>NZ_CP108292.1:0-2515000 GCF_045160505.1 Streptomyces sp. NBC_00029
GAGACACGACGCGGAGTGACTGCGTCACTCCCAAGGGGCTGCAGCCGCTGCGCGACGCCGGGCGGAGTGTGGCCCGATGGGCCGTCACCTGCGGTGACGGCGGGGTGGTCCCGGTTGTTCGGGAACCGCGGGTCCGCGGTGGCAGGCTGGCAACGGAGGGAGGGCCTGCCGCGGGGTTCTTCGGCTTAATTGTAGCAGGTCAGAAGGGGTTTTGATGGTGTGTCAGGTTGTCTGTAACGGTGTCTCAGGACCGGATATCGGGGTGTGGCCCCTGCGGGGCCGAGGTCGTTCCGCTCGCGCTGCGCGCTCCCTCTCAGTAGCAGTATGCACACGGTCCCGCGCAGTGTCCACCCCGCCGGCCCCTCCCCCGACACGCTACACAACGTAACAACTACCCCGGACCAGCATCAGCGAGTGGTCTACACCAGAAAGATCGCCAACAAAAGGGAAACCACCAATTCCCGACCCACCCAAACCGACCCAACGTCAAATACCAAAACCGAAACACCCCCTGACCGAATACCAAAAACACAACCCCACAACCGCCCGCCAAAACCGCCCACATACCAAAAGCTCAAACGGGTGAATTGGGGGCTGCGAACCCCTCAAAGTTATATAACTTCAGCTAGGGTTGTTCTCAACGGGCCGGCCGAACAGGCCGCCCGGTCCAATCCCTTGGAGGTTCGAATGTCTGCTCTGACGTCCGGTACGGCGGCGGTCATCCCCAGCAGTGCCGAGCGGCTGATCCGCACGGCCGAGGAGAACGACTGGCAGGCCTCCGCCGTGTTCGGCGCGGCCGGCTCGAAGGGCCGGACCGCGGACGCGTGGGTCGTTGGGCTGGAGGCGTACACCACCGCAGGGGAGGTGTCCCTGCTCCTGTACTGGGAGCGCGGTCGCTCGGGCTTCCGGTACGTGGCCAAGGAGTCCCGGGGTGTGCAGGACGGCGTGCGGCTGGAGGACATGCAGCTCAAGGCCGTGACGACGCTGGTGACGGAGGCCGAGGTCACGGACCCGTTCGAGTACGGCGAGTGCGGGTGCGAGGACCCTGAGGAGGTCGACAACCCGCGGGTGTGCATCGAACACGCTTACTGCCCGGCGCGGTTCGACGCGCGGTGTGGGTGGGGCTCGGAGGTGACCCGGAACTACGAGCTTGCAGGGTGGGGCGAGGACGGCGGTACTGGTGGCCAGTACAGCCTCCGGGTGGAGCCCGTTGAGGGTCAGGTGGAGCTCACGCTGGCGGACGTGATCCCTGCCGCGGTGCGGACGGCGGTCATCCCGGGGATGCCGGAACCTGTCGACGTCGGCGACTGCTGCGTCCCGGTGGCGGACGGCTTCAACGGCTTCTGCGACGCGTACGGGGTCCGCCTGTACCTGGTGGGCACCCGTCGGGACGGTCGGCTCATGTGCGCCGAACACGCCGCGCAGCGCGCCGGAGTTCCGGTCAGCGCGCTGCCCGTGCTCGAAATGGATGCCGAGGAGCGGCAGTACGCCGCGGACTGCATCGAGGACAACCGTCAGCACCGGGTGCTGCGCGGGGCGGAGGAGTGGGCGGAGGCGCGCGAGAGGGAGGGTCGTACGATCTCGCACGCGTTCGAGGGGTGGGCGGAGAAGAACTGGACGGGTGACGACTTCGCCGCGGCGTACGTCGCGTGGCTGCACACCACCGGCCACGCCGCGGACCCCGTCCACGCGTGGGCCATCACGGGGCCGGTTGACCGGGTGCAGCAGGCCGAGGTGCGGCTGGAGGCCGCGCGCGGCCAGCTGGCGACCGCGCAGGCCCTGCACGTCTCCTCGCAGCGCTACGGCGGAGAAACCGCGATGCGCGAGGCTTTGGAGCGGCTGCACACCGCGCACGCCATGGTTGCGGCCTCGGCCGCGGACCACGCCGCGGAGGAAGCGGTGCGCGCGGAGGAGTCCGTGCTGGACGCTCCGGCCGCCGTGGCCACGACGTCCGGGGCGAGCGACCGATGCAGCTTTGGTCTGCCCACCGGTGAACTCGGCGGCCGCATCGTGCACGTCAACGGACACATGGCCGGACGCGTCCGGGAGTCGGGGCGCCACTGGTACGCGATCACCCCCGGACGGGATGCTCGGCCGGCCGAGCATGCGGACCGGGATTCCGCGGCCGCCCACCTCGTACGGTGCGCGGACCAGCGCGCGGCCGAGACTCGTAACCGCGTCCGGGCAGAGCGCGCCGCAGCCGCCGCCCACCGCCCCACCGCGGTACCCGCGGCCCGGTACGCGGTCGGCATCGCGCCCGTGACGGTCCCGGACCGTCACCACGGTCGGACCGTCGCCGAGTGGAAAGACGTAGCGGACGGACACGCGTTGCGTGCAGTGCGCGCCGGACGGGCCATCCAGGCCGTACGAGTCGCGGTTGAGGGGCCGGCCGTCCCGTGGACCGACACACCCGACACCAGCGTCCCCGGGTGGGCCGCGCCGGTCCTCCCCCGGATCCGGGACCTCGCCCGGACCGCCCTGCGCCGCGGCGCAGTGGCTCAGGAGCTGTGGATGCGCATCGGGTGGGAGGCGTGGGAGGCCGCCGAGGCCGGCGGAGCCCTCCCGGCCCGCCGCGCGGCGGAACTCGCCCACCGCACCGCGTTCCTAGCGGACGCGTGCGAGCACGCCGCAGCCGAGGCCGCAGCACTGGCCACACCCGTGCAGCGTCCAGCGGCCTCCGAACAGAGAAGTTATAGAAGTGCGTTCGCCTCATGTTCGGTCGCGTCGGACGCCTCGCCGGGGGCGGGGGTGTCGCCACCCCGGGGCCGATCCCGGCCACCCCGGAGCACCGCGCATTCCCGAGGGGCATCGAAACCGAGAAGTTATATAAGTCAAAGGGTAGGGTGGGGGCGTGGCCTGATACGGCCCCGGCGTCCTATCCCTGACCCACGGTGCAAAGTAGCTGCGGCTGACCTCCACTCTCCCGTTGCTGCGCGTTCCGGCTGTTCGTTAGGCCGGACGAGCCGGCTGCAGGACGCGCGAGCCCGACCGGCCGCTACCCGCAGGGATCAGCAACAACCGCCCGGATGCGGTCCAGGCGCTCCATGGTGGCGTCCACGCCGAACATGGCCACGAGACGGGCCACGGCGGACACCGCGTACACCGTGAGAAGCTCGGCACCAGGGCTCCGGGAAGCCGCCCGCACTGCCGAGACGGCGGCAGAGGCCTTCCGTGCCGCCGCCGAGTCCCGTGCCGGTCTGCAACCTCTGCAACCACACCAAGAGCAACCAGGCCTCGACCGAGGCCGGCAAGGTGCTCCTGCACCCGTACTTCGAGCACACCGGCACAGCCCGCTGGCTGCACGCGGCAGTCACCCCCGACAGCTACGGACGGCTCAGGTATTTCGTCACCGCGCCACCGCACTGGGACGAGGTCTTCGCCGACCGCGTCCAGTACCAGTTCGACTTCCTGGACCTGGGCAAGCCCTACAGCATCCGGGCCAACCAGCCCCTCATAGGCATGCGTCACCACCTCACCCAGCAGCTTCACTCCACCAGCCCGGCCGACCTCCGGACCCACCTGGAAGACCTCGCCGCAAGCCACCTGCACGACGACCCCAACGATTGGAAAGGCGTCGCCTACCGCGCATGGGCCGCCGACGACGCCTTCTGCGAAGGATCCTTCGCCGTGACCCCGTAGCCTGACGGGCTGGCGACCCCGCGTGCGATCGGCCGCCGCCCGACCTGTTCGGCCTCCCGGACAGGGGCCTCGGCCCAGGCCAGCCGACGCAGTGGCTCCCGGCAGGGCTGGATCGGCTTCCCGGGCGCCGGTTATCACGAAGCCGCCAGGACGGCGCGAGCGCTGCTCGTGGTAACCCCTCGGCGCCCAGCGCCAGCGGACAGCCGGTGGCACCCACGCCAGATGGCCGCCTCGATTACCCGGCGGCCGCAAGAACTCGCATGCTCAAGAGATGACAGAGGCAGCCGGACACGGGGGCGGAGAAGGACACTCCACGTCCCGGATCGTGAAGGTCGGAGTGATCGCCACCATCGTCGCGAGCGTCGCCGGCCTCATCACCACCGGTGTGGCGACGTTCTACAGCGCCAGGGTGGCGGACGACCAGCTGAAACAATCACGACAAGCTGCTGAGGAGAAGAAGCAGGCCCAAGCCGCCCGGGTCTCCTACTGGGTGGACATCGAACCTGGCGGGATGTCCCGGCTGCACCTCATGAACAGGTCACCGGACCCCATCTCCAACGTCGCCATGACGTTTGTCGTGCCCCTGGAGAGGACCGTCGACAACCGCTGGGATATTGAACAGGCCTCATTCTCTGTCAGGCTGCCCAGCGTGCCCCCATGCTCCGACATGGTGTTCACAACAGACAACATGAAGTACTACGGCAACACGGGACCGAGAGACCCATGGGCCACACCGTTCGACAAACTGCCACCCAGAGCAACAGGCTGGCGGGACTTCAGAAAGAGCCATCCGCCGATCTACGTGTTCGTGGCCGACTTCGACGATCGCGACGGTGTCCGCTGGCGCCGCGCAAAAGGCCTCCTGAGCCGCGACCCTGAGAAATCTGTCCCGCAACTGGGCATGCCGGGGTTCGTATCAACTGTGTCCCCACAGCCCCTCAAGTCCTGTGGAGAACAAAGCAAGCCCGCCGACTAACCCGACCGAAAAGCGAAGGCAGTCCCAATAGGCTTTCTTTTGCCGGTCCTGATCCCGGCGACCGTTCCGGTCGCCGGGATCAGGCAGCCTATCGCTGCGGCTTGCGGGACTGCTTCTGTTCGGGACTGCCGCCACGCCGCAGGTGTCCTGCTGTCCGGGGCGGGCCTTTCCACGGGCCGCTTGGCCGTGGTCGACCGGCCGCGGGCAGCCGAGGGAGAAACCCGGGGCCGGGTTCCCGGCATCGGGCGGGCCAGGGCTTCCCCCATCTTCCGCATGTCCGGGATGTCCACCGCGTCCGGTGCCTGCCCCGGGGCGAGGGCGGGGCGCTGTAGGAGAACGCCGCATTGCCGAGGCGAAGGAGCGCCTCGGCACTCGGCAGGTCTCGCTTCTTCCCGGGCGCCCGTCCGTCGTCCCGGCGGAGCCTGTCGGCGCCCGCCTGCGCCAGCCCGGCGACCTTCTCGCAGGCGCGTACGGAGACCTTGCGGATGAAGTCCGCGACGCGGCTGTCTCCCATGAGGCGGTCGAGGTGCTCCCCGGCCCGGTCCTTGAGGACGCGCCAGACGTTCCCGAAGGCACCGCGGAGGGTCTGGAGCCGCTGCCACTCGGGCAGGTCCTGAAGCGAGCGGGCGTGCGCATCCGCCTGGCGCAGGGCGGTGTTCACCGCCGCAGCTTCCCTCTGAGGATCACGAACCGGAACAGCCACAACCTGCACCCCAGCTTGTTCAGGTCGGGCAGGCGCCTCCGCCGCCCGATTAGTCGGCCGGACCCCGGTCACCGCGTGATCGGCTGTCGGCACGGCAATGCGGGTGGCCTCGCGGAGCAACTGCTGGAGCGCAACGGGAGGTCGAAGGTCAGCGGCAGCTACTTTGCACCGTGGGGCAGATACTGCGCCGCCCGGATCTCCAAAGACAGGGTCACCACCGAGGCAGCCCCGCCGCTGGCTAAACCACAATGCTGCCTGCCACCACGTCATGCGCTGACGATGGACCCCAAAACAGCGAATTTCAGAGAAGGTTGCAACGCTACGCCCCGCCCTCAGTCGGGGCGGGAGTTCCGGCCCAGGACATCCGCCACCGATACCCGCCCACGTGCCGCGCTCCTCGCGGACGCGTGCGAGCACGCCGCCGCCGAGGCCCTCCGGCGGACAGGCGGACAGAGAAGACCTCGGTAGGGGCGGCCCCATTGCCACCCTGGCCGCCTCGGCCCGCCACGCATTCCCGAAAGAGCATGAAGTTATATAAGTAAAGGGTAGGGTGGGGGCGCGGGCCTGATACGGTCCGCGCCCGAGACGAGAGGCGACGCCCCCATGGCCACCGCACCCCGCCAGGTCCCCAAGACGTATCCCGCCGGGACCGGCCGGCCCACCGAACGGAAACTCACCGACGAGAAGGTCGTCAGGGCGGTGAACGTGGCCGGGACCGTGTGGGAGGCGGGCAAGAAACGCGCTGGTCAGGACGAGGTCTCGATCTCCCACGCCGTCGGGCTGTTCCTCGAGGCGTACGCCGCCGGTCTCCTGGACCTGGACGCCATCACCGCGCAGCTCGACGCCCTCGCGGCCGGCGAGGACCCTGCCGCCGTCTCCAGCGCCGGCGCGTGGACGGAAGAAGCCCCTCCCGCCTTCCCGCACCCCAGTTGGAGCAGCGGGGACGGCGTCCCGCGCGCACTCGACATCCTCGACGCCGAGGACCGGTCCTGACCTGCACACTCGTACGCCCCGCCCGGAGTCCGGGCGGGGCGTTTGTCGTTCACGAGCAGGCCCGTTGCCGGGCCACGGTCAGCGCCGGCGGACGGCGAACGCGACGCCGACCGCCGCGGCCAGCGCCCCGGCCACCGTCGCAATCGGCCCGGTGAGCGACGGGTGAGCGAGGCACATGTAGCCAGCCGTTGCGAGGACCAGGGCGCCGACGATGACCAGGCACAGCGTCAGGAGCGGGTCCGTGGCCGGCGGCTGCGGGGGCTGCTGCTGCGGGGTCTGGGGCTGCGGGTCGGTAGCAGTGGACATGAGGTTCCCTCCCGAAAGAGCGGCCGCGGACGATCCGCGGCATGGCGCTGCCCACCTCTCCGGGGGTTGCAGTCCGCGCACTCCGGTGAGGGGCAGACAGCACAGTGCGGAACACGGGGGTTAGGGCGTGTCTCTTTGATGGGTTGGTCAGTTGATCGGATGTGTCCGTCCGATTAGTGATCACTGATGCGATGTGGGACCGGATCGAGCCGCTGATGCCGGCCGATCCGGTCCGTGGTCGGCGATGGGCCGATCACCGCCGAACTCTGGAAGCCATCGCGTGGAAGTACCGCACCTGCTCGCCCTGGCGGGACCTGCCGGACGAGCTCGGCTCGTTCCAGACCGCTCACAAACGCCTGATCAGGTGGGCCGTAGACGGCACCTGGGAACGCATCCTCGCCGCAGTTCTGGCAGCGGCCGACGCTGATGCCGATATCGGCTGGACCGTCTCGGTGGACTCCACCGTCTGCCGAGCCCACCAGCACGCCGCCGGTGCCAGGAAAAAGGGGCGCCAAGTCGGGCCGAACCTGACGATCATGGCCTCGGACGCTCCCGCGGCGGCCTGAGCACGAAAGTCCACCTTGCCAGCGATAGCCGTGCACGGCCCCTGGCCCTCCGTATAACCGCAGGCCAGGCGGGCGACGCCCCGGCCTTCGAGACCGTCATGGCAGGCATCCGTGTTCCGCGAAGCGGACTCGGACGACCGAGGACCCGACCCGATGCCGTCCTGGCGGACCGTGCGTATTCATCCCGCGCGATCCGCAATCACCTCCGGCGACGCGGAATCCGCGCCGTCATCCCCCAGCCGTCCGACCAGGTCGGCCACCGTCTGCGGCGAGGCCGCGACGGAGGCCGACCACCGGCCTTCGACGCCGACGTACAAGCAGCGCAACGCCGTCGAACGGTGCATCAACCGACTCAAGCAGTGGCGCGGACTGGCCATGCGAACGGACAAGCTCGCCATCGCCTATCAGGCCGCACTCCACCTCGCCGCAATCCTCATCTGGACAGCCGCTTGACCGCCGAAGCACGTTTCCCGAGAAGATGACCACATGGACGATCTTGTGAAGTTCCTCGTCGCACGCATCATGGACGACAACCACGCCTATGCCTACGTGGCCGACACCCTGGGCGGTGAGGCTCTTCTCGACAGCCATCTCCCCATGCTCGACCTGACCGAGCAACTGGCGCACGACTACAAGGCCATGGACCCCTCGGACTCCCGCTCGGCCGGCCTGGCATACGCGCTGCGAATCCTTGCCCAGTCATACGCCGAACACCCCGCCTACCAGCAGGAATGGCGCCCATAGCCTGTCAAGGAGACAGGCCCTAGTCGAGGTTCTACCGGCCGAGCGAGGCGAGACGGGCCTGTGCCTGCTGCTCACGCCACGCCTGGTACTCCGCGCTCGGCGACGACGCCAGCCCCCACGAGCTGTCCTCCTCGGGGCCAGGTTCCTCGGCCGGTCCGAGGCAGTCGGGGGCCTCATCGGCGAACTGCCCCTGCTGGGCGGCGTCAAGGTCGAGCGCCGGGCCAGCCGGATCCGGGTTCCGCTCCCGCCACGCGGTCATGTGCTGCTCCACCTGATGGTCGAGCATCGCGCCGTACCTCCCACTGCGCTCGAGCAGCATCCGGAACCGGAGCTCCTCCGAGGCCTTCGCCTCCGCCCAGCCTGTCACCGAGGCCGCGGTGGCCTCGCGCGCAGCAGCCTCGGCCCGCAACCGCTCTTCTGCCTGCGCACCAGCCCGGGCCGCAGCCCGCCGTTCTTGGGCGCGAACCTGGCAGGCGCGGCAGTCCTCACCGCCGATGATCACGCCGTCCTCGCATCCCGGGTCGGGGCAGTCCTGTTGCAGGATCGCTGCGGCCAACCAGGAGTTGCGGTTGATGATCCGGTCGCACCCCTCCGGTACCTCGAGGAACACATCGCTGCTCTGCGCGGGCAGATGGAACGGCACCGGGCGCAGTTCATCGAGGAGCAGCCGCAGCTGCGGGACGCGCTCAGACTGAGCGGGGAGCAGCATGCGGATGCGGTGGCCGCGACGGGGTCGGAGCGGAAGCGTGCTAAGGAGCTGTCCCTCAAGCTGGCCGCCGCCGCGAAAGAGATCGGCGCGTTGAAGAAGGGGCTGGAAGCCGTCACCGCCCGCCCTGAGGAGAAGGAGTCTGGGCGGGCCGGGTTGGCCGAGCTGGTGGTGCGGCAGCAGGGACAGCTCGTGCACGCCGCTGGGTATACCCGTGACCTTGAAGCCAAGCTCGCTTCCGCGCGCGCCGCCGTGGAGGCCATGGAACGGGAAATGGTGGTCCTGCGGCGCCAGGTCGAGCGCCTGATGGAGGAGACCCGCCCCGCCAGCGTGGCCCAGCCGGCCGATGCGGACGACGCAACGCAGGCCGACCCAGGCGAACCACCGTACGACTGGCACGACCCCTCACCCCCACTCACCAGCGATGCAGCCGATGCAACACAGGAAAAAGCAGGTCAACACCACCGCACCTCACCCGCTCCCCCGGCGGAAGGAGAACGGGCCGCAATCTGGCGCAGCGTCGACGCGCGAGCGGAAGACCCCGGTACTTTCGCCATTCGCACGCCCGTTCCCAAGCCGGTAGCTCCTGATTATTCCGCCATGTCCAAGAGTGAGCAGATCGCGGCAGCCGAGGAAATCCTCAAGGGGCAGGGTCCTGCAGCGTGGCCGCGCCAGGCGGAATCCGTCTCCGCCACCGGGGACACAACGGCGCCTCCCCGAGTCGGCCCGCGCAGCGGGCCACCCAGGCGCAGCGCACGCCGCCCCCGCAGCGCACGCCGACGCCTGCACGCCATGCCCCGGCGGCCGGGCCACGTGCCCGACGTGGGCAGATCGGGCTCGTCGCGGTCCTCGCCTGTACCGGGTTCCTGGCCTGGTGGCTCGGAGACAACACCGTCGGCGACCTCCTGCCCTGGACCGACCGACCCGCGACCACCACCTCACCCAAACCCAGCCCCTCCCCCACCCCCTCAACCTCACCGTCCCCCTCCCCGTCACCTGAGGCCTCGGCGTTCGACACCAACACCCCAGAACTCGGCACGACCCAGGTGCTCGCGCTGCCCGCCTGCGCCGACGACCGGATCCTCCTCAACGTCGCCGCTCCCAACGAAGTCGACACCGGTAAAGACGCCCGCATCGAGGTGCGTCTCATGCAGCCCTCCCCTGCCGGGAATCCCTGCCGCCTCAACATCAGCCCCCAGGCCCTCGTCCTCACCATCAAGAACACGGCCGGCGACACCGTGTGGAACTCCGCCCACTGCGCCCCCGTACAACCATCAGCGCGCTGGGCCCGACTCGACGAAAAATCCATCGACGCCACCTTCACCTGGGACCAGCACACCAGCAGCCCCGCCTGCCCCACGGCCGCACCCTCCGTACCTCCAGGCGTCTACATCGCAGAGGCCTCCCATAACCAGGTCACCGAACCGGCACGGTCCTCATTCGTCATCCACTGAGAACGGCGGTCGGGCAGGTCTCGTCGTCGTCTGGGCTCCGGACCGACGCCCTTCGAACGGTGATCTGGCCTGGGATCCGGAAAGCTCCGCCGCGACACCGCAGCCGTGCTCCATGATGTCCGCATGGGTGGGTGGCGATTCAAACAGACGGTCATCATCCTCGGTGTCGGCGCCATGCTCGCGCTCGCCGGCTACTACGCGTTGCACACTCTGCAAGAGAACGACCAGATGGCCAGCGTCGTGGCCTCCTTCGTGGGCGTCATCGCGCTCGTACTGGCGCTTCTCCAGTACCGCCAGCAGGGCGTCCAGCTTCCCTCGGCTCTTGACTCTTCGCAGGTCGCGGATGTTCTAGCCGTCAGGGTGGCGAGTCAGTGGGACGAGGAGTGGCGGGTGCGTGAGCTCGAGCGCCCCTACCTCCTGCCTGTCGCCTGGCAGGAGGTTGAGGGTGACTTGGTTGAGGACTGGGGCCGGCTGGCTTCCATTGCCACCGGGTGGCCGGGCGGGCCTCCCGGGGAACCCTCGCAGTGGCCGGCGGCAGCCACGAGCTTATGCGGGGTGGACGGCGAGATCGGCGACATCTTCCTCCGGCGTGTGCCCACCCGCCGTCTGGTGGTGCTCGGGGAACCCGGAGCCGGTAAGAGCGTGTTGTTGACACGGCTCCAGGGCGAGTTGCTGAGCGAACGCGCGAACGGCGGACGCGTGCCGGTCGTCTTTCCGCTCGCGTCATGGGACGTGAGTCGACAGACGTTTCGGGCGTGGATGACGGAACAGCTGGTGCAAGACCACGGACCTGCCCTGCTCTCCGCCTCGGTCTCCGTGGTGGGCCGCCGGGAGATGAACTCCCGGGCGAGGATCCACGCCGAGAAGTTGATCGACGAGAAGCGCATCTTGCCGCTGTTGGATGGGTTCGATGAGCTGCCTCGCTCGTTGCAGCCCCGAGCACTCGCCGGTATCAACGACTTGCTGCCGTCCCAATGGCCGCTGGTCCTGACGAGCCGAACGGCGGAGTACCGCGAGGCGCTCAGGAGCGAGCGAGAAGTAACGGGCCCCCTGCTGGCGGCGGGCGGCATACGACTGATTCCCCTGACACGGCAGATCGCTATGGAGTACCTGCGGAGCGACGCCGGCGCCGCCCATGCGCGGTGGGACGAGGTCGACTCGGTGCCCGCCGGCTCGCCCGTGACGCAAGCACTGGCGACGCCGCTGGGAGTGTTCCTGGCGAAGACGGTCTTCAATCCCCGCACGGGTGAGCCGCTCAACGCGGTACCCCACCCGAGGAGCATGCTTGACCATACGAGCAGGGAAGACCTTCTGGCCTTCCTGTTCCGATCGTTCCTACCAGCCGCCTACCGCAGCGATCCGCAGAGGCCGTGCCGTTGGACGCGAGAGCGCGTGGAACGGACCCTGCGTTTCCTGGCCGGCCACCTCGAACGAACACCGAACGACGACCAGCTGCGCTGGTGGCAGCTGCGGCGACTCTATCCGCACATGGCGGTCCGGTCTCTTGTGGGCGCACTCGCTGGTCTCCTCGCCGGCGGCACGGTGTTCGTCGGGTCCCTGCTGCTGACCGGAATCGGATTCGCGCTGTACTTCTTCGTCACCACGCTCGCGATACCCGGCGAGCAGGAGATCGGCCGCGTCACATGGGCCGCGTTTCGCTACACCGCGAAGGTGTCCGACCTCCTCGCGGTATCCAAGGCCATGAACTGGGGTGTGCTGACCGCGGTGATCACCGCGGTCACCGGATGGATCACCACCAGACGGTGGGAGGATGATCTGCCAGCAGTCGGAGTTCGCTGGTCCTGGCAGCAACTCAGGTTGGACGGCTTGGGGCTCGTTTTCCTGGCGATGGCAGCGGGTGCGGTCGTGACCAGCGGTGTGATGGCCGCGATCTCTGATGAACCTGCCGCCTGGTTCTCCGACACCGCAGTCATCGCCGTGCTGATTGTGCCCCTCGTGGCCGCGAGCGCCTTGGTCCCGCGCCCCGTAGCACCAGACCAAGCCGCTGGTCCCGCATCGCTCGTAACGCTGCACCGCCGGACGCTCCGTGCCACCGTGCTCCGGATAGGACTTGCCACGGCCGTGGTCACCGGCCTCCTGGTCGGGGTCAGCGTGGGTGCGGCTGAGGGATACCCGCTATCCATCCTCTTCGGAGTGTTCTCGGCCCTCGCCGTCGGTGCGATTGCGGGGCTCACGACCGGGCTGGCCTCCACGTCCTGGGCGCCCTACGCCGCGGCCACCTCACTCCTCGCGCTCAGGGGCCACGTGCCCTGGCACCTTCAGGCTTTTCTGGCCGATGCCCACCGCCGGGGGGTGTTGCGCCAGGCAGGTACGGCGTACCAGTTCCGCCACCGTGAACTGCAACGCCATCTGGCGGGGCGCTCCTGACAGGCGCGCCTCTGTCACAGGGGCTGCGCGCTTCAGCGGACAGAGGAGCGAAGGCCAAACGGGATGCCGTTCGAGCAAGGGGTGGATCAGGCTCCGATGCCGACGGAGGAGACGTAGGCGTAGGCGGCGTAGTCGGAGTCGAGGTCGGTGATGACGTCGTCCCAGATCTCGTCCACGAGAGCCTCATTGCGGGTGGCCCAGGCGTGGACGAGGTCGGGCCAGATGGAGCGGTCGCTGAGGGGGCGGCTGTACTTGGCGTCGACGTGGCTCTGGTCGACGGGGTAGATGAGACGGGGCGGGTCCGCGGGCAGTGCGGGAGCAGAACTTTCCTCCATGCCGCCCGTGCCGGGCCTGCGCGGCCGTCTCGCCGCCGAACTGGCGCACGCCAAACAGTGGAATCCCCCGACGTCCTCCGCCGAGCAGGGGCCGCCCGTGTCGGCCCATCGCCGTCTGGGCGCGGGATCCTGGCGGACGGACCGCTGATCGGTCGCGCCTGCGGAGCGCGACCGCGACATCGAAGGCCGCGGACAGCGTCGCCCCGACCCAGCCGAGCGCTGCAGTCGGGGCGGTCCGCGCGCGGGACGGGCCCCGGCCAGCTGCCCCTGAGTCCTGCTCAGGGGCAGTGTCCTGGTGAACACTCGACGCGTCTTGGGCGCAGACCCCCTTCCTGCGGCTGCTCTCCGGTCAGAGGCGCGTCCCGCGTCCTCTCAGCGCCCGGTCCCCTCCTCGTTCCGGTGCTCCTGTTCCTTGTCCTTGTCCTTGCGGTCGCGGTAGATCTCCAGGCCCACGGACAGGAGGGCGGCGGCGATGGAAAGAAGGTCCGCCGCGATGGCGATGGTGTCGTTCATGAAGTTTGCTCCTACGGTCTGCTGGTCCCGCGATCTGCGGCGTGAGGCAGACGATGGAGGGGAGTTGGGTTGTCCGGACCCCCTGGACAGGACACCGCAGGTAGGTTCCGGACGGAGAGGTGGTTGTCCGGGAGAGACCGGACGCTTCAGAACGAAGACGCAGGCGGGGGCAGCATGCCGACAGCAGGACGAAACGGTGGAGGCGGCCGACCCTGGGGGCCGATCCGGGCAGTGAACCCGCAGGCCCACCGGCTCGCGGTCTTCCTCCGTGCCCGGGTCGACGAATCCCAAAGAACACTCGCCACCCTGGCCACCGACATCGCCATGTCCAAGGCTCAGATCAGCGTCTATCTCGGCGGGAAGATCCCGACGCAGAGGTTCGTGACCGCCATCGTCGACGCGACGGTCCCCGCCCCCTTACGCGAACGCCGGCACCAGGAGGCCAACGCACTGCTGCGAGACGCACATAATCCGCCCAGGCCCGCCCCCGGAATCGCCGCGCCTTCCGTGGGTGCAGTGGAGCTGGCACACATCCAGGCCAGGCAGATCGACATCTACGACCGGCTCACCCGTTCCCTGGAACAACAGGCCGACCTGCGGCTGGCTGCGGACAACTCCGCGAAGCTCGTCATGGTCCTCCTCGGCATGATTCACAAACTCCAGAACCGGGTCACCGGGCTGACCGCGGAGCGCGACCAGCTCGCCCACACCGATCACGGCACTGCTCTGGAGACGGCGCAGCGCAAGCTTGGCCGGGCCGAGGCTCAGACGGAGAAGGCCAGAGAGGAACTGGAGCGGGCGGAGGAGAAAAGGCGTCAAGCCGAGGAACTCTCCGCCCGGCTCCAGCAGAGGATCGACGAGCTGACCGACGACCTCGACCGACTCCGCGGCGACGAACCCTCGCCTCACGACCACCTGCCAGGCCTCGCCTCTGCCCTGCCGCCGCTCGCGCCCGGCCCGGTCTCCGAGGACCCCGAAGGCGACGACATCGATACCGCCCTCGCCCGCGCGTCAGCGATCAACGAAACCGACGCCAATACGGTCGACCGCATCACCACGCAACTCGACGACGCCGTCCCCATCAACAATCCGACCGTGCCGAACAACCCCTCCACCAGCATGGACGTCCCGGACAACAGCTTTACGGAACAAGACCTCACCTCCCGGATCTTCGAGGCGGAAGGCACCGGAACGTCTGGAGACCCCGCCACGGCGCGCGACCTGTATGCAGGAATCGTCGCCGACTACGCCCGCAGTTTCGGTTTCGACCACCCGGGCGCCCTTGCTGCCCGCCAGCATCACGCGCTCTGGATCGGAGATTCTGGAGACGCCCCTACGGCGCGCGACCTCAACGCCGTACTCATCGCGGACTACACCCGCGTCCTGGGACCCGACCACCCCCACACCCTCGCCTCACGCCACAACCACGCACGCTGGACCGGAATAGCAGGAGACGCCGCTACGGCGCGCGACCTCGGCACTGTACTGATCACAGAGTTCACCCGCGTCCTGGGACCCGACCACCCCCACACCCTCATCTCACGCCACAACCACGCTCACTGGAGCGGACAAGCGGGGGATGCTGCTAGGGCGCGCGACCTCTTCACCGAGCTGACCGCCGACCGCGGCCGCGTCCTCGGACCCGACCACCCCGACACCCTCTTGTCCGGCCGATCTCTCGCTAACTGGACCCGTAGGGCGGATATGCCGGGCTCATGACGTGCACAGCATGGGTGGCTTGGCTCTGTTCACGGTTCGTGAAGCCACCCCGCCCTGACCGCCCCGGTCGCGGCCGTCGGCGGCGTCGGCGCCGCCCTCGCCACCGCTGTAGGCATCGCTCTGACGAACCACGGGCGACACAGGTGGCCGAAGGATGTCCACACGGGGGTGTTCACGAGTGGACCTGACCAGCCAATGTCCCGGCCCGTTGAAGATCGCTTCCCAAGTGAAGGGTGATCGCTTCCCGTTCCGGACAGCACCTAGGACGGCTGGGCGACGGGCACGCGAAGCCTGCCCTCACCGATTCGAAAGGTGAGGGCAGGCTTCATGTCGCTTCGTTCTGTCGGCGGCTACGAAGGCCAGCGGCTCGGAAGGCTGTCACTGCTACTGCCAACCGGGAGTACCCCGTGGTCAGGTGTGATCGTCCTCCAGGTGCCCTTCGGGTCTTCCCGTGTCAGGAAGAGGATGACGCGCTGGCCCTCGCGCAGCGGATCCCCGTCCGGGTAGGGGTCGCCGCCCGAACACTTCTGAGGTGTGGAAATGACCTTGAGGTTGCTGTAACCGATGTCATCTCCCTTCAGAACAGGAAGCCCCTTGGTACTGACCGAATAGGCGTGCGCTTCGGTACCGAAGACCGCCTCGTTCCCCACCCGCTCCGTGACGTCTGCGGTAACGACGTAATCCGCATCCTTGAGGGCTTCCTGCGGATTGGAGTAGACGGGCCACTCGGGGCATGCATCACCTTCGGCACCGGAGGCCGAGGAGCAGGCCATCAGGCCACCGAGAAGAAGTGGGACCAGCAAGAGTCGTGCCTTCATGGTGGGCGTCCTGTTCCCGCAGGCTCCGGAGTCATCCGGTGGCGAGCGTTCCCATGTTGTACGTAGAGGTGTACCCGATCCAACTGTAGTGTTTCGCTCCTCCGAACGTTCCGGAGTGCACACCTCGTGCGACGTTGCCCGTGGAGCTACTGGCAACGGCACCGCCGCTGTCACCACCCGCGCTGGAGTATGAGGCCGCGGACTGCCCGTATACGACACAGCCGCAAGTGCTGCTGGTGTGGCTCGCGTTGGTAGACGAGATCGTCCCGCAGCGCGCATTCTCCGAGTTACGGCCGAACAGGCAGGCGGTGGAGCCGACAGACCCCAGCGATGATCCCGTCACCACCCGGGCCTTGTTCGCGGCATTCTGATACAACCAAGGCTGGCCGCCGCTCGGGATCGAGATGAAGCGCATATCGGCGTGGGTGCCGTTCGTGAGGGCATTGGTGCCGGTCAGGGAGCCGTAGGTGGCACTCCCCGAGGCGACCGAGCCGCTGTTTGTGCCCCACCAGCAGTGTCCGGCGGTCAGCGCCCCGCGCACACCGCTCCGGTTCACGACCCAGCCGATGCTGCAGAGCGAGTTTGACTTGCTGATGCCGACACCACCGCGGCGGGGCGAGTCACAGGCGTTGCGGGACGTACACGCCTCGTCAGCCCCGTCACCCTCGGTGATGATCGCGGGGACATCGAGCCGGGCCAGGACATCTCGTACGCCGGCCTGCTCGACTCCCGGGCGGAGGACTACCTTGAGCCCGTTGGTGGTCACGTCTTCCTCGACGGAGATGACGGGTATATCGCTGCCACCCGCCTTGGCGGCCCACTTCCACACGGCTTCCATGGCACCGGTGAGCTCGGTAGTGGAGTGCTCGACGACACGGAATTCGACGTCGGAGACCGTGCTGCCCGAATTGAGAGCTGATTTCATGAGCGCGTCCTGCCGATCCGATGCCGGCAGGGCTCCGGCAAACTGGACGACCAGGCGTCCATCGCGGCGGTTGTCGAGGAAATGCCCGGCAAATTTCTCCTGCTGGGAGAATTCGCGCACGACGGGCTCAACCGCGGACACAAGCGCGTCACGACGCTTCATCTCCGACGCCTCGGCAGCCGTTCCAATGAAACCCCACTCGTTGACGAGCCCCTCCTCACGGATGCCTACCGAAGGGGTCAGGGCCTCCCGGCCCCGGAGGATTTCGGCCAGCTTGCTCTCCGTGGCCTCGAAACCAAGCTCCCTGCGCAACCGCAGAGAATCGTTGACAACGCCGCCTTCCATCTGCTGAAGCAGCACATTGGGTGCAGGGGCTGACGCGGGGCGTGCGACTGCAGGGGCAGCGGCAGCGGTAGGGACGGCCATTCCGGTTACCGTCAGAATGGCCAGCATTATGGATCTGAGCTTCATTGAATCCCCCCGGAAATGATTGGCGCCACTGACACAGGGACGCCCCTCGGGGCTACTACGGAACCTCTGAGCCCTGAGGCATGGCCAAAATCTGCTGAGACAATAGAACTTGCTTCCGGCTGTTGCAAGAGCACCGCGAACCGGACACTTCCATTCCGCGACTCGGGGAGATTTCGCGCGCAGCATAGATGAGCAGCGCCTCGATCGGCCGCCCATGGAGCTTTACAGCTGAAACCGTTCCTGAAGTTGTCTCAATAACCCCGACCGCCGCCCCCGAGTCCACGGGGCAGTTGGATCAACTGCTTTCCAGGCCGTCGGCAGAGCCGACTCCACCGCGTGATCGTGGCCTGGGAGGAAGGGGCAGGAGTCGAGCAGGTCCGCCGTCGGCGAGTGCTGCAGGAGATCAGTGACCGGCTGGTCCTGGTCACTGTCCGCTTCGCTCACCAGCGCGGGCTCTTCCGGGGATGGCGAGGCGACCTCGCTGTCGACACGACCCCGTTCCCCGCATGGCACCAGCCCCACCCGGGCTGGAAGGACCTGTCGTCGATCGAGATCACGGCGGGCCGGCGGCACCCCGCAAGACATCCCCTGGAAGAGAAGCGCGTCAGCCGGCATCCGCAACTCGCCTTCGGCGCCGGCCTCGACACCCCCGAGAACCGGATCGGCCCGAAATGCCATCCACAGCCTCACCAGGCTCGTCCCGTTCGGGTTCCCCACCGGGTTCCTGGCCGCCGACCGCGCCTACACCGACCAGCAGCCAGGCCACGCTCCGCCATGCCCACAGACGGCCGGAAGCGCCGCATTGATGCAAACCACCCCAAGCAACCCCCTCCGGCCGACGCCTGGTCAGTGACCGCGGCAGGCCGAGCAATCGGACACCACGTCGAACAGACCCCGGAAACGCCGAGATCCCGCCCCGCCTTGCGGCGGAACGGGATCTCGTGACGTTCACGAGAGCTACTCGCGAACTGTCGACACGGCTGTGGGCGGGGGTCAGGCTCCGATGCCGACGGACGAGACGTAAGCGTAGGCGGCATAGTCGGAGTCGAGGTCGGTGATGACGTCGTCCCAGATCTCGTCCACCATCGCCTCGTCGCGATCCGCCCACGCCTGGACGAGGTCGGGCCAGATGTACCGAACGGTAATCGAGCGGTCGCTCAGGGGGCGGCTGTACTTGGTGTCGACGTGGGTCTGGTCGACGGGGTAGATCTCCATGCGGCGGCCTTGGCCGTTGTTGTCGAGGTGGCGGGCGAGCCAGCCGGAGCGGATCAGGTTCTCCCGTCGGCGCCACCAGTACGCGGCGTCGATCCGCTCCCTGGACGCCGGGGAGGGTGTGGCCTTGCCGCGGGTCCAGGAGCGCAGGGTGCAGGTGCTGACGCCCTGTTCGGCGAGGGCCTGGCGGCCGGCGGGGCTGTCGAGGTAGCGCAGGCGGGCGGTCAGGCCTCGGTGGGAGGTGACGGGCGAGACGATGCCGGAGGTGTGGACGATCCGGTTGAGTTCCAGGATGAGGGCTTCGCCGCCCTTCATGCCGCGGGCGTCGTGCCTTTGCCATTCGCCCCAGCGGGACCACAGGTCCTCGGATCCTGCCATCAGCGCTTACCCCCCAGCGTGTAAGTCTGCTTTTCCTTCACCTGGTTCAGGTCCCGGCCCTCGGCGAAAACTGTCCGCCAGTCGCCGATGACATGCAGTTCGTCGGTGCCGGAGATTTCCACGACCTGGATTCCTGCCTTGTGGATTTTGTTGGCTTTCATCCACAGATTCGCGAATGCTTTCGCTCGCATAATGTGCATCCAGTCCGGGCGTCGCATATCACGGTTCGCGGTGGACTCACCCAGGGTGGAGACCAGCTTAGAATACATGGATTTCACGTAGTTGACGGTCAGTTCGTCGCCATCGGCGAGAGCTGATTTCCGGACTTCCGCAAGGGCGCGGCGCAGTTTTTCCAACAGGACTTCTGTGCCGCCGGAGACGAGTGAGCGGTGGATGGTCGGGGCGTCGGCGAGGCCGTCTCGGGCGCAGTCGAGGAGGAGGCGGAGGGTGGATTCGGTGACCCACAACTCGCCCGGCTCCATCCGGTTGCCCAGCGGGTTGGGCAGGTCGGTGTGCTCCCACTCGGCCGGAGTGATCAGGTGGACCCCGGACTTCTTCCGGTCGTGGACGCCGCTGGTGTCTTCGCGGAGCTGTCCGATCGGGAGCCAGCACTTGAAGGCCGAGAGGTAGGCGGCGTTCATGTCCAGGGCCGTCACCTCGAACTCCTCGCCCTGCTTGGCCGCCTTGAACACGTGGGGGTTGCGCCACTTCGGCCGGCCCTCCCAGATCTCGTCCGCGCCCTTCTGGGACCGCTTCTTGAGGACGTCGGCGGTCGGCGGGAACTCCGAGTGCTCGTACCGGCCACCGACCCGCGAGGCCTTGAAAAACTTCATGACATCCGGGATCGCGGACTTCAGGAGCATGACCTGAGCGGCCTCCAGGTCTCCAGAGCACCCCTGCAGAGCCTCGTGCACCCGGCTCGTGATCTGGTCGATCAGCGACCCGGAGGCGTACGCCCGCGGACCGCGCACCACCGCCGGCCCCGCCGCCGGCACAGGCACGGACTCGACCTCCGGCACGACCGGATCCGCCCCTGCCTCGGGCGCGGGTGTGGGCTCCGGTGTCGGGGGTGCGGCGGGAAGTTGCGGCGGGACGGGGGCAGGCGCGGGCACGGGCGCCGCAGGGGCGGGGGTCGCTGAGGCGATGGCGGCCGCGCACTCCTCGGCGCTCAAGTGCTGCGCGAACCCGTCCACCTCCTCGTCGCACGGCTGCCCGCACAGCACACACCGCAGCGCGGGCGCGTCAGCCGGCTGAACCGGCGGCCGCGGGGCAGGCGCCTGCGGGGGCTGGGCAGGTGCCTGTGGGGGCTGGGCGGGGAGCTGGACGGCGGGGAAGGGGAGTTGCGCGGCCGCGGGCGGGGCGGGGGTTGCGAGGTCGGCAGGGCGCAGGGCGGGGATCGAGCCGTGCAGGACGCCCACCGCATGCGTGGGGCCAGCCAGGAGGTCCAGGACGTGCAGGCCGAAATGCGCGGCGAGGCCGTCAACGTCTTCGAGCGACCAGTGCTGACGGCCCCCTTGTTTCCGGGAAATCTGGGCCTGCGACAGTCCGAGCCCATCAGCGAGGACGTGCTGACGCTCACCAGAGCGCGACATCAACGCAGCGACCGTGAGCCTGAGAAGTTCTTCCGTA
Organism: Streptomyces sp. NBC_00029; assembly: GCF_045160505.1. Classification (NCBI taxonomy): domain Bacteria; kingdom Bacillati; phylum Actinomycetota; class Actinomycetes; order Kitasatosporales; family Streptomycetaceae; genus Streptomyces; species Streptomyces sp. NBC_00029. The sequence continues at coordinate 20,476 of NZ_CP108292.1, forward strand.
CCCATCACCATGATGCGACCCTAGACTATTTGATGCGGAAAACGCATCAACGATGCGTTGATTGCCTCGTCGATTTGGGCGGTTCCGGTCGCAGGTCCCCCGCTTCGGCACCCATCGGGTGCGCGGGCACCCGCCCCTATCGCGGACCGTGGGCCGCCGAGAAAGGCGTAGCAGCAGAAGGTGTCGTTCCCCTGGCCAGAGCCGCGTCCTTGAGGCGGTTAGTGGCGCGGTGGAGACGGCCTCGACGCCGAGGTGGTCAGGCGGGTGTCCTCGCCGGCCTCGCCCTCGACGAGGACGAGCTTGAGCGGCGGCTCGACCTTGGGCGTCCGGCAGTATGTGGTCGCCGGGCGCAATAGACGTGCCCGCACGGGCCGGGCGGGCGCCGCTCGGGGCGAGCACGGGGCGTCCAAGAGGCCCCCGCAATGCGACGGCCACCGGGGCGATCCTCAGCCCGTACCGACCGAGTAAGTGAGACGAAACCTCCAGTGGAGTATCGGCTGATCGATACGCTTCGCAGATCACCAACGTCGCTCTTGGGGCGATGTGCACACCGTTCCGGGGGGCAACATGGCGATCACCTTCGCTGTCGCCGAGATCATGCTCAATACAGGCCTCATAGTGGAGCCGCCGCAGGATGGCATGACGCTCTTCATCGGGTCCAACAACAGTGGCAAGTCGCTCCTGCTCCGTGAACTCGACGCGCAGATCGAGCTCCCCGGTACAACAGCTGGCAGGACCACCCGGTGGATCCGACAAGCCCTCCCACGGCACAGCGGGAGCAGCGAGGAGTTCACGGCCTGGCTGGAGGAGGGCGGATACCGGACTTGGACACCCAGCACGGCTGAGCACTACGTCTCTCCGAGCGGGGCGGTGCTCCTCAAGGACTCCATGCCGCATCGCTGGACGTCCTTCTCGCTCGCGGAGCTGACCCCCTTCCTCAAGCAAACGCTGTGGACCGAAGACCGCCTGCAGGTCGAATCAGAGGTGGAGCACTGGGACTTCTTGTTGCCGCCGCAGTCCAAGCTCCAGTACCTGTACGAGGACCGCGCAGCAGAGTCGCGCTTCTCTGAATTGGTGCATCAGGCGTTTCGCCACCACGTCTGTGTAGACCGGTACGACGAGCGGATCCGACTCCGCGTTGGTCGGCCTCACCCCGACCTGCGGGACGCCCTCCCGGGGGCGGCGCGAGAAGTCGCCGCAGCGTACCGAAACCTGCCCTTGGTGTCGGCGCAGGGCGATGGGTTCCGCAGCTTCGTGCAGATCCTGCTTCAGGTGATGGTGCGGCCCGCTCCCATTGTCATCATCGACGAGCCCGAGGCGTTTCTGCACCCGCCGCAAGCCCGCCTTCTCGGCCGTCTTCTGGCCGGCATCCGAGGGCAGACGCAGTTGTTCGTCGCGACGCATAGCGCCGACTTCCTCGCCGGAGTCCTTGAAGCGGAACAGGCTCGCCCGGTGTCGATCGTCCGTCTCGACCGGTCATCCGGGGCCCCTGCCGCCCGGCTGCTGAACCCGGACGCCGTGCAGGGCCTGCTGCGCACTCCCCTGCTCCGGTACTCGAACCTGTCCTCGGGTCTGTTCTACGACCGGGTCGTGCTCTGCGAAGCCGCCGGTGACTGCCAGTTCTACGCCGCGGCCTTTGACGCCACCAAGGATGCATCGGCCGCACACGACAACACCCTCTTCCTCCACACCAGTGGCAAAGCGCCTCTGGGCGACACCGCGCGGCGGCTACGGCAGTGCGGTATCCCCACCGCAGTCATCGCCGACTTCGACTACCTCCGGTCTGGTCTCGCCGCGGCCGTCACGAGTCTCGCCGACGTCACCGAGCACCTGGACCCGGACCTCAAATGCCTCCGAGAACATGCGGCCGGATCCCGGAGCGAGACCTCCGCAGGCGGCTTCAAAACCGAGATGAACGCGCTCCTGAAGGGCGTCAAGGCCAGTGACCCGCTTCCGGATCGGGTCCTCGGTGAGCTCACCAAGCTGGCCAAGGGCGGTGACCGGTGGGGGGACCTCAAGAAGTCCGGCCTGGCCGGCCTTCAGGGCGATCCGTACAACGCTGCGGAGCGCCTGCTGCAGGCGGCCGCCGACCTCGGCCTCTTCGTCGTACCCTGCGGCGAGCTGGAGTCCTGGGTACGTCAGGTGCCCCGAGGCGACAAGGGGCTCTGGTCTCAGAAGGTCTTCAATGACGGATGGCACGCAAAGCCGACCGACGAGCTGAAAGCCTTCTGCAGCAGCATCCGCGCGTACCTCAGGGACGGAGCGGCGGACTACGCCAGAGCCGCAGCACAGGCCCTCCAGGTCAGCTCCCGCCTCGACCGCGAACACGCTGTCGTCACCAACAGCAGCGACGCCCCCCTAACGGAAGTACGGGTCATTCGCGCCACCTATACCCACGGCGGCCGCCACCACATCCAACCGCTATGGGGCACACCCGAAAACAAGACCTCCGGTGTCCTGCCGGCGGGAGACGAGTTCTCCGTGCCGCTCTTCCTGATGAGCGACGGCGAGGGATATGAGGAGTTTCTCCCGCAGGGCTCCGCGGACCAGGAGCTCATGGTTCACTTTCGTGACCGTGCCGGCCTGTGGTGGGAACGCATCGGCGACAAGCCTCCCACCCGGCTGCCCTCCGGCCCTTCCGAACCCGACCTCGAGCCGCAGTAGCCGGCCATCACCCCACCTCGTCGATAAGCATGACGTGCGGGGCGCCGCCACCGATTTCCACCAGCTCACCCCTTCACAGCTGCTCAGGTGCGTCGCCCCACGCCAGTGACACTGCACCTCGTGGACTCTCCAGAGGCGCCGGGGCCCCTCAGATGCCTCCGAGTCGGCGGCATGCCGCCTCGACCAGGGCGCTGCCGGAGTGCGCGAGGGGGTTCGTCAGGACGGCGTCGATGACGTGGGCGGTGATCTGGGCGAAGGCGCGGAAGTTGCCCCGTGCGCAGCGTTCGTCGGCTCGGGCGATGTGCTGTGGCGGCACCCTGCCCCACAGCGGGTGGAAGGCGGGCAGGAGGGCCTGGGCCTGAGCGGGGGTGAGTGGCGGGATGTGCTGGCGGGTCAGGATGCGGGAGGCGAGTTCTGGTAGCCGCTGGAGGGCTTGGGTGCTTCCGGTTCCGGCCAGGATGAGGGTGGTGGGTGCGCCGGGGTCGACTGCCAGGCGGCAGAGGTATTCCAGGGCGGGTGGGGAAAGCCGTTGGATGTCGTCGCACACCAGCACGTGCGGGCTGCGCAGCGCGGTGGCCAGGGCCTGGTCGGTGGTGTTGCGCCGGTTGTCGGGGCGCACCTTGAGTGCGAGTGCTTCGGCGATCGCGTGGCGTAGCTGGGAGATCGTGGCGCCCACGGGTATCGGGACGCGGCGGATGGCCGGGCCGGGCGGCAGGCGGGCGAGGGCGTATTGCAGGGCGATGGTCTTGCCGGTCCCCGGGGCGCCGTCGATGTTCATGACGCCGCCGGCGGCCACGACGTGCCGCAGGGCTGAGGCGGTCTGTTCCAGGGCGTCGGTGACCACCACGTCCGCTTCGGGGATCAGCGTGTCCACGCCCGCTGCGGCGCAGTGGGGGCCGGCCACGAAGGGGTGGTCGCCCTCGCAGGGGCAACGGCGGGCCCGGTACAGGGGCGTGGACAGGTCGGCGGCAGGGCGGGGACCCGGCTTCCGGCTCTGCCTCAGGTCGTGTTCGGCTGCCAGCAGGGTGTCCATCCGGGCCCACGTCGTCTCGTCCCAGGCGGGGGCCTTCAACAACCATCCCGCGCGGGCGGGCGGGGTTCGGGGCGGGGGTTCGTCGCGTGCCTGCCACAGCCAGCGTGTCACCGTCTTCACCGGCACCCGGGCAAGGCTGGCCGCGGCGTGACGGTGCGGGCCCAGCAGCCGACCTGCCTCGTCGATCGCGAGCAACCGCTCGACCAGCACCGCATGGGACAGCATGCCGTCCCGGATCACCTGCGCCATCCGTCAGCCCCTCACCAGACGAAGGAGGCCAGCGCCGTCGCGGCGGCCAGAGGTCGGGAGCGTGCAGGCTCGCGCACGCTGCCCGCAGTATCCACGCCGCCAGGTAGTCGCGGTTCCTGAAGCGGACGCCCTTGGTGGAGAGCACCCGGACACGGCCGTCGTCCTCCAGGGTGAACGTCCACAATGCGTCCGCGCGGATCTCGCGCGACGGCGTCGGATCCGCCTCCCACACCTGAAGCGGGGACCGGCCCTTCAACGGCCCCGGGTGGTGGGAGGTGTTCCACCAGGCCACCCAGTCCAACAGGCGGGCGGTAAAGTCCTCGAAGTCCAAGAGCACCTCGTCCTTCGGCCGCGCCCGGCGCCGGCCCGGGCGCGGCTGACGTACGTAGCCGGGCAGCGCGGCCAGGAACATCGACTCAACGGCCCGGTTCAAGCCCTCCACCGTGCCCTTGAGGTGCGGGGTGTAGGCGGGCAGGTCCTCCACCTCCACGGCCAGGGCGTCGAACGCGGCGATCACCGTCCTCGACAGGAAGTCCTTGCCCCGGTCCACGCGTACCTTCTCCGGGAGCCCGCCCTGCGGCCCGAACGGCTCCTCGCGCACCACGGCCGCCCGGAGCGCGGCCAGGACCGACTCCCCCGACGGATGCCCCGGGGTGACCGCCACACCCATGATCGTGTTCGACGCGCAGTCCACGAACCAGGTGACCCACGGCCGACGCGCAGCGCCCTCGACGTCGACCAGGACCGGGGCCTGGACGTGATCGGCCTCCCACACCTGGTTCCGCCAGCCCCGCGGCCGGGCCAGGAACACATCATGCTTGCGGGCCTCACGCTCACCACCGGCAAGCCCCGCCCGCTCCCCAGGCGTCAGATCACGCCGGATCGCACGGTGCAGCGTCGGAACCGACGGAGGCGGATCACCCTCGCCCCGGGCCGCACGGGCGGTCAACTCACGGTGGACAGCGGCGACGTTCCCCTTCCACAGCCCTAGCAGAGCCCGAACCTCCGCAGTGACCGTGAACCGCCCGTGATACCGGGCCCGCTCCCCCGGCGCGGCAGCCGCGTCCGTGTCCTCCTCGGCCGCAGCCAGCCACCGCCACGCCGCCCGCTCCCGCACACCCAGAGCATCCGCAGCCACTCGGACATGCCGGGTGGTGAGCTTCCCCTCCCCACGCAAAGCCAGCAGACTACGCACCGCGGGCCCCCGCAACGCCCGCACCGACACGGCCGGCAAAACCGCGTCCGTATCCCCGCCCGACCCCGGCGGGTGAGTCCCCTCATCCACCCCCCGATCACACCGACCACCCACCGGCCAGCGGCCAGCGGCCAGCGGCCAGCGGCCAGCGGCCAGCGGCCAGCGGCCAGCGGCCAGCGGCCAGCGGCCAGCGGCCAGCGGCCAGCGGCCAGCGGCCAGCGGATCAGAACTCACGAAACCGAGACAGCGTCACCCCACATGCGGTAAACCCCCGGACAGCGATCCCGAACCGATCTCTCACCCCCCAGACAGTGGCACCGCCCCTGAAAACAGCCCTCAACCAGCAACAACCCGGCTGCCTCTCACACCACCGCCCCGAAACCGAGAGATCGCACGTGGAGCCGATACGCCGCTGGTGATCACAAACGGTCACCGGCTGGTTGGGTTCCTCGGAGAGCCGGTGACAGTTGAATACGAGAGCCCACCGGTATCAGCCCCCTGTACCCGCCGAAGGTTCCCGGTCACAGCCCTACGTGCGCGTTGGCCGGGCCCGGACGGGCGGGACTCGGCTTCATGCGTCCGGCCCACCCCGGGTGCCACACCCCGCGGGTCCGGCGACGATCACAACCAGAGGCATGTGTGCGGCGGCGGAGGAGGAGCGATGACCCACCTGGCGCGAATCTCCCTGGCGGACGGCGGCTCCCTGCTGGTCGAGGCTCCGACGACCACAGAAGGGCCGGTGAAGGCGGGCCGGCTCGGAGAGGCCATCCACGAACTCCCGATCAGCCTGCAGTCGGCCCTGGGGCCGGTGACAGAGGCAGCGAGCGCCGTACTCGCCCAGCTGCGCAAGGCCGGCCCCGACGCGATCACGTTCGAGTTCGGCGTGGACCTCGCCTTCGAGGCCGGGGCCGTGATCACCAAGAGCAGTGCCAACTGCCATCTGCGCGTGACGATGGCGTGGGAGAAGAAGTCCGACGACCCCGGCACGGGCCCGAAGGCGGGCTGACCCCATGGACATCAGCGGGGCCGTGGCCCAGGTCCTCGGACCGGACGACCGGGTGGCTGGCGTCGGCTTCCTCGTCGCCGAGGGGATCCTGATGACGTGCGCGCACGTCGTACGCGCCGCCGGCGGCGGCCCCGGTGAGAACCTGCGCCTGGTCTTCCCGCACGCGGACGGCACCCCCGAGGTCGAGGGCCTTGTCCTGACGGACGCGTGGCGCGCCCTGGAGAACGAGGACGTGGCTGTCGTACAGCTGAGCAACGACACAACGGCGGGCATCACCCCCCTGCCCCTGGGCTCAGCGTCCGGCTCCCGTGGCCACAGAGTGCACTCTTTCGGCTTCCCGGCCCAGGCCCCCGTCGGCGGCCACTTCGGCTACGGCAAGGCCGGCGGCCTGCTGCCCGCTACCGGGGGCCGCAGCGCCCACCTCCAGCTGACCGGTGCCAACGACCTCACCACCGGATTCAGCGGCGGCCCGGTAGTCGACGAGGTGACCGGCCTGGTCATCGGCATGCTCACCGAGATCACCGCCCCCGACGAACACGAGCGCGGCCAGGGCATCGCCTACGTCACCCCGACCGAGGTCCTGCGGGAGATCTGGCCTGACCTGACCGAGCAGGACGTATGCCCCTACCGGGGACTGGAGTCCTTCACCGCGGAACAGGCCCAGTGGTTCGAGGGCCGCAAGGACGCCGTCCGGCAAGTCCTGGCCAGCCTCTCCGAGCAGCAGCGGGTGATCCTGCTCCTCGGCCCCTCTGGCTCGGGTAAGTCCTCACTGGTCCAGGCGGGTGTAGTGCCGGCGCTGGCGGCGGGCGAGGTACCGGGCAGCGACCACTGGCTGCCCGTGATCGCCCGTCCCAGGCAGAACCTCCTTCTCGAACTCGAACGTTCCGGACTGCCCGGCGCGGTCAGCGGCGGAATCGCCGCGGCCGTCACGCGCAGGCTCGAGGACGAACCCGGGCGCCGACGCGTCATCTTGGTCATCGACCAGTTCGAAGAACTCCTCACCCTGCCAGCCATCGGCCGGGACCGGGACCTGCGCCTGGCTGCCACGAACGAGATCACCACGGCGGTCAAATCAAACGCCGCGCTCTTCGTGATCCTGGTCATGCGCGACGACTTCTACCCCCAGCAGGCCGCCCTCGCCCCCAAGCTGCTCGAAGCCGCGATGCCGGGCCTGCTCAACATGCCAGGCACGCTCAGCCAGGAGGACCTGCACGACATCATCACGCTGCCCGCCCTGAGGGCCGGCGCCCATTTCGAGCCGGGCCTGCCCGAGCACATCATCGCCGACGTCCTGGCCAGTACCCCCGAGGGGAAGACCACCCGCCAGGCACCGGTCACGGTGCTGCCTCTGCTGGAGCTGACTCTTAGCCAGCTGTGGCAGCGACGCCACGAGGGATACCTCACCCACGACGCCTATCGGCGCATCGGCGGCGTCACCGGCAGCCTCACCACCTGGTGTGACACCGCCCTCGACCAACTGCCCCCGGATCACCTGCCCATCGCGCAACGCATTCTGACCTCCCTGGTCCGCTCCGCCGACCCCCGCCACAACATCCCCGCCATCCGTAAGCAGGTCACCCTGCAGGAGCTACGGGAGCTGGCGGCCGACCTCGCCGAGGGCCCGGACAACGGCAAGGCCGTCGACGAAGTCCTCGACACCCTCATCCGTCACCGCCTGATCACCACCCACACGCCGAGCGTCTCCCTGTTCCGCAACGCCCCTCCGGCCCTTCCGGTGGCCGAATTGATCCACGACGCCCTCATCCGGGACTGGGGCACCCTGCGTGAGTGGGTCAGGCAGGACCACCGCTTCAAGAGGTGGCTTGACCAAACTGATACACGTCGGGACCGCTGGGCTGAAGGGAACGACACCGGAGACCTTCTCGCGGGCACAGCGCTCGCGGAGGGCCTCGACTGGGCACAGCAGCGCCGCCTGCCGGCCGATATCGACGCCTTCCTCACTGCAAGCAGGGACCACCAGCAGGCCGGCATCCGGCGCAGCAGACGCCTCAACGCGGTTCTGGCCGTGCTGCTGGTGCTCGCACTGTTCGCCGCCGGAGGAGCGATCTGGCAATGGCGGACGGTCAGCGAGGAGCGGCAGACGGCTCTGTCCCGCGAGCTCGCAGCACGGTCCGGCACGCTGATCGACTCGAACCCCGATCTGGCTGCACTTCTGGCCATCCGCGCCTACCGCACCAGCCCCACCTCCGAGGCCGTCGAAAGCCTGGAGAACGCAGCCGCTCTCCCGCTCCGTCTACGCTTGGCCGGCCACACCGAATGGGTGAACGGAGTGGCGTTCAGCCCCGACGGGCGCACCATCGCCACCGCCAGCAGCGACAAGACCGTGCGGCTGTGGGACCCGGCCACCGGCACGCAACGCACTACCTTGACTCGCAATGCCTCCGGCGGACTGGTTGCATTCAGCCCCGACGGAAAGACCTTGGCCACCGACGTCGACGACAACACCGTACGCATCCTCGATCTGGCCACTGGCAAAGAAGGCGTCACCCTGACCGGCCACGACGACGCCGTGTGGTCGGTGGCATTCAGCCCCGACGGGAAAACACTCGCCACCGGCAGCGGCGACAAGACGGTACGCATCTGGGACACAGCCACCGGCAAAGAAGGCGTCACCCTGACCGGCCACGACGACGCCGTGTGGTCGGTGGCATTCAGCCCCGACGGGAAAACACTCGCCACCGGCAGCGGCGACAAGACGGTACGCATCTGGGACACAGCCACCGGCAAAGAACGCACCACCTTGACCCATAACGCTTCTGGGCTCTCGGTGGCGTTCAGCCCCGACGGGAAAGCACTCGCCACCGACGCCGCCGACTACACCGTACGCGTCTGGGACCTGGCCACTGGCAAAGAACGCCTCACCCTGAGCGGCCACGACGACGCCGTGTGGTCGATGGCATTCAGCCCCGACGGGAAAACACTCGCCACCGGCAGCGGCGACAACTCCGTACGCGTCTGGGACCTGGCCACCAACAGCGAGCGCATCACCCTGACAGGCCACACCAACGGGGTGAGTTCCCTCTCCTTCAGCCCCGACGGAAAGACCCTTGCCACCGCCAGCCACGACGAGGCAGTGAGGCTCTGGGACGTAGCCGTCAGAGAAAACCGTGTCACCCTGAACGGCCACGACGACGCCGTGTGGTCGGTGGCATTCAGCCCCGACGGGAAAACACTCGCCACCGCCAGCTTCGACCACACCGTACGGCTCTGGGACATGGCCACCGACAAGGAACGCGCCACCCTGAAACACCCCAACGCCAAGGTGTGGTCGGTGGCATTCAGCCCCGACGGGAAAACCGTCGCAGCCGCTGGCTCCGACCACATCGTACGGCTCTGGAACACGGCCACCAGCAAGGAACGCGCCGTCCTGAAGGACCACACCGACGAGGCAACCGCGGTGGCGTTCAGCCGCGACGGGCACAACCTCGCCACCGGAGGCGTGGACAGCGCCGTGTTCGTGCGGGACGCGACCACCGGCGAGGTTTACTGGGAACTCACTCTGAGCAACACCGTGTCCGACATGGCGTTCAGCCCCGACGGGAGAACTCTCGCCACCGGCACCGTCGACAACGACGTAGTGCTCTGGAACTTCGCCGACGAAAAATTCGTCACGCTGTCCGGCCACAAAGGACCGGTGAACTCGGTGAGGTTCAGCCCCGACGGCGAAACCCTCGCCACCGCCAGCTCCGACGGAACCGTATGGCTGTGGAACGCGGCCACCGGCACCCACCGCTTCACCTTGCCCGGCCACACAGGGCCGGTGAATTCGGTGGCGTTCAGCCCTGATGGAAACATCATCGCCACAGGCAGCGACGACAGCACCGTGCGGCTGTGGGACATGAAGACCCGCGAGATCCGCGAGAGACTGCCCCAACCCAGTGAGGTCAATTCAGTGGCGTTCAACCCGGACGGAACCACCCTGGCCGTAGGCAGCGCCGACGGCAGCGTGCGACTGCTGGACGTCGTCCTCCGCAAACCCGCCGACGCGATCAAAAAGATCTGCCAGGCCGTCAACCGCAATCTGACTCCCGGGGAACAGAAGGCCTACCTTCCCCACCAGTCCGTCGGCCCGCTGTGCCCCAACTAGGGAAATGACCGCGAGGTCAATGCCCCAGCAGCAGCTCCGCCAATGCAGCCCCGCCTCCCCATCCCCGACGGAAGAAGGCCCTCGCCGCCCAGCTCCTCGAACCACCAACGCCGCTCTTCGCACAGGGCACACCCGCCAGCTGCCACAGCCGGCAAAGCGGCGCCCCGAACCAGCACCCGTTCCCGCAGAAGCCGGGTCCCGCTCTTCCTGATCCACCCGTCGATCACACCCACCCACCGCTGGCCGGTGGATCAGAACTCACGAAACTAAGACAGCGTCACCCCACACGCGATAAACCCCCAGGACAGCGATCCCCACCGATTTCTCACTTGGCTTTATTCACGGGTTGTGGTTCTGGCTCACTTTCCGTGGACCGTGCACGCTGAGTGACGGGTCTCGGACGAGTCGGCCTTGGGGAAGTTGCCCGGAATTGGCCCGTACCGGGTGCGGTGTGGCCGACAGTACGGCCCGTGGAAGAAGTAGTGCTCCAGCTGGAGGAGTTGCTGTTCCCGTCGATCGCCGACGTGGCGGTACTGTCCGTAGCCGTGAACGACGAGGCGGTACGCATAGAGGCCCGAAGCACAGCGGCTGGGGCCATCTGTCCCGGATGCGGGATCTGGTCACGGCGGGTTCACAGCTCCTACCTGCGGTTTCCTGTTGATGTGCCCAGTGGAGGCAGACGGGTCGCTCTCTGTTTGCGCGTCCGCAGGTTCCTCTGCCCGGTGATCTCGTGCGAGCGGCGGACCTTTGCCGAACAGCTGCCGGGTTTGACCCGTCGGTACGGTCGGCGGACCGAGCGCCTGCGGGCGACGCTGGCCGCGGTTGGCCTCGCGCTCGCCGGTCGCGCCGGTGCCCGCATGGCGAGTGTGTTCGGTGTGTCCGTGAGCCGCAGCACGGTGCTGCGGCTGGTCGAAGCGTTGCCCGACCCTGAAGTTCCGGCCCTGCGGGTGGTCGGCGTCGATGAGTACGCGACCCGCAAAGGGCGTCACTACGGGACTGTCCTGGTCGACGTCGAAAGCCGGCGTCCGGTGGACCTGCTGCCCGACCGGGAGGCGTCCAGCCTGGCCGATTGGCTCGCGAAACGACCAGGGGTGGAGGTGGTCTGCCGCGATCGGGCACCGTTCTTCGCCGAAGGTGCCGCGGCCGGGGCGCCCCAAGCGGTGCAGGTCGCTGACAGGTGGCATCTTTGGCGCAACCTGAGTGAGGCTGCGGAGCGATGCGTCGCAGACCACCGAGGATGCCTGCACGTCCTGGCGCCAGATCCAGTCCAGCCTGCCCCCGAGCCGGAGAAGTTCGAAGATCCCTTCGGCTCGCCCTGGCCGAGGGGACACCGCTTCGCTGACCGCACCCGTGTCAACCATGCGACCGTCCACGAACTGCTGGCCACCGGGCTCAGTCGGAGGGCGATCGGCCGCCGACTCCGGATGACCTCTCGCACCGTCAAGCTCCTCGCGGACGCAGCCACCCCGGAGGACCTGTTCCAGGGGCAGTGGCAGGGCCGGCCATCCAAACTCGACGTTTTCAAGCCCTACCTAGATGACCGCTGGAACCAGGGCTGCACGAACGCCTGGAGGGTGTGGGAGGAGATCGTGCCGCTCGGTTATCAGGGCAGCTACCAGCGGGTTCGCGCCTATTTCCGGGAGAAGCGGCTCTCGCCAGGCTCCGTCACGCCTCGGCCACCGTCTCCTCGAGTCGTCGCCGGATGGATCCTCCGCCGGCCGGAGACCCTCACCGAGACGGAGCATCTGCGGCTCAAGGCCGTTCTGGTCCACTGCCCTGAACTCGAAGCCCTCACCGGCCACGTCCGCTCCTTCGGCCAGATGCTCACAGAGCGCCAGGGCGAACGGCTGCCACAGTGGCTCGATGCCGTTCGGCGAGACAATCTCCCCAGCCTCCATACGCTCGCCGCAGGCATCGACCGTGACCGCGATGCGGTCATCGCCGGCCTCACCCTGCCCTGGAGCTCAGGCGTCGTCGAGGGCCACGTCAACCGAATCAAGATGCTTAAACGCCAGATGTTCGGCCGGGCCGGCTTTCATCTCCTCCGCAAGCGCGTCCTGCTCTACTCGTGAAGCGCAGGGCAGACCGCGGTGGGGGCCAGTTGGATTTCCCGTCCGCAGTCGTCTGATGGGGAGCCAATTGGCCACAGGATAGGTGACGGTCAGTGACTGGGTTCGCGCTCGTCATCCATTTTGTTCGGCGGTTCCCGCGACGGCCGGACCGAGATCGGTGGGGAGGTGGCGCACTGCCAGGGCGACGGCTTCCCCGGCTGTGGCAGCCTCGCCGAGAACGTCGTCGGATAGCGGATGCCTCTTCACGCGGAATGGGCTGCCACTGTGTGACGGGACGATGGCCACCTCATCGCGGAACGGGTATCCAGTGCAGGAGCTGAAGCCGAGCGTCCAGTGGCTGGAATATACATAGAGCCGTCGCAGCCGCGGTTCGGCATGAGCCGCTTCCACGAGTTCGTCGAACCCTGAGAAATCCGGTTCCTCGGCCGCCTGCTCCCGCATCGTGCGCCACTGCAGCTCCACCACCGCGGCCGGCCCGTGTTCGTGAGCTTCGGCGCGCTTGCTGGAGCGCAGAAACGACAGCTCCGCCCGCAGCTCCCGTAGGCTCCTGCCCTGCCCCCATGCCGCTCCTGCCCTGACGACATCCGCCAAGTTGGGCGTGGCTCCGGTGATGAGTTCGACTCCGTGACTCCAGCCGGAGACACCGAACCAGCGGCTCTCGGCCCCGATGTGAACGGATAGCGGCTTGCGCTCAGGGACCGACGAGGCGATGCCGGCCGAAACGAGCGGGCCCCAGTCGCCGGGAACCACTGTGAGGTCGGCACCGAGTTCGGCCGCCAGCTGTTCCAGCGCTGCGGCCAGGCTGCCCGCAGCAGCCAGATCAGGGTAAAGGTCAGAGTCCACCTCTATATTCTGCCGTCGTGACGCCACCAAGAGAACGGCGATCAGGCGTCGCAGCGAGAGCCGTGGACACGTAACTCCAACTGTCCGTTGCTCACGGCCCGGGGAGCCATTGACATCACACTCAGTCAGCCCCCACGGAAAGTGAGCCAGAACCCGACAATTGACGTCACTCTGGCCTTCGCGGCTCCTCCTGCTCATGCGGGTGATCGGAAGTCGCTGCGTCAGGGATGATCGAAAAAGAGTCTGGGCTCGCGAGGGGAAGGGACGGCGTGATGGCGATCAGTGCGCTGCATCCGGAGAGGACGGCCAGGCTGGAGGTGCTCGTCAACGAGTGCCGGCCGTTGTTGACGGGTGACGGCGGGATGGTCGCAGTGCAGCGGCTGCTGAGTGAGCGTCGTGTCGAGGTGCTCGATGCGGTGGTGATCACGCGCGAGCTGCTTGGGGCGGGTCCCACGGCACTTGGTGAGGCGAAGACGATCGTCCTGACGAGTCCGGGCAGGGGGCGCGAGCTGAGGTGGCACGATCAGTTCATGGATGACCTGGAGCAGAGCGGTGGCCTCGACGAGCACTGAGGCAGCTCCGCCCGCTGAGTCCGCAGCCCGCCGCCCGTGATGTCGGCGTACACCCGAATGTGGCTCTGGCAAGATTTTCGTAGGCGGAGATCATCTCGGTGACACGGTCGGTTGGTCCGCATAGCGGCGGCGGAGGTGGGCGATCAGGACGACTCGGTGGCGGAGAAGGAGGACACCGGCGCGGCCTGCCATGATCCGTTTCTGCAGCTTGACGTCGGTGATGCGGCCTTCGTTGACCCCGGAGTTGTAAGGGGTTGTGATTCCCTGAGCGACGGCATGCCGGGCTTCGCGTAGGGCTCCGGCGAGGCCCGCGAGAGGGGCCAGTCCGCTGTTTGCAAGCTCGCTCAGCCAGTCCGGCAAGGGTGCCGCGTCCTGGTTGTCGACCATGGTGGCGAAGCGGCGGACCAGGTCGTGGGTGAGCTTGAGTTCGGGGCAGTGGTCGAGGAGCCGGGGCAGGCGCTCATTGATGTGCGGGCTGCGGCGGTGTGGGTGGGTGGTGATCCAGCGGGCCGCTTCGCGAGGTGAGGGCGGTCGTTCGCGTGGCTCGTCGATGGGCAGGCCCCGACGGAGGGTTGCGACGGCCATTTTCACGCGCTGGTAGTGGCCGAGGTAGCCCTTGGTCTGCAGTTCTTCGTGCAGGATCTTCGCGCTGTGCTGTCCTTCGTCCCAGCGTTGCCGCAGGTAGTCGAGGTAGGGGTCCAGCGTGGAGGGCTTGCGGGGCGGCCGGCGCATTACTTCCTGCCAGGTGCGGGCTCGGGCGTACTTGCCGACGGTGCGGCGGTCCAGGCCGAGCTCGCGAGCCACGGAGCTGTGGCTCCGGCCGGTGCGGGTCAGGGCCTGGACAGCCCCGAACAGACTCTGGGCGTGACGCCCGGCCCGGGTGTCCGCCGCGGTGCCCTTGCCGGTCTCGCCGGCCGGTGGGGGATCGTCTTCACTGACTGCGGGCAGGGCTGCGGGTAGACAGCTGCGGTGGGTGGAGGCGATGTCCTGGACGCGGCGGGAAAGGCCCTGCCAGAGGTGAAATCGGTCGCTGACCTGCACGGCTTCGGGGGCGCCTGCGGTGATGCCCTGTCGGTAGGTGAGGGAGCCGTCGCGGCAGGCGACCTTGACGCCCGGGTGTTCACGGAGCCAGCGGCCGAGCTGTTCGGCGTCGCGTCCTTCCCAGAGTGTGAGCGGGAGCCGGGTGGTGGCGTCGACCAGGAGAGTTCCGTAGGTGCCGCCGTAGAGTGCGAAGTCGTCCAACCCCAGCACCCGGGGCGTGACCAGTGGCGGAAGTGGCACCCGCATCAGCTGGGACAGGAGTGCGACCCGCGAGAGCCTGATGTTCAGGATCCGCAGCATCCGAGAGCCGCCCCGGCCGGCCAGCACCACGCCGACGTCCTCCACCAGGCGCTGCAGTCGTGGCGTCCGCCGCTGGTAGCGCACGGTTAGCCCCGGTACTTGCTCGGCGAAGGTCACCTTCGGGCACGTCGTGTTTTCGCAGTACAGACGGCGTACGGACAAGTCGACGCGCCGAGGCTTAGCCTCGTACAGGGGCCGGTCGCCGATCGTCGCCCAGTCCAGGGGGTATTCGGCGGCGCCGCGCCGTCCGCACGCACACACCGCCCTGAGGGCGTCGGCGCGCGGGCGGCGGTACCGGCCGTCGTACGCCGACCAGTGCCTGGTCGACGGCACGTCCGGACCACTCCCGACATCGAAACACACCGGACCCGGCTCAACACCACCGATGAGGACACCTACCGCGCCCGCGTGCGCGTCCCCGAAATCCACCGTCCACCAGTCCCACTTCACCAGCGCACACCACCCTCTAGCAGGCCCCCGTCGGCAGACCGGCCGGATCACGCCAGCCACCCTGCCCCGCCCGCGCACCCGCCCACACCGCGGCGGCCCTCAACAACCAGCGCGGTTGGATACCGGAGCCGGGTGCCGTCTGCAACTCGCCGATGACCTGCAGGCCGACTTGCGCTACCGGCCAGGTGGCACGTCGGGCTTCGATCTGTTTCAACCACAAGCAGTCCATGCTCGTCGTGAGTTGAGGTGGGCGGCTACACAGGGGTCAGTGGGGGGGCACGGCCCCGGTCATCGGCCGGCGCTGGAGCAGACGGAGACGGTCGGCGACGAAGGCCCACTCCAGGTCCTGCGTCCCGCCGAAGACCTGCTCGCAGCGGGCGGTGAGTTCCCGCAGGCTCTCCAACCGCGTCTCGTCGAGGCAGAGTCGGTGAATTCGGTCGGCGGGGACCGGGACCTGGCTCGTTCCGCCGGCCAGCGCGGGCTCCACGGCCAGGTCCTTCATGCCCGCCGTGCGCTCGATCACCCTGCCGTCGCGGCGGACCCGGTAGTGATCCGGTACGACCAGGCCGCTGACCACGGCTTCACCCAGGCCCCAACTCGCCTCGATCACCAGGACGTCGGAGCCGTCGAGGGGGTCTCGGGAGAACAGGACTCCGGCGCACTCGGGTACCACCAACTCCTGTACCACCACTGCCACTCTGGGCCGGCCGGGCAGCCCGAGCCGCTCACGGTAGGCGAGCGCGGCGGCCGAGTGCGCCGAATCTCTGACCGTTCGGACCGCCTCGGTCAGCCCGTCCGAACCCCGTACGTTGAGGCAGGTGAGGTGCTGTCCGGCGAAGCTCGCCCCGGCCGAGTCCTCGCCCAGCGCGGATGAACGTACGGCCAGCCCGCCGCCCTGCAAGTCGGTGGTCGACACGTGCAGGGCGGCGAGCGCCTCGTCGTCGCCTGCTGCGACGACGTCGACAAACAGCCATTCCAGAGCGATTCCTTCCGGTACCGGTAGACCGGCCCGGGCGGCAGCCGCGAGTTGTGAGGCCTTGCCGCCGTACCGGCTCTCGTCGGTGGCCAGGCGGAGCGGCACCGGGGCGGACCACGTGCTCGGCGACAGCGGACCGGTCATCGGACCACCGCCGCCTCTCCGGCCCGGCCGTCGACCCGCACCCGGGCGCCGTCGGGTATCACCGCCGTGGCATCCGTGCATCCGACGACTCCGGGGATGGCGAACTCCCGGGCGACGATGGCGGCGTGGGAGAGCGCCCCACCGCGATCGGTGACGATCGCGCCGAGCAGCGGCAGGACGATGTTGAAGGCCGTGGTGGTCGCGCCGGTGACCAGGACGTCCCCGGGCTGGATGCGCTCGAACTCGGGCACGCCGCTGATCACCCGTGCAGTGCCCTCGTACACGCCTGGGCTTGCGCCGAGCCCGTGCACGGTCCGCCCCTCGGTCCGCGCTGCCGGGTTACTGAACATGGCAAGGACGATGGCCCCGAGGGCGCGTTCCAGGCGTGCCGCGGCGGGCGGCAGCCAATCAGGCGGCAGTGGGTCGCCCGGGGGTGGACCCAGCATCGGCGGCGCGTCCGCGTACCGGGCGTGGTCGCGGTAGTGCGCCCGGGCGGCGAGTTCTGCGGCGTCGGGCCCGGAGCCCGTACGGACCAGGGCACGCAGCTCGGCGTAGCCCGCCTCGGCCAGGTGGGCGGGTGCGTAGATCCGGCCCTGCTCGGTGAGCCGTCGGCCGGCCGCCAGGATGGCGCGCCGGGTGAGGCCGATGGCCGGCAGGTCCGCGCACGACCCGCGCTCGTCGCGCAGCCGGGAGACCAACCGCGCCTCGGCGAGCAGCTCGTCGAAGCGGGAGCGGTGCGGCGCGGGTACGGCGTCGCGAAGGTCGGCCGCCGCGTCGGCGCGCTGGTCGGGGCGGGCGTCCGCCTGGGGCCTCGTCGAGGAGGAGACCGCCGAGCGAATGGCCGCGAGCACGACGGCGGGCAACTCCGCCACGCAGGGATCGCCCACGTCCTCGCCATTGACGGGGCGCCAGCCCGCTGTCTCCAGGTAGTCGGCAAGGGCGGTACTCGTACGTCCCGCGACGGCCCCCAGCGCCGCCAGCAGCTCCTGGGGTCGCGCCGGGGAGGCGAGCAGCTCGCTCGCCCGGGGGTCCGCTGCCACGGCGGCGGCCAGCTCGGCCAGTTCCTCCCGGTCCGCCAGCGGGTCGGGGCTCGATCCTGCCAGCGGGGCCAGGATCTCGCCGGTGGTACGCCCGGTCCACTCCTGACAGTGTGCGAGCAGATCGCCCATCGGCAGCAGTGCCGGCATGTTGAACAGGTGGTGCAGGTAGCCGGCTCGGCGCTGGTGCTCCCGGCATCGGTCGAGGTAGGCGAGCAGACTGCCGGTGTCGAGGAGACCGGGCTCGACCTGCTGCAGTTCGCGCCGCTCGCGCTGTAGCCCGGGTCTGACCTCCTCGTCCCATCGGCGCAGGTCCTCGCGCCACAGCTTGCGCTCGAAGACGGTCACGCTGGTCGCGAGCCTGGTGCGGATCTCGGGATGATCGGCGACAAGGCGTTCCCAGACCTCCCTCGGCGGGTGGTCCGTGGCGTCCGGCGGGGCTCCCAGCGGCTGCGGATGGTAGTAGCAGAAGCCGTTGACGAAGGCCCAGTCCAGCCGTTCCAGCAGCGACCCGTACCGGCGGAGGCTCTCTCCGAAGCCGCGATGCATCTCCTCGATGAAGATCTCGGCGTGGAACCTGGTCACCGGGCGGGTGAAGTGGGTCGGGTCCAGGAACCAGGTACCCGGCCCCGGCGGAGCGAAAGTGCGTTCCGTGGCGATGCTCATGGCTCTCCTCCTCGCCGGTCATCCGCTCGGGTGGCGTAGCGGGCCGTCCGGGTCTCGCCGCAGCTCGTCCGTGAGCACCCGCACCGCCCAGGCGGCGGCCATGCCGGCCTCCGCCCCGTCGAGCCCCGCCTGCAGCCGCATGGCCTGCCAGGCCGGGGCGCTCACCAGCAGGTACAGCACGGCGACCGCGCGGCGGCGGGCTACCGGGTCGGCGTCCGCCGTGAGCTCGGCCAGCGCCGCCTCCACCGAGTGGAACCGGTCCCCGCGGCCCTGCTCCCGCAGCGGCCGGGCCGCCTTGGAGTTCAGCATGGCGAGGATCAGTGGCGCGTGCTCGTCGTACGAGCGGTAGAGCTCCGGCGCCACGCGGCGCAGCCCGCCCAAGGTGTCCGGGTAGGACTGCGTGAGCACGTGCAGATTCTCCTGGGCCCACCCGCTCCAGTCCGCGAAGAGTGCCTCCCTGGTCGGGAAGTGCCGGTAGACGGTGCGGACGGCGACGCCTGCGCGCTCCGCCACGAGCGGGATGGTCAGCTCCTGGACGCTTTCGTCGGCGATGGCCTCGGTGAGCGCGGCGAGGATCAGCTGCCGGGTCTGCTCAAGCTGCCCGGCACGCAGCGGACTCTCGTACGCGCGCTTCTCTTTCATGGCACGTCGACAGTACTCCAATTCATGCCAAACTGTCGAGAAACGGTATAAATATTCCCAAGGAGGGATGGAGGCTGAGGGGGATGCTGGACGGACATCCGGCTCTCATCGGCTGCCTGGGAAGGTCGGTGAGCGCGAGGGCCGGGAGGTGGAACCGAGCGCGAGGATCATCGACGCGCACGCAGTCGGTGCGGGCCGCCACGTCAGTGCCGACCGCCTCACGCGGCCACGACGGCGCCAAGAAAATCCATGCGACCCCGGTATCTCCCGGGCGCACCCGCCGGGCCCTTCAGGCGTGGGCGCGGTCGTGGCGGGCCAGGTGGGCGGCGGCGATCTCGGCGAGAGCCGGGCCGGTGCTCTCGTAGGCGAGGGGGGCCAGGTCCGGGGGCGGGATGTAGCCCTCGGGCATGGCCGCATACGCGCGGTCCAGCAGGTCGGCGTAGCCGTCGGCCAGGGTCTGGGGCCATGCGCCGGTCAGCGGGGGACGCATGCGGGCCTCGGCGGCGAGCGCGGCGTGATGCGCGGCTGCCTCCGCGGCTGCCTCCTTCACCGTGAGATCGGAGATCAGCTCCCGGCCCGGGTCGAAGGCGGCCAGTACTCCGGGGAGCGGATCGTCGGTGGGAGTGGGTGCCAGGAGGGCGTCGGCGAGGGCGGCGGCGATCAGCGGGGAGGCGTGCAGGCCGTCGCGGTGCGTGCCCGACGCGACCCACAGGCCCTCGCGGAGGGTGGGGCCGATGACGGGGTGGCCGTCCAGGCTCAGGGGACGGTTCCCGTGATGGGTGTGGGTGATGCCGGCGCCGGCGAGGCGGTGGTCGAGCTGGCTGAGTGCGGCGTCGAGGAGGAAGCGCAGTGCTCCGGCGGTGGGCCGGGGGGGGGTGAGGGCGGGGTGGGCGCTGGCGCCGAGGTAGAGGGAGCCGTCGGCCTGTGGGACGGCGTGGAGGCCGCAGGCGTAGGCGCGGTTGGGTGTGCGGATCACGGCGGGCCATGTCTCGGGCCCTGTGACGGTCACCGCGGTGCCCGCCGCGGCAAGGACCGGGACGACGGGCAGGTCCGGGTCGAGGGCTTCGAGGATCGGGGTGGTCCAGGCGCCCGCCGCTACCACCGCGCGCGGAGCGCGGAAGACGCCGGCAGGTGTGTCGAGGAGGTAGCCGCCCTCCGGGGCTGCGGTGAGAGTGCCGGCCGGGGTGCGGATCGTGTGGGGCAGCGCGGCCAGGGCCGTGTCCAGGGTGGCGAGCCAGGCCCGCGCGTCGAGGAAGCCTTCCCCGGGGAGGTACCAGGCGCGCAGGGCACGGTCGTTGTCCAGCGGCCGATACCCCGGGATGCCCGCCGGCGTGGTCTCCTCGCAGCCCAGACCGTACTCGGCCGCCGCCTGGGCCACAGCGGTGAACGAGGCGTCGTCCAGGGCGGAGGAGACCGCGTTCAAGATCATGAATGTGCCGGTGCCGTATCCGTCGCGGTCGGGGGCGGCGGCGCCCGCAGCGGTGCGGACGCGGGCCCGCCAGGACGGCCAGAGCCCGGCCGCCTCGACCGCGAGGTCGGTCCGCAGCCGACCGTGCCGGGTCCGCAGCCCGCACTCGGTGACCTCACCCAGCGCGCCGAGCATCGCCCCCGCCGCACCCGACGCCGCGGCGTTCGCCGCCGCCCCGCCCGTATCGCCGGCCAGCACCACCCGGACCGAGGGCTCCGCCACCGCGAGCGCGAACGCCAGGGAACGGCCCACCACTCCCGCGCCGACCACCAGCACATCCGCACCCTGCACCGCCATGCCCCTACTCCCCGCGTCACAGCCCAGAACCCGGCTCCGGTCGGGCTCGCCCTCACCCGCCGCAGGGCGGCCTCGCGAACCAGGCCCTGAACCCTCCATCCACCCACCCCCGGCACATCAAGATCAAGACGACTCCCGGCCACCCCTGAAAGATCACCCGACTCAGCCCCTGAGCCGATACCCGACCGCCCCCGAGTGCTCTCCGCCCGGTCTGCACGAGCGTGGAGGGCGGTGTGTGGTGACTGCAGCTCAACGTCGAGGAGACCTCAATCGGGGGCCGCCATCGCGGCCCCCGCTCCTCCCCGGACGGCCTACAGGCAGTCGGCCGGCTCCGCGCCACAGGTACCCGCGTGCGGGCCGTACAGACTCGGCCGGCGGACAAGGCCTACGGGGCGGGGGTGAACTCCACGTCCGTGCCACCGCAGCCAGCCGCGATGTCCCACAGCCGGTCCTGCTCCGCCGCGGCGACCGCGAGGCCCCAGCGGAGCTTGGTCGCGGTCCACTCGGCGCCGTACCGGCACAGCGCATCCGCGGACGGCGGCAGCCACTCCGCCGGGTCCTGGTCCACCTTCGACCGGTTCGAGCGGGCCGTCACCGCCACCAGGGACGCCAGCTGGCCCTGGTCGTTCGCATACGCCTCGCGCCGCGCCGCCGTCCACGCGGACGCCCCAGCTGGCAGGGCGCGTCATTCCAAATGAGCGGTATTGCAGCCGCCTCAGCGGCAACGGCTCTGGCGGGCGAGATCTGGGTGCCCCCGCGACTGCTATCGCAGGGTGTCAGTGCTGCGCGGCATAGTGCCGGGCATGATCAACGACTTGGAAAGCATCAACTGGGCCTCCCTGGGACACGCCTACGGGCCGGCCGGTGATGTTCCGCAATGGCTGCACGACATGGCTTCATCCGACGACGAGATCCGGGAGAAGGCATTCAGCAGCTTCTACGGCGCGGCCCACCATCAGGGAGACGTGTATCCGTGCACGGTGGCCAGCCTGCCGTTCCTGTTCGGCATGGCCGACAGCCCTTCCACACCTGATCGGGCGTCAGTGGTTGCGCTGATCGTGAGCATCGGCCGTGAAGCCGTCGATCGGGACGAGGCCGGCGGTGTATGGATCGGCATCGACGGTGAAGAGACCACTGCCTACCAGGACGCCGCAGCCCTGATACGTGGACGCGGCGAGGTATTCGTCGGCTACGCCTGTGATCCGGACGCGCGGGTGCGTTCGGCCGCGATCGCGGGACTGGGGCTGTTCCTGGACGACGCCGAGCGGGCGGTAGGGGTCCTTCGGGACCGGCTCGACGCCGAAAACGGCACCATGGAGCGGCTGCTGGTGATCCGGACGATGGGCGATCTGGCGCTGCGGCTCCCGGCGGCTGGGAAACCAGCGCGGGCATGGTTCGACCTCCTCGCCGACGGCTCGGCGGTGGATGCCGACGTCCGTCTTGCGGCGCTCGTGCAGCGGGCTCGCTGCGTCCCCGAGTCCATCGACGACACCACGGTGCCCGCCGCGATCGCGCTCCTCCGCCGGATCACGCCGATACCCCTGCCCGAGGAGAGCACGGAAGCAAGCGAGAGCCCAGGGTCGACGGAGCTGTGCACGTGTGCTCTTGAGTCCGAGCCCGACCCTGGTGTTCCTGGGCACGTTGCTGCCGCCTTCGCCGACCTCGACCGCCGCGGCCGGGTCCACGCGCCCACGACGTCCATGCTGGTGACCTTCCACGAGGTCCTCGACGCGCGTGTCGAGGACCGGACCGCGCTGCTCTGCGAGCAGCTGCGCAGCCCGGATGCGGCCACCCGGTACGACGCGATCGACATGGCACGCAAACTGATCATCTCCTGGCGAGGAGACCACACTCCCCTGGTGCGGCTCCTCGCGGCGTGCCTGCTGCCACGCGACTCCTACACGTCGGCGGCTGCAGCCGAGGCGCTCGGGGACCTGGCCGAGCTTGCCGAACCGGCCCGGGAAGCCCTCGCCGCCTACGTCACCACCCAGCGCACCACACATCGACCTGATGCCTGGGCCAGCCCACACGCCGAACTTCGCCGCGCCCACCAGCAGGCGGTCCTGGCACTCGCCGAGCTCGGAGACGAGCGAGCCCTGCCCGGAATGCTGACCGCGCTGGACACCGGCATCGACGCCTGGCGCGCCGTGAACGCGACCGGCCAACTGCCCCAGGCCGCTGCGGAACTCACGCCCCGCCTCATCCGTCTCCTCGCCGACATCGACCACTCCCGCGAATGGCCCGATGTCAGTCCCACCTCTCTCGCGTCCGCGCTCGCCGCACTCGGCGACCCGGCCGCCGTGCCCGCACTCGCCGATGCCATCAAGGCCGCCGTCCAGCGGGGGCAGTGGCGCACGGCCGCGCCCATCTTGAAGTCGCTCGCCTCGTTCGGCCCCCGCGCCGTCACCGCCCTGGAGACCGTCCGCTCCCTGACCGAGGTGGAAGACCAAGGAACCCGTACGGCCGCGACCGGCGCCGTCTGGGAACTTGAGCGCCGCCCCGAGCAGGTCGTTCCGCTGCTGCAACACCTCCTCGACGACAGGCGGAACTTCGACGCGGTCAACCTTGCCGGCCGGATCGGCCCTCCCGCCGCGGCCGTGCTGCCCCGCCTGCGCCAGATACTGAACGACCAACTCGAACAGAACGCACGCAACGAGCAGGACGGTTCAACCGTGCTGAACGACTCCTGGACCCTGGTCCATGTGGCGTCCGCGCTCTGGGACATCAGCAGAGATGGGGAAGACCCCGCCGTCGTGCTGGCGCTGCTGGCCGCCTGGAAGGACAACAACTCCACCGCACGCCATGTCGTTGCCTGCCTCAACCGCATGGGCCCAGCAGCGCACCCCGCCCTCCCCCAGATCCAGTCCGCGCTCGCGCAGCCCCGCCGCGGAGGTGACCCCTGGGGATGGAACATCTCCGTCGACCTCGAAATCCAGCGCGCCTGCCAGTCCATCCTGACGCGTACGCAAGCCTCCCGGGCCACCTCCTGACCGCAGTAGCACCGCCACCGCAAGGCCAGGCCCAACGCGGTGACGGCCCCTTCTCCGCCAGCCCTCGACCTACGGGGCGGGGGTGAACTCCACATCCGTGCCGCCGCAGCCGGCCGCAATGTCCAGCAGCCGGTCGCGCTCCGCCTCGTCGACCGCGAGGCCCCAGCGGAGCTTCGTCGCGGTCCACTCGGCTCCGTAGCGGCACAGCGCGTCCGCGGCCAGCGGGAGCCACTCCGCCGGGTCCTGGTCGGCCTTGCTCCGGTTGGAGCGGGCCGTCACCGCGACCAGGGAGGCCGGCTGGCCCTGGTCGTTCGCGTACGCCTCCCGGCGCGCCGCCGTCCAGGCGGAAGCGCCAGCTGGCGGGGTGCGTCATTCGGATCGAGCGGTGTTCCTGTGCGTGTGGTTCACGGTGCTGTGGCGGGTGGTGCGCAGGGGGCTGTGCCAGGTGTTTCTATCGGACTGGGCGGGGGCCAGCGGCAGGCTGGGGGAAGGAGTTCTACGCTCCCTTGAGCGGCGTTAGGGACGCGTATGGATTTCACATGAGGCGCTGTGGTCGCCTCCGGGCAGGCGGGGCGCGGGGGTCACGGGGTCGCGCTGAACGGGGCTTTCCCCGTTACTACGAGGCCTGTTCGGCCCGGGACGGATGATGGATGGTGCGCTGGGCACAAGGCCAGGGCGGGTGAGGGGACTGGTCCCTCCGGTGCGGGGCCGCATCGGCGGCAGACCCATACTTTCTGCGGGCGACCGCCCGGACGTCCCGCTCACTGCTTGGTCAGGTGCAGCCCGTAGAGCGCGATGACTGGAGCCCTCCGGTCACCGCCGACGATACGGACCTGGACGTCCGGATGGCCCGGCAGGCACGCGTTCACGTTGTCACCATGCAGCCACATCTGGACCGAGGTCGACATCTGGGGGTAGTCAAAGACCCATTGGCCCCGTTCCGTGCACGTCCCGATCCGCAAGGTGTACTGGCCGCCCCGCCCGGGCTGCGTCTCCTCGGTCAGGGTCAGGGAGGCGGCGTCGTGCGGAGCGGTCCAGACCCCCGGATAGTCGGTGTACGGCCCGGCGCAGGAGCCGCAGGCCGCCACGACCAGCGCGGCGAGGGCGACCGCGGCCACGACGCGGGACGGCCCGCTCGGCAGCTCGGCTCTGTGGTCGGCGCAGATGACGGTGGCCACACACGAGGCGACCATAGCGACGACACACCAGCCGACCCACGGTCCCGATCCCGCCGCGCCCAGCACGATCAGAAGGGCCAGCGCGAGGATCCACGAGGCGGCCGCCCGCCACAGGGCCGTGGTGTTCCGCGGAAGACGCAGCGCCAGCACCGCGACCACGACGGGCAGGACCGCCAGCGCCAGGCCGAGCAGCACCGCGCACTCCTTGGCGAAGGTGCCTTCATATTCCGGCACCAGCACGGTGGTGTCCGCCAGGGCGAAGGCCCCCGACAGCCCCACGACCTCCACCGCGAGCGCCGACCACAGGACGACGGCGAACCGTCGGCTGGCCGTTCCGTCCCCCACCGCTGTCACCACTTCTCTCCCCACCCCAGCCCCCCCACATTTGAGCACGTTCAATTCCAGGGTGCATGGTACGGGACCCCGGCCCCCCGGCCCCCCGGCCGCGAGCCCAAGACCGCTGCCAGCAGTACATTCGGTGCGCCTTGGGCGCGGCCTCCCCACCGCTCCTGAGTCCGGACACTAGGCTCGCCGGCGCAGTGGGGCGGTGCAGGCGTAGGTCGGTCCTCCAAGCCGGGGCCGCGCTGCAAGACGTGGGCGGGGCACAGTCGTAGCGCACCAGGTCCGTCTGCAGCGCGCTGGCGGCCGCCGCCGGACCCGGGTACGTCCTCGAAGCCCACGCCCAGGCGCAGCCGCTGGACCCGCAGCGGCGGCGGAGAGCGCCGTGGTCGACGGCCCGGTCCGCGCTGACCTCGGCGACAAGGACGGGGCAGACGAGGGTGGTGTCGAAGACGACGGAACTGGGCCGCGCCGTGGCCGGCCACCGAGTGACGAGACCTGCGGCGCCGCAGGCGCGGGTGGCGGCCGGCGCTGCGACGCCTCGAACGACAACCGGCCCGCCTCGGCGTACCAGACGACGAGTTCGCCGTTGAGGACCAGGCCGTGCGGCGACTGCGCCTCGGCGGCCGCCCACCAGGTCCGGCCACCGGTCGTACACCAGCGCCCCGCGACGGGTCTGCACCAGCACGCTGCCGCCCGGGCCGGCAGCGGTGAACAGCAGCGCCCGATGACCGTCCAGCTTCTGCTCGTACGCCACCCCCGCCCGCAGTGCCGCCGGGCCCGGCACGGCTTCCGCCGCCTGCGCCAGCATCGGCTCCACCGGCGGTCTGAGCGTCACGGGGCCTCCCTCGCGGCTTGTCGGGCCCCCTCTTCCAGGGTCCGCCATCCACGCCGGAGGCGGCTCTGCAGGACGGCCGTCGCATCATCCATCTGAGGGGCGCAGCGGGCCCGTCGGAGGCGCCCTGCGGGGCGTGTCGCGGGACGCCCATCGCGAGGATGGCCGGCTGCCATGGGCGTGCCTGTTCACACCGCTGCTGGGCCCGGCACCTCGGCCGCCTCCTGAAGGGAGGCGGCCGTTCGCGTCAGCGGCGCAGCGCCTCGGCCGGCTGGATCCGGCTGGCCCGCCAGGCCGGATAGAGGCCCGCGGCCAAACCCGTGGCCAGGCCGACCACAGGAGCGGCGGCGACCGTGCCCGGATGGACGACGGGCGTCCAGTCGCGGGCGAGGGAGACCGCGACCACGGTAAGGGTGCCCAGGGACGTGCCCAGCAGACCCCCCAACCCGCCCAGGGCCCCCGACTCCGCGAGGAACTGGGCGGTGATGTGCCGGCTGCGGGCGCCGAGCGCCCGGCGCAGTCCGATCTCGCCGGTGCGCTCCATGACGGCCACGAGGGTCGTGTTGGCGATGCCCACCGCGCCGATGACCAGACAGATCCCCGCCAGCAGCAGGAACAGCTGGTCCAGGTCCGACGTGACGCTCTTGCGCAGGGACTTCGGGTCGGGCGGAGGAACGGCCTTGAGGTACTCGGGGTGGTCGGGGCGCAGTGCCATGGGCACCTCGCGGGCGATCTGCTGCGCCGCGCCCACCTTCGTGGAGATCAGCATGGAGGCGGGCGTGTCGGTCGGCGGCCCCCAGATCCGTTCCGCGGTGGTGCTCGGAACCATGACGGAGAGCAGCAGGTCGGGCTTGCGGTCGACGTCGTCGAGGATGCCGACGACGGTGAACGGCTCGTCGCCGATGAAGATCGCCGGATGGGTCCGCAGCGTCGTGATGCCGAGACGGGCGGCGATGCCCGATCCGATGACGGCCACGGGCTGGGCCGAGTCGGACAGGTACGCGTCGTAGGCGCGGCCCTGGGAGAGCCGGGGCCCCGCCGCCCGGAGGGCCCCGGGCGACAGGGCGATCACGTCGACCTGCGCGGCCGCGCCGGCGCCGACCGGGGACGAGCGCACGGCGGTGGCGCCGTTCAGCCGCACGGTCCAGAACACCCCTGCAGCCTCTACTCCGTTGAGCCTGTCGACGCGTTCGTCGGCGTCTTTGGGGAAGGCCGGCCCTGCAAGGTTGTCCACCTCGCGGGCGATGTCCACGACGGTCACCTCCGTCGCGGACAGGACGGTGAACCGTGCGTCGATCTGCGAGGACGTGGTGGCGGTCAGGCCGAGGACGGCCACGAACGTGCCCACCCCGAGGACGGTGCCGAGCGCTGTCAGGGCCGAACGGGCCGGGCGCTGCAGCATCCCGGCCACGGACTCCGAGAGCAGGTCGCGCCAGGCGAAGGTGGAGGGTTCGACGAGGCGGCCGCGGTGACGCCGGCGGAAGGCTCTCACGCGATCACCCGGTCTTCGAGGGAACCACCGAGGGAACCACCGAGGGAGCCGCCGGGCGAGTCTCCGAGGACGCCGTCGCGGATCGTCACCATACGGCTCCCGTGCCCGGCGGTCTGCGGGTCATGGGTGATGACGACCACGGTCATCCCGTCCGCGTTCAGCTCGTCCAGGAGCGCCAGGACCGTCCGCGCGTTGTGCGTGTCGAGGTTGCCCGTGGGTTCGTCGCAGAGAAGCAGCGACGGCCGGGCCACCAGGGCCCGGGCTATCGCCACGCGCTGGCGTTCGCCGCCCGACAGCCGGGCCGGTACGGCGTCGACGCGGTGCGCGAGGCCCACGTGGTCCAGCGCCTCGAGGGCGCGGGCGCGCCGCTCGGAGCGGGGCACTCCGGCGTACACCATGGCGAGGACGACGTTCTCCAGCGAGCTGCGCAGCGGGAGGAGATGGAAGGACTGGAAGACGAAGCCGATGCGCCTGCCCCGCAGGCTCGTGCGGTCGGCGTCCCCGAGGCTTCCGGTGTCGATCCCGTCGAGGAGGTACGAGCCCGTCGTCGGCGCGTCCAGCAGGCCCACGATGTTCAGGAACGTCGACTTCCCCGACCCGGAGGGGCCGACCACGGTGACGAACTCGCCGCGCCGGACAGTGAGGTCGCACGGCTTCAGCGCCTCCACCGGCGGCGGGCCCGGGTAGACCAGACCGGTGCCCCGCAGCTCGATCACCGGCGGAAGCGGGCCGGTCCCGGAGTCCGCGGGCGGTGCCCCCGGTGCCCCCGGTGACTCCGTCCCGGCCGGCCGGCGGGCGGTCACTGCGCTGTCCGTACGTCGACGCCCGTCACCACGGCCTCGCCCTCGTGCAGCGCACCGGGCTCCACCGGAACGACCTCCACGAAGCCGTCGCCCGTGGTTCCCGGACGCACCTCCACCCGTCGCTCGGAACCGTTCGCCGCGACGACGGTGACCGTGGTCCGGCCGTCGGCGCCCGCCGAGATCGCGGAGCCCGGAACCACCAGGGCCGCGCCCTCGGTGGACGCCGCCTCGACCGTCAGCCGCACGTCCTGGCCCGACAGGCCCGGATCCAGCGGGCTGTCCGGCCGGACCACGACGAGATAGCCCTCCCGCCCCGCGGGAGCGGCGCCCTCGCCCTCCGTGTTCTTGTCCGTGGCTTCGCTCTGCCCGGACTGCATGGTGTCCGCGACCGACAGGACCTTCCCGGTGACGGTGGTCCCGCTGAGCTCCGCGAGGATCCGGACCTTCTGCTGGGCGCGGACCATGCCCTTCTGGTGCGGCCGGAGCCGCCCTTCGACGACGAGCTCGCCCGCCGACATCGTCAGCACTGGTCCCGACACCGTCGAGCCGACCTTCACCGTCACCGAGGCCACACGGGCGGGGAACGCCTTCAGGAACACCACTTCGCCGGCCGGCAGCATCGGCCCGTCCGCCGCCCGGGCCTCGGACAGTGCTTTCTGCGCGTCGTCCAGATCCTCCTGCGCGCGGGTCACCGCCTTGCGGAGATCGCTCGTGGAGCCGCCGGTGGTCGCCTTGCCGCCGGCCGGTTCGGTTCCCGCGGTAGTCCCGGAGTTCCTCTGCAGCGCCTCCCGGGCATCCTCCAGGGCCCTCCGTGCGCCGGTGACGGTCTCCTCCGCCGCCTTCACGGCGGCGCCGCCGCCGTCTGCCTGGGCCGGCAGTGGGTCGTAGCCGATCGATGCGTAGAACGCGGTGAGAGCCGCCTTCGTCCCGGCGCCGAACACGCCGCGCCGGTCCGAGCCGGTGCCGTGCCCCGTCCGGCCCAGCGCATGCTGCAGCTGGGCCACGTCGTCGCCCTCTGCGCCCGGCTTGAGGTCCCGGTACACCGGAAGTCCGCCCTCCAGGGCGAAGACGGGGCGGCCCGACACCTCCAGGAGCACCCGGCCCGCGGCGACCGTGTCCCCAGCCGCCACCGCCACCTTGGTCACGACCGGCCGGGCGGCGCCCGCTCCGGCGTTGACCGCCGGCGTGACCGGAATCGTCTGGTCGGCGGTCACCTTGCCCCGCAGGACGAGGGTCTCCGTCAGCACCCGCCGCTCGACCACCGCGGTGAGCACGTCGGCGGGCGGCGGCCCCGCCTCCGCCGCCGCCTGCGCGGGTGACTTGATCACCGTGGACGCGCCGACGCCGGCCGCCGCGGCCAGCACCGCGCCCACCGCCATCGCCGCCACCCAGCGCCGCCGCCGCGACAGTCCGCTCCCGGCGCCGGGTTCCCCGGCGGCATCGTGCGGGTCGTCCGCGCCCGGTCCGCCCGCCATGAGTTCCGAGGACACGGCCCTCTCCTTCGCGCCGTCCGACTCCTGCATCAGCCCTGGCCGAGCGCGTCGGCCGCGTTGCGGAGCCGGGTCTCGTTGGCCTTCCTCGCCTCTTCGAGGGCCTCAGCGTTCGTCTCGATCGCGCGCTTCTGGTAGGCGGTCTCCACGGCCATCCATACGCCCGCGACGTTGTGCTTCTGCTTGCACTTCGCGTCGGCGGAGGCCACCGCCCGCTCCTTGTCGGTCGGCTCCGGCGTGGCGAACTCACGGTCGTTGTTGGAGTCCCACGGCCCGTCGTACGAGTAGCCCGCCTGGTCCATGCAGTCGCTCCACTGGGACCAGACGGCGCGGACCTGCGGGTCCCGCTCGGCCCGGCTCGCGTTCTCCACGACGAGCCGCTCGACCAGTTCGTCGGGGCCGGACGCGGCCTTGTCGGCCTTCTGCTGCCCGTTCAGCTTGGCCCGCTGGGTGAGCACGCACTGCCCGGCGGCCTCCTGTGCGGTGGCGGAGCCGTCCTGTCCCTGCTCCTTACCCTTCGCGCCCTGACCGGTGGTCCCGGTGACGTGGTAGCCGGTCTGGGATCCCTCCTCCGGGTCGAGCAGGCCGTAGCGGCGGCCGTTCCGGCTGCCCTCACGCACCGGGGGACGCTGCGGCGGAGCCCACGCGAAGCCCTGCTTCGTCATGCAGTCGGTGACGAGGGTGTCCAGGGCGTCCTGCACCTTCCGGGCGTCGCGGGGGCTCAACTGGTAGGCGTCCAGAGGCAAGGTCAGCTGTTCGGCGTCAGTGATCTTCGGCACCTGGCCGATGGCTATCGGCTTGCCCGGCGTGTCCGGGTCCGCTCCGCCGGCCTCCGCGGCAGAGCACCCGGTCAGCAGAACAGCGGTCGAGGCGAGAAGTCCCGCGTACGGCGCGAGGGAGGATCGTACGGAGCGGCGGGGTGCGTCGGGCACGGTGGTGACGTCCATTCGGAGGATGGGGGAGGGCGGGAACTGCAGAGCCGTCGCCGCCCCGCGCCGAGACGCGTGGCGGCGACGGCCGGAGGGGGTCACCCTCAGAAGTCACACTGCGAGTAGCCGCCGACACCGCCGTCGTTCCAGCAGTGCGAGCTGTACTGGTCGTTGTAGCTCACCGAGTTGGCGCGCCCGTACTCGGGGAGCGTCTGCCAGGAGCCGCCGTAGTTGGAGTTGGTGAAGAAGCGGACCTTCCAGTTGGGGTCCCAGCTGTCCAGCGAGGAGGCCCGGTCATTCGTGGACTCCTCCGGGTATATGACCGTCCACGTGTTGTTCCAGTAGTTGGGGTCCGCGTACTGGTGGTCGATCCACGCGCCATTCAGGTTGCTGTCTCTGTAGATGCAGACCTCCTTCGCCTCGCAGAAGGAGTTGAACTGGCTCGCGCTGGACGACCCGGCGGCGGTGAAGACCATGGCCATGGAGGCCGCAACGACCGCTGTCAGACGAAGAGCGTGCACCGTCTTGTTCATGAACGAAATCCTTTACGTGGAGTGCTCGGAAGAGCCCCGTGGACGCGGCTCCGGGGACGGGAATCCGGAATGGAGATGCGGGGGCAGGCTGAAGACGGACGGTTCGTCAGAACCGTCCTCCTCAAGCCACTTGGTGGGGCAGGCTGATTTCTACACTCTGTTGAACTCGACCGACAAGTGGTGATCACTCTGTGGTCCTTATCCGCCCCGCGTTTCAGGAAAGCGGCAGGTCACGCACTCGGTCGGCGGCCTCCTCGGCGGTCGCCACCACCGCCACGCCCACCGGCGCCGGCGGGCTGCGGCCACGACGACCGGGCTCCGGCCCTCGCGGTCCGCTGCGAGCCTCGACGGCGGGTCCGCCGACCGCATCCGGAACGACTGCGGGCAGTCCGCGAAGGCGGCGAGCCCCATCCGCCCGGTCGCGAGGAGCACCCTCTCGCCGAGCGCGTCCAGCGCTCCACTGCCCCTCCAGGGAGCCCACTTCGCGCCGGTCGTCCCCCCTCGACCGGGACCCAGCGCCGCCGGCGCCCCCGCTGGGCGCCGACGAAGTCGCCGACCAATGGATATGGTCAACGCCTCCCGCGGCGCCCGCCGCGCAGGGACGGACTTGGCCGAACAGGCCCGCCAGATCCACCGGGCCCTCCTCGACCACGGCCGACGGACCTTCGCCACCGGCCAGCTGCTGCATCGCCCTGGACGGGACCGGCGCCCAGCTCGTCAACGCAGGCCACCCCTGGCCCCTGCTGCGCCTGTGCGACGGCGCGGTCGACGTGCTGCACCTGGACGTGGACCTGCCCTTCGGCATCACCACTCAGGGCCTGTACCAGGTGCAACAACTCGACCTGCGCCCCGGCGACCGCCTTCCTGCTCCACACCGACGGCATGCAAGAACGCGACGCCGAAACAGTCGACCTGCCCGCCCTCCTCCGCAAGACCGCAGCCGAGCATCCACGCGAGGTCGTACGCACCCTGGTCGGCGCAGTCACCGGCGCCTACAACGGCCGGCCACCCAAAGACGACGCCACCGTCCTCTGCCTCGACTGGCACGGCCCCCACACCGCAGGCGGCCGCCCAATTGCTTGAGACCGCGGGCACTGGCCCCGGCCGACTCTTTTCCCCCGCTGGGCGGAATCGACATAGTGGCGTCCGGCGCTGCCATACCGCTTTCGGTGGATCCCGGTGCGTGGGCGGCCCGGTCCGGGCAGCCTGGAAGCCGCAGGGCCAGCCGGTAGGACAGCTCGAACGCACCCCGCAAGGAGGGGTTGGTCGTCGTGGACAGCGTGCTGCTGGCGTTGGGGGCCGCGCACGAGGGGCCCTGGGGGTGCTGTTGGCCGACGGGAGTGAGCCGGGCTACTTCGACGTGGGCAGCGGTCCGATCGTGCGGTCGTCGACCGAGTGGCACGCCTAGGACGGCCGGTTCGACCGGCCCCGGGCCGCAGTCCCGCGGGGCAGCTCGTGCGGCTTGCGGGAGAGGGAACGGCCGTGGGCGCACTCTCTCCGCGGGTCCCGGGGCTCGCCGGTGACCCGGCGGACGCGGGTCGGTGTCATGCCGAGGCCGGTGGGTTCGTCGATCCGGCGGCACGGCGATACTCGGCGTTGATCCGCTGAGCTTCTTCCAGCTGGTCCTCGAGGATGACGATGCGGCAGGCGGCCTCGATCGGGGTGCCCTGGTCGACGAGTTCCCGGGCGCGGGCGGCGATGCGCAGCTGGTAGCGGGAGTAGCGGCGGTGGCCGCCCGCGGAGCGGAGCGGGGTGATCAGGCGGGCTTCGCCGATGGCTCGGAGGAAGCCCTGTGTGGTGCCGAGCATCTCGGCGGCCCGGCCCATCGTGTAGGCGGGGTAATCGTCGTCGTCGAGACGGCCGAACGAGTCGTCTGCTGTCATGGAACCTCTCTCGTGGAACATGTGGAGGGGCCCTGGTGCCGTACGGCACCAGGGCCCCGAAGGAACTGTTACACCATCTGCCGGCCCTGATACTGCGCCGACCTTCTGTATCCGCTGACCCGCCCGAACGGGGACGGGAGATGCGGGGATCGCGGTTGCTTGACCGGAGACCACCTCACTGTCGATGTCCTGCGGTACCCGGGCTCAGCCTGCCGCCCGGGCGATCCTGATGGCGCCTCAACTCCTCCGTTCATCCCTCGGATGATCAATTGCTTACCAAGCGGGGAACTGCGAACTGCGTGTACTGCTGCACTCGTACTGCTGGTACTTCGTATTTCTTTACTGCTCGTGGCCTGACCGAGCGCCACGCTCCGGCAGCCAGCCCCGTCGCCCATCCTTCATCTGCTCTGGCTCAGAACCCCACTGCCGAACGTCCCGGTGCGCGCGCCCGCAGCCGACGCCTTCACCGAGGTGCTGCTCACTTCACTTCACTGCTGGGTACTGCCATCACCGCGGTACTGCCTGCGGCGGCCCCTGATGACTGCGGGCCACCCGGTCCGGCCGTCAGTCCCGTCGCCGTCCTGCACAAGCCTGGCTTCGGAACTCCACCGCCGTACCGTCCAACAACTGCAACTGCGGGTACTACTGCCCGGCAGTTCGTCTCTGCCGGGCCCTTCTTGACTGGGCTACGAGAGAAACCATAACCACACCACCACCCAATGTCTACTCCGGCCGACATAGATTTTTGGATGCGTATCCCTAAGATAATCGGGTGCCGCCGGATTTAGCGGCTGCGGGCGGGGGGACACAGCGACTGGGCGGCGCCGCCGCCTGAGTCCTCATGCGCTGAGGGCCTGTGCCCCGCTCCCCGCCCGGGCTGCCTCAATCATGGGCGGGGTAAAAGATCTTGAGAGAAGGTGAGCAGGGCGTGTGGGTGAACGGTGATGATCGGTGCCGTGTCGTGCATGTGGGTGGCGAGATGGACATCGACCGGGCGCCGATGCTGTACGACGCCCTGCACGCGGCGATCACCCAGCCTGGCGGCGCCGAGGAGATCTTCGTCGACCTGTCCGACCTGTCGTTCTGCGACTCCTCCGGCCTCAACGCCCTCATCCACGCACGGCAGACAGCCGCAGAACACGGCCGGCGTATCATCCTGCGCACCCCGCCGCCTCAGCTCCGGCGCCTGCTGGAGATGACCGGCGCCGACACGCTCTTCCCGGTCACCGACAGCTGACCGGGGCAGCACCCGGCCGGAGTCCCCCACACGGATCGCACACCGGGCGGCCCACGATCGGCCGTGGCACGGTGGCAAGGCGATGAGAGGGTCCACGCACGGCAGGGCCCGGCCGGTTGACGCCACCCCGGCCGGGCCCCGCTACGGGTGATGTCGCGCTCGCGTTCCGACGCTGGACTCTACGGGGCCGGCCGACCCCGTAGCGCTGAAGAATGGCACTACGGATACTCAGACGTCCCAACCGGGCATATCCGCACACTGCTCGAAGTGGCGGCATGGCACCTGCGGGCCCGGGCTCGACGAGAGCTGCGAGCCGCGCTGGACCCTGTCGACGCACGCGTCCTCAAGCGGACAGTTAACGACCCTTTCGCCGCAGAACATCTGCATTGGTGGCTCCGGCGTATCGAGATCTGAGGCAGCCAGACCCGATCCTCGCGCCATCGAGGCGGCCCATCGCGGCCGCGATGTCCGGCCACACCGGGGGAGGAGAGGATCGCGTCGCGGACCAGGCTCTCCGGCATCGACGTGCGCAGGAGGTCGGCCCTCCGGTCGGTGCATGCGGCCTTGATGCGAGCCGCGTTCTCAGTGACGGCCTGGCGGACCCCAGCGGTCATCCGGCCCATCTGTGGCTGAAAGGCGCCGCGGTCGACACCGGCCTGCTGCAGGCCCACGAGCTGCCGAGCCATCAGCAGCCAGTCAAGACCACGCACCCCCGGCCCCGAGGAGAGCGAGCCGTCCACGCGCAGTCGTCCAGGTCCAGCAGACCGGAGCAGCCCACCGTCTCCGCGGGAACACGCCACGCGACACCGTCCGCAGCATGAACTGGACGCCGGCGAGGGCCACTCGGTCAGGAACACGCAACCGCCCGGGATAGCGGCGCCGCCGCTGCTCGCCTGGCTGCTGGCCGGCCTCGAACGGGGTGGATCGGCCGTGAGATCCGCAGCCCGGGAATGAGCCCGTGCTCGGGCGTCGGGGGCGCGGTCACCCGCGCCCCCTTCTGTCGTGCCGTCAGGTGAGCGGGTTCAGGTGATGAACCACAGCAGCGTGACCCTGATGTCGAGGTCCTCGTGCCAGTTCACTCCCACGCGGACCCCCACCTGCCCCCGGTCCTTGGCCACCAGGTTGTGGAGGGTGACGACCGCGGTTCCCATGACGGGCTTGTCGGTGGCACGGCTGTATTCCGTGACGGAGCCGAGCACCATGGCGTAGGCGCCTTTGAAAGCGGGGACGTCCAGGATCCGCTCGAAGATGCCGTGGCCCCTAATCTCGAAGGATTGGGAGGCCATCTCCGGATTCAGCAGGGCCTTGCCTGCGATCCCGTCCACGGACGGGATCGCTTCCTCGGTCCGAGCCTGCACCATGCTGTCGCTTGCCGTGTCCCCGGTGGCGGGTTCACGAAGAGTGTTGTGCGTCATGTCCTTGTCCCTTCGGTGAGGAGGGATCCCGACAGGGCAGCGGCATGACTGTGCCCTCACGTCATACGCGCCATGCCCGTACGGGGATCTCCGACGGACCGGACCGTGTGCGCCGGCGGCTCGACGAGGGAGAACGTCTCGGCCTCGCTGTACGAGCCGACCGGGTGGGTACCGGTCTTCCTTCTCATGGTGGGCCGGATCCACGTTGCTGCGACCCCCTGATGTCAGGGATGGACGGACGGCGGACCAGGGGGCAGCGGATCAGCGGGTCGGCCCCCCGCACGGAACGCATCGGGGACACCGCGAGGCTGAACGGATCAGGGACGGCCCCGGGGTTGACCGGGGCAGGCGCCGCCCGGCGCTGACCGGATCAGCGGGTCAGCGCCGCGCTGAGTTCGTCGCGTCCGTCCGCTCCGGTCTTGCGGAAGACTGCCTTGAGGTGGTCGTTGACCGTGTACGCGGACAGGTCGAGGCGGCGGGCGATCTGCTTGACGGAGGCTCCCGTGCGGAGCTGTGTGACCACGTCGCGTTCCCGGGGGGTAAGGGAGTACCACGCGCACAGGGACGGCAGGACGAGGTCCCAGGTGGCCCCCTGGACGACGAGGGCGACATCGCCTGTGGCGCCCGCGTCGAGCACCTGGCCCTGGCAAGTGGTCCAGCGGCCGCAGGCCGCCGGGGGCGCGCACACCAGAGGGAGCGCTCCGCCCTGACGGCGGGCTTCCGCCCGGGTGACAAGGGAGAATGACAGGAGGAAGGCTTCCGGTACCCACGGGGGGATGGCGTGCGCCGCCCACTGGTCTAGCCATAGCTGCGCCTGCGGGCTGACCGCCTTGACCCGGTGGTCGGGGCCGATGGTGATCACGCCCGCCGACAGGGGCGGAACCTCGGGGCAGAGCGGGCCGGTGGTCGCGTACCGGCGCAGGGCGGCCAGCAGCGCCGGTACGAGCCGGGCCGCCCGCTCGGCGTCGTCCTGGCCGAATGGCACTGCACCCGCGCAGCGGAGCAGCCCGAGCGCTCCCCACACGCCCCGCCTGTCCCGCAGCAGCAGACGCAGCTCGGAACTCGCCCCGTGGGCGGTGAGAATCTCCCGCATGCGCGGGTCCGGCACTGGCGAGCCGTCCGTCCCGGCCCCCACGACGACGGCCGGGGTCCGCAGGAGCGTCGGGATCGCAGGACGCTGCGGGCCGCCTCCCAGATGCCGGTGCATGACGAGCTCCCTGACCAGCTCGGGGTCGTACTCGTGCCAGAAGCTGAAACTGCCGAGTCCGGGACCGGTCGCGGGGTCAGTTCCCACCAGGCTCAGCCCGTCGTGGGCCACGATGGGGGCAAGCACCCGCGAGATCCCCGCTCCGACCTGCTCGGGGCCGGTGCTCTGGCTCGCCGCCGCGTAAAGGTCACCCGCCAGACGTTTGTCGTCGAAGAACATAAGACCCATATCACGCCATTATCCCCGCATGCGCGGGGTCGACGATTCCAAGGACCTGGAAGGGTCGATTCCCGCACGGGGCCGGTACCCGCCCGGCCGGATGCCCGGTCTGGGGAAGGCGCCACCCCCAAACGCGTGCTGGTTCAACAGCCACCCGCGAGCCATGAGGCCCGATGATCTCCTTCCTGAACCGGGTGAGCGGCCGGGCGTTCCGGCGGCTTCGGGGGTAGACGCGCAGTAGCCGTTGGCGATATCCGTGCCGCCGCGTCCTCTCCCCCAGGAGCCACCCTGGAGAGGGGTGTTCCTGGTCCGGGCCTCC
This sequence comes from Streptomyces sp. NBC_00029, assembly GCF_045160505.1. Lineage (NCBI taxonomy): Bacteria > Bacillati > Actinomycetota > Actinomycetes > Kitasatosporales > Streptomycetaceae > Streptomyces > Streptomyces sp. NBC_00029. Next base: position 58,108 of record NZ_CP108292.1, read on the forward strand.
TCGACCGCGTGGCGACCGCTCGCCGCGCGGACTGCGTGCGGAAAGGGAGGGGCTCCGCTCCCACCCAGGACGGCCCACCATGCGACCGCACCCGTGCACCCCCGGCATGTTCCATGTGGGCCCTGGCACCCCGTCACCGGCTCTCCCTCCCTCGTGTGCGGGGACGAGGACGCGCAGGCGGAGACGGAATCCGAACAGCGGGTCGGCTACACCCGTTTTCACGTCCGCGGTGAGCTCGACCTCAGCCTCGTCACGTTCGCCGACACCGCCCTCGTCCACGCCCTGCCCCACCACGAACTACCCTCACCGGACCCGTCACGCCCCAGGTGAGCCGGTTCCTCAACGCCACCGGCACCCGCGACCGACGGTGTCCCCGCGATTGGTGACCGGGGCCAGAACCCGCTGCCCCTGCCCACCGTCCGCGGCCAGCACCAGGCGCTGGCCACGCAGCACCTCGTCGTAGACGCTGCGGCCGGAGAAGGCGACCTGTGCTCGGTCCTCGTGATACTCGGCTGCCGTGTCATGAACGCGCAGCAGACGCCGGCCGACCACATCGGCGAACAGGAACGACACGTACCGCGCACCGAACCGGTCCCGCAGATTACGCGCCACGACATCGAGAGAGTCCACCGGCGCGGCAGCCTCCGCCGCCGCCAGCACCTCGGCCGACCCGATCCGATCATCCGCCACATCAGCCTCCACGGGGTTACAAGAATCTTATTCCCGGCGGAACGACGCCATCACCTGTGGGACACCTTCGTCCGCCGAAGGCCGATCGGATGCACCACGGCGACGCCGTCCTACGCCGGCCGGCGAACGCGCCCAGCACACGTGACGCACGACGCGGACGGACGTCAGCCCGCCGTGGTACTGGACGGTCCTTTGAGCTGACCCGGGCACTGGAGGAACGGCAGGCCGAACTCGACGCCACACGAGCTGCAAACCGTGATCGGACCCGCGCCCTCAACCAACGCGGATGACCGCGCCCGGCTGACATCGGCGATCAACCGGGCGCGGGCTCTACTGCACGCTGCCGACGAACCTTGCAACATCGCGGCCAGGGGCCCTGCCCGGCCTCCCCTTTCGCGAGCTGACGGTCGTCCTCGAAGACAAGGGCATGGGGGCTGACCAGCCCACGAGGCTGCGTCACCGCTCTCGCCTCCACGCAGGTGGCCAGCGGGGAGCGGGTATGGACAGCCCTTCGACGGAGGACTCTGGCTGGTCAGTGGCCGGCGTGTCCGTCGTTGTGAGCCGGGGCCGTGGAAGCGGTGTTGGGCTGGCCGGAGATGCCCGGTGCCGGAGTGGTGGCCGGGGTGTGGTCGTCTGCGGCGGGTTCCTCGGCGGTGCCGTGGCTGTGACCACCGCCGGGGGTGGCCTCCATGGACGCCGCGACTTCACGCAGGCCGAAGAAGGCGAGAGCCGCGACCGCGAGAACGGCCAGGCCCAGGAGGCTGAAGATGCGGCGGGTGGGGGTGTCGGCGTCCTTGATGACGTAGGCGACGAAGGAGACGACGATGCCGGCGGGGACGAGGACGGCGCCGCGGGCGGGGAAGTCGTCGAAGTGCTGGAGGCCGCCGCTGAGCATGCCGATGCCGAAAGACAGAAGCAGCGAGGAGCCGATCACCACGAGCATGCGTGGCAGGCCGGGCCGCTCGCGGGTGAGGAGGAACTCGTTGAGGACGGTCGCGGCGAGGAAGACGAGCGCACCGTAGGCGGCGATGCGGGTGTAGCGGTCGGGGTCGAGGGGGTGGTGGACGACGGCGCCGCTGATGAGGCCGGCGCCGACGAAGTAGCCGACGTAGCCGAGGTAGCGGGCGGCCAGTGACCGCTTGCGGGACTGGGCCTTGCGCCGGGCGGCCCGCCCCGCGGCGGGAGTGTCCGGTGTGGCCTGCGGGGTGCGGGCGTCGAGGAGCTGGACGGAGGTCATGTGCGGGTTCCTTGGGTGCGTGCGTGGCTCAACGCCCGGTCGGCCGCGGTGGCGGCGGTCCGGGGTTGGCGACGAGAGTCCGGGCAGATCGGGGCAAAGGGCCCGGATCTATACCTGCTGCACCACGGAACCGAGGGAACTGTGTGACGGAGGAAGGCCGCAGGGACGGGTCTGGGTCCACCGCTGCGGCGTCATCGCGGCGAAGGAGGACGACTCCACGGCCACGGCGGTCGGGTGCGGCCCGGGCAGGTCACAACCCTGCTGCGGGTGCCCGGAGGCGCACGCCTCCGCGGGATGCGGGTGACCGTCACCGGCATCGTCCTGGCGGTCGGGCCGCTGGTCGTCGTGGTGAGAGACGCCGTCATCGCCGGCGGACGCCAGGTGGGGCACGGCGACGGCGCCGCCGGTGACGTGCGCGGAGGCGCTGTCGGCTCCGGCGGCGTGGGTGTAGAGGAACGCGAACAGCAGCGCGGCCAGCCACAGCAGTCGCAGCGGGCCCGCCTGGTGGCGGGTCCGTGCCGTGCCGAGAGCGGGGCGGACCGTAATCACACCGTGACTCTATCCGGCGTCCGGAAGGTGTTGTCCAGTGGCCCCTGCCGACCACGGCTGCCCCCACGCCCTGCTGCGCCTGGCCGAGATGCGGGAGGAGGCCGGGGATCGGGACGGCGCCGAGGCCCTCTACCGGCAGGCCTCCGACCACCCCCTCGCCCTGGTTCACCTGGCCGTGATGATGGAGCGGGCCGGGGACTGGGACGGCGTCGAAGTCGTGGTCCGGCAGGCCGCCGACCGCGGCAACGCCGACGCCCATTTCCGCCTGGCACCCTGATGCGGGAGGAGGCCGGGGACCGGGACGGCCTCGAAGCCCTGGCCCGGCAGGCCGCCGACCACAGCAATCCCAACGCCTTGTACCGCCTGGCCGAGGAGCCTGGAATCTTCAGCAGGCTGTGGCCATATGGCCTGGACCCAGATGGCACACCCACACCTCCATGGCGAGCACCCGTATCGATTCAGCGGAGCAGACGCATACCGCCGGGCGCACCGTAGGGGTACCGCCGTCGGCGGCTGGTGACAGACTTCCTCTCGGCACCCCTACTTGTAGGCGCAAGGGGGTCTGGAAGCACGAGGGATGCCGTTTCACCCCCAGTTCCCCATCGCCGGGGACGTTGGCAAGCTGTGGCAGGCAACGCTCAGCGCAGGACCGCACGCCGACACGCTGAACAGCACTACGCGTGCCGCCCACGCCTCCACCCGACGAGGAGTCCGCATGACAAACCGTGGTCGGCCGCGAGTCCACCTGTTCGCTGGTGGGCCGACCTGGGAAGAGCGCCGATCTCTGCAGCAGGCCAAGACCGCGCAGGAACAGCATCGGAGGAAGAAGCTCGCCAAGAAGCACCGAGCCGCCCTGCAGCGGCTGGACGCCAGCATCCAGGGCCTACGCGTCGCTCTCCAGCACAGGGAGTTGGAGCTGGCCCGGTCACTGCGCGCTGTCGCTTGGGAGCGTGTGAAGCAGCTGCCGCCTGAGCTGACGGGACCTCAGCGAAAGGCCCTCTTCGACTGCAAGCTCCAGATTCAGGCGCTGACGATGGCTCGCCGCATCCCATAGGCCGTCGGAAGTGATCCAACCGGTCAGTACCCCGCGCCCTATGTAGCTGCCCGCCTCGGACGGGGCGTCAGCCTCCCTGCGAAACTGTGGCAATGAGCACCATGCGCCGCCCGCTCGGGCACGGACCGGTCCCCGCCGTCGTTGCCTGCCAGGAGTTGCCAACAGCCCCCCGGCGGACTGCCGCGGAGCGGGCCGGGCAGGACGAGTTTCGCCCGTCCGTCTCCGATTCGGGGATCTCCGCCTCGTCGGGGCGTCGGCGGCTGGGGGACGGACTCCGCAGCTAACGGACCGGCCTGGGCAAGCCTGCGAAGGGCAGGCGGACAACCCCTCCGCGCTGCGGGTCTTCGGGAGTGATACCGGCGCCCATCTCTCCATGGGTCACAGCCGCTGCCGACACCCCGCTTCGATGCCTCAGCCTGCCCAGCTCGGGGTTGAGCGGGCGGATGTACGGCATGTTGTCGTTGTCGTAGATCTCGGTGAGCGGCAGGTGCTGCCCCGTGTAGATGACCGATCGCGCGGAGCTGCACTGCGCCAACGCGGTGTAGTAGCGCTCGAAGGTGGTTCCCCGGGCCGCGATGCGCTCCCGGGCGGGCAGGGAGAACCCGGGCGGCCGGGGCAGGGAGGCGCGCTCCTCGTCGGTGACGATCAGCAGGATGTTGGGGCGCTCGGTCATGACCTGCCCTTCGCTCGCCGCACGCCGCACGCCGCACGCCGGCGGGTGGATCGGGCGGTTGGAGACCGCCCTCGCGCGCGGTTGGGTACGGATGCCTCCGAATCTGGGGTGGGAGGCCGGCCGGGGCCGCGCAGGACCCGGCCGAACGCGGCCGGACGAGTGATCGCAAACGTCCGCGGCCGGCGGGTTCGGGCAGGCTCCCGTCCATGAAGGCGGGGTGCCGCCCGCGCAGCTGGTGGGTGACCGGGTCCGGTCGCCGAGATCCGGTGCACGACCGGCCGGCAGATCTGCCCCGGGGGGCCTGGCCACGTCCCCCTCGGTGACGCGGGCGCCGCCCGGTGTGCCGGTCCGGATGTCCTGCCCCGTAGACGGCTCAGCCCTGGCCCCGGCGCCGGGACAGGCGGCCGGCTCCGGTGCCAGGGCTCTGCGGCGGGTTCAGGGGCGGGGTTCAGGGGCGCCCGTCCGTGACCACGACCAGCCTCAGCCGGGCCCCTCCGTCCCTGCCCACGGGACCACCGTAGGGGCCCGGTCAAGGCAAGCCGAAATGCCGTGGAACCCACCTGCGTGGCGTGGAATGATCTTCGGCGACTGCTGACAAAAGGGAAGGCTGACAACGTGTACGTACCGTCATCTGCACGAGCTCTCAATGATGACGAGCGTGAGCTCGTGGAGCTGGCACGCCGCACCATAGACGCGCATACCGACGCCGGGCCCGACGAAGACGGGATCCACACGATGGGTGCCGCGGTCATGGCCGCCGACTACCGGATGTTCGCTGGCGTGAACCTCTACCACTTCACCGGCGGACCCTGTGCCGAACTCGTGGCTCTGGGAGCCGCACGAGCCCAGGGCGCCCGCCAGATGCGCTGCATCGTTGCCGTGGGAAACCACGGGCGCGGCGTCATCGGCCCGTGCGGGCGCGATCGGCAGGTCTTCGTGGACTACTACCCCACCATGCGCGTCATCGTGCCCACGCCCGCGGGCCCCAGGTCCGTTCTCGCCGCCGACTTGATGCCGCTGACTCAGCGATGGACCCCGGAAGGCATGAACGGTCTCGACCCGTCGCTCTACCAAGATCCCGAGACGGCCGGTCCCCCGATCATCCGGTTCAACCCCCGCTACCTTGAAGACGTCCGCTCGGGCGCCAAGACCAAGACCATCCGCTTCCGGGACCCGGCCCAGCTCGGGCCGGCACGGCTGGTGTTCGAAAGCGACCCCGAAGTCGTCCTGCCGGCCGAGGTGACCGGCATCAGGCACTGCCTGGTCAGCGACCTCACCAACCAGGACGCCCAAGCCGGGGGGCTGACAACCGCAACCGAACTCCGGGAAGGCCTCAAGGGCCACTACCCGGATCTGGCGGGAACCGACGAAGTCGACGTCATCACCTTCCAGATCAACGACAAGACAGGCACCTCCTAGACCGCGGAGGCACCAGCGACGACCGGGCTGCAAGGTGACGACGAGCAGGTCTCCTCCGACACCCGCACCAAACGGCCCGAGCTTCCTTCGCTCTCTTGCGGACCCTCGTCCTCGCCCAGCCGTCATGACCGTCACGAAATGTCCGCCACAGCCTTGGAAACGGCCAGGGACGCTCCGCTCCTCGCATCACTCGCTCCGGTGTTCAGCGAAGTGGGGAGTTTCAAGAAGCGTGGCCCGGGGCGTCGGCTTGGGTTTCCTGCTCGTGGAGTGTGCGGGACGTGTCGAGACGTCGAGACGGAAGGTATCCGGCTCCGGGTGGCCCATGCGCCGGTGTCGGCCGATGTCGGACAGGAGCCGGGTCCCGCGCCGGATCGTCGCTGCCTGGGGCAAAGGGATGTCGTCGGCCACAAGTCGTTGGACGGTGGCGAGGGAAGGCGGGGTTTTGCGGGGGACAACGACGACGCAGGCGATCTCATGGCCGTCGGCGTCGGGTACGCCGACGATGGCGGCTTCGGCGACCTGCGGGTGGTTGGCCGGTTCTCCTTCCACCACGTACGAGACGTTCACCGATCCCTGTCTCTGCGCTGCCATCGTCTACCGTCTCACTTTGGGCGGCACGATCGCCGAAATCGGCACCGACTCCCTCCCTACCCGCTCGCCTCCACCCGGGCGCGAGCCGAGGAACCCGCCAAGGCCGACTGACCGCCCGGGGCGCTACTCGACGGTCAAACTGGGGCTCGAGTTCACCTTCGATCCGGAGAAGTTCACTGACGCCGCCGGTGACGCGGCCGACGCGGTCGGCGACGCCGCCGGCGATTTCAAGGACTGGCTGCTCGACTGATGCGCGTTTCCGTGGAAGGAGGGCCCGAGATGCCCACGACACTGCCGGTGCCGATCGAATTCCGCCTGCCGGAGGGCTGGTTCGTCGCTGCCCCTCCGGACGGGGCGCCTCGGACGTGGCGTTCGCCGCGGTGCATCCGCAGGCGGACGCCGGGTTCAACGCCAACATCACCATCGACGGCGGATTCTTGAAGGACTCGGTGACGCTCGTCGAGGTCGCCGACGCCTCGGCGGAGCGCCTGCGCGAGGTCGCCGAGCCGGTCGTGGTGGTCCAGCGCCACGAGGTCGGCTCCGCCGACGCACCTGCTCTGACCCAGCGGCTGAGCTTCTCGGCCGTCGCCGGCGACGCCCGGCGGAACCTCGTCCAGTCCCAGGTCTATCTGGCCGTCCTGGACACCGAGGACCCGCACAGGCGGGCAATGATCCGGCTGGCTCTGACCGCCACCGAGGCCCAGCACGACAGCGTCCTGGGCGAGTTCCAGGACTTCGTGCGCACGGTGCGCTCGGACTCCAGGGCGGGGGTCTGACGATGGGCCGCCTCTGGGACAAGTGGACCGGCACCAAGTACCCCGACAGCGGTGTCGCCTCCCTGCCCGCCATGGAGCTCCGGGAAGCACTGCTCGCGCTCAACAGCCGGAACGTACCGTTCATCGTGCGCCATGCCCTGCCCAAGGAGAAGGCCGACCTGGTGGCGGAGTGCAAGATCCCGAAGGCGAAGCTGACGCTCAAGACCCGCATGCGCCTGGTGCCGGCGAAGTGCGAGGTGCTCGTCCTGGAGGAGCGGTGGGAGCCGTCGCACGACTCCGGTCAGCAGTACGGCCGTGGGGGCTTCAAGGTGTACCGGCAGTGGGAGTACCGGCGTGGTGCCGACGGCCGTCGGCACAAGGTCGAGACGCTGCGCTTCGACACACGGGATGTGAGGGATCCACTGCGCACCATGGTCCTCAACGCGGGATGGACCTGGCGCGGAGTGCTGTTCCGGTACTGACCGGCCGGTCCGGCCGTGTCATAGCCCTTGTCCACCGTGGAACCGATCCTCCCAGGGTTCCGGGACCGCGGCCTCGCCTCTGGGTTCACCCTGCTCGGGACCCGGTTCGCGTACCCGCCGGGTCGACAGGCAGGGCACTCCAGCACGCGGTGGGCCGTGTCGCCCGGCTTTCCGGGTCGTGCGTCTGGTGGTCGCGGCGGGGCGGTGCGGTGCGGTGCGTACAGGAAATCGACCACTTCACGCCCCCGCCGCACAACTTAAGGATCAAGGCAGGGCCTGCTCCGGGCTCGGATCATGTGGGGGCGTGAGCGCGCTGCCGCGTCGGCGGGGTCAGTTGGGCAGCTGTACGTTCCAGGTGCGGTTGCCCGCCGCGTGGTGGTTGACCTGCACGGCCTCCTCCGGGTTCGCCGCGTCGAAGGCGGACGTGACGCGGTGCACCATCTCGTCGCTCTCCCAGAACGGCTCGGCCTTGGTGAAGCGTCCGCCCTGCTTCTTGCGGACCTTCCAGCGGAACCGGACGGTGTAGTCGACGAGGAAGTAGCCGGCCGACATGCGTGTGGTGGTGGAGAAGCCGGGGTTGTCGACGAAGGTGATCCGGTCGGCGGCGTTGACGATGTTGCCGTCCTCATCGTTGTACGGGGGGCGGAAGGGGCCGTCCACGCCCCAGGCGCGGCGGGGGGCCTTCTTGGGCTGGTAGTTCACCGACGTCGGAACGATCTGGCGGCTTTCGTCGGAGACCTCCTGCCAGAAGTCGTACGCGTCTGCCGCGGGCGTCTGCATCCCGTCCGCGCGGCGCAGCGTTGCCGTCTGTTCGAAGCCGATGTTGTTGTTGCCGTTCAGCGACTGCTCCTCGTCTCCGTCGTAGCGGGAGGTGAAGACAAGGGTCGGATTGCCGATCTCTTCCTCGGCCCTCTGTTCCTTGCCCTTCACCGAGGGTGTCGCGCCGGCCTTGCCGCTGCGGGTGGCCCGGGTGGCCGCTCCTGCCTCGGTCTTCTGCTGGTTGGCCGGGGGGCTGTCGCCGCGCTCGACGACCTCGTCCTGGGTGCGCTTTTTGCCGCGCGTACCGGGAGCGGCGTGCGGCACCTTGGACCCGGCCGGGCCCTGCGCGATCATCCGCCCGAGTGTCGCGTTGCCCACCGAGCGCTGCATGGCCGCGGCCATGGCCGGATTGACCGGTCGGAGTCCCGGCGCGACCCGCTGGCCCCTGTCTGGATCCGGTGCGCGTCGGTTCGCCTTCGTCGCGGCCTCGGCCTCTTCCCGATCCTTGCGCAATGGCACGGCGCCCACTCCCCGCGGTTAGACAGTCTGCCCAAAGGACGCTACTGGTACGGCCAGGGGCACAGGAGAGGCACAACGCCACTGCTGGGGGCAGCATGAATGCCCGCGAGGGACAACCGACCGGGATGAGACAGGAGCACGTCGCCTTCTGCCCCACCGGCAAGTCCATCCGGCTCGGCGGCACGTGACTCGGCATGGCGAAGGGCCTGCGCCCGTCGAGGCGGCGGCCTTTCGACAACCCTGTCCTCGTTCGCTCTACGGGGCGGTGAACTCCACGTCGGGGCCGCCGCAGCCGGCCCGCGATGCCGAGCAGCCGCTCGTGCTCCGCTTCGTCGGCCGCGAGGCCCCGGCGGAGCCTGGTCGCGGTCCACTCGGCGCCGTACCGGCACAGCGCGACCGCGGACGGCGCCGGCCACACCCCGCGACCAACCGCCCCGGACCGGAAGGTGGCGGCCGGGCAGAACGCGGGCACGGGGACGTGATCACGCGGGGGTGCTTGTGGAAAGCAGGGAACCGTCTGGCCGGCCTGTACCGGCTGGTCGAGCGCATCGGCCGGGGCGGCATGGGCGAGGTCTGGCAGGGCCTGGACGAGGAACTCCAGCGCCCCGTAGCGGTGAAGGTCCTGCGCGAGGACATCGACAGCACCCAGGCCGTGGCCCGCTTCCGCCGGGAAGCCACCATCGGGGCGAGGCTGCGGCACGCCGGGATCACCACGGTGCATGACGTCGGGCGTGATGTCGGCCGGCTGTTCATGGTGAGGGAGTTCCTGGAGGGCCACGACCTGGCCGAGCTGCTGGCCCGGTGCGCGAGCGGGGCGAGGCCGGCGCACGGTGAGGCCGCGGCTTGCGCAGGTCCGCGATGGAGCGGGCACTCCATCGGCGAGAGTCGATCCCGGCCAATCGACCGGAGCGCGCCCGGTCACCGAGCGAAGAGCACGGCCCCGCTCGCGCCGGCCTGCCGCCGCCCCGGACCGATACGGGACGGCCCTCAGGCCTCCAGATACCGCAGCACCGCGAGGATCCGTGGGCTGTGGCCCTCGGTCCCGCGCAGCTCCAGCTTGTCGAAGACCGAGTTGAGGTGCTTCTCCACCGCGCTCAGCGAAAGGTGCAGCCGCCGCGCGATGGCCGTGTTCGTGCACCCCTCCGCGAGCACCTGGAGCACCTCCCGCTCGCGCGGGGTCAGCCGGGCCAGCGGATCGGCGTGCGCGCTGCGCACCACCAGCTGCCGTACGACCTCCGGGTCGATCGCCGCGCCGCCCGCGTGGATCCGCTCCAGCGCGTCGAGGAACTCCTCGACCTGCGCCACCCGATCCTTCAGCAGATAGCCGACCCGCTCCGCGCCGGCCGCGAGCAGCCGGGCCGCGTAGCTCCGCTCGACGTGCTGGGAGAGGACCAGGACGCCGGTCCCGGGCAGCCCTTCGCGGATCTCGACGGCCGCCCGTAGCCCCTCGTCGGTGTGGGTCGGCGGCATCCGGATGTCCACGACGGCCACGTCGGGGCGGAGCCTCTCCGTCTCGGCGACCAGCGTCACCGCGTCGCCGAACGCCCCGACGACCTCGTGCCCCTCTTCCACCAGGAGTCGGGCCAGGCCCTCCCGCAGCAGGGTCGAGTCCTCGGCCAGGATCACACGCACGGCAGCTCCGCGACGATGGTGGTGGGGCCCCCGAGGGGGCTGTCGATCCGCAGGACGCCGTCGAGCGCGCAGACCCGTCCGCGCAGCCCGGTCAGGCCGCTGCCCGCCGGATCCGCGCCGCCCCGGCCGTCGTCCTCGATCCGCACGGTGAGCGGGCCGCCGGGCGGCCCCGCGACCCGCACCGAGACGGCCGAGGCGGCGGAGTGCTTGGCCGCGTTGGTGACGGCCTCGGAGACGACGAAGTACGCGGCTGTCACCACCGGGCGTGGGAGCGGCGCCGCCACCTCGTACGAGATCCGCAGCGGCAGCCCGCACCGCTGCGCCACCCCGCCGAGCGCCTCCTCCAGGCCGAGGCTGTCCAGCGCCGACGGGTACACCCGCCAGGCCACCTCGCGCAGTTCGGCCAGCACCTCCTGGGCCTCCCGGTGCGCCTGGCCCAGCAGCTGCGCCGCCCGCTCCGGATCCCGCCCACCGCCCCGGCGTGCCCGCCCGATGAGCATCGCGAGCGCCACGAGCCGCTGCTGCACCCCGTCGTGGAGGTCGCGCTCGATCCGCCGCCGCTCCACATCCACGGCCCGCACGACGGCGGCCCTGCTGACCGAGAGCTCGTCGATCCGGCGCCGCAGCAGCTCCCGCTCGGACGGCCCGAAGCACTCCCGGGCCAGCCGGGCGTCGAGCGCGGTCAGCGCGAACAGTCCCTGGAGGCCGAGGAACAGCAGGACGCCCCCGAGGACCAGCTGCGTCAGCAGCTCCGCGGTCCCGATGGTCCCGCGCACCACCCCGCCTGCCAGCAGTCCCGCAAGCACCAGGCCAAAGCCGAGCAGCGCCAGGACGACCCCGCACATGAGCCCCGACCAGGACCGGACCGCCAGATGGCGGACCACGCCCTCGCCCCCGTACGTCTCAGGGAACCGGTCGCCGAAGAAGCAGGTCCGCCGCCTGCGCTCCACCTCCACGAGCCGCCGGGCGCCGGAGCCGTAGACCCCGAGGGCGTACGGCCGCGTTCGCGGCCACAGCAGGAAGGCGCCGAGCGGCACCCCGGCGAGCAGCAGGTACAGCAGGCCGGCCGGCGCCGTCAGGCATCCGGCGAGCACCCCCACCGTCCGCCGGACCGCCGACCGCGTTCTCGCGCCGCCCCGTTCGCCCCCGCTCACGCCCTCACCCTATGCGCGCCGGTGGCGGGCGGCCGCCCCGCGGGCCCGGAGCCGTACCGTCAGCCAGGTCGCGCCGGCCGCGAGGACCAGGACGACGACGGCCTTGGAGGCCACGCCCACGTACGACTCGACCAGTTCCCAACGGTCTCCGAGGGCGTAGCCGGCGAGGACCAGGACGCTGTTCCAGGCCAGGCTGCCCACGGTGGTGAGCAGGAGGAAGAGCGGGACCGGCATCCGCTCCACCCCGGCCGGCACCGAGATCAGGCTGCGGAAGATCGGCACCATCCGGCCCAGGAGCACCGCCTTCGCGCCGTGCCGCCGGAACCACGCCTCGGTCCGCTCCAGGTCCGAGAGCTTCACCAGTGGCAGTCGCGCCCACAGCGCGTGCATCCGCTCCCGGCCGAAGAGCGCCCCGAACCCGTACAGGGCCAGCGCGCCCACCACCGAACCCAGCGTCGTCCAGAACAGGGCGGAGGTGAGGCTCAGCACGCCCTGCCCGGCGGCGAAGCCGGTCAGCGGCAGGATCACCTCGCTCGGCAGCGGCGGGAACAGATTCTCCAGGGCGATGGCGAGGCCCGCGCCCGGCCCGCCGAGCGTGTCGACGAGGCCGGCCGCCCAGCCGGCGATGCCGCCGGCCGGCTCCTGGGCGAGAGTGGTCGAGAACGGCGTCATGAGCCCTCCAGGTCTCAGGGGAAGGTCCCCCGGCGGACCCGCCGGACGACCCTCCCCAACCTAGGAAGCGCAGCTCACGGCCGGTATGCGCGTTCCCGCCCGGCGCCCCTGCGGAAAACCGCAGGGGCGCGACGGGGCGCCGCGAGCTGTCGGCCTGCCGGCGTGGACACCGCGTGGCGGTCGGCTGCTGTGGCCGACCGCCGCCCAGACATACCTCCGACGCCGCTGTGCGGCCCGGAGCCCGGCCATCGTGAACGGTTCATGCGCCTGACCGCAGGATCCGCGCGCGAGCTGCGCGCAGCGCAGGCCGCCGCCCGCGTGCCACTCCAGCACCGGGGTGACCTCGCCCCCGTGCTCGGGGCACCACAGGGTAGGAGCCCGGCGTGAGCGCGCCCTGCTCCCACCGGGAGGCGTACTCCCGCGTCAGGGCAGTCCCGTACCGGGCGTTGACCTGATCGGACAACCTGTCCTGTGACCCGATCAGCGGCGGCCGGTGGCCAGGATGACGAGGAACTGGCCACCGCCCGCCTGGATGTCGGCGGTCACCGGCATTCCCGGTACCAGTCGGGAGAACCGGTCCACCAGCCAATCCGCCGCCTCTTGGGCGTCCTTCCTGGTCGGGCAACGGCCCACCATCTCGCGGCCACCCTTGCGCTCCAGCCTCTCGGCGACGGCGATCAGCGGTGCGGGTTCGACTACATACAGGCGCTCCGGCCAGGCGATGACCACCTTGACCGCACCCTTGCGGGTGTTGCACCCGCGGTGCGCGAGCCGCTCGGCCACCTTGGCCTTCCGGTCGGCGGTCCGGCTGTCGACGCTGGGCCCCCGCGGGTCGTTCACCGACTCGTCGGGGTCGACCGGTTCGTCACACACCCAGCACCGCCAGCCGTCGCGCTCGGCCACATCATCAAGGAGACTCATCCGAGCAAACTAGCCTGCCCGGCCGCCACCCGCGCACCAGGACCCCGGCAGGGCCTCAACACCGGCCGGCCCCGCCGTCCGCTCACCCGGCGGCCTCAGCCGGCCCGGCCCCTCCTTGTACGGAAACGGGGGGCGGTCGGCTACCAGCTCTGCCACGTCGGGGCGGGGTAGCGGGGTGCACGCCGCTTGCGGGCTTCGAGCCCGAGAAACGCGGCTCCCGAGGCGAGGGTCGCGAGGAACGACACCAACATGGCCAGCGGCAGCAGGACGTTGGCGGGTTCCCCCAGTCCGAGCCACAGCGCCGCCGCACCCATCGCCAGGACCACCAGCAACAAGACCCTCGCGGTGAGCGGCAGCTTGCCGCTCACCGCGACGAAGACATACCCGACGAGCAGACCCGGCGCGACGGCCACTATCAGGCCCAGGAACAAGAAAACGAGCAAGGCGATGATCATGTCGTGCCGACCTCCGGATCTCATGGCCAACTCGTGCCGAAGGCAGACGGATTCACGTCAGCCGCCGGTCCGGCAGGCCCTTGCGGAGCTCATGCTGTCAGATTTTCTGAACACGTTCAATGCGGCTCGTGGACGGCGTCCTCGAAGCCGCGGATCCGGGCGCTCTCGCCGGCCTTCGGCCGCTCGGCGTCCGCCGGCGGCGGGGTGGTCACAGGACAATCCCCCGCCGACGGAGGCGGCCGGACCACCACGAACGCAGGGGCGGCTCCACGTTCGTCGCGTATCGCACGACCAGTTCCGGACCATGCCCGCAGGCTTGGACGCGCGCCCGCCGGGCGCGTGATTCCCCAAAGGGGGCCCGCCGCCCGCGGCCTCGCCCCTTGGGGCGAGGAAGTCTTCCCCGCCCCAAGGGGCCCGCGGGCCGACGCCTGACGCCGTGGTGTGACCGGGATACGTGCCAGAGGGGCAATGGGATGATCTTGAAGCCCTGAGCCCGGCCCCGTATTCCAGAGGGACACCCACGCTGTTCCGCCAGCGGCAGAACACCGGACGGACCGGACTCGATGATCACTACGGTCCAGTCTCATGACGACGATTACGACGCGCACGGTCGAGTACCCGGCGGACGGTTTGACGATGACCGGGCACCTCGCGCTCCCGGCCGGTGTCGACCGCCGGCCCGCGGTGCTGCTCGGACCAGAGGGCATGGGGCTCAGCGACGTCGAGCGGCGCCGGGCCGATGCTCTCGCCGAGCTGGGATACGTAGCACTGGCCTTCGATCTTCACGGCGGGCGCTATTTGGGCGACCCCGAGGAGATGCTGGCCCGTTGCCTGCCGCTGCTCGCTGATCCCGACCGGATGCGGGGCATCGGCCATGCGGCGCTCGACGTGCTGCGCACCGAACCGCGGACCGACCCCGACCGGATCGCCGCCGTCGGTTACGGCACCGGGGGCGCCATCGGGCTGGAACTCGGGCGCGGCGGCGTCAGCCTGCGCGCGATCGGGACAGTCAACGCGCTGACCACGGGCCGGCCCGGCGAGGCGGCGCGCATCCGCTGCCCGGTGTGGGCCGGGGTCGGGTCGGAAGACCCGATCATGCCGCCCGCGCAACGGGACGCGTTCACCGCCGAGATGCAGGCCGCGGGCATCGACTGGCGCCTCACGGTCTACGGCGGCGCCCTGCACGCCTTCCACCACCCGCCGGTCGACCACCCCACGGTCCCCGGCGTCGGCCACCACCCACAGCACGCACAACGAGCCTGGCGCGACGTCGTCGGCCTGCTCGCCGAATGCCTGCCCGTGACGGAGGATCTGGGGGCATGACCCAGGCAGACAGTCCGGTGCCAGGCATGGTCCGCGTCGGGCACCGACAGGGCGCGTGGTCAGGGCTGGTCCGGGCCTCGCCCCGACCCGGCGGCGGGGGGGGGCCGGGCGGAGCGGTTTCCCAGCCGGTGCCCTTCTGCCGCTCGCAGGCCTAGGCCCAGGCCAGCACCAGCGTCCTGCTGAATTCAACCGGCCCGCGTGTTGGCCGGCTCAGAAATCACCGCAGCAGGCTTCACCATGACGGCCACACAGCGGTCAGTGGGACTCCGAACCGTATCCACGACAGGCCCTCGCCCCCGGAGACGTCCGTCCAGTCCTCCAGCCACTCCCTGGCCTTGGCCGGGTCCGTAGTCATGGGGCACAGGGTCCACGGGGCGGCCGGTGCGCGGGCCGCGAAAGGACCTCCAGGCGTCGGCGGCGCTCAACGTAGGGCAGGGGCAGCAGCTCGATGCCGTCGATCGCGCCTTCCCTTCCGGATCCTGTCGGCCGAGCCGGCGGCGATCCCCGGGCCGCCCGGCGGGCCGTACACTCGGCCCATGGGTCGCACACGTTCCTCGAGGCAGTGCCTGCAGCAGGCCGCCTTCGGGATGCGCCCGGCCGCCGGGGTTGCGGCCCTCGTCGACCCGGCCGGCACGGCCCTCGCCGTGGCGCCCAAGACGCGCCGTACGGCCCTGCACGGCCACGGCTAGCGCTTCGCGCCTGCGCCCTCCCCCGCTCCACATCACCACAGCAGCTTCCCGGCATGCCGCCGGCGCTGCCGCCTGGCTACGGCCGCACGCCCGGGCCCGAGCCCCCTCGAAGGGATCATTGTGAAGCTGAGCGCATTGCTGGCCGAGCAGGAGCACCACGTTCTCCAGGGTGATCCGGACACGACGCTGATCACCGCGGGAACCACCTTCGACGCCGACCGGGTGATGCCGGGCTCGCTCTTCATCGCCGTACCCGGGCACCGGGAAGGCGGCCCCGGCGCCGTCTCGCCCGCGCTGGCCCGGGGCGCCGCCGCCGTGCTCGTCGACGGCCGTGAACCCGACCTGCCGGCCGCGGCATGGCCCCCAGGCACCTGTACCGTCCGGGTACCCGACACGCGTACGGCCGCCGCGGTGGTGAGCTCCCGCTACTTCGGCGAGCCTGGGCGGCACATGGACATGGTGGCGATCACCGGCACCAACGGGAAGACCTCCATCTCGTACATGGTCGAGTCCGTTCTGCGGATCGCCGAGGGCTCCAGCGTGGGGGTGATCGGAACCGCCGGAAGCAGGATCGGCGACGAGCCGATCCCCATGCCGCCATCGGTGCTGACCACACCGGAATCTCCCGACCTGCAGTACCTGCTGGGGTACATGCGCGACCGCGGGGCCGCCGGCGTGGTGCTGGAAGCCACCTCGATGGCACTGCTGACGCACCGGGTCGACCGGACGTTCATCGACGTCGGGGTCTTCACCAACCTCACGCAGGACCATCTGGACGACCACGGGACGATGGCGAACTACCGGGACGCCAAGCTGCGGCTCTTCCAGGGCCTGTGCCGGCGTGCGGTGGTCAATGCCGACGACCCGGTGGGCGCGGGCATCGTGTCGATGATGCCGGGGGCGGTGACCACGTACGCCCTGGACCGTCCGGCCGACTACCGGGCCACCGACCTCGTGGTGACTGCCTCGGGCACGCGGTTCACCCTCCATCACGACGGACGCGCCTACCCGGCCTCGATTCCCGTCCCCGGCCGCTTCTCGGTGGCCAATGCGCTGGCCACCGTGGCGGCCTGCCACGTGCTGGGGCACGAGCTGGGCGCCCTGGTCGACGCGCTCGACCGCATGCCGCCGGTCCCGGGCCGGCTGGAACGCTTCCGGACCCCGCTGGGCACGTCGGTGATCGTGGACTATGCCCACTCGCCGGACTCCCTGGACAAGGTCCTCACCACCATCAGGGGCTTCGCCCGCGCCCGGGTGATCACGGTCTTCGGCTGCGGCGGGGACCGCGACACCTCCAAGCGGGTCGAGATGGGCCGGATCGCCGGGACCCATTCCGACCTCTGCGTCCTGACCTCGGACAACCCCCGCAACGAGGACCCCGAGGCCATCCTGGACCAGGTGGCCCCCGGCCTCACGGCGACCGGCACCCCCTTCCGGCGCTATACCGACCGCCGCCGGGCAATCGCCTTCGCCCTGTCCGAGGCGGGCCCCGACGACACGGTCCTGATCGCCGGCAAGGGCAGCGAACCGCACCAGATCGTCGGCGAAAAGCTGCTCCCCTTCAGCGACATGGCCACGGTGCGCGAGCTGGCCCAGATCTAAGGGGCCGACCTCCAGCCCTGCGCGTGGAGACGTGCGAATCCCTCGAGGAGGAGGTCCAGCGCGAATTCGAACTCGAACCCGTCGTCGCAGCCCGTGCCGATGACGGAACCCCGGTCGTGGGCCACCGACCGGGCCAGTTCGGTGACGTGGGGGTAGCGCCGGGCCATCTCCTCGTACGCGGCCGCCTGCGCCCGCTCGTCCTGCGGTGCGGTGCTCGCCGGGTCGTCGAACAGCTCCTCGGTGAAGCCCAGCACCCGGCTGCCGAGGGCGTGCATCACGTGGTGGGTGAGGTCGAGGGAGAAGCCGCCGGCCCGGAACATCGCGATCACGGAGTCCAGGTAGGCGAGTACGGCCGGGGTCGGGCCGGTGCGTGAACGGATCACCTGGGCCGCCCAGGTATGGGCGAGGAGGGCGCCGCGCGCGCCGAGGATCCGCCCGCGGACCGCGCTCTTCCAGTCGGATCCGGGGGCCCGGCCCCCGATCCCGGCGACGACGACCTCCACCATGCCGTCCAGCAACTCCTCCTTGTTGGCCACGTGCTTGTAGAGCGCCATCGGTACGACGCCCAGCTCCTGGGCGAGCCGGCGCATGCTCAGCGCCTCGATGCCGGAGCCGTCGGCGAAGGCGACGGCGGCGCGCAGCACCCGGTCCCGGCTCAAGGGGATCCGGCGTGGTTCCTGCGGCTGCTCGGGCATGTGGGCTTCTCCCTCGATCCGTTCCCGGGACGGCGGCGCGGGTGCATCCCGCCTTGACGAGTGTACGGCGTACACCTAGGGTGGGCGGCAGCTGCAAGGTGTACGCCGTACACCTTTTGAGGGGGGTCTGTTCCGCATGAGCTCAACCAGGAGAACCGCGGTCGTCGCGGGAGTGCTGTTCCTCGTCACCGAGGTCGCCGCGATCGGTGGCCTCGCGCTCTACCGCCCCGTCCTGCACGACGCCGGGTATGTCATAGGACCCGGCGCCGACACCCGCGTGTTCCTGGGGGCGTTGTGCGAATTCGTACTCGTCCTGGCGGTCACGGGCACCGGGGCCGTGCTGTATCCCGTCCTGCGGAAACGGAACGGAGGGGCCGCCGTCGGCTACGTCTGCGGCCGCCTGCTGGAGGCCGCCGTCATCGTCATGGGCATCATCGGCGTGCTGTCGGTCGTGACCCTCAGGAGGCAGGCCGAGGGCGCGGCGGGCGCCGACGACGCTTCCCTGGTCACGGTCGGCCGTGCTCTGGTGGCCTTTCACGACTGGACGTTCCTGTTCGGTCCGAACTTCGTGCTGGGCGCCAACACCCTGGTGCTGGCGGCCCTGATGTACAGCGCGCGGCTCGTGCCGCGGTACATCGCGGCCCTCGGGCTGGTCGGCGGGGCGATGATCTGCGCCTCGGCGACGGCCGTGCTGTTCGGGATCTACGAGCAGGTCTCGGTGGCGGGGTCGCTGGCCGCCCTGCCCGTGTTCGCCTGGGAGGTGACCCTGGCCGTCCGGCTGCTCCGCAAGGGCTTCGACGAAGGCGCCGACGAACGCGCCGACACTTTCGCCGACGCACGCGTTGGCGAAGGTGCCCGCATCGGGTGACCGCTCTCAGGACATCCGGGCCACGTTCCACAGCGGCAGGCTCCGGAAGGCCGGCGAGAACCGCACCGACGGCTGCGACACCCGCCGCGAGGACCTGATCGCCGAAGCCGTCGAACCGCCGGCGGTCGGCCCGCGGTGCACACTGACCGGGCGCGGCCGGTGGTCGTACGACGACGAGCAGACGTCACCTCCGCCACCGCGCCGGACATCGACCACATGGTGCCCCTGGCCGAAGCGCAGGACTCGAAGGAGGCGGAGTCGGGCTGGCCGCATCATTCCGCCGCTTCCGCAGGCTGCGCGGTGCGGTCTGAGAACGGGGGTGTCACTCGCCCAGGTGAGGGGTGGGGTTCTGGACCTGGGGTGGAGCATCCGGCGCCCGATGTTGCATGAGGTGCAACCGTCGGAGGTGTGGGGTGGGTGTGGCAGATGTGCCGGGTGCGATCCGGCTGGTCCGTGCAGGCAACGTCCGTGCGCTGGACCCGGAGCCCGCCATGTTCGACGCCATGCTGCGCGGGTGGCAGGACCAGCAGCGGAGCCGGCTGCTGGCAACGAAGACGCTCGTGGATCGCGTGAGCCCGGTACGTCGGTTCGGCGAGTTCACGGGCACGTATCCGCAGACTGGACGCCGGAGGACGTCGAGGCGTACTTCTGCGCCGAGCCTCGCTCCTACCAGGTAAAAGGGGTCTGCGACCGATGCGCGGTGCGCGACCGTCTTGGCACGCTGTTCTCCACCGTCCCGGACGACGGCTGCGGTGCGTACGCGCACATGCGGGCAGCTCTGATCGAGTGCCCTGAACCCGGCACCGTCCTGAACTGGCTACGCAACTCCCGCTCCGCGCGTCTGCTCGCCGACCTCATAGCCACGGGCCGGCCGCTCACCCACCTCGACCTTGACGCCACGGCGGGGGACGGCCGGGCCGCCCCGCGAACCGTCGACTACCTGCGCGTCCGAGGCCGCCACCGTCATCGGCCGCCGTCTGGCCGCCCACCACATCCCCGATCGGCCCGCCCGCGCCACCGCCCTCGTCGCCCTGGCCCAGGACCTGCCCCCAGCGGACCTCGGGCCGATGCTCGGCCTCCACCCCGTCACCGCCGCCCACTGGCGACGACGCGCCTCCACCGACTGGACCGGCTTACCTCGAAGCCCGTCCGACCGCCCCGCCGCGCTGACCACCGGTCGAAGCCGCGCCGTACGGCCGGTTTGGGAGGTGTCGCTTGCGGCTACCCCGAGGGAAGCCGCATTTTTTGAGCATGTTCAAATATGCTGAGGTGCGGCCACAGGCCGGACATCCAATCTCTGGGGAGAGGTCGGCGGACATGCGTGGATGGCGGGCGATGGTTCTTGCGGTGACTGGGGTAGTTCTCACAGCGTCTTGCGGGTACGGCGCAGCCATCCACGCGGCGGACATTCCGCAGGAGCAGCTGGTAGGGACGTGGACCAGCCCAGCAGGGACGTCCCTGACCTTCTCGGAGGAACACACCTTCACTGGAACGGGATTCGACAAGGTCAAAGCGATGGCTGACTGCGCCCACCCCGAGAAGCTGTCCAACGGCCGATGGGCCTTCTACGCCAGCCCCGAAGGCGACGGCCTCAACATCCCCGACGCGACCGCCACACACGGCAATGATCTTCGGCTGTCCTTCACCGAGGATCCGACGTGCACGGTTTGGGTCTACCTCTACGGGGACTTCGGCGATACAGAGGATCCCAGCATGTGCCCTACAGAGGACCCGGACGCGGGGTGTCCTCCTGACGGCTACATGAAGCGGAGCGAGGCCGGCACTCGCTCCTGACACCCATCGAAACCGGGGCACTCGCCTGACGATCAATGCCGCAGGGGCATGCTTGCCGGCTCCTTTCGCTCCCTTCGCCCTGTGGGACTGCTCTTCCAGAGACCGCAGCGAGAGAGGACGGTGCAGGGCTCTTCCCCGCGTTCGGCGTGAGCCGACATGCCGCGCATGGCGCAATGAGCCGCTCCGGCCCTATCCCGGGGCACGGTGTGCCGAGGCGGTGACCGGCGTGGGCGGGTACGTACGAGGTGGCGAGGCGGGCCATGGACGAGGCGAGCGTGGACCGGTCGGAGGGTTTCGGTGAGCGGCTGCTCGGCCTGCTGCTGGACCGGGCGCCGCATCTGCCGCCGCAGCTGATCGCCCCTCTGATCGCTGAGGAGGTGGGTAGGTTCGGAGGTCGTGACGTCTCCATCCTGCTCCAGGACTACGCGCAGGAACTGCTGGTGCCGCTTCCGGGCAGGAAGCTGCACGTCAGCCAGCCCCAGCCGGTGATCGACTCTCCCGCCGGCCGGGCCTTCCTGCGCGGGGAGGTTGTCGAGGTGCCGCAAGCCCGCGGCGGCGTGCGGATGTACCTGCCGCTGCTGGACGGCAGTGACACGGTGGGCGTGATGGTCCTCACCCTGGACGATGTCGGCGAGGACGACCGGCGGCTGCTGCGCCGGCTCGCCGGTCTGGTCGCTGATCTGCTGGTCACCAAGAACGCCTACACCGACCAGTTCTTCCTGGCCCGGCGCCGGGAGCCGATGAGCGTGTCCGCGGAGATCCAGTGGGGCCTGCTGCCGCCGCTGACGATGACCGTGCCTCAGGTCGCGGTGGCCGGCATGCTGGAGCCCGCCTACCGCGTCGCCGGTGACAGCTTCGACTACGCCCTCAACGACAACATCCTGCATGTGGCCGTGATCGACGCGATGGGCCATGGCCTGAACGCCGCCGTGATGGCGACCGTCGCGATCGGCGCCTACCGGCATGCCCGGCGCGTGTTCGTCAGCCTGGCCGAGAAGTACACGTACATGGACGACGCGATCTCCGGGCAGTTCGGCCCCGACCACTTCGTCACCGCCCAGCTGATGCACCTGAACATCACCACCGGCGAGCTGGAGCTGGTCAACGCGGGCCACCCCGCGCCCCTGCTCATCCGCGACGGCAAGGTCCTGCGGCAGCTGGACAGCGCGACGACGCTGCCCGTCGGCTTCGGCGGCGAGGAGCCCCGGATCACAGAGCACACCCTCCAGCAGGGCGACCGCGTGCTCTGCTACACCGACGGAATCATCGAAGAACACGTCGCCGGCGGGGAGCAGTTCGGCGAGGAACGCCTCATCCGCTGCGTCAACCGCCTCGGGGAAAACCCGTCGGAGGGGATGCGGGCAGATCTGCGCCGGCTCTCCCACACGCTGAAGAGCGCACGAGGCGGACACACCAGCGACGACGCCACCCTCTTCATGATCGAATGGCGCGGAGGCGCCGCCGGCCACCTCGCGGTTCTCGACTGAACGCCCCCTCCCGGAGCCGCCGCCCTCGCAGCGAACCGGCACGGGCAAGCGGGCCCCCGGGAGCGATACCGGCGCTCATCTCCCCATGGCCACCGCCACCACCGGCATCCGCCTTCGGTGCCGCAGCTCGGCCAGCAGTGCGGGCCGCCGCCCGGTGAGGCGACGGCCCGTGCGGCCCCGTCACGCAGGATCCCCGGCATGGTGCGGGGGACCCGGCGGGTGACGAGGGGTTAGGTCGTCTCTTTCGGATCTTGCTCCCCCAGCTACCGGTGGGAGGTGCCCCCAGGCCCGCGTCGCCCGGCACCGCACCTCGCCGCGTTGTCGGAGCACCGCAGTACGTCCAGTACAACGGCACTCCTCCGCCTTGCGATGCACGGCACCGGACGACGCGGGCTCGGCCGACAAGATCCAAAAGAGACGACCTAGCGGCGGCGGCCCCAGGTTTCGCTGTCGACGGTGCGGCCGCGGTCGTCGCGCAGGGTGGCGGTGTCGGAGCGGTTGTCCCAGACGTAGTCGCGGCGGTCCTGGAAGAGGTCGGTGCGGGTGGTGTTGGTGATCTCCACCCACTCGCCGTTCAGGGAACGGTTGGAGCGGTCGTCGCGTCCGGGGCTGTCGGCCTGGACCCGGCTGATCTCCACCCGCGGCCGCTGCTGGTGGTGACGGTCATCACCGTCCGCGGCGGCCGCCGGGAGCGCCGCGGCCGAGACGATCGCGCCGGCCGCCAGGACGATGGCGGCGATGCGGCGTACGGAGGAAGAAGCAGAAGACATGGGTGACGCTCCCTCAAGAACAGTGCCCCACCAGCGAAAAAGGGTGCGCCGGCCTTCGGCGAGGAGCCGGCGGGTGGTGGGGTGGTCGCCGCGCAGGGCTGCCGTGTAGGCCTTGCCGAACACCGCGTTCAGGAGACCGAGGGACGGCTGGTTGCCGCTGAGGGCGATGGCCCGGCCGGCGAAGACGTCGGCGATCGGCAGGGCGGTGCCTTCGTGGCCGAGGGCGATCGCGGCGCGGCCCCGGACCCCAACCGCGACCGCGACGTCGGTCAGGCCGGTGACGAAGTCGGCCCTCGGCGCCCGGGACAGTCCTCGGTGACCGAGTGGTCCCGCGGGTCCCGCCGCGGCGGAACCAGAACTTGGTATGGACCTGACAAATGGGGTCGGCTAGCGTAGCGCCCGACACTCTCTGAGAGCGCTCTCAAGCGTTCAATCCCCCACACCAGGAGGTCTCGTGAAACACACCACCCCCTTACGCGCCGCCGTCGCCGCCCTGCTCCTGACCGTCGGCCTGGGCGCCGCCCACGCCGGCGCGGCGAGCGCCGCCCCGCTTCCGGAGGCCGCCGCGGCATCGTCCGCCGCAGCGCCGTCCGCCTCGGCCGGACTGCTCGACGCGATGCGCCGGGACCTCGGGCTCACCGCTTCCCAGGCCGAGGAACGGCTGAGCGCAGAAAAGGCCGCCGCGGCCGTGGAGAAGGCCGCACGGCAGGCCGCGGGGGGTGCGTACGGCGGCTCGTGGTACGAGCCTTCCACCGGCCGGCTCGTCGTCGCGGTGACCGACCGCGCGAAGGAGTCCGAGGCGCGGGCACTGGGCGCCGACACCCGCCTCGTCCGGCACAGCGCCGCCGCGCTGGACCGCGCCAAAGCGCGCCTGGACACGCTGCGCGCCCCCACCGGGGTGGCCGGCTGGCACGTCGACCCGCGGACCAACAGCGTCGTCGTCACGGTCGTACGTACCGAGCGGGAAACCCCCGCCGTACGGGCGTTCGTCGACCGGGCCCGGGCCGGCGGCCCCGTCACCGTCGCCGAGACGGCGCAGGCGCCCCGTACCTACGCCGCGGGCACCGTCGGCGGCGACCCGTACTACACCGGCAACGTCCGCTGTTCGATCGGCTTCTCCGTGTACGGCGGCTTCGTGACGGCTGGGCACTGCGGGCAGGCGGGGGCCGCCGTGCGCGGCTGGGACGGATCCGCGATGGGCACCTTCCGGGGATCCTCGTTCCCCGGCAACGACTACGCGTACGTCGGCATCCACAGCGGCTGGTGGACCGTACCGGTGGTGCTCGGCTGGGGCACCATCCCGGACCAGCTGGTACGCGGCTCCGCCGAGGCACCTGTGGGCGCCTCGATCTGCCGGTCGGGGTCCACGACACACTGGCGCTGCGGCACCGTCCTCGCCAAGAACGAGACCGTCAACTACAGCCAGGGCGCCGTCCACCAGATGACGAAGACCAGCGTGTGCGCCGAGGGAGGCGACTCCGGCGGCTCGTTCCTCAGCGGGGACCAGGCCCAGGGCGTCACCTCCGGCGGCTGGGGCAACTGCTCGTCCGGCGGCCAGACGTGGTTCCAGCCGATCAACGAGATCCTCGGCCGCTACGGCCTGACCCTGCACACCGCCTGACGCTGGACACGCCTGGCCCTGCGCACGCCTGAGGTCGGCGCGGCACCAGGTCCTTCCGGGCGCGAGCACCCCACCCGGAAGGGCCTGGCGCCCGGCTTCCGGTACGGGGCCGGCGGCGCTGCTCGTCGACCTGTCCGGTGTGCCGCGGACCGACGCCGGTGCACCGCACGCCGGTGCACCGAATGCCGGGCTGCGCGGTGCCGGGCACCGGCGCATGGACGAGGAACCGTCGGCCGGGGCCGGGTGCGGGGCCGGGAGTACGCGGTCCGGACGCCCGCACGGAGTACCCGCGGCGGCCGTCCGGCCGGCGATCACGTGAGGCTCCGATTCACACCTCTCTGCATCAAGCCAGCCTTAAGAGATCGTTAAGCCGAAGGCCACAAGAGAAAACCCCAGGTCAGAGGCGTGCGAGGAGTGTCGCCTGACGTTGCCATGACAGTTACCCCTCCGTAATACTCACTGCCTCGGGTGACATTGCGTCACGTTTGAGAGCGCTCTCGTACCCCTCCTGTCACTCTTCACCGCTCGCCCGGCCCGCCCCCCTCCTCCCCCGTTCAGACAAGGAACCATGCCCATGGCTGCTGCTCATCGCGCACGTCGCCGCTCTCTCGGCGGAGTGGTGCTCCTCGTGACCACCGCCCTGGTCGCGGCGGTGCTCATGTCCTTCACCCGTTCGATGGCCCCGCCCGCGGGTGCCGCAGTTGTCGCGCAGACCTGGTCGGACGAGTTCGACGGCGCGGCCGGCCGCGCTCCTGACGCCGCCAAGTGGACGCTCGAGACCGGCGGTTCGGGCTTCGGCAACCACGAGCTGCAGTACTACACCAACAGCACCTCGAACGCCGCGCTCGACGGCCAGGGCAACCTCGTCATCACCGCGCGGAAGAACACCGACGCCGGCCTCGGCTGCTGGTACGGGCAGTGCCAATACACCTCGGCCCGGCTGAACACCGCCAAAACCTTCACCCAGGCGTACGGCCGCTTCGAGGCCCGCATCAAAATCCCGCGCGGCCAGGGCATCTGGCCCGCCTTCTGGATGCTCGGCAACGACCTCGGCAGCGTGGGCTGGCCGGGCAGCGGCGAGATCGACGTCATGGAGAACATCGGCCGCGAACCCAACACCGTGCACGGTACGGTGCACGGCCCCGGCTACTCCGGAGCGGGCGGCCTCGGCGCCGCGTACAACCTGCCCGGCGGCCGCGCCTTCGCCGACGACTTCCACGTGTTCGCCGTCGACTGGAGCCCGAACTCCCTCGTCTGGTCGGTGGACGGCACCACGTACAAGACCCTCACGCCGGCCGACACCGGCGGCAACAAGTGGGTCTTCGACCACCCGTTCTTCATCATCCTCAACCTGGCGGTCGGTGGGGACTGGCCCGGCAGCCCGGACGCCTCCACGTCCTTCCCGCAGACGATGACCGTCGACTACGTCCGCGCCTCCTCCGCCGGCGCCCCCTCCGCACGCCCGATCCGTGGCATCGGCGGCATGTGCGTCGACGTCGCCGGCGGCTCCGACGCCGACCGCACCCCCATCCAGCTGCACGACTGCACCGGCAGCGCGGCCCAGCAGTGGACCATCGGCGGCGACGGCACCGTCCGCGCCCTCGGCAAGTGCCTGGACGTCGCGGGCGGCTCCACCGCCGACGGCGCCGTCGTCCAGCTCTACACCTGCAACGGCACCAACGCCCAGAAGTGGACGTACACCGCCGCCCGTGACCTCACCAACACCGGTGCGGGCAAGTGCCTGGACGCCAAGGGCAACTCCTCCGCCGACGGCACCCGGTTGCAGACCTGGACCTGCACCGGCGCCGCCAACCAGAAGTGGACGGTCGGCTGACCCACCAGCCCCGCCGCCCTCCCCTCTCCCCCGTCCCTGCGTCCGACCGCTCCCCCGCCCGACCTGAAGAAGAACGGACCCCCACCGTGACGGCTCGCCACCAGCGAACCCTGCCCCGTAGAAAACTCCTCGCCGTGACAGCGGGCCTGGCCCTGGCCGTGCCCGCCGCGGCAGCCTGGCTCGAGATGAGCGCCAACGCGTCCACCACCGCCACGCTCCCCCTGGACCTGGTGAACACCACCGGCAACAACACGGTGTACGCCTATGTGCTCGGCCGTGACCCCGCGGCCGGCGGCACCTGGGCCTTTGTCCAGGCCAACGGCTCCAGCCTGTACCACCCGCCGGCCCCGGCCAACGATCAGACCCCGCTCGGGGCCGACTGTGCCATCCCGCTCAACGCGTCCGGCGCCGGAGCGCGGAGGGTGACGCTGCCGCGCCTGGACAGCGGCCGTATCTACTTCTCCGTCGGCACGAAGCTCACCTTCCTGGTGAACCGCGGCGGCGGTCTGGCCCTGCCGTCGGTGAGCAACCCCACCGACCCCAACGCGAACATCGCTCACGACTTCTGCGAGTTCACCTTCAACAGCGACCAGTTGTACGCCAACATCACGTTCGTCGACATGGTCTCGCTGCCGATCGCCTTCCAACTGGAGACCGGGCAGGGCACCCAGACGGTGCGCGGGCTGCCCGCCGACGGACTGTCCCGGGTCGCCGCAGCGCTGCGGGCCCAGTCCGCCGCCGACGGCAGCGACTGGAGCCGGCTGATCGTCACCGCGGGCGGCCGCGACGTGCGCGTACTCAGTCCCAACCTGGCGATACGCGGCAACAGCGACTTGTTCCGCGGCTACTTCGACGGCTACGTGGACGAGGTGTGGAACAAGTACCGCTCCACCGACCTGCGCATCGACACCCAGTTCACCTGGGGAACCGTCACCGGCCGGGTGAACGGCGACGTCCTCGCCTTCCCCGGGGTCGGCAGCTTCGCCAAGCCGTCCACCCTTTCGATCTTCTCCTGCAGCGACGCGCCCTTCACCACGGGCAACGACCTGATGGGCAATATCAGCGCACGGCTCGCCGCCGCCTTCAACCGCACCACCCTGCTGGACAACCCCCACCAGCCGACCGCGGAGAAGCCCGCCGCCTTCTACACCCGGCCGCGCACCAACCACTACTCCCGCATCCTGCACAACACCACCCCCGACCATCTCGGGTACGCCTTCCCCTACGACGACGTGCACCCGGACGGAGTCGACTTCGAGGGCAAGGTGCAGTCCGGCACCCCCGGCCGCTGGACCATCACGGTCGGCGGTGTGGCCGGCGGCGGCACACCGGCCCCGACGCCGACCGCCACCGCCACCGCCCCGGGCGGCGGGGTCAGCGCCTTCACCACCATCCAGGCCGAAGCGTTCAATGCCCAGTCCGGAGCACAGGTCGAGGCCTGCTCCGACGGCGGCGGCGGATCCGCCGTCGGCCATCTGTCCAACGGCGACTGGCTCAAGTTCTCGGCCGTCGCCTTCGGCTCCACCGGCGCCACCCGCTTCGACGCCCGAGTCGCTTCCGGGGCCGCCGGCGGAGTCAGCGGCCTGGTCCAGGTCCGCCTCGACAGCCCCACAGCCACCCCGGTCGGCGGCTTCGCCGTCGCCAATACCGGCGGCTGGCAGGCCTGGCGCACCGTCCCCGCCGACATCCGCCGCACCACCGGAACCCACGACGTCTATCTGACCTTCGACAGCGGCCAGCCCTCCGACTTCGTCAACGTCAACTGGTTCTCCTTCGCCTAAGGGCTGTCCCGTAATCCGCGGTGGGTCAGCGCACGGCGTCAGATGCGGTGCATCGCAAGGCGGAGGGTCGTACTCATACCGGGCGTATTCGGGCGATCCGACAACGCAGCGAGGTGCCGTAGCTGGCGTCGTGCGCCCGCCGGGGATTACGGGACAGCCCTTAGGGTTCCTCACCGGGCGCGGTCTCCTCGAAGCCGGCCCCACGAGCGTCGGCCGCAGGCCTCCCGGACAGGACGGGGCGACCTGAGGAACACCGGTGCCGTCAGCCGAACAGGGAGAAGGACGCGGGTCGAGCGGGAGCGGGCGGCCGAGCAGCCCGCGCAACTGGTCGAAGCGCAGGAACATGCCCGCGCTGACCCGCGCCCGACGTCGGCCGTTGGCCGCGCCCTCGGTACCGGGGCGCCAGTCGATCCAGTAGGTGACGGCGTCCCGGTCGACCGGTCCGGGGGCCTGGGTGTGCAGGGCCACGAGGCCGCGCCGGCAGTCCATGAGGCAGCGGAAGAGCAGGTCCGGACGGCCCAGCCCGTACAGCCGGTGGGCTGCCAAGAGTCCTCGTCCTCCAGCGGGGCCACGACGGCCGCGAGGGCCCGGTGGGCGGCGTGCAGAGCGCGGACCGGTTCGGCCCGGACGGGTTCTGGGGGCGGGTCCTGGTCCTGAGTCGGGCGACCGCATGGCAGCCGCCGCCTCCGTCCGACGCTCCGCCGGGGCAGTCACAGCCAGCGCCGCCACCGTAGCCCTCGGCCCTGTCGGCGCGATCGGCATCTTCTGCCCCTCCTGGCCACCCTGGCATTCCTGCCCGCCGTCCGTTTGCGCGCGCCAACCAGGGAGATCTCGTCGGCGAAGCCGCCGCTGCGGTAGCGGCCGCTGCCGCAGCGGCCGACCCGCCGGTCGGAGTCCCTCACCCCATCAACTACACCTGGGTGAAAAGGAATTGGCGCATAAAAGTCCACCGGCGTGGTCAATGGCACGGCATGCGCGGCACGACTGGAAGTGGGAACCGTTCACGCGTGGATGTGTGTCTCCAGGCAAACAGCGAGACGTGTCCGGGCGGGTCCCGGCTCGATCCTCAGGGGGGATCTTGACTTCATCGCACCGCGGAAGACTGAGTGCACTGGCCGCCGGCGGCGTACTGGCCCTGGCCGTCAGCGCCCTGGCCGCCGCCCCGAGCAGCGCCGCCCCGCAGCCCGGCATACCCGAATCCGCCGCCGCCCGGCCATCGGCCGGCCCGGCGGCGGATTCGGTCCCCGAGGCCGCACCGGGCAGCGATCGCGAGTACCCGAGCGTCGTCATGCCCGACCGCGCCGTGCGGCCGGCGGCGCCGACCGCCGCCAAGCCGCGGCACGATGTCGACGGCGACGGCATCAGCGACATGATCGTCATGGAGTTCGACCAGACCACGGCCGTCTATCTGTCGTCGATCTCGACCTGGAGCCAATACACGATCTACAAGACCGACCCCGACCCCTCCGCCTCGTTCAAGGACCTGCTGCCGGTGGGCAACGTGGGCGGCACCAGCAAGGCCGAGCTGCTCTCGCTCTCCTTCGACGGTGTCCTCACGCTCTACGAAGCCGGCCTGACGAGCACGTCGGCGCCCCTTTGGTCGGGCCGCGGATGGCAGATCTACAACCGCGTCATGGCCACCGGCGACCTGACCGGAGACCGCCATCCCGACTTGCTGGCCCGGGACCACGCCGGCGACCTGTGGCTGTACACCGGCACCGGAAGCGTGAGCAAACCCTTCAACACGCGGGTCAAGGTCGGCTCCAGCTGGGGGATCTACGACCAACTGGTCGGAGCCGACGACGTCGACGGCGACGGCCTGGGCGACGTCCTCACCCGTACGCTGAGCGGTGAGTTGTGGTTCCACAAGGGAGCCGGCAGCGCCACCGCCCCGCTCAAGGCCCGTGTCAAGGTCAGCACCGGCTGGAACGCGTACAACGTGATCACCGGCTCGGACGACGGTGACGGCGACGGTCTGAGCGACCTGCTCGCCCGCGACCGGGACGGCGTGGAGTACTGGTTCAAGTCGGTCGGTGGCGGCAAGTTCGCCGCACCCGCGTACTTCGGCAGTGGCTATGAATTCAACAAGTTCATCGTCGGCGCGGGCACCACGCCGCTCTACGGCAAGGGACAGAACCTCGGCACCGAAGCGGACGACGACCTCGCCAAGTACAGCGCCCTGGCCAACGGCGACTACCGGTCGCCACCGGTCTGGGCCGGCAAGGAGACGCCCGGCTCCCGCAACACGTACGCCACCGGTCTCAACAGCCGCAACCACGCGACCTACGTGCAGAACATCGGCAGCGACCTGTACATCCAGGGCGAGCGGGTCAGCACGACGTGGAACTACACCATGACGGTCGGCCCCGGTGACCTCACCGGCGACGGCAAGGGCGACCTCCTCGGTCGCGACTCCGCCGGCACTCTGTGGCTCCATCCCGGCGACGGTGCGCTGGTGACCAGGTTCGGCGCGCGCATCAAGGTCGGCACCGGCTGGAACGGCTACGACGCGCTCGTCGGCGCGGGCGATTACTCCGGCGACGGGCGGCCCGACCTGCTCGCCCGGGACGCCTCCGGCCGCCTGTTCCTCTTCAAGGGCACGGGCACGGCCACCGCGCCGTTCGCCACCCGGGAGCAGGTGGGCAGCGGCTTCGACCAGTACGACAAGCTGTTCGTTCCGGGTGACATCGACGGCGACAGCAAGGGCGACCTGCTCTGCCGTCTTCCGAACGGCGTCGTGTACCGGTACTCCTCGACGGGCAAGGCCGGTACCGAGACCTTCGCCGCCCGGGTGAAGTTCGGTACCGGTTGGAACCTCTACAAGAACATCGTCTGAGTCCCGAGGCTGCCCGGTCGCGAAGCGGCGACGGCACGGGTCCGGTCCACCGGCACCAGCCGGCGGGCCGGACCGGTGTCCTACGGCCGGTGCGGCCGCCCAGGGACGAACAGGGCACTTCACGAGTCCGGGTTCTGGCCCGTCCGTGGAGCGGTGACGCTCAGTGCTGTTGGACGGCTGTGCGCACGGTGATGTGCCACCACGACCGACGGTGGTGTCGATGGGACGGTCGGCCATGCCTGTCCTGGCAGACGCGGACCACCTGGCCTTCCAGGTGGACGCGGTCCGCACCGGCCCCGAGCTGTTCCGCGCCGAGGATCAGTTCACGCCGGGTTGGGCGCTCATCGGCTTCTGCTCGCGGGCGGCTGCGACGGGCAACGGTAGGAACCGACGGGGCACGCCCCTGCCGTCGGTGAAAGTTCATGGTGCAGACCCTCGCCGCCGCCGGCGCGCTCCAGCGCGAGCGCGCGGGCGAACGGGAGGTGGTCCGTCGGGCCCGCTCCTTTCTGATCGAGGCGATCGAGCGAGCCGGCGCCGGAGAGTTCGACAGCTCGGCCACGAGCCTTCCGAGCCGTGGGTGCAGGGGCCCACGAAGTTCACCGCTTGAGCAGTACCCGCGCCCGAAACTGCTTCCCGAGGAAGGCGTGGCAGTGGACCGGCACGGCCGCCCTACGGGAGTCCCGTCCCAGCCGGAGCCCGCACCGGCCCACCCGCCGACTCGCCGGTCAGGGGGCGTCGATGAGTACCCGGCCGTCGGTCGGCACGGCTGCCGCGAACCCGTTCGCGTAGGCGTTCTGCACGCGGGACCGCTCCGTCGCGTTGGGCACGGCGTTGGTGCAGGCCGTCCCGGCGCTGGACCCGGACATCAGCTGCGAGCACGGTCCCGGTTTGGTGTCCGGGAGGCCCAGGCTGTGGCCCAGCTCGTGCGCAGCGATGCGCGTCTTGTCGTACCCCTGGCTCACGGCCTGCGCGCCGAGTTCGACTCGGACCTGTCGCCCCGGACGGACCGGACCGAGGGTGGCTTGCGGCCAGCCGGTGGTGGCCACGATGACGATCTCGGCCCGGGCCCCGGGCGCGGCCTCCACCAGCCGTACGTTGCTGACGTTCGCGTTCCAGGAAGCGACCCGGCCGCAATGGCCGCTTCCCAGCCGCCGGCTCGGCTGTCGTCGTATCGGAGTGTCACTATCGCTGCGGTGGCGTCCGGTATGGGCGCGGGTGCCGCGGTCGCGGCGGTTGCAGCCGCGAGGACCAGCGCGGCGGCAGAGGTGCCGACTTTCAGCCAGGTGCCCAGAGACATGGTCGTCTTCCTTCATGCGTGGGGGGACCCGGCCCCTCGGCGGAGCCGGGGCACTGGAGACGCCGCCACCGCCCGCCTGTGGCCCGCGAGTCCGGACAGCCGCCCCTCCGGAGCCCTAAGAAGGTAGTCCCGAATCCCACTATCCCGTCATGCACCTGCCAGCCAATTCCCGCGGGCCCTCCGGCCGATGCCCGGACAGCGGGCGGCCCGGCCGCCAGAACAAGATGCGAACAGGCGCTCCGATCCGCCCCGCCGGGCTGTCCAGGACGTGGGTGAACTCGGTGGCGCACGCGGGCCGCGATTGCGGGAACGCGGAGCCGGGAAAGAGCAGCCCATCGCGACGGACGAGGCCACCTCCCACACTGTTGGGCTGCCGGACGAGCGGCCTCCGGCCCGCCGACGCTCCGCTGCCCGGCGCCCGTGGTCCGCGCCCGGCATGGCCGCCGCGCTCACAGCCCTGATCAAAGGCGGTCTAGGCGGTGGCGGGTGCCTGGCCAGTGGGCTCCGCCAACGTGAAGCTGCAGGTCAAGGGTTAGACCGTCCGGCAGTTTCCTGATCTTCGTCATCAGCGGGCGACTAGGGTTGTCCTGTGGATCTTGCGCCGCTGGGCCGGTTGGCCAGATGGCCGTTGCGGGCGAGGTGGGGAACCTTCGGGCCACGGTCGCGAGGGTAGATGAAAGGGTTTTGATGCCGGATAAGTCTTCTCCCCTGTGGTGGCTGTTCGCCACGATCAGTGTGGTTGTGTATCTCGCCGCGCTGTTGCCCGGGATGGTGAACTGGCGGCAAAAGCTCTGGGTGTCATGCGGCCCGGTGGCAGGGTTCGTGGTGCTCACCGCCTCGAGCGTCAAGCAAGAGTGGTCTCTGAGCGAGGTACTTCCCGTCTACTGCGGGATAACCCTGGGGATCGCGCTGGGGGTTGTGGGGCACTGGAAGGCCATGCGCAGCTTCATGACGTGGCGTGCGGAGAACCCGGCCAAGCCTGATGACGAGGGGCCGGATGTGCCCTGGGTGCTGCAGATGGCGTTCACTCTTCCGATCTTTTTCGGTGGCACGATCTGGTACATGAACACCTACTGACCTCGGCGGTTGGCTTCGCGGTTCGTCAGTACGGGCAGGGCGGGCCGGAAGTGGTGGCAGGGCGCTTCGAGCGTCGATGTCCGGGCGGGATCCCTCGACGGCCGGCCGCCCGCGAGGTTCTTCTGTTGGACGACTCTCAGCATGAGCAGGAACCAGCGGCTTGCCGACACCCGCGATGGCGATGTACCGGTAAGCCGCGAACCGGGGAAGGATCACAGGCAATTCCGCTGCTGCACCCCGTGCCGCGACGACGTGGACCAGACCGAACAACACCCTCAGCCTCCGACGGCCGTGGGCGGCCCCAGCGTCCCCGGGCGGGGCCCAACCCCGGGGCCGCTCACGCCTTCGAGGAGGTCATAAGTCATAGGTCATACATGTATGCGTAGTCGGTGGGGTCGACGGAGCAGTACCTCGCGTCGCGTACAGCCTTGAGGATGAACCCGACGAAGAGCACGAGGGCTCCGCTGCCGACGAACCACCCTCCGGCAGCCGTCAGGCGGGCTTCCAGCACCGGCCCGGTGTACTGGAACAGTCCGATGCCGAAGAGCACCACGCCGACCACGAAGGCGCCCCTGGATGCCAGCTGGAGCCTGTCGACGCGGTCTCTCAGCTGCGGCTTCGGATGGGCGGCCACCGGGATGCCGGCCCCGCCGTCGGCCTGGGTCGCGTCCCGGGCAACCGGCGGCCGCCCCGTCTCTTCGCCGTCCTCCCGCGGGGCGGGATGACGGTCGAGGACCCGGCCGACGGCCTGCTGTGCCGGGGCGAGCGGCAGGTCCTCGACGTGTTCGTCCTGGCCGGCTCCGGCTGCCGCGAGTTCCGCCTGGAGGCTCACCAGGTCCTCGCGCAGCCGGGCGGACTCGACGCGTAGGCGGTCGCGTTCCTGCCGGAGGGCTGTCGCCTCGGCGGCCGAGTCCTCCAGCAGCCCGCGGACGATTTGGATCTCGTTCTCCTGTGCGAGCAGGTCCTGGCCGAGGCGCGCTTCCTTCGTTTCCCGGGCCCGTAGCTGCTCCGCGCTGTCGGCTCGCGCCCGGTCGAGGCGGGCGTCGAAGGCGGTGCGGTCCCGTCGGCGAGCCTCTTGTTCCTCCTGGAGCAGGGCGTTCAGGCGGGCGGTCTCCTGCTGATGGTCATGCTGCCGGGTACGGAGTTCGTCCTCGGCTGCGGTGAGGGCCTGGCCGGTCGCTTCGTGCCGGACCAGGAGGTCGTCGTAAGCGGCCTGCCGGCGGCGGTGCTCGCCGATGACCTCCTCCAGGCGGGCCTGGACCCGGTCATGGAGGAGGACGGTCTCCTCGTAGGCGTCGGCCATCGCCAGGCGCTCGGCGAAGGCCGGGTGCACCTCTCCGAGGGCCGCGGTGTGCAGGCGCAGCGACAGGGACCGGACCTCGTCGCTCGCCCCGCAGAGCTGGACGATCGCCTCGACCGTGGAGCGCTGGGGAAGCCGGTCGCCCGAGAGGTTCTTAGAGAGGGTCGAGGCGCTCATGGCCGCGCCCGGGGCGACGTTCTTGCTGGCCAGGTCCGCGGCGTCGATCAGGGACCGGAGGTGCCGGACGAGCGCCAGCTTGTGCGGACGGTTCCTGAAGACCTCCGGTTTCAGCGGGTTGAGTGGTCGGCGGCCGGGCCGGGGCCCTGCGCCTGCGGTGGCTTCGCCGCCGGTTCCCTCCTCGGCAACACCCGTCATGCCTGTTCTCCCGGTTGACAGTTGCGGAAAGAAGATCGTTTCCCTTGGCGCACCCATTGCCGGGACGTGACGCTCGAACCACACCCCGCGGCACGGCCTCAGCGGCAGAGCGGCGGCGGTGATGTCCTGCGACCTTCCATGTACTGAGGAGAACCATCGTGCCGAGCCGTCGTCCCCCGCGTGGCAGCTTTCCCGTAGATCTCGCCGTGTTCCTGGCGGTCCTGGTGACCGGCGTCGTCCTCGTCCTCGTCGGCCGTGTCTCCCCCGAGGCTCTCGCCGGCTACGCCTCCGCTCTGGCCGGCCTGTACGCGGCCTGGCACCACCGCCCCCGGAGCGGGCACGCCGAGCAGAGCCCTTCCGAAGCCCCGCCCGCACCCGAACGGTAGAGACCGCCACCTGCATCGGCGAGATCATGCACGAGGTCCACCGAGCCGGGGGATCCCGGCGGAGGAGATCGTCCGCATCCTGCGCACCGCCGTCTCCATGGACGGCAGGATGAACGACGAGGACCGCACGGCCTCCTTCACAGCGGGGTGTTGATCCGGCCGTGGCGGTCCATGTCGACTCGCCGGTGTCGGGGTCGACGCCAGTCGAGCCCGACACCGGCGGGGATGGTCCGGGCTCACGCGGGGTGGGGGAAATGACCTGCGGCCGGTGAGGGGTGACGCTCTGGAACAGGTGGGCAGCGGCGGGCCGGAGACCTGTTCGAGGCTGACCTGCCCGGCCGGTCAGCCTCGTGGCCCCCGGGTCTCCTCCTCGCGACGGAATGCTTCGTCGCAGGACTCGGTGATGCGCCTGGCGACCAGGGTGGCGGTGTTCAGGAGGCCTCCGTTGTGCAGCTCCAGCCGCCAGGGGCCGCTGCTCAGGGCCACTCCCGGGACGGGACCCTCCCGGCGGGCCATGACCTGCCAGCCGCGTGCCTCCAAGGCGGTCTCCAGGGCGGCCAGTCGGGCCTCGTCCGCGGGGCCGTCGCCAGTCCAGTCCGCGATGCAGTCGGCCGTCCCGCCCCCGTCCGAGGTAGGGACCGGGCCTGCAGGGATCCCGGCGGCCGCGGCCGCGGCGGCGAGTTCCGCCGAGACCGCGGCCCGCGAGGGGTCGCGTGCGGCGCGGAGCGCGGTCTTCGACGACGCCGGTTCCCGGATCCAGCCGTCGCCGGCGGGGTACTCCTCGGCCGGGGCCGCCATGAGGGCGACCCCTCCGGCAACGGCTGCGGTCACAAGTGCCGCGGCCGCAGCCCACTTTGCGCCACGGCCCCAGCCCACGGTCCTGCCCATACGTCCCCCACCTCGCGCGATATACCGGAGCGGCATGTTCCGGCGCAGACACAGGCTAGTTCCGGCACTTCGGTGACCATCGACCGGCGTACGTGAGAGCTCCGTGCGGCCTGCCCGCTCCGCAGTTGACGGCCAACGGGACGCTCCGGAGAGGAGCGGGGGCCCTCGAGAGTCCGACCCCGGCCGCGCGTGCGGGGCGCCCCGGTACGCCTGGACGGTGCGTGCCCGGACCGAAACCGGCTCTCGGCGGGGCACACCGACGCACACATCGTGACCTGCGGAGATGCCGCGCGTTCCGGTATGTGGCGGGATTCCTGCCGGCTGGCTGAAGGGGGGTATCGTCCCCCGGTCACGGACGGCAATCGGAGCGTCTGTTCAACCCAAGGAGTCCGACATGACCGATCTGAACTCGCTGCGGGCAAGCCTGGCGTCAGGTGAACACGAGTTCGCCGACACCTTGGCGTTCGTCACCGCGCATTTCGAATACCAGCCGCAGGCATTCCGCAACGGTGAACAGGAAAACGCGGCAGGTGAGAACGAGGGTTCCTGCAAGACGCTGGCACTGGCCCTGCTGGAAGGACTGAGCGACCAGGAAGCACTGCAGGCGTTCGGCGAGCACTACCGCAGCGTGCTGGCAACGCCGAACGACACCGATCACAGCAACATCCGCAACCTCATGGCCCATGGCCTGGCAGGGGTGCGCTTCGCCGGGCAGCCGTTGACCCGGAGGAGCTGAAACAACGACGGCACCGGCAACGGGGCGGTCCCGGCCTTCCCCGCGCGCCCGCCGCCGACCGCCTGC
The DNA here is from genome assembly GCF_045160505.1 of Streptomyces sp. NBC_00029. Lineage (NCBI taxonomy): Bacteria > Bacillati > Actinomycetota > Actinomycetes > Kitasatosporales > Streptomycetaceae > Streptomyces > Streptomyces sp. NBC_00029. The sequence continues at coordinate 95,095 of NZ_CP108292.1, forward strand.
GCCTGCGCCTGCGCCTGACATACGTGCCGATCCGCGGCGCGGCCCGCGAACTCCTCTCGGCTGTCGTCCCCGCCGCGGAATTCCTCTGGAGCCGGGCGTCGGGATGCGCGTGCGATGGAGCGGCCGGCAGGTGGCGGAAGCGTCGCTGACTCCCTGCAGTCCCGGTCGGTACGAGCGTGTCCTCATGCCCGGCGACGAGAAGACGCTTGCGGCGATCGGTGCGATCGCCACGGGTGAGAGCACTGCCCGCCTCTACGTCGCCCCCGCCCCGCCGGGCCGGCCGGAGCGGCTGCATCTGTGTGTTCGCGGAGCTCCCGGTGCTGTGCGCGTCACCGGCTTCCTCGAGACGCACCGGGACCTTCTGGTGCGGCAGACACAGGCCGCCATGCGGTGTGCTGCTGCCGCGTGTGAAAGCGCCGGCGACACAGGAGCCGCGGGCCGGCTGCGGAGCATGGCCGGTGCGTTGCCTGCCGCGAGACGGGCCGCGGACAGGAAGAGCACGGGCCGCAGTGTGCGGACGGTCTCCGGTGGGCTGCCGACGCTCGGGCCTCGTCGCTGAACCCAGGCCTGTCGCCGCCTCGCCGGCCCCCTCGCCGGCCCGCTCGCGGCCGCGGAGCGCCGCGGGGGCTGTGCGGGGCGGCCTGCGGGCCGTGGGCGGCTGCCTGGGGCGGTCGGGCCCGGCGTCGTCGTTCTCCGGGCCGGTACGGACGTTCTCCGGGCCGGTACGCAGCGGACCGGGTGTGCGTGGACGTCGTGGGGCTGGCCGCGGGTCGGATTTCCGCGGTGGGGCCGGAGCCCCGTCCGGGTTCTCGCGCCGGGGCCCGGTTCCGGGGCGGGCTTCGGGGTTTCCGGTCTGCGGAAACCCCGGGGCTCCGCCCGGGGGCCGGGGGGGCGGATGTCAGGCGTTTTGCCTGGTCGGCCTGCCTGCAGGGCTCGATGCGACGGCCGGCGGCCGGGCGGCCCCGCGATCCGGGGCAGGCGGCCGGCTCTGATCGTCAGAGCGCTATGCCCTCATTACGTAGATATTCTGTGAAGTGTGATCGAGTCTGGACGGCCGCGGCTCCGCCGGCGCCCCGGCCCGGGAAGACTTGTGCGGCTGTCGCCGGTCATCCTGACCGTCGTCATCGCCAGCCTGGCCTACGCCACTCCTCCGGAAATGGCCTTCAGCCGTCTCCTGCCCGCAGCGCCGGCCCTCGCCGCCGCCATGTGGCCGGTGCTTCCCACCGTTCTGCTCGGGACGGTCTGCCTCCTTCTGATGATCGGCCTCGGCTTCGTCTTCCCCGATCTGGGGACGTGGTGGACGGCCTCGGGGATCATCGCGGTCACCGTGGCGGCCGCGTACGGAAGCCACGTCCGGCTCCAGCGGGAGCGCACCCTCTTCCAGGTCCGGCTCGTCGCCGACGCGGCGCAGCAGGTGGTGCTCAGCCCCATGCCCCGCCGCTTCGGCAGTATCGAGATCGAGGCGCTGTACCTGGCGGCCGCGGCCGAGGCACGCATCGGCGGGGACTTCTACGAGGTGGTCGACACGCCCTTCGGGGTGCGGCTGCTCATCGGTGACGTGCGGGGCAAGGGCCTGCCGGCGGTGGGGGCGGCCGCGGCGATCGTCAATGCCTTCCGGGAGGCCGCCTACAGCGAGAAGGACATGGTCAACGTCGCGCGCCGGCTGGATGCCAGCAGCACCCGCTACAACGCCGCCTTTCCACCCGAGGGGCCGATGGAGCGGTTCGCCACCGCCCTTCTCGTCGAGATCCCGCACGAGGGGAGACGTATCGGCATCCTCAATTGCGGGCATCCCCCGCCGCTGCTCCTGAACGGCGGGAAGGTCCGTTTCCTGGAGCCCACCAATCCTTCGGCGCTGCTGAGTCTCGCGGAGCTGATCGGCGACCACTACAACGTCGACACCTTCGATTTCGCCCCCGATGACCTGCTGCTTCTCTATACCGACGGGATCGCCGAGACCCGCGCCCGCGACGGCGAGTTCTTCCCGTTGGCGGCCTGGATGCGCCGACAGCCCCCGACACCGCCCCGTGAGCTGCTCACGGCCCTTCACCGCGACCTTCTCGACTACAGCAGAGGAGGTCTCGACGACGACATCGCCGCCCTCGCCGTACGGCTGTGCAGGCCCTGAGCCCTGCCCGGGTCTGCCGTTCGGTTCAGTCTTCGGTGTCCGGCGAAGCAGGTGCGTTCCCGGCGGTGGGGGTGATCCGGGCGGTCCATGACCAGGGCTCCCGGGGCGGATCCCATTTCACCTCGGTCTCGGTGTCGTGGAAGTGGCGCGCGAGTTCCCTCACCATCACCGCCGCCGCGGCCCGTGCTTCCTGCGGTCCGGTGCCGGTGGGCACGTCCAGGCGGCCGCAGAGCATTCCGCCTTCCACGGTGAGGATGCTGGTGCGCCAGCCCTCCGGCGTCGCCAGCAGGACGATCCCCTTCGGAATGCCGAAGACGGGGCGCTTCCTCTTCACCTTCTTGCGTCTGACCATGCCGCCATTCAACGACGGCCGGGCCGGTGGGGGCTTGCAGGGGGCGGCGCGCTCGGGCGGGCCGCCCCCCGGGCATCACTTCGACTGGTAGACGCCGAAGACGTCGAGCACCAGGTCGGCGTCCTGGTAGCCCTGGTTCCAGAAGGTGATGACGCCGTGGTCGCCGTCGCCGGCCTGCACCAGGTTCGGGACGATCGCGCCGGCCGTCCAGTTCAGGGTGGAGGTGCCGGGGCGCGGTGCGGCGGGTGCGGCGCTCTCGCCGGGCGCCGGCAGCGGGTAGGGGCTCGGCTCCACCGAGAGGAACCCGTCTCCGCCGGTCTCGGTGACGGTGGTGTTCAGTACGTACGCCTCGACACCCGTCGCGGCCTCGGGTGTGAACCCCTGCGTGATGTACTCGCGGGCCCGGAACCGGCCGCCGGGCCAGCCGTAGGCCTCTTCGCGGGTGTCGAGGGTGCGGAACGGGGTGAAGGGCAGGAAGGCGGCCTTGCTGTCCTTGCTGTAGTAGCCGACGACGTCGACGACCACGTGGGCCGGCATCCAGGCCCCGTTGAAGACCTTGATCGTCCCGTCCGCGGCCACCGGCACGATCACGGCGTTGGCGACCGTCTGGCCGGTCACGAAGTTCAGGTTCGATGCCGTCGGGACCGGCCCGTCGCCGTAGGCGGTCAGGTGGCCCGTCCCCTGGGGTTCGGTCACCGTGACGTTCAGCGCCACGGCCGTGATGCCCTCGGGCACCCCGTTCAGGCCGCTGATCCGGGTCGTGAACGCGCTGCGTGCGGCGAGTTTGCCCGGGGCGGTGCCGGTGCCGAGGCCCTTACGGGTGTCCACGAACCGGGCGGGCGCCATCGAGGTGTAGCCGGCGGCCTGGGCCCGGGTGAAGTAGCCGGTGACGTCGGCGATCAGGTCGACCGGCTGTCCGCCGCCGTTGTAGAGCTCCACGTACCCGTCCTCGCCGACCGGCACGATCACCAGGTTCGGGACGGACCGGCCGGCCGTGTAGTTCAGGTTGGAGGTGCCCGGGCGGTCGTAGCCGGTGCCGGGCCATGCGGTCACGTAGCCGCTGTCGACGGTCTCGGTGACCGTGACGTTGAGGGCGACGGCGGTGACGCCCGCCGGGACGGAGGCGTTGCCGGCCACCTTGACCCGGGCGGAGCCCTGTCCGGGGACCTTGGCCGCGGGTGCGCCGGTGCCGGTGCCGTAGCGGGTGTCGAGGAGCCGGGTCGGGGTGTGCGGGGTGAAGTCGGAGCCGGGGGTGAGGAAGGCGCCTCCGTTGACGGCCTGGACGGCGTTGGCGGTGTCGGTCACCGTCACCTTGACCTGGTACTCGCCGGACTTGTCGTACGTGTGGGAGTGGTGCAGCTCGGCGGTGCCCTGGGCGGTGAGCGTGTCGGTCTTCCCGTCGCCCCAGTCGATGACGACGCCGAGTGCGAAGTCGGCGCTGGTGATCAGAGTGGTGAGCTCGATGCCGTGTGCGGTGTAGCTGGTGCCGCTGACGTCGACCGCGAGGGTCGGGTTGGCTCCCGCGTCCAGTGCGGCCGGCCCGTCCTGTGCGGCCTGCGCCGTCTGCGGGGCTTGTGCGGCCTGTGCGGTCTGTGGCGCGGCGGTTTTGGCGTTCGCCTTGCCGTTGCCCGCGGCGGTGGCGGCGGGCAGGGCGGTACGGATCGTACGGTCGGCCGGGCTGTGGAAGCCCTTGGAGGTGGATGCCTCGGCTATCGCCTCGGCCACACCGGCCGCGGCGGGTACGGGATCCGCCGCCTGCGCGGTGCCCGGGATGATGCCGAGACCGGCGGCCACGAGGGCAGCGGTCATTACGAGTCGGTGGTTGCGCACCGGCCCCCCAGTTGTGGTGATGAGCGAAGAGGGGCCACCGTATGGAAGGTTCCGGCCAAGGGTCGCGGGGTTCTGTCGGGATTCACTCCATAGGGGCCAAGGCTTTACCGGCTGTGCGGTTTGTGATCGACAGGAAGCCGCCGGAACGGGCCGGGCACGCCCGGCCGGCAGGCGCCGGCCGGCACCGGCGGCCGTGGCGGCCGCCCCGTCGCCGCGGAAGCGGTTTCTCGCCACTCGCGGGCCGCCCGGGGGCGCCCTTCACCGGGTTTCGTTCATGATGCATTCATCGCATGCGGCATGCGATGAATGATGCCGATCGCCCGATTCGGACACCGACATGACGGGGTGTTTCCTTGACCGCTTGCCCACGGATGCTCCTGGCGCTGATCGCGGCCCTGTGCGCCGTCATCGGCGCCACCGCTCTCGGCGCGGCCCCGGCGGCAGCAGCCGATCAGCGTCACCCGGTCTATGCCATCGCGCACCGCGTCGACACCCTGGGCGGTGTGGACGCCGCGCTCGCGCACGGGGCCAACAGCATCGAGATGGACGTCTGCGCCTGGTGGAACCCGAACGAATGGCGGGCCTGGCACGACTGTTCATCGGCCGGTGACAACCGGCTGGGCCCCAGCTTCGACAGCATGATCGACCGCATTCTCGCCCACGCGAATGCAGGACGCCGGCTGGCGCTGGTCTGGCTGGACATCAAGGACCCGAACTACTGCGGGGAGCGGGAGAACCGCGGATGCAGCGTCGCGGGACTGCGTGACAAGGCGCAGCGGCTGACGGCCGCCGGGATCCCGGTGCTCTACGGGTTCTACGAGTACCACGGCGGCAGCGACCCGGACGTCGGCGGCCGGGGGTGGAGGAGTCTGGAGGGCAGGCTCGGCGGTCTGGAGGGGATCACGACGACCGGGACCCGCGACCGGGTCCAGGGTGCCTTCAACCGGTCCGGTCCGGGGTTCCCGGCCGGCCGCCGGGTGATGGACTACGGCGACAGCGACATCACCAAGGGGTTCGGCAACTGCACGGAACCCACGTACTACACGTGCGCGGAGCTGAAGAAGGGCGCCGCGGACCGTGACAGCGGGGCCCTCGCGGCCACCCTGGCCTGGACGACCACGTACAACGATCCGTGGTACGTCGACAAGCTGCTGGGCGACGGGCGGGTGGACGGCATCATCGCGGGCTACGGGGCCTTCACCGGGGTGCGTGACTACAACGGCGGCTGGCAGTGCGCCCATTCCATCGGCCTCGTCCGCGACTGGGTGAACCGCCACGGCGGTACCCATCGGATGGCGACCGCCGGTGACCGCCTGTTCGGCTAGGGCAGCACGACGATGCCGTGCACCGGCCGGGCCCGTATCCGGTGCACGGTGTCGCGGTCGCGCCCGGCGCCCGCGGGGGCGGGTCCCCGCGGGGGCGGTCAGCCGGTGAGGGTGGCGAAGAAGGCGCGGACGTCGGTGAGGTACGCCTGCGGCTGTTCCAGTGCGAGGAAGTTGCCCCCGTGTTCCAGCTCGCTCCAGTGGGTGATGCGGTGGTCCCGCTCAGCGAACCGGCGGATGGCGACATCGGTGTTCAGGACGACGGCGACGCCGGTGGGGACGGTGCCGCGCGGCTTCGGTGCCCAGGCGCTCGCGTCGTGGCCCGCTTCGTAGTAGAGGTTCGCCGAGGAGCCGGCCGTGCCGCTGAACCAGTAGACGCTGATGTTGGTCAGCAGGCGGTCGCGGCCCACCGCGTCCTCGGGGAGTTCGGCGGCGGGGTCCGTCCATTCCTTGAACTTCTCGGCGATCCAGGCGAGCTGGCCGACCGGCGAGTCGTGCAGGCCGTAGGCGAGGGTCTGCGGGCGGGTGGACTGGATGGCGTTGAAGCCCATCCGGTCCTGCTGGAACTCCTCCAGCCGGGCGAGGCGTTCCTGCTCGGAGGCGGTCAGCCCCTCGCATTCGGCGGGGTCCCCGGAGGGGAAGGTGATCAGGCCGTTGACGTGGATGCCGATGACCCGGTCGGGGGCCCGGCGCCCCATCTCGGCGGCGATCCAGGCTCCGCCGCCCGTTCCCTGGACGCCGTACGAGTCGTGTCCGAGCCGGCTCATCAGCTCGACGAACGCGGCGGCGATGCGGCCGGTGTTCCAGCCGGCCTCGCCGAGCGGGCCGGAGAAGCCGGTGCCCGGCGTGGAGGTCACGACGACGTGGAAGTCCTGCGCCAGCGGCCGGATGACGTCGACGAACTGGACGAACGAGCAGGGCCAGTCGTGCAGCAGGAGCAGCGGGACGGCCGCCGGGTTCTGCGAACGGACGTGGAGGAAGTGGATGTTCTGGCCGTCGATCTCGGTGGTGAACTGGGGGAACTCGTTGAGCTCCGCCTCCGCCTTGCGCCAGTCGAAGCCGTCGGCCCAGTACGCGGCCAGGGCCTTGAGGTAGTCGCCCGGCACGCCCCGGCTCCAGCCGGCGCCGGGGATCTCGCTGCCCCAGCGGGTGCGCCCCAGCCGGTCGCGCAGGTCGTCGAGCTCGGCCTGCGGGATGTCGATGCGGTAGGGGCGGATCCGGGCGTCGGTGTTGCTGCTGGTCTCCATGGGTAGAACGATATTCTCGATATAGGCACGGTGCCTTCCTAATGACACTTCAGGCTGGGCTTCATGCTTGATACTTCCGCGCGTCTGCTGCGTCTGCTGTCCCTGCTGCAAACCGCTCGGTCCTGGCCGGGGTCCGAGCTGGCCGAGCGCTTGGGGGTGAGCGGGCGGACGGTCCGCAACGACATCGACCGGCTGCGTGAGCTCGGTTATCCCGTGGACGCCACGCGCGGCACGACCGGCGGCTACCGGCTGGGCGCCGGGGCGGTGATGCCCCCGCTGCTCCTCGACGACGAGGAGGCCGTCGCGGTGACGATCGCCCTGCACACCGCTGCGCAGGGCACTGTCCCCGGCACCGAGGAGACCTCGCTGCGGGCGCTGGCCAAGCTCGAGCAGGTGCTGCCCTCGCGTCTGCGCAGGCGTGTGCGGGCCTTGCGGGCGTACACGGTGGCCGTGCCCGCCGACCGTCCGGCGCCTGCCGTCTCCGCGGAGGTGCTGACCGTCCTGGTGTCCGCCTGCCGCGACCGGGAACGGCTGCGCTTCGACTACCTGGACCACGCCGGGGCGTCCACCCGCCGCATCGTGGAGCCGTACCGGGCGGTGAACTGGGGACGGCGCTGGTACCTGGTGGCATGGGACGTCGAGCGCGAGGACTGGCGGACCTTCAGGGCCGACCGGATCCGGCCCCGTACCCCGGCCGGGCCGCGCTTCGCCCCGCGCGAGGCGCCCGACGGCGACCTCGCGGCGTACGTCTCCCGGCGGGTGTCGGGCGCCGCGTGGCGCTACCGGGCGCGGGTGACCGTGCACGCTCCGGCGGCGGTGGTGCTGGAGCGGATCAACCCCGCGGTCGGCACGGTCGAGGCGATCGACGCCGACAGCTGTGTCCTGATGACCGGTGCCGACACGGTGCAGACCCTCGCCGTCCATCTGGGCATGCTCGACTGCGACTTCGACGTCACCGGGCCGGAGGAACTGGTCACCCATCTGCGCCTGCTCGCGGAGCGCTGTGCCCGCTCGACGCCGCCGCTCCGCTGAGGCGGCCGAGCCGGGCGCCGGGTGCGGGGCCGGGCGTCGGGTGCGGGGCCGGGCGTCGGGTGCGGCGTTGCGGCCTCCGGCTCCGGGCGGGCGGGAACGGGCTCAGCCGCGTGCGGCGACGGCCGTCCCGAGGAAGGACCAGCCGTCGGCCTTCGTTTCGCGCCGCTCCCCCGGTTGCCACCCGCGGGCCAGCGCCGCGTCGAGCAGGACCCGTACGGTGCCCGGTTCGTGCAGGTTCAGGGCGCCGACGCCGACCTCTCCCACCTCGCCCGATCCCGTGGTGAACCCCGAGACGTACCGGGTGGGACCCTCGTCGAAGACGAAACGCAGCAGGCCGCCGGTGCCCGGCGGCTGAGCGTGCAGGGTGAGGGTTTTGCGGCAGCCACCGTTCTCCGGCACGTGGTGGCCGTGGCGGACCGTCCACATGTAGGTCCGCCCGTCGGCGACGAGCCGGCGGGGCTTGTTCGAGGAGCGGGGCATACGGCGGAGCGTACGCGGCCCGGCGGGACGGTCCCAGGGATTTCCTTCTCGCCGGGCCGCCACTTCCCGGGCCCCGTTCCCCGGGCCGCCGCTCCCGGGCCGCCGGTCCCCCCGCGGCGCCGTTCCCCGTGGCCGGCCGGTCGCCCCAGCCGGCCGGTCGCCTCAGCCCCCTTCGGCGAGCGCCGCGACGCCCGGGCCGGTGAGGTCGTCCAGGGCCACCCGGCGGCCCGCCACCGCCATCAGGAGGGAGAGCGCGGGTCCTCTGGCCTCCGGTCCGGAACCGATCGCCAGGTCGGCGTCCTTGGCCGTCAGACGGACGCGCGTCACCAGCTCCTTGGCCCCGCCGAACGACGCGGGGGTCCGTGTCTGCAGCCTGAGTGCCCTGACGACGGCCTCCTGCGGGTAGCGGCGGGTGAGCCCCAGGGGCCGTCGGATGTCCTCACCGTGCACGATCTCCTCGACGAGGCGGCTGTCCAGGGGCGCCGGTGGGGTCGACGTGCGCGGGGCCGCCTCGCGCAGCCGCTGCAGGGTCTCGTGCGGCGTGGCCCCGCGTGCGTGTTCGACGCCGCGGGCGTTCTGCCGGTCGAAGTCGAAGCGCGCCCGGACCAGTCCGGTCACGAAGCCCAGGCGCGTCGTGCGGGCCGTGTCGACCAGATGGGCGACCACGTCGTGCACGGTCCACCCCTCACAGAGCGACGGCTGCCGCCACTGCTCGGGACCCAGGCGCTCCAGGTCCTCGATCAGGGCCGCCCGTTCGGCGTGCACCATCCGCCAGACGTCTTCCACCATGGTTTTCCCTTCGTCGCTCACAGTGTCCGCCGGGCAGGGCCCGGCGGCCCGGACATCCGTCAGTGCGCGGCCGGCGTCTGCGCGTTGCGGTGGAGGGCGTCGCGCAGCCGGGCGGCCTGGGTGACCAGGCGGGACCTGCCGCCGCGGGCCGCGGTGTCGGCGAGCCCGGCCGGCTGGGGGGACGTCGCTGCGCACTGCTCCGCGCATTCGGCGGCCGTCGCCAGGAGGTCTCCGGCGCCGCGCGGATCGGCGGTGCCGGTCAGCAGGGCGGGCAGTGCGGCGGACAGTACGGCCCAGGTGGTCGCGTAGGCGCCCGTCGCGGCGGCGGTGCGCAGCGAGTCGGCGAGCCGGTTGGGCTTGACCGTGCCCAGGCCGATCAGGTCGGCCAGGTCACCGCCGAGGCGTACGGCGTCCAGGTCGCCGCGGGCGGCGAGGGTGAGGAGCGCGTCCACGGCCCGCAGCCGGTCCTCGGGGTGCCGGGCGCCGAGTCCGGTGGCGACCGCCAGGTGCAGGGCCGGGCCGGCGGGCCCGCCGGCCGCGGCGAGCAGGGGCAGCTGTGCGGAGCCTGCGCGCCCTTCGTGGACGGCGTCGGCGATGACGGCCGGCAGGCCCCAGGCGGCGAGGGTCTCCCGGTCCTCGGGGAGCACCGAGAGCAGCAGGGCGGTGTCCCCGCCGCCGTCCCAGCAGCGGTCGTCCGCGGTGCGGGCGCGCGCCAGTTCGTGGAAGGGGGGCGGGAACTCGCGTACCACGGTGGTGCGTTGTGCGGTGTCCATCACGAGGCGTGCGGGTGTCCGGCCGCCCCACCGGTACTGCACCGTGGGCGCGGTGCGGCGGGTGACGGGCACCGGCTGTCCGGCGGCGCCGAGCCAGGCGGCGAGGCGGTCGCCCTCGGGCGTGCCGAGGGCGGCGGCCTGTGGGGCGACGGCCGGGTCCCGGCGGACCCGCAGCAGGGCCTGGGCGAAGTCGGCCGGGGCGGGGTCCTCGCCGAGGCGGCCGTACTCGGCCAGGCGGGCGACCAGTACCCGGGCGTCGAGGGAGCCGGTCTCCACGGTGGGCGTGGCGAGCAGGAAGGGCAGGGGCCGGGTCATGATGCGGTGCGCGGCCTCGCTCACACGGGCGTGGAGGGCGCTGTGGAGGCCGGTGTGGTGGCAGTCGGCGCGCCAGGACGCGAGCGCCGGCTGTGCCTCGGCCGTCGGCGGCATGTCCATGATGGCGGCGGCGACGTGTTCGAGGCCGGGGAGTTCCTGGGTGTAGTGGCGGGACTGTTCGGGGTCGAGCCACCAGCGGCCCGCCAGGGCGGGACGCAGGGCTTGGGCGAGGGCCGCACGGTCGCGGTGGGAGTGCCGCACCAGTGCGTCGAGGGCGCGCTCGAACTCCTCGACGCCCGCGGTACGGGAGTTGACGACGGCGGCGAGGAGTTCCACGGTCTCGGCGACCGTCCGGGGGGACGGGGCGAGCGGTGCGGGGACGGGGACCGGCGGCAGGATTTCCTCGTAGGGGGCGGTGGCTGCGGCGGGAGCGGCGGCGGCTCCGAGGAGTTCCACGGCGCGGGCCCGGTGGAGCGGGCTCAGCAGCTGTGCCCGGTCGGCGAGTTCGTCGCGCAGTACGGGATCGTCGGTGAGATGCGCGGCGGCCAGTTTCAGGGCCCGTTCCTGGATGTCGGTGTCCGGGTGCCCGAAGGCCTCGCCGAGCTCCGGCAGCAGCTCGGGGGCGGCGGACGGGTCGCGGGTGAGTTCCCTGCCGATGAGTACGAGTTGTGCGCGGACCAGCTTCTTCTCGGTGCGGAACAGGACGGCGCCCGACATTTCGGCGAGCATGCGGGGGGTCAGGTGGCCGGCCGCCGCGACCCGGGCCAGGGTCTGCTGGGCGGTCCCGGCGACGGCGGAGGGGGCGTCGGCGGCCATCGCGATCCAGTCGGCGGCCCGCTCCCGTTCCTCCTCGGCGGTCGGACGGAGCGCTTCCAGGATCGCCTGGTAGGGCTTCAGGTGGGCGGGCTTGCCGCCGCGCAGCAGTCTCGCGGTGCACCCGTCCAGGAGGGCGGCGCGGTCCAGGCACCCCTCGTCGGCCAGGACGGCCAGTGCGCCGGGCCATTGGTTGTGGTCGGCCGTCTCCCAGCGCCGTTCGAGGGCCCGGACCGGTTCGGCGGTCTCGAACAGCCGTGGGGCGAATGCGGTGATGTGGGGGTCGCGGCGCAGGGCGTCCACGAGCGGTGAGCCGGTGGCTCCCACGGCCGCGGCCCAGCCTTCGACGCAGCCGTCGGTGGTGGGTGTCTCGCAGCCGGCGAGCCGGACGAGTGCGCTGATCAGCGGGTAGTCCTGCTCGGCGGTGGTGGGCCGGTCGGCCAGCCGGTGGGCGAGCTTGCCGAGCCACTGCGGGTCGTGGCCGGAGAGTACGTCGAGCAGGGCGGCGGTGGGCGGCTGCGGCCTCCAGCGGCGCAGGTCGGCGGCGCCGATCCAGGCGGCCGCGGCCGCCGCCCCGGTGGTGCAGGCGGCTCCGGCGACCGCCAGGGCCGGGCTCATCAGGTCCCGTTCCCGCCAGCGTTCCCAGCGCGAGGCGCGCAGTTCGCGGCGCAGCTCCTTCAGTTCGGTGAGCAGGACCCTGCGTTCGGCGGGCTCCAGCGGCTGGAGGAGTGCGGGCAGTCGGGCGGTGCGGCCCGCCCGTACGGCTGCGAGGACATCGGCGGTGGTGGCCGCGGGGGCGGGCGTGGCGGTGGCGGTGGCGGTCATCGTGCGGCTCCGGACGGGGCGGGGGTGGTGGTGGGGTGGGCGGCCCGCAGGGCCATGCGGGTGGCGAGTGCGTGCTTGCAGGGGCCGCGGCGGCCCCGGTAGTCGGCCCACCACTGACAGGTGCAGCTGAGTGCGCCACCCGACTCGCGGACCTGGTAGCGGCGTTCGCCGGAAGCCACCACGGCGGTGCCGGGGTGCTCCAGGGTGACCGCGCCCGCCGCCAGCAGGGCGCGGGCGGCGACCAGCCGCGGGTTGTGGCGCTCGGCGCGCCGGGCGTCGTAGGGCAGTTCGCGGTGGAAGTACGCGGCTTCGGCGACGTCGTAGCCGACCCGGCCGGCGGTGCCCAGGCGGGTGAGGGCCGCCCGTACGCGGTCCACGGGCAGCCCCGACTGGCCGGCGAGGTCGGCCGGATCGATACGGGGTTCCCAGGCGAGCAGGACCGAGATCAGTTCGGCGTCCTCGGCGGCCGCGTCGGTGGCGAGGGCCTCCAGGACACCGCCCTCACCGGAGAACCCGCGGCCGGCCTCCGGTGACAGGGTCAGGGTGAGGCGCATCCCGGGCAGGCCCACTTCCCACGCGGAGGCGGTGGGGCCCGCGCCGTCCGGTGCGGGGCCGTACACGCGCAGGCCGGTCGCGTGGCGCAGCACCCGCTGGAAGGCGGCGAGCCGTTCGGGGCCGGGCAGGCAGACCGCGCCGGGCACCGGCCGGGTCGTGGGGCGCAGTGTGCGGCCCGCGGGAACCACCCACAGGGCGCCGCCGGCGGCCCCGCCGCCCGTCGCGGTGCGCGGCAGGGAGCGCAGGAAGCGGGCCGTTTCGGCGGCGCCGAGTTCGGCCCGCAGGTCGAAGCCGGTGGTGACGGCCTGGGATTCGGCGAAGCCGCGCAGCCAGCGCTCGGGGAGCGGGACCTTCTTCTCGACGAGAGGTCCGTCCAGGGTGGTCACCGCCATGGCGTCGGGGCCGACGCGCAGGTGCAGCGGGTCGTCACCGCTGAGCCGGGACAGTGCCTCGCGCAGCGGGTTGTTGACGTCGACGTTGGTCGTGCCGTGGCCCGTGTCGGCGCCGCGCAGGCCGTCGGGCAGCACGTCGAGCCGGGCGTACACCCCGCAGCAGCCGGAGAACGACTCGAAGCGCAGCCGGTCGCCGTTGCCGGTGACCACCGGGTCGAGGGAGGCGCGCAGGGTGCGCTGGTAGTAGCGGGCCGCGGCCACGTCCGCGACGGCGAGCAGGGCCCGTGCGGCCGCCTGAGGTGCGCTCAGGAACCCGGCGAAGAACTGGGGGTGGGCATCGGTGCCGGTCGGGGTCAGGCCTGACGCCGTCTCCAGGTTGAGGGCCTGGCCCGCGTCTGCGGCGGTCAGGGAGGAGGGGCGTGCGTAGGCGAAGGTGTGTGCGGTCCGCGTCATGTCGCAGAAGCTAGGCGGAGCCACTGACAACGCCGTGCGCCCGCGTGGCTGACGCGGTGAACTTCCTTGGCGCGGGCGGGCCGCGAACCGGGCGCGGCCGCCGGGGTGTCGGTGCCGCCGGGTGGCGTGCGTGCCGTGTGCGGAGCGTGGTCCTGCACGGAAAGGATCCTGGAGGAGTTCTCCGCTGTCGCCTGCGGAGCTGCGCCGTTACCATCCCGGGCGGGCGGAGCCGTAGCGCAGAGGTCGACGCGCGCGGTCTCCAAAACCGCGAGGACGCCGGTTCGAATCCGGTCGGCTCCGCCTCTTGCCGTGCGGTGGCCGGCGTTCCTCCTGCGGATGATCCGGCCGGTGTCAGAGTCCTCCCTGGACCGCTGCGGCGGCGGGTCCCTGTGCGGCCCTGGCGTGCTGCATGGCCGTCAGTCTGCGGACGAACAGTACGGCGAGGACGGCGGCCACGAGGTCGAAGGCGTCACCGGCCAGCATCGTCAGGGCTGCGTCGCGCACGGCCTCGGCGCTCTCGGCACTGCTGTAGGCCCGGCCGCCGTACCACCCCAGGAGCTTGGACAGCACGAAGAGGCCCCACCAGAGGTTGACCAGGGTCAACGGGAAGCGGCGGTAGCCTCCGTCGGCTGCGGAGGGCGTGCTCGACCCCCAGGTGGTGACGGCGATCCGGTACGGGAGCCAGAGGTTGGCGAACGGGATGAACCAGGCGCCGATGGCCCAGCCCGTCTTGAGTTTGTCCGCACCCGGGGCGAAGGCCTCGGCGTTCGTGCGCACCCGGTGGAACCAGATGATGAAGACGATGCCCGTCACGATCACGGCATTGCCGTGGACCGTGCCGGCGAGGCCGGTCAGCCTGGTGCCGCGGTCCAGCTCGGCGTCGCTCACCGCGGCGGAATCGGCCAGCATCCGTTCCATGAGCGAGTGGAGGTTCCAGTCGGCGTACAGGGTGCAGGCGTCGGAGGCGATGACCAGCGCGAAGAGCACGGTCAGCGCGGTGGCCAGGCCCACGGGCGCGCGCAGCCGTCCGCCCCTCGCGTCGGGCACGGCGTACGGGCCCTGTGCCGGGGGCGGGGCCGGTGGAGTGGCCGGAGTTGCGGGCATGCTGAGGAACCCCCACGGGTGCGGAACATGAAGAGGCGCGCGCCGGACGGGGCGGGCCGAGGAGGAACCTACGTCAGCAGGTCCGCCCCCGTCACACCCGTTGTTCCGGGCCGGTGGTGCGGCGGAGGGTGCGGATCGCGGGGATCGCGCACAGTGCGGCGCTGCCCGCCAGGCAGGCGCCCGCCGACACCAGCAGCAGCCGGCCCGGGGAGGCCAGTGCGGTGGCCGGTCCCGCCAGTATCTGGCCCAGCGCGATCCCGGAGACCGATCCGGCGAGCTCGTACGCGGTGACCCGGTTGAGGAGGGCGGGCGGGGTGTGGGTCTGGACGCTGGTCGCCCACATCACCGACCAGAACGCCATGGCGCCGCCGCCGAGTACGTGGCCCGCCAGCAGCGCCGGCAGGCCGGCGTCCAGCGCGATGCAGAGCGGCAGTGCGGTGTAGAGCGCCATGGCCACGGTGCCGGCGGCCAGCGGGCGGGCGGGGCGCAGGGGCAGTGCCAGCAGGCCGCCGAGCACCGTTCCGGCGCCGAGGCAGGAGACCGCGAGGCCGTAGGCGTCCGGGCCGAGGCGGGCGCCGATCAGTGCCGAGCCGAGCGGTACCAGGGGGCCGAAGACCAGCACGCCGTAGCCCATCCAGATGAGGATGACCGCCCACATCCAGGTGCGGGCGCGGAATGCCTGCCAGCCCTGGCGCAGGTCGCGGCGGAGCGAACCGGTGGTGCGGGCGCGGGAGTCGGCGTCGGCCGCGGCGGGCGCGGGCGCGTCGACGGTGGGCTCGGCGGGCTCGGCGGGGGTGAGGCGGATGAGGGTCAGGCACAGGCCGCTGAGCAGGAAGGTGCCGGCGTCGATCGCGTACACGGTGCCGGCGCTGGTCAGGGTGATCAGCAGGCCAGCCAGGGCGGGGCCGAGCAGGTGGGCGAGCGCGTCGGCCACCTTGAGGGTGGCGTTGGCCCGTTGCGGCTCGCGGGCGACCAGCGGGACCATCCCGTTCGCGCCCGGCAGGAACATGGCGACGGCCGCACCGGCCAGTGCCGCCATGGTCACCAGCAGCCAGAACGGCGGGGTCCCGGCGAAGAAGGCAGCGGCCAGGATCCCCTGGGTGAGTACCCGTACGAGGTCCGCGCAGACCATCATCCGGCGGGCGCCGAACCGGTCGGCGAGGACCCCGCCGAAGAGGACGAGGAGGACGAACGTCCCGGTCCAGGTACCGAGGACGAGGCCGACGCCGGAGATCCCGTACAGGGCGCCGACGGCGAGTGCGGCGGCGACCGGCATCATCGCGTCGCCGAGGAGCGAGACCGCGCGGGCGGTGAAGTAGAGGGTGAAGCGGCGGTCCCACAACGGGGGCCGGGTGGCCAGTGGATCGGGCCGGCGGCCGGTCGGGGTCTGAGTGGCGGTCACACCACCGATATTGGACTGGACCAATCCCCCGTCCCCAGTGTCCTGAACGACATGATGGGGTACTTTCCCGCCATGACGCCGCGTTCGCTGCCCACGTCCCCGGCGCTGCACAGGGTCGTGGCCCTGCTTCAGCCCCCGCAGTCGTCGTTCCCGCTGGCCTGTGCGGCCGAGGTGTTCGGCGACCACGGCCCGGAGATCCCCGCCCGCTACGCGTTCGGGGTCTGCACCGAGCACCCCGGCCCGGTGCGCACCCGGTCCGGCTACGACATGCTGGTCACCGCGGGCCTGGACGCGTTGGAGGGTGCGGACACGGTGCTGGTGCCCGGCTGGCAGCAGCCGGCCGGCACCGAGGTGCCGGGGGCGGTGGTCGCGGCGGTCCGCCGGGCCCACCGGCGCGGCGCCCGGATCGTCGGCATCTGCTCGGGCGCCTTCGTGCTCGCCGCCGCCGGACTGCTGGACGGCCGGCGGGCCACCACCCACTGGGCGCAGGCCGCCGGACTGGCCGCCCGGTTCCCGCAGGTACGGGTGGACCCCGCGGTGCTCTACGTCGACCACGGCGACGTCTCCACCAGCGCCGGGTCCGCGGCCGGCGTGGATCTGTGCCTGCACCTGGTGGGTGTCGACCAGGGCGCCGCGTACGCGATGCGGATCGCCCGGCGGATGGTGATGCCGCCGCACCGCGAGGGCTGCCAGCTGCAGTACGCCGAACTGCCCACCTCCGGACCGGTGACCGACTCGCTGGCCCCGCTGCTGGAGTGGCTGGGCGGGCGGCTCGACCAGCCGGTCAGTGTCGCCGAGATGGCGGTCCGCTCGCAGGTCTCGGCCCGCACGCTGACCCGGCGCTTCACCGAGCAGCTGGGCATCAGTCCCGGACGCTGGCTGCTGGACCGCAGGATCGCCGCGGCCCGGGCGCTGCTGGAGGAGACGGACCTGCCCGTGGAGACCATCGCGCGCAGGGTCGGTCTGTCCTCGGCGGTCAATCTGCGCCGGCGCTTCCACGAGGCCGTGCGCACCACACCGGCCGCCTACCGGCGTGCCTTTCGCGCGGAGCGGGCCGGGTAGCGGGCCGGGTGGCGCGGCGGCGGTCCGGCCGGGCCCGCGTGCGAGGATCCCCACCATGGATCATGAAGCCGTGTGGACGTCCGGAGCTGCGGGGCGGCCCTGCGCCGGGCCCGAGGAGGTCGTGCGCATGGTGCGCGATGCCGCCCGTGCGGAGCCGGGCGGGCGTGTCGAGGTGCTGGTCGTCTCGTGCGAGCTGTGCGGCAGCGGGGCGGACGGGTTCGAGGTCGCCAAGGGCGAGTGTTTCTGCGTGGGTTGCTGCATACCGGTCGGCATCACGGACGGGGACGTGTACCCGGCGGCGTACCCGTGGACGCTCGCGCCGTCCGGGGTCCCGCTGCCGCCCGCCTCGCCGGGGCCGGGCTTCGAGCCGTCGGACCTGCCCGAATGCCCCGCAGGGGACGGCGTGTTCCAGGTCGCGGTCGCGCTCTCGTTCGCGCAGGACGGAGCGGTACGGAGCATCTCGGTCGGCCTGAGGTGCCCGCAGGACGGCGCGCTGTGCCTGTACGTCGACAACGCGCACGTGGTTGCGGCCGCGGCCTGACCGGCGCACGGGCGCACGGGCTCGCGGGCTCGCGGACTGGCGGACTGGCGGACTGGCGCGACCGGTAGTCGTGCGGGTTGCCCGGCGCCGATACCGGCGGGCTCCCCCGGTCCCTGTCAGGATGGGCCCGTGACCGAACCTGATGCGTTGGCGGGCTCGTGGTACCGGGGGAAGGGGTCCGCCCTCTCCCTCTGGTCGAAGGACTCGGTGTTGTCGATCGGCTCCGTGGGGTCGGTCCTGTCGATCGGCTCGGTGGGGTCGGTGCTGTCCGTCGGATCCGTGGGCAGCGCGCTCTGCGCCGCGTCCATCGGGTCCTCGCTGTCCATGCTGTCCGCCGCTTCCTGGCTGAGCACGGGCTCGGTGCTGTCGGCGCAGTCCCGCTGGTCGGTGTTGTCCTGGCGCTCGCGCAACGGCTTCATGGCGGCCGGCGTCGTGGCCGCGGCGGCCGCCGCCGGACTCGCGCTGCACCTCAGGGAGCACCGCGGCGGCCGTTAGGCCGTCGGTTGTGGGCCGTGGCGGTTGTCGTGCCCAGCTGTTCGGGGGACTCCGGGGGCTCCCCCGCTCCTGTGCGGCCCGCCGCGGGCACCTCTCGACCAAACGAGAGAGGGACACGATGCCGCTCTATCTATCGAGGTTCAGCTACACGCCCCAGACCTGGGCGCGGCTGATCGGTCATCCGGAGGACCGGGCGGAGGCCGCCCGGTCCTACATCGAGTCGGTCGGCGGGAAGCTCCACGGCTTCTGGTACGCCTTCGGCACCCACGACGGCTACAACCTGTGGGAGGCCCCCGACAACGTCTCGATGGCCGCCGTCTCGCTGGCGATCAGCGGAGGCGGTGCGCTCAGTTCGTTCGAGACGACCGTGCTCCTCACCGTCGAGGAGACCCTGGACGCCCTGCGCAGCGCCGGGCAGATCGGCTACCGGCCCCCCGGCGAGCCGGGGTGACCGGGGCCCCGGGGCGAGCGGCCTCCCCTGACGGGAGCTGATGGGTCCGGGCCGCCGGACGGCGGGGCACGGGAAGGGGGCCGCCGCCCCGTCCGGGGCGGCGGCCCCCTTCCCTGCCTGCATCCGTGTCCGGTAGCGGGGGCTAATTGCCGATGTTGCCGGTCCACTGGCCGGCAGCCCGCATCAGGGCCTCGTTGCTCATGATCTGGGTTCCGGGCAGGCTCGCCATGCCGATGTCCCCGGCCGGGGCCGCGCCGTTGTGGGAGCCGACCGTGTTGTCGCGGCCGGCGTTGAAGACGTCGTCGCCGGCCACCTGGCTCAAGTCACCGAAGACGATCGAGTACGTGTTGGTCACCGGTGCGTAGACGGTGAAGGCGTCGTCGGCGGAGGCCGCGGACGCGCCCGCCAGGATGATGCCACCGGCGGCGAGAGCGGTCAGGGCGCAACGGATCGATCGCACGGGTACTGCCTTTCGTGGAGGGGTGTGGGAGCAGTGCGAAGGTAGGCCGCTTCGCGCGCCGAGACCCCGTACCCGCCGCCGTACGGCCCGAGTCCATCCGTACGGCGCAGCCTCCCGGGCGCGGGTCCGGCCGGACCGCGCCCGGGGTCCGCTGGGGGGTATCTGGTCGATCAGGCCGAGCCCTGCGTGATCGGCAGGACACCCCCTAGCTAGGGGCCGGTGGCCACGCAGGCGAGTGCCTGGGCGAGGGTGAAGGCCCCCGAGTACAGGGCGCGGCCGATGAGGGCGCCGTCGACTCCGTGCGGGGCCAGCGCGGCGACCGTGCGCAGATCGTCGAGGGTGGCGATGCCTCCGGCGGCCAGTACGCCGCCGGTGGTGCGGCGGCACACCTCGGCGACGAGTTCGAGGTTGGGGGTGGAGAGGCTGCCCTCCCGGCTGACGTCGGTGACCACGTAGCGGGTGCAGCCGGCCTCGTCGAGAACGGTGAGCGCCTTCCACAGGTCGCCGGCGTCCGTGCCCCGGCCCGGCCCGGCCAGGCGCGGGCCGTGACCGGTCAGGTGGACGGGCAGGCTGACGCCGATCCGCCTGCCGTGCCGGGCGATGGCCTCGGCGCACCAGGGGAGGTCGGTCAGCGCGCTGCGGCCGAGGTTGAGGCGGGCGCATCCGGTGGCGAGGACCCGTTCGAGGGTGGCCGTGTCGTGGACGCCGGACCGGCACATGAGCTGGACGTCGATGGTGAGGGCCTCGATGATGCGGCGGGCCTGCGGGAGGTCGAAGCCCCCGTCGTCCTCTTCGGCCATCACCAGGTGCAGCCAGGTGGCTCCCTGGTCCTGGAAGGCCAGCGCGGCCGCGACCGGATCGCTGCGGTCGGGTTCCGGCACCTGGCCGTCCCCGACCAGGTGCACCACCCGGCCGCCGGCCACGTGCACCGAGGGGAACAACTCGAACCCGGTACCGGTACCGGCCTGCTGTACTGCGACCGCGTCCTTCGAAAGGCGCGACATCCCACCACCGTCCCTCTCGTACGTCCAGCCGGGAACCCCCGCCTGCTCCGCCCGCACCGTAGGAGCACGCGGGCCGGGCGTATACGGCGCGAACCCGCCACCGCGGCCCGGCCGGTGGCCCGCCCGTCCGCGCGGGGGCGGGTCATCGTTGCGGGGCGGCGTACCAGCGGCGGTGCACGAGCGGTTCGACGCACAGGACGGCAGCGCCCGCGGCCGCGCCGACCAGGAGTGCGGGCGCGCCGCCGCCGGAGGCGAGGGTTCCGGCGCAGGCGGCGGCCAGGACGAGCGGGCGCAGCAGGGTCAGGGGGCCGAGGCCGGCCACCAGGGCCAGGGTGCTGGCGCGGAACGGCAGCACGAGGTACGCGGCGAGCGACAGCAGGACGGCCGTGGTGTAGCAGGCGAGGGGGACGAGGAATCCGATGGCGCCCTCGGCGAGTGCCGCGTACGTCCGGTCGCGGTCGGCGGCGGCCAGCAGGACGGCGCCGGCCGTGAGCACGGGGGCGAGCAGCAGGCCGGCTCCGACGGCCAGGCCGCGCAGGGTCGCCCGTACGACGGCGCGGTGCTTGCGGATCCTGGCGTCCCGCCCGGCGTGGGCGCGGAAGCCGCTGAAGGCCGAGTCGACCAGGCCGAGCGCGGTGAGGGTCACGGCCAGGGCCGGTGCCGCGTCCTGCGGGGTCACCGCGCCGCTCCGGCGAGGTGTTCGGGGCCCACGAGGCGGCGTGCGGAGCGGCCCATGGCCCGGCGCAGCGGTGCCTCCAGCTCGGGCCGGATCCCGATGACGGGGCGCAGGGTGGTGCAGAACGGGTTGGCCAGGCCCCGGGGTTCGTAGAGCAGCGGCCGCATCCCCGGCGCGGCCGCCGCCTGCAGCAGGGTCTCGTCGGTGTGTGCCCGGCGGGCCGAGGCGACACCGTCGTGGCGGCCGAGCGGGTGGCGCATCCGTGACCGGTGGAACACCCAGGCCCCGATGGGCGCGAGCCGGGTGGCGGCGATGTCGAAGTGGCAGAAGGCGAGGGCGGGCGAGGCGGCCTGGGCCCGGAAGAACCCGGCGAGGTCGGGGCCGCGGAAATGGTGCAGCACACCGGTGGACACGTACACGGTGGCGGCCTCCGGCAGGTCGAAGGCGTTGCCGTGGACGAAGCGGCAGTCCAGGCCCTCGGCGCGGGCCAGCCGGGCGGCCTCGCCGACGAGGGCGGCGTCCAGGTCCACGCCGACGAGTTCGACGTCCGGGCCGAGCGAGTGGTGGGCGGCGAGCCAGCGCACGGCGTATCCGAGGCCGGAACCGACGTCGACCAGGCGCAGCCGGCCGGTGGCTGTCGCGCGGACGGCTTCGAAGACCGGGCCGAGGATGTGGACGAGCCGCTTCCCGAGGCGCAGTTCCTCGCTGAGCCGCTGCAGTTCGGTGTGCACGCCGATCATGAGGCGGTCCACGGCGTGGGGGTCGAGCACGTCGTGCCGGTCGGCGGGCAGCCGGGCGACGATGCGGGCGGCGTGCCGGTCGCCGGCCTCGCGGAGGCGGTGCACCACCTCGGCCCTGCGCACGGGCAGGCGCGCTCCGGTGCGCGGGTCCGTGGCGGTGATCAGGTCGGATATCTCGAGGTGCGGCACGATCGTGAACCCTAACCGCTGCCGTTCCGCCCCCACCCCGGCCCGTTCCGCCTCACCCCGGCCCGGTCCGGCCGTGCCCGTTCGGCGCGCGGCCCGGTCCACGCGGTGCCGGGCCCGCGCGGTGCCGGTGCCCTGCCCGTCGTGGCGGTATATGGGTGGAGCCGGTCGGGCGGGCGCCGCAGGATGGGGCGCATGAGTCTGCCGAGCGCCCCGCACCAAGTCGAGTTCCTGCACCACCCCTGCCCCGACTACCCGCACCTGACCGCCTGGGGCATCCGGGTCGACGGCACCGACCTGCGCGTCCTCGTGGCGGAGGCGACGCGCGCGCTGTGGGGCCGGGAGCTCGAGGAGGAGGACGACGACACCCCGCAGGAGCGCGAGGAGTTCCTGCTGCGCCAGCACGCCCCGCTGTACTTCGACGACGCCGACGGCGCCCTGGCCCGGGCCCACTTCCTGGGCGGGGCGCAGCCGGAGCTCCTCGACGGCGACCCCGGCGCCCTGTACCTCCTGGGCTGCCGCTGCGGGATCGACGCCTGCTGGCCCCTGTCCGCCACGGTCCGTGCGACGGCCACGGAGGTCACCTGGTCCGGCTTCCACCAGGTCCACCGGCCGCAGTGGGGCGAACTGCCCATGGGGCCCTATGTGTTCGCGCGCCCGGCCTACGACGCGGCCCTGGCGGCGCCGGTCCCGCTCCCCCAGGACCCTGTCGACGCGCTGCTCGGGGAGGGTTAGGGGTTCGGGTGCAGGGAGCGGAGGCGGTCGGCGACGTCGTGGACGGTCAGGCGCAGGGCGCGGATGTCGGTGATCAGGTCGCGCCAGGGCCCGAAGGCGGTGTCGACGTCCTGGCCGGAGGCTTTGATGTAGGCGACGGCGACGCCGTAGCCGAAGTACTCGTTCCTGGCCGGCAGTGGGCGGGTGAGCACGATCTGCTCCAGCAGCGCGGCCGCCCGCCAGTACGCGTCGGGCTCGTCCGTCCCCCACGACGGGGTGTTGACCCGGTGCCGGGCGACGGCGGCCACCAGACCCGAGTAGTCCAGGACTCCCAGGTTCTTGCCGCCCAGGAGTTCTTCCTGACGGTCCAGCAGCCACCGGATGTCGATGCGCAGTTCCAAGGTCAGGCCGCCCCGCTCGCACCCGGGGACAGGGACCGGGACGGGGGCAGCGGTCCGCCGGGGGCGGCCGTGGAACGGTCCCGCGCCCGGGAGTCGGCCTTCATCGCATCCGCCATGCCCCAAGTATGCATCCGTGCATACCTTTACGAATACCCGCGCCCGGCCGCCCGGCCCGTGATCCGGGGAGCGGGTGGTGCCCGGCGCGGTGGCCGGCGGGCCGGGCAGTGGCGCCGCCCTGTCCCGGACGAGGGGCAGGTGCGTCTTCCGGTCCGCCGGCGGTCCGGCGAGGTCGACGTCCGCCGTGTGCAGGGGCTGTTCGCCGCTCGCGGCCCGGTCCAGGGGGTGCTCCGCGGCGCCCGCGCCGGGGTTCGACTATCGGCTCGGCTGAGCGGGCGGGGGCGCTGGGGGGGGCCGGCCGGAGGTGGCCGCGGTGCGGTAGCCGCCCCCGGCCGGCCCGGGGGTGTGTCAGGTGGTGGGCGGGGTCCAGTCGGCGGGCAGGCCGGACTGGGCGAGGACCGCGGCCAGGCTGTAGTGGTCCTTGTTGGAGACGATCCGGCAGTGGTGCCTGTCGAGGTCGATCACCGTGGTCATCGGTACGGCGAAGGGCTTGGGGGCGCCCTTGAGGTGGCCGGAGTAGACGGACCGGACGGTGATGCGGTTGCCGTCGCTGCGGGTGGTGCGGATGGTGACGTGGACGTTGTCGATCAGGGAGTCGGCGCGGGCCTTCCACCCCGAGATCTCCTTACGGCCGCGGAAGGTGGCCGCCACGGCTTCGTCGGTGTAGGTGCCGTCGGCGGTGAACAGGGCGCCGAGCGCCCGGGGTTCGCTGCCGTTCCAGGCGCGGGCCCAAGCGGTGACGATCCGCGGGACGCGCCGGTCGGCGGCCTGTGCGGAGGACGCGGCGGCGGTGGCGGTGGCAGGGGTGGTGTGTGCGGCGTAGGCGGTGGGGGCGGCGCCGCAGAGGGCTGCGGCAGCGGTCAGCACCGTCATGGCACGGAGGGTGCGGGAGGTCATGGTTGATGCTCCTTCAGGGGCGGATGCGGCCCTGCCGGCGACGGCGCCGGGCAGGTGGGGCGGGGCCTTCGGCCACGGGGCGGGCAGGGAGCCGTTCCGGGCCGCGGGCATGGGCGCTGCCTCGTCCGTCCGAGTACGTGCAACGTTCATGGCGCACAGACTCACGCGGGGCGGTGTCCACTCTCCAGGCCCGGCAGGGGCCTGTGACTGTCCAGCACTGCCCACCGGTGTCCACCCGCAACTGCCGCGGGGGCGCATGCCGTTCGTCCGGCAGGGGTGGTGCGGTGGTGCCGATGGCGGTGCCCGCCGAGGCTGGGCCGCATCCGGTGCCCTCGCGGTGTGCGCGTGTCCGCGCCGGGCGGCTGTCCGCCGTGGTCACGGGGCCGTCCCCGCGGCCGGGCCGGTCGTGGTCCCGGCCGGCGCGGCCGGTACGGATCCCGCATTCGTGCCGGACGGGTCCGTGATGCCCTGCTGGAGCGTCGGCCGGGCGGGCGCGGCGGCCGCGTACACGCACGAGCGCCCGGCCGGGTGGTCCCGGCCGGGCGCTCGTGCGTATGCGTGCTGTCCGCTGGCGGCTTAGTACCAGTGGTTGTTCTGCCAGAAGTTCCAGGCGCCGACGGGGCTGCCGTAGCGGTCGTTCATGTAGTCCAGGCCCCACTTGATCTGGGTGGCGGGGTTGGTCTTCCAGTCCGCGCCGGCCGAGGCCATCTTCGAGGCCGGCAGGGCCTGGGCCAGGCCGTACGCGCCGGAGGAGGCGTTGGTCGCGGTGTGGTTCCAGCCGCTCTCGTGCGAGATGATCTTGTCGAAGGCGGCGAACTGGGCCGGGTCCTTGATCATCTGCTGCGCGATCGCCTTGGCGCTCATCGGGGCCGCCTGGGCGGGAACCGTGGCAAGCATGGAACCGGCGACACCGAGGGCGACGACGGTGCCCGCGAGGGCCTTCTTGGAGGTGGCGATGCGGCGGATGATGGCGTTGGACACGGATGGACCTTCCGACGGGGACAAGGGCGGTCGCACGCATGCCGAAGACATGCGTGAGCCACTCACGCAAAGGAGAGGGGTTCGTCGGCGGCGGGTGAAGTACCTGAAGTACCCCTGCCGCCTTGCGACTCATCCAGTTCTACAGACGCCCCGACGGCCTGGCAACGACCCCGCTTACTAGGGACCTTCGCAGTCGGGGGCCGACGGGCCTTCGGGGGCCCGGGAGGCGCGGCATCGGGCCTGCGGTGGCTACTATCCCGGTTCGTATGTGACGTGGGCCCTATGGGGCGGGTCACCAGCGGGACGCCCGAATCTCACCGATTGTCACCGGCTGTACCCCTTTGAGGGAGCCATCTCGATGCCCGAATTGCCTAGTTATCGAAGGAAATGGGTGGAGTGGAGGCTGTCTCTCCTCCGTGGGGGGGCTCTGAGGCCGGTGGCGGGCGGGTGGCCGCCCGCCGCGTGCGGCCACCCTCCGGCCCGCGCGCGCGTCCATCCGGGCGAAGGTTCCGGGAAACCCTGCCCGTCGCGCCTCATGGCGGGCCATGGTCGCTTCCAGGAAGAACGGCACGGAGAACAAGGATGGGGACATTGCATTTCTTGAGGCGCACCGGAACGGTCCTGGGCGCGGCTGCGCTGACCATGCTGGCCGTCCCGGCCCCCGCTCACGCCGCGGCGGTCGCGTGCGGCGGGGGGACGTCGACCGGCCGGGTGGCCGTCAACGGCTGCATCAGCGCCCAGCGGGGATCCGCCGGCAGGTTCCCCACGCGGGAGATCACGGCGCACATCAGGGCACGGAACACGGGAGCGAAGGGGCTGAACGTCTCCTACGAGGCGTTCTTCCGCGTCGTCGACGGTGGCCACTGGGAGAAAGTGGGCAGCGGCCGCACCCATGTCCGGGCCGGTGAGTCGATCGGCCCCCTCGAGGTGGGAAGCACGACCCGGGTGTGCGGTCCCGTGAAGGTCGAGATCCGGGTACACGCCCGGGCCGACGGCGCCGCCTGGAGCGGCTGGTCCCCCGCGGCCACGAAGCAGTGCCAGACCTGAGAGCCCGGCGTTCGCGTGCCCCCGGGCGGCGGGCCGGGGCACGCCGCCCGCGTCACGGGGATGCGGGCGGCGTCCAGCCCGGGTCGCGGCCGCTCAGTGCGAGCGTCCGGTCCAGCAGCGGGGCGTCGTCCGGTACGGGCACGACGGGTCCGAAGATGCCGTCGCCGCGGTCCCCCTCCTCGGCGGCCGCCAGCAGGAACGCGTGCGAGGAGCGGAGCGCGGCGTGATCGGGCGCGTACTCCTGGCCGGTGGCCCGGGCCAGGTCCCATCCGTGCAGCACCAGCTCGTCGGCCGCCACCGCACCCGCGATCCCGCCGGGCAGGTCCACGCCGCCGGCGCGGGTCATGCCGGTCCAGGCGGCCGGGTCTTCCCAGGCCTCGGCGAGTTCGCCGAGGACCCCGGGCAGTTCCTCGCGCCAGCGGGCGGGCAGGGAGGGCGTGGCCGAGGTGGGGTCCGTGTCCGTCGTGGGGCCCAGGTCCTTGCGGGCGGCGTCGCGGAAGGCGACCGCGAGACCCGCGAGGTGGCCCAGCAGGTCACCGACCGTGTAGGCGGGGCAGGGCGTCCGGTCGGTGAGCCGGGCGTCCGGGACGGCTGCCGCGAGACGGGCCACGATCCGCGCCTGCGGTCCGAGATCGAAAGCGGTCGTACCGGTCATCTGCCGCTCCTCCTGAGAGTGGGTCTGAAGGGTAGACCGGCGGCGGGGCCCGTACTCATCGCGACGCGGCGCGGGATGTGCCGGGCGCGTCCCGCTCGACGGGCACGCCGGCGCGGCGGAGGATGGGGCACTGTGATGACGGTCCTGGTGGTCGGCATACCGGAAGGCGTGGAGCTGGAGGTGCTGCGGTCGCGGATCCAGCGCAATCCCCACTTCCAGGTCATCTCCCATGCCCGCACGCCGGACGTCGCGCTGGCGCACGCCCGGGTCCTGCTCCCCGACATCACCGTGCTCACCCTGTCCGGCAGCTTCCGGGACGACCCGGCCTCGTTCGGCGTCTTCCGGGGGGTGCGCGCCCTGGACCCGCCGAGCGGGGTGGTGCTCCGCACGAGGGCCGACGCGACTCCCGTCGATCTCGACGTCGTCACCGTCGACGGGGCGGTCCACCTGGTGCGCGCGGGCGACGAGGAGGGGCTGATGCGGGCGCTGCGCACGATCGGTCTGCGCCGCGCGACCTGCGACCCGGACGAAATGTCCTGACCGGGCCCGCGGTCTCCCGCCCCGGGCTCGCCGGCGGGTCGGGCGGCGGGGTCAGGCGGCGGGGCAGAGATCGGCCGGGCGGGCCGGGGCCGAGTCACGGGCCACGGTCGCGCACACCGGCCGCGCGGTCGGGACGGCTGCGGCGGCGGCCGTGGCCGTGGCCGTGGCCTGCGAGCGGTTCCGGGTGAAGACGACGAGGCGCAGCACCGCGAACCGTGCGACACCGGCGAGTGCGCCGGCGCAGAGGTAGACGGCCTGTTCGAGGGGAGCGCCGGGAGCCGCCACCAGCTGGTGCAGGAGGAGCATCGCCAGGCAGGTCACCGCGTACGCCGCCGCGGCGGAGCCGGCCGACTGCGCGTGCTGGTGCCAGGTCGCGCGCCCGCCCGCGCCGAAGGTGAAGCGGGCGTGCAGCTCGGTGGCGAGGAGCGTGGAGGCCGCGGTGATCAGGGCGTTGGCCAGGGCCCAGGGTATGCAGGAGGCGAGGGCCGTCACGGCGAAGCTGGAGGCGAGTCCCACTCCGCCGCCGCAGAGCACGAAGCGGGTGAAGGCCGTGAGGGGGCCGGGCTCCGCCCGCTGCCGGCTCCGTGCTGTGTCCATGATCCGCCCCCTGATCGCCCGCCCCGCGCAACGCGCCCCGTGGCCTGCGGCCGGGGCGCGCCACCCCATGACGCCATTATGGCTCACACATGGCGCCATGGCGAGCCATTATTGGCGCCACGTGTGGCTTCGGGGCATCGCGGCCACACGGTCCGCAGGCCGGAAGGGGTTTCCTGTTCTCCGTTCCTGCTCTCCTGCTCTCCTGCTCTCCTGCTGTCCTGCTGTCCGGGCTTCCCGGGCCCGTGTGTGTCCGGGCCCCGTCCGCGCCCGCGGCGTCAGGGCGGGAGTGTCAGGGCCGGCGGTCCGCCTCCCGCATCGACAGGGGCGGGACCCTGCCCAGCACCACGAGCCGGTGGCGTACGGCCATGACGATCACCGCCGTCGCGACGATGACCATCCCGCCCAGCCGAAGGATCGCGTCGTAGGCCTCCTCGGGCGGCCGCTGCGGCGTCATCGCGGAGATCGCCGCCGCGGTCCCGGCGAGGGCGATCGCGCCCAGCGTGACCAGGAACGTCAGCAGCACGCCCGACGCCTCCCCCGCCCGGGCCGGTGCGACGACCTGCTGGGTCGCCACGCTGGAGAAGGTCCAGCCCAGTCCCAGGCCCAGGCCGCACCATGCGAACACCGGCACGTACAGCCACCAGGCATCGGCCTGGGCCAGCGCGTACATCCCGGTGCCCGCGACGGCCCCGGCGAGCGCCATCACCGCGGTCGGCCGCATGTACCGGGCCAGCCGCGCCCCGAGCGGCCCGCTGACCGCCACCAGCAGGGCCGGGGCCAGGAACACCGTGCCCGCCAGGAGCGGCGAGAGGCCGCGGACGCCTTGGAGGTAGAGCGTGGCGAGGAAGACGGTGACGCCGTAGCCCATGTTCGAGAGCGAGCCCATCCCGGTCACCAGGACGTACGGGACGTTGCGGAACAGCCGCAGATCGACCAGCGGGTGCCGGGCGAGGCGCTCGCGCACCAGGAACAGCCCGCCGGCCGTCACGGCCGCGGCGAAGCAGCCGAGAGTACGGGCACTCCCCCAGCCCCAGGCGTCCCCGCGCTCCACGGCCAGGGTCAGTGCCGCCAGCGAGCACACGATCAGGGCGCAGCCGAGGAGGTCGAGCTCGCGGGGCGCCGAGGTGTCGCGCGAGTTAGGTACGCAGGCGAGGGCGGCGAGCAGCGAGATCAGGCTCAGCGGGACCATCAGCCAGAAGATCCAGCGCCAGCCTGGCCCTTCGGTGAACCCTCCGCCCACGAAGGGCCCGAGCGCGGTCCCGATGTTGGCGACGCCGAAGACGGCGCCCAGGGCCTTGGCCCGGGTCTCCTCGGGAAAGGTGTTGGTGATCACGGACACGGACACCGGGAAGACGAACGCCGCGCCCACGCCCTGCGCGATCCGGGCCACCACCAGCAGACCGAGGCCGGGAGCCAGCGCGCAGCCCACGGAACCGGCCGTGAACAGGGCGAGCCCGGCCAGCAGGGTGCCCCGCCGTCCGAAGACGTCCCCCACCCGGCCGCCGACGATGAAGAAGCAGCCGATGGCGAGCATGTAGGCGGACAGGGTCCACTGCGCGGCCGAGTCCGTGATGCCGAGCTCCGCCGCGATGCCGGGAAGGGCGAGGTTGAGGGCGAAGAAGTCGAGCTGGATGCAGAACAGGGCGACGGCGACCGCGACGAAGGCCCCCGTCCTCCGCGCGGCCGGCGAGGACTCAGCGCGCATGGGGGCGTTCCTCTCGGCCGGGGCAGTCGGGACACCGCTGAATGGCCGCACGCAGGCCGTCATCCCATTGTGGGGCGGCCTGACGGGGGACGCAGTGCGGCTGGGGCCCCGGCGGGTGAAATGCGCAGGCCCGGCCGGGCGGGGGCCATCCGGGCGGGGCGCGGGGCCCGTGCGGCACGGCGGCCGGGGCGGCGGGGTGTTGCGGGCGCATGCTGTTGTCCCCCCTCTGTTGGAGAGGCCCGTGAGTGATCCCAGCCCCCGAGTGACCCCGAGGCCGGCGTCCGCCGCACCGGGTGATGCCGCTCCCGCTCCCGGGGTCATCGGCATCGGGCTCGCCGCGGTGCTGACGTTCGCGCTCGCCCAGGGTTCGTGGCAGTGGTTCGCCACGTTCATCGGGGTGACGCTCCTCGCGGTGATGTCCGCCTTCCAGCGGCGGGCGCAGTGGACTCCGGAGATCCGTTCGCCGTACATGCGCGGCCTGGTCGCGTACGCGCTGGTCGTCGGCCTGTGCGTGGCGGTCGCGCTCGCTCCCCTGCTGCAGCGCCGGGCCTGGCTGTTCCCGATGCCGGGCACGCGCGGCGACTGTGCGCTGGCGGGGCGGTACGCGGCCCTTGAGGCGGAGGCGGCGCTGGGGAACCTGGCCGGCAATGACGCTGCGGCGCTGGCGTTCGCGCAGCAGGACCAGGCGCGCAAGGCGGTCGCCGAGTGCCTGGCGGCCACGACGACCCTGTGGCTGCCCCTGTACGGGCTGGGGGTGGCGGTGCTGGTGGGAGCGGTCGCGTGGCTCCGTGACCGGGCCCGGGCCCGGTCGGGCGCCGCCGGCTGAGGAGTTCCGGCTCCAGGGTGTCCTGCCGGCCGGTGCGCAGCCTTTCCAACCGGCGCAACCCGTACCGTCGTTCGCGCGTCTTGCAGGCCGGACCGCGGCCGTGGGCGTGCCCGCTGCGGCGTGGTCGTGACGCAGGTCACGGGAACCCGTCGTGGACGGCGGACAGCCGACAGGAGTGACAACACAGATGTGCATCCGGGTGCGGTCCCGGCCGTGGCCGTGTCCGGCCGCGATGTCCGGGGCCCGTGGCGGCTCCTGACTCCTGCCGGCCCGGCTCTCCTTCCCCCACTGCATTGTTCGAGAGGTCTTCACCATGCCCGCGGTCCCTGCCCGTTTCAGTGTCCTGTCCAAGGACTTCGCCGCCGCCCCCCACCGCTACTTCGCACGGCTGAGGGAGCGGGCTCCGGTGCACTACGAGCCGGCGATCGACAGCTACTTCCTCTCCCGCCACGAGGACGTGAAGCGGGTGCTGACCGACCATGAGGCCTTCAGCACCGAGATGTTGCAGGTGCGTGCCGAGCCGGTGATGCGCGGGCCGGTCCTCGCCCAGATGACCGGCGCCGAGCACACCGCGAAACGGAAGATCGTCGTACGGGCGTTCACCGGACGGGCCCTGGAGAGACAGATACGCGCCGTCCACGCCAACGCCGCCGAGCTCATGGCCCCTTTCCTCGCCCGGGGGCGGATGGACCTGGTCAACGACTTCGGCAAGCCGTTCGCCGTGCACGTCGCGCTCGACGTCCTGGGGCTCGACAAAGGGGACTGGCAGCAGGTGGCCGCCTGGCACGGCGGGGTCGCCGAGTTCGTCACCAGCCTCGCCCTCACCCCCGAGCGCCGCCGGCACTGCATCGACTGCGCCGAGGAGTTGGAGACCTATCTCCTGCCCGTCATCGAGCAGCGGCGCAGCCGTCCCGGCGACGATCTGATATCGAGGCTGTGCACGGCCGAGTTCGGCGGTGTCGTCATGAGCGACCGCGACGTCACCGCGCTGATCATCAACGTCCTGGTCGCCGCCGCCGAGCCGGCGGACAAGACGCTCGCCCTGCTCTTCAAGCACCTGATCGACCGTCCCGAGCAGCTGGCGCAGGTCCGCCGGGACCCGCGGCTGCTGGCCGCCGCGATCGCGGAGACCCTGCGATACAGCCCGCCGGTCCAGCTCATTCCCCGCCGGGCGGAGCAGGACGCGGTGTTCGCCGGCGCCACCGTCCCGGCCGGTGCGACCGTCTTCTGCATGATCGGCGCGGCCAACCGGGATCCCGGCGCCTTCAGTGACCCGGACGTCTTCGACATCCACCGCCCGGACCTGGGCGCCGCCCGTTCCTTCACCGCGGCCGCCCAGCACCTGTCCTTCGGCGCCGGACTGCACCAGTGCGTCGGCGCGGCCTTCGCGCGTGCCGAGATCGAGACGGTCGCCGCGATGCTGCTGCCCCTGCTCGACGAGGTCCGCTACAGCCCCGGTTTCCGCTACCGGGAAGCCGGCCTGTACACGCGGGGGCCGCTCGCGCTGTCGCTGGACTTCACCCCCGTCGGCTGAGAGCGCGGCGCCGGCCGCGACCTGCGGCCGTCTCGCCCGCCGGGCCTGTGCCGGGCCCTGCCTTCCGCGGCTGCGTGAGCCCGGATTTCGCTGTCCCCCACTTTGTTTCAGGAGAAGACGACCATGACGTCGACCGATATCGCCACGGCCATCCACGATCTGCTGTTCGAGCCGGGCCTGGACCTCGCCGAAGCCATCGACCGGCACTTCGCCCCCGACTACCGCCAGCGCACCAACGGCGTGTGGAGCGACAGGACGGGCTTCGCCCGGCACATGACGCGCCTGCGCTCGCTGGTCGGCAGCGGGCACGTCGAGGTCCACGAAGAGCTCCGCGACGGGCTGCTCTACGCCGACCGTCACACCGTCACCCTCGGCCACCGCGACGGCCACACCTCCCGTACCGAGGTGTACCTCTTCGCCCGGATGGCACCCGACGGCCGCTTCCGGCGCGTGGAGGAGACCACTCTGCTGATCACCGGAGACGCCGAGGACAACAACATCGGACTGGTCGGCTGACCGGGCCGGGAGCGAGGGAGAGGGGAGCCGCCATGGTGTCCGTGGGGGAAAGACTGAGCAGGGCGCGCGTACGGGCCTTCGTGGGACGGGACGAGGAACTCGGCCGGTTCGGGGAGGCGTTGGCCGGTGATCCGCAGGCGCCGTTCGCGTTCTACGTGTACGGGCCGGGCGGCATCGGGAAGTCGACGCTGCTGCGGCGGCTGGCGGACCACGCCCGTGCGTCGGGCCGGCTGCTCGTGGAACTCGACGGCCGGTTCGTCAGCCGGGACCCGGCCGATTTCGAGCACGCCGCCGGTCCGTTCCTGGATGTTCCGGGCACGGTCCTGTTCGTGGACTCCTTCGAGCACTGCCAGTGGCTGGAGAGCTGGCTGTGGCACCACTTCCTGCCCCGAGCCGCGGACGACACCCTGGTGGTGCTGGCCGGGCGGCGTGCTCCGCAGCCGCAGTGGACCGCCGACCCCGCCTGGTCCCGGCTGCTGCACGTGAGCGAACTGGAGCCGTTCTCCGAGGAGCAGGCGCGGAGCCTGCTGGTGTCGGCGCAGATCCGGCCCGAACTGCGCGACCGGGTGCTGCGCTTCGCCGGAGGCAACCCGCTGGCGCTGTCGCTGGCGGCCGCGGCGGGATCGGAGGGGTGCGGCAGGCAGGAGATCTGGGCTCCGACGGCGGATGTGCTGCGCACCCTGCTGGCGGGGCTGATCGGGGAGGTGCCCACGGCGGCCCACCGCCGCGCCCTGGAGGTGGCGGCGCAGGCCCGTTCGACGTCGGAGGAACTCCTCGCGGCGGTGCTGCCCGAGGAGGACGTCCATCCGCTCTTCTCCTGGCTGCGGGACCTGCCGTTCATGGAGTCGACCCACCGCGGGCTCCATCCGCACGACGCCGCGCGCGAGACCCTCGCCGCCGACCTGCGCTGGCGGGCGCCGAACGCCTTCGAGTCGATGCGCCGGCGCCTGGCGGACGAGTACCTGCGCCTCCTGCGCGAGGCACCCGAGGAGCGGGTGTGGACCGTCACCGACGATCTCTTCTACCTCTTCCGGGAGGGCGAGACGCTGGCCCGGCTGCGGTGCTGGTCCCGCGAGGACGAGGTGCACGACCGTCCTCTGCACCCGGATGACATCGATGTCGTGCTGCGCATGGCCGAGGAGACCGAGGGGGCGGCCGGCGCGGAGCTGGTCCGCTACTGGGCGCAGCGCCAGCCGCAGGCGTTCAGCGTCTACCGGCTGGTGAGCACGGGCCGGATCGTGGCGTTCACGGCCCGGCTGGTCCTGCCGGCCCCGGCCGACCCCCGGGACGTGGCGGCCGATCCCGTCGTCGCGGCCGCCTGGCGGTACACCGAGGCCACCGCGCCGGTGGGTGCGGGCGAGCACATCGGCATCAGCCGTTTCTCGGTCTATCCCGAGCGGTACCAGGTTCCCTCGCGCGTCATCGACCTGAGCAGTTCCCGGGCCCATGCGGAGGCGGCGCGGGCCCGCGGCCGTGCCTACGGTTTCGCGGTGTTCCAGGACGCCGAGACCTGGGCCGGGCGGGTCAGGGGCACGCTCGACGACACCGGGGCGCGGCCGCGGGTGGGTGCGTACTCCTACGGGCTGTTCGGTGTGGACTGGCGCCGGCTGCCGGTGGAGGCATGGCTGCTGCGTTTCATATCGGCCACGGCCGGGCCGGCGCCGTCCGCGTCCGGGCCGTCGCCCGTCTCACGGGCCGCGTTCGACCAGGCCGTGCGCGAGGCGCTGGCGCACTGGCGCGATACGGACGCGTTCGCCGCCTGCGCTCTGATGCGTACCCGTCTGGCCGCCGACTTCGGTGAACCGGTCGGGGAGTTGCGTGCCCTGCTGCGCGGGGCCGTCGACGATCTCGCGGGTGATCCGCGCGGAGTGCGGGCGCGTGAGGCCCTGACGGCGGGCTACTTCTCCGGTGCGCCCACCCAGGAGGCCGCCGCGCGCCGTCTGGGTCTTCCGTACGGGACCTACCGTCGTCACCTGCGTCAGGGTCTGGACCTGCTCGGCGAGGCGTTGTGGCAGCGGGAGCTGCACGACCCGAGGTAGCGGCGGCGGGCGCGGGGCGGGCTGCGGCGGGGCGCCGGGTGGACAGGCGCGGACAGCAGTGGACAGTGGCCGCGCCCGCCGGGTCTGGATAGTGGACAGCGTCCGCGCCGAGTGTGTGCGTCATGAACGTTGCACTCACGCAGACGGGCCGGTCAGCACGCCGGCCCCCCGGGCCGGGAGCGGTGCTCGCGGCGCTCGCCGCGGCCCAGTTCACCGTCATGCTCGCCACCTCGATCGTCAATGTGGCGCTCCCTCAGATCCGTGACGGGGCGGGCCTGTCGGACGGCGGGACCACCTGGGTGGTCAACGCCTACGGCCTGGCGTTCGGGGCGCTGCTCCTGGCGGGCGGACGGGTCGCCGATCTCCTGGGCCGCCGCCGGGTGCTGGTGGCCGGGCTCGCGCTGTTCGTGCTGGCGTCGGTGGCGGCGGGGCTGGCCACCTCCCCCGGTGTGCTGATCGGTGCCCGTGCGGTGCAGGGGGCCGGCGCCGCCGCGATCGCCCCGGCCGCGCTCGCGCTGGCGATGGACGGGTTCCCGCCCGGGCCGGCGCGTGGCAGGGCGCTGGGGGTGTGGGGTGCGGTCTCCGGTGCGGGGGCCGCGGGCGGCGTTCTGCTGGGCGGTGTGCTCACCCAGGCGTGGGGCTGGCCGTGGATCTTCCATTCGGTGGCGTTCGGGGCGGTGCTGGTGCTGGCCGCGGTGGCCGTGCTGGTGCCCCGGGACGCCGTACGCGAGACGGCCGGGCGGTTCGACCTGCTGGGCACCGTCACCGTGACGCTGGCGCTGACCTGTCTGGTGTGGGGTCTGACCACCGCGCGCGGGGCCGGCTGGGGCGATCCGCCGGTGCTGGGCGCGCTCGGTGGCGCCGTCGTGCTGCTGGCGGCCTTCTGTGTGATCGAGAGGGGCCGGCCGCAGGCGCTGGTGCCGGTGCGGCTGCTCACCGCGGGCCGGGTCGGTGCGGGCAATCTGCTGATGGCCCTGCTGGGGTCCGTGTGGATCGCCCTGTTCTTCTTCCTGCCGCTGTACCAGCAGCAGGTCCTCGGGTCGGGCCCGCTGGTCACGGGAGTGGGGCAACTCCCCCTCGCCGGCGCCCATATGCTCGGCTCCGCCCTCGCCCCGCGCGTGGCCCGGCGGTTCGGTGCCACCGCGACCCTGACCGCGGCGCTGCTGACGGAGGCGGCCGGGCTGCTGTGGCTGTCGCGGATGAGCGCCGACGGCACCTACCCGGTGGACGTCCTCGGCCCGAGCGTCCTGGTCGGCCTGGGGCTCAGCGTCGCCTTCGTCCAGCTCACCGGGCTGGCCGTGGACGGTGTCCCGCGGCAGGACGCGGGTCTTGCCGGCGGGCTGGTGAACACCACCCGGCAGGTCGGCGGGGCGATCGGTCTCGCGGCCCTGGCCACCCTGGCCGGTTCCGTCACCGCCGGCGCGTCCGCGGACCGGCCCTCCCTGGAGGCGCTCACGGCCGGCTACCGGGCCGCCTTCACCGTCTCGGCCGCGGTCCTGGCCGTCACGGCCCTCCTCGCGCTGCTCCTCACCCGCCGCACGGGGGCGCGTACCCCGGCCGCCCCCGCCCCCGCCGGGCCGGCTTCCGATCCGGCTCCCGGCCCGGAGGGCTCTCCGCTCTCCCCCGTCCGGCAGAACACCCCCTGAGGGCTGTCCCGTAATCCCCGGCGGGCACGCCCAGAACGCCCGGCACCACCGGTACATGTCGTCCAGAACAGGAAGAAGCACAGCCATGGTCACCATCGACGAGAGCGCTCCCGTCATCGTCCGCCTGAGCACCGTGATCGACGCCCCGCTCGAGAGCGTGTGGGCGCTGCACACCGACATTGCGGCCTGGCCGCTGTGGAACCCGGACGTGGTCCGGGTGGAGGCCGAGGGGCCGCTGCGGCCCGGCGGGTCGTTCAGCTGGCGCACCCACGGCCTGGACATCACCTCCACCGTGCGGGAGCTGGTTCCCGGGGAGCGGATCGTGTGGGGCGGTCCCGCCGCCGGTATCACCGGCGTACACGTGTGGACGTTCGAGCAGGACGGCGGGCGCACCACCGTCCGCACCGAGGAGTCCTGGAGCGGCGCCCCGGTCGAGGCCGCGGCCGACGACCTCCACAAGGCCCTCCACGACTCCCTGGAGAGCTGGCTCTCCCACCTCAAAAGCCGTGCCGAACAGGCTGCCTGACCACCTCTCACACCGATCGAGGAGATATCTGCCATGACCACTGCGAAGCCGTACCTGACCGGCCACTACACCCCCCTCACCGAGGAGGTCACCGCCACCGGCCTCACCGTCGAGGGTTCCCTGCCCCCCGAGCTGAACGGCCGGCTGCTGCGCAACGGGCACAACCCCAAGCCCGGTGTCACTCCCAGCCACTGGTTCAAGGGCAGCGGCATGGTCCACGGCATCCGCCTGCGTGCGGGCCGCGCCGAGTGGTACCGCAACCGCTGGGTGCACACTCCCGCCCTGGACGGCGCCCCGTACATGACCGAGCGCGGGCCGGACCTGAGCGCCAGCACCGCCGGTACGCACATCATCGAGCACGGCGGACGCCTGCTGGCGCTGTGCGAGGCGAACTTCCCCTTCGAGCTCACCCCGGAGCTGGAAACGGTCGGCGCCCACGACTTCGGCGGCAAGCTGCGCAGTGCGATGACCGCGCACCCCAAGGAGGACCCGGTGACCGGGGAGCTCCACTTCTTCGGGTCCTCGCCGTTCCCGCCGTTCCTGACGTACTACGTCGCGGACGCCAAGGGCGAGATCACCGACAGTGCCGATGTGCCGGGGGCGACCGCCTCGCTCAAGCACGATTTCGCGATCACCCGCCGTCATGTGGTGTTCGTCGAGGGCAATGTCACCTTCGACGCCACGGAGCACTCCGGTATCCCCTACAGCTGGAGCGATCACCAGCCCGCCCGTATCGGTGTCATGCCGCGCGGTGGTGACGGGGCCCGGCACGTCCGCTGGTTCTCCATCGAGCCCGGCAACATGCTGCACGTCTCCAACGCCTACGAGGACGGCCTGGGCCGCATCGTCCTGGAGGGTCCCACCGTGGACCGCGA
This sequence comes from Streptomyces sp. NBC_00029, assembly GCF_045160505.1. NCBI lineage: Bacteria > Bacillati > Actinomycetota > Actinomycetes > Kitasatosporales > Streptomycetaceae > Streptomyces > Streptomyces sp. NBC_00029. The sequence goes on from NZ_CP108292.1 coordinate 132,138, forward strand.
GGGCTTCCGGCTCTCCTGGAACTGGTGGGTCGGGGCGCCCGGGCGCGGCAGTGAGCCCGGCTCCCGCTCCTACACCCGCCGTTGGGTGATCGACCTGGCGGAGGGGACCGTCGGCGAGCAGATCATCGACGATCTGCCGGTGGAGTTCCCGACCCTCAACGAGGACTTCCTGGGTGTGGAGAACCGCTACCAGTACGCGATCGCCTTCCCCGACGAGAACGGTTTCGGCGGCTACGGTGTCGTCAAGTACGACCGCACCACCGGTGCCCGCCGCATCCACCAGGTGGGCGATGCCCGGATGCCGAGCGAGGCCGTCTTCGTGCCCGCCGCCGATGCCACGAGCGAGGACGACGGCTATCTGCTGACCGTGGTCTCCGACCTCAAGCAGGACTCCTCCCAGCTGCTGGTCCTGGACGCCTCCGGCCTCGACAGGGTCGCCACCGTCCATCTGCCCCACCGGGTGACGGCCGGAATCCACGGCTCCTGGGTCCCCGACAGCGAGCTGGACCACGGCAACGGCTGACGTGCCGTCCCGGGGGCGCGGTATCGCCCGCGCCCCCGGCGAGACCGTCACCACCCCCGCCCGTCCCGGATGGAGATCTGCCACCATGTCCAGCCCCACCACCGCCTTGCCGCCCGCCGCCGTTCGTGAGGCCGGCGGCCGTGGCCGCCCTCGCGAGGTCGACAACCGTGCGGCCTACGTCAGTTTCGGACTGGCCTACCTGCTCGGCCACGGCACGGCCGCGGTCTCCCGGGGGCCCGCTCCCCTGCTCGGCCTGCCCGACTGGCTGCCCATGACGCTCCTCGGCGGCGGACTCGTCGCCGGCATCACCATGGCCACCCTGGCCGCGCTGCGGGCCCAGCACGGGGCCTCCGCACCGGAGGTCCTCTCGGGCAAGCTGCTCGGCGCGGCCTGGATCACGGCCTTCACGGCCCTGTTCCTGGCCATCACCGGCCTGACCTCCGTGCTCGGCCAGCCGGATCTCCAGTCCGTGCTGTGGCCGGCCGGCTCCGGGCTCGTCGTCGGCCTGGTCTACCTCGCCGAAGGCGCCGTACGCCGCAACGTGCTGCACTACAGCCTCGGTGTCTGGCTGGCCCTGGCCTCCACCGCGGCCCTCGCGTTCACCGCCCCCGCCTTCTACTGGGTCCTCACCCTCGCGGGCGGCGGCGCCTACGCCCTGGCCGCGGTCCTCGAACACCGCCGGCTGCACGCGCGCTGAAGGGGGCGGCGGTCCGCGCCGCTCGAGACATGCTGGAGGCTCGCTCGATTCCCCTGCGACGCGGGCCGCCATCGCCCGTATAGTCGCCATGACTTGACGATTCGATGACCCGTTCCCGAAGAATCGATGACCCAGAAGCTCCGTGGACGGGCGAGCAGGGGGACACACGATGGAGACCGCACGCCTGGCCTCGCTCATCGCCGCGACGGTCACGATGGGGCTGGTCAGCGGCCTGTTCTACGGCTTCTCCGTCTCCGTGATGCCGGGCCTGAAGCGCAGCGACGACCGTACGGTCATCGAAGTCATGCAGAACATCAACAAGGCCATTCTCAACGGCTGGTTCGTCCTCGGTTACATCGGTGCGTTCCTCTTCACCGCGCTGGCGCTGGCCCTGCACATTCCCTCGGACGGCCGTGACGTGCTGCCGGCGCTGATCGCGGCGCTGGTCTGCTACATCCTGTCGATGGGGCTGACCAACAAGGTGAACATCCCTTTGAACAACGCCCTGGAGAAGGCCGGCCCGGTCGCCCGGATCGGTGACCCGGCTGCCGTCCGGCGGGCCTTCGAGGGGCCCTGGAGCCGCGCCAACGTCTGGCGCACGCTGCTGTGCACGGCTGCGGTCGGCTTCCTGGCCTGGGCCCTGTACCTGCACGGGCAGACCGGCTGACCGCATGAGGGAGTCCCCCGGCCGGGCGGCGGGGGACTCCATGGCGTGGCGGCAGGTGTCAACGGGTGGCGCGGCCGTAGAGGACCAGGGCCCGCGAGAGGGCCGTCAGGGCCACCGTGCACAGCAGGGTGCGGATGATGTTGGTGGCGACCCAGGTGCTCTTGAACTTGTCGACGATCGAGAAGTCCGCGAGCTTCGCGGCGTCGCCGGCGTCGGCGAGTTCGTTGTTGAGCGGGATGTTCACCGAGAAGGTGATCATCAGGACGACGAAGTAGGCGACGGTGGCCGCACCGACCCAGATGGCGACGGTGCGGCGGCCCTTGCGGAACTCGACGATCGCCGAGGCCGCGGAGGCCAGCAGGGCGAGGACGAACGCCATGCCGAAGAGGCCGTTGCCGTCGATCGCCGCGTTGAAGTTCTGCATCGCGGTGACGTACGTACGCTCGTCACCGGCGGCCAGTCCCGGCATCACCGAGACGTCGAAGGCGAAGAAGAGGCCTGCCATCAGGCCGACGAGGACCGTGGAGAGCAGGAGGAGGACGGTGGCCGCCTTGCCTCGCTCCGCGGTCGCCGGTGCGGGCGGTCCGGGCTGGGCGTAGGAGCCGGGCGGGGCCGTGTAGGGAGCCGGGCCGCCGGCGGGGTACTGCTGGTGGCTACCGGCCGGATTGGGGTTCATGGGACATCCTCATCTGCGGGTGGTGGAGTGGTGCTCGCCCTCGGCGCGGACATCCGATCGTGGCATTCCCCGGGATACCCGGCCATGGGGTTCCACCGGCTCTCGAGTGGTGCTCGAGAGCCGGTGGCGTGATCCGTTCGGTCAGTAGCGGTAGTGGTCCGGCTTGTACGGGCCCTCGACCTGGACGCCGATGTAGGCGGCCTGCTCCGGGCGGAGCGTGGTGAGGCGGACGCCCAGGGCGTCCAGGTGCAGACGCGCGACCTTCTCGTCCAGGTGCTTGGGGAGCACGTAGACCTCGGTCGGGTACTCCTCCGGCTTGGTGAAGAGCTCGATCTGGGCCAGGGTCTGGTCCGCGAAGGAGTTCGACATCACGAACGACGGGTGACCGGTCGCGTTGCCCAGGTTCAGCAGACGGCCCTCGGACAGCACGATCAGGACCTTGCCGTCGGGGAACTTCCAGGTGTGGACCTGCGGCTTGACCTCGTCCTTGACGATGCCCTCGATCTTCGCGAGACCGGCCATGTCGATCTCGTTGTCGAAGTGGCCGATGTTGCCCACGATCGCCTGGTGCTTCATCTTGGCCATGTCCGCGGCCATGATGATGTCCTTGTTGCCCGTGGTCGTGATGAAGATGTCGGCCGTCTCCACGACATCGTCGAGGGTGGCGACCTGGTATCCGTCCATCGCGGCCTGCAGCGCGCAGATCGGGTCGATCTCCGTGACGATGACACGCGCACCCTGGCCGCGCAGGGACTCGGCGCAGCCCTTGCCGACGTCGCCGTAACCGAAGACGACCGCGACCTTGCCGCCGATGAGGACGTCGGTGGCACGGTTGATGCCGTCGATCAGCGAGTGACGGCATCCGTACTTGTTGTCGAACTTCGACTTCGTCACGGCGTCGTTCACATTGATCGCCGGGAACAGCAGGCTGCCCTCGGACATCATCTCGTACAGACGGTGCACACCGGTGGTGGTCTCCTCGGTCACACCGCGGACGCCGGCGGCCAGCGCCGCCCAGTCGATGCCGGTCTTGCCCAACAGGCCGAGGACCAGGGCCATTTCCTCATTGTCGGCGGTGGACGGGTCCGGGACGGAGCCGGCCTTCTGGTATTCGACGCCCTTGTGGACGAGGAGGGTGGCGTCGCCGCCGTCGTCGAGGATCATGTTGGGGCCGGCGTGCCCGGGCCAGGTCAGCGCCTGCTCCGTGCACCACCAGTACTCCTCCAGCGTCTCGCCCTTCCAGGCGAAGACGGGTATGCCCTGCGGGTTATCCGGGGTGCCGTTCGGGCCCACCGCGATGGCGGCGGCCGCGTGGTCCTGGGTGGAGTAGATGTTGCAGGACACCCAGCGGACGTCGGCGCCGAGGGCGACGAGGGTCTCGATGAGCACGGCCGTCTGCACGGTCATGTGCAGCGAGCCGGTGATCCGGGCACCGGCCAGCGGCTGCGCCTGGGCGTACTCGGCGCGGATCGACATCAGGCCCGGCATCTCGTGCTCGGCCAGGGTGATCTCCTTGCGGCCGAACGCGGCGAGAGAGAGGTCTGCGACCTTGAAGTCCATGAGTTCTACTCCGTGATGGTGGTGGCTGGGTCGTGGCTGACGTTCAGGTTCTGATGGATCTCTAGAGTCGCGGTGGACTTGTTGAGGGTGATGTAGTGCAGGCCGGGTGCGCCCTCGGCGAGGAGGCGCTCGGACATGGCGGTCGCGTACTCGACACCGATGCGGTGCCCGGCCGCGGGGTCGTCCTTCGCCGCTTCGAGGCGCTGGGCGAGGGCGTCGGGGAAGCGGGCGTCGCTGAGCTCGGCGAAGCGCCGGATCTGGCGGAAATCGGTCGCCGGCATGATCTCGGGGATGACCGGGGTCAGGCAGCCGACGGCGAGGAGCCGGTCCCGCAGCCGCAGGTAGTCCTCGGCGTGGAAGAACATCTGGGTGATGGCGTAGTCGGCGCCGGCGTGGCATTTGGCGGCGAAGTGGCGGATGTCCTCGGTCCAGGAGGGTGAGCGGGGGTGGCGCTCGGGGAACGCCGCCACGCCCACGGTGAAGTCGCCGAGCCGGCGGATGAGTTCGACCAGTTCGTGGGCGTGGGTCAGGCCGTCCGGGTGGGGCGTCCACTGCCCTTTCGGGTCGCCGGGCGGGTCGCCGCGCAGGGCGAGGATGTCGCGGATGCCGGCGTCGGCGTACTGGCCGATGATGTGGCGCAGTTCGGCGACCGAGTGTCCGACGGCGGTCAGGTGGGCGACCGGGCGCAGGGTGGTCTCGGCGGCGATGCGCTTGGTGACCTCGACGGTGCGGGTGCGGGAGGAGCCGCCGGCGCCGTAGGTGACGGAGACGAAGGAGGGGGCGAGGGCTTCGAGGCGGCGAATGGCCGCCCACAGGGTGCGTTCCCCGGCGTCGGTCTTCGGGGGGAAGAACTCGAAGGAGAAGGTCCGCCGTCCCTGGGCCAGTAGTTCACGGACCCCGAGGGGTGCGGGGGCGGGGGCGCGGGACGTGCGGGGGCGTTCGGCGGTGGCGGCCAGGGCAGCCGGCATGTCGGACTCCTTTCCGGCTTGTGGGGGGTCAGCGTGCGTTGAAGTAGTTGGCTTCGGGGTGGTGGATGACGATGGCGTCGGTGGACTGCTCGGGGTGGAGCTGGAACTCCTCGGAGAGGAGGACGCCGATGCGTTCGGGCTGCAGGAGGGCGGCGATCTTGGCGCGGTCCTCCAGGTCGGGGCAGGCGGGGTAGCCCAGCGAGTAGCGGCAGCCCTGGTATTCGGTGCGGAACATGCCGGCCATGGACTGCGGGTCGGATCCGCCGATGCCGAGGTCGGCGCGGACGCGGGCGTGCCAGTACTCGGCGAGGGCCTCGGCGAGCTGGACGGACAGGCCGTGGAGTTCCATGTATTCGCGGTAGGCGTCGGCGGCGAAGAGCCGGGCGGTCTCCTCGCCGATGCGGTTGCCGACAGTGACGACCTGGAGGCCGACGACGTCGGTCTCGCCGGACTCCTCGGGGCGGAAGAAGTCGGCGAGGCACAGGCGGCGGCCGCGCTGCTGGCGGGGGAAGGTGAAGCGGGTGCGCTCGGAGCCGTTCTCGCCCAGGATGATGAGGTCGTCGCCCTTGGAGACGCAGGGGAAGTAGCCGTGTACGACGGCGGCTTCGAGGAGGCCGTCGGTGTGCAGTTTGTCCAGCCAGCCGCGCAGCCGGGGCCGGCCGTCGGTGGCGATGGTGTCGGCGTCCTTGAGGCCCCACTGGCCCTTGAAGAGGGCAGTCTCGTCGAGCCAGGAGGCGTAGTCCTTGAGGGGAATGCCCTTGACGACGCGGGTGCCCCAGAACGGCGGGGTGGGGACCGGGTTGTCGGCGGCCACGTCGGAGCGGCCGGCTTCGGCCGGTTCGGTGGTCTGGAGGAGGGGGGTGTCGCGTTTGGGTACGCGGCGTTGTTTGAGGGGCGGGAGTTGGGCTCCGGGTACGTTGCGCTTGACTCCCATGAGGGCGTCCATGAGGCGCAGGCCCTCGAAGGCGTCGCGGGCGTAGCGGACTTCGCCCTCGTAGATTTCGTGGAGGTCCTGTTCGACGTAGGCGCGGGTGAGGGCGGCGCCGCCGAGGATGACGGGGTAGTCGGCGGCCAGCTTGCGCTGGTTGAGCTCCTCCAGGTTCTCCTTCATGATCACGGTCGATTTCACGAGGAGACCCGACATGCCGATGACGTCGGCCTTGTGCTCCTGCGCGGCTTCGAGGATCGCGGAGACCGGCTGCTTGATGCCGATGTTGACGACGTTGTAGCCGTTGTTGGTGAGGATGATGTCGACGAGGTTCTTGCCGATGTCGTGGACGTCACCGCGGACGGTCGCCAGCACGATCGTGCCCTTGCCCTCGTCGTCCGTCTTCTCCATGTGCGGCTCGAGAAAGGCCACGGCCGTCTTCATGACCTCGGCCGACTGCAGGACGAACGGAAGCTGCATCTGGCCGGAGCCGAACAGCTCACCGACGACCTTCATGCCCTCCAGGAGGGTGTCGTTGACGATGTCGAGGGCGGGGCGGGTCTGCAGGGCCTCGTCGAGGTCGGCCTCCAGGCCGTTCTTCTCACCGTCGATGATCCGCCGCTGGAGGCGCTCGTCCAGCGGCAGCGCGAGGAGTTCCTCGGCGCGGCCGGCCTTCATCGACTTGGTGTTGACGCCCTCGAAGAGGGCCATCAGCTTCTGCAGCGGGTCGTAGTCGCCCTCACGCCGGTCGTAGATCAGGTCGAGGGCGGTGGTGACCTGCTCCTCGTCGAACCGGGCGATCGGCAGGATCTTGCTCGCGTGGACGATCGCCGAATCCAGACCGGCCTTCACGCACTCGTCGAGGAACACGGAGTTCAGCAGCACGCGCGCCGCCGGGTTCAGGCCGAAGGAGATGTTGGAGAGGCCGAGGGTGGTCTGGACGTCCGGGTGAAGCCGCTTGAGCTCACGGATCGCGTCGATCGTCGCGATGCCGTCCTTGCGGGACTCCTCCTGGCCGGTGCAGATGGTGAAGGTCAGGGTGTCGATGAGGATGTCCGACTCGCGGATCCCCCAGTTGGCGGTCAGGTCCTCGATGAGCCGCTCGGCGATGGCGACCTTGTGCTCGACGGTCCGGGCCTGGCCCTCCTCGTCGATGGTCAGCGCGATCAGAGCGGCCCCGTGCTCCTGGGCGAGGCGGGTGACCAGCGCGAACCGCGACTCCGGACCGTCGCCGTCCTCGTAGTTCACCGAGTTGATCACCGCCCGGCCGCCGAGCTTCTCCAGACCCGCCCGGATGACCGGGACCTCGGTGGAGTCCAGCACGATCGGCAGGGTCGAAGCGGTCGCGAAACGGCCGGCGAGCTCCGCCATGTCCGCGACACCGTCACGGCCCACATAATCCACACACAGATCGAGCATGTGGGCGCCCTCACGGATCTGGTCCCGGGCCATCTCCACACAGTCGTCCCAGCGGGCCTCCAGCATCGCCTCACGGAACTTCTTCGACCCGTTCGCGTTCGTCCGCTCACCGATCGCCATGTACGACGTGTCCTGCCGGAACGGCACCGTCTGATACAGCGACGCCGCACCCGGCTCCGGCTGGGGATCGCGGGTGGTCGGGGTGAGTCCGCGGACCCGCTCGACGACCTGGCGCAGGTGTTCGGGGGTGGTGCCGCAGCAGCCGCCGACCAGGGAGAGGCCGTAGTCGCGGACGAAGGTCTCCTGGGCGTCGGCGAGTTCGGGGGCGGACAGCGGGTAGTGGGCGCCGTCCTTGGTGAGGACGGGGAGGCCGGCGTTCGGCATGCAGGACAGCGGGATGCGCGCGTTGCGCGCCAGGTAGCGCAGGTGCTCGCTCATCTCGGCGGGGCCGGTCGCACAGTTCAGACCGATCATGTCGATGCCGAGCGGCTCCAGCGCGGTCAGGGCCGCGCCGATCTCCGAACCCAGCAGCATCGTGCCGGTGGTCTCGACGGTGACGGAGCAGATCAGCGGGACGGTGATGCCCAGGGCCGCCATGGCGCGGTGCGCGCCGATGATCGAGGACTTGGTCTGCAGGAGGTCCTGGGTGGTCTCCACCAGCAGCGCGTCCGCGCCGCCGGAGATCAGACCCTCCGCGTTGATCTGGTAGGCGTCACGGATCTGCCCGTAGGTGATGTGGCCCAGCGTCGGGAGCTTGGTGCCCGGGCCCATCGAACCCAGCACCCAGCGCTGCTGACCGGTGGAAGCCGTGAACTCGTCCGCGACCTCGCGGGCGATCCGGGCACCGGCCTCGGACAGCTCGAAGTTGCGTTCGGCGATGTCGTACTCCGCGAGCGCCGCGTAGTTCGTGCCGAAGGTGTTCGTCTCCACACAGTCCACACCCACCGAGAAGTAGGCCTCATGGACCGAACGCACGATGTCCGGGCGGGTGACGTTCAGGACCTCGTTGCAGCCCTCCAGCTGCTGGAAGTCCTCCATGGTCGGGTCCTGCGCCTGCAGCATCGTCCCCATGGCCCCGTCGGCGACGACCACACGGGTCGCGAGCGCCTCTCTGAGGGCATCGGCCCGGGTCTGGGTATCCGTCGTGTTCGTCGTGTTCGTCGTGTTCGTCGTCATATCAGCTGCCCCAGCTTCGGCTCCAGCAGCCCGGCCGCGTGCTCCCCGTACACCGTGCGGACGGTGGCGAGGAGCCGGTCGGGCTGGATCTCGTACGACTGCGAGCCCACGGCCGCCAGGACCAGCGCGGACATGGCGCAGCCGAGCTGGGCGGCGGTCTCCTGCGGGAGTCCCCAGCCGACGGCGGCCAGGAAGCCGGAGCGGAAGGCGTCTCCGACGCCGGTCGGGTCCGCGGCGTGGACGTCGGGGACGGCGGGGACGGTGAGGGTGGGTGCGTTCTTGGTGTCGATGCGGACGCCCTGGGCGCCGAGGGTGGTGATCCAGGTGCCGACGCGGTCGAGGACGTCCTCGTGGGTCCATCCGGTGCGTTCGCGCAGCAGCGCGGATTCGTACGCGTTGGTGAAGAGCCAGCGTGCTCCGGTGACGAGGCTGCGCACCTCGTCGCCGGTGAGGCGGGCGAGTTGCTGGGAGGGGTCGGCGGCGAAGGCGATGCCGAGCTCCCGGGCCTGTTCGGTGTGGCGGACCATCGCGCCGGGGTCGTTGGGCGAGACGAGGATCAGGTCGAGGGGGGTGTGGGCGTGCAGGGTGTGCAGGTCGATGCGGGCGGACTCGGCCATCGCGCCGGCGTAGAAGGAGGCGATCTGGTTGGAGTCCTGGTCGGTCATGCACATGAAGCGGGCGGTCTGGTGCTCGGCGGAGACGTGCACGGCGCCGGTGTCGACTCCGTGTTCCTTGAGCCAGACCTCGTACTCGGCGAAGTCGGGTCCCACGGCGCCCGCGAGGAGGGGGGTCATGCGCAGGCCGCCGAGTCCGTAGGCGATGTTGGCGGCCACTCCCCCGCGCCGTACCTCGAGGGTGTCGACGAGGAAGGACAGGGAGATGTGGTGCAGCTGGTCGGGGAGCAGCTGGTCGACGAACCGGCCCGGGAAGGCCATGAGGTGATCTGTGGCGATGGATCCGGTCACCGCGATACGCACGTGGACTCCTGTGAGCTGGTCTGTTGTCGGCGGGGCGGGGTGGTGGGTCGGGACGGCAGGGGCGGGCGGGCCGGGGCGGCGGCCGTCGGTGGGCGACGGCCGCCGGTCCGGACGGGTCCGGGGCGTGCTCAGGCGCCGGCGGCGGCCTTCAGCAGTTCGGCGCGGTCGGTGCGCTCCCAGGTGAAGTCGGGGAGTTCGCGGCCGAAGTGGCCGTAGGCGGCGGTCTGGGCGTAGATGGGGCGCAGCAGGTCGAGGTCGCGGATGATGGCGGCCGGGCGGAGGTCGAAGACCTCGGCGATGGCGTCCTCGATCCTGGTGATGTCGGTCTTCTCGGTGCCGAAGGTTTCGACGAAGAGGCCGACGGGCTCGGCCTTGCCGATGGCGTAGGCGACCTGGACCTCGCAGCGTGAGGCGAGGCCGGCGGCGACGACGTTCTTGGCGACCCAGCGCATGGCGTACGCGGCGGAGCGGTCGACCTTGGAGGGGTCCTTGCCGGAGAAGGCGCCGCCGCCGTGGCGGGCCATGCCGCCGTAGGTGTCGATGATGATCTTGCGGCCGGTGAGGCCGGCGTCGCCCATGGGGCCGCCGATCTCGAAGCGGCCGGTGGGGTTGACCAGGAGGCGGTAGCCGGCGGTCTCCAGTTTGATGCCGTCGTCCGCGAGCTGTGCGAGGACGTGCTCGACCACGTGTGCCTTGATGTCGGGGGCGAGCAGTGCTTCGAGGTCGATGTCGGAGGCGTGCTGGGAGGAGACGACGACGGTGTCGAGGCGGACGGCCTTGTCGCCGTCGTACTCGATGGTGACCTGGGTCTTGCCGTCGGGGCGCAGGTACGGGAGGGTGCCGTTCTTGCGGACCTCGGACAGGCGGCGGGAGAGCCGGTGGGCGAGGTGGATGGGCAGTGGCATGAGCTCGGGGGTCTCGTCGCAGGCGTAGCCGAACATCAGGCCCTGGTCGCCGGCGCCCTGCTTGTCGAGTTCGTCCTCGTCGCCCTCGACCCGGTTCTCGTAGGCGGTGTCGACGCCCTGGGCGATGTCCGGGGACTGTGCGCCGATCGAGACGGACACGCCGCAGGAGGCGCCGTCGAAGCCCTTGACGGAGGAGTCGTAGCCGATTTCGAGGATCTTCTCGCGTACGAGCTGCGCTATCGGCGCGTAGGCCTGGGTCGTCACCTCGCCCGCGATGTGCACAAGACCGGTGGTGATCAGTGTCTCGACGGCGACGCGGGAGGCGGGGTCCTGGGCGAGCAGTGCGTCGAGGATGGTGTCGCTGATCTGGTCGGCGATCTTGTCGGGGTGTCCCTCGGTCACGGACTCCGAGGTGAACAGACGACGGGACATGTCACTCCTGGTGGTGTGGGACGGGGTGTCGGGTCGGGCGGGGAGGGTCAGGGCCGGGCGGTGGTGGTGGCTGCGGCTGCGGCCGTCTCCAGGGTCCTGGCGAGGGCGCGGACCGGGTCGGGGTCGCCTTGGGTGGTCAGGGCGCCGCCGATCGCCACGAGGGGCGGGTGCCAGCCGTGGGAGGCGATGCGTTCGGCCACTTCGCAGGCGAGGGAGCCGGCGCCGGAGAATCCGCCCAGCAGCAGCGGCTCGCCGCGGGCGAGGGCGGGGCGGAGTGCGGCCAGGACGGTCCGTGCGTCGGCGGGCGGCGCCACGGTGGTCAGCGTCTGCGGGCCGGGGTAGGCCGCGGCGAGCGCGTCGTAGCAGCCCGGTGGTGCGTCGGGCGGTGGGACCAGGCAGATCGTGCCGGCGCCGGTACGGGCGGCCGCGCGCAGGATCCGCAGGGTGCGGGCGGCGGGGGCGGGGCGGGCGATGCGGGGTACGGGGCCGGCGTCGAGCAGGGTCAGGGCCTCGGCGACGGTGGTGGTCCCGCCGGTGGTGGCGGGCAGTTCGCGCAGCAGCAGGGTGGTCTGGGCGAGTGTTTCGGCGGCGTCGGAGTCGGTGATGCGGGTCCGGTCGTAGACGCAGGTGAGGACGAGCCCGCCGTCGGTGTCGTGGTGTGCGGTGAGGGTGAGGGGGTGCGCGGTGTGTGCGCCGATGGCCTCGGCGGCGCCGACGCGTACGCCCTCGGTGGCGAGTTCGGTGTGGACGGGGTCGTCGTCGGCGGGGCCGGTGGGCGCGTGTGCTTCGAAGGCGATGAGGGAGTCGGGGATCCGGCGGGCGCCGGCGTCGGGCCGGTGGGGGGTGGGCGGGGACCACTGGGCGGCCTGGCCCGGGGAGACCCATTCGTAGGAGGCGGCCTCCAGGGCCTGGCCGGCCAGTGCGCTCAGCAGGCGGGTCAGGGGGGTGGCGGGGTCGATGCGCACGTGCAGCGGGAGGGCGCCGCGCAGTGGGCCGGGGAGGCGTTCGGCGCCGGGGAGCGGGATGCCCCGGCCGGAGACGGCCGCCGCGAAGGTGACCGCGGGCGCGTGCGGGGTGGCGCGGTGGAGCTGGAGGGCCCAGGCGGTGTGCAGGGCGGTGCTCTCCGTCGCGCCGTGGGCCGCCGCCCAGTTCCGCAGGTGCCGTGCCTCGTGCGGGGTGAGGCGTTGGCGGGTCCGTCCGTGGCCGCGCAGCCGCGGGCGGCCGGCCGTGCGGTGCCCGGGCAGGCCGGCGGCGCCGGGCGGGGCGCCGGTGCGGGCCCAGAACGCGCGGGCCGGTGCCGGGTCCTGCCGGGCCAGCCAGCGCATGTGGTCACGGATGTCGGGGCGCCGTTCGCTGCCGACCGGCCGTCCGTCGGCGAGGTAGGCCCGGTAGAGGGTGCGCTGGAGCAGGCGTGCGCTCCAGCCGTCGAGGAGGGCCTGGTGGTAGGTCAGGAGTACCCGGAACACCGGGCCGGGTTCCTCCAGCAGTGCGATGCGCAGGGCTGTGCCGGGCCGGTACAGGTCGAACTCGCGCATCCGTTCGCTGAGGAGCAGGGCGTGCCAGTCGGCGCTGCCGCGGGGATGGCGTTCCAGTTGCGGGGCGGCGTGCGGGTGGACGGCCAGGAGCGGGGTGGCGCCGGGCGCGGCGGGCCTGGCCAGTGCGGTGCGCAGGACCGCTTCGGTGTCGTACAGCGTCTGCCAGGCGGCGGCGAACCGCGGGGTGTCCAGCGGCCCGTACCAGCGCCAGTGGAGCTGCTCCACGTGCAGGCCGGCGCCGGGGTGGGTCATCGCGTCGAGCAGTACGTCGTGTTGGAGGGGTGTGGTGGGCGGCAGCCGTTCCGGTTCCTGGTCGCCGCATCCGGTGTGTGCGCCGCATCCGGTGTGTGCGGCGCATCCGGTGTGTGCGGCGCATCCGGCGTCCGTGGGATGCGTGGCACAACCGGCGTCTGTGGCGCATCCGGCGTCTGCGGGGTGTGCGGCGGCGTGGTGTCCGCGGGCGGCGCCGGGCCGCCCCTCCCCCGCCGCGGCCCCGGTCAGCAGGTCGGACAGCCGTCCGGCGGGGAACGGTGGCGGGGGCAGGGTGAGCGTGTGGTGGTGGTCGGTGTGCCGGTGCAGTGTCGGTGTGCACGGCGGCAGCGACGCGAGGGCGGCGGTGAGCGCGGCAGGGGTGAGCCTGCCGTGGAGGTCGAGGGAGGTCGGAGGGCCGGGTCTGAGGACCACGGTCATGGCCACGGTGGCGGCCATCGGCTTCCCTCCTCTTCCCTTTCGGCTTCGGACACATGAGGACTCGTGGGGGACACGGCCGGACATGGTCTGTTGTCGAGGATTCTTCCGCCCGGTCCTCGGCCCGTCCTTGAGCGCGCATCGAGCGCGGGTCCCCCTGCCGGGTCCTTACCGGATGCGGAAGTTGGCCATCATGCCCATCGCCGAGTGGTCCAGCAGGTGGCAGTGGTAGACGTACGTGCCCCTGTAGGTGTCGAAGGTGGCGTGGAGTTTGACCGTCTCGCCGGGGAAGAGGCGGACCGTGTCCTTGAGTCCGGCCTCGGCCGGTCCGACCGGGGCGCCGTTGCGCTCCAGCAGCCGGAACTGGACCAGGTGCATGTGGAAGTTGTGCGGGACGAGCTTGTTGGCGTTGGTGACGGTCCAGATCTCCGAGGTGCCGTGCGTGATGGTCTGGTCGATGCGGTCGTGGTCCCAGACCTGGCCGTCCATGAACGCCCGCGGCTCCTGCCGGCCGTCCTCGTCCATGCTGAGGACGACGGTGCGCTGCACGGTCGCCGCCGGCAGGGGTGCGAGTGTGCGCAGGACGTCCGGTACGCGGCTGGGGTCGGGGGCCGTCCGTACGACGTCGAAGCGCAGTACCTTGCCGACCTGGTCGGGGGTGCCCGGGCCGAGGGTGTTCTCCAGGACGATCTTCGTTCCAATGGGGTAGCGGGAGAAGTCGATGACCACGTCCGCCCGTTCGGCCGGGGACAGGCCGATGGTGTCGGTGGTGAAGGGGCGTTCCAGCAGTCCGCCGTCGCTGCCGATCTGGATCATCTGGCCGCCGTCGGACAGGCGCAGCTGGAAGAAGCGCATGTTGGAGGAGTTGAGGAGCCGGAAGCGGTATTTGCGGGCGGCGACCTCGAAGTAGGGGGTGGGGCGGCCGTTGGCGAGGATCGTGGTGCGGCCGAAGACGTCGTCCATGACGTAGACGAGCTGTCCGGCCTCGTCGAAGCGGGCGTCGCGCAGGGCGATCGGGACCTCGTACTGGCCGGCGGGCAGGGGCAGCGAGCGCTCGGTCTCGTCGGAGAGCAGGTAGGTGGCGGACAGGCCGCGGAAGACGTGCTCCGACTCCATGTGGTGGGCGTGGTCGTGGAACCAGAGGCCGGCGCCCGGCTGCTGGTTGGGGTAGGTGTACGTGCGGGAGGTGCCCGGGCCGAAGGTGTCCATCGGGCCGCCGTCGTTCTCCGGGGAGACGTTGCCGCCGTGCAGGTGCACCGCGACCGGCATGGTGAGGGTGTTGCGGTGGCGGATCACCACTTTGCGTCCGCTGCGGGCGCGCAGCACGGGGCCGGGGAAGTGGCCGTCGTAGGTGAGGACTTTGGTCCGGACCCCGGGGATGATCTCCCGGGCCGCTTCCTTGATGGTGACGGCGTAGGTGTCCTGGCCGCCGGACGTGGATATCGGTGAGAGCACGGGCAGGGCCGGCATCCGCACCGTGAAGGGCGGCGGGACGGTGACCGGCTTGGTCCCGGGGGTGGCGGTGGCCTGCGCGGACCCGGCGCCGAGGAGCGGTGTCAGCCCGCCGGCGGTGAGCAGGCCGGCGCCGGTCGCGGCTACGGCTCCGCCGAGCAGGCTGCGTCTGGTGACCATGGGTTGTCCTCCTGGGAAGGGTGGGTGCGCGGGCCGCCGGGGCGGGGGCCGTTCGCGCTGCGGGCGGCCGGCGCGCGGTGCTGCTGGCGCAGGTGGCGCGCCGCGAGTGCACCAGACCCGGCTTGCGCACCGCTCGAGCGCGGATGGTGTGCGGGGTCCGGCGTTGCGCGGGCCTTGCGGGGCCTGGGCAAGGCTCCTCGTGCGTACGTACGACCGCGTACGCGTGACCGTGCCGCCGATCGGGGCGGCCGCTGGGGGAGGCACCCGTGGACCGTCACGACCTGCACGACTTACGCGACTGGCTGCCGCGCGCGCTGGGGGTGGCGGAGCGGTGGGGCGGGCAGTTCGGCCCGTACGAGAGCCACGGCGCGCACCGGGTGGGCCCGGAGGCGTTCACCGAGGCCTTCGACCGCCTCGCCAAGCGGATGGATCACAACTATCCGTTCTTCCACCCGCGTTACGCCGGACAAATGGTCAAGCCGCCGCATCCGGCGGCCGTCACCGGCTATCTCACCGCCATGCTGTTCAACCCCAACAACCATGCCGCCGAGGGCGGGCCGGCGACCACCGAGATGGAACGCGAGGCGGTCGCCGACCTGGCCGGCATGTTCGGGTTCGACGCGCACGTCGGGCATCTCACCACCAGCGGCACGATGGCCAACCTGGAGGCGCTGTACGTCGCCCGGCAGCTGCATCCGGACCGGGGGGTCGCCTACAGCTCCGAGTGCCATTACACGCACGAGCGGATGTGCCACGTGCTGGGGATGGAGGGCCACCGCATCCCTGCCGATGCGCACGGCCGGATCGACCTCGGCGCGCTGGAGGGCGCGCTGCGCGGCGGGCGGATCGGCACCGTCGTCGTCACCACCGGTACGACCGGGCTGGGGGCGGTCGACCCGGTGCACGAGGTGCTGGCGCTGGCCCGCCGGTACGGGGCGCGGGTGCACGTCGACGCGGCGTACGGCGGGTTCTACGCGATCCTGGGCAGGGCGGGCACGGGTGGCGTCGACCCGGCGCCCTGGCGGGCGATCGCCGGGTGCGACTCGGTGGTGGTGGACCCGCACAAGCAGGGGTTGCAGCCGTACGGGTGCGGGGCGGTGCTCTTCCCCGATCCGCGGGCCGGGCGGCACTTCGCGCACGACTCTCCGTACACCTATTTCACCGACGCCGACCTGCACCTGGGTGAGATCAGTCTGGAGTGCTCGCGGGCGGGGGCCGCGGCGGCCGCGCTGTGGCTGACGCTGCAGTTGCTGCCGCTGACCCCGGACGGCTTCGGGCGGATCCTCGCCGCGAACCGGCGGGCCGCGCTGCGGTGGGCGGACCTGCTGGCCGCGTCCGGGGAGCTGGAGCTGTACCAGCGGCCGGACCTCGACATCGTGACGTACTTCCCGGCGGCCGCCGGGGGCTCGCTGTCCTCGATCGACGCGGCGTCGGAGCGGCTGTTGCGCGAGGGCATGACGGCGGAGTCGGACCCGGTGTTCCTGAGTGTGCTGCGTGCGGACGCGGACGCGTTCGTACGGCGCCACCCGCGCGTGGTGCGGGACGCGGAGGCGGCGCGGGTGATCCGCAGTGTCCTGATCAAGCCGGAGTTCGAGCACTACCTGCCGGCCCTGCACGCCCGTGTGGCGCAGCTCGCGGGGGCTGCCCGGTCAACGCCCTGACCTCTTCCCGTCGTTCCCCGTTCGCCGTTCCCCGTTTCTTGTCCCTGTCCGTTCTGCGTTCTGTGTTCTGTCAACCGACCGGAAGGCCCTGTCTTGTCCGCCCTGCCTGTGAACCGGCTGAACCCATCGACCGTCACCGACCTCTCCGCCCTCCTCGCCGCCTCCTTCCAGGAGGACGCGCTGACCCGCTGGATGATCCCCGGCGAGCGGCTGCGCGCCGAGCTGCTGCCCGGGTTCTTCCGGGTGTTCGTGGAACTGTCCGCCGCCCATGACGGGGTGCTCACCGGCCCGGACGGCGACGCGGTGCTGCTGTTCCTGCCGCCCGGCGCGGAGCCGGACGAGAAGGCCCTGGAGGCGGCGCTGTCCGCCGCCCTGGGCGAGCACGCGGACGCGATGCGCACCATCGCGGGCCTGCAGGAGGAACGGCATCCGCACGGCCCGCCGCACTACTACGTCTCCTTCGGGGCGGTCCGGCCCGGCCGGCAGCAGGGCGGCCTGATGTCCGGGCTGCTGGGCCGGGTGGTGGCCCGCGCGGACGCCGAGGGCGTCGCCTGCTACGTGGAGGCCAGCTCCCCGGGCGGTGAGGCCACGAGCCGGCGCGCCGGCTTCGAGCGTCTGGGCGCCGACATCGCCCTGCCCGACGGCGGACCCGTACTGCGACCCATGTGGAGGGACCCCCGATGAGGGGCGACGATCTGATCCAGTCGTGGACCGCCGGCCAGATAGCCCGCGGTGAGGCTCCGGCGGAGCACCTCGGCCCGCTGCTGCGGGTCCTCGCGTGGAGCCGGGAGTTCCTGGTCTCCAGCCACCCCGAACTGGGCCGTACCGGCCCGGTGTGCCCGTACACCCAGCCCTCGCTGCGCAAGGAGCTGTTCCACCTGGCGGTGCCGTCCGCCGGCTGCGAGGACCTGGCGTCGGCGGTGGACTCGCTGCGCACCCGCCACGCGGTCCTCTCGCAGCCGCTGGCGCCGGAGGACCGCGAGCTGCTGACCATCCTCCTGGTCCTGCCGGGGTTCGACCCGACGGACTCGGTGGAGCTGGACGAACTGCAGCGCAAGGCGAAGGACGAGTTCGTGGCGGAGGGGCTGATGATCGGCCAGTTCCACCCGGTGTGCGAGGAGCCGGGCCTCTACAACGAGGCCTTCCGCCCGCTGCGTGCCCCGCTGCCCCTGCTGGCGGTCCGCAAGCTGCTGGTCTTCGATCTGCCGTTCCTGGTGAGCGACGACGCGCACATGGACCACTACCTCCAGCGTTTCGCGCCGGCGCTGCCGTCCCGTATCCGCGACCAGCTGGTGAGCCGGGTGGTGGCCGCCTGACGTGTGCACGTGGACGGCGGGCCGGGGGCTTGTGTGCCCCCGGCCCGCCGTCGTCGTGTCCGAAAGCTGCTGCCGGGCTGCCCGGTATCCGGATGGAGGCTTGTCGCACCCACCGGTAACGATCACGCTTCCCCTGCCGGGCCGGCAGCTGCCGGGCCCGGGTTCGGTGTGGGTTGAGGTTCGGAGGGCATGTGACGCAGACGGTGGACGCGCCGGGGGTCGAGGCGGTGGTGCGGGGTGACGCGGCCCTGCTGGAGCGGGATCTGGACGGGTTCCTGGGCTCGCTGGCCAAGGTGGTGGCGCCGGTGCGCCCGGGGGCGGCCGTGTCGGTGTACGAGGCGGCGCTGCGGCGTTCGCTGTACGGGCCGGTCGCGGACGCCGTCGGGTCCAGGGTGGGGCAGGAGGCGCTGGCGCCGGCGGCCGGGCCGGCGGGGGGCGGCGGGGGTCCGCTGCGCCCTTCGATGGTGTTCTGGGCCTACCGCAACTACCGGGGCTTCCCCGACGAGGCGGGCCACGAGGCGTCCCCGGCGGATCTGGCGGCGGTGCGCCGTGCGGCCGTGGCGGTACGGATCCTGCTGAAGGCCGCGGTCGCGCTCGACGACATCCAGGACGGCAGCGGCATCCGCTACGGAGAGGCCGCGCTGCACGTCACCCATGGGATACCGCTGGCCCTCAATGCCGGCTCCTGGCTGATCACGGCCGCTCTGGGGCATGCGGCCGATCCGGCGGTCGTGGCGAGCCTGGTGCGGGCGGTCGGTCACGGCCTGACGGGCCAGGCCGTGGACCTGTCCACGCGCTCGCCGCGGACCCGGGCCGAGCTGATGGCCGCGGCCCGGGACGCGCGGGTGGAGTTCTGGGAGTCGACGGCCGCGCTGAAGACGGGGACGTTGTTCCGGATGCCGCTCGACGCGGCGGTGGCGGCGCTGGGCGTGGTGGAGGACGAGCGGCGGGCCCTGGACGACGCGATGCGCGGACTGGGGCTGGCGAGCCAGCTGTTCAACGATCTGACGGACTTCGTGCCGGAACTGGGCGGGGCCAACACCCACGAGGACTTCGACGGGCTGGGCAACCGGGTCGTCCTGGAGCTGCTCGGGGAGGGGGTGCCCGCCGAGTCGGCCGGCCCGGGGCTGAAACGGTTCGTCCTGGGTCATCCGAAGCTGCAGGAGACGCTCGTGGAGCTCGCGGCGGAGGCGGCCGGGCTCAAGCGTGCGGCGAAGGAGGCGGTGCACGGTGTGTGCCGCTCGGACCGCAGTGCGGCGTACTTCGACGTGACGATCGAGCGCAAGGGGCACCTCATCGACCGTCTGTACCGGACGGTCCGCGGGCGCAGCGGCGGATGACGGCCGCGGAGGTGTGCGGGGGTGTCCTGCCGGCCGGGTGCGGGGCCGGACCGGCCGGCAGGACGTCCTTCAGGGCTGTGCGGCCAGGAGGCAGTCCTCCAGGAAGGTCAGGACGCGCAGGTGGTAGGCGTGGGCGGTGTGGCCCAGGCTGATGTTGTGTCCGGAGGCGGGGAGGTGGTCGACGGTGACGGACGGGGCGGCGGTCAGGCGTGAGGTCATCGCGGTCAGGGTGGGGGCGTCCAGGTGCCACCAGGCCTCGTGCTGGGCGAAGGTGAGGCGGACGGGGATACGGACGCGGGGGGCCAGTTCCTCGTACTGGGCGGGCCAGCGCAGGGTTTCCGCCGACTCGCGCGGCGGTGTCGGGGACAGCAGGGTGCGGCTGGCCTGGAAGGTGCCGCGCGGGTAGAGGTTCAGGGGGCCCCAGTTGAGTTTGGTGGCGCCGCCGCCCAGGGTGGACGGGAAGTGCAGGGCTTCGGGGTTGTAGTGGTGGCCGACGCCCGAGGCGTCCAGGCCGATCAGTGGTGTGCCGCCGTCGGCGGCCGCGGTGTGGAGGGCGACCTTGCCGCCGTCCGAGTGGCCGAGGAGGAAGATTCCGGCGCCGGTGTCGTGGGCGGCGGTGTGCTCCTTGAGGGCGGCGTGGAGGGTTTCCGCCTGCTCGGCGAGGCTCTGGCCGTCGGGCAGGAGGTCCGCGGAGTCCCCGTAGCCCGGCCGGTCGACCGCCAGGACGGCGTGGCCCAGGGCCGTGGCGAGGGGGGCGAAGGAGTTCCAGTACGCGGCCCGCATGCCGCGGCCGTGGATCGCGAGGATCGTGGAGCGGGGCACGGCCCGGTCCTTCGGCAGGGCCAGGAGTGCCGAGAGGGTGATGCCGGCCGCGTTGAGCGTGTAGGGGCGGGCGCCGTCCGGGTGTGTGGTCATCGGACCGCCAGTCCCTTCCGTGTGCCTTCCATCGCGTGCACCCAGGCGGAGGGTGAGCCGGTGCGCAGCAGTGAGGTGCCGACGAGCAGGCCGCCGAATCCGGCGTCGAGGAGTGCGGCGGCGGTCTCGGGGCTGTCGATGCCGCTCGCGCTGACGGGGCAGGCGGCGCCGGCGGTGCGGACGGCGGGGAGCAGGTCGAGGGAGCGGCCGAGGTCGCCGGCGCCGCGCTCGCGGGTCCGGATGTCCTTGTTGTTGACCGCGATCACGCATTCCTCGGGGTGGTGGATTGCTTCGAGTTCGCTTTCGCGGGTGATCTCGACGAAGGGGGTGAGGCCGGTGAGGAGGCATTCGGTGACCAGGGTGCGCATGCTCGACGCGGGCAGGAGTGCCGCCGTGAGCAGGACGGCGGAGGCTCCGAGTTCTGCGGCGGTGCGGATCTGGTCCTTGCGGGTGATGAAGTCCTTCTGGAGGATCGGGAGTCCGGTCAGGGCCGCCACGTCCCGCAGCAGGGCGGGCGAGCCGCCGAACCAGCGGCCGGTCACCACGGAGACGCAAGGGGCGCCCGCCGTCTCGTACGCCTCCACGATGGCGGCGGGGGTGCGGCCGCCCAGCATGTCGTAGCCGTGGGCGTCCCGGCGTTTCACCTCCATCACCACGGGGGTCGGGGAGGCCAGGAGGGCCTCGAGAAAAGGGAAGCCGGTCCGGTTCTGCTTCGTCATCGCGACAGCTCCAGCGGGGGGTGGTCGGGGAGGGGGGCGGTGCCCGTGCGCCAGGCGCGGGCCAGGGCTGCGATCTGCGGGACGCCGAAGGCGCCGGTGGTGGTGTCGCGTGCCGCGGTGTCGACGTCGATGCCGCGGAATCCGGGGTGGTCGACGACGTCCTGGTAGGCCGGGCGGTTGGCCGGGGTGAGGCCTCCTGCGAGGAGGAAGGGGCGGGTGAGGCGGGGCAGCAGGGCGGTGACGTGCTCGGGGTCCAGGGCGGCGCCGGTGCTGCCGATGCGGCCGTCGCCGGTGGCGGTGTCGAGGAGGAAGAGGTCGGTGCCGGCGCGGTCGTAGGCGCCGGTCAGGGGGCGCTCCACGCAGCTTCCGTTCTCCTGGACGTGCAGCACCTTGACGATGCCGACGTCGGCGGGGAGTGCCTGGCGCAGGGCCCGTACGAGGGCGGGGGGCTGGTAGGCGTGGAGCTGGACCCAGCCGACGCCGGTGCGGGCCGCGATCGCGGCCAGTTCACCGGCGTCAGCGAGGAAGGTCACCAGGACCGGCAGGAGGCCGGCCGAACGGGCCGCCGCCGCGAGGGCGGCGAGCCCGTCCTGGTCCAGTTCGGACGGGCCGCCGGGTACGCCGTGCCAGAGGCCGACGCAGTCCGCCCCGGCGGCCGCCGCCGCCTCGATGTCCTGCGGGGCCGTGGCCCCGCAGACCTTCAGCAGTGTCCGGGACAGCGGGCGGGTGGCGCTCACTTGCCCAGTCCCAGCATCGAGGCGATGCGGTTGTACTGGATTTCGTTGGTGCCGGAGTAGATCGTGCCGCCGACGGCGTTGCGCACGTCCAGTTCCAGGCCGAACTCGGCCATGTAGCCGTGGCCGCCGAAGATCTGTACGGCGGTGAGGCTGGTGGCGAGGTTGGACTCGCTGGTGACGAGTTTGGAGATGGCGAGGTCGGTGGTGATGTTCTCGCCGGCCTCCAGTTTCTCGCCCGTGTCGTAGAGCCACTTGCGGGCGGTCTCCAGCTGGATCTTCGTGTCCACGATCTTGTTGGCGATCGTCTGGTACGAACCGATCGCCTTTCCGAAGGACTTGCGTGTCTTCGCGTAGTCGACACACCGCTCCAGCCGGTGCTGCATCTCCCCCACGTTGACGATGAAGGAGAAGAGGATCTCCCGTTTCATCACGTGGTCCAGGACCAGGAACCCGCCTCCGACCCGGCCGAGTACCGCGCTCCTGGGTACCCGTACGTCGTCGAAGAACAGCTCGCTGAGCGGCGAGGTGCGCAGGCCCATCTTCTTGATGGGTTTGCCGGCGGTCAGTCCGGGGGTGTTGCGGTCCACGAGGAACGCGGTCGTTCCCAGCGGGCCGCCGTCCGGGTGGGTGCGGGCGTAGACCACGATCACGTCGGCGATGGGGCCGTTGCTGACGAAGGCCTTGCTGCCGTTGATGACGAAGTCGTCCCCGTCGCGTACGGCCCGGGTGGTCATGGCCATGGCGTCGGAGCCGCCTTCGGACTCGGTGATGGCGTGGGCGCCGATCGCCTCGCCCGAGCAGATCTGAGGCAGGTAGCGCTCCTTCTGCTCGACGGTGCCGAACTGCTGGATGGGGATTCCGGTGGAGCAGATGGAGGTGGTGATGCAGAAGCTGAGGCCCGCGTCGCGGTTGTACTCGCCGAGGCCCTCCAGGACGTACATGGTGGTCAGGAGGGACTGTCCGAGGCCTCCGTGGTCCTCGTCGAAGGGCAGTCCCAGGATTCCGGTCTTCTGGACGAGCTTCCACTTGTCCTCCGGGAAGGCGGACTGCTCGTCGAGTTCGATGTGGTCTGCGCTGAGTGCGTCTCCCCACCTCTCCAGGCCTTCGCGCAGATCGGCCTGGTCGGTGTTCCAACGGATCACGACGGACCCCTTTTTTTGTTCGGTGACGGTGCGGGCGGGCGGGCGGCCGGGCGGGGGCGTGTGTCTCAGTAGGCGGAGGAGCTGTGCGCGTCGAGGCTGTGGACCTCGTCGCCGCGCAGGGCGGGCGAGAAGACGCAGACCAGGCGCAGGTCCTCGTGGGGGCTGGCGACGAGGAAGTGGGCGTCGTGCTGGTCGAGTGCGTACATCCGGCCGGGGACTATCTCGTGCGAGGTGCCGTCGAGTTCGATGACCTCGCCGGAGCCCTCGATGCAGTAGCAGGCCTCGAGGTGGTTGACGTACTCCAGGCGGGACTTGGTGCCGGCCAGGACGGTGGTGTCGGTGAGCGAGTAGCCCAGGCCGTCCTCGGCGAGGAGGAAGCGGCGGCTGAGGCCGTTGCCCCACTCGACGGTCTTCACGGACTCGATGTCGCGAACGATCATGGCGATCTCCCGGTGTGAGGGTGGTGCTCGGATGGTCCGGATGAGGGGTGGAGCCTTCTTTCCCGCCGGTCAGGCGGTTCGGTGCGGTGTTGCGGGCAGGACCTGGCGGACGAAGTCGCGGAAGGCTGCGGTGACATCGGCGGCGGTGTCCTGCGCCCGTTCGAGGGCGGCCACCGCGGCGGAGCCGATGATCGCGGCGTCGGCGCCGGCGGCTCCGACGGCTTCGACGTCCTGCCGTGTGCTGACCCCGAAGCCGACGGCGATCGGGGACGTCGTGTGCGCCCGGAGTGCGGTGACCGTCTGTGCCAGCGCGGCGTGGCCGGCGGCGGGTGCGGTTCCGCTGCGTCCGTAGTGGGCGACGAGGTAGAGGTAGGCGGAGGCCTGTGCGGCGGCCTGGGCCTGGGTGGGGGGCGGGCTCTTGGTGTAGCAGGTGGTGACGACCGGGAGGCCGGCCGCGGCGGCCGACTCCAGGTGCGTTGCGCGCAGCCGTGGGGGGAGGGCGTGGACGAGGAGTCCGTCGGCGCCGGCGGCGGCGATCTCGCGGGTGGTGGCGGCCAGGTCCCGGTGTTTGAGGGAGTGGCTCCAGTCGGCGAGGAGGGCGATCCGCAGGTGGTTCAGGTGGGGCCGTACGTCGGCGATGAAGGCGAGTACGTCGTCCAGGCCGGCGCCGCCGCGCTCCAGTGCCCGGCGGGCGGAGCGGCGGATGACGGGGCCGTCGGTGACCGAGTCGGGGAAGGGGACGGCCAGTTCGAGGCAGTCCACGCCTTCGTCGTCGAGCATCAGGACGAGGTCGCGCAGGACGGGCAGGGGCGGATCGCCGGCGTTGAGGAAGAGGGCGAGTCCGGGCGGTCCGCCGGGGGTGCGGCGGGTGAAGAAGGGGGCGGGGGCGGGCTTTGTCCCTGTGGTGCGGGGCGTCGTCGTGGGGCTAGGCACCGGACACCGCCAGGGTGCGGGGGGCGGGTGCGGCTGCCAGGCGCCGGGCGAGGTCGTGGGCGGCGCCGGTGCGGACCGCTTCCTCGGCGACGGAGACCGCCGAGAGCCAGTCGCGGCGGTTTCCGCAGGCCACGATGAGGGCGGCGGCGCCCAGGCAGACGGTGCGGGTGGCGACGCGGCCCGCCTCGCCGGAGAGGACGGAGAGGAAGTGTGCGACGGCCGTGTCCGCATCGGCGGGCCGCAGGTCGGCGAAGGAGCCGTCGCCGGGGGTGAGTTCGCCCGGCCGGATGATCCGGGTGAGGGCGTGTCCTGCGTGGATGGTGTTGGTCGCGAAGGGCAGCAGCTCGTCGGCGCCGGTGTCGTTGGTGGTGAGCCAGATGCGGCGGCCGGTGGTGGTCTCGGCGAGCCGGCGCAGGGTGTCCAGGGGTGCGGCCGCTGAGACCCCGGTGACCTGGGCGGCCACCGGGAGGTCGGCGAGGAAGGGGCCCAGGGCGTTCAGGAACCGGCCGAAGGTCTTCATGCTGTACGGGGCCACGGTGCGGGCCAGCCGGGTCAGCTGCGCCGGGTAGACGAACGGTCCGGCGAAGGCGATCCCGTGGGCGGCGAGGGTGTCCTCGGTCTGGGTGTGGGAGGAGGTGAGACGGACACCGAGCCGCTCCAGCAGGTCGACGGAGCCGAGCGAGCTGGTGTAGGCGCGGGAGCCCGTTTTGACGACCTTGACCCCGGCTGCCGCGGCGACGAACGCCGAGGCGGTGGAGATGTTGAAGGTCCGGGGGCCGCCGCCGGTGCCGACGACGTTCACGGTGCCTTCCCAGGCGGTGGTCGCCGGTGCTGCCGGCCGGCGCTCGGCGAGCGAGTCCAGCAGGTGGCGCAGGGTCTCGTGGTCCGGGAGCCGGCTGGTCAGGGCGGCCAGCAGGGCGAGGGCCTCGGCCTTGTCGAGGCTGCCGTTGCCGAGCTGGTCCCACCAGGACCGCCAGGTCTCGCGGCCGACCGGGGCTCGCTGTTCGAGCAGGCCGGTGAGTGCGTCGTGCACGGTCGGTCTCCGTCTCGTGTGCGTCAGGGGTGGGGACGGTGCCTGGCGGGTCAGGCGGCGGCGGTGCGGCGGGACTCGGTGATGAAGGTGTCGATCGCCTCGACGCTGCGGAAGTTGTTGGGGTCCAGGTCGGCGTCGCCGATGGCGAGCTCGAAGCGGTCCTCGACCCAGGCGATGAGCTTGAGGACGCCCAGGCTGTCGATGACCCCGTCGTTGAGCAGGTCGTGGTCGGCGGCGAGTTCGCCGGCGGCGGTGCCCGGGAGGAACTCGGTGATGACGAAGTTCTTGATGGTGTCGACGTTGCTCATGACGGGATTCCTTCGGCGAGAGGTGTGGCTACGGGTGCGGTGGTGGGGCTGGGCTGTTCGAGGCGGTCGAGTGCCTTGCGGTCGACCTTGCCGGTGGCCGTCTTGGGCAACGGGGCCTCGGTGACGGTGAGTTGGTGGGGTACGGCGGCTCTGGGCAGGTGCCGGGCGCAGTGGGTGCGCAGTTGCAGGCCGGTCAGGGTGGAGCCGGGGGCGCGGCGGACGGCGGCGACGAGTCTTTTGCCGGCGATCGGGTCGGGCAGGGCGGCGACGCCGGCTTCCAGGACTGCGGGGTGTTCCTGCAGGACCCGTTCGATCTCGGCGGTGTTGACGGCGACGCCGCGGACCTTGACCTGGAAGTCGGTGCGTCCGGTCAGGTGCAGGGTGCCGGCGGCGTCGCGGCGTACGAGGTCGCCGGTGCGGAACCAGCGGCGGTCGTCGAGGCCGAGGGGGTGGCCGGTGAACTTGTCGGTGTGGCGGGTGCGGTCGAGGTAGCCGCGGGTCTGGAAGGGCGTGGAGACGAAGAGTTCTCCGCTGCCGGGGCCTTCGACGGGGGTGTGGGTGTCGGGGTCGATGATCAGGGCGCGTACGCCGGGCAGTGGGCGGCCGATGGGGACGGGCGCGGCGGCGGTCGGGGCGGGTCCGAGTTCGTGGATGAAGCTGTCGTTGGTCTCGGTGCAGCCGTAGATGTTGTGGATGCGGGCGTGGGGGAAGAGCTGGGGCAGGGCGGCGAGGGTGCGGTCGGGGATGGCGTCGCCGGTGAACATGACGTGCTCGACGCCGGGGAAGGTGTCGCCGGTCTTGGCGGCCGCGTCCTGGAGGAGGCCGAAGGCCATCGGGACGGCCTGGACGATGTCGACGCCGTGGGTGAGGACCAGGTCGCGCAGGTGGCGTCCGTGGGCGGCCAGGGCCGGGTCGACGAGGACGACGCGTCCGCCGCGGGCGAGGGTGGTCCATACGTCGAGGAGGCAGAGGTCGAAGTTGAGGGGGGCGTAGTTGAGGACGGTGCGGCCGGGTCCGATGCCGAAGGTGTGGCCGGCCCAGCGGGTGAACCGGTCGATGGCGTCCAGGCCGAGCGGGACGATCTTGGGGAGGCTGGTGGAGCCGGAGGTGGTGAGCATGAGGGCCACCTCGGCGGCCTCGTCGGCGGGCAGCGGCCGGGCGGTGACCTCGGGGTTGGGTGCGACGCGGGCGCTCTCGCCGCCGGGGGCCAGGACCCGGGCGCAGCCGGCCTGGGCGAAGAGGTCGGCCAGGAGGGTGTCGGCGAGGGCCGGGGACGGCAGGAGCAGCGGCCGGCGGGCCAGGAGGCAGGCGAGGACGAGGGCCACCGTGGCGGGTGACTTGTCGGCGAGGACGCCGACCGGTTCCGCGGGGGCGAGGTCCAGGAGGGCGAGGCGGTCGCGTTCGCGGCCGGCGAGGTCGTACAGCTCGCGGTAGGTGGTCTCCTGCCCGTTGAAGAGGAGCGCGGTGGCGTGGGGGCGGTCGCGGACCTGGGTCAGGAATCCTCCGAGGAGGCCGAGTTCGACGGTGTCCGGGGTCTGTTCCTGTGCTGCGGCGGTGCGCGGGGTACGGGGTGCGGTCATCGTGGGCCTCCTTCCTGGGGGGCGGCGAACTCGATCCAGCCGGACTTCACGGCGGCGCCCCCCGGGGTCTTGCAGGTGAAGCGGACGACGCGGGCGTCGGCGTCGGGCTGGAGGGTGATCTCCAGCGGGATGCCGGGGGGTACGGGGGCGGAGAAGCGGCAGCCCAGGCCGCGGACGCGGGCGGAGTCGCCGGCGGCGAAGCGGTCGGTGGCCTCCTCCACGGCGAGGGCGACGACGCTCATGCCGTGGGCGATGACGGTGTCGAAGCCGGCCGAGCGGGCGGCGTCCTCGTCGAGGTGGATGGGGTTGAGGTCGCCGGAGGCGTGGGCGTAGGTGGTGATCCAGTCGGTGGTCAGGTGGTGGACGGCGCTGTGGGGTTCGCCGGCTCCCAGCGGGGCGGGGGCGGGGGCGCCCGCGGCGATGTCGCCGAAGGGCTCCAGTGTGCTCGCGCCGACCAGGAGGGCGGAGATGACCAGTTCGGCGAAGGGCTCCGGTCCGTCCTCGCCGGTCAGCCGGACGCGCAGGGCGATGCGGGCGCCGCGCGGTTCCTTGCGGATGCCGAGCACGTCCAGGGCGACGGTGACCTGCTCGCCGGGGCGGACCGGGCGCAGGGTGCGGATGTCCTGGCCGAGGTGGACCACGGAGACGGGGCCGGGTTCGGCCGCGGTCAGTGCGGCGACGGTCTGTTCGGCGACGGTGTGGGCGAGGACGAAGGTGTGGACGGGCGAGGCCTGGCCGGGGCGGGCGGTGGGCAGGCCCCGGCGGGCGGCGCCGCGGTAGTCGGTGATCTCGGGTTCGGTGACGGTGAGCGTGCGGACCGGGGAGGGGAGCGAGAGGGTCGTCATACCGGCGTCACCACCACGGAGGAGTTGTGGCCGCCGAATCCGAAGGAGTTCGTGATCGCGGGTCCGGGGCGCACGGTGCGGGGTGCGCCGTGCACGACGTCGATGTCCATTCCTGGCTCCTGCTGTTCGTGGTTGGCGGTGGGCGGCACCTCGCAGTGGCGCATGGCCTGCACGGTGGCGATGAGCTCGACGGCGCCGGCGGCGCCGATGAGGTGGCCGATGACCGACTTGGGTGCGGTGACGGGCGGCTGGGCGGTGCCGAACACCTTGGTGAGGGCGGCGGCCTCGGACCGGTCGTTGTAGGGGGTGGAGGTGCCGTGCGCGTTGACGTGCACGATGTCGGCGGGTTCGAGGCCGGCGTCGGCGATGGCGCCGGCCATGGCGGCCGCGGCGCCCGCGCCGTCGGGCAGGGGCATCGCGAGGTGGTGGGCGTCGGCGGTGGCGGCGTACCCGGCGACGAGGCCGTAGGTCTTCGCGCCGCGTGCTTGCGCGTCCTCGAGGCGTTCCAGGACGACGAAGCCTGCTCCCTCCCCCATGACGAAGCCGTCGCGGTCCTTGTCGAAGGGCCGGGAGGCGTGTTCGGGGTCGTCGTTGCGGAAGGAGACGGCGCTGAGGTTGCCGAAGCCGGCGAGGGTGACGGGGGTGAGGGTGTGTTCGGTGCCGCCGGCGATGACCAGGTCGGCGCGGCCGGTCTGGAGCAGCATCAGGGCGTGGCCGATGGCGTCGGCGCCGCTGGCGCAGGTGTTGGCGACGGTCAGGGCGGGGCCGGTCCAGCCGAGGCGGATGGCTATCTGGGCGGCGGCCGCGTTGGGCATCGTCATGAGCGGCATGAGCGGGTTGACGCGGGCCGGTCCGCCTTCGGTGAAGTGGGCGGATTCCAGGTCGCTGGTGGCGCGTCCGCCGACGGCGTTGCCGACGACGATGGCGGTGCGGCCGGCTTCGGCGGTGGGTGATCCGGCGTCGCGGTGGGCGGCGAGGGCGGCGGCGGTGCCGTAGTGGGCGAAGGGGTCCATGCGGCGGGCGTCCTTGGCCGGGACGAGCCCGGCGAGGGAGTCGAGGCCGCGGACCCGGCAGCCGATGCGTACCCGGTGGCGGCTGAGGTCGATGTGGGTGAGGGCGGCGGCGGTGGAGCGGCCGGCGCGCAGTGTGTGCCACAGCTCGTCCGGGGTGCACCCGCCGGGGGTGACCACGCCCATGCCGGTGATGGCTACGGGCGGCTGCGCGGTACTGCCCCTGGACGGTGAAGGCATGTCTGCTCCCTGAGGCGGACTGAGAGGTACGGAAAAA
This sequence comes from Streptomyces sp. NBC_00029, assembly GCF_045160505.1. Lineage (NCBI taxonomy): Bacteria > Bacillati > Actinomycetota > Actinomycetes > Kitasatosporales > Streptomycetaceae > Streptomyces > Streptomyces sp. NBC_00029. The sequence goes on from NZ_CP108292.1 coordinate 161,176, forward strand.
GGGGTGGGAGGGGTGGCCGTGGGGGCGGTCAGATGATGTGGCACTCGCGGGCGGAGGTGATGAGGGCCTCGGCGGCGAAGTCGATGTCGGAGGTGGTGTGGGCGGCGGTGATGGCGATGCGCAGCCGGGCCAGGTCGTTGGGGACGGCCGGGGTGACGACGGGGAGTCCGATCACGCCGTTCTTGCGGCAGGCGGTGGCGAGGTCGTAGGCGGCCTCGTCGGAGCCGGCGATGACCGGGACGACGGCGGTCTCGCTGTCGACGGTGCTGATGCCGGCCTGGTTGAGGATGCCGCGGAAGCGTGCGGATTCGCGCTGGATGAACTGCACGCGCTGGGGCTCGCGCTGCATGATGCGCAGGGATTCCAGGGCGGCGCCGGTCTGTGCTCCGCCGAGGGCGGCGGAGAAGAGGAAGGGGCGGGCGGCGTAGCGCAGGTGGTGGACGAGTTCGGCGGAGCCGGCGACCCATCCGCCCATGGAGGGGATGGCCTTGGAGAGGGTGCCGAGCTTGATGTCGACCTTGGCCTCGTAGTTGAAGTGCTCCTCGATGCCTTTGCCGGTGGCGCCGATGACGCCGAGGGCGTGGGCCTCGTCGACCATCAGGAGTGCGTTGTGGGCGTCGCAGACCTTGCGCAGGTCGACCAGGGGGGCGATGTCGCCGTCCATGGAATAGACGCTGTCGACGATGACGAGGCGGACGCCGGTGTCGGGGGCGGCGGCGAGGCGGCGTTCGAGGTGGGTGACGTCGTTGTGGCGGAAGCGGGTGACGGTGGCGCCGGAGAGCTTGCAGCCGTCGACGATGCTGGCGTGGTCGTACTTGTCGATGAAGACGGTGTCGCCGGGTCCGACGATGGCGCCGACGGTGCCGACGTTGGCGGCGTAGCCGGAGCCGAAGACCAGGGCCCGCTCGCGGCCGGCGACCTTGGCGACCTCGGCCTCCAGTTCCTCGTGCAGCGGGGTGGTTCCGGCCAGGGCGCGTACGCCGTGGTTGCCGGTGCCGTAGCGGTCGACGGCGGCCTTGGCGGCGGAGACGACCCGCTCGTCGCCGGCGAGTCCGAGGTAGGAGTAGCCGGACATCATCAGCAGGCGGCGGCCGTCCTGGTCCGCGTACGCGGAGTCCCGCTCGGCCGTGTAGGCCACGAAGCTGTTCTTGCGGTTGGGCTCGTACTCCAGGGACCGGACGCGGTCGCGGAAGTAGGCCAGCTTCGGCTCGAGGCGGTCCCAGGCAGCGGATGCGTTCACGTGCTTCTCCTCGTCGCGATCGTCCGGCGGACCCGGAACTCCATCGACGCCCTGCCGTTTCTCCGGCCGGGCTCTAGTGGAATTCCATTAAGGCTCGGGGGGCGCAATAGCAGCGCAAGAGCGGGACTGCAGCCGGACCACAGCCGCGCCACAGCCGGACTGCAGTGGCGCTCAAAAAGCGAAAGGGAAAGCCCGGACCTCGGGTTTTATTCGGTCGGAAATGTTTGCCGACCGCTGTTGACATGCGGAGAAGGCCCGCCGGTATCCTCTGAATCGCACGAACTTGGGGGACACGGCCGGAAGCCGACCGTTTCGGAGAGTGCATAGTGCTGATCAGACTCATAGGTCTTGTCACGATCGAGCCGGACGGAGCACCGCCTCAACACCTCTCGAGCGCGCAGGCGCAGGTCGCGTTCGCCCGGCTGCTCCTGGAGCGGGCCGGCGGCACGGACCGTGACCAGCTGGCCGAGACGATATGGCCCGAGGGCCTGCCGGACACCTGGGCCTCGGCCCTGCGCAGCCTGGTGAGCCGGGTGCGTACGTTCGTCACGACGCCGCAGGACGGGCCGGGGGCCACTCCCCTGGTCTCGCAGGGCGGCCGCTACCTTCTGCGGGTGCCGCGGGACGCGGTCGTGGACGTGGAGGTCGCGGAGACCGCGCTGGCCGAGGCCGCCGAGGCGTACGCCGAGGGGGCCTACGCGGTGGCGGCGCAGCTCGCGGCGGGCGCGGTGTCGAACCTGCGCGGCTCGTTCCTGCCCTCGCACGAGGGCGAGTGGGTCAACGCGATGCGCGAGCAGCTGGAGGAGCTGCGGCTGAAGGCGCTGGAGACGGCGAGCCTGTCCTCCTCGGCGCTGGGCGACGAGCATCATGCGCTGCGGTATGCGGAGGAGGCCGTGCGGCGTGCCCCGTTCCGGGAGAGCGCCTACCGGTGCCGGATGGCGGCCCATACCCGGGCGGGCAACCGGGCGGAGGCGCTGCGCAGTTACCAGCAGTTGCGGGAGGTGCTGGCGGAGGAGCTGGGCATCGATCCGGCGCCGGAGACGGAGGCCGCGTACCTGGAGCTGCTGCGCACGCCCGAACCGCGGCCGACCGTGCGTTCGCTGACCTGCCTGGACCCGGTGCTGATGGGGGTGTTCGAGGTGGATCACCGCATGCCGGTGCCCCGGCCGTGCTCGCTGGCCGAGCACGGGTGCGTCACGCACCGCATGTCGTCCTCCCCCGCCGCCTGATCCGCTCATGCGAAAGGGCCGCCGCTGCGCTGGTGCGCGGCGGCGGCCCTCGTGTGCCCGCGGGCGGGTGCGTACGTCCTCGTGCTTGTGGGTCCTTGTGTGCGTAGGTCCTCTGGTGCGTGGGTCCTCGTGCGCGTAGGTCCTCCGGTGGGTCCGGGCCCGGTCGGCGGGGACGACGGGAGCCCCGGCCTCCCTGTGGGGGTGGGGAGGCCGGGGCCGGGGAGCGGCGGGGGGATCAGGTGATGGAGACGCCGCTGTCGATGCTGATGACCTGGCCCGTCATGCAGTCCTGGTCGAGGAAGAGGCCGGCGCTGCGGGCGACTTCTTCGACCGTGACGAACCGCGGGATCGGGGCCTTGTCCTCCATGCCTTCGATGACCCGGTCCGGCAGGGTGTTGGTCATGCCGGTGATCATGAAGCCGGGGGACAGTGCGTTCACCGTCACCCCGCGCCGGCCGCATTCGGCGGCGAGGGTGCGGGTGAAGCCGATCAGTCCCGCCTTGGAGGCCGAGTAGGCGGTCTGGCCGGCCGTGGCGATGATGCCCGACGGGGACACGATGTTGATGACCCGGCCCCACCGCTTGCGCAGCATGTACGGGACCGAGACGCGGGCGGTGTGGAAGGAGCCGATCAGGTTGGTCTGGATGACCTGGGCCCAGTCGGCCGGGTTCTGCATCGCCATCAGGCTGTCCTTGCGGATGGCCCCGTTGTTGACGAGTACGTCCACCGGGCCGAGTTCGGCCGATATCCGCTCGTAGAGGGCCTGGGTGGCCTCCCACGAACCGACGTCGCCGGTGACCAGGACCGAGGGGTTGGTCAGTTTCTCCCGGACGGCCTCCGCGCCCTGGCGGGAGCTGTTGTAGTGGACCGCGACCCGGCAGCCCAGCGCGTCCAGTTCCAGCGCCAGGGCCTGGCCGAGGCCGCCCGAGGCGCCGGTCACGAGCGCGACCGGGGACTCGGGCCTCACGCCCGCACCGTTCTTGCTCATGCCGCGACACCGCCCCACTCCATCAGGATCGAACCCCAGGTCATGCCTGCTCCGAAGCCGGCCAGCAGGACCTTGTCACCGGATTTGATCCGGCCCTCCTCGAGGGCCTCGGTCAGTGCGATCGGGATCGACGCCGAGGCGGTGTTCCCGTACTTCTGGAGGTTGGTGATCAAAGCCTCCTGCCGCAGGCCGGTGTGGGACAGGATCGAGTTGATGATCCGGATGTTGGCCTGGTGCGGTACGACGTGGTCGATGTCCGCGGCGTCCACCTTGGCGCTCTCCAGCGTCTCGCGGACCGTGCGGACGGTGTAGCGGACGGCGTTGAGGTAGATCTCGTTGCCGTTGATCTGCGCGTAGTGCAGGCCCGCGTCCAGGGTCTCCTGGGTGGTGGGCATCCGGCTGCCGCCGGCGAGGACCTTGAGGGAGCCGGTGCAGGCCCCGTCGGCGCCCAGGTTCCAGGCCTTGACCCGGTTCTCGGGGCCCGGCTGGAGGACGACGGCGCCCGCGCCGTCGCCGACGAGGATGGACAGGTCCCGGTCGGCCGGGTTGGCCGTCAGGGTGTGGGTGTCGGAGCCGATCAGCAGGATCGGCCGGGGGTCGATGGCGATCAGCGCCATGGCGGACACGAGCCCGTAGACGAAGCCCGCGCACTCGGAGTTGACGTCGTGCGCGCTGCCCGCGATCCCCAGTTCGTGGTGGACGAACGCGGAGGTCGCCGGGGACGGCTGCTCGGGCGTGGCCGTCGCGACGATGAGGTGGGCGATGTCCGCGCCGGTCAGGCCCGCCTTCTCGAGCGCGCGCCGGCCGGCCTCGACGGCCAGGGAGGCGGTGGTCTGCCCCGGGTCGACCGCCCGCCGCTCGCGGATGCCGCAGCGGCTGACGACCCAGTGCTCGTCGACGCCGAAGCGTGTCGCGAGTTCGGCGCTGGTGACGATGCGTTCGGGTACGGACATGCCCCACCCGGTGATGTCGAAGCCGGTCACGTCACCCCTCGCTACGCCTGAGCCGGGACGAGATCGACGATCTTCGCGTACACGTCACGCAGGGTGGTCGTGTCGTCGAGGTCGGCGAAGAGCGACTCGTCGGCCGGAATGTGCGGGTACTGGTTCTGGAAGCCGTACAGCCACTCCATCAGGTCCAGCGAGTCGACGTCCGCGATGTGCTGGAGCGGGGCGTCGGGGCTGACCTCCGCGGCACCCGAGACGGCCTCGAGCTGGCTCGCCAGTTCTTCGATGGTGGGCAGCGACATGGGGTCGGTCCTCTCTCGGCAATGCAACTCGGCAGTGCGTGTCTGGTTTTCGAGAGTGATGAAAGCCGCGCCCCCGCAAGGAACGCGCAACACGGCGCCGGATTGTGTCCGGAGGCCGTCTTGCGCACGCCTTGCGGGGCATCCGGTTTTCTCGACGCGAATTCGGAAATTCACGGCCCGCCGGACACGCAGGAAAGAGGATCAGGATGACAACGGTCGCCCCCAAGTCGGTGGACCCCGAGGTCGATGCGATCAGGCACCACTACGAGGTCAGCAACGATTTCTACCGGCTGCTGCTGGGCCCCACGATGATGTACTCCGGCGGCTACTGGGAAGACGGCGAGGACCTGGTCGCCACCCTCGACGAGGCGCAGGAGCGCAAGCTCGACAAGTTCGCCGAGCTCGCCAATGTCTCCGCCGGCCGTACCGGGCGCGTCCTGGACATCGGCTGCGGCTGGGGCACCATGCTCAACCGCCTCACCACCGTGCACGGTGCGGAGCAGGCCGTCGGCCTGACCCTGTCGCGCACGCAGGAGGCGTTCATCGCCGGCCTGGACAACCCGCGGATCACCACGCTGGTCCAGAGCTGGGCCGACTACAAGGTCGCGGACGACAGCGAGAAGTACGACGCGGCGTTCTGCATCAACGCGCTGGAGCACTTCGTCTCCTCCAACCTGCCGCCGAAGGAGCGCACGAAGCGCTACCGGTACTTCTTCCAGCAGGTCGCGAACGCCCTGAACCCGGGTGCGAAGTTCGTGCTGCACACCATGACCGCCGAGGCGCTGCCGATGAACCGGGCGCTCCTGGACGACCTGAAGTTCCTGCAGCGCTCGGAGTTCGAGGGCTGCCACATCCCGCACCTGAGCGAGCTGAGCGCCGCGGCGGAGGGTCTCTTCGAGATCGACGAGATCGTCAACGAGCGCGAGTCGTTCGCGATGGCCTGCCGTGCCTGGCTGGTCCTGCTGGCCGAGCGCCGGGACGAGGCCGTGGCCATGGAGGGCGAGGAGGTCGTCTCGCGGTTCGAGCGCTACCTCGACATCTTCGCGTACACCCTCGAGGACAAGTTCTTCAACAACTTCCGCGTCACCATCACGCGCCGTTAAGGAGGTTGACGTGACGAGCATTCTCGAACCGGCCAAGGACGGCGGGGCACGTACGGGCACCGAGAAGCGTCCCGGCGGCCACGGCCCGACCCGGCACCTGCGGGTCGCGGTCATCGGCACCGGGTTCTCGGGTCTGGGCACCGCCGTCCGGCTGCTGCAGTCGGGCATCGACGACTTCCTGGTGTTCGAGCGGGCCGACGAGGTCGGCGGCACCTGGCGCGACAACAGCTATCCGGGGTGTGCGTGCGACGTCATGTCCCACCTCTACTCGTTCTCCTTCGCCCGGAACCCGAACTGGAAGTCGACGTTCGCCTCGCGGGACGAGCTGTTCGCGTATCTGCGCGATACGGCCGACCGTTTCGGCGTGCGCCCGCACATCCGGTTCGGGCACGAGCTTCAGGCCGCCCGCTGGGACGAGGGCGAGCGGCACTGGAGGATCGAGACCTCGCAGGGCCAGTACACCGCGCAGTTCCTGGTGACCGGCACGGGCTACCTCAGTGAGGCGGCCGTGCCGGACATCAAGGGCCTTGCCGAGTTCGAGGGCAAGGTCTTCCACTCCTCGAACTGGGACCACGACCACGAGCTGGCGGGCCGGCGCGTCGCCGTCATCGGCACGGGCGCCTCGGCGATCCAGTTCGTCCCGAAGATCCAGCCCGAGGTCGGGCAGCTGGACCTGTACCAGCGCACCCCGGCGTGGATCGGCCCCAAGCCCGACAAGGCCAACAGCCCGCTGCACACCACGATGCTGCGTTCGCTGCCCGGCTACCAGCAGTTCCGGCGGGGCTTCAACATGTGGGGCCGGGAGATCCTCGCGTTCTTCTGGAAGCGCCCCAAGCTCGCCGAGAAGGTCCAGAAGATGGCGAGCGACCACCTGGAGAAGTCGGTGGCGGACGAGGCGCTGCGCAAGCGGCTGACCCCCGACTATCTGGTGGCCTGCAAGCGGCTGCTGTTCTCCAACACGTGGTACCCGGCGATCCAGCAGCCGAACGTGGAGGTCGTCACCGACGGCATCGCCGAGGTCCGTGCGAAGTCGATCGTGGGCACGGACGGCGTCGAGCGCGAGGTCGACACCATCATCCTGGGCACCGGTTTCCAGGCCACCGACCGGCCGGTCGCGCGCCGGATCTGGGGCCGGGACGGTGTGCAGCTGCGTGAGGCGTGGAAGGACGGGATGGCCGCGCACCGCGGTACCACCATCGCGGGCTTCCCGAACCTGTTCATGCTGCTGGGCCCGAACACGGCCCTGGGCCACTCCTCGCAGACCGTGATGATCGAGGCGCAGGTCCAGTACGTCGTGGACTCCCTGCGGCAGGCTGCCGAGCGCGGTCTGTCGAGCATCGAGGTCCGCCGGGAGGCGCAGGACGCCTACAACCGGAAGCTCGACAAGCACCTGGAGGGCACGGTCTGGATGTCGGGCGGCTGCAAGAGCTGGTACCTCGACTCCGCCGGCCGCAACACCTCGATCTTCCCGACGTACACCTGGCGCTTCCGCCGGGGCACCAAGCGCCTCGACCTGAGCGAGTACCAGCTCGCTTCCCAGGTACGCAGCACCAAGCCGGTACCTCACCAGTAGGAGACGTACGAAGATGAGCAGCACCCACAGAACTGCCGAGGGCACCGCCGCCCAGCCGTCCCGCCGCCGGATCCTGGGCGGGATCGCGACCACTGCCGTCGCGGTCGTCGGCTGGAATGCCGTGAGCCAGACCTGGGCGACGGCCGCCGAGGCGGCCGGGAACTCCGACGTCGTCCCGGTGCCGGGCCTGGTCGGCACCCTGGAGACGACGCCCGGTGTGGTCGACGCCTTCGCCAACGACTTCGGTCATCTCTTCGACGGCGCCCCGAGCAAGCCGTGGGCCGTGCTGCGGCCGGGCGGCGTGGACGACATCGTCAAGATCGTCAACTACGCCCGTGCCAACGGCATCAAGGTCGCCGTCAACGGTCAGGGCGGCACCGGCGACGACATCGAGTCGCACTCGGTGTACGGGCAGGCGCGTGTTCCGGGCGGTATCTCCATCGACGCCAAGGGCATGTCGAGGATCCTGTCGATCGGCAGCGACCACGCGGTGGTCGAAGCCGGTGTGACGTGGGGTCAGCTGACGGACGCGACGCTCGCGGTGGGCAAGACCCCGCCGGCGCTGCCGGACTACCTGTACATCTCGGTCGGCGGGACGATCAGCATCGGCGGTATCGGCGGCACGGTGCAGCGGTACGGCCTGCTGTGCGACACCGTGCAGTCCATCGACATCGTCACGGGTGACGGCAAGCTGGTCACCGCGACGGCGACGCAGCGCACGGAGCTGTTCAACGCGGCGCTGTCGGGCGGCGGCCAGGTCGGCATCATCGTGCGGGTCAAGGTCAAGCTGATCCCGGCGCCGAAGCGGGCCGTCATCTTCAGCCTGTACTACAACACGGTGGAGCAGTACCTGACCGACTCCGAGCGGGTGCTGGCCGACGGCCGGTTCGAGGTCCACGCGGGCGAGATGCAGCGGACCCCGGACAACTCGGGCTGGCGTTACAAGCTGGAGGTCGGGGCGACGTACAACACGACGCCGCCGAACCGGGCCCGGCTGCTGTGCGACCTGCAGGACGTGCGGGCGGAGGCGGTCATCGAGGACGTGACGTTCCGGGACTACATGTTCCGGCTCGACGCGTACGAGGCGTACCTGAAGGAGGGCGGCCACTGGTACACGCCCAAGCCGTGGCTGAGCATGTTCCTGCCGGCGTCGAAGACGAAGCAGTTCATGAAGCTCGTGGAGCAGGAGCTGGATGCGAACTCGCTGGGCGGCGGGTTCCTGCTCTTCTACCCGTTCTTCTCCTCGAAGATCAAGCGTCCGCTGGCGATGATGCCGAACGAGTCGGTGGTCTACCTCTTCGACCTGCTGCGGTTCCCCAACCCGGGTGAGCCCAACATCCAGGGAATGATCGACCAGAACCGCCGTCTGTACGACATCGCGGTGGGCCTGGGCGCGAAGCGCTATCTGGTGGGGTCGATCCCGATGTCGGGTGCCGACTGGAAGAAGCACTTCGGCAACCGGTGGACCGGTTTCGTGAACGCGAAGAACAAGTTCGACCCGAACAACATCTTCACTCCCGGGCAGGGCTTCTTCGCCTGACAGCGGGGGCCTGACCGGTCGTGGAGTCCCGGCGGCGGGGGCGGGGAGAGGGACCCCGCCCCCCCCGCCTCTTTTCTTTCCCGTATCCACTGGAGGGTTCGGTATGACGACGTACGACCTGATCGACGAGGCGGTGATCGACGCCCCGGCGGATGCCGTGTGGGAGGCGCTCGTCGCGGAGTTCCGCGGGGCCCGCAAGTGGTGGGTGCCGGCCAATACGTTCACGGCGGTGTCCGGTGCCCCCGACGAGGTCGGCGGCATGGTGGGCGTGACGGTGCACACCAAGGGCGCCGACAAGGGCGGGCTGAAGCTGCGCTTCACCTCGCGGACGGTGGCGGTGGAGCCGGGCCGGCGCCTGGACATCGAGTACGTGGACGGGGTGTTCCGGGGTCCCAGCACGTTCCGTGTGGAGCCGCTGGCGGACGGCCGTACCCGTATCTCCATGCATTTCACCGGCAGCCCGCACGGCTGGCTGAAGGTGCTGGCCAAGGTCGCGGACCTGGGTGCGGAGCATTCCAGGGGCACGCTGGCGGCGTTCGAGTCCCTGGACCGGCAGCTGTCGGCGGTGCCGCGGTGAGCACGGCGGCAGCGGGGCTCACCCGTGAGCTGACGGTCCGCACCGACGACGGGGCCGCGCTGGAGGTGACGGTGCTGGCGCCGCTGGCGGGCACGCCGGCGGCCGCGGACGTGGTCCTGGTGCACGGCTGGGCGCACACCCGGCGGGTGTGGGGCACGGTCGCGGACCGGCTGATCCGGGCCGGGCACCGGGTGGTGCTGTACGACCAGCGCGGTCACGGCGCCTCGACGCTGGGCCGTACCCCGGTCTCGGTGGAGCGGCTGAGTGCGGACCTGGCGGCGGTCCTCGGTGAGACGGACGCGCGGGAGGCGGTGGTCGTCGGTCATTCGGGCGGCGGGTTCGCCGCCCTCGGCTACGCGGCGACCTCGCCGTCGGCGGGCCGGCTGCGCGGGCTGGTGCTGCTGGGCACGGCGGCGCACGGCCAGGACACCCCGGACAGCGAGGTGAAGATGATGGGCAGTGCCGTGTTCTCCAGGGCGCTCGGCCGTCCGTGGCTGGGCCGCAAGCTGCTGGGTTCCACCATGGGCAAGGAGGTGGACCCGGTGGTGCGGGACGTGAACCGGCAGCTGTTCGCGGCAGCCGCGCCCCGGGTGCGGGCGGAGTTCTTCCGGTGCACGCGCGGCTGGGACGTCCGCGAGGCGCTGCGGTCGGTCACGGTGCCGGCGGTGGTCCTGCACGGCGAGGGCGACAAGGTGATCGACATCGCGCTGGCCGAGGTCCTCGCGGAGGTGATCCCCGGTGCCCGCTTCGAACGGGTCCCGGACGCGGGCCACATGCTGCCGCTGGAGCGGCCGTTGCTGGCGGTGGCCGCGGCGATGGAGCTCGCCTCGCGATGATCGAGGAACTCCTGCCTCCGGGCGTCACGTCATCGGAAGCCTTCGACGACGCGGCGCCCGCTGTGCTGTTCCCTGCCGAGGCGGCTTTGATGGCGGGGCGCCGGGAGCGGCGGCGCCGGCAGTTCGCGACGGCGCGGGCCTGTGCGCGGCACTGCCTGAGCGAGCTGGGGCGGCGGCCGGTGGCCCTGCTCCCGGGCCCGGGCGGGGCCCCGCAGTGGCCGTCCGGTGTGGTCGGCAGCATCACCCACTGCGAGGGGTACCGTGCGGCGGTGGCCGCCCCGGCCTCGTCGGTGGCGGCCCTGGGTATCGACGCGGAGCCGGCGGGGCCGCTGCCGCCGGGGGTCCTCGGGCTGATCGCCTGCGGTGCGGAGCGCGCCCATCTGGCGGGCCTTGCCGCAGCGGATGCCTCGCTGCCGTGGGAGCGGATCTTCTTCTCGGCGAAGGAGGCCGTGTACAAGGCCTGGTATCCGGCGACGGGGATCTGGCTGGGTTTCCGTGACGCCTCGGTGGCCCTCTCCCCCGCGGGCACGTTCACGGCCACCCTGCGCCCGCCGGTGCCGTCGCCGGTGGACCCGGTGTACGAGGGCCGCTGGCTGGCCGGGCGGGGCCTGGTCCTGACGGCGGTGACCCGTGTGGAACACGCGGGCGCCGTGCGGCCGGCCCCGGCCGGTCCTTGCGGTCCTGCTCGCGGGCCCGCGCCGGCCGGTACGGCGTAGGGTCGGCGGCGTACGCGGGATTGCCGAAGCCCTGGTCCGGGCACCGAGGAGACGTCGATGCGGGACCATGACCGGCGCCGCGCCGCGCGCCTGGCGGGTTACGGGGCCGTCAGCACCGGGCTCTCCCTGCTGAGCGACCACCGGCTCGGTGAGGCTGTGGCAGGTGCCACTGCGCTCGGGTCGGGCATCGGCGGCAGGTCGGCCGAGCTGGACGTCGACGGAACGCGTGTCTTCGTCAAGCGGATCCCTTTGACGGACATCGAACTGCGGCCGGAGAACGTGCGGTCGACGGCGAACGTCTTCCGGCTGCCGTTGTTCTACCAGTACGGGGTGGGCTCGGCGGGGTTCGGTGCCTGGCGGGAGCTCGCCGTGCACACGATGACCACGAACTGGGTACTCGGCGACGCGTACGCGGGATTTCCTCTGATGTACCACTGGCGGGTTCTGCCCGACTCCCCTCCCGAAGGATTCACCGACGCCTTCGGGGGCCTGGAGGGGGCTGTCGCGCACTGGGAGGGGTCGCCGGCCGTTCGTGGCCGGCTGGAGGCCATCGGCCGGTCCTCGTGCAGCCTGGTGGTCTTCCTGGAGCACGTGCCGTACACGCTCGCCGGATGGCTGGCCGAGCGGGAGAGCGCCGTGCGGGAGGGCGGGGAGGGCTCGCCCCTGCGCTGGGTGGAGGAAGCTCTGACGGGCGGGGCCGCCTTCATGAGTTCTCGCGGACTTGTCCACTTCGATGCTCACTTCGCCAACATCCTGACCGATGGCCGCCGGCTCTACTTCGCCGACTTCGGGCTTGCCCTGAGCGACTGTTTCGACCTTTCCGCGGAGGAGTCCGGGTTCCTCTCGGACCACCTGGCGTTCGACCGCTGCTACACCGCGAGCCACCTGCTGCGACACCACGTGCTCGACGGCGTGCGCGGTGAGACGGGTCGCGAGGTGTTCCTGCGCGACTGGACAGCGGGCCGGCGGCCCGGCGGCATCCCGCTTGAGGTCACGGATGTCATCGACCGGCACGCACGCTCCACCCTTGTCGTGGACTCCTTCTTCCGCCGTCTGCTCACCGAGAGCAGGCGGACGCCGTTCCCGGCCGCGGAGATCGAGCGGCAGGCGGGCGGCGTGCGGGACGCGGCAGGCGGCTGAGGTGGTCTCTCCCCCCACTGTGTGACCGTTCGGGCCCTCCCCCGCGGCGGACTTGGCCGCCGCGCGGGGTCAGCCCCGGTCGGTGGGCAGGACGACGGTGCGGGCGGGTTGGGCGGTGCGGGGTGCGGTGGACGGGGTCGCGCCGTTGCGGAATTCCTGGGGGCTGATGCCCCGTACCCGTTTGAAGGCTGCCGACAGGGCGAAGGCCGAGCTGTAGCCGACGCGGCGGGCGACGGTGGTGACGGTGGCGTCCGGTTCGCGCAGCAGGTCGGCGGCGAGTGCCAGGCGCCAGCCGGTCAGGTAGGCGACCGGGGGTTCGCCGACGACGTCGGTGAAGCGGCGGGCCAGGGCGGCCCGGGAGACGCCGACCTTCAGGGCGAGTTCCCCGACGGTCCAGCCGTGGACCGGGTTTTCGTGGAGCAGGCGCAGGGCGGGGCCGACGACGGGGTCGCTCTGGGCGCGGTACCAGGCGGGGGCGCCGCTGCCGGGTGCTGCCAGCCAGGTGCGCAGGACTCCGATGAGCAGCAGGTCCAGGAGCCGGTCCAGGACGATCTCCTGGCCGGGTTCGTCCTTGGAGATCTCCGAGGTGAGCAGGGTGACCAGGGTGTTGTCGGCGGCTTCGGCGGGGCGGACCAGGAGGGTGGGCAGGGCGCTGAGCAGCCGGCGGCCGATTTCGCTGGGTGCCTGGTAGGTGCCGCTGAGCATGACCGAGGAGCCGGCGTCCTGGAAGGTGTCGCCCCAGGTGCGCACGCCCAGGGCCATGGTGTCGGTGACGTCCTCGCCCTCCTGGGTGCTGCAGCGCTGTTCGGGGCCGACGGTGATCTGGACGGGGGTGCCGGGGGTGTCGGCGACGGTGTAGGGGTCGGGGCCCCGTACGACGGCCACGTCTCCGGGGCGGATCAGGACGGGGTCGGCGTGGTCGGGGACGAGCCAGGCTGTGCCGTGCACCATGGTGACGACGGAGAGGGGGGCCCGGTCCTCGACGCGCAGTGACCAGGGCGGGTTGAAGACGGACTTGAGGAGGAAGGCCCCGCGGGCTTTGGGGCCTTCGAGGAGGCCGGTCAGCGTGTCCATGTCTTCATCCTCTCTCGGAGGGTGCAGCGAAGCGCCCGCTCTCCCGCGGGGGACGGAAAGAGAGCGGGCGCCGTTCGCGGGGTGGGGGGTGGCCCTTGGCCGGGCCGGGGAGGGCGGTTTTACGGGGTCGGTGCGGCCGAGGCGCGGCCGTGCAGGGTCAGTGCGCGGCCCAGGGCGGCCAGGGCGGCGGTGCAGGCGACGGTGCGGACGATGTTCCCGGAGGTCCAGCGGCCGCCGAAGCGGGAGCGGGCGGCGGCGGCGTCGGTGCCGGCCCGGGCGAGCTGGTTGTTGAGGGGGATGTTCACGATCGCGGTGACGGCGAGGGAGAGGCCGTACAGGGCGAAGGCGGCCCAGCCCCAGCGGGCGGCGTCGGGGCGGCCGCCGCGCTGCTGCTGGGTGGCGGCGACGCCGGTCGCCAGGAACGCGCCGAGGAAGAGGAGGCCGAAGAGGCCGTTGTCGATGGCGTCGTTGATGTTGCGCATGGCGGTGACGTAGGTCTGGTCGTCGCCGCGGCCGAGGCCGGGCATCACCGAGATGTCGAAGGCGAAGTAGAGGCCGGCCATCAGGCCGGTGCCCACCGTGGCGGCCACCAGGGTCACGGATTGTGTGGTCGTGCCGGTCACTTCAGGATTCCCTTCAGGGTGCGGGTGTAGCGGCGCTGCAGGAGCGTGGCACCGATCAGGCGGACCGGTGGCGGGATGGTGGCGGAGACGTGGGCGACCGACCGGCGGGGGGCTCCGTCGAACATCCACGGCTGGAGGCGGGTCATCACGCGCAGGGGGGCGCTGGCGACGACTTTGCGTTCCTCGGCGAGGTAGGCGCGTTCGCCGAGCCGTTCGAAGACGGGGAAGACGATGCGTTCCTCGTCGCGGAGGTGGTCGCGCAGGATGCCTTCGAAGGTCTGTGCCGCGCGGGGGAGGTTGTCGCCGCGGTGGGCGATGGCGGTGGACACGGCGGCCATGGCGGCGTCCAGTTCCTCGTGGTCGTCGTGGAGTTCACGGGCCTGGGCGTCGAAGTCGCTGTCGCGGCGGCGCAGTCCGGGCCACAGGACGTCGTCCTCGCTGGTGTGGTGCCATTCGATGGTTTCGCGCAGGTGCTGCCACCAGTCGGCTCCGGCGCCGTTCCATCGGGGGGCGGCGGTGCGCAGGCGGGCTGCGTCGCGTCGCATCGCGATGTGCATCAGGGCGAATCCGTGGAAGTACGGGGGGAGCGCTTCGAGTCCGTTTTCGCTGGAGTACGTCCGGGGCGTGGGCATGGGAACCTCCTGTGCCCCGAGTACCGGGCGGCGGCCGTACCAGAGTCGCCGCCCGGTCAAGGAGCGAAAGGGATGGTGCGGTTGGTGGAAGCGGGCCGGGCGCGGGTCAGACGTTCCAGACTCCGGTGGCCGCGGCCTCGCGGGCGAAGTCGGCGAAGTCCTTGGGCTTGCGGCCCAGGGCTTCTTCGACGCCGTGCACCAGGTGGGCGTTGCGGCCGTCGAGGATCATGGTGAAGAGGTCGGCGAACTCCTCGGGGAGGTTGTTCTCGCGCAGGACGGCGCGGTACTCCTCGTTGGTGACGGAGATGTACTTGATGTCGCGGCCGGTGGCCTTGGTCAGTTCGGCGGCGACGTCGCTGTAGCTGAGGAGGCGGGGGCCGGACAGTTCGTAGGTCTTGCCGATGTGCTTGTCGTCGGTCAGTGCGGCGACGACGACGTCGGCGATGTCGTCGGCGTCGACGAAGGCCTCGACGGCGTCGCCGGTGGGCAGGGCGATCTCGCCGGCCAGGACGGGCTCCAGGAAGAAGCTCTCGTTGAAGTTCTGGTTGAACCAGCTGGAGCGGACGATCGTCCAGTCGGCGCCGGAGGCCTTGAGGTTGTTCTCGCTGACCTCGGCCGCCTCCTCGCCGCGGCCGGACAGGAGCACCAGGCGGCGTGCGCCGGCGGCGACGGCGGCCTTGGAGAATTCGGCGACCTGTTCGGCGGCGCCGGGGAAGGCGAGGTCGGGGTAGTAGGTCACGTATACCCGGTCGACGCCTTCCAGGGCGGGTGCCCAGGTGGCGGGCTCGTGCCAGTCGAAGGCGGGCTGCCCGGAGCGGGAGCCGATGCGGACCTGGCGGCCCTGGGCGGAAAGCTTCTCGGCGACACGTCGGCCGGTCTTGCCGTGACCGCCGATGACGAGGGTGATCTGCGTGTTCTGCGCGTTCTGAGTCATGAGTACAGTCAAGTCCAGTCTCGCGAGACGGGCCATAGCCACAAAGCTCAGTTCCATATGCGTGCGTCTACGAGTGGTGGCTCGGAGCGCGGCGGTGAGCTGGTGGCTTCGGCATGAGCTGGAGAATCGTAGGCATGCTCCCGGGGGGTGGGCCAGGGTGTCCCGAGTGGTCCTCGACCCTTCATGGACCCTTCTTCGAGGGGGTCTTGAGCGGCCCCCGAGGGGTGGTCCGCGGCGGGGGCTTGAGCGGTTCTCATGTGCGCCCCGGCAGCATCGTCGGTGGAGTTACGACCCCGCCGCTGGGAGGCCGCATGAATGCCATTCCGGATCATCCGGAGCTCGACCGGTTGTCCGCCGAACTGGCGGGTCTGTTCGGACGGATCGGGCTCGACCCGTCCGGCGGGCGGCCCTGGCGCCGGGACCGTATCGACGTCCGTTTCGCTTCCCTGGCCGCCCGTCATCCCGGCCGGGTCGCGGCCCGGGACGCGGAGGCGGAGGTGACCTATCTGGAACTGGAGTGGCTGGCCGACGACATCGCGCGGCGCCTGTCGGGGCGGGCGGGCCCGGGCTCGGCCGTGGCCGTCCGTGCGGAGCGTTCGTGCAGGACGGCGGGCGCGGTGGTCGGCGTGCTGCGGACGGGGGCGTCGGTGCTGCCGCTGGAGCCCGGGCACGGTGCGGGTCTGCAGGAGTTCCTGATGCGTGACGCGGGGGCCGAGGTGGTCGTCTCGGACGCGGGTCTGCTGCACGGGGAGATCCCGGTGGTCAAGGTGGGCCGGTTCGTCGTCGCGGTCCGGCCGCAGGTGGCGGGACGCCGTGAGGTGCCGGCGGGGACGGCGTTCTGGGCGCTGCCCGCGGGCGGTGACCCGGGGCGGGCGGTGGCGGTGCGTCCGGTGTCCCACAGGGAGGTGCTGTCGTGGGTGGACGGCTGTGTCCCGGTGCTGGGTGCGGGTCTGGACGACGTGTGGACGTTCTTCCACTCCCTGAGCCTGGATGTGGGCATGCGGGAGCTGTGGGGTCCGCTGCTGTCGGGGGGCCGTGCGGTGGTCGTGGACCGGGACACGGCGTGCGATGCGCGTGCTTTCGCCCGGCTGCTGGCGAAGGAGCGGGTGACGGTGGTGACGCAGCTGCCGTCGGCGTTCGCGCGGCTGGGCGCGGTGGTGCGCGGGGGCGGTCTGCCGTCGCTGCGGCACGTGCTGCTGTCGGACGAGCCGGTGGACGGTGCGGTGGTGGCGCGCTGGCGTTCCGCGGGGATCGCCCCGCAGGCGCTGACGTGGGACGTTTCGGGGTCGCCGTCGATGCTGTGAGCAGGCGGTACGGGCAGGCGTGAGGGCCCCGGACGGGTGATGTCCGGGGCCCTCGCGCTGTGTGTGTCCCCGCCCCGGGGGGCGGCGGGGCGGGGTCAGTAGTTGCCCAGTCCGCCGCACACGTTGAGAGCCTGGGCGGTGATGGAGGCGGCGAGGTCGGTGGTGAGGTAGCCGACGAGGCCGGCCACTTCCTGGGGGGTGGAGTAGCGGCCGAGGGGGATCTTGGATTCGAGCTGCTCCTGGACGTAGTCCTCGGTGGTGTCCCACACCTGTGCGTAGCCGCTGCGCACGCGGGCGGCCATGGGTGTCTCCACGTAGCCGGGGCAGACCGCGTTGACGGTGGTGCCGGTGGGGGCGAGTTCCTTGCCGAGGGCCTTGGTAAAGCCGACGACGGCGTGTTTGGAGGCCGAGTAGGGGGCGCCGAGGAGTACTCCCTGCTTGCCCGCGGTGGAGGCGATGTTGATGATGCGGCCCCAGGGTTCGGCGCCGAGTCCGCCGCGGTTGAGGACCTCGCGGGTGAGCAGGAAGACGCTGTTGAGGTTGGTGGCGATGACGTCGTGCCACAGTTCGTCGGTGATGCCGGCGGTGGCGCCGCCGCCGCTGCGGCCCGCGTTGTTGACCAGGATGCTGACGGGCGCGCCGTACGCGGCCACGGCCGCGGCGACGAGGTTCTCGACGGCGGTGCGGTCGGTCACGTCGGCGGCCGCGCCCTGGACGGTGAGTCCTTCGGCCTGGAGGTCGGTGACGGTCTCCTTGACCTTGGTCTCGGTGCGGGCGCAGAGGAACACCCGGTGTCCGCGGGCGCCCAGGTCGCGGGCGACGGCCAGTCCGATGCCGCCGGTGGCCCCGGTGACCAGGGCCACGGGCCGCTCGGGGGCCTTGTCCATCGCCTTCACCGTCATGCTCGTCCCTCCGTCGCCCGTCTCTGCTGGGTGCAGGATGGCGCAGGGAACTCGTGGCGCGGCGGAAGGGGGATGGAGGCCGGCTCAGGGGTGGCGGGCGGGCCGTCAGTGCCGCCAGCTGCCGGTGCGGTGGTGGCGGCCGGGGGGCGGGCGGTCCCAGCCGGCGGCGGTGGTGCGCGGCGGTGGCGGGGCGGGTGCGGCGCGGTGCAGGAGGAGGGCGGTCAGGACGGTGAGGACGGCGGCGGTCTCGTCCTGGTCGGGGTTCCCGCGGCGGATGCGCCAGGTGTGCGGCGCGTCCGGGGTGCCCGCCGCGGCGGGTGCGGCGGGGGTTTCCGGGGCGGTCATACGGGCGGGTTGCCGTGCTTGCGCGACGGCAGGTCGGCGTACTTGGGGCGGAGCATGGCGAGGGCGCCGGTGAGTACGGTGCGGGTCTCGCCGGGGTCGATGACGTCGTCGACGAGTCCGCGTTCGGCGGCGTAGTAGGGGTGCATGAGTTCGGTGGTGTATTCCTTGATCTTCTGTGCGCGCATCGCGTCGGGGTCGGCCGCGGCGGCGATCTCGCGGCGGAAGATGACGTTGGCCGCGCCTTCGGCGCCCATGACGGCGATCTCGTTGGTGGGCCAGGCCAGTGCGAGGTCGGCTCCGATGGAGCGGGAGTCCATGACGATGTACGCGCCGCCGTAGGCCTTGCGCAGGACGAGGGAGATCCGCGGGACGGTGGCGTTGCAGTAGGCGTAGAGGAGTTTGGCGCCGTGGCGGATGATGCCGCCGTGTTCCTGGTCCACGCCGGGCAGGAAGCCGGGGACGTCGACGAGGGTGACCAGGGGGATGTTGAAGGCGTCGCAGAACTGGACGAAGCGGGCCGCTTTTTCGCTGGCGTGGATGTCGAGGACGCCGGCGAGGCTGGCGGGCTGGTTGGCGACGAAGCCGGTGACGTGGCCGTCCATGCGGGCGAGGGCGCACACGACGTTGGTGGCCCAGGCGGGCTGGATCTCGAAGTGTTCGCCGTCGTCGACGACTTCCTCGATGACCTTGCGGATGTCGTAGGCCTGCTGGGGGTTGGCGGGGACGATGGCCGACAGGGCGTCGGTGCGGCGGCCGGCCGGGTCGCCGGTGTCCTCGCGGGGCGGGGTCTCGCGGTTGTTGGCGGGCAGCAGGGACAGGAGGTGGCGTACGTCCTCCAGGCAGGTGGGTTCGTCCTCGTAGGCGAAGGCGGCGACTCCGGAGACGGCGGCGTGGACGTCGGCGCCGCCGAGGCCGTTCTGGGTGATCTCCTCGCCGGTGACGGCGCGGACCACGTCGGGGCCGGTGATGAACATCTGTGAGGTGTTGCGGACCATGAACACGAAGTCGGTCAGGGCGGGTGAGTAGGCGGC
Organism: Streptomyces sp. NBC_00029; assembly: GCF_045160505.1. Taxonomy (NCBI): domain Bacteria; kingdom Bacillati; phylum Actinomycetota; class Actinomycetes; order Kitasatosporales; family Streptomycetaceae; genus Streptomyces; species Streptomyces sp. NBC_00029. The sequence continues at coordinate 180,212 of NZ_CP108292.1, forward strand.
GCCGCCGGCGCAGGGGCCGAGCATCACGCTGATCTGCGGGATGACGCCCGAGGCGCGGGTGTTGCGCTGGAAGATGCCGCCGTAGCCGGCCAGGGCCGAGACGCCTTCCTGGATGCGGGCGCCGGCGCCGTCGTTGAGGGAGACCAGGGGTGCGCCGGCGGCGAGGGCCAGGTCCATCACCTTGTGGATCTTTTCGGCGTGGGCCTCGCCGAGGGCGCCGCCGAAGATGCGGAAGTCGTGGGCGAAGACGAAGACGGTGCGGCCGTCCACGGTTCCCCAGCCGGTGACCACGCCGTCGGTGTAGGGCTTCTTGGTCTCCAGGCCGAAGCCGGTGGCGCGGTGCCGTCTGAGGGCCTCGATCTCGTGGAAGGAGCCCTCGTCGAGCAGCAGGCCGATCCGTTCGCGGGCGGTCAGTTTGCCTTTGGCGTGCTGGCGTTCGGTGGCCCGTTCGTCGGGGCCGGCCGCGGCGCCGGCCTTGATGGCGGCCAGTTCCGCGGCGCGGTCGGGGGCCTGCAGGGGTGGCGCTTGGCTGATGCTCATGTGGCTCCTCCAGGTCTGAAGATGGCGGGTCTCAGGTCGCCCGGTGCAGCGTGAGGTGGCCGCGGCGGCGGACCGGTCGTGCGCGGTACGGGGACGGCGCGCCGGAGCCTCCCGGCCCGGCCCGGCCGGCCGGGCCGAGGGGGGTGGTGGCGGCTCCCGCGGCGGCGAGTGCGCCGCGGGCGGGGCGGGCGGGGTGGGCGGCGGCGCCCCGCTCCTCCAGCAGGACCTCTGCGAGGGCCTGCCGGAAGCGGTCGATGTCCTGTGCGGTGTTGTCGTGGTGGAGGGATGCGCGCAGTGCGGGGGCCGTGACGCGGCCGGCCGGGTGCAGGGGGGTTTCGTGTGCGACGGTCTTGGCCAGGACGACTCCACGGCGGGCCAGGCCCCGGCGGATGGCCGCGGCGGGGATCTGGGCGTGCCGGAAGGCGAGGATGGCGGCCTGCTCCTGTCCGCCGGCGAGGAGTTCCATGCCGGGGGTGTGCCGGACGGCGGCGCGCAGGAGGGGCAGGAGGTCCTCGTGCGGGGGGCGGGCGGTGGCGGTGTGGTGGGCGAGGGCGGCGTCCAGGGCGGCGACGGCGGCCGGCTCGGGGGCGGCCGCCCGGTACGGGGCAGCGTCCGGGGCCAGGTGCGGGGTGGGGGCGATGTAGGCGAATCCGGTGGTGTGGGGGCCGCGCAGGAACCGCCAGCCGTCGGCGGTGAGCAGGTGGCAGCCGATGCGGGCGGCGTCGACGGGGAGCCGGCCGGCGGAGTGGGAGGCGTCGACGGTGTAGCGGGCGCGGTGGGGGGCGAGGAGGCGGCCGATGTCGTGGACGGGGTTGACGGTTCCGCAGGCCGGGGAGAGGTGGACGGCGGAGACGAGGGCGACGTCCTCGTCGAGGTGGGTGCGCATCCAGTCCAGGTCGAGGTCCCCGTCGGGGCGCAGCGGGACGACCTCCAGGCGGCAGCGGGTGCGGTCGCGCAGGGCGTGCAGGGCGGTCAGGTTGGCCACGCCCTCGTGGGGGGTGGTCCAGATCCGGTCGCCCGGGCCGGGGGTGATGCCGTGGAGGTAGGCCTCGAAGGCCTGCGCCGCGCCGGTCGCCAGGATGGTGTCGGCGGCGGGTACGGACAGCAGGGCGCCGAGGCGTTCGTGGATGCGGGTGTGCAGGACGTCGCCGAGGCTCTCCTGCAGTGCGGCGGTCCCGAGGCGGTCGTCGAGGGCCGTGCAGCGGGCGAGGACGGTGCGTACGGCGTCCGGCATCCGGCCGGTGCCCGCGGTGTCCAGGTGGGCCGTTCGTTCCCCGTGGTGCGTCGGCGCGTTCATTTCAGGGGCCTCCCCCCGCTGTCGGGGCCGCGGGATGTGCACGGCCCTCATGTACCAGGCATTGCCAATGGACTTGGCAATACATTGCCCAGCGGCCGGCAGTTTTGGCAACGCCGGATTGCGGCGGCTCCGGCGAAACTCGAGTTCCAGATCCCTTGGCAACGCGTGGCAATGTCTTGCCAGGCTCTTTCCGCGTCAATTCCTTTGCAGGTCATGGGGGTTCTGATGGGGTTCTCCAGTTCGTCTCGAGTGATTGACGAGCGAATCCCGAGCGGGTGCGGCCAAGCTTCTTGGCAGAAGAGTTGCCAGGAAAGAACAAACAGTTGCCACGGAGGAGTCACCATGAAGAACCTCGCCCGCCTCGTCGCCACCGCCGCTCTCGCCACCGCCGCCGTGCTCACCGCGGGCGGCGCGGCCCAGGCCGACGGCGGGCCCATCGACTGGCCCGTCGCGCCGTCCTCGGCCACCGCCCCGGGATCCGCCCCGGCCCCGGCCCGCATCGACTGGCCGTAACCGAAGACGGCTCGAAGTTGGGTGGAGGAAAGAGATGGAGAACATCCACCGCGGCTAGCGTGCGCGGCACGGGGGCAGTTCCTCCGCCACCGGTGGCAGAAATGTGCCGGGGGAGCTTGAGGAGTACGGAGGGGAGACCGTGAGGATTCAGGTTCTGGGTCCGTTGAGTGCCGAGGTCAACGGGGGATCCATTGTTCCGACCGCGGGAAAGCCGAGACAGGTGCTTTCCCTTCTCGCGCTGTATCCCGGACGCGTGATACCCGTTCCCACGCTCATGGAAGAGATCTGGGGGACCCAGCCGCCGCAGAGCGCGCTGACCACCCTGCAGACGTACATACTCCAGCTGCGCCGCCGGCTGGGCACGGCGATGGGCCCCGGAGCCCCGGGCGGCGCCAAGGACGTACTGGCCACCCGGCACGGCGGGTACCTGCTCCAGGTGCCCGAGGAGAGCGTCGACGTGCACGACTACGAACGCCTCGCCCGCGAGGGCCAGAGCGCCTTCGAGTCGGGTGACGACCGGGTGTCCGCCGACCGCCTGCGGGCCGCGCTGGACCTGTGGCGGGGGCCGGCGCTGGTCGACGTACGGGTCGGGCCGATCCTCGACATCGAGGTGCTGCGCCTGGAGGAGAGCCGCCTGGTCACCGTGGAGCGGCGCATCGACGCCGACCTGCGGCTGGGCCGGCACGCCGAACTGATCGCCGAATTAACGGACCTGACGGCACGTCATCCCCAGCACGAGGGGCTGCACTCGCAGGTCATGGTCGCCCTGTACCGGTCGGGCCGCCAGGCCACGGCCCTGGACGTGTACCGCCGGCTGCGCGGCCGCCTGATCGAGGACCTGGGCGTGGAGCCGTCACCGCAGCTGCAGCGCCTGCACCAGGCCATGCTGGCCGTCGACCCGCAGCTCGATGTGCTCGCCGGACCGCGGCACACCTCGACGTTCGACCTGTTCGCCGCCTGAGGGCGGCTTCGCCGTCACCGGCCGGGGGCGGTCAGGGGCGCAGCAGGTGCGCCTCGCCGACCAGGTAGCGGTCCTGGACGAGGTGGGTGGCCGCACTCCACTCCCCCGCCGCCGGTGCCCCCTGCGCCGCCCCGGGGCCGAGCGCCCGGGCGCGGGCCTCCTGCAGGGTCCACAGCCGCAGCAGCCGCTCCCGGCGTCCGTCCTCGGGGAGCGCGTCGAGGACGGACCGTTCCTGCGGGGTCCACGGCCGGGCGGGCGGCGCCAGGGTGCGGACGTCGCGGTCGGCGGGCTCCGCGTGCACGCCGAGCGGCCCGGTGCGGCTGACGCCGACCACGATCAGCTCGCCGCAGTGCGCCAGCGCGATCTCCACCCCGGCACGGGGCGCCCGCACTGCGGGGCGGCCGTCCGCACCGTGGTCCAGTTCCACCGTGTGGACGGGCACCTCCAGGGCGGTGGCCGCGGCGTACGTCATGACGAAGCGCGAGACGGCGAGCCGCAGCCGCCCGGCCGCGGCCGGTGTCTGCCGGAACCGCGGCCAGTCGTCGCCGAGCAGCGGGCGCAGGGCCGGGTCGAGGAGCACGGCGGCCAGCCACTGGCCCCAGGTGGTGCAGACGAGCGCGTGGCCCGTGTCCTCGATCCGGTCCCCCGCCTCGTCCCAGGGGCCCTCCGGGCCCTGGAGGTACAGCGGCGCTCCGAAAGCCCCGTCCGGCCTGTCCGGCCCGTCCGCCGGGTGGGCCGGGTGGGCCGGGTGGGTGTGCCGGGTGGGTGCCATCGGCGGTCGCCTTCCGTTGGTCATCGCAGCCGGCGCACGGCGGTCCGTGCCTGCCAGCCGGCCAGGCGCAGGGTCTCGGCGGCGGCCTGCCCCAGCCAGGTCCGGACGTGCCGGCGGGCCTCGGCGAGGCCGGCGTCGTCGCCCGGGCCCGCTCCGGTGGCGTCCTCGCGGAGCATCACCTGCTGGGCGCAGACGACCCGTACGCCGTTCCCTTCGGGGACCAGGGACCATTCGCCGGTGTGTGCGGCGAGGGGCTCGGGCGTCCGCAGTTCCTTGAAGACGATCCGTGCGGCCGAGGGGAAGCACAGGCGCACCACGCGGGTGGAGCGGGTGCGGCCGTCGGGGGTGGCGCAGGTGTCCAGGGCGGCCAGCTGCACGCCGGGGACGTCCTCGCTCACCTCGGCCGACTCCACGTGCGGGAGGCGCTCGGGCCAGTCCTGGATGCGGTGGAGGAAGTCGTAGACCAGCTCGGCGGGGCCGTCGATGTGCGCGCTGTCCTCGAAGGACAGCAGCAGCCGGTCCAGGTGTTCCCAGCGTTCGGCGACCGCCGTGAGGTGGGCGAGCTGCAGGTCCGGTTCGCTCTCCCACTCCCGGCGGCTGTGTGCGGTGGCGGCGGCGGGCGCGGCGTCCAGGGTGCGGTGGCGGCGCAGTGTCACCAGGGAGTGTGCGGTGCCCCTCTCCTGGACCGTCCAGGTGCCGGTGGTGGGGGCGCCGGGGCGGGCGGTGTCCTCCTGCTCGAACTCGACGGTCCGTGCGTGCGGGTGCAGCACGCGGTGCAGGTGGTGGGAGCGGATCCGGTCGCCGTCCACGTCCCACAGGCGCAGCCGTTCGCGGACGCCGTCGAAGTCGATGCGCTCGACGTGGACGGGTGCGGGCAGCAGGAGGGGCCAGCGCGCGGCGTCGGCGAGCAGTCCGTGGACCACGCCGGCGGGGGCGGCGATCCGCGCCGTCCGCTCGATGGTGTGCACGCGCTGCGCGGGCATGGCGGGCACCTCCCCTGATCGTGTGCGGCGGGTGCGCCCAGCCTGCCGCAGGGGACTCGAGGCTTCCTCAACCCCGGGCGGGCGGGGCCGCCGTGGCGGGCGGGCCGGTGCGGCCGGTCTGGGTCAGTGCGTCGGCCAGCACCCGCCAGATCTCGGCGGCGAGGTCGATGTTGGCGTCCTCCTGGGCCTGCTGGGCCAGGGCGCGCAGGCCCGGGACGCCGGCCGGGTCGCCGTCGAGGATCATCAGCTGGTGGCGCAGGATCTCCTGCCGGACCTGGCCGCGGTAGGTCATCCTGGGCCGGTCGGCGGCCAGTTCGCCGAGCAGGGCGCGCGCGTCGTCGTAACGGCCGGTGGCGAAGGCGAGGTCGGCCTTGAGGGCGGTCAGGTCTTGCCGCAGGGCGGGGGTGCCGACCAGGGCGAGGGCGGCTTCGGCCTCCTGGGCGCGGTGCTGTGCCCGGGCGGGGTCGGCGGGCATCTTCTGCAGGTGCAGGCGGCCGGCGGCCAGGCGCAGCCGGATCCACAGGATCAGGTCCTCCTGGCTGCTGAACCGGTCGAGGGCGTCGTCCAGGCAGGCCTGCGCGCCGAAGTAGTCGCCTTGGTGCATGCGGATGGCGGCGGCGGTCCACATGGCCTCGGCCCACAGGGCGTCGGAGCGGCCCTCGACGAGGGCGGTCAGTTCGTCGGCGTGGAGGCGGGCCTCCCCGGTGCGGCCCGCCTCGGCCTGTACGGAGACGAGCGCCAGCAGGGCGGCGGCCCGGTCCTCGACGCCGAGTTCCTCGTGCAGGGCGATGCGGTGGGCCTCGACGGCCGCGTCCACGGCCGGGGTGATCTCGCCGACGGAGCGCAGGCAGCGGGCGAGGCGGGTCAGGCCGCGTACGCGCAGTTCGCTGACGCCCACGTCGTCGCCGAGTGCGACGAGCTGGGTCAGGCGCTCGCGTTCGGTGGTGTGGTCGCCCTGGACGCGGGCGGCGCCGGCGAGGAGCCACAGCGCCTGCCAGCGCAGGACCGGGCTCTCGTGGCCCTCGGCGGCCAGGGCCTGGCGCAGGGCCACGACGGCGTCGGGGGCGCCGGTGGACGCGGCGAGGGTGAGGGCGTGGGCCAGGGAGCCGGTCGCCGGCTCCTCGAAGTCGGCTGCCTGCAGGCCGAGGCGGCCGGCCAGGTAGCCCACGGCGCGGTCGGTGGGCTGGCGGGCCCCGGACTCCAGGCGGGAGAGGTAGCCGGTGGACATGCCCTCGCCCGCCAGCGCCGTCTGCGACAGGCCCTGGGCCAGCCGGAGCTTCCTGAGGCGGTGTCCGAACGCGGGCTGTCGCAGCATGGGCATCCTTGGGGTCGCGGGCAAGGAATCTGTCGGGAACCGGCACCGAGCGTAGGGTCGGCGGCAACGGCCGGGCAAACCTTTGCCACCGTTTCCGGGCCCGTCTCATGCGGTCCTCGAGCGGTCCTCGACCCCGCCGAGGCAGACTCTCCAGAATCCGGCCGTCGCACCGGCCGGCGCCCTGTTCCTCCCGTATGCAGCGCCTTGGAGTCGACGATGAGGCCATCGGTCGCCGGTACGGCCCAGGACGACCAGCCGGACGACGACATCGGCTGGCCGAACCACTGACCCGCCCACCGGGCCACCCCGAATCAAGCCCCCGCCGGCACGTGAGGCGCAGGGCGCAGGACGCCGGCCCGCACCGGTTTCAGCCCCGCCGGCGCTTGATGTGCGGGGTCCGGGGCGGCGCCCCGGCAGCGGCGGCGCACGTGGACGCGGCGGTGCACGTGGACGCGGCGGTGCTCACCGCCGCCGTGTGCGGACTGCGGGGTGCGGGGCGGCACGCTCAGCGGCCGTGCGGCCGGGGGGTGCGGCCCGGGGGCGGTGCGCGGTCAGACGGCGTACCGGTCGAACGTCGACCCCCGCTTCGGCCCGGCCTGCACGTCCAGCGCCGGATCCACCGTCAGCATGGCCTGGTGCAGGCGCTGCAGCTGCGGTGACGGCTCCACGCCCAGGTCCTCGATCAGGCGGCCGCGCAGCCGGCGGTACACGTCCAGGGCGGTGGCCTGGCGGCCCGACCGGTACAGGGCGAGCATCGCCTGCGCGTGCAGTCCCTCGTGCTGGGGGTGGCGGGCGATCAGTTCCGTGAGTTCGGCCAGCAGTTCCGTGTGCCGGCCCAGCCGCAGGTCGGCGTCGATGCGCCGCTCCACGGTGCCGAGCCGGCTCTCCTCCAGGCGCAGGATCTCGATCTCCAGGATCGGTCCGGCCCGTACGTCGACCAGTGCGGGTCCCTGCCACAGCGCGAGCGCCGCCCGCAACAGGGCTGCCGCGCTTTCGTCGTCGCCCTGCTCGAAGACGCTGTGGCCCCGGGCGACGAGGCTCTCGTACGCGTGGACGTCCACGGACTCGGGGGGTATCTGCAGCAGGTAGCCGCCGTGCCGGGTGACGAGCACGTCCTTGGCGCCGTCGGGTCCGCCCGGTCCCATGGCGGTGCCGAGCCGCCGGCGCAGCTGGAGGATGTAGGTCTGCAGGGTGGTCAGCGCGCTCTGCGGCAGGGCGGTTCCCCAGATCTCCTCCATGAGGGTGGGCACGGGCATCACCCGCCCCGGGTACAGGGCGAGGAGCGCGAGGATCTGCCGGGGCTTGCGGGCGGTCGGAACGATGGATCCCCCGTTGACCTCGGCGCTCAGCGGGCCCAGAACCTGAATCTCCACGTTCTCTTCCCCAAGTCGTCGGGTGCGGGGGCACGGTGGTCCCGCTGCTGCGGGGCCCTGCGCGCGCCGCGGCCCGGCCCCGCCGGCCCCGCCGGTTGTGCCGGTTGTGCCGGTTGTGCCGGTGGCAGCGGCGGGCGGGGGCGGGCGGGGCGGCGGGTCACCAGCCGATCCGTACCGACTGCGCCCCGGAGAGCCCCGCGTCGGTCTGGTAGTCGTGCTCCCGTCCGGCGGCGACCAGGCTGGGCAGCAGCAGTGCCCACAACGCCCCTACTTTCCCCTGCAGTTCCGCGTAGGACATGCCGGTGGCCGACATGGTTTCGATACCGCACGCCGCGGCCGCGACCAGGGCCTGTGCACTCTCCCAGCGGCGGCCGGCGGCGGGCAGTTCTCCCGCGTCGCGTGCCAGCCGCAGCAGGGTGGCGACCGCCGAGAGCCAGGCCCCGTGGAAGTCGACGACCACCGGGCGTGCCCCGGCGGGCCCGCGGGGGCCCGCGCCGCCGCATTCCTTGGTGATGCGGAAACTCGCCGGGATGGCCGGTTCCTCGTGCAGGGTCCACGCCAGCCAGTGCGTGATGTCGATCAGTGCCTGCAGCGGGGAGACCCCGTCCTCGCGCAGCGCGCGCACCGCGTCGTGCAGCAGTGCGCATCCGCGCTGCTGCACGGCTTCGGCGAGTTCGTCCTTGGAGGCGAAGTGGAAGTACAGCGCTCCCTTCGTCACTCCGGCCGCGGCCGCGATCTCGCCCAGCGTCGCGTTGGCGTATCCATTGCGGTGGAACAACTCGGCCCCGGCGTAGACCAGCCGCCTCCGGGTCCGCTCCGACCTCTCCTGCACCGAGCCGTCTCCTCTCGCCCTGACAGAGCTCCGAACTCCCGGCTGCCGGACCGCTCCGGGGCCGCGGACCGCTCGCCGCGGGCCCGTGCGGCCGGGGCCGGGCCTCAGACCCGTACGAGCCGTTCGCCGCCCGGCTCCGCGTGGGCCTCGGCCAGGCTCTCCGGCCCGGCCATCAGGATCGACCGCTGCAGGCGCCGCAGTGCCACGGACGGCTCGAGTCCCAGCTCGCGCACGAGCGTCGCGCGCAGCCGCTGGTACACATCCAGTGCCTCGCCCCGGCGTCCCGACCGGTGCAGGGCGAGCATGAACTGCCCGTGCAGGTTCTCGTGGGTGCGGTACCGGGTGACCAGTACCGTCAGTTCGGCCAGCAGCTCCCGGTGGCGTCCCAGCCGCAGGTCGGCCTCGATGCGCTGGTCGAGGGCGCACAGCCGGGTCTCCTCCAGGCGCCGGGTCTCCATGTCCAGCTGGACGCCGCCCTGTACGTCGGCGAAGGCGGGCCCGGACCACAGGGACAGGGCCTCCCGCAGCAGGCGTGCGGCGCCGGGGAAGTCCCCGGCGTCCATCGCGCGGTAGCCGGTTCCCGCGAGCCGGTCGAACTCGCGCACGTCCAGGGTCCCGCCGCCGCTGCTGAGCAGGTATCCGCCGGGCAGTGTGACCAGGATGTCCTTGGCGGTCCGGCCGGCCGGCTCCCCGCCCCCTTCTGCGCTCCCACTACCGCCCTCGCCCGAAACCGAAGCAGCAGCAGCGCCCTGCTCCAGGGCGGCCGCGATCAGTGCCCGTAACTGCAGGACGTAGGTCTGCAGTGTCGTACGGGCACTGCGCGGCGGTTCGCCCGCCCACAGCTCCTCTATGAGTGCCGATACGGGCACCACCTGATCGGCATGGAGGGCCAGGAGGGCCAGGACCTGCCGGGGCTTGGGGGCGGTCGGCGTGATGGAGATCCCGTTCTCCCGCACCGCCAACGCGCCCAGTACATCGATGTCCACGCCGTACTCCCCTGTCCTTGGATGAGTCGCACAGCCAGTAGAAAACAGGACCGGCGGTTTGTCAATATCAAACCGGTCGTGCTGTTTTGACGATCCGGCACATCTGACTGACCCTCAAAAACCTACGGTGAACTGGCCTTTCGCCTTCCCGGCCTGGGTCCGGAGCCGCTGCAGCCAGGCCTCGATCGGCCCTCGACGCGGGCCACAGGAACACGGTCTGCCCCACCGGAAAGAGACCAGTCAGTCTGATTCGGTGGTCCCGGACGGCGGCACCGGGGTGCCCGCCGGCGAGCCCTGGGGCAGCAGGGCGCCCAGGGTCGCCTCCGCCGCGAGGCGCGGCAGCATCAGTGCCCAGAACCGGGTGAGGGTGTGCGGCGCGACCCACTCGCGGTCGCAGGCGCCCAGGACCTCCAGCCCCACCGTGGCGGCCACCACCCCGCGCGCCGCGTCCTCATGGGCCAGGCCGCGGGCGAGGGAGCCCTCGCGCGCCGCGGCGGCCACGGCCTCCTCGACCCACAGCCGCCACTGGCGGCGCAGGTCCACCCCGCCGCTCCAGGAGGGGTCCGCGCACAGCCCGAAGCCGGCCCGCACCACCACGTCGTGCGCGAGGAGGGCCATCAGGGCGTGCGTGGAATCGACCAGCACCTGCAGGAAGCCGCCCCCGGCGGCGGGCTGCGCCGGCCGGCCGGCGGTGACCGGGATGATCCCGCACAGCGCCCGCGCCGCCCGGTCCTCCACGGCCTGCGCGAGCGCGGTCTTGCTGGCGAAGTGGAAGTGCAGCGCCCCGGCGCTCACCCCGGCCCGGCGGCTGATCACCGAGATCGACGCGGTGACGAACCCCTCCTCGGCGAACACCTCCGCGGCCGCACGCACCAGCGCTTCCCGCGTGCGAGCGGCACGTTCCTGCTTGACCATGGAGTCTCCACAAACCGCCAACGCGGTTTGCCCAAGAGGGTATTCAGATCGTTGCGGGTCACAGTCGGTGCCGGAACCGGAGCCGTGCTCGAGTCCCGCTCGAGCCCAGTGGCCCCACCGGCCCCACCGGCCCCGCCGGCCCCTCCGCCCCCGCCCGAGCGCCCCGGTTCCCCGCCGGCCCGGATTCGGCGCCGGCCCGGATTCGGCGCCGGCCGCCGGCCTCAGTTCAGGGCCGGCTCGGACTCCTGCGCCGCGCCGGGGCCCGTGCCGCGCCTCATCTCCGCGCTCACCCGCTCCCCCCGGTCGGGGGCCATGTCGAGCCGGGCGAGGACCGCGGGCGTCGAGATGCTGGGGCAGATGTGCTGGTAGACGGCGGCCACCCGCTGCTCGATGTCCGCACGGTCGCTCAGGGTCTGCGAGTAGATCTGCGCACCCGTCCAGCAGGCGGAGAGGATCCAGGCCGTCTCGGCGGGGTCCACGTGCGGCAGCAGTTCGCCCTGCTCCTTCGCCCGCACCAGCAGGGTCCGCGTGAACTCGATCCAGCCCGGCACCGAGCCGCCGCCGAAGATGTCGCGCATGCCCGGCCCCAGGGAGAGCCGGGCACCCGCGCTGAGCATGGGCTCGCGCTTCATCCGGTACGCCAGCACCATGGCGACGTCGACGAGTTCCTGCAGCTTGCTCTCCCGGTGGGGCACCCCGCCCTCGGCGAACTGCTCGTCGAGCACGCCCTGGGCCAGCTCCTGCTTGGAGGAGAAGTGGAAGTACAGGGCGCCCTTGGTGACGCCCGCCCGGGAGAGGATGTCCGCGATGGTGGCCGCGTCGTAGCCGCGCTCGTCGAAGACCGCTGCCGCCGCCTCCAAGATCGCGCGCCGCGTACGTACCGCACGCTCCTGCCGTGCCACGGGTGCCTCCGTTGTCCATGGGTCCGTTGCCGGTGGATCCGCGTCGCGGATCCACCGCCCCATTAAAACCAACCAGAAGGTCCGATTCTTTTCAAGCAGGCCCGGTCCGGCCCCGGCGCGATCAGTCGCTCACGTGTGCCGCCGGCCCCAGCACGACCGGCAACTCCCGCAGCCCGTTGGAGATGAACGACTCCACCCGTGGCAACTCCCCCTCGCCCGCGGGGGCCAGGGCCGCCGCCGGGAACCGCTCGAAGAACCGCCGTACCGCCACGGCGCACTCCAGCCGGGCCAGGGCCGCGCCCAGGCAGTGATGGGTGCCGAACCCGAAGGACAGGTGCTGCCCGCGCGTCGGGCGGGTGACGTCGAACTCCTGTGCCCGCTCCCCGTGCACGGCCGCGTCCCGCCCCGCCGAGGCGAACGACACCATGATCGGGTCGCCCTTGGGGATGACCACCTCCTCCCCCATGTCGATGTCCTCCACCGCGAACCGCAGCAGCCCGTACGAGGCCGGCGGCTCGATCCGCGCCGCTTCCTCGACCACGTCCTCCCAGGAGGCGAGCCCCTGCCGGACGAGCGCCAGCTGGCCCGGACTGCGCAGCAGTTCGTGCAGGGCCGTGCAGATGAGGTTGACGGAGGTCTCGTACCCGGCCGTGAAGAGCAGGATCAGGGTGTCGGCCAGCTCCTTCTCGCTCAGCCGCGCCCCCTGGCCCCCGCCCCCGCCGTCGTCACCGTTGCCGTTGCCGTTGCCGTTGATGCTGCTGGCGCTGCCGCTGTCGTCGCCGGCGCCGTTGTCGCGGGCCGCGATCAGCGCGCTGGTCATGTCGTCGCCGGGGTGCTCGCGCCGGTGGGCGAGCAGGTCGGCCATCGTGACGTGCAGGTCCTGCGCGTTGCGCTGCGCCTCCTCGGCCGTGATCGCCGTGTCGAAGAAGGCGTTGATGATTTTGTGCAGGGGGGCCCAGGAGTGCTCCGGGATCCCGAACAGCTCGAAGACGATCCGCGTCGGCAGCTCGTGCGCGAACTCGGTGCGCAGGTCCACCGCCTGATGGGGTGCCAGTGCGGCGAGGCGGTCGAGGAGTTTGCCCACGACCTCCTCGATCCTGGGCCGCATGCCGCCCGCGCGGCGTGCGGTGAACGCGGCGGCGGCCGGTCTGCGCAGTCTGGTGTGCTCGGCCCCGTAGGCGGTGATCATGTTCTGCACGGAGACCCAGATCGCCAGCGGCCACTCGGCTCCGACCTCCCCGTCGATCCACGCCGGCCAGTGGCGGTAGGCGTCCTTGGACACCCGCGGGTCCACCAGCAGCCTGCGTATGTCGGCGTGCCGGGCCACGGCCCAGGCGGTCACTCCGCCGGGCAGCATCACCGGCGTCGCGGGCGCCTGTTCGCGGATGAGTGCGGCCTCGGTGTGCATCTGCGCACCGGAGACGTCGATCGCAATCGGGCACTGACGGTTCATCTGGGGCTCTCCATGATGGGCGGCGGTTGTCGGCGACGGGGTGCAGCGGAGTGTCCACACCCTGTATTTCAAAACCGCCCATCCGGTTTTCAATTCACCGGCGGCGGCCCCGAGTCTGGCACGGCCCGCCCCTCATGCCAATGGTTTTCGGGGCACGGCGGGTGCCGTGTCGGCTGCCCGGGGCGGGCGCGGAGCGGGCTGGTTGAACAGTTGGCGCCTGCACCCTGTCCGACCGGCACATATGACCGGAAGGCCAGCTCTCACTTGGGGTGGGGGGCCTGCGGCCCGAGGGGGCATCGCCGTGTCGGATATCCGCTGGTCGGGGTCGTGGGGGCGTTTCCAATGGCTGTCCGGCGGCCGGTGGCGGGGATGCGCGGGCCGCATCCTGCCCCTCTGAGTACCTTGCAAACAAAACCGGAGAGTACGTATCTTGCGTCTCGCGAGCGGAACCCGTCCCATCCGTCGAACGGCTCTGCGGGAGAACTCCATGACCATGCTCACGATCGGAAAGACCGCGCCCGTCCTGCCTCTTCCGGGAGAGGGGCATCCGTGGATGCGCTGCAACGACGCCCGCTCCCTGACCACCACGGTGCCCAGGGAGTACGTCCACCGCAGCTCCCTCGCCGAGGTCTTCCTCACCGGCTGCGACCGCACCGGTGAGGACACCTTCTCCCTCACCGGGCAGTGGCCCCGCGCCCACACGTTCTTCACCAGCGCCGACGGCGCCAGCCACGACCCGGTGCAGGCCGGGGAGACCGTGCGCCAGGTGGGGCTCTACCTCTGCCACGCCGTCTACGGGGTCCCGCTCGGCCACAACGTCCTTCTGTGGAGCCTGGACTTCACGACGGCGCCGGGCGGGCTGCGCATCGGCCGCGGGCCGAGCGACCTCGAGATGACGGCGGTGTGCACGGACTTCGGCTGGAAGGGGAACCGGTTCTCCGGGTTCCTGGAGGTGGACATCCGCCGGGGCGGCGAGCTCGCCGGCACCGGCACCGCCCGCTTCAGCTGCGTCGCCCCCGCCACCTACCGGCGGCTGCGCGGCGACCGCGGTCTCATGGCGTTAACCCGGCCGCTGCCCCGCCGCACCCCCATGGCCGCCGCCTCCGCCGGCCGGCTGCTGCCCTTCGACGTGGTCCTGGCCCCCGCCGGCCGGCCGGGCCGCTGGCAGCTGAGCCCCGACCTGGACCACCCGATCCTCTTCGAGCACGCCAACGACCACCACCCCGGCATGGTCCTCGTCGAGGCCGCCCGCCAGGCCGCCTGCGGGCTCCACGCCCCCGGCGGATTCACCCCCTCGGGCGTCGCCACCGAGTTCCGCCACTACGCCGAACTCGACGCCCCCTGCTGGATCGACGCCACCGTCCTGTCCCCGGGCCGGGTGGAGGTCACCGGCCACCAGGAGGGCCGTACCGTCTTCCGCTCCACGGTGACCGGCGCCGCCTGAAGGGACCCCGCCCACCCCGCGGCGTACTGCCGCCGCACCCGCCGCCCCGCACCCGCCCGCTTGGACCCGCCGCCCTGCACCCGCTGCGCTCCCCCGCGGCCGGGAGCCGGCGGCGCGGGCGGCGGGGCGGGGACCGTACGGCGTGGCGGGGGTGCGCCATGGCGGGGGCCGGGGGCTGCGGGCCGGCTCCTGTGCGGGCGGCCGGTGCTGTCACACGGCGGCCGGGGCCCCGCCGCCGCCCCGGTACCAGGGGGCGCAGCGGGCGAACGCCTCGGGGAAGGGCGGCCCCGGTGATGCCTTCAGCCCCGCCCACAGCCGCCCGCTGTCGTACCAGTGGTCCACCGCGAGGAGCCTCAGCCGCCGGCGCAGCGCCGGATCCGTCCCGCCCGTGCCGCCCAGCAGTTCCAGTGCCCGGGGGATGTCCACGTCCCCCGCCGGCAGCGGCAGGGCCAGCTCCCGCGTGACGGTCTCCACGAGTTCGCGTGCGGTGACCGGCTCGGGATGACCGGCGTGCAGTACACCTGCCGGGGCGTCCTCCTCGCGTACGGCCAGCTCGGCCAGCGCGCCGGCGAGGGCGTCCACCGACGTCAGGGACATCCGGGCCCGGCCGCCGTCCACCCAGTGCGGCAGCCCGGCCAGCAACTGCAGCAGCGAGGGCACCACCCAGCGGTCGCCCCGCCCGTACACCAGGTGCGGCCGCAGGACCGTACCGCCGGCCGCGAGCACCAGCCGTTCGCCGGCGAGCCGGGTCACGCTGGTCACCGAGGCGGGCTGTTCGGGGAGTTCGCCCTCGGCGGCGCCGCGGTGGGCGCCGTCCCCGTACACGGCCGCCGTGCCCAGCTGCACGATGCGCCGTACCCCGGCCCGCCGTGCCTCCGCGAGCAGTGCCCGGGTGCCGTCCACGTTCACGGCCCGGCACTCCCGCAGGGTTCCCCCGATGCGTGAGGCCAGGTGCAGCACCGTGGTGACGTCCTCGCAGAGCCCGCGCAGCGATGCGGCCCGCGCCAGGTCGCCCCGTACGGTGTCGGCCCCCGGCGGTGCGCCGGCCTCGTGGACCAGCGCCCGTACGGGCACGCCCGCCGCCAACAGGCGTTCCACGACGGGGGATCCGGCGAACCCGGCGGCGCCGGTCACCAGTACGATCCGGTTCTCTCTCTTCATCACGCGGCCCATTCCACCGTGTTACGGTCGCGCGGTGACGCTGGGAACGGATAAATCTCTGCTGGCGGGCAAATCGGCGCTGATCACGGGCGCGAGCTCCGGCATCGGGGCGGCCGCTGCCCGCGTGTTCTGCCGGGAGGGCGCCTCGGTGACCCTGGTGGCGCGCCGGGAGGCCCAACTCGCGGCGCTCACCGCGGAACTGCGCGCCGCCGGCCACCGGGCCCAGTACGTGGTCGCGGACGTGACCCGCACCGAGGACGTGGCGCGGGCGGTCAAGGAGGCCGTCAGCGTCTACGGCCGCCTGGACGCGGCGTTCAACAATGCGGGCATCGGTGCGCAGCCGGCGCCGATGCACCTGCTGGACGAGGAGACGTACGACAGTGTCATGGACACCAACGTGCGGGGTGTCTGGAACTGCATGCGTCACGAGATACGCGCGATGCTGGCGACCGGCGGCGGCGCGATCGTGAACAACAGCAGCACGGCCGGCCTGGTGGCCACGCCGGTGACGGCGGCCTACATCGCGTCCAAGCATGCGGTGCTGGGCCTGACCAAGGCTGCCGCCTGCGAGTACGCCGCCCAGGGCATCCGGGTGAACGCGATCGCCCCGGGCTCCACCCGCAGCGAGATGATCGACGCCTGGCTCCGGGAGAACCCGGCGATGGAGGAGGTCCTGCTGGCCTCGGCGCCGCTCCCGCGGATCGCCGCACCCGCGGAGATCGCCGAGTCGGCGGCCTGGCTGTGCAGCGACCGTGCCTCCTTCGTCCTGGGCACCACGCTCTCGGTCGACGGCGGCTGGACCACCCGCTGACCACCCCGGTTCGCGGCAGGTGGTGTCCGGTCAGGCGTGGTGCCGCATCAGGTGGGCGAAGGCGGTGCGGGCGAGGACGTCCAGGGCCTCGGGTGTCGCTTCGGGGGCGAGGGCACGGAAGGACGCGACGAAGGCGTCCGACTGCGTGCACAGGGTCCGCACCTCCAGGGCCTGGGTCAGGCGCGGTATCACCTCGTGGAAGCAGTAGGGGTGCTCGGATTCGATGAAGGCCTCGAGGCTCTCCTCGTAGGAGGCGTGCTCGCCGTCGTAGGCCCAGCCGTCCAGCGACAGCAGCAGCGGCCACTGGGCCCGCACCTCCCAGGCGGTGAGCGGTACGTCCTCGTAGGAGGGGTCCCCTTCGCGGTCCGCGAGGCGCAGCAGCAGGGCCAGACCGGTCATGAACTGCGGCAGGCTGTCCGCTCCGGCGGCCGCCGTCCAGGTGCGGCGGGTATCGGGCGGGCAGGTCGCGAAGAACTCCTGGGTGAACCCCGTTGCCAGGTAGTCCAGTTGTGAGGCGAGCGAGCGCAGGGAGCCGCGCCAGGCGGTGTCCCAGTGGTTGGCCCGCATCGTCCGCCTGAACCGCAGGACCTCCCACTCCAGCGGGTCGGTCCCGCCCGCGGCGAGGCCGACCAGGTGCGCGATCGGTCCGCTGGTGAACATGCCTTCCGGGTGCAGTGCCATGCTCCCTCTCCCCCTTCGCCGTTGCGGGTCCATCCAACCCCCTTGCGGACAGCGGGGGCGGCCCGGGGGCGGCGGCAGTGGGGGTGGCGGGGGCAGTAGGGGTGGGGGTGGTGGTGTTGGTGGTGGGGGTGGTGGCGGGGACAACCGGCCGGCCCGGTTCCGCGTCCTTGCCGTGGAGAGCCGTCTCCGGGCCACCGGTGCGGGAGAAAGACCAGACCTGGAGGGCGTCATCGGCACGTTCACCCCTGACCGGCCCGATGCGGGCGCACGGCCCCGCAGGACGGCCGGAACCGGCAGGGTGCTGCTGGGCTGCCTGGCGGGGATCGTACTGACCGCCGTGGCCCTGACCGTGGCGTGGTGGCCGCGGACGGAGGTGACGTACCGCAGCACCGCGCCCGCGGAGCCGGTGTACGACGACCGGTCACCGCACTACCTGGGGCTGGTGCACGAGCAGACCCTGTCCGGGCGGCAGTCCTACCGGATGGTTGTCGGCAGGTACCCCGGGGTGGCCTACGGGCACTGGGTGGACGTCGAGACCGCGTGGGGGGCGCAGGGCATCGAGTCCACCACGTGGACGGAGGCCGGTGTGCGCGTCCGCTTCCGCACCGGTCACGAGGTCTTCGTGCCGGCCCGTTTCTTCCTGCACGGCAGATGAGACCGCGCGGCCGTCACACGGCCGTCGCCCCGCGGGCGGGCCGGTCGGGCCTCGCGCAGCGGGCCGGTGGCGTGACGGCTGCGCGGGCGACGGGGGGCCGGGCGGGCGGGTGCCGTCGGCCCGTTCGCGGCGGCGGGCGGCCCGCGGCACGGCTGGTGCGCAGAGCGGGCCCACGGGCGACGTCGATGGCCAGGGCCGCGGAAGGGGTACTCCTTCGCCGCCGCCACCTGCAACGGCGCCAGGACCCGCACCGGTGGCCAGGGGCGGCGGTGAGGAACGCCGGCGTGCCCGCCCCTACCAGGTCCCCGTTGCGGCCCGCCGCCGTATCCGGCAGGGGTGCCTGAACGGCGGCCACGAGCAGGACCAGAAGCAGGACCAGAGGCAGGGCCATGGGCAGGGCACACGGCCAGGCCGGTGCCGGGAACGCGAGGGCCGGGGACAGCAGCTCAGCGCGAGGTTGCCGGTGTCGCCCCGGCCGGCCGCACCCTCGACGCCGCAGGACGGCAGGGCGGCAGGGCGGCAGGGCGGCAGGGCGGCAGGGCGGCAGGGCGGCAGGGCGGCAGGGCAAGGTTCCCGGCGGTGCGGGAGCCGGTGAACACCACCACCCCCCTCGGCCCGCAGGAGCCGGTGGGACACACCGGCACTGTGGTGGCCGGTGGCCGCCGCCGTCCGGTGACGGGCCGCAGGGCGGGACGGCACCGGATGACGGCGGGGAACACCGGCGACGGGCCGCGGGCCGGGAACGGGGGCGTGGGGCGGGGGCGTGGGGCGGGGGCGTGGGGCGGGGGCGGGGGCGGTCGAGGGGGTGCGGGTTCTGCGGGCGCGTACCACTGTGGTTGCAGCCGGACGCTCCCCTCGGCGGTAGGGGACATCAGCTCCCGGCGGGCCGACAGGGGCGGCGGCCGGCGGCTGCGTTGCCGGCGTTGCCGCCCGTTCCGCAAGACCGTGACGCAGGAGCGCCGCATGCTGACCCGTTTGGCCGATGACAACCGCAGGCGAGTGGTGCGGGGCATATCCCTGCTGCTGATCGCGGTCACCGCGCTCCTGGGAAGCGCACCCGGCAGCGCCGGAGCAGCCCGGGCCGCAGGGGGCGGCGGGGTTTCGGGGGCGGCGCGGTGCCCGTTCCGGTGCTGTCCTGGGGGCCCTGCGACGGGGCGGGCGACGGCTTCGAGTGTGCGACCGCCCGGGTGCCCCTGGACTACCGCCGCCCCGCCGGCCCCGCCCTCTCCCTCGCGGTCACCCGCCGGCCCGCTGCCGACCCGGCGCACCGCACCGGTGTGCTGGTGCTGCACCCCGGCGGGCCCGGCAACTCCGGGGTGAACTTCGCCCGCAGCAGCTACGAGGCACTGCCCGCCTCCCTGCGTGACGCCTTCGACGTCGTCGGGTACGACATGCGCGGGGTGGCGCGCAGCGGGCAGGTGGAGTGCTGGAACGACCAGGAGTACACGGCGGCCGTCGACGGTGCGCGCGGTGTGCCCGGCCCGGGGGCCGTGCAGGAGGCGGTGCGCCAGGGCCTCGACTTCGCCCGGGCCTGCCGGGAACGCTCCGGGGACCTGGTGCCGTTCATCGGTACCGGGTCGAACGCCAGGGACATCGACCTGCTGCGCCGGGCCCTGGGCGAGGAGACACTGTCCTTCTACGGGCGTTCCTTCGGCAGTTACGTCGGTACCGTGTACGCGGCGCAGTTCCCGCGGCGGGTGCGGGCCATGGTGCTGGACGGGGGCTACGATCCGCGCCGCTATGCGGATGTGCCGTACGCCTACGACGGCGGGCAGTTCGCCGCGCTGGACGCGGCGGTCGGCCGGTTCCTGAACTGGTGCGGGCACGACGCGGCCGTCTGCGGGTTCGGGGAGGGCCGGCCGCGGCAGGCCTTCGAGCAGCTGAAGCGGGATCTGGACGCCGATCCGGTGATCACGGCGAGCGGGCGCCCGGCCACCGGGTACACACTGGCCTACCGGCTGATGTTCAGCATCAACTCGGGCAGGGAGATCTGGCCCGATCTGGGGCAGGCGCTGAAGGCGGCCCAGGAACGGCGGGGTTCGTTCCTGCTGTCGCCGCCCTCGACCGCGTCGTTCGACTTCCTCAGCGTCAACACGGCCGTGGAGTGCGCCGACCGCCTCTATCCGGGCAGCCGGCTGCTGCTGGGCGCGACGGTCGGCGCCGAGGCCGCCGCGGCCCCGCTGCTGGGACCGCCCATCGGGCTGGGGCCGCCGGCCTACGACCACAACCACGCGCCCGCCTGCGCCCAGTGGCCGGCCCAACGGCCGAGCCGGTTCACAGGCTCCTACCGGGCGGCCGGGTCCGCCCCGATCCTGGTGCTGGGCACGACCGGGGACCCGGACACCCCCTACCGGGACGCGGTGGCCCTGGCCGGGACGCTGGAGGGCGGGCGGCTGCTGACGTTCGCCGGTGAGGGGCACACCGCCTACAACCGGAGCGCGTGTGTCAGCGCGCTGGTCACCGACTACCTCGCCACGCTGGCGCTGCCCGCGCGGGGCACCGTGTGTGCGGACGAGGCCGGCCCGGAGCCGGCGGGCCGTCGCACCACCGGCATCGAGGCCGACGAGACACAGGATGTGATCCCCGCCCTGCGCTGAGCCGGCGGCGCGTTGTCACACCCAGGTGTAGTTCTCGTCGGTGACGGCCTCCAGG
The DNA here is from genome assembly GCF_045160505.1 of Streptomyces sp. NBC_00029. Taxonomy (NCBI): domain Bacteria; kingdom Bacillati; phylum Actinomycetota; class Actinomycetes; order Kitasatosporales; family Streptomycetaceae; genus Streptomyces; species Streptomyces sp. NBC_00029. Next base: position 200,458 of record NZ_CP108292.1, read on the forward strand.
GCAGTGTGGGCGGGGGCTGCGCGGGGGTCGGGCAGGGCCGCGAGGGCGGGCCCGATCGGCGGGAAGAGGGGCAGAGCGGCCGTCCTGCGGTAGTCGACCCACTCGATGACACCGGTCTCGATGCTGCCGTCGGGGAGTTCGTCCTGCTCGAACTCCGCGAGGGTGGCACGGATTTGGGGGGTGATGTGGAGGCGGTGGATCAGGTGGAGCTTGCGCGGCGGCGGGGTGGGGCCGGGGCGGGTGACCCGCTGGTCGACGACCCACAGCAGGTCGCCGCCCTCGGCCTGCTCCGCGTCGAGGCCGAGTTCCTCGGCGAGTTCCCGGTGCAGGGCCTGCCGCAGGTCCTCCCCGTCCTCGACGTTGCCGCCGGGCGGCGTGTAGTGGGTGGACCGGGCACGGTCACGGCGGATCAGGGCGACGTCGTTGCCGCAGAACACCAGCGCCCCGGCCCGGATCCTGATCCGCGAGAACGGGACACCCGCATGGTCACCAGTACCAGTCATGACCACCAGTATCACCGACCACCGCCCACCGCCGCAGCAGCCGGGGGCGGCGGCGGGGGCGGCAGCAGCCGCCCGCGTACGGCCGGCTCCCATACCCGCAGAGCCCGGCAAGGCTCAAGCACGCGGACGTGCCGGGCAGCACACCCCGGACGTCCCGGACCCGACCGGAGCGCCGGTGCCCGGCACAAGAGCCTGCGCGCCCGGAGGCATCCCCGGGAAGCCGCCCACCGGCGAGGACCCCACCTGCAGGCCCAGATGCACGGCTCCAGGCACCGGGCCGGTTCCACCACGTGTGTCCCGGCCGGGGACCGGGCCCGGGACCGCGCACAGCGGCACGTACGCGGGAACCGGCGAGGACGACGACCGCGGCCTTCTCCCCGTGCTGCACGCGGGGGGGGGCTGGGCCAGAACGAGTTGGGCGACTGCCCCTACGCGAAGACCGCGTGAGCGGCCGGACCGGCCCCGCGGGCCGGCAGGCGCGCCGGCCGGTGTGCATGCGGCGGAAATCCGTAACTGATCCGCCGTGCGGGGCCGTCGAACAGAAGCAGGAAGAGGCGGAGGACGCCGGCGCCGACGGCCATCACGTCGCGGGCCGCCAGGAGCGACCCGCTTCTCCGGTCCCAACACCGGGCCGATTCCACCAGGTGCGTCCCGGCCGGGGACCGGGCCCGGGGCCGCGCACAGCGGCGCATACGCGGGAACCGGCGAGGACGACGACCGCGGCCTTCTCCCCGTGCTGCACGCGGGGGGAGGTGGGCCAGAACGAGTTGGGCGACTGCCCGGACGCGAAGACCGCGTGAGCGGCCGGACCGGCCCGGCGGGCAGGCGGGCGCGGCCGGTGTGCATGCGGCGGAGATCCGTAACTGATCCGCCGTGCGGGGCCGTCAAGCAGAAGCAGGAAGAGGCGGAGGAGATGGAGGAGGCCTGCGCCGGCGACGATCAAGTCGCGGGCCGCCAGGAGCGACCAGCTTCTCCGGGGACCCGATGACCCGACGACCCGGTGACCCGGTGACCCGACGACCCGGTGACCCGATGGTTTGGTGGCCCGGTGGCCCGGTGACTCCCGGAGGGTCATGCGTCACCGGGGTGGCACAGGCACGGCAGGCCGGCCCGGGCGGGGAGACGGTGACACACCCGACCGAACACGGTGGCCACGGCCAGGGCTCAGCAACGGTGGCGGGCATACGGGACGGCGGCAGTCCGCAACGGCACGGCCGCCGCCCTCATGTCGTCGGCGCACAGTCCCCGAACGTGCCCAGGGCCCAGCGACGGTGGCGGGCATACGGGTCGGCGGCAGTCCGCAACGGCACGGCCGCCGCCCTCATGTCGTCGGCGCACAGTCCCCGAGCATGCCCAGGGCGCAGCTGCCCGGGCAGGAACCCGTTCCCGGCCCCAGGGGAGCACTGACCGCCACCGCCTGCCATGCCGGGTCGCTCTCCCCTCGATGTACCCGTGCAACCCCTCTCGACACGAACTCCGTTACGGTGCCGGGGCCGGGGGGAGTGACCATGCCGGTCGCCCCTGACACACACCGCCGCACAACACGGCTCAACACACCACTGGCCCCACTCCACTGCACTCCACTGCACTGCTTCGCAGCGCATGCCGCGGCCTCGTCCGGGTGAGGTACAGCCACTCCCCCAGGCGGGCGGGGCGGGCCGGCGGGGGTCTGGCAGGAGGGGTCTCTGGCAGGGGTGTTGTGCGGGCGGGCTGTCGGTGTCCGGGCCGTGCGGGTTGTTCCGCAACGGCCCTTGCGGGGTTCCGCGGTGCGCGGGCGGTACATGATCCGCTGTCACGGGTACACGTAGTGCGTACCATTCGCGTCCCGGTATCCCCTTCAGTCACAGACATCGAGGAACCCATGAACACCACGGGCAGCAACGTCACGCGGGTCAAGGACGATTACGCCGAGCAGATCGCCGGTGATCTCGCGGCGAACCAGGCAGCGCAGGAACAGAGGCGCACCGAACTGCAGCGGCTGCAACAGGAGATCGGGGAACTCGAGGAAAGCGAGAAAGTCCTCCTGAGGATGCAGGACGCGTTGGGCATCGCCGCCAAGCCCGCGCCCACGCCCACGCCTGCGCCTGCGCCTGCGGGGCAGCCGGCCGCCAAGCGCAGCGTGAAGCGGGCCGCAGTGCCTTCAGCGCGCAGTGCCGCCGGGGGTACGAAGAAAACCCCGGCACCCACCACCACCACCACCGCCACCGCCACAACGGCTGCGAAGGCGGCGGCGAAGGCCCCGCGCGCCCGCAAAGCAGCAGACGCTGCCGCACCCGTGAAAGAGAAGACAACCGGTACCACCGCACCCGTGAAAGAGAAGACAGCAGGTGCTGCCGCGGTCGTGAAGGAGAAGACAGCCGGTACCGCCGCGGTCGTGAAGGAGAAGACGGCAGGTGCTGCCGCAGTCGTGAAGGAGAAGACGGCTGGTGCTGCCGCACCGGTGAAGGAGAAGACAGCCGGTACCGCCGCAGTCGTGAAAGAGAAGACGGCAGGTGCTGCCGCGGCGGTGAAGGAGAAGGCGGCTGGTGCTGCTGCGGTGAAGGGGGAGACGGCAGGCCCGTCCTGGCTCGAACTCGTCACGGCCGCCCTGGCCGGCGGGAAGGAGCCGAGGTCGGCCGCCGAGGTGACCGAAGCGGTCAGTGCCGCCCACCCCGGACGCAAGGTGAAGGCCGCGGTCGTCCGCAACACCCTCGAACAAGGTGTCGCCCGCGGGCTGCTGGAACGTTCCAAGCAGGGCCGCTCCGTCTACTACAGCCCCACCAGCCCTACCCCAGTCACAGCCGCGGACGCCAGCCAGACCCAGCCGTAACAGCCGCACCCGCCCAGTCCCACCATGTCCGGCCAGCCCATCAACGCAGCCACACATGATGCCCTACCCCGGGCGGCATCCACCCCGCCCCGGGCAGGCATTCTGCCCGATAGGACACGGCCCGGCCCGGCCCTCGTCCCGTACAGTCGCACGGTCCGGGGGCCCGGCGGCAGGAGCTGGCATGCCGGCGCGGTGGGGTCCGGTCGGGTGCGGGCTGCGGCGGCGGGTGTGATGGTCAGTTACGGGGTGCGGTGATAGCGGCCGCGAGGTACCGGAACTCTCCTCCTGGTCCCGGCTGGCGGGAGTAGGGCCGCCAGTCCAGGCGGTAGGAGCCGCGCAGGGTCCGCGTGTTGCCCTGGTAATCACCCTGGCCCCACAGGAGGGTCCCGGCGAGTACGCATCCCTGGTGGATCCGGAAAGCGTGGTCCCGGCTCGGCCTGGTCCGGGGCTTGGGCAGTGCCCACAGGGAGGGGTTGTTGGTCAGCAGCAGCGAGAGGCCGTTCTGGTCGGGCCGGTTGCAGAACCGCTCCAGGCGGGCCATGTCGAACACGTAGTCGCGGCGGGCGAGGTCCGGGGCCGCGTGGTTCCTCAGGGCGAACTCCTCCGCGGGCGAACCGGCTTCTCCCGCCCAGGACCGGGTGGGGTACTTGAACTCGACGGCGGTACGGCCCCCTGGGCCGGTGCACAGCAGGTCCAGCCGCTCCACCCGGCCCTGCGCGTGCTGCGCCACCTCCAGCCGGGACCCGATCCCGGGATCCAGCTCCCACAGGGCGCGGGCGAAGCCGTGCTGGAAGTCCGCCTCGGAATGGAACACCGGCCGGTCAAGGACCAGGCGTTCCATGACATCCGTGAGCGGTATCCGGCCGGCGATGAGCAGCGCGGTGCCGGTCGATGATGCGGTCACCCCCCCATTACAGCGCGGGCGCGCCCACCACACCGCCCAATCAACCAAACCGCCGAACCGCCAATCCGCCCCCGGCAAGCCCCCGGGCCTCCGGGCCTCCAGGCTTCGGGCTTCGGGCTTCCGGGCTTCCGGGCTTTCTGGCTTTCTGGCTTTCTGGCTTTCTGCTTTCTGGCTGCGGCAGGGGGCGGGCGGGGCCGGGTGCGGCGGGGTCCCTACGATGCGCGGGTGAGAGACAACCACCATGTCCGGGCGCTTGCGCTGTGCACTCTGATCGTCATCCCCGCGCTCCTGTGCTGGTACGGGACCCGCACCGTGCGCCCTGCCGACTGCCAGGTCAGTGTCGTCGCCTTCGCCGACAACAAGGGGCAGCCGCTCCCCGACCTGAACGGGAAGCGGTCGACCTGGGAGGAACTGGACGAGCAGGCCTACCGTCAAGAGGTGGAAGCGGGGCGCTGCGCGGCTCCGCAGGCCCGTTGGCGGCAGTGGCTGGACTGACCCGCCCCGGCCGCACACCTCACCGCCCGAGAACGGGACAGGACACGACGGGAGGGCGGTCATGGATGGCGTACGACGGCAAGGGGAAAACCCGGGGCGCAAGACCGTACCCGAATGCGCAGGCCGGGACATGCGTGTGCGGGGGGTACCGGGCGAGCGGGCAGCGGGCAGCGGGGGCGTAGTGCGCCCGTGGGAGGGGTGGGTGGTGGGGTGGGCAGGAATGGGATGCTGACGGGCCGGGAGGTGTCGGAGGCGGTCGGCGCTTGGGGGTGGCGGCTGCTGCTCAATGCGCTGTGGACCTCGGCCGTGGTCCCCTCGCCGGCTGCGGCGGTCGAGGTGGCCGCCCGCGCCGTTAAGGTGTGCGGCAGCCGGGGCGACGAGCATCTGGTGGCCGATGTGCGGCCCCGGCATACCGTCCTGGGACTGCAGACACCGCACTGCGCGACGGTGACCGGCAGGGACATCGTTCGGCAAGGCGTTCCAGAAAGGCTTCCAAGCCCTCACGCAGTACATCGCACGGGAAGGCCACCTGCCCGGCCGCGGAGTCGTCGAGCGACTCCCCGACGGCACCGAACACCGCACCGGGGTATGGCTCGCCAACCAGAAACAACGCCGCGACCGACTCCACCAAGCCCAGCTCGCCGCACTCGCCCACCTCGGCATCCACTGGGCCGGGTAGGGGGTCGGGCGGCTGTTCCAGAATTCTGGAACAGCCGCTCCCGCCCGGGATCGACCGCCTGGAGGAGGCGGTCGATCAGGCGGTGCGGCACTCGGCTACCGCAGGAGCACGTCGGACACGGACAGGAAGAACTCGCCGGTCATGCCGCCGTTCTCACCGTTCGGGGTGTCCGGTCCTCCGTGGCCGCCCCAGATGTCCACGATCGCCGCCCGCCCGGCCCGGCGCGGGAATGAGGCGAACTCCCAGCTGGTGGATTCCTCTTCCCGGGGCGCACCGTGCACCTCGACCAGGAAGGGGATCGGCTCCAGGTCCTGCCAGCTCAGGCCTTCCGAGGGAACCCAGCTGGGGCGGGTGATGAACCACCGGTGGGACCAGCTCTCACCCTGGTGATACGCCATGTAGTCGTAGGTGAAGGTCTGGGTGGGGGCCGAGGTGTCCAGCTCCGTCACGGGCCAGTCCCCGAGCGTGTCTTCCGGGGCCAGGTCCAGACCGCGGAACGCCGGGTTCCCCGCGGACGCAAGGGTGTTCCCCTCGAAGAACTTGCGGTACTCGAGGTACTTCTGCGCGTCGTTCCACGGATAGTCGGCGAGCATCCTGTCAGCCCCCGGCACCACTTCGTGCCAGTCGGTGCTGGTGTTGACGCGGCGCGCCTCGACGCAGATCCGTGAGGGGTCCAGGTCGCGGATCGCGGCGCCGGCCCGGCTGCGCGGATGGTTGGCCGTGCCGTGCCGCGGATCCACCCGGCCGGGCGCCGGGGCCTTCTCGCGGGGCAGGCGCACCGCCCACTTCTCCAGGTCGGCCCGCTCCGAGCCGATGGCGACCACGTTGGTGAACGGCGTGAACTCACCGCCTACCTTGGCGCGGATCTTGACGTGGAGCTGTCCTGTCGGCTCCTGGTCCCCCAGGTCGACCCAGTGGGAGTTGGACTGCATCCAGTTCCATGAGGACCAGTGGAGGAAGACCGTCTGCCGCAGCTCGTCGTTGAGCCATACCTCGTACAGGTGGGGGTATGGCGCGTTGCCCTCGTTCCAGTCCGCCGGTGGGGGCCAGGCCTCGTGATCGGGGGCGTTGTCCCCGATCTGCCAGCGCAGGCTGATCCCGTACATCGTGTACTTGCCGTCATCGCGGTACCTGATGTCCGCGCGAAGGTCGGACGGAGCAGTGGTCTGGGTCTTGCTCACGGTGTTCCCCTTCTCCTCGATCGAATCCATCCCTGAGGCCATCACCACGGAGCAGCACACGCAACCGACAGTTACAGGCCGTGACAGAAAGTCACTGTAGATCATCCGGGCGGATCTGGACAGCGCTGATCACAGCCACCCAAAACTAGACATGCAGCCCCATCGGGAGCTGTTCCGGACCCTCTGGACAGCCGCTCCCGTCCGGGGCCAGACGCCCTGTCAGCGCCCGCGCCCCGCTCTTTTGGCGGGCGCGGCCTGCTGCCGGTGGGCGGGGACCGCGGCCTCGGCCGGGGCAGGCTGTCCGGGGGCCGCGGTGGCCGGGGTGGTGGTGGAGCGGGAGCGGGCCGGCATCGGGGAGACCCACAGCCGGGACGCGGACGCGGGCGACGCGGAGGGCGGCGTGGTCAGGGAGTGGAGGGTCGCGTCCACGAGGCGGCCCACCAGGGCCCTGCCCGTGGCCCTGTTCCAGGAGGTGTCGGCCGTCAGGCGGTTCAGGTGCTGGGCCACCACGTGTGTGCCCTCGCTCTCGCCGATCTTGTGCATGCGGGCGGCGAGCAGCGGCCACTGGCGTGAGCCGACCAGGAGGCCCGCTTCCTGTTCCGGGAGGATGTCCATGACCAGCGACACCATCTGCGAGTGCGCGGCTGGGTGCACCTTCAGCTGCTCCAGGGCGCGGGCCCGGTTGCCGAGGTCGAGGCCGCGGGGGACGTCCAGGCCTTCGGTCAAAGGTCCCCAGGAGCGCTTCGCGTCCGTACTCGCGGGCGCAGCCCATGGATCAGCGGCCTCCCCCGAACCGGCGGCGCAGCAGCGCGAGCGGCCGGAGCGGGCGCAGCGGCCCGGAGCGGGGGCGGGGGCCGGAGCGGGGGCGGGGACTCGGCGGGCAGGCGCGGCCCACGGGTCACCGGCCGTACCCATGCGCTCGGTCAGCACTTCCCTCCCCGGTGCCGCGGCACCGGCCGCCGGAGCGGGCGCGGGAGCGGGAGCGGGAGCGGCGATCGCCGCCGGGGCGGTCGAGGCCCCGGCGGGAGCGGGTGCGGGTGCGGCAGTCGAGGCCGGGGCGGGAGCGGGTGCCGGGCCGGCAGGCTGCGGGCGCCATGTCCGAGGTCATTGCGGCGTGCCGAAGGTGCCGGCCCGGGCCGCCGCGGCGGCGGCCCGGGCGGCGCGGTGCGGGAGCGTCGGGTCGGGGACGGCCCGGATCAGCAGCAATTCGTGGTAGAGCGGGGCGGTCGCCGCGACGAGCAGCGCCCGGCTGTCGGCGGGGCCGGGCAGTTCGCCCCGGTCGGCTGCTCGGGTGACGACCACCGCGCACCGTGCATAGCGGTCGTCCCAGAAGCGTGACAGTGCCGCTGCCGCCTCCGGCGAGCGGAATCCGGCGGCGATCAGAGCCATCGTCAGGTTCGGGCTGCCGCCCGCCAGTGCCTCGTACACCTCCTGGTTGAGGGCGGTCAGGTCGTCCTCCAGCGACCCGGTGTCCGGTGGGGTCCACGTGTCGTCGGATGCGGTGTCGAGTACGTCGGCCAGCAGGTGTCCGACGTCGCGCCAGCGCCGGTAGACGGTCGTGCGGTGGACGCCGGCGCGTTCGGCGACCGCATCGACTGTCAGCCCGTCGTACCCGGCCTCCAGGAGCAGCGCGCCCACCGCTTCCAGCACTTGGGTGCGGACGCGGGCGCTGCGGCCGCCGGTCCGGCGCCGCCTCGTGGCCGGTTCCTGTCGGCTGGAATCTTCGCTTGCCTGCATGGGGGAATCCATGCCAGCATTTTAACGCAACATTCGTCGCCTTAAAGGAGAAGTCCCGTGGTCATCCACCGCGTTCCCGCCCACCACACCGCCGCCGTGACAACGATCCCCGCCCCCGAACTCCTGGAGCCGCCCTGTGACCGCGCAGCTCACCGCGTCTGACCTCACCAAGTCCTACGAAGGCCGCCTGGTCCTCGACTCCGTCGACTGCTCCGTCCCCACAGGCGAATGTCTCGGTATCGTCGGAGAGAACGGCTCGGGCAAGTCCACCCTGCTCAGGCTGCTGGCCGGGGCCGAGCGCCCCGACCGCGGCGAGGTCGTCCTTCAGGCCGAAGGCGGCGTCGGCCATCTCGCGCAAGAGGAAAGCCTCCCCCCGCACCTGACCGTCCAGCAGGTGGTCGACCGCGCCCTCGCCGAGCTGCGCGCCCTGGAGCGGGACCTGCGCCGGCTGGAGGCCCGCATGGCCGGCGGCGACGCCACCGCCGAGACCCTCACCGCGTACGCCGACACCCTCACCGCCTTCGAACTGCGCGGCGGGTACGACGCGGACGCCCGCGTGGAGCGTTCCCTGCACGGCCTCGGCCTGCCGGGCCTACCCCGCGAGCGCGCCGTCGGCGGCCTGTCCGGCGGCGAGGCCGTGCGCCTGCGCCTGGCCGTACTGATCGCCGCCGCCCCGGAGGTGCTGCTCCTCGACGAGCCCACCAACCACCTCGACGGCGCCGCTCTGACCTGGCTGGAGGACCACCTGCGGGCCCGGCGCGGCATCACGGTCGCGGTCTCCCACGACCGGGCGTTCCTGGAACGCGTCGCCACCTCCCTTTTGGAGGTCGACGGTGACCTGCACAGGACCGTGCGCTACGGCAACGGCTACGCCGGCTACCTCGCGGAGCGCGCCGCCGAGCGGAGGCGCCGCGCGGAGGCCCACACCGCCTGGCGGGCCGAGGCGGCCCGGCTGCGCGAGGCCGCCGCCGTCACCGCCCGCCGGGTGGCGCCCGGCCGGGCCATGAAGGACGGCAACAAGATGGCGTACGACCGCGCTGCCGGCCGGGTCCAGCAGTCCCTCGCGAGCCGGGTCCGCAACGCCGAGGAACGGCTCGCCCGGCTGCTGGCCCGGCCGGTGCACCCACCCGCGGAGCCACTGCGGTTCACCGTCGTGCCGCGCATGGCCACCACCGCAGCCGGGCCTGGGGCGCCCACCGGGCCGGCCGGGTCCGACGACGCACAACGGGTACTGCTGGCAGCGGCGGGCGTCGCGGTCGAGGGGCGGCTCGCGCCGGTGGACGTGACCGTGCCGGCCGGCGGCCGGCTGCTGGTCACGGGCCCGAACGGGGCGGGCAAGAGCACCCTGCTGCACGTTCTGGCCGGCGCCCTGGACCCCGACCTCGGGCAGGTCGTCCGGCACGGCCAAACCGGGCTGCTGGCCCAGCACGCCGACGCCGGCACAGGCCGCGGGACGCTGCTCGAGGCCTACGCCGAGGGCCGCCCCGGGACTCCCGAGGAGCACGCCGAACGGCTCCTGTCGCTGGGCCTGTTCGCCCGCGACCGGCTGTCCGCTCCGGTCGGCTCCCTCTCCGTCGGGCAGCGGCAGCGGCTGGCCCTGGCCCGCCTGGTCACCGAACCGGCCGACGTCCTGCTGCTGGACGAGCCCACGAACCACCTCTCCCCCGCGCTGGCGGAGGAACTGCAGGAGGCGCTGGCCCGGTTCGCCGGGGCAGTGGTCGTCGTCAGCCACGACCGGCGGCTGTGCGCCCGCTGGCCGGGCGACCGGCTCACCCTGCGCGCCCCGGCGCCCGCCGCAGCCGCCGCCCACCCGTGACGGTCGGCAGGCCGCTCCCCCCTCCCCTCCTCCCCCTCGAAGGGACGCCCCTCTTGACCACCTCCGTAAGCCCGCTCGACACCCTCACCCCGCCCACCGCCGGCTCCGGCCCGTACGCGCTCGCCGTCGGGCCTGACGGCCATATGTGGTGCACCCTCGTCCACGCCGGGCGCATCGCACGCCTCACTCCGTCGACCGGCCGCGTACAGGAGTTCGCACTGGACTCCCCCGACTGCGGCCCCACCCTGGTCACCGCCGGCCCGGACGGCGCACTGTGGTTCACCCGCTACCGCGACCACCAGATCGGCCGGATCTCAGTGGACGGCGAGACCCGCTCGTACGCGCTTCCCGGCAGCGCGGGCGGGCCCTACGGGATCGCCGCCGGGTCCGACGGCGCCCTGTGGTTCACCCTGACGAACACCAACCGCATCGGCCGGATCAGCACGGACGGCGAGGTCCGCGAGTTCCTTCTGCCGTGCGAGGGGGGATTCCCGTCCTTCCTCACGGCGGGACCCGACGGAGCCCTGTGGTTCACTCTCAACCAGGCGAACGCGATCGGCCGGATCACCGTCTCCGGCGAGATCCGGCTCCACCCCCTGCCCACACCCGGCGCCGCCCCGGTCGGGATCGCGGCCGGCTGGGACGGGAGCCTGTGGTTCGCCGAGATCGGCGCCGGGCGGATCGGACGGCTCACGACCGGCAGGGCAGGCGTGGAGATCACCGGGTTCGCACTGCCCGAAGCCGACTGCCGCCCCCACGCTGTCGCGGTCGCACCGGACGGGACCTGCTGGTTCACCGAGTGGGCCACCGGCCGGATCGGCTCCGTCACCCCGGATGGAACGATCACCGAGCACCCGCTCACACACCGCAACCGCGAACCCCACGGACTCGCCTTCGGCCCGGACGGCACGCTGTACGTCGCAGAGGAGCACGGCGGCATCTCCAGGTGGGAGGTACACCACACCGCCTGACACCCCAACAGACGGCAAAGCGGACAGAATCACCACGACAGCGACAGCCTGGTGTCCCCGGTGGCGGGGCGCCAGGCCGGGCGGGCAGCATCCTTTGGGACGTCCGCCCCGCGCCGGACGGGGAGCGGGCGCATCTGCGACTCCGCAGCCGGAACACTCATGCCGCCCTCCGGGGTGGCCGCACCGAGGACGCCCCCGGGGACAGGGCGCCAGAACAGGTCCCGCCCCCGTGGAGACACGAGTGGGGCCGCATGCCCCGGGGGCGCAGCGCGCGTCCGGCACGTGGCATGCGGCGGCTGGTTCCGTGTAGCGCGAAGGTAGACGCGCCCTCTTGTCAGGAGGGGATGATGCCGGTTCGAATCCGACCTGATCCCCCGCCGTGCAGTACCCACGAAACGGCTGTCGCGGGACGGATCCCGAACACCCGGCGGCTCGGGTTGAGGCCGCCGCCGGGCGGGGGGGTGGCGTGCCCGGGACGGTCGTGTGGCGGCCGGTGCGGGCGCATCGGCAGTCCGACCCGACCGCGGGGCGCCCGTCCTGACGCCCGTACCCTCCTTCCGACCCGCTCCCCCACTGACAAGAGTCTCCGTGCACACCGCTCACCGCCTGCTCGCCGCCGCCGCCCTCACCGGTACCTCGGCCCTCGGGCTCACCGGATGCCTGTCGTCCGAACCGTTCCCCGGCCAGCCGGCCTCCCGCGTACTGAACGACTCCGTGACCGCGCTGCGCGGCGCATCCACCTTCACCGTCGCCGGGACAACGTCCAGCCAGGGCATACGCACGCAGGTGAACCTGTCGATCAGCGGCACCGGCGACTGCAGGGGCACGATGTCGGCCCAGAGCGGCGGCAACATCGAAGTGGTCCGCACCCGGGACCACACCTTCCTCCGCGGCGACGAGACCTACATGCTCGCCCAGACGAAGGACATGCCCGAGGACCAGGCGGGCCGGGCCCGCAAGGAGATGTCGGGCCGCTGGATGCGCACGGAAGCCTCGGACCCTGCACTGAAGGGACTGACCAGCCTGTGCGACCGCGACGGCCTGCTCAAGGACATGTACAGCATCCAGGGCGCGGAAAAGGGCGCACTGACCAAGATCGACCGTCAGGAGGCGGTCACGATCAACACGCCCGAAGGGGTCTTCCTCGTGGCCACCAAGGGTGAACCGTTTCTGCTCAAGGTGACCACCAGCGGCGCCAACACAATCGATCTCGCCTTCACCGGCATCAACCAGCCGGTACAGGTGGACGTTCCGGCAGGCAAGGACGTCTACAACCCGGACGACAACGGCTGACCTCTGCCCCGGCGTGCCCGCGTTGGGGGCCGACGGCCGGGCGCAGCGAACGCCCGGGTCCGGATCATCCGGCCGGTGTGGGCGCACCCGGCCGTACTGCGTCCCTCAGGCCGGGGGTCGGCCCCTGAGGGAGGCGCCGTTCCGGCGCCGGTGCGGAGTCGAGCCCGTTCAGGTGAGCTGGCAGCTGGGGCTCGTCGGCCCGGGTTTCCTATGGGCAACCGGAAGTACGGCAGGCGCACACTGCAGTTGCCTGGGGGCAACCGGCGCAGAGCATCCCTGCCGTCGGCTGCCACCGTCTACTCGACACCCCCCGTCTTGGTGGCCGACTCGGAGACGGAACAGTCGAGGCACTCGGGGACATGGCGGTCATGTGCTGGAGACCATCGCAGTTCTCGCACCGGGGGTGTGCGGCTTCGTTCACGAGAACGGGGTTCTGGCACAGATCTTGGGGAGCGATCACGGATCGTGACGGTGCACGAAGTGCGATGTCAGCGGGCCCACGTAGCTTTCGGTTGACCGCCCGACCGGGCGGTGAGGAGGAGTGAGGCATGGAATGGGTCGGGGACGCCCGGTTGGCAGCCGGGCCTGAGGCCACCTGGTACTTGGAGGCGGCTTTCACGCCTGGCGCGCATCTGGGGACGGTGTACGACGATCCGACAACGCCGGTAGTCGTGACAGGGGTTGAGGAGCTGACCACCATCCGCGTTCCCAGCGGCCGGCTCGTCGTCGATGCGCCGTGGGACGACGACGAAGTCTGGAGATACAAGAAAGGGCTACCGACGAGGCCCCCGCGTGAGCTGGCGGTGAGCATTCCCCCGGGCGTGTACCGAGTGGAGATCGCGTGGACGGCAGGCCCGTACGAGTTCTTCGGCGAGCACGTCGATGGCGTTGAGTGTGCCGCGACGCGTCTGTGCATCGGCGACGACCCTGTGGTCGGGTGGGAAATGGGCCTGGGTGTCGACGAGGACATTGATCAGCTTCAGGCGGGCGATGAGCCCCGCTTCTTCTCCGACGCTAATGTTGGCTGCTTCGCCGACGCAGGCGCGTGGACCACCTTGTCCGCGCCGTTTCGCACGTTCGTAGACGGCATTCCTGCGCCGCGTGACACCGAACAACTGGCCGACGGTTGCGAGCAGGTACGCGACGAGTCACAACAAGCCGATCTGGTCACGTTCGGGGCCGAATCGGGTGGCGTCGTCTGGTTGGGCCGCACCAAGGCTGGCGACGTGGCCACGATCGTCGTCACCAGTGGCATGGCTGGCGCCAAAGCATGACGTCGCTGCCGCCTCTCCCTTCCCTATATCCACGGCGAGGCGCTACTGCAGCAGGATCATCTTCCGGAGCAGCTCGAAGCCGGCTCGGCCGTAGAGCTGTCTCTTGATCTTCTTGATGCGGTTCACGGCGCCCTCGATGCTGCCCGAGCTCCAGTCCAGGGTGAGGCCGGCGGTCACGGCGTCGAGGTCCCGGAGCAGGTGACGTGCGAAGCCGGCAAGGCCGGGTAGCTGGCTGGCTTCGACGGTGCTGATCCAGACAGGGAGCGTTGCGCCGAGGTGGCCGCTGAGCATCTCGCCGAATTCACGGACTTGTCCGGCGGCCATGTCCAGTTCGGGGCAACGGGCCAGGACGTCTTTCAGGCCGACACGGCCTTCCTCGGTCAGAGCGGTGGGGTGGCGGGTGAGCCAGCCGGTCACCTGCCGCACCGTCGGCGACCGCGGCGGTGCGGTGGACGGAGCTCCGCGCAAGGTGGCGATGTGGGCACGGACCACGCCGTAGGTGACGGGAGCCTGCTCGGCGACCAGCTCGCTGTGGAGCCGGGTGACGCTGGTGCATCCCTCGGTAAATCGTCGTTCCAGGTAGGGCTTATAGGGGTCCAGCCTGCTGGGCCGGGGCCGGTTCTCGCGGATAGTGTCCTGCCAGCGTGCGGCGTTCGCGTATCGGAGCGCGGTGTTGAGGCCCCAGCCCAGGTGGCGGGCAATCACCCGGCGTGAGTGGCCCTGGGCGAGCATCTCGTGAACCAGGGCGTGTGCGGCCTTCTTACGTTTGGCCCGCCGGCTGACGGGCGCCACGTCGTTCAGCGGCCGCTCGGAAGCCGGTGGGGTGCCCTGCGAGAGCATGGCACCGGGCGTCGGGTTGCGCAGGCAGTCGCGGTGGGCGGCGACGCAAGTCTCCACGGCGCGGCCGAGACCCCTGCCACAGGTGAAACCGGTCAGCGACCTGCAGAGCATTGGGGGCGCCGCGCCGGGCGCCCTCGGCGTAGGCGCCCGCCCGGTCCCGGCAGATGATCTCCACGCCAGGGTGGCGGTCCAGCCAGGCGGCCAGCGGCCCGGCTTCACGCGTCGGGAGCACGTCGACCACGCGATGGTCTTCGACACTGGTCAGCACGGTGGGATAGGTCTGGCCGCGACGGATCGCAAAGTCGTCCACTCCCAGCACCCGCGGAGTACTGAACCGCGGATCAGGCAGTGCCATGACCCTGCGTAACAAGGTCATCCGTCCCGCACCAAAGCCCAGCTGGGCCGCCAGCCGAGCGCCGGCCCGCCCCGCCAGGGCGAGCCCCACCCGTTCCAGGGCGCGGTTGAGTCGCGTGGTGAACCGCGAGTGCGGGACAGCCAGCCGGGAGAACGGCTCGGTGAACGTCGGGTGTGGGCAGTCCGCCGACCGCAGATGAAGCGCCGGACCGTCAGCCGGATCACAAAGCCCTGACCAGCGAACGGAAGGTCCTTCAGCCTGCGCTCGTACCGGTCGTGGACCCGGTCCGAAGAGCGGCCGCAGTCCGGACAGGGAGCCCCGGCAGCGCGGCCTCTCGCCGCCACCTCGACCGTGCCGAACGCGGCCGTAACCGCCTCGACGTCCACATCGTCGATCCCCGCGAACACCAGCGAGTCCCAGAACGGTGCATCGGCCTGCATAACCAGCACCATCACCGTCCACAACCGACCACGGCATCGGACCGACAAGTACCTGAGGGAGCGTCACTTTCGTTTGTCAGGCGACAAGGCGTACGCCGTCTCACACGGCTCAGCTTCTGTGGTGCAGCCACGCTGAGTGACCGGATCGGCTCGGGAATGACCAATCCCGGTGGCGAGAACAAACCGCTGGTCAGTCCCCCGCCCCAACGGCCGACCCCTTGCTAAGGAACTGCTTCGCTGCCTCAACTGCTTCCCCGTTGAGTTCCTCGACGGAGACGCCCCAGCTCTCCTCCCAGCCGTCCAAGTTGTGCGCGCAGTGGACGAGGGGTTCCAGTTCCACGGGGTAGCCGAGGTCATAGGCGATGTCTGCCCAGATGAGGTGGGTGCCGACTGCGGGATCCAGGGATCCGTCGGCGATCTGACCGGCGACCCAATGGGCCATGACCCATTTCGCGGCCCGTGGGTCAGCGGGCGGGTGGAAGAGCAGTCCACGGGGCCGCCAGGGTGTGCTCGGAGAGCAGGTTCTCCAGCAGCGCGCCGGTCGACATGTGGGCGTGTCAGGAGCTCCTGGCCGTCATGCTGCAAGAGCTCGAAGGCAACGAAGGAGGCCGGCCGACGGGCTGTGAGGAGGGCCGCGGCACACAGGCCCGGGTAGCGGCCCGGGACTGCAACGCCTCGCGCGACACACGGCCCGCCTCGGCGTACCCAAAGCCGCTGGTGTCGTATCCGGGCGCTGCTCATTCAGCGGCCTTCCTGTCACCGGTCCCGCGGCCGGCGGCTGGAGGGGTCCGCAGCCGTGGACGTTCTCCTTGAGGCCCGAACATGATCAGATACTCGACCGGTCCGGCGGATCCGGCATTCGCGACTCCGTGAGGGGTGCGGGTGTCGAACTCGACGATTTCCCCGGCAGTCAGGACGAGATCCTGGTTTCCGAGCGCGATCCACAACCGCCCGTACAGGACGCACAGCCACTCGTAGCCCTCGTGGGACACCTGTCGGGGCCGTCCGGGCGGCTCCGCGACGGCAGGCAGGACGTGCTTGTGAGCGTGCAGGCCGCCGACGTACGGGGTCAGCGGCAACACCGCCTTGTCGTCGCCGAAGCTGTGCGGCGCCGTACTGCGGGGCTCGGCCGCAGGGGCGGGTGCGGTGCCGGCCAGTTCGTCCAGGGCGACTGCGTATTCCTTCGCCAACTTCAGCACCACCTCCAGGGTGGGCTTGCGCCGGCCGGTCTCGATCCGCGACAGCGTGCTGGGCGAGATGCCGGTCGCGCGGCTGACATCGGCGAGTGTGACGCCACGGCGCTCGCGCACGACCCGCAGCCGCGGCCCCATCTCCGCCAACGTCTGGGTCACATCGACACCTGCCACCGTCCCCGATCCTTCCCGCCGTGCCGCTTCACCACCCTGTCCTGCAACCTTGCCAGAATGGCAACGCTGATCGCGCCGAGCGGGCGCAGCACCGCATGATCGACGGGTTCCCGCCGACCGCCCGCGAACCGAGGAGAAGTCCCCCATGCGAATCGAGCCGACCGCCGCACTCCGCCACCGCACCATCGAGGCCCCAGCCGGGCGCCTGCACCTGGCAGAGCAAGGCACCGGCCCGTTGGTCCTGCTCGTGCACGGCTTCCCCGAGTCCTGGTACTCCTGGCGCCGACAACTCCCGGCCCTCGCCGCCGCCGGGTACCGGGCAGTGGCGATCGACGTGCGGGGCTACGGCCGCTCCTCCAAGCCCGCCGCGACCGACGCGTACCGCATGCTCGATCTGGTGGAGGACAACGTCGCCGTTGTGCACGCCCTCGGCGAGGCGAACGCAGTGATCGTCGGCCACGACTGGGGCTCCAGCATCGCCGCCACCTCCGCCCTGCTCCACCCCGGAATCTTCCGGGCCGTCGGCCTGCTGAGTGTCCCGTACGCGCCGCCCGGCGGCCCCCGCCCCAGTGATATCTTCGGCCAGATCGGCAGCCCCGAGCAGGAGTTCTACGTCTCCTACTTCCAGGAGCCCGGCCGCGCCGAGGCGGAGATCGAGCCCGACGTCCGGAGCTGGCTCGCGGGCTTCTACGCGGCCCTGTCCGCCGACACCATGCCCGCCGAGGACGAACCCGACCCGCACTTCGTCGCCCGCGGCGGCCGGCTGCGCGACCGATTCCCCGGCGGCCCGCTCCCGGCATGGTTGGGCGAGGACGACCTCGACATCTTCGCCGGGGAGTTCGAGCGCACCGGCCTGACCGGCGCCCTCAACCGCTACCGCAACATGGACCGCGACTGGGAAGACCTCGCCCCCCACCGCGGAGCCCCGATCAAGCAGCCGTCCCTGTTCATCGGCGGCGCCCTGGACGCCTCCACCACCTGGATGTCCGACGCCATCGACGCCTACCCCATCACCCTCCCCTGCCTCTCGGTCTCCCACCTCCTGGAAGGCTGCGGCCACTGGATCCAGCAAGAACGCCCCGACGAGGTCAACCGCCTGCTGACCGACTGGCTCGCCACGATCCAGAGCTGAAACAGGCGGGCTACCAGTCCAGCCTGGCAGTGCGTTTCGGGCGGGCCACGCCAAGGTGACACATATCGATCTGCTCGGCGATGCCGAACAGTCGCACCGCAGATCCCCCTACGCCGGTGCCGACAAGCGCGCCCGTGTGACCAATACCGTGTGTCGGCTCACATCTTCCTGTGACTGAGCGCTTCAGGTGGCGCCTCGCTCCCGTCCCGAGTGGCACGGGGCTGCGGGCGTTGGCCATGGTTGCACCAACTTGGAACAGCCCGTGACACCGACGAGCACAGCCATGCAGACCGTCGCCGCCGGCTCGCCATCTCCGTCACTTGAGCCCCACAGGTAAAGCCAAGGAAATTGAACGCTGGACGGCGGGGCCCGTGGGCTTCATCGTGATCACTGCCACGTACCGCCGGGAGGGTGCGGTGCGCCGCGAAGTCCTCTCCAATGCACCGCACCAAGGAGTGTTTCCCCATGCGCAGAACCTTTGCTCTGCTGGCCGCCGTCATCGGCATGATCGGGGCGCTCGCCACCGCGCCCGGCGCCGCGGCGGCGTCCAGCGGCGCGACCGGCGAGTGGCAGCAGTGGATGATCAACGTCGCGCACGAGGACTCCTGCATGGACGACAGCCCCGCCCACGGCCTCCGGGCGCACGCGTGCAACACCGCGAGCTACCAGAACGGCTACCAGCAGTGGACGGTGACCGCCTACCCCGGCGGTGTCAGGCTCAGGAACGTCGCGACGGGCCGGTGCCTTGACGGCAGCTCCGCTCAGGGTCTCCGCACCCACACGTGCAGCTCCGAGGCCGACAACAACGGCTACCAGAGGTGGCACGCGGGCACCGGTGCGGACGGGTACCAGTGGTGGAACGATGCCGTCTCCGACAAGTGCATCGACATGAGCGCCAACTACGGCCTGCGTCTCCACACGTGCAGCTGGCCGTCTTACCAGGCGGGTTATCAGGGCTGGCGCCAGTGATCCGATAGCGGACGGCCGAGAGGGCCCGACCAGGAGCTCCGACGCCACCAGCATCAGGAGATCCGGCCGGGCGCCCTCGGTGTGTCCCTGCACAGGATCACCAGATCCTGGTGCCCAGCCACGTCCGTCCGCGCCACTGGTCTACCGGGATCGGCGTCCCGTGTAGATCGGCCAGAACGTAGATGAAGTTCCAGACCATCAGCAGCACAAGGCAGCCCGCCGCCCCGGCGCCGAACGCACGGCGCGTCTCTCCGACGCGCCCGCCCGGCCAATGATCGCCACCGCCAGACACAGGAACGGCTCATCGATCCGTCGGGCAGGCTGGCCCATGACCTGGACAAGGGGCGCTTCTCAAAGCGGTTGAAGCCGCTGCTCGACGCCTGCGCCACCCAGCTCGCACGAGCCGACCGGACAGATGCAGCAACAGTCGCCCCAACGCCCCTGGACCGCATATGCAGAGACTGCCCAGCTCAGCCATGCGACATCACAAGATCCCCGACAGAGCCGAATCACGTCATCGTCCAAACGTGCGGCCTGCGATCGAGGCACCGGCGGGTGATGCTCGCGTTGGTGAGATCGTTGGCACCCTCGATTCGAAGCTCTTGGAGATGTCGGCATGGTGTGGGGAGCGTCAGTGATCACCAATTTTCGCGAGTGCATCCGGCGATCGGTCTGGCGGACTGCCTTGTGCCGAACTGTCTTGGGGGCAACACCCCGCCGCTCAGGTTGCAGGTCGACTTACTGCAGTAGTTTCAGGGCTGCAGTCGCCAGTCTTGGGGCGGTGAGGTGTTGTTCGTCGGCCGGCAGGATGAGATGGCTGATGGTCATGCGGACGATGACGTCTGCGGCCATCTGCAGTGACTCCGTGTGCTGTTGTGGGTATCGCGTGGCCAGCCAGCCCTGGACGAGGGTTTGACCGGCGTCGAAGATCGGGTCCGCTCGGGCGGTGAGGTAGGGCAGGAGGCTGTCGGAGCCCTTTCGGGCGGCTGTGATGACGGCTCTTATGAGGGGCTGATTGTCGGCCTCCTGAAGTACGTACAGGATGGCCGCCTGGAGGCAGGCATGGGAATCGGGCACGCCGGGATAGAGGGCATCGGCCACACCCGCCAGAAATTGCTGGGTTTCACGGACTACCAGCGCCCGGCCCAGGCCGGCTCGGTTGCCGAACTCCTTGTACACCGAGGGGCGCGACACTTCGGCGCGGGCGGCGACGGCCGAGAGGCTGACCTGGTCCCAGCCGGCTTCGCATGTGAGGTCGCGAGCGGCGTCCAATACGCGCTGCCTCATCTGTTTGCGCCAGGCGACGCGCGGGGGGTCGGGTACCGAGCCACCTGTGAGTGTCGCCGCTTCGATCCGGTGCCTTGCCGCCGCCATGGTGGCCAGTCTGCCAGGGGCCGAAGCTCGTTCGGCGAGCCGGGCTCGTGAGTGGGGGTGCGGTGGGCGGGCGGTGGTGCCGACCCTTGGAGAGGGGTCGGGGCCGGCACCACGTCTTGGCGTCCCCAGTGATCCGGAGGGATCAGGAGCGCTTGCGCCGCGCCGCGTAGAGGAGGCCGCCGCCGAGGGCGAGGACCACCGCCGCGATGCTGAGCGGGAGCGCCGGGTTGGAGCCGCCTGTCTCTGCGAGCGGACCGCTTCCGCTGTGCGGCTTCAGCCCGGAGCCGCTATCGGTGCCGTCGCCGGCTTGCACGCCCGGTGAGGCGGCGGGGTCACTTCCGGCGGACTGGCCGCTCCCGGCGGGGGCGGCACTTTGCCGGCCGGGGGAGGCGGTCTCGGAGGCACTTCCGAGGATGCCGCTGTTCTTGGCGCCGAAGCCGTAGGCGCCCCGGTCGGGCGCGCCGCCGGCCCGGCGGGCTCCGGTGAAGTCGGTGGTGACGGCGGCGAACGGCATACCTGAGTGGGCGGCGGGGGAGCCCTTGGTCAGCCGGAAGTCGGCGTCCGCCCCGGTGCCTGCCTTGGTGAGTTTCGGATCGGCGATGACATCGTTCGGGCCCTGGACCTCGGGGGCCTTGCCGCCGAAGTAGATGTTGTAGTCGTAGGTGACGTCCACATTGCGGGACTTGCTGTTCGTCGCTTGCCCCGGCCGGCCGTACGCGATGTTGTTGAGCAGCCGCACGTCGGTACTGTCGTGCGCGAAGATGTTGGCGTAGCTCTCCATGCGGGTGCTGCGCCCGTTGAGGTAGGCCGTGTTGTGGACGATGTCGACGTGCTGGCTCTTGTAGGAGTGGACGCCGGAGCCGCCGTTGTCGTAGGAGAGGTTGTTGGCGACCAGTACGCGTCCGCTGTAGGCGGGGTGATCGGCGTCGCCTTTGAGGGTGTCGATGATGATGCCGTTGCCGTCGGAGTAGCAGCCGCACTTCTCCCATTTGATCTTGGTCTCGTTGTCGTGGACGCGATTGCCGGTGATGCGGATCTTGTACGTCCCGGCGTCGCCGCCCCCGACGTCGCGCGGGGTCAGGACGGAGATGCCGCTGGTTGCGTACACCGCGTACCAGGAGGTCCCATGCACGTGGTTGCCTGAGATGGTTACGTGGTCGGAGTCGATGGCCGATATGCCGCCGCCGGCGCAACCGTGCACCTCGTTGCCGGTCACCTCGATGTGGTGCGACAGCGCACCCGTGGACCGGTCCTGTTCCACGGAGATGCAGTTGGTGTTGTAGGTGGGGTCGCCCTTCTTCGACTCTCGTTCAGCTCCGGCCAGAGTGAGGGCTGCGTTGTTGCCCTTGACCTCTAGGTTTTTGATGGAGATGTAGGAGGCGCCGTGAACGCTGATGCCGTTCCACGCCTTCACCGGGTGGATCACCGGATGGTGACCGGGATGAGCGGTGAAGGTTATGGGGGCTCCGGGGAGGCCGGAGCGCTTGATGGTCAGCACGTTCGACCCCGCAGAACGCTCGGAGTACGTGCCGTTCATGATCGAGACGGTGTCGCCCGGCTCGACGCTGTCCGCGGCCTTCTGGAGGGTCCGGAAGGGAGCTTGGGTGGACGTGCCCGAGTTGCTGTCGTTGCCGCTGGGGCTGACGAAGTACGTGCGGGCTGCGGCGTGCGCGGTACCGGCTCCCATGGTGGCGAGGCCGAGCGGGGCGGCTGAAGCGAGCAGTGCTGCGGTCAGGGCGAGGGTGCTCGTGCGTTTCACTGTTGCCTGGTCTCCCAGTTGGTCCTGGCGAATCGGCTGGTGCCCTCCGTGGGCCGTAGCCGCGAGCAGAGAGCACACAAGGAGGCATTCCGTCCGTATCGCCGGGCCGGGGCAAGGCGCCGGGCAGTGAAGCCCGGGGACGTGGCGCTCCGAAGTCCGCTGTGAGGGGGGTGAGTTACTCGAGTGACAGTTCCAGACTCAAAAATCGAACGCAACCCCGGACTATGTGTAAACGTTCTGACAGTGCGTCATGTCATTGCTCTGTCTGGCTGACACTGCGGAGGACCTCGGGGTGCCCGGCCTGCCTACGGGTCACAGCACGGCGGCTCTCAAGTGGAAGGCACACCCTGACCGATCAGTCTCAGGGCGATGAATCCGCGCCCACCCCCGAAGAGCTGCGCGAACAGGTCGAACAGACCCGCGAGGAGCTCGGCCAGACCGTTGAGGCGCTGGCGGCCAAGGCCGACGTGATGGTCCAAGCCAAGGAGAAGGTGGCCGAGATCAAGGAGCAGGCCGCCGAGAAGGCGACCCATGTAACCGGCCGGCTCCGCGAGAAGGTAGGGCAGGCCGCTCAGTTGGTGAAGGACAAGACCCCCGATCCGGCCTTAGACAAGGCAGCCCACGCCGCGGTCCAGGTACGCAAAGCCGCGACCCAGGCTGGACGCCTCGCCGCCGAGAAGACCCCGGACCGGGCCGCGAGAAGGCCGCGACCATGGCGCGGGGCCAACCGCACCCCTGCTGATCGCCGCGGCTGCCGCGCTCGTCGTATACCTGCTTCTGCGCCGCAGTTGGAGGCACCGGTGAAGGCGGCCGAGATCGCCTACAAGCCGGTTGCCCGGCTGAACCCTCCAACGGCGGCGCCGGTTCAGAGGTAGCGGTACACCTGTCCAGCCCGGACGACCTTGATATCCACTGTCATGGAGACCACGGCACAAGACTCCGACCTGCAAGAAAAGGCCAATCAGCGGGGCAGCCCGCCGGGCGGGAGCAGCGGCCGAACTTTCTCCACGGTGCCCGTCAGCCGGGAAGCCAGCCTCCGGGCCGGACGCGAGTGTCATCGCTCGCCGACGGCCCTCACACCACGACCCGGACAACACCATCCAGCCCGGTGATCACCACCCAGCAGCATCCAGCACCACGGAACGAACACCACCAACCAGCACCACCTACAGCAGCCCCCGACAACCGGCGAACTTCTGGTCAGCTGACTCAGGGCCGTCCCGTAATCGGTCGGTAGATCTGCCGCGCCTCGGCGACCGGGGTTCCGGACGTCGATCAGGCGCGTTGACTGTTGGAGCCTGCGCCGGAACCATCGCGGAGCTTCCAACGCAGGACACTAGGCCGTCGGGTCAGCCGCTCCTGGAACCGCCGGCGGCGACGATCCTGCGCAGGGATTCACGGGCGCCGGGGTGGTCGGAGCTGGGCATATTCCACAACATGTCGATATGGAAGAGCAGGCGCCCCCGCAGCTCCAGGAGCGCGGTGTCCTTCGCCACGGCCACGCACTGTCGGCCCTCTTCGTCGTCGGTGGCACCGTCGACGGCGTCGCGAAGGGCTTTCGCCCATCTGCCGACAAACATCGCCTCCCCCATCCAATCGTGGGAGCCACCGTGCCGAGCCACATTGACCAACTGTGAATCCTGCTGCTCCGTCAGCCCTCCCTCGAGAACCCAGGAAACAGCGACCGCCGCCGCCTCATGGGCCAGTTCCTCGTCACCAGGGCCAACGCCGATCACCTCATCCATGGTCATGATCCTAATCAGCCGAAGACAACCCAGCGGCCTGCGCATATCGCGGAGTTTCGCTCACACGTACGATGCCGGGCCGGATCGTCGCTTCCATCGACCCCACCTCGCAGGCTTTCGCCGTCGGCGAGGTCATCGGAGTCATGTCCGCCGCCGCCACAGCCATCGGCGCGCTGTGGTGGCTGACCCGCTCCTGGCGCACACAGCCCACCCCGCATTCACCCTCCTGGCGTTGACAGGGCCCGTGAGCCCCACGGTGGGGCGGCCGTGCCGGTAGCCTGCCGGGGTGAGCCAGCAGGTTCGGGCCGAGCGCCCGGTGGGACGGAGTGCGGACATGGCCGTTCGTTTTGACTGCTCCACGGCGTCGGGCCGGGGCGACGGGCTGCGCGAGGCCGCGTCGGCGGTGCGTCGGGGTGATCTGGTGGTGCTGCCGACGGACACCGTCTACGGCATCGGGGCGGACGCCTTCGACCGCGACGCGGTGGAGAGGCTGCTCAATGCCAAGGGCAGGGACCGGGCCATGCCCTCACCGGTGCTGGTCGCATCCCCGGAGGCCCTGCACGATCTGGTCACCGGTTTCCCAGATCAGGGTTGGGCCCTGGTGGAGGCGTTCTGGCCGGGCGGGCTGACTCTGGTCGCCCGCCACCTCCCGTCGCTGACGTGGGATCTTGGGGAGACCCACGGCACGGTCGCGGTTCGGATGCCGTCCCATCCGGTGGCGCTTGAGCTGCTCGCCGAGACGGGGCCGATGGCGGTCTCCTCCGCCAACCTGACCGGGCATCCGTCTCCGCAGGACTGTGACGCCGCCCAAGGCATGCTCGGCGACTCGGTCGCCGTCTACCTCGACGGTGGGCGCACCGAGGCTGCCGTAGCCTCCTCGATCGTGGATCTCACGGGCCCGGTGCCGGTCCTCAAGCGCGCGGGCGCGATCAGCGCCGAGATCCTGCGCAAGGTCGTACCCGACCTCAGGGAGGCGTGATCCCTGTCCCGGCCGGCCCCTCCGGCTTCCTTTTGCGGACCCTACGCTGTGGCGGGCCGGGCCGGATCGTAGCCTGCGTCCATGAGTGGGACAGGAGCCGGTCGGGCTCCCTCGCTGGATCGTCGGCAGCCAGCCGGGCCAGATCCCCCAGCGGGGTGGAACTGTCGGCGAACTGCGCCAGCCGACTTCATCCGGAGCCAATCGCGGGCGGTAACCGTGGAAGCTGAGCTTCCCCTCTCACGAGGTGGCGCCGTGGGGCGGCCGAGGGCCGTCGATAGTCATCACTTTTGGACAATCCGGCCAGTTGTGGCTGGAGTCTATTGGTCAACCTCACATCCCCCTCAACAGGTTCGGCGTGTAAGGATCTGCGCTTCCGCCGGAAGGGCGCCTTGATTCGTGTCTCGACTTCCGCGACCAGCAGGATGCTCGCGAACACCCACCAGGGCCAGTGGTACGACAACTACTGTGGACCTGCCACGCTGGTGATGGCCCTGGGTATGCGCGGTATCTGGAACCACGACCAGGGGACCTTCGCCCGCTGGGTCGGGATCACGCCGAACAACGGGGGCACCGGAGTGGACGCGATGAACAAACAGCTGAACGACGAGTCGGGCGGGTTCACCCATATCAGGGAAAACCTGCCGTACACCCCGACCAGCGCAGACGTCACCCTCTTCAAGAACCGCCTCAAATCTGACACCGACCTCGGCGCCTCCCTGGTCGGCAACTCGATGGAGGTCTACAACGGCCCGCATCTGGTCGGCCACCCCAACAAGACCAACACGATCTACCACTGGGTCCCGTTCCAGGGCTACGACGGGGACTGGGCGGCCTACCTGGACTCGGCGACCACCGTGTGGTCCAGCGTGCCCGCACGGAGCGGAATGCCGAACAGCACTCTCGTGACGATCATGGGCGGACGTGGCTACAACTGGTAGGGGACTGCTGGTCGCAGCGGTAGGCGTGGCGCTGGCGTGCACCTTCGGGTGCTCGCCGGCTCCACGCACGTCCGAGGCGACGGCAGTGTCTCCCACCCCGAGCAGCGCAGCACCCTCCCAGCCGTCCGTGTCCCTGCGACTGGGTCCATGTCGCCGGAGATGTGATCACCTGGACCGATTCCACCGCGACCTGGGCAGCCGACCAGCGCGGACGCGCCTACACGCAGATGACACCGCAGCACGGCGGAACCAACAGCCACGGGACCGCCGTCGTCGTCTCCTATCCGGGACCAGACAAGCGATCAGTCAGCTACGTGTTCACCAGCGCAGGCCTCGCCCCCCCTTTCCTGCCCGCAGTGAGGGCATCTGCCTCATAGGTACGTTCCAGCGTCGGGCCTCCGAGGGAAGGCGCCCTGAGCCAGGACTGTGGCATTGATCCCGCAGTCCTGGCTCGGCTCCCCCGCGGTCGCCGAGGCCTCCTCCCGGGGCACCGGGCCCGCCGGCTCCCAGGTCTTGACCGGTTCCTGACCGGGTTCGGGTCGGTAGCCGTGCTGGGCACGGGCAAAGGGCCCTGCGCCGGGGGCAGTGACCTTGCGGCAGCGCGGTCCGTTGGGGAGGGCATGGCGGGGGTGTCATGCGCCTCGGCGGGTGCCGGGCCGGGGAAGTCTGCCGGGCCGGCCGGCCGTGGTTGGGCCACGGCCGGTCCGGCAAGCATCGATCCCCGGGCCCGGGAGACGGTCGAGCACATCGTGCGGGCGGTCCGTGACGGCGCCGAAGCCCGCATCCGCACCCTGCTGGCCGACTTCGCGGCCGTGGCGGACATGGCGGACATGGCGGCCCTGCTGTACCTGCTCGAGCGCTTGTGCCCGCCACTGCCGGGGCATTGACGACGGTCCCGCCACCGGACGGAGTGGCGGGACCGTCACACGGATACCAGCCCAGGGTGGTGGGCCGGCTGGCACGTGTCGGGCTTTCAACGCCCGCGACCGGCCCCGCGTCACGCGGGTTGAGCCGACTAGTACGGCAGGTAGTAGCTGAGCACGTCGGCAGTGAGGGGAGGGAAGAGCACCTGGAACAGCTCTTCGTCCGCGGAGTAGACGTCGGGGCGGATCCGGGTCAGCCCCTCCATTCCGTGCGGGCCGAACAGCAGGGCGGCCAGATGGTCGGGCGCCACCCCGGCGCCTTCCACAGCTCCCGGCGACTGTATCGGGCCGCCGGTGACGACCTCGCCGAGCCCGCCCGCGAGGACGGGAATCCGGTAGTGGGCGCCGAAGGTGGAGATGACGATGTCCCGGCCGGTGCGGTCGACCCCGGCCGTGGCGAGGCGCTGCCGGAACACCGGACGCAGCCGGTCGAGCAGTGCCGCGACATCCGGGATGCGGAGGTAGTACTGCTCTGCATTTCCGCGCGGTTCGTGGTCGACGAACTCCTGCCACGCGTTGCCCGTCACGGTGCCCGCCCGATGGACGATCCGTAGTGGATCGTCGCCGGATGCCAGAGCGGCGACGCCGCTCAAGAGGTCGCGGGCCGCCGCCTCGTCGCGCGCCGCTGCCTCGGCCAGGAGCGTCTCCTCACCGGGAGGCGTGGTGCGCGCGGTGGCGATGACCGTGCCGGCCTGCTCCAGAACCCAGAGGCTGCTCGCCCCGTGGTCCAGGAGCCAGCGCCAGCACGCCGCCGAGTGCGGCATGGTCACATCGAACCCGCTCTGGGCCGAGGCCTGCAGGGCGGCCATGGCGGGGATGTCGGAGGGCCGGGCGGCACGGAGCGTCGCCGTCCCATCGCCGGGCGGCAGGGCGTTCACGTTCAGCGCCGGCGCCTGCGGGATGTCGATGGCGTACTCATAGCCGAACAACCGGTAGAAGTACGGGATTCCGATCATGGCCTGGACGACGTGGCCGCGCTCGGCAGAGCGCTCGTGAGCCCAGTGCATCAGCGCCCTGACGAGCCCGCGTCCCTCGTACTCGGTCGCGGTGGCGACCAGTTCCACCTGCCCGGCGGGCAGACGGATGCCACCGATGCACACCTCCTCGTCGAGGAGCGTCGCGGTGGACACGACCCGGTCGCCGTCGACGACCACGGCACAGGCGGACAGGCCTGCGTCGGGGTCGCTGACCACCAGCCGGTGGTCGACGGCGTCGTCAGGCTCACCGCGCTCGGACAGGAGCGCGCCGATCTGGTCAAGATCTGCGGGCCTCGCCTGCCGCAGGACGAGGCCGTCGGGCAACGAAACAGCTCCGGAATAGCTTTTGATCATGGTCACAGCGAGACTGTGTCATCGCCCCACCATCCGGTCCAACAAGTTTTTCGCAGCTCGTCGTCAGCGCCGACGGGCGCGGGGTGGCCAACCACGCCGGCTCACGTTCAGGCCGCAGCGAGCCCGAGTCCGAGAAGCGGGCCGGCTTCGGTGGGGTCGAAGGGACGGATCACGGTGGGTGCGTTCACGTGGACCTGTGCCGAAGGAGGCTCCGGATTGCCGGGCTGGGGCCCGGGCCCGGAGGAGGTCGGTCAGTCCGGTGCAGTCGCAGAAGGTTACGTGCGTGAAGTCGACTTCTCCTCGGATCCCGCACCGTCCTCGGCGCCGTCGTCATCCCATCTCCTCGGCGGACAGCGCGCGGCGTCGCTCCTGGACAGCGTCAGGCTATTCATGATCACCAACAGTCTGTGATCACCACGGTCGTGCTCCTCCTTCTGGGCGCCGGCATCCTGGGTGACGGACTCACTGGACTTGGCCGCTGAGTCCTTCCTTCTCGTCAACACGGGTGAGGCATCAAGCCGGGCGATCGGCCGGACCGGATGAGATAACACCTACAACCATGGTCCTGATGATGTGCAGTTGGTTCAGGAGGCGGCCGCGGTGTCGGCGTACACGTGAACGTCCCCACCCGCGTACGGATGAAAAGGGACAGTTGTTGATGCGTTGAGACCTGCTGCTCGGCACTCTGCTGCTTGGTCGGTGAGAGGCGGCGGAAGGCGATCAACGATGGTCCTGGATCCGCATCGATGGTTGGAACTGCGGCGCTTCCGGAGTCTGTTGGAGTCCGGGGCGATCAGCCTCTCGGAGGTGGCCCGGGAGACCGGGCTGGACCGGAAGACGGTCCGCAAGTATTTGTCGGCACCAGATCCGGCGACCCCGCCGCGCCGGTCGCCGAACGGGCGGTCGAATGCGAGGGTGATCGACGAGTTCGCGCCGCTGGTCGACTCGATGCTCCGGGCGGAGATCCTGATGAAGGCCGCGGTGATCCACGGGCGGCTGACCGCGGCGTACGGTTTCACGGCAACTACCAGAGGGTCAAGCTCTACGTTCAGGAAGCCCGGCCTCGTATCGCCGAGGAACTCGGCATCACGCCGACGGAACTCGCCGGCATGCACCGCCGCTTCGAGGTCATCCCCGGCGCCCAGGCCCAGGTCGACTGGGGCGCGACGAGGGAAAGATCTTCGCCCACATGGGCATCGGGAAGGTCTACTCCTTCCACATGACGCTGTCGTACTCGCGCGACCCGTTCTGCTGCTTCACCACCAGCCAGGACCTCCAGACGTTCTTCGACTGCCACCGCCGGGCCTTCGCCCACTTCGGTGGCGTCCCGATGACGATCGTCTACGACCGCACGAAGACCGTCGTCCGCCGCCACGTCGCTCCGGGCGAGGCGGTCCCGCTGCACCCGGAAGCGGTCGGGTTCGCCGGCCACTATGACTTCGACATCGACGTCCTGGCCGCCTACCGGTCCACCGGCAAGGGCCACGTCGAACGGCAGGTCCTCATCGTCCGTGACCACGTCCTGTCCGGCCGGTCCTTCTCCTCCGTCGAGGAGATGGACGCCGCCTTCGCCGCATGGGTGCCGCAGCGACGGGCTCAGGCCCACAGGACTCACCAGCAGATCATCGGAGAGCGGGGGGCCCGCGACCACATGACCCTCAAACCGCTGCCGGAGACTCCGTATCTGGTGGCCGAGCGGCACCTGCGGCCGGTCGGCAAGGACTGCCTGGTCGCCTTCGGCGGCAACCTCTAGGCGGTGCCCGCCGCGCCCGCAGGGTCCGACCACGTCAGCTGGTGGAGATCAGGGCCACGAAGTCGCAGGTCATGCTGCACTCCACCATCGCGGACAGCAGCGGCGAGACGCTGCTGGCCAACCATCCGCGGGCGATCGGCCGCGGGGTCCGCGTCGTCGAAGAGGCCCACTGGGACGGTCTACCCACCGGCAAGGGACGCCGCACCACCACCGGCGAGGTCCTGCCACGACCTCGCCATGAACGTCCACTGGGCGAGGAGGCCGGACCTCTGCAGGCACTGCTGAACCGGGCCACGACCACCCACGTCGAGGTCGGCCGCCGTGCGCTGTCGGTCTATGACGAGCTGACCGGCACCCGTCCCTTCACCACCCGTCCGAGCACGAGGGAAACGTCTTGAGCGAGCTGGTCTCCACCCGTATCCGCAACACGGCCGGCAAGCTCGGCTTGCCCCACCTGGCCGAAACGATCAACGAGTACACTCGGCGGGCCGACGAGGGAAAGATGGGCTACCTCGACTTCCTCGACTTGGTCCTCTCCGAGGAACTC
Organism: Streptomyces sp. NBC_00029; assembly: GCF_045160505.1. Classification (NCBI taxonomy): domain Bacteria; kingdom Bacillati; phylum Actinomycetota; class Actinomycetes; order Kitasatosporales; family Streptomycetaceae; genus Streptomyces; species Streptomyces sp. NBC_00029. Next base: position 230,572 of record NZ_CP108292.1, read on the forward strand.
GCCGTCCGCGACGACCGCCGCTTCCGCCAGGGCCTGCGGCTCTCCCGGCTGCCGCACCACAAGAACTCGACGAGTAAGAACTCGCGTGGATAGGCGGGTGGGCTGGTAGGTGCTGATGGATCACGGGCGCTGTGACAGGTTGTGACGAGGGTGCCGTCAGGTCAGTGGCAGCAAGGTGAGGGCCTGGATCCGCGACGCTGCGAAATCGCTGCCGCAGCGGGGGCAGCCGTTGATCAGTTGGTGTGCTCCGATATGCCGTCCGAAGATCGGGAGTCCGGTGTCGGGGTAGACGGCTCGGAAGCGTGCCGTACAGGCGTGGCAGGTCAGGGAGTGGATTTCCGCGAGGACGACCTCTTCCAGGGCATGCGGGTCCGGTGTGGCGTTCTCGGTGAGGTCGGGTGCTGGTCGGCTCGCGGGCCAGACCGCCACGTAGGGAGCTTCTGGTCGCAGGTGCGGCCGAAGGAGTGCCGGACGGAAGCGGTCCTCGAGATGCACGAGGGCCTCGGTGGTGGGTTGCAGGGCCGCGGGGACGGGCTCATTGGCGGCGAACACCTCAAGTTCGCCCCAGGGCAGTGCGAATCGCCGCATGTGTTGTCCTGTCGTCCGGTGGTGTCATTGTCGCTGACGCCGTGGGCGGGGCCGCCAGCGGGGAGGTCACGGACGTCGGCGCGGGCGCTCATCCCAGCGGTGGGTCGTCCAGGCCCGGCGGATGAGGCTGCGGACAGTGATGATCGTGTCTGCCAGGTCGAAGAAAGCGTCGATCACGATGGTGCGGCGCTCGAAGCAGCGGGCAAGGCGATGGAAGGCGTTCTGCCAGGCGTGGGTGCGCTCCACGCGCCAGCGTCGGCTTGCCTGGATCGGGGCCTTCTCGCCCTTGTGGGCGAGACTGGCCGCGCAGGCCTCGTTCGGCGAGGAGGACACAGGTCTTGGTCGAGTCGTAGCCGGCGTCCAGATGCACGGTGGTCTCATCGGGCAGCGGGCCGAGATCACCCAGACGGTCCAGAGTGGGTGCCAGCATCGGGGAGTCGTGGCGGTTCGCGCCGGCCAGGACCCGGCCCAGCGGGATTCCGTAGCCGTCGACCATTCCTGAACGCTTCAGTCCCTGTTTGCCGCGGTCGACCGGGGACCGTCCGGCGGCCTGGCCCCCGCCGGGGGCTTTGGTGATGGAGCCGTCGACGGCGATCTGATCGAGTAGGAGGCCGACGATCCGGTCGTAGGCGCCGAGTGCGATCTGCTTGAACCGGCTGAACACCCCGAGCCGGATCCACTCGTCGCGACGGTTGCGGATCGTCGTGGCCGAGCACGTGGCGTCGGCTATCGCCTCGTAGGAACAGCCGAAGCGCAGCAGCTGCAGGAGCTTGTCGAAGACGATCCGGTCGCCGATGCGCGGACGGTGACACCGCAGCGGATGGTTCGGGTGGTACACCGGCCGCTCGGGCAGCAGCACCGAGAACTGATCCCACAGCGGTTCGGTCAGCCATGATGGCAGGACAGGCACAGGTCTCTCCGATGGTCACAGAGCGTCGCAACTCCATGATCGCCAAGACCTGTGCCTGTCGTGCCGCCGGGGTCCCACAACGCCTATCCGCGCAAGTTCTAAGACTTTTCCTTCCAGCCCGACCTCGACCCGCGCAAGGTCAAGGACCTGGCCACCCCCTCGTTCGTCGACGGCAAGGCGAACGCCGCCCTGCTCGGGCCGCCCGGGGTCGGCAAGACGCACATCGCCGTCGCTCTCGCGGTCGCGGCCTGCCGGGCCGGCTACTCGATCCACTTCACCAGCCTCGACGACATGGTCCGCAACCTCAAAACCGCCGAAGCCGCCGGCCGTCTGACGAACAAGCTCGGCACCTACTTGCGGCCCAGCGTCCTCGTCGTCGACGAAGTCGGGTACCAGCCCCTCGAACGAGCCGAGGCGAACCTGGTCTTCCAGATCATCTCCAAGCGCTACGAGAAAGGCTCGATCATCCTGACCTCGAACAAGACCTTCAGCGAATGGGGCCAGGTCTTCGGCGACGAGGTCCTCGCCACCGCCATCCTCGATCGGCTCCTCCACCACTGCGAAGTGATCTCCATCAACGGCCCCAGCTACCGGCTCAAGAACCGCCTCAAGGCGATCGAGCGAGAGAACGACGTGGCCTGACAACCCACGTCGCTTCCGGCGGCCGAACACTTGATCAGTTGTTGATCACCGGCTGAAAGATCTCGGAGAACTCGCCGTTCTCGATCAGTCCGGCGATCACGTCGGTCATGCTGTCGATGCCCGGATCCCTGACGATCAGGCCGTCCGAGAACCAGAAGTACCGGCCCCCGAGGGCCTCGTCGGTCCCTGCCCAGAGTTTCATCAGGCGCTCGACTTCCGCGACGGTGAACACGGTCGCGGTCCAACGAGACCCATCCTCCAGAGTCACGAAGACATCGACGTTGCAGACCTCGTCCAAGTCCTCGCCGTTGCTGGGCAGGAACGATGCCTCGAAACCCTCCATACGGACCCGATACCAGGGCTCGTCCCACCCTCGCTCGATCGGTTCAGACGATTTGCTGCGGCTCATCGCGCGAGTGTCCCTGTTCGGGACATCGATCTCAACCGAGATCCCTGCCGCACTGCCGCAACCCGCGATCAGAGCTGGGGGCGTTCGTCCGTACGCAACTGGGGAGACAAGTCCGTACGCCGGCAATGGCAGAGGACGCCGCCTCTGGGCGGGCGCTCACACGGCGATCCCCACCGGGCGGCGCGGGGTGCGATGGCGGCGGTGGTAGGAGATGGTGACGGCGGCGAGGAGCGGGCCCCAGAGGAACAGCGGTAGGTAGAGGATGCCGACCACGAGGCTTCCGGTGGGTGTCATGTCGTCGTGAGGGAAGGTCCACCACCAGGGGGTGAAGGCCCAGAGTGCGGTCAGGGCTACCGCGCCGAGGGCGGCAGGGACCACCGCGGCCACGGGGCGGACTCTTCGCCCTCCGATCAGCGGTATCCAGTGGGGCACGACCTCACCCCACGGCCGTACCAGACCGATCGTGAGGAAGGCTGCGAGCTCGCAGACCACGCTGAGTGTCAGCATCCATACCTTCGCGCCGATCGTCTGGAAGCTCTCGAAGTCAACGTCGCTGTATCCGGCCGGGTATCCGAGCACCAGGGCAATGCGCCACAGTCCGCTCGGCAGGACCACCCATGTCGTCAGATGCGCAGCGCAGACAGCCCAGCGGGGCGGCGCCGCTGCGGAGATGACCGTCGAGTCGCTCGATTGAATGCTCATGCCACACATCGTCACGCGCTACCAAACAGGCTTCATCAGCCTGCGCGGCCGACTCGGACGGCCCTGTGGAACGAGAGCAGGACGGTGGCCTCCCCCACGTGGGGGAGGCCACCGTCATCCCCCATCGCCTCCGCGAAGCCTGCCGCACTGCCCCGGCACGCGGCCAGCCAGCAGCGGTTGGGTTCCACGACAAACATGCTGGATTCACTAACAAGAGACAGACCCATTGGAATCAAGCATCTAACGAGCTCGTGCACGGTTGGCGGTGAGACGTCGGGTCCGCGATCGCTGATCATGGATTCGTGGTGGGGACAGAGGCTCGTGCAGCGATCATCGGCGACCGGAGGATCACAGGTTTGTCAGCCGACGTGATCGCCGAACTCGTTGCCGAGTTGGGTCCGTCATGGCATGACCGGCACCAGGCGAGATTGGTGGCCAGGCCGCGGAAGCGGGCCGTCGGCGCTGGCTCAAAGCACCAGCTGGTCTTCATCGACCGGCTCCTGGCCACGCTGGTGCACCTCCGCCATGGGGCCACCCACGACGTGCTGGCCTGCTGGTTCGGTGTTGACCGGTCCACCGTCACCCGGGCCATCGGCGAAGTCCGGCCTCTACTGGCCGAGCGAGACTGCACCATCTCCCAGGGACTTAGCCTGCGGACGCTCGCCGAGGTCATCGACCACCTCGGTTCCAGCGGGCAGACCGGAATCATCGACGGCACAGAGATCCGCGTCCGCAGGCCGGCCGCGGGAATGCGGGAGGTACCAGCAGCCGAGGTTGCGAGACCAACGAAAGCGGCGGCACTTGAGGATCTCCGCGGAGCCGTTGCCCCGGGCGGTGCCCTCGGCGAGGGTGCCGTTCTGAATGGCTACCAATCCGTAGAAACGGGCCGCGGTCGAGTCGTGCCTGGTCAGACCGAAGGGATGGCCGACGTGTTCTCGCGGCAGGTGTCGGGCACGTTGACGCGACTCTTTGCGAGTTGGCAAGTTTCGCGCTCAGCCGGTCGTTGCGGACCACAGCGCGCTTCATTGGTACCCGAGTCACGCGCTCCGGCCCCGGACGACACGCGATCGCTGTCCTGACCGCGACACGCGAAGCCCTCCGGCAGAACCGATTCGCCCCTTCTTCCCGCTTCTAGGGTGATGTCGGACGCGAACCCCCTGAGCTCTGCCACCGCGCACTCGCCCACTGAGAGGAAGGCGCCCCCGATGCAGACCCCGAGTCCCCGCCCTCCAGCTGGAGACGACCGTTCCGGGGCTCGGGGGTGTTGATCTGTGCTGCGGCGGCGCGGGTGGTGACGGCGCGTGCAGATCTGGGTGGCGGTAGATGAGGCTGCGGTGGACTCCGGCGGCCCGCGAGACTGCGGAGACGCTGATGTCGGCGCCGTTGGCGGCGAGTGTTGTCGAGTGCGGCAAGGACCTTGGTTCGGCAGCGTTCGATGTCCTGGCGCCGGATATCGGTGAGGCATCGCGTGGTGTTCACGGGTGGTGCGTGTTCCTGACCGAGCGTCGCCCGACGTTCTTCGACCGGCAGAAGGGTGCAGGAACATGAACGGTGACGAGTCGGCGGAGCAGGCTGGCCGAAGGGACCGGCGTGGCATCCTGCTGTGGTGGGGGCCGCGGGTCCTGTTCGTCGTGGGTGCCGTGGTGCTCGTCGTGGAGTCGAGCCGCGGAGTGCCGCTCTCGGAGCTGTACGGTGCGCTGATTTTCTTCGGCGTGTGCAGTGTCGTCTTCGTCGTGCGACAGCTGTGGGTGGGGCATCAGCGACGGCCGGGCGGGGACCCGCCGCAGTGGCTGGTGTGGGCGGCCGCGTTCCTGACCGCCGCAGGAGTGCTGGTGCTCGTTGTCCACGGGGCGGGTGTCGAGGGGGACGCCCTGCCGCTCGTCGGCTCGGTCCTGCTGCTGCTCGGTCTGGGTTGGTTCGTCGAGGCGTGGCGGGGGGCCAAACCTGGTCAGCCGAGGAAGGCCTTCCGGCGGTGGGGTGTGGCCCTGTGTGCCCTGACCGTGTTGACTGCGGGCGCGGTTGCCGTCCTGCTGCCCAAGGCCAAGGGCGGCCTCTTCCTGGTCCTGCTCATCGCCCTCGGCGTGGCCCTCTTCGTGGCCTTGCCGCTCGGGCTCAATGTCTTGTCCGAGTGGGGCGTACGCCGACTGCGTGAGCGGAAGTCTGCTGCGGGACCCGAAGCTGGTTTCGGCGTCGTCGGGTGGCTGGGTATCGCCTGGTTCGTCGTGGTCTTCCTGGCCGTCGCATGTCTTTGGTATTTCGACTGGGTGCTGGCTGCGGTCCTCGTCGCCATGGCGCTGGTGCTGCTGCTGGCCATCGTGTCCAACACGCATGCAGACGTCGCCCTCGTGCTCGCGGCGCTTTGCGTGCTCGCGGCGGCTCCCCCCGAGCACCCCAAACCGCAGGCCCTCCATCCGGCCGGAGGGGAGCGCGTCCTCGTGGCGATCGGCGACTCCTACATGTCGGGCGAGGGCGCGGGCAGTTACTTCGAGGGAACCGACGACGGTGGCCGCAACGAATGCCGGCGCTCGCCTTCCGCATACGCGGTGGGACTCGCCACGGGGAACCGGCGGTTCGACCGTCTGTTGTTCCTTGCATGTTCTGGGGCGCGGACCTTCAACGTCATCGCGAAACCCGGTGCAGGCTTCTTCAAAGTGCAGAGGGGCGAGCCAGGCACCCAGATCGATCAGCTCGCGAGTCAGGCATCACCGTTCCGCCCCGCACTCGTCATCGTGACCCTGGGAGGCAACGACGCCGGCTTCGCCATCCTCGGAGAGGCGTGCATCGCACCCGGGGGCTGCGAGGAGCAGGAGTCGGTGTTCACGAGCAACCTGCCAAAGGTCCGAGGGGCCCTCACCGCGACGTTCCGGTCGCTCAGGAAGGCCCTGCCCGCCGGTGTGCCCATCGTGGCCGTGCCCTACCCGCAGCCGTTCGACACACCCGACAGCTGCAAGGGAGTGGCTCTGACGAAGACCGAGCGGGACTTCATCCACCGGTTCGTGGACGAGGTCGACAAGACGATGTTTGACGCCGCAACCGACGCCAACGTGGGCATCGAGTACCTGGCCGAGATGAAGGACAGCCTCAAGGCGCACCGGCTCCAGCTGTGCCAGGGGAGAAAGAGCGACGCTGGCATCAACTTCGTGGACATCGCATCGGTCAACGGCTTCGCCTCGCAGCGGTTCAGCCCGGCCAAATGGATCCACAACAGCCTCCACCCGAACGAGCGCGGCCACGAAGCCATGCTCGACACCTTCACCACCTGGCTGGACGACCACCCCGAACTGCTGGAACGACGCGCCCCCACCGGCCAGGGGCAGGCCACGAGCCAGGCCTTGTCGGCCCCCGAGCCCGAATGCAGCATGACCAAGAACCCCGGGAACCCGCACTGTCAGGACCGGATCCGCGCCTGGGAGCTGGAACAGACCAGGGGGCGCTGGCCCTGGCTGCTGCTTGTGCTGTTCGGACTGGCCGTCCTGTGGGCCGCGAGCATTGCCGTCTTCAGCCTGCTCCCCGGAACGGGACCGTCCTACCGGGGACCCGCTTCCAGGCCGCGGGCGAGGTAGGAGCCGTGCGGCTCGCCCCCGCCCGAGCCACGCGGCGGCAGACCCGAGGCGACGATCCGGCTCCTTGTCGGTGCCCCGGTCGACCACGTCGTCCGGCTCGTGGAGACGTGGGTGAGTTGCTGCGCGAAGGTCCCCCGCCGGGCGCGCAGAAACACCGCCGGCTGTCCGTACCAGCCGTCTCCCGACACCCGGAACCAGGCAACCGGCCACAGTCGCCTGACGCGTGGCAGAGCGGCCCGGCACTGCACCCTGCAGGCGCCGGACCGCTCTGCACTGCGTAGAGCCGCAGGTGAGGACATGGAGCGGTGCAGGCAGATGGTTCCTCGATACCCTGAGCCCTCGTCGAGGGGGGCCAGCGCTATGAGGGAAGAAGGCACAGCGAGCTACGCCACGTCTCCTGTGCATCAAGCGTTCTGCAGGGCAACGGCCCAGGTCGAGGCAGAAATGAGCGAGCTCATCGCCTACGAGGGAGGGTGGGAGGAGGAGTACATCACCAGGCGGCTGTGCCGAGCCGTCCGCCCTGAGGTCCGGTACGCGCTGTTCAACAGGCAGCAGGAGGGCCGTGTCGCGGCGGACTACCTGTGGTGGTGGGTGGATCGCTCCGGGGAGTGCTTCGGCTGTCTCATCCAGGCGAAGAACATCAAGCGGAGGGGGCGCAGGTGGCAGATTGACTTTCGCCGCACGGACCCTCTTGTTCCGGGGCTGCGGGTCTGGCAGATCCGCAGCCCACCCACGCAGTGTGTTCACCTCGGAGTGGGTGCCATGGCGGGGTGGAGGCTGAACAGGTGGCGGGTGGCAGTGAGCTCCAGGACGCGCAGCCCCTGGTCGGGGGTGCCGGCGAGCTCGAGGGTCCATTCCTCCTCGATGGCGCGAGCGCGTAGAGCGAGCAGGACGTGGAGGGCGCTGGTGCCCAGGAAAGTGATGCGGGTGAGGTCAAGGACCAGCGTCCGGCCGGGCAGAACGAGCGCGTCCACGACGCGGCTCAGCAAGGAGCAGGTCTCGAAGTCGATGTCGCCGCTCACCGACACGACGGCCCGCTCCGGCTGCTCGGCAACGCCGACGGTGAAATCTCTGAGGCTCATGGCGCATCCACCGTTCACAGCAACCCGTCACGGAACGCAACCCATCGGGACGGGCATGGCCGTCCCAGCGAGCGACCGGTGCCGCGCACAGCCGGGCGAGGGGGCCCGCCTCGCCACTGGCCACCGGCTGTGACCACCAGGTGGCGCGCGGGCTTCGCCAGACCGGGTTGATCGATGCGTTGCGTCTACCCATGCCCCGTTGCGGCAATCACGGCGCATCCCCCACCCCGGCCATATGCCGAAGACCTGTCTGCCGGCGCCGGCAGCCCCACACTCCGAGGACGGATTCCTGCTCACGGGGCGGTTGGGAAGTGTTCCATGCACCTGAGTCCGGAAGGTGTGCGGACATGTCTGCCTCCTCGCCGCGGAGGCCAGGCTCGCCCTTCCGGCAGGTCGGCCGGGCTGTTCGGCAGCTTCCCAGCGGCCGGGCCCGTGGGGCCGGCCCCGCCCCCAACGGCCCGGTCCCCCGGTGCACCCGACTCACCGCCCCGGCTGCACCGGTCGCAGGCGGGAGACAGCGTGCTCTTGGCCTGCCGTGCCCTCGCGAATGGCCTGCGCCCGGTCCATCGCCCCCCACCCCGCGCCGCCCTCCGCATTCACTTCATCGCGTGCATCCCGCACGCCGTAGTGCCCGTACAGCTGCTGCTCCTCCGCCACTGAGAGCACGTTCCCGCAGTCCAGCGCCGCGCACGGAGCCTGCTCGATCAGCGCCACCGGATACGGGGCCACCAGGCGCCCGTCCCGCAGCTCCGCCTGGCGCAATGGAACGAACACACCGCCCAACCCCGAAGACCGGTCGGTGATCCGTACCCATTCGGGCCTGCCGGTGGTGTCGTCCACCAGGACGTACTCCACCTGGCCCAAGCGCTGCCCCTGGTCCGTGTACGCCGCACATCCGGCAATGGCCTCGAGTTGGTCTTGAGTGATCACTGGTGCTCCTTGCCTCACTGCCGCGCTCGCTGTCGTGTGTCGGCTACCCGCGCAAGCCGAGGGGAATCGCCGCGCCGCCGTCAGTCGAGGCCGGCACCCGACGCCCGCCGCCCACCGGGAAGGCCCGTTGACGTACTCGATCCGGTCGGATCCTCCGCCTCCTCGGAGCCGTCGGCAGCCGTTCGCCTGATGAACAGACGCTCGTCGACGCCCCATGGCAGAGACTGCGGTCCGTCTGTGCCTCCGCTCGGCCTCGACCGCAGCCGGCCCTTGCCCCAGCTGCCGTCCCCCAGCAGGACGTCGCTGTCGACGATCAACACCTGCCGGCCTCCGCGCCCACCCCGCACCGTCCACGATCTCAGCCCCCGCGCCGCGCGCGCACCCTCGACCTCGCCGGCGGCACCGGCGGATTCGGCTGGCACATGGTCAACGACTCGCCCGCCCCACCGTCGTCCCAGGCCCGAAGGCGGCAAAACCGTACGCGCCCACCTCGCCGCTGGACCCGTAGGTCGTCGCGGCCTGCGGGCGGGTAGTCCCAGGCGGCGAGCTCGGCCAAGCCGTAGAAGACGATCTCCTCGAAAGCCGGTTCATCCTTGAGTGCGGCTGCCCCGGCGTCCGTGTCGAACGCGGCGGCGGGGCTACAGCCACATCGCCCACCTGGGATATTGGACTGGCAGGAAGGGGCACGGGGCATGTGCCAGGATCGGGGCGCTGCCGACCCCGGGCCTGTATCCGGCCCAGATCGGGCCGTGCTCGCCCCCATGGTTTTCAGCGGGTACGGCGGATACGAATCGGACCGCGGGCCGTAGCAGGCTCGACGGGGTGACCGGCCTGAGTGATCTCCACTTCGCCAGCCATGACCAGCCTCCGGGCCGCTCTACGGGCCGGTTCCATGTACGCGCGCCAGCCGTCGTCGTCCCCTCGGTACACAGCCCGGGCGGCGTCGGAAGGACAGATCGTCGCGGTCGGGCCCCTACGCTCCAGCAGCTCCAGGATGGCTCGCTCCAGGCGCTGATCCATCTGCCGATCGGTGTCGGTCACTCCACCAGTATCGCCCCGGCGATCACGGGAATCATGACGGCGGCCGAGGCGCCGCTCACGCACAGGTCCGAGCCCCGTGGGCCGAGACAGCCGGGCTCCAAGATGCACGCCATGTCGGACGCGAACGGCCTGCCCCTCCTCGTCGGCCTCACCGCCGCCAAGCCCCCGACGGCCTCGCCCTGAAGCCCACGGTCATGGGTCACTCAACGAGACACGACCCTCACCGCGGGCCGCCACTGCAACCCCAACGCGTCCGCGCAGACAAGGCCTACGCCATCCCCACCTGCGAAAACGGCCACGCGGCAAACGGATCGGTGTCCGCATCGCCCGCAAAGGCGTCGCGTCATCGCAACGGCCAGGTCGGCACCGTTGGGTGATCGAGCGGACCACCGACCGGGGTGACGTGCGGCGGCGTGCAGAGGGCTGTTGCCCATCCCCATCGCGGGCGTTCTCGTCGTCGATGCCGGCGATGACTGCTGACCGCCGTATGGCCGTCTCCCCTGGTTCCCGGAGGTTCCCGCCGCCTCCCCTGTCGTCAGTGGCTGGCAACAGGGGAGGCGGGATACGCCGGTCCGGCTCCTCGACGGGCTCCACCTGCTCCTGGTCGACGACGCGGAGGACTGCCTGTCCTAGTGTTCAGCGCTCATAGCGGAGCCCTGGGATGATCGGCAGCACCCCACCGGTACGGGGGTGGTCATCGGGCCGCGAACCGGGGGTGTGGGTGATCGAAGGGTTTCCCCGCTCCGCATGTGGCATGTGGCGTGTGATGGGGCGGGGATCAGTCACGCGGAGGGCGTGTTCGTGGTGAGGGGCGGGGTGTTACGGCCAGCCCTGCTTCACCTTGGCGGGGGCGGTGTTCCAGTCCTTGGGTATGAAGGTGACGATGTAGGTTCCGCGGTCGAAGTCGGTGTAGCCGCTGGACCAGTTGCGGAACTTGCTCTCGTACACCTGCATGGGCCCCATGGCGCCGCCGGGCGAGTGGTAGTGGTTGGCGTGGGTCCATATGGTGTTGTCGGGGTTTGCTTCTTTCTGGTCCCCGAACCAGCCGTAGTCGAAGTTGACGTAGCTCTCGCCGGGCTTGGCGGGGCTGCGCGAGGTGTTCCTGTCCTTCGACATGTCGACCAGGCCGGTGCTCTGGTCGGGGCGGAAGGCGTCCGGGTCGCCGTACTTCCTCTTGTCGGAGGGGTTCCTGGGGTCCTGTCCGCTCCAGAAGTGCTTCGAGTAGATGACCGCCTTCATTTTGGACGGGTCGTAGTTGCCCCCGTTTCGGTCCTTGAAGGCCGGTGTGTTCCTCAGGGCTGAGTAGAAGTTCGAACGGCTGTCTTCTTTGGACAGAGCGTCGTTGCTTTTCGTGAGCTCTGCCTTGAGGTTGCTGAGATAGGCCCCCTCGTTGTGGGCGTTCTCCAGGGCCTTGTTCATGACGGATGCCACATCACGAGCCCGGTTGAACCCTTTTGCCTCATCGAAGCTCTGCTTGGCGATGCGCCCCTCGAACTCGGCCCGTGTCTCGCCCGGCCGTGGACCCGTGGTCTCCAGAGTGTCCTTGTACTTGTTCTCGTCAAAGGACGCGAAGGCCAGCTTGTTCGTCGGGTAGGGGCCTGAATTGACCCACGTGACGCCGACGCACCCGTAGGACAGCTGTTCTCGCTGCGCTTCGGTCATCTGCTGAGGTTTGCCGTCGCGGTGGCTGTACGCCTGCTGCCACTTGCGTATGTAGTTGCTGATGCCGGTAGCTGCCCTGTCTCCGTGGGCCCGGTACGCGTCGGGCATGCTGTCGAGCGGCTCGGCTGGAGGGGTCACCCTGTCGCCGGCCGATGCTGAGGCCCTGAGGGACTCGGTGGCACTCGGCAGTAACCCTCCCGCCGGCCTGCCGGGCTGACCCAGATTCAGAGCCTTCTCGTTCAGTGCGTTGATGTGCCCGATGTCATCCACTGTCAGGCCGTGCTTTTCGGCGTAGGACCCCTTCTCGCCGTCGGCACTGCCAGCTGCCTGGCTGACCGAAGGCGTGAGAGCAGCGGTGCACAGCACTACGCCCACCGTGGTGAGGGCGAGAAACCCCGAGCGTTTGTACATGAAGATCAAGAACTCCTTTGATAACGGAATCTCGTGATGCAGGGCGTGCGAGAGAGCGACACGGCGGAGGGAACGCGGCGAGCTGCTGATCAGGCCAAGGCCGCGCACTCCTGCGTCGTGGCGCCGAAGAGCGGCAGAACACCGGCACAAGAGAGGCAGCGGACGCGAGACAGCCAGGCCGTGCGGCCGTCGGCAGTTGACGGGCGGACAGCCATGCCTCGTACGGCCGACCCGGGACTGCCGCGGTCAGAGCCGACTCCGCCCCACATTCGGGTTGGTCGGCTGCATCAGGCCAGGTGATGACGCCGCGTGTCGGACCCCGTGGTCTGCGTCGGCGCGGTAGCGGAGCCCGGCGGGCGGGGCGGCACCATTGAAGCCGTGCCGCCAGGCGGATCCGCTCGGCGTGAACGGCCGTGCCTGCGCAAATGTTGTAGCGCGGGAGAAGTTGAGAACCGCCTGCGCGGGGGCCGAGACGAAAATCCCCCGGAATCCCCCGGAATTCCTCCGCGCGACTTTACAGGTGAGTCTCAGAAACGTCCGTTGCTCAGGAACCAGAACCCTGCACTGTTGCGCCGGGGTTACAGGTACCGGCAGGCAGCCCACAGGCCTTCCAGCTCCATCCCGTGAAATGGGGTTTGCTATCACATCTCGCCTCCCGGGTGGGTAGTCAGGTTGTACGAGAAGTGATCATGACCCGGTGCCAACCCCCCCTACAACACCGCGGCTACAAAATCGGCCAAGCTGTCTTTTAGGGTGGTATTCGGTCATCAAGGAAGGCGAGTGCGGCATCGGGGCACGTAGTGGCAGCGTCCTCCCTGCCCCTGGCGTACGGCCCGCGGTGAGACCGGTACCGGCGACCTCGGGAGTCCTGAGGAGTGGCGCACGACGGCGCTGTCGGCCGGGCCGAAGCGTTTCGCGCAGCGGCGGCGGCGATCCTCGTGCGGAGACTCCGATCCACACGCTCCGGGTCTCAACCGGACGAACGCCTACCTGAAGGACCGCAATATCCTCGCCATTTTCCGCTGTGGGCCTTCGGTCGTTGCACTGCACCGCCCAGGGCTGTCATTCGCCCTCGCCTTCTGTAAAACGGCTGGTTGCGATCTCTTGCTTCTGCGGCAGTGGGGTGAGACACAGCGGGCCTTGGAGCGGTGTTGCTGTTAACAGGCTGTTCTGAGCAGGTGGGGTCACTGGCTCGGGGGTGAGAGGTTTGCATGGGATCGCTATTCTCGGGCTTTATCGCATGCGGGGTGACGCTGTCTCAGTTGCGTGAGTCCTGACCACCCGACGGGGGTTGTCGCGAACTGGACCTCGATGCCGGACCCGAAGGCTCGGGTCCTTGGCGGATCTCCTCGCGGCGGCCGTCGGTGTGATCCTCGCCGCCCTCGACAGAGACTCCGCTACGGATGCGATTCGCAACGCCGGCCTCGCGTTGCGTCGGGACCACCACGCTGGGCCTGCTCCCGAACGCCGCGCTCAAGGACGACTCCGGGCAGGGGGCACATGCCCTTCGGCCCTGCCCGGCAGACGGAAGAGGGCTGTGAGTGCGTGGCCCCGGGCTGGAGCCCGCAGGCAGTACGCAAGGTCGGCGACCTGCCCAGCCCGCGGTTGGCCTTGCTCAAGGAGCTCCGGCGCCGGACAGGGCCGAAGTGGTGGGACATCTACCTGCCGCGGATCGAGAAGACCGCACGCATCGTCAGGGAGGCGCCGTCTTATGAGGCCACACGCAAAGTGATCACTGAAAGGGATTGCAAGGCGACGTGTGTGAGCCGCACGCAGGCCTACAAGACCTGGACACTGCCCGGGAACTCTGCTTCCTCCCCGATTCCCGGCCGCTCCAGTAGACACGCCGCCTGACACAGGCCCGGCCGGCGGCCTTCGTCAGCGGCCCGGTCAGGGGTACCTGCGGTCGCCCGCGACCATCTCCGCGAGCACCGGGTCGCGGGAGATGTCATCCCCGTCGGCGGGCCACCCGTACCGCCCGTACGTCAGGTGCCGGGCAAAGCGTCTACGAGGTGTTCGCGTACGCGTGGACCCGACCACCCCCACTCCTCGACGCCCGCCCGGGGCCGTCCGTCGGCCGGCGGGCGGGGTGGTACGGCAGCGGCGCGGTCACATCCTTTGCGGACGATGCGCAACCGTTCCGCCGTCCTTCATGTCCTTCAATGCAGGAGCGACCAACTCCGATGACGACCAGGGGGAAACATGAAATTCACCCGTTCCGTCCTTACCACCACCGCATTCGCCGCCCTGGCCCTGGGGGCCACGACCGCGCTGGCGGCGCCCGCCACCGCCGCGCCCAACACCACGCCGCAGAAGGTCTGCGGAAGCGCCTACAAGACCGTGAACTCGGCCGCCATCGGCTCGCTGGGCACCGTCTACCTGACGTACAACGCCTCGAACGGCAAGAACTGCGTCGCGACCATCCGCAACAACCCGGGTGCGGCCATGGACATGGCCCTCTGGATCGAAGTTCCCGACACCTGGGAGCGGGGCGAGGACTTCGGCCGGTACACGTCGTACGCGGGCCCGGCGTACGTGTACGGCAAGGGCCACTGCGTCGACTGGGGCGGGGGCATCAGCAACGTGCACGTGCAGGTCTACAACTCCAACTGTGGCGCGCGCAAGGAGCACCGGGTCACCGAGGTCCGCTGACCCGATCTCCTCCTGACCGCGACGTCCTGTGCCGTCGTGCGGTCGTCGGGGGCAGGACCTGCGACCCGACGACCGCACGGGAACCGCCGTGGTCCGGCTCGCCCCGGCAGACTCGCCGAGTTCTGCCGGGGCGAGGCGCGTCCGCCCCCTTCCTCGGGTGCGCGGCCGTCATGGAAGGAGGGACAGCACCCCTCGCCCACGACCGTCATGCGGATGCTGCGTGAGCACGACGAGCAGATGGCCACGACGGAACCCGCGCGCTGACCTGCGGATCATTCCCAAACGTGGACGCATGCTCGGCGGCCTGGGCCGGTGTCGGCGGAGCTGGCGGCGTTTGTCATCAGTGCTGGTCAGGCTGCTGCGCTGCCCCATGGGGCTGCCGCCGGTCACCCGAGGAAGTGCCGCAGGGCCAGCGGCCGGGGGCCCTCGACACACCGGAACGCGGCGAGCGTCGGCGCGGTGACTGCCGATGTGATGAGCCTGGTGACTCTCGGCCAATCAGTGTCCGCCGGTGTGCCCCGTGCCGGATAGCGGAAGTGGCCCGGTACCTCCGTCCCCTTTGGTTGGTGTGGAGTGTTCACTGCGTCCGCGAAGCAAGCGAAACGAGACGCGGTCCCTGTCGAGGGGGAACGCGGTCGGCGTCTGAACGGATACGGTCGGGCCCGCCAACGCCGACAGCATCCACCACGGAGGCTGTCCAGCAGCATGCGCCGAAGCGAGGGGCTGTCACCCCCAGTCACGCAAGCCGACCCTGCTGCGTCTTCTACAAACCAGGGACCGACGAACAAAGGATGAGCGCGCAGATGAAGACGACGATGCAGTCAGCATTGGGCACCGCACTGTTGCTCCTGGCCGCCATGACGGCCACCAGTGGCTCTGCCGCCGCCCAGGTGGCGGGGGCGGACGCCCCGGCCGCGCACCAGGCCCGGCTGATAGGGCAGTGGACCGAGTCCGTCGACAGGGACCGCCCGGGAATCACCCTCTACATCCAGAAGCTGACCTTCACCGCGGACGGCCGTTTCGAACAGATCAACAACGTGATCTGCAACCTGGACGATTGCCCCGTGTTCAAGATCGGCGTCAACACGGGCACTTACCGCATGGAGGGAAGGGCCATTTACCTCGACGGCAACCTCTCGGACCTCGTTGGCGCCGCCCGAAGCAGCAACACCATCGTCCTGGACAAGCACGTTCTTCACCGCACGGCTGCCGACGTCCGGGAATAGCTCGCTGGGCTTCGCTCTCGAGCCCGATGCAGGGCGGCCTCAGACACCGTAGCTTGGCGGCGCTGTGCCGCCCGGGCTGTTGGACGACACTCGGCGTGGCGATCAAGCGGGGGACTGCGACACTCCTGTTGGGCACAGGCCGTGTCCTTGTCTGAGTTCTGATGGCTGCTTCGTGTGCGACGACACTGTGTGCACGAAGAGCTCGTGCACAACCGGTGGCTACGTGGCTCCCTCCTCGGAGAATCAGTTCGTGGAGTCCCATTCGTCTGAGGTCATTGGCCTGGCGTCGGGGTAACGGCGTTGGATCTCACTCAGCACCCACGCGTCGGCTGTGCGGACATCCCAACTGGAACTGTCGAACTCCCTTAGGGTCAGTACGAGTTCGTTGCCCGCATAGCCCTCGAAGTCGCCGTCGACCGCCTGCAGGTAGGGCGCGTCCATGGCCAGCAACTCAAGGGTGGGGATTCCGGTGCCTGCTGAAGCCTTCGTCATCCGTGCGAACGCCGGGTGTGGCTGCTCGTCGCACATCTGAGCCTTCCATGTCAGCCCGAGTCCGTAACTCCCCAGTCGGACCAGAAGCTCGGCCAGAGTGACGTAGCGGCGATCGGCCGGGCGGCCCGAGTGAAGGGCATCGTCCCGCCAGGCCGCAAAGGTGACCATCTGCATGGTGGACGGCGTTTCTTTCATTGGCTCAGCAACCTGCTTGATCTCGGAAAGTTGCAACTTCCAGCTCTTCCATTGTCCGAGCTCTCACCATCCAGACGAAGGGGATGAGGTCTCGACCTGGTCCGTGGGAGCACACCAGACCAAACAGGGCAGACAGGCGATCGGGCAAGTCGAGCACGATCGGTGGTCCGTTTGGAGAGGTTCCGGCTGATCGTTGGAGGTCAGGTGGAGGTGTCGGTGCTGGTTGTCGACTCGGACGGGCTGTTGGTGGAGCGTCAGCTTCGGCAGGGCCGACTGACTTGTCCGGCGTGTGAGGTGGTTCTGGCGCCGTGGGGTCATGGCCGACCGCGGTCGATCCGGGGTGATCTGGGAGCCCGGCTGTTTCTACGGCCACGCCGTACACGTTGCTCGGGCTGCAAGGTCACGCACGTGCTGCTGGCGGAGGTTCTCTGGCCGCGGCGGGCGGATGCGGCCGTGGTGATCGGGGCCCGGCCCCTGGGCGGGATCGGCGGGTGCCGGAAGTCTTGACCGTGTCTGCCATCGAAGCGGCGGACTCCGTTCGAGACACAGGGTGGGTTGCCTATGTCACCGAGTGAGGACGAGGACCGTCCCCGGGCGGAACGGGCCCGGCAGGTGAGCCTGTTCCGCTACGGCCTGATCCAGGACCTGATCGACACGAAGCTCACGACACGGCAGCGCGGGAAGCTCGCCCGCGAACTGGCCGCGAAAGAGCACACCGACCCCTTCGGCCGACACAGGAGCGGGTCGCCCGCGGGCACACGCGACTGCTGGGCCCGCCACTACCGCGCCGGCGGGTCTCCCGCGCCGGTGCCGGCCCAGCGGCAGGTCACCCCCACGCACCCCGGTCGAGGTTCTGGACCTGGCGGCCGCGCTTAAGAAGGGAGAACCCCGCCCGAACGCCAGGGCAGATCCGGCGGATCCGGCGGATCCTGCGGACCACACAAAGTTGGTCACCGACCGACCGAACACTGCAGCGGCACTTCGCTGACGCCGGCAGCCTGACCGGCGCCAGCGGCGAGAAGAGGGTGTTCGGCCGGTTCGAGGCCACCCACGGCAACGAGCCGTGGACATATCCCGCCCATCGACAACCAGCACGTCGCCCTCATGCTCATCTTCAGCGTCGCTCAACAACGGGGGGGCGGGCGCGGGGGCCGCAGGGATACAGCGCTGAAGGGATACGGACTACCGGGCAGCCGGGCGCGCCAGGGCTGCCACGGTCCCGGGGCCCGGGACTTCGAGGCCCGGGCCCCGGGCTTCAGGGCTTCAGGGCTTCAGGGCTTCAGGGCTTCAGGGCTTCAGGGCAAGGCAAACCTGGTCAGAGGCCGGGGAGCAGAGGGGCGCAAGAAGCCCCCGAGAACCGTCCACGCAGAAATCCAGAAGCCACAGGACCTGGGAACTCAAGAACGTGCAGAACCAGTCGAACTCGGGCCCGCACGACGTGAAAACATCACGACACAGCAACCCGGAAAACCAGGTAACCGGCCACCGCCCAGCGGCCATCAGCGAACCCCGAACGGCTCACGCCACGGCGGGCAGCCACCGGACACCGGCACGGACACACCCACCCCTCCACCCGACCGCCTGGTCTACCCTCGGTCGGATGATCACCCACATCAACCAACTCGGACCCGAAACACCCCACACCGGACCCGCACCCACCGGCACACAAGCCATCGTCTGGTCCCTCGACACCACCGCCCACACCATCGGCGGCCACCACATCCACGACGCACACACCATCCTGGACACCGAAGAACGCACCAAAGCCGCCCGCTTCCTACAACCCGACGACCGCCACCGCTACACCACCTCCCACCTCGCCCTCCGCATCCTCCTCGGCAAATACCTCAACCAACCCCCCAACACATCACCCTCACCCGCGAACCCTGCCCCACCTGCGGCGGCCCCCACGGCCGACCCGCCCTCACCCACCCCAACCTCCACTTCTCCCTCTCCCACAGCGGCAACCTCGCCTACATCGCCCTCGCCGCCACCCCCGTCGGCATCGACATCGAACAAACCCCCACCCCCCAAACCGTCAACGACATCATCAACACCCTCCACCCCACCGAAACCACCGAACTCAACAACCTCACACCCGACCAACAACCCCCCGCACTCGCCCGCCTCTGGGCCCGCAAAGAAGCCTGCCTCAAAGCCACCGGCACCGGACTCTCCCAAGGCCTCACCCACCCCTACGTCAGCACCCACCCCACCCCACCACCCACCCCCGGCTGGACCCTCACCGACCTCCCCACCCCCCACGGCTACACCGCCGCCCTCGCCCAAACCCAACCACCCATCCACGCCCCCGCCCTGTAAGCACACGCATTCCCGCACACGGTCTCTCCCCCGACGGCTCGCCGGCGTGTATCCGGCACCGTGCAGACACCTTCGAGAGCCGGTTGATGAACCAGTGAGCGTTTTGAGCTTCGCCACTCCAGGGTGACGCTGGCCCGCGCTTGAGTCCTGGAAGCTCGTCGGCTGGGCTCGCCGGGCACAGTGGGTTGTCTGTGAAAAGTTGCGGGCGGTCACCCGCTGAGGGGCCGACCCTGCGCTTCGGGGCGGAAGATGATCGCGGGGAGGGATGGAACACACGCTCGAAGTACCATCCTGCAAGGTTGTCCGGCCGATACTTCCCCACCTCCGCAGTGGCGTAGTCGGACGGAGACATCCCTGTAGAGAGGACAGAGGACAGAGGGCGATGAGTGTGGCTGAGAGTTGGTCGCGTGTGATGAGTCTTCTTCGGGAGCACGCGTCGGCCGATCACGCAGATCTGCCAGGGCCCGCTACGGAGCAGATGCTCGCGGCAGCCGAGGAACGGATGGGGATCTCCCTGCATGGGGACCTGCGGACGTGGCTGTTGCAGAACAATCTGGATCTGCCGAAGGAAGACGTCGACGACGAAGTGGCATGCTGCGGCTTTGACGGGTTCCCCGACGAGGGAAGCTTCTTTCTGGGCATCCGGGCGATGGAGAAGCTCTACGCGAACCGCTCCACGTCCTGTGGATTCGACCCTCCGGACCAGCCGGACCACCCGTTCTGGCGTAACGAGTGGATCCCGTTCCTGTCGGACCGGGACGGCTGGATGGGAAAGTTCATCGATGCGCGGGACGGGCGCGTCGGCAGCTGGTTCGTGGGTGGCCCCACGGTTACGGGCGAGTACGAATCGATGGCCCAGTATTTCGACTCCGTGGCGGAGACGCTGACGAGGATCGCCGAGGGAAGCTCCCCGGTCTGTCGGTGCACCGAAGGTCGACTTGTCTGGTCGTGAGACAGTTCCCAACTGGATGACGGCCATTGCCAATCCGGTCGGGGCTGCAGCGGGCCCGGCGGAGGATCTGCCAGGACTTGAGTCGCGCGATGCTTCGTTCGACCGGTGCTCGTGCCGCTGACAGGGCTCGGTTGATTGTCTGTTGGGTTGTGGTGAGGTCCTGGCCGGGAAGCCGTCTGTAGGCGCGGTCGGCGAGCACGGGTGCGCCCTGGTGTTCGCAGATCCGGATGATGCGGTGGGTGCGGGCCGCGGTCAGGTCGTGGGTGCCGCTGGGCAGCGCGGGTGAGATCCACAGCAGCTTGCCGGTGGGATCGGCCACGACCTGCACGTTCACGCCGTGACGGCGGTGCTTCTGGGAGAAGCCGGCCCGGCTGTCGCCGACCCGGTCGCACCCGGCGAGCGTCCCGTCGAGCAGGACGTGATGGGGATCCGTCTCGCGCAGGACCCGCAGCAGGCCGGGTGCCCGGTGGGACAGGTGATCGACGACGGCCGTGACGTAGGCGTGGGCGGTTCCGACGGATATGCCGAAGCCGGCGGCGATCTGCGCGAGCGTGTCGTGCCGGCGAAGGTAGACCGGGCCCACGAGAGCGCGCTGGTGGGGCGGGAGCTTACAGCGTCGGTCACCCTCACGGGTGACGATGAGCATGGATACCCACTCGACCAGGGCATACGGCAGGACGGGGAACCAACGAGGCTCCTGAGCTGATGAGTTGAGACGTCGAGCACCTCTTTCAACGGAGCGGGAGCCCCGTGAGTTGCGGGACCGCCTCTTCGGCAGCACCGCGGTCGGGGAAGGGGCTCGGATCAGGGCACGGCGCGGACGAGGACGAGGGAGCCGATCAGGCTGGGCTGTCGGCGCAGGGATCCGTGGCGTTCGTCCCAGACTCCGGCCTGCAGGTCCTGGCGGAGTCGGTCGACGTACTGCTCCTGCACGGCCGGTCCGACGAAGCTCCAGGCCGAGCACGCCTGGCGGGCTCCCGGATCCAGGAGACGCTCCGGGCGGGCGTAGTAGGCCTCGTTGAAGCCGTCCGTGCAGTCGGCGGGGATCGGGACCCGCTCGACGGTGGTGCGGCCGCCGAGCGCTTCCCTGATGTCGGCCAGAGCAGGGTAGCGCCGGGCCTCGGTGTCGAGGACGAGCGGCGCATACGCGTAGAGCCAGAAGTCACGCACCAGATCCGGGTCGCAGGTCACTACGACCACCGGGCCGCGGGCCACGCGCCGCATCTCCCGCAGCCCCGCGCCCAGATCGCTCCACTGGTGCACGCTGAAAACGGTCATGGCCGCATCGAAGGCATCGTCGGCGAAAGGCAGGTGCTCAGCAGTCGCATCGACGGCCGGTGCGAGGTGCGCCGGCCGCTGTGCCCGCATGGACCGGGAGGGTTCGACCGGGGTGATCTCCCATGCCGCCGACTCGTACGAGCCCGCCCCGGCACCGATGTTGACCACGGTCCGGGCGTCGCCGATCGCCCGGTGGATGATCGCCGCGATGCGCGGATCGGGCTGCCGGTAGGCGCTGTAGCCGACGCCGATCGTTCCGTAGTCTGCGTCCCCCGCACTGCCGTCCATCCGCTGCATCCCCATGCCACAAAGGTAAACAGGCGCCACGGGGAGCGGAAGGTCAGGCCGCGCCGTTCGCTCCCGGGGACGCGCGCAGCCCGCCGAACTCACCGTCGAACGCGGCCGAGATGCCCGGCCGGCCCACTGTTTCGCGGAACACGGCGGTCGCCCGACCCAGGGCGAGCTGGTTCTCCTCCTCGATGGCCAGCTCCGCCAGATAGGCGCGCACGCTCTTGCCACGAGCAGCGGCAACAGCAGCGAAACGGTCCCGCGTCTCGGAGTCGACCTTCACGGTTGTATCTGCCATACCCCGAGTATGCATCCGCGCATACCTTTGCGAATACCTTCCCGGTTCGTTTCCCGTGCCTCCGTCCGGTCCGGGGTAGTCCTCGTCTCCGGATGTCGCGGCCAGCGCCCGCGGCACAGGGCACCCGGCTCACGGCTCATCCGGTCTTCAGGCGGCGGCCGATCTCCTCGGTCATCCGGCGCTGGAGTTCCGCCAGTTGCTCGTTCGTGTACCCCGTCAGATCGCCGGTACCGCCCGGGCTCTTCGCTCCCTCCTCCTGTTGCTGCTTCTGCTGCTCCCGGCGTTTGAGCTCCTGTTCCTCGGGCGAGCCCGGAGCCGCGTACGCGCACCGGATGAGCGCTCCGTCGGCCGCCTTCAGGCAGGTCGCCTCACGGCCGCCCACCTGGCCCTTCCCCTCCACCCGGTAGCGGACGTTCTGCTCGCTGCCGACGGTCGCCGTCCACGTGCCGCCCCCGGTGGGTACGACCTCGAAGACCTGGTCGTCGTTGTAGCAGCAGACGTCCCGGTACTCGGCCTTGATCAGGGCGACCAACGCCTTCGGGGACGACCACGCCGGATCGAGGCGGTGGACGGTCATCGGCGCGAGCCCGCCGCCCTCGTGGCGGGTGGGCACCGTCGATACGGCCACCACCGAGCTGGCCTCCCCCTGCGGCGTGAGCGGAGTGACGTACGCACTGCGCCCGGCCGCCTCGCGGTACCGGAGGGTGAACTCGGACTCGTTGCCCTCGTTGGCGCCGTCCTCGGAGGCGTCCCAGCCGCTGCGTTCGAACCACCAGTCGCTGAAGCTGCCCACCGCAGCCGTTCCCTCCCGCTGACGGGCCGCGAGGCTGATGGGGTACGAGGGACCGGGGACGGCGGAGGTGTCGGTGGTGACGGTGAGCTTTCCGGTCCGGCCGTTGTAGAGCGCGACCCCGGCGGGGCGCTCGGTCACGACGAGGAGCCCGGTCTGCCGCTTGAGCGGGACGACCACGACCGGTGTGCCGCCCGAGCAGGTCGCGTAGGCGTCGTCGGCCTCGAAGCGGACCCAGCGCTTCTCCGCCGAGATCTTCCTGCCGAGGTTGTGCGAGAACCAGCCGCTGATTCGCGCGTCCGCCACGGACACGTCGAACGGGCAGCGCTCCTGGCTGCGGCTCTCGCCGCCGAGGGGGACGTCCTGCACGAGGCCGACCTCGTACCCGGCCAGCCAGCCGCGCCGCTCCACCAGGGTGGCGAACCGGTCCGAGTCGGGCAGGTAGGTGATGTCGGAGATCTCACCGGTGACATCGCCCAGGTGCGGGGCGGCCTGCGCCTTGCCGGCCACGTACGGCACCCGTGCCGTCAGGCCGGGTACGGGCTCGGTCACGACCTTCGCGGTGGCCATGTACGCCCGGTCCTGGAGGTACGAGCCGTACACCAGCCAGCCGACGGTCAGGCCCAGTCCGACGACGGCGCCCAGGCACCCGATGACGACGGCCCCGTCCCCGGCGCCCGCGCCGCGCCCGGCACGCCGCCGCAGCCATGCGACCAGCAGCCACACCGTCGCGGTGCCGCCGGCGGCCAGCAGGGGCAGGGCGAACCAGGCGAAGAGCTTGCGCAGCTCCCAGACCGCGATCGTCGTGTAGTACGAGCCGTACCAGAGCACGAATCCGGCCAGCAGCACGCCTATCCCCACACGCAATGCCCGACCCATCAGCGCCCCCGCCCCTCGGCCCACCTCGGCTTGTCCGGTTTCTGTACCCCGGACCGTACCTCTCACGCCTTCCGACGCCTGTCGGCTCGGGCCTTGTTCAGCCCTGTTCCCGCTCCACCGGGAGCCACAGCTCGGCGTCCGCCTCGGTGTGGTCCGCGGACATGCGGGTCCGCAGGATCTCCGGGCCGGGTCGGCTGCGGTAGGGGTTGGACGGGAACCACTGCGTGAACACGTCCCGCCACAGCTCCTGGATGGCCTGCGGGGCCGGTCCGGAGGTGGTGAAGACGGCCCAGGTGCCGGCCCGGACCGGCAGGATCGCTGCCCCTTCGGGGGCGGCCGCCGACGTGATCACCGCCTGGTAGTAGTCGAGTTCGGTGCCCTCCGCCCGGCTCGGGTCCAGGTCGTCACAGACCGCGACGATGCCGTGGGGCTCCTGGTCCGACAGTTTCTCCAGGCGCTCCAGGACCTGCGGGTCGGTCCCGCGGACGAAGTCGATGATCGCCTGGTTCGGCCCCGCGTGCACCAGTGGCACCCGGGCCTTGAGGCCGACGACGCTGAAGTCCGGCCTGTCCACTACGCGATAACGCATGCTGCTGGTCCCTTCGACGGTGAGACGGAAGGTCAACCGGGGCTGGGAGACGAGCGCGGCGCCGGTGCGCCGGGCCTCGCCCGGACCGACCCCGTGCATCGCGCGGAACGCCCGGGCGAACGCCTCGCCCGAGCCGTAGCCGTAGCGCACCGCGATCTCCAGCAGAGATTCATGCCCTGCGAGCACCTCGGCACCCGCAAGGGTGAGCCGGCGGCGACGTACGTACTCCGACAGGGGCATGCCCGCGAGCGCGGAGAACATCCGGCGCAGGTGGTACTCCGAGGTGGCCGCGATGCGTGCCAGCTCCGCCCCGTCGACCTGCCGGTCGAGGTGACTCTCGATGTACTCCAGGGTCTGGTTGAGACGCTCCAGCACTCCCGGTCTCCTTCCTCTTTCGTGATCACCATGCTAGGGAGCGGGCACCCTGCCGGACCCGACATCCTGTGCCCGATCGGGTCGGGTGCGCGCACACCGGAAAGCCGGAAGGGACGTCCCCCGACGCCGGATCGCGATCATTGGTCGAGTGGGCCGGCCCCTGCCTCCCCCTTGCCGACGTGCCCCCGAGCCTCCGCCATGGGGCGAGTGGCCAGGGGGCTCTCAGCAGTGGACCGGGGCTTCGGCCACGGGTGGGTGTGCGGCGCCGGAGGCGAAGGCCGCTTCGGCCGCCGTCCGGCCCAGTGCGGACAGGCAGGCCGACCAGGCCCGGTCCACGTCGTGCCGTTCGGCGGGCGGCAGCGGCGTGCCAGCCGACGTGCGGGCCGCATCGGCGGCGCCGAGCAGCCGCGCTGCCCGCTCGGGCTCGCCGCCGGCTGCTGCCGTGCCCGCCAGGCCCTCCAGGGCGAGCGCCACCGCACGTACGTCTCCCAGTGCCCGCGCCGCCGCGAGTCCTTCGGCGTGCAGGGTACGGGCCCGCTCCACATCCCCCCGCAGTTCGGCCGTGAAGCCGAGTTCGGCGAGGGCGAGCGTCGTGCCGGGCCCGTAGCCGGCGTCCCGGAACCATGCCAGGACCGCCCGCATGTGCTCCTCTGCGCCGGTGAGGTCGCCGGTGCGCCGGGCGACCAGACCGAGTCCGATCCGGGCATCGGCCTCCCCGGCGCGGTGGCTCTGTTCCCTGGCCAGGCGCAGGGCGTCCGCGTGCCGTTCACGGCTCTCCTCGTACTCCCCCGCAAGGAACGCCAGCCGGCCCAGGGCACACAGCCGCTTGCCCGCCTCGGTCCTCAGCCCGAGCTCCTGGGCGAGGGCCAGGCCCTCTTCGTGCAGCCGGGCCGCCTGCGGGTACTCGCCCGCGATCTCGTGCGGCGCGGCTCGGGGGAACACCGTCTGGAGCAGGCCCCAGCGGTCGCCCAGTCCGCCGAACAGCCGGGCACTGCGCTCTGCGTCGCGGCGTACGCCGGCCAGGTCGCCGTGCGCGAGGGCGTGCCGGGCGCGCACGCTCAGCGCGGCCGCGGTCCCCCAGGAATCGCCGAGCCTCTCGGCCGCGGCCAGTGCCCGGTCGGCGAGTTCCTCACCCATGGGTACGTCCCCCGCACCCATCTGCGCCGCGGCCAGGAACCACAGGGCATGGGCGTGACCGAGCGGGTCGCGGTCCGCCGCCTCCCGCGCGTCGAGGGCGGCCGCCGCGGCACGCAGCAGGCCCTCGGCGGACAGCGACGTGCCCTCCCACACCGTCAGGCCGGCCCGCCAGGCCGTCGCCAGGGCCACGGCGGCGATCCGCTCCCCCGCGTGCCCGCCCTGGTCCGGCCCGCCGTGGGAAGCGAGGTGGTCGCGCTCCGCCGCGAGGCAGGCGTCCAGCAGACGGCCTCCCTGCGCGGGTCTGCCGCGCAGCAGCCAGTACCGGGCCAGAGCGCGAGCCGTGCTCAGGGCGGGTACCACCCGGCCGTGCTCGAGCGCCTCCTCGACCGCCGGGTACAGCTCGGCCTCGGCCGCGTCGAGCCGTGCGAGCCAGAGCCGCTGGTGCGGGCCGCGCAGCAGGGGTTCGGCCCGCAGCGCCAGCTCCCGGTAGTACGTACCGTGCCGGGCGCGGGCGCCTCGCTCCTCACCGGCCTCCCGCAGTCGCTCCCGGGCGTATGCCTTCACGGATTCCGGCAGCCGGTAGCGGCGGCCCTCCGGACGGTCGACGAGGACCACGAGCGAGCGTTCCACCAGGCGGTCCAGCACCAGCGGAACCTGGTGTTCCCGTACCTCGGGAACCGGGGCGGATTGTGGGTCCGGCGGTACGGGAACGTCCGCGGGCGCGTCCCCGAGCGCGTCCGCGGGAGCATCCGCGCACACCACACCCGCGGCCTCCGCCGAGGCGTCGCCGCCGTGTACGGACAGCCGCCGGAGGACCGATTCTTCAGCGCTGCCGAGCAGTGCCCAACTCCAGTCGATCACCGCTCGCAGCGTGCGCTGCCGCGGGGGTACCCCGCGCAGCCCCCGCGACAGGAGGGCGAACCGGTCGTCGAGTCCGGCGAGCAGGCCGTGCACGCCGAGGGCGGGGGCGCGGGCGGCGGCCAGTTCCAGGGCGAGCGGAAGCCCGTCGAGCCGGACGCACAGGCCCTCGACGGCCGCCATGTCCTCGGGCGAGGCGGTACGGTCCGGCGGGAGTCCGGCGCGGGCCGTGAACAGGGCGACGGCATCGGCGGGTTCGAGGGGCGCCACCAGGTGCACCGCCTCCCCCGCCAGGTTGATCGGCTCCCTGCTGGTGGCGAGCACCGAGACCCCGGGCGCCTGCGGGAGTACCGCCGCCAGCACCTCTGCCACGGCGTCGCAGACGTGCTCGCAGTTGTCGAGCAGCAGGAGGAGGCTCCGTTCCCGGAGGGCGCCCGCGAGCAGGTGCACGGCCTCGGGGTGTTCGCCCTCGGGGCTGCGTACGCCCAAAGTCCGCAGTGCCGCGCCGGCCACGGCGTCGGCCGGTGCGCCTGCGGGGAGGGGCGCGAGCTCGACCAGCTGCGCGCCGTCCGTGTTGCGGGCGGACGCCTCGCCTGCGCATTCGACGGCCAGGCGGGTCTTGCCGACACCGCCGGGTCCGGTGAGGGTGACCAGCCGGGAGTGCGCCAACAGGGCCCGTACGGCGGCGAGATCGGTTCCGCGTCCGACGAGTCGGGTGAGCGGTTCGGGCAGCCGCGGCCGTCCGGCGATTCCGGTTCTGCCCGTACGCGGCGCGGCCTGCGCGGCCTGTGGCGACTGCGGGGCCTGTGCGGCCCCTGGGACTGCTGCCGCCGCATCGCCGCCGGGGACCGCGCGCCGGGCTCCTCCGTCTGCCGGCGCTGCCTGGTTGCGCGGAGGGAGCTGCAGGTCAAGGTCGGCGTCCTGGCGGAGGATCGCCTGCAGCAGTGCCGTCAATTCCCGGCCCGGCTCCAGTCCGAGGTCCCTGTCGAGCCTGTATCGGAGTGCTTCGTAGCTCTCCAGTGCCTGCGTCTGCCGACCCGCCCGGTACAGCGCCCGCAGCTGGACGGCGCGCAGTCGCTCGCGCAGCGGATGGGCCGCAACGAGCTGGTCGAGCTCGCCGAGAACGACGCGCTCCTCGCCCAGTGACACCCGCAGGTCCAGTAACTCCTCCCGCACGAGGAGACGTTCCTCCTCCAGCCGGGCGGCCGCGGCACGCACGGACGGGTCGTCGGTGTGGCCCGCGTAGGCCTCGCCGCGCCACAAGGAGAGGGCCTCGCCCAGCAACTCGGCACGGGGTCGGGGTACGAGGGCCTGTACGCGGGCCCTGGCGGCCAGCTCGGCGAACCGCTGAGCGTCCAGTTGCCCCGGCGCGAGCTCCAGCCGGTAGCCGCCCGCTTCGTGGAGCAGGCGGCCGCGGCCGTCCTGCGGCGCGGCGCGCTCAAGTGCGGCGCGCAGCCGCGAGACCTGGCCCTGGAGGCTCGCGTACGGGTGGAGGGGCAGTTCGGCGTCCGGGCCGCCCCACAGTGCGTCCACCAGCCGGTCGGCGGAGACGGGGCGGCCCGGTTCGACGAGCAGCCGGGCGAGCAGCCGGCGCACCCGCGCCCCGGTCACGGCCACCGGCTCGCCGTCACCCGTCCAGATCACCAGCGGCCCCAGAACCCCCACACGCATGTCGATCAGCCTAACCGGCGCGCTGTCCCCCAACTGGGCTCCGTGTCCCCGCCGCGGAGCGGGCCCGGCCGAGCGGTCCTGCGGCCGCCATGCAGTCGTCCGGCAGCAGACGGCTGACCGGCAGACCGGCAGCGGAGATGCAGCAGACCGGCAGCAGACCGGCAGCAGACCGGCAGCGTGGCCTCGCAGGGTGGGTCCTGTTCGGCAGCACCACCGACACGAGGAGAGAACGATCATGAGCGCAATCGCCGCCGCACCCCACAGGATCCCGGTAAGCGTCATCGGCCTGGGCAACCTCGGCCAAGCCCTGGCCGACGCCTTCCTGACGCAGGGACACCCCACCACCGTGTGGAACCGCTCGGCGGGAAAGGCCGACGCTCTGGTGGCCCGCGGAGCGTCCCTCGCGAGCACTCCCACCGATGCCGTGGCGGCAGGAGAACTCGTCGTCGTCGCGGTACTGGACTACGACACGGTCGGCGAGCTGCTGCTGCCGACGGCCGGGGCACTGGCCGGCCGTACGGTCGTCAACCTGACCACCGGCACCCCGCCGGCCGCGCGCGCCCTCGGCGCCTGGGCGGCCGACCAGCAGGCCGCCTACCTGGACGGCGCGGTGTACGCGGTGCCCCAGACGATCGGCACCTCCGCCGCCTTCGTCCTCTACAGCGGCGACGAGGCGGCGTACCGGACCTACCGCACGGTCCTCGACACGATCGGTGAGGGCAGCCTCGTCGGCCCGGCTCCCGAGCTGTCCTCCGTGTACGACACCGCTCTGCTCAGCGGGATGTACGGGATGTTCGCCGGGTTCTTCCAGGCCGTGGCACTCGCCGACACGGAGGGAATCGGGGCGGCCGAGCTGACGCGCCCGCTGGTGCGGTGGCTGACGGCGGCCGCCGACGCCCTCCCGGCCTTCGCGGAGGAGATCGATGCGAAGGACTACGCCACGACCACCTCCAATCTGGAGATCAATGCGGTGGGGCTGCGCAACATCCTCTCCACCACCGAGGCGCAGGGACTGCCGACGGACCTGCTGGCGCCGCTGCAGCGGCTCTTCGACGACCAGGTCCGCGCGGGTCACGCCGCGTCCAGCCTGTCCAGGGCCGTGGAGTCCTTGCATGCCGATGCCCTTCGGTGAGCGTGACCGTTGGGGATCGGCAACAGCCGAAGGACAGGGCTCAGGGCTGCTGGCGTGGACACCGGACCGCTCCGCGGGCTGCTGCGGGGTGAGCCGCTGGGGCACCCCGCGCATCCCATGCTGGTGGAGGTACCGATGGGGTGCTGGCTGTCCGCCGCCGTGCTGGACACCGTGCCCGGGGCACACCGGTACGCCACGGTCCTGACGGCGGTCGGCCTCGTCGGGGGCGCTCCGGCGGCCGCGGCCGGGTGGGCGGACTGGGCGGAGCTGCCGCCGCGGCAGGCCAGGGTCGGGGTCGCGCACGCGATCGCCAACGTGGCCGCCGTCGGCTGCTACGTGGTCTCGCTGTCGGACCGGCTGCGGGGCCGGGGCGCGCGCGGCCGCCTCTGGTCGCTGGCCGGGCTGAGTGCCGTGGCGGTCAGCGGGGCCCTGGGCGGGCACATCGCCTACGCGGGCCGGCCGGACCCCGGGGCTCCGGGCGGCGCAACGCACACGGGCCCATGACCTCGCTGTACAGCGCGCATCGTGCCGTGCCGTGCCGTGCGGGTCGTCCAGGTTTCGGGTGCCGCGGCCCGGGCAGCAGCCGCTCGGGGGCTCCGATGCGGGAAGGATCCGCCATGGAAGACCAGGGCGGCGCCGGCGGCGCCCCGCTCCACCACCACGACCACGATGACGACCACGACCAACAGCGACGTCGCAGGACGTCGCACACCGCACCCGGCCCCAAGGACGAACAGGCCGTGCGCGCGGCGGACACCGACGAGGCCAGCCGGCTGGACCGGCCGGGCGACAGCGGCGGTGAGCCCTTGCGCGAACGTCGCCGCCCCGGGCGCGAGCACTGACCTGTCGCTGCGCGAGCACTGACCTGACGCTGCTCGGAGCCGGACGGCAAGGGCAGCGGGCACCGTCATCTGCGCGAGGTGGTGATGGCGAGCAATTCCTGCATCAGCCGGACGACGAGCCGCGGCTGTCCCACGAACGGGGAGTGGCCCGTCTGCCATGCGCGCACGTCGGTGCAGCGCGTGGCCATCGTCCGTTGCAGGCCCGGATCGACGGCCCGGTCCTGCGCGCAGACGACGTAGGTGGAACGAGTGTGCTTCCAGCCGTGGCGCTCCGGTACGCCGCGCCCACAGCCGGGGGCCTGGGCACGCAGCAGGTCGACCGCCCGGGCTGCGAGCGGCTCGGGACAGTCGCCGTAGAGGACGGCGGCTGCCCGGTCGGGGTGCAGGCGGGTCGAGCCGTCCGGCTGAGGGCTGATCGCGTCCTGGAGCTGCGGGGACGCCCCGCCGAGACCGGCCGCGCTCTCACCGGCGTCCGGCACGAAGGCCGCCAGGTAGACCAGGTGCCGCGCTCCGCGCAGGCCGGTGATCACCGACCCTCCGTAGGAGTGACCGAGCACGACCGGAGGCTCCTGCAGCGCGTCGACGGCGGCCTGGACCGCGGCCGTGTCGGCGAGCAGTGAGCCCCGGTGCAGCTCGGGAACGACGACCTCGGTTCCCGCGTCCTGCAGCTGCTCTGCCACCGCGGCGAAGTGCTCGGGACGGTGGTACAGGCCGTGAACGAACACCACCGCTGCCAACTTCGCCCGCCCCCAGGTCGCGTAGGTCGCATCGCCATCGAGCCAGTGATCTTAGTCGCGGACGGTGGCCGGGCCGCACCGGCAGTCCGTCGAGAGTCCGGCAGGATCCGGCAGGATCCGGCAGGATCCGGCAGGATCCGGCAGGATCCGGCAGGATCCGGCAGGATCCGGCAGGATCCGGCAGGATCCGGCAGGATCCGGCAGGATCCGGCAGGATCCGGCAGGATCCGGCAGGATCCGGCAGGATCCGGCAGGATCCGGCAGGATCCGGAGGACGTGCCTCAGAAATCCCCGTAGCGCATGCGTCCCAAGGCCGTCATCGGGCGGTCGTGCGCGGCGACCGGGGCCGGGAGGCACGTCGAGCCGGTCAGGTAGCGGTCCACGGCCGCGGCTGCCGCCCGGCCCTCGGCGATGGCCCAGACCACCAGCGACTGCCCCCGGCCCGCGTCTCCCGCGACGAACACTCCCGGCGCCCGTCCGGCGCCCGCCGCGAAGCGGGCGTCACGCGCGAAGTTGCCGCGTTCGTCGAGTTCCAGTCCCAGCTGCTCGCGCAGGCCGCCCGAGCGCTCGGGGCCCGAGAAGCCGAGGGCCAGCAGGACCAGGCCGGCCGGTATCACGTACTCGGTGCCGGCCACGGGGCTGCGGGCCACCGGCTCCACGGCGGTCAGGCGCAGCGCCCGTACGCGGCCGGAGGCGTCCCCCTCGAAGCGCAGGGTCGCGCAGGCGAACAGCCGGGGGTCTCTGCCTTCGCGCCCGCGGGCCTCCTCGTGAGCGTGGGAGATGCGGTACGTCCTCGGGTACACCGGCCAGGGCTCGCCGTCGGTGCGGTCTGCGCCCGGCTCAGGATTGATGTCGAGCTGGAGCACGGATTCCGCGCCCTGCCGCAGGGCCGTCCCGAGGCAGTCGGAGCCGGTGTCCCCGCCGCCGACGACGACCACGTGTCTGCCTTCGGCGGTCACGGGCGATACGGCGTAGTCGCCCTCCCGCACCCGGTTGGCGCAGGTCAGGTAGTCCATGGCCTGGTGGATGCCGTGCAGCGAACGGCCGGGCACCGGCAGTTCGCGGCGTTCACCGGCGCCGATCGCGACGACGACGGCGTCGCAGGCGCTCCGCAGCGCGTCCGCTCCGGCACCGGTCGCGCCGCCGACGTCCGTGCCCGTCACGAACAGCGTCCCCTCGGCCCGCATCTGCTCGATACGGCGGTCCAGGTGCGCCTTCTCCATCTTGAACTCGGGGATGCCGTAGCGCAGGAGTCCGCCGATCCGGTCGGCCCTCTCGTGGACCGTGACGCGGTGCCCGGCCCGGGTGAGCTGCTGCGCCGCGGCCAGTCCGGCCGGACCGGATCCGATGACGGCCACCGTCCTGCCGCTGCTCTTCTCCGGCGGCCGGGGGGTCATGAAGCCGAGCCGCAGGCCCTCGTCCGCGATCGTCTGCTCGACGTTCTTGATGGTCACCGGGTCCGCGTTGATCGTGAGGACGCATGCGTCCTCACAGGGGGCGGGGCAGAGCCTGCCCGTGACCTCCGGGAAGTTGTTGGTCGCGTGGAGCCGCTCGTACGCCGTGCGCCAGTCTCCGTGGGCGGCGTACGCGTTCCACTCGGGTATGAGGTTTCCCAGGGGGCAGCCGGTGTGGCAGAACGGGATGCCGCAGTCCATGCAGCGGTCGGCCTGGCGGGAGACGAGCGGCAGCAACGCCTGGCCCGCGTGGACCTCGCGCCAGTCGCGGAGCCGTTCCTCGACGGGGCGGGCCGGCACGGCCTCGCGGGGGATCCTGAGGAAGCCGAACGGATCGGTCACATGCCGCCTCCCTGGATCGGTCGCGGCGGGGTACGGCGGGGTACACGGAGCGCGCACCGTTTGCCTGGCACGCGCGCGTTCTATGGCGGTTCGGCCAGATTACGCCGCCTCCGCGACGGCGCCCAGACCTGGCGGATCCGGTGACCGGACGAGTGCGGAAGGTGACGGCGAAAGCGGGGGTTTGCTCCCTCCGTCGCCGTGATCGGCCGGTGGATGTCGGCGGCGGTCCGGCAGCGCAGCAGCTACGTACAGTCATGGCTTGCGCTGCTGCTCGGTCCCGCTCCCACTCCCACTCCCACTCTCGCTCTCGCTCTCGAACGTCACGCCAGGGTGGCGCGCGAGCGCCGCGAAGAGCCTCCACCGTCCTGCGCACCGCGTCACGCCGTCCGTCCCTGCGTCCTCGTCCTTCACCGGGAGACCGAACGTGGGCTCCGGCGACGACAGGAAGACGCGGGCGCCCGGAAGGGGTCGGGCGCCCGCGTCTTCGTCCTTGTGCTCGTACTCCGCTTCGTCCTCGCCTAGTTGAACGGCTCCAGTGTCATGAAGGCCTCTTGGGGATTGCCGTCGTGCACCAGCGACTCGTGGGCGCCCACGTCGTCGAAGGCGAAGCCGTACGCCTTACCGTCGGCCATCTGTCCGTGGATGACGCGGGAGTAGTGGTTGGTGACGGCGTCACGGTAGAAGTTGGCGCCGTTCGCGTCGGGCTGGCTGGGGTTGCTCAGCAGTGTCGACCGGTTGAAGCCCGCGCACAGGGTGCGGGATATCGGGCCGCGGACCTGGTCGTTGGGTGCGTCCAGGAGCTTGTAGCAGCCGAAGACGCTGTCGGAATCCGGCTTCTGGAAGCTGGTGACCACCGCTCCCGAGCCGTTGGTGAAGTTCATGACGTTGCCCGAGACACGGCCGTAGTACTTGAGGTTCGGCTGGTTCGCGAACGGCGTCACCGTGAGTGTGGAAGAGCTGTACTTGCTCCAGACGCGGTTGATGTAGTCGTTCATGACGCCGGCGGGGATTCCGCCCGCCTCGATGCCGTGGCCGGGCGAGAGCGCGCGCAGCGGGGTGCCGTCGGGACGGTTCTGGATCAATCCGCCCCAGCCTGCCGAACGCAGTTGGCTGAACACGGCGTTGTAGCCGCCCGGCTTGAGCCGCCCGGTGCTGGTGACCGTACCGCCTGCCGCCTTCACGCCGACTGCGTACGGGGCCGAGAACATGTCGACCTGGGTGCTGTTGATCCACAGACCGGCATCGTTGAGCGTGTACTCGGACCAGTTGAACAGGACGTTGCGGTTGGGGTCGGAGGGGTTCTGCACGGCGGGCTGCACCAGGCCGCCGGTGCTGACCTTGAAGACGATCTTCTGGCCGATGGAGAAGTAGACGCGTCCGGAGAACTTGGGCATCCGGATGGTCTTGGTCTGTCCGTTGGCCGGTCCCGCGATCGACGCGTCGGGCGCGGGGGTGGGGGGATTGCCTCCGACGGGCCACGGGTGGAACCCGCCGTTGGCGTCGGCCCAGCCCTGCTGGCCGGTCGTCAGCAGAGTACCCAGGTTGTAGATGTAGACCGGTTCGCTGCGTCCCGAGTTGTTCTTGATCGTGAGCGGGATGGTCGCCGGTACGGCCTCTGCGGACGGCGACGGGCCGAAAACCATCAGACCGGCGCCGACAACCAGTGCTGCTATCCCGGATGCAAGCACTTTCGGTAAACGGAACACGCTCTTCCTCCTTGTGGGGGGCACCTGACGGTGGGGAGGTTCGGCGCTCCCATGTTCATCCATTGATACCTGAGAGCGCTCTCAGCGTCGGACTGTGCTCAAGTTCTGTCAAGAAACTGGACAGAGTCCGGAGCGCCTGATCATCGTCGGGGTCCGCGCCTGAAGGCTCTTGGACCAGCATGTTCCGACGGGATCGGCGCATCAGCCGTGCGACCACCCGGTCGAAACATGGAAGCGGCGACGGCCGTTGGCCGTCGCCGCCACTTGGGTGAGCGTCTCCACTCT
Source organism: Streptomyces sp. NBC_00029 (assembly GCF_045160505.1). Lineage (NCBI taxonomy): Bacteria > Bacillati > Actinomycetota > Actinomycetes > Kitasatosporales > Streptomycetaceae > Streptomyces > Streptomyces sp. NBC_00029. The sequence goes on from NZ_CP108292.1 coordinate 265,012, forward strand.
CTGAAAGCTGCGGCCGATCAGCCGGGCCAGGTGCCCGTGAGGCGCCGGGTGGCGACCGCTCCGGAACGGTCGACGGCGGCCTTGACGGCCGCGAAGATCGCGCCCTGCAGGGCCGCGGCAACCAGGATCGCCCGCCAGGAGCGGTCCTCGTCGGTCGCGTCGGGAGCGTCGTCCGCCCCTTCGATCAGCTTCCAGACCTGCTTGAACACGAGTCCGGCGAGTGCGCCGCTGAGGGCGCCCAACGCCAGTCCGACCGGCTTGTATGCGATCGCCGACGCTTTCACTGGTGCCTCCTCCGGTTGCCCCGCACCAGCAGGAACACGATCAGGGCAGCGCCGACCGTGAGCAGTGCGGCCCGCCGCGCCTTGTCGACAACGGGGTCGGGAGTCTTCTCGGCCGCCAGGTGCACGGCATGGTCGACCCCGCCCCGGATCCGTCCCGTCACCAGTGCGGCCTTCTCCGTGGCCTGCTCCTTCATGGCGGCCGTCTTCTCCCGGGCCTGCGCCTTGACATCGGCCTTGGCGGCCAGCGCCTCGACGGTGCGGCCGAGTTCATCGCGGGTGTGCTCGATCCGTTCCCGCAGTTCCTCGGCAGAGGGTTCGCCGGAGGTCGGCTGCCGAGGTTGATCGGGCTGTTGGGTCTGTTGGGTCTGTTGGGGAGCAGCGGGCCGGCGGGGAGCGGGTTCGTTGCGGGACTGGCTGGTCATCGGTGTGCCTTCTCCCTGATCTCGGCCACGTCGGCCTGGAGGCTGTGCATCGTCTGCTCCGGCGCCGGTGTGCCTGCCTTCGCGATCTGCTTCTTGCCTGCCATCGCCACCACCACGGCGCTCGACGCCAGAACGGCGGTGACGATGAGGGCCGAGGCCCAGACGGGAAGTACCAGAGCCAGTGCGGCGATCCCCGCCACCACCAGGGCCTGGGCGGCCAGGACGCCGAGGAGTCCGGCTCCGCCGAACAGGCCGCCACCCGTGCCGAACCGCTTCCCCTTCTGCGTCATCTCAGCCCGCGCGAGCTGCATTTCCTGGCGCACCAGCTCCGAGATCTGCTGAGACGCCCGCGAGATCAGCATGCCCACCGAATCATCGGCGGGGCGAGTGCTCGGTTCGATCGTGCGCATGATTCTTCACCTCGTCCTCGAGTCGATCGGATACGTCTCGTTGCTCCCTGCCTCCGGGCTGGACGGCGGATCCCTCCATGCGGCGACGGTCCTCGTCGCTCCATGCCCTGGTGTCGCGGGGCTGCACGTACGGCTCCTCGTGCTCGGGCAGCCCTCCCGCGATCGCCCGCTGGCGGGCCAGTTCCGCGTCGAACTCCAGCCCGAGGAGAACGGCAAGGTTGGTGATCCACAGCCACACCAGGAAGACGATCACGCCCGCGACCGTGCCGTACGTCTTGTTGTAGGAGGCGAAGTTCGCGACGTAGAAGGCGAAGCCGGCCGAGGCGGTCATCCAGATCGCCAGGGCCAGGAAACTTCCGGGGGTGACCCATGCGAAGCCGCGCCCCTTGGCGTTCGGAGCGGCCCAGTAGAGCAGCGCGATCATGATCGTGACGAGAAGGACCAGCACCGGCCACTTCGCGATCGACCAGACCGCGAGCCCGCTGTCACCCACGCCGAGTGCCTCGCCGGCCCGCCGGGCCAGCCCTCCGCTGAACACCACGATCAGTGCGCTCGCACAGGCCAGGAGCATGAGCGTCACGGTCAGGGCGAGGCGAAGCGGAAGGATCTTCCACACCGACCGGCCCTCGGGAACGTCGTAGACGGCGTTCGAGGCACGGATGAACGCCGCGACATAGCCGGAGGCGGACCAGAGGGCGACGACCAGGCCGACGACCGCGACCAGTGAGCCGATGCCGCTCCTGCCTTGCAGTTGCATCACGGCATCGCTGATCACATCCCGGACCGAGCCGGGCGCCAGTCTCCGCAGGTTGTCCAGCACGCGCTGCGTCGTCGACTCGCCTGCGATGCCCAGCAGGGACACGAGGACGAGGAGGGCGGGGAAGATTGCCAGTACCCCGTAGTAGGTCAGGGCCGCTGCGCGGTCGGCCAGCTCGTCGTTCCTGAACTCCCTCACAGTGCCGCGCAGCACGGCTCGCCACGATCGCTTCGGCAGGTCGGTGGGCCGGTCGGGGGCGCGTTCCCGCACCCGATCGCCGGGGCCCACCCTTGTGCCGGCCCCCGCCTCCGTGCCCTCGCCCGCTCCCGCGTTCGTGCCGGTGTCCGGACGCTCGTCTTCCGCGCCGGGGTCCGGCGTCGAGCTGCGTTTCATACGCTGCGGCTTTCCGTCTCGGCGGGACTCATGCCCGTAGGTCTCAGGCTTCTTCTGGAAGATCTCGTACGCGTCCGGCGGCTCCTGCGGCACCCGCTGCGTCGCGAAGCCGTCGTCGGGCGGTCCGTCCGGTACCCGGCCGGGCGCGCTGCCGCGCGGGCCCTACGTCGCGCGTGCCCCCTGCGGCGCGGGCGATTCGTGAGGATCCGCACTTTCCCGCACGTGCAGATCACCGGACGGCGGGTAGGCGCGCCCCATGATCGCTTCCCTGCCGCTCGCGGCTTCCGGTTCCTCGTCCCTCTTCCTGATCATGGCCGGCGTGGTGGTGGCCGCACTCCTGGTCAGCGCCTTCTGGTACGGCAGCCGCCGCGCCGCGACCCGCAAGGATCCCGGTGCGCAGCCGTCGGAGCAGAGTCGGGCGGCACGGGCCCGGCAGGACTCGTGGCAGACGCCGGACGGGCCCGGGACCGGCCCCGCAGCCCCGCGACGCCCTTGACCCGAGTCCCCTGTGCGACCCGGTCCGTACCGGGCCTCCCTCGACGGCGCCGCGCGCTTAGAGGCCTGAAGTGCCCTTCTCGAGCCCCGCAGGATTCACACGGGTGGCGCAGATTGCCAGGCGCGTTCGGCGGGTACGCGCGGCCGGTCACCTTTTGCCTCGTGGAGGTCTCCTTGCTGTCCTCTCTCTCCGACACGATCTCGACGCACCTCGACCTGGCCGGCTGCCTCCTGCCGGTACCGACGCGTGCCGTGTACGACACATCCGACCCGTACGCGGTCCGGTTCGACTTCATGCTTGACGCCGGGCGTCCCACCCGGTGGCACTTCGAGCGGGACATGCTGGCCGAGGGCGTGTGCCGCCCCGTGGGAGAAGGCGCCATCGCCCTCCGACCCCGCTCGACGGGCGGACATCACACCCTGGTCATGGAGCTGTGGGGGGACACCCTGACCGGATACGAGTCGGCCGTGCTGATCGTCGACTCTGCTCAGGTGAGCTGCTTCCTTGAGCAGTCCTACGGGTTGGTGGCCCGCGGGTCCGAGTCCGACTCCTGGGACATCGACGGCTTCCTGTACAGGATCCAGTGTCCGGACTGAGCGCGCCTCCGGAAATGAGGGTGCGGTCAGGCAGGCGGACGGTTGGTCGGTTGGTTGATCGACCTGCGTGCGGCACGCCTCTGGGTCATCCTGATGCGACCCCGTATCTCCCGTTCCGGACTGGAGTTTCGCTGTGCTCGAACGCGATCGTCGTAAGGATCAGCCCGAGGTCAAGGTCGCGTTCGCGCTGCCGACCGACGTACCGCACCGGCCCGGCCAGGTGGCCGCGGGCCCGGGCGACCGGCAGCCCGGACCTCACGAGGTCACGTACCGGCCGGACGACCTCAGGGCCGTGACCGACCCGTCCTCCCGCTACCTCGCGGCCGGGGACTACTGGTTCGACCGCAGCAGCACCGCCGCTCACCCGAACGGCGCCAACCGCCTCACCACCTGAGGCAGAGCGCCCACGACGGTGACCGGCCGCACGAAGTAGCCGCGGTACGAAGAGTCAACCCCGGCCTCCGCCACGAAGGCCCTGGCCGCCCTGCTCGCCGGGCACCAGGTGTGGGACCGCTTCCCCGCCGCGCCCACCCCGTAGCGGGCGGCCCGGCGGGTTCCGGGCGGCCGCCCGGGGCGCGTTCAGAACGTCAGCCGGAACAGAGCGCCCCCGCCCGGGGCGGCCTCCGCCATCAGTTCGGCGGCGTGCGCCCGTGCGATCTGCCGTGCCATGGCCAGGCCCAGACCGGACCCCGGCAGGGCGCGGGCCGCCCCGGCGCGGTAGAACCGGTCGAAGACGTGCGGCAGATCCTGCGCCGAGATCCCCGGCCCGTGGTCGCGCACCGTCAGTTCCGGCCCCCGGCCCGGTAGGCCCGCCACGAGCTCCACCTCGACGGGCAGCCCTCCCCCGCTGAATTTGGCCGCGTTGTCCAGCAGGTTCCCCAGCAGTCGGCTGAGCCGCGCCGGCACCCCCGGCACCACGACCGGCTCCGGTGGCACCCGTACGTGGAAGGGCACGGACGGCCAGTGCGTCCGTGCGGCCTGTGCGCAGTGCTCCACCAGCGCGCCCAGCCGTACCTGTTCCACCAGCGGCTGCGGTTCCTCGTCGCGTGCCAGCTCGATCAGGTCGTTCACGAGCCCCGTCACCTCCCGCAGCTGGCGCCCCAGCGCGGCGGAGGCCCGTTCGCGCTGGTCCGGTGTGAGCCTGTCCGCCCGTGCCAGCAGTTCGGCGTTGGTCCGCAGCGCCGTCAGCGGGGTGCGCAGTTCGTGCGAGGCGTCCGCGACCAGCCGGCGCTGTGCGGTGACCGACTGTTCGAGCTCCCCCAGCATGGTGTTGAAGCTTGTGGCGAGCCGGGTGATCTCGTCCTCCCGCCCCGGTGGCGGCAGTTCGATCCGGTGCCGGGGGTCACGGGTGGCGGCGATCCGCTCGGCCGTCGCCGTGAGCCGGGTGACGGGGGCCAGGCCGGTCCGTGAGACCCAGTGCCCGAGGAGTGCGGCCAGCAGCACGCCGGCCGCCGCCGTCAGCACGAGCCATTGGGAGGCCTCCTCGATGCCGTCCTCGACCGTGTCCGCCCGCAGGGCGACCTGCAGCGCCCGCCCCTGGGCGTAGTCGGTGGTGAGCATGCGTGCGGGGAATCCGGCCACCGTGATGTTCGTGTAGTACGGGGCCTTCGTGCCCGCTGCGACCTTCCGCGCGGCCGGGTCCACGGGTAGCTGGCCCGGCGTCGCGGGGTCCTTGGCCGGGTCGGCGGGGACCACTTCCGCGCAGGCGGGAGCCGCCAGGAAGCGGCACTCTCCGGCCAGGATGCCGGGTGCGGCCCCCGGGTCGCGCTGGGCGGCGAGCCGCGCGGCCTGGGTCAGACTGAGGTCGAGCTGCTGGTAGAGCACGGACCGGACCACCACGTACGCCGCCACGCACACCCCGATGGCCACGAGGGCCACGGCGGCGGTGACGGAGAGCGCCAGCCGGGTCCGCAGAGGACGGCGCCTGCGCCAGACCCGGCCGAGCCGCCGACGGCCGCCGCTCACGCCGCGTCCAGCCGGTAGCCGACCCCGTGGACGGTGTGGACCAGCCGGGGCTCTCCCCCGGCCTCCAGCTTCCGCCGCAGGTAGCCGACGTAGACGGCCAGGGAGTTGGAGTCCGGGCCGAAGTCCCGTCCCCACACCAGCTCCAGGATCAGCTCGCGCGGGAGCACCTGGCCGGGGTGGCGCAGGAGCAGCTCGAGCAGGGCCGCTTCGGTACGGCTGAACTCCAGTGGCCGTCCGCCCCGGCGCCCGGTCCGGGTCGCGGGGTCGAGGACGAGGTCGGCGAAGCCGAGCGGGGCGGCGCCGGCGGGCCCGGGCGCGGCCCGCCGCAGCAGCGCCCGGACGCGGGCGACCAGCTCGTCCAGGGCGAACGGCTTGACGAGGTAGTCGTCGGCCCCCGCCTCCAGTCCGTCGACGCGCTCGCTGACGGAGTCGAGCGCGGTCAGGACGAGGACGGGCGTACGGTCGCCCATCGCGCGCAGCTGCCGGCAGACGGCGAGCCCGTCGAGCACGGGCATCATGACGTCGAGGACGACCGCGTCGGGCTCCCAGGCCGCCACCTGGGAGAGGGCCGCCAAGCCGTCCGCGGCGCCCCGGACCTCGTACCCCTCGACCGCCAGCCCGTCCTCTACGGCCGCCCGCACCTCGGGCTCGTCGTCGACGACGAGGATGCGACGGCTGTCCCTGTGGCCGGTGTGGCCCGCGTGGAGTGCGGCGCCTGCCTGGTTCATGCTGCCCGTGCCGCCGATGCTGCTTGTGCTGTCCGCGCTGCCTGTGCTGTCCGTGGAGCTCATGGGGCAAAGCCTGCCAAAGGCTTCTGAGAGAACCTCTTAGAACGTTCTTAGGGCGCACCGGGAGTGTGCGGCCATGACCACACCACACACACCCGCGGCACTGTCCGTCGTGATCGGTGCGGGCGGCACCGGCGGCCACATCTATCCCGGCCTCGCCCTCGCGGAGGCGCTCCGCGCCGCCGTGCCGGGCGCCGTGGTCTCGTTCATCGGGACCGAGCGGGGCCTGGAGACCGAGCTGATCCCCGGCGCCGGCTACCGCCTGCACACCGTCGACATGATCCCGTTCGATCCCGCGCTGGGCGCGAAGCGCTACCTGCTGCCCGCGGCGCTGCTGCGTTCGGCGCACCAGGCCCGCTCAGTGATCCGGGGGCAGGGCGCCCACGCGGTCGTGGGCATGGGCGGCTATCCCAGCGCCCCCGCCGTCCTCGGGGCGCGGCTGGCCGGGCTGCCGGCCGTGATCCACGAGTCCAACGCGGTGCCCGGCCGGGCCAACCAGTTCGCGGCCCGCCTCACCCCGCACGTCGCGGTGGCCTTCGACCGCAGCCGGGGCCACCTCGCGGGCGGTGACCGGGCGCTGACCACGGGGATGCCGATCTCCGCGGCCCTGTCCGGCCTCGCCGAGTTGTCCGGGCCGGCCCGGGTGGCGCTGCGCGCCGAGGCCCGGCGCGCGCTCGGCGTCCCCGCGGGGCGGCGGCTGGTCGTCTTCAACGGCGGCAGCCTGGGCGCCGTACGCCTCACCCGGGCGGCGGCCGCGCTGGCCGGGCTCTGGCAGTACCGGGACGACGTACAGCTGCTGGTCAAGACCGGCCCGGCCGCGCTCGTCGGTACGGTGGCCGACCTCGCGGCGTCCGGCGGGCAGCGGATCGCCCGGGCCGTGCCGTACCTGGACCGGATGGACCTCGTCTACGCGGCCGCCGACCTGGTGGTGTGCCGGGCGGGCTCGGCGACCGTCGCCGAGCTGGCGGCCACCGGTGTCCCGTCGGTCCTGGTGCCGTACCCGTACGCGCCCGGCGACCACCAGACGCACAACGCGCGGGTGCTGTCCGACGCGGGCGCGGGACTGCTGCTGCCCGACAACGAGACCACCGCGGAACGCCTCGCCGGCCTCATCGGGCCGCTGCTGGCCGATCCGGCCCGGCTGGCGGCGATGGCCGGCGCCGCCGAACCCGGCCCGCACGCGCGGGCCGCCGAACTGCTGGCCGCGGAGGTTCTCCGCGTCGCCGGTGTCGTCCCCTCCCCTGCCCCTCACCTGGAGCGCATATGAACAGCTGGACCGACCGCACCGTCCTCGTCACCGGCGCCGAGGGCTTCATCGGCTCGACGCTGGTGGACCTGCTGGTGTCGCGGGGCGCGCGGGTGCGTGCCTTCGTCCACTACAAGCCGTACGCCGAGAAGGGCCACCTGGCGCGCTACCTCGCCGACCCGGACGGCCCGGTGGAGATGTGGGCGGGCGACGTCCGCGACGCGGGCCGGGTCAGTGACGCGGTGGCCGGCTGCGACACCGTTTTCCACCTGGCGGCGCTGATCGGCATTCCGTACAGCTACGCCTCGCCGGGCGCGTACGTGCAGACGAACGTGACCGGGACGCAGAACGTGGCGGAGGCCTGCCGTCGGCACGGGGTCCGCCGGCTCGTGCACACCTCGACCAGCGAGGTGTACGGGACGGCGCTGACCGCGCCCATCTCCGAGAGCCACCCGCTGCAGCCGCAGTCCCCGTACTCGGCGTCGAAGATCGGCGCGGACATGATGGCGCTCTCCTTCCACCATGCCTTCGAACTCCCGGTGACGGTGGTACGCCCCTTCAACACGTACGGGCCGCGCCAGTCGGCACGCGCGGTCATCCCGACGATCCTGGCCCAGCTGCACGCGGGGTCCAGGGAGATCCGCCTCGGCTCGCTCACCCCGACCCGGGACTTCACGTACGTGACGGATACGGCGGAGGGCTTCCTGGCGGTGGCGGACTGCGACCGGGCGCTGGGTGAGACCGTCAACCTCGGCACCGGCGAGGAGATCTCCGTCGGCGCGCTCGCCGAGGCCCTGATCGCGGCCTCGGGGCGGGATGCGGCGGTGGTGGCGGACCCGACCCGGCTGCGTCCGTCGGGGAGCGAGGTCCAGCGCCTGTTGTCGGACAACTCCCGGGCCCGCGAGTGGGCCGGCTGGCGGCCCCGCGTCGGCCTGGAGGAGGGCCTGCGCCGCACGTCGGACTGGATCGCGGCGAACCCCTCCCTCTTCGCGCCGGACCGGTACGCGGTGTAGCCCCTCCGCCGGGACCGTCCGACCGCCGGGCGGCGGCGGCTCGGGCGGCGGGTCGCACCGATCACCGGCAGCCGATCGGTGCGACCGCGTTCACGTCCCGGAGTGGTCGGTGCACATGGCAGGTACGGGACGGCCCGCGCAGCGCCTGAAGTCCGGGCAGAGGCGATCGCACATCAGGGCCGGTCAGAGCGGTCGGAGCGGCCCGGCAGTGTGCCGGCGCGGGTTCAGAGGGTCTCGCCCGTGCACGAGCTGTGGGGGCCGCAGGAGTAGCAGGTGTATCCCATGCAGCCGGTGCACAGGCCGATGTTCTCCATGCGGTAGCGGTCCGCGCAGCCACCGCACTCCACCCGCTCCCGGAGCATGGCCTCCCAGCCGGCGCGGCCGCCGAGGGCGTCGTAGGACGCGGCGACGAACTCCGCCCACGCGATGTCGTGGTCCGTCCAGTATTTGAGGTGCCAGGAGTACACGGCGAAGAACGCCTCGCCGGTGAGGAGGTGGTCGGGACCGCGCCCGTCCCGGGTCCACAGCCGGACGAGCTCCCTGATCCTGTCCTCGATCGGCAGTCCGCAGTCGAAAACCACGTGGTTGCTGTTCATTGCGGCATTATGCGTCCGGCGCGGTGAGGGCGGTCCGGGAGAGGCGAGAACCGGTCGCCGGTGTGGCCCGAACCGGTTCCGGTTCGGGCCACACCGGCGTGTCGGGGTGCGGTGTTCTCCTTCGCGGTCCTCCGGCGCCCACGGCCGGCCCGGCCGTGGGCGCCGTCAGCGCGGCGCCGGGTGCGTGGTGAGCCAGTGGCGCGCGATCCGTTCGCGCGTGGTGACCCACGCCCCGCCGCGCTGCGCGACGTGCTTCAGGAATCCGTCGAGGGCGCGGATGCGGCCGGGCCGGCCGATGATCCGGCAGTGCAGGCCGACGCTCATCATGCGCGGGCGGTCGGCGCCCTCGGCGTGCAGCGCGTCGAACGTGTCGACGAGGTAGGTGAGCATGTCGTCGGCGGTCGTGAAGCCGTGGACGATCAGGAACTTGAAGTCGTTCGCGTCGAGGCTGTACGGCACCACGAGGTGCGGCCGGCCCGCCGCCTCGACGTAGAACGGCAGGTCGTCCGAGTAGTCGTCGGAGTCGTAGAGGAAACCGCCCTCCTCGGCGACGAGGCGGCGGGTACTGAGGCTCGTGCGACCGGTGTACCAGCCGACGGGCCGGCGGCCGACGAGCCGCTCGATCGTCGCGATCGAGCGCGCGATGTCGGCGCGCTCGACGTCCTCGGGGACATGGCGGTAGTCGATCCAGCGCCGGCTGTGGCTCGCGACCTCCCAGCCGGCAGCGCCCATCGCCCGTGCGGCGCCCGGGTTGCGTTCCAGCGCCTGCGCGACGGCGTAGACGGTGAGCGGCGCACCGTGAGCCGCGAGCGTGCGGTGGACGCGCCAGAAGCCGGCCCGCGAGCCGTAGGCGAACAGCGACTCGACGTTCAGGTCGCGCCCGCCGCTCACGGGCGGTGCGCCGACGAGCTCGTGGAGGAATCCCTCCGAGGCGGGATCGCCCTCCAGGACGTTCTGCTCACCGCCCTCCTCGTAGTTGAGGACGAGGCTGACGGCAACACGTGCGCCGCCGGGCCATGCGGCGTGCGGGGGCTCGGCGCCGTAGCCGATGAGATCACGCTGGTGCTCGGACACGGGCCGCACCCTACCGCCGGTCGGACGCGTGGCCGGTGGGGCGCAACGAGGCGGCCCGCTCCGGGGTACGCAACCTTGGGTGGGGGCTCGAAAGTACCCCGCCGCAGCCCTCCTCCCGACGGCCACCGGCAGCAGAAGATGCGGACCCCGGCGGATGCCGGGATGCTGGATGCGCCAGCATCCGCGAGGAGGCCAAGATGTCGATGCTCGACAAGCTCAAGGGCCTGATCAAGGGCCACGAGGACACAGCCCGGCAAGGCGTCGAGAAGGCCGGCGACGCCTTCGACGCGAAGACCGGTAACAAGTACCAGAGCCAGGTCGACACGGCGCAGCAGAGGATCAACGAGCAGCTGGGATCCACCAAGCCGCCCGAGGACCGCCCGCCGCAGCCCTAGGCATTTCTGGATCCCCGTGCTCAGCCCGGATCTCCGGCCCTGCGCCCCGCCTCGCCGCACCGGCGCAGCGGGGCGGAGGGCCGGAGATCCGGGCGAATGACGCGCAGTGGGCTTGGGTAGGGCGGTTGTTGCCGGACCGACACCACCCGGGCGAGGGGGAAAGCGATCGACGTGCTCGCGTGCAAGTGCCGCACCGGTACGCCCGCACAGGCCCTTCCGCAGCCGTCCGTGGGATCCTCCCGGTGAGCGGCTCCGCCCGGCACACCGTGCCGGTCGACGTGCACCTCATCCTGCGCCGCGACGGCCTGACCGGCCCGGAGGTGCTGCTGTCGCGGCGGGCCGGGCCCGTGTACGCCACCGGCCTGTGGCATCTGCCCTCCGGGCACCTCGACCCGGGTGAGGACATGGTCGCGGCGGTGATCCGGGAGGCCCGGGAGGAGACCGGTGTCCTCATCGCGGTCGAGGACGTGACCGCCGCGGTCACCGTCCACCACCGCCCTCCCCGGGGTACCGGATCGCGGATCGGGGTGTTCTTCGAGGTACGGCGCTGGTCGGGCCTGCCCCGGGTCAGGGAGCCGGACCGGTGCGACGGCATGGGCTGGTACCCGCTCGGCGCCCTGGCGGAGCCGATGGTGGCGTACTGCCGGGCCGGCCTGGACGCCTACCGCGCGGGCCTGCCCGCCGCCGTGCACTTCCAGCAGCCCGGCGATCTCATCGAGTTCGCCCCGGACGGGGTCGACCCCACCCTCCTGCTGGCCGGGCCGTCCGCGGACGCAATGGAACTGCCTTGCCTGCTGCGGGAGTTCGCCGAGCGGACCGTCGGCCCGATCACGGAGGCGGTCGACGTCTCGTGGGCGCGCCCCGGCAGCCGGGTCTGGCGCATCACCGGCTCCGGTGGTGGCACCTGGTACCTCAAGCGGCACCGCGCGGTGGGCTTCCACACCCGGGAGGTGGCCGCCTACCGGATGTGGGCGCCGGCGCTCGGGCACCACGCACCCCGCCTCGTCGCGGCCGACACGGCGACGCAGGCCGTCGTCATCACCGCGCTGGCGGGGCGGTCCCCGCACGGCATGGTGCTGGACCCGGCGGTCGAGGTCCTCGTCCAGCGGGAGCTGGGCCGCCTCGCCGCCGCCCTGCACCACTGCACGCCGGACGAGCCGGACCAGCCGGTCTCGCCCGACCCGGCCTCGGACAAGGTCCTGCGTCACCTGGAGGCGGCCCGGCCCCACCTGGCCGACGGGGACGAGGAGCTGGTCCTCGCCGCCGCCCGCACGTACGACGGGCTCCCGCGGCCCGAACTCGTACCCACGCACGGGGACCTGCAGTACCGAAACGTCCTCCTCGCCGACGACGGCGAAGTGCGACTGTTCGACTTCGAGCGGTCCGAGTACGCCACCCGCACCAGGGACATGGTCCGTCTGAGCGACACCTGGGCCGGCCGGCCCGAGCTCCGCGCCGCCTTCCTCGGCGGGTACGGACGGCCGCTCACGCCCACCGAGGTGGTCCGCCTGGACTGCGAGGCCGCCTTCGACTCGGTCGCCGGCATCGCGTACGGCCACAGCCACCACGACCCCGAGGTCGTCGAGCGCGGCCGTCGCACCCTGCGCCGTCTGCGCACCGCCCGGCGCCCGTGAGGCCGGCCGCATCGGGACCACCCCGGGACGCGCCGCGACCGGACGGGGACAGGCCGGGCGGCCAGGGACCGGCCGGAGACATCCAGGAACGGGCCTCCTCGCGGAGGTTCAGAGGGTCTCGCTCAGCGAGTCCGCCAGCCTGCGCCGCGCCGCCCGTGTCGCCGGCAGCGCGGCCGCCGCCAGCGCGCCCAGCACCGCTCCGACGATCACTGTCAACAGCACGGGCCATGGCGGCAGCTGAGCAATTCCGGCACCGATTCCGCTTGATGCGCCCTGGGTGTCGACCAGCCAGCTGCCGGACAGCACTCCCACCGTCGTGCCCACGACGGCGGCTGCCAGCGCGGTCAGTCCGGCGGCCGTCACGATCATCGAGCCGATCTGGCGCGGTGTCAGTCCGATCGCCTTCAGCGCGAGCAGGTCCCGACCCCGGTCCCGTACGCCCGTACTGATCAGCGTCAGCAGCTCGATCAGCCCGATCAGGGCCAGGACCGCGATGAGTGCGGCAATCACTCCGCGCGCCGGCTCCAGCCGGTCGACGGGGTTCGGTGTCTCCCGGACCTCCAGCGCTCCGCCGTCCACCCCGGCGAGCGCGGCGCCGACCGCCCGGGGATCCGCGCCCTCGCGCAGTACCAGAGCGTGGTAGTCGGGACGCAGCCCCGGATCGCGCTCGCGCAGTGCGTCGATGGTCGTGGTGATCACCCGGCCGCCCGATTCGGGTTCGATGGTGCGGCCGACGACGTGCAGGATCTGCGGCCGTCCCTCGACGGTCATCCGCACCCACGCGCCGACCCGCACTCCGAGGAGGTCGAGCAGTCCCTGCCCGGCCACCGCCTCGTCCGGACCGCTGACCGCGCGTCCTTCCACGACCTTGGAGGGGTACGGGTCCCGGGCCGTGCCCAGCCCCCGGAGGGTGATCGTTCCGGTCTGTCCGGGCACGAGCGCCGCCATCTCGGCGCCCGGGTGGACCGTGGCGATGTCCGGGATCGCCGCGAGGGCCTGCGCCAGGTCCGCCTCGGTGGACGCCGCGGGCTGCCCGGACCGTACGGTCAGTGCCGCGGCCAGTCCCATCTGCGCGGGCCGGCTGCGGAACTGGTCCAGCGTCGACCAGGCGACGAGCGCGACCGTGATGAGGACCAGCGGGAGTGCGAGCCGGGCCACGGGCAGGAGCGTCCGGCCGCGCCGCGGGAACGCCGCGCGCCAGCCCAGTACGAGGGCGGGAGCCACGCGTACCCCGAGGGCCCGCCGGCCGAGCGCGGTCATCGGCGCGGCGGTCGGCAGCGCCGCCCGGGCCACCGGCACCGGCGGGACCCGTCCGGCCCGCCAGGCCGAGAGTCCGGTGGCGGCCGCAATGAGCAGTACGGCGCCGCAGGGGACGCCGATCATGAGCGCGGTGTGGCCGGGCAGGTCCTGCCACACGGCCGCGGCCTCGCCGATCCGCCCGGGTATCCGGGCGCCCAGCAGCGCGATCGCCGCGGTGCCGAGGGCGACGCCGAGGAGGGCGAAGGCCAGGTGCTGCACGAGGAAGCCGCGGGTCACCTGGCCGGGGGTGAAGCCGACCGCCTTGAGGATCGCGATGTCCCTGAGCTGGCCGCGTACCCGGGCACCGATCGCTCCGGCGGCGGCGAGCGCTGCCGCGAGCAGTGCGCCGAGCCCGAAGACGGCGAACATCTGGCCGAGCAGCCGGTCGTCGCCGCCCGCCTCCGCCCGTGCCTGCTGCCACTTGGTGACCTGGGCGACGCGGTCGGCGCCGAGGACGGTCACGGCGCGCTGGACGGCGAAGTCGGTGTCGTCCGGATCCTGCAGGCGCAGGCCCACGCTCTGCCCGGTCTCGCCGTGGGCGATCCCGTCGAGGGTGTCGGCGAGGATCCAGCCGATGCCGGGCCCGCCGCCCGGGTGGTAGCGGGGCTCGGCCACCTCGGCGATCCCGCGCACCCGGAGTGCGTGCGGGGCGCCGTCCGGGCCGATGACCCGTACGGTGTCGCCCGGCTCCGCCCAGAGTGCCCGTGCGACCGAGGCCTCCAGTACGACGGCGGCTCCGCCTCCGGTGCCGGTGTCGGTGTCGTCGTCGGGTCCGGAGAGCCAGCTTCCTGCGGTGAGCAGTGGCCGCCCGGTCTCCGGGGGTGCTGCCTCGGCCGCGCGGAGCGACACTCCGACCCGGGCGCCACGGGACTCGACCGTCGTCGCCGCCGTGCGATAGGGGCCGGAGACGGCTGCGACCCCGTCCATGCGGGACAGGGCGGCCGTGTCGGCCCCGGCGCGGGTGTGCAGCCAGATGTGTGCGCCGTGGGACTGGTTGAAGACGCGCTGCCAGGGGTTGGCGGCGTAGCTGAACAGTGCGCCGGCGAGCAGGAGCGAGGCGATGATCCCGGCGCTGGCCAGGACGACGAAGAGGGCTTCGCCGCGGTGTGCGCGGAAGTCGGCGTGCGCCCAGCGCAGGGTGGCCCGCACGGTCACTCCTTCGGTTCCGGTTCCAGCTCCAGGACGCCGGAGACGCCGCGGGCCGGTGTGCGTCGTCCGCCGCCGAGCTGGGCGTCGTCGGCTATACGCCCGTCGAAGAAGCTGATGACGCGGTCGGCGGCGCTGGCCATCCGGGCGTCATGGGTGACCATCATGATCGTCTGGCCGCGCTGGTGGAAGCGGGAGAACAGGCGCAGCACCTCGCGGGTGCCCTTGCTGTCGAGGCTGCCGGCCGGTTCGTCGGCGAGCAGCAGCGCGGGGTGGTTGACCAGGGCTCGGGCGAGCGCGACCCGCTGCTGCTCGCCGCCGGACAGTTCGCCGGGCATCGACCGCTCGCGGCCTTCGAGGCCGAGTTCGGCGAGCAGTTCGGCACGCGAGGCGCGGGCGGCCTTCGGGGAGGCGCCGGCGAGCAGGGCGGGCAGTTCGACGTTGTCGGCGACGGTGAGGTTCGAGACCAGGTTGAAGAACTGGAAGACGACGCCGATGCTGCGGCGCCGCAGGACCGCCCAGCGGGCTTCCCGGTACTCGTCGACGCGTTCTCCGCCGAGCCACAGCTTTCCGCTGTCGGGGCGCTGGAGGCCGCCCATCAGGTGCAGCAGCGTGGACTTGCCGGCTCCCGAAGGCCCGGTGATCGCGACGAACTCGCCCGGCTGGACGGACAGGTCGACCCCGCGTACGGCGTGCACCGGCACGCCCTCGCCGTGGTGGGTCTTGGTCAGGCCCTCGGCGCGCACGATGGGCTCGGCGGGGGCGACCGGGTCGGCGGGCACGCCAGGAGCGGCGGTGGTGGCGTCGTCGCTCATTCCAGCTCCTCCTGGCAGCGTTCGAGCCAGTCGAGGTCGGCCTGCAGGTGCAGCATGGCGCCCTCGATCAGCAGTTGGGAGATCTTGTTGTCGCGGTCCTCCGCCGCGGCCAGCTTGGACAGGTCCCGCATCGTGTTGAGGTACTGCCGCCGCTGCTTGTTGATCAGTGCGACCGGATCTGCCAGACCCGACTGCGGTGCGAGCGCGATCTTCATGAAGAACTCGTCCCGTACCCGGGGCTCCTCGGCGGTCTCCTCGAACCAGGCCAGTACGGCCTCGCGTCCGGCGTCCGTCAGCCGGTACGTGCGCTTGTTGGGCCGGCCCGCCTGCTCGACGTCCTCGCCCTCGATCAGGCCGCTCTTCTCCAGCCGGCCGAGGGTGACGTAGATCTGGCCGACGTTGGGCTGAGGGTACGCGGCGCCCAGGAGCTTCTCAAGGTCCTGCTTCAGCTCGTAACCGTGCGCAGGGCTACGGGTGAGGAGCGCAAGGAGCGCCAGCCGCACTCGCTCCCCCTCCTTCCCGCTCCGTAGTCAACGGTTCACTCGGCAGCGGGCCGAGTTGCGCCGCTGTCCGTCTCGTCTGCCTGGGCGTCTAGTATCGCCCATGCCTAACGGGTATATATAGGCCACGATGGTCGGCGGCGCAGCCGGATCGTGCACTGGGAGGAATCTATGCGGTGGATGCGTGCCGCGGGTAGAGCTCTCCTGGTGGGAGCGGTCGTACTGGCGGGATACACCGGTTTCGGCGTCCGCGCCGACGCGGGGGCGGCCTCCGGTGCCGGTGACCGCGGTCCTCTGACGCTCGTCACGGCGGGCGATCTGACGGACTACCTCCCGCCGCTCCTCGACGACTGGAACGAGGCCCATCCCGACGAGCGCGTGACGCTCGTCGAGCTGCCCGACTCGGCGGACGAGACGCGGGCCCAGATGATCAGCGAACTGCGTTCGGGCCGTGACCGGTTCGACGTGCTGAACATCGACGTCGCCTGGACGTCGGAGTTCGCGGCGGCCGGGTGGATCTCCCCGCTGCGGCGTGACCGGTTCCCCCTGGACGCGTTCCTGCGGCCGGTCGTCGACACCGCGACTTTCGACGGGCGGCTGTACGCGGTCCCGTACGTCACCAATGCGGGACTGCTCTACTACCGCAAGGACATCCTGGAGCGGGAGGGCGAGGAGCCGCCGCGCACTTGGGACGAGCTGGCCCGCCAGGCCCGCACGATCGCTCCGGAGTACGGGCTGGACGGCTATGCCGGCCAGTTCCTGCCGTACGAGGGACTCACCGTCAATGTCACCGAGGCCGTGCACTCGGCGGGCGGGTCGATCCTGCGCGACGACGGCGCCCGCGTGAGCGTGGACTCCGACGCGGCGCGCGCCGGGCTGCGGTTCCTCGCGGACGGTGTGCGCGAGGGCTGGATCCCCCGCGAGGCGCTCGGGTACAAGGAGGAGGAGTCGCGGCGGGCCTTCCAGGACGGCCGGCTGCTCTTCCTGCGGAACTGGCCCTACGTGTACGCGGACGCGAGCGACGCGGGGTCGAAGATCGCGGGCAGGTTCGGCGCCGTGCCGCTGCCCGGAGCCGACGGGCCCGGCACCAGCGTGCTGGGCGGGTCCAACCTCGCCGTGAGCAGCCATGCGCGGCATCCCGCGTCGGCGGCCGATCTGATCTCCTACCTGACCAGTGAACGGGTCCAGCGGCAGGTGCTCACCAAGGGCTCGCTGCCGCCGGTGCGCGCCGCGCTGTACGAGGATCCCGAGCTGGTCCGGGCGTATCCGTACCTGCCCACGCTCCGCCAGAGCGTGCTGTCGGCGGTGCCGCGCCCCAAGAGTGCGCGCTACGACCAGGTGAGCCTCGCCGTGCAGGCGGTGGCGCAGGACGTGATGGCGCTGCGCCAGACGCCCGAGGAGGCGACGGCGCGGCTCGCGCGCGAACTCGGGGCCATCTCCCGCAAGGGCTGATCGCGCTCCTCGGGCGCTGAGCCCTGCCGTTTCTCCGCTCGTCGGCATCTTCACTCCCCAAGGGTCTCTACTTACATGTTAAGTAGAGACCCTTCTTCATGCATGCGGGCATTCATGCACAAACCATCCCAGCTTTGCGCTGTTTCTGGACACATCGTTGACACCTTCCGGTCGCTGCTACTTAACATGCATGCATAACAGCGCACCGATCCGGAGCGCTCTCGCATTCAGCAGACAGGTCGACGCGAGATGCTCAGCACCCTTCCGGCCGCCACCGGCCACCTCTCCCCCGCCGCTCCCGCCCCTGCCCCCTGGTGGCGTGACGCGGTGATCTACCAGGTCTATGTCCGCAGCTTCCTCGACAGCACCGGGGACGGCATCGGCGACCTGGCCGGCGTCCGGACCGGACTCCCCTACCTGCGCAAGCTCGGGGTCGACGGCATCTGGCTCAGCCCCTTCTACCCGTCGCCGCAGCACGACCACGGCTACGACGTCGCCGACTACTGCGGGGTCGACCCCGTCTACGGCGACCTCGCCGAGTTCGACCGGCTGGTGGCCGACGCCCGCCGGCTCGGGCTCAAGCTCCTGCTCGACATCGTCCCCAACCACTGCTCCAGCGAGCACCCGTGGTTCCGGGACGCGCTCGCCTCGGGACCCGGCAGCGCAGCGCGCTCGCGGTTCCACTTCGCACCCGGCCGCGGCCCGGACGGGGCGGAGCCCCCCAACAACTGGCGCGCCATGTTCGGCGGACCCGCCTGGAGCCGGATCACCGAGCCCGACGGCACCCCCGGTGAGTGGTACCTGCACCTCTTCACTCCCGAGCAGCCGGACCTGAACTGGCGCGACCCCGCCGTGGGGGACGACTTCGAGCAGGTGCTGCGCTTCTGGCTGGACCGCGGGGTCGACGGCTTCCGCATCGACGTCGCCGCCGGACTGTTCAAGCACCCCGCGCTGCCCGACTCCGACGACCCCGGAGCGGACGAGCGCGCCCGCGACGCCGTCAACCAGCTGGCCTGGAACCGGCCCGAGGTCCACGACGTGTGGCGGCGCTGGCGCTCGGTCTGCGAGGAGTACACCGCCCGGGACGGTCACGAGCGGCTGCTGGTCGGCGAGGTGTCCGTACCCACCGCACGCGAGCACGCCGAGTACGTCCGCCCCGACGAACTGCACCAGGCCTTCTTCTTCGACCTGCTCAGCGCACCCTGGGACGCGGACGCCTTCCGCGGGACGATCACCGAAGCGGTGCGCGACATCGCCGGCACCGGCTCCACCGTCACCTGGGTCCTCAACAACCACGACCAGGTCCGCACGGTCACCCGGTACGCGGGCGAGCCCGGGGTGGAAGGCAGCGGACTGGGAGCCGCCCGCGCCCGCGCCGCGGCCCTGCTGATGCTCGCGCTGCCCGGCGCCGCCTACGTCTACCAGGGCGAGGAACTCGGACTCCCCGAGGTCCTCGACCTGCCCGACGAGGTCCTCACCGACCCGATCTTCCTGCGCACGGGCAGCCGCAAGCACGTCCGGGACGGCTGCCGCGTGCCCCTGCCCTGGTCCGGGCACGCCTCCCCGTTCGGCTTCACCGGGGACGCGGCCGGCGCCAAGCCGTGGCTGCCACAGCCCGAGTGGTTCGCCGAGCACGCCACCGACCGCGCGCTGGCCGACACGCGTTCCTTCTGGCACCTCTACCGCGACGGCCTCCAGCTGCGGCGCACCCTGCCGCAGCTCGGCGACGGCGCCCTGCGCTGGCTGGACGCTCCCGCCCAGGTACTGGCGATGGTCCGCGGCGACGGCCTGGTCTGCGCGGTCAACTTCGGCACCGAGCCGGTACCCGCCCCGGTCCCCGGGACGGCGCTGCTCGCCAGCGGTCCCTGCCCCGACGGTGTCCTGCCCGCGGCGACCGCCGCCTGGTGGACGGCCGACTGCCCGGCCCCTGCCCCGGTCCTTGCCCCTGCCCCTGCCCAGATCCCCGGCGCCTGACCCACCGGTTCTCCCCGTTCCGCTTCCCAGTGCGGTCAGGGCCCGCCCCCCGGGGCACCTGACCTCCACGAAAGGACCCCTCTCATGCGACGACCCAGCAAGGCGACCCGACGTACCGCGGCCACCGCATCGGCGGCCTTCGCCCTCGCCCTCGGCGCCACCGCCTGCGGCAACGCCACCGGACCGGCGAGCGGCGGCGAACTGAGCGGCCAGACCGTGACCGTGGCCGGCGTCTGGACCGGCAGCGAGCAGAAGAACTTCAAGAAGGTCCTGGACGCGTTCACCGAGAAGACCGGTGCCAAGACGGTCTTCGTGCCCTCCGGCGACAACGTCTCCACCTTCGTCGGAAGCAAGATCGAAGGCGGCAACGCGCCCGACGTGGTGATGGTTCCCCAGGTGGGCGTGCTCCAGCAGTTCGCCAAGGAGGGCTGGCTCCAGCCCCTTTCCGACCAGACCACCCGCACGGCCGGCTCCACCCTCGCCCCCGTGTGGAAGAACTACGGCACCGTCGACGGCACGTACTACGGCCTCTATTTCAAGGCCGCCCACAAGTCGACGGTCTGGTACGCCCCGGAGGCCTTTGCCCAGGCCGGCGTCAACGAGCCCAAGAGCTACACCGACATGCTCAAGGCCGGCCGCACCCTCGCCGACTCCGGCCGCCCGGCCTTCGCCATAGCCGGCGAGGACGGCTGGACCCTCACCGACTGGTTCGAGAACATCTACCTCTCCCAGGCCGGGCCGGAGAAGTACGACCAGCTCGCCCAGCACAAGCTCAAGTGGACCGACGAGAGCGTCGTCAGGGCGCTGACCACCCTCGGAGAGCTGTTCAAGGACAAGCAGCTCGTCGCGGGCGGTGCCCAGGCGGCGCTCGGGACGGACTTCCCCTCCTCCGTCGCACAGGTCTTCGGCCCCGAGCCCAAGGCGGGCATGGTCTACGAGGGCGACTTCGTCGGCGGCGTCGCCAAGGACCAGTTCGGCAAGAAGCTCGGCACGGACGCCAAGTTCTTCCCGTTCCCCTCGGTCGAGGGCGGCAGGCCGCCGGTCGTCAGCGGCGGCGACGCGGCCGTCGTCCTCAAGGACGGAAAGAACAGCAAGGCCGGCATGAAGCTGCTCGAGTACCTGGCCGGCTCCGAGGCGGCGGAGGTCTGGGCCCGGGCCGGCGGCTTCCTGTCGCCGAACAACCAGGTCGACATCGCCTCGTACGGCGACGACATCACCCGCAGCACCGCCAACTCGCTGATAGCGGCGGGCGACTCGATCCGCTTCGACATGTCCGACCAGGCCCCGGCCGCGTTCGGCGGGACCAAGGGAGCGGGCGAGTGGAAGCTGCTCCAGGACTTCCTGCGCGACCCGTCGGACCCGCAGGGCACGGCCGCGAAGCTCGAGGCCGAGGCCGCCAAGGCCTACGGGAACTGAGGCGACTCTCATGGCTGACACCCTGACCGCCGCCCGCGGCGACATCGCCGACGGGCGGCGCCGGGCCCAGCGGAGGAAGCGCCGCCTCGCGGTCGTCTTCGTCCTCCCGGCCCTGCTGCTGCTCGGCGCGCTGGTCGTCTATCCGGTCCTCTTCTCCTTCGGCCGCAGCCTCTTCGACGCCGACGGCACCCGTTTCGTGGGCGCCGGGAACTACGCGGCGATCGTGCAGGATCCGGCCACCCTCAAGGCGATCCGCAACAGCGCGCTCTGGGTCGTCGTCGCCCCGACGCTGCTGACCGGACTCGGTCTGATGCTCGCCGTGCTCACCGAGAAGGTGCGCTGGGCGACCGCGTTCAAGCTGGTGCTCTTCCTCCCGATGGCCGTGTCGTTCCTGGCCGCGGGCATCATCTTCCGGCTCGCCTACGACCAGGACCCGGACCGGGGCGTGCTCAATGCCGCCGTCGTCGGCGTCCACGACAGCTTCGAGGACTCGGCCGCCTTCCCGACGGCCCGGGCCCGGGAGGGCCAGGGCGTGACCGGGAGCGCGGGCGGCCCGTACAGCACCGAGGGGACGCTGCGTCCCGGCAGTTCGGTCAGTCTCGGGTTCATAGGGGTGGCACCCGGCTCGATGCCCGCCGCAGCGAAGGCCGCGGCCACCGCTGCTCCGGTCGCGGACGCGATCGGAGGCGTCGTCTACCTCGACTTCGCCCCCGGCGGCGCCGGTACGCCGGGCAAGGTCGACCCGGGCGAGAACGGGCTGCCCGGTATGACGGTCGAGGCGGTCCGGGACGGCGGACGGGTGGCCGCGACCGCCGTCACGGCCGACGACGGATCGTTCCGCTTCACGGGGCTGGCCGACGGCGACTACACCGTCCGGCTGCCCGCGGCCAACTTCGAGGCCCCGTACCAGGGCGTGAACTGGCTCGGTCCGGCGCTGGTGACACCGGCCATCATCGGCGCCTACCTGTGGGTGTGGACCGGCTTCGCGATGGTCCTCATCGGCGCCGGCCTCGCCGCCATCCCCCGGGACGCGCTGGAGGCCGCGCGCATGGACGGCGCCTCCGAGGGCCAGATCTTCCGCAAGATCACTGTGCCGCTGCTCGCTCCGGTGCTCACCGTCGTCTTCGTGACCCTGGTGATCAACGTGATGAAGGTCTTCGACCTCGTCTACATCATCGCGCCCGGACCGGTCCAGGAGGAGGCGAACGTGCTGGCCACCCGTATGTGGCTGGTCTCCTTCGGCGGCGGCAACGACCAGGGGCTCGGCAGCGCGCTCAGCGTGGTGCTCCTCCTGCTGGTCGTCCCGGCGATGGTCTTCAACATCCGGCGTTTCCGAAGGAGCGGATCATGAGCGGCCCCAGCACCATCGAGCGCCGGCCGCCGCGGCGACCGTCGGCGGTCCGCCCCGTCGCCGGCCCGGCGGCCACGCCTCCCCGGCCCGGCCGCCGCGGCGGGGGGCGGCTGTCGCGCCTGCTCAGCAACTCCCTCGTCCAGGGCGCGCTGATCCTGGTCGCCCTCGTATGGATCACCCCGCTCGCGGGCCTGCTCATCTCCTCCATGCGCTCCGAGGGCGACAACGCCTCGGACGGCTGGTGGACCGCTCTCACCGACCCGGCCCAGCTGTCCCTGGACAACTACGGCGCCCTCCTGAAGGATTCGGGCATCGCCGCGGCCTTCGGGAACACCGTCCTGATCTCCGTACCCACCACCGTCCTGGTGGTGGCCATCGCGGCCCTCGCCGGATACGCCTTCGCGTGGCTGGAGTTCCCCGGCCGGGACGCCGTCTTCCTGGTGGTCGTCGGACTGCTGGTCGTACCCGTGCAGATCGGGCTGCTGCCCGTGGCCAAACTCTTCGGCGCGGTGGGGCTGTTCGGCACGGTCGCGGGCGTCGTCCTCTTCCACGTCGCCTATGGACTGCCGTTCGCGATCTTCCTGCTGCGCAACTACTTCGCCGAGATTCCGCGAGAGATGCTCGAGGCCGCCCGGATGGACGGCGGCAGCGAGTGGCGGATCTTCTCCCGGCTGGTGCTGCCGCTCGGCCGCCCGGCGATCGCGAGCCTGGCCATCTTCCAGTTCCTGTGGGTGTGGAACGACATGCTGGTGGCGCTGCTCTTCGCCGACAGCGAGTCCCAGCCGCTCACGGTCTCCCTGCAGTCCCAGATGCGGCAGTTCGGCAGCAACATCGGCGTCCTGGCCCCGGGGGCCTTCCTGTCCCTGGTGGTCCCGCTGATCGTCTTCTTCGCCTTCCAACGGCACTTCGTCCAGGGCGTGATGGCGGGCTCGGTGAAGTAGCCGCGCACCCGCCCCGGCCCCCGTCGACGCAGCCGTCGGGCCCGGACCCGCACCCGCGGGTCCGGGCCCGACGCCGTTCGGGGCGACCGGGATCCAGGTCGGATCTGCGAACGGCTGGAAGATTTCTGCAAGTTGCCGCAAGAACTTGCAGAAGTGGATAGGCTGCTGCCGCCCACCGCACTCCGAACGAAGGGACCAACTCCCCATGCAGGGACCGAAGAGCAGACGCGCCGGTGTCATCGTGGTCGCCCTGGCCGCCGCACTCCTCCCCTTGGCCTCGCCGTCCTCCGCGGCGGACACGCCCTCGACGTCACCCGTCCGGTTCCAGGTCACGACCACCACCGGCTGGGGCGACCAGGTCTTCGCCGTCGGCAGCGATCCGGCCCTCGGATCCTGGGATCCGGCCCGCGCGCTGCCGCTCGACGCGCACGGCTATCCCGCATGGGACGCCGAGGCCCTCGTGGGCTCCGGCTCCTCCGTCGCGTACAAGTACCTGGTGAAGGCGGCCGACGGAACGATCACCTGGGAGGCCGGGCCGGACCGCAGCTTCCGGCCCCGGCCCGACACCGCCCTCACCACCCGGGACACGTTCCGGCGCACACCCGGCACGCCGGCCTCCGGCATCGCGCCCACGTGCGTCACCTGGTCCGAGACCTGGCGCTACACCTCGGTCTTCAACGGCTGCGGCGACACTCGCGGCCTCCAGGTCCTCTACCAGGACGGCAGCACTTCGCCCTGCCGGGAGATCGCCGCCGCCACGACCGCCACCTTCGCGGGATACGGCCCGCACGAGAACCACCCCGTGGCGGTCAACCACTGCTGACCGTCCGGCACTTGTCCGCGACCGGCTCCGCCGCGTCGGCGCGGTCAGAGGGTCGCTGTCGGGGTGTCGCTCTGTTCGCGCATCGCCCAGGGTGACCCGTACGCGGTGAGCAGGTCGAGGAAGGGGAGCGGCGGGAGCGCCTCGGGGCCCAGTACGCCGGCCTGCGACCAGACGCCGGTGGCGAGGAGTTCGAGGGCCACCACCGGGTTGACGGCGGTCTGCCAGACGACGGCCTGGGAGCCGTACTCCCGCATGGACCACTGGTTGTCGACCACGTGGTAGAGGTAGACCTCGCGGGGCAGGCCGTCCTTGGTGCCCTTGACCCAGGTGCCGGCGCAGGTCTTTCCGGTCATGCGGTCCCCGAGCGTCGCCGGATCGGGCAAGCAGGCGGCGACCACGTCGCGGGGTGAGACGCGCACCTCCGCGCCGCCCTCACCGCGGACCGCAACCCGGTCGGTGGAGTCCAGGCCCAGGGCGTGGAGGGTCTTGAGCTTGCCGATGAAGTCGTCGCCGAGGCCGTACTTGAAGGTGACCCGGCGGGCTCCGACCCAGCGGGGGACGAGGAGGACCTCCTCGTGTTCGACGTTGACGCACTCGACGGGGCCGATGCCCTCGGGGAAGTCGAAGACCTCGGGCTCGCTGAAGGGCTCGGTGGTGAACCAGCCGCGCTCGCGCTCGTAGACGACCGGGGGGTTCAGGCACTCCTCGATCGTCGTCCAGATGTTGAAGGACGGGGCGAAGTCGAACCCCTCGACGGCCAGGTTCGCACCGTCGCGGATGCCGATCTCGTCGATGTCGTCGAAGAGGGTGTCGGCCGCGTAGCGGGCGAAGACGTCCGAGAGCCCGGGCTCGACGCCCATCCCGACGAGCGCGAGGCGGCCCGACTTCTCCCATTCCTCGGCCCGTTCGAACTGCTCGTCACCGAGCTTCACGCCGCATTCGCCGTGCGGGCGGTCCGGGTGCGGCCGGGAGAGGGACATGGCCATGTCGAGGTAGTGGCTGCCCGCCGCCAGCGCGGCGTTGAACAGGGGCATGACGAAGCGCGGGTCCGTGGCATTCATCAGGACGTCGCATCCGCTCTCGGTGAGCAGCCGGGTGACCGCCGCCTCGTCGGAGGCGTCCACGCGGCGGGCGCTGAACCGCTGCTCGGCGCCGCCCAGGGCCGCGACCGCCGCCTCGGCGCGGGCCAGATCGTAGTCGGCGACGACGAAGTGGTCGAAGAAGTCGCGGCGGGCGGCGATCTTGGTGATCGCGCTCCCGACACCGCCGGCACCCACAAGCAGAACACGCATGGCGAGGTCCTTTCTCTGCGAGGCGTGCGCCTCGGGGGACTGATGGAACCGGGCGCTCCGAGTTAAGGTCAATGGTGTTGGCATAAGGATGGGAGAGCGCCCGATGGCGAAGGACGTGGTTCCGGAAGAGGCCCGCAGGCGGCGGCGTCCGACCCGGCAGGGGACGGTGCTCTCCGAGCGCCTGATCGTCGAGACGGCCCTGCGGATGGTGCGCGAGCACGGCAGCGCGGGCCTGTCCGCCCGGCGGCTGGGCGCCGCCCTCGGCGCGGACCCCAGCACCCTGTACCGGTATTTCGACGGCATGGACGGCCTGACTCTGGCCATCGGCGAGGAGCTGATCGGCCGGGCGCTCGCCGGCTGGGTTCCCACCGGGCAGTGGCGCGACGACCTGCGCTCGCTCGGGCTGCGCATCCACGGCGCCTACCTCGCGCATCCCCAGGCGGCGCTGCTGACCGCGAGCCGGGTGACCGGCCGGCCGCGCGAGATCGCCGCCGACGAGGCGATCCTCGGCAGCCTGCGCGGCGCGGGATTCGCGGACGGGGACGCCGTACGGATCTACCACGCGTACATCGACCAGTCGCTGGCCTTCGCGGCGCTCGACGCGGGTCCGCTCGCGCTGACGGACAAGGCGCGCGAGTCGGACGAGGAGAGGTGGGAGTCGACGTACGCACGGCTGCCGGCGGACGAATACCCGAACATCGCGGCCACCGCCGGGCTGCTGGCGGCCCGCATGCCGCACAGCGCCTACCCGGTCGCGCTGGAGATGCTGCTGGACACCGCCGAGAGGCAACTGGCCGAGGCGGCCGGGAGCTCCGGGGGCCGGCCGGCAGCCGGGGGCGGGGACGCGGGGCGGCGCGGCTGATCCGGCGTGCTTATGCCAACACCATTGACCCTCTGTGCGGCGTACGGGTTTCCTCATCGCATCCGCTTTCTACTAACTGAACAGGGCCGACCCCGACTGCGGCACGACCTTTTCGTGGGTGACGCGTGCGCTCGGTCCGACGGCCGGCTGGCTGGGCGGCTGGGCGATCGCCATGACCGGGCTCCTGGTGGTCGGCTCGCTCGCCGACGTGGCCGTCCAATTCGGCCTGCTGGCCGTCGGCCTGGACGGCTGGGCCGGTGACACCCTGATCCGCCAGGCACTGACCGTGCTGGTGATCGTGACGATGGCGGCGCTGTGCGTGCGGGACACGCAGGCCGCGGCCCGCCTGCAGAACGTCCCCGTCCTGCTGCAGACCCTCTGCCCGTTCGCGTTCGCTGCCGTCGCCCTCTACCGGTCCACGCCGGCACCGGGTCGCTCGACGCGCCGCGGCCGTCCGTCGGCTGGCTCGACCCCTTCGGGGCGGGAGGCACGGCGCTGACCGGCGGGCTGCTCCTCGGCGTCTTCGTCTACTGGGGCCGGGAGTCGGCCGTCAACCTCGCCGAGGAGACGACGGACCTTCAGGCCGTCTTCGCGTCCCTGGCCCGCGAGGCACTCGGCGGATGGGACTGGATCGTTCTCCTCGCCGTCGCCACCTCGGCACTCGCCTCGACAGGGACGACGATCATCCCGGCCTCCCGCACCGCACTGTCCATGGCCCGCAGACACGCCCTCACCGGCATCGCCTGCGCGGTCTACCACCGGCGCCGGCTGACCTCTGGGGTGCGCGCGTTCCTGTTCATCGGCACCGGACCCCTCGCCGGAGCGGGTCCACGAGGGCCCGGACGACGGGCCGAAAGCATCGCGGCCCGGCTCCCCCGGCCCGCTGGACGGCGCCGAACCCGAGGCGGGCGGGCGGGCCGTGACAGGACGGCGGTGAGGGGGCGGCGGTCAGGGGGCGGCGGTGAGGGCGCCGGGGCGATTGTCAGTGCCTCGCGAGAGGATCACTCCCATGACGAACCTTTCCGCCGTTGAGGCGCTGTCCAGCATGTCCGGCCGGTCCGAGTACGAGGCCGCGCTCGAGCGCCTGCGCGCCGCATCGGGTGCGTACTACGCCGACGGCGACAGCTCGATGGACGACGCGACCTACGACCGGCTCCGGCTCGCCGTGCTGGCCTGGGAGGAGCAGCACCCCGAGGACGTCGCCGCCGACTCCCCCACCGGACAGGTCGGCGACGGCGTCGCCCCGGCCGGTGACGTCGCGCACACCACCCGGCTGCTCAGCCTGGACAACGTCTTCAACCCCGAAGGCCTGCTGTCGTGGGGCGAATCCCTGCAGCGCCGGCTGGGCGCCGCTGCGGCCGGCGGGTTCACCGTCGAGCCGAAGCTGGACGGCGCGGCCGTGGCGGCCCGCTACCGGGCGGGGCGGCTGGTGCAGATCATCACGCGTGGCGACGGCAGCAGTGGCGAGGACATCAGCCACGTCATCGGGCAGATCGAGGGCCTGCCCGAGCGGTTGGCGGTGCCCGCCACCTTCGAGGTGCGCGGCGAGGTGCTGTTCACCCAGGAGCAGTTCGAGACCGCGAACGCGGTCCGCACCGCGCACGGCGCGCAGGTCTTCGCCAACCCCCGCAACGGCACGGCCGGCACCCTGCGGGCGAAGGACCGCCCGTACCGGCTGATGATGACGTTCTGGACGTACGGCGCCGTCGAGCTGGACGGGGAGGCGTTCCTGCCCGTCGGGGGCACGCACGCCGAGGTGCTGGCCGCTGTCGCCGCGGCCGGAGTGCGGACGACCGCGGACACACCGGCCGGGCTTCACGTGGTCGCCACCCTCGCCGAGGCTCAGCAGCGGGTGGACGAGATCGCCGCGATGCGCCCCGGGCTGCCGTTCGGTATCGACGGTGTCGTGATCAAGGTCAATGACCCGGCCGAGCAGCAAGCGGCAGGCCTGGGCAGCCGTTTCCCCTACTTCGCCGTCGCCTTCAAGCTCCCGGCCGTCGAGCGGCAGACCGTGCTGGAGGATGTGGTGTGGGAGGTCGGCCGGACCGGCGTGCTCGCCCCGACCGCCATACTCGCACCCGTCCTGATCGACGGGTCCACGGTCACCCGGGCCACGCTCCACAACCCGGCCGACATCCGGCGCCGCGATCTGCACCTGGGCGACACGGTGACCGTCTACAAGGCGGGCGACATCATCCCTCGCGTCCAGGCCGCCGTGGTGGCGCTGCGCCCGGCCGGAGCGACGGAGGTGCCGCTCCCCCAGGAGTGCCCCAACTGCGGCGGAGAGATCAACAAGACCCAGGAGCGGTGGCGCTGCGCACAGGGCGCGGCCTGCGCCCTCCCGGCCCTCATCGAGTACGCCGCCGGGCGCGAGATGCTCGACATCGACGGGCTCGGCAAGACGTACGTGAAGGCCCTGGTCGATGCCGGAGACGTCACGGACGTAGCCGATCTGTTCGTCCTGACCCTCGACCAGCTCACCACCGCCTCCGGCAGCGCCAGGCGTGCCGCGAAGCTCGCCGAGCAGATCGAAACGGCGAAGACCCGCCCGCTGAGCCGCGTCGTCTGCGCACTGGGCATCCTGGGGACCGGGCGCAGCATCTCGCGCCGCATCGCCCGGCACTTCGGCACGATGGACGCGGTCCGCAGGGCCGATGCCACGGCCATGCAGGCCGTGGACGGCATCGGCCCGGAGAAGGCCCCGGTGATAGTCGACCAGATCGCCGCCCTGGCTGCGGTCATCGACAAGCTCGCCGCGGCGGGGGTCAATATGACCGAGCCTCAGGAGCCGGCCGAGGCACAGGGATCGGGTCCGCTGGCCGGCAAGGTCGTGGTGGTGACGGGGAAGATGACAGGAGCGCTGGAGGGCCGGGGGCGGGACGCCATGAACGTCCTGATCGAGAAGGCGGGCGGGCGCGCGGGCAGCAGCGTCAGCGCGAAGACCTCCGTCCTGGTCTCCGCGCCGTCCGCGAACGGCAAGCCGAGTTCGAAGGCCGTCAAGGCCGCCGAACTCGGTGTCGAGGTCCTCACCCCGGAGGCCTTCGCCGAACTGGTCGCCGACTTCCTGGACTGACCGGCCTGTTGCCGCGGAGGGACGCGCCGACGGCGCGTCCCTCCGGCCGGTCGTCGGTCCGATCGGCCGTCCGGTCCGCCGTGCGGAGGCTGCCGGGCCGGGACATCACCGGTCGTTGAGCCGGCGGCGACGGGGGCGACGGGGGCGAAGTAGGCTCCCCGGCGGCGGGCCGGGCCGGGCAGGCGGTCCTGACCCTGCCGCCGAAGGTGATGCGGAATGTGCGTGTGAACGCGCCCTCCGCCCGACCACAGGAGACCGTATGGCAACAGCGACCGACCACTACGAAGACCTGCTCGCCGACCAGTACACCTGGATGCTCGGCGGGGACATCACCTCTCTCGCCGAGGGACAGGCCTCCCTGCTGAAGGGCCTCGGCGTCCTCCCCGACGAGGATCACGCCGAGGCGGGCGGCCACGCGATCGACCTCGGCTGCGGGCCCGGCGTCCAGTCCCTGGCCCTGGCCGCCCTCGGGTTCAGTCCTGTCACCGCCGTCGACACCAGCGGAAAGCTCCTGGCCGAACTCACCCGTTGCGCCGGGAAGAACTCCCCGATCCGCCCCCTGAACGCCGACATCCGTACCGCCCTGCCCCGGATCGCGGCCCCCGGAACAGCAGCGGCGGTCCTCTGCATGGGAGACACCCTCCCGCATCTGCCCACGCCGTCGGACGTTCCGGCCCTCCTCGCCGACGTCCGTCGGGCGCTGGCCCCCGGCGGCCACCTCGTCATCACCTACCGCGACCTCAGCGCACCCCTGGAAGGCACCGACCGTTTCCTTCCCGTGCGCAGCGACGAGAACCGGCTGCTGACCTGCTTCCTGGAATACGTCGACGAGGACACCGTGATGGTGCACGACCTCCTCCACACCCGCGCCGACGGTGAGTGGACCCTGCGCACCAGCAGTTACCCGAAGCTGCGGATCCCCGCCGAGCGGCTGGCCGCCCAGTGCCGGGAGGCCGGCCTGGAGATTTCGCACGACGCCACGGGTGCACGGGGCATGCGCGTGCTCCACGCCCGCAAGCCGTAGCGGCCCTCCCCGCCGCACCCTGCCGATCGCAGACGGGCCCGGGATGTGACCTGTCGTCACATCCCGGCGTCCGGAGTGCGGTGCGGCGATCGCGGACCCGGACGCGGGGCCGGACGCGGGGCCGTCGGAGCGATGCCTGCGCCGGGGATACCCTGAGGTCATGCCAGCCCTGAACTCCCCCGCACCGGGCCCGCTGCGCCTGGAACCCGTGACCGGCGACAACTTCGACGCCGTCTGCGCGATACAGGTGCGCCCCGACCAGAGCCACCTCGTATCCCCCGTCGTGAAGTCGCTCGCCGAGGCGTACGTGCACACGGCGACCGCCTGGCCGCGGGCCATCGTCGACGGCGACGAAGTCGTCGGCTTCGTGATGGCCTTCCACGACATCGTCTGGGACCCGGCCACCGACCCCGCCGACCGGCGCAGCGGCATCTGGCGCCTGAACATCGACGCACGCCACCAGGGCAAGGGGTACGGCCGCTTCGCCGTCCACGCCACCACGGAGGAGATCCGCTCCCGCGGCATCCACGAGGCGTACGTCTGCTGGGACACCGGCGACAACAGCCCCGAGCCGTTCTATCTCGGCCTCGGCTTCAGTCCCACGGGCGAGCTCAGCGGCGGCCAACGCGTGGCCCGGCTCGCTCTCGCCCCGAACGGCCCGAGCCCGGCGACGAGTTGACGGCGATCCCCCCGGTCCTGACCCTCGAGGAGGCCAAGGACCTCCAGAAGATGCTCCCGGCCGAGATCGGGCCGGGGCTCGACGAACGGGAACTCGGCCGGATCGAGGAGCGGTTCGGCTTCAGGTTCGCGGCGGACCATCGCGTCTTCCTCGCCGCCGGACTCCCGCACGGGACTCGGGCCTGGCCCGACTGGCGGGGCGGCGATCCCGCCGAGCTGGCCCACCGGCTCGCCGGCCCGGCCGAGGGCGTGCTCTTCGACATGGAGCACGCCCGCTTCTGGCATCCCGACTGGAGAGCGAGACCTGCGCAGACGTCCGATGCCCTTCGGCTCGCACGGGCCGAACTCGCGGCCGCTCCCCCGCTGGTCCCCGTGTACGGCCACCGCTACCTGCCCGCCACGGCGGGCGAGTGGGGCCACTGCGTCCTGTCCGTCCACCAGAGCGACATCATCGTCTACGGGAACGACCTCGCCGATTACATCCGGCACGAGTTCGCCGGCCGGGCGAGCGGCCTTCCCACCCGTCGATCGACCGTCCGTTTCTGGTCGTACTTCGTCAATGGCAGGCCGGGGATCGACGTCCGTGCGCCCACACCTCATACCCCGTACGCCGTCAGTGCGCAGGAGGCGGTCGAGTACCTGCGGATGCTGGCGCTCGAGCGCCTGATCGGCCGTCGGCTCCATCCGCACCACCTGATCGAGGCCGCGCTTGCGGCACTGGTGCTGGGCGTCGAGACGGAGTCTCTGGTGCTGCTCGCCGGTCTGACGCGGGCCGGGAGCGAAGGGGCCGATGCGCTGTTCGACCGGGCACTCGTCGAGCTGGGCCTGGCCGAGGGCCTTCCCACCGATGACACCGACCTGCCGTGGGAGTCGGCCCGCTGGGAGCTCGTGCGCTGGTGGCTCCGGCTGATCGTGAACGGCAGCATGGCTCCCGCCGACGGTGGGGATGTGATCGTGCACGAGGGCTGGGAGGCTCTGGCGCACCCGCGCGCCCTTCGGCCGCTGGTCGACAGGGTCGATGCGTACCACGGCCGGGGGGCGAACCGGGTTGGCCAGGGGGTGCAGTTGGCCGCTGCCATCGTCGCGGAGGCGGGGCGTCTGCTGGCGGCCGGTCCCTGGCCACCGCCGGATCGACCCGGTCCGGCAGAACGGAAATCTTCCGTCCGGAGCGGGTGCTGAAACGATCGGCCCCGCCACCCGGTGTCCTACCGTGGATGGGATGAAGAATCTCGTCGCCGGCCTCACCGCGGCTGCCGCCGTACTGCTCCTCGCTCCCTCCCCGGCGCACGCGGCGGTGAACCCCGCCCCGTGCACCGCGAAGTCGGGCCCGGACGCGACGGAAACCCGCGCGGACAGTTCTGTGGACGACGGTGAGATCCGGTGGACCGACCGGACCGGCTACGACGACGCCTTCAAGTGGGCGGTCGCGAAGTGGCAGTACCCGGGCTCGAGGATCAAGATCGTCGCTGATTCGGCGATCACCTCGAACGACCTCGAGTTCACCGACTATTCGAGCGCCTCCGACGTGGCCGCGGCGAAGTGGGAACGGCGCCCCGGGACCGGGGCGACGGACTACATCAGGTTCAACAGGGCCAAGATGTCCCGCTACGACGCGGACACGCGGCGGGAGGTGGCCGTGCACGAGCTGGGGCACGCGCTCGGGCTGTGCCACAAGAGCGACGGCGGGTCCACCTACGTGCGGTCGATCATGTGGACCGGCGCCCACTCGCTCTTCACCCTTCCGCAGGACGTGGACAAGGCCAACTACCGGAAGCTGTGGGGCTGATGCACACGAAGGTATGGACGTTCGGCGGACTGGCCGCCGGCTGCTTGCTCGCCGCCGGGGGCTGGGTCGTGGCTGCCGGCCGGGGCGAGGTGACGACCTCGATGATCTGTGCGGCGGACCTCTCCACGGACACCGGGGTCGCCTCGGCGGCACGCGGCATCGCCCTCGTCGAGGGCGTGCGCACCGGGCCGTACCAGGAGGACGAGAGCACGCAGCCGGGAGCGTTCCTGACGACCGAGGTGAAGGTCCTGAACGTGGTGAAGGGCCGGTTCCCGGCGGTGCTGTCCCTGACGCAGGGCGTCAAGGGCGGCGGCAGCCCGGGCAGGTACGCGACGGAGGACCCGGACCGGTACGCGGTGCTGGAGCCGGGCAAGCGGTACGTCATCGCCGTCCGCTTCGGCTCGACGATGGGCGAACCGGGTACCGAGGCGTGGGTGTCGCACGCCGAGCCGTTGCGGCGCGGCATCGACGGGGAGATCTCGCACTGGAGAACCGCTGTCGCGGACAGCCCGAAGGCGGCCACCCCCGCCGAGTGCAACGACGTG
This sequence comes from Streptomyces sp. NBC_00029, assembly GCF_045160505.1. NCBI lineage: Bacteria > Bacillati > Actinomycetota > Actinomycetes > Kitasatosporales > Streptomycetaceae > Streptomyces > Streptomyces sp. NBC_00029. The sequence continues at coordinate 298,058 of NZ_CP108292.1, forward strand.
TTCAGTCCGGGCTGACCGCCGCGGCCCGGTCCGCTTCCGGTGCACGGCACTCGGGGCGGCCGGCGGACGGCGGCTCACCGGCCTGTCCGACGCACGCGCTTCACATCGATTGCGGCTCGGCCAGGAGGACCACCCGATCGGCCCGGACGTCGAAGCCGAGTACCGGGTGGCCGTGAGCACCCTCCGGATCCATCAGGACCGGCTTGCCCAGGAGCCGCCCGATCTCCCGCAGGAAGCCGCAGAACACGTCAAGTCGTTCCTGCCCCTGCAACTCCCTCAGGTCGACGTCGAAGTCGATCACCTCGTCGTCATGGAAGCGGAAGATCGCCAGGACGTCCGGATCCGGCCGGACGCGCAGTTCCGGGCACTCGGCGTCCGCCGGGCGGGACAACACGGTCTCCGCCCGGGGCACCGGCAGTACGGTCGCGCCCTCGGAGTACCGGCACGCCCAGCCCCTCGCCCCGACGAGATCGAGGACCGCCTGCCAGTCCCCCACCGAACAGTCCGGGACGCGCACGTCCGGCAGCGACCCCATCGAGTCGGGGTCGAAGAAGCACTTCACGTCATCCCACAGAAGATCACTCACACCGCCATGCTGCCCGGGTGCTCGATCGAACGCAGCCCGGTTTCCTGCCTGCGGGCGGCCAACGGCCAACGGCCGGCGGTCCGGAAAACGGGATGACAGCGCGGCAGACCGCGGGGAAGACTCGCGGCGTGCGTGAACGTATCGATGTTTCCCCGGGCTTGGTGCTGCGTAGATGGGCGATGCGTGATGCGCCATCGGTGATGACCGCCTTCGCGGACCCCCTCATGCGTGAGCAGACCAGCGAGCCGATCGGCACCGTGCACGCCGCGGAGCAGTGGATCGCGGCTCGTGATGACGAGTGGGACTCCGGCTCTGCCTTCGCCTTCTCCGTCGTCGTCGACGACGATGACGGCATGGTGCTCGGACACGTGTCGGTCGGTGCGGTGAACCGGCGCCACGGCATCGGTTGGGTCTCCTACTGGACCACGGCGACGGCCCGGGGTCGCGGCGTCGCGTCCCGGGCCTGCCGGACTCTCGCTCTCTGGGCGTTCCGCGACGCCGAACTGTTCCGGCTGGAGCTGGGGCACCGGGTGAACAACCCCGGATCGTGCCGAGTCGCTCTCGCTGCGGGCTTCGCCGTGGAAGGCCGGCAACGCCAGAAGCTCTCCTACGACGGCAGTCGCTTCGACGTCGAGCTCCATGCCCGCCTGGCGACGGACCCGGATCCCTGTCAGTACGCGATCTTGTAGGTCACGTCCTTCGGGACCGGGGACGGAGCGGTGTCCGTGTAGAGGAGTCTCATCATGGTGAAGCGCTGGACGCCCGGGTGGTCCGGCCAGGGTTCAGGACTGCTCAGCGTCACCTTCACCGGGTAGGGCCGGAAGCGGCCCGCCGCGCAATAGGGGGTGCAGTCGTTCACCATGTCGGTGCCCGTGGCCGTCGCGTCCTGCGCACCCCATGTGTCCCAGCGGAGATCCACGAGGCGGTTGTTGCCGTCCCCGCAGGCCAGCAAGTACTCCTCGGGCTTGACCTGGGCCTCCGAGAAGCAGTCGACGACCACGACCGGCGCCGGTGCCCGGTCCGGTGCGGTCCGCGTCTGTGCGGAGGCCGGGACCACGGCCGTGACGAGGGCCGCCGCCGCGCAAAGCAGCGTGGCGGTCCGCACTCCGGAGCGGATCCGCGACCGGGGTGCGCGAACGGACCGGCCGTCTGCTGATCTTTCCACGAGGCCTCCTCGCCCGTCTGTCCCGCGCTCGGCTCTGCGGCTATGCCCAGCTTCCCCCATCCGGGCGACCCGCGCACGTGCAGGACCCGAGGGTGCCGTCGGCGCAGGCCCGTGCGCTCAAGGGCGACGCCGCCGCCGAAGCCGCTGGTGGCGGCCTCAGGTCCTGTCGGACGCGCTCGCTCCTTGATCGCGAAACCTTTCCCCGAGCGGCGGCTGCCCCGACAATGGGGTCGGGCCGATTGACGCGGCGGGCGGGCGAGCCCACGCGCGCGGCCTCGTAGCCGATGGCGGCTCAAGTCGACGGGGGACGTCCATGCAGATCGGGGTCTATCTGGCACACCCGCGGCCGGGGAGCTTCAACCACGCCGTGTTCGATGCCGTCGTGGAGGAGCTGCGCGGTCTGGGGTGCGGGGTCATCGCGCACGACCTCTGCGCCGAGGAGTTCCCGCCGCTGCTGTCCGCCGAGGAGACGGGGACGGTCGAGGCTGCCGCGCCGGCCATCGACCCGCAGGTGGCGCTGCACCAGCGAGAGATCGCTGCTCTCGACGCCCTGGTGTTCGTCCATCCGAACTGGTGGGGGATGCCGCCCGCCGTGCTCACGGGCTGGGTGCAGCGGGTACTGGCGCCGGGTGTCGCCTACAAGCTGGGCACCGCGGACGGGGAGCCCGCACCGCTCCTGAAGGCCGGCAGGGCGCTCGTCCTGAACACGTCCGACACCCCCCTCGACCGCGAGGAGAGCGAGTTCGGTGATCCGCTGCAGAGGATATGGGCGGCATGTGTCCTGCCGTATGCGGGGATGACCGACGTGCGGCGCGTCGTGTTCCGTACGGTCACCGACTCCTCCGACGAGGAACGCGCGGCCTGGCTGCACCAGGCACGCCGGCAGGCCGCGGCGCTCATGGACTGACCCGAGCGGTGTTCCACCGAGCGGCTGGCCCGCCCGGTTCATCCCGATCGCCCGATTCCGTTTCGGTGGCCGGCCGTCGTGGGATCGCCCGCGGAAACGTGCGCCTTGGTCCCGGGACCGCAACCAAGGTCAAACCATGTGATCATATTGCGGCATGACCACGAGGACGCTCCACCTGCTCTGCTCCGCCGCCCCGCCCGTCTTCGACATCGCGCATGTCATCGAGGACGCCCAGACGCGCGGCTGGGACGTGTGCCTCGGCCTCACCCCCACCGCAGCACACTGGCTGTCCGGAAGCCTCGACGGACTCGCCGCCCTCACCGGCCATCCCGTCCGCTGGCAGTACAAATTCCCCGGCCAACCCGACCTATGGCCTGCCGCCGACGCCGTCCTCTTCGCACCCGCCACCTTCAACACCGTGAACGCGTGGGCCCTCGGCCTCACCAGCAACCTCGTCATAGGTCTCGCCGCCGAGGCGACCGGCAAGCGCCTGCCCGTCATCGCGATGCCCTGCACCAACACGGCTCTCGCCGCCCACCCCCAGTTCGAGGTCTCCCTGAACACCCTGCGCACCGCCGGGGTCGAACTGCTCCACGGCGAAACCGGCTACACCCCTGATCCGGTCGACCCCGACGCCCCGCTCAACTTCCCCTGGCCCACCGCGCTCAACGCCCTCAGCCAGGTCTCCGCCCAGGCGTAGCGCGCGTCCCGGCCCCCTCGCCCGGCCACGGCCGGGGGCGAAGTCCGTCAGCGCAGGTCGAGCCGCATCAGGATCCGGGGATGGCCGGCCAGCACCGAAGTGGTGTCAGCGGCGTGGACGAAGCCGGCGCGCTCGAAGTTCTTGCGGATGCCGGCGTACGCCATCGTCAGGTCCGCCTTGGCGTCACCGTTGTCCAGGGGGTAGGCCTCGATCACCGGTGCGCCCTGGGCGCGGGCGAATGCGACCGCACCGGCGATGAGGGCGTGCGAGATCCCCTTCTTCCGGTGCCCGGGTCGGACGCGGACGCACCACAGGGACCAGACCGGCAGGTCGTCGACGTGCGGGATCCTTCGACTGTGGGCGAACGAGGTGTCCGCACGCGGCGCCACCGCGGCCCAGCCGACCGGCTCGTCGCCGTCGTACGCGACCACCCCGGGAGGGGGATCACTGCGGCACAGCTCTGCGACGTACTCACCGCGAGCGGGCCCGCGCAGCTCGTTGTTGAGCTTGGACGGGATCCGGTAGCTCAGGCACCAGCAGACATTGGCGCCGGGTGACTTCGGCCCGAGCATGACGCGGACGTCCTCGAACTCCGCGGCCGGGCGAACACTGATGACCATGGCATCACGATGCCACGATGTCATCGCCGGGACGGTGACCCCTGTGGCGTGCGTCAGTACCGGCAGGGCCAGACGCTGACGGAGCTCCGTCCGGCGCGTACCTCCACCCAGGTGCCGTCGGCGTCGTCCGGCGGTGGCGGACCGGCGATCTCGAAGAGGATCAGGGCGCCGCCCACGTCCAGGACGGCCGCCCCGTCCTCGGTCAGGCCCAGCCGCCCCCGGAAGACGATGTGGCCGCCCTCCTCCCGCACCCCGGACGTGGCGGAAGCGGCCGACCGGGTGTTCCCCGCCCAGGCGATGTCCTCGTCGACGGTCCACTCGATGTGGTGCTCGCCGCCCACCGCCTCACGGGCACCGTCCTCCCAGACCACGACAGCGGCACCCACCGCCGAGTGCACCCGCACCACCACGGGCCCCGATGGTTCCTGCCGCAGCGTTTCCACTCGTACCAGCACTCCGCCATCATCCCCGGTCCCGCCCCGCGGGCGGCCATGCCCCCGCGACCGGCCGCGCCAGGTGCCCGCAAGCGAATTCCGGAGAGGCGACCCCCGCACCGGCCGGTTCCGGCCAACCTGCCTCGCGGCTCGGCCCGGCAGCCCGGCGGCCGCCGGACACGATCAGCGGCCACGGCAAGGGGGCCGTCTCCACGAGGTCGGCCAGATCCCGCTGCTCCGGCCTCCGGCCTGCGCTCTACTCGCTCCTCCCCGTTCCCGCGACCACGCATCCGCCCCCTGCGCAACCGCGCAGCAGGGCTTCTCCACCATGCGCACGAGCACACGAACGGGCCTCCGAAACAACCCGGTTGAAGGAGAAGCAGCATGTCCGAGCAGCAGACCGAGCAACAGACCGAGCAGCAGGCCGAGCACCGGAAGACCGCCGCACCGCCCGCCCCTCCGGAGTTCAAGTACACCTGGGGCCAGCACAACGAGACCATGGAGGCGCTGTCGCTCGGGCAGATGGCCCGCCGCGTCCCCTCCGCCCTCCGGCAGACCGCGAGGCTCGCCCTCGCCGTCAACCGCGCCGCGTTCCACGTCCTGGTCGCGGCCCAGCTCCTCGGCGGGATCTGCACGGCGGCCGCACTCGCGGCGATCTCCCGGGCGATGGTCCCGCTCCTGGCGGGCGACGGCGTCCAGGAGCGCATCTCGGCGGCCGCCCCGCCCCTGGTCTTCGCCGCCGCGATGACCGCGCTCGGCGCACTGGCCTCCATCACCTCGGGCAGCGCGGCCCGCCGCCTGAACCCCGGTATGGCCACCCTCGCCGACCTCGCCATGGTCGACGCCCACATGGACGTGGAACTCGCGGCCTACGACGCCCCGGACTTCACCGAGCGCTCCGAGGCCGCCGAGACCGGATCCGCCCGCTCCGCCATGCTGCTGCAGGACGCCCTCGGCTTCACCGGCGGTCTGATCGACATGGTCGCCGTGGCGTCCGTCCTCGCCGTCGTCCACCCGGTGCTGCTGCCGCTCCTCGTGCTGTCGGTGGTCCCCCGCGGCCTCGGTTCGGTCTACGCCGCCCGCCTCGACCACCGCCTCCACAACCAGACGATCGCCTCGCGCAACATCAAGCACATGATGCGCTGGCACCTGACGACCCCGAAGCTCGCCGACGAGCTGCGCGGCAACAGCATGCGGCCGTACGCCCATTCCTGGTACGCGGCCGTCTGCGCGCGCATCGACTCCAGGATGGTCAGCTCCGCGCCCCGCTACCTCACCGTCCACCTGATCGCCGCCGCGGCCTCGGGGGTCTTCGTCGTCGCGACGTACGGGACGCTCGCCGGGCTCGTCCTCGGCGGGTACATGGCGATGGCCGCAGCCGGCACGGCGATCGTCGCCATGCGAACGTCCACAGCCGCCCTGTCGCAGCTCGTCGTCTACGGCGCGGCCATGTTCCAGCACGCCCTCTACCTCGGCGACTACACCGCCTTCGTCGCGGAGGCCCGCGAGAAGTCCGGCCCGCGCGGACCGCACGTGATGGAGGGCGCCCCGGAGAAGATCCGCCTGGAGGAGGCCACCTACACCTACCCGGGCAAGGACACCCCCTCGCTCGGGCCGGTCTCCCTCACCCTGTCCCGGGGCGAGGTGATCGCGGTCGTCGGCGAGAACGGCGCCGGGAAGTCCACCCTGATCCGGCTCCTCACCTCGCTGACGGCCCCGAGCTCGGGCACGGTCTCCTGGGACGGGATCCCGACCTCCGACGCCGACCAGCGCAGCGCCTGGCAGCACGTGGGCCTCGTGACGCAGTCGTACGGGCACTGGCCCTTCTCCGCCCGGGAGAACATCACGCTCGGCCAGCCCGGCCCGCGCGGCGAGGAGGCCGTCTGGGACGCCCTGGACGCGGTCGGCATGCGGACGGCCGTCCAGGCGTTCCCGGACGGCCTGGACACCCTGCTGGCCCGTTCGGTCTGGGGCGGGCACGAGCCCTCGGGCGGTCAGTGGCAGCGTCTGGCCTGCGGGCGCGCCTTCCACCGGAAGCCGGGTCTGCTGGTGATGGACGAGCCGACGTCGGCCATGGACCCGCGCGGGGAACACATGGTGTTCTCCGGGCTGCGGGACATGAAGGACGACCGGATCACGGTGATCGTCACCCACCGGATGGAGAACTGCCGCCTCGCCGACCGGATCATCGTCCTCGACGGGGGACGGATCACGGAGCAGGGCACCTACGGGGAACTGGTCCGCATGGACGGCTCTTTCGCCGAGCTCGTCCGGCTCTCCCAGGACCGGTAGACCGGCGGCTCCGGGCCGGGCGGCGTGCGTACGGCCGTGTACGGGCGCCGCGCCCGGCCGTCGGCGGTGCTGTCAGTGGGGCCGTCTAGCCTGGTCACATGATCAAGGGGGAATTCGCCGTACCGTCACTGGGTGCGCTCGCCGACGAGGTCGCGGCCGTGCTGGCAGAACGCCGTGACCCCGGCGTGGAGTCGTTGGAACGGCTGCTCAACGCCGTGGTGAGTCACGGCTACCGGGACCGGGAGGCACTGGCCACCGCGCTGGGATCCGTCCCGCGCGCGTTCAGGCTGAAGCCGCACTCGCAGGTGCAGTCCCTCGGGGGTGTGGTCGGCGCCGCGGTCGAGCCGGTGCAGGCGCTGACGTCCTGGGAGAAGGTCGGGGCGGACTGGCTCGAACTGTGCCAGCACGTGGCGCTGAACTACATAGCCGGGGCGCGCGTGGGCGAGGTCGCGGCGCGGTTGCGGGCCGGTGATCACGTTCCGTTCCTGCTGTCCGTCCCGAGCGGGCCGACGGGCGCGGTGGAACCGTACGATCTGGTCGCGCGGCTCGCGGAGTACGAGCGCCTCGGCGTCCGGCCCGGGCCGGCCGATCTCGGCCAGGCCCTGCTGCGCTGTGGCGGCCCGGTGGATCCCGAAGCGGTGCGGGCCGCGGAGGGGTTGGAGCTGGAGGAGGGGGCCCGGGTGGCCGCCTGGCTGCGGCAGGGCGGTCTCCCCCGGCCTGTGTGGTGGCGGGAGCGCGAAGCCGGTGAGCCCGAGCGGCCCAGCAGGCGTCGGGGAGCACGGATCGGCCGCAGGATCTATGTGGGGCACGAGGCGATCGAGGGCCGGGGCGCGTTCCCCCGGGCCTTCTGGTCGCTGTTCCGCAAGTTCGAGCCGCACCTCTCCTGTCCGCACTGGTCGATGCCGGACTACCGGAACGCCCACACGGTTGCGACCCTGCCCTGGCATCCGGAGATAGCCGCGGCCCGGCTGCTGACGGGGGTCGCGTCGGCCGCCGATCAGGACGGCAGCGGCTCCCCCTCCTTTCTGCAGGCGCTCGCGACGACCGACGGCCCGGCGGGACCCGCCGTGCACCTGGCCGTCGCCTACGGGCTCGCGTCCGTCCCCGAGCAGGACCGGGAGGCCGCGGTGCGGGCGCTGGTCCTGCTGGCCGCTCGGGGCCGGCTGGACGGAGAACTGCTGGGCCGGGAGCTGACCGAACTCGTGGGGCTGGGCACGCTGAAGGTGCCCCTGCTGACCGAGTCGCTGCGGGCGGCGACCGTCGCGCCGCAAGGCGCCGGGGCGGTCTGGGCGGTGCTGGCCACTGCTCTCCCGGGGCTTCTGGCCTGCACCCGCCCGCAGGTCCACGGGGCGTTGCTGGCCGTCTCGGCGGACTCGGCCCGGCTGTCGGGTGCGCGCGGTGAGCTGCCCGAGGTCACCGCTCTCGCCGGGCGACCCGGTTCTTCCCGGCTGCTGAAGGAGGCAAGGCGGCTGCGGGACGCGCTGGCCGGGGTCTGAGCCCGCGGGCCAGTCAGCCGTGCTGGTGCTGTTCGGGCAGCCGGCTCTCCGGGTGCGCCCACAGCAGCACGTTCTCGGGTCGCTCGTCGCGGAAGAAGTCGAGGACGTCCTGGTCCGAGTGGCGCAGGCTGAAGTGGGTGAGGACGAAGAGGGTGTCGGGGTGTGCCTCGACAACGGGCTTCAACCGGCTCCACACGGTGTGTCCGACCCGGTCAGCCCGCTCCAGCTCGGTGTCGTCGAGGAAGGTGCACTCGGTGATGACCACCGGATACTCGAACAGCCACGGGTTGTCCTCGAAGACGCTCACGTGGGTGTCGCCGAGGAAGGCGAACAAAGGCTTGAGCACCTCTCGTTCGACCTCGGCCCCCTCCTTTCGGCGCTGGGCGAGGGTCCGGCCGAACTCCGCGCCCCGGCCCTGTTCCGCGAGGTCGCGCCGCAGTTCCTCGTACTCGGGCAGCAGCGCCTTGCGGCGCTCGGAGAACGCGTACCCCACGCACGGCACCTTGTGGACGCACTCCACCACCCGTACGTGGTGGCCGCGGCGTCCGAAGGTGAACTCGTCGCCGCCGCGCACGCCGTGGAGCCGGCAGCCCTCGGCGAGGACGGGGTCGTAGGCGGCGCCGTGGTTCAGCTCCGCGGAGGACCGCAGAAAGGTCTCCACGTACGGGACCGCGGCGGCCGGCAGGTGGATGTCGACGCCGTCGGGTCTGGCGGCGAGGTAGTCGAGGTCCTTGGAGTGGTCGTGGTGGGTGTGGGTGAGGAAGACGGTTTCGGGCTGACGTCCTTCCGCCAGCCCGGCGTCGAGCGCACAGCGCAGTTCCGGTATGTGGAAGAACGTCTTGTCGTTGGCGCGCGAGTACCCGGAGAGGGTGAGATCGGTACCGGGGATGCGCCAGGTCTCCACTGGCGGAACGGATGCCCGTTCTCCAGCCGTTCGGGGTGGGCGGGTGTCCACGCAGGGGCCAGTGTCATCGGTGCCTCCGTGGGACCGCCATGATCGGATGAGGCCCCGATCGTAGCGGCCGGTGCCCCTGAGCGGCCCGCGGTTTTCCGGCGCGGGAAACGGCCTCCCGGATCGTCACCGGGCGTGGTGGGTGGGGCGTCCGGGGCGCTTGCGGCAGGGCTTGCGCGGGGCTCCGTTTCCGTCCGCCCCAATGCACCGGAACCGGTGGACGGCCGCTCGCGGGGAACCCGAAGATGAGCGCGGCCCGCGCTCGGTGGGCTGCGAAGGGAGTGCCATGACGACGTCTCCAGTGGCGGGCAGGCCGGCGCCACCACCGAGCACCGCCCGGGAGGTCCCGGACAAGAACAAGTGGGCCGTGGGGCCGCTGAACGACGGCAAGCAGGCGTACGCGCTGCCCACCGAGTGGAAATCCGGTGCACTGCACCACAAGATCTCGAAGGAACGGCTCAGCTCGATGGCCGAACAGGTCACCCCGGCCTGGAACTCCAAGAACCGACAGGTGCAGGATGCGGCGCGGGCGTTCTGGAACCTGTGCTGGTCGGTGGCCGGGGAGGACGTCGCCCGCGCCGTGGCCATGGCGGGGCACGGCGGCAGCCCCAACCCGCACCGCCTGCTGTGGAACCTGCCGCTGATGGTGTCGCTGGGGCCGCAGAGCCCGGCCAACGACCCGGGCATGAACTTCGACCCCGACACCGAGCCGGTGCCGGACGGTCCGGGCACCCGCCGGATGGACGCCGTGTCGCTCGCGCTCAAGGCGCTGGAGACCGCCTGGCTGAACGCCGCGGAGGCCGACAACGGGCGCGGTGTGTACGACGCCGCGCTCTGGACCACCCTGCACGGGCACCTGCAGAGCGCGCACATGGCCGCCGAACGGGTCGCACGCGGTGGGCGGGTGCTGTACCCGCCCCTGCGCGAGCAGTGGGTGTTCGACGCCACGACCAAGCAGAACCTGCGCAAGGGGCTCACACCGTTCCCGACGACCGAGCGGGGACTGCGGCTCTTCGCAGCGGCCCGGGTGAACGCGCCGTCGATCGCGGCGTACGCCGGTTCGGCGACGGCTGCCGCCACGGCCACGGTCCGTGCCACCGTGAGCGGGCGGAGGGTCACCCTGACGCTCACCGCGGCCGAGAAGAACGTGCACCACGTGTGCGTGCGCCACACGCTCACGTTCTTCGACTTCACGGACGCGTCCCGGCCCCGCCCGATCAACACCTTCTGGCCCGGCGTGCGCACGTTCGCCGATGCCACCGCCCTCGCCGCGACGCTGCTTCCGGGAATCGGGCGCAGCTGTCTGCGCGAGCTGGACCGCACCCTGGGCAACGTGGTGAAGGCGGACGACTGGCTCGACGAGGTCCTGGAGATCTCCAACGAGGACGTGGACGGCCGGATGGTCTTCTACAACGTGCAGTTGACCGAGGTGGACGGCACGGACGAGGCTCCGGTCATCCAGGCCGTCATCGAGTCGTTCGCACCGGACGGCGCAGACGGTCCGGGCTTCACCCGGGGGGACCTGGACCTCATCGCCGGGCGGCTGTGACGCCGGCCGCTCCGGGGCTCACGGCAGGACCACACCCGCGGCGGCAGCCGCCGCGCCAATGAGGAGGACGAGGACGACGAGGGCGATGTCCCAGCGGGCGGAGCGGCGGGCGTCGGCCGGATCCAGGGCGCAGAGGGTGAGGGCGTCGGGCGCGTAGTGCATGGCGAGTTCCCGTCCGTACGCATGGGCCAGGTCCGGTATTCCGGTGCGGAGGCGGGCGGTGACGGCCGTTCCCTCCCGGCCCCGCCGCCCGCAGACCCGTTCGGTGCTCCCGTTCGGTGCTCCCGTTCGGTGCGCTGACCTGCGATCCGCTCGCGGGGTGGCAGTCGGCTCGCCGTACCCTGAATCCCGTGCCGCCCTCCCGCCTTCACCGTGTCGCCGTCCTCGTCCTCGAGGGCGCCAAGCCCCTCGACGTCGGTATCCCCGCGCAGGTGTTCACGACCCGCGCGAGCATGCCGTACGAGGTACGGGTGTGCGGCGCGGCGCCCGGCCTCGTGACCGGCGGGGACGGTCTGTCGTACCACGTCACGCACGGGCTCGACGCGCTCGCGTGGGCCGACATCGTCTTCGTCCCCGGCTACCGCTTCCCCGACCGTGAGGACCCTCCCCGGGCCGTGATCGACGCGCTGATCGCCGCGCACGACCGGGGCGCGCGGCTCGCCGCCATCTCCACGGGCGCGTTCGCGCTCGCCGCCACGGGCCTGCTCGACGGCAAGCGCGCCACGACCCACTGGCACTACGCGCGCGCCCTCGCCGCGAAACATCCGCACATCCGGCTCGACGAGAACGTGCTGTTCGTCGACGAGGGCAGCGTCCTGACCTCGGCCGGCGCCGCTTCCGGCATCGACCTGTGCCTGCACATCCTGCGCCGCGACCTCGGCGTGGCCGCCTCGAACCACGCGGCCCGGCGCCTGGTCGCCGCCCCCTACCGCAGCGGCGGGCAGGCGCAGTACGTGCCGCGGAGCGTTCCCGAGCCGCTCGGCGAGCGGTTCGCCGCAACCCGCGAGTGGGCGCTGCACCGGCTCGGCGACCCCCTGACCCTGGAGGCGCTCGCCCAGCACGCGGGGGTCTCGCCCCGTACGTTCTCCCGGCGTTTCGCCGAGGACACGGGGTACACGCCCATGCAGTGGGTGATGCGCGCCCGGATCGACGTGGCCCGCGAGCTGCTGGAACGTTCGGAGCGGAGTGTGGAGCAGGTCGCGGACGACGTCGGCCTCGGCACGGGTGCGAATCTGCGGCTGCACTTCCACCGCATCCTCGGCACCACCCCGACGGAGTACCGGCGCACGTTCACGCAGGGCGAATAGCTCGAGGTCAGCCAGGTGGGACCGGTGTGCGAGCGGCGTGGGAGCGGTGTGGGAGCCGTGTGGCGAGATCCTTACGAACCATGGCGATCTCGCCGCTGTCGCGGACGGTGAGCGGGCGCGAACCTGATGGCGAACGAAAGGGACATCGCTCATGACTCGCATTGCCATCAACGGATTCGGTCGCATCGGCCGCAACGTGCTGCGCGCGCTCCTCGAGCGCGACACCGACCTCGAGGTCGTCGCCGTCAACGACCTCACCGAGCCCGCCACCCTCGCGCGGCTGCTCGCCTACGACACCACGTCCGGCCGGCTCGGCCGCCCCGTGACCGTCGAGGGGAACGTGCTCGTCGTCGACGGCCACCGCATCACGGTGCTCGCCGAGCGGGAGCCGGAGCAGCTGCCGTGGGCCGAGCTCGGTGTCGACCTCGTCCTGGAGGCGACCGGCCGCTTCACCTCGGCCGAGGCCGCCCGCGCCCACATCAAGGCCGGCGCGCGCAAGGTGCTCGTCAGTGCGCCGTCCGACGGTGCCGACGTCACGCTCGCGTTCGGTGTCAACACCGACGCCTACGACCCGGCCGTGCACACGATCGTCTCGAACGCGTCCTGCACCACCAACGCGCTCGCCCCGCTGGCCGCCGTGCTCGACGAGCTGGCCGGCATCGAGCACGGCTTCATGACCACGGTGCACGCCTACACGCAGGAGCAGAACCTGCAGGACGGTCCGCACCGCGACCCGCGCCGGGCCCGCGCCGCCGGCGTCAACATCGTGCCGACCTCGACCGGCGCCGCGAAGGCGATCGGCCTGGTGCTGCCGCAGCTCGACGGCAAGCTGTCGGGCGACTCGATCCGCGTGCCGGTTCCGGTGGGCTCGATCGTCGAGCTGAACACCACCGTCGCCCGCGAGGTGACGCGCGAGGAGATCCTCGAGGCCTACCGCGCCGCGGCGCAGGGCCCGCTGGCCGGCGTCCTCGAGTACTCGGACGACCCGCTCGTGTCCTCCGACATCACGGGCAACCCCGCCTCGTCGATCTTCGACTCGGAGCTCACCCGTGTCGACGGCCGCCACGTCAAGGTGGTCGCCTGGTACGACAACGAGTGGGGCTTCTCGAACCGCGTCATCGACACGCTCACGCTGCTCGCCGCGGGCTGAACCGACGGCGGTCCCCGGCGGGGCGGCTCAGAGGTTGTCCCAGAGCCTGCGCCAGAAGCCGTCGCGCACGTCGCTGATCCAGTGGCGGGTGTTGCAGTGCATCTTGCGCACCACCGGGAAGGGCTGAGGCACCGGGCGCCCGCACCACTGGCACGGCTTCGTGCGTCGTGCGGGCGGGCCCGGCGCCTGCATGCGGTTGGTCTCGGTCATGGATCACAGTGAACCGGCCGGCCGCGCGCGGCGCCTCGGCGTACCTACTCAGCCGCCCCGGTGCTTCCTACTCATGCGGATCGCTCAGCGCATGCGGGGAAGGCGGAGGCTGAGGACGACCGTCAGCGCGATCAGGGCGAGTTGTACGAGCAGGGTGACGCTCACCGCCCCGCGGACGCCCGCCGTCGGGATCAGGGCGAGGAAGAGGCTTCCCAGCGTGGCGACCCCGAGCGCCACGGCGGACTGCTGGGCCGTGATCATGACGCCGCTGCCCGCCCCGGCCCGGTCGGCGGGGACGTCCGAGAGCATCAGACGTATCAGTACGGGCATCTGGAAGCCCTGGCCCAGTCCTGCCAGGGCAGTGCCCGGCGCGAGCACGGCGGGGCCGAGGTCCGGCCAGCCGTGGCGCAGGGTGGCCAGCAGGAGGGCGATCCCGGCCGCCTGGATGACGCCTCCGGCCGTGACGATCCGGCTGCCGAAGCGGGTGACGAGGCGCGGCCCCGCCAGCGAGGCGCCGAAGAAGGCGACGGCCATCGGCGCCAGCGCCAGGCCCGCCGCCACCGGACCCATCTCCAGGCCCTGCTGGAGGGTGACGGCGAGGACGAACATGAAGCCGCCGAACCCGATCGAGAACGGCAGCAGGAGCGCGAGGCCTCGTCGCAGCGACTCCAGCCTCAGCAGGCTCGGCGGCACCAGCGGGGTACGGCCGCGGCGGTCGGCCCGGCGCTCGGTGAAGTAGAACGCCACGGCAGCGACGGGGAACACGGCGAGTGAGACCCAGGTCCACAGCGGCCAGCCGGCGGCCCGCCCCTCGGTCAGCGGGAGCAGCAGCGAGACCAGCGACAGCGCGAGCAGCAGGGTGCCCGGTACGTCCACGCCGGCGGGCCGGCCGGCGCGGGTGTCCGGCACGGTGCGCACGGCCAGGACCAGCCCCAGGAGCACCACGGGGACGTTGACCAGGAACACCGCGCGCCAGCCGGTTCCGGCGAGGTCCGCGGCGACCAGGACGCCGCCGAGGATCTGCCCGGCGACCATGGACAGGCCGCCGGTGGCCCCGTACAGGCTCAACGCCCGCGCCCGGCGCGGGCCTTCGGTGGTGGCCTGGATGGTGGCGAGCACCTGCGGCAGCATGAGGGCGGAGGCCGCGCCCTGGGCGACGCGGGCGGCGACGAGGCTCCAGGCGTTCGGGGCGAGGCCGCAGGCGAGCGAGGTCACGCCGAAGGCGGCCATGCCGATGAGGAAGAGCCGGCGGCGGCCGAGGCTGTCGCCGACGCGCCCGCCCAGGACGAGCAGGACGGCGTACGCGACGCCGTAGCCGCCGACGACGAGCTCCAGGAGGGCGGGGCCGGCGGACAGGTCGTGCTCGATGGACGGCAGCGCGACGTTGACGATGAAGAAGTCGATCAGGGGCAGGGCCGCGCCCAGGAGCACGGTGAACAGACCGAGCCCGCCCAGGTGGGGCGCGGACGCGGTGGCGGTGCGTGCGGTGCCGGTGCGTGCGGGGGTGCTGCGCGCAGAGGTGTTGCGGAGAGGGGTTTGAGTCACCCTCCGACGGTCGCGCAGGCGCCGGGCGGGTACCAGAGTGCACTTATCCGGGTATCAGGAGTACCTGGCAACAGGATGGGCCGTGCGGCAGGCTGGCAGTATGACCACTGTGGCCCCTGGAAGCGATGTCCGCCGGCACGAGCTGGCCGAGTTCCTGCGCAGCCGCCGCGAGCGGATCACCCCCGAGCAGGTCGGACTGGTGCGCGGGCCGCGCCGCAGGACCCCGGGGCTGCGCCGCGAGGAGGTCGCGCACCTGTCCTCGGTGGGCGTGACCTGGTACACGTGGCTGGAACAGGCGCGCGACATCCAGGTGTCCGCGCAGGTGCTGGACGCGGTCGCGCGGGCGCTGATGCTCGACGTGAGCGAGCGGGAGCACCTGTTCGCGCTGGCCGGGAGCCTGGACCCGGCCCCGCCGGCGTTCTGCCCCAGCGTGACCCCGGCCGTGCGGGCGATGCTGGACCAGTTGGGCCACATCCCGGCGTGCGTGCAGAACAGCCGGTACGACATCCTCGCGTACAACGCCGCCTACGGGCGGCTGCTGGGCGACCTGGACGCCACGCCGCCTGAGGACCGCAACTGCATGTGGCTGGCCTTCACGGACCCGCAGTGGCGGGAGGCGGTCGTGGACCTGCCGAGCACGCACCGGCTCATGGCGGCAAGGTTCCGGGCGGCGATGGCCGAGCACCTGCTGGAGCCCGCGTGGACGACGCTGCTGGCCCGGCTGGAGGCGGCGTCGGCGGAGTTCCGGGCGGTGTGGGCCCGCCACGAGGTGGCCGGCGGCCCGATCGCGAAGTCGAAGTACATCCGCAACGCGCACGTGGGCATGCTGCACCTGGAGCACACCAACCTGTGGCTCGGCCCGAGCACCGGGCCGAGGCTGGTGACGTACGTACCGCTGGACCCGCAGACGCGGGAGCGGCTGGAGAGCCTGGAGCAGCTCGCGAAGTCGGCGGATGCGTCAGAGCCGGCGGAGGTGGCCGGCACCGGGTCCGTCGTGCCGGCCTGACCTTCGAAGCGATCATGGCCGCGATCGCGGCCGAGGTCCAGGCCGAGATCGCAGTCGAGGTCGCCACTGCGCCGAACGCGTCGCCCCGGTCCGCTAGGCGAAGGGCCCTTCGGCCATGAAGCGGCACAGGTGGCGGGCGAAGGTCTCGGCCTCGCCCGGGGGCCACGAGGACAGGCTCTCCGTGATCCGGTCGGCCAGGCGCGTCCGCAGCTCGGCCACGACGAGCCGGCCCTCCTCGGTGAGGACGAGGAGGTGCGCGCGCCGGTCGGCGGGGTCCGGCTCACGGCGGACGAGGCCGGCGGCCTCCAGCCGGGAGGCCCGGCGGGTGACGCCGGAACGGTCGACCCCCGCGACCTGAGCGAGGTCGGCCGCACTGCGGGGGGCGGTCCGGGCCAGGGCGCTGAGCACCGGGTAGGTCAGCTCGTCGACAGCCTCCCCATGCCGTCCGTGAGCTGCTGGTGCAGGCGCGTGCGAGTCGTGCGCTTGAGCAGAATGCCCAGCGCGTCCGCGATCTCGTGTCCGATCGGCCCGCGATGTTGGCCCTCGCCAAAGACGTGGCCGGCCGCCGGATCCTGGACGCCGGCTACGGCTCGGGCTCCCTGTCCGCTGCACTACGCGACGGCGGTGCGGTCGTCACCGGCATCGACGCCAGCGCCGGGATGCTGGCGTTGGCCAGGCGGCGGCGGCTGGATGACGACGTGGCCCTGCACGTGGTCGACCTGAGCGACCGCCTGCCGTACGCCGACGGTGCGTTCGACGACGTGGTCGCGTCGCTGGTGCTGCACTACCTGGAGGACCGGGGGCCGACACTGGCCGATCTACGGCGAGTGCTCAGGCCCGGCGGCCGGCTGATCGCGTCGGTGAACCACCCGTTCGTGGCCTACACGATCCAAGATCCTCGGCCCGACTACTTTGCGACCACCAGCTATACATTCGACTGGACGTTCAACGGGCAGTCCGTCCCGATGAGGTTCTGGCGCAAGCCATTGCACGCGATGACTGATGCCTTCACCGCCGCCGGCTTCCGTCAGTTGCTCCAGGGCACGGGCCAAGTCACCGAGGTCGAGATCGCGGAGAACCGTCAGGCCCTCCGTCAGCGGGCCCCGGGCCCGCTTCACATCCGTGCTCGCGGGCGCAGCCCACGGATCGGCGGCCTCCCCCGAACCGGCGGCGCGGCGGGCGCAGGCGCAGCGGCCGGAGCGGGGACTCGGCGGGCCGGGCGCTCCGCCGATCGGTGAGGTGTGCGTCGGTCGGCTGCCGGCGGTGGTGGCTGAAGGCAATGAGGACGGGCACCGCGCTGCTCGCCTCCCTGAAGCGGGACCCGGGTGCGGTAGTGCTTGCGAAGGTCGGCTTGATTCCCATGCCGTAGGGTCATGCAGTGACCAGCTCCTTGCCCCCTTCCGAATGCGTGTTTGCCGATGAGTTGCTGCTCGAGGGGTATGGCGGCCCGAGCGCGCTTTATGTGCGCGACCAAGCGCGCGGCGTCGTCAGGGCGGTGCACGCCGGAGGGGCGATCGCCCCTGATGACAGCGACAAGCTGGTCGACCTGCTCGGCGACCCGCAGGCATTCATCAACGAGCCGACCGAGCCCGCCCATCTGGGCGGGGACAACCGCCACAACATCACCAAGGCCCTGCTGATCCACGCGTGCCGCACCGACGATCCGGACCTTATTCGACGCCTCCGGCAGGTAGCGCCGTCGGAGGTCCACCGCATCGATCTTCGCCTCCCGCTGTCGGTGCCATGCCTGCTCGCGCTCTTCGACGGCCTCGGACAGGAAGAACTGGCCGTTCGTCACGCCGCCATGCACATGGTCCGCAACAGCCACAGGCACACCGACATCACGCCGATCCTCGACACCATCGTCAGCGAGCTGGCCTCCCCTGAGCATGGTCGCGGCTACCACCGGGTCGCCCCGGCCGACGGTGCACGCTGGGCGCTGCTCTCCTACAGCCTCGACACCGACGACTTCGACAGCCTGTACGAGCGGGTCGCGGCGGCGATCGACCCGTCTACGCCGACCCAGAACGCGCTGCGCACGCTGGCCGCCCTGTACGCGGCTACCGAACAATTCGACCGGGTGATCAGCCTTGTCGGACGCGCAAGCACCCGGGTCGCGGTCATCGGGGGGATCCACGACGCCGTCTGCGCGATCGCTGGAAACCTTAAGTTTGCGAGACATCTGCCCAATGCCCGCTACCCCTTCACCGAGGCGATCACCCTCGCCGAGGGCCTGGCCACCAACGCCGGCCACCGCAAGCAGGTGGAGCACATCCGCAAGCGGCTCAACCATCTCCGGCCCAGGAAGGCCGAACCCGGAAATCCGCGCAGTGCCACGTAGTGCGTACGGAGGGATGCGGAACCGATGGCGCTCGCCATGAGTGCGTGTTTCTGATCCCTGACCTGCAAGGACCGCGACCTGTAGGATTCCTGCTCTTTGACTGGAGGGTCGCGGTGGAGCACGAAGCACTGATGGCAGGGTTGTCGGATGCCTTGCCAACGGATTTCGGCGTTGACGAGGGCGTCGACTGGGTTGCAGCCGAAGCGAAGTGGGAGTCACGCTTCCCCAGCGACTTCGTGGCCTTCATGTCCGTGTATGGCGCTGGCACCCTCACCCGCCACGTCGGTATCTACGAGCCCTTGTCCGAGGCGTTCGACGAGGAAACGGAGACCGCCCGCGATATCTGGGAGGTGGAGGGTGGTCGAGAGGTCTTGGACGTTGATCCCGCCCACATTCTCGCGTGGGGCGTGACTGGAGGCGCGGACATCCTGTGTTGGCTGACCGCCGATTCAGACCCGGATGAATGGCCCGTCCTGGTCTGCGGGCGTCACACGGAGGAAGTTTTCACGGTCTACCCGTGCGGCATGGCAGAGTTCTTGCGCAGGCTCCTTCTGAACGACTTCCCCGTCTACCCCATCAGCATCGATGTGACATCGGCGGACAGCGGGTTCGTGCACCGTTCCGTGGCACGGGAACGCAGAAGAGCGGGCCTCGATGCCTATACGGGCCAGCCGCTTTAAGCGTGGCAGTGATTGCTGCAGCGGTCACCGCGCGGTGCAGGTCTGCTTGGTGCACCCACTGGTGCGACGGGTGATGCGTCGGGTCATGAGGGTGATCGCGGCCCAGGTGATGAGGGCTTCGCTGTGCTGGACAAGTCGTTCGTAGTCTCTCGCGTGGCGCCGGGCTTGCGTGATCCACGACAGGCTGCGTTCAACGACCCAGCGGCGGGGCAGGACGACGAATCCAGTGGCATCCTTGGGCCGGCTGACGGTCTTCACGGTCAGCCGGAGGTATTTCTTGGCCGAGTCGACGAGCTGGTCGGCGTCAGCGGAGTCGGCCCATACGAGGGTGATTTCGGGGTGCATGAGGCGGAGTCTGAAGAGGACTTCTTTGGCCGCGTCGCGGTCGGTCATGTCGGCGGGGGGGACCATGACCAGCAGCGGAAGACCTCGGGTGTCGACCACGAGGTGGCGTTTCCTGCCGTTGATCTCTTTCGCGGCGTCGTAGCCGCGTGAGTCCTTGCCGACGGTCTCGGCGGCCTTGACGCTCTGGGAGTCGATGACGGTGGCGACGGCCCGGGGGCCTTTGCCCATGTCACGGCGGATGTGTCCGCGCAGGTGGTCACGGATCTGGCCGACGACTCCGGCTGCGGTCCATCTCGCCATGAACCCCCAGACGGTCCGCCTATTAGTTACGTGGAATCACGCGCCGCAGGATGCAGCTCGTATCCTGCGGCGTCCCCACGTACTGAGGAGACCCGTTGGGCAGCGCAGTGGTCATCGAGGAGAAGTGGCCGGTCCTGGGCCGGCCTAAGCGGGCGGCCGAGTGGCTGCGAGTGTGGAGGGATCTGGGGCGGGCTCCTCGGACGATCGACGCGTACGCGCGGGGACTGGCTGAGTACCTGCTGGTCTGCGAGCGAGACGGGATCGACCCTGTTGCCGCGAAGCGTCTGCATGTGGCGGCGTTCGTGAGGTCCAGCGGCGATGCACCGAGGCTGGGGCAGACGACGCAGTCCGAGAGGACCGCGAGCGGGTGCAGGCGCGGAGCATCCCCGGGCGTAGCAGGACCCGACCCAACCGTCATGCCACCCAGCACAGCCCAGGTCAGCCGTCCCCCCGGGACGAGAACCATTCACCAGGCAGTCAGCAATGACCACCCGCTCACACGCACACCACCGCCCCCGCAGGGGCACGCCCGTGGTCCGCCGACTCAGGTGAGGGCGGCGATCACCTCTCGCGCCGCCCGTTCGCCCTCGGTGGCACCGCCCTCCATGAAGCCCTGGAAGTCGTAGCTGCAGTGCTCGCCGGAGAGGTGGACGTTGCCCTGCGCGGTGCCCTCGTACTTCGCGTACCGGTGCAGGTAGCCGGTCGGCCAGTACGAGTACGCGCCCAGCGAGTACGGGTTGCGGTGCCACGCGGAGAGCTGGGCCCGCCCCGTCCATGCGGCCTTGGTGCGGGGGAAGAACGCGTCGATCCCGGTCAGCGTGCGGTCGGTGAGCCGCCGCACGTACGGGTCGGACTCGGTGGCGAACGGTGTGACGGGGGTCAGGGCGCGCGCCAGGGTCCCGCCGCCGTACTGGAGCAGGATGCCGCCGGTGCCGGGCTGGAGCTTGGTGGTGTCCCAGGTCTGCTGGACCTCGGAGTCAGTGAAGCAGTCGCCCGCCGACACGCCGGGCCAGGGGCCGGTGCCGCGCCACGGGCGGCCGGTGAACTGCATGTTGAGCTTGGTGCAGGCGCCCATCCGGGCGTCGCGCAGCAAGTTCTTCATGAGGGGGTCGAAACCGGCCGCCGAGGTGTCGACGCCCTGGAGGACCGGCAGCGGCAGGCACAGGACGGTGTGGTCGGCCACGACCGTGCGGGTGGCGCCGGAGTCGTCGAAGGTGAGGGTCTGGGTGCCGCCGGTGTCGGCGCGCACGGCGACCAGCCGGCGGCCCATGACGATCGAACCGGAAGGCAGGGCCGCGGCAATGGCGTTCGGCAGCTGGTCGTTGCCGCCGACGATGTGGTAGCGCTCGTTGGACAGGCCCCAGACGTTGAAGTTACCGGGGTTGGGCTGGTAGCCCATCAGCAGGACCAGGGCGAGGGCGGACTGGTCGGTGGTGTCGGCCCCGTACTCGACGTTGTAGGCCACGTCGATGAAGCGGCCGAGCGGCGAGTCGTGCCCGCCGGGGACCCGGCTCTCGATCCACTCGTAAAGGGTCATGTTGTCCAGGGCCGTGCCGACGGGGGTGGTGGAGTTCCAGGACACCTCGCCGGAGTCCTGGAGGTCACGGTGCAGCTGCTGGTAGACGGCCTTGAAGTCCTCGTCGGCCCGGGTGCGGGAGTAGTAGGTGCCGTTGAACCACAGGACCTCCTCGGCCCCGTTGGGGCCGCCGCCGAGGAAGTCCTCGGTCGGGAGGCCGAAGCGGCGGCAGAGCTCCAACATCTTCTTGTGGCTGGTGTCGATCAGTTCACCGCCCACCTCGGAGGTCTGCCCGTACGCCCAGTGGTCGCGCTGCGTCCACATCCGGCCGCCGACGCGGTCGGGGTTGGCTTCGTAGACGGTGCACGGGATGCCCGCGTCCTGGAGGGTGAGGGCGGCGGTGAGGCCGGCGATGCCCGCACCGACCACCGCAACGCGGGCCCGTTGGGGCCTTTTGCCGTCGGGGGCGGGGGTGGCGGCGCGGGCCGGGGCGGCGGCGACGCCCGCCACGGCGGTGCCGAGGCCGAGGGCGGCCGCCCGCCGCATCAGCTCCCGGCGGCCGAGGCCGCGCACGTCGGCGACGGGCAGACGCAGGCGGTGGGCGGCGGCGTGTTCGGCGGTGAGCCGGCGGAGTGCGTGCATGAGGGGCGTACGGGCCATGGCGGGGACTCCTTCGCGGGGTGGGCGACTGCAGGCCGGGCGTTCGTGGATCAGGTGTACGTGGATCAGACGTCCGCACGGAACGGGGACAGGCCGGTGGTGCCGTCGGAACCGGGGGCGGTGCCGTCGTCGGCACGCTCGGCGGCGTCCTCCAGGACGATGCGGCCGATGACCTCGTAGCGCTCGGGCGCCTTGGCCTTCAGCCACAGGCCGAGGCCCAGTCCGCCGAAGAAGACGGCGCCGACGATCCAGGGGATCAGCTTGAAGAAGACGGAGTCGGCGGCGGCACCGGCCGCGGTCTCCATGTTGACGACAAGCAGGACCACGACGGCGGTCATCGCGATCCCACCGAGCAGGGGCGCGGTGAAGGTCCTGAACCAGTGCCGGTCCTCGGGGTGGTTGCGGCGGAAGTAGCCGATGACGGCGAAGGAGCACAGGGTCTGGACGATCAGGATCGCCATGGTGCCCAGGATCGCCAGCAGCGTGTACAGGTGCAGGTACGGGTCCTGGCCGGTGAGCCAGAAACCTGCGACCAGGGTCACCGCGATGACGGTCTGGACGACGGAGGCGACGTGCGGCGAGCCGTGGCGCGGGTGGGTCCGGCCGAGCGCCGGGTGCAGGAAGCGCTCGCGGCCGATGGCGTACAGGTAGCGGGCGGCGCACTGGTGGAAGGCCATCCCGCAGGCGAACGAGCCGGTGAGCAGCAGCCATTGGAAGGCGTCCACGGCCCATGCGCCGATGAAGTGCCGGGTGGGGCTGAAGAAGAGGTCGAGGGGGTTGGCGGAGGCGGACAGTTCCACGGACCCGGTCAGGCCGTTGCCGGCGATGGTCATCCAGGAGACGTAGATGTAGAAGAGGCCGACTCCGACGACGGAGATGAGCGTGGCCTTGGGAATGACCCGCTTGGGGTCGCGGGACTCCTCGCCGTACATGGCGGTGGACTCGAAGCCGACCCAGGACCAGAAAGCGAAGAAGAGGCCGAGGCCGGCGGAGGTACCGGTGAAGGCGTTCCGGGGGTCGACCGGCTCGAGGGGGATCCCGTCGGGGCCGCCGCCGGAGACCAGTACGGCGGTGGCGACGGCGAACAGGACCGCGATCTCGGCGACCAGCATCACGCCGAGTGCCTTGGCGGTCAGGTTGATGTCGAAGTGGGCGAGGCCGGCGGTGACGGCGAGCATCCCGGCCGCGTACAGCACCCAGGGGAGGTCGACGCCGAGCTGGTCCTGGACCGTGGTGCGGGCGAAGTAGGAGAAGACGCCGACGATCGAGGCCTCGAAGACGACGTACGCGAGGACGGCGAGCATGCCGGAGGCCATGCCGGCGATCCGGCCGAGTCCGTGGGAGATGTACCCGTAGAAGGCGCCCGCGGCGGTGATGCGCTTGGCCATGGCCACGTAGCCGACCGCGAAGACGGTGAGGACGACGGTGGCGAAGAGGTACCCGGCGGGGGCGCCGGTTCCGTTGCCGAAGCCGACCGCGATGGGGAGATTGCCGGTCATGGCGGTGATGGGGGCGGCGGTGGCGACGGCCATGAAGACGACGCCGATCAGGCCGACGGAGTTGGCCTTGAGGCGCTGGACCTCGCCTGCGGGGCGGGCCGCCGGGGTGGATCGGGGGGTGCCGGTGGAACCGTTGGACATGTCGTCCTCTTCCGCTCGTGCTGGGTGTCCCGACGTGAGGCGGGCCACTCTGGCGGTAGGTGACGCAGCCCACAATCGGCATGCGGTCCGGTAATCGCCGTGTGGGGCCGACGAGTTGTCGGGGCATCAGGAGCGGTTCGTACGCCTTCGGCGGTGGGCACGGCGGCGTGTCCGGCGGGCGGCCCGGGGGCGGCTCGGCAGGTGGGGCCGATCCGGACCTTGTCAGGGTCTGTTCAAGCCGGGTGCTGGTGGGCGAGGATCACGCCCGCCCCACCCGTTTTTCCTTCCCCACCACGCCTTCCCACCCCGGAGGATGTCCATGACCCGCCGCACACCCCGCGGCATGCTCGCCGCGGCCACCGCCACCGTGGCGCTCTTCTCGCTCGCCGGCCCGGCCACCGCACAGTCCTCGGCCCCGACGGCCGACTCCACCGCGCCGCAGGGCCGGATCTTCATGGTCAACCCCGTCCAGGCCACGGGCGACCAGGCACTCACCGACGGTAAGGACGCCGATTCCGCCGTCCCCGCCACCGCGTACGCCCTGGCCGCGCTGCGCAACCTGGACGGCGGCGGCGGACTCCACGGCCGCTGGGCCTCCGTACGCTCGGACACCGGCCCCTCGGCCAGGACCGGCGAGGCCGCCGGGTACACCCGTCACGACGACCGGTTCGAGCAGGTTATGGCCTACTTCTGGGTCAACGAGACGCAGGAGTACCTCCAGTCCCTGGGCTTCGGCACCGAGCTGCGGGGCGCCAACGACCGGGTGCAGCCCGTACGGATCAACCAGTGGGGCGCGGACAACTCCTTCTTCACCGACAAGAAGGACGAGATCCGCTTCGGCAAGGGCGGGGTCGACGACGCCGAGGACGCCGAGGTGATCGTCCACGAGTACGGCCACGCGGTGCACAACGCGCAGGTCCCCGGCTTCGGCTCCTCTCCCGAGGCCGGCGCGATAGGCGAGGCCTTCGGTGACTACCTGGCGGTCGAGGTCGGCGCCCATGCGGACGCCGCATACGGCTGGCCGCGGCGGGCCGACCTGGCCTGCGTCGCCGACTGGGACGCGGCCTCCTACAGCGAGGCCCCGCACTGCCTGCGCCGCATCGATGGGAACAAGGTGTACGCCGACCTGGAGGGCGAGGTCCACGCGGACGGGGAGATCTGGTCCCGCGCCCTCTTCGACATCCGCAACGCCCTGGGCTCCCGGACCGCTGACCGCATCATTGTCAACGCCCAGTTCGGTTTCGCGCCGGACACGTCCTTCAAGGACGCGGCCCTGACGACGGTTTCGACCGCCCAGCGGATGTACGGCGCGAACGCTGCGGATGCCGTGCGTGCCGCGTTCAAGGCCCGGCAGATCCCCGGCGTCCAGTAACGGCCGGGCCCTTCCCCGGACTCGGTGCACACCGCGTCCGGGGAGTGGTACCTCGCCCCGGCGGGCCCGCCGGGGCTTCCGCCGCTTCCGGCGGACTGCGGACTGCGGACTACAGGTCGCGGTGCACCTGTGAGGGCCAGATGTGGTCCTGCGGGCTGTGCGGGATCGGTGCCGAGTCATGGGGCGCCCGGGCGGGGTCCGCCTCGTAGCCGCTGTGCGGCTCGCCCGCGGGGCCGTCCCAGGCCCCGGCAACCTGCGGCGCCCCGGGCGCGGGCGGGCGGCCGTACGAAGGGTCGGAGGGCCGGGGCGGCACCGCAATCAGCGGCTCGGAGGGGGTGGCGGGTGCCTGCAGGCTGCCGTAGCGCTCCATCCGCTGCCAGCGCAGTCTGGAGCCGGCGACGGCGGTGAAGACGGACTGGATCACCACCAGGTACATGAGTTGGCGGTAGACGAACTGTTGCAGCGGCAGGCTCCACAGCGGGCCCGGCCGCTCCCCGTCCAGGCGGAACGCGTACAGGCCCATCAGGACCTGGAGGAGCAGGAACGCCGTCCACAGGCCGAGGATGCGCAGGGGGTCGAGGAAGACCAGGCCGTAGACGGCGAAGACGTCCACGATGGGTGCGAGCAGGGGCAGCAGGACCTGGAACATCAGCAGGTAGACCAGACCGCGTCGCCCGAGCTTGCCGGCCTGCCCCCGCTGGGCGAGGGCGCCCCGATGCTTCCACATGGCCTGGAGGGTGCCGTAGCACCACCGGTAGCGCTGCTTCCACAGGGCACCGAGCGAGGCGGGCGCTTCCGTCCAGGCTTTGGCCCGCTCCTCGTAGACAACGCGCCAGCCGTCCCGGCACAGGGCCATGGTGAGGTCGGTGTCCTCGGCGAGTGTGGTGTCGCTGACACCGCCGACCCGCAGCAGTGCCTCTCGGCGGAACGCGCCGACGGCGCCCGGCACGGTGGGCATGCACTCGGCGAGGTCGAACAGGCGGCGGTCCAGGTTGAAGCCGACGACGTACTCGATGTGCTGCCAGCGTCCGAGCAGCCCTCCCCGGTTGATCACCTTGGCGTTGCCGGAGACTGCGCCCACCCGGCGGTGGGCGAAGGGCTGGACGAGCATGCGGACGGCGTCCGGTTCGAAGACGGTGTCGCCGTCGACCATGACGAGCAGATTGCAGGAGGCGGCCGCGATACCCGTGTTGAGGGCGGCCGGCTTTCCGGCGTTCTGCTGCCGGATGACCCGTACGCCGGGCAACCGGAGGGCTTCGACGATGTCGGCGGTGCCGTCCGTGGAGCCGTCGTCGACGACGATGACCTCGAGTTGATGGTCGGAGGCCACGAGGGAGCGGACGGCCGCCTCGATGCCGGCGCTCTCGTTGTAGGCGGGGACGATGACGCTCACGGGTTCGGTGACCGGAGCTCCCCAGGGCTTTCGGCGCATCCGTACGTGCCGGCGTGCGGCAACGAAGACGGCGACCGCACGCAGCAGGCTGATCGCGCCCGCTGCCCACAGCAGCCACGAGAGGGCTTCGAGGATCCAGTCACTGGTACGGATCGCGGTGATCAGGGCGAGGCCCTGCCACCGGTCTGTGGTCGCGGCGGGCTGCACGGCCCCCCGGAGTGCGACCGCATCGCCCACCGTGGCGAACGTCCAGCCGGAGGCCTTCAGCCGCGGCACGAGCTGTTCGAGCGCGGCGACTGTCTGCGTGCGGTCTCCGCCTGAATCGTGCAGGAGCACGATCTGCCCGGAGGTGTCCTTGGGGGTGGCGCCGGCGACGATCTGTTCTACGCCCGGGCGTCGCCAGTCCTCGCTGTCCAGGGTCGTCAGGATGGTCAGGTACCCCTCCTGCCCGGCCTGGACGACGGCGCTCCAGTCAGCGTCGTCGAGCGCCTTGGCGGTGGAGGAGTACGGCGGGCGCAGCAGCGGCGTGGTGACGCCGGTGGCGCCGGCGATGACGAGTTGGGTCTCGCGCAGTTCCAGGGAACGCCGCCAGGCGGACGCGGCGCCGAGATCGGTGTGGGTGAAGCTGTGCAGGCCGATCTGGTGGCCCTCGTCGACGATCCGGCGGGCGAGGTCGGGATTCTCGGCGACCCGGGTGCCGACGGTGAAGAAGGTCGCGGGCACGGCGTTGCGGCGCAGCACGTCGAGGATCTTCGGGGTCCAGACGGGGTCGGGGCCGTCGTCGAAGGTCAGAGCGATCGTGCGGGCCGCCGGGGCAGCGGTGCGGGCCGCCTCCCCCTCGATCACCGGCCCGCCGGAGCTGATCCCCGCCGGCACGGACGTCCCCGGGCCTTGCTCACGGTGAGCCCCGTCGGGGGTGGAGTCGAACAGGTGCTGGGTGTAGCCCTGGAGGAGCAGCGCCGCCGAAAGGGTGAGCACGAGGGTGGTCAGCAACAGCCAGTGGGTGCGCAGGGGGACGTTGCGTACGGTGCTGTGCCTGCCGTGGGGGCGGCGGCGACGGTTCTTCGACAAGGGGTGGGACTTCCTGCCTGCTGCGTGGGGCGGTGCGGTGCCGGCTGTGTGCTCTGTGCTGGGCCTGTCCGGCGTGACGGACGTGGCTGGCTCAGGGACGGCCGGTGGGCTTGCCGCCACCCTGGCCGGGGGGAGCGGTGACGCGGCCGCGGCCGCCGCCGCGAGGCGACGGAGCCGGGTCTGCCGGTCCGGTCGCGGCCTTCGTCGGGCCCTGCCCGTTGCCGGGCGTCCCCTTGTCGGTCACGGTCGCGGCGGCCGGGGCAGGCGCGGCGCCACTGTGCGAGGCTGCCGGGGCGGGGCGTCTGCTGCTGCTCGCCGGACCACGGGTGGAGGGGCCTGCGGTGCCGGTCCCTGGTGTGTCCCCGGGCGCGGGGGTGTGGGGAGCCCGGGCGGAGGGCAGCAAGGGTGACTGGAAGGTGGGGCCGCCCAGCAGGGTGCTCATGAGCAGCACGACATAGGCGACGGCCGGTACCACCAGCAGGTAGCCCCAGCGACGCACCCGGCGCTGTCTGCGCCCCGACGTGTCGACGAAGACGGGGGCCTCGGCAGCGGCCGGGACCGGCGGCACCTGCGCCGTGCCGTACGCACCGATATCACCGGGGAAAAGCTCCATCGTGTCCGGATCCGGGATGCCGAAAGGTGGGTGCATGCGTGGTGGCCTCTGGATCGGGAAGCGGAGCGACTGATGCCGGGGGCGCGCTCGAGAGGGCACCCCATGCCCTTCAGCGCTGGAACCACCTTCCGTGTCACACCCGGTGCCGAACCAGTCCCCTTCCGTACGGTGTCGACCGGGATGCCCCGGTCGACACCGATCCACCCGCTCCGCCCCGCTTGACCGGCCGGCCGAGCGCTCGCAGGTGACCCGCCCTGGGAGTCACCACCTCAAGCGCCCTGGACGTCTCCGTCACCTCGGACCCCACGGCCCCGTCCCGCCTGGCCTGTCAGCGAAGACGGCCTCGGGGGACGTGGACATCTCCACCACATGACGCTCAGGGGCTGCGAGTCTCGGTCACCTTGCCGGTGTTCCGATCCTTGCTGCGGTGCCAGTCGAACGTCACCGCTCCGTTGGGCGCGACCCACTTGGACGTCATGTCCGTCACGCGGCCCTGGCCGTCCACCGTCCCTAGAACGATCCCTCCGTGCGGCCCGCGCCCAGGACGGCGGGTCGTACAGGGTCTCCCGTGTGGCCCGCCGCCGTACCCGGATCATCATGGCGACGCGGACGCCGGCGTGGTCAGGGAGGTGAGAGCGGCCCGCCAGAGCCGGGCAGGACCTCCCGCACCATCGACACCATCTGGGAATGCGCGGCCGGCTGCACCTTCAACTGCTTCAGGGCACGAGGCCGGTTGCCGAGGTCGAGATCACGGGGGACGTTCGGACTCTCGGTCAAAGGTCCCCAGGAGCGCTTCCCATCCGCGCTCGCGGGCGCAGCCCACGGACCTGCAGTTCCCGGACCGGCCGCGCGGCAGGCGCTGGGGTGCCCGGATCGTCAGCGTGGAGGAGCTGCTCCGCTTCCTCGGTGGGCTGCGTAGAGTACCTGCGGTCATCGAACGGAGAAGACGTTGGACGCGGTCGAGTTCCCTCTCAGCGCTCGGGTGCGCCGGGCCCGGCGCTGGCTCATGGTCACGAGCGCGGCGGGGGCTGTGGTTGCGGGAGCCGCCGTGGCATCTGTGGTGGCCGACGCTTCGGGCCGGATGTCGGTGTCGCGGACGGTTCAGTCGGGCCTGGTGCTGGTGACGCTGTTCCTGCTGCCCGTCGCGTGGGTGGGAGTGCGCGCCGTCTGGGCGCTGCGCGGGCGTGCCGAGCTGTTCGCCGCCGCCAGTGAGCATCGCCGGCGGCGTCCCACCGACCGGCAGCTGGTCGACCACCTGCGCGACGAGCACCCGCTCACCCCTGTGTGGTGGATGCTGGCCGTCCTCGGCGGCCTCGGCACGCTCTGCCTCGGGCTCGCGCTTCCGTTCGCCCTGGCAGACGGGGCCGTACTCGCCGGTGCACTGCTCGGCGCCGGACTGGCCGCTTCCCTGACCGTCCTGGTCCTCGCCGTGCCCGGGATCCGCCGCGCCGACCGCCAAGGTGCGCTGGACCGGAAACGGCGCAGCGAACTGTGGTCGCTGCCGAACGCCGTCGAACGCCGACTCGCTGTCCCCCTCCTCGGCACCGGCGACGGGGCACACTCCGGCACCTGAGCACACAGCCAGGGACCGGCTCTGCATCCCCACGGGTCAGCGAAGATGGTCGGCGCTCAGAGACTGACCACGGCTGATCAGCGTGCCCGGCATCTGGCACACCCGCAGGTCACACCGCAACAATGACGGCAAAGGCGGCTGTCGGCGCACACCACCCCTCCTCCGCCCCGGACTGCACACCCCAGACTGATCACTCCCGCCGGCCCAACAGCGCACGTCGTTGGACCCGCCCGGACATCCCGCGGTCACCAGCAGCTGTGGAGCATGGCGAAGAGCCGCCACCTGTCGGGCGGCGGTCTCACCGTCGGCTGTCCTATGGGGCGGGGGTGAACTCCACGCCGGTGCCGCCGCAGCCGGCCGCGATGTCGAACAGCCGGTCCTTCTCCGCCTCGTCGACCGCCAGGCCCCACCGGAGCTTGGTCGCGGTCCACTCGGCGCCGTACCGGCACAGCTCGTCCGGCGACGGCGGCAGCCACTCCGCCGGATCCTGGTCGGCTGCTCCTGTGCGAACGCGCCGTCACCGCCACCAGCGAAGCCGGCTGCCCCTGGTCGTTCGCGTACGCCTCCCACCGGGCCGGGGTCCGTTCCGCCGCCCCAGCCGGCGGGGAGCGTCATTCGAAGTGCCGGTATTCCGGGTGGTGCCCCGCTTGCCGGGAGCCGGCCGACCCCACTACCTGGCGGCCCGTGACCGCCGGCCTCCCGCGCCTTCGTGAGCACGGCAGTCAGCGAATGCGGTTCAGGGTGTTGCTGATGGATGTCAGGAGTTGCGTGGGGTTACCAGGCCGGATTCGTAGGCGAGGATCACGAGCTGGGCGCGGTCGCGGGCGTGGAGTTTGGTCATGGCCCGGTTGACGTGGGTTTTCGCGGTCAGTGGGCTGATCACCATGTGGTCCGCGATCTCGTCGTTGGACAGGCCCTGCGCGACCAGTACAACGGCTTCGCGTTCTCGGCCGGTCAGCCCTTCCAGCCCCTGCCCGGTGGTATTCGGGAGCGGCTGGCTGACGTACCGGTTGATGAGCTTGCGGGTGATCGAGGGTGCGAGGAGGGCGTCGCCCCGGGCGGCGACGCGTACGGCGTGCAGGAAGTCCTCCGGCTCGATGTCCTTGACGAGGAATCCGGCGGCGCCTGCGGACAGGGCGTTGAAGACGTATTCGTCCAGGCCGTAGTTGGTGAGGATGACGACGTGGACGCCGGCCAGCGCCGGGTCGGCCGCGATGCGCCGGGTCGTCTCGATGCCGTCGAGGACCGGCATCTGGATGTCGATGAGTGCGACGTCGGGCAGGTGCTTTCCGGCGAGCTCCAGGCCCTCCTGCCCGTTGGCGGCTTCGGCCACGACCTCGATGTCGTCTTCGAGGTCGAGGAACGCGCGGAATCCGCTGCGGATGAGCGGCTGATCGTCGACCAGCAGGACACGGATCACGAGGCACGCTCCACGGGGAGTTCGGCCTGGACGGTGAAGCCGCCCTCGTCGCGCGGTGCTGCCCGGAGGCGACCGCCGAGGACTGTGACGCGTTCACGCATCCCGAGCAGGCCGATGCCCGGCACGGGGATGGTGTCCGGCGTGGCCTTGCCGTTGTCGTCGACCTGGAGGGCGACGGCGTCCGGGCGGTGGTCGATGTGGACCGATGCCGTGGTGGCGTCCGCGTGACGGGCGATGTTGGTGAGGGACTCCTGGACGATCCGGTAGACGGTCCGGCCCACTGCGGCCGGTACGTCGTGCGGCCGGCCCTGGATCGTGAGTGTCGCCCGCAGACCGGTCTTGCCTGCCCGTTCGACCAGTTCGGGGATGTGGTCGAGGCCGTGCGGCGGGGTGGTGTCGTCGTCGCGCAGGGCCTCCAGGGTTGCCCGGAGCTCCCGGGATGCCTCCCGGCCGGCCTCCCGGATGGCCAGCAGGGCCTCCGGTACCTCTTCGCCGCGCTTGCGGGCCACGTGGACGGCGGCTTCGGACTGCACCTTGATCACCGAGATCTGGTGGGTGAGCGAATCGTGCAGTTCTCGCGCGATGTGCAGCCGTTCCTCGTCGGCGCGGCGCCGCGCGGTCTCCTCGCGGGTGCGTTCGGCTTCGTCTGCCCGCTGCTCGGCCTGCCGGAGGGCTTCACCGGCGGCGCCGGCGGCGATGAGCCAGGCGATTTGGAGGGCGCCCCGGGCCTGCGCGAACGCCTCGCCCGTGTCGTGCAGGCCCGAGACCAGGGCCGCGAGGGGAAGCGCGGCCAGCACGGCCACGCTCACCGTCACCGTGACGATGCGGTGTCCCGCCCGCATGGCCGCGTACACCGCGAACAGGAACGCGACGGCGGCCACATCGAACCCTGCCGCCTGGTAACCCACCGCGCACAGCCCGGTGACGGCCAGTACGGCAACCGGAGCCCGGCGGCCGGCCGCCAGCGCCAGGCCACCGACCACCAGCAACGCGTAGCCGAGCAGGTCGAGGCCGGTGGCGGAGTGGTGCCCGGACAGCCCGGTGACCAGCAGCGCCGCCGCCACGCCTACGGCGATCAGCCAGTCTCTGACGCTGGCCCGTATGCGGAACCGTCCTTTGCTCATGCGCGCACCGTAGCCGGAGGCTGCCACGGGCGAATCCCTCTCGCGGACCAGCGGTCGACTACCACGCACGCAGTAGCTCGGCGGCACCTGCCGCGTCCGTGGTAGCGCGAAGTGCCTGCGCCTGCCGGACGACCTGCCACGGCCCGGCCGACATGCTCGGACCACATCCAGTCGTGGGAAGAGAAGGAGCACCATGATGTCCGCTCGTCGCCTGTTCGCCGCCTCCGCGACCGCCCTGCTCGCCGGGGTCGGTCTTGCCACCCCAGCGGCAGCGCACGCCTCGGTCCAGCCGATCCCGATCGCCGCCAGTGTCACCGACTTCAGCCTCGGGCGTCTCGGAGCCACCACCGGCGGGCTGCTGGGGCTGGCCGCCGTGGTCATCGCCGTGCTGGCGCTGACCCGACCAGCCGGTCGCCTCGGCACCGCCAGCGGGTCGCTCGGGGCCACCTTGGCTGTGGTCGCGGGGCTGATCGCCATGGCTCTCGGCGGGCTGGTCGCGGCCACCGCCGACGGTGGGCTCGGCACCGGCAACGGGCTGGGCGGCGCCTACGTGGCCCTGCTGCTCGGGCTGACCGGCACTGCACTGGGCGGGCGGGCGCTGACGCGCTCCCGCCGCACCCGTTGACAACAGCGGATACGTGTTCTGCCGCGGTCACGCCCTGCGGGCGGTCACCGCGCGACGTACCGCGTATGCGGCGGCTCCGGCGGCCAGCACGGCGGCGCCGGCGATCACCGACGAGGCCGGCAGGGCGAACGCGAGGACGAGGCAGCCTGCCAGCCCGACGACCGGGATGATCCGCGCCGGTTGGCCCTCGTCCGGGGCGAGGGTCCCGGCGGAGGCGTTGGCGATGGCGTAGTAGGCGAGCACCCCGAAGGAGGAGAAGCCGATCGCCCCCCGTACGTCGGTGGTCGCGGCGAGTACGGCCACGACGGTGCCGACCACGAGTTCGGCCCGGTGTGGCACCTGGAACTTCGGGTGGACGGCGGCCAGGGCGTGCGGCAGGTGGTGGTCGCGGGCCATGGCCAGGGTCGTGCGCGAGACCCCGAGGATCAGCGCGAGGAGGGAGCCGAGCGCGGCCACCGGGCGGGGCGGTCGCGTGTCCCCCGCCCTACCGAATCTGACGAACTGTCATAATATGCCCATTCTGTCAGCCCGGTCGGGAGGATTGCTGTGACTATCTGTCAAGCCGTGAGGGGGGTGGGCGCGCAGGAGGCCCCTTCGCCGTCGGCACCGCCTGGTCTTCGAGTGCGTCGCTCATGGTGGGGTGGGTTGCTGCGGGCGCTGGTGGCAGGTCCCGTCCTGGTGGCCGGCCTGGCCCTGCCCATGGTGGCCCCGCAGCCCGCCCAGGCCGTGCCGCCCGGCACCTACGCCTACGTCGCCAACTTCAACGATGACACGGTGTCCGTGATCAACACGGCGACGAACACGGTGGTGGTCACGGTTCCCGTCGGCGATGCGCCGTGGGGAGTGGCGGTGTCGCCGGACGGCACCCGCGCCTACGTCACCAACCGCGCCGCCGGCACGGTGTCCGTGATCAACACCGCGACCGACACGGTCGTCGCCACCGTCCCCGTCGGCCTTGAGCCCCTGGGCGTGGCGGTGTCGCCGGACGGCGCCCGCGCCTACGTCACCAACTACGGCGCCGACACGGTGTCCGTGATCAACACGAACACCAACACGGCCGTCGCCACCGTCCCCGTCGGCGATGCTCCCATCGGGGTGGCGGTGTCGCCGGACGGCACCCGCGCCTACGTCACCAATTCCGACGCCGACACGGTGTCCGTGATCAACACGGCGACGAACACGGTCGTCGCCACCGTCCCCGTCGGCGACTTCCCGTTCGGGGTGGCGGTGTCACCGGACGGCACCCGCACCTACGTCACCAATTCCGACGCCGACACGGTGTCCGTAATCAACACGGCGACGAACACGGTCGTCGCCACCATCCTCGTCAGCGATGTGCCCCAGGGGGTGGCGGTGTCGCGGGACGGCACCCGCGCCTACGTCATCAACGCCGACAGCGACACGGTGTCCGTGATCAACACGGCGACGAACACGGTCGTCATCAACATCCCTGTCGGCGATGCGCCTCGAGAGGTGGCGGTGTCGCCGGACGGCACCCGCGCCTACGTCACCAACGCCAACGCCGACACGGTGTCCGTGATCAACACCGCCACCAACACCGTCGTGGCCACCGTCCCCGTCGACGACCTCCCGTTCGGTGTGGCGACCGGGGTCGTGCCCCCGCCGGCGCTGACCTGCGCGACCGCCACAGCCACCATCACCGGCACCAACCGCAACGACGTCCTGATCGGCACCCCCGGCGACGACGTCATCTTCGCTCTCGCCGGAAACGACGTGGTCGACGGCCGCGGCGGCAACGACCTGATCTGCGGCGGCGACGGCAACGACATGCTGTCCGGCGGCGACGGCAACGACCGCATCGAAGGCGGCAACGGAAACGACCGTGTCGAGGGCGGCAAGGGCAACGACACCCTCATCGGCGGCAACGGAAACGACGCCCTGTCCGGCGGCGCGGGTAACGACGCCAACGAGGGCGGACCCGGAAACGACGCTCTCAACGGCGGACCCGGGGCCAACACCAACAACGGCGGAACCGGGCACAATACCTGCACCAACCCCACCACCGGAACCGG
The DNA here is from genome assembly GCF_045160505.1 of Streptomyces sp. NBC_00029. Taxonomy (NCBI): domain Bacteria; kingdom Bacillati; phylum Actinomycetota; class Actinomycetes; order Kitasatosporales; family Streptomycetaceae; genus Streptomyces; species Streptomyces sp. NBC_00029. The sequence goes on from NZ_CP108292.1 coordinate 332,683, forward strand.
CTGCAACACCTGATCAACGATCACCAGAAACGGGCCCCGGAGCGGCTCTTCGTTCCCCAGTCGGTTGCTGTCGGCAACTGGAGCCGGGGCCGCCCGCTCGTGGAGTGTGCGGGCCGTGCCGACCGGTCAAGGGCGCCTTCGGTGGCGCTTCGCGCTGGGCTTCGCCCACCCTGGACAGCTCGGCCCGCCTCTGGACCTGGCTGGCTATCGGGCGGCCCCTCCGCTGTGGCGCCCGGCCGCAGGTCAGCGCCCAGGGGGTGGGGAACTTGGGTGAGCAGGTCTGTCCCACCCCCGAGCGTGGGGTGGGCACATTCTCGATCCCCATCACCCCACGCACAGCCATCACGGTTCGCCCTGAACCACCGCCAGCCGCAGCCGCCAGCCCCGATCACGATCAGGTGCCGGCCCGGTGATACCGGGCCAGCACCACCGGTACGACCCCCCGGGAAGGGCATCTCACCCTGCCGGCGGAGCGGGTTCACCAAAGAACCGATCATGCGCCGCCCCCGGCAGCGCGCTCCTGACAGAACGGCCGCCGACACCGGGATGGGGCTGCGGTACTGCCCCCGGACGGGTGGGCACCGGGCTTGATCCGCGCACGCCATGTCGGGACGGGCTGCAGCGACCTTCACCCGGTAGAACGACCCCGGCGGGAACGGCTGCTGCCGTTCCCACTCTGCATCACTCGGATCAGCCCGCCCCCTGTACACATCAACGACCCGGACACGCAGCAGTCGCGAACGCGGCCGGACCGCTCGATGCGGATCAGAAGGCGTCAGATCAGGTTGGCGCTCAGATAGGCGAGCTCAAGCGTTTCCTCCACCGCCGAGGAGTCACCTGCCGACAGGTCCGCGGCACTCCAGCTCGTAAGCCGGGCGCCCTCGATCTGAAAGCGCTTCACGACCTTGTTGTTCTGCTCGTTCACGTAGGCCAGAACGAGGGTCGGGGAACTGGCTTCCTTTCTGGCCGGGTCCTTGGAATCCAAGATCCACTGAGTGAACTTCTCACACTTGTCCAGGCCCCGCGTGAGGGTCAGCGTCCCGAAGAACTCCGGCCCACCCAGGACAAGGTCGGGAACCGTCATGAGCAGGCGCAGGGTCAGCGAGTGCTTCTCCGGCGGGAGGGCGTCCAGCGCCGCGCGGGCGTGGGCGATGCCGGCGGCGCTGTCGCCGGAGCGGGCGAGCATCAGGCCGCGGTGCATCTGCAGGTGGGTCGCGAACCGGGGCAGGGTCGCGGGGAGCTCCGCGCGGGCCGCGTCCTGGGCGGCGACGGCCGTGGCCCCGTCGCAGAGGCGGGCGGCGAGCAGGGAGGTGAAGACGTTGAGGCGCCAGTGGAGGACGGCGTAGTCGGAGGTCTGTTCGTGGGAGCCGGCCCGGTCGAAGACGCGCCGGCCCTGGGCGAGGAGCGCTCTGGCGGTGGTGTGGTCGCCGCGCAGGGCGGCCGCGTGCGCGTGGGCCTTGCCGAAGACGGCGTTCAGCAGGCCCAGGGACGGCCGGTCGCTGATCGCGATGGCCTGGTCTGCGAAGAAGTCCGCGATCGGGAGGGTGGCGCCTTCGTAGCCGAGGGCGATCGCGGCGCGGCCGCGGACCCAGACGCGGGTGCCGAGGTCTTCGGAGGCGTCGGCGGCCTTCGCGGCCATCTGGTACCAGTGCACCGCCTTCGCCCCGTCCGAACCCGGGAACGTCTTCGCGTACAAGGTCATCAGACGGGTCGCGACCGACCACAGGCGGGGGTCGTCGAGCTACTGCTGCACGATGACCAGTTCAGCGCTCACGCGGCTGGGTCCGCGATAACGCGCCCGCACGTCGTACGACGAGGTCCGTCTACCGCTACCGGAGTAGAACCGCGCCGTTTTGCGGGACGCGCCGCACACGGTCCGCCGTGCTCAGGACACGAGGCCGTGCTCCCAGGCCCAAGCCGCGATCTCCACACGGTTGCGGGCTGGGAGCCTCTCCTGGATCCGGCTCAGGTGACTCTTGATGGTGCTGACGGCCAGATTCAGCTCGGTGGCGATCTCGTTGTTGGTGCGCCCGCGCGCGACGAGGGTGGCGACCTTCAGTTCCTGCGGTGTGAGCCGCTGGATCTGTGTCGTATTCCGCTGGGCAGGAAGCCTGTTGAAGTGGCTCAGCAGCCGCACCGTGGTGGACGGTGAGATGAGCGACTCTCCCCGGGCCGCCGCGTGTACCGCTTCCACGAGCAGACGCGAGCCCGAGTTCTTGACGATGAAGCCGTTGGCCCCGGCACGCAGCGCCTGGTAGGCGTATTCGTCCAGGTCGAAGGTCGTGATGATGACGATCCTCGTGCGGGACGCCGCGGCATGAGGACCGGTCCGCAGCAGTCTCGTCACCTCGAGGCCGTCCAGACCCGGCATCCGGATGTCCATGAGGCACACATCGGGGGCGAGCCGTCGTACGGCCTCGACGGCTTCGACCCCGGTGGACGCCTCACCGACCACGGATATGCCCTCGTGGCTCTCCAGGATCAGCCGGAATCCGGTCCGTACCATCTCCTGGTCGTCGGCGATCACGACGGTGACAGTCACGGCTGGGTGCTCCTCGGGCTCGGGCCGGTCGAATCCCGACGACGCATCGCTGCCGGGAGGCAGGGACTCAAGGTTGGCACAGCCGCCCTCGCCAGGTGACGGCGGCCACCGCCGGCTACTTCAGGGGTATCGAGGCGTCCAGCTCCCAGCCGCCCTCGGGCATGGGGCCGCAGTCGAGCTCGCCACCCAGTTCGGTGAGCCGTTCGGCCAGCCCTATCAGGCCGAAGCCACTGGGGCGGAATCGTGGGCGTGCGCGGTGGCCTCCGGTCGCGTTGTCCCGTACCCGTATGACGACGCGGTCCCCTTCGCTCCCCAACAGGACGTGCACGGAGGTGGCGCCGCGGGCGTGCTTGCGGACGTTGGTCAAGCCTTCCTGCACCAGCCTCTCGACCGACTTGGCCAGTTGCGGCGACCACGTGGTGCTGTCGACCTCGTCGGAGACGGTCAGCCAGGTGCGCTGTTCCGGTGTGTCAGCACGGCTCACCAGATCGCTGACCCTGGTCAGTGCCGGCGTGGTCGGGGCGGCTTGCTCGCGGGTGCCGGCGTCGCGCAGCAGCCGCACCATACGGCTCATGGCCACGAGCCCGTCCTGACCGGTCCGCTCGATGTCGGAGAACAGCCGCCGGGCGGTGGCGGCATCCCGTTCCACGATGTGTTCGCCCGCCTGAGCCTGCACGATGATGGCCGTGACGTGATGGGCGACATGGTCGTGCAGATCGCGCGCCAGCTCCAGTCGTTCGGCCTGTCGCACCTGCTCGGCCGTCGAGCGCCGGCGGCGGTCCTCGGCGCGCAGATACACGCCCAACAGGGCGAACGCTGCCGGCAGCAGGGTGAGGAACCCGTCCAGGGGGCTGAGCAACGGCACGTCCGAAAGCCCGGGTGCCCGCTGGCCCAGCCGCGTCGTCGCGGCAAGGAGCGCGGCCGCGGAGAGCACCAGCGGCAGTCTGCGGCTGTACCGGCAGGTCACGCACATCAGGAGGAGCAGTCCGGCCAACTCGGCCCAGCCGGGGGTCCGCTGCAGTACGGACTCCTGCACCATCGACGTCACCAGCAGCGAGAGGGCGGACGCGCCTGCGGTCAGGGCGCAGGCTGTCCCGTGCCGGCCGCGGCGAAGGCTGCGGGACACAGCGGCCACCGCGCAGCAGACGAGTAGCTCACAGGCCACGACGGCCAGTCCGAGCCTGGTCCTGCTGACCACACCCGTATCGACCGCCAGGAGCAGGACGGCGAGGAGGCCGGCCGCGAGCTCGGGAGAGGTGAGGGCGGCCGGGAGGGGAAGACGGAGCGGGGGCGGGAGACGGAGCGGGGGCGGCATGGCGAAGAGGATAGACGCCCCCGGTCAGAGCAGCGAGGACGGGAAGACGGGTGCGTACTTTTGGTGGAGGCCGTCGGTGCGAATGCGTTCTTTGGACCGCTGGGAGGGGCGTGCCCGACCGCACAGAATGGTCGGCGCAAGCGCCCACAGAACCTCTGGAGACCTCATGAATTCCGCTGCTTTCCGCTTCCCCCTCCCGCACCGCGCGGCCCGTCGCACGCTACTGGCGAGCGCCGCGACGCTGCTCGCTGCCACAACGCTGACCGGGTGCGGCCTCTTCGGCGAGAGCTGGGACGTGAAGATGGAAGTGACGGGGACCGGACAGGCCGACATCGCATACAACTTCTCCGGAAAGAACAACCAGACGAAGGCCCCGGGCGAGGCGTTGCCGTGGCAGGTCTCCCAGAACGTCGGCTTCGGCTTCAACGGCGTCGCCGTCCTCCACCCGCCGCCCGGCACCGCCTGCCGCATCTACGTCGACGGCAAGCTCCGGGAGAGTTCTGACCAGCCGGACGCCGACGGCGCCGTTTCCTGCACCGTCAACCTGCAGGAGAAGTAACAGGGGGACGACGCGCGGCCCGTGCCGGACGGCCGGACGGCCGGGGGACCGGGGGCCGGGGAAAGCAGGGGCTGCACCGGGTCCGGCGGCCGGTCGATGTGGTGATTGGTGCCGTCCCTCAGGGCGTCGTTCCACTGGACGAGGGCGGGCGCATGCTGCTGCCGGGCCACCGCGCCAGTGAACGGTCCGCGGCCGAGGACCGTCGGTGTGCCTGGGCCTCTGAGCATCGCCTCGGCGACTGCGTCGAGTCCGGCGTGAATCGCGACCTGTGGGCCCATAGTTGGCGCGGTTTCGTGTCCGCGATCATGGCGCAGTTCGCCGGTGGCATCACGACTTCTGCGAGCCGGCGGACCCGTCCCTCCTCGTCGCCGGACAGGGGCCCGCCCTATGTCCGTCCCGTCGATGGTCAGCTCCGGAAAGACGCGGCCGGAAGCGATGACGGCCTGCCCCAAGCGAATCACCTGCCGCCACGCGCCGACCGAGTGTGCTTCCTTCCCCAGGTCCTTCTCCAAGGCGAGCACGTTTGCCAGCAGGCGCATTGGGACGTGCCAGCACTCCACGAGCTGAAGCTGGATCGCGGATCGCGGATCGCGGATCCCGGGCCGGCCGGCAGGATGAGCGCGGCTGTATGGGGCCGGATGGGACGGTGGGGTGGTTCCTGCATGGGCAGCCCGGCGGGGCTGTAGACGAGGAAGCGTCCGCTCGGCCCTCGATGTCGATGGTCAGTTCCGGCCCGACGGAGGTGTTCGGCAGCAGCGCGTCGCTGACGTGATCCCGGAACAGGACGCCCTGCCCCACACGCCGCATCCCGCGCCGAACTGCGGAAACAAGCATCACGGATGCCTACTCAGGCCGCAGCGCGGCCGCTCGCGCTCAGAGGGCCCGCGACCGCGGACGGCCCGACCGGCAGAGTGCGGATGGCCGCGTCGTCGCCATCACACACCGCCTGAACGCTGCGCTCCACCGTCTCCAGGAGACGTGTACCCATGCAGGCCCCGGTCACCGCACCGTCCGTGCCCGGCCGGGAGCCGGGCGCCATCCGTTTCGCCCGGGTGCGTCCCGAGTGATCGGGACGGACGCTGGGAGAGGGTCCGGGAGCGGGCTCCCGGGCCACCGGTCAGCGAGCACATCTCACGGGAAGTGATCGGTATGGCCGCGTAGGTGAGACCGGAGACCGTTTGTCGGTGGCTTCCAAGAGCGGTTCATGGCAGGGCACTCTGAGTGGCTGTTGTCTTTCCGGTCGTGAACGCCTCCTGGAACACTCGTTGGCGTAGAACATCTACCGAGCTACCAAAAGGCCCTGTTCTCATGCCCGGCAACCGCCGTGATCACCCGAACGAGACCAACACCCCTCAAGATCGGAACGACAACAGCCACTAGGCCACGGCTTTCGTGAGGGGTCCCATCCAGTCGAGTTGGCCTTCACGCACTGCTTGTAGTACTTGCCGTCAGCCGCTTGGAAGTGCACGCACACGGCGCCATTCAGCTTGGTGTTCACCACCGAATACGATCAAATCGGCCGATCGAGAGGGGTAATTTTGCGGACAAATACTTCGCGTACTGAACCATCTCTTCCGCGGCTGGAAGCCCGCCCTTGTGGAAGCATGTTTGGGTAACGGCACCCGCACTTGTCGGGCGGCAACGACAGGGCAGCGGGTAGAACCGGGAAAGTCACCGTAAAGAACCCGAAACGGCCCGTCAAATATCGACGGGGCCGTCATGAAAAATGAGGTCAATAGCTTGGCGAGTGTTTGCTCAGCCTCGTCGAGCCGGCCTCTTCCTATCCATGATCAAGTAGGTGCAGCGAGTAATGATCGCCGCCGCTGCAATCGTTGCCAGCGTCTTGACTGTGACGGAGGAGTTGCCCGAGAACGTTGCGGCCGCCAGGACGGTTGCGATAGCGATCGAAATCCAGGGAATTATGCGAGTCAGAATGCCGTCGTTCCCCAAGGGGTTTTTCACGCCTCATTCACCTTCCTGCGCAGGTCGCAAAGCTCGGGTAGTTCCAGCCGCCATAGTAGTGGACTGTGACTCGGAGGCACCGGCCGTACCGGCTGGCCCACCAAGCCATAACTCCGTATGCAACGAAAACGTAGTATGCCACCCGGCCGTACGGGCCTAGGTTCTTGATTCCACCCAGGGCGGCTGCAGCCCACCCGCCGCCGGCGGCGAGCGCATCGTTTTGCCGCTTGGACAAGGTGATAACCGCCCTCACCGGCTGCCTGCTCCTGGGCTTCGCCACGAACAAGCGTCAGCGCCACCCGGTCACGCCCCCTCGCGAGGCGTCCTGAAACCGTGTCCCCCATAACCCGCCGGGCAGGCCGCAGGCGGCGTGAAGCCGTATCGATCACCCTGGCCCTCTGGCTGCCGGGACATGCGGCGGACCGCCCGGCCGGTCTCGCGCCGAGCGCCTCGTCCGCAGCCGTCCTGGCTGCGATCGGTGAAACCGGAGACCGGGTTCACTGACGCCGGACGGGACGGCGTCACCGCCCCGACACAGGGCCGCTCCTCCTCCCCTGACCGTGTCCCACGCACCTCGTTACCCTGCCGGGGGACAGCCCCGCAGGCGTCACCGCGGACGCCTTGGTGTGGACCCGGCCGGGCTGTCGCTCCCTGACCGCTCTCAAATTTCCCGTCAGCCCAGGACGAGTGACGGAGAATACGGGAATGGGTCTGAAGCTGCGTGACCATCAGGTCGAGGCCGTCACCGCCATCGTGCGCGGCCTCAATATCCCGCTCCACGGTATTCCGGTCGAGGGCCTGCGAGGCCAAGTCCACGCCGCCTGCGGAACGGGGAAGACCGTCATCGCGGCGGCGTAACCGCGTACACATGTGACAACACGGCCTCCTGGTATTGGTCGGTCAGATTCGCATCCCCGAGCCACCGGCCCTGCCTTCATGCCGTACCGCCGGAAGATCACCCCATCAGGAACCCTGTTCGACCCGCACGTTCCATGATCGGTTGAGATACGGCTTCTGAGAATTGAGAGCACCGGAGTCGGCTCGGTGGTGTGCGGCCCGACCAGGGGCGTGTGGAAGTGAGTGGAACGGTCCGTCGGAGTGGGGCATGATCCGCTCATGGAGCGCGTCATCGATCTTGATCAGGCAGCCGCAGTAATCGCTGAGCGGGCTGTGCGATGGCTGGCGGCCGGTCTCAAGGTTGGGCAAGTGACGTGGCTGGACGAAACTGCGCCGTGGCCTCAGCAGCTTGAGACTGCCAGAACCCTCGTGCATGATCCCCACTCCGTCGGCGTGCTCATCTCCGGACCGGGGGACGCTGGGCTGTCTGTCGTGCTGTTCCGGGGCGGCTGGGCTGACGTCGACTACTTCGACGGCCTCGACGACGGCGGACCGATACCAGCGTTCGACATCACATCAGCAACGGCCTTCGGCACCCAGCTCGATCAGTGGGTGCCGCGCGCCTTTGGGAACCTTGGCTAGAGCTGGAGGGCTGGCACCAGCGAACGGCCCCACCTCGGCGATCAGCCAGCAGCGGCTTGCTGCTCCGTGCGGGCGCGGGTGGCGGCGAGGCGATAGGAGTCGGTTCCGGTCTCGATGATGTTGCCGCCGAAGGTAAGGCGGTCAACGATGGCAGCACAGAGCCGTGGGTCACTGAACGGGTCACTGAACGTCTTGGTCCAACCAGAGAACGACTGTTCGAGGCGGTCGCGACGCTGTTCTTTTCCTCCCGCTCGGTCAAAACCTGGAAGAGGAGTTCGGCGCCGCGGCGGTCCAGTTCCATGTAGCCGAGCTCGTCGATGCACAAAAGATCGACGCGGCCGTAGCGGACGATGGTCTTGGTCAGCTACTTCTCATCGGCGGCCTCGACGAGCTCGTTGACCAGCTTCGTCGCCAGCACGTACTTGACCCGGTAGCCGGCCATCGCGGCTTCGGTGCCCAGCGCGATCAGCAGGCGGGACTTGCCGGTGCCGGAGTCACCGATCAGGCAGAGCGGCAGGCTCTTCTTGATCCATTCGCACGTGGCGAGGGTGTGGATCATGGCTGCGTCGATGTTGGGGTTGGCGTCGAAGTCGAACATTCGGAGGGACTTTTCGCGAGGGAATCCCGCGGCCTTGATGCGGCGTTCGGAGCGGCGGCGGTCCCGGTCGTCGCACTCTGCCAGGAGGAGCTCGGAGAGGAACCCGAGGTAGGACATCTGCTCGCGTTCGGCTGTCGCGGCGACCTCGGGGAACCGGGACCGGATGGCGGGCAGCCGGAGCATCCTGCATGCCTGGTCGACCGCGGCAGTAGCGGCTTGCTCGGTGAGTCCTCGCTGGCGGGGGAAGGTCACAGCCGTTCTCCTTCAGGTGGTGGGGTGTTCCGGCCGGCGCAGTCGCAGGAGTTGGTCGTAGTGGGCGACCGAGGGAAGCGGTCGCTTGTCGGGCAGCAGGTGAGCCAGGCGGCGTGAGGCCAGGGACGTCACATTCGACCGGCCAGCTGCAGGCGGAACGGGTTCCTCCTGGGCATGGCAGTCCTCCTCCGCGGCCTTGCGGGCTTCAAGTGCGACGGCGTCCGCGGTCAGCGCGCCCGTCTTCAGGGCCGCCGCGAGGCCGGAGACCAGGTGTTCGTGGGGAAGGTGGTGGCCGAGAAGAAGGACCTCAATCAGCGCGCGGGTGCCGTCACGTTCTCCGTGAGCCCTCACGGCCGCGCCCACCAGGTGTCATTGGAGCGGGGTGAATCTGCCCGCGGACCGGGCCTGATCGAGCGCGGTCGCTCCCGGCAGGGCGCCAGGCTTGCGCACGAGTGCCTCCAGGTAGTGGTCCAGGTCAAGGCGGCAGCCGCCCTTGGCGATCAGCCGTTCATGCCGGGCGACTTCCTCGCGGCCGTCATGAACGACCAGCTCGGAGGCATGCAGCATCGCGCGGACCGTCCGGCCGATCAGCCGCACCGGCACCGAGTAGCGGTTGGTCCGGACGCAGATCTGGCTGTAGCGGTCGACCCGCAGGGTGAAGAGCCGGCCCGTCTCGAACGGCTCGTCCGGCAACGAGCCCAGCAGCGGCCGCTCGGCCGTGAAGTACTCGCCGATCGTGCGGTGCCGCGACCGGATCCGCCGATCATCTCCGACGCCCGCCTGTGACGCACCCACGCCTCGGCGGACTACGGGCCGCTGCAGGACATCTCCCGGCACACCGTGCGCCTGGACCGCATCCGCGCGCACTGGGGCGACATGCTGCGGGTGGCCGGCTCCCTGACACTTGGCGAGGTCCGCGGCCACGACCTGATCCGCATGCTCTCCCCCGGCCTCTTGGCGTTCCCGTTGCGCACGCGGGCGCGGCCGCCTGGTTCGCCGGCCGCTACGGCTGACGGCGGCCCGTACCGGGGCGGATGACCGGTCCGTCACTCCTGAGGGTGGAACACAGCGGTCCAGTGGGCGCAGCCCCGGCCTGCCGCGTCCCCGTCCCGACCCGGTGTCCCAGAAAGCTGGGGCACCCAAGGAACCGACGGACGGAAGTGGTTCGCGCATGCCCCAGCACTCCCCACGGCGCCGGGCCCGGCGCGGCGGCGCCGCCGGCGCCGCCGCCCTGGCGCTCGTACTCGGACTGCCCACGGCGGCCACGGCCGCTCCCGGCGATCTGGACCCCGCCTTCAGCGGCGACGGCAAGGTCGTCACGGATGTGACCGGCTACGAGAACGTCTCGGGCATGGCCGTCCAGCCCGACGGCAAGATCATCACGGTGGGCGACGGCTACTTCGACGAGACCAGCGGCGACTTCGTGCTGGTGCGCTACAACGCCGACGGCAGCCTGGACACGACCTTCGGCGGCGACGGCATCGTCAACACCGACTTCGACTTCAACAACGACGAGGCCAGGGCCCTGGCCCTGCAACCCGACGGCAAGATCATCGCGGTCGGCGGGTCCACCTCGATCGCCGGCTACGGCGACTGGGTGGCCGCCCGCTACAACCCCGACGGCAGCCTCGACACGACCTTCGGCACCGGCGGCAGGGCGGTCACCGACATCGACCCGGATGCGATCGAGACCGCCATGACCGTGGCCGTGCAGCCCGACGGCCGCATCGTGGCGGCCGGCCAGAGCTTCGCGAGCTGGGTCGTGGTCCGCTGGGACGCCAACGGCTCCCTGGACCCGACCTTCGACGGCGACGGCAAGGCCGTCACCACCTTCCCGGGCGGAACCTTCGCCTCGGCCGCCGACCTGGCCCTCCAGCCCGACGGCCGGGTCGTCGTCGCCGGGGCCGGCCCCGGCGGTGTCACGCTCGCCCGCTACAACACCGACGGCAGCCTCGACCCCACCTTCGACGGCGACGGCCGGGCGACCCCCGGCTTCGGGTCCAGGGCCCGGGGCGTGGCCCTGCAGTCCGACGGCCGGATCGTCGTCGCGACCGGCGACGACAACGTCTTCGGGCTGGCGCGATTCACCGCCGGAGGCGCCGTGGACCCGACGTTCGGCAGCGCCGGCCGGGTCACCACCACCTTCGGACCGGACATCGCCGACGCCGCGGACGTCGCCCTGCAGTCCGACGGCCGGATCGTCGTCGCGGGCCGGTACGCGGGCGACTGGGCGCTGGCCCGGTACAACACCAACGGCGCCGCGGACACCTCCTTCGACGGCGACGGCCGGCTGACGACCGACTTCGGCGGCCCCTCCGAGCAGGCCTCCCAAGTGGCCCTGCAGCCCGACGGGAAGATCGTCGCCGGCGGGGTCATCGGCCAGGCCAACAGCCTCGCCGCCGACCGCGGCGTGGCCCGCTACCTCGGCGGTGGCGGCACCACGCCCCCGCCGCAGTCGGCGGACCTGTCCGTCACCAAGTCCGGTACGACGACGGTGAGCATCGGCGACCAGGCGACGTACACGGTCCGGGTGACCAACGCGGCCTCCTCCACGGCGACCGCGACGGGCGTCTCCCTGACCGACTCCCTCTCCGGAGCCGGCGGCACCCTGATCTCGGCCGTGCCCTCCCAGGGCACCTGCACCACCACCGCGACGGGCGCGACCTGCGCCCTGGGCAGCCTGGCCCCCGGCGCGAGCGCCACGGTCACCGTGACCGCCGAACCGCGCACGACCGGCACCCTGCGGGACACCGCGTCCGTGACGGGCTCCCCTCAGGACCCGAACACCGGCAACAACAGCGCCACCGCCACCACCTCGGTCAACAACGCCCGGGGCTGCACGATCGTCGGCACGTCCGGCACCGACACCCTCACCGGTGGCTACGGCAACGACGTCATCTGCGCGCTCTCCGGCAACGACACCGTGCGTGCGGGCTTCGGCAACGACACCGTCTACGGCGGCCCGGGCAACGACAACCTCGACGGCGGCTTCGGTGACGACACCATGAACGGCGACCGCGGCAACGACGTCCTCACCGGCTACTACGGCAACGACCGCCTGACCACCACCGACGGCGTGAGCGCCAACGACACCGCCAACGGCGGCTCCGGCTTCGACACCTGCACCACCGACACCGGCGACACCCGCAGCAGCTGCCCCTGACGGATGGCCAGCCGCGCATCCCCACCGGCGCCGGCCGGGCGAAACCCCGGCCGGCGCCGGGGCGCGGCCCCGCCGGGCCTGCAGGCCATGACGTGTCAAGAGGCGAGGGCCCACACACCGCAGGACGGCTCCCCGAAGCCACCCCACCCCGACGCCCCGGAGTCTCGCGCAGCTCGCGGCCCGGCTGTCCCGCCTGGTCGTGCCGTCAGCGTGTGTGGGCGGACCAGGACGGCTTCAAGGACGGATACCTGAAGCGCATCTAGCCTCGGCCAGAGCTCAGACTGACGGCCCGTCCGGCACCCACGACCGGCGCGGATGATGAGTTGAGTCCGGCCCGGGCGCCGTGCGGAAGCGCGCGGCGCCCGGTCCGGACGCCGTCTCGTCTCCGCCAAAACCCCTGATTTTCAGGGGCTTTGGGCTTCCTTACACACACGACAGCCAGGGCCTGGAACCCTTGGTGCGGGGCATCCGGCCCATCCGGTCCAGCCGCGGGCCGCGCCGCCGTCGGCCTGCCGAACTGCACGGTGACAAGGGCTACGACTTCGACCGGCTGCGCACTTGGCTCCGCTCCCGCAACATCACACCACGCATCGCCCGCAGGGGCGTCGAGTCTTCCCAGCGCCTTGGCCGCCACCGTTGGACTGTGGAGCGGACGGTGACCTGGCTATCTGGGTGTCAGCGTCTACATCGTCGCTACGAGCGCAAGGCTGAGCACATCCTGGCGTTCGCAGGCATAGCCGCGGCCCCGACCTGCTACCGCAGGTTGGCAGCCTGATCGGAGAGACTCCCGAGCTGGGATGATGCGTGCCGTCACCAGACGCGTCGCCCGGGGGCTGCTTGCGCCCCCTGACTCCAGGGCGGGCTTGTACACAGTGAGGGACGCCTTGACCGACCACCTGACCGCAGTCGTGGCGATGCTCGGTCCAGCCCAGAACCACTACGCGGAGCCGGCCGCCTGGGACCGGCTCCACGCAGAACTCGAACTCCGGCTGCCGTCCGACTACCAGATCCTCGTGGACGCGTACGCTCCCCTCCAGCTCAACGGCCACCTGTACCTGCACCACCCCGCGACCGAACTCTGGAACCTTGGCCAATGGATACGGGAAACGGCTCGCGCCTGGTCTGAGGTGCCCTGGGAGGACCTCGATCCGGATGAGGACCCGTGCCTGCTGTGTGGGCTCGCGGAATTGAGCTTCGGCACCCGCGACGGGCTGTGGCCGATCGCGAGTACGGACCGGGGCGAAACCCTCTTCCTCGTCGAGGCGGACAGCAACGCCCCGTGGCTCCTGATCGACGACGGCGAGGGCGGCTGGGCGAGGTACGACATGAGCTTCGCCGAATGGCTCTACAGCTACCTCATCGGCGAAGACATGGCCGGCCCCAACAGCTCCGCCTTCTACCCCGGTCCGGTACAGCTGCGCAGGCTACCTATGACTCCCGAAGAACGTCCGGAGCCATGGTTCGGGCCAGTCCGCGGCATGTAACTCTGCCCGCCACGACAACCACGAGGCATCCATCGGATAGCACGGCAGGCCAAACGAGACGATCTCTAACTGCCCACCGATCAATCAGACACGCTCTCGGGGCGAGCGTCCATGCGGTGGATGAGTCCGCCGTCGGGACCGAAGACGTCGATAAAGTAGCCCTTCTTGAATGACGCCCCCTCCTTCGTCGTCAGGTGAGCGGTGACCGAGGTGTTCTGCCGGCGGAAGATCGCGTCCGCCTGATCCGCGTTGCGGGTCCGGATGACCACCCGGGGCACGCCTTCCGGTCCGTCCTCGACCTGGATCCCGTACACGTCCGGGTCCCCGCCAGCCGCCCGGTAGCGCTCGGCCAGGGCCACGGCGTCCTGGGGAGCGGCCGTGGCCGTGGACGTCGGGCCGGGCATGACCCGCTTCTGTGGTTCCTCCGTGCAGCCCACCAGCAGCGCGGCTCCCGCCACCGCCGCCAGTGCCGCGCGGGCGCCCCGTCGTAATGTGTGCACCATCGCCAACTCCCCTGATCGGTAAGGATTCAGCGACCCTACGCGAGGCCCGCCGCGCCGCGGAGGCTGGCCCAGTTGGGGGGCTGCAGACCAATCGGACAGACACATCCGATCAACAGCTCAGCCCACCCAAGAGACACGTTCTAGCCGAGCCGGACAATGCCCAGGACCGACAGGCGCCGGAGTACACGGCTGGCGAAGTAGATGACGGACAGGCGGCCGGCGGCGCGATCCGAACATCTTCGTCTTCGGTCGTCGGGGTCCCACCGACCAAAGCCCCACGGGTCGGCCGCGGCGGCGTCGACAGCTGCCCCTTTGGCGCACAAGGCCAGGACGTGGTCGGCCCGCCGAACACTCTCGGGTCTTCTGGCAGGCGGCAAGGTAGTCCGCCCAACTGTCCTGCGCGAACCGAGCCCACTGGTGCGCCGTGCCCGGGTCGATGCCGAGGAGATCACTGACGACGATCGGGGGCAGTTCCGCCACAGACTCGATCATGGCAGTGTTCCGCGCGCTCAAGCTCGGCAGGCCGTGCCGCATCAAACGCGTGTGCGCCCGCCCTCCGCCGATCGGGCGACCGACAGGTCGGCCCGGCCAGAGGTAGTGCGGTCCGTCTCCAGGCAGTTGCTCCAGCATCGAGACGCGCGCAGGGTGCCGGATCTGCTCCTCTATGAGCCGGCCCAGTTCGGGCGGCAGCACGACCGCAGAGTCGGGCGGCGGTGCTGCGGTGCTGCATCCCGACTCTGCGGGCGGCGGCCCGGCCGGGCAAGCAGGCCACGCCCGCATCCTCGCCCGCGTCAATCCGGTCCTCGGACCTGCTTTCGACGGCCATGGGGCAAGGACGCGCACGACACGGTCGGCGACCGGCCGACCAGTTGACCTCTCAGGCTCCCGGGCCGCTCGGCCTCCCGGTGGCGGCGGAGACGGAGTCCTCGGTGTAGTAGCGCCGTAGGAGTTCCCGCTCGGCGTCCCGGTGCGGGAACATGAAGAAGATCAGCAGCGCACCCAGGGCGATCGCGGCCAGGCCGACGGTGTACGCCCAGTCGTCGCCGTGGAGGAACGACTGACGTGCTGCCGCGACGATCTGGTCGGTGTACTGGGGGTGCTGCTGGGCGACCTGCCCGGCGGAGGCGAACGACTTCGTCAGCTCGCTCTGGACCTGGTCCGACACGTCGTTGCTCTCGGGGGAAGCGGCGATCGCCGCGCTGAAGGCCGAGGCGTAGCCAGCGGTGAGGAGCACGCCCATGATGGACTGCATGACGGCCCCGCCGAGGTCCCGTTGCAGGTCGGCGGTGCCTGAGGCCATGCCGGCCCGTCGCACGGGCACCGATCCGGTCAGCGAGTGGGATGCGGGCGTCCCTGCGAAGCCGGCGCCGATTCCGATGAGCACGTAGGCGAAGCCGATCTGCCAGTAGCTGCTGTCCTCGCCCCAGAACAGCAGCATCCATGCGAAGGCGAGGAAGAGGAACGTGTAACCGATCAGCAGGGTCGTGCGGGCGCCGCGTGTCTCGACCAGCTTCGCGGACCGTGGTGCCACGAGCACGATCATCACGACGAGGGGGAGGATGGCGGCGCCGGCTTCGACGGGGTTGTACGCGAGCACGTTCTGCAGGTACTGCTGGCTGATGAACGCCGACCCCATCATGGAGCCGTACACGATGATTCCCGCGCATGCGGCGACCCAGAACGTGCGCCGGCCGGCGATGTGGAGGTCGTACAACGGGTTGGGAGCCCGGCGCTGGCGCCAGAAGAACGCGGCTCCGGCAGCCAGGGCGATCACGACGAGGCCGACGACCAGTGCCCCTTGGCCGGGGACGGCGGCGAAATTGATCGCCAGCACCAGTCCCGCGATCAGGAGGACGGACAGGATGCCGCCGAGGTTGTCCACCGGTTCGGCTGACTCGTTGGCGTGTGCGGGGACGAACAGCAGGGCCATGACCAGCGCGACCACGGCGAGGGGCAGGGTGACCAGGAACACCGACCCCCAGTAGAAGCGTTCGAGCAGCGCGCCCGCGATCACCGGCCCGAGCAGGGAGATGCCGCCGCCCAGGGCCGACCACAGCGCGATCGACTTCGTCCGCTCCGGCCCCGCCCACAGGGCGGTGATCAGCGCCAGGGTGGTCGGGTAGGCCATGCCGGCTGAGAGCCCGCCGAGGATCCGGGCTGCCACGAGGACGGTGTCGTTCGGCGCGTACGCGGCGAGCAGGCACGCGGGGACGGACAGAGCGATGCCGAGGAGCAGCAGCAGCTTGCGCCCGTGACGGTCGCCGACCGCACCCAGATAGAGCACGGATGCGGCCAGACCGAGGGAGTACCCCACGGCGATCAGGTTCAGCGAGGTCTGGGAGGAGTCGAAGGCCTTCCCGATCGCGGGCAGCGCCACGTTGGCCACCGACAGGTTCAAGTTGGCCACCGCGGCAACGATGATCAGGGACGCCAGAACGAGCGATGCCCGCGCCGGGGCCTCACGCGGAACGTCGATGCGAGGCGCGACGCTTTTCGACATGGAACCTCCGGGGCGAAGTTGGTCTCGGCGAGAGTCTTGCCTGATCCGCCGTGCCGCACATCGCCCCATTGGGATGACACGCCCACCGTCGCTGACGCGGTCCGCCCGCCCCGCCGAGGCTCCTCGGGCAGCGGTCTGTCCTGGACCGCGTTCTTCATGACGATGGTGGAGATCAGTGGCTGAACCCTCGGGCAGGCGGGCTTGGCTCCTGCTGCCGGTGGGCGGAGGCCGCCCGCGGCCCGACCCCGGCCCCCTCCGGCCCGGCGCAGAAACTCCGACACATCCCCGGGCGTGAACGCCCTGCCGAGGTCCGTGTCCACCCCGAGGGCGCGCACGGTGGCCTTGCGCCCGCCCCGCGGCGACACGGGACGGATCACGATCTCCGTCCGGTCCGCCAAACACTCCAGCGTGCAGCGGCCCCGACGACATGGCATCCGCAGCCCGCTCTCACGCGCTGAACAGCAATGAAGCGGCTCCGCGCGCGACCCCGAGAGCAGCAGGGCGTGACGTCCTCTCAGAACTGCTGAGAGGAAGGGCGTTTGAGGACGAGGGTGCGGGTCACACGCGCTGGTGTCGGAAGCGCACACCGTGGGGGTTGTGCTTCCGGAGCGGGCCCCGCCCCCGTGACGCCCCTCCCCCTGGCGTCACGGGGCAGGCCCGTCCGCACGACGGGCTGCCGCCCGGATCCGTACGGCACCCGGACACCCGCACCCCGGCCTCCTCCCCGGCCGGGGACCCCGGGGCCGTCCGGCGAACCCCCGGCACCGGCGCTCAGACCGCCGGCCCCCGGGCAACGGACCCGACGGCAGCAGCCCGCCACATGATGTGCGGGGCACGCTGAAAGGGCTCAGCGGGAGGCGTAACGGACCCAGGCGTCCGTGAGGTCCTGCAGTGCGGCCGGTGTGGCATGGCCACCTTCCACGTGCTCGGTGAACGTCTTCAGCCGGTCCGGTTCCTCAGGCCAGTCCGGATCGGCTGCAGCCCTCCTGGCGAGCTCGCCGAGGGCGTCCCGGTCGGTCACATGCCGCAACAGCCAGACGGTGAACCCGTCCATCGACCCATCCCTGCCATCAGTGACCACCAGCCCCGGCCTACGCATCCGAGGCCCCGTGAGACCGCCTTGCGCCCGCCGCCGACAGGCACGGTGAAGACCGCGGCGGCCGTTCAGCCGCCTGGGCAGCACCATGCAGCCGTCCACTCCCGAAACTACTCCGTCGCCGCTGCCCACCGGTACGGGCGCATGAAGGCGCACCCTCAGCTGGCGCGGGGCTGGTGCACAGCTCGGTACAGACGGCGTACGAAGAGAGGTCAGGTACGCGCGCGTGCGGACCTACCTGCCGGTCCTGATGGAACGCAGAGCCAAAGACCTCCTGCCGCCCGACGAGCAGACGGAGCGCCGCAGCTGACCTCGCCGCGCAACCATCCTTGGTGCGCAGGCGCCTTCTGCCCTCCATTCGGATCTTGGTCGCGGGCAGGGCAGTACAATGCGCGCCGTGGACATACCCGACTGGTACGTCTGGATCGCTCTCGGTCTGGCCGTCCTACAAGCCCTTGGCCTCGTCCCCATCGTCCGCCGACTCCGGGGACCCGACCCCGCGCTGCGCTCCCGGGCGCGCCTCGAACTGCTGGAGACCGCCGCCACGCTGCTCCTCATCGGCGGCCTGTTCCTGAGCCTCACAGCCGCGGAATCCTGGTTCTGGCTCGCCGCCACCGGCTTCGCGCTCCTGACCGCCGGTTACGCCGTAAGGGGCGTCCGCCGGCTCCGCGCCCACCGCAGCACCACTTCCTGATCCATACGACAGGCCGCAAGGCCGGCGGGCGGGCGCCCGTCATGAAGCCGTTGCCGCCTTGCTGCTCTGCCTCAGCCGAGCCAGACGGCCCAGGACGGACAGCTTCCGCGTGAGCCGGTTGGCCACGTAGACGACGGACAGCTGTCCCACGGACGCCGCGTGAACGTCCTCGCCCCCTTGCGTGCCGGCGGAGGTCGGTCGCCCAGGTGCTCAGTCCCTACGTACGCGGCCCTGTCGGTTCCGCTGACTAGGGTGATTACTTCGGTGGGCACGGACGGCGGGTCCTGCCCATGAGAGGGGGCAGACGTCATGGGTGACGGTATTCAGTGGCTCGTGGATCAGGACGAGTGGCAGCACGGCGTGGTCTTCGCGCGGGGCATCGACCCGGAGGAACTGGCCGTACGGATGGGTGGCGCGCCGGGATCCGTCATGTCACCGATCACCGAAACAGAGGCCTGGGGCATAGTCCTGGACCTGGCGACGGACGACGATGATGTGGTGCGGGTCGGTGCGTGCGGCGGCTGGTCCTTCGCCGTTGAGTACGGGATGGGCGACGGGAGCCGGAGGCTGGCCGAGATCTCCCGGAACGGAGTGGAGGCCGTGCACCTGGACCCCTCCCCGGACCATCCGCCGGCGATGTTCTCCTACGCCAGGGACGGCGCGGACATCTGCAGTTTCGGAATCGGCGAAGAAGTCTGGCGATGGGGTGAGCAGCCGGACCTTCTGCTGCCTCAGCTGATAGCGGCCGGTGTGGTGGATCCGCGTGGTGAGTACGCACGGCCGGAAGGCGAGTCCTACCGTGACCGCGACCGCCACACGCTGGCTCTCATAGAGAGCCGATTCGGTCTCGCCCTGCCCCGCAACGCAGTAATGGGACGCCTGCCCGCCTTCCTCATCCACTGAGTGACAGCCACCGTTCGAGGCCAGCCGGTGATGTCTGTTGGGTGCCGGTCAGCGGGGCACGATGAAGGGCGGGGTCGGACGGCGCGGCCGTTGGTAGGCGAAGGGCAGGCGGTGGCCTCCTATTGGTGCCTGTCTCTCGACCGCGCCAACGAATGCCCGACGACGGTCTGGACCACAGGCGACCGAACCCTGCATGGGACTGGCTGGAGCTACCGGACAGCCTGATGCTCCAAGTCGACCCGTGCCACCCGGAACTGGCCCACGCCGTTCTCGCCCGGGCCGAACAAAAAACACCCGGCCCGCTGCACGTCGAGGTAACCGGAACCTGAGTCCCGGCCGCCTGGTCAGCGCGCGAGCGCCGACCAGGCGCTCAGCCCCAGCTTGCCGGTGTCGCCCAGGTCCACGGGCGCGCTCAGCCGCAGCGTCAGCCGGGGCGCGCCCGGCTTGGGGACGAGCTCCAGCACCCGCCCCTCGACGGCGGGCACGGACGAGTCGGTGACCAGGTTGCGCCACAGTAGGCCCGTCGTGGCGGCCTGGCCCGGCTGGAGGGTCACCCGCCGCGGCGGCGCGTCCTCGTCGGCGGCGGACGAGGTCACGCCGTTCGTCCCGTGCCCGATGTCCACCTGGAGGGGCCGGTCCTCCCCGTCCAGCAACCGGATCTCCGGGTAGCCCTCCAGCAGGTACGCCGCCGAACCGCAGTTGACCAGCTGGAAGTCGGCCACCCGCAGCCCCATCGCCGCGTTCCCCTCACCCTCGGCCAGCCGCACCCCGCCCTCCGGGCAGGGCTCCGCCCTACCCGTCGGCAGTGATTCCCCGATCGCCTCCATGACCGAGTCGCACCCCACCAGCACCCACGCCAGCGTCAGGGCGCCCGCCACCGCCACCGCACCGATCTGCTTCGTCCGCCCCTGTCCACGCATCCCTCGACCCTATGTCCCAACTCTCCGGGTCTTTGTTGGTGGTTCGGCATCTCGATGTCGCTGGTTGCCGGCCGGTGGAGCCTGGAGGGTGTTTCCACTGGCCAAAGCTGCATGAGTGTTCCGAAAGGCGTCGTTCGTCGAACGAGGGCAGCCGTCCGCGGGTCCCGGCTCATGTCCAGTGGATGCCGACATCGGCGAGTGCGCCAACGCCGTCGCCGTCTCGCCATCGACCGCGAGCGCCGCTACGCCTCGCTGGAAGGCGGCTGACGCCGCCCCGGGCGGCTCGCCCGCTGGGAGGGGTCCGGCAGCGGGGAAGCCGCTGCGCCGGGTTGTCGGTGGCGTCCTGGATCATGTCCGAATGACTCATCGAACGCAGGACACTGGTCCCCTCGGACCCGATACCGGGATTGCCTGGCTCGCGGCGCCCCGCTGGATTCGTTTTGGCGGCTACAACGTGGTGATGGCCCGAGGAGTGACCCCAGGCGAGCTGGTGGAGCGGCTCGCGGCGACGGCCTTCGAGGAGGTGCCCGCCGTTGTCCGCCAGGCCTCTGGCGAGCACACCGCCGAGGAGGTCGCAAACCCTGACCTCTTCGATGACGAAGACGTGCACTTGCGGTACGGCGAGCACGCAGGCCTGTCGTTCGCGGTCATGTACGGCGCCTGGTGGGGCGAGTTCGACGAGCTGGCTCGGGTCTCGGCGGGCGGCGCGCACGTCTTCCAGGTGAAGTTCGAGGAGGACAACGGCAAACCCGTGCCGCCGTTCTTCGAGTACTACCACGACAAGGTTCTTGCCTGTTCGTTCAATCTGCACCTGGACGGGTCATGGGGATACGACGGTATCGACGGGGACCCGACGGTGGCGACGCGGGTGACTGTGGCCATGGAGGAGGCCGGCCTGCCTGTTGCCGGCCGAGAAGGCTACACAGGCGAAGAGGATGACGAGCAGATGCGGCGCACACTGCTGGGAATCCTGGGCCGCTTGTTCGACCTCGCCCTTCCCCGAGGCCGGATCCTTGAGGGGGGCCTCGCCACGGCCACGCTGACGACCTGATGCCGTAGCCCGGTGAGCCCTGGCCCGGCCGGCCCTCCTGCATCGCCGTAGCCGTGCCCGCCACCGAACGGCGGCGCCTGAGCCAAGCAGCTGCCGCGATCAAAGCCCACTCGACTGCGATGGCACTGCCCCTCAGGGTAGCAACCGCTTCGGCAGACAGGCCGTCGTCGCACAGCGCGCCGGCGGCCCGGCCTGATCAAGCAGTGCCCGACGCGGCGTGGCCCGGCCATCCAAACCTGCGGTCCTGCGTCAGCCCCGCGCGGTGGCGAGGCTGACACAAGTGTCTGTGTGCGGGCGCGTCGTATCCGGAGCCCCCGTGATGGCGCTACCGGTTCGCGATTGAGTGCAGAACCTACGGGTAGGACTCCCCCGCTGCCCGGTCAGCGCGGTCGTCGGTCTCGGGCCCTGCGAACAGACCCTCGAGTTCGACTCCTGAAGGACCATACGACCCTGCAGCGCGCTTCACCGCGATGCTCGCGTCGGAAAGCAGCGTGCCACGGGGACCGCCTCCATGGGACCGCCAGGATGAAGCGCAGGCTGCCGGGTCCGCCCGGCGGGCTCTGTCGCAGCGTCAGCAGTCCGCGGGTGAGAACCAGCTCCGGTTCGCTCCGCCTGTGCACGTCCACTGGCGGGCCGGCGCACCATTGGCCGTGCTCCGGTCCGCGATCTCCAGGAACTTCCCGGAGATCTGGTTGTGCAGCGCTGCCGTGTACGGGTCATCGCCGGAAGCCGCCCGATGAGGTCGGTGCTGGAGGTCTTGGACTGTGAGAGCTGTGGCAGGTATGCCACCAGCCGCCGATTGGCCCGTGACCCGGGCTTGGTGCCTTCGGAAGGCTTCATGCCCGGACGTCATACTCAGGGAGTTGCGATGCAGGTAGCCGTGGTCACCTTCGACGGGTTCAACGAGCTTGACAGTTTCATCGCCTCAGCGTTGATCAACCGGTGTCGCAAAGACGGCCTGGAGGCCTTCATCACCACACCTGTGCCCGTGATCACGTCGATGAACGGAGTCGAGGTGACCGGGCAGCGTCCGATGGAGTTCGTCACCGAGGCTGATGTTGTGCTGATCGGCAGCGGGGTGAAGACGCGCGACGTGGTCGCCGATGACCGTCTGCTCGCCATGCTGCGGCTCGAGCCGTCGCGGCAGCTGATCGGTTCTCAGTGCTCCGGCGCGCTGGTACTTGCACGACTCGGGTTGCTGGCTGGGATGCCGGCCAGTACGGATATGACGAGCCGGCCCTATGTCGAGGCCTGCGATGTCACTGTGCTGGACACACCGTTCCATGCGGAGGGGAACATCGCTACGGCAGGCGGCTGCCTGGCATCGCAGTATCTTGCCGCGTGGGTGATCACCCGGACGCTCGGGGAGGATGCCGCGCGCAGCGCTATCGGCTACGCGGCTCCGGTCGGCGAAGTCCATGAGACTGTCGGGCGCGTGATGGGTGCCCTCCACGCAGGCGAGGTCGCACTGAGCTGACACCCGTGTGCAGCCCTTTGGCTCACTGGCAACTACAGCGACGAGAGCGAAGGCGCGTTGAGGCTGTGGGGCTGTGGGGCTGTGGGGCTGTGGGGCTGTCACAGGGTTGCGCGATCATGACCGGCTGCTTGCACCTGGTTGGGCCCGCGCGGCCACCTGGCCGATTTGATCGACGGGCTGGCCGGTCCGTGGTCGACGCTGCGGGACAGTGCGCTGTCCGAACGCCGAGGCCACGACCTCCTGCGTGCGGCAGGCGCCGGCCCAGACCATGATCTCGTGTTTGTCGACCGGGTCATAGTGACGCTGGTCGTGCTGCGGTTCCAACTGCCTCATCAGGCGCTGGCCGAGCTGTACCGGACGAGCCATCTCACGATCGGCCGAGCCGTGCGGGAGATCCGTCGCCTGCTGGCTTCACGCGGGTTCGCAGTCCCGGACCGTTTTGGGGTGCGCCTTCGCACATTGGAGGACGTATTCGCCTTCGCCGAGGCAGAAGGGGTCACGCTGCGGATCGACGGCACCGAAGTTCAGGCCCGCCGCCCGGTCAGAAGACGACGGGAACACGCAGACCGAGAGCAACCGCCGCACGCCTGCAACCCGCGCGAACGGCAGCAAGCTCCGCACGCACATCCGTCGCCGCCCGCCCCGCCGCAGCCGTGGAGGATCTGGCGGCCGCCGTGTGCAGCTCGGCGCACGCGGTGAAACCGTCGCCGGGGAGCACCGTGATCTCGGCGGCGCCCGCGACCGCGCCAACCAGCTGAGCCACTTCGGCCGGCCCGGACACCGACCGGTGAACGTGGACGCCGAGCATCCCGGGAACCCACCCTGCGAGGGCGCCCCGGATGTCCTCGCACAACCCGCCGAGACCCGCGTGCGGGCCGTCGGGCGCGATACCGGCGCTCGTCTCCCCATCGTCACCGCCCCCACTGACACCCCGCTTAGATGCCGCCCCTTGCACGCAGCAGTGCGGGCCGTCGCCCGAGGGGGCGACGGCCCGTGCGGTCATGTCACGCAGGACCCCGACATCGTGCGGGGCCTGCGGTCACGGTGCTAGCGGCGGCGGCCCCAGGTTTCGGTGTCGATGGTGCGGCCGCGGTCGTCGCGCAGGGTGGCGGTGTCGGAGCGGTTGTCCCAGACGTAGTCGCGGCGGTCCTGGAAGAGGTCGGTGCGGGTATCGCGGCCGTTACCGGTGTGGATACGGATGGTGTTACGGCCGCCGATGCGGATGTTGTCGAAGCGGTAGCGGTTGCCGTCGCTGTCGCGCAGCGTCCAGCCGCGGAGGCTGATCGGGTTGCGGGTGGTGTTCGTGATCTCCACCCACTCGCTGTTCAGGGAGCGGTTCGAGCGGTCCTCGCGTCCGGGGCTGTCGGCCTGGACGCGGCTGATCTCCACCCGCGGCCGCTGGTGGTGACGGTCCCCGTCGTGTGCGGCTGCCGGCAGTGCGGCAGCACCGACGACGGCGCCGGCCGCCAGGACGGTGGCGGCGATACGGCGTACGGAGGAAGAAGCAGAAGACATAGGTGGCGCTCCCTCAAGAACAGTGCCCCACCAGCCGAAACAGGGTGGCAGAGGCACTTGTCGAGATCGGCCCGGATGAGCCGAGGGCCACACTCTCGACCCGACACGACCCCCACGGCAGCCCCCGCCGACGCCGGTTACCAGACACGGACATATCCGTCACAGTCGCCTGCCGGATGCACACATTCCGACGGAGCGTGCCCCTGACATTCACTGACCGCTACACCCACCCGCCCGGCGAACCGGACGTCAGGGGCGGCACGCTCCGGCGCACCACCAGGCGCACTCCTTCATCGCCTCACCCAGCCGGACCAGTCGATCAAGTAACAGCCGTTCTGCAGAATTCTTCGCACTCAAGTCCGCAATTCACACACGCTTCTCGCCCTGCAGCAGGCCTAGCACCGCTCGCCCGGAGCCGCGTAGGCCCGGTGCCTGGTGGGTGCTTTCATCTGTCCTGTGCGGTCAGGAGGAGCAGCAGGGCCTTGGACGCCGGACTCGACTCCTCGGTCGTCCGCCCGATCACCCCCGGGAACTGCTGCCCCGGCCGATACTCACTCCACGACGACTGCGTCATCTGTCTCCGTCCCACCACCGGTGCGGGCACCGGTGCTGTGTGTGCGGCTGTGCGGCCTGCCACGACCACAGAGCCCTGCCGGCGACGCGCAATCCGTACTGGACGGCCGGGCAGGAGGCCCCGGCCGGGTCCACGGTCCTGGGCGACTCCACGCTAGGACGCCACCATCACCACGGCGAGCGGGGTGCGACGGCTGGCCCTCCATGCGAGAAGGCGCTACGGGGGGAGGCGACGGTGTCCCCCGCCGCAGCCGGCCGCGATGTCGCACAGCCGGTCCTGCTCGTCCTGGTGGTGGAGAGGTTAGACAGGTCAACAGGCTCCTTCCCAGCACCCGGTCGCTGCCACGCGTTTGCAGCTGAGCTGCGGGCCTCTATGAGGCAGCGGGCTCGTAGACGACAGTCGTAGTGGGGCAGTCCTCGGCGAGTCCGAGCAGTGCCTGGCGCTCAGCCTCCGCACTCCTGACGCAGTCGCGTCAGGATCCGCCTCTCGGCTGGGGTGGTGGTGCCGGTGTCACAGCTGCGGAACGTACGGGGCGAGGCCGACGATGAGGATGGACCGTTCGCCCGGCCCCGGCTCGGAGCCCGCGCGGACCGGGCCGACGTAGTGGCTGACTCTGTGGTCGTGGACGGCGTAGCCATCCAGTGGGTCGGTGAGGGTGAAGTCGGCGTGGATGTCCGCCCACGGGTCCTCGGGCTGGAGGCCTGCGCTGCCTGGTGTGGCGATGACGTTCTGCCCGCCGGTGACGTTGGTACGGCTGATCAGGTGGGCGAAAGTGAACGTGCTGGCCGAGCCACCGTCCTGGTGCAAGCAGTTCGGGTTGGAAACGGCCTCCTGGCCGGGACGGTCGACACCGAGCCTGATCAGGTGGACACCGGCCCACAGCGGCCGTCTCCCCAGATTCTTCAGCGACAGGACCTGCTCGATGTCCCAGCGCAGGAGTCGCAACAGCAGAGTATTGCCGCGCAGCGCCTCGGGAATGTCGGGGAGCACGCGCCGCGTCCGCGGATACTCAGGGTCGTCCTCGCCCTGAGAGAAGTCGGTGACCGTACCGTGTACGGGGTCGGGGGTTCCGGGAATCCAGGACAGCTCGTCCGTCCACGGCAGGTACACGGCATGGGAGTACCGGCGGAACCGATTCGTCCCGGGCGCGTACGGGTCGGGCGGCAGAGCCTCGAAGACCTCCCGGATCCTGGCCAAGTCCCTCGCGGCGGAGCCGGCCGGGAGGATACCGAGTTGCTCAGCGCCGTAGCGGACGAACCCGCGCTCGCGCAGACCATCCGTGCACTCGCCCGCACCCGCCGCATCAGGGTGCGATCGCCGCTGGGGTTCGGCCTTTCCCACGTGTTCCTCCAAGTATCAGAGCAAGTGCTCGGGCGGGAACACTGCGCTGGACGAATCGGTGACGGTGCGCGGTTCTCACGTGAACGGGCTCGATCCGCGCGTTTGCGTGTTCCTGCGGGGAAGTCGCTGTCAGGCGGTCCAGCCCTCGCTGTGGCGATGACGGCCCAGGCCTGCGGCTGAGAACTCGTCCTCTGTAGCGGTTGTCTGCACGCCCAGCTGTCGCAAGGCCTGGGAAATCGGGCTGCCCGCAGGGGGCATCGGCTGGCTCTCCTGCACGTGAAGCGGTCCCAGCTTGATGGCTCCGCCAGCCCAGACCGCAGCGTGCTGCTCGCCCGTGCCACCGAAGTATTCGGCTTCGACGTAGGCCATCGACCCGGCGGTCGACCACTTGGCGAGGAGCCTGTCGAATCCTCCCGGGAGCCGCCGGAACCCCAAATGATCCACATCGGTTCCGTCCGCGAGGGCATCAAACAGCTTGCCGGTCATAGGGGCTAGCGACAGGCCTTGTCTGAGGGGCGCCACCCGAGCCGCAGGCAGGTCCCGGAAGGCATCACGTAGCAGCTCATTTCCGGCGATCACCGCTTGTAGCACATATGCCATCCCGACACTCCCTTGACCGATCGGAGACCCATCTTGTCTCACGAGTCGAAACCGAAGCCATGTGGCCCGTGGCCAAGGCTCCGACCTTTCGGCGAGTTCCGGGCGGAGGCCCTTTCGGATCCCGTGAGCAGGCTGGTTTCGGAGTTCGATCGGCGCACCTGTCCCGAGGATCTGACTGCCCGGCGGCAGTAGCGGAAGCAGGGCTTGAGCCCTTGGCAGGCGCGCCCCGGTCGCGGTCCGGCGCTGCAAGTACTGCGCCGACCCGGCCCGACCAGTCGTGCAACCAACCCACCCGAGGCGGCTCTACCGGGTGGACCCCGCCCGACCGAAGCGGACGCCGACTTCGGCACAGGAATGGGCGCTCGATCGGGCAATGGCGGCTCGCTCCACCTGCCCGAAGTGTCAGCGGCGGTACTACTCCTGCCTCCAGGCTGGTCTGTCGGGACCCGGCTCTCTTCGAAGGGGGGAGCATTCACCCTGTAGATCTTCACGGCAGGCTTCCAGGAACCGATCGCCAGCCGTCCCGAGGTCCGATGTGATCGTCCTGATCTGCTCGGGGAGGTCGAGCTGATCGGACGGGGGTACGTCGTCGGGGCCGAGGGCATGCAGAAAGTCGCTTCCTCCGCTACGGGCGATCCGCCACATGTGCAGACCAGCTGTCCGTGCCTGGTCAGCGCCAAAGAGTGCGACCTGGTTATAGGCCTTCCGGAGCTCGGTGCGAAGTTCGTGCCAGCGAGCCTCCGCATCAGCACGTCGAGCAGCACCGGCCGGGCCGATGAGCAGTGGCATCTCAGAACGTATGAACTGCAGCACCTCCTCTCCTGCAAGCGAGAGCCCGGCATAAGCCTTCGTACGCTCCTCCCGCAGCCACGTCGAATGGTCCGCATCCCATCGCATCGACTCAAGTTCGCGCGTGTCCCGCGCCCTGCGGCGCTCGAGGTAGGCGTTGGCCAGAAGCGTCAGGACTACGCCGCTCAGAGTGGCTCCAACAGTGATCAACTGCGTGGCGGTTCCGAACTCCATGTGCCTCTCCGTATCGACGTTTACGGTAGTCCGCGCTCTGCTGCGTCCACGGCTCAGCACACCACAACAGCAGAGCTCCGCACTGGACTTGCCCCATCATCCGCACACCGGCCACCGGCCACCGGCCACCGGCCGCTCCGTCTCTCACAAGCCGATTCACTGATGTTCATTTCTGAGAACGGGGAAGGGCCCCGACCGATGGCAGGGGCCCTTCGCCGTTCTCGATGTTGCGGTCAGTGGCTGGTCAGTTCACCGGTGAGCTTGCCGTGGAGATCGGCGCTGGGGTCGTTCAGGCCGGTGATTTCCACGGTCTTGCCGCGCTGGGCGTACTTGGTCTCGATGGCGTCCAGGGCGGCGACGGAGGAGGCGTCCCAGATGTGGGCTTGGGACAGGTCGATGACGACCTTGTCGGGGTCGCCGGCGTAGTTGAACTGGCCGACGAGGTCGTTGGAGGAGGCGAAGAACATCTCGCCGGCCACGGTGTACCGGACGCTGCTGCCGTCGGGGGTGGTGGTGGCGGTGACTTCCGCGAGGTGGGCGACGCGCTTGGCAAAGATGACCATCGCGGTGACGGAGCCGACGACGACGCCGATGGCGAGGTTGTGGGTGACGACCACGCAGACGACGGTGATGACCATGACCGTGATTTCCCCGGCCGGCATGCGCTTTAGGGTCTTGGGGGCGATGGAGTGCCAGTCGAACGTCGCGAAGCACACCATGACCATGACGGCGACGAGTGCGGCCATGGGGATGTCGGAGACGACCGGGCCGAAGACGATGCACAGCACCATCAGGAACGCGCCCGCCAGGAACGTGGAGAGGCGGGTGCGGGCGCCGGAGACCTTCACGTTGATCATGGTCTGGCCGATCATGGCGCAGCCGCCCATGCCGCCGAAGAAGCCGGTGACGATGTTGGCGATGCCCTGGCCGACGGACTCGCGGGTCTTGGAGGAGTGGGTGTCGGTGATCTCGTCGACGAGCTTGGCCGTCATCAGCGACTCCATCAGGCCGACCAGCGCCATCGCGAACGCGTAGGGGGCGATGGTGGTCAGGGTGTCCATCGTGAACGGCACGTCCGGCAGGCCTGGGACCGGGAGGGAGGAGGGCAGGGAGCCCTTGGCGCCGACGGTCGGTACCGCGATCCCGGCCGCGACGGTGATCACGGTGAGGATGGCGATGGAGACCAGCGGGGCCGGGATCAAGGTGATGACCTTGGGGAAGAACACCATCAGCGCGAGGCCGGCCGCGATCAGCGGATAGACCGGCCACGGGACGTTCGTCATCTCGGGGACCTGGGTCATGAAGATCAGGATGGCGAGGGAGTTGACGAAACCGACCATCACCGAGCGGGGGACGAACCGCATCAGCTTCGCCACCCCGAGCGCGCCGAGCGCGATCTGGAAGACGC
Organism: Streptomyces sp. NBC_00029; assembly: GCF_045160505.1. NCBI lineage: Bacteria > Bacillati > Actinomycetota > Actinomycetes > Kitasatosporales > Streptomycetaceae > Streptomyces > Streptomyces sp. NBC_00029. The sequence continues at coordinate 361,642 of NZ_CP108292.1, forward strand.
CGGCCAGGATGACCGCGGCGACCAGGTAGCCGAAGCCGTGCTCGCGGTTCAGCGGCGCGATCACCAGTGCGACCGCGCCGGTGGCCGCGGAGATCATGGCTCGTCGGCCGCCGACGATCGAGATGACCACGGCCATCGTGAACGAGGCGAACAGGCCGACCGCCGGGTCGACACCGGCGATGATCGAGAACGAGATCGCCTCCGGTATCAGCGCGAGCGCGACCACCAAGCCGGCCAGCACTTCGGTGCGCCAGACCTTCGGGTCGCCCAGCCAGTCCGGGCGCAGGCCACGCCACCGCATGGCAGGAGTCACTACGGGTGAAGACACGGAGACGAGTACCTGTCGTGCTCGGGCACACCCCGCTGGCAGTCGGGGCGTGCGGGAGAACGCGGAGGAGCCAGGCCGGCGCCCCGCGGACGGCCCGTGAACGGCGGGCCGGAAGTCGAGGAGACGACGGAGCCGGGGCGCGCGAAGGCGCGGCCGAGCGGCTCACGTCGAAAGGTCACGGGGGGCAGGCGGAGGCGCTGGGCGTCATGGGCTCGCGCACGCTCTCTCCTGCGAGAATCGGATCTTCGCCGGGGGCGCCCTCGGCCCCGGAACGGCAGACGGGGGCAGACACGCTGCCTCCAGTAACGGCAACTCTACCCTAACGTTAGGGTAGAGATCGGTGGGGGCGCACGAGACGCGGCCCTCCACGACGAGAAGGGCCAGGACTGCGGGCGTGGACGACAAGCACATGCAGATCGGCGAAGTCGCCGCGCGGACGGAGCTGTCTCTGCGCACCATCCGCCACTATGAGGAGACCGGCCTGGTCGCTCCTTCGGCCCGCTCGCAGGGCGGCTTCCGCCTCTACACCGAGACCGACGTCGCCCGCCTCATGGTCATCCGTCGTATGAAGCCGCTCGGCTTCACCCTCGACCAGATGCGCGACCTCCTGGACGCCACCGACCGCCTCGATGACGAGCCCGGCCCCGATGCCGGCGAGCGCGAGGCCCTGCTGGGCCGCGTGCGCGAGTACGAGCAGGCCGCCACCGAGCAGGTCGACAAACTCCGCATCCAGCTGGCCCGCGCCGAGGACTTCGCCGAAACGCTCCGTACGCGCCTGCACCAGGCCGCACCGGCCGGGTCCTGACCCGCGGTGACCCGGTGCCCCCATCGAAGCCCACTTCGGACCCCTGCGGCAGTTCACTCTCGCCCACTCCCACCACCCCACCACACCGTCCAGACCGGGGCCTGCACGCCTACCTGCGCTGGCGCAACAAGAATGCCCGCCACCCCGACATCCTGGCCGCGGACCGACGCGAACGTGCCCGCATCCGCAGCGAGAAAGCCATCCGCGGGGCTGCAGGCTGCAGACCGCTACCAACAGCGGCCTGAGCAGGACGGAAGAAGCGCCGACTTCACCTGCGGGCAGTACCGAAATCGGGCTGCGACAGACTGACGTGGTGATCGACAACGCGTGATCGTTTCCGGTCTGCCGGCCAGCGGCAAGAGCACCTGGCCCGCGGACTTGCCGCGGAACTCGGCCTGCCGGTCATCGACAAAAACGTGATCCTGGAATTGCTCTACGACTCCCTCGGCATCGGCGATCAGGCATGGCGCTACCGACTGAGCCGGGCCGGCGACGACACCCTGTTCGCGCTCGCTGCCGACGCCGGGCGTGCCGTTCTCGTCACCTGGTGGCACCGTGACACCGTCCCTGCCCGGCTTCGCCAACTCGATGCCCATCTGGTCGAGGTGCCTCGCCGCCCACCCCGGCGCCATGGAGTTAGCCGTCGAGGATCCCAGCCCGAGGCTGCCCCGGCACGGACCCCCGACCTCGTCGACGGGACGGGTGGATTCGGCTGGCACATGGTCAACGATCTCGCCCACCACGTCGTCGTCACGCCCGGGCCCGAAGGCGGCAAGACCGTCCGCGCCCTTCTCCCCCGGTAGCGCGCCGGCCCGTGCCGGCGGGCCTGGCGAGCCCGGGTAAGCCTGTTGCGGTGGCCCTGTTTGCGAGGACTTTCAGCGGCCATACGCGGTCTCGTAAGGTATTTCCACCCAAGAGGGAGTGATCAGCTGTGTCTGGTGAGCAGAAGACCGAGGCGAAGACCGAGCAGGCCAAGGGCAAGCTCAAGGAGACCGCTGGCCGCCTGACGGGCAACGAGCGGCTGACCGCCGAGGGCCGTGCGGAGCAGACCAAGGGCGATGCCCGCGAGGCCAAGGAGAAGGTCAAGGACGTCTTCAAGGCCTGATCGACGTACGTCCGCGCACTCCGGCCCGGTTTCAGGCGGCAGCAGGCTCAGGCCGGCGCAGTTCTGCCTGCCCGAAGAGGAGGGCGTAGCCGCCGGGGAGCTGGTGCAGGATCCGTGCGAGGAGGTCGGGTCCGGCGAGGCGGGCGACGACGGCGAGTACGGCGCCGGTGTCCCAGCGGGCGACGGCCGGGGTGGCGCCGGTGCGTACGGCGAGGTCCTTGACGAAGCCCCAGCCGGTGAGGTGTTCGGTGTCGGGGATCTGGGCGGTCAGGGTGAGGGCGGCTTCGACGGGCAGGGCTTGGGCGAGGTCGACGCGTTCGTCTCCGACGAGCTGCCGGCCGAGGGCGGCGAGGACGGTGCGGACGGCGTCCTCGGCGCGTTCGCGGGTGGGGTAGGCGCCTTCGTAGCGCACGCGTTCCAGCATCTGGTCGAACGTCATAGCGGTCTGGGCCGGGTTCGCTCGAGGCTGGTCGTACATGATCGCGGTTGCCTTTCTCTTCGCTGGCGGCGGTCAGGTGGGCTGGGGGTGGCCGAAGAGGAGGTCGTAGCCGGGCGGGAGCTGGAGCAGTGCTTCGCGGATGAGGACATCTCCGGCAGCTGCAGCCACCGTGGACAGGACCGCGCCGATGTCCCACAGGGCCGTCTTCTCGGTGGCGCCTTCGATCCAGGCCGCGGTCGCGCGGACGAAGCGTTCGGGGGCGAGCGGCTCTGCGGCCTGCAGGGGGTTGAGGAGGATCAGGGCGTAGGTCTCGGGGAGGCGTGCGGCGAGCTCGGCCCGCACGGTGCCGACCAGGTGCGCGCCCAGCAGGGCGAGGACGACGCGGGCCACGCGTTCGGCTTCCTCCCGAGTCCGGTACTCGCCGCGTTCCTGGACGTGCTCCAGGAACGCCTCCCGGCGCATCGGCATCTCACGTCACCTCCATGGGAGGGGTGAAAGGGGGGCGGGGGGGTGCGGAGGACGGGTGCCGGAGGGGGATCGGGTTCCCGTCCTCCGCCGCTGGCGAGCGGTCAGCCGGAGATCTGCTTGCGGCCGGACTCGCCGCCGATGGCGATCTTGCGCGGCTTGGCGCGCTCGGCGATCGGGATCCGCAAGGTCAGGACGCCCGCGTCGTAGTCGGCCTCGATGTGCTCGGTGTCGAGGGTGTCGGCCAGCATGATCTGCCGGGAGAAGACACCGAGGGGCCGCTCGGAGAGCTCCATCTGCACGCCGTCGGACTTCCCCGCAGGCCTGCGCTCGGCCTTCACCGTCAGCATGTTCCGCTCGACGTCGATGTCGATCGCCTCGGTGCTCACTCCGGGGAGGTCGAAGGCGATCACGTACACGTCGCCCTGGCGGTAGGCGTCCATCGGCATCACGGACGGCTTCGACCATGTGCCCGACGTGCCGGACAGCTGCTGGACGATGCGGTCCATCTCGCGGAACGGGTCGGTGCGCATCAACATCGCGAAACACCTCCAGTTGGTTCAGGCAGGAACTGCCAATGCGCTTCAAGTGCCACCGTTGTAACATGTCATCGAAGCGATGACAAGTAATGCGTCACCGGAAGGATGACGACACTGCATGGCATCGAAACGACGACGTTCTGGAGATGGGTCATGAGCGAACCCTCGCCACCCGGGCCGGTCCGCTTCACGGCTGCTGCCGCTGCCCTGGAGATCATCAGCAAGGCCGTGGCAGACACCCGGCAACCCACCGCGGGCACCCCGGAGGACCAGGCGGCATCCGTACCGGCCGCGGGACCTCACCCCGCCCTGGCCGCCCTGCTGATGCTGCGCGAGATCCGGGAGCAGCTCGCCGGCTGGGAAAGCGTGCTGATCGAGACCGCCCGCGACCAAGGTGCCAGTTGGGCCGATCTCGCCGGGCCGCTCGGGGTCGCCAGCCGGCAGGCCGCCGAACGCCGCTACCTCCGGCTGCGCCCCGGCGCGGCAGGCAGCACGGGCGAACAGCGCGTCCAGGCCACCCGCGACTCGCGGGCCGCCGAGCGCACCGTCACCGCCTGGGCCCGCGACAACGCGGCCGACCTGCGGCGCCTCGCAGGACAGGTCACCTCACTCACGGGCCTTCCCACCGGCGCCGAGGGCGCCGTCGGCGAGCTCAATCTGGCGCTCGCAGACGACGACGCCGCTCGCCTGGTCGGCCCCCTGGCCGGCACCCGGCCCCACCTGGGGCCCGACGACACCGACCTCGCCGACCGCATCGAGGCCATGACCCGCCACACCGACCAGCTCCGCCAGGACAGTACCGACCAGCGCAACGCCTGAGCGCTCGTCGACCAACCGGCCGTCCGTACAGGGCTGCACACCGAGGAGGTACTCCCGTGACCGAGCGAGACAACCACGGCAACGGCACACAGCACGTCGTGGAGATCGTCGGCCGCGTGGTCGCCGTCCGGCCCACCGGCGAGATCGACATCGACACCGCCCCCTCCCTCAGCCACGCCCTCGCCGAAGCCATAAGCCTCGTCAGCGCTTCCCGAGCCGACCGCATCGTCGCCGACTGCAGCCGGGTCACTTTCTGCGACTCCTCGGGACTCAACGCACTCCTCGCCGCGCGACTGACAGCGGCCAAGGCCAACGCCGCAGTCCACTTGGCGAACCCGGCTCCCCAGCTCCAAAGGCTGCTGCAGATAACGGGCGCGGAGTCCCTCTTCCCGCGAGAGGACGATCTTCCTGCCTTCGGCCTGCCCTCGGCAGGCGTGTAGGGCGCCGACGAGCCACGGCGGCAGGCCGAGCGGCCCGGACGGACGCCTGTCCGGGCTTCGCCCGCCCCGGCAGGGGGTGATCAAGCCTGTGCGGGAAGGCGCCCAGCAGGACGGCACCGCAGGTCAAGGTGGTGATCAACGATGGCCAGACCCGTCTGGACCGGGATCCTCTCCTTCGGACTCGTCTCGCTGCCGGTCTCGCTCTACACCGCGACCGACATCCACACGATCCACTTCCACCAGCTGCAGCGCGGCACCTCCGACCGGATCCGCAACCGGCGGGTGAACGAGCGCACCGGCAAGGAGATGGAGCTGGAGGAGATCGTCAAGGGCTTCGACACCGGCGAGGAGTACGTGCTCGTCGAGCCGAAGGAGCTCGACGAGATCGCGCCGGGCCGGTCGAGGACGATCGAGGTCAGCGGGTTCGTGGACCTGGACACCGTGGACCCGATCTTCTACCGAGGACCGTACCGGCCGCCGGGTGCCGCGACTGCCGTACGTCGAGCTCGGCGAGGCCCGCTACATCACCGGATTCTCGGCTCCTGCGACAACGTCCGCCCGGTGCAGGAGCTGGGCTTTCGTGACCACACGGCCTACCTCAAGGCGTTCACGGCCAAGCTCGGCGACTGCCAGAAGGCCCGTTACATCCTCCCCGAGGACGCCGTCGACATGCGCCGACGCGCTGGCCTGTGCCCCGCCCTCACCTTCACCCAGGCCTACCGCGACCACTACCCCGAGTACGTCGCGCTCCGGCGCTGTTACACGCTCTAGACAGCCCCGCCCGCGAAGGCCGGCACCGGCACCACGCCCGCCGCGAAGAAGACAGCCGCCAAGAAGGCCACTTCAAGGAGGAAGCCCCGAAGCGATGACCGTGGGAGGCCGGGTCCTCGCTCAGTACCGGCGTCGGCGTCCTCCCGGGCATTCGACATGCGGCAGACGCGGCTGGGCCCCGACCTAGGGGGAAGAGGTCGGGGCCCAGCCGCTGCGTCAGGTACGCGCGGCCGCGGTCAGTGGCGGAAGGCGTCCTTGACGTCTTCCTTGGCGTGACGGGCGTTGCCCTTTGCCTGCTCGGCTTCGCCCTCGGCGGTCATTCGCTCGTTGCCGACGGCCCGCCCGACGGTCTCCTTGACCTTGCCCTTGGCCTGCTCGGCGTGGGCCTTGCTCTTCTCCGTGCCCGACATCGGGGACCTCCTCGTTGCTGTACCGGATTGGTCGTGACCGCTCTCCTGCTCCCGATCACCGGCTGCAAACCCCACCGGGGCTGCCCCATCTCCCTCGGCCAGGACACCGGCTGCCCACTCCTGCTACCGGCCGTTCCCATCCCGGAGGCCGTTCAGCGGTCGTCGCCGGACGCGGGCCGGGTGCCGAAGTTCCCGTACCCCTTGAGCTGGTGAGGATTCAAGCGTTCCCCCGAGTCGGCGTCCGGCATGGGGTCCGCCTCTCTGCCGGAGGTCCCGGCCCCTTCCTCACGTGTGGGCCCCGGATGGGCGGGACGGGAAGGCCGTCAGGCCTGTCGTGCACTCGTCTTGGCAGTGCTGCTGCTGACCCTGGTCCTCCGAACAAGCGACCTGCCGGTCTTCCGGAGGGGTGGGGCGGCCACGTGGCAGGGGTCAGCTGGAGATGGCTTCCAGGAGGTCACCGACCTGGGGGTCGGGGAGGGCTCGGGCCACGTCGAGATGGCCGGCGCCGACGCACTCTTCCCGATCACCGGCAGCTGACCGGGGGGCGGCACCCGGCCGGAGTCCCCCACACGGATCGCACACCGGGCGGCCCACGGTCGGCCGTGGCACGGTGACAGGGCGATGAGAGGGTCCACGCACGGCGGGGCCCGGCCGGTTGACGCCACCCCGGCCGGGCCCCGCTACGAACACGGGCCCTTCTCAGCCCGTCGTTCCCTCTCCCGCCGCAGCCGCTCCGATTCCCGTCTGCGGCGGCTTCCGGCCGGGTGACGCGCACACGGCACGCCGCCCGGCAGGCCCGCCACCGCGCGGGCGGGGACGAGGATGCACGAACCCCTGGACCTTCTACGAATGGAGATCACCTGTGCTGGAACGCAAGCGGCTCAAGGGCAAGACCCAGGTCACCTTCGTCCTGCCCGAGGACAGCCCCGAGGGTCCGGTCAGTGTGGTCGGGGACTTCAACCACTGGAACCCCGCAGCCCACCCCCTCGAACCCCGAGGCGACGGGACCCGCACCGCGAACGTGGCCCTGCCCGCCAACAGCAGCCACTCGTTCCGCTACCTCGCCGCCGGCGACTACTGGTTCGACGACGAGACCGCCGACCACCACGACGGCACCAACAGCCGCATCCACACCTGAACCACCCGGCCGGCCGCACGACGTGATCCGCCGTGCGGCCGGCGCAGCCCTACAGTTCCCGTCCATGAACGATCACGAGGACGACCTCTACCTGCGGGTCCGCGCAGTGCTGACCGCGGCCGGGTTCGAGGAGATCGCCACCGGTGGCGAAGGCGTCCACCTCATCCACCACGCACGCGGCGTCATGGTCGGCTGGATGCCCACCCAGATCACCCACCCCGCCGCCCGCCGACGCGGACCACGACGGACCCGTCCCGTCCAGGCAGACCTCCCCGGCCTGCGGCACGCCTTCACCCTCGCCCTTGCCGCCACCCTCCGCGCCGCCGACCTCACCGTCGAAACCCACGACGACGAATGGCTCCTCGTCCTCGACACCCACCACACACCCGACTGACCCCGACAGGGGGCGCGGCACTCGCCGAGAAAATCGAACACATGTTTCACTGGGAGTGTGAGACCACCGTTCCGCTTCCCCGAGGACCTGATCACGCTCCAGAAGGCGTGGCAGCAGACCTACGCCGAGCTCGCGCAGGCCTCCGCCGGGGCCGGTACAACCATGCTGCGGCGTCGGCTGATCACCCTCTCCGGAGCCCTGTGCACCCACCCCCACTGGGCTACCCCCACCGCCTGGCGGACCGGCAGCGTCGAGCTGCGGCGCGCCGCCCGCACCTCCGCATCGGCAGAAAGGGAGGGTGCAGCATGAGCGAGCAGACCACCGCCACGCCCCGCCCGCAGGTCGTCACCTGGGCACCCGGCCAGACCGGCCCCTGCGCCCGGTGCCACGTTAACTGCACTATCGCCGGTCACGGCCTGCCGTGACCGGCGCACCCAGGAAGTGTGTGTTGCAGGATTTACACCGCCAGCTGATCGAAGGTGGGGGCGAAGTACCTCGCCTTGGCTCGGTCGTCGAGCGGGAGTCCATACCCCGGTACGCCGTTCTCGGGCCTGACGGGACCGCCGTCGCCACCGGCAGTGGCCGGCTACACGTGGTTGGGCCGGAAGGCGCTCAGCTCATCGGCGACGGCACTGAGCCAGCTGCCCGCCGAGTGGTCTCCCGGCGGTTCGAGCTCCATTCCCAGTTCTGCCACGGCGAGTGCGTGGTCGGCCTCGTCCAGTCCGAGTGCGAGCAGCTCGCGGATCTCGCCGACGACGCGGGCCACGAGAGTGCGGTGTGTCGAGTCGGCGTAGTCGCGGACGGCCGCCTCGTGGTCGGTGAACTCGTCCGGCATGTCCTGCGAGAACCAGCCGCCGAGGAACTGTCCGAGTTCGGGGAAACGCGCATGCCATTCCCAACGGGTCTCGGGCAGCTCCGATGGGCGAGGAACCTCTCCGCTCTCGATGCTCTGCTGGATGTGGTCGGCGAGCTGGACGAGCCATGCCTGGATCTCGGAGTCTGATAGGCCGATGTCCGGGACCGGGTAGAACTCGCCGAGCCGCTGACGCAGCCGACCGGGCGGATTGTTGGCGTAAGCGCGCAGTTGCTGCTCCGCGACGGACAGAGCCCAGGGGCGGGTGTGCCAGGTGTGCCGCAAGTAGGCCCGGAGGGCGAGGCTGGGCCGGTCGGGTTCGTCGGCGGCGGGCTGGCCGAGGTAGGCGCTGATCACCTGGTCCAGCTCGCCGTAGCGGCGGTCGAAGTCGATGGGCTTCATGGACATCGGGTGTGGCCTCTAGAGGTAGATCGGGACGGTGGTGTGTACGACGAAGCCGTGAGGTGCGCCGGGCTCGCGCCGGAGCACCACCCGCGCGGCCCGTACGTCCACGGGCCCGCGCCCGGCGAAGGCCATGGCCTGGAGCAGGACACGGCCGACCGGATCGGGACGGGAAGGCCAGGCCGCTTCGAGGGTGATCCGGAGGCGGGTGCCCTGGGCGAGCCAGCGGTGGATGGCCTGCTCGTTACGGGTGATGACCTCCTGGGTGGCCCATTGGGCGGTTTCCCGGTCGGGGTAGGTGGCGGTTCGCGTCAGCACGGGGTCCCCCGTTGGGTCGGGAAGGTCAGAATGATTCGAACGTCCAGATCAGTGCGACTTCGGTGCTGTTGACCGCGAGCAGCCCCGCATCCCAGCGGCTCCGACTGAATGGACTGGTCGCGTTGACCGGCTGCTCGTAAAAATTCGGTGCCTCGCCGTCCCAGCCGATGTTGGAGTAGAAACGGGTGCCGACAGGAAACCGAGAGAGCAGCAACTGAGCACGGCGTTCCATCTCCGGCTGCCGCTCGTTGAAATCCCATGTCTTCGACGCGTCCATGCCGACGATTGCAAGAAGGACCATCAGCGATGTAGCCGAGGAACGTGGCAGCTCATTGACGGAGTGCCGGAACCGAGCCACGTCGGCCGGATGGGTGGGGGGCTCGATCCAGGCGAACGTCTCGACCTCGCGGTCGACCTCCTCCTCGTAGGGATCGAGTGACGCCCAACCCCGGGGATCAGCGGTTTCACCACGCATGATCGCCGCAACGTCGAACCACCACTCCGCGTGATCGCGGGGAGCAACGGTCGCAAAGGCCCAGCGGTCCTCGTACAGCCCGAGTCCGTCTGCCCAGCCTTCCGCAGTGAGGTCGTGCATCATTCGCTCCATTATTCCGGCATCGACGTGAGAATGACGAAGGGCGGGTTGAGGTTCGGGTCGTACTTGATTCGGGTGCTCACGCCGTGGGCATCGTGGACGGGACCTGCATAAGACGCGCTCGCCTTCTCCGACGTCCGGCCTGTTACCGCGTTTCCTTGAAGTGGGCCTTCCAGCGGTACCGACGACACCTGGAACGATCTCGAAGGGGGGCTGGGCGGCGGATTCTTCAGCCAGTCCTGGATCTCAGCCGTGTTCTGGCGGATGCAGTACTGGGTGTACTTCTGAGCCGATTCCACGTCGGGGAAGCTGGAAGTCGACATCAGCTGGAGCTTGCCCGACCCCTTGGCCTCATCCCGGTGCCGCTGAAGCAGCTGCTCATCGGTCTTGCCGACGTGCTTCTCCAGGGTGTGCCCGCCCCCGAGGTCCTCGTTCGTCGCCAGGTCGAACGAGTACATGAACAGGCTGGGGCTCGAGCCACCGCGCTGCCAGCTGTGCTCCTGCTTGAACTCGTTGAGCGACCGCGCACCGAACCCCTGGGCGCGCGCGATTTCGGACTGGTACGTCGGGGCGCTGAGGATCGCCTCTTCCAATTCCGGTACGAGCGCAATCAGCTTGTCCGCCGCTGCGTCGAACTCACGGTGATAATTGTCGACGGCTGCGTCCACGGTCGCTTGGTCCATGTGAGACCGGAATGAGAGCATGACTTCGCCGACGATCGCACCGACCCCGAGCTTGGTGACGTCCCCCAAGCCCAAGCCGCCCGTGAAGTCCTTGGCCGTGGCCCTGGCGGCCTCTTTGCCGCAACGCTCGGTCGTCGCCCTGGTGGTGTCCATGACCTGGGCGAGGTGGTCGAGGGTCTCCTGAAGCGCGTCCGCCGTCTTCTTCAGCACGTCGACGATGGGACGCCGGCCGGCGGGCGGCAGATCCCGATTGGTCCGCCAGCTACGGCCGGTCTCCGCCCTGTTGCGGTTCTCGTCGAGGGCCCTGCCCCACTCGGTCGAGCCCCAGACACTCTGTCCGAACGCGCGCATCGCGCGCTGCCATTCACTATTGCCGCGCGTGTCGGTGATGGTGGAGATCGCATCGGTGAACTCGTCGGAAGCCTTCGTGGTTTCGCCCGCGATGAGGCGCCAGGACTTTGCCATGTTCCGGCCATCCTCCTGCTTGAAGCCAGGAGTGATCTCGTGTGCCTTCCCGAGGCGCAGAAGATGCTGGAACGAGGGCCCGACGATGAGGGCGAGCCAGTCGGGGAACTCGCCGAGGATCCCGGAGATCCACCAAGAGTCGGCGTCCTCTCCGGTGCCCGACCACTTGATGCTGTTGACGGGGCCGTACCGAGGCGGCTTGTCGATGACGACGGGCTCCGGGGCGTTCCTCGGCTGCGTACCCTTGCGACCACTCGCCTCCCAGTCGGCCAGCACATAGTGGTTGGCGGTGATGGTCAGGCCCACGGCGGCGCCGCCGACGCTGACCACGCTCCTGCCCCAGGCCTCCAGGAACTTCTCCGTCACAATCATGTAGGCAACCGCGAAGTTGTGGGCTCCCCAGCCTCTGCCGGCGGACTGGTTGTACTTGTTCAGCGCGTCGACGAGCGCGGATGCCCGGTCGGCGTGGGCGAACTGCGCATCCTTCACCAGCTCCGAGGCGTGGTAGACGTGCACCGGCTGGACGTCGAAGCCGCCGTTCTGGTTTGGCGGGGGCGGAGCAGTCCCTGCCATCAGGCCGCTCCCCATCCGCGCAGCACAGCCTTGTGGGCGTTCGCGTAGCTGTGGTGTCCATTGACGACGATGTCGTGGAGCCAGGCCTGGGTCGCGACCAGGTCCTGCGCCGACCGGTCCCATCGGTCGAGTTGGTCGATGAACGACTGCCTGGCTTCGCCGTCCCAGGTCAACACGACCTTCTCGGCCCGTTCGTAGAGCACGTCCAGCTGCTCGTTGAGTGTCTTGAGGATGGCCTCAAGGTCGCCCGCGAGCTTCTGTTGCGTCGCGAAGTCGACTGATATCCCGTCGTCACCAGACGGCACGGTTCCCCCTCGTGTCCTTGATGGCTGGTCGAGCCGGTGTTATCTGCTCACAGGTTGGCTATGCGGCTGCGTGGCGCGGCGACCGGTGCGAGGTTCGGTGTGGAGAGGACGTCCGCCTCCCCTGACACGTCAGCCCCTGCCTGTACCCGTCTGAACTGCTGCAGGACTTCGAGCTCCTGCGCCGTGAACCCGCCCTCGCTGAGGCGCATCGCCTCAGCGAGCAGCTTCATGGTCCCCCTGATCCTTACGGCGTCCTCCGCTGCCGCGCGATGCCGGGCGCGGTACGCCTCGGCCGCCGGCCCCCGCCACCGCGCCTCGATGGCGTCCACGATCTCGTCCATGCGCAGCAGTTGTTTCGTCAGAACTTCCTGCATCAAGTCGAGGTCGCGGGCGAGACTCTTGAGCCGCTCGGCCTCCACCGAGAGATCTGCGTTTCCCACGGTGCCTCCCTCCCCTGAGTTCCGGGTCGACAGATGATCAACATGTTTGACCTTAGCAAAAACGTTCGATTAGATTTGATTCAAATAGGGGCACCGATCGGCAACCCGTGATCGCGGCAAGGACCACCACTACGGGTCCCGTGTCCAGGCCGCCGTCGAGGCGGAGTTGAGCCGCCAGGGCGTACGGACCACGGTCATGGCGGAGAACGGGATGCGCGTCGACGCCGGCGGGCAGGAGACCTGGGCGCCGGTCGGGATCGCCCTGGCCCTGGCGGTGTGTGCCGTCGCCGGGCTCGCGTGGAGCGGTTGGGCCAGGGCCGTCTCCTGGACAGTCGCCGATCCCCCGTGACGTGGTGCAGGAAAGTCGGCAGCCTTGTTGCCGCTACGGCGTCGGAGCGAACTCGCTTTCTCTCGGGGTGGATCAGCTGTGGTGTGACGCGGGGTGAGGTGGGTTCGTTGAGCTCCTGGGATTCGTTCTCGGGGGGTGTGGCTCTGCGGCGGATTGTTGGACGACTCGATGCAGGAGTTGCTGATGCGGGCGTTTCCCGTGGTGATGCCGTCCGGGCAGAAGTACTGGACGGTCCTTGATGACGATCTGGAGCTCGTCCCCGTGGCCGATCACTGGCTGCGGAACCTTCGGTTCGGCCGGGACCGGGCCGAGCTGACGACGAAGGCGTACGCCGGCGGCGCCGCGCTGTATCTGTGCTGGTGCGGGGCGACGGGCCGGGCGTGGCCGGACGCGGGCCGGGATCTGGGCCTGTTCATGGTCTGGCTGAAGTACACCCCGGCGCCCCGGGACGGGGTCGCGGCGGTGGTGCGCCCCGGCCCGGGGTCGCTGCCGGTGCGGTGCGAGCGGCGGATCAACCGGGTCCTGGTGGCCGTGCGGGGGGCTGCTGTCGTACGCGGTGTCCGCAGGCGAAGCGCAGCGCGGGGTGCTGGGCCAGATCTACGAGCTCGCCGACAGCAGAGACCTGCCGGCGGAGGCGACGGGCGAGGACGGTGGCCTGTTCTACCGGCTGCGCCCCGTGCACCAGCTGAGGGAGCCGGCCACCGACGTCGACCGGGCGGCCGACACCGAGCTGGTGGCGATGTTCACCGCATGCCGCAACGCGCGGGACCGCCTGGTCGTGCTGCTGCTCGGACGGGTGGGGCTGCGGCGCGGGCAGGCAGCCGGGCTGCGCCGAAGCGACATTCATCTGCTGCCGGACTCGCGGGCGCTGGGCTGCGACTGCCCGGGGGCGCACCTGCACGTACGGAGGCGGGAGAACTCGAACGGGGCCTGGTCGAAGTCCCGGCGCGCCTGGGTGGCGCCGCTGGACTTCCTGACAGTGTCCGCGTTCGACCTGTACTACGAGGAACGCCACCGGCTGCTCGGTCCCGGGGGCAGCGACTTCCTCCTGGTGAACCTGTTTCGGGCACCGCTGGGGGCGCCGGAGGCGATCGGCGAGCTGTTCGGCCGGCTGGGAATGCGGGCGGGGCTGGCACGGAAGGTAGGTCCGCACATGGCGCGGCGGGCGTTCGGGTCGAACGTCGCGGACGCGGGTGGTTCACCAGACGAGGTTCAGGCGTTGCTGGGGCAGCGGAGCGTTGACTCGTCGGGTCCGTACCGGTTCCCGGATCCGGGGAGGATGCGGGCAGCGGTCGAACGGGTACCCACTCCGCGCGCCCTCGGGGCACGGGAGGGGGACCAGTGACCGCCGCGGTCGCGGGCATCAGGCCGGAGGCCGGGGCGCCGGCCGCGGACGCGCGGCTGGAGGAGGTCCGCAGGGCTCTCGATCCGGAGTTCCTCGCGCTGTTGGACTGGGATTGGGAGCGGCGAGTGATCACCTTTCCCCGGGTGCATCCGGTGATCGGTCTGCCGGACTGCCCGGTGCCGAACTGTCCGCTGGCGATCACGGTGGCCACCTGGCCGATGTGCCGGGGGTGCATCGAGCGGTGGGGCAGGACCGATGTGCCGTTGGAGGAGTTCCTCCGGATCCCGAAGACCTCGACCATGCGCGGTGGGCAGCTGCCCTGCGCAGTTGCCCAGTGTGAGCGGCCCCGGGACACCGCCGCCGCGAAGCTGTGCGCGACCCACCGCCTCCAGCGCTCCCAGGCTCTGGCCGGTATCGGGATCGAGGAGTTCCTGGCCCACCCCAAGGTGGTCGGCCTCGCCGGGCTCGGGCCCTGCCTGGTCGCCGCCTGCTACCTCGACCGGGTCAGCGGCAAGTATCCGTACTGCAAGGCCCATACCCAGCGCCTGCGCACGGTCCGCGAGCAGACCGGTTTCGACGAAGGGCTGTGGCGGCGGACCGAGAGAGCGGTCTGCTCTACCCGGGAGGTGAGCCTGCGGGGTCTGCCGGACGGGCTGGTCGCCGAAGCCCTGTACGCGCTGTCGTCGCGGATCGACAACGGGTTCAAGCTGCGGCCCGAGTGCCTGCGCCCGCTCTACGACCGGCTGCGTGCCCAGCAGGTGACCCGTCTGGAAGAAGTGGCCGATCCCGAGGCCGCCGGGTACAGCCGCGAGCAGGTCATGATGATCCGCGCCGCCAACCTGGCGCTCGCCCGCCTGAACACCACGCCGGAGACCGAGCGGGTCAAGGACATCTGGGACATGTCCGTGTTCGGACACAACGGCGTGGTCCCGTTCACCGCGATCACCCAGAAGCCGCTGCGGGAAGCGATGAAGATCTGGGTCTACGACGACCTGCCCCGGCGGCGGAACAAGAACGCCGTCCACCACGCCCGCGCCATCGTCTCCGCCGTCGCCATGCTCTCGGAGAGCCTGCGCCTTCAGCGCCCCGACCGCGGCGAGGTGCCGGCACTGTGGGGGCGGGCCGACATCGTGGCGTACTGCAACCGCATGGGCCACCTCACCGCGACGGGTAAACAGAGCGCATCACGCCGACTGGCCTGCACCCGGTTCGTCCGCCGGGTCCTGCTCCGCTTCCGCACCCTGGGCCTGACCGGCCCCGAAAGCGTGCTGGAAGGGATGCCGGTCGACTTCGCGATCTGGCCCGAGGACATGCCCGACGAGCCCGAGGACGCCGAGGCCGGCCGCGACCTGCCCGAAGCGGTGATGCGCGTCCTGTGCGCCCACCTCGCCGCCTGGAGGAGATGAGTAACACCGAGACGAGGGTGGCGACCGAACTCCTCATCGACACCGGACGGCGGCCCGACGAGATCTACACCCTGGCCTGGGACTGCCTGGAGAGCGACCCCGACGGATCACCCGTGCTCGTCTACGACAACCACAAGGCCTACCGGCTCGGCCGGCGCCTCCCCATCGGCGGCGAGACCGCCGAGGTGATCCGCCGCCAGCAGGAACGCGTCCGCGACCGCTTCCCGGACACCGAACCGGCCCGGCTCAAGCTCCTGCCCCGGCCTCGAACGAACCTCGACTGCCTGGGGTGCGAGCACTTCTCCACCGACGTCTCCTACCTCCCCGACCTCCAAGCCCACCTCGCCGACCGGCTGCGAAGCCGGGAACGCCTGATGTCCGCGTTCGAAGCCGACGAATGGGCACGTACCCAGGCCATGCCCTCGCAGGTGGAGATCAGCCGGGTCCGCCGGCTCATCGACCGCGTCAGCTCCGACCTCGACCAGCTCACCGCCGAGGACCGCGCGCAGATCGAACAGGCCGTCACCCTCGTGCGCCGCTCGCGCACCGTCCACCTCGGCATGCCCCGCGTCGGCCAGCCCCTGCCCGACGTCCGACCCCCAAGGACGCACCCGTCGTGACCACACCCATGAACGACGGCCGCCAGGCCGACACCGAACGCCGCCGTACCCGCGTGACGAGCGCGATCACCACCGCACAGCGGGAGGGAAGCCCACTGACCGCCTCAGCCATCGCCCGCACCGCCCGTGTCGACCGCACCTTCCTGTACCGCCATCGCGACCTCCTCGACGCGCTCCACACCGCGGCGCACGAACCGGCCACGCCGTCCGGGACTGGGCCAACCGCCACTTCGGCATCGCTTCAAGCCGATCTCGCCAACGCAGGTGCTCGCAGCGCCCGCTTGGCCGCCCGCGTCCAGCAGCTCGAAGAACGCCTGTCGAAGGCGCTCGGCGAAGAGATCTGGCGGGCCTCCGGCCTCGGGCCACCCGCCGACGTCGCCGAGCTGAACAGTCGGATCACCAGGCTCGAACAGAGCAACGTTGAGCTGACGCGCGCTTGAGGAGCGTCACGCCGAACTTGAAGCCGCCCGAGCAGCCAACCGCGACCTGACCCGCGCCCTCAATCAAAAGAGCTGACGCATCTCCACACGGTGGACGTCAGTCGAGACGAGCGTCGAGCTCAGGTCGATGCGGTGCGCGCGCGAATGCGGTGCGCGGTGCGCAGTCCCTGCTTGGCGGCGGTTGCCACGAGGCCGCCGAGGGTGGTTCTGGCGAGGTCGTGGGCGGCGAGGCGTTCCAGTGCTGGCAGGGCCCGGTCGTCGGCGGTGGGGCCGAGAGCGCGGCAGGCCAGTGCTCGGAGGTCCGGGTCGGGATCGGTGGTGAGGGCGATCAGGTCGTCCACCACCGGCGGGCCGAAGGTGGCGATCGCTGAGGCGAGATGGCTGGCCTTCGGGTTCCGGCGTTCGATCATGGCCTGCCAGAGCGCAGCGAGTGCCCGGTCGCCGCCGATTTGGCCGAGTGACAGGGCGGCTCTGCTGCGTACCCAGTTGGTCTCGTCGTTCAGCCGGGCTGCCAGCGCGGGCACGGCGGCGTGTTCCTCAAGGAGGCCGAGTGCCTCGCAGGCACCCTCGCGAACCATCGGATCGGGATGCTCCAGCAGGGCGGTGATCAGCGGAACGGCCCGGCGGAAGCCGAGTTCGGCACAGGCGAGCGCCGACCACCGCACCCCGCGGTGCCCGGTGTCGGCGAGCGCGCGCAGGAGGCCCGGTTCGACGCTCGCGTCGCCGAACAGGGCGATCCGGTTGAGTGCCTTGGTCCAGACGGTGACATCCTGCGTCCGGTGGTCGGAGGCGACCTCGGACAGGGCCGCCCCGGCCTGCGGCTGGCCGAGCTCGGCCCACTCCAGCAGGGCGTCGATCGCCCGCAGCCGGATCGTACGGTTCCCGCTCAACTCGGAGGCGTGGACGGTGACGAGGGATGTCGGACCGTCCGGCGGGTGGCCGAGTGCGTCCCCGAGCGGGCCGGCGAGCGGTGGTTCGAGCTCGCCCAACCACAGGGCCAGTGGGCCGATTCGGGTGCCGACGTCCGCGTCGTAGCGGCCGTCGCCCCGCAGGTTCGCGGCCAGCTTGGCGACCGTACGGAACAGCAGCCATGCGCGGTCCGATGGGGAATCAGCGAGGGCGTCGAGCCGGCCGGACATTG
The DNA here is from genome assembly GCF_045160505.1 of Streptomyces sp. NBC_00029. NCBI lineage: Bacteria > Bacillati > Actinomycetota > Actinomycetes > Kitasatosporales > Streptomycetaceae > Streptomyces > Streptomyces sp. NBC_00029. Next base: position 379,230 of record NZ_CP108292.1, read on the forward strand.
CCGCGGTGACGGCGGTCTGCGGGCGACCGGTGGCCTCCAGCACCGCCTCCGCCCAGGCGAGTGGCTCGCCCTGACGCTCGTAGAGCTGGCGACCCCACAGGCGGAGGACGGCGTCACGGTGGTCGGTCATCCCAGGATCGTTCCAGCAGGGAACACCGACAGCCAACGGTTTTCCCGAGCCTAAGCCCTGAAGGGCCGGACTCAACCGAGGGTGAGCACGAGGACACAGACAATGGCGATGATTGAGCCAGCGATACCCCAAGCGAGCCCGCTCTTCGTCGCCGCACCGCAGTCGCCCACTCCTCATCTCTGCTTCCGAGGAGGGAGGCTCGCGTGGGCTCTCCAGAACTCAGGGTCCCGTGGCCCGGCGAGCCACGAGATGAACCGACCTGTCACGGTCTCGAAAGCGTCAGCCAACGAAGTCGCTCCGACGACAGTCCGTTCTACGGGGTCGACGTAGTGAGCGTTATGGTCCACCTCGCACCAGCAGGCCAGGCTGATGGCTGACCAGACATTGAGAAGGCCCTCCCTGGTCCACTCCACGTCGAGTGAGACCTCGAGCCATGGACCTGCTGGCCGAGCACGGCGACACTGCGGAGACGCCGATCCCGGTGGCCATCGAGACCAGCCGCGGCCTGCTGGTTGCCACGCTGCGGCAGGTGCCCCGGAAGGTCTGTCCGGTCAACCCCATGGCTGCCTCCCGCTGCCGCGACCGCCACGGAGTCAGCCGCAAGAAGTCGGACCCGGGCGACGCCCTGGTCCTCGCGAACATCATCCGCACCGATGCTCCGGTGCAGCGCCCGCTACCAGCCGACACCGATAGCAAGCCACAGGAATGGGAGGTGGCTTTGTTCACGACTTCCGGTTCTGGCACACATTCCGTGAAAACGATCAATGGCCCTGAGACTCGTCACCATCCGCAGAACATGCCGTTCAATCAGCCCAGCCCTCGGTGTTCGAGCACGACTCGTAGGAGTAGCGCGTGTCGCGGTCCCACTCCTCCCCAGTGATGCGCTTGTATGCCCGGTCCGGTGTGTAGAGCAGGCGCTCGGCCCAGATGAGGTCGATGGCGTAAGGAGTGAAGACCGCAGGGTCTTGGAGGGCGCTGTCGAAGATGGTGCGGCCGGCGGCGACGACCGCGGCACGGGTGTAGAGGAAGGCGTCATCGGACAGGTTGTGTCCGTACTCCTTGCGGTCCAGCCGGTAGAGCGCCCATGACAGTTGCTCGGCAAAGCCGATGACCAGCGGCAACGGGGACTGGGCAAGGCGTTCGGTCACTGTGGCTGCAAGGAGTTCGGCGTCAGGGTCGGGTCCCGTGGGCCTGCAGTCCTCGATGAGCTGCCAGAAGGCGTCTTCGTTCATGCTGGCGAGCATGCCGCAGCAGTCTGACAGTCCTGTCTGCCGGGTTACCTGTTTGCTGCTGCTGTGAGAAGTACGCGCTTGCGGAGAAGGGGGAGCTTGGCCCGCCCGAACATCTGGCGCTTGATCATCTTGATGTGATTGACGCGGCCCTCCACGGGGCCGGAGTTCCAGCGCGTGCTCAGGCCCTGGAGCACGGCATCCCAGTCTTTCTCCAAACCCGTGGCGAAGGTATGCAGGCGGGGCAGGTCCGCGGTGCGGGTAGCGGTGATCCAGTCTTTGAGGTGCTGGCCAGAGCGGGTTTGAAGGATCTCTGCGAAGCTGCGGACGTGCGCGTGGAGGGCCTTCAGTTCAGGACAGTCGGCAAGAATGACGGCGAACTGTCGGCGTTCCCCGTCGGCCAGGTTCTCGGGGTGCCGCATCATCCAGCCGGTGACCCGGCGGATTCCCGGTGGTGCGGGTGGGACGACGCGGATGCGTCGGCGGCGCCTCGGTCGCAGATAGTCGCTGATGATCTGGTAGCTCCCGCGGTAGCCGAGGTTCTGCAGTTCGGCATGCAGCTGGATGGCGTTGGTCTGTCCTTCGGCCCCGAGTTTGTCCAGGTGGGGCTTGTAGGGGTCGAGCTGGCTGGCCCGGGGCTGACGCCTGCCGGTCAGCAGCTGTTCGGGGACTGACGCGCGGGCGTTGCGGCGGACGGTGTTACCGCCCATGTGCAGTTCCCTGGCGATCTCCCGGATCCCGTGCCCTTGGGCCAGCAGGGCATGGATGGTCGCGTGCCGCTCTCTGATGCGAGCTTCGATCGGCGACACCGACTTCGTCGCATCTGAGTCGCCGCCATCGCTCACAGGGTCACCAGGGCTGGTGACCGCATTGAGGCAGTTGATGTGGAGCCGGACGCTGGCTTCGACGGCGGTGCCGAGGTTCTGCCAGAGGTGGAAGGGGTCGGCCACTTGGACCGCGTTCGGGGCGCCGCTCCGGGCGCCGTCGGCGTAGGATCCGGCCCGGTCACGGCAGATCTCGGCGCCGGGATGCTCGCGCAGCCAGCCGGCCAGGGTGGAGGCGTCGCGGCTGGGCAGGAGGTCGAGAGGCCGGCCACTCTCGCAGTCGATGAGGACAGTGCCGTAGTGGTGCCCGCGGCGGGTGGCAAAGTCATCGACGCCCAGCACCCTGGGGACGGCCCAGACAGGATCGGGCACGGCCATGATTGCCCGTAGGAGTGTTGTCCGGCTCACCTGCGTCTGCAGGACAGCAGCAAGACGGGACCCGGCGCGGCCTGCGAGGGCAACTGCAACGACCGCCAGAACACGGCGCGAAGCAGGAGTGCGTCTCCCGTACCTGAACGTCAGCCCCGCGATCTGCTCGACAAACGTACGGCGACCGCACAGGTCGTTCTCGCAGTACAGCCGCCGCACGGTCAGTTCGATCAGCGTCGGCTGGCCACCGACCGGAGTATCAGCCAGCCGACGCTGGTAGCAGCTGTGGACACGACTCGACGGAAGCTCACAGTCCGGGCACGAAGCAGGGCCATCGAGGGTTCTCGCCACGATGTGCACCACACGCACTCCGTGAACACCCGCTCCACCAGAACCGTCCTGAAGTGCGGAAACAGCACCGCTATGAGGTCATCACACCGCACCACGGTCCCAGATGACGAGACGTCACCGTGGCAGACGCCGTTGATCGTCCTCACGGAATGTGTGCCAGAACCTGAAACTCACTTACAAAGCCAATGCTGACTTGATCTCTGTGGGGTTGCTGTTCGTGAGGAACGCGGTGACGTCGGCGGGTGTGCGGAACCTGGCTGTCGAGGGTCGAACGGTGTAGCCGTGGTCGGCGAGTAGGGGCTGGATGTGGTGAACGGCCCTGGTGATGGTGGTGCCGTTGACGCCGAAGAGCTGGGCGATCAGGTCGACCGGGCGAGGTCGCGGGCGAGCAGCAGGTGCAGGGGACCATCCCCGCGGGGCCGGAGCGCGCGCGGGCCGCGTCAGCGGGCCGCCTTGATCAAGTAAAGAAACTCTGAACAGCTCACCCAATGGCCGAGCTGTCAGACTGGCGATCAAGGGTGCTGCTGCCGGTGCTCGGCTCCGCCGGTGCGGCCCCAGCTTCTCGCCCGGCGACAGGTCCGGATCGGCGTCGTCATCATGGAGGGACGGCAGGACAGGCCGCATCCGCTCTTCTCCCGTTGCAGCACTAACTGCGTGCGACGAAGCCGACGACTCGCCGCAGCCTTTGTCCGCTGACGTTGCCGTCACGGTTGCCTCAGAGAGGGCCTTGAAGTACTTCCAACCAACGCAGGCCCTCTCTCCATTTTCTCACTCACATGGAAATTGCTTGCCGGGACCACTGTCGATCCCACTTACAGTAACGGCTTTGCGTCGTCACCTCTGTCCGGGAGAGTCACCCATCACCTTCAGCGCTTCACGCGCCGCTGCAACGACATCACCCCACGCTTGGGAATGAACTATCTCCTCATCGCTTGATGCGGGAGAGGATAGAACGGAATCAAACGCAGAGTTCAATGCAGCCATTGCTGAGACTTCTTCGTCGTCAACAAGTACGTACCCCAGTCTTCCGCTCGGCTCGACCAGGACGCCTGAGTCATAGAAGAAATCTAGCGCCTCATCGAGGCCAGAGGCGCGCGGGTCTTGGCTGACCCAATGCTCCTCTTGCCAATCCCTGTCACTAAGCTTGACCAGCCAATCAACCAACTGGCTCCGCACCCAGGGCGTCTGGAGGTCGTGACCCTTAGGGGGCATTCCAGCTCCTCCGTGTCTGCCACTCGCTGAGTGGAATATGAGCCTCCCGTGGTCAGGCCGCCGTGGGCGCGGCCGTAGTTGACCTCTGCTGAGGCCACCGAGGCGACGTACCCGAGATGGACGAACCAGTCCCAGTCGGCCCTGCGGACCCCGAGGCAGGTGGCGTCCTGGTCCGGGCCGAGCGGTACGTGCTGGTCCAGGAGCGCAGGAAGGTCCCGGCGGCGGGCCAGGGCCGCGGCCTGCTCCGGATGCACCTCAGAGAACCTGACCTCGCCGCCGAGGTGTACCGGCAGGCCAGCCTTCACGAGATGCCCGACGGCCGACGCCGTCACCCGAGGCCGCATGGGCGGCACCGGCACCCCCAGGCCTCCGTCAGCCGGTCCGCCGTCTCCCCCGCGTCTACCGGGCACCGCAGCGCGGAACGGACCGTCTAAGACGTCATCTCATTTGGCCAGCCTTCGGAAGCAGATGAGGGTGCAGGCGATGCTGGTGAAGGCGAGGAAGTGTTCGGCTTTGCGTTCGTAGCGGCGGTGGAGTCGGCGGCAGCCGGCAAGCCAGGCCATGGTGCGTTCGATGGTCCAGCGGTGACGTCCCAGTCGCTGCGAGGACTCGATGCCTCTGCGGGCTATGCGGTGCTTGATGCCGCGCTGACGTAACCATTTTCGCAGGTGGGTGTAGTCGTATCCCTTGTCGGCGTGGAGCTTGCCGGGCTTGCGCCGTCGGCGTCCGCGGCGTGAACGGATGGGCGGTATGCCGCGGACGAGGGGCTCGAGGGCCTGACTGTCGTGCAGGTTCGCCCCTGAGATTCCGACGGACAGGGGTAGACCGGTCCGCTCCGTGATCAAGTGGATCTTCGACCCGTACTTGCCCCTGTCGACAGGATTCGGACCTGTCAGGTCCCCCTTTTCAGGGCCCTCATGTTGACGGAGTCGATAGCGCAGCGGGACCAGTCCAGCTCGCCCCGGGCGCCGAGCTCATCGAGGACCAAGCGGTGGAGCTTGGCCCACACTCGAGCCTTGCTCCACTCGGTAAACCGTCGGTGAGCTGTCGCTCCCGACGGTCCGAACGACGCCGCGGGCAGCTGCTGCCAGGTACAACCCGAGGTCGCGACGAACACGATCGCCGCCAGTACCTCCCGGTCGCCGTGCCGGCGTCGGCCACCGCCCTGCGGCCGCGACGGCGCCTCCGGCACCACCCGCTGGAACAGTGCCCACAACTCATCCGGCACAAGCCGCTCAACAATCCCCGCCACGACCGACAGCCTACCCAACCACCCAAATGAGATGGCCTCTAAGGAGTCGACGGACTCGACCACCGCCCCCGGCCGGCGTCCGCCACCGGGACCAGACCCGAACCCGTCGCCCACCGCCACGCCGCGACGGACACCCGCAGCAGACCCGCCGCCTCCGACTCGTCGAACACCTCGCGCACCGAACGCACCAGCCACCCCACTGATCTGAGCCCTCAGCCCGAACCGGCGACCAGTGCCTCGCCGAGCGGGGTGCGCCGGTAGAGCACCGACCGTCCGGACCGGGCGCGGACGAGCAGTCCCGCGCCTCGCAGGATGGCGAGGTGGTCTCCTACCGCGCCGGGTGCCATGGCGAGGCTTCGGGCGAGGTGGCTGGTACTGGCCGGGCCGTCCAGCGCCAACAGCAGCCGGGCTCGGGCCCGGCCGACCAGAGCGGTCAGCGAGTCCGGTTGGGGGACGGTCGCCTGTTCGCCCCACAGGGCGGCGGTGCCGCGGGCAGGATAGACCAAGGTCCTGGGCCAGGGGTCTTCCATGTGGGCGGCGATATGCCCGACGAAGACCGAAGGGATCAGCAGGAGCCCGTCGCCCGCGAGGCGGACTGTTCCGCCTCGGAAGAAGCCGATCTCGATACCGCCAGCGTGCCAGGCGACGCCCGGGTGCAGGCTCTCGATGGTCGCGGCCCATCCGTGTTCGCCGATCACACCCACCCGGTACACGACATCGCGTTCACAGATCGCGCGCAGTTGCGGCCAGTCCGCGGCGAGCAGCTCGTGCCACGCCTGGTCCATCGCCTCGGCGATCCTGGAGACGGCGTCCGCCGAGTCCAGCACAGCGCGTACGCGGGGATCACGGGCGGACGGTCCGGTCGCGGTGGCGGCGAATTCGTGGCGGGCCGCTTCCAGCGGTGTGGCCCGGATCACGGACAGGTCGTCAGCCCAGGTCTGGTTGAGGCCGCGCGGGGGCGGGGCGACGAAGTTCGGTCCGCCTTGCGGGGCCTGCAGCGCGAGGGCGGCGTCCAGTTCGGTCTCGCAGCGAAGCCGTTCAAAGACCGGCATGAGCCGGGCGGCCCAGGCTCGCGGCAGCGGCTGGCCTTGGCCGGCGAGCGAGCGCAGCAGCAAACAGAGGTCCAGTGCGGGCGACAGCGCGAAGCGGCTGCGCAGCAGGTCCTCAACGGAGACTTCGAAGCGCAGCACCCAGCCATGCTACCCCGGAACGTCCGCTCCGATTCGTCCAGCGACGAATCATTGGTGAGTGGCGTGAGCGCACGGCGAGGCTGGGCGTCATGACCCCAACCGCCGAACCCGCGCAGGTCAACCACCGTGCCACCTACCGGAAGGTGCTGGCCGAGCCGCGATTCCGGCTGCTCTTCTCAACCCGCACCGTCGCGATCACCGCGGACTCGCTGCGGATCACCACGTTCTCGGTGCTGGTCTTCGCGACCACCGGCTCCGCGCTGCTGAGCGCACTGGCCTTCGGTATCGGCTTCATCCCGCAGCTGTTCGGCTCGCTGCTGCTGGGCTCACTGGCCGACCGGCTGCCGCCCCGCGCGCTCATCACCGGCGGCTACGCCTTGACGTGCGCCACCGCTCTGCTGCTCGCCCTGGTGCGGATGCCGGTCGCGGCAAGCCTCGGTGTCGTGGCGCTGGTCGCCCTTGCCACACCGGTGTTTCACGGCGCGTCGAGTCGGCTGGTCGCGCAGTCGCTGGAGGGCGACGCCTATGTACTGGGCCGTTCACTGAACAACATCGCCTCCTCCGGCGCGCAATTGTTCGGTCTGGCGCTGGGAGGTGCGGTCGTCGCGGCACTCGGCCCGCGCCGGGCGCTCGCGGTCAGCGCCGCCCTTTACCTCGGCTGCGCGCTTGCTATCCGCATCCGGCTACCCCGGCTGCAGCCGGGAGAGTTCGGCGGCACACCCGGCAGCGCTCGGGGCGAGGGCGGGGCCGTCCGGGCAAGCCTGCACGGTGCCGGCCTGCTGCTGCGCAAACGCACGGTGCGACGACTGATGCTGCCCCAGTGGCTACCGCCCGCGTTCGTTGCAGGCGCGGAAGGCCTGATCGTCGCCTACGCCGGAGGACGCCACTTCGCGCCCGGCTGGTACGCGGTGCTGATGGGCTGTCTGCCGGTCGGCATGCTCGTCGGTGACCTGCTGGTGGGCCGACTCCTACTACCACCCAGCCGGGAGCGACTGGTAGTCCCGTTGATTGCGCTGATGGGACTGCCGCTGGTCGGCTTCGCTGCCGAGCCCGGAGTGGGCGTCTCGTCCTGTCTGCTGCTGCTCAGCGGCTTCGGATTCGCCTACGGTCTCGGCCTGCAACGGCCGTTCCTGGACGCCCTGCCGCAGGATGGCCAGGGCCAGGCCTTCGGTCTGCTCGGCTCCGGCGGCATGACGCTGCAGGGCGTCGGGCCGGTTTGCTTCGGCTCGGTGGCCGCAGTCATCGGAACCGGCGGCGCCATCACTCTGGCGGGCGGCGCGGCGGCGCTCACCGCCGGCTGGATTCTCACCTGGCAGCCGCACGCCTCCCCGGTCCCCGTCCCGAACTACTCAACGGGATCAGAGAACGGCACCGAACAGCATGCGTGTAGTTCCCCTGCGCAGTAACCGTCGCCGGTCGAGTCGGCCGCGAGCCGTCACGCACCCCACCCCCCACCACGCCTCTCTGACAGACAATCATTCCACCAATCGGAATCAGCCGGAGAGCCGGCCGGGGAAGCGGATGGTGTCGCCGCCTCGCTCGCCGGACTGCTGGCCGACCGAATGCGGGTGCTGGTCCCGGACCACACCCGCACCGGCCGACGATTTGGCGCGGAGCGGGTTCGCGGGTGATCGAATCGATTTCGAGATCAAGAACGATGCGGGTGGGGACGCCGACGTACGCCTGCTGGATGATAACGGCAATGCCTTCGTCTATCAGATGAAGCGGCTCAACAATCCACTGGACCCCGTCTCCGAAATAACCCGGGGCAAGAATCTCGGGCAGCTCACTCACTCAGTGGGCGATCACCGCATCATGCTCGTCGACGGGCAGGGTAGCGTCGCCAAGTGGACAGCGGAAGATGCTGTCGAGAGGCTGATGGAGATCCACCAGAACGGCCGCGGTCGCTTCGAAGCCGGCAAGGACGTGACCTTCGTCATCCGGCTCGATGACGGGACGCTGGTCGTTCCCCCGGGCTCAAAGACCGATCCAAAGGACATGTTGTGATCACCACGGACCCTGTAGGCGAATGGTTCTGGGAGACGACGATTGCCGTCTCCGGACAGCAGGGTGCGCGCCAGGCGCTCCATCTCTTCGACCGAGTCCATTCTCTCGGTTCCGACCTCGGTATCGTCGATGGCTGGGGACACGAGGGAGTCAAGGTCGTCACGCTGGCGGCGCCGCGGGACACGCGGTACGAGTGGGAGGGAAACGGGCGCCTCGAGGGCGCGGTGGAAGAGAGCCGGGCCTGGTTCGACCATAACGCGACCCTGCACATGTGGAGCGTGCTGCCCGGCGAATGGCTGGACGCCGACGGCGGCGCGCATCGCTCTGAGCGTCTCTTCGCGTTGCGGCTGCTCCTCTGGCCCGGCGGGCACACCATCGTGTCGCTTGCGGCGTACTCCGACGCCTGGATGACCCTGGACCTGAGGGAACGCTCCCAGCCCGAGGTCGCCGCGGCGAACGCGCCGCGTCTGGCTTCCCTGTTGAGTGCCGTTTCCGACCTGTTGGGAGCCGAAGTCGATCCTGGGGATCCCACCTACTACGGCAGGCCCACAGCTTCCGGCTTCGAAGACCTCTCGGAAGAGGGCACCGACTACACAGACCCGTGGAGCACCTTTGCCGTACCGGCCAGATGGCAGCGCATGCTGCACCTGCTGCCGAAGGGTTATCAGGAGCAGTCCTACGAGGCGTTCACCGAAGGTCCGGTCAAGTACATCGAGGTTCGCCGGAGCGGTGGCACCGTGGGCTGGCTCTGGGCGGGCAAGGACGGCAGTTCTGCGGGATACGAGCCGCGCACCGCGGCTGGAGAGATCGCCTTCGCCGCCGGTGTACCCCTTCTGCTGGCGTTCGTCGAGGCGCGTCGAGCCGGATCGGCCGCACTGGACGCTCTCAGAATGGCGGCATTGTCGGAGCCCGATGCGGAGATCCGTGACGCGAGTTCACTCGATACCTTGCAGGAATTATCGGGTTGCTGAACCGGCTCCGCACAGTGGAGTGGGTCGGTGACTGGGACAGCGTGTTCGCGCGCGTGATGTCCCGCCGCATTCTCATGCGGGAGTATCTGAGGCGGGCCGGAGGGGACCAGGACCAGGACGCGCTCCCGGCCGACCTGTTCGGCGGCGCGTACGGCGACGAGGGTCTTGCCGCTGCCGGTGGCCATGATGACTTGGGTCCGCAAGCCGACGGCAGGGAGCTCGGCGCTGGAGCGGGGGGTGAGTTCCTCGACTGCGCGGGCCAGGGCTTCGCTCTGATGAGGGCGCAGCGGCGGAGCGGTGCGGGTGTCGGTGCCGGTCATGTGCTCGCCTTGTTCTCGGGTTCCTGGCCCTGGGGCCGGGAGACGGTCGGGGTGGGGGGCGGTGGGTGTGGTCGGGGCAGAGGTCGCGGCCGTCGCGCAGCCTGCGCTATCCGCATTCGCGCAGCCAGGCGCGGAGGGCCCGGTGGTGGGGCATCGGGACGGGAGCGAACCACTCGCGGTCGCAGCCGTCTCCGGACCCGGTCTCGCCGGTGTAGTCGCATCTGATGGTCGGGATGTTGCCGGCGGTCACGGCCGCGTGTTCCCGGCGGCCCAGATCGCGTACTCCTGGCGGACGTAGCCACTGGGGTTGGCAGCCCAGGCAGGGTCATCGGTGGCCCGACCACCCCGACACCCTCTGGAGCGCAACAACCTCGCCGATGTCCTCGCCCTGCTCGGAGCACAAGCGCCATCCGCACCTGCCGGCCAGCGGCGTTGGGGTGAGATCTGGCGCCGTAGGCGCTGGTGATCAAACCCCCTGTAATCCCTGCACAGGCCATGGGCCGCTGCTCAGCTCGCAGCGCAGCAAGTCACTGACCGAACCTGGGAACACCCGTCGCGATCGCCGGTCCGCACGTCGGGGCCGCCGCCCTCCCACCGGATCGGCCCGTCCTCGGACCGGTCCGCATCCTCCAGCCCGGCCCGGCGCAAGAACACCGACACATCCCCGGGCGTGAACGCCCTGCCGAGGTCCGCGTCCACGCCGAGGGCGCGCACGGTGACCTTGCGCCCGCCCTGCGGTGACACGGGATGGATCACGATCTCCGTCCTGCCCGCCGACACCCCTCCGGCGGAGGTGAGCGTCGTGGGGCTTGGACCAGGCGTTAATGCGTCAGCGCTTGGTTCCTGCTTACCGGCGGCGTGCGGCAGCCCGCCGTACTTTCACCTGGCTGCCGGGAGGATGGCCCAGTAGGTGACTGTGTGCGCCAGGATGCGGGTGCCGTGGGCGCTTGCCAGCAGGGTGATGATGGCCACGCCCCGGCCGCGTTCTTCCGGTGCGCAGCTTGTGGCCCAGGTGCCGTGGTTGTCGGTGGGGCCGCCGTCGTCGACTTCGATGTGCAGGGTGCCGTCGTCTTCGGCCTGGTGCAGGTGGAGGGCGAGGGGAGGCAGGGCGTGTTCGAGGGCGTTGGTGACGAGTTCGGAGACGACGAGGAGTGCTTGGTCGATGGTGTCGTCGTCGACGTTCCATGTGTGGAGTACGGCGCTGGCGATGCGGCGTGCGGTGCCGGCGGACTCGGGGTGGTGCGGCAGCCACCAGATGCGGGGTGCGTTGGCCTGTGTGTGGGTGGCGGGCTGTAGCAGCGCGGTGGGGGGAGGTGCTGTTTCGGTGTGGGGGCTGGCGTCCATGGCAGGGTCCTGCCGGTCGGGTGTGTGAGAGGTGTGGGTGGAGCCGGGCTTGTGCGGCTTCGGTGGCCAGCGCAGGGGCTGGTCGAGGACGGTTTGAGGCGAGCGCGGCATCGAGTGCGCCCACGCCGGTGAGGTCGGCGACCGTGATGGCTCTCTCGGGGCGGTCGAGGGGTGTTTTGAGGAGTTCGCCCGCCGCGATGTCGCTGTCCTGGGCGGTGGCCCCGGCCGCTGCGGCGAGGCCCGCGGTGCGCCCCTGCCCCGCATCGACCCGTCGTCCCTATCGCGTGGCCGCCGCAGCTTCACCGGGCAAGTGAATCCGGTACAAGCGGAGGTACGAGTGGGCAGGGCCGGCCCATGCGAGCACACCGGTTCTCGAAATCGGCCGGGAGCCAGCCACGGTGGAGCAGTCGGGGATGAGCTGTGAAACTTGCTCGCGCGGCCAGGACGAAGAGTAGAGAGGCCCACGGAGTGTGAAACCGCAGAGTGCACTGGCCTCCCTGGTGGGTGCGGAGCGCGATCTGAAAGTCCTCAGGCCCGACCAGATCGATGCTGTCCGTCACGCCAGTCCAGTACAGGGAAACAGGGGCGTGCGGATGGCCGAAGTAGGCGCCTTGATCAGTAACCGTGAGTTCCCCACTCCCGTCCAGGACCCAGCGAGGCTGCGCAGCGGCTTCGGCTGCACGGCGGCGTGAAGCATTTCCGAGAGCAGACCCCAGCATGCTGCCGATGACAAATGACGGACGGCCGACAGCAACCACGTTCGTGCGCTGGTAGCTGCCGTTCCCCCGGGCGCGCCAAGTCAGCCGCTGAGCTGGCCCCACCGCCAGGACGCGCTCATTCGGAGCGAGCCGCGCGTAAGTAGCCAGACGTGGGCGCCTCTGTAACCTGCCACTCACTAGATCCGCGAGGATGTCGCACGTATGCCACAGGTGGTCGTCCAGGTAGGTCCAGGATTGCTCGCCGTGAGGTAAAGCCCTCGGATGATCCACACACTCCCCCTCGAACGCGCTCCGACGTCACCGTCTCCCTGGCCAGACAGTATCCGGCCCGAGGCGTCCTCTTCGCATCAACCACATGAGAAGGACGGCCGGGGAACGATCATGCTGCAGTTGGGGAAAGATCTTCAGTCCCCTTCGGAGCTGCGGGTCATGCTCACTCGGGTTCTGGCACAACTTCTGTGGTGCGGCGCGTCCGCTCGGCGCATCGACGCCGTCGAGCGGGGAAAGCGCCGGGTCAACGGCCTGCGTCGAACGGGTCGCCGGCCCGCCGGGCTGGACTCAACAGAAGTTGTGCCAGACCCCTCACTCGTGAACGCCCCCTGTCAGAGCCGCCTGGCAAGATCACACGTATGACCAGCAACACCGGAACTCCCGTCCCACTCCCAGCCAATCACCGCATCTCCGAGACGTACGCCGACTGGGCACGTACTCGGGGGCCAGGCGTCGAAACCGACGCCCGCGACACGCTGGAACGGGCGGACAGCAGCCGGCACCGGGCCTGGGAGAAGCCCGGCCGGTTCGTGGACGACGCGGAGCGCCTGGCCCGGGGCCTGCCGGCCGCCCACCTGCCCTGGTTCTGGGACACCATCGGCCATTGGATGCTGGAGACGCACCGCCGCTCCGCCGCCCGCGCCTACTCGCAGGCGCGCGCCGCCGAGCGCACCCACGCTCTGCCGGTCGATCCCGACTGGCGGCGGGCGAACCAGCTGCTCTTCGCCCGCTTCGGCGCCCTGCCCGCCAGTGAACTCAGCCGAGCGGCAGCCTGGTTGGCCAGTGTCCTCGAACCGGATGACGCGCACCACGAGTTCGTCCGCCTGCTGAGCGCTTGGGCGGCGTCCCCCGGCGAGCTTCCCGCCGATCTGGCCCGCCGGGTCCGGGACTCGGCCCGTGCGGCCGGGCTCGGCAGCGAGGAGGAGGCCCGGGTGCTGGGCGGGGTGCTGGCCGCGGCCCGCGGCAAGGCCATACCCGACCGGCTTCTCAACGCGGCCGTCGGCCCGCTCGGCAACCACCCGCCCGCCGACGAGCAGGCCACCGCCCTCCTCGACCTGTTTCCTGAGTCGAAGAACGACGCGGCGGCCTGGCTGCGGCTGCTCATCGCGTGCGGTGCCGCAGACGCTGCCGCGGCCGGGCGGATCACCCCGGAGGGCGGCCTCGGCGACTGGCTGCGCCGATACACCGCCGGATACTCGCACCGCACGGTGGGCGGCGGTGGGGTGACCCGCCAGCCCATGCCCACGGAACTCTTGGACCTGGTGGGCCGGTTCGCCCCGCTGCTGCGCGCGCACGGCACCCCGGTCCGGCTGCACGAGGACCGCTACCGGTGGCCGCATCTGGACGCCGACCTCCTCGACCTCTGCCTCGCCGAGGGCGTACCCGTCCACGACCCCGGTGCCGCGATCAGCCTGGAGTTCTGGGGTGAGCACTCCCAGCGCGACCTCAAGGCACTCGCCGCCGACCCGGTGTTCGGCCCCCGGCTGGAAGGCACCGTTCACGCCGGGCTCCGCACCCGTGGCGGCACTGCGATCAGCGGCACTGCCATCAGTCGACTCCCGCACAATCCGGGCATCACGGTCGAGGTGCACGCCCGCGTCGAGAAGCTGCTCGACGCCCTGCGCGGCGGGGGACTGGCCGCCGCCGACGAGGCCGTCGACGAGCTGCGCGGACTCCTCGACCGGCCCACCGCCATCGCCCTGGACGGCATCGAGGAGGCCCTCGAGGCACTCGACCTCACCGGCCCGCTGGCCCGCGCCCTGCGGGCCGGGCTCCCCGAGGAGCTGGGCTGGCCCGCCCTGGACCAGGCCCTCGCTGTCTTCCCGCCCGACGAAACCGTGCACGTCACCTGCACCTGGCCGGTGCTCACCGTGTACGGCGAGACCCGCGCCCTCGCCGTCGACCACGCCGGACTGCGCGCAGACCACACCATGGAACTGCCCGACGGCGCACTCGGCCACACCGTGCACTGGGTCGGCGGCCAGTTCCTCGTCGCCTGGAACGAGGAGCACAAGGAGAACCCTTCCAACACCGCCTACTGGTCCGACCACCCCGGCGAAACGTTCGAACCAGAGCAGACGTACGGGCTGCGCCCCTACGGCGGCAGTATCCAGGGCGGCCTCGGCTACCAGTTCGAAACCTCGGACGGGGGCGGCCGGTTCGACGGCGAGCGCGTCCTGCGGGCCGGCGGACGTGAGGGCATCGGCCACCGCGACTACCAGATGAACGACGGCCACACCCTCTGGAGCACCACGGTGTTCAGCGAGGACCGCGGCGGCTGGACCCGCATCGACCCGGCCACCGGCCTTCCCACCGCCGACCGCACCCTGCCCGCCTTCCACGACCCCGACCGGTCCCCGCCCGGCACGAAGCCCTTCCCCGACCACCGCATTCTCGCCGCACTGCCGCCCGGCGCCCCGCCCTCCCCGCTCGGTCAGGACGGCACACTCACCGGCTGCCGGGTCGACTACCGCACCCCGTACGCGGGTCCCTCGCCCCGCGAGTTCGTGCTGGAGTCCATCGACGGTCGCACCGCCTCCTACCGCAGCAACACCTGGGGCCGTCGCCCATGGGGAATCCTTGCCCTGCCGCTCGGCGGTGAGGACGCCGTCCTGAACGGAGGGACCACCATCCGCTGCCATGCCGCCGGCGACAACTCGTTGCTCTGGCAGGTCCAGGGCTTCCCCGGCAGCCGCCACAGGACCCGAAGCCGGACCACCCTGGGCGAACTGGCCGGGCCGGTGCCGCCACCTGCCTTCTGGCACTTCCTCACCCCGCGCGACGAGCCCTCGTCCCGTGTCCTGCGGACGGTCACCGACAGTGCGGTGCGCGAGCTGCTGCACCAGGGCATCGGGTGCGCCCTGCCGGGAGTGACCCACCCGCGGGTCCAGGAGGGCGTCGACCGCGCCGTCCGGCTCGCCGCTGACGTACTGCGCCGCTGCCGGGAGCTGTCACACCGGGTCGCCGTCATGCGGGCCGGGCCGGTCGTCGACCTGCCCGACCCGGCGCCGGACAACCGGCTCGTCCCGGCCCTCCACGGCCTGCTGCCCCAGCTGCGCGGCTACGAGGAACGGCAGCCGCAGCCACAGCCCGCCCTCCTCACCTCGGTCGCCGCCGACGGCCGGTACCTGCGCGGTGAGATCGACGACGAGGTGCGGGTGCTCGCCCTGCCCGCGCCGCCCTCCGAATGGGCGGTGCTGACCGGCCGGATCGATGCCGTGGCCTGGCGAACCGTCGTCGCGGCCACCCCCGACGAGCAGCGACAAGCGCTCGCGGCACTGCTCGGCGTATGGAGCCGGCAGCCGTTCGCGGAGGTTGGCAGTGCCTGGCGGACCGGCCGGGCCCCGGAGCAGCGGATCGCCGCACTGCGCGCGGACGGTTTCGCCGTGGCCTCCGGCCCGGAGCGCAGCGGCCTCGCCCCCTTCCTCCAGCGAGCAGCCGATCCGGTGCCCGCCGATGCCGAAGAGTGCGCCACGCACACCGTCGCCGCCGATGACACCACCCGGCTCCCCCGCCTGCTGGCCCTGCTCGCCGAACAGGGCCCGCGGCCGGTGCCCGAAGAGGCCGTGGACCTGTTCCGCTGGCGCACCGGGGTGCCGCGCCCGATCGCCGCCCTGGTCCTCGATGGATTCGCCGGCAGCGACGACTACGGTGCACACCGCAAGCTGGTCCGCTCCAAGCCGTACAAGGCCGACCAGAACACCCTCTACGCGTACGACGAGTTCCAGCGGCGGCTCGGTCCAGCCGGCCGGCGCACCGTGCTCGCCGCCGCTGTGCCCGGCGACCCGGCGGAGCTCTGGGCCCCCGGCGGGATGACCGCGGCCGCGGAACGCATGGCCGCGGCCTGGACCCGGCTGCTCGGTGCCGCCCCGTACACCGATGACGGCAGCCATGCCGCTGCCCTCGCCGCAGACCACGGACTCCCGGAGACCTGGACCACGGCCCTGCTCACCGGCCGCCTCGAGAAACCTCTGGAGGCCGACAGCATGCAGGCCGCCGCCACCGCTGTCGCCTGGGCTCTCGCCGAGCGCCCGGTGGAAGACCCTGCGGCGCAGGGTGCCCGCGCCCTGCTCGGCGGGCTTACGGACCTGCCCGCTGATCTGCTCACCGCTCTGCGCAGGCTGGCGGACCGGTCCGCCACGACCCCCGTTCCGCCAGGCCAGTACGAGACCAACCCGCTGTTCAGCGTCCCGGACCTGGTGGACGAGGTGGCGGCGGCTCTCGGTGTCAGCCGTGACGCGGCCGCCCTCCAGCTCCAGCTGCACGCTTTCGACCGCCCGGCCGACCGCACCGTCCGCCGCTGGAACTCCTGGTCCATCGATCATCACCGCGCCGTCCGCAAGGAGCTGACCGCCGCGAAGGCCCCGCGCCCCAAACCTGCCGCCCCGGCAGAAGCCCCCGCTGCGGTCCCGGCACCCGCGCACGAGCGGTTCACCCGAGCCTGGGCGGACAGTGCGGGACGGCCAGCAACGAAGGCGTGATGCTGCTGCACGCCTCACGCAAACACGGATCCTAGTACTGCAACGGTGTTTGCTGTGATGGTTTGTTGGCTTCTGGTGGTGTGTGACCGCGTTGTTTGTAGTGGCTGACACGTGCCTGGAACTGTCGTCGCCGTCGCCAGTGTGACCAGTGCAGGACGTGGTCGATGCTCGGGCGGGGCCGGGTGAGGTAGTGGATCAGGCGTCGGAGTTCGGGAAGGGTGAGGGGTATGAGCTGGGAGGATCCGTTTCTGCTTTCCCGGTGTCGATTTCGCGGGCCCGCAGGACGGTGAGGCAGGCATGGGCGGCGATGGCCAGGGTCATGTGGCGGTGCCAGCCGTCGTAGCGGCGGACCTGGTAGTCGTCCAGGCCGCACTCCTGCTTCGCGCTCTGGAAGCATTCCTCGACCGCCCACCGGGCACCGGCGATACGGATCAGCTCGTCGAGTGTGGTATCGGCCGGGTAGTAGGCGATGTAGTAGGAGATCTCGTCCGGTCGTCGGACGCTGCGGCGGGCGATCACCCAGTGCCGGCGGTCCTCGCGATGCCAGGGACGGACCTCGACCCTGGCCCAGTCGTAGACCCGCGAGCCGTGGGCTCCCTCCCCGCAGGAACGGCGCTTCCACTTCTGCCGGGGCAGCCCCGGGAACAGGTCGTGGACGGGCTGGTCGATGGCCCAGCGGGTGACGACGGTGTCGTGCCGGGTGGTGGCCATGACGTGAAAGACATCGGCCCGCTCCAGCTCCGTGCGCCAGCCTTTGGAGAAGCCGTAGGCGGCATCCGCCGTCACCCACCGGAACGGGATCCGGTCCGCGATCGCCCGGCGGACCATGGCCTTGGCCATCACCACCTTCGTCTCGAAGCCGACCGTGTCAACGATGCCGGCGGCCCGGCACCGATCGCGGTCATCGGTCCATGACGTGGGCAGATAGAGGCGGCGGTCGATCAACGTGCGGCCACGGCCGCCGGCATAGGCGAGGAACACCCCGATCTGGGAGTTCTCCGTCCTCCCGGCGGTTCCGGAGTACTGACGCTGGACGCCGGCCGAGCGGACACCCTTCTTCAGAAACCCCGTGTCGTCCACGATCAGCACCGCTCCCGGGTCGCCGAGATGCTCGACGACGTAGTCCCGCCCATCGTCCAGGACCTGATCCGCGTCCCAGTCGATCCGGTTCAGCAGCCGGTGGATCCGGTCCGGACCCGCATACCCGGCCTCCTCCGCAAGCGTCCAGCCGTTCTTCCGCTCCAAAGGAGCGATCAGCCCCCGCATATAGGCAAGAGCCGACTCCCGCGGCTCCGACCTGGCGAAACGGTGTACGAACCGCTCATGCAGAGCTTTCAGTTCACCAGCCCACAACCGGGCATCCCCATGTTCCCCGCCCACGAACCGACCACCAACCGACCTGCCCAATCGTCACGGCAAACACCGGCAGTATTAGCGCCCGTCTGCACGAACCGCAGCGACGAATGTGATCAAGGAACTCGACTTCGTGCACTAGCCGGCGCCCGAACCCGTCCTCGAACGGCGGGCAGCGTTACCCGAGCGTCTCTCCTCTTCCCCCCGTCATGGGTCACGCCATGTTGGACCATGGACTGTTCGTTGGCGTGGTACTCCTCGGAGGGCAGCTGTTGAAGTGGTACTCCTCGGAGGGCAACGAGTCCCATTCGGTATGCGCGCCATCGCGCGGCACCATGAAGAGCGGACGCGATCGGATGACCTCCCCGACCCGTTGCGCGCGCATGACGATCCCGGGATCATCCGGCGCTGCGTAGCCCTCGGGCATGATGCGAAACTTCACGTCCATCGCCTCGGCATAGGCGATTGCGTCGCTCTCCAGCTCCGCCATGTCCCTCCCGACCAGCGGGAGACCGTCGTATGCAACCTGGGGACCCTGCACAGCGTCGGCAGCGATGCAGAACAGCCCCACAGCCTGGCTCACATAGGCCGTGACGGCAGGCGGAGAAGGAGCGGCCTCGCGACGGTGGACTTCGGCCCTCCAAGTCGGCGAGAAGATCGCGTGGTTCCGTCATACGCCACCCCCACCCGCAAAGCCGCCGGACCCGGCACGGCTTCCGCGGCCTGCGCCAGCATCGGCTCCACCGGCGGCCTGAGCATCACAGGGACCTCCCTCACGGCTTGTCGGCCCCTCTTCCAGGGTCCGCCAGACCAGCCGGAGGCGGCCCTGCAGGACGGCCATCGCATCATCCATCCGAGGGGCGCAGCGGGCCCGTCACAGGCGCCCTGCGGGGCTTATGCGGCACGGTAACGGCATGCGTCACCGTCCACCCCGTCCCTGCCTCAGCAATTGCGGTCAAGTACGACCACGTCGTCGCCCATGCCGATGACGAGACCTTGGCCGACGGCGGTCATGCACTGGGCCCGCGTCGGCAGCGCGACCTTCTCCCGGAGCCGGGCCGGCGCGAGATCCCAGACGTGGACCGTACCGCTGCCGTCCAAGGTGATGGCCTCCGTACGGTCGTCCCGCGTAGTGCAGGCCACCGCGAGAACTCCTGACGGGTGTCCCGCAAGGGTGGACCGCAGAGTGCCGTCCGTCAGATCCCACACTTGTACTGCGCTGTCGTTCCCGCCCACGGTCAGCGCGTGGGGACGGCCCTCCAGGACGGTGTCGGCGAGTGCCCGTATCCAGTGGTGCCCTGTGTGGACGGTGGTGGTGACGCGTCGGCCCTTCTCCGTGAGCCTCCACAGCCGCAGTGCGGCGTCATCGCTGCCCGTGAGGAGGTGGGGGCGGCCGTCGATGGTGATGGGCTCCATGGCCCGCACCGCCGACCGGGTGCGGTCGCTGTGGAGCGGGTGCTCCACGTCCTCGTCCAGATCCCACACGCGTATGGTGCGGTCCTGGTCGGAGGTGACCACGTAGGGACGGCCGTTGACGTCCGCCCACGCCACGGTCTCCACCCGGCGGTCGGGTCCGGGAAGGTCCCGAAGCCCGGTACCTGCGGCAAGGTCCCAGACCCGGGTGACGCCGCAGCAGCCTCCGACCGCAGCGTAGGGGCTGTCGTGGACCGTTGTGCAGGCCAGCGCCTCCACACGGTGCCCGTGGGGCAGGGTGCCTCGTTCCGTCCCATCGGCCAGGTCCCAGACCCGTATTGTGGTGTCGCCTCCGGTAACGACGTGCGGACGGCCGTCGATCTCCACGGCGTCCACGGCCTGCACGGTCCCGGTGTGGCCCTTGTGTCCCGCGGGCAGGGCGGCGTCACCCAGGTCCCATACGCGCGGGGGCGCGGAATGGCCGCCGCTCACAGCGTACGGGCGCCCGTCGATCTCCGTGCTGGCCAGCGCGTCCACATAGCCGTGGTGTCCGGTCAGGACGGCGCGCTCCGTGTCCTCGGTCAGATCCCACACGTGCACCGTGCAGTCACCACCGGCGGTCAACACGTGGGGGCGTCCACCAAGTTCGAAGCAGCTCACGGCAGCTATCCACGAGGTGTGCCCGCCCAGCACCGCGCGCTGCGAGCCGTCGGTCAGGCACCAGACCCGTGCCGCGTGCTCCCCGCCGCCCCCGGTGATGGCGTGGGGGATGCCGTCGATCACCGTGCAGGCCACCGAGTAGACGGCCGACGTGTGACCGGTGAGCACGGCCCGCTCGACGCCGTCCTCCAGGTCCCACAGCCTCACCGTGTTGTCATAGCCCCCGGTCACAGCCACGGGCCGGCCAGCAACCTCGGAGAACGCCACCGCTCGTACTTCCTCGGTGTGGCCGGGCATCCGCGCACGTTCCGACCCGTCGACCAGGTCCCACAGCCGGACCAGGCAGTCCTCTCCCGCAGTGACGGCGTGCGGTCGGCCGTCGATCACCGTGCAGCCCACCGCGTATATCCAGCCCTTGTGACCTCCGAGGGCGAACCGCTCGGCCCCGGTATCCAGATCCCACACCCGCAGGCTGCCGGAGCAGGTTCCTGTGACGACATGGGGACGCCCGTCGATCTCGACGCAGTCCAGTGCGTAGACCCCGTCGTCCTCGGTGATGACAAGGCGTTCGGTTCCGTCGACCAGGTCCCACACGCGGACGTTCCCGTCGTAGCAGCCGGTCACCGCGTGGGGACGCCCGTCGATGATGGTGCACGCGGCGGCGTCCACGCCCAATCCCGTCTTGGTGAAGCGCAGCGCTGGATGAACCATCGTGCCGGTCGCCCACCGCGGCCGCCACGGGCGGCCGCGAGAAAGCTCCAGGGCGAGGCCGGTCTCACCGTGGCGAGCGGCGTCAACGGCGAGGATGTCCCGCCTTTCGGGCAGGCTCACGGTGGCATGGACGTGGACGGATGCTCGGTAAATACTCCGCCGCACCGTCCCCTGGGACGAGCCCGGGATGTTGAGCGCGCGGAGCAGCCCCCGCGGGTCCGCGTGCACCAGGTACTCGGCGTCCTCGAGTATCTCGTCCAGGGCACCGGCCGCGGCGGCGTGGGCGGCGAGATGGTCGACGATGTACGGTGCGGCAGCCAGCCAGTCGCGGTGCCCGCTGTCCCCGTCAAGGGGCACCTCGGCCAGCAACGCGCTCGTGACCGCCCGTTGCGTCTGCCGCTCGCCCGACCGGGCTCCCCGGGCACGCAACCGGTAGGCCGCACCCTCCGGTGTCTGAGTCTCGACCAGGAGTTCGCCCGCCCGGTCCCGGAACACGCTCACGTCCTGAGCCGTCCACGGGTGACCCGACAGGGCACGTGCCAGGACCACCCACAGGGCAAGTGGCAGACCCCTGCCTTCGGCGAACGCCAACGGCAGCAACAGCGCGGCTTCGTCGTCGGAATCCTGCGTCTGCCCGACGGCCCTTGTAGCGTTCGCCATCGCCCCACGCTCCTTGCAGCCCGTTCACGACCCCGTCCCTCCCTATTGCGGGTGGACGGGTCACCAACCTGGCCACGGATGCTACAGACAGCAACTGACATTGATACGGCCGCCCCATCGCCGTCACCTGCAGCGCCGACAGCACGGTGCGGGTCGGGGACCTCGCAACCCGCCGGGCCGTCGGCAAACCTCTCACCGGCCACACTGGCATCGTGTACGCGGTGGCGTGCACCTCACTGGACGGACGACCCGTCGCCGTCACCGGCAGCGCAGACAACACGGTGCGGGTCTGGGACCTCACCACCTGCCGGGCCGTCGCAAAAATCCTCACCGACGACCCACAGAGCATCGCGCTCACCACCACCGGAGATCTCGCCATCGGCTTCCACCACGATCTCGCCGTCTACCACCGCCAACCACGCAACGCCACAACACGCGACCGACCAGCCACCACAAGCCCGACGACGGACCCTCTCATCACACCGGCACGGAAGCACCCGGGCGATCGGCGAGGTGCGGCCCCTGCTCGCAGCCCGCGGCTGCACCATCGCGGCCGGCATCCGGCTCCGCACCCTCGCCGAGGTCATCGACCACCTCGGCGCCAGCGGACAGACCGGGATCATCGACGGCACCGAGATCCGGGTCCGCAGGCCCGCTGCCGGCCGCAAGGACCGGGAGAAGTTCATCTCCGGCAAGAACAAGCAGAACGCGGTCAAGGCCACGGTCCTCACCGACGCCAGCGGCAGACTCCTGTTCTGCAGTCCAGCCCAGCCGGCCAGCTGTGCCGACATCACCCACGCCCGGCAGTTAGGCCTGGTCAAGCACCTGACTGGCGGCCCGGCCGTGGAGATCCTTGCCGACGCCGGCTACCAGGGCCTGGCGCCCAGACCGGCGGCCGCGTCGTGACACCACCACACCGCAAGTTCAAGAAGAACCCGCCGGAGTGGTA
This sequence comes from Streptomyces sp. NBC_00029, assembly GCF_045160505.1. Lineage (NCBI taxonomy): Bacteria > Bacillati > Actinomycetota > Actinomycetes > Kitasatosporales > Streptomycetaceae > Streptomyces > Streptomyces sp. NBC_00029. Next base: position 401,645 of record NZ_CP108292.1, read on the forward strand.
CGAGGAGATCTACGAGCGCCAGCGCAAGGCGCACTCCTCACGCCGTATCCGAGTCGAGCACGGCATCGCACACCTCAAGAACTGGCGGGCACTTGCTCGCCACCACGGCCGCCGTGACCACATGAGCGACACGATCCAAGCCATCGCCGGACTGCTCTCACACCAGCAGACCGCCACTCGCAGGCTCAATGAGCCACAGTGACCACCGGGCCGACCTGCACTCTTCGACGCGTCACCGCCAACCATGCACGAGCTCGTTAGGGACCTGGGTCAGAGATTCGTTGGCATGAGGCGGCGACTCTGTCGAGGATCTCGTCGGCGGCCTTCGTCCGGGCGAAGGGCCGTGGGCGCTCGTTCCAGTCGGCACGCCAGGCTCGGATGTCGCCCGCGGCCGGAACGAGGGGCCGGTCGCCGCTCGCGGTGACGTTGACGGTGAGGGGGTTGAGCGCCTTGTGTCCTGCGGCCGACGCCCGTGGGCCGCTGCTGCCGGCTCTCGGCGTCGTGCACGTGACGTGGCACCAACGCTGCGTGCCGGGTAAAGGTCGCACGTTCTTGCATGATCCTCCCGGCGGCGTCCGCCTCCCGCCGGATTCGTGCTCCGATGGGACGTGCCCCGGGTCCCCGGGGCAACACCCCTGCACAGACACGAAGAAGGACGAAGAAGTTGAGTGATCAGGTGCTACGGCGTCCGCTGCCGCACGACTTCCACCCGCCGGTGCCCGAGCTGTCGGTGAGCAGCACGGACCTGACCGCCGATGGGCCCCTCCCGGATGCCCATGTGTACGCGAAGGGCAACTCCTCGCCGCAGATCGGCTGGTCGGCCGGGCCGGATGGTACCGGCAGCTACGCGGTCACGTGCTATGACCCGGACGCACCGACCGGCAGCGGGTTCTGGCACTGGACGGTCTTCGACATCCCGGCGGATGTCGCCGAGCTGCCGGCGGGGGCCGGAACCGGAGGCTTCGAAGGATTGCCCGCCGGTGCCGTGCAGGTGCGTAACGACTACGGCAGCAGGGACTTCGGCGGGGCAGCACCTCCGGAAGGGGACGGCCCGCACCGGTACGTGTTCACGGTGTACGCCGTCGACCGGGAGAATCTGGGCCCGGATGAGGACGCGACGCCGGCCCTGGTGGGATTCCACCTGAGGTTCCACGCCATCGCCCGCGGCCGGCTGATAGCCCACTACGAGGAGCAGGGGACCGGGGCGTAGCCGCCCGGCGGCCCGCCCCGCCACTCCCTCCGGTCCGGCGCGCGGGAACTCGCCCGATCTCCGCACGTCCTTGCACGATCCTGCTCCAGGCGGGGGATCGTGCCGGCCCGGCATGGTGAGATGGGGGCATGTCCCTCGACGAGCTCCGCGACCTGCTGGGCCGCCATGCGCGGCCCGATCTGAGCACGGCCATCGACGGCGTCCGGATCTGCCGAGCCGAACCGGGCGCCGAGCCGGAGTACGCGATGTCCGGCGTAGTGCTCGCGGTCATCGCGCAGGGGGCCAAGCGGCTCGCGCTCGGAGACAGGGTGTACGAGTACGGCGTCGGCCAGTACCTGGTCGCGTCGGCCGACCTGCCGGTGGTCGGACGCATCGCCCAAGGACCCGAACTCGGTTTCGGCATGACGCTGGAGCCGGCCGTCATCGCGGAGCTGATGTTGCAGGCAGGGCCGGGCGACCTGCCGCCTTCGACCCGGTCGGTCCGGCCCGGGATCACGATCAGCGACGCACCGGCAGAGTTGATCGACGCGATCGTGCGGCTGCTGCGCCTGCTGGATCGGCCGCGCGACCGCCGGGTGCTGGTCCCCTTGGCCAAGCGCGAGATACTTTGGCTGCTGATGACGGGAGAGCAGGGCGAAGCCGTTCGGCAGCTCGGCCTGGCGGACAGTGGCCTGACCCACATCACCCGAGCCGTGGGCTGGATCCGCGACAACTACGCCGAGGCCTTCCGCGTCGAAGACCTGGCCCGGTCCTTCGGGATGAGCGTCTCCGCGTTCCACCGGAACTTCCAGTCGGTCACGGCGATGAGCCCGATCCAGTTCCAGAAGCAGATCCGCCTGCAGGCGGCACGGCTGCTGCTGGCCCGTCGCCCGAACGACGTGACCGGAGTCGCCTCCAGGGTGGGATACGACAGCCCCTCGCAGTTCAGCCGTGAGTACAAACGGCAGTTCGGCGCGCCGCCGCGCGCGGACGCGGCACGCATGCGGGCCCGTACCCAGCACGCTGCGGTTGTGACGGCCTGACCGCGGGGGCGCGGGTGACGCCTGCCGGTCACGAGACCGGCCGGTGAAGCGTCAGGGCCTGCCCTTCCCGGTCACAGCACCAGTGACCTGAGTCAGAGAACCTCTGGCAGATCGCCGCGCGCCCGGTCTGGGCCGGCCTCCCGACCAGCGGGCCACGGCCGCTTGGATCGAACGCCGTATCCAGCAGAGAACTTCCGGCACGGGTCACTAGGGTGGAGCGCGTGATGACGACCTCATCGATCCTCGGACAGTTCGATCACTGCGCGGACAAGGGAGAGTTCCCCGACCTGGACAACGGCTACTCCTACCCGGTCGATGCGCGGATCCACCTGTTCGCGGACACCACGCGCTGGGCCGTGGTCGCCGAACTGCTGGGCTACAACCCCCGCGCCGGCAACCTCACCGACGTCATGTACCGCTTCGGCAACTGCCTGACGCGCGGCGAGCCGGGGTTCGGGGACTTCCTGGACCGGGTCGACAACATGGATGAGATCGATCCCGACGGGGACGAAGCATTCGCCGGAGGGGTACCCGTGGTCGTACGGGGGACCGCGCTGGCGGTCGGCGCCGGGGCCGGAACCCCTCTGCAGGACGTGTTCCGAATGCTCGCACCGGAACACAGAGGGACGCTGCTGGCCGACGAGGCCGAACTACGGGCTGCCGGTGTCCCGGCCGACCTGCCCGTGCTGCTGCGGCTCGACGAATGGCGCCAGCCCGAGGACCTCTGGGACGTCGCGCCCGGCCGCCACGAAACCTTCCGGCTGATCGCCGACGTTCTCGACTCCGGTGATCCGAGCCGCTACCGGCCGTCGGCCCCGCCGAACACCCACTGGTCCCACTGGCCGGATGCGGGAACCCTGTAGGGGCGGCCTCCCGCCCGGTAGGCGTGCCGCCGGGTGGGCGGGAATTCCTCCGGCGGGTCAGGGCCTGGGCTGCGCGTCGAAGGTGCCGGACCAGATGGGTACGAAGGGCTCCGCCTCGCGCTGCTGAAGAAGTGCCACGGCGTCCTCGACCCGGCCGAGTTCGATGAGGTGGCCCGCCAGGGCGGTGTGATGGTAGGGAGCGTGCTGTTCGAGGATGGCGACGGCCTCCGCGGTCCGGCCGGTCGCCGCGAGCAGGTCGGCGATGAGGCCCGCCGCGTACCCGGGGTCCTCCCCCGAGTACACGCCCGCCTGCTCGATCGCTTCGTCGAGCAGACCGCAGTCGGCCATGAGCCGAAGCCGCGCCCTGAAGACGTCCTCTTCCTCCTCGCCGCCGCGGCGCGCCCTGAGGGCGTCGAGGTGGGCCACGCCTTCGCGGGCGCGCCCGTGTTCGGCGTACTGGGTGCACAGCGCGTGGACGATCCGGTCCTCCGCGCCGCCGGGTGCGTCCGCGAGCGTGCGCAGCACCTCGATCGCTTCGTCGCCCCGGCCGTGCCGGGCCAGGAGCAGGGCCAGTTCGACCGTATCGGGGTGCCCGCCGGCCGGTGGGCCGTCCGGCTGCCGGTACACGGCGAGCGCGCCTTCCAGGTCACCGCGCTCCTCCAGCAGCTCGGCGAGGCGCCGGGCGGCGTTCCCGTGGGCCTCGATCGCCGCGTACGCGCGCAGTTCCCCGGTCCGGCCGTGCCTCGCCAGCAGGTCCGCCAGCCGGTCGCGTCCGCCGGAGGAGCTGACCTGCCGGGTACGCAGCAGGGCGATCGCCTCGTCGAGGCGGCCTTGGCGTTCACGGATCACGGCGAGCAGCCCGATCGCCGTGTCGGGGTCGAGTCCGCGACAGCACCACGGCTCGTCGCACCGGTGCCGGGCCGGGATCCGGGCGGCCAGGAGCGCGGCGACGTCCTCGTCCCGGCCCGTTCCCTCGGCGACCTCGACCAGTGCGGTGGCGAGGGCCGGGTCCTCGATTCCGGCGCTGAGCAGCCCGACCGCCTCGTCCCTGCGTCCGTGCCGGGCCAGGAGTCGCGCGAGGAACTCCAGCTTGAACCCTCCGACCCGTGCGTACGGCCGGGCCAGCGCGATCGCCTCCGCTGCCCGCCCCCAGCTCTCCAGCAGTTCCGCCTGGGCCTGCCCGGCCGGCCACCAGCCGGTGGCGACGTACGGTGCGAGCACCTCCAGCGCCTGAGCCTGCCGTCCCCGGTCACCGAGGAGCCGCGCCCACTCCCGCGCGCAGAACCATTCGCCACGGCGGGCCTGGAACTCCACCTCCTGCTCGTGTCCGAGCTCGAGGAGCCGGGACACCAGGAGTGGAGGAATGCAGCCCGACAACGTCCGGGCCCGGCGGTCGAGATCTGCAGCGTCCATGGCAGTGCACCCTAGCCAGCGCCTCCCGACGCGGCCCACGGCCCCCTGGGAGATCCCCCCTTCCGATCCTCGGGTGGCCCGGATCGCTCCCCCTCGGGGGCGGAGCCGGCGTCACGTCATGGCTGCGACTCCGGCGAAGTCCGGCAGTACACCCCTCAAGGCCGGAAGCGCAGGGGGTGGTCCGGCGGGACCTCCACGACCGCGATCCGTACGCCGTCCGGGTCGGCGATCCACATCTCGATCAGGCCCCAGGGCTCTCGCCGGGGAGGCCGCAGTACCTCGGCGTTGCGGCTGCGCAGCTCCTCGTACGCCGCCTCCGCGTCCGCCACCTGGAGCCACAGCCGCAGGCCCGGCGCGAGCGGGGCCTCGGCGCGCCCCGAGACCTCGAGGAAGCCGCCGCCGAGGAAGTAGACCGTGCCGCGCTCGGGGCCGGTGCCGAACTCGCGGTAGACCTCCAGGCCCAGGGTGTCTCCGTAGAAGGCGCGCGAGCGTTCGGGGTCCGTGGGGCACAGCAGGATCCTGCTGCCCAGTACATGCACCATGTCCCCACCTTCGCTCACGCGCCGTCCCGCGGGGACGATTTCCGCGGCATCCAGCGCCTGTGCCACCCGGCCAGTCGTCCCGTGCGCCGCGTGCGGGCGTGCTGGTCGAGTTCATCGAGGAGGCGTTGCGAGCGTTTGTCCACGCCCAGTTCGTCGAGGACCCGGTCGATCTCGGTGAGCAGCGCGCCGCGCAGCTGCCAGTGCGCGGGGTCCTCGCGGGCGGAGGCCAGCAGCAGGACCGCGAGCCGGTCGCGGTGGGCCCGGGCGACGGCGAGCTCCCCCGTCAGGCGGGCTTCCGCCTCTTCCGCGTTGGCACTGACCTGCGCGGTGATCAGCTGGGCGAAGCTCTCCACGGCGATGGCCGTGTGGCGCAGTACCTGCCGCAGTGCGGCCGCGGTCGCGGGGTCGAAGAGGGGACCGTCGGGGCGGGCCTTCGCCAGGTCGGTCAGGGTCCGGCAGGCGACGCGGAGCACGACCGCGCAGATCTCGAGCGTGTCCAGGCCGGTGCGCAGCACCAGCCGGAAGAGCAGTCCCTCCTTGACCCGCGGATTGAGCCGGAGGCTGTCCTCGGCCTGCCGGAGGGCGGCGTCGACCTGGGCGATGTCGTTGTCGAGGCGGCGTGCCTCGTGCAGCCTGGCCGCGGCCTGTTCGACCCTGGTGGGTCCGGAGGGGTCCTCGCCCAGGTGGTCGAGGAGCCGGCTCATGCGCCCGGCGAGGTCGGTGATCGCGGCGCCGGCGGGTCCGACCCACAGGGGTGGCGCCAGCAGCAGGTTGACCAGCAGCCCGACCACCGCGCCGATGATCGTCTCCAGCACCCGGTCCCAGGCGGTGTCCGTGACCTGGGTGACGCCGAGGACGAGCATGGCGCTGATCGCGACTTCGGGGACGAACTCGTCGACGCGCACCAGGTGGCCCACGACCAGCGAGGCCAGGATCAACAGGCCGAGGCTCCACCAGGTCAGACCCACCAGCGCGCTGAAGCCGATCGCGATCAGTACGCCGACGACGACGGAGTTCACCCGGCGGATGCTGGTGGTCAGCGTGGAGTACAGCGTGACCTGGACGACGAGCAGGGCCGTCAGGGGGGCGGTCAACGGGAGCGGCTCGCTGCTCAGGCGGAGGGCGACGACGTAGCTGATCACGGCCGCCGCTGTGGAGCGCAGGGCCTGGACGGCGACCGGCTCGCGGCGGCGGCGTGCGACACGGGTGGCGAGACTGCTGATCATTTCCGGCATGCGGGGCGCCTTCCCGCTGGTGGGCCGGATGACGCATCGCGTGGCCGCTCTGATCCGGACGCCCCAGGATGGGTCGTGTGAGGAGGGTGGCCGGGCCGTTCGCGGGTAGGCGGAGGGTGTCCGGAATCCCTGTCCATGAGATCTGCGAGGGAGCGGCAGCCATGAGCGGTATGGAGAACAAGCGTCAGAAGCCGGGCAAGGGCCGGGAGGAGCAGGTGCAGGAGCACCCCGGCCCGGACCCCGTGCACCCGGAGGCCAGCAAGCGGGTTTCCGGCAAGAGCCCGGAGGAACTGCGGCAGCTGCAGGAACGGAAGATGACCCGTACGGCCGACGACGACGCGGAGTAGTCGCGCCGGGGCCCGCGGCGCCGGGGCAGATGCGGTAGCCAGCCGCAGGGGCCGAAGCGGCGGCAGAGGCTGCGGTTGAGGCAGGGAGCAGCGGCGAGGTGCCGCGGGTCTGGGGGGGCCTCGCCGATCAGGCCGGATCAGGGAGCCCGCGAGCCCGGCGTGATCGGCAGGACACCCCTCAGGGGCCCTCGTCGTAGGTCCCTGCCTCGATCTCCAGGGCGAGTTCCTGCAGGACTCCGATCGAGGAGATGTCCGTCCGCCCGCTGTCGTGCACCATGGCGAGGCTGGTGAAGGCCAGGCTGAAGCCGGAGACCATCGTGTGCAGGGCGGGGCCGAGCGCCTCCGCGACGAGCGCTGCCACCTGCTGCGGCGTCGCGTCGGCCGGCACCCTGATGGACGGCAGCATTTCGTTCAGCAGCAGAGTGGCCACTCCGGCCGTCGGCTCCGGGATCTCGCCGTCGTCCCCGGCCTCGGCGGCCCGGCGGATGTCCTGGGCGTCGGTGAGGATCCCGATCACTCGCTTGAGTACTTCTGCGCGTTCCATCTGCGGAGCGTAGCTCCGTGCTCGTGAGCCCCGCCGGAGTTCACACCGACAGGCCGCCCGACCCGCCTCACCGCGACCCGAATCGGACGTCGTGAACGTGAACGTGTAGCCGCGGCGCCGCGGGGCAGGCGCGCCCTGACGGACACGAACCGATGAAGGGAGCTGTTTCCCGCATGTCAGAGAGCGCCTGGGCCTACCGCATCACCGTTGGCCGCATCGAGGGTGTGGACCTGTCCGGCTTCAAGGTGGAGGCGGTCGACGGCTCCATCGGCAAGGTCGACAAGCACTCCGACGAGGTCGGATCCGCCTATCTGCTCGTCGACACCGGTCCGTGGATCTTCGGCAAGGAAGTCCTCCTCCCTGCGAGTACCGTCACCGGTATCGATGTGGAGGAGGAACGGATCCACGTCGGGCTGACCAAGGAACAGATCAAGGACGCCCCGGAGTTCGTACGGGACGAGCACCTCCAGGACACCGACTACCGGAATCTGCTGGGCGGCTATTACGGCCTCATCCCGCACGGGTGGCGGTGATCCCCCGGCCGGACATCCCGTCGGTCACCAGAAGGGCGCTGGGCCGTGACTGCGGCCCAGCGCCCTTCTGGTGACCCCACAGCGCATAATCGGTGCACATCCGCGCAGTTTTGGTGCAACCATGGTGTACCACGTGAACAACAGGAAGGCTTTCGCCATGGAACAGCTGCCCCCTCACCCCGACAGCGAGCGGTACTCCGTGACCTTGTGCCCCCCGGCCGTCACCATCGTCTCCGAGCTGACGGCCGCGACCGGCGTCAGCAAGTCCGACGTGATCAACCGAGCGGTGCTCCTGCTCGGGTTCATCGAGCGCGAACGCGCCAAGGGCAACGACCTGATGATCCGCGACACGGAAGGCGCCCTGGAACGCATCCACATCATCTGACCGCCGTCGCACGACCGCGGGCCCTGCCGCGGCACATACTGGGCCCATGGCACGGGCGACGACGGCTGTCGAGCGGATCAGGCGGCGAGCGGGCGAGGCGGTCTTCCTGCGCGTCGCCGGGCCGGACGGGCCCAGGAACAGGGCGCGGATCCACACGACGCCCGGTCCCCGCTGGTTCGCACCGGACCGGCCGGTGCGGCAGGTGCACGGGGACGCATCGATGTTCATCGGCGGGCTGGCCGCCCTGCTGCTCCAGTCCCTGCACCCGGTGGCGATGGCCGCCGTGGCGGCGCACTCGGGTTACCGGGGCGACCCGTGGGGGCGGCTGCACCGGACCAGTACGTTCCTCGCGGTGACCACGTTCGCCACGAGCGCCGACGCCGAGGCGGCCGTGGCCCGGGTACGGGAGGTGCACGCGCGGATCCGGGGCCGGACGCCCGACGGCGTACCGTACCGGGCCGACGATCCGGAGCTGCTGACCTGGGTGCACATCGCCGAGGCGGACTGCTTCCTGCGGGCCCACCAGCGCTACGGCCGGAGCCCGTTGGACGCCGCCGGCTGCGATGCGTACCTGGCCGACACGGCGCGCGTGGCCCGCGCCCTGGGTGCGGACGGGCCGCCGGAGAGCGAACGCGATCTGGCCCTGCTGATGGCGCGGTACCGGCCCGGTCTGCGGGTGACGGCGGCTTCCCGGGACACCGCCCGGTTCCTGCTGACCGATCCCCCGCTGCCGGGAGCCGCCCGGTTGCCGTACGCCCTGCTCGCGGCGGCAGCCGTTGACCTGCTGCCGTCCTGGGCCAAGGCGGCCGTGGCCGCCGATGCTCCGGCGGCCGCCCGGATACCGCCCGTGGCCGCCCGCGCCGGCGGCCACGCGGTGACCCGGGCGATCCGCTGGGCGCTGCCCGAGCGTCCCCCACCGCCGCCGACCGGTTGAGGACGGCGCTCTCTCAGTACTCCTCGTCGGGGTAACCCCACCGGATCTCCGGCTTGGCTCCCGCCGCCACCGCACCGACCGTCACCCCGAAGACCCCCTCGAAGTGCGGCTGCCACAGGTAGAAGCGGGAGATGCCGAGCGGGAAGTCGGATTCCCCGGAGACGAAGTACGAACCGTCGTCGTCCACGGCCACCCCGATGGTGACCTGGTTGGCTATGTCCTCCTCGTACATCAGCTCCTGCAGGGCGCGGACGATCGCCCAGGCCTGCGGCTCGTCGGCGACGCCGGTGACGGTGAAGGCAAGATCGATGTTCACTGACATGCCGGAAGGATAGGCGGGGCCACTGACAGGTCCGCTCGCACCCTCAGAGCTCGGCGTCGGCCGTGAGCAACATGATCCCCCGGGTGGATCCGGGCGTGAAATCCCCCATGTCCGGGGCCGGGGCTACGGGCGGGTGGCGGTCACGAGGTAGTAGTCCAGGATCTGCTGCTCCCAGGCGGCCAGGAAGTTCCGCGGCCAGGTCCCGGGGGCCCAGAGGCGGGCGAGCCAGCGGTCCCAGCCCGGCCAGACCTGCGGGCCGATCGAGACGGTGCGGACGTCGGCGAAACCGGCTTCGGTGAGGGCGTCGGCGAGGCGGGACACGGGCCGGGCGATGTCCAGGCCGCTGGCGAACGAGTCGAGCAGCCCCGCGAGCCGCCTCGCGGGCTCGGGCGCACCGCCGACGGTGAAGAAGCTGGTGACCGCCATCCGCCCGCCGGGGCGCAGGACCCGCGCCGCCTCCCTGGCGAACGCGGACAGGTCCGGGAAGTGCTGGGCCGCCTCGACGCTGTAGAGGCAGTCGAACTCGCCGTCGCCGAGCGGCAGGTCCTCCGCGGCACCGAGTACGAAGCGCAGCCGGTTCGGCTGGGCCTCGAGGAGCGTGGAGTTGGCTTTCCGGGCCCGCTGGAGCTGGTGGGGATGGATGTCCACGCCGGTGATGGCCGTGGGCCCGTACTCCTCCAGTGCGAGGGCGCACCCGAGGCCGAGTCCGCAGCCGATCTCGACCGCCCGGCCGCCCTCGGGGGCCGCGGCATCGAGCACGTGCCGGTAGAGGTCCCGCTCGCTGCGGATCCGGTCGGCCTGGGACAGAGGTTGTTCGAGGTCGACCGCCTTCCAATAACCGAAGTTGATGAAGCCTCCGGCGAATACCGGAACGGCGCTGAGATCGGCCGGCCCGTACGTCTCCCACACCTCGGGCCGTACGACGGGAGCGCTCTGCTCCGTGGGGTCACCCGACGACAACACCCCACCACCTCCTCGTGACGGGGGCGTTCTGCCCCGGAGCCCTCAGTGTGGCCGGTGCACCCGGGCCGCGACAGAGGACCCGCCTGCGCACACGTTTTCAGCTCGCACGGATTGTTCGTTGTTTACCGAAATCATGGGGCATCCTGGACGTATGAACGAGATGCATCCCGGGCCGGCGCCCGCGAGCGGACCGGCCCCCGCGGCCCTCCTGGCCGCCTTTGCCGCCGCCCTGGCCGACGAGACGCGGGCCGCGATCTGCATGACGCTGCTGGAGGGGCGCGCCTGGACGGCGGGCGAGCTGGCCAGGATCACCTCGGTGGCGCCGTCCACGATCAGCGGTCATCTGACCAGGCTGCTCGATGCGGGGATCTGCGTGACCGAGCGGCAGGGCCGCCACAGTTATGTGCGGATCGCCGACGGGGCGACCGCCCGCCTGCTCGACGAACTCGCCTCCTACGCGATTCCGGACCGGGACGCGGCGCACGCCGTGCCCGTGGTCGCCGCACCGGACCCGCTGGCCCGCGCCCGTACCTGCTACGACCACTTCGCAGGGCGGCTCGGCATGGCGGTGACCGATGCGATGGAGCGGCGCGGGCTGCTGCGTACGGAGGACGTGTTCGAACTGACGGAGGCCGGCCGGGCCTGGTGCGACGAGGCCGGCATCAGCCTCGCCGGCGAGGGGCGCAGACGACTGGCGAGTTCCTGCCTGGACTGGACCGAGCGACGCCGCCACCTGGGCGGCCTCGCCGGGGCGCGCCTGTGCGCGCGGGCGAAGGACGAGGGTTGGGTGGTGCGCCCGGTGGGAGGCGGGCGGGCACTGGAGGTGACCGGGTCCGGTGAGCGGGCCTTCGCCGACCTGCTGGGCCTCACGCCGGAGTCGTGGAGCTGAGCCGGAGGGGGCCACGGAAACGGGGGAAGCCGGGCGGCGAGGCCCGGGCGGGGCGCCGTGGAGCGGCCCGGGTTCCCACCCGGAGAACAGTTAATTCGGTCGACACCGAAATGTTCGGGTCGTAGGGTGGGCGTATGACGTTCCGCTCGAGTCCGATCCCGCCCGGCGTCCTCACGGTCGGCGCCGTCACCTTCACGGTGTTCGCCTGGGCCTCCGCCTTCGTCTCCATCCGCAGCGCCGGGGCCGCGTACTCACCCGGCGCCCTGGCCCTCGGCCGGCTGCTGGCCGCCTCGCTGGTGCTCGTCGTCCTGCTCCTGGTACGCCGTCAGGGCCTGCCTCCCCGCGAGGCATGGCGCGGAATCGTGGTCTCCGGTGTGGTGTGGTTCTGTGGCTACACGATCGCGCTGAACTGGGGTGAACGTCTGGTCGACGCGGGCACGGCGTCCCTCCTGGTGAACACCGGGCCCATCCTCATGGCACTGCTCGCGGCTCGCCTGCTCGGCGAGGCACTGCCCCCGCGGCTCCTCGTGGGCATGGCGGTCTCCTTCGCGGGAGCGGTGGTCGTGGGCCTGTCCATGTCCTCGGGCGAGGGCGGCTCCACCTCGGTGCTCGGAGTCGGCCTCTGCCTGATCGCCGCCGTCGCCTACGCGACCGGTGTCATCGCCCAGAAGCCCGCGCTCTCCTACGGCACGCCCTTGCAGATCACCGCCTTCGCCTGCCTGACCGGAACGGTTGCCTGCCTGCCCTTCACGGGCCAACTGCTCGCGGAAATCCCCAAGGCACCGGTGTCCGCAACCCTGAACATGCTCTACCTGGGCGTGGTGCCGACCGCCCTGGCCTTCACCACGTGGACCTACGCACTGGCGCGCATGCCGGCCGGCAGGCTCGGCGCGACCACGTACGCCGTCCCGGCCATCGTCGTGCTGCTGAGCTGGGGCCTCCTGGGCGAGGTACCGGCCTGGCTGACCCTCCTCGGCGGGGTGCTGTGCCTGGCCGGTGTGGCGGTCTCCCGGTACGCACCGCGCTCCCCGCGCACTCCCGCCGAGGACAGCCCCCTCGGTGCGGGCCGAACCTGACCTGACCTGACCGTATCGGCCGCGTCGGGCCGCAACTCCCCGCACGTGTGCTTGCGCACCGGCTCTGCTCCCACGAAAGGCATTCCCTCATGAGGATCCTCACGGTCGGCGCCGGAGCCGTCGGCGGCTTCTTCGGCGCCCGGCTCGCCACAGCGGGCCAGGACGTCTCCTTCCTGGTCCGGCCGGCCCGCGCGAAGGCCCTCGCCGCCCGCGGACTGCGCGTATCGGGCCAGGGCGAGGAACTCCGCCTCACGCCGAAGCTGGTGACGGCCGACGCCGCGGGCGGGCCGTACGACCTGGTCCTGCTCTCCGTGAAGGCGACGGCCCTGCGGGCGGCCCTCGCGGACATCGGATCCGCAGTCGGCCCGGAGACCGCCGTCGTCCCCCTGCTCAACGGGGTCGCCCACATCGACACGCTCGTCTCGCGCCTCGGAACCGGGACGGTACTCGGCGGGGTGGCGAAGGTGGTCACCACCTTGAGCGAGGACGGCGACATCCTGCGGATGGCTCCGCCCGCGGTCATCCTGACCGGCGAGCTCGACGGCCGTCCCTCGGCCCGCGTGGACTCGATCCGTACCGTCCTGGCCGGGGCCGGCATCGCCTCGCCCGCGACCGAGGACATCGTCTCCGCAATGTGGCACAAGTGGGTCTTCATCTCCACGCTGGTCTCGCTGACCTGCCTGATGCGCGGCACGGTCGGAGAGGTGAACGCCGTACCGGGCGGCTCCGCCCTCGCGACGGCCCTGGTCGCCGAAGCCGGGGCGGTGGCGGAGGCCGCCGGTCACCCGCTGACCGACGCCGAGCTCGCCTTCACCAGCTCGACCGTCACCGCCCCCGGCTCCCCGCTCACCCCCTCCCTCTACCGCGATCTCGTCGCCGGAGTGCCGACGGAGGCCGACCACGTACTGACCGACCTCACCGAGCGCGCCCGCGCCCTTGGAGTGGCCACTCCCCTGCTGGACCTCGCCGCCCTGCAGCTGCGCGTCCACGAACACCGCCTCACCGCGCAACGACCCTGAGGATCCCGCCCCCAGCCCCTCCCGCGCTCCGGGGGCCGCCCGTACGCACTCACCCGGATGCCCGGTCCATTGGGCATCCGGGCCGCCCGGCCTTTGACTGGGAGGTCCGGACGTCCGGAACACCGTGGAGGCATGATGGCGGCGGTCGCGTGGATGCGTGGTGCGGCAGGTGTGGTGGTTCTGTCGGCGGTGGCGCTCGGCGCCGCGGGCTGTTCGGACGGCGAGGGCACGCCGTCCGGTGCCGTATCGAGCGCTGCTTCGGCGGTGAAGTCCGCCGGCGAAGCCGTCTCGTCGGCCGCCGCCGAGGCCTCGCGCGCCGCCGAATCGGCAGCGGCCGTCGCCAAGGACAAACTGGCCGGGGTGAAGGACGGGGTCGACGCCAAGGACGAGACGTCCTTGGGCCCGGTGACGACCGACGCCGACGGGTACACGACGGTTCCCGTGACGGTGCAGAACACCGACGACGCGACGAAGTCCTTCGCCGTACAGGTCGAGCTGAAGGACGAGGCCGGCAATCTCATCGACACCGTGGTGGTGACGATCACGAACGTGGCCGGCAAGGGCACGGGGCAGGGGACGGCCCGCAGTACGCACAAGCTGTCCGGCACGGTCACGGCCCGGACCGGCACGGCCCTGCGCTACTGACGCCCACCGGTGCGGCCTCATCCGGACACGGATCAGGACTTCGCCGGAGGCGGCCCGGGGATCCGGTGGCCCACGGGCTAACTTCCTCCCATGCACATGCAACGGGCCGACATTCTCAGCAACATCGCCGCGAGCGGAACCGGCACCGACCCGCAGCGACTCTCCGAACTCGCCGCCGAGCTCGACATACCCGCCGCCGACTTACTCGTCGTCGCGGGCCACCCGGTGCCGGCGGAACTCCTTCCCCCGGACCGCGACCCCCGGGTCATGCGGGAATTCGCCTTCCGCGCGAGTCACTGCAACCACCTACAACTGGCCTCGCTGGAGGCCTTCGTCCGCTCGCTGCCGCGCCACGCGGCCACGGCACCCTTCGTCCAGCCGGTCTCCGGGCCTTACCGCCCCGCCGGGACCGGTTTCGGCTCCGTGCTCAACGGACTGATCCGCAATCGCGGCTTCGGGGTCCGCGAACTGCCCTTCATGGGACTGTCCCGCAGTACGTTGAACATGATCGTGACGGCGCCGTGGGAGCCCGATCGGCATCGGCGGCATCAACTCGTCTGCCTGGCCGGTCCGCTGGCATGGACCCTTCCCGATCTGTTCGCACTCGCCGGTGAGCCGTACTCGGAGGAGTTCCGCCCGGGGACGCTCTGCCGCCACGTCGGGCGGGTGTTCACGGCCGCCGTGCACCTGACCACCTCCCAGCTGATCGAGGCCACCGAGGAGGCGGACCGACTGACCGCGCGTGAGGACTACGGCGTGTTCCAGCTGGTCTCGCAGGGCTTCGTCGCGGAGTGCCCGGACCACCTCTGACGGTGCGGGGTGATACTTCTGCGGTGCTGTTGACGTGGATATCCGAAGTGGCCGACGAGCCCTTGACCCTGAATCCCGCTGACCGGCGAGTGGAGGTGGAGACCAACACCTGGCTGCTGAGCATGGGTTCCGCGGACCAAGGGGTGCTGACCGTGCCCGAGGTGGTGTCCGCCTTCCATCGCACTGCCGCCCGCATTCACCGCCGCATCCGCGAAACGGGCCATTCCGCAGTAGCGACCTTCTATGTGTGGCACGACGAACAGGCCGGGCAGCTCCGGTGCTCCACCGCTTCCCTGCCCCCGGAGGCGTTGCCGTTCGGCGGTCTCTACGTGGCGTGCGACGACCTCGACGCGATCGTCGAGGGGTTCCTGGCCGACGGCGAGCCGGGCTTCACCCCCTGGTCGGCGCTGGAGGAGGTGCAGGAGGTACAGGAGGTGCAGGACGCCGAGGACGCGGCGAACCTCGCGGAGCAGGCCGGGACCGCACCGGAGATCCCCTTGCGCGTCTGGGTCAGCAGCGCCGGCTGACCGGCGCCCGCGGCAGCCTCTTCCGGCCGGCGGCGCCGGCGCGCCCCGGGCCCGCGCCTCCCCGGGGCGCGTCGCCGCCGTTACCGCAGTCGGCGCCGCGGGTGCGGTATACGTCCTCTGGGGCTTACCCGACGCGGGCGAAGGGACTGGTTGCCGTGGTTGCCGTGGAACGGACCACCTGCTGTGTGGTGGGCGGAGGGCCCGCCGGAATGGTGCTGGCCCTGCTGCTGGCCAGGGCCGGGGTGGAGGTGACCGTGCTGGAGAAGCACGGCGACTTCCTGCGTGACTTCCGCGGCGACACCGTGCACCCGTCCACCCTGTCGCTGCTCGACGACATCGGGCTGGCGGACCGGTTCGCCCGGCTGCCGCAGCGACGCGTCACCTCGGTACAGCTGCCCATCGGGCCGGACCGGTCCCTCGTCACGGTCGGGAACATCGCGGCGCTGCACGGCAAGTACAACTACATCGCGATGGTGCCGCAGTGGGACCTGCTGGACCTGCTCGCCGACGAGGCCCGCCGGGAGCCCTCCTTCCACCTGCGGATGAACACCGAGGCGACGTCCTTCCTCGTCGAGCGCGGAAGGGTCGCGGGCGTGCGGTACCGCACGGCGGACGGGGCCGTCGGCGAGCTCAGGGCGTCGCTGACCGTGGCCTGCGACGGGCGTGGATCGCTGTCCAGGGCTCTGCCCGAGCTCGGGCTGGAGGACTTCCCGTGCCCGATGGACGCCTGGTGGTTCCGGATTCCGCGCCACGAGGAGGATCCGAGCGGGCTCGTCGGAGGCATCGGTGACAGGCTCTTCGTCGCGCTCATCGACCGTGGCGACTACTGGCAGTGTGCGGCGCTGATCCCCAAGGGGTCCGACGCCGGGCGCCGCGCCGAAGGCCTGGAGCCGTTCATGGCCCAGTTCACGGACGCCGTCCCGTGGCTGGCCGACCGGGCCCGTGCCGTCACTTCCTGGGACGATGTCAAGCTGCTCGACGTACGGCTGGACCGGCTGCGCCGCTGGCACCGCCCGGGGCTGCTGTGCATCGGCGACGCCGCCCATGCCATGTCACCGGTCTTCGGGATCGGCATCAACCTCGCCGTGCAGGACGCGGTGGCCGCGGCCCGCCACCTGGTGGGACCGCTGCGCGACGGCACCGTGGGGCTCCGGGACGTACGTCGCGTCCAGCGCCGCCGCCTGCCCACGACCGTGGCGACCCAGGGTCTCCAGCGCCTGGCCCACGCCCAGGTCATCGAGCCGCTGCTGTCCGGCCGCGTCGCGTTCGGCGATCCCCAGCGGGCCGAGCGGCTCACCGAGCTGATCACCGAATCGCGATGGCTGAACCGGCTGCCCGCCTACTTCCTCGCCTACGGGGCGCTGCGCGAGCGGCCCCCGGGGGAATCACTCCGCTGACCCCGCCCCGCCGGAGCGGGAAGCACGAAACAGTAGATATGGCCGGAAAGCGACCTCTGTGCAGGGTCGGGCGGATAGCCTCGCTCTCCACAGCGAGGACGACGTGCTTCGGGAGGCATGATGAGTGAGCAGCCCACCCCCCTGCCCTACGCCGACCCCACCTTCGTCGCGGACCCGTTCCCCCTCTACAGGCAGTTGCGCGAGGACGGCCCCGTGCGCCGCGTCGTCGTCGCGGGCGGCCTCGACGCGTGGCTCGTCACCCGCTACGAGGACGGGCTCGCGGCGCTGTCCGACTCCCGGCTGAGCAGCGACGTACGGGACGCCTCGGACGGCCGGCTGCTGCGGCAACTGCCAGAAACGGAGCGCGAGTCGATGCTGAGCAACATGCTCCGCAGCGACCCGCCCGACCACACCCGCCTGCGCCGCCTGGTCTCCAAGGCGTTCACCGCGCGCCGCGTGGCGGGGATGCGTCCGCGGATCCAGGAGCTCACCGACCGGCTGCTGGACGCGGTCGTCCCGGCCGGACGGGCGGACCTGGTGGCGGACTTCGCGCTGCCGCTCCCGGTGACGGTGATCAGCGAGCTCCTCGGGGTTCCGGTGGACGACCGGCACGACTTCCAGCACTGGGCCGACCGGATGCTCCGGCGGGGCGCGGAGGCGCCGGATCCCGCCGTGGTGAGCGAGGCCTGGGAGCACATGCGCGCCTACCTCGCGCGGCTCATCCACGCCAAACGGGCGCAGCCCGGCGACGATCTGCTCAGCGGCCTCATCACCGCCCGGGACGAGGAACAGCGGCTGAGCGAGGACGAGTTGGTCGCCATGGTGTTCCTGTTGCTGGTCGCGGGCTACATCACGACGGTCAACCTGATCGGCGGGGGCATCGCCATGCTGCTCGCCCATCCCGGCCAGCTCGAGCTGCTGCGGTCCGACCCCGGACTGCTGCCGGGGGCGATCGAGGAGTTCCTGCGTTACGACGGCCCGGTCAGCCCCGGCATCGCGCGGTTCGCGCGCGAGGACGTCGAGATCGCGGGCGTGGCCGTGCCGCGCGGTGCGACCGTACTGATCGGGTCGGCCCTCGCCGACCGCGACCCGGAGCGGTTCCCCGACCCCGACAGCCTGGACATCACCCGGCAGGACAACGCGCACCTCGCGTTCGGTCACGGCATCCACTACTGCCTGGGGGCTCCGCTGGCCCGGCTGGAGGGGCAGATCGCCATCGGTACGGCCCTGCGCCGGCTCCCCGGGCTCGCCCTGGACGTGCCGCCGGAGAAGATCCCCTGGCGTCCGGGCGGGCTGCGGGGCCCGGAGAGCCTGCCGGTGACCTTCGCCCCCGGCGGCTGAGGCCGGCGGCTGCTGAGGCCGGCGGCGCCCGCCGAGGGCGGTTCAGCCGCCCTCCGCGGAGAAGTGCTGGTAGTCCGGGGGGGTCCAGCGGCCGCCCCAGTACCAGCCGGCCTCCCGGAAGGCCCGGGTCACCACGCCGTCCGGGGTGATCATGCCCGGGTCGACACGGCTCCGGTCGAGGTGGGTGCGTCCGTTCGGGGGATGGCTGGTGCCCTGTACGTCGACGTACGGGTTCTCGACCGGGTTGATGTCGATGGCGTCGCCCCAGGCGTGCCGGGACAGACGGCTCGGGTCGCCGGTGACAGGCCGGCAGTTGAAGGCGGAGGTGTTGTCGTCGGCCATGGCCGCGGCGTCGCTGCCTCCGTACGCGGCCGTCACGCGCATGCGGCGGATCGGGAAGCGGGCGTCGAAGGCCTTGGTGAAGACGCGCAGCACCGGCGCGACCACGTCCTCGTGGACCACGAGCTCGCCCCGGTGCACCCGGCCGTCGAAGCCCCAGTGGTTCATCCGTATGAGCCTCAGCCGCTCCGGTGGCACGGGACAGCCCGGGCGGTAGGTGGTTCCCAGTTTGTCCCGGGGAACGGTCGTGACGTGCGCCGACAGCGTCTTCACCGCGGGCTGCGGCGCGATCTGGAAGTGCGACCCGGACTTCGCTGCCGTGCACGACAACGCGGCCGCGCACAGGGTGCCGGTCAGGGCGACACAGGCGAGACGATGGCTCACCGTTCCACCGTAGGCAGGCCGGGCCCCGCGGGCATGCCGGGCATGTCCGGGTCCGGCCCGGCGGCGGTTTCCAGGTCCGGTCCGGCGGCGGCTTCCGGGTCCGCGGGCGGGCGGGCGCGGGCTCGGGCGGCGAGTACGGCGACGTCGTCCTCCGCGTGGGAGGCGTCGAGGCCCTCCACCACGGCGTCCACCACCGCGTCGACCCCGGCCCCCACCGGTGGGCGCACGCCCGCCAGCCGGGCCAGCGAGACGTCGATGTCCTCGCCCCGCCGCTCCACCAGTCCGTCGGTGAACATCAGCAGGGTCTCCTGCGGGCCGATCGCGCGGGTGACTGCCTCGTAGCCGCCGACCCCGGTGCCCAGCGGCGGGCCGACCGGGACGTCGACCAGCGTGGCCGAGCCGTCGGCCCCGAACACGGCCGGCGGCAGGTGCCCGGCGCTGGCGAACATCGCGACGCCGCGCGCGGGGTCGACGCGTACGAGCAGGCAGGTCGCCGGTCTGCGGGCCGCGTCGCCCGCGGCCAGGGCGTCGAGCTGGCGCAGCACGCGGTGCGGGGCGAGGTCCGTCGAGGCCACGTCCCGCAGGGTGGAGCGGTACGCGTTCATGTCCACCGCCGCGTCGAGCCCGTGGCCCATCACGTCGCCGACCACGAGCAGGGTGCGGCCGTAGTGGAGGCGGACCGTCTCGAACCAGTCGCCTCCCACCACTGCCCGGGGGCCGGCGGGCAGGTAGCGGCTGGCCACCTCGAGGTTGGGGTGCGGCCGTCCCGGTTCCGCCACGAGCGCCCGCTGGAGGTGCGAGACCGTGTCCTCGGTGGCGGCCAGCCGCCGTGCGTGCCCGAGGTGCACCGCCGCCAGCCGGGCCGCGAAGCGGACGGTCGCCGCCTCGTGGTCGCTGAACTCCGTCCGGGCCCGTACGGCGGTCAGCACGCCGTGGAAGCCGTGGCCCCGGTCCGCGTCCTCACGGTCCCGGTCCGGCACGGGGACCGTGA
Source organism: Streptomyces sp. NBC_00029 (assembly GCF_045160505.1). Taxonomy (NCBI): domain Bacteria; kingdom Bacillati; phylum Actinomycetota; class Actinomycetes; order Kitasatosporales; family Streptomycetaceae; genus Streptomyces; species Streptomyces sp. NBC_00029. The sequence continues at coordinate 421,376 of NZ_CP108292.1, forward strand.
GGACGTGGACCGGAATGCCGTCGGCGACCGTCGCCCGCGCGGAGAGCCCGTGTCCGCGGTCCGTCGCCCGTAGCGAGGACGTCGCGGCGGTTCCCGCCGCCAGCAGCCCGACGGCTCCCGCTGTCGTGACACGGAGGGAACCGCCGTCCTCCGCCAGGAGGTCCACGGCGACCGCGTCGCAGACGTTCCAGAGCAGGAAACCGGCCAGCTCCTCGCAGGTGGTCACCGCGTCCAGGGTCGTACCGATCTGCTCGGCGGCGTCCTCCATCGCCCGGACGCGCGCCGGCAGCCCCTCGTGCCCGCCGAGGGGCCCGGTGGACTTCCCGTCACGCTGCGGCAAACGGACCTCCTCGCCACGGATCGCCGAAGACCACACCGCCTCATCCAGTCGACCATGAACTCATCCGGGCCGCGACGGCCGGATCGCCACCAGGGTAAGCAGCCGGCGCCTGCCCTTCACAGGTGGGACCCCGGCGCCGGTCTGGTCCGCATCGGCGGCGGCCGCCGGCCTGGCGAGGCCATGGGGCGGACACGATCGTCGCCGTGGGTGACCGCGAGCGGGGAGCGGTCCCGCCGTGCGGACGGTGCCGGCAGCTGCTTCGCCGTGACGGCTGCCGCGACGGCGCGTCTCGAACAACCTGCCGATGCATCAACTTCCTTACCCTTCAAAGGTGATGGCCTCGCGCGCCTGATTCTCACCGTCGGCGCCCGGGGGCGTATCGTGCCCGCATGCCCGCTGATCTGATTCGCATCGTCTCCCGCGATTCGCCGATGGCCCTCGCCCAGGTGGAGCGCGTGCGCGCCGAACTCGCCGCGCTCCACCCGGGGATCGAGACCACCGTCCTGCCGGTGAAGACCACCGGCGACAAGTGGATGGGAGACCTCTCACTGGTCGAGGGCAAGGGCGCCTTCACCAAGGAGGTCGACGCCGCGATCCTCGCCGGGGAGGCCGACCTCGCCGTGCACTGCGTCAAGGACATTCCGGCCGACCGTCCGCTGCCCGCCGGGACCGCCTTCGCCGCCTTTCTCGAGCGCGACGACATCCGCGACGCCCTGATCCACCCGGCCGGGCTCAGCCTCGCAGAGCTCCCGCCCGGCACCCGCATCGGGACCTCGTCGGTGCGCCGGGTCGCCCAACTCGCCGCCGCGTATCCGCACCTGGAGTGCGTGCCGATGCGCGGCAACGCCAACCGGCGTCTGGAGAAGCTCGCCGCCGGCGAGGCGGACGCCCTCCTCCTCGCCGTTGCCGGCCTCCACCGCATCGGCCGCGCGGACGTCATCACACAGGTCCTCCCGGTCGACACGCTCATGCCGCCCATCGGTGCCGGGGTCCTCGCGCTCCAGTGCAGGGAGGACGACACCGCGCTCATCGACACCGTCAGCGCCCTCGGCCACCCCGACACGCACCGCGAGACGCTCGCCGAGCGGATGCTCCTCCATGTCCTCCAAGGCCACTGCAACAGCCCGATCGCGGGGTACGCACGGGCTGAACGCGGAGGGGATCTCTCCCTGCGCGCCTGCGTGTTCTCACCGGACGGCAAGGAGGTCCTGAACGCCCACGAGTGGGCGGGCCGCCTCGACCCGGCCACCCTCGGCACGTCCGTCGCCGTCGCCCTCCTCCGGCAGGGTGCCCGGGAGCTCATCGACAGCATTCCGCACTGACCCCACCCACCCATCCGCGGTCCGCGACCGCGCCGGACTCGCGCCTCGGATCGCGCTGCCCAGACCCCCGTCCGAGGCAGTGCGTTCGGCGCGGTCCGGCGCGACCGCCGGTGCGGTGCGTCCGATGGGCTGGCCGACCCCGCACCGCGAGAACGATCACCACGCTAGGGCCGCGCAAACCGCTTGCCCCGGGGCCGCTCACGCCAGCCGGGGGACCGTGCGCGCCACGGGGGGACCCGGCACGCCGAGTTGGGGACATCCGGCGCCAAAATACATGGATGACCTGGTATTTCGGGCTGGTCTATGCTCAACCCCTGTGATCTCGCAAGCACACCGGGGGACCACGTCCTCCGCCCTCACCCGTCTGAGCGTCAACGCGGCGCAGCGGTTCGGCATACCCGCGCACGGATACGCGCACCTGCTGGGCCTGGCGCCCGAGCACCTGAACGACGATCTGTGCCGGACCCCCGCGGCCACGGGCATCCGCATCGCGGAACTGACGACCGTCCACGCCTCCTGGACCGATCTGTCCGCGCTGCTGACAGACCAGTCGGGCATCGGCGCCCTGGGCGTGTGGGACTACCTGGTCACCTCCGCGCCCACTCCGCTCGAGGGAATCCGGGACGCCGCCGCCCATCTCGCCATCGTCGCCGACCCCGGCACGGACACGATGCGGATCACCGAGGACGGCGAGCAGGTCGTCATCAGCCACGTCAACGAGGCCGATCTCACCTACGAGGCCGCCTGCGCCATCCGTGCCTACGCGCTCGGCCTGTACCAACGGCGCCTGAGCGAAGCCGCGCAGCGCCGCCTCGTTCCCCTCCGCGTCACGCTCGCCGCCAAGGCTCCCCGCCGGCACGACGCCCTGCTCGAGCTCTACGGCACCCGCGCCATCGACTTCGAGGCCCCGGCCACCACCGTCACCTTCCTCGCCTCCGACCTGACCGCGCCGACACCGCACACGCAGCCGGGCCTGTCGGCCGTGCTCCGAAGACATGCCGAGCAGAGCCTCGCCGCCGCCATTCCCCTGCACAACTGGCTGGACCTCTTCCGCACGGCACTGGCCTCCTTGTACGACGAGACCGTTCCGACGCTGGCCGCGGTGGCACGCCGCATGGCCGTCAGCACGAGAACCCTCCAGCGCCGGCTCGACGAGCACGACACCACGTGGAGCACAGAGGTGGAGGGCGCACGACGGGACCACATCACACACCTGCTCCACGGCACCGATCTCAGCATCGACGCGATCGCCACGCGCAGCGGCTACGCCGACGCGCGCGCTCTGCGCAGAGCGGTCCAGCGCTGGTACGGCACCACGCCCGCCGCCCTGCGCAGGACGGGCCGGCTGCCGAACGATCCGCCCGTCCCCGGTGCTCCGCCGAGGTGACTCGGTACGGTCGCACGCTTCCCCCGCTCGCGGCGGGCCCACGGAGCCCGGACCTGCCCGGACCTCTTCGTGTCGACCTGCGTCATCACGGCCGCGGAGGGCTCCGCGCGGCGTTTGACGCGGACATGCAGGACCGTCTACGTTCCGACACCTGGCCGGCTCCGCTCGAGACAAGGCCCCCTCTCCACCGATCCCTTGGGGGAACCCGTGCACTACTACACCGATGTCCTCAAGAAGTACGCGGTCTTCAGTGGCCGGGCCACACGACGTGAATACTGGATGTTCACGCTGATCGACACCGTGTTCCTGATCGCCCTGATCCTCCTGGACTCGTACCTCGGCACCACCGTCCCCGAGTCGGTCTACGCCCTCGCCGTTCTTCTGCCCACCATCGGGGTGTCCGTCCGCCGTCTGCACGACACGGGCCGCTCCGGTTGGTGGATCGTCGTCGCTCTCGTCCCGCTCATAGGGGCCTTCTGGCTCCTGTGGGTCATGACGATCCCCAGCTCCACGGACGAGTCCTATGGCCCCTACCCCGGCACCGCCGACCCGCTGCCGGCGCACTGACGCGGCCGCGACGGCTGCCGCGGGGCTCGGGACATCTGCGCCGGCCGACGGCGCCCGCCCGGTGCCGATACCGATGCCGATGCGGCATCATCTGGATCATGACGCACCCCTCCCTGCCGACCACCGAGTCGGCCGTCGCCGCGATACGAGCCATCGCCGAGGAGTACCGGCTGGCCATGAACGTCACCGACGACATCGGCGCCGACCAGACGTCGCGGCGGACCTCCGCGGCCCTGTTCACCGTCCTCGACCCGGACGGATCGCTGCCCCACGAGGCATTCGTCGAGCTGGGCGGGAGCCCGGCCGTCACCGTGCGGCTCTTCCCCGAGGACGATGCGAACATCACCGTGGACGGGGTGGAGTTCCACGACGTCCCCCGGGACGCCGTCCCCGCCTTCCTCAGGTCCGTACACAGCGGGCTGGCCTTCGTGAAGGGGCGCTTCTTCCCGCCGGGCCACTGGCTCTCGGTCCCCCTGCCCGGCGACGAGACGTACCGCGAACTCATCCCGGGCGTCGCGCTCAGTCCCTGGCTCTCCGGCCGCGTCCGCAGCTAGCGCGTGTCCCGCGGCCCCGGGACCGGTTCCTTCCGTGCGCCGCTCCGTGCCACCCTGCTGGGCATGGATGCTTCCGACACGACCGTCATGGCCCACGAAGTGCACCACCGGTGGCGCGCCCGGGAGGCACCCGACGGGGACTTCATCATGTTCTCCGACGGTTCCCTGTCGGTGATGGACCTGCTACGCCTCTCCCCACCCGATCGCCTCGACGACGTACGGGCCGAGCGATGGCAGTGGAACGAGCTGCTGCGGGCGACCGAGTGGAGTGCCTCCAACTGGGTGGAGGTCGCCACCGTGCTCTGCTCGCACGCTCATGCCGGAAGCCGCGCCCTGGCGGGAGAGTCGGCTGATCACGGAAGCATCGGCTGGGTCGCCCTGACCCGGGACGATGACGAGGGCACCCTGGAATGGATCGCCACCTCCAACTGGTCGAACCCGTTCTCCGAGGTCACCTTGGATGAGACCACCGTGACCGCCGTCAGCACCGCGGGCCGTATCTGGACCTTCCCCCGGAACGCACCTCAACAGGTCAGGATCACCGAGGATCCCGCCCACCCGTGGCGTGGCTGACGCCGGTACCGGCCGGTCTGCCGAGGCGGGACGCGATGCGGAACCGCATCTCGCCCGCAGCCCTGCGGACCTCCTCCGGCAGCGCGTCGTGGTCGAGCAGGCCGAGGAGGACCATCAAGGCCCTGGCCTCGTCCCCGCTGATCAGCTTCAACCGCGGCTCCGTCACACCGTCGAGCAGCACGTCCAGTACGTCCAGCACGTCATCCATTACGTCATCCATGCCGTCATCAACACCCGACGCCCCTGCGGGGTCACTCTCAGAGCGGATCCCCGAGGGGGCCGTAATCCTCCTCGAGGTTCCTGGCCCAGTGCGCGGCGAAGTCCGGCCGGCTGCCGTCGGCGTCCGTGAATCCGTATTCCTTGTGGAGATCCCAGGTGGCCAGCGCCCGGCCCGTCCTGGCGATGACGTCCGGGTCGGCCGCCAGGGCCACGACCGCCCGGCCCAGGTAGGCGGGGGTCTCGGAGTGGGCGAAGTTCGGGTCCTCGGCCGCGCCGTCCCGCCAATTGGCCTCGGTGACGCCGAAGTGCTCCAACAGCGCCTCCGAGCGCAGGAACCCCGGTGTGAGGGAGACGGCCGCGACGCCGTGCGGCTTGAGCTCGGCGGCCTGTGCGACGGCGAGGCGGATGACCGCCGATTTCGCCAGGTCGTAGAAGAACGAACCGCGGTAGCGGGCGGTGTTGCCGTCCGTGACCTCCACGACCAGGCCGCGCTTGCGGGCGACCATCAGCGGCAGCGCGTACCGGCTGGTGATCACGTGGGTTTCCACCGCCTGCCGCAGGAGGCGCAGGCCCTGGTCCAGGTCCTGCTCCCACAGCGGGTGTTCCCAGTCGGTGAGCGGGTCGCCGCCCCAGACGGAGTTGACGAGGACGTCGAGCCGGCCGTCCTGCTCGGCCGAGATCCGCGCCACCAGGGCCCGGACCTCCTCCGGGCGGCTGTGGTCGGTGCGGACCGCGATGCCCAGGCCTCCGGCGGCGGTGATCCTCTCGGCCGTCTCCTCGATGGTCTCGGGGCGGTCGAGGTCGGAGCGCCGGGTTCCGCTGCTGCGGCCGGTCACGTAGACCGTCGCGCCGGCGGCTCCGAGCTCGACGGCGATTCCCCGTCCGCCGCCCCGGGTACCGCCCGCGACGAGCGCCACCGCGCCGGCCAGTTGCCGTGTCCTCTGCGTCTTTGTCATGTCGTCTCCAGGTCGTCCGACGGGTTCGGAGGGAAGGCGGTGGCGTGCGGGGCCAGCACGGCGTCGAGTCCGTGGCGGACGCGCTCGACGAGGGTGCCCCGGCGGTCGAGCGCCCAGACGAGACCCGCGCCCGAGGTGACGGCCTGCACGGTTGCCGTGAGCGTCTCGACGTCCGTCGCGGCCTTGAGCTCTCCGGAGGACACGGCTTCCGCCAACAGCGTCCCGATTGCCCGGTGCTGGGCCCGGTGCACGGCCAGGGCCCGCTCGTGGAGCTCCGGGTCCGTCAGGTCCATGCACAGGAACGCCAGATGGTTGGCGAAGGTCTCCGGCGTGACCATCGGAGCCATCCACTGCGCGATCAGCGCGGTCAGGGCCCCCAGCGCCGCGTCCTGTCCCCCGCGCACCCGGCTCGGTAGCGCGTCCACGTCCCGTACGGACTGATCTGCGAGCGCCAGCATCAGGCCCCGCTTGGAGCCGAACCGCTGCACGAGCGTGCCGGGCACCAGACCGACCTGGCGGGCCACCGCCGCCAGCGTGAGCCCGGAAGGACCCACCTGCCCCATCACCTCGGCCGCCGCGCGCAGGATCACCAGGTCTTCCACCCCGCGGGGACGTCCGGCCACAGCCACTCCTCATTAATAAATGCTTGTTCATTTATTAAAGCAGCCGACCCGTCCCGACGTGAAGCCGGTTCCCGGCCGTACGCGGGGCCCTTACGGGTCAGGCTGCGGGCCTGCGCCTGCTGGGTACGCACCACTGCGATGGTGAGCCCATCGTTCGCCAGGTCGCGACGCGCCTTCTCGGGCAGCCCCTTGCCGAGCGGGGCGTACACGTGGCGGAGCAGCCCGAGGCGCGCGAGCAGCAGGTTGACCGCGATGACCACGCGCTCCGCACGGCGGAACAGCGGACGGAAGAGCAGATCGGCGCCCTCGTCGATGGGGTCCACCAGCACCAGGCCGCGGATCCGGTCCCGGCGCCCGGCCGCGACGAGGCGGACGAGCGGACCGCCCGCACTGTGGCCGACCAGCACGAACGGTCCGGGCCCGAAGCGGTCCAGCAGGTCCTCCAGGTCGTCCGCCATGCGGCGCATCGTCCGGGAGCCGGGATCGGCGGGGCTCAGGCCGAGTCCGGACCCGCCTTGCGCGGCGGGCTACTACGGAAGGATGGAGTCCACGTAGCCCCCGTCCACCCGCAGCGCTCCGCCCGTGGTGGCCGAGGCGTACGGCGACGCCAGATAGACCACCATGTGGGCGATCTCCTCCGGTTCGATCAACCGCTGGATCAGCGACTGGGGACGGTGCGCGCGCATGAATGCCCGCTGCGCCTCGTCCCAGGGCAGGTCCCGGTCGACCAGTTCGTAGACGAAGTCCTCGATCCCGCCGGTGTGCGTCGGTCCGGCGATGACCGAGTTCACGGTCACGCCGGTGCCGGCCGCCTCCTTGGCGAAGCCCCGGGACACCGCGAGCAGGGCGGTCTTGGACATGCCGTAGTGGATCATCTCCGCGGGGATGACCACCGCCGAGTCGCTGGCGATGTTCTGGACGCGGCCCCAGGAACGCTCCACCATGCCGGGGAGGTACTGCCGTGTCGTCCGGACCGCGGTGAGCACGTTCGTCTCGAAGTACCGCCGCCATTCCTCGTCCTCGATCTCCAGCGCCGGTGCGGCTCCGAAGATTCCGAGGTTGTTGACGAGGATGTCGACGTGCGGGACCGCGTCGAAGACCGCCCGCGCCCCTTCGTCCGTCGTGATGTCGCCGGGCGCCGCAATGAACTCACCCCCCGCGGCGCCGAGCGGCCCGAGCGCCGCCTCCACCGATTCCCGGCTTCGGCCGTTGACCGCGACCCGGGCGCCCGCGCCCGCCAGCGCGGCCGCGATGGCCGCGCCGATGCCCTGCGTGGAGCCGGTGACCAGTGCTGTCCTGCCGGAGAGGTCGATCAGCACGCCGATACCTGCCTCGTCTGCCGCCGCGCGGCCCGTCGGGTCCGTTGTCCTGGTCACCGGTTCCCCGTGACAGCGGTTTCCTCACCCGGAACCCAGGATGTGGAACGCGTCGGACGGCCGGCGCACCCGGACGGCGCGCTGCCCGCCCGCCTCCGGGGCGCAGCCATCGGCCGGCCCTACGGTGGACGGCATGGCCCCTGACGAGACGCCCCCGGCCGGGTCCCCCGGCGGCGCCGCCCCCGGACCGGCCGCCGAGCAGGCCTTCGATCGCGATCCTCGGTTCGCCGCAGCGCAGCTGAAGGAGCGTCTGTACGCGACCATCACCATGATCTCGGTGGTGATCGGGCTCGCGGGCTCCGATCACACCAGCGCCGGGGGAGCCGCCGCGACCGTACTGACCACCGCGGTGGGCCTCTGGCTGGCCGCGCTGGTCGCGGACCAGCAGGCCCACCGCGTGGTCCACGGCCGCCTGGCCACCGGCCGCGAGCTGCGCCGCATGCTGTCCGTAAGCAGCCCTCTGCTGCTGTCCGCCGCGGGACCGCTGGCCCTGATCGGTGCGGCGGCGCTGGGAGCGATGGCGGTGGACACGGCTCTCCTGGTGTCGGCCGGGGTGAGCGTCGCCGGGCTGTTCACCTGGGGCTGGTACGGCGGCATCCGTATGGGCGGCGGCACCGGCCTGGCGCTCCTGGCGGGCGCCCTGGACGCGGCCATCGGCACCGCGGTCGCGCTGGTGAAGGCGGCAGCCGGACACTGACCCGATCCTGTGGGTGCCCCCGCCGCCGGCCCTCCCGTACGGCCGACCGGGGCGCGGGGACGCGCGAACCCGGGACGCGCCGTAGCGTGGAAGCATCAGATCACTCCGCGGTGAGGGGCGATGCGCCATGACCTGGGCTTCGTGGACGACGACAGGAGTCTTCGCCGGACGTGGCGGAGTACGCACCGAGGAGGCGGGGGTCCTCAATGGAGACCTGACCGTGCACACCACCTGGTCGGCTCCGGAGGCCCATGTGGCCGTGCAGTACAGCGGCGGCTCGGACTGGTTCACCGTGGCCGGCAGTCCGGTGCGCTGCGAGTCCGAGGAGGGCAGCCGCCTCCTGCACCAGGCCGTGGTGGACGCCGTACGCGCCGGTGGGGCTGCCTCGGTCCCTCACGACCTGCCGGCTGAGGCCCACCGGTTCCCGCGCGCCCCGGCACCCTGACTGATCGCTTCGCCTCGGCGAGCCGGACCGCGTCGGCGTCGGCGTCGGTCGGGGAGCGCGGCCGGCCGGCGGTGTCGTGCACGGGGCGTGGGGTCAGGCGAGCTCGATCGTGACGATGCCGTGCACGACGAAAGCCGCCACGGCGCCCACCAGCAGCGTGAGGCGGGCGGCCGAGAGCCACAGCGCGAAGCGCCTCGAGCGATCGGACCGGGCGCGTGGGTGCAGGGTCGCCGTCACGGCCAGGGACGAGATCAGCAGGAGGGCGGTCGCGAAGATGGCGAGGGCCGTGGGTGACGTGGGCCCCGTGGCGGGACCGTAGTCCTCCGTGAGCCCGGGCAGCAGGAGGCCCGCGGCGCACAGCCCGAAGGACACCACGAGGGTGGCCAGGGAGTCGCAGGCGAGGACGACGGCCCGGCCGACGGACGGCCGGCTGACCGGACGCGGCCTCTGGTTCACCACCATGTGTCTCTCCGGGGAACGTCGGGTGGTGCGGGGTGGCCCTCCACCCCGCACCCCGCACTCTACGAACCGTCAGTGCCGGTCGCCGCGGCGGGTTCAGGCGCTGCAGCGGCTGCGCCTGCGCCTGCGCCTGTGGCGGCACCGAACCACTGGGGCAACCGGCCGAGCAGTTCCTGCTGATCGTCACCGGCCCACGCCACGTGGCCGTCCGGCCGCAGCAGGACCGCGGGCACGTCCAGTTCCTCGCTGACGTCGACGACGTGGTCGACGCGGTCCGCCCAGCCCGCCACCGAAAGCCGGCCCGTCTGGTCGAGCAGCAGACCGCGGCCGCCGCGCATCAACGCGTAGAGGCGTCCCTGCTTCAACGCCACGTCCCGCATCCGGCGGCCGAGCAGTTCGTGGCCCTCACCGAAGTCGTATCGGACCGCGATGGCGGTGATCTTCTCGATCAGGTACCGGTTCACCTCCTCGAAGTCCAGCAGCTCGGACATCAGCCGGCGCAGCGCCCGCGGGCCGGGCTCCGTCGACATCAGCTCCATCTGGGCACGGGTGTTGTCCAGCACGTCGGCGGCCACCGGGTGCCGTTCGGCGTGGTAGCTGTCCAGCAGCCCCTCGGGGGCCCAGCCGCGCACGTGGGCGGCCAGTTTCCAGCCGAGGTTGAACGCGTCCTGAATGCCGAGGTTGAGGCCCTGCCCGCCGGTCGGCGGATGGATGTGCGCCGCGTCACCCGCCAGCAGCACCCGGCCGACCCGGTAGCGCTCGGCCAGGCGGGTTGCATCGCCGAAGCGGGACAGCCTGCGCGGTGAGTGCACGCCGAAGTCGGTGCCGGCGAACTTGCGCAGCTGCTGCTTGAAGTCGTCGAGGGTCGGCGGGACCGTGCGGTCCTCGGCCACGCCCTCGGCGGGCACGACGACGCGGTACACCCCGTCCCCGAGGGAGCCCGCACCGAACCGCTTCTGGGTCCTGCGGACCTCGTCCACCACGGCGGCCAGCGTCTGCGGGTCCGCGGTCAGCTCCATCTCTCCCAGGAGCGTCTCGACCCTGGAGGGCTCGCCGGGGAAGGCGACGCCGAGCAGCTTGCGCACCCTGCTGCGGCCTCCGTCGCAGCCGACGAGGTGGCGCGAGCGCAGCCGCGTACCGTCGGCCAGCTCGACGCTCACCCCGTCCTCGTCCTGGCTCACCCCGACCAGTTCGCAGCCGCGCCTGATCTCGGCGCCGAGCCCGGTGGCGTGCTCGGACAGCAGGCGGTCGGTGATGGTCTGCGGGATGCCGAGGACGTACGAATGGGCCGTGTCCAGCCGGTCGGGCCACGAGGTGCCGAGGCCGGCGAAGAAGCCTCCGACCCGGTACTGCCGGCCGTGTTCCAGGAACCGGTCCAGCAGACCTCGCTGGGCCATCACCTCGATGCTGCGCACGTGCAGGCCGAGCGCACGGACGTGCTGCGTCGGTTCCGCTTCCTTCTCCAGCACGAGGACGTGGACACCGTGCAGGCGCAATTCGCCGGCCAGCATCAAGCCGGTCGGTCCACCGCCGGCAATGATCACGTCAATCATCGGAATCCCCCATTCGGCAGCCTGCGTTGTGCCGGCCGGTCCCGGCAGGTGCCGGCTTGGACGGGAGAGTCTGCAGCACACCGGGGGCCTTGCCGCAAGGCCCCCGGTCCGCTATATCTTGAGAGTGGCAAGGGGTGGTTCACCTCCTTGCCTCTTCTTTTTGTCAGCCAGGAGATCCGCTCGCGTCGGGCACGCTCAGTACGTGCCACTGGCGCACGGAGCGGCTGCTGCGCAGATAGAGGTGCCGGCCCCGGCCGACGGGGCGGGCGTATCGGTGCACGGGATCGCCGTTCGGCCAGCTCAACTCGCCCCGCCCCACGATCGTCGCGCCGTCGTCGGTCTGCCGCAGGAGGTGGAGCGCGCGCCGGTGCGTGTGGGCCGCCCCCGGCTCGCAGCCCCGAGCAGGAGCAGACGGTCGTCCCGTACGGCGAGACCGCACGGGTCGGACACGGGCAGCATCCGGAAGCGGAAGGGCTCGCCGGGCCGTATCTCGACGAGCGACCGTCCGGGCCGGTAGGCGGCCCGCACGACCGAGTCAGTGACGTTCATGGCACTGATCCCGGCAAACAGGTGGTGGGGTTCCGGGGGCCGGAAGTCCCACAGCTGGTTTCCCCTGTCGTTCCATCGGATCAGGCCGCCCGCGCTGACGGGGTCCCCGAAGACGCCTTCGTCGGCGTAGCCGGTCCAGAGGTGGGACCGGCCGTCCGCCAGCAGGTCCAGCAGATGGGAACCGAGGGCGAACCGGCGCCGGGGACGGCCGTCCGGTCCGAAGACCTGGCCGTTGCGTTCGCCCGGTCTGCCGGAGCCGGCCACGACGAACCCGTCCCGGGGAAGGGCGTCGATGCGGGCCGGGGCCCCGGTCACCCCGTGCAGGGGCCGCTCCAGGATCCGGCTCCCGTCGCCGATCACGACGAGAGCCTCGTAGGGCACGCCCAGGAGTTCGGGAACGCGGGCGTCGTGGCAGATCAACCAGAGGGCCCTCCCCCACGCGTCGACCGTGGAGGCCAGGACCTTCCGTTCGTCGTACTGCCGAGGCAACAGTGCGTGGGGACGCAGTGCCGCCTTCGTCAAGAACATCACCTCGCGGGCGAAGGAACAGAGCTCCCCATGGTCACACAGTCCGCCGCGTCACCCCTTGCAGAACGGAGCGGGGGCGACCGCCCTGTGGTCGCCCCCGCCTGTTCATCGCGGCTCAGAAGTCACGCGCGTCCCGCACCGTTCCGGACGGTCAGAACTGCAGCGCCCAGGAGTCGATCTTGCCGGTGTCGATGTTCGCGTTGTCGTTGACCCGGAGCTTCCACACTCCGTTGGCGACCTCGGAGGAGGCGTTCACGGTGAAGCTCTTGATGATGTTGTCCGCGCTGCCGCCGGTACGGTTGTGCAGGGTGTAGACGGTGCCGTCGGGCGCGACCAGGTCGACCTTGAGGTCACCGATGTACGTGTGCTTGATGTCGACCGCGACGCTCAGCGCCGCCGGGGCGTTGCCGGTGACACCGCTGACGGTGACGGGCGACTCGACGGTGGAGTTGTCGTTGATCGCGTAGTCCGCGGCGTTCTCGAAGCGCTTGCCGGGCGGAACGGTCCCGCCGTCACCGACGTTGAGCAGCAGGTTCGGGGATCCTGTGCCGGGGCCGGTCACCACGTTCGGGGTCGCTGCCGCCACCAGGGCGTCGCGGACCTGGGCCGGGGTGCTCGAGGTGTTCTGCGAGAGGTACAGCGCCGCCGCGCCGACCACGTGCGGGGTGGCCATCGAGGTGCCGGAGATGGTGTTGGTGGCGGTGTCGCCGGTGCCCCAGGAGGAGGTGATGGAGGATCCCGGCGCGAAGATGTCCAGCACGGTGCCGTAGTTGGAGTAGCTCGCCTTGGCGTCGGTGTTCGTGGTGGCGCCGACCGTGATGGCCTCGGCCACGCGCGCCGGGGACTTCGTCGAGGCGTTCGTGGATTCGTTGCCCGCGGCGACGCCGTAGGTGATGCCGGAGGCTATGGAGTTGCGGACGGCCGTGTCGAGCGCGGAGTCCGCGCCGCCGCCGAGCGACATGTTGGCGACGGCCGGCTTGACGGCGTTGCGGGTCACCCAGTCGATGCCCGCGACGACCTGGGCGGTCGTGCCGGAGCCGTTGTTGTCGAGGACGCGGACGCCGACGATCTTGGCCTTCTTGGCCACGCCGTAGGCGCCGCCCGCGACGGTGCCGGCGACGTGCGTGCCGTGGCCGTGGCCGTCCTGGGCGGTGTTGTCGTTGTCGATGGCGTCGTAGCCGTAGGAGGCGCGGCTGCCGAAGTCCTGGTGGGTGATGCGGACGCCGGTGTCGATGATGTAGGCGGTGACGCCCTCGCCGGCCTTGTCCGGGTAGGTGTAGCTCTGGTTCAGCGGCAGCGCACGCTGGTCGATGCGGTCCAGGCCCCAGGACGGCGGGTTGGGCTGGGTGGCGTCGACGGTGAAGACACGGTTCTGCACGACCGACTTGACCGCCGGGTCGGCGGCGAGCTTCCTGGCCTGCGCCTCGGAGACCTGTACGGAGTAGCCGTTGAGGGCCGCGCTGTAGGTCTTGTCGATCTTCGCGCCGTACCGCTTCGCGACGGCCTTGCCGCTGTCGGCGGTGGACCGGGCTGCGGAGTCTTCGAGGGTCACGATGTAGCTGCCGGAGATGGTCCCGGCGGCGCCGGCGTTCTCGATCACGCCCTGCGCGCCGCTGTCGGCCGCGGAGGCGGGTAACGCGGCGGCCGCGCCGAGCGCGAGGGCCACGACGGCGGTCGCGCTGATGCCGGCGATCTTCCGGCGGGTGTGACGCATCACGGACATGTGGGGGGTCCTCCTCATAGGTGGTGCACTGCGGGGATGAGGCAGAGCCTGATGGCCATGTTCATGACAACGCGTCCAACAGGCTGCCGCCCCCGAAAGGTTGACCCACCCCCCGCTCACCCACAAGAGGTCAACGGACGCGTAACATCCTTGCCATGCCCCGGCCATGAATCAGCAAAGACGCCCCGCACATGACGCGGGCACGGCCGCGGCGGACCCCCTGGCGCCGGTGTGCCCGCCGCCGCGAGGACGGCTCCTGGGTACGACGGGGTTCACGGCGGCCCGAAGGACCTCGATTTCACGCCGGACCCGACTCGGCACCGCATCCGGCCGCCTGGTCGGACTCCTTGCAGTGCTACGGGTCCGTGCCGCGGCTGCCTGGAACGTTCTCGGCGCCCCCGGCGGAGGGGCATGCTCCAACGGGTCCGCCGGTGCGGCGGGTTCACGCCAAGCCGGACCTCCCGGGCCGGCCCTGTCGTTTCGCGGACCGGTAAGCGCAGTCTCCTGCGCAACCACCCCCGAGGCCGGATCCGGAGCGGCTCGTGGCGGGCGGCACCGCAGCGGGGTGACATCCGTGGAGGCACATCGGGCGCGGGCCGGGCCGAGTTGTGAAATTTTCGTGCACGGGCCGGTCCCCGGCCCGGCGCAGGCTCCTGGGGGTGCTGCGGGCACCCGTCCCCCTAGGTCGTCTCTTTCGGATCTTGCTCCCCCAGCTACCGCTGGGAGGTGCCCCCAGGCCCGCGTCGCCCGGCACCGCACCTCGCCGCGTTGTCGGAGCACCGCAGTACGTCCAGTACAACGGCGCTCCTCCGCCTTGCGATGCACGGCACCGGACGACGCGGGCCCGACCGACAAGATCCGAAAGAGACGACCTAAGGCGCGAGGTGCCACCACTGGTCGTCGTACTGCTCGCCGCAGGAGATCTGTGCCGCCGGGCGGGCCGGCTCGCGGCCCTGCACCACCAGGCACTTGGCGTTGACCGCGTTGCGGAGCACGAAGTACTCGGCCCGCTCGCCCGTCCCCCACATCAGTTCCCAGTGCTGGTTGTCCCCGCGCCGGCCGGTGCACGCGTGCTGGCGGGCGGGCGAGTGGTTCTCGTTGCCCGCCACGGCCAGGCATCGGCCGCTGTCTGCGTTGCGCAGGGTGCGGGTGGTGCCGCCGTCCTCCTGCAGTGCGAGCGTCCAGGTCCGGTCGGCGGCCCCGGTGCACGTGTCCTGCACCGGCACCAGGCCGTCCCCGGGCCCGGGCACCCGTAGGCACAGCCCGCTGCCGCGGTTGACCAGCCGCCCGGTGAGCGCCGACGGATCCGGCCCGGCCGTGCCCGGGGTGGTGCCCGGGGGCGTGGCCGAACTCGTGCCCGGCGTCGTGGCCGTGCTCCCGGCGGGCGGGGCGACCGACTCGGTGCCCCGGTCACCGCCCACCCGGACGGCGATCACGGTCGCCACGCACACCAGCGCGACCGCGCAGGCAGACAGGATGCCGACGCGGTGCTCGTGGACGTTGACCTGCAGGTTTCCGCTGCCGCGCTGCACCCCGGCCGCACCGTGGAAGGCGTCCCCACGGCGGTCGTCATCGGGCCCGGACCCGGTCACGGGCGGGAGTCGAACCGGTTCACCTGGACGTTGCCGTCCCCGGACTGGACCGCCGCCGGACCGAGGAAGACGTTCCGCGCGACTCCCCCGGCGGCCGGGCGCACCGCATCCCCGGCCTCGGCGAGCAGGGCCCGGAGTTCCGCCGCGACCGCGGCCCGTTCGGCCGGTTCCAGCTGCTCCAGCAGGTCCTCGGTACGGGTTCGCCAAGCCGCGCCGTGTCTCGCCCGCTCCTCGCCCCCGTCGCCCACCGGGCCGCCGGGGTCCTGTTCCGTTTCTGCCGCCGACAGTTCGGCCGCGGTCCGGTCCAGTCGCTCCAGCTGGACGGTCTCCTGCTGCCGGTCCCCTCGGCCGAGCAGCCGGGCCAGCCGGTTCCGCAGAGCCAGCCAGGCGTCCGTACCGGCCGCCTGTACGACGCCCGATCCGACCGAAGCCGCCAGCGCGACCATCGCCTCGTCCAGCATGGGTCCCCCTTCGCCCTTCGCCCTCCCCCGGGCGCGGCCTCCACGGTAGCCCCGCCCGCCGCAGCCGCGACAGCCGTACGGGCTGCAGAACCGGCCGATTTGGGGAACGGCTACGGAGACCGGGCCGGGTATCGTCGCGCCGACGAGGGGAATCTGATGACTTCACATACGCCTGCCGTGGCCCGGACCCTTTCCATCGGCGGTGAATACCCGGTGCCCCGGCTCGGGTTCGGTGCCATGCGGCTGCCGACCGGCTCGGGAGCCGAGAGGGACGGCGCGATCGCGGTGGCCCGCCGCGCCGTCGAGCTGGGGGTCGGCCTGATCGACACCGCGCACCTCTACGGATGGGGAGCCAACGAAGAGCTCCTCGCCGAGGCCCTCCACCCCTATCCGGACGACCTGCTGATCACCACCAAGGTCGGGGTCGTCCGGAGCGACGGCCCCGAGGGCTGGGCCTACGACGCCCGGCCGGACAGCCTGCGCGAGCAGGTAGAGCACGGACTGCGCCGGCTCCGTACGGAACGGATCGGCCTGCTCCAACTGCACCGGATCGACCCGAAGGTGCCCGTGGCGGAGCAGGTGGGTACGCTCCGTGAACTCCAGCAGGAGGGCAAGATCGGGCACATCGGGTTGTCCGAGGTCAGCGCCTCAGAGCTCGCCGAGGCCCGGCGGACCGCGGAGATCGCGAGCGTGCAGAACCGGTACAACCTGCTGGACCGGGAGTACGAGCCCGTCCTGGAGGCGTGCGAGGCCGCCGGGATCGCCTTCCTTCCGTGGCGCCCCGTCGCCGCCGCCACGCCCGGCCGGGCCGGGGAACTCGATGCCGTCGCCTCCGAACTCGGTGCCACGACTTCCCAGCTCCTGCTCGCCTGGCTGCTCGCCCGCTCCCCGGTCGTGGTGCCGATTCCCGGTACGGCCTCGCTCGCCCACCTCGAGGAGAACGTCGCCGCGGCGGACCTCCGGTTGAGCCCCGCGCAGCGTCGGAGCCTCGACGGCCTGGCTTAGGGGGTGCCGGGGCGCTGCGGGGTGCTGGCGAATCCCGTTGGCCGGCCGCTGAGTTCGGCGTCGAGGGTCTGCTGGGCCGTGCGCATCGATGCGGCGTACTTGGGCTCCGCCATGCGCCGCCAGGCCTCGTCCGGTGCGACCTCCTCGACCCGGCTCGTCACCCACCAGATGTTGCCGAACGGGTCCCTCACCCGGCCCCCGCGGTCTCCCCACGCGCTGTCGACGGCCTCGGTGACCACCCGGGCCCCATGAGCGACGGCAGCGGCCATGGCGGCGTCCGCGTCGGGCACGTAGACCCGCAGCATGGTGGGCATCACCGGCCAGTCGGGCCGCCGGTCGAAGGCCAGTACGACCGTGTCGCCGACGCGGATCTCGCCGTGGCCGATGCTGCCGTCCTCGACCTCCACCCTGGCGATCTCCTCGCCGTCGAAGGCGGCGGTGATGAAGTCGAGCAGGGCGCCGGTGTCGTCGGTGACGACCCACGGTGCGACGCTCGTGTAGCCCTCGGGGGCAAAGCGGTCCATCGGCTTCGTCCTCTCCTGTCGCTCCTGATGACGTGACGTGACATCACCACCGTAGGCAGGAACGACGTCAGGTCCTGTCCTCGTTCGGATGCGGATCCACGACGTGTCGCCGGAGTGCCGTCCGCCCGCCCCGGTGTGTCGGTGGTGGCCGGGACGCCTTCCGTCCGGCACGGTGGGCGCGGTCGGTGGCCGTCGCGTCCCGTGCGGCGGTCGTGAAGCGCGCGGGAGAGGTTCGCATGACCGAGAACGGCAGTTCCCCGACCAGCCGACGCGCCCTGCTGCTGGCCGCCGGATCGGCCGGGGTCGCGGCACTGACGGCGGCCTGTTCCGGCGCGGCAGGGACGCGAGGGGCGGCCGGGCAGCCGTCCGCGCCCTCGTCGCGCGCCGCGTCTGCGCCTGCGTCGCCGTCGCCCGGCGCCAGCGCTCCCGCCTGCGTCCTCGCCGTGAAGGCGGGGGCCGGACCGTACTACCTCGACCTGGACCGGGTCCGCTCGGACATCACGGAGGGCCGCAAGGGCGTGCCGTTCCGGCTGGACCTCACCGTCGTCCGGGTCTCCGCGGGCTGCCGGCCGGTCGCCGACGCTGCCGTCGACATCTGGCACGCCGACGCCGCCGGCGACTACTCCACCGGCGGGGACACCTTCCTGCGCGGCACCCAGGTCACCGACGGCGCCGGCCGCAGTACGTTCCGCACGATCGTGCCCGGCTGGTACGCGGGGCTGGCGCCGCACATCCACTTCAAGGTGCGTCCCGACAGCCGGACCGAGACGACCTCGCAGTTCTTCTTCCCCGAGGACCTCCTGCTGCAGGCGTACGCGCGCCCGCCGTACTCCGAGCGCCGGGTGCCGAAGCACCCCAACGCCCGCGACAGCCGCTACCGTGCCGCCGGAGCCGCGATGACGCTGCCCCTGGTCCCCGACGGTGCCGGCTACCGCGCCGCGTACACCGTGGGAATCGGCTGAGGGTCAGAGCGCGAGGCCCTCGATGACCTCGGCGCCGGGGAGCTCCGCGAACAGTTTGCCGGGGGCGATGAGCTTGCCGCGGCGGCGGCCGCTGCCCACGAGCACGTACGGCATGTCGGCGACCGCCGCGTCCACCAGCAGCGGCCAGCCGTCCGGCAGACCCAGCGGGGTGATGCCCCCGTACTCCATGCCCGTCCGTTCCACGGCCGTCTCCATCGGCGCGAAGGACACCTTGCGCGCGCCCAGGTGCCGGCGGACTGCTCCGTTGACGTCGATCCGGCCGGCCGAGGGCACGAGGCAGGCGGCGAGGGTGACCTCGCCGCCGCGCTTGGCGGCGACCACCACGCAGTTCGCCGACTGGCCGAGCAGCTCCTGCCCGTAGTGCGCGACGAAGGCGCTCGTGTCGGCGATCTCGGGGTCGGTGTCCACATAGAGGATCTGTTCGGCGGGCACGTGCCCGGCCCGGCCTCCAACGGCTCCGGCCACGGGCGGGACGAGATCCGCCAGGCAGTCGGGAGCCGGCACCGCGTTGTCGAAGGGCCCGATGGGAGCGCGCATGCCCGCACGCTAACACGGCCGGCCCAGCGGCCCGGGAGCCGTCCTTGCGCTCGTCAGCGGGTGAGCGCAATGGCCAGTTCCGGGTAGTCGAGGACCATTCCCCGCTCGTCGAACTCGATGTCGCTGCGGAAGTCGCCGGACGAAAAACGGACACGCGCGCCGCGGCGTCCGGCGCGGGCGTCGTGCGGGTCGTGCGCATCTCGTGGGCCGCGCAGGTCGGCACAGCCCCAGGTCGCAGTCGAGCGCGCCGTCGAGGTCGGGACGGTGCGTACCGTCGACGCTCCAGCGGCCCGCGTCGTTGCGCAGGTCCAGGCTCAGGGTCCGGCCGCCGAGGTCCGCGGTGACCCGGAGCCGGGGCGTCACGAAGTCGTCGCCGGTGTCGAGCCCGTACGTCACCCAGTAGGGCTCGGGCACCAGCCCGACGGCCCGCCCGCGTGCGGTGAGCCGGCGTTCCGTGAGCTCGGCCCAGGCGGTCGCGTACCCCTCGCAGGGGAGGACCTCCCAGGTCCGGACGAGGCGTGTGGTGATCACGCACCAGAGACTAGGCCGTCGCCCCGCCCCACTCAGCCGACCTGGATTCCGATCACGCAGGTGTCGTCGTCCGTGTCGGACCGGCTCTCGGTGAGGAGGCGGTCCAGCCGCTGGTCCAGGTCTCCGGCGCAGGCGGCCGCCGCGTTCACGAGGTGGCCGAGGGAGTCCTGCACCGAGGAGTCCCGCCGCTCCACCAGGCCGTCCGTGAACATCAGGAGGGTGTCCTCCGGTTCGAGGCGCACCTCCCGCTCGGCGTAGGTGACTTCGGGGATCGCACCCAGGAGCAGGCCCTCGATGAGCGGGAAGGCCTCGGCCTCGCCGCCGCGGACGAGTACGGGCGGCAGGTGCCCGGCGCGGGCCCAGCGCATCACCCTGGTGGTGGGGTCGAAGAGTCCGCAGACCGCGGTGGCGGTGACGTGCTTGGCGAGGTGGTGGGTCACCGTGTTGAGCCAGGACAGCAGCTGGGCGGGGCCCGCTCCGGTCACGGCGAGTCCGCGCAGGGCGTTGCGCAGGACGACCATGCCGGTGGCGGCCTCGATGCCGTGCCCGGCGACGTCTCCGACGGACAGCATGATCAGCCCGGAGGGCAGGACCACGGTGTCGTACCAGTCGCCGCCGACGAGCGACTCGGTCTCCGCGGGCCGGTAGCGGACGGCGACGCGCAGCCCGGGGGCCTCGATGGCCGGCGGGGTGGGCGGCATGATGGCGTGCTGGAGCTGCAGGGCGAGGCGGTTGCGCTCGGCGGACTCGGCCTCGCTGTGGGCGAGTTGGTCCCGGGTCGCGGCGAGGGCGACCTCGGTCCAGTGCTGTGCGGAGATGTCCTGGTAGGCGCCGCGGACGGCATGCAGGCGCTGGTCGGCGTCGAGGACGGGCTCGGCGACGACGCGGACGTGGCGGGTGATCCCGTCGGACCTCCGCAGGCGGAGGTTGACGGATGCCGGACGGCGGTAGCGCAGTACGGCCCGCAGGAAGCGGCCCAGGGCGGCGGAGTCGTCGGGGTGGGCGTAGTCGGGCAGTTCCCGCAGGTGTACGGGTGGCGCGGTGGCGGGCAGTCCGTGCAGCGCGTACAGCTGCGCGTTCCAGGTGGTCTCGCCGGTGACGAGGTTCTCCTCGAAGCCTCCGATCCGGCCGAGCCGCTGGGCGTGCTGGAGGAGGTCGGCCAGTCGCGCGGTCTCGTCCTCGACGCGCCAGATCAGCAGGACGGCCGCGCCGTGCCGGCTGACGCTGATGTCCGCGACGGAGGTGAGGGGGATCTGGTCGACCAGCGCGGTCAGGCTCATGCGTTCGGCGCGGAAGGGCTCGCCGGTCGCGTGGACGCGCTCGACGATGTCGAACAGCCCTCTCTCGCCGGCCGCCATCGGGTAGGCCTCCAGCAGCAGCGCGCCGTTCACGTCGCCGCGCTGCCGCCCGGCGGGATCGACGAAGCGGCTGCTGGCGTGGCGGATGCGGAAGTCGGTCAGCCGGCCGTCGGTGTCGAGCACGGGGGTGAGGACCACGGCGGGATCGTGGAGGCCCTCGGAGAGGTCGATCAGCTCGGCGACGTCCGGGAGCACCGCTTCGGGGGTGCCGCGCCCGCCCGGCGGTGCGGCGTCCATGGTGCGGGCGCACAGTTCGGCGAGGGCCTCGACCTGGCGCTCGATCTGCGGGGGCTGCGGCGCGAGCGGCTGCGGCCAGCAGATTTCGAGGACGCCGTGGATCCGGCCGCCGGTCCCGGCGGGTACGGCCATCCGCCCGCCGTCGGGCCACTGGAGGTGGCCGATCGAGGGAAGCCCCTCGCGGCTGAGGCGGGCGAGCGCGACCAGGCGGCGCTCGCGCAGTGCGAGGCGGGCGACGGTGGAGACACCCGGGGGTACGTGGCGCCAGCGCGCGGCCTCCCCGGGCGCGAACCCGGCGTGCCCGGCGAGGGCCAGGGAGCCGTCGGGGGCCGCGCTCCACACGGCGACGGCGACCGCACCCAGGGGGCCCAGGGCGTTCGTGAGGAGGGACTCGGCCACCGCCTGGGTGTCCGCGGCCGCGGCCAGTACCCCGCTCTCGGCGGTGCGCAGCCGTACCGCGACGGCGGTGGACCGCTCGGCCGGTTCCGGTGTGCCGGTGCGCCGGGCGAACTCGGCGGCGACCTCGCTGACGTGGTCGCGGGCCGCCTGGTTGACGATGTCGGCGGCGAGTTCGAGCGGGGGCAGCCCGGTCTCGCGGGACAGCTCGTCGAGCTGCCGGGCCGCCGCGGCGGGGGTGCAGTTCAGCTGCCCGATCAGGATGCCCTTGGCCAGTTCGACCAGGGCCCTGCCGTCGGCGGCGGCGTGTGCCTCCCGCACTTCGCGGCGCAGCCGTTCGACGGTGGCGACCAGGCGTCCGAGCGGTGTGGGGGCCTGGTGCGGAATGGCGTTGCGGCATGGCTCCCCGACCACCGCTCCCGGCGTCCGGGCATCGTCGTGCTGCTGTGTGTCGGGGGTACTCACCGTACTGCCGGCTCCTTGGTGGGACGGTCGGGGTGGCCCTGCTGAACGGGCTGCGGGGCTCCCGACCGTACAGGCGGTGCGAGCGGGGCGGCAGGGGCAGGAGGGAGGGCGGTCATCCGGTGAGCCAGTGCCGGACACGGGCGATGAGGTCGTCGGCGTCGACCGGCTTCGTCACGTAGTCGCTGGCCCCCGCTGCGAGACTCTTCTCCCGGTCCCCCGGCATGGCCTTGGCGGTGACGGCGATGATGGGCAGCCCCGAGTAGGCCGGCATCCGCCGGATCTCGGCGGTCGCCGCATAGCCGTCGAGTTCCGGCATCATCACGTCCATCAGGATCAGGTCCACGCCCTCGTTGCGGGTGAGCGTGTCGATGCCCTTGCGTCCGTCCTCCGCGTGGAGGACGCGCACACCGTGCAGTTCGAGCACACCGCTGAGGGCGTACAGGTTGCGCGCGTCGTCGTCGACGACGAGGACGGTGCGTCCGAGCAGGCCGTCGTCGAGCACCGGGGTCACGGTCTGCTGCCCCTCCGCCCCCTCGTGGACGAGCGGAAGGACGTCTCCCGGCTGGTCGGCGGACAGGTGCAGCACGATGCGTTCCCGGAGCTCGTCCAGGCTGGACAGCAGCTCCAGGTGGCGTGACACGGACCGCTCCCGCAATGCCTGTTCCTGTCCCGACTTCCAGCGGGGGTTGTTGTGCGCGAGCACCGGCAGGGAGGACAGGGCCGGGTCTCCGTCGAGTGCGTCGAGGAAGCGCAGGGCTTCGCCGTCGGGCATGTCGAGTTCGAGGACGACGCAGTGGAAGGAGTCCGCCGCCAGGGCGGCGGCGGCATCCCGCGAGCTCGTGGCGTTGACGACCTGGATTCCGCCGTGGTCCCCGCCCGACCGGTGGCGGGGGGCGAAGTCCCGGTCGGCGCTCTCGGCGACGAGGGAGAGGAGGCCGTTGGGCCGTTCCTCGATCACCAGGAGGCGGCGGGCCTGCCGCTGGGGCGGGACGGCGGCCGTGGCCGCGCCCCCGGACGGCTCGGCGGCCGCGGTGGTGGCCGCCGTGTACGGGGCCTGCGCGGGGGCGTCGGGAAGGCGCTCGCCCTCGTAGTCCGCGCGGCTGACCGGCAGGTAGAGGGTGAAGGTGCTGCCCTGCCCCTGGGTGCTCTCCGCGGTGACGGCGCCGCCGAGGAGCTGGGCGATCTCGCGGCTGATGGAGAGTCCGAGGCCGGTGCCGCCGTACTTGCGGCTGGTGGTGCCGTCGGCCTGCTGGAACGCGCCGAAGACGGACTCCAGCTGCTGGTCGGGGATGCCGATGCCGGTGTCCCGTACCCGGAAGGCCAGCATGGGCCCGCGGCCCTGGAGCCCGGCGGGGAGCTCGGGGGCGGTGGCGGGTTCGATGCGGAGTTCGACGCCGCCGCGCTCGGTGAACTTGACGGCGTTGGAGAGCAGGTTGCGCAGGACCTGCCGCAGGCGTGAGTCGTCGGTGAGCAGGTCGGCCGGGGCGTCGGGGGCGGTGGTGACGGTGAAGTCGAGGCTCTTCTGCGTGGTCATCGGGCGGAAGGTGGCGTCGACGTACTCGAGCAGCTGCGGCAGATGCACCCGCTCGGGGTTGAGGTCCATCTTTCCGGCTTCGACCTTCGACAGGTCGAGGATGTCGTTGATCAGCTGGAGGAGGTCCGAGCCCGCCGAGTGGATGATGCCCGCGTACTCGACCTGCTTCGGGCTGAGGTTGCGCGTCGGGTTCTGGGCGAGCAACTGGGCCAGGATGAGCAGGCTGTTGAGCGGGGTGCGCAGCTCGTGGCTCATGTTGGCCAGGAACTCGGACTTGTAGGTGGAGGCCAGCGACAGCTGCTGGGCGCGGGTCTCCAGTTCCTGCCGGGCCTGCTCGATCTCCAGGTTCTTGGCCTCGATGTCCCGGTTCTGGCTGGCGAGGAGGGCGGCCTTCTCCTCCAGTTCCGCGTTGGAGCGCTGGAGTTCCTCCTGCTGGACCTGGAGTTCCTCCGAGCGTGCCTGGAGTTCGCCGGTGAGCCGCTGGGACTCGCCGAGGAGCTCGTCGGTGCGGGCGTTGGCGACGATCGTGTTGACGTTGGCACCGATGGTCTCCATCAGCTGGCCGAGGAAGTCCCGGTGCACGGGTGTGAAGGCGGAGAAGGAGGCGAGCTCGATCACGCCGAGGACCTGGTCCTCCACCACGATCGGCAGGATGATCAGGCTGCCCGGGGTGGTGTGGCCGAGCCCGGAGGAAATGACGTAGCCGCTGGGGACCTGGTCGGTGGCGATGATGCGGTGGCTGCGTGCGGCCTGTCCGACCAGGGATTCGCCGAGGGCGAAGCCGGTGCCCTCGCCCGCTCCGGCGGGACGGCCGTACGAGCCGACCAGGGTGAGTACGGTGCCGTGGGGGCTGTCCTCGGCGAGGTAGAAGGCGCCGTACTGGGCGGCGACGAGCGGCGTCAGTTCGTCCATGACGAGCTCGGCGACGGCGGCGAGGTCCCGGTGGCCCTGCATCAGGCCCGAGATGCGGGCGAGGTTGGACTTGAGCCAGTCCTGCTCCTGGTTGGCCCGCGTGCTCTCGCGCAGCGAACCCACCATCGAGTTGATGTTGTCCTTGAGTTCGGCGACCTCGCCGGAGGCGTCGACGGTGATGGACCGGGTCAGGTCGCCTTCGGCGACGGCGCTGGCGACCTCGGCGATGGCCCGGACCTGGCGGGTCAGGTTGCCGGCCAGCTCGTTGACGTTCTCGGTCAGGCGCTTCCACGTGCCGGAGACGCCCTCGACCTCGGCCTGGCCGCCGAGCCGGCCCTCGCTGCCGACCTCGCGGGCGACGCGGGTGACCTCGGCGGCGAAGGCGGAGAGCTGGTCGACCATCGTGTTGATGGTGGTCTTGAGCTCGAGGATCTCCCCGCGGGCGTCCACGTCGATCTTCTTGGACAGGTCGCCGTTGGCGACGGCCGTCGTGACGAGGGCGATGTTGCGGACCTGGCCGGTGAGGTTGTTCGCCATCGAGTTGACGTTGTCGGTGAGGTCCTTCCAGGTGCCCGCGACATGGGGAACCTGTGCCTGCCCGCCCAGCCTGCCCTCGGTGCCGACCTCGCGGGCCACCCGGGTCACCTCGTCGGCGAACGCGGAGAGCGTGTCCACCATCGTGTTGATGACTCCGGCCAGCGCGGCGACCTCGCCCTTGGCCTCGACCATGATCTTCTGCGAGAGGTCGCCGCGGGCGACGGCGGTGGCGACCTGGGCGATGGAGCGCACCTGCCCCGTCAGGTTGGACGCCATGACGTTGACGTTGTCGGTGAGGTCCTTCCAGGTGCCGGAGACCCCACGGACCGTGGCCTGGCCGCCGAGGTTGCCCTCGGTGCCGACCTCACGGGCCACCCGGGTCACCTCGTCGGCGAAGGCCGAGAGCTGGTCGACCATCGTGTTGATGGTCTCCTTCAGCTCCAGGATCTCCCCGCGCGCGTCCACCCGGATCTTCTGTGTCAGATCCCCCTGGGCCACCGCCGTGGTGACCTCCGCGATCGAACGCACCTGGGCCGTCAGGTTGTCGGCCATGACGTTGACCGACTCCGTCAGGTCCTTCCAGGTTCCGGAGACACCCTTGACGTCCGCCTGGCCGCCGAGTCTGCCCTCGGTGCCGACCTCACGGGCGACGCGGGTGACCTCCCCGGCGAAGGCGGAGAGCTGGTCGACCATCGTGTTGATGGTCTCCTTCAGCTCCAGGATCTCTCCGCGCGCGGTGACGGTGATCTTCTGCGAGAGGTCGCCCTTGGCCACGGCCGTCGCGACCTGCGCGATGGAACGCACCTGGGCGGTGAGGTTTCCGGCCATGAAATTGACCGAATCCGTGAGGTCCAGCCAGGCTCCCCCGACCCCGGGTACGTCCGCCTGACCGCCGAGCGTGCCCTCGGTGCCCACTTCGCGGGCCACCCGCGTCACCTCGGACGTGAACAGGGACAGCTGGTCGGCCATCCCGTTGAAGACCGTGGCGATCTCGCCGAGCAGTCCGTCCGCCGTGTCGGGCAGCCGGGTACGGAAGTCCCCGTCCCGTACGGCCGTCAGGCCGGCCAGCAGTTGGCGCAGTTCCGATTCGCCGATCCTGTCCTCGCCGGGAAGTGCGGGCGAACCGCCCAACGCCTCCGTGCCCGTCCGCTCAGCCATCCGCCAACCTCACTCTAGACATCGACCGTGCCGGTACACGGGACAGGACGCGGCGCGTATGCGCACCGGACGCCCTGGCCCGGCCGGGGGATCCGCCACCGACATACGACCAGTGATGAAGGCTAGCGCCGACCCGGGGCACCTGATCACCCGTTCACCGGGCCGCCGCGAATCAGCTGCTCCCCGCAGGGCGGTGCGAGCCGTGGGTGCTCGCGCGATCGGGGGGTAGACGAACCGGTGACGAACGACACAATTGATGAAATGAGGTGAGGGCGTTGGCGGTCAAGGCCGTGGGCTGGGCACGCTCGTTCCCGGTGTCGAGGGGGGTGCGGGCGGCACGGCAGTGGACCGCCGCGCATCTGGACTCGTTGCCGTGGGAGGACGCATCGGCTGCGGACACGGCTCATTCCGTGCTCCTCAGCGTCTCCGAACTCGTCACGAACGCCCATCTGCACGCGGAGGGCACCGCCCACCTCGTGCTCTCCTGGGACGGTGTCTGCGTCCATGTGAGCGTCGCCGACGGCGATCCTCGCCTGCCCCGCCCGAAGGAGGCCGACGCCGACGGCGATGTCGGCGCCACGTCGGGCCGCGGGCTCGGGATCGTCACCGTCCTCGCCGACTCCTGGGACGTCCACGCGTGCCACGGCGGAAAGGCGATCACGGCCTGCTTCCGCCCCGTCGGCGCACCCGACCCGCATGCGCACCCGAACCCGGACCCGCACACCGGCCCGCCGGCCGGTCCGGGCGGGGCATGCCGTTCATGACCCCCCGGCGGCTTCCTCGACGCTCGGGTGCAGGGAGAGGACCGTGTCGGCGCCCGTCAGGGCGAACAGGCGGCGCAGTTGCTCGCCCGGGGCGGCGACGCGCAGCGTGGTCTGACGGTGCAGCCGCAGCAGCAGATTCAGGAACGACGAGTCGCCGAAGGTGATGGAGCCGGCGTCCAGTACGACCAGTCCGTGCCGGTCCGCGGCCGAGACGAGCGCCGTCTCCAGAGGGGCCAGGGTGTCCTGGTCGAGCTCCCCGTGCGCCGCCACCACCCACCCGGCCCCGGCGGGGTAACTGTCCCCGACGACGCCTTCGTGGTACGCGTCCGCTGCTCCGGTCATGTCCGCCTCCCCGGATCGTCACCTGTCTACGGCTTCGCAAGGGAGTATGCCTGCTCGTTGACGTGACGAGGACGCCAAGCCCCGCCGCACACACGCCCGGAGACCGGACTCGCCTCCCCCTCCGGCGACCGGAGGAAAAGTTTTCCGCGCAGAGCGAATAGGACCCGGAAGTCGGGGCACAAGCGCCCGAGCAGCCGTCAGTCAATCGGGAGGGAACGGCCACATGACTCGCTCGGCCACCGCCGTAAGCCCCATTCGTGCAACAGACGTGCAGATCACGCCCGCTGCGCCCGCCGTCGTGGGAGCCCCCGGGCAGGACGTGGAACTGCCCGAGGTGAAGAACGCCCGGGAGATGCCGCCTGCCGACGCACGCGAGCTCTCGAAGCTCTTCTTCCTGAGCCTGCGCACGCTGGAAGAGGGCACGCACGAGTACCAGTACGCCCGGAACACCCTGATCGAGATGAACCTCTCCCTCGTGCAGTTCGCCGCGCGGCGCTTCCGCGCCCGCGTCCTGGGCGGGGGCCTGGACATGGACGACATCATCCAGGTGGGAACCATCGGTCTCATCAAGGCCATCGACCGCTACGACCCGGAGCGCGAGGTCGAGTTCTCGACCCTCGCCCTGCCGTACATCACCGGTGAGATCAAGCGGTACTTCCGTGACACCACCTGGGCCGTGCACGTGCCGCGCCGTCTGCAGGAACTGCGTACGGAGCTCGCCAAGGCCCAGGAGGCCCTGACCGACGTCCTGGGCCGGTCCCCGACGGTCAAGGAGGTCGCCCAGCACCTCGAACTGACCGAGGAACAGGTCATCGACGGGCTGGTCGCCGCGAACGGCTACACGAGCGGTTCCCTGGACACCGGCGCCGAGAGCGAGGAGCCGTCGGCCACGAGCCGAACGATGCGTCCGCTCGCGGACCGGCTCGGTGACGTCGACCCCGCCATGGAACTCTTCGAGGACTTCCACACCCTCGCACCCCTGCTGGAGCAACTGGACGAACGCGACCGGCTGATCCTGCAGCTGCGCTTCGGCCAGGAGAAGACCCAGGCCGAGATCGGTGCGGAACTGGGCATCTCGCAGATGCAGGTCTCGCGCCTGCTCTCCCGCACGCTGACCCGGCTGCGCGCCGGAATGCTCTCGGCGTAGGCCACGGTCATGCCCTCACCCCACCGGCACGACGGGTCCGTACCGCCCGTCGGCGCGCAGCCGCTCTACGACGACGTGATGTGGGCGGACGCCGTCGTGCGGTGCGCGCACACCGGTACGGGGACCAGTGCGGGCACCGGGGCCGGAACCGGGGCGGTGCCGACGCTGACCGCCCGGCCGTTGCGCGACCGTCCCGGCGCCCTGCTGAGCGGCAGCTGCGACCTCGACTCGCGGCCGATCCTGAGCGCGGCGCTGGGCGTCGTCATCCGGATCCCCGGAGCGGTCGTCCACCTCGACCTCTCCGCCGTGGCCTTCCTCGACGCGGCCGCCGTCGCCGCGCTGGTGCAGGCGAACGCCGCTGTTGCCGGTCAGGGGCGTCGCCTGCTGCTCCACCACCCGCCATACTCGCTCCGCAAGGTAGTGGAGATGTTCCCGGACGAATGTGCCGCGCTGGAGGTCGCAGCATGATCAACCTTCCTGCGTCGACCGATCCCGGGGCCTTCGTCCACCCCGCCCTCCTCTACCGGGGTCACGAGGAGTACCTGGCAGGCGTGGGAGGCTTCGTACGGGACGCCCTCGCGGCCGACGAGCCGGTGATGGTGGCGGTGCCCGGCGGGCACCTGGACGCTCTGCGCGAGAGCATCGGCCCCACCTCGGCCGACGTCACGTGGGTGGACATGACACAACTGGGGCGCAACCCCGGCCGCATCCTGGCCTCCCTGCAGGATTTCGCCGACCGCCGTGCGGACCGGCCGGCCCGGATCGTGGGCGAGCCGATCTGGCCCGGCCGCTCGCAGGCCGAGGCGTTGGAGGCCACCCGGCACGAGGCGCTCATCAACACCGCCTTCGCGGGGCGGCGGGCCACCGTCCTGTGCCCGTACGACACCCTGGGCCTGCCGGCCTCCGTGGTGTCCGACGCCCGGCGGACGCATCCCGTGGTGATGGAGGAGGGCAAGGTCCTCCTCAGCCCGCACTACACCGACGCCGCCTCCGTCTGCGCCGGGTGCGACCACCCCCTGCCCGAGCCCGAGGGCGCCGCGCCCCGGCTCGCGTACACCCACGGGGAGCTGGGCGAGGTGCGGGCCCAGACCGAGGGCTGGGCCCGCGGCACGACGCTGAGCGCGGCCCGGCGGGGCGATCTCGTCCTCGCTGTCAGCGAGGCCGCCGCCAATTCCCTCGCCCACGGGGACGGGAAGGGCTCGCTCCGGCTGTGGAGCACCGCCGACGGCACGGTCGTGGCCGAGATCCGCGACGGCGGCCACCTCGCCGACCCGCTGGCGGGGCGCCGTCGCCCCGCACTGGCGTCGGCCAACGGCGGCCGCGGCCTGTGGATGATCCACCAGCTGTGCGACCTGGTCGAGATCCGCGCCCTCGACAGCGGCCTCACTCTGAGACTGCACATGACCACCTCCTGAGGGAACGGCTGTCCCCTAGAATGTCGCGGGCATGTTCAGGTGCCCGCGGGCCCGGGGGGACCGCTTCGTTCCCGCGAACAAGAACCAGCGTCAACGGTGGGGGTGAGAGAGCACAGTGGAAACCATCGGACCGGAAACCGGCGATCGACGGCCTGCCGGACCTTCCCTCGCGGGACAGCGCCGCCGGCTGGCCCTTTCGGGCGTGCGCGGCCATGTGGCCAAGGGCCGCGACTTCACGCGCCAGGCCCTGCTGGACTGGGGCTGGGACGGGACCGAGACCTCCGAGGACACCTTGCTCCTCGTGTCCGAGCTGCTCACCAACGCGTCGCTGCACGCGGGGGGTTGCGTCGAACTCGTCCTCTCGGCCGGTGAGGTCCTGCGGATCGAGGTCTTCGACGGCACGACGACGCTGCCCCGCCGCCACCCGTCCCCGCAGCGCGGACTGCCGGGCGGCCACGGCCTCTACATCGTGGAGCGTCTTTCCGATCGCTGGGGCACCCGCACCCACGAGAACGGCAAGGCCGTCTGGGCCGAGATCGAGGCGTCGCGGCTGACCTCCGGCAGGTCCACCGGCCGCTGACCCGGCCGGCCCGTCCCGCGCCCGGGTTCCCGTACGGGAGCTTCAGCGCGGCCCTCGGGGGCAGGCGGGCGGTATGACATCGAACGCGCTCACCTCCCCGGCCCTGACCGCAGCGCCCGGTCCCGCCTGGGTCCATCTGATCGTCATCGCCTTCGCCCTTCTCGTCCTGGTCCACACGCTGGCCCGGCACCGGTAGGCCACCGTCCCGGTCCCCGCATGCTGGAACCGCGTGCAGGGGGTATCCGCGGGACATGGAAACCTCTTCGGATCGGCCGGGCGGCGCGCGTCGCCCGTGGTGGGGGCGCATCGCCGTCGGCCTGGCGGTGGTCGTCGTACTGCTCGTGCTCGTGGAGCGCTTCAGCCTGGTGCCGGGGTTCGGCGGACTGTTCGGTGCGCAGACCCGCGACCGCTCCGGCCCCGCGCTGCTCAAGTCACTGCAGGACATGCACCGTTACGAGGCCGCCGTCGGCAACTTCCAGGTGGTCGTGGACCTGGAGAAGGACGCGGCGTTCCTGCCGGATGCGATCCGGGGGACGCGCACCCTGTACGTCGGGGCCGGCACGGTCGGCGGTTACGTGGACATGGGCGGCCTCGGCGAGCGGAGCGTCACGGTGAACGGAGACCGGACCGAGGCCACCGTCCGGCTGCCGCGCCCGGTGCTCGGGACCGCCGCTCTGGATCCGGAACGCTCGTACGCGGTGTCCAAGCAGCGCGGCCTGCTGGACCGGATCGGCGATCTGTTCTCCGACAACCCGGCCGGTGAGCAGGCCGTGCAGAAGCTCGCCGCGCAGCACATCGGCGAGGCGGCCCGCGACAGCGGTCTCGCGGAGCGCGCCGAGAAGAACACGACGGCGATGCTGGAGGGGCTGCTGCACTCCCTCGGCTTCCGCACCGTGCACGTCACGTACCAGTAGGTACGAGGGTGCGGGGCGGCCCCGGCCGGCACGGCGTGGCCCACGTCACCGCGCTCTCTTCCGGTGCTGCTGTTTGAGCCCTCGATTCGCGGCCATACGCGTCAGTGTCGGTGGGTCGCCGTTTCGAGCGGGGCGGCGACCCACCGAGAACGGCGGCCGCGCCGGTGTCCCGTCCCCCCGGGCACCGCGTGCGGCCGCCGTCCGGCTTCCCGGGCACATGGCCGGTCAGGCCGGGTGCCCGGGGTCGATGTCCTTGACGTCGCCGTACCGCAGCAGCACGGGTGCGGGCCGGACCGGTGGGCAGACCTCGGTGGGTGCCAGGAGGAAGCCGACGTGATCGCCCCCGTCGGTCCGTGCCTCGATCCGGCCGACGAACCAGGCGCGGGCTCCGCTCAGCACCGGGCTGCCGTCGGCGCTGGGCCGCCAGTCGACCCGCCCGAATTTGTCCACCTCGTCGCCCGTCTCCCCGCCGAACAGCTCGGCCAGCGGCTGCCCGCCGCGGTCCAGCACGTGCACCGCCAGGTGCGAGGCACCGCGCGCCACACGGTAGGTGTGGTTGCGCACGGAGAGCCACACCATGAAGCGCGGCGGCCGGATCGAGCACTGCGAGGCGAAGCCCACGAGGCAGCCCGACCGCTCGCCCCCGGCCGCCACGGTGACCACGTACACGGGGCCGCCCAGGACTTCGGCGAACGCGTCCAGGTCCGTCTCCGCCACGACCACTCCTTCCGCCCGGCTCTCGTCGCGCCCACCGGGCGCCTGTCACCGTGCTCGTCCCTGTGCTCGTCCCTGCCATCGGCATCGGAGCCCGGCGGCATGAGGCCGCATCGGCGCATGCGGGGCCCTGGGACGGGTAGCCGGGCCGTTGAAGGGTCCTCGCAGGACGCGGGGCCGCAGACGGCACGGAAGGGAGACGCATGTCGCACGTCGAGGAGTACGTCGAGGTCAACGTTCCCGTACGCACGGCCTACAACCAGTGGACGCAGTTCGAGGAGTTCCCGGCCTTCATGGAGGGGGTCGAGCGCATCGACCAGCGCACGGACACGCTCACCCACTGGGTGACGAACGTGAACGGCGTGCAGCGTGAGTTCGACGCGCAGATCACCGAGCAGCTGCCGGACCGCCGCGTCGCGTGGATGACGGTGGAAGGGGAGACGCGCCAGGCGGGGCTGGTGACCTTCCAGCCGATCGACGCGACCACCACCAAGGTCGTGCTGCACATGAACTGGGTGCCCGAGGGGCTGGCCGAGAGCGCCGCCGACAAGCTCGGCTTCGTCAAGCGCCAGGTCGCCGGCGATCTGCGGCGTTTCAAGCTGTTCATCGAGTCCCGTGGAGTCGCTACGGGCGCCTGGCGGGGCGAGGTCTGACCACCATGCGAAGCGCGCAGGCGGAAAAGGGCGTCCGGGCAGCGTCCCGCGGCGGCAGGGCGCGGGAGGTCACGGCGCGCTGCGGGCTGCTGGCACGCGGGGTGCTGTACGTACTGGTCGGGGTGCTGGCCCTGCGCGTCGCCCTCGGTGACTCCGGGGGCAAGGAGGCCGACCGGCAGGGCGCCCTGCAGGAGCTCGCCGGCAGGTCGTTCGGCAGCGTTCTCGTCTGGGCCGTGGCCATCGGGCTCGTGGGAATGATGCTGTGGCGCCTGTCGGAGGCCGTCTTCGGTGCGGCCGGGCCGGACGGGGACAAGGTGACGAAGCGGCTGGCCGCGGCGGGACGGACCGTCTTCTACGCCGTGGTCGCCTTCTCCGTCCTGTCCTTCGCGGCGGGCGGAAACGCTCGCTCCGGAGACCAGCAGTCACGCGATGTGACGGCGCAGGCGATGGACCTGCCCGCCGGGCGGTGGCTGGTGGGCGCGGCCGGCCTGGGCATCGCCGTGGCCGGCGTGGTCATCGCGGTGCAGGCGGCGCGGCGTACCTTCCGCAAGCATCTCGCCATGGGCGGGGTCTCGGAGCGGTGGCGCAAGGCGGTCGACTTCCTGGGGGTGGCCGGCGGCCTGGCCCGGGGCGCCCTCTTCGCGGCGGTCGGCGGCTTCGTCGTGTTCGCCGCGGTGCGCTACGACCCGGCGCAGGCCAAGGGCATCGACGACACCCTGAGGTCGTTCACCCAGACGCCGGCGGGGCCGTGGCTGCTGGTCGTGGTCGCCGTCGGGCTGATCCTCTTCGGGGCGTTCTCCTGGGCGATGGCCCGCTGGCGCGAGGTCTGATCCCGGGGCGGGTGGCGGGCGCACCACCCGCCCGGGGTCAGCGGTTCCACCAGTGCCTGCGGCGCGGGTGCACCGCCCGCCCCAGCCGCAGGCCGATCAGCAGGTAGCCGATGAGCGCCCCGGCCGTGTTGAGGATGACGTCGTCGATGTCGAAGACACGCCCCGTGATGAGGGCGCCCTGGGTGAGCTCCACCAGGGTCATCAGGACGACCGTCACCGCCGCGACCCGCAGCAGCCCCCGGGCCGGGGGCAGCAGGACGGGCAGGAGCACCCCGAACGGCAGCCCCAGCAGCAGGTTCCCGCCCAGCTGGCGCAGTGCCTCGATCGTCGATGTCCCGTCCAGGTAGGCGCTGATCGAATGTCCGGGCCGGACATTGCTGTGCACGAGGTCCGCCGAGGCGGCGGACGGTTCCAGCGTCAGCCGGGCCAGCACCGCACTGAACAGGACGGTCCCGACGAAGGCCAGCAGCATGGCCAGCGCCCGGACGACCGGATGGGCCGGACGGCGTTGCCGCCCGGTGGCCGTCGTGGCCCGTTCCTCGGACTCCTCGGACTCCTCGACGCGCCGTCGCGCGTGGCTCCATGTCATGGGGGCGCGCTTACCCGGCCAACGGCCCGGTACGCGCCCACCGCTGACGGTCCGCCATGAATACTGCGACCGTGTCCGTCCGGCCGGCGGTGGTACTCGGCGACCCGAGGGCGCATGTCACGGGCCTGTCCGGGCACTCGCGCCGTGTGACCGACATTTTCCGCACCGCACCACGCCGAGCCGGTGCGCCCGCCGCCCCCGCGGCGCGCGTCCGCGCCGCGCTGCGGCGTACGGCCGTCCACGTGTGGACCGAGAACCTCACCGACCACGCCGCGGCCCTCACCTATTACGCCGTCCTCGCACTCCTTCCCGCGCTCGTCATCGCGGTCTCCCTCGTGGGGCTGCTGGGCGAGGCGACACGGGACCGGCTGATCGCCGAGATCGCCTCGTACGCACCGCCCCAGTCGGCGCAGGTGCTCAGCGACGCACTCGGTGGCCTGTCGGCGGAGCGGACCTCGATGTGGGCCCTGCTGATCAGCGGTGTGCTCAGCGCCCTGTGGTCGGCGTGCAGCTATCTGGCCGTCTTCCGCCGGGCCCTGCACACGATGTACCGGGTGCCCGACACCCGGCCCCCGCTCCGTGCGGCCCACACGCTGCTGATGACCGCCCTGCTGCTGGTCCTGCTCTTCGTGGGCGCTGTGGGACTGCTCGTGTCGGGGCCGCTGGCCCACTGGGTCGTACGGGCGACGGGCGGGGGCGGCCCGGACGGCATCGTGCTGCTGCGCTGGCCCGTGCAGCTGGTGGTCGTCACCCTCCTGGTGCTGATCGTCTTCCGCACCGGCCCGGCCCGGATCAGGGGCACCCGGCGGGGGCTGCCCGGCGGGGTCCTGGCGGCCCTGCTCTGGCTGGCCGCCTCGGGGCTCTTCACGCTGTACACGGAGCTGGACACGTACGGCCGGCTCTACGGCTCGCTGGCCAGTGTGGTGGTCTTCCTCGTCTGGCTCTGGTTCGCCAACCTGGCCCTGCTCACCGGGGCCCAGTTCAACGCCGAGCGGGCGCGGGAGCCCGCCGCCCGGCCGGTGCCCGGCGCGAGGGCGACCCGGTGACGCGGGCGAAGGGGCGTTTCACGGACGCCCCCCTCCGGGTACCCCTGGCCGGTGACCTCAAGGTCACCGGCTCGGAAGCGCTCCGCGCGTGCGCCGGCCGGTGCACAGTGACGGGACGTCCGGTGCGCACGCACGCACTCCACGTCGGACAGAGGGAGGCAGCATGACCGAGCATGCCCGGGACGGGCGCAGGGAGAGCGTGGAGGAGCGCGCCGACCGCCAGTGGCAGGAGCTCATCCAGGAGATCCGCGTCGCGCAGACGGGCGTACAGATCCTCTTCGGATTCCTGCTGACCGTCGCCTTCACCGCGCACTTCCAAGGACTGCCGCAGACCGACAAGGTGATCTACATCGTCACCGTGATGCTCGGCGCACTGGCGACGGGGGCCCTCATCGGTCCCGTCTCCTTCCACCGCATCGTCTCGGGCCGGCAGATCAAGCCCGAGGCGGTCGCATGGGCCTCGCGCCTGACCTTCATCGGGCTGATCCTGCTCCTGGCCACCTGCACCTCCGCCCTGCTGCTCGTGCTGAGGGTGGCCACCCACAACGCCGTCGTGCCGTGGCTGGTCGCGGGGGTCCTGGCCTGGTACCTGCTGTGCTGGTTCGTGCTCCCGCTCTGGGCGCGCGTGCGCTACACCGCGGCGGACTGAGCCGCTGCGGCCTCACGCGGCGGGCGTGGCCGTGGTGATATCCGCGCAGCCCAGGACGACGCCGGCGAGATCGCCCCGCTCGCTCAGCAGCGCGCGCTGCGTGCGGGCGCCGTTGCCGCGTTCCAGGAGCACGGCGATCTCCGCACACACCCGCTCCTGGTCACCGTGGTCGACGAGCGCCTCGCGGACGTGCTCGTGGAGGGCCCGTACGGCGTCGCCCGGCGCGATCTCCCCCATCGTCCGGGGGTCCAGCAGCGGTCCGTCCAGCCCCGACCGGCCGGCGCGCCAGCCCGCCAGCCGCAGCAGGTCCGTACCGACGCGGGCCGGCGGCTCTCCGGCGCGCCAGGACCGGGCGGCCGTTTCGACCAGCGCGCGGACGAGGGCGGCCAGGAGCACCGTGGTCCGCGCCTCCAGGCACACGTCGGCGACCCGGACCTCCACCGTGGGGTAGACGGCCGACAGGCGGGCGTCGAAGTAGATCATCCCTTCGTCGCGCAGCACACCGGTGCGCACCATTGCGCGGACCTGCTCGTGGTAGCGGTCGGCGGACCCGAAGACGTCCACCGGCCCGGCCGACGGCAACCGGTTCCACACCCGGCTCCGATAGCTTCCGTAGCCGCTGTCCGCGCCCTGCCAGAACGGGGAGTTCGCGCTCATCGCGATCAGGGTCGCGAGCCACGGGCGGATCCTGTCGAGGACGGCCACGCCCTCCTCGTCCGACTCGACCGAGACGTGGACGTGGCATCCGCAGGTCAGCTGCTCCTGAGCGGTGAGGCCGAACTGCTCGGAGATCCACTTGTACCGCTTCCCGGCGCTCAGCGAGGGCCGTACGGGCAGGGGTGAGGTCCCGAGTGCCGCCACGAGGGCTCCGGCGGTCGCGGCATGCCGGGACGCCTCCGCGCGCCACCGGAGGATCTCCTCGTGGAGCTCCCCCATCTCGGTGACCGGCTTGGTGGCGAACTCCACCTGCTCCCTCTGGAGCTCCGGCTCGAAGACGTGCTCCTGCACTCCCCCGCTCCTGGAGCACTCCCCGGAGCAGCGGTGCGCGTCCTCCAGGACCGCGCCCGACACCGCCAGCGGCTCACCGGTGGTGGCGTCCACCAGCAGCAGCTCTTCCTCCACGCCCACGCTTCGCATTGCGCCGCCGCCCATCGCTCCCGGGTTCAGGTCGATACAGGTGGCCGCCTTCGAGGTGAGCGCCCCGATGCCACACGCACCCGCGGAAACCTTGCCGTCCCACGTTCACACGTATCGCGGCTCCGTGCATCCGTCGTCGCGGCCGACCCCGCCGTGCACATGCCGAGGTCCCGCGCCCCTGGGGGGTGCGGGACCTCGGCGGAAACACTGGTGCGCGTCAGCGCTTGAAGACATCCTTGACCTTCTCCTTGGCCTGGCGGGCATCGCCCTCGGCCATTTCGGAGCGGCCCTCCGCGGTCATTCGTTCATTGCCCACCGCGCGGCCTGCCGTCTCCTTGAGCTTTCCCTTGGCCTGCTCGGCCTTGGCCCGGCTCTTCTCCTTACCCGACACAGCTGATCACTCCCCGGGGAATGTACTCGGAAATGGGAACCACGCACGCCTGTGGCGGCGCCGGGCCGACCGGCTACCAATAGTGGCGTCGGCCGCCGACCGCATGCCCGACGGAGCCGAGGATCCACAGCACCGCGCCCACCACGAGAAGGATTATCCCGATGGTCCACAGGATGGAGATCCCGGTCAGAAATCCGACGAGCAGAAGAATAAGACCGACAACAATCATGATGCCCTCGTTCCCACTTCGGAATTCGGCGGACCAGGTGGATCCGCCGTGGCGTCTCAGGTGGCGTGTACCCTCGAAATCCGCCTTAATCAGCGGCGCGCCCCATGATTTTCAACGGAATTCTCAACGGCGGGGCAGGCGTGGGCCGGGCAGCGGGGGCTCCTGCGCCGTCACGCGCGATGGCTGCCGACCGGGCCTTCGCCGGGCAGCCCGCCGGTGCCGTAGTAGGTACCGAGCTCCTGCCGGTAGCCGGGGTCCTGCAGGTGCTTGTCCCGGTGGAACTCGGGGGCGTTCTTGATCTGGTCCTTCGTGGCGTTCACGTGGACCTTCTCCTCCTCCAGGTCGATCCGGGAGACGGTGCCCGCCGGGAGGAGGACCTCCTTGCCGAAGATCCACACACCGATGTCGACGACCAGGTAGGCATCGCCCACGTCGTAGGAGTGCTTGTCGACCTTTCCGATGGTTCCGTCGGTGGCCTCGACCTTGTATCCGGTGAGGTCGGCCCAGGCCAGGTGACCCGATGCCGGCCGGTAGCTCCAGACATGCTCAGACATGCGAAACAGCTCCTCCGGTCGGGGTTGGTCCGCTTCCGTATGTGTTGACGCGGCTGCCCGGCCCCTCGCCGGCCAAACACGCGCCCGTGCGTCCGCTCTCAAGCCTGCGGCAGGGAGGTTCGCAACGCACTGCGCCCCTGCTCCCAGGCCTCGGGAGGTGCGCCGCGAGGCGGTCCTCCAGCAGGACGGTCGCGGCGCAGCCGAAGGCGACGTCCGCCTCGAGGCGCGGCTCGTCGGCGAGGAGGCCCGCGACGACTTCATGGCGCACGATCTGCTCGTGGACGGCGTCGGCCTCCACGTGTTCTTCAGAGTTCCGCGCGCGAGGCGGCCTGGGCTCCCCGTACGGCGACGTTGGCCGCGTCCTCGATCAGGGCCGCGTCTGCGCGGCCGCCGCCCAGCGTCCACCCGCACAGCGCCGACCAGGCCAGGGCGGCCGCGGCGGCCTTGGCGCGCTCGGTGCGGCGGGCCAGGAAGGTGCCGAAGAGCAGCGCGTCACCCGCGTCGACCGCGACCCGGCACAGAACGGCCGTATGCAGCGCAGCGCCCCCGGGGGCCGCCACCATCGCGGCGCCGATGACCGCGTCCCGTACGCCCAGGGCCCGGATCAGCAGGGCGGAGGAGCCGTGGTCCGGCAGGCCGCAGGGCCGTGCCAGCACACGGGGCCGGCAGGCGACCGCCACTCCGTAACCGAGCGTGGCCGCCCCCATGACCCGTGCTGCCGCCGTGCGCATGGCGATCACTCCCTTCTCCGGGCCGCGCCCCGCCGAACGGGGGACCGCGGATCCACGACGCGCCTACCCCCGCCGACGGGGCCGAATCCAGCCGGTCGCCGGGCACAGCCTCGCGGCCCGGCGCCGCCCCCAGGTCTACGGTGGAGGGGTCCGGTCCCCCCAGAACGGCAGATGAGGCTGACAGCTGTGTCGACTTCGAGCCACGAGATCTTCGGTGCCCCGTGCTGGGTGAGCCTGCTGGCCCGGAACCTCGAATCCACACGGCGGTTCTACGCCGGCGTACTCGGCTGGGACTTCCGCGCCACCCACCTCGAAGCCGGCCTCACGGTCGCGTTCCGCGACGGCGCCCCCGTGGCGGGCATCGGCTCACTCGGCGGGAGTCCCGGCGCGCCGGTGGTGTGGACGCCGTACTTCGCCGTCGAGGACGCCGACGTGACCGCCGCCCGGGTCGTCGAACGCGGCGCCACCATGGCGGTCGGTCCGCTGGCCTTCGGCACCGGCCGCATCGCCCTGGCGGCGGATCCCGCCGGGGCCGTCTTCGGGTTCTGGCAGGGTGAGGTCGTGCCCGACTGGTCGGTCGGCCGGGGCAGCGCGCCGGCGTGGCTGGAGCTGCGGACCCGGGACGCCTTCGCGGCGGCCATCTTCTACGGGGAGGTCCTCGAGTGGGCCGGATCGCGTCCCGGCTGCTGCGCGGTCTCCTACGAGCACGCCCACGTCGTCCTGCGTCACGGACACGACACCGTGGCCCGCATCAGCGGTGGCGCGCTCGAGGAGGCGCCGGATCCCGAGGTGCGCCCCCGGTGGCACGTCCACTTCCGCGTGCCGGACCTGGAGGCGGTGGCCGACGCCGCGACCCGGCTGGGCGGCAGGGTCGCCTCTCCCGTGCAGACGTCCCGGATGAACCGCTGGGTCGTCCTCGCCGATCCGGAGGGGGCGCTCTTCACCGTCGTGGCTCCGCAGGACGGGGTTCCGGTACGACTCGCGCAGCCAGGTACGCGCGGTTGACGGCTGACGGCGTCTTCGAGGCCGGCGTGGGTGGGCAGGGTGCAGCGGCGGGTACGGCCGAGCCGCCATACGCCCGCCGCGGCGGTTGAGGGACTGCGCGGGGCCGCTCGGTGCTGCCGCCCCACATCACCCTCGCACGATCAGGAGCTCTGATGGGAGGGCGGCCGATATACGACGGCAACCGGCAACCAGTGAGGGCGCGGACCGGCGTCGGCTGCCCGACCGGGGACAGCGATGCGCTCACGCGGCCTTCGTCGCCTACCCGCTCATAGGGGTCAACGGCGCACCCGATAGCGCAGGTGAAGCACCCGGTCGCCCTGAATCACCACGTCAGGATCCTCCAACAGGTGCTGCGCGTGGACCGACCCGAAGTATCGCTTGCCCGACCCGAACACGACGGGTGCGACGTCCATGCGCACCTCGTCGATCAGGCCCGCGGCGAGCACCTGGCCACCGACGTCGCCGGCGGCGACCTCGACCAGGCGGTCACCCGCAAGCTCCTGGGCCTTGGCCACGGCTGCCTCGATGCCGTCGACGAAGTGAAACGGCGCCTCCGGATCCCAGCCCTCGGGCGCCGGCCGGTGCGTCACGACGACCACGTGGTCGATCCCGCCCGGAGGCTTCCCGTCCCAGCCGTCCGTGATGTCGAAGACGTGGCGGCCGACGACTGTCGCCCCGATCCGATCCCAGTACGGCCGGGTGTAGTCGTAGGACGTCTGCGACACCTTCAGCACACCGCTCTCGTCCAAGGGGACGTCACCGCTGGTCAACCAGTCGAACAGCGGTCCGGGCTGGTCATTCTCGTCCGCGACGAAGCCGTCCACCGACACCGTGCTGTACATGACCACCTGGCCCACGGGGCTCTCCTCTGCTTTGGGGTGCCCCCAAATTAGCGCGCCGTGAGCTGTCGCTCTTGTAAGGAATCACTCGGCCGGATGCGGCGAACTGTCCGGCACGTGGCCCGGATGTCCGCGCAGGAACCGCCGCCGTACTTCGACGTACGAGGTCGGCCGCAAGCCCGGTGAACGTCCGGAACCCGGGGCCGATGTGGGCCTGGTCGAAGCAGCCTGCGCCACCGGCGAGGTCGCCCCGGTCGACCGACCCTGCGGGGTTGATCGCGAACGCGGTGGCGGCGAAGCGGTAGATGCGGGCCAGCCGTTTCGGCCTGACGCCGACGCCGGATTGAGCTGTCGCCGAGGGGCCAACTCGGTTGCCCGCCTGCACCTTTGACGCACCGCCCTATCATTCGTTCGATTCCCGCCCCCTGCCGTCGCAGGGCCGGCGGGAGGCGATTCTTGATGAGAGGGCAGCGAACACTTGCGATGGACAGGCAAGCACCGGAAGTCCATCGTTGCCGCGGCGGTCGCGGTGGCGATCGTGGGGGTCTCCAGCTGACTTCGAACGCCTTCGGCACGGAGGACTCCGCCACGTACAGCAGTGACGGGACCGTCTTCGAGAACTACAGACCGGCTACACGATCAAGTTCTACGACCAGAAGCCCGCGGACTGGCTGGCCCCGTACGTGCAGCCTCCGCCGCCGACCTGAGGCGCATCACCAACCTGCCGGTGACCGTCGATCCGAAGCCGGTCGGCTGGGACTACGTCAGACCAGAGGGCGAAGTGATCATCGGGGTCCTGCACCGCCCGTGCGTCCCGCCGGCCGAGGGCGGCAGCATGGGCAACTCGGGCTGGAAGGTGGTCCGCGACGGGTCGGGCAGCGCGAACCTCAGCTGCGGCTTCACCAGCTCCTCCGTACCCGCCACCGTGACCAGCGGAAACGCCTACATGGACGACGAGTTCTTCACCTCGGCCGGCAAGCCGACGGCCGCCATGGGCGAGACGTACATGCGCAACCACGTCAGCCACGAGCTCGGGCACACACTGGGCCTGACGCACGCCAACCGCAGCCTGGCCAAGAGCGACTGCGTCAAGGGGACGGACTCCGGCCAGTTCCCGGCCATGTGCTCCCCCACGCACGCCTACCAGGACAGGCGCGCGGACACCTACGTCCAGCAGTTCGACGTCCAGGGGCTGCGCCGCCTCGCCGCCGGCGCCGGGGCAGCGCTCTCCCCGCAGGGCAGGGTGAGCGGCATCGGAGCCAAGTGCCTTGACGTGAAGGGCGGAAAGGCGGCCAACGGTACGCAGATCCAGCTCTACGCGTGCAACGGCTCCGCGGCCCAGTCGTGGATCCTCGGCAAGGACGGCACGTTCCGCGCACTCGGCAAGTGCCTGGACAACGCGCGCAATGCCGGCACCCACGGTAACCGGATCACCCTGTACGACTGCAACGGGTCCGCGGCCCGGCGTTGGTCCGTGAACGCCAAGGGGCAGATCGTGCACGTGACTTCGGGCAAGGTCCTTGACGTGACCGGCGGTGCGACCGCCAACGGCACGGCCGTGCAGCTCTACACGGCCAACACGAACAAGCGTCAGATCTGGGTCACACCCAAGTAACCGCAGCGCATGTCGCGTGCGCCGGGCCGTTCGGCACGGCGCACGCGACCCGCGGCGCGTGGTGGACCGAGGGCCGCCCAACCGCTGTTAGGGTGTCATGAGCCCATCAAGTTGGGCTTCTCACATACTGACATTCCAACGGGGTTGACGTGAAGCTTCGCCATGTCCGCGCGGTCGCCGTCTTCGGTATCGCAATCTTCGCACTCACCGGAGCCCGTGGCTCCCACGGCGGCAGCTGCGGCGGCAGCAGTTCCGGCTCGGGCTCCAGCGGGTCCAGCAGTTCCAGCGGGAGCACCACCGGTGGCAGCAACCACGACAGTGACAGCACCAGCGGCAGCACCAGCACTTCGGGCGGAACGTCCGTCACCGGCGGGTCCAGCAACAACAAGGCCGAGCGCGACATCAAGATCGACGCCTGCAAGATGGACCCCTCGGGCAAGAACCTCGTGGCCAAGATCACCGTCACCAACACCGGCTCCGTGGACTACACCTACAACATCACCATGAAGTTCCGCGGGGACGCCGCCTCGGCCGCGAGCTCCGCCCAAGCCAAGGTCACCGGCCTCACCGTCAAGGCGGGTGCGTCGCAGCAGGCCGAGGCCACCACGCCGTACACGGGCAAGGGCAACGGCAGCGAGTACAAGGAATGCGTCGTCGTCAGCGCGTCGAAGAGCGCTCTCTGAGCCGTTCGCCGATCCCGTTCGCCGATACCCAGGCGCCCCCTCTCCGGTCAGACCGGGGCGGGGGCGCCGTCGTGCGTCCTCGTGGCGCTGGGCGACGGCCGCCACGAGCTCCCGGTGGACGCGGAGATCCGCAGGGCCGTCGGCAAGGAGGAGGGCGTCGCGGTGACGGTCCGCCCGCTGGAGCGGGTCACGGACTGACGCGGGCCCGGGCCCGGGCCCGGGGCCGGCCCCGTCGGCCGCCCTCGGGGGAAGCGACGGGGGTCAGACGCGGACCGGTATCGGTGCGCACCGGCGCAGTGGCGCGGCGCCGCCGGTGGAGCAGCGCGTCGAGGGACAGCGCGGGCG
Organism: Streptomyces sp. NBC_00029; assembly: GCF_045160505.1. Lineage (NCBI taxonomy): Bacteria > Bacillati > Actinomycetota > Actinomycetes > Kitasatosporales > Streptomycetaceae > Streptomyces > Streptomyces sp. NBC_00029. Next base: position 464,649 of record NZ_CP108292.1, read on the forward strand.
CGCCGGCGAGGAGCAGCGGGGTCCAGGCCAGCAGGTAGATCAGGTCCGCGCCGAAGTAGTACGGGGTGGTGGACCAGCTCATCGTCAGCCACAGGCTGAGCGAGATCAGTGCGCCGCCGAGGGCCGCGGTGCGGGTCAGCAGACCGACCAGGGCGCCCAGCCCGACGGCCAGTTCCCCGGCGGCGATCGCCATGGCGAAGCCGACCGGGCGGGTCAGCGCGAAGTCGATCATCCCGGGAACGGCAGCTGCGTCCCGCACCGCCTCCATCTGCTGCCCGATGGAGCCGTCTCCGGTGGCGGACAGGAACGCCGGATCGGTCAGTTTGTCCAGACCCGCGTAGACGAACGTGACGCCGAGGAAGAGGCGCAGCGGCAGGAGTGCGTGCTCGGAGGCTCTCGCGCGGAGGCCTGTGGAAGGCGTGTTCATGCCCCTCACACGAGGGACCTTGCAATCCGGTTCGACCGTGGGAGCCGTTTTTCACGGGGATCCCGACGGCTCCCTTCCGCTCCGGGCCGTCGTGCTGCTGCCGGTCTCGGCCCTGCACCGCGCTCGTCGCCGGCGCCGTGTTCTGGCGGGCGGCGCGCCGGTGGCGCGCAGCGGTGCTGCTCTCGTGCGGGGTGCTGCTCGCCGGGGAGCAGGCCACGATCGTGCGGGCGAACCTCTCCCACGCCGACTGGCGGGACGCGGACTCCGTCACCGTCGGCGCCGTGGTGACGGTCGTGGCGGCGTTCGCGGCCGGGCTTATGGGGATGCTGATGCACGGCCGGCCGGCCTTCCCCGCCGCGCACGGGCAGGCCCCGCGGATGGACATACCGGCCGACGAGCGGCGCATGTGGCTCGCATACACCGAGAACCGGTGGCTGTTCCTGCTCTCGGCCGTCGCCGGGGTGGTCGCGCTGGCTGCTCTGCTCGTCGGGCTCGGCGGCCTGACGGAGCCGATGTGGCTGCTGATCCTGCCGTTCGCGTTCGTCTCGTTGACGGTGCTGGCCTGCTCCTCCGTACGCGTACGGGTCGCCGAGCACGGTCTGGACGTGGCGTTCGGGCCCCTCGGGTGGCCGGTGCGGCGCTGGGACGCGGCGGACATCGAGTGGGCCCGGGCCGAGATCCGGACACCGGCGCAGGTCGGGGGCTGGGGCTACCGGCTGAGCGGGCTCGGCACGACGGTGATGCTGCGGAGCGGCGAATGCCTGGTCGTCCGGGCCGGGGGCAAGGACTTCGCGGTGAGTGTGGACGGCGCCGAACGGGCTGCCGCCCTGCTCAACTCCCTGGCCGGAGCACGCACCGAGCCGACCTGAACCGCTCTCGGCCCCACCGGCCGGCCGGGGTGCGCAGACCGAGGAGGGCACGGGGGTACGGGGGTAGGGGGCACGGGTGCGTCCTCGCGGGAAGGGCGGTGCGTCCGGCGACCGGAGCCGTCCGCACCGCCCGCCTGAGCGCGACGGCCGCCTCGTGGGTGGGGACCGGCCCCCTCCGGAGCCGGTCTCCGGATCAGTGGAACAGCATGGACGCGTCCCCGGCCGGGGTGGTGACCGATCCCGGACACAGGAAGCTGCCCGAGGCCTTGGCGGCCGTGAAGGCCCGGTTGACGTACTTCAGGCTCGTCGCGTCGCGGTCCCACACGATGCCCGTCGCCTTGTACCGGCAGGAGATGAAGCTCTGCCGGCCGGTGATGTCGATCAGATCGGTCCGCGCCGTGCCCGCGGCGTCGTCGAACGTGAAGGCGGGGTTGTTGTTGAGGGAGGCGCTGATGCCGCCGCCGCAGGCCAGATTGCCACCCGGGGCGTTGATCGTGGTGCGGTCGACCGTGAGAGCGTTCGGGGGAAGGGCGCTGGTGCTCGCATTGGTCCAGCTGCAGCTGTTGCCGGCGACCACCATCACGCCGTCGACCTTCTGGTCGGCGGCCGAGGCACCGGATCCCTGCGCGAGGGCAGTGCCGGTACCGGTGAAGGCCGCCGCGACGACGAGCGTCGCGATGCCGGCGAGGCGTGAGATACGGGTGGTGCGGGCGCTGCGGATGTGGGGCGTGACGTGCTTCATGGTTCGCTCCTCCATGCCACGTACTGGTGGGGGTGGGCGAGGCGCTGGGCCTCACAGAGTGTGCGGAGTGCGTGCCGGGAGAGTCCCACAGGCGTCATGAAGTGTCAGGAGCCTGTCAGGGCCATGCCAAGATTTGGCCGGAAATACCACCCGGGTCCCGACCCGGGTGGCCGCCCGGCTCCGACCCGGCTCTGCCCCGGCTCCGACCCGGCTCCGACGTGGGAGCTCCACGGCCGGCCTCGTCCGGCCCCGCGCCTACGGTGACCGCAGCGGCGCAGCGGCCGAGTCCGTGGGGCCGGTGGCGCTGGCGGGCCCGGTGCGTTCGATCAGGGCGACCTGGGCTTGTGGTGGCAGGGCGCGGCCGTGGGCGAAGGCGGCCGCGAAGGCCTCCTCCCCCAGCGCCTCGCGGAGGCGGGCCTCCGCCGCCCACCGCCCCGGCCGCGGCGGAGACGAAGACGACGTCGCCCTCCCTGACCGGCGCGGTACGGGTGAGCGCTGCGTACGCGGTCAGGACCGTGGTGCCCAGCACGCCGAGGCAGTCGGACGGCGAGGCGCATCGCCGGTCGGTTGGCACGGCAGTTGGGCGCGTCGCGGGTCGTCGGCTCGGCCGGCGGCTCCCACAAGACGAAGAAGCTGTTGGACGTGTTCGGCTACGACGCGGCCGTCGACCACCGCCTGGGCGATCTGCCGGGTCAGCTCGCCCAGGCCGCCCCCGAGGGCATCGACGTCTACCTCGACGCCGTCGGCGGCGACCACCTCCGGGCCGCCATCGGAGCGATCCGCCCCGGCGGGCGGATCGCGATGGTCGGTGCGATCAGCGGCTACAACGCCACACGGCCCGCCCCGGGGCCCGACAACCTCTTCCGGGCCGCGGCCCGCGAGGTGACCCTGCGCGGCATTGCTGGTCTCCAGCCACTTCGACCTGTTCCCGGAGTGGATCGGCACGGCGGCCGCCCGGCTCGCCGACGGCACCCTTCGTACGGAGGAGACCGTCACCGACGGGATCGAGCGCGCGGCCGAGGCCCTCCTCGGGGTGCTCAGCGGCGCCGACACCGGCAAGATGCTGGTCCGTCCGGGCGCGGAACACGGAGCGCCGAAGGCAGCGCGGACGGGACCCGAGGCGGGTCAGCGGGCGTGAGGACCCGGCGGATCCGAGGCGGCGTCGGGCCCGTCGGTGCGCAGCAGCAGGAGGGCGATGTCATCGGTGCGGGGAGCGTCGCGGTGGGCGTGCTCGATGAGTTCGTCCGCCAGCTCGGCGAGCGGGCGGCTCCCGGGGGCGTCGGTGACGAGGGCCGCGACCGCCCCGATGGCCTCCTCGATGTCCCGGCCCGGAGCTTCGACGAGCCCGTCGGTGTAGAGGGCGAGGAGGTCGCCGGGGCCGAAGGGGATCTCGACGGCGGTGTACGAGGCCTCGGGGTCGATGCCGAGGAGCAGGCCGGCGGGCAGGTCCAGCATTCCGGCCGTCCCGCCGGGGTGGCGCAGCAGGGGCGGCGGGTGGCCGGCGGAGGCCAGGCGGGCGGTGCGGCCGGCGAGGTCGATGTGGATGTACAGGCAGCTGGTGAACAGTCCCTGTTCCAGGTCGGTCACGAGCCGGTTGGTACGGGAGAGGACCTGTTCCGGGGGTGCGCCGGCGCCGGCGTGGACGGCGGTGCGGACCTGGCCCATGAGAGCGGCGGCGTTCACGTTGTGGCCCTGTACGTCGCCGATGGCCGCCGCGACGGTGGTGTCGTCGATGCGGATGAGGTCGTAGAAGTCGCCGCCGATGTCGAGGCCGTACGCGGCCGGCAGGTAGCGGGCGGCCACTTCGAGGCGGGGGACGCGGGGCAGGGTGTGGGGCAGGAGGCCGGTCTGCAGACTGCGGGCGAGCTGGTGGGTGGCGTCGTAGAGGCGGGCCCGGTCCAGCGCCTGCGCGATGAGACCGGCGATCGAGGTCAGGACGGCGCGCTCACCGGGGGCGAAGGTGCGGGGGTGGCCGTAGGCGAGGACGAGGGAGCCGATGGGCCGCTTGGACGCGATCAGGGGCAGGAAGGCCCAGGCCGCCATGCCCTCCTCGATGGCCGCGTCCGGGTGGGCGGCCAGGAGCTCGCTCACCTCGCCGAAGAACAGGGGGGTGGCGGTGCGCAGGATCTTGGTGATGGCGGTGTCGGCCGAGACGGGGGTTCCGTCCAGGGCCGCCAGGTGTGCGGCGGAGTACCCGCGGTGTCCGACGATCCGCACCCGCCCGTCCTGCTCGGCCAGGAGGGCCAGGGCGTGCGCTCCCAGCGACGGCACGATCTGGTCCGCGGCCTTCTCCACGACGTCCTGCGCGTGGGCGGCCTCGGTGAGGGTGGCGGCCAGCAGCATGAGCGGGTAGAGCGCGGTGGCCCGGCTGGGCGCGGTGTCCTCGGGAGCCGCATCGGGGAAGAACTCCGGCGGGCCGGCCCGGTCACTCCCCGTGGTGATGCGGACACTGATTCCCGTGTTGTCCGGGTAGAGGTCGAAGCACAGCTGCTGCCCGGTGGGGCGTCCTGCGGTGAAACTCCGCGGCAGCCGGCTCATCGCCGCGGCCCGGTAGTGGTTCTCGATGGTGGGGGTGTCCATCCAGGGAAGGGCCTCCCACGGCAGGGCTCCGAGCAGGCTGGATACGGGCGCACCGAGCAGGTCGGCCGCCTCGGGGGTGATGAAGGTGATGGTGCCGTTCAGGTCGAGTGCGCAGTTGCCGCCGGGGAGGCGCCGGACGAAGGCCTTGGTGGCCGCGGCCTCGGCCGGGCCGGGTGTGGGGGGCGGGAGCGGTCGCAGGACGACCGGATGCGGCGCCGGCCGCAGCGGCAGGCCTTCGCCGGCGGCCCGGAGCAGGATGCGCGTGAGCCGGCTGCGGGCCGATTCCAGGGCCCGGCGCTCCCGGTGGTCGAGGTCGGGTCCGTGCGAGCCCGGCCACAGGAACACCAGCCCGGCCCCCGTCGGCTCCGGGGCCCGGTCGCCGGAATCCGCGCTCAGCGGGACCGCGGCGAGCGCGAAGTCGTACGGGAGGACGAGGCCCAGGCGCGGGTAGTGGCGGGCCGTGTCCTCCTGGCCACCGAGCCAGACCAGCCGGCCGTCGCGGACGGCGTCTGCCACCGGGATGGGGTCGTCCAGGCCGACACGGGACCAGGGCGCGGCGAACTCGCGGGAGAGTCCTGAGGTCAGGGCCAGGTGCAGCACGCGGCGGACGGGGTCGGGGTCCGGCAGGTAGAGCATGCCGATGGACGCTCCCGCGTCGGCGCAGCCCCCGACCAGTGTCTCTCTCAGCGCTCGCCGGTCGGCCTTCTGATCGCGCCGCGGAACCTTTCGCACGTCACCATCGTCCCCCCATACCCTCCCCCGCGTCGGTTCCCGCCCGTCCCGGCGAGCCCACGGCAGCCGCTGGGAGCCGACGGACGCCGGTGGGGCCCACGGGGAGCCGACGGAGCGTCTTGTGTCGTCGCGAGCCGCGAGAGCCCTCGAGAGCCGCCAGAGGCCGACGCAAGGCCGCAGGAGGCCGACGCGAGGCCGGCCGCGGCGTCACCCCGGGCCCGCGGGCAGGTCCGGCGACGCGAGCTCGGGGTGGACCTGGAGCAGCCGGGGCGGAGCGGCCTGGCGCCAGGAGTCGACGACGATCGCACGGAGCTCGTCGATGTCGTCGAGCGCCGCCAGGCGCGCCCGCACCCAGGCGAACGACGCCTCGTGGTCCGCGACCCAGAACTTCCCGGGCTCGGCCCGGACCAGCTCGTCGCGCTCCTCCTTCGGGCAGCGGACGGCCAACGAGGTCTCGTCGTCGGGCAGGGTCAGGAACATCTTCCCGGCGACCCGGAAGGTGGGCATGGCCCAGGCTTCCTTCTCGGTCGTCTCCGGGAGGGCGAGGGCGATTTCACGGGCTTCGTCGGACGTGCTCACGCCCCTGACCGTACGACAGGCCACTGACATCCGGCCTCGACACCTCGCGCACGCCGCTCGGGCGTAGGCTTCGACCGGAACGAACTCAGCAGGGGGCGGAGTACATGACGGTGGATCCGGCACAGAGGTGGAACTCGACCCTCGATTCGGTCGTGGTGTACGCGCAGGGCGCCCTCTGCCGCCGTCTGGTCAGGGGCATCGTGCCGCCGGACGGGCGGGTGCGCGTCACGGGCCTGCCCCGCTCGCTGGACCCGGGCTCACTGCGGGCCGCCGTGCTCGGCGCCTCCGGGGTACGCGTCACCGAGGCACGGGTGGAGGTCGAGGCCGGGACGCCCGGCACCGGCTCGCCCGACGCACTGCGACGTGAGGCCCTGCGCCTGCGGGACGCGCACGCGGCGGCGCAGGGCCGCCGGGACCGACAGCTGGGCCTGATCGAGGAGGTCAGGGCCCTGCACCCGGTGCCGCCGGTCCGCAACCCAGAGGACCCGCACCGCCGCACCGCGGTCGATGCCTGGCTGGAGCTCGCCGACTTCGTCGACGGCCGGCTGGCGGCACTGCACGCCCGCCTCGTCGAGCTGGAGGAGGCGCTGCGCGACGCCGAGCACGAACTGGGCATCGCCGTCGACCGGCTCGCCCGCGCCTCCACCGACGCGCCGTCGGCGCACGTGGAGACCACGGTCTCCGCCCTCCTGACGCTGGACGGCGCCGGTGCCGCGGAGGGTGACGGGGAAGTCGAACTGGAGCTGGAGTACGGGGTTCCGGGCGCCGTCTGGGTGCCGGCCTACCGGCTCACGCACCGTCAGGGGGACGGCGACGGCCGCCTGGTGCTGCGTGCCTCGGTCGCCCAGCGCACCGGTGAGGACTGGACCGGCGTGCGGATCGCCCTGGCCACCGCCGACCTGCGGCGCCGCACCGACCTGCCGAAGCTGCGCTCGGTGCGCGTCGGACGCCGTCAGCCCGCCCCCGCGCCGTCCGGCTGGCGCGAGCCACCGGCGGGTCTGGGCGACCTGTTCACCGGGTACGAGGCGGCCGGCCGCCGCCGCCAGGTCCCGACTGCCGTGCCCGCGGGGCTCAGGGTCGGCTCGGCAGCCGGTCCCGTACCGCCACCGCCGCCGCCCGCTCCGGCGCCCGCCCTCGCCCCTCCGTCGATGCCCTCCGCGGCTCCGGCACCGCAGGCCTACGGCGCCCTGCCGGTGCCCGGCGGCACGTACGGCGCGCCCCCGCAGGGGTTCGGCGGCGCGCTGCCCGACTTCGCTCAGCCGGCACCCGCGCCGCCCGCGCCCCCACGGTCCGCCGCCCGGCAGCGGGGCGGCCCGGGGGCCCCCGCGGGGCCCCCGGCCCCCAAGGCGCCCGCCGCCCCCGGCCGGGCCGCGCCCCCTGCGGTACCGGAACCGGCCGCCGGACCGCCGCAGCCGAGCGGCGCCGAGCTCGACTACGCCGGCCTCGTCCTGTCCGGGCCCGAGGAGCCGGGCGGTCGCAGGGGCCGCCTGTTCCCCGGCTCCCCCGTGGACCCGGCGGCGGCCGAACACCGCCGCCGCGCCGAGGCCGTGGGCTCACTGCCCCTGCCCGGGCACGCCGTGCGCCCCCGAGAGTCGGCGGGCTCCTTCGACCACCGTTTCGATGCGGCCGCTCGCGCCGACATTCCGTCGGACGGCACCTGGCACACCGTCACCGTCGGCGAGATCCCGGTCGGTCTGCGCACCGAGTACGTCTGCGTGCCGTCCGTGGAACAGACCGTGTACGCGACGCTGGTGCTCTCGAACGCCACCGGTCAGGCACTGCTGGCCGGCCCGGTGGAGGTCACCGTCGACGACGACTTCCTGCTGACGGCCGCCCTGCCCACGCTCGCACCCGGCGGGGTCCGCCGGGTGGGCCTCGGGCCCGCCGAGGGCATCCGGGTCACCCGTCGTACGAACCTGCGCGAGTCGACCTCGGGTCTGCGCAACAACACCACCGTGCTCGACCACCACGTCCACGTGGAGCTGGCCAACCGGCTCGCGGCGCCCGTCACCGTGGAGGTCCACGAGCGCGTGCCCGTCACCTCCGATCCGGACGTCCGGATCGAGGAACGCGCAGCCTGGACGGCCCCCGAGGTGGGCGAGGGGCCGGAACACCATGTCTCCGGCACCCGCATCTGGCGGGTGGACCTGCCCGCCGGCGCCACCACCGCCCTCGACGGCGGCTACGAGATCCGCATCCCGGCCGGCAAGGCCCTGGTCGGCGGCAACCGCAGGAGCTGACACCACCATGCCCACGGCCCCGAAGCCGATCGCCCTTCCCGTCACCGCCGTCACCTGTCTGGAGGACCGCGCCCACATCGAGCGCGCCCTCGTCCTGGACCTGGAGGCGGGGGTCCAGCGGCTGCGTCTCGGACCGGTCAGCGCGCTGGCGGTCGACCGTACGCTCCACGCCGAGCTGACCGCCGATCACCCGGCCACCGTGCTCGACGCACGGATCGTCCGCAGCTGGGAGCCGCGCGGACCGCGGCCGTCCGCCGACGACGACTCCGTCCTGCGGCACCGTGTGCACACCCTCGAGGAGGAGCAGGTCGCCCTGGGCCGGCGCCGCGACCGGCTGCACGTCCGCCTCGACGTCCTCGGCCGCCTCGCCGCGGATCTGCTGCGGGAGATCGGCGAAGGCGCCGGTTCCGGGGAGGCCGACGGCCCGCGGTGGGGCCGCGAACTGGACCGCGTGGACAGCGAGCGCGACACGTACGGTGAGGAACTGCGCACCGTGAACGCGCGCTTGGCCGCCCTCGCCCTCGAACTCGGCGAGACCCGGCGGGCCATGGACCTCTCCGAGTCGGAACCCGCCGAACTGGTGGGGCACATCGAGCTGACCGTGGACAGCACGGCCTCCGGTCCGGTCCGCCTGCGCCTGAGCCACCTCGTCCCGTGTGCGTTGTGGCGACCCGCCTACCGGGCCGTGCTCGACGGGGACGCGCTGACGCTGGAGACCGACGCGATGGTCTGGCAGCGCACCGGCGAGGACTGGTCCGACGTACGGCTGACCCTGTCGACGGCCCGGTCGGCACTGGCCACCGATCCACCGCGGCTGGGCGAGGACCGCCTCACGCTGGGCGACCGCACCCCGGCGGAGCGCCGTACGGTCGATGTCGAGCTGCGCGAGGAGGAGATCGCGGATCTCGGCCCGACGGCCGCCGTACTGGGCCTGCCGGGGGTGGACGACGGCGGCGAGGCGCGGGTGCTGCACTCCCCCGTACCGGTCTCCGTGCGCGGGGACGGCCGCGCCCACCGGGTGCCGCTGTCCGCCTTCACGACCGCCGCGGACCGCGAGTACGCGTGCTCGCCGGAGCTGTCGCCGCTGGTCACCCAGGTGGTGTCCTTCGACAACCGGTCCGGCCACGCGCTGCTCGCCGGCCCCGTGGACCTGGTCCGCGGCAGCGGATTCGGCGGACGCGGCACGCTGGACTTCGTCGCCCCGGGCGCACGGGTCGAGCTCGCCTTCGGCAGTTGCGACGACCACAGGGTGGTCCGCCACGCCGAGGAGTCCCGCGACACGGCAGGGTTCACCCAGCGGACCGTGGTCACCCGGACGGTGAGGCTTCACCTGTCCCGGTTCTCAGCCCCCGGGGACGAGGGCGACCGGGTGGTCGTCCTCCGGGAGCGGATCCCGGTCTCCGAGGTCTCGGCGGTGGAGGTGCGCCTGCGCACGGAGGCCTGCTCGCCGGCGCCGGCCGCCGTCGACGCCGAGGGCATCGCCCGCTGGGACGTCACGCTCCCCCCGGGCGGCCGCAGGACGGTCACTCTGGTCTACGAGCTGTCGGCGAGCGCCAAGGTCGTCGGACTGTGAGCGGTCGGGACGTGACCGGGCCCCCGGAGACGGTCACCGGCCCCGGGGACCAGGCCACCCGGTAGCGCGCCCGCTGCCTTGAGCGGCGCCGTCGGCCGCGGCCCTGCCGTGGCCCCGGCCCTGCCGTGGCCCCGGCCCTGCCGTCGCGCCGGCTCAGGGGTGGCGGTGGTAGGCCTTGTTGGCTATGCGCCAGGTGCCGTCCACGCGGGTCAGGAGGAAGACGTCGGTGAAGGTGTCCGCTCCGTGCGCGAGCGTCATCGTCGCCGTGGCGACGGTGCCGTGGACGTCGAGGGCGTCGATGCGGCGGGAACGTGCCGCTTCGTCCGGGGCGGCCCGGCCGGTGAAGAGGGCGCAGTACTCCTCCAGCGTCCATGAGACGAAAGCGCCGTCGCGGATCCCCTCGACGTGGGCGGTGGGCAGGAACGCGGCACGGAAGTGGGCGGGGTCGCCGGTGGCGTGCCCACGGACGTAGGCGCGCAGCGGTGCGAGCACGGCGTCCTCCGCGGCGGGGACCGTCGCGGCGAGGGCGATGTCGGCCTCGGGGCCGACGCGGGCGTCGGTGAACGCGGCCGCGCTGCGGAGGGGGCTCGTGGACGCGGCGGCGAGCAGGGCCATGTCCTTGGCCAGCGCGCCGATCGTGAACTCGGCCGGGGCGGCTGCCGCACGGTTCCCGAGGAAGGAGCGCTTACGGGCCACCAGCCGGCCGAGCGTGCCGAGTTCGAGCACGTCGAGCGCCTGCTCCCGGGTCAGGCCGAGGGCGTCGGCCTGCCGCAGCGAGTCCCGCAGGGCGAGAAGACCGCCGGCCAGGCTGTGGTTGGCGATCAGTTTGAGCGCGGCGGCGGTGGAGGCGTTCTCGATACGGCGCACGGTGCCCAGCAGGTCCAGTACCGGCAGGACACGGTCGAGGGTGCCGGGCTCGGCGGCGGCGAGGATCTGCAGGGCACCGGCCCCGGCGGCCGGCACGGAGCCGAGCAGGGGTGCGTGGACGTAGGCCGGACCGAACCGCCGGGCCAGGCTCGCCGCTTCGACGGGGGCGATCGTGCCGGTGTTCACCACGATCGTGCCGGGGCGCAGCGAGGCGCGGACACCGTCGAGAACGTGCCGGCAGGCGGGACCGTCGAACAGCGCCAGGAGCACGAGGTCGGCCTTCGCCACGGCCTCGTTCGGATCGCTGCTCGTCGTGACGGCGCCCGCGGGCCGCCCGGAACGCGTCCAGCCGATGACGTCGAGGTCGTGGCCGGCCAGCCGGGTCGCGATCGCGCCGCCCATGCGCCCCAGGCCGAGGACGGCGATCGTGTGCGGTGTGGAAGTCATGCCGCCCATCCTGCGATCCTGCAAGGCCTGCGACAAGCGCAGGCTTCGCAGGGCAGCCATGCGAAACACGCATGACTGTCCGGCGGGCCGGCTCGCCGATCAGGCGACCTCCTGGCGCTCGGGCGCCTTCCGCGTCTTCACCCCGGCGAGGACGAGCGCCAGCCCCACGGCGACGATGCCGAGGTAAGCGGCGGACGGAAGGTCGACGACCTTGTGGATCCAGCCCCACTCCGCGCCGAAGAAGACCTGCGAAGCGAAGCCGATGAGCCCCTGGGCTCCTATGACGTAGCCGATGCTTTCGACGGTGTATCCGATGGTTGTTCTCACGGATCAACCCTCTCGCGACGCAGCCGCAGGATCGTCCTCCGCAGGACCGAAAACGCAGTAGGCCGAAGGATGCAGCGCGATCCCCGTATGCGCACAGGAGAGTTGCGCCACGACGAAACGATCCGCACGCCGTGCACATATCCTGAGCCGATGTACGAGACCTCAGCGGCCGTGGCGACCGCCTGCTGGCCGCTCGCCTCGTCCGCGGAGACCGACGGGCTGCGGGAACTGGCCGACGACGACGGGCTCACCGGGTTCATGCCGCCGGCGCTGCCCGATGCCGCCTGGGTGCTCCACTCCATGTACGAACACGAACTCGGGCCCTTCGCCATGTCGTACGTCGAGTACCAGCGGGCCTTCCTGAACCGCAAGAGCACCGAACCCGAGATCATCCCGGGCCTCGACCCCGCGGAGGTCTTCACGGATCCCTCGAACACCTTCGCCCCGTCCAGAGGCGAGCACCCTGGACCACGCTGGCACCGCCTGCGCTGGTCAGAGCTCGCCCGGCGGACCGGAGATCCCGTGGCCCCCGAGGGACATCTGCCCTGCTACATGACGTTTCCCTCGCTCCGCGAGCCGGGCGGCTGGCCGCTCGGCATCACCGGTGCGTCCGAGGGCAGCCTGGACCGTGCCGACTGGAACCGGCTGATCGAGATCCTCACCGAGCACAGCCCGCAGGGCGCGGACACCCGCTGCCTCGCCTACTACACCCCGCTGGGCCAAGGGGCCGAGGAGTTCGAGAACCTGCACGTCCGGGCGGGCCGGCTCGGGGACGCCAAGGCCCTGTACGACCACCCCGACGAAGGCGGGTGGACCCCGTCCAACTTCTGGGCCCACGACCGGTCCTGGGTGCTGTGCACGGACTACGACTTGTGGGCCACCAAGCTCGCCGGCCCGACCCCACTCGTCGAAGCCCTCCTCGGCGACGCGGAGATCGAGGCCGTACGCCTGCCCTGGGCCCACTGAGTCGACCGCCGGCCGCGACCGGCCGATCGCGCCCGCGGCCCATGGCTTCGGCCCTGTGGGACCCGCGTTCACGTACCCGCGTTCACGCCCCGGCGCTCGCGCCGGACCGCTCGACCGGGATCCACAGTTGGGAGTCCGTCTCCGTGCCGGGCTCCACGGGCTGCGTCCGCAGGAGTTCCGGACCCGGGCGGCTCGTGTACGGGTTCGAGGGGAACCACTGCGTGAAGACGTCTCGCCACAGCTCCTGGAGGGCGCTCGGGTAGGGCCCGTGGTTGTCGAAGACCGCCCAGGTCCCGGCCGGTACGTCGAGGGCGTCGAGTTCCTCGGCGGTCGCTCCGGCACCGGTCACCACGCCGATCCAGTAGTCCACCTCGGTGCCCTCCTCCCGGCTGTCGGTCAGATGGACCGCTGCTGACAGGATTCCCTCCGGCTCCTGGGCCGGCAGTTCCTTCATCCGGACGATCGCCTGCCGGTCCAGGCTCTCCAGGTGCGCCGCGGCTGCTTCGTTGACCCCCTCGTGCACGAGGGGGACCCGCGCCTTCCTGCCGACGATACGGAACGGCTCCTTCTCCACGATCCGGTACCGCATGGCCGTACGCCCTTCGACGACGACGCGGAAGGACATGCGCGGCTGTGCGGTGAGCACCGCACCCGTACGCCGGGCCTCGCCCGGACCGATGCCGTGCACCGACCTGAATGCCCGGGCGAACGCCTCGCCCGAGCCGTACCCGTACCGCACCGCGACATCGAGCAGCGTCAGCTCCCCGGCCAGCACGTCGGCCCCGGCGAGCGTCATGCGCCGGCGCCGCACGTAGACGGGGAGCGGCATCCCGGCGAGCGTGGAGAACATCCGCCGGAAGTGGTACTCCGACACCGCGGCGATCCGGGCCACCTCCGGGATGTCGACCTCCTGGGTGAGGCAGCCCTCCAGGTGGTCCAGCGCCTGATTCAGCCGCTCCAACACGCCTATCCGCCCTTCCTCTTCCTGCGCCTCCCCTTGCAGGAACGCCCACCGTGCCGACCAGCCACAGGAGCAGCAGCGGCCGGCACCCGAGCCTAAGCCCGGGCCGTTCACCGCGCGCGGCCGTCGGGCCGCCCAGCCGGAGCAGAAACCACCTGGTCGGGCCCCGCCCTACAAAACCCGCGCGGGAATGGTCGGGCAGGAGGCCCCGGCATCGCCCGAGGCTTGCACCCATGACCGATATCAACGGAATGTGCGAGCCGCGGTTCGCGGCGGTCCGTGAGGCACTCGCCGCTTCACTGGCCAAGGACGACGTGGGGGCCTCGGTCGCCGTCTACCTCGACGGCGAGCCGGTGGTCGACATCTGGGGCGGGTACGCCGATGCGGAACGCTCTGTCGGCTGGGAGCGCGACACCCTCACGGGGGTGAACTCCACGACCAAGAACATGGTCGCCCTGTGTGCGCTCGTCCTGGCCGACCGGGGCCAACTCGACCTGTCAGCGCCGGTCGCCGCCTACTGGCCCGAATTCGCCGCGGCCGGTAAGGAGAACGTGCTGGTGCGGCACGTGTTGTCCCACACCGCGGGACTGCCGGACCTGCCCGGGCCGACGTCGGTCGAGGACCTCTACGACTGGGACAGTGTGACGGCCGGGCTCGCCGCGCAGGCACCCCAATGGGAACCGGGGAAGGCCGCCGGATATCACGCGCTCACCTTCGGGTTCCTCATCGGTGAGATCGTCCGCCGGATCACCGGCCAGAGCCTCGGCGAGTTCTTCGCCGAGACCGTGGCCGGGCCGCTGGACGCGGACTTCCACATCGGGCTCTCCGCCGAGCACGATCACCGTGTCGCCCCGCTCATCCCGCCGCCGTCACTGACCGACGAATACGCCGCCGGCGCGCCGGCCGGACCGGACGGCGTGCCCCGGGAGATCACCGGTGCCGTGATCCGGGTCGGGGACACCAACTCGGTGGCCTGGCGCCGCGCTCAGATCCCTGCGGTGAACGGATTCGGCAACGCCCGGTCCGTCGCCCTCGTCCAGTCGGTGCTGGCGAACCGGGGAACGGCCGGCGGCGTGCGGCTGCTGTCGCCCCAGGGGTGCGAGCCCGCCTGGCAGGAGGTGTTCCGCGGTGAGGACCGCATCCTGAGGACGCCGATGTGCTGGACGGTGGGCTTCGGCAGGTTCGGCAGCACCTTCGGCTGGGGCGGCTGGGGCGGCTCGCTGGTCGCGAGCGATCCCGGCTCGCGCATGACCGTGGCCTACGTGATGAACCAGATGATCGACCGCGACCGGCAGGAGGACGACCGCGGCCCGGAGATCCTCATGGCGGCGTACAGCGGACTGCACTGACCACGACCACGCCCGGGGGGGCCGGCCGAGGTGCGCCCGTCAGGCCCCGCCTGCCGTGGCCGCCTCCCCCGCTTCCTCCGCCTTCCCTGCTCCCTTCGTCTCCCCCGCCTCCTTTGCCTCCTCCAGCAGACGGGTCGCCATGGCGCGCATCTCGATCTTGCGGATCTTTCCGGTGACGGTCATCGGGAACTCCTCCACGACGTGGACGTAGCGGGGGATCTTGAAGTGGGCGAGCCGCCCCGCGCAGTACGCGCGGACGGCGTGGGCGGTCAGCGGCTCGGCCCCCTCGCGCATCCGGACCCATGCCATCAGCTCCTCCCCGTACTTCGGGTCGGGCACCCCGATGACCTGGACGTCCATCACGTCGGGGTGGGCGTGGAGGAACTCCTCGATCTCGCGGGGGTAGAGGTTCTCGCCTCCCCGGATCACCATGTCCTTGATCCGCCCGGTGATGCTCAGGTAGCCGTCACCGTCCATCACGGCCAGGTCGCCGGTGTGCATCCAGCCTTCCGGGTTGACGGCCTCGGCGGTCTTCCCGGGCTCGCCCCAGTAGCCGAGCATCACGGAGTAGCCCCGGGTGCACAGTTCTCCCGGGGTGCCGCGGGGGACGGTCCGGCCGGACTGCGGATCGACGACCTTGACCTCGAGGTGCGGGCCGACCCGGCCCACCGTGGAGACCCGGCGCTCGACCGAGTCGTCCACCCGGGTCTGGGTGGACACGGGCGAGGTCTCCGTCATGCCGTAACAGATGGAGACCTCGGTCATCCCCATGCGTTCGATCACCTCGGTCATGACCTCCACCGGGCAGGGAGAACCCGCCATGATGCCGGTGCGCAGGCTCGACAGGTCGTACCCGTCGAAACCGGGGGCGGCGAGCTCGGCGATGAACATGGTGGGAACCCCGTAGAGGGAGGTGCATGCCTCCGCCTCCACCGCGGCCAGCGTCGCCGCCGGCTCGAAGGCAGGTGCGGGGATCACCATCGCCGCGCCGTGGCTGGTGCAGGCGAGGTTGCCCATCACCATGCCGAAACAGTGGTAGAAGGGGACGGGGATGCACACCCGGTCGCGTTCGTCGTATCCGCACAGCTCGCCCACGAAGAAGCCGTTGTTGAGGATGTTGTGGTGCGAGAGGGTGGCCCCCTTGGGGAAGCCCGTGGTGCCCGAGGTGTACTGGATGTTGATCGGATCGTCCGGGCTCAGTGCGGCCTGCACCCGCGCCAGTGCGGCCGGATCGGCCCCGTGCCCGCCTTCCAGCAGTGCGTCCCACCGCGGGCCGTCGAACAGGACGGTGAACTCCAGCCCCGGGCAGCGCGGCCGGACCTCCTCGATCATCGCTGCGTAGTCGGAGCTCTTGAAGCGCTCGGCCGCGATCAGCAGTCGGATACCGGACTGCCCGAGCACGTACTCCAGTTCGTGGGAGCGGTACGCCGGGTTCACGGTGACCAGGATCGCCCCGATCTTCGCGGTGGCGTACTGCACCAGCGTCCACTCGGCGCGGTTGGGCGCCCAGATGCCGACCCGGTCGCCCCGGACGATCCCGAGGTCCAGCAGTCCGAGGGCGAGGGCGTCCACGTCGGCGGCCAGCTCGGCGTACGTCCACCGGCGGCCGGCGGCCACGTCCACGAGGGCGTCCCGGCCGGGGAAGCGCCGCACGGTCCGGTCGAGGTTGTCCCCGATCGTCTCGCGGAGCAGGGGGACTTCGGAACTCCCGGACGCACGACTCGACGCTGTGGACACACGTACCTCCTGCTTTCGCTGCGGCGATGACGGCCAACGCGCGCCGCCCATGATCCCTTCCCGGCGGGCTGCGGCACCAGACATGCGGAGGACGATCCGTGACGGAGCCGGGCCGACGGGGCCCGGCCCGGTCGGCTCCGGGCCGACGGGACCCGGCGCGTACGCCGTTTCACCCGGCGACCAGGGCCTCCACCTCGGCCTCGAAGAGCAGGGCCGGGTCCAGGTCCATGCCGTTGAAGTGGCCCGCCAGTTCCAGGGACAGCGCTCCGTGCATACGGCTCCAGAAGGCCAGGGCCAGCCTCAGGGCCGCCGGCGGGGCGTCCGGGTGGCTCGCGGCCCACTCGCGGTGGGCGGCCAGGTGGTCCTCGAGGGCGCGGGACTGCGCGTCCTGGGCCGGCCCGGCCCCGGCGCAGGCGTCGAGCAGGACGGCCATCAGCTCCGCCGCGATCGCGGTGATGTCCTGCGGCGCGTGATATCCGGGCACCGGGGTCCCGTAGGCGAGGAAGTACCGGTGCGGGTCCTCCAGGGCCCAGCGGCGCAGTACGTGCGCCAGGCCGGCGAGGCCGGGGCGGCCCGCTCCCCCGGCGTCGGCCTCGATGAAGGCGTCGGCGAGGCTGCGGTAGGCGTCGCGGACGAGTTCGGTGATCAGCTCGTCGCGGTTGGCGAAGTACCGGTACAACGCCGGCCCGCTCATGCCCATCTGCTTGGCGATCGCGTTCAGGGACAGCGCGGAGGCGCCGGATCCGGCGATCTGCTGCCAGGCCTTCTCCTTGACCTCCTCGCGCACCTGCTGCCGGTAGCGCTCACGGGGGGTCTTCGTCGTTCCGGTCACGCCGGACCGCCTCTCGCCGCTCAAACATCATTGGTTAGAACCTATCACCATCGACATAGCCACTCACGAACGGACGGGCAGCGCTCTTGACATGACCGAGAGAGCCGTTCACTCTGGTTACAGCTTCTAACAAACACAAGAAGTCCAAACACACCGGAGGTCATGATGACGAACACCGTGGAGCGGGTCGAGATCGTTCTGCCCGGCAAGGTCGAGCCGGAGGGCCTCCAGCTGCACCGCGGTCCGGTCCCGGCGCCGTCGGCCGGGCAGGTGGTCGTCGCGATGGAAGCGACGGGAGTGTCCTTCGCCGAGCAGCAGATGCGGCGCGGCCGGTACTACGACCAGCCGCCGTTCCCCTTCGTCCCCGGATACGACCTGGTCGGCACAGTGCTGGCCGTGGGCGCCGACGTCGGCCCCGCCCTGCTCGGCAAGCGCGTCGCGGCCCTGACCAAGACCGGGGGCTGGGCGAGCCACGTCGCACTCCTTGCCGCCGACGTGGTGGAGGTGCCCGACGGCGTCGGCCCGGTGGACGCGGAGACCGCGGTCGTCAACGGCATCACCGCCTGGCAGATGCTCCACCGCAAGGCCCGGGTGCGCGCCGGTCAGACCGTCCTGGTCCACGGCGCCAACGGTGGCGTCGGCTCGATCCTGGTCCAGCTGGCACTGGCCGCCGGCGCCCGTGTGATCGGCACCGCCTCCACCCGCCACCATGACGGGCTGCGCGCCCTCGGCGTGACCCCCATCGACTACCGCTCCGGCAACGTCGCCGCACGGGTACGGTCCCTCGCGCCCGGCGGCGTGGACGCGGTCTTCGACCACGTCGGCGGCGACGGCATCCTCGATTCCTGGCGCCTGCTCGCCCCCGGCGGCACGCTCGTCTCGTACGGCAGCGCCGCCACCCGCGACGACGAGGGCTCCGGGTCGTGGCCGGTGCTCAAGCTGCTGGGCCGGGTGTGGGTGTGGAACGCGCTGCCCAACGGCCGCCGCGCCTACTTCTTCAACGTGTGGGCCGGGCGCGCCTACGCCAAGGGCCGTTTCCGGGCGCGCCTGCGCTCCGACCTCACCCAGGTGTTCACGGCGCTGCAGCGCGGTGAGATCACCGCCAGGGTCGCGGCTGAGATCCCGCTGGCCCGCGTCGCCGAGGCGATGCGCCTGGCCGAGTCCGGCACGGTCGCCGGGAAGGTCGTCCTCGTCCCGTGACCCGGTCGCCGGGCACGTCAGGAGAAGGGGATCCGGTCCGGTTGGCAGACCGTGCCGGGCGGCGGGAGGGTGCCGTCGACGAAGTAGCGGCTCTCGTAGTTGTTGATGCAGGTGCTGGAGTTGTTGAAGAGCGCGGTGTGGCCGTACCCGTTGTTGGTGAGCAGCCGGGCGTCCGCCAGTTCCCCGGCCATGGCCCGGGCGTCCGAGTGCGGTGTCGAGGGGTCGTAGGTGGTGCCCACCACCAGGACGGGATTCGCCGTGGGCTTGTTCCACGGGCCTTCGTAGCGGTTGGCGGACCGGACGGGCCAGGTGGCGCACGGCTCACCGGACCACGTCCAGTACCGTCCGGCGTCGCCGGCGCGCTGGGCACTGTCCTCGGCCAGACCCTCGTAGACGGCCGGGTCGCGCGGGTTGGGACTGTCGCCGCACCACACGGCCGCCGCCTGCTCCTCACCGAGGTACGGATTCGGGTTCGCGACCGGGGGCGGGGGCGGGTACTGGGGCCGCTTCGGGGTGCGGCCCTGCCAGAGGTCCTGGAGCCGGGCGGCCAGATCGGTCCAGCCCGGGTTGACGATGTAGAGGCCGCTCACCGTGTCGGCGACCGTGACGGCGTACGTCCACGGGCCCACGGGGTGCTCGCGCAGCCGCCGCATCAGCTGGTCGAACTTGTCTCGGGTGGCCTCCGGGCTGCCGGCCGAGAAGGCGCAGCGGGCGGCGCCGGCGGATCCGCACAGGTCGAGGAACTTGGCGATGGTCGCCGCCGCGGTGCGGTCCGAGCCCATGCGCAGGAGGGTTGTGGTCCGCGGTGCGTTCGACGAGGCGTTGTTCGTCCAGGCCAGCGGGTCGATGTTGCTGTCGAGCACCATGGCCCGGACCTTGTCCGGGAACAGATTGGCGTACGTGGCGCCCAGGATGGTCCCGTAGGAGACGCCGAGGTAGTTGAGCTGCGGCTCGCCCACCGCCCGGCGGAGCAGCTCGAGGTCCTGGGCGGTGTCGGTCGTCGACACGTGGCGCAGGAGGTCGGGGTCGCGCTTCTCGCAGCGCCGGCCCAGGTCCTCGTACGCGTCGATCCAGGTGGTGCGCTCCTTTGCACCCACCGGGAAGCCGACCGGTTTGTCCGCGCCCCACCCCCGGGCCTGCTCGGGGGTGTCGAAGCAGTTCACCGCGGTGCTGTTGCCGATGCCTCTGGGGTCCCAGCTGACGATGTCGAACCGTTCCCGCAGCTCCTTCGGGAAGGAGTCGTAGTTCTGCGGCACCTGCACGGTCCCGGGGCCGCCGGGGCCTCCGGGGTTGACGAACAGCGTTCCCACGCGTTGCGCAGGGTCGCCGGCCTTGCGGCGGACCACGGCCAGGTCGATGGTGCGGCCGGCGGGGGCCGCGTGGTCCAGGGGCACCTCGGCGGTGGCGCATTCGTACGGGCTACCGGGTTTGCAGGGGCTCCAGTCCAGCCGGGGAACGGTCTGCGAGGGCGACGGCTCCGCCCGGGCCGCTGCGAGGTCCGGTGCGACGAGCATCGAGGAGCAGACGGCCGCCACGGCGAGGGCTGCCGCACGGCGGCGTCGACCGGGCACCGGTCGACGCCCCGGCCGACGTCCGGATGCGGGTCCGGGTCGGGCTGCGGGTGCGGGTGCGGGTACGGGTCCGGGCATGATCCGCCCTCCTCCGTCGCGTCGGGGGCGTGCTGCGGCCGCCGATGCCGTCACCTCGGCACGAACCGCTCCTCCCTCCACCCAATCGCGTTTCGGCACCGCCCGCGAGCCGGGCCGAACCGGGCCGATCCGGGCCGGACGACAGCCGTACGCGTCCACAGGGGGGCGGATCCACGGCCCGCGCGCTATCCTCCGCGCCATGTTGATTGACATGAGCATGCAGTTACGGGTGCGGTCGCGCGCCCTGGTGTGCCTCCTCGTGCTGGCCCTCCTGGGGACAGTGACCACAGCGGCCGCCGCACCCCGGGTGGCGGCCCCCTCCACGGCCACCACGAACACCGCCGACGCCGCAGCACGAGCCGCCGCCACCGCCCGCTGGGGCGACCGGCGGCTCGACGAGGCCGCCTTCCTGACCACCCACAACGCCTTCACCAACTACGAGGACTCCCGCTGGAGTTCGGTCAACCAGTCCGAGTCCGTACGCGCCCAGCTCGACAACGGCGTCCGCGGCCTGAGCCTGGACACGCACTGGTACGAGCGCAGCACGTGGCTGTGCATCATCAGCTTCGGCAGTGACTGCTACCCCAGCGACGTGTACCTGTGCCACGGCGACTGCAAGACCTTCGCCGGGGCCACCTACGCCCTGCCGCGCCAGACCTTCCACGGCACGATGCAGACCGTGGTGGACTTCCTCGCCACCCACCCGCAGGAGGTCGTGACCGTCTTCCTGGAGGACTACGTCGGCGCCGATCAGCTGCAGCAGTCCCTCAGCCGGGTCAGGGGCCTGCAGGACATGGTGTTCCGGCCCGACGAGTGGGGCACGCGGCAGCACGGCTGGCCGAAGGTGGCCGATCTCGTCACCTCGGGCAAGCGCCTGCTGATCTTCTCCGACCGGTCCGACCGGGAACACCTGGGCGTGATGTACGACCGGTCCTGGACGGTGAGCAACTTCTGGAGCCTGGGCGACCTGGGCAACGACCTCACCTGCGTCAGCCGCTGGGGCGACGTACCGCTGGACCGCCAGGAGCCCGGATTCCGGCGGCTGTTCACGATGAGCCACCACCGCAACGTGCCCACGGTCCTCACCGCGGCACTGGACAACGGCAGCAAGCTGAGGAACCGCATCGCCGATCAGTGCCGGCCCGCGGCCGGGGGCCGCGATCCGAACTTCGTCTCCGTCGACTTCCACCGTCTGTCGGACGGCAGCGGCCACACGCCCGCCTCGATCGTCGCGGAGCTCAACGCCCGCCCCTGAGGGGCCGGAACGCGGGCGGCCTGCCCGTCGGGCGGCCCGTCACCCGGGCGGCCGGGCTCCGGTCAGCCGGCCGCCCGCGCGCCCAGTGACCGGCGCTCCTCCTCGGTCAGGCCGCCCCACACACCGTAGGGCTCCTGGACGCGCAGTGCGTGGTTCAGGCATTGCGCCCGCACCGGGCACAGCGCGCACACCTCCTTGGCCTCCTGCTCCCGCGCGGCGCGGTCCTCGCCGCGCTCCCCCGCCGGGTGGAAGAAGCGGTCCGTACCGAGTGCCCGGCACGCCGCGTCCTCCTGCCACGACCAGAGGTGCTCCGCACGGCCCGGCAGGCGTGCCACCTTCGACATCACTCGACTCCTCTCGTCCACGTTCCGTATGTCCTTGTCGTCCGGTCCCCCCTCACGCGTCTGACCCGGGTCCGCGTTTCGAAACACGGTCGGCCCACGTCGGCGGCTCGGCGGCCGTGGACGTCGAGACCCGCGGCAGGGCGTAGGGGTGCTTCTCCGCCAGCCACGCGACCAGCTGTTCGCGTACCACGCAGCGGGCGGTCCACAGGTCGTCGGGGTCCTTCGCGGTGACGATCGCCCGCACCACGATGGTGGTGGCCGTGGTGTCGGTGACCGCCAGGTCCCAGCCCCGGCCGTCCCACGCCTCACAGCTGTCCAGGACCTCCTTGAGCTTCTCGCGCATCAGCGCCACGGGGGCGGTGTGGTCGCAGTGGAGGAACACCGTGCCGGTCATCTGGATCCCGCCGCGCGACCAGTTCTCGAAGGGCCGTCCCGTGAAGTACGACACGGGCATCGTGATCCGGCGCTCGTCCCAGGTGCGCACGGCAAGGAAGGTCAGCGTGACCTCCTCGACGACACCCCACTCCCCGGCGACGACGACCGTATCGCCGATGCGCACCATGTCGCCGAAGGCGATCTGGAAGCCGGCGAAGAGGTTGCCGAGGGTGGACTGGGCGGCCACGCCCGCGACGATGCCGATGATGCCGGCCGAGGCCAGCAGCGAGGTGCCCACGGCGCGCAGGTCGGGGAAGGTCAGCAGCATCGCGGCGGCGGCCACCACGACGACCACGGCGGTGACGATCCTCATGATGAGCGTCACCTGGGTGCGCACCCGCCGGAGCCGGGAGGGGTCACGTGTGCCGAGCGCGTAGCGCGCGTACGTGGACTCCACCACGGCTGAGGTGACGAGGACGACGCACCACGCGCTCGCCCCGATCAGCACGAGCGTCAGGATCCGGCCGACGGCCGCCTCGTGTTCTTGGAGCGGCGGCCACTCGATCTGCCGGTACGACCCGCGCAGCAGCGCCGTGAACAGCAGGACCCGCACCGACGTACGGCAGCGGCGCAGCATGTCCCACAGCGGGGTCTCGGGATGGCGGGCACCCGCACGTCGCAACAGCAGGTCGGTGAGCCGGCCCACCAGGAAGGTGAGCACGATCGCGCCGCCGGTCACGGCGACCAGTCGCAGAAGGCTGTCCATGACTCCTCAGAGGTATCTCGGGAACGGATATGTGCAAAGGGTGCGGAGCGTCCGTCCCGTCAGGCTGGGTACAAGCGCATCACCACATGGCGGGGCACGGCAGCGGAAGACGAGGTGAGAGCGCGGTGCAGACCATCGGACCGGACATCGGCGAGCGCACATCGGGCGTACGGGGGCCGGCCTTCCCCCAGCGCCGGCGGCTCGCCCTGCGCGACGCCCGACGACAGGTCGGGCGCGGGCGCGCGTTCGCCCGTGAGGCTCTGGCGGACTGGGGATGGGACGGCCGGGACACGGCCGAGGACGCGCTCCTCGTCGTGTCCGAGCTCGTCACCAATGCGAGCCTGCACGCCGGCGGCTGCCACGAGCTCCTGCTCCGCTCGGGGGACGCGTTCCGCGTCGAGGTGTACGACGGCCTCGGCGACCTGCGCCGGCTGGTGAGCGCGTCGCGGCGCGGTGGCCCCGGCGACGTGCGCCCCCCGGGTCTCCCGGGCGGGCACGGTCTGCGCCTCGTGCGCAGGCTCGCCGACCGCTGGGGCGCCGAGGTCGTCGGGCAGGGCAAAGTGGTCTGGGCCGAGTTCGACGCGGAACGCCTGCTGACGGGCCGGCCCGGGCGCGCATGAACCGGCCCGGCCGGACCGGCGGGACGCGCCCGGGCCGGGCGTCAGTCGTGCAGCAGCTCTTCGCGCAGGGTGCCCAGCGTGCGGGTGAGCAGGCGGGAGACCTGCATCTGGGAGAGACCGATCTCGGCGCCGATCTCCGCCTGGGTCATCTCCTGTCCGAAGCGCAGCTCGAGGATCTGGGAGCTTCGTTCGTCCAGGTCGGCGAGGAGCGGCGCCAGGGCATGGCGGTCCTCGACGGCCTCCAGCGCGGGGTCGACATCGCCCAGGGTCTCGCCGAGGCTGCGCGCGGTGCGTGCGGCCGTGGGCCCCTGGGTGGCGCCGGTGGCGTTCTCCTGGGGCACGTCGAGGGACTGGGTGGAGTAGCCGTTGGCGGCGACCAGACCCTGGCGGACCTCGTCCTCGCTGAGCCCCAGCCGCTCGGCGAGTTCCGCGGGGGTCGGCGCGTGGTCCGTCTCGGAGGTCAGCTCCTCCGTGGCCTTCGCGAGCTCCAGACGCAGCTCCTGGAGTCGGCGCGGAACGCGCACGGCCCAGGTGGTGTCGCGGAAGTGCCGCTTGATCTCGCCCGTGATGTAGGGCAGGGCGAGCGTGGTGAGCTGCGTGTTGCGCTCGGGGTCGTACCGGTCGATGGCCTTGATCAGGCCGATGATGCCGACCTGGACGATGTCCTCGTTCTCGGGTCCGCCGGGGCGGTCGCGGAACGGACGGGCGGCGAACTGCACCAGGGAGATGTTCATCTCGATGAGCGTGTTGCGCACGTACTGGTACTCGCGGGTGCCCTCGTCGAGGCTCTGCAGCCGGTCGAAGAAGACGCGGGTCAGCTCCCGGGCGTCGCGGGTCGACAGCTCCCGTGGGCAGGGCACGTCGGGCAGCCCGCCGAGCCCGGAGGCGTCTGCGGTGCCGGCGGTGCCACCGGTGGGGGTGGCCGTCGTGGGGTTCGTCGGGGTCATGGCCTCGGCCGTGGCCGTGAAGGTCATCGTCTTCGCTCCTTGGGCACGTGTGCTTGCGGTGCGTCTCGATAGCTCGGGTCGTGCGGAAGTCTGCCTCCGCTTCCCTGCACCATGTCGGGGCCGCGGACAGACGTCAAGTAATACCGGAAAACTGGTTCGGGAATTGCTTTTCGTGAGTTATCCCTCAAGAATGACGGTGTGGAGAGCGAGCACACGGGTCACCGCCGCAACGGCTGGACCTTCCTGACGAACCACGCCCGGGTTCTGATCGCCATCGCGCGAGACCCGGGCATCCGTCTGCGTGACATCGCGCAGGAGTGCGGTCTGACCGAGCGCACCGTGCAGGCGATCGTCACGGACCTGCAGGCGGACGGGTACCTCACCAGGACGCGGGACGGCCGGCGCAACCGGTACGTGGTCGCGCCCGGCGCGCGCTTCCGCCACCCGGCGGAGGCCGGTCACGAGATCGCCGGCCTGCTCGCCTACCTCGCCGGCCCGCTGACCGCGCCCGCGCCGCCCGCCGGTGAGGTGGCGAACGACACGCCCGGCGGCAGCGAGCCCCACGCGACGGTGTAACGGTGTGACGCCCCGGCGGCGGGGTCAGACTCCGCGCGGGCGCGCCCGGAAGTGCGCGCGGACCCCGGGCAGGAACATGGGGACCGCGGCGGCCGCGGCGAGCAGGGCCGGAAGGGCCGCGAGAGCCGGCCCGACGCCGGGAACCGTCCCGCTCATGCTGTAGTCGTTGACCACGAACAGCAGCCCTCCGGCGCCGGCCACACCGAGGACGGTACGGGCCCAGCCGCGGCCCGCCCGCATCTTCACCGCCACGGCCAGCCAGCCGCCCAGCAGCACGGCCAGGATCCCGCCCGACAGCGCGAGCCGGCCGGCGGCGCCCGGTCCCGACACGGCGGTCAGTTCGTCCAGGCCGGTGGGGTCGATCACGAACGCCCCCAGCGCCCAGTCCACGACATGCGCGGCGACGGCGGCGAGCGTGAGCCACCACGCCGCCTCTATCCCCTGCGGGCGCGCGCCCGGCGCATCCCTGCCCGTGGTTCCGGTCATGGCACGTCCCCTCAGCCTGCGGACGCGGCCGCGTCCGTCCGTCTACGCCCTCTCAGAGGAGATGCGGATCCGTCCGGTTCCCTCCGACTCCCCGGCGGGGCCGGGTTGTTCACAACCGTCCCAGGGACGGCCGGCCGAACCGTACGGGGACGCCCGGCGAGTAGAGCACGCTCACGGGCGGCCCGGCCGGGGCGGGCAGGCCCGCCGCGGAGATCAGGTCCTCGTCGCAGTCGAGGAGTTCGGCGCGGTGCAGCGGCCAGCGCGGGTGCGCGTTCGGGAGGTACAACGGCCGCCCGAGGAACTCCGTGTGCATGCCCCAGCGGGCGGTCAGGAAGTGTTCCAGGGCGGTCGGCTCCGCGATGCGCTCACCGACCCGGACGGCGATCCGGCTGTGCGCACCGCGCGGTCCGGGCCAGCGGCGGCGGCCGGCGTACGTGACGGTGTCGCCGTCGTGACGGACCGTCATCCGGGACCAGACGTACGGGATTCGGAACGCGGCCCGTCCGATGGCCACCGGAATCAGCCGGGAGGCGTCCAGCGAGCGGAAGACCACGGCGCGGCGGCCGTGGGCGTCGACCGAGTAGAGGCGGACATTGGTCTCGGGGAAGGATCCCAGGTAGGGGATGCCGGGGAGGCGGAACCAGCCGACCCTGTGCATGCGGAAGGCCACCAGGCCGACGTAGGTGACCCCGTCCAGGGTGTCCGGCACGGTGCCGGCCGGCAGCAGCGGGGCGACGTGGGCGGGGTCGGCGGCCCAGTGCAGGAACGCCAGGTCGAGCCAGGACTGGGTGAGCAGGGGCCGGTCCGCCGTGTGCGGCGGGTCGGCCGATATCGGCTCCGGGACGGCGGCGTGCGGCGGCGTCTGACGCATTCGGCCAGTATCCCCCGCACCCCGCGCGCCGACGGTCGTCCCAGCGGTTCTCGCCCCGTGGTGCGCGGGGCCGGCGAGGCTCCGGGCGCGTAGGTGCAACGAGTACGGGAGTCAGCCGCTCCGGGTCTGCTGCGAGTCGGGCGGTGGTGCGAACAGGGCCCCGACGATCTCGGTGGCAAGGTCGAGCAGCCAGGTGTGGGCGCGGTCGTCGTCGTGGCGCTGGTGCCACAGCAGGTACAGCGGTATGGCGGGCATCCGGAGTGGCAGTGGCAAGGTGATCAGACCGAGTCGGTCCCGGGCCGCGCGGGTGACCGCGTCGGGAAGGGTGACCACCAGGTCGGCGTCGAGGGCCAGTTGCAGCGCGAGGGCAGCGGTGGGCGCGGCGGCGGCGACGCGGCGTTCGTGGCCGCGTTCGGTCAGGGCTTCGTCCATCGGGTCGCGCAGGCGTCCGCGGCGCGAGACGGTGACGTGGTCGGTGGCGGTGTAGCGCGCGACGCTCAGCGGGCCTTCGGTGAGCGGGTGGCCGGGGCGGACGGCGACGACGAGCCGGTCCTTGCCGACGAGGCGGTGGCGGACGTCGGGGATGGCCGGCAGCGTGGAGCTGGATTCGAGGTCGATCTCACCCCGGCGCAGGTCAAGGGTGTCCGTGCCGGGTTCGGCTTGCAGACGCAGCTGCACGCCGGGCGCCTGACGGTGGATGCCCGCGATGAGGGCAGAACCGCAGGCGGCGGCCAGGGCATCGTGCCAGCGCAGGGTGAACACCCGCTCCAGAGTCGCCAGGTCGAGTTCCTGCTGCGCGGAAAGAAGCTGATGGGCCTCTTGCACGAGGGCGTGGACCTGGGCGCGGATGGCCAGTGCACGGTCGGTGGGGACCATGGTGCGGCCGGTGCGGACCAGGATCTGGTCACCGGTGGCCTTGCGGATGCGGCCGAGGGAGCGGCTCATGGCCGGTGGGGTGACGTGGAGTCGGGCGGCGGCGCCGGCGACGCTGCCCTCTTCCAGCAGCGCGTCAAGCGCGGTGAGCAGGTTCAAATCCAGTTGCATGAGAGTAACTCTACGAGTGAAAAGCATGCACTTGTTGTTAATCGAAGGGCGGCCTACCTTCGAGGAGCGGGCGCAGGACAAGCCGCACCGCATCAACCGGAACCAGGGAGCCCATCATGAGCACACCCATGCCTTTCGACGCCGGCACGACGCTGGTCTCCGACGTGAGCGCCGCGGTCAAGACCGCAGGCCGGACCCTGCTCGACCGCTACACCCCGCACGCCCGAGGCGTGAGCCTGAGCGAGATCGTCGACTGGATCCACGCCAACGACGACGCGGTGCTGGACGTGCTGCGCGCTCCGTTGCTGCGGGCCCGGCCCGGATCCCAGTGGGCCGAGGACGAGCTGGCCGGCGGACCGCTCCCGGCCGGGGAGTGGTGGGTCGTCGATCCCGCCGAGGGCAACATCAACCACGTCCACGGCATGGAGGACTGGGCCGTCGCCGCCACCCTGGTCAGCGACAACCTGCCGGTGCTCACCGTCGTCCACCTGCCACTGACCGGCGACACCTACACGGCCGTCGCCGGTGGCGGTGCCAGGCTCAACGACCGTCCCCTGAAGGTGTCCGCCAAGACCGACCTGGGCGCCGCGCTCACGGGCACCGGTCAGGCCAGTCCCGGCGAGAACGAGCGCACATTCCGGCGGATCGGCGAGTCGGTCACCGCCATGCTCACAGGCGGCCTCGTCGTGCGCGTGTCCGTTCCCGCCACATTGCAGCTCATCCATGTCGCCGCCGGCGGCATGGATGCGTTCTGGCAGTTCTCCGACGTCCGCTCCGGCCTGGTCGCCGGTGCGCTGCTGGTCTCCGAGGCCGGAGGCACCGTCACCGACCTGGCGGGCGAGCCCTGGACCACGGGGAGCCCCGACTTCCTGGCCGCCGCCCCCGGCATCCACGCCGACGTCCTCAAGATCCTCTCGCCGATCGCCTGACCGCGGCAGAGGCCCCCTCTCCCGTACGTCCCCGCCAACACCGCAAGGAGCATCACCTCATGACCCTCATCGGCATCCTGGGCACCGGTCGCGTCGGCCGGAGCCTCGCCCAAAAGCTCGCCACGAGCGGACACCACGTCATCCTCGGCCACCGGAGCACGGAGGAAGATCCCGCAGGGCCGGTCGGCGGCATGGGCCCCCGCATCTCCTTCGCCAACCAGCACACCACCGCCCGCACCGCGGACATCGTGATCAACGCGACGCCGGGCGACAGCGCCCTGGACCGCCTCACCCGCCTGCGCACCGAACTCGCCGGCAAGATCCTCATCGACGTCTCCAACGCGACCCGCGACGCGCACGACGGCCTGCCGGGCGAGCTGTGCTATCCCGGCAGCAGCCTCGCCGAGCAACTCCAGGCCGCCCTGCCCGACACCCGTGTGGTCAAGACCCTCAACACCATGCTGTTCATGGTCATGACCGCCCCCGAAACCCTGGGCACCCCGCCGACCGTCTACGTGTCGGGCGACGACCAGCAGGCGAAGCGGACCGTCACCGGCCTGCTCGGCGACCTGGGCTGGCAGCCCTCGTGGATCGAAGACCTCGGCGACATCACCACCGCCCGCGCCACCGAGGCCATGATCCTGGTGGTGCCCCACATCCTGCGCCGGCACGGCTTCCAGCCCTTCGCCGTCTCCCTCACCCGCTGACCCCACCGGGGCCGGCAAGCACTCCCGTACGGCGGAGCGCGGCGCCGGACCCCGGACCGAGGTCAGGCCTTCGGCACGGTGTTCACGTAGTGGGTGCCCGAGCTGTAGAAGCCGTCCACGGTCTTCTGGACATCTGCCTGCGAAACGGCTTCATCGGCCTTGTAGTAGACCCAGTTGACCTTCATGTCCCACGTGCGCGGACCACCGGTGGCGGGTGTGTCGATGAACCAGTTGCTGAAGTGGATGTCCATCTTCTCTCGCGGGACGTACTTGCCGGAGCTGGTGAACAGCTCCTTGCCGTCGAGGGAGTAGGTGACCTTTCCGTTCAAGGCGGTGACCATCAGGACGTGCCAGCCCTCGGTGCGCTGCTTGAGGGTGTGGCTGACCCGGTCCGGCGGATCGGCCTTGTGCCAGCTGACGTTGTCGAGTCGCGGACCCGCCGTGCCCCAGCCGCCGTTCGGGAGGTACTCGAAGTCGAGCTCGCTGTAGTCCGCCGAGTCGTCCTGCGGGGAGATCGGGAAGAAGGTCTGGACGACGTGGTCGCCGTTGTTGCCCGTCGTGGGCCTGCCGCTGAAGTGGACCCGGGCGGCGAAGGTCCCCGTGAAGAGGTTCTTGCCGGTGCCTTGCACCTCGACCTGCTTGGTGCCCTGCTTGGTGCCGTCGGTGGACGATTGCAGTCGCAGGACCCGGCCACCCTGGGCGGTCGTGTCGGAGGGGAAGCCGGCGCCGGCGGCGGACCAGGAGTCCTTGATTCCGGGGCCGCCCCCGCCGGTCCGCACCTCCCAGCCGTGGGCGGCGAGCGACGGGTCGTCGGGGCCGCTGTAGTGGAAGGTGTCGAACAGGGTTCCCGGCGGACCGGACGGGGTCGGCGAGGCGCTGGGGGCGGGTGCGGCGGCGTCGTCGCCGGGGCCACCGGAACACGCGGCGAGTACGCACAGGAGGGCGGGCAGCGTGAGCGCGGTCCGCACGTGGCGACGAGGGGTGCGGCGGGGCTGGCTCACACGGGCTCCTTGAGGTGCAGAGGCAGTAGCTGGACACGCCCTCTGCAGGGGGAATCCTCACCGGCCGACCCGGTGAGGGCGTCATCCTAAGGCGCGCGTCGACGGGCCACGTGACGGCCGTGGGCAGCTTCCGGAACCGGGGGCACCGCGGTCCCGGCACGACCGCCCCGGCCGGACAGGCACCGATCAGTATTCGGCGAAGGGGTGGGCGTGCCTACTAACCGGTATCACTTCTTCCGTTTCGATCTGGTCACGCCCATTGAATAGACCAGGCCATATGCGCACATCAGGCACAAGTCGATGCGGGCCGGTGCACTAGCGTTCGCCCTGCGATCCCGCGGTCTCCGTACCCTGCAATGAAAGGCCTCGCAAGGTGCGCCGAGCCATGTCCTCCGTCCAGCGCGGATCCGAACACCGGACGCATCCTGGAACATCCGGATCGGGCTACGAGGAACCCGCCCCCGCACCGGTCTTCGTCGACCAGTCCGGTGTGCGTGGCCGTCTGCTACGGGGTTTCGGCTGGCCGGTCTCCGTGGTCGGCGCG
This sequence comes from Streptomyces sp. NBC_00029, assembly GCF_045160505.1. Taxonomy (NCBI): domain Bacteria; kingdom Bacillati; phylum Actinomycetota; class Actinomycetes; order Kitasatosporales; family Streptomycetaceae; genus Streptomyces; species Streptomyces sp. NBC_00029. The sequence goes on from NZ_CP108292.1 coordinate 495,191, forward strand.
ATCCTGGCCGTCGCCATGGGCGGCAGCCTGATCGGTATGCAGGCGGACGCCCCTGCGATGGGCATACCCGCGCAGCCGTTGCGCTCACCCGTGCCGTCGCCGACCCAGTCGCCCCCGCCGTCCTCGTCGTCCTCGCCGTCGTCACCTCGGGCGGTCACGCGGTCCGCGACTCCCGGGGCGAAGGCCCCGGCCGCCAAGACCTCGGCCGGCCCGTCGAGTACCGCAGCCGCCCCGTCGAAGGCTGCCGTCACCCGGCCGAAACCCGCGGCCACCGCGCTCCGCGGGGCAAAACCCTCGGACCGACCGGCCACCAAACAACCCTGATCACCGGCACCACCGTCTCCAGGAGCGTCATTGTCCCGCCACCAGCGCCGCCGGCAGTCCCCACTGAGGCCGCGCCGACTGGCCGCGCCGCCGCTGCGCTTCTTCATGCCGCTGTCCCTGCTCGCGTGCCTGCTCGCCCTGCTCGTCCTGCGCGGCCTCGCCACCAACGAGGCGTTCCACGACTCCCGGATCGCGATCTCGGTCGACAAGACGACCGTGCCGGCCAACCTGCTCAAGGGCGGTCCGATCATCGACGCGCGTGGTGCCAAGAACGAGCACCCCGTCAGCTACCACGTCCCCGACCGCACCGCGGTCCTGAGCTTCGACGACGGCCCCTCCCCGGAGTGGACTCCGAAGATCCTCGAGGTGCTCGCGGCCCGCAACATCCGTGCCGACTTCTTCGTCACCGGTGCGATGACCACGCGCAACCCCGATCTGATCCGGCGGATCGTCGCGGGCGGCCACGAACTCGGCGTGCACACCTTCACCCACCCGGACCTCGTGTACCAGTCCCACGCCCGCACCAGCTGGGAGCTGGCGCAGACGCAGCTGGCGCTGGCCGGAGTCGCGGGTGTCCACAGTGCGTTGTTCCGGCCGCCGTACTCCTCCGACGCCTCCGCGATGGACGACTGGAACTACCCGGTGATCAAGTACGTGGGGGCGCGCGGCTACCTCACCGCGTTCATCGACCGCGACACCGACGACTGGAAGCGCCCCGGCGTGAACGAGATCGTCAAGGCGGCGATGCCGGCCAAGCCCGGTGCGGGCGCGCTGATCCTGCTGCACGACGCGGGTGGCGACCGTACCCAGACCGTCGCCGCGCTCGTGCAGATCATCGACAAGCTGCAGGCCCAGGGCTACCGCTTCACCACCATCTCCGAGGCGCTCGGCGCCTCCAGCGCGACCGTGCCGGTGCACGGGTTCCAGCTGTGGGCGGGCAAGGGGTTCATCTGGGCCACCCAGTTCGCCGTGCTCACCCTGCCGGTACTGGTCGGGCTGCTGGCCCTCGTAGGCTTCCTCAACTTCGGACGGTTCGCGCTGATGCTCGTCCTCGCGCCGATCCACGCCCGCCGCTCCAAACGGCGGGACGCCTGGGGGCCACCCGTCACCCAGCCGGTCACCGTGCTCGTCCCCGCCTACAACGAACGCGAGTGCATAGCCAACACCCTCCACTCACTCGCCGCCAGTGACCATCCGATCGAGGTCATCGTCATCGACGACGGCTCCACGGACGGCACCGCGGACATCGTCGAGGAGATGAACCTGCCGTTCGTCCGGCTGATCCGCCAGGTCAACGGCGGCAAGTCCAGCGCGCTCAACACCGGCATCGCGGCCGCCTCGTACGACATCGTCGTGATGATGGACGGGGACACCGTCTTCGAGCCGTCCACCGTGCGCGAGCTGATCCAGCCCTTCGGCGACCCGGCGATCGGCGCGGTCGCGGGCAACGCGAAGGTCGGCAACCGCGACAGCCTGATCGGTGCCTGGCAGCACATCGAGTACGTCCTCGGCCACAACCTCGACCGCCGGATGTACGACATGCTGGGCGTCATCCCGACCATCCCCGGTGCCGTCGGCGCGTTCCGCAAGGAGGCCCTGCGGCGGGTCGGCGGGATGAGCGACGACACCCTCGCCGAGGACACCGACATCACCATCGCGGTGCTCTGCGACGGCTGGCGGATCGTCTACGCCGAGCACGCCCGCGCCTGGACCGAGGCACCCGCCAGCCTCCAGCAGCTCTGGTCCCAGCGGTACCGCTGGAGCTACGGCAGCATGCAGGCGATGTGGAAGCACCGCAGCTCCGTGACCTCCCGCGGTCCGGCCGGGCGCTTCGGCCGGATCGGGCTTCCGCTCGTCGTGCTCTTCGGAGTGGTCGCCCCGCTGCTGGCGCCGCTGGTCGACCTGTTCCTGCTGTACGGCGTGCTGTTCGGGGACGCCCCGATCACCCTCACCAGCTGGGGCGGCTTCATCCTGCTCCAGGGGGCACTGTCCTGGTACGCCTTCCGGCTCGACCGCGAGAAGCCCTGGCACCTGATCAGCCTGCCGATCCAGCAATTGGTCTACCGGCAGCTGATGTACATCGTCCTACTGCAGTCCGCGATCACAGCGATGACCGGTGGCCGGCTGCGGTGGCAGAAGCTCCGTCGCACGGGCGAGGTCGCCGTACCGGTGGAGGCCCGGCCGTGACCGCATCCTTCGACCTCGGTCGCACCCGGGACACCATGCAGTTGCGGGTCCCTGCCGCGTTGCGCGCCGAGCCGGCCCGGGAACCGACGCCGGAGGCGGAAGCGCCGGCGTCGGCCGAGCGCAAGGGCGGCCGGGACCGCTATCTCGACCTGCTGCGCGCGCTGGCGCTGGGCCGCGTGGTGCTCTACCACACCTTCGGATGGTTCTGGCTGCCGCTCGTCTTCCCGTCGATGGGCGTGATGTTCGCCCTGGCGGGCTCGCTGATGGCCCGCTCGCTCAGCCGTCCCGCTCTCGGTGTGATCCGCGGCCGACTGCGCCGGCTGCTGCCGCCGATGTGGCTGTTCGGGGCCGTCCTGATCGCCCTCCAGATCCTCGACGGCTGGGGCCCCCGGTCCGAGGGGCACCCCACCTGGTGGTGGGCCAAGCTGGCCTTCTGGATCCTGCCGCTGAGCACCCCGCCGTACGCCGAGGCGCTGAGCGGCTTCCAGCACGTGGAATCCAGCTGGGCCACGCAGATCATCGTCCCGCTCTGGTACCTCCGGGCCTACCTCTGGTACGTCCTGCTCTCGCCGCTGCTGCTCCGGGCACTGCGACGCTTCCCGGTGGCGACGCTGTCCGCTCCGCTGGCGATGGTCATCGTCATGAACGCGTTCTTCGTCGACCAGGAGTTCGTCTACAGCCGGGTCTGGGAGACCGCCAACGACTTCGCCACCTTCGGGGCCTGCTGGATCCTCGGCATGGCCCACCAGGAGGGCCTGCTCAAGAAGATCCCGCAGTACGTGCTGCCGTCCGTCGCGCCGCTGATCATGGTGGCGGCCCTCTGGTACCTGCAGACCCGTCCGGTCGATCCCACCGTGGCGACCGACATCGAGTCCTGGCCGATCGCCCAGGCCCTGTGGTCCTTCGGCTTCGTCGCGATCCTGCTCCACGTCAGCCCGTCCTGGGAGCGGTGGCCCAGACCGCTGGAACGCTGGAACGGCCTGGTCGGCCTGCTCAACGCGCGAGCCGTCAGCGTCTACCTCTGGCACCAGGTCGCGCTGGTGGTCGCCGTCCCGCTGATCGACCCCCTCTGGAGCGTCCCCTTCGTCTACGACAACCTCCAGTGGCTGCTGGCCAGCCAGTGGTTCACGCTGCTGGTGGCGATCCTGCTGCTCGGGCTGCTCGTGCTGACGTTCGGCTGGGTCGAGGACGTGGCCGCCAAACGCCGGCCCCGCCTCTTCCCGTACCCGCGCCGCCGGGGCCGGCGGCGGGCCACCGAGTGACGCGAGCCTCCCGCGGGCGGGCGCCGATGGAGGCCGTCTGCAGCGTGTAGCGGTGCAGGGGCTCGTCGAAGCCCATGCGCTGCGCCACGTCGAAGGCGTCGCCGCCGCCGTGGCGGAGGTCGTCGAGGAATTCGGCGGTCGTTTCGTGCACGGTGTGCGTACCCTCCTGCGGCGGATGCGGGGAGGCGGATACCCGGGCTCAGGCGTCGGCGGTGACGCTCGGGGCGCGTTCTCCGGCGGGAACGGTGGCGGGAGCGGCCGGTACGGGAGACTTCGCGCGGCGCGTGAGGAGGCCGGCCAATGGCTCGGTGTAACGGGCGGTGAGCGGGCCGACGATGACGAGGATCAGGACGTAGGCGGTGGCCAGGGGGCCGATCCGGGGCTCGGCACCGACGGCGAGCCCGGCGATGACGATGGAGAACTCGCCCCGGGCGACGAGGGTCCCGCCGGCACGCCAGCGGCCCCTGCCGTGAATTCTGGCGCGGCGTGCCGCGTACCAGCCGGTGGCGATCTTCGTGAGCGCGGTGGCGACGGCGAGGAGCAGGGCGGGAAGCAGGACCGGCGGGATGTCGGCGGGGTCGGTGGACAGGCCGAAGAAGACGAAGAAGACGGCGGCGAACAGGTCCCGCAGCGGGGTCAGGAGGGTGGCCGCACCTTCGGCGACCTCTCCGGACAGCGCAATGCCGACCAGGAAGGCGCCCACGGCGGCGGAGACCTGGAGCTCCTGGGCGATTCCGGCGACGAGGAGCGTGAGGCCGAGTACGACGAGGAGCAGCATCTCGGCGTTGTCGGAGGACACGGCGCGGCTGATCAGCCGTCCGTGGCGCAGTGCCACGTACAGGACGGCGCCCACGGTGCCCAGGGAGATCAGCAGGGTGACGGCGCCGCCGGCCAGGCTCACTCCGGCGAGCAGGGCGGTGAGGATGGGCAGGTAGACGGCCATGGCGAGGTCTTCCATGACCAGGATGCCGAGGACGACGGGCGTTTCGCGGTTGCCGAGGCGGCCGAGGTCGCCGAGGACCTTGGCGATGACTCCCGAGGAGGAGATCCAGGTGACGCCGGCGAGGGCGACCGCGGCGACGGGACCCCATCCCAGCAGCAGTGCGGCGGCGGCGCCGGGTGCGGCGTTGAGGACGAAGTCGACGGCTCCGGAGGGGTACTGGGTCTTGAGGTTGGTGACGAGTTCGGAAGCGCTGTATTCCAGGCCGAGCAGGAGCAGGAGCAGGATGACTCCGATCTCGGCGCCGGTCGCGACGAACTCCTCGCTCGCCTGGAGCGGGAGGATCCCGCCGTGGCCGAAGGCGAGTCCGGCGAGCAGGTAGAGCGGTATGGGCGAGAACCCCACTCTGCCGGCGAGGCGGCCGAGCAGGCCCAGGGCCAGGATGATGGCTCCGAGTTCGATGAGCATGGCGGTCGTGTGGTGCACGGGCGTCGGTCCTCCGGTCGGTTCGGTGACGGCGTCAGTGCCTTGTCGGGGTACGGGACATCGGGTGCGGTGCCCGGTGGGCTCCGCGGGGTGGCAGGCGTGCGCGGCCGGTCGGCCGGTCGGCCGGTCGCAGGCATGACCGGGCTGGTCTCGGTGTGCGGGTGAGCGTGAGGAAGGTGCGCCGTTCGTGGCCCGGGCTCCGGATGCGGCTCACTGCTGTGGCCGCGCGAAGGCGGAGAAGGCGGAGAAGGCGGAGAAGCGGGAGCGGTCGGCCGGGGCCGTGGGGGAAGGGGCCGCGCAGCGCGCGGTACGGCGGCGTCAGACGCGAGGAGCGGTGCGGCCGGTATCGGGCACGCTGTCGCGGGCGGTGTTGTCGATACGGGCCGGGGGCAGCCGCAGGGGGTGCGCGTCTCGACCCATGTCATGTCCCCCCACTCGCACCGCCGTCCGGATCCGGACGAGACGATGACCCCCAAGATTGAGCACCCACCCGCTCAATAGAGCGCGACGGCTCGTAAGGAAGTTTAGCGCACGACAAATGGCGCCCACGATGCGAAACATTGCAAACACGAACAAAGGGACCGCACCGGAGTGTGGGCTTCTCACTCCCTGCCGAGGATCTCCGCCGCGGCCTCGACGCCCTCACGGGTCCCTATCACGATGAGCATGTCCCCGCCCGCAAGTCGGAAATCCGGTGTCGGCGACGGGATCGCCTGGGCACGACGCAGCACGGCGACGACGGACGCGCCCGTCTCGGTGCGGATTCTGCTCTCCCCCAACACCCGCCCGTTCCAACGGCAATGCGCGGACAGTTCGATCCGCTCCGCGACCAGCCCGAGGTCCGTGGTCGAGAGCAGACTGGGACTGTGGTGGGACGGCATCAGCGCGTCGACCAGCGCCTCCGCCTCCCCCGCGGTCAACTTCGCCGACAGCGCGCACTCGTCAGGATCGTCACCGCCGTAGGCGTTCAGGGTCCGCGTCCCGTCGCGGTGGGCCACCACCGAGATGCGGCGGTGCTCACGGGTGGTCAGGTCGTAGCGGACGCCGATGCCCGGTAGCGGAGTGCTGCTCAGACGTGGAACAGGCACGCGGAACCCCCGGTGTGTGCGGAAACCGATGGAGGGGAGCGACGTGGTCTCCGCCTCCGGCAGCCACTCTATCGATGCAACGTTCGAGCGAGCGGGGGGCCAACGGTGCACTGCGCCCGCCCCAGTTGGGGCGGCGCCTCGCGGACGGGTTCACGTCGCAGGCGGGGCGAATCGGCGGTGGGGGCTCTCTCCCGGTGGTGCATCATCTCGGAGGGCCCCAACGGCGGGGCACCGCGTGAAGGAGGCGTCGCATGGTCGAGTGGAAGCGGATCAGTTCAGGCATGCGCCCCGTGCCGAGTCCCGCCGCGACGGGCTCGGTCTGGGCCGCGGCGGCCGTCGCGGCCGTCGCCCTGGTCGCCGTACTCAACCTCCTCGACGGACCCGGCGACCCCGCCGTGGACCTCATGGCGCTCTCCCTCGCCGTGGCCCTGGTGAGCACCGGGGCCCGTCTCACGGCCGCCCCGGGAACCGCCCTGCTCTGCTGGCTGGTCCTCAACGCCTTCGCGAGTGCACCGATCGGTGAGCTCACCTGGGAAGCCCCCTTCGACCTCCTGCGCCTCGCCTGCCTCCTTGCCGCGGCGAGCACGGGAACGGCCGTCGCCCGCCTCACCCATGCTCGCGCCGCGCACCGACGGCTCAGGCCGTAGCCGTCGGTGCACGGCGGGGCGGAGCCGTGGGTCAGCCGCGCGTCAGCCGGCGGACGGGGCTCCGGAGGTCTTGCGCAGCACGCCTATCTTGTCGATGCGGTGCTCGGGGTTGCCCTGGGCGTCGCTCCAGAAGTTGCCCTCGGCGTGGTCCTCCGGCGTGGCACACGTCGAGATCGTGATCATCGCCCGCGTGGGGGCCGCGCCGGGTTCCCCCGGCACCGCGGCGCGCTGCTCGCTCAGCGAGCGCTCCGAACGGAAGGACGTCTTGCGGGTCGCGGTGATCTCGTAGGTGTACACCACGTCACCGACGGTCACGAGGACCGTATCGCCCTTGTTCACGCCCGGCAGGCTGCCCAGCGGGCCGCCGGCCGACAGGCGGTGCGCCGTGACCAGGAAGTTGCCCACCTGGCCGGGGCCGACTCCGCCCCGCTCACCGTAGGGACTCGCCGCCACACCGCGGTCCTGGATGCGCGTCCCGGCCACGTCGTCGGTGGTGCCCTCGTACGGCATCACGCGCAGCCCGGAGATCCCCACGGAAGGTATGGACAGCGTCGAGGCCACGTGCGCGGGGGCGGGGGCGGCCGGGGTGGCAGTGGCCACCGGCGACGGTTCCCGCGCGGGCTGGTGGGCGGCGGATGCCGCGGCTGCCGTCGGCGCCGCGTGCGGTGGCGCTGCCGGGCCGGCGGCGGCCGAGGGCCCGCACGCCGTCAGCAGGACGGTCACGGCACCGGCGATTGCGGCGGGTACGGCTCGGGAGGGGGACGGCAGGGACATGGGCATTTTCCGTGTCGGTCGATCGGCCGGGGCCCTGGCAGGTGGGTGGCCCGGTTCGCCCGGCCAGAGTGACATACGGAGCAAGAGGTCCATAAGGGTCCGCCCCTGTGACCTCCGCCCCGGGCCGCCGCGCGCCCGGCCCGACGGATTTCGAAATCGCGGGAACCTCCTTCCGTATCTCTGCGACTACCTCGCCGGAGGGGGTGCCGTCCCGGCTCCGGTACCGCGGCGCGCAGGTTCCGGGCCGCCGGTGGCCGGCACCTCGTCCGTCTGGCACCGAGTACAAGAATCCGGAGTGACGATGGCGGACCGGCTTGAGTACCCGACCCTGGCGATCACCGCCCTGAAGCGGTGGGCGCCACCGCCCGCTCTCACCGGCTTCCTGGCGCTCCTCATAGCGATGTTCGCGCTCTCGTACGCGGTGGGGTCCGCCGCCGACCCGGTCGCTCCCGGTATGCGCTCCACCGAGTTCGACGGCCCGGGCTTCGTCGGGGACCCTGCCCGGCCGCACGGGCACACCGCCGGTACGGGCACGGGCGGCACGCGGTGACGGCGGAGCGGACGGAGCTGCGCGCGAGCACCGACCTGGTCGTCGGCGGTATGACGTGCGCGGCCTGTGTGAACCGCGTCGAGAAGCGGCTGGCCAGGATCGAGGGCGTGAGCGCCACGGTCAATCTGGCCACCGGGCGGGCCAGGGTGAGCCATCCGTCGGACGTGACGGCGCAGGATCTCGTCACGGCGATCGAGCGGGCGGGCTACAGCGCCGAACTGCCCGCACCGCCCCGGCCCGCGCACGAACCGAGCCCGCCGGCGGGCACCGGCCGTCCCCCCGGCCGCGAGGAGGTCCGGCGGCTGCTGATCACCGCCCTGCTGTCCGTTCCGGTTCTGGTGCTGTCGATGGTGCCCGCGCTGCAGTTCCGCAACTGGCAGTGGCTGTGCTTCGCCCTGGCCGCGCCGGTCGCCGTCTGGGGCGCGTGGCCGTTCCACACCCGGGCCGTACGCGGGCTGCGGCACGCGGCGGCCACGATGGACACGCTGGTGTCGCTGGGGGTGGTCGCCTCCTTCCTCTGGTCGGCGTACGCGCTGTTCCTCGACGGGGCGGGCGATCCGGGGATGCGGATGCCCTTCAGCCTGCTGCCCTCGGCGGGCGGGGAGGTGTCCCACATCTACCTGGAGGCGGCCGTCGGCGTGCCGCTCTTCGTCCTGACCGGGCGTTTCCTCGAGTCCAGGGCACGCCGCGGCACGGGCGAGGCGCTGCGCTCACTCGCCGGGCTGGCCGCCAAGGACGTGACCGTGCGGGAGGACGGCCGCGAGCGTCTCCTGCCGATCGAGGAATTGCGGGTGGGGCAGGAGTTCATCGTCCGGCCGGGCGAGCGGGTCGCGACGGACGGGGTGGTGACCTCCGGCGGATCGGCCGTCGACCTGTCCCTGGTCACCGGCGAGAGCGACCCCGTCGAGGTCGGCCCCGGGCAGGCGGTGGTCGGCGGTGCGGTCAACGCGGGCGGCCTGCTGGTGGTGCGGGCCACCGCGGTCGGCTCGCAGACCCAGCTCGCGCGGATCACCCGCATGGTCACCGAGGCGCAGGCCGGCAAGGCCCGGGCCCAGCGCCTGGCGGACACGGTGGCGGGCGTCTTCGTCCCGGTGGTGCTGGCCCTGGCCGTCACCGTTCTCGGCTTCTGGCTCGGTGCCGGGGCCGCTCCGCAGGCGGCCGTCACGGCCTGTGTGGCCGTCCTGGTCGTGGCCTGTCCCTGCGCGCTGGGGCTGGCGACTCCCACCGCCCTGCTGGCGGCCACGGGCCGGGGCGCGCAGCTGGGTCTGCTGGTGAGCGGCCCCCGGGCACTGGAGACCCTGCGCCATGTCGACACCGTGGTCCTGGACAAGACCGGCACGCTGACGACCGGCCGGATGACCGTCTCGCGCGTGACGGCCGTGCCCGACGGGATCGGGAGCGAGCGGGCCCTGTGGCTGGCCGCCTCGGTGGAACAGGGCTCCGAGCACCCGCTGGGCCGCGCCGTGGTCGCGTACTACCGGACGGAACCGCGCCGTCGGTCACCGGCCGCGGTGACCGGCTTCCGGGCGACCGCGGGGGTCGGTGTGACCGGGGTGGTGGAGGGGCACCGGGTGGAGGTGCGCGCCGCCGGCGCGGACCTGCACCCCGCGCTGGACGGAGCGCTGGCCGAGGCGGAGGCGGCCGCGCACACGCCGGTCCTGGTCCGGGTGGACGGCGCCGACCAGGCCCTGATCTCCGTCGGGGACGTCCTGCGCCCCGGCAGCTACCGGGCCGTCGACCGGCTGCGGCGCCTGGGGGTGGAGCCGGTGCTGGCCACCGGCGACCGCAGGGCCACCGCGGTCCGCGTCGCCTCCGCCCTCGGCATCAGGGACGTGCACGCGCACTGTTCACCCGAGGACAAGGCGCAACTCGTGCGGGTGTTGCGCGACGAGGGTCGCCGGGTCGCGGTGATCGGCGACGGGGTGAACGACGCCGGGGCGCTGGCGGGGGCCGACCTCGGCATCGCCATGGGCAGTGGAACGGACGTGGCCATCGGCGCGGCCGACGTCACGCTCGTACGCGGCGACATCGAGGCCGTCGCCGACGCCGTCCAGCTGGCCCGGCGGACCCTCGGGACGATCCGGGCCAACCTCGTCTGGGCCTTCGGGTACAACGTCGTCACCGTTCCGCTCGCCGCGGTGGGGCTGCTCAATCCGATGGTCGCGGCGGCCGCGATGTCCGTGAGTTCCCTGATGGTGGTGGGCAACAGTCTCCGGTTGCGCACGTGGCAGCCCGCGCCGCATGCACGGCGGGCGGGTACGAGCGGCCGGGCGGAAGGTATGGGGCGATGACGCAATCACCTGCGGGGCAGACCGCGCGGTCCCGACTCCCGTCCCGTCGGCGCGTGCGGGACGGGCTGCGCGCCGCGATCGTCCCGGTGGTCGCGTGCGCGGTGACGCTGACCGGTCTGACGATCTGGACCTCGTCCGGTGCCGCGGGCAGCCCTCCGCGGATGGCCGTCGGCAACGGCCGTGTCTTCCTCCCCTACGGCAACAGCCAGGAGACGGCAGCCTTCTTCGACATCGTCAACGTGGGCGGTTCGGCGGACCAGTTGACGTCCGTGACGTCACCTGCCGTCGAGAGGTCGATGCTGAGCCGGCACGCGAGTTCCGGCCTCGGGGCCGACACCATGCGGATGGCGGGATCGGTGCAGGTGCCCGCGGGCGCCGCCCTCACCATGTCCCCCTTCGGCGTGAGCGTCATGGCGCGCAAGAAGACGAGTACGAGCTGGCGGGCGGGCGACTTCGTGCCGTTCGTTCTCCACTTCCGGCACGGCCCCCCGGTGGAGGTGCTGGCGGTGGTGATCCGGCCCGGCAGCTGACCCGCCCCGGGAGGAGAAAGGGGCCGCGCGGCATCAACACGGACCGGCCGGGTATCCGCGCGGGGTCAAGCACGGCCGTCGTACGGTCCGCCGCGCGCGCCGCCGCGTGGCGGACGGCCGGCGCCGTGACAGGAACCCGATGCGAGGTGGGCCTCATGCACGACCTCATGCGTACCCCTGACGACCCCGTACCGCCCAACCCCACGCCGGCGCCCGGACCCGGGCCCGGTCCGCAGCCCGGTCCGCTGCCCGGGCCCGTCCCGGGTCCCGGCGGCCCCGACCCGGTGCCACCGGCGCCGCCCCGGCCCGGGCCCGATCCCCGGCCGGATCCCGCCCCGCAGCCCGATCCGCTCCCGCAGCCGGGACCGCTGCCCGGGCCGGTACCGGCTCCCGAACCGATCACCTGACGGCCGCGCCCATGGGCCGGGCGGGTGACCGACCGCTTCGTACAGGTTTCAGGAACGCTGTCCGGGCAAGCCGCAGCCCATGAGGACACGGCAGGGAACCGGTCCCGGGCGCCCGGAGGCACAGCGTGAGAAATTTTCCTCCCTCTCCGTCGGACTTCGCGGCCCGGCCCGGAACCCCGCTTCCGGAGGCAGGCGGTGCGGACGGAAGCCTGCCGCACGACCACACCCAGGCGATCCTGGAGACCACCAAGCGCGTGGCGGCGCTCCTGAAGGCGTCGGGGCAGCCGTTCGCACTCGCCGGCAGCGTGGCCGCCTTCGCCCACGGCGTGCCGGCCGGCTTCCAGCACGACACCGACTTCTGTGTCCGGCCCGAGGACGCGGACGCCGTGGTCAAGGCACTGGAGAACGGCGGTATCGCCATGCGCCGGGCACCCGAGGACTGGCTGGTCAAGGGCCGGGCGGGCGGGGAGGAGATCGACCTGATCTTCGAGCTCGCCCGGCGTCCGGTGAGTACCGCGCTGCTGGAGCGGGCCGAGGTCCGGCCGGTGGACTCGGTGTGGATGCCCGTCCTGGCACCGACCGACCTCATGGACGCCCGGCTCACGGCGCTCTGCGAGCACTACTGCGACTTCGGCGACCTGCTCCCGATGGCGCGGATGCTGCGGGAACAGATCGACTGGGACCGGCTGAACCGGGCCCACCGGTCCGCCCCGCTGCCCGACGCGTTCCTCTACCTGCTCGAACGGCTCCAGATCACCGATCCCTGGGAGGCGACGCCGTGACTTCGACCGAGCTCATCGAGTACCGCATCGAGCACCTCAGGGAACGCCTCGCGCGCGAGGAGATCGCCGAGCTCGGCGTCCGGGTCGAGGCGCGCGGCGCGGGCGTACTGGTCCGTGGCGGCGTGAGCAGCGGGGAGTGCCGGGCGGAGATCCTGCGCATCGCCGGGGAGGAACTCGTGGGCCTTCCCTGGCGCGAGGACGTCACCGTGTGCTGCGCCAGCCCTCCCGACCGCTCGGAGGAGCTGCTGTGATCCGCGTCGCGGCTGTCGGCGACATCCACCTCGGCCCCGGCAGCGAAGGCCTGTTGCGCCCCGCCTTCGAGACGCTCGGAGACTGTGCGGACCTGCTGCTGCTCGCCGGCGACCTGACGCGTCACGGCACTCCGCAGGAGGCCCATGTGGTGGCCGGAGAGGTGGACCGGCTCCCGGTGCCGGTGATCGCGGTGCTCGGCAATCACGACTACCAGAGCGGCCGGCAGACGGCCGTCACCCGCGTGCTGGCGGAGGCAGGGGTACGGGTCCTGGAAGGCGACGGCGTCCTGGTCGACGTCGACGGCGCGAGGGTCGGAATCGCCGGAACGAAGGGCTTCGGCGGTGGCTTCGCGGGGCGCTGCGGCAGCGAGTTCGGCGAGCCCGAGATGAAGGCGTTCATCCGCTACACCCGGCGCTGCGCGGAGGAGCTCGAGCGGTCGCTGCGCGAACTCGCCGAGGCGGGCAGTGACCTGCGCATCGCGCTCACCCATTTCTCCCCGGTGGCGGACACGCTGGCCGGTGAGCCGCCCGAGATCTATCCCTTCCTCGGAAGCTACCTGCTCGCGGAGGCCGTCGACGGGGCCGGTGCGGATCTCGCCGTCCACGGCCACGCCCACCTGGGTACGGAGCACGGAACGACGGCGGGCGGGGTGCGGGTGCGCAACGTCGCGATGCCGGTCATCGACAGGGCCTTCGCCATCTACCACCTGACCCCGGACGGCTCCGCGACCCGGTGACGGGCGCCCCAGCGCCGCGCTTGAGCCCCTCATCCCCTCACGCAGAGTCACGCACGGCGACGACCTGCACAGCTTCAACCGGTCGGGAGCGGGTATGTGGCTTGAGGGAACTCCCAAGGAGGCCTCATGCCTACCACTCTCCGTATTCAGGCCGCCCCCGCGCCGCAGCCGGACGCACTCCCGGACCTTGCCAGGACCCCCGAGATCCCCGAGATCCCCGAGATCCGCGAAATCCGGGAGCTGCAGTCCGTGAGCACGGCGGACGCGCACGATCTGTCCGTGACGCTCTTCCGGCGACTGCACGAACTGGACGAGGGCACCGCGGAGTACTCGTACGTGCGCAACACCCTGGTCGAACTGAATCTGAGCATGGTCAAGTACGCGGCCACGCGCGTCCGCCATTGCAGCGCACCGTGGGAAGACGTCATGCAGGTGGGCACCATCGGCCTGATCAAGGCGATCAACAGGTTCGACCCGGATCGCGGGTTCGAATTCATGTCGTTCGCCCTGCCCACGATCGTGGGAGAGATCAAGCGGTTCTTCCGTGACACGACCTGGGCCGTCCGCGTACCGCGCCGGCTGCAGGAGCTGCGCATCGACCTGGCCAAGGCGAATGACGCGCTGGAGCAGGAACTGGGGCACGCCCCGAGTGCGCAGGAGCTCGCCGAGCGGCTGGACGTCACGGTGGAGGAGGTCTGCGAGGGCCGGCTGGCGGCCAACGGCTTCACCAGCCTTTCCCTGGACCTCTCCGTGACGGAGGAGGACGACGCGCCCGGCACGCTGGCGCGCAGCCTCGGCATGGAGGAGAGCCGCTTCGAGACGGTCGAGGACCTGGAATCGCTCAAGCCCCTGCTGGAGGAGCTGACCGAACGGGACCGGACGATCCTCGCCCTCCGCTTCGGGGAAGAGCTGACCCAGGCCGAGATCGGCGAGCGCCTGGGCATGTCCCAGATGCACGTCTCCCGGCTGCTGGGCCGCATCCTGGGCCGGCTGCGGCAGGGACTGCTCGCGGAGGACCCGCAGACCGCAACGGCATGAGGCGCTCCACCCTTCGCGCGGGACAGACAGGTATATTGCGCTGGATCCCGGGCAGGCGCACAAGAGCACGACGGAAGGGTGGTGCCGGATGGTGCCGGAAGCGGAAAGCGGACGCTTCACCGTCGCGGTCGAGGCCGTGGAGGACGGAGCCGTCGTCATCGCGCTCGCGGGGGAACTGGACCACGATACGGCGCAGCCCCTGCGGGACGCCCTCGACGCGGCCCTCGCCCCGGGCCGCCGGGTGCTGGTCGATCTGGCGACGCTCGGCTTCTGCGATTCCACTGGGCTGAACGTGCTGCTGAACACGCGGCTCGCGGCGCAGGAGGCAGGGGCCACCCTCGAACTGGTTGGCCTGCACGGGCCCGTCGCCCGTATGTTCCGGATCACCGGTGCGGACGGTGTGTTCCCCATCCACACCGATGTGGCGGAAGCCCTGCGCACCCCGCGCGGCGGAGGAGCCTGAGCGCCATGGAGCAGCGCGGGCCGTCGGACCGGACCTGGAGCCTGAGGCTGTCCGGAACCACCGACGTCGTCTCGCGCAGCCGTGATTTCGCCCGCGAGGCGCTGACCGCCTGGCACTGGCTCCCGGGCAACGGGGAGCGCGAGCGGGAGGCCGCCGAGGACGTGCTCCTGCTGGTGTCGGAGGTGGTGGCCAATGCCTGCCTGCACGGCGGAGGGCCCCGCGCACTCGTCCTCGACTGCTCGGCCGAACGGCTGCGGATCGAGGTCACGGACGGCAATCCGGCGCCGCCGGTGCGCGTACCGGCGGGGCGGGGCGAGCGCTCGCAGCCCGGCGGTCACGGGCTGCTGATCGTGGAACGTCTGGCCCGGGACTGGGGTTCCGAGCCGGGGGCGGACGGCAAGCGCGTCTGGTGCGAGGTCGCCTGCCCGCCGGGGATCCATGTCCCCGGGCGACGGTGACGAACACCGGCCGGGCGGTCGGTCAGCCCGGTGGGGTCTGCGCGAAGGGGCTGCGGTCGAGGTGCTCGAGCAGATCGGCCGGGTCGCGGTACACGGCGCGGGCTCCGGCCTCCTCCAGGTCGTGACGCGCAATGCCGCCGCACAGGAGCCCGACGCCGGTGACCTCCGCGCGGGCGGCGGCCTTCATGTCCCAGACGCTGTCGCCGACGAACACGGCGTCGCGCGCCCGCGCCCCGGCGAGGCCGAGGGCGTGGTGCACCGGGCCGGGTGCCGGTTTGCCCTCGCTCACGTCGTCGGAGCTCGCGGTGGCAGTGATGGCGTCCTCGGCGTCGATCGCCTTCTTCAGCGCCTCCAGTTCGACGCTGTTCGCCGAGGTGACCAGCACGACGCGCCAGCCCCTGCGGTCAAGTTCGCGCAGTAGGTCGGCGGCGCGGTCGTAGCTCGGCAACCGGTCGAAGTACGTGCCGTACAGGGTCTCGTGCGCGGCGCTCAGTGCGTCGTCCTCGCTCTTGTCGCGAGCGTCACCGAGGAGCCGCGCGATCAGGTCCTCGCCCGGCAGTCCCAGGGCCCGGTGGACGGAGTGCATCGGCACCCGGTGACCGGCCTGCCGCAGCGCCTCCCACCAGCACGTCACGTGCAGGTGGTTGGTGTCGGCGAGCGTCCCGTCGACGTCGAAGAGCGCGGCGCGGCTCATGACGCGGGTCCGCCTCCCGGCTCGGCCGGCCCGGCGCGCCGGACGGCGAAGCCGCCGCGCGTCCTGGCCGGGGCCTGACGCGCGGCGCAATTGCGGATCACGGGATACGGCATGTCCGGCGGCTACCCATCACCACCCAGCTCATTCGCGCTCATTCGCGAGGTTTTCCGCAGCCGCCCCCCGGGCAAAAGCCGACTGCCGCCCTGCGGGAATGACCGCAGGGCGGACCATGCGTCCGTGGATCCCACGCGTCATGCTCCGGCGCGGGGTCCGTCGCCGAATTCCTTCACGAGAGCCGCGCAGAAGGCGTCCAGGTCGTCCGGCTTGCGGCTCGTGACCAGCGTCGAGGGTCCTGCGTGGCAGACCCGGACCTCCTCGTCGACCCAGGTACCGCCCGCATTGCGGATGTCGGTCGCCAGGCTGGGCCAGGAGGTCAGCGTCCGCCCGCGTACGGCGTCGGCCTCCACCAGCATCCACGGGGCGTGGCAGATCGCGGCCACCGGCTTGGCCGACGCGAAGAAGTCGCGGGTGAAGTCGACGGCCGGCTCGTACATCCGCAACGCGTCGGGATTGGCGACCCCGCCGGGCAGGACGAGGGCGTCGAAACTGTCGGCCGTGCGGCTCGCGAGGACCCGGTCGACGGGGTACGTGCCGGCCTTGTCCAGGTGGTGGAAGGCCTGGACGAGGCCCGCCTCGGTCGAGACCAGCTGCGGGTTCCAGCCCGCCCCGAGCACGGCCTTCCACGGTTCGGTGAGTTCGATCTCCTCGACACCCTCGGGCGCCGTCAGAAAGGCGACTCGCACAGCGTTCACATCCTTCCTCGTTCGGCCGGTGAGCGGTTGGGCCGTTCGGTGACTCGGTCAGTCGGGGGGCTCCGGGACCGGCGGTGACGTGCCGGGTTCCGGGGCCGGAGGTTCCGGCTCGGGCGGCTTCTCGCCCGGGTCGGGCGGACGCGGGTCCCGTGGGACCGGGTCCGGCGTCGCGGGTGTGGGCCCGGGCCCCTCGGGCTCCGGCTCGGTGGTCCGTTCCATGGCACTCACCCTCTGTTCCTGGTACGGGTACGCCCTTGCGCCTGCCCATCCGGACGCGCCTCAAGCGGTCCGGGCCCGTGGGGCCGGCCTGCTGTTTGGGGGCCGGTTTCGGGGTACACGTAGAACATGACCGCCACCGAGCCGCGCAGTCTTCCGGCCGGCGTCCCGGACCGCGGCCCGGGACGCGCCACCGCAGCGGTGCTCGCCACGACGGGGAGACCGGTGGTGTCGACGGTGGGGGTCGAGGAGGAGTTCTTCCTCGTCGACCGCCTGACCAGAGCCCCGGTGGCGCGCGCCGGACCGGTGATCGAGGCCGCTTCGTACGCCCTCGGTGATCTGGTGCAGACCGAGTTCTACCGCTGCATGGTCGAGGTCTGCACCCGGCCCGCGACCACCTCCGACGATCTGCGGGCCCAGCTGTGCTTCCTTCGGGCCCGCGTCGCCGACGCGGCTCGTGCCTCGCACTGCCTGCTCGTCGCCTCCGGCACCGCCGTGGTGCCGCCGGCGGCACCGATCCCGGTCACCGACTCTCCGCGCTACCGCCGCATGGCCCGGCACTTCGGCGCCCTCGTCGACGGCAGGCTGGGGATCGTGTGCGGCTGCCACATCCACGTCGGCACCGCCGACCGCGCGCAGGCCCTGTTCCTGGCCAACCGCGTACGCCCCTGGCTCCCCGCCCTCCAGGCCCTGGCCGTGAACTCGCCGTTCGCCGGCGGGCTGGACACCGGTTACGCGAGCTGGCGGGCCCTGGAATTCGGCCGCTGGCCGACCGCGGGCCCGTCCCCGCTGGTGGACGCCGTTTCGTACGAGAGGACCGCGGACGCCCTGGTCGCCTCGGGCGTCCTCATGGACCGCCGGATGATCTACTGGTTCGCGCGTCCCTCCGAGCACCAGCCGACCGTCGAGTTCCGCGTCACGGACACCAGCGCCGACGTCGACACCACTGTCCTCGCGGCACTGCTGCTGCGCGGTCTGTGCGCCTCGCTCCTCGCTCGGGCGGACGAGGACGGGCCCGCGCCCGACGTCTCCGTCGCACGGCTGCGTGACGCGCACCGGTACGCCGCCCGGTACGGGCCCACGGGCTTCGCCCTCGACCCGATCACCGGCGATCACGTGCCTGCCGAGGTCCGGATCGCGGCCCTGATCAGGGCCGCGGGCCCGGGGCTCCGCGCGGCGGGCGACGAGGCGGAGGTTTACCGCCTAGTCGACGCGCTCCGCAGGAAGGGCAGTGGCGCGGCGCGCCAGCGAGCCGTCCTCGATCGTGCGGGCCGCCTGCGGGACGTGGTCGACCATCTGGCCGGCCTGACCACCTGCGGCTGAGGCTCGTCGGAGGTCACCCCGCCGGCGCGGTGTCGGCCTCCAGACGTGCCAGGAGCCGGGGGCGGTGCAGCTGCGCTATCGGCGCGAGGAGATCGGGGTGGCGCATCAAGGCAGCGGCGTCGAGGTCGGTCGCCGTCGGCCGGGTGAGGCGGTGGAAGGCGAGCGGTACGGCGCTGCCGTGGTGGGTCCGCGCCAGGGCCCTGGCCGCGGCCGCGGCCAGGTGGGGGTGGCTCAGCAGGCATGCCGCCCAGCTGGCCACGATCTCGTCCACCCAGGTGCGCCACGCGTCGCCGTCACCGGCTTCCTCGCTGAAGCCCCCCACGCCGCCCCCGGCGCCGTGGCCGCTCGGGGCGGCGGCGTCCGTACCGGCGATCCGGTCGAGCCGGTTCGATCCGCCGGGGCCCGTCAGAGCGACCAGCTGCGCGTCCAGCTCGGTCGGGTAGCACAGCCAGGCCGCGACCGTGACGGCCTGGCGGGCCTGGGCTTCGGCCAGGCCGCGCTGCAGGGCGCCGCCGTCGGCGGGATAGGCCCGGGTGAGCCAGTGCGCGGTGGCCGCTATCAGGGGCGAGAGGGAGAAGTCTGCGGACACGGCTGACCATCCGGACCGGTGAGTGAGGGGATCGGACGGTCACGATAGCGGACCGTTCGGCCGAAATGGAATGTTCCGGCCACCCCGAACCAGCCCCTCAGCGGATCCTTGCTCCTTCGGGCCGCCGCGCGTCACGCACGGGGCACGGGACGCACGCTCACCCGCGAAGCGGGCTCCTGGTGGCCGCCGCTCGCGATCATGCGCACGTCGCCCCGGTCGCTGATCTCCGCCTGCACGATCCCGGTGTCGTCGGCGTAGATCGGGTGGCCGCCGGGGCCGGTGCGGTCGGTGCGGTGCACAAGGAGGACCGTTTCCTCGCCGCCCGGTACCGCATGGTCAGGGCCGGCGAACACCAACTCGTACCTGCTCTCCCGTCCCATTCCGGCCTCCTCCGCGCCCGAATCCGGGCGAATGGTCCACCAGCAAGCGAATGCCCCCTGGGCACCATTATCAGGCAGAGCCGGGCGACCGCCCGCGCGGCGGCGGGCCCTGTCGGGACTGAGCGTCTGTAGGTGTAACGCTCCGTGCACACCCCGGGTTCCCGGTCCCGTTGTGATCTTCAGCCGCTGATGTACACCTTCCGGCAGCGGCTCCCACCTGCGCATACTCCAGGACCGCCGCCCCGGACGACCTCGGGGCAATGGCCGACCGAATGGAGCCGATGCAACAGATGAAGACGCCGCACACGATCTCCGCCGCAACGGCGGGCACCTGGACGCTCGGTGACCTCACGGTCAACCGGATCGGCTTCGGCGCGATGCGGCTGACCGGCGGCGCCGCCTTCGCCCACGACGGGCCTCCCGGCGACCGCGGCCGGGCGATCGCCGTACTGCGCCGCGCGGTGGAACTCGGCGTCAACCACATCGACACCGCCGCCTTCTACTTCTCCCGGCTCCGCTCCGCCAACGAGCTGATCAACTCGGCGCTGGCGCCGTACGCGGACGACCTCGTCGTCTCCACCAAGGTCGGCCCGGCCCGCGACGCCTCCGGCGGGTGGGCCGAGTCCGCCCGGCCCGACGAACTGCGGGGCCAGGTCGAGGAGAACCTGCGCCAGCTCGGCCGCGACCACCTGGACGTGGTGAACCTGCGCATCATGGGCCAGGACTCGATCAGCGAGCACTTCGGGGCCCTGTCCGACCTGCGCGCCGCGGGACTCGTGCGCCACCTCGGCATCTCCAGCGCCCGCCCGGAACATCTCGCCCAGGCCCGGGAGATCGCGCCGGTCGTGTGCGTTCAGAACCGCTACGGGATCGACGCGCCCGACGGGCAGGAGATGCTCCGCGCCTGCGCGGCCCACGGCATCGCGTTCGTGCCCTTCTTCTCCATCGCCGGGGAGGGGCGGGAGGCCGGCGCCGTCCGGACCGAGCACGACCAGGTCCTCGCGGTGGCCCGGCACCACGGCGCGTCACCGGCGCAGGTACGGCTCGCCTGGATCCTGCATCAGGGCACTCACGTCCTGGCCATCCCCGGGACGGGAAACCCGGACCACCTCGCCGACAATGTGGCGGCGGGCGCACTGCGGCTCACCGCCTCCGAACTGCGACTGCTCGGCACGGTCGCCAACGGCGGGGCGACGAAGACTCCTTGACGGCCGGCGGCCGCCTCTGCCACTCCCGCCGGCCCGAGAAACAGAACACCCGATCGCCTCGCGCGAGCGCGTGCGAAGAAGCGGCAGGAGTGGCCGTTACGGGGCCCTGAACCCGTTCGGCGCAGGGCCGGAGGGCATCACGGGGGACGGGCGTCCCTGCTTGAGGAACCCTTTCCGCAGTGATGCCAAGGCGTGTTGGGCACGCTCCCGCCGTTCGCGTCAGCGCAGCGTTGACCCGTGTCCACTACAAGCGAGAGTCACCGATACGTCCGTATTTTGCAACACGACCCGAATTAGTGGCTTTTGATGGCGCTTGGGGGCCAGAGTATGGCTCCTCGGCAGGACGCCGGGAACTGTTCGGAGCCCACCCGCCGTACACGAAGCGGGCCGGGCCGCTGTCTGTTGAAGGGGTCATCTTCATGTCTGCTTCTCTCGCCACCCGCCGGGTCGTCGCCGCGCTCCTGGCCGCAGGTGCCCTGGTCGGCGCCGCCGCCCTCCCGGCCACCGCCGACGACCACGGGCGTGACCGCGACCGCCGGGCCCCGTCCTCGATCGTGATCAGCGACGTCCAGTACGGCGGGGCCGACCGCGGCGACCGCTCCGCCCGTGCGCTGAACCGGGAATGGGTCGAGGTGAAGAACACCGGCCGCAAGAGCGTCAACCTGCGCGGCTTCACCCTCACCGACCGGCAGGGCAACCGCTACCGCTTCGCCGACTTCCGCCTGGACGGCCGCTCCAGCGTCAAGGTCCACACCGGCCAGGGCCGCGACACCCGCCGCGACGTGTACCAGGACCGGCGTCACCAGATCTGGGACGAGCGCGACACCGCCACCCTGCGCGACAACCGTGGCAACGTCCTCGACAGCGACTCCTGGAACGGCCGCCGGCACCACCGCAACGGCTGACCGCCCGGCTCTGCCGACAGCCGCGCCCGTACTCCCCGCACGACGGGGAGTGCGGGCGCGCACGTCGTTGGCGGCGATAATGTGCGGCGGCTGTCAGTGGGGGGTGGCAGGATCTACGGCGGTGATCCGACCACCTACAGGGGGCAGGCATGGGGAGCACGACGTTCGAGTGGCCGCGCGGCGCGGAGCCCGAGGACACGGCGGCACTGGAGCTGTGGCTGGCCGTGCACGGCTGGGAGGTCGACCCGACGGTGTTCATGGCCGGCGGACTGGGCCCGTCCGTGCAGGTGCAGCGCATCGGCGGGGCGTGTCAGAACGGCGAGTCCGGGCTGCTGATCCTGCCGGGCGAGACCGTGGAGTACGCGCGGGACCGGGTGCGGATAGCGCCCCGGGCCGCCGCTGCCGTCGGCTGCGGTTCCGCGTAGCGCGACGGCCGGGCCCGCTGCCGGGCGGCCTGTCAGTGGTATGGGTCACAGTGGTAGGGATGCCGATTTCTCCGTGAACGAGGTGATCCCGTGAGGTACGCGATCCAGGCCGAGGGCCTGGCCAAGCGGTTCAAGGAGACCCGCGCGCTGAACGGGGTGGACCTCGAGGTGCCGGCGGGGACGGTACTGGGCCTGCTCGGCCCCAATGGCGCGGGCAAAACGACCGCGGTCCGTATCTTCGCCACCCTGCTGCGCCCGGACGAGGGGCGGGCCGAGGTGGGCGGGCACGACGTGGTGCGGGAGGCGGGGCTGGTCCGCTCGCTGATCGGGCTGACCGGGCAGTACGCGGCCGTGGACGAGAACATGACCGGCACGGAGAACCTGCTGATGATCGGGCGTCTGCTCGGGATGTCGCGCGGCGGTGCCCGGGCCCGCTCCGCCGAGCTGCTCGACCGCTTTCACCTCACTGACGCGGCGGGACGGGCCGTGAAGACCTACTCCGGCGGAATGCGGCGCCGGCTCGACCTCGCGGCCAGCCTGGTCGGGCGTCCGCAGATCCTCTTCCTGGACGAGCCGACCACCGGACTCGATCCGCACAGCCGCGGCGAGGTGTGGGACATGCTGCGCGTTCTGGTGGCGGAGGGCATGACCACCCTGCTGACCACGCAGTATCTGGACGAAGCCGACCGGCTGGCCAACAGCATCGTGGTGATCGACAACGGGCGGGTGATCGCCGACGGTACGCCGGACGAACTGAAGGCCCAGGTCGGCGGTCAGGTCCTGCACCTGCGCCCGGTCCGGCCGGCCGATCTCGACGCGGCGCACGCCCTGGTCGCGGAGGAGGCGGGGCCGCAGGCCAAGACCGAGGGCGACGGAATCATCGCCCCCGTCAACGACCCGGCGCTCATGCCGCGCGTCGTCCGTCGCCTCGACCAGTCGGGTATCGCCGTCGCGGAGCTCACGCTGCGTCGCTCGTCCCTGGACGAGGTGTTCATCGCCCTGACCGGCCACCGCGCCGAGCCGGGCGCACCCCCTCGGGGCGACACCGATGCCGACGCCGACGACGACGCGGACGAGCAGTACGCAGAAGCACGGAGTCCGTCATGACCGGCACGACGCTCACGGACGGCCTCGGACGCGGCGGCCGGGTCCGGCCGCTCGCCGCCCTGCGGCAGACCGCCACCATGGCCTGGCGCAGCCTGGTCTCGGTGAAGCACAACCCGCTGGAGCTCGTCGACTACAGCATCACACCGATCATGTTCGTGTTCCTGTTCACCTACGTCTTCGGCGGGCAGATGGCGGGCTCCCCTCAGGAGTACCTCCAGTACGCGCTTGCGGGGATCATCGTTCAGAACACGCTGTTCATGAGCATGTATACCGCCATGTCGCTGAACACCGACCTCACCAAGGGCGTGTTCGACCGGCTCCGCAGTCTGCCGATCGCCCGTTCGGCGCCGTTGTTCGGCCGGATCGTGGCGGACCTCGCCAAACAGCTCTGGGCGATGCTGCTGATGATCGCGCTGGGGCTGGTGCTGGGCTTCGAGATCACCGGCGGTCCGGCCGGTTTCCTCGGCGCGACGGTGCTGCTGCTCGTCTTCGCCGCGGCCGTCTCGTGGACGGCGGTGCTGATCGGGATGGTGGCCGGGGACGCGGAGAAGGTTCAGGTCTTCGCCTTCACCTTCATCTTCCCGCTCACCTTCACCAGCAGCGCGTTCGTCGAGGTCGACACCATGCCCGGATGGCTCCAGGCATGGGTCGAGGTCAACCCCGTGACACATCTGTCGGACGCGTTCCGCGGGCTGCTGCTCGGCACTCCGGCCGGCGAGGCGATTCTCTGGTCGCTGGTCTGGGCGGTCGGCATCACGGCGGTCTTCATGCCCCTGGCGATGCGCGCCTACCGCTCCGAGAGCCACTGAGCCCCGCGTCGTCGGTCAGTAGGTGACGACGATCCTCCGCGCCGGGCCGTCCACCCAGATACGGCCTCCGACCGGGATGACGACTTGCGGGTCGGTGTGGCCGAGTTCGACGTCGAACACCACCATGGTGTCGGGGGCGTACTGCCGCAGGGCGCGCAGGACGGCCTCGCGCTGCTGCAGGCGGTAGTGCGCCTTGCCCTCGGCGTCGAGCGGGTTCTCGAACGACCAGCTCTTCGCCCTGCCCATGAGCAGTGCGGGGAACTGCTGCAGCAGTCCGCGCTCGCCCATGCTCCGAAGGACCCGGTAGACCTCCTCGGCGGGCGGCATTTCCTCGGAGGTCTCCAGGAACAGCACATTTCCGGCGTAGGAGTCGACCGGCTGCACCACGCGGTCGGCCATCAGCAGCCAGGAGATGATCTCCAGGTTGCCGCCCCAGCTGATGCCTTCGACGACCCGGTCGGCGTTGTGCCAGGACCAGCCGTCGGCCGGCTCCATGAAC
This sequence comes from Streptomyces sp. NBC_00029, assembly GCF_045160505.1. Lineage (NCBI taxonomy): Bacteria > Bacillati > Actinomycetota > Actinomycetes > Kitasatosporales > Streptomycetaceae > Streptomyces > Streptomyces sp. NBC_00029. The sequence goes on from NZ_CP108292.1 coordinate 519,373, forward strand.
GGCTCGGATTCGAAGGTGTGCGGGTCCTCCCAGGGGCTGTTGACGTCTCCGTAGGTGTCCGCCGCGGTGAGCTCGTACTCGCCCGACGTGAACAGCGCCGCCCGCAGCGAGTCGGCGGTCGACGGGTGCATCGCGCCGGGCCGTCCGAAGCCGACCATGACCGACCCGCCGTGGTAGCCGACGATGCCCAAGTTCCTGAGGAACAGCAGCAGGTTGGTGTTGTCGCTGTAGCCGAGGAACGGCTTGGGGTTGGCGCGTATCAGGTCACGGTCGAGGTGGGGAAGGACGGTGATCTGGTCGTCGCCGCCGATGCTGGTGATCACGGCCTTGATGTCGGGGTCCGCGAAGGCGGCGTGGATGTCCGCGGCCCGGTCCTCGGGCGTCGCACCCATCGTCCGGGTCGTCGGGTACTCCACCGGCTTCAGACCGAAGTCCTCCAGGAGCCGGCGCAGCCCGAGCTCGTACGGCATCGGGAAGAGACCGGGGAGGCCGGACGAGGGCGACAGTACGGCGACCTGGTCTCCGGGGCGGGGTTTCACGGGGTAGCGCGGATCCATCATCCGATGATCATAGAAGCCGGCGGATCCGGCCTCACGCAGATTATGCGGGGCGAGCCCGCAAAGGCGTCGCGGAGCGGCATGTCGGGCGCGTCGGTATGGCAATCATTCATGCCTATCATCTCGAATCGAATGCAAAATCGAGACAAATCAGCCTGTGTCCGACACCGTTCAGCGTGCCGCGTCGGAGAAAACTGGTCCGCCGTCAGACCCATGAGGCATTCGACCGAGAACAGGACCTTGACCACTGACCTGACTGTTACCTGCCAACCGATTGCGGAGGTGTCACGATGTCCTGCTTCAGGACCGACTTCCGAAAGGCCCCCAAGGGCCTTCTCCCCACGTGCTGTTGCCCCAGAGCACGCGCCGCACTCTCCCTGCTGCTCCTGACGGCCGCCGCACTGACCGGCCCCGCAGCCCCGGCGCACGCCGCCGCCCCGTATGGCGCCAGAGCCGTCGCGGTGGCCGCATCCAAACAGGGCTCGCCGTATGCCTACGGCGCCACCGGCCCCAAACGCTTCGACTGTTCGGGCCTCACCCTCTACGCCTTCAAGAAGGCCGGCAAACGCCTCCCGCGCACCGCGGACCAGCAGTACGAGCACACCCGCCACATCCCCGAGGCCGATCGCGCGGCCGGGGACCTGGTCTTCTTCCCCAGCGGCTCGACCATGACCCACGTGGGCATCTACGCCGGCGACGACCGGATCTGGCATGCCCCGCGCCCCGGAACCCGGGTACGCCTGGAGCGGATCTGGAGCTCAGCGGTCCGCTATGGGCGGGCCACCTGATCGGGCGTCCGGCCGTTCCGGCCCCGGGGACTGCGCTCCCCCGCCACTACCGCTGTCGCTGCCGCCACCACGACGGGCCCGGTGCCCGCGGGCAGCCTGCGGACGGCCCGCACGCTCGGGACGAGCAACAGTGCCAGGCTCGCCGACACCATCAGTACGGCACTCCAGAGCAGGACGGATTCCGTACCGAGCCGGGTCGCGACGGCTCCCACCGCGAGGTAGCCCAGCGGCACCGACATGAGCTCACCGGCCGAGCTGAAGGAGGTGACCCGCCCGAGCACCTCGGGCGGCAGCTGTTCCTGCACGGCGGTGTTCCAGCACACGATCGCGATGTCGAGGCCGATGCCGGCCATGACCGTCGCCCCGGCCAGCACGGGGAGCGGGGCGCCCAGGGCGAGTGCCAGGAAGGGCAGCGCGAGAGGCACATTGGCGCAGACGCACACGACCATGATTCTGGACGGTTTCCACTTGAGCGAAACGATTCCGCCCAGGAGCAGGCCTGCCGCGAGTGCGCCCTGGACGATTCCCCAGGAGGAAGCACCCAGATGACCGTTGCGGGCGATCACCGGGCCGAGGAGCTGATAGCCGCCGAGCCAGAGGGCGACGACCACGGTGCCGGACAGCGCATAGGACCAGATCCAGGAAAGACGGGAGAACTCTTTCCAGCCATCCTTGAAGTCACGGAAGACTGAAGCAGTCGCGGTCCTGGCGGGTCCGGGAACGTCGAGACGGCTGCAGAGGAAGGCCGCGACCGCGAAGCTGGCGGCGTCCCAGGCCAGGGTCGGTTCCGGGCCGACGAGTGCGACGAGGGCGCCGCCGACCGCCGGCGCGAGGATGCGGACCACATTGCCGGGCAACCGCATCAGCGCGTTCGCCTGCTGCAGCTCGCCGGGATCGACGAGCTGCGGCAGCAGGCTGTTCATGGCGGGCTGGGTCAGGGCCGACGCGCAGCCCGCCAGCGCCGCGAAGAGGGCGATCCGCCCAGTGGTGGCCGTTCCCGTCGCCACGAGCAGGGCGACGCAGCCCTGGGTGACGGCCGGCACCAAGTTGCCGATCACCATGACCCGTTGACGGGAGAACCGGTCCGCGACGACTCCTCCGACGAGGAGGAGGACCAGCTGGGGCGCGGTGTTGCAGGCGAGGACGATCGCCAGGGACGCCGGACTGCTGTCGAACCCGAACACCGCGAAGGCCAGGGCCACGGGAGCCATCGCCGTTCCGCTCATCGAGATGAGCCGTGCGAGGAGGAACAGCCTGAACGGTTTGTGCCGCAGCGTGGAGAGAGATCCCGGTCGAACCATTCGACGGAGAGTAACCTGCCGCGCAGGGGCGCCGGTTCACCCGGGTCAGATCGGTCCGGGGCCGCCGAGGACGATCAGCGCCTCAGAGGGATTCGCCCGGCCGCAGATAGCGGTACCCGTGGTCGGTCTCCTCCTCGAGCCAGCCGTTGACGCTGCCGAGACCTCGATCGTTGATCTGGGCGTCGTGAATGCCGAACGCCCGCTGTGGTTTCACGGCCTTGACGAAATCGATCGCCTCCACCATTTTCAGCCACGACCCCTGCACCGGCACCAGGAGCGTCTCGACCGGCTGCTCGGGAACGTGCAGCGAGTCACCCGGGTGGTAGACCGCGTCGTCGATGACGTAGCCGAGGTTCGCGCAGTCGGGCTGGCCGGCGTAGATGAAGGCATGGCGACCGCCGACCGCCCGTATCCGGAAGCCGGCGGCCGTGAACTCCGTACCCGAGGACACCTCGATGGCTTCGAGCCGTGGAATGTCCGCCCCGGCGGGGGCGTAGACCGGCACACCGAGCCCGGCCAGGCGCAGCACGTCGACGTGATCGGTGTGTTCGTGGGTGACCAGGACCGCGTCCGCGCCCGCCAGGGCGGCCGGTTCGCTCCACGTCCCGGGTTCGATGACCAGGACGCGGCCTTCGTGCTCGATCCGGACACATGCGTGGGTGTACTTCGTGATCCGCATGACTGCGGACCGTACCGCGCCCTGTCCGGCCTCCGCCCGGATATTTCGCGGGTGTCCCCGATGTCCCCGGGTCACTCCCCCGTCGTGCCGTCGATGGCCTCGCGCAGCAGGTCCGCGTGCCCGTTGTGGCGGGCGTACTCCTCGATCATGTGGGTCAGGATGTAGTGCAGCGAGTAGGCCTGATCCCCGGAGTGCCCCGTCACGTCGAGGGACTCGGCGGCGTCCACGATCGCCCGTGACCGCTCGCACGACTCCTCCCAGATCCTGAACGAGTCGGCCACGTCCGCGTTCCCGACGTGGAACTCGGTCCACTCCCCCGCCGCGTTCCTCGGGAAGTAGCTGCGTACGTCCTCACCGCCCAGGACGTTGCGGAACCACCCGCGCTCGACCTCCGCGAGGTGGCGCACCAGCCCCAGCAGGCTCAGGCCGGACGGGGGGACCGCCCGCATCCGCAGCTGGTCCTCGCCCAGGCCCGCGCACTTCATCATCAGGGTGTCCCGCTGCCACTGCAGGATGCTGGTCAGCGTGGCGCGCTCGTCGCCCACCAGAACGGGCCGGGTCCTCTGCTCGTCGATCATCGGGCGATCATCACATCAGGGGCGGGCCCTGCCCACCTCGATTTCACCTGCCGGACGGCCCAGCTGCCGGAAGAAGGCGCGGATGTCCCCCACCAGCAGCTCGGGCACCTCCATGGCGGGGAAGTGGCCGCCCCGGTCGTACGAGGTCCAGCGCACGATGGTGTCGGTGCGGGCGGCGATGTGACGCAGCGGGATGAAGTTGTCGCGGGGGAAGTCGGCCAGTGCGGTCGGGGTCCGCGACACCTCGGGCGGCCGTCCGGCGTACGCGGCATGCGCGCGTTCGTAGTAGATGCGGGCCGCGCTGCCGGCCGTTCCGGTGAGCCAGTACAGCATGACGTTGGTCAGCATCTGGTCCCGGTCCACCGGGCACGCGGGGTCGCTCCACTCGTCGAACTTCTCCGCGATCCAGGCGAGCAGCCCGACGGGCGAGTCGTTCAGTCCGTACGCGAGGGTCTGCGGCCGGGTCGCCTGGATGTCGGCGTAGCCCTGCCGCTCGCGGGCCCAGATCCGGTACCGCTCCCAGGAGGCCAGCGTCCGCTCCCGCTCGGCGGGGGACAGCCCGGCCAGCTCCTGCGGCCCGGGTTCGGCCGTGGCCCCGCCCCCGGGGAGCAGGTTCAGGTGCACTCCGATCACATGGTCCGGCCGGATCCGCCCGAGTTCCCGCGAGATGGCGGCCCCCCAGTCGCCGCCCTGGACCCCGTACGACCGGTACCCCAGGCGGTCCATCAGCGCGCCGAAGGCCCGGGCCACCCGCTTGAACTCCCAGCCCGGCTCGGTCGTGGGCCCGGAGAGCCCGAAGCCGGGGATGCTCGGGAGCACCAGATGGAAGGCGTCCGCCGGATCGCCGCCGTGCGCGCGGGGGTCCGTGAGCGGGCCCGCGACCCGCTGGAATTCCACCAATGAGCCCGGCCAGCCGTGGGTCATCAGCAGGGGCGTCGCGTCGGGCTCGGGCGAGCGGACGTGCGCGAAGTGCACCCGCGCGCCGTCGATGAGGGTGGTGAACTGCGGCCACTCGTTCAGCCGTGCCTCGGCCGCCCGCCAGTCGTACTCCTCGCTCCAGTACGCGACGAGCTCCCGCATCCGGTCGCGCGGCATCCCGTACGCCCGCCCGACGCCGGGCAGCTCGTCGGGCCACCGCACCCGCGCCAGCCGCTGCTTCAGGTCGTCCAGCTCGTCCTGGCCCACTTGGAGCCGAAACCCGCGCACCCGGTCGTCAAGATCACTCATGGTCCGCATGCTAGGTCGTCCGAGCCTGCCGATGGCGCGGCAGCGGCGTCGGCTCACCGGAGGCCCCTCCCGGGCCACGAGGCAACCGCCCGCTCCCCGAGCCGCATCACGCAGCGGGGACGGTGAACTCACCTTCTCCACAGGTCCGTTACCGACTCCACCCATCCAGCGGCGAAGAAACAATCACGCAAAGGACCACACAACTCCGCGAACTGCTCCGCCGCTTCCGCGAAAAAGTACCTGTCGACTGGTTTCCTTTCGCATCACCCGACTACATTGACCGCACACCGCAGCGAACGCCGCTGCTGGGGCAGGGACCAGGGAGACGAGCACACGTGGCGAGGGCCAGACAGGAGCGGGCCGAGATCACCCGCCAAGCCATACTCGATGGCGCGGCGACCGCCTTCGACCTCAGCGGGTTCGAGGGCACCAGCCTCAGCGACGTCGTCAAGCACGCCGGAGTCACCAAGGGCGCCCTCTACTTCCACTTCCCGTCCAAGGAAGCGCTCGCCCGCACCCTGATGGACGAACAGTTCCAGGTCTCCGAGCACGTTCCCGCCGTCGAGGACCCGGGCCTGCAGACCGTCATCGATCTCACCCACCAGATGGCCCACGGACTGCGCTCCAATGTCCGCATCCGCGCCGGCATCCGCCTGGTCATCGAGTTCGGCTCCTTCACCAACCCCGACCCCACCCCGTACGACGCCTGGATCGACACCTGCCGCGGCTGCCTGACCCCCGCTCAGGAACGCGGCGACATAAACCCGTCGCTCGACGTCCAGGACCTGTCGACGCTGCTCGTCGGAGCCTTCACGGGCATCCAGGTGACCTCGTACGTCCGCACCCGGCGCGAGGACCTCCACACCCGCGTGACGGACCTGTGGAACTTCCTCCTCCCCACGATCGTCCCGCCGCAGCGCATCGGCCGCTTCCGCCCCGAGGGCTCGCCCGAAGCGGTCCCGCCGGCCCCCACCCACTGACGCAGGACGGCCTCGCACACGCCGTGGCGAACCACGGGGGTGCTCGCCACGGCGTGGCCGAGACCGTCCTGCCCAGAACAGATCCGGACCGGCCCATGTTGCGCGCCCGGCCGGGGCCTCACCGAAGGTGCGACCGACGGCACCTCCGGTGGGGCAACTGGTCGCGCCGGGCCGGGTGGGGAGCGGCGCCGTGCGGCTCAGACCTCGGGAAGGGACGGGTCGGGCGTCCAGGGGCCGGGGGCTGTGATCGCCCAGCGTTCGTGGTCCCGCCAACCTCCGTCGATGTAGAGGTAGGCGGGCGAGAGGCCCTCGTAGGAGAAGCCCAGCCGCTGGACCAGTGCCAGGGATGCCTCGTTCGCCGGCTGGATGTTGGCCTCCAGCCGGTGGAGCCGCAGCTCGGTGAAGGCGTGGTGCAGGGCGGTGGTGAGCCCTTCGGTCATGTAGCCGTGGCCTGCGGACGGGGCGAAGGCCGCATAGCCGAGCGACGCACCCTGGTAGCGGCCCCGGATGATCGAATTGATGTTGATCATGCCTGCGGCCGCGCCGGTCTCCCGGACACGGACCAGGAAGCCGCGGTTGGTGCCGTCGTCGAAGCGGCCCATCCAGGCCTGGAACTCCTCCGCGTTCGCAGGCAGTTGCATCCACGGCCGGTGCAGCTCGGAGCTGGCCCGTACGAGCGTGCAGAACTCGTCCTGGTCGGAGCGGGTGAGCGGGTGCAGTTCGACCCGTGACGGCATCTTGAGCATGGACCTACGTTAGCTCCCGTGACGCGTGGGGCAGCCGGTGCAGGGTGGTCTCGCGCAGTTCGCCGTCCACGACGGTGAGGGACAGGAAGGTGTGGTGCGGCTGGCGACGGCGGTCGGTCGGTGAGCCAGGGTTGAGGAGGCGCAGCCCGCCGGGGGCGGTGGAGTCCCAGGGAATGTGGCTGTGGCCGAAGACCAGGACGTCCGTATCGGGAAAGCGCTCGGAGCAGCGGCGCTCGCGCCCGGTGGCCGGACCGGTCTCGTGGACGACGGCGAAACGCAGCCCGCCCAGATCGGCCCGGGCCACCTCCGGCAGCCTGCGGCGCAGGGCGGGGCCGTCGTTGTTCCCGTACACGGCGACCAGGTGGCGCGACCTGGACTCGAGCAGGTCGAGGGTGGCCTCGTCGGTCCAGTCACCGGCATGGATCACCACGTCCGCCCGGTCCACGTGCTCCAGGAGGGCCGGCGGCAGGTGCTTGGCGCGGGCGGGCACGTGGGTGTCGGAGGTGACCAGGAGCCTCATGCTTCCCACTCTAGGGTGGTTCCGCGGGCTCTCGTCGTTGAACCTGGCGGCCTCGGACCGGCCTACGAGAGTTCCTTCCGCATCAACGTGCACATCGTTTCGTAGCGGCGCAACGATCCATCGGGGCACTGTTCGTCCCACGCGTCCGGCTCGCGCCCGTACGCGACATAGCCCAGTCGCCGGTACAGCGCATGCGCGCGGGGGTTGCTTTCCTCCACAGCCAGCTCGGCCTGCCGCAGACCGCGGTTCCTGATCCGCAGTTCTGCGGCCTCGACAAGGAAGGTGCCGATGCCGCACGACTGCAATGCGGGGTGGACCGCCAGCTGCCACAAAGTGCCGACGCCCTCCTTGACCTGGTAGTCGACGCCGCCCTTCGCCACAGGGATGTCCGTCCCGGGGCAGACCGCCAGGTAGTCGACCTCACCGGTCCGGGCACGTTCCAACTGTTTCGCGACGCCGGCCAAGTGGTGGTCGGACCCCGCCCACCCGCACGACGCCAGGTCCGCATGCAGCAGATCACGGGCTGACAGCTTCAGCACCACATCGGTCACCTTCAACACCTCCGGCCAGTCAGCATCCACACCGATCGCAAGGCGCGCAAAGCCGTTTTCTCAGCGAGGGAATCGAGGTATGGCGGAAGGCGGCCACGAAGCGGGCGCCGGTCTCAGGGGGCCGCACGACCGATGCGGGACGCCAGGACCTGGGCGAGGCGGGCAGCAGCAGCGAGCGCCGCGCGGCCCTGCCGCCGGAGCTGGGACGGGCCCAGCAGCGGTGCCCTCATCACGCCCAACGCGAAGAGCAGCTGCCCCATGGCGGGGATGATCAGGATCGGCGGGAAGAAGAGCAGGAACCAGAGCGGGAGGAGCAGGAGCAAAGCGAGTGGGCCCCGGAATGCCATACCGGTGCGACTGTTGGCCAGCCCGTAGACGAAGCTGATCACGATGGACGGGATCCCGATGTACATGACGAAGAGCAGCCCGTCGTGGGCGGCGAACCTGAACTCCGCCGGCAACGACGCCGACACGGCCGCCAGGGTGATGGTGAATACGAGGGCGTACCGGACGACCAGGTCGACCAACCGCAGTCCGATGACTCCCAGGTTCCGCCATGGTGTGCCCTCGTTCACAGCCTTCTCCCCCTGATGGCATGCCTGGTCGAGACGGCACGCCAGAGCGGCGTCCGCTGTGTGACATCCTGCCAGCTCCATTGAACGCGTTCAATATTGAATGCGACGCAGCTTCGGAGACACGAGCCGGCCGATCGTCACCAATCGCCGCTGGCTGCAGTGCAGTCAGTGACCGCGGGGGGCATACATGATCACGGCCATGCCCGCGAGGCAGACCAGGGCGCCGATGATGTCGTAGCGGTCGGGCCGGTAGCCGTCGGCGACCACGCCCCAGGCGATCGACCCGGCGACGAAGATCCCGCCGTACGCGGCGAGGATGCGGCCGAAGTTGTCGTCGGACTGGAAGGTGGCGACCACCCCGTAGAGGCCCAGGGCGATGACGCCGGCGCCGGTCCAGATCCAGCCCTTGTGTTCGCGGATGCCCTGCCAGACCAGCCAGGCACCACCGATCTCGAAGAGCGCGGCGACGACGAACAGGGCAACTGAACGAGCTACGGTCATGCGGGCGACCCTATCGGCGGCCGGCGCCTCCGATCTTCAGCGGTTCCGCGGACGCCTTGCAGCCGCACCCGCCCTCACCAGCGGTCTTCGGCGCGCAGGCTCCCGCTCACCGCTGCTCCCGGGTGGCCGCGGTGCGGGCGGCCAGCGCTTCCAGGACCGCTTCGTGCGCCTGGTCCACCTCGATGTCCAGGCCGATCCCGCCGTCGCCGACCGCGAGGGTGAAGGTGAAGAACGAGCAGCAGCCCCTCTCGCGGTCGACCAGGTCCCGCACCCACTCCTCGACTCCCGGCCCGTCGGCCACGTCCAGGCGCAGATGCAGCGCCCCCGGCCGGGACAGGCCAGTCAACCGCTCGGAGAGCAGCCCGTCCCATTCCGCCACCCGCAGGGGCCGCTCCTCGGTGGGCAGCGTGCAGGACTGCGGCACCCACGCCGGATCACTCATCGCGCTCACTCCCGTCAGCACATCCCCGGTGCGGGGACACCTCCGACGGTAAACCTGTACCCAAGTACCGGATGCAAGGACGGGCGAGCTGGACACGGGACATGGCGGGGCCCCGGTGTCGGCGTCGGCGTCGGCGTCGGTGTCGGAGGGACGGGTTAATCTCCGGCCATGAATATGACTTACAGCACCAGGCCTTCGGCGGAGGAGATCGTGGCAGCTGTGCCCGGACTCGCGCCGTACCCCCGGGCGGCCGTGGTGCTGACCCCCGAGCGGGGCGCGCCGACGGTCCATCAGAGCTCGGTGGGCGGACCGTTGCTCTGGCCGGCAGATGAGCCCTGGCCGCACTGCGATGTCCCCGACGAGAAGTCCGGCTCCGGGAGCCCCGCCACGGCCATGGTGGCGGTGGTGCAGGTGTATCGCAGGGACGCACCGGGTGACTGGTGGCCCGAGGACAAGGACGTGTTCCAGCTCCTGTGGTGCCCCAACGTGCACTGCGACCCGCCGGCTCCGCACGCCGACATCAGCCCGGTCGCCGAGATCCGCTGGCGCCGAAGCGCCGACGTCACGCACATACTCGGGTCGCCCCCGTTGCCCGTACGGCAGGAGGACCCCGACTACGGCTACACCCCGGTGCCGTGCGCGCTCACCCCGGAGCCCCTCGTCGACTTCCCCTACGCCCAGGGCCTGCCGGACCCGGAGCTCGTCGAGTCCGTGCTGGAGTACGTGGAGGCGACCGGAGACGGAAACGACGTCATCACCTGCGTGGCAGGGATCAAGTTCGGCGGGTGGCCCACCTGGCACCTGACCGAACCGGATGACATGCCGTGCGACACCTGTGGTGCCCCGTGCCGTCTGCTGTTCACCGTGGGCAGTGACCACACCACCAACATCACGGTGGGCAGGTGGGGCGACTTCCGGGTCTTCGCCTGCCCAGCCGGAGAGGAACACGGCTACATTTTCGACCAGCACTGACGTCGCCGGCGAGTGAACCCGCACAGGGGCATGACCATGACCTGGGTACGGGATTGAGGATCGGCCGGTGGGCTTGTTCGCCCGGGTGCCGCTCACCCTCCGCAGGCCGCACAGCATCGTCTTCGGTCGGTGTGGCACCCCAGCGCGCGGGAGTGACCGCGGCGGTCGGCCCGGACGACGAAGTCGCGGACTTCGTCGCGGGTCCCAGGGTTGCCCCAGAGCCGGGCATCGACTTCGTGCTGAGTGACGTCCCCGATGTCCGGGCCGCGGGTGCTCGCCGTGGTGAGGAGTTCGGCGGCTCGATGTCCGGGCGCCGTGACATCGTCGTGGAACGAGACCCGCACGCCCTCGCTCAGCCAGCCCTGGGTGCTGCGAGGTCAGTGGAAGGGGGCGAATCCCTCCGACTGGTCGAGAGGGAACGGGGAGCCCGGGGTTGTGGGGCTCCAGCCGCGGGTGAGGGCGGTTCGGATACCGGTGGCGACATCCGACGGCAGGACGGGGACGGCCGGACTGCCGATCCAGTTGCTCGGGTGGGGCTGGTCGGTGGTGACGACGAGAGTGGTGCCGGGGTTGTCGGCATGATCGACCGCGTACGTGAGAGGTGACCAGACCATTCCCTGGCCGTAGGTCGGCCTTCCGCGAAGTCGCCATCGGTAGGTGATGCCGTCGACGGTGATGTGCCGCGACCCCTTCTTGACCAGTGCCATGCCCGCATTCTTCCGGGTGCGCGGTGGTGCACGGCCATGGGGCCGTGGCGGATGCCTCGTGTCCACCAGGCCGAACTTCGCGAACGTATGCGCGCGAAGACCAAGCGCGGACGATGCGTCTGATGCCCCGTGGGTCACGTGGTCGAGGACTCGGGCGGTGGCCGAGCACGATCAGTGGCTTGTGGCTTGTTCCAGCAGGTACCAGAGGAGCATCAGACCTGCCCAGCCCAGTACGCCCAGGGCGCCGAGCAGGATGCCGGTGACCGATGCGATCCGCCCGGAAGGTGCTGCACCGCCGCGGCGCAGCGCGCGGACACCTGAGGCGATCGCGGCGATGCCGAGGGGCAGTGCGAGGAGGACGAGGTAGTGCAGCACGGGCAGGGTGCCGAGAGCCAAGAACGCGCTGGATCCCAGCGCCAGGGCCGGCATGCCCGTCTCGGGGCCACGGGGCGCGAGGTCGAGATCGCAGGACAGCCGGTCGGCGCTCATGGGGTGCATGGGTGTCACGGTAGGTCTGACACGGTCGCTTGCGTATGGGCGCTGCTACTCGGTCGTCCCTGAGTACGAGGCCATGCCCCAGGCCCGCGAGAGCATCACGCGCCTGCACCGCGTCCACCCGGCCGGGACGATCTCCGGAGCGTCTCGGGCATGGTTGACCGCAGTGAGACCGGCCGATCTGTCAAGCGGCGGAGAGGTCCGGTTCCTCCTGAGCGAACGCGATGCGGCAGCGTTCCACCTGGTCGGCCACCTGCTCCATGAACCAGCCCATGACCTCGTAGGGGACGACGCGCTCGTCAGGGCTCCAGACGCGGACGGTCGGCTGCAGACTCGGGTCCTCGTCCGGGACAAGCGCCACCAGGAAGGCAGCGCCGGGCACGTGGGTCACCGAGGCGTCGGGGTTCTCGGCCCCCTCGGTCGGCACAGGCACGGCCTCGCTCAGCTCCACGGCCCAGGCATCGTCGTGCAAGGCGTAGTGGAACAGCACGGCGTAGTGACGGCCTGCATGTTCGCGTAGTTCCCATGGCATCGCAGCAGACTGCCACAGCTGCCGCGTCGGAGGCTCGCGGGTATCCCGGCTCGCTCGGCCGAAGTCGACCGGTCGTGTCCTGGGTGGCCGGCCGGCTGTCGGCGCCTTCACCGACGCTTCCTCGCCCGCGTCGGCACAGCCGCAGCCCTCGTCTCCCACCGCCGCCTCCGGGCGGTGAATGCGGCCGCGGGAAGCCGGTATGTCCTGCTGCGGTCATCCGGGCAGGATGGTCCTGCGCGCTGGAGGCCGCCGGATGAAGGCATCGGCGATCTCGTCCTGGAGCGGGTCCTCCTGCCACGTTTCGGTGATGTCGGTCCAGTTGCGGAGGACGGCCTTGCTCTCCGCCTTCGGCGTCCCGCGGTCGTAGGCGGGATCTGCATGGGACGTGTACGGCCTGGGACATGAGCCGATCTTGTGTCACCTGCGCCCGAAGCACGCCCGGCGCGCACCGTGATCGTCGATCCACCGGAGTCGAGGTCTGCCGTCCGGTTCAAGGTCCGGTGGACGCGCGCGAACGACCCATTGGCGTCACATACGTCGAGGTTCAGAACGGGGGGCAGTCGCCGTGGCCCACCGGCTCGGGCGGGCGGACGGCGGGGCGCGGCGTCCGAAGGAGCGCTACGGCCTCCTCGACCCGGCCCAGCTCCACCAGCAGCGGGGCGAGGACCCGTCGGTGGCCCGGGCGGTCCGTGTCCAGGAGGGCGACGGCCTCCTCCGGGCGTCCGGCATCGGCCAGCAGACGGGCCACGCTCTGCACCGCGTACGGACCCCCGCCCTCGGGATGGGCGCAGGCCTCCTCCACCGCCTCGTCCAGCCGGCCGCAGGCGGCCAAGAGCGGGCCCCGCAGCCGGAACAGCTCCCATTCCTCCGCTCCCCGCCGGGCCTTGAGCGCGTCCAGGTGTGCGAGCCCCTCCTCGGCGCGGCCCTCGGCGGCGAACAGCTCGCACAGCAGGTGCAGGATCCAGTCGTCGGCACCGCCCATCGCGCGGACCACCTCGATGGCTTCGTCACCCCGCCCGTGCCGGGCGAGCAGCTGCGCGAGCAGTACCGGGGCGTGCCAGTCGTCGTGCTCCGAGTGCCGCCGGTACACCTCGACCGCGCCCGCCACGTCCCCCCGGGCCTCCAGCAGTTCGGCCAGACGACGGACGGCTTCCTCGCGGTCCTCGCCCGCCGCGTACGCGCGCAGCTCGTCGATCCGGTCGTGCCGCACCAGCAGTTCGGCCAGCGGGTCGCAGTCGTTGACCGGGGCGGAGCCGTGCGTGCGCAGCACCTCGATGGCCTCGTCCGTACGGCCCTGGCCCTCGCGGACGGACGCCAGCAGGGTTACCGCGTTGGACGGCTGCGGGTTCCGGTCCGCGCATTCCTGGCTGCCGCACCGCGTGCACGGAAGGCCCGGTGCGATCCGGGCCTCCAGCAGCGCAGCCACCTCCTCGTCCCGGCCCAGACCGATGCCCACCTCGACCAGGGCCTCGGCGGCGGGCCAGTCCGCGATGTGCGGCAGGAGCAGCGCGTACGCCTCCTCGCCCTGCCCGTGCCGGGCCAGCAGCAGGGCCAGGTCGCACAGGGCGAACCGCTCCCCCGCGGTCACGAAGGGGCGGACGAGCGCGATGGCCTCCGCGCCCCGGCCTCCCTCGTCCAGCAGCCGGGCCGCCTCGGCGGCCGCCGTCCACCAGCCCGTCCCGACGTACGGGGCCAGCACCGCGAGGGCTTCGTCGAGCTCGGCCCGGCCGGCGAGCAGGCGCGCCCAGGCGCGGGCGCAGAACCAGTCACCGTCCTCCGCCACGGCCAGCCCGCGGACCGCTTCGGTGTGGCCGAGGGCCAGGAGACGGTCGATGAGGTCCGGCGGTATGCACTCGTCGTGCATCCGGGTCCGGCGGTCGAGTACGGCAGCGTCCATGACCGCACACTAGGGGGTGTCCTGAGGGGATCCCAACGCCGAGAGGTGCGGCGCCGGCCGGTCCTGGCCGTTGCGGGTCAGGCTTCGGCGGGGGCGAGGGAGTCGATGTCGTCCATGAAGCTCAGCATCCGGGCGTTGACCAGGTCGGGGTGGTCGATCTGGGGTCCGTGGCCGGTGGCGGCGACGATCTCGGCGCGGGCGCCGGGTATCAGCCGCGGTACTCGTTCCAGCTGCCGCTTGGGGTGGACGAGCAGGCTCCGCCGGCCGAGGACCAGGTAGAGCGGGGTGCGGATGGAGCGCAGGGCCTCCTCGGCCAGTGGCCGGGGCGCGGGGCGCCGGATCCGGAAGGCGCGGGCGCCCACCTGCACCCACCTGCGCAGCTCGGGCACGACGATGACCGGCTGCTCCAGCCAGGCGGCGAGGCGCGGGCGCAGTGCCTTGGGCGCGAAGCTGGCGAAGAGGCTGACGAACACCCAGGCGAAGAAGCGCAGGCCCACCTTTTCCAGGCCGCCCGGATCGAGGAGGGTGACGGAGGCGAGCCGGTCGGGACGGCGGTGGGCCTGGTTGAGGACGAGCCAGCCGCCGTAGGAGGAACCCACGAGGTGGACCCGGTCGAGGCCCAGTGCGTCCAGGGCCTCGTCGAGCCACTGCGCCGCACGCTCGGGCTGCCACATGGGCTCACGATGGACGCTGCGGCCGGCGTCGCCGGGGGTGTCGAGGGCGTAGACGGGGCGTTCGGCGCTGAGCGCGGGGGTGTTGGGGTACCACATGGCGGAGCAGTAGCCCGCGCCGTGGATCAGGACGACCGGCGTACGGGACTCCGCCGCCGGGTCGTCGGGTCCGTACCGGTAGACGTGCGTGGTGCCGAAGCTCGTCTCGACGTCCGTCTCGGAGCGGACGGGTGCGCCCATCGCGTAGAGCACGTCGCTGGCGGCGAAGTACCGGTCGCGCAGGGTGTCGTTCACGTAGCGGCCGACGTCGCGGCGTGCGCGGGTTCGATTGGCGTTGTCAGGCACGGGGCACCTCCTGGAAGATCCGTTCTTCGTAATACGAACGTACCATAAAGATGGTACGGCGGTATCATCAAAGGGTCCGGGCACTCCGGACCACGGGAGCACCACCGACGGGCGGAGAGAAAGCACATGCCTAAGCGCGTGGACCACGAGGAACGGCGGGCCCAGATCGCCGAGGCGCTCATCCAGGTGGCCGGGCGGCGCGGACTGCACGCCGTCGGCATGCGCGACGTGGCGGCGGAGGCGGGGGTGTCGCTGCGGCTCGTGCAGTACTACTTCGAGACCAAGGAGAAGCTGCTCTTCTACGGGCTCCAGCACCTCACCGACCGGTTCACCGCGCGCGTGGGCGAGCGCCTGAGGGCCGCCGGCCCGAACCCCGGACCGCGCGCGACCATCGAGGCGCTGCTCCTGGCCTCCCTCCCCACCGACGAGGAGAGCCGCACCTTTCACCTCCTCTACAGCTCGTACTCGATCCTGTCCGTGACCGACGAGACCCTCGCCGCCCAGCCGTTCATCGACAACCCGGACGCGGCGGAGAACGCCCTCGCCGGACTGCTCCGTCAGGCACAGGAGAGCGGCCTGGCCGACCCCGGCGTCGACGCGCGCACGGAGGCGATCAGCCTGCTCGCCATGACGGCGACCATGGGCACCAGCATCCTCGTCGGCCAGCGCACGCCCGAGTCGGCCGTCGCGGTGCTCCACCACCACCTCGACCGGATCTTCACCCCGGCCCGGCCCGCGGCGTCCCCCGACCCCCGATAGCCCCTCGGCCCCCTACGGCCCGCGGACCCCGACGAGTTCCAGGACTGTTCACCCCCACGTGACCTGCGCCTTCCCGGACCGGCCGGACGCGGCCGGTCGAATGACCGGGAGCAAGAGGTCTGGACCAATGAAGTCACGCCATTCCGTGGCGCATTGGCTCCGCTGCCACACGCTCGCAACAACTGGTCTACACCTTTACCCTTAGGGTGGGCCACCTGAAACGGGCACATGCACAGCCGTGGGGGGCTTTATGACCTTTCATCATCTTCCTCAACCACCTTCCGACGAGGAGCTCTACTGGTACTTCGGACCGCAGCGCCGCTGGGTCCTGGTCAGCACCTCGCTCGCCTTCGTTTTCACGGCGGCGACCATGTTCACCTTCGCCCTGCGAACGCCCGCACTGTGGGCGTTCCTCGCCGTCCTCGGCCTCAACGTCGTGGCCCTCGTGCTCTCCTCCGTCAACAGCCTGCGCCAGCGCCGGCTCACCCGACCGTCCCACGAGGTGCTCGTCCACGCCTGGCAGCCCGCCGTACTGCCCGGCGTCGACCTCTACCTGCCGACCTGCGGCGAGCCCCTCGACGTCCTGGGCAACGCCTACCGGGCGGTCGCGGCCGTCGACTGGCCCGGCGCGCTGACCGTCTGGGTCCTGGACGACGCAGACCGCCCCGAGGTCGCCGCGCTGGCCGCCTCGTACGGTTACGAGTACGTCGTACGGCCCGACCGGGGCCATCTGAAGAAGGCCGGCAACCTCAACCACGCGCTCACCCTGAGCAGCGCGGAGTTCATCGCGATCCTGGACGCCGACTTCGCGCCGCGGCCGGACTTCCTGCGCCACCTCGTGCCGTACCTGGCCGATCCCGCCGTCGGCATCGTGCAGAGCCCCCAGTGCTTCGACACCGACGAGAGCATGGGATGGATCCAGCGGGCCGCCGGCTCCGCGCAGGAGTGGTTCTTCCGCTGGATCCAGCCGTCCCGGGACGCGAGCGACGCCGCGATCTGCTGCGGCAGCAACGCCGTGTACCGGCGCAGTGCGATCGACCTCGCGGGCGGCTTCGCCCGGCTCGACCACAGTGAGGACCTGTACACCGGACTCGCCCTCCACGAGCGGGGATTCCGCACGCTGTACGTACCGGTGCTCGTCGCCAAGGGCACCTCGCCCGACGAGGTCGCCTCCTTCGTGAACCAGCAGTACCGGTGGGCAATGGGCAACCTCCACCTGCTCGGGACCCCCGTGCTGCACAGGATGCGCGCGCCCTGGCGGATGCGCCTGTGCTTCTACGAGGGCATCGTCGGCTATCTGACCACCGCGGTGAACACCTTCGCGGCGCCGCTGCCGCCGCTGGTCATGATGTTCTGGTACCCGGACCACATCCGGCCCTGGCACGTGCTGCCGCTGCTCGCCCCGCTGTGGCTGTGGCACGTGCTGCTGCCAAGGATCAGCCGGACCCGCTGGCGCGTGGAGGTCATCCGGGCGAACGTCCTGACGAGCGTGGCCGCCGCGGCTGCTTTCGTGCACACCCTGCGGGGCCGCAGCGCCGCCTGGGTGCCCACCGGCGCGCGGAGCACGGCGGCCCCGGGCGGGATGGCCCGCCGGGTGATCGCCGTCTCGCTCGTCTGGCTCGTCCTGTCCAACGGCGCCGCCGCCGCGGGGCTCGTGCTGGCCGTGGCCGGCCATGGCTGGGAGCCCAACTGGGGGCTGCTCCTCTACCTCCTCGTGCAGTGCCAGATCAACGTGCCGCTGATCCGGGACCTGGTGGCCGAGCTCTACCCGGCCGCGGGGCCGGTGCGCGCCCGGGTGCGCGACGCCCTGCGCTCGCGCACCGGCATGCTGCCGCGCCGCTGGCCCGAGACCGTCGCCGCCTCCGCGGTCCTCCTGCTCACCGGCCTGCTGGCATCGGGGTGGGTCGACCCGATGCTTCCCTGGCTGAGTTGAAAGGCACCATCCCATGTCCTTCCTCGTCACACCCGTCCGGCGCCGGCTCCGCAGGGGCGCCTCCCCCGGGCCCGGAGACGCACCATCCGGTCCCCGCTCCGGCAGCGAGTCCGGGCCGAGCCCGCACCGGTCCGCCTTCCGGCCGGACATCGAGGGCCTGCGCGCCGTCGCCGTGCTCGCGGTCCTCGCCTTCCACGCCGGGATCCCCTGGACGACCGGCGGTTTCGTCGGCGTGGACGTCTTCTTCGTCATCTCCGGCTACCTGATCACCGGTCTGCTGGTCCGGGAGGCGATCACGACCGGCCGGATCCGGCTGGGTGACTTCTTCTCCCGGAGGGCCCGGCGGCTGCTGCCCTCCGCGGCCGTGGTGCTCGCCGTCGTGGCGGTGGCCGGCGCCTGGCTGACCGTACCGCTGCGCCGCACCGGCATGGAGTACGACGTCGTCGCGGCGGCGCTGTCCTTCGCCAACTGGCGGTTCGTGTCGCAGCGGACCGACTACCTCGCCGCCGGGCACGACCAGAGCCCGCTGCTCCACTTCTGGTCCCTCGCCGTCGAGGAGCAGTTCTACCTTTTCTGGGCCCCTCTGCTGGCGGTGCTGGTGCTGGGCGCGGCCCGTGCCGTGCGCCGGGGCCGGGCCGTGCGCCTCGTCGTGGTCCTCGCCGCCGCCCCGCTCGCATGCGCGTCGTACGCCCTTGGGGCGTACTGGACCGTGCACTCCGTTTCGCTCGCCTACCTCGCAACTCCCTCGCGGGTCTGGCAGTTCGGCGTCGGCGCCCTGCTCGCCCTGCTGCCCTGGCACCTGATGCGCGGGCCGCGCCCCCTGCGGCTGCTGTGCGGCTGGGCCGGGGCCGCGGCCATCGGCTGGTGCGTCGTGTCGTACGACGCCGGGACCCCGTACCCCGGCCGCGCGGCGCTCGTGCCCACGCTGGCCACCGCCGCCGTGATCCTGGCCGCGATACCCGGCCGGGGCGAGCGGTACACCCCGGGCACCTGGGACGTGGGGCGGCTGCTGTCGGGGCGGGCGCCCCGGGCCGTAGGGCGGCTCTCCTACAACCTGTACCTGTGGCACTGGCCGGTGCTGGTCCTCGCCGAGGCGCGGCTCGGAACGCTCGGCTGGCCCGCGAAGACCGCGCTGACGCTGGCGGCCGTCCTGCCCGCCCTCGCCACCATGCGCTGGGTCGAGCAGCCGCTGCGCCGCAGCCGTACGGTCTCCGAACTGCCCCGCCGCGGGCTGTCGGTGGGCATCACGGCCATCGTGCTGCCGGTGGTCCTCGCACTGGTGGTGGGTACGACGACGCTGCGGGTGCTGGGCCCGGTCACCCCGGTCGACACGCAGGGGCTGCCCCCGGGCGCCGCCTCAGGCCCCACGCTGCTCGCGCGCACCCCCGGTACGCCGCTCGTGGACGGCCCGGTGGTGCCGAGTCCGGCGCAGGCGCGCCGGGACTTCCCGCCGGACGGGGCCTGTGAGGTCGCCCCGGCCGGGACCCGCAGCCCCGACTGCCTCTTCGGGGCGGTGGACAGTCCGGACCGGATAGTGCTGCTCGGCGACTCGCACGCCGGGCAGTGGTTCTCCCCGATGCTGGCGCTGGCCTCGCAGCGGGGCTGGGCGCTGCAGGAGCTGGTGAAGCAGGGATGCCCGCTGCCGGAGCTGGCGGTGAACAGCCCGCAGCTCGGCCGTGCCTACCGGGAGTGCGACACCTGGCGGGCCGACTCCCTGGAGCGGCTGAGGCAGCAGCCGAAGCCGCGCCTGATCGTGATCGCCTCGCTCAACCGGTACACCGACGACGCGGAACTGCTGGCGCGGGCCTGGGAGAAGACGCTCACGCCGCTACGGGCCCTGGGGGCGCCGATCGTCTACATCGAGGACACGCCGGTGCCCGGTACGGACATCCCCGCCTGCGTCTCCGGCAGCCCCCGGTCCCCGGACGCCTGCGCGTTCAGCCGTGCGGACGCGCAGCTGCCGGATCCGCTGGCGCTGCGGATAGCGTCCGGCGCCCTGCCCGGCGTACGGAGCATCGGCGTGAACCCGGTGCTGTGCCCGGGCGACGGACCGACCTGCCCTGCCGTCCTCGACCGGATCCTGCTCTACCGGGACGACGCGCACCTGACCAATGCGGCGGCCGTGGTCCTGACCAGCCGACTGGAGCGGCTGCTCACGGAGTCCGGGCTGCTGCCTGGCCCGGCCGGAGCGCCGGCGCCGGGGGCGGGGGCGGGGGCGGACGGGTGGACGCGGCTGCTGCACGACGGCTTCGACGGCCCGGCGGGCTCCCCTCCGTCCGCCGTCGACTGGCTCCACGACCTCGGCACCTGCTATCCGGGCTGCCCCGCTCCGCAATGGGGCACCGGGGAGATCGAGACCATGACCGACTCGACCGACAACGTCCGCCTGGACGGGAGGGGCGCACTGGAGATCGTGCCCACCCGGAAGGACGGGCAGTGGAGTTCGGGGCGGATCGAGACGCGGCGCTCCGACTTCGCGCCGCCGCCCGGGGGTGTGCTGCGGATCGAGGCGTCGATCGCCCTGCCGGACGTGACCGGGGAGAAGGCGGCGGGGTACTGGCCGGCGTTCTGGACCCTGGGGGCGCCGCTGCGCGACGGGTACACGGGGTGGCCGGGCGTCGGGGAGCTCGACATCATGGAGAACGTGAACGGTCGGGACACCGTCTTCGGCACCATGCACTGCGGTGTCCTCGGAGGGGGCCCGTGCCAGGAGCCGGCAGGCCTGACGTCCGGCCCGCAGCCGTGCTCCGGCTGCCGTACGGCCTTCCACTCGTACGCCGTGGAGGTCGACCTCGCGCCCGGCGCAGAGGAGGTGCGCTGGTCCCTGGACGGGCGCGTGTACCACCGGGTGACCGCCGGCCGGATGGACCCCGCGACGTGGAAGGCGGCCGTGGAGCACGGGCTGTTCCTGATCCTGAACGTGGCGGTCGGCGGCAGTCTGCCGCTCGCCGACGGCGCGGGCGCGGGGCCGGCAACCGAGCCGGGTCATGCGATGCGCGTGGACCACGTCACCGTCTCGGCCCGGGAGCGGACCGCGCAGAGGTAGGGGGGTACGCAGGGGAGCGCCCCGCCTCCGGGCCGGTGACGGTCCGGGAGGCGGGGCGCTCCGCGTCGGCGTGTTCCCGGCGTTGCCGGCCGAGGATCGCGGGGGTGGCTTCCCCCGCCCGGCCGGGCGCAGGTGCGACGCGGGATCAGAACGCGAAGACGGCGTTGCCGTTGAGTGTCGCGGCCATGACGCAGGAGTTGGAGAAGGTGTTCTTCCAGGAGACGCGGCTGCCCTTCCACACGCCGTCGGCGGTCACGGTGACCGGGGCGTAGTGCATCGGGCAGGCGCGGTCCGGGTCCGGGGCGGCCAGGAGGCGGTCGAGCGCTCCGCCGGTGGAGTTGAGGGCGGCGCAGGCGGCCCGCGGGTCCGGGTGGGTGCCCAGGGCGGTCGGGGCACAGCTGAGGGTCGACGCCCGCAGGACGGTGGAGGTGGCTGCGTCGTCGCCCTGCGAGACGCTCAACACCAGGGCGGAAGGGGCGTACAGGCTGGAGGGCTGTGCGGCTGCCATGCCGGTGGTGCCGATCACGCAGAGGAGTGTGGCGGCAGAGGCAGCTGCGATGCGGTGACGCACGACGAGACTCACTTTCAATTCGAAGGTTGAGCGCGATATTTGGTTTCGATATCGCGTTTCGGTGGGACCAGACTGTCCGACCTCAGGGCCCACCGCACATCGATGACCGATTTACGGACAGAGCATTCGCATATCGACTACCGAATGGTCGTTCGGGCAGCTCACGGGGTACATCCCACCCCCTGCCGGTAGGCGCCGACGGACGCCGCGGCGGCTGCGACGTGCAGCACCGCCCCCGCTGACCTGCCGTCGGCCGCACGCGGTTCACCGGACGGCCACGGAGCATGACCGGATATGGGCGTTCACGCCACGAGGGCGCGGTGCGACGGCGTCCCAACTCCGGGACATCTCGGCAAAGTTAGGTAAGGCTTGCCTAAAAATAACCTAGGATGCCGCCATGAAGAAGATCATCCGCGTACTGACGGCGGTGACGGCCGGCCTGGCCCTCGCCGCACCGGGCACGCTCACCACCCCCGCCACGGCCGCATCCGCCCCGGCCGGCGCCCCCAGACTCGAACTCCCCCGGCCCACCGGGGACTTCGCCGTGGGCCGCGACACCCTCCACCTGGTGGACCGCGAGCGCCGCGACCCCTGGGCGCCCACGGCCGACCGGGAATTACTGCTGTCGCTGTACTACCCGGCGCTCGCTCGCACCGGAACTCCCGCTCCCTATATGGGCGTTCCCGAGGCCAAGGCGCTGCTCACCGACCGCGGGCAGCTCGGCGACCACGTCACCCCCGAGCGCGTGGCCGCCACCCGGACCCACGCACGGGCGGACGCGTTGCCCCGGCCTTCCGCGCACCGCTACCCGCTGATCGTGCTGTCGCCCGGCTTCACCCTGCCCCGCGCCTCGCTCACCACCCTCGCGGAGGACCTCGCCAGCCGCGGTTACGTCGTCGCCGCGGTGGACCACGCGTACGAGTCGGACGGCACCGTCTTCCCCGGCGGCCGGACGCTCACCTGCAAGGCGTGCGAGCAGGTGTTCCCCGACGGGTCTCTGCACCGGGTCTCCGACGGCCGGGCCCGGGACGTTCCGTTCGTCCTGGACCGGCTGACCGGCCCGCGCTCCGCGTGGCGGTACTCCTGGCTGATCGACTCCCGGCACATCGGCATGGCCGGTCATTCGATCGGCGGCGCGGCCGCCTCGGCCACCATGGCCGTGGACCCGCGCGTGGACGCCGGGGTCAACATGGACGGCACCTTCTTCACCCCGGTCCCCGAGACCGGCCTCGGCGGACGGCCCTTCCTGATGCTCGCCGGCGACCCCGCCCTGCTGCCGCCCGACTTCCCCGACACCTCCTGGGAGGACAGCTGGCCCCGGCTGGACGGCTGGAAGCGCTGGCTGACCGTCACGGGAGCAGGGCACCCCGGCTTCACCGACTGGCCCGTACTGGGCGACCAGGCGGGCTACCCGCATCCGGAGACCCCGCTGTCGGGCACCCGCTCCCAGCAGATCACGCGGGCGTACGTCGGCGACTTCTTCGACCTGCACCTGCGCGGGAAGCCGGCGCCACGGTTCGACGGCCCCACGGCGGCCGACCCGGAGGTCGTGTTCCACCGCGACTGAAATCCCGCACGGGGCGCCCGGCGTCCACGGTGGTGCGCCGGTGGCGGCGTGGCGGCGGTGGTGCGGGCGTGGGGTCCGGAGAACTGCCGTGCGCCGCAGCCGGGTTGACTCGGCACCCGGTGCTGCACGGGAATCCCACGACCGAGGACGCATATCTCGCCCAGCACTCGACTCTTAGGTTAGGCTTACCTAATAGTGGGGGTGTGGGGATGCAGGAGAAAGCGCAAGACCAAGCGCAGGACCAAGCCCAGCAGGACGAATGGGCCGACGAAGTACTGGCCTGGATGGGCTCGCAGGAGGAGATGGACCGGGCGCTGCGCGACGCACTGCGTCGCACGCCCAGTCAGCGCGAGGAAACGATCGCCCGGATGGCCGACGCCCTCCGCGGGGCGGCCCAGGGACTGACCATCCCCGGGTGCGCGGCCGCGGCCGGGGTTCCCGAGCGCATTCTGCGCGAGTGGCTGGAGATCGACGCCAGTTTCGCCACGGCGCTGCGTTCCGCGCACGCGCTGGCCGAGGCACACGGACTGAGGCCGGGGACAGCGCCCACCCCGGCCGCGTTGCAACTCATGCTGAACGCGATCCGCAAGGGGGCGGCCTGGCCGGCCGCGGCGACCCTCGTCGGGATCTCGGTGCGCGGGTTCAACCGCCTGCGCGCCGAGGCGCCCCCCGTGGGAGCCCTGATCGCGGCGGCCCAGCGGGCCCGTTCGGCGAAAGCGGGCAGCGGCCGGCGGCGCAGACCCCCCGAGGCGGCGAACCGCCGGGTCGGGTACCGGATCGTGCAGCTCGACGACCCCCTCCTGTCCCCGGACGCCCAACCGGACGGCCCTGCGGGCGGGTTGGGCGACCGCACCATACGCCGGGACTGAGCCGGAGCACCTGAGAGCGCGGGGCCCGGAGACCGAACCGGGCAGGGACGGACTCTCACAAGATCCAAATTGGTTAGGTTAGGCTAAGCTAAGCACAAGATGAGGGGCAGGGCATCCTCCACCCCTCGTCGAGCTCCGCGCGCCCGTTCACCACCGGCGCCCCGCGTAGCGCCGGCATCAAGGAGATCCAGCCGTGGGCCCTGCGACCATTGCCCCTTACCCCATGCCCACCCAGGACGTCGTGCCGCGTTCCGCGGCACCCTGGTCCGTCGACCCCGACCGGGCCGCCCTGCTGATACACAACATGCAGAACCATCTGCTCCGGCCGTTCCCCCGTGACCACTCACCCCTCGTCGACCTGATCGGCAACATCGCCGCACTGCGCCGCTCCGCGCGACGGCTCGGCCTCCCGGTCGTCTTCAGTGCGGTGCCGTCGGCCGAGCGCCCCGAACAGCGGGGTCTCGCGGCCGAGATGGAGACAGGACCGGCGGCGGACGACCCCGACGTGTCGATCACCGAGGAACTCACCCCGCACCGGGGAGAGCACCTGATCACCAACGCGCGGCACAACGCCTTCCTGCGCAGCCACCTGGAGCGGATCCTGCGCACCTCGGGCCGGGACCAGCTGATCCTGTGCGGCGTGTTCGCGCACTCGGGCGTGCTGCTCACCGCGGCGGACGCCTTCATGAACGACATCCAGCCGTTCGTGGTCGCCGACGCGGTGGCGGACACCTCCGCGGAGGAGCACGCGCTCGCGCTGCGCTGGACGGCCGCACGCGGCGCCGTCGTCAGCACCACCATGACCCTCATCGACGAACTGGAAGCCTGAATGACGACCCCCCACCCCGCGCCGTGAGCGGACCTGCCGCGCCACGGGCGCGCACCCTCATCGAGGCCCTGCCATGGCTGGAGCGGTTCCAGGGCCGCACGGTCGTGGTCAAGTTCGGCGGAAACGCCATGGTGAACGAAGAGCTCAAGGCGGCCTTCGCCCAGGACGTGGTCTCCCTGCGCTACGCGGGGCTCCGGCCGGTCGTGGTGCACGGTGGCGGCCCGCAGATCAGCGCGATGCTCGAGCAACTCGCCCTGGAGGTACGGTTCGCCGCGGGCCTGCGGGTGACGACGCCCGCGGTGATGAACGTGGTCCGCATGGTGCTGGCCGGCCAGGTCCAACGGGACATCGTCGGGCTGATCAACCGTCACGGTTCCTTCGCCGTGGGGATGACCGGCGAGGATGCCCGCACCCTGTCCGCCGTGCGACGGCCGGCCCTGGTGGACGGCGCGGAGGTGGACATCGGCCTGGTGGGCGACATCGTGCACGTGGACCCCGACACCGTACGGGGACTGCTGGAGCGGGGCCGCATCCCGGTGATCTCCCCCATCGCCCGGGGGGCGCACGACGACAACGTCTACAACATCAACGCGGACCTCGCGGCAGCCGCCCTCGCCGAGGCGCTCGACGCCGAGAAACTGGTGATGCTCACCGACGTCGCCGGCCTCTACGCGGACTGGCCGCACAGCACGGAGATCATCGACCGGCTCACGGCGCGCGAACTGGGGGAACTGCTGCCCTCGATGGCCGGTGGCATGGTGCCCAAGATGGAGGGCTGCCTGCGGGCGGTGCGCTCCGGTGTCCGGATGGCGCACGTACTGGACGGCAGGGTTCCGCACGCCCTGGTCCTCGAGGTCTTCGCCGACGAGCACACCGGGACCACGGTGGTGCCCGACGCCCCGCCGGGCGGGGACTCCCCCCTCCGCTGAACCGGGGGAGGGCGTACCACCCAGGCCCCTCCCCCACCCGCACCCCGTGGCCGGTCCGGCCACGGGGCCTTCGGCGTGCCCAACTGACGTGCCACCAGGTCAGGTTGACGCTCGGTGAGACAGCCATGGGTCCAACTTGACAGCTTCCGGCCTGTCAGAGATGTTAGGCCAGCCTTACCTAAGCAAATGGGGTAGGACCGAGGAAGGATGGGCATGTCCGCACCGCACGCGAGCTCCACACCCGGGGACGCTCTCCCGGACACCAGGGACCTGGTGGGCATCGGCTTCGGGCCGGCCAACCTCGCCCTGGCGATAGCGATCCGGGAGCACAACGGCCGGCGCGCCCCCGGCGAGGCGATCCGTGCCTCGTTCATCGAGCGCCAGGCCGACTTCGGCTGGCACCAGGGCATGCTCCTCGAAGGGGCCACCATGCAGGTCTCCTTCCTGAAGGACCTGGTGACGATGCGCAATCCGGGGAGCCCCTTCAGCTTCCTGCACTACCTTCAGGACCGGGACCGGCTGGCCGACTTCATCAACCAGAAGTCCTTCTTCCCCACCCGCCTCGAATTCCACGACTACTTCCGCTGGTGCGCGGCCTCCTTCAGCGGTCTGGTCGACTACGCGACCGAGGCCGTCGAGGTGCGCCCGGCGGGACCGGCCGACGCCGTGGACCGGCTGGACGTCATCACGCGGCC
Organism: Streptomyces sp. NBC_00029; assembly: GCF_045160505.1. NCBI lineage: Bacteria > Bacillati > Actinomycetota > Actinomycetes > Kitasatosporales > Streptomycetaceae > Streptomyces > Streptomyces sp. NBC_00029. The sequence goes on from NZ_CP108292.1 coordinate 545,635, forward strand.
CGCGTCCGGGACCGGTCCGCGGCGCGCCACCCGCACCCGCAACCTCGTCCTCGGGACCGGGCTGCGCCCCCGCGTCCCGGCCGGAGTCAGCACCGGCCCGCACGTCTGGCACAACCGCGACCTGCTCCACCGGGCACCGGGGCTGACGGTGCGTCCGCACCGCCGGTTCGTGGTGGTCGGCGCCGGCCAGTCCGCCGCGGAGACGGCCGACCACCTGCACCGCACGTTCCCGGACGCCGAGGTGTGCGCCGTGTTCACCCGGTACGGGTACAGCCCCGCCGACGACAGCCCGTTCGCCAACCGGATCTTCGACCCGGCCGCCGTCGACGAGTTCTTCGCGGCGCCGGAGGAGGTCAAGCAACGGCTCATCGGCTACCACGCCAACACCAACTACGCGGTGGTGGACGGCGATCTGATCGAGCACCTGTACCGGACCGTGTACCAGGAGAAGGTCGCGGGCACCGAACGCCTGCGCATCCTCAACACCACCGCCCTCACCGCCGTGGAGGAACTCCCCGACGGGGCACGGGCCGTGGTGCGCTCCCTCACCACGGGAGAGACCCTCACCCTCGACTGCGACGCGGTGGTCCTGGCCACCGGCTACCGGCCCACCGAACCGGCGGAGCTGCTCGGCGACCTGGCCGGGGAGTGCCTCACGGACGGGCAGGGACGGCTGCGCGTCGGCCGCGACCACCGGGTGGAGACCACCGACCGCGTCCGGGCCGGCATCTACGTCCAGGGCGCCGCGGCCGAGCACACCCACGGCATCACCGCCTCCCTGCTGTCCACGCTGGCCGTGCGCTCGGGGGAGATCTGCGACTCCCTGCTGCTGCGCGTCGCCGAACGCGAGGTGCAGGCCGCTCTGGCGACCAGGGCGGCCGTCGCCGACGGCGTCCCCGCGCACCGGGGCTGAGCGGCCATGCCGCGCACCGATACCCCGGCGGCGGCCGGGAGGACCGGCCTCACGGCGGCGCAGGCGCACATCCTGGCGGCCCAGAGCGCGGATCCCTCGTACGCCGGCCACAACGTGGGCCAGTACATCGAGCTCGTCGGCCCGCTCGACACGGCGGCGCTCGACGAGGCCGTGCGCCGCACCCTCGACGAGGCCCCCTGGCTCCGCTCGCGGCTGATGACCCGGGGCGGCCTGCCGCGCCTGGACACCTCCGGGGCGGCCGACCCGGTGGGCGCCGCCGTCGAGCTCGTGCGCGGCCAGCTCGCCTGCCCGCCACGGGCCGAGCTGCTCACCGCCCCGGCGGGCGCCGGCCCGGCACCCGATCTCACCGGCGCCCTGCTGGTCAGGGTCGGCCGCGAACGCCACCTGCTGGTGCAGTACTTCCACCTGCTGGCGGTCGACGGGTACGGAGTGGCGCTGCTCAGCCGACGGATCGCCGACGTCTACACGGCCCTCGTGGCCGGACGCCCGCCCGGCCCGACCCCCTTCGAGCCGGTCTCCGTACTGGCCGACGCGGACCGCGCGTACACCGGCTCGGCAGCGCAGGCCGCGGACCGGCGGTACTGGACGGAGCGGTACGCCGACCGCCCGGCACCCGTGTCCCCCGCCGGCCGGGCCGCCCCGGCCCAGGACACCGCGCGGCGGCACACCGTGCACCTCGACGCGACTGACAGCGCAGCCGTACGTGCCGCCGCCCGCTCCGCCCGCGTCACCTGGGCCGAGGTCGTGCTCGCCACCACCGCGGTGCGGGTGACGGCGCAGGCAGGAGCGCGCGAGGCGGTCCTCGCCGTGTACGCGGCGGCGCGGACCGGCCCGGGAACGCTACGGGTGCCCGCGACGGCGGTGAACGTGCTGCCGGTGCGGCTGCCGGTCCGCGGGGCGGACACCTTCCGGTCGCTCCTGCACGCGGCGGCCGGCGAGCTGACCCTGCTCCGCCGTCACCAGCGGCTGCGCGGCGAGGAGCTGGCGCGCGAGCTGTGGCCCGAGTACGGGGGCGGCCGCGTCCCCGGGCCGCTGGTCAATCTGCGGCCGTTCGAGACGGACCTGGACTTCGGCGGGATCCGCGGCCGGGTCGTGAGCCTCGCCTCGGGCCCGGTCGACGACCTGTCGGTGTCCGCCGGGGCGGACGCCGACGGGCGGCTGCGCCTTGACTTCGACGCCAACCCGGTGCTCTACGAGGAGGGTGAACCGGCCCGGTTCGCCAGCCTGTTCACCGAGGACCTGGCGGCGCTCTGCGGCGCCCCCGACGCTCCGGTCGCCTGCCTCGCGGGGTCCGATCCCGTACCGGCCCCGGCCGCGGCACCGGGGTCCGGCCCGCCCGGGCCGGACTCCCCCGCCCACCACTGATCCCATCCCCGTTCCGACCACCCCGGTCATCACCCAAGGAGAGACACCATGGCCACCAACCCGTTCGAGGACGACGACGCCCGCTACTTCGTCCTCGTGAACGCCGAGAAGCAGCATTCGCTCTGGCCCGCCTTCGCGGAGGTTCCCGCGGGCTGGACCGTCGTGCACGGCGAGGACAGCCGGGAGGGCTGCGCCGCGTACACGGAGGCGAACTGGACCGACATGCGGCCCGCCAGCCTGGTCGCCAGGAGCTGACGCCGGGGCCGCCCGGCCCCCGGTCACGCGTGGGGCCGGACCGGAGGATGCCCTCCGGCCCGGCCCCCGGTCACGTGCGGACCGTACGGTTCACAGCCGTCGGGAGAGCACCTCCGAACCGCGTGCGGGGTCAAGCGCCCCCGCCCAGGCGACGGGTGCCCGCCCCGGGCACGCCGGCGCGAAGCCGTGCCGCCGGAAGAAGGCGGCGCCGCCGGTGGTCGCGGTGAAGACCTCCCGCACGAGGCGGTTTCCGGCGTCGGCCAGCGCGGCGCGCAGCAGCGCGGCCCCGAGTCCCTGGCCCTGGTTCCCGCTCGCTACGCAGAAGTTGTAGAGCACGGCGGCTCCGTCCCCCTCGTCGCTCAGGGCGAGGCAGCCCAGGACCGCGGTGCGGCCGCGCCCGGTCGCGAGGAGGAACTCCCCGGCGTGCGCGAGGTAGTGGTCGATGCTGCGGGGCCGTAGAGCCCCGGAGCGGATGAACGCCAGTGAGAGGGCGTGGAGGGCGGGGGCGTCGTGCAGGCGCGCCCGGCGCACCAGCGGCGGGAGGCCCTCCGTGCCGTGCAACGGGGGACGGGGGGTGGCGGCAGTAATCACAAAGTTAGGTTAGCCTTCCCTAAATTACGCCGCAATTCCGCCTCCCGGCCCAACACATCACACGCAGAGGCGGCAGAGGCCAGTTCATCCAGGCGGCAGCCCCGTGTTCACCACACCCCGCTTGACGTGCAGCTATGCATTTAGTTAGGTAAGCCTTACCTAATGCAATGCTGAAATGTCGCCGCCATTCCACCGATCACCGAGGAGAGAGCCCCTCCATGTCCGCTTCCCCGCCCTTCACGCTCGACCGGCTGGTCCGCGACGTCGCCGACGTGCTCTACACGGAGCCCGCCGACGTCTCCCTGGAAGAGGACCTGCTGGACCAGGGCCTCGACTCCATCCGGCTGATGTCGCTCGTCGAGAAGTGGCGGGCGGAAGGCGCCCGCATCAGCTTCGTGGACCTCGCCGAGCGGCCGACCCTGCGCCAGTGGGCCGAGCTGCTCACCGCAACCCCCTGATCCTCCCTCCCCCGCACCTGCCCGCCCCGGAGCCTGCCGTGCCCTTGCGTGACTTCGTCATAGACATCGAACCCCTGCGTACCAGCAGGGACTTCCGCGCCATCTTCATCGCCCGCGTGGTGTCCCTGTTCGGCCTCGGCATGGCGACGGTGGCCCTGTCCGCCCAGGTGTACGGTCTGACGCGCTCCACCTTCAACGTCGCCGTCGCCAGCATGATCATGAGCATCACCGTGCTGCTCGGGTCGCTCTGGGGCGGCGTCATGGCCGACCGGAGCGACCGCCGGCGCCTGATCGTGTGCGCCCGTGGGGCCGCCGCCCTCGCCTTCGCCGGCCTCGCCGTGAACGCGATGCTGCCCGACCCCACCTTGTGGGGCATCTACGTCTGCGTCGCCTGGGACGGCCTGGCCACGGGCGTCAGCGTGACGGCCCTGATGGCCGTCGCGCCGACCCTGGTCCGCCCCGACCAGCTCCCCGCCGCGGGCGCGCTGATCTCCCTGACCGGTGAGATCGGCTCGGTCAGCGCGCCGTTCCTCGGCGGCATCCTGCTCGCGCTGTGGGGGCCCGGCCCCGTCTTCGCCTTCACCGCCGTCACCACGGCCGTCACCACTGTCCTGATCTCCCGCATCCGCCCCCTGCCCCCGGTCAAGGACGACGAGGAGGACGAGGAGGCCGCCGCCGACAGCGGATCGCTGCTCGTCGCGTTCAAGTACGCCGTCCGCAATCGCGTCGTCGGCGGCCTGCTCGTGCTCGGCGGCGTGATGGCCCTCTTCAACCTCCCGGTCGTGCTCTTCCCCGAGATGGTCGACCGGCAGTTCCAGGGCGGCGAGGTCATGCTCGGCCTCCTCTACACCGCCCCCGCCATCGGCGCGGTCGTCGTCTCCGCCACCAGCGGCTGGCTGACCCGGGCCGCGCGGCCCGGCCGGCTGCTGATCGTCGCGGCGTTCACCGGTGGCCTGTCCGCCGTGGGCTTCGGCCTCAGCGGCAACATCTGGGCGGCCTTCGCGCTGCTCGCCGTGGGCGGAGCCGCCGGAACGGTGTACGAGATCCTCGAGTACGCCCTCGTCCAGCACAGCACCCCGGACCGGCTGCGCGGCCGCATCGTCAGCGTCATCACCACGCAGGGCACCACCGGCGGCGTCGTCGGCGACGTCGAAGTGTCCGCCCTCGCCCGCTGGTTCAGCCCCGGTGGCGCGGCCGTCGTCAACGGCGCTGTCTGCGCCGTGGCCGCCCTCGCCGTGGCGATCGCCGTACCCGGCCTGCGCAGGGCCACCCTTCCCCGCGACGAGGGGGACGAGGAGGACCGGCACGACGACGGGCCGGGCCCCGACTCCGCCGGTCTGAAGCCCGCCGCCCCCGCGGCCTAGACAGGGCCTCCCGGGCCCGCCCGCAGCCCCCATCCCGTCGACCTCCCCCGGCCGGTCCCGCCACCGGCCGGGGACCCGCAGCGAATCTGGAGCACGATGTCCATGACCGAGCGTCCCTCCCAGCGCCTTCCCCTCACCGGGGCCCAGACCGGTGTCTGGTACGGGCAGCGGCTCGACCCCGACTCCCCGGTCTACAACGTCGGCCAGTACGTCGAGATCGACGGCCCCCTGGACGCCGGCCTGTTCGTGACCGCGCTCCGGCAGACGGTCGCCGAGAGCGAGGCGCTCACGGCGCGCTTCGCGGAGGGCCCGGACGGGGAGCCGTACCAGGTCACCTGGAGCGGGCCCGCGGCCGGACCGCTGGTCGCCGTGCTCGACCACACGAGCCAGGACGACCCGTACGGCACGGCGCTGTCCCTGATGCGCGCCGACATGGCGCGCCCGGTGGACCCGGTCCGGGACTCCCTGTACGTGTTCACGCTGCACAGGATCGGCCCGGACCGCACCCTCTGGTACCAGAGGGCCCATCACATCGTCCTGGACGCCTTCGGGTTCTCCCTCCTCTCCCGGCGCACCGCCGAGATCTACACGGCCCTCGCCGGGGGCGTGGAGCCCGCGCCCGGGCCGTTCGGCGGGCTGGAGGTGATCCTCGGCGAGGAGCAGGACTACCGCGCCTCCTCCCGGTTCGCCGAGGACCGCGCCTACTGGCTGGAGCGGCTCTCGGACCACCCCGAGCCGGAGCCGCTGAGCGGTGCCCGTTTCCCCGCGGCGCACGCGTTCCTGCGCGACGGCGCCACCCTCACCCGGGAGGAGACCGCCGGCCTCCTTGCCATCGCCCGGGCCGCCAAGGCCAGTTGGGCCGATGTCCTGACCGCCGCGTTCGCCGCCTACCTGCACCGCGCCACCGGCAGCCGGGACGTGCTGCTGTCGCTGCCCGCCATGGCGCGGCTCGGCTCGGCGGCCCTCAAGGTGCCGTCCATGGTCGTCAACGTGCTGCCGCTGCGCGTCGCTGTGCGCCCGCAGACCCCCCTCGCCGAGCTGGTCGCCGCGGTCGCCTCGGACATCCGCGACCTGCGCCGCCACCAGCGCTACCGGGCCGAGGACATCCGCCGCGATCTCGGCCTGGCCGGCCGCGAACAGGGCCTGCTCGGACCCATGGTCAACATCAAGGCCTTCGACAACTCCCTCGACTTCGCCGGAGCAGCAGGCTCCGTGCACAACGTCGCCGCCGGCCCGGTGGACGACCTCACGCTCGGCGTTTACCACGACGCCGCCGAGGGCCGCATCCGGTTCGAGCTCGACGCCAACCCGCAGGCGTACGACGCCACGTCGCTGGCCGCGCGCCGCGCCGAGTTCGCGCAGTTCCTCCGCGAGGCCGCCGCGGCCGGGCCGCAGGCACCCGTCGGGCGCCCCGACCTGCTCTCGCCGACGGCCCGGGACGCCCTGCTCCTCGACCTGAACGACACCGGCCACCCGGTGCCGGCCGGCACCGTCGTCGACGCCTTCGAGCACGCCGCCCGGCTGCACCCCGAGATGCCCGCGGTGATCGCGGGCGGCCACACGCTGGGCTACGCGGCCCTGGAGGAGCGCGCCAACCGGCTCGCCCGCCTCCTGATCGGCCGCGGCGCCGGCCCGGAGACCATCGTCGGCCTCGCGCTGCCCCGCACCCCGGACCTCGTGGTCGCCCTGCTCGCCGTCATGAAGGCGGGCGGCGCCTATCTGCCGCTCGACCTCGACTACCCCGCCGACCGGCTGGAGTTCATGGTCGGGGACGCCCGCCCGCTCTGCGTCCTGACCACCCTGGACTGCGCGGCGACCGCCCCGGTCGTCGACGGGGTCGAGACCGTCGTCCTCGACGCCCCCGACACCCTCGCCGAGCTGGCCGACACCGCCGCCCACGCCCCGACGGACGCCGACCGCACCGCGCCGCTGGACGGCGGCCACCCCGCGTACGTGATCTACACCTCCGGCTCCACGGGCCGGCCCAAGGGCGTCGTCGTCCCGCACGCGGCCCTGGCCAACTTCCTGCGCATGCAGGCCCACGAGCTCGAACTGGCCCCCGGTCAGCAGCTCGTCGCGGTCACCACCATCTCCTTCGACATCGCGGCCCTGGAGATCCACACCCCGCTGATCAGCGGCGCCACCGTGGTCCTGGCCGACCGCGACACCGTACGGGACCCGGCCGCTCTCGCCACGCTCGTCGACGCGCACCGGCCCTCCGTCATGCAGGCCACGCCGTCGCTGTGGCACGCCCTGCTGGAGGACGGCCGCCCGGCCTCGCTCGGCGGCACCCGTGTGCTCGTCGGCGGAGAGGCGGTGCCCGCCGCCCTCGCGGAGCGCCTCGCGCGCACCGCGCGGTCGGTCACCAACGTGTACGGCCCGACCGAGGTCACCGTCTGGGCGACCTCCCGCCTGCTCCGCCCCGGGCACACCGGCGTTCCAGACATCGGGGAGCCGTTCTGGAACACCCGCGCCCACGTCCTCGACGGGGCCCTGCGCCCGGTCGGCGTCGGCCGGCCCGGGGAGCTCTACCTCGCCGGTGACCAGCTCGCGCGCGGTTACCTCGGCCGCGCCGCGCTCACGGCGGAACGTTTCGTCGCTGATCCGTACGGGCCCGCGGGCAGCCGGATGTACCGCACCGGTGACCTCGTACGCCGCACCGCGGACGGCCGGATCGGCTTCCTCGGCCGCGTCGACGACCAGGTCAAGCTGCGCGGCTTCCGCATCGAACTCGGCGAGATCGAAAGCGCGCTCACCGCCGGTGAGGGCGTGGACCGGGCCGTGGCCCTGGTCCGCGAGGACCTTCCCGGATTCCCGCACCTCGTCGGCTACGTCACCCCCGCCGGCCAGGGCCCCGGACCCGACGCGGCGGACCTGCGCCGGGCGCTGGCCGAAGTGCTGCCCGAGTACATGGTCCCGTCCGCGGTCGTCGTCCTCGAGGCGTTCCCGCTGACGGCCAATGGAAAGATCGACCGCCGTTCCCTGCCCGCGCCCGATCTGGCGGCGCTGGCGGGAGCCGGGGCGCGTGCCCCGCGCGGGGCCCGCGAGGAGATCCTCTGCGGGGTCTTCGCCGACGTGCTGGGCCTGGAATCCGTGGGTCCCGACGACGACTTCTTCACCCTCGGCGGGCACTCGCTGCTGGCCGCGCGGGTGGTCGCCCGCGTGCGGACCGCCCTGGGCACCGAATGCGGGATCCGGGACGTGTTCGAGGCGCGCACCGTGGCCGCACTCGCCACGCTGCTGGCCGGGCGCACGGCCGCCGCCCGTCCGGCGCCCGTCGCGGGTCCGCGCCCGGACCCGCTGCCGCTCTCGTACGCCCAGCAGCGTTTGTGGTTCGTGCACCAGGTGGAGGGCGCGAGCGCCACCTACAACATCCCGTTCGTGGTGCGCTTCGACACGGCGCTCGACGCGGACGCCCTGGCCGCGGCCCTGCGCGACGTGGCGGGCCGCCACGAGGCCCTGCGGACCGTCTTCGGGGAGCGGGACGGGGAGCCGTACCAGCGGGTGCTGGACGTGGCGGAGGCCGGGGTCCGGCTGCACGTCGACGACGTGGCCGGCGACGGGTTCGAGTCCGCGGTCCGGGAGGCGCTGGGTCATCTCTTCGACCTGTCCGGGGAGGCCCCGCTGCGGGTGACCCTGGTGCGTGACGCGGCCGGCGGTGAGCAGGCCCTGGTGGTCCTGCTGCACCACATCGCGAGCGACGAATGGTCGATGGGGCCGTTCCTGCGCGACCTGGAGCGGGCGTACGCGGCCCGCTGTGCGGGCGAGGACCCCCAGCTCGGGGTTCCGGCCGTGCAGTACGCCGACTTCGCGCTGTGGCAGCGGGAGCTGCTGGGCTCGGCGCGGACCCCCGGTTCGCTCGCCGCATCCCAGGCGGCGTACTGGCGCGAGGCGCTGGCGGAGCTGCCTCCGGAGGCCGGGCTGCCGGCCGACCGGCCGCGTCCGGCCGTGGCCGACCCGGCCGGGGCCGTGCTCTTCAAGGCCGTGCCGCGCGAGCTGGCGTCCGCGGTGCGGTCGCTGGCCCGTGAAACCGGTACCAGTGTGTTCATGGTGGTCCACGCGGCGGTGGCCGCGGTGCTGCACCGGCTCGGCGCGGGCGAGGACATCGTGCTGGGCAGCCCGGTCGCCGGGCGGACCGACAGCGCGCTCGACGACCTCGTCGGCTTCTTCGTCAACACGGTGGTGCTGCGTACCGACCTGTCCGGCGACCCGTCCTTCACGGAGCTGCTGGACCGGGTGCGCACGGCCGATCTGGCCGCGCTCGACCACGCCGACCTGCCCTTCGACTCGGTCGTGGAGGAGGTCAACCCGCAGCGTTCGCTCTCCCGCCACCCGCTCTTCCAGACGATGGTCTCGCACAGCACGGTGACCCAGGACGTGGCGAACCTGTTCGGGTACCCGGCCCGGGTGGACCGGGTGGACCCCGGTGTCACCAAGTTCGACCTCGACATCACCTTCTCGGACGCGGCGCACAGCGACGACCTGGAGCTGGAGGTGTTCTACGCGACCGCGCTGTTCGACCGCCCGACCGTGGAGACCTTCGTCCAGCGGCTGCTGCGCGCGCTCGCTGCGGCGGTCGCGGCTCCGGCGGACCCGGTGTCCTGGTGGGAGCTGCGGGACTCCGCCGAGCGGGCCCGGCTGGCCCGCTGGAACGACACGGACCGGCCGGTGGAGCCGGGTGCGGTGACCGAGGTGTTCGCGGCCCGGGCGGCCGCGGCTCCCGACGCGGTGGCCGTGGTCGCCGGGGAACAGCGCCTCACCTTCGCCGAACTGGAGGACCGGGCGGGCCGGCTGGCGGCCCTGCTGGCCGAGCGCGGGGTCGGCCCGGACGCCGTGGTGGCGCTGGCCGTGCCGCGTTCCGCCGACACCGTGGTGGCGACGCTCGCGGTGCTCAAGGCGGGCGGCGCCTACCTGCCGCTGGACCTGGACCACCCGGCCGAGCGGATCGCGTTCATGCTCGGGGACGCGGAGCCGGTGTGCACGGTGACGACCCGGGCGGCCGCGGACCGGCTGCCCGGTGCGGACCTGGTGGTGCTGGACGACCCGGCGACGGCCGAGCGGCTGGCCGCCCTCGCACCCGCGGCCGATGTGCCCGTGGACCCCGAGCACGCCGCGTACGTCATCTACACCTCCGGTTCCACCGGCCGCCCCAAGGGGGTCGTGCTGCGGCACGCCGGTCTGACGCGGCTCTTCCGCGACCACGAGCGGGAGCTGTACCTGCCGGTCGCCGACCGGCTCGGGCGCCGGGTGCGGGCGCTGCACACCGCCTCCTTCTCCTTCGACTCGTCCTGGGAGCAGCTGCTGTGGCTGGTGGCGGGGCACGAGCTGCACGTCCTGGACGAGTACGGCCGCCGGGACGCGGACGCGGTCGTGGCGTACGTGCGCGCCGAGGGGATCGACGCCCTCGACGTCACTCCCTCGTACGGCCGGCAGCTGGTGGACGCCGGGCTGCTGGCGGGCGAGTGGCGGCCGCCGCTGTTCCTGCTGGGCGGGGAGGCGGTGCCGCCGGCGCTGTGGGAGGAGTTGCGCACCGTACCGGGCGTGGAGGTCGTCAACTACTACGGGCCCACCGAGTTCACGGTGGACGCCCTGGTGGCGCGGGTCGGCGACTGTGCCTCGCCGGTGGTGGGCCGGCCGCTGGACAACAGCAGGGCGCACGTGCTGGACGGGCGGCTGCGGCCGGTGCCCGTGGGGGTGCCGGGTGAGCTGTACCTGGCGGGCGAGCAGGGAGCGCGCGGCTACCTGGGCCGGTCCGCACTGACGGCGGAACGTTTCGTCGCAGATCCGTTCGGCTCCCCGGGCGCCCGGATGTACCGTACGGGCGACCTCGTACGGTGGCGGGCCGACGGCCTGCTGGAGTTCCTCGGCCGCGTCGACGACCAGGTCAAGATCCGCGGCTTCCGTGTGGAGCCGGCCGAGGTCGAGGCCGAACTCTCCGCCCTGGACGGGGTGACCTCGGCCGCCGTGGTGGTCCGCGAGGACACCCCGGGCCTGCCCCGGCTCGTCGGCTACGTCACGGGCTCGGCCGATCCCGGCCGGCTGCGGGCGGAGCTGGCCGGGCGACTGCCCGAACACCTGGTCCCGGCCGCCGTGATGGTGCTGCCGGTGCTGCCGACGAACGTGAACGGAAAGCTGGACAAGGCGGCGCTGCCGGTGCCGGTCGCGACGGCCGACAGCTCCGGGCGGGCCCCGCGCGGGGATGCCGAGGAGCGCCTCGCCGAGGCCTTCGCCCAGGTCCTGGGGGTCCCCTCGGTCGGAGCCGAGGAGGACTTCTTCCGCCTCGGCGGGCATTCCCTGCTGGCCACCCGCGTGGTGGCCCGGATCCGGACGGCGCTCGGCGCCGACTGCTCGGTGCGGGACGTGTTCGAGCTGCGCACGGTCGCGGCGCTCGCACAGCGGCTGGCCGGCCGCCGCGCGGCGGCCCGCCCGGAGCTGACCGCGGGGCCGCGCCCCGAGCGGCTGCCGCTGTCGTACGCCCAGGCCCGGCTGTGGTTCCTGCACCGGATGGACGGCCCGAACGCGACCTACAACATCCCGCTGGCCCTGCGGCTGCACGGTGAGCTGGACACGGCCGCGCTGGAGGCTGCCGTGCACGAGGTATCGGCCCGGCACGAGGTGCTGCGCACCGTGTTCGCGGAGGACGCCGAGGGCCCGTACCAGCGGGTGCTGGAGCCCGCCGACGCGGCGGTGCCCTTCGTGGTGGCCGAGGTCGAGCCGGCTGATCTCGTCCGGAGCATCGACGCGGGGGCCGGTCACGCCTTCGACCTGGAGCGCGAGACGCCGCTGCGGGTGAGCGTGCTGCGCACCGCCGCCGACGAGCAGGTGCTGCTCCTGCTGCTGCACCACATCGCCGGTGACGAGTGGTCGGCCGGCCCGCTGCTGGCCGACCTGTCCGCCGCCTACGCGGCACGGTGCGCGGGCGGGGTCCTGGACACCGCGCCGCCCGCGGTCCAGTACGCGGACTACGCGCTCTGGCAGCGCGAGCTGCTGGGCGAGGCCGTGACTCCCGGATCCGTCGCGCACGGGCAGGCCGGCTTCTGGCGGGAGGCCCTGGCGGGCCTCCCCCAGGAACTGGAGCTTCCGGTCGACCGGCCGCGTCCGGTCCGCCCCACGCACGAGGGCCGGACCGTGTCCGCGGCGCTGCCGCAGGAGCTGGTGGCGGAGCTGGAGGCACTGGCCGGGGAGCGCGGCACCACGATGTACACGGTCGTGACCGCGGCCGTGGCGGCGCTGCTGCACCGCCTCGGCGCGGGCGAGGACATCCCGCTCGGCAGCCCGGTGGCGGGGCGCGGCGAGGAGGCCCTGGACGGGCTGGTCGGGTTCTTCGTGAACACCCTGGTCGTCCGGGCCGACCTGGCGGGCGACCCGTCGTTCGCCGAACTCCTGCGCCGTACGGCCTCCTTCGGGGCCGCCGCCCTCGCCCACGCGGACCTGCCGTTCGACGCGGTCGTCGAGGCGGTCAATCCGGAGCGCTCGCTGTCGCGGCACCCGCTCTTCCAGACGATGGTGGCCTACGAGGACGGCGGTGCGGAGCCGGTCCGCGCCCTCGGCTCCCTGCCGGCCGAGGAGTTCCCGGTCTCGGCGGGCAACGCCAAGTTCGACCTGGAGATCCTCTTCCGCCGCACCCCGGGCACCGACGGCTCGCCCGCTGCGATGACCTGCGGAGTGCGGTACGCGACCGACTTGTTCGACGCGGAGACCGTACGGTCCCTGCTGGCCCGGCTGCTGCGGCTGCTCGGCGCTGCAGCGGCGGCCCCCGAGGTCCCGCTGGCCGAGCTGGAGCTGCTGGACCCCGCCGAGCGCGCCCGGGTCCTGGACGGATGGAACGACACCGTCCGGCCGGTCGCGCCGCAGACCCTGGACTCCCTGGCGGCGGCCGGCTCCCGGCGCGATCCGCTGGCCACGGCCCTCGTCCTCGAGGGGCGTGAGCTGTCGCGCGCCGAGTTCGAGGAGCGGGTCAACCGGCTGGCGCGCTTGCTCATCGGCTCAGGGGTCGGGCCGGAGTCGGTGGTGGCCGTGGCCCTGCCGCGCTCCTTCGACCTCGTCGTCGCCCTGCACGCGGTGGTCCGGGCGGGCGGCGCCTATCTGCCGCTCGACCTCGGTCTGCCGGCCGAGCGCCTGGCGTACATGGCGGAAACAGCTGCTCCGGTCTGCCTGCTGACGGACCTGCCCTCACTGGGGGCGCTGCCGGACCTGCCCGACACCGAGATCCTGGTCCTGGACGCCCCCGAGCGGGTGGCCGAGCTCGCCGCGCTTTCGGGCGGCCCGGTCGCGGACGCGGACCGGCGCGCGCCCCTGCTGCCCCGCCACCCCGCCTACGTCATCTTCACCTCCGGCTCCACCGGGATGCCCAAGGGCGTGCTCGTCGAGCACGAGGCGATCGTCAACCGGCTGCGCTGGATGCAGGACGCGTACGGCCTGGACTCCACCGACCGGGTGCTGCAGAAGACCCCGGCGAGCTTCGACGTCTCCGTCTGGGAGTTCTTCTGGCCGCTCGCCGAGGGCGTCCCGCTGGTCATCGCGCGCCCCGACGGGCACAAGGACCCGCGCTACCTCGCCGACCTGATCCGCGAACAGCGCGTGTCGGTCCTGCACTTCGTCCCGTCGATGCTCGCCGCGTTCCTGGGTGACGCCGAGATCACGGACTGCCCGTCCCTGCGCCTGGTCGTGTGCAGCGGCGAGGCCCTGCCGGGCGAGCTCGTCGGCCGCTTCCACGCGTCCGCCCCCGGCGGCGCGGCCCGTCTGGTGAACCTTTACGGCCCCACCGAGGCGGCCGTCGACGTCACCGCCGCGGACTGCCCTTCCACCGGCACGGGTTCCGCGTCCGTGTCCATCGGCAGCCCTGTGTGGAACACCCGCGTCTACGTCCTCGACGCCCGCCTGCGGCCGGTCCCTGTCGGGGTTCCCGGCGAGCTCTACCTGGCCGGCGTCCAGCTGGCCCGCGGCTACCTCGGCCGCCCGGCACTCACGGGCGAACGCTTCGTCGCCGACCCGTACGGCACGCCCGGCGCCCGCATGTACCGCACCGGCGACCTGGTGCGCTGGAGCCGGGACGCGCGGCTGGAGTACCTGGGCCGCACCGACGACCAGGTCAAGCTGCGCGGATTCCGCATCGAACTCGGCGAGATCCAGGCCGTGCTCGGCTCTTCCCCCGACATCGCCCGGGCCGCGGTGATCGTCCGCGAGGACCAGCCCGGCGTGCAGCGTCTGGTGGCCTACGCCGTCCCCGCGCCCGGCGCCACCATCGACCCGGCCGCCCTGCGCACCCTGGCCGCCGCCCGCCTGCCCGAGTACATGGTCCCGGCCGTGGTGGTGCCGCTCGCCGTGCTCCCGACCACCGCCAACGGCAAGCTGGACCGGCGGGCGCTGCCCGCGCCCGCCGCGCCGGTCGCCGGGTCGTCCCGGGCTCCGCGCGACGCCCGCGAGGAGATCCTCGCCGGGATCCTGGCCGACGTCCTCGGCCTGGAATCGGTCGGTGTGGAGGACGACTTCTTCGCCCTCGGCGGCCACTCGCTGCTCGCGGCGCGTGCGGTGGGGCGCTTCAGGTCCGCGCTGGACGTGGACTGCGCCATCCGCGACCTCTTCGAGATGCGGACGGTCGCCGCGCTGGCCGCGCTGCTTGCGGAGCGGACCGGCGCCGGGCGTCCGCGCCCCGCGGCGGCCGTGCCGCGGCCCGAGCGCCTGCCGCTGTCCTTCGCGCAGCGCAGGCTGTGGCTGCTGGACAGCGTCCGCGGCCCCGGCACCACCTACAACGTGCCCCTCGCGGTGCGGCTGAGCGGGCCGGTGGACACCGCGGCCCTGGAGGCGGCGGTGCGCGATCTGGTCGGCCGGCACGAGAGCCTGCGGACCGTGTTCCGCGAGCACGGGGGCGAGCCGTACCAGGTGGTCCTGCCGGCCGAGCGGGCCGGTGTGGCTCTGACGGTGCGCGAGGTGGCGGCGGACCTGCTGGAGGAGGCGGCGGTCCGCGTCGGCGGGCACGTCTTCGACCTGGCCGCCGAGGCGCCGGTGCGGGTCACGCTGCTGCGGGCCGCGCCGGACGACCACCTGCTGGTGGTGCTGGTGCACCACATCGCCACGGACGAGGGGTCGGCCGGCCCCCTGCTGGCGGACCTGGACCGGGCGTACGCCGCGCGGGCGGCGGGCGCGGAGCCCGGCTTCGCGCCGCTGCCGGTGCAGTACGCCGACTTCGCGCTGTGGCAGCGCGAGTTGCTCGGCGACGCCGGCGATCCGGACTCGGTGGCGGGGCGGCAGGCCGCGTACTGGCGGCAGGCCCTGGCCGGCGCCCCCGTGGAGCTGGCGCTGCCGGCCGACCGGCCGCGGCCGGCGGTCCCCTCGTACGAGGGGGACGTGGTGACCTTCGAGGTGCCGGCGCGGACCGGGGCGGGGCTGGCGCGGATCGCCCGGGAGAGCGGTGCGACGCTGTTCATGGTGGCGCACGCGGCCGTCGCGGCGCTGCTGCACGGGCTCGGCGCGGGTGAGGACATCCCGCTGGGCAGTCCGGTCTCGGCCCGGGAGGGCGAGGAGCTCGACGGGCTCGTCGGCTTCTTCCTGAACACACTGGTGCTGCGCGCCGACCTGTCCGGGGACCCGACCTTCGCCGAGCTGGTGGCCCGGGTGCGGGACACCGGGCTGGCGGCCTTCGCCCACGCCGATCTGCCGCTGGAGGCGGTCGTCGAGGCGGTGGATCCGGAGCGGTCCCGGTCGCGCAATCCGCTGTTCCAGACGATGGTGACCTACCACTCCGTGGACGGTGCGGTTCCGGAGCTGTTCGGGCTGCCGGCGCGGGAGTTCACGGTGGAGACGGGCGGCGCCAAGTTCGACCTGGAGTTCGCCTTCGGGGCCTCCCAGGAGCACGGGGCGATAGCGGGCGGCATCCGCTTCGCGACCGACCTCTTCGACCGCGGAACCGTCGAACTGCTGGCCCGACGGCTGCTGTTGCTGATGGAGGCGGTCGTGGCGGCGCCGGACCGTCCGGTCTCGGCGGTCGAGGTGCTGGACCCGGCGGAGCGCGAGCTCGCGCTGCACGGCTGGAACGACACCGTCCGCCCGCTCGGCGGCGCGCGGACCCTGGCCGCTCTGGCGGCGGCGGGCGCGAAGGAGGAGACCGCTCCCGCGCTGGTCTTCGAGGGGCGTGAGCTGTCGCGCGCCGAGTTCGAGGAGCGGGTGAACCGGCTGGCGCGGCTGCTGATCGACCGCGGGGTGGGCCCGGAGTCGGTGGTGGCCGTGGCCCTGCCGCGCTCCTTCGACCTCGTCGTCGCGCTGCACGCGGTGGTGCGGGCGGGCGGTGCCTATCTGCCGCTCGACCTCGGTCTGCCGACCGAGCGCCTGGCGTACATGACCCGTACCGCCGAACCCGTCCTGATACTCACCGACACCTTGTCGGGAACCTTGCTGTCTCCCGAAGTGGGCAGGGAGCGGGTCCTGCTGGACTCCCCCACCGTCCGCTCCCGCCTGACCGCACTGGACGGCTCGGACCTCTCCGACGCGGAGCGGCGCGCACCCCTGCTGCCCCGCCACCCCGCCTACGTGATCTTCACCTCCGGCTCCACCGGGATGCCCAAGGGCGTGCTCGTCGAGCACGAGGCGATCGTCAACCGGCTGCAGTGGATGCAGGGCGCCTACGGCCTCCGTCCCGGAGACCGGGTGCTGCAGAAGACCCCGGCGAGCTTCGACGTGTCCGTGTGGGAGTTCTTCTGGCCGCTCGCCGAGGGCGTCCCACTGGTCATCGCCCGTCCGGACGGGCACAAGGACCCGCTGTACCTCGCCGACCTGATCCGCGAGGAGCGCGTGTCCGTCCTGCACTTCGTCCCCTCCATGCTCGCCGCCTTCCTCGGCGAGACCGGGACCGCCGGCTGCCCGAGCCTGCGGCTGGTGGTGTGCAGCGGCGAGGCCCTGCCCACCGAGCTCGTCACCCGCTTCCATGCCTCGGCGGCGGGCGCCCCGGTGGCACTGGAGAACCTCTACGGCCCCACGGAGGCTGCCGTGGACGTCACCTCGGGCGCCTGCACAGCGCTCACCGCCGCCGAAGGACGGGCCTCGGCCCCGATCGGTCTGCCGGTGTGGAACACCCGCGTGTACGTGCTCGACGCACGCCTGCGGCCGGTGCCCGTCGGGGTTCCCGGCGAGCTGTACCTGGCCGGCGTCCAGCTGGCCCGCGGCTACCTCGGCCGCCCGGCACTCACGGGCGAACGCTTCGTCGCCGACCCGTACGGCGCGCCCGGCGCCCGCATGTACCGCACCGGCGACCTCGTACGGCGCCTCGCCGACGGGCGCCTGGACTACCTCGGCCGCACCGACGACCAGGTCAAGCTGCGCGGATTCCGCATCGAACTCGGGGAGATCGAAGCCGTCCTGACGGGCTCGCCCGAGGTGGACCGGGCGGCGGTGATCGTCCGCGAGGACCAGCCCGGCGTGCGCCGCCTGGTGGCCTACGCCGTCCCTGCGCCCGGCGCCACCGTCGACCCGGCCGCCCTGCGCACCCTGGCCGCCGCCCGCCTGCCCGAGTACATGGTCCCGGCCGTGTTCACGGAGCTGGAGCGGCTGCCGTTGTCCGCGAACGGCAAGCTGGACCGGCGGGCACTGCCCGCACCGGTGATCGCCGGACCGGCGGCCTCCGCCGCCCCGGCGGCGCAGGTGCCCGCCGGGACCCCGGAGCAGATCCTGTGCGCCCTGATGGGTGAGGTGCTGGGCCTGCCCGGAGTCGGCCCCGACGCCAACTTCTTCGAGCTCGGCGGCGACAGCATCGTCTCCATCCGGCTGGTGGGGCTGGCCCGCAAGGCCGGGCTGACCGTCTCCGCCCGGCAGATCTTCACGCACCCGACCCCGGCCGCGCTGGCCTCGGTCGCCACCGTGCCCGAGGACTCCGCCGCTCCCGCCGCAACGACCGCCGACGCGGGTCCCGGCCCGCTGCCGCTGCCTCCGGTGGCGTCCTGGCTGGCCGAACGGGGCGGCCCGTTCGCCTCGTTCGCGCAGGCCCGGCTGGTCCGGCTGCCCGTCGGGGCCCGGCGCCCGCACCTCACGGCCGCGCTGCAAGCCGTACTGGACCACCACGACGCGCTGCGCCAGCAGCTGACCGTGCCCCGCCCCGGGGTGTGGAGCGCGGAGATCCGGCCGACGGGCGCGGTGGACGCCTCCACCGTCCTGGAGGGCGTGGACGCGGTCGGCCTGTCCGACACGGCCCTGCGCGAACTGGTCGCCGCCGAGTCCGAGCGGATCTGGCGCCTGCTGGACCCCGAAGCGGGGACCCTCGTGCGCGCCGTGCACCTCGACCGGGGTCCGGCCGAGCCCGGCCGGCTGCTGCTCGTCGTCCACCACCTCGCGGTGGACGAGGTGTCCTGGCAGATCCTGCTGCCCGACCTGGAGGCGGCCCACGAGGCCGCCGCTGCGGGCCGGACGCCGGACCTGGAGCCGGTCGGTACCCCGCTGCGGGCCTGGACCACGCACCTGCTGGCCGAGGCGCAGAGCCCGCGCCGCACCGCCGAGCTGGACCGCTGGCTGGCCGCCGCCCCCGGCGGGCCGCTGCTCGCCGGACGTCCGCTGGACCCGTCCACGGACACGGCGGCCACGGCTCGCCGGCTGTCCGTACGGATCTCCGCCGAGCGCACGGCCCCGCTGCTCCAGGCCGTTCCGGCAGCCTTCCACGGCACCGTCGGGGACGCCCTGCTGAGCGCGCTGGTCCTGACGGTCGGCGACTGGGCGACCCGCTCGGGCCGGACCCGGCCGGACGGGTTCACGGTGGACCTGGAGGGTCACGGCCGGGAGCAGGAACTGCTGCCGGGCGCCGACCTCACCCGCACGGTGGGCTGGCTGACCAGCATCCACCCGCTGCGGCTGCCGGTGGGCGCCTACGACCCGGCGGCGGTGACCGCCGGGCGCGCGGACGCCGGAGCACTGCTCAAGGAGGTCAAGGAGCTGCTGCGGGCGGTGCCCGACGGCGGGCTGGGCGCCGGCCTGCTCCGCTACAACAACCCCTCCACGGCGCGGCTGTTCGACCCGGCGGCCCGGGCCGAGATCCTGTGGAACTACCTGGGCCGGCAGACCGGCCGGGCCGATTCCGCCTGGGGCCCGGCCCCGGAGGCGGACGCCCTGTCCGCCCGTCCCGACCCGGCGATGCCGCTCTCCCACGTACTGGAGATCACCGCGGAGATCACCGACGGGGACGGCGGGCCGGAACTCACCGCCCACTTCATCTGGGCGGGCGAAGCGCTCTCCCAGGACACCGTGGGGCGGCTCGCGGACGGCTGGACGGCCGCCGTGGACGCCCTCGCCGCCTGGGCCGACGGCGGCACGTCCGCGGGATACACCCCCTCGGACCTCGACCTGGTCGATCTCGACCAGGACCAGATCACCATGCTCGAAGAAATGTGGAGGGCCCAGCAGTGACGCAGGCTCGAATAGAGGACATGCTTCCGCTGTCCCCCTTGCAGCAGGGCATGCTGTTCCATTCCGTCTACGACGCGAGCGCGCCGGACGTGTACACGGTGCAGGTCTCCGTGTCGCTGGCCGGCCCCGTGGACGCGGACCGGCTGGAGCGGGCGGGCGCCGCCCTGCTGCGCCGCCACCCCAACCTGCGGGCCGGCTTCTGGCACGAGGGGGTGCCCCAGCCGGTGCAGTTCGTGCCGGCCGAGGTGACCTTCTCGCTCGGCCGGGCGGACCTGTCGGCCGACCCCTCGCAGGCCGCGGTGCGCCGGGCGGAACGCGCCGAGCTGGACCGCCGGTTCGAGCTGCACCGGCCGCCGCTGCTGCGGCTGCTGCTGGTGCGCCGGGGCCAAGGCGACCACCTGCTCGTGGTCACCGTGCACCACATCCTGGTCGACGGCTGGTCGATGCCACTGCTGGTCGGGGACCTGCTCGCGCTGTACGAGAGCGACGGCGACGCCTCTGCGCAGCAGCCCGTACGCCCCTACCGCGACTACCTCAAGTGGCTGAAGGCGCAGGACGTCCCGGCCGCCGAGGGCGCCTGGCGGACCGCGCTGGCCGGGCTGGACGAGGCCGTGCTCGTGGCCCCGGCCGACCCGTCCCGTACGGCGGTGCGGCCCGGTGTGCACCGCGTGGAGCTGTCGGGGGCGGCCACCGCCCGGCTGACGGCGGCGGCGCGCTCGCTGGGCACCACGCCCAGTACGGTGATCCAGGCGGTCTGGGGCCTGCTGCTCGGCAGTCTGACGGGCCGCCGGGACGTGGTCTTCGGGCTGACGGTCGCGGGCCGGCCCGAGGAGCTCCCGGGCGTCGAGTCGATGGTCGGACTGTTCATCACCACCGTCCCGGTGCGGCTCACGGCGCGGCCGTGGGAAAGCGTCGCGGACCTGCTCAGACGGTTCCGGGACGAGCAGAACGCCCTGCTCGCCCACCACCACCTGGGCCTGCGCCTGATCCAGAAGCAGGCGGGCGGCGGCGAGCTCTTCGACACCCTCGTCGTCATCGAGAACTACCCGGTGGACCCGTCGACCCGCGCGCCGCTGGCAGACGGGGTGCGGGTGACGGGGGTCGAGGCCCGGGACGGCACGCACTACCCGCTCACCCTCTCGGTGTCCCTGGACGAGCGGGTCGAGCTGGCCCTGGAGTACCGGCCGGACCTCTTCGACGCCCGGACCGTCGCCCGCGTGGCCGAGCGGTTCACCACGCTGCTGGACCAGGTCGCGGGCGACCCCGGCAGGGCGGCCGGGACGCTGGAGCCGCTGACCGCGACCGACCGCGCGGAGCTGCGTACCGCGGAAGCGGGCACCGCGCGCGATGTGGCCGACGGTACGGTCGCCGACCGGTTCGCCGAGCAGGCCGCCGCCACCCCGGACTCCTGCGCCGTGGTCTCGGGCCCCGACCGGCTGACCTTCGCCGAACTGAACGACCGGGCGGACCGGCTGGCCTCGCTGCTCGCCGCGCGCGGCGCCGGACCCGAGT
Source organism: Streptomyces sp. NBC_00029 (assembly GCF_045160505.1). Lineage (NCBI taxonomy): Bacteria > Bacillati > Actinomycetota > Actinomycetes > Kitasatosporales > Streptomycetaceae > Streptomyces > Streptomyces sp. NBC_00029. The sequence continues at coordinate 566,496 of NZ_CP108292.1, forward strand.
CCGTCGTGGCGCTGGCCGTGCCGCGCTCGGCCGCGTCGGTGGTGGCCATCCTGGCCGTCCTGAAGTCGGGCGCTGCCTACCTGCCGCTGGACCTGGACTACCCCGCCGACCGGATCGCTCTGATGCTGGACGACGCGGCGCCGGTGTGTGTGCTGACCACGGAGGCGGCGCTCGCGCTGCTGCCCGCCGAGACCGTGGGCGGACCCACCCGGATCGTCCTGGACTCAGCGGAGGCGACCGCGGAACTCGCCTCGCACGGCGCCGGTTTCCGTCCGCCGCGCACGGAGTCCGGCCACCCGGCCTACGTGATCTACACCTCCGGTTCCACCGGCCGCCCCAAGGGGGTCGTGCTGACCCACGGCGGTCTGGCGAACCTGTACGCCAACCACGTCGCGGACGTCTTCGCCCCGGCCGTGGCGGCTGCGGGCGGGCGGCCGCTGCGCGCCCTGCACACCGCCTCCTTCAGCTTCGACACCTCGTGGGAGCAGCTGTTCTGGATGGTCTCGGGGCACGAGCTGCACGTCCTGGACGAGATCGGACGCCGCGACGCCGAGTTCACCGTCGGCTACGTCCGCGAACACCGGATCGACGCCATGGACGTGACCCCCACCTACGCGGGAGCCCTCCTGGAGTGGGGGCTGCTGAGCGGCTCGCACCACCGGCCCGGGCTGCTGCTGCTGGGCGGCGAGGCCGTTCCCGAGTCGCTGTGGAGCGAGGTCCGCTCGGCGCCCGGGGTCATGTCGGTGAACCTGTACGGGCCCACCGAGTACACGGTGGACGCGCTCGGCGCCGACCTTGCCGACTCGGCCACCCCGATCGTGGGACGGCCCATCGGGAACACGGCCGCCCGCGTACTGGATTCCGCGCTGCGGCCCGCGCCGGCCGGCACCCCCGGTGAGCTGTACCTTGCGGGCCACGGTCTGGCCCGCGGGTACCTGGGCCGGTCCGCGCTGACCGCCGAGCGGTTCGTCGCCGACCCGTACGGTCCGCCGGGCTCGCGGATGTACCGTACGGGCGACCTCGTACGGCTGCGCTCCGACGGGCAGCTGGAGTTCCTGGGGCGGGCCGACGACCAGGTGAAGATCCGCGGCTACCGGATCGAGCTCGGCGAGGTGGAGTCGGCCCTGACCGCGCTGCCCGGTGTCGGTTCCGCTGCCGTGGTGGTCCGCGAGGACACGCCCGGGGTCAAGCGGCTGGTCGCCTACGTGACCGGCCCGGTCGCGGGGGCGGCGCTCCGGGAGGCGCTGGCCGGCGTACTGCCCGACTACATGGTCCCGGCGGCCGTGGTGGCCTTGGATTCCCTCCCGACGAACGTCAGCGGCAAGCTGGACCGGGCGGCGCTGCCCGCGCCCGAGCTGGGCACGGCGGCGCGCTCGCGCCCGCCCCGCGACGCCCGCGAGGAGGCGCTGTGCGCCGTCTTCGCGCAGGTGCTGGGGCTGGCCTCGGCCGGGATCGACGACGACTTCTTCGTACTGGGCGGGGACAGCATCGTCTCCATCCAGCTGGTGACCCGGGCCCGGAAGGCGGGCCTGGTCCTCACACCGCGCGATGTCTTCGAGCAGCGGACGGTCGAGCGGATGGCCGCCGCGGCCCGCAACGCCGGGGATCAGGGGGGCGGTTACCCGGCGTCGGCCGGTCCACTCGTCACCCTCGACGCCGGGCAGGAGGCCGCGCTGGCCGCGGTGTTCCCGCACGTGGCGGAGGTCCTGCCGCTGGCACCGCTGCAGGAGGGCCTGTACTTCCACGCCGTCTACGACGACCGGGCGCTCGACGTCTATCTGATGCAGAACTTCGTCGAGCTGCTGCACGCCGTCGACGGGCCCGCCCTGCGCGCCGCCTTCGACACCCTGCTGCGGCGCCACCCCAATCTGCGGTCCGGTTTCCGGCACGAGGGTCTGGACGGCCCGGTGCAGGTGGTGCCGGGCGAGTGGGAGCTGCCCTGGCGGGAGATCGACCTCAGCCATCTCGACCGGGCGGCACAGGACGAGGCGCTGCGGGAGTTCTCCCTGGCCGACGCGGCGACGCGGTTCGACCTCGCGGCCCCGCCTCTGCTGCGCGTGGCCCTGATCCGCTTCTCGGCGGAGCGCTGGATGCTGTGCGTGACGCAGCACCACATCCTGACCGACGGCTGGTCGGAGTCGCTGTTCTTCGAGGAGCTGTTCGCCCTGTACGGGCACGGCGGCTCCGAGGACGTGCTGCCGCCCGTCACCCCCTACCGGGACTACCTGCGCTGGCTGTCGGCCGTGGACCGGGACGCGGCCGAGCAGGCCTGGCGCACCCACCTGTCCGGGCTGGACCAGGCCACGCTCGTGGCCCGCGCCGATCCGAACCGGCAGCCGGTGACCGCCGAGGTGGTGGACCTGTCCCTGGACGTGGACACCAGCGACCGGCTGCGTGCCTTCGCGCGCGGCTGCGGGGTGACCCTCAACACCGTGCTCAGCACGGCGTGGGCGATGGCGCTGGCCGGCATGACGGGCCGCGACGACGTGGTCTTCGGTGCCACCGTCTCCGGCCGTCCGGCGGATCTCGCCGGGGTCGACCAGATGATCGGCATGTTCATGAACACGCTGCCGTTCCGGGTCGCGCTGCGCCCCGACGAGCCGCTGCGCGAGCTGATGGTGCGGGTGCAGGGCGAGCACGCGGCCCTGCTGCCGCACCACTACGTGGGGCTCGGACCGATCCAGCAACTGACGGGGCTCGGGCAGCTCTTCGACACCCTGTACGTCTTCCGCAACACCCCGCTGAACGACGCGGCCCGCGAGGAGGCGGTGGCGGCCCACGCCATCGGCTGGACGCACAGCGTCGACGGCACCCACTATCCGCTGACCCTCGCGGTCACCCCCGGTCCGGCCCTGGAACTGAGCCTCGGCTACCGGCCCGACCTGTACGACGAGGCCACCGCCCGGCACCTGGCGGGCCGGCTCGCGCTGCTCGTGGAGCAGCTCGCCGACGGCGGGGCGGTCCCGGTGGGCCGGCTGGTCACCCTGGAGACCGCGGAGCGGGCCGGACTGCTCGCGACCGGCGACGACACGGGCCACGAGGTCCCGGACACCACGGTGATCGACCTGTTCGCCGAGCAGGCCGCCCGTACCCCCGGGGAGACGGCCCTGGTCTTCGAGGGCCGTCGGCTGAGCTATGCGGAGCTCGACGCACGCGCCAACCGGCTGGCGCGCGCCCTGGTGGCGCGGGGTGCGGGGCCGGAGGTCGTGGTGGCCCTGGGCCTGCCCCGGTCGGCGGACTTCGTGGTCGCGCTGTTCGCCGTACTGAAAACCGGCGCGGCCTATCTCCCGCTGGACCTCGACCACCCCGTGGACCGGCTCGGCGCGATGGTGGAGGACGCCTCGCCGCTGTGCCTGATCACGACGGCCCCGGTGACGGACCGGGTGCCGGTGGTGGAGGGCGTACCGGCGCTGTTGCTGGACGACCCGGCGGTGGTGGCCGAGCTGGCGGCGCTGCCGGAGGGACCCCTGGCGGAGTCGGAGCTGGCGGGCGTCCGGGACGGCCGGCACCCCGCCTACATCATCTACACCTCCGGCTCCACCGGACGGCCCAAGGGCGTCGTGGTCCCCTACTCGGGTCTGACCAACATGCTCCTCAACCACCGCGAGCGGATCTTCGCTCCGGCGGTGGCGCTGGCGGGCGGGCGCCGGATGAAGGTGGCGCACACCGTGTCCTTCGCCTTCGACATGTCGTGGGAGGAGTTCTTCTGGCTGGTCGACGGGCACGAGGTGCACGTCATCGGCGAGCAGCTGCGCCTGGACCCGGCGGCCCTGACCGCGCACTACGACCGTGTGGGCATCGACGTGGTCAACGTGACCCCCTCGTACGGCCTGCAGTTGGTCGAGGCGGGTCTGCTGGACGCGGACCGGCACCGGCCGACGCTGTTCCTGCTGGGCGGCGAGGCGGTGCCGGACGGCCTGTGGGAGCTGCTGAAGCGTACCGAGGGCACCATGGGCTACAACCTGTACGGCCCGACCGAGTACACGATCAACGCGCTGGGCGCCGACGTGGACGACAGCGCCGCCTCCTGCGTCGGGCGGCCCATCTTCAACACCCGGGCCTATGTACTGGACAGCGCGCTGCGGCCGGTGCCGGTGGGCGTGGCCGGTGAGCTGTACCTCGCGGGAGCGGGGCTGGCCCGCGGGTACTTCGGGCGGCCGGAGCTGACCGCGGAGCGGTTCGTCGCGGATCCGTTCGGCGAGCCCGGCACGCTGATGTACCGGACGGGCGACCTGGTGCGGTGGCGCGGGGACGCGCAGATCGACTACCTCGGGCGCGCCGACGACCAGGTCAAGATCCGCGGGTTCCGCATCGAGCTCGGCGAGATCGAGTCGGCGGTGGCGGCGGAGCCCGGCATCGCGGCGGCGGCCGTGGTGGTCCACACGGGGCCGACCGGTGTGAAGCGGCTGGTCGCCTACACGGTGGCGTCGGCCGCGGAGGCCCCCGAACCGGCGGCCCTGCGGGCCCGGCTGTCGGCCGCACTGCCGGAATACATGGTTCCGTCGGCCTTCGTGGAGCTGTCGGCGCTGCCTCTGACGGTGAACGGCAAGGTGGACCGGGCGGCGCTGCCCGCCCCCGACTTCGGGGACGCGGGCGGCGGCCGGGCGCCGAAGGACGCCCGCGAGGAACTGCTCTGCGCGATCTTCGCGGACGTGCTGGGCCTCGAGCGGGTCGGGGCCGAGGACAACTTCTTCGAGCTCGGCGGCCATTCGCTGCTGGCCATGCGGCTGGTCGGCCGGATCCGCGCGGAGTTGGGCACCCCGGTCCAGGTCGGCGCCGTGATGGCCGCGCCGACGGTGGCGGACCTGGCGGCTCGGATCGGGTCGGACGCCCGCCGGGACGCGCTGCGGGTGCTGATGCCGCTGCGGGAAAGGGGAACGGCCGCGCCGCTGTTCTGCTTCCACCCGGCGTCCGGCTTCGCCTGGCAGTACACCGGCCTGCTGCGGTACCTGGACGCGGACCGGCCGGTGTACGGGCTCCAGTCGCCCGGGCTCGCCGGCGCGCAGCCCGAGGTGGCCGATGTCGCCGCTCTGGCGGAGCTCTACCTCGATGAGATCCGTACCGTCCAGCCCGAGGGTCCCTACCACTTCCTCGGCTATTCCTTCGGCGGGACCGTGGCACAGACACTGGCCGCGCTGCTCCAGGAGCGCGGCGAGGAAGTCGCCTTCCTGGGGCTGCTCGACGCGTACCCGCCGGAGACCGAGGACTGGTCGCACATCGACGCGCCGGACTGGCGCGAGCGCCTGGAGCGCGAGGAGAGCGGTTTCCTGCTCTCGGTGGCCGGACTGAACCCGCCGGAGGGCGATGCTCCGGTGGACCGGGCGGAGGCGGTCGACGCGATCCGCGACAGCCAGGGCCTGCTGGCCGGCTTCGACGAGGCGCTGCTGGGGGCGATCGTCGACACGAACGTGCACTGCGTACGGCTGCTGTCGCGCAGCCGCACCCTCCGCTACCGGGGTGACGTGCTGTTCTTCACGGCGGCCCGGTCCACTCCGGCGGACGAGGCGCCGGGACTGGTCTGGCCCGCGTACCTGGGGGGCCGGCTCGAGGAGCACGTCCTGGACTGCGCGCACGACGACCTGATGTCCCCTGGCGTCCTGGCGGAGATCGGTCCGGTGCTGGCCCGTGCGCTGGCCGCGCCCGAGCCGGGCGCCCGGGACTGACCCCCGGGACTGACCCCCGGGACTGACCCCCGGGTGCGGGTGGGGGCGCTCCGTCGCGCCCCCACCCGCAGCGGCGCCGAGGCCCTCGTCACAACCCACGCGCCGCGTAGTGCCGTTCAGCATTTAATTAGGTTAGGCTTACCTAAGATTTGAGGAGGGGCGGCATGTCCGACCACCGTGTGCCCGGCGTCCCCGGGACCAGCGGCTTCACCGGGAAAGTCGCGCTCGTCACCGGCGCGGGCCAGGGCATCGGCGAGGCCGTCGTCCGGACGCTGTTCCGCCTCGGCGCGTCCGTGGCCGCGACGGACGTCTCGGCGAAGGCCGTCACCGCGCTGGCGGCGGAGCTCGGATCGCAGACCGGCCGGGTTCCGGCCGCGGGCGTAGGCGCGGTCCGCGCCTACGGGCTCGATGTCACCGACCCGGCTGCCGTCGGGCGGACCGTCGCACTGATCGGACGGGAACTCGGCCCGGTCGACATCCTGGTGAACGTGGCCGGGATCCTGCGCGCCGCGCCGGTCGCGGAACTGACCGACGAGGACTGGGCGGCCACCTTCGCCGTCAACGTCCAGGGCGTCTTCTTCACTTCCCGCGCCGTCGTTCCCGCCATGGCGGAACGCGGCTCCGGCAGCGTGATCACCGTCGCCTCGAACGCGGCCGGAATCCCGCGCACCGGCATGTCCGCGTACGCGGCTTCGAAGGCTGCGGCCGTCATGTTCACCAAGTGTCTGGGCCTGGAGTACGCCCGGAGCGGAGTGCGCTGCAACATCGTCGCCCCCGGGTCCACGGACACCCCCATGCAGTGGGGGCTCTGGAAGGACCCGCAGGCGTCCGCCCGGGTGCTGGACGGGGATCTCGCCAGCTACCGGACGGGGATCCCGCTGGGCCGGATCGCCGACCCGCAGGACATCGCGGACGCCGTCGTGTTCCTCGCGTCGGACCAGGCCCGCCACATCACCATGCAGGACCTCTACGTGGACGGCGGAGCCACGCTGCGCTGACCCCGCGGCAGCACGGCCCGCGCCCTCCCCCGCGCCATGCGCGCCACGTGCGCACGACGCGCAATCCCCGCGCCCTCTGCATCACATGCGCCTCGCGTACCACCCGCGCCATGCGCACCACCCGGACCTCCGCAGCCGGCGACCGCCCGGCCGCACCCACCTGCCCGCACCTGCCCGCACCTGCCCCCACCCTGAAGAGGAGTCACCGTGCCGACGGTCCACCAAGTCGCCACGCCCCCCGCACCGGCCGATCCGGTGCACCCCTCCGTCGGCGCCGCCACCACGCTGCTCGACGCCTATCGCAGCGGATCGCGGTTCCTCGCGACACCCACCCGGACCCTGCTGGCCGAGGGCGTGCGCCAGGAGGTCGCGCACTCCGCCGAGCCCCTGCCGCACCGCGTCGCCCGGGCCCTGGCCGAGGCCCGGCGGGCCGGGCACCCCTGTCCCACGGTGATCGGCGCGATCCCCTTCGCCCCGGACGCCCGCGCGGCGCTCGTCGTTCCGGAGTTCCTGCGCAGCGGCCCGCCGCTCGCCTCGGACCCGCTCATCGCCCTTCCCGCGGACGGTCCCGAAGCCACCGGCTGGGCCATCGCGTCCGTCCCCGAGCCCGACGTCTACGCCAAGGGCGTGGCAACAGCCGTGGACCGGATGTGGCAGGGCGAGTTCAGCAAGGTCGTACTGGCCCGCACCCTCGAACTCGCCTCCGACAGACCCCTGGACATACCCGCCATGGTCCAGCGTCTCGCCCGCCGGGACCCCTCCGGCTACACCTTCGCGCTCCCCACCGGCCCCGGCCGCAACCTGCTCGGTGCCAGCCCGGAACTGCTGGTGTCCCGCCGCGGCGACCGGCTCATCTCCAACCCGCTGGCCGGGTCGACCCCGCGCAGCGCGGACCTCGCCGAGGACGTCCGCCGGGCCGCCGCCCTGCTCCAGTCCGCCAAGGACCTCCACGAGCACGCCGTGGTCGTCGACGCGGTCCACCAGGCGATGGCCCCGTACTGCAGCTCCCTCGACGTCCCGGAGCGGCCCACTCTGCTCCGTACGGCCACCATGTGGCACCTGTCCACCACCGTGACCGGAATGCTCGCACGACCCGACGTCTCCGCACTGGAGATCGCCTCCAGCCTGCACCCCACGCCCGCCGTCTGCGGCAGCCCGACCGACGTGGCCCGCCGGGTGATCGAGGAGACCGAGCCCTTCGACCGCGGCTTCTTCACCGGCATGATCGGCTGGGAGGACGGCAGCGGTGACGGCGAGTGGGTCGTCACCATCCGCTGCGCCGAGGCCGAGGAGAACCGGCTGCGCCTGTACGCGGGGGCGGGCATCGTCTCCGCGTCCGAGCCCGACGCCGAGACCGCGGAGACCGCAGCGAAGTTCCGTACCTTCCTGCAGGCGGTCGGAGCCGAGCTGTGAGCGACCCCCTGGAGCCTCTCACCCCCGCGGCCGGCCCCGCCTGGCAGCCCTGGCCCGCCGAGTTCGCCGAGCGCTACCGGGCGGCCGGCTGGTGGCGGGGCGAGACCTTCGGGTCCGTGCTGCGGGAGCGGGCCGCGGCCCACCCCGACCGGATCGCCCTCGTGGACCCGGCCGGCGGCCCGGACGGGGTCCGGCGCACGTGGAGCTACGGCGAACTCGACGCGCGGGCCGACCGGATGGCCGCGGGCCTCATGGCGCGCGGCATCGCCCCCGGCGACAAGGTCGTCGTACAACTGCCGAACACCGCCGAGTTCTTCGAGGTCGTCTTCGCGCTCTTCCGGATCGGCGCCCTGCCCGTCTTCGCCCTCCCGGCGCACCGCCGCACCGAGATCTCCTACTTCTGCTCCTTCACCGGAGCGGCGGCCTACGTCGTTCCCGCCGTGCACGGCGGCTACGACTACCGCGAGCTCGCCGCCGCGGTCCGAGCCGAAGTCCCGGGCCTGCGCCAGGTGTTCGTCGCCGACGCCGACCCGGGCGACTTCACGTCGCTGGCCGAGGTCCCCCTCGACGCACCCGCCGGAGGCCTCGGCGACGGGCCCGCCCCGCACGACCTCGCCTTCCTCCAGCTCTCCGGCGGCAGCACGGGCGTCCCCAAGCTGATCCCCCGCACCCACGACGACTACATCTACTCGCTGTGGGGCTCGAACGAGATCTGCGGCGTGGACGCGGACTCGGTGTACCTGGTGGCCCTGCCCGCCGCCCACAACTTCCCGCTGTCCTCGCCCGGTTCGCTGGGCGCCCTGTACGCGGGGGGCCGGGTGGTGCTGTGCCCGCAGCCGGTGCCCGACGTCGCCTTCCCGCTGATCGAGTCCGAGGGCGTGACGATCACCGGCCTGGTGCCTCCGCTGGCCCTGCTGTGGACGGAGGCCGCCGCGCGCACCGATCTGGACCTGAGCAGCCTGGACGTCCTGCTGGTCGGCGGCGCCAAGTTCAGCGAGGAGGCGGCCCGCCGGGTGCGGCCGGGACTGGGATGCACGCTCCAGCAGGTGTTCGGGATGGCGGAGGGGCTGGTGAACTACACCCGCCTCGACGACCCCGAGGAGACCGTGGTCACCACCCAGGGCCGGCCGATCTCCCCGGACGACGAGATCCGGATTGTCGACGACGAGGACCGCGAGGTGCTCCCCGGCGAGTCCGGCCATCTGCTGACCCGCGGCCCGTACACGATCCGCGGGTACTGGAACGCGCCCGAGCACAACGCCCGTTCGTTCACCCCGGACGGCTTCTACCGGACCGGTGACATCGTCCGGATGACACCGACCGGGCACCTGGTGGTCGAGGGGCGCGCCAAGGACCAGATCAACCGGGGCGGGGAGAAGATCGCCGCGGAGGAGGTGGAGAACCACATCCTGGCCCATCCGGCCGTCCACGACGCCAATGTCGTCGGCGAACCGGATGCCTATCTCGGCGAGCGCACCTGCGCCTACGTGATCCTGCGCGAGGGCGCCGAGGCGCTGCGGCCCGCCGCCGTGAAGAAGTTCGTGCGGGAACGCGGCCTCGCCGCGTACAAGGTGCCGGACCGGGTGGAATTCGTCTCCGCCTTCCCCAAGACCGGCGTGGGCAAGGTCTCCAAACGGGACCTGCGCACCGCCGCCCCCGAGGCCCCGGCCCTCGTCCCCGTACCGCCCCATCAGCACTGAACGGATGAACCCATGGCCCTGCCCGCCATCGCCCCCTACCCGCTGCCGACCGCCGAGGAGCTGCCGGCCAACCGCGTCGACTGGACGGTGGACCCGGACCGCGCGGTCCTGCTCGTCCACGACCTGCAGAACTACTTCCTGTCGGCCTTCGACACGGACGCACAGCCCGTCACCGGCATGCTCCAGCAGGTCGCGCGACTGAAGAAGGAGGCGGGCCGGGCCGGGGTGCCCGTGTTCTACACCGCCCAGCCCGGCGGCCAGAGTCCGCTCGAGCGCGGGCTCCAGCAGGACTTCTGGGGGCCCGGCCTGCCCGCCGACCCGATGGCCGGCGCGATCCCCGACGCCGTGGCCCCGGGCCCCGGAGACACGGTGCTCACCAAGTGGAAGTACAGCGCCTTCGTACGGACCGACCTCGCGGAGCAGCTGCACGCGATGGGCCGGGACCAGCTGGTCATCACCGGCGTGTACGCGCACATCGGCGTGCTGATGACGGCCTGCGACGCCTGGATGCAGGACATCCGGGCCTTCGTGGTCGCGGACGCCGTCGCCGACTTCTCCGAGCGCGAGCACCGGACGGCGCTGGAGTGGGCGGCGGGCCGCTGCGCCGTGGTCACCACGGCCGACCGGGTCTGCGCGCAGCTGTGAGACCGGCCTCGCTCCGGGCACGGCCGCGGCCGGCAGCCGCGCACGTGCCGCCCGTGTACCCCGTGCCCGTGCCGGTGGCCCTGCCCGGACAGACCCGTGTCTGGACGGCCTCGGTGGCGGAGAACGCCGCGGCCGCCACCGCGCGGCGGGGCGAGCTCGACCGGGCCGAGTCGCTGCGGGCGGACGGCTTCCGCCGGTTCGCGGACGTGGACCGCTTCCTGGTCGCGCACGTCTGCCTGCGCGACATCCTGGGCACGGTCCTCGGGACTCCGCCGGCCCGGCTCATCATCGACCGGGAGCCGTGCGTGGCGTGCGGCGGTCCGCCCGGCCGGCCGCCTTCGCCCGCTGCTGGACGCGCAAGGAGGCCGTGCTGAAGTCCACCGGGCAGGGGCTGTCGCACGGCGCGCGGCTGCCCTACGTGGGCACGGCCGCGGAGCCGGCGCGTACGTCCGCACACCAGGTGTACGACCTGCCCGTGCCCCCCGGCAGGGTCGCCGCCCTGGCCCTCTGGACCGCCTGAGGTCCTCCCCCGCTCACCCCCCACGTCCCCGTATTCGAACGAAGGATCTCCCCATGACGGAACGTCTGAACAACGCCCAGCCCTATGCCCTGGGTCTCTTCCGGATCGTCACCGGTCTCTTGTTCGCCTGTCACGGCGCCGCTTCCCTCTTCGGCGTCCTCGGTGGCGCGCACGGCGGCGGCACGGTCCCCGTCGGGGCCTGGCCGGGCTGGTACGCGGCGGTGATCCAGCTCGTCGGCGGCGCCCTGGTGATGGTCGGCGCCGGGACCCGCGGCGCGGCCTTCATCGCCTCCGGCTCGATGGCGTACGCCTACTTCACGGCCCACCAGGCCGAGGCGCTCTTCCCGATCCAGAACCACGGCGAGTCCTCCGCGATGTACTGCTGGGCCTTCCTGCTGCTCGCCTTCACCGGCCCGGGCGCCTTCGCCCTGGACCGGCTCCTGCCCGCCCGCGGGAGCCGGGCGGCGCAGCCGCAGACCGCGAGCAAGACCGGGAGCGAGAGCGAGCAGCGGCCTCGGGCCGCCACTGTCTGACCCCTGACCGGTGACCTGAGCCCCGCCCCCGCATCCCGGGGCGGGGCTCAGGCCTGTTCCAGATAGCAGGCCAGGGTGTCGCGGCTGTGCCGCAGGCCCTCGATGCGCGCGTCCATGGCCGCCAGTTCACCGTCGAGGACGGTCCGGATCTCCTCGCACCAGGCGAACCGCACCCCCTCGCCGCGGACGCACGGCAGGACGGAACGGATCACCTCGGTGGACAGGCCCGCCGCCAGCAGGGCGCGGACCTTGCGCACGGCGGCCACGGAATCCGCGGTGTAGTCGCGGTACCCGTTCGGGCCGCGCTCCGCGTCGAGCAGCCCCTGGGCCTCGTAGTAGCGCAGCAGCCGGGAGCTGACTCCCGTGCGGCGGGACAGTTCACCGATGAGCATGTGCCGTACCTCTGCGTCCGGTTGACCTTCACACTGATGTCAACCTCTAACGTCACCGCTGAGCGCGGGCATTCCGCCGACTCGAAAGCGCACCTCTGGAGTGATGTTCATGACCGACCGCTCGTTCCTCTTCGTCCTCGGCAGCTCCCGGTCCGGCGGCAACACCGAGATCCTCGCGCGGGCGGCCGCCGAGCAGTTGCCCGCCGGGGTTCGACAGAGGTGGATCGATCTGGAGGCGCTGTCGCTGCCGGACTTCCGGGACGGACGGCACGAGGCCGAGGGCTGGACGGCAGGGGAGAGCGAGGAGATCCTGCGCCGGGCCACGCTGGAGGCGACCGACCTGGTCATCGCCTCGCCCCTGTACTGGTACTCCCTCTCCGCGCACACGAAGCGGTACCTCGACTACTGGTCGGGCTGGCTGACGGTGCCCGGCTCGGACTTCAAGCAGCGGATGGCGGGCCGGACCCTGTGGGGGGTGACGGCCATGGCGGACCACGACGAGACCCGTGCCGCCGGGCTTGTGACCAGCCTTCATCACACCGCGGCCTACATGCGGATGCGGTTCGGCGGTGTACTGCTCGGCAACGGCTCACGGCCGGGCCAGGTCCGCGACGACGAGCGGGCGAGGATCCGCGCCAAGACCTTCTTCGAGCAGGACGCCCCTCTCGCCCGCTTCCCGCACGAGGAAACGGCCTGAGACGGTCATTCCTCCAGGCGGGAGAGCCAGCCGGTGAGCAGCGTTTCGAGCGCCGCGGCCTCCTCGGGCGTCACGAGGTCCAGGAGGCGGCGTTCGTTGCGCATGTGGTCGGTGAACGCCCGGTCGACGAGGTCGCGTCCAGCTGTGGTGAGGGCGACGATCCGGCCGCGCTGATCGTCGTCGGAGCGTCGGCGGGTGACGAGCCCGGCCCGTTCCAGGCGGTCGATCCGCTTCGTCATGGCACCCGTGGTGACCATGGTGTGCGCGGCGAGCTCGCCCGGTGCCCGCTCGAAGGGCTCGCCCGCGCGGCGCAGTGCGCACAGGGCGTCGAACTCCCCTTCCCCGAGTCCGTAACGGTCGTAGACGAGGCGCAGTTCCGCGCCGAGCCGGTCGGCGAGGCGGTGCAGCCGGCCGATCACGCCCTGCGGGGTGACGTCGAGGTCAGGCCTTTCGCGACGCCATTCGGCCTGGATCCGGGCCACCCGGTCCCGGGGCGGGTCCTGCGGTGGGTCGTGCTCGGCGGACGAGACAGTTGCTTCCATGGAAGCTATATTACCTTCCATGGAAGCAAATGCGCGCTGGGTGGCGCTCACCGCAGTGGCGCCGGTGGCCTGGGGGGCCAACTACTTCGTCACCCATGAGTTCCTGCCGGCCGGACACCCGCTGTACGGGGCCGCCCTGCGGGCGCTGCCGGCCGGCCTGGTCCTGCTGGCGTTCTGCCGTCAGCGGCCGCGCGGCGCATGGTGGGGCCGGTCCGCCGTGCTCGGGCTGCTCAACGTCAGCGTGTTCTTCGTCCTCGTCTTCGCCGCCTCCCAGCTGCTCCCGACGAGCGTGGCCTCCACCGTCATGGCGGTCTCCCCCTTGGTCATGATGCTCGCCGCCCGGTTCCTGGTGTCCGAGCGGCCCGGCGCCGCCCACCTGGGAGGCGCCGTGATCGGGCTGGGCGGGGTGTGTCTCATGCTGCTCGGGGGCACCGGCGGGATCAGCGTGCCGGGCGTCCTGGCCTCGGCCGCGGCGGTGCTCGTGTCGTCGTTCGGCCACATCCTGGCCAAGCGGTGGAACACCGGCGCCGCGGGTGCCGGTGTGCTCGCCTCGACCGCCTGGCAGCTCACCGCCGGGGGCCTGCTCCTGCTGCCGGTCGCCGTCGCCGTGGAGGGCGCCCCGCCGGCGGTGTCCCCGTCGGCCTTCCTCGCGTTCTGTTACGTCGGCCTGGTCGCCACCGCACTGGCCTTCGCCGCCTGGTTCGCCGGCCTTGCCCGGCTGCCCGCCGGGACGGTCGGTCTGATAGGGCTGCTCAACCCGGTCACGGGGGTCCTGCTCGGGACGGCGGTCGCCGGCGAGGTACTGACGGGCCGGCAGCTGTGCGGACTGGCGCTGGTACTGGCCGGGGTCGCTCTGGGCCGCCCGCGGGGGCGCGCCGGAGTCCCCGGACCGATCGGGGCCCGGGGACATCCGGCGTCGCAGGCCGGGTGGGGTGTCAGGTCACGATGGCGGTGACGGGCTCGAGGCCGTAGGTGCGGGCGTAGCCGTTCTCGGTGCCGACCAGCAGGTCGACGACCGTGAAGTAGCGGTCCCAGAAGGGCGTTTCGCGCAGCACGTCGATGAGGAGCTGGTAGGCGTCGTGGTCGTCGGCCTCCCAGACCCAGACGTCGGTGACGCGCGTGGAGTAGAACTCCGTGTCGTAGAAGCGCGAACGGACGCCGGTCGTCCTGGCCTTGACCGCGGGGACGACCTCGGTGGCGAAGGCGTTCACGCGCTCCTGGGGGGTCATGGCGAGCCACTCGGGCATGGTCTTGATCAGCATGAACGCCGTGACCGGCGATGTGCTCCGCTCAGCGGGCATGACGGGTTCCTTCCGAGAGGACTGCGGGTGCCAGGGTCCGGGCGCACCACTGCCGGAAAGTGGTGGGGGACGCGGTGGCCGGGGTGCGGGTGACCCCGGCGTCGAGGCCCTCGTTCTTGGCCCTTTTCATGTCGACGACGCCTTGGGCGAACTCCTTGTCGAGGCGGTGGCCGAGGAGTTCGGTGTACAGCTCCTCCAGCGGCCGGCGTTCGTAGCGGACGGGGCGGCCGAGTTGTTCGGTCATGATGCGGGCCAGGTCGTCGGGGGAAAGGTCCTGGGGTCCGAGAACGGGGACGCTTTCGTTGCCCGACCATGTACGGCTGCGCAACAGGTCTGCGGCGACGGCCGCGATGTCGGCGACGGCGGCCCGGGGGGCCTTGAGGCCGGCGTCGACGGCGTCGGTGAAGACGCCCGTCTCCCGGATCGACCCGGCGTCCTCGAGGAGGTTCTCGAAGAAGGACGGGCAGGCCAGGGCGCGGTAGGCCACACCGGTGCCGGCGATGAGGTCGTCCATGGCGAGGGAGGCGGTGACGAGGCCGGCGCGGTGGGCGAGCGAGGTGCCGCGGCCGAGCGCGGAGACTCCGACGACGTGTCCGACGCCGTGGGCGACGAAGGCCTTGGCGGCGGGCCGGGTGAAGCCGCAGTAGGCATCCTCGGGAGGCAGGGACGCGTCCGGGGGCACGAGCCAGAACACTGCGTCGGCGCCCTCGCATGCGCGCCCGACGGCCTCGGCGTCGCCGTGCGAGCCGGTGATCACCTCGACGCGGTCGCGCACCGCGTCGGGCAGCCGGGCGGGGTCGCGTACGACCACGCGTAGGTGCTCGCCGTGGGCGGGGGCGGATTCCAGGAGCAGGGACAGCAGATGGCTGCCGATGTTCCCGGTGGGAGCGGTGATGACGATCATGGAAACCTCAGGGTCGTGACGGATCGGGACGACCCTCATCCTGTGGAGGACCGAGATGTTGCCACAATGGGAACTCCAGCAAGGAATCATTGCCTGAAATGGAATTACTCCCATGAGCAGCAGCGCAGGGCCCGTCATCGATGCCAATCTCGCCGTCGCGCTGGACGCTTTGCTGACCGAGCAGAGCGTCACTCGCGCCGCCGCCCGCTTGCACACGTCGCCCGCGGCCATGAGCCGCACCCTCGCCCGGCTGCGGCGCATCCTCCAGGACCCCCTGCTGGTCCGGGCCGGCCAGGCCATGGTCCCCACTCCCCGCGCCAGGGCCCTGCGCGAGGAAACGGCCGCGGTGGTACACCGGTTGGAGGTGCTGCTGGCCCCCGGCGCCGGCGTCGATCCCGCGCTCCTGCGCAGCACCTTCACCCTCCAGGCGGCCGACCTGGTGGGCGCGGCGCTGGCCCCGGGCATGGCGCGGCTGTCCCGGCAGGAGGCACCGGGGATTTCGTTGAGGTTCCGGTCCGAGGAACTGGAAGCCGGATCGGCACTGCGCGACGGCCGGATCGATCTGGAGGTCGGCGCCATCGACCACGTGGACCCCGAGACCCGGATCGAGGAGCTGGTCACCCTTCGGATGGCGGCGGCCGTCCGGCCCGGCCACCCGCTCACCGAAGGGGCCCTGACCCCCGACCGGCTCGCCGCCGCAGATCATGTGGCGGTGAGCCGCCGCGGCCGGTTCACCGGTCCCCTGGACGCCGCGCTGGCCGAACGGAACCTCCGCCGGCGCGTCGCTGTCGTACTGCCCAGCCACCTGGCCGCGATGAATCTCGCCGCTTCCAGCGACATCGTCTGCCTCGTCCCCACCGCACTCCCCGGCGATGCCCCCTCCCCCGTCACGGACACCGCCACCGCCCTGGGACTCCGCCTCCTCGACATCCCCGTGCCCCTGCCGCCACTGGCGATCGGCATGGCGTGGCACCCCCGCCACGCCGCGGACGGAGGCCACCACTGGCTCCGCAACGCCGTTCGCCGGACGCTTCGCGCACCCGGCGCAACGGCGGCCTGACGGTGGTGTGCGCAGGCCGACGGCGCACGCACGCAGGGAGCACCGGCCGGGTCGGCGGCGCGTCCGGCCGGCGGAGACCGGGCGCCGCCGGGCCCCCTCCTACGCCGACCTGTCCAGCGAGCTCCGCACGTACGCGCCCGGCGTCTGCCCGAAGTGGCGGCGGAAGGCCAGGATGTAGCCGTTGGTACTGACGAACCCCACCCGGGCGGCGACGGCGCTGACCAACTGGCCCTGTTCCAGCAGGCTCAGCGAGTGGTTGAGCCGGAGCCGGGTGCGCCACTCGGAGAAGGCCATCCCGGTCTCCGCACGGAAGGCCCGGCGCAGGCTGGTCGAGCTCGTGTAGAGGTTCTCCGCCCACTCCGTCGCGGTACGCGGGTCGCTCGGGGTCCGCGCCAGCTCCCGCGCCACGGCGCCGGCGGTGTGGCTCGTGGGCTGGGGCAGCGGCAGGCAGTTGCGGTGTCCGGCGGACAGGGCGGCGAACACCTCCGGGTCGTCGTCCTCGGCGCGGGTGCTGCGCATCCGGCCGAGGATCAGCCGGCGCTGGGCATCGGTGATGTTGATCGGGGTGACGTCCTCGTACGGCAGCTGGAACAGCTCCGCGTCGAAGGCCTCGACCGCGATGACGGAGTCCGCACCGAACCGTGCGCTGTGCGCAATGCCCGCCGGTATCCACAGCGCCACCGAGGCGGACAACTCGTAGTCCCGGCCGAGGGCGCTGACCACGATCCGGCCGATCGGTACGTGCAGGAACTGGTGGAACTCGTGGACGTGCAAAGGGTGTCCGCCCTCGGCGATGAAGTCGTCATCGGCCACGACCACGGCGTCCGCCCGGGTCTCCCCCTCGTCGCGCACGGTGCGCAGTTCGGCCTCGGCCACAACGTCCTCCCCCTGCCGCAGGGGCCGTGTTCCTGACCCCTGATTGTGAGCGGTTCGCCTCCGGCATTGGACCGGACCCCGCTTTGGTAAGGCTATCCTAACTTCGAGCTTGAGCAGGTGAGGAGTACCCGAAGACCCATGAAGCAATCGGCTTCGCCGGCCGCACCGACGATCCCCCCGACGCCCGCGAGGCCCCGTTTCTCGCGTGCCACGGTGGTCGTGGTGCTCGCCGGCCTGATGCTGGCCACCGTGACCGTCGCGAGCGTCGGCCTCGGCGCGCGTGACATATCGCCGCTGGAGATCCTGCGGATCGTGCTGCACCCCGGCGCGGAGGGCTACAACGGCGATGTCCTGTGGACCGAGCGGATACCCCGCACCCTGCTGGGCCTGACCGTCGGGGCCTCCCTGGGCGCCTCCGGGCTCATCATGCAGGCACTGACGATGAACCCGCTCGCGGAGCCGGGGGTCCTGGGCGTGGAGCAGGGCGCGGCGGTGTTCGTCGTGCTCGGGATCCTCTTCCTCGACGCTTCGAGCGTGCAGGGCTACTTCTGGATGGCGCTGACCGGCTCGGCCGTGACGGCCGTCCTCGTCTTCCTCATCGGCACCCGCACCAACGCGGGCAGCAGTACGATCGGCCTCGTCCTCGCGGGCGTCGCCGTCGCCGCGGTGATGTCCTCCCTGATCACCCTGCTCGTGGTGCGCGACGAGGCCGTCTACGCCCACCTGCGCTTCTGGTCGGTGGGCCAGCTCACCGGCCGCGGCCAATTCCTGTTCCAGGTACTCCCGTTCGCGCTCAGCGGCCTGGTGCTGGCGCTGCCGTTCGGGCG
Source organism: Streptomyces sp. NBC_00029 (assembly GCF_045160505.1). Classification (NCBI taxonomy): domain Bacteria; kingdom Bacillati; phylum Actinomycetota; class Actinomycetes; order Kitasatosporales; family Streptomycetaceae; genus Streptomyces; species Streptomyces sp. NBC_00029. Next base: position 584,567 of record NZ_CP108292.1, read on the forward strand.
CACCCTGAACCTGCTGAGCCTCGGTGACGAGACCGCCCGCGGGCTCGGCATCCGGGTGGAGCGGGCCCGGCTGGCCAGTGCGGCCGTTGCGGTGCTGCTGTGCGCCGCGGCCACCGCGGCCGTGGGACCGGTCGCCTTCGTGGGGTTGATCGCCGCGCACGCCGCCCGGATGCTCGTCGGCGCGGACCACCGCTGGTCGCTCCCCCTGTCCATGGTGTGCGGGTCCGTCCTGCTCGTCGGCGCCGACACCGCGGGACGGCTGGTCATCGACCACGGCGAGATCCAGGTGTCGGTGATGACCGCCCTGGTCGGAACCCCCTTCTTCGTGTGGCTCGCGCGCCGCCGCGACCTGGTCCGGATGTGAGTGACATGCCACAGACCCACGAGCCGCAGACCGATGAACCGAGGCCTGATGAGCCGAAGCCCCGGCAGCCGAAGCCCCGTCAGGAGCCCCCTCGGCAGCCGCATCAACCGGGCACTCCCGGGGCCACGTTCGTGGACCCCTCCCGCGATACCACCCGCGACACCGCCCGTGACACCGCCGCCGCGCTCAGGACCGCCACCGTCGCCCGGCTGCGCGGCGCCCACCGGGCCGGGGTCCGCCGCGCCACCCTGGTGGCCTGCGCACTCGTCCTGATGCTGCTCGCCCTGCTCGTCACCTCGGTGCTCCTCGGCGGGGTCAAGCGGATCCCGGCGGGCGACATCCTGCCCGCCGCCTTCGGGATGCGCACCGGACTCGCCGACTACGTGATCTTCCGGATCCGGATGCCGCGCGCACTGGCCGCGCTGCTCGCCGGAGCGCTCTTCGGTCTCGCCGGCGCCCTGTACCAGCGGCTCCTGCGCAATCCGCTGGCCACCCCGGACATCGTCGGCATCGCGGCGGGCGCCGGAGCCGGCGCCACCACGATGCTGCTGTTCGCCCCGGCTGTCCCCTTCGGGGCCTCCCTGGCCGGTCTCGGCGGGGCGTTCGCCCTCGTGGCGATGGTGCTCGCGCTGAGCAGGCGCCGCGGGACCATGGACACGTACCGCCTGATCCTCGTGGGCATCGGCCTCAGCGGTGTGTGCACCGCCTACGTGAACTACCTGTTCACGGTGGCCGGGCAGCACGGGATCGCCCAGGTGATGCGCTGGCTGGTCGGCAGCGTCAACGACGCAACCTGGGAAGGGGTGTCCACGCTGGCGGGCGCGCTCGCCGTGTGCGGGCTCTGCGCCGCCCTGCTGGGCCGCTCCCTGGGGAGCATGGCGCTCGGCGACCAGCTCGCCCAGGGGCTCGGCACCCGGGTGGGCGGCGCCCGGATCGCGGCCCTGCTCGTCGGAGCCGCGGCCGCCGCGCTGGCAACCAGTGTCACGGGGCCGATCGGCTTCGTCTCGCTGATCAGCGGCCCCATCGCGGTCCGCCTGGTCGGCGCCGACCGGTCCATCGCCCTGGCCGTCCCGATCGGAGCCGTCATCGTCCTCGGGGCCGATGTCCTCGCCCAGCACGGCCCGCTGATCAGCCCGGTCCCGACGGGTGTCCTCACGGCGCTGCTCGGCGCCCCCTACTTCGTCTGGCTGATCCTCCGGCGCAGGCAAGGAGCCACCGCATGAGCGCACGAACCGTACTCGCCTCCCCCGATGCCGGCTTCCGGCTCGAAGCCCGCGGCATCAGCGCCGGGTACGAGCGCAAGCCGGTCATCCAGGAGCTGTCCCTCGGGATCGAACCCGGCAGGATCACCGCGCTGGTCGGCCCGAACGCCTGCGGCAAGTCGACGCTGTTGAAGTCGGTCGCGCGGCTGCTGCCGGTGGCGGCCGGCTCCGTCCTCCTGGAGGGGCAGGACATCCACGCCCTGCCCACCCGCGAGGTGGCCCAGCGCCTTGGCATCCTGCCGCAGTCGCCGATCGCCCCCGAATCCATCACCGTCGGCGACCTCGTCTGGCGCGGACGCCATCCGCACCGCCGCTTCGGACAGCGGCGCACCGCCGCCGACGACGAGGTCATCGCGGACGCCCTGACGGCGACCGGCACGGCCGAGCTGATCGACCGCCCCGTCGACCAGCTCTCCGGCGGCCAGCGCCAGCGGGTGTGGATCGCCCTCGCGCTCGCCCAGGACACGCCCACGCTGCTCCTGGACGAGCCCACCACCTACTTGGACATCGCCCACCAGATCGAGGTCATGGACCTCCTCGCCGACCTCAACGAGCAGGCCGGCAAGACGATCGTGCTGGTGTCCCACGACCTCAACCAGGCAGCCCTGTACGCCTCGACGATCGTGGCCATGCGCGACGGCCGGATCGTGCGCCGGGGCACTCCCGAAGAGGTCCTCACCGAGCAGACCGTGGCCGAAGTCTTCGGCCTGGAATGTCTCGTCGTCCCCCATCCCCGCTCAGGGCGGCCCCAGATCTTCCCCCTGGGCCGTCGTACCCTCGCATAGGAGAACCACCATCATGTCCGTCCTGAACAGAACGCGCCGCCGCCCGGTCCGCGCCCTCGCCGCCCTCACCGCGGCCGCCGCCTGCCTCGGCCTGCTCACCGCGTGCGGCGGGGACCCGGCCCCCGCCAAGGACAAGCCGGCCGCCGCCGGCGCCGGCGCGTCCGCGGGCTTCCCCGTCTCCCTCACCAACGCGTGGGGCAAGACCGAGGTGAAGAAGAAGCCCGTGAAGGTCGCGACGGTCTCCGACGGCGACACCGCCATCGCGCTGGCCCTCGGCATCGTCCCGGTGATCACCCCGGACGTCGAGGACGGCGGCAAGGTGCCCGAGTACAAGCAGCGCGCCATCGACAAGCTCGGCGCGGGCAAGCTGAAGACGTACGACGACACCGACGGCACCGCCTACGAGGCCATCGCGGCCGAGGCTCCCGACGTCATCCTGGGCATGAACACCTGGGAGATGGACGCCGACTACGCCAAGCTGCAGCCGATCGCCCCGGTGGTCACCTTCACCGACAAGGCGCACGCCGACACGATGACCTGGCAGGACCGCCTCAAGACGGCGGCGAAGGCCCTCGGTCTGAGCGCCAGGGCCGACGAGGTCATCGCCGCGAACGAGAAGGCCACGACGGACGCCGCCGCCGCGCACCCCGAGTTCAAGGGCAAGACGTACACCTACACGGTCGTCCACCCCGAGCAGATCAGCTTCATGTCCTACGCCGACCAGGACCCGGGCGTCTTCGAGAAGCTCGGCTTCACCAAGACCGACAAGGCGAAGAACTACGCGCCGAACAAGAACGCGGTGAGCCTGGAGAACCTCGACCAGCTCGACGCCGACGTCCTCCTCGTCACCTACCCCTTCGGTGACCGCGGTGTGATCAGCGCGACCGAGCTGGAGTCCAACAAGCTGTTCCAGTCGCTGAACGCGGTGAAGACCAAGCACTTCACGGTCATCCCCTCGGACAACTCGCTGTCCTCGGCCATCGCCTACCCGGACGCGCTGAGCGCCCCGTGGGTCGTCGAGCAGATCACCCCGCTGCTCGCGAAGGCCGTCGCCGGCCAGTAGGCCGCCGCACAAGCCGGGCACAAGCCCCGTGCACACAGCCGAGGCCCGTCTCCCGTGGGAGGCGGGCCCATGGCGTATCCGTGCCGGGGCTCTTCAGGCCTCCGTGCCCTCGACGGGGCACCCTCCGTAGAGGTACGGCTCGATCTCGTTGCCCTCGCGGTCATGAAGAGGGAAGCAGCTGCCGTTGGCCCACACCGTGAGCGAGTCGGGCCGGTGCTGGACCTCGAACGGTTCGTCCCCGAGCGTCGTCCCGGGCCAAGTGCCATACCCCGCAAGGGAGTGCGTGACGACGGCACAGAGCTCAGCGGGCATGATCCGATGGACATCGCCCCGGGGCTCGACCGCCAGATCCAGCGGCTCCTCGGCATCGTTGCGGACCATCAGTCGCGCCGCTCTCCCCACGAACTGCTCCATCACCCCTCCTCGGTGCCCACGTCTCACGATTCTGTCAGTGGTGCCAGGCGTGGCCGCCCGTGTTGTGGATGAAGCGCTGGAGGACCTTCAGCGTGAGCACGTACTCCTCGTCCGGGATGCCCCGGTGGCGCTCCTGCCGGAGCTCCGCCTGCGTCGTGACGAGCAGGGCGTGGAAGTCCTTCCCTCCGGCGCTGAGTTCGAGGTGCCCGCCGGCGTCCTGCATGACCCAGCCCCGGGCCACGGTGGCGTCGATCTCCTCGTCCAGGTCGTCGATGCCCGCTGCCGCGTAACCGCTCAGCACCCCGGTCACGCCGTCGCGGGTCGGCGGTGTCTCCGCCTGCGCGATGCGGTCCAGGATCCAGGCCTGCGGCTGGGTGGTGCCGATCTCGGCGAGGGCGGTCCTGATCCGGGTGACGACCGCTTCGGCGGCGGCCCAGCTCCAGTAGCCGATGGGCTGCCGGACCAGTTCGGCGTCAGCGTGCGAGTACTCCATGGCGGATGCGCTCCGTTCTCTGTTTCGAGATCCCCTGCCGTACGACACCGTAGGAACTCAAGTGCACTTGAGGTCCAGTCCCACGGGCCGTTCTGTGCCGGGCGCCGGCCGGAGAGGGTGCCGGGCACCGGCGCAGCAGGGACGGCGGCGGGGTGGTGGCGGGGCGTGCGGCGGCGTGGACGAGGAGGACATCGTGGCCACCGTAGGAGCGCGTCCGGCGGCGGCATCGAAGCGTGCGCACCGGATCGTGGAACCGGGCGTGCGGATTGCGCGCGGGGTGTCAGTGCCGTGGCCCGCGGGTTGGATGCCGGGCGCGCAGGGCGGCGTAGCGTGGCCGCAACCCGAACCCGGATCTACCGGCCGGATGTGAAGGAGCAGTCAGATGTCCACCCGTAGTCCCCGCTCGGTCGTCACCTTCCCCATCGTGCTCAGGGAGCTGACGGTGTTGCGCGTCTCGGACGTCACGCCCGGGATGCGGCGGGTGACCCTCGGCGGGCCTCAGCTGCACGCCTTCGAGCACGCGGGACTGCCCCTCCCGCCGCTGCGCACCGAGGGCTTCGACGACCACGTGAAGTTCTTCTTCGCCGAGGAGGGCCGCGATCCGGTGCTGCCCCGGCAGAACGTGAGCAGCCTGGACTGGCCCTCGGACGGCCGTCCGATCTCCAAGGACTACACGCCGGTGCGGTTCGACCCGGTCGCCGGGGAGATCGACTTCGACTTCGTCCGGCACGACGGCGGGATCGCCTCGTCCTGGGCGCAGCAGGCGGCTCCGGGCCAGGTGACGTGGATCGCCGGGCCGAAGATGTCGCACGGTCACCCCGAGGGCGCGGACTGGCTGCTGGTGATCGGCGACGAGACCGCGCTGCCCGCGATCGGCCGCTGGCTGGAGGAGATGCCCGAGGGCACCCGGGCGCGGGTGTTCGTCGAGGTCGGCGAGGACAGCCACCGTCAGGAGCTGCCGACGCGGGCCGACGCCGAGGTCACCTGGCTGGTGCGCGGCGGGATTCCGGCCGGGCGCAGCGATCTGCTGGAGCGCGCGGTGCGGGACATGGAGTGGCTGCCGGGCACGGTGTTCGTCTGGGCGGCCGGGGAGGCCGTCACCCTCAAGGGCATCCGCCGGCACCTGTCGGTGGACCGGGGCGTTCCGCGCGAGCAGACACACATCACCGGCTACTGGCGCCGCGCCGAGGTCGCGCCCGGCCTCGCCGAGCCCGCCCACCCGGATGTCCTGGAGGGCGAGGACGCGCACGGGCGGCTGCACGAACTGACCGACCTGGCCCCCGGGCTGGCGATCCGCGTGGCCGTCACGCTGGGCTTGGTCGACCTCGTCTACCAGGGTGTACGGGAGACCGCGGAGCTGGCGCGGCGCAGCGGGACCGAAGCGCGCACGCTGGGCGCGCTGCTGAAGTTCCTCGTGGAGATCGAGGTGTTCGAGGTGGCCGACGACGGCTACCGGCTGACCCCGGTGGGCGAGGAACTCGTCGAGGACGACCATTCGTTGGAGGAGTACGACCTGCGCGGCGCCCAGGCGGCCTTCGACCTGTCGCTGGCCGGGCTCGCCGAGCGGCTCCGCTCGGGCGCGAACGGCTGCCGGACCGCGTCCGGCGAGACCTTGGCGGAGGCGCTGCGCACCGATGTGCGGCTGGGCGCCTCCGCCCGTACCGCGATCGAGGACGAGGCACGCTGGGTCGCGTCCGGCATCTCCGGTGCCTACGACTGGTCGGGGGTGGACGTCCTCGGCGCGTCGGGCAACGGCGCCGGGACGGTGGTCAACGCGCTCGTCAAGGAGTTCCCCGGCCTGCGGGTGCGGATCGCCGCCCTGCCGTCGGTGCTGGACGTCCTCGGCGAGCAGATCCTGGATCCGGAGGTGCTGCCCCGGGTGGAGCTCGTGGCGCAGACCCGCCCGGTGCCGTCGGGTGCGCGGACGCTGCTGCTGTGCCGGCTGCTGGAGTGGCTGCCGGACGAGGACGCGGTGCTGACCCTCACGGAGGCCGCGGCCACGCTGCCGGCCGACGGCGCCCTGGTACTGGTCGAGCAGGTGGAGGCGGCGGACCCGGACGACATCGACGCGGTCTTGCACCACCTGCGGCTGACGGCGGCGTTCGGCTCCGGGCTGCGCTCGGTGAAGGACGTGACCGTACTGGCGGAGCGCGCGGGACTCGTCGTGCGCGACTGCCGCGACGTCGGCTGGGACCACCGCCTGTGGGTCCTGGGCCCGACGGCCTGACCGGGCGGGCCGGGCGGGCCGTACGCCCTCTCACCTCCGCGGGATCCACCGGATCCGTACGGCGCCTGCCCGGCCGGGGCGGCGCCATTCACGAAACCCGCCTTCAGCGCGGGCGCCGGACCGGCGAGCGGCCGTCCACCGCTCGGGGCATCAAGGCCGTGTGCGGGGTACACGCAGGGCATGACCGAGGAACAGCGCGGATCGCAGCCCGAGGACGTCCTGCTCGCAGGTCTGAGCGTGGACGCGACCCGGCCGGAGCAGCCGGTGCTGCTGGACGGATCGGGGGCACCGATCCGGACGTGGCAGGAGAACTACCCCTACACCCGCAAGATCCGGCGGGCGGACTACGAGAGGAAGAAGCGGATCCTGCAGATCGAGCTGCTGAAGCTCCAGCGCTGGGTCAGGGACACCGGGGCCCGCGTGGTGGTGATCTGCGAGGGCCGGGACGCGGCCGGCAAGGGCGGGACCATCCGGCGTTTCACCGAACGCCTCAACCCGCGTGGTGCACGCATCGTGGCCCTGGACAAACCCAGCGAGCGGGAGACCGGGCAGTGGTACTTCCAGCGGTACATCGCGCACCTGCCCGACCGCGGCGAGATCGTCTTCTTCGACCGCTCCTGGTATAACCGGGCCGGCGTCGAGAAGGTCATGGGCTTCTGCAGCGAGGTGGACCACCAGCGCTTCCTGCGCCAGTGTCCGGCCTTCGAGGCGATGCTCGTCGAGGACGGAATCCTGCTGGTCAAGTTCTGGTTCTCGGTCTCCCGCGCCGAACAGCGCACCCGCTTCGCGATCCGCCAGGTCGACCCGGTACGCCAGTGGAAGCTCTCGCCCACCGATGTTGCCTCCCTGGACCTGTGGGACGCCTACACCTCTGCCAAGGTCGAGATGTTCCGGGCCACGGACACCGCTCACGCGCCGTGGACCGTGGTCAAGAGCAACGACAAGCGGCGCGGGCGGCTGGAGGCGATGCGGAGCCTGCTGTGCCGCGTGGACTACGCCAGCAAGGACGGGGCGGCCGTCGGCCGGCCCGACCCGCTGATCGTCGGCGCCGCCGACACCCTCCTCGAGGCGGGCGAGGCGCCTGCGGACCTGTCCCCCACCCCTCTGGGGAACAGGTCCGTAGGTCCGGGCAATCACCCGGGCACGCGAACACCCCCGGGCCGGGACGCGGAAGCCTGACCTAGGCAGTGTCTGACAAATGATCACGGGCTGGTTCGCGGAGCCAGAGGATCAGTGAGGCCAGGACCACTCCGGCGCGGTGGCGGTCGGCGAGCTTGTCGAACCTGGTCGCGATCGCGCGGAACTGCTTGAGGCGTGCGAAGCATCGTTCGACCACGTTGCGGTCGCGGTAGACCTTCTTGTCGAAGGCGGGTGGTCGGCCGCCGAGGCGCCCTCGGCGGCGCCGGCGGTTGGCCGCTTGGTCGCGGCGCTCGGGAATCGTGATGGCGATGCCCCGACGCCTCAGAAGGTGTCTGATCGCCCGGCTGGAGTAGCCCTTGTCGCCCAGGACCCGGGGCGGGGTCGTGCGCGGCCGGCCGGTGTCGGCTCGCGGAATTCGGATCCCGTCGAGGACCCGGCCGAAGGCGATGGCGTCGTTGACGTTGCCGGGCGTGAGCACGATGGACAGGGGCAGGCCCCGGCCGTCGACGGCGAGGTGGACCTCGGTGGTCAGCCCGCCTCGGGACCGGCCGAGGGCCTGGCGCGCCTGCGGCCCGGATCTTCCCGTTCGTCCCCGTATGTGGCCCCCTTTTGCGTGCGCCGGCGGCGTGCTGGTGGGCACGGTTGACCGTGGAGTCGACGGCGACGGTCCACTCCACCCGGCCCACCGCGTCGTCCCGGACCTGCACATGCTCCAACAGCCCTGCCCACGTGCCATCCGCCTCCCAGCGGGCGAACCGCTCGTAGACGGTCTGCCACGGCCCATACCGCCCCGGCAGATCACGCCACGGAGCCCCGGTCCGCAACCGCCACAGCACACCATCGACCACCTGCCGGTGGTCACGCCACGGCCGACCACGCCCGTCCACCTGCGGCAACAAGGGCTCCATCCGCTCGCACGCCGCGTCCGTCAACTCACCTCGACCTGCCGCAAGATCAACTATCAGTCAGGCCTTAGCGGCCAGCCCCCGCTGACCGTCCGGGGGCCCGGACGGCCAGCGGGCCCCCGACCTCTCCCGCACACCAGCAGGCACCCAGGCCCGGCTGCCGCCCGTTCACACTGAAGGGAGCACCGATAAAGCTCCGTACGGATCTCGCCCCGCTCGCGGCCGCTGTCACCGACGCCGCCCGAGCCCTGCCCGCCCGGCCCCCGTCCTCGCCGCGATCCGGCTGTGGGCCACCACCGGCGCCCTGGCCGTCGCCGCCTTCGGCTACGAGACCAGCGCCCAGGCCACCGCGGAAGCCGAGGTCACCACCCCCGGCACCGTCCTGGTCTCCCGCCGCCTCCTCGCCGACGTCACCCGCACGATCTAGGGCACCTACCCGGTCGACCTCGAACTCGACGGCCGCCTGGTCCTGACCTCCGGCCGCACCCGCTACACCCTGCACACCCTCCCGCTGGAGGAGTACCCCACCCTGCCCCGTGCCGCAGAGGCCAGCGGCACCGTCTCCGGGCCCGCCCTCGCCGAGGCGATCCACCAGGTCGCCATCGCCGCGGGCCGCGACGACGCCCTCCCGACCCTGACCGGCATCCAGGCCGAGATCACCGACGACGCCGCCATCGTCGAGCTCGGCGGTGTGCTGGAGCTCCCAGCTACCCGTATCGGGCGCTTCAGGGGCGCGGCCATCCCGGAAGGCTGCGCGGTCAGCGCCGGCCGCCGCCGATGCGGCGGTCGTCGGCCAGTGCGGTAAGCGGGCCGAACTCGCGGGCAAGCTGGTTCCACGTCAGAACCTCGCCACAGCGGGCCGGGAACTCCTTCGGGTTGAACTCGGGCATGGTCCAGGTGCCAGTGCCCCGGTCCCGCAGCCACAGGTCCCCGTCACCGTCGACCACAGTCGGCGGGACCGGTACGGGCTCGGCCTGATCGGTGGGCTCCCAGGTGACCCGGCCCGGGTGGGAAACGCGGCGCAGCTCGGTGGTGGCCAGCCGCGCGGCCAAGTCACGGGTGGACTCTTCGGCGTCCTTGACCGACGTGAGTCGGAATGCGTCGTCAAGTACGGGCAGGGCTGGATTCTTGCTGCGCTTTGAACTCATACGCTGACTACCTCCGGTGGGGGGCGTCACATCCGTTGTGGCACCCCGTAGAGGACCACGGTATCCGAGGCGGGAGCCGGGCCGGCTACGACCACTGTCCAGGTGGAGGCGCTGGCACACCGGGCGGTGGGGCTAGGTGGTGAGCTGGTCCTGGACGTGGCGCAACCCGCAGCCAATGGCACCGGACCCGCGATGGCCGCGACATTTGCCCTGCCTGCTGGATGAACGAACGACGATGATCGCCAACCGACACGCGACGAACGCCCAGGTTCGGGGCGCCGAGGCAGTATTCGCGAACTCAGGCGGTTCCCGGCGGATACATCGGCGACTCCGCCCGCGCCGAGATCGCCTACGCCTACCAGCTCGGACGGCCCGTCCGCTACACCGACCCGGTCGGCCACGCGGTCATCCTCCACCGGCCGGACCTGGACCCGGTACGGATTGGCCCGTACGAGCACGAGTACCGGGCCGAGGAGATTGCCGCCGGCCTGCGCAGGCAGATGCGCTCCACCGCGCACGTTGAGGGCACCGTCATCGAGACCGGAGCCTTCCGACCCGACCTCGGCCACCTCGCACCCCAGATACCGGCCGACCCGCACGCCGTGGCCGAAGCCATGGACAACGCCCCCGGCGGCGACGGCACTGGTCGCAAATTTTCGCTGGCGCGGGCGCCGGAGCTGACGTGGCAGGCCAGCGCCTGGAGCGGGCCCGTACGGCCCTCACCGCGCTGGAGGCGTCGTGAAGGTCACCGGCCACGAGGACTGCCTGCGCCGAGTGCGACGGCCGGTCCGACCGCCCCCACGTGGCCGGCCTGCGGCCCGGCCACCTCCACCAGGCACCCGAACGCGCCGCCCCGGCGGGTCGCGGTCGAAGCGGGGTGGGCGGTCGCCATGGCTGCCTCGTCGTTGGCGGTGGCCGATCTGGTCGGACGGCTGAGGGATGACCGCGCGGATGCCCCGGCGGCGCAGGTGGGCCCGGATGGCGCGTGAGGAGTAGGCGCGGTCGGCCAGAACAGCGTCGGGCCCGGTCCGGGGCCTGCCGGGTCCGGTGCGGGGTACGCGGATGAGGGCCATCACCGTCTCGAAGGCAGGTGCGTCACCGGCCTGGCCTGCAGTGACGGTGAAGGCCAGGGGACGGGCCCGGCCGTCGGCCGCCAGGTGGACCTTGGTGCTCAGGCCTCCGCGGGTGCGTCCGAGTGCGTGATCGGCCGGCTCCCGGCGCCCCGCCGCCCCTTTTTGAGTGCTCCGGCGGCGTGCTGGTGGGCCCGGACGATCGTCGAGTCGACGGAGACGGTCCAGTCGATGTCGTCGTTGGCGTCCGCCGCGGCCAGGATGGACGTAAGGATCCGTTCCCAGGTGCCGTCGACGGCCCATCTGACCAGCCGTTTGTGCGCGGTCTGGAACGGACAGGCGATGGCTTCAGTGCGGCGGTGGTAGGCCCACCGTCGTCCACGGACCGGATCGGCTGGCATCAGCGGCTCGATCCGGTCCCACATCGCATCAGTGATCACTAATCGGACAGACACATCCGATCAACTGACCAACCCATCAAAGAGACACGCGCTAAAGGTTGTTTCACAAGCCCCGTCGGCCGCGAATCAGGTCCGCTTTGACACGATTCAGCCATGCCGTTCGGTGGCCGGGAAAGCGGACAAACCAGCCGCCTTCGAGCTGGCGCGAGCCGCCTACCTGAGACCCGATCACCTTGTGAAACAACCTTTAGGTGTGGAGGCGGCTGTTGGGTCCGTCCTGGTCGCCGGCGGCTTCCTCGTTGAACCAGTAGTCACCTGCCGCCAGGTACCGGAAGGAATGGCTGCTCCTGCTGGGCAGCTCGACCGTGACGGCACGCTTGCCGTCCTTGCGCGGCTGGAGCGTGTGGACTCCGGGCTGCCAGTCGTTGAAGTCGCCCACCACGCTGACGGGGCCGGGCGGTGTGTCGGCCGGGAGGACGAAGGTGACCCTGGTGCGGTCCTTCTTCAGCGTGCGCTCCAGCATGTGGTGACTCCAAAGACGGTGAAGGGAGGGCTACGGGCACATCCTCGGCGGCGGAAGCCCGCAGAGCGTGCAGACGCCGCTGCCCGGGTCGCGGCATCACCCGCCCACCGCATTGTGTGCAGCCCGCACGCATCGCGCCTGCGGTGCCCCCTGGAGCCGGCCGGCGTCCTCGGGCACCGGCCACGGGGAAGTCGCGCCGCGCGGCATGTCGGATCCGGCAGCCTCCCGTGCTGAGGGAAGATGCCGTGTCGGGGCCCGTGGACGGCTGAGGAAGACGGTGATTCGGCTGTGACGCCGCCCAGTGGTTACGTGGAGGAAGCGGCTCCGGTCACCGCGGGTCCCGGTGCCGGGAAGAAGGGCCTCAAGGCCGGCGCCCTGGGCCTGGCCTCCTCCGTGGCCATCGGCGTGGCGTCCACCGCCCCCGCCTACAGCCTGGCGGCCACGCTCGGCCTCATCGTGTCGCGGGTCGGCCCCCAGGCCCCGGTCATCACCATGCTGGCCTTCATCCCGATGCTGCTGATCGCCTACGCCTACCGGGAGCTCAACGCCGGCGACGCGGACTGCGGAACCACCTTCACCTGGGCGACCCGGGCCTTCGGCCCCCGCATCGGGTGGATGGGCGGCTGGGGAATCATCGTCGCCGACGTCATCGTCATGGCGAACCTCGCGGAGATCGCCGGCATCTACACGTACCGCCTGTTCGGATACGAGTCGCTGGCGGAGAGCAGGCTGTGGGTCACCGTCGCGGGGGTGCTGTGGATCGTCGTGATGACCGCCGTCTCGTACGTCGGCATCGAGATCTCCGCCGCCCTGCAGCGCGCGCTCCTGACGGTCGAGGTGGTCGTACTGGTCCTCTTCGCCGTCACCGCCATGGCCAGGGTCTACACGGATCCGCCGGCGACCGCGATCCGGGTCTCCGCCTCCTGGTTCAATCCCCTGCTCGTGCCCAGCGCCGAGGCGTTCACCGCGGGGCTGCTGGCCGCCGTCTTCATCTACTGGGGCTGGGACACCGCCGTCACGGTCAACGAGGAGACCGCCGACAGCACGCACATCCCCGGGCGGGCCGCGGTCCTCTCCACCGTCCTGCTGCTGGTCATCTACGTCGCGGTCGCCACCTCGGCGCAGGCCTTCGCGGGCGTCGGAACGGGGGGCATCGGCCTCGCCAACACGGACAACGCCGATGACGTGCTCTCCGACCTCGGCAGCGCGGTCTTCGGCGACGAGGGAATCGGCCGGTTCCTCACCGGACTGCTGATCTTCATGGTGCTCACTTCCGCGGCGGCCTCCACCCAGACCACGATCCTGCCCCTGGCCCGGACCGTCTTCTCGATGGCCGCCCACAAGGCGGTCCCCGCCGGTTTCGCCCGCGTCCACCGCAAGTACCTGACCCCGACCTGGTCGACGGTGGGCATGGGCCTGGTGTCGATCGCGTTCTACGTCCTGCTGTCGCTGACCAGCCGCAACGTACTGTCCGACTCCATCGAGTCGGTCGGCCTCGCGATCGCCTTCTACTACGGCCTCACCGGCTTCGCCTGCGTCTGGTACTACCGCAAGGTGCTCAGGCGCAGCGCGAAGGACTTCGTGTGCAAGGGCCTGCTGCCGGGCCTGGGCGGCCTGACGATGCTCTCGGTGTTCTGCTACGCGGGCTTCCACGTCTACGCCGACCCCGCCTACGGTGCGACCTCCATCGACCTCCCCTTGTTCGGGCCGACGGGCGGGGTGGCCGTGGTGGGGCTGGGAGCCCTCCTCATCGGCGTCGTGCTCATGCTGGTCGTCACCCGCGAGCACACCGCGGCGCTGGGGCTCCAGCGGAGGCTGCTGCCGCGCAGACTCGCGCCGCAGACGGCCGTCGAGGCGGCGAGCCGCTACGTGCCGGCCGACAGCCGGTCCGGAGTCGGCGGTGACTGGTTCGACGTCGTCCCCTTGTCGGGTACGCGCGTCGCCCTGGTGGTCGGAAACGTGCGCGGGCACGGGCTGCACGCCGCTGCCGCCATGGGCCTCCTGCGCACGAGCGTGCGCGTCCTCGCCCGCATGGACCTGCCTCCGGACGAGCTCCTCTCCCACCTGGACGACGTGGCCCGCCAGACCTCCTCGGAGTGGGCGGGAGAGCTCGGCGGGAAACCCGGCAGGGGGCTCGCGGGAGAGCGCGGTGGCGAGCTCGGTGAGGACGGAGCACGATCCGGCACCGGCGGCCCGCTCTCCGGCGTCGCCCCGGTGGCCTGCCTGTACGCCGTGTACGACCCGGTGTCGGGTCGGTGCACCATGGCGCGGGCGGGCAGCTGGCCGCCCGCGGTGGTGGACGCCGCCACCGGCACGGTCTCCTTTCCGGACCTGCCGCCCGGCCCGCCGCTCGGCCTGGGGGGCCAGTCCTTCCAGAGCGTCGAAATGCAGCTGCCGCCCGGCAGCCTGATCGCCCTCTTCACCGACGGTCTGACGCACTCCGTCGGCCACGACCCCGACGTGGCCCTCGGCCGCCTCGCCGAGACCCTCGCCCAGCACCGGCGCCCGCTGGAGGAGCTGTGCGACCTCGCACTGGCGAGGCTGCTGCCCGGGCCCGTGGACAACGACGTGGCCATGCTCCTGGTCCGCACGCGGATGCTCGACGAGCGCCACGTGGCCGACTGGGAGCTGGAGGCCGACCCGGCGATGGTCGGCGCCGCCCGTGCCGCCGTCACCGGGCAGCTGAGCGCCTGGGGGCTCGACGAGCACGCGTTCGTCACCGAGCTGATCGTCAGTGAACTGGTCACCAACGCCATCCGTTACACCGACGGCCCCGTCCACGTCCGGCTGATCCGTGACGAGAACCTCATCTGCGAGGTCTCCGACACCGGCCACACCTCACCGCACCTGCGCCACGCCGCCACCGACGAGGAGGGCGGCCGGGGCCTCTTCCTCATCGCCCAGATGGCCTACCGGTGGGGGACGCGCTACACGGCCGACGGAAAGACCATCTGGGCCGAACAGGCCGTGCCGCCGACGGAGGGACCGTGAGCGGGCGGCGACTGCGCGTCGCGGAACACGGGCCCCGGTGTGCGTGAAACGCCCGGGGCGGGAAAGGTGCAGATCATACCGTTGAGGAAGAAATCGATCAGCGGTCATGTGTGACGAGGAGTGCCATGAGTGACGATCCGATGGCGGATGACGTGTACCAGCCCACCGGCGACAGCGAGGAGCAGGAGGACGCGGCGCCGCTGGATCTCCAGAACGCTGTGGACGAGCGCACTTACGACGAGATGCTGGACGAGGGCTACTCCCCTCCGGAGAAGCCGCTCGGGGTGACGAAGCACGGTACGACGGCCGCGGAGCAGCGCGAGGGCGAGACGCTGGACCAGCGCCTGGCGCAGGAGGTCCCGGAGGTCGGCCCGGACCCGGGCGACGGTCTGGGGGATCTGCCCGGGGGCGAGGGCGAGCTCAGGGACGCGGAGGTCGGCACGGAGCGCGCGGGCCGCCTGACCGCTCCGGACGAGGGTGCGCACGCCGACGTGACCAAGGAACTCATCGCGGAGGACCACGGCATCGACGCGGGGGCCGCGTCGGCCGAGGAAGCCGCGATGCACATCGTGCAGGAGGAAACGGACGAGGAATCGTACGGGGAGCCGGACGAGGAGCCCGGCGAGGAGGAGCCGGACGCGTAGGACCCTTCGATGGGACGTCCGAACGGACGTGAACGGCTGACCTTCGACGGCTGGATCGCCGCCGTCGGGACGCTGTCCGGAACCCGCCTGGTGGTGGGCCACTGGCCCCGTTCGCCCTTCGGGCCGTTCAGCGACGTCATGCTGGAGCGCGCCGACGGGCACCGCATCCTGCTGGCGCCCACCTCCCGTACGGCCGGGTACATCGCGGACGTCTACCACTTCGACGAGGTCCGGACGGGGCCGGTGAGCGTGCACCGCCGCGGCTCCGTGTGGGACGTCGTCGCCGCGGACCTGGTCCTGCGCTTCGACGTCGGACGACGCGGAGCGCTCGGCCTCGCCCTGCGGGCCGTACCCCGGCCCCTCGCCCGCCGGCCGGGGTGGGCCGCTGTGGCCAGCTGGCCCGCGCGCCTGGTGCTCGGCGTCCGGACCCGGGGCAGCTCGCGCCCCGGATGGCGCCAGTGGTACGCGGCCCGCGACCTCCGCCCGATCACCTCGGCCGCGGCGTCCTTCGAGGGGACCGACCTCGGCCGGCTCGCTCCGGTGGTGCCGCCCGTGCGGTTCGGATTCGCGTCGGCGCCCGCCGCGCCGGCACTGGTGCGGGTCGTCTCCACGGTCGAACGCGCCGCTCCTGCGGTCCGGCGGTGACACGCCCCGCCTCGCACGCCCCGGGCCGGGCCGGTCCCGCACCAACCCCAGGCATGCGCGTTCAGCATGCACACATCGGGGTATATGCGTTTTCCAGTACCAGCCGGACCAGGTCGTATCCCGGGGGTGATACCCAATGTCCCAGTGCAAGATCCCCGACTACCGCACCGGCCACCGCGGTCGTCACTGGACGCACGCCCTGCGCAGTGCTCAGCGCGCCGGGGCCGTGATCGTCACCGACGAGACCTTCGAGGCGGTCACCTATGCCCACGACGAATCCGGTCCCGGCCGCTTCCGGCCGTGGATCACCTCGTCCGGCATCCGCCACGACAGTCACGACGTCCATCCCGAGTGGTGAGCAGCCCGCGCGACACGGTGGCCGGGACGGCCACGGGCCCGGCCGTCGTGTCGCGCGGTGCCGCACGCGCGGGACGACGAGGATGGGACGCACCAGGCACCCGATCGGCCGGTGAGAATCGGGGTGCGAGTGGTTCGAGAGGAAGTGGCGCCGACTGTGACCTCGGACGAGAACGCCCCGGCGGTCCCGGACGGGCTGGAGCCCGTTCTGGCGTGGGTGCTCGAGCGCTCGCACGGGGCGTCCGCCGTGCAGCTGGCGGGGCTGATCGCAGAGGCCGCGCGACGGCTGGGAATCGGGCGGAGCCGCTTGTACCTGGCCGACGTACAGCAGCAGCGGCTCATCCCGCTGCCCCAGCCCGACCTCGCGGCCGAGGAACGGGACGGCTTCGGCATCGACGGGTCACTCGCCGGTCTGGCCTACCGGACCCAGCAGGTCCAGTCGTCCCGCGCGGAGGACACCACGTGGTTCCCGATGGTCGACGGCATCGAGCGGATCGGCGTGATGCAGGCTGCCGGCGGCCGCGCCGCCGCCGGCCCGGCGGGTGCGGGCCGGGCCCTGGCGAGTCTGGCCGCACTGCTGGTGGTCTCCAAGTCCTCCCACCACGACGTGCTCGTGCAGCGCGAGCGGACGCGCCCGATGACCGTGCAGGCGGAACTGCTGTGGGCGTTCCTGCCGCCTCGGACCATCGGCACCGACCGGGCCACGTCCTCCGCGGTGCTGGAGCCCGCGTACGACATCGGGGGCGACGCCTTCGACCACACCTTCATCAACGAGGTCCTGCACCTGACGCTGGTGGACGCGATGGGCCACGACCTCGCCTCCGGGAACGCCAGCGCCGCCGCCCTGGCCGCCTGCCGCGCCACCCGCCGCTCCGGGGGAGATCTCCGCGAGATCGTCTCCACCATCGACCGGACCCTGATGGAATGGATCCCCGACCGGCTGATGACCGCCGTCTTCGCCGAACTCGACACCGTCCACGGTGACTTCACCTGGATCAACTGCGGTCATCCGCCGCCGCTCCTGATCCGTGACGGCCACGTCGTGCACCAGGCCCTCGAACGGCCCGCCCACCTCCCCCTGGGCTTCGGCCATCACACACCCGACGCGCCGCCCCACCAGCACGTCCGGCTCCAGCCCGGCGACCGCGTCCTGATCTACAGCGACGGCATCACCGAGGCCCACTCCCCCGACGGGACCTTCTTCGGCGAGGAACGCCTCGCCGATTTCGTCATCCGCTCCACCGCCTCGGGAGACACCGGCCCGGAAGCACTGCGCCGCCTCCTCCAGAACCTGCTCACCCACCAGCAGCACCGCCTCAGCGACGACGCGACCATCCTCCTCACGGAATGGCACCCCCCGTCCTGACCCGTCCCGAGCCCTTCACCGCACGTCGTCACAGGGGTGCGGCGGGCGGCGCCCGGAGGCCGGATCGGCCTTTCGTGCGCATACAACGGCGGGAACCGGGCAGGCGGCCGGTACAGAGAAGGTGTGCGTCGCGTAGAGAAGGAGTGTCCGTGCTGCCCGTCAAGGTGACCGACCGAGGTGTGCTGATCATCCGACTGCAGGCCGACCTCGACATCGGCAGGCGGGCCACGACCGCGTGCGCGATCGACCGCGTGCTGGCCGCCCACCGGTCCTCACCCGTCGTGCTCGAACTGACCGACGCCGCGCTGAGTCCTGCGGGCGTGAGCACCGTCGTACGGGCGTTGCGGATGTGCCGCGACGCGGGCACGGCATCGGCCGTGGTCACCGCCAGCGCGGACGCCCGCCGGACCCTGGGGACCGGCGCCGGAGCCCAGGCTCCGGACGTCCACGCCACACTCCCCCTGGCCGTCACCGCCCTGTCGGCCACGGTGGGCGCGGCGGCGTAGCGGTTTCCGCCCCGGCCCGCCGGCCCGGCACGGAGTCGGGCCGGCGGGCCGCACGGCGGTGGGCTACATGGGGTCCATGCTGCCGGCGCCCGGGCCGTACATCTGCTCGCTCTTCTCGCGGATGTGCAGCGCCTTCTCCGTCAGCCGCTGCCGTTCTGCGGGATCGGTGGCGTGCTGGGCGGACTGCTCCAGCTGCTGGGCCTTGTCGCGCATCTCCTGAGCTCGCTTGGCGGACGCGTCCTCGATACTCACTTCGACCTCCTCGGTCGGGCTGATGGGATCCCCCCTACCCCAGCATGCGAAGGGCATTCGCCGTGGCGCCGTGCGACACGCGGCCCCCGCGGCCCCGATGCCGGGCGCGCCCCCGGGTGCCCGTCGCCAACACACTGCAGCACTGGCGGCCTTGCCGATGCGGGCGTTTCCCTGACGGCGCGGGCCCGGCCGGTTACGGTGCGTATGCCGACGTACGAGGGGCCGGGGCCGCGTCCCGGCGCCCGGCGGCAGCGGGCCCCTGTGACCGGGCCCGGTCACGGGGCAGGAGGGACCGCACCATGCTGACCGATGAACTGCTGACGCTCGCAGCCGCGGCGGGTGCCGCGGTGGCGACCGCCGCGGGCACCGACGCCTGGGAGGGCCTGCGCGCCCGGCTCGCTGGCTGGTTCGGCCGGGGCGACGCCCGGCTCGAGGAGAGCGTGCTCGGCGAGCTGGACAGCAGCGCCGACCGGCTGCTGGAGGCCGGTACGCCGACCGGCACCGAGCTGGAACACTGCGGTGCGACCTGGCGGGACCGGGTGGCCGCCGCTCTGGAGCAGCTGGACGGACCCGATCGCGAGGACGCCGCCCGTGAGCTGAGCGGGCTGGTGGCCGGGGAGACGGCGCCTGCACCGGCCCCCGGCGGTGACCAGAACGTCCGGGGCGACATCCGCGTCCACGCCGAGCAGGGCTCGCTCGCCGCGGGCCTGATCAACGGGAACGTCACTTTCAGCCCCCCTCCCCTGCCGGTCCGGCCCGAGGGCTGACCGGACCGGCCTCCGGCGGCACCCCCGCCGGCGATGCCCCTGACCATCCCGACGCCCCCCGTACGCCCAGCACTTCAGGCGTCTTGGGAGGCGCCGACCGGACACCTGGCAGCGCGCACGCCTCCGGCAACGGGGGGCTCGCGGTGGGCTCGGCGCACAACGTCTTCCAGCTCAGCACCGACCGCGGCGGCCGTGCCGTCGGCCCGCTCGCCGCCGTGCTCTGCCTGCTGCTGGCCGCCGGTACTGCCGTCGGCGGCACCCTGTGGTGGCAGAGCCGCGACGCGGACGGCGACGTCGACACGGCCCGGCCCCCGGCGGACACCCGGCCCCGCCCCGCCCCGTCCGGGAGTCCGCCCGTGCTGGTCGCCTCCGTCACCGGGCCGGTGAGCGACCTGCCGGGACGGGACTTCGCGCTGCCGGACGCCCTGCGGATGAGCGAGGCCGAGCTGGCGCGTTTCGGCTCCGGGATCGTGCCCGACTCGGCGGCGTTCGCCTCCTGGTACGACCGGCACGGCGCGGTGGTGACCGAGTCCGGCACCATCACCGTGGCCCTGCGCGGCAACGCGGCGGAGGAGGTCCAGGTCACCGACATCAACGTGCACAAGAAGTGCGGACCGCCCCTGGACGGCACACACTTCGAGGGGCACTCACAGGGCGGCAGCGACACGGTGGCGATCGGTTTCGACCTCGACGCGGCCGACCCGTATCCGCAGCTGCGGGCCCGCACCGGCGCGGGCCTGAAGTGGACGGAGCGCAACTACTTCGACGAGCAGACCCTCACCCTCGAGCCGGGCGAACGGGAGACCCTCAGCGTCGGTGTCATCAGCGCCCGCCACCGCTGTTCGTTCACCCTGGAACTGGTGGTGGCCACCAGGGACGGGGTTCTCACCCAGCAGATCGACCGGCAGGGAAAGCCCTTCGAGCTGACCGCCGCCGCCCCGGCCGCCCAGGGCAGCCGCCCGCCCGCCGGATACCGCGCGGCCTACGCGCAGGACCGCGACGGCTGGCACCCCGCCGACCCGGCCGCCGCGGCCGCGAAGGGAGCGGACCGATGACCGGGCCGCGCGGGATCGCTGTGGGCCGGTTCGCCGCCCTCGTGGTGCTCGTCCTGGCCGTCGCCGTCGCCGCCACCCTGCTGATCACGCGGGCCACGGACGGGAGCGGCGCAGGCGGCGGAGCCGGGGAAGGAAAGGGCGGGACCGCAGACGGCCGGCCGTCCCAGGCCTCGTCGAACGGAGCCACGGCCGGACCCACGGCCGCACCCGCGGGCGGGACACCGTACGCGTACACCACCGAGCAGGAACTGGTCCTCGTGCGCGGTGACCGGCCGGCGACCCGTGTCCCGCGGGTCTTCGACCTTGCCGACCCGCATCGGAACAAGGTGGTGTGGACCCACGACGGCCACCGGGTGGCGTTCTTCTCCGACGACGAGCTGCTCGACCGGCGCGACGACACCCGGCTGATCACCGTCGACGCCCGGACCGGCGAGGTGCGCAGGCTGCCCTGCCCCGGCTGCCACGACCTCGCCCCGGTGGGCGACCACGACGTCATGGTCCTGTCCTACGAGCCCGGCCCCACCAGCGCGTTCCGCATCGACCTGGACCGCCCCACCGCCCCGCGGACCGAGCTCGACAACGGCAGCTACTGGCAGCCGCAGCTCCTCGGCTCCACCCCCACGCACGTGCTCACCGGGCAGTACGAGATGTCCGGCGGCGACCCCGGGATGGAGCTGCGCCTGAACGACCTCAACACCGTCGGGATCACCGTCTATCCGCGCTTCGACTCCAACGCCTACATGCCGGCCGCGCTCGCCGCCGTCGGGGGCGGCGAGCGGATCGCGGTGGCGGCCCGCCACAACCCCGGCGGCTGCACCGCCCCGTTCCCCATCCACGTCCTCGGACCGAAGGGCGAGGTCGGCGGCAGCGACCAGTCGGCCGCTCTGCCGCCCGGCTACATCGACGGCGTCACCGGCGGGATCGACGTGAGTGACCTGTGGTGGGGACCCGACCGGCATCTGTACGCCACCATCTCCGCCTGGACCTGCGACAAGAGCCAGGATTCGCAGGACGGCAGGAAGCGGCCGCACCGCCCGGCCACGCTGTTCCGGCTGGACGGTGACCGGTGGGTGAGCGCGGGCGACCAACCGGCGACCGTGGTGCGCCCCTTGGACCGCGACATCAGGATGGTGCTGGTCGTCCCCGACTGCAACGGCCCCGTGGAGCGGACCGACGGCATCACCTACTGCAACACCGGTTCCCTGTACCGCGAGGAGGCCGGACAGCGGACGAAGGTCGCGGACGACGTCCTGTCGCTCTCCGCCCCGGCCACTGCTTCCTGACCGCGCACCAACCAGGTTCGGGCTCGCGGGTGTTGGCGGGCATCGTTTCGCGAACTAGGCTGGGCGGCGATGACTCCCGGGACGGCCTTGCGCCACACACAGACTGGTGACCCGGTGCTCCTCTGAGCCCGGTAGGGGCCGGTACGGGCTCCCTGTCCGATCGAGGAGCCGGCGCGGCTGCGCGGGCTCCGCCTCCGTCGTGTTGATCACAGGCTGCAGACATCAACCACGACAGGAGAACTCATGCCCACCGCAACGCTGTCGATCCCCACGGCGGACGGCCAGGCCGACGCCTTCGCCGCGTTCCCCGAGCACGGCGAGCAGCACCCAGGGGTGCTGATGTACCCGGACGGCCTCGGCATCCGCCCCGTGCTGCGGGAGATGGCCCGCGAACTGGCCGGGCACGGGTACTACGTACTCGTGCCCAACCCCTACTACCGGCACGGCCCGGCACCGGTGATCGAGCTTCCCGAGCACATCGGGGCAGAGGTCCGGCCCGCGATCTTCGCCCGGGTGATGCCCATGATCGAGGCGCACACCGCCGAACGCATCCTGAGCGACGCCGACGCGTACCTGACGTTCCTCACCAGCAGGCCCGAGGTCGGTCCCGGACCGGTCGCGGTGACCGGCTACTGCATAGGCGGCCTGCTGGCGATGCGCACTGCCGCGGCGCACCCCGGCCGGGTGGCCGCCGTTGCCGGATTCCACTGCCCCGTGGCCGCCGACGGCCCCGACGGCCTGCGCCGTCTCCTCTCCACGCTCACCGCCCGGGTCCACCTGGGACATGCCGAGACCGACATCACACCCGCGGCCCTCGACGAGCTCAACAACGCCATGGATGCCGCAGGGGTCGTCCACACCTCCGAGATCTATCCCGGCACCGTTCACGGCTTCACCATGTCCGACACGGATGCCTTCAACGCCGGCGCACTGCAGCGCCATTGGGACCACTTGCTGCCCCTCCTCGGCGGCACCCTGATCACCGGCTGAGGCGGCTACAGGGCTTCTGGCCCCACACATCCAGACGCCCGTGCAACTACCGCGAAATCCTCGCCAGTTGCACGGGCACAGGAAGTACTACGCGCTGAGGTCACCGACTTGGCCGGTCCGCTCCGTCACGCAGGTCCTCGATACGGACGGTCAGGGCGGGCCAGTGTCCGGACCACCGCGCGGGATCATCCGCGGTCAGCGCTCCGTGCGAACGCAGGCCCTCGGCCGGCAGGAAGCGGACGCAGGTGCCCGTGGTCCCGTCCGTCTCGACGGACTCCAGTCCGGTGACCGGGACGCCGTGCTCATAGCGCCGGCTCCAGGATCCGTTGAGGCGGCGGTTGGTGTGGATCAGCCACTCGCTGAGCGCTGCGACGGTGGACATGCCTCGGCGCGGGTGACCGTCCGGCAGCCGCTCCGCCTCCGGGTGGTCGAAGAACCGGAGGTCCTTGGTGGCCATCACCGGCTTCTTCACCACCCGGCCGTGCTCGTCCACCCGGGTGTCGGTGCCCCGCCCGTCGTCCTGCACCGATACGGAGCCGTCCGCATGCAGCGTGACCACGCACCGTCCCCCGCCCCTGCTCGCCGCCTCGTCGGCGGCGTAGGCGACGACCTCGAGCACGAGGTGTCCCGGCCCGCCCGGAGCGAACTCTCCCGGTTCCCGGCGGATCCGGCCCAGATGGTCCGCGTCCACGGTGTCGGCCCAGTCATGTGTGGTGTTGACCCACGAAGCCCTTGATCCGTCCATCCGACCAGTATCGGCGAAGCCGGCGAGCAGTTCGCGGATCCGATTGCGGACAGGCCGTGACTCTCGCCCGTCGAGCTCGTTGAAGGGACAGGTCAGCGAAGTGCACGAAGGCCCCGAGTCGATTGCGGGGCCTTCGTGGTGTCCGCAGCCGCGGCCGGCACCTACCCGTTTGCACAGACGCAGCCCGGTGTCACAGTCCGGCCAGCGCGATGAGCCGGTGCATCTGTGCGGGCGGCAGGTCGGCGTTGCCGGCCGCGGTGGCCGCGACCCGTTTCGACGGGTCCGACAACAGCCGCGTCAGGATCCGGGCCGGGAGTCCGGGACGGGTCGCGATCGCGTGGCGTACCGAATCGTCGGGATCGGCGGCGAGGGCACGGAGCAGTTCCACCGGCAGGTCGGGGTCACGGGGGGCCAGCCTCCGCATTCTCGGGTCGGGGTCGGTGGCCAGTCGCCGCAGGACGTCCGCCGGCAGGGGGAAGTCGTCGGCCGGGCGCCATCGCGTCCTCTTGTACGGGCGGTGGCTGCGGTCGATGCGTTCGGCGGTGGCGGGATCGATCCGGTCACGTGCGTGCCGGGCCATCGTCGTGCGGACGCTGCTCTCCTCGTCGTCGAGCAGCCGGGCCGCGACCGGCCTGGGCAGGGAGTCGGACATCGCGGCCGAGGCACGGAAGCAGACGTACGGCGATTCGGTGTGGGGCAGGGGATCGGCGGTCACCCACGGCAGACGCAGCGTCCGCAGTTCCAGACGCGCGATCTCGCTCAGGATCTGTCGTTCGAGCGCGTCGTCGTCCAGTTCCTGGTCGTCGTCGAGCCAGTCCGCCGGGGGCGCCTCGGTCAGGATGCGTGCGTGGATCGCGGCACGGGTCGGTTCCGGGGTGTCCTGACGGGCGAAGATCCCGAGCGCGACCCGCGGGTCGGGATCCTCCGCCAGCCGGTCGCGCAGCGGAGCCGAGAGGCCGGGATGCTCCGCGAGTTCCTTGCGCACCGCTTCGTCCGGGTCGTGGGCCAGCCGGCGCTCCGTGTCCGCGTCCAGAGTGCAGTGGCGGACGGCCCCGGCGCGTGTGACCGGGTCGGCCAGGAGCGCGGGGAGCAGGTCGGCCGGCGGAACCGGGTGGGGCAGCTGCCGGTAGTAGGTCGCGCAGGCGCCTGCGCGCACCGCGTCGTTGGGGTCCGTCAGCAGACGGCGACGCACCGGTTCGGGGGCCTGCGACCACCATTGGGCCAGTGTCGCCCGGACCTCCGGGTCGGCGTCGGCCGCCAGCAGGGCGCGCAGATCCGCCGGCATGTGATCGTTCTCCGCCAGCGATCCGCGCACCTTGGGGTCGGCGTCGCCGAGAAGCCGCTCGAACAGCTCCCGGTGCGCGTCGCCGCCCGCCCTGGACGCCACGGCCGTGCGTACCGCAGGGTCGGGGTGCTCGGCCAGTGCCATCCGGAAGGCGTGCGGGAGGCTGCGGTTGAGGGCGAGCGAGTGAGTGAGCCAGTGATCGTCGATGGCGATGATCTCGGCGATCATGTCGTCGGTCAGGTCCGGGCGCTTGGCGACCTCGCCGAAGCCGTTGCGATGGGCGAAGAGGCGGCGGACGAGCTCGGGCGGCAGCGCAGGATTCTCCGCGAGTGCCTCCACCACCTCGTTGAGGTGGACCGGGGACGGTGTGGCGTCCGACACGGGAAGTGACCCTTCTGACTGGGCGAGTTGACCGCCGAGTCTCTCACGCGGGGCCCGGCCGGCCGGGCAGCCCCGTCGTACGGATTCATCGAGGGGGACGACAGTCATGGGTGCCAGCAGCACACGGTCCTCCAGCGGAAGAGACCACGGGCGGCCATTGCGGACCGGATCCACACCTTCGCGGCGCAGGGCCGTCACCAGCTTGCCGAAGACGCGCGGGCTCAGCCCGGTGAACGGGGCTATCCAGACACCTCAGGCCGCTAACGCGTCAAGTCCCCATCGTTGAGTTCACCGGTTTCCCCAGCGGTTCCAGAGCGTGTGATGCCATTCGGTGGCATCGGCTCCGGGTAGCGTCACCGGCGGCACCGGTCCTGGGCTGGTCTCGATCAGGTGCAATAGCGACCAGGCGACGCCGTAGCAGTCGTCGGGGCCGAAACAGGTAGCCAAAGCATGCGCCTCGTCGGCTGTGACGGGCGCCGAGATGGCTTCGAGTTGGTTGACTCGGCGGTCGATCTCCTCCTCGTCGGCGTCCCAGTCAGGGAGGGGGCCGGCGGCGACGAACGTCTGAACTCCGGGTCTCATCTGTGAATGATCGACCGCTGTGGGCGACCTGATCAAGGGGCGTTGCCACAGGTCAGGCGGCAGCTGTCTCCGTCACCGAGGGTGGCGTGGGGAAGGCCGCCAGCTCGTCGAACCGTTCGCCGTTCTGGAGGCAGTGGTAGAGCTGGCCGATCATGCGGTTGAAGAGGTTGCGCTGGGCGGAGGCGTGCCAGTCTGCGTGGTTGTCGCGTCGTCGCCGGTAGTGGGCCTTGGCACCGGGCGAGGCGGTGATCGCGGAGAATGCCCAGAGGTATCCGGCATGGTTGAGGCGGTCGTTCTTCACCCAGCGTCGGGTGACGCTGGACTTCTTGCCAGACGCCCGGGTGATAGGCGAGGCGCCGGCGTAGGCCTTCAGGCCGCGGGCGTCGGCGAATCGCTGTCGGTCGTCCCCAATCTCGGCAAGTACCCGGGCGCCGAGCTGGGTGCCGAGGCCGGGGAAGCTGAGGATGATCTCAGCGTCCGGGTGCTGCGGGAATGCCTCTTCGACCGCCTCAGCGAGGCTGTCGGCGGCTGTGCAGGCGGCCTCCAGCTGAATCAGGAGAGCAAGCATCTGCTTGCCGAGTGCGTCCTCGACCAGCTGCGGCTGGTGAGCCCAGTCGGCTCTGAAGACCTCGCGGAGCCGCTCGGCGTCGGCGGCGATGCCCCGCTGACGACCGGCCCGCTTGAGCGCGGTCTGTAACTGTGTGCGCGTGAGGCGAGCGGCCTTGGCCGGCGTCGGGGCCAGCTTGAGGAGCTGGTGAGCCTCAGGTCGGCAGAGCCCGTTCTTCCAGGATTCGACGGCCGTGAGAGCGGCCGGGTAGTACTCGCGCAGCAGGGAGCGGAGCTGGTTGGCGATCTGCTGGCGGTTCCAGGTCGCGTCCTGCTGAGCGCGGGCGAGGACGCCGACCGCGCGGGCCAGATCGCTGTCCTGTGGAAGCGGCCGGTGAGCGTGCATGTCGGTCCGCAGCACGTTGGCCAGGACCAGGGCGTCGCCCGGGTCGGACTTCTTGCGCGAGACGGAATGCCGGTCTCGGTAGCGGGCCGCGGCCATCGGGTTGATCGCGAACACCTGTCGTTTGCCGGTCCGCAGCACCGAGACCAGCAGGCCCCGGGATGTCTCGATCGCGACCGGGATCGGGGCCTCCGCCGTGTCGCCGTACTCAGCGAGCAGATCCAGCAGGATCTTGTAGCCAGCGGCGTCATCGGTGATATGCCGCTTGGCCACCAACTGGCCGCTGTCGTCGACCAGGGCGACGTCGTGCGTCTTCTCCGCCCAGTCGATGCCGCAGTAGATCAAGATCTTTCCCCTCCCCGTGCTCGGGTGTTTCGTACTGGTCACGAGCTCATGCGGAACCACGCAGCGACCTAATCCAAGGACTCGACAAGAGGTCGGTCCGCCACCTCAGCAGCTGTTCGTGGCACCAGCTCACCGCACGGGCCCCGGTCTGCGTTGGAGCTGAAGTGGCTCGGGCATCACGAGGGGTCACCATGCAGCGGGCTCGCAACACAGACACCAACGAGTGATCAAGCGGGCAGTGTTGACGATGATGGCGGTCACGAGAGCGTCGGGCATCACCGCTCTGGATATAGGGATCAAGTCCCAGGACGACTCAAGGCGTCAGCCCGACACTCACGTGACCGCCATCGCGACCACCGTGGCTGCTCGAACAGCCACGGTGTACGCCCCTCAGAGCTGTCGCTACCACCGGATTAGGACGGCTCCGACGCCGTGATCACACCAGACACTGCAAGATCATCTCACCTGGCGGGAGCGTTCCTGAGACGGTATGTGAAGGCGTCACAGCCAGGCTGCCCGCTCGGTACGATCGGCACCGCCATCGCCATCCACCACGTAGATCAGTGCCTCTGCGAAGCTGGTGCCCAGCTGCCACAGGAAGCCCGGTCCCACGGTGATGACACGCCCGCTCGCCGCCACGTATGACCTGTACTGGATTGACCACATGCCCAGAGGGCTGTAGTTCTCCCCGTATCGGCGCCTCAGCCTCTGAGCCTCCGCAGACGCGTCGATACAGGCGTCAACGGGATCCAGGTGCAGCGACGAGGAAGGGACACGAGCCGGAGAACTTTCGATCGTCAGTTCGCCGAACTCTGCCCAAACCGCTGTCGCCAAGTCGTTGAACTCGAACCCTGCCGCCACGAGTTGCTGTGTCCAGGTCTCAGTGTCGATCCGTCGTCCTGCTCTCCACCCGGCAATCCTGAGCGCTTCCAACACCGAGGGCCTGCACCCCGTCAACAATCCACCGACGCGCTCTATGCGCCCACCCCGTCTCCTCAGCGAACCTGCTTCACGCAAGTCTGTCAGGTGCGGACCCGCACACTACAGGGCGGCGCGACACGTGCCAGCAGGGAATTCAGTTACGGGACAGCCCTTAAAGGTTGTTTCACAAGGTGATCGGGTCTCAGGTAGGCGGCTCGCGCCAGCTCGAAGGCGGCTGGCTTGTCCGCTTTCCCGGCCACCGAACGGCATGGCTGAATCGTGTCAAAGCGGACCTGATTCGCGGCCGACGGGGCTTGTGAAACAACCTTTAGACGAGCGGGCCGCCGATGGGCTGTTCCGTCCAGATGGTCTTGCCCGTACGTGTGAAGCGGCTGCCCCAGCGGTCGGTGAGCTGGGCGACGAGGAAGAGGCCGCGCCCTCCTTCGTCCGTGTCCCGTGCCCGGCGCAGGCGGGGCTGGGTGCTGCTGGGGTCGGACACCTCGCAGACGAGCACCCGGTCGCGGATCAGCCGCAGCCCGACCGGGCCGCCCGCGTAGCGGATCGCGTTCGTGACGAGCTCGCTGGCGACGAGTTCGGTCACGAAGCCCAGTTCGTCCAACTGCCATGCGGACAGCTGGCCCACCACCAGCTCACGGGCTTCGGCGACGAGGGAGAGGTCGGCCTCGAACTCCCACTCGGCGACCTGGTCGGACGAGAGCGTGTGGATGCGGGCGAGCAGCAGGGCGGCGTCGTCGACGGGCATGTGAGGCCGCACCCCGTCGAAGACGCCCCGGCTGATCTCATCGATCGGCCGGCTCGGGTCGGCTCCGGCGAGTGCGCCCCTGAGCCTCTCCATTCCCTCCTCGATGTCGCCGTCGCGGCTCTCCACGAGTCCGTCCGTGAAGAAGCCGAGCATGCTGCCCGGCCGTACGCCGAACTCCGTCACCTCGAAGGGCACTCCGCCCACCCCCAGCGGCGGTCCGGGCGTCACGTCGAGGAAGGCCGGCTCCCCTTCCGGCGGCAGCAGGACCGGCGGCGGATGTCCCGCGGCGGCAGCGGCACACTGGCCCGTCACGGGGTCGTAGACGGCGTACAGGCACGTCGCCCCGAGCACCGCCGGTTCGGAGCGCTCCGAGTGATCCGAGGGTTCTGAGGAATCCGAGGGCTCCGAGCGGAACTCGCCGGTCATCTGCTCGTCCGAGAAGCCGAGCACCAGGTCGTCGAGATGCGTGAGGAGCTCCCCCGGATCCAGATCGAGGTCGGCCAGGGTCTGCACCGCGGTCCGCAGCCGCGCCATGGCGGCCGTGGCCTCGAGTCCGTGTCCGACGACGTCCCCGACCACGAAGGCCACGCGCAGCGACGACAAGGGGATCACGTCGAACCAGTCCCCGCCGACCCCCACACCGCCCCCGGCGGGCTGGTACACCCCCGCCGTGTCCGCGGCCGCCACGTTCAGGGCGGAATGCGGCAGCAGGCTCCGCTGCAGGGCCACCGCCGACCGGTGTTCCTTGGTGTAGCGGCGCGCGTTGTCCACGCCGAGTGCGGCTCTGGACGCGAGGTCCTGGAGGAGGGCGGCGTCCTCCTCGCGGAACGCGGAAGGCAACTGGCTGCGCCAGACCGTGACGCAGCCGAGGATCAGGCCGCGTGCGTAGAGCGGCACCGCCACCGAGGAGTGCGCCCCGCTCGGGACGAACAGGCGCAGGGTCTCGGTGTCCACGCCGAGCTTCGCGCGCAACGCGTCGATGTCGGACACGAGCACGGGCTGTCCCGCCATGAGCGGACGCATCACATCGGAGTCCGACACGGGAGGAAGGGCCTCGCCGACCGGCAGGAGGTCCTCCGCGGATATCCCGGGACTCTGTGCCGCGGCGGTCCGGCACAGGCGGACATCACCGCTGGCTTCGAGGTGCGGCGGCTCGTCCCCCACCAGCACCGGCTCCGCGAGGTCCACGGTCGCCAGGTCGGCGAATTCGGGGACCAGCAGGTTCACGAGGGTCTGGGCCATCTCCGTGACGTCGAGCGAGGCCCCGATGCTCGAGGTGGCGGCGCGGGACAGCCTCTTGCGGCGGCGCTCCGAGTCGTGATCGGCCGCCTCCGCGACCGCTTCGGCCGGGGTGACCAGGACGAGCCACTGGGTATCGTCGGCATCGGGGGCGCCGCGGGTACAGGCCGCGAGCCGGACTATCCTGCAGACGAGCGGGACCTTCCGGCCCGCCTCGTCGCTTCCGGGCACCGTCACGAGCCGACCGGCCGATCCCGCTTCCGGTCCGCCGCGCGGCAGCAGCCCCGACAAGGGGGCGTACGTCTCCCCCGGCGAGCATGCCAGCAGCGTCGCGGCCGACGCGGAACGGGCGATGACCACGCCCTCGTCGTCCAGGACGACCGCTGCCGTGTCACTGACGGGCGCCGAGGCCGGCCTCGGGCCGCGATGCTCCGGTTCACCCATGTCGCCTCCACGCACCGTGCCTTCAGTATCGACCCCGAAGGGGCGCCCGGCGACCTGCGGCCCCACCGGACGCAGGGCGGCCCGCGGTGCTCAGGTCAGGCCCCACGACCACGTTCCGTCGGCGGTGACGAGGCAGACGAGGACCAGCACGTCGGCCAGGCCCAGGGCGATGCCCAGGCGGGCCCGGCCGGGCCTGGAGGTGTGCCGCCGCAGGGCGAGGGCGCCGAGGACGACGGCGACCGGGCCGAGGATCAGGTTCATCACGAGCAGCCCCACCAGCCCGAGGACGAAGCCGGTGACGGCCATCGCGTCGGCGTCACGGGTGCGGGTGGCCGGGGCCGGGCCCCGGCTGCCGGTACGGGGTCCGGTACGGGCTCCCGTACGGCCTCCGGGGCGCGTACGGGACTCGGTCCGCG
This sequence comes from Streptomyces sp. NBC_00029, assembly GCF_045160505.1. Taxonomy (NCBI): domain Bacteria; kingdom Bacillati; phylum Actinomycetota; class Actinomycetes; order Kitasatosporales; family Streptomycetaceae; genus Streptomyces; species Streptomyces sp. NBC_00029. Next base: position 615,288 of record NZ_CP108292.1, read on the forward strand.
GGCTCATCGCAGACCTCCCCGGTCGTGGTCGACGTAACCGGCCCGGCGGTGCCCCGAGAAGCGCTCGCGCGTGGCGAAGAGGGCGAGCCAGAGGGCGATGGCGAGGCCGGCGACCAGGCTGACGGGCACGGGGACGTGGGCCACGGTGCCGAGGACGACACCGAGCACCAGCAACGCACCTACGAGGAAGAGCATGAGACATCCTCCGTTCAGGTAACAGTTGTTCACTGACTACCCGGTTCAGTCGGTCTCATGCTGGCGGCGGACAAGTGTGACGCGGTTGACTTCGCGTCATGAGTCCGCACACCGGCATTCGTGAGACCCAGCGCCGCCGTACCCGACGCGCCCTGCTCGACGCGGCCCTGTCCGAGTTGGAGGAGCGCAGCCTCGGCAGCCTCGGCCTCAGGGAGGTGACCCGGGCCGCCAAGGTCGCCCCCACCGCCTTCTACCGGCACTTCCGGGGCATGGAGGAACTCGGGACCGCGCTCGTCGAGGAGGCGCTGGACAGCCTGCAGGAGACCGTGCGGGGCATCCTCGCCGCGACCGGCGACGCAGACCGGCGCGGCGACGCCGCGGTGCAGCTCGTCGCCGAACTGGTGCGCAGCAGGCCCGCGCACGTCCGCTTCCTCGTCCGCGAGCGCCACGGCGGGGTGCCGGCGGTCCGCGAGGCCATCGCCGGCCAACTCAACGTCCTCGCGCATGAGATGGGCGCCGCGCTCGGCGCCGACCCGGTGAGCGCGGGCTGGGACGCCGACGACGTGACGATGCTGTCGCGGCTGCTGGTGGATCACATGTTCATGACGGCCTCGGCGTTCCTGGCCGCCTCGCTCCGGGGGGAGGACTGGTCGGCGGCCACCGGCACGGCCCGCGCCCAGCTCCGCCTGATCCATCTCGGGCGGGTGAACTGGCCGAAGTGACCTGGGGGGTGTCTGCGCCGCGTCCGCGTCGGGGGCCACGACGAGGAAGGCGTCCCTCTCGAGGTCCCTCACGACGGTCGCCCGCTGGCCCCGCTCCCCTTCGTCCGCGGTCAGGAGGCAGGTGCTCCGTCGGGCGTACGTGCGCCGAGCGTCGCGACGGCGGCGATCATCCGGTCCCAGAACCGGCCGGCTTCCAGGGTGACGGCCACGCGTGCGTTGACCGGACGGCCCGTGGAGCGGTGCAGGTCCACCACGGTGGCGCCGCGCGTGAACCGGCCGTGCAGTTCCACGGCGACTTGGGCGTCCACGCAGTGCACCAGCCCGGGATCGATGACCCGGGCCACCGCGACGGGGTCGTGCAGCGGCGGACTGGAGAACCCCCACAGCGCACGGTAGGTGGAGCCGAAGTAGGTGAGCAGCTCCGCGCAGGTCTGCCCCAGTGGCGTGCCCAGCGCCACGAAGCGGGCCACCACCTCGGGTGTCGCCAGTGCCTGGTGCGTGACGTTGAGCCCGCACATGGTGACCGGCACGCCCGAGCGGAAGACGATGTCGGCGGCCTCCGGATCGGTGAGAACGTTGAACTCGGCGGCCGGGGTCCGGTTGCCCCGCTCCGTGGAACCGCCCATCAGGACGATCTCGCGGATGCGCGAGGCGTCCTGCGGGTACCGCGTCAGCAGCAGGGCGATATTGGTCAGCGGAGCGGTCGGGACGAGGGTGACCGGCTCGGGGTGCCCGGCCAGCAGTCGGTGGATCAGGTCCACGGCGTGCTCCGGGACCACGTCCACGGTGGGGGCCGGGAACATCGGTCCGTCCAGTCCGGTGACCCCGTGCACGTCGGCCGCCACGTCGAGCGGCTGGACCAGCGGCCGGTCGCACCCGGCGGCGATGGGGACGTCGGTGATCCCGGCGACCGTGCAGACGCGGCGGGCGTTGAGCGTCGTCTTGTCGAGGGTCTGGTTGCCGGCGACCGTGGTGATGGCCAGCAGGTCCACCGCCGGGTCCCCGGCGGCCAGCATGATCGCGAGGGCGTCGTCGTGTCCGGGATCGCAGTCGATGATGATCGGGACGGGCACGTCACTCCTGCCGCTGCGGGGGCGTGGGGCTCCAGTCTGCCCCCACGCCCGCGCCCTGACCACACCGCCTCGCCCGGGGCCGGCCCGGCCGGCTCAGCTCGGGCGGCGGCTGAGCCGTCCCGGCCACCAGGCCGCGGGGCCGATGTCCAGGACCAGGGCGGGTACCAGGAGCGAGCGCACGACCAGGGTGTCCAGGAGGACGCCGAAGGCCACGATGAAGGCGATCTGCACCAGGAACGCCAGAGGGATGACGGCCAGCGCGGCGAAGGTGGCGGCGAGGACCACGCCCGCGGACGTGATCACCCCACCGGTGGCCGTCAGGCCTCGCGTCACCCCCTCGTGGACGCCGTGCCGCAGCGACTCCTCGCGCACCCTCGACATGAGGAAGATGTTGTAGTCCACGCCGAGGGCCACGAGGAAGACGAACCCGTACAGGGGGACGGACGAGTCCGTGCCGCTGAACCCGAACACGTGGCGGAACACGAGCGCGGACACGCCCAGGGTCGCGAAGAAGTTGAGGGCCACCGTCGCCACCAGCAGCAGCGGCATCACCAGCGAGCGCAGGAGGGCCACCAGGATGACGAGGATGATGGCCAGCACCACCGGAACGATGATCTCGCGGTCGCGCTCGGCGGTCTTCTGCGTGTCGTACGCCTGTGCCGTGTAGCCGCCCACGAGGGCCTGCGCACCCGGCACCGGATGGACCGCCTCGCGGAGCCTGACCACGGTCTCCTTCGCCGCCGCACTGTCCACGGGGTCCTTCAGGACCACGTCGATCCGCACCCGGCCGTCCTTCTCGCCCCGCACCGCGGCCGAGTCCACGCCCTGCGTGCCCTCGGCGCGCTCGCGCACCTGCGCCTGCCGGCCGGCGGCGGCGATCACGACGGCCGGATTGCCCGCCCCTCCGGGGAAGTGCCGGCCGAGTGCCTTCTGGCCCGTCACCGACGGGGCCTCGTTCACGAAGATCTCGTCCAGGGGAACCCCGCCCGAGTGCAGCGTGGGCGCGAAGGCTGCGCAGGCGAGCAGGCCCGCCAGAGCCACGGCCCACACCCGCCGCGGGGCCCCGCTGACGAGGGTGGCGATCCGCTTCCAGATCCCTGCCGCGCCGTTGCCCGCGCGCACGTGGGCCGGCCAGTAGGCCTTGCGTCCGAGCAGCACCAGCGCGGCCGGCAGGAAGGTGAGGGCGCTCGCCACCGCGCAGACGATCCCGATCGCTCCCACCGGCCCGAGCGCCCGGTTGTTGGTCAGGTCGCTGAGGAACAGGGCGAGCAGGCCCAGGGCCACGGTGCCGGCGCTGGCCACGATGGGGCCCCACGACTGTCCAAGGGCCGCTCGCATGGCCGCGTACCGGTCCTCGGTGTGCCCCAGTTCCTCACGGAAGCGGGCGGTCAGGAGCAGGGCGTAGTCGGTGGCCGCGCCGATGACGAGGATCGAGAGGATGCCCTGGACCTGCCCGTCGACCCTGACCAGGTCCGCGCTCGCCAGGGCGTAGACGATCGCGCAGGCCAGGGAGAGGGCGAACACCGCCCCGATGATGATCAGCAGGGGCAGGAGGACGCTGCGGTAGACGAGCAGCAGGATCAGGAGGACGGCCGCCAGCGCCACGCCGAGCAGCAGCCCGTCGATTCCGGCGAAGGCCTCGGACAGGTCGGCCCGGGTGGCCGCCGGTCCCGTCACGTGGAACGTGGTGGCCCCGACCCGGGAGCCGGCCTCGCGGATCTCGGCGACCGCCGCGGGCAGTTCGTCGCCCAGCGCCGGGTCCAGGGGGACCACCGCCTGCAGCGCCCTGCCGTCGCGCGAGGCGACGACCGGGGAGGGCGGGCCGGCGCTCCAGGGGCGGCCCGCCAGGCCGGCCAGCGCGGCCTGCGCCGAGGCGGTTTCGGCCGGGGTCACCCCTGCGGCGCCGTCCGCCGTCCAGACCACGACGGCCGGCAGCGACTCCTCCTGCCGGAAGGCACCCTGGGCCTGGGCGACGCGGGTGGATTCGGCGCTGCGGGGCAGGAAGGCCGCCTGGTCGTTGGTGGAGACCTCGCCGAGCTTCCCCGCGTAGGAGCCGAGGCTGCCTCCGACGCCCAGCCAGACCACGAGGAGGAGGACGGGCACCAGCCACCGGGCCGGTCGGGGCGAGGTGCGCATGATGCTCCTGAACAGGTACGGGTGGACGGCCCACGGGCTCGATGGTCAAGCGTGGGCCACGGACGGGCCCGGACGGCGATGGGACACGCCCCCCGGTGAGAGGGCCCACCCTCCCCCGCGAGGGCACCCCGGGGGCAACACGCAGCGTTTCTGCATCACTTCCGGCCGGCGGCGGCCAGGGGCGTACATCCGTTCGAACGGGGTCGGAACAGTTCGGCCCGCACCTGCCTGATCGCCGGAATCCGGGGCAGACGGCGTGGTGAGACCGAAGGAGGTTCCGGATGCCCGGAATCCGCGCCTGGCCCGGCCGCCTGAAGGACGGCGCCGCCGCGCTCGGTAAGCGTCGCGCCCAGGTGCAGGCGCGCAATGAGGCCGAGCTGCTGGCCGAGCGGGAGCGTGCGGCGGAGGCCCGCCGGACGCGTCCGCGCAATCCGGACCCCGCCCGGGCGGTGCCCTGGGGCGTACGGGTCGCGGCCGAGGCCTGCTGGCGGTTCCTGGTGCTCGCGGCAGCCCTGTGGGTCGTCATGCGGGTCATCGGATCCGTCCGGCTCGTCGTCCTCGCCTTCGCCGCCGCGCTGCTGATCACGGCCCTGTTGGAGCCGACGGTCGCCCGGCTGCACCGCATCGGGCTCTCCCGGGGGCTCTCCACCGCCTTCACGGCGATCTTCGGGTTCGTCGTCCTGGGACTGGTCGGCTGGTTCGTCGTATGGCAGGTGCTCGACAACCTCGACAACCTGTCCGAGCGGCTCCAGGAGGGCATCGACGAGCTGAAACGATGGCTCCTGGACAGCCCCTTCCACGTGACCGAAGAGCAGATCAACGACGTGGCCGGCAGCCTGAGCGACGCCATCGGCACCAGTACCAGCGAGATCACCTCGACCGGTCTCCAGGGCGTGACCGTCCTGGTGGAGGTCCTCACCGGGATGCTGCTGGCGATGTTCTCGACGCTCTTCCTGCTGTACGACGGCAGGCGCATCTGGCAGTGGACGCTCAAGCTGGTGCCCGCCGCCGCCCGGCCGGACGTGGCCGACGCGGGCCCGGCGGCCTGGCGCACGCTGACCGCGTACGTGCGCGGGACCCTGATCGTCGCCTTCATCGACGCCCTGTTCATCGGCCTCGGCATCTACTTCCTGGGGGTCCCGCTCGCCGTCCCGATCGCCGTGGTGATCTTCCTGGCCTCGTTCGTGCCCCTCGTCGGCGCCGTCGCGTCCGGGGCCCTCGCCGTGGTCGTCGCCCTGGTCACCCAGGGTGTGTTCACCGCGCTGATGACCCTGCTGGTGGTGCTCGTCGTACAGCAGATCGAAGGCCACGTGCTGCAGCCGTTCATCCTCGGGAGGGCCGTACGGGTCCACCCCCTGGCCGTGGTCCTGGCCGTCGCCACGGGCGGAGTGGTCGCCGGCATCGGCGGGGCCGTGGTCGCCGTTCCGCTGGTCGCCGTGGCCAATACGGTCATCGGGCACCTGCGCGCCAACGCCGGAGACGAAGGGCCGCCGGCGGACCAGCCCCCTGCGGAGCCGGCAGAGCCCGCGGAGCTCGCGGAGCCCGCGGAGCCCGCGGGGAAGCGCCCGGCCCCGCCCCCGGCGCCGGACCGGGAACCCTCCTGATCCGCAGCAGCCGGGGAGCCGGTCCGAGGCACGGGTCCTCCTCCCCGACGGGCACGTGCGGGCCAGGACTCAGGGCCGTGCGAGGCTCCGGGGGTCGGCCGGGCGGGGGACGAAGACCGGGGAGTCCGACTGGTAGAAGAGGTCGATGTCGGCCTCCTCGCCGCCGACGATCAGGGTGTCCCAGGCGCCGCTCTCCAGCAGCGTGCGGAGGGTGGCGGGGGCGATCGAGGACAGGTGGGAGCGGAGTTCCGAGTCCGTGGGGAGGCCGGGGAGACGGGACGCCAGCCGGTCCCGGATCCCGGCCATCCGGTCCAGCAGCGCGTCCAGGTCGCTCCCGTCCGTGTCACCGGCACCGGCCCGTGCACCGGCACGAGCCCCGGAGGCGGCACCGGCACCGCTTCCGGCCTCCGCGCTGCGCGCGATGATGTCCCTGATGGCGCGCGTGACGCCGTGATCGTCGGTGGTCACCATCGCGTTCCAGGCCCGGCTCTTGTGCCGGTACTGGAGCATCGACATCGCCGCCTCGTGCCGGATGAAGTCGGCGTCCCGCAGCGGCTTGCCCTGCCAGGCGCGGCTGAGCGACCGGGCCAGTGAAGTGGCAGAGGCCAGACCGCTGTTGAGGCCGCGGCCGGGCCAGAAGTGAATGGCGTTGGCCGCGTCGCCCAGCAGGAACCCATAGGTGCCGGGGGTGCTCGCGGTCGGTCGGTGCAGCTGCGCCGTGAACCGCGGGCGCTGCACCATGTCCAGCCGGAACGAGGTGATCGCGGACAGGTCCTCCTCGGCCACGCCGAACAGGCCGAGGCCCTGCCGGATCTCCTTCCAGAGCGGGGAGCCGCGCAGCAGGGCGGGCAGGAAGAGGGTGCCGTGGGTGGGGCACCGGAACTCGTTGTCCTCCTCCTGGCGGCTCATCAGGCACGGGCGGGCGGCGATGCACTCCTCGAAGACGTGGCGGACCGGGTCGATGCCGATGACGTTCTTGGCCTCCTCCCGGGTGAGCCGCATGTTCAGGAAGCCTTCGCCCCGCAGCGAGTTGAGGAGGAAGCGGTTCTGGGACACGGTGAGCAGCACGCTCATCGGGTCCGGCAGCCTCGACTTGACGCGCAGCCCCAGCACGATGTCCTGGAGGTGCTCGCCGTCGAGGGAGTAGATCGAGGAGTCGGCCGTGCCGAAGCGGTCGGCGTAGTGCTCGCGGGTGCGGGAGCGGCCGCCCTCGCAGACGACGAGGACGTGTTCCTGGGTGAGCCGGTTCTGCTGCTCCTCCACGTCGAAACGCTTGGGGACGAGGCGGATCGCCGGTCTCCGGTTGGCCAGGTCCAGCAGCCGGTCCTCGATGTGGGCGATCCGGATGTTGCGGGGAGGATGCCCGTCGACCGAGTCGGGGCCGACCGGCCACATCTCGGAGTAGGCGCCGCTGTCGTCGAACAGGGCGGAGCGGACTTCCTCGGACAGGGCGAGGTACTGCCGGCTCTGGACGGTCACGACCTGCTGGCGGCGGAAGTTGCCCTGGGTCTCGTCCTTCCAGGCGATCGCGGAACCCTTCCTGGTCCAGCGTCCGTCATAGAGGGTGATGACGGTCCGGCCGGGCAGCATCTCGTCGAGCGCCAGCGCGAAGGCGAGGCCCACCGGTCCGCCGCCGGTGATGGTGACGCGCAGCGTGCCGGGGTCTGCGGCGCTCACCCTGGGGACGTCCAGGAGAGAGAGGTCCATGACCGTTTCCATGGCGTCCTGCGCCTCATAGAGGAACGTTTCGTCGCCGATCCGGATGCAGTCGTTGGGGCGCAGCACGTGCCGGGTGACGCGCTGGTCGTTGACGAACGTGCCGTTGCGGCTGTCCCGGTCGTAGAGGACGAACCCGGCGTCCTCGGCGAGGATCTCGGCGTGCAGCCGGGAGGCACTGGCGCTGACGATGACGACGTCGTTGTCGCTCTTGCGCCCGAAGCTGAGGGACTCGCTGCCCAGAACCGCGCTCTGCCCGGTGAAGGGACCCGTACGCCCGACGATGACCGATGCCACTCAATGCTCCTCGAAAAAGATGCCGCTGACTCCTCGTACGACCACACGTCATCGAGAACATGTTCGGTTCAACTATTTCTGAGAATTTCTTGCGCCTCGCTGAACCGGTGCCCCAATCGCTACGTGATGTTTGAGTCGGCTGGCAATTCGAGGGAGAACCGCCCCCATGTACAACGAGGAAACCGAGACCGTGACGGAGACCGCACTCGCGGGCACCACCGCGCTGACCAGTGCCATGACCAGCGCGCTGACCGGCCCCGGTACGGCCACCGACGCGTCCACGATCGCGGACACGAACACGGACACGGCCACCACCGCGGCCGCGCCGGCTGCGGCGGGCGGGGAACGGCTGATCGCGGGCCGCTACCGGCTGCTGTCCCGGCTCGGCGAAGGGGGCATGGGCACCGTGTGGCGGGCCCTCGACGAGACCCTGCACCGGGAGGTCGCCGTCAAGGAGGTCCGGGCCCCGGCCGGTCTGCGGGCCGGGGACGTCGCGCGGATGTACAGCCGGCTGGAGCGGGAAGCCTGGGCGGCGGCGCGCATACCCGACCGCAATGTGGTGACGGTCCACGACGTGGTCATGGAGGACGACCGGCCCTGGATCGTGATGGAGCTGATCCGCGGGCAGTCGCTGGCCGACCTGCTGCGGGCCGAGGGGCCTCTCACCCCGCGGCGCGCCGCGCACATCGGCGCGGAGGTGCTGAGCGCGCTGCGGGCCGCGCATGCCGTCGGGGTGGAGCACCGGGACGTGAAGCCCGCGAACGTGCTGCTCGCGCAGGACGGCCGGGTGGTGCTCAGCGACTTCGGTATCGCGATGGTCGAGGGCAGCACGGCCCTGACGATGACGGGCGAGCTGGTCGGCTCCCCCGAGTACCTGCCGCCGGAGCGGGCGCTGGGCCGCCCCTCGGGCCCCGAGTCCGACCTGTGGTCCCTCGGCGTGATGCTGTACGCGGCCGTGGAGGGGATCTCCCCGTTCCGGCAGGACACCGCCCTGAGCACCTTGCGGGCCGTCGTGGACGAGGAGCCTCCGGCGGCGACCCGGGCCGGCCCGCTCACCCCGGTCATCGCCGGGCTGCTGCGCAAGGAGCCCGGCGAGCGGACCCCCGCCGCCGAAGCCGCCGAAGCCCTGCGGGACATCGCCGCCGCACCGGACGCCACCACGACCGCAGCCCGCATCCTGCCGGCCCCCGCGGAACCGGCCGCGGCGGCGGCCCCGGTCCCCGCGGTGGAACCGGCGACCGCGGCAACCGGGATGCCCCGGTCTTCGGAAATGCTCCCGTCTCCCGAGGCGCCCCGGTCGTCCGAGGCCACGCCCACCGCGGTTGCCACCACTGCCGCCGCCGCTGCCGCTGCCGCCGCCCCGCCCCGCAAGCGTCGTACGGCGGTCTTCGTCGCGGCCGGCGCGGCCGCCTGCGTACTGATCGCCGCCGGGCTGGCCTACGCCCTCTCCGAGAGCAACAAGGAAACCGCCCTCGTCTCGGGCGTACGGATGTCGGTGGCGGGCGCGAACACCAAGTACGTCGGCAGCTGCCCCACCCCCGAAAGCAAGGCCCCGGCGTTCACCGCGACGTTCACCGCGTCCGAGCCGACCCTCATCTCCTACCGCTGGGTGTCCGGTGACGGTTCGGTGGTGGATCCGCACTGGCGCACCATGTCGATCGGGGACGAGGCCAACCCCACGGGACACGACACCGTGCGCCTGACCACGTACGCGAAGACCGGCACCCTGACCACCGGAATGGCCGTGGAACTCCAGAGCCCCGGCCGGGCCACCTCCAACCCGGTCCCCTTCTCGATCACCTGCACCGGCTGATCCCGCCCGGCCGGGGCACCCCGGTGCGGCCGTGAAGGCGGCCGGCCGTCACCGCAGGACGACGTCCACGCGCCGAGCTTCGAAGATCTCCAGGAGCAGGTCGAACAGCGATCCCTCGCCCCCACCGGTGGGCACGCGCTCGGCCAGCCGGGCTCTGGCCTCGGCCGAGTGGTCCCAGCGCAGGGTGAACGGAGCGGCGGCACCCCAGCCGCCGCTCAGACAGTCGTCCAGAGCGTCGAGGTTCCAGCCGAAGTATCCGCCGGGCCCGCCCACGGCCTCACCGATCGCGCAGTAGAAGCTGCCGATGTCGACGATGTGCCGGCCGTCCACGGTGAACACCCGGCCCGCGGGAGCATCGGTCTTCCCCCGGCGGCGGTACTCCCGGGACCACAGCGCCACCGACAGCCACGCCTGCCTGTCCTGTGGAGCGAGCTCGTGCCACATGCCGGTACGGTCCAGGCGCCCCGCGCGGATCAGGTCCCACACCCGGTCCGCGCCCGGCATGGCGTTCTCGCACCACAACGTCAGCGCGAGGTCGACGCGACCGGCTCCGTGGGCGGAGGGCCGGGCGTCGGTGACCGTGACCTCGTTGACGAAGTAGGAGCCCATCGCGGCGCGGTCGGAGTCGAGGAGGTCCCACCAGGCGCTCCCCGCCGTGGCACGACGACTGCCGATGTGGTCGAGGCTCTTCAGCAACCCGCCCTGCGGCAGACAGCCCGACAGGCGCACTCGGCGCGCGCCCTCTTCCTCCGGCAGCGGCGTGAACAACCCCTCGGCCTCGTGGGCGAAGCCCCAGAAGTCGGTGTCGTCGTCGTCCGAGGTGAGTGCGTGCCGTTCAGGCATAGATGCCGAAAAGGGCGTCAATGTATTCCTCCAGTCTCTGCGTCAGGACCCCGGCTGTCAGATCGACGCGGCCCAGTTCGCGCCAGGGGACAGCGACCTTCTCCGCGTCCGGTGCGAAGGCCAACGCGTCCAGCAACCGCCAGTGGAGATGCGCGCCGCGTTCCTCGGCGAGGGCTCCTCCCGCAGCGACGTACCGGTCGGCGAAGCGCATGCCGGCGGAAACCCCGTGCAGCAGGGCGAGGGCCGTGGAGCAGTGGGCAACGTCCAGGTCGGCCGGCCCCCAGGAGGTCTCCACCCAGTCGACGACACCACTGATCCGGACCTCGTCATCGGTACCGGTGAAGAGGACGTTGCCGGGATGGAAGTCCCGGTGCAGGAAGCATCCCTGATGGGCAAGCGGCTCCCGGCGGATCACGTCCACAGCACGCTGCCAGAGCTCGGGCCGCTCGGTGTCCGCGGGCGGAATCACTCGTTCGGGAGAGGTCCACGGCTGGTAGGTACGAGGGCGTTGCCGTCCGGGCACCGGTAGTTGATGGATGCGCACCAGCTGGCGGGCCAGCAGTTCGGCACGGTCGTCGGCACCCGGATCGCCGAGGCGCACGGTCCCCGGCAGCAGGGACATCAGCAGGGAGGGGTGGTCGCAGTACTGCGCGGTCGCGTCCACCGCCACGAGTGCGGGCGCGGGCACGCCCGTGCCGTCGAGGAGGCGCAGAACGGCCGCCTCACGGGTCAGCAGGCCCTCCGCGTGCCGAACGTAGAAGGGCTTGACGAACGACCTCAGGACGAGTGAGCGTCGGCCGCTCGGCCGGCGGAGGTCCAGGCGGCGCATGTGCGAGGTCCAGCCGCCGCGCAGCCGCACCACCTTCTCGATGCGCTCCGCGTCGGACAGCCCCTTCTCCACCCAGCAGCGGGTGGCGCCCCACTCCTGACCGTCAAGATCCGCGCCGATGCCCTCGGCCGCCCCTTCAACCGAACCCATGCCGGAAGACTATCCCGGAGGCCGTCCCGGACCGCACCCTGCCCGCCCTTGCGACGAGGCCGGCAGGAGGAGCGGTCCGGCGGCGCACCGTCACGGCCGACCACCCGGTTGCGGTTGGCCAGGGCTCCGAGCGCGCTCAGGAATGTCTTGGACAGGAAGTCCTTGCCCCGGTCGACACGGACGTGTTCCGGTACCCCGCCTGCCGGACCGTAGGGGTCACTCCACAAGGCCACACACCCGCCGGCCGCGGCACCAACCTCTCCGGACAACACACCTAGCGGCTGGTGGTGATCCACCGCACGAGGGTGGCGTGGGTCGTGTCGTCGAGCGACGAGAGGATGTTGATGGATTCCAGGTCCCCGGGGAGTGGTGGAATGCCCACGGTGGTCAGCGCTGCTTGCAGGTCCAGCCTGCGCCGATCCACGGGCGTCAGGGGCCGGGTGAGGCGTGGGTCGGATGCCGGCCCGCGTGCCGGATGCCATTCGCCGAGGGGAGGCGGTTGCCAGCCCGTATCACCCGGGTTCTGCGGCCGGGCGTCGTAGGCCGCGGGCGCGTCTGTGTCAGCGCCGGGGAAGCGATAGGGGTCGAGGTCCAGCTGAGGGACCGCGACATCGGACGGGGCATACTGCAAGAACTCCACGAAGACCCTCCATGCGCCGGGGGTGTTGCGTGCCGCGGCGGCTGGCCGCGGCACGCCGTTGCTACTGGGGGCCGGCAGTTCACGGACCCCGATGGTGTGACTGCCGGGCCGGATCAGCGGGAGCCGCGACGGCCCCAGGTCTCGGTGTCGATGACACGGCCGCGGTCGTCGCGCAGGGTGGCAGTGTCACGCTCGTCCCAGATCTGGTGACGGCGGTCCTGGTACACGTCGCGGCGGGTGTCGCGGCCCTGGCCGGTGTGGACCTTGACGCTGGAGCGCCCGTCGAGACGCAACCCGGCGAAGCGGTAGCGGTTGCCCTGCCGGTCGGTGAGGGTGAAGCCGCGCAGGTTGACGGCCTGGCGGCCGGTGTTCTTCACCTCGACCCATTCGCGGTTCACGGCGCGGTTGTCGCGTCCGCGACTGTCGTGCTGGACGTCGCCGATGACGATCGAGGAGTGCGGGCCCCGGGGGGCCCGCAGGTCGGACCCGTGGGCGACGGCCGGCAGAGCGGCCGCCCCGATCAGTGCGCCGGCGGCCACGATCAAGGTGACGGTGCGGCGGGTGGCGAGAGAAGCAGACATGCAGATGGCTCCTTCAACAGACAGCCGGCCCGGCCTTGTGCGAGCCGGGCGGGCTCCGTGCGGTTCCCGGCGTTCTGCCGAGGAGCCACACTCTGGCCCGCACCCGCCATCAACCGCCACAACTCACAACGCGCGTTGCCCAATGCGGACATGTCCGTAACTCTCCCTTGCAAGTTGCAGACGTCAAGCCCCAGTTGACGCAGACGGGGCGAGATGCGGGGGCGGCCCCACCGGTGCTGGAACGCATGGGTTTCGGCCAGATAAGAAGCTCATTCACGCCTGCCTCGCACTCTGCGCCGAATGGGTACCGAGCTCTGTAACAGACACGTTGGCCGTTTCCTCGAACCACTTGCGCACAACCGTACGGACGTGCGGGCGGTGACGGCCGCCAGGTCGGGGCCGGACGGAACACCGGCCAAGGAACCCTGCCCTCCGACCTCCCGTGCCGCGTCCGCCGGCCGCACCAGCAGCCGAGGTCTCTACGGCCGCGTCGGCTGCCATCTGCCGCACCGGGCCGGTACAAGGGATGGCAGACCGCCAACCCTCGGCGTTCCGAGACGAGGAGCACGATGTCGCACCCCCGGTCCGCCCTGCGCCGCCCGGAAGCCGGGCTCGCTCTCGCACTGGCGTTCGCGGCTGCCGCCGCGGTCTTCGTCGCCGTCTTCCTGCTCGGCCGGACGAACACGCCGGACTACACGGCGACACTGTTCGGCCGGTCGGACGCCGATGCCATGCGCCTCAAGGCACAGCTCGCAACCGGCGTCCTGGGGTTGGCAGCTCTCCAGCTGCTGCTGGCAGTGTGGATGTACGGTCGGCTGCCCGGGGTGCGCCGGGTTCCGGGCTCGGTACCGATCACCCACCGGATCGTCGGGGTGGTTCTGTTCGCCCTCACTGTCCCGATCACGGTGCACTGCGTGCGAGCGTACGGCGTGCAGCTGACCGGCTCCCGTGCGGCGGTGCACTCGATCGCGGGTTGCTTCTTCTACGGGGCGTTCGCCGCCAAGCTCCTGCTGGTGCAGAGCCGGCGCTTGCCGGGCTGGGCTCTGCCACTGGCCGGGGGCAGTCTGGTGGTCGTGGTGGTGCTCCTCTGGTACACGAGTGCGCTGTGGCACTTCAACGGAAGCAGCATCCCGGTCCTGTCCCTCGGGCGCCACCACCTGCCACCCGGGCAGATGTGATGCGCGGCGCTGCGAGCTCCCTGAACGGTGAAGCGTGTGGGGGCTGCGGTGACCGCCGAAGGACGATCCAATCGGTACAGAGACCCTTCCGATCCACGCCGCCCGGCAGACCACGGCCGCCGCATCCCGGTGAGCACGGGCGTGTGCAGGCCCACGCGGGTCCTCTGCGACAACGAGCCGACCCTGTCAGGCACCGCCGTGGAATCGCGGCGGACGGCTTCGGGCGCGGGTGCTCCGCCCGTCAGGTGCCGAAGCGGTGGCGGGAGGCCTCGATGTGGCCGAGGTAGCGGTGGGTCCAGTCGCACAGTGCGTCGATCGTCACCCGCAGGGCCTGGCCCGGCTCGGTCAGGGTGTACTCCACCCGCGGCGGGACCACCGGGTACACCGTCCGACCGACCAGACCGTTGCGTTCCAGCATGCGCAGGTTCTGGGTGAGCATCTTGTGGCTGATGCCCTCGATCTCGTCGCGCAGCTCGCTGAAGCGCAGCGTCCGCTCCCCCAGGGCCTCGATGATCAGGAGTGCCCATTTGTTGGCGACGTCCGAGAAGATCTCCCGCGCCAGGGAGTCCGCGCGCCGCAGGTCCGCATCGTCGGGCGAACCCGTGAACTGCTTGGTCACCTTGAGGTTCCCCTGTCACCGAAAAGTGCGTTCTTCCATGTCAGCGGCCACTCTCCTACGGTTCCTGAGTAACCACAAGAGACCAAGGGCGCCTTGGTCCCGCCGGCAACGAGCCCGTAGGGCTGGCTCCCGCGACAAGGAGACGGACAGCATGGCCATCACCCTGGTGAACCCCACCGGACTGCCCGAGATCGATGCCTACCGGCAGATGTCGATCGCGACCGGATCGAAACTCGTCTTCATCGCAGGACAGGTCGCCTGGGACGCCGACGGCGTCACGGTCGGCGAAGGCGACCTCGCGGCCCAGGTCGAGCGGTGCTACCTCAACATCGGTACCGCCCTGGCCGCGGCAGGTGGCTCCTTCGACGATGTGGCGAAACTGACCGTCCACGTCGTCGACTGGACTCCCGACAAGATGCCCCTGCTGATGGAGGGGATCACCCGGGCAGCCTCCACGCTGGGCGTCGTCCCGGTCCCGCCGGCCACTCTGCTGGGCGTAGCAGCCCTGGACGTACCCGAGCACCTGGTCGAGGTCGAAGCCACAGCCGTCATCGACTGACCTGACGCTTGCGGCTGTCTGGTGGGCTCACTGCCCCGATGCGCTGGGTCTGCGCAACGGGGCAGTGAGCCCACCGTTGGGATGCGCGAGGTGAACGAATCACTCTCTTGGTCAGATGCGCCATGCATCCTGTGTCGAAGTGCGCAGTAGCCAACACAGAGTGCTACTTGTCGCTTGGCGGCGGCTCGGGGATACAGGGCCTCCTCAACCGCCCCCGGCTGCGACGTTCCTGCGCCGCAGCCAGTGCCACCACCGGCTCTGTGGCCGTTGGGTGGACATGGCTAGCGCTGTCTCCAGCGCGTTACGGGTGCTCAAGGTATGCGTGTGCTCGTCGCCCAGGATGCGGACGCGGTCATCGAGGGTTCGGCGCAGCAGGTCTATCGCCTCGGCCTGCTCACCTGCACTGGTCAAAGCGAGAGCGAGGTTGTGGCGACTGGCAAGGGTATCCGGGTGCTCGGGGCTCAAGATGCGGGTGCGGTCGTCAAGGGTGCTCCGGTGCATGCGCACTGCTTGTGCGTGCTCGCCCATCCCGTCCAGCGCGAGACCGAGGCTGTCCCGGCTGGCCAGCGTGTGCGGATGCTCGTCGCCCAGAACGCGGGCGTGGTCGTTGAGCGCCTGCCGCAGCAGCCGTATCGCTTCCGTCTGCTCACCCGCCCTGGTTAGGGCGCTGGCGAGGTTGTGGCGGCTGAGCAGGGTGAGGTGGTGCTCGGGGCCCAGGACACGGATGCGGTCGTCAAGGGTGCTCCGGTGCATGCGCACTGCTTGTGCGTGCTCGCCCATCCCATCCAGCGCGAGACCGAGGCTGTCCCGGCTGGCCAGGGCATGCGGATGCTCGGGGCCCAGGACACGGTTACGGTCGTTGAGGGTCTGCCGCAGCAGACCCACCGCCTCGGCATGCTCACCCGTCCCGTCCAAAGCGCATGCGAGGTCATTGCGGCTGGTCAAGGTATCGGGGTGCACGGGGCCCAGGATGCGGGTGCGGTCCTCCAGGGTCTCCCGGAGCAGGCGTATTGCCTCGGCCGGCTCTCCCATTCCGAACAAGGCATTGCCCAGGTTGTTGCGGCTGGTCAAGGTATCGGGGTGCTCGGGGCCCAGCATGCGGGTCTCGACGTCGAGGAGCCGTTCATGCAGCAGGCGCGCCGCACCGAAAGCGCCAGCCTTCTGCAGCACCTGCGCCAGGGTGTTGAGAGTGGTGCGCTGGTGTGTGGCGGTGCGCGGGTCCGCGTGGTCGAGCAGCAGCGGCAGGTGGGGGGCGAGGAGCACGGCTCCAGGCCAACCGGCGCGCCCGCGCTGGTCGGCCTCGTGTACAGCCGTGGTCAGCCGCTCGGCAAGAGCCCGGTGCCACACGGCGAGATCGGAGGTCTCGGCCGTGAGGGCGACAGCGTTGATCTCTCGGATCAGGGGATGCAGTACCACCTGCGCCCCCTCACTGCTGCCCGACGCCGGGCCGGTGCTGCCGGGAGAGTGGGGCAGGCCGAGGAGACCGTAGCGGTGCAGGCCGGCGAACGCGGCCTCCAGGGCCACCGCGGTGACGTCGTGTCCGGTGACGACGGATAGCAGGTCCGGGGTGATCAGGGACAGTGGGACGGGGGCTTGAGCCAGCAGGGCCAGCAGTCGCAACAAGGGGCGGGCCAAAGCGTTGCCCTCCCCGGCGAGCTGGTCCAAGGACACCTCCCAGGTGTGCCGCACCACGGCGCGGGCGACCTGCGGATGGGAGGCATTCGGGTGCGCCGCTCCCAACAAGAACCGCAGTTCGTGTTCCAGGGCCTGGCGGTAGGCGGCAAAGGTGCGGTAGCGGCTGGTGGGTCCGGCCAGATAGGTGCCGGCCGCGTGCAACGCCAGTGGCAGCCCGCCCAGTCGCGCCGCCAGCTCGCGGGCCTGCTCGGCGGTGCCGGCCACGGGAGCGGCGTCCAGCAGGACCTGCCCCGCAGGTCGCACCGGCAGCGGCTCCAGTGGCAGCAGCTGTGCGCACGGACCCCAGGTCTGCTCGCTGCCATCCCGGCTGGTCACCACCAGCAGGCCTCGGCCGTGAGGACGGATCCAGCCGCGATAGTCGGCCACCGGCTCCCCTGCCGGGCCGATCTCGTGCGGCTCGTCGGCGTTGTCCACCACCAGCAGCCAACGGCGCACCCGGCCCAACTGCCGCCAGACCACATCCGGCAGGTTCGCCTGCCCCGCTCGCGCGGCCTCCAGCTCTGCCTCTGGCAGGCCGCAGGCCAGCGCCGTCTCCACCATCTGCTGCGCCAGCTCGGCACCGTCGCGCCAGCGGACCCAAAACACTCGCCAGCCCGCCGCCTCGGCCTGGGTGGCCAGTTGCGCGGCCACCGTTGTCTTGCCCATCCCGCCGACCGCGCACAGCACCGCGAACCGCCCTTGTGGCCGCCGAAGCATGCCTGCCAGCACGCCGAGTTCTCCCTCACGCCCCCGCACGCGCTGAACATGCGGGGGGCGTAACGAAGCCTGCTGGCCTCGGGCCAGTCGGCTCACCGGTGCCAGCCGCGCCGGGGGCCTTGGTGCGGCATCCAGATGCCGGCCCCACAGCAACAGCACGATGCTGACCACCACCAGCACGGCGAACACCGGCCAGATCACCCACGCCTGCGCCGCCCAGCCAGGCACCGCGTCACTGGCGTAGTTGGTCACCGGCCCCAGCACAGCCGCCACCAATGCGGCCCCTCCCGTTACCACCGACCCGACCCACGCACCCCGTCTACGCCCCACGGTCTGCCACCCCCGTCCACCGTCACCAGATGTTCCCGCCTGGATTACGTCCATGGAAGGGTGCGGGTGGTCACGACGCGGGCGGCGGTGTTGCTCCGGTTCAGCGGCCGGATGCCGAGCCTGCTGCGTGAACGCCGTCATCCGCCGCGCGGCGCGGCCCGGGCACCAGGGCAGGCAGCAGGTCGAGCCGCTTGTCCATGTCGAGGCGGAAGGTGCCGTACGGGTTGATGTGCGACCAGAACAGCGCAGTCAGTCCTCGCCGGTCCACGTCGGACAGCTTCTTCGCCCAGGCCGGTTCGGCGAGGACCTGCTGCAACAGCAGGGTGTCGACGTGCACCAGGGCGGACTGGAGCAGGTGCAGGGCGAGCATCCCTGGCGGCCGGGCTCGGAACCGTCACGCGCGCGGTACGCCAACGCCATCCTGGACGACGGTGATCCCCGTGCGGCCGGATCGGATCGGTCGGCGCGGGCTGCGGGGAGCGCCTGCCGGTCGCGCGAGCACGGCGCCTCTGCCCCGTCGATCTGGCGATCGGGGAGCACCACGGCGGTGACCACGGGTAGTTCGCGACCGGCTGCGGCAAGGTTGAGGGCCAGGGTGCGCGGGGTGGCGTCGAGGAGGTCGGAGCCGGTGGGGTGCTGGACTGAGCGCAGGGCCTGCTCGGTGGCGGCAGCGCTGCCGGTGGGTATGGAGGTGCGGCGGCCGGGCCAGGGCTTCGTCGGCGTCCTGCACCTGCTGGGCGGTGTCCGCCGTCTGACCGCCCTACGCGGGCGAAGGCGCAGGAGCGGCGGTGCCGGGCTGTGGCCCATGGAGAGGGTGAGCTCTTGACCGGGGACGATCGGGTCGGGGTTGTCGAACCTTCGGCCGCGGGGCAGGGGTTGTCCTTGTTGCAGGCCATGGACGAATCCCACCCTCGGTGCAGGAACTGCCGCGACGGCCGTGCACGGACCTCAGGGCTCCCCGCAGTGGGCGGTCCTGCACGACCGTGCCCAGCAGTGGCGAGCAGTGGCGAGCAGTCGCGAGCAGTCGCGAGCAGTCGCGAAATGATTTACGGCCTTCGGCCGTGGGCTGTTCCGGTGGTCCCGTACGCGGGTTCGCGGCCCGCGTGCGAGGGGTGCGGCGGCCCGCCGGGGTGCGGGGACCATCCTGGGGATCCCGTGCGGCCCGGCCGCTTCCACCGTCCTTCGATCCCGGCCCGCCGGGAAGCTACGGAGACCGATGTCCCCCACCGTCGCCCCCGAAGTCACCGCCATGGCCCTGGTGCGCCGCCCCCAGCTGTGGTTGGTCCCCACGATCCTCACGGGGCTGCTCGCCCTGCTGCTGTCCCTCCTCTACATGGGCGGCATCGTCAACCCCAACGCCGACCTGCACGACCTGCCCATCGCCCTGGTCAACGACGACAAGGGCGAGCCGCCGCAGGGCCAGCAGCAGAACCTGGGTACGCAGATCACCGCCGCCATCGCCGCCGACCCCGCGGGCGGCAAGGCGGACTGGCGCGAACTGACCCTCGTCCAGGCGCAGGACCAGCTCGACTCAGGCCAGATCTACGGCGCGCTGGTGGTCCCGGCCGGCTTCACGGACTCCGTCACCGCGCTCCCCACCTCCGCGGCCACGAAGCTCCCGACCATCACCGTGCTCACCAACCCCGGCAAGGGGAGCCTCGGGTCCTCGCTGGCCGGCCAGATCACGACGCAGGCCGCCCACCGCGCGTCCCGGGCCGTGGGCGAGCAGCTCACGGCGGCCGCCGGCGCCCAGGCGAGCCCCACCGCGAAACTGCTGCTCGCCGACCCCGTCGAGGTCGTCACGCAGGTCGGCCACCCGATCGGCACGCACAGCGGTCTCGGTCTGACGGCCTTCTACTACACCCTGCTGCTGGTCCTGGCCGGATTCATGGGCGGCAACGTCATCAGCAACGGTGTCGACACCGCCCTCGGATACGCCGACAACGAGATCGGCCCCTGGCACACCCGCCGCCCGACGGTGCCGATCAACCGTACGCAGACACTGCTCCTGAAGATGGTGATGACCGCGGGCATCACTCTCCTCAGCACCTCCCTGGTGATGCTGGCCTGCGTCGCCGTTCTGGGGATGGACGCGACCCACCTGCCCCTCCTGTGGGTGTATTCCTACTGCGCCGCCCTCGCCGTCGGCCTGGGCGTACAGGCCATCAACGCCGCGTTCGGCGGGATCGGCCAGCTCGTGTCGATGTTCGTGTTCATCGTGCTGGGTCTGCCGTCGTCGGGTGCGACGGTCCCGCTGCAGGCTGTCCCCGGCTTCTACCGCTTCCTCTCCCACTTCGAACCGATGCGTCAGCTCAGCGACGGCGTGCGCGCGATCCTCTACTTCGACGCCCGCGGCGACGCAGGGCTCACCCGCTCCTGGATCATGATCGCGGTCGGCACCGTGCTGGCCCTGGTCTTCGGTTTCGCCATGACCGCCTACTACGACCGCAAGGGCCACAAGAGACTCACCCCGCAACCCGCCTGACGTCGCCTGGTCCAGGGCCGGCAGCTGCGTGTACATGCCTGGCGCGCCTCGGGGTACACGAGCCGGTGAGAACACCAAGGAGGCGCCATGTCGACGTTGTTGACCCGTATCAAGCAGTTCGCGCGCAGCCCCCAGGGGCAGCGGGCCGTCGCGTCGGTCCGGCGGGCCGCCGCCGACCCGCGCAGGCGCACCCAGGCCGGGCGGCTCCTGAACCGCCTGCGCGGGCGGCGCTGACCGGTCCGGGTGGTCGGGCCGGACTGCCCTGGCCCGACCACCCTCGCCCCCGACCTCGATCGCCCGGCCCCCTCCCCTAAGCCCTGCCGTCGACGTACGCGGCGACGACCTCGATCGCTCCGATCCGCGAGGGTTCGACCCGGCGCGGGTCGTCGCCCAGCACGGCCAGGTCAGCGCGGCGGCCCGGGGCCAGGGCGCCCGCACTGCCGTCCCAGTGGCAGGCATAGGCACCGGCGACGGTGTAGGCGTACAGGGCCTCCTCCACGGTGATGCCCTCGTCGGGGCCGATCAGGGCGCCGGACGCGGAGGCCCGTTCGACCATGAACTGGACGGCCCGTAGCGGTGATCCGTCGGTGACGGGCCGGTCGGAGCTGCCCACCAGGGTGACGCCGTGGTCCAGGAAGCCCCGGCCCCGGTATAGCCAAGGGGCCCGGTCCGGGCCCATGACGGCCGCGTAGTCGTCGCCGAAGGAGCGCAGGAAGTTCGGCTGGACCACCGCGCTCACCCCGAGTCGGGCGAAGCGCGCGAGCTGGTCGGGCCGGATCAGGCCGGCGTGTTCGATCCGGTGCCGGGCCGTCGGGCGCGGTCTTTCCCGCTGGGCCCGCTCCAGTGCGTCGAGGGCCAGGTCGGCGGCTCGGTCCCCGATGGCGTGGACGGCGAGCTGCCAGCCGGCGAGGTGGCCGTCGACGATGATGCCGGCGATCCGCTCGGGGGTGTCCTGGAACTCGCCTGCTCGGTCGCTCCCTTCGTAGGGGCGGGTGAGTGCGGCGGTACGGGCCATCATGCCGCCGTCGGTGTAGACCTTGAGCGCGCCGAGGGAGAGCCAGTCGTCGCCGAACCCGGTGCGCAGGCCGAGGTCGAGGGCGCGGGGGATCCCGTCGGACGCGTGCGCGGCCACGGGCCGCAGGGTGTCGGCGGCCGCCATGAGCTGGACCCGCAGCGGGAGCCGGCCCTGGTCGCGCAGGAGCTGGTAGGCGCCGAGTTCGACCGGGCTGTGGCCGAGCAGTCCGCCGCCGATGCCCGCCTCGGCGCAGGCGGTGACGCCTTCGGCGAGGCAGGCGCGGCCGGCGCGTTCGATGGCGTCGGCGATCTCCTCCTGCGAGTACGGCAGGCGCAGCCGGCGGGCGGTGGTCATGGCGCTTTCGGCGAGGAAGCCCTCACCGTGGGCGAGTTCGCCGGGGAGCAGCTCCAGGACGGCTCCGTTGACGACGCAGCCGTGTCCGGAGTCGTGCAGCATGAACACCTTGCGGCCGTCGCTGACCTTGTCCAGCTCGGCGGCGGTGAGGTGGCGGCCGAGGGCGCGCTGGTCGTAGCCGCCGATGTCCACCCATGCTCCCCGCGGCGTGCGGGTGACGGCCTCGGCGACGACGGCGAGCACGTCCTCCACGCGTGTGCAGGGCGCCACGCTCGGGGTGGCCGCCTTGAGGCCGGTCCAGGCCAGGTGCACGTGGGAGTCGATGAAGCCCGGCAGCACGGTGGCGCCCTGCAGGTCGACGACCTCGCGGGCGGGCAGTGCGGTGACCGCCTCGTCCAGGCCGACGATCCGGCCGCGCCAGATGCCCAGGTCGTGGGCGACGGGGTGGCCGGGGTCCATGGTGAGGAAGGTGGCGTTCGTCAGCCTGGTGCAGAGCATGGGTGCTGTTCCTCAGGGGGTGGGCGCCGTGTGGGAGGCCGGTACCGGTACGCGGCCGTGGGTGACGATGGACCGGAGGATCTCGCCGACCCTGACGGCGGTGTTCGACAGGAGGGAGGACGTGATGCCGTGCGTGTGCTCGGTTCCTCCCTGGAGGTAGACGCCGCAGCGCAGTTCGGGTTCGCTCTCGACACGGTAGTCGCGGGCCACGCGGACGCGGCCGAGGTCGTCGCGCCGGCACAACTTCTCGACGTCCCCGAGCAGGCCGAGGCCGTCCGCCGAGCGGTAGCCTGTCGCGTAGACCAGCACGTCGGCCTCCAGGACCTCCTTCTCCCCCGTGACCAGCGACTCGACGGTGACGCGCACGCTGTCGGGGCCTTCGCAGACGTCCGCGAGCCGCGAGACCTTCAGGAAGCGCAGCCGCTCGGTGCCGAGGACCTTCTCCTGGTACTCCTGCCGGTAGAGGTCGTCGATCAGATCGATGTCCACCACCGAGTAGTTGGTGTTGGCGTGGTACTCGATCAGCTTGCGCTTGACCGATTCGGGGGCGGTGAAGTACTCGTCGACCGCCGAGGGGTCGAAGATGCGGTTGGCGAACCCGCTGTCGTCGGCGGGGCTGTAGCCGTAGCGGGAGAAGACGGCGCAGACCTCGGCCCCGGGGAAGGTGCGGTGCAGGAAGGCCACGTTCTCGGCGGCGCTCTGGCCCGCGCCGACGACGACGAAGCGGGACGGGTCCGCGTTCCCCAGCGCCGCCACGCGCGTCAGGAGTTCCGAGGTGTGCCAGACCCGCTCGGTGCGGTCCACGCCGTCCGGCATCTGCGGGCGCAGGCCGGTGCCGATCACCAGATTGCGCGCCCGGTGGACGACGAGCTCCGAGCCGGAGCGGGCGGTGACGTCCAGGTACTCGATGGCTCCGTCGCGCAGGACGGGACGTACGGCGACGACCTCGGACCCGTAGGACACCATGTCGTCGACCTTGGCCGCGGCCCACTCGAAGTAGTCGTGGAACTCCACGCGGAGCGGGAAGAGGCTCTTGTGGTTGACGAAGTCGATCAGGCGGCCGCGGCTCTGGAGGTAGCAGAGGAAGCTGTACTCGCTGGCCGGATTGCGCAGTGTCACCAGGTCCTTGAGGAAGGACACCTGCATCGTGGCGTCGTCGATGAGCATGCCGCGGTGCCAGCCGAAGCGTGGCTGCTGCTCGAAGAAGTGGGCGGTGACCGCCTCCTGCGGTCCGACTCCGGCGTTGTGCTCGCTGAGCGCGATCGCCATGGCCACGTTCGAGGGGCCGAAGCCGATGCCGATGAGGTCGTGGATCAGTGGCGCATCATCGGACAGATCCTGTGACATGTCACTCCCAATCGTGCGGGGGGCAGCCGATTGCCGTGCGTGGGGGAACCGGGGGCGGGGCACGCCGAAGGAGCGGCGCCCGAGGGGAACTTAGGGAAGGCTAACCTGATGCCATGGAGCTGTCGATGGGCAAATCAGATCGAGTCATCGTCGATTTCGAGCTGAACTGCCTTCAAAAAAGGCGATGTTGCGGACTTAGGTAAGGCTTGCTTTACTCATTCTGAAATCTGTCGCCGCTCCAAGGAGGAACCCCATGCGGGTCGTCATGTTCGGCTATCAGACGTGGGGACACCGCACCCTGCAGGCTCTGCTGGAGTCCGAACACGATGTCGTTCTGGTCGTGACGCACCCCAAGAGCGAGCATGCCTACGAGAAGATCTGGAGCGACTCGGTCGCCGATCTCGCCGACGAACACGGTGTTCCCGTGCTCATCCGCAATCGGCCCGACGACGAAGAGCTGTTCACCCGCCTCAAGGAGGCGGAACCGGACATCATCGTGGCGAACAACTGGCGCACCTGGATTCCCCCGCGCATCTTCGACCTGCCCCACCACGGCACCCTCAACGTGCACGACTCGCTCCTGCCGAAGTACGCCGGCTTCTCGCCGCTGATCTGGGCGCTGATCAACAACGAGCCCGAAGTCGGCGTCACCGCGCATCTGATGAACGACGAGCTCGACGCGGGCGACATCGTCGTCCAGCGCGCCGTACCGGTCGGCCCGGCCGACACCGCCACCGACCTGTTCCACAAGACCGTCGACCTGATCGCACCGGTCACGGTCGGCGCGCTGGGCCGGATCGCCGCGGGCGAGACCGAGTTCACCCGCCAGGACCGATCGCAGGCGAGCTTCTTCCACAAGCGGTCCGCCGAGGACATCCGCATCGACTGGAACTGGCCGGCGGAGGACCTCTCGCGCCTCGTACGCGCCCAGTCCGCCCCCTACCCGGCCGCGTTCACGTTCCACCGCGGCAAGCGGCTGGAGGTTCTGGCCGCGGTCGTCTCCGAGGGCCGCTACGGCGGCACCCCCGGCCGCATCTTCTACCGCGAGGGCGAAGGCGTCGTCATCGTGGCCGGATCCGATGCCCGTACCGGACGCAACCACGGCCTCGCCATCACCCGGGTGCGCACCGAGGGCGGCGAAGAAATGCCCGCCACCGACTACTTCACCACCATGGGCGGGTACCTGACCAGCCGCTGAGCCGCTGCGTCGACCCGGGCGGCGGGGAGGACCCGCGCCCGGGCGGCGACCCGCAAACGCCTGCATGACCATGGTTCCAGCCACTAGAATTCGGCCGGACCAGGCGCGATGCGGGGGGTCAAGTGGACGCATTGATACCGGGTGACCCCGTACGGGTCGGGCCCTACCACCTCGTCGCACGGCTCGGCAGCGGAGGCATGGGCCGGGTCTATCTGGCCCGGACGCCCGGCGGCCGCAGCGTGGCCGTCAAGGTGGTGCACCCGGAGCTGGCGCGGGATCCGGAGTTCAGGCGCCGGTTCGCCCGTGAGGTCGCCGCCGCGCGGGCCGTGGACGGGAGGTTCACGGCCCAGGTGCTCGCCGCGGGCGTGGACGACCCGACTCCGTGGCTGAGCACGGTGTTCGTACCCGGGATGTCGCTCGCCGAGGCGGTGGCCGAACACGGCCCATTCCCCGAGGCATCGGCGCTCGCCCTGGCCCGCGGGCTGGCGGCGGCGCTCGCGGCCGTGCACGCGGCCGGGCTGGTGCACCGTGACCTGAAACCGTCCAACGTCCTCCTGGGCCCCGACGGGCCCCGGGTGATCGACTTCGGCATCTCGCGGGCCACCGAGGCCAGCGCCCTGACCCGGACCGGAATGACCGTCGGTTCCCCCGGCTTCATGTCACCGGAGCAGGCCTCCGGCGGCGTGGTCGGCCCCGCCTCCGACGTGTTCTCCTTCGGGGCGGTGCTGGCCTTCACCCTCAGCGGCGAGAGCCCCTTCGGGACCGGTGCCACCCCGGCACTGCTCTACCGGGTCGTTCACTCCGAGCCACGCCTGGAGGCACTCTCCGGGGTCGCGCTGGACCTCGTCACGCGCTGCCTCGCCAAGGATCCGGCCGCACGGCCGTCCCTGGAGACCCTGTTCGCGGTGCTCTCGGTCGACGCGGACGACCCGGACTCGGAGCACCGGGCAGGCGGGACAGACGGCGCGGTCGGGAGGGACCGGGCGGACGGGTCGCACCGGGCGGGCCAGGGGAACGAGGCGGGTGACGGCCGCCCCGTCGGTTCCGGCTGGCTGCCGGCCCCCGTCGCGCACAGCCTCCTCGCGCGCGCCTCGTCGGCGCTGGAGGCGGACTCCGACCCCTCGATGACGGCCGCCGCGCCTCCGCGATACGCGCCGACGCGGGTGGATCCAGCCGCCGTGGCGGTGCCGCCGGCCGCCCTGCCCGTGTACGGAACGCGCCGGCGGGGAGCCCGCGCCCGGATCCGTACGGCACCCTTCATCGCCGCCGCGGCCGTGGTGGTGGCCGCGGCGATCGGCGTCCTGGCGTACACGGCCGGGCAGAACGGGAAGGACCCGGACCGGACCTCCGTCTCCCAGGACGACAACGGCGGCACCCCGACGGATCCGGCGCCGGAGAGCAGCGATCCCTTCGACGGCTGGTCCCTGTCGGACGAGGCGGAGATCCAGCTGCCCACCGGGTACGGCATCGACGCCACCGACTTCAGGGAGGGCAAGGCGGGCGACGGTTTCGACGTCGACCTGCACACGAACTGGGACCTCGGCGGGAAGGACATCCTGCTGCTCAAGTCCGGGGATTTCGAAGGGAACAGCGACTGCCTCGCGGACGAGCGCACCTCCGGCTACGGAACCCTGGCCGAGCACACCGAATGGGGCATCGCCGACGTCATCTGTGCCCGTGTCTCCTCCGATCTGCTGCTCGTCCTGGAGGTCACCAACATCGAGGACGGCCAGGACGACTACCTGGAGGCCGTCGCCAAGGTGTGGAAGCGCGAGTGAGTCCGCACGCCCGACAGCATGATCGTCGCCGGTAGGGTGGTGCGGTAATTCCTTGCGGAAAGTCCCTTGTGGCTAGGGACAGTTCACCGCACACCCCATACAACAGCGAAGCGACTCATACCTGTGAACGAGAAAGAGCGAGCCCCCATCGAGGACACGCACTTCGGCGCGGTCACCGTCCGCCAGGACGGCCAGGACCGCATCGAGGTCGACGGCGAGGCGATCCCCCGCGTGACCCTGGAGCGGGATCCGGCGGCGGAGACCGATCCGCACATCGCCATCGGCACCCGCGACCCGGCGCACCTCACGATGCGGGTCGACGGCGTGGAAGTCGGGCTGCTCCCCGCGAAGGGCCGGTTCAGCAGGCACTCGTACCGCGTGGACGTGGAGTACGACGGGGCGGCCTACCGCTTCGTCCCGGACTCCATCCCCGGCAGCCGGCTGACCCGCGACGGCCGGCACCTGGGCGACTTCTCATCAGACGGTGACGAGACGGTCCTGGCGGAGTGGCGGGAGGACGGCGAGATCCGGCCGGCCGACGCCGCGATCGGATACGCCCTGGCCTCGGCCTTCGGCACGGGCGCCCAGCCGATGTGGATGATGATCGTCGACGGCGTGAGCAACGCGATCCCCTAGGCCGTCTCCTTCGCCCATTCCTCCGGCTCTTCCGGACCCCTTCGTCGGAGTCCCGCCACCTCCTCCGGGAGGGTCACCCGCGTTCGAAGCAGTGCGTGTGGCCGATGACGGCGAAGCCGCGGCGCTCGTACCAGTGGCGCGGCCAGTCCAGGGCATCGGCGGTCAGGAATCGGAAGTCGCAGTCGTGGGCGGCGGCCAGGCTCAGGGCGCGGGCCAGGACGGCGTCGGCGTGGCCGCGGCCGAGGTGGGCCTCCGAGGTGATCAGGTCCTCGATCTGGGCCGTGCGCGTGGCCCGGTCCACGTAGAGATCGGCCCAGGAGGCGACCTCCCCCGCCTCCGTACGGGCACCGATGAACCGAACGACGTCCGCGCCGCGCCGGCGGGCCTCGCGCCGGTCGACGAGCTGGCGCAGGACCTCGTCGTCGGCGTCCGGGAGGAAGCCCCGCCAGCGCCGGGTCAGCGGAGCGCGCAGCGCGTCGAGGTCCACCTCCTGCGCCGGTCCGCCGTCCGGCACCGGGCCCGTGTGCAGCATGACCAGATAGGCGGAGTGGGTGTATCCGGCCCGGACCATCGGCTCCGCGCACGCCGTGCCGGCCTCGTCGTCGAGTACGGAGACCAGCCGGTGCTGCAGGTGCCCGAGGGCCTCCTCCGCGATGCCCGGCAGCGCCTCGGGATCGACGGCCGCATCGATGACGACCTGGTTGTTCGAATGGGACTGCGCGAACGTGTCGTCGTAGACGGCGAACCCTCCGGGAAGGGCCGTGGTGCGCTCGGCCTGGCGGCGGGCGAAGTCCGAAAGGAAGGCACGGACGCGCTGGAGTTCTGGTCTCGGCATGGGGTGAGCCTACGCAGCCGGGGGCCTGGGACGCCTTCGAATACCCGGCGGGATCCGTCACAGGCGGAGGATGACCAGCGCCGTGTCGTCGGTCATGCCCACCGCGGGGATGAGCTCGGCCAGCAGGGCGTCGGCCAGGTCGTCGGGGGTGGCGGTGCGGTGTCGTACGAGGGCGTCGGCGAGCCGGCCCAGGCCGACGTCGATGTCCTCGCGGCGGCGTTCGATGAGCCCGTCGGTGTAGAGGACGAGGGTGGAGCCCTCGGTGAAGACCAGCCGGTCCTCGGGACGGCGGGTGTGCTCGGGCCGGGCGCCGAGCGGGGGGTCGGTGGCCCGGTCGAGGAGGACGACGGTGCCGTCGGGGTGGCAGAGCAGGGGCGGCGGGTGGCCGGCGCTGCTGTAGGTGAGGGTGCTGCTGTGCCAGTCGATGAAGACGGACACGGCGGTGGTGGACTCCGCGCCGTCGACGGAGCGGGCGTACAGGCCGAGGACCTCCAGGGCCTGGCCCGGGCCCTCGGCGACCCGGGAGGCCGCCGACAGGGCGCTGCGGAGCTGGCCCATGACGCCGGCCGCGTGCAGACCGTGGCCGACCACGTCGCCGACGGCGACCGCGGTGCGGCCGGGCTGGTCGACGAGGTCGTACCAGTCGCCGCACACGTTCAGGGCCGCTGTGGCGGGCCGGTAGCGCACGGCGGCCTGGTGGTGGCCGAGGGGGGTCGGCGCGGGCAGCAGGGACTCCTGGAGGTGGACGGCCACGTCGCGCTCGTGGGCGTGGGAACGGCGCAGGCGCTCGTTGACCTCCTGGAGCTCCCGGGCGCGGGTGTAGATCTCGGCTTCCAGCACCTGGGCGTGGTCCTTGCCGCGGGAGGAACGGGCCCGGATGAGTTCGGTGACCTCCTCCACGCGGTGCAGCAGCAGCGCCACGGTGCCGTCGGGGGCGAGGACGGGGACGTTGACGGGGCTCCAGTAGCGCTCGTGCCACACCCCGGACCCGTGCGGGTATTCCACGTCGTAGCGCTGGACGGCCATGCTGTCGCGCTCCCCGGTGGCCGCGACCCGTTCCAGGGAGGCGCGCAGATTGCGCATCCCGCTGGCCCCGTCGTCGGTGGGGTTGTCGGGGAAGACGTCGAACAGGTACCGGCCGATGAGCTGCTCACGGGTGCGGCCGGAGGTCGAGAGGAACGACTCGTTGACGTCCATGTACACCAGATCAGGGGTGAGCAGCGCGACCGCGCCCGGCAGGGCTCGGAAGACCGCTTGATAGTCGATCCCGGATCCGTCCACGTCCACCTGTTCGCGCGCCACCGCCCGGTCATGGGCTCACTCCCACGATAGGCACGAGCCCCGGTGCGGGCTCGTCACCGGCTCCCGCATTGAGCCGTTCGGCTCAATGCGGGAGCCGTGCGCGAGGGCTCAGGGGGCGATCGGCAGCTGTCGCTTGTGCTCGGTGAGGCGGTAGCGGCCGACGATCGCCGCGAAGGCGGCCCCCTCGACGGGCTTGCCCTCCAGCAGGTCGTCGATGTCGTCGTACGAGACGCCGAGCGCGTCCTCGTCGGGCTTGCCCGGGTCGAGCGTCTCCAGGTCCGCGGTCGGGGTCTTGTGCACCAGCCCGGCGGGCGCGCCCAGCTCCTGCGCGAGGGCGCGCACCCGGCGCTTGGTGAGGCCGGTGAGCGGGACGACGTCGGCGGCGCCGTCGCCGAACTTGGTGAAGAAGCCGGAGACGGCCTCGGCGGCGTGGTCGGTGCCGACGACCAGGCCGTCGTGCGCGCCCGCCACCGTGTACTGGGCGATCATGCGCTGCCGGGCCTTGATGTTGCCGTGCACGAAGTCCTGGTGGTGCGCGTCGCGGAAGGCCGTGCCGCCGGCCAGCGCCGCGTCCAGGGCGGCGTCGCTCGCGGCCTTCACGTCCACGGTCAGGACCCGGTCGGCCCGGATGAACTCCAGCGCCAGCTGTGCGTCCTTCTCGTCTGCCTGGGTCCCGTACGGCAGGCGCATCGCGAAGAACGTCGCGTCGTGCCCGGCGGCGCGTACGCGCTCGACGGCGAGCTGGCACAGCCGGCCCGCGGTCGTGGAGTCCACACCGCCGCTGATGCCGAGGACCAGGGCACGCAGGCCCGTGGAGGTCAGCCGCTCGGCGAGGAAGGCCACTCGGCGCTCGATCTCCTGCCGTACGTCGAAGGACGCGCTCACCTGGAGATCGCGGGCGATCTCCTGCTGCAGGGATATGGACGCCAGGTCGGTCACGGTTGCTCCTCGATCGGGCCCGTGCGCGGGTCGGCACGCGCCGCCCGGCCGGGTCACAGTCACGTGTACGGGACGGAAGCACTCTAGAGGAAGGGCGGGAGGCCGTGACCCGGCGCCCTGGGCCCGGGGTCGCCGGCCGGGCCGGGAGGTGTCGGTGGGCCGTGCGACGATGCGAAGCATGATCGTCTCGCTCGCTGCCCTGGTGCCCGCATCCCGTCCGCACGCATCGACGACGTACGCCGACTGGGTCGCCGCCCACGACCCGGGCGCGGCCCAGGCCGCGCGCGGCCTGAACGACGAGATGCGCACGGAGCTCGGCCGGTCCCAGGGCAAGCCCGGCAGGTTCGTCGACACGATGACGGCGCGGGCGCGACGGCTGCCGCCCGCGCACCTGCCGTGGTTCTGGGACACGGTGGGCCATCGGCTGATCGGTTACGGGAGCCGGCCGGGCGGGCGGGCCTACGCGGCGGCACGCGCGGCCGAGGCGGAGCACGGGCTGCCGGTGGATCCCGCCTACCGCCGGGCCAACGCGCTGCTGTTCGCGGCGGGCGGGGCCATGCCGGCCAAGGAGTTCGGGGCGCATCAGCGTTTCCTCGCCGGCACACTGGATCCGGCGGCGGCGCACACCGCCCTGGAGGCGTTCCTGACCGCGTGGGCGGGCTCGAAGGCGGATCTGCCGGCGGACCTGGTGCGCCGGGTACGGGCTTCCGCCAAGGCGGCCGGGCACGGGGACGCCGAGGCCGCGCGGATGGTGGCGCACTCCTGTCGGTCACCCGCGGCAAGTCGGTGCCGGAGGCGCTGCTGACCGCCGCGGAGCCCGTCCTGACGGCCCATCCGCCGGCGGATGCCGTCCTGGCCGGGCTGGTGGAGGTCTTTCCGGCCGGGGTCACCGACGGCGGGGCCTGGCTGCGGCTGCTGATCGGCTGCGGCGCCACGGAGGCGATGGAGGCCGGGCGGCTGGTGCCGGAGGGCGGGCTGCCGCACTGGGTCGGGCACTTCGTCCGCATGTACCAGTACGCCCTGCAGTCCGGCGGCGGGGTTTCCCGGCAGCCGTTGCCGGGGGAATTCCTCGACCTGATCGGCCGGCTGGGGCCGCGGCTGCGGACGGCGGGCACGCCGGTGGCGGTGCACACCACCCGGTACCACTACCAGGGCTTCGACGCGGACGTGCTCGACGCCTGCCTGGCGTCCGGGGCCGCGGTGGTCGATCCGGGCGCGGAGGTCCGGATGCGCTTCTGGGGCGAGCGGTCCCGGCGGGACCTCGTCGCGCTGGCCGCGGACCCGGTGTTCGGCCCCCGGCTGGAGGGGACGGTCCATGCCGGTCTGCTCCCCGACCACTGGAACGCGCGCGGGCGTCGCGCCGGGTCCGCGGTGACGCTGCTGCCGGGCAACGAGGGCATCGCCCAGGAGGTGGCCGGGCGGGTCGGCAAGCTGGTCGGCGCGGTGGGGGGCGGCGGCATGGCGGGGGCCGAGGAGGCCCTGGCCGAGCTGGAGACGCTGCTGGACAGGCCGACGGTGAAGGCCCTCGGCGGGATCGTCGACGCCCTCGCCGGGGCGGGCGCGGCGGGCGCGCTGCGGCGTTCGCTGGCGGCCGGTCTGCCGGAGGAACTGGCCTGGCCGGCCCTGGAGTCGGTGTACGCGGGGTTCGCGGAGAGCGCCGAGAGCGCCGAGCCCACAGGGCCCGCCGGGTCCGCGGCCGACGGGGCCGACGGTGCCGACGGTGCCGACGGGGCGGATGCGGCGCCGGTCGCGGTGCGCCCTCCGCTGCCGGGCGTGGCCGGAGTGACCTGCACCTGGCCGGTGCTGACGGTGTTCGGGCGCGACCGGGCCGTCGCCGTCGCCCCCGACGGGGAACGGGGCTCCTGCCGGTTCACCGTGCCCGAGGACGCGACCCTGTTCGCCGTGCACTACGTGGGCGGCTCCTTCCTGGTGAGCTGGACCCTCAAGCCGAACCCGTACTACTGCGACACCGCCGTCTGGGCCGACCGTCCCGAGGAGCCGTTCGCGCCGCCGGAGGTGGGTGGTCTGGTGCCGTTCGGCGGCAGCCTGGACGGGGCGTACGGCTTCCAGTTCGAGACGGCCGACGGAAGCGGGCGCCACAGCGGCCTGCGCGTGCTGCGCCCGGGCGACACCGAGGGCATCGACAGCAAGGAACTGCTGCTCGGCGACGGCTCGCGGATCTGGATCAACCAGATCTACGGGCGGAAGCCGTGGGAGGTGGTCGACCCGGTCACCGGGGAGCCGCAGGGAGCCATGGCGCTGCCGGACTTCCCCGGCCGCGCCCCGGGCGCCGATGCGGGCGCGGATTCGGGCGCCGGTGCGGGCGCGGATCCGTCCGAGGCGGGGATGAGCCTGGCCTCGGAGGCACTGCAGCTGGCGCCGCTGCCCGCCGGGCTGTCCGACTCCCCGCTGGGCTGCCGGGACGGGCTGGTCGGGACCCGGGTGCTGTTCCGCACCCGGCACCGCGACCACGCGCCCGACCACTACCTGGTGGAGAGCGTGGACGGGCGAACGGCCCGTTTCGACATCGACCGG
Source organism: Streptomyces sp. NBC_00029 (assembly GCF_045160505.1). Taxonomy (NCBI): domain Bacteria; kingdom Bacillati; phylum Actinomycetota; class Actinomycetes; order Kitasatosporales; family Streptomycetaceae; genus Streptomyces; species Streptomyces sp. NBC_00029. Next base: position 647,886 of record NZ_CP108292.1, read on the forward strand.
CAGGGCCAGGAGCCGTGGGGGCTCATGGCCGCGCCGGAGGGCGCCGTGGAGGACGTGATCCTGGCCGAGGCGCAGACCCCGACGGGCGTGCGCGCGTACGCCGCCGACGGTGTCCTGTTGTGGGAGCTGGAAGGGCACCACTCCCCCAAGCACCCGCGGGTGCGGCCGGCCCGGAAGGCGACCGTTTCGGGGGGCGTGGCTCTGCCGCCCGCCTTCTGGTACCTGCTGCGCACGCGTGACGCGGCCGGGTCCCGGGCACTGCGGGGCGTGGGACGGCAGTCGGCGGACGCGCTGCTCTCGGCCGCCCTCGACGGTGAGGAGGCGCTGCGCACCGCCGTGGCCCGGGAGTTGCCGGAGGTCACCGACCCGGTACTGGTCGAGGCCGTCGTGGCGGTCGCCGGACGGGCGGCCCGGGTGGAGGAGCGGCGGCGGACCCTGCACCGGCGCGTGTCGCTGATCGCCGCGGCCCCGTCGGTCCTGCTGCGCCGGTCCGCGCGGGACACCGAGCTGCTGCCCGCGCTGTTCGGGCTGGTCGCGGACGACGGGGGCGACACGCGTCGGCGGACCAAGGACGTGGCCCTGCCGGCGACGCTCGGCGCGCTGGCCGCGGACGGTGCCTGCCTGGCCGGGACGATCGTGGAGGAGGTGCGGCGGTTTTCGCCGCCTGCGCCGCCGCGGGACTGGTCGCAGCTGCTGGGCTCGGTCGACGCCGTGGCGTGGCGGGCGGCGGTGGCACCGACCCCGGACGCGGACCGGGCGGCTCTGCTCGCGCTCCTCGACGCGTGGGCGGACCAGCCGTTCGCCCGCACGGGCAGCCGGTGGTGGGTGGGCCGGACGTCCGACTCCGCGGCCCTGGACGGGCTGCGGGCGGGCGGGACCGCCGTGGCGTCCGCAGCGGTGCGGGCCGGGAGTTCGGAGTGCTGGTTCGTGGTGCCGGCCGCCGGGGACCCGGACGGTGACCCCGTACCGGCGGCCCTCGGCCAGGCGCGTCCGGTCCGGGTGGAACGGGACGACGCCGCCCGGCTCCGGACCCTGGTGACGGCGGTCGAGACGCACGGGCCGGTCCCGGTGCCGGAGTCGGCGGCCGCGCGCTTCGCGGAACTGACCGGTGTCCGGCGGGCCGTTGCCCGGCTCGTGGTGGCCGGCCTGGTCGGACGGCCCCGGCACGACGAGGACCTCGACCTGGCGCGCAAGGCCCCGTACGGCGCGACGGCGATGACCGCGGAGGCGTACGGGGAACTGCGCGCGCGGCTCGGAGGCGCCGGGCAGCGGGCCGTACTGGCCGCAGCCCTCCCCGAGGACCCGGCCGAACTGTGGCGGCCCGGCGGGGTCGAGGCGGCCGTGGAGCGGATGGCCGGGGTGTGGCGGGAGCTGCTCGGTGCGCTGCCCGCGGTGCACGACGAGGCGGCGGACGCCCTGGAGGCCGATCTGGGGCTCGGGGAGGTCTGGGCCCGGCGGCTGGCGGCCGGCTACGGGGCGGCCGCCGATCCGACCGTGGAGGCGGCCGGCTGGGAGCTGGCGGCGACCCCGTACGGCATCGGGGTGGAGGTCCGGCCCGTGCCCCCGGCCGGGCCCGAACTGCCTTACCGCACACCGGTGGGCCTCGATCTCCAGGGGATCGCGAGCGCGCTGGTGTGGGCCTGGACGGACCGGCCCGTCGGGGATCCCGCGGTGGCGGGCGCGCCGGACGTGTACGAGCGGCTGCGGGCCGAGCTGGCGCGTCCGGAGCTGCTGCTGGCGCTGCCCGGCGGGCGGGTGCAGGACACCTCGGCGCGGATCGCCGAACGGTTCGGGCCCGGGCTGCTGCCGGTGGCGATGGACAGCCGCAAGGAGGACGGTCCGGTCCCGGTGACCGCGTACGACTGTGGGCCGCTGGTGGTGTGCGCGCCCGGCGGCGCCTCGTTCGTGCGGCCCTCGGCGGTCGCGGATCCCGACGTCTGGCAGCGGGTCCGCGAGGTCACGGACCTCGCCGAGGAGTTGGACCGGGTGGAACCACTGCTGGCCGGTGGCGGGCTGGAACGGATGATGCTCCGGACCCGGTCCGGAGCGGTGCCGGCCGGTGCGTACGAGGCGGATCCGCGGCAGTCCTGCCCGGAGCTGGTCGCGCGGGCGGCGGCAGAACTCGGCGTCGGCGCGGACGCGGCGGCGCTGTACCTCCAGGTGGCGGCCCTGGCCTCCCCCACCGACCGGAACGTACGGCGGTGGAACGGCTGGTCGGCCAAGCGGCACAAGGAGGTCCGCGCGGAACTCCTCGCCACCGGCGCGGTCGTGGAGGCCAAACGGGCAAGGGCGGGCCGGACCGTGTTCCTGCCCGGGGAATGGACCGAACTGAAGGCCCCGAATCTGCCGCTGGAGACGGCCAAGCTGGCGAGTCACCTGGTGCGCCCGCTGTGGAGCAACTCGGTCCGCTCCCCCTTCGGCCGGGTGCTGCCGACGGCTCCCCTGCACGAGATGTTCGCGCAGGCGTGGGAGCGGAGGCCTGACGGTCGCTGAAAGCGTGCCGGGCAGATGATCCAAAATGGGGTGCGGGCGGCCTCGGCTGTTGAAAGGCTGCCCGGATGAACCGCGAAAAGATATCCGGCATCGCTCACACGGACCACCCGATAAAGGCCCCGCTCGACGACGAATCGGTACGCCGGCTGCTCGCCCATGGCGTTCCGCGCGGCGATGAGCGGGTGCTCGACCTGGGGTGCGGCACCGCGGAATGGCTGCTGCGCGCCCTGGCCGCGCATCCGGGGCTGCACGCCGAGGGTGTCGACACCTCGGACGAGGCCATCGAGCAGGCCGGCCGGTCGGCGGGCCTGCTCGGCCTCCGGGAGCGGCTCGTGCTCCACCACGGGAAGGCGGAGGACTTCGTCTCCGACCGGCCGTTCGACCTGGTGGTCAGTGTCGGGGCGACCCACGCCTTCGGCGGTCTGCTCCCGACCCTCGCGGCGGCCCGGGAGCACCTGGCTCCAGGTGGCCGCGTGCTGATCGGTGACGGGTTCTGGGACCGCACGCCGTCCCCGGAGGCCGTCGAGATCTTCGGCGAGATGGACGACCTCGCGACGGCCGTGGACCGGATCGTCGCCGACGGCTGGGCTCCGGTGCACGCACATGTGAGCACGCGCCATGAGCTGGACGACTACGAGTGGACCCTCTGGGGTTCGCTGGCCTCATGGGCTCTCGACCACCCTGCCGATCCGGACAGCGCCGAGGCACTCGAGACGGCCACCGCCCGGCGCAAGGAATGGCTGCACACCTACCGGGACAGCTTCGGATTCGTCTCCCTCGTCCTGCGCCCGACCTCCGGCTAGGGACAGCTGCCCGGCACGCTCTGGCCGCCGCACTTGCGGCGCTCGCGGCTCTTGCAGCGCTTGCGGCGGCCGGGTCTCCGCCCGCAACCGGCCCCGTGCGTGGTCTGCTGACCAGCCGCCTCGGCCCGGTTCTCGGGTTCATCTCACGGGCCTCGCGCCGATCTGGGCGAGAACCGCGGCGGCGCCGTCCTCGGCGGCGATGGTCCGGGCGAGTTCCGCCGCTCGGCGGCGGTGGGCGGGCTCGGTCACGCAGGCCGTGATCGCATCCCCCAGGACTTCGGCGGTGAGGTCCTCGAACGGCAGCGCCGAGGGGGCAACTCCCAGACGGTGCAGCCGGGATGCCCAGAACGGCTGGTCGTACATGACGGGTACCGGCAGGGCGGGTACTCCGGCGCGCAGTCCGGCCGCGGTGGTACCGGCCCCCGCGTGGTGGACGACGGCGGCCGTGCGGGGGAACAGCCAGTCGTGCGGGACGTCGCCGACGGACAGGACGTCGTCGCCACCGCCGCTCAGTCCGGCCCACCCCGCCTGCACCACCGCGCGCACTCGCGCCCGCCCCACTGCTGCGGCCACCAGTTCGCTGAGCCGTTCCCCCTGGCCCGGTGCCATGCTGCCGAAGCCGATGTAGACCGGGGCCGGGCCGGCTTCGAGGAAGTCGACCAGTTCGGGTGCGGGGCGCCAGCCGTCGGGCCGGGCGGGCCACCAGTAGCCCGCCACCTCGACCTGGGAGGGCCAGTCCGCAGGGCGCGGTACCACCGCCGGGCTGAAGCCGTGGAGGACCGGCCGGATGTCCCCCGTTGCCGACGGCGCGCCGGAAGGCAGCCCGAGGCGGGTACGCAGCCGGGTCACGGCGTCGGCGAAGAGGCCTTCCGCGCGCGTCGCCACAGTGTGGCCAGCGGCGAGGTTGCCCTCCGGCCCCAGATCGTCGACGCCCGGCGCACCGGGGAGCGGGAACTGCCGTGTGGCGAAGGCCGGTACGAGATAGGTGCCGATGACGGGTACGCCGAACGCCTCGCCGGCCGTCCGGCTGAGGGGTGCCGGGCCGGCGGCGGTGAGCACCAGGTCGCATCCGGCCTCCACGGCGGTGACCACGCCGTCGGCGAGTCCGTCCACGTACGCCCTGGTCAGCGCCCGGGCCTCCGCCCGCGACGCCGCGCGGGACCACGCGAGGATCAGCTCCTGCGGGTCGCCCGGCAAGGGCCGGTGGGCGAGCCCGCACCCGCTGACGAGCGCCGCCAGCAACGGGTGTGCGGCCACGGCGACTTGATGGCCGGCGTCCTGGAGCCGCCGCCCCAGGCCCGTGAACGGCGCCACGTCTCCTCGCGAACCGGCAGTGACGATCAGAATCCGCATGCGGCGATTCTCCATGGCCCGTGCCGTCCGGTCGCCGCCCCGTCCGCGCCGTCCGCGCCGGGTCGAGCACTCCCGGTTGTCACATCCGGCGGGCCGGTTCGGTCCCTGCGGTCGCGGAAGCGCTCGTGAACGACTCCGCCACCACCCCCTCGGCCCGCCCGGGGGTGGTGGCGGCAGGCGGAGGAACCCGTCTGTGCGGGGCCGTCTACGCGAGGCCGTCGGCGACCAGGCCGGCGAGAACCGCCTGGCCCAGGGTCTGCACGGCGGAGTGCGGGCGGACCATCACGGTGAACTCCTTGATCCGGCCCGCCTCGTCGAAATGCAGCAGGTCGATGCCGTGGATCTCCCGGCCGTCCACCGTGGCCCGGAAGAGCAGGACCTCCGCCGGGGCATCCGTGCCGTCCACGCTGGTCTCGGCGGATCCCTCGAAGCGGCCTACGTAGCGGAAGTCCTCGAAGACGCGCAGCAGGACCCCGAAGAGCCCGAGCACCATGGGGCGGCCCTCGAAGGGGGTGAACTTCACCGGGCTGTAGAGCCGCACGTCCTCGGTGAACAGATCCTCCAGTGCGGCAAGATCCCGCTTCTCCACGGCGGCGCGGAAGCGTTCGGCAGTCTCCATGAATCCTCCTCGTACTCGTACTGCTATCGATACTCATGAATCTGACTAGTCACTTTCATGAGTATGATGCAGGGGTTGACGAGGAAGGGGAAGGGGCGGCTGCGATGACCTTGCGACATGCCGTACTGGCGGCACTGCTGGACGGCGAGTACAGCGGCTACGAGCTGGCGAAGTCCTTCGACATCGGCGTCGCGAACTTCTGGCACGCCCTGCCCCAGCAGCTGTACGCGGAGCTCGCCAAGCTGGAGAGGGCGGGACTGGTCGAGGGCCGCGAGGTGGTCCAGGAGACGCGGCCCAACAAACGCCTCTTCCGTGTCACCGAGGCCGGCCGCACCGAGCTGGAGGAGTTCGCCGCGGCCCCGCTGAAGTCCTCGGTCATCCGTGACGACCTCCTCGTCAAGGTCCAGACCGCCGACCGGATCGGCATCGAGCCGGTGATCGAACAGCTCGAAGCACGGGCGGTCGCCTCCGACGCAAAGATCGAGCTCCTCGGCAAGGTGCTGCGCAAGATGCGCGGCGACATGGACGAGAACCAGTTCCTGCTCCACGGCGAGCGGATCGGCGGGTACCTGACGGGCCTGCGCGGCCTCGCCTTCGAACAGGGACACCGCGACTGGTGCCGCCGGAGCGCGGCGATCCTGAGGGAGAGGCTGACCCGTGCCGAACGGTGAGTACCTGCGCTACGTAGCCCTGGGCGACAGTCAGACCGAAGGTCTCGGTGACGGGGACGACACCGTGGGCCTGCGCGGCTTCGCCGACCGGTTCGCCGAACACCTCGCCGCCGTCAACCCCGGTCTCCAGTACGCCAACCTGGCCGTACGGGGACGTCTCGCCGGGCAGGTCCGCGCCGAACAGCTGGGCCCCGCCCTGGCCATGCGGCCCGACCTGGCCACCGTCGTCGCCGGGGTCAACGACATCCTGCGGCCCCGGTTCGACGCCGCGGAGGTCGCCGCGCACCTGGAGGAGATGTTCACGGCGCTCACGGCCGCCGGGGCCCGGGTGGCGACCGTGACCTTCCCGGACCTCGGGCAGCTCGTACCGCTCGCCCGGCCGGTCTCGCCCCGCATCGCGGACCTTAACGACCGCATCCGCGCGGCGGCCGCCCGCCACGGGGTCATGGTCGCCGAGACGGCACGCCCTGCCGCCGTGACCGACCCGCGGATGTGGACCGACGACCGGCTGCACGCGAGCTCCGTCGGCCACGAACGGATCGCCGCCGCTCTCGCCCACGCCGTCGGCCTGCCGGGCAGCGACGACACCTGGACGCGGCCACTGCCGCCCCGGGCGGCCGGCGAAGGCGCGTCGTCCGTGGCGGCCGAACTGCGCTGGGCGGCCGGGTTCCTCGGCCCCTGGCTGGGCCGCCGCCTGCGCGGCCGCTCCTCCGGCGACGGCCGCACCGCGAAGCGGCCCGCCCTGCTGCCGCTGGGCACCGCCGTCGACCAGTGAGCCGCTGACCAACGAGCATGCACAGCGGTTGCGTTACTGCAGGTCGAGACGGTCCGCGAGGCCCGGCTCGGTAGCATGCGACGCATGGGCATCAAACTTGAGAACGTCGGCATCGCCGTTCGCGACCTCGAAGCAGCGATCTCCTTCTTCACCGACCTCGGCCTCACGGTCATCGGCCGTGACACGGTCAGCGGTGAGTGGACCGACACCGCAGTCGGCCTCGACGGAAATCACGCCAGGATCGCGATGCTCCAGACGCCGGACGGACAGGGCCGCCTTGAGCTCTTCGAGTACATCCACCCCGAAGCGATCGAGTCGGAGCCCACTCGCCCCAACGAGATCGGCATGCACCGCGTGGCCTTCTCGGTCGACGACCTCGACAAAGCCCTTGAGGCAGCCGCACAGCACGGATGCCGCCCGCTTCGCGGCGTGGCGACCTATGAGGACGTCTACAAGCTCACGTACCTCCGCGGGCCCAGCGGCATCCTCGTGATGCTCGCCGAGGAGCTCAAGAAGAACTGACGCCGGCCGGTGCCGTTCTCTGAGCTCGCTCGGCTGAACAATCACATTGACCGGCGTGAGCGGGACGGAGATCGTGAGCCCATGACGGACAGCACCTGGCTCAACCGCGATCGCCAGCTCATCCCCGGCAAGGAGCTCTTTCGCAGCCGGCGCAGGTTCCACCTCTTGGCCTACACGGCGAGCCACGGCCAGCTCCTGATGCGGAGCGTCGGCGAGCCCGACACACCCGGCGAGCCCGGGACGACGATCGACCTGCTGTTCAAACCCGCCGCCGTGGTGAAGATCCGTGCCTACTACCGTGGCTTGGCGATCAGATGCGCGACCGCGGCCGAGAGCGCGCAGGTCGAGGCCGACCACGCCAGCGTGCCCTTCGGCCGGGACGACCGCGTCTTCATTCTGGAGAGCCAGGGTGAGTCCGACTACGTGGTCGCCATGGCCGTCGGCTGGACCGAAGGGGTCCTCGGCCGCACGCAGCAGAGCTTCTTCCACAACTTCCACCCCACCAGGCCGATCGTCTGGCCCAGCCGGCCTCTCCCCGGTGTCGACGCCGGCCTCGACATCGCCTCGGCCCAGGAACTCGTCGACGCACTGTGTGCCGAAGAGAACGCCACGATCCGACGAGAGCGCCACCGCCACGTCCACGTCGTCATGACGCGGATCATCCGCCCCGAGGGACCCGACGTCACCGGAGCGGGCGTCTTCCTCACCAGGGCGGACGCCGAGGAGGCTCGAGCCGTGATCGCCGCGACATCACTCGACTGCTGGATCGAGGAACTACCGATCGCGATCTGACGCCAGGCTCGGCCGGACGCGAGGCGTTCCTCGAGGACGCCCCCTAGTGCTCTGACCGCAAAGGTTCACCGGGTCCCTGTATCTGGCTCTGTAGCATCAGAGAGCGCTGGTGGTCGCCCATGTACGGAAGATCGCAAGAGCCTCGCTAAGGTTCCCGGGGCCGCACGCGGCGTGGAAAGTCTTCTCAGCGGTCCAGGCCCAGACCCAATCCTGGGCGTTGCGATTGACGTCCTTGCGGGGGTACTCGCGTCCCTCGAGGTCCGTCTCCTCTAGATCGATTTCGACGGTCCAGCCGGGGTTGTCGAGCGTGGCGATCTTCACGCCCCACTCGTGCTCCCAGTCGCCGTCGCACTGCTTCGCGTACCAGTCCTGTAGCCAGGCAAGAAGATGCTGCTCCGAATCACTCATGACAGGAGAGGCTAGTGCTGGGACCGTCTGGCGCGCTGGGCTGGGTGGTCAGGCTGCTGTTCGTAGCGGTCTGCCGCCCCAGCGGATGCCTTTCTCACTGCGGATGCGGGCGCGTTCGCGTCGTTGTGCTGCGAGAACTTCGGGGTGGCGGGCGTTCTTGTTGCGCCAGCGCAGGTAGGCGTGCAGGGCCCGGGTCTGGGCGGTGTGGTTGGGGTGGTGGGAGTTGGCGAGGGCGAACTGTCGCAGCGGTCCGAAGTGGGCTTCGATGGGGTTGGCCCAAGAGGCGTAAGTCGGGGTGAAGCACAACTCGACCTTGTTCTTGGCCGCTCACCGCTTCCGCCAGTTCGTGTGGGCGGAAAGGTTGTCGAGGATCACGTAGACCGGGGCGCCGTCCGGGCGGGCTGCCCGGATCGATCTCATCGCTGCCCAGGTGTGGTCGATGCCCTTGCGGCGCCGGTTGATCCCCACATCTGGTCGTCACCGACCGAGTAGCAGCCGTGGAAGTAGGTGATTCCGTGGGTGCGACGGTAGGTGGCCGGCAGCCGGTCGGGACGATTTTCTTCGGCCCAGCAGGACCCGGCTGTCGGCCGGATGCCCAGCGGGCCGAACTCGTCGAAGGCGAACGTGCGGTCGGGTCGCTTGTTGATCGCGTACTCGATTCGGTCCAGCTTGGCGTCGAAGTCCGGGTCCGGGGACTCCTTCCAGGTCTTCGTGCGCTGGAAGGTAATGCCTCGGCGGGCCAGTAAGCACCGCAGTGCCTCCCGACCGATCCGGACGGGCCTGGCTATGTCGCGCCGCAGGTGATCGGCGAGCTTGCGGATGGACCAGCGGGTGAAGGGCTTGCCGACCTGGGTCGGGCGGGCCGTGGCCGTCTGGATGACGAAGTCCTCGTCGTCAGGACTGAGCAGGCGGGGACGGCCTCCCGCCCAGCGAGGGTGCAGGCATGCGAGCCCGATCTCGTTGAACTTGTGGATCACGTCGCGGACGGTGTCCTCGTCCGCCTGGACCAGACGTGCAATGACCGGGACGGTGCTGCCGCCGGCCGAGGCCAGCAGCATCATCGCCCGGCAGAACCGAACCGAGCTGGTACTGCCCCGCCGCACGATCTGCTGCAGTTTCTGCCCCTCCTGCTCGGTCAGCCTGCGAACCCGGACCGGTTGCGCCATCCCGCCTCCCCACGCTGGTTGGAAGCGATCACTTCCAACCAGCACAACGAGCAACCCGGCGAACGTTCACGGTCACAGCACTAGATGTCCAGGTCAAGGGTGGTCAGTTCGCGCAGCGCCGAGACGGGCAGGAGCAGTGATCCGTTCGTGTCGCTGGATCGGTATGCGATCATGCCGACCAGCGAGCCGGCACTGGAGAAGACGGGCGCTCCGGCCAGCCCGTCGATCGTGTCTCCCGACACGCGCAGCCAGATCCCCGAGCGCCCCTTGAGCTCGAGAAGGCAGGAGAAGTACCCGGTCCCGGCGCTCGTGCGCGCGCCCACCACGAGCCGGGTGCCTGGCATGACGCGTGCGTCGCAGGTCAAGGGCCGATCGGGAACGGGAACCGGCTCGCTCAGACGGAGAACCATCAGGGTCACCGTGGTGTCGGAGGGCCCGGCCACCGGCAGCTCTTCCACCAGCGTGCCCCGGACCGACTTCTCACCGACGCCGACCGTCACCGGTGAGTCCCGGGCCGGAGGCTGCCAGTCGAAGGTGACCACCGTGTCCGCGTCGACGAGCAGGCCGTTACGGACGTCTCGATCGGGGATCTGCAGCCATACGGTCATCGAGGACACGAACTCTTCGTCCACCTGCCAGCTGTCGCTGACCACGTTGACGCCTCCGTTGACATGCCCGAAGTGGAACGTCGGGGAGCTGCGACGACCGGATGTGTCCCGAACGTCCAGGCCGCCGTCGATGTGTTCCCGTGTGGCCGGCAGCAGAGGGGCGCCGTTCAGCACGGCGGTCCTCTCGGTTTCGACGAGCTCCCGCTCGAGGCGTTCGCAGCGCTCCTCCGCCTCGCGGTGCAGGGCTCGTACGCGGGCCAGCTCATCCTTCAGGTCGCGGATCTCCGCGCGCAGCCGGACGTGCTCGTTCGCCGGCTCGCCGTCGGCGTCGACGGCCTCCGTCGCGGCTGCCCCGGCCTGAAGCTCGCGGTAGCGCAGGCCAAGGTCCCGAATGCGCTGTTCGCGGTCTTCGAGGGTGTCCTGCAGCCAGCGTTCCCGGGCGGCCGCACGCTGGGCCTCCCGGTCCGCGTCGGCGAGCTTCCGCTCGAGCAGGTGGACCCGGTGGACCGGGCTGTTGCCCGTCTGCCAGGCCGCGGTATGCAGCGTGCGCAGCATGTCGACGGCCTCTCCGGTGGGTGTGGCACCGCGCGCCTCGGAGACGTCGTTCAGCAGGTTCAGGACGAACTCCCACCGCGGAAGGCGCTGCCCGCTGAGGTATCGGGAGACGGTGGAGGAGTCGTACGAACGGCGGGCCGCGTAGCGGCGGGTCGTGAGGTTCAGGCCCGCGAAGAGGTCGCGCAGCGCCTGCGCGAGGGCGGCCGTCTCAGGGGGCAGTCCGTCGTGAACCGGTTGCAGTTCGCCGGCCATGGTCCGCGCCTCGCTTCCGTGTCCAGTGCGTGCTGCCGGTTCCCCGGCAGCAGTGCTGCACCTGCCGCAGCACCTCGGGCACAGCCAGTGTGTCCTGAGAACCTCTCCACCACTGCCCTGACCGGAAACCGGGAGACCACAATGAGGCAGCGCACCAGCCGAGTTCAGGACCTCGTCATCTTTCTCGCCGTGCTGGGTACCGCAACGGTGCTCATTCTGCGCGGGGTGGCGCCGGAGTCGCTGGCGACCATCGCCGTCGCGGTCTCCGGCCTCTACGCCGCCTGGCGTGGCACCGGCACCGGCACCGGCGGTGAACCACCGCAGCCGCCCTCCACCCGCTGAGCTGCCGGAACACGATGCCGTTGATCGGCCGACGGTGGTGGCCCGCACGGTTGCGTTCACCGTTTGCGCGGCCACCATCCGGTCCTCCGGCGGGAGCCGCGCGGGCCGCGGTCCGGCCGCAGGGACGGTGCCAGGGCGAAGGCCACGGTGATGTGCGCGCCTCCCCGCGGGCCGTGGGCGATGCGCATCGTTCCGCCGGTGACGGCCGCGGCCCTGCGGGCGATGTCGAGGCCGAGCCCCGAGGAGCCGGTGCTGCTCCCGCGGGAGAGGGCCCGGTCCGGTTCCGGAATGCCCGGGCCGGAGTCCTCCACGACCAGCTCCACGGCCTGGGCGGTGCGCACGACGCTGACGCCGAACGCGGTGCCGGGCGGGGTGTGGCTGAAGACGTTGCCGATGAGCGCGTCCACCACCGCGGCGATGTCGTCGTCGCTGAGGCTGACGGCCGTCGGCTCCTGCGTGATGTCGAGCGTGCAGGACCTGCTCTGCTGCTCCGCCAGGATCGCCCAGAAGGCGGTCCGCCGCCGGACGACGTCGGCGGTCTCGCAGCGGGGACCGGCGGTCTGCCCGGTCACGGCCGCCTGCTGGACCGTACTCGTTTCCGCACTGCGCATGCCGTGGCCCATGGGGCCCACGGCGAGCGGTGTCCGGGCCGCGGTGATGATGGCCTGAAGCTCCGTCTCCAGCGCGTGCACCGCCGCCTCGACCCTGGCCGATTCCGGCGTACCGGCCATCCGCTCCGATGCCAGGTGCAGGGCGGTCAGCGGCGTGCGCAGCCGGTGGGAGAGGTCGGCGACCAGTTCGCGCTCGATGGCGAGCAGTTCCGTCATCCGGTGGGCCATGGCGTTGAAGGCGTCGCCGGCGTCGCGCAGTTCCTTGGGGCCCATGGGCTCCACCCGGGTGTCCAGATTGCCCTGCCCGAGGGTGTGCGAGGCCTGGGCGAGCTTCTTGGAGGACCGGACGACCTTCGCGCCGAGCCGGTCGGCGACCAGGACGGAGCCGCCGACGAGGCCGACCGCGAGCAGGAGCATCATCGCCCAGGAGGACTTGACCCCACGGGTCAGGTCCTCGTCGGGGACGAAGTTCTCGATGACGGCGACCCGGTCGCCGCGGAGCACCACCGGCTGCAGGCAGATCCATCCGCCGGGAATCGCCTGGGATATGGACTCGCGTCCCTGCTGGGCCCGTTCGAGCAGTTTCGCGGGGGCCTGGGAGTCGCCGAGGGGCTGGGCGTCCGGCAGGTGGACGACCAGGTGCTCGGTCGCGTCCAGGCCGGCGGCGGACTCCCGTAGCGCCGACGGGTCCGTGGTGAGGGTGAGGACGGGCGCGAGGGCTGCGGCGCGCTGTTCGGCCGCGGTGACGCTCTGCTCCTTGACCAGCGACATCACCAGTGCGCCCAGGGGTATGAGGAAGGAGAGGGCGACCATGGACGTCACCGCGAGCGCCACTCCGGCCAGTGAGCGTCTCACCGCGGGGCCACCAGCTTGATGCCGACTCCGCGGACCGTCAGCAGGTAGCGCGGGGCGGCGGCGCGTTCGCCGAGCTTGCGGCGCAGCGAGGACAGGTGCACGTCGACGGTCTGGTCGTCCACGTACGGCTCGCGCCAGACCTCGGTGAGCAGCCGGCGCTTGGAGACGACCTGGCCGGTGTGGTGGGCCAGGAAGGCCAGCAGGTCGAACTCCCGCCGGGTGAGGTGGAGCTCCCGGCCGGCCAGGTACGCGGTGCGCGCGCCCGGGTCGACCGCCAGCTCGCCCACGGTGGTGGCGCGCAGCGGTTCGGCGGCCGGTGCGGGCCGCGCGCCCTGGACGGTGTGCGCGGCGCCGCCCGGCGCAACGTGGCTGGTGCGCCGCAGGACGGCGGACAGGCGGGCGATGAGCTGTCCCCCGGAGAAGGGCTTGACCAGGTAGTCGTCGGCGCCCGCGTTGAGGAGCTTGATGATTTCGGCCTCGTCGTCACGGGCGGTGGCCACCAGGACCGGAACGGAGGATATGCCCCGGATCATGCGCAGTGCGTCTCCCCCGTCCAGATCGGGCAGCCCCAGGTCGAGGACCACCGCGTCGACGGGCGTCTGGGTGACCTCCCGCAGGGCGCCGAACCCGTCGCCCACGCTGCGTACGGCATACCCGTGCTCCGCCAGGACCTCGATGAGTGACTGACGGATGCTGGGGTCGTCTTCCACGACGAGAACGCTGGGCATGGGCACACCTTAGGGGTCGGTCCGGACGCGCCTGTCTAGGGGGCGGCGGCGAAGGACGGGCCGTCGTCGGTGAGGCGCAGGCGTACGGGGCGGTCGGCTACCGGAATGGTGCAGCCCTGCTCGGTGCTGCAGCTGGCGTACCCGAGGATCACCGTCGCTTCTCCGTTGCCGTCGGCGCGGACGGGCAGGGTGGTGGTGACGGGGCCGTCCGGGTAGACGGGCACCGGGGCGTCGACACCGGGCACGGTGATGGTCCGTACGTCGGCGGCGGCCGTCAGCTTCCCGTCCGCCGTGAGGACGCCGCTGACGTCCATCGCGGTCGGCCGTCCCACGCCTTCTATGCCGGTGAGCGGAAGGTCGGTGCTGTAGAGGTGGAACCCCTTCTCCTCGGGGGTGAAGACGGCTGTCAGCGTGCCCTTCGAGGCGTGCCAGTCGGACACCGAGAGAGTGACGGTGACTCCGTTCTCGGTGAAGCTCGTCGTGGGCGGCGGCGCGGCGGCGGCGCTCCCGGCGGACTGCTCGCCGCATGCCGTGAGCGCGGCCAGGGTGAGGAGGGCGACCGCCGTCCGGGTCCTGCGGGAAAGTCCGATGCGCATGGAAACGTTCATCTGTGCCTCTGTGCCTCTTGTGTCAGGAAATCGAAGGGTCGTGCTTCTCGGGCTTCGGGGCGGATCCGAGCGGGTCCGGGCGGGACCCGGCGGATCCGGCCCCGGACCCGCTCACACGGCCGGGGTGAAGTCCGCGCTCCACAACTGCAGCCGGTACACCAGGTCGTTCCACACGCCGCTGGCCAGCAGTACGCCGACGAGCACGAGCATGCCGCCGCCGATCCGCAGGACCCACGGGTAGTGGCGTTTGACCAGGCCGAAGGCGCCCAGGGCGCGCCGGAAGGCGAGCGCGGCAAGGACGAACGGCAGTCCCAGGCCGAGGCAGTACGCCGCCATCAGCATGGCCCCGCGCAGCGCGCTGGCCTCGCTCCACGCCAGCGCCTGTACGGCGGCCAGCGTCGGGCCGATGCACGGGGTCCAGCCGACCGCGAACACCGCCCCCAGTACGGGGGCTCCGGCCAGGCCGAGGGCGGGGCGCCGGTGGCTGCGGAACTCCCGTTGCGCGAATCCCGGCAGGAACCCCATGAAGGACAGCCCCATCAGCACGGTGAAGACACCGAGCACCTGGGTGATCACCTCCTGGTGGGCCAGCAGGGTCCGGCCGAAGTACCCGAACAGGGCGCCCCCGGAGACGAGGACGGCCGTGAAGCCGAGGACGAACAGCAGCGCGCCGGCCGCCATCCGGCTGCGGCGCCCGCCGCGGGCCTCGGCCAGGTCGGAGACCGACAGGCTGGTCACGTAGCTGAGGTAGCCGGGCACCAGCGGGAGTACGCACGGCGAGAGGAAGGAGACGAGGCCCGCGAGGAACGCCACCGGAGCGGCGATGAGCAGGGCCCCGTGGAGGAGGGACGGGTTGTCCGCGGCGGCGAGCGTCAGACCCGCCGCGCCCAGGCCCGTACCCATGCCGCCGCCCATGCCCATCCCGCCGCCCATGCCCGTGCTCAGGCCCGTGACGATGTCGGCCGTCATGGCGCTTCCTCCGTCACGCGTGCCAGCAGGGGCCCCAGTTCGTCCTCGGTGACCGCGCCGCCGATGCTGACGGCGATGCGTCCGCGGCGGTCGATCACGAGGGTCGAGGGGATGGCCTGCGGGTTGAGAAGCGCGGGAGGGAAGCGGAGCAGCAGCTCCCCGGTGCGGTCGTGGAGGCTGGGGAAGCCGAGCCCGTGCGCCCGTACGAAGGACCGCGCGGCGGAGCGGTCAGGGTCCCGGGTGTTGATCCCGAGGAACCGGACGCCTTCGTCCCGGGTCTGCCGGCTGAGCCGCTCCAGGTCGTCCGCCTCCGCCCGGCAGGGCCCGCACCAGGATCCCCAGACGTTGAGCACGACGACGTGCCCCCGGAACCCGGCGAGGGCCACCGGCTTCCCGTCCAGGTCGTCGCCCGCGAGCTCGGGCGCGGCCTTCCGGTCGGCGGGGTCGATGACGGTGGCACCGGCCGCGGCCCGGACCGCGCCCGCCGGCCGTTCGGCCGTCCCGGCGCGGCCGGCGTCGGCGGCGACCGGGCCCACTGCGGCAAAGACACAGCCGGCTGCCGCCACCACGAGGGCGGCTCCGGCCAGGGCCGCGGTACGCAGCTCGGCCCGGAGCGGGCCCGTCCGTCTCACGAGGCCCACTGGCGCAGGAAGGCGTTGATCCCGTCCGCGGTCAGGGAGGGGTTGCCCGTGGCGTGCGTGTCGGTGCGCACCTTGCCGGACGGCGAGACGACGATCAGCACGGGCATCTTGTAGCTTCCGCCGGACGGGCTGTACTTGCGCAGGAGCGCGGAGTTGGCGGAGCTGTTGCCACCGATGTCGATCTTGACCAGGTGGTACGAGGCTCCGAGGATCGCCGCGGTCTGCGGCTGGGCGAACACCTTGTCGGCGGCCTTGCAGTTGCCGCACCAGTTGGCCCCGAAGTCGAGGAGCACCATCCTGCCGTCGGCCTTGGCCGCGCTCAGGGCCGCGTCGATCAGCTTCTGGGCGTCGGCCGAACTGTCGTAGCCGGGCCCGGGAACCTTGGCGGGCGCGGGCGCCGGGGCGGCGGACGTACGGGCCGGCTTGGGGGCGGCCGAACCGCTGCGGGTCCGGGAGGGGGTGGGCGAGGAGCTGGACGTCGCGCCGGCGGACGCCGACGGCGAGGCCGACGCGCTCGGGGACGCCTCGGCGGATGCGGAGGCCGACGGCGAGGAGGAGGTGAGGGCCCCCGCGGACTGCCCGGCCGTGGCAGGCGAGGCGGAGCCGACGGTCTGGGAGGACGGCCCGCAGGCGGCGCACAGACCCACCGCGACCACGGCCGCGGCGGCGAGCGGCAGTCGCATTCCCAGGGGCGCTGCGGAGCCGGGCCGCTGGGCGCGGTCGGCGGCACGGACGGGTCGGAACATGCGAGAAGTCATGGCGAAGACACCCCAAGGCGCGGTGAGGACTACGGGAAGGGCGAGAGGCCCCCCGACTCGGTGAAGCCGGCGGTCCTGCGGTTCGCCGGGGCAGAACGCCCGGGCGCCGAAGGCCGCTCGGCTGACGTGAGCATAGGACCGCGCGGGGCCGCTGGAACGGTCTGGGCGCGATCTTGAGGTTCCCCTAAGGAACAGCTCACCTTCCGCTTCGCCGGGGGCGGGCCGATGAGCACACACAAGGCAGCAAATCCCGTGTAACGGGCGGGTGGGCAGGGAGAGTGCGCAAGGGCATGAACCGGATGGAACGGTTCGGTGCTGCCGTCAGAATGACGTCTCGCGGACGGTGGCCTTGGCCGTCGGGTCGATCGTCGCGGTGATGACCGACCGGTGGTCCCCGCTGGTGAACGTGACCGTCAGGGTGTCGTCGTCGGCCTGGGACGTGGTGGCCTTGAATCCCCGGCTGGGCACCGCGGAGATCAGGCACACGCCGCGGCTCCCGTAGCGCACCGTGGCCTTGCCGCCCTGCGAGGGGACGGTGTGCAGGCCCGGTCCGCCGTTCTCGCAGTCGACGCCGGGCTTGGGCGCGCTGGTCCTGGGGGCGCCCGAGGCCTTCGGGGACGGGGAGGCCGAAGCGGAGGGCGTCGGCCGCTCGGTCGCGGAGGGCGAGCCGCTCGGGGAGGCGGAGGCGGTCGGGGAGGGCGGGCTCGGCGACGGGTCCTGCGCCGCCAGCCAGGCCGGCGGCGAGTCGAAGACCATGGGCGCGGACCGGGCCACCGGCGGCGTATGGCTGGTGGAGCCCACGACGAACTGGACCGTGGCGAGCACGGCGGTCACGCTGGTGGCCGTGCACGACAGCCATATGAACAGGTAGCGCGGAAATCGAGGCACGGCCCCATAGTGGCTGACGGGCCGGGCCTCCCGTCACCGGCTCCCCCGTACGGCGCCCGACGGCGCCCGACGGCGCCCCGGCAGGGCGGAACCGCGGGCGGACATGCCGATGTCCTCCTGACCCGTGTGCGGGTCAGGAGGACATCGGCGGCCCGGGGCCGGGCCGCGGCCGCGCAGCCCGGCGCCTCTGCGGCGGTCCGTGGCCGGGCGACCGGGCGGCCGCCGGTTCCCTGTGGGGGGCTCGGGAGGGGTCTGCCTACTTCGGCGCCCCGAAGTTCTGCGTCCACCACGGGCCGCCGTCGCCCTTGTGGACGCCTATGCCGATCTCCTTGAAGGCGCAGTTGAGGATGTTGGCCCGGTGGCCGGAGCTGTTCATCCACGCCTTCATGACCGCGTCGGCGTCCGACTGGCCGCGGGCTATGTTCTCGCCCAGGCGGGACCACGCGTACCCGGCGGCCTCCACGCGGGAGGTCATGGTGGACCCGTCGGGTCCGGTGTGGGACATGACCCCGCTGCGGGCCATCGTGTCGCTGTACCCGCGCGCCGCGGCGTTCAGCTTGGCGTTCGCGGTCACGGGACCGCAGCCGGCCGCGGCCCGCTCCTTGTTGACCAGCGCGAGGACCGCGGATTCGGAGTCGCCCGAGGAGCTGCCGGAACCGCCGCCGGACGACCCTCCGGTCGAGCCGCCGGAGTTCCCGGACCCGCCGGAGCCTCCGGAGCCGCCGCCGGTGGTCGACGCGGACGTACGCGCGGGCTTGGCGGCCGGGCTCGACTTGGCCGGGCCGCCCTCCCCGTCCTCGGGCTTCGGCGGAGCGCTCGACTCCGTACCCTCGGCGGCGGGAGTCACGGGCGGCGCAGAGCCCGTCGCGGCCGCGGCGTCGGCGGTGATCTCGGGCAGCGCAGCAGTGGGGCTCGCCGTCCCGGCCGTGTCCCCGGCGGTCGGCGTCCCGGACTTCGACCCGGTGGCGCCGTCGGCCCGCTGGTCCACCTTCGTACCGCCGTCGGAATCGGCCACGGCGACGCCGACCGCCACCGCGGCGGCGGCCGCGGTGAGGGACAGCACGATGCGCGTGCGCATCGCCTTCTTCCGTCGGGCCTCGACTCGGGACGGTGTTCCGGGAGTTCGGCTGCTCATGCCTGTAGCACCTCACAGAGGGAAGGGGGGGTGGTGCGAGTGAGCCTAGGGCGGTGATCAGCCGAAACAGCGCTCCGGAGGGGTTCTTCAAGTTCTCTTAAGGAAGCCCGCAGGAAAGGCACAGGGACGACTCGGGGCATCCCTGCCCATTCGGTCGATACGACCCCGGGCGAACCGGGTGCGAGCGCGGATGCGCAGAGTCCGGCCCCTGTCACAACCGGTGCAACTCGCCCTCCTGGTGCGGCTCGTGCCGGTTGTGCAGGCGGAAGCGGGACGTCTGCGGCACGACTGCACCGGATGAGCGGCGAACCACGGGCCCGACCGCACGGACGGAACTCCTCCGTCCGCGGGAGTCGCGGGAGGGCGGGGAGGGCTGCCGGTCGCACACCGGGGGCGTGTGATCATGTCCGTCGACAGATCCGCACCTCATGGGGGGACCATGCGCACCCGTACCACCACCGCCACGACCGGTCTCGTGACCGCGCTCGCGGCGCTGCTCGTCCTCGCCGGCTGCACCGCGCCGGGAGAGGGCCGGCCCGCGGCGGTGAGCTCCGTGGCTTCCGCGCCCCCGCAGGGCGGCGGCGGGTCCGGCTTCGACGGGCCCCGGCCGCAGGACCAGAACCTGCTGGCGTGGACCGGGGACCCCAACGACGCGGGCCATGTCACCGCCCAGTCGGCCGCCGGGGTCGGCGGCCGGGTGACCCTGGTACGGATCGTCCTGCGCGAGCAGATCACCTGGTCGAACATCTGGCTGGGGCTCGCCGGCATCGACCCGAACGCCCAGCTCGCCAACTGCTACCTCGGCGTGTACGACGCCAAGGGCGCCCTCGTGGCGAGCACCCCGGACGTCTCGCCCCAGCTGATGACCGACGCGATCGCCAAGCCGTTCGCCCTCGCCAAGCCCTTCACCGCCGCTCCCGGGACGTACTTCATCGCCCTTCTGCTCAACGGCACTTGGGCCACCAACGGACTCACCCTGAAGTCCACGGGCGCCGGCATCTCGGTCAACGCGGGCCTGACGCCGCCGAACCTCCGCTACAGCAACCTGCTGACCGGCCAGACCTCGCTGCCGCCCGCCCTGAACCTCGCCGAGCAGTCCACGAGCACCATCAACACCGGCTGGGCCAGCCAGTGGTACGCGATTTCCTGACGGGCCGGGCGCTGCCCACCGGCCGGGGCGCTGCGCTCACTCCCCGGTGGTGACCGCGCCCTCCGGGAGGGCTGCGCAGCGGGAGGTGACGGCCGCATCGTGCCGGTACCAGGCCGACTCGACGACCCTGCCGTCGGGGAGCGTGTGCAGGGGCGGGCCGTCGCACGGGACGAAGCCCGCCGCGCTCAGGGCCCCCCGGCAGCGGTGGTTCAGGGTCTCGGTGCCGGCCCGCACGGACTCCAGGCCGAGGTGCTCGTGGCCGAACCGGGCGGTCGCCGCCACGAGTTCGGCGCCCAGGCCCTGACCGCGGAATGCCGGGGCGAGCCAGAAGCCGATGGCTCCGTCGCGGTCCGGACTGAGCGAGCTCGTCCCGGCCACGAGACCCGTGGCCGGGACGACGGCGAGCAGTCTCTGCTCGCCGGCCGGGACGGGGAGCACCACCGGCTGTGTCAGTTCCCGGCGAAGCGCTCTGTGGAATGCACGCAGCCGCTCGGCGCGGTTGCCGTCGTGGATGGCGAGGAGATGTACGGCGGTCTCGGGGTTGACGAGCGAGGTGGGGATCCATCCGAACCAGCGCTGTGCGTCGGCGTCGGCGCCTGCCGCGGCGCCGATCTCCACGTCCAGAAGGTCGCGGGGGGTGTACAGGACCAGTCGTGCGGTCCGCATCGTGTGGCGGCCGTCGCCGCACCCGACGGGCACGGGCTGCGGCCCGCGCGATCCCCTGCGCCAGATCATCTGCGTCTCCTCACGCGGGCACTGTATGCGGCCCGCACACCCGCGCGGCGCCCGGGGCGGCCGGGCCCTGGCCGAGGCCTCCCCGGTCCGCCCGGAGGCCCTCCGCGGCTGACGGACGCACGGGCTCCGACATGAGGCGTCATATGCCGGTGGGTGACCTACCATGCAGCCATGAGTGATCGTGCGATGCAGGAACCGACCCTCCTCCTCCTGACCGCGCTCGCGGACGAGCCCCGCCACGGGTACGCGATCGCGCGCGAGGTGGAGCTGATCTCGGGCGGCCGCGTCAAGATGCGGACCGGCACCCTGTACGGGGCCCTGGAGCGGCTCCTGGGCCAGGGGCTGATCGAGGTCCACGAGGAGCTGATCGTCGACAGCCGGCTGCGCCGCACCTACAGCCTCACCGCCGAAGGCCGCCGGAGCCTGGCCGCCGAGGCGCGGCGGATCGCCGCCACCGCCCAGGAGGCCGCGCGTCGGCTGGGCATCTCCGGTGGGACGGCCACGGCATGACCCCCCGTCTGCTGCGCCTGTACCCCGCCGAGTTCCGCCGCACCTTCGGCGACGAGATGGCGGAGGCCTACCGGGAGGCGACCGAGGGGGCCGGAGCGTGGACCCGGCTTCGGGAGGCCGGGGACATCGTGGCGCACGCGCTGCGCCTTCGCCTGGGGATCGGTTCCGCGCACCGGGGCGGGCGCCTCTTCGCGGCGGCCGCGCCCTTCGCGCTGGCCGCGACGGGCGCGCATGCCGCCTTCCTTCTCGCCTCCACCCTCAACCTCGCGTACGTCACCGGCCGCCCCGACTTCGAGAGCCCGCTCGGGTACGCCATGAACGGCTTCTACGTGCTGACCCTCATCGGGGCGGTGGTGGGCCTGAGCGGGCGCTTCGCCGTCGGCGCGCGGACCGCCTTCGCCGCGGCCACGGGAACGATGGTCTGCTTCGTCATCGCGGTGCTGCCGGGGGCCCTGGACATGCCGCTGGCGCACGTGGCCTACCTTGCCCCGCCCCTGGCGATCGCCGCCCTTCCCCTGCTCTGTCCCCCGGACCTGCACCCGCCCTGCCGGATCCGGACCACCACGGGGTTCGTGGCACTGATGATCTGGGCCCCGCTGTCCGTGGTGCTCCTCGCGCTGCTCGACGCGGGCGGTTTCGGCATGATCCCGCTGTGGCGCTTCGCCGTGACCGTGACGGCCGCGCTGGTTCTGGCGGGCCGCCCGGCCCTGTTCGGCGTCCGCACCTACGGCCGGTTCGCGCTGGCCGCGGCCCCGTTCCTCGTCCTCGGGTACTTCGCCGGGGTGGTGGGCGAGGAGACCGCGCTCCCGTGCCTGGTCCTGCTCGCGTTCACGGCCCTGGCCGTGCGCCGGTGGCGACGTACTCACCCGGACTCGACCGGCCACGCCTGAGACCGACGCTCAGACCTCGGCGTCGACGCCTGCACCGGCATCGGCATCGGCACCCGCGACGCTCACGCGGATCTTCGACTGGCCGTGACCGAGCCGCTCCCAGTCGTCCATGAAGCGTGCCGCCAGCCCGTGCCCGGCGGCGAGGTCGATGAGGGTCTGGGTGCGGTAGTAGAAGTCCTCGCGCAGCACCTGGTGTTCGGTACCGGTGGTGCGGTCGAAGGTGAAGTCGAAGTATCCGCCGGGGGCCAGGACCCGGCCCACGTGGGCGAAGCACTCGTCGATGACGTCGATCGGCGAGTGCGAGAAGACGCTGTGGGCGTGGACGACGTCGAAGTATCCGTCGGGCAGGAAGTCCAGGGTCAGGTTCTTGGTGATGGTCAGATGCGGGACCTTGGCCTGCAGTTTGCGGTCGGTCAGGGTCCGCTTCGCCGCGATGAGGATGTCGGGCGAGATGTCGATGCCATAGTAGTGGCCCGCGTCGAGGTAGTCGATGAAGCGCCAGCCGGCACGCAGGTTGCCGCAGCCGATGTCCAGCATGCGCGCGCCCGGCTTCAGGCCGTGCCCCAGCAGGTAGTCGAACTGCATCTGCCCGAGCGCGAGCCAGCGTTCGTGGGTCTGGCTGCCGACCGCGGCCTCCGGGTTGCGGCGGGTGTCCGAGGCCATGACGGCCCGGTAGTAGCTGACGTGGTCGGGGTGCTTGAAGGCCAGCCACCGGTCGCGGGCGGCCCGCTTGAGGTACGGGGCGATGCGGTGCGGGCGGCTCGCGGCGTGGCGGACCTTGTGGACGAGCGATTCCCGGTTCGCGGTGAGGTTCTTCCTGGTGGCCATGAGTGCTCCGTCTCCATCGCAACGTGAACTCCCGACGGCGGGCAGGAGTGGCTGCCGCCGGAAGGATCTTCGAATCCACCATACGTCGGCGACCGACATATACAAACCACTTGAGCGTCCTGGGAAGCAGAAGGCGTCGCACGGCGTACGCACGGGAGTTCACGGGCGTGAGGATTGTGATGGTTTCACCCAGATTGCCACCCGGCAGGGCGTGGGTCCACGCAACGCGCCCGAGCGCGTGACGCGACGTCAGCGGGCCTCTGGCAGCATGAAGGGATGACAGACATACGCCGGACCGTCAGCTCGGGATCGCCGCTGGAGCCGCGGATCGGCTTCTCCCGCGCGGTGCGGTCGGGTCAGTACGTGGCCGTCGCCGGGACGGCCCCCATCGGGGACGACGGCTGCACGGTCGGCCCCGGCGACGTCCACGCCCAGACCGTGCGGTGCCTGGACATCGCCGAACGGGCCCTGCGGGAGACCGGGGCTTCCCTGGCGGACGTCCTGCGGACCCGCATCATGCTCACCGACGTGACGCGGTGGGAGGAGGCCGCGCGGGCGCACGGCGAGCGGTTCGCCTCGGTCCGGCCCGTCACCACCTTCGTGGAGGTGTCGCGCTTCATCGACCCCGAGTGGCTCGTCGAAGTGGAGATCGACGCGGTGGTCCCCCGCGAGCAGGGCTGAGGACCGGGCCGTCGTCCTCGCGCGCCCGTCACACGGCGGGTGCCGGGCGCTCCCCCAGCAACCGCGCACGGAAGAGGTCGAGGACCGTGTCGAGCGCCTGCCGCGTGGGCTGTCCGGGCTCGTCGATGAGGTGCTCCGTCAGGACGGAGTGGGGCGCGAGGGCGCTCTGCGGGTTCGCCGCGGCGTCGTCCAGCTCGACGGCTACGAACGCCTCTCCGAGCTCGCGCCGCAGGTACGCGAACCGGTCACCGGGCACCAGCCGGTCGCCCCGGAAGCGCAGCCCCAGGACCTGGAGCCCGTCGCGCTCGCAGCGTCCGCGGACGACCGCGAGGTCCTCGGGGCTGATGTCGATGGCGCCCGCGCGGCCGGCGGTGCAGGCGAGCGGGAGCGACGGCTGGGAGAGCACCGGCGCCACGAGACGCTCGTCCGTGGCCATGGCCAGGGCGAATCCGCCGGTCAGGCACATGCCGACGGCCCCCACCCCGGGGCCTCCACAGCGTTCGTGTTCGGCGGCGGCGAGCGCGCGCAGCCACCGTACGACGCGCGAACTGCGCCCTGTCGCCAGCAATGTGAACTCTCGGCTCACGCACACCTGCCACAGCGTCGAGGCCATGTAGCGGCCGGCGCTCGGCCAGCCGACGGCGGCGGGATCGGGATCCCTGCCCGGATCACCGAAGAGCACCGGGAGAACGGCCGTGCAGCCGGACGCGGCGACGCGCTCGGCGAACTCGAGGACCTTGGGCGTGATGCCCGGGATCTCCGCCATGATGATCACCGCGGGGCCGGTGCCCCGGCACAGGATCCGGCGTGTGACACCGTCATGGGTGAACGCGCTCTTCTCGAACCCGCTCAGGTCGTGGTCCGCCACGTGCCCTGCTCCTTCCGACGGCTCTCCTGGACGCCATCAAGTTACCGAGAAGTAGAGCCCTGTGGTCAAGGGACTTCACGCCCGCGTTTCATCCGGACGGCGGCGTGTGCCGGGCGAGCGGCGCGCGATCGGGTGAGGCTGGGCGGGAGAAGCGGTGCCCGCCGTCGGCCGCGCCCCGTCGGGTCAGGTCGGATCGGGTCAGGCCGGGTCCGGTCCGGACCGGACCCGGGATCGTCACGTACCGCCCAGGAGGTCCACGCGATGGAGAACGGCCGCGGACACGACGCCTCCGAAGCGGTCGCCGCCGCCCACCGCGAAGCGCGCGCCGGTGACGCCTTCGCGAACCGCGCCGACTTCGACGACGCCACCCGCGGCTTCATCGCCGCCCTGGAGCCCTGCGTCATCAGGTCCGAGGACGGGAGCGTCGTATGGGACGGCGACGCCTACGCCTTCCTGAACGGGGACCGCCCCGACACCGTCCATCCCAGCCTGTGGCGCCAGAGCTGCCTCGTCGCCCTCCAGGGCCTGTTCCAGGTCGTGGAAGGCGTGTACCAGGTCCGCGGGCTGGACCTGTCGAACATGACTCTCGTCGAGGGTGACAGCGGCGTCGTCGTGATCGACCCCCTGATCAGCGAGGAGACGGCGGCCGCCGCCCTCGCCCTCTACCGCGCCCACCGGGGCGACCGCCCGGTCACGGGCGTCCTGTACACCCACAGCCACGCCGACCACTTCGGCGGCGTCAAGGGGGTCACCTCACGGGCCGACGTCGACGCGGGCCGGGTCCCCGTCCTGGCGCCCGCGGGCTTCGTCGAACACGCGGTCGGCGAGAACGTCTACGCCGGCACGGCCATGGCCCGCCGGGCCGGCTACATGTACGGCGCCGGCCTGCCCAAGGGCCCGCGCGGCCAGGTCGGCGCGGGCCTGGGCCAGACCACCTCCACCGGCCGCGTGACACTGATCCCGCCGACCGTCGACATCACGCACACCGGCCAGGAGGAGACCGTCGACGGCGTGCGCATGGTCTTCCAGCTCACCCCCGGCACCGAGGCCCCGGCGGAGTTCAACCTGCTGCTGCCCGACCACCGGGCACTGTGCATGGCCGAGAACGCCACCCACACCCTCCACAACCTGCTGACCCTGCGCGGCGCGCTCGTCCGCGACCCGCGCGCCTGGGCCGCGTACCTCACCGAGTCCATCGCGCTCTTCGGCGACAAGTGCGACGTGGTCTTCGCCTCCCACCACTGGCCCACCTGGGGCGGCGAGCGGGCCATGGCGTACCTGGCGGAGCAGCGCGACCTCTACGCGTACCTGCACGACCAGACCGTGCGCCTGCTCAACCAGGGATACACCGGGACCGAGATCGCCGAAGTGCTGCGCATGCCGCCGGCGCTGGAGACCGCGTGGCACGCCCGCGGCTACTACGGCTCGGTCAGCCACAACGTCAAGGCCGTCTACCAGCGGTACATGGGCTGGTTCGAGGGAAATCCCGCGCTGCTGTGGCAGCACCCGCCGGAGGAATCGGCGCGCCGCTACGTCGAGTTCATGGGCGGTGCGGAAGAGGTCCTGCGTCGCGCCCGGACCTCGTTCGAGCAGGGCGACTACCGCTGGGTGGCCCAGGTGGTCGACCACGTCGTCTTCGCCGACCCCTCGAACGCGCAGGCCCGGGAGCTCCAGGCCGATGCCCTGGAGCAGCTCGGCTACGGCGCGGAGAACGGCACCTGGCGCAACTTCTACCTCACGGGCGCCCAGGAACTGCGCGGCGAGCCGATCGGGACACCGGCCACCGCCGCGTCGCCCGACGTGATCGCCGCCCTCGACCTGGACCAGCTGGTGGACTCCCTCGCCGTGCGCATCGACGGGCCGCGGGCCTGGCACGCGGACGCCGTCGTACGGTTCGTCCTGCCGGGCCCGGACCCGCTGACGCTGCGCCTCGGCAACGGCGTACTGACCGGCGTCCGTGGGGACAATCCCGCGGCCGGCCGCCCGCACGCGGTCCTCGTCCTCGACGAACCGCGTCTGCGGGGGCTGCTGCTCGGCGCCGTGTCCCCGCAGGACCTGCTGCGGGACGAGGGGGTGGCCCTCGACGGCGACCCCGCGGCGGTCGCCGAACTCTTCGCGTACCTCGACTCCCCCGACCCGGACTTCGCCATCGTCACCCCCTGACGGTGCCTGCCGCCGGTCCTGGAGCAGCCCCTATGCTGCGGAAATGATCAAGCCGATAGAACTCGTGATATTCGACTGCGACGGGGTGCTGGTCGACACCGAACGCATCGCGGTCCCCCTTCAGGTGGCGCTGGGCGCGGAGCTGGGCTGGCCGCTCACCGAGGACGAGGTCATGGACCGGTTCATCGGCCGGTCCAGTGCCTCCATCCACGAGGACATCGTGGCCCGGGTCGGCGACGAAACCGCCGGCATCTGGCGCGAGCTCTTCGAGGAGCGCCACCGTGAGGCGGTGGACGCCGGGTTGTCCGCGGTCGACGGACTGCCCGAGGCTCTCGACGCGATCACCCTGCCGACCTGCGTCGCCTCCAGCGGCTCGCACGACAAGATGCGCCACACCCTCGGCCGCACCGGCCTCTACGAACGCTTCGCGGGCCGCATCTACAGCGCCGCCGAGGTCCGCCGCGGCAAGCCCGCCCCAGACCTGTTCCTGTACGCGGCGCAGAAGATGGGCGTCGACCCGGCGGCGTGCGTGGTGATCGAGGACAGCCGTCCCGGGGTCGAGGCGGCCCGCGCCGCGGGCATGCGGTCCTTCGGCTATGCGGGAGGTCTGACCCCGGCGGGACGGCTCGAAGGCACGGACACCGTCGTCTTCCACGAGATGCGTGAACTGCCCGGTCTCATCGCCGGAGCATGAGGGCGGAGCAGGGCAGTGGGCGGAGGTCGCGCCAACGGCCCCCGCCCTGCGCGCGTTCCGGACCGCGGCGCCCGCGCGAGCGGTGACGAATCTTCAGAGATCCGCCGCAGGAGCAGTATGCGCCGCGGCGGAATTGTTCAGGGCGCCGGGTTCTTCGTGAACGATCCGGTCCTGCCGGACGGCCATGACCTGGCCGGATGCGCCGGTGAGGGAATTGTTCACGGCCGTCGGGACGGGCGCGGGAATTGTTCGGCGGGGCGGGCATGGGCGGAATGCCGGGCATTTCGGCTCATGAGCAAGGGATGTTGCGGGGAGCCGTGCTCGGGCATGGTGGTGGAGCACCCGCGGCCTCCGGGCCGCGAGCGGAACCGTAGCGCCAACTACGGGCCCGCGCAGGCGCGATGCACTTCCTTCCGGACCGTCGCTATTGAAGGAGTTGTCGTCATGGTGATTTCCGTGGCCTCGTTTCCCCGCCCCCACGGGCGTCCTTCCGCGCTCGTGATCAAGATCGTCGTCATCGTGGTGGTGGCCGTGCTGACGGCCGTTCTGGGCGCGCTCGGGTACTCCCCCGGCACTGCGCTCGCCGTGATCGTCATGGTGACGACGACCGCTCTGGAGCTGGGCCGCCGAATCACCGCCGATGGCGGCGAGGACGGCGTCCGGCCCGGCCCGATCGGCCGGTAGAGCCGTGGGAACGGGGCGGGGGCGGCCGCAGCGGCCGCTCGACACCACCGTCCCGGCCCTGGCGGAGCTCGCGCAGGAACTGCGCGAGCTCCGTGCCACGGCCGGGCTGAAGCTCGACGACCTCTACACCCTCACCCACTGGAGCAAGGGCGCGCTCAGCGCGGCCACCACGGGGCGGGACCTCCCGCGCTGGGACCTCGTACGGGCCTGGGTGACGGCCTGCGATCCCGGTGCCAACCTGGACCTGTGGGAGGCCCGGCACGCCCGCGCCCGCGCGCAGTACGAGCGGTCCCGCCTCGCCCCCGTCCCGGCCGAAGGCGGCCGTACGGAGCCCCCGCACGCCCCGGACGTGCTGGACGTGCTGGACGTTGTGGACAACCCGGCGGTACCCGCCGCCACTGCCGCGCTCGCCGACCGGGCCGACCCGGCCGGACCGGCCGGACCGCGGCCCAGCTCGCTGGAGCGGGACGCCTGGCGGACCCTCGCGCCCGACCGGCGGCCGTGGGGAGTCGCCGCCCACCCGGCCGCCATCCCGCTGCGCTTCTCCACCGTCGGCCCCGACTTCACCGACACCGGATCCGACGCCGCCGACCTCACCGGCCGCTACGACCAGATCGGGGAGATCTTCGCCCTCACCGGCCGGCGGCGCCTGCTGATCCTCGGCGACCGGGGCAGCGGCAAGACCCAGCTCGCCCGGCACTTGGGCACCCGGCTGCTGACCGCGGACGGAGGCGGTGGCGCCGGCGCCGTGCCCGTGCTCGTGTCACTGCGCGGGTGGCGGCCCGGCCACGGCCCGGACAGCCTCCTCGACTGAATCGCCGACGCGCTCACCGGCTGCACCGCCGAGGACGTACGGACCCTGCTGGGCCGGCACCGGCTGCTGCCCCTGCTGGACGACTTCGACAGCCTGACCCTGCGTCAGCGCGGCCGGGCACTGCACACCTTCAACCAGTTGCCGGCGCAGGCGCCGTTCGTCCTCATCAGCGGATGGACGGAGTTCAGCAGGGCGGTGGAGCAGACCGACACGGTCATCGCCGCGAGCGCCGGAGTGCGGCTGCTGCCCGTCGGCGCCGCCGACCTCGACGGATGGATCCAGCGCAGCTCCCGTTCCCGTACCAAGCAGCAGGAGTGGGCGCCGGTCCTGGCGGCGATCGCCGCCCGGCCGGAGCTGCCGGCGGCCACCGTCCTGGCCGATCCGACGCTGGCCGGCGCGGCCAGGCTGCTCTACACGGACGGCCGCGCGGTTCCGTCCGAGCTGGTGGCCGAGGACGCGACCGTCGAATCCCTGGAGGCGCGGCTGGTCCGGAACCTCTTCGGCTCCTTCTCGCCGTACCGCAGCCACCGGGACGCGGACGGCGGGCGGCTCTTCCAGGAACAGCACCGCCACCAGGCGCTGCACCTGCTCGCCAGGCGGGAGCTGGAGGAGGGCGGAGCCGTCGCCGATCTGCGGGTGCTCTACCGCGGGCGCCGTCCCTCCCGGCTCCAGGCGGGCGTCCACGTGGCCCTGCTGGTCCTGCTCATCTGGCTCTTCCTCGGAATCACGGACGACAGTACCGGCGCGAACGACTTCACCGATTCCTCGACGGCCCCCGACATGTCCGGGTTCCTCCTGAGCATCGTCATCGGGAGCAGCTGGTACGTGTACCTGAGACACCGGCTGAACCCCGGGGCGGCCCCGACGGATCCCGTCGGCCGGGTGCGCTTCCGGCTTCTGCAGAGCATCCCGGTCGCGGCGGCCTGGATGCTCGTGCTGGCATTCGAAGGCGATTCGGAGCTGGCCCCTCTCGCTCTGGTCCTGGTGTCGTTGCTGCTGGTGTGTGCCGTGTGGCTTGCGGAACAGGCCTCCAGCCGGCCGGCGCCGCGGTGGTTCCTGAGCGAGCTGGCCCTGCTGCCGGTCCTGTTCTTCACGGTGTCGCTGACACCGGGGTTCGATCTTCTCTTGCTGCCCGTGTTCCTGCCGGTGCTGCTGGGCGTCACGGTGACGGGGCACTGGTTGCGCGCGGTCCTGACCTCGCGCTTCGCCCTGTGGGGCCTCTATCCCGGGGTTCTGCTGGAACTGCTCGCCGAGGCCACCGGCCCGGAGATCCTGCGGGCGGGGCCGGACGGCTGGTCCTTCACCCACCCTGCCGTGGCGCGGTGGTACCGCGACGCCCCCGCCGGTCCGGCCGAAGCGGAGGACGATCCTAGGATGGACTGATGATCGGACGGCCGCCTCCGGCTCCCACAGCCCTGGTCCTCGACGTCCCCGACGGGCACGGCGTCATCGAGGTGACCGGGGACGAGAGCAGCAGCCTGCTCGTCCTGGCCGGCGACCCGGCGCTGCTGGAGGCCGGCGACGGCTGCGGGAGCATGGGCCGGCTGGCGGTCCGCGCCGGCCCGGGCGCGTCCGCCATGCCCGAGGTCAAGGCGCTGACCGAGTGGCTGACCGCGCCGGACCTCGTGCCCGACCCGCGTACCGGCCGGGCCGAGCCGCCGGATCCGCTGCGACTGCGCCCGCTGCTGTCCCTGCTCTCGCCGGGCCGGTACGTGATGACGGCCGAGGTGGCTCCGCACCGTCTGCACGTGGTGCACCCCCGTGCCCACCAGGTCGACCACCGGTACGCGGACGAGGATCTCGCGCTGCTGACCAGCGACTTCTGGCCGCCCGGCGACCACGCCGCCGTACGCAGGTACCGCGAGCGCATCCGCACCGGAGGTGTCCGCCCCGCACTGGTCGCGTTGTTCCCCACCGCAGCGAGCCGGGTGGGCTATCTCCTCGACGGGCACCACAAGCTGGCCGCCTACGAGCAGGCGGGCGTCCCTCCCCTCGTGATCCGGCTGGCCCCGCAGACACCCCGGCCGTTCCGGTCCGGGGATGTCGGCCGTGCCCGGGCGGCCTTCACCGGCGCGGCCTCCGCGGGCCACGACGATGCGCTGCACCGGGTCTTCGCCGACATGCGGGAAGAGGCGGCGCAGGGCCCGCGGTGAGGGCCCGGGAACCGTTGCGGGACCGCTTCGGGCGGTTGGCCGAGGGCGGATGCGACGTACGGGCCCGCCGCACTTCGGGTGCGGCGGGCCCGTCTCGCTTCGACGACAGGACCTAGGCCGTGGGCGACAGGACGGTGTCCTCCGGCCGGCGTGCCGTGGACGGGGTGCTGCCGGCGACGATCAGGGCGAGCAGGACCGCGGCGGCCTCGCTCTGCAGGATCCGGGCGGCCTGCTTCAGCCGGCCGGGGTCGGGGACGGGGATGGACAGGGCCACGCACTCCGCGTTCGGGCCCGCGGTGATGGGCACCGCCGCGCACACCGTGCCGACCGCGTATTCCTGCAGGTCGAGGAGGGGGGCGTTCGGCGGCCGGGCGTCGAGCTGGTGGAAGAGGTCCTGCTGGCTGGTGAGGGTGTGGGAGGTGAAACGGGTGAGCCGGTGCCGGGCCAGGTGGTCCTTGCGGTCGTCGTAGTCGAGCTGGGCCAGCAGGGCCTTGCCCACCGCGGAGGCGTGGGCGGCGACGCGGAAGTCGACCCACTCCTCCACCAGGGGTGCCGCCGGGCCGTCGGCGTACTGGGTGATGGAGACCTCGCCGTCGGTGTAGCGGGCGACGTAGACCGCGGCGCCGACGGCGTCCCGCACCCAGGCGAGGGTCTCGCGCAGGTGCCCGCGTCCTTCTCCGGTCGTCGAGTCCGCCAGCTGGAGGGCGTTGCCGGCGACGTACGCGTCCGCGCCCGTCGGAGTGGCGAGGTTCGCCCGGATCAGTTGCTCCACGGCCCGGGCGAGGACCAGCTGGGGCAGTGCGGTTTCCCGGGCGATCTGGGTCAGGTTCACGCCGCCCGAGTAGCGGTTGATGACCTCCAGGACGCGCAGTGCCTGGTGGACGGATTCCAGTGGGGCGGGGGCGGGCTGTCCTTCGCTGGTTTTCCGGGCCGCGTGGGTCAGGTGGGGCTGTTTCAGGGCCTCGAGTGCCCAGACGTTCGCCTGGTCCGTCAGGTGGAGGGGGTTGAGCCGTGCGTTCCGGGCGACGGCGACCGCGATCTGTGGGCCGGGGGTGAAGACCTCCCCCAGGTCGGGGTGTTGCCTGCGGGGCCGGGCCATGAGTGCCTGCCGCAGTCGTACGGGAAGCCGGCACGGGGGTCGGCCGGCTTCTCCGGGTCCGGTGGTGAGGGCGGTGAGGTCCTGGGTGGTGATGGGCGGGGAGGCCCAGATCACCGAGGCTCCGAGGGCCTCCTCGAGGTGTTCCGGGAGTTGTGGCAGGGGCGGCAGGTGATCCTCCCGGGAAAGGGTCCGGGCCTGGCACTTCCAGTAGCGGGCGGTGGCGACCTCGGCACGGGAGAGGTGGAGCAGGTAGAGGCAGCTGGCGGCGGTCCGCGAGCCCGCCCCGGCCGCGTACTGGAACCAGAACTGCGCGGCCTCCATCCGGTCGGCCAGGTGGAGCAGGCAGCCGAACAGCAGCGCGGAATCCACGCCGTGGGGCCAGGAGTCGGCGTCGAGGGCGAGTTCGGCGAAGGGCCGGCTCTCCACGAGGCTCCAGGTGAGGTCGTCCAGACCCCGGGCGGCGCGCACGTGGCAGGCGGCGTCGAGGACGAGGTCGTCGGCCGCCGCGAATGCCGTGTGCGCGCGCGCCGGAAGGGGCACGACTCCGGGAGGTCCGGTGGTTCCCGTCGCCGAGCGGGCGCGGTCGGCGACGATCCGGCGGGCGATCCTGCGGCGCGCCGCACCCTCGTCGTATCCGGCGTACTCCTCCCCGAGTACCGTCGCGTCCTCGAGGGCCGCGTCCAGTTCGCACAGCAGCATGTCGCGGTGGCGGGGCATGTCGCTCACTAGTCCTTCTCCTCTCCGGGAATCCAGTCCACCCCGAGCTTGCGGGACAGGGTGCGGCGTGCGCCGCGGATGTGCGAGCGGACCGTCGCGGGGGTGATCCCCATCATCCGGGCCACCGTGTCGGAGTCGTTGCCCAGGAGGAAGGCCAGCAGCACCACGTCGTACTGCCGCTCGGACAGGCCCGCGATCGCCGCGTACAGCCCGAGCTTCGACTCCAGCAGTTCCAGCCGCTCTCTGGAGGAGCGGCGCAGTGCGGCGAACCACGCCGTCTCCACCATCGCCACCTGTCTGCCCAGGGCCGCCAGCCGCCGCTCGACGTGCTCACGCAGCACCGCCCACGCGAAGCCGTGGAGGCTCGCCTCCTTGAGGGCCTGGCGCCACACCTTCAGCAAGAAGGTGAACACGTCGTCGACGACTTCCTCGGCGTCCTTGGGATTTCCCAGCTGCAGATGGGCGTAGCGCAGATAGGCGCGGTGCTGCTGGGAGTGGAAAGCGGTGAAGTCCACCGGCAGTACGCCGGCCAGTTCGCTGGAGACCGCCCGGTCCCCCGATGGATCGAATTCGCCTTCGCTCATACGCTCCCCCACAGCTGTTCGTCGCCGCGCGCCGGGGCGGCGGCGACCTCATGGTGGCGAGCGCGGGGAGCGGCACGGCGGGGGCCGGCGGATGGCCCACCGGTTCCCGTTCGTACCCCCGCGCCCGGCAGGCGCATCGGCGCCCTGACCACATCGATGACCAAATAGCGGGCAGTGGTGACTAACAGCGCGAGGGCGGCCGTCTCGGCAACATTCACGTCGGCGCGGAACCTTTCGAGTGGATCATGCGTAACCGGCCTGCCTGCCCCCGAACCGGCAGCCGTGGAGCACCGATCGCTCCCATTCACCACCCCATCGAAAAACGAGCCCGATCGTGCAAGCCGGTCCCCGGAAATCTTGCGCAGGAAGCGCATCCGCTCTCCCGTGCGCCCCGGTCCACCCGTGCGCGCCCCGGCGTGCCCGTCGAGCGCCACCTGCGCCTTCGTGAGCCTTCGTGCGCCCGTACGGTCCTCGCCGGTGTTTCCGTCACACGATCGGATGCCGAAAAGGACCCCATCCGGTGGGACACGTCCCGACTCCCCCCTCTGCAGGGGCGGACAGCTGCATGGTGGGTCCAGCTTTCGGCGCCCCGGCCCTTCGCCCCGCGCGCCCGTCGAGGAGGAAGGGCCCATCAGATGGCGTACGTGAGGACCTTGCTGCCCGCCGTACTCTCCCTGGCGCTGACCGGGGCACCCGCAGCGCTGCCCGGCGCGGCGGCCGCCCTGTCCTACGAGGGCCAGGCCGGCCACGAGACCGCGCTGTTCAGCGTGAAGGCCACGAACAACGCGGCGGCCCAGGCGTTCACGGTGGACGGCACCCGGCTCTCCCGGGTGAGCGTCTGGCTGGGCAGCGGGGCGGCGACGGGCACCGTGACCGCACAGGTGCGCCGGGTCCGCACGGACGCCGCCTCGGCGATCGCCTCGCAGACCGTGGACCTCGCGGCACTCGGCGGCGCCGGCGCCGGCTGGGTCGAATTCCCGCTGAGCGCCGACGTCACGGCGGGCAGCACCTACTACCTGCACCTCCAGGCGAGCACCGCCGAGAGCGGGCCGATCGCCTGGTACGGCACCACGCGCGCCGTGCCCGGCTCACTGACCAGCTGGAACTACGACAGGGCGTACTGGGGCGGCTGGCACTCCTCCGCCTCACGGCTGGCCTTCCACGTCAACCCCGCGGGCAGCGAGCGCTGCGGGGAGACCGAGCCCTGCTACGTACCCGCCTCCGCCCTCGCCGCCCGCACGTCGGGCCTGCTGACGAACCGGGTCGCCACCGAGGCGGTCCTGCCCTCCTTCGCCGTGGGCGCCTCCTACCTCGACGGGAGCAATGTGCTGCGCCTGCCGTCGGGCCGGTGGCGGTACCTGCCCGAAGGGGCCTCCGCGTCGGTGGTGGTCGAGGCGGACGACCCGGGCGCCCTGGCGCAGGCCGAGGAGAGCCGCGCATGGCTCGCCTCGGGCAGGGTGCCGGGAGCGACCGCCGCGCAGCGGGCGGCGTCGCAGCGCGCCCTGCTGTCGATGCGGGCGCTGCTGAAACCGGGCGGAGCCTTCGCGGCCGCCTGGGCTCCGCCGTGGGAGTACTCCTGGCCCCGCGACGGGGCGTTCGCGGCGGCCGCTTTCGCCGCCACCGGGCACGACGAGGAGGCGTACCGGATCCTGGGATACGACGCGCGAACCCAGCGGGCCGACGGCACCTGGGAGGCCCGTACGAAGCTGGACGGCAGCGGACCGCCGGACGCACGGAAGTGGCAGCTGGACGGCAACGGCTGGGTGCCCTGGGCCACTTGGCAGTGGTACCGGGCGGCGCCGCCCGACGGGCGGGACGACCGGCTGCGCGCCCTCTACCCGATGGTGCGCAAGGCCGCCGACTACGCGGCCCGGTCGCTGGGGCCGGACGGGCTGCCTCCGGCGTCCCCGGACTACTGGGAGCTGGACACGACGACCACCAACATCGGTACCGCCGCTCCCCTGCTGGCCGGACTCAACTCCGCGGCCGACCTGGCCGCCCGGCTGGGCATCGACGAGGACGCGGAGCGCTGGGGGGAGGCGGCCCGGCGGCTGTCCGCGGGGATCGCGTCCGGCTTCGCACCGCTGGGGTACCAGCGGACCGTGGACGGCAATCACGGCCGGGACAGCGCGGTGGCGTTCATGGCGCCCCCGTTCAACTCCGCCCCGGCCGGGCTGGGCGAGGCGCTGGACTCCACCTACCGGGCGCTGCTGCTGCCGAACGGCGGGCTCTCGCCGGGCAACGACCCCTCCTTCAGCTGGGGCGCGTACGCCTGGACGGCAAGCACCTCCTTCTTCGCCCTGGCCTGGGCCGGTACGGGTGAACGGGCGAAGGCCGACGAGGTGCTCGACTGGGTGCTGTCCAAGCGCAACGGGCTGGGCGAGCTGCCGGAGACCGTGAACGGGGCGGGCCTGCCGTCCGCCGTGGCGCCCCTGGGGTGGACGGACTCGCTGGTCGTACTCACCGCGCTGGCCCTCCAGGGTTCGCCGCAGCCCACTCCGCCGACGACGACGCCGGGCGGTGCCGGCGCGGCGTCGTCGTCGGTGCGTTGACGGTCCTGCCCGAACCGCTTCTCAGCGGTCCTTGGTCGTGTTGCTCGTGATCGAGCCGTCCGTGCCGGACACGGTGACCGCGTGCCGGACTCCGTCGGAGCCGACGACCACGGCCAGCCAGGCGCTGCCGCCGCCCTCCTGGGCGACCGCGCGCAGACTCGCCACCTTGCCTCCGGGCACCGCGGCAGCGGCCTTCTCGGCCGCCTCGCCGATGGCCAGGGAGGGGATGGGGGCGGGTGCCGGGGCCATCTTGGTGATGCCGCCCCGCCCGTCGGCGCCCTCGTGGCGGCCGAGCTCGTCGCGCACCTCGGGGCCGCCGGGGCGTCCCGGCTTCCCGGGCGCCCGCTCGGGCTTCGGGCCGTCCCGGAAGCCGCCCTCGGGGCCGGGTCCGGCCCAGGCGATGCGCGGGCCCCGGTCGATGCGCCCGTGGTGGTCGTGGTGCTCGGCCACGGCCACCGCCGTCAGTCCGCCGACGACGACGACCACCGTGGCCGCGCCCGCGGCCACCCAGCGGGCGCGCCTGCCGCGGGGCACGAAGCGACCCAGGGTCGCGGACCTGCCGGCTCCTGCCTCGGGGGCGGTGACCGGGGCGGTCCCGGCCGGATCGGACGGCTTGGCCTGCTCGGACGGCGGCGGGACAGAATCAGACATACAGGCACTCCTCAGGACAACCGGGCGCGGTGCGCGGCTCGTTCCAGAGCATGAACAGCGGATGCTGAAGCTCCGCTGAAGCCACCTGAAGACCTCTTCAGCCGGCGGCGGAGCGGTACTGCGATCCTGTCCGGCATGCGCGTACTGGTGGTGGAGGACGAACGGCGGCTCGCCGTGGCCCTGCAGCGTGGGCTGCAGTCGGAGGGCTTTTCGGTGGACATGGCCCACGACGGCCCGCAGGGCCTGTGGATGGCGACGGAGCACGACTACGACCTGATCGTGCTCGACATCATGCTGCCCGGCCTCAACGGCTACCGGATCTGCTCGAAGCTGCGCGCGGCCGGCAACGAGTCCGGGATCCTGATGCTCACGGCGAAGGACGGCGAGTACGACGAGGCGGAGGCGCTGGACACGGGCGCCGACGACTTCCTGTCCAAGCCGTTCTCCTACCTCGTCCTGGTCGCCCGGCTGCGCGCGCTCGGCCGCCGTACGGGCCGCCGGCAGCCCCAGGTGATGCGGTTCGGCGACCTGCTGCTCGACCCCGCCCGGCACTCCTGCTCCCGCGGCGGCACGGAGATACGGCTCACCGCGCGGGAGTTCGCGGTCCTGGAGTACCTGGCCCGGCGCTCCGGCGAGGTGGTGCCCAAGCGGGACATCCTGGAACAGGTGTGGGACAGCGCCTTCGACGGCGATCCCAATGTGGTCGAGGTCCACGTCAGCGCGGTCCGCCGCAAGATCGACGCGCCGTTCGGCCGCGCCGCGCTGGAGACCGTACGCGGGGCCGGGTACCGACTGGCGGCCGACGGTGGCTGAGCGTCGCGGCCTGCGGGAGCGCGCGGGCACCGCCGTGCGCGGGACCACGGGTGCGGCCGTGCGCCGGTGGCCGGTGCTGCGGCGGATGTGGCCCACCACCGTACGGGCGCGGGCCACGGTGGGCGCCAGCGCGGTGGTGGCCGCGGCGCTGGCACTCGCTTCGTTCGCCCTGCTCGGGCTGCTGGAGGCCAACCTGCTCCGCAACGCGGAGAGCGACGCCCGGCGGCAGGCCGAGACCGTGGCGCAGCTCGCCGCCACCGGGAAGCTGGCCCGGGTACGTCCGCAGGCCCGCGGCATCGACTTCGTCCAGGTGGTGGACGCGGACGGGCGCATCCTGTTCGCCAGCCCGAACCTGGCCGGTGTGCCCGCCTTCCCGCCGCCCGCCCCCGACGCCCCGGGAACCCGTTCCCACACGTGGCGGGTCCGCCCGGTGGACGCCGAGAACCGGCAGCGGGTCGTCCAGGTCGTCACGCAGACCCCGGACGGCATGGCCATCGTCTACGCCGGCGCGTCCCTGCGGGACGCGGACGCGGCCGACGACACCACCACCGCCGCCCTCGTCATCGGCCTGCCCCTGCTGCTGGCCACCGTCGCCCTCGTGACCTGGCGGGTCACCGGTCACGCGCTCAGGCCGGTGGAGGCGATCCGGGCCGAGGTCGCCGAGATCTCCGACCGCGGCCTGCACCGCCGGGTGCCGGTGCCGGCGACCCGGGACGAGGTCGCCCGGCTGGCCGAGACGATGAACGCCACCCTGGACCGGCTGGAGGCCTCCGGCATCCGGCAGCGGCAGTTCATCGCCGACGCCTCCCACGAGCTGCGCAGCCCGATCACCGTCCTGCGCACCCAGCTGGAGGTGGCGCTGGCCGTGCAGGACCCGGAGCTGTGGCCCGAGCTGATCGGCGGGGCCCTGGAGGACATCGAACGGCTTCAGCACCTGACGGCCGATCTGCTGCTGCTCGCCCGTATCGACGCGGCCCAGCCCGTGGTCGCCGCCCCTCTGGACCTGACGTCCCTGGTGCGCGAGGTGGTGGAGGGCCGCCACGGCGACCGGGTCCCCGTACGGCTGGCCCTGGAGCCCGAGGTGCGGGTCACCGCGGGGGCCCTGTGGCTGGGCCGTGTCGTGACCAATCTCGTCGACAACGCACAGCGTTTCGCCGACCGGCACGTGGAGATCACCCTGCGCACGACGAAGGGCGCGGGGCCGGGCACCGCCGTGCTGGAGGTCGTCGACGACGGCCCGGGGATTCCCGCGGCGGACCGGGAGCGGGTCTTCGAACGCTTCACCCGGCTCGACGACTCGCGCAGCCGCGATCACGGCGGGGCGGGCCTGGGCCTGGCCATCGCCCGTGACCTGAGCGCCCGCCACGGAGGCACCCTGACCGCCGAGGACAGTTCCGGGGAGCGGGCCGGGGACGGCTCCGGGGGTGCCCGGCTGGTGCTGCGCCTGCCCGTCACGCGCCGGGCGGGCTGACGCTGCCGGGGTGACTCCCCCTGTACTCCTTGAGCCGGCGGAACAGCTCGGGGAGGATCACCACCCCGGTGTCCGGGAATGGTGGTGACACTCTCGTCCGGGTGCCGTTCGATGCCGGTGAAGCCGAGCCGGGCCGAGAGCGCAGGCGTCGACATCCTCCAGGCGCCCGGTCGCCACTGACGTGGCGTCAATTCCGCCCCGCGGCGGGCCCGGGGAAAACCCGGTGCCCCCGGACGGCCCGGTCATTAGACTCGCCGTGCGCGCTGCCGACAGGGCACCGCGCCCATGCCGAGTGAAGAGAAGGGGAGCCGCGCCATGTGCACGTACCGCACTGCCGCCTTCGCTCCCCCGTCCCGGTACGACGTGATCCCGGTGTCTCGCAGCGCGCGGTGCCTGCCGCGCGGCAGTCACCGTACGCCCGTGACCCACCCCTAGGTTCCATCCCCTCCTGCTCCCGCAACGCCCTGACGCCTCCTGCCCGGACCTCCTCCGGTCGGGACGGCGGCGCTGCGGCTGCCCGTGGGGACCGGGGCCGGAGTCCGGGAATCGCGCCGCCCTCTTCCTCTGCACACTCGAAAGGCCTCGGGCCATGCGCGCCAACAGGCAGCCCTTCATCACGACTTCCCCCACCGCCGTCCGCAACCTGGGCATCCTCGCCCACGTCGACGCCGGCAAGACCACCATCACCGAACGGATCCTGTTCGCGACCGGTGCCATCCACAAGCGGGGCGAGGTCCACCACGGCACGACCGTCACCGACTTCGACGCCCAGGAACGCGATCGCGGCATCACCATCTTCGCCGCGGCCGTGAGCTGCGCGTGGGGCGGTCACCGCGTCAACCTGATCGACACCCCGGGGCACGTCGACTTCTCCGACGAGGTCGAGCGTTCCCTGCGGGTGCTGGACGGGGCGGTCGCGGTGTTCGACGCCGTCGCCGGCGTAGAACCGCAGAGCGAGACGGTCTGGCGGCAGGCCGACCGGCACGGTGTACCGCGCATCGCGTTCGTCAACAAGCTGGACCGGGCCGGCGCCGACCTCGATACGGCGGTCGCGTCGATCCGGGCACGGCTGGGCGTCGTTCCGCTGGTGGTGCAGCTGCCGATCGGAGCGGAGGACTCGTTCTCCGGCGTCGTCGACCTGCTGCGCATGCGCTCGCTGAACTGGCGGGCCGACGCCGACACCTACCAGGAGGGCACGGTACCCGAGGCGCTCCTGGAGGAAGCGGCCCGGCGGCGCCGGCTCCTGGAGGAGACGGTGGCCGAGCTGCACGCCGACGCCCTGGAGGAGTTCTGCTCGGCCTCGGCCCTGACGGAGCGCACCCTGGTGCGCGCCCTGCGCGAGCTGACGCTCCGCGGGGACGGCGTGGTCGTGCTGTGCGGCTCGGCGTACCGCAACCGCGGGATCGAGCCGCTGCTGGACGCGGTGCTCGCGTATCTGCCGTCGCCCGCCGACATGCCTGCGGTACGGGGGCTGGCGGCGGACGGTGCGGAGCAGGAGCGCGCCCCGGACCCGGCGGAGCCCTTCACGGCCCTCGCCTTCAAGGTGACCGCGACGGCGACCGGGCGCCTGACCTACCTGCGGGTGTACGCGGGCACGCTGCGCAAGGGCGCGACGGTACTGGACGCGGCCACGGGCCGTACGGAGCGGGTCGGCCGGATCCTGCGGGTCCAGGCCGACCGGCACGAGGAACGGGAGGAGGCGGTGGCCGGTGACATCGTCGCGGTGATCGGGCTGAAGGCCGCCCGGGCGGGAACGACCCTGTGCGTGCCGGGTGCACCCCTGGTCCTCGAACCGCCGTCGGTGGCCGAGCCGGTGGTGTCCGTCGCGGTCGAGGCCCGGCGCAACATCGACACGGGCCGGCTCTCGGCCGCACTGGCGCGGCTCGCCGAGGAGGACCCCTCCCTGGTGGTGCGGTCCGACCCGGAGAGCGGCCAGACCGTGCTGTCGGGGATGGGCGAGCTGCATCTGGAGGTCGCGGTGGAGAAGATCCGCAGTGGCCACGGGGTGGAGGTCGTCGTGGGCCGGCCGCAGGTCTCCTACCGGGAGACGGTCGTGCGCGGGGTCCGCGGACTCGTCCACCGGCACGTCAAACAGGACGGTGGGGCGGGTCAGTTCGCGCACGTCGTCCTCGACGTCGAGCCGCTGGAGGAGCCGTGCTTCGAGTTCCGCTCGACGGTCGTCGGCGGGCGCGTGCCGCAGGAGTACGCGCGCGCCGTGGAGGCGGGCTGCCGGGACGCGCTCGCCGAGGGGCCGCTCGGCGGGTTCCCGGTGACGGGGCTGCGGGTCACGCTCACCGACGGGGCGACCCACTCCAAGGACTCCTCGGAGATGGCGTTCCGCGCGGCGGGCCGGTTCGGGCTGCGCGAGGCGCTGCGCCTGAGCACGATGGAGCTCCTGGAACCGCTCGTCGAAGTCACGGTGACGGTCCCGGAGGACGGCGTCGGGGGCGTGCTCGGTGACCTCGCGGCCCGCCGAGGCCGGGTCAGCGGTTCCACGGCCGAGGCCGGGACCGCGGTGATCACGGCGGCCGTGCCGCTGGCCGAGCTGTTCGGCTATGCGTCCCGGCTGCGCGGCCGGACGCAGGGCCGGGGCACCTTCACCACCCGGCCGGCCGGTCTCGCGCCGGTTCCGGCCTCGGTCGCGGGGGCCCTGCCGGCCCGGTGACCGCCCGGCTCCCGCCGCGCCGTGGCCGCCCGCTCCGCCCCGTGCCCAGGGGCGGGGCGGGCGGCGCCCTGCCGTTAAGCTGCGGCCTTCGGGGGTCCACGCAGACAGGCAAGGTGAACATGTTCGAGTCGGTGCAGGAAAATCCCTACCCTGACAGCCACGTCCTCGGCGAAGGCCCCGCACCGCACCCGCAACTGCGGCCCGTCCTGGCCCTGCTGGGACGCTGGCACGGCCGCGGGCAGGGCGAGTACCCGACGCTCGAACAGGACTTCCGCTACGAGCAGGAGATCACCTTCAGCCACGACGGCCGCCCCTTCCTCCGCTACGAGGCACGCGCCTGGCTGATCGACGCGTCCGGGGCGCCCGTGCGGCCGGCGGGACGCGAGGCCGGCTGGTGGCGGGTGACGCCCGACGCCTCCCTGGAGGTCGTGCTCGCCCATCCGACCGGCATCGTCGAGACGTACGTCGGGCGGGTGTCCGGTGCGGAGATCGAGATCGAGACCAAGGACGTGTCGCTGACCCCGCTGGCCAAGGAGGTCACGGGCACCCGGCGCCGCTACACGGTCGGGGACGGCGAGATGACGGTCGTTCACGACATGGCCGCGGTGGGACAGCCCCTGCAGCACCACCTCACGACGCACCTGCGCCGGCGCCCGTCTCAGGAGGGGGCCCCGTAGCGGGTGGCCATCGCGGTGGCGCGGTCGCGCAGGGCGGTGCGCAGCGATTGCGGGGCGAGGGCCTCCGCGTCCGTGCCGAGCTGCCACAGCGCCCATTCCGCGTGCCATGAGTCCTGGAACGTCAGTTCAAGCCGCAGCCGGCCGTCCGCGTCGGGCTCCTCGGCGCGGACGGCCACCGCGGTGTCCAGCAGGTCCTCCCGCCGGGCCGGCTCCACCCGCACCAGCACGGTGATGTGGTTGTCGCCGAGGAACTGGGCGGAGCGTTCCCGCCAGATCCGGTCCAGGTCGACCCGGTTCGGCCGCTGCGCCGGCTCGGGGAGTTCCTCGGCGGCCAGCACCCGGGACAGCCGGTAGGTACGGTCCTCACCGGCCCGGGTCGCCAGCAGGTAGATGCGGTCGCGCACGGTGACCAGGCCGATCGGGTCCACCGTGCGCCACTGCGGCGGCCGGCCGGTGGCCTCGTAGTGGATGCGCAGCTTGTGTCCGGCGAGCACCGCGCGCCGGACCTCGATCATGGTGGTGCCGGGTACCTCGTCCGTGACCGGCCTGCGTGAGAGCAGGTCCGTCTCCGGCTCGACGAGGAACCGCCGGGCCGCGTCGCTCGCGGTGGCCCGGTGGCCTTCCGGCAGCGCGTCGACCACCTTCCGCATGGCCGAAGCGAGCGCCGAGCCGAGTCCGAACACCTGCTCGCCGCGGCCCGATCCGGCGGTCAGCAGGGCAAGGGCCTCGTCGTGGTTCAGCCCGGTGAGCTCGGTCCGGAAGCCGGGCAGCAGTGCGAAACCCCCGTGCCGGCCGCGTTCGGCGTAGACCGGTACGCCGGCCGCCGAGAGCGCCTCGATGTCGCGCAGCACGGTGCGGGTGGACACCCCCAGCTCGCCGGCCAGCGTGTCCGCGGTGAGCCGGCCGCGCTGGCGCAGCAGAAGTACCAGGGAGACCAGTCGGTCGGCGCGCATGCGGGGAATTTTATCGGAATACATGACCAAGGGTGTCGTGATTTGTTGGCAGGCTCTTCAACACGACGTCAAGGCCGGTGGCGCCCCGAGCCCACGGGCGGACGGATGTTCGTACGCACGTATTCCTGATGAATCGAATGGAGCTGATGACGCGATGGAGCGAACGGCGGTCAACCCGGTGACGTGGTCCGTGGAGATGGGGTTCAACCAGGGGGAGGTCGTCTCCGGGCACACCCGCACGCTGTACATCTCGGGGCAGACCGCGATGAGCGGCGACGGCAAGCCCTTGCACGAGGGGGATATGGCTGCGCAGTTGACGCTGAGCGTCGACAACCTGGAGGCCGTGCTCGGCGAGGCCGGGATGTCTCTCGCGGACCTCGTGCGGCTCAATGTGTACACGACCGACGTCGACCTGCTCTTCCAGCACTACGGCGTCCTGGCGGCGCGGCTCGGCGCAGCCGAGGTGGCGCCGGCCACCACGATGCTCGGGGTGACGCGACTGGCGATCCCCGGCCAGATGGTCGAGCTCGAGGGGACCGCCGTCGCGTGACGCGGCATCACCCGGCCCGCTGCGCGCGCCCGCCGATCACGTTCGGTCATGCCACCCCAGATTCCGTGCTCGATCCGGTGGTCGAGGGCGTAGGCAAGGCATTCGGTGCGCACCGGGCAGCCGGTGCAGAGGGCCTTGGCCCGGTTCTGGGCCGCGCTGTCCAGTTTTCCGACATGGGGGGTGTCCGGATCGGATGTGAGCTGCGAAACGCGTGACGTAGGCGTCCGTGACGTGGCTGGCTCGGGCAGCAGGGCAGAAATGGCGTGATGGCCTCGCCCCGTCAGGGGGCGAGGCCATCGGTGGTGTTGAGGGGTAGCCGCGACCGGCGCCGCGACGCCCTCCCGAACCCCGGCTGACCAGCAGATTCAACCGTCCCGACGAACCTGAACCACCTCGCCGGAGCAGTGGAACCCGGCGCCCACCCGACGCGACAGCCGGGCCGTCCTCACGCCCGAAGAACACCCTCGAACGCAGATCGGCCGCCAGTCGAAGCTGACGGCCAATCACGAAAGATCGAGGCTAGAACGCCGCGAGGTTACACGTCAGTATGAAGAGTCTCCGCTCATCTTCGGTGTACTCCGGCGGAACGTGCTCGACACAGCTTCCGCCTTCACGCTTCACCCGTGCGCCCGCAGAACTCGCACTGTTCTGGACAATGCGCTTCCTTTCCTCCGCATCGATGGTCGGCGCAGGGGCGGGTTGCGGAGCGGTGGCCGTTACGGTCACCACAACCTTTTCAGGCGTCTGTTCTGGGGTGCTGGAACAACCGGTGAGCGGGACCAGCATCAGTGCGTAGACGACCCCTTTAGCTATCTGTGTGCGGGCCTTCGCCATGGTGTCCCCATCCCCTTATGTTCCCTCGCGACGGCGGCCAGCGTAGTGCGCGATCACGGCCCTCACAATGAGCGCCGGCACCACCGCGGCAACGTCAGCCTGCCGCTGGACGTACTCGCTCGGCTCCTCGACGAGCAGCATTAAATGATCTCCGAGTCGTTACTGCCGCTGGGCTTCGAGAAGGTCCACTTCAAGTGCGGCGATGCGTTTGTCGCTGAAGCGAAGGTTGGAGCGGGCCCCCTCCAGACGTTCCTGCAAGGTGCGGTGCTCACGGGTGAGCTGTTGGATGCGGTGCCTGAGGGTGGTGTTTTCGGTGG
Source organism: Streptomyces sp. NBC_00029 (assembly GCF_045160505.1). Taxonomy (NCBI): domain Bacteria; kingdom Bacillati; phylum Actinomycetota; class Actinomycetes; order Kitasatosporales; family Streptomycetaceae; genus Streptomyces; species Streptomyces sp. NBC_00029. Next base: position 692,491 of record NZ_CP108292.1, read on the forward strand.
TCAGTGTCTGAAGTGAATCGCCAGGGACCATCTGGTCGAAGTCGCGGATGTGGCCCATGAGCTCACCGATCCGGTATGCCGTGGGCGGAGGCATGCAGCCTGTACTCCGTGGTCATGTAGGCGAAATAGCTGCTGATCATCGCCGGGCTGACCAGGTAGACATCTCCCTTGGTCACCACCCCGTCGACCACCGCCCAGTCCGGCTTGATCTTCGCTGCCGCCCGGTTGGGGTTCGCCCTGCGATGGCACACGTGCACGTGTGGTGCCTTGCAGTCCCCGCAGTCGGCGTTCTCCCGCAAATGCAGATCGGACAGGTGCAGACCCGTCAGCCCCCCGATCCGCATCGTGGTGTCGGAAAGCCAGGTCACGACCATCCCGTCACGAGCCGTGTTCACGACGCCCAGAAGGTCGTGCCGGGCCCCATCGGGCAGCATTTTCGGATGACGGCGCCTGGTGGGCCGTTTCGGGCCCAGCGGATTGGCCGGCATCGACTTCTTCACGTGCCCCAGGAATGCCCAGCTCTTGTCAGCCTTCGTCGGCAGTCGCCTCCCGGCGAGCTCGACCGCCAACGCGTCGTTGACCCCTCCCCCAGCGCAGAGGTGCAGGTAGAAGCCCTTGAGGCAAGCCGCTGCGACCTGGAGGGCCGAGTCACCGCAGGGGCGCTTCGGCGGAACCCGCCACGGTTGCCCGTGGGGCATCATCACCTTCGCGCCGATCGCCCCCATGTAGCGATGGAGGTCGAGCAGCCTCACCGTCTCGGTCGACAACCCTTCCCGGACGCGCCAGCGCAGGTGATCGACGAGGCAGTAGGCGTACGTCCTCTGCGTGCCCGAGCCGTCGTACTGGCGAAGGAACCCGTCCGACTCCTCGTCAACCAGGCCGTCCGGCCACAGGATCGCGTACGCCCGTCCGCCGCCAGCCGGCATTGTCTGGACCCGTAGATCCTCCAGGACCATCCCCGCTCGCACATCGACTCCCGTCCGCCGTGTTGCTACGTACGGGATCGTTCCAACGCGTTCGGTAAATCAGTCCGCTGATGGCGATGGCCTGGTCGGCGAAGACGTCCGCGATCCACTGGTACCGGATGGCCGCGCGGCGCGGCCGCGGACCCAGACGGACAACAACACCTTCTACAAGCAGCTCGGCCTCGCCTGACCCGCGCGTGGCCCGGCGGTGCGGAAACTGCCGGGCCACGCACAGACACCCTGAAGTGCCACGAGGCGGGAGCAGGCGCCGAACACACGAGCCCGCGAACCCCACACCCCGCCCAGCCCTCCACCAGACTGTCCGACCTCAGCGCCGGCACCTGGATCCTGGACGCGACCAAGTCATCAGTGGAGTTCAAGCACAAGTCGATGCGGGGGCGGGGTGCTTCCGGAGCGGGTCCCGCCGCATGATGACCTTCCCCCGGTGTCATGGGGCAGGCTCGCCCGCACGACGGGCTGCCGCCCGGACCCGTACGGCAACCGCACACCCCGTCCAGGCCCCCTCCCCTGCCGGGACGGAGTGACCAGCCAACCCCCGGTGCCGGCGCTCAGACCGCCACCCCGGGCAACGAACCCGACGGCAGCAACCCGCCATGTGATCAGTACCGATAAGTTCGGGAGTCACCGACCGTTCGTGGCGCTCACCCGTCTCTGCCCGTACGGTCCAGGAGCAGGTCCGTGCAGCGGATCCCGCCTCCAGGGTGCGACTCCAACACCAGCCCCACCCCGTCGCCGTGCTCACCGCACCAGGAGACGGGGACCACGCCGCCGCAGTCGTGCGCGCGCAGACGCAGCCCTCACCCGGACCCGCGTACGCGACTTGAACCAGGCCGCGAACCCGGAACGCACCGCGTCCGTCACCGTCTGGCCGATCAGCTCCCTCGCCTGCCCCACCCGCCCCGTCCACCATCCCCTTCACTGCCCGGCTCCGGCTCCGGCTCCCGGCTTCGCCCCGGGCCTGCATCCCGGTATGCCACACCCCGGGCGCACACGCGCCCGGGAACGGGACGAGACCACCCTGCGCGGAGCCGGCACCGCTCCCAGACGGTTTCTCGACGGGCCGACTCCTTTCTGCTTCGGCACCGTTCGTCGAAGTGTGGTGCTCAGCGGTACGGCTGGTGGTCGTCGCGGTGGGCGATGGAGCGGTCCTCGAACCGCCAGGAGCGGCTGTGGCTGCTCAGGGCCCAGCCCTCGGGCGCAGACCGGGCGGCGTAGGTCCAGGCCGCGAGTTCGGGAAGCGCGTGCCGGAGCAGGGCCAGGCGGGCGATGCCCCGTCGGATGTCCGCGATCGGGGCGATGTGGATCCGTACGCTGTTCCACAGACCGGGATCGATGCCCGTGCCGTAGTTGGAAGAGAGCGGCGGTATCCACTCGACGTGTAGCAAGGTGCCGTCACTCCAAATGCGGTCGTCGAACCGCAGGTCGACGGCGATCGTCTCTCCCGTACCAAGGGCCGTGCGGATGTCTGTTGGCGAGAGCGGCCACGACAGGTCCCGAGGCAGGCGGCGGTTACGTGCTGACACGGGACCTGAGGATGACATACGCCCTGGTGAAACCACATGTGCTTTTCACAGTTCGTGCCGACGGCCGTGCGGAGGCATGGCACGGTGAGCTGGTGCGAGCCGGGGTCTCGATGCCGAGAACGGCGGGGTGCCGAGGACGGCCTGGAGAGGCCGTGCGCGACACCCAGGTAGCCGGCGCCCTCTCAGGAGTTGGGTGCGACGGCCGCACTGATGATGTCGGCGTGGTCGAACGCCAGGCGCTCCGGCAGATCCTTCACGGGCCATCAGCGGGCGGTGCGGGCGTCTTCCCTGGTGATGGCCGGGGTGCCGTCGGGGACGATGACCATGTACGCGAAGGTGACGTATGTGCCGCGCGGGTCGCGGCCGACCTGGTCCCAGACGCCGATCTGGTGGAGGTTGCCGACGGGCACGTGAGCACCGGTCTCCTCGGCCAGCTCGCGGGGGGCGCCCGCGGCCGCCCGGTGTCATGACGCCGGGGCCTGCCCGCCCCGCCGCGGCTGCGGTCAGAGGTCGACGGTCTTCCACCGGTCGGTCGGCATCCCATCGGCGCGGCCGAGCGTGATCGATGCGCCGGGCGCCTTCGACTCCTTGGTGTAGGCGCCGACGTGGCGCTCTGGGCACCGGGCCTCACCCACGCACGCCATATCGGCGCGGGCTGACCACGACCCTAACCGGCGCCCGGGACGGCCGAGGCACAGGCCGGAAAACTGGTCCTGGCACCCGACGCTGCCACCACCGCTCTCGGTGACATCCGTCCCCGAGCGACAGCAGCAAGGAACAGAAGGCGTCAGGCACCAGGACCCGGGGTCCGCCCGGGCAGGCCGAGGAGAACGGCAGGGCGTGCCCGGGACGGCGTGCGACCCAGGACCTTCAACGACCGGACACACCACCGGTTCCGCACCCCGGCCGCCGGGGTGCGAACTTCGCAGTCCTACGTATCCGGCCGGCCTGTGACCGGCCTGAGAGGCGTGGACGCGCCCACGCGCGCACGAGGGGATCCGGAGAGAGGCAGACGGTGCCTTGAGCCTCTTGCAGCCGTTGACGATGTGGGCGAGGCCGTCGGTGTTCGGGCGTATGCGGTATCCGAAGCCGGTCAGGACGGCGGCGAGCGCAGTGTTCATGGCGTCGCGGACCGTCTCGAAGCGGGTGACGACCGCTGCCTCCAGCCTGTCCGCGTTGACCACGGCGAGCGCCGCGGTGTTGAGGCGGGTGTGGGAGAGGCATGCGACGACGACTTCGCCGTCCTGGTCGGGGCTGACGACGAGTCCCTGGGCCTGGTCTGTCGGCGGGGTCGTGCAGAAGCCAGCGGTCTCCAGGTCGAAGCACACCCGGTCTACCAGGCCGTGGTGGTCGGTCGGCGGCGCCGTCCCGGCTCCTGCTTTCCGGTTTCAGTGCGCGGCATTTTCAGGTTCCTGTTCAGAAGGAGACGTCGAAATAGTCGATGTCCGTGAATTCGACTTCAAGGCCGTCCGCGCGGGTCCCGCCGTCCTTGAAATAGATTTCCTGCAATCCTTCGGCCACGATTGCACGCATCTGCTGGTCGCTTCCACCCTGGGCGCGGGCGTCGAAGAGACGCTGCGCGTACGCGGGCGGGAGATGGACGGTCAGGCGTCGCATCCGGCCGTCGTCGGTCGTGCCGACCGGAGCGGTGTAGCCGAACCGGGCCCGCGTCTCCACCGTGATCCCGGTGCTGGCTGCCGCCTCCTTGCGGCGGCGGCCACGCACCACGGGCTGCCATCAGGCCCGCACGGCCATGTCGATGCGGTCCGCGACCGGCTTGGGCGGGGTCTTCCGGTCGCCCTTGCGGTAACGCTCCACCGGCCGCTGGCTCACTTTGAGCTCCCGGGCGACGGCCTTGGTCGACTTCAACTGTCTCACCAGGAAGCTGATCCGCCCCTTCAACGTCCTGGGCGGCTCCCGCGTGAACCCTTCACGGTCCGCGCGGTCCAGGGCGTCATCGATGTCCCCCACCAGCTGCATTCCCTTCCTGCGTCACGGTCTACGGCCGCGCGCTGCCGCGGTCCTACGAGCGCTCGGCCCGTGCGGCCTGTGCCCTGCGTTCGTTCTCGTCATCGGTCATGCCCGCAGTGTGCCCGACCGCCCCGCCCGCGTGCGGCCGTTGTCCGGTGACAGCGAACCGGGATCGAAGTTGGATGGCCGGGGCAGGTGAGCGACGCTGGAGACATGGCCCGCGTTCGCTTCTGCGCCTCCTGTGGGACTCGGTTGCCCAGGGGCGCCCCATCCCGGCGCCTCTACTGCGACGACGTCTGGCGAGCCCAGGCGCACCGGGAGCGCAGGACCGCCGGCCGCATGCCGGGGCACGGGCTGATGCTGGGTGAAGCGGAGGGGAACGGCGAAACCGGCATGGTCCGGCTGCTGACCTGTCTGGTCTGCGGTCGCCTGACCTTCGCTGGAGCAGGCCGCCGTCAGGACACCGTGTACTGCTCGGGACAGTGCAGATCCAGAGCCTGGCGCAACCGCGCAGCACACCCGTGCGGGTCTAGCTCTGCGCGCCTGACGCACGGCCAGTATGCTTCCGGCCACTTATCATTTTGATCATCCGGAATGGAGCCCCACCATGACCATAACCCGCTTGTCCGCAGCAACTTGGAGCCTCTCGGCCGTAGCCGCCAGCGTGCTGCTCGTCGGCTGCTCGGGCTCCGTCAGCGTTGGAAACTCCGAGCAAAAACTGTCCAAGGCCAAGCTGGCCACCACAGTCGCCGAAAAGCTCGCCGCCACAACGGGCCAGCCGACGCCAGACGTCGCCTGTCCCGAGGACCTCGTCGGGAAGGTCGGCACCACCACCCGTTGCACGCTCACAGCGGGCGACGGCAGCACTTTGGGCGTATCAGTCACCGTTTCCTCTATCGTTGGAGACCAGATCAACTTCGACATCAAGGCCGACGACACAGCTTCCCCGGCTGCGAACTGACAACGGAGCTTTTCCGACCTACCCCCGCAACCTGTCCGACCTGAGGCTACGGATCGGCAGCGCCACCGAGCCACCCGTCATCGCCATCACCCGAGGCATCCAGCGCCACCTGCTCGATCTCCTCGGCCTGGAAGCCACACACCCCCGCTGGCCAGACACCTGAACGAACTAACCGCGAAGACGCTTCTCCACCACGGACGTCACCACCACTTCGAGGCGCTGACGCTCAGACCGTGGCAGCAGATGCCGGCATTCGGCTGTTTCTGCCCGGGCGCAGGCGGTCTTCGTGGATCATGGCGGGCGGTGTCCAGCCCGGGCGCCGCGCTCTGATGATCACGATGAAGGGGACCGTTTGGCAGGGTGAGGGCCCTGCTCGCAGGCGATCCGCACCCCTGGCCCCGGTTCAAGTGCCCCGAGTGCACCTCGACCTGGTACTCCAGCAACACCCCCTTTGGCCTGCGCAAGCGGTCAGACCGGGAAGGCTCCAACAGCCGCCTGCACACCTGACGGCACAACCGGCGTGACCGGGGCAGGCGCAGGTAGCCGACGACCGAGCGGAGAAGGGCCTGCGTCGTGTTCGCGGCGTGTGGTGTCGCGTCGGACGACCTCGTAACCACCCCGGTCGGTGGGTGCCTCCCCTCGCATCCCGCCCGACGGGAAAACCCCTACCCGCCAGGAACCACGTGTCGAAAGTGCCAGAGGTGTGCCACACACCAGACCCCACCACCCCCGACCGTGGCACCAGGGAGACCAACCGCCACCTCCAATGCATTCCCGACCCCGGCACCCAAGCCCCCACCCCGGCGCCCGTTTCCTCTTCGAGATGCTCAGCGACGGAACCCTCTACCAACCCCAACTCGCCACGTCAGGCTGAACCGCCGAGAGCCCGCCGTGCTTCAGCCCACAGCCGGTCGAACGGTTCAGCGGGTTCCAGCCGGTGGATGCCGCCACCGGCCGCGGAGAGCGGCGAAAGATCGACTTCCGGGCCGAGGGCTGCTCCGCAAGACTTGGGAAAAGCGATCCCCGAAGGAAGACCGAGGTGCGCGATGGCCGAATCGGAGGATGCCCTCAGCATCCGCCATGTCGCCGAGCGGCTAGTGAAGGCGCACCCTCAGCTGGACGCCGGCCTGGTACAAAAAACAGTACAGACGGCGTACGACGAGCTCAGGTACGCACGTGTGCGCACATACCTGCCCGTGCTGATGGAACGCCGAGCCAAGGACCTGCTGCCCCCGACGGATCGACAGAGCGCGATACCTGCTCGGCGCGGGCTTCTCGCACAGCGGGTGGTGCGCTCGCCGTCATCAGCCCCTCAGCGGGTGACTTCGGAGATCTGGACGCGGTCGCCGGCGTTGTCGGAGAGGAACGACGCGAGTGCCTGCCCCTGCTCGGCCACAGCGGTGCGGTCACCTCGGGGAAGGTGGCGTAGGGGGGTGACGATCACGGTGTCGGCCTTGAGGGTCCAGGTCGCGGCGACCCGGCCGTCGACCAGGACGACGCGGGCTCCGGTAACCGACAGGCCGCGGTAGGCATCATCGATGATGCGGCCCCGGTCGTGATAGCCGAGGACCGCGTTGTCGAAAGCCGGCAGGAACCGTACCGGGGCGGGTGTGTCGGGGTCGGGGCGTGGTGCGTCGGGGAGGTCCAGCAGTTCCCGGCCTCGCTCGTCGCGAAAGCAGACCAGTTCCTCCCGTAGTGCGGCGACCGCGGCCGGCAGTCCGGCGAGGCCGCACCAGGCGCGCAGGTCGGCCGAGGCGGCGGGGCCGAACGCGGCCAGGTAGCGACGCACCAGCGCTTCGCCGACCGGATCGCAGCCCTTCGGGGCCGGAGGGTCGACCTCGCGGCCCAGCCAGGCCGAGAGCGGGACGTTTCGTACCCCCGCCTTGGTGCGCCAGAGCCCGCGCGGGGGCAGTTGCGCCATCGGAATGAGGGCGGCGATCAGCATCTCCCCCAGTGCCCGCGGCCCGGGCGTGGGCCAGCGCGGGGCGAGCGCCCGCGTGAGCTCGGCCATCGAGCGCGGCTCACCGTCCGCCATCACGGCCCGGCCCGCTGTGGCGAGCTCGTCGAGGTCCGTCCCGTCGAGCTCGCGGCGGTAGGTACCGAGCACCCGTTGGCGCAGCATGGTGTCGTGGCGGGCCCGCCAGGCCAGAGCGTCTTCGGCTGTGACGAGGTGGACGGTGCGGCGCATGAGGTGGGTCCGTACCACGCGCCGCCCGGTCAGCAGGTCCGAGAGCACCCCCGGGTCGAACGCGCGCAGCCGCGACCAGAGCCCGACAAACGGTTCCTGCGGTTCCTGCGCCTGCAGGCCGCCGAGGTGCGCGACGGCGTCGAGAACCGGTACGTCGGCGCGGTCGAGCAGCAACTGCCGGGCGAGCGTCGCGCGGTTGAGCGCCCGGGTGTCGAGGACCCTCATCCGGTCAGGCCCCGGCACGCTCGTCGGCCGATCGCCGGGGTATCGACGCGCCTGTGATGGCCGGCAGCACGCAGTTGTTTCGGTCTGCCGACCGGTACGAACCTCGAGGTGCCCAGGCAGTAGAGCCTGCCCCGAAGTTCGCTTCGCCCTTGCTCGCGCATCTTCACGGTGACGTCGTTCCTTTCAGGTTGGTGGTGATCCGACTCCCTGGCCTGGCTCATCCGTGGGCCCGGGGCCGGGCGACAAGGAGTCGCCTCCAGCCCCGGGATCGCCGCTCAGGTGGACTTCTGGCCGTCGAGCGTCTCGCGCAGGATGTCCGCGTGCCCGGCGTGCTGGGCGGTCTCGGCGATGACGTGCATCAGCACCCGGCGCACGCTGCGGTCCGCTCCCGGATCGTTCCAGGGAGCCTGCGGCAGCGGGTGCGTCGCCGACAGGTCGGGCACGGAGGCAATGATCTCCTCGCTCCGGGCGGCGACCTGCTCGTAGCGCTCGAGGATGCCGGCCAGCGTCTCGCCGGGAAGCGTCCGGAAGTCGTTCTGGTGGTCGATCATCCACTGAGGGAACTCGCGTGCGGTGCCGGCGGCGAGCTCGGCCCAGGTGACACCGTCGGGCAGGTCGAACCGCATCGCGGACGGGCCCTCGGCCACGAAGCGCATCCATGCCTCCTCCATAGACGCAACGTGCTTGATCAGCCCGCCCAGGCACAGAGTGCTGACGGTCGGGTGCTCGCCGAGTTGCTCGTCGCTGAGCCCACGCGTGGTGGCGGTCAGGGCCGATCGCGCGGTCGCGAGCGCCGCGAGCAGGTCGGCGCGCTCTGCGTCGGGAGTCGAGGATGGCGTCGTGGCTGTCACGGAGATCGGGCCCTTCCGGTTGTTCTCGTTGTCTGGCACGAGAACAACGATCGCGGGGGAAGCGGACAGGGTGTGGCCGCTTCTCGGGGCAACATGGGGATCATGCCGAAGACCTCAGCACGCCTGCTCTCGCTGCTCTCGCTGCTCCAGGCGCGCCGGGACTGGCCCGGGGCGCTCCTGGCCGAGCGGCTCGACATCAGCCTGCGTACCGTGCGCCGTGATGTCGACCGCCTGCGCGAGCTCGGGTACCCGATCGTGGCGTTCAAAGGCCCCGACGGCGGGTACCGGCTCGATGCCGGAGCGGAACTGCCCCCGCTGCTGTTCGACGACGAGCAGGCGGTCGCCCTCGCCGTCGCACTCCAGATCGCCACCACTGCCGGCGCCGGCATCGAGGAGGCCGCGGCGCGCGCCCTGATCACGGTCCGGCAGGTCATGCCCGCTCGGCTGCGCCGACGTATCGACACCCTCCAGATCACCGCCGTCGAGCGACCCGTGACCCGGCCGGATCGGCAGGTCGACAGCGGGGTGCTCATGACGCTCGGGGCCGCCGTCCACGCCCGAGAGGTGCTGCGCTTCGGCTACGCCCCCGTACCCCGACCAGGAGCAAACGACGAGCCCGCCCCATCCGCTCCGCGCCGGGTCGAGCCCCATCACCTCGTCACCTGGGGCGGCCGCTGGTACCTCGTAGCCTGGGACCTCGACCGCGAGGACTGGCGCACCTTCCGCGCCGACCGCATCACCCCGCGCACCCCGACCGGGCCCCGCTTCGCCCCGCGCGAACTGCCCGGAGGCGATGTGGCTGCCTTCGTCTCCGGCAGGTTTCAAGGTCATGACGGCTCGGGCGACCAGCCCTGTCGCGGCGAGGTGATCCTCGACGTCCCCGCTGGCTTCGTGTCCCGCTACACCCGCGACGGGTTCGTCGAGGAACTGGGCCCGAACCGCTGCCGACTCACGTTGGGTTCGTGGTCATGGCCCGCACTGGCCGCCGCCGTGGGCAGGTTCGATGCCGACATCGAGGTCGTCGGACCGGCTGAGCTCAAGGATGCTTTCGCGCATCTGGCCCGCCGCTACGCCGACGCCGCGGGCGACGCCTCTGCCCCGCCGGCCCCGATCGGATGAGACGAGCGCACCGCCAGGTCGATGGGCCATTCTCGGACCACCTCATGGCCAGGAGTATCACGGGCCGGTGTACCTGGAACGTGCGGCGCCCGCCGAACAGGCTGCGGCGGATCGATCGGCGGGTGCTGCCGAGCCGCGGGCCCGGCGTGGTGGTGTCTCAGGGTTTCAGCTGGCGGCGGCCTGCCTGATCGGGTCGGCGTCGGGCTGCGCCACGGCCGGAACCAAGCCGACGATGGTGCTGAGCGCCGGCTGCCATGCGCTCGACCACGGCATCCGGTGCCGAGTAGACCCCGCCCACGGCCTTGCTCTCCTCGCCGAGCCCCTCCAGCAGGCTCCCGCTGATGGCTGCGGCCCCGACCGCCGCATCGCCGATTCTTCAGCTCTTCTCAGGGCTGGTCGGTGCTGTCTCGGTTCGTGGTCCGGCGGTTGCTGGAGCGTCGGACCAGGCGGCGGGTCGTCCAGGCTCCGGCGGTGACGAGGAGTGCAGCAACGGTGTTGCCAAGGACATCGTGGAGGAGGAACTCGTAGAACAACTGGCTCCAGTGCATCGCTTGCTCCATGGATTGGGAGAAGGGGCTGCGGACCACGATCTGCACTGGTGGGATATGACTGGCGCCTAACAGAGCATCAGCCCTGGTAGTTGCCTGATTCTGCGTGGACAACGGCCGGACAGGCCTGGACAAATACCGGGAGCACCATGCCGCGGCAGCGCGTTTTCAGGGGGAGGCCGCATGCGAACCGGCTGGCGGAGTTCTTGTGTCGGCTGATCGAACCTCAACGGCTCACGGTCAGGGATCTGGCCGCCCGCTTCGAGGAGGGCCCCAGTGCCTCCACCTGGGCCACCTACCTGAACGGGGCCCAGATCATCCCCCGGTCTCTGCTGCATCGTCTGCTGGAGAGCACTGCCTCCGATCCTCGTATGCTGCCGGCCTTGCAACGTGACGCGGCACAGTTGTGGCGGGAGGCCGACCGCGAATCACGGCGGCCCGAGGCCGAAGGCGAGGCCACGCACCTGGTACGCCTGCATGAACAGCTCACCGATGCCCTCGCCGGACAGGCCCGCGCGCAGGACGTCGCCGCGAAGGCCAACGCCGCCCTGGCCGAGCTGCGGCAGATGGGTGCCTACCTCGAGTCCGTCGTCGGTCAGCGGACCGTCGAGCTGGCCGCCGCCCGCGATCGTGAACGCGCCGAGATCGAGTACCAGCTCGCCCAGGCCCGCGCACGTCTGGAACGCACGAACAGCGAACTCGAACGCGCACGCCGCCGCCGCTTCACGGCCGAACAGGCCCAGCAGGCCCTCGCCCGCGAAGCGAACGAAGCACACGAACAGATCCAGCGCCTGCAGGAGAAGGCCGCGCAGCTCACCTCCCCCGAGCCGGCCGCACTTGCCGTATTGCGCCAGACGGTGCGGATGGAGGACCTCGACCACCGGCTCGACCTCATCAGCGACGACGCCACCGCCGAGGACGAGCTGCTCGCCGACCTCGTCGACCAGGCGCGCCTCGACCTCCCCCGGGGCAAGGAGGCTGAGGGGACAGCCGTCCCCGTGCCCCGAATCGTCAGCGGAAGCCTCGTCGAGAGCCGTCCCGGCTCCCGATCCGCTGCCACGTTGGGCGCCACGCGGATGTCCGGGACAACGCCGGACAACGCCGCCGCATCCGGCGCACGTTGCACAATCACCGGGCCGGAGGCATCCCGCAAGGCTCTGCTCGCCCACCTCGCCGGGAACATGCACACGCTGAACAGCCAGGCCACTGCCCACCCGACGACGCGTCTCAAGGACCTCCACGCGCCAGTCCTCCGGCGACTGCGGCACATCGCACAATTGCTCGTCGCGTTCGTCTTCTTGGTCGTGGCGAACCTGCCGTATTTCCTCGTGCTGCTGCTCAGTGTCGGTCTCGGCTGGGACAAGGAACACGGCACAACGACTGTCGGCTGGATCATCGCAGGCGTCGGCGGCACGGCAGCCGGCTGCTTCGCCTACTTCATGCTGCGCGATACCACCACGCAGGACGACGGCGAGCCCTTGCCCCGAACTGGCACCATCCTCCGTTCCCTGGTCGGCGCACCCCTGCTCCTGTTGCTCGCCATACCACCAAGCGGTGGGCAATAACCCCTGATCGGACTCTGGAGATCGAGCAGGCGCAGCGCAACCGGCGGCCGCCGGCGCTGTCCGAGCTCAGCCCGGAGACCGCCGAGCCCCTGAAGGTCATCCCGGCCGCCGTCACCGCGCTACGTGAGTTCGCAGTGCTGTTCGGCTGCTCCGACTCCCGCCTTGCTGCCGAGATCATCTTCGACCGCGGCCTGGGCGACCTGTTCGTGGTCCGCACCGCAGGCCACGTGGCGGGGGCAGAGGTGCTGGGCAGCATCGAGTACGCGGTCAGCGTGCTGGACTGCCCCTTGGTCGTCGTCCTGGGCCACGACACTTGCGGCGCGGTCGCGGCCACCCGCACCGCCCTGGCCGACGGCATCGTGGCCACCGGGTACGTACGCGATGTCATCGAGCGCGTCACGCCCAGCGTCCTGGCCGCCCGCGCCGCCGGACTCACCGAGGACGATGACATCATCGCCGAACATATCCGCCACACCGTCGACTTCCTGCTGGACCGCTCCCGCGTGCTCGCCGACCAGGTCAGCACCGGCCAGGTAGCCGTGGTGGGTCTGTCCTACCGGCTGGCCGACGGCAGCGCCCGGGTCGTCACCACACGCGGCCTGGCCAAGGAAGCGGTCCTCTGAACAGAGCTGACCCAGCCCCCTTGCCCCGGCCAGACCTGTAGAGATCTATAGGAGGGGCACTCTGGAAGGTTCTGCCCCGCCTCCGGTGAGCTTGCCCCGGGAAGCCTTGGGTTTAACGGACCGGAATGCTTGGCTGGAAAGCGCTCTCCGCGGTGGGGCGGAGCACTGTCGCGGGCAGACTGGCCGGGAATGCATGGGGGAGCGAGCGTAGGGGGCGTGCGGGATGCGCATGCAGGGGAGCGCGGCGGTGGTTCGGTGACGGCATATCACATCAAGCATCTGCCGACCGGGACTCTGCCCGAAGACGGTGTCGCCACCTGGTCCGTGACCGGGGACGGTGTCGCCTCCCGGTCGGTGTCCGGAGGAGGTGTCGCCACCTGGGCCGTGGCCGACGCCGAACGATGGCGGAAGGCGGCGGTCCCGACCGTTCTCGCCCCTGCCGTGGGCGGCTGGGTCCTGGCCGTCCTGGTGACGGCGGCGTACGTCCTGCTGTTCGGGCTCTCGTCCGCGTCCGCGGCCTGGCACAGCGGGCCCGGCGACGAGACGGACTGGCTGAGGTATCCGGGTCTGATCCTGCTGACCGCCCTGCCGCTCTGGTATCGGAACGTTCCGGTCGCGGCCATTCCGGCGGCTGTGTTCGTCGCTGGGGAAGCGGTTTTGACTCTGGCCCGGCCCGGCGACGTGGACCATCCGGCGAGGGCCGGGTGGCTGGTCGTCCTCGCCGCCTGCGCCGTCGCGTTCACAGGAGGCTTCCTGCGGCTGCGGGCCCGACACCGACAGCGGGCCATGGCCCTCGCCGCTGCGGGAGAGCGCCGCTTCCCGCTGCCCGACGGCACCCCGGAATCGGACGGCCACCGCGGACACCAGCAGGTCTACCTCGGGCTGGCGCTCTGCCTGGTCGCCGCAGCCATCCTCACCGACGGCCTGTTCGGGGAACCGACCGCGCCCGGCGTCGCCTACGACGCCGTCGGGCAGCAGGGCATCGGCCTGGTGCTCCTTGTGGCCGGTACGACCTTCTACGGCCGGGGCCAGCTCGCTCACCGGGCGGCGCGGCGGCTGCACGGGGAGCCCCAGCCGGCCCTGATCGTAGGCGTGCGCGCCGGGGCGGACGGACGCCACTGGGTGTGCGCAGACGCCCGCACCCGCTCGGCAACCCCCCTGATCGCGTACGTTCCCCGCAAGAGCGACACCCGCGCCAGGACGCGGCTCCTGGGCAGCGGCTCGGCGTACGGGGTGGGGAACGGGCACCACGACATCGACCCGAAGCACGAGCCCTTCGAAGCGGTCCTGTACGGCACCCCTGCGGAGGGCGACGAAGTCGTCCTCGAATACGCCTGCGCCGAATACCACCGCCACCAGGAGATGGGGCGGATGTACGCGACCGTGACCACTGCCCCGCTCCGCCCGGACCGCCGCCACGGGCTGGGCCCGTGGGAACCGGCGGACGGCCCTGCCCGGCAGCGGGAACGGCTCCGCGAGGGCCGGGAGAGGGCGGAGCGCTACCGCCAGGCGCAGCGCGAGGAGAAACGCCGCAGGAACCCACCGCGCGGCCCGTCGACCCGGGGCCGCGGGAGTGACTCCGGCAACCGGCACAACGGGGGCGGCTGCGGGTCGAGCTGCGGCGGCTGCGGGGGCGACTGAGCCCCGACAGCCGCCAGAGCCCGCAGTCAACATCCAGTTGTCAGCGGTCGGCGTGCAGAAGGTGGCGTGGGCCGTGGACCTGATGGAGAAGGGCCTCAACCCCGCCCGTCACATCAAGGGCGGCGACGCCGTCCTGGACGAAGGAGAGCCGAGCAAATCTACGGGGCACGGCCGTTCGCCTCCGTGGAGGACGAGGAGGTCTCTGGGGCCGGAACCGCGGTCCGCACAGCCTCCCGCCGGGCAGGGCCGTGAGCGAGCGGCAGGGGCGTTCGGCATCGCGTCGGAGCCGGTCGCTCACACGCCGGGCGGTGGGGTGAGGGACGTCCCGCGTAGCCGGAAGACGGCGATGCGGTAGGTCTCCTGCGACTGCACGGTGAGCCCCACCAGATCGCCGTTGTCGAATTGGAGCGGGTAGAGGTGGAGCCACCAGATGCCGCCCTGGAACTGGTAGGCCACCCACAGAGCTCGACCGTACGGTATCGCCGAGGTGAGGACCGCGAGGGCGTCCTGGTGGGCGGGACTTCCGGCGCCGCATGCCGCTTCCCGCGCCTCATCCGCTTTGGCTCTCTCTTCGTCGGCGCGCCGGTTCCTGGCCGCGGCCCGCCGCTTGGCCCGGCGTGGTCGCCACCCGTAGACGTAGAGGGCGTGGAGAAAGCCGATCACGATGGCGGCGAGGAGTCCGGCCAGGGTGATGAATCCGGCCGTGCCCAGCGACGGGCCGGCCTTGCGTCCCGAGACGACCAGGGCAAGCGTCACCAGCCCACTGAGCACCACCAGCACCACCGCACCGAGGGCCAGCAACTGCTGCGTCGTCAAGCTCCGAGAGATCACTTCGTCGCCGGACAGCACCCGCGGCGGGGGCAGCACGGAGCCGGGCAGCGGTCTGGTGAGGGCGGGGGTGGGGCCCGGGTCGGGGGTTGAGTCCGAGGCCGGCTTCGGGTTCGGGCCGGGGCCCGGAAACGCGGGGATCACCGCTCCGCCCTCGCCGAGCACGGCCGGGGCGCCCGGATCCGCGTGGACGCCGACGACCGCTGAGGCGTCGGAGGTGATCGCGTCCGGGTCGATCACCGTCGCGTTCCGGGAAGGTGGCGCCACCGGCGGGGGCGGCGCGTTCACCGGCAGGGGCAGCGCCGCGATCCGTTCCCGCACCGCGGCAGCGTTCGGCGGCCGGTCCCCCGGCGCTTTGGCGAGGAGATCCAGCACCAGCGCGTCCCACGCGGCCGGAATTCCGTCCCTGAGCGCACCGGGCGGCAAGGGAGCCTCCTCGATGTGCTGGCGCAGAACGCGGTGCCAAGGCCCCTCGGGGAAAGGCGGCCTGCCGACCAGGGCTGCGTACAGCAAGCAGCCCAGGGAGTAGAGATCGCTACGGCCGTCGAGTGCGGTCGCACCGATGGCCTGCTCGGGAGACATGTAGGCGAACGTGCCCATCACATGGCCGGAACGGGTGAGGGTGGACAGGTCGAGTCCTTCGCCCTCCAGGCGGGCGATACCGAAGTCCAGGACGGTGGCGTGCCCGTCGGGGCCGATCATCACGTTTGCGGGCTTCAGATCACGGTGCACGATCCCCGCCCGGTGCATGACCGACAACGCCGCGCAGATCCCGTCGCCCCAGCGGGTGATCTCCGCGAGCGACGGGGTGCGGGCACCGAGCAGCCGGTTCAACGGCTCACCCGGGATCTCCTCCATCACCAGGTACAGCAGTGGACGTCCGTCGACGAACGTCTCGCCCGAGTCGTGCGCCTCCACGATGTGCGGGTCACGCAGCAGCGAAGCCACCTGGATCTCACGGCGGAACCTGCGGGCCAGTTCGGAGGTGTCCGACTCGACGAGACCCGTCAGAGTCTTCACGGCGACGCTGCGCCGACGCAGTTGGTCACTGGCCCGCCACACGGTCCCCATGCCGCCCGCGCCGAGCGGCTCCCGTAATTGGTAGCGGCCGCCGAGTATCGCCCCCCGCATGTCACCCTCTCCCGCGCGGCGCACCGCCGGCGCGTCCGCCGGATCATTGTCGACCGAACAGGCCGGGGTCGCCAGCCATTCACGCCGATCGAAGGCCCCACCGTCACCAGGCTCGTCGACGCCGGGCTCCTGATCCGCGTCAGCGCCGCCGCCCTGGCCGTCCGAGCCGTCATGGACACGGTCCTCGCCGACGCCGCAGCCCGCGGCCGCCGCCCCACCCTCACCGCGGTCGAGCGGCGCCTCGGCATCGCGCACGCCACGTTCTACCGGCACTACAGCGACCTGATCGCTGGCTACTTCCAGCCCCGTATCCCCCGGTCGGCAGCATCTGCGGATGACGGCCAGGCGGACGCCGACGAGCCAGCAGCCCGGGCGGTGCGACGGCTGCGGCAGGAGAACATCGAGTTGCGCCGCACCGTGGAGATCTACTCGGAGATGATCCGGCAGTTGGCGACCGAGAACGATGCCCTGCGGCAGCCCTCGGTCGTCGTCCGCTCCCTTCCAGTGCGCGGCGACGTCTGAAGAGCCGCTCGCACGAAGCGCCATGTAGTTCTCCGCGACGCTAGGTGGCTGAGAGGCGGCGTTCGAGGGGGGTGCGCATGCTGGGCCGGATTCGGATGTCGCCGAGGAAGGCGGCCATCCGGCCGGCCTCCATGGCGGCGGCCGTGCGAGCTTCGCGGGTGCGGCCTTCGGGCGTCAGGGCATTGGTGACGATGCCGCCGTCGGGGCACTGGGCCCAGCCGCCGGCTATGCGGCCGTTCCACCACAGGGTGGGGCCGATGTTGCCGTAGGCGTCGAAGAGCTCGGGCACGAAGGCGGGGTCGAGGTACCAGTCGCGGTGGCGCCACCCCATGGACGTCGGGTCGAGCCCGGGGAGCAGAACGGCCGCCGGGCGGTCTCGGTGGGCGGGTCCAGGTGGTCGGGCAGCGCGTGGCCGGGGCCGTGGGAGAGGTCGACTTCGACGGCGCCGGTTCGGGTGATGGCCCTGCGGGTGTCGGTGAGGGTCCAGCCGGTCCACCACTTGACGTCCTCGGTCGTGGCCGGGCCGAAGGCCCGCAGGTAGTGGGTGGCGAGTTCGGCTCTGGCGTCGTCGGCGTGGAGTTCGGGGTGGGGTTCGGCTGTGGTCCAGCGGAACTGGGACGAGGCCCAGGTGCCCAGGGGGCGGCCGCGCCGGATGCGGCTCTCGGCGGCCATCACGCCGAGTACGCGGCTGGTGAGGCGTGGCGTGGCCGCGTACGGCTTGCCCGGGGCGACGGAGATCTTGGTCTTGAGGGCGGGTACGGCGTCGGCGAGCTGGGTGGCGGCCGCGTCGGGCGCCTCCAGCTCGCCTTCCAAGAGAGCGCTCCGAGGCCAACCCCTACGCACTCCGAGTCCGGCCCGGCGCTCCGAGCGACCCGGGCGGGCTCTGCCGGACTCCGGGTCCCGGCTGTGCGGCCTGGGCATGGTGACAGGCGGTCTGGTGGCGAAGGCAGGCCCGTACGGTGCGCAGAGCGTCGGTGGTGTCGGTATGGACCGGCAGCGAGGGCTGGTTGGCTTTGATGAGGTAGCGGACCGCGGCGGATGGTGTGGCCACGGCCATGACGATGCCGTTACCGGCATGGTGGTGGTAGAGGCGCAGTACGACGGAGACGGCTGCCGCGGTTGCGGCGATCGTGTGGTCGCGGGTGGGCACCAGGGTGCCGTCCACGATGAGCACGGCATCTCTGGCGAAGCGGCGCCGAGGCTGCAGCGCCAGGAGCGGACCGAGGTGGTCGATGATGCGGTCGGCAGCGGATTTGGATACGCCGAACAGCGGGGCGAGCTGGCGCATCGTCAAGTTCGTGCGCCACTACGCCGTGACCAGCAGTGCTCTGTCTGCGACGGCAGGCTCCACGGCCTGCCCCGGCGGGTGACATCGACTCCCGTGCGACGCAGTGCCGTCACCAGCTTCGTGAACCGGCGCGGGCTCAGCCCGGTGAACGGGACTATCCAAGACGGCTCCGACGCCGTGATTACACCAGCGACAGCAAGATCATTGCACTGTGGCGGAACCCTCCAGCCGGTGAGGGTGGGGTCCGGAGACGAAGGCGAGGATGTCGCGGACCGCTTCGTGCAAGGTGTCGAAGTGGCGATGCACGCCGTCCACCGCTGCGGGGGTGTTGACGCCCCACACCGTCATCCCGGCACGCAGCCCGGACTGCACTCCAGAGGGGGCGTCCTCGATGACCAGGCAGTCCTCCGGTTGTGCACCAAGTCGTGCGGCGGCCTGCAGATACGGCACCGGTGACGGCTTGCCCTCCTCCACCGCGGCGGCGTCCACGAGGACTTCCGGGACCGGCAACCCCGTCCGGGCGAAACGTCCACGTACCCGGTGCTCATAGTTCGACGTCACCAACGCCCAGGCCCCGGGCCGCAGAGCGTTCAGCAGCTCCGAGGCGCCGCCGAAAGCCGTATAGGTGCCGGTGCGGACGTCCTCGTCCTCCAGCTCGTGCAGTTCGGCCAGGCACTTCTGAGCGTCCCTGTCCGGAGCGACCTGCGCGAAGGTCTCCATCGGCCTCGTCCGTAGCGCCACCCGGTAGACCTCATCAGGGTCCAGCCCGTACCGCTCTGCCCACGTTCGCCAGACCAGGCGCTGATTGTCCACGGCATCGATCAACGTGCCATCGACATCAAACAGGACATACCTCATCGCACCAGACTGACCGGGTTCACTGATCACGCCTCGATCATGTCATCAGGCCCTGAGCAGGAAGTTTGCGGGACAAGCCTTAGACCGTGTCCTATGTGGTGAGGCGTCGTTGACGTCGGTATGGGGCGGGGTACTTGGAGTTGGATTGTTCCGGACGGGCTGTGGGAGATCGCGGAGCCTCTGATCCCACCGTCGAGAGTGCGGCCGCAGGGCGGCGGGACGCAGGACACGCCTGATGAGACGCTGTTCGCCGCGATCATCTATGTGCTGGTCAGCGGGTGCGCCTGGCGGGCTCTGCCACCCTGCTTCGGGATATCGAAGTCGACAGCCCACCGCCGGTTCCTGATCTGGTCGAGGGCCGGAGTCTGGGGCCGGCTGCACGAGGAGATCCTGCACCGGCTCGACGACGCCGGCCTGCTCGACCTCTCCCGCGCGGTCCTCGACTCCGCCCACGTCAGGGCTAAAAGGGGGCGAACTCACAGGTCCGAGCCCCGTGGACAGGGGCAAGCCGGGTTCCAAGATGCACGTCCTGTCGGACGCGGCAGGACTGCCCCTCCTCGTCGGTCTCTCGGCCGCCAACACCCACGACAGCCAAGCGCTGAAGCCCATGGTGCTCGGTCACCAAACGAGACACGACCCCCACCGCGGACGCCACTTCAAACCCCAGCGCCTCCACGCCGACAAGGCCTACGACATACCTGAACTGCGGAAATGGCTACGCGGCAAGCGGATCGGCGTCCGTATCGCCCGCAAAGGCATCGAGTCATCAGAGCGACTTGGGCGACGCAGGTGGGTGATCGAGCGGACCATGTCCTGGCTGACCGGCTACCGCAGACTCAACCACCGCTACGAACGCCATCCCCGCAACTACCTGGCCTTTCTCGGCCTCGCGGCAGCCCTGTGCTGCTACAAGCGACTCGTCCGCCTCACCACATAGGACACGGTCTAAGAGGCCATCTCATTTGGGTGGTTGGGTAGGCTGTCGGTCGTGGCGGGGATTGTTGAGCGGCTTGTGCCGGATGAGTTGTGGGCACTGTTCCAGCGGGTGGTGCCGGAGGCGCCGTCGCGGCCGCAGGGCGGTGGCCGACGCCGGCACGGCGACCGGGAGGTACTGGCGGCGATCGTGTTCGTCGCGACCTCGGGTTGTACCTGGCAGCAGCTGCCCGCGGCCTCGTTCGGACCGTCGGGAGCGACAGCTCACCGACGGTTTACCGAGTGGAGCAAGGCTCGAGTGTGGGCCAAGCTCCACCGCTTGGTCCTCGATGAGCTCGGCGCCCGCGGCGAGCTGGACTGGTCCCGCTGCGCTATCGACTCCGTCAACATGAGGGCCCTGAAAAGGGGGACCTGACAGGTCCGAATCCTGTCGACAGGGGCAAGTACGGGTCGAAGATCCACTTGATCACGGAGCGGACCGGTCTACCCCTGTCCGTCGGAATCTCAGGGGCGAACCTGCACGACAGTCAGGCCCTCGAGCCCCTCGTCCGCGGCATACCGCCCATCCGTTCACGCCGCGGACGCCGACGGCGCAAGCCCGGCAAGCTCCACGCCGACAAGGAATACAACTACACCCACCTGCGAAAATGGTTACGTCAGCGCGGCATCAAGCACCGCATAGCCCGCAGAGGCATCGAGTCCTCGCAGCGACTGGGACGTCACCGCTGGACCATCGAACGCACCATGGCCTGGCTTGCCGGCTGCCGCCGACTCCACCGCCGCTACGAACGCAAAGCCGAACACTTCCTCGCCTTCACCAGCATCGCCTGCACCCTCATCTGCTTCCGAAGGCTGGCCAAATGAGATGACGTCTCAGAGACCCAACCCTCCAACCCATCGCACACGGTGACCTCGCACTGGGGGGCTTCCCTCCCTGGCCAGCGGTGTCACGCGTGCCAGAGGTCGAGCGGGCTGGGCACCTGCCCGGGCCCCGTACCGTCCACCGGGGCTGGGCTTGAGGTGGACGGCCGCGGCAACGGGTCGCTCGGCCACCCTTCCTGCCGATGTCCGGCAATCGGACGGGCCCAGGGGTGCCGCCGGCAGCCCGTGACGCAGCCGCGGAGCCCCCCATACCGTTGCCCCGTACGTGAGCAGCGCATATGGGGGTAATGGAACATGGTCGAGACGGTACGTGCAGGCTCCGGGCACCGCATGGAAGTGTTCGTGTGGCTGGGTCTCGCGCTACTCCTGGGCGCTCTGTCGGCGCTGGTACTGATTCCCCAGGCCCAGCATCTGCGCTCGCTCCGCGACGGTGTACGCGCCGACGCCACGATGCATACCCGCGGCACGTGCGCGCTGGGACGGTGCAAGGTCGCCTTCGAGGCGCAGGGCCGCACCATCGTGGCGACCCTGCCACCGGGCAGTGGTGGCAGCAAATACCCCGCGGGCGCGCACCTCACCGTCCGGTACCGGGCGGACGATCCGCAGGTAGTCGCCAGCGCGGCCGACGTGGAGGGCGGTATGGCAACCTTGCTCGCCGCCACGACCGGGGCGGGCGCCGTTTTGTTCCTGCTTCTGCCGGTCATGAAGACGGCGGCCCGAGCACGGCGGCGACGCGCGCCGTCCAGCGCCGTGGGATGACGGGGCGAGCGCCGAGCGCCTTGCCGGGATCCGGTGACAGCGCCGCCTCACGAGGACCTCGGGTGGCTGCGCCTGGTCGGCCTCGGAGCACGGGGCGGGCAGACGACGGAGCCGGGGCCGGTGGATGCTGCCGACCGGGGGCGGTACCGGCGACGTGTGACGGCAGCCGGGTCCTGGCCCCGGCCGACAGCGCCACGGGGCTGGGAGCAGCCCGTCCGAAACCTTCCGAGGCAGTGCCTGGCCTTGACGCGCTCGAAGAAGGCGGTGTCCCACCCTGCTACTGAACTTGATTGGGTGATGTCGGGGCCGTTCGCCTGACACCCGGTGGCTGGTGCCGGTAGCTCTGGGGGCGTGAGGTATGCACAGGGTGGTGGACTGACAGACGCCGAGAGGGGCACGCGGGAGCGGTTACGGCTGCAGGCCGTGGCCTGCTTCGAGCGTGGGGAGAAGAACGGCGAGATCGCTGCCGCGCTGCGGGTCAGCGAGCGGTCGGTGGAGCGGTGGCGCCGGGCCTGGCGCGAGCAGGGCGAGGACGGGGTGCTGTCGAAGGGCTCGCCAGGTCGACCGCGACTCAGCGAGGCCCAGGTCATCAGGCTGGAACGGGAGTTGGAGCGCGGCCCGCTGGCACATGGCTGGGCCGATCAGCGGTGGACACTCGCCCGGATCAAGACACTGATCGGTCGGCTGTTCCGCGTCTCGTACACCGTGGAGGGCACCTGGCGGTTGCTGAAGCGGCACGGCTGGTCCTGGCAGCAGCCCGCCCGAAGGGCGATCGAGCGCGACGACGAGGCGGTCGAGGTCTGGAGAAAGGAGACCTGGCCGCCGGTAAGAGCATCGCGGCGGAACGCGACGCCTGGGTGGTCTTCGAGGACGAAGCCGGGCAGTCGATCACTCCGCCGCGTGCCAGGACCTGGGGCCGGATAGGCCAAACCCCCGTCGTCCGGGTGCGGGGACGTGGCTCCGGACGTGTGTCGATGGCGGGTATGACCTGCTACAAAACGGGCGAGCGGTCCCGGCTGATCTACGCGATACGCGAGTACCGGGGCCGCAAGGACGAGCCGAAGGGCTTCGGCTGGCGGGACTTCCGCGATCTGATCGTCCGCGCGCACGCCCAGCTCGGCGGCCCGATCGTGCTGGTTTGGGACAACGTCCGCCTCCACCTGACCGCCGAAATGCGAGAGTTCATCGCCGCGAGCGCCGAGTGGCTCACCGTGTTCCAGCTGCCGACCTACGCCCGGACCTCAACCCGCAGGAGGGCATCTGGTCGCTGGTCAAGCGCGACCTCGGTAACCTCGCCGCCGCCGACCTCAGCCAGATCACCAGAGCCGTAAAACGTCGGCTCAAGAAGATCCAGTACCGTCCGGAGCTGGTCGACGGCTGCCTTGCCGGAACCGGCCTCATCCTCGACTAACCGCCGAGCCCGTCGACCCCGCATTGCCGGAGGCGACGGTCACCCCCAACGACACCCCCCTCTGACGTGGGCGGATAGAGGTCGAGAACGACGTCGAGTCCCAGCCCGCCGACCTCGGCGAGCAGGTGGGCCGGCAGGACGCAGCCTCCCTGACCGTTGTCACTGCCGAAACCTAGATACAGCTCCAGATCACAATCGACAGACAGGCGCGTCAGCTCCTCACGACACCCGTTGACCAGTCGGACCAGCGCCGCGACGTGCTCCTCAAGCTGGCTGTCGCTTCCCAGTCCACTCCGCCGGATCCAGACGCTGGTCTCCCGCCGGGCGCTGCTCGGGTTTCGGGGACTCATCAAGCTCCCCTGCTCGAGCTGCTCGTCGGGGACGACCCCCAGGCGAACCGAGATCTCCTCGGCGCGGACCGTCCGGCTCGTGATCCGGATCGATCCGGCCGACCACTTCGTGTCCGGCAACGGCGAGTGCATCGTCAAGTGTTCTGGCACGTCCTCACGATCGCAGGCCAGTCAGCGGCAGGCCAGCGCATTCCTCAGGCTCCCCACGCAGCCTGCCCACCCGACATCACCCAATCAAGTTCAGTAGTGCGCGTCCTGGTGGGTGCGCCAAAGCTCGATGGCTGCCACTGGCGGCACCGAATAGGCTGCGCAAGCATCTGGGGCGAAGCAGCCTGACTGTCTGAGAGGCACGGTACTTGTCACCCACAGCCGATCCGCCGGCCTTCCTGTCACCGGGCCAAAGCGTGACTCGCGAGGACCTCATCGCCATGCTTCGCGAACAGACCCCGGCATGCGGACCTGCCCGTGACGCCTTGATTGCAGGGGGTGCCTTCGTCGTTTGGGACGGTCTGGTCCCTGCCAACCGGCACGCGGGTGTGTTCGCGATTCGAATCTGCACGGCTGCTCGGCGCGGCCACACTATCGAGGGCCTTGCCGCCACGGTCGACATCCTCCGGGAGGCTGGGGAAGAGCCTCTCCGTACCGGTTGCATTGACTCTGCAGACATGTCGTCCGTGTTCACGATCTTCCTGAACTGCTCAGCAACAGAAGTCCTGGCCTGCGCCGGCGGGCCCCGGCCCAACCCCGTGCAAACGCCAGCCGACGCCCCCGCGTGACAACACGCCGGCCTTGGTGTCAACTCTCGTGCTTCGGCTCAGTGGGCGCGCTGCTGGGCGCGGCCCCGGCCGGGGGGTCAGAAGCTGACGTCGAAGTAGTCGACGTCGGTGAACTCGCCCTGGAGCTGGTCGGCTCGGGTTCCGCCGTCCTTGAAGTAGATCTCCTGCAGTCCCTCGGCAACGCTCGCGCGCAGCTCGCGGTCGTCGGCGCCCTGAGCGCGGGCGTCGAACAGGCGCTGGGCGTAGGTGGCGGGCAGGTGGACAGTGAGCCGGCGGACGCGGCCGTCGTCGGTGCTGCCGACGGGGGCGGTGTAGCCGAACCTGGCCCGGGTCTCGACCGTGAGGCCGCCCGCTCTGACCGCGCTCTACCGCCAGCTCCGCAAGGCCTTCGAGGATGGCAAGGACGAGCCCGGCGCCGCCGACTTCTACTACGCCGAGATGAAGATGCGCCGCCTGGGCCCGGTCCCGTCGTAACCGGGCGGAGCACGGGCTGCTCACCGGGTACTGGGCCCTGTCCGGCTATGGCCTGCGTGCCTCCCGGGCTCTGGCCTGGCTGCTGCTGGCAATGACCGCCACCGTCATGGGCATGATGCTGTGGGGACTTCCCACAAACGATCCGAAGCCGGAGTCGACCGGGACGGTGACCGGCCAGTACATCCGGCTCACCACCGACACACCCACCCCCGTCAATCCCGTAGGTCCGCTGCACCAGCGTGTCTCGACCAAGCGGTGCGAGAAAAGCCTGCGGGTAGTGGTGAACTCCGTGATCTTCCGCTCCTCCGGCCAGAACTTGACCACCCGCGGCACCTACATCGAGATGGCCTCACGCCTGACCGAACCCGTCCTGCTCGGCTTCGCCGCCCTCGCCATCCGAGGACGCGTCAAACGCTGACTCACTGACACCTCTCCCGGCAAAGCGACTGACGTTGTTGTGGCAGACGACAACGTTCGAGGACCTGCTGGGCAGCCTGGACGCCCACGATGCGCAGCGCTGTAAGGCCAAGCGGGCCGACTTCGCCTCCCGCACCACGCTCGGCTCCCTGCTGAACGACCGCACCCACGAGATTCGCATCGGGCCCTGACCGGCCGGGACCCCGTCGGGCCATCGATGCCACGGCCCGTGCGTCACACCAGCCAGATCCTTGCCGGATCAGACAGCTGGGGGTGGCCCATGACAAGTGCGCTGCGCGCAGGTTCTCGCCGATACGGTGATCTGTACGGGGTTCAGGGCGGCTGTGCTGATGCCTTCACGGTGGTCTGGTGACCAGAGGCGGCCTTCTGGTGTCCACGCAGACGGAACCTCAGCTTTGGGGCCGTACGCCGGATTCGTCGCTGTGGGCGAGGCGGGCGAGGACCTTGGCGTACACCATGGTTGCCGCTGCGGTGACAGTCGCTACGGACGCCAGCGCGAGGATGCCCATCAGTGCGGGCCACTGCCGCAATTCGTCGCTTCGGCAGACTCTGTCCTGAGGCGACGGGTCACCGAGCGGCCCCTGGCACACAGCGTGGGTCCCCTTGTACGAGGACACCTCGGGGCCGTAGTCGGCGACCATCAGGAAGATGAAGCACCCCCAGACCAGCATGGCGAGGAGCATCCAGACGATCGACCATCCCTCGATGCGGCGTGCGTCCCGGGCCCTCTTCTCAGCCGTCTCTGGTGCGGTGTCTTCAGGAACCGACACTTCCAGAGGCGTGTCTTCGGCTTCCATTCGTCCCCCTGCTTTCAATTAACGATCATCAGTTCATCACAACCTGATTGCGCACCTGGACTGACGTCCCCAGACGTCGTTGCCGGACCTGCGTCTTTGCGATGGGGAGCGCAGCTCCGCAAACGCGAGGGGACCGTCGCCTCACGGACCGGAGGGATGTATGGGCTGTGGCACGCGGGTAGAGAGCGTGCTCCACCGTTCAGAGACGCTCGGCGGCTCTCGGGGCCACGCACCGGCGGATTGACCGCTCAAGGCTCGGGCGGGCTGGTGGGCAGCGGGGCCGGCCAGGGTGTGGGGGTGCTCGCCGGTGGTGGCCACGAGTATGCGTATCGTGGCGGACTCCATGTGGGCGCGGGCTCCGGTGCGAACGGGCCTGCCCGGTTCGCCATGAGGAGCATCATCGTCCCGGCGAAGAGGAGGGAGACGATGATCAGGGTGAGTCCGATGGGGTTGCGCGGGTTGTAGTAGTACCTCTGGGTGCCCCACTTGCTTCGTTTGAACACCGGCTCACGGTCGTAGTTCACCTGGCACCCCCTCGCTTCGCGCTCGCGTCTTGGGGCCCGCTCGCTCAGCGGGCCCCAAGGATGTGCGAGCTAGCCGGCGATTTCGATCTTGCCGTTGGATGAGTTCGGCTCGGGCAGGGCGGACGTCTTGGCGGTGGTCAGGCCGCCCAGGAGTTGGGCGAGGTCGATACCTGTGGCGGAGGAGAGAAGTTCCATGCCTTGGGCGACGTTGTCGGCGACGGTGCGGGAGAGTTTGCTCGCGCCGTCGGTGGAGATGACGGTCATCTTGTCGATGGCGGACAGCGGTTCGGCGGCCTTGGCCACGACCTGGGGCAGTGCCTCCACCATCATCTGGATCATCGCGGCGTCACCGTAGCTCTCGAAGGCGTCGGCCTTCTTCTGCATGGCCTCGGCCTCGGCGGCACCCTTGGCCAAGATGGCGGCTGCCTCCGCGTCGCCCTCCAGGCGTACCGCGTCGGCGATGGCCGCACGGCGGGCGCGCTCGGCCTCACCGCGCTTGGCGCCCTCGATGGCCTCGGCCTCGGCGAGGGCGGAGCGGCGCTGCTTCTCGCCCTCACCCGTCAGACGGGCCCGCTCAGCCTCCGCCTGGGCGGCGGCGATGGCGGCGAGGCGCTCGGCCTCGGCCTGCTTCACACGGGCCACCCGCAGCGCCTCGGCCTCCTGCTCCGCCTGGTAGCGGCGGGCGTCGGCCGGCTTGCGGACCTGGGTGTCGAGCTGGCGGTCAGTCAGCGCCGCCTGCCGTTCGGCCACCTTCTCCTGCTCGGCAAGGATCTGCTGCTGCCGGTCGGCGTCGGCCAGCGGGCCTGCCGCGTTGGCCTGGGCGGTCGCGGCGTCGGTCTCGGCCTTGATCTCGGCCTGGCGCAGGTACAGGGTGCGCTGCGCGACCGCGATCTCCTCCTCGGCTTTGAGACGGGCCTGTTCGGCGGCCTGGCGGGAGTTGGCCTCGGCGATGTCGGCCTCCTGCTTGGCGCGGGCGGCTTCGGGCCGTCCGAGGTCTTCGAGGTAGGAGCCTTCGGTGGTGATGTCCTGGATCTGGAAGGCGTCCAGGACCAGGCCCTGCCCGGACAGGCTCGCCTCGGCCTCCTCCGCGACCTGCCCGGCGAACGCGGCGCGGTCGCGGATGATGTCCTCGACGGACATCCGGCCGACGATGGCCCGCAGCGCGCCCGACAAAACTTCCTGGGTGAAGCCGACGATGCCGTCCTGCTGCTGCAGGAAGCGCTGGGCGGCGGCGCGGATGGCGTCCTCGTTGCCACCGACCTTGACGATCGCCACTCCTTCGAGGTTCGCCTTGATGCCGCGCAGCGTGACCGCCCCCCGCACGGCAATCGGGATGTGCCGGCTGGACAGGTCAAGCGTGTAGCGCTGCTGGACGAAGGGCAGGACGAACACGCCTCCGCCGACCACGACCTTCTGGCCGGTGTTGTCGGTCGATATCCGCCCAGTCTCCGGATCGGTGGAGCGTTTGCCGCGGCGTCCGGTGATGATGAACGCCTCGCTGGGGCCGGCGACCTTGTAGCGGGTGACGACAACGAGGGCGAGCAGGACGAGGAGTACGACGACTCCCACGACCGCGGTGACAACAGGACTCATGGCGGTTCCCCCCTGCCTCCTGGAAGGAGGCAGACTCAAGGGTTGATGGAAAGAGGATCGGAAGGTGGAAAGGCGCTGGTGGCGCCGCTCAGCGCTTGACGGCGCGGACGCTGACCGAGGTCATGGACGGCGTGGCCGTCACCCAGATCTCGGCCCCCCGCTCTATTGGGGCGTCGGCGGTCGCGGCGTACTTCAGCGGCTGGCCACCGAGCGACAGCAGTACTTCGCCGTAGCCGTCGGCCGGGATGGCGGTGACCACCCGCCCCGCTGAACCGACGAGGTCCGCCTGGTGCGGGGCACTGCCGTCGCCGTCCCGTAGCAGGGCCCGGCTGAAGCCGTACGTCGCCCAGCCCGCGCCTACTCCGGCCAGGGCCCCCGTGGCGGCTGCCGCTCCCGGCCCGAGCCCGGTGGACCCGAGCACGATCGCCCCCGTGAAACCGAGCATCGAGACGAAGCCCGCGACCACCGGGAGCGACAGCCACCCGTCGAACAGTCCGTCCAAGGCGCCGTCGAAGACCCCCTCGAAGACCCCGTCGAACACCAGCGACGCGGCCAGCAGGACGATTCCCCCGATGCCGAGACCCAGAAACAATCCCATGGGCACTTCCCCGTCTGACCACTGCCTTCCCGCTGGACAACTGCAGATTGACAGGGGGACGCGGACTCGCACATTGCCTGTGGTCGGCAATCTTTACGTCTCTTTGACGCACGTTGGGGAGGCCTCGAGGATCGGGGGCCGGTTTGTCAGCTGGCCGCGGCGCCGCGCGGAGCGGCCTCGGCGACGTGCCCGCTGGATTCACTGCCGCATCCAGCACTGGACGGCGGCCCGCAGGAACCACACGCCCTGAGGCGCAGGCTCACACCTCGGTGTCGGGCCAGGCGAGCAGTCGGGCGCCGATCACCGCGGTCTGGAGGGTGTAGCGGTTGACCGGGTCGGCCGGGTCGGCGCCGGTCAGACTGTGGATCCGCTCCAGCCGGTAGGTCAGCGCCCGCACGCTCAGCGACAGCCTACGTGCGGCCTCGGTCGCCACGCAGCCGCTGTCGAAATAGGCGGTGAGGGTGTCGAGGAAGGTCTGGGCGCCGCCGCGCCCGTTACGGAGCGGGCCCAGCACGTTTTCCACCAGGTCGACCATCGCCTGCCGGTCCCGCGTCAGGACCGGGTAGACCAGCAGGTCCGCGGCGTGCAGCACCGGCCCGTCCAGGCCCATCCGGTCGGCAAGGTCGAGGGCATTGAGCGCCTCCTCGTAGGAGTGCACCACGCCGCCGGCGCCGGGATGTGAGCGGCCTATGGCCACTTTGCCGCCGTCGGTGGCGGCGTACGCCTGCTTGGCGAAGAACGCCAGCACGTCCGGCTGGTCACCGGGGGCCACACAGATCAGCCGCCCATCCTTGGTGGTGAGCAGGATCTGCCGGCCCGCGAACCGGGTCAGCACCGCCGACTCGATCCCGCGGGCCACCGGGTAGCCGTCGCCGTACGGCTCGGGTCCGCTCGCCACGGCCACCGCGTGAGCCTGGGAGAAGCGCAGCCCGAAGCGTTCTGCGCGCTCCGCCAGTCTCCCGAGATCGCTGCGCCCGTAGAGGAGGTCGTCGATGAACTCCCGACGTGCAGCCTCCTCCTGGCGCACGGCCTGGTGCTGGGCGCGCTCGTATCCTTCGACGAAGGCGTCTACTGCCTGTTCGGTCACGGCAAGCAGGGAGCCTGCCTGCTGGATCGGCACCCGGGTGAGGACTTCCTGGGACACGGCCAGGTGCTCGCGGATCATCACGCGCAGAGTGAGCCCGAGCTCCGCGGCCCGCTCCCCCTCGGCGCGGCGTCCCTCCAGCTCGAAGCGCGTCATCCGGCGCCCGGTGGTACAGGCGTCGCGCAGGCACTCGGCGTACCCCGTCAGCTGGTGTTGCGGTGCTTCCCGCTCCGTCACGCACTCCCCCGTTCTCGTCGCGTCGGCGAACCCGTTGACGCGCACTCAGGTTGCCATAGCCAGCAAAGGGTCCTTCACCGGCAGCGACTGGTGGGCAAAGACTGCCGGTCGACGGCAATGCGCTGCTGCGAAGCGGCGGAGAGGATCAAGGAACGCCCTGTGTCGAGGACAGCTGCGCCGTGCCCGGTATCCGGTGGTCGCTGCCGCGCATCAGTACTGACCGTGGCTGGCATGGACCAGCGCGCACCCGCAGCTCCCAGCCCGTCGTCGGCCTGCGGTTCGTCCGCAAGCATGGGCAGTTTGGCGGTCTGCAGGGAACAACGCTCACCACGCTGCACTGCGGTGGTGTTCCCGTCACGTGCTTTTGTTCGTGCAGCGGCCTGTCTTGCTCGGAGAGGGTGTCGGCGACGGTGTTGCTGACGGGCTCGGCGTCGGCGATGCCTCGGGAGTCGGTGAGGAGGCCGGCGTCGGCGAGTTGGTGACCGACGGAATGCTGAACGGGACCCTGCCGGGCGGAAAAGTCAGCCACACAGCCGGTTCGACGGCAAACGCTGCAGGCCGGATGCCTCTGGGCCGCTGGAGCGCCGGGTCGGAGGCGATCTGGCCGGCCCGAGTCCCGTCATCGCGGCAGGCCCCAGAATCTCCCGTGAGGGTGTCACCCACGAGGACCGTGGCCACCGCCAGCGCGCCCACCGCCAGCACCGCGGCCGCCGGACGTAACCGGGTGCGCAGCGCGGCTCCCCGGCCCCGGACCAACGGCCGACCCCTACGTGAGATGTCGCGTGCGGGGCGTTGCGGTCCGGGCCCGTCCGGGGTCGTGGCGGTCGCTGCCTCGCTGGCCCGGCCCAGGACGTCGGCGGCGTCGCGGCGGGCCTGCGCGCGGATGTCCTCGGCGTCGGTGTGCGCGCTCGCACGGATTCGTTCGGCTTCCGCGTGTGCGGCCGTGCGTACGGCTTCGGCTTCGCGGACGGCGTCGTCGTGGATCTGCCGGACCGTGGCCTTCAGGCGGCGGTTCGCCGGCTGGGCGCGGCGCTGGAGCAGTTTGGTGTCCTGCCAGTACCCGCGCCACAGGGTGACGAGGGCGGCATCGGCGCGGAACTTCTGGGCGGCGGGCTTGTCCAGGCCGCTGGGGGTGGTGACGACCCGGACGAACTCGAGGAGCGACTCAAGGGAGGGCAGGCGCTTGCCGGAGAGCATCTCGTTGACGCCGGTGGTGGTCAGGCGCGGCCGCACCGAGGCGGAAGCGATGGCCGCGTAAGAGGGGGTGCCGCCGGCTATGTGGAGGAGATTCAGCTTCTCGGCGAAGGCCGCCAGCGAGGCCTCGTACGCCTCGATCACCTCACTGTCCTGCGACTCGATCCCGGGTCCCTCGACGGCCATCCGATCCCCCTGCCTGTGCGGAAAAGCCACGCTAGAGGGCGGTGCAGCCGTACGTACGCGGATTGCGCCGAACGGTTGCGGACACCTCGTGCCATCCGCATTCGGCCCGAACTCCGCCGGCCGAAACGGAAGGCCGTCCGGGTCCGGGCGGGCCCGTACGGATCACTGGGAAACCCGGCAGCAAGGCCGCTCTCCTGGGGTCATGACCAACACCGGCACCACCCCGCAGACACCCGACCCCGACCGGACTCCGGCCACCCGCGAACCGGCCCCGGAGCCCAGGACGCACCGCATCCCCGACGCCGTCGTCCTGGTCGCGCTCCTCGCGACCTGCGCCGGCACCTACCTCACCGTCGGCGAAGCCGGATTCGCCGGCGTCATCAGTGCCGTCGCCGCCCTCTACGGCACATGGCGCGCACGCCGCTGAACCCGGCGAGGTGTCTCCTCGCCGGGTACCAGCCTGCGATCGGGTGGGCCCGGCGGCACACACGCAGCACCGCGCAGGGCGGCCGCCCCGACAGGACGCCGGCCTTCGGCCAGCCCCGTCCTACGGGGCCGGGGTGAACTCCACCTCCGTGCCGCCGCAGCCGGCCGCGATGTCGAGCAGCCGCTCGCGCTCGGCTTCGTCGGCCGCGAGGCCCCAGCGGAGCTGGGTCGCGGTCCACTCGGCGCCGTACCGGCACAACGCGTCCGCGGACGGCGGCAGCCACACCCCGCGACCACCGCCCCGGACCGGGACGGTCAGCCGCCGGGTCAGCAGGGGTCAGCAGTCGCCCAAGACCTCGTCCCGTAGCGGTGAAGGTCCTGCGCGAGGACATCGACAGCACCCAGGCCGTGGCCCGATTCCGCCGGGAAGCCACCATCGGGGCGAGGCTGCGGCATGCCGGGATCACCACGGTGCATGACGTCGGGCGTGATGTCGGCCGGCTGTTCCTGGTGATGGAGCTCCTGGAGGGCCACGACCTGGCCGAGCTGCTGGCCCAGGCGCCCGGCGGACTGCCGGCCAGAGAAGCCGTCGAGCTGGGGTTGCAGATCACCGACGCGCTGGCCGCCGCGCACGAGCAGGACATCGTCCACCGCGACCTGAAACCGGGGAACGTCTTCCTCCACGAGGGCCGCGTGAAGATCTAAGCTACCTCGGCGGCCGTCAAGGCCAGCTGCGCGGCGCGCACGTAAGGTTTCGGGTTCGGTCACGGGCCGGCGGCGCGCCCCAGCCCCTTCGCGGGTCCCACCCCGAAATCCCCAGCGCGGCGGAGGACCTCGTCCTCGCGCTCCTGGCCAAGGACCGGCAGCAGCGGCCCGCGGACGCCCGCACCGTGCACGCGACCCTGACCACCCTCAGCCGGACCCCGGAACCGAAGGCCGAACAGCCGCCGCAACCCGGCCCCGGCCCGACCCACAGCACCCTCGTGGACGACCTCATCAAAGACGCCGACACCACGGGGTACGGCGGAGACCATCGCCGCCGTCATCATCTCCCACCGCACCGTCAAACTCGCGTTTTGGTCCCTCGCAACCCGCACCCGCATCACCACCGCAGACCTCAGCAGCACCCTTGGGGGCGGGATCCCGGTGCAGCCGTTCTTCAGTCCCGACGGACGGACGCTGGTCACCGCCAGTGAGGACAACACCGTCCGACTCTGGCCGCTCCCCATCCAGGCCGCTCACCCATAGCTACGGCCTCTGGTCGGCACAGAGCCCGGCGGCCCGGGGCACGTGAGGTTGTTCGTGTTTGGCGTCGAGGCCATGACATCAACTGAGGGGACTTCTTCGGCTGGATCGTCGTCCTCGTCGGAGGCGCCCTCGGTGCGGGCGGAATCGCACGCATGTGGGTCACGATCAAGCACCGGAGACCCGAACCAGGGGCATAACACTCACGGGTGATACACCGGCGTGTGCACAGCACTGTCGCAACTGTCGTACCCGGCGGTAATCTGCGGACCGGTCCGCAGCAGGGGGGAGTGGTATGGGAACCGTCACGGGATTCAATCCCTCCGCAGAGCACGAGAAGACCCGCGCCGCGCTGGGTGCCGTAGTCCCGCGGCTCGTCCGGCTGCTGCGCGATGTCCCCAACCTGGACGCGGCCTCCGGTGTCCCCGTGTGGACGGTGGGCGACGTCGGCTCGCACCTCTCGGCCGTGTACGTCGGGTACTCCTCCGCCAGCAGCGCCGACGAGTCCATGGACTGGGACAGCATCCTGCCGGCGGGAGAAGGGCCGTTCAGCGAGCGGATTGCGGCCATGAACGCCACATCAATAGGCCTCTTCGGCGACAACGACAGGGCCCGTCTGGCCGACTTGGTCGCCGAGTGGGGCGAGGTGTTCCTGCGGGTCACCGAGCACCTCGCCCCGGACACCCCTGTCACCGTGCCCTGGTTCGGGCAGGACATCACGCTGGCGACGGTGACAGGCCTGATGCTCAGCGAGAGCCTCGTGCACGGTCTGGACATCGCCCGCGGCGCCGGACTTTCGTGGCCGATCAGCCCGCGTGAGGCGCGCCTGGCACTCGGTCAGACACTACCGACGACGATGCCACTGGCCCTGGATTCCGAGAAGGCACGGGGTGTCAGCATTGCCTTCGACCTCGCCATCAAGGGCGGCCCGCGGCTGGCGGTCGTCGTCGACGACGGAACGGTGACGGTGGCCCGCGATGCTCCGCCACGCGCCTACGACTGCAGGATCACGGCGTCGCCGACCGCGTTCCTGCTGGTCTCCTTCCGGCGCACGCCGACCTGGAAGGCGATCGCGCGCGGCCAGATGCGCGCCTCCGGCCGCAGACCGTGGCTCGCCATGCGGCTCGGCGAACTCATCGCCACTCCCTGACCCAGGGCTGACTGCCTGCTTGGAGAATCAGCAGGTCGCAGGGTTGTGACGAACCTTCAGTACGGCAGTTCCGCACGCAACGAAGCTCCGATGATCAAGGGGACCTCCAAGTCGCCCGACCAACGGAGCCCCGATGTGCCGCCAGTCTGCCACCTTCTGTCTGATCAAGTCGCCCTCGCGCGCGTGAGCAGCGCCTGGGCATGCGGGTCCTGGTCACCGGCTGGCAGCACCAGCCCCAGCAGTGCATGGCCGAGGTCGCCGGCATCCCGGGACCCGGATCGGCCACCGGGGAGCGGTACGCGGTGGCAGGCTTCCGCCGGCTGGGTCAGGCCGCCTGCCCGCCCTCGGCGCGGCTCAGGCGAGAAGAGCCCGGTATCAGTCCTCTTTTCCCGCCAGGACACGATCAGCCGCATAGTGCGGGCAAAACAGAACATGCCACGTCACCGTCAGGCGGCACCCGGCCGCAACCGCAATCGTACGTGCCTGCCCGTCAGTCGGGCCCGCCGCGCAGTACGGGCACACGACGGTCTCTGCCCTCAACTCAGCCGTCATCCTCCAGATCCTGCCCCGCGGGCGTGGGCCGTGACGAGAGGGCCGCGCCGGTGGCCGCCTGGTGCACCACTGGCCAACTGCGCATTGTCGGTGGCGCCGGACCTCCTCCTCTCGGCTATCGCGTGAGGAAAAGGTGTCATCGTCGTGAGGAGGCTTGCCCACCGGGTCTGACCAGGGGGGTTCCGGGGGGTGCAGTCCAGGCAACTGTTGCCGGCCGACGGCTTGGACACTTTAGGCCCGCAACCGCGCCTGGCTTCGCCCCCCTGTGCGAATGATGGTCTGCCGGCAGTAATTTGGCCTGGTCAGGGCCCTGTGGCTGTGCCAGGAACGTAACCCAGTTCGCTCATCGCGCTCAAACGTTTGGCGCGGCCTGTGCCATGGCAAGCCCATCATTCCCACCTCGCGCTGGCCATCCCCGCCCCCCTCGAATCGGTCATACTGTGCAATCACCTGCACCGTCACCGCGTTCGCGCCAATCCGCCGAACCCGGCCCGCCCGCGTGTCGCACGCCGACCAAACAGGCGGGCACTGTGACCAGATCACCGAGGATTGGCGGCAATACGCCGCTCTGGCCGGATTCGGCAGCCAGCTGCGTGTACGCAAGGCCGCCGACCCGTCCAGGGGGTCGGACAACTCCGAGCAGACCGCTTGGAGGTCCTCAAGCTGCTGGTGACGGCGTGCGGCGCCGAGGACTGCTCCCGCCGCAGCCGGACCCCCCGAGCAAACGCCCGTCGCCAAGCGGCCCCGCTCCCTGCTCCGCTCACAGCTGACCGACCTCGCCGACTCCCCCGACGCCAACACCACATCGAGGACCTGGACGGCTGGACCCTGCACCGGCTCCGGCCAGCGTCCTGACACACGACGCCGAGGACGGCACCTCCACCCCGATGCCGCTGGCCCGCTCCCGCCACGCATCCATCCGCTCCCTGGAGCGATACGCACGGTCCGGCGTCGACCCGGTCGCCCGGCATGTCGCTGAACGCGACCCCGCTGCACGTCGCCGCACGTCAATCCGAGCGGATCAGGGCTTCAAGATCATCTTGTTGCCCCTTTGGCGCGTATCCCACAAGCCCCTTTAACGCCCCGCCGTGCAACCGCCCGCATGCCTCGGGCGGCTACTGTGCTACTCACTGCCAGCAGTGGTCGGATGGATCCTCCTGAAGGGCTCAGGGAGAGCCCTTCAGGAGCGGTCGTCATTACACGGACGTCCAGGTCGAGCAGGACGTCCACGTGTCACCCACGTATTCGCATGCCCGGAACTCCACAACGTCCCCGAAGACATTCTCGGAGTAGGACTCGGAGGCTGCTTCGTTGTGTGCGCCGTTCCTGTCGCAGAGGTAGACGTCGTTGACCTTCTGGAAGTTCAGCAGCAGGCAGACGCCGCGCTGGTCGGCCATCTCGTCATTGACCCAGGCCCACGAGGCGCCGGTTCCAGGGCTGTTGTCGACCGCGATCTTGTTCCCGGACCACGTCCATACCTGCTGCTGTGCGCTGGCAGAGCCCGCCAACGTGAGGGTCAGGCCGACTGCGGATACTCCGACCGCAAGGGCCCTCAAAGCGTTCTTGGCCGAGCAGACTCTGGTCTTGGGGTGCTTCACCGTTTTCCTCTTTCAGTCACCGTGACGATGCGGGTACTCCCGCTACGGACGCAGCAGAAACAGGCGCTCTTCGGAAGCGCCCGGCGTGAGCGGGAACGAAACCAACTAGAGCAGGCGGCAGCGAAGTTCGTCTACGAAAGAGAACTGGCGCGCGATCTGGGGTGGTCGCTTCTGATGGGGCTTCGCAAGCCACGAGGCCGGATTCGAACTGGATCGGCAGTCGGTGCCAGACGACTTCCCCGCGCCTGCAGGGTGACGCCGTCTGGCAGTGCAGGCGGGGCTTCACCGGTTGAGCCCTGTATCCGCAGCGACAATCCCAGGTGCTCCGGAACTGTGCACGGGCTCGACCGGCGCCTCCGCTCTGCTGCTACTCGTCGAGGTATCCGACGCTGTCCGGGCCCGCGAAGACAAGCTGGGTCAGGGTGTGGTTGTGGTTGGAGCGGACGGTGACGCGGTACAGGCCCGTGTCGGGGACGGTGAGGGTGGCGCGGAGCCGGTCGTCGCCGTCGGCCTGGGCCCGGGCGGACTTTGTGTAGTCGCCGTCGATGGCCGAGACGGTGCATTCGATTCCGGCCGGTTCGTTGGTGCCGGTGATGGCGAGATCCCACTTGGTGCGGGGGTGGACGTAGTCGGGCACGTTCAGGCCCAGGCCGTCGTCGGCCTGGTCGGGTCCGAGGTGGTCGTCCTCGAGGAGGAAGTCGGCGACCGTGCGACGGGCTTGCTCACCGCTGGCGAGCGCACCGTGCTGGGCGTAGATGGGCATCGCGCGGCGGACGGGTGAGGCGGAGACGCGGTGGACAGTGCCGTCTCCCTTGGCCGGGTAGCGCAGGGGTCGTCCGTGCCTGTCGCGCTTGAGTTCGCCGTTGTTGTCTTCGCGGAAGCAGTATTCGGAGGCGTGTACGACGCCTGCGTGGAGCTGCAGGGACTGGACGGTGTCCTGGCCGATGCCGGCGATGGGCCGGTGGTGGGGCAGCGGCTGGCGGTAGAGGCGGGCGAAGAAGTCCTGGGAGGCTGCGAAGAGTTCTTTGTCGCCGCCGAGGTCGGCAACGTCAGCAGGGGTGAGCGTGCGGACGGTGGGGCCGTCCTCCAGGCAGAGGAATCGGGGCAGGAGGTCGTGGACGCCGGGCATGGTGGCGGCGGCGGCCAGGCGGTTGTGCGGTAGGGGCAGGGGTGCGCCCTGGAGGGTGTTGAGGATGTTGGCGGCGACGACGGAGCCCTGGAACGGGGTGCCCAGGGTCATGACGCCGCGGGTGTCGTCGGCGAGGTCGTGGTCGCCGCCGTGGCTGAGTGCGGCGTAGGTGACCAGGCCGCCCATGGAGTGGGCGATGAAGACGAGGCGGGCTTCGCGGCCGGCGCCATCGACGTACGCCTCGACAGCCGGGCCACCCAGCGAGGCCTGCGCACCACCTTGCGCGGGGCCCGACAGTTTCTGCGGCCCGGGATCGTCCTCTGACCTGACGGGTCCGTCAGCCCTCGGGGTTGGTTCCGGCTGCGGCGAGGAGCCTCTGCGCCGTCCGTTGGCACGCCAAGTTCCCGGACGCGGCGAAGTACATCTGGGCCCAGGAGGAGCCGGCGAACCAGGGTGCGTGGCCGTTCATCGCGCTGAACCTGATCGACCACCTCGACCTGGCGGTCGGCGCGGACGTCCCGGCGGGCGAGCGCCTGCGGCGCATCTCGCGCCCGCACGGCTCGTCGCCGGCGGTCGGCTCCGCGAAGCGCCACCAGGCGGAGCAGCAGCAGCTGATGAACGAGGTCTACGAGGCCTGATCGCTGCGCTGAGCTCAGCATCACGGAAGGCCCGGCTCCCCCTCGGGGGGAGCCGGGCCTTCCGGCGTCCCTGGCCCGGCTTCCGGGTCGGTGCCTCCTCTCGGTCACCCAGCACCCCTGCTCCGTCCCGTCAAGTCACGTCCTTCCGGGACATGACCGGGACCGGCGACGACCGCGCCTTGGCCATCGAAGCGGTCACCGACCGGGCCCGTGCCCGCTACGGCCCCGGCACTATCCGACCCTCCACCCTCGCCAAAAAGACCAGGGGGAATACCCCGTTGCACGACTCGAAGCGGATGTCGCTGAGGAGGGTCTATCCGATAATCTTGAAGTAGATCTCCTGAAGCCCCTCGGCGACGATCGCGCGCAGGCCGGGCCGGGGAGCGGGTTCGGCTGTCAACGCCCGTGGGGGCCGAGTCGTGCGGCGGCCGCGGTGACGAAGGCGGTGGCGGCCTCCTTGGCGGCGTGCCGCCGGTCGTCCAGGTCGGCCCGGTCGGTGGCCTTGCGCAGCGCGTAGGTGGCATCTGCGGCCTGCTGGGCGGGGACGGCCAGTTCGGGGACCAAGATCTGCAGGCGGATGTGGGGCGCGGTGATCGCGGCGCGGGTCTCATGGGACCGTGTCTGCGCTGCCAGCTCCGGTTCCGGTCCGGCGCTGGTCAGGGTGAGGCGCTCACGGTGGAAAATCGCGGAGCGGTGCGCGTCGAGGGCGGCAGCGAACTCGGTGACGGCGGCGAGCTGGTCCTGGCGGTGGCCGTCGGCGCGCTGCTCGGCGCGCGCGGTGCGGGCGGAGCGGTGCTGGAGGAGTCCGGCGGTCAGGGCTCCGGCGCGGGTTCCGAGGACGGCGACGACCGAGGCCCACATCAGGCGGTCCGCCGGGTGCTGCAGAACGCGCAGGCGGAGGGGTGGGCGGTGCCGTTCTCAGCTTCGCAGTGCGCGCAGGTCCACGCGACGGTGCTCGTGGTGTGCTCGGCGAGGCAGGCTTTCGCGTCGTCGGCTGCCGCGGTGGTGGTGGGGTAATCGGGCGCGCTGGTGTGGTGGGTGCCGTCGGCGGCGACGGCGGTGAACATCCAGTGGTCGGTGGCCTGGTGGTGGAGCACGGCAGCGGTACCGCCGGCGTGCTGGACGGTGACGGGCGGCTGGGGGAGGTCGGCGCGGGAGGGGACAGCGTCGGGCCACTTCACGCGGGCGGACTGGCGGCTGATGCCCCAGGCCTCGCCGATCTTCGTGTAGCTGGCGCCTTGAAGGCCGGCGACCTTCGCGGCGACGGCGGCCCGCTTCTCGACGGCAGCCGCGGTCTGGCGGAGCGCGTGTAGCAGGGTCAGCTGGTAGTCGCCGGAGAGCACGACGCGGTCGGGGGCGTCCCCGTCGGCGGCTCGGTGGGCGCGGGCGCGTTCGGAGATCCGCCAGGCCATCGCGTCGGCGGCTTCGGCCACGGCATCCTGGAGGGCGAGCACGTCGTCCTCGGTCGGCTCGGAGTAGGCGGGGGTGCGGATCGTGTTGACGTCCACCCAGACGTCGTTCTCACTGTCAGAAGTCATGAGTGACAGCTTTAGCTGTCACTCATGATTTGACAATCAAACCTGCGATACCGGCATATGACAGTTCAACGGTTCTCGCCGTGCCCGTGGAGGCAGAAAATCCTTGCGGAGGTACGTGCGCCTGCTCGACGCCCCGCTCGGCAACGACGCGATGACCCTGCACGACGTGCTTGCCGGACAGCCGGCTGTCGACCTCGCCTTCGAAGGTTTCGAGGACCCGCGCCTGATCGAGATCCTGGGGACCCTGACCGCGGACGAGTGAACAGTGGCTGTGTGGCGCAGCCGCCGCGGGATCACCAACTGGGTCGAGGCCGCAAGGCTGCTGGTTTCCAAGAGAGGTAGGCGAGCAGGTTCGCCGGAAGGTGAAGGGGCTTGCCACCTGAATTACCCGCCGCGCCCGGCACCGGCAGCACTGACACGGTGCGGCTCGGGGCGTCCCCCGAGCCGCACCGTGTCAGTGCTGCCGGGGAACCCCTCGGGCCGGCTTCGGCGCTCTGCCCTCGCGCTCAGTCCGGGGAGGTCGAGGCCGGTTGTCTCGTAGGAGGTCGATCATGGCGAGGGCCAGGCCCTTTGCGGTTCCGATCTCTTTCATCATCTCCACCTGTGCCTTGTGCACGACGTCGGCGCGCAAGCCCCCGAGATGCCCGATTCCGAGGTCGGCGACAACGCTGGCTCGGTGGGTTGCGAGTAGTACTTGATGGTTCCAGGAGGCCATGAGGTCGCGCGTGAAGGGGTCCAGGTCACCCGTTGCGGCGGCCGGTCACCGCGGGACGGCCAGGCTCAGCGGGCGTCACCGTGGAACTCCCCAAGGGCGGCACCCACTCCTTCCGCTACCTCGCCACCGGCAACCACTGGTTCAACGACAACACCGCCGACGACCAAGACGGCCCCAACAGCCGCATCCACACCTGACCAGCACGTGACCGCGGCGGCCTCGCGTCGCTGGCAGCCCTTCCGGGAAGGGCGGGCGACGCAGCCGGTGAGCTCCGCGGCCGCGACGCGCTGATGCCGCCCGTCCCGTGGCCGCGCCGAAGGCGACCAGGCGCTCGGCGTCGGTGCCGGGACGGATCACGAATCCCCTTGGAGACCACGCGTTCCGCCCGCAAGCCGGAGCGCAGCGCGCCTGAGCCGGTCCCCTACGGCTGGGGCGGCCCCGGCTGTACTGCGTCCTGTGACCGGGGACCGGGGCCTGTCCCGTACTCCACCCCGGCACCGGCCAGGACGGAGCACGGCTCGCCCCAGAGACTTCGTGACCGACCGGGCAGGTCCCGCGCTCCCTCTGCACCGCCGTTCGCGGCCCTGACCTGCAATTCCCCACACAGCAATCGCGGTTGACGCGCTGCGGCGCGCACCGGTTTGCTGGGCCGATGACCGACCTTCGCATCCAAGGGGTGGACGACGACGCCTCGATCCACGACTGGCAGTACGTCCACAATTTGATCATCCCCGGGGACGTGCTGTCCCTCGACGACGTCCGTGCCCGCACCGGCCGCAACCGTATGGAGGTCGCCTACCTCGGCGACGTCCTGGTCGGCTGCACCACCGTGCGCCCGCCCACCGACGACAACGGCGCCACCGCCACGGTCATCGCCCGCATCCTGCCCGAGTACCGCCGCCGCGGCCTCGGAACCTGCCTCTACCAGCGTGCCCTGGGCCAGGCCCGCGCGTTGGACGCCCAGGTCATCGAGACCGTGGTGCTGGCCTCCAACCCGGACGGACTGCGCTTCGCCGAGCATCACGGCTTCACCGAGATCGAACGCTACCTGCTGCGCGAAAG
Source organism: Streptomyces sp. NBC_00029 (assembly GCF_045160505.1). Taxonomy (NCBI): domain Bacteria; kingdom Bacillati; phylum Actinomycetota; class Actinomycetes; order Kitasatosporales; family Streptomycetaceae; genus Streptomyces; species Streptomyces sp. NBC_00029. Next base: position 733,608 of record NZ_CP108292.1, read on the forward strand.
CGACACAGTGCCCTGGATCGACCTGCGTCTGACCTGACCCGCAGGACCGGAGCGCAGCGCTGGGTGCTGCCGACCGGGGCAGTGTCGGCGACGTGTGACGGCTGCCTTTCCTGCCCGCAGTCGACAGCGCCACGGGGGCTGGGAGCAGCCCGGCCGGAGGCGGCTCCCCGCACTCGCCATTGCACCCCTCGGCCGGGTCAGACAGGGCATTGACGCGCGGGGGCGGGGTGAGCCCCACCCGGACGGAGCGTCGTCCCCGGCACGTGGGGCGACGCTCCGCTGATGGTGGGCGTAAGAATGTCGTCTCACTCGTGTCGGCGTCAGTGCGTCACGGCCTGTCAGAACCGCAAGGTCGCTGGGGCTACACCGCTGGCAGCCGGCTGACGAGACTCCGCTGCCACTCTCCCGCAGACCATCAGGAGCGCCTCGGGTCGTGCCGGGGTGGGGTGGGCGGGTGACCCGGCAGACACCACGGCGACGTCACCGCGCCCAGCCGCTGCTCGGGGTCGAGCATGGGCCCGTATCCCCGCTCGCCGTGCCCCTCAGGAGCCCCAGCGCGGAACGGCCCGTCCATCACCGTCCCGGGGAGCTCCCCGGGACGGTGATGGACGGGCCGTTCCGGGGAGCCCCCGGCCGGCCCGCGGGCCGGCCGGGGGACGGACGCGGAGCGGGGCGCACCCTGCCGACTCCGCGGCACGGACACGCTCATGCCGCTGGCCGGCGCGCGGCAACCCCAGGCGAACACGGCGGGCGCAGGGGCGCGCTGTACGACATCGTCATCGACAGGTACTACCGCGAAGTCGTCGGAGCAGCGTGGACCGGCGCGAGCGTTGCCCGCACCGCGGGCCGCTACGCCGACGGCCTGCTCACACCCCGGGTGCCCGGTGTGCCTCGGGTCTGTTCTCGGGTTCCGCCGTGTCGATCGAGAGGGCAGACGGTGCTGGCCGTGGACTTTCACAGGCCGGCGAAGGGGTCGTCTCCCGGTTCCTGTGGCCACGGCGGGTTCGGGTCCGCAGTGGCCACAGGGTTGGTTGTGTGTCCGGCAGTCCGCGTTCGCCGAGCCCTTCAGATCCTGGTCGTGGTCCTGGCCTGCCTCCTGGCTGGGGGCAGGAGCGCGTCGAGCCGGAAGAGGGCCTCGCGCAGGTCGGTGACCGCGTGGCGGGCGTCCGGCCACCTGCCCTCCTGCAGGGCGGCCGCGAGAGCAGCAACCCCGTGCAGAGCCCCACCCGCCGCCACCGACTGCCACTCCAGTCCCGTCGCGGTGGTCGTGACGGTCGCACGGCTGTCCATCGCGCTGCTCCCTTCCCCGTCGGCGTGTTCAACGAACCCGCCGCCCAAAGGGCCCTGTCCGCTGGGTTCTTTGCCGACTGTCAGGGATTTTGGGGGTCCAAGTCGGCTTCTCCGTTGGTGAAGTAGTCAGCTGCTGGCATTGCAGGCCCGGCATTGACGGCAGCATCGTAACTCTCTTTAACTATTTTAGCGAACGCTGCAGCCCTTCGCCGATTCCCCCCTATGGCGCCGCGAAGCCAGTCATGGCCGCCATATTCCCAATGCAATCTCCCAATCTCACCACGAAAATGCCGCTCCAGGGTATACCTGAGAGTTGAGTCGTCCACGTCTCCCAGTTGATATGCTGCGTACCACCTGCCCATGATCAGATTGGCGAATATGATCTGCCGGTACCGCTCGAAGGGCATCGGACTGTTGGGGGGTTCCAGGCATTCTGCCAGAGCACGATCCCCCATAGTCAGATAGATCATTTGCCTATGGGTCGACCTGTCTCGTTCATCTCTGGCGGCCTTTGTCTGCTGCCCTTGAAGCGTGAGCGAGATCGCGACGCCAGCTAGGGCAATTCCAGAGATCAGTACCGACGCTGCACTGAAGGCTTGCGTGCGGTTTTCGATCAATCTGAACACTGAGGCCAGAAGCACTAAAAGCAGGGTTACCGCTAGAATCGCGGAGAACAGGGGTTTACGAGGAAGCATCGCATCCATACCTCAGCATAGATTTCAGCCAGGCCCCCTATGCTGCCAGGCGAAGAACCCTTGAACAACAGGGGATGGATCGGAAGGTATCCACTCTGTTCCCTTGAATAACATCCGTCTCACTACAGTACGAATGCTCAGCTGATCATGTTGGGCCATGTGCCCGGAGCGGCCCGAGCGTGCGAAGCGGGACAGGCTACTGGGCTCTCGTCGGGCTACGGCGGCACCGACGGGGAATCCCCCGCCCCGGTAGACGGGAGCAGAGCGCGGCAGACACCGAGACCAGGTGCGGCTGCCTCGCTCTTGTCCGGCGGAGCTGGCACGGCTGGTCGCAGTGGTCATGGGTGCTGCCGAGCTCGCGATGCTGTACACGCCTGCCGGGACCGGGCTGGATGGTCACCGCAAGCCGCGCAGGCAGACGCCGGCGCGCGGTGCCGCAGCTGTCCAACATCAACGTGCGGTGCGGGCAGAGGCCGGGTGGGAGGAGCAGCTGGATGCTGTCGACCGGGGCGATGACCGGCGACGTGTGACGGCTGCCGTTCCTGCCCGCGGTCGACAGCGCCACGGGGGCCGGGAGCGGCCCGTCCGAAGGGCGGCTCCACAGCAGTCCCCATTGCATCCTGTGTCCGCGTGCGGCCGGGCGTTGACGCGCGGGGCGAAGCGTGAGCCCCACCCGGACAGAGTGCTCTCCCCGGCCGTCCCGCGCCCTCGGTGGCACAGCAGCGGCCGCGGCGGGGCCTTCCGTCCTTCCCCTGCTCGTGCCGCATCAAAACTCGTCGGAATAGTTTCCCCGGCACGGCCGAGGATGGTCCCTTCCTGCCCCCTGATGGGACTTTGGGTGAATGTCGGGTCGGGGTCTGGATGGGTTCCTTTCCTGCGTGCTGCGGGTGCCGCAGCAGCCCACTCCACCCATCGCCATATGTCGTCTGACCTGGCCTTCAATCCCCGCCGTTCCTATCATCGGTGTCGGTCGAAAGGGGGCCGGATGGACCGGACCGTACGCACCGTCGAGGACGTTCTCGCGCTCCTGGACGGACTCTTCACATCTCAACCCGACGCCGGCCGCACGGCGACCGGCGACGGCAAGGACTTCTGGGACCGCTTCTACGCCGACCGGTCAAGACCCGTCCCGTTCTTCGCGGCGAAGCCGGACGAGAACCTGGCCGCCTACCTCGACCACGGCCTGATCGCTCCAGGGCGGGCCCTGGACCTAGGATGCGGGCCGGGCCGCAATGCTCTGTACCTCGCAGCGCGCGGCTTCGAGGTGGACGCCGTCGACCTCTCTCCCGTTGCCGTCGCCTGGGGCGAGGACCGGGCTCACGAGGCTGGAGTCGCTCAGGGTGCTTCCACCACCTACCGCCGCACCGCCGCGTCAGCTACCTGACCCTCCTCGACCGCGTCCTCGCACCTGGCGGCCACTTCGCACTCACCAGCTTCGCCGCCGGCGAGGCGGGAATGGGGTCGGAACTCACCGACGCTGACCTCTACCGTGAACGCGAGCTGCAAGGCGGACTCGCCTACACACCCGAATCGCTGCGCTGGATCTTCTCCGACCTGGTAGAGGTCGAACTGCGCCGCATGCGCGAGGAACCCCCTGAGTCAGCACTGTTCGGCGTGCCGTTCCTGTGGACCGCGTTGTTCCGTCGGAGTGCGGCTGCGTCAGGCGACGTTGACCCTGTCCACGACGGCTCGTAGGCGCCGGTCGTCGGCATGGTGGTTTCACCAGATGACATTGCCTGCTCCGGCACTAGCTGACGGTGTCGTCGCAGACGGGCTTCGGCGGGGCCTTCGCGATCACGCTCCGCCAGTAGTCAGCCTCCCCGGCCGCAGAGCTCCGCGGGTAGGAGAAGTCCTCGTAGTTCAGTCGCTGACGGTCGTCGCCGCATCCGGCGCGATCCTGATCCTCGCCCCCGGATACGACCACGCAAGGTTGGCATGGGAGTACTCGGCCTTGTACTCCGTGCTCGCGGTCCACCGGATCTCACCGTCATCGACCGAGCTGTCCTCACGCGCCTCGGTGGCATCACTCTCCCCACTTCGCGATGCACGGCGCCGCCACCGCAGCACGCACCGGGCCCGGCGCCAAGTGCAGCACCGCGGCGAAAGCCGCCGGGCCGACTAAGAGTTTGCGCATCCCGTCAACGGCAGGGCAGCCCCGCCGAGGACGATCGTTTCAGCACCGCGGGTACCGGCGACCGGCCTGGCTGCGTAGGGCCTGTGTGCCTTCTGGCGGCAGGGCGGGTGCTGGTGGGCGCCGGGCTGCGGGGTGTCAACCGCGCCTACCAGGCGCGCCCGGCATCCGTTATGTCAGGCCGGGGCTATGTGGGCGAGCAGCGCCCGGATCTCGCCCACCCGAGGGTGGCTGGGATGGAGGTAGGGTTCGCAGGCGGTCAGCGCCCGCTGGGCCTCTTCTTTCGCCTCGTCGTGGCGGCCCAGGCCGTGCAGGGCCACGGCGGTGGCGAGCTCGTGCGCTCCGGCGCGGCTTCGCGACGACTCGGGGGAGTGTCTGCCGGACTCGGCCAGTGCCTCCTCATGGCGCCCTTGGCCCGACAGACTGTGAAGCAGCAGGAGATGCAGACCGGCCGCCAGGTGCCCCTCGGCCCGCGGCAGATGCCCGCGGGCGATCGTCTCCGCCTCCTCGTGCCGGTCCAGCGCGCACAGGACATCGCCCAGGCACACCAGAGCACTCAGTTCCAGCTCCCAGACATTGGTCACGTACATGGTCCGTGTCAACGCCCGCAGGACATACTCTGCCTCGGCCTCCGCCTCAGCCGGCCGTCCCTCATCGACCAGCACCCACGCACGGAACATCCGGGCGCTCAGCAGCAGCCGCCGCCTCGCGCCGGTCAGCTGCTCCAGTTCGGCGATCAGGCCTTCAAGTTCAGCCAGCACCATTGCCCCACGCCCATGGAGGACCGCCGCCACAGTGGCGTAGTACCTGCCCTCCCAGACAGCCACAGGCCGCCGATCACGCCCTCGCACACGCTCACGAACCGCGATGACAGCCCGCGCCCGTCCCTCCGCCGCCTCGAACGAGCCCTCCTGCACAAGGCGGTGGGCATCCTCTAGAGCCGCTTCGTGCCACGGCGCCGCAGCACCTCTCGCCCACGCCATCCAGGAGGACACACCCCACCACCGGCTTCGCAACGTCATGAACAGCGAGAATACGTTTCCGCTTGAACCGGTCGCCGCCGGGTGGCTTCGTCCTCGACGCGGGCTGAACGTCGTATCCGGCTCGGGCCGGCGGGAGGTACGCGTGGTATCCGCGTTCTGGGCACCAGCCCGATGGCTGTGATCACGCCGCGGAGGGTTCGTCCCAGGGCATGACGATCGATGCGGTGCCCTCGCCGGTCCAGGCGACGCGGCAGGTGCGGGTGTCGGCGTGGGCGCGCCAGCCGTGCATACGGGTGTCGTAGTCGGCACTGATCAGGGCGGTCTGCACCCGCGTGGGGCGGCGGGGTGTGACGTGGTCGTCCCATTCCAGGACGTCGACCACCGGCAGGCCGTCCACGACCGCCCAGCCGGCGCCGGCGACCTGCCGTGCCCACGTGCGGGATACGGACAGCTGGACCAGCGGCTCGTCGCCGTACTCGACCTTGTAGGTGAAGAACATCCCCGGCTCGCCGTCGGTGACGGTGGACTCCACCCGGGCCAGGGGCACCTCAGGCACGCGGGAAGCATCATGGCCCGCGCGCTCACGCCCGGCCCGGAACGCGGGTAGCGGGGCCGGACGCGTCGCGTAGTCCATGTCGTCGAACCAGGTCTCGAACCCGGAACGCACTGCGTCCGTCACCGCCTGGCCGATCAGCTCCCTCGCCTGCCCCACCCGCACCGTCCACCATCCCCTTTCACTGCCCGATGCAGCCCTCGCCCGGGGCCTGCATCCCGGTATGCCACACGCCGGGCTCAACGCGCCCGGGAACGGGACGAGACCACCCTTCTCACAGCCCCTCCCCGACAGGGCGCACACCCGCCGGCGCCGGACCGGGAAACCGGGGGCCTACTCAGCGGGCTGGAGGCGGACTGGAACCGGGCAGGTGGGTTTCGGGGTGCGACCCAGGTCGCGGCCCGACGGACGGCGACCCGACTCCCCTGGCCTGGGCGGCCGGTGACGTGTGGGACGGCCCGGTGGTACTGCATGCCCCCAGAGCGCTCTGGGCACCGGGCCTCGCCCGCGCACTCCCTGTCGGCGCGAGCTGATCACGACCCTAACCGTCGAACAGGCAGCCACCACCAGCACGGGCCGAAAAGCAGCCCCCAGGGGACAGTCCTGACACCCGACGCCACCACCACACGCGGCAACATCCGTCACCGCGGTGCGCCCAGCAGGGCAGAACACGTCAGGTGCCAGGAATCGGGCCCGCCCCGGGCAGACCCGGGGGAACGGAAAGAGCCCCCGGAGCGGTGTGCGTCCCAGCCCTTCAACGACCAGAGGCACCACCGGTTGCGCACCCCGGACGCCGAGATACGAAGGCAGGTCAACCCCTGGCGCGCCCGGCGACACCGAAGAACGACGGCACCCGCCCCCGGCCTGATCTCGGGGTGGCAGGGCAGCGGGAGTGGGGCTATCCGAGCCAGGTGATGGTGAAGACGGACAGACGGTGCAGGGGCCGGTTCACCCAGTAGGTGAGGGAGAGCTGGCCGACGGAGGCATGACGGACGTCCTCGCCCTCGGCGTCGTCGGCGTTCCACTGACGGAAGCCCCACGGGTCGGCCGCGGCAGCGTCCAGGATGTCCCACATCATGTCCTCGGCGTGCTCGGGCAGGGTGTCGAGGACCTTCGCGGCCTGGGCGGAGAAGCGGACCGCGTAGGGCTGCTGTGCGGTCACCGGCGCCTTCCCCGCAGCTCCGCCATGTCGATGAACTCGCTGTCGTCGTAGCCGGAGGCGACGAACGCGTCGACGGCCGGGGCGGAGGCAAGGCGTCCCTGCCAGTCCTGGACGACCTCGTACAGCCCGGCGAGGGAGAAGGTGCGGCGGGACTCCTCCAGCGCGGCCGCCCACTCTCCCTCGAAGGCCGGCACCCAGGTGTCCGCGCGCCGGTCGGCGCGCAGCTGGGCGAGCAGATCGGCCGGCGCCCCGGCGGCAGGCGCGTACGGGGTGGCGGGGGTGTGGTGGTCGGGCTGGGCGCTCATGGACGGTTCCTCCCGGCGGCGGGTCGTACCGCAACGGTACGCGCGCCGTGAGAGTACGGAAGCCGGCATCGTCAGATCCCTCCCTACCGGGTCAGGGTGCGGGCGAGAGTCTGGGCGTGGCGGCGCAGCAGGAGATCCTGCTTGTCCCAGGTGGCGGCGACGTAGGTGAGGAGTTCGGCCGTCGCGCGGTCGGTGTCGCTCGGGGCGGCGGTCGGCGGCGTAGGCGACGTCGGCGGCCGGGGCGGCTGACTCCCTCCCGTAGCCGGGGCGTGGGGCGCCGGTCACCTTCAGGGTCTACTCGTTGCCGGTGCGGGTGAGCGCGGTGACGGCGCCAAGACGGTCCGCTCCGAAGATCACCCGTTCCCTGGCCAGTGCCGCGGAGACGAAGTCCGGGTGGTTGCCGATCGCGGCGGCGACAGCATCCCAGGCATCGGCCACATGCTGCGCGTCGAGGATCGGTTCCACGGTGGTCAGGGACAGTTCGTAGCCGATGCCCTCCGCGTCGCGGAACCAGACTGTTTCGTCGCCGGGTTCGACCGGAGCGACGAAACGGATGTGCGGGCTCCCGCGCAGCGCGTCGGCGATGCGAACGGCGTCGAGCAGCGGGCTCTTGTCGCAGTCGATGGCCGGGTGTGACTGATTCCCAATGACCGTTGTCAAGCGTCGAGGGTGCTTACTGGGTGGCTGATGTCATGCCGATGGCACGCCGGAACCGTGCCCACAGAGAGGTCGGCAAGGTGACGCCAGAGACTTCGTCAGAAGAGTCGGCATCCTGTGATGTGGCGATCCGCTCTGCTCGGTAATCGTGAGCGTCTCCGCGGAATGCGACGGCGTCCTCGCCGATCCCGAGTACCTCCAGGAAGGTGTTCAGGGCCTTGTCTGCTTGCTCGTGCGGCTGGGTGAGCCAGACATACGAAACGCCAAGCGGATTGCCGTCGTGCTTGCTGATCGCGAAGCTGAAATCTTCCAGCCGGAACAGAACGACATCGAGCTCGTCCAGCCCGTCCCAGGACCGCTCCACGCGCAGACGCAGCCGCTGGGCCACGGGCTGCACTGGCAGTGCCAGCGCTCCGATCATCTGGAACAGCGGGGCGGAGTGCTCCCAGACGCTGTACTGGTAGGCCGGGTTCTTGCCGGTGTAATAGGGCGGTTGCGTAGCCGGCTGCCAGTCGGCCTCAGGCCCCGGGACCTCGATCTCTGTCACAGCAGCTCCTCCCCACGGCCTCCAGCCAACTGGTGATCAACCTACCTTCGCCAGGTTGGCCGGCGTTATGCGGCGCCGGTCAGGCCCGGTTGCGGTGGCTGGGCTGTCCATTGGCGTTGGTCGCGGATGAGGGCCCACAGAACGTCGAGGCGGCGGCGAGCGAGAGCAAGAATCGGTGTGCCGACGCACGGCAGGTGGCACCAGCGGCAGCTGTCGACCTGCGCTTTCGCCCTGGTGAGGAGCCGTAGTTGTCACCAGTTCGGCACGCCACCCGTCACCGGCCATGGGATCCGCAGAGCAACGGCCACGGACGGAGACGGTCGAACACCGGGACGCATTCGCTGTACTCCTGAAGGGTGACGCAGAGCCCTTCCGGCCCTCTGTCGCACGTTGGCAGGGAAGGGATCCGCCTGGCCCAAAAGATCAGCGGCGACCCTCACGGGCGCCGCACGACACGAGTGGAGTCGGCCATGGCACCCGTACCGAACGGCACCTACACGATCACCCGCCCTCGCGAACAGCTGCTCACGCTGCTGGACGGGGCATCGGAACCCAAGACACCCGTTGTCCTGCTGCCGCCCACCGGCAACCCCGGCGAGCAGGAGTGGCAGCTGGAGAGACTCGACAACGGCAACTACACGATCCGCAACCTCCGCAGCGAAACCTATGTCTCCTACGACGGCGACCCGGAGATGAACAAGCCGGTCGTCGGATACCCCGAGCCCCGTGAGTGGGCGCTCTACCAGAGCGACCGGCCGCACACCTTCCACGTTGTCGTCCCCGGCGGCCCCGTCGACGGCGAGGAGCTGGCCCTGGACCTCAGCCTGCTGCGGATCTTCCCGCCCCGTATCGCCCTGAGGCCACTCGACGTCAGCAACCAAAGCCAGGCGTGGACCTTCCAGTTCATGGAGTAGAGATCTGGACCGGGTGCCCGGACCGGCAGCCGGCCCGGGCACCGGCCCCGAAAACACGGCCCCGCCCACACCAGCCGCTCTCCGGATGACAACAAGCCCGCTTCTGTGTCAACTTTCGTGCTTCGGCTCAGTGCGGCGCTGCCGGGTGTGCCCGGCGGTGGGGTTCAGAAGGAGACGTCGAAGTAGTCGATGTCGGTGAACTCGACCCGGAGCTGGTCGGCTCGGGTTCCGCCGTCCTTGAGGTAGATCTCCTGGAGCCCCTCGGCGACGATCGCGCGCAGGTCGCGGTCGGCGGCGCCCTGGGCGCGGGCGTCGAAGAGGCGTTGGGCGTAGGCGGCGGGGAGGTGGACGGTGAGGCGGCGGACGCGGCCGTCGTCGGTGGTGCCGACGGGGGCGGTGTACCCGAAGCGGGCGCGGGTCTCGACGGTGATCCCGGTGCTGGTGGCGGCGTCCTTGCGGCGGCGGCCGCGTACCACGGGCTGCCAGCGGGCGCGTACGGCGGTGTCGATACGGTCCGCGACAGTCTTGGGCGGGGTCTTGCGGTCGCCTTTGCGGTAGCGCTCGACCGACCGCTGGCTGACTCCGAGCTCGGCTGCGACCGCGCTGGTCGTCTTGAGGTGCTTCAGCAGGAAGTTGATCCGGCCCTTCAGGGTCTTGGGCGGTTCCTTGGTGAAGGCCTCCTGGTCGGCGCGGACGATGGCGTCCTCGATCTCTCCCACAGCGGTTCAGCTCCTCAACGGGGGGGGCCAGGTCATGCGGCTTGAGCGGCCTGTCGGCTGTGGCCTCCGGCACGTCTCGCCAGAGGCCACAGAGCGGTTCTATTCGCCGTCGTCGAGGACGGCGTCGCCGCCCTTGATGTGGCGGGCGGGGTTGAGGCCCTTCTCCATCAGGTCCACCGCCCAGGCCATCTCCTGCACCCCTTCCAGCTTCGCCAGGCCGGGGGTGGGGCCTAGGCGGAAGCCGCCCATCAGCGGCTTGCCCGACGCGGCGTACGGTAGGAAGTCCAGCGGGGATGCACCGGGGCTGGGGTAGACGACGCAGTCGGAGAGGACCGCAAGCGGGTACAGCCCGGTGAGCTTGACCATGTTGGTCAGCTTGCGATGCATGTTGACGCGGGCCTTGGAGATGACGGCGGCGCGGATGTCGGGGCGCCAGGTCGGGCGCTGCATCGCGGGCCACGGGTCGCCGTCGCGGTAGGTGCGGCCCTGGGGGCGTTCGCGGAGCTTGCCGATGCCGCCCTTGACCGTGGCCTTGATCGCGGCGAGGACTGCGGCCATGGCGGGGTCGGTCTGCTTGTGGTGCTCCATCGCGGTGAGGAAGTCGGCGTCGGTTAGGTCGGCGGTGACGCCGAGGTCGGCGAGAGTGTCGACGTATGCGGTCTTGAGCCGGTCGTGCCACGGGTCGAGGTAGGCGCCGGTCTCGCGGCGCAGGTAGGCCTCGACGGGGTGGACGTCGTGGCCCAGTTCCTGGGCGTAGCCGAGGGTGTGGGTCTGGTACCAGGCCGGACCGGTCGGCCGGGTGCCGTCCGGGGTGAACGGCGAGGGCAGGCGCGGGTCGAGTTCGATGTGGGAGAGGTCGGCCAGCCAGGAGCCGGGGATCTTCTTGTTGAAAACCGGCCGGTGAAAGTGGTCCGGCGCGGACAGGCCCACCATCAGGCGGGCGGCGGCCGCGAGGAAGGCGGTGTTGAGGTCCAGGCCGACCGCGTACGGCAGCAGACACTCGGCGTCGGAGAGGAGGGCGGGGTCGCGGACCCACTGGTAGGCCTCCTCGTTCAGGAAACCCCCACTCCAGCCCGTCCCGACGACGACGGGGTGTTCGGCGATCGCCTCCGGAGGCGCCGGGTCCACCGGCTCCGAACCCAGCGAGCCCGGGTGGTACCCCGACACCCAGGCCCCGGTCCCGTCCTCCTGCACGGCCCGGGTGGGCGGGCGCAGGGCGGTCATCAGCTCCAGCCCGGACACGGCCGTCGAGCCGCGCGGGGTGATGACCCGCTGCGCGTACACGCCAAGGACGCGGGCGATGTCGGCGGGATCCATGGCAGCGACGCCCGGCCAGGAGCGGGTGTCGAGGGCGTCCCAGGACAGGACCGCGAGCTGCACGCACTGTCGCGCGCTGCCTTCGGCCTTGCGGTAGACGCGCGCCCACGGGCCGAAACCGCGCTGCGTGAGCTGCCACTTCGCCTTGCGGACCTGCTTCACGACCAGGTGGTCGTCCGCCAGACGCAGGGAGCGGCGCTCCTCTCGGCCCTCAAGGTGCTCGGGCAGGCCGAGCTTCACGGCGGCCGCGGCGGTGAGCACGATAAGCGGGTCGGAGTCCTTGCCGTTGCGGTTCAGGCGTGGAGCACCGAGCCCGGACTCCTTCAACGTCCACTCGACCAGTTCGACCACGGTGGTGGCGGGGCAGTCCAGCACGATCCCGTCCACGCCGTACGCGCTGCCGTCGCCATCCAGTACGGCGAGCGGGCCGTGCGGGAACCGGGGATCGGCGGGAGTAGAGGTAGCGGGCTTGGCCGCCTTCTTCGCGGCGGGGCGCCGCGAGGTCGCGGCCGGACGGACCACGGGCTCGGCAACGGCGTTACTACTGGACGCGGCTGACGGGGCAGCCGGAGCAGCGGCGGCCGGTGCGGGCCTGCCGGGCAGTGCGGCGGGCACGGGTGCGCTCGGGCGGGCGGGGTGCTGGGCGGACCAGCCGTCCAGCAGTCGCTGATATGCCTGACGGCGCGGTGGCCTCGGCTCGGACCGGCCCGCTTCCCAGTTCTTCACCGACTGGGTCGTGGTCCGCAGGACCTGGGCGAGTCGGGCCTGGGTGATACCGGCCGCCTCGCGCAGCCGGGCCCGCTCCGCCGGCGGCGGCATCTCGGGCTCACCGGTCAGCAGGGCATCCACGGCCGCGAACAGCTCATCCTCGGTTGGCATACCCAAACCCTAGCACGCCTTAACCCTGAATTCATGTATTTCTTACCTCTGGATTTAACCTCTGGTGGTTGTTCGTGTCGCGGGCGGCGGGCCTTGATCTGGAGCACTCGATGGGGTGCACCTGACGCACGGGCGAAACCGGTTCCACGGCTCGCGGGTTGCCGAGGGCATGAGCGACGAGAGCGTCATGACGATCGAGATCCGGGGCCACGAGCCGGCCGCAGTCACAGCTGCGCAGCGGATCTCCGAGCTGTTCCTCTCCAGCGGCCCGTGCCGGCTGCGCCGCACCCCGGGCGAGACCGAGGTGCAGGTGCGGTTGTACGCGGACGTCAGCCGGAAACCGGACGAGGGCGGCTACCCCTGCACCGAGGAGGATTTGGAGGAAGGAGCCAGGGCCCTGCGGTGACGTCCCGCCCCGTCCCTGGGAGACTGGGTACCGGCCACGGCCGCCCCGCTCGCGCCTCGGGCATGCCGATGGGGCTGCCACCCGACCGACAGGGTGGCAGCCTTCAGTCCGTCGACATCGCTACGGGGCGGGGGTGAACTCCACGTCGGTGCCGCCGCAGCCGGCCGCGATCTCCAGGAGCCGGTCCCGCTCCAGCTCATCGACAGCGAGACCCAGCGGAGCTTCGTCGCGGTCCACTCGGCCCCGTACCGGCACACCGCGTCTGCGGACGGAGGCAGCCAGTGCGCCGGGTCCTGGTCCGCCTTCGACCGGTTCGAACGGGCCGGTTATCCGGATGATCCGGGAAAGCGGCCCTTCGGCTTCAGTCCCGGCTACCATTTCGCGAAAGGCGTTCCCATCGCGAGCTCGGGAGCGGCGCGTCGCAGCGCGGACCCAAAATCGGCGGCCAAGCCGGCGAGAAGTTCGAGCGCTGCCGCCCGCGACAGGACCTCCACCTCCGGATCCGGGCGCCACGCGGTGCCCGAGACGCAGCGGATCTCCGTGGTACCCCCGGTGGGCGTGAAGGTCAGGCGCCGTTCGATGCCCTGCCCGTAGAGGTCGATCTCGGCGGAACGGCCCGACTGCAGATTGTCGATCGCCTGGGGGAGCTGCTCGATGACCGATGAGAGATCGTACGAAACACTCACCGGCCATTCTTCTTGGCCGAACCCCGAAACGAGGAAGCGTGCATCGGTTTCCGAGAGCAGCTGGCATGCATCCATCGCGAGCGACTCGTAGTCGCTATCGGAGAATTCGATTTCCACCAGGTCGGGAGCCAATTCCACCGAGGGGGACGTGAGGGACATCTTCATGGTCATTTCACCATCACTTCACTATGGGGAAGGCTGTTTTATAGGTTCCGTCAGGTTTGGGAACCATGCGGACGTGGGTCGGTTCCACGATCGAACCATCGGGTTTGATGACCTGCCCCATTCCCGGTGGGATCGGTACTTCGCGTACGCCGCCATCCGGATCGTGATGCGCCTTCAGAAACTCTACGGCCTTGGAGTTGTCCAGCCACTGCCCTTGGTCATTGCCTGTGGAGCGGGCACGGTCCGTGAGGCTTTGCGTGATCTTCGTTCCCGCTCCGTGCTCACTGAATGTATGCCCGAAGGTGGGTCGGCTCTTCTCGTTCCAGTTGAGATCCTCGGTCTTCTTCTTGCACGGTTTGAGGCCGAGCGGATCGGACCAGGTGTGAGGGTTGGACACGTAGGACCGAGGTGTGGGTGCAGGAGCCAGGCCCAGAGGGTCCGGTGTCAAGTATTGTGCCACCTCCGGGTCGTAGTGCCGGAAATAGTTGTAATGCAGGCCCGTCTCCGGGTCGAAGTACTGGCCCGGGAACCGGAGAGGGGTATAGGTCGCACTGGTCGCGGCCCACGTGGTCGTGCCCCACAAGGTGCTGCGCATGCGCCAGGCCAGATTGCCCTCATCGTCGATCAGTTCACTCGGCGTGCCGATCAGGTCGGTGACAATGGAGAAGAACCGCTCGGCAACCAGTTCCTGTGGTGCGTCAGGTCCGAGGATCCGCTCCGTCTGGGCGAGCGGATGCAAGCCGTCGTGGTCCCACGTGAGCGCCACAGGGTGCGGCAGGGCCGCGCTCGTGGTCGTCTGTTCGCACAGCAGGCTGTCGTCCCAGACGAACGACACCCGCTCGACGATCGAGGGGCCGCTGTCGGCCAGGCGCTGCTTGGACACACGGCGGCCCAGGGCGTCGTACCGGTAATACCACACGGAGCCGTCCGGTGTGGTGACGGAGGTCAGCCGGTCCTCGGCGTCCCATGTGTAGTGCCAGGTATCGGGTTTCCGTGACAGGCGGGTCTTCTGCCGGAGAACGATCCGGCCCTGGGCGTCGCGCTCGTAGCGGACACTCCCAGCGCGGGTGATCTGCGTGCCGCTGTAGGAGCGGGGGCCTGCCGCGTCCTGCTGCGCGTGCGTTACTGGCCATGAGGCATCGGTCTGGTTGCCGACCGCGTCGTAGGTGTACCGCTCGGTCCAGCCCTCGGCCCGAACCGCCGTGACCCGGCCGGCCGCGTCGAGGTCGAAGCGACGACGCCCGGCGAGCTCGTCGTCGATGCCGATCAGGTTACCGTCCGCCCGGTAGGCGTAGCCGCGGCGCTGGAGCGAACGTCCGTGGCTGCTGACGCCCTGCTCGGTCAGGCGGCCCATCACGTCGTAGCCGTGTGACAGCGTGACCGCTTCACCGACGCGGCGCACCACCTCCTGGCCGAGCGCGTCGCGTTCGAAGGTCATCGTGCGGCCAGCGGCAGTGAGCGATTCCGGTCGTCCGGCCGGGTCGTAGGTCCAGGAGCTGACGGCGCCGCTCGGTGTCTTCCTGCCGGTTCGGCGGCCGAGGAGGTCGTATTCGAAGGTGAGCGTCCGGCCGTCGACGGTCTCTGCCACGAGACGTCCGTGGCGGTCGCGCAGGCGCGTGAGGGTGACCTCAGGGGTCGTCGCCACGGCGAGTTCATCGAAAACGTCGTACTCGAAGGTGGTGACGGCCCCCGCGGCGTCCTTGCGGACGACCTGCCCGAGAGGGTTGTACTCGAACCCGATGCTCTGGCCCATGCCGTTCGTACGCGCGATCAGCCGGCCCGCCGGGTCGTAGCCGTAGGCGATGGTCCGCTGGTCGAAATCGGTCTCGGTGACGAGCCGCCCGGCAGGGTCGTAGTCGTACTGCCAGACGAGACCCTGTGGGTTAGTGACCTGCGTCAGCCGGAGGTTGGTGTCGTGGGTGAACCGGTACGCGAGCCCGTCCGGGCCGGTGCGAGAAGCGGGAAGGTCGAAGTCGGCGTACTCGTAGGTGGTGACCCCGCCCAGCGCATCGGTGTGGGTTGTGCAGTTGCCCTCGCCGTCGTATGTCCAGGAGTGTTCGCTGCCGTCCCCCTCGACGCGACCGGCGAGATGCCCCTCCACCGTCCACTGGAACCGGGCCGAGTAGCCCAACGCGTCCGTGAAGGAGACCGGCCGACCGAATCCGTCGCGTGCGATCCGTGTCGTCGCGCCGAGGGGGTCGGTCAGCTCGACCTCCAGGCCGGCCCCGTCACTGCGGACGACGGTGACATGGCCGAAGGCGTCCGTGACGGAGACGAGATTGCCCGACTCCTCGTAGTTGAAGTGGGTCGTGGCGCCGGACGGGGTGGTGACGGAGGTGCGGTTGCCGCGGTCGTCGAAGGTCTGGCGGGTCACCGCTCCATCGGCGCTCACCGTGCGCACAGGCCGTCCGGACGTGTCGTACTCCGCGCTCAGGGTCCGTCCGTCCGGCCTGACCACGGTGGTGAGACGGCCGGCCTCGTCGAAGGTGAATCGTTCCACGTTGCCGAGTGGATCGGTACGGGACCGAAGACGGTTGTGGCGGTCGTACTCGAAGCGGGTGGTCCCGCCCAGGGCATCGATCTCGGCGACGATCCGGGAGCGCCCGTCGACAACGAACTGCTTCGTGTGCCCGAGGCCATCGGTGATGGACGTCGTCCTCAAGCCGGTGTCGGGATCGGTCTCGCCCCAAGTGAACCGGGATTCGACGTGGCCGTTGGTGCCGGACTGGTAGGTGCAGCGGTCCTGGTCGTCGTAGACGTAGTCGTAGTGGTTGCCGTTGGTGTCGGTCCACGCGGTGATGCGGCCGTGCACGTCGCAGTCGAAGCGCAGCGGCCGGCCGGAGGAATTGGTGACCGCAGTCAGGTGCCCGTCGGTGTAGCCGTAGCGGAGGATCTCCTGGTCGCTGCCGTCCGCGGCCGCTCCCGCGAGGTGGAGGGCCGTCACCCGGCCCTCGCTCGTGGTGAGCTTCAGGTGGTAGCCGCCGTGGTGGACGATCGACGTCGGGGCGCCCGCTTCGTCGTGTTCGAAGCTGATCCAGCGGCCGTTGCGGTCCTCGACCTGGGCCAAGAGCGCGAGCTCGTCGCTGTGATCGACGAAGTGCCAGACCCTGCCGGTGTTGGGATCTGTGAGGGTGTAGCCGCCCTGGACCCGGTCCAGCGGCCACTGTCGGCCGTGCATCGGCAGAACCGGGATGCCGGGGGCCGGGTGGGGGTACGCCAGCAGGCTGCCCTCGTCGCAGCTGAAGACCACGCCTTTCGCGTCGATCTCCAGCCGCTGGTCCACCGTGCTCGACCAGGTCGGACCGAACCAGCGACCCGAGCGGCGTGAGGAGTCGAAGGTGCGCTGGAAAACGAGGGGCATCGATCCGGGAAGGGTGATGTCCGTCTGCGGCAGCAGCATACGGCCGGTCGCCATGTCCACCGGGTCGCCGTCGCAGACGTTGTCGCCACACTGGTTGCTGTTGTGGTTCGGATCCTTCTCGTGATCCTCTCGGCTGCCGCCCGGCTTCGTGTCGTCCAGGTGCTTCGCCTCTGAGCCGAGCCTTCGCCCGGCACCCATGCCCTTGCCGCCGAGGAAGTCCGGAATCATCCTGCCGACGCCCTCGTTCGAGTCCTTCATGAACTCGTCGAGCATCTGCTTGCCAGCGCCCCACGGGTCGTTGGCCATGGTGAGCAGCCCTGCGGCCGTCGAGTTCAGGTTGGTCCGAAATTCGGCGGGGTGCGTGATGTTGTAGAGGTCGAGCGGGTTGAGCCCGCGGGCGAAGTTGAGTGTGCCGGCCGTGCCCTTGAGGACACCACCCGCAAGGTGCGTCTTCGCGAGGTCGAAGTAGTCCATGCCGTCACTGAGCTGCTCGGCGTACGAGGGCTTCTTCGGGGCTTTGTCGCGGGCCGCGCAGACGGCCGTACGGGCCGTCTCCGCGACTTCGTTGCGCTGCTTGCGGGCGCTGGTGAGTTTGTCCTGGGCTGCGGCGATCAGGGGCTTTCCGGGGTCGTCGAAGTCTTCGGGGTCGACCGGCCTCGGTGGCAGGTGGTCCTTCTTTGCCTTCACCGCATCGTTGTAGGCCTCGGCCTGCTTGTTGTAGGCGTCGCGAGCGTCTGCTGAGACCTTCTTCGCGTGGTTGTAGTCCGCCAGGGCCTCCTTCGCCTGCCCCTGCGCCCACTCCACCGTGTCGGCGAAGCGGCCCATGGCGTCGGCGGCCTTGCCGAAGGCTTCAGCGGCCTGGAACCAGCGCGGCGGCTCCTTGGCCACCGCCGTCCGGAAGGCGTCCGCCGACTTGCCCTTGAGACCGTCGGGCTCCCCGATGCCCTTCAGACCGTTGCCGACCTGCTCAAAGGATGCCGTGAAGTCGTTCAGGTGCGATACCTGAGCCCGTATCTTGGCCACGCTGCCGTAGACCAGCTTCTTCGGGTCCTCGGTCTGGCCCAGCTCGAGTTCCTCCACGTCCGCGCCGAGCCGGTTGGCGGCGGAGCGGCTCTTGTCCCGGATCCAGTCGCCGGCGTCGTCGAGGCCTACCTTCTCCGCCAGGCCGGCCGTCTTGTTTCCGATCCGCTCGATGGAGTCGCCGGCTTCCTCGACGAAGTCCTCGGCAAAGTCCTCGACCGGGTCGGGTATGAAGTCACTCCAGCCCATCAGTTACCGCCCCCGTTGCCGTCCACCTGGTCCAGCAGATCCTTCAAGGAATGCACCCTGCCGGTGGAGGTCACCGTGTCCTTGGTCTCCGACCAGGTCTCCTTGATGTCCCTGTCGCTCTTCTCGAACGACTCGTCGCTGTAGTCCGGCTTGTAGACGTCCCACCGGAAGAGGTCTCCCCAGGCCTTCTTCTCGATGTCGTCCTCACTGGCATAGGGATTGCCGTACGCGGAGTTCACGACCACTTTGAAGGCACCCTGCATGTACTGGTCCTCCTCCCAGACCGTGCCCGCGGCGATCCCGAGGGACTGGGCGAGCGTGCTCGCATCCTGCACGAGGCTGCGTACACCCCACTCCCAGCGCTCGCAGAAGTCCTCGAAGTCGGTGGCCAGCCCGGCGTGCCCGGCTTCCATTCCCGTCATCGAAAGGTCGCTGAAACCAGCGCCCTGCGAGGCGCCGGCGGCATCCGAGGACTCACGCAGCTCCGAGATCGCCGCGCGCAGCCCGTCCTGGATGTTCTTGACCGCTGTCGGTGAGACCTCAAGGTCCCCGTCGCCCGCCATCAGGCCACGTCCACGGCGTCGACGGCGCACGCGTCGGGGACGATCCCCGCAACCGGCGGGAAGACCATCGAGCCGGCCTGGTCGGCGACGTTGACGGCTATGCCCGCAGGGCCGTCGACCATCGGGACCACGGCATCAACGAGTCGCGCGCCCAGAATGGAGAGGTACGGCCACTCCCGGTCGGCGGCGCCACGCGCCTCGGCGAACCGGGCCAGTGCCTCCTCGTCCGTGAACGCGTACAGCCAGCGAATACCGCCCCGGACGGCGGACATCAGGCCCCCATGGGCGCCGGCGGAGGCGGCGGAACCGTCAGCAGGGACAGCGAGGGGCACAATCAATACAGCCCGGCGGAACTCACCCATCAGCCGCGCCGGATCACCCCTGCCATCCCGGACGGCTGCTATCTCCCCGGTCAATTCCATGTTCCTCATCCCCCAAGTGCTGTTCAGCGCCCTGGAAGGAACCTTAACTTGGGTGTTTGCTCCGCCTTCAGGGGGATCTCTGCCATGTCTCCGACAGTCGGCCGAATATCAGTCAGGGCCAGCCCTCGCCCCCTCACCACCTGGCCCAGGAACCGGTTTACGCGCAGGGGAAGCCGCCCCCGGCTCGGGCGGGACGCACCGTTTCACAGCTCGTTCGGTGTTCTCACTTGTGAAACCCGCTCCTGCGCGCTGTCATCTACGACCCCCGTCCTGCACTGTCTGTCGAACGACCGTGGCAAGGGTTGCGGTTCGGGTTTGACGGCTCGCGGGCCTGCGGCGAATCCCTGGCACGGCCCGCGAAGGGCCGTGCCAGAGGTCAGGTCCGGGCAGGACGGGCAAGGTCACGCAGGGCATACCTCGTTCATGGGTGCCATCGCGACCAGGGGCCTCGGTTCCGGAGCGTCGGGTCCTGTCGGTGGCGACATGATGGTGTCGCCGAAGAGGTCATTGCGCTGGTGGTTGCTTCTTTCCTCACCGGGTGTGTTGGGGCCTCGGGCCAGCGTCGTGGCAGCCGGGTCCGTTGGTAGCTCGGGGGTCGGCGGCACGCTTCTGGAGTGCTGGGGGATCAGCACGGCCCTGGGCGGCACCAGGGTGATGGAATCCTGTGGTTTCTGGGTCCATTCCAGGGGCGGAACCACGACGATCGCGCCCTGCATCTGCGCGGATCGCTCCATCGGGGGTTCGCCTGCGAGCAGCAGGGAGAGCAGGACGGCGTCGCCCTCGGGGGCGTCGGGGGTTTCGGTGTCGCGCCAGGTGGGGGCCTGGCGGGTGGGGCCGTAGATCCGCCACCGCTTCGCGCCCTCGACCTGACAGACCACAACGTCATGGTCGTCCCAGTGCGTCCCGAAGCCCTCCGCCGCGGTCCACGACGCGTACGCGTTCACCTGCACCGGGGTGCGCAGGAACCGCTCCAGGCCTTCGGCGGCGGCCATGATCGGGGGGTGGATCTCGTCGATCGAGTCGACGACGAGGGAGGCGCCCTCGCGGATGCGGGCGTGGAGTTCAGCGGGCTGGATCCGGTGCCAGACCACGGACCGGCGGGTGGTGGGCGGCTCCAGACGGTGGGTGGCGATCACCTGGTTGAGGGTGCTCCAGGAAGCGAGGCCGGCGAAGTCGTCGGGCTTGCCGCGGACGACGAGGTGGGAGCGGAAATACGACTGGGCGAGGAAGAGGTCCCCGCCCAGCCGCTCCGCCCACGAAGGGGCGTCGAACATCAGAAGATCAGCTTTTGCCGGTTAGCTTGCCGTTTAAGGTCCTCCGTCGAACGGGGCTCGAACTTGTTTGGTTTTTTCCCAGTTCACGAGATGTGTGAGGGGCCGCGGGTCGATCCTGTGCTGAGCGACAGCGCAGTACGGAGGCCGGGATCGTGGGACTGGTCGAGCATGAGGTTGAACGAGATGCGTTGACGGTGGTGGCGGAGTTCCGCTCGGAGTTGTACGCGTGCCTGACCGCGCGGAGTGACGTCCTGTTCGAGTTGTGCGACGCGCTGTTATGCACCGACGGTCCGGTCCGCACCCTCGTGGACCTGGCGCTCGCTCCCGAGCATCGGCGCGGGCACGGGGCCTTGTACTCCGGGATCAACCACGGTCGGATCGACGTCGCCCGGCTGCGCCGAGCACTGACCAATGTCCCGCTTCCCCGAGCCAGTGACGGTCGGCTGGTGCTGGCCGTGGACGTCTCCCCGTGGTTGCGTCCGGACGCCGACACTTCCTCGGACCGGTCCTTCTGCCATACCTTCGGCCGGGGCCTGGGCAAGCACCAGATGGTGCCCGGCTGGCCGTACTCGATCGTCGCCGCCCTGGAGACCGGCAGGACCTCGTGGACCGCGTTGCTGGACGCGATCCGGCTGGAGCCCGGCGCCGACTTGGCCGCGGTCACCGCCGACCAAGTCCGCGACGTCGTCCAACGTCTCGTGGACGCCGGCCAGTGGCGCGACGGGGACCCGAAGGTCTTGGTCGTACTGGACGGAGGTTACGACGGGCCCCGCATCGCCCACCTCCTGGCCGACCTGCCCGTGGAGGTTCTGGGCAGGCTCCGCTCGGACCGGGTGATGCGTAAGCCCGTTCCGGTGCCGTGGATCTGCCCGCCGCAGGGCGGCCGCCCGCCCAAGCATGGCGGTGAGTTCGTCTGCGGCCGGCCCGGGACCTGGGGTGATCCAGACGTGGTCACCCTCACGGACACCGACAGGTATGGGACGGCGACGGCGCAGGCGTGGGACCGGTTGCATCCCCGGCTCACCCGCCGGGCGGCATGGGGCGATCACGAAGGGCCGCTGCCGATCATCGAGGGCACCGTGATCCGCCTGTCGGTCGAGAAGCTGCCCAGCGGCGGTGTGAACAAGCCCGTCTGGCTGTGGTGGTCGGGCACCGGCGCCGATCCCCAGGAGGTCGATCGCTGTTGGCAGGCGTTCCTCCGCCGGTTCGACGTGGAGCACACCTTCCGCCTGCTCAAGCAGACTCTCGGCTGGACCCGGCCCAGACTGCGGGACTCGCAGGCCGCCGACCGCTGGACCTGGCTCGTCCTGGCCGCGCACGCTCAGCTTCGCCTCGCCCGCCCGCTCGCGCGCGACCTCTGACGGCCATGGGAGCGGCCGGCAGAACCGAACAGACTCCCACCGGCCCGGGTTCGGCGGGGGTTCAGGAACCTGCGGGCGAAGACCGGGAGGCTGTCGCACAACTGCCGGCCACTGGTGGTCAAGTGCGAGCCGATGTTCGGTTCTGGTCTTCTGTGGGGCGTCTGAGCCTTGATCTGTGGGTCGGAACTTTCTCCCGCGTGACCGTGACCGTGTGCTTGAGATGCCGCAGGACGTGCGGGAGTGGCTGCCACCCGACCACCTGTGCTGGAAGGTGCTAGAGGTCGTTGATCACCTTGATCTGTCGGAGTTCGTGGACAGCTACCGCGATGACGGTCAGGGCCGGGCGGCCTATCCTCCGCAGGCTCTGATCGCGCTGCTTCTGTACTGCTACAGCAAGGGAATCCGCTCTTCCCGCAAGATCGAACAGGCATGCTTCGATGACGTGGGCTGCCGGATCATCACCGCGAACCGAAGAGTCGACCACTCCACCCTCGCTCGCTTCGTCCGACGTCATCGGGAGGCTTTGAAGCTGTTGTTTGTGCAGGTCCTTGCGATGTGCAGTCGTCAACAAGGGCTGCTTGACCTCGCAGCTGTTGCAGTGGACGGCTCTCCGATGGAGGCGAACGCCTCACGTGCTTCGAACCAACGCCTGCAGCGGCTTGACCGCGTGATCTCGGAGTGTGAAGCGGAGATCGACACGATGGTGGCCGGAGACCTGCAACCTGATGGGGCCGAGGACGCGGACAGCGACGTGGTGCGGAACGAGTGGCCTCGGTTTTCGCGGCTGCTGGACCGGCTCAACCGGGCAGCTGCGGCCAGACAGAAGCTCTTCGAGCGTGCTCTTCCCTCGGCTGGGGAGATCCGGCTCAAGGTGGAGGCCGCCGAGCGGATGGTGGCTCGGGCGGAGAAGCGACTGAACGCGGAATCTGAGGCCCACCGGAAGAAGCTGGAGAAATACGCCGAACGGACCCGTGCGGACCTGGTGGCGGGGCTTCGCGGAGCCAACGGCCGGCCACCGGTGCCGATGGAGCACAAGACCGTATTGGTCCGGCAACGAAAACGGCTGGTCAACGCCCAGGCATGGCTTGAGCGGGCCCGTAGCCCGAGGCCGGATCCTTCCTCGACTGCTCAGGCCTCGCTCAGCGATCCTGATTCTCGGATGATGCTTTGCAAGCGCGGCGGGTTCGTCCAGGGCTACAACATCCAGATCGCCTGCGCCCGCCGCCAGCTTCTCCTGGCGATCGAGGTTCAGGACAACCCGTCCGACATGACCGCCCTCGTCCCCATGGTGAACAAGACGCAGGTCAACTGCCTTGGCGCTGGGATAGAGCAGCCGATCCAGCTCTGGCTCGCCGACAGCGGATATGCCTCTACCTCGGCCTTCGAGGCACTCGCTGACTTTCCACTCCTTGTCTCGGTGACCAGTGAGGCCCACCAGGCAGGCTTCGAGGCGAAACGCGAAGGTCCACGGGGTGGCCAGCACGAGATGGCAGCCCGCCTCGCCACACCACTGGGAAAGGAGCAGTACAGACAACGGGGTGCCCTGGTCGAGCCCGGGTTCGCCCAACTCTTCCAGCGGTTCGGACGCCGGCTCAACTACCGCGGCCACGACGGCGTGGACACCGAGATCAAACTCCTCGGCGCGGTCCACAACCTCAGCAAACTCTTCGATCACAAGGCCAGACCGAGGTCTTGACTGCTGCCGGGCGGCAGTTGCGCGACAGCCTCCCGGCACGCCAGCCGGTGCACCGAAACCCACCCGCCCCGGCCCCGGCCGGCCACTCGGATCGAAGAACCGGCGGACCGCCACCCGCTACGACGTCGGACGCGTCCTCGCCACCGGCGAGGCATACAGCCGCCCCGCACACCACAAGAAGGGGACGAAGCCGCGACGAACGGACTGAGCTGCAAGTCAGGTGCCACGGCGCAGCTGTCTCTGGCAGGATCACCCCATGACGTTCTACAGAAAGGCCCATGCCGCGTAGACGGCCCGGGCGTGTCCGCGCCGAGCAGTGGCCGCGGCACCGGCTTACCTATCAACCCCCTATTGCTGGCCTGTCACCGCCTGCTCTTGCCGAAGTTGCCAGGGTCGAGAGGAACCGGAACTACCTGTGGCCTGGCGTCACGGCCGAGTCCGTGAGGATTTGGCGAGAGTTCGTACGGGACCCGTACCGCAACCTCTGGAGTGAGTACGAGGACGGCGGCTGCGGCGTGTGGGAATGCTGCGGCAGCCCCTTCGAAGCACGGGAGTTCCTGGATGCCGTGATACACGGCATGTCCCGGCGCCGAGCTCGCGAGCTTCGATTCCTCGTAGACCAACTCGACAACTCGTACTGAGCGAGTTCAGGCAGGACGTTAAACGGCAAGCTTAGGCCCGCCGTGGCCCGTGCCGGAATGGAGTGTGCGGGACAGGCCCCGGTTCCCGTGACGGGACGCAGTATGGCCGGGGCCGTCACTCCACGGGCGCAGGTCGTGCGGTCGCCGGTGACTCAGTCCAGGCGGGAGAAGTCGAGATCCACCAGGATCTCCTTCAGGTCGACGTTCTCGTCGTTGCAAAAGCCCCGAAGCTCGTCCCACATCTCGGAGAGGCCTTCCAGGGCACCGGAGAGCAAGGACAGCTGTCCGCGGTCCTCATCGAACTCCTCGTCGTGGAAGTAGACCATCTCCGCCTTCTGGAGCTCGCGTACGACGCTGAGTAGCGTCGCGTGGTTCGTCTTGAAGCGCCTCAGCACCAGTTGAAAGTCCGTGGTCTGCTCGTGTACCACAAGGGCGAGGACCTGTCGGGCCATCCGTGTGAGGCCGCCGACGCGCCCCGCGAAGCGGTTGACCAACTCGAGGACGTCCTGTTCGTCCGACGGGTCCTGGCCGGCGTCCTCCCAGGCGAAGAACCGGCGCATGGTGGTCGCGGGCCGGACCAGGGAGCCGTTGACCGTGTCCCGGAACTCGGCCTCGATGTCGTCGACCGTGTACCGGTACGTGCCCTCATGCTTCTGTTTGACTGCCCGCAGGTACTCGACGGTGTAGTCGTGCCGGGTGACGCTGCTGTCGATCAGGTCGTGGTGCACTCCGCACAGCAGCATCAGGTTGTCGAAGTCCCGTAGCTGTTCGACATCCTTACCGTCCCATACTTCGTGCCGGGCGCTGCCGGGCTCGGCTCCGATGATGTGGGCGATCTTGCCGACCCAGGCGCCTTCCTCCGTGACCAGCCGAGTTGAGCAGTGTGGGTCGCCCCAGGCGCATTCGTTGCCGGAGAACGCCCACAGTCGGCGCGCGACGCCGGACAGGGGCTCCTTACGGTTCTTCTCGGAGCCGTTCGTCTGCTTGGCCACAGATCCGCCTTCCTACGCCCTGACGACAGCGCGCAGCGTAGTCCAGCTGGGGGGCGCGGGTCGGCCGCCCGCACAGCAGGGCCCACGCCGTGCCACGGGGCAGGACCAGCCTCACGCTCCGTCAACCGGATCGCCGGTTTCCGTCCGTAGGCTCCTGCGTCCGTGCTGGTCCGGCCGGGCCCTCCCCCGATGACCTGATCGGGTGTTCCGGTGGCGTCGGGTGAACTTGTGAAACCCGGCGGCGGAGGGCTGGAGGCCGGTGGATACTGCCGGGGTGCCGACGGATCTGAAGAGCGCGCTGGCCGCGCTGGACGCCCATGAGCCCTGCTCCCTGCTGGGATTGCGCGAGACGCAGTGGCTCGACGCGAAGGGGGGCCCGTACCAGTTGGCGAACCCCAGGTCGGTCGAGGAGCTCGCAAAGGACGTCGCGGCATTCGCCAACGGCGGTGGCGGGCTCATCGTCATTGGCATCGCCACCCGCCTTGAGCACGACGAGGAGGTCCTGGACCGCATCGTCGGGGTGGATCCGGCCGAGGTGAATCTGGACCAGATCCGCAAGCTGATCCGGCAATGGATCACGCCGGCTCCTCGCGGCGTGCGGGTCGGATGGTCCGGTGGCGATGGCGAGCGGGTGGTGTTCATCGATGTCCCTGCGCAGGCTGTCGACACGCTCTTCGTCGTGCCGGCACCGGTGGGCAAGCCCGGTTCGCCGCGCACCGACACGGTCGCCGTTCCGATGCGGGACGGCGACAGCACGCACTGGCTGCCGCGGGCCGAGATCCAGCAGCTGCTCTCCGCCGGGGTCCGGGCCTCCGGCATGCCCACCGCCCAGGCCCTCACCGAGCTCGTACGGCAGGCCGTGTCCGATGTCGGGCCCGACGGTGGGCTGCGGGTCGGGCAGGGCCTGCCCGAACGGGAGAGGGAGATGCGGGCAGCCTACGAGCAGTTCGCCGAAGCGGGGCTGGGGCAGCCGGCCGGTGAGGCATGGGCGCAGGGCTCGGCCGCTTTGCAGGATCTGCACCATCAGCGGGACGGCGATCCGGGCTGGGTGCTGTGTCTGGTGGCCGGGCGCCCTGCGGCTGCCGTCGCCGCGCCGGTCTGGCAGGCGATCGTCGATGCCGGCCGACATGCACCGGGCCAGGACCCGCTCGCGGCCGTCGGCTTCCCCCGCCCGCCCGAGGACATGGACACCCCGTGGGTGATCGCGGCTGACAGCCGGAGCGTGGATCTCGACGGCGGGTCGTGGGGCGCGGGCCGCCTGGTGTGTTCGGGGCGCGGCGTGTGGCGGTGGCAGCCGCTGCCCCGCTTCAGCCTCGACCAGGGCCGGTCTGCCGAGAACTGGACCGCCGGCCAGACGCCGGCGCTGCGCCTGCGCGCCCTGGTGAGCCTTCCCTGGGCCAACCCGGGCACGCTGGATATCACCAGGCCCCGGCGCACTGTGCTCGAACAGCAGCTTCCGTACAGCGCGGTGGCCGGCGCGGTGACGTTGCTTTCCAGGCGCCGGGGTGCGGATCTGCCCGCCGCTCGCTGGGAACGGGGGCCCTTCGACAACTCGGCCCGTTCCGTCGGCTACACGTGCACGATCGCCGGACCGGACGGCGGCCCGGGGTTGAGGGCATCCGTCGTGCTCGCGCTGCCCACCGCCATGGAGTCCACCGTGGTCGCCTGCGCGGACGTCCTGATCGAGAACCCGGCAGCATGGGCAGCGGCCCTGGGCCCCGGCTCGGGCACGCAACTGGGCCTCGACGAGGTCCAGGCCGTGCTGCTGAGCGCGTGGGAGACGGCTGCCGAGCTTCTGCCCGACCTCGTCGGCGACCCGGCCCTGCTGTCATGGGCCGGCCCGCCCACCACCGAACTGCGGATGACGTGCGAACAGCCCGCCGACAACGGCGTCCTGCCGATCCTGGACTCGCTCGTCGACCTGTCGCCGCTCGGCGCCAACGGCGGCAGCCCCAGATCGCGGATGGCCGTCACCATCGCCGCCGCGCCGGCCATGAGCCGCGCAGAGCGCCAGCGCCTGCTCCGGGAGGCGCTGGCGCACATGGCCCAGGCGTTCGGGTACGTCGACGCAGAGGTGGACCTGCTCTAGGCATGCCCGCAGGGCTTGGAAGACCGTCGGCTGACGGCCCCCGTCTGGGGTGAGACTGACTTGACGCCCGCGGGGCGCCTCGTGCCGTCGTTCAAGCGGTGGCCGAGCAGCCGGGCATCGCCGGCAGCAAGGCCTCGCCCGTCAGGGAACTGATCCGTCGCCGGATCGCCGCGAACATCTCAGCCCGCTCCTCCACGACCGGGTAGTCGATGCGGTCGTAGCGCAGCTGGAGGGTGGCGGTGTTGTCCGGGGACTTCAGGAGGACCAGGCCGACGCTCTCGCCGGGCGTGAGATCACGGTGCCCGCGCAGTTCCAGCGGCAGGCCGTGCTCCGGGTCGGTGAGCGCCTGCACCAGCTCGGCGCGGCGCAGGCCGGTATCGGAGGCGTGGTCCAGCTCCAGGATCCACCAGGCCCCCACCCTGGCCTGATCGCCGCGGACGACCTGGGGGACGGCGACGGTGTGGAGAAGCCCGAGGCGACGCAGCAGCCCGCTGGGGAGCCAGGCCGCCTGGCGCCAGCTGGCGTCGTAGGAGAGCGGCTGACGCTCGTCCTCCCACAGCCGCTCGTGGGCCGTCCAGGCGTCGCCGGCCAGCCAGCTGGCCTCCCCTCCCTGGTCGTGGATCCGCTGGGCGAGGGCGGCCTCGGCCTTCTGGAAGGCGCGACGGGAGGGGCCGCTGATCTGGATGCTGGTCGGGTGGCCGAGCTTGCGGAGCTCGATGCCGCGCTCGCCTCGCGCGGTGATCCGCAGCCCGTTGACGCCATAGATGGTGTCGTCGTCGGTGCCCAGGGGCATGCGGCCGGGCAGCAGCCCGGGCAGCAGCCTGTCGAGGCTCCGGTTGCTCTCCAGGTGGAGCCTGATTCCCTCCGCCGTGGGCTGCACGTACCGAATACCGAAGGGAAACTCGAAGAAGTCCCGCTGGGAGTTGAGGATCCAGTAAAACGCCTCGGACTCGAGCAGGAGCTGCGCAGGGTGGGCGGGTGCCGGAATGAGAGGTGCATGCGGGGAAAGGCTGGCGACAACCTCGCACGCCAGCTGGCGGGGAGCACCGGTGTAGAGCGCGTATGTACGGGCTCGGTTGCTGATCTGGTTGGCCGACACGGGTTCAAGCACCTTTCACTCCGCTCCGTCGGCCCGCGGAGCATGAGGAACAGGCACGGGTGTGCGGTATTGCGGTCGGTGGGTTGGAACTGATCGAAGCCCAGCTTCTTCGCCTCCGCCTTGAACCAGTGGGCCGAGGTTCGCATGAGGAGCAGCAGACCGATGCCGCGGCGACACTGTAGCGGCAGGGCGTCGCACTGCCCGGCGCGCCACGCCGTCCCATCGCGGCCTCCCGGTGGTGCGCGGAGGCACGCCTCGTGTCGGATGGCGACATTGCTGGCGATCTGGAGGTGGGAAGCCGGGGCGCGGTAGGTAGATGTCAGGCCACGACCGGTCGGCTGCTGTGGTTGACTCCTTTCTTCGCTTGGGGATGGGGGAACGCATGAGCGACGGGATGACGCCGGACGTGACATGGGAAGAGATCGCAGACAGCTGGCGGCTGGACGAGCAGGTCGAGGGACGGATGCGGCCCACCACGAGCGACGACGTGCTGACGCTGATGACGATCGGGGCTCTGCGTGGTCGCAAGCCACTGAATGAGGGCGCGCGGCGGAATGCCTTCGACGCGATGATGGCGGCGGTTGTCGGCGGCGCGGAGGCCGAAGGGGACCAGATCCCGCGGGATCCTGCCCGCATCGAGCAGACTCGCCAGGCCACGCTGCGTGCCCTCGAAGAGGCCCGGCAGCAACTCGAGGAGTGACCAGGCGCAGCCGGCGCGCCGCAGAACCGCCGCGGGGCGTGGCCAGGAGTGCCTTCGAGCCGGGCGCCGTCGTTGATGTTGGCATGAGCGTTCGGAACCTCCTCGATACGGCCTTCGCGCAGCTGGCGGCTCCGGGTACGCGTGACGGCGGCCTCACCGTCACCGCCCTGGGCTCGGGGGCCTGGAAGGAGTTTCTTCTCGGTCCCGGTGCCGGGCCGGGCAGGTCGGGGTCCTGGGACGAGCAGCTGGCGGTGCTGTGGAAGCGGGTGGTCGCGGAGTGCGGCGAGGCACTGCGACTCGCGGACGAGCACGACATCGACTGGGAGCTGCTCCCCCATGAGTCGAGGCTCGTCCTCGCGCTGAGCGGCCCGGACAGCGTGGTGGTCGACGTCGCCGCAGCCGCACTGGCGACCCAGCGGGAGCAGTGGGAGCTTGAGCAGCGCTTCGCCCGGATCCATCGCCGCCTTCCCTCGGGCCTGTCCGGCCTGGTGCCCGCGGACGTCGGCGCGCTGCGGTCCGGTCTGCTGGACGAGCACGACTTCCGCACCAGCACCTACGCCGTGGAGCGGGACCGGGCCGTGCGGTGGCTGCGCGCCCTGACCAGCACCGCGGCCTACCTCGCCGCCGCGCACATGGTTCCCGCCCCGCTCGCCCTGGACGTGGTGACCACCGCCCCGCTCGACGAACCGACCCGGGCCGCTCTGCGGCTGCCAGCCCCCTGGTCGCTCATCACGCACGACGCCGTCCCTCTGCGCGCGGCCCAAGCCGATGACGACGAGCTCGCCGCGCTCGTCGAGGCCGGCATGTGTGTGGGACCGGAGCCCGTCATCCTCGGCGGGCTGCTCGCCGCCCAACCTGATGGCCGGCTCGACACGACGTCGGGGTTCCTGCTCATCTCCTGTCTCGACGCCGCAGGCATACGGTGCCAGGTGCTGCAGCCGGCCGCGTACGGTGACCACGCTGGCGGCCGTGTGCTGTACGGGTACGCCGCGCAGCTCGCGTTCGCCCGATGGACGCCGCCTCCCGTTCTCCCGGACCCCGGGCCGCGCCCCACGTCGCGCAGCACCCTGGGCAGGATCGCCACGAGCGAGGCCGGACAGGCAGGCGGCTTCCATGGGATCCGGGTCCTGGACTTCACCCCTCCGCCCGAGGAACCGCCCGAGGAGCGCCCGGCGCCAGCCGGCTCCCGGGGGCCGCTCGCCTTCGGCACGTGGCGGCGGGCCCACTGGAAGCCGGGGGTGCGGATCGGAATCCGCGATGGCGACGGGCGGCTCATCGGGCCGGTCTACAAGGACGGCGCGGTCGAGGGCCTCACCTTCGGCCGTGAGCGCCGGTTCTTCCCCCGCGCCCGGATCCGCCCCGACCTCCCTCTGGCTCCCACCACAGCCGTTTACAAGCTCTCGAACTCAGGTGCACCGCAGGGGCGTTAGCAGCCATCCGCGGCCGCTGCCCTGCGCTGCTGCTCTCGCGAGGCCGGGCAGGATCTGTCGGTCCTGTGCGGTATACACGAGGAGATCACAGACCGCCTGACCGCAAGGCGGCGCACCGGGGGTAGGGAATGACCGTTCCGCACGTGAGTACCGCGCTTCGTCCGGGGGACTACCTCCAGATCGCTTCGGAACGGATGGCCGTCGACGGCGTGCCGGACGGCGAGGGGTTCGCCCGGATCGAGCGGGTCGAAGTCATCTCCGACATCGGCTTCCTGGCACCAGGCTCCACCCACGTGCGGACCCGGGCCGCCCGGCAGATCGCGGTCGTGTTCTGCCACGGCATGCCGGGCCCGGTCATGCTGATCGAGGGCGATCAGTGGACCCTCGGCGAGGTGGACGGCGAACGGGCCCAATGGGATTCCGCCCATCCCTGGTGGCCGGAGATACCCGAACCGCTGTTCACCGGAAGCCGCATGGCAACGGGACCGCACCCCTTTCGCAGCAACGTCCAGGGCCCCGAGCTCGTGCCGCCAGCCGCCTCGTCGGAGCCGCAGCCGCCGCGGCAGCGGGCAGCCGTGTTCGCCAAGCCGGCCCACACGCTCATGGTCGGGGACTACCTGCAGATCCATGCCCTGCGCCACCCGGAGTGGGACATGCGCATCGACGAAGGATTTCACCGTGTCGAATGGATCGGCCACCTCACCGGGGACGCCCTCGCCGGAGTGCTGAACGATCCTGACTGGGCGCGCGGCCGCCTCACCCTCGCCTCAATCCACGGCCTGTCCGGCATCCTCGTGCTGCCCGAAGTCCCGGTGACCGTCCTGATCCAGCCCAACCCGGAGCGTCGCCGCTCCGACGAGGACGAGGCCTGGCACGAAGGTCCCTTCTACGAGCTGGCCGGTGTCACCGAACCCGACCTCACCGAGCAGCAGCACGCCGATGCCCGTCTACGGCCGGAGCCGCCCGGGTCCGAGGCCGAGCTGTACCCCAGCAGGTTCAGCAGCCCCGCCCAGCGGGCCCTGCACCTGGACGGCGTCACCGGCATCCGCCCCGTCGCGGCCTCACAACTTCCCTGGCCACATGGCCTATTCAAGTGCCCCTACGGTGAGCGGGCGAAGGACCTGGCTGCCACCTACCCCAAGGGCCACACCAAGACCGCCCACGCCGAGCTGTTCACCCGGCTCCAAGAACAGGACTTCGCCGCCTGCCCCTACCACCAGGCCGACGACTGGAAGGCCATCGCCGAGGCCGTGCTCACCTTCGCCCGCGCTGAACCCGACAGCGACGAACAGGACCAGCTCTACCGCGCCACGCACCTGAGCGACCGCGACCGCTCCTGGTTCCGCTCCCTCATCGGAGGGGGTCACATCTGGTGGGACACCGGACGCCAGAACCTGACCAACGGCCAGCACCGCCTGTGCGCACTGCGTGCCGCCGGAGTCGAGGTGATTCCCGTCTACGGCCGGCACCTTCCCGACCACGACGAGACCACGCCCTCCCAGGACGCCCAGGCACACGCCAGGCGCACCGTGGAGGACTTCTGGTCCGCCCGCGTCACCGCCGTCCTCAAGCCGGGCCTCCTCAGTACCCACTTTGCCCGGCTGCTTGCCCGCTACCCGCGGCTGCGTGCCCTGCTGCCGAAAAGCGAGTAGCGCGCTACGCCCCAGATGCCGTGGACGCTTGTGGAGGTGCCAGTTGCGCATGCCGCTTACCGCACGTGAGGCCGTCGCTGCTGCCGCCGCGTACGCGTACGACACCGCCATGAAGTTCGAGCTGCTGGCCCGCCAGTGGGAGGCAGAGGGCCATACCCGGGACGCTGACGTCTTGCGTGAGCAGGGCCGGAACCTCGTCCTGGCCACGGCCGAGTACGCCGCCGTGAACGGTCCGGACGCCGCCTACAAAGCGGTGGAGCAAACCGCCCGGCTCATGGGGTTGAATCTGCCCTGGCCTCGTGTTTGACCGCCGGTCTCTGACTCACAGATCAGCAAAGACAACACAGCGTGGTCGCGGGTTTCCGTCAGACGGGCATCGACCGATGGTCACGTCGGATCCGGCGAGTATGCCCCTGGACGCAGCGCACGGGGGGACGCGGCGTCCAGGGGGACTGCCCGCCAAGGTACCGCGACATCCAGCCTCTTATCGCATATATCGGCGAATCGGAGCGCGAGTCGGGGCTCGCGTTGACTCGCGCTGCCGGTCCGCGCAGCTGCTTCGTGACGGCTTCGGGGATGATCTCGATCGCCACCACGGCCTGTCCAGAGTGGCGCTACAGCATGTTCCCCGTGTCATGGTGATCAGCGTCGTCGCGGACCGGAGCGTCGGGCCGGGCTCGGTATCCCCACCTGGTCAGGTCTGTTCCTCGGGAAGCCGCTGCTGCATCTCGATCACGAAGGCTGAAGGTCCGCGGGATATCCAGTATCCGTTCTTGGTCTCGTATCCGGGGCCGGTGATCATGGTCACGGTCGACTCGGCACGGGTGAGGGCGACGTAGAAGGTGCGCCTTTGCTCGGCGAGCTCCGTCTCGGTCGGTCTCCGCCACTTCTTGTTCCCGATGGGGACATCACGCGGAATGAGGCCTTGGACGAGGCCCGGCAGGATCACGGTGTCGAACTCTCGGCCCTTGGCTGCGTGGTAGGTGGCGAGCAGGACTTTCCCGATGACTTCCTCGCCGCGCGCGAGGTCCTGCAGCACAAGGTTCTTGGACCTGCACAGACCGGCCAGGCCGTCGAGACTGCTCGTGTTGTCCTGGTCAGGGTGCCCCGCGGCTACCTCGTCGAGAGCCAAGCCGGCACGCAGCTGCTCCAGCCAGGCGAGGGCAGGGGCTTCGGCTGGGTAGAGCTCCCCGGGGGAAGCCCACCCGTGCCGGCTGAGGGCAGTGACCCCAGCGCCTAGCTGTGTTGTCCCGGGACGTTGGTGACACGCGTGCCGGGTTCTTGAAATGGGTGAGGGCCTCCGGGTTCGGTGTGGATTGCGACATCTGAACCGAAGACAGGAGGCCCTCGTGGTCCACCGTAATGCCCCGCTGACCGAGACCGGGCGACTGCGTCTGGCCCGCTGTGTCGTGGACGACGGCTGGCCCGTGCGGCGGGCCGCGGAACGTTTCCAGGTCAGCCACACCACCGCCGCCCGATGGGCCTCGCGCTACCGCACGCTGGGCGTCGCCGGAATGAGTGACCGCTCCAGCCGCCCCCACCACCAGCCACGACGGACTGCGGCCGAGGTGGAGGAACACGTACTGCGGCTGCGGCGCGAGCACCGGATCGGGCCCCTGCGGCTGGCCGCCCGCTGCGGGATCGCCCCCTCGACAGCCCACCGCATCCTCGCTCGGCACGGCCTGCCGCCGCTCGCAGTCCTGGACCGGGCCACCGGCGAACCCGTCCGCCGCTACGAACGCGCCCGCCCGGGCGAACTCATCCACATCGACGTCAAGAAACTCGGCAGGATCCCCGAGGGCGGCGGCCACAAGGCCCTCGGCCGGGCCGAAGGCCGCCGCCACAAGACCGGCGCCGGCTGGGCCTACCTCCACACCGCCCTCGACGACCACACCCACCTCGCCTACACCGAAGACCTCCCCGACGAGACCGCCCCCACCTGCGCCGGCTTCCTGATCCGAGCCGTTGCCTGGTTCGCCGAACGGGGCGTCACCGTCGAACGGGGCGTCACCGACAACGCCTGGGCCTACTCCAGGAACACCTGGCGCCAGACCTGCCGTGATCTGGGCATCAGCCCCCGCTGGACCAGGCCCTGGCGACCACAGACCAACGGCAAGGTCGAACGCTTCCACCGCACCCTGCTCGAAGAATGGGCCTACCGGCAGCCCTACACCTCAGACGCCGAACGCCGGGCCGCGTTCACCGACTGGATCGACTGGTACAACTACCACCGACCCCACACCGGCATCGCAGGCCAAACACCCGCCAGCCGCGTCACCAACCTGTCCGAACAACACACCTAGGCCGTGTCCGATGGGTCCTGTGGGTCGCCTCGCGCTGGATCGTTGCGGTCGGTGTGGGGCGAGGGGATCGTTCAGATGACGCTGGAACGGCATCTGCCGCGTTACCGCGGTCGGGGTCGATGAAGACCCTGTCGGCGCACATGCAGCCGATGGTGGTGCAGGCCCTGGTGACGGCCTTCCAGCGGTCGCTGTGGGAGGAACTGAGGGCGGCGTTCACCTCGGAGACCGGGTGAACGCCGCCTACGGGTGCTCTGCTCGCGGGCTCACACACCGCCCGCGAAGAACGTCCAGCCCGAGGAGACCCCGGCAAGTGGTCCGACGTTGGCGTAGGTGTTCCTGCTGAGCTTGGAGGTCCACGCGGTGCCGTCCGTCTTGTAGAAGATCAGGCTGTCCGAGGTCCGGCCCTCCTCCTCCCACATGCCCGACGTGCCGATGTCGCGGAACCCGCCGAGCCTGCCGTCGGTCGCCGTGGCGATGCGGTACCGGAGTCCCGAACCGTTGTCCGCCAGGGCCAGGACCGTGTCCTTGGTCGCGACCAGAGTGCCCAGGTCCTCGGTGCCTCTGCCGTTCACATGCGTGTAGACGCCGCCCTTGATGGTCCCATACCCGACTTCGCCGGGCTTCGTGAAGACCGCCGTGTCACACGAGGCGGCGATGGACTCCCAGCCCGTGCTGAAGTTGTCGTACGAGCGGACGTGCTGGTACCGGCCGTTCTTCAGTGTGCCCGTGCCCCCTTGGCCGTTGTCGGCGTTATAGAAGAGGGCCGAGTCGCCCGACGCCACGGCGTTGGTCCAGCCCGTCGAGAAGTTGTCGTAGGTCTGGACGCGGGTGTACTGCCCTCCCTTGAAGGTGCCGCTCTCCCCCGCTCCGGTGTCGGCGTTGTAGAACAGCATCGAGTCGCGGCTCGCGACGCCGTGCGTGTACCCGTCGGGAACCTCGATGTTCGAGCCATAGCGCCAGCGCCCGGCCGACAGGGTGCCGGTGCCCACGGCTCCGGTCTCCTTGTTGTAGCCGAGGAGCGACGTGCTCGGGGTCGTCTGGTTGCAGAACGCCGAAGCAGCGGCAGCGGGCGTCGCCGGAACGGCCGGCATGACGGCCATCACGGAAGTGGCAAGTGCGGCCATCAGGGTTTTCTTCATGGGTCTCCCCGCTTCTTCGCACGTGAACGGGTGATCCCCCCAGCTGTGCACGGTCGGAGAAGGACACGTGCCCTGTTCATCGTGCGCCGCGTCCGGCGCCGTCGCATCTCGGGCGCCGGACGCGCGAGGGGGCTGGCCCCCGTTGACCAGTTGATGTGCATCAGGAGCCCTCACTGGAGCGCAGGGGCATGCCCCACTCGATCCATTGCTGTAGGTCGAAGCGGTCGACATGCTTGACGGCGCAGCTCATGCCCTGGAGTGGCGAAGAGCTGCTCGCGAGATGTGTGGAAGGTTGCTGACCAGCTGGACGCTGCCGAAGTCGCCGGCCTCCGCCAAGCCGGGCCTCGAGAGTGGCGTGAACTCGTGGTTTTGGCTTCGGTCAGGGCAGGTATTGGCGAGTCTCTGTCCAGGCGAGAAGTTGATCCCGTACTGGGCTGGGTTGCAGGTGGCCGACGAGCCTGTCCAGATGAGCCGTCAGGTTCTTGTGCCGCCGCAGCTCGCCGATCTGCGCGACCTCGAGGTCGCGCCAGTGATCGGCGAGAGCCCGGGCCTCAGCAGAGGTGAGGGCAAGTGCGGCAACGGTGTCGGCCGCCAGCTTCTCGGGGCTCCAGTCGTGATCCTCGTCGTCAGGGCCGAACTGGTCGATCATCCACATCCGGAGCATGAAGTTCTGCTGAGCCCCTCGCGCTCGATCCCACAGACCGTCGCCGTGCAGACGACGGTTGGCCTGCAGCGACAGCTTGGCCCACTGCTGGCGGGCTTCGCGGGGTTCGTCGGCGCGACAGGCATGGCTCTGCGCGACGGCGCGTACCGCCTCCAGCTCCTGGCCTTGGGCGTACTCGGCGAACAACGAAAGACGTTCGATCGTCCAGGTGCTGAGGTCCCGGCTTGGGCTTTCGTGATCGGCGTCGGCGTTCAAAAGTCCTCGTTCCTGATGGTGGGCATGCCGAGGTCGACGTCGGCTCCCTGGTGGGGACGCCGTCGACCTGGGCGAGCTTGTCCTCGGCTCCCGCAAGGCTGACACGCAGGCCTTCGACTTCGCCAAGCCACCCCTCGCGCTCAGCCTCGGCGATTCGGGCGATGAGATTGTCGCGGATCTCGACCAGCCGGTCACGCTGGGCAGGGTCGGGCCAGAGCATCGGGCAGCGCACGCCCCGTTGACTGAACGAACCACGTTGATTGTGCAGTTCAGGGCACATGTGAGGTTGTCGCCCAGTACGGTCTGCGGTCGTGATGAACGATCGTGCGCCCCAGCAGGATCTGCCGAGATTAACCGTTCCTCGGTGGGGCCGACTGGTGGATACCGGCGACCGGTACGAGCCCTACCGGCTCGTCAGCGCCGACGGCGCGGCCGTGGTACCGGTAGCGGTGTTCTTCCAGGAACTGCTCGCAGCCGGGAAGGCGGCGGCGACCGTCCGCTCCTACGGCATGGACCTGCTGCGGTGGTGGCGGTTCCTGCACGCGGTTGAGGTGCGGTGGGATCGAGCGACGCGCGTGGACGCTCGGGATTTCAGTTGCTGGATCCAGCTGACGGTCAAACCGCGAGCAACCGCGGCCAAGCGGCGGCCGGCCCACAACGTCGGCGCCCCGAATCCGGTGACAGGGAAAACGAGCCCTGGGCTTGGCTATGCCCCGTCGACCGTCGCTCACAGCGAGACGGTCCTGCGCAGGTTCTACGACCTGCACCGTGATGCCGGATCCGGGCCGCTGCTCAACCCATTCCCGCTGGACCTGGCGCGTCGCTCCGGCCGAGCGCACGCACACCACAACCCGATGGACGCCTGGGCACCGGAGCGGACAGGCCGCTACCGGCCCACGGTTCCGCGCCGGATTCCACGCTCGATCCCGGACGAGTGGTTCAACACGCTGTTCGCGGCGCTGCCGTCGAACCGCGACCGGGCCATGATCGCCTTTTGGATCTCCAGCGGAGTCAGGGCCTCGGAGCTGATCGGCGTCCGGCAGTGCGACGTCGAACCGGGACAGCAGCTGATCAGCGTTGTACGGAAGGGCTCCCGAGCACGGCAGCAGGTGCCGGCCTCGGCAGATGCGTTCGTGTGGCTGCGGCTCTACCAGCAGGAGCTGCACGGGCTGATGCCGCGAGGCCGGACACAGCCGCTCGAACATGCGATGGGCGCCGTGGTAGGTCAGCGGCTGAAACGGACTGGACCCTTCACGCCCTTCGTCACAGCGCCGCCGCCCGCATGGTCCGCGATCCAGCGCTGACGCTGACCGACGTGCAGTGGGTCCTCGGGCACGCGCATCTGACCACGACCGAGATCTACCTCGCGCCGCGCCAGGACGAGGTCGTGGCCCAGGTGCTGGCCCACCACGCCCGGCAGGCAGACCGACGTGCCGAGCCGGTGCCGCCGCCTCCGGCACCCGGCTACGACCCGGAAGCCATGGACGTGCTCTTCGGGCGGTCTTCATGACCACCACCACGAAGCACTCGACGCTCCGACAACTGCAGACCGCGAATGCAACAGCCGAACAGGCCCGGGCACGGAACAACATACTGCGGGAACAGTTCCCGCCCCGCTCCGCGGAGGCGCGGTGGCTGGCGCCAGCGCAGTCGGCGGATGAGGTGCTGCGACGGCTCACATCGCCACCGTTCTTGCCAGCAGCCAACGCCACCCGGGCCGGGCGACAGCGCGGAGTCGCCAAATTTCTGCGCTGGCTGTCCAGTCTCCAAGGGGATACCTGGCAGCAGCGTTGGAAGACCGGCCGCGTCGAGGAGATCCCCGGCGCGGACTGGACAGATCTCCCGCTGCGTTTCTTGCGTCAGAGTGGGCCGTCACCGTCGTATGAGCGCGGTGACCTGACCTCAGGGCTGCTGATGCTGGTCTGCGGCGATGTCATCCGTCCCGACCTGGCGGCGGAGGGGCTCGGCCGAGACGGCCAGTCAGGCGCGAGCCGAGGAGACACCCGCCGGCGGCCCCGCACCCCCACCCCAGCAACCGATCCCGCCCAGGCGAGCCAAACCCAGTCCCGCCGGCGCTTGAGGCGCGGCCACCGGGCCGCACCCGGAAACGGCACCCGCACCCGCCCGGCCAGGGCACGGGCACGGGCGGAGCCCCAGGGGCCGCAGCCGGGGTGGCGGCACCGCCCAGGCGGGCCAAACCGCAGCTGTTCAGGTGGCTTCTCGGCTGACGCGGACTATGTGCTTGTCACTCCATTTCGACTATGCGCTGATTTATCCAGAACCTCAGTCGGCACTAGGAGCAACGCATGGCGCGAAGAATGACGGCACTATCGGTCATCGCCGGACTGATCGCCACAGCGTTGGGCTTGGCGGCCCCCGCTCAGGCCGAGACACGGCACCAGCATCTCGACGTAGCCACGTACAACATCTATCAAGGCGCCGACCTCACACCCCTCTTCACGGCACCCAACCTGCCGGAACTCGTCAGGCGAGCAGGAATCGCCTACGGCCAGGTGGTCGCCACCGACTTCCCGCTTCGCGCCCGCGCCATCTCCCGCCTGATCAAGAAGGACCGGCCCGAGGTCATCGGTCTGCAGGAGGTCGCCCTGTGGAAGACCGGCCCGCAGGGCGGCGACCTCACCACCACGTACGACTTCCTGGACATCCTGCTTCGCACACTGCGTAAGGCGGGGCTGGACTACCGGGCTGTCGCGGTCGACACCACATTCAGCGGCGCTCTTCCGATCAGCGCCACCGAGCAGGCGAGCTTCACGGACCGGGACGTGATCCTCGTACGCCACGGAGTCCGGGTGACGAACACCCAATCGCACATCTACACCGCAAAGCTCGTCGTCCCGACACCGTCCGGTATCACCTTCACCATTCCGCGCGGCTGGTCCACGGTGGACGTGAAACTCGCGGGCAAGCCGGTACGGGTGGCGAACACACACCTGGAGCCTGCGGCGCCGCCCGTCCGGAACGCCCAGGGCCAGGAGCTGTACGACGCGCTGGCACAGTCGCCGTACCCGGTCACCGCGATCGGCGACTTCAACTCCCTTCCCACGGACGCGACCGGGCCGTACAGCACGTTCACCACCGGCGGCTATGAAGAGGCGTGGCGCAAGGTCCACGCCACGGGACGCGGCTTCACCGCAGCCCAGGACCCTGACCTCACCAACGTGCCGTCCAAGCTGGACCGCCGCATCGATTACGTCTTCTACCACCCTGGCCGGCTGTCGGCGGTCTCCGCCGACGTGATCGGGGACAAGCTGCGGGACCGCACACCGACGGGGCTGTGGCCGTCCGATCATGCCGGCCTGGTGGCACGGCTGCGCCTCTCGCCGAGATAGCGTCCCTGCGGGGCCGAGTGCACGTCATAGCCGGCGGGCCCCTCGACCACCGAGGGGCCCGTTTCGTCATCGTGGGCGAAGTGCCGGAGGAACCAGGTCCGCGCGGCGCCCTAAAGGGTGTCGCAGAAGGCTTAGTTCTGGGCATTTTGCCTGTATGGGTGGGGTGTTGCGGGCTGAGCCGGTGTGGGTGGAGACGTTCACGGGCTTGCGGATCGATCGGTTCGCCAAGCTGGTGAAGGTGGTGCGGGAGCGGGGCGGGAACGGCCCCAATGGTGGCCGGCCCTGGTGCCTGCCCTTGGCAGACCGGGTGCTGCTGGTGGCCGTGTACTACCGCACGAATTTCACGATGCGGCAGCTCGCCCCGCTCTTCGGTATCTCTCCGGCCACGGTCTGTCGGGTCATCCAGCGCCTGCGGCCGCTGCTGGCGCCGGAGCCGGCCCCGCGGCCGGTCGCCGGGGTGGACCGGTTGTGGATCGTGGACGGAACCCTGGTCCCGGTCCGCGACCGCACGGTCGGCGCCTCGTCGAGGAACTACCGGTTCTCGGCGAACGTGCAGGTCATCATCGATGCCGACAGCCGTCTGGTCGTCGCGAGCGCCCGCCCGGCGCCTGGAAACAAGGCGGACGCCCACGTCTGGCGTGAGTCGGATCTGCCGGCCGCGGCGGCCGGGACGACGGTGATCGCGGATGGCGCCTACCTGGAACGGGTCTGATCGTTCCGCACCGCAAACGTGCCGGACGCCCCCTCCTGCGCGGCCAGGAGGAGGACAACGCCGAACATCGGCGGGTCCGTGCCCGCGTCGAACACACCTTTGCCCGCATGAAGAACTGGAAGATCCTCCGCGACTGCCGCCAGAAAGGAGACAGCCTCCACCACGCCGTCCAGGCCGTCGCCACCATGCACAACCTCGCCATGACAGGCTGAAACACCAGGCCAGGCACCACTCAAGCCTGCCCAAGACGGACCTTCTGCAACACCCTTTAGGTCCTGTGTTCCGCCGCCCAGTCAGGGGCGAGCAATGCACGCTCGAGCTCGGCCGGGGTGAGACGGAGGCACTGCCCGATCATGCTCATGAACCACACCGTAGGAGGAGCCACTGACAGGACCACTGTGTCTGGCAGGGCGAACGGCTGGGCAAGGCCCGCTGCCGGCTCCCGCAGCGCGGACGGAAACGGTCAGACGTCTTCCGCTCGTGCACGCAGCTCCGCCAGGCCCACGGGCCCCTCGGTGTCGCTCAGTGATCGTCCCGTCAGCTCCGTGAGGGCCTGGCACGGTGACAGTCCCCGATCGGAGGCGGAGCGCAGGCGGTCCAGCCACGTGAGCGCCGTCCGGTACCTCTCGTCGTCGTCGAGATCGAGGGGCTCGAAGCTCGCCGCGGGCTCGGTCTCAGAGGCCCAGAGATATCCGAGCACCCCGCGGTCGTCGGTCACCGGCACGTACCGGACCTCGCCCGGCACCGAGCGTCGGTATCCAATGTGCCCGAATCCGGGCGCATGGGTGAAGACGTCGTACCGCTGGGCAACTTCGTACCGGGTCCAGGAGTCGGACGGAGTTCCGTCCTGGTCGACATGGGGAACGACGCCCGTCTCCGTCGGCGTGCCGAAGTAGGTGGGGTCCTCGGGGTCCATGTCGGATCCCAGCACTTCGGTGAGCTCCGCGAGCACGGACGCCAAACGAGGCGCGTTCGCCTCGTAGACGGCGGACTGATCACGGCCTCGGAGGTCGTACCGCATCCATGCATCGGAGTACGTGCCCAGATCCACTGTGGCGAAGCCGGGGTCCACGACGACGGTCAGGTCGAACACTCCTTCCGTCCGGATCTCCTGCGCACCGGTGGACAGCGAGCCGGCCACGGCACACCGGGCATCCACCGATCCGATGCGACCGGGACGCATGGCAGACCTGATCGCGCCAGCCAGCTCCTCAGCGGATCCGGCAGCGGTGAGTTCGCTCTGGAACAGCATGCCGGCCGGTGTGGCGGGAGGTGTACCGGGCGGCGTGCCTGCCTCGGAGATGGCGAGACGGAAGGTCGGCACGCCGAGCGCGAGCCGGTACGAGGCCAGGACGGACCGGGCCGCCATCAGGTCTCCGAGGCACCGGACCAGCGGGTCCACACCATCGATGAATTCGCCCCACGTCCATCGGGCGACCGGCGTACTGGCTATCACGGCGCCACATCCGGCAACGGCGCCCACGGGCGCCCACATCGCCCACCCTGTGCTCGCGATCCTGACACTGTCCTCCCAGCTGGTGCCCTGGGCCTTTGCATCCGCTTCCCGGCCGCGGCCCGAAAGAGCGCGACCGCGTCCCTCCTGAACTCCTCCGAATACGGAGACCTGCGTCCCACCTGGACATCCCTCCCTGGACCAGCAAGATCCATTGTCAGGGTGTCCACTTCAGAGGGTCAGCCTCAACTGGCGCCTGCTCCTCGCGGTTTTCCACGACGGCCAGGTCGTCGGTCAGCAGAATCTCTCCGCACGCGACTTCGCCACCACCGGGGAAGCCCGCACCGGTTTCTGGCTAGGTCGCCGGTTCCAGGGCCAGGGCTACGGCACCCAGATGCGTGCCGCCGCCCTGACTCTGGCCTTCGACGGCCTGGGCGCCGCCCGCGTCACTTCCACCGCTTTCGCAGATAACGCCGTCTCCAGGGCTGTCTCTCTCAAATTCGGGTACCGCCCGAACGGAGTCCACCGCATCGCCGTCGACGGCCACGCCTACGACGCCCACGAGGAGGTCATCGAGGCTGCCAACTGGCAGGGCTGCGCCAGCGTGGTGCCGGTCGGAATGGCTAGGCTGTCCAGCTGCATCTCGTTCTTCCGCTAATGCGCACGACTTGGCCGGGGCGTCTCAAACGCCCCTCGGGGCCTTTTCCGCGGAGCCGGGGCCTGCTGCGTCGCCGGGGGCGGATCACCGGGGTCAACTGGGAGCGGTGGGGATATTGATGTCCCGATCGCCAACCGCCTGCGAGGTCAGTAGAGTGCGGACGCGCCGCCCCAGGTTGAGTGAGGCGGCCCGTCTTGTTGACTGTGTGGTCAGTCGAGTTCGGTCTCTCACAGGGCGCCGCGCGGCGGCCTGAGGCTGCTGAACGTCGCCCCGGCAACCAGGACCGCGACGCCCGCCAGGAGGGCGGGCATGCTGGTTGCGGCGTGCAGGACGACAGCCCACGGCTGCGCTCCGCGGCCGCCGCTCTTCCATCCTCCGACGGCGAGGACCAGGGGTATGGCGGTGAGGACCGGGGCTGCGATCCGGGCGCCGGTGAGGGGGTTGAGGAGGAGCGCCAGGCCGAGGTAGAAGGCGGTATTCCGGCCGATCGCCAGGGCCACGGCGTCGGCGCCCGCGAAGTGTCCGAGAACGGCCATGCTCAGGG
Organism: Streptomyces sp. NBC_00029; assembly: GCF_045160505.1. Lineage (NCBI taxonomy): Bacteria > Bacillati > Actinomycetota > Actinomycetes > Kitasatosporales > Streptomycetaceae > Streptomyces > Streptomyces sp. NBC_00029. Next base: position 776,644 of record NZ_CP108292.1, read on the forward strand.
CGAGGGTTGCGCAGGCGGCGGCGAGGGAGGCATCGAAGCGGTGGACGGCGCGCACGGCGACTGTTTCAGTGGCGTCCCGGGCGCGGCCGGTGAAGGCGAGCCATGTCACGGCGGGGATGACGGTGATCAGCGCGGCGAGAAGGAAGTGTCCGGCCCCGCCGACCATTGCGGGTACGGGGATGCGGCTCTGTCCGAATGCCAGGCCTGCGCCGGCCGTCACAGCGGTGACGGCGGCGAGGGTGGGGACGTTACGGGATGCGGCCCACCAGTTCACCGGCCTGCTCCTTCAGGGTTCAGGTTCGGCTTCTGGTCGCAGCCGGTGAGCGCGGCCCGGTTCGTTTCGTACCAGGCGTGCTGACGGTCGGAGGGCAGCGTGAGGACCTTCTGGGCGAGTTTCGCGTCGTCGGGGGAGACGCGGCCATGGACCGGCGCTGGGGGAGCTTGGGTGGCGATGGCGGTCAGCCATGCGGTGAGCGGTCCCCGGGCGGGGAACGCCGGGTATTCGTGGCTGGTTCGGGCACATTCGGGGATGGGGGGCAGGAGGGTGTTGGTGAGGTTGGCGGCGATGCCCTGCTCGCGGACCTGGCCTTTGCCTCCGAAGCCGGCCTGTCCTGGCTTGAGGTCACGGTTTTGGGTGAGGGAGGAGAGCACGGGAAGCCCGGCGTCTTTCAGGCGGCCGCTGTAGGTGCGGGTGGTCGCCACGATCCGGGTGCGTCCCGGGGTCTCGGGCCACAGGCACACTTCCGGGACGGCGGCGGTGTCGCAGACCAGAGCGTCGGGCTTCCGGTCGGCGACCGGGTCATAGTCCATGTCCACGACCAGGAACACCGAGGCCACGGACGCGGCGACAAGGGCGGCCAGAGGCTTCCAGGGGCTGGCCTGGGCGATCGCGAGGAGGCATGCGGTGATGATCCCGCCGGTGAACAGGAGCGGCGCCCGCACGGCCACAGGGTCGATGACCGATCCGACCGAGCAGCAGCTGTCGTAGGCGCCAGCGACCAGGTGGCGGGGCCACGGGGTGTCCCAGGATCCGGGGAACGCGGTCAGGCAGAACCCGGCGACCATCGCCAACGGTGCGGCCGCAAGGTGCGGAAGACGGCCGCCCAGAAGGTATCCGGCCAGCGTGGAGGCCGCCATCAGCAGCGCGTACACCACGAACATGCCCAGGTGGGAGAAGGGCGGAAGCGTTCCGGCGGCCGAGACCGCGACACCGACTGCGATGAGCATTCCGACCACGCCCATCGCCCACACCGGGACCAGCAGCGGCAGCGCGATGGCGAGCCGGCTGCGGGAAGGAGTCTGCCCGAAGACGTTGCCCCGGCGCAGGCGTGCGCTTTCCCACGCTCCGCTCGCCGCGCACGCTGCCGCGGCGAACGGGATCGTGTAGGAGGCATTGCCGAGGACGGACGGCCCGTAACCGGGGACGGTGCCCATGGTGATCGGCTCCGACAGGAGCAGCAGGACGTAGCCGGCGAGGAAGACGAGCATGAGTCCGGCGGAGGAGGACCGCAGGAGAGTGGCGATACGCATCGGTCAGATCTCCCGTCCGACGAGCATCACGTAGGCGGCTTCGGCCTGCTCGCGTCCGCGTGTGGAGGCCGGTGCCAGGGCGTGGAAGTCGGCGGGGCTGCCCTGAAAGCAGATCTTGCCGTGGGCGAGGACGGCCACATGCGTATACAGGTCGGCGAGGTCTTCGGTCTGGTGCGTGGAGACGATCACCTGCACGCTGCCGGCGAGGTCGTCAACGAGCTCACGGAACACCACGCGCTGCGTGGGGTCGAGGCCGGCGGTCGGCTCGTCCATCAAGATCAGTTCACTGCGATGGGTCAGTGCTCCCGCGATTCCCATGCGGCGGAGCTGCCCGCCGGACACCTGGTGGCTTTTGCGCTCCGCGAGGCGGGTGAGGTCGACGCGGCGCAGCGCGTCTTCGGACGCTTTCCACGCCAAGTCTTTCGGCATGCCCTTGAGCCATCCTGCGTAGGCGACCTGTTCGCGTACGGTCAGCCCGGGCACGGGGGTGATCTGCTGGGGGATCCACGCCACGCTTTTGCGGTAGGCGGCCAGGTGGCGGCCCTTTGCAGTGCCTCCGTTGAAGGTGACCGATCCGGAGGAGGGGGGCAGGTGGGAGGCGGCGATGGCCATCAGTGTGGATTTGCCGGCTCCGTTCGGGCCGAGGAGGACTGTTGCCCGCGCATCAATCCGGAGACTGAATTCGTTGAAAACGGATGTCTTCCGCCCGTATCGGAACGAAACATGATCAAAAACCAGAGCCATGGAGGAACGCACAATCCGCCACCCCGCCGCCAGCGGGATGGCTTTGGTCGTGGGACAGTGGACAGGAGAGGGTCCCGGTGCTGAATCCACCGGGACCCTCGTACTACGTGTGCAACAGCCTTACTACCAGGCGACCTTCACGTATTTGACGGTGAGGAACGTGCCGCTGTACACGTCCGTCAGCGCGAAGTAGTAGTTCCCCGCGTCGTCCGGGTCGCCGTAGTCCACCCACCCGCAGTTGTTCGACCGGGTCCCCTTGGAGCGGTCCGGAGCGGAAGAGATGTCCTTCCACAGCCGCAGCCCGGCGGAGTTGAAGCCGCTACCGCCGTCCGAGATGCAGTCCGCGAAGTAGATACCCGTGTAGTCCCAGGTGTCGTTGTTGTCCCACCAGCGGCGCGACTCGTTACCCACCCGCCACCCGGTGATGGACGACTCGAACTGACCCTCCGCCGTCACCCCGGCGTGCGCCGGAATCACCGACACCGCCCCCACCGGGCGGCACCCTCGCGGATCGGAAATCCGACCCCTGATCCGGCCTGCGACTACCAGGCGACCTTGACGTAGTCGATGTTGATGTAGTCGCCGTTAACCGACGTCCGTCAGCGCGAAGTAGTAGTTGCCCGCGTCGTTCGGATCGCCGTAGTCCACCCACCCGCAGTAGTTGTTCCGGGTGCCCTTACTGCGGTCCGGGGCGCTGGAGATGTCCTTCCAAAGGCGCAGCGACGCGTAGTCGTAGCCCCGATGGTCGTCATCCGACTTGCATCCCTGGAAGTAGATGCCGGTGTAGTCCCAGGTGTCGTTGTTGTCCCACCAGCGGCGGGACTCCGTCGGAGCCGTCCACCATGAGATGTGGGACTCGAACTGGCCTTCCGCGGTGACGCCCGCGTTCGCCGGGGTGATGCCGCCGATCCCGAGGAGCGCAACACCTGCCATCAGACCGGCAGCCTTCCTGCGCCGTGTACTCATCGGTTTCCCCTTCCCTTGCTCATTGGCCCTGTGTGAGGGCATGACGGAGGGAGGAGACGTTGTGCGAGGCCCCCCCCGAGGCGATTCGAACGCTAACCGCGGAACACCCCATTCTGCGAAAAGTGTTGGAGTATGACTCAAAAGAGTGCCGTTTCGCTGCCATCGGCGGAACAAGTCGTAGATCCGGCCCCACGGCCCGTACTCGACGGGCACGTCCACTCGGCGGCCACTGCGGCACAATCACGGGTATGTCGCCGGAAGTTCACCGAGCGGCCCCGCCAGCACAGCGGGCTCGGTAAGCGTGGCACCTGGGTGAGGCGTCGAGCTCGACGAATACCACCCGGGCCAGTCGGTCACCGATCCGCTCCGCAGCCTGACCGACCGGGATGCCCGAGTAGCTGTGACCCACCAGGACTACGTCACGCAGACCCTGGCACCATCCCGCCGGATGGGATCCGGGCAGGTGCCCGTCGTGATGGGGATGCCGCTAGTCAGGCTGTGTCGGCGTTGCGCGCGCGGACGTGGGTTTGGCTGATTCCCAATCGTTCTTATCAAGGCCACAGAAACCTGTGCGGACGTTGAGAGGGTCTGAGCGGCGGAGTGAGCCGACTGCACCGAACTCCGTTGTCAGAGACCTGTTGGACAATCCGTTCCGTCAGCCTGCACCGCAGCAGGGAGACCCGTAGCGGCAGGCTCGGTGCGGGCTGAAGGCATGAGGAGGACGGATTGGAAGACCAACCGGCAGCGGATAATCTCGTCCTGCGCCTTGATGAGCTGGCGGCCGGACTCACGGATCCGGATTGCGACCTCGACGACCTTGCAGAAATCGAAGAGGAGCTCGTAGCCGCCCGGCGGCGGGAGCTGATTCCGTACCTGGAACAGCATCTCGCGGCAGCTGTGGAGGCGGGCAACTGGTACGCCCGTCATGTGTTCGCTCGGATTCTGGCCGAGACCGCCGGCCACACGTCCCTTGCCGCCCTGTTGCGGGCCTACTCCCGCAACCTGGGTGACGACCAGGACTCCCTCTCGACGACGCTCCATGTACTCGTGAAGGAGCACCCGGCCGCCGCGCGCCGAATCCTCCTGCCATGCGCCGTCGGCAACGATGAGGACCTTCGCGGGGCGGCAATCTGGCTGCTCGGCTTCGTCCCCGAACCAGCCGATCTCAACCTGCTGGCCCACGCTGCGCAGGACTCGGACGAAGGAATCCGCAACGCGGTCGTGGGCACGCTCGGCAGCCATGGGACAGAGCCCGCGGCCATCGACCTGCTGTTGCACCTTCTGGACGACCCTTCCCCGCAGGTGCGCATCTCAGCCCTCAGCTCCCTCGGCTTTCTTCAGCAACCCAGAACCCTGCCGAGGATCCGCTTGCTCGCGAACGACGACAACCCCCGCGTTCGTGCCTGGGTCGCGGTCGCCTTGGGCCGCTTTCCCGCCCTGGACCGCGCAGACCCCGCGACCTTGGCCGTGCTCGACCAGCTGGCAGCAGACGCTGACCCGTACGTTCGTGACCAGACAACCGAGGCACGTCAGCGCAAGCCCCTCCGCAGCTGACGAGGCGTGCGCTTCATGCGGCGCTGGCCAGGCCCAGTTGCGGCGGCTGGGCTGTCCATTGGCGTTGGTCTCGGATGGACAGCCCAGCCGCCTCAACCGGAACCAGCCGCGGCATGACACCACGTGCTTGTCAGCGGACGCGGAACGCACACCCGTCGGAGTCGTTCCTGAGCGCCTGTCGTAGGTTCCCGGCCATGGACACGAACACACAGCCCGATGCGATTGAACTGATCCGGCTGACCGACCCTGGCCAGAGCATCACCGTTCGTTTGCGTTCTACCGAGCCTTAGCCTGCGGTTCATGAACCTGGATGCTGAACTGAGCGCTCTTGCTGTCCAAGAGGATCTACCCGCCGATCTTGTGCGGCGTCTGCTCCAGCATCCGCAGGCCCGGCGCTCGGCGGCCCTTCTGCGCAGGGATCTGACTCCGGAGTTGCTGGAGGAGATCATCAGGCTCGGCTCCGCCCGTAGTCTGGCCGCCAACGGCTTCGTGCCCGCCAAGTTCAGGGCGCGTTTCGCAGATAGTCCGGAGCCGCTGGTCCGGGCTGCGGTCGCGGCGAGCGTTACCGACGAGCCGCCTGGGCTGCTGGCACGCCTAGCGGCTGATCGGGATCCGTCCGTGCGTGCGTTCCTTGCGATGAACGAGCATCTACCGCCAGAGCTGTTGGCCGTGCTGGCCGAGGATCCCGAGCCGAGGGTGCGGTCGTCGGTTGTCGATCACTGGCGGCATGCACCCGAGCCGGTGCGCCAGGCTTTGCTGACGGACTCGGATGCGAATATCCGCAGGGCTGCCGCTTCGGTGTACTCGCCGCCGGCGGACCTGTTGCCTGCTCTCCTTGCCGATCCGCAGACCCGTGCCATCGCTGTCAGGCATGCCGGTCCGTCCCCGGAGCTGGCCGCCGACCCGGATTCCGGTGTTCGCAAGGCTGTGGCCGCCCACCCGGACCTGCCCGCCGAGCTGCGAGATCTGCTCGCGGGTGACCGGGACGCCTTCGTCCGCAACGAGATCGCGGCCCGCGCGGACACTCCCTCGACGCTGCGCGAGAGCGTCGTCGCCACCCTGACTACTGACGACCCCGTGACCGACTGGTTTCTGTCCTTCCGCCGAAACACCCACACATGCCCTCCACGCACACCGGCTCCACCCAAGCTCACGCGAGAACAGGCGGAAGACCTCCTCGCCCGTGCCGGCCTGTAGCCGTCGGGTTCTCCGGTTCAGGCAGCCTGAACCAGGTCGGTCGGGGTTGTTCCGCGTTCGGTCCGGATTCCGGGACTGCGGCTGATGCGGCGAGTCATGAGCGTGATGGCGGCCCAGGTGATGAGGGCTTCGCTGTGCTGCACAAGTCGCTCGTAGTCTCGTGCGTGGCGTCGGGCCTGCATGATCCAGGACAGGCTGCGTTCGACGACCCAGCGGCGGGGCAGAACAACAAATCGGGTGGCTTCCTTGGGGCGGCTGACGGTCTTCACCGTCAGGCGGAGGTACTTCTTGGCCCAGTCGACGAGTTGTCCGGCGTAGGCGGAATCGGCCCAGACGATGGTGATTTCGGGATGCATGAGGCGGAGTCGGAAGAAGACCTCTTTGGCGGCCTCGCGATCGGTCATGTCAGCCGGAGTGACCATGACCAGCAGCGGAAGACCGCGTGTGTCCACCACGCCTTCCGCGCCCCGCTCGCCCGCCCGACGCGCCTGCCCTGGCTGCCTTCCAGCCCCGCACTGCAGGGCTGGAGGTGCTCGGCGGCAACGGGCTGGCGCACCGGCGTGTGATGCCGTGGCGCCGGGCCGCGCAGTTGCTGGCCTGTCAGATCCCGCCTCTAGGCTGTCCGCAGAGATTCGATCAAGGCGCGAGGCAGTGGGGATAGAGCATCACCAGGCAGGCGGGGCGGCCGTGTCGGCGGCACGCGAGGACTTCACTGACCAGCCAGGGTAGGTCCGGAACGTCGCAGGCGTAGCCCCGCCACCCAAGGCGCCGTCGCTCACCTCGCTGTCCGCCGACCTCGCCACCGAAACCGACTACCCGACAGGACCCAACACCTGATGTCCATATGGCCTTCGCTCGTCGCCGTACTCGGTACCCTCGCCGGCGCCCTGACCGCCGGACTCCTCCAGCACCGTTCGGCACGAACCGCACGCGCCGAGCAGCGCGCCGACGGCCACCGCCAGGACCAGCTCGGCGCCGTCACCGACTTCGCGGCTGCCCTGGACGCGCACCGCTCGGCAATGTTCCATCGGGAGCGTCTGTCCCTGACCGAGGCAGGCACCGAGCACCAGCTGGAGGCCCAGACGAGGTCCCACGACACCCGGGCGGCAATCACCGCGCCCCACATCCGCCTTCAGGTCCTGGTCCCCGAGCTGGCCGGCCCCGCCCAGCAGGCCGCAGATGCCACGTACGCGCTGCGCAAGGCCATCGACCGAACCGAGCTGGACGCCCAGCGGCATGCGGCCAAGGAAGCATCCGTTGCCTTCATCTCCGCGGCAAGCCAGCTGTTGAGCCCCAACAACCGCTGATTGAAGGCGACCACTGCCAACGTCCTGGCCGTCCGGTGATGCCGGTTCATACGCCTCATGCGCCCCCGTGACAGAGGCGCGTTCGCCTCGTAGACGGCGGTCAGGTCGAACACTCCTTCCGTCCGGATCTCCTGCGCACCGGTGGACAGCGAGGCGGCCACACTGCACCGGGCATCCACCGATCCGATGCGACCGGGGCGCATGGCAGACCTGATCGCGCCAGCCAGCTCCTCAGCGGATCCGGTAGCCGTGAGTCCGCCTTGGAACAGCATGCCGGCCTCGGAGATGGCGAGACGGAAGGTCGGCACGCCGAGCGCGAACCGGTGCGAGGCCAGCACGGACCGGGCCGCCATCAGGTCTCCGAGGCACCGGACCAGGGGGTCCACACCCTCGATGAATTTGTCCCACGTCCATCGGGCCACTGGCGTACTGGCGATCACGGCGCCACATTCGGCATAGGCATGCTCGCTACCCGCCTTCTCCGAAATTCAGCCTCGGGGACGGATCAGCGTGGAGAAGGCCCGGCCCAGGACAGGCGCTTGCGCAGAACCACGGATCCACAGTCCGGAAATCCGGGCGCCCATCACTGCGCATACATGAATCAGGCCCTGGAATCACGCCTTGTCCCGATCCCAGGTTCGCGTAGGAGCACGGGTTTCGTCCCATTCGAACGCCTGGAGGGAAAAACGGCCGTCCTCGCTCTGAACCAGTCTTTGCGCAAGGACCCCGTTCTCATGCCATCGCCGGGCCTCCCCGGCCAAACGCCCCGTGCGCATCACGCCCTCGGCCTGCAGGACCCCGCTCGCGTACCACTGCCGATAGGGGCCGTCCTTGATGCCTTCCCGGTACGCCGTCAGGCTCACGCGGCGCCCGGCGACGAACTCTTCGGCCTCGCCCGTGAACAGCTCTCCGCGGTAGAGCAGCCTGTGAGCGTAGTCGCCGTCCACTTCTGGGTCGTCAATGTCGATGCGATGCATGCCCTCACCAAGCCTGGAAGTTCGTGTCCATGTCCGGCGGGAATCCTGTGAACCTACCGAAGCCGCTCGAAGACCACGCCGAGCACCTGGCCAAGGCGGTCGACCGCACCGAGTCTTCCACTCTGCCTGCCCCCGCAGTCCGCAAGACGCTAGCGTCAAGTCCATGATCGTATGGCTCAACGGCACGCACGGCGCGGGCAAGACGACGACCAGCGCGCTCGTCCAGCAGCTGATTCCGGACTCACGGGTGTTCGACGCCGAGAAAGTCGGCGAGACGCTCATGGACATCAAGCCAGGATTGCCCGCGACGGACAACTTCCAGCACTGGTCGCCATGGCGGCCGCTTGTAGTCGAGACCGCCAGACGCGTCCTCGACTACACCGGCGGAACCCTGGTGATGCCCATGACCGTCCTGGTCGAGGAGTACTGGCGCGAGATCAGCTCGGGCCTTGCCGAGCACGATATTCCGGTCCGGCACTTCGTCCTCCACGCCGACCAGGACACTCTCCGTGCGCGCATCGCGGGCGACACCGTTCTCGGCCCCGACTCCCCGTTCCGGCTCCAATACCTTGAGCCCTACGCCGAGGCGGCCCGCACGTGGCTGCACGCCGAGGCCGAGGTTATCGACACCACGCACCTCACCCCCGCCCAGACCGCCCAGTCGATCGCAGAGGCCGTCAAGAGTTGAGAGGCCAACCTTCCAGCGCCACACCTCGCAGGTGACAACAAGACTGCCTATGTGACAACTACCGTGCTTCGGCTCACCGGGCAATTAGACCGTGTCCTATGTGGTGAGGCGGACGAGTCGCTTGTAGCAGCACAGGGCTGCCGCGAGGCCGAGAAAGGCCAGGTAGTTGCGGGGATGGCGTTCGTAGCGGTGGTTGAGTCTGCGGTAGCCGGTCAGCCAGGACATGGTCCGCTCGATCACCCACCTGCGTCGCCCAAGTCGCTCTGATGACTCGATGCCTTTGCGGGCGATACGGACGCCGATCCGCTTGCCGCGTAGCCATTTCCGCAGTTCAGGTATGTCGTAGGCCTTGTCGGCGTGGAGGCGCTGGGGTTTGAAGTGGCGTCCGCGGTGGGGGTCGTGTCTCGTTTGGTGACCGAGCACCATGGGCTTCAGCGCTTGGCTGTCGTGGGTGTTGGCGGCCGAGAGACCGACGAGGAGGGGCAGTCCTGCCGCGTCCGACAGGACGTGCATCTTGGAACCCGGCTTGCCCCTGTCCACGGGGCTCGGACCTGTGAGTTCGCCCCCTTTTTAGCCCTGACGTGGGCGGAGTCGAGGACCGCGCGGGAGAGGTCGAGCAGGCCGGCGTCGTCGAGCCGGTGCAGGATCTCCTCGTGCAGCCGGCCCCAGACTCCGGCCCTCGACCAGATCAGGAACCGGCGGTGGGCTGTCGACTTCGATATCCCGAAGCAGGGTGGCAGAGCCCGCCAGGCGCACCCGCTGACCAGCACATAGATGATCGCGGCGAACAGCGTCTCATCAGGCGTGTCCTGCGTCCCGCCGCCCTGCGGCCGCACTCTCGACGGTGGGATCAGCGGCTCCGCGATCTCCCACAGCCCGTCCGGAACAATCCAACTCCAAGTACCCCGCCCCATACCGACGTCAACGACGCCTCACCACATAGGACACGGTCTTAGACCGTGTCCTATGTGGTGAGGCGGACGAGTCGCTTGTAGCAGCACAGGGCTGCCGCGAGGCCGAGAAAGGCCAGGTAGTTGCGGGGATGGCGTTCGTAGCGGTGGTTGAGTCTGCGGTAGCCGGTCAGCCAGGACATGGTCCGCTCGATCACCCACCTGCGTCGCCCAAGTCGCTCTGATGACTCGATGCCTTTGCGGGCGATACGGACGCCGATCCGCTTGCCGCGTAGCCATTTCCGCAGTTCAGGTATGTCGTAGGCCTTGTCGGCGTGGAGGCGCTGGGGTTTGAAGTGGCGTCCGCGGTGGGGGTCGTGTCTCGTTTGGTGACCGAGCACCATGGGCTTCAGCGCTTGGCTGTCGTGGGTGTTGGCGGCCGAGAGACCGACGAGGAGGGGCAGTCCTGCCGCGTCCGACAGGACGTGCATCTTGGAACCCGGCTTGCCCCTGTCCACGGGGCTCGGACCTGTGAGTTCGCCCCCTTTTTAGCCCTGACGTGGGCGGAGTCGAGGACCGCGCGGGAGAGGTCGAGCAGGCCGGCGTCGTCGAGCCGGTGCAGGATCTCCTCGTGCAGCCGGCCCCAGACTCCGGCCCTCGACCAGATCAGGAACCGGCGGTGGGCTGTCGACTTCGATATCCCGAAGCAGGGTGGCAGAGCCCGCCAGGCGCACCCGCTGACCAGCACATAGATGATCGCGGCGAACAGCGTCTCATCAGGCGTGTCCTGCGTCCCGCCGCCCTGCGGCCGCACTCTCGACGGTGGGATCAGCGGCTCCGCGATCTCCCACAGCCCGTCCGGAACAATCCAACTCCAAGTACCCCGCCCCATACCGACGTCAACGACGCCTCACCACATAGGACACGGTCTTAGACGTCATCTCATTTGGCCAGCCTTCGGAAGCAGATGAGGGTGCAGGCGATGCTGGTGAAGGCGAGGAAGTGTTCGGCTTTGCGTTCGTAGCGGCGGTGGAGTCGGCGGCAGCCGGCAAGCCAGGCCATGGTGCGTTCGATGGTCCAGCGGTGACGTCCCAGTCGCTGCGAGGACTCGATGCCTCTGCGGGCTATGCGGTGCTTGATGCCGCGCTGACGTAACCATTTTCGCAGGTGGGTGTAGTCGTATCCCTTGTCGGCGTGGAGCTTGCCGGGCTTGCGCCGTCGGCGTCCGCGGCGTGAACGGATGGGCGGTATGCCGCGGACGAGGGGCTCGAGGGCCTGACTGTCGTGCAGGTTCGCCCCTGAGATTCCGACGGACAGGGGTAGACCGGTCCGCTCCGTGATCAAGTGGATCTTCGACCCGTACTTGCCCCTGTCGACAGGATTCGGACCTGTCAGGTCCCCCTTTTCAGGGCCCTCATGTTGACGGAGTCGATAGCGCAGCGGGACCAGTCCAGCTCGCCCCGGGCGCCGAGCTCATCGAGGACCAAGCGGTGGAGCTTGGCCCACACTCGAGCCTTGCTCCACTCGGTAAACCGTCGGTGAGCTGTCGCTCCCGACGGTCCGAACGACGCCGCGGGCAGCTGCTGCCAGGTACAACCCGAGGTCGCGACGAACACGATCGCCGCCAGTACCTCCCGGTCGCCGTGCCGGCGTCGGCCACCGCCCTGCGGCCGCGACGGCGCCTCCGGCACCACCCGCTGGAACAGTGCCCACAACTCATCCGGCACAAGCCGCTCAACAATCCCCGCCACGACCGACAGCCTACCCAACCACCCAAATGAGATGGCCTCTTAGACCGTGTCCTATGTGGTGAGGCGTCGTTGACGTCGGTATGGGGCGGGGTACTTGGAGTTGGATTGTTCCGGACGGGCTGTGGGAGATCGCGGAGCCGCTGATCCCACCGTCGAGAGTGCGGCCGCAGGGCGGCGGGACGCAGGACACGCCTGATGAGACGCTGTTCGCCGCGATCATCTATGTGCTGGTCAGCGGGTGCGCCTGGCGGGCTCTGCCACCCTGCTTCGGGATATCGAAGTCGACAGCCCACCGCCGGTTCCTGATCTGGTCGAGGGCCGGAGTCTGGGGCCGGCTGCACGAGGAGATCCTGCACCGGCTCGACGACGCCGGCCTGCTCGACCTCTCCCGCGCGGTCCTCGACTCCGCCCACGTCAGGGCTAAAAAGGGGGCGAACTCACAGGTCCGAGCCCCGTGGACAGGGGCAAGCCGGGTTCCAAGATGCACGTCCTGTCGGACGCGGCAGGACTGCCCCTCCTCGTCGGTCTCTCGGCCGCCAACACCCACGACAGCCAAGCGCTGAAGCCCATGGTGCTCGGTCACCAAACGAGACACGACCCCCACCGCGGACGCCACTTCAAACCCCAGCGCCTCCACGCCGACAAGGCCTACGACATACCTGAACTGCGGAAATGGCTACGCGGCAAGCGGATCGGCGTCCGTATCGCCCGCAAAGGCATCGAGTCATCAGAGCGACTTGGGCGACGCAGGTGGGTGATCGAGCGGACCATGTCCTGGCTGACCGGCTACCGCAGACTCAACCACCGCTACGAACGCCATCCCCGCAACTACCTGGCCTTTCTCGGCCTCGCGGCAGCCCTGTGCTGCTACAAGCGACTCGTCCGCCTCACCACATAGGACACGGTCTTAATGCTCGCCATCCAAGGCTCCGAATTCAGAAGCTGATATCCAGGTAGTCGATGTCGCTGATTTCTACCTTCGACAGTCCCATAGCGCGGGCCCCGTGTCTTCTGGGATCAAGCCGGAGAAGAAGACTCTTTGGACGTCGCTCAAGCGAGGCTTGAACACCGCGAAGGACTGGACCATTGCCCACCGCGGGATCCTCGCCACGGTCGGGGCGACCATCACCTGCCTCGTACCAGGCCTCGGATGGGCAGTGTGTGCGGCGGTGACAGTCGGTGCACTGGTCGTGCGTACGGACCAACGGGCGTCCGAAGGCGGCGGCTGGGGTGAAACATGGAAGGAGAACGCCTTCGACGCGACCTTCACCGCCATGGCATGGCGTCAGCCCACTCCCAGAAGGCCCGGCCTTCGGACACCTCGCGTTGCATGATGTTGAACAGCGTCGAAGGATTCGCCTCAGGGGGGATGTCGACGGCGACGTGGCGGTCACCGTTCCACTCGCTCAGCAGACCTGTGGCATCGATTTCGGTCCGAATCCGATCTATCGTTTCCGTCAACTGCTTCGGGTCTGGGGCGGGCATGAGAAGCATCCGCAGGACACGATGGGAAGAGGGACCCACGACCTCCCCGACCTGGTCGTTCGCTGACAGGCGCACACGGTCGCCGAGAGCAAGTCCGTACGTTTGGAACGGGATGCAGGCGATAGAGAAAGTGCCGTCGTTGAGGGGCTTCAGCCACAGCTGTTCCACCTGACCGTCCAGCCCGAACGGCGCCAGGTCGGCTTGGGCGATGTAGTTGCTCTGGGCCCGACCAACCGGTTCGTCATGGACGATGAACTTGGTCATGGCATGCCCTCTCGATCACTCTTCGCCGCCATGATGCCGTGGCCGTATGACCACGTCGTCAGCGGGGTCTCCACAAGCGACCTCAGGCCGCTTCACGGAACTCCGGCCAGAGCCAAAATTCGGGATCGGCATCAATCCCGCAGCCCGCCGACCAGGCCGTGAACCGCAAGCGCCTCGGCCGGTTCGGCGCCGCCCGCCAGCCTTCGACCGTGAGGCTTGCAAGCAGCGGAACACCGTTGAGCGGTGCATCAACAAGCTCAAGCAGTGGCGTGGCCTGGCCACTCGCTACGACAAGAACGCCACCATCTACCTCGCCGGACCCCACCTCGCCGCCATCTTCATCTGGTCAGCAAGGTGACCGAATATGCGGCCTATCGTTCGCTCCGCCAGTTGACGAAGGACACCTCGTCCTGCAGGGAGATACTGATCTTCCCCTTTCGAAACACCGCATCACTCAGGAGCCGATGAAGGAACTCGGCCATGCCGAGAGGGTGCAACTGCATCTCGGGGTTGGTGTGTCGTCCGCAGATCAGGACCGGCCATCGATCCGGGTCGTCGTCCGTGGTCACCCAGCAGTAGATGTCCGCGCCCGACGTCACGGCCCAGGCCACGATGGACTCGGGGTCCACGTCGAAGTCGGCGCCGTCCCGGCACATCTCTCAGGTCTCGCGGGCGTTCTCCGTCTCGTCCCGCAAGCCCGGGCCGTCCCTGTAGGGGTATCCCTCGGCCCGCAGCGACGGCAGCAGGATGCTGATTCCGTCGCTGATCGCCCCCGACCCGTACACCTCCATGAAGCGGACGTAGTCCGAGGGGAACCGGGTCCCCCAGGCTGCCTCGACCTCGTCCCAGTCGACCTGCTCGTCGACCCCGACAGTCACCGGCATGAGCTCGGCAAGTGCCGCCACCGCTTCCGTCCCGCGCATGTCCCTACCCTTCGTCCCGCCACCCGCACTGCGCGGCGCTCGCCTCCAGGGCCCAACCTACGAGGACGGGCTCTGCAGCGAATCTCCAGGGCCCCGTCTCCGGAGCCCTGCAGGATCCGAAAGAGACGGCCTAAAGGTTGTCCCGTAACTAGGGCCTGGTGTCTCGCGGCATACTGGCGCTCGTTGATGACCTTGTTCGACTGTGGGTGGGGGCGTTCGTGCTTGAGTTGCGGTGTGAGGCGGTCCGCTGGTCGGACGATGAGCCGTGGCCCGGGGTGGTCGAGGTTCAGTTCACAGACGCGGCGGGGCGGCGCTGGTCGCTGTTCGACAAGGCTCCGATCTTTGCAGCGATGGGCGAGCTCGGCCCGGATACGTCGTATCCGGTTGAGGTCAGCGTCGCCTGCGCGGTCGCCGAGGGTGATCGCCTGGCGGGAGACGACGAGGTCGTCGCTATCTCCACCTCGCCGCACGGTGTCACCACGCCGGACGGACACGAGGAGTTCACGGTGCGGCGGGACCAGCTCATCCGCTGAGCGCGAGGTTGTGGAGCCGTGCGACGCCCATCATCGCGTGGTGCACGCCGGCTCCGCGCAGGCGGCAGTCGCGCAGGACCTTCCAGTTCTTCATGCGTGAGAAGACGTGCTCGACCCTGGCCCGGGCCCTTCGGTGGACGGCGTTGTCGGCTTCCTGCTCGGGCGTGAGGTGGTCCTGCCCACGACGGCGCCGGTGCGGGATCAGGGCGCCGGTTCCCTGGTAACCGCCGTCCGCCAGGACCGGTGCGTCCCGGCAAGCCAGGTCGACGCCCGACTCTGTGAAAGCCCGGCAGTCGTTGTGGTTGCCAGGCAGGGGCAGGCCGACAGCAACCACCAACCGGCTGTTGGCGTCGATTACCACCTGGTGGTTGGTGGAATAGCGGTAGTTCTTGCTGGAAGCAGCGATCGTCCTGTCCCGGGTGGGCACCAGGTGCCGTCTACGATCAGCACAGTGTCCTGCCGCGGCCGCCGCGCAGGCGAGATCGCCAGCAGCGGTGCAAGGTGGTCCAGTACCCGGTCCGCAGCGCAGCGCGACCTGCCGCGACGTCAGGTTCGTCCGCCAGTACGTGGCCACCAGCAGCACCCGATCCTCCAAGCAGAGCCGCCACGGCCGGCCACGCTGGACGTCACCGCCACGACGGCGGACCAGCGCGACCAGCTTGCGGAACTGCGACTCGCTCAACCCCGAGAACGGCTCGATCCACATCGGATCGCTTGCCGAGATCACCCACCCATGGCGTGACCAACGTGGAAGCGGGGCGGCGGTTACGGGACAGCCTTTAGCCGTACCAACCGCTTCGTGACCGACGACGGCTTCGGCCGCGGAGCGTGGGTTACCCGCTGCTGGAGTCTGCGCAACGCCGCAACCAACGACTCGCAGCTCGCCGAGATCAGCTACTAACTGATCGTTTCTGAATCAGGTCCTTCGGGAGGGCCTCCCACAAGGGGCTGCGGGCGTTTTAGGCCCGTCACGTGGTAGGCATGGCCAATGATTGGTCGCCTCCCGCTCGACGAGCAGCTTGCCGCCCTGAAGTCTGCGCTGGCCCGTAACGAGGTACTGATGGAGGTGCTGAACCGCACGGCAGAACTGGGTTTGCCCAATTGGTACGTGACGGCGGGTTGCCTGTTCCAGACCGTCTGGAACGTGGTCACGGACAGGCATCCAACCAGCGGGATCAAGGACTACGACGTCTTCTACTTTGACGACCGTGACTTGTCATGGGAGGCGGAGGACGCGGTGATCAAGGCCGCCGGCGAAGTGTTCGTAGCGCTACCGGCGGAGGTAGAGGTCCGCAACGAGGCTCGCGTCCACCTCTGGTACGAGCAGAAGTTCGGCGTCGCGTGCGCTCCTCATGCGTCTACGGAGGCGGCCATCGACAGCTTCGCGGCGACCACCTGCTGCCTGGGTGTGCGCCTGGAGCCGGGCGGCCAGTGGCGCGTCTATGCGCCGCACGGGCTTTCCGACGTGTTCAACCTCGTCGTGCGCCCCAACCCGGTGCTTGCCCCGCGCGAGGTGTACGAGGCCAAGGCGGATCGCTGGCAACAGCAGTGGCCCGAGCTGACCGTTCTCACCTGGCCATCGGCCCCTGTCGTCCCAGCCACCTCTTCATCCTGAGGCGTGCAGCCGACGCAGGCAGACGATGCTGCACGCAAGCTGGAGCAGGCCGAGATGGAGGGCGGCACGGCGTTCGTAGCAGTTGCAGACGCTTTAAGTGGTGAAGCCAGGCGAAGGTGCGCCCGGCCTTGCCGCCGCCGCCCGGCGCTCGACGACCCAGCGCACGTTGCCGAGTCCGGAACCGAGGGATTCAAAGTCAGTCTCGACAGCGCCAAGCACAAAACTTGACCAGCTCGACGGCCAGGCAAAGCGATCTCAGCAAGCCATCGACCTCCGCATCCCCTTCAAAAACCCCGACCACGCAAATCAACAGCTCCGCCGACAAGGAAGCCCGTGAGCGACCTCAACGCCCTGACCCGCCTCTGCCCACCGCCACAGCCCCCGCCGGCCCCCATCGATTGGGGCCGTGTCGAAGCTGAGCTCGGCATGCGCCTGCCCGAGGACTACAAGCAGCTTGCGTCCGCCTACGGACCGGGCTCATACGGCGGCGACCACATCAGCATCTACCACCCTCATGGGGTGACGCTGTATGTGAACCTGACCGGACCGATGCCGTCCCGGATCCGTGAACACCTGCAGCGCGACTACGATCAAGGCACATATCCCGTC
Organism: Streptomyces sp. NBC_00029; assembly: GCF_045160505.1. Lineage (NCBI taxonomy): Bacteria > Bacillati > Actinomycetota > Actinomycetes > Kitasatosporales > Streptomycetaceae > Streptomyces > Streptomyces sp. NBC_00029. Next base: position 793,677 of record NZ_CP108292.1, read on the forward strand.
GCGTACGACCCACAGCAGCTGTTCGCCATTGGCGGGACCGAAAGCGGACAGAAGCTGTTCTGGATTACCGAACCAGGAAATGCACCCGCCGCCTGGCGCATCGCGGTCAGCGAAGACAAGGGCCCCCGCTGGTTCACCTACGACGGAACCCTCACCGCCTTCCTGGTAGCCGTTCTCAGCGGTCAACTGGACATTCCGCCGTTCCCCAACCTTCGCGGACTTGCCGCCGACTTCACGCCTGCCGTGGCGCCTCCGTTCGAAGTCGGGGATCCTCCCATGAGAGAGCCGGTCAACACGGACGACATCCGGGACTGGGCCCGTGCCAACGGCTTCCAAGTCCCCCCGCGCGGCCGCATCCCCCGGGAGGTCCGCGAGGCATGGGAACAAGCCCACCCCGCCTGAGCTTGTCCCACTTCCTGACCTGCTGACGAAAAGAATGGCACCTCACCTACCGCGGCGGCTCCCGGCGGGGCCTCGCCATGCCACGTGCAGGCCGTCAGTGGTGAGGCACCGACTTCGTTACGGCGGAGTTCAGAAGGCGCCGGAGGGCGTCGGAGTACTGGCCCGGTAAATGGTGAGGCGACCATGCGCCTCGATAGCAGCAACGTGGCAGTCCTCCAGGCCGTCACGGCAACGAAGGCGGAGCGTGTCGGGGCGCCGTGGATGGCGTTGGAGGAACTCGCCGCGCAGAAGGCCTTGGACTACCTCGAAGCTCACAAGGTCGCGGCACGCGCGCTGCGACAACTCCAGAACAAGAGCCACCAATCGGAGCCGAGCTGGACGAGCCATGCCTGGATCTCGGAGTCTGATAGGCCGATGTCCGGGACCGGGTAGAACTCGCCGAGCCGCTGACGCAGCCGACCGGGCGGGTTGTTGGCGTAAGCGCGCAGTTGCTGCTCCGCGACGGACAGAGCCCAGGGGCGGGTGTGCCAGGTGTGCCGCAAGTAGGCCCGGAGGGCGAGGCTGGGCCGGTCGGGTTCGTCGGCGGCGGGCTGACCGAGGTAGGCGCTGATCACCTGGTCCAGCTCGCCGTAGCGGCGGTCGAAGTCGATGGGCTTCATGGACATCGGGTGTGGCCTCTACAGGTAGATCGGGACGGTGGTGTGTACGACGAAGCCGTGAGGTGCGCCGGGCTCGCGCCGGAGCACCACCCGCGCGGCCCGTACGTCCACAGGCCCGCGCCCGGCGAAGGCCATGGCCTGGAGCAGGACACGGCCGACCGGATCGGGACGGGAAGGCCAGGCCGCTTCGAGGGTGATCCGGAGGCGGGTGCCCTGGGCGAGCCAGCGGTGGATGGCCTGCTCGTTACGGGTGATGACCTCCTGGGTGGCCCATTGGGCGGTTTCCCGGTCGGGGTAGGTGGCGGTTCGCGTCAGCATGGATTCCCAGTTCGGTGGATCTGATCAGGTGGGGTCGAAGTACCAGATCATCGCGACTTCGGCGTCGTTGACGGCAATCAGACCGGCATCCCAGCCGTAGCGGCTGAACGGATCCGTCAGGCGGACGGGCTGCTCGTAAAAGTCCGGGTTTTCGGTCTTCCACCCCACATTGGAGTAGAAGCGTGTGCCGTGGAGGAAGCGCGAGAGGATCAGACGCGCTCGGCGTTCCATTTCGGGCCGGTCACGTCCGAAATCAGCCGCCTTGGCCACCTCCAGGCCGGGAATGCCGAGCAGGACGACCAGCGACTGGACCGAGCTCCGGGGAAGCTCGGTCACTCGCTGCCGGAAGCGGACCACGTCTTCGGGTGTGGTCGGGGCCTCGGCGAAGGGGAACAGCGGATCGTCCCGTCGTTCGTCCTCGTCCTCGTCCGGATCGAGCGATCGCCATCCGCGTGGGTCGGAAGTCTGACCGCGCATGATCGCGGCGGCGTCGAGCCACCACTCCTCGTGCTCCCGGCGGACAACGGATACGGAGGTATAGCTGTATTTGTAGAGCTCGAGCGCGTCTGCCCACGCCTCCGCGGTGAGTTCAGTCATCATTCACTCCACTACTCAGGTGACGATGTGTGGACGACGAAAGGCGGATTCAGGTTCGGGTCGTACTGAAGGCGCGTTCGCACACCTTTGGCATCCTCAACGGGCATCGGCACGTTGCTCACACCCCGAGAGGTCCGTCCGGTCACTGCGTCTCCGGTGAGCGGGCCTTCCAACAGTATCGATGGCACGACGATGGACAGTGCACGTTTGACCAGGCGCCGGAGAGGCCGGCGGCCGCCGGGTGCGACGACACCTTATCCATGGCTGCGATGCGCAACAGCAAGGGCCGATTTCCATCCGTAGATTTTCAGCTGATGAATGGCTGGACATGGAACAACCCATGACTGCACGTCATCGGCGTCGGACCGGCGAAGCGTTCGCAGCGCTACCGGCGGAGGTAGAGGTCCGCAACGAGGCTCGCGTCCACCTCTGGTACGAGCAGAAGTTCGGCGTCGCGTGCGCTCCTCATGCCTCCACGGAGGCGCCCATCGACAGCTTCGCGGTGACCACCTGCTGCCTGGTGTGCGCCTGGAGCCGGGCGGCCACCTCCAGCAGGAGCCGCCCGTGCGCGGCCATCGCGGTCAGGAACTCGGCGGCTCGGTTGATCCGGGAGTAGGACGCGCGGACCCGGCCGAGGAACCCGCCGCGCAGCCGCTCGTGGCGTCGGGCCGGGTGCCGTACCTCACAGTCGCTGGAGTCTACGGAAGGTCAGGCACTGTCCTGGCTGAACAGTGTGATGGGGTGGGTCCGCGCGAGATTGCAGCGCGCATTGACACCGAGGGGCAAAAATGCGGGGCAATATACGCCGACATGGGTCGTGGCGGAGAGCGGCGGCCGTGATCGTCGCAGCGTGGACGATCAGCGCGGGCACGGTGATGCCGGCGGCCGCCGATACCGACCCGCGGGGCTACCTCACGAAGATGAAAGCCCAGGAGATGTGGAAGGTGGCAGACGGCACCGGCATCACGGTGGCCGTCATCGACAGCGGCGTCAAGGATGTCCCAGGGCTGGAGGGGCGAGTCCTCCCAGGGGTTTCGTTCATGGAGCCGCCGCTCGAACACCCGGACAAGCCGTACCCGCCGCACGACGATTTCGACGGGCACGGGACCACCATGACCGCAGCGATCGTTGGCGACGGCTCATCAGGTGGCCCGCAGCGCCTCGCTCCCGGCGCCAAGGTCATACCCATCCGCACCAGCGTCGGCACGCCCATGGCTTTCGCCACGGGCGGCGAAGCCGCCAAGGGAGTTCGGTACGCGGCCGACAACGGAGCCAGAATCATCAACCTGTCCATCGGCGACTGGTATTCGCTGGACAAGATCCGGCCGGCTGTCCAGTACGCCCAGAGCAAGGGCCTGCTCGTCTTCGTCGCCATGGGAAACAACGAGGAGGAGGGCAACAACGCCACCAACCCCATCGCCATGCTGACGGGAGTCCTCGGCGTAGGGGCCGTGGACGAAAACGGTTCCCCCATGCCGTTGTCCTCCTACGGGCAGGACACGGACCTGTCCGCCATGGGCGGGAAGATCCTGCGCCGCTGCAAGGACAACACCGCCTGGTGCGTGGGAGACGGAGGTACCTCGTACGCCACCGCTCTGGCCTCCGCCTCCGCCGCGCTCGTCTGGTCGGCTCACCCCGACTGGACCGCAAACCAGGTGGCCCGGGTCCTCATCCAGACCGCCGGCGCCCCCGTCGACGGCTCCAAGCGCACCGACAGGGTCGGCTACGGAGTCGTACGCCCCCGCATAGCACTGCTCGATCGCGCGGGAGACCCGGGGGCGCCCGACGTCGACCCCCTGGCCGCCCCGGCCCCGGTGAAGGCCCCCACCCCCAGCGCCGACCAGACTGCGGCGCCACGCGCGGAAACCGCGGCTGCGAAATCCGGCTTCTCCTGGCAGTGGCCGGCACTCGGCGCCGTCGTCGCCGTAAGCCTCGGTGTAGGCATCACGGTGCTCATCAAGCGCCGTCGCCGCTGACCCGGGGCTCGCCCGCCCCGGTCGGCGATGTGAGCAACAGTCGGTGAGTTCCCCTCTCGTGCGCTCCCGCCTCCGACCAGGTGGGTCGGCCGGGAGGTGTCAGGCGGGAGCCGGGCCGCGGCGGACGCCGAGGAGCGTCCCGTCCCGTCCCTCCCCCGCACACCGACGGCCTTCAGCTTCCCCAGCGCCTCGTTGACCCGCTCTGCTCCAGACCGAGCCGGGCGGCAATCTCGCCAGGAGACTGCTGCCCGTCCGGCTGGAGGTGAGCCACATCGCTACCGCGCGCTCGGCGCTTCCGATGCCGGCGCTCAACAGCGTGCCGCGCAGCTCGGCGGACACCGCCACGTGCGCGGAGCCCGGCCAGGCTGCCTGGGAAGGCACGTCGCGCAGACCTGAGTCTCCAGCTCGTTGAGGAGAGGGAGAGCTGAGACGAGGTCCGCGCATTGCTCCGGCAGGCACAGGCGGTCATCTCGGCGCACAGCCCGGCGAGGGGGTCGAAGCCAGGGGGTGTGGCTCCTTTCCGGGGACAGTTGAGCTTGGGTTTTAGTGATCCGGGTGTGAGCGGGGTGGTGTCGTCTCTACCGTGCCGGTAGAGGAGGCGGCGCCGGATGGGCTCGTTGATCGGGGAACTGGAAGAGCGACAGGCGGCGGTGCGGTCCCGGGTGGCCGAACTCGAGCAGGAGGTCGCCGCGTTGACCGTGCGGCTTGAAGCGGAGCGGGAACGGCTGGAGCGGTTGACGGTGACGTGGGAGACGCTGGAGGAACTCGCGGCCGAGGGAGTGGCCGTCGGCGCGGTCGCGCTGCGGTCGGTGGAGGTCGAGCCGGTTGGCGGGGCCGGGTGGTCGGAGTGCAGACCGTGACCGCCTGGCGTGAGGGGATGACCAGCGCGGGTCTCCCGCCGGTCTACCGCCACATCGTGGACGTGATCGACGACGCGCCCGAGCCGGTGCGCAGGCGAAGCAGATCGTTCCTCGGATCGGTCTGCCCGCGCAAACGTCGAAGATCGAGGGAACCCGGTCGAAGCTGAAGCGTCTGGTTGAGCGGGGCTGGCTGGACGAGGAGACGCCGGGTCTGTCCACCGCGTCGGCCCGCCGGACGGCGGCTCGCTCGACTTGATGAGCCAACTGCCGGTGATGAAGGGGGCTCTTCTTCCTACTGTCGTAGGTGCCAACCAGAACGACCGTCCGGAAGACGAGCCCCTGTGATGGAACGCTACGACACCGACGATGTCCCTGACCCGTTTGCCTGCTCGATGGAGGCGGTGAAGTCGCTGGCAGTACGGCTGGCGGCACCCGAGACGGCCGCCTTGGACCATGCCGCCGTGGAACATCTGCTCGAGACGGACGGCCGGGAAATCCTGCGCCGTTTCTTCCAGGACTACCTCGACCTGCGTGCCTGGCGTGAGGAACAGACCTCGCCCGACCACGAGGTTCTCGGCGCGGACGGCGAGATACGCCCGTACCGCGAGACGGGGCATGAACGGCAGCTGACCTGCCTGTTCGGCAAAGTCACGGTGGCGCGGTGCGCCTGGCGCAGCCGGGGAAGGGCGAACGCGCACCCCGCGGACGCACAGCTGTCGCTGCCGCGCGGCCGGCACAGCCATGGGATCAAGCGTCTCGCGGTCCGTGAGGCGGTGCGTGGTTCGTATCAGCAGGCCGTCGCGGCGGTCACGGACCGGTGCGGGAACGTAGTGGGCAAGCGCCGGGCCGAGAGCCTGGTCGTCGAGGCCGCCGTCGACATCGACGCTTTCTACCACCACAAGATCGCGACTCTGTGCCGGCGGACATGCCGCTGGTCATCCAGGTCGACGGGAAGGGGGTGGTGATGCGGCCCGAAGCGTTGCGTGAGGCTACCCGCCGAGCCGCGGAGGCCAGGAAACGGCAAGGCCGGCAGGCCCGGCTGGCTCCGGGCGAGAAGCCGAACCGGAAGCGGATGGCGACGATCGCATGTGTCCACGACACCGCCCCCGCCGTGCGCCGTGCGCCGTCCGCACGACATCGTCCACCCGCCCGGCGGCCGCACCGGCCTGCGACCGGTCAGGCCCGGCCCGAAAGCCGTCAACCGGTGGTGCACCGCCTCCCTGATCCACGATCCCGCCGACGTGATCGCCGAAGCGTTCGACCAGGCCGACGACCGCGACCCGGGCCGCTTGCGGCCCTGGCTCGTCCTCGTCGACGGCGCCCGCCACCAACTCGACCTCATCGAAACCGAGGCACGGCACCGCAACGTGAAGATCCACATCCTGATCGACTTCATTCATGTCGCCGAGTACGTCTGGACGGCGGCCCATGCCTTCCACCCCGTCGGCAGCATCGCCGCCGAGACCTTCGCCACCGAGACGCTCACCGCGATCCTGCACGGACACGCCGACCGCGTCGCGCACGAGATGACCACCCGGGCCGGGAAAGTCCAGCTCACCGGCACGAAACGCAACAGCGTCGACACCTGCGTGCGCTACCTGACCGGCCACCTCGACCAGCTCCGCTACGACATCGCTCTGAAGAAGGGCTGGCCGATCGCAACCGGCTCGGTCGAAGGAGCCTGCAGGCACTTGATCGGCGACCGCCTCGACATCACCGGAGCCCGCTGGGGCCTCGCCGGCGCCGAAGCCGTCCTCAAACTCCGCGCCGTCCACGCCAACGGCGACCTCGACGCCTACCTCGCCTACCACCACACCCGCGAGCACCAGCGCACCTACCCCGACCAGCACCACTACCAACTCGGCGCCTGATCAACAACCCTCCCTTGAAAGAAGCCGCACCCAAGTAGGTTCACCGAGTTGGCCGTTGACTGCCGCGATCCGGAGAGGCTCGCGGCCTTCTGGTGCGAGGTCCTGGGCTTCAAGGTGATCGACCGGAGCGAGGGCAAGGTCGAGATCGGCTCCTGGGTGCCGACCGTCGAGGATGTTCGGGCCCGCCAGATGCCGCCCACCTTGCTGTTCATCCAGGTACCCGAGAGCAAGACCGTGAAGAACCGGCTTCATTCCGACGTCAGCCCGATCGACGGCAGCACCGAGGACGAGGGGACCAGACTGCTCGGCCTCGGCGCCACAAAGACGGATGTGGGCCAGGGCTCAGACCGAAACTGGGTGGTCATGGCAGACCCTGAGGGCAACGAGTTCGACGTCCTACGCACCCTGGCACCGCAGAACTAGGCCGCGAGCGGGCACCCGCACCCCGTCACACACCGCAACCGTCACGTTGCCGAGAAGGACCTCAGTGGCCCTGAGCGGGGCCGGCGGGCGAGCCGGCAGCACATGAGCACGGCGCAGGCACGGACCGCGCGGCGCGAGGCGCATCAGCCGGCCGAGCGTGCGCTCGACGACTCACCGCCTGGGCAACCGCCCTCGTAGCCCCGGGCCGAGGCCGGGACCGAGGCAGCGGCCCGCACTGACTGTGCATCGGTGATCCCGTCGGACGGCGTCGATCAGCTGCCGATGCGAGCAGCCCTCCGGCATGCCGCCCCGGACCTCGGCCCACCCCGCGTTCGTACGGGCAGAACCGCGCCGCCGGCGTCATGTACGCCACCCGCGAGTGCGCCCGGGCCCAAGCCCGATGCGGACTCCGCCCCCGGAGGACCGCCGCGGCCTCGCGGATCCGGTCCACGCGGGCGGCCACTGGCGGGAACCGGCCAGGGGCCCTGCCTCCGTCAGGGATCACCGGCTGAGTGGTGGCGGCCACTCAGCCGGCCAGTGGTCGACGCGCGTAGCTATTGCGGATGGGACACAGATACACGCATGCGGCGGGCTCCCGCCCTCACTGCGCGCCCTCGGCGACCGTGCGCCAGACTTCCGCCGCCAGGTCCGGCATGTTGGCGGATTGCACCTGCGCCGCAAGGGCCTTGAGCTCGTCGAACGCGTCGGGATCGCCGGCTCGTATGGCCAGCAGGCCCTTGAGGACGTCGAGGCGGATCTGGTCCCGGTACAAGAGGAGGCTGCGGCCCTCGGCCCCTGCCGTGACGAATGCCTGGGCCTGGTCCAGCCGTCCCTGGTGGAAGGCCAGCTTCGCCTGGAGGAAGAGCATCTCCTGCTGGTGACGGGCCGTTCCGATGAGCTCCAGGGCGGGCTCGGCACTGGCCAGGTAGGACTCGGCCGCGTCCAGCTGGGGAGGCGTCGCCTGGAGCGAGAGGGACGCGGCGGCGAGGCGCAGCCGGATCCACAGCATCAGGTCGTCCCGGCTGTCGATGGCGGGAAGGGCCCGGGCGAGGTGTTCGGCGGCGCGGACGTGGTTGCCCTGCCGGGTGCTCACCGTCGCCGCCGTCCAGAACGCCTCGGCGGCGAGCGGGCCCGAGACGGCGGGGAGCGAGCCACAGACCTTCTCGCTGAGCCGGGCGGCCTCCGCGAGGTCACCCAGTTCGGCCTCGGCCGAAACGAGCAGGAGCTCGCTGCGCAGCAGGTCCGTGACGGAAATACGCAGGTTGTGCCGCTCGCTGAGGGCGATGGCTTCCCGCACGGCCTGACGCGCGGCCTTGACGTCACCGAGGTTGCGGGCGCAGCGGGCCAGCCGGATGCGGGCTCGGAACTGGAGGGCCGGGCGACCGAGTTCCTCGCTCAGGGCGCCGAGCTGGTCGAGCGCGGTACGCTCTTCCGCGAAGTCGCCCAGGACCTCGTGGACCTGGGCGAGTTGGGTGAGGGCGTGCCAGCGGGTCATGGAGTCGGCGTCACCGGCGGCCTTCAGCGCATCGGCCAGAAGCTTGCCGGTCTCGGCGTCCAGTTCGCGTTCGGGTATGGCACTGACGGCGGCGACGATGTCGATCAGGCTGTCCTCGGGACGGTCCTCAAACGCGTCCACGGAGACATCGAGGCGCCGCGTGAGATAGAGGACGGCCCGTTCGGTGGGTCGTCGGTCTCCGGATTCCAGCCGCGAGAGATAGGCCGCGGACATTCCCGGGCCGGTGAGGTCGACCTGGGAGACGCCTTGGCGTTGTCTCAGTTGACGTAGTCGCTTGCCGAATCCTGGCTGCTCAAACAAATTCCACCTCTGTGTGGAATACACCTGCGGACCCCGTGGACTGAAATGCCCATGCGGGGGTGAGTCATGGGACTCACCCCCGCATGGTTTCACGTCGCACGACACCCAGGCAACTATTGACAAGGATTCGGCAACAGTGCACTCGAAACGTTACGGCCAATCGATCAGCACGGTCGCCGTGTCCGCGAGGGAGCCGGCCGACTCCACGGGGGAGGAAGAGGCCCCTCCGCCGACGAGGGTGACCGAGAAGGCGAAAGCGATCAGCCCACCGAGGGCGACCTTGACAATCTTCATGAAATCTCCTTGCCGTCACGTACAGACGGTCGTTCGACATGCAGTGACTCACGGGAGCCAGCACTTTCCGGCCCAATGGGCACGAAAAAAAGATAGATCAAGTCAACAATCTTGGCAATGCTTGACTTGTGCAGTCAATTTTCGACATGCACTAGGCGGAGCACCGTGCCAGTACGAGCGCGAGCACAGTCCGCCCGACCACCACGGGCGCCCATCTGCCGGGACTCGTGCCCCCTCATGAAGAGAGCGGCCCTTCCGCAGCCGTCGCCTCGCTCGGCCGCTTGTGCGTCCGGGCCGGCGCCGCAGCCGGCCGCTTGGCGAGCGGCGGGTTCGCGCGATGGCGTTCGATCGCCCCGGTGTCCCACAGGCCGCCGAAGCGGCTGGAGCGGCCGCAGTGGTAGTAGGCCTCGGTGACGCGTACCAGGGAGCCCCATAGCAGGCGCTCCCGCTCGCCCTCGTCGAGCGGGAGCTCACCCCAGCGCGGATCGGACCGGGTGAGCGGCTCCGCCAAGCCGTTGACGCGGGCGCTCTCGGGCATCCCCGGGATGAGGAAGAGCATCCCGATGCCCGGGTTCTCCTCGAGGTTGCGCAGGGTCTGCAGCAGCCGGTTGCCGGATTCCTCCGGCACGAACAGCGTCTGCTCGTCCAGGACCCGGACGAATCCGGGGGCGCCGCCGCGTGGTGAGGCGTCACAGCATCCCCGCCCGTCGGTACTTGCCAGGACCACGAAGGGCGACAGCTCGATGAACCGGCGGAGCCAGTCGTGCAGGACCGGCGACAGCTTGCCGCTGACCCGCTGGAGCGGATCGCCCCACTGTTCCGTCAGCTCCGCGCGGACCGAGACGGGCGCGGGTGCTCCGGAGACGTTCACGGCACCATCAGCGCTCCCCCGTTGACTCCTAGGGTCTGGCCGGTCACATATCCGCCCAGGTCCCCGGCGAAATACGCGACGGCGTGGGCCACCTCCTCGGGCAGGGCCACCCGGCCGAGCGGGATCTTGGCCCCCTTGGCGGCGAACCCCGCTTCGTCCAGGCCGGGTTGGGTGGTGCGCGTGATCCCGGGCGCGACGGTGTTGACCGTGATCCCGTGTCCGGCCAGGGCCCGGGCGAGCGACTTGGACAGGGCCACCAGGCCGGCCTTGCTCGCCGCGTAGTGGGCGCCCGCGGGGGATCCGGTGAAGGCCGCGCTGGAGGACACGTTCACGATCCGGCCTCCGCCCCGCTCGATCATGAGCGCGGCGGCCTCCTGAGCGCAGAAGAAGGCGCCCTTGAGGTTGGTGTCCAGAACCAGGTCCCAGGCCTCCTCGTCGATGTCGAGCGGATGGGCGCGGGGGAACACCCCGGCGTTGTTGACGAGGATGTCCAGCCCGCCGAACCGGTCGGCGGCCGTTCGGAACATGGCGGTCACCTGCCGCCGGTCGCGGACATCCGCCTCAACGGCGAAGCAGCCCCCGGGCAGTTCCCCGCTGCCAGGACCGCCGCCCGGGTGGTTGACCGCCACCCGGGCGCCGAGCCCGGCCAGGGTCCGGGCGACGGCCAGGCCGATGCCGCCGGAGCCGCCCGTGACCAGGGCCGTACGCCCTTCCAGAGAGCCGGAGAGCGCCGTCACGGCCGACCTCCCATCTGGCGCTGGGCCTCGTCGAGCACCCGGTAGACCTCCAGGCACGACGCGAGCGTGGATCCGCCGGGACCGCCTTCCAGCACGGCCGTGTGGAACGCCTCCAGCGCGGGCGCGTAGCCGGTGCGGCCGTATCCTCCGCGGCGGATGGGCCACTCGTACCGGAGGGTTTCCTTCCCGTCGAGCGCGCCCGTTCCGGACGCGTCGGCGGGCAGCGCGAGGGTGAGGGTGCCGAGCTGGTCGAGCACCCCGACCGCCGACCGGTCCGTCACTAGCTCGCAGCGGTACTCGAGGCGGTTGGAGTAGTTCCCGACGAGCAGGGCGGCATGGCGGCCGTCCGTGTAGTCCAGCCAGATCCGGACCGCGTACCGGTCGCCACCGATGTCCGTGCGCCGGGCGGTGACCGCGTCGGGCCGGCCGAGCTCGCGCAGGGCGAGATCGACCAGGTGCGTACCGAGGCCCTGCAGCAGGCTCTCCATCACCGTGGTGCACCCCCACACAGGGGTGGTGGGCTTGGCGGAGAGCATCCGCAGGTCGAGCGAGCGCAGGCTGCCGTGGCCGCCGAGCGTCCCGCGAAGCTTTCGGTAGGGCTGCGCATGGGGGAAGTTGAAACCGACGAACGCCACGGTGCCCGCGGGCGCGCCGCGCTCGGCGGCGACCAGCTGCTCCAGCGTCGCGGTGTCCGGGGCCGGGGGCTTCTCCACGAACACGCTGACCCCGGCGGCCAGTGCCCGCCCCACGACCTCGGCGTGCAGCTCCGGAGAGCCCGTGACGACGAGGGCGTCGATCTCGGCCCGGCCCTCGCCTTCGATCAGATCGGTCCAGTCGGCGGTCCACAGGGGTGCGCCCCACCGGGCGGCGGCGGCCGCTGCGGCCTCGGGCCTGCGCGCCGCCACCGCCGTCAGCCGGGCGCCCTCCAGGCAGGACAGGGCGGGCAGCAGGTTCTCCTGCGCGTGGGTGCCGGGGCCGACGATTCCGTAGCGCAGCACCGCCCGCCCGGTACCGGCCTGTAGGAGGGCAGCCACTAGATCAGCCCCAGCTCTTCCAGCTTCACGCACCAGAAGCGGTACTTCTCCAGGGTCATCTGGCGCTCGGCACGACGCTCGGAGGACTCGCGGTCCTCACCGACGCGCCAGAACATCGTCCCGACCTCGGCCGACTCCGGTTCCACCTCGGACAGTTCGCCAGGGGTGACGGCCGTCTCCTGGAGCGAGCGGACGGCTTCCTCACGTCCCCGGGCCTCCTTGAACATCACCGGGGCGCGGTCCTTGACGGGGTTGCCGCGCAGCACGAGCGAGATGGTGCCCAGCTCGGTGAACGGGGTCGAGTGCAGCGCGTTGTGGTGGATGGTGAAGCACTCGCCGGCTCGGTCCTCGTGCAGCAGCACGGGGTGCACGTCGTCGGGGAGGGTGTTCTCGTCGAAGCCGCCCCGGGCGAAGTAGTTGCGGTGCAGGTAGGTGCCGCGCAGGACGAGGTTGGTGAACGAGAAGCGGTGGTTGTGGGCGAGCTGCTGCTGGTGGTCGGTGGACATCCGGAGCCTGATGCGCAGTCCCTTCTCCACGTCGTCCCACAGCACGATCTTGTCCTCGACCACGTCCTCCTCGCACTTGGCCCACAGGTACGGGTCGTGCTCGACTGCGAGCAGCAGCCTGCGGAACAGCGCCTTGTCCTCGGCGAAGTCACGGATGAGCTGCTGGGTCAGGGCAGCGGCGGCGGGCAGGTCTTCCCAGTCGATGGGCCCGACGTTCTCGAACAGGTCGACGCGGGTGTTGTTGACGTGTACCCGGTCTGCCGTCTCGATGCTCATGGGTGGTTCTCTCTCTTCGGGGTGCACCGGGCGGGCGGTGCGGGGTGGGGCGCGAAGGTCCAGGGCCGTCAGATGACGGCGAGCTTCGCCAGGCGGTCGCGGATCTGGCGGTACGCGTCGAGGCCCATGGCCTTCTGACGGCGGCGTTCCTCGGGCTCGTCCTGGCGGCCGAACCGCCACCACAGGCTGCCCTCCTCCTTGTCCATGATCACGGAACGGTCCTTCTCGACCGGGCCGCGCAGGAAGAGGGAGACGGTGTCGGGGGTGGTGAACGTGGTGTGGAGCGCGCTGTGGTGGAGCGTGTAGCAGCTGCCCGGGCCCTCCCAGCGCACGACGTGCGGGGTGAGCTTGTCGACTATGCCGGCGGCTCGCGGGTCGGGGTTGTGGCGGTTGAGGTACTTCTTGGCCTCCGGGTCGGGACCGTCGCCGTACACGTCGCCGTCCATGTGGTACCAGGTGTGGGTGTACCCGCCGGTGACGATGCGGCTGGAGAAGGAGAACCGGTGGTCGTGCGGTCGGTCGAAGTGATCGTCGGTGGAGATGTGCAGCCGCAGCCGAATACCACGGTCGAGTGCGTCGTACAGGACGATGTAGTCGAGCAGCTGGTGGCGTTCGCACATGGCGAGCAGCTCCGGCTTGTTCTCCACGTCGAGGACGAGCTTGCGCAGCGACTCCTTGTCGTCGGCGAGGCGTTGCACGAGGTCGCGCGTCACCTTGCCGGCGGCCTCGAAGTCGGTCCAGTCGACGGTGAGCTGGTCCAGGTAGTCGATCATCGTTTCTCCCTGCTTCTGCGGTGTGTCGGAGGCGGTGGCCTCCTCGTACGTCCGGCGGATGCGAAGGCCCATGGGCGAGAGGGCGGCCAGCAGGCCGTCCAGCTCGCCCGAGGTCCGCCGTCCGGTGCGGACGTCGATGAGCATGTCTGCCAGGACGTCCAGGTCGGACGCCCCCACGACATCGCGGGTGGGGCTCACGGGGGTTCTCCTCAGCGCGCGGTCAGTGCTCGGATGTGACGGACGACGACAGCGGCGATCTCCTCGGGCGGCGCTGCGGGGTCCGGGGCGATGACGAGCCAGCCCCGGTCTGCGGCCATCCGCGCCAGCTGCTCCCGGATGACGCCCTGGTAGGCGATGAAGGCCTCGCGCGGAGGTCCGTCGTACCCGTCCCAGCGGCCGAGTTCCGTGTCCTTGAAGCCGTCGCGCCGCGACCAGGCGGTCTCGGGCCGCACGTCGAGCAGGACCGTCAGGTCGGGCTCGGGGACCGGGGCGAAGAGGGGCTCCACCCAGCTCGCGTCCAGTGGTTCACGCACGAGGGTCTTGGCAATGTTGCGGTAGTACCAGCCGTCCATCACCGTGACCGTGTCCGGGTCGCGCAGGTCGGGGCGGAGTCGGGCCAGGGCCGCGTACCAGGAGGCGATGAGCAGGATCCAGTGGGCCGCGCCGAAGGTGTCTCCGGCGGACTCGTCCGAGGACCAGATGAGGCGGCGCAGGCCGTCTGCGCGTGTCCCGGTGCCGGGGTCGGACGCCACGAGGTGCTTCTTGCCGGCCGGGACGGGGTGGTCGGGGGCGAGCGCGCGGGCCACGAGCGCGGCGAGGGTGGACTTGCCGCTGCCGTCGATGCCCTCGATGACGATCAGCACGGCGGTCCGCCGTCCAGCAGGTGGCGGACGATGCCGTCCTCGTCGTTGCCCGCGGTGACGGTGGTCGCCCGCGCGAGTACCTCGGGGTGCGCGTTGGCGGGGGCGACCCGGCGGTCGGCGACGGCGAACATGGGCAGGTCGTTGAGGTGGTCGCCGTACACGGTCAGACGCGCGTCGGTCAGGCCGGTGACTTCGGCCAGGTGGCGTACGGCGAGGCCCTTCTCGGCCTCGGCGTGCGCGATCTGCACCTCGCTCCAACCGGGTACGTACCGGTTGGCGGCGGCGAGTACGTGGGCCTCTCCGGCCAGGCCGGCCGTGGAGAGCGCGGCTTCGAGTGCGGCGACGGCGGCAGCGGCCCGCGAGTCGGGGACGAAGGCGATCACCGCAGCGGTCCTGGTCGTGGCGGTTGCGGCTCGCAGGTCCGCGCAGGGGGTGAGTCGCGGGTCTGCGTAGGCCGCCTTCTCCGCCACGTACCAGGCAGTGGCCGGGTCGGCTCCGGGACCGTGCAGGACGCGGTCCGCCGTACCGTCCCAGGTGGTCAGTACCGGCTCGGCGCCGATCCCATCCAGTACGTCCAGGGTGAGCGCCACCGTGTGGGGACCGAGGGTGCGGTGAGCGAGATGTGCTCCGGTCGCCAGGTCCGTGAGGAAGGCGCCGTTCAGCTCGATGACGGGCAGGACGAGGCGTACGCCCGCGAGCAGGTTTCGCATGGCGACGGCGCTGCGCGCGCTGGCGACGGTGAGCAGGGTCCCGGCGTCGAGCAGGGAGTTCAGCCCGTCGCGGGCGAACGGGCTGAGGGTCGCGTCGGAGCGCAGCAGCGTGCCGTCCAGGTCGAAGACGTGCAGGCCGGCGCGGTCTGTGGTCATCGGCGGGTCTCCTGGAGCGGGGCGGGGAAGAGCGCGGTGATCAGCTCGCGCAGTTCGGCCATCGAGGTGAAGACGCGGTGTGCCTCGCCGAGCCGGGACGGTGGGGTGAGGGTGGCGAAGCCGTACACGGTCATTCCCGCCGCGCGGGCCGCTCGCACTCCGATCTCGCTGTCCTCGATCACGAGGCAGGCCGCGGGATCGACCCCGAAGTGCTGTGCAGCATGGAGGAAGAGGTCGGGGGCGGGCTTGGGTCGTGGGACGAGGTCCGATCCGAAGGTCCTGCCTCTGGTGCGGGCTGCCAGACCGGTTCGGCCGAGCGAGACCGCGAGCCGGTCGGAGCTGTCGTTGGAGGCGACGCAGTAGGGCACGGTCAGCGCGTCGAGATGGTCGAGCGTTTCCTCGACGCCGGGTACGGCGGTCAGTTCGCGGGCGAACTCCCCCATGAGCCGCTCGTGGAAGCGCGCCTGGAATCCGGCGGGAAGTTCCCTGCCCGTGCGTCGGGTGATCAAGGACGCGAGGTCCGCGAAAGACGTCCCCAGGTAGCGCTCGGCCGCCTCGCCGAAGGTCGTCGGGAACCCCGCCGCCGTCAGCTCCAGGGCCAGCACGCGGTTGGCGGGGCCTTCGCTGTCCGCGAGAACACCGCTGTTGTCAAAGATGACGAGTTCGTGTCTCATCCGTGTGCCCCCACCCTGCTTGCCATGACTTGCCGGAGCAGCATACGAAGACGTGACATTCGAGTCAAGCATGATTGACAGACCGTCTTGACAAACTTGCCAACCCGTCTGAAGCACCCGGACTGGGCCATAGGCACAGGTCAAAGCCCCTTGCACTCTCAAGATCGCCTGGTATCGTCAGCGCTCGTCCATCTGCGGCAACAGCAGTTTGTCAACGTCTGCATGACAAAAGGCTGGCTCGAAAGTAAAGAGGGAAGAGCAATGGAGAACCCATCCGGCACGGCGTCGACCCCCACCCCCCTGCTCCCGGTGGAAGTCCACTGCCACGGCTTCGCCGGGGTGGACTTCTCGGAGTTCTCCCTGCTCGACCTCGAACTGCTGGAGGAGGTCTGCGCGAAGGAGGGTGTGCTCAGCATCCCCACGCTCTACCTGCACCACCACCGACTGGGCGAGTTCGTCAAGTTCATGCATCGCTACGACGCCATGCGCCGGGCCGGCCGCATCCCGCACGTGGTGGGCGTCGCACTGGAGGGCCCGCTGCTCTCCAGCCACGGTGGAACGCCTGGCGACACCGTGTGGGCGCCGACGCGCGCGGAGTGGGAGCTGCTCGCCGGCCTCGGGGACTACGGCCTGTGCTACATGGTGCTCTCGCCCGACGCCTTCTCTCCCGCCTCGGACTTCTACGGGCAGACCTTCGACCGCCACCCGGGCTTCGACTGGATCGTCCCGCTGCTCATGGGCCACGGAGTGCGTCCCGCGCTGGGGCACTTCACCCGGACCGACCCCAACCTGAGCGCCGCGCTGGTCAAGGACATCGTCGACATGGCCTGGGCCTCGGAGTGGAACGGACGCGGTGCCCGCGTCGTGACCGACCACCTCTTCAATGACATGCCCCTGAACATCCGGCACGCCTTCCGCACCACCCGGGCCCGCGCGGCGCGCGAGTCGACGCTGGCCTCGTACGACCTGCCCGGCTGGTCCCTCGACACGATGGAACAGATCACCGGCCCCGTCCCGGCCGCGATCATGAACGAGGCCGCCGCCGGACGGATCGCCGCGTGCATCAACTTCGACGGCGAACACGTGGACCTCGCCATCGCGAGCCGCGCGGTCAACCTCATGGGCCTGGAGAACTCCATGATGATGACCGACCGCTGCGACTCGGCCCGGCTCGGCGGCCAGGACCTGACCCAGGGCGAGGAGAACGGCCTCTGGTACCAGGAGGGCGGCATCGTCGCGGCCGGCTCCCAGCCGCTGGCGCAGCAGATGCGCAACGCCATCGGCAACGACATAGAGGGCCGCAGGCTGTGGGACCTGGCCGCCGGGACCGCGCACCGCGCCTTCGGGCTGGCCAACCCCACCGCCTCGGACCTGCCCGACGGCATGCTGGCTGCGACGCACGAGCGCTGGGCCGCCGTCGACACCGTGAGCGCCGGACGGTGATCGGCGGGTTCCGGGGCGGGCCGGCTTCCCCTCCGCCCGGCGTGCTGCCCCTGGGTCCGGCCCGGTCCGGCGGCGGGCCCTTGCGGATCGGCGTCCTGGTGTCGGCGACCGGCGCGAACCTCTCCACCCTGATCTCCATGGAACGG
Organism: Streptomyces sp. NBC_00029; assembly: GCF_045160505.1. NCBI lineage: Bacteria > Bacillati > Actinomycetota > Actinomycetes > Kitasatosporales > Streptomycetaceae > Streptomyces > Streptomyces sp. NBC_00029. Next base: position 811,082 of record NZ_CP108292.1, read on the forward strand.
GCCGAACCGGACCGGTTCCAGGTCGCCCTGGTGGCCTCGCACGGGGAGCGGGCCAAGGCACTCGACGTGGCCCGCGCTCACGGCGTGGAGACCTGGACGGGCGATTTCGACGCCCGGTGCGGCGTCGCCTCGCGTGCCACCGGCCCGGCGGCACGCGCCGAGTACCGCCGCCGGGCCCGCAGCTGGCACGACGGGCTCAGCGCCCGGATGGCCGCCTGGGAGGCGGAACACGGGGAACTCGACCTGATCGTCCTGGCCTACCACCGCTGGATCGAGGGCGATCTGCTCGACCGGTACCACGGCCGGATGGTCAACCAGCACCCCGGCGATCTCTCGGTCCTGGACCCGGACGGCCACCGAGTACTGATCGGCAACGACCCGGTCACCGCGGCGATCGCGCTGGGCCACAGCGCGACCCGTACGTCCTGCTTCCTGGTCGATGCGTCCCCTGACGGCGGTGCCGTCCTCTGCCAGGGCCCGCCCCTAGTGCTGCCCCGGGGCAGCACCCCGCCGGACTCCCGGGCCCACGAGCTGGAGCAGAAGCGGGTCAGCGACCGGCCCGCGCTGGAGTGGACCGTACGGGCCTTCGCCTCCGCGTCGCTGGCCCTGTCGGACCGCACGCACCCGGATGGCAGCCGCGTCGTACGGATCAACGGCACGGACACGGCGCTGGGCGGCCGGCGTCTGACCGGCTCCTGAGCGTCGGCTCCTGACCGCCGCCGGGCCGTTCACCCTGCACGAAACCGCCGTACACAAGAGACACCCGATTGGAGGCGCATCTTGTCGCACACCGCGATCGACGCCCGGGCCATGGCCCCGCTCACCCAGGACCAGCGCAAGGCCGACGCCTACCGCCACGACCCGTACATGCGGGAGGGGCTACGGTCGCTGGCGGCTGCGCGGGACGGCGAGACACTGCGCCGCCACACCTTCGTGGTCCTCAAGCCGGACGCCGTCGCCGGCCGCCGCTGCGCGCTGATCCTCGACGTCCTGCGCTCGAGGGGCTGGCACCCGGTGGCTGCGACCGCCGTGCGTTTCGACCCGCTGCTCGTGCGCGAGTTGTGGCGCTACCAGTTCAACGCCGCTTCGGCGCAGCGCATCGCGGTGGTCGACCCGCTGCTCTCCTCGGGGCCCGCCCTGCTCGTCCTCTTGGAGGACCTCGACCGGCCCGACTGGCTGCCCGCCAGCGCCCGTCTGACAGCGGCCAAGGGGTCGGCCGAGCCCTCTGTGGCCCGCAGCACGGACCTCCGTACACTGATCGGCCGCGTGAACGGTCTCTTCAACTTCATGCACACGGCGGATGAACCAGCCGACGTGGTAAGGGAGTTGCAGCTCTTCTCCTACCAGACCGGCTGGTCCTGGTGCGCGGGACCGCTGTTCGGCGGCTCAGACGATGCGGCGGCGCCCGCCGTGGAGGTGACCTTGGCCTCACTCCTGGCCGAGCTGGAGGCCGCGATACCCGCGCACGACCTGGACGTGGCGGCGAGCATCGGGCGCCTCGCACTTCTGGACGGGCCGTGGGGGGACTGCGCCCGGACGCGGACCGACCCCGCGCGGATCGACGACTGGCTCGGCATCCTGCACGTCACGCCACTGCCCCCGGGCCCGGCCCGCTGGGACGTGCTGACCGTCCTGACCAGCTGGATCGACTGCAACGAACCAGGGGTTCTGCCCCTCATCGCCACTGGCACCGCCGAGGCCTGGCGCCCCACGAAGACCGACGAGGTGACCTTCGCATGACCGCGACCAACGCCACGAACGCGGCCACGGCCGTGCCCCCGCGGCCCACACCGACCGTTCCCCTGTTCGCCGGGGCCGGTAATCTGATCTACCGGGCCGAGCACGTACCCCGCTTCGTACGCGGCGAGGGAAGCTACCTCGAGGCGGCCGACGGCCGACGCTACCTCGACGCCGAGGCCGCCAACGGTACCGTCGCCTTCGGTTACGACCGGCGGATCCTCGCAGAGGCACTCGCACACTGCCAGGACCTGCCCGCCCTGCCCTCGTTCTGCGAGTCCGATCTGCGGCTCGGCGTGCTGGAGCGACTGGAGCGCCTCTTCGCCGAGGCAGTGGGGGCCCCAGGACGCGTCGAGCTCGACCTGGGCGGCGCCCAGGGCATGGAGACCGCGCTGCGCATCGCGTTCAGCGCGGTGGGCCCCGGAACCATCGTCGTGTTCGAGGGTGCCTTCCACGGCCGGTCGGGGGTGACGAGCATGCTCAGCTCCAGCCCGCGCTACCGCGAACTACTCGCAGCCTGGGGCCTGGAGGTCGTACGGCTCCCCAGCCCCGACTGCGGAATCTGCCCCCACGCCGCCGCGGAACGCAAGGGATGCGGCACCGGGTGCATCACGGCGGCGAGCCGATGGGGCTCGGAGCTGTCCGGGGTCGGCGGCGCGGGATTCGCCCGCAAGGTGAGCGCGTTCGTCTTCGAGTCGGTGCAGAACGTCGGCGGCATGGCCGAGCCGGACCACGCCCTGCTGCGCGCGGCGGTGGACCACGCCCGTGCGAACGGCGCGGTGGTCATCTCCGACGAGATTTTCACGGGGATGCACCGGACCGGCCCCCGCTGGGGATTCCAGCGTTCGGGGGTCGTGCCCGACGTGGTCGTCGCGAGCAAGGCACTGACCAACGGCGGGGCCGCCCTCAGTGCGGTCTGGGCACGGGAACCCCTCGCGGATCCCCGCACCTACCGGCCCAGCAGCCACTCCTCTACATACATCGGCATCCCGCACGCGCTGGGCGTCACCCGGGCCGTGCTGGACCGCTGGGACATGTGGGCCGACCCCGAGGCGGACATGAGCCGGCTCGCGACGCGCATGACGGCACGCCTGGAGCAGCTCAAGGCGGCGCATCCCGCACTGATCCGTGAGGTCGGGGCGTTCGGAGGGGCCGCGCGCATCGTACTCACCGGGAATCACGCACCCGAACTGCGCAGGCTGTGCCTGACCGTCGACCCCCGGGTCGGCCTGATCGTCGCCTCGACCGGGATGGCCCCGCACGTGATCAACATCCACCCACCGCTGGTCATCGGGGACGAGGAGCTGGACGTGATGACGGAGGTCCTGGACCTGGCCTTGACCGCGCTGGTCACCACCACGGAGCCCCGCTCATGACCCTGGCCCCTGCGGATGACCCGTTGATCTGCCTGTGCGCCCGCGTTCCGGAGAGCGTCATCCTCTCCGCGGTGGCCGCCGGCGCCCGCGACGTCTGCGCCCTGCGGGAGGCGACCGGCGCCAACACCGGCTGCGGCGACTGCCTGATGGATCTGGAGGAGATCTTGGAGTGAGGCAGGCCCACATCCGACGCCCGGCGCCTGTTGACGGAAGTGTCCCTCTCCCGTGGCCGGTTCCGGGCTGTCGCACAGAGCAACGAACAAGGGAATGACGAAGTGGCGCTAGGAAATCTGGGTTGGTGCGCGGCGTTGTGATGAGGATCGACGTCGATGAGGACACCCTCCGCACCGTCCGCCTGACATTCAGCCCTCTCTGGGAGACTTTCGGCAGCCTCGGTCTCCTGGCGCGATACCGAGGCGAGGCCCCTTCACCGTACGCGGAGTGGGCGCGGACGGTGCGTCTGACCATGCCGGTGGGTCTGGCACGCGATGTGGCCGGGGTTCTGCGCGGCTCCGGTCTGTCGCGCCTCATTCCCGAGTTCGTTCCCCTTCCCGACCCCGCACGGACCACGTTCGCGGCTGAACTGGACCACCTGCGTCGCACCCGGGGCAACCCGCCGGATGAGCGCCACCTCTGCTCGGTGCTGGCGCGGTACTGGGAGTGGGCGCTTGCCCCTCACTGGAACCGGATCCGCTCCTCTCTGGAGGAGGAGATCCTGCTCCGGGGCCGCACGCTCGCCGTCGAGGGACCCGAGGCGATGCTCGGCGAGCTGGGTGGCCGGGTGCTGTGGACCAGGCCCCGTCTCACCGTGCCCTACCACCGGGATCTGGATCTGACGATCACGCGTTCCCGGCTGCTTCTCGTCCCCACCGTGTTCTCCGGCGGTCTGAGACTGCTGGTCGAGAACCACGACGGGGTGGCCATGTCCTACCAGGCGCGAGCCACAGGCCGCCTGCGGATCCTGACGGCCGGGAACGACGGCGGCCCGAGCGAGGACCGGCTGGCGTTGCTGCTGGGGAAGGGACGCTCGCAGGTCGTACGAGCCCTCGAACTGCCGATGACGACCACCGCTGTGGCGGAGTCCCTGGGCTTGGCGAAGAGCACTGTCTCGCAGCACTTGGCCGTACTGTCCGACAGCGGAGTCGCATGGAAGCGACGCATCGGTGCGAGCGTCTTCTACCAGCTCGACGACAGCGGCCTCGCGTTGCTGAGGCAATTGGGCTGAAGTGCCCTGGGCGAACCGCTTGCCGGACCGAGGAGCGGCCGGCTTCGACACCCCGCACAGCGGAGCGAGCCGGCCCCCGGCGTCAGGACACGTCCACCCGCATCGCAATGTCCTGGCACAGGGCGAGCACGTTCTTGATCCAGGGGAGAGGGTCGGCAATGTCGTACGTTGCCATGGTCTCCACGGTCCAGTACTCGTCGAAGGTGAGAACGCCCGGGGTGGCAGCCTTGAACCTGTTGGCGCGCCATTTCGGCTGGTGACTGCCGAACTCCCCTGCGCCTTCGAGGAGGGCGTCAACCGCATGGCCGAATGCCTGACGGGCTGAAAGCACCGCGCTCTCCAGGTCGTTGGCCTCCATCTGGCCCAGCGCGTCCTCGACCAACGTGTCCGCCGCCCCCAGGGAGCGGGCGATGGCGAACGAACTGAACGCCGTCTCACCGAGCTGGGTCCGTCGCTCTTCGACCCATTCGGCGCCGATCAGGGGAAGGCAGTTCCCGAGTCGGGCGAGCGTCAGTTCCTCCAGTGGCGTGAGGACCTTTCCGGGGATGCCACCCCGTTCGTACGCGTCCCACGAGACCTTGGCCAGCATCTGAGCAATGTGCGCGTCGCTCCAGTACTTCACCTCCCAGCGCTTCGCCTGCGCGTAGAAGACCTCGACGTTGAAGAACGGGGGCTCCAGTGGTACCGGAACTGCCGCGCTCGTCTCAGCCGCGTAGAGCGGGTCGGAGACGACGTAGATGTCGTAGTCGCTGCGCGGGTTGTGCCAGCCGCGAGCGACAGAGCCGACCACGAATACGGCCTTGGCCCCTTCTGGAATCAGACCCCGCTCGCGCAGCGGAGCCAGCCAGTCGTTCTCGGTCCTATTCTCCATCCCGCATTCCTCTCTCCTGAACATGCCTCACCATTCGATGATCCCCTGATCCGTCAAGTCGCCCAGGAACTCTGCGACATCCGCCAGAGCGGTTTCCTCGTCCACCCCGTACTCCCGGGATACCAGCCGCGCCACCTGAGCAGTGCTCCGGCGGCCATCCACCGAGACGAAAATGAACGCGGCGATGTCCTCCATGAGGACCGCCCGGTCCTCGTCACCGATCAGGAAGTCGTCCTTGATCCGGCGGATTCTGATCCCCAGTACCCGCCGGGGCACGGAGTCGCTTTGTTTGACGACGTCATTCACGAGGATCGATCTCTCCTTCTTCGCAGCATTTCTGCAAGGGTCCGCGACCTGCGCTGTCATACCCGCGCCTCACTCAGATCACGAAGCTTTCGCACGGTGCTCGAGATGAGCACGACCGGTGCGAGGAGGAATCCTGCGCATACCATCCACAGGGCCGGGCGCAGGCCGATCGATTCGGCGAGCAAGCCGCTCAGAAGGGCGCCCACAGGAAGCGCTCCCCATGAAATGAAACGCACCGTTGCCATGACCCTCGACAGGAGCTCCGGCGGCGACTCGACCTGCCTGTGGGTCCTCGCGAGAATGCTTCCGATCACCACGGCCACTGAAACTGCGGCATTGCCGATGACAAAGTAGCCGATATCGCCCAGCGAGGTCGTCACCGGAATCACCAGCGCAAAGGCGCCACCGAGCACCCCTGACACGATCATGGCGCGTGCCGTACCGATCCGCACCGAGAGGCGAGTCGCCACCATCGAACCGAGGAGCGACCCCACTCCGTCGGCGGCGATCACCAGCCCTACGACGGCCGGCGATGCCCCCACTTCTCGCACAAGGTAGAGCGGGGTGAGAGCCATCAGGGCTGCGGTGAAGAAGTTGCTCACTGTGGCCCAAATCACACACGGCCTCATCACAGGATGCCGCATCACGAAGGCGCATCCCTCACGTATGAGAGCCAGTACCGGTACCTGCGGCAGCGGCTTGGGCTTGCGCTCGGGAAGAGTCCACAACGTTACGGCCGATATCAGGTAGCTGATGCTGTCGATCACAAGAACATCGACGGCTCCCACGGCCTTGATGAGCAGGCCGCTGACCGACGGCGCACCGGTCTGGGTGACCGCGTCGGTGCCCGAGATCAGGCTGTTGCGCGCGGTTAGTTCCTCCTTGGAAACCAACGCCGGCAGGAACGTGGAATTGGCGATGTCGAAAATCACCGTTGCCAAGCCCGTGATCAGGGCCGTGAGCAGCAGATGCCCGAAAGTGAGTCGGTCCAGCCACCAGGCCACTGGTACGGAGCCCATGGCCACCATCCGGACCAGGTCCATCGACACCTGCAAGGCACGCAGCGGGACCCTCTGCACGATGACTCCGGCCGGCAGCCCCAGGAGCAGCCAGGCGGCCTGGCTCGCGGCGGCCAGCAGCGTCACCTGGAGAGTGGTGGCATGGAGAGTCATCAGTGCCACGAGCGGCAGGGCCACCGCCGTGATGTTGGATCCGGTGCGACTCACGGTGGAAGCGGACCAGAATCGCCAGAAGGCCCGGGAGTCGGTGGCGGTCACCGTGACCGTTGGAGTGCTTGTCATCCCACGAGCTCCTTGGCGACGTTTCCGGGCTCCTCGTACCTCGCGCCCACCAGCTTGGCGCCCTCGAATGCGGCGAGGGTGCCCTTGTCCTGCAGCGCTCCGACCTCTTCGAGGTATCGCGTCAGCTGTGCTGCCGCTGCTGCCACGTCGCACCGGACCCGGCCGACCGGCCAGCTCTCGGCAATGGCCTGCTGGATCTCCTCACCTGTCAGGCCGATGTCCCGCAGGTGACGTGCTGTCTGCACATAGTCCGGCTCCAGGAAGGCATAGACGATCTCGGGGATCAGCGGGCCGACGGCTGCCCGTTCGGCGCGCCCGAGCGCCGGCCACAGATGGGTGAGCAACGACCTGAAGTAGACGTGGTGGCGGCCTTCGTCCTCCGCATGATCACGGATGATGTTGCGGACCGACAGCGGCAATCTGTCGTCGCGGGGAATCTGGGACAGCATTCCCGAGATCAGGGTCTCGCTCACGATGGCGAACAGCAAACCTTCCACGCCGCGGAGGTTCTGCGGCAGCCGTTCGCGTATCTCGTCGAGCCGCAGCAGAAAGGCAGGGGGGACGTGGCTCCCCCTGAGTGACCACGTCACGCGGGTCTTGGCCTCGATCTCACAGGTGAATTCGTGAGAGAACTGCGCGTGCCAGGTCTCGTCTGTAACGATCTTGAACGCGTCGGACATCATGCGTCCGGGAAGGAGGAGCCCCGAACGTCCACGGCTGATTTTGGTGGCCACGGGAATGACCGCGAGGGTCTCCAGCTCCGTCGTGAACTCCATGTAGTCGTAGAGCCGCTGCAGGAGCAGTCCCTTGACGACTTCGCCCCCCTTCGCCTCGACCAGGGGATGGCGCACCACCGGGTACAGCTCGGGCGGGAAGTAGAGTTCCAGCTCCGCGGCGGCGAAGTGGCGACGAGGGCGGCGCCGCACACTCGCCAGGTCGTCCCAGCGTTCGAATCGACTGACGTACTTCGGGCCGCGCGGCCGTTGGGCGGCATCTCCACGGAGCAGCTGCTCCTCGAACCGGTGGACGTACATTCGCGCTCCCGTCATGCAGCGAAGAGGACGAGACGCTGGTCGACGAGCAAGCCCAGCTCCTCTTCCACCGCCTTGAGTTCGACGCCTGCCTCGCGAAGTGCCGCGGCCAGGGTGGACGTCCCGTCGATCTGCCGCAGCACACGGGCGATCAAGCTGTCCGGTTCGAGCACGAACTCGATCTGCCCGTCGTTGACGAGGTACTGATCACCGCCAGCGTCGGACAGGAGGAGGAGCCCCTCGGCCTGGACCGGCACAGCCTGCAGGTCGTAGTTCCGTCCCGGCTCGAAGATCTCCTGGGTCTGGGCCAGCAGATTGCTGTGCGCCCCGAGTTCCGTGCGCACCGATCCCGCATCCATCGATTCCAACCGCGGCGCGGACGTTGCCATCTCTGCGAGGAGGCCCATGTTGACGAGACGCATCAGCAGTTCCACGGAGGGCGAATCACTCGTGCCCTCCGCGAAGTCCTTCAGCCCCCGCCGGATCCTGTCGGCATCCAGATGGGCGCCGGCGCCCGGGGCCGCCAATGCCCGCTCGACCAGCTCCTGGCCGTTGCCGTTCATCAGTCGCACGAGCATGCCGTAGGCGTGGTGGGTTCCCTGACCGTAGAAGAAGGGGACCTTCGGCCGTTCGGCTATGCGTCGCGGGACCCGCGAACCCACGGCCTCGCGGAGTATCCGCTTGTCCCACAGGAGCCGAGGACGGAGACGTTCGGGAATGGACGAGGTGAGTTCCACGATCCGGTGGTCGAGGAACGGCACGCGGGCCTCGACACCGCTGCCGGCGGCGGTCCGGTCCTCGTGCCAGACGTTGTACTGCTGGACCTTCCGGTACTCGGACAGCACGTACGACGCGTAGAGGTCGGTTTCCTGTGCGGTGCCCAGGGAATCGAGGGCGTCGTCGGACAAGAACCCCTCACCCTCACCCCACCAGTACCGGAGGCTGGATTTCCGGTCGAGACGCGTCGCGCGGTTCATTTTACGCAGCCCGTCGAGGAAACCCGCCCAGTCGTCGCCCATACCTTCGGAATAGCCGCCGTTGAACTCGTCGCTGGCGGCGCCGAGCAGCATGCCGCGCAGCTCCGGCCGTACTTCGCGGGCAAACCGGTGGAGCTCGTGCTTGTAGTAGATCTCCGGCCCGACCATGGGACTCTCGGTGAGCCAGACCAGGCGCCGCCACTGCTCGGGCGTCGGCGTGAGGCCGGGCTCGAAGAGCACCTGATGATTGGGGATCCCCCACTCACCTGCCAGCCAGCTGGAGTGCTCGGCGTCACCGTTCGCACGCGTGCCGCCACTCAGCGCGGTAAAGGTGTGCAGCTCGTCCACCTGCTCCCGCGCAAGGGCCAGGACGATCGACGAATCGATCCCCCCGGAAAGGAAGAGCCCCAGTTCGCTGTCGGCCGTAGCGCAGTCCCGGATCGACGACGCGAGCAGGTCACCGTACCGCTCGATGAAGCCCTCGGCACTCGTCGACTCATCGGCCTCGGTCGGCAGTTCCCAGTAGCAGTGCTCCACCGTCTTGCCGTCACGGAGGTCCACACGAAGGACCGAGGCGGCAGGCACGCTTTCCACGCCCTCGAACCAGGTACACATCTGCTCCGCACTGAAGCGGGGGGCAGCGGCGACGGCGGGCACGGACAGGGCCTTGTCCCAGGCGAACGTGCGAGGGGTCGCGGGGTCGGCGAAGAGGCCCTTTATCTCGGAAGACAGGACAATGCGCTCGTTGGTGCGGTGGTAGTACAGCGGCTTGATGCCAAAACGGTCTCGCGCCAGCACGAGTTGTCCGCGGGCACGGTCCCAGAGGATGATCGCGAACATGCCTCGCACATCACGGAGGAAATCCAGGCCGTGCTTGCGGTAGAGGTAGAGCAGAACCTCGCAGTCGGATCCGGTCTTCAGCCGTACGTCCGAAGGAAGGCTGGCGGCCAGCTCCTTGTGGTTGTAGACCTCGCCATTGGCGATCAGCACGAGGTTGCCGTCGTCACTGACGAGCGGCTGGGTGCCGTCCTGCGGGTTCACCAGCGACAGCCGGGTGAAGGCGAGGCCCACCGGGCCACTGCGCAATACCTCACGCTCGTCAGGGCCCCGGTGGTGCAGCAACTCGGCAAAGTTGTTGAGGAGGCCGTCGAACTCCGGTCCGAGGTCCTGTCCATCGAGCCGGGCAAATCCTGCGAGTCCACACATGAGAAATCCTTCAGCGGCGCGTTAACCGTGTTTCGAATTTAGGTGGCGAGCGCGCCCGATGAACGGGCGCACTCACCGGTGGCCGTGATCAGGCCGTGCCACGCAGAACGGCGCCCTGGGTGACGGTCTTGACTACGGGCTTCGCGTACTTACGCATGAAAGTACCTCTCTCTTATAGATGTTGTGCCGGCAAAGGGCCAATGGCGCTCATGCCACCGACTTCCATTTCACCGACAACCGAAGTCAACCACGGCGACAGCGGACCCGACCAGATGATTCGGTTCTCACCGAACCACCGATCCGTATGCCCGAATCGCACATGAATTGCGAAAAGTTCGGGGGTCACCCCCCTGAGATGGCGAGTGCGCTCTATGGACGGGCGCACTCACCGGCGGCCGTGATCAGGCCGTGCCACGCAGAACGGCGCCCTGGGTGACGGTCTTGACTACGGGCTTCGCGTACTTACGCATGAAAGTACCTCTCTCTTATAGATGTTGTGCCGGCAAAGGGCCAATGGCGCTCATGCCACCGACTTCCGTTTCACCGACAACCGAAGTCAACCACGGCGACAGCGGACTCGACCAGATGATTCGGTTCTCACCGAACCACCGATCAGGTTGCCCGAATCGCGCTTTACCACAGCGCCTCGAGACGACCCCGTCACCACATGAGCCCACACTTGTCCCTCGGAGTGCGGGGTTGTATAGATGGACGCACCCCGGGCGTGTGCGGCACCCCAGGACGGACGAGCCGAATACCTGGCATGTCTTTCTCTTTCCGCTGGTATCGGCCGGAGTTGGTGGCGAAGGCCGTACCCCCTTTGACATCATCTTCCGGAGTGACATTGTGAAGCAGCGCCAGGACCTCTCGTCCTCGGAAACCGTGCACACGGCGGGCGACCTCCATGACGTGTTCCATCGCCTGCCGGGCCGTGCATGGCCGGGCGAAGCCGCCGACGAGGATCTGGCGCTTCTGGGCTGGATCGGCCCGCTCGCCGTCTCGGCGCGGGAGAACCTGCGCCGACGGCTCGGTGAGGCGGGTGGGGCGCCGTGGCCGGAAGACCTCCCCGCGATCCTCGCGCTTCCTTCTGCCCGCTTCCTGGCCATGGTGAAGCCGATGCTGGTGGAAGAGCTGAAAGCGACTCGGGAGGGCCGCGAGCCCGACGGGCTGGACACAGGAGTGCTGGGGTTCAAGCGCTTCACCGCCTCGCTCCGTGAGCCGGAGACCGCGGTGGCCCTGCTGCGGAAGTATCCGGCGCTGGCCCAGGAACTGGTGGCGGAATTCGATCGTTGGACAGCATCTCGTCTTGAATTCATGACGCGTCTGCTGATCGACCTGCCCCTGCTCCGGCAGAAGCTTGCTGTGACGGCGACGTCCGCCGCCGATGTCGAAGCCGTCGAATTCGGGGCGGGAGATGCCCACAACGGGGGACGAGCGGTGGCCGTAGTCTCCTTCCGCGGGGGCCTCAAGCTCGTCTACAAGCCCCGTTCCCTCGCGTGCGACGCGGCGTTCGCGGGATTCGTCGACTGGCTTGGCGACCAGGGTCTGACACACCGTCTCCAGCCGGCGCGAGTCCTCGACCGCGGCACTCACGGATGGTCGGCCCACTACGCGCCGGCCTCGTGCCCGGACCGCAACTCCCTCCGGCGTTTCTACTGGCGGCAAGGTGCCTTCCTCGCCGTGTTCCATCTGCTGCGCGGCTACGACATGCACTTCCAGAACCAGGTGGCAGTCGGCGAACACCCGGTCTACTTCGACCTGGAGGCGCTGTTCCACGCGGAGTCCTCGGACCCGGGCTGGCTCGACGACGCGGAAGGCGTGGTCGCGCGCCGGCTACGCGAATCCGTGCTGGCGGTGGGTCTCCTGCCGCACCGGATCGTCCGCACGGACGAACACGGCGTCCGGGCCATGGAGATGAGCGGCCTTGCCGGTGGCGCGGGACCCGGTGAGTTCTGGGCCCACCCCCGCATCGAGTACACCGATCCGGGTACTGACCGCATGACCCCGGTCCCCGCGTTCCACCCCGTCGGGGAGTACGGCAACCGCCCCGTCGTCGTGGGCCATCGTCACACCCCGGACGAGATGGCCGACGACCTGGTCGCAGGCTTCACCCACTGCTACCGCCTGCTGCTGTCGCAGCGTCCGACGCTGTCACGATCCGACGGCCCGCTGGCGCAGTTCTCCGGGGTCACCGTGCGGGCGGTGCTGCGCGACACCTTCCAGTACCGCACCGTGCTCGCCGAGTCCTGGGATCCGGCCCTGCTCACGGATCCGGACCGGCGCCACGCCCACCTTCGTGGCCTTGCACGACACGATGCCGGGCACCCCGTAGAGGACAGCGAGTGGCGCCAGCTCGCATCCGGCGACATACCCGCCTTCCAGACCACCCCCGACAGCATCGACATAGCGGACCACCAGGGGGTTCTGCAGCAGCCCTTCTTCCTGCGCACCGGCGCGGACCTCGTGCGGGACCGCCTCGCGTCCTTCTCGGAGGAGGATCTGCGGGACCAGATCTGGTTCATCGAGACCTCTTTCGCCACCCGCCACGAGGGCGGCCACGTATGCCTGCCGGCTCCCTCCGCTCCTGTTCCGGCGAACGCCGGACTCGATCCGGAGCTGGCCCTCGCCGCGGCCCGCGCCATCGGGGACCGGATCTGCGACTCGGTGATCCGAGGCGAGGGCGGGCTCGTCGAATGGCCATCGCTCCGTATGGTGGCCGAGCGCTACTGGCTCGTGGACTCCAGCGGCATGGGACTCGACCGAGGCGTCAGCGGCATCGCCCTCTTCCTCGCCGAGCTGAGCAGGGCGACCGGGACGGACCGCTACCGGGCGCTGGCCGAGGACGTCCTCACTGCTCTGCTGGACCCCGACGACATGCCCGAGCCGGAGGAACTGGCGGGTTTGGGCATCGGGGCGTACGCCGAACTCGGCGGCGTCCTCTACTTCCTGACCCGGGCTGCCGAGATCTGGAACGCCCCGGAACTCCTGAGTGCCGCCCACCGGCTCGTGCCGGCGTTCACTGCGGCCTTCGAGGCACCGCAGTCCCTGGACGTTGCGACCGGCCTCTCCGGGGCGGCGCTGGCCCTCCTCGCCCTTCACCGGACGGAGCCGAGCGCCCAGGCCCTGGAGGCCATCCGGGCGGCTGCGGCCCGTCTGTCCGACATGACGGAGTCCGACGTCCCCGGGTTCGCTCACGGCCTGGCAGGTCGGGCCCACGCCCTGACCGCCGTCGCTGGTCTGACGGGTGATGCGGCGCTGCTGGACCGGACAGGTGAGGCACGCGGGCTCATCGACGGCTCGCGTCTCGCCAGCGCCTCGTGGTGCCGTGGAAACGCGGGACTCGTCATGGGTGCGTTCGGCAGTCGGCGGCTCCTCGACGGCCCGGAGTTCCAGGGAGCACACGGGCTCGACCTCGCCGCGGCGGTGGCAGCAGCGTTGGCCCGAGGAGTCGACAACGACTCGATCTGTCACGGCGCCCTCGGACTGGTCGATGCGCTGTTGACCACCACCGATCACACGGGCGACCAGGAGTTGCTGCGCATCGCGCGCGACGCGACGGCGGATGTGGCCCGGAGGGTCCTCGCCGGCAGGGTGGTGACCGGCGCTCCCCGGGGCACATGGACACCCGGGCTTCTGGACGGGGCGGCGGGAATCGGGTACGGCCTCCTGAGGATCTTGTCTCCGCACCGGGTGCCGAGCGTCCTGCTGATGTCCGTCCCGTAGGCATCAGCCGCGGTCGTCGTGCGCGGAGCGGGAGGAGACCACCGGCCGCGCCGCCCGGGCATGCGCAGGCGCCGTCCCGCACCCCCGCGCACCCCTTCCATCCGTGGGACACCGCGGCAGCGCCGCCAACCAGTCCAGTCATCCCGGATGGGTGCGGCTTCTTTCAAGGGAGGGTTGTTGATCAGGCGCCGAGTTGGTAGTGGTGCTGGTCGGGGTAGGTGCGCTGGTGCTCGCGGGTGTGGTGGTAGGCGAGGTAGGCGTAGAGGTCGCCGTTGGCGTGGACGGCGCGGAGTTTGAGGACGGCTTCGGCGCCGGCGAGGCCCCAGCGGGCTCCGGTGATGTCGAGGCGGTCGCCGATCAAGTGCCTGCAGGCTCCTTCGACCGAGCCGGTTGCGATCGGCCAGCCCTTCTTCAGAGCGATGTCGTAGCGGAGCTGGTCGAGGTGGCCGGTCAGGTAGCGCACGCAGGTGTCGACGCTGTTGCGTTTCGTGCCGGTGAGCTGGACTTTCCCGGCCCGGGTGGTCATCTCGTGCGCGACGCGGTCGGCGTGTCCGTGCAGGATCGCGGTGAGCGTCTCGGTGGCGAAGGTCTCGGCGGCGATGCTGCCGACGGGGTGGAAGGCATGGGCCGCCGTCCAGACGTACTCGGCGACATGAATGAAGTCGATCAGGATGTGGATCTTCACGTTGCGGTGCCGTGCCTCGGTTTCGATGAGGTCGAGTTGGTGGCGGGCGCCGTCGACGAGGACGAGCCAGGGCCGCAAGCGGCCCGGGTCGCGGTCGTCGGCCTGGTCGAACGCTTCGGCGATCACGTCGGCGGGATCGTGGATCAGGGAGGCGGTGCACCCCTCACCAAAACCCCAGCTCAACTCTCCCCGGAAAGGAGCCACACCCAAGCCAGGGCGTACCGGGGTGCCCCCAGGCTCTTCGAGCGTCAGAGCTCGGACGTAGGGTCCCGGCATGAACGTCCAACGTCCCGTCCTGGGAGCCGAAGGCCCGTACGACACCGCGTACCTCCCCCGGTTCGAGATGCGCCTCGTGCCGGCCAAGGCCCCCGTAGTCGAGCCCGTCGCAAAACTGGGCGGTGAACCCTTCTGGCTGGGCGAGCCCAACTGGCCGGTGGCCCCCAGGACGGGAGTCCCGCTGGACTTCATCGGCCAGTTCCCTGTTCCGGGCGAGCCCGGCGAGGAGCCGCGGATGGCGTACCTCTTTCTCTCGTACGACGACTATGAAACTGGCGGCATCGACGCCGACGATGGGGAGGCCGTACTCCTTGTACAGCCGGGCGGCCGGATCCCTGACTTCGCCGTCATCGGACCGCCCGGGACTATGGGGCGCTCCCTGTGGGCCTTCGATGCGGAGGAGGAGAGGGAGCCCGTCGAGTTCCGGATCGATTTCCGACCGGTGGCGGACGAGCTGGAGGCGGAGCTGGATGAGGACGGGGTGCTCTTCGTCGATAACTACATAGGTGGGCGGCCGTCGTATCCCGACTGGTCGGGATATCAGGCTCCGTGGCGCTTCTTCTTCAAACTCGGCCCTGGGGACGGCGACCCCTACTTCCTCAACTTCGCTGACGGTGGCGGCTACGCCTACCTCAGTCCGGACCGACTCGAAGGCCGCTTCAAGTGGGAAGCGGCTTAGCTTGTTCTTATGGCCTGAGGACGATCTTCAACCCCTATACGGTCAGGTAGGGGTGTCCAGAGCGACCAGGAGAGAGGCGACATCGAGGCCTGTGGTGAGGTACTCCCCGAACATCTGATTGCGGCATCCGCGGCGACCCAGGCCACGGGCAGCGGAGAGGCAAGTGCCCGCAGAACCATGGTGCGGGCCAGGTCGTTCTTCGTCGCGAAGCTGCGCTCGCTGGGGATCTTGGCAGCGCGGCAGCGTTCGGCGTCGTCGGTCCAGGACTTGGGCAGGTAGAGCTCGCGATCGACCAGGGCGTGGCCCAGGGCGGTGGCGTAGGCGGCGAAGACGCCGATCTGGCAGTTCTCGGTGCGGCCGGCGGTGCCGGAGCAACTGCCGTTGCACCCCGGCCGAGGTGATGCCCTTCTTGACGAAGCCGGTGTCGTCGATGATCAGGACACCACCGTCGGCGCCAAGATGCTCGGCGACGTAACCCTGCAGGTCATCGCGGATCTCGTCGGCTTCCCACCGGCTCTTCGCCAGGAGGTGCTGCAGTCCGTCCGGCGTGCAGTGCCCTGCTCACTCGGCCAGTTGCCAGGAATTCTTGCGGCCCACCGGCCCGAGCAGACCACGGACGTAGTCCCGCCTACGACGCCTCGGCTTGACACGCGAGAAGCGATGCAACCACGTTCGTGTGCGGGTAGCTGCCGTTCCCCCGGGCGCGCCAAGTCAGCTGCTGAGCTGACCCCACCGCCAGGACACGCTCATTCGGAGCAAGCCGCGCGTAAGTAGCGAGACGTGGGCGCCTCTGTAACCTGCCGCTCACTAGATCCGCGAGGACGCCGCACGTATGCCACAGATGTTCGTCCAGGTAGGTCCAGCATCGACGCTCCCTGGGCGAAGGACGCGAACGGCAAGGCCGTGCCCACGAGCTACAGCCTCGACGGCAACACCCTCGTCCAGACCATCGAAACTGGCCCCGACACCGCCTACCCCGTGGTGGCCGACCCTCACTACACCTGGGGCATCATCAGCGGCACCGTGTACTTCAACAAGAGTGAGACCAAGGTCATCGCGCTCGGCGGAACGGTCGTGTCCCGGCTGCCGCACCCGGCCGCGGTCGTCGGTGGCCGGTCCCTCGCGGGGTACGCAGTCGCGACCGATCAGTGCATCAAGTTTAAGGTCAACCCCGCTCTGGCGCACCTGTCACCGGCGGCAGCCGTGGCCGGAAGCGGCACTTACGGCGGCAGCGCCGACGACGGATACTGCAGGTAAACAGACCGGCAGCCAAGTGAACCCGAACAGGGAGTACGGCCGACCGTGGCGGCCGGAAACACATGTCGGCTTCCGAATCTGAAAGGTTGCTGAATGAATACTCTAACCGCCCTGGCGTCGGCCGCTTTCGGCTCCACCGTATATCTCACGATGCTCTCGACGGTGAAATGGCTCAATCAGCTGTCCCGCCGATTTAAGATCATCGGTCTGATTGTGACCGGCATAGTCCTGTGCGCAATCATCGGGACCATCGCGGTCGCGAGCCAGAGCGTCGCACTCGGGTTCATCGTAGGCGCCGTCCTGACACCGCCTGTTCATCAGTGGATCCTGCAACGACGCAGGCACGCCGTCAGCTCCTGACCTTCCGGCCCACAGCACTCAAGGTGCTGCCGCTGACCCGGTGACAGAGGGCTTTCCACGCAAGCCTCAAGCGGTTCCGGCGCGAAAAATCCGCGCAGGCCTTCACCATTCCCGGCGCGCGGCACTACCCCCGGACGAGCTGTACCGCCGGTCGAAGGAGGCGCGCGCGGCCACGGCCAACCTGCCGTCAGTGCGGGCCAACCGGGCGGCTGCAGCTCGGCGGAGCCTCACCCACGCCCATGCCGCGCTGCGCACCGCCCTGAAAGCCAAAGCCCGCGACGCTGGCTTCGCCTCGATGACAAGCACGATCGAGGCGACAAAGACCCTGCCGATCTCGGCAGCAGCCGAGCGGATCAGCGTGGGCATGAGCACGATCAAGAGGTGGCGTGCCAGGGCCTCCCTGCCGTCCTCCCGCACTGCCGTCATGGAGGCGAAGGCCCGCGACGCCGGCTTCGCCTCCATGACGGACGCGATCGAGGCGACAAGGACCCTCCCGGGCCGGCACGCGGCCGAGCGGATCGGTGTAAGCGTCACCACGGTGAGGCGGTGGCGCGCCAAGGCGTCCCCACCCTCCTCTCCGAGCGCGTGATCCAACTCCAGGCCAACGAACCAGAAGTCGCGGTCAGGCGCTACGGCGCGGCTTGCTCTTCGCGGCGGTCTTCTTGGCTGCGGCCTTTTCCCCTGTCGCCCGCGTGCTGGTGGGGTGGGTTTCCGCGCAACACCAGCCGGCTCTGCAGACCGCCTCCCTTCAGCCGCCCGTGGGGTGGGCTCGCTCGGTCCTCAACGGGCTCACCCGACGCATCCGCGGGGCCGCGGTGAAGGGCGATGGCTGACGAGCACCTCCGTCGGGGTGCAGGTGCCGAAATGTGGCGGCGTCGGCACCTGCTCGGCGGGTAGCGTCGTCTGCAGGGGGGTGCGGCCCTGGCCACCAGGGCCGCGACGGGGGCCGCGCCCCGACATACTCCAGCCTGGTTCAAGGCTCGGTGCCGCAGGCACGACCTGGCGGCCCGCTGTAGTCGTCGGTGCGGTGTGCCCCGGCTCCGGCCCGGCGGATGCCCGGGCGGGCAGTCCTTTCCCGTCTGCCGGAACGCGCGGCACGGTCGGTATGCCGGGGCCTGGCATCTGCCGGCCGGTGTTTCGCCGCTCCGCCCGGAAGCCCGGCAGGCTCACCTCTGAGCGGCCGCGGTGCCCTGCGAGACTGACCGCAGGGGGCCGCAGGTCGTCGCTCCCTGCGGGTAACCCGGCCCGGAGGGGGCGGGGTTGGGCGATCTCAGGGAGCAGTTGATGAGTGCCATGGGCGTGTCGGGTCCGGTAATTACGCAGGTGCAGCTGACTGGTCCGGCCGACGAGGTGAGTCGGCTGATGCAGGTGCTGAGCGGCGTGTCCGAGGTGATCTTCGGTCCTGTCATGCAGCCCGGGCGCGGCGGGGACGTCTCGTGCACCGCGCAGGTGGTCACGCACCCCTCCCCCGAGCCGGTGCCGGCGGGGCGGCCCGCCTCGGTCACGGTGCAGGTCGAGCTTGAGGTCGAGGCGGATGCGGTTCCTGGTCTGCCGGGCACGGCGACCGCGCGGCAGGTGGAGGAGTCGGTGGCTGTTGCCGTATCAGCGCTGCCCGGCGTCCGCGGGGTGAGCAGCCGGCTCGTCGCCTCCGTGGGGCTGCCCGCTGCGCGGGAGTAGCCCGTCGTGGCGGGTGCCGAGGCACGGCTCGACGAGGCGGGTGTCGCTCTGTGGCTGACCGGCTGGAAGGTCGAGATCCCCGTGGCGTGGACGCCGAGGCGGGTGCTGGCCATGGTCGTTGGCGAGCGGGCCGGACGGCTGGACTTCCTCGTCCACCGCGACGGACAGGCGGTGTCGGTGTGGGCGGTCGAGGTGGAGCCCGGGTTCCAGCGTCGGAATCTGGGCGCGGTGATGACGGACGCGCTGTATGCGGCGTACCCGACGGCGTGGATTGACCATGGCTGCCGGGGCCGGACGGCGTGCGGTGGTGGGATCGGTACACCGACCCGGCGCCGGAGCGCAACATCCACAACCGGCCTCCGTCGGAGTGGGCGCAGTACTTCGACGCCGTTCAGGTGGCGGCGCAGCGGGCCAAGATTGCCTATTTGAACCGGCACTTCGACTTGGATGGGCACCGCGCGGCCGAGTACCGGTACGGGGAGCGGCTGGAGGCTGAGGCGCAGGAGTAGGTGCCTGCCTTCCGGGAGGCTGCCGCTCAGGGCCCTGACCCGGCGGTGCAGGAACTGTACGGGGGGCTTCGGCTGGTGTTGCCGCCCCGGCTGCACCGGCTGGTGCACGATGGGCGGCGCGGCGGGGGCGAGCGGGCCGAGATGCTGCTGGACCACATCGGTCACGGCAACCTTCCCTACGGTGCCGGTTGGAACACCACGGAGCAGGCCGCGTTCGAGGACATGGCGCACGAGGAGGTCTTCGATCCGATCCTGGGGAAGGACGAGGTCACCCACCTGTCGTTCCGGGTGCGGCTGGCGGCCGGGCAGGAGGTTCCGCCTCACGATCTGCGGGCGACCTGGCTGACCTACTGACGTTTTTGTCGTGGTGTCGTCATGTGAGGCCTGTGGCGGTGAGGCATCCGTTGATGGCTGCGGTGTGGTGTTGGAGGCGTCTCAGGCCGGTTCGGAGGGCGTGGACGAGGTCCTCGGGGGTGGTGAAGATGTGGTTCGCGTGGTGGGTGCGTCTGAGTGCTGACCAGATGCCTTCGACGGGGTTGAGGTCGGGTGCGTAGGCGGGCAGGTGGTAGACGGTGAGCCATTCGGTCGCGGCGATGAAGTCGCGCATGTCTTTGGTGCGGTGTGTGTTGAGGTTGTCCCAGACGAGGACGATGGGTGCTTTGAGGCTGCCGTGGGCGGCGACGATCATCCGCCGGAAGTCCTTCGAGCTGTAACTGCGGCGTTGGCCCTTGACCGGGCGCCGGTTGTGAACGTGCAGCTTGTAGATCAGCCGTGAGCGCTCACCCGGTTTGTAGCAGCACATTCCGGCGAGCGTCACGCGGCATCGGGTCCAGCCGCGCATGCGGACGGTGGGCGTGCGTGCGCGACGGGCCCATGTGGCGCGGGAAGGCGGCGTCATCGAGAAGCCGGCTTCGTCCTCGAAGACGATCCAGGCCCCGAGCGCCGCCGCAGTCATTCCACGTCCGGCCACACGTCTCTCGTCCAGCCGGCCACGGCGGCTTCGTCTCTTTCCAGTGCGCGTCTGGCCGGGGCCTGCCGGCTCCAGCCCCCGCGTCGCATGGTCTGGTAGACCGCCGCGATGCTGAGGCTCTTGTGGAGTCTGCGGCCGATGATGCTCTGGATCCTGGCCAGGGTCCAGGTCTGGTCCGGCCATCCATGGGCAACGGCACCCTTGTCCAGTTCGGTCTCCAGGGCCTTGAACTGACTGGGGCTGATCTTCGGCCGGCACATCGGCCCTTTCGAGCGCAGAGCGTCAGGACCGTTCTCACTCCAGGCTTTCCTCCATCTCTGCACTGAGCGCTCGGTGACCCGTAATCGCTTCGCGATCACGGCATTGGACACGCCCTTACCGAAGAGCACGACAGCGTCCAGGCGAAGGCTCTCCCGGAAAGCCTGACGTTCCGACGTCAGACCCCCTCCCTGCGGATACCTCATGCAACCGGCATACCGCGACGATCAAGAACTGTCAGCCGACACAGCGCCAAAATCCTCAGTATGTCAACTCGCCGGGGGTCGGGGTGGAGCTGACCGGCATGTCCTGGCGGTCCCCCGGGCGGCCGTGGACCACACATGAGGCCGGCTTCAGCCTGCCGATCGACGCCGCAGTCGCGCCGAGGGAGGCGCGCAACACCAGCCCGCAGTACGCCGCGCGGTATGACCGGGACGGTGAGCTGCTGCCCGGCCAGCTCCCGCGGCGGTCGGACGACCCATTCTCGGGCCGCGAGGGGGAGATCGCCGCGATGGCCGCCAAGCTCAAGGCGTCGGGCCTTGAACGTGCCCGCGCACTGCCTGCGCCCCCGACCATGCAGGAGGTCTTCGAGGGCCTGCAGGTGCACCAGCAGGACCCTTCTCAGCGGCAGGCTCCACGTCTGCGGTAGGACCGCCGCAGGCGCCACGATGCCGCCGCGCTGGGAGGTCAGCTTCAGCGACGGCATCCGCGCGGGTCCAGGCCGCCGCTCACGGACGCCGACGACGGCATCGTGAGCGTGCCGGGCATCACCGACGTCGTGGAACCGGCCGTGACGATACTCACCCTGTAGCGGTCCGGGAACGACTGTGGGACCCGGATCTCACTCGGCGGGCCCCACGGGACCAGAGAACCCTGGCCATCGGCTCGACCAGCGTACGGTCCGCACACGGCGGACGCCGACGAGTCCCGACTTCGGAGCCGATGAGCTTCTCTCACCGGCGCGGCGCGGCACGGCGGGCTACCTCGCGCTCTAGCCTCTGGCCTCATGGCTGACATGTTCGAGCACGCGCCGCAGGTCTGGACGGCAGGGCAGCTGCGGTCCGCTCTCACCGAGGTTCCCGACGAGACCCCCGTGCACGTCGGAGTGGCGGATGTGCCGGGGGACTTCACCGGCGGCTACGACGAGTTCGTGCTGGTTCATGCTGAGCCTGTTGAGCAGGCGGACGGCGCCGAGACGGTTCCGCAGCAGGTCCGCTTCACGCTCTTCGCAGACGCCGCGGCAGGCGCGTACCACCTCGACGTGGACTGACCACGTCGCCAGCCGAACACCGCTGGTGTGCGAGGGCTACTGAGCGGGCGTGCGCCCGCCGGTGATGTTGTGCTGGTGGGCGGCGGACTGGGCCTGCTCGTGCTGATGGGGTGCGTCCGGCCGCTGTGGGGCCGCGGCGCGGTTCTGGGCTCCCTCGCGAAGCCGGTCGCGCAGTTCCGCGGCGCGATGCCCGGCGGCCTAGCGGCCGCTGCGATCCGCTCCTCCGACTCGGCGGCGAGCTGATCGAAGTCGATGTCGGCGTGCGGGGCTTCGGCAAGGTCGGCGTACTCCACGCTGTCCGTGGCCGGCCCGCCGACAAGATGCTGGTCCAGCTAGTCGATCAAGCTCTTCCGCTCGAAGTACTTCGGGATGCTCTCGCCTGCGGCTGGCTCTTGCCCTGCCAGGCGTCCCTCGCGCTGCTCCATCGGCGGCGGGCCCGCGGGGCGGGGCGCGGGGGCGGTCGCCGACGGGTTGGTGCCCGCGTGAAGGGAGGAGCTCCGGTCGCTGTCGTACGGCCGAAGTAGTGTGCGCACGATGGCCACGACCAGTGGTTTTCACGTTCGGATGGCAGGAAGCAATGACGACTCGGCACAGTATTCGACGCCCGCGGCGCATGGGCCTGGTGGCCGCCGCTCTCCTTGGCGGTGTGGCTCTGACGACGGGATGCAGCGGCACAGCAGGCGGTTCGCCGGGTGGGGCCGCCAAGTCCGGCTCCACGGCGGGCGCGCAGGAGCTCGTGCTCGGCCAGCCCAGCCAGAAGGAGCAGGAGATATCGCGGGGGAACAAGACGGGGAAGTTCCTGCTCACCCCGCAGAAGGTCGTGGAGGGCAAGCCGGAGGATCTGCAGGAGCTCAAGGACGGCAAGTTCGCAGGCCAGAAGGTGGCGTGGGTGTACGTGGACGCGCGGCATGTGGGCGGGGATCCGGTGAAGGGCCCCATGATCATGAAGGACATCGGTGCCGAGACGGACAGCGGCCGCAAGGCGACCCCTCTGCTCGTCTTCGGGGATCTGAGCACCAGGCCGAAGGACTGCGTCGAGGACGACGGGGAATCGGTCTTCAAGGAGGGCGAGAGCCACACCCGGTGCGCCCCGTACCTGATCCCCGCGGATGCCAAGGTCGGGAAGGTGACCTACTCCCAGGGCTACTACCAGGAACCGCTGAAGTGGAAGGTGCAGTAGCCGCGGACGACTGGCCGGGCAGGTATGCCTGCCCGTCCAGCCGCACCGTGCACCTCGGCGTCGCCCCTCTCTCCTGAGTGATCTGCCGATCGAGGTGCTGGGTTGGCTGCGCTCGGACCGGGTGATGCGCAAGCCGGTCCCGGTGCCGTGGATCTGCCCGCCGCAGGGCGGTCGACCGCCCAAGCACGGCGGTGAGTTCGTCTTCGGCCGGCCCGAGGCCTGGGGCGAGGTCACCGCGGTGACCGTCACGGACACCGACCGGTACGGACAGCTGCCGCGCAGGCGTGGGATCGACTGCATCCTTGGCTGACCCACCGGGCAGCATGGATTGACAGGCCCCGGTGTTGAAGGCCTCGTCAGCCGCCTTCAACAACTGCATTCTTTCGAGCGCTCCTTTGGCCCTGGGCCTCGGCCTCGGAGAGACGGGGGGTGCGGGTTGCCCTTCAGGCTCCGTGCCGTGCGCCACTCCCTGCGCCGCGGCTACGCCGAGGCCACCCGCCACGCCCAGAAGGACCCCCTCGGGGCCGCCCGCCACAGCGGCTGGTCCGACGGATCCCCCTCCTTCGCCGGCTACCACGACCGCGCCGCCGCCTTCGACGAGGAGCTGAACCCGCTGTACGGCATCGGCCTGTAGCGGAACATCATTTCTCGGTGGACGACCGGATCGCGCTGCGGCGGATCGTCTGTGCGCATTTCAAGAACGCGATCTGGGCTGATGTTCCGGCGGAGCGTGTCGGGTTCAGCGGAGTGGCGGCTTGGAGGCGTCACCGACTCCTACTGCCTGGCCGTCACCCGGGCCGCGTCGAAGCAGCCGCGGCCGCCAGTTGAGCGGGCCTCGCGACCCGCTTCCCGCCATCGGCCCCGACGCCCTGATCGTCCGCGACCGGCCGGCCGAGGAAGAATGCCAAGCCGATCTGTTCCACGAACCGGCTTCCACCGTCCAGTGCCGCTTGGCCTGGCAGAACGGCCGCCACCAGCGCGTTCGTCGGTGGCGCTGCCCGGGGCTCGGCGGCAGCAAGAGCCGGTAGATTTCGTCCGGCAGCGCCACAGACGGTGGCCCGGCGGTAGGTCGACGTGGAGGGGCGCCATGGAGTTCTTGCGCGAGGGCGGCCACCGGCTGCTGCTGGGTTCTGTCGGGCTCCTCGCCATATCGGTCTCCGTCGTACTCGCGGTGCGGACCTGCAGCCGATGGCTGCTCGTCCGCAAGACGTTCAACGAAGGGCTGGCCGGCGGGGGCAGAGTGCTGGATGCTTACGTGCTACCGGGAGACCAGGGCCGGGCGGGCCTACAGCATGCCATCGTGGGCTTTCGTGCGGCCGACGGGCGCCAGTACCGGCTGGACATCGACACCGACCGGCGGCGGCCCCTGGGCGCGAAGGTGCGACTGCGTTATCTCCCGTCGAGCCCGGAACGAGCAATCCTCGACGAAGCGGGCCGGGGCACCGTGCGCACGGTGCTGACCCTCTTGTTTCTGGTGGTCCTCGGGCTGGTCGGCGTCCTCGTCACGGCGCTGAGCCTGCTCTGAATCTGGCCTTCGGGCAAGCACGTGCTGGCTTGACCTATGGCATTCGCTGCCCAGCGACGAATGGAACTCTGTCTGAGTCGCCGTCCGCCAGCTGCGCACTGATCCGTCGGCCAGGGCGGCCAAAACCCGGATACCTGACCCAGCTGACGGGCGCTGGCGTTCGGTCCTTATCGCGGTTCGCCTGGACTCGCACTCCTACTGCTCGTCAGCAGCGAGGTCGCGAGGGCGCCACCACGCGACAAGGTGTTCTCCGAGAAGATCAGCACCCGCATCCGGGTCCGAAGCTTTCCCGTCGCTGTACCCAGCGTTGGTCAGCCGGCAGGTGCGCCGGGTGGGTGGCTGCGACGGTGCACAGGATGCGGATGAGGCTCTGGGGCTCGAGGCGCGTACCCGCTCCCCCCGGCACCCCCCCGGCGCGCCGTCGCGTGCCGCTACTTACCGAGGAGCAGCGCGAGGGCGGCCACGCATCCGAGGTGCGCGACGGTCAGGAGCAGCCACGCGCCGAATCCCATGCGCCAATGGGTGCGTGCCGTCGCTCGCCATTCGTAGGCAATGCACACGACGGTGGCGACCAGTAGCGGGGCCCAGAGCAGTGCCCACCAGGTCCACACGCCGCCGAAGTGGAGTACGGCGCAGGTTGCTCCGGTGAGTGGCACGGGCAGTGACCAGGAAGGCGTCCGCAGTGTGGCGTCGGTGTGTTCGGTCGTGAAGGTGTTCATGGCTGACCGCCTTTCATGCCGGGGGTGAGTCCGAGGATGGCCGAGGGCGCGCCGCACCGGTGGGGTGCGGCGCGCCCTCAGTTACGCCTCAGCGTCTTACTGGAACATATGCCAGAGGGTGTACAGGTCGCTGCCGATCCCGGCGAGGACCAGCGGAGCCTTCCACTTCCAGTCGAGGGCCTTGTGCCACTTTTGCGAAGTCGTCGTGGCTGCCCTTTACGGCCCGGGCGGAGCCGGGGATTTTCAGGAACAGCTTCTTGATCGCGTCCCACTTGCCCGCGGTGGCCGCCTCGCCATTCGCGACGGCCTGCAGCTCGGTCCGCTCTGCCACGGTGAGCTCGATCGGTCCGTTCAGCAGGGCCTGGGCGAGGATGCGGGCCTGCTGCTCCTGGAGCGCCGGCAGTGAGAAAACGGTGTGGCTGTGGGACGTCGCCGCCCGAACAGCCCGGGCCCCACTGACCGGCCACACCGACAGCGTCCGGTCCCTGGCGTTCAGCCCCGACGGGAGCACTCTCGCCACCGGCAGCACCGACAAGACAGTACGGCTGTGGAACGTCGCCACCGGCAAGGCAAGGGCTCCCCTGACTGGTCACACCGCCAAGGTCAATTCCGTGGCCTTCAGCCGCGACGGGCGGACCGTCGCCTCCGGCAGCGACGACTTCACAGTTCGACTGTGGGACGTACACACCGGAAAGACCCGCGCCACCCTCACCGGCCATACCAACATGGTGGCGTCGCTTGCGTTCAGCCCCGACGGGCACACCCTCGCCAGCGGCAGCGGGGACACCACTGTGCGGCTGTGGAACGCGGTCCTTCCCGATCCCGATGCAGCGATCCGGAGGATCTGCCAGGCCGTTCGTCGCGATCTGGCCGCAGACGAAAGGGCGTCCTACCTGTCCGGACAATCTGATGGGCACGCCTGCCCATCAGGCTGATACGCCAAGGCATGGAAGCGCGGGCACTTGGGTAAGCACGGTGGCCGGCCACCGGATATCACCGAGAATATGCTCCACACCGTGCTGCGGCGCCGCGTGCTCGGGGATTCCGTCGAGCAGATCCAGTCCGAGCTGATCATCCCCACCGGCGAACGCAAGGGGACCCGTCCCTCCGGGTCTCGGTCACGGGGTGAGCCTTGCAGCTGGTACTGCTCCTTCACCCGGGAAGCTGGAGCAGTTCTTCCGCCTCGACGCGAAGGCGCTGGAGGCGGCGCGGTCGAAGCGGGCGCTGGCGAACTCGATGGAAGAGTTCGAGCTGAGCGTGTGCGCCCCGCCGACCGCGGCATTTCCTGTACGTCAACTACTCACGCCCGAGTCAGGACACCGGTACCGGAGACACGGACAGTTCCGCCCCGCTGTTCCCGGAACCCTGTACGCGATAGCGGCCACCTCCGATCGGCACGGACCGACCCCGCATCACCGCTGTAACGTCATCAGACCAGCGTGTCTGCTCCGACCACGTCACGTCCATCAGGTGCGCGCCGTCCAGGTTCGCACCGACCAGGTCCGCACCGACCAGGTCCGCGCCGGCCAGGTATGCGGCGCGCAGGTTCGCACCGACCAGGTTCGCGTCAGCCAGGTGCGCGTGGCTCAGGTGCGCATTGGTCAGGTTCGCGTTGGACAGGTTCGCGTTGGACAGGTTCGCGTCGCGCAGGTTCGCGCTGATCAGGTCCGCGTGGCTCAGGTCCGCGTGGCTCAGGTTCGCGCTGATCAGGTCCGCGTGGCTCAGGTCCGCGTGGCTCAGGTTCGCGTCGGACAGGTTCGCGTTGGACAGCTTTGCGTGAGGGAGGTGCGCGCCGGTCAGGTTCGCACCGGTCAGGTTCGCACCGGCCATGTACGCGTTGAGCAGGTTCGCGCCGTTCAGGTTCGCGTGAGCCAAGTCCGCGTGAGTCAGGTCCGCGTGAGCCAAGTCCGCGTGAGTCAGGTTCGCGTGAGTCAGGTTCGTGCCGGTCAGGTCCGCGAGGCTCAGGTTCGCGAGGTGCAGGTCCGCGCCGGAGAGGTTCGCGTTGCGTAGGTCGGGGTCGGACAGGTCCGAGCTGATCATGCTCGCGCCGCGCAGGTCCGCCTCGCGCATTTCCGCGCGGATCAGGTCCAAGCGGTACATGTTTGCGTCGTGCAGGGAATGGCATCGAGCACCGCCCGCCACAAGTACACGGGTCCACCAGCTGGAAGCCTGAATGCGCAGCCAGGGACGGGAAGGGATGGCAGCCATGGCAAGCCGCCCAAGGAAGGCGTCAGAGCGCGTCTTCACGGAGCTCCTCCCCCTCCCCGGAGACTCGCGGCAGTGGCGGGGCGGCAGCCTGAGGGCGGCGTCGGCGCCGCGATGGTTCGACCTCCACACCGGAAAGGAGGCCCCGGATCGTGGTGGGAGCGCCGATGCCGAAGATGAAGGCGGGCCACGGCCCACTGATCTGACTATGTGCGGCGGTGGCCACCAAAGCACCCAGCACGAGTCCGGCGACCACCACGAACAGCCGCGGCCCCAGGTCGCCTTCCTTACGCCAGGGCCAGGTGTATCCCGCCGAAACGACGGCGGCGGACAGGGAGAACACGGAGGCCGCTCCACCGCCCGCCAAGCCCCACAGTGCCGCCTGCCACCACGTCATTGTTTAACGATATCCACCCAAGGTTGTTATCCGCAGGGATAGTTGGAGAAGGTGTCAAAGCGTCCGACGCCCGGCGGCAGCTGATCGACGGCATACGGTTTCGGGTCCGCACCGGCATCCCCTGGCGGGATGTACCTGCCGAGTACGGGCCGTGGGGCAGGGTGTACGACCTGTTCCGGCGTTGGCAACGCGATGGCACGTGGCAGTGGATCTTCGCCGCACTTCAGGCCCGCGCGGACGCGAAGGACCTGATCACCTGGGACATCAACGTCGACTCCACGGTGTGCCGGGCCCACCAGCACGCCGCCGGGGCACGGAAAAGGGGGATCTACAGAAGGAGCCGCCCGGCGGTGTCGCCAGCGAACCGGCCGACCACGGGCTCGGACGCTCGCGCGGCAGCCTGACCACCAAGCTGCACCTCACTGTCGAGCAGGGCCAGAAGCCCATGTCGATCGTGATCACGGCCGGGCAGCGCGGCGATTCCCCGCAGTTCGAGGTCGTTCTGGGACGCATCCGGGTCGCGCGGCTGGGGCCGGGCAGACCGCGCGTTCGTCCTCGCCGGGTACGGGCCGACAAGGCCTACGCTTCCCGCAAGAACCGCGCCTATCTGCGTCGACGTGGCATCCGCTGCACGATCCCAGACAAGGTTGACCAGGCCCGCAACCGCAAGAAGCGCGGCTCACACGGCGGCCGAACGCCGAAGTTCGACTCGGAGGACTACAAGGAGCGCCACGCAGTCGAGTGCGGCATCAACCGCCTCAAGAGGAATCGGGCGGTGGCCACGAGATACGACAAACTCGCGGTCCGCTATGAG
Organism: Streptomyces sp. NBC_00029; assembly: GCF_045160505.1. Taxonomy (NCBI): domain Bacteria; kingdom Bacillati; phylum Actinomycetota; class Actinomycetes; order Kitasatosporales; family Streptomycetaceae; genus Streptomyces; species Streptomyces sp. NBC_00029. The sequence goes on from NZ_CP108292.1 coordinate 839,616, forward strand.
GCGACCGTCCTCGTTGCGGCCATCAACGAGTGGCTGTGACCGGCGCGGAAATCGGTTTGTCTCACTGTGCTACAGGCCTGAAGCTCGTCCCCATGACGGCAGACCTCATCGTGCGTCCGGCCCGGCCCGCCGATTCGCGGACCTTGGCCGAACTGCGTTGGACGTTCAAGCAGGAGGACCACGAAGGGCAACCGCCAGCTCCTGCTCGCCTCCTGGAAGAGGCCGAGCAGTGGATCCGCACCCGGCTCAGCAATGGCCACTGGTTGGCCTGGGTCGCGGAGACCGAGGGCGAAATCTGCGGACACGTCTTCCTCTGTCTGGTGGAGAGGATGCCGGAGCCCTATGGCGACAACAACCCGGTCGGCTATGTCACGAACTTCTTCGTCATGCCGTCACAACGGAACAAAGGAGCCGGCTCGGCACTCCTGGAGGCGCTGAAGCAGCACTCACGCAGCGCCGGCCTCGAGGGCTTGATCGTATGGCCGTCAGAGCGCAGCACCCCTCTGTATCGGCGCTCCGGTTTCCAGCCTCCAGAGGAACTGCTGGAACTTCCGCTCGACACCTGATGAGATCCACTTCCGATACACCCCCTAAAGGTTGTTTCACAAGCCCCGTCGGCCGCGAATCAGGTCCGCTTTGACACGATTCAGCCATGCCGTTCGGTGGCCGGGAAAGCGGACAAACCAGCCGCCTTCGAGCTGGCGCGAGCCGCCTACCTGAGACCCGATCACCTTGTGAAACAACCTTTAAAGGGTGTTGCAGAAGGCTCGGTTCGGGGTATTTCGCCTGTATGGGTGGGGTGTTGAGGGCTGAGCCGGTGTGGGTGGAGACGTTCACGGGCTTGCGGATCGAGCGGTTTGCGAAGCTGGTGAAGGTGGTGCGGGAGCGGGGCGGAAACGGTCCCGGCGGTGGCCGTCCGTGGTGCCTGCCGCTGGCGGACCGAGTGCTGCTGGTAGCGGTGTACTACCGGACGAACCTCACGATGCGGCAGCTCGCTCCGCTCTTCGGGATCTCCCCGGCTACTGTCTGCCGGGTCATCCAGCGCCTGCGGCCACTGCTGGCGCTGGAACCGGCGCCGCGGCCCGTCGCCGACGTGGAACGGTTGTGGATCGTGGACGGAACCCTCATCCCCGTCCGCGACCGAACGGTTGGCGCTTCGTCGAGGAACTACCGATTCTCGGCGAACGTGCAGGTCATCATCGACGCGGACAGCCGCCTGGTCGTCGCGAGCGCACGCCCGGCACCGGGGAACAAGGCCGACGCCCACGTCTGGCGGGAGTCGGACCTGCCGGCCGCGGCGGCCGGGGCAACGGTCATCGCGGACGGCGCCTACCTCGGCACCGGCCTGATCGTCCCGCACCGCAGAAGAGCCGGACGTCCCCTCCTGCGCGGCCAGGAAGAGGACAACGCCGAACACCGGCGGGTCCGAGCCCGCGTCGAGCACACCTTCGCCCGCATGAAGAACTGGAAGATCCTCCGCGACTGTCGCCAGAAAGGAGACGGCCTCCACCACGCCGTCCAGGCCGTCGCCACCATGCACAACCTCGCCATGACACGGTGAAACAGCAGGCCAGACAGCACACCGGCATGCCCGCGACGGACCTTCTGCAACACCCTTTAGGGTCCGTAGCAGGGAGAAGGATGCTCGTCCGTATGACCTGCGCTTGATCAGCTTGATACGTGTGACCTGACCTTCGACTACCCCGGAGCTCCAGGGCAGGCTGAGGCCGTTGACGACCGCGTCCCAGTCGTGTTGGAGGAACGCGGCGAAGGACTGGATCGGCTTCGGTCCGTCGGCCAGGGCCCGGGTCATCCACCGCGCCAGTTCCGTGCCCCGTCCCTCGCGGGCTATGACGTTGAAGGTATGCGCAAGCTCGCGGGCAGTGCTCAGATCCGGGAGGACATGAGCAAGTCACCGTTCAGGCACGAAGTAGTGCCCGGTCCTCGATGACGAACCGGGTCATCGAGCTCTTCGGCAACTTCGTCGACGAGGAGAAGCAGTCCCCATCTGGCGCTGAAAGTCCTGCTTACGTGCATGGATCCGTCCTCGGGGAGTAGGGGTTCGGTGGGTAGCGGGTGGGTGTTCAGTTTGCTGAATAGCTTCTCGGGTCGGGTCAAACCGGTCAGCGTTTGATGCGTCCGCGGATGGCGAGGACGGCGAGGGCGAGGAGGGCGGGTTCGAGGATGCGGGAGGTCATCTCGATGTAGGTACCGGTGGTGGTGAGGTCCTGGCCGCTGGAGCGGAAGACGACGGAGTTGAGGGTGACGCTGAGGGCTTTATCGAAGCGTTTGGTGGTGAACCGGTCCTTCACGGGGTTCTTCGGGTCCTGCTTGTCGATGACGAAGGTGACCGTGCCGCCGCCGACCGGGACGGTGCCGGTGGCTTCCTGCTTCGGGGAGGAGGCGGGCAGGCCGAAGGCCATCAGCAGCAGGATCGTGGTGAGCATGGCGGCGGCGAGCCAGCACAGAGCGCGGGAGGCGCGCAGGCCGTAGCCGGACAGTGCCCAGTACGCCCACAGCAGGTGGCGTTCAGTTCTGGGGGTGCCGGTGCGGTCGTGGCGGCGCATCTCGCACTCGCCGTAGTAGAAGTCCGCCGCGCCGGGTTCGTTCTTGCCGTCCTCGAAGGCCTTGCGGAGCTGGCGGTAGAGGGCGGCGACATCGTCGGGGTCGGGGGTGCGGGCGGGGTCGCCGTGGTCCGAGCCGTTGCGCCACTGGCGAGGCTCGGACGGGGCGCCCGCGGGTGCGGGGGGTTGCCCGGCGCTCTGGGCGCGCCAGTGGTGCTCCTCGGCCAGGGTGCGCCGGCGGGTCCAGCGGATCGGGGCTATGCCGCGGCGGTGGAGGCCGGTGGGGGTGGGAGCCAGGGTGGTGCGGCCCTCCAGGCGGAGCTGGTCGAGGTGGAAGGCGCCGGAGAACAGGCAGTCGGACAGATCGGTGTCGGTCAGGACCAGGTGCGCGGCGTCCACTCCCTGTACCGACGTCACCCGCACCCGGTCGGGGCCCGTCAGCAGGCTCTCGTCCAAGACGCCGCTGTCGCTGGTGAAAGGGGCGGGGTGGGCGGTGACCGCGACCGGGGCCGCGAGTACCGCGTAGGCGAGATTCACCTCGGCCCGCCGCACCCGCACCGTGGCTGTTGACTCCCACCGGGTCCGCGCACAGCGCACCGCGCTCGCCGCGATCTCCAGCGTCACCGGCGCTCCGAACACCGCACCCGACAGATCCAACTCTCCCTCACACGCCACCGGGCCCCACCATGAAGCTTCCGGAAACTGCGTCCCGATGAACCAGGCATCGCCGGAGAAATGCGCCTTGCCGAAGTGAGCGTCGCTGGAGAACTGTGCTCTGTGGAACCCGGCGTCGCTGGAGAACTCTGCCCCGCTGAACTCGGCGTCGCTGGAGAACTGTGCCCCGCTGAAGCTGGCGCCGGTGAACCGCGCCAATCTGAACCAGGCGGTCCGGGTGAACTGTGCCCTGCTGAACTGGGCGATGCTGGAGAACTGCGTTTCGGGGAAGTTGGCAGTTTGGCTGAACTGCGCCCCGTTGAAACAGGGGTAGCCGCTGATCTGCGCCCTGCTGAACCAGGCGTGGCCGCTGAACTGCACTTCGTCGAACACAGCGTCCCGGGTGAACCACGCCCGGATGAACTTAGCGTCGCCGGTGAACAGCGCCTCGTCGAACCCGGCGTCGCCGGTGAACAGCGCCTCGCTGAAGTCGGCATCGCCGGTGAACAGCGCCCCGCTGAAGTCGGCATCGCTGGAGAACTGAGCCCCACCGAACGAGGCGGTCCCGAGGCGGGGGCGTGTGGTGGTGGGGTCGCGGACGGCGTTGAGAAGACGGTCGAGGAGTTCATCGGTGAAGGTGGTGCCGCGGTGGTCGATGTCGGCGCCCGGTGCCAGGCCCGCCAGGTACGCGGCGCGGTCGGCGTCGTTCAAGTGTGCGAGACAGGCTCTGTGGCCGGGGACGTGGATACCGCGGCAGCCGACGGGATCGGTGGCAGGGTCGGCGCCGTGAGCGCAGTACGGCCAGGACGGCACTGCCGCCGGGGGTATCGGGGGCAGGGGGGTGCTCATGCCGGGATGCTCCAGGCGAGAAAGGCTCCGTGCCGGCGGTCGCCGGACGGGTGACGGACGTCGGGAGTGCGGGTGGTTCCGGGTCAGGCGGGCCCGGGTCGGAACGGGTTGTACGCGGTTTAAGGGTCCTGATCCGTCTCGCCGCGGTGGTGCCGCTCGGCCTGGTAGGCGTCCCAGGCCGCCTCGCCCTGCTGGGCGGAGCGCCACGGCAGGTTCTTTCTGCGGGTGAACTCGGCGTACTCCAGGTCCGGCTCGGCGAGCCGGCGGCGGCGCTCGGCCCTCGGATCGTTACCGGGGCGGGCACCGGTCAGATCCTCCACGCTCCGGGCGCGGGCGAGTTCGTCGACGTCGTAGGCGATCTGGCGCAGGATCGCCGAGACCCGGGCGGAGTCCACCACCACGTTCGAACGGTCCGGGAAGTCGGCCTCGGGGCGGAGGTTGGCGGCCGGCGGGTAGGACTCGCGGTCCAGGTGGTCGATCCAGTCGGCGCACTGCCGGATCCAGCCCACCTCGTCCACCAGCCGCTCAGCAATACACGGGCGGCCGGAGAGCTCTTCGTCGCCGCTGCCGTCCGGGTCCTCCGGCGCAGGCCAGCCCGCCGTACGGAGTTCACCCAGGACGACGTCCAGGGCGTCCAGGTCAGTGTCCTTGGTGAGCTGATGCACCCCGCTGGGCGAGAGCCCGGCGGCCTCCGCCGTCGCCCGGACGGACAGCCCAGCCGCCCGGGCCGCACTCAGCGCCCATACTCGCTCCCGCTCCGCCTGCTCCAAACGCCAGGCAGCCCTGCGCACACGGGTCAGATCACGCCGCACCCGCCGGAACTTCGTCAGCAAGTCACCCTTCACCCCACCCAGCCTGCCAGCCCCACACCAGCCTGTACGGGCCGTTCAACAAACTGAACGCCCCACCGCTACCCACGTCGGCCATGCTCCCCGAGGCCGGGGACGTACGGCCCGTGCAACGACGACGCCTGAACCTTCTCTGGCTCTTGTTAAGTTGCCCTATCAAGAGCCAGAAGACGGACGACGGATGACGGGGAGACAGGCATGGGACACGCGGTCGAGAAGCACGCCGGAACCCCCGCGACTACCGTGTTCGGGTCCGCCGCCCTCCGCGGCGCCTCGACTGTCGTACCGGCGGCCCGGCAGCAACTGTCCGAGGCCGCACTCGCCGCCATGGCCAAGGGCGTCCCGGCCGCCACCGCCCGCGGCTACCTTGGCGACTGGGCCAGGTTCGAGCAATGGGCCCTGGCCGTCAGCCTCCGCCCGCTGCCCGCCACCGGCGAAACCCTGACCGAGTACGTCACCTGGTGCACCCTCACCCCGCGGCCGCGCACCGGCCGCCCGTACAAGCCCGCCTCCATCGACCGCGCCCTGGCCTCCATCGCCGTCGCCCACCAGGCCGCCGGCCTCCCGCAGCCGTCCCAGACCGGCGCCCGGCTCGTGCTCCGCGGCTACGAGGCCGAACTCAAAACGGCCAAGGACCCCCGCGGCAAGACACGCAAGGCGGCCGCCGCGACCCCGCGCGTGCTCCGGCAGATGATCGCCGCCACTGACACCACCACCGTCATCGGCGCCCGCAACGCCGCCGCCCTCACCACCGGGTTCGCGCTCGCCGCCCGCAGCTCCGAGGGCGCCCTGCTCGACTGGGAGGACGCCGTCGACGCCGCCGACGAGGAGGGCCTGCTCTTCGACCTGTACCGGCCCAAGGTCGCGAACGACCAGCCCCTCGGCGTGCCATACGGCAGCTACGCCTCCACCTGCCCGGTCCGCGCCCTACGCGCCTACCGCCAGGCCCTGCTCGACCACGGCCACCAGCCCACCGGGCCGATGTTCGTACGCATCGACCGCCACGGCCGGATCAACCCGCCGATGTTCCGCAACGGCCAGCGGATCGGGGATCCATCCGGCCGGATGACCGCCGAGGGCATCGCCGACATCGTCACCCGCGCCGGCCTGGCCGTCCGCCCCGGCGACGTTCTCCCCGACGGCGCACCCCGCTGGACCGGCCACGCCCTACGCCGCGGCTACGCCGAAGCCACCCGTCACGCGAAGAAGGACCCCCTCGAAGCCGCCCGCCACGGCGGATGGGCCGACGGATCCCGCGCCTTCGCCGGCCACCACGACCGCGCGGCCGTATTCGACGAGGAGCTGAACCCGCTGTACGGCATCGGCCTGTAGCAGGATCGCCCGAGCCTTCAGAAATCCGCCTGCGCGGTCGCGAAGTGATACAGCTGTGGCCTGGGCGGGAACGTTATGCGGATCTCCGTGCAATGTGAACGATCGTTATTGGGCCTCCGAATCCCCATTTCCCACTTTCCCCTGCCAGTAGGCGAGGCTGTCCCGGCTGGTGAGGGTGTCGGGGTGGTCCGGGCCCAGCACTTTCAGTTGGTCGTCGAGCAGTTTGGTGAATGCGGTGGTGGCGCCGACCGGATCCCCCGCGATCCCCTTCCAGGAGGCAAGGTTGCCCCGGGTAATGAGGGTGTCGGGGTGGTCCGGGCCCAGCACTTTCAGTTGGTCGTCGAGCAGTTTGGTGAATGCGGTGGTGGCGCCGACCGGATCCCCCGCGATCCCCTTCCAGGAGGCGAGGTTGCCCCGGGTAATGAGGGTGTCGGGGTGGTCCGGGCCCAGCACTTTCAGCCGATCGCCGAGTAGTTCGGCGAATGCGGCAGCTGCGCCGACCGGATCCCCCGCCTCCCCCCTCCAAGCGGCGAGGTTGTGCCGGGTCATGAGGGTGTCGGGGTGGTCCGGGCCCAGCACTTTCAGTTGGTCGTCGCGTAGTTCGGCGAATGCGGCGGCCGCGCCGTGCGCGTCCCCTGCTTCCCCCTTCCAGGAGGCGAGGTTGCCCCGGGTGGCGAGGGTGTGGGGGTGGTCCGGGCCCAGCACCTGCACCATGCGTTCCAGCAGTTCGGCAGTCGTGGTGGCGGCGCTGGCCGCATCCCCCGCTACCCCCTTCCAGCGCGCGAGGTTGCCTCGGGCGGTGAGGGTGTCGGGGTGGTCCGGGCCCAGCACTTTCAGCCGATCGCCGAGTAGTTCGGCGAATGCGGCAGCTGCGCCGACCGGATCCCCTGCTTCCCCCTTCCAGGAGGCGAGGTTGCCCCGGGTGGTGAGGGTGTGGGGGTGGTCCGGGCCTAGCACTTTCAGTTGGTCGTCCAGCAGTTCGGCAGTCGTGGTGGCGGCGCCGACCGGATCCCCCGCGATCCCCTTCCAGGAGGCGAGGTTGCCCCGGGTAATGAGGGTGTCGGGGTGTTTCGGGCCCAGCACTTTCAGTTGGTCGTTCAGCAGTTCGGCGAATGCGGCGGCTGCGCCGACCGGATCCCCCGCCTCCCCCCTCCAGGAGGCGAGGTTGTGCCGGGTGGTGCGGGTGTGGGGGTGGTCCGGGCCCAGCACCTGCACCATGCGTTTGAGCAGTTCGGCGAATGCGGTGGTGGCGCCAACCGCATCCCCCGCCTCCCCCCTATAGGAGGCGAGGTTGCCCCGGGCGGTGAGAGTGTCGGGGTGGTCCGGGCCAAGGTGCAGGCGGGTGGTTGCGGCGAGGTACCGGAAATGGTCGTGTGCCGCAATGACCTGACCGCTGTCGCCAAGGCTCTGGCCCGCGCGGTACAGCACCGCATGCGCGTCTGGCCGGTACAGGGCGTCCTGGGCGTGGCCGGTGAGTGCTGTGGTGTTGGCGCGGAGGATTTGGGCGAGGCCAGTGTCGCGTTCGATGCCGGGCCAGGCGGCGGATAAGGCGTCCGCAGCGGTGTGGGCGAGCCGGTCCTGATGTTCGGGGGTGAGGGTGTCTCGGGTCGCGCGCTGGATGAGCTGATGCACACGGACGGCCTGGTGCGGGGTGTCGGGTGTGTGCTCGATAAGGCTGAGCCGATACAGAGCCCGCAGGGCGAGGTCCACGTCGTCGGCGGTGGCGTGCTCCGGTTCGTGGCCGCCGTCGGGGTGCGGGGTGCGGTGGGTAGTGAGGTGGGCGAGGGCGGGCTCGCTGATCAGGACAGTGCGGGGGATGCCGTTGGAGTCGAGCATCGCAGTCAGCTGCAGCAGAGGGCGGGCCAGGCCTGCCGGGCGCAGTGCGTCGGCACGTTCGACGGACAGAGACCAGACAGCGGCCACGGTGGCGGCCTGGTCGTCAGGCAGGGTGGGAGGTTCGGGCAGCAGCCGGGCAAGTTTGTTCGCCCGGTCGGCCAGCTGCCGACGGTAGGCCGCGCAGCTGACGTCGGTGTCGATGAGGTAGGCGGCGGCCTGGGACAGGGCCAGAGGCAGGAGTCCGAGGTCGGCAGCCAGGGCAGTGAGCTGGTCGGCGCTCTCGCTACGGCCGTGGGCTGCCAGGGCTGCGGTGAGGTAGGCGACGGCCTCGACCTTGGTGAACAGGCCGACGTCGATCCGGCGGCGGCCTTGGCCGGTCAGGGCGGCGTCGCGGCGGCGGGTGGTGACCAAGGTGCGGCCGTGCTGGCTGTCGGGCGGCCACAAGCCGAGCAGGTCGCCTGGCTCGGCGACGTCGTCCAGGACGATGAGCCACCGGCACGGCCGCTTCCCCACCTTGGGCGTGAGCCAGGCCAGGAACGTCCTCGCGGCCTGCTCAGGGTCGGTGGGGTCGGCCTGGCACAGCTCGACCCCGGCCTGCGCGTAGCCGGCCACGATCGCCGGGCGGGTGCCCGCGGTGACCCAGACCAGGACATCCGTCTGCCCGCGGCCCAGGACGGTGTGGGCGTAGTCGGCGGCGAGCTGGGTTTTACCCACACCGCCCATACCAGTAAGAACCTGGCACAGCACAGCCGTGCCCCCACCGACCACGGCCGTCTGCAGCCGTTCTGCCTCGGCGCGGTGCTGGAAGGACCGCGCCCGGCGGGGGATCACACCTACCTGATGCGGCCAGAAGACTGCCCGCCGGGGCGGGGCCACATAAGTGACACTGTCGGCCCGGCCCACCGCCAGACTGCCCCGATCGGCATACACATGCATGCCGTTGGCTGATGGTGTGATGTCGGTGGGGCTTGGTACTGCCGGTCCGTTCAGCCCTGGGACGGATCCGGCACCGGAGGGTGGCCGATCTGGGCTCCTCCCTGCAGGACGGCCGCGGCGATCGAGCCCTGTTCGGCCTTCACGTGGATGTCCCGGCCGGCCGCCACCCCGCCGGGCCCGGCCGAGACACGACTTGCGGCCGTGCTCTCCGGCAGGAGTACCTGCAGCTCGGCCGCTGCCCGTTCCCGCTCCGGCTCGTCCAGGTCCTCGAGTACGCCTTCGAACCGGGTCTGCCACTCCCTGGCCAGAAGGTCCCGCTCATGCTCCGTCCCCTCACCCGCGGTCAGCGCGGCCGCCGTTCGGTCGAGTCGCTCCAGCTGAACCTGTTCTCGCCGCTGGTCGCCGCGACCGAACCACTGCGCGACCCGGTCCCTGAAGCCTGCCCATGCGTCCGTCGTCGCGGCCTGCACGACCCCGGCGCCTGCTGCAGCGGCCAGGGCGGTCAACGATTCCGCCAGCATTCACTCACCCCGTCCGTAGGCCATTCATGCATACGGCCCGTACGGGCCATGTGCGACGGTAATACCGGCCGACGAGGTACACAGCCCGTTTCTCGTAAGAGCAGCCTGCGGGATCAGCGTTGCCCTCCGGGCATCGCGCTCCGGCCTGGATACAGCTCCTCCCGATTGCTAGCGCCGCTACCGCCTGCGTTCGGGGCACGCCGCCGGATGGTGGATCGCCGAGGCGCGCGGTGCCGGGCTGATCCGGCCCCGGCCGCGCCACAGCCCGATGCTACGCAGCTGCCGCTTCTCTCGGAGCGACGACGAGAGGCCCCAGGCGAACTCGTCCACCCGCGAACTGCGGTGGGCTATCTGCGACGAGCAGAGCGCCCACCTGGCCACGGCGCCCCGGTACTGGCGGCGCTGGTCGAGACCGGTGTTCCCCGCCCCTCTCTGTCCTCGAAGGTGCGCTCGATCAGGGTGGTCAGGGCGCCGAGGGCCCACACAAGGGCAGCCCCTCGGGGCGGCGGGATTTCCGGCAAGGGCGGTCAGGCTTCTGGCTGTCTGGCGGGTGAGTGGGTGACGGCGTCGGCTGATAGGGCGGGCGCGGCTTCTTCGAGGTCGGGGTGGGTGGCGGCGACGGCGCGCAGGATCCGGATCAGGCTCTGGGGTTCGAGAGGGCGTCCGTTGACGGTGGTGAAGAGGTGCCCGGTGTCGTCGCGGGGGGTGGCGCGGTGGGGGAGGTAAAGAGGTCCCCCCACAGCAGCACCTCGCCCATCCCGCCGGTCACGACGACCCGGACCCGGCCGCCCTCGGCGTCCAACTCGTGTCCAAAGTGCTGTTGGACAAGCCCCCCGCCAGCAGCGACACAGAACGGACCGCCTCCGACTCTTCAGAGCGAACACAGGCTCAGGCCTCCCGTTCGCGTCTCCCGGAAGAAGCCGCTGACGCATCGCGTCCTGTCCCGGAGACACGGCGCCCCGGGGTCGGCACACGGGCGGCGATATGGCTCGGACTACTGGACGAGGCGACGCCCGATGCGGCCGCGGGGAGCCGCTCGGAGCAGACGGATGCCCGCACCGACGATGTCGCCAATTCACACGGGGGCGTTCTGAGCGGACGGCTCTTGAGACTGTTCGGCAAAACCGCTGAAGAGCGCAAGGAGCTGCTCCTTGGGCTCGGCATCACCCTGAACATCACTTTGCTGTTCATCAGCGTCTGGATGTACTTGATCGGCCAGGACGTAGCTGCCAGACGAGAAAGCGGCGCAGGCTTCGCCGACCCGATCGTGGCCATCGCGTTCTGCCTCGCACCCCTGTACGGGGGGCTGAGGCTGGTGAGGATGCCGAACATCCCCGCATGCATCCTGGCTGGCAGCATCCATCTGATCTGGTCGGTTCTGCTGCTCTTCGACCTGTTCCCCTGGACCGCCCCCCACTTCGGGACCAAGTAGAAGTCGCTGGTGTGGCCGCAGGGTGCGCTTCCGCGGTGCTGGGCGCGGTGCGCGCGGGCTGACTCTCGCCGCCACCGCCCTCACCACGGGCGTCGCCACATGGATCACCCAGCGCTGAACAGGGGGCAAGGAATCCCCGTGGCGGTCTCCGGGGAGACCGCCGTCCGGTGATCTGAGGCCTACCGGGTCTTGAGCGTGCGGGCGGCGGGTGTGCGGATCGTGGTGGCGATGACGGAGATGAGGGCGGCCCACAGGAGGGCGGCGAGGACGATCGCGGTGGGAGGCGGTGTCGGGTGCAGGCGGGGCTGGGGCCCTACCTCGTTCCACAGCCCTTCGGCGATCTCCTGCGGTGCTGCCTCGGCATCGTCGGGGCGGTCAGCGGCGGCAGGCAACCCCGGAGGCTCTGCGTCGGCCACGGGGTCGGCCCCGGAGTAGGGCTGCTCGCCGGTCCCGTCGGGGACGTCTGCTGTGGTGTGGAGGCCGAGGACGATGGCGTCCCACGCCTCGGCGTAGCCGGCGTCGGCGGGGTAGCCGCCGTGGTGGTCCGGGCCGCCGTAGTTGTTGTGGCTGTACCCGCCATAGTCGTACCCGCCATAGCCGTTGTAGCCGTACCCTCCGTACCCGCCGTAGGCGTCGTGGCCGGTGCTGGTGTGGGCCGGTGTGTCCGTCCAGGCCGTGTCTTCGATGTAGCCAGCCGGGGGCAGCCCGGGCGTCTGCCCGTAGGGGTCCGGGCTGCTGGTCGGCTGCTGGGGGCAGTGTGCGGGCGGCCAGGCCTGGGGCAGCACGGGCGCCGGTGCCGACCATGGCAGCACGGCGGCTGCCGCAGGCACCGTCGCGGCCATGGGTACGGGCTCGGCCCGGTGCGGCAGCGTGATGTAGACGTACTGCGGCTCGCTGACCTGCGTTGGCAGGGCGGCAATAGCGGCATTCTCTTCGACGAGCCGGCGGTTTTGTTCCTGCAGCTTCGCGACTTTGCCTTCGAGGCCGCCGGTCTGTGCCTTCTGCTCTTCGAGTTCGGTCTCGATGCCGCGGATGTAGTCCCCGGCCTTGCGCAGGCTCCGGTCCTGCACGGCGACACGCGTCTGCAGGTTCAGTCGGACGCCCTCCGCGCTGCCCTCGCGGCCGCGTGCCTGCCGGAGGTTCTCGGCGAGGCGGCCCACCACCCGCTCCAGCCGGTGCTGCCGGCCCTCAGCGGTGCGCCGGGCCCGCTCGTGCTCGGCGCAGGCCCGCGCCAGGCGTTCCTTCTCCTCTTCCAGTTGGCGGACCTGCTTGCAGGCGAGGTGCGCCTTGCCGCACAGCTCGTCGAGGTTCTCCCAGAACCCGTCGGGGAAGGTGAAGGACTCTCTTTCGAGGTGGGCCCTGATGGCGTTCATCGCCTTCCGCGGAGCGACCCGCTGCCCCGACAGGTACCGCGACAGGGAGCTCTTCTCCACGCCCGTGGCTTTGGCCAGGGCCACTTTCGTGCCACCGCTCGCGATGTAGTCCTTCACAGCCTCCCGCAACGCGGCCGCGTAGGCCTCCTCGGCCGTTTCCCCGGCTCCGCCCATCACTCGTCTCTCCTCGGAAAGCGCTGCCCACCAGCACGGTTGGCCGATTGTCATGCAAGCCGTGACACCCCTGCACCGACCCCGCACACGTGGACGGACCCACGACGGATTCGCAGGTACCATCCGTTGCCCCTCCCGCATGATCACCGCCACCGGCAGGCTGAAATCCGCTCGCGGAACCGCCGCGCGCACCGGCTGCAGACCCCCCGCAGCCCTACATGGGAGAGACACGATGGCCACGAGGGGGGCGGCCACAGTGGCCGCGGCCATGACCGGGTCGGTCAGCCGCGGATGGTCGGCCACCACGTAGACGACCGTCCCCAGGATCAGGGCGACGACGAGGGCCAGGAGCAGCAGCACGACCGGGTCCGAGCCGGGGCCGCCCCCGCGCTGCGGCCGGGGACGGTACTCGGGGTGAGGGTCGGGATGGGGCTGGTTGGCGGGCTGCTGCCGCGACTGCGGCTGGGGCTGATGGCCCGGCTGCGGAGCGGGCTGGGGCTGGGGCTGGAGGTCGTCGTAGGACATCGGGGCGCGCCGCTGCGGCCAACGCCGTCATCGCCTCCGCCAACATCCAGCCCACCCCCTGATGACCACTCATGCGCACAGCCCCGCGCATAGAGGACCGTCTGTGACGGTAGTGCCGGCCGCCGCGGTCCACATCCCCTTTCGCGAGGAAAGCGGACATGGCCCACACTGGGCGTCGCCGCAGCGCATGGAGATCGGATCTGCTCGTGGAGGTCAGTCGCCGCGGGCCGCAGAGGCACAGGCGGTTGTCGTCGCCGCCTCAGCCGCGCCCTCGCCGAGCTTCGCCGGGAGGCGAGGGACGGGGAGGATGCAGCCGGCGCCGCTGCCTGGCCCTCACCGCACCGGGCGTCGGCCACGGCGCGTTCCCCGGGTCGCTCCCGCCCCTAGCCCTGGCCGCTGGCCGACTCCTGCGAAGCGGCCCCGTCCGGCCCAGCCGCCCGGCATGATCCCCCCAACACGCCACCTGGGGGACCCATGCGCACCCTCGGTGCGGCGGTCCCCGGCCCGCTGGATGCGGGCCGGGCAGGAGTGCCGGCGATGCTCAGCCGTCCGCCTGAGAATGCAGCCTGAGGAGCTCGTAGTAGCTGGTCGCGACGGTCTGGCAGACCTGCTCGGAGCCGAGGAAGTGCTCGGCGCAGGTGGCGAACATGTCCGCCCGCAAGATCTCATCGATGCGTACCTGGCCATCGGGGTTGTTCTGGAAGGCCTTTTCGCCGTAGATGTCGCGGTAGTTGCGGTACAGGAAGTCGTGCCGGGCGCAGGCCACCCTGAAGTCGTAGATTCCGAAGGCGATGTCGGGGCCCGGGGAGCTGCAGAAGTCGGTGCTCCACCGGAACTCATAGGGGTCGGGAATCGCCTTGCGGTGTGCGTCGCGGGCGGCCTTCCAGGCCTTGCGGCTGGCTGCGCCCTCCTGGTTCAGCGTGTTGAAGTAGGCGGACTTCTCCGCAGGGGACGCGGCGGGGACGGCGGCCGGTGCTCCGAGGTTCTTCCACTCCTGGTATACGCCGCGGCGGACGAATGCCTGGACGGAGCGGCGGTCGGGGGCGAGGCGGTAGAGGTGGTCGCCGCTGGTGGCGAAGGCGGCGGCGGGGCCGCTGATGCGGTTCCACAGGTCGGGACGGCCGTTGTACTTGTAGAGGTCGCCGGTGGCCTGGTTGGTCGCGTAGAGGGTGTTGCTGGCGAAGATGGTTCCGGCCGGCCCTCCGACGCGCCTCCACTTGTTCTTGCCCGGGTCGTACTCGACGACGGTACGGCGGTCGGGGGTCAGGCCGTAGAAGTTGTTGTCGGTGACGGCAAAGGTGTCGCCGGGGCCGCCGACGACGGTCCACTTGCCGTCGTACTTGACGATGCTCTTGTCGACGGGGTTGGTGGCGTACAGGGCCTTGTCGGGACCGGTGTAGAGGTTCTCGGCCCGGTCACCGACCTTGCGCCACACGTCACCCTTGCCGGTGTACTCCATGACCAGCTTGTGGTCGGGGCTGATGCCGTAGAGCTTCTTGGAGGTGGCGGCGAAGGTGGCGCCGGGGCCACCGATGCGGTTCCACTCGTTGGGATCGCCGCCGTACTTCATGATGTCGCCACTGCCCTGCTCGATCGCGTAGACGGTGTCACCGCCCGCGTAGAGCTTCTGGGTCGCGCCCTTCACCTTTTGCCAGTTGGCCTGGCCCTCGGACCACTCGTAGACGGCCTGGTGGTCGGCGGCCAGGGCGAAGACGGAGTCCCCGGCCGCGACGATCTGCTCCATGGCCACGTTCGGGTGGTCCGGGGAAGCGGCGGCCGCGGCGATGGCCACGGTGTCGGCGCGGCCGGCGGCGCCGGCCGGAGCGGGGCCGGTAGGGGTGATGGCCCAGCCGACGCCGCCGGCGAGGGCGGCGACCAGCGACCAGCAGGCGATGCGTGATGTCCTGCGGCGGGGAAGACGGATGCGGTGGCGGGTGCTTGTGCCCTGACCCGTATCGCGGTGACAAACGGACGGAATCATCTCTTGTGGCCTCCTGCTCGTAGTTGACGGCGTGGGGCTCACAGTGGGCAGCTGGCCCTGTTGTCCGTTGTCCGGGAGAGCAAAGGCCCAGCTCAGCAGGTGGACAAGTGCCATATTCCGCGGACATGGCGGGCCCGCCACTGGGGCGCTGGCCGGCTGTAGGCGTCCGCCGCCGGTCGGGGGAGGCCGACCGGCGCCCCCGTGTGGGCGCCGGCCGCTCGCGGGGTTCAGTGCCAGGTCTGGGCGGGGGAGTTGTCGCAGGGCCACTGGCTGGCGAGGGCGCCGTCGCCCTGGTCGCGGATGGTCAGGCACTTCCCGGAGTTGGCGTTGACCAGGCTCCAGCCCCCGCCAGCGACTGGCTGGAAGCGCCAGCTCTGGGTCGGTGAGTTGTTGCACGTCCACTGGTTGGCGGTTGCGCCGTCCTCGACGGAGTCACGCCGGATCTCCAGGCATTTACCCGAGTCCATACTCACGACGGTCGTCACCCCGGTCGGGTTAGCGATGATCCACTTCTGGCTGGAGGAGTTGTTACAGGTCCACTGGTTGGCGGTCGCCCCGTCATCGCCGGAGCTGCGACGGATCTCCAGGCACATCTGCGTTCCCGCGCTCACCCATGTCCGGGGCCCTGTCCCCACCACCGGGGGAGGAGGGGCGGCCTGCGGGGCCTTGCTCTTCGTCGGCGCCGGCTCCGCACTCGGCTTCACGGCGCTCTCCGAGGGCGCGGGTTCGGACGGCGCGGGTTCGGACGGCGTGGGTGTGGCGGAGGCGGCGGGCTCCGGGCTCTGCGGGTCGTTGAGCCCGCTCGGTGTGATGTCGGATCCGCTGGGCGGTGCCGTGGGGGCGTCAAGACGGGTTTCGGGGCCTCGGGCCTCGGCGGGCGGAGCCGTGTAGCGGGCGATGAGCATGCCGCCGATCACGCAGGCGGCGATCAGGAGTGCGAGGGAGGCTCCGGCGGGCAGCCGGAGCACGCGCTGGCGGACGGGCTCGGCGTCGGACTCCTCCGGCCCCTCCTCGGCACCGGGCTGTGGCTCCTTCGCACCACCCGGGCCGGCCCGACCACCATCACGGCAGCCCTGGGGCGGGCCGCTGTCGTCGTGATCGGCCTTCGCGGCGGCGGAAGCCTCCACGCCGGTGTCCGCAACCCGGACGGCAGCGGGTGCTCCGGCCGGGCCCGATCGAGGCGCCTCCTGCTCCGGCCGCCCGGTGTCATAGCCGGCGGAGTGAGAGGACCGGCCGTGCACCGGACCCGCTTTGGCACCGGCATCGCCCTCCTGGCCTTGGCCGGCATCGCCGTCCGGGGCGCCGCCTCCGTGAAGGCCGCCGCCGCGGCCGCTCGCGGCGTCCGTACCCCCCTCGTCCCCGTCCCACAGGCGCAGCATCTCGCGCTGCCGCGCGGCAGTGTCGTGGAGCTGGGCGAGGCTCCCCACCAGTTCCGTGCCTGACTGCGTCTGAACCGCGGCCGGCTCCTGACCGGAGGCCGAGTCTTGGCCGGTCTGCTCGGCGGGGGCTTCTGACTGGGCCGCGTCGTAGGCATCGCGGGTCGCGTCCCGTACCCGGCGTGCCTCCTCGACGTGACGGCGCAGAACTTCGAGCTGTGCTGCGATCGTTGTGACCGAGCCTTCTGCGAGCCCCGTGCCCTCGGCGCCGTCGTCTGTGGTCTGCTTCGCCGCCTCGTCCTGCAGGGCGTCGATCCGTGCGACGAGGACCTTGATGAGGCGGGTCATGTCGGCGATGTCCTGCTCCGCCTGCCGCAGGGCCTCACCCACCGCCAGGTCGGGCTGGGCCTCGGACTGTGCGGTCATGGCATGGCCGTGGAGCTGGCGGGCCT
This sequence comes from Streptomyces sp. NBC_00029, assembly GCF_045160505.1. Lineage (NCBI taxonomy): Bacteria > Bacillati > Actinomycetota > Actinomycetes > Kitasatosporales > Streptomycetaceae > Streptomyces > Streptomyces sp. NBC_00029. Next base: position 856,469 of record NZ_CP108292.1, read on the forward strand.
TGGCCAGCATGACCTCCCTGCCCCGTGCATCCCGCACGCGGTCCTTGACCACGGTGTTGAGCCGCGACAGTGGGACGATCTGCGCCCCTGACCGGTACTCGCCCCACAGTGTCTTGCCGCCCTCGTAGCGCTCGGCGAGTTCCCGCAGGCTCAGGCCGTCGGTCAGCTCCCTCAGGAACACCGCCAGCGTGTTGGCCGCCTCGGTCATTCCTTTTGGCTCGCCCTGAGGACGCCCTTGCTTCACCACGTTCTCCCCCTGTGATGTCCGCGGACAACAGCGTTGTCCACCCCCGACACCCTTCTGACCTGCCTGTTTAACGTGCCGGACACCGGTCAATCCCTCGGCCGCCCAGCCTGGGCGACAACGCCCGGACCGGCTGGCAGCAGGCTCGCTGCCGGCCCGCGACGTCGTGCCCGACACCGGTTCCTGGCGACACAGAACAGGCCCCGGCACCTGCCGTCCACCATGGGGAGTCCAGTTGTCTCAAATACGTACGCTGGCGTGTCTCGCGGCCTCGATCGCCCTCATCGCCCTCGTCGCCGCCTGGATGACCTCCCGGCCCCCCGGCCCCGGCCCCGGCCCGGTCCGGGCCGACACCGTCCCCGCCGCCACCTCGACCCGGCTCGGGAGCCCCATCACCCGGCAGGAGGTCATCCAGCGCGCCCAGTCATGGGTGGACATGAAAGTCCCCTACAGCCAAAAAACCGCGTGGTCTGAGAAGGCCATCGGCAGGGAATGGCGGATGGACTGCTCCGGATACGTCTCGATGGCCTGGAAGCTCCCGGCCAGCGAGACCACCCTCACCCTTCCGGCCGTGACGAAGCCGATCAGCTCCTCTGAAATGCTCCCGGGCGACATCCTGAACTCCAAAGGGCACGTGGTGCTCTTCGCCAGCTGGATCGACAAGACCAAGGGGACCTTGACCTACTACCAGGAGAGCAGGAACGGGGTCCTCACGAACAAGTCGAAGGGCAGCCTCAAGGCGAACTTCAGCGGCTACAGCGCGCAGCGCTACCTCCGCATCATCGACCAAGCAGCGCCACCCACCCCCGATGCACCCTCCACGGCCGCGCCCACGCCCTCCTCCGAACCGTCCCCGTCGGCTTCACCGGCCAGGGAAGAGAAGGCGAAGCCGGCGGCCAAGCCCACGCCAGCAGCCCCGAGTCCGACAACATCCACAGCTGCGACGCCAGGTACTGTTCCGCCGGGGCCCCGGACGTGGGTGAACGCAAAAACCAACTTCTGTCTGGAGATCCGGAGAGACGCCCTCCACGAGGGTGCCACGGCCAACCAGTGGAACTGCAACAACTCACCTACCCAGAAGTGGACCACCACCAACCCGGGCGGATGGGGCACCCTCGTCAACGCGAACTCCAGGATGTGCCTGGAGATCCGCAGCGATGCCGTCAAGGACGGTGCGACGGCCAACCAGTGGACGTGCAACAACTCACCGACCCAGAGCTGGCGCTTCCAGCCAGTCGCTGGCGGTGGCTGGAGTCTGGTCAACGCGAACTCCGGGAAGTGCCTGAGCATCCGGTTCACCGGTGACGGAGTCCTCGCCGACCAGCAGAAATGCGACGGTACCCCCGCCCAGACCTGGCACTGACCCCGAGGTGACTGGGCGCGGGACAGGAGCTGCTGAGCGACGGCGGCCCGATGCCCGCACCGGCCTGCTGGCCGTGGCCCCCGATACACCGGGCTGGCCGACGGACCGGGGGCCCCTCCGGGCGGATGACCGCCGAGGGCATCGCCGACATCGTCACCCGGGCCGCCGCACGCACCAGCCTGGCCGCCCGCCCCGGAGACGTCCTCCCCGACGGCGCCCCGCGTTGGACCGGCCACTCCCTGCGCCGCGGCGACGACGAGGCCCCGCGATGGAGGCGGCACGGAGGAATGGCAGCGGCCAGAAGGCGAAGTCGAACGACGCCGGACACTTCGCTGCCGCTCATGCCTGCCCCCACGGTGTGTAGCCGAGCTCCAGGTGCCCGAGACCGGAAAGGCGCTGCACGGTCGCGACGAACGCCCGGGTGAACAGGCGCTGCGCCGACGTCTCGCCGTACCGGGCGACGTGGTCGAGAACGACCTGGTGGTCAGCGGTCGCGCGGTCGCGCCAGTCCAGGACCTGCTCCCGGGTGAGGTCCTTGAGGACCAGCTCCTGATCCTCGTCGACGCCGGCCCGCTCCGGGGCCGGGGTGCCGGCGGCTGGGCGTGAGGGCGATCCTTGGAAGCGGCTGTGGCAGATTCAACGAGCGCCATCACCGTGAGGATCGCCTCGCTCGTCCGTGACGCAGGTGCCCTCACCGGTCTTGAGGCAGCCCGAGCACTGCGCACCGAGATCCGCGACACCGGCATCACCGCGGCCGAAGCTGTCCTCGAGCTCGCCCTCGCCTTCCACCACGCCGTCCAGGTCGAGGAAGACAAGGCCCGCGCCGTCATCAGCCGACTGCGCGAACTCGCCAGGAGCGGCGACTACACCTACTACGCCGACATCGCCCACTTCATGGCCGGCCTCCCTCTGCCCAGCCCGTCCCCCGCCACCTGGCTCCACGGCCCAAACGCCGTACGCGCCCGCTGGCGGCAGCTTGTCCAAGACCGCCGGGACCGGCTCGGAAAACCTGAGTAGGCGCCGACAGACACCGCCACGCCACAAGGGCCAGACAGCGGCGAGAGGACGGCAACACCACCTACAGTGGAAGGCAGATCCGGCGTGCCCAAAACATCGGCCGGACCTGTTTTTCGCCGACAGTCGTGAACGGCTCCAGCTGACGGTCCGTTCAGTTCGCCGTGGCCCGGAGCGACCCCTCCCAGAGCCGCTGGACAACCCCTCCCGCCTCCAGCAGAATGTCTGGCGACCCCGGCGTGCCCAAAAACCGCCGGTCTGACAGGGCGAGGCACTTGGTTCCTCGCCCTTTTTTCATGCCCTGGCGCACCGGCCGAGCAGCGCCTCGTCACCCGCTACGGCCCCCTCAAACCCGAGGCCCCGTCCACAGGACGGGGCCTTTTGCATGCCCGCCCTCGGGCCCCACGGAAGGAACCCTCATGCCCGGCTTCAGCCACGCCGACCAAGCCGTCTATGACTACCTGCGCTCCTACACACCAGCTCCAGCCTAAGCGCCCCCCACACCGGCCAACCTCCCCCGCCGCCGGCCCACCCCGCGTACGGCCGCCGAAGTCGAACGCGCAGAAGGACTCGACCTCAACCTCGACCAGTACCGGGTTTCCCGGCCGCCCCAGCCGCCCCAGCCGCCCCGGCCTCGCCGGAGGACGCCTCGTCCTCGGCCCGGAGAACAGAGCCTCCCGGTATGGATCTTCCACCGCATCGCTGAGTCTCCCGCTGGCTACGACCGCGAGACCGCCTGGTCCCTCGCCGAGAGGTGGGCACAGGCTGTCGTGGACCGTGAGGAGTTCACCGCGTGGTCCTGGGCAGTCGGACTGACCCGGCCGGACGCCGCCGTCGAGCTGAAGGACCACGGCTTTGCATCCGACGCGCTGGACACCCTGATCAACGGCAAGCCCGCCCGCAGCCTCCTGCGTACCGGGCACGATGTCCAGCAGGTGATCGCCGGCCTGTACCGGGCAGCCGCCCGTCGCCGGACCAGTCCTTGACTCAGCGCAGCGGTCGAACTGCAGGATCGGCGAAGAGTGTCCCCAGCCATCCGGGTGGGTTTCTTCCCGCAGGGGCATCTGGGGGTAGTGCCGGGCCGTTGATGCGGCGTGACCAGCTGCTCATGCGACTTTGGCACCATCGGCGGGCCGGCGATGATGGCCGCCGGATTCCTCCGCCGCATCCAGGCCCGGGCCAGCGGCAAGAAGAGGCAAAGCGAAGACGGGACCACCAGGAATGTGCTGGACATCCTTTCCTGCCAGCTACAGGGCAGTGGCCCGGTTCTCTTCGACTTCGCCCGCTGGGCCACAGAACTGAAGGTCACCGTCGCGCGACTGCGGGAGGTGGTGGCGTGGCTCGTCGAGCACGAGTTCCTCGCGCTCGAGGGAGACGTGGGCGGCGTCGCCCGACTGTGGGTGAACCCTTCGGTGGCGTTCTCTCCCTGGACAGACCCGAGGGTCCTCGCGTCCCGTCACCGTTTCCCCTACATCACAACGGCGGAAAGGGGCATGGCCGCGGAGGAGCCGGTGATCGTCCACCCCTACGACGCCACAGGGTGGGATGAGGTGTACCAGAGCAACCTGCACATGATCGAGGACCCCGTCTGTTTCTCCTCCGCAGGCTGCCCGATCCACGAGCGGTAGCTCCCTGATGCAGGGTGTGGCGGATGTCCGGGGCGCTGACCACGTTGAGCTCACCGGCCACGGTCACCCGGCAGCTGCCGGGCCGGGTCGGCTGTACCGACACCTGGATCGAGTTGTACACGGCTCCCCCGGTCAGCACCGACGGGGTGTGCTTCCAGGAAAGCCCCGAGCCGGCACCCGCACCGGTCGTGACCGGCACCCCCGGACAGCCGGGTCACCGCGTCCCGACGCCGGATCACTTGCCTGCCACAGCCAGTGGGTGACCATCGGGCGGGAGGACACCGGGCGTGTCAGGCTGCGGGGGGGAAAATCCGGCTCGACAGAGTGCCCACGCAGGCAGGACCCGGCCCATGCCCGTAGTCACACCGGCCGGGTCCTGCGCGCTTCCCTCGCGTGTGAAGCCGTGCCTGACAGACCACCGGGTTCTGCGCGTGCGCAGGGGTGTACTACGCGGCCAGCCGTGTCATGGGCGGAGCAGAAGACCGAGGCGCGCAGCCGGTGTCAGCAGTACGAAGGCCCTGAGTTGGGGGATCAGGGCGTTTGTCTGCCTCGGGGGAAGCTGACGCGGCCCCGATGCCAGAGCGCGGAATCAGGGGCCGCGGACTGCACCGGCCCGACGTGGGGGCCGAGCCAGTGCACGCGTCGCACCACCAACACCGACGACGACCCGAAAGACACGGCCAGCCTCTCCAGACCCTATTCCTACAGCCCCCTCACGGTGTGGCGCCCGTCCCCAGCGCCTGCCGACCTTCCTGCACGGGCTGGGCTGCGAACACCCGCCGCCAGGGGTGGTGATACGGGCCGCCGCAGGACCGGCACCGCGGCACGCACCACGCAGTCCGCTAGCCACAACCGTGTCGACGCCTGGGGCAAGGATTCGGGGTGCCGGTAAGAACCGTGTCACCAGCCGCAAGCGGTGTCTCGCCCACTCAGCCGACTGCGTAGGGGCACGCTGGAGTCGGCAGCCCTTCGACAAGGGCAAGGCGAACGGCCTTTCAGTTAAGTCACCTACCGGCAGCGTGCTGGTGGGCGCGGACGACGGTGGAGTCGACCGACACCAGCCAGTCGATATCGCCTGCGGCGTCCGCGTTTGCCTGCGCTGCCTGGAGCATCTGCTTGAAGGTCCCGTCCGCGCCCATCTGCGGAAGCGTGTGTGGAGGCTGGCCCATGACCCGTACCGCTCAGGGACATCCCGCCAGGCGACCCCGGTGCGGAACTTCCACACGATTCCGTTGAGGACCGTCCGGTCGCCCGGCCGCGGCTGCCCGAAAACAGGCCGGGGCAGCAGCGGTTGCACGAGTTCCCACTCGTCTCGGACAGTTCACGGCGACGTATCACGACAGCATGATCCACAAAGCAAGATCACTTCGACGACAGACCCTAGCCTCTCGGCTTACCCAGTGCCAGCGCTGGAGTCCGGCGGAAGCTCGAGATCCGTCGTCTCGCGCGATGCGGTCGGGATGCTGCCCGGCGCCCAGCCGAGCACTTCCTCGAAACAGCGGGCCACGAGGGAAGTGGGCTGGCGTTCGTGATCACTCTCGTGGAGCCTGATGGTCGCCTGGCTCAACTGGGTGCGATGCGCAAGCTCCGTCACTGAGATGCCCTCGGCTTCCCGGAACTCGATGAGAGCCTTCGCCAGCCGCTCCAATTCTTCACTCATGGCCAAAGCCTTGCGCATCACAAGACTGATCCGCATCCGACTTGCGCTTCTCGCCGCTCCATCAGGAGCCGAAGTCGTTCCCAGCCGAAGGCTTGCATGCCACCCGCATCTACCGAGGCTCGGAAACCGTGACCACTGGGGTCACCAATGGGGCCCGGTAGCGGGCGGCGGCCTGGGCGCGGCGGCTCCGGTGTGCGGCTATGCCATGGTCAGCTGGATCGCTGGTGAGCAGCATCGCGGCGAGGCGCTGGATCTTGCGGTCCAGAGCGAGGGCGAGGCGCCGACGGTCCCGGTTCCGGATCGCGGCGAGGGTCTGAGTGCTGGTGTGCAGATGGTTGGCGAGAAAGCTCGTGGGCCAGCCGTGTTCGGCGAGGTCCTGCAGGCTGGTGGCGGCTCTGTCCGCTTTGACGAGGCCGGGGAGTAGCCGTTCGCGCCGACGGACGGTGCGCAGCGGATGCCGAGTATGGCTTCCGCGGTGGTCCGGTGGATGCGGGCAGGCCGTGCTTCGGCCGGGCGCAGCAGGCGCCGGACGAGGGTGACAGCAACGCCGGATATCTCGGCGATGTCCGATGCCGACAGGCCCGTGCTCTGGAGTCGGCGTGCGGCCGCGGCGGCTTCGGATGAGGGGATGCGGGCCGGGCGGCCGGCCATGAGTTCGCTGGTGCGCCGGGCGCGGTCCCGACGGGTCGCGGCCCTGCACTGCGACCGCGAGCAGCCGTAGTCGGCGCAGGTGGGGCTGCCGTGCCTGACCCCAGACCGCAGCGGCTGCCTGCGATCCCTGCCGACAGTGCGGGTCTGCGTGGAGGCTGCAGGGGTTGGTGAGTTCATGCCCGTTCGATTCTGCCCGCTCACGACCACGTCTGCGCCCCGCACCTTCGGTCAGATCACGCGGAGCGTACGACGCAGTGCGGGAAGCAGCGGTGTTCAGCCCGGCAGGTCCTTGCCACGCCCGGAATCCGGCGACGTGCCGGCCGTGCCTGGTGCGGGCGGATCATCGCGCGGCCACAGGCCCAGCAAGTCGAGTAGCTGCGCGAGATCAGCGCGATCCATGGCGCGCTCGGCGACCGCGCGCCGCGCTGCGTTCCGGTCCACACGCCCCACCGGGGCCAGGAGGGTGGATGCCTCCGCGGAGGAGAAGGGGTCTTTCATGGCGTGATGCCACCACAGACGGCATCACCTTGCAGGGTGGACTGCGCCAACCGGTAACTCGACGGCAGCCTGACTGCGCGCATGTTCTGGGGATGGCAGGGAGATCCGGGCGTGCAGCGCGGATCGGCGCCAGTTCTGCGGGGCAGAGGAGTTGCTTCGCGCGGGTTCCGCTCTCCTCACCCCGGGCTGGCGGAGTGACGGCAAGTCCGGGGGCGAGGGGCGGTGAGCCGCAGCCACCCCTTTCAGGTGTCTGAGGCTTCCGGGGCGCGGGTAGCGGCGTTCGGCGGCCTGGAGGCTGGCGACTCCGAGGGGTCCGGCGAGGTCCGCCCAGCTCGCGCCCTCGCCGCGGGCGGTTTCGATCAGCCCGCTCTCCCAGCCCGCGAGCTCCTCGCGGACCTCGCGCAGCATCAGCAGTGCGGCCAGGGCCGCGTGCGGGCCGGAACCAGCCGTTCAGGGGATTGCCGCGCGTCCTTCACGGAGTGGTTGATGGCCTCCAGTGCCGCTGCGGCGGCAGTGAAGGAGACAGTTACGGCCGTCGGAGCGGCGTCGTTCATGGGACTCTCCAGCGGGAGCCGGGCGCGGTAGCGATCACGAAGTTCGGCTTGATTCCCATGCCATAGGGTCATGCAGTGACCAGCTCCCTGCCCGCTTCCGAATACGTGTTTGCCGATGAGTTGCTGCTCGAGGGGTATGGCGGCCCGAGCGCGCTTTATGTGCGCCGGCCCGACCGGCACGGGCGGCGGGCGGGTGGATGACTCCCGGTCCTCTTCCGATGCCCTTCCAGTGTTCTCGCGGTGCTCTTGCGGTGTGCGGAAGAGCGGTCTCCCCGGCGCGCCCGGACCCCGCCGGGGAGATCACCCGGGTGCCCCGGCACGGGCTGCGGGGACCTCGGGCTGCTGCGCCGCATAGTCGGTGGCAGGGCCCGCCCGGGGCCGTGATCGTGGGGAGTGACCGTGGTGGACAGGGAACGACGTTCCGCCCTGGCGGCCATGGCCGCCCTGTTGTCGGCGGGTATCGCGGGCCTGGCGCCCGGGACGGGCCCGGCGGCGGCCGCGGCTGCGTCTGCGTCTGCGTCTGCGTCTGCGCCCAGGGACGCGGACGCGGCCACGCCTCGGCGGGACGCCCGGGCCGCGGGTCCCCGCCCCCCGGCCTCGCTCCTCGGCGATGAGATCCGCCGGCTGCCCACGACCCGCAACGTCCTGGCCCTCACCTTCAACGCCGCCTGGGACGACGCCGGCGTCGACACGGTGCTGGCCGAACTGCGACGGCGCAAGCTGCCCGCCACCTTCTTCCTGACCGGCGAGTTCGCCGAGGCCGAGCCCGCGGCGGTGCGCGCCATGGCGGACGCGGGGCACGGCCTCGGCAACCACTCGTACAGTCACCCCTACTTCGACGACCTGAGCACTGCGGCGCGGACCGAGGAGGTGCGCAGCGCCCACGCGGCGATCCGGACGGCGTCCGGGACGGAGCCCCTGCCGCTCTTCCGTTTCCCCTACAGCTCCACCACGCCGCAGGCCATCACCGACGTCAACGCGCTGGGCTATGCGGCGATCGAGTTCAGCGCCGACACCAACGGCTACCTCGGCCCGGCCGGCGGCATGACCGTGGACAAGGCGGTCAAGCGGGCCGTCGACGCCTTCAGGCCCGGCGCGATCATCCAGATGCACGTCGGCAGCCGCGGTGACGGCATCGTCCTCGACGCCGACGCCCTCCCGCTGATCGTCGACGCCGCCCGGGCCGATGGCTACGAGGTCATCGACCTGCGCCAGTTCCTCGAGGCGTAGGCCGATACGGAGACGCACGCTCGGCCCGGTCTGCGCCGGCTCCCCAACTCTTAGGCCTGTGACGTCCGTTGACCTGTTCGGTTATCGTCCGGTCCGGAACCGGCGGATCGGAACACGGGGATGTGGCGCGTGAGCGAGAAGGAAATCCTGGCCCAGCGTTTCGAGGAGCACCGCTCCCATCTGCGGGCGGTGGCCTACCGGATGCTGGGCTCGCTCAGCGAGGCGGAGGACGCCGTACAGGAGACCTGGTTCAAGCTGAACCGCTCCGACGCCGACGCGGTCGAGAACCTGGGCGGCTGGCTGACCACCGTGACCGGCCGCGTGTGTCTGGACATGCTGCGCTCGCGCGGCACGCGGCGCGAGGATCCCCTCCACGACCAGGACGGGCAGGTCCGCCTTCCCGACCCGATCGTCAGCCGCGCGGACGGACTCGACCCCGAGCAGGAGGTCATGCTGGCCGATTCGGTCGGCATCGCCCTGATGGTCGTCCTGGACACCCTCGCCCCCGCCGAGCGCCTGGCGTTCGTGCTGCACGACCTGTTCGCCGTGCCTTTCGACGAGATCGCCCCCGTCCTCGGGCGTTCCGCCGCCACGACCCGGCAGCTCGCGAGCCGCGCCCGTCGCCGCGTCCAGGGCGCGGCGCCCGCCCCGGACCCCGACCGGGGCCGACTGCGGGCGATCGTCGACGCCTTCCTGGCAGCCTCGCGCGGCGGGGACTTCGACGCGCTCGTCGCGGTCCTCGACCCCGATGTGGTCGCACGTTCCGACGGCGGCACGCTGCGCCCCACGCTGCTGCGCCGCGGTGCGGCCGAGGTCGCCTCCCAGGCGATCGCCTTCGCCCGGTTCGCCGAGGCCGCGCACGCGGCTTTGGTCAACGGGACTCCCGGGGTGGTAGCCGTGGCGGAGGGCCGGGCGCTGTCGGTCATGGCGTTCACCGTCCGGGACGGCAGGATCACCGCGCTCGACATCCTCACGGACCCCGAGCGCTTGGCGCGCATCGACCTGAGCGTCCTAGACGTCTGACCCGTCGCCGGACCGCACGGCGGGCCCCACCTGCGGAGTGACCTGCCCCACCACCTGTCACAGGCCGGGGCGACGCGGTGCCTTGAGGGCGATCCCACTGCACGTCAGTCAACGACACACATCGACCAACAATCAGATGATCAGAGAGAAACGCCCGGGCCGCGCAGGACCTGCACGGCCCGGTCGAAGGCGGAGTCCTTGTTCTGGTCGAACTCCTCCGCGGTGAAGACCGGCTCGGTGAGGTGCGGCGGGATGCCGGCGCCGTCGAAGGTCCTGCCCGACCGCGCCAGCAGCTCCTCGTTCGGCAGCCAGACCGACATGCCGTTGGGGAGCTTGCGCACCAGGACGTCCGAGAAGACGCCCTGCGTGGGCTGCCCGATCCGTACGGTCCGGCCGGGGCGGTCCATGAGGGCCTGGGTGAAGGTCTCTCCCGCGCTGACGGTCGAGGCACCGGTCAGCACGGCGACCGGTCCGGTGTAGCGGGGGCCCTGGGCGGGCGTGACGTACTGGGGCTGGGGCCGCGTGTGCCGGGTGGGGTCCGCGGGATCGTTGCGGGCCCGCTTGGCGTAGGCGAGGTAGGGGGTGTCGGTGAGCCGCCCGGCGATGTGGAGCCCCATGGCGTCGGAGCCGCCGCCGTTGATCCGCAGGTCGATGACCAGGCCCTTCAGGTGCTGGGTGCGCTCCTGGCCGAGGACCGTGTCCAGGGCCCTGTCGAGCTCGGCCAGCTCGGCGGCGTAGGGGGCGTCGTCGCCCGCGTAGCCGCCGAAGCCGGAGATCCGCAGGTAGCCCTGCCCGCCGGGGAGGTCGGCGTAGGTGATCCGGCCGGCGGCGAAGTCCTGGAGGTTCCGGGCGCCCTTGAGGTCGCGCTCCACGACGAACTTCTTGATCCTGGCATCGAGTGTCCCGTCGGGCAGGACGGTGCCGGGGCGGGCCTGTGCGAAGCGGCTGTCGGGAATGCCGTCGGCATCGGCGTCGACGTCCCAGACGGCGACGTGGGCGTCGTGCAGCGGCTCGACCATCTTGCTGAAGACGGCGAAGAGTTCGTCCGGGGTCGTCCCTTCGTGGACCGTGGGGCGGTACCGGTCGCGCACGGCGTGCCAGTCGATGCCCTTGACGGAGAAGAAGGGGTAGTTCTCCTCGAAGGACTGCCAGAAGATGTCGAAGGAAGCGAGCGGACCCCCGGGGGCGGGACCCGTGCAGGCCTCGGGCAGTCGCGTCATCCGGCGCAGGTTCCGGTCGCCGACGTCGCCGTCCAGCCGTACGGAGGCGCGGTCGCCGGCGCCCCGGGTGCGCACGGTCAGGACGGTGCCGTCGGGCGTGGTGTAGGTGCCGGGGCCGGTCCGGTGCGCGGTGGCGCCCGCGATGCAGCCGACGGCGGTGGTCTGGTACTCCTGGAGAGTTCCGTTCCGGATGGACAGCACGGTGCCGTAGCCGTCGGTCCGCCAGATCCCGTCGGCGGCCGGCTGGTGAGCGGTGGCGGTCGGCGCGACTGCGCAGACGAGGGCCAGGGCGACGGCGGTGGCCGTGACAATGCGCACGATCTTGCCTTCTCTGTAGGCGACTTGCTCGGTACGCCCACCGTCGCCGACACGCGATCCACCGGGCCATCCGGCTGTCCGGTCGATCGGGGGTGGGGCCAGCCCCCGCTACCGGCGGTACCCCGGGCCACAGGGCGAGGCCGACTCTTCCGGATCCTGCTCCCCCAGCTACCGCTGGGAGGTGCCCCCAGGCCCGCGGCGCCCGGCACCGGACACCGGACACCGCTGGATCGGCCGACAGAATCCGAAAGGGACAGCCTGGTTCGACGGCGTGATGGCGATCTGCCTGGAGGACGCCCGTGTCACCGGCATCCACTGCGTCCGCACCCCGGAGAAGCTGACCCGTGTCGCGTCCGAAACCCCTCCGACCCTGCGGTGAGTCCCGGCCGCGGCGCGGGCGCCGCCGTCCCCGTGGACGAACTCCTGCCCTCCGCACCGGCTTCGGCGACGCTCCCGGCCCGCGTCGCGCCCGCCGCAGCTCACAGGTCGTGACGAAGGGAATTCGGCAGGTAGCAATTAGGTGAATTCCTGACTGAATTCCCGTCAACAAGCCTCCACTTCATATCTCGATTTGATAACAACCCACCCAGAAAGGACTGGACCATTCGGGCGCGACGCGCGTAACTCGCCTTTTTTTGCTAAGAGTTGATTGTTCGTCAAATCAGGCCGACAGGTAACGGAATGATTTCTCGGGGCACGCTCCCGTTTGTCCGAATTCTCCTCAGCATTCGTCTGGCAGGCTGCGGCGCACCCAGTCTTCCGACAACGATTTGAGGTGCCCATGACAGGACGTCGCAGACGCCCTGCCGCCGCCGACCACCGGCGCAGACCCCGGCGGTTGATACTCATCACCGCCGCCACAGCCGCGGCGGGGTTGATAGCCGCAGGCATCGCCTACTCCGGAATCGGCGACGGCGCCCAGGCGGCAGCACCCGTACAGGCCGCCGCGGCACCCGCCGCCGCGCCCGCGCGCGACAAGGAGCCCGAGCCGATCGCGGCCGCGCCCGCCAACGAGACCGCGCGCGGCATGATCTACGACGGCCTCGAGGCCGCGCCGAAGGGCGACCGGTGCGTGGGTGTCTACCGCACCGCGGACGGACACTGCACCCACGGCCCCGACGCCCCGCCCAAGGGCGTCGACATCACCAAGGACATCGCGCCCGCCGTCAAGGAGACGGCCCCGGCGGCCGATCCGGCCCGTCCCGCGGCCGATGACCCGGCGAGCAAGGAAGGCGGCGGGCGTCCTCAGGACGCGCCCGCGGCCGACGCCTCGGCCGCCACGAAGGCCGCGGCGCCCGCGCCCGCGGCCTCGGCAGGCAGCCAGAACGTCGCCGCCGGCCCCGCCGGCCAGACCGTCCAGTGCGAGGGCGACGGCAGCACCGGCAACCGCGTGCAGGTCGTCTACGTCCACGCCCCGGGCAAGGACCGCTACTCCGAGTACGTCGCCTCGTTCCGCAAGTGGGCGGCCGACGCCGACCTCATCTACTCGGCGAGTGCCCAGGAGACCGGCGGGGTACGTCACATCCGCTATGTGACGGCCGCCGACTGCACCCCCACCGTGCTCAACATCGAGCTCCCGGCCTCGGCTCTGGGCGAGTTCAGCGCGACCAACAACGCGCTCGCCGCCAAGGGCCTCGACCGTCGCGACCGCAAGTACATGATCTTCGCCGACAGCCAGGTCTACTGCGGCATCGGCACCTTCGCGGGCGACGAGCGGCCCGGCCAGGCCAACCAGAGCAACTTCGGCCCCTCCTACGGGCGCACCGACTCCGGCTGCTGGGGCGGTCACACCGCCGCGCACGAACTCGGCCACAACCTGGGCGCGGTCAACAACAGCGCCCCGAACACCAGCCGTGGCGCGCACTGCACCGATGAGTACGACGTGATGTGCTACTCGGACACTCCGTACTACCCGCAGATGCGCAACATCTGCACGAACCAGGCGTCCGAGAACATCCTGGACTGCAACCACGACGACTACTTCCACACCAGTCCGAAGGCCGGCAGCTACCTGGCCACGCACTGGAACATCGCCGACAACCAGTTCCTGATGAAGAGCAAGGGCGGCGGCACGGACCCGGGTCCGAACCCGAACCCGACTCCGACGCCCACCAAGAAGCCCACGCCGACGCCGACCAAGAACCCCACCGGCGGACCGGACGTGACGGCGGGCCAGATCCAGTCCAGCTCCGTCGTCGTCAGCTGGCCCAAGGTCGACGGCGCCGCCTGGTACGCGGTGCAGCTGAACGGCAAGCACCTGACGTGGGTCCAGTCGCAGGTGCTCCGCATCTACAACCTGCAGCCCGACACCGCGTACAAGGTCACCGTCTCGGTCCGCGACAACGCCGGCCGTGACAGCGGACCCGGCAAGGCCGCGTCCTTCCGTACGACCGGTGGTGGCGGCGGCGCGACCACCCCGGGCACCCGCTACGTGCTCGGCAACGGCAGCACCGGCATGGCCGCGGAGCTGTGGGGCGGCCGCACCGCCGACGGCACGGTCCTCGTCGGTGGCCGCACCAACGGCTACGCCCAGCAGCAGTGGTACTTCGACGACGCGGGCAACGGCCAGGTACGCATCCGGTCCGCGGCCTCCGGCAAGTGCCTCCAGCCGGGCAGCACCCCCGCCGCGGGCATGTGGGTCGCACAGCAGCCCTGTGCCAACGGCGCCGGCGCTCAGGCCTGGAAGCTGACGTCGCGCGGTGGCACGGTGACCGTGACGGACCCGAGCGGCGGCTTCGCCCTCACCGTCAGCAACCGCCCCTACTACGGGAACTGGCTGCTCGACCTCCAGCGTGCGGACGGCCGTCCGGCGCAGGCCTGGACCCTCCAGAAGTCCGGCTGATCACCGCCACGGCGCAGCACACCTGACGCCCTGACGGCGTGAACCCACCCCGACGGACGGCCGCACCGCGCGGCCGTCCGTCGGCACCCCTCATCTCGACCGGAGCACCCCGACGATGCGCATACGAATCGTTTTCTCGGCCGCCCTGGCCGCACTCGGCCTCATGTTCCTGCTCCCCGCCACGGCCCACGCCCACGGTGACACCCTGAAGGTGGTGGTGACGGGACAGCGGAACGGTCACGTCACCGCCGACGTCACCTGGGAGAACGACGGGGATGCCGTCGAGGAGGCCGTCGCCGCCACCGTGAACGCGGTGAGCGCCGACGGCTCCCGGACCTTGGGGCCCTGGCGTCTGGTCCGCGATCCCGGCGCGGCGCCCGCGGGCTGGACAACGGCCGAGGCGCTGCCGCCGGGTAACTGGAAGGTCGGTGTCGACGTGGGCTTCCCGGCCCTGGGACACGGTGAACTCGAGGTGGGCGTGCCTGTGGTGGACCCGGCGCCCGGCACCCCGGCTCCGGTCGGCTCTTCGCCGGCCGCCGTCGCCCCGTCCGCCGCGGCGCCGGATCCGTCGGGGGCCTCCCCCGCCTCGGCCCCGGCCGCGTCCTCGGCGCAGGCCCCGGACGCCGCTGCCGGCACCGAGGGATACGCCCTGTGGTGGACGACGGCAGGTGTCGCGGTGACCGCCGTCGCCGGTGCGGCCGTGGGTCTCCTGCTGCGCCACCGTCGCCGCGTGCGGCTGGACCGGCTCGGCTAGGCCGTCTCTTTCGGATCTTGTCGGTCGGGCCCGCGTTGTCCGGTGCCGTGCATCGCAAGGCGGAGGAGCGCCGTTGTACTGGACGTACTGCGGTGCTCCGACAACGCGGCGAGGTGCGGTGCCGGTCGACGCGGGCCCGGCAAGATCCGAAAGAGACGACCTAGTAGTGCTTTGTTATCCGGTCTTGTCACGTCGGGTGTTCGGTAGTTCGCTGGCTGTATGAGGGCTGGGGAGCTTGCGGCGGTGCGGGTCCGGTTGGAGGAGTTCGCTTCCGAGGTGTTCGCGCCGCTGGTGCGGCGGGACTGGCTGGAGAAGGGCCAGTTGTATCTGCGGGGCCTGTTGCTGGACGGCCGACGCAAGTCGATGCAGCCGATGGCCGGGCGTCTCGGGGTGGACCATCAGCGGTTGCAGCAGTTCATGACGTCCTCGACCTGGCCGGTCGCTGACGTGCGGGCCCGACTGGCCTGGCGGGCGGTGGCTGTGGTCCGCCCTGAGGTGTGGGTGGTGGACGACACCGGTTTCCCCAAGGACGGCACTGCTTCGCCCGGGGTGGCCCGCCAGTACTCCGGCACGTTGGGCAAGGTCGGCAACTGCCAGATCGGTGTCAGCGTCCACGCCGCCTCGGACACGGCTTCGTGCCCGCTGTCATGGCGGCTGTTCCTGCCCGCCGCATGGGACGGGCCCCAGGCCGCTGCACGCCGGGCTGCCTGCCGGATCCCCGACAGCGAACATCACCGCGCGAAGTGGCAGCTCGCGCTGGAGATGCTCGACGAGCTGTCCGCGATCGGCCTGCGGCCCGCCGCACTGGTCGCCGACGCCGGCTACGGCGCGAACGCCGACTTCCGTCACGGCCTGGAAGACCGGGGTCTGGCCTACGTCCTGCAGGTCAAGGGTGAGATGACTGCCCACGGTGAGGATGCCGAGCCGCATCAGCCCGCCTACAGCGGGCTCGGTCCCCGCCCTCTGCCCCGATACCGCACCCGGCCACGTTCCTTACGCGACCACGTGCTGGCTGCCGGAAGAAGCCGTGGCCGGACGCTGACCTGGCGCAAAGGCTCCAAGGCCGCGATGAGCTCGCACTTCGTGCTCCTTCGGGTCCGCCTCGTCGGCCGCCGCCCGAAACCGGCGGCCGACGGGACGATTCCGCTGGTCTGGCTGATCGCGCAGTGGCCCGAGGGTGAGGCGGAGCCGGTGAAGTACTGGATCTCGAACCTGCCCGCGAACATCCCCGCCAAGGACCTGGTCCGGCTGGCGAAGGCCCGGTGGCGGATCGAGCACGACTACCGCGAACTGAAGACCGCTCTGGGCCTGGACCACTTCGAGGGACGTTCGTTCACCGGCTGGCACCGCCACGTCACCCTCGTCACCGCCGCCCACCTGTTCCTCACCGAACAGCGGACCTGCCCAAAAGCCCCTGCCAGGGCCTGACCCTCTACCAGGCCCTGGACCTCCTCCAACACCTACTCGCCACCTGGACCGGCACCTGCCCCACCTGCAGACAACCCACCCCATGGCAGCCCCACGACACCAGTTAACAAAGCACTACTAGGGCCTGTCTCCTTGACAGGCTATGGGCGCCATTCCTGCTGGTAGGCGGGGTGTTCGGCGTATGACTGGGCAAGGATTCGCAGCGCGTATGCCAGGCCGGCCGAGCGGGAGTCCGAGGGGTCCATGGCCTTGTAGTCGTGCGCCAGTTGCTCGGTCAGGTCGAGCATGGGGAGATGGCTGTCGAGAAGAGCCTCACCGCCCAGGGTGTCGGCCACGTAGGCATAGGCGTGGTTGTCGTCCATGATGCGTGCGACGAGGAACTTCACAAGATCGTCCATGTGGTCATCTTCTCGGGAAACGTGCTTCGGCGGTCAAGCGGCTGTCCAGATGAGGATTGCGGCGAGGTGGAGTGCGGCCTGATAGGCGATGGCGAGCTTGTCCGTTCGCATGGCCAGTCCGCGCCACTGCTTGAGTCGGTTGATGCACCGTTCGACGGCGTTGCGCTGCTTGTACGTCGGCGTCGAAGGCCGGTGGTCGGCCTCCGTCGCGGCCTCGCCGCAGACGGTGGCCGACCTGGTCGGACGGCTGGGGGATGACGGCGCGGATTCCGCGTCGCCGGAGGTGATTGCGGATCGCGCGGGATGAATACGCACGGTCCGCCAGGACGGCATCGGGTCGGGTCCTCGGTCGTCCGAGTCCGCTTCGCGGAACACGGATGCCTGCCATGACGGTCTCGAAGGCCGGGGCGTCGCCCGCCTGGCCTGCGGTTATACGGAGGGCCAGGGGCCGTGCACGGCTATCGCTGGCAAGGTGGACTTTCGTGCTCAGGCCGCCGCGGGAGCGTCCGAGGCCATGATCGTCAGGTTCGGCCCGACTTGGCGCCCCTTTTTCCTGGCACCGGCGGCGTGCTGGTGGGCTCGGCAGACGGTGGAGTCCACCGAGACGGTCCAGCCGATATCGGCATCAGCGTCGGCCGCTGCCAGAACTGCGGCGAGGATGCGTTCCCAGGTGCCGTCTACGGCCCACCTGATCAGGCGTTTGTGAGCGGTCTGGAACGAGCCGAGCTCGTCCGGCAGGTCCCGCCAGGGCGAGCAGGTGCGGTACTTCCACGCGATGGCTTCCAGAGTTCGGCGGTGATCGGCCCATCGCCGACCACGGACCGGATCGGCCGGCATCAGCGGCTCGATCCGGTCCCACATCGCATCAGTGATCACTAATCGGACGGACACATCCGATCAACTGACCAACCCATCAAAGAGACACGCCCTAAAGGGTGTTGCAGAAGGTCCGTCGCGGGCATGCCGGTGTGCTGTCTGGCCTGCTGTTTCACCGTGTCATGGCGAGGTTGTGCATGGTGGCGACGGCCTGGACGGCGTGGTGGAGGCCGTCTCCTTTCTGGCGACAGTCGCGGAGGATCTTCCAGTTCTTCATGCGGGCGAAGGTGTGCTCGACGCGGGCTCGGACCCGCCGGTGTTCGGCGTTGTCCTCTTCCTGGCCGCGCAGGAGGGGACGTCCGGCTCTTCTGCGGTGCGGGACGATCAGGCCGGTGCCGAGGTAGGCGCCGTCCGCGATGACCGTTGCCCCGGCCGCCGCGGCCGGCAGGTCCGACTCCCGCCAGACGTGGGCGTCGGCCTTGTTCCCCGGTGCCGGGCGTGCGCTCGCGACGACCAGGCGGCTGTCCGCGTCGATGATGACCTGCACGTTCGCCGAGAATCGGTAGTTCCTCGACGAAGCGCCAACCGTTCGGTCGCGGACGGGGATGAGGGTTCCGTCCACGATCCACAACCGTTCCACGTCGGCGACGGGCCGCGGCGCCGGTTCCAGCGCCAGCAGTGGCCGCAGGCGCTGGATGACCCGGCAGACAGTAGCCGGGGAGATCCCGAAGAGCGGAGCGAGCTGCCGCATCGTGAGGTTCGTCCGGTAGTACACCGCTACCAGCAGCACTCGGTCCGCCAGCGGCAGGCACCACGGACGGCCACCGCCGGGACCGTTTCCGCCCCGCTCCCGCACCACCTTCACCAGCTTCGCAAACCGCTCGATCCGCAAGCCCGTGAACGTCTCCACCCACACCGGCTCAGCCCTCAACACCCCACCCATACAGGCGAAATACCCCGAACCGAGCCTTCTGCAACACCCTTTAGGGCGTCCCAGGGGGTGTCCTGCCGATCACGCCGGGCTCGCGGGCTTATCGGCAGGACACCTCCTAGGCCAGGGCGGTCGTGACCGCCCGTGCGAAGTGCTCCAACCCCTGCGGGTTGATGCACAGGAACAGATTCGGCTCGATGAGTTCCAGCTCCATGACCACGGGTTCCCGGTCCTCGTTCAACGCGAGGTCCACCCGGGCGAACAACAGGTCGCCCGGGTCGGGGACCGCGTCCAGCGCCGCCCGCGCCGTGCGGAGCTCGGCCTCGGAGGGCTCGTAGGGGACGGCCCCGGGGTGCGGCACCCTGAAGTTGTCGATCAGCCCCGCCTCCGTCAGCAGGGGGCGCTTGCGGATCGCGTGGCTGAAGGTGCCGCCGAAGAAGACCAGGGCCCGCTCCCCCTCCTCCACGAGCGGCAGGTACGGCTGGACCATCGCGGTGCGCCCCTGGTCCAGCAGCATGCGGGCATGATGCTCGGCGTCCGCCCGGCGGCCGGGCTCGTAGCGCGCGGTGTCCCGTGCGCCCGAGGAGACCGCGGGCTTGACCACCACTCCGTGCGGCCCCTCGAAGTCCGCCGCGTCGCAGCTCCCGCCCGGTTCGAGGAAGCGGGTCGGTACGACGTGGACCCCACGCCCGGCGAGCTCCAGCAGATAGCGCTTGTCGCTGTTCCAGCGCACCAGCGGCGCAGGATTCCGGAGCCGGGTGACCTCGGCCGTCGCATCGGCCCAGGCCAGGAACTCCGCCAGGCGGTCCACGTAGTCCCAGGTCGACCGGATGACCGCCAGGTCGTATCCGTCCCATTCCGGCTCGTCCGCGTCCCAGGCGACCGCCTGCGCCGACAGGCCCGCGCCCTGCAGAGCCGTCAGGATCAGCGGGAGATCCGCGTCCTGGCCGGCGCCGCCCGCGCTCGTCACGACCGCGATCCTTGCCTCACCCATAAGCGTCTCCCGTCCTGACGTCCTGCGCCGCCCTGCGCGTCCGCGGCCAGGACGATCACTCTTCCACACCCGCTCCGCAGGGAACCCTGCGGCCGGATCATGCGTCGTACGGGTCGCGGAACGCGGGGCGACGGACGCTCCGAGGCAGACGGGTGGGGCTCCAGTGGTGGACGTGGCGGGAAGCGGTGCGCAGCGCACCGCCCGGTGGCGCTGGGGCACGGACGCCCGGGGCCGTACGTCCTGGACGCGCGGTCGCCCACTCGCGGCGCTCGCCGTACTGACCGCCGGCCTGCTGGTGTTCCACTCCGCCGTACCCAATGCCGCGGGCCGCCCGGGCAGTGCGCTGGAGACCTTCCTGCCCTGGCTGGGCCTCGCCGTCCCGGTCCTGGTCGTGGCGGCGCTGGTACGCCGCTCGGTCACCGCGCTCGTGGCCGTGCTGCTGCCCGCGGTGGCGTGGGCCGGCCTCTTCGGCGGCCTGCTCCTGCCGGCGGACGGCGGCCCGCACGACCTCATGGCGCTCCAGCACAACGTGAGTGACGAGAACCCCGACCCCACGGGCACCGCGCGTGCCCTGGCCGGGGCCGGGCCGGATCTGATCGCCCTGGAGGAGCTGACGCCCTCCGCGCTGCCGGCCTACGAGGCGGCGCTGGCACCCGCGTACCCGTACCACGCGGTCGAGGGCACGGTCGGCCTCTGGTCGAAGCACCCGTTCACCGATGTCCGCCGCGTGGACATCAAGCCCCGGAGCATCGGGGAGGGCTGGAACCGCGGCCTGCGCTGCGGTGTCCGCACGCCACGGGGCGAGATCGCGGTGTACGTGGCGCACCTGCCCTCGGTACGCATGCGGGCGAACGGTTTCGGCTCCGGCCCGCGCGACGAGAGCGCACGGTTGCTGGGCGCGGCCGTCGCCGCCGAGGAGGTGGACCGGGTGATCCTGCTGGGTGACCTCAACGGCACGGTGGACGACCGTGGACTCGCCCCGCTGGCCTCCCGGTTGAGCGCGCCGCGGCGGGGGCTCGCCCTCAGCTGGCCGGCCGCCGTCCCGGTCGCCCGGATCGACCAGGTCCTGACCCGTTCGGCGACCGCCGCCGAGGTCTGGACCCTGCCGGCCACCGGCAGCGATCACCTGCCGGTCGCCGCCCGCATCAGGCTCGACGCCTCATAGCCGGATGGCGATCTTCCCTCGTACGTGGCCGTCCCTGAGGTAGCGGATCGCGTCGGGGACCTCGGCCAGCGGGTAGGTCCGGTCGATGGCGGGGGTCACCGAACCGGCTTCGATGAGCTCCGTGAGGGCTTCGAGGTCGTGGTGGCGCACCACGGTGCCGAGCGGGCGGAGCCGGTGGCCGACGAAGGGCGACAGCAGGAGCGCGCCCAGCTGCCGCTCGTTGCCGCCGATCCAGTTGCCGCCGCCTTCCCCGCCCACGATGACGAGGGTCCCGCGGGGAGTCAGGGCGCGGCGCAGCCGGGTGAGGGGGCGGTTGCCGGCGATGTCCAGGATGACGTCGTAGCGGCGGCTGCCGTTCACGGGGTCCTCCTGCGCGTAGTCGAGGACTTCGTCGGCGCCCAGGGAGCGGACCAGGTCGGCCTTGCCGGCACTGCAGACTCCGGTGACGCGGGCTCCGTAGGCCTTGGCCACCTGAACGGCGAAGCTGCCCACGCCGCCCGAGGCGCCGAGTATGAGGACGCTCTGACCGGGCGTGACCCGGCCGCTGTCCCGTACGGCATTGAGGGCGGTGCATCCGGAGACGGGCACGGTTGCGGCCTGTTCGAAGCTGAGGCCGGGCGGCTTGGGGGCCAGCGTGCTCTCCTTGGCGCAGGCGTACTCGGCGAACGACCCGGAGCAGTTGCCGTACACCTCGTCGCCGGGCCGGAAGCGGGTGACGTCCGCACCGACGGCTTCCACCACCCCCGCGACGTCCATGCCCCGCACCCGCGTCCTGGGTCTGCGCAGGCCGGTCACGGCCCGGACGGCGTAGGGCATGCCCGCCATGAGGTGCCAGACGCCCTGGTCGACGGCGGCGGCGCGCACGCGTACGAGGACCTCACCCCGGCCGGGTGCCGGCCGGTCCACTTCTTCCATCCGCAGCACCGAGGGCGGTCCGTAGACGTCCTGGACGATGGCCTTCATGAGTCGTCTCCTTCGGTGGTGGTGTACTGGAACACGCTGTCGAGCGGTACGGAGAACACGCGGGCGATCTCGAACGCCTTCTCCAGGGAGGGCGAGTAGCGGCCCTGCTCGATGGCGATGACGGTCTGACGGGTCACACCGATCCGGCGGGCGAGCTCGGCCTGGGTCATCTCGCCGTTGGCGAAGCGCAGGGCCCGGATGGTGTTGGTGACCCTGGTGGGCCTCACCACGGTTGGAAGCCGAACCGGTACGAGACGATCTTCGCCGTGGAGGCGAGCAGCGCCGACAGGACGAAGCCGAGGAAGATCGCGTTGGCGATCCAGAACTGGTCCGCCTCGGCCATCGCCAGGAGGAGCCCGGCCACGGCCCCGATCACGACGAAGGACTGTCCGATGTGGTCACCGAACCGGTGGATCTCCCGGTCGCGCTGGTCCTTGACCTTGCCCTCCTCGGGCGACACCAGCGTCACGATGATGTGGAGCGCGATGGAGGCGGCGATCGCCGCGCCGACCGTCCAGAGCAGTGCGGTCTCGTACGGCTGCTGAGCCAGCGGCCCGCTCCCGGAACCGGACCCGCCGAGGACGACCGCCAGGTACACCCCGTACGACACCAGCGTGACCACGATCATGATCCACGCACGTTTTTCCTCGACTGCCACGACCGCTCCCGTGTAAAGAAAACCAGACATGGGCAGTGTCAAGGAATCAGGACACCGTGTCAATATTTCTTTACCTCGCCAGGCCGCGTGCAGGATTCGCCGGACAACGCCGGGAGGGCGGCGGGAGGGTTGGCAGGAGGCTGGCGGGAGGGTCTGCGGGAGGCCGGGGACCTCAGGCGGAGGGCGCGTCCAGGAGTTCGGGGCCGTTGTTGCGCACGTTGTTGACCGCGGTCGACACGGCGCGCACGTCGAGCCGGCCGCCCGCGGGAGCGGCGAGCAGGGCGCGCAGTTCGCCGGGGTCCTGGTGGGACGGGTCGAGCCAGGCCTCGTAGTCCGCCGGGGCGAGGGCCAGCGGCATACGGGGGTGGACGCGGCCGGCCGCGTCGGTGGCCTCGGTGGTGATGATGGTGCAGGTCGCCCACCAGGCCGCCGGATCGTCGTCGTCGGTGACGGCGGGGTCGCGCCAGAACTCGTAGAGCCCGGCCATCGCCATCACCTCGCCGTCCTCGGGACGGATGAAGTACGGCTGCTTGTACGCCTTCGCGGATCCGGAGGCGGGGACCGGCTCCCATTCGTAGAACCCGTCGGCGGGCAGCAGGCACCGGCGCTTGGCGAACGCGCGCCGGTAGGCGGGCTTCTCGTGCACCGTCTCCACCCGGGCGTTGATCATCTTCGCGCCGCCGGACAGGCTCTTCGACCACGAGGGCACCAGCCCCCACCGCAGGGGGCGCAGCCGCCGCTCCAGCAACCCGCTCTCCCGGTCGGCACGCTCCAGCACCGCCCACACCGCATCGGTGGGGGCGACGTTCCAGCTCGGCTCCAGTAGGTGCCCCGGGTCCGGGGGCGTGGCTCCGAAGAGGCCGGACAGGTCCTCGGGACTGCGGGTGGAAGCGTAGCGGCCGCACATACCGTCCACCCTGCCAGCTGAACCGGCTTCCCGCAGGCTACGCCGCGAAGTCCCCCGGGCCGGGATCGTCGTGGTGGTTCACCTGGTGGATGCGCAGCGCGAGTTGGAGCTCCAGAGCGCGTTCGGGGCTCTGCCAGTCGCGTCCGAGGAGGTGGGCTATGCGGTCCAGCCGCTGCACCACCGTGTTGACGTGCACGTGGAGCGCCGCGGCGGCCCGGGACTGGCTCGTGCCCGCGTCGAAGTAGGCCCGGAGGGTGTGCGTGAGGTCGGTGCCGCGCTTCGCGTCGTAGGCGAGTACGGGGCCCAGGGTCTGGCGTACGTAGCCGCCGAGGTCGGTCTGGTCGCCGAGGAGCACGCCGAGGAAGCCCAGGTCGTGGAGGGCGGCACCGGTGCCGTCGCGGCCCAGGGCGCGCAGTGCGGTCCGGCAGCGGCGGGCCTCGGCGCAGGCGTCGGCGAAGGCCGCGGGACCGGTGACCGGTCCGGCGGCTCCGACGGTGACGGGACCGGCGAGGGCCTGGCGCAGCTCGCTCGCGAGGCTCGCGGCGGCGGGGCCGGCCGCCTCGGCGGGGCAGACCAGGACCACGTCCTCGTGGTGCAGCCCGGCCAGTCCCCTGCGCGCGTGGGCGATGCGGGCGGCTGCGGCCAGCAGCCGGGTCCGGGGTGCGGCGCCGGTGTGCAGGACGAACACCGCGTGCGGGTGGCCGAGGTCCACACCGAGCCGGCGGGCCCGCGCGGCCAGCCCGGCCGGGTCCGCGGCCCTGGTGAGGAGGTCGCCCAGCAGTTCGCCCCGTACCCGGTCCTCGGTCTCGGCGACCGAGCGGCGCAGGAGCAGCAGCAGGGCGGTGACGAGGCTGGCGCGCTCGAAGAGGCGACGGTCGGCGTCGCCGAGGTCGGCGCGGCCGGTCAGGGCGATGCTGCCGAGCAGTTCGTGCCCGGCGAGTACCGCGCAGACCCAGGTCCCGTTGACGGAGACCGCGCGTCCGTCGGCCCGGGAGGCGGCGACGGCCCCGGCGGACGGGGGCCCTGCTTCGGTGCCCGACCTGGCCAGTTCGGCGCCCTCGGCGTCGTGGATGAGGGTGCCGCCCTGGAGGACGGCGCCGATGGCGGTGGCCACCTCGCCGACATCGCCGCCGCGCAGCACCAGGTCGGTGAGCCGGTCGTGCGCGTCCTCGGCGCGGCGCATGGCCTCGCTGTGCGCCTCGATGGTCCGCGAGGCCTCGTTGAGGTCGACGAGTGCGGTGCGCGTCTCGTCCAGCAGGCGGGCGCCGTCGATGGCGATCGCGGCGTGGTCGGCCAGGGAGGACAGCAGGGCGACCTCGTCCGGTGTGAAGGTACGGGCCGTGCGGTCCGCCGCGTAGAGGACGCCGATCACCCGGGTGCCCAGGCGCAGCGGTACGCCGAGGATGGCCCGGAGGCCCTCCTCCGTGACGGCGCCGTCGATCGTGGCGGTGTGCCTGAAGCGCCGGTCGTCGCGGTAGTCGCCGGTGGAGTACGGGCGCGCCGTCTCCGCGACCAGTCCGCCCAGCCCCTCCCCCATGCCGAGGCGCACCTGCTGGAACGCGGCGGAGACCGATCCGTCGGTGACCCTCATGTACGTGTCGCCCGCCTCCTCGTCGTTGAGGGACAGGTACGTCACGTCCGTACCGAGGAGCAGCTTGGCCCGGTGGACGATCGCCTCGAGCACGGCGTCCGGCTCCCTGAGCCGGGCGAGGTCGCCGGCGGTGTCGAAGAGCGCCGCGAGTTCGGCCTCGCGGCGGCGGTGCTGGCCGAGGGTGCGGCGGATGCGCAGGGCGATCCGGGTCGCGTCCGCGACCACCGCGGCTTCGGCGTCGGAGAGTTCGGCGTCGGGGGGCGGGGTGAACTGCTCGGCGGGGGCGCCCCGGTCCAGCAGGTCGAGGAGGTCGCGGAGCTGCCGCAGCGCGCCGGTGCCGGTTCCGGGCCTGGTGCCGCTGACGGAGCCGGAGCCCCTCCCGGTCGTCCCGCTGTCTTCGGTGATGGGCATCGGGCGCTCTCCGAGGTGCTGGACGAGGACGGGGGCGGCACCGGCCGGCCGGGCCGGGCCGGGCCGTCGGGCCGGGTACCGCCCTCGACCGGCCGGTCAGTTGTCGGCCGGCACCGGGTCGTGTCCGGCCTGCCGGGCGGCGGGAACGGCGTTGCGCGCCGGGGTGTGCTCCCGGGCCAGGCTACGCCCGCGGGTCTCCTTGGCCACCAGGACGGTCAGTGTGGTGACCGCTGCCGCCGCGGCGAGATAGACGGAGACGGGCAGCGAGGAGTCGTAGTCGCGCAGCAGGGCCACGGCGATGATCGGGGCGAGCGCTCCGCCGATGATGGAGGCCAGCTGGGAGCCCATCGAGGCGCCGGAGTAGCGCACCTTGGTGTCGAACATCTCGGAGATGAAGGCCGCCTGCGGGCCGTACATGGCGCCGTGCAGGAGCAGTCCGACGGTCACCGCGGCGGCGATCACCGGGAAGGACTTGGAGTCCAGCAGCGCGAAGAAGGCGAACGCCCAGCCGATCATGCCCACCGAGCCGATCAGCGTGACGGTACGACGGCCGATGCGGTCGGACAGCGCGCCCCAGGCCGGGATGGTCACGAAGTGGACGGCGGAGCCGATCAGCACGGCGTTCAGGCCGTCGCTCTTGGGCAGCCCGAGGTGGCTGGTGACGTAGACGAGCAGGAAGGCGGTGATGACGTAGTAGGAGATGTTCTCTCCGAGGCGGGTGCCGATGGCGGTCAGGACTCCGCGCCAGTTCGTCCGGAACACCTCGGCCACGGGCGGCTTCGCCCTGACCCCGGCCGCGGCCTGCTCCGCCGCCCTGGCCTGCGCCTCCAGGAAGACCGGGGACTCCGAGACGGACACCCGGATCCACAGGCCGATCATCACCAGCACGCCGGAGAGCAGGAACGGGATCCGCCAGCCCCAGGCGAGGAAGGCCTCGTCGGACTGTACGGCGGCCAGTACGGCGAGTACGCCGGTGGCCAGCAGATTGCCTCCGGGTGCGCCGGCCTGGGGCCAGGAGGCCCAGAAGCCGCGGCTCCTGTCGTCCCCGTGCTCGGAGACGAGCAGCACGGCACCACCCCACTCACCGCCGAGCGCGAACCCCTGGATCAGGCGCAGGAGGGTGAGGAGGACGGGGGCGCCGACGCCGATGGTGGCGTGGGTGGGAAGCAGCCCCATGGCGAAGGTGGCCCCGCCCATGAGCAGCAGGCTGAGGACGAGGAGCTGCTTGCGGCCGATCCTGTCCCCGTAGTGCCCGAAGACCAGCCCGCCGAGCGGGCGGGCCGCGAAGCCGATCGCGTAGGTGAGGAAGGCGAGGAGGGTCCCGACCAGGGGCTCACTGCCGGGAAAGAACAGCTCGTTGAACACCAGCGCGGCGGCCGAACCGTAGAGGAAGAAGTCGTACCACTCGATGGTGGTGCCGATCAGGCTGGCGGCGACGATTCTGCGGATTCCGGTTGCTGATGGTGCGGCTGTTGCGGGGGAGGTCATGTGCACCACTTCCGGGGTCTGCGGGGACGTTTGGTGTGGCCACACCGTAGAAGCCCGCAGGTCGGCAGCGTATGTGGCGGGACATCACATTCAGGCGCCACCTTGTGTACCCAACCACCACACCGCCACCCTGCACACCTTGAAGGCTTCCGGAACGCCCCGCCGACACCTGCCACAAACGCGTGGATCAGCCTGTTTTGCGCCCCTCGTGCTGACTCCCGTGCTGGTTCGGTGCTGACCCGAAAGCCCTTGTCAGCACCTCTGGCGACCCGTCCCGTGCTGGTTCGGTGCTGACTACGCAGCGTTGAACTCGGTCATTCACGGGCGGACCGGACCCTTTGCACTGCCCGTCCGGCGATGCGGCCGGCCGGGCGAGACCGGTCCGCACCGCGATCGCGCCACCGGACGTCAGGCCGCTTGGACCACGGCCTCGAACTCGAGCGGCAGGCTCAGCTCGGTCTCGCGCGTGAAGACCGAATCCATCAGGGCCCTCAGTCGTCCCGGGGCGTCGGGCATCACGTGCGCGTACGTCTCGTGGGTGATGCGTGAATCCCGGTGCCCGAGCCACTCGGCCATATCCGTTACCGGTACGCCCTTGGACAGTCCCGCCGAGGCGAAGAAGTGGCGCAGCCAATGCGGGGTGATCGTCCTTGTGATGCCCGCGCTCTGCTTGGCCTTCCGCCACAGACGGTCGACAAGCGAGTACATGAGGATGTTGGTGCGCCCGACGTTCGAGAAGAGGTAGTCACCCGGGAGCCGGTTCACCGCATCTCTGACTCGAAACGTTCCATACCGCTGGACGTGCTCCTGCACCTTGGCAGCGATGCTGGGCGGCAGCGGAACCGCTCGGCCCTCGTCCAAGTCACGCCACTTGAGGTGCCTTACGCAGTGGGCCCGTCCCCGGCCCTTCGTGATCGCCTTCTGGACAGCGGTTTTTGGCTCCTCGTTCTCGCCGTCCTGCGTGACCTGACGGTCCACGAAGATCAACCCTGCCTCGAAGTCGAACTGCTGGAGCGTCACGGCGCACGCCTCGCCAATACGCAACCCACAGCCGGCCATCAACCACGCGAGGAGCTTGTACGGGCCCGGAAGGTGTCTCTCTATGGCTTCGATCTCCTCCAGTGTGGGCAGACGAATGGTCTTCTTCGCCTTACGCTTCACACGCCGTCGGCTGGTGCGGACGTGCTGGCACGGGTTCTTGGTGATGTACTCATTGGCGACGGCGAAGCTGAAGACTCCGGCGAGAGTCTCATAGCGGTTGATCGCCGTCGACTCCTTGTAGCCACGTTCCTCGACCATCCATTTCAGCCATGCCTGGAGGTCCTTCGGCCTTACAGCACCAATGGCGGTGCTGCCAAAGTACGGCTGCACGTGGAGACGCAGGCTCGTCTCATACTGGTACCTCGTACCGTCTGCGCGATCCCCCGACGTGATGAACTCGCGGTACACGGCTACGAGAGGATGCAAGAGACCCGTCGGCGCGATGTAAGTGCCGAGATCCTTGTCCCGCTCCACCTTGGTGGCAAAGGCGTCGGCCTGTCCCTTCTTCTCGAAGGACTTCTCTCGCTGACCTCCCGCCCTGCCGCCTGGTTCGCGGTACCGGACGGTCCACGGATGACCGCAGCGGGTCTGCCCACACGGGTAGTGAACGTTCCTCGGGTCGTCCTTACACTTCTGCAACACGCGGGCCAAGCTTCAGATTCTCCCTGCTGGGCCTCACGGGAGGCTCCCCTATCCGTACCTGCTGTCGAGGTAGGAAACGACATCTCGCTCACGGAATCGGAGGAGGCGACCTACTTTCTGGGGGCGAAGCCCCCAAGATCGGTACTTGTTCTTCACAGTGACTTCGCTGACCTTCAGCCATTCAGCTACTTCGGCCGGCGTGAGCAACCGATAACTCCCACCCTGCGCCAATCGAGATCCTCCGGTCTTCACACTCCCCCGCCCACAGAACAGAGCGAGCGGCCACGAACACGTCCGAGGCTATGATGCGAAGAATCCCCGGTTTCGCTAACCGGGGTTCCGGGACTATATTGCGCCCAGCCGTCCGAACGATCGGGGTCTACCCACCTCCCGCGAAGGCGAGCCTTCGACGGTCAGTACAACCACAAACCCTTCCATATTCAGGGGGTTCCGGGATCCCACGACCGATACCTTTCGGGTGCGCGAGGACGAATTCCGCAAGCTCGCACCGACTCCTGAGCCATTGGAAGTGCGGACACTCGTACGTTGACATGCCCTCCGGAAGAAAATCCAGTCGTTCATGTCTGCCGTCGGCGAATGGACGGAATAGCCGACGCTATAGGCACAGGATGTCGCTGGTGACGTCGCTCGCTGCCACTGCACTCGTTCTGCGGCAGAAGCCGAACCGGGTGGCCGGGTGCTGCACTTCCTATGGCTGGGGGCCGGACGTCGGCGAGCAGGGCGGCGTGGTGGGCCCGCTCAGGTCAGGAAGCGACGGTGTCAGCTCCTACCGATCCGAGCGCGCCGGGATCTCGCTTATGCGACACGTTCGTGCCGAACTGCCTGGCCGACAGGTCATACGCATTCGGCCGGTAAACCCTCCTTGAACAACCGTGGCCTCGTGGCGCTCAGCGCAGTTCCCCTTCGCTGATTCCCGAGGGTTGCCGGTGGCAAAGCGCCCGGCGAAGAAGGGCAGCAGCAGGCCCGTAACACTGACGGCCGGACTTCGCACGTCGTACCGCTGGGCACGCTAGCTAAGGCCGATTCGATGGCCGGCTTCAGCCTCACCCCTGTGGCCGCCGACCAGCGTGTCCGGCCGGTCGACGTCCTGTCGGTCACCTTCCGAACCGTCATCGAACGAGCCTTGGGCCTCGTTCGGCAACCTGGAGGGATTGACGCTTAGCCTGGCCATCGGCAGGTGCGCGGATTGGCAGTGGCCGATGAAGCCGTGGCCAGGGCATTGCCAGCGCCCTGATGAAACGGGCCTGTGCAGCCTGCACCCCCGCTGCGGGTACGGTGTGCACGCCGTCGGCCAGGAATTTCTCCTCGACCGCATCGGGCTGCCCTTCGGCATCAACGCCAGCCCCGACCATTGCGTGTTCACTCGTCGGCGGCCGCGGCACTGAGCCCGCCGTGCCAGGGGCATGGAGGCCCAAGCAGGCACCGTCCGGTGTCCCTTCCCAGGGTCAGGGTCGCTCGGCAGCGGGGTCCCAGTAATGCTCCAGCATCACCGCCGGCCACGCCGGGCTGGTGATAGGGCCGCGAGGTCCCATCTGCTCGAAGTAGGGGCCGAGATCGTAGATCGGGGTGCCGTTGACAGCATCAAGGTCGGTGACGTGCAGATCCCGTCCTTCGACCTTGAGCAGCCGGGGAAAGCTGGTCGCCATTCGGTTGGGGCGCCGGTGGTTTCGGTGCACGAAGGTGCCGGTGGGCTCCCACTCCGGGTTGTTGCGGGGGCTGCGGGCTCCGAGGTGAAGGTCGGCATCGGATCCCAGGTGGAAGCGCCAGGTGACGATCAGGTGGGAGAACTCCTCAAGGCCTTGCAAGGTATCCAGCGGGAGGTCGGGGCGAAGGCGGATGATCGATTCGACTCCGCCCTGGTAGTCGTCGGCCGGCTTCTCGTGGCCGCCGATGACATGGGCGACGGCCTCCAACGTGATCGGGTCGTCCACGAAATCCTCCCCTACGACTACCCGCTCGGCCTGGGTGTTCCCCGGTCCGAGCCGGTGCTGTGATGGCCCGGTCAGCGTACCCGGCTGATCACCATGCGGGCGCGATCGTCCAGTTGGGCCAACGACGTTCCTCCGCGGCCTCGATATGGAGATAGGGATCGGCGCATCTGGACCACGGTGTCCAGAGCCCGACCGGACTGGACTCCCTGCATGGTGTCCAGGGCTTGGGACCAGGTGGCGCAGGCCGCATCGACAGCTCCGCGCTGTATCTGCACCGCGCCCAGGAGGCCGAGGGTGACCGCATGTGTGCGGGCGAAAGGCTGGGCGCGGCGGGTGCGGACGCTGCGCTGGAACTCACGTTCAGCTCCGCGGAGATCTCCGAGGCCCTGCAGAGTGCGGGCCGTCGTCGCCGAAGACCTCGTCGCCGGCGACCCAGCGGGCGGACGTTCCCGCATCCAGGGCCCGGGTGATCATCCGAGCCGCCAGTACCGGCTTGGTCGTGAAGGTGAGGTCTTCGGGGATGCCGGCGGTCCGGCAGCGGTCGAGGTCGTCGGTCCACGAGCGCGGGACGTACAGGGCCCGGTCGATCGCGGCATGCCCGCAGGCGGCGGAGTAGGCGAGGTAGACGGCGACCTAGGAGTCCTCGATCCGGCCCGCCGTGCCGGTGTACTGGCGCTGGACGCCGACCGTGGCGGTGCCTCTCTTCAGGTCGCCGGTCTCGTCGACCACCAGCACGGCTTCGTCATCGGCCAGGTGCTCGACCACGTAGGCGCGTACGTCGTCGCGGACCGCGTCGGCGTCCCACTTCGCGCGGTGCAGCAGGTGCTGCATGCCGTCCGGGGTGGAGTCGCCCGCGTGCTCGGCCGGCGTCCAGCAGTTCTTCCTTGCCAGGTCCGCCAGCAGGCCCAGCACCGACGCCGTTGCGTGGCGGCGTGGTTCGACCCGCGCGAACCGGCCCGCGATACGGCCCGTCAGCTGGTCGAACATCGACCGCCACCGGGCAGGCACTACGCTGCGACCTGCTGCCACCGCCTGATCTTCGTTGGTCGACACAACTCACGATGATCAACGGTGGCCGCAGCCGTCTCCGCACCGGCCCCGACCAGCAAGATCACGACCTACGGCTGGAGTACTAGTCGGCCTGCAGGACGAAGAACAGGAAGCACAGGAAGCGCGGCTTGGCCGCGATTGCCTCGGGGAACATCTCGCGGGCGGCGGGATCAGGCTCCGGCTCGCTGATGTCCGTAATCCGGAAACCGGCCCCGATGAAAGCCTCGATCATCGCGTGCAGCGGCCTGTTCCACCTGCTCACCAGGGCGGTATGGCCGCCAATGGTCCACTCCACGGTCCATTTGGTGGTGTCGAAGTAGTTGTGCTCGGCCTCGCGACCGGCCTCGCGGTGTATGAGGTTGATGGCAAAGGGATGGTCGACGGATGCGATCAGCCGACCGCCGGGCCTGAGTACGCGTCGCAGCTCGGCCAGCGCCGGCCCCCAGTCCTCCAGATAGTGCAGCACCAGGGACGCCGTTACATCGTCGAATGTGTCATCAGCGTAAGGAAGCGGGCTGCCCAGGTCCGCCACCTGCAGGTCCGCACCGTCGCCGAGCCGCCGCCGAGCCAGCTCCAGCATCCCGGCACTCGTGTCGAAGCCACTCACAACGGCGCCACGGTCGCGCAGCACGGCAAACAGGGCCCCCGAGCCGCAGCCGGCGTCGAGAATCCGTCGGCCGGCCACGTCTCCAGCGAGGGCCAGCATCGCGGGCCGCTCGTAGTAGGCATTGACCAGGTTGGTTTCGTTTGCGGCCGCGTACGCCTCGGCGAAGCTGTTGTAGTCGTTGGTCTTCGACGGTTCCGCACTCACTGCGGACGGCGAGACCAGCTTGGTGGAGATCGCGTGCTCTTGGCGCTCACTTGAGATCATGGTGCGGGAGACGTGTGCTGCACCAGTTCAGTTCCGGGCCGCTCCCGACGGCCCTCACATCCTCCGAGATCCAACGAGCCGTTCGTTCCCGAGTTCGTCCAGCACCGCTCGGTGCAGCCGACGCCACAGGCCGGCCTCGGTCCATACCGACCTGCACCGAGATCCAATGCCTGTTCACCACCCTGACCAGCCGGGCCCACGACCTCGCGCACCGACTCCGCTGGTCACACTGGCGACGCCGACACCAGGCCCGCGCCCGCGACTGCCACTACCGACGGCAAGCAGCCGCCCAGCCATGAAGATCACGATCTACGGCTGGAGCACTAGGGCCGATCTAACTACTCGTCAGTAAAGTCAGCAAAAGGTCAGCATTCGTCCAACCAGAGCTGATTGCAGCCTGCAACACCTGAGACTCGATCGCGCACCCCGAAGGCCGTCGGACGAGGTCCGACGGCCCCCCCTTCGGCAACAAGAAGCGGAAAGGATGCCGCGCGCGCTGCGCCCGGCCGGGGGCGGAATGAAGTGGCAGGTCAACGCACCCTTCCCCTGGCTTTCAGGTGCGTCGGCGGGAGTTCGGGAGCCGGAATCGGAGGGCCGTCGTAGCCCTTGACCTCACCGAATCGGGACCCGTTCATCCAGTCTTCGCGGGCCTGCGCGATATCATCGTGTGACCGTCCGATCCAGTCCAGAACCATTGGATCTCTCGACATTTCCACAGGTCAGAGCGTTAAAAGTCGCTGGAAGTCAGCAAAAGTCAGCATCGGCGCCTCTCCCGGCGGGCATGCACAGGCACCCGAACGTGCGCCCAGCCGCTCGACGTATCCGCCACTGCCGCCGAGGCCACGTCGCACGTCGTCGAGAACAGGTTGGCGACCAGTTAGCCGACAACAGGCGCGACCGCCGGGAGACAACGGATGCATCCGTGAGTTGCACGGCAGTCCAAGCGGAGCGGCCAAACAGACAGGTCGGCCGAGACGAGGCTCCTGGCAACACCGGCGGTGCCGAGTGGCTCAGTGCCGCCGGGCAGACCGAGGACCGCCAGGACCGTTCGACCCTGATCGTTTGCAGCTGGCCCAGGGCCGCCACCGTCGCGGCGGCCCCGGACCGTCCTCCGGCGTCGTCAAACGAGCCAGCGCTTGCCGCGGACAAGGGGCAGGCTCTGCCAGAGGCTGCCCAGACCCCAGGTGCGTCCGGCTCCGATCGCCGCGAGGGTCACCAGGACCGCCGCGTACAGGACGTGATAGTCCACCAACGGATTCGTGGACATGCTGAGGCTGCCGTCCGACAGGTGCCTGGCAGGGGGCCACTCGGCGGCCCACATGAGCGCCATCATCGTGGTGCCCGCAGCAGCCGCGACGCGTAGGGCGACGCCGCTGGCCAAGGCGATACCGATGCCGAGCAGTCCCAGCATGAAGGTCCAGTCGGCCCAGGCCGCCCCGGCCCAGGAGTGGAACGTCGCCTCCAGCGGCCCGGCAGAGACGTGGCTCAGGAAGCCCTTGGTCGGAGACCCGCCATCGATCCATCCCTTGCCCGCCGGGGTCGCGTATCCCCAGCCGAACGTCTTGTCGCCGAAAGCCCAGAGGAACGTGAACGCGGTCAGCAGCCGGGTCGCTGCCGCGACGCGCGCGACGGTCAGAGGCGTGGTGAGTTCATCAGCCGCGGTACCGGGCGCTGTGGCCGAGGTGGCCTTGCGCCACCCGGCGAAGCGCATTCCCGGCTGACGGTGCTGGCGCTGGTGCTGGTGGAGAGCCATGTCGTAGGAACCTTTCCTCATGGGCAGGCCCTGTGCGTGCCCCCATGGCCAATGTCCCCGCACGGAGGGCGCGGGCCATGAGGGCGAACGGCCTACGCCGCGCCGCCAATGGTCCCTCAGAGCCGCGCGGTTCACCGTCGATCTCGGAAGCGGGGGCAAGTGCCGGGGGCCGGAAGGTTCGCTCTCGCCGCTGTGAGGGCCCTGTTGGCCGAGAGAGGGCCGACAGGCCCCTGTGAGCCCGCTGCACCCTTCGGAACAGTGAGGTCTGCACGGGGCAAGGAGTCTCGTGGACGACGGACAAGGGAGGTGAGTGCCATGGCCGGTCTCCTTGCCATCGGCGCCATCACATCGATCGGTCTCGGCGCCATTCTCACGTTCGCTGTGGACTGGCAATGGGCCACCGCCGACCGGCCGCTCGTCGGACTGATCATGATGGCCGTCGGCTTCATCGCTCTCGCTGCCGCCACGAGCCTGGACCGTCAGGGCAGCGGCACCGGAAGGTCGACAGGCCTGTGATCGTCCCCGCCCTGGGCCGAAGGGCCCTCGGGAGCCAGCCGGACAGCCTCTTGGCCGGGCACTGGTCGGCAACAGGCGAGGAAGGAGGCATTGGCCAGGGAGAGCTGGCCGGAGCTGCCCCGGTGAGGGACCGGCTGCCGACACGCGACTCATCGCAAGGCGGGGCACGTGTAAGTCCCCCGGATACGAGATCTCCAGCAGCACCGGAGGGACCAACGGACCTGGCGACCAGGCCCCTCGGCTCCTGTGGGACGTGCTGGCAGGGGAGTTGGCTGGACGGAGTGGCGGGGAGGAACCTCGCCCTTCGAAGGGCATGGCCATGACGAAGGAAACCCAGAACTCCCACGCCTATCTGGTCGGCGGAGGCATCGCCTCGCTGGCCGCGGCGGTCTTCCTCGTACGGGACGCGGGGATGCCCGGCGAGAACATCCGCATCCTCGAGGAACTGCCGCAGACCGGCGGCGCACTCGACGGCAGTGGCGCACCGGACACCGGCTACGTCGCCCGGGGTGGCCGGATGCTGGAGGACGAAGCCTACGTCTGCCTGTGGAACCTCCTGGCGGCGATCCCCACGCTCGGCAACGACAACGTGTCCGTCCTGCAGGAGACCGAGGAGTTCAACGCCCGCTGGCTCACCCACGCCAACGCCCGGCTCATCGACGCCTCCGGCCGAATCCTCGACGCCTCAGAGCTGGGCTTCACCACTGCCGACCGGGTGGAGATGGCCCGCCTGCTCGCCTTGCCCGAGTCCGTCATCGGCGCGCGCCGGATCGAGGACTTCTTCTCCGAGCGCTTCTTCACCACCAACTTCTGGGCGATGTGGCGCACCACCTTCGCCTTCCAGAACTGGCACAGCGCCATCGAGCTCAAGCGCTACTTCCTGCGCTTCCTCCAGGAACTCCCCCGTATCCACACCCTCGCCGGAGTACGACGCACGCGGCTGAACCAGTACGACTCGATCGTTCTGCCGGTACAGGCGTGGCTGGGACGGCAGGGAGTCCGCATCGAGCACGGAATCCGAGTCACCGACGTGGAGTTCGCCGTCGGCGAGGCCGGCGAGCGCCGGGCCGAGCGCATCCTCTTCGAGCGGGACGGCACAGCGGGATCGTACGGAATCGGGCCGCAGGACTACGCGTTCATCACCATCGGCTCCATGACCGCGGACGCCCGCTACGGAGGCGACGACACCGTCCCCGAGCTGGTCCGCGACAAGCGCGACGGGGCCTGGAACCTGTGGGAGACGCTGGCCCGCAAGGCTCCGGACTTCGGTCGGCCCGGGGCCTTCAACGGCAACGTCGACGAGGCCAAGTGGGAGTCGTTCACCTTGACGATGCGCAGTCCGGCGCTGCTCAAGCGGATCGAGGAGTTCTCCGGCAATGCCCCCGGCACCGGGGCGCTGATGACGTTCAAGGACTCGCGCTGGCTGATGTCGGTGGTCGTGCCCCACCAGCCGCACTTCGCCGGCCAGCCCGAGGACGTCTTCACCCTTTGGGGGTACGGGCTGTTCGTGGACGAACCGGGCGAGTTGACCGGCAAGAAGATGTCGGAGGCCACGGGACAGGAGATCCTCGTCGAACTGCTCGGGCACCTCGGCTTCGACGACATCGCCGACGAGGTGTGCGCCACCACTGCCGTCACGACGGTGATGATGCCTTACATCACCAGCCAGTTCGAGCGCCGTGACATCCACGACCGGCCGCTGGTGGTCCCCTCCGGGTCGACAAACTTCGCCTTCCTCGGGCAGTTCACCGAGATCCCCGAAGACGTCGTCTTCACCGTCGAGTACTCCGTCCGCGGGGCGATGCGCGCGGTGTACGAACTGCTGGGCGTCGACAAGGAGGTTCCGGCTGTCTACCACGCGCTGTCCGACCCGTTGACGGCGCTGCGGGCCCTCAAGGCCGTCTTCGCCTGAGCTGTGGCTCGCCTCTCCCAACAGCACGGCTCGCCGTTTCAGACCGGAGGTCCTTCCGTGTTCCACCCCGTGCCAACCTCTCCACCCGATCTCGGGGTCCGCCGGTCCCGGGCGATCACCGTCGGGCTCGACGGATCTCGCGAGAGCCTGGCCTCCGTCGCCTGGGCCGCGGACGAAGCGCGCCGACGCGGTCTCGCCCTTCGCCTCGTGCACGTGTGGGGCCTGGAACCGGACGTCCATTCACCGCTCATCGGCTCTCGCACCAGGCTGGAGCCGTACGACGTGGACCCGCGCTCCACGGCCGAGCGGATACGGCGCACGCATCCGGGCCTGGACGTGGTCGCGCAGGAGCTGTGCGGCGAGCCGGCCACCGTTCTGTGCGGGGCCGCCGAGGAGTCCGAGCTGTTGGTGCTCGGTTCCCGCGGTCTGGGCGGGGTCGCCGGGTTCGTGTCCGGTTCGGTGGCCCTGTCCGTGGTCGCCCATACCCGGCATCCTGTCGTCCTGGTTCCGGGCCGCGCTCCGATCCCGAACGGCGGCATCGTCCTCGGCCTGGACCTCTCGCACCCGTGCGACGAAGTTCTGGACCACGCCTTCTCCCGGGCCCACCGGCTCGGTGTACCCCTGCGAGTCGTACACAGCCCGCATACCCAGCGGGGGCTCGGCAGCGATGCGGCACTGACCGCTTCGGCCATGGCGCCCGGAGCTGCGGACGCGAGGACCGCACGAGACCTGACGCAGGTGATCGAGCAGTGGCGGCATGCGTACCCCGGCCTGCGCGTCACAGGGGAGATCCGCCCCGGCCACCCCGCGCGAAGGTTGGTGGAGGCTTCCCACACGGCCGGCCTCCTCGTCATGGGCCGCCGCAACCGCCAATCCCGGCTCGGTCCCCACACAGGAGGTGTGACCCGTGCGGTCCTGCACCACTGCCGAACGCCGGTGGCCGTCATCCCCCACGACTGACCATTCACAGCCCTCCGCATCGCCGTTGCCCGCGTTCCCTCTGTGAGGGACGCGGGCCGCTTCGCGTACCAGGTGCTCAGTGACTGGTGTGGGCACCGCGCACGTCCGTGTCCGGCACAGCCACTGTCCGGCCGGGCGACGAGGGACGTTCGGCCCGTTCCCCGGGTCTCCTGGACCATCGCTCCCCCACGGTACGGAAGGGAAGGGTGGGACACACACCGCCGACGACGGACGACGGTACTCGCCCCATAGGCTCCGGAGGAAACACCATGTCACGTACGGTCATTGCGGGAATCGACGGATCCCCTGCATCTCTTGCCGCCGCCGAGTGGGCCGCCCGGGAAGCCCGGCGGCGCCGGGTCCCCCTCAAGCTGTTGCACGCCATGGAGGAGTGGATCCCGTCCTACGGATACGCGTCGCAGACCGAGGCCACCCCGTCACCCCAGTACTGGGGTGAGCGCATCCCCCGGGAGGTCGCGCTGCAGTTGACCGAACGGCACCCCGGCCTGGAGATCACCACGGAGCAGGTGGACGGGCGGCCGCTGACCGTCCTGGTCGCTGCCGCGCAGGAGGCCGAGGTACTGGTACTCGGCTCGCGCGGACTGGGGGCGATGACAGGATTCCTCGTCGGATCCGTCTCCCAGGCCGTGCTCGCCCAGGCCAAGCGCCCGGTCGTGGTCGTGCGGCCGGGCGCCTGGCTGGACGCCGACTGCCTGCCCGGATCTGATGGTGACGCACCACGGAAGGACAAGGACTGGCCTGTCGTGCTCGGGCTGGACCTCTCCTACCCGTCTACCGAGCTCCTCGACCACGCCTTCGACGCGGCGGCCGTACGCCGGGCCCCACTGCGTGTGATCCACCGCTGGAGCATGCCGCCCGCCTTCGCGTTCGACCCGGCGCTGCTCGCGCCCGAGGTACGGGACGGCATGGCGACCTCCATGGCGACTGCGCTCGCCGATGAACTGCTGCCCTGGCGCGACAAGTACCCCGAAGTCCGTGTCGAAGTGGACTGCTCGGTGGGGCAACCCGCCAACCAGCTCGTCGAAGCCTCGGCAGACGCCTCACTGGTCGTCGTCGGCCGGCGGATACGCCGCTCCGCCATCGGCGCCCATCTCGGCCCGGTCGTCCACGCTGTCCTCCACCACGCCACAGCCCCGGTCGCGGTCGTACCCCACGCTTGAAGCGATCACGTGTGCCGGGTTGCCCTGACCGTCCGCGGCTGACCACAGACCTGGGAGCAACCCATGCGCGCCGAGCCCGGCCGGGTGATGTCCACCGGCCGGGCTCAGCGTGTGCCTGGCGCTACTGCGTTCCGCCTGTGCCTCGTTCTTCACGGCGGACGTCTTCCTCGCCCCACCGTTCCGCCTCTGAGGGGCACTGGCCGGTAGTGGCACTTCGGCTCTCGGTGGCAGGGGGCAGATCTTGTTGAGGGGCTGTGGTGAGGACGAGGCGAAGCCCCAGCCCGCGCTTCTCGGCCTCGGTTGCCGCCCGAGCCAGGCTCGCGTACCAGTTTTCCGCCGGGTCGATGCGGACGAGAATCTCGCCGGCTTCGGTGGTGGCCATCTCGGTGGTCGTCATGACGCCTCGCTCCTGGGCTCGTCGGCGTGCCGCGGGATCAGTTCGACGGGGCAGTACGCATGGTGCAGCAGGCTGTGCGTCACGCGCCCCAGGGTGCGCCCGAGGTAGCCGGGCGAGCGGCGCCCACCCATGACCAGCAGATCGGCGTGGCGGGAGGCCTCCA
Organism: Streptomyces sp. NBC_00029; assembly: GCF_045160505.1. Classification (NCBI taxonomy): domain Bacteria; kingdom Bacillati; phylum Actinomycetota; class Actinomycetes; order Kitasatosporales; family Streptomycetaceae; genus Streptomyces; species Streptomyces sp. NBC_00029. The sequence continues at coordinate 895,656 of NZ_CP108292.1, forward strand.
CCAGCACCCCGGCGACGGACACACTCCTCTCCGCGTCCGCCTGGACCGTCAGCGAGGGGCACTCAAGCCCGGATCTGCTCGGCTACGACCTTCAAGCTCTGCCCACGGTGGCCGGCGACCCCGTTCTGGCCATCGGCTGCTCCCGCCGCGGATACGACGGACTGCAGGACGCCCTGTACGTACAGCAGCCGCAGCGAAGCCTTGCGCAGCTCGGCTTCACGCGCGGCGTGACGGACGCAATCGAGATCGCGCTCGTCGCGCACGGCGGCCAGCACGACACCGTTCACGGCCTCGTGCTCGCTCCCCCGCACGACGATCACGGGGGTACGAGCGTCCGCAGCGACCTTGAGGCCGACCGAGCCCAGGGTCAAGGAGCTGAATCCGCCCGGTCCCCGGTTGCCGACGACGAGGGTCCCGCGGTCGCTCGCGGCCCGGCTCAGGCTCATCGCAGGCCCGCTACGGCTGAACTCCGTCGTGACCGAGAGCGCAGGATGCCGGGCCTGCACGGCCTCGGCCGTAACGTCCAGCAGTTCACGCCCTGCGACACGGACCCGTTCCATGTCGTCGTCCGAAAGCTCGAGGACCCGGCCGTCGACGTCGGACCCGTACACGATGTGCAGGGGGCGACGGCGCCGCGCAGCCTCGTCCGAAGCCCAGAGCGCCGCCCACCGGGCAGGCTCGGACCCATCGACACCGACGATGACCGATCCGAGGTCCGGACTTCTGCTGTTGTTCTCCATAGCTCCTCCTCGCCGACCGCTATTGGGGGCAGCTCCACGCTGACACCCCAGCGCCGGACAGAAGAGGGGCCCTAGGTACCTCGTCGGGGCCGAAGGTCCCCACCAAGGGTTCTGCTCGTCTCCATATGGAATTCGACCGTTGCCACAAGACGGTGTCGGACGGCTCGGCAGCGCACCCGATCAGCTCGCGGTCGCCACAGCCTGCCCGGTACAGCACCGTCTCGGCGCAGACCGGGCTTGGGCCACCGATGTCGGCGGAGCATGCGCGGGGTTCCTCGACGCCTTCAAGACAGCCCGCGACATCCTCGCCGCATCCCACCCCGATGGACGCGCGGTGGTCATTGGAGCCGAGGTGTTCTCGACTCCTAACCGACCCACCCAGCCAGCCTGCCGCCCTGGACCACCGCCCGGGGCGGCCCCCATGCCCGTACGCGGCTCACCGCCGCATAGCGGATTCGGCGGCGGCCGGTTCAACGGCCAGCCGCTAATGCAACGGCACACGACGTGCTCGGCCTCGGCGGTGCCCAGGCGCAGAGTCGGCGGAAGCGACTCTTCCGGACTTCGCCGAGGAAGGGGGCAGCGCCGCAACTGCCAGGCAGACTGCTCTGCTAGCCGTGCCTTCTCGGAGCGCGTACGCGGTCCAGTCTGCGATCGGTCCCGGTGAGGCCTACCTCCACCGAGCCCTCCGGCGAGACGAAACCGAGCTTGACGACCTGGCCCAATCGACCGTGCGGACGCCGAGCCGCCGCGCGGCTTGGTCTGGGTCGAGGGGGACGTGCCGGTCGAGCAGACCGGCCCCGTGGTCGGCTGCCGCCGCACCCGCCGCGCCGTCTCCCGCGACCTGCCCAGGATCAGACCGCCCGAAGGTCTCCGCACTGAAAGGCCTACCGGATGGCCAACCCCGTGATCGACGGGAAGCGGGCCGACTCTGCCCGCCGCCGCGAACGCGTCCTGAAGGCCATCGACGCCGCGGTGAAGTCCGGCGGGGACATCACCATCTCCGGCCTCGCCCCGCACGGCTCGAGTCGACCGGACATTCCTCTACCGCCATCCCAACCTGCTCGAACGCGTCCACGTCGCTGCCAGCGCACCCACGGGAGATGGGCGGATGGCGGCGGTGTGCCGGACGTCCAAACCAACCTCGCGAACGCGCTGGAGGCCAACAAGCGCCTTACCGCACGGGTCCGGCAGCTAGAACGGCGCCTGGCGTGTCAGCTCGGCACAGGGTCTGCACCCGAACAGGGTTGCCGGCCATCGGTGTACCCGGGCTGCGCCCCACACTCGGCGTTCGGTGCGCATGACCTTCCTCGTAGCGTGGAGGCGGCTGCAAGGAGAAGTTGATGGTCACGGGCCGGAAGAGGCGTCTCATGTGGCGCGCATCCGGCTGGTTCAGTGTGCCCGCAAGCCGTGCGCCCGGAACTGGTCGCGAACGCGCTCGACCAGTGCGGCGTCCGGAACCGGATTGTCGCGGAGCGGGAAGGGGATGCCGAGCGAGTCGTACTTATGGGTACCGAGTTTGTGGAAAGGCAGGACGTCGACGCGGTCGACGTTGTCCAGTTCCGCGAGGAAGCGGCCCAGACCATCGATGGCAGCCGGATCGTCGGTCCAGCCGGGAACCAGGACGTAGCGGATCCAGGTCGGGACGCCGAGACGGTTCAGCCGGGTGGCGAAGTTGAGGGTGGGTGCAAGGTGGCCGCCGGTCAGGCGCATGTAGACGCCAGCGTCGAAGGACTTGATGTCGAGCAGGACCAGGTCGGTATCGGCCAGGAGCGCGTCGTCGGCGCGAGTGCCGAGGGCGCCGGAGGTGTCCAGTGCGGTGTGCAGGCCGAGCTCCTTGCAGCGTCGGAACACCTCGGCGGTGAAGGCGGACTGGAGCAGAGGCTCCCCTCCGGTCAGCGTCACGCCTCCACCGGCCAGGGTGGTGAACTGCCGGTACCGCTCAATGCGCCCCACCACTTCGTCCACGGTGACCGGCTGCCCGTCGCGCATGTGCCAGGTGTCGGGGTTGGCGCAGTACAGGCAGCGCAGCTGGCAGCCACTGAGGAAGAGAACGAACCGGGTGCCGGGCCCGTCCACGCCGGTGGACAGGTCCCAGGAGTGGATGCGGCCCGTGGTCATCGCGCACCGTGGAAGGTGCGGTTGATGACGTCGAGTTGCTGTTCGCGCGTGAGGCGGACGAAGTTGACGGCGTAGCCGGAGACGCGGATGGTCAGGTCGGGGTAGTTGTCCGGGTGTTCCATGGCGTCCTCGAGGGTGGCTCGGTCGAGGACGTTGACGTTCATGTGGAAACCGCCTGCGGCGGTGTAGGCGTCGAGGATTCCGACGAGGTGTTCCGCACGTTCGGCCGGATCGTGCCCCAGGCCCTCCGGTGTGATGGTGGACGTCAGGGAGATGCCGTCGCGGGCCTGGTCATACGGGATCTTCGCGACCGACAGCGCCGATGCCGCCATCCCGTGTCGGTCACGTCCGTTCATCGGGTTTGCGCCCGGGGCGAAAGGCGTACCCGCACGGCGGCCGTCGGGGGTGTTGCCGGTGTGCTTGCCGTAGACGACGTTGGAGGTGATGGTGAGCACCGACTGTGTGTGCTCGGCCCCCCGGTAGGCCGGGTGGCGGCGCACCTTGGCCATGAAGGAGCGGACCAGGTCGACCGCGATGCGGTCGGCGCGGTCGTCGTCGTTGCCGTAGGTCGGGTAGTCGCCCGCGACGTGGTAGTCGACGGCGAGCCCGGTGGCATCCCGAATGACCCTGACACGGGCGTGCTTGATGGCCGAGAGGCTGTCGGCCGCCACGGACAGCCCAGCGATGCCACAGGCCATCGTCCGATGCACCGGGTGGTCGTGCAGGGCCATCTCGATGCGCTCGTAGGCGTACTTGTCGTGCATGTAGTGGATCACGTTGAGCGCGTTGACGTAGGTCGCGGCGAGCCAGTCCAGCGTGCGGTCGTACGCGTCGGCCACATCGGCGTAGTCGAGCTGCTCGCCTGTCAGCGGGGCCGTCGCCGGGGCGACCTGCTCGCCGTTCATCTCATCGCGGCCGCCGTTGATGGCGTACAGCAGCGCCTTGGCCAGATTCACACGGGCACCGAAGAATTGCATCTGCTTGCCCACCGCCATCGCGGAGACGCAGCAGGCGATCGCGGTGTCGTCGCCGGTGCGGGGGCGAAGGAGGTCGTCGGACTCGTACTGGATGGAGCTGGTGTCGATGGATGTCTGGGCGCAGAACTGCTTGAAGCCCGCCGGCAGTCGGGGGGACCACAGCACGGTCAGGTTGGGCTCGGGGGCGGGGCCGAGGTTGTACAGGGTCTGGAGAAGACGGAAGGACGTGCGGGTGACCAGGGGGCGGCCGTCCTCTCCGATGCCGCCGATGGACTCGGTGACCCAGGTGGGGTCGCCGGAGAACAGCGCGTCGTACTCCGGTGTGCGCAGGAACCGCACGATCCGCAGCTTGATCACGAAGTCGTCGATGAGTTCCTGGGCGCGGCTCTCGTCGATTTTTCCTTCGTCGAGGTCACGCTGGAGGTAGACGTCCAGGAAGGTGGAGGTGCGGCCCAGGGACATCGCCGCGCCGTTCTGCTCCTTCACGGCGGCGAGGAAGCCGAGGTAGAGCCATTGGATGGCCTCGTGCGCGGTGGCTGCGGGACGGGACACGTCGCAGCCGTAAGAGGTGGCCATCCGTTCCAGCTCGCCCAGTGCCCTGATCTGCTCGGCCAGTTCCTCGCGGTCGCGGATCACGTCGGCCGTGGACGGTGTCTCGTCCAGCCGGGTCCGCTCGGCTCGCTTGGCCTCGATCAGCCGGGCGGTTCCGTACAGCGCGACGCGGCGGTAGTCGCCGATGATGCGGCCTCGCCCGTAGGCGTCTGGCAGGCCGGTGATGATGCCGGCCCTGCGGGCACCAAGCATTTCGGGGGTGTAGGCGTCGAAGACACCGTCGTTGTGGGTCTTGCGGTACGTGCCGAAGACCTTGGTGACGAACGGATCCGGTTCGAAGCCGTACGCGCGCAGCGCGTTGTCCACCATCCGCAGCCCGCCGTTGGGCATGATCGCCCGCTTCAGCGGAGCATCGGTCTGCAATCCGACGATCAGTTCCAGGTCGCGGTCGATGTAGCCGGGCGCGTGGGAGGTGATGGTGGACGGCATGGCGGTGTCCACGTCGAGCACACCCTTGCGGCGCTCCTCCGGGAAGAGCGCGGTGACGGTCTTCCACACGGTGCGGGTGCGCTCCGTGGGACCGGCGAGGAATGCGGCATCGCCCTCGTAGGGCGTGTAGTTGGCCCGGATGAAGGAACGGACGTCGATGTGTCGCTGCCACTCCTCGCCGGTGAGACCACGCCACGACCGGGTGACGAGGGGGCTGGGGTCGGCAGAGTGCTGGACGGTCACGGTCATGTCGTCATCTCCTGAGCCGGGGCGGAGGCGAGGTGGGCGATCGCCCTTTCTCACTGCTGATGGTTCCCGTCGGCTGTGTCGCCGGCCAGGGTCGAAGAGGCAAGGCGGAGCCCGCTGACCGGCCCCGGTGAGCGGGGCGGAGAGGGCCTGTGGTCCCGTCGGGGCGAGGGACCATGGGCCCTCCCGCAGAGCGTCACGAGCCCTACCCGGCAGCCGCGGCGGGTACGGGTGCATGACGACGCGGCTCTCCGCGCCCCCGGGCAGCACGGTGCGGGGGCTATGCGCTCGCGTCGGTGCCGTTCGCTTCCAGGGCTGCCCGGCCGGCCTCAAGGCGGGCGACCGGGACACGGAAGGGCGAGCAGGAGACGTAGTCCAGGCCGGCCCCGTGGAAGAAGTGGACCGAAGCGGGGTCTCCTCCATGCTCCCCGCACACGCCGATCTTCAGGTCCGGGCGAGCTGCCCGGCCCTCCTCGACCGCGATCTGCACCAGCCGGCCGACGCCTTCACGGTCGATCGTCTCGAACGGGGAGACGGGGAAGACGCCCTTGTCGAGGTACGCGGAGAAGAACGCGGCTTCGACGTCGTCGCGGGAGAATCCCCAGGTGGTCTGTGTCAGGTCGTTCGTGCCGAAGGAGAAGAACGCCGCCTCCTTCGCGATCCGGCCGGCGGTGAGAGCCGCCCTGGGCAGTTCGATCATGGTTCCGACCGGGCAGGTGACGTCGATGCCGGTCTCTTGCGAAACCTCTGCCAGGACCCGGTCCACTTCCTCCCGTACGAGGTGGAGCTCCTCGACCGCGTCCACCAGCGGGACCATGATCTCCGCCCGAGGGTCGCCGCCCGCACGCCTGCGCGCGACGACGGCCTCCGCGAGGGCCCGTACCTGCATGGCCACCAGCCCCGGCACCACCAGCCCCAGGCGCACGCCGCGCAGGCCGAGCATCGGGTTCTCCTCGTGCATGCGCGTGACGGCCGCCAGGAGTTCGCTGTCGTGCGGATCGGCCGGTGTGCCGAGCGCTTCGCCGCGTGCGAGACGGACGGCGAGTTCCGTGCGGTCCGGCAGGAACTCGTGAAGTGGCGGGTCGAGCAGCCGGACGGTGACCGGCAGGCCGTCCATCGCTTCGAGGATGCCGATGAAGTCGTGCCTCTGGAGCGGCAGCAGCGCCGCGAGTGCCGCCTCTCGTTCGGTGTCGCCGTGCGCGAGGATCATCGCCTCGACCAGGGGGCGCCGGTCGCCGAGGAACATGTGCTCGGTACGGCACAGGCCGATCCCCTGGGCACCGAAGCGACGGGCGCGGGCCGCGTCCTCGGGGGTGTCCGCGTTCGCCCTGACCTCCAGGCCCCGCACGGCGTCCGCCTGCAGCATGAGCCGGTGCACATCACGCACCGGCTGCCGGGCCGTGCCGTCGGCCGGCAGCACGCCGCCCTCCTCGAAGTACCGCATGACGTCGGAGTCGACCAGGGGTACGGAGCCGAGGCGCACCACGCCTTCCGACCCGTCGACGGAGACGACCGTGCCTTCGGGGACCGTCACGCCACCGGCGCTGAAGCGCCGCTCCCGGGTGTCCACGACGATGTCCTCCGCGCCGCACACGCACACCTTGCCCATGCCGCGCGCGACGACCGCGGCGTGGCTGGTCTTCCCGCCCCGGCCGGTGAGCACCGCCTGGGCGGCGACCATGCCCGGCAGGTCGTCGGGCGTCGTCTCCTGACGTACGAGAACGACCTTCTCGCCGGCGGCCGCCCTGCGGACCGCTTCCGCGGAGTCGAATACGACGGCGCCCACGGCCGCTCCCGGTGAGGCGGGCACGCCCCGCGCGATGACCTCGCTCGAGTCCGTGGTGGCGAAGCGGGGGAACATCAGCCGTGCGAGCGCCTCGCCGCCGACCCGGCCCAGCGCTTCCCGCTCGCTGATCAGTCCTTCGTCGGCTAGCTGCGAGGCGATGGCGAAGGCGGCCTGGGCCGTGCGCTTGCCGATGCGGGTCTGGAGCATCCACAGTGTGCCGCGCTCGATGGTGAACTCGATGTCGCACAGATCGCGGTAGTGGGCCTCCAGCCGGTCCATGTAGCCGCGCAGCCGCGCGAACGACGCGGGGTCGAGACCGGCCAAGTCCTGGAGGGGCGCGGTGTTGCGGATGCCGGCGACGACGTCTTCCCCCTGGGCGTTGGGCAGGTAGTCGCCGTAGACGCCCTGTCGGCCGGTCGCCGGATCCCGGGTGAAGGCGACGCCGCTGCCTGAGTCCGCACCGAGATTGCCGAAGACCATGGTCTGGATGTTGACCGCGGTACCCAGATCGTCCGGAATGTGCTCGCGCCGGCGGTACAGGCGTGCGCGGTCGCCGTTCCAAGAGGTGAAGACGGCGAGTACCGCCCGCCGGAGTTGCTCGGCCGGATCCTGCGGGAATTCCTCCCCGGTCCGCTCGTGGATCAGGTCCTTGAAGGTCTCGACGATCCGGATGAGGTCGCAGGTGTCCAACTGCGTGTCGTCGCCCCGGCTGTGTTGCTGCTTGACGGCGGCGAGCGCCGCCTCGAAGTGGGAGCCGTCGACGCCCATGACCGTACTGCCGAACATCTGCACGAGGCGCCGGTAGGAGTCCCAGGCGAAGCGTTCGCGCTCGGGGGTCTTGGCCAGGCCCAGGACCGAGAGATCGTTCAGCCCGATGTCGAGGATGGTCTCCATCATGCCCGGCATCGAGAACCTCGCCCCCGAGCGGACGGAGAGCAGGAGCGGGTCGTCCACCTGGCCGAGCCGCTTCCCGGCGGCTCGTTCCAGCGCCGCGAGATGCTCGCCGATCTGCCGGTCGAGGCCGTCCGGAGCCTGCCCCGTGGCGAGGAAGATCCGGCAGGCTTCGGTGGTGACGGTGAAGCCGGGCGGCACGGGCAGGCCCATGCGCGCCATCTCCGCGAGGTTCGCTCCCTTGCCTCCCAGGAGACCGGCCATGTCCCGGCCGCCCTCGGAGAAGTCGTACACATAGGTGGTCATGGCTGCTCGCCTGTCTCTTCGGTGGATGTCGGGTCCCGGGAAGCGGGGCGGCATGCCGCACGGTAGCGGCCGGTTCGGTCGGTCAGTCGTGTGGCACGACCGTGACGGGAGCCAGGGAGTGGTGGATGACGGCGTGGGTGACGGCCCCGATGTGCGTGCCGATCCGCGCACGCCGGTTCCGGCGACCCACCACGACCAGCCGGGCCCCTCGCGAGGCTTCCGCGAGGTCCTGCGCCGGCCGGCCCTGGCGGCATTCACGGACGACGGACACACCAGGGTATTTCTCCGTCCACGGGGCCAGCGCCTCGTCGAGCGCCCGGCGCGCGTCCTGCGCGACTTCCGCCCACATCAGTTGCAGGGCGGCGCCCATGTCGGCTCCGTAGAGCGACGGAACGGCCCAGGTGTGCAGTACCCGCAGACCGCAGCCGTACCGGTCGGCCGCCGCGAAGCCGAAGGCGAGCACCTCGTCGCCTGGTGCGGACACGTCCAGGCCGACCACGACCTCTCCGGCCGGTCCGTCCTCCCCGGCCGCCGGGCGGTTGTGCGGGCGGACCAGAACGACCGGGCGCCGGGTGCGGGCGAGCACGGCCAGCGAGACGGATCCGGCGAGGAAGCCGGCCAGCCCGCCCAGGCCACGGGAGCCGAGCACCAGCAGCTCCGCCTCGTCCGCGGCGGCACACAGCTCCTCCACCGGGTCACCGCAGACCCACTGCGTCTCGGTCCGCAGACCCGGGTGGCGTCGGCGCAGTCGCCTCCCCGCCGTACCGAGCGCCCGCTCACCCCACGCCTGAGCGGTCGCCGGGGCCACCAGGCGCGTACGCGGATCGTCGTCCTTGCTCCAGACCTGGAGAATACGGATGGGCACCGCGCGGCGCACGGCCTCCCCGGCAGCCCAGTCCACGGCGGCGAGGCTCTCACGGGATCCGTCGAAGCCGACGGTGACGGTGACGGTGCGGGACATGAACGGCTCCTCGGGAGAACGGGGAAGGGCCTTGCATCTCCACAGTGGCCTGCCTACGACCCACCCGCCGAGGGGCCACAGGTCCCTGCTGCGGGTCCTGTAGGCCCCACACGACCGCACACCGCCGGGCGGTCGGTCGCCCATGCAGTTCCGGCACCACGCCCGCTGCCCCGTAGCTGTCGTGTCGCACGCCTGACGGCCCCGCCGCGCTTCGGGGACGGCCCCGGCCGGCCTCTCCGGCAGACATGCGGAAGCGGCCCGGCCCGACGTCCGAGAAGGACGCCGGGCCGGGCCGCTCAGCCGTTTCGCGGGCGCGTGAACCTGCGCTCAGATCCCGGCACAGCCGTCACACCTTGCCGAGCCGCCCGCTCTGGTCTCCCTGGGCGGCCAGAGCCTGCGTGGCGATGACGGCGGCCTGCACTCGCCGTTCGACGCCCAGTTTGGCGAGCAGCCGGGAGATGTTGTTCTTGACCGTCTTCTCCGCCAGGTAGAGCCGCTGACCGATCTCACGATTGGTCAGCCCTTCCCCGACAAGAGCGAGGATCTCACGCTCGCGCTCCGTCAGGCCGGGCAGACCCTGTGGAAGCTCCTCCTGTGGAGGTCCGCCGCGCAGCCGGGCCATCACCCGCGCCGTAGCGCCGGGGTCCAGCATGGACTGGCCGGATGCGACCGTCCGCACGGCGTTCACCAGGTCGGTTCCGGTGATCTGCTTGAGCACGTATCCGGAAGCGCCGGCCATGATCGCGTCGAGCAGCGCCTCCTCGTCGTCGAACGACGTCAGCATCAGGCAGGCGAGGTCGGGCATGCGGGAGCGCAGCTCCCGGCAGACACTCACGCCGTCCCCGTCCGGCAGGCGCACATCCAGGACGGCGACCTGCGGGCGCAGCGCGGGCACACGGACGAGCGCCTGCTCGACCGTGCCCGCCTCCCCTACCACGGTCAGGTCCGGCTCGGCGTCCAGCAGATCGTGCACACCGCGGCGCACGACCTCGTGATCGTCGAGGAGGAAGACCCTGACCGGTTCCTTCCCGGTGAGGCCGCCGCTGCTGTCCGTCATCGCACACTCCGAGTCCGCCGAATCGTCCGCCCGCCGGCGGATCCACTGCATCGTGCCTTGCGAGTGGGACCTTCAGCCAGGGCCGGATGGCCCTCATACGCGGCCGCGCCCCAGATGGCTGCCCTGGACCCCTGGTCCACACGGTCTCGGCGGCCCGCCCGCAGAGGGGCCGCCGCCCTACGCGCGGTCAGAAGGAGGGAAGGGGCCGCGGCCCGGCATAGTAGGCCGCGCGCATGATGTCCTCCATGTCGTCCAGCATCGGCATGCGCGGGTTGGCCGGGGCGCACTGGTCCTCATAGGCGTTCAGTGCCTGCTGCGGCAGCGCGCCGATGAAGGCGGCCTCGTCAAGTCCCAGGGCGCGCAAGGACGGTTCGATGCCCACGGCGTCCCGCAGGCGTTCCACCGCGGCGGCGTACGAGGCCACGCCCTCGGCGGGGGTGGATGCGGGGAGCCCGAGGGCGCAGGCGATGTCCTGGAACCGCTCGGGCGCGTGGTAGCTCTCGTACTTGGGCCATCCCGTCAGCTTGCCGGGAACGGTGCCGTTGTAGCGGATCACGTGCGGCAGGAGGATCGCGTTGGTCCGCCCGTGGGCGATGTGGAAGGTGGCGCCCAGGGTGTGGGACATGGCGTGGACGATGCCGAGGAAGGCGTTGCCGAAGGCCATGCCGGCGATGGTGCCCGCGTTGTGCATCCTCTCCCGTGCCACGCTCCGCCGTGCCGACTCGCCGGTGACCGCCGCCTCGAGGTGGTCGAAGACCAGCCTGATGGCGTGCAGCGCCAGACCGTCGGTGAAGTCGTTGGCATAGACGGATACGTACGCCTCGGTGGCATGGGTGAGGGCGTCGAAGCCACTGTCGGCGGCGAGCGACGCGGGCAGCTCGGCGGTCAGGACGGGATCGACGATCGCGACACTGGGGGTCAGGGCGTAGTCGGCCAGCGGATACTTCTTGCCGGTCGCCGGGTCGGAGATCACCGCGAAGGGGGTGACCTCGGCACCGGTGCCCGAGGTGGTGGGGACGCAGACGAGACGGGCCTGCTTGCCGAGCACCGGGAAGCGGAAGGCCCGCTTACGGATGTCGGAGAACTTCTGCCGCATGTCGGCGAAGTCGACGTCCGGCTGTTCGTACAGCAGCCACATCACCTTCGCCGCGTCCATCGGGGATCCGCCACCCAGGGCGATGATGGTGTCCGGCCGGAAGTCGCGCATGAGGGCGGCGCCACGCTGTACGGAGTCGATGCTCGGCTCCGGCTCGACGTCGTCGATGACCTGGATGGTCACGGGTTGCTGCCGCTGTTGCAGGACACGGCTGACGCGCTCCACGTAACCGAGCCGGGTCATGGTCGCGTCGGTGACCACGGTGACGCGGTGAACGTCGGGCATCGCGGCGAGGTAGCGGATGGCCTGGGGCTCGAAGTAGATCTTCGGCGGCACCTTGAACCACTGCATGTTGTTCTGCCGGGTGGTGACGCGCTTGATGTTGAGCAGCTGGGCGGCCGAGACGTTGTCCGAGACCGAAGTACTGCCCCAGGAACCGCAGCCCAGGGTCAGGGACGGAACCAGACGGTTGTAGATGCCGCCGATCGCTCCCTGCGAGGACGGCGAGTTGACGATGATCCGTACGGTCTTCATACGACGGCCGTAGCGCTCGGCCAGGGCCGGGTCCCCGGTGTGTATCACCGCGCTGTGTCCCTGCCCGTGGAAGTCGACCATGTCGGCCGCTAGATCGAAGCCCTCCTCGGTGGACGCTGCCCGCAGCACGGTGAGGACCGGGCAGAGCTTCTCCCGCGTCAGCGGCTCGTCGGGCCCGACGTGGCTCGCCTCGGCCAGGATGAGCGAGGTGTCCGTTGGTACGGTGAACCCGGCCTGCTCGGCGATCCGGTCGGGGCTCTGCCCGACGGCGGCCGGGTTGACGCGGCCCTGCTGGCCGGCCGGGCCGGGCGGGAAGAGGTAGGTCTCCAGCTTCCGCTTCTCCTCGGCCGTCGCGATGTACGCGTGCAGGCGCCGGAACTCGGCGAGCGCCTCGTCGTACACGTCGGCGTCCAGGATGACCGCCTGCTCCGACGCGCAGATCATGCCGTTGTCGAAGGACTTGGACAGGACGAGGTCGTTGACCGCCCGGCGCAGGTCCGCGCTGTGGTGCACGTAGGCGGGCACGTTGCCGGCGCCGACGCCGACGGCGGGCTTGCCGGCCGAGTAGGCGGCCTTGACCATGGCGTTGCCGCCGGTCGCCAGGATCAGCGCGACGCCTGGGTGTCGCATGAGGAGGCTCGTGGCCTCGATGGAGGGAGCCTCGATCCACTGCACGCAGTGCTCGGGCGCTCCGGCGGCGACGGCGGCGTCCCGCACGATGCGTGCGGCTTCGGTGCTGCATGCCTGTGCGGAGGGGTGGAAGGCGAATACGACGGGGTTGCGTGTCTTCAGCGCCAGCAACGCCTTGAAGATGGTGGTGGAGGTCGGGTTGGTGACGGGCGTGACCGCGCAGAGCACACCTACGGGTTCGGCGATCTCGATGATGCCCTCGATGTCGTCACGGCCGATGACGCCGACCGTCCTCGCCCGGGACATGCTGTGGGTGACGTGCTCACAGGCGAACATGTTCTTCGCCGCCTTGTCCTCGAAGACACCCCGCCCGGTCTCCTCCACCGCCGAGCGGGCCAGGGCGGTGTGCTGATCCAGGGCGGCCACCGACGCCTTGGCGACGATGTGGTCGACCTGCTCCTGCGTGAAGGACTCGAAGTCGGCGAGCGCCTTGGAGGCGTTGTCGACCAGGAGGTTCACGGCGATGAGCGTGTCCGACGGGGTGCCGTCGATGGTGGTGCGGGGGTCGCTGGTCGCCTGTGTCATGGAAAGCTCCCTGGGTGTGGGTGGCACTGTGGCCACACGTGGCCGGCCACCGGGGTGGCCACCCGTTCCGTCCTGTCACCTACAGCCTTGCCCGGGACGCGTCCTCGGCGGAGGTCCCGAAGGTCCCTCGACGGGGCCCGATGGTCTCCGGCCGCTGTGGCAGCGCAGAGGCTTGCGCCACCACCCGGCCTTCCGTGCCTCTACGGCGTCCGCTGCCCGGGCTGCCGCCGGCTCACCGGACGTCGAGCAACGTGGCGACGTACTGGGTCAGGTCGACGAGACGGTTGGTGTAGCCCCACTCGTTGTCGTACCAGCTGAAGACCTTGACCAGGTTGCCGTTGGCCTGAGTCAGCGGGGCGTCCACGATGCACGAGGCGGGGTCGCCGACGATGTCGCGCGAGACGATCGGGGCATCGCTCACCCTCAGGACGCCCTTCAGCGGTCCCTCGGCGGCTTCCCGGAAAGCGTCGTTGACGTCCTGTGCGGACACCTGCCGTGCCAGCACCAGGCTGAGGTCGGTCAGCGAGCCGTCCTCGACCGGCACGCGCACGGCGATGCCGTCCAGGGTGCCCGCGAGTTCGGGGAGCACCAGGCCAACGGCGCGGGCAGCGCCGGTGCTGGTCGGGATGATGTTCACTGCGGCCGTGCGGCCGCGGCGCAGGTCCTTGTGCGGGCCGTCGAGCACGACCTGGTCGTTGGTGTAGCCGTGGATGGTGGTCATCAGTCCCTTGACGATGCCGAAGCGCTCGCTGAGGACTTTCATCATGGGAGCCACACAGTTGGTGGTGCAGGACGCGTTGGAGATCACGTGGTCGACGCGCGGGTCGTACGCGGACTCGTTGACGCCCATGACGATGGTGGCGTCGACGCCCTTGCCGGGGACGGACAGCAGCACCTTGCGTGCTCCTGCCGTCAGGTGCCGGCCCGCTTCCTCCTTGGTGCGGAAGCGTCCGGTGGCCTCGATGACGACGTCCACGCCGAGCGCGTCCCACCGGAGGTCGGCGGGGTCGCGCCGGGACGTGACCGCGATGCGGTGACCGTCCACCGTAATGGATTCGCCGTCGTGATCAACGGTGCGGTGGAGTCGGCCGTAGGTGGAGTCGTAGGTGAGCAGATGGGCCAGCGCAGCCGGGGAGGTGAGGTCGTTGACGGCCACCACCTCGATGGGGGTGCCGTTGCTCGTCTCCGCGCGTTCCATGACGCAGCGCAGGTAGTTCCGGCCGATGCGTCCGAAGCCGTTGATTCCGATGCGTACGGTCATCTCCGCCGCCCCTTCCCTTGGGTGCCGATGCGAGTGGTGCCAGCCTGGGGGGCATGTCGCGCCGCGGGCAGGGGTCGAACGGGGTGCACGCCAGGGCCGTTGGGCCCTCTCCCCCGGCGGGCCCCGCCCGGCCCGGCCTGTCACGGGCCGAACGGCCCGGCGTGCGGGTCCTGACCGGTTCTGTCCCCCCGGCCGTCCTCCGCCCCACTCTGGAAGCAACGGCAAGCATGAGGAGCAGACGAACCCGGGGCTTCCCGGCCCCCTGCGCGCTGAGCACAGCGGTCGGCGGGCAGTCAGAGGCCGGGGCGCCATCGGCGGTATCCGGAAACCTGCGAGACGAGTGGAGATGAGCACCGTGGTCGAAGAACGGACGGTGGGCCAAGTCATGACCAGCGAGGTGGTCCAGGCCCGCCCGGACACCTCCTTCGAAGAACTGGCTCGCATGCTCATCGCCCATCGGATCGGCGGGCTGCCGGTGGTGGATGACGACGACAAGGTCATGGGCGTCATCTCCCGGAAAGACCTTGCCAGGCAACAGGGCTGTCTCGGCCGGCACGACTCCGGGCGGCATCGGATGGCGCTCACACCACGGCGACCGGCCGACGCTCACGCCGTCGCGGGACTCGCCATGGCGGCAGGCGAGCTGATGACCAGCCCGGCTGTAACCGTGCATCCCGAACAGCGCGTCGCCGACGCCGCGCGCATCATGGAACGTCGCCACGTCGACCGGTTGCCGGTGGTGGACGAGGAAGACCGTCTGATCGGCATCACCACGCGACGTGATCTGCTGCGCGTCTTCCTGAGGACGGACGAGGAGATCCTCGCGGACGTCGCCGATGCCGTCTCCGGCCGGACGCCGGCCGCCCACCGCATCGACGGGCTCCGCATCGACGTTCGCGACGGGATGGTCACCATGGTGGGGTCATCCGAACCTGCCCTCGATACAACGGCGTTGATCAGAGTCACGTGGCGCGTGGACGGTGTGGTGGGTGTGGTGAACCGGCTGACAACCGCCCGCGAAAGCGATCACTGACAACAGGGCGGGACACCACGGGCTCTTCCGTCGGCCGAGCGGCGGCGGTCACCGCGGCCGGTCGCGGCGACCCGGAGCCGCCGACCCGAGCCGTGCTGTCGGTCCGGCACGTCACGCGATATCAGGCCGGGGCTCGTCGACTTGCCCGTCTCTGGGTCTGTAGGCCGAACGGCCTTGTCCGGCCGACCGGAAGTCCCGGTTTCTCGGGTGGTGTCGGTACCAGTGGCGCCGTGGCGGGGTCCGGACGGCTCTGCCCGGGAGCGGCCGCCGGCAGACAGGCTGAAAGGGATCGAGGAGGAGTTCTCATGAGCGGTCTCAAGACCAGCCGGACAGCCGACGTCCAGGTCCGCAACCGAGGGCAGCTGCCCGATGGCGCGGACGTGTACGCCCAGGGAAAGATGCTCGCGGTGATCGGCCACGTGCGCGGACCCGTGCCGACCGTGCGGGTGAAGCTCACGCAAGCCGTCAACACTTCGGCGAACCGCCCGGCCACGGCTCAGGCCGTGGTGGACGTCAACGGCCGGATGGTTCGCGCCCACGTGGCCGCGAACAGCATGTTCGAAGCGGTCGACCTCCTGCAGGAGCGCCTGGCTGCCCGGCTCACCCGGCCACGGCGGTATGCGGCGGGCGGCCCCCACCGCAACGGCACGCCCAGCCGGACATCGCGGGACGGCGCACCGCACGACCACCGTCCGCACCGGCATCACGTTCCCGCCGAAGAGCGCCGGATCGTGCGGCACAAGTCCTTCAGCCTGGTCCACCAGACGCCTGAGGACGCCGTGATCGACCTGGAGGCCATGGACCACGACTTCTGGCTCTTCACGGACCTGGCCTCCGGGCGCGACAGCGTCGTCTACCGCGACGTCCGTACCGGGCGGCATCGCATGGCTTCGCTGGGACCTCTGGGTCAGGAACGGGAGGTCGACGGTCTGCTCGGCGTGAGCACGGTTCCCGTGCCGACGAGCAGTGTGACCGAGGCCGTTTCACGGTTGCACCTCACCGGGCTGCCCTTCGTCTTCTTCAACGACACGGCCACCGGCCGGGGCTGCGTCCTCTACCACCGCTACGACGGCCACTACGGGCTGATCACTCCGTCCCGGTAACACGTTCCGGGCGACGCCGCGCGCCCGGCCGCCGGTCCCCGGACCAGTGCCGCAAACCACCCGAAGACCCCTCACCCGGAGGAATCATGTCACGTACCGTCATCGCCGCTGTGGACGGCTCGGCCGAGTCGCTGGCCGCTGCGGACTGGGCCGCCCACGAGGCACAGATGCGCCGTCTGCCCCTGCACCTCCTGCACGTCTGGCAGGACTGGTCACGGGCCTTCGCCCACGCCCCGTTCACCGGCCTGGACACCGCGCCCTGTGAGGGGGCGACCGCCGCACAGCACTACGCCGAGCAGGTCACCCACGACGCGTCCGACCGGCTGCGGGCGGCGCACCCCGGCCTGGAGATCAGCGTCGAGCAGGTGCACGGCCGCCCCGCGGAGGTGTTGCTGTCCGCCGCAGAGAAGGCGGAAGTCCTGGTCGTGGGTTCACGAGGGCTGGGTGGCCTGGCCGGCTTCCTGACCGGATCGGTGTCCCTGCCCGTCATCGCGCACGCCGAGCGTCCGGTCGTCGCCGTACGGGCCGGGGAACGGGCCGAGTGTGAACCGCTCCCGGGGACGGGCGACCACGGGGACCGCAAGGGGCAGTGCCGCGACGTGGTGCTCGGCCTCGACCTCTCCAGGCCGTGCGACGAGCTGCTCGCGTACGCATTCGAAGCCGCCGCTGCCCGAGCGGCCACCCTGCGGGTCGTGCACGGCTGGAGCGTACCGGTGGTCGAAGGGTACGACCCTGCGGCGGCCGACCCTGGCCACGGCGTCGCGCTGGGACTGCGCGAGGCGAGCGCACTCACCGACGTACTGCGGTCGTGGCGCGGCAAGTTCCCCCAGGTCGAGGTCAAGGAGCAGTGCCTGGTGGGACGGCCCGCGGGCCACCTCGTGGAAGCGTCGAAGGAAGCCTCGCTGCTGGTCGTCGGACGGCGCATACGCCGGGCGGCGGTCGGAGCACACATCGGCCCGGTCACCCACGCAGTGCTGCACCACGCCACGACGCCCGTGGCGGTCGTCCCTCATCTCTGATCGTCGCGAGCCTCACCGAGGACGGATGCACCCCGGCTGCGGTCCCCCGACGGACGCCGTCGCCCCTTGACACCAGGAGCCCTCGTCGCGCAGCTGCGCGACGGGGGCTCCTGGTGTGCTGCGACCGCAGTGGTCGGTGCGTTGCTTGTCGTACCGGGTGGAAAAGACGGAAGCCACCGCGGCGAGGGGCGGGATGGGGCGGTCGGTCCGGGTCCACAGGCCGGCCGGGAAGGACCGTTGCGGCAGTTCCCCGCCCGTCCCCACCACCTCGACCAAAGCGTCCGTGCAGGCCTTGCCCGCCCGCCTGCGCTGGCGCAACTCTCAGGCCTGCCAACCCCGATGGGTGGCCGCCCGACGCCGCGAGCGTATCCGTATCAGCAGCCGCAGCGAGACGGCCATCCGGTGGGGCGGGCGCCCCACCAGTGGCCCGTCGGCGCTGTCGCACCGCCAGTCCACAGCGAGGACGGGAATCGCGCCCGTGCAGTCGCTCCGATGGCCGGCAGTCCGGGCATGAGGCCCCACCTCCTTGAGCGGCCACGGACACCATGCCCCGCCTGAGCTCACGGTCGCGGCTCAGAGGAGCGCCCAGGGCCCTGTTGGCGCCGTCCGGCGGAGCCCACAGGTCCGCCTCGTGCTGGGCACACGACGGTGGCCGGCTGGTCGGTGTCCCGACCAGCCGGCCACTTGCCTGCCCCGTAGCGATTCAGCGCACTGCCGCACCGAGTGCGAGGAATCCGGCGACGGCCACCAGCAGAGCACCCATCAGTGGTGCCATGAAGCGCAGGTACCGGTCGTAGCGGACCTTGGCAAGGGCGAGGCCTCCCATGACGACGGCCGAGGTGGGCGTAACGAGGTTCACCCATCCGGAAGCCGACTGGTACGCGGTCACCACCAGGGCCCGGCTCACTCCGGCGAAGTCGGCCAGGGGGGCGAGGATGGGCATTGCGAGGGCCGCGTGGCCGGACGAGGAGGGGACGAAGAAGGCCAGCGGGAGGTTCACCGCGAACATCAGTACGGCGAACACGCCGGAGGATGTGTCGGCCACCGCGCTCTGCAGGACGTCGAGGATGGTGTCGGTGACACTGGCGTTGTTCATGATCACCGTGACTCCCCGGGCCAGCATGACGATCAACGCCGCTCCGATGAAGTCCCCTGCGCCGGCGGTGACGGCGGTCACCGTTCCCTTCTCGCCCAGGCCGCCGACCAGCCCCACGGCGACCGCCGCGACGATGAACAGGGCGGCGAGTTCGGGGAAGTACCAGCCGAGGGTGGGCAGGAAGGTGACGTGCAGATCGGACCAGGGGACGACGGCGAAGATCATGAAGAGGAACGTGGTCGCGAAGAGGCACAGGACCGTGCGCTGGCGACTCGTGAGCTTCGCCGCTTCGCCACCCTCGGCCTTGATGCGGAGGTCGTCCTCGGTGAGGGGTGTCAGCGACCGGGAGGGGTCCTCGGTGACGCGGCGGGCGTAGCGCACGACGTAAGCGGCTGCCAGGGCCGTCAGGCAGGCCCACATCACCAGTCGCAGGACGATGCCGTCTCCCGTGCCGATGCCGGCGCTGTCGGAAGCCACTCCGGTGGCAAAGGGGTTGACGGTCGAGGCGAGGGTGCCGACCCCGGCTCCCACCATGACGACCGTCGCAGCGACCATGCGGTCGTAGCCCAGGCTCAGCATCAGGGGGATCATCAGCCCGTAGAAGCCTAGGGTTTCCTCGGCCATGCCGTACGTGGTCCCGCCGAGGGAGAACACCGTCAGCAGGACCACCAACAGCAGGGTCCTGCGGTGGTGCAGACGCTGCGCGAGGCGCGCCACTCCCGTCGTGAGTGCCCCGGTGCGCATCGTGACGGTGATGAACGCGCCCACGGCCAGTATGAAGAGGAACACGCCCGCCGCGCCCGCGAAGGAGCCGGTGCCGCCAGGTGCGGTGAGGCCGGTCCCGGCGTCGGTGACGCCGTACAGACCGTTGACCGGGGCGAGGAACAGGTCTTTGAGCCGCTCCCAGAATCCGGTGGTCAGTTCTACGGAGTGGTAGGTGCCCGGTACGGGGCTGCCGTCCTCGGTGTCGTAGCGGCCGGCGGGGATGACGAACGTCAGGGCCCAGACTGCGACGGTGACGACGATCAGGACGGTGAAGGCGGACGGGAACCGAAGCCGCCGCCGTGGGGCGTCGGGCGCGCCGGAGTCCGTTCTGGCTCTGGCCGGCTGTGGGGATGCGGGTGCGCTCTGCAGAGTCATGTCAGGTCCTGTGTTCCGTCGTGGCGGGCTTCGCGGTAGCTGCCGCTGGGTGTGACGACGGTGCCGGCGGCTCCGTCGAGGATGGCTCGGGCGTCTTCGAGAGCGCCGATGGCCGCCATTCCGCCGGTGAGCTCGACGAACCGGCACACGGCGTCGACCTTGGGTCCCATGGATCCGGCGGGGAACTGCTGGGCTCTCAGGGCTGCGGGTGTGGTCCGTCCGATGGGCTCGGCGCCGGGGGTGCCGTAGCCGAGCGAGACGTGGGGAACGTCCGTGAGGAGCAGGAGCGCGTCGGCGTCGAGCGCCTCGGCCAGGAGGGCGGCGGTGAGGTCCTTGTCCACCACGGCTTCGACGCCGGTCAGCTGCCCCTGTTCGTCACGGATGACCGGTACGCCGCCGCCTCCTGCGCACACGGCCACCGCTCCCGAGTTGAGCAGCAGCCGGATGAGCCGTGTTTCCACGACGCGTTGTGGACGGGGGGACGGTACGACGCGTCGCCAGTGGGCGCCGTCCTGCTTGACCGTCCAGCCGCGTTCGGCGGCCAGTCGCTCCGCTTCGGTCCGGTCGTAGACCGGGCCCACGAATTTGGCCGGGTCGGTGAAGGCGGGGTCGGCCGCGGAGACGAGGGTCTGGTTGAGCAGGGCGCAGACCTGCCGTTCGGGCAGGGCGTTCTGCAGGGACTGGAGCAGCCAGTAGCCGATCATGCCCTGGGTCTCCGCGCCGAGGACGTCGAAGGGGTAGGGGCTGCTCAGGGAGCGGTCGGCGGCGCTCTGGAGAGCGAGCACGCCGACCTGAGGTCCGTTGCCGTGGGTGATGACGAGTTCGTGCTCGTGCGCGAGGGGGGCGAGCGCGGACACAGCAGCGCGGATATTGGCGAACTGTACGGCGGCGTCCGGCCGCTCCTCGCGGCGGAGCAGGGCGTTGCCGCCCAATGCGACGACTACACGCATGACGTGTTCTCCGGAGGTCGAGGGGATGCCGGTTCAGTCGCCGAGGGTGGCGACGAGGACGGCCTTGATGGTGTGGAGCCGGTTCTCGGCCTGGTCGAACACGATGGAGTGCGAGGACTCGAACACCTCCTCGGTGACCTCCAGTGCGGTCATGCCGGTCCGCGCAGCGATCTTGGCGCCGACGGTGGTGTCGCTGTTGTGGAAGGCCGGAAGGCAGTGCATGAACTTGACCGCCGGGTTGCCCGTCGCCTCCAGGGTCTTCGCTGTCACCTGGTACGGCTTGAGCAGGGCTATGCGCTCGTCCCACATCTCCGGCGGCTCTCCCATGGAGAGCCATACGTCGGTGTAGACGAAGTCGACGCCGGCCACGCCTTCGGTCACGTCCTCGGTCAGGGTGATGCGCGCACCGCTGACGGCCGCCGCCCGCCGCGCGTGGTCGACGACGTCGGAGGCGTTGTGCAGGGACCGCGGGCCGACCATGCGTACGTCCATGCCGAGCATCGCCGCGACGATCAGCAGGGAATTGCCGACGTTGTTCCTGGCGTCGCCCAGGTAGGCGAAGGACACCTGGTTCAGCGGTTTGTCGGTGTGCTCCCACATGGTGAGCACGTCGGCGAGCGACTGGGTGGGGTGCCACTGGTCCGTCAGGCCGTTCCAGACCGGAACGCCGGCGTGCTGGGCCAGCTCCTCCACCAGGCGCTGGTCGCTGCCCCGGTATTCGATCCCGTCGTAGTAGCGGCCGAGGACGCGTGCGGTGTCCTTGATGGACTCCTTGTGCCCGAGCTGGGAGCCGGCCGGGTCGAGGTAGGTCACGTGCGCGCCCTGCTGGTGCGCGGCCACTTCGAAGGCGCATCGGGTCCTCGTCGACGTCTTCTCGAAGATGACGGCGATGTTCTTGCCGCGCAGCCGCTGCTCCTCGCGTCCCTCGCGGCGGGCCGTCTTGATGGAGGCGGAGAGTTCCAGCAGGTGGCGGAACTCCTCGGGAGTGAAGTCGAGTTCCTTGACGAACGGGCGCTGGTGCAGGTCGTCGTGCATGGCGGGCTCCTTGATGTGTACGGGGTGTGTGCGGCGCGCGGATCACCGGGACGCGGGGGCGCGGGAGGGGTGGTCAGGCGGCCTCGCGCTCGATGGGACAGGTCATGCACCGCGGGCCGCCACGGCCCCGGCCGAGTTCGCTGCCTCGAACGGTGATCACCTCGATACCGCTCTTGCGCAGGTGGGTGTTGGTGGTCACGTTGCGCTCGTAGGCGACGACCACGCCGGGTTCCACGGCCAGCACGTTGCAGCCGTCGTCCCACTGCTCCCGCTCGGCGGACCGCAGGTCCTGGCTCGGGGTGAGGACGTTGATGGACGGCAGACCCAGCGCGTCGGCGATGGCCCGGTCCATGTCCTCGGGGGCGTGGTCGGTGACCCTCAGCCCCTCCCCGCCGGTCCCGGGTTCGATCGTGGAGGAAGGCAGCATGCCGAGGCCGGCGTATCGGGTGAAGGTGTCGCCGCTGACCATCGTCATGACCGTGTCGAGGTGCATGAAGCTGCGGCTCTTCGGCAGGCTGACGGCCACGACCCGCTGGGCGGAACCCGCCGCGAACATGCGCAGGGCGAGATTCTCCACGGCCTGAGGCGTGGTGCGCTCGCTCATGCCGACGAGCACCGCGCCGTTGCCGATGACCAGGACGTCGCCGCCCTCGATGGTGGCGGGATAGGCCGCCTGTCCGTCGGACCACCGGTGGAACTCCCCCTTCGCGAAAAGGGGGTGGTGCTGGTAGAGGGCTTCGAAGTGAACCGTTTCACGGCGGCGTGCCCGTTTGTTCATCGGGTTGACGCTCACGCCGTCGTACACCCAGCACGAGGTGTCGCGGGTGAACAGATGGTTGGGCAGCGGCGCTAGGAGGAAGTCGTCGGGCGCCATGGCGTGCAGTCGTACGCTCGGTATCGGGCCCGTACGCTCGAGCAGTTCCGCCTTGGTGACGCCGCCGATGAGGCAGGCGGTCAGGGCGGCCGGCTCCAGGGAGTCGAAGTGCGTGCGGAGCCGGTCGGTGCCGAGGATGCCGAACTCGCGTTCGTCGAAGACCCGGTCCAGTACGAGCTGCCGTGCCTCGATGCCGTCCAACGTCTCGGTGAGCAGGTCGGCGAGGAGGTGCACGCGCACTCCGCGGTCCCGCAGGACATCGGCGAACGCGTCGTGCTCGTCGCGGGCGCGCTTGGCCCACAGCACGTCGTCGAAGAGGAGCTCGTCCTTGTTGGTGGGTGTGAGGCGTGTCATTTCGCGGTCGGGGCGGTGCAGGATGACCTGCCGCAGCCGGCCGGTCTCGGAGTCGACGTGAAACGTCATGGGGTCCCCCGGAGGTGAGACGGAAGGTGCGCTCGACGGGCGCCGAAATGGGATGTGCGCCCGGCCGGGCGTCCTCTGGGGGGGCGCCTCGGGGAGCACTTGAACTCTGTCACTCGCGCCCCCTCATGCCCGGCGGCAACAGTCCCTGTTGGCGGGCCGGTCGGCACTCTCCGGGGGGAGCCGTTCGGTCGCTGCGCAGGGCCCTTCGGCCCTGCATGGCGACGGTCGGGAACCGAACGCGGCGGGGACGAGGGACACCCGCGGTCAGAGGTCTGTGTGCCGTGCAAGGGCCACGGGCGGCCGGCAGGGGTCCCGCGCGGCGTACATGACGGCGCCCCAGAACGCGCCACCCGGTGACGGGCACGTACAGCGGCCGACCTCCACGACCGCCCCGCCAAACCGCTCTACGACGACACAGACGTCGAGAACACACTGAGGGTCTGCGCGAACGTCGAAATCGGCACCGAGATCCGGTTTTCTTGCAGTTAAGTGACCATCCAGCCGCTACATCGTTAGGCCATTCGTGCGGGAGCTGGAACGGAATTTGATAACTGCGGCCGAGGAACCCATCAAGCCTGGCTCGAGGGCCCGCCCGGCAAGGGCTAGGAACTCCCCGTCCGCTGCCGCCTGCCACGACATATCACCAGTCACCAGGAATCCACCCTCGAAATTCCAGGGCGCGTATGCGAGCGCCGTCATCGTTGCGCAAGGTGCCGACACATGGAGAGGCCGCATGGACGTCAAACCCTGCGACGGCTGGGTTCATACTTTGAGCGAGCAAACCCTCTGCTTCACCGGCAAAGTCCTCATGGATGGCGAATGGGTCATTCGAAAGGACTGCGAGGAGATGATCCAGCAGTTCGGTGCGAATTCCAAGCCGGACTTCTCCCGAAAGATCACCGTCGTCGTCCACGGCGATCTCGCCAGTCAGCTCGTAACCGACTCGCACCGGGAGTACAGCAAGAAACTCGTCCTCGCCGCACGGGAACGCGAGCAAGGACATCACGTATGCGTGGTGGATGGGAACGGATTCGTCGACTTGATCGATGGAAATCCCGCGCCCTGCCGAGAGCTGCAACGGGCTCAGGGCGCGGACGACGGCGTCTTCGTCCTCGCCCGCTCCGGAGACGGGATCTTGGGCGGCCCCCTTCATCGACGCAAGGTCGGGCAGCACGGAACCGGAGCCCTGTCGCTCGACCTCGATCACCTCGACAGGGGCACCAGGGCTCACGAGGCAACCATCGCCGCACTCATCGAGCACCTGGCCTACCAGCAGGTCGAGGTACGCGGGCACGCACGCAATGCCCCACGATTCGACGCCGGCTGGTCACGTGCCGATGACATCTTCATCGCCGAGGTCAAGAGCTTGACCGGCGCGAGTGAGGATCAGCAGATTCGCCTGGGGATCGGGCAAGTCCTCGACTACACGCACCAGCTACAGCTCGGGCGCACCGACATTCGGGTATGCCCCGTCCTGGCCCTGGAGAAGCGGCCAACTGAACCGAGATGGACCTCGCTCACGGAAGCCAACGGAATCCTTCTCACATGGGCTCCCGTCTTCGCAGGATGCTGAGCCAAAGACTTCACCCCCGACATGGGCAGCCGCCCCCGGCGCATGGCGGCAGACGATCCCAGCGAACACCCGAACCACCCGGACCGCATTCCCCCGACTTAGTCACCAGCAGGGGCCGGGCGGCACTTTTCGGGGCGGCAGGTCCTGCTCATTCAGCCTCGTACCCTGCCCCGCGGCTCCATGCCCGATATGCCTCCAAAGCCGTGGGGAGGGTCGGATAGATGCGGTCGGCGCCCACCGAGGCGGTCAGCCCGTAGGCATCCAGGTCTTCGCGGAGTTCCTGCTTGACCCTGGCCAGGGCCAGGACGATGCCCCGGTCCTCGAGTTCCTGGCGGAGTGCGTCCACGGCGTCCAGGGCCGTGATGTCCACCTCTACGTTCGCCTCGGTGTTGAGGACGAACCACCGCGTCGGAGAGTTCTGTTCGTCGACCGCTGCCAGGGCACGACGGCGGAAGTTCTCCGCGTTGGCGAAGAACAGCGGCGAGTCGTAGCGGTAGATCAGCAGCCCCGGAACTGTCCGCGCCGTCGGGTAGTCGTCCACATCGTGCATGCCGGCGAGCCCGGGCACCATGCCTTCCACGGCGTCGTGCGGGCGGGCCACACGGGCCAGCAACTCGACCACGGACAGGGTGACGGCGACGAGCACGCCGTACAGGATGCCGAGGGCCAGAACCCCCAGGAGGCATCCGAGTGCCAGCAGCAGCTCGCGCCGGCGGAAGCCCGCGAGGCGCTGGAACTCGCCCAGTTCGACGAGGCGGACGGCGGCGTAGACGACGATGGCGCCGAGGACGGCGCTCGGGGTGTGGGCCAGGAGCGGCCCCAGGAAGAGGAGGACCATCAGTACCGCGAGTGCGGCGAACAGGGAGTAAGCCTGGCTCCGTGCCTTCGCCGACTGGGCCAACGCGGTGCGGCTGGCGCGCTGCTGACGGGGAACCCGTGCATGACGCCCGCCCCCAGGTTCGCCGCCCCCAGGGCGAGCAGCTCACGGTTGGGGTCCAGCGGAAGCGGGTCGCCCCGGTCGGCGAAGGCCCGGGCGGTGAGGATCACGTCCGAGTAGCCGACGAGAAGGACGCCCAGCGCCGGGATCACCAGCTGCGGCAGGTCACCGGGGGACGGCAGCGCGGGCACCGGCAGCCCGGAGGGTACGGATCCGATCACGGCGATCCCGTACCGCTCGTCCAGCCCGAATGCCGCCACCAGGGCTGTGACGGCGACAAGGGCGAGCAGGGGACGCGGAACCAGCCGCCAGTACCTCGGCGCCACCAGGAGCAGGACGAGCACAGCGGCGGCCAGGCCGACGGTCGGCCAGTGAACGTCCGAGACGTTGAGGGCGAAGGTGTACAGCTGTGAGAAGAAGCCGGAGCCGGTGGCTCTTACTCCGGTGAGCCGGGGCAGCTGGTCGACGATCATGATCAGGGCGACACCGGCGAGGTAGCCGACGAGCACGGGCCGTGAGAGCAGGTCGGCGAGGAAGCCGAGGCGCACGGCCCAGGCCGCCAGCGACACCAGGCCGACGACCACGGCGAGGGCCGCCGCGAGCACCGCGTACCGGCCCGGGTCCCCTCCTGCGAGCGGCCCCACGGCGACGGCCGTCATCAGCGCGGTGGTCGACTCGGGTCCCACCGACAGCAGCCGTGAGGAACCGATCAGGGCGTAGAGCACCATGGCGGGCAGCACGGCCCAGAGTCCCGCGACCGGTGGCAGCCCGGCCACCCCCGCGTAGGCCATGGCCTGGGGCACCAGATAGGCGGCCACGGTGATTCCGGCCAGTGCGTCCCGGCCGAGCCACGGCCGGCGGTACCCCCGGAGACCGAGGGGCAGCAGGGACGGCCTTCCACGTGCGGACATCGCGCTCCTCGCTGACGGTGCACTTGGCGACTCCGCGTCGGGATCTGCCGTGCTTCAGTCGTTCCCGAGCGTGGACGCGTGGTCGGGGACGGCGTTCTGGAGGTCCTTGGGAGGTCGCTGGTATCCCGTGGAAGGAGGGCGGGGCGGCATGGTGAGCGACGGCAGGGCCACGTCCGCGTAGGGAAGCGAGGACAGCAGGTGGGCGATCATGTTGAGTCTCGCGCTGCGCTTGTCGTCGCTCTCGACCACGTACCAGGGGGCGTCCGCCGTGTCGGTGTGGACGAGCATTTCGTCCTTGGCTCGCGAGTACGCCTCCCAGCGTGTGAGGGACTCCAGGTCCATCGGGGAGAGCTTCCAGCGCCGCAGTGGGTCCTGTGCCCGGGCGCGGAACCGCTCCTCCTGCACTGCGTCGCTGACGGAGAACCAGTACTTGCGGAGCAGGATCCCGTCTTCGACGAGCATGCGCTCGAAGAGTGGACACTGGCGCAGGAAGAGCCGGTGTTCCGCGGGTGTGCAGAAGCCCATGACGTGCTCGACTCCGGCGCGGTTGTACCAGCTGCGGTCGAACAGGACGATCTCGCCGGCGGCGGGCAGGTGCTCGGCGTAGCGCTGGAAGTACCACTGGCTGCGCTCCCGCTCCGTCGGCGTGGGCAGGGCCGCGATGCGTGCGACACGGGGGTTGAGGTGTTCTGCGACACGCTTGATCGCTCCTCCCTTGCCCGCCGCGTCACGGCCCTCGAAGACGACCACCAGCCGGGCGCCCTCAGCGCGCACCCACTCCTGGAGTTTGATCAGCTCCGTCTGGAGCCGCAGCAGCTCGTCCTCGTAGACCGCCTTCTTCAGGCCCATGGCGCATCCTCCCCGTCGTCGTCCGGCGCTTCGGTCACGTCAGTCTCGGCTGGCATCCGCGCGCAACGATGCCCATCGGGCCCGGGCGTGTCGATACGCTGACCGTGGATCGGGCAACCGAGCGAGCCGTCGGAGGGGAAGCACGTGGGTGTGAGGGATCCGTTGACGCAGGTACCGCGGATGCGGCTGGACGAGCTGCTGGACGAGCTCCAAGCGCGCATCGACGAGGTGCGCGGCACCCGCGACCGGGTGCACAGCCTCCTGGAAGCCGTGGTGTCGGTGGGGCGGGAGCTGGATCTCGCCCAGGTACTGCGGCGGATCGTGGAGGCGGCCGCGCTGCTCGTCGACGCCGAATACGGCGCGCTGGGAGTGATCGGCCCCGACGGCCGGACTCTCTCACAGTTCCTGACCGTGGGTCTCACGGATGCGGAGATCGCCGAGATCGGTCCCCTGCCGGCCGGCCACGGCCTGCTCGGGGAGGTCATCCACCACCCGGAACCGCTGCGCCTGACGGATCTCGGCGCGCACTCCTCGTCCTACGGCTTTCCGGCCCATCACCCGCCGATGCGTACGTTCCTGGGTGTGCCGATCCGGGTCCGCGAGGAGGTGTTCGGCAATCTCTATCTGACCGACAAGCGTGGCGGGATCGATTTCGACACCGAGGACGAGACGGTGATCTCCACCCTCTCGGTGGCGGCGGGTGTCGCGATCGACAACGCGCGGCTCTACGAGGGCTCGCAGCGCCAGCAGCGATGGCTCAAGGCCAATGCGGAAATCACCGAAAGCCTGCTGTCCGGCAGCTCCCGCCCGGCGGTACTGGAGCTCATCGCCCGCCGCGCACAAGAGATCACCGCGGCACGCCTCGCGGACATCGCCATGCCCGTGGCGGGTATCGACGGCCTGGTCGTGGAGTTCGCGGCCGATGCGGACGGAGCCGAGCGGCAAGGTCTCGTCGTCCCCTTCGCGGGCACGCTCGCAGGAGCGGCGCACCTGGCCGGCAAACCCGTCACAGCGGTGCAAGCCTGGGCCGACGAGCGCTATCCCGCTGAGTCCCAGGTTCAGGAAGGGTTGGGGCCCGCCGTGGCCGTCCCTTTGGGCACCGCGGGCGGCGAAAGCAGAGGTGTCCTGCTGCTCGCGCGCCCGGCGGGAGAGCCGGCGTTCGGCGAGGGCGAGCTGGAGCCCCTCGTCGCCTTCGCAGGTCAGGCCGCACTCGCCCTGGAGCTGGCGGAGCGGCGCCGGGACGCCGAGCAGATAGCACTGCTGGAGGAGCGCGACCGAATCGCCCGTGACCTGCACGACCTGGCGATCCAGCGTCTCTTCGCCACCGGCATGACCTTGCAGAGCGCCGCCCGGCTCGTCGAGCACGATGGGGCCGCCGAAAGGGTCGGCCGGGCGGTCGACGACCTGGACGAAACGATCAAGATCATCCGGTCGACGATCTTCGGGCTGCGTACCAAGGACCGCGAGGGCGGCCCTGGTCTGCGGGCGCGCGCCGCCCGTGCCGTCGGCGACGCGGCCACCACCCTCGGCCATCCGCCGCGCCTGAGCATGGAGGGCCTGCTCGACACCGACGTACCTCCACAGATCGCCGACCACGTCATGGCTGTGCTGGGTGAACTCCTCAGCAACGCCGCCCGCCACGCACAGGCGACCCGGGTCGGAGTGACCCTCAAGGCGGGCCAGGGCGAGGTTGTGCTGACCGTCTCGGACAACGGGAAGGGCATTCCGGCCCAAGGCCGCAGAAGCGGCCTGCTCAACCTCGACGAGCGGGCGCGGAGCCTGGGCGGCTCCTTCACTCACGAGACTCCGGATGACGGGGGTACAAGGCTCGTCTGGCGGGCTCCCCTCCCCACCGGGGGCTGAGGACCGGGGCAAGGCGTCAGCCCCGGGCCGCGGGCACGGGCTGCGTCGGGTCCGCCTCCAGCCGGAACCCGGTGACGAGATCCGGACGGATCCTCAGGGTGCTGGTCATCCGGTGCGCCACCCATGGACGCAGCAAGTGCGCGTACCGGTCCATCTCGTCGGCATCTGACACCACCCTCGCGTAACCAGTGACGACAACGCTCCAACCGAGGTGCGTGACGGAATCGATGACGTCCGCTTCGTAAGCGACCACCACGCCGGGAGCGTCGGCGGGTGCCGCCAGGGATGCCAATGCCCCGTCCTCATGTATCCGGACGATGATGGCCTCGTTCTCGACGAGATGGTTCACCGGGCGGACGGCGGGCAGCGCGTGCTGTGTGAAGACGATGCGCCCCAGGGACACTGTCGAGAGCAGCCGCAGGGCCTCGGCCCTGTCCAGCTCCCGCATGTAGCGGCGGGCTGTCGTGTCACCGACCTCTCGGGCCCGTAGCGGGTTGCCTTCGTGATCCATGCTGCTTACCTTCGTCCGGCCCCGATGGGCCCTTGCGGCTTCCGCGTCCCAGCCTTCACCGCGATCCACGGGAGAACCAGGGCCGAACGGTCCCCGTCAGGGGGCGAGATTCGGACACCCGCTCGATCACGTCACGGCGAGCGGCAGGCCGCGGTCGACACCGAGCACCTGCATGGACTTGACCAGCAGGGGTGGTACGCCGCAGAGCAAGAGCTGCGTGCCCGCGCTACGGCAGCGCTGGTGGAGCCGGAGGAAGAGTTCGATGCCTGAGCTGTCGCAGAAGGAGATCCCGGACAAGTCCAGGACCATGTTGCGGTGGCCGAATCCGGCGAGTTCGGCGAGGCGTGGTTCCACTCGTCCCGCCGTATGGAAGTCGAGCTCTCCGGCCAGGGCCATCCTCAGGCCGCGGTCGTCGCGTGCCACGGTCCTCAGGTCGATCAAGGCGGTCGTCATGGTGTCCTCCGCGCTGCGTGCGGCTCCGTCGAGTCGCGCCGTTCCCCGTGCACCCGCAGTTCATCGGGTGCTGAGTGCACTCGGGAAGGCCCGGCAGGCCCTCGGACAGGGCCGAAGGTCCCTCCTCCTCTGCCCACACCGGCCCTGCCGCGCGCAGCGGCAGGCCGATGAGTGCCAATCGGCACTGTCCGTTCCGCCCGTACGGGAGGCAGGATGCCGGTGTTCGTGCGTTCAGGACATACCAGGCGAAGGAGTTGCGTCATGACCGGCAGCGGTGCCCACTCCCACGCGACGAGCGCGAGCGGCGCGACCGTTCCCATCAGCATCTTCCTGCTCGACGACCACGAGGTCGTGCGCAGAGGGGTGCACGACCTGTTGGACGCCGAGTCCGACCTGACCGTGGTCGGTGAAGCGGGCACGGCGGAACAGGCGCTGATCCGCATCCCCGCACTGCGCCCCCGGGTCGCGATCCTGGACGTACGGCTCCAGGACGGCGACGGAGTCAGCGTCTGCCGGGAGCTGCGCTCACGGATGCCCGAGCTGGCCTGCCTGATGCTCACGTCGTTCGACGACGAGGAGGCACTCCTGGACGCCGTGATGGCAGGGGCCTCCGGCTACGTCCTCAAGCAGATCACCGGCACCGACCTGGTGACCGCCGTCCGGACGGTGGCCTCCGGCCAGTCGATGCTCGACCCCGGCGCCACCACGCGGCTGATGGCCCGCATACGCGGCGACGTGCCGAAGGAGGAACAAGTCACGGGTCTTCCCGGCTCCACGGACCGGGAGAAGGAGATCCTCCTCATGGTCAGTGAGGGTCTCACCAACCGGGAGATCGGCAAGCAGCTGCACCTCGCGGAGAAGACCGTCAAGAACATCATCTCGCGGCTCTTCATCAAACTCGGCGTGGAGCGGCGCGTCCAGGCCGCGGTGATCGCCAGCCACGCGCTGACCCCACCCGGCCGGCACCCGATCCCGGCCGCGGAGTAGGAACCGCCCACGGTAAGGGCCGGGCACGCCGCACGACGGCGAGCCCGGCTTCAACCGTCGATTCGGCGTCAGTGGTGCGGGACGACAGCGACGGGGCAGGCCGCGTGGTGGAGCACGGCATGGGCCACCGAACCGATGCGCGTACCCACCGCCGACTCGCGGACCCGGCGGCCGACGACGACCAGCTGGGCGTCCGAAGCCTCCGACAGCAGCACGTGGCCGGCGCTGCCCCGCTCCACGTGCGCGACGACCTCCACCTCGGGAAACCTCAGCCGCCACGGCTCCAGCGCCTGGTCCAGCGCGGCCTTCTCGAACGGCTCCAGACCGCCGAACTGCTCGGCGATCCACATCGAGCCGGGGCTGTATCCGTACACCGGGGGCAGGTTCCAGGCCCGGACGGCGCGGAGCGGGACCTTGCGCGCCGCGGCCGCCTCGAACGCGACGCGCAGTACCTCGGCTGATTCCTCCACTCCACCCTGCTGTCCCACGACGACCTCGCCCTCTTCCGGCACGGCCAGCGGCCTGCCGTGGCGGGATCGGACGGAGACGACGGGGCACTCGGCGGCCGCGATCACCTGCTGACCGTAGGAGCCGAGCAGGAAGCCGAGCAGGGCTCCGTGCCCGCGGGTGCCGAGGATCAGCAGCTCGGCTTCCTTGGCGGTGCGCAGCAGGGCCGGCACGGGCGTGTCGCACAGGACTTCTGCGGTGAGCGCGAGCGACGGGTACCGGTGGGTGAGCTCCTGCTCGACCTCGTTCAGGATGTCGTCGGCCCGGCGGGATTCGGTGTCGCGGTCCTGGACGATCGGGACGGCGAGCGGCTGCCACAGCCAGGCGTGGACCACGTGCAGGGGCAGGTCACGCCGTACGGCTTCGCGCGCGGCCCAGTCCGCGGCGGCCCGGCTTTCCGGGGATCCGTCCACTCCGACAACGAGGGTGCGCTTCACAGGTCTGTCCTCCGTACTGATGCGAGAGGCATCGGGGTCGGCCGGCGGGGATTGGGTGGCGCCGGCCGGGGGAAGGACCGGCGCCACCGGGATTCACCTTGCTCGTGCTGGGCAGGGGCGCAGAAGGGCCAACGGTCCCTCCTCGAGGGCCGGTCCTCCTCTCGCGGCCGCACCACAGCAGGGGCAGGGTGTCGGTATCGGCCCCGTCGACGAACGTCCCGGACCCTCAGACGCAGGAGCGGACATGACCGCGTTGACCGCGCACTCGATCTCGCAGCTGGACGCCCACTGGCGCGCCGCGAACTACCTGGCCGTCGGTCAGATCTACCTCATGGGCAACCCCCTGCTGACCCAACCGCTGAGGCCGGAGCACATCAAGCCGCGGCTGCTCGGCCACTGGGGCACCTCGCCCGGCCTCAACCTGGTGCACACGCACCTCAACCGCGTGGTCAAGGAGCGTGCGCTGGAGGCCCTGTGCGTCTGGGGTCCGGGACACGGAGGTCCCGCCGTCCTGGCCAACTCCTGGCTGGAAGGGACATACAGCGAGACGTATCCGGACGTGAGCCGCGATGCCGACGGCATGGCCAAGCTGTTCCGGCAGTTCTCCTTCCCCGGCGGGGTGCCGAGCCATGTGGCGCCGGAGACCCCCGGTTCCGTCCACGAGGGTGGGGAGCTGGGTTATGCCCTCGCCCACGCCTACGGAGCCGCCTTCGACCACCCCGGCCTGCTGGTCGCCTGCGTCATCGGCGACGGCGAGGCCGAGACCGGTCCGCTCGCCGCGTCCTGGCATTCGAACAAGTTCCTCGACCCGGTCCACGACGGCGCGGTCCTGCCGATCCTGCACCTGAACGGCTACAAGATCGCCAACCCGACCGTCCTGTCCCGGATCCCCGAGGACGAGCTCGACGCGCTGCTGCGCGGCTACGGGCACGACCCGCTGTACGTGACCGGCAGTGACCCCGCCCAGGTGCACCACGCCATGGCCCGCGCGATGGACCACGCCCTGGACCGCATCGCCCTCATCCAGCAAGAGGCACGGACGGCGGGCACCGACCCCGGCCGAGAGTACGCACGCTGGCCCATGATCGTGCTGCGCACGCCCAAGGGCTGGACCGGTCCGGCGAACGTCGACGGCGACCCGGTCGAGGGCACGTGGCGGGCCCACCAGGTCCCGCTCGCCGGTGTGCGCGAGAACCCGGCACACTTGCAGCAGCTGGAGGCCTGGCTGCGCTCGTACCGGCCGGAGGAGCTCTTCGACGCCGACGGTCGGCCGACGGCCCAGGTCCTGGCCTGCGTGCCGGACGGCGAGCACCGCTTGGGCGCCGTGCCGTACGCGAACGGGGGCCGCCTCCTGCGGCCGCTCCCGCTGCCCGCGCTCGACCAGCACGCCGTCCCCGTCGACAAGCCCGGCCGCACCCTCCACGAACCGACCCGCGTCCTCGGCCGCTTCCTCACGCAGATCATGCGGGACACGGCTGAGCGACGGGACTTCAGGGTCGTCGGTCCGGACGAGACCGCCTCCAACCGGCTGGACGACCTGTACGAAGCCACCGGCAAGGCCTGGCAGGGCATCACGGAGGCCACGGACCGGAACCTGTCACGCGACGGCCGGGTCATGGAGATCCTCTCCGAACACGTCTGCCAGGGCTGGCTGGAGGGCTACCTCCTCACCGGCCGCCACGGCCTCTTCTCCACCTACGAGGCCTTCGCCCACATCGTCGACTCCATGGTCGCCCAGCACATCAAGTGGCTGAAGACCTCGCGCGAACTGTCCTGGCGAGCGCCCATCGCTTCCCTCAACTACCTGCTCACCTCGCACGTCTGGCGCCAGGACAACAACGGCTTCTCGCACCAGGACCCCGGATTCGTCGACCACGTCCTCAACAAGAGCCCCGAGGTGGTACGGGTCTACCTGCCGCCGGACGCCAACACCCTCCTCGCCGTGGCCGACCACGCCCTGCGCAGCCGCGACCAGGTCAACGTCATCGTCGCCGGCAAACAGCCCTGCTTCGACTGGCTGCCCATCGACGAGGCCCGCACCCACGTGACGCGCGGCGCCGGCATCTGGGAGTGGGCGGGCACCGACCACGGCTCCCGCGAACCGGACGTCGTAGTCGCCTGCGCCGGCGACGTACCCACCATGGAGGTGCTGGCCGCCGCGGCCCTGCTCCGCGAGCACCTCCCCTCGCTGGCCGTCCGCGTCGTCAACGTCGTCGACATCGCCCGGCTCATGCCCCACGAGGAACACCCCCACGGCATGACGAACCCCGAGTACGACGCCCTCTTCACCACCGACAAGCCGGTGATCTTCGCCTACCACGGCTACCCGTGGCTCATCCACCGCCTCGCCTACCGCCGTACCGGCCACCCCCACCTGCACGTCCGCGGCTACAAGGAGTCCGGCACCACGACCACCCCCTTCGACATGGTCGTGCGCAACGACATGGACCGCTACCGGCTCGTCATGGACGTCATCGACCGCGTTCCCGGCCTCGCAAGCCGCGGCGAGGGCCTGCGCCAGGCCATGGCCGACCAGCACATCCGCCACCACGACTGGATCCGCGAGCACGGCACCGACCTCCCGGAGGTCGCGGACTGGTCCTGGCCGTACTGATCGGCACGGGAACCAGTGCTGCACGTTCTGAGACGCCGTCACCCAGATGGGGGGATGAACACAAGCGGGGTCAGCCGACGAACAAGATTCCGCAGGTCCTCAGTCGCTGCCTGCCACCCTTCCGGAAGGATGGGTTCAGCTCTCTCCCGATCCTGGCCGGTCTTGACCCGGCCCGTGCGCACGTAGTGCGGTCAGACGTTGTTCGTACTCTTCTTCGTCGATCTCGCCTCGGGCGAACCGTTCGGCGAGCACCTGCTTGGCGGAAGGCGCAGCCGGGGGCTGCCCTGGGCCCGAGGGGAAGCGGTCGACACTGCGGAGGAGCAGTGCGACTCCCGCGACGGCCAGGGCCACGAGGAGGACCATGGTGAACGTCATGGCGACCCAGCCCCATCCGCCCATTCCGTGGTCGTACCAGAACATGGCTCACGCTCCTGTTGCGATGGTCTGGGACACGGCCCGCAGGGCATGTGCCCCATGTCCTCACTGTCCGTCGGCCCGTGTCGTCCGGGCATGGGCCGGTCGGGGTCGCGACCAGGGCCGATAGTCCCATGCCTGTGGCCGTGTCTGCCTCCAGACGGAAAGCGGGGACCCGAACGGAGGCCGCTTCCCGCCCCGGGCCACACCGCAAGAGTCGGCTCTTCACCGCAGAAGTTGTGCCGGAAGCCGAGTGCCGACAGCAATGACGGCCGTGGCACAGCGGGTGGGCGCAGTGACAACATGGTGTCCCTCTAGGGTGGCCTCGCGGGCCGATTGAGGCGACGCCGACCTTGGTGAGGAGGGCGTCAGCATGTCGGAGCGGGAGCAGGGGCTGGGCGACGTTCAGCGTGCGCACTGGCAGCAGACCTACGGTCGGCATCCCGGCATGTACGGGGAGGAGCCGTCCGATCCGGCGATCCACGCCGCTGCCGTCTTCGGGGCCGCCGGCGCCCGGAAGGTGCTGGAGCTGGGTGCCGGCCATGGCCGTGACGCGCTGTACTTTGCCCGCCAGGGATTCTCCGTGTCGGCCACCGACTTCAGCCCAGTGGGTCTGGAACAGCTGCGTGAAGCCGCCGCGGCCCAGGACGTCACGGAGCGGGTCACCACAGCGGTCCACGACGTCCGCGATCCTCTGCCGCTCGCGGACGCCTCGGTGGATGCCGTGTTCGCCCACATGCTGCTCTGCATGGCACTGTCCACCCAGGAGATCCACGCCCTGGTCGCCGAGGTGCGACGGGTACTGCGGCCGGGCGGAGTGTTCGTCTACACCGTCCGCCACACTGGGGACGCCCACTACCA
The DNA here is from genome assembly GCF_045160505.1 of Streptomyces sp. NBC_00029. Classification (NCBI taxonomy): domain Bacteria; kingdom Bacillati; phylum Actinomycetota; class Actinomycetes; order Kitasatosporales; family Streptomycetaceae; genus Streptomyces; species Streptomyces sp. NBC_00029. Next base: position 931,475 of record NZ_CP108292.1, read on the forward strand.
GGCCGGTGCCGGGCACGGAGACGACATCTGGGAACACGGCGGCTTCGCCGTCCACTTCTTCTCCCGCGACCTGGTCGACGCCCTCGCCGGAAGCTGGACTCTGGTCGAGGTCGCCGCCGTCGAGGAAGGCGGCCTCCCCCGGCGGCTGTGGCGCGTCACGCAGACCGTCCCTCGGTGAGTACCGCCTGAAGGCTCAGCGCTGTCCGATCTCGGGTTCCGGTTCGGCTTCGTCGTACCGCTCCGATGCCCGGTGCACCCGACGGCGGGCGTCGTCACGCAGTCCTCACCGCACGGGGACCGTGATCACCGGGCAGTGCGCCCGGTGCAGCAGCCCGTGGACAACCGATCCGAGTCGCATGCCCGTGTAACCTCCCTTGCCACGACGGCCCACGACCACGGCGAGGGCGTGCTCGGCGGCACCGGCGAGCTCCTCCACCGGGTGCCCGGACAGCACCTCGTGCGTCAACACGACGTCCGGGTACTCCTGCGACCAGCCTGCCGTCGTCTCGGACAGCATGCGTCGTTGCCCTTGGAGCGCGGCCTCCTCGTCGTGGTGCAGGAAGAGCGGGGGCTCCCACACCGACACGGCACGCAGCCTGGCCCCCCTGAGGTCGGCCTCTTCGAATGCCAGCGCGAGGGCCGCCTTCGAGGAATCGCTCCCGTCAATGCCCACCACCAGGTAGGGCGGCTGTTGCGTGACGTGCTCGGCGTCGCCCACGACAATGACCGGACACTGCGCCTGGGCGCTGACGGGAACAACCAGGGAACCGGCGCTGAGGAACTCCGAAGTCCGGCTCAGGTGACGGGAGCCGAGCACGATCATGCGGGCCCGCCTCGACAGGCGACCGATCTCCGGGGCGGGGAACCCCTCGACGAGATCCACGACCGATTCGACCTCCGGGTGTCGCTCCCTGCTCCAGGCGGCAGCCTCGCCGAGGGCGTCTGAGGCCGCCTGATGCAAGGCGATGCTACGCGGTGTGTCGTCAACGTGTTGCGTGTCGTGTTGAGGAGGTACGGCTACGACGAGTCGCAGCCGTAGCCGGCGTCGCCCGGCCTCGTCCACCGCCCAGGCCAGGGGAAGACGCCAGTCCCTGGCCGGGTCGATGCCCACGACGATCTCCTCGTGTTCGCCCGCGTCGCTCACGATTCGCTCCCGTTCTCGTCCGTGTGGCGCGGAATGAGCTCTACGGGGCAGTGGGCATGATGGACGAGGCTGTGCGTGACCCGTCCGAGCGTGGGCCCGAGGTAGCTGGGTGCCCTTCGGCCGCCCATCACCAGCAGGTCCGCCCGGCGCGAAGCCTCGACCAGGACAGAAGCCACTGACGTGCTCTTCTCCGCATCACCCTGCACGGCCAGGTCCGGAAACTCCTGGCGCACCCGGTCCGCCACCGCGTTCAGGTGATGGACCTGCTCGTTGGCGATTTCCTCCACGTCGTCGAGCAGGGTCACGACCTCGCCGACGGACTGCAGGATGTTCCACACGTGCAGCAGCCGCAGTGAGCCCTCGCGGATCTGTGCCTCGCGTGCGGCGTACCGCGCGCAATCGAGGTCGTGCTCGTCACGGACGGCGGCGAGCACCGCGCCCGTCCCTGCGCCGTTCTCGGTGCCCCTGACGATGATGACGGGCGTCTTCGCCCCCGCTGCGACCTTGAGGCCGACCGATCCGAGCATGAGGGAGCTGAAACCGCCCAGCCCCCGGCTGCCGACCACGATGGTGCCGTCGGGGCCCGCGGCCTGGTGGAGGCTCGGGACCGGTGCCCTGCGGCTGAACTCAGCGTTGACTTGCAGGCCGGGAAACCGCTCCGTGACTGCGGCCACCGTGGCATCCAGTAGTTCCCGGCCTGCCTGGCGGACATGCTCGATGCTCTTCGCCGAGACGTAGAGGACCCGGCCGTCCGTGTCGGACCCGTGCACGATGCGCAGCGGGCACTCCCGGCGTGCGGCCTCGGCCGCCGCCCAGAGCGCTGCCCACCGGGCCGGTTCGGAGCCGTCGACACCGACGACGACGGTGCCGAGTTCCGAGCTGCTCGTGGTGCCTTCCATGGTTCCTCCTCGGGGAGCCGCCAGGGGTCGGGGTCTCAGGTCGGCTCTTCTGACTTCTCGGTCAGGACGGCCCTTCAGTACCTGGCAGGGACCGGTGGTCCTGGTTCATGCAATCCCGCGCCGCAGGTGCGGCACAGGTCCGATCGGGCCCGGCTCCGGACCATTCGGCCCTCCTCGTCTCTTGGCATGGGGCGGATCGTGGTTATAGGCGTCCTCCGGCGTTCCCGTCCGGGTGGATCGCCGTGACGGCAGGAGGTGCCTCATGAAGCACATCAAGGTCGGAGACCTGATGACCGACGAGGTCGTCTCGGTCATGACGTCCACCCCTTTCAAGGATGTCGCGAAGCTGCTCGCTCAGCACGACATCAGCGGACTGCCGGTCCTCGACGACGAGGACCGGGTGCTCGGCATCGTCTCCGAGAGCGACCTGATCGGCCTCGCAGCCGCCGATCACGCACCGGTGGGCGAGGAGCCCGATACCGGCCGGGGCGGGGCCCCATTCCCGTCCGTGGTGACCTTCACCGCTGGTGAGGCCATGTCCGCACCGGCGGTGACGGTTCACGCGGACGAGACCGCGGCAGGAGCCGCCCGGCTGATGGCCCGCCGCGGCGTCGAGCGACTGCCGGTCGTGGACGACGAGGACCGACTCGTCGGCATCGTCACCCGCCGTGACCTGCTCTGGCTCTTCCTGCGACCGGACTCGGAGATACGTCACCGCGTAGTCGCGGACATACTCGTGGACACGATGGGGCTGAGCGCCGATGCGGTCACCGTCCACGTGGTCGACGGCATCGTGACACTGGAGGGCCGGCTGGAGAAACAGAGCCAGATTCCGGTCCTGATCCGCCTCACCAGCCAGCTGGACGGTGTGGTCGCAGTCGCCTCCCGCCTGGCGGCCACCCACGATGGCTCCCTGCCCACCCCACCGCACCGCACCGCCTACGGGATGTCCCTGTAACGGCGACGTCCCATGTCGCCCATCCGGGGGAATCGCCGACGCCCGCTCGCTGCGTTTACGGCCGTCACCCGACGTGACGCTGTCTCCTTGATGGTTCCAAGGCAAGGAGAAGGACCCGGCCATGGATTACTCGATCATCCGCAAGCAGCCCGGCCCCGGTGTCGTCTTCATGCTCCAGGACTACGAGCGGGCCCGCGCGGACTTCAACTGGGAAACGGCCAGGTCCTTGCTGTCCGGGCTGCCTGGAGGCGGGCTGAACATCGGCTACGAGGCCGTCGACCGGCACCTGGCGGCAGGCCGGGGCGGGCGGGAAGCACTCCGCTGCATCGCACCCGACGACACCGTCACCCGCCTCACCTACGCCGAGCTCGGAGGCCTCACCGGCCGCTTCGCCAACGTCCTCACCTCCCTGGGCGTGGAGCGACAAGAGAGGGTTTTCACCCTCTTGGGCCGCTGCCCCGAGCTGTACACGACCGTCTTGGGCACGCTGCGCAGCGCACGCGTGCTGTGCCCGCTCTTCTCGGCCTTCGGCCCCGAGCCCGTGCGCCAGCGGCTGGAGCTGGGCGATGCCCGGGTCCTTGTCACCACCGAGGCGCTGTACCGGCGCAAGGTCGAGGAGAACAGGCACCGCTTGCCTCATCTGGACCATGTCCTGCTCGTGGGTCCGGTTACCGATCCGCCGCCTGGCACGCTCTCCTTCGCCGCACTCATGGACGAGGCTCCGGAGGAGTACACGGTGCCGGCCACCGATCCGGAGGACATGGCGCTGCTGCACTTCACCAGCGGTACGACCGGTACCCCGAAGGGCGCGGTCCACGTGCACGAAGCGGTTGTGGCCCACCACGCAACGGCGGCCTTCGCGCTCGATCTGCGCCGGGAGGACGTGTACTGGTGTACGGCGGACCCGGGATGGGTGACCGGTACCTCGTACGGGATCATCGCACCGCTCACGCACGGCGCGACCGTCGTGGTCGACGAAGGGGACTTCGACGTCCACCGCTGGTACCACATCCTCGACAACCATCGGGTCACCGTCTGGTACACGGCACCGACCGCCATCCGCATGCTCATGCGTGCAACCCCCAGGGACGGCACCCGAGATCTGCCCGGGCCGTACGACCTGTCGGCTCTGCGCTTCATCGCAAGCGTGGGTGAACCGCTCAACCCGGAAGCCGTCCTGTGGGGGCAGGAGGTGCTCGGCCTGCCGATCCACGACAACTGGTGGCAGACGGAGACCGGGGCGATCATGATCGCCAACTTCGCGGCCAGCGACATCCGGCCCGGCTCCATGGGACGGCCTCTGCCCGGTGTGGAGGCCGCGTTGCTCGAACGCGGCGAGGACGGACGCGCCGAGGTCGCGGGAGGCCGCGTTCGGGTCATCACCGGGGCGGGCGTCGAGGGAGAGCTGGCGCTGCGTCCGGGCTGGCCCTCCATGTTCCGGGGCTATCTGAACGAGGAGGCCCGTTACCGGGCCTGCTTCGCAGACGGCTGGTACCTCACGGGCGATCTTGCGAAACGCGACGAGGACGGGTGGTTCTGGTTCGTCGGCCGCGCCGACGACGTCATCAAGTCGGCAGGACACCTCATCGGACCGTTCGAGGTGGAGAGCGCGCTGATGGAGCATCCCGCGGTCGCGGAGGCCGGTGTGATCGGCCGCCCGGACCCGGTCGTGGGAGCTGTCGTCAAGGCATACGTCTCCCTCCGTCCCGGGCTCTCCCCCGACGCGTCCCTCAAGCGAGAACTTTTGGCGTTCGCACGCAGGCGGCTGGGCCCCGCAGTGGCGCCCAGGGAGATCGAGTTCGAGCAGAACCTCCCCAAGACGCGCAGCGGCAAGGTGATGCGCCGCCTGCTGCGCGCCCGGGAACTGGGATTGCCCGAAGGTGATCTGTCCACGCTGGAGAACCCCGGATGACCCGCTCGTGAGAGAAGGCGGAACCATGAGCAGCACCACCCCGCAGCCCGAAGGAAAGGCCCGGAGCGCAGCACGCAGGAGCGGGCACAGGAAGGGACCCGCCACTGCCGCCCGCGGCACTCCCGACGGGCATCCCGCACCCGGGCACCACCTGTCCCTGCTCCGCCGGATGCTTGCCATCAGACGGTTCGAGGAAAGGTGCGTGGAGCTCTACAGCGGCGCGAAGATCCGTGGGTTCGTCCACCTCTACATCGGTGAGGAAGCCGTCGCCGTGGGCGTCAACCAGGCACTGCGCGAGGAGGACGCGGTGGTCTCCACCTACCGCGAACACGGGCATGCCCTGGCTCGCGGAGTTTCCGCCGACGCCGTGATGGCCGAGATGTACGGCAGGGCCACCGGCTGCAGCCGCGGACGCGGTGGCTCCATGCACCTGTTCGACGCCACGCACCGCTTCTACGGGGGCAACGCGATCGTGGCCGGCGGCCTGCCCCTGGCTGCCGGACTCGCACTCGCCGACCGGATGCGCGGCAGCACCCGCGTCACCTGCTGTTTCTTCGGGGACGGAGCTTTCGCCGAAGGCGAGTTCCACGAGACGGCCAACCTTGCGGCCCTGTGGCGGCTACCCCTGCTGCTGGTCTGCGAGAACAACTTGTACGCCATGGGCACGAGCCTGGCCCGGGAGCACGCCCAGACCAACCTCGCCATGCGTGCCGCCTCCTACGGAATGCCCGCGTGGACGGTCGACGGCATGGACGTCCTCGCCGTCGAAGCGGTCGCACTCAGGGCGGCGGAGTCCGTGCGCGCGGGCAACGGACCGCACTTCCTCGAGGCACAGACCTACCGGTTCCGCGCCCACTCCATGTACGACCCTGACCGGTACCGGGCCAAGTCCGAGATCGAGGAATGGAAGGGACGCGACCCCCTCAAAGGACTGGCCGAACTGATGCGTTCCGAAGGGCAGCTCGACGACCGGGTACTGGAAGAACTCGACAAGGAAGTACTCGCCGAGATCGACCAGTCCGTACAGCGGGCCGAGAAGGCCCCGCTCGAACCGGTCTCGGACCTGCTCCGCTTCGTCACGAGCGAAACCGGGGGCGCGGCATGAGCACACGGAAGGCACCGGCCGGGACTTCCCGGCCGACCACCTATCGGGAGGCGCTCCGTGAGGGGCTACGCGAAGCCCTGCTGCAGGACGAACGGGTCTTCCTCATGGGCGAGGACGTGGGCCGGTACGGCGGATGCTTCGGCGTCAGCCTGGGCCTGCTCGAAGAGTTCGGACCTGACCGTATCCGCGACACGCCTTTGTCCGAATCCGGATTCGTCGGCGCGGGCATCGGCGCCGCACTCGGCGGGATGCGGCCCGTGGTCGAGATCATGACCGTCAATTTCAGTCTCCTGGCCCTGGACCAGATCCTCAACAACGCGGCCACACTGCTCCACATGTCGGGCGGGCAGCTGAGCGTCCCCGTCGTGATCCGCATGACCACCGGGGCAGGCCGACAGCTCGGCGCCCAGCACTCCCACAGCCTCGAAGGCTGGTACGCCCACATCCCCGGCATCAGGGTGCTGGCACCCGCGACGGTCGACGACGCGCGCCACATGCTCGCAGCCGCCCTCGCGGACCCCGATCCGGTGCTGCTCTTCGAACACGGCAGTCTCTACAACGCGGAGGGCTCGCTGGACGCCACCGTTGATGCCGTCGATCTCGACACGGCGGCCGTACGCCGGCCGGGTACGGACGTCTCGGTGATCACGTACGGCGGCTCCCTGCCGAAGGCCATGGCCGCAGCGGAAACCCTTGCCGGGGAGGGCATCAGCGCAGAGGTCGTGGACCTACGCACCCTGCGCCCCCTCGACGACGCCACCGTCATGGCGTCCGTCGGCCGAACCCACCGGGCCGTGATCGTCGACGAGGCGTGGCGCAGCGGCAGCCTGGCCGCGGAAATCTCGTCCCGCATCACCGAGCAGGCGTTCTACGAGCTCGATGCCCCCGTTCAGCGCGTATGCAGCGCGGAGGTCCCCATTCCCTATGCCCGGCAGCTCGAAGAAGCGGCGCTTCCCCAGCCCGCGACCATCGTGGACGCCGTTCGTCGGGCGGTGAGCTGACATGGCCGACTTCACCATGCCCTCCCTCGGCGCGGACATGGACGAGGGCACCCTCGTGGAATGGCTGGTAGGACCCGGTGACACCGTCACGAAGGGCGATGTCGTCGCCGTCGTGGAGACGGCGAAGTCGACGATCGAAGTCGAATGCTTCGACTCGGGAACGGTCGGTGCACTCCTCGTCGACCCAGGGACCACCGTGCCGGTCGGCACACGGATGGCCGTCATCAACACGGAAACTGAGCCTCCAACCACCATCCCTGCCCCTGCCACTCCTTCTGCGAAGCAGCCGACGGCCCCGGCCTCCGAACTGCAAGCCGTTCCGGGCCGCACCACAACCGGGGGCGGGGACACCGTGTCCACTCCCCTGGTGAGGCACTTGGCCGAGCGGAAGGGCATCGACCTGTCGTCCGTGCACGGTTCCGGCAAGGGCGGTCGGATCACCCGTTCCGACGTGGAGCACGCGCCAGCCGACGGGCCACATCGGGTGAAGGCCTCGCCGCTCGCCCGCAGGCTGGCCCAGTCGTCGGGCATCGACCTGAGCGCCCTGCGGGGAACCGGACAGGGCGGCACGATCCGGGCCGACGATGTACGGGCCGCCACGGCGGGCCCTCCGGCCCGTACGGTCGAAAGCCACGCACAGGCGCGCCCGTCTTCGTCGACGGCCGAGCCCGCGTATCCGGCGCGTGCGGCGATCGCGGCTCTGATGAGCCGTGCCAACCGCGAGATCCCCCACTACTACTTGTCGACGAAGATCGATCTGGCCGCCGCGATGGCATGGATGCGCGACCGGAATGCCGACAGGCCCGTGGCGGAACGGCTCGTACCAGCGGCCCTGCTGCTCAAATCGGTTGCCCTGGCTGCACGCCAAGCACCGGAACTGAACGGTTACTGGAAGGACGAAGCGTTCGTCCCCTCGCACACCGTGCGACTCGGTGTCGCGGTGTCCCTGCGCGGTGGCGGCCTGGTCGCGCCGGCGCTGACCGACGCCGACACGATGCCGCTGCCAGAGCTCATGGCGACGCTGAAGGGACTGGTCTCGCGGGCGCGTGGCGGCCGACTGCGGGCCTCGGAGACCGCCGACCCGACGCTGACCGTGACCAACCTCGGTGATCAGGGGGTGGAGGCGGTCTTCGGGGTGATCTACCCGCCGCAGGTCGCACTCGTCGGTCTGGGGCGTGTCATCGAGCAGCCGGTAGCCGTGAACGGGATGCTCACGGTGCACCCGACCGTCACGGCCACGCTCTCCGCCGACCACCGTGCGAGCGACGGTGCGACCGGGGCGCGATTCCTGACGTCCATCGACCGCCTGCTCCAACGACCGGAGGAACTGTGAACCGTGACGAGGCCCTCGTACTGATCAAGAACGTGCTGACAGACGTGGTTCCCGGCGCCGACGCGGCGGTTCTCTCGCAGGACGAGAACTTCCGGGACCACCTGGAGATGGACTCGCTCGACTTCCTCAACTTCATCGAGGCGCTGAGCGAGCGCACCGGTCTCGCCCTGCCCGAGACCGACTATCCGGCGTTGAACACCCTGGACGGCTGCGCCGACTACGTCGCCTCACGCTCCTCCGTGGAGTAGCGGGGGCTGATCGGTCCCACATGGGGCCACTCGGCCCCTCCTCGGTCGCCGCGCCGCAGGTGACGCTGGAAGAGGGCCATGGTCCTGCGGCACCCAAGGAGGTCTCGCCATGAAGCACCATGTGACCGTCGGCGTCGACGGCTCTCCCGAGAGCCGGGCCGCGGCCCGTTGGGGCGCCCGGGAAGCGGTCCTGCGGGAAGTGCCGCTGAGGCTCGTCCACGCTGTCGACTGGCTGATCAGCCCCTCGGTACCGGCGCCGGGCCGCGAAGCGGCCGATCGTTGGACCGACGAGGCGCTCACCGATGCGGCGGAGGACGTGCGACGCCGGCATCCCGGGCTGGAGGTCTCGACCAGATGCCTTTCCGGCAGGCCGGCGGCAGCCCTGGCCGCGGAGGCGGCCGACGCCGGGCTGCTCGTCCTCGGCTCCCGCGGGGTGGGAGGTTTGGTCGGATTCCTCATCGGCTCGGTGAGCTTGTCGACACTGGTGGCCACCGAGACGCCGGTGGTGCTCGTACGCGTGTCGGACGCGCCCGAGGAGGCCCAGCTCACCCGCTACGGGCAAATCGTCCTGGGCGTCGACATCCACGAGGCAGCGGACAAGGTACTGGCCTTCGCTTTCGAGGAGGCCGACCGTCGCGGCTGCGCCCTGCGTGCGATCCACGGCTGGAAGATGCCGTCCATGTACCAGTACGCGCCCTTCTTCGACCCGGAGAACGAGCGGGAGATCGGCCGGACCATCACCGTGATGCTCGACGAGATGCTGATGCCGTGGCGGCACAAGTTCCCGTCCGTGAGCGCCACCCACGAGGCGTTCGAGGGGCCCGCACCCGTGCAGCTCGTCCGGGCCGCGGCAAGCGCGGACCTGATCGTCGTGGGTCGCCGCCTGCGCCGCTCACCTCTGGGCGTGCATCTGGGGTCCGTGGCTCATGCGGTCCTGCACCACGCCGCTGCGCCCGTCGCGGTCATCGCTCACGGCTGACGGCCCCATTCACAAGGAGATCGGACCATGTCTCATCGCACTGTCGCAGACGTCATGACCAGGAACGTGGCCACGGCGAGCCCCGAAGCGTCACTCAAAACGGTCGCCCGGAGCCTCAACGACAACGGGGTCTCGGCCCTGCCCGTCGTGGACACCCGTCGCCACCCGATCGGCATCGTCTCCGAAGCCGACCTGCTCCGCAGGCAGGCCGGGCTGCCCGACACCGAAGGACGCGACCCCATGCACGCCACGTCGTCCATAGACCGTGTCTCGATGGGCGCCCGGACCGCCGGCGATCTGATGTCCACTCCCGTCCTGACCGCCCGGCCGGAGTGGGGCATCGTCGAGACGGCCCGCTTCCTGCACGAGCGAGGCGTCAAGCGCCTGCCGGTGGTCGACGAGACCGGAACCCTGGTGGGCATCGTCAGCCGCACCGACCTGCTGCGCCCCATGCTCCGCAACGATGACGCAATCCGCGACGAGATCGTCGACGACGTACTGGGCCGGACCCTCAGGATGACCCCGGGAGGCGTTGCGGTGACTGTAAGCGAAGGGGTCGTCTCGTTGAGCGGCCGGGTCGAGGAGCGGTCGACCATTCCGGTTGTCGAACGACTGTGCCAGTCGGTCGACGGGGTCGTCAGCGTGGACCAATCCCTTGGTTACGCGGTCAACGACCTGTCTCCGGTTGCCGACCCTCACGATGCCCTGCATTGAACCCTCGCGGCAAAGGGCGGAAAGAGCCCACCCGCTTCTCGCGGATCCCGATCGTGCGGTGCACGGCCACCAGCCGCTTCTCCGCATCCTCTCAGGGACTCTTTCCGTCAATTTCATAAAAGCACGCCCGACACCTGGACAACAGGGCCGATCAGCCCGAAATGATCCCCTGGCGGCCCTACCGCCGTCGGGCACGGGTGTCCACGCTCAGACGTATCGGGACGCCGTTCTGGAGGCATCATGAAGCACCTTCGCACCGTCGAGGACGTAATGACGCATGCCGTCATCTCCGTCGACCGCGGAACACCCTTCAAGGAAGTCGTGGAGGCCATGCGGCAGTGGCGGATCAGCGCCCTGCCCGTCCTGTCGGAGGAAGGACGGGTCGCCGGCGTGGTGTCCGAAGCGGATCTGCTGCTCAAGGCCCAGGGTGCGGACGAGTCCCGCGCAGTCACCGCCGGGCAGCTGATGACCGTACCGGCGGTCACCGTGACCAAGGACGCCACCATCCCCGGCGCCGCCCGCCTGATGGCCCGCGGCCACCTCAAGCGGCTGCCCGTCGTCGACGGCGACGGCCGCCTGATCGGCGTCGTCAGCCGGGGCGACCTCCTCAAGATCTATCTCCGCCCCGACGCCGACATCGCCGAGGAGCTGCGCGAACTGATCATGGCCGAGCTCATCCCCGCCGGATCCGCCATGGTGCAGGTCCACGTGGCCGACGGCATCGTGCACCTGGACGGCTCCCTTCCCGACCCGGCCCTGAAGGACGTGCTGGTGCGTGTCGCACGCACCGTACCGGGCGTCGTGGACGTCACGGCCGCGCGCCTCGACACCGAAGTCCGCACGTGAAGGAGGCCGACGATGAGGCACCGCAGCGTCGCCGACCTGATGACCCCGACAGCCGTCAGCGTCCAGCGGGGCACCCCGTTCAAGGAAATCGCCAGGCTCCTCAAGGAGTTCGACATCTCCGCCGTGCCCGTGGTGGACGAGGCCGAGCGTCCCGTGGGCGTCGTCTCCGAAGCCGACCTGCTCCGCAAGCGCAGCTCCGGCAGCGGCACGAACACGGCCGCCGATCTCATGACCAGCCCCGCCATCACGGCCCGGACCGAATGGAGCGTCGTCCGCGCGGCGCGAGTCATGCGGGGGCGCCAGGTCAAGAGACTGCCCGTGGTGGACGCCGCCGGCCGACTGATCGGCATCCTGAGCCGTAGCGACCTGCTTCAGCTCTTCCTTCGCAGGGACCACGCGATCCAGGAGGAAATCCTCGAAGACGTGGTGACCCACACCCTCGGCCTCAGCCCCTCGTCGTTGACCGTCGACGTCACCGACGGGCTGGTGACCCTCAGCGGCACCGTAAGCCGACGCAGCCTGGTCCCCATCGTGCTGCGCCTGTGCCAGAGCGTCGACGGCGTCGTCGACGTGGTCAACCGGCTCGACTACGCGCAGGACGACGTGTCGGTCGGCGCCCGAACGCCCACCGAGCGGTAGGAGAAGAGCATGAAGCATCGGGAAGTCCGCGAGCTGATGACCCGCGAGGTCGTCACCGTCCCCAGCAACGCTCCGTTCAAGGAGATCGCCCGCACCCTGACGGAGCACAAGGTGTCAGCCGTGCCGGTCGTCGACTCTGCCGGCCGGCCGCTCGGCGTGATCTCGGAACGGGACCTGCTGCCGAAGTCCGCCGGCCAAAGCGACTACTTCCGGTCACTTCCCGAGCGGGAGGCCTGGCAGGAGGACAAGGCCGCGGGTACGCGCGCCGAGGAGCTGATGTCCTCGCCCCCCGTGTGCGCCAGACCCGACTGGACCGTCGCCGAAGCCGCCAGGTTGATGGAAGCACAAGGAGTCAAGCGGCTCCTGGTCGTGGACGACTCGGACGTACTGATCGGAATCGTCAGCCGTCGGGACCTGCTAAGGATCTTCCTCCGGGCGGACGAGGACATCCGTCACGAGATCATGGGTGACGTCCTCGAACTCGGCGTACGTCAGAGCCCCTCGGCCATCACCGTGGCCGTCACCGACGGCCGGGTCGAACTGCACGGAACCGTCGACTTCAGGAGCCTCATCCCGCTCATCGAACGCCTCTGCCGGACCGTCGACGGCGTCGTCTCCGTAACCCAGCATCTCGGATACGCCATCGACGACACGAACTCAGTCTGAAGAAACCGCCGTGCAGCCTCGGCACGTGCGACGACCAACTCCCCGACCCATGCGGGACCCTGCCGGGAGAAGCCATCATGAACGATCGAATCGTCGCCGGTATCGACGGATCCGCGGAAAGCCTCGCGGCCGCCCGCTGGGCGGCGCGAGAGGGCCTGCTGCGCGGCGTGCCACTCCACCTCGTCCACGCCGAGGAATGGTCATCTCCCCGCGACCTCCCGATGCCGACCAGCGATGTGCGCCGTCACTGGGCCCAGGCGCTGCTGAATGAGACCGCCGACGAACTGCGCGCGAGCCACCCCGAACTGGAGGTCGGCATCCGATCGATCGACGGCAGACCGGCCGCCGAGCTCGTCGGCGCCGCGGCCGGCGCGAACATGATCGTCCTGGGCTCTCGGGGACTGGGCACCGTCACGGGCTTCGTACTCGGTTCCGTCGGCATGGCGGTCATCCAGGCGACGGTACGGCCCGTGGTCATGGTGCGGGCGAGCGAGGACGCGGTGCCACACCCCGACGGCCAGCACACGGCCCGTGAGCTGCTGGTGGGCGTTGACATCAGCCGACCGTGTGACGCCCTGCTCGCCTTCGCCTTCGAGGAGGCGCGGCGGCGGGCATGCACCCTTCACGTCCTGCACAGCTGGTCGCTGCCTCCCCTGGTGGGGTACGGCGCGGCGTACGATCCGAGAGTCCACGCCCAGCTCGAAATGAGCGCGGAGGCCTCTCTGCACGATGTCCTGGCGCCTTGGCGGGACAAGTACCCGGATGTCGGCGTCATCGCTCGCGCGAGCCTCGGACACGCCGCCACGGAACTCATCAGGATGGGCGCAGAGGCGGGGCTCATCGTCGTGGGCCGCCGCATCCGGCGGAGCTCAATCGGCGCGCACATCGGACCGGTCACCCATGCGGTCCTCCACCACGCCGAGGCGCCCGCCGCCGTCATCGCGCACGAATAGCGACGCCCACATGCATTCTGGTGCGGCTCACCGCTCCGCGCAGATCGTCTCGACGAAGTGACCCACCTGCTCCTCGGACAGGTGCCTGGCGAGATCGGCCTCACTGATCATGCCGACGAGGCGGTGGTCGGCGATCACCGGGACACGCCGGATCCGGTGATCCTGCATCGTCTGCAGCACCTGGCTCGTGTCAGCGCCCGCGTCGACCGTGATGGGCCTGCCCTGCGCCAGCTGTCCGGCTGTCATGTGGTGCGGGTCCTTGCCCTTGGCCAGACACTTCAGCACGATGTCACGGTCGGTAATGATGCCGTGCAGACGGTCGTCGGGCCCGCAGATCGGCAGTGCGCCGACGTCCAGTTCGCTCATCCGCCGGGCCGCGTCCATGAGCGTCTCGGTCTCCTGTACGCAGGTGGCACCGCTGTGCATGATGTCCCGCGCGGTGGTCATGGCTGCCTCCTCATATGCACGTCCGTACCCGTTTCCAGTCTGGGCTCGTGCTCGGCGCCCCGCTCGTCGACGCGAGATCATGGGGACATGGCTTCTCTGCGGCATGGACCAGAGCACAAGGCCTTCCGAGCTCTCGCCGGATGCCAGGCCGACCGGCAGACCTCCTGACGTGACCGGCCCTGGTTGATCAGGCCCCAGACCTCTCTCCACCGCACCAGGGGCGGGCCGGTCGGCCCCCCGAGGGGCCGACCGGCCCCTCAACAGGAGGCCGTCGGGCAGTCAGTCTGGAGTGAGCGGGAAAACTCCGATCCGCGAACAGGGAGATGGAGACCATGGCGAACCGAGTGACCGTCGGCCTCGACGGGTCCCCGGAAAGTACGGCGGCTGCCCGCTGGGCAGCCCATGAGGCCGAGCTTCGCGGTGCTTCCCTGGACCTGGTCCACGCCGAGGAATGGCTGGAGAATCCTCCCCTTCCCGTCACGACCACCGAGGAACGTCGGAGGTGGGCCGAGGCCGTCCTCCGCGACACCACCGATGAGACGCACCGCGCACATCCGTCGCTGAAGGTCGACACCCGCCGAGTGGGCGGGCTACCTTCCCTGGCCCTCGCCCGCGCCGCCGAGGAATCCGACATGCTCGTACTTGGCTCGCGCGCGCTCGGCAGCATCGCGGGTTTCCTCGTCGGATCCACCGGCGCCGCCACCGTCATCGAGGCCGTGCGCCCCGTCGTGCTGGTCCGGTCCATGGACCGCGCGGGCAATCCGCCGGACGGTACCCGCGACCGAGGGCCCATCGTGGTCGGCGTGGACATCCACCAGCCCTGTGACAAGTTGCTCGCCTTCGCCTTCGAGGAGGCCTCCCACCACCGCTGCCCGCTCGTGATCATCCACGGCTGGTCGCCACCGCCCATCCTCAGCTACGCACCGGCGCTCGACCCCGGGGTCCAGCAGGAAATGGCCCACGGCATCACCACCACACTGGACGAGATGATCAGCCCCTGGCACGAGAAGTACCCTTCGCTGCAGGTCGACTCCCGGGCCACCATCGGCCAGCCGGCGATTCAGATCCTCGACGCGGCCTCCACCGCCGCCCTCGTCGTCGTCGGCCGCCGAATCCGCCACTCCGCATTCGGCACTCACATCGGCCCCATCACACACGCCGTGATGCACCACGCGGTCGCACCGGTCGCCGTCATCGCCCACGAGTGAAGCCCACAGCACAGGCAGGTAAGTCTCATGAACGCATCGTTTCCGGACCCGGCAGCGATTGTTCCGCTCATCGAGGACGCTGCCATGGCTCCTTCCATGCACAACGCCCAGCCTTGGAAGTTCCTCTACCGACCGGCCTCCGGGCTCATCGAGCTCTACGGCGACCCGGGCCGTGCCATGCCCCATGCCGACCCGGACCACCGCGCCCTCCATATGGGCTGCGCCGCCGCGCTGTTCAACCTTCGAGTGTCCACAGCCTCGGCAGGCTGGGGCGCTGACGTACGGTTGCTGCCCGCCCCGGACGATCCGTGGTTGCTGGCCGCTGCCAACCTCCGGGAACCGGGGCCCACGGACAGCGATCTCGGAACCCTCCATCCAGCCGTCCGGCGACGTCACTCCAGCCGATTTCCTTTCGCGGAGGAGGAGATCCCTCCAGCACTGCTGGACGGCCTGCGAGCCGCAGCTCTTCTCGAAGGGTGTCGCCTGGCCGTACCGGATGCTTGGCACACCGACACCGTCCTGGGTCTGGTACACGACTCCGAGCATCGCGAGGAGATGGACCCCTCCCTGACGGCAGAGACGATGGCGTGGACACATGTCGGCACACCGGACGAGCAGACCCGTCCCGACGGAATTCCCGTGAACGCCCTCGGTCCGAAACCCTCGGGTCGGGGTGGAGTCGTGCGCGACTTCGGTCGCTCCCGGCGCGTTCCCGGGCGTGGGTGGGCCACCTTCGAACAGAAACCGCAGATCGTGCTGCTGGGTACGTCGGGTGACAGGCCCGAGGACTGGCTACGAGCAGGACAGGCCCTGCAGCGGGTTCTCCTTCAAGCCACCGCCGACGGGCTGGTCACGTCCATGACCTCGCAGCCGCTCGAATGGCCCGCGCTCCGCTGGACGGTGCGTGATCCGGGCTCGGCGATGACCCACGTCCAGATGGTGATCCGGCTCGGCTACGGACCGCAGGGTCCCACAACGCCCCGGCGCCCGGTAGCCGAGGTGCTGGACATCCGATGAGACCGGACATCGAGCTGCCGCCAGGACTTTCGTTGCCGTGAGCACGCCGCTGCACGCGGCGTCGCCACTCGCCTCAGTCCGGTTCCATGTAGGGGCGGCGGAAGACCGGGGCCTGGCCGGAGCCGTACGGGCGCACGGCCGCCATCGCCTGGATGACCGCGGCCTCCAAAAAGCCGCCGGTGTCGACGGGGACGGCCTCTTCCCACGGCGGCTCCGCGGCTGCCATGGCCGTGGCCACCTCAGGGGTGGCGTCGGACGCCCCCGGGGCGCGGGCGCTCAGGCGCGCTGCCGACACGTCTCCCGGAGCCTGACAATGCAGGGCCACCAGGTCGGCGCTGGTGCGTTCGGCCATGCGTAGGGCGGCTTCACGCTGTCCGGCATCGGACCATGTGGCGTCCAGAACGACGGACTCGCCCAGGGACAGGAGGGCGGACGCCCGGTCGAGCAGCGCCGCGTACGTCCTCGCGGTCCACTCGGGCGTGTACAGCCCTTCGCCGTAACCGGCGGCTGCGGATTCCTCCGCCGGCATCCCTGCCAACTCCTTACGAAGGCGGTCGCTGCTGAGCAGCGTGACACCGAGGCGATCAGCCAGTGCGCCGGAGAGCGTGGACTTTCCGCTGCCCGGGAGGCCGCCGACGAGGGTCAAGTTGACGGCGGAAGTGCGCAGGTGGCGCAGCGTCGTGGTGACCAGGCGCCTCGCTGCCGTCTCTGCGCCGCGGGCGCCTTGCGCTGCCTGGATCAGGGACACCTTGGCGCGGACGAACGCGCGGTAGGCGACGTAGTGGTGCCACAGGGACGGCGGTGCGGGGTCACCGGAATACTCGCCGTACTGAGCCAGGAAGAACGCCGCGGTCTCCGGGGCACCCGTCTGCTCCAGGTCCATGGCGAGGAAGGCCGCGTCGTCGAGGCCGTCGACGGAGCGAAGGCGGTCGTCGAACTCCAGGCAGTCCAGGACGCGGGGGCCGTCGTCGAGACAGAAGATGTCCTGGGCAAGCAGGTCGCCGTGGCCGTCGACCACCCGCCCCTGCTCGATACGCGCGTCGAACAGTTCCTCGCGGCCGGCGAGATAGCGCCGCACCAAGCGCTCGATCTCCTCCACCCCGTCGATCAGCTGGGC
This sequence comes from Streptomyces sp. NBC_00029, assembly GCF_045160505.1. Taxonomy (NCBI): domain Bacteria; kingdom Bacillati; phylum Actinomycetota; class Actinomycetes; order Kitasatosporales; family Streptomycetaceae; genus Streptomyces; species Streptomyces sp. NBC_00029. The sequence goes on from NZ_CP108292.1 coordinate 948,661, forward strand.
GTCGTCGGTCAGTTCCCTGACCTGCGTGAAGCTCGCTTCCCAGCGTGCGGACAGCGCGTCCCGCCTGCCCTGCTCGTCGATGTCCGGGCCTCGGGGCGCGTCCGCGTGGCGGGAGGCGAGGAGACGCGCAACGCTTCGCAGAGCGTCGTCGACGTCGGCGCCCTGGCTCACGAGCAGCGACAGGCGGCGTTCCGCCGGCATGCGGCGCATCACCACGAGTGGTTCGGGCGTGTCCGCGTCCGGGCTGCGGAATTCTCCCAGCCCCAGGTACACGTCTGGGGCGAAGCGACGGTTGAGAGCGACTTCCTGTTCGCACGCGGTCCGCCGGGCGGCCGTGGTCGTGTAGTCGAGGAACCCGAGGTCGACCGGCTTCTTGACCTTGTAGGCGCGGTCACCGACGAAGAACAGCACGGCCGTGTGTGTCTCGCACACCTCTGCCCGCGGAAGCGGCGGAACGTCGAGGCCAGCGCCGGTCCGGAGCACGGACGCATCAGCCGGGTGCGCCGAGACCGGCGGCTCCTCGGGGTGACCCGGCTCAGTCATGGGGAATGACGGCAACGGGGCAGCGCGCGTGATGGATGGCGGCGGTGGCCACGGAACCGATTGGGGGCGCGAGGGCGGGGCGGTGCCTGCGCCGGCCGACAACCAGTAGTCCTGCACCTTCGGCGGTCCGGACCACGACCTTGGTCGGGCTTTCAAGACCGACACCGGGAGTTACCTCCACGGTCGGGAACTTCTCGCGCCAGGGGCGGAGAGCCTCACTCAGGAGCTTCTGCGCGTCCTGTCTGATCTTCTCGGTCACGTCGTGGTCCACGCCCCAGGGAGCGTGAGCGTGGAGGGGCATGCTTCGGCCGTGGACGGCTTGCAGGGGAACACCCCGTGCCGCGGCGGCGGCGAAGGAGAATGCGAGCAGGTCGTCGCACGGACCGTGCAGTTTCAGCGCCACCACTACGCCGCCCGAGGCGCCTGGAGCGGACGATGTCCCCGCTTCGCGCGTCCCGGCGCGTACCAGGACCACCGGCCGCTCGGCCCGTGCCACGACGGGCATGCTGATGTCGCCCAGGAAATAGCTCTCGACGGGCTCCATCCCCCGCGAGCCGAGCACCGTCATATCGGACTCCGCTGCCGCCTTCAGCAGTGCCTCCTGGGCATCTTCGGCGACCAGATTGCCGACGATGGTCAGGCCCGGGTGGCGCGCCTGGAGCTCGGCCTTCGCGTTGTGCACGATCCGCTTCGCCCAGTAGTTCTGATCCATCTCGGCGGGAACGTGGGTCGGTTCCGGCGCCAGGAGGGGCCACGCGTGCAGCAACCGCAGCGTGAGCTTGCGGCGGGCGGCTTCGTCAGCGGCCCAACGGGCGGCGGCAAGGCTCTCGGGTGAACCGTCGAGGCCCACGGTGACGACTGGCTCCATGCCGACTGCTCCGTCTGGTAGATGACTGGAATGACCGTGAGGTATCCGTCCGGCCTGCCCGGAGCCCTGTCGTCTCCGCGCTCGCACCGGTAGCCGTGCAGCGACCGTAGGCGGTACTCGCCGAAGCAACTACGCCAACGCGCCGAGCACACGGTCACATGTCACCCGAGCAGCACCTGGGCGGGATCAGTGGGTGCGCTCGATGTCCAGTTCCAGGAAGTGGGCCGAACACGAGATGCACGGGTCGTGGTTGCGGACGGCCCGCTCGCACAGCCGGCTGAGCTCGGCCTCGGAGCCCTCACCCCGATCGAGACCAGCTTGGACCAGCCGACGCAGGTCCTCCTCGATGGCGCCCTGGTTCTGGGCGGTCGGCGGAACGATGCAGGCGTCGGTGACACGGCCCCCGCCGTCGAACACGTAGCGGTGGTAGAGCAGGCCGCGCGGCGCCTCCGTGGCACCGTGCCCGGTGCCGGCCCGGGCCGGCACCTCTACGTACGGGCGGGCTGGACGCTCGTACTCCGCGATGATCCGCAGGGCCTCTTCCACCGCGTACAGGACTTCCACCGCACGGACGAGGATGCTTCGGTACGGGTTCCTGCAGACCTCTCCCCGCCCGCCGTCTGCGCGCGACGGGGGGGCACCCAGCCCGGCCTCCCGTGCCGCTTGCAGGGCCAGCGGGGACAGCAGGTGACCGCTGACCGCCCAGCGGGCGAGGGAGCCGGTGAGATGCCTTCGGCCGTCCAGCCGGGAGTGGAGGGCTGTGGAGTGTGACACCTGCTCCTCGGCCACGTGGTCGGTGAAATCCCGCAGGGGGAAGCTGTACGGCGGGAGCGTCCCGTCGTACCGGAGCACGGTGGGCACGCCGGACTCGATGGCGTAGGTGTCCTCCTCGGCGAGGGCGAGCAGGTCGGCGTCGCACTCGGCGTCCGGGAATTCGAAGCCGGCGACCCAGCGCACCGTGTCCCAGGCGTCGTCGAGGGCGGTGCGCAGCCGTTCTTCCAGGGGGCGGAGTTCGGCGCGGGTCGGGGCGCGGTGGAAACCTCCGAGCCGGACGTTGACGGGGTGGATGGCCCGGCCCCCGAGCAGTTCGACCACGGCGTTGCCGGTCTGCTTCAGGCGCAGTCCGCGCTTGACGTGCTCCAGATGGGAGCGGGACAGACCGATCACGTCGTCTTCGCCGAGGAAGTCCGGTGCGTGCAGCATGTGGATGTGCAGCGTCTGGCTCTCGATCCATTCGCCGCAGTACAGCAGGCGGCGCAGGGCGGCCAGTTGTCCGTCGACGACGACGCCGCACGCGTCCTCGACGGCACGGCAGGCACTCATCTGGTAGGCGACGGGACAGATCCCGCAGATGCGGGAGGTGAGATCGGGTGGCTCCGTGTGCGCCCTGCCCCTGAGGAAGGCTTCGAAGAACCGCGGTGGCTCGTAGATCTTGAGCCGCGCCTCGATGACGGTGCCGTGGTGGATCCTCAGGTGCAGCGCGGTCTCGCCCTCGACACGGGCGAGTGAGGGGATGCGGAGCTCCTGGGACCTGGGCGTGGGATCGCTCATCCGGGGCCTTCCGCGTCGGTCGTACCGGGCTGTCCTTGCTCCTCCACGGCGGTGAAGGCGGTCACGTTGAAGGTGTGCAGGTACCTGCCGATGTCCTCCTCGCTCATCCCGTCGCGCTGCATGAGCGGGACCAGCGCGGGAAGGTTCGTGGTTCCGGCCGGCCCGAAGCAGCCGTAGCAGCCGCGCCCGTAGGTCGGGCACAGGGCTCCGCAGCCCGCGTGGGTGACGGGGCCGAGGCAGGGCGTGCCGTGAGCGACGGTGACGCAGACGTTGCCGCGCCGCTTGCAGGCGAAGCAGACGCTGTGGTTCGGGATGGCGGGCTTGCGTCCGGCGAGGAACGCGGTGATGACCTCGACGAGCTGGCCGCGGTCGATGGGACAGCCGCGCAGTTCGAAATCGACCGGCACGTGGGCGGAGATCGGCGTGGAGGTCGCGAGGGTCTCGATGTACTCGGGGCGGGCGTAGACGGTCGCCAGGTACCCCTCGACATCGGCGTAGTTCCGCAGCGCCTGCACGCCGCCGGCCGTGGCGCAGGCGCCGATGGTGACGAGGTGGCGGGCATCGGCGCGGATGCGCCGGATGCGCTCCACGTGCTCGGGCGTGCTGACCGAGCCCTCGACGAGGACGAGGTCGTACGGGCCGGGCGCGGGCTCGCTGGACGCTTCCAGGAAGTGGGCGATCTCCAGTTCGGCGGCGATGCCGAGCAGTTCGTCCTCGCAGTCAAGGAGGGTGAGCTGGCAGCCGTCGCAGGAGGCGAACTTGAACACGCCGAGGCGTGGGCGGGCAGGAGGCTGGGGCGGGGCGGGGGTGCTCATCTCATAGTTCCCGGACGGTGAGCAGGGGCTCGGCCTGGTCGTAGCCGACGACCGGGCCGTCTCGGCAGAGAAGGAGGGGCCCGAGCTGGCAGTGTCCGCAGTGGCCGATGGCGCAGCGCATGTTGCGTTCGAGGGAGACCTGGATGCGGTCGGGACGTACTCCTTGGTGGATCAGTGCCCGGGCGGTCGCGCGCATCATCACCTCGGGACCGCAGACGAAGGCGACTGTGTCCAGCGGCGTGAAGCGGGCCTCGCGGAGCAGCGTGGTGACGACTCCGACCCGGCCGGCCCAGCCGCCGGAGGGCCGGTCGACCGTGACGGCGCCGAACGGCTTCTCCCAGGCGGGGAACTCGTCTCCGTAGAGCAGATCGGCGGGGGTCCGGGCACCCGCGAGGACGTTCAGCCGCCCGAAGACGTGGGGCTCGGCCAGAACGGTGTCGACGAGGGGACGCAACGGCGCGAGCCCGATGCCGCCTGCGATGACGAGCAGGTCGCTGCCGTGGGCGGCCGCCGTGTCCCAGGCGGTACCGAAGGGGCCGCGCACGCCGACCCACCCGCCGGTCCGCAGGCCGCACAAGGCGCGGGAGACGGCCCCCACGGCGCGGACCGTGTGCGTCAGCCGGTGCCCGTCTCCGAGCCGAGACACGGACACCGGGATCTCGCCGACACCGAACGCGTACAGCATCGCGAACTGGCCGGGTGCGAAGCGGTCCAGGGCATCCTTGGCAGGCTCCAGGACAAGCGTGACCGTGTCATGCGTCTCGTCACGGCGGTCCACCACGCGATAGGACAGCGGTGCGGGCGTCATGGTGCTGCTCCGCTCCCCCGCGGTCCCGGCGGTCCGTAGAGGTCGAGCAACCGGGTGCGGGTCGCCCGCAGCCGGTCGCCGATGGTCTCGGCGACGGCGGTCACCAGCGAAAGGCCCAGCGCCGTGTCCTCGGCGCACAGGTCATGGACGGCGGCGGCATCGAACTCCCAGGCGCGGACGGGTTCCCGTGTCTCGGCCGCCAGATGCCACTGCCGAGGCGGGCACAGCCACGACCAGCCGAGCAGGCTGCCCGCACCAATGGTCTCGACGACGGCTCGCCCCCGACCGGGCATGTGGATGTCGAGCGCGACCGTGCCCGAGCGGATGATCCAGAAGCGGTCGGCTTTCTCCCCTTCTTCGAAGATCCGCGTGCCGGCCGGAAGGGCGATGTCCCGGGCGAGGGTCATCAGCTTCCCGCGCTGCTCCGCCGTCAGAGCCGCGAGCACACTCTCACCGGGTGGCTCACCCGGATGCGGGGTCACGGCGTGTTCTCCCGCTGCGTGGCCTCCTGGTGCAGGGCGTGGGCTTCCTCGGTGAGGTCGATGCCCGTGGGACACCACACGATGCACCGGCCGCATCCGACACAGCCGGAGCTGTCGAACTGGTCGTGCCAGGTGCCCAGCTTGTGGGTGAGCCACTGGCGGTATCGGCTGCGCGGGGTGGACCGGACCGGACCGCCGTGGAGGAGGGAGAAGTCCAGGTCGTAGCAGGAGTCCCAGAGGCGCCAGCGCTCGGCGTGATCGCCGGTCAGGTCGGTGACGTCCTCGGTGGTGGTGCAGAAGCAGGTGGGGCAGACCATGGTGCAGTTGCCGCAGCTGAGGCACCGGGCGGTGACGTCGTCCCAGCGCTCCGCTTCCAGGTTGTCCCGCATCAGCGTGCGCAGGTCCACCGGCGGCATGGAGCGGCCCATGCGTTCGGCGGCGGCGCTTACGGCCTGGGTCGCAGCCGCTCGGGTGGAGCGATCGGGGCTCCGCCCCGGCAGTTCCGCGAGGACGGCGGCTCCCTCCTCGCTCCCGCTCCGGCACAGGAAGCGGTGACCGGCATCGTCCACGACCTCGGTGAGGGCGAGGTCGTACCCGGCGTCGACGGCCGGCCCGCTCCCCATCGAGACGCAGAAGCAGGTCGCACCCGGCTCGGTGCACTCGGCCGCGATCAGGAAGGCGCCCGTCCGCCGGGACAGGTAGGTGGGATCCCGGTACCTGCCTCCGCTCATCACACGGTCCAGGATCTGAATGGCACGCAGATCGCAGGGCCGCACGCCGAGGAACGCGTACGAGATGCTCTCCGGCTCCTCCTCCCGGACAACCGGAGCACCGTCCGTACCGCGGTCCGCGGACCACTGACGGACGCGCTCCGGGTGCAGGAACGACTTCCATGACTGGGGTCCCGCACTGTGCGCGAAGGCCGCCCCGTCCTCGCGGCGGCGCAGCCGGTACTGCCCCGCCTCCAGTTCGACCCCCCACCCGTAGGGCAGTGCGTCTGCGGTGTCCAGCTCGTCGAGGACGATCGCGCCGTCGCGCACGGTCGGGCCGATCACCGTGCGGCCGCGCCGCTTCAGGACACGCACGAGCGCGTCCAGACCGTCACGGTCGAGGACCGCCTCGGCCTGGTGGTCGAGGACGTCTCCGGCATCCGAAGCGTCGGTCATGGTGCACCTCTCGGTCTCCACGTGCCTGGATTCGGCAGCATGTCAGACCTCCCGGCTCCGGGGTTCGAACCCGGTCCGGCGAGTCCGCTCGTCGTGCCGGCGAACATCCGCCTCGATACGCAGGGTCAGAAGCGGCAGGGCGGCCGCGACCGCCGGCGTGAGCCCAGTGCCCAGCGAACGGTCCGCCCCCTCGACCGCATACACGATGAGCCGGCCGGGGCCGCGCCCGACGCGGTCGGCGAGGCACACGGCCTCGGCGAGCCCCAGCCCGTGGGTGCTCTGCCTGCCTGCGGCAGCGGGGTGCGGCATCTCGCCGGGAGCGACACACCACCGGTGTGTTCGCCCTGGCTGAGCCGCAGGTGGGAAGCAGGCGTCGACGACGAGGGTGAGGGCCTTGCCTTCCCAAAGGCCGATCAGTCGGCCGGGGTCTCCGTCGCACTGGGCGAGGTCAGTGCCGGACGGGAGAGGTCGCTGTGCTTTCCGTGCGCGCAACAAGGAGATGGCGGCCCACCCCAGCCCGTCATCGCGCCGGAACTCGTTTCCGATCCCGATGACCGCAGTACCGGCGAGGGGCTTCACAGGTACCCACTTCCTTGTCCGGGCGTCTCCAGGAACAGCCTGCCCTGCTAGCGGGACGAGGTCCTGTGCCGCGGGGCAAACGGCGTATGGCGCGGTACCGAGTGCGGGACGGCGCACCAAGGCTCTGAGGCCGATCATGGGACTGACAACCGTGGAAGGGGACCGTTCGGCACTGGCCCTCCGATCGGCAGGGCACCGGAACCACCGTCGGCACGGCCCACCGGGCCACACGCGAGGCCGACCTCAGGAACGCGTCCCCTCCTCGCCACTCCACTGCCGATAGGCCGCCACGACTGTCAGAAGCGTGGGGTAGAGACGGCTGGCTCCGATGGACGCGGTGAGGCCGTACGCGTCGAGGTCGTCGCGCAGGTCCTCCTTGACCCGGGCCAACGCCAAGACGATTCCCCGGCGTTCGAGCTCGCGGCGAAGGGCGTCGACAGCATCGAGGGCGGTGATGTCAACCTCTACGTTGGCCTCGGTGTTCAGCACGAACCACTGGACAGGCTCGCGCTGTACGTCGACGGTGGCCAGGGCGCGACGGCGGAAGTCTTCTGCGTTCGTGAAGAAGAGCGGCGAGTCGTAACGGTAGATCAGCAGGCCGGGGATGGTTCGCGCCTGGGGACAGTCGTCAACGTCATGCATTCCGGCTACGCCGGGAACGAGACCCTCGATCGCGTCGTGCGGGCGGGCGACCCGTACCAGCAGCTCGGCGACGGACAGAGCCACCGCCGCCAGCACTCCGGCCAGGATGCCGAAAGTGAGGACACCAAGGGTGCAGCCGAGGGCCAGGAGCAGCTCGCGTCGCCGGAACGCGGCAAGGCGGCGGAACTCGCTCAGCTCCACCAGACGTACGGCGGCGTACACGACAATGGCGCCGAGGATCGCGCTCGGGGTGTGGGCCAGGAGTGGACCGAGGAAGAGCAGGACGGTCAGCACGCAGGCGGCGGAGACGAGGGGGTACACCTGGCTGCGCGCGCTCGCCGAGTCGCCGAGGGCCGTGCGACTGGCGCTGAGGAACGTCCACGAGAGCAGGAAGCGCGGGGGCGGGCAGTCCCGCGGGTACCACGGCGATCACGGAGATGCCGTACTCGTCCTCGAGTCCAAAGGCAGCAACGGCCGCCGTCGCCAGCACGAGAACGGGCAGCGGGCCTGGCAGCAGTCGCGATACGTGCGGCAACGCGAACAGCAGAGCCAGCCCGACCGCACCGAGGATCACCGTTGGCCAGTGCACCTGGGATGCCTGCCGGAAGAACGAGAGCAGCCCGCCTGCCGTCCGTGGTCGCGCGCGAACGCGTCGAGAGCCTGCCTGGGCGGGCCCTGGGTGTGCAGGAAGCGCTCGTCCAGGATGCCCGCGAGGTCTTCCAGGGCGGAGCGCAACACCGTGGCGGCGAGCCGGACATCCCGGTGCCCGGCCTCCGAAGCCTCATCGGCGATGTCGAGGGCGTAGCCGATCTGGAGGGCCAGGGAGGTCCGTTCGTCGCCGTCATGGAAGTAGTAGGACTCCGCGTACTGGAGGAAGTCGACCGCTGCCACGGACAGTGCTGTGGCCAGGCCGTCCAGCATGGCCGCCCCGGCCGGGGAGTCGATCTGTTCCTTCGAGGGGTGGGTACGGGAGAGGTGGGAGAGCCGCAACGCAAGAGCCCTGCGGCGGGCCAGAGCCGGATAGATGCCGAGGATCCAGGAGACCGTCGCGGTCAGCAAGGCGAACCCGACCAGCGCCTCCAGGGGTGCGAGGAGGCGCAGCCAGCCCTCGGCAGGTGCGACGTCGCCGAGACCGAGCGTGGAGAGCGTGACCAGTGAGACGTACGTCGCGTCCAGCAGGCCCGCATGGTCGTCGGGCTGCAACCCGCCCGCGTACACGAACGCGTCGGGCATGTGAGGCCAGTAGATCAGTGCCCACCCCGCCGCCACGGTGAGGGCCCACAGGGCGACGACAGACACCATGGCAAGCGGACCCGCCAGGCCGGCTGCCGTACGACGGGTGCCCAGGGCGAAGGACAGCCGCCACAGTGTGGTCATGACCAGCCGGCTCAGCCCGCCGTGACGCGTCGGGTGCCACAGCGTGTGGAACACGTCCCGGAGGATCAGCAGTACCAGGGCGGCGCCCATGGCCGTCACCAGCCAATCCATCCGGAACCCCTTTTCCGCTGCGTTTCGCCCAGGTTCGCGCACCTCCGTGGTCCCTGATCGCAGCCCACGCCGTCCCCCGGTGTCAGAAGCGGGGCCGGACCTCGCCGGCGGCCGGAATCGGCCGAGGTTCCGGCCACAGGCGGAACCCGGTGACGAGTTCGGACCGGATCCGCAGGATGCGGGGCATCGCCTCGTTCCTCCACGGATCGAGCAGCGCCGCGAGCCGTTCGGCTTCGTCGCGGTTCACGACGAGCTCGGCGTAGCCGACCACCACGACGCTCCAGCCGAGATGCGTGTCGGGGTCGATGGCATCGGCTTCGTAGGCGAGGACGATGCCGGGCTCGCCCGGCCTCGCCACCAGCGACGCGTGTGAAGCGCCTTCGTCGAACTGCACGAGCACGTCCTCCCCGTGGACGATGTGGCTCATCGGCCGGATGACTGGCAGCGCTTGGTGGGTGAAGACGATGCGGCCGAGCGAGACGGTACCCAGGAGCCGCAGCGCTTCGGAGCGGTCCAGCTGCTCCGTGGACTGCGCGGGGTCCGGGGCAGGGCGGTGGTCCGGTCTCCTGGCGGTTTCGTGATCCATCACGCGGCCCTCCGCTCCGGCCCTGTCTTGTCGGCCTCGGCTTCACTCAGCGTCTTTTCCGTCTCGCACGCCGTGCCAGGGCCGAATGGTCCCCTGTCCTGCGGAATCGGGGGCCGGTCGGCCCATCCCCGGCACCTGCAGTGCCGCTCAGACTTGAATCGGAATCGGCCGGAGGCCGCCATGAGGACCACTCCCCCTACGGGGGTGGCCGAGCGGACAGGTTCTGGATCGTCCGAACGGGCATCGTCGCCCTGGGCACGGCAGTGCTAGCTATCCCTGGCGGCCGGTGTCGGCCACCTGAACCGCCAGCAGTGAGGAGTCCGTCATGCCCGCGTCCCAGTACACCGTCAGCGACGTCATGACCCATACGGCTGTGGCCATCGGCCGCGAGGCTTCCTACAAGGAGATCGTCGAGCTGATGGACCAGTGGAAAGTCAGTGCTGTTCCCGTCCTGGAGGGCGAGGGGCGCGTCGTCGGAGTGGTCTCCGAGGCGGACCTGCTGCCGAAGGAGGAGTTCCGGCGGGACGACCCCGTGCTTCCTGATCAGCTGGAAGAGGCTTCCAAGGCAGGGGGTGTGCTGGCCGAGGAACTGATGTCGAGCCCAGCCGTGACTGTGCACCCCGACGCCACACTCGCCGAGGCTGCCCGGATCATGGCGCGAAAGCACGTGAAACGCCTCCCCGTGGTGAACGGTGTGGGGATGCTGGAGGGAGTCGTCAGCCGGAGCGACCTGCTCAAGGTGTTTCTGCGACCGGACGAGGAGATCGGCGAGGAGATCCGCGACTCGGTTCTCGCCGGGCTCGCTCCTCCCGTACATCTGCAGGCGTCGGTGAAGGAGGGCGTCGTCACCTTGCGCGGATCGCTCCGTGATCGCGCACTGGTGCCGCTGATGGCCCGTGCGGTCCGTGCCGTGGAAGGCGTGGTGGACGTGCGGATGGAACTGGAAGGGCAGCCCACCGGGGCCTCCTGAGGCCTCTTACCGCCCCGGAACCCGGGGGCGCCGCCCAGGTGCGTCCGCCTGATCCCCTGAGACAATTCGTATGAAACATAGAATGCGGATCGATCACAGGGGCGTACATGTCCGACGTACCGGCAGCCTCCTACGAGGGAAGCGTCCGGGTCTTCCTCTTGGACGATCACGAGGTCGTACGCCGCGGCCTGTACGACCTGCTGGACGCGGAGCCGGACATCGAGGTCGTCGGCGAGGCCGCCACCGCCGAGCAGGCGCTGGCCCGCGGACCGGCGCTGCGCCCGGACGTCGCCGTACTCGACGTCCGGCTGCCCGACGGCGACGGGATCACCGTGTGCCGCGAGCTGCGCTCGCGCATGCCGGAACTCGCCTGCTTGATGCTGACCTCGTTCGATGACGAAGACGCGCTGCTCGACGCGATCATGGCTGGTGCGGCCGGCTACGTCCTCAAGCAGATCAAGGGGTCCGACCTCGTCTCGGCCGTACGAACGGTGGCGACCGGGCAGTCGATGCTGGACCCGGCGACGACCGCCCGCCTCATGCACTCCCTGCGGGACCCGGAGACCGTCAAGGCTCCGGATGACGATCGGCTGGCCGCTCTCTCCGAGCGGGAGCGTTCCGTACTCGAACTGATCGGCGAGGGCCTCACCAACGCGCAGATCGCCAAGCGGCTGTACCTGTCCGAGAAGACGGTCAAGAACCACATCTCAAGGCTGCTGGGCAAGCTGGGGGTGGAGCGCCGGGTGCAGGCCGCTGTCATCGCCACGCAGGTCCATGAACACGAGCCGGAGCGCGGCAAGGGCCGGAGCTGAGTGACTACGGGGCGTGCTCACCTGGAGGGTGGGCAGTGGCCTCCACCGCCCAGTGGGACCCGCCATTCCAGCTTTGTGCCCTGCCCGGTCGGCCCGCGCGCCGAAACGGAGAGTTCACCACCCAGGCGTTCGGCCCGTTCACTGAGATTGCGCAGCCCGCTGCGACGACCTCCCTCCGCCATTCCCACTCCGTCGTCGTTGACCAGTACGGTCAGTACGCCCTCGACGGCTGCGATGGACACTTCCGCTTGGCTTGCCCTCGCGTGCCGGGCGACGTTGGTGAGCGCCTCCCCGACCACGGCGAGTGCCTCGTCCGCGGTCTCGGCGGGTACGTCGGTGTCGATCAGGCCCTCCATCCGCAGGGCCGGGGCGAAACCGAGTACCTGGGCGGCCTCCTCGATGGCCTGAACGGCACGGAGCCGCAGCTTCGGCGGCACCCCGGATACTTCGTGTTCACGAAGCCCGAAGATCGTCGACCGAATGATCTTGATGGTGGCATCCAGGTCGTCGATCGCCCGGGCAAGTCGTTCCGAAGCCTCGGGATGCTCGACGAAGGGTTGCGCGCTCTGCAGGGTCATACCTGTGGCGAAGAGGCGCTGGATGGCGAGATCGTGCAGGTCACGGGCAATGCGGTCGTGATCCTCCAGCATGCTCATCTGCTCGGTGTCCCGGCGCCGGTCTGCGAGCTCCAGCGCCACGGCGGCCTGGCCGGCGAAGCCGGGCAGGGCTGCGATCTCGGCGCGGGCGAACGCCGGGCGGCCGCGCCTGCGGGCCAGGATGAGGACGCCGCTCAGCTTCTCCTTGGTGCCGAACGTGACGGCGACGGCGGGGCCGAAACCCTTCCACCGTTCCGGCTGCACGGTGATCCGGTCGTCGGCCCCGACGTCGGCCACGGTGATCAGTCCGTCCTCCTCGCCGAGGGCAGCGGCGGCCAGGGTGCCTTCACTGCTGGGCAACACGATGCCGCGATGTGCCTCGGCGCCCTCCCCCAGGGCCAGCGAGCCGCGCAGCTCCCCGCTCTGGCCCACGAGGTAGAACACACCGATGTCGGCGCCCGTGATGTCGCGAGCTCGCTCCAACATCCCCTCCAGCACCTCCGTCTCGGCCGAGCCGGAGAGCAGAGCACTGGTGAAGTCGGAGCTGGCGGCCAGCCAGCGCTCCCGGAGGCGTACCTCTTCGAAGAGGCGGGCGTTCTCGACGGCAATGCCGGCCGCCACCGCCAGCGTGGACAGGACCGCCTCGTCCTCCTCGTCGAAGTCGATACCACCCCGCTTCTCGGTCATGTAGAGGTTGCCGAACACGTCCTCGCGAACCCGGATGGGGACGCCGAGGAAGGAGTGCATCGGGGGGTGGTGGGGAGGGAAGCCGTAGGAGGCGGGGTGACCGGACAATTCCGAGAGCCGGAGCGGCTCGGGGTGCCGGATGAGCTGGCCGAGGATGCCGTGGCCGGAGGGCAGGTCGCCGATCTCGGCCCGGAGGTCGTCGCTGATGCCGACAGGAAGGAACTGGGCGAGCTTCTGGTCGTCACCGATGACGCCCAGCGCTCCGTACTCCGCGTCCACCAGGACGACAGCGGCTTCGACGATGCCACTCAGGACCTGCGGCAGATCGAGCTCCCGACCGACGGACATCACAGCCTCGAGGAGCCCGTTCAGCCGGTCCCGGGTGCCGCGCACCTCGTCGATACGAACCTGGAGCTCCTCGAGCAGTTCGTCCAGCCGGAGCCGCGGAAGCCCAGGACGCACGGGACCCAGCTCGTCCCCGCCCATGCGTACCTCCAGCGGCGCCCCGGGGAAGTTCGGCCTGCCTCTTCACCGTATCCCTGCCCCCACCTTCCCGCTCAGGCTGAAGGCATCATCCGGAGTCGTCCGCGCCGAGATGCCGAATGTGTGCGTCCGGTCCCGGGAAGAAGAGGGTGGTCCTGCCGGTGTCCGACCAGCGGACGTCGTAGGGCGGGGTGCCGTCGTCGTGGTGCAGTCCGACGACTTCGCCGTCGCGACCCGCTTTGCCGACCGTCGGCCCGCCCACCACTATCTCGTCACCGACGCGAGCGTGGGGTCCGTGCTCGGACGTGCGCGTCTCCATGATCATCATCTCCTTCGGAATGCGTGCCGTGCGAGTCGGGCCGCCGCGAAGCCACTGGTGAGGGCGGCTGATGCTCGGCCAGTCGGCGTTCCGCTTCGAGGTCGGTGAGCCCGCCGGGCGCGCGCACCGGTACCTCTGCGGGGGCCGGGGCCATCGCCATGGCGGTCCTATTCGGCCGGAACCGTGATCACCGGGCAGAACGCCCGGTGGAGCAGTCCGTGGACAACGGAGCCCAGGCGCATGCCGGAGTAGCCTCCTCGTCCGCGACGGCCCACCACCACGGCCAGGGCGTGCTCGGCGGCTTCCGCGAGCTCTTCCACCGGGTGCCCGATCGGGACCTCGTGGGAGAGCACCACGTCCGGGTACTTCTGCGACCAGCCGGCCGTGGCCTCGGACAGCATCCGCCGCTGAGCCTGCAATGCGACCTCCTCGTCGTGGAGCAAGAAGACCGGCGGCTGCCACACTGCGATGGCGCGCAGTGCTGCGCCGCGCAGGTCGGCTTCCTCGAAAGCAAGCGCCAGCGCAGCCTTCGAGGACTCACTGCCGTCGATGCCGACGACCAGGTAGGGCGTCTCCTGGGTGGTGTGCTCGGGGTTTCCCACCACGACGACGGGGCAATGCGCCTGGGCCACGACCGGGACCACCGTGGAACCGGCGCTGAAGAGTTCCGCGGTCCGGCTCAGGTGACGGGATCCGAGCACGAGCATGCGGGCCTGGTGAGACAGGCGTCCGATGGCGGGAACGGGGAATCCTTCGATCAGATCAGTGGCCGCGTCAAGCCCCAGGTGTCGGTCCCGCGCCCAGTCGTAACCTGCCGCGAGGGCTTCAGAGCCCGCCTGGCGCAGAGCCGTCCTGCGGGGTGTGTCATCAACCTGCCGCGTACGCTGCGGCGGAGGCACAGCCACGACGAGTCGGAGCCCGATCCCACGACGGTGGGCCTCGTCAGACGCCCAGGCAAGGGGCAAGTGCCAGTCCCTGGCCGGGTCAATGCCTACGACGATCTCGCGGCGTTCGGCGGTGGCCATCACGATCCACTCCCGTGCTCGTCCGGGTGGCGCGGGATGAGCAGCACAGGGCAGTGCGAGTGGTGTACGAGGCTGTGGGTGTGCCGCCCGAGGGTGGGTCCCAGGTATGCGGACGCCCTGCGACCGCCCATGACCAGCAGGTCGGCGTGCCGGGAAGCCTCTACGAGAACACCGGCGACGGACGCGCTCTTCTCGGCATCCGCCCGCACGGTGAGGTCCGGGAATTCCCGGCGGATTCGCTCCGTCAGCGCGGTCAGGTGCCGGACGTACTCGTCGGCGATCTCCTTGATGTCGTCCATCATGGTCATCACGTCGCCGACGGACTGAAGCACGTTCCACACCTGGAGCAGCCGCAGCTCGGCCTTGCGCAGCTCGGCCTCGCGCGCCGCGTAACGCACACAGTCCAGATCTCGCTCGTCACGGACCCCGGCGAGTACCGTCCCGCTCTCGGCGCCGCTTTCGGTTCCCCTGACGATGATGACGGGCGTCTTCGCACCGGCCGCCACCTTCAGGCCCACGGATCCGAGCAAGAGGGAGTTGAATCCGCCCAACCCCCGGTTGCCGACCACTATGGTGCCGCGACGACCAGCGGCCCGGTGCAGGCTGGCCACGGGGTCGCCACGACCGAATTCCGTGGTGGCGACCAGGCCGGGGTGCTGCTTCTTGACCGCAGCAGCGATGTCGTCGAGCAGTTCGCGGCCGGCAACACGGACGCGCTCGATGGTCTCGACAGATGCGTAGAGTGCCCGGCCGTCCGTGTCGGCGCCGTACACGATGTGCAGCGGACGCCCTCGGCGTTCGGCCTCTCCCGCTGCCCAGAGCGCGGCCTGACGGGCGGGCTCGGAGCCGTCGACGCCGACGACGACGGAGCCGAGTTCGGAACCGCTGACGGTGTGCTCCATGATTCCTCCTCGCCCAGGGCCAGTGAGGGTCTGACCTCACAGTGACACCGCAGGCCCCTGTGGGAAGAGGGCCGCTCAGGACCTTCATGGGGGCCAAAGGTCCCGGTCGGGCCTCCTTCGTGGTCACGCTGTGGTGTCCAGCCACCCGCTGTACGGCTTGAGGGACTCCTGCAGGGACGGAGCTCCGGCAGCCTGCATGTCGCCGTAGGCGGCTCGCTTCATCTGGAGGGCGAGATCCTCCATGGCACGAGCGACCGCGAGTTCTTCGCCGATCTCCGGGACGTCGTCGTCCTGGGGTGCGCAACGGGCGGTGCCGTGGCCCGTGAGCCTGTTCGTGCCCGTGTCGAGTTCCAGGCGTGCCTTCGTCGTGTGGTCCTCCTCGAAGAGGTAGAGGCGGACCTTCCATTCGGCCGTGCGTGACATGGGAGCCTCCGGACGGGTTCAGGCGTTCGTGCTTCGGCAAGTGCGTCGGGCCCAGCGCCGGAGTTCGTCGGTGCCCCACACGAGGACCGGGAAGGTGGCGATGAGCGCGACGACATCGAGGGAGAGGGCTGCGGTGCCGAACAGGTCTTGCAGCGGCGGCGCGTAGACGAGCGCCGCGGTGAAGACCAACTCGAAGGCGATGCCTGCGAGGAGCAGGTGGTTGGTGAACAGGCCGATCTCGCGCAGAGCGGCGTGGTCGGTGCGTGCGGCCATGGCCGTGCCGACCTGGCAGGTGACGATGCCGGCGAACGTGGCGGTGGTCGCGGTGACGTACGCATGGTGGAGGGGGGTGCCGGGGCCGGTGGGGTCGCCGGGGTGCCAGCCCGCCCGCCAGAGCACGTAGAAGAACGCGGTCATGACCAGGGCGGCGGACACCGTACCGAGCCATCCCCAGCTCCGGATGAGCATGTCGCGGGAGATGACCCCCTGCGAGCTCGGTCGCGGCGGACGGCTCATGACGCCCGGCTCGGCCCGTTCCCGGCCGAGGGCGAGGGCGGGGAGAGTCTCGGTGCCGAGGTCGATGGCGAGGATCTGCAGGACGGTCAGCGGCAGGGGGATGGTGCCGGCCGAGAGTGCGAACACCAGGAAGGGCACGACCTCGGGGGTGGCGTGGGCGAAGATGTAGACGATGAACTTGCGGACGTTGTCGTATACGCGGCGCCCGGATTCGATGGCGGCGACGATGGTGGCGAAGTTGTCGTCGGTCAGCACCATCGTGGACGCTTCGCGTGCCACGTCGGTGCCGGACCGGCCCATCGCGACCCCGATGTGCGCACGGTGAAGTGCCGGAGCGTCGTTGACACCGTCGCCGGTCATGGCCACGATCTGCCCGTGTGCGCGCAGCGTGTCGGCCACGTGCAGCTTGGTCTCCGGAGAGGAGCGGGCGAAAACGACCTCGGCATCGCCTTGTGCCAGGAGCTGGTCGAGCTCCTGGTCACCCACCGTCTCGGACTGGGCCACCACCGTGAGGCGCGGTACTCCGATGCCGACCTCCCGCGCGACGGCGGCCGCGGTGGCGCCGTTGTCGCCGGTGACGATGTGGACCCGGAGGCCCGCGTCGTGACAGCGGCGGACTGCCTCCGCGACCTCGGGCCGCGGAGGGTCGTACAGGCCGACGAGCCCCAGAAGGCGCAGACCTCTCTCCGCGTCGTGGCGCCGCGCCGGCGTCGCGGCCCCCTTCGGCAGGTCGCGCACGGCGACGGCCAGGACACGCATGCCGTCGTGGGCGAGCCGGTCCGCGGCGGCGAGCGCGGCAGTGGAGTCCCCGCCGTCAAGGGCGCCCACCACCGACTCCGGCGCGCCTTTGACGATGACGCGGGCGCCGTCCGGTTCCGCCTGCTGCACGACGGACATCAGGCGCAAGCGGGGGTCGAAACGGAAGAGGATCTGGCGGTCGGCGTCCCTCCTGTCGAGGTCGATGGGGGCGCCGTGGGCGCCGGCTCCTTCGACCAGGGCGATCTCGGTCGGGTCCCCGTGCAGGTGGCCCTGGGCATCCCGCGTGACCGTGGTGCACAGGGCCACTGCGCGGGCGAGTTCGCCTGCCCAGGGGCCTTTGCTCGTACCGTGTTCAGGTGTCCACACAGTCTGGAGCCGCATGCGGTTCCGGGTGAGGGTGCCGGTCTTGTCGGTGCAGATCACGTTAGTGGACCCGAGAGTTTCCACGGCGCTCAGCCGCTTGACCACAGCCCCCTGACGGGCGAGGGCCCGTACCCCGACGGCCAGGGCGAGGGTGATGATCGGCAGCAGGCCCTCGGGCACGTTGGCGACCAGCAGGCCGATGGCGAAGATCAGCGAGTCGGTCAGCGGGAGTCCCACGGCCACGCCTGCCACGAGGAACACCGCGCCCATGGCCACCGCGACGGCGGCGATCAGCCAGGCGACCTTCTTGACCTGCCGCTCCAAGGGGCTGGGGTCCCGCTGGGTGCGCTGGCTGAGTGCCGCGATCCGTCCGAGTTCGGTGTGGTCGCCCGTGGCGAACACGATCGCCTGGGCCTGGCCCTCGGTGCAGGCAGTACCGCTGAAGACGAGGTTCGGCTCCTGGAGCAGCGGAGCCCCTGCGAGACCGGGGCCGGCGACGCGTTCGGCGGGGGCGGACTCCCCTGTCAGCATCGACAGGTCGACCTCGATACCGCCGTCTGTGAGGCGTCCATCGGCGGGGACCTTGGCGCCCTCTTCGAGGACGATGAGGTCGCCCGGCACGAGCTCGCGCGACTCGACGGCCGACGGTTGGCCGTCGCGGATCACCCATGCGTGCTCGGGCAGATACCGGGCCAGGGTCTCCACTGCCTGCTCCGCCTGGCGCTCCTGCAGGAGCGCGAAGGCGGCGTTGACGATGACCACGGCGACGATGGCCCAGCCGAGGACCGCTATGTCCGCCACGAAGGCCAGTGCGGCAGCCGCCCAGAGCAGCATGGCCAGCGGGTGGACGAGCTGGCGGACGAGCTCCCGGCCCACCGAGGTACGGGCCTTGCGGCGGACCTCGTTGGGGCCGTAGACGGCGAGGCGGCGGGCCGCCTCGCGCGCGGAGAGTCCACTCGGCCCGGTGCCGAGTTCGCGCCTCAGGAGCGGCAACGGTTCGAGGGGGTCAGGGCTCAGGGGCAGCCCGTTGACCGGAAAGGGGGGCCGGGTGGCTGCCTCAGTCATCGCCAGGTCCCTTTTCGCGCCGCAGCCTGCCGGACCAGCGCGGCTCCACGGCCTCCCACTCGTGCTCCCACTGGGCCAGGCTGCGGGTCTCGACAAGAAGCAGACGAAGGCGGACCACTGCCCCTGTGGCGAGGGCGAGCAGGCTGAAGGATCCGACTCCCGCGACTGCGGCCGTGAGGACGCGTCGGGCTTCGGCCGACGGCGCCTGCGCCTCCCTGCCCGCGTCATCGACCCAGATCGTGACCGTCCGGCCTGCCGGAGTGCCGAACGGGACGGAGATCGTGTCGGAGTGCTGGTGAGCGGCCGGGTACTCCCAGACGGCCGGAGCAACCGTCCGGGAGGTGCCGCCGGAACGGTTGGAGACCGCGCGCCCCACGGCACCGACCGTCGTCGCCTCGATCCGGTGCCGGTGCCGGGCCGCTTCCCGGGCAGTGCGGCTTTCGGCATCCCAGACGGCCGTCGTGACGACGACGCCGCAGGACAGGGCGATCAGGAAGGAGAGCACGAAGGCGATGTTCCAGCGGCGCCGGGTCCGGTCGGCCGGACGACGCAGCTCGTTCGGACGTCCGCCGAACAGCCGACGCACGCGGTCGGCCGTCGCCGGGCGCGATCGGGTGGGCCCGTCTCCGGGCGTGCCGGGCTCGGACATCGTGCACCTCCGCGCTCTGATACTGCCCGGCCGGTCAGTGGGGAGCGGCGAGTTCGGCGCTGATGTGGTGGGCCCATGTCCGGATCCGCTCGGGATTGCGGAAGTCTCCTCCCTTGCCCGCGCGGACCATGGCCCGGGCGATGAACCCGGGCGTACTGGCGGTGATACTGCCGCCGAAGGTGATGTGCTCGCGTGCGCCGAGGCGCTCCATCTCCCGGGCCACCGCAGGCACCGGCGCGATGTCGTGCTGCTCGGCGGAACTGTCCACGGGGCCGCTGCTGAACAGGTAGACCGGGCGGTGCTGAAGGTAGTGCTCGTTGCGTTCGGCGCAGCGCTTGGCCTTGCCGCTCCAGTGCCCGGCGTACAGGGCGCCGCCGAGCACCACTGCGTCGTACCCGCGTACGTCGTCCACGTCGTCGGCGGGGACCACGACGGCGTCGAGGCCGTCCTCACGCAGGGTCCTGCCGATCTCGGACGCGATTCCGGCGGTCGCACCGTGCTTGGTGCCGTAGGCGACCAGGACGCGCTTGGACGTCATGACGAGTCTCCCTTGCCGTCCCCCGTGGTGCGCTTGACGGGGATGCTGCGCCTGGACTCCTCGGGCGAGGCCGGCATGAGCACGCGCACGGTGAGGATGCCGTCCTCATACGCTGCCTCGACTTCGTCGGAGGGGATCGGCCCGGGCAGGCGCACAACTCTCTGGAAGGAGCCGTAGCGGAACTCCGAGTGATCCTTCTCCTCCTTGCTCTCGGTGTGCTCGGCGCTGACGGTGAGGGTGTCCCCCTCAACCGTGATCTGGATGTCCTTGTCGGGGTCCATCCCGGGAAGTTCGGCGCGCAGCGTGTACTGCCCCTCCTTGTTGGTCACCTCGATCGGGATCGGGAAGGTGTCGAACGACGACCGCCACAGCGGGAACCGTGGGAATTCGGTGCCGAACCAGTCCCTGAAATCGGGGATCGGGCTGCGCCTGCGCTCCAGGTGCGTTCCTGACATGGTGTGCTCCGTTCCGGCGCCCGATCAGCGCCTTCATGCGTTGCCTTCCTCCACTTTCACGAGACGGACGGCTGCTCCGCTTGGGACCATCGGGTCCCTGATGGGGCCGTTCGGCCCTCCCCGTACCGGACCGATTCGGCGGCGGCCACGTGGTGCTTGACCGCGGCGAAGCTGTCCGGGGCGACGGAGATGGAGTCGATCCCGGCCTTGACCAGGAACTCCGTGAAGGCGGGGTCGTCGCTCGGGCGCTGGCCACAGAGACCGACGGGGCGGCCCGCTGCCTGAGCACGAGGGACGAGGATCTCGATGCTCCGGGTGACCGCCGGGTTGGTCTCGTCGAAGACGTGGGCGAGGGCTTCGGAGTCGCGGTCGACACCCAGGGTGAGCTGGGTGAGGTCGTTGCTGCCGATGGAGAAACCGTCGAAGCGTTCGGCGAAGTCCTGGGCCAGGATGACGTTGGCGGGGATCTCCGCCATGACGTAGACCTTCAGCCCGTTCTCCCCACGGCGGAGGCCTTCCTCAGCCATGACACCAAGCACCCGGTCGGCCTCTTCGAGGCTGCGACAGAAGGGGATCATGACGACGACGTTGGTCAGGCCCATCTCGTCGCGGACCCTGCGCAGGGCCCGGCACTCGAGGGCGAAGCCCTCCCGGTATCCGTCGCTGTAGTAGCGGCTCGCGCCCCGCCAGCCGATCATCGGGTTGGCCTCGACCGGCTCGAACGGCCGACCGCCGACAAGGCGCGCGTACTCGTTGGTCTTGAAGTCGCTGGTCCGTACGATGACGGGGGCGGGCCACCGGGAGGCGGCGATCCGGGCGATGCCGTACGCCAGGCGATCGGTGAAGTAGCGGGTGCGGTCGAGGTATCCCTCGGTGAGCTGGTCGACGGCGCAGCGGTCGGCGGGATCCAGGCGCTCGGGGTGCAGCAGGGCCATCGGGTGGACCTTGACCTGGTGCGCCACTATGAACTCCAGCCGGGCCAGGCCGACGCCATCGGCCGGCAGGCGCCACCACCGGAAGGCGGCGGCCGGGTCGGCGAGATTGAGCATGACGTGCGTCCGGGTGGCGGGGATGTCCGCGAGGTCGGTCTCGGTCTCCTCATAGGCGAGCACCCCGTCGTAGACCTTGCCGCGTCCGCCTTCGGCACAGGAGACGGTCACCTTCTGTCCGTCGTACAGGGCCTGAGTCGCACGGCCGGTACCGACGACGGCGGGGACGCCGAGTTCGCGGCTGACGATCGCAGCGTGGGACGTGCGGCCGCCGTGGTCGGTGACGATGGCGGAGGCACACTTCATGATCGGTTCCCAGTCCGGGTCGGTGATACCGGTGACGAGCACCCCGCCGGACGGGAAGCGGTCGAGGTCGACGGGCGAGTCCAGGACGACGACGGGCCCGCTGCCGATGGCCTCGCCGACAGCGATGCCGTCCACGAGAGGCGTACCTGGCACGGCCGTCAGGCGGCAGCGGCGCAGGGTGGAGGCGGCGCGGCGGGACTGAACGGTCTCGGGCCGGGCCTGCACGATCCACAGGTCGCCGGTGAGGCCGTCTTTGGCCCATTCCAGGTCCATGGGGCAGCCGTAGTGCCCTTCGACGGTCAGCGCCCAGTCGGCGAGGAGCCTCACTTCGGTGTCGTTCAGGACCCTCTGCAAGCGCTCCTCGTCGGTGGTATCAACGGTCCGCGTCAGTCCATGTTCCGCATAGACCGCCTTCCGCCGCTTCGCTCCGACACGTACGTCGATCAGCGGGTCCAGATCCGGGTCCTTCAGGCTCGGCTTGAAGACGGTGTACTCGTCGGGGTCGACCTGCCCGCTGACGACCGTCTCGCCCAGTCCGCACGCCGCGCTGATGACGATGACCTCGGGGAATCCGCTCTCCGGGTCGAGGGTGAAGATCACCCCTGCACCGGCCAGGTCCGACCGGACCATGATTTGAACACCGACCGAGAGAGCGACCTGGAGGTGGTCGAAGCCCATCCGCTCCCGGTAGTCGATGGCTCGATCGGTGTAGAGGGACGCATAGCAGCGATGCACCGACTCCAGCAATTGGGCGGTCCCGCGCACGTTCAGGTAGGTCTCCTGCTGGCCTGCGAAGCTCGCCTCCGGCAGGTCCTCGGCGGTGGCGCTGCTGCGTACGGCCACCTCGGGGTCCGCGCGGCCTTCGTCGCGCCCCAGCTGCTCGTACGCCGAGACGATCTCGGCCCGCAGCCCTGGGGGCAGCGGCTCGGCGAGGGTCATCGACCGTATCGCGGCCCCGACCTCATCGAGCGCGGCGCCCTCGTGCAGGCGCGCGATCTGTTCCTCGATCCGCCCCCGGAGTCCGTGTCCGTCCAGCAGCTCTCCGTACGCGGCGGCCGTCGTTGCGAACCCCGGAGGGACGCGCACGCCGGCATCGGCCAGGTGGGCGGTCATCTCACCCAGTGAGGCGTTCTTACCCCCGACACTGGCGACTTCCTGCCGGCCGAGTTCCGCGAACGGTATGACGCGCCGCGTGCTTGCCATGACGACCTCCGGGCTCAATAGGGGAGCGGGCGGCCGGACGGGGTTCGCAGGTCCAGCGGCTCGAGCTTGTGGGGCTGCTTCTGGCGGGACTGGATCCTGATGCGCTGCATGGTGCCCACCTCCTGGGGAAACGGAGCCCGTATCGGCATCCGGATTCCACGATCACACCGGGAGGTGGCTGCACCCCAGTGCCGAGAGGTGCAGCGGCAAGGGGCCGACCGGGCCTTACCGGGGAGGGGCCGACCGGCCCATGGCAGGCCGAGCAGGGAACCGAAGGGCTCATGCCCGACAGGCGCAGAGCGTGCAGGCTGGGGGTATGTCCGAGACGACGACCACCGACCTCTACGAGGTGACGATGGCGATGTCCTACCTGCGAGAGGTCATGCTCGCGTCGGCCACCTTCAGCCTGTTCGTCCGGGATCTGCCGCCCGGCCGGGGATTCCTCGTCTCCGCCGGGCTGTAGCCGTCCCTGGACTACCTGTCCCACTTCCGGGTGAGCGCGGATGACGTCCGCGACTTCGCCGTCGCGCTCCACAGACCGCCCGAGGAAGTGTCCGGCCTACTCGGCCTGCGCTTTGACGGGGAAGTCCACGCGATTCCGGAGGGCCACCTCGTTTTCGCCGGGGAGCCCCTGCTGGAGGTCACCTCCCCGCTCCCCCAGCTCGTCGAGACGTATCTGCTCAGCCAGATCTGCCACCAGACCGCCGTCGCCTCGAAGGCGGCCCGTTGCGTGATCGCCGCGGAGGGCCGGCCCCTGGTGGACTTCTCTCTGCGCCGCGACCACGGCCCCCAGGCCGGGCTGCAGGCCGCCCGGCTCTCCGCCATGGTCGGTTTCACCGCGACCAGCAATGTTGCCGCCGCCACCCGATACGGCATCCCCGCCGCCGGAACCATGGCTCACTCCTACATCGAGTGCTTCCCTAGCGAAGAGGACGCCTTCCGGGCCTTCGCCCGCACCCATCCGGGCCCGCTGACGTTCCTCGTCGACACCTATGACACCGCACGCGGCGTCGCAATCGCCGGCCGTGTTCTCGCCGAGCTCCGGCGAGGGCCGGGCTGCGCGATCCGGCTCGACAGCGGCGATCTGGGTGAGCTCGCCAAACGTTCACGCCAGCTGCTCGACGCGGCAGGGCTGACCGACGTACGCATCATCGCCAGCGGCGGTCTGGACGAATACTCCGTCGCCGAACTCGTGCGCACTCGGGCACCGATCGACGTCTTCGCGGTCGGAACCCGGGTGGGCGTCGCCGCCGATGCTCCCTACTTGGACGCGGCGTACAAGTTGGTCCAGTACGACGGACGCCCGGTGATGAAGCTGTCCTCCGCGAAGGTCACCGCCCCGGCTCCCAAGCAGGTGTTCCGCGGCCCCGGCTGCGCGGATGTGATCGGTCTGTCCGACGAGCAACCGCCTGACGGTACGGTGCCCCTGCTCCGTACGGTGATGCGGGACGGCCGCCGGACCGGCCCGCCCGACACCCTCGCCGCGGCCAGAGCCCGCTTCGAGGCTGATCTCGTGGATCTGCCGGAGGCAGCACGCCTCATCCATCGCCCCGAGAGCCCTGTGCCAACAGGTTCCCCGCAGTTGAAGGCCCTGACCTCGGAGGTGAGGGCCCGCCTCGAAGCGACATCGGCCGTCCCCGGAGACAGGAGCCGCTGAACGGGATCCGCTGGTCAGCCGACTTCCATGCGGAACCACCGCTGCCGACCGGGGGCCACGGTCGCGGCCCGTCCACCGGGCAGGTACAGCGGAAGGGGAGGGGCCGTGGGGGAGAAGGGAACAGTGATACCCAGCCTGCCGGGGACGAGCCGGATGCGAATGCCACGGTGCCCCAGGCAGTCGACGGTGAAGGAACACCGTGGCACCTCCCGGAGTGGGACGGGGTCGATGCGCAGTCCGTCGGGGCCGACCTCGAGCCCCACGATGCCCCGTTCGATGAGGTCGAGAGTGCCGGCCATGGCTCCGAGGTGGATGCCTTCACCGGTCGTGCCGCCCTGGATGTCCACCACGTCACCGAGCAGGGCTTCTTCGCAGTACCGCCAGGCGTCGGGGCCCTTGTGGCGGGCCAGGACCCAGCCGTGGACGAGGCTGCTGAGCGTCGATCCGTGACTCGTGCGCTGCGAGTAGTACGAGACGGTTGCGTGCCAGAGGTCGTCGTCGAGCTCGTAGCCGAGCCGGGCGAAGATGTCGTGCAGCTCGTCGGGGCGGAAGAGGTAGCCGAGCATGAGGGTGTCGGCCTGCTTCGATGCCTGGTAGCCGTTGACCGTGTCGCCTTCGGATTCCAGGATCCGGTCGAGGCGGCGGATGTCCGTGTACCGCCTTCGGTAGGCGTCCCAGTCCAGCTCGGCCAGATCTCCGTAGCCTTCGAACTGGCTGATGACATTGCCGTGCCACGGGACGTAGAGGCGGCGGGAGACGTCCTCCCAGCGGTTCAGCACCTCCGCATCGAGGCCGAGTTGCTGCTCGAACTGGCTCATGCGCGTCCGCGGCAGCGCTGCCGCCAGGTCGAGTCCACGGGCCAGCACCCATGCGGCGGTCACGTTCGTGTAGGCATTGTCGTCGACCCCGGGTGTGGCCGCCCCGGGGTAGGCGTCGTGGTACTCGTCCGGGCCCATGATCCCGCGGATCCGGTAGCGCTGCCGGTCCGCGTCGTACTCGGCGACCGCGCCCCAGTATCGGGCGATGCTCAGGAGCAGTTCGGCGCCGGGGCCGTACCGGAACCCTGCGTCACCGGTGCTCTGCGCGTATCGCCAGGCGTTCCAGGCTATGGCGGAACCGACATGGCGCTGGAGGTGGGAGTGGTCCGGCAGCCAGCGTCCGGAGCGTGGGTTGAGGTGTAGTGTCTGCGTCTCCTCTCGCCCTGAACTGGCACTCTGCCAAGGGAACATCGCGCCCGGGCTGCCAGCTCCCTGTGCTGCGGCGAGGGCTGCGGGGAGGCGCCGGTGACGGTACATGAGTACGGCGCGTGCGACCTCGGGAAAGTGCAGGGTGAGGTAGGGCATGACGAACAGCTCGTCCCAGAAGACGTGGCCCCGGTATGCCTCTCCGTGCAGGCCCCTGGCGGGTACTCCGGCGTCGAGCTCCGCCGTGTGCGGGGAGAGGGTCTGCAGGACGTGGAAGGCGTGGAGGCGCAGGATCCGGCCGGCCTCACCGGGCACGTTGACTTCGCCTCGGCTCCAGAGGTTTGCCCAGGCTGCCGTGTGGCCGGCGAGCGCGGTCGCGAAGCCTGGTGCGTGCGTGACGTGTTCGACCGCAGACGCGAGCGGATCTCCCGCCGGCCGGTCCAACGAGCTGTAGAGAGCTGCCGACTTGAGAACGACGACAGGGTGACGACGGGAGATCGGCAACCGGAAGGTCTGCGCCGTCGCCACCTCTGTGCAGCTCAGGCTCACTGCTGTCAGGGGCCGGGAGGACGTGCGTACCGCGATACCGATACGGATGCGGGACGATGTGGTCTCGCAGGAGAGCCGGGCGATGCCGTCCGCTCCGACGCCCGCACGGTGGCTGGTGAGGTGATGTCCGTCAAGGGCCCGGTACCGCGCGACCCCGGCATTGGTGACGTCACCGTCGAGAACGGACTGGATCTCGATGGTTCCGCGCCATCCGAACGCGCGAAAGGTGCTCTGCTGGGCCGCGAAATGGGGATCCGCCATGTGAACCAGCCGGGTGTGGGTGACGCCGAGCCGGCGGCCGTGGCCGTCCTGGAAGAGCATGCGGCGGGTGAGGGTCCCCGCGTGCAGGTCCAGCACGACGTGATGGTGGCGCAGGCTCGGATCGTCGGGAGTGAGCCACTCCCCCGCCGGACCGTCCTCCGGCAGGCAGCGGTAGCGCACCCGGGTCCAGTCGGGGAGGTTGACCATGTCCTCGTTGCCGACCTGCCTGCCCGCAACCTGTGAACGGAGCCAGTTGTAGCAGCCCGCCGCGTAGGTGCCGGGATAGTGAACCGCGTCGGCAGGTGATTCGGGTGCGGCTCCGCGCGTAGCGAACCGGCCGTTGCCGAGTGTGCACAGAGCTTCGACCACCTGCTCCGTCTTCGGGTCGTAGCGGTCGAAAGTCCAGGTCCACGCGGTGTTCACGGCTGCGCTCCGGCAACGGTGTCCACGACGGCGGTGAGGTCAGGGAGCACGACATGCGCGCCGCGAGCACGGAGGTTCGCTGCGGCAGACGTGCCGCCGGTCCGGTCGAGGCCGATCACCAGGCCGAAGTGCTCGCGTCGGCCTGCCTCCACCCCGGCCAGGGAGTCTTCGACCATGGCCGCGTCGACGGGGTCCACGCGCAGCCGGCGTACCGCTTCGAGGAACAGGGCGGGGTCCGGCTTGCCCGCCAGGTTCACCTGGTCGGCATCCGACCCGTCTACGAGCACGTCGAAGAGGGGGGCGATTCGGGCCGACTCCAGCAGAGGGCGGGCATGTCTGGATGCGGAGACGGCGGCGCATCGCATCTCCTGGGCGCGCAGCGCTCCGAGTGCGGGCCGGACCTCGTCGAACGTCTCGACGGCTCCGTCCTTGAGCGCTTCCGTGAACGCGTGCTCCTTTCGGGCGGCGACCGCCCATACTGTGCCGCACCCCGGCGGATCCGTGGCCCCACCCCGCGGCAGGTCTGTGCCGCGCGCGGTCAGAAGGGCGAGAGCTCCATCGAGACGGGGTCTCCCGTCCACCAGCTCCCGATACTCCCGCTCGGCGTCGAAGGGAAGCTGCCCCGGAGGGCCGGTGCCGGCCGTCGCCCAGGCGTCGAGGCAGCCGTCGAAAGCGGACTTCCACGCCACGGCGTGCAGCGCAGCAGAGTCTAGGAGGACCCCATCGGTGTCCAGGACGACGGCTCGAAACGGGCTCACGGCCTGATCACCCTGCGTCCGGTGATCCGGATCGCAGTGACCTTCATCCAATGGGTCCGCGGACCGCCGGCCCAGGGCAGGGAGTACGCGACGGCGTCAAGCCGACCGAGCTCCTCCGCGTCAGTGACGCCTCCCGCCTCGCCTACGACCATGACGCTCCAGCCCAGGCGCGTGGCGTCGTCGATGTGGTCGACCTCGAAGGCCACCTCGGTGCCGGCGGCCCGCGCGAGCACCGCGTCACCCGAGGTCCGGAATGCGATGTCGCGGCCCGCCACCACGTAGTTGACCGGGAATATCGCCGGACCCTCCGGGGTGAAGACAGCGACCCTGCCCACGCCGTGCGTGGACAGCAGTCGTCGGCACTCGCCGTCGGACAACTCGACCAGCTTGGCATCCCGCACGGCCGTGCCTCTGCCTGGCGGGTACTCCGTCGTCGCGCCGGAGAGTTCCGCGGCGGTCGTCCCGAGCGCGTCGGCGAGTCGCAGAAGGGAGCCGATCGCCGGCGCTGCCGCGTGTTCCTCCAGGTAGGTGATGTACGCGCCGTCAGCGCCGCAGCGCTCACCCAGTTCGTCCCGGGTGAGGCCGAGTTCCTCACGGTGCATGGCGATCCGCCGCCCGAGGTCAGTACGTCCGGCCGGCGCCTCTGTGGCGCCCGGCCCGTGCTGGGTTCTCCTCATTGTCTTCACGTCCTCTCGGTGTCAGGGCTGGGTGGCCGGAACCGTGGCAATGTGTGCCGGAGCTGTGGAGACCGGCGGTCACGATGGGTGCCGGGCCGATACGTCCCGTGCCGAGGATCCTGACCGAATTCACCTCGGGCACGTCGCCTTCGGCGATGCTCTCGTCGAGGCCGCGGACGGTGACGGCGTCGGCACGGACGATCGCGCCGACTGCGTCTGTCCGGGCCCTGGAAGGCGAGTGTCTTCACGACGCTCCCCTCTTCCCTTGCATACGTTAAGGAGGTTGCACCGCCAGGCTGAACCGGGCTCGACCGCCTACGCATGGGCCGGTCGGTCCCCTGCGTGGGCCTGTCGGCCCCCTGTCGGCCCTTACACACGGTGCAATGGTGAGAACCGGATCCCCTTACCGAAGGGAGGGCGGGTCATGTCCGAGCCAGCCCCGCGCCCCGCTACCGCCTCGCCCAGACCTGCACTCCTCCGGTTGCTCGGTGCAGTACGCACGGTCACCGGCAGCAAGTTCCTCGTCGAGAGCGACCACGCCCGCATCCTGGTCGACTGCGGGCTCTTCCAGGGTTTCGCGGACCTGCGCCGTCGCAACTGGGACAAGCCCGGCTTCGACGCCTCCGACCTCCGCGCCGTGGTCGTGACCCATGCTCACCTGGACCACTGCGGCTATCTGCCGCGCCTGGTCCGGCACGGCTTCCGTGGTCCGATCCTCTGCACCCCCGGTACGGCCCGCCTCGCCGAGATCGTGCTCCGCGACAGTGCCCGCCTCCAGATGGAGGTCGCCGAGCACGCCAACAGTCACGGCTGGTCCAAGCACCGCCCCGCCAAGCCGCTCTACGACGACTCGGACGTCGAGAACACGTTGAAGTTCTTCGACCCGGTCGAGGTCGGCAGCGAGATCGAGATCATGGCCGGAACGAAGCTGACGCTGCACCACGGCGGACACATCCTCGGCTCAGCCTGGGCCCACCTCAGGCTGGAGGACGGCCACACCCTGGCCGTCAGTGGCGACCTTGGTCGTCCCGGGCACCCCCTGCTGCTGCCCCCGGAGCCGTTCACCGGCGCCGACGTGCTGCTGATGGAGTCCACCTACGGCGACCGCCGCCACGACCACCAGACGGCACGGCGCGAGTTCGCTGCCGTGATCACCCGAACGCTGTCGCGAGGAGGAACCGTCGTCATCCCGGCATTCGCGATCGACCGAACCGAGGTCGTCCTGCACGAGCTGGCCGAGCTGCGCGGCGACGGCACGCTGCCCCGCCACGTGCCCGTCTACGTGGACAGCCCCATGGCCCTGGCCGCCTTGGACGTGTACCGCGACGCCCTGCGGTCCCGCGCTCCCGAACTGCGGCCCGAGATCCTGGCCCAGGGCGAGGCGGTGTTCAGCCCAGAGCCCTTCCTGGCCGCCCGTACCGTCCAGGAGTCCATCGACATCAACAGCACCACAGGCCCCGCGGTCATCGTCTCCTCCGCCGGCATGGCCACCGGCGGCCGAGTCCTGCACCACCTGCACCGGCTGCTGCCCGACCCCCGCAACGCCGTCGTGATCGTCGGCTTCGCCGCGGCCGGCACTCGGGCGCGTGACCTCGTCGACGGAGTCCGCACCCTCAAGATGTTCGGCGAGTACGTTCCCGTACGCGCCGAGGTGGCCGACGTACCCCACTTCTCCGCCCACGCGGACGCCGACCAGATCATCGACTGGCTGCGCGACGCCCCGCCCCCACACACCACCTACCTCGTCCATGGCGAGGAGACCGCCGCCGAGACCCTCCGAGACCGCATCGACCACGAGCTGGGATGGACGGCCGTCGTACCCAAATCCGGCGAGGCCGTCCTGGTCCGCTGACCCGGGCCGTATGGGCCCTGCGGTATGCACCGCGAGGCCCTCCCGCACCCCAAGAGACCGGCACGACCCTGAAGGGGAACGGTTGGAGGCACACCATGACCGCCATGACCACTCTCCTCGACGAGATGGAACCCGAAGCACGCCAGGCTCTGCTCGCCCACGCCCACCGCGTGGACATCCCCGCCGGAACCCGCATCTTCAAGGAACGGCAGCGGGCCGACCGCTTCTGGATCATCGAGAACGGCACCGTCGACCTCGACCTGCACGTCCCCGGCCACAAGGCCGCCGTCGTCGACACCCTCGGTTCAGGAGAGCTCCTCGGCTGGTCATGGATGGTCCCGCCCTACTCCTGGCACCTCGGCGCCGTCACCACCCACCCCGTTCGGGCGCTCGAATTCGACGCCGAGGCCGTACGGAAGCTCTGCGACGAGAACGCCGCCGTGGGCCGTTGCATATCGACCGCTGTCGCCGCAGTCATCGCCCGTCGCCTCGACTCGGCCCGTACCCGGATCCTCGACCTGTTCGCGCCCCACCACAGCGACATGCCGCTCGCCTACGCCCGCTGAGGACCAGCCATGACCTCCACCCCGTACACCGTCAACGACGTCATGACGAAGACCGTCGTCACCGTCACCGCAGCCGCCGAATTCAAAGAGATCGCCACCGCGATGGAGCGCTGGAAGGTCACCGCGGTCCCGGTCATCGAAGGCGAAGGCCATGTCGTCGGCGTCGTCTCCGAAGCCGACCTCCTCACCAAGGAGGAGTTCCACGAACACGGACCGAGCCTCATCGAGCAGATGCGCCGCCTCGGCGACACCGCGAAGGCCGGATCGGTCCGCGCCGAGCAGTTGATGACCACACCCGCCGTCACGATCCGCCCCGACGCCACGCTCCCCCAGGCCGCCCGCCTGATGGCCGACCGCCACATCAAACGGCTTCCAGTCGTCGACGCCGACGGCACCCTCCTCGGCATCGTCAGCCGCGCCGACCTCCTGAAGGTCTTCCTCCGCGCCGACGACGACCTGGCCGCCGAGGTCCGCCGCGAGGTCGTCGACCGTCTCTTCCCCCTCTCGCACCGTGACATCACGGTCGACGTCACGCACGGGATCGTCACCCTGTCGGGAAGGACCCGCGACCCGCACCTCATCCCCGTGGCCACGCGCCTCGCCCGGGCCGTCGAAGGTGTGGTCGGCGTGCACTGCCGGCTCGAAGGCCCCGCCTCTGCGTAAGCGCCATGTCAGCCTTACGGGGCCAGGTCCCGCTTCATCAGCAACGCGTGGCCGAGAACGAGCCCCACGACTCCGACCCCGACCAGAACTCCCAGCTGCGGCCACAGCACATGTCCCTGTGCCAGTGCGTCACCCGGTGTGTAGTAGTGGAAGGGGCTGATGAACCGCAGGGGCGCCGCCTTCGACCAGGCCAGCGCGATGAAGTTCACCGCGAAGCCGACCGCCCCGATGGCGATCGTCGCACCGATCACCTGCGCGCGTCGGCTCCCCCAGGCCGACACGGCCAGGGCCGGTCCGGCCAGGCACAGCGCGAAGCCGCACCCCATCAGCCCCGCCGCGAAGACACCGCTCAACGGCACGTCCCGGTGGATGTCCGGGGACAACCAGACGCCTGCCGCCACCGTCAGCGTCGCTGCGGCGTTGAGGGCGAGGGCGGCGATCACCACGGCGGCGGTCCGCTCGGCGAGGAGCCGGTTGCGGCTCACGGGGCGCACCACGATGAGCTCGATCGTCCCGGATTCCACGTCGGCCGCCACCGCGGCCGCGGCCAGCGCCCCGATAGCGGTCAGCTGCATGGCGATCCAGAAGGGATGCACCAATCCGGCCCCGAGCAGCCCCGGGTAGCTGGCGATCGATACGTCTCCGCCCGAGCCGCTGAACGCACGGTACGCCGACGGAGGGCCCTTCCCGCCCGCAGAGAAGAGCTGCCCGGGCGCGATCGTGTTCGCCACCACCACGATCAGGGCCTCGAAGGCGACCATCCCCACCATGAGGGCCACCAGCATCCGCCGACGCCGGTGCAGTGCCAGCCACAGCAGGGGCCACCGCGTCTTCACGGCGCGGCCTCCTCCGCCTTGCCGTTGCGGTACAGATCCAGGAACGCCTCGTCCAGACCCGCCTCCTCCACGATGACGTCGGCCACCCCCAAGGCCAGCAGCTCACGCAGTGCTTCCACCACCTCGCTCGGAGGTACGAGGAGCTCCACCCGATCGCCCTCCCAGCGGGGCGCCCACTGTTCCGCGCGCCCCAAAGGGCGCATCCCCTTCCCGTCAGCGAAGGCCAGACGAATCCGCCGCGCCCGCGCCTCCCGGAGGGCGGCCACGCTCTCCACGGTTACCAGGCGCCCTTCCCGGACGATCGCCACGCGTCCGCAGGCCCGCTGCACCTCCGGCAGCACGTGGCTGGACAACAGCACCGTGCGGCCGTCGGCCGCTGCCTGCTCCATCAACTCGAAGAACGTTTCCTGGACCAGAGGGTCCAGCCCCTCGGTCGGCTCGTCCAGGACCACCAGCTGGGGATCGTGCTGCAGCGCCTGCACCAGGCCCAGTTTCTGCTTCATGCCGCGCGAGTACCCGCCCACCGTGCGCCGCAGGACCGCGGGCGTCAGCCCCAGCCGCTCGCACAGCTCAGCTCGCCTCGTGCAGGGCCGGCCTTGGAGTGAACACAGGAGGTCGAGGGTCTGCGCCCCGGTGAGCTCCGGGTACAGCCGCAGCTCACCCGGGAGATAGCCGAGTTCCCGAGCCACCCGGCGGTGATCGGCGAGCGGGTCCATCCCCAGCACCCGGACGTGTCCGGCGGTTGGGCGCAGCAAACCCGTCAGGCACCTGAGCGTGGTGGTCTTGCCCGCCCCGTTGGGCCCGAGGAAGCCGAACACCTCGCCCCGACCGATGCCGAGCGTGAGTTCCTCCACCCCGACCACGGCCCCGTATCGCTTGGTCAGTCCCCTGAGCTCAATCGCATCCATGGCACCCACCCCACCAGTCTGTGCCCTGGCCCAGGCCGACGCGCAGCGAGCAGGGAGCCTCCCTGGGACAGCGCGGCACCCGAAGACACCCGTGCCGTTCTGCGCCACGGCTCGGGTGTCACGCGGGCCTCCGCCGGGCGCAGCGCATGGCCCGGACTCCGGCGGAGGTCGCATACGGGGCCGTGCTCCAAGAGTCCGCCCAACGGGTCGACCGCACGTCGGCCTGCGGTTGTCACCACCTGACACCTGGTCGCATGTCGGCCTGCGCATCGTCTGCCGTCTCTACGAGATGAGCGGATGCGCTGCACGACGGAGCCGACGTAGCCGCTTCAGTCGGACGGCAGCCGGCGGACGCGAGCGCCGAACACACGCCACCGCCGCTCATTGTCGCGCACAAGCGTTGCCGATTCCGCGAGGAGGTCCGCCGCCCGGTCGAGCAGCTCGGACGCCGAGAAGAGGTACGCAGGGGCGTTCCGCTGGGACCCCAGGTCAGCTCGCAGCGCCGCGGGAGAGAACTTGACCCGATCCAACAAGTCAATGGAGCGGCGCAGCAGATGGGCAACCAGCGCCAGCAACCCCGCCGACTGCCAGTCGTTGGCGACGATGCGGTGCCGCTCCCCGAGCAGATCGGCAAGCACTGGATAGGCAGCCAAGAGGCCGACGGCCTCCCATGCCTGCTCCATCGCGTGCGCCAGCCAGATTCCGGTCTGCTCACTGTCTTCCGCGATTTCCCTGACATCCCGCTTCAGCCGCTGAAGCTCGACGGGCTCGTCCGCTCCTTCCATGAAGAGGATCCCCGACTCCGCGACAAGTCCGGGGGCATTCAGATCCTCCGCACCTGCGAACGGATTCCCTACCGACTCACCGACGTCGGTCACACTCCATCTGTCCGCCAGCGACTTCAGCGCCCGGGACCGCGCCTGAAGCTCGCCCGCCTGCCGCAGCGGAGCCTGTGCGTAGAACTGCTCGTGTTCGCGATGGAACCGGGCTAGGTTGACGATCACCTGCAACAACGGTTCAGGAGGGATGGACGTCGTCTGCTCCTCGGGCATGCGAGAAGTGTCCGCCCGAAGCGGCGCCCACCGGTTGACAACACGCCCCCCTCGTCGCGGACCGAGACCAGCGAGGCCACCACCGCAGTCGCCGAATCTCCCCCTGCCGGTGCAGAGCCAACCGCAGCGGAGCCCATCGGCCCCCGGCGTCGCAGCAGCCGTCGCGGCTCCCTCACCAGGAGCGCAGGCCGCTCTACGGGCGGAGCCGAACCCATCCCGGAGGCGAACCGGGCATGGCACACCCCGTTGAGCACCACACGACGGGCAAAGAGCGCAGCACGTCGGTGCTGGATGTACGGGACCTGGTGTGCGACACCCGGCAGAGCACGGCTGCGGCTGTACTCGGACGCCGGGCCGGGTGCGCTCTCAATCACGGGCTGCTGAACTTCCGGTCTGAGGCCGTGATGCGGCAGGGTTCCGGCCTGCCGTGCTTTCACCGACCCGTACCCGCGCCCCCGCGGTGCGACGGGCTGAGGCGCGTGCCTGCAGGCCACGGCGCAGGATGCTGGTGGGTGCACAGCGCGGGTTTCCGTTGAAGTCGGCGGGCGGGTACAGGCTGTCGAGCAGGTCCAGGAGGCGGCGGGGCTGTGGCTGCCAGTTGTCGGCGAAGAACGCGATGCCGCGTCCGTCGAGACGGCGGACGAATTCGAGGAGGCCGCGCAAGCCGGTGACGTCGATGAACCTCAGGCTCCGCATGTCGCAGGCCACCATCACGACACCGTCGTCGAGGGCGGCCTGCGTCTCGTCGAGAGCAGACCGGGTGTCGAGGTCGAGCTCACCAGCGGGGGTGAGGTGCACGATCGGCCCGTAGCGCCTGATCGGCATGCGGAAGTCCATGTCGTCTCACCTCGCCCTGATCGGCTGGTTCGGTGCACGCCTGACGCATACGGCCCGGCGCGGCCGCGTCGATAGTCCCGCTGCCCCGAAACCGTCCGCAAGCCGGTCCCGGGGAGCTCGGAGGCCGGGTCAGGCGGCGTGCTGGGGCTGGCACAGTTCTGCCTGGCCGAAGAGGAGGGCGTAGCCGCCGGGAAGCTGCTGGAGGATGCGGGTGAGGAGGTCGGGCCCGGCGAGGCGGGCGACGACGGCGAGTACGGCTCCCGTGTCCCAGCGGGCGATGGCGGGGGTGGCACCGGATCGTGCGGCCATGTCTTTGACGAAACCCCAGCCGGTGAGGTGCTCGGTGTCGGGAATCTGAGCGGTCAGGGCGAGGGCGGCCTCGGCGGGCAGGGCCTGGGCAAGGTCGACGCGTTCCTTGCCGGTGACCTGCCGACCGAGGGCGACCAGGACGGTACGGACGGCTTCCTCGGCGCGTTCCCGGGTGGGGTAGGCGCCTTCGTAGCGCACGCGTTCCAGCATCTGGTCGAACGTCATGGCCACGGCGGACGGGTTCGGTCGAGGCTGGTCGTACATGGTGCAGCGGCTTTCTCGTGAAGGGCCCGCCATTCGGGCGGGCGGTGTCGGGGATCAGGTGGGCCGGTGGCCGAAGAGGAGGTCGTAGCCGGGCGGGAGCTGCAGCAGAACCTCGTGCAGGAGGGCGTCTCCCGCCGCTGCAGCCACGGTGGAGAGGACCGCGCCGATGTCCCACAGGGCCGTCTTCTCGGTGGCGCCTTCGATCCAGGCCGCAGTCGCGCGGACGAAGCGTTCGGGGGAAAGTGGTTCCGCGGCCTGCAGGGGGTTGAGCAGGATCAGAGCGTACGTCTCGGGGAGGCGTGCGGCGAGTTCGGCCCGCACGTTGCCCACCAAGTGGGCACCGAGCAGGGCCATGACGACGCGGGCCGTGCGTTCCGCCTCTTCCCGGGTCTGGTACTCGCCGCCTTCCTGGACGTGGTCGAGGAACGCCTCCTGGCGCATCGGCATCACGTCACCTCCAAGGGAGCGTGTGTGTGCGGAGGACGGGTACCGGAGGGAGGGGTTCCCGTCCTCCGCGGTACGGCGGTTCAGCCGGAGATCTGCTTGCGGCCGGACTCGCCGCCGATGGCGATCTTCCGCGGCTTGGCGCGCTCGGCGATCGGGATGCGCAGGGTCAGGACACCCGCGTCGTAGTCGGCTTCGATGTGCTCGGTGTCGAGGGTGTCGGCCAGCATGACCTGGCGGGAGAAGACACCCAGGGGCCGCTCTGAAAGCTCCATCTGCACGCTGTCACCGCTCGCCGCGGGCCTGCGCTCGGCCTTCACGGTCAGCATGTTCCGCTCGACGTCGATGTCGATCGCCTCGGTGACAAGCAAGGAGTCATCTGGAGGATGACATGCTACGGAGAGTGCCATGAACGAGGCCGTCGAGCCGCCGGCACCGGTTCCCTTCCTCGCCGCGGCCGCGGCGCTGGAGGCCATCGACCGGGCCCTCAAGGACGCGCAGGGATCAAACGCGGGATCACCGAGGACTACGACGGCAGTGTCCGAGCCGGACTCGGGCCCACACCCGGCCCTGGCCGCGCTGCTGATGCTGCGCGAGATTCGCGAGCAGCTCTCCGGCTGGGAGGGCGGCCTGATCGAAACCGCCCGCGGCCGGGGGGCCAGCTGGGCCGACCTCGCCGGCCCCCTCGGCGTCGCCAGCCGACAGGCCGCCGAACGGCGCTACCTGCGCCTGCGGCCCGGCAGGGACGGCAGCACCGGCGAGGAACGCGTCCAGGCCACCCGCGACACCCGCGCGGCAGAGCGCAGCGTGAACGCCTGGGCCCGCGACAACGCGGCCGACCTTCGCCGCCTCGCCGGCCAGATCACCGCACTCACCAGCCTTCCGGGCGGCGCCGAGACTGCCATCGGAGACCTGAACCTGGCCCTCGCCGACGGCGACGCCGCCCGCCTCGTTCGCCCCCTGACCGACACCCGGCCCCATCTGAGACCCGAGGACGCCGCCCTCGCCGAACGCCTCGACGCCCTCACCCGCCACACCGACCAGCTCCGCCAGGACACCCACGACCAGCGCAGCACGTGACCCGCACCCCGAGCCACCTCACCAGCCGACGTGCGCGGCAGCCGGCGAGCGCCGAGCCCCGGGCTGCCGTCTTCTCGGCCATTTCGTTTCGGTGTCGCATTCCGGCGCCGGACATGACAGGGCTCGGCCGGGTGGCTACCTCCCGGCCGAGCCCTGCGTGCGTGGGGTCCAGCGTGGCTCAGAAGTGTTCCTCCGGCAGGTCGCGCTTGTCTCGGAGCTGCTCTTCCTCGCGGCGGTGCTCGCGTTCCGGGTCCTCACCGCGCTTCCTCCGGGAGGACTGGGCGGTCCCAGGATGGACCGGGTCCCGGCCGGGGCGGCGCATGGCTTCCGTCTACTCGCGCCCCAGGCCGGGTTTCCGGCGCTTGTCGTGCATTCCGCCCATGACCCTGCGGCACCTCAATGCCTGGGATTTCCCCCCGTCGCACTGTCACCGATCGCATCATTTCAATGGCAGATCGTGGCGGACGGGTGATGCCCGCAAAGGAGCGGCACGCGTCGAGAGGCGCAGGGCTGGGCGGGCCCCGAGGATGAATGCGGCCCCTTATCCCCGCTGTGAGGAGTTCCTTCCATGCTGGAGCGAAAGCCGCGCAAGAACCGCACCGAGGTCACTTTCGTCCTGCCCGCCGATTCCCCGCCCGGCCCGGTCAGCGTGGTCGGCGACTTCAACGACTGGCAGCCCGGCGCCCATACGCTGGCGCCGCGCCGTGACGGCACCCGGGCCGTGACCGTTGCCCTGCCCGAAGGCAGTGAGCACTCCTTCCGCTACCTGGCCGCCGGTGACTACTGGTTCGACGAAGAGGGCGCCGACGGCCACGACGGCATCAACAGCCGCCTGCACACCTGAACGGCCCAGCGGATGTGACCGGCGGCCGCGGGTTCGCGTCGGAGGTACCGACGCGTGTCCCGGCCCCGCCATCTGGGGCCGGATCCGTGTGACGGCCCTGCCTACCGTGCCCGGCGGCAAGGGCCGTCGTTCGCGTTCAGGTCCCCGCAGGCAGTCCGACCCCAGGCAAATGCAGGCCGCGCCTGCGCGACGCTCAAGATCATGCATCCAGGACCGACAGGAGCCTGCCGTGGAATCTCCCCACGGTCCATGGCCGGCCCTGGCCAGGCATGCGCGGTCAAGCCGGCTCATCGACGTGCGCTCATCCGGCGGCGTGAGCCGGCACCTCGTCCTTTCCACGGTGAACCGCGGGGGTGAGCGGCCACGGCGCGAAGGGGACAGGTCCCCTGGTGCGCACGGCCTCCACCGCGCACTGTTGTACCGAGTGAGCCTCCTCGGAGGACGGGCAGGGCACAGGACTGCCGACCAGCGTGCACCACTTCGACGCGCCCGCGTACTGGACGGCAACATGTGCCTGCCCTGCGTCCCAGGTGGTGCGGACCGTCAGTTCCCCGGTGAGGGATCCCGCTTCGGCGGTGAGCACCCCGCCGGAGCCGGTGAACACCCCTGGGGTGGTCCATGTTGTGGAGGCCATGTCAGATCACCTCGGAACAGGTCGGTCTGTCCTCATGTCATGGTCTGCCGCCGGGGCGGAGCAGCACAGGGCCATGCGGTCCCACAACGGGGGTCCGCTCGGCCCTCGCCGACTCCGGCACCCCGTCCTACGGTCAACCACATGGATCCAGTGGGAAGGAGCCGGACGATGAACGTGTCCGCGTACATGTCCGCCCCCGCCGTGTCCGTCAACGCCACCACGACGATCGGGGAGGCGGCCCGATGCATGGACCTCCACGGCGTCGGCTGCTTGGTCGTGACGGAGGGAACAGTATTGCGCGGCATTGTCACCGACCGTGACATCGCAGTGCGCGCCGTGGCCGGAGAGTTCGACCGCGATGATCCTGTGGGAGCGGTCATGACCGCTCCGGCTGTCACCGTCGATGCCGCCCAGGACATCCACGCGGCGTACCAGACGTTCCGCAACAGCGGCGTCCGGCGCCTGCCTGTCCTGGACGGGCGGCGAGTCGTGGGCATGCTGACCGTGGACGACCTGCTCATGGACGTCTTCCGCAGGGTGGCGGACCTGCTCGGCCCGGTCGCCTGGAGCGTCCTCGAGGAGCCCCCCGGCCCCCGGGACGAGATCGGCCCGCGCGCACGAAAGCAAGGAAAGAGCCCGCCCGCTTCTCGCGGATCCTGATCGGGGCAGCTACGAATTGACTGCCCGGAGCGTGAAGCCGGTGACCACGCCCGGTCTGATCCGAACGGCATCTGATGACGGTGCGTCAGCCCAGGACTTGAGGCGCTGCGCATAGCGGTTCAGCTCGGTCGGGTCGGTGACGGCGCTGGCATAGCCGGTGGCCACCACGCTCCAGCCCAGACGGGTGTCAGGGTCGATGGCGTCGGCCTCGTAGGCCACGACGACGTCCGGACTGTCCGGGGCCGTGAGCAGGGCCGCCAGTGTCGAGCCGTCCTGAACGCGGACGATGATGTCGCCGTCGTCAAGGAGATGGTTAACCGGGCGCACGGCAGGCAGAGCATGGCGGGTGAACACGATGCGGCCCAGTCCGACGGTTCCGAGCAGCCGGAGCGCTTCCTCGGTGCCGATCTCTTCCGTTCGTCTCCGGAGCGTAGGGCCGGCAGGAGCGACGGCGGCGCTGCCGACCGGGCGGTTCTCCATCGTTGGCACCCTCCGTCCATGGGACCGGGGCGGGGTCGCGGTGTGCTCTCCAGCGTCCCCGTTCCCGACGCGCCCAGGCATAGGCCGTTCGGTCCCTGCCTGGGCCCACAGGACCCATACCCCGGGCAGACCCACTCGCCAAAACTGGATATGGACCCGAATCAGGAGGCCGTTCATGAGCACTCCTTCTCCCATCCGCATCAATGCCGCGCTGCCGGCCGACTGCCGTTCGCGCTTGATGGAGTTCGCCCGCGAGGTCAACCTCGACGAGGGGACCCGCCTCTTCCACGAGGGGGGTCGTGCGGACCGGTTCTGGATCGTCCGGTCGGGCACCGTGACCCTGGACGTGCACGTTCCCGGTCGACGCGCGGCTGTCATCGAGACCCTCGGGGCCGGGGAGCTGGTCGGCTGCTCGTGGCTGTTCAAGCCCTACATGTGGCGCCTCGGCGCCGAGGCGATGACACCGGTCCGTGCCTACGAGTTCGACGCGGTGGAGGTCCGATCCCTGATGGATTCCGATACCACCTTCGGCTCGGCCCTGGGCCATTGGGTGGGGCAGGTCCTCTCCCATCGGCTACAAGCCGCTCGGATCCGCCTGCTTGATCTGTACGCGCCCTACGGCAGCGGCAGTTTCCTCTGACCCGCGACCGACGGGGGGCACGGTGACGGTGAGGACACCGTCGGCGGCAACGATCGACGCCTCAGAACGGGTGGCTTCGGCGTGACGGGCGGTGGTTCGTCAGGGCCTCCCCGATGACGGCGGGCATCTCGTCCGCGACTTCGGGTGATGCGTCCGTGTCGATGAGGCCCTCCATGCGCAGGGCCAGGGCGAAGCCGAGGGCTGCCGCGGCTTCGGCCACGGCCTGGACGGTGCGGGAGCGCAGTTTGGGCGAAGCGCCGAAACGAAACCGGCGAGCCTCCAGTCGTCACCGTTGACACCCAGTGCGCCGTACTCGGCGTCCACGAGGACGACGGCGGCCTCGACGATACCGTGCAGAACGTGGGGCAGGTCGAGCTCACGGCCGACCGACATGACGGCCTCCAGCAGGCTGTTCAGCCGGTCGCGAGTGCCCCGGACCTCGTCGATGCGGACTTGGCGCTCTTCGAGGAGCCCTCCGGCCATCGGAGGCCGTGCCGGGCGACCACCTCCACGGTAGTCTCGGCAAGATGTCCCTTCCGGTCTGGGTGCTATTGCTCCGTACGGCGGGGCCTGCCCGACTCGGCATGCAGGTGCCGGACGTGGGCGGCCGGGCCGGGGAAGAACACGGTGGTACGACCCGTGTCGGACCAGCGCACGTCGTAGGGCGGGGTGCCGTCCTCATGATGGAGGGCGATGACTTCGCCGTCGCGGCCTGGCCTTCCGACGGTGGAGCCACCCACGACGATCTGGTCGCCCACCTCGGCGTGCACTCCGGTTCCCGGTACGTACGTCTTCATGATCATGCCTTTCCGTGGAACGCGCCCCGGAGGATCCGGGCGGCGACAAACGCCCCGAGGCCAGCTGCGGCAGCGAGCCCCGTACCGGACCAGCCCACGGGCTCGGTGTCGAGCAGGGACTGGAGTGCGGGCACGTACAGAGCGGCTGTCGCCAGGAGCGCGGAGACCGCTACGGAGGCGGGGAGGAAGAGGTTCTGCCTGATGAGCAGTCGGGCGCGCAGGCCCAGGGCCACTCCGAGCTGGGCCGCCAGCAGGGCCAGGAAGAGCACGCTCTGCCAGGGCAGGTCCATAGCACGTGCGACGATGCCGGCGGCCAGGCTCAAGGTCGTCACAACTGCGGCGAGTACCAGGAGGCGTTGCCACACGCCCGCGGCCAGGATGTGCTGTCCGGGCGGGCGCGGTGGGCGTCGCATGGCCTGCGGAGTGACGGGTTCGGCGCCCATGGCCACGCCCGTCAGCCCGTGGGTGAGGAGGTTGATCCACAGGATCTGGCCTGCCCGCAGGGGCAACGCCAGGCCGAGCACCGGGCCTGCCAGCATCACCAGTATCTCGGCGGCTCCGCCCGCCATGGCGTAGACGAGGAAGCGCCGGATGTTGTCGTAGACGCGGCGGCCTTCCTCTACAGCCTTCACCACGGTGGACAGCTCGTCGTCGGTGAGCACGAGGTCCGCCGCCTGGCGGGCGACCTCGGTTCCGCGGGCGCCCATGGCCACACCGATGTCAGCCTGGTGGAGGGCGGGGCCGTCGTTGACGCCGTCCCCGGTCATGGCCGTTACAGCGCCCCGGGCGCG
The DNA here is from genome assembly GCF_045160505.1 of Streptomyces sp. NBC_00029. Lineage (NCBI taxonomy): Bacteria > Bacillati > Actinomycetota > Actinomycetes > Kitasatosporales > Streptomycetaceae > Streptomyces > Streptomyces sp. NBC_00029. The sequence goes on from NZ_CP108292.1 coordinate 990,415, forward strand.
CCATGCGCGGACGATGTCCAGCTTCTGCTGCGGGTCGGTCCGGGCGAAGACACGGATCCGGGTCAGGTCGGTATCCGGGGCCGCGGCCAGTTCCGGCCCGGTGAGGACCTCACTGGCGAATCCGTCCTCGACGAGGCCGGTACGCACGGCGATGGCTTGGGCCGTCGCCGGATGGTCGCCGGTGATCAGGACGGGGGTGATGCCCGCCGCGCGGCATGCTTCCAGGGTCGTGGCGGCCGACGCTTTGGGCGGGTCACTGATGGCGACGAGGCCCAGGAGGCTCAGTCCGTGCTCGGCCTCGGGAGCCGGCCGGTCCCACACGAGTCGCTCGGTTCCTGCCACGGCCAGGACCCGAAAGCCTTGCGCGGCCAGAAGAGCGGCCTGACGGCGGGCCCCGTCCAGAAGCTCCTGCGGTGCGGCAAGCACCTCGGCGGTCAGTACCGCCTCCGGCGCGCCCTTGAGGCATACCAGGACGTTTCCGTCCGGAAGATGGTGCAGTGTGGTCATACGCTTGCGGAGGCTGTCGAAGGGAGCTTCCGCGAACCGGGGACAGTCCCGGTGCAGGGCGGCCTGGTCCGGGCAACCCGCTCTCGCGGCTGCCGCCAGCAGCGCGGCCTCCATCGGATCGCCCACAGCCGTCCACATGTCCGAGCCCTTTCCGGGGGGCCGCAGGCCGGCGTCGTTGCACAGGGCCGCCGTCGTGAGCAGTTCCTGCAGTGGCCGGAGCTGGTCTGCCGCCAGGGGCTGCCCTTCTCGGGTCAGGCTTCCCAGCGGCTCGTAGCCGCTGCCGGTCACATCTGCGGTGCCGGAGGGCGTCCACAGGTGCTGGACCACCATGCGCCCCTCGGTGAGGGTGCCCGTCTTGTCCGTGGCCAGGATGCTCACGGAGCCAAGGGTTTCCACGGCCGGCAGACGGCGGACCAGGGCGTTGCGGGCTGCCATCCGGCGCGCTCCGAGCGCGAGGGCGAGTGTGACCACGGCGGGGAGGGACTCCGGCACTGCGGCGACAGCCAGGCTGATGGAGGTCACGGCCATCGTGCTCCACGGGAGGCCCCGTGCCAGGCCCAGGGCGAAGAACAGCACGCACAGGGCGATGGTGACGGCCGCCAGGATCCGGCCCAGTGATGCGAGGCGACGCTGGAGCGGGGTGAGGTCCCGGCCCGTGTCGAGGAGAGCCGCGATGCGCCCGAGGGCACTCGCCGGCCCCGTGGCGGTCGCGGTAGCGGACCCTCGGCCACGGACGACGACGGTGCCTGCGCTGACCGTGTCGTCCGCCGTCTTGTCCACCGGCTCGGATTCGCCCGTGAGCATGGATTCGTCCACCAGGAGTGCGGATGCCTCGGTCAGGTCGGCGTCTGCGGCGACGATGTCCCCCTCCCCCAGCAGCAGGACGTCACCCGGCACCACCAGTGCCGCCGGAACCTCGTGCGGGGTGCCGTCGCGCAGCACTCTCGCGTGCGGGGCGGAGAGGGCGGAGAGCGCGGCGACAGCGCGGTCCGCCCGGACTTCCTGCGCCACTCCCACGGTCGTGTTGAAGACGACCACCAGGCCGATGACGACGGCGTCCGGGTGGTCCCCGATCGCTATGGTCAGCACCATGGCCCCGAGGAGCACCATGATCAACGGGTCGCGGAGTTGGGCCAGCACCCGTCGGTGCAGCGGCGTGGACCGTGGGGGTGCGACTTCGTTCCTGCCGTACCGGGCCAGGCGGCGCTTGGCTTCGGCCTGGGTGAGCCCCGGTCCCGCCGGGAAGCCGACAGGCCGCGTGGTGGTCGTACGTATGGTCATGGCGGCGTCATTCGCTCGGCACGGTGATCACAGGGCAGTGCGCACGGTGCAGGAGGCCGTGGACGACGGAACCGAGGCTCATTCCGGTGTATCCGCCGCGACCCCGGCGGCCTACCACCAGGGCCAGGGCGTGCTCGGCCGCCCGCGCCAGTTCCTCGACCGGGTGGCCCGTCATGGCCTCGTGGGTGACATGCACGTCGGGGTACTTGTCCGACAGGCCTGCGGTGGCCTCGGAAAGCAGTGCGCGCTGTGCCCGCAGGGCGACTTCCTCGTCGTTCGGCATGAACAGGGCTGGTTGCCACACGCAGACGACCCGGAGCGCCGCTCCGCGCAGGTCCGCCTCGTCGAAGGCGAATGTCAGCGCGGCCGTGGCGGATGCGCTTCCGTCGAGGCCGACGACCACGTAGGGCGACTGCCGGCTGATGTGCTCCCCCTCGCCCACGACGACGACCGGGCAACTGGCCTGGGCGCTGACGGGGACCACAATGGAGCCCGCGCTGAAGAACTCCGCGGTGCGGCTCAGGTGTCGCGAGCCGAGCACGACCAGCCGGGCCTCCTTGGCCACCCTGCCCAGGACAGGGGCGGGGAACCCGTGGAGCAGGTCGCCGGTGACGTCCACCTCCGGGTGACGGGCGTGTACCCAGTTGCGGGCCTGCTCGAGTCTGTCGGCTCCCGCCCGTCGCAGGGCCATGTGGCCGGGGGTGTCGTCGACGTGGTGGGTGTCGTGCTGCGGCGCCACCGCGAGCACCAGGCGCAAGGGAAGCCGACGGCGGTGCGCCTCGTCGGCGGCCCAGGCGAGGGGCAGATGCCAGTCCCTGGCTGGGTCGATCCCGACGACGATGTCTCGGCCCTTGCGGCCGGTCATGGCCTGCTCCCGAAGTCGCTGCCCATCCGGGGAATGAGGAGGACGGGGCAGTGCGCGTGGTGCAGGACGCTGTGCGTGGCCCTGCCCAGGCTGCGGGTAATCCCGAGGGCGCCGGGGACCCGGCGGCCGCCCATGACGAGCAGGTCGGCGCGGCGGGAAGCCTCGACCAGGACGCCGGCCACGGAGATGCTCTTCTCGGCGTCGGCCCGCACCTCGAGGTCGGGGAACTCGTCGCGGACCGCGTCGGTGACGGCACGCAAGGCTTCCGCGTGCGTGGCCGCGATCTCGTCGACGTCGTCGAGCATGCTCACAACCAGGCCTACGGACTGCAGGATGTTCCAGACGTGCAGGAGTCGGAGCGATCCCTTGCGCAGTACGGCCTCGCACGCGGCGTAGCGGGCGTACAGGAGGTCGTGCTCGTCACGGATGGCGGCGAGGACGGTTCCGGTCTCCTTGGCCCCGTCGAGGCCCCGGACAATGACGACCGGGGTCATGGCGGCAGCCGCGACGTCCAGGCCGACCGAGCCGAGCATGAGCGAGTCGAATCCGCCGACGCCGCGATTGCCCACCACGATGGTGCCGTGCAGGGCACCGGCCCGGTGGAGGGTGCTGACGGCGTCGGCTCGGCTGAACTCCGTGCTCACGCGCAGACCTGGGTACTGGTCGGTAACAGCCTTCGCCGTTTCGTCCAGGAGTTCCCGGCCGTTGGCGCGGACCCGTTCGATGATCTCCGCCGACAGGTAGAGGGTCCTGCCGTCGGTGTCGGCCCCGTAGACGATGTGCAGGGGGCGGTCGCGGCGTGCGGCCTCTGCTGCTGCCCACATGGCGGCCGTACGTGCCGCGTTCGAGCCGTCGACGCCAACAACCACTGAACTGGTATCCGGGGTGCGGAAGGTGCTTTCCACGGTTCCTCCCAACCGATAAGCCGACGGGGGACACCACTCACGGTGGCACTGCCGACGCGCTCGGGAGAGGGCCGCCCGGGACCGCGATCGGGACCAAAGGTCCCCATCGTCCCGCGCGCCGCCGCTCCGCCCGAGGGCCATCGCCCTCCCGGCCCCTTCTTGTCCGTCCAGGGGCGGAGATCGCCGCGTACGGGGTCGTGGAGCAGGGCGAGAGCGAGGTCGACGAGTCGATGGTGAATTCGACCGATGGCCGCTGCGCCCACCCGAGCTGCCTGCCCGGTCCCAGGGTGCCTCGCCCCAGACCGGTCCGAAAGTTCACCAGGATCTTGCCCGGATGCCGCAGCGGTCACCGGCTACCCGATGCTCCCGTCAGAACTACCAGCCGGGGAACAGACCCAGCCGTGAGCCGGAATGCAGGAGACGTCAGACTGTTCCAGTATGGGAGCCGGGTCGGACGTGTCGCTGTCCACGGAGGTGAATACGTTGGATCTCGCCCGGGCGGCGCCGGGCCAGTGGAGCTGGACGAGACCTTCGGCCGCACGGACCAGTTCCCGGGTGGGCCACGGGTACGTCATGCGCCGGTCCGGCCTATTCGGGTGCCGGGCCGTACTCCCCTCGGGGGTGAGGGCTGAACAGCAGCGCGTCCCTGGCCGACGGTGGGCTCACGATCACCGTACTCGAGGCCCGAGCAGCCACAGCACCAGGCTGAGAACGGCATCCGGCAGCCAGCGCGAGAGGACAGCGGGCATGGCAATGCCTCATCCGATCAACGGTCGGCACGATCGTCAGGACTCGAAGCTCTCCCAGGCCGCGGCCACGCTCGGAATTGACCTCAGCGCGTGGGATCAGGCCCCGGTCTCCTCAGGCCGCCGTGAGCGGGGCCGTGCCCAGCAGGTGGTGCGCGGGGTAGGCGCCAGCGCGGCCTCCAGGGCACCGCGATGAACACGGCCGCGACTCCGTCCCCCTCCACAGCCGAGACTCCCGACGGTGCGGGGGGATCGGGGAGTGCCTCCGGGCCGTCGATCCTCACCTTGACGATGAATCCTGCGGTCGATCTCTGCTGGGAGGTCGATCGTCTGGAGGGCATCGGCAAGAACCGTGCGCGGGTCAGGTCGGTGGCCGTCGGGGGCGGAGGGATCAATGTCGCCCGTCACGTCGTGCGGTTCGGGGGACGGGCCACCGCCGTCCACACCGCGGGAGGCGAGGTCGGCCTGCGCATCAACCGGCTGCTGGACGAAGAGGGCATCGACCACGTCGCCGTCGACATCGCCGACGACACCCGCGAAGCGCTCGTGCTCTTCGAGACGCAATCGCGCAGCAGTTTCCACATCGTGCCGCCCGGCCCGCGCCTGCACCGGCTCGAGGGAGAGCGGTGCCTGGAGGTGCTGGAGCGGTTCATGGCCGACAGTCCCTCGTACGTCGTCGCCAGCGGCAGCCTGCCCGCCGGGCTGCCGGACGGCTACTACGCGGCCGTCGCCCGCCGGGTCGGGGAAGCCGGATCCCGGCTGATCCTCGACACCTCCGGGCCGGCGCTCCCGGCAGCGCTCGCCGAGGGCGTGTTCCTGTTCAGGTGCAACCGAACCGAGGCCGAGAGCCTGACCGGCCACCCCGTCAGCGGCTTCGACGACGCCCGAGCCCTCAACGAACGCCTCCTCACGACGGGGGCCGCCGAGATCGCCGTCACCACCCTCGGAGCGCTGGGCGCGCTGTGCTCGACCGTGCACGGCCACACCGAACTCCACGCACCGCCGCTGCCCGGTGCGCCCCTGAGCGACGCCGGAGCGGGAGACAGCATGGTCGCTGCCCTCACCACGCGGCTGGCCGCCGGCGAGGACCCCGTCAGCGCCTGCGCGCTGGGGGTGGCCGCGGCCGCCGCGGCGATGCTCACCCCCGGCACCGAACCGTTCGACGTGGAGGTGGCCCGGTCCCTCCGCCCACAGGTGCGGACCGCCCGCCGCGGCTGAGCAGGGTCTCGCCGCACCTGCCTGTCCCTCGTCGCCGGATCTCGGGACTAGCCGAAGGGCACGACGGCGACCGGTGCGGCACGTGACCGATGTGGGCCCCATCGGCGCCGGGTGCCTGCGGCGCCCGACCACCACGAGTTCCGCGCCCTCCGAGGCGTCCACGAGCTGAACCGCGGCGGCTCCGATGACGGCTTGCTCGACAACTTGGACGTCCGGTCAGCTCCTGCGCAAGGGCCGGACCAGTTCTGCCAGAGCGGATGCGACGTGGCCACCGACCGTCTCGCCAATGCCTGGATCGGCCACCATCGCGTACACGGACGGACCGGGCAGAGTCCAGCCGTGCACGACGCGAACCCTCACGCCCCGACGCGCCGCCTCCAGGAACGCGAAGGCGAGCACGGGCGTGTTCGAGTGTCGGAGGTCGGCGCCCGCGACGATCTCGCCGACAGCCGGTCCGGGCACCTCTCCCGCGGCCGGGGCGTCCGCCCGGTCGGCGCGTACGAGCACGACCGGCCGGTGTGAGCGGCGAACGACGGCCAGAGAAACAGACCCGGCCTGGAACCCAACGAGTCCTCCGAGCCCGCGGGAGCCGAGCACCATGAGATCCGACTCGTCGGCGGCCGCACTCAGCAGGGAGCGAGCGCGCCCACGCACCTCTTCGGTCGTCACCTCCAGCCCCGGGTGGTCCTTGCTCAGTTGCTCGGCCGTGTCGCGGAGCGGTCCCGTGGACCGCTCCGCATCGTAGGCGGCGATCGGGTAGGGAATCGCGGGCGCGACCGGCAACTCCTCCACGTGGACCATGCGCAGGGGGGCCTCGCGCCGTACGGCCTCGCGTGCGGCCCAGGCGGCCGCGGCGACACTCTCGGAGGATCCGTCCAGACCCACAGTGACCTGAACAGTCATGTCGTACCTCCTCCTCGACGCGTCGGAGCGGAACGACCGGAAGCGTCCGAGCGCGGTATCCAGCTTCGCGCTCCGCCTTCGGTGGCGTGAGGGGCCGACCGGGCCAGACAGCTGCCCGAAGGACCCATGCCCGAGGCCGACGGATCGCCGACAGTGGCAGCACCCACCGGAACCGGAGGTACGGCCATGACCGACACTGCACCGGGAAGGTCTGGTACTCGGCTGCCGGAGGCTGCCCACCGGCTCGATGTCGCCCACGTCGACGGCGATGTCTATGTGGTCGACGTGCGCGGCCACCGCTTCCGTGTCGACCAGCCCACGGACGCGGGCGGGACGGACACCGCGCCCACGCCGACCGAGCTGTTCGCAGCCTCCTTGGCTACGTGCGTCGCCTTCTACGCGGGGCGCTACCTGCTGCGCCACGGTCTGTCGAGCGACGGCCTGGCCGTGCGGGCAGAGTTCGCCATGGCCACCGACCGACCCGCCAGGGTGGCCGCAGTGCGCCTGGTGATCGAGCCGCCCCCGCAGATGCCCGAAACGCGGCGCGCGGGTCTTCTCGCCGTCGCCTCGCACTGCACCGTCCACAACACGCTCCAGCAGCCGCCAGAGATCGGGATCGACCTCGCGTCGTAGCCGCCGCTCGGCGCAAGACGCTGATCCTCTGCCTCATGAATCACGCGGTTACCGGGTCTATGTTCGTCACCTCGACGCTGAGGGGGATGGATGGGCCCTGACGAGGTGATGATCGACGCCCTGGCGGAAAAAATCCTCGGGGGCAAGGTCGGAGGCGCCCTCCACCTGCCGTTCCGGTGGAAGCAGAAGAATGCGCCACGTCGCCTGTCCTCCCCCTTTCACGTCGAGGCCAGCACACCCGTCCAGACCGATCTCTCCTGCCGTCTCGACCTGCGCTTCCGAATAGGGCTGGACAAGCCGTGGGAGTACAGCCTGATGCTGCTCCACCCCGGAAGCGGCACGATCCTGCGCCGCCTCGATGTGCGAGGTCATGAGCAGCATCAGCAGACCGGTCATGGGCAGCAGCGCCGCTCCGGAGGCGAAGGCACCGTAGCCGAGCGCCTGCTGGAGGTAGAGGTTGAGGAAGTACCACATCGGGATCCAGGCTGCCCCGAGCAGGGCCATGGCCAGGTCGGAGACGCCCAGGCCGGGGGTGCGCCAGATGCCGAGCGGCATGAGCGGCGCCTTCGAGACCCGCTGGATCAGTACGAATACGGTCAGCAGCACCAGACCCGAGAAGAGTTCGACGAGGGTCGCGGCCGAAGTCCAGCCGGCTTCGGGGGCGCGGACGACGGCGAAGACGGTGAGCGCAAGCCCGGCGGTGACGGCGGCCGCGCCGAGGACGTCCACCCCGCCCCCGCGGCGGGCGCTGACGGCCGGGAGGAAGCCCGTGGCCAGCAAGGTGGCGATGCCGATGGGGACGTAGACGATGAAGACCCAGGGCCAGCTGGCCCACTTGGTGAACACCCCGCCCAGGAACACACCCGCCGTACCGCCGGCCGGTGCGGCGGCGCCGTAGAGGGCGAGGGCCTTCCCGAGCTCCTTGGGGTCGTACCCGAAGAGCATCATCAACAGGGTCATGGAGGCAGGTGCGATGAGCGTGCCGCCCACGCCCTGCACCGCACGACCTGCGGCCTCCACCCAAGCGGTGGTCGCGGCCGCAGCCAGCACGGAGCCGGCGATCAGGACGCTCCAGCCGACCATGAAGACCTTCCGGGCTCCGAGGAGGTCGGAGAGGCGGCCCCCCAGAAGAAGCAGTCCGCCGAAGGCGATGACGTAGGCGTTGAACACCCACTGCAGATCCCCCTGGGAGACCCATGGCCCACCAGCGACGCGGATTGACGGTAGACATGACCGCTCCCACCCCCAAGGGGTATCTGTCGATGAAATGAACCGTATACCCCCTATGGGTATTTCCCAAGATGCAGGAAACCCGGCCCGGCTTCGCACCGTGAGGAAGAGGCGCTTACGATGCCGCTATGGATCAGCAGGCGAGGCGCGCGGTGACGCCCCTCGGGCTGCGCTCCCACCTGCTGCTGGTCTTGGCCGTACTGGTCGGGCTCGTGGCCATGCACGGCCTGGGGCCGGGTGCTGTTCCGGCTTCCGCCGCCGCACCCGGGTGCGCGGCCGCCGACGAGACGGCCATCGGGCACGGCACTCCTGGGGCGGGCGAGCACGCAATGAAGCTCGACCCCGCGGTGCGTGCCGACGAGCCGGTCGGCGACGGCGGCAGCGGGCACGCCCAGCACGCGGATGCGACCTGCGCCGCCGCGGGCACGGCGGGCACCCCGGTCCTGGACTCTCCGGCCGCCGCCTTGACCATCGTTACGGCCGCGCCGGTCCTCGATCTCGGAATCGACATGAGCAGTGCGGTTGGCGGACGCGCGCCACCGTCACTGAGCGAACTGCAACTCCTGCGCGTATAGGGCAGCCCGAGCTCTCGGACCAGCCCTTACCCCGGCACGCCCATCGCGCGCGCCTTCACCGCAGGAGTTGCACCACTATGACCACCAAGCGTTCCCTGATCCGCCGCGCCACCGCAGTGGCAGCAGCCGCCACCGCCGCCCTCGTCCTCGCTTCCTGCGGCGGAAACGGCGACAACGCCGGTTCGGCCCACAACGGCCACAGCACCACCTCGCCGTCCACATCCGCCCCGGCACAGCAGGGCGACCACCACGCGGCCGACGTCACCTTCGCCCAGGGGATGATCCCCCACCACCGTCAGGCCATCGAGATGGCCGGCCTCGCCGCGACCCACGCGGAGTCGGCCGAGGTGAAGAAACTCGCCACCGAGATCAAGAAGGCTCAGGACCCGGAGATCAAGACTCTGTCCGGCTGGCTGACCTCCTGGGGCGAGCAGGTCCCGGCCGAGGGCCAAGGCCACGGCGGGCACGACATGTCCGGGATGATGTCGGCCGAGGAGATGATGCAGCTGGAGTCCTCGTCCGGCAAGGCGTTCGACACCGCCTTCCTCCAGATGATGGTCAAGCACCACGAGGGCGCGGTCGCCATGGCGAAGATCGAGCAGTCCGACGGGAAGTACGGGCCCGCCAAGGAGATGGCCGGAGCGATCATCACCTCCCAGAGCGCGGAGATCGCCCGGATGAACGCCCTCCTCGGCAACAAGAGCTGACGCGATTCAGCACGCCTCGGTGCGGGCAGCCGGTGATGGCTGCCCGCACCCGCCCGCCTGTCCCTTCTCAATCGTTCTGGACCTCACACATGACCATCCGCTTCCGGATACCCGCGGTCGCTGTGGCGGTCGGCGCCTGCTGCTGACCGCCCGCTCGACCACAAGCCCCAAGGCCACCGCGCCCAAGGCCGGCGATCCCGTCCCGGGAACCGGGCACCTCCACGGTCTCGGCGTCGCCCCCGCCGACGGCACCCTCTACGCCGCCGGGCATCTCGGCGTCTTCCGCCTCGGCCCCACCGGCGCCGTACGGATCGCCGACCGCTACCAGGACACGATGGGCTTCACCGTCACCGACCCGCGCACCTTCCTCGCCAGCGGCCACCCCTCCCCCACCGACCCCACCGCGACCTCACCGCAGCTGGGCCTGATCCGCAGCGCGGACACCGGCCAGACCTGGACCACCGTCTCCGCCGGAGGGGACGCCGGCTTCCACTCCCTCCAGCAGGCCGGCCCGACCCTCTACGGCCTCGACAGCCAGACCTCGCAGATCTGGGCCAGCAAGGACGGCGGCGCGACCTGGGAACGGCGCGCGAAGATCCCAGGCGGCGACCCGGCCGCCCACGCAGGGGCGCCCCAGGAGGTGTGGGCGACCACCCGCGACGGACTGCTGCACAGCACCGACGGCGGTGCCACCTTCCAGCCGGTCCCCGGCGCACCGGCCCTGGCCGCCGTAGAGCGGCCCGCCCCGGACCAGCTGATCGCCCTCGCTGCCGACGGCAAGGTCGTGGCCAGCGGCGACGGCAGGTCCTGGAGCGAACGCGGCCGCCTCCCGGGCGGTGTACAGCCCGCGGTACTGACCGCGGCAAGCCCCGCCCACCTGCTGGCCGCCGACACGAACGACGCCGTCTACGAGTCCAAGGACGGCGGACGCCCGTGGAATACCGTGCACCAACCGGGCCACATGAACCCAGGGCACTGACTTGCCCGGAGCCAGCCGCAAGATCACCTATCGGAGTGAAGCCTGCGGGGACCGCCCCGCAGGCCGCCACGGGGCCGTGGATAGGATCGCGACGTGAACACCGCCCGGCCCCGTACCTCCACCTTGCGGACCCGCATTCTCGCGGGCCCGCGATGTGTGCTGCTGGTGGCCATGCTGGTGTTCGCCTTCCTCTACTCGCACGGCGTCAGCCTCGACGGGGTCCGCGGCCACACCGACACGGCCGCCGGCTTCCTCACCTCCACCACGGATTCGGCGCTCGCCGAGAGCACCCCGGACGACCATCACGGCGAGGGACACGGCGCGTCCCACACCGCCGAGGAGTGCGCCACCAGCGCGCCGCAGCAGCCGCCGACGCTGATCCCTCCCACCGAGCACGCCCTTACGCGGATCCTGCCGGCGGTGCTCGCTGCGTCCCCGGACCGGTATCACGGTCCCGCTCCGGCCCTGGGCGGCTCACGACCGCCAGGCACCACAGCAATCCTGCGCATCTAGACCACTCCCGGCTCCCGGCGCCTCCGTAGGCCGTCGGTGAGCTCATGCTGCCCGCACATACGTAACCCTGCCCGCCCCGAACCGGGGCCGGGCCCGGTGCAGCCTGCCCTCCGGCAACCGCTCCTGCCACTACCGCGACGCGACCGTCGTCGGCTCGGCCCGGGCTGCACCCGTACGCCTGCAAGGAGTCCCCATGACGCCCACCCAGCTCGCCGACCGCGCCCCGGCCGCGCCCGTCCCCGCACCCCGGTCAGCCGGCCGCAGCGAGATCCGCGAGGCCCGCTCCCGACGCAAGAGGCTCCTGGCCCGCTACCTCGGATACGTCGGCTACTTCGTCGGCGCCGGCCTGATCAGCGGCGCCGTCGTCCACCACCCCCTGGACCCCGCCCGCTACACCCGCATCGCCCTCTACGGCGTCCTGCTCTTCCTCGCCGCGACCGCGCTCAACGAGTTCCTGCTCACCCGCCGCAAGGCGACGTTCAAGCAGGTGGCGGGCATCATGGGCGCCTCTCTGCTGCTCTCCTTCGGCATCGGCATGCTCAGCGGCGGCCTCCAGCACTTCTCGGACTTCCCCACCCGCGCCGCCACCCTCATCCCCGCAGGCATCCTGCTCTCCTTCATCGCCTTCGTGATCAAAGACGAGGACGCCTCCTGGCGACGCATCTTCGGCCTGACCGGACTCGCCATCCTCCTCACAGCCGTCGCCGCCTTCGCCGGCCTGCGCTACGCCGCGTCCTCCATGGCCCCGGAATCAGGCGGGCACAGCCACGGCACCGGCGCCGGCGAGAGCGAGACCCACCACGAGGAACCGACCGTGACCGGCAGCACGCAGCCGACCCCGCAGTCCAAGCCGACGGCTCCGGCCCGCACGGCTCCCGCCACTCCCCCGTCTGAGCAGTCCCACGACGACGGGCACGCGCACGGGCACTGACTCCGAGGTCACTCCATCGGCGGCTGCTCGGCACCACCCAGCAGTACGGCCAGCAGCCGCCCGATGATCGTTTCCGGCTCCTCACCGCGGCCGGGAACGCGTGTCATCAGCAGGTGATGCATCGTGCCGACCAGTGCTAGCGCGATGGTGGCGGTGTCGGCGTCCGAGGCCATCCGGCCGCCAACCTGCTCCGCCTGCAGGTAGGCGGTGAAAGCGTGCTGGATCGCGTCGAACGCAGGCGCTCCGGACTGGAAGCCTTCCCGGGTGCGCAGCGCGGCCGCCGGGCGTGTCAGCGCCAGGCCCACCACTGCCGGGGGCAGGGCATCCAGCAAGGCGAGAACAATGCTCTGGAGATTCCCCGCGACCGTGGCCTGCCCCACCTTCTCGTGCAGCGCCGCGGCTTGGCGGGCACTGCGCGCGAACCGGTCCAGGACCAGTTCGGCGACGAACTCGTCCAGGCCGGCGAAGTGGGTGTGCAGGACGCCCTTGCCGCAGTCCGCCTCAGCGGTGACGGCCCGGCTCGTGAGGCCCGCCGCACCGTCACGGGCCACTACGCGCTCCGCTGCCGCGAACAACCGCTCGCGCAGGTCCGGAATCGCCACTCCACGAGGTGACACAACAGCCCCTTTCATCAAGCCCGTTGCAAGTATGGGCGAACGCCCATACTGTTTGGGCGCTTGCCCATACTAGAGCCGGGGCGCCGCGCTGCGCCCCGGCGGGACGGAGTTCACCCATGGCTCGATTCGCCAACACCGCACAGGCCGAGGCGTGGAACGGTTACGAGGGCGAGCAGTGGGCCCGCAGCCAGGAGCGCTGGGACGCCATCAACAACGGCTTCAACCAGCCCCTCCTGGACGCCGCAGCCATCACGGAAAGCGATCACGTGCTGGACATCGGCTGCGGGGTCGGGCGCAGCACCCTCCTCGCGGCCCAGCGCGCCGTCCGGGGCCGGGCGCTCGGGCTGGACCTGTCCGGCCCCATGCTGGAGCGGGCCCGCGAGTGCGCCCAGCGCGAAGGGGTGGAGAACGTCTCCTTCGTGCAAGGCGACGCCCAGGTCCACGCTTTGGATGCTGAGGGATTCGACGCGGTCATCAGCCGGTACGGCATGACCTTCTTCACCGACCCCGTCGCCGCGTTCGCCAACCTCCACCGCGCACTGCGGCCCGGCGGCCGACTGGCCTTCATCTGCGCCGCCGAAGCCGAAGCCAACGAGTGGCTTGAGGCGCTGGCCTCACTGGAGGGCATCCTGCCGCTCGGCGGCTTCGGTAAGCCCGGCGGCCCCGGCATGTTCTCACTCACCGACCCCGAGCACATTCGCACCCTGGTCACCGCGGGCGGGTTCGGCGAAGTCGACGTGCAGCGGCTCGAGGTGCCGGGAAACTGGGGCGCCGACGCGGCCGACGCTGCGGCGTTCCTGCTGGACTCCGGCCCGGGACGCCATCTACTCAGCCAGGTCACCCCGCCGCAGCAGGCGGAGGCGCGCCAGGCACTGACGGATACTCTGCACCGTCACGAGGCAGAGGGATCGGTGTGGCTGCGCAGCAGCTCCTGGCTGGTTACTGCCATGCACAACGGGGCTGGACGAAGCTGACAGCCTCCCGTACGGGGCCGCTGCCGCTCAGGAGCGGACCATGCGGGCGATGGCCTGGGAGGCTTCGGCGACCTGGCCCTTGGCCTGGTCCCCGCCGCCGGCGATCGCGTCGGCCACACAGGACTGGACGTGGTCCTCCAGCATGGTGAGCCCGAAGGACTGCAGTGCCTTGGTGGTGGCGCCGACCTGGGTGAGGACGTCGGTGTATTAGGCGTCCTCCTCGACCAGGCGTTGCAGGCCGCGGACCTGACCCTCGATGCGGCGCAGCCGCTTGAGGGCATCGTCCTTGTGGGCCACGTAACCGTGCATGGCGATCCCTTCCCGACGAGCGAGCAATTGCCCCTGGGGGATCCGAGATAACGATGAGCCCGCGCAATGTGTTCCGCCGGCGGCACGCGTACCCAGGGTCAGATCGCCGGCCTCGATGGCGGCGGCGGTGCCGGTCCCCATGGTTTCTGCGGGCTCCATACGCGAGAACGTGGCATCGGAGGCGGGTGACACGTCCCGGGGCATGGCACTGGCCGCCTGCGTCGGGATCCACCTCTCCCGGCGCATGGCACGCTCGGCAGACACCGCCAGGAAGTGGCGGCTGTTCCTGCAGTTCCAGACCGGCGGCTCACCCTGACCGTCGGCTGACACGACGCGGGCGTCGCCCAACGACGACGCCCGCATCGCGGCGCAGGTCCGTGGACACCGGAGCCGCGCCGCGAACCTCACGCTTCCAAGTCGCCTGAGCGGAGATGACCCGCAGGTTGAACAGGCTCGCGCCACAGCCCCGGTGAAGGGGGCGCGGGTGGTGGCGTCTGTACGCAGCATGGAGCGTCCAGTAGCCAGTCGCGCTCAGGTGCCGTGGCGCTCGGCCGGTGCACATATGGCTTGGGCGATGAGGATCGCCACGTCGTCGTGATCGTCGGGGTGTCGCAGTGAGTTCAAGAGCCACTGGCAGGTGTCGTCCAGGGGGCGGCGCGGTCCGTCAAGGGTGTCCAGGAGGGTGTTCAGGCGCTCGTCGATGGGGTGGCGGCGTGTTTCGACCAGGCCGTCGGTGTAGAGGACGAGCCGGTCGCCGGGGCCCAGGTCGAAGGCGGTGGTGTGGAAGGGGACGCCGCCGACGCCGAGGGGTGCGCCGGTGGGCAGGTCGAGCAGGCGGGGACGCCGGCCGATTGCGGCGAGGACGGGTGGCAGGTGTCCGGCGTTGGCGATGCGGCACCGGTGGTCGTGGGGGTCGTAGACGGCGTAGATGCAGGTGGCTATGTAGTGCTCGAGCCCGCAGGTGATCTTGTCGAGGTGTTGAAGCACCTGGTCGGGTTCCAGATTGAGGTCGGTGAAGGCACAGGTGGCGGTGCGCAGGCGGCCCATGGTGGCGGCGGCGTCGATGCCGTTGCCCATGACGTCCCCGACCACCAGGGCGGTCTTGTCGCCGGTCAGGGGGATGACGTCGTACCAGTCGCCTCCCACCTCGCTGGTCGCCTGGGCGGGCTGATAGAGGGAAGCGACGGTAAGGCCCGTGAGCGGAGGTGGGTGGCCCGGCAGGAGGCTGCGCTGGAGGGTCTCTGCGGTGTTGCGGACGCTCTGGTGCCAGCGGGCGTTGTCGATGGCTACGGCGGCCCGGGCTGCGATCTCCCCGGCGAGCAGGACGTCGTCCTCATCGAAGGGCAGGGGGTTTCGGGCGCGCAGCAGGTCGAATGCGCCGAGGACCTCGTTGCGGGCGATCAGCGGCACGGCCAGATAGGAGTGCACGCCCGCCTGCGCAAAGGCAGCAGCGGCGTCGGCATCTCGGGCGATGTGGGTGAGGTCGTCGCCGCTGGCGTGGGCCACGACGACGGGCGCTCCGGTGTGTACGCAGCGGGTGATCAGCCGGTCCGCGCCGTACGCCGCCAGGTTCCCGGCCGGCAGCGAGGCCGTAATCGCTGGTGTCGGGTAGGCGGCGGCCACGGCGAGGGCCCGGAACGTTTCCGGGCCCAGGGCGCGGGATGGGGTGGCGCGGCGGAAGGCGAGGACGTCGACGGCCGCGACGTCGGCCAGGTCGGGCACGGCGACGTGGACCAGCTCCTGCGCGGTGCGCTCCACCTCCAGGCTGGTGCCGACACGGGCGGAGGCGTCGGCGATCACCGCGAGCCGGCGCCGGGCCCGGTCGGCTTCGGTGGTTGCCTGGTGGCGTTCGCTGACGTCGACCACCGAGTTCGCCACGCCGATCACCCGCCCGCTGGCGCCATCGATGCGGAAGTAGGACACCGACCAGGCGTGGTCGTGGTCCGGGTCGGCCGGCGTGCGGCCGACGGTGTACTGGTCGATCACCGGTGTGCCGGTGATCAGCACCTGGCGCAGAGCGGACTCAATCGTCTCCACGTCGAGAAGGCTCAGGATGTCGCGGGGGTGCTTGCCGATGTGGTCGGCGGCGGGGATGCCGTTGATGCGCTCCAAAGCCGGGTTCACCAGCAGGTACCGCAGATCGGTGTCCATGAGGGCGATGCCGATGGGTGCCTGCGCCACCAGGCGCTGGGAGAGAGCCAGGTCGGTCTCAAACCGTTGCAGCGTGGTCTGGTCGGCGGCGACACCCAGGGCGTAGGTGTCGCCGAGGTAGTCCAGCAGCCGCATATTGCGGAACTCCACCAGGCGCGTGCTGCCGTCCTTGTAACGGATCGGGAACGCGCCGGCCCAGCTCGCGCCGGTCCCCATCACTTCGGCGAACAACTTGACCACGAGGTCTTGGTGCTCCTCGTGGACCAGCGGGTGCGCCGCGTACTGGCCCAGGGCCTCCTCGGCGGTGTACCCGAACACCTCATCGGCCTGCGGGCTCCAGAACACGATCCGCCCACGTGTATCCAGCACGATCGCGGCCACACTGAGCAGATCGAGCAGCCCACCCGGCGGTGACAGCCCCGCCGGGCCGCCCCGCTCCTGTCCGGGGAGCGGCTCTTGTGTACCCATCCTGAAAGGCTCCCTCCTCAGCGGAGCCCGCCAGGGGCGTGCGCCGGTTGAGGGCTCTTCCTCCATGCTGCTCCCCGAACCTGGTGCCCACGATCCAAGGCATCCCGGCGAAGAACTTGGCACCCCACGCTCGCATGTCGCCCGCCCCGGCAAAGACACGGGGGGACCGTAGCGCCGCTGACAACCGGAAGCCCACGGGAGCGAGCGTGGCGCAGGGATCCGCAAAACCCCGAGAGATCGAAAAGGTGGACGAGTACCGGAGGGAGGGGATGGTGGCACGGCGTACGTCGCCACCACACAGCATGTCATCGGGGAGAGGTCGAAATCGCTGAGGGCGCGGACCTACGACAGTAAGCTTAGAACCACGCGTCGCTGCCAGGCGCGGACAGTTTGTTTCGTGTGTCGAGCGACCGGAGCGTCGCCTGGACGTTGAGGAAGTTGTCTCGGGTCCGACTTCTACGGCCCCGCCGATCAGCAGGAGGCGCCGGCGTGCTGCTCCGTGGGCGGGCGCGGGTCCGCCGCAGCGGGTGACGCGACACGGGCCCTTTGTCCCGGACCGTCCTCATCGGGTCCGGGACAGAGAGCGAAGGTCAAACCATGAAGGCCCAGGTCTGCGACTTTGGCCTTCGTTCACGAGCGGATGACGGGAATCGAACCCCGGCTGTGAGCTTGGGAACCACTCGGCACTTGCTGTACCCGCATAGCGCCTGACCTGCGGGTACAGTGGCCTGGCCCGACGTTTCGGCTACTTCTACGGATCCCCCGTCAAGCACTGTTGACCGTACCTACTGGCACGTTGCGGCACGGCTGGTTCCATTCCGTGGTGCCACGTCGGCCATCGTGAGGATGCCGTTCCGGTGCGGGGGCGGGTCAGGCGAGGGCGAGGAAGAGCTTTTCGAGTTCTTCCTCGGTCATGGGGGCCTGGTTCTCACCGGCGTCGGTCATGCACTGGCGCATGCCGCTGGCCACGATCTTGAAGCCGGCGCGGTCCAAGGCCTTGGAGACCGCCGCGAGCTGAGTGACGACGTCCTTGCAGTCGCGGCCGGCTTCGATCATGGCGATGACGCCGGCCAGCTGGCCTTGGGCGCGGCGCAGTCGGTTGAGGACTGCGTTGACTGCGTCGTCGTCGACCTTCACCGGTGCCTCCTGGGCTGTTGCATTCTCACCCCATGGTACCCCAGGGGGTATCTTCCCCCTGAGGTCAGCGGTAGCGCAGGGCGGCGAGGGTTGCCTCCAGGTCGCCCTGGCGGGGGCGGTTGTGAGGGAGCTTGGCCAGGAGGTCGGCCATGCCGCAGGTGTTGGTGAGGGAGGAGAAGACCAGGCCGCCCGCGACGCCCGCGGAGGCGAGGCGGAAGGCGGGGCGCAGGCGGCCCAGCGCGAGGCCGGTCAGGACGACGGCGCCGGCGCTGAGACGGACCTGGCGTTCCATGCTCCAGGTGGTGCGGGTGGCCCCCTGGGGGTGGTGGAGGGTGTGGCCTCCTGCGGCCCACGCTCCGGTGCCTCCGGCGAGCGTGGCGGTGGTGATGCCGTTGTCGGCAAGGGTGTTGCAGGCGTTCTCGGAGCGGGCGCCGGAGGCGCAGACGACGAGGATGTCGCCGCGGGCGGCGGCCGCGCGAATGTCGGGCAGGGCGCGGGTGAGATGGTCGAGGGGGATGTTGAGGGCGCCCGGGAGGTGGCCGGTGGCGTATTCGCCGGGGGTGCGGACGTCCAAGACGATCAGTTCGTGCAGGCGGCTGCTGGCCTGGTGGGGGTCGAGGGTGCGGGGGTGGGCCATGGTGCGGGTTCCATCCATGTGGGGGTGCCGGCCCGTTCTGCCGAATACCCCTGAGGGTGTCGGTGATGGCGGCCGGGGAGGGGGCGTGTTGCCGGGTCAGCGGATGACGTCGGCGAGCATGAAGGCGGCGACAGCCAGGAGTACGCCCGCGAAGGTCCGCTGGAGTGTGGTTCCGGAGATCTTGGCGGCGAGTCGTTTGCCGTCCCAGGCTCCGAGGATCGCTGCGCCGGTGAAGGGGGCGATGACCGCCCAGTGCAGGGGGGTGTGGGTGCCGGCGCGGGCTGCGAGTGCGGCGAGGGAGTTGACGGTGATGACCAGGAGACTGGTGCCGACCGCCGCGCGCATGCGCAGGCCCAGGGCGCCCACGAGGGCGGGGACGGCGAGGAAGCCCCCGCCGACGCCCAGGAAGCCGGTGATCGTGCCGAGTCCGGCGCCCGCTCCGGCGGCCCGCGCGGGCCGGACGGGCTGGGGCTGCCGGTCGGTGGGAGGGGTTCTGAACATGGCGAGTGCGGCGAGGGCCGCTATGGCGGCGAACGCCGCGGTCAGCACCGCCTCGGGCAGGCGGGCGGCGAGGGTGGCAGCGGCGACGGCGGGCAGGATACCTGCCGCCGCGAAGAAGGCGCCGGTCTTCCACCGGACGTTGCCGGAGGTCGCGTGGGCGTAGAGGGCGGTGGCGGAGGTGGCTGTGACGATGATGAGGGACGCGGTGGTGGCGGCGGCCGGAGTGAAGCCGAGGAGGTAGATCAGGGCGGGCACGGCCAGGACGCTGCCGCCTCCCCCAAGCGCCCCGAGGGCCAGTCCGATGACGGCTCCGGCGGCGAGGGCGAGTACGAGCGTGCTCACGTTATCCGGCCGCTGCTTCCGCGCGCGTCGACGACCGGTAGTCCGGCCGCTGCCCAGGCATTCATGCCGCCCTTGACGTCGACGGCCTCGATGCCGCGTCCGGTCAGCAGCTTGGCGGCCTGTTGCGAACGGTGCCCGGAGCGGCAGACCACCACCAGGGGCCGCCCTTCGGCGGCAGCGGGAAGGGCGGTGCCGGCCGCGAGGCGGGAGAGCGGGGCGTGCACGGCGTCGGGGGCGTGTCCGGTGTTCCACTCGGCCTGCTCGCGCACGTCGAGGAGTACGACGGCGCCGCCGGTGGTGCGCTGGTGGGCCTGGATCGGGGTGAGGCGGGCGGTGCCGCGTCGAAAGAGGAGCATCCGGCTTCCTTCCGGTTCTCGGGGTCGGGGAGAGGTGGTGGTTCAGCTGCCGGCCGTCAGCGGGAGGCCTGCCTCCAGGGCGGCGTCGAAGGAGTCGTCGACGGCGACGACGTCGCGGCCTGCGGCATCCAGCAGGGAGGCCGCGATGGCCGCGCGCATTCCGCCCGCGCAGTGCACCCACACCGTCCCGGCGGGGACGTCGGCCAGGCGCTGGTGCAGGTGGTGGACGGGAATGTGAACGGAGCCTTCGATCCAGCCCTGGGCGCGTTCGGAGTCGCGGCGTACGTCCAGGACCACGTCCGGGCCGGACTCCTGGGCGGCGAGGTCGGCGAAGGTGGCACGGGGGAAGGAACGCGGGGTGTGACCGGCGGGTATCCAGTCGCCGGGGGTGCCGGTGGCGGCCGCGGCCGGGCGGTCGATGCCGACGCGGACCAGTTCGCGCTGGGCGGCGGCGAGCTGGGCGGGTGATTCGGCGAGGAGGGTGACGGGCTTGCCCCAGGGGATCATCCACGCGAGGTAGGTGGCGATCTTCCCCTCCGCCTCGAAGTTGAACGATCCCGCGACGTGCCCTTCGGCGAAGGCGACCCGGTTGCGCAGGTCCACCACCCACTCCCCGGCGGCCAGACGCTCCGCGATGCCCGCCGCGTCGGTCAGGGGCGGTGCGCTCAGGTCCACCGGCCGGGGGCCGGCGGCGTTGGCCGGACCCATGTGGGCGTAGTAGGCGGGTACGTCGTCCAGGCCGGCCAGCAGGGCGGCGACGAACGAGTCGACGTCCTTGACGAGGGCGTCGTTGGCGGACTTCTCCTTGCCGATGGTGGTGGCGTCGCCCTCGGACTGGGAGGAGGAGCAGAAGCTGCCGAAGCCGTGGGTGGGCAGTACGGGCGTCTCGTCGGGGAGCTCGGCGGCCAGGCGGTGGGCGGAGGCGTGCTGGTCCCGGGCCAGCTCTTCGGTCAGCCGGGGTTCCACCAGGTCCGGGCGGCCCACCGAGCCGATCAGCAGCGAACCGCCGGTGAAGACCGCCGCCACCGCCCCTCGGTCTTCCAGGACGTAGGAGGTGTGGTGTGGAGTGTGGCCGGGGGTGGCCAGCGCCCGCAGTGTGATGTCCTCGTCCACGCTCACCGTGTCGCCGTCGGCGACGGGCGTGCGGGCGAAGGAGACACGGGCGGCGACGGGCACCAGGTAGACGGCGCCGGTCAGGCGAGCCAGGTCCAGGCCACCGGTGACGTAGTCGTTGTGGACGTGGGTCTCCACCACGTGGGAGATCCGCACTCCCCGCGCGGCGGCCGCTGCCAGGACCCGGTCGATGTCGCGGGGCGGGTCGACGGCCACTGCGGTGCGCGCGCCTCCCGCCAGGTAGCTGCGGTTTCCGAGGCTCTCGGTCTCGACGGTGTCGATGAAGAACACGTGGTTGCTCCGTTCGGCTGGGCAATTACCCCCGGGGGTATATTTCGAGCCTAGCACGGGTACCCCCGGGGGTATTTTTACGCCAGGGAGAACCCGTCCGCACGGGGCGCCTGCCCGGCCCCCTCCAGTCCACGCACCCAGCGAAAGGGATGACGCCATGCGCTACGACCGGACCGTCCACTGCAGCACCGACTTCGCCACCACCGTCGCCGCCGTCCGCGACGCCCTGGCCGCGCAGGGTTTCGGCATCCTCACCGAGATCGACGTCACCGCCACCCTGAAGGCCAAGCTCGGCCACGACATGGAGGACTACCTGATCCTCGGAGCCTGCAACCCGCCCCTCGCCCGTCAGGCTCTGGACGCCGACCGCGCCGTCGGCCTGCTCCTGCCCTGCAACGTCGTCGTCCGTGCCGACGGCGACCGCACCGCCGTCCAGGCACTGGACCCCGGCGTCATGGTCACCCTGACGGGCCTGCCCGCCCTCCAGGACATCGCCGACGAGGCCACCCACCGCCTCGACGCCGCCTTGAACGCCGTCGAATCCGTCGGCTGACCCACACGAGGTCGGTGAGCCGCCGGAGTAACGCTGCCGCGCAGGACCCTCCGGTGGGAGGATCACGGCTTGGGGGGCACAGGGTTTCGAGTTGTTGAGGGGGAAGTCGCGACGGTTCTGGGAGCGGTGGCCGTCACCGGTGCGGCAGGGAACATCGGCTCAGTGGTGCGGCAAGCCCTGCGGCGCGAGGCGGCCAGGGTGCGCCTTCTCGACCGCGTGCCGCTGCACCTGGAGGCGCCGAACGGGAATCGGGCGAGTGGTCCTGGCCAGCAGCAACCGCGTGACCGGCTTACACCCGACGCAGCGCCTCACCGGGCCAGTTCGGGCTGTCCGTCACCTGCCTGCGCATCGGCAGTTGCGAGCAGGCACCCACCGAGCCCCGCCACCTGGCGAGGCGGCTGAGTCCACGCGACACCTTCGGCTACGTCAAAGCCGCGCTCACGGCGCCGGCTTCCACGCGGTTCGCCGCGGTGTACGCCGTCGAGGAGGTCGTAGCCGGGCGGGAGCTGGAGCAGGACGTCCCGCATGAGGATGTCTCCGGCTGCGGCGGCCACGGTGGAGAGGACTGCGCCGATGTCCCACAGGGCCGTCGTCTCGGTGGCGCCTTCGATCCAGGCTGCGGTCGCGCGGACGAAGCGTTCGGGGGAGAGCGGCTCCGCGGCCTGCAGGGGGTTGAGGAGGATCAGGGCGTAGGTCTCGGGGAGCCGGGCGGCGAGCTCGGCCCGCACGGTGCCGACCAGGTGGGCGCCCAGCAGGGCGAGGACGACGCGGGCTGCGCGTTCGGCTTCTTCCCGGGTCCGGTACTCGCCGCGCTCCTGGACGTGGTCCAGGAACGCTTCCCGGCGCATCGACATCTCACGTCACCTCCTTCATGGGAGGGGTGAAAGGGGCCAAGGGGTGCGGAGGACGGGGTGCCGGAGGGGGGATCGGGTTCCCCGTCCTCCGCCGCAGGTACCGGCCGGATCAGCCGGAGATCTGCTTGCGGCCCGCCTCGCCGCCGATGGCGATCTTCCGAGGCTTGGCGCGCTCGGCGATCGGGATCCGCAGGGTCAGGACACCCGCGTCGTAGTCGGCCTCGATGCGCTCGGTGTCGAGCGTGTCGGCCAGCATGATCTGACGGGAGAAGACACCGAGAGGGCGCTCGGAGAGCTCCATCTGCACGCCGTCGGACTTCTCCACGGGCCGGCGCTCGGCCTTCACGGTCAGCATGTTCCGCTCGACGTCGATGTCGATCGCCTCGGTGCTCACACCGGGCAGGTCGAAGGCGATCACGTACGCGTCGCCGTCGCGGTAGGCGTCCATGGGCATGACGGACGGCTTCGACCACGTGCCCGACGTACCCGAAAGCTGCTGGACGATCCGGTCCATCTCGCGGAACGGGTCGGTGCGCATCAACATCGCGAAACACCTCCAGTTGGTTCAGGCAGGAACTGCCAATGCGCTTCAACGTGCTTCCGTTGTAACATGTCATCGAAACGATGACAAGCAAGCAGTCATCTGGAGGATGACAGACCACGGAGACCGCCATGACCGAGGCCGCAGAGCCGACTGCACCCGTCACATTCCTGGCCGCCGCCGCGGCACTGGAGACCATCAACCAGGCCGTCAAGGACGCGCAGCAAGCCTCCACAAGCACGTCGGCAGCGGCACCGGCCGCGGGCCCGCACCCGGCCCTGGCCTCACTGCTGATGCTCCGCGAGGTCCGCGAGCAGCTCGCCGGCTGGGAAACCGGCCTGATCGAAACCGCCCGCAGCGAGGGCGCCAGCTGGGCCGACCTCGCCGGCCCCCTCGGAGTCGCCAGCCGCCAGGCCGCAGAACGCCGCTACCTCCGAATGCGCCCCGGCAAAGCCGGAAGCACCGGCGAGGAACGCGTCCAGGCCACCCGCGACACCCGGGCCGCCGACCGCAGCGTGGACACCTGGGCCCGCGACAACGCCGCCGACCTGCGCCGCCTCGCCGGCCAGATCACCGCCCTGGCCGGCCTGCCCGCCGGCGCCGAAGGCGCCATCGACGACCTGAACCAGGCCCTCGCCCACAACGACACCGCCCGCCTCGTCCGCCCCCTGGCCGACACCCGGCCCCACCTGCGGCCCGAGAACGCCGAGCTCGCCGAACGCATCGACACCCTCACCCGCCACACCGACCAGCTCCGCCGGGACACCCGCGACCAGCGCAGCACGTGATCCGCAATCGATACGGCGCGGCCCCGGCCCGGACCAGTCACCACCCGCTCTCCGACCGCCTGCCCTGCCCTTGCGCGGCGGTGACGACGGCCACAGGCTGCTGGTAGGCGCCCTGGCCGAGTGGACCCGCTGTCGGATCGGGGAGGTGAACGGGCATGCGGCACCCGCGGAAGCACGAGCCGCGCGACGGGGGCAAGGAGCGCAGCACGGTGGTCCTGGACGTGCGGGGCATGGTCCGGGCCACTCAGCAGAACACCGTCGCTGCCGTGCTGGGCCGCCGGCCGGGTGTGCTGGACGTCGAGGTGAACGCGGTCGCGCAGTCGGCCACGGTCGTCTTCGACCCCCGCCGGACCTCCTTGGCCGAGCTGCGCGGCTGGGTCACCGAGTGCGGCTACCACTGCGCGGGCCAGTCGGTGCCGTCCCACATCTGCGACCCGATGGAGGAGCCGGATCCGCCCGGAGTGGTGGAAGCGGCCGAAGCCGTACCGTCCGCGCACGCGGGGCACGGGCAGGAGGGCGGACCGTCGCCTGACAAGGAGACGGGCCACGGAGCCCATCGCAGCCATGCGCAGATGTCGATGGCGGCCATGGTGGCCGACATGCGCAACCGGTTCCTCGTCGCGGTGGTCTTCTCCGTCCCGATCGTGGTCTGGTCCCCGATCGGCGAGGAGGTCTTCGGCTGGCACGCACCCGTGCCGTTCGGGCTCCGGCAGGACGTGTGGGCGCTCCTGCTGAGCCTGCCGGTGGTCTTCTACTCGTGCTCGATCTTCTTCATCGGCGCCGTACGGGCGCTGCGTGCCCGGACCCTGGACATGATGGTGCTGGTGGCGGTCGCCATCGGCGCGGGCTGGCTGTACTCCCTGGTCATCACGCTCACGGGCGGCGGAGAGGTCTTCTACGAGGCCGCCACCGTACTGGCGTCCTTCGTGCTGCTCGGCCACTGGTTCGAGATGCGCGCCCGCGGCGGCGCCAACGACGCCGTCCGTGCGCTGCTGGACCTCGCCCCGCCCAAGGCGCTCGTCCTGCGGGATGGGGAAACGGTCGAAGTCGCCACCTCCGAGGTGGTCGTCGGGGACCTGCTGCTCGTCCGCCCAGGGACGAAGATCGCCACGGACGGGGTCGTGGAGGACGGCGAGAGCGAGGTCGACGAGTCGACGGTGACCGGGGAGAGCCTGCCGGTGCACAAAGCACCGGGCTCGGCTGTCGTCGGTGCCACCCTGAACACCAACGGAACCCTCCGGATACGGGCGACCAAAGTGGGCGCCGACACGGCACTGGCGCAGATCGTCAAGCTGGTCCAGGAGGCCCAGAACTCCAAGGCCCCAGGCCAGCGGCTCGCCGACCGGGCCGCGTTCTGGCTGGTCTTCGTCGCCCTCGTCGGCGGAGGACTCACCCTTGCCGTCTGGCTGCTGGCCACCGACCGGCCCTTCAGCAGCGCGATGCTGTTCGCGATCACCGTGGTCGTCATCACCTGCCCGGACGCTCTTGGCCTGGCCACTCCCACCGCGATCATGGTCGGCACCGGGCTGGGAGCCAAGCGAGGGGTCCTGTTCAAGAACGCGATGGCCCTGGAGGCGTCCGCCGGCATCCAGACCGTGGTCATGGACAAGACCGGCACCCTCACCAAGGGCGAACCGGAGGTCACCGAGGTGATCACCGCACCCGGCAGTGACGGATACGAGGTCCTGCGCCTGGTCGCGGCGGTCGAGCGGGAATCCGAGCACCCGCTGGCCGAGGCGGTCGTGCGCCACGCAGAATCGCGGGGCGTGGAGCAGGTGCGGGCCCGGCGGTTCGAGAACGTGCCCGGTCACGGGGCGACCGCCGTGGTGGACGGCCACCGGGTCGCCGTGGGCAACCTCCGGCTGGCCGAACGCGAGGGCGTGTTCCTCGGTCCGCACGCCGCCCGGCGGGACGAGCTGGCAGCCACCGGCCGTACCGTCGTCATCGCCGCCGTCGACGGCCTGGCCGCCGCCCTGATCGCCATCGCCGACGCGCCGCGGGAGACCTCCGCGTCCGCCGTACGCGAACTCCACGCGCTCGGCGTCGAGGTCGTCATGCTCACCGGCGACAACCGGGCCACCGCCGAGCGGATCGCGCAGCAGTTGGGCATCGATACCGTCATCGCCGAGGTCCTGCCCGGCGACAAGGCAGCCACGATCGCAGAGCTCCAGCGCGGCGGCCGCAAGGTCGCCATGGTCGGCGACGGAGTCAACGACGCCCCCGCCCTCGCCCAGGCCGACCTCGGCATCGCCATCGGCGCAGGCACCGACGTCGCCATCGAGACCGCCGACCTCGTCCTGATGCGCTCCGACCCTCTCGACGTCCCCACCGCCCTGCGTATCGGCCGGGGCACCGTGCGCAAGATGCGCCAGAACCTCGGCTGGGCCATCGGCTACAACGCCATCGCCCTGCCCATCGCCGCCGGCGTCTTCGAGCCCGCCACGGGCCTCATCCTCCGCCCCGAGATCGCCGCCCTGTCCATGTCCGGATCCAGCGTCATCGTCGCCGTCAACGCCCTCGCCCTCAAGCGCCTCCACCTGCCCCGTTCGACCCCTCCGGCCGCAGCCGACGCAGACGATCGCCAGGTCGGTTAGCCGAGCCCATGACGTGCTGCGCCCGGCGCGGGGGCGCCCTACGGTGGGAAATGTGACCCGCCACGAGCCCCGCACGCAGCCGCAGTCCCGGCCGGTCCCGCGGCTCGGATCGCTGCTCGTCCTTGCTCTCCTGATCGGGTTGCTCGGGATGCACGGCCTCGATACCTCCGCTGCGCTGCCGGCGACGGGCGTGACGGTGCACGTGTCCCACCACGCGGCAGCCACCGGCCCGCTGTATCCGTGCGACCACGAGCAGCGCGGCCCGGTCCGAGACGCCGGTCATGCGGACCAGATGTGTGCTTCCCCGGCCCTGCCCGGTGTCCCCGGCGTCGCCGCGCCGGATATCACGCCTCTCAGCAGCATGCCCGGCAGCCTCGTGTTTGCCCAGCCTGCACCGTCGCTCGCACTGGTCCATCAGCGCGCCGGAGGGCGGGCACCTCCCTCGCTCGCCGGTCTCCAGGTCCTGCGGACGTAGGAACTCCTCCCGTGGCACACACCCGAGCACGTCGGCCACGGAGAGCCAGCCCCTCCCGCATCCGAATCACTGGAGCTCAGCGACATGAACACGAACCGATCCCTGCCGCGCCGGGTTGCCCTGGCGGCCACCGCGGTCGCCGCCGGACTGGTCCTTGCCGCGTGCGGCGGCGACAACACCACGAACACGGCCGGCACCGCTCCGGTCACCGCGACCGCCCCGGCGCCGTCGGAGGCCGACCGGCACAACGAGGCGGACGTCGCCTTCGCGCAGGGGATGATCCCTCACCACCGCCAAGCCATCCTGATGTCCGACATGGTCGCCGCCCACGGCGCATCCCCCGATGTCAGGGCACTCGCAGAAAAGATCAAGAAGGCGCAGGCCCCGGAGATCGAGACCATGACCGGCTGGCTCAAGACATGGGGCGAGAAGGTCCCCACCGGCGTCAGCATGGACGGCATGGGCCACGGCGACGACTCCGGCATGCCCGGGATGATGGACGACCAGGACATGGATCGGCTGGGCAAGGCCAGGGGCAACGCCTTCGACACCATGTTCCTGACCATGATGATCGACCACCACGAAGGCGCCATTGCCATGGCCAACACGGAGAAGCAGCAGGGCGTCTACGGCCCCGCCAAGGCCTTGGCCGACGACATCATCGCCTCCCAGACAGCCGAGATCACCCTGATGCGCGGCATGCTCAAGACCGGCTGACATCGGCAGGGCGGCGCCCTCGCCGGGCCGCCCCGACAGAGCTCGGCCCTGCCCCGGAAACGCGCACCTCCAGCGCGGGCCAAATCTTGCTCAAGGCCGGCCTCTGCCCGATGTCCGACAAGGGCCGGCACCTACTTTGTCCAGACATGAGTGTCGATCGTGACTGCGAATCCGAGGTGGTCCTCGCGCGGCGCCGAATGGTGCGTGCGGGGTTGAGCGGGGCCCTGGCGTTAGGGGTCGGGCCGGCGTTCGGGCCGTCAGCAGCCTCAGGCGCACGGGCCGGGGAGGCAGCTGTCCGCAGGCCGCGGCCTGCCGGGCCCCGGCAGGCGTGGGGCGAGCTGGAGGCGGGAAACCGGCGCTGGCGGACGTTCCACGAGAGCCATCCGGACCGCGCCGGGCATGTGCGCCGGGCGCTGGTGGGCGGGCAGCATCCGTTCGCCGTGGTGCTCGGGTGCGTGGACTCTCGGGTGCCGCCGGAGTTGGTCTTCGACCAGGGGCTGGGCGATCTGCTGACCGTGCGGTCGGCGGGCGAAGTCCTGGACGAGGCAGTCCTGGGCAGCATCGCCTACGGCGTGCTGTAACCGGGTGTCCCGCTGATCGTCGTCCTGGGGCATCAGGGGTGCGGGGCGGTCGCTGCGGCCGTGCACGCCGAGGCCGGCGGTGCGCTCCCGGCGCACATCCGCTACCTGGCGGACCGGATCCGGCCGGCGATCGACCACCGGCTTCGGGGCGACGCCCGGATCGACGCGGCGGTCGCCGAGAACGTCCGCCGGGTCCGGGCGCGCCTTGCCGCCGAGCCGGATCTCGCCGCCCGGGTCGCCGACGGTTGCCTGGCCGTAGTCGGTGCCCGCTACGAGCTGACCAGCCAGTTGGTGCGCAAGGTGCCCTGATCAGCCTGGGCCGGTGAACTTCCCAACGGACCCGCACCAGCTAGACTTGCAGAGTTATGCAATTTACTAGTTCTGGATATGGTGGACGGGGGTCGCGGTGTGGCCGGGTTCGAGGAAGCGGCGCTGGAACGGGTCCGCGTGGCGCGGGCTCGTCTCCAGGCTGCACAGGAAGCTGACGATGCCTTCGAGGAGGCGCAGGCCGCGGAGGAGCTGGAGGACGCTTTGCGCATGGCCCACGATCACGGCGTGGCCACCGACGCAGGAGACGGCCGGTGAACCGGACAGCAGCACCGGCGCATCCGAGGCGTCGGTGATGGCCCGGCACCCCAGCGGCCGGCCTGCCGTCGAGGTGCTCAAGCACGTGTGGACGGTGCCGCTGGTGCCGGGTTCCGTGCGGGCCGCGCGCGAGCGCAGCGAACGGTCCCTCGTCTCCTTCGGGCTTGAGAGCTCCAGCGCCCTCTTCGGCGCCGTGCTCCTGGTGGTCAGCGAACTGGTGACCAACGCCGTCCGGCACGCTCAGGACTCCACGGATGCGGAGGTGACTCTCCACATGGCCGAGCACCTGCTCGTGGTCTCGGTCGAGGACCTGGACCCGCGCCCGATAACGCTGGCCGACGCCGGCCAGACCTCCGGGCAGGGGCTGCGCACGGTGGCTGACCTGGCGCGCACGTTCGGCGGCGACATCCGTATCCAGCCTTCCTCCGGCGGGCACGGCAAAACGGTGGTCGTCCGCTTCATCCTGCCGGAAGGCACACCATGACCAGCAGGAACCAAAAGGCCGTACAGCTGTACAAGATCACCTACCTCGGAACCGGCCCTGAGCCGGAGGTTCGCACGGTCGAGGCCGGCGAAGTCGCGGCCGCCATCGAGTACGCCGGCGAACACGGCATGCAGGTCCGCATCCGCCCGTGCCGCCACCCGGTCGAGAAGCCGAGCACGAAGGAGGAAGGTGCGTCATGACGGACAACCTGCCCGAGAAGGACACGGCGACGGAGCACGAGAAGTGGAAGGAGAAGGGCGTTGCGATGCGGGCCTTCTTCTACATCTTCGGCACGCACGTGTTCGCCGGGTTCATCTGGTTGCTGTTCTACTTGGGGCAGCACGCCCAGAAGTGAGGGGGACCGAAGTGGGCCCGAACGCCTGCGGCGCGGTTCGGCATATGAGGGAGCGGCCGTCTTCCGGTGTCAGAAGCACGTCGAACCCGCACTGACGGAAGACGGCCGCGTACGTGGGGCGCGGTCCCCGCAGGGCCGGCACCTTTCAGGCGTGGCGGCTGGCCTTGAGGTCGGCCAGGAGTTCGGCCTGGCCCTCCAGAACGCCGGAGAGGATGCTTCGGGCGACCCGCAGGAGATCGACGATCTCGGGGTCGGTGAGCGCGTAGTACACGCTCGAGCCCTCCCGGCGGGTCACCACCAGGTTGGACTTGCGCAGCACGGCCAGCTGCTGGGAGAGGCTCGCGGCCTCCACCCCGACCTCGGGCAGCATCTCGGCGACCGCGTGCTCGCGCTCGGCCAGGAGTTCCAGGACGCGGATGCGGACCGGGTGCCCCAGCGTTTTGAAGAACTCCGCCTTCAGCTGGTACAGCGGTGTACTCACCTGGGTACCCCTGTCGTGACTGCCCATCTCATCCACCCGGAACCGTTCCTTCGTAGAGGCATCCGTTCGCCCCTCTTCACACCTTGCGACCTCCACAATTGCAGATCCTTGCAACTCGTGGACCCGGCGGGGCACCGTCGTGACGTTCGGCACGCCGGGGCGGGGCCTTCGCCGGTCAGGCCTTCTTGAGGAACTCGGTCTTCAGGACCAGGCCCTTGACCTTCTTGGTGTTGCACTCGACCTCGCCGGGGCGAGAGGTGAGGCGGATGTTCTTGACCAGGGTGCCGCGCTTGAGGGTCTCGGAGGTGCCCTTGACCTTCAGGTCCTTGGTCAGAGTGACCGAGTCCCCGTCCTCCAGGACGGTGCCGTTGGAGTCCTTGAAGATGATGTCGCTCATGGCGGTGGTGTCCTTCGTCGCTGTTCGTGTGGATGGTGGTGCTGTCTCAGGTGAGGGCGGGTGCCTCGGGAGAGTGCGAGGTGGGCCAGTCGTCGGTGGTCCACTGCTTGACCGTGCCCGGGGCACCGTGGGCGGCCAGGGCGCCGGCGAGGTCGCAGTGGACGGGCATGGGCGGGCAGGTCGCGTCGGGGACGAGCGAGCCGTCCGCGGGGATCGCGGCGAGCTCGAGCCGGCGTCCACTCTCGGCGAGGCGGCGGGCGGCCTGGGCGACGGCGATCTGCCCGCCGGCCGACCAACCCAGCAGACCAGTCAGGTCCAGGATGACCGGTCCGGTGCCCCGGGCGAGCGCCCAGCCGATCGCTCCGGTGAACCGGTCGGTGGCGTCCGCGCCGAGATACCCGGCCAGGGACAGCACGCCCAGGTCCTGGCGAGTGGTGTAGCGCCATTCGATCGTCATCGTCAGCTCCTCGGCTTTACAGGGGAAGGGTGATCCAGATGGCCTTGCCACGCCCGTCCGTATCCGCCCGTACGACGGCGGTGCCGCCGAGCTCCATCGTCATCTCCACCACCATCGCCAGGCCGCTGCCCGGGGCGGTGGCGAGCGCCCCGAACAAGGCGGGGTGGTAGGGGTGGCGGTCGTGGACGGCGAACGCGAATCCTCCCGGCCCGTGCGCGTAGGTGACCGTGATCATCGGGGACGTCACGGCGGCATGACGGACCGCGTTGGTCACCAGCTCGGCCACGATCAGCAGCGCCGGCCCGACGCTCGGATGGCGAAGGCCCACCCCGCACTCCACCAGGACGAGCTCCGTGGTCTCGCGGGCGATGCGGACGGCGGCCCCCATGGCCGGCACGTCCAGCACGTGCCGGTAGGGCATCGCCTCGACCTGGACGGTCACCGGCCCACCCCGTTCACGGTGCGGGCCAGGCGGAACCCGGACACGGACTGCGGGTGCAGGCGCAGCAGGGTGTCATGGGGGCCGTGGGCCCAGCCGGGCAGGGTGCGCCGGTAGTGGGCGGCCTCGTCTGGGTCGGCGATGACATCGGCCGGGCCGTGGGCGCTGACCGTCCAGCCGGTGCCGGCTGGGCTGCGGATCTCGTCGACCTGGTAGGTCAGCAGCGCCCGGCCGGGGATGGTGGCGGCTTGTACGGGGGCCCGGACGACGAGGCGTCCGTACTCCATCACGTGTGTGGCGGGGCGGACGACGGCCACCTCCCGCTGGATGTAGACGAGTCGGCCTTGGGCGGAGCCCTCGAGGAGCCAGAGAGCCTCGGTGCCGGAGACCTCGATCATGCGGAGGTCGGCGGGGACGGTCATCGTGCGGCCTTCCGGATGCGGTGCGGTCGGTGGTGCGTACGGGGCAGCAGTCCTGCCCGCTCCAAGTGCTTGCGGGCGCCGGCGATCGCCTCGGGGGTGGTGGCGTACTCACGGCCCTCCAGGCGCAGCAGGTCCAGGGCGCCGACGGCGTCCAGGGCCTGGCGCTGGCCGGGCCGGATACCGGAGGTCATGACGGCGATGCCGCGCCGGTTCAGCTTCTCGACCGCGTCTTTCAGGACGAGGGCGCCGGTGGCGTCCAGGGTGGTCACCCTCGCCATGCGCAGGATCACCACCTTCACGTCGGAGACCTCGGAGAGTTCGAGGAGGAAGCGGTGGGCGCCGGCGAAGAAGAGCGGTCCGTCGATGCGGTAGGCCACGATGTATTCGGCGAGCAGGGCGTGTTCCTCGTCGCTGTGCTCGCCAGGCAGGTCCGGGCGGAAGTCGACCTGCTCCATCCGGGCCTGGTTCGCCACCGCCTTCAAGGCGAGGGCTCCCGCGACGACGAGGCCGATGATCACCGCGTACACGAGGTCGAGAACCAGGGTGGCCGCGGCGGTCAGGACGAGCACGACGGCATCCGAGCGGGTCGCCTTCGCCATCGCGCGCAGCGATCCGACCTCGACCATGCGGATCGCCGTCGCCAGAAGCACGCCGGCCAGCGCGGCGAGAGGGATCTTCGACACCAAGGGGGCGGCGGCGAACACGATCACCGCGAGCACCGCGGCGTGGGTGAGCGCGGCCAGCCGGGAGGAGGCGCCGGTGCGGACGTTGACCGCCGTGCGGGCGATCGCGGCGGTGGCCGGCACACCGCCGAACAGCGGGGCCGCGAGGTTGGCGATGCCCTGCCCGAACAGTTCCTTGTCCGGATCGTGCTTCTGCCCCACCGTCATCCCGTCCGCCACGGTCGCCGACAGCAGGGACTCCAGCGCGGCGAGCGCCGCGACCGCGACCGCCGGGGCCAGCAGCGAGCCGAACTCGGAAGCCTTGAGGAAGGCCAGGGACGGAGCGGGGAGCCCGGAGGGAAGGTCACCGATCGGGGCCGCCTCGTCAAGACGGAAGACCTGCGCGATCACGGTCGCGGCGATGACCGCGACGATCGAGAAGGGGACCGTCGGCTTCCACCTCGCCCCGGCCAGCATCACTGCCGCGACACCCACCGAGAGGCCGATCGCCGTCCAGTTCGGGAAGGCCACGAACTCCACGAGCGCCCGCCACGCCACGAGCAGGACCTTCTCGCCCTCCGGCTTCTCGACGCCGAGCGCGTTGGGTATCTGCTGGAGGCCGATCACGCACGCGATCCCCAGGGTGAAGCCCTCCACCACCGGCGCCGGCACGTACCGCATGTACTGTCCGGCCCGCAGCAAGGCGAGACCGATCAGGAGCACGCCGGCCATCACGCCAACGGTCAGGACACCGCCGGGCCCGTACTGGGCAACGATCGGCACCAGGACCACGGTCATCGCACCGGTCGGTCCGGACACCTGGATGTTCGACCCGCCGAACAGGGCTGCGAGCGCGCCCGCGACCACAGCGGTGGCCAGTCCCGCCTCCGCGCCCAGACCGGAGGAGACCCCGAACCCTAGCGCGAGGGGAAGGGCGACGATCGCCACCGTGAGCCCGGCCAGCAGGTCCCGGCGGGGGCTGCGGGCCATGACGGCCCAGTCGGCCCGGGCGGGCAGAACGCAGCGGACCCGGCCGAGCACGGCGGTCAGGGCGGTATTCACGCTCACGAGGCCGGGACCTCGGACTCGCGCAGTTCCTCCAGCAGCTCGCTCTGCCCCGTCAGGACCTCGGTCAGGATCCGCCGCGCCGCCAGCATCAACTGAGCGACGTCCCCGCCGGCCAGTGCGTAGACGACGGTAGCGCCGTTACGGGTCGAGGCAACGATCCCCGAGCGGCGTAGGACCGCGAGCTGCTGGGACAAGGCGCAGGGCTCGACCTCGATCGCGGCCAGCAGGTCCCGCACCGGCATCGGCCCGTCCTGCAGGAGCTCCAAAACCCTTATCCGCACCGGGTGCCCGAGCATCCGGAAGAACTCGGCCTTCGCCTGATACAGCGGAACCGGCACGGTCTCGCACCCTTCTCACCACCCCGAACGGGGCATACGCCTGGCGCCGTGCCCGCGGCTACCTACTGACACAGCAATCACAGCATCTATTAAATTGCAGATTTCTGCAATTTACAGATCCTGCGATCCGCTACCCGCTGCGGGTGCACTGCCTGCGATGAATCTCGTCGAGGGACGAGGGCCAGGAGCCGGTGACGGGAGGATATTTCTTCTTCCGGGAGCTCGACTTGGCGCTCCAGAAGAACCCAATCGGGCGTGCAGAGCGCCCGCCCGCCGGGCCGCCGCGTCCCTGGCCTGATCTTCACGGGCGGCCAAGGAGGCCACGGAGGATCATCCGGAGCGTCGCGCCGGAACCCCCGATGGACACGGCGACGGCGACACCAGCGATGTTGGCGAGGCCCACCGTTCCGGAGACGGCAGCGATCAGCGCCCAGAAGTGAGCGACTGTCGAACCCTTCTCGTCACACCTGCCACGCACCACATCCACCGCAGGGCGGGACCTACGCATCCGGACCAGCCCGAACCAGCCGGAGAAGACCGGGCCGGCCACGACGAGCTGGGTGAAGATCAGCGCAAGCTGGGTCCCACCCATGGGGACGGGTTGGAAGGTGATGCCCCGAGCCATTTGGCGATGCAAGAGCGCCGATGCCGCCTCACTCGCGGGCCGTCGGCCTTGGGAAGCACTGCCGTGGCTGCACGCACCGGTCAGCGAGGAAAGCTACAGAGCTGCGGCGGTCACCCGCCGGCCCACCTCGTTCACCGCCACGCGCTCCCCGGACAAGCAACTCCTCTTCCAGCTCTACCCCGACGGCACTGGCATCAGCGTCCACATCACACCCGCCCCGCTACGGACGGCCACCTCACAGGCCACGCAGTCCGATGAATCAGTCGGTGCCCTGGCGCCGTACCACCTGACCCACCTCGCCGAAGCCGACAGCGTTCAAGACGTGACCGACGTCGTTGCCGACCAGGTGGTCGTGCCCGCCTTCGGGCCCCAGGGCCTGGTCCTCATGAGTGCCTACGAAGGCCGCCTGCACGTCATCGGCCACCGCGGCTACAGCACGGAGTTCATCAACCGCTTCGACGGTACGCCCCTGACCTCCCGTACCCCGACCGCGCACGCGAGGGCCACGGGCGACGCCGTCTCCTTCCCCGACTTCGCCGACTTCCGGCGCACCTACCCCGACGCACCCCGCTCCGCCTCCGGGAACGCCTGGGCCTTCCTACCCCTCACCGCCTCCGGCCACAGCATCGGCTCCCCCGTCCTCTCCTACGACCAACCCCGCCCCTTCCCACCGACCGAACCTGCTCTCCTCGCCTCCCTCGCCGGACTGATCGCCCAAGCCCTGGACCGCGCCCGCCTCTACGACGCCCAGCACACCCTCGCCCACACCGTCCAGACCGGCCTGCTGCCCCCGCCCTGCCCCACGTCCCCGGCCTTGACGTCGCCGCCCGCTACCAGTCGGCCGGCCACGGCATGGCTATTGGCGGCTACCTCTACGACCTCATCCACACTCCCACCGCCACCACAGCGGCGATCGGCGACGTCCAAGGCCACAACACCGCCGTCTTCCTGATGGGACAGGTCCGCACCGCTGTCCAGGCGCACGCCACCGCAAGCGCCTCCCCCGGAGACTTGCTCGCCCGCACCAACCGCCTCCTGACCGACCTCGACGCCGGACTGTTCACCAGCAGCCTGATCGCCCAGCTCGACCTCGCCCATCACCGCGCCCGTCTCGCCACCGCCGGACACCCGCCACCCCTGCTCCGCCACCCCGACGGCCGGACCGAATTCCTGAGGCTGCCCCCCGAACTCGTTCTGGGCATCGACCCCGAGGCCGACTACCCCACCACCGAAATCACACTTCCGCCCGGCTCCGTACTCCTCGTGTACAGCGATACCGACGGATCTCAATCGGGCGCCCCTCGACTCGGGTCCGTGACCTATCCGAACTGTTCACACACAAGACGTGACGACTGTCGCGCACAGTAGTCATGTAGTACGTTGCAGCGCCCTGTGCGCCCTTGCGACGCAGGCGGGCGCACTTGACAGCCTGCGGTTGTCGGCGGCTCCCCCATGCCGAATCGGTCGACGCGCACACAAGTGGCACGCACACGGAGAATGAAGCATGGATCCGTTGCCGGGAGCACCGTGCTCTCTGCTCTGCGGAGCGTCGGCGGCCCCGGCTCCTTCACGAAGGTGGTTGCGATGCCGACGTGGCGACTGCGGGACTTCCGCGACGACGACCTGGACCGCGCCATCCAGATCTGGGACCAGAACCAGCAGGCGGACGAGGCACCTGCCGTCTTCCCCGTTTCGGAGGTCGTGACCGCAGCCAGGGCCGGAGGACCCGCCGTGGTGGCGGTGGTCGGCGACGAGCTGGTCGGTGTCGCCGTGGCGCAGGCCTGTGGCGAGCGGGGTTGGATCATGGTGGTGGCTCTGGCCGGGACGTGGCGCAACCGCGGAATCGGGAGTTCCTTGATCGCCGAGCTCGAACGGCGCCTGCGGTCGCTGGGAGCCCGCCGGATCGGCGCGCTTCTCGCGCCGGGGGCGACGGGAACCGCAGCGTTGGAGAATTCCGGATACCGCTCCCGGGCCGGGCTCGTCTTCTACGAGAAGGTCGAACACCTCGGTGCAAGCGACGCCGGCCTCCTCGCCGAACTCGGGGGAAGGATGCTTCCGGAGGGTCTGTGGGACAGCCTCGCCGGAATGGAGCGGGAGAAAGAGGCCATCGAGCGGCGGATCGTGCTACCGCTGGCACAGTCCGTGCTGGCCGAGCAGTACGGAGTGAGGCCGCCGAAGGCGGTCATCCTCTTCGGACCGCCGGGCACGGGCAAGACCAGCTTCGCCCGAGCGGTCGCCTCGCGGCTGCGGTGGCCCTTCGTAGAACTCTTCCCCTCCCGGCTTGCATCGTCCCACGAGGGAGGGCTGGCGACCTCGCTGCGGGAGGTGTTCACGGAACTGGCCGAACTGGAGACGGTGTTGCTCTTCATCGACGAGGTCGAGGAGATCGCCTCTGTCCGGTCCGGTACGGCTGTCGACCCCAGTCACGGAGTCACCAACGAACTGCTCAAGCTGATCCCGAGCTTCCGCGACCACGACGACCGCCTCCTGATCTGCGCCACGAACTCCGTCCGCTCCCTCGACCCGGCGTTCCTTCGGCCCGGCCGCTTCGACTACGTCATCCCCGTCGGCCCGCCGGACCCGGAGGCCCGTTCGGCCGTCTGGCGGCGCTACCTCGGACCCGCCGCCGTCCATGTCGACCTGCACCCTTTGGTAGAGGCAAGCGCAATGTTCACGCCGGCCGATATAGAGTTCGCCGCTCGCAAGGGCGCCGCCACCGCCTTCGAACGCGAAGTCGCCCAGCGGAAAGGCATCCCGATCGGCACGCAGGACTACCTGCAGGCCATAGCACAGACCCGACCCACACTCACCGACCAGGCACTGAAAGACTTCGTCGAGGACACCGAGGAGTACGTGCGCATGTGACATCGAGGCACACGCCGCGGACCCGACCAGTATGCCTTCCGCAGCGACGCCCCTCCTTCTGCCGGCTCCGCGTGCGTGCCCATGGTCCCGGTGTTCCCGCCCACGGCCGGGCCCGGGCGGGACGGGCCTGCAGGACACCGGCCTCGACCTTGGCGTACATCTCCTCCAGCGGTACGCCGGTGAGCGGAAACGCGGGGGTGCCCAGGACGAAGGCGCTGCCGAAGAAGCTGAGCCGGGCTCCGCTGGGGGGTCGGCGATCGGGTCGAGGTCGCGTACGGACTCTAATCCGCCCAGGAAGCCGAGCCGGCAGGTCCGGCCGCGCGGCCGGACCAGGGCCGACGAGTCACGCAGGACGCTGCTGCCGACGACGCCGAACACCGCATCGAGGCCGATCTCCCGCTCCGCGACCTGCGTGACGAGCGCGCAGTCGTCGATGAGCACGTCGGCGGCGCCGAGCTCCTTCAGCAGGGGCGCCCTCAGCGGATCCCGGGGCGCGGCGATTACGGTCACCCCGTAGTCGACCGTCAGGCTAACCACGGCCTGGCCGAGCGAGGAGGTCGCTCCTCGCACCAGGACGGTCTCGCCCGGCCGCAGGTCCAGATTGCCGAACAGGCCGCTCCACGCCGCCGCGTACACCTCGGGAACCGCCGCGAGATCAGCCCAGCCCAGCGTCGAGCGGACGGCCACAACGTTAGTCGCCGGTACGGCACCGCGGAGCATGACGCCGCCGACTGCTCCCCGCGCCCGTAGGGATGGTCCCACTCAGGGGTGCCCGAAGCTGGCCTGCCGAACCTGCTCCCCCGGCTGCGGGGACGTGCTCGATGACGCTGCAGACACCAGTCGAGGGCATGGGACAACGCTGCTTCCTGGGGCGAGAGCCAACCTCAGGACGCCTGCACCTGAAGACCTTGGATGATGGGATAGGCGACGCTCTGTAGTCGGTCCCGATGGGCCAGTCGGGCCGGTGGCGTGCGCCGCGAGCCACTTCGTCGGTACCGAGCAGGCGCGCCGTTGCCCCGTGCTGGTTCCGTGCTGACTTCGATCGCACAGATCCTGGGATACGGCAGGTCGTAGCCCCGATCGGATGAGTTGTCGTACCACTCGATGGTGGTCCCGATGAGGCTGGCGGCGACGATTCTCCGGATGCCGGACGGGGCCGGTGCGGCGGCCGTTGCAGGGGAGGTCATGTGCACCACTTCCGGGGGTCTGCGGGGACGTTCCGTGTGGCCACACCGTAGAAGCCCGCAGGTCGGCGGCGTATGTGGCGGACCATCACATTCGGGCACCCTCCTGTGTACCTGGCCACCACACCCCCGCCAAGGGGGCCACGGGGCCGCACCGTCGTCGCCGCTGATGACCAGCGCTCGGCCGGCGTGGGCAGCGGTTCAGGAGCCGGGATCGGGTGCCTGCGTAGCCCAATGCAGTTGCCTTTGCCTGACGATCAGCTTCCGCGACGCGTGAGGCTGTGCTCGTTCTAGGCTCAGCGCATGAAGATCACTGTGCGGTCAGCCGCCGAGGTGGACCTGCCGGCGCTGCTGGCTCTCTACAGCGAGTTGAACCCCGACGACGCTCCGCTGCCCGAGGCATCCGCAGGCGCCATCTGGGCAGCCATGTCAAGGCAGCAGGGCCGGACGATCCTGGTGGCTGAAGCGGGCGGCGCCGTGGCAGGGACTGCGGACTGCATCGTCATGCCGAACCTCACGCGCGGCGGTCGGGCCATCTTGTTCGTGGAAAACGTCGTAGTGGCCGGCTCCTTCCAGCGACAGGGTGTCGGCCGTCAGCTGATGGAGGCTGTTGTCCGACTGGGTGAGTCGGTCGGCTGTTACAAGGTCCAGCTACTGGCGGCAGATGACGCGTACGTTCACACCTTCTACGAAGCATGTGGTTTCAAAGCCCTGGCAGAGGGTTTCCGCCGCTACATCCGATAGGGGCTTCGCCGCTGGACGAGACCTGCCGAGGTGGGGCCGGGATCGTGCTGTCTGCGCGTGCTTCGGACGCGGGCCACGTTCATCCGGCCCGGGGGGCACGTCGGCTCGTAGCGAGGGCGGTCAGTCCAGGTCCTGCCACGCCCACGCGTCTTCGCCCACGTGGCCGAGGAAGCGGGCCGGGCCTCGACGTCCCACCGCCAGCCATGCACGATCTCGGTGAGGTGTCCGCAATGTCATGCGAACTCGGCATGCTGCAGGAGCCGCCCCGCCGTCGGTCACCCGCCTCTGCGGCCGCCTCCCCGTACCGCCCGACGCCGGGCCGGGCAGCGGCGCCGTGTGCGGCATACCGGGGCCCATCGCCACAAGCGTGATCAAGCCATGCTTCCGTCACCCGACCGGCTCATCAGGATCTAGAGTGTGCGCGTGACCGAGCAGAATCCCGAACTCATCGCCGGCCGGTACCAGCTGGTCGACCGCATCGGCCAAGGCGGCATGGGCCGGGTCTGGCGCGGCCTTGACCAGCAGCTCTTCGGGCGCGAGGTCGCCGTCAAGGAGATCCTCTTTCCTCCGGGCATAGAGGACGACGACCGCGCCGCCCTGCTCCGGCGGTTCACCGGCGAGGCCCGTGCAGCAGTCACTCTCAGCCATCCGGGGATCATCACCATCCACGATGTCGTCGAGCATCACGGCGCCCCCGTCATCGTCATGGAGCTGATCCGCGGGGAATCCCTGGCCGCCGCCATCCGCAGCCGCGGCCGGCTGCCCGTGCAGCGGGTGGCCGAGATCGGCGCCGCCGTGCTCGACGCACTGGCCGAGGCGCACGCGGCGCGGATCATCCACCGCGACATCAAGCCGGACAACGTGCTCCTGACCAAGGACCGCGTCGTCCTCACCGACTTCGGCATCGCCCACCTCGCGGACACCACGACCAAGCTGAGCCACAGCGGGATCGTCATCGGCACACCGCAGTACATGCCGCCGGAGCAACTGGAAGGCAAACGCCCGACCCCCGCCAACGACCTGTGGGCGCTCGGCGCCACCCTGTACCACGCCGTCGAGGGGCACCCGCCCTTCGATGCGGAGGGGCTCCACGCCCTGGCCGTGGCCGTCTTCACGCGCCCGCACCGGCCGCCGGTCCACGCGGGCCCGCTGGCGCCCGTGCTGGACGCGCTCCTCACCAAGGATCCGGCGCAGCGCGTGAGCGCCGCGGAGGCGGCCCGGATGCTCGCCTCGGTACTGAGCGCCTCCGCGCCCCGCGCGGACGAATCCACCGGGCACGGGACAGGACACGAGGCCGCGCCGACTCCCACGCCCGATCCGCGGGCGACCCCCGTACCGGCACCGGAAGCATCGCCGGAGCAGCACCCTTCCGCTCCGAGTGCGCCCGAGCAGGCACCAACGGCGGAGACGGCTCCCCGCACCCCCACGGTCCTGGACTCCGGCTCGGCCGCCGACACTCCGCGGCGTCCGGTGCCGGACCGGCCGACGGCCCCGCCCGCACCCGTACCCGTACCTCCGACCGAGGACCCCGGCACGCTCGCAGCACCGGCCACGAACGGGCCCGGCGGGCGAACGTCCACCCGCCTGCGGGCCCTCCCCCGGCGAACCGTGGTCCTGAGCGCGGCACTGGCCGTACTCGTCACGGGCTCCGTCCTCACCTGGAGCCTCACCCGCGACAATGACGCGCCCCGCGGTGGCGGGGCGGCCGGGAACGGCCCGGCCGGTTCCTCCGTCACGGTGGTGATCGGCGTGGACGTACCGCTCAGCGGCGGGCTGTCCTCGATGGGCGTCGGTATCAAGAACTCCGCCGAGCTGGCAGCCAGGACCGCCAACGAGACCCGGCACGTTCCCGGCGTGACCTTCGAGATCCGGGCCCTGGACGACGGGGCCGACCCCGCCAAGGGCGAGCCCAACGCCGCCCGGTTCGTGTCCGACGAGAAGGTGCTGGGCGTCGTCGGCCCCCTCAACTCCGGTGTGGCCAGGACTCTGGTGCCGCCGCTCGCGCGGGCGAACATGGCCGTCGTGTCCCCGAGCAACACGGACCCCGTACTGACGCTGGGCCCGGACTGGGCCGCGGGTACCACGTCCCGTCCCTACTCCACCTACTTCCGCACCGTCACCACGGACGTCGACCAGGGGCCGTTCGGCGCCCGGCACCTGCACGGCACCGCGAAGAAGACCAAGGTCTACGTGGTGGACGACGCGAGCGCCCACGGCACCGCCCTCACCTCCGGTTTCACGGCCGAGTTCACGAAGCTCGGCGGGACCGTCGTCGGTACCGAGCAGATCGATCCCGCGGAGCGCGCCTTCGCGGGCCTCGCCACGAGGGTGCGGTCCTCGGGAGCCGACGCCGTCTACTTCGGCGGCTACTACGACGCCGCGGCGCCCCTCTCCCAGCAGCTCAAGCAGGCGGGCGTGAACGTCCCCCTGATGGGCGGCGACGGCATTTTCGACCAGCAGTACCTCACGACGAACCCGAAGGCCGAGGGTGACCTCGCGACCAACATCGGCGTGTCCGCCGAGGAGTCGGCCGCCGGGCAGGACTTCCTCGCCCGGTACGGGAATGCGGGCTACCCGGAGGCCGCGGGCTGGTACGGCCCCTACGCCTACGACGCGACCTGGACCCTGATCGAGGCGGTGAAGGCCGTCGCGACGGCCAACGGCGGCACCCTTCCCCCCGACAGCCGGGCGAAGATGCCGCAGGCCGTGACACGGCTCGCCTTCGACGGCGTCACGGGCCGCGTCGCCTTCAACGGGGACGGCGATACGGTCAACCGCCGGCTCACGGCGTACACGGTGAAGGACGGCAAGTGGGCGATCGTGACGAGCAGCCCTGCCACCGGCTGACGACTGCCGGGGCGGGGCGGGCCGGCTGAGGGTCAGGCGAGGGTCAGGGGCAGGGCGGTCAGGCCGCGGGTGAGGCGGGTCCGGCGCCAGGTCAGGGATTCCGCGGGGACGGCCAGGCGCATGTCCGGGAAGCGCGTCACCAGGGTGCGGAGGGCGATTTCCGCCTCGGCGCGGGCCAGGGGGGCGCCCGGACAGCGGTGGATGCCGTGGCCGAAGGAGAGGTGGCCGCCGGCATCGCGGTCGAGGTCGAGACGGTGCGGGTCGGGGAACGCCGCCGGGTCGCGGTTCGCCGCCCCGGGGGCGATGAGCACCGGGAAGCCCGCCGGGATGTCGACCCCGCCGACGCGCAGGTCCTCCGTGCTGTGACGGAAGGTGGCCACGCTCACCGGCGAGTCGAAGCGGAGCAGTTCGTCCAGGGCGCCGGGGATCAGGTCCGGGTCCCGGCGCAGGCGGTCGAGGGCCTGCGGGTGCCGGAGCAGGGCCAGGACGGCATTGCCGATGAACTGGGTGGTGGTCTCGTGCCCGGCGACGAGGAGGAGGGCGGCCAGGGAGACGGACTCGTCCCGGTCGAGGCCTCCCTCGTCGCAGTCGCGCAGGAGGGAGTGGAGCGGGCCGTTGCCGGGGGTGGCGCGGGCCGTGTCGACGAGGTGGGTCAGGTAGTCGCCGATCCGGTGCGACGCGGCGTCGACGCGATCGGTGTCGGTCGCGTCGAAGAGGTCGTGGGACCAGCCGGCGAGCGCGGCGCGCTCGGATTCCGGCACGCCCAGCAGCTCGCAGACCACGGAGACCGGCAAGGGGACGGCCAGCTCCGCCACCAGGTCGACCTCCGTGCCGGGTCGCCACGCGCTCATCAGGCCGTCGACGATCCGGGTGATGCAGGGGCGCAGTTCCCGGACGCGTCCGGTGGTGAACAGGGGTGCCGCCACCCGCCGGTGGCGGGTGTGCGTGGGTGGGTCGCTCGCCAGCATGTTGCGGGAGATCGCCGGGTGCAGGTCACGGTTCGAGGGCCGGTCGGCGAAGAAGCGGGCCGTGTCCTTGGACAGCCGGGGGTCGGTGAACGCCTTGCGGGCTTCGGGGTGGCCGGTGATCAGGTACGCGTGGTGCCCGCCGGAGCCGGTGGGGACGCGCCGCACCGGGCAGCCTTCGCGCAGGCGGTCGTAGGTGGGGTAGGGGTCGGCGAAGAAGCGCGGGTCGCGCAGCGGGTCCTGCCGCGGGGCGCTCACGAGGCCGCCCCCGCGTTCTCGCGTACCGGGCCGCGCGCACGGGCGTCCGCCACGAGGAGCAGCCACGCGGTCTGCGCCGCGAGGTCGCCCTTGCAGGAGCGGGTTCCGGCGGCGGGCGGAGCCTCGTCGCCGTCGAGGAGGAGTCCGGCGCGCTTCGCCTCGACGACCGCGGCGATGGCGGCCGCTTCCACCTCGGCGTCGCCCTCGGGGGTGCCGGCCGTGCCCCGGCGGGCGGCCTCGGCCGCCGCGGCGTCCCGTACGGATGCCTGACGGTACCGGCGCAGGGCCAGGACGCAGTCGTTGATCTCGACGACCCGACGGTGGAGGTGGTGGTCGAGGTCGCGGGTGCTGAAGCGGTGCGGGAGTCCAAGTGCCTCGACGCGCGCCTCACACGAGGCGCGCAGCTGCTCAAGGTCCATGTCCTCACTCTGATGACGCCGGGCGGCCGGGGCCGGGCGCACCTCTCCCTGGAAGCCGGGTACGCGCGCCCCATGTTGGCATGTCCTCGCCCTCGCTTCGAGGGCGGGGGGCGGCCGCGCAGCCGGGGCGGGGTGCGGTCGGGCCCGGCGGCTGCCCCCTGCGCGTGCAGGAAGAATCGGGACCCGCAAGTCGCGGAAGTGGGGGCCGGGAC
Source organism: Streptomyces sp. NBC_00029 (assembly GCF_045160505.1). Taxonomy (NCBI): domain Bacteria; kingdom Bacillati; phylum Actinomycetota; class Actinomycetes; order Kitasatosporales; family Streptomycetaceae; genus Streptomyces; species Streptomyces sp. NBC_00029. Next base: position 1,034,214 of record NZ_CP108292.1, read on the forward strand.
GGCTCCGGCAGAGCCTCCACCGCCCTTCGGGGCAGCCTCCGGACCCGGCCGTCGGCCGCGGCCGGACCCGGCGCCCACCGGCCCGCTCAGCCCCTCGACAAACAGCCACTGACCTGGCATTTCATGGCATCGCTCCTAGGCTGTGGGAAGAGTTGGACACGACCGGAGGGGCCCTCGTGGACCAGGAGCACATCACGCATGACACCAACCGCGGCCAGGCCATGGGGGAGCTGGAACGCATCCGGAAGCGGCCCGGAATGTACGTCGGTTCGACGGGCGTGCGCGGCCTGCACGAGATGGTGTTCACCGTGGCCGGCCAGGCCGTCAACGAGGCCCTGGCGGGCCGCGCCCGTGCGGTCGGCGTCTTCCTTACGCCAGAAGGCGGTGTACGTGTCGTCGTCGACCGGCCGGGAGCCCCGGGCGACGCCGCCGGTGACGCCGAAGGCCCCGACCTCGAAGCCCTACTGACCCGCATGCCTTCCGGTACGGCGCCCGCCGGCCGCCGTGCCGCTGCCGTGAGCCTGGTGGGCATCGGGCCGGAGCTCCTCACCGCCAACGCGCTGTCCAGCCGGCTGACGGCCGAGGTGCGCGGCGGCGGGGTCCGCCAGGTCCTGGAGTACGCGCGCGGCGTCGCGGTCACCCCGCGCACGACCGCAGGCCCTGCGGCCGACAGCGGTACCACCATCATCTTCCGGCCCGACGCCGGCGTCTTCGACGACACGGCCGCGTGCTCGTTCGCCGCGCTGGCCGAACGCTTCAGGGAACTGGCCTTCCTGAACCGGTCCCTGGACATCTCCCTGACCGACGAACGTCCGCCTGGCGGGTCCCGGTCCGTGCGGTACCTGTACCCGGGCGGGGCGCGGGACTTCGTAGCCCTCCTCGACGCGGGGGCAGGGGCGCCCGTTCATCCGGACGTGATCGGGTTCGAACGGGAGGACCCGGGCATGGCGGGCACGGTGGAAGTCGCGATGCGATGGTCCTCCTCCCCCGTGAACCGGATCCTCGGCTTCGCCAACAGCCGCCCCACCCCCTTCTACGGCGGCACGCACATGGAAGGGTTCCGCAGAGGGTCGGTCGCCGCGATCAACACCTACGCGCGGCAGCGGGGGCTGCTGACGGCGGCGGATCCCGACCTGGGCGCCGAGCGGATCGAAGAAGGCCTGACCGCAGTCGTGTCGGTGAAACTGGACCACCCCGAATACTTCGGATCCACGCGCGGCGGGCTGGGCAACACCGAGGTGCTCGAATGCGTGGGCCGGGCCGTCCGGGAACACCTCGGCAGCTGGCTCGAGGAACACCCGGAGCAGGCCGCGGCGGTCCTCGGCCGGATGCTCGGGCAGGCCCGCACCGGCTGATCGGCGGACGGGGCGCTGCGCCGGCGGCGCGGCCGACGGGAACCGGGCGCAAACCTCGGCCGGCCCGTACCGGACCCCGGCCTCCGCGTCCCTCGTCCGGGTGGTCCGGCACACGGGCGCCTGCGGGCAGAGGCGTCGAGAGGGCATGATCGGCTGCCCGGGGGTACGAGTGCCGCTGGGCATCGACGGGAGTCCTGTGCCCGGCACGGGCGTTCCCCGGGGCCGGTTCGCGTTGCTGAGGAGACGGACATGCGCCTGTTGCTGACGGTCCTGGAGGGCGACGGGATCACGGGGGTCTCCGACCGCGGTCTGAACTCGGCGCTGGTCAAAGCCCTCGGCGAGCAGAACATGGCGCACAAGCGCCCCCACTTCCTGCTCCCCGGCATCGGGTTGCCGGCCCGGCCGGACGTGGCGGACCTGGCTCCGGGGCGCTGGCGGCTCGTGCACGACGAGGTCTTCGCGCAGTACGTCGACCTCGACGCGCCGCCGGAGCTGACCATCGCCGCGTTACAGGACCGCGCGCTGCGGACGGCCCGGGAGCACGGGCTGACCCTGGTCGCGGAGAACCGGTGCGCCGGCACCGTCGAACGCATCTGGCTGGCCGACCTGTTCGCCGGCCTCGCACTGGACCCCGGGGCGACGGTGCGGGAATCCGGCCTCGCGGCAGGCGACGTCGTCGTCCTGTGCATCCTGCACACGCAGCAGCGCTCGTACGCACTGGCGCCCGTGCCGCGTCCGCAGGACATGCAGGCAGTCCTCCACGCCGCGGCGGCGTCGGGCGGTGGACGGCCCGGGCTGTGGGGTGCGCTGCTCTACACCGACGCCGATGCCGGGCTCGCCCGCTACGTCCGGGAGTACTTCGACGAACTCAATGCCCTGTCAGGTGCCGACCTGCGCATCTTCGTCGTGGAACGCCCCACGGCATGGCGTACCGCGAAACGGTACTGGCGCGACACCCTCGACCACGAGACGTACCGAACGTTCGCGGCCCTTCGCTGGCTGCGCTGGAAGCCCTACGAGCGCCACCGCGTCTACGATCTGGCACGCGAGCTGGGCGTGGCCGTCACGCAGCTGCCGTGCCTGGTGCTGTTCCACGACGTCCGCGATCCGCACAAGGCCGTGTTCCCGCTGACTTCGACGGGTCCCGCCTACCTGCGCCACCTCTTCTCCCGGGTGCACGCCGCGGTCCGTCCCGGCGCTCCGGGGTTCCGGGCGACGGCCGGGGAGGACGCCACCGGCATCGAGAGCGCCTTCCGCCGGATGCAGGAGGCCTGCCAGGCGGCAGAGCAGTGGCCCGAAGGGACGCCGCAACGCGCCGCGGCCCTTGAACGGGCCCGCGAGCTGCTGAAGCGCCCGTCGGACCACTACGACGAGCAGCGCTCCCCCTTCGACCAGGTCCGCGCGCTGCCGGCCGGTACCCCGGAGGGCTCCGCAGCCTTGGACCGCGTGCGCGCCGCCGCCGCCGACATCAACCGCGAGCTGGGCGAGATCGCCGCCGGCTGCGCCGAGGAGACCCGCACCATGACGCAGAACAACTTCCACTTCCACGGCCGGACCACGTTCATCAACCAGCCGGTGGACACGGTCATCAGCGATTTCCAGAACGACCACCGCACCGGCCCCGGCGCCTCCGAACTGGTCCAGGTGCTGCGGCTGGTGCTGACGAGCCGGGACCTGGCCGACGCCGACCGGCAGGAAGCCGCCGCCCTCGTCCACGGCGTGGCGGACGACCTGGCCACCGGCGACCCCGACGGCCGGGCACCGACCCGGCTCGAACGGCTGCGCGCCCTGGTGGCGGGCGCGGCCGACATCGCGCAGCCGGCCGCTGCGCTGATCACCGCCGTCAGCGGTCTGATGGCGCTGTAGCCCTGCGGCTTGATCGTCAGAGCCCGTGGAGGGTGCGTACACACGCACGTACGCACCCTCGCAGCGGACGGCCGGTCCTCCGCGAGCGGCGGGCTGTCAGACGCGCGCCGTCTTCAGGACCGTGAGACCCCTGTCCGCCGCCGAATACCCGGCCGGCTCGTTGCCGTCCTTCAGGGCCTGCTTCGCCTTCGCGATGTAGTCCCCGACCTCGTCGCGACGCCTCTGATCGAGCTTCGATTCGACATCGGCCCAGATCTGCTCGAGCTGCTGGACCTTCAGGACCAATCCTTCGGACATCTGCACTCCCCACAGCATTCGGCACTCAAGGTAGTGATCTTTTCACGCTCCGCGCCCGATCCGGGCGCGCCGTACCGGCGCGATGCGGTCGCCCCGCCGCGACCGGGCGGCAGAGGTGACACCATGCGATGTCATGACGGACGAGGGCGATAGTACGTTTCAGGCAGGCCAGACGGGGCTCATCATCCGGATTCCGGAGGCGGAGTCGGCCGTCCGCGGGTGGCGTGAGAGGTTCGACCACTCCGCCCGGGCCGGGATTCCGGCCCATGTGACCGTGCTCTACCCGTTTCTCGACGAGAGCCGGTTGGATCCGGCCGTCCACTCCGCACTGGCGGACGTGCTGGGAGGCCACCGAGCCTTCACCCTGCGGTTCGAGAGATGCGGACGCTTCCCCGAGGTGTCGTATCTCGTTCCCGAGCCCGACACCCAGGTGCGGCAGCTCACACGGGCGATCGCTGATCGGTGGCCCGAGGCGCCTCCGTACCGGGGCCGGTTCACCGAGGTCGTGCCGCACCTGACGATCGCCCAGGGCCAGGAGGACGCCGCCCTCAAGGAGATCGAGGCCGACCTCACCGGCAGGCTCCCGTTCACCGCTCGGGTCTCTTCGGTGGAACTCATGGTGCACGACGGCACTGAGTGGCGGGAACGGGCGTCGTTCGCACTCGGACGATGAGCTGAGTGTGAGACGGCCGCGAGCTGCTCGCGGCGATCGCGGTCGAGGTCGGGGTCGAGCTGTCGGCCCTGTCACAGCAGCTCGCCCCGGTCGGCCGGGGCGAGGGCGTGTCCGCTTCCCAGCAGCTCGGCGAGGCCCTGCCGGGTCGCGGAGATGATCACCCGGTCCTCGGGGCCGAGGACGTGGCCGGGGTGGAGGTCGAAGAGGAGACCGCTGACGTGGCTGCGGCCGTCGAGCCGGGTGGTGCGCAGGTCGGGTCGCCGGTCGGCCGGGTCGGTGGTGTCCAGGGCGAGGATCCTCCAGTGGCCGGGCCGGAACGTGTCGGCGATGGTGCGGCCTTCGAGGTGGGACAGTCCGGCGACGTCGACGGCGGCGAAGAGCAGGACGCGGCGTTCCACCGGTATGGCGCCCAGGATCCGGCGTCCCATCATGGCGCTGGCGAACGCCGGCGCGGCCAGGGAGGTGACGCTGCGGCTGCGGGTGACGGCCTGGGGGTGGGCGGCGCGCAGGGTGCGGTGGGCGGCGGTGGCGAAGTCGTCGTCGTAGAGGCGCAGGGCCACGCGCAGGTCGGGGGTGATCGTGCGTGCGCAGAGGATGGCTTCGAGGTTGGTGGTGTCGGAGCTGGTGAGCGCAAGGAGTGCGTGGGCCCGGTCGGTCCGGGCGGCCTCCAGGACGCCTTCCTCGGTGACGTCACCGAGGACGACGGGGACACGCAGGCTCCGGGCGAGGGCGATGCCCCGGGCTTCGGGATCGGCTTCGACGCAGACGACGGGGATGCCGAGCTCGCGCAGCCGGGCCAGGACGCGGGTGCCGACCTTGCCCAGGCCGAGGAGGACGACGTGGTCGGCCGTGCCGCGCGGTGGCCTGCGCAGGGCGGAGGCCGAGCGGAAGGAACCCAGGGCTTCGAGGACGGCGGCGACCAGAACCGGCAGGAGCAGCAGTCCGATCAGGCCGGTGAAGAGCTGGAGCAGCTGGCGTTCGGTCGGGTCGCCGATCGCCGGGTCGTTGATGGAGAACAGGTCCAGGAGGGTGACGTAGGCGGCATGGACGGGGTGATCGCCGGTGGTGACGGACGAGGTGACGGCGATGGCCATCACGGCAGCGGTGAAGCCGACGAGTGACCAGCGGACCCGGCGCGAGAAGAGTTCCATCACCGGCAGGGCGGCTGCGCCGAGCCGGCGCTGTGGCGCGGACGAGGCGGTGTACGAGGCCGCTTCGAGTACGACGGCGCCCCGCTGCGCGGACTGTGCGACCTCCATGGCGGAGGGCAGGAGTTGCGGGCCGGCGGGGCCGCTGCGGTCCGATCCCTCGGCTCCGGCGGGGTCGTCCGTGGTGGAGGAAAGGAGGGCGAGGGTGCAGAGGCTGGGCTCGGTGGTCTCCCGCCGCTGCCGCGGAGTGCGTTCGGTGACCCGTAGGAGCAGTCCGTCGGCCTGGAGGACCTTGCCGGTTCCTGCGACGACGGTGGCGGCGAGTGCGGGAGCCGCCGTGTCGGCGTCCGAGAGGACCACGGTCGCCGAGTCCGCCGTGCTCGCCGGGTCTCCGGCCACGGCGGCTGCCTGGTCGAGGAGTTCGGCGAGGTAGCGGCCGAGCTTGCGGTTGTAGAGGCGGATGACCAGGCGCACTCGCGGGTTGATGCGGCGCGCTGTCAGCGCCGCCCGGATGTTGGCCTCGTCGTCCTCGTAGGCGAGCGCCACCGCCGTGGCACGGGCGCAGCCGGCCTCGCGGAGGGCGGTGGCGTCCGGTGTCTCGGCTTCGACGACCCTGGTGGTGCGAGGAGGTACGGGGCCGATCACCGCGGCGTCGGGCAGCAGGAGCGTGACGGGCTGGCGGTAGATGTCCTGGAGCTCACCGGCCAGCCGTACGGCGAGTGCGTCGTCGCCGCAGACCACCATCGCGTCCGCTCTGCGCGGGTGTTGAGACTGCTGCGGTATCAGATCCACCTGCGTGGCCCCCCTGTCGTGTCGCGGCCCGCTGCCGCACCCCGCTCACACGTCGCCCCTTACGCATCGCCTCCCACGCATCACGCACCGGGCGAAGGGTTCGGCCATGGCCCTGTACGGCCCGGCATCTGCGGTGAGTCCATACCCCGCCTCAGCCTGCCGCCCGCCAGGAGCCCCGTCCATCCGTGCCGACACCCATATCGCCCGGTGCGAAGCGGCCCCGGCGTCCCGCGTCGAAGAGGGGTTCCGGCCCCCATTCGCCGCGCCGGCGCCCTCGGGGGCGCGGTCGTCAGCGCATGCCGGCATCGACCGGCGCACGGCCTGTTCGCGTCCGTCGCCATCTGCACCGCGAAGCCCGGGCGGCGGCTACTTCTGGGCGTGCTGACCCAGGTAGAACAGCAGCCACACGAACCCGGCGAACAGGTGGGTGCCGAAGATGTAGAAGAAGGCGCGCAGCGCGACGCCCTTCTGCAGCCACCTCTCGTGTCTCTCGGCGGCGTTGTCCTCGGGCTTGTGCGTCACTAGCTTCTCCTGCTCGGTTCCGGGGCCGGTCACGGCGTGCCGTCCGGTCACGAGGCCGAACACTGCGGGCGCCCGCTCCGCCACTGGCGCGCCGCCCCTGCGCAGTGCACCGGCGGCGCCGTCCACGATAGTCGCCGCTCGGCCGGGGCCGCCGTGGGCGGGAGTCCTGTGTGCCGGGATGCCGCGCCAGGACCGGATCCGGGGCCGTCCGGCGCGCCCCGGCCGGGTCGCAGGGGGGTCAGTCCCCCGTCCCGGGTGGCTGTCGCTTCTCGAACGGCGAGGCCACCGGGAAGTAGGCCTCCAGGAAGGCTGCGACGATGTTGTGCTGCTGCCTCGCGGTCAGGCCGACCCCCGCTCCGTCCCTCGCTCCGGCTCCGGCCTCGGTCGGCGCGTCCTCGTCGTCGGCGAGACAGAAGGCGTCGTTGCTGCGCTCCGCGGCCAGCGGCGGCAGCGTCTCGGTCACGTCGTGGCGCGCGGTGCTGACGTAGACGTGCGCGAGGTGGCCCTCGACCGCATGGCCCTCCGCGAGTGCGAGGTGCGAGGCGAGGGTGATGGGGGCGAGGTCGTCCGTGCTGCGGAAGACCGAGCGGGCGGTGGCGGCGAGCCGGCCGGGCAGGAGCTCCTCGGTACGGGTGAAGAGGGAGCGGGTGAGGGGGTAGGGGGTGTGGGCCAGGATGTGCGGATAGGTGCGGCCGACGGCCTCCTCGACGGCCCGCCGGGTGACCTTCTGCGAGGCGGTGAACACGTCGTCGCCGGCCCCGCTGCCGGGGTCGACGGCGCGCCGGTCGTGGAACACCTTGGGCAGTCCGGAGGGCAGGAAGTAGTCCTGCGGGCGCTGGGGGCGGCCGAGGAAGATGTCGTCGTTGAAGTAGACGAAGTGCTCGGCAAGGCCCGGGATGCGGTGCAGCCGGCTCTCGATGGCGTGGGAGTTGAACACCTCGGGAGCGTCGGGGTCCGTCACGAGTTCGCGGTGGTCGACGACGGTGACGCGGGGATGACAGGTGTCGAGCCAGTCGGGGGCCTGGTCGTCGGTGACGAGGAAGACGTGCCGGATCCAGGGCGCGTAGGCGGCGATGGAGCGCAGGCAGTACCGGAGCTCGCCGCGGTCGCGGTACCGGTTGTCGGCGAGGTCGATCCCCGTGGGGCGGCCGGTGCCGGCGGCCGCGGCCTCCGCGGCCCGGTCCCTGCGTCGGCGCCACGCGGGGTCGGCGGCGTCCACCCAGGTGATCACGGCGTCGACGGGAAAATCTATGTCGTCCGGGAAGCGACCGGAGAAGCAGCCGACGACGGGGTAGTCCCGGTCACCGATCCGGCGGGCTGCCGAGGCCGTCAGGGAGGGCACCCACCAGCCGTACGGGGTCTCGCGCAGCGTGGCCAGGGCACCCTCGCCGGAGTCCGGGGCCTCCCAGAACTCCAGGTCGCAGCCGGTCTCGGGGCCGTAAACCAGGGTACGGCCGGAGGTGACGACCGGATGGTGGAGGCGTACGGCGCGGACCCGGGCGGACCGCGCGGACCCACCGGCCTGCCGGTCGCCTCCGCCGGCCGGGACCCCCTCGACGGCGTCGACGGCTGCCGGGAGGTCCTCTGCCAGGACGTCCCCGGCCTCGCCGTCGGCCGTGACGAGTCGGGCGTAGAGGGGGGTTCCTGCGAAGGCTGCGGCACAGGCCTTCAGCGTGGCGGCCCGGTCGCCCGGGGCGATGGCCACCCGGTGGGTGAGCCGGCCGTCGGGGACGAGCCCGTAGGGGACGTCGGCGGCCTCCAGCGCTTCGGCGAGCGACCGGAGGTTGGCGTCGCGGGCATCGGCGGGGAGCAGGTCGTCCCGGACCAGGGCGAGACGGCCGCGGTGGCGCACCAGGCCCGGCACCGTCGCCAGCAGCTCCTCCTCACGGTCGGCGGCCCGGCCGCGCCGCGAGGGCCCGTCGCCCGTGCGCTCCGGCCCGGCGGGGCCCGGCTGACGCGGGATCCCGCTGCGGCGACGCACTGTCCGGGCGAATCTGCGCAGCCGGGCCGGAACAGGAAGACGGCGTATTCCCTGCATGTACGTCCTCGGTGTGCGGCGCTGATGAACAACTGCCGGTGTTCTGAGTGCCCTGAGCAGGAGCGGCGCGCTCAGGCGCATGTGGAGGCCTTGTTCAGCGATACGTTTCCCGTAGTTCACGTTTCATGCAAGGGTCCGAAGTCCTGCTCTCCCGAATCACAGCGACTTCTCATGCGGGGCGGCGCCTCGGGGCGGCCCGCCCGTCGGCACGACCGCTCCCCGCGCGGCCCGGGCCGGGCCAGGCCGGGAGGGCCCGTATCGTAGGCCGGAGGTCGCTCGCACGTTCGGGGGTTGGGTGCGCATCGCGGAGCACGCCGGATGGGACCGGGCCTTCCCGGTGAGGTACCTCCTGGTCCAGGAGGACGAAGAAGGTGTGGAACAGCTCTGGGGGAGGTGCGCGGGCGTCGAAGGGCTCTTCGTCGACCCGGTCCCGCCGCCGCGGGAGGTTCTCACCCTCCGTGGCTGTCGCCCCGACGGGCTGCTGAGCGACGCCCTGGCCGGGCCCGACGTCTCGTTGCGGAGCCTGGGCGATCTGGGCCTCGAGGTCTGGGACGACGAGCAGGCGGTGCAGTGGTGGACCCTCGTCGACGCGGTCGTGGTGGCCCACCAGCCGCACCCGGCCGATCCGGGGCGCTACGACATCGTGCTCGGCGCCGGCGTGAGGAACGACGAGAGCTTCTTCGAAGCGTCCGAGGCGTCGCACTTCGAGCTCTTCGGGGGAACGACGGTCGCTGCCGCGAGTGCGGGCCGATGCTCCGCCGTGGACGGCCTGTTCGTCCCACGTGCGGACCCGGCCCCCGTCCCGCTCGAGCTGATCGGCTGCGAGGCCGCGGAACCGCTGCTCGTGGGGACACAGCAGCCCCGCCGGTGGGCACGGAGCTCGGCCGAGCTCCTGGTGCTGGATCGCCATGGTGCCGTGATGGCCTCCCGCACCGTGGGCCTGGCCGTCGACGGGGCGCGCCCTTCCGTGCTCGGTGACGGGCTGGAGGACATCACGCTCACCGATGGCGGCGAGGATCGACCACCGCGGGCGGTCCGCCCGGTCTGGGCGGCGTGGTACCAGGGCCCGCCGACGGAGCCCAACCTGTGGGCGCCGTACGACGCGCAGGGCCGGGCCGAGTGGCTGGAACTCACCACGCGCGCCTGGCGCCTGCCCGCGCCCCGGCCGGACCGGTCCGGGGGCGAGCACCATCTCGACGGCCGGTTCATCACGGATGTCGCCGGGCTGCACTGCGCGGTCGCCGAGGCCCTGCTCGGGCCCGGCCGCTACTTCGGCCGGGAGTGGAACGCCTTCAAGGACTGCCTGGGCGGTGGATTCGGGGTGGCCCCGCCCTTCACCCTGATCTGGCACGACTTCGAGGTCGCGCGGTGCGCGCTGGCGGACGTGGTGGAGGACCCGCTCGGCCGGCTCTCCTACTTCGAGGAGATCTTCCAACTCCTCGAACGGCGCGGCGTCACGGTCGTGCTCCGGTGAACGCGCCGGTCTTGTCCACTCCCCGCACGACACCCGCCTGTGCGGGTGCGGCTGCGGTGAGCAGGTCGCCGGCGGCTGGTTCCTGTCCGGGCACGACCAGAAGGCCCTGCACGCCCGAGTCGCCAAGATCGGCACTGTCCGCGAGTTCCTCGACTGGTTCGACGCCACCTACGTCGAGCCGACGGCGGAGTAGCCGCTCGGGCGGCTCTCGCCGTATCCGTGCGGGCCCTCAGGCCTGGTCGCCGCCCGGCGACCGGGCCGAGCGGCACGGCGAGTGCTTCGTCGCCGCTCGGGCGATGCCGCCCGCCGGCAGGCGCCCTACCGGGCCGGGCGGCTTTCGGGCAGGATGACCCGGCGCACCGGCGGGGTCACCCGCGGCGGTGTCCCCCGCCCGGTCCCGACCGTGATCCGGAGGTCCCAGTGACGTGGCACGACGACCAGGCGCGGCGTGACGAGCTGTACCGCGACCCGTATCCGCTCTACGACCGCGCCCGCCGGACCGAGGGGCTGACGTACGTGCCCGAGTTCGACGCGTGGCTGGTGGCGCGTGACGCGGACGTACGGGAAGTGCTGCTGCGCGCGGAGGACTTCTCCTCGGCCAACGCCCTCCTGCCGGACGTCCCGCTCTCCGAGGCGGCGCTCGGCGTCCTGCAGCGGGGGTTCGGACCCCGGCCCACCGTCGTGTCCTCCGACGGAGCTGCCCACCGCCGGCACCGGGCCCCGCTGAACCGGGGACTGTCCGCCGCCCGGGTGGCGGCGCTGCTCCCGTACGCCCGCACCTGCGCGCAGGAGTTGGTGGACGGCTTCGCGGCGGACGGGGCCGCGGAGTTGGTGGAGGCGTACGCCCGGCAGTTACCCGGGATGGTGGTCGGACGGCTGATCGGGCTCGACCCCGCCGACGTGCCCGCGGCAGTACACGGCGGCTACCGGGCCGAGGAACTGCTGTTCCGTCCCCTGTCGCCAAAGGGGCAGGTCGCCGCCGCCGAGGACGTGGTCGCGCTCCAGCACCTGCTCGACGGGTACGTCCGCGACCGGCGCGACCACCCCCGGGACGACATGTGCTCGACCATGGTGGCCGCCCTGGCCCCCGGTGACGCCGAGCTCACGCTCGAACAGCGTCACGAACTGGTGACGAGCCTGCAGAACCTGCTGATCGCCGGATTCCTCACCGCGAGCGCCCTCATCGGCACCATGCTGATGCACCTGCTCGGCGACCGGCGGCAATGGCAGCTGCTACGCGCCGATCCGTCCCTGGTGCCGGCGGCGGTGGAGGAAGCCGTCCGGCACGACACGGCCATCCAGGCCTTCCGCCGGACCACCACCCGGCCGGTCACGCTCGCCGGAACGAAACTGCCCGCAGGGGCCGCCGTGCTGGTCGCGTACGGTTCGGCCAACCGCGACGGTGAACGATACGAACGAGCAGGTGAGTTCGACATCACCCGGCCCGGGAACCGGCAGCACGTCGCCTTCGGGTACGGGCCCCACGGCTGCCCCGGTTCCCAGCTGGCCCGCGAGCAACTCCGTCTGACACTGGAGCTGTTCGTCCGCCGCATGCCGGATCTGCGACTGGACCGGGCCCGTCCACGGCCCCGGATGCGGCCCACGCTGATCCACCGCTCACCGCAGGCCCTGCACGTCACCTGGTGAAGGGTGACCTCGTCAACGAGCGATCTGGTCGCCTCCTGGTGACCGTTCACTCGTTCGGGTAGTCGCGTGCGGGACGGGCTCGGGACGGGTGCAGGGACGGGGGTCCCCCCGACGCGCGCCGTCCCCGCCGTCGTCCCCGCCGCAGGTTGCTGCCGCAGGTCGTTTCCGCTGGTTGTTGCCGCCGTGTGGCGGTCTCGTGGCGAGGTGGGCCGGACCGTGGCCGGGGCCTCCCTCAGTGCCTAACATCCCCGGCATGGCGACGGCGTCGCACATCGCGCCGGACCACGCGTCGGCGCACCGCCGAGCCCTTCTCCCCTCCCCCTCTGCCAAGGACCAGGTCCGCCATGAGCGTTCCCACCCTCCTCGACGTCAGCCAGGCCCACCCGCGGCTGCGCGCACTGACCGTCGTCGACGTCCGCACCCCGGGCGAGTTCGCGTCCGGCCATCTGCCGGACGCCGTCAACGTCCCCCTCGACCGCCTCACACGGAGCCTGCCGGAGCTTCGGCGGGCCGCCGCACGCAGGCCCCTGCTCGTGGTGTGCGCCTCCGGTGCCCGATCGGAGAACGCCGCCGAAGCCCTGGCCTCCCACGGCATCCCCGCGTCGAGCCTCACGGGCGGTACCCAGGCCTGGACCGCCGAGGGCCACGGGCTCCAGTACCCGGAGGGCTCCCGCGCACGGACCGTCTGGGCGATGGAACGCCAGGTCCGCTTCGCCGCGGGCGTCACCGTGCTGCTCGGCCTGGCCCTCGCGCAGCTCCTCCACCCCGCGCTCGCGCTGCTGTCCGCGGCGATCGGGGGCGGCCTGGTCTTCTCCGCGCTCACCAACACCTGCGGGATGGCGGTCGTACTCGGCAGGCTGCCCTTCAACCGCCGGGGGTCCGGGAGCCATCCATGAGCACGCCCGGCCCCGCCGAAACCGACACCGGTGAGGCAACCCCGCACGGGCCCACAGCGTCCTCCCGGGCAGAACGCGCCGCCCGGGAGGCGGTGCGTGCACCTCTGAGAGGACCACGTGATGAGTGAGAAGGCCCGGCGCCTGTTCGATGCCCTCGACCTCGACCAGGACGGCACTCTGACCCGCGCCGAGGTCATCGGGGCCCTGCGCTCCAAGGGTCCGACCCTCGCGGCGCAGGGGGCGATCCCCTTCTGGGGCGTCGGGGACACCCACGAATCCTCGGCCCTCTTCGACGCGGCCGACCAGAACGGCGACCGCATGCTGACGTTCGAGGAGTTCGCGGCTGTGGTCAACCGCCGCTTCGGCTGGTAGCGGCCGGCCGTCCGGGAGGGACGGCTGCCGGAAGTGCAGGACCGCCAACTCCCGGGGACGGACGGGCGGTCCGGGGACGGTCCGGGGCGGGGACGGTCCGGCCATTGGGTACGCTCTCGGTTGACTTCGGGGCGCCGGCAGGTGCCGAATCGCGGCAATCAGAGATGGGTCCCCCATGGGCAGTGCACCTTCCGCCGGCTTCTTCCAGCCGCTCAAGGCGGACGACCCGGCCGTCGTGGGCGGCTACCGCCTGGCGGCCCTGCTGGGCGCGGGCGGCATGGGCAAGGTCTATCTCTCCTACACGCCGGGCGGCCGGCCCATCGCCATCAAGGTGATCCGGCCCGAGTTCAGCGAGGACCCCGAGTTCCGGCGGCGCTTCCAGCAGGAGGTACGGTCCGCGGAACGGGTCCAGGGGCTCTACACGGCACCGGTCATCGACTCGGACACCGAGGGCGCCCAGCCCTGGCTGGCCACGGCCTACGTACCCGGCCCCTCGCTCGCCCACGCCGTGGCCCGGCACGGCGCCCTGCCGGTGCGCAGCGTGCTGCTGCTGACCGTCGGGGTCGCCGAGGCCCTGCATGTCATCCACGGCGCGGGCATCGTGCATCGCGACCTCAAGCCCGCCAATGTGCTGCTCGCCTCGGACGGCCCGCGCGTGATCGATTTCGGCATCGCCCGGGCCGCCGACTCCACCGCCCTGACCAGTACGGGCGTCAGCGTCGGCACCCCGGCCTTCATGGCCCCCGAACAGGCCTCGGCCGGCACGGTCACCCCGGCCACCGATGTCTTCGCCCTCGGGCAGATCGCGGCCTTCACCGCCATCGGGGCGTCCGTCTTCGGCGACGGGCCCTCGCACGCGGTGCTCTACCGGATCGTGCACGAGGACCCCGACCTCAGCGCCCTGCCCGAGGAGCTGCGGCCGGTGGTGACCCGCTGCCTCAGCCGCGACCCGGCCGACCGGCCGACCCTGACCGAGGTCATCGAGCTGTGCAACGCGGCCTCGGAGGCCCCGCTGCGCCAGGGCGAGGACTGGCTGCCGCAGGCCGTCGCCGGTTCCATCACCGAGCGTTTGCAGCTGCCGGCACCGGCGCCCACCCCGCCGCCGCAGCCACCGACGGTCGCGCCGACGGCCCCTGCGGCTCAGGCTCCGGCTCCGACTCCGACCGAGGTCTCGCCGCAGTCCCCGGCACCGGCCCCGAGTGCGCCTCCGGCGCCCGCCCCCGCGCCCGGGTTCACGCCGACCGGTGTGGCCGCGGCGCCGACGCAGGCGGCTCCGGCTCCGCGGCCTCCCGCGCCGGGGGCTCCGGGGACCGTGCCGCCGGGTTACCGGACGCCGCCCCCGTACGCGCAGCCTTCGCACCCGCAGCCTTCGTACCCGCAGCCGCAGCCGCAGTACAACCAACCCCCGTACACGCAGCCCACGTACACCCCGGGCCACAGCACGCCGCCGCCGTTCCACACCCAGGGCTTCGCTCCCGGTCCGCCCGCTCCGCCGCGCCCCAGGCGGACGGGGCTGATCGTCATCGGCACGGTCGCAGCGGCGGTCGTAGGGCTCGTGGTCCTCGGGTCCCTGCTGCCGGACGGCACCGGCAAGGGCGGCGGCGACAAGGCGTCCGGCGGTGGTTCCTCTTCGGGCAGCTCGCAGCAGCGGCCCGACCCGCAGCCGGTGTCGTACCAGGGCATCGAGATGCCCCAGAACCACCAGCTGATGTTCGCGGACAACCCGCCGCGCCCGGCCGAGGAGCCGACCGGCGCCGGGGTGCTCTACGGGCACGGGGACCTCTTCTACTACCGGGACACCCTGTTCGGGGACGAGAAGTTCGGCACCGCGAACGGCAAGCTCGTCCTGCTGAACAACTCCGAGAAGGGCTCCCTGGAGACCTGCCGTTCCGTGACCCGCTTCACCGAGAAGCTCGGGCTCGACCAGCTCACGGACGGGTCGCAGGTCTGCGTGCTGAGCAAGGCCGGCCACATCACGCTGGCGACCTTCCGCAGCAGGTCGGGCGCGAAGGACGAGACCAGGTTCATCACCGTCGACCTGACGGTCTGGCGCAATGCCGACGACGCGGCGAAGAAGTAGCACCTCTCCGGGCCTCTCCGGGCCTCTCCGGGCCTCTCCGGTGAGCTCCGTAACGCTCTGCATGCATGAGGCTGATCGTCATTTAAGATTCAGGGCGGCCGCAGGGCCGGGGCTCGTCGCCGTGCGCGGCGACTGCGGAACGGTCGGGCCGGTCGAGGAGAGCGGCCCTTGTCAGGGCCTTGGTCCGGACGGGGACCACGTCACGCCGGTCACGCCGGTCATGAAGATCACGGGAGTCGCATGACCGCCGCTGTGCGTCTCATTGATGCGGGACGCCCGGCTCACCCGCCCACGAACAGAAGACCCCCAGGGAGAAGTGAGGTATGCCAGTGATCTGCGTCGGAGGCATGATCGGCATCGGCAAGACCAGTGTGGCCGAGCTGATCGCCAAGGAGCTGGGCAGCGAGGTCTTCTACGAGAGCGTGGACGACAACCCGATCCTCCCGCTCTTCTACACGGCGAGCCCCGAGGAGATCCAGGCGAAGCGCTACCCCTTCCTGCTCCAGCTCTACTTCCTGCAGACGCGGTTCGCCTCGATCAAGGAGGCGTACAAGCAGGGCGACAACGTCCTCGACCGGTCCATCTACGAGGACTGGTACTTCGCCAAGGTCAATCACGACCTGGGCCGGATCAGCTCCCTCGAGATGCGGGTGTACGAGGGGCTGCTCAACGAGATGATGCGCGAGATCGACGGCCTGCCGTACCGCAAGGCCCCCGACCTCATGGTCTATCTGAAGGCGGACTTCGAGACGGTGCTGCACCGCATCGGGCTACGGGGCCGCGATTTCGAACAGGACAAGGGTCTCGTCGACTACTACCGGACGCTGTGGTCGGGCTACGACGACTGGGTGCACAAGCACTACTCGGCCAGCGAGGTCCTCGTCATCGACATGAACCACACGGATGTGGTGCACAACCCCGAGGACGCCGCCCGCGTGGTGCAGGAGGTCAAGGACACCCTGGCGGCAGTCGCACGCCGGGCCTGAGCCCTCTCGGATCGCGGTCCGCCGCCCGTCCGGGCACGGCCTCCGGGCGGCGGCCCCGGGCGGCAGTCCCGCACGGCGGCCCGCACGGCAGGCCCGGGCGAGCGGGTCAGACGCCCGCCCCCAGCCCCGCACCCGCCGGGGCCGGAACCGGGCCGCCCGACATCGCGCGGGCCATCCACCCGGAGGAGCGCAGGGTCTGCGCGACGAACGCGCCGCGGCCCACCCCGAGGGCCCGCAGCGCCGGTCCGTGGTCCACTGCGACCAGGGCGGCGGCGGCGCCGAGCAGTCCGCGCCACCCTGCCGTCACCGCCCGGCGGGCGGGCCGGGGCAGTCCCGCGAGCCCCTCCCGCAGGCGCAGGCAGTGGAAGGGCACGTGCCGCTCCTCGTCCGCCAGGATCCGGCCCGCGACCTCGGAGATCAGCGGGTCGGCGGCGCCGTCGCGCAGGGCCCGGTAGTAGCCCAGGGCCACCACCTCGGCGATCATCAGCACCAGCAGCTCCACCCGCAGCCCGAGCAGCCGCCGGACCCGGACGAAGGCGGCGTCGCTCCAGTGCCCGTCGAGGGTGTCGGCCCCGCCGGCCGCCAGCAGCAGCTTCAGCATCCGCGCGTGGTTCTGTTCCTCGGCAATGAAGAGCCGGACCGCCTCGGAGTAGACCGGATCACCCGCGAGGTCGGCCTTGCCGCAGAGCGCGGAGCCGTCACCGTCCTCGCCGACCTGGAACTTCTGGATGCTGCGGACGATCTCGGGCGACAGCTGCGCACCCTTCCCCCAGTCGGGGTCGCCCACGGCCGCTCGGCGCTCCCGCTCTGCCTCGAACTCGCGCACCCATGCCCCGTACTCAATTTTGATCATGTTCAAGAATCTAGCGATCATTGAGCGTGTTCAAAAGCATCTGAATGTCATGGCCGCGTAACAGAACGCCGTGGGCAGCACTCCGGACCGATCTCGCACGGCTCATGTCCTTGCCGGGAAGGTCGAACGCGGCGACGATGCTTCCGAGCCGCGGCCATCCGGATCCCGCCGGTCCCGGCCGGGGCAGGGGAGAACAGGGGAGACAGTGACAACGCACAGCAATCCGAGGAAGCGCCCGACCGCCGCGACGGCACTCGTCCCGCTCTTCGTGCTCGCCGGGCTGCTCCTGGGCCCTGCGGCAACCGCCTCGGCGGCCGCTCCGACCGCCCGGCAGGCCCCCGCCGCCGCCGCGCTCCCGCAGAGCGGGCTGCTCGCCGGCGCCGGCGTGGCGACCGGGCTCCACGCACCGACGTCGTCCCAGGTCCGGGCCACCACCGGGAACAAGAAGGGCAAGAAGAAGAGCAAGAAGAAGACGAGCGGGCTGTTCAAGAATCTCTTGATCGTCCTGGTCGTCGTCATCGTGCTGCTCCTCGCCCTGTACGGGATCCGCCGGGCCCTGCGCAACAGGTGAGCCCGGGGCATCTCCTGCCGAGCGGGCCGGCCTGCCCCGACGGTCTCGACCCCGCCCGGGACCGTCCGCGGGGGCGGCGCCACTAGGGCAGCGCCGGCATCCGGCCGATCCATGCGCGGATCTGCTCGTCCTGGAGGAACGCCCGGTAGTCGCCGTACTCCGAGAGACGGCGGTCCGCGGCCACGAGAGCCGTGAGTGCCTCCCGGACGGGCTGGGCGAGGTGTCCGCGGCGGGTGAGCGCGTCGAGGGCGGTGGGGAACGTCCAGTGCCACTGCCCGTCGGCGGCGTACGCCAGCACCGTCGCCTCCGCCTGCGCCGGTTCCGGCCACGGCGCTTCCCACGGCTGCGCGTACGACGATTCGGGCTCACCGGGCAGCAGCGGGCTCTCCCCCCAGGCGCGGAGTACCTCCCGCAGGTCCCCGACCAGCCATCCCGCGCGGGCGACCTCGTCCCGCAGGGCTTCTCGTACCGCCGGCAGAAGCACTCCGCGGTGTGCGCGCAGCGGCCGGAGGACGTCGGCGACGTCCGGCTGCCGCGGGTCGCTCTGGCCATAGCCGCGGCCCAGCATGTCCCGGTAGGGCGCGACGAGCCGCTCGATGAGATCCGGCAGGGCGCGAGGGTCCCCGATCCGGGTCAGGGCCCACCGCGCGTGGTCACCGACGGTGCCGTCGAAGAACTCCGATTCCCCGGCGTCGTCGAGGAGGGCGGCGAGCCGGTCGCCGTACGGGGCCGCCCTGCGGCCGAGCACCGCCAGCAGGTGCGCGGCCTTGTAGCGCACGTCGTCGTCCGGGTCGGCCAACAGCCCCGCCGCGAGCGCCAGTACGGCCTCTTCCGCGGAGGGCCGGGTCAGCACGAGTCCCCACGCCTCGTCCAGCGCGCACCGGCGCAGCTCCGCGTCGCCGATCCGGCTGCCTGCCTCGGCCAGCGCGGCCACGAACGAGGTCGCCGCCGCCGTGTCGGGCTCCAGCAGCTGTACGACCCGGGCCACGACATCGTTGCGCTCGTACGAGAACTCGTGGTCCAGGGTGTACCAGACGGCCCCGAACTCCGGGGCGACCACGGGATCGGTGAGGATCTCCACAAGCATGGGGCCGGCGCGGAGCACCGACTGCGGGTCCATGGGCGCTGCGGCGATCACGGCTGCCACCCGCAGCACCGGATCTCCGCCGTGGAGGGCGTCGTCCAGCACGGCCCGTACCTCGGCGCGCCCGGACCGCGTCGGGTCCTCTTCGGCCGCGGCCCGGCCGAGCGCCAGCAGGAGGGGCACCCGGACGGAGCGGTCCGTCTCCCGGTGCCATCGCTCCAGCAGGGGCCCGGTCCGGTCGGCGACCAGCTGCAGCGCGGCCCGCCGCACCACGGGATCCCCGTCGTCGAACAGCCTCCGCAGACGGGGCCACTGCCGCTGCCAGGCCGCCTCGCGAACGGAGTCGGCCTCCCCGCCCTCCCCGTGGCCGGCCAGGTACGCCAGCAGGTCGACCAAGTCGTGCCGTGCGGGGGTCTGCGGGGCGAGGGCGAGATCCACCAGGAACGGCAGTGCGGCCGTCGCCACGTCGGTGCCCGGCCGCGCCGGGGCCGGGAGGAGGCGCTGCAGGTCGCAGTACGCCCGCTGCACCACCTCCGGATCGGTGGAGGCGTCCGCCCGGGCGATCCGGCGCAGCACCTTCGGTACGTCGGTGGCCGGTCGGTCCGGCCCCGCCCCCTCCAGCGCCTGCCAGTCCACCGCGTCCAGCGCCTCCCCCATGTCCCCCGCCTCACCCTCGGTCGCCCGTCCCCCGCCCTGGGCATCATGCCACTGGCTCAGAGGGCGCGGAGCGGCGTTTTCCCGGGCCGACGGGCGCGTTCGCGAAGGCCCCGGCCGAGCGCAACGCCGCGCTCGCGGACAGGGCTTCCGGAACCACCACCGAGCTCCGTACGCCCCTTACCGGGACACGGCCGCGTACGGCGCAGACGTCACCCTGGCCTGACCGCGCGGGCGCCGATGAGCACAGCCGTCAACGGGAGTTGGCGGTTGTCGCCCCAACGGGGGAACCGCGACGGCGGGTCGTTGACCATGTGCCGCACGGCCCCCGGCCGGCGCCGCGCCCAGCGCCCGCCCTGCCGCCCCCTCCGCCCACCGCGTCCGGCCCGCTCGCGTTCCGGCCGATGACGAGAGCACACGCCCGGGCCGGCACCCGCGCCGACGGACCCGGCACGTGGACGCCCCGCCGAAGGAGGCGGCCGACGCCGGGGGCGCGGAGCCGCGGCCGGCAGGCTGCCAGATCCGGTCGATTCCATGCGTTCACCCGTATGCGTCCTGACAGAGATCGATCAATTCTGGGCCCAGGTCGGTCAACGTGGCGGTTCCCGTTACTGCAAGGTCACATGGTGTACCCGAACTGACTATTCTCCCCTGCGTGTTGCGCCGCACTCACGGTGAGTGAGCGAAGCAGTGTCGCGCGCGGATGGAGAGCCCGGCCGCAGGGAGGCGTGACCACCGATGCGATCTCGAACCGACCTGTCGGGGGCACCCATGACCTCACTCGCGCCCGGCCGGGCGATGCCCCGTCCGCTCCCGTCACCGCGCCGCACCACCCCCAGTCCACTCAATCCAGACTGTTTAGGGACCCCTCGATGGTTCGTACCGGTTCAACCCCTGGAGGCCTGCCACGTGCAATGGCTCCGGCATGGCTCATCCCTCCCGGCCTTCTGGCCGGTGCATGCGGCATAGCGCTGATCTTCGTCCCCGCGCAGATACGTACGCCGGTTGCCTGGTGCGGTCTCGTCGCGGTCGTCCTGACTGCCATCACCTCGGCCGAGACGGCACGCCGGGCGCGCGCGGCGGAGCAGGCCCGGCACGCGCGGGTGACTGCCGATGTCCACCAGTACTACGCGCAACGCGAAGCAGCGCTGTTCGGACGCCTGTCGGACCAGCGGGCCACCACGGTATGGCTCGCGGAGGAGCTGCTCCCCGCGGCCGTCGCCCGGATGCAGAAGGGTGACCCTGCCTCGGAGATCCTGCAGGCCGTCACGTTCGGGGACCACCTCGACATCGAGTTCGCCGAAGCCCTCCGCGCGGCTCTGCGCACGCTCCTGGAAGCGGTCGAGGCCGAGGAGCAGACGCGCGACTCCTCCCAGCGGGCCCTGGTGGCGATCGCGCGCCGCGTCCAGGCGATCGTCCACCAGCTCGCCAAGGACCTCCGTGACATGCAGATCCTGCACGGGACGGACATCGTCGTCTCCCACGGTCTGCAGGCCATCGACCACCGCAACGCCCTGATCGGGCGCCTCGCGGCCAGTGTCGCGGTCCTGGGCGACGCACGGCCCGGCCGTCAGTGGTCGAAGGCGATCCCGCTCTACGACGTCGTACGGGGCGCCATGTCGCGCATCGTGGACTACCCCCGCGTCAAGCTGCAGTCGGTCACGGAGGTCGCCGTCATCGGCCAGGGGGCCGAGCCCCTCATCCACCTGCTGGCCGAACTCCTCGACAACGCCACCACCTTCTCGCCTCCGCACACCCCGGTCGAGGTGAGCGCGAGCGAGGTGCCGTCCGGCATCGCCATCGAGATCGAGGACCGCGGGGTGGGGCTCACCGAAGAGGTCCGGCAGCGCATCGACCGCGTGATGGCACAGGGGTCCTCCAGCCTGGACCTGTCCGACCTGGGCGAGGCGACCCAGCTCGGCCTGCCCGTCGTCAGCCGGCTGGCCCGCGAGAACGGCCTCGAGGTCGATCTGCGCCCCTCCGCATACGGCGGCGTACGGGCCGTGGTGCTCGTGCCGCGACGCCTGATCACCACCGTCGAGCAACAGCCCCAGAAAGTCCAGCCGTTCGCGCCGAGGCGCACGGGCGCTCCGATCCTGCCGAGGCCGACGATGGTGCGGGAGACCGCAGGAGATTCCGTCGAGGTCGGGCAGACCGCGAACGGGCTGCCGCAGCGGCGACGGGAATCGCCCGTCCCGACGCCCGTCGTCCGCACGGCCCCCCAGCCCCCCGTCGCCCCGACCGCCTTCCCCTCGAAGCCCGGGAGCGCGGCCCGGCAGCCGGGCCTGATGTGGGAGGCGTTCAGCGGCGAGAAGAGATCCGGTACCGGCCCCTCCCTCCAGTCCATCGAGTCATCAGATGAGGATGAGTAACCGTGACGCCACTGCCCAACATGGACTGGATGCTCAAGGAGCTCGCGTCCAGCGTCCCTTACGTACGACACGTGGTCGTGCTTTCGTCGGACGGTCTGTGCATCGGTCAAGCGAACACGGAGACCGACACCGCTGACGCGATCGCCGCCGCCTGCTCGGGAATGCAGAGCCTGGCGAAGGCCATCGCGCAGAAGTTCCCGCACGGAAACGGCTCGACGCGCATGGTCGGGATCGAGGTCGACGGCGGGTACTTCTCCCTGATGGCGGCCGGACCCGGGGCCTACCTCGCGGTACTGGCCGATGAGGAGGTGGATGCGGGGCTGCTGGGCGATCGGATGCGTACGCTCGTGTTCAGGATCGGCCAGCACATGACAAGCCCGCCTCGGGATGACGTCGGGCAGGCGATGTGACATCAGAGCACCACGGCGCATGGGACGAAGGCAGTCCCGTACCCCTTTACGTCATCTCCGGTGGTCCCGGTTCCTCGGCGAAGGCCTTCGACCTGGTCACCCTCATCACATCGAGGTCCGCACCCGAACCCGCGATGCAGCCCGAGCAGGCGTCGATCCTGGCCATGTGCCAGTACCCGTTGTCGGTGGCCGAGATATCCGCGTATCTCAGCCTGCCGTTCAGCGTGCTCACGGCCCTGCTCTCCCAGCTCGTCGAGGACGGGCGGGTCGAGGCGATCGCCCCCGTTCCCGTCTCCGCGGTCCCCGAACTCGGCCTTCTGGAGGCGGTGATCCATGGACTACGCAATCTCTGACCAACCCGCCGCCGGCCCCAGCGGCACCGACGTGCTGCTGCCGCACGGCGCCAGGGGGGTCAAGGTGGTGATCGTCGGCGGCTTCGGGGTCGGCAAGACCACGATGGTCGGGGCGGTGAGCGAGATCGCTCCCCTGACCACCGAAGAGACCATGACGCAGGCCGGCGTCGGGATCGACAACAATCCCGGTGCCGAGGGCAAGAACACCACCACCGTCGCCATGGACTTCGGCCGCATCAGCATCAACGAGGAACTGATCCTCTATCTCTTCGGGACGCCGGGCCAGGAGCGCTTCTGGTTCCTGTGGAACGGCATCTTCGAAGGCGCGCTCGGCGCCGTGGTCCTCGTCGACACCCGCAGGATCGAAGTCTGCTTCGAGATCATCACCCGACTGGAAGACCGCCGCGTCCCCTTCGTCGTGGCCGTCAACTCCTTCCCCGAGGCCCCGCAGCACCCGATGGCAGCCCTGCGCTCCGCTCTGGACCTCAACGAATCCGTACCCATCGTCGCCTGCGACGCGCGCGACCGGTCGTCCTGCCGCGACGCCCTGCTCTCGCTGATGGGTTACCTGTGCACCCTCGCCGCCGCCCAGGAGTCCGCATGACCGTCCCGCCCACCGACCGCGCCGCGACCGATCCGCGGCTCGCCCCTCCCCCGGGCTGCCCGGCCCACGCCGCCACGGGCGCCGCAGGAGTGACCCGGCTCCACGGCGCCGCTGCCGAGACCGACCCCATGGGCCTGTACGAGAAGCTGAGGGCCGAGCACGGTCCGGTGGCGCCCGTCCTGCTCGAAGGGGACGTACGTGCGTGGCTCGTCCTCGGATACCTCGAGAACCGTGACGTGGCCACCCGCTCCACCCAGTTCTCCCGCGACCCCCGCACCTGGCACGGCTGGAGGAGCGGCGAGATCGACCCGGAGACCTCGCCGCTCGTGCCGATGATCGGCTGGCGTCCCGACTGCGTGTGCGCGGACGGCGAGGAGCACCAGCGCCTGCGCGGCGCCGTCACGGCCGGACTCAATCAGTTCGACCAGCGCGGCGTCCGCCGTCACATCACCCGTTTCGCACACCAGTTGATCGACGAGTTCAGCGAGAAGGGCCGGACGGAGCTGGTCGGTGAGTTCGCCGAGCCCCTGCCGATGCTCGTACTCACCAACCTGCTCGGCATGCGGGACGAGGACGCTCCCAAGCTCGTCCATGCCGCCCGGGACCTCTTCAAGGCCACCGAGACGTCCCTCGCCAGCAACGCCTACGTGCTGGAGACCCTCAAGCAGCTCGTCGCTGCCAAGCGGGTCCTGCCCGGGCAGGACATCGCATCCGTACTGATGGCCCACCCGGCCGGTCTCAGTGACGAGGAGGTGCAGCACCACCTGCGCCTCATCCTGCTCGCAGGCTATGAGACGACCGCCAACCTCATGGCCAACGTGCTGCGGATGTCGGTCACCGATCCGCGGTTCCGCGGATCGCTGGCCGGTGGCCAGATGACCCTGCCCGAGGCGGTGGAGCAGGTGCTGTGGGACGAACCGCCGCTGATGGTGTGTCCGGGCCGCTGGGCCACCGGAGACACCACGCTCGGCGGGCAGGAGATCAAGGCGGGCGACATGCTGCTGCTCGGCCTGGCCGCCGGCAACGTCGACCAGGCGGTCCGCCAGGACCCCACGACCCGCGTGCACCACAACCGCGCGCACCTGTCCTTCAGCGCGGGCGCCCACGAGTGCCCCGGCCAGGACATCGGGCGTGTCATCGCCGACACGGGCATCGACATCCTGCTCACCCGGCTGCCCGACATCAGCCTGGCCGTCCCCGAATCCGATCTCACCTGGCGTTCCTCGACGTGGGCCCGCCATCTGACGGCGCTGCCCGTGAAGTTCGCCGCCCGTCCTCGTGAAGCCCGTGAGCTGCGGGCGACGCCCCTGCCGGCGCCGCCCGCACCGACCACCGGGATGCCGATGGCACCGCGCATGCCGGACTCCGTACCGCGGATCTCGTGGCGGGCGCGGCTGAAGCGGTTCCTGCGGATGCGATAGGCCCGGTACGGCGCATCTGCGTCGGGCCCACGACGAGGGGCCGGCGGACGGTATCGTCCGCCGGCCCCTCGTCGTGTCCCCCACCCGGTGCGCGGTGCCGGCCCTACGTGGCCGAGGGGCAGGGCTCGCGGGCGGGCACCGTGGCGCCCGCCGTCCGTTGCTTGGGGACGGAACCGCTCGCGGGGGCGTAGCGGGGTGCCCCGGTGTACCAGGCGTGGAGGCCGGACAGGAAGCTCCAGGCTCCGTTGATCCACGCCTCCAGCTCGATCTGTTCGCCGTGGTCCAGTCCGGATCTCCTGACGAGCGGGGGCAGTTCGCTCTCTATGAGGTGCTCGAAGTGGCGCAGCCGGGCCGTGACCAGGTCCGCGGCGGCGTCCATCGCCTCCTGGACGCTCAGGCCCAGGGACGTCTCGAGGACGACAACGAGGTTGTTGACGTCGTACTCGTCGTGGACCTCCCGGTGGTAGGAGGCGATGTCGTTCGCCAGGCCCATGTAGTCCATGAAGGCGTCGAGGAGAGCGCCGACGGTCCGGCTGTGCCGGATCTGCTCGGGGATCCGGGCGCCGGTGGCGAGTTCGACGGAGTAGGGGGCGGTGTACGCGGCGAAGCTCTCCCGGCGGAACTGGGCGTACTCGATGAGGTCGGGGACGCGGCCGGAGCGGCTGTTGACCAGTTCCTGGACTCCGGCGTCGATGTAGCGTGCCAGCGCCCGGTTGAGCCCCTGCCGCCAGTGCGCGAGCGCCGGCGGGAACAGGCGTTGCTGGAGGTCGGCCATTCCCTTCTCGACGGCATTGGCCGGTTCCGGCAGCCGGGTGCCCGGCTCAGGGGACAGGAAGACGTGGAGACGTGCGGTGAAGGCCTGCGCGCCCGCGAGGTCGCCCGTCTGTTTGAAGGCGGAGGCGAAGTAGTCGTCCCAGGCCAGGGCCCAGAGGTTGAACCGGTGATTGAGCCGGAGCCCGACGAGCGAGGCGTCGGGGAGCGTCCATGCGGTCAGCTGGTCGACGGCCATGGCCCGGAACTGGGACCGGGTCCATATCGGCGCGGCGGACGGCGCGGCGTCGCCGGCCAGCATGCCCATCTCGCGCGCCCACGTCTCGGTCTCCTCGCGCAGGACCGGCAGGTAAGGATTCAGCCGCACCGGGTACGGCATCCGCAGCTTGGGAAGTTCGATGTCCTGCACTGTCACTGTCACTGTCATGGGATCCCTACCTCCCTTTCGGCGCACATCGGTGTGCGGACCACGAGCGCGAGCGGGCTGCCCTTCGGAGGCAACCCCAGGTCAGGGGCGTGAACGGCCTGTCGGAGACGCACTGCGACAGGCAAGGACGTGGACGCGCTGCACATTCGGGGGTGGGCGGACCGACCGGCTCGGTGCCGGGGTGCGGCCATCCGCTGCTGCCACGGGGACGGATGTCATCGAACAGTTCTCGCCATTTGGCGCATCAACCCTTCCCGCTGCGACCGATCTGCAACCCCACACGGTTGCCTTCGGCCACGATCAGAACAGGATTATGCAAAAAGAAACGATCCCTCTGGTCGGGTTTGGCTCAAATTCGATCCCAAAGCGGGCCCCACCGGCGGCGTCTCGGCACGCCGTCGGCCCGGGGCGGGCCGGCCCACCCGGGGGGGGCATGCGCGAGGACGCGGGACGGCCGGCGCCTCCCCCGCGGGAGCTCACGGCCTCCGGGACGGATGGGCTGTGGGCACCTGCGCCCGAGCTGCTTCCCGCAGGGACGGCGCGCAGGAGGGGCACAGGCCCCGGTAGGTGACCTCGACCTCGGACACGGTGTAGCCGAACCGCTCCTCCATCGGCAGGTCGGCCGGCGCGGCGGTGGTGCGGACGTCGCGGATGATGCCGCAGCCGGAACACACCAGGTGCTGGTGCGGGTGACGGGTGTTGGGGTCGAAGCGCTTCGCGCGGCCCTGTACGCAGACCTCCGCAACCTCACCGATCGATACCAGCTCGGCCAGGGTGTTGTAGACGGTCGCCCGGGCGATCTCGGGCAGGCGCTCGGCCGCGCGGGCGTGCACCTCGTCGGCGGTGAGGTGCACGTGATCGCCGGCGAGGACCTCCACGACGACACGCCGCTGGGACGTCATCCGCCAGCCGCGCCCTCGCAGCCGCACCAGCAGCTCGCTCATATCGGCTCACCTTTCGAATTCGCGGGGACCGGGAAACCTTAGCGAGATCGGTCCGGGCCCGCCCGGAACAGCATCGGGCATTCCTTCACCGGCAGGCCGCTCACGATCATCTGAAGATGTCACCGAAATATCGGCCGTCGGCCCACGACCCCGCTTCTTGGGCGGAAGCGCCCTGCGTGTTCTCGTGGCCGCGAGCCCTCCGGTGCGCGACCATACGGACGCACCGAGAAGACGAACGCACTTGCATCCGGCAGATGGAAGAATCGACACAGGAAGAAGGACGGACGTGTCCGGCAGCGACAGCGAGAACCCAGTAATTCCTGCCCCGACCCCTGCGCCGACTCGCCCCCGGTCGAATCGGGACTGGTGGCCCAATCAGCTGGACCTTCAGGTTCTGCACCAGCGATCGCCTCTGGCCGACCCGATGGACGAGGGCTTCAGCTACGCGGAAGAGCTCGCGACCCTGGACCTCGACGCCCTGAAGCAGGACGTCTTCGAGGTGATGACGGCCTCGCAGGACTGGTGGCCCGCGGACTACGGCCACTACGGGCCGCTCTTCATCCGGATGAGCTGGCACGCCGCGGGCACGTACCGGATCGCCGACGGCCGCGGTGGCGGCGGAGCCGGCGCCCAGCGATTCGCTCCCCTCAACAGCTGGCCGGACAATGCGAGCCTCGACAAGGCGCGCCGTCTGCTCTGGCCGGTCAAGCAGAAATACGGCCGGAAGATCTCATGGGCCGACCTCCTGGTGTTCGCCGGCAACTGCGCCATGGAATCGATGGGGTTCAAGACTTTCGGATTCGCTTTCGGGCGCGAGGACATCTGGGAGCCCGAGGAGATTTTCTGGGGTCCGGAGGACACCTGGCTCGGAGATGAGCGCTACAGCGGCGACAGGGAACTCACCGGGCCTTTCGGCGCCGTTCAGATGGGGCTGATCTACGTCAATCCGGAAGGTCCCAACGGGGATCCGAACCCGATCGCCGCCGCCCGGGACATTCGCGAGACGTTCGCCCGCATGGCCATGAACGACGAGGAAACGGCCGCGCTCATCATCGGCGGCCACACGTTCGGCAAGTGCCACGGTGCGGTCGGTGCCGAATACATCGGTCCCGAGCCCGAGGCCTGTCCCGTCGAGCAGCAGGCCATCGGCTGGAAGAACACCTACGGCAGCGGCAAGGGCGTCGACGCGGTCACCAGTGGGCTCGAGGGCGCCTGGACCTCCGCGCCCACGAAGTGGGACAACGGCTACCTGGACAACCTGTTCGGCTACGAATGGGAGCTGACGACCAGTCCGGCCGGTGCGCAGCAGTGGACTCCCGTCGACCCCGCTGCCCAGGGCACGGTGCCGGACGCCCATGATCCGTCGAAGAAGCACGCGCCGATGATGCTGACGACGGACCTCGCGCTGCGCATGGATCCGGTCTACGGGCCGATCGCGAAGCGCTTCCACGAGAACCCGGACGAGCTCGCCGAGGCGTTCGCCAAGGCCTGGTACAAGCTGTTGCACCGCGACATGGGCCCGGTCTCCCGTTACCTCGGCCCGTGGGTCCCCGAACCGCAGCTGTGGCAGGACCCCATCCCCGAGGTCGACCACACGCTGGTCTCGGACGAGGACGTCGCCTCCCTCAAGGCGACGATCCTCGCCGCCGGGCTGTCCGTCCCCCAGCTGGTCACCACCGCCTGGGCATCGGCGTCGAGCTTCCGGGGCACCGACAAGCGGGGCGGGGCCAACGGGGCCCGGATCCGGCTCGCGCCGCAGAAGGACTGGGCGGTCAACGACCTGCCCGAGGTGGCTGCGGTGTTGCAGTCGCTCGAGCAGATCCAGCAGGACTTCAACCGGGCGCAGTCCGGCGGGACGAAGGTCTCCCTCGCCGACCTGATCGTGCTGGGCGGGTGTGCTGCCGTCGAGCAGGCTGCGAAGAGCGCCGGTCACGACATCAAGGTCCCGTTCGCACCGGGGCGTACGGACGCCTCGCAGGAGCAGACCGACGTGGAGGCGTTCGCCGTACTCGAGCCCAAGGCGGACGGGTTCCGCAACTACCTCCAGGCCGGAGAGAAGCTGTCACCGGAGTCCCGGCTGCTGGACCGAGCCTGCCTGCTGACCCTGACCGCACCGGAGATGACGGTTCTCGTCGGCGGCATGCGGGCCATGAACACCGGTCACGGGCAGGCCCAGCACGGCGTCTTCACACAGCGCCCGGGGGTGCTGACGAACGACTTCTTCGTGAACCTGCTCGACATGGGCACGGAGTGGAAGGCGTCGGACTCGGCGGAGAACGTGTTCGAGGGCCGCGATCACGCCACGGGCAAGGTTAAGTGGACGGCCACCGCGGTCGACCTCGTCTTCGGTTCCCACGCCCAGCTCCGGGCGCTGTCGGAGGTCTACGCCTCGAAGGACGCGGGAGAGAAGTTCGTGCGCGACTTCGTCACCGCCTGGGACAAGGTGATGAACCTCGACCGGTTCGACCTCGCCTAGCCGATGGGCCGGTCCGGCCGGTCCGGTCGGTCGGTCGGTCGGTCGATGACCGGTCCGCCGGCCCCGGTGCGCCGACCAGGCGTCGTGCCGGGAACGTTCGTCCGGAAGGCCGGTGGACGAGCCGGGTCCGGCGGTACGGTCGAACGGCCGGCCCCCGCCGGGCCTCACCCGGCGGGGGCCGGTCCTCCTCGACGTCCTGACCCGAACGGGAGCCCGCCGATGCGCCTCTACGCCCAGACGCCAGCACGTCGGAACCGCCAGGTGCTCGCGGATCTGATCGCCGTGTTCCTGGTGGCCGCCGCGGTGTGGTTCGCCCTCGCCGTCCACGACGCGATCATGCTGCTGGCCGAACCGGGCCGGAGGGTCGAGAGCTCGGGCGACAGCCTCGCCAACGAGCTCGAGAACGCCGGTGACGCGGCCTCGAACGTGCCGTTCGTCGGCGATCTCCTGAAGAAGCCGCTCCACTCCGCGGCCGACGCCAGTACCGGGTTCGCCGACGCCGGCCAGTCGCTCCAGGACGCCGTCAGCCAGGTGGCCAACCTGACCGCGCTGGCTCTGATCGTCCTCCCGGTGACCGTCGTTCTGCTGCTGTGGCTGCCCGCACGGCTGCGCTGGATCCGCCGCAGCACCACCCTGCGGCGCCTCTGCGACGCGCCGGGGGGCGCGGACCTGCTCGCCCTGCGCGCCCTCACCGGCCCGGTGCGCGACCTCGCCGCGCTCCCGACCCCTCCTGGCGGTCTCGCCGACGCGTGGCGCCGGGGGGACGAGCAGGTCATCGGCGCCCTCTCCGCGGTCGCACTCAGGCGGGCCGGCCTGCGGCCCTGACCCTGGGTCCTGTCGTCGAAGTAGCGCCGGTCGGGCCCGCGGTGTCCGGCGCCGTGCATCGCAAGGCGGAGGGGCGCCCGAGTACTGGACGTACTCGGGCGGTCCGACAACGCGGCGAGGTGCGGTGCCGGACACCGCGGGCCAGGCGGGACTTTGACGACAGGACCTAGTGCTGTG
The DNA here is from genome assembly GCF_045160505.1 of Streptomyces sp. NBC_00029. Classification (NCBI taxonomy): domain Bacteria; kingdom Bacillati; phylum Actinomycetota; class Actinomycetes; order Kitasatosporales; family Streptomycetaceae; genus Streptomyces; species Streptomyces sp. NBC_00029. The sequence goes on from NZ_CP108292.1 coordinate 1,064,302, forward strand.
ACCGAGAAGGTTTGCCGGGTTGCTCGTTGTGCTGGTCGGATGTGACGACTTCGACTGGCATGGGGACCCGCAGTCACCGACCGCGGGGCCCTCACCTTCAGGGCGCCACGCAGCAGGTTCAATGCCCGCCGCCAGGGTGGCCCTCGGCGCGCTGGGCCCCACATACTTCAGGGGGATCGCCATTCCGAATGGCCGGACACGGGACGCGGTGCCGCCTACCCGCCACCGGGATCCTGTCGGGGCCTGCCAGGCGGTCGCGTCTCACCGGGCCGGAGCGACCGGCGAGCGCCGTACGTTGCCCAGCTCTACGTGAAGGCCACGGCGGCGGGCGAAGCCCTGACGCCCAGGGGCGGGGGCGGCCATGCCCTGGTTATACGCCGCCCTCGATGAGGGTCCAGCCGGGGGAGATGTCGTCCAGCGGCCCGACGCTCTTGTAGTCGCCGTCGACCAGCTTCGAGGCCGAGGCGGTGCCGTCGGACTTGTAGAAGAGCAGGCTGTCCGAGGTCCGGCCCACCTTCTCCCAGAGGTCGGAGGTGCCGACCCCGCGGAACTGGAAGACCCAGCCGTCGGTCGCCGTGCCCGCCCGCAAGTCGAGTTTCCCGCCCGCCTTCGCCCAGGACAGCACCGAGTCCCTGGTGGCGGTCAGCTGGCCCAGGTGGTCCTCCCCCACCAAGCTGCCCCTGTGCCCGTAGACGCCGCCTTCCAGGGTTCCGTACTCGCTCTTGTCCCACGAGAAGGTGGCCGCCCCTGGCCGGGCCGCGGCGGTCAGCGTGTCGCACGAGCCGGCCATGGTCACCCAGCCCTTCTTGAAGTCGTCGTACGTGCGCACCTGTTGGTACTTGCCGTTCCGCAGGGTGCCGGTGATGCCGTGGCCGGTCTGGCCGTTGTAGAAGAGCACCGAGTCGCCGGAGGCCTCGACCTGGGTCCAACCCGTCGGGAAGTTGCCAAAGGTGCGGGTGCGCGCGTACTCGCCGTCGGTGAAGGTGCCGACCTCCCCAGCCCCGGTGATCTTGTTGTACAGCAGCAGCGAATCGTGGCTCGCCGCCGCGTGCGTGTAGCCGCGCGGCAGGTGGAACTCCCCGTTGGACTCCCAGTGGCCGGCGGAGAGGGTTCCGGTGACGGCGGAGCCGCTACCGGTCCGGTAGAACAGGATCGAGGTGTTCCCGCTGGTGCCGAAGCAGGACGCGGAAGCGGACGCGGGGGTGACGGGACCCGCCAGCAGAACCGCCACTGCAGAAGTCGCCAGCGTGACCACCAGGGATTTCCTCATCATTGCCCCATTTCGTCGCTCGTGGGCGCGCGCGTCGGGCGTCGTGGGGTCGCCCGTGCGTAGGGGGTTCCCCGCGTGGATGCGGTCGCAGCGGCCGACGTCACGGGTCGACCGAGGCTGCGACGGGCGGCACGACCTGAGCTCCAACAGGGCGCCCACCGGCGATTCCCGCCCATGTGCAACGCCCTCGTCCATTCTGCGCCGCATCGGGACCCGTCGCATCCAGGCCCTTCGCCTCATGCTGTGACCGGGAAGGTTTGCCGGGTCGGGTGGTCAGGCCGCGGCGGGTAGTGGTCTGCCGCCCCAGCGGATGCCTTTCTCGCTGCGGATGCGGGCGCGTTCGCGTCGTCGTGCGGCGAGGACGTCGGGGTGGCGGGCGTTCTGGTTACGCCAGCGCAGGTAGGCGTGCAGGGCCCTGGTCTGGACCGTGTGATGTGGATGGTTGGAGTTGGCCAGGGTGAACTGCCACAGGGGTCCGAAGTGGGCCTCGATGGGGTTGACCCAGGACGCGTAGGTCGGAGTGAAGCACAGCTCGACCTTGTGCCGGGCCGCCCACCTGCGGATTCTCCAGTTCAGGTGGGCGGAGAGGTTGTCGAGGATCACGTAGATCGGTCCGCCGTCCGGGCGTGCGGCCCGGATCGTTCTCAGGGCCGCCCAGGTGTGGTCGATGCCCTTGCGTGTGTGGTTGACGCCCCAGAGCTTGTCGTCGCCGACGGAGTAGCAGCCGTGGAAGTAGGTGATTCCGTGGGTGCGGCGGTAGGTCGCCGGAAGGCGGTCGGGCCGGCCCCGATCTGCCCAGCAGGAGCCAGCGGTGGGGCGGATGCCGAGCGGGCCGAACTCGTCGAACGCGAACGTGCGGTCCGGCCGCTGGTTGATCGCGTACTCGATCCGGTCCAGCTTGGCGTCGAAGTCCAGGTCCGGGGACTCCTTCCAGGTCTTCGTGCGCTGGAAGGTGCTCCCCCGGCAGGCAAGTAAGCACCGCAGTGCCTCCCGACCGATCCGGACAGGCCTGGCTATGTCGCGCCGCAGGTGATCGACAAGCTTGCGGATCGACCAGCGGGTGAAGGGCTTGCCGAGCTGGGCCGGTCGGGCACTGGCCGTCTGGACGACGAAGTCCTCGTCGTCAGGACTGAGCAGGCGGGGACGGCCTCCCGCCCACTGAGGGTTCAGGCATGCAAGCCCGATCTCGTTGAAGCGGTGGATCACATCGCGGACAGTGTCCTCGTCCGCCTGGACCAGCCGTGCGATCACCGGGACCCTGCTGCCACCGGCCGAAGCGAGCAGCATCATCGCCCGCCGAAACCGCACAGAACTGGTACTGCCCCGTCGGACGATGTGCTGCAGTTTCTGCCCCTCCTGCTCGGTCAGCCTGCGAACCCGGACCGGTTGCGCCATCCCGCCTCCCCATGCTGGTCGGAGAACTCATGTCCAACCAGCACAACGAGCAACCCGGCGAACCTTCCCGGTCACAGCACTAGGGGCGGCTGTCGAGCCAGCTCAGCTTGTGCCCGTAGAGCACGCGCTGGCAGTAGTCCGTCCCCACCGGATCGGCGGTGTCCCGGGTTGCCGTGCAGTCGGACGCCGCTCCCGGACGGTGTTCGGAGAGGGACCACAAACGGCCGGTGCCCCGCTCGATGTAGAGGTCCTCGGCGCCACGGGCGGTCTTGACGGGCTGGCCCTTCTGGACCAGCCGGCCGTCGCTCCAGGTGTAGCGCCACAGGTTGCCCGGCTCGTCGGTGCCCTTGGACTCATTCAGGTACAGCGTGCCCTCGTGCACGGCCGCGCCCTGGGCACCGCCGCCCGCCAGCGGCAGGTAGTTGGCCCAGCCCTCCGCGGCGACGTCGGCGGAGCGTCCCTCCAGGGCCGCGACCGGGTACGAGGCGATGCGGCCGGTGGACGGGTAGCCGCTCTCCGGGCGGCAGTACTCGCCCATGATCAGCCGGTCCGGCCTGGTGCTGCGGTCCAGCGAGATGTGGGAGGCCTTGGGGGCGCCGGTCGAGACGCAGGCGTAGGAGCCCTTGGGGTTGCTCTGCGTCGCCTTGAACTTCCAGGCGGCCACCTGCGGCATGACGTAGCGGTAGCCGAAGCTGTACCAGACGTTGTCGTGCCGGCCGACCTTCGTCCTGTCCTCGACGTTGGCGGTGGTCCTGACCCCGTCGGTGTCGGTCCCCATCGCGTCGTGCGTGCGGGGGTCGCCGTCCGGGTCGAGGTCCATGATGGAGCGCATGTCGAAGACGCGCATACCGTTGCGGGTGTCCGCGACGTAGAGGTAGTTGCCGTACCAGACGATCCCGCCGGCGTGGACGCCCTTCTGGATCGGGTACTCGGCGGAGTGCAGCCCGTCGAAGGAGACGTGGTCGGCGGAGTTCACATAGGTCCAGCCCAGCAGGACGTGCCGGTACTTGACCTCGGGACTGCCGGTGGCCGGGTTGGTCCGGCTCTGCACGAAGGTGATCCGGACGCCCTTCTGATTGCAGGCGTCGTTGGCCTCCAGCTCGGCCGGGGTGCAGTCGCCGGCCGTCGGGAGCGGGCCGTTCTCGCGGCCCGGGTCCCAGCCGTCGTAGGAGGCGAACAGCTGGATGTCCCCGGCCTCGCCCCAGAGCTCGTTCTCCTTGGCGTCGGAGACGCCGGTGAAGCCCTGCGGGATCCACTCCTGCGAGACGGAGTCGTCGTCCTGCAGGCAGTACTTGACGTCGGGGTCGGAGGCGGTGCCGAAGGGGTCGCGGGAGCACCACGGCTGGACGGTGCGGTTCGCCCCGGCCAGCAGCTTCTGCACGCCGCCCGACGTGGGGAGCACCGCGTCCAGCCGGGCGACCCGCCTGGTGGTCTCGGCGTTCAGGTCGCCGGGCGACAGCGTGAAGTCGCCGGGTGAGGCCGCGCCGCCGGGAGTGACCGCGGCGCGGCTGCCGAACGACGAGGGTGTGCCCCCGGTCGCGCGGGGCTCCTGGACCCAGGAGCCGGGCAGGCCCGGAGGCAGGTCCTCGGCCTGGGCCGGCGCCACGAGGCCGGTGAACGCGAGCGCTGCCGTAGCGGCGGTCGCGAGCCATGCGCAGCGTATTCGACTTGAGGGCATGCGGGGGTTGCCTCCGTTGCTCATGTGACAGGAGAGTCAAGCGGAGGCTTCCAGAACACTTATACGGAACGCAAGCGTGATCGTTTCTTCAACACACCTGCCCACCAACGGTAGTTGATGACACCAGGGCGGAAGACACCCTCCTAGCGAGGCGCGCGCCCGGCTGCGGGATCGGGGCCGCGCCACATCGGCCAGAGGGTCGGCCCGCCGTTCGGCAGCAGGAGCTCACCGGTGACGCGGAAGCCCAGCTTTTCGTAGAAGGGCACGTTGGTGATGTTGCTGGACTCCAGGTAGGCGGGCTGCCCCAACCGGTCGCAGTCGGCGAGCTGCTGGCGCAGCAGCGCCGAACCGACGCCCATCCCCTGGAGCCCGCGGTCCGTCCCCACGGCCGGCAGGTACCAGTGCGGCTCTGCCGGATGGGCCTCGTGCATGACCTCCTGGACCTCCCCGGCCCGTGGCATCCCACGGAGGCCGAAGATGCCCGCGTACCGGGGGAGCGCCGCCAGTTCCCGTACGGCGGAGGTCCTCCAGCGCCCGGGTCCCGACCACAGCGCGGCCCCCAGCAGCCGTCCCTCGGCCGTCGCTGCGACGCGTACGGCGGCGGCGCGCGGCCGCTGCTGCCGCCGGGCCAGCCGGAAGTAGCGGGCGATCCGGCGCTCCCGCTCCCCGTCGGCGCCGGGAATCATCCAGGCCATGACCGGATCGTCGGCGAAGGCGCGGGCCAGGAGCGCGGCCACCGCCGCGGACTCGGCGGGCCGGGCGGGCCGGATCCCGTACCCGGCCGACAGCGGTGCTGGACGTGTGCTCATGAGGCCACGGTAGGCAGCGGGACCGGGACGCCCCGCCCCGCGGCGGCGGACACGCCGGAGGCGCCACCCGCTCACCGCCGTCGGCCCGCCCACGGCCAGGGCACGGGGCGCCGCGGCCGGACCCGGGGGTCGCTCGGGCCACGACCCCCCACGGGGTCAGGAAGTGCGCTTCAGCGTCCAGGTGTTGGGGTTGAAGCTGGGGACCGCGGAGTAGCGACAGCCGCTCGAGTAGTAGGTGTTGGTGATGGTCCAGCCGGCGGGCGGCCAGGTGGACGCGCAGGCGTTGACCTGGGTACCGACCGGGTAGCCTCTGAGGTCCTTGATCTGCTTGGTGTTGGGCGTGAAGCCGGAGCCGCACCCGCCGCTGTTCCACCACTGGGTGTCCACCCAGCCGTCCGGGGTGAGCGTGCTGGAGCACATGGTGAGCGTGTCACCGGGTGCCGCCGATGCGGGACTCGCGGAGATCGCCAGGGCGGTGACGGCCATGGTGGCCAGAGCGGCGGCGTACCGGGTGCGGATCACAGAGACGTTCCTCCTAGGCGCGCTGGGAATCGCCGCCGACCATCGGCGGGCCGTTCCAGGCGCCCCGCTATTGCTATCCGACCGGTTCGGACTCCAGAAAGTCACCTTTTGGGCATAACTGCGTGACGGTTTAACGCCGTTGCCGTCGACCGCGGCCTGGTCGCTGGTGAGCTTGGGCCGCGTCTGCCGACGCGTGCGCGGGCGCGGACGCGGACGCGGACGCGGACGCGGGTTCGTGCGGAGAAAGCCCCGTCGTCGATGTTCCGCAGACAGGTCAGGGCTTCGCTTCGCGGACGTCCTTTCCCTCCTCGGCGAACGCCTTGAAGTCCCGCATGTGCTGCAGCGACTGCTTGCGGAAGGCGCCGGGCATCAGGAACCCCACCAGCCGCATCGTCAAGCCGCTGAACCGGTACTCGTTCTCGCTCGCCCAGAGCGTCGTCTCCGGACCGGCCTCGGTCAGCCGGTCGCGCACGGCGCTCCACATGCCCTCGCCGACGATCTCGCGGTCGAAGTGAACGACGCTCCCTTTCGGGATCCCGTGCAGGTCTGTCGGTTCCCGGCGCGTGATGGTCTCGGTGCACTCCATCTTCCGCTGCCCCATCTGCATCACGACCCGCGACGTGGTGCCGACGTGCCCGTGCGCGCCGCTCAGCGGCTCGTGCAGCACCAGGCCCCGCAGCCACTTCGGCATCTGCGCCGGGTCGGCGAGCAGCTGGACCACGTTCTCGCGCGGCAGGGCGATCTCAAGCGAGACGGTGTACTTCATGGCGGAGCCCTCCGGGTTCCTGAGTGAACGAGCGATCCACTGAGCTCTCACCCGGACGAGGGATGCCCTGCCAAGATCACCGCTCCGTGCGGCCGGGCACAACCGCCCCTCAGGGCACGGTGAAGAGGACCTTGTCCTCGTCCGCGGCGGGGTCCGCCTGCTTGAGCGTGGCCCTGACGCTGGATCCGAGCTGGAGATCCAGGCCGTTGGTCGAGACGACCTTGGCCAGCACCGCCGGGTCGGCCAGGAACACCTTGCCCTCGCGCGGTCTGCCCCGCTCCGCGTCGGTGTCGATGACCGCGGCGTCGAACACCTCGCCCACGCGGTCCTTGAGCACCGCGGCCTCGGCCAGGTCCACGGTCTGCCGGTCCGCCGGGCCGCTCTTCCCCCGTGCCGTGTCGCACGGGATGCAGGACAGGGCGTCGAGCACCCAGTTCGGCGGGGGCTTGTCCGCGCACGCCATCACGCACAGCTCATTGGTGTACCGGTCGACCAGGCGCCGCAGCGGAGCCGTGCAGTGGGCGTACGGGGCCGCCATCGCCGCGTGCATCGTGTACGCCGGCTTCTGGTTGTCGCGGAAGACGGTGTACTCCGCCTTGAGCATCGTGCTCGTGGCCTCGGTGAGGAAGGCCATGTGCTGCTGGTTCCGGGGATCGAGCTTGCGGACCAGCGTGGCGTACGAGATGCCGGGCCGCCAGACGATGCCCAGGGCCTTCGCGATGTCGTGCAGGCGTTTGCTCACGTTCTGATCGGCCTGCTCCTTCTGGGTCCGCAGGATGCCGGTACCCGTGTCGAGCATGATCTGGGCCGCGGACATGCCGGTCATGAGGGAGATCTGCTCGTTCCAGCCCTCGACCGGCAGCGTCGCCACGTAGCGCAGCCGGAACGATCCGTCCTTGAGGATGACCTCCTGGTCCGGCAGGTTCACCGAGATGCCGCCGCGCGCGATTTCGACCGCCTCCCGCAGCTCGCCGATCTCGCGCAGCAGGGCGAGGGAGTCCGACGCCGTGCCGTTCTCGATGGCCTGCTGGGCGTAGGCGTAATCGAACTGGGCCCGACTGCAGATCATGGCCCGGCTCACGGACGAGTCGGTCAGATTGCCGTGGGCGTCGAGGTCGTGCTGCCACAACAGGGCGGGGCGTTTCTTGTTCGGCAGCAGGCTGGCCGCGTCCTCGGAGAGGACGGGCGGGTGCAGGGGCACCTTGAGGTCGGGGAAGTACAGCGTCTCGATCCTGTCGTGCGCCTCGATGTCCAGTGGGCTGCCCGCCCTGACGAAGGTGGCCACATCCGCGATGGCGTAGTACACGCGGTAGCCGCCACCCGGCCGCCGTTCCAGGTGCATGGCCTGGTCGAGGTCCTTGGAGGCCGGCGGATCGATCGTGAAGAACGGCAGGTGGGTGGCGTCCTTGTCGGGCAGGCGCGCCTCACGCTTGGCCTTGTCGGCCGCATTGAGTACGCGCTTGGGGAAGCTCAGGGGGACCTTCAGCTCCGCGCGGAGTTCCTCCAGCGCGGTGCGCAGAGCGTCCTGGGCCTCGGCAGACATGTGCATCGGGCGGCGTCGCATGCCCCGAGCGTAGGACGGCGGTCACGAACCGGCACGGCGAGCGGGGCCGGCCGGCGGAGGGGACCGCGGCGACGACGGCCGCGCGGGAAGGGGGAAGTCCACGCCCGAGCGGTACCGCCGCCCGGGGAGATTACGCAGTGTCACCGCACCGGTTCCGTGCTTACGGCGAGCCACTGTGCGACGTTGGGCGCCGACCCGAGTCTGAGCGGAGGGACGGACACCGTGATGCCGGACATCAGACGCGGCTTCGCCGCGGCGACGCTGCTGACAGCCCTGATCATGACCTCCACGGCGTGCGGGGGATCCGACTCCGAGCCCGTCGAGATCCGTGACACCGCAACCACCGGCACGGAGACCAGTACGTCCCCCACCGCGCCGGCGGACGAGGATCTGGGCAAGGTCTTCCCCGGCACCGACGGAGGCTCCGGCGGTGGCACGACGCTGTCCGTGCCGAGGGCACAACTGGATGAGCCCGCCAGAGGCACCATGGAGTTCGCCAACGACCAGCAGGTGCCCCTTACCGTCCAGCCGCTGAGGGCCACGACCGACAGCGGGGAGCTTTCGATCGTCGGGGACGGCTGCACCGGCGTCACACTTCAGCCCCAGGAGACGTGCAGCGTCCAGGTCAGCCACACCGCCCAGGAAGCCGGCACGTGGACGGGCACGGTCACCGCTCCGACCGCCGAGGGGCCCGTGTTCTCGGTGACCCTGACCGGTGAGGCCGTCGAGGCCGCACCGGAGACGACCTCCGAACCCCCGTCGCCGGAGCCCGACGAGACCCCGGAAACCCCCGACGGGACCGGGACCCCGGAGACCCCCGACGGGACCCTGACTCCCACGCCCGAGCCCGAGCTCACCTGACAGACCCCTTCATCTCCACCCGGACCGTGCCGTCGTCGTCCGGGAGCACGACCGTCACGGTGTTCTTGTACCCCCCGTAGTAGGGGACGAGGTAGAAGCGGGTCGGGGTCTTCACCAGGAGGCGAAAGCCTCTGTACCGGTATCGGTAGGGCCCGGCCCGGGCACCCAGGTCCCTGAACGCGACATCCTTGGCGTGGTGGACCAGCGGCAGGCGCGAAAGGACCTCCACGGCCGGGCTTTGCTTCATACCACCGTTCGCGTCAGCCACCGCTTGCGTCTCGCCCGCCATCGCCGCGTACCGGGACACGCCGTAGAACAGGCTCAATGTCAGCATCCCCAGGAGCAACGCCCCGGCCACGAGCCACAGCCGGTCGGCGTCGCGCACCCGAGGGTTCCGCCGCCCGGCATCGTGTTGCCCGAGGCGCACCTGGACGGCGAAGAAGGCCAGGCTGGATCCGAGGGCCACCATGAGGCTGGGCAGCAGCCCGCGTGGCCAGCCCGCGGGGAGGAAGGCGAGCAGGTCTTCCCGGAAGAACACGGGGTAGCCCCCGACCACCCCCAGGAGCAGTCCCACCGCCAGCAGCGCGCGGTACACCGTGCGGCGCCGCCCCTCGTTCTCCGGGCGGGCCAGGGCGTGCCCGAGCCAGCCGAGCACCAGCAGGACGACGAGCCCGCAGACGAGCAGCATCCAGACCGGGAAGAAGAGGGCCTTCGGGCTGCGCGCGAGGACGGCCTCGACGGAGATGGGCAGGTCGCTGACCGGGACGCCGAACGCACGGTAGTAGGCCTCGTTGTACTGGTTGCCGAAGTAGTAGAGCAGCCCGAGTACGACGGCCCCGGGCGCCGCGACGTACGCCGCCTTGTCCAGGAACGACCATCTGGGAGGTGCCGACACGGGCCGTCGCGCCTTCACGGACATGCGCTCAGTCTGTCCGCCCGTCCCCGTGCCCGCACGTAATGGCCGCCCGCCCGGCTGACACCCCGCCGTACCGGTGAGGCCAAAACCGGCGGCAGGCCGGGAGCCCGCCGAGCGTCGTGGTCGGTCCGTGGGCGCGAGAGCCGGGTATCGCGTTCCGTCGCCGTCAGCCGATCGGCTGCCTGGATTCGGCGCGCACTTTGAGGGTCGTCCCCGCGAACGCGGCGAGGTCGATGGATCCGGGCTTCTGCTGCGAGGACTCCGGGGTGACGAAGCCGACCGAGGCGCCCGTGTTCTCGTCGGCCCAGGCGCACATCGGCAGGGAACTCTCGGCCCCGCCCTGCCGCACGGTCACCACCTGGCAGGACACGGTGACGTCGGATCCGGGGGGCGTGATGTCCCGTGCAGGGACCGCCAGGGACGCGCCCTGGGGGTCCGTGGCACCGTCGAGCATCTTCCTGCGGGCGCCCGCGGGGTCCTTGAACCGGCCGTACATTCCCGAGATGACCAGGGCGCTCGCCCCGTTCGACGATGCGGAGGTGTACTGGCCGACCGCCGGCTTCGGATCGCGGATCTTCGAGTCGTAGCTGCCGCTCAGGGCTTCCTTGCCCTCTGTGGCCGAAAGGTCCTGGACCAGCTTGTACTCGCCGCCCACCAGCGTCTCGGGAACGGTCAGCCGGTACCTGGCCTCGGGGAAGCCGGATCCGCCCAACGAGGCCGCGAACGCGGCGAATGCGCCGAGCGCCACCAGCGACCCCGCGACGATCCCGATCACCATGCCCGTCCGGCTCTTGCGCTGCGGCGTGCCCATCGGCGGCTGCCCCCAGGCTCCTTGACCGGGGTACGGCTGCTGGTACGCGGGCTGCGCACCGTACGGGTTCGGGGGCTGCGGGGGCCCGTACGGGCCGGGGGACTGCGGGGGCGGGGGCATGCTCATGCCCGAACGGTACGTCAGCCCTGCACGCGCCCGGCACGCGCCCGGGACCGACCGTCGCACCCTTCCCGTGCCCCCGCCCTCCCTGGCAACGGGGTTCCGCGCCAAAGCTCGTGGACGTGTGATCTGGGCCGGGGCCCACGAGGGAACGTAGGATCAAGGAATGTCTGACACGACCGAAACCACGCCCGGCTGGCTGAGCAGCGACGAGCTGAACACGGCCCGGGCCCGGATGCCGATCCTGTACGTCGAGGCAGTCCCCGTACGCGTGGACGACACCGGCGAAGTCACAAGCATCGGGCTGCTCCTGCGGATCGGAGCGGACGGGACGATCAACCGGGCGCTGGTGTCCGGCCGTGTCATGCACCACGAGCGGATCCGTGACGCGCTGCTCCGCCACTTGGAAAAGGATCTGGGCCCGGTGGCCCTCCCCCGCATCCCCGCCGCCCTCCAGCCCTTCACGGTCGCCGAGTACTTCCCCACGGTGGGCATCACCCCCTATCACGACCCTCGCCAGCACGCGGTGTCGCTCGCCTACATCGTGCCGGTCGCGGGTGACTGCCGTCCTCGGCAGGACGCCCTGGACCTGGTCTGGTTCAGCCCGCAGGAAGCGCTCTCGGCGGCCGTGCAGGGCGAGATGCCGGGCGGCCACGCGGTGTTGCTGAAGCAGGCCCTCGCGCACCTGGGTTACGCGTACTGAGGTCGCCGCGGCCGCGGCAGGCACCCTGCATGACGCTCACCGGCGCGACCGGCAGGTCTACGGACTCTGCGTCGGGGTGAACTTCGTGAGGATCAGCAGGGTGTCGACGAGGTCCTCGGCCGGGGCGCCGGTCGCCAGGCGGCGCAGCTGCTGCCCGAAGACCAGGGCGACGGCCACGCCGGCCAGGCGCTCGGGGTCCGGGACGCCGAGTTGGGTCAGGATCCGGGTGGCCAGCAGGTCGTAGGCGGCGAAGCACTCGGCCGCGGCGGCGCGCAGCCGTTCGTCGCGGCCGGCCTGGACGTACAGCTCGAACGGCGCGATGTGGCGGCTGTCGAAGGCGTTGCCGCCCGCGACCTGTGCCACCACCTCGGCCGCCTGGCCGATGTCGAACTGCTCGTCGGAGCATGCGTCGGCGAGCGCCGTGAAGTGGCGGGTCTCCTCGGCCACGAAGTGCAGCAGGCTCTCGCGCAGCAGCTCGTGCTGCGTCGCGAAGTGGTAGGTGACGGAACCGAGTGAGACCCCGGCCTCCTTGGCGATCCGCCGATTGGTGACGGCGGCGATGCCGTCCTGACCGATGATCCGCAGCACGGCGTCGATGATGCTCTGGCGGGTGTCGGAAGCAGGGGGCATGGCGCAATTCTGCCCCATCGGGCGGCTCGGCCTTCCCGGAGGGGCCGCGGGGTCGGGGGCTGCCGCGCTGTGGACAAGCAGCGGACTCATCCATACTGTTCGTTCGAACGAACAGTAGAGGGACTTCGTCAGCCGCACGGGAGTGGTCGTGGACATATCCGGATCGAACGTTCTACTGACCGGCGCCACCGGGGGCATCGGCGCCGCCCTGGCAGCGCGCCTGACCGCCCAAGGGGCCCGCCTGACGGTCACCGGGCGGCGCGAGGAAGCCCTCAAGGCCACCGCCGACGCCTGCGGCGCCCGCACCGTGGTCGCCGATCTGGCCGTACGTTCCGATGTCGTACACCTCGCCGAAAGCTGCGCGGAGGCGGACATCCTCGTCGCGAACGCCGCCCTGCCCGCCAGCGGCGACCTGCTGGACTACACCGAGGACCAGCTCGACCGCGCCCTCGACGTCAACCTCCGCGCGCCCCTCATGCTCTCCCGGCTGCTCGCGGAGCACATGGTGGGCCGCGGCCGCGGCCACATCGTGCTGGTCGGTTCCATTTCCGGCAAGGCCGCTACCAAGTCGACCTCCCTGTACAACGCGACGAAGTTCGGGCTGCGCGGATTCGCGCTCGCCCTGCGCCAGGAACTCAGGGGCACCGGCGTGGGGGTGTCCCTGGTCCAGCCCGGATTCGTCCGCGACGCCGGCATGTTCGCGGCCACCGGTGCCACCACGCCGAACGGCATCAGGACCGTCACCCCCGGCCAGGTCGCCGACGGCGTCGTACGAGCCGTCCGGCGCGACCTGTGCGAGGTCAACGTCGCGCCCCTGGAGCTGCGGCTGCTGAGCGCCATCGCCGGGCAGTTCCCCGGGTTCGCCGAGCGAGTCCAGGCCCGGTCGGACGTCGACGGCTCCGTGCGACAGATCGTCGAGGCCCAGCGCTCACGCCGCTAGGTCGTCTCTTTCGGATCCTGCTCCCCCAGGTACCGCGGGGAGGTGCCCCCAGGCCCGCGCTGCCCGGCACCGGACAACGCGGGCTCGGCCGGCACGATCCGAAAGAGACGGCCCAGGCGAGCGGCGCTCCCGTCCTTCGGCGGCGGGACCGCCGCTCGCTCCGACTCCCCCACCCTCCTGCGGAGCCGTTCGCACCCGGTTCCGCGCGCATCGGCATTCGCCCCGCATGCGCGCACCCGCACCGGCCCGCACCCCCGCATGTACGCACCCGCACCTGCACGCCTTCCTGCGCCCCACGTGAACGGAGAACACGGCTGTGCCGAGTGAACACCTCCCGAGCGATGCGCCCGACGCCGGCCCGCACGTCGAGCGCCGGTCCCTGCTCCGATTAGGGGCCCTGCTGGCCGCGGGCGGAGCGGCCGCGCTCGTTCCCGCACCGATCGCGCACTCCGCGACGAGGGGCCAGGGCACCGACACGGTGACCACCACCTACCGGGGCCACTCCCCCCAGGGCAACGACCAGTGGGCATACGTCGCCTTCGACGTGCCGGCGGGAGTCCGGCGGATCTCCGTCGCCACCACCCACGACGCCGCCGCCGGCATCCTGGACCTGGGGATCTTCGGCCCGTCCGGCTTCCGCGGCTGGTCGGGCGGCGCACGGACCGGCTTCACCCTCTCCCCCGCCGACGCCACCCCCGGCTACGTGCCCGGGCCCGTGGAGCCCGGCGGCTGGTCGGTCATCCTGGGGCCGATGGTCGGCAGCCCCGGCGGCATGGCCTGGCAGGTCGACGTCACCCTGCACCACGGGGAGACGCTGCCCGGAACCCCGTACGACATCCTGCCGGCCTCGGTGGCCGGGCGGGGCCCCGGCTGGTACCGGGGCGACCTGCACCTGCACAGCGTCCATTCCGACGGGCAGCGCACGGTGGAGGAGATCGTGGCGGCCGCCCGCCAGGAGGGGCTGCACTTCATCGCCACCTCCGACCACAACACCAGCTCCACCGGCGTGACCTGGCGCGGCAACATCCCGACCGACCTGCTGGTCATCAACGCCGAGGAGGTCACCACTCGCCACGGTCACTGGCTGGCGGTCGGCCTGCCGCAGGGCGAGTGGGTGGACTGGCGCTACGGGCCCGCGAACCCGGGGGTGTTCGAGAGTCATGCCCGGCGCGTGCACAGCCTGGGCGGACTCACGATCGCCGCTCACCCTCTCACTCCGGCGGCGGGGTCCTTCTGGGAGTTCGGCCTCGACCGCGTCGACGCGCTGGAGGTGTGGAACGGACCCTGGACCCTGGACGACGCGGCCAACATCGCCGCCTGGCACGTCATGCTCTGCCTCGGCAAGCGGGTCGCCGCCGTCGGCAACAGCGATGCGCACAGCCCCTCGGACGCCGTGGGCCGGCCCCACAACGTGGTGCACGCCAGCAGTCTGTCGACCCCCGCCGTACTGGACGCACTGCGCATGGGCCGTTCGTACGCCGTCGAATCCTCCGCCGTGACGCTGGACTTCACCGCCCGCACCGGCGGATCGGTGGCCGGCCCCGGTGAGGAACTGCCCCTGTCGTTCTTCGACGCCGTCGACGTGACCCTCAACGTGACGGGCGCCCCGGACAGCATCGCCACCCTGTACACCGAGTGGGGCATCATGGCCGCCACCTGTATCGACGGAAGTGGCCGGGGGCAGCTGCGCTGGCGCGGCTGGGGCAAGGCCTCGCTGTTCGCCCGGGCCGAGGTGCGCCGGCCCAAGCCCGCCTCCACCACGCTGGACCAACTGGTGGCCATCACCAACCCGGTGTGGTTCTACTCCGCGCAACTGCCCCCGTACGACGTGGAGCAGCGGGTGCTCTTCCACACCGAGCGGCGTTCCGACGGGTCGTGGAGCAGCATGCGTCCGCTTCCGGCGGCCTCCGGCAGCGGCTCGTTCAAGGGGATCCAGTGCGCCGCGGCCGCGATGGCGGACGGCTCGGTCGTGGTCCTCGGCATCGCGCCGGACAACGGGCTGTGGCTGACCGCCGTACGGGGCTCGGCCACGCTCCAGCCCTGGCAGCGCGTCGCGGGGCCGGACGGAGCGGCCGGGTTCACCGTCCGGGAGGCGGACATCGCGGCCTTCCCCGACGGCACCTGCCAGATCGTGGTGACGGCCATGGACGGCACCACCTTCCACCAGCAGCGGCGCGCCGACGGTGGGCTGCCCGGGTTCCGGGCCCTGGCCGGCTTCACGGCGAAGAGCCTCTGGGGTGCGACGAAGGTGTCGATCACCGCCATGCCCGACGGGTCGGCGCAGCTGCTCAGTTACGGCACGGACGGTGCCATGTACCACTGCGTTCGCGGGCGGGACGGTGTGTGGACCGCGTGGGGACGCCTGGCGGGCTACGGCGGGGCCCCCACGTTCTGCGGACCGGCCCTGGCGATCACCGGGATGCCCGACGGGTCCTCCCAGGTCCTCGCGATCGGGCTCGACGGGATCGTCTACCACCAGCTGCGGCGGGCGGACGGTTCCTGGACCGGATTCCGGCCGCCGCGGGGCGTCACCACGCCCACCATGGGCGCCAGCGCCATCGGCATCGCGGGGACGCCCGACGGCTCCGCCCAGATCGTGGCGGTCGGGCTCGACGGGCGGATCTGGCACAACGTCAGGAGGCCGGACGGCTCCTGGAGTCCGTTCGCGCAGATACCCGGCCCGAACGGGAGGGACCCCTTCCCCGCCGGACAGGTCCGCATCACCGCCCGGCGGGACGGCTCCACGCACGTGGCGGCCATCAGCGCCGGTTAGCCGGAGTCCGGTCCGGGCAGGGGCGCCCACCTGCGCGATGCCCGCAGGTGGGGCCCAGACCGTCCGGCCCCACAGGCCCGACCGGCCCGGCGGTCCGAGCTCGGCGTCGCCCCGCGTCGTCTTCACTCGTGCAGCAGGCCCGTGACCAGCTCGCGCGGCAGGCCGTGGGTGTCGTGGAGGTAGTGGAAGTCCTCCTCGGTCAGCGGGCCCCGGAACCGGGGGCGGGCGAGCACCTGGCGGCCGCGCTCCAGGAGCCGGCGGAACCGGTGCTCCTCCTCGATCAGGACCGGCCGTACGTCGCCCGGCCGGATGTCCTGCCGGAAGCGGTCCAGCGTGTGCCGGACCAGCACGTCCGGCAGGTCCTCCAGGCTCCGCGACGGGTCGTCCCGCCACAGCAGGGTGAGCACGCGTCGTACCAGGCGTCGCAGCACGTAGCCCCGGCCGGTGTTGGCCGGGCGCACCCCGTCGCCGAGTACCACGACGGCCGAGCGCAGGTGGTCGCAGACGACGCGCAGCGACCGCTCGTCCAGGGGCCATCGGGACGGTACGAGACTGCGCCAGGGGTCGAAGACGTCGCACTCGAACACGGACGACTTGCCCTGGAGCAGGGTGGCGAGCCGCTCCAGGCCGAGGCCGGTGTCCACGTTGCGCTGCGGCAGGGGGACCAGCGAGCCGTCGTCGAGCCGGCGGTGGCTCATCGTCACGTGGTTCCACACCTCGACCCAGCGGTCGTCGCGGGTGGGCGTGGACCGGGGCGGGCCGTCGCCGCTCCACAGGAAGATCTCCGAGTCGGGGCCGCACGGTCCTACAGGGCCGTTGGACCACCAGTTGTCCTCCCGGGTGAGTTCGACGGGGACGCCGCGGTCCTGCCACACCTCGAGGGAGGCGGTGTCCGGTCCGGTCCGGTCGTCGCCGGCGTGGACGGTGGCGTACAGCCGGCCCGGATCGATGCCCAGGCCCTCGGTGAGGAGGCCGTATCCCCAGTCGAGGCTGGCCGGGCCGTCGTAGTCGCCCAGTGACCAGGTGCCGAGCATCTCGAAGACCGTCAGGTGGGTGGCGTCGCCGACCTCCTCCAGGTCCGTCGTGCGCAGGCAGCGCTGGACGTTGACCAGTCGCCTGCCCAGCGGGTGGGGGCGGCCCTCCAGGTACGGCGTGAGCGGGTGCATGCCGGAGGTGGTGAAGAGCACGGGGTCTTCGGGCGGGGGCAGCAGGGTCGAGCCGACGATGCGGTGGTGCCCGCGCTCCTCAAAGTACTCGACGAACGTGCTGACCAGCTGCTCGGTACGCATGGGGTGACTCCTTAGCATGAAAGCGGGAGAGGCACCGGAGAACGGGACCGTCCGGTCTCCGACCGGGGCGGGATGCGCCGCGGCACTGCCGACGGACCGTTGTCCGGTCGCCGGGGAGAGGGGAAAGAAGGTCAGGCGGCGGCAACCGGCGAGCTGGTCGCTCGCGCGGTCGCGGTGGTGCTGGGGCCGGTGACGTTCATGCGGGTCACCATAACGCGGGCGGGCCGCCGGAGCCCGGGCTTTTTGTGCCGGCTCCGGTCCGCTACTCGGTCCTGGTCTCCTTCGCCGCCCACGCCAGGTACTCCTGGGTGGAGGCGGTGACCGGGAGCACGATCCACTGCGGCACCTCGTACGGGTGCCGCTCGTGGATCCACGCCTCGAGCTCGGCAACCTTCTCCGCGGTGGTCTTGAAGGAGAGCCGGTACTCCCGCTCGTGCTGCACGGTGTCCTTCCACCAGTAGAAGACCGTCATCCGCGCGTCCACGTGCACACCGGCCGCCAGCCGGGCCTCCACCGCGCCGCGCGCGATGTCGTACGCCTTCGCCTCGTCGTCCACGGTCGTCTGCGCGATCACGATGCTCGCCACGTTGGTCCTCCTCGATCGGGTTCCGCCACCCTATGGCCGGGCCCGCGTCCCCCCGTTGCGGGGCCCGGGGCCGCCAGGTGAGCGTCCAGGCCGTCCGGTACGCCCGGCGCACGTCGGGCACACGTCAGGCGCGTTCCAGCATCCGGCGGCGCAGGGTGTCGTAGAGGGGTTCGCTGCCCAGCCGGTCGGCGGTCACGGTCGCGGCGAAGCACGCGGTCAGCAGGGGCAGCAGGAGCGCGCCGGCGCCGGTCATCTCCGTGACCAGGACGACGGCCGTCAGCGGTGCCCGTACGACGCCCGTGAACACGGCGGCCATCCCCACCACCGCGAACGCCGCCGGCCCGGCCGATCCCGCCGGCAGCAACGGGGAGGCGAGCGCGTGGGTGAGCGTCCCCCACAGGGCGCCCAGCGCCAGCAGCGGAGCGAACAGTCCGCCGGGCGTCGCGGCCGCATAGCTCAGCGGCCCGGCCACGAAGCGGACGGCGAGGCAGAGCAGCAGCGCCGCCACCGTCAGGCTTTCACCGCTCAGCAGGCGCTCGCTCAACTCGTCGCCACCGCCCGTGAAGAGCGGATCGAAGCCCATCAGCGCGCCGACCCCGGCCCCGATGGCCCCCGCACGGACGGGAAGGGGCACCCGGGTCAGCCGGTCGCACACCTCCAGTGTCCGTACGACCAGAGCGCTGTACGCGGCGCCCAGCGCCCCGGCCGTCATCCCGGCCAGCAGGAAGACCGGCAGCATCCACAGCGGTGGGGCGGGGACCGCCGGCAGCGGAAGGACGAGCCCGTCACCCACGATCAGCTGGGAGCCGGCCACCGCCGTGACGGTGCCGAGGAGCGTCAGGAGCACCAGCCGCGGCCGGACCGTGCCGGTCAGTTCCTCGCAGACGAACAGCAGCCCGCCCAGTGGGGCCGTGAACGCCACCGCGAGGCCCGCACCGCCGAGCGCGGTGTGCAGCATGCGGGTGTCCTCGGCATCCAGCCGTGCGCTCCGGCCCGCCGCGGATCCGATTGCGGCGCCCATGTGGACGATCGGTCCTTCCCTGCCCAGGACCAGGCCCGAACCGATCGCGATGACGCCGCCCACGAACTTCGTCGGCAACAGCCGGGCGGTGCGCGCCTCGGACTCCTGCCGCCACACGGCTTCCACGTGCTGGATCCCGCTGCCCGCGGCGTGCGGGACCCGCTGGGCGATCAGGCACGCCACGGTGGCGCCCCCCGCGGTGAGGACGACGGGAATCAGCCGGCCCGCCGCGCCCAGCCCGGCAGCCGCCTCCAGAACCGAGGCGCGCCACTCGTCGGCGTGCTCCAGGCACCACCGGAATCCGCCGCCGACCAGCCCGACCAGGCAGCCTGCCGACGCCGCGACCAGGAAGACGCGGCCGGCTCTCCCCCGGCCGGACCGAACACCGGGCATGCGCTGCCTCCACCGAGCCGCACGGGGACCTCCTCCCCCGAGCCTGGCCTCGCGGGGCGACCGTCAGGACCAACCGCGCCGCACCGGCCCCGAACCCACCCCGAGCAGCCGAATCCCGACGTCCTAGTGCTGGGGCAGGTGGGTCCTGGCGTCCTCGTACGTGCCCTCGCCGGGTGCGGCGGCCACGGCGTAGAAGAGGTTCAGCACGCCGGTCCGGAAGGTCTCGGCGGACACCAGTTCCAGCGGGATCGACGGCTCGCCCTCCTCGAAGAGCCGCAGGCCGCTGCGGACGGCGATCGGGTGCAGCAGCAGGTTCAGCTCGTCCAGGAGCCCGGCGGCCGTCAACTGGCGTACGACGGACACCGAGCCGCTGATCCAGACGGGTGTGTCCGTGTCCGGCTCGTTCTTCAGGGCGGTGACCGCCGTGGTGAGGTCGCCGGCGAGCTGTTCGCAGTTGCGCCAGGTGAAGTCGAGCGGGCCGGACGAAACGACGATCTTGCGGGCGTCACCGAGCACCTTGGCGAACGGGGCGTCCTCGCCGCCGGCCGCTTCCCGGTCCGGCCAGGCGCCCGCGAAGCTGTCGTAGGTCCTGCGGCCGAGCAGCAGGGTGTCGGCCCTGCCGAGGGTCGCGTCGACGGCCGCCCCCATCTCCTCGTTGAAGTAGGGGAAGTGCCACTGGTCGGGCGCCTCGACGACACCGTCGAGCGAGATGAACAGCTGTGCCTTGATCTTCCTCATACCGGTCTCCGGGGGCTGGTGGTCGGTCCGTCCGCGTACCGCCCCATCCAAGGGCACGCGCGGGCCGCACGCCTGACGACTCCCCGGAGACGGCTGCGGCCGCGGCTTCGGTCCGTACGGACATGAAGGCGCGGCCGGCCGGGGTGCGCACCCGCCGCGAAGGCGGGTGCGCGCACGGCGGGGTCAGACGATGTCCTCGGCGATCTCCGCCTGCTCCCGGGCGTTCCCGTAGGCCGACGGGGTGCCGTAGGAGCTGCGGGCGACGTACCACCAGACGCTGGCCAGGACCAGGACCACCGCGAGGGCGATCACCGCGTAGTTCATCGAGTCGATCGTCACCGGGGACTTCTGGGGCAGGCAGAACAGGACGGTGACGAGCGCCACCCAGACGACGGCGATCCAGCCGATCGGCTTGCTCCAGCGGCCCAGGTTCCAGGGGCCGGGCTCGAAGCGGTTGCCGGCGCGCAGGCGCAGGTAGATCGGGATGGCGTAGGCCGGTGTGATGCCGATGACGTTGATGGCGGTCACGGCCCCGTAGGCGGTGGCGGAGTACAGCGACGGGACGGCCAGGACGCCCGCGACGGCGACCGCGAGCCAGACGGCCGGCACCGGCGTCTGGGTCCGGCTGCTGACCTTGCGCCACAGGGCGGAGCCGGGGAGCGCGTTGTCACGGCTGAACGCGAAGACCATCCGGCTCGCGGCGGCCACCTCGGCGTTGCCGCAGAACAGCTGGGCGACGATGACGACGAGCAGGAGGGCGGTGGCGCCGCCGGAGCCCAGTGCGTCGAGGAAGATCTGGGCGGGCGGGACGCCGGTGGCGCTGCCCTGGACCGCCGCGTAGTCCTGGATGGCGAAGGTGAGGCCGGCGAGCAGGGCGAAACCTGCGATCCAGGAGACCCAGATGGCGCGGACGATGCCCTTGGCGGCGGAGACGGAGGCGTTCGATGTCTCTTCCGAGAGGTGCGCGGAGGCGTCGTAGCCGGAGAAGGTGTACTGGGCGAGCAGCAGGCCGACCGCCGCCACGTAGAACGGGTTGGCCCAGCCGGTGTCGTTGACGAACTCGGTGAAGACGAACGAGGCGGACTGGTGGTTGTCGGGGACGAAGGCCAGGGCGCCGACGATCACGGCGACACCGCCCAGGTGCCACCAGACGCTGATGGAGTTGAGCACGCTGACGAGGCGGACCCCGAAGAGGTTGAGGGTGGCGTGCAGCAGCAGGATGCACAGGAAGATCAGGAAGGTCGAGCCGGGGGTGGGCACGAACCCGAAGCGGAGGTTGAGGAAGGCGCCGGTGAACAGGGCGGCGCCGTAGTCGATTCCGGCGATGGCGCCGAGCAGGCCGAGCAGGTTCAGCCAGCCCGTGTACCAGCCCCAGCGGCGTCCGCCGAGCCGGTCGGCCATGTAGTAGAGCGCCCCGGAGGTGGGGTAGGCGCTGGTCACCTCGGCCAGGGCGAGACCCACGCAGAGGACGAAGAGGCCTACGCCGATCCAGCCCCACAGCATGACGGCCGGGCCGCCGGAGCCCATGCCGAAGCCGTAGAGGGTCATGCAGCCGGAGAGGACGGATATGACCGAGAAGCTGATGGCGAAGTTGCCGAAGCCGCCCATCCGGCGGGCGAGGACGGGCTGGTAGCCGAGTTCCCTGAGGCGTTGTTCCTCGTCCTGCTGGGGTGGGGCCTTGCGGTCCGGGCGGGCTGCCCATTCGGTTCGGGACACGGCGGTACCTCCGGGGGTCTGTGGAGCACGGGGACGGTGGAGCACGGGGGTGCGGTGGGACAGGGGGGGTGCTGTGGGGCAGGGGGGTGGGCCAGGGGGTGGTGTGGAGCGGGTGGCCGGAGCCCCGGGAGGAGGAGGCGGGGGTCAGTTCCGGCCGGCCAGGCTGCGGGACCTGGCCTGCAGGAACACCTCCTCGGCGAGGGCACGGTCGGCCGGGTCGCGGGTCCGGTTGGCCCAGGGCAGGGTGGTCCAGTACGGGCCGATGGCGCCGAAGACCCGGGCCGCCTCGTCGAACTGGAGCGCTCCCCACAGGGCGTGGGCGAGCTGGTTCAGATCGAGCGGGGAGGCGTGCGGCAGGTCTGCGTGGTGGAACCAGGTGTGCAGGGCGTGGAGGGCGTCGCGGACGGCGTCCTCGGCGACCCAGTGCAGGTCGAGCGCCCTTTCCTGGCCGCGTTCGCGGCGGTAGCGCTCGACCCGTACGTAGAGCGGCAGGACGTGGAGGGCGGATCCGGGGGGTGCGGAACCTGCCGCCCAGTGAACGAAGTTGGCGGCCTCGGAAAGCGGTCCGGGCGCGCCCGCGTACACGAACTGGAGCATGCGGTGGTAGGCCTCGCGGTTGTGCGGGTCGCGCTTGTCGGCCTCCGCGAGCATGCCCCAGGGGCCGGGCGGCAGCATCGGGCCGGGTGGCGCGATCCGGTGCTCGGCCATCTGGCGGTGCTCGTCGAGAAGGGCGAGGGCGAGCAGGCAGACCCAGGGCACGGGGTCGGCGGGGCTGATGCCGGCGGTCTCGCGGCAGGTTTCCCAGGCCTCCCGCCACAGTTCGCCGGTGCGCGGGTGTCCGGCGCGGTGGGCCCGGACGGCCCGTTCGACGGTGACGCGCGTGTGCATCACGAGCGCGGCGACGCTGTGCGGTTGCTCGGTGCGCCAGGCCTGGACCACGTCGGATCCGGCGGCGATGGCCGCGAGGACCTGGGTGCGCTGGGTCCACAGCCCCCAGCCGTCGGTGCGATCGAGTAAGCGCGCCATGGACACCCACCGGCCGGTGCGCAGGTCCTGGGCGGCGGACCGCAGCTCGTTGTCGTGGCCGGCCGGGTGGTAGACGGGCCGGAAATCGCTGCCCGCCATCACCTCGTCCCGGTCGACGGGCGGCGACGGCGCCCCGGGAGGGCGTGTGCTGCGGTGGTCGTGATCATCAGTCCTCGGATCGCATGGAAGGTGGGTTCATCCGGTGCCCGGCTGCGGCGCTGCAGCCGTGCCCGGTGCCAGGGATGCGTGAACCATGCGAGAACTGTTCGGCGAACCCCCGCCGTTGACCCACGGTCGATGTCGCTGCCCGTTGATCGGCGATCACTATAAGGCGATCAGGAGCATACGCATCCAGATTCTTGTTCGAACGCAAGTATCAAGCCAACAAGCAGATGTGATTACACGTCAGTGGCGTGCCGAGCGCTGCGGAAGGATCTTGACGGGCGACGTCCACTGGTGAAGGCTTCCGACCGGCGTTCGATCAGTGCGGTGAGTCCAGCCGCTCCGGTCGGTTCAGCCGGTTCGGCCGGGTCCGTCGGGTCCGGCCCGTGCGGTCAAGGTGATGGCAGGGACGGAGTGGTGATGACGGGCCCGGTGCTCGCTGTCGATCAAGGCACCTCGGGGACCAAGGCGCTGGTCGTCTGTCCGGTTCGCGGGGTCATCGGCTCCGGATCGGCTCCGGTACGCCCCCGCTACCTGCCGGGCGGCCGGGTCGAGGTCGCCCCCGGCGAGCTCCTGGACTCGGTGGTCGAAGCCGGACGCGCCGCGCTGGCGGCGGCCGGCGAACCCGTGGTGGCGGTGGGCCTCGCCAACCAGGGCGAGACCGTCCTCGCCTGGGATCCGGCGAGCGGCGAGCCCCTGACCGACGCGATCGTCTGGCAGGACCGGCGCGCCGAGCAGCTCTGCACCGAGCTGGCCCCGCACGCGCCGTCGCTGCGGGAGACGACCGGCCTGCCGCTCGATCCGTACTTCGCCGCGCCCAAGATGGCCTGGATACGCCGCCACCTGACCCGGCGGGGCGTCGTGACGACGAGCGACGTCTGGCTCGTGCACCGCCTCACCGGTGCGTTCGTCACGGACGCGGCGACCGCCGGGCGCACCCAGCTGCTCGACCTCGACACCACCCGCTGGTCGGAGACCGCACTCGACGCCTTCGGCCTCGTGGGTGAGCGGCTGCCTGAGGTGGTCGACGCGGACACCCGCGTCGGCACCACCACCGCGTTCGGACCCGAACTGCCGCTGACGGGGCTGCTCGTGGACCAGCAGGCCGCGCTGCTCGCCCAGAGCGTCACCGAGCCCGGCACCGCCAAGTGCACCTACGGCACGGGCGCGTTCCTGCTCGCACAGACCGGCCCGCGGCCCCTGCGCAGCTCCTCGGGACTGGTCGGCTGCGTGGCCTGGCGCCTCGCCGGCCGGACCAGCTACTGCCTGGACGGGCAGGTGTACACGGCCGCCTCCGCCGTGCGCTGGCTCACCGATCTCGGGGTGATCTCCGGCGCCGCCGACATCGACACCGTGGGCGGGAGCGTCCCGGACGCCGGCGGCGTCACCTTCGTTCCGGCGCTCGCCGGGCTCGCCGCTCCGTGGTGGCGGGGCGACCTGCGGGGCTCGGTCACCGGCCTGGGCCTCGACACCACCGCCGGGCATCTGGTGCGAGCCCTGTGCGACGGTGTCGCCGCCCAGGTGGCCGAACTCGCGGACGCGGTCGCCACCGACCTGGGCGCCCCGCTCGCCGCCCTGCGCGTCGACGGCGGGCTCACCCGCTCCGCGCTCCTCATGCAGGCCCAGGCCGATCTCCTCGGGATCCCCGTCGAGGTGTCGGCGCTGCCGGACGTCACCGCCCTCGGCGTCGGCGCCGTCGCCCGGCTCGGGCTCGATCCCTCGCTCACCGTCGCCGAGGCCGTCCCGGAGTGGAAGCCGTCCGCCGTCTACGAGCCGCGTGCCGGTGCGGCGCAGGCCGCGGAGCGCCGGGCTCGGTTCCGCTCCGCGGTGTCGGCCCTGCTGGGCGACGGACCGGCATGACGGTCACCGTCGGCGGCGGACTGCCCGGCGGGCAGTACGACGTGACGGTCGTCGGGGCCGGCGTCGTGGGCTCGGCCGTCGCCCGCGAACTGGCCCGGCTCCCCCTGCGGATCGCGCTGGTCGACGCGGCCGACGACGTGGGCGAGGGCACCTCGAAAGCCAACACCGCCATTCTCCACACGGGTTTCGACGCCGTGCCCGGCTCGCTGGAGTCCCGGCTCGTCCGGGAGGGACAGCGGCTGCTCTCCGCCTACGCCGCCGAGAGCGGCATCCCGGTGGAGCCGCTCGGTGCGCTCCTCGTCGCCTGGGACGAGGAACAGCGGGCCGCGCTCGCGGGCCTCGCCGACAAGGCGGTCCGCAACGGCTACCGCGCGGCGCGCATCGCCCTGCCCGAAGAGGTGCGGGCCCGCGAACCGGAGCTGGGGCCCGGGGTGCTGGGGGCGCTCGACGTGCCGGGCGAGTCGGTGATCTGCCCCTGGACCACCACGCTCGCGTATGCGACGCAGGCGGTCCGCTCGGGCGTCGATCTGCACCTCAACTGCCGTGTACTGAAAGCTATTTCGGGTGATGTGCACACGCTGACCACGAGCCGGGGGCCGCTGCGCACCCGGTACCTGGTCAATGCGGCGGGGCTCTACGCCGACGAGATCGATCGGCTGCTGGGCCACGCCGACTTCACCGTGACGCCCCGGCGCGGCCAGCTGATCGTCTTCGACGAATTCGCCCGCGGCCTGGTCCGGCACATCCTGCTGCCGGTACCGGGAGCCCTCGGCAAGGGGGTGCTCGTCTCGCCGACGGTGTACGGGAAGGTGATGCTCGGGCCGACCGCCGAGGACCTGGACGACAAGACGGACACCGGATCGACCGCCGCGGGTCTCGCCGTGCTGCGCGAGAAGGGCCGACGGATCCTGCCGGCCCTCCTGGACGAGGAGGTCACCGCCGTCTACGCCGGTCTGCGGGCCGCCACCGGTGACGAGGACTACGCGATCCGGTCCCATCCGGCGCAGCGGTACGTCACCGTGGGCGGGATCCGCTCGACGGGGCTGACGGCGTCGATGGCCATCGCCGCCCATGTGGTGGCACTGCTGGCCGACGGCGGTCTGCCGGTGGCGGGGGCCCGGGATCTGGAGCCGGTGCGGATGCCGAACCTGGGCGAGGCGTTCCCCCGGCCCTACCGCGACGCGGAGTTGATCGCGCGGGACCCGGAATACGGCCGGATCGTGTGCCACTGCGAGCGCGTGACCCGCGGGGAGATCCGCGACGCGCTGGCCGCGACCGTACCGCCCGGTTCGCCCGACGGGCTGCGGCGGCGCACCCGCGCGCGCGGCGGCCGTTGCCAGGGCTTCCACTGCGGGGCCGCCGTCCGCGCGTTGTTCGAGGAGGCCCGCCGGTGACACGCGCCCGCACGGTCGACGTCCTGGTCGTCGGCGCCGGCCCCGCAGGGCTGACACTGGCCGCGCGCCTCGCGGGAGCGGGTGCGGGCCGCGTCGAGGTGCTGGAGCGCGAGCAGGACGCGGGCGGGGCGCCGCGCCACTGTCATCACGGCGGGTTCGGGGGGCTCCTGCGCCCCTGGCTCGCGGGGCCGGCGTACGCACGGCTGGCCGTGGAGGCGGCGGTGGCGGCCGGGGCCACGGTCCGTACGGGTGTCACCGCCACCGGCTGGGCCGGCCCCCTGTCGCTGGAGACCACGAGTCCGGCGGGCCTGGAGCGGATCACGGCCCGGGCCGTCGTCCTGGCCACGGGCGCCCGGGAGCGCCCCCGCAGCGCCCGGCTGGTGCCGGGCTCCCGGCCGGCGGGGGTGCTGACCACCGGGGAGCTGCAGCAGTCGGTCCACCTGTACGGACAGGAGGTGGGCCGGAGGGCGGTGGTGGTGGGCGCCGAGCCGGTGGCGCGCCACGCGGTACGCACGCTGCGCCGGGCCGGTGCGGAGGCGGTGGCCCAGGTCACCGAGCACTCCCGCGGTATCGCCGTACCGGGAGTACCGCTGCTCAGGGCCACGACGGTGGTCGAACTGCGCGGCCGGGGACGCCTGTCGGGGGTGGCCGTGCGCCACGAGGACGGCCGTTCTGGGGTCCTCGCCTGCGACACGGTGGTCTTCACCGGCGACTGGATCCCCGACCACGAACTGGCGCGCCGGGGCGGCATCGCCCTGGACCCGGGGACGCGCGGTCCTTGCGTGGACGCGTCGTTCCGTACGTCGGCGCCTGGGGTCTTCGCGGTCGGCAACGCCCTGCACGGCGTCGAACGCGCAGCCGCCGCGGCCGCGGAGGGCGCCGCCGCGTCAGCTGCTGTCCTGGCCCGGCTTTCGGGTGCGCCCTGGCCGGAGCCCGGTCCACCGCTGGTCGTCCGGGCCCCGCTGGTGTGGGTGTCGCCGAACCGGCTCACGGGGACCGCCGGGCGGCCGCTGCTGCTGCGGTCCGGGGAGCCGCTGACGGGGCCGGTGGTGACGGTCGCCCAGGACGGCCGGCTGCTGTGGCGGCGGCGGTTCCCGGGCCGGGTGCCACCGTGGCGATCGCTGCGGCTGCCGCCGGGGTGGACGGACCGTGTCGACCGGGGCGGCGGTCCGGTCGTGGTGACCGCCGGCTGACGGCGGTTCGCCCCGCGCCGGTACCCGTGCGGGGCGGCGGCAGTTTCAGTCCGTGGAGTCCGTGCGGGCGCGGCTGTCGGGAACCGCGGAGAGGACGAACCCGTGGCCGGCCGGGTCGGCGTAACGGCGCAGAGTGGTCCGGCTGCCCGGCAGGCTGCCGTCGTCCTCCGCGGCCACCGGCCGGGCCCCGAGGGTCACGGCCTCGCGCTCGGCCTCGTCGAGGAACCGCTCCTCCACGAGGACGCACAGATGGGCCTGTTGGGAACCCTCCGGCAGCGGCCAGCTCGGCGGGACGTGGTCTGGGTCGCGGCGGACGCCGAGTACCACGCCCGTGCGGCCGGTGACGAGGAGCAGGTCCTCGTCACCCGGGGCCGGTCCGTTCGTGGCACCGAGCAGTTCGGAGTAGAACCGTGCCAGCAGCTCGGGCTCGGCACTGTCCAGGACGAGAACGGTTGTCTTGGGTACGGTCATGCACGGCGTTTGCCCGGTGCCCGCGCCCGTACACGGTACGGGGCCGTGAGCGCGGGCCGGACGGAACGGTCCGGCCCGCCGCACGGGGTCGCTCAGGAGCGGATGCGCAGTCCGATCTCCTTCTCCTGGTCGCCCGACACGGCTCCCATGTCCTCGACGGTGAAGTGCCCGGCGAGCGCCGCCTGCACGCGCTCCACAGCACGGGGTCCTCCCTGGAGGGTGACGCTCACCTCGTCCTTCAGCCGTACGGAGGCCGGCTGCTGCTCCGCCGGGCGTGCGGCGTCGAGGGTCGCGCTCCATACGGTCACGGCCTGCCCGGCTTCGGTCGCGCCGCCCCCCGTGGCTGCCGCGGCCTCCACGGGGAAGGAACGCTCCAGCAGGTCGAGGACCGCCCTCGCGTCCTGCGCGGAGCAGTCGCCGAGGGCCACCACCACCTCGGCCGCCGGGTTGTCCTGGTCCTGGCTGTCCATCGGGACCACCTCTCTCGTGCCGTGCAATGCGTGCCGAGCCATGCCGTTCAGTGCGTCGTTCGCCTGCGCCGAAGCAGGATGCGGCCCCGCGACGCCGAGGCGCCGGGGGCCGCATCCTGCTTCACCCGCGAGCCCGGAGGGGACTCACCGGTGTGCGGTCAGGTCCTGTCCCGCTTGTCCTGCAAGGAGTCGCGGACGCCGCGGGCACGCTCCTGGACCTCGCCCATCTCTTCCTTCGCCTTGCCCTTGGCCTGGTCCGTCTTTCCCTCGGCCTTCATCCGGTCGTTACCGGTGACCTTGCCAATGGCCTCCTTGGCCTTGCCCTTGGCCTGGTCCATCTTTCCCTTGTCAACCACGGTGAACTCCTTGATGCGGGAACTCTGACGGGACCAAACTAGGCGAATCCGGACTGTCGCGCGCGGCGAGCCCGCCCGGCGGAGTCCGTCCGGCGTCCGCGGCGGTCGCAGGGTTTCAGGACTTGTGGCGGCTCTCCGCCTCGGCGTTGGCCATGGCTTCGGCTTCGCTTTCGAGCATGGCTATGGCGACGCCGAAGGCCTGGGCGATGTGGCCCGCGGCCGACATCACGCGGGCCGTGCCCACGACGGGCGCGATGGCGACGAGCACGTCCTGGAGCTGCTCCACGGTGAAGTCGGCCTTGACCGCGGGGCTGATGTGGGCCAGGTAGGAGATGGCCGGTGCGTCCATCGCGACGAGGGCGGCGATGCGGGTGGTGATCAGTGTCCTCTCGTCCATGTTGCAGTGCTCGATGGAGTCGATCGTCATCGCGGCGAGCGTGTCCAGAACGGGAGCGTCAGACCTGGTGGCCATGTCGAAACCGCCTTTCGGTGCTGAACTGAGCCGGACGCACCGCCCCTGACCTGGGGACTCGGGACGTATCGGCGGGGTTGCCGTTTCAGCGTAGGCGTCCCCCCGACCCTGCGCCCGTTGGGCTGTGCGGGTGAGCGGCGGGCCGCCGTCGGCCACCCGCCGGGCGGCACCCCCGAGGCCCGCGTCCTGGCCGGTGGCCCCGGACGGACCGGCCAGTAGGGTTGCCGGGTGGACACTTCATCGAACCCTCGTTCCTTCCGGCTGCTCGTGACGGGCGGAGGGACGGGCGGGCACACCTACCCGGCCCTCACCGCGATCCGCACGCTGCGCCCCCGGCTCGCGGCCCAGGGCACCTCGCTCGACGTGCTGTGGATCGGAACCGCCGACGGCCTGGAGGCGCGCGTCGCTCCGGCGGAGGGCATCGCGTTCAGGACGGTCGCCACGGGGAAGATCCGCAGGTCGGCGAACCCCCTGAAGATGCTCTCGGCGGCGAACGTGAAGGACATGGCACGCGTGCCGCTCGGAGTGGCCCAGGCCCGTACGATCGTCTCCGACTTCCGGCCGGACGTGGTCCTGGCGACGGGCGGGTACGTGGCCGTCCCGGCCGGCCTCGCCGCCCGGCTGTGCAAGCGCCCGCTGGTGCTGCACGAGCAGACGGTCCGGCTCGGCCTCGCGAACAGGAAGCTGGCCGGCTCTGCGACACGGATCGCCGTGTCCTCCGAGTCCTCGCTGCCGCTGCTGCCGGCCGAGGTCCGCGACCGGGCCGTCGTGACCGGCAACCCGGTGAGGCCCGAGGTACTGGCCGGACACCCCGACAAGGCGGTGCACACGCTGAACCTGACGGGCTTCGACCGGCGCCTCCCGACGGTGTACGTCACCGGCGGGGCGCAGGGCGCGCAGCAGATCAACGGGGTCGTGCGCGAGGTGCTTCCGTGGCTGCTGAGCCACGCGAACGTGATCCACCAGTGCGGCCCGGCCCACGTCGACGGCCTCCGGTCCGCCGCCACGGTCCTCGACCCGGTCCTCGCCGGCCGGTACCACCTGACGGGCTTCGTCGGGCCTGAGCTGCCGGACGTGCTGGCGCTCGCCGATGTGGTGATCTCCCGGTCCGGGGCGGGGACCCTCGCGGAGCTGACCGCGCTGGGCAAGCCCGCGGTGTTCGTGCCCCTGGCCACCTCCGCCGGCAACGAGCAGGCGCACAACGCCCGGCACCTGGCGGACGCGGGCGCCGCGGTGGCCCTGCTCGGCGAGGTCGACGGCCGCGCCCTGGCGGAGGCGGTCGGGCCGCTCCTGACCGACACGGCCGGGCGGGCGGCGATGGCGCAGCGGGCCCGTGCGTACGGAAGGCCGGACGCGGCGGACCGGCTCGTGGACGTGCTGCTGTCGGCGGCGGCCGAGGGCTGATCCCTCCGCCGCGGCCCACCCGTGCGGGAGGAGACAGGAGCGACGATGGCCGAGCGCGTTGTCGAGGTGGAGGGCGTCGAGCTGTGCACCGAGTCGTTCGGCGCCCGGTCGGACCCGCCCGTCCTCCTCGTCATGGGCATGGGAGCCTCCATGCTCTGGTGGGAGGAGGGCTTCTGCCGGATGCTCGCGGAGGGCGGGCGCTTCGTGGTCCGCTACGACCACCGTGACACCGGCCGGTCCACCACCTGCGCGCCGGGCCGCCCCGGATACACCACGGCGGACCTGGTCGCCGACGCCGCCCGGGTGCTCGACGCCCATGGGATCGCGGCGGCGCACGTCGTGGGCGTCTCCGCCGGAGGGGCGCTCGCGCAGCTGCTCGCGCTCGGACACCCCGGTCGCGTCCGGTCGCTCGTCCTCATCAGCACGTCCTTCGCCGTGGGCGGGGACCCCGACCTGCCCGCGCCGACCGAGGAGTTCACGCGGTTCGTTGCGACCGCGCGCGTCGGCCGGCCGGATGCCGAGTCGGTGATCGACGACCAGGTCCGCTACGCGCGGATGCTCACCGGGGGCCGGCGCCCGTTCGACGAGGCCGCCGTCCGCAGCCTTGTCCGGCGGGACGTCGGGCGTGCGCACGATTTCGCCGCCGCCGGCAATCACGACGTGCTTCAGGACGGCGGGCGCACCCGGGCTCCCGTGTCCTCGATCGCCGTGCCCACGCTCGTGATCCACGGGAGCGCCGATCCGATGTTCCCGCTCCGGCACGGCGAGGCACTCGCGGACCGGATTCCCGGCGGGCGGCTCCTGGTACTGGAGGATGCCGGCCACGGGGTCGAGCGGGCGGACTGGCCGACGATCGTCCCCGCGATCCTCGAACACACCGCGCCGGGCGGGGCCGGGGCCGGGGCCGGGGCCGGGGCCGGCTAGACCGTTCCCGGCCCGGCCGCGCCGGACAGTTCCCGTTCGGCAACCGCCCGGAAGCCGTGCGGCGGGCGGCCGGTGAGGCGCAGGACGGTGTCGGTGGTGCGGTCCTCGGACCCTTCCGCGATGGCCCGGTCCATCCCGGCCAGCATCGTGGCGAACGCGGGCGGGATGACCGCGGCCAGGCGCTCGCGCATGGCTTCGTAGGTCAGGTGGTGGTGGACCACCGGGCGGCCGGAGACCTCGGTGAGGACTGCGGCGATGTCGTCGTGGCTGAGTGCCTCCGGCCCGGTGAGGACCAGGTCGGTGTTGGGCGCGAGGTCGTCGGTGAGGGCCCGTACGGCGACGGCGGCGATGTCGTCGGCATCGACGAACCCGACGCGGCCCGCCCCGGCCGCGGTCAGGAAGGCGCCCTCGGTGCGGATGCCGTCGGCATGGGTGTGCGTACCGGTGAAGTTCTGCATGAACCAGGAGGGGCGCAGGACGGCCCATTCCCCGAACAGGCCGGGGAGGGCCCGGTGCACCTCTCCCACCGCGGGGCCGCCCTCGGGGATCGCCGAGGAGCTCAGCAGTACGGCGCGGCGTACGCCGGCGGCACGGGCCCGGTCGAGGAAGGGCAGCATGACCGCGGCCGGATCCGGGTCACCGACGGGCGGGACGAGGTACACGCGGTCGGATCCGGCGAGGGCGTCGTCGAAGCCGGCGGGGTCGTACCAGTCGAAGCGGACCGGCTCCGCGCCGGGGACCGCGGTGGCCCGGCGGCTCCCCGCCCTGACGCTGCGGCCGGCGGCGATCAGCTGTGCGGTGGTGCGGCTGCCGGTGGTGCCGATGGCGCCGACGACCAGGGTGGTGCCGGTGGGGGCGACGCGGCCGGTGGGGGTGGTGGCGGTCATCGGGCGCTGCTCTCCATGAGGTACGTGGTGAAGTCCGCCCCGGCTTCCTGGATGCCGAGGGGGTTCCAGTAGTCGCGGTAGGAGGTGAACCGCCCGTCCCGGACGGTCACTACCGCGATGTAGGTCATGTCGAAGGGGCTCCCGGTCGCGACCAGCCGGCCCACTCCGCGCATCTCGGCCACGATGGTCCGCGGGTCGGTGGTCTCGTGGATCCGCAGGTCGGGGAAGTCGTGCAGGTCGATGTGGTCGGGATAGTCGCGCATGTATGCGGCGACGGCCTCCCGCCCCTCCAGCCGCCGTGGCCGGCCCGGCGGGGCGAAGGGGAACTCCATGACGCCTTGTTCGGACCAGAGTCCGACCCAGGAGGCGATGTCCTTGTCCAGGAGCAGGCGCAGGCTGTGGCGGTACAGATCCGCGGGGGAGGTGGTGGTTGCGGGCACGACGGTTCTCCGTCCACTACGATGCGGACCGACGGTCCGCTTCTCTCCCGAGAAGATACGGACCGCCGGTCCGCTTTGCAATCGGAGGGAACCCGCCCCATGACCGCCGACCGCAAGCCGCGCAAGGACGCGGTCCGCAACCGGGCGGCCGTCTTCGCGGCCGCCGACACCCTCTTCGCCGACTGCGGGAGCCCCGAGGACGTCACCATGGCGGACATCGCCGCGGCGGCCGGCGTGGGCAAGGCGACGCTCTTCCGGGCCTTCGGCGATCGCACCGGACTGATCCGCGAGCTGTACGAGGCACGGCTCGAACCGATCAGGGAAGCGGTCGAAGCGGGCCCGCCGCCGCTGGGACCTCAGACGCCGGCGCACCTGCGCGTACCGGCCCTGCTCGACGCGGTCCTGTGCTTCAAGCTCGACAACCGCCACCTCGCCATGGCGTTGGAGTCGGGCGGCGCGGACAGCCCGTACCGGACGGAGCACTACGACCGCTGGCACACGCTGCTCCGGGACCTGCTGCGGTCCGTCCCCGGCCCGGACGACGACGACTTCACCGCCCACGCGCTGCTCGCGGCCACCCGGGCCGACCTGATCGCATACCTGGCGGGTGAGAAGGAGGTACCCCGCGAGGAGCTGCGGGCCCGGCTGGCGAGCTTCACCACCGCGGTACTCGACTCCCGCGCCCGGCAGGACCGGCCGCCGAGGACGTGAGGGTCAGGCCGCGGCCCAGCGCTCCGTGATCAGTTCGGCCTGCTCCAGAAGCGCCGCGATCAGTTCCTGGGCGGATCCGGCGGAGGTGGACCGCAGTACGGCGACGCTGATCTCGCGGGCGAGGGCGGGCCGGGCCAGGGGGCGTACGGCCAGGTCGGGGCGGTGCGGTCCCAGCGCGAGCCGCGGAACGAGGGCCACGCCCAACCCCGCGGCCACGAGCCCCTGGACCACCGCGTAGTCGTCGGTACGCATCACGTGCAGGGGCTCGTACCCCTCCTGGCCGCACGCCCATGCGAGCACCCGGTCGCAGGGGTCGTGGGGGTCGGCGGCGCCCACCCAGGCGGCGTCCCGCAGTTCGCCGAGGGAGACCTGTTCGAGCGACGCGCACGGGTGGTCCTCCGGCATGACCAGGAGGAGCGGATCGGTCAGCAGCGGATGGACCTCGAAGTCCTCGTCGAGGTCGAGGCTGTCGCCGGGCTGCGAGAACACGAGGGCGGCATCGAGCTCCTTGGCCCGCAGCCCGCGCAGCAGCAGGGGGAGCTCGCCCTCGGTGAGCGAGATGTGGACCCCTTGCTGGTGGAGCCGCTTGACCGCGGGCGCCAGCAGCAGGGCGCCCGCGGTGGGAAACGTACCGATGTGCAGGGTGCGCAGGCCACGCTCGGCGAGGTCGCGCACCTCCTGCTCGGCGTGACGCAGGCGTTCGAGCACGGCCTCGGCGTGCGGCAGCAGGGCTTCGCCGAGCTCGGTCAGGGTGGCGCCGCGCGGTCCGCGCTGGACGAGCCGGGCGTTGAAGTGGCCTTCCAGGGCGGCGAGATGGTGGGTGATCGTGGGCTGGCTGTAGTGCAGCGCGCGCCCGGCGGCGGCGAGCGATCCCTCCTGCGCGATGGACCGGAGCACCTGGAGATGTCTGACGTCGAGCATATAGACACTCTATGGAGGGGTAACAAAAAGTCCACCATTCCTCAATGACTGCGGGGCTGCCACGCTCCCAGGGTGAACACGAGAACCACCGATCACCGCACCTCCTCCCCTTCCTTCTCCCCCTCCCTCTCCCCCTCAGGCCTCGGCCCTGGCTTTGGCGTCGGCCAGTTGAGCGCACCGTACGCCGAGGCGGTCCTGGCCCATGCCGGACGGGACTGGCTGAGGCTGAACGTCCCCGGCCATGCCGCGACCCCCGGATCGGACCTCACCGGCTTCTTCGGCCCGCGGATCACGGCCCTGGACTTCCCGCCCCTGCTCGACGGCATCGACCTCGGCCCGGACACACCTCTGGACAGGGCCCTGGCACTGGCGGCCGAAGCCTGGGGCGCGCGGCGCACGTGGTTCCTGACGAACGGCGCCTCACAGGGCAATCAGATCGCCTCGATGGTGGCCCCCGCGCTCGGGAAAACCCTCGTCGTGCAGCGCAGCGTGCACTCCAGCGTCATCGACGGGCTGGTGCTGTCGGGCATGGACGCCGTCTTCGTCCAGCCGTCCGTCGACCCGGAGCAGGGCATCGCCCACGGAGTGACCGCCGGGGACGTGGCGGCGGCGCTCGCAAGGACGCCGGACGCGGGCGCCGTGTACATCGTGTCCCCGAGCTACTTCGGCGCGGTCGCCGACGTACGCGCCATCGCGGACGCCGCCCACGCCGCGGGCGTTCCGCTGATCGTCGACGAGGCGTGGGGGGCGCACTTCGGCTTCCATCCCGGTCTTCCCGCCGGTGCGCTCTCCTCGGGCGCGGACCTGGCCACCTCCAGTACGCACAAGCTCGCGGGAAGCCTGACCCAATCGGCGAT
Source organism: Streptomyces sp. NBC_00029 (assembly GCF_045160505.1). Classification (NCBI taxonomy): domain Bacteria; kingdom Bacillati; phylum Actinomycetota; class Actinomycetes; order Kitasatosporales; family Streptomycetaceae; genus Streptomyces; species Streptomyces sp. NBC_00029. The sequence continues at coordinate 1,099,351 of NZ_CP108292.1, forward strand.
GCTCCACCTGGCGGAGGGCCCCTTCGCGGACCGGCTGGAGCCGCTCGTGGACCGGGCGTTCCGCCTCGTACAGTCCACCAGCGCGAGTGCCCTGCTGACCGCGTCGCTGGATCTCGCCCGGAGGAGCCTGGTCACGGACACCGGTGCGACGGGGGGCTCGATCGAGGCCGCGGACGAGGTGCGCGGCGTCGTACGCGCGCTGGGCCGCTTCGGGGTGGTGAGCGATGGCTTCCACGCCTTCCCCGACATCGTCCGAGCCGATCCGCTGCGGATCGCGATCGACACCCGCGTCGGCGGGATCAGCGGCCACGAGGCCAGGCGACGGCTCTTCCTGGACCACCAGATCATGGTCGAGGTGGCGACCGGCGCGGCGATCGTCGCCGTGATCGGTGCGGGGTCCGCCCCCGACACGGACCGGTTCGTCGAGGCACTGCACACCCTGCCCGCCCCGCTCACCGATTCGGCGGGTGCCGGCACCGCCGCCGGCGCTCGCGCCGACGGCATGCTGCGGCTGCCGACACCCGGTCCCACGAAACTCACCGCCCGTGAGGCGTTCCTGAGCCCGGCCCACGTGGTGGCCGCGGAAGAGGCCGTGGGACGGATCTCCGCGGACACGCTGGCCGCGTACCCGCCGGGCATCCCCAACGTCCTGCCGGGCGAGGTCATCACCGCCGAGGCCGTCCGTTTCCTCCAGCGGACCGCGACCGCGCCGAACGGCCACGTCCGCGGCGCGCTCGACCCGGGCGTGACGCGCCTGCGCGTCGTCGCCTGAGCGTCCGGGCACCTGCCCGGCATTCCACCCAGCGCCCCCCACCAGCGCTTTCCCCAGCGCCTCCCCCGCACACCGCCCCGAGAGAGAGCACAGCCATGGCCGCACGCATACCGACCCGCAGGACGATCGCCGCCGTCCTCGCCACCACCACCGCCGCCCTGCTGCTGGGTGCCTGCGGCGACCGGACGGACGCCGGCCAGGGCGCCGGTACCGCCGGAGCAGGTGGCGCGCAGAACGACGCCGCCCTGTTCTCCAAGCTCCCCGCGGACATCCGGAACGCCGGTGTCATCAAGGTCGGCACGGACGCCACGTACGCCCCGATGGAGTTCGTGGAGAACGGAAAGATCGTCGGTGTCGACCCGGACATCGCCGACGCGCTCGGCAAGCAGCTCGGAGTGAGGTTCGTCTTCACCAGCGGCACCTTCGACAGTCTCATCACGTCCCTCAACTCCGGTCGGCAGGACGTGGTGATGTCGTCGATGAGCGACACCATGGCCCGTCAGCAGGGTCTGGACGACAAGGGCCAGAAGACCGGCAACGGGGTCGACTTCGTCGACTACTTCGTCGCGGGCTCCGTCGTGTACGTCCAGAAGGGCAACCCGCAGGGGATCAGGTCCATCGCCGATCTCTGCGGAAGGAGGACAGCCGTACAGCGGGGCACCACCTTCGAGGAAGTGGTCAAGACCCGGTCGAAGGAGTGCGAGGCCGCCGGGAAGCCGGCCGTCACGATCGAGTCCTTCCCGACCGACGCCGAGGCGCAGACCCGTGTCAAGGCGGGCGGCGCCGTCGCGGGGGTCAACGACTATCCCGTGGCCGCCTACCTGGCCCTCAAGGCGGACGGCGGCAACGCCTTCGAGATCGTCGGCAACCAGATCGAGGCCGGCCCGTTCGGGATCGCCGTGGCCAAGGACAATCCCGGACTGCGCGACGCCCTCAAGGCGGCGCTGGCGGCCGTGATCGAGGACGGGTCGTACCGGAAGGCCCTCGACAAGTGGGGTGCGGGCACGGGGGCGGTCACCTCGGCGAGCGTCAACGCCGGTTCCTGACCCGCACGCACCGCTGAAGGGCAGTCGTAAGTCACCGAACACATCGACAGGACTCCTGCCGGGGCGGCGCCCGCCCCGGCGGGGGTCCCCCGCACACCGTCACCCCGCAGACCGTCACGGCCGTTCCGGTCCGCCATCCCCATGATCGTGGTCACGCACGAGAGGGGCTTCGCGCCCGCGAGGCCGGCGATTCGCCGGTCTTCATGGACGGCGGCGTGGTCGTCGAGTCGGGTCACCCCCAGGAGGTTCCGACCGACCCCCGGCACGACCACACGAGGGCCTTCCTCTCCAAGGTGCTGTGAACGACGCAGGAGGGGTACGGACATCGGCCCGCACCCCTCCTGTCGCACGCGCCGCGCGACTGCACCCGCCCTGCCGGCAGTTGACGTATCAGAATGCGATCAGCCGCGATCAGGCCTTGACCTCAAGGGCCGTTGAGGTTGAATCGTGATCCACATGACGACAGAGAACACATCCCGGACCGCCGACATCGAGGCCATCCACCGGGTGGTGGCCGCCGTCGAGGCCTCCCAGGAAGCCAAGGACCCCGACGCCTTCCTCTCCCTGTTCCACCCCGACGCCCTGTGGACCACCGGGGGCGGCAAGGTGCTCATCGGCCTCGACGCCATCTCCGAGTTCACCCGCAATGTCCTCCCCGGAGCGACCTGGGACGGCCGGGTCAGCTACACCGTCACCCACCTCCAGTTCCTGCGCCCGGACGTGGCCGCGGTCAAGGTCAGCCAGGTCTACCACTCGGCCGACGGCCCGGGCGACGAGGGCGTCCCGACGTACGTGATGACCAAGCAGAACGGCCGCTGGCTCCTGACGGTCTGCCAGAACACCCAGGTGCCCAAGTAGTCCTGGCCGGCCGTACGGAATCCCGGCGCGGGCCCGGCCGGCGGTCCCGGGCGAGGCGTCGGGGCGGGCGCCGGCCCGGACGCCTCGCCCCGCCTGGCGGTCAGCCCGTCGTGGGCGGCATCTCCCTGATCCGGTCGACGACCGCCCGGGTCGTGACGGCCTTCGAGAACACGACCGTGCCCGGCCGGACGGCGCTCCGCTCGCCGGACCCGCCCTCGACCCGGACGATGCGCTCGCCGAGGAAGGCGAGGGTCTGCCGGTCGAAGATCCATTCCAGGCGTTCGCCGGACTTCTCGTCGAGCCGCGCGACCGCGAGTCCGGGGCGGCCCACGGCGTCGACCGCGTCGTCCACCGTGACCACGCCGGGAATCTTCGCCGCGGCCCTGTAGAGCGCGACCGTGAGCCCGGGCGGCGGCAGAGTCCCGTGCAGCATGTCGCCGATCGTCGCGAAGGCCCGCTGGTCGGGGCTGGTGCCGTGGCCCCCGGTCCCCTCGCGGATCAGCTCCAGCAGCGCGTCGGGGTCGGTGGGCAGCCGGGCGAGGTAGTCGTAGCTGGGCAGGTTGAGGCTCTCCGGCGGAGCCTCGCCCTCCTTCCTGTTCCCCGACAGGTCCACTCCTCCCGGACCGGTGATGCCGGACTCGATCAGCCAGGCCTTCCTGCCGTCCGGGGAGCTCCATTCGTGCCGCGCGTGGGGTTCGTCCAGGGTGCTCCTGCCGTCGACGCTCCCCACGGAGGTGGCGGCCACCATGCTCCCGACGTAGATGAACCCGTTGGCGCGCACCACCGGGCCGGGGGCGGCGGAGGAGGCCTGCGCGAGGCGGTCCAGGAGCTGCTGTGTCCTCTGGGGTTCGGCGGTGCCGAGCGGGGCGGGCGTGGGCGTCACCCGATGCGTGGCGACCGTGGAGGCCGGCCGGTCCGCAACACCCCGGTCCGTGGAGAGGAGGTAGCCGCCGGTGGCGAGCGCGCCGACCATCGCGAAGGCTGCGGCGGGCACGAGGATCGCGCGGCGCGGGAACGGATTGCGGCGTGACCTGCCGGCGAAGCCGGAGCCGGTCGCCGTGGCGGTGGTGTCGGCCGCGGTGCGGGCGGTGGTGACGTCGACGGCGGCGGCTCGGAGGTCCTCGTGGATCTGCGCCATCAGACGCTCCTTGTGGAGCTCGTGGCGCCCCGGAGGCAGTTCCCGTTCGGTGAACGACAGCGGGAGCGGGTCCTCGTCCGGGCGGGCCGGCCGCGGCCGGGAGAGGTCGGCGTTCATCGGGTTCCTTCCTGTGCGGACCACACCGCGTGTTCGCGGTCGCCATATGTCTGTCGGGGCCGGACCAGGAGTTCCCGTCCGTTCCTCTTCAGTTCCGCTTCGGCGAGTCTGCGCAGCTTCGTACGGGCCCGGGACAGCCGGGACCGGACGGTCCCGACCGGGATGCCGAGGGCCCGGGCCGCTTCGGCGTACTCCAGGCCCTCGTACAGGCACAGCAGAAGGACTTCGCGCTCGGGTCCGCGCAGCGCGCCCAGCTGCGCCAGCGTGGCCGCGATCCGCCGCCGGTCGTCCAGACGGCCGGCCACCTCGTCGGCGTGGTCGGGCACGGATGCGGCGCCGGCCGCAGCCGTGGCGGCGGCAGCTGCCCGATAGCGCCGGTTGCTGCGGCACTGATTGCGGGCGAGGTTGGTGGCGATGCCCAGGAGCCAGGGCCGGAGGGAACCGCCCTCGGGGTCGACCGTGCCGCGCAGCCGCCATGCCTCCAGGAAGGTCGCCGACATGACGTCCTCCGCGGTGGCCCAGTCCCCGGTCATCCGGAAGGCATGGTTGTAGAGGGTGCGGGCACAGCTGTCGAACAGCTCCGCGTAGGCGTCCGGATCTCCGGACCGCACCCGGGTTCGCATCTCTGTTGTCACTCCTGTGAGCTGTCCGGCATCGAGGACGGGTTCCCGTGACCTGCGTCACGCCCATGGCGGGGTGGTCCTCCCCTCCGCGCCTCACCGGCCGCCGGCCTGATCCGCACCGCACAGCCTAGAAGGCGGAACCGCTCCGGCTGGGCGCGGGCCGCCGATGGGCCGATGGGCCTAGGTCGAACCGGGTATGGCGGGGCGGGGGGCGGGTTGCGAGACTGCCGGGATGGAAGAGTTTTCCGCGTCACGGGCTGACGCGTACCTGCGGCGGATCGGGGCCGGGCGGCCCGGGTCGGCGAGTGTGGCGGCCCTGCGCGATCTGCACCTGCGGCACCTGCGGACCGTCCCGTTCGAGAGCCTGTCCATCCACCTGGGCCAGGAGATCGTGCTGGAGGCGGACGCGTTGCTGGACAAGCTGCTCCGCGGGGGCCGCGGCGGGTTCTGTTACGAGCTGAACGGTGCGTTCGCCCCGCTGCTGCGGGCCCTGGGCTACCGGGTGGAGCTGCTGCAGGCACGGGTGCACAAGGCCGGCGGCGGTCCGGGCATCCCCTACGACCACCTGGCGCTGCGCGTGGAGTGCGAGGACGGGCGGGCGTGGCTGGCGGACGTGGGCTTCGGCGACCACAGCCACTTCCCGCTGGCCCTCGACGAGCGGGGCGAACAGACCGACCCGGGCGGGGTGTTCCGGATCGTGCCGGCCGACGGTCCGCACGGGGACCTCGACGTCCTCCAGGACGGCGTGCCCCAGTACCGGCTGGAGACCCGCCCCCGGATCCTGTCCGACTTCGTGACCGGCGCGTGGTGGCACAGCACCTCGCCCGCGTCCGGGTTCACCCGCAAGCCGGTGTGCTCAATGCTGACGGAGACCGGCCGGACCACCCTCAGCGACCGCGTCCTGACGGTCACGGCCGCCGGGGAACGCACCGAGCGCGCCCTGGCCGACGACGCGGAGGTCCTGGCGGCCTACCGCGACCACTTCGGCATCGACCTGCCCCGCGTCCCGGTCCCCCTGCACCCCCGTCCGTAACGGGCCGGCGCCCTCCACCCGCGCCGCGGCGCGAGGGTGTCATTCCGTGGCGCCCCGGGGCACCAGGCGGGTACCGCACCAGCTGCAGTACCGGGCGTCGGCCTCGATGGCGTGCCGGTGACACTGCTCGCAGACGAGGTGGAGCGGGCACTGCGGTGTGCGCGGTTCGGTACGGGGCGGCCGGCCGATGGACATGCCGGCGCGCCTGCGGTGCGCGGTGAGGACCACCAGTCCCTCGGGGCCGGCCCGGAGCGAGCGGGAGGCTCCGCGCGGCAGCAGGGCGAGGGAGCCGGGGACGACCTCGGAGACGACCCCGTCCAGGGTCAGGGAGCCGCCGCCCCTCACGACGGCGAGCAGTACGTCCACCTCGGGCTCCCGGTGGGCGGCGACTTCGCCGCCAGGCAGGAGGCGCACCAGGTTCGCGTCGAGCTGCCGGCCGTCCTGCCGGAGTCTCCAGAGGGCGCCGCTCTGGTCGTCCGTGGCCGCCTCGATCAATCCCGCGACCGTGACGCCCACGGATTCCTGCCCGACCACTGCGTACCCCTCCCCCGCGTTCGGCCATTCGGCCGACCCGCCATGATCGCCCATGACATCATCCCGGCTTCTGCCGCCGCCGACCACCGGGCTCGGAACAGTCACATGATCGGCCGGGCCCGAGGGCCCGGCCGATCCGAGAGAGATGTACTAGCCGAGCAGGCGTCGCTTCTGTTCGGCGAACTCCGCCTCGGTCAGCACGCCCTGTTCCTTCAGGGTGCTGAGCTGCTTGAGCTGCTCGATCTTGGCGGTCATGTCGTCCGCCGGCGCCGCGGCGGGCGGCGGGGGCGGGGGCGGCGGCGCCTGCTGCTGGGCCGCCTGCTGCTGTTGGGCCTCCTGCTGCGCCCATCGGCCGCCCTGGCGGCGCGACACGCGGTTGGACACGGCGGTCGCGGTGCCCGCGATGACGGCGGTGCGGGCAACCCCGCGAAGAAGTCCGGGCATGGTGCTCATCTCCAGGTCAGGCTGTGCGGGATTCACTCTCCGGCCGGCGGGTCCTCCAGGGCGTCCAGCGACGCCAGCAGGGCCTGTACGGGAATCCGTCCTGCGGCCACGAGCTGCGCTCCGCCCCGTCGCAGGGCACGGGCGAACGGCGCCGCCCAGGTGTTCTCGTACACGATGACTCCCGCGGAGCTGCCGGGTTCCAGGGCGCCTGCGGCGTCCTGGATGTCGCCGTGGTCGAGCAGGCCGGACGAAGCCCCCTCGAAGACGGAGAGGTCGACCTCGCCGCCGAGGTCCTGGAGCTCCACCGCCGTGACCGTGCCGTCCTCCTCCTTGCGGATGAAGACGAAGTCGAAGATGCGGACGACGCCCCGGTCGACGAGATCGACCAGGATCGGGAACGCCTCGCCCGTCATCCGGTTGCCCGGGAACTCGACCACGATGTAGTCGACCGGGCCCAGCTCGTCGATGTCGCCGAAATCGGCTCGCGCCTCGGTCTCGCTGCTCATGGCAGCTCCTGTCGGAGATCGGAGAGGGGGAAGTTCTCTTCATTCCAGCACGCGGCCCGCGCCCTCGCATGTCTGGCCGCTGCGACCGTCACGCGGTCACGGCGGTCACGGCGGTCACGCGGTCAGCTGGTAGATGCTCTGCGCGGTCAGCCACAGGCCCAGCAGCAGGCAGACGAACACGATGGCCTCGTCCTTGTGGCCCTCCATCCACGTACGCAGGCTCAGCAGCCGGGCCTGGGCGGCCTCCGGCGCGAACACCATGTACAGCTCCGCGGCCAGCAGGCCGGAGCTCGCCACCAGGCAGAAGCCGAACAGCGCGATGAACGTGGTCGCGTGCGAGGTGTCGGCCTGGACCACCGTCGTCGCGCCCGCCGCGACCATGCCCCACGGCTGGATCAGCACGGCCAGGCCCGCCGCGGCCCACGGCGAGCCGACGCCCATCCGGGAGGGCTTCGCCGTGGTGTCCCGGACGGCACCGGCCCGTGCCTTCCTGAGGCGGTAGCGGTGCACCCCGTAGACCACCAGTGACACCCCGATGGCCAGCTTGGCCGCGAGCGCCGCCACTCCGGGCGGGGAACGCGGTGACGGCGGTTCACCGCCGGTCAGCGCCAGCACGATCGCGATCACCGCGACGAGGTTGGCCAGCCAGGCCAGGATGAAGGCCAGCCCCTTCAGCACTCCCCGGGGCGAGGACACCACGAGGATGAACGCCATCATGGGCAGCGGGTAGAGGGCGATCGCCAGCGCGATGAGCATGAGGTCGAGGACCATGGCGCCCCAATCGAGTGACGACATACGACACTACGCACCGCTGCGGGCTCCTACACCTTTTGCCCATCGAGATGCCGCTCCCGGCTGCGTCCACCAACCTGGACGCACACGAAGGAGACCGCCATGACGACGCCGCCCCGGCACCCGCCGTCCCTACCGCATGACGTTGCGGGCCGCTGATGCCGTCGGGGCGCAAGGCGCGGTGGCAGAGCCGCTCCCGGGAGCTGGTCGCTGCCGGCAAGCGCGCGCAGATGCGGGCCGAGACCCGGTTCCCGGTGATCACGCACGTCACCGAGCGCATGGTCCTCGTGAACATCTTCGACTCCGCCACCCGGCTGGCCGCCCAGTGCTTCCTGACCGTGGTGCCCCTGCTCTTCGTCTTCGCCTCGTTCGCCCCGGCGCCCGTAAGGGAGCAGCTGGTGGAATCCGTACGCACGATGTTCGGGCTCACCGGTGAGGCGGACAAGCAGCTGAACGACGTCTTCGACGGCTCCGGCGAGGAGGACCTCCGCAACGCCGTGGGCGTGGCGGGCGCCGTGATCGTGCTGCTCTCGGCGACCGCCGTGAGCCGCGCCATGCAGCGGCTGTGCCGGCGGGCCTGGCAGATCCCGCGGGGCGGGACGCGGATCGCGATCTGGCGCTGGTTCGCCTGGATCGGCGCCTGGATGGTCCTGCTGGTCGTCCAGGGCCCGGTGCGCAACGGATTCGGCCTCGGCCTGTGGCTCGGGATCCCCCTCACGCTCCTCTTCCAGACAGGGGCGTGGTGGTGGAGCCAGCACCTCCTGCTGGGCGGGCTGATCCGCTGGCCCCCGCTGCTGCCCGGCGCCCTGCTCACGGCCGCCGCGGTCACCGCGCTGTCGCTGGGTGCGCGCGTCTACATGCCGATCGCCCTCAACCGGTCGCTCGCCGCGTACGGGTCCACCGGCTCGGTGTTCGTCATCCTGTCGTGGCTGATCGTGCTGTGCGTGGCGGTCGCCGTCGGCATCACCACGGGCGCGGCCCTCGCGCAGGAGCCGTACCTGGCCCGGCGGCTCGGCAGCCCCTCGCCGGGCAGGACGCGGCGGGACGACCCGTGATCCGCACCGCAGCGCCCGTGGGGCAGCGGGGTGGGGTGAGTGCCATGCTGGGAGGCGGGGCCCCTGGTGGCCGGGAGGTCAACGACGATGACGATGCGCGACACGACCCCGAACGTGAACGCGACGGGCGGCGGCCACAGGCTCTCGGTCGAGGACCGGGCGGCCGACGGCCGGGCCGCCCGGGCGCGGACGCCCCGATCCGCCCACGGAGACTTCGAGCCGTCGTCCCACCGGCCGGATCCGGTGGACGTCATCGAGCGGCAGTCCGCCACCCGGGTGCAGGAGCTGGTGCCGATCCGGTACGGCCGGATGGCCGAGTCACCGTTCCGTTTCTACCGGGGTGCTGCCGCGATCATGGCGGGCGATCTGGCCGGCACCCCCGACTCGGGTATCCGGGTCCAGCTGTGCGGGGATGCGCACCTGCTGAACTTCCGGCTGCTCGGCTCCCCGGAACGCAACCTCCTCTTCGACATCAACGACTTCGACGAAACACTGCCCGGGCCGTGGGAGTGGGACGTCAAGCGGCTCGCGACGAGCCTGGTCATAGCCGGGCGGGAGAACGGCTTCTCCGGACGCGAGCGCGCGACGATCGTGCTGTCGGGCGTCAGCGCCTACCGCGAGCAGATGCGTCGCTTCGCCGGGATGCGCAACCTCGACGTCTGGTACGCACGAGTGGACGAGACGCACCTCCAGGAGCTGGCGGAGGGCTCGTTGCACAGCCGGGGACGCAGGAACGTGAACGAGGCACTGAGCAAGGCGCGCGGGCGCGACAGCCAGCAGGCCTTCGAGAAGCTCACCGAGGTCGTCGACGGCCGCCGCCGCTTCGCCGCCGTGCCGCAGCTGATCACACCGGTGTCCGAACTGCTGCCGGGACAGGAGCGTGACGCGCTCGAGGACCAGATCCGGGAACTGGTCGGGCGCTACGGGGACAGTCTCCAGACGGACCGCAGGCACCTCCTGCAGCAGTACGCCATCGTCGACATGGCACGCAAGGTGGTGGGCGTCGGCAGTGTCGGCACGCGGTGCTGGATCGTGCTGCTGCTGGGCCGCGACGGCGAGGACCCGCTGCTCCTGCAGGCCAAGGAGGCCAGTGAATCGGTGCTCGCCCCGTACGCCGGCGCCAGCGAGTACGCCACCCAGGGCGAGCGGGTCGTGGCCGGCCAGCGGCTGATGCAGGCCGCGAGCGACATCTTCCTCGGCTGGCAGCAGACGCAGGGGCTCGACGGCCAGGAACGGGCCTTCTACGTACGCCAGCTGCGCGACTGGAAGGGCATCGCCGAAACCGCGCGCATGGTGCCGCGCGGCATGAGGGTCTTCGCCGGCCTGTGCGGCGTCACCCTGGCGCGCGCGCACGCCCGGTCCGGTGACCGGATCGCCATCGCCTCCTACCTGGGCCGCGGCGATGTCTTCGACCAGGCGCTCGTGCGGTTCGCGGAGAGCTACGCCGACCAGAACGAGCGTGACCACCAGGCCCTGGTGGACGCCATCGCGTCCGGCCGGGTGACCGCCGCCGCGGCTTGAACCGGGCCGGGCCTGTGCTTCGGCCACTCGGCTGAACCGGCGGGCGAGGTGCCCGGCCGCCTCCCGCGGCCGTGGCACGCTGCGCGCATGACAGCAGCGCAGGCGGGCCCGGCCGGGACGGCGGGGAACGCGGGGAACACGAGGCTCATCCTGCTGACACTCGCGGCCGGCCAATTCCTGATGGCCCTGGACAGCTCGGTGATGAACGTGTCGATCGCCACGGTGGCGGAGGACATCGGCACCACGGTGAGCGGTATGCAGGGCGCCATCACGGCCTACACGCTGGTGATGGCAATGCTCATGATCAGCGGTGGCAAGGTCGGCGCGCTCATCGGCCGCAAACGGGCGTTCATGATCGGCTGCGTCATTTACGGAGTCGGGTCCCTCACGACCTCGCTCGCCCCGAACCTGACGGTCCTGCTGCTGGGCTGGTCGTTCCTGGAGGGCGTGGGAGCGGCGCTGATCCTGCCCGCGATCGTGGCGCTCGTCGCCTCCAACTTCGGCAAGGAGCAGCGGCCCGCCGCCTACGGTCTCGTCGCCGCGGCGGCAGCGGTGGCGATCGCGGTCGGACCGCTCATCGGCGGCTTCGCTACCACCTTCTTCTCGTGGCGCTGGGTGTTCGCCGGGGAGGTCGTGGTGGTGCTCGTCATCCTGCTGCTGGCCCGACGGATCGCCGACGCGCCCCCGGAGCACCGGCCGCGGATCGACCTGTTCGGCGCGGTCCTGTCCGCCGCGGGCATCGGGCTGTTCGTGTTCGGCATCCTGCGGACCAGCGAATGGGGCTGGTTCCGGCCCAAGGCGGGTGGCCCCTCCTGGTTCGGCGTCTCGCCCGTGGTCTGGCTGGTGCTGGCCGGACTGATGCTGGTCTGGCTGTTCTTCCGCTGGGAGGCACGCCTGGTGACGCGGGGTGTCGAACCGCTCGTCGACCCGGAGCTGTTGAAGAACCGGCAGCTCACCGGCGGGCTGACGATGTTCCTCTTCCAGTACCTCGTGCAGATGGGCGTGTTCTTCGTCGTCCCGCTCTACCTGTCGGTGGCGCTCGGCCTGTCCGCCCTCCACACGGGCGCGCTGATCCTGCCGCTCTCCGTCACCCTGCTCGCCGCCGCGATCGGGGTGCCCAGGTTCCGCCCGAGCGCCTCACCCCGGCGCGTCGTGCGGTGGGGAATCCTGTCGATGTTCGCCGGCGCCGTCATCCTGCTGGCCGCCCTCACCCCGGATTCGGGCGCGGGGGTCGTCACCGTGCCCATGCTGCTCATCGGGCTGGGGATCGGGCTGCTCGCCTCCCAGCTGGGGGCCGTCACCGTGTCGGCCGTACCGGACGAGAAGAGCGCCGAGGTCGGCGGTATCCAGAACACCGTCACCAACCTCGGCGCCTCGATCGGCACGGCCCTCGCCGGGTCGATCATGATCGCGGTGCTGGCGGGCTCGTTCCTCACCACCATCGACCAGAACCCGGCGGTCCCGGCCGAGGCCAAGACGCGGGCGCACACGAAACTGGCCGGGAGCGCCCCGTTCCTGTCGGACGAGCAGCTCACCGCGGCCCTCGAAGAGGCGGGCACGGACCCGGTGGTGGCGCAGGCGGCGCTCGACGCGAACGAGAAGGCGCGGATCGACGGACTGCGGGCAGCGCTCGCCATCCTCGCTCTCGCCGCCCTGGTCGCGCTCTTCTTCACCCAGCGCATCCCGGCGGCCCAGCCCGGCGCGGCACGGAGACCGGACGGCGCCCCGTCATGACGGGTGCGGACTCGGGGTCGTCCCCTCGACGGGGGTGGTGGTGTCCTCGGCGAGGAAGTCCGTGACCGCGAGGGCGAAGAGCAGGGCGAGGGCGAGCCCCACGACCACCCAGCCGGTCGGGTAGGACCACAGGACGTACACAAGGACGGCGATCGCCACCAGGCCCCAGGTGAACCAGGAGCGGTGGCGCCGGATGAACGGGCCGACAGGGCCGGTGCGCAGGCCCAGGCGGTCGGCCGTGGCGCGGGTGGCGACGATCCCGGAGTGCCAGATCTGGCGGGCGGCCGTGGCGTACTTGCCCGGGCCGGAGAGCCAGGCGGCGAGGGCGATCACGATGCCGAGGACCACGACCATGCGGATCGTCGTGCGCAGCAGGCGGATCATCGCGTCGTAGACGGAACCGGCCGCGGCCTGGGAGACGGTGTCGGGGAGCGCGTTGAGGTAGACGGTGCGGAAGACGGTCAGCCCGAGGCCGAGGACGGCGACGGAGAACGCCACGGCGAGGGCCGCGGTGACGAGGATGCGGCGCCGGTGGGCGGAGAGCAGGACGCCCGCGGCGACGAGCAGCACGGCGATGATCGGCAGCCATACGCCGAGGATCTGAAGCAGCCGGAAGCCCGTCTTGACCCGGCCGATGTCGTTGGACTGCACGACGGTGAAGTCGGTGTGGATCTCGGGGATCCGGCCTGCCACGCCCATTCCGGCGTCCACGAGCCGTGTTTTGACCTGTTCGATCACCGGTGCGAGGTCGACCGTCACCGCATCGTTCTTGATCTCCACGGCGCCGTCGCCGCTGCCGGTCAGTGCCTTGACGAGCGAGGCGTGGATGGTGCGGTTGGCGTTGGTCCAGATCGTCTCGAACTGTTCCGAGGCGATGACGTCCTGCGCCTTCTCCTTCACGAAACTGCTGACCGCGCCCTCCAGTGAACCGCCGAGCTTGCCCAGGGCCTTCTGGAGCAGCGGCCGTTGGTCGGGGGCCGCGTCCTCCAGCAGGGTGGCGAGGTCGAGGTGCTCCATCAGGGCGGCGGTGACGCGGTTCGCGGCGGCCGCCTGGACATCCGGGTCGGAGGCCAGTGGGGCGACCGTGGAGACGTAACGGTCCGTGTTTCCCACGATGCTGGAGGTCCAGGACGCGACGATGCCGAGCGGGGCCAGCACGCAGCCGATGATGATCAGCACCGCGGAGAGCAGCGACTTCATCCGGTGCTTCGGCGGTGTCCGGTTCGCCGCCTCCGATTCCAGGGCGGCAACCCTGGCCCTCAGCGCCGCGAGTTCGCCCGCGCTCTCGTCACCCTGCATGGCTGACCTCCTACGGGGTCGGGAGCCGGTGGATCCCCCGGGATCCGGTGGGATGACGCTGAAGCTGCGCCGGGTGGGCTGTGGCGGCTCTCCTTGCCCCCACAGCCTGCACCGGCGGGTCGGGGGTGGCATCCGCAGTTCGGCCGTACGGATGAACTGCGGCGGGGCACGGCGGGGATGGGCGCGCTGAGCGCTGCCACGGGGCGGGGAGTGCGTCCGTATCGAGCGGACGATCGGCGGAAAGGGGAAGTACCCACGCCTTTCCACTCTCAACTTATAGCGCACAGGGGGGCTTGCGGCAAGGCCCCTGTCGTACCGCAGAATCGCACCTCGAAGCCAGGACCTGCGAAAACGGGAGATCCACAGAGTGCGTGTGCTGTTGTCGGTCGATGGACTGTTCGAAGACCTCGCGGGTGCGACCGCAGATCGGAGCCGCTGACATGAACTCCCTGACCGCCAGTGCGTTCGACCTTCCCGGCCGCCTGTCCGCCAAGGCCGATCCGGCATTGATCGGCCGCGACGAGGAGCACTTCGCGGCTCTCGCGCAGAGCCTCGACCAGTCGGTCGCCGAACTGTCCGACCGTCTCACCGAGCTGCGCCGCGCCCCCGGCGGCCTGGGCCGGGAGGCGATGGACCGGGACGCCGAGATCCACCGGCTGACCGGTCGTCTGCGGGCGCTACGGCGCTTCGGACTGGACCTGTGCCTCGGGCGCATGGTCGGCGAGGACGACCCCGAACCCGTGTACGTCGGGCGGCTCGGCCTCACCGACGACGCCGGCAACCGGCTGCTGATCGACTGGCGTTCGCCCGCGGCCGAGCCCTTCTTCGCCGCGACGCACGCCGATCCGATGGGCCTGGCGAGCCGCCGCCGGTACCGCTGGACCCGCGGCCTGATCGGTGACTACTGGGACGAGGTGTTCACCGCGGACGGGTTCGTGGGGCACGCCGCTCTCGACGACCAGTCGGCCTTCATCGCCGGCCTGGGCAGCAGCAGGTCGCCGCGGATGCGTGACGTACTGGGCACCATCCAGTCCGATCAGGACGCCATCATCCGCGCGGGTTCGCGCGGTGCCCTCGTCGTCGACGGGGGTCCGGGCACCGGCAAGACCGTGGTGGCCCTGCACCGCACCGCCCATCTCCTCTACTCCGACCCCCGTCTCGGTCACCGCCGGGGCGGCGTGCTGTTCGTCGGTCCGCACCAGCCCTACCTGGCCTACGTGGCCGACGTCCTGCCCAGCCTCGGTGAGGAGGGCGTGCAGACCTGCACCGTGCGGGACCTCGTCGCCGAAGGGGCGGGGGCGGCGGCCGAGGCCGACCCGGAGGTGGCGCGCCTGAAGTCGTCCGCGGACATGGTGAAGGCGATCGAGAAGGCCGTGAGCATCTACGAGGAGCCGCCGACCCGGGCGATGACGGTCTCGACCCCCTGGTCCGACGTGCGGCTCGGCCCGGACGACTGGGCCGAGGCCTTCGAAGCCGCGGCCGGTACCCCGCACAACGAGGCGCGCGAGCAGATCTGGGAGGAGCTGCTGACGATCCTGCTCGACAAGTGCGACGACGAGGACCTCTCCCCCGACCTGCTGCGCAGGTCACTGCAGCACGACCAGGAGCTGGTCGCGACGCTCGACCGCGCCTGGCCGACGATCGATGCGTCCGACCTCGTCGGGGACCTGTGGTCGGTGCCGGCCTACCTGCGGATGTGCGCTCCCTGGCTCAGCGGCGAGGAGATCGCGAGGTTGCAGCGCGCGGACACCCGGGCCTGGACGGTGTCCGACCTGCCGCTCCTGGACGCGGCCCGGCAGCGGCTCGGCGACCCGCAGGCGGCACGACGGCTGCGGCGGCATCATGGCGCGGTCGCCGCCGAGCGCGAGCGCATGTCGGGCGTCATCGACGATCTGCTCGCGGCGGACGACGACGGTGAGGGCGCGGTGACGATGCTGCGCGGCAGGGACCTGCAGGACAGTCTGATCGACGAGAGCACGCTGCCGGGCGCCGACCCGGACCGGCTCGCCGGACCCTTCGCGCACATCGTCGTCGACGAGGCCCAGGAACTGTCCGACGCGGAGTGGCAGATGCTGCTGCTCCGCTGCCCGTCCCGGAGTTTCACCATCGTCGGGGACCGCGCCCAGGCCAGGCACGGGTTCACGGAGTCGTGGCGGGAACGGCTGGAGCGGATCGGGTTCGACCGGATCGGTGTGGCCTCGCTGAGCATCAACTACCGCACGCCCGAGGAGGTGATGGCGGAGGCCGAGCCAGCCATCAGGGAAGCGCTCCCGGACGCCAATGTGCCGACGTCCGTCCGCAGCAGCGGCGTCCCCGTCGTCCACGGCAGCGTTGCGGATCTGGACGCGATCGTCGGCACCTGGCTCGACGAGCATGCCGACGGGATCGCCTGTGTCATCGGCGCACCCGGCTTCCGGGCGACGTCCCGCGTCCGGTCGCTGACCCCCGGACTGTCCAAGGGGCTCGAATTCGACCTGGTCGTGCTCGTCGACCCGGATTCGTTCGGCGCGGGCGTCGAAGGCGCCGTCGACCGCTACGTGGCGATGACCCGGGCGACGCAGCAGCTCGTCATCCTCACCGGTTCCTGACGCAGGGCCGGGACGCGGCCCGGGAAACGGCGTCGGGGCGCGTCCGCCCTTCGGAGGCCGCCTCGGGAGGCCGCCTCGGACCGCGCCGATGGAGACTCCCCGGGCCGCCCTGGCGTGTCACGCGACGGGTCGCGGCTCGGGTGAGGCATGTTCTCTCCGGCGAGACATGTCCGATCAGCCCCATGTCTGCGACGGTGCGGAGGTGTCCCGATGGACGCGAGCGGTGGCCGTCGGGCCGGTCGTGAACGATTGCGGTCCGGGCCTCCACCGGGGCCGGCCCGGCCCGGGTTCTGGCGCAGCCCGATCCGCGGGCCGTGGCTGACCGCAGTGTTCGGACTGATCCTGCTCGTCGGTGTGACCGTGTTGTTCGTGACGGGGCTGCTGTCCTACGCCGCCTACAACCCGGACCTCGCAGCGGTCAACGACCAGACACCGGGCAAGGGGTGGCTCGGCTTCTACCTCTTCCCGTGGCCGACCTCGCCGTACTGGCTCTACCGGCTCACCCAGGGCGTGCACGTCGTCCTCGGGATCGTGCTCGTGCCCGTGCTCCTCGCCAAGCTCTGGTCCGTGATCCCCAAGCTGTTCGCGTGGCCGCCGGTCCGGTCGGTCGCCCACGGCATCGAGCGGCTGTCCCTGCTGCTCCTGGTCGGCGGGGCGGGCTTCGAGTTCGCCACCGGCATCCTCAACGTCCAGCTCCACTACATCTTCCCGGGCTCCTTCTACACCCTGCACTTCTACGGCGCCTGGGTGTTCATCGGCGCGTTCGTGGTGCACGTGGCCTTCCGGCTGCCGCGCGCGGTCCGCGCCGTGCGGGCCGGTTCCGCCGCCCAGCCCGCCCCCGGCTCCGAGGAGGCGGCCGGGCTGGTCTCGCCCCGCCCGGCCCAGCCGACCATCTCCCGCCGGGGAGCGGTCGCTCTGGTCGGCCTCGGGGCGTTGGCGCTGTTCGCGGTGACGGCCGGGCAGAGCGTGGGCGGCCGGTGGCGCCGGACCGCGGTGCTCGCCCCGCACAACGCGGACCCCGGGCCGGGCCCGAACGGCTTCCAGATCAACAAGACGGCCGGATCGGTCGGCATCCGCCCGAGCGACATCGGTCCGGCCTGGCGGCTGACCGTACGCGGCGCCGGGCGCCACGCCGTCCTCACCTACGAGGAACTGCTGGCCATGCCGCAGCACGAGGCGGCCCTGCCCATCGCCTGCGTGGAGGGCTGGTCGACCACCGACCAGCTGTGGAGCGGGGTACGGCTCATCGACCTCGCCGCCCTCGTCGGACCCGGCGGACCCGGCGCTCCCGGCGGACCCGGCCGGACCGGCGCGGCCGGCCGCGCTGTCCCCGACGTCGGCGTCCTGGTGGAATCCGTCCAGCGCGGTGGCTCGTTCCGCTCCGGCGCCCTGCGCGACAACCAGGTGCGCGACCACCGCGCCCTGCTCGCCGTACGCGTCAACGGCGCAGTGCTGTCGCCCGACCACGGCTACCCGGCCCGCGTCATCGTCCCCGGCGCGCCGGGCGTCCTCAACACCAAGTGGGTCACCCGCCTCACCTTCGGGGAGCTCGCGTGACCCGGTTCCGCCGCTGGTACGGGGCCTCGCCGCTGCATCTGCTCCTGCTGCTCGCCTCCTTCGCCCTGGCCTGCTACGCGGGCGTGCGCCTGCTGAAGGGCGACGCCCCGGGCGTGGCCCTGTGGTTCGTCGGCGCGGCGCTCCTGCACGACCTGGTCCTGCTGCCGCTCTACGCCGTGGCCGACCGGGCGGTGCAACGCCTCGCCCCCGGCGGCGGGCCGGCCGTCAACCACCTGCGCGTTCCGGCCTTCCTGTCGGGCCTGCTGCTCCTGGTCTGGTGGCCGCTGATCCTGCGCCGGGTCGGCCACTACACCGCGGCCACGGCCCTTCCGGCGGACGTGTTCCTCGGGCGCTGGCTGCTCATCACCGCGGGCCTGTTCATCGCTTCGGCGGCCGTCCTGCTGCTACGGATGTGGCACGGTTCCCGGCCGGCGCGCAGCGCCGCGAACTGACCGCGCGCCGCGTCGGCTCCGGACCGCCGCGGCCAGCAGGACCAGGAGGAGCGCGGCTCCGTACGCGATCGCACTCAGCGCCGACCGGTGGCCGAAGACCGGCGCGAGGAGGTAGACGGCCGCGCCCGCGAGAGCGGTGCCCAGCCATTCCCAGCGTCCGTCCAGGGCCACGAGGGCGATCAGGAGCAGGGCGTACCAGGAGTAGCCGGGGGTGAGGAGCACGAAGGCCCACCCGGTGACCAGCAGCGCTCCGCTCCACGGGCGTTGCGGGTCGCCGCGGCGCATCACGTGGACGGACACCCCCGCGATGACGACGAGGAGTACCGGGAGCGCCCAGCTGTCGGGCAGGACGAGGCGGAGCAGGGCGTAGCGGGACCCGGTGGAGGGGTCGTCGTAGCCCTCTTCGTCGACGTAGCCGCCGAGGTAGCCGAGGACCGAGTCGTGCGAGAGGAGGACGTAGGGAAGGTAGGCGAGCAGGGTGAAGGCGGCGGCGGGGACCAGCACGGCGGCCGCGTCGCGGACCCGGCGCACCCCGGACAGTGCGCCGGGCAGGACGACGGCGGGCATGAGTTTGGTGGCGACGGCGGCGCCCAGCACCAGGCCGCCGGCGGCCCGCCGGCCGATGCCCCGTGCCGCGACGAGTCCGAGGCCGGCCACGGCCAGCAGCACGCCCAGTACGTCCACGTGCGCGTTGTTCACGGCCTCGATCGGTACGGCGGGGCACCAGGCCCAGTAGGCGGCCGGGCGAAGGTTCCGGCCCCGCCGGCGCAGGATCAGCAGCAAAGCACCTGTCACACCGAGAGACAGGAGCCCTGCTCCGATCTGGAGCGGCTTGTGCCGGGCGCCCCCGGGGGACAGCCGGTCGACGGCGAGGAAGTACGCCTCGGCGACGGGCGGGTAGATGGTGTGCACGGCGGGCCGGTTGATCCGGGTGCAGTGCGGGACCGGGCCGCCACCCGGGATCGGAGCCCGGTCCGGGCCCTGGCAGGCGGCGCCCGTCGGGAAGAGCCAGGGGTCGCGCAGCCGGGCCGGTCCCGGGTCCTGCGGGGCGTGGTCGTAGGGGGAGATGCCGGCCGACTGGACCCGGCCGTCCCAGGCGTAGCGGTAGGAGTCGGTGCTGGTACGGGGCGGTGCCACCAGCCCGGTCGCGGTGACGGCGACCGCGCCCGCGAGGAGCAGCGGCACGACGCGGGCGGCCGGGACCCGGCGCAGCGCGAGCAGGGCGAGGGCGAACAGCGCCCAGCAGGCCGCGTACCGCCGGAACAGCCCGGCGGGGTCGGTGAAGTAGCCGTCGTGGCGGATGGTGAGGACGAGGGCGGTGGTGAGGGCGACGAGGGCCGCGGCGGCCCATGCGGTGCGGGCGGTGGGAGAGATGCGGCCCGTGGGGGTCGTGGGGGCGGTGGAGGTGGTGGGGGCGGTGCGCGGTTTCACCTCCGCAGCGTTCCAGCAGCGGGCCCCGAAGTGGGCTCCGCAGCCCCGCATGTCCGCATTCCGTAAGGTGTTCCACCCACCCGCCGGGGCGCCGCCGGGGGTGTCATGGGCCCATGCGCTTCACTCCGCCCTCCGGCCCTCCGATCACTTTCAGGGCGCGCCTGCACGACGCCCGTACCGCGACGGTCATCGGCCGCCTCCTCGGCCTCGCCGTCCTGGTCTGCTTCGCCACCGGTGTGCTCAGCCACTTCCTCCAGCACCCGCCCGCCTGGCTCGCCGACCGGCTGCCGAGCCGCCCGTACTGGGGCTACCGGCTCACCCAGGGCCTGCACGTGGCCGCAGGCACCGCCGCGGTCCCGCTGCTCCTGGCCAAGCTGTGGGCGGTCTACCCGCGGCTCTTCGCGTGGCCGCCCGTGCGGTCCGTACGGCACGCGCTGGAACGCCTCTCGGTGGCGGTGCTCGTCGCCGCCGGGACCTTCGAGCTGTTCACCGGGCTGCTGAACACCTTCCAGTGGTACCCCTGGCCGTTCTCCTTCGTACCGGTGCACTACGCGGTCGCCTGGCTCCTGCTCGGGGCGATGCTGTTGCACGTCGCCGTTCAATGGCCCGCGATCCGCGGCCACTTCACCCGCCGCTCCCCCGGCACCCTGGCCCTGCCCGAGGCCGACGGGCCGGACCGGCGGCAGCTGCTCGCGGCCGTCGCGGCCGGCGTCGGCGCGGTCACGCTGACCACCGTCGGCCAGTCCGTCACCGCGCTCGGTCCGCTGGAGCTGTTCGGTCCGCGCAGCCCGGCCCACGGACCTCAGGGACTGCCCGTGAACCGTACGGCCGCCGCGGCGCGCGTCACAGGGGCCGCACTGGCCGACTGGCGGCTGACGGTGACCGGGCCACGGCCGTACAGCCTCACGCTGGAGGAGCTGCGCGCGCTCCCGCAGCACGAGGTGACTCTGCCCCTCGCCTGTGTGGAGGGCTGGAGCAAGTCCGCGCGATGGACGGGCGTACGGGTACGGGACCTGCTGGAACGGGCAGGTGGGGGCCCGGGCGCGCGCTGCCGGGTGGTGTCGCTGGAAGTCGCGGGCGCGTACCGGGTGACGGAGATGGGCCGCGGATACGCGCAGGATCCGCTCAGCCTGCTGGCACTGCGGCTGAACGGCGAGGTGCTGTCCCTCGACCACGGGTACCCGGCGCGGATCATCGCCCCGAACCGGCCGGGAGTGCTGCAGACCAAGTGGGTCGGCCGGCTGGAGGTGGCGTGATGGCGTACCGGTACGTGTTCGGGGGCTCGGGCCTGGCCCTGATGGCGTTCGGCGGCCTCCTGCTGGTGCGGGAGCCCGAGCCGTGGCGAATCGCTCTGTGGCTCGCGGGCGGAGTCCTCGCGCACGACGGGCTGGTCGCCCCGCTGGTCTTCGCGGCCGGGGCGCTCTGCGCCGCGGCGGGCCTGCGTCTGCGCGGGGTCCCGCGCGCCGCGCTGATCATGGCGGGATCGCTGACGGTGATCGCCCTGCCGTCGCTCCTGCGCCCCGGCGGGGTGGCCAACGCGACGGTGCTGCCGTTGGACTATCCGCGGAACTGGCTGCTGGCGATGGGGGCCGTCGCCGTGCTCACGGCCGGATATGCCGGAACGCGCGCAGGCGTACGAGGGGTGGCGCGGCGGCGGGCGCAGGCCCGGCAGCGCCGATAGGGAGGGCCTGCAGCGCAGACGTGCGAAGGGGGAGTTGACGCCGATCCGACGTCAACTCCCCTCCTTTGCTGAGGCTTTCAGCGCCGCAGGCCCACGAAGCTGCGGCCCGCGGCCTGCCAGGTCTCCGGCCGCGTCCAGCCGGCGTCCGCGGCTGCGCCGCACAGGGCGCGGGTTCCGAGTCGGGCCCACCAGAAGGGCGCCCCGTGGCCGCCCCGGCCGTCGTCGACGTGCACCTCGACGCGTTCGTCGACGTCGGCGGTGGCCACCTCGACCAGCAGGGAGCCGCCCGGCGCGGCGAGTTGGGAGGCGCGGTGGAGCAGGGCGGCCGGGTCTCCCCCGATGCCGATGTTGCCGTCGATGAGCAGGACCGTCCCCCAGCGGCCCTCGCCGGGCAGTGGATCGAAGACCGACCGGCACAGCGCACTGCCCCCGGCCCGCGTCGTACGGGCCACCGCCTCGGGGGTGACGTCCACACCGAGTGCCCGGTGCCCGCGCGCGGCGAGGGTGGCGACGAGGCGACCGGGGCCGCAGCCGATGTCCAGGACCGGCCCGGTGCAGCGGGCCAGGACTCCTTCGTCGGCCTCGTCGGGCCCGGCGCACCACCGCTCCACGTCCAGCGGCAGCAGCCAGCCGTCCGAGCGCCGCAGGTAGAGGGGGCCCTGGCCGGCGCGCAGGGCATCGGCGTAGGGGTCGGCCCGCCAGGCGAGGGCGGGTTCGGTGAGCTGGGCGGTCATCGGGTCGCCGCGCTGAGGCCGCCGTGCAGGACGGCGAAGCGGGTTGCGGGTACCGCGGCGGCGACCTGTGCCGCGTCGGCCGGGGTGTCCACGTCGCAGAGCTCGGGCAGGTCCCGTACCGCGCGCCCGGAGGCGGTCAGCCGGGCGCGCTGCGCCTCGCCCGTGGTCGGCAGGGACATGGGGACGCCGAGGAGCAGGGCCGGGTCGGGCTCGGCCAGGCCGAGCGCCCAGAACCCGCCGTCGTCGGCGGGGCCGAACCAGGCGTCCGTCTCGCTGAAGTCGAGGCCGCGGGCGAGGAGCTCCGGGGTGACCTGGGGGGTGTCCATGCCGATGAGGAGGGCCGGTCCGCCGGCGCCGGCGAAGGCCGCGGCCAGCCGGGCGTCGAGCCCGCCCTCGCACTGCGGGACGACCTCGATGCCGTGGGGCAGCCACGGCCCGGGGGCTCCGTCGAGGACCAGGACGCGCCGCCGCGCCGGGGTGGCGAGTACGGCGGCCAGGGTGTCCTGGAGCGCCGCGCGGGCCAGGTCGGCGGCCTGCCCGGGGGTGAAGTGGGGAGTGAGCCGGGTTTTGACCCGGCCGGCGACCGGCGTCTTGGCGATGACCAGAAGGGTGCTCATGCGGCGATCCCCTCGGTGGGCGCGGGCCGGATGCCGGGCGGCTCGGCGAGCACCTTGCGCATGTCCCGTACGGCGTGCCAGGTGCCCCGCCAGGTGCCGGTGACCTTGGACTTCCCGGAGCGGGGCAGGTACGGGACGTCCGTCTCGGCGACCCGCCAGCCGGCGTCCGCGGCCCGTACGACCATCTGGAGCGGATAGCCGCTGCGCCGGTCGGTGAGGTCGAGGCCGAGCAGGGCCGCTCGGCGTGCGACCCGCATCGGGCCGAGGTCGTGCAGCCGCAGTCCGGTGCGGCGGCGCAGCATCCGCGCCAGGGCGATGTTCCCGGCGCGTGCGTGCACGGGCCAGGCGCCGCGCCCCTGCGGGCGGCGGCGGCCGAGCAGCAGGTCGGCCTCGCCCGCGGCGACGCGCACCGCCATGGGGGCGAGCAGTCCGGGGTCCATGGAGGCGTCGCAGTCGCAGAAGCAGACCAGGTCGGCGCGCGCCGCGAGGAGCCCGGCGTGGCAGGCGGCGCCGAAACCGCGCCGGCTCTCGTGCACGACGGTGGCGCCGAGGCTCCGGGCGATCTCCGCCGAGCCGTCGGTCGACCCGTTGTCGACGACGATGGCCCGCCATCCGGCCGGCACGCGCGCCAGTACCCAGGGAAGGGCTTCCGCCTCGTCGAGGCACGGCAGTACGAGGTCCGCGCGGAGCGGAGCACAAGCTGATGAAGTCACCCTCCACACCGTAGGAATCAGGACCGGGGAAAAGGGGCCCGCAGACCTTACGAAACGCGGACGCCGTCCCTCAGGAGGGGGTCCGCGCCCCGCATCGGGGCCGGCGGGTGACAGCCTGGGGTCATGGCAGTGAGCAAGGTGGAGCGTGTGAACGAGGAACCCGGCGCCGACGGGACCGGCCGAGACGGTGGCGTGCTGGGCAGCGTCCTGGTCGTGGACGACGATCCGACCGTCTCGGAGGTCGTGGCCGGATACCTGGAGCGGGCCGGTTTCACGGTGCGCCTGGCGGCGGACGGCCCGGCCGGTCTGCGCGCCGCCGAGGAGCACCGGCCCGATCTGATGGTCCTGGACCTCATGCTCCCCGGTATGGACGGGCTGGAGGTCTGCCGTCGGCTGCGCGCCGGGGAGGGCGGTGGCCGGCCCGTCCCGGTCATCATGCTCACCGCGCGCGGCGACGAGGACGACCGGATCCTGGGCCTTGAGGTGGGTGCGGACGACTACGTGACCAAGCCGTTCAGCCCGCGGGAGCTCGTCCTGAGGGTGCGGTCGGTCCTGCGCCGGGCGCAGGCGGGCGCCCCGGCAGGCGTCCCGGAGGGCGGTCCGCGCCTCGCGGTGGCGGGCCTGACCCTGGACCCGGCGGCCCGCCGCGTCCACAAGGGGGGCCGGGAGCTGGCGCTCACCCTGCGGGAGTTCGATCTCCTCGCCTACTTCCTGCGCCACCCCGGTCAGGTCTGCGACCGGGAGCGGCTGATGCGCGAGGTCTGGGGCTGGGACTTCGGCGATCTCTCGACGGTCACCGTGCACGTGCGGCGGCTCCGCGGAAAGATCGAGGACGATCCGGGCAGCCCGCAGCTGATCCAGACGGTCTGGGGCGCCGGTTACCGCTTCGAGGCGGAGCCGGACGACGGGGCCGCATCCGGTGCCGGGGCGGAGGACGGCCATGCGTGACCTGCTGCTGATCGCCCTGTACGCCCTCCTCGGGGCGGGCGCCGCCGGGCTGTTCGGGGCCGTGGCGCTGCGGATCCTGCGCCGGCGCAGCGTGGCGGTCTCCCTCGCCGTCGTCGCCGCGGTCGCCGTGTCGGCGATGCTCGCCGGAACTCTGACCGTGGCCTGGGCCATGTTCCTGTCCTCCCACGACCTGGCGGTCGTCACCACGGTCGTCGCGGTGGCCGCGGCCGTCTCGATGGCCACCGCGCTGCTGCTGGGCCGCCAGGTCGTACGGCGCTGCCGGGAACTCGTCGGCGCGGCCCGGGTCTTCGGGGAGGAGGGCACCTTCGTGACGCCGCCGGTACCCGCTCCCGCCGAGCTCACGGCACTGAGCCGGGAACTGGCCCTGACCGCCGAGCGGCTGGCCGCCTCCCGTGAACGCGAGCGGGCTCTGGAGGCCTCGCGGCGCGAGCTCGTGGCCTGGATCTCGCACGACCTGCGCACCCCGCTGGCCGGGCTGCGGGCCATGTCGGAGGCGCTGGAGGACGGGATGGCCGCCGATCCCGCGCGCTACCACCGGCAGATCCGCACCGAGGTCGACCGCCTCAATTCCATGGTCGGTGACCTCTTCGAACTCTCCCGCATCCACGCGGGCGCGCTGTCCCTCACCCTGACCCGGATGTCCCTCCACGACCTGGTGGGCGATGCTCTGGCCGGCACGGACGCGCTGGCCCGTGAGCACGGCGTACGGCTGGTCGGCGAGGGGGTCGCCTCGCTGCCGGTGGAGGTGGACGGCAAGGAGATGACCCGGGTCCTGTCCAACCTCCTGGTCAACGCCATCCGCCACACGCCGGCCGACGGTACGGTCGCGATCGCCGCCGAGCGCCGCGCGGACTCGGTGGTGCTCTCGGTCACCGACGCCTGCGGAGGGATCCCCGAGGAGGACCTTCCGCGCGTCTTCGACACCGGCTGGCGCGGGACGCCGTCCCGTACGCCGCCCTCGGGCGCGGGCCTGGGACTCGCGATCGTGCGGGGCATCGTCGAGGCCCACGCGGGCCACGCGCACGTCCGGAACGTCTCCGGCGGCTGCCGCTTCGAACTGACGCTGCCCGCGGCCGCGGCCTGAGGTCCCGAATCCCGCGAGATTTCCGCCCCTGTGTGGAAGGGTCCTGCCGTGGACACGTTCGAGCACGATGAGAAGGCATCGCCGGGCGGTCGCAGTTGTCTGCTGACCGTCGTCAGCCCGCGCAAGGACGAGGGCAACAGCCCGACGGGGATCGTCGGGCGCCGCCTTGCACGGCAGTTGCTCGCCATGGGCCTGCAGGTGCGGGTGCTGGCCGAGCCGGACCAGTGCGGTGACTGGCCGGACACCGTCGAGGTGGTGGAGGGGTCCTTCACCCGGCCGCTGGAGTGTGCCCGGGCCTTCGACGGTGTCGGTGCCGTGTTCCTCGCCGGCGCCCACCCGTCGACGGTCGGACGCCCTCGCTCTCGCCCGGGACGCCGGCGCCTCGAAGGTCGTCCTGCTGTCGTCCCACGGGCCGGAGTACGAGGAGGCGAATCCGCCGGAGACCTGGTTCTGGCTGGCGATCGAGAAGGCGGTGGAGGCCTCGGGCCTCGCCTGGACGCATATCAGGCCGTCGGCCGTGATGGGCGCCGTCATCGAGGGCACCTACCCGGCGACGGGGTCGGACTGGCCCGCCACCGTCCGGGCGGACGGGGTGGTCCGGGAGGCCCTTCTCGGAGAGGGGCACTACCCCTTCATCCACGAGGAGGACCTCGCCGCCGTGGCGGCCGCGGCCCTGACCGGTGACGACTACGCCGGGACGGTCGTCGAGGCGGTGGGCCCGCCACTGAGCACACGTGCCCGTGTAAGGAGCGTCGCCGCGGCCCTCGGCCGCGACATCGGCACGGTCGATCTGGCGCCGGACGCCGGCCGGGCGGTCTGGCGAGGTCTCGGCTGGCCCGAAGGCGCGATCGAGGTGACCTTGTACGCGCTGGCGGAGTACGGCGCCCGGTACCCCGAACTCCTCCGCTGGACCCTGGACCAGCGGCCGTCCGTGCAGGACATCATCGGCCGCCCCCCGCGCACCTACGACGACTGGGTGCGCGAGAACATCGGCTCATTCGGCTGACCCCGGCCAGCTGACCAGGATCCCCCCGCCGGGGCCCCCGGACCCGGCTCGCTCCGGCGGCGGCGTGCCCGTCGCGAGCTCGGCCATGCCCGTGGCGAAGGGGACCGTCGGGCGCCAGCCCAGCTCGCGCCGCAGGCGCGCAGAGTCCGCGGTGATGTGGCGCACGTCGCCGAGGCGGTACTCGCCGGTGACGACCGGGGCCGGTCCCCCGCAGGCGGCGGCCAGCGCCCCCGCCATGTCGCCGACGGTCCTCGGGTCACCGCTGCCGACGTTGTACGCGGTGAATCCCGCGGGCCCGGCGCCGGCGGCCGCGTCCGGCCCGGACAGCGCCTCCAGGGCCACCGCGTTGGCCCCGGCCACGTCCCGTACGTGGACGAAGTCCCGGCGCTGTCCGCCGTCCTCGAAGACGCGGGGCGCCTCGCCGCGCGCGAGCGAGGACAGGAACAGCGCGGCCACCCCCGCGTACGGGGTGTCGCGGGGCATCCCCGGCCCGTAGACGTTGTGGTAGCGCAGCGAGACGACGCGCCCGCCGGTCGCCCGGGCCCAGGAGGAGGCGAGGTGCTCCTGGGCGAGTTTGGTCGTGGCGTAGACGTTCCGCGGGTCCATCGGGGCGTCCTCCGAGACCAGCCCCGGCGCCGGTGCGGCGCCGCAGAGCGGGCAGCGTGGTTCGAACCGCCCGGCCCGCAGATCGTCCTCGTCGCGCGGGCCGGGCCGTACGGTGCCGTGGGCGGGGCACTCGTAGCGGCCCTCGCCGTAGACCACCATCGATCCGGCGAGCAGCAGCCTCGGCACCCCCGCCCGGGCCATCTCGGCCAGCAGTACGGCGGTGCCGAGGTCGTTGGCGGACACGTAGCCGGGCGCGTCCTCGAAGTCCTTCCCCAGGCCCACTCTGGCCGCCTGGTGACAGACCGCGTCCACGCCCGCGAGCGCGTGGGCCACGGCGTCCGCGTCGCGGATGTCGCGCCCACCCTGCCCGCCGCCGCCCCTGCCGTTCTCCGCCAGGTCGAAGACCATCGGCTCGTGCCCGCGGCCGATCAGCTCGGCGACGATGTGCGAGCCGATGAAGCCCGCGCCT
The DNA here is from genome assembly GCF_045160505.1 of Streptomyces sp. NBC_00029. NCBI lineage: Bacteria > Bacillati > Actinomycetota > Actinomycetes > Kitasatosporales > Streptomycetaceae > Streptomyces > Streptomyces sp. NBC_00029. Next base: position 1,126,730 of record NZ_CP108292.1, read on the forward strand.
CCAGTCACAAGTACACGCATGCCCCGACGCTATGCCGCACACGGCCCCGTGACGTGCTCGCCGGACCGCACGTCACGGATCCGTAAGAACAGCGCCTGATCACAGGAGGGGGCCCGACAGCGGCCCGGGGAGGGCCGGGAGGTTCGGGGGCAGTACGCGGGGGGCGGCCGGAGCCTCGGCCGCCGGGGCCTCGGCGGAGCGCTTCTTCGGGGCCGGGTCCGGGGTCCGGGGCGCGGTGGTGCCGCAGAGGGACTGGTCCCGGTAGTCCCGCATGGCGGCGTCGGCGGGGTGCGGGTCCAGGGCGGTGCCGCTCTCGTTGAGGCGCTGGTACTTCATCAGGTTGTACCCGATGGCGAACTGGCGGGTGCCGTCCGGGCTGGACAGGGTCCAGGTACCGGCGCCGAAGACGCCCCCGTCGTGCCCCCAGACCGGGCCGCACGGCGTGTCCAGGGAGTAGATGCCGAGGCCGTAGCGCATGCTCACGGCTCCCGTCTCGTCCTTGACATCGACGGTGGTGCGCATCTGGTCCAGCTGGCGGCGCGGCAGGAGGTCCCCGCGCAGCAGGGCGCGGTAGAAGGTGTTGAGGTCCTGCGTGGTGGAGACGAGGGCGCCGGCGGTGCCGGCCCAGGTCATGTTGTAGTCGCTGTAGTCGCGCGGCGGGTCGATGATGCCGTAGAAGCTCTCGTACATGCGGGCGTGCGCACCGCGGATGTACGGGTCGGCGCCGGGGAAGTAGGTGTCCCGCAGGCCCGCGCGCCGGATCACGTCCTGCGTGATCAGCCGCTCCGGGTCCTGGCCGGTGACCTTGCGGAGCACCTCGCCCAGCAGCACGTAGTTGGTGTTGGAGTAGGACCATTCGGTGCCGGGTTCGAACAGCTGCGGCCGGGCCACCCCGTAGCCGATCAGCTCGGCCGGCTTCACCGTGCGGTACCGGTGATCGTCCAGGCTCTCCGTGGTCCCCTTCAGGAGGGAGGGGAAGGCGTCGCCGACGTAGTCGTGGATCCCGCTGGTGTGGTTGAGGAGCATGCGTACGGTGACCTTGCGACCGCGCTCGCCGGGCAGCAGCTCGGGCACGTAGTCGCCGACCGGCCGGTCGAGGTCCACCCGGCCCTTGGCGGACTGCTGGAGGACGGCGACGGCGGTGAACGTCTTGGTGACGCTGCCGACGCGGTGGCGCAGGTCGGGGCGGACCTTGCGCCCGGTGGAGACGTCGGCGAGGCCGGAGGCGCCGTCGAAGCGCTCGCGGCCGTCACGGACCGCAGAGTAGATGCCATATACACCCGCCTCGTGGATCGCGTCCAGCCCCGCCTGCAGCCGGGTCCGGTCGAGGTGGCGGCCGGCGGCCGGGCCGTAGGCGGCCGGCGCCGCCTGGCTCGCGGCGCTCGCGGCCGGGGCGAGGCCCGCGAGCAGGGCTATGGCGACGGCGGTGACCGAGGCGGCACGACGCAGTCGCGGTACGGGGCGGTCGGCAGGACGGGTGTGGGGCACGGCGGCTCCTCGTCGGTGGCCCGGTGGGGCCCGGCGATCTTGGTCACTTAGATTCTTCGTCCCCGACCCGGGGTGCGGCCTCGTCCGCCAGGACGAACCGGGCATCAACCTGCAGACGGAGAAGCACCTTGACGGACCATTACATTTGTCACGCCGCCGGGCCCCGCCGGACCGCCGCGCCGGCCCCCGAACAGCGGGCTGTGACTCCGCCCACCCTCCCTTGACCGGAGAAGGAAGGCCTACCTAACTTCGATGTCATGGCCCCCCACGACCCCACCCCTCCCTCCGACGCCTCCGGTGCTCCCGACGCGTCCGAGCTGGTCGATTTCCCCGTCGACCTCACCTCGCAGGAGGTGCTCCGGCGCGCCCAGGTGATGGCGGCCCTCGGCCCGGACTGGGATCCGGTGGAGGTGCTGCTCGGCGAGGAGGCCGCGTACGACCTGCTGTACTCCGGGCTCGACGCCGGACAGCAGCGCGTCTACGACGACCTGGTCGCCGCCGGTGTGCTGCCCGCACGCGGAGACGGCAGTGCTGCCGCTTGACCCGCAGGCCGACCCCGGGCGCCGCGCCTGGGTGGCCTGCCCGAAGTGCGAGGACGCACGCGGCTGCGACCCCTGCGAGCAGCGGCGCAGCTGCTCCACGCACTGGCGCTACCTCCTCACGAACACCGGCAGCCTGCTCCACCTCCAGTGCCCCGGATGCACCCACGTCTGGGTGCACGAGAGCGGCTTCGGAGCCACCCGCTCCCTGTGGGACCGCGTGACGGGCGCCCTGCCCGGCTTCTGAGCGGCGCGGTGCAGGCCGGCCGCCGGGCTTGCGGCGGCCAGGTGGCGGTCAGGCGGCGGTCCAGCCGCCGTCCAGGGGGATGGACGCGCCCGTGACGTACCCGGTGTGCGGACCGCAGAGCCACAGGACGGCGGCGGCGACCTCCTCCGGCTCGATCAGCCGCTTGACCGCGGAACGGCTCAGCAGCACGTCCGACACCACCTGGCCGGCGTCGATGCCGTGGGCGGCCGCCTGCGCCTCGATCTGCCGCTCCACCAGCGGTGTGCGGACGTATCCGGGGTTCACGCAGTTGCTGGTGACACCGTGCGGGGCGCCCTCGACGGCGGCGACCTTGCTCAGCCCTTCCAGGGCGTGCTTCGCGGTCACGTAGCCGGCCTTGAAGGCGCTGGCGCGCAGCCCGTGCACGCTGGAGATGTTCACGATCCGGCCCCAGCCCCGGGCGCTCATGTACGGCATGGCCCGGCGGATGAGGAGGAACGGCGCGTGGACCATCACGCGCTGCATGAGTGCGAAGCGGTCCGGCGGGAACTCGGCCAGGGGTGCGACGTGCTGGATCCCCGCGTTGTTGACCAGGATGTCGAGCTCGGCGGGCAGCTCCTCGATGGCCCCGGCCCGGGCCAGGTCCACCACGTGCGCCCGCCCGCCGATCGACTCGGCTGCGGACCTCGCCGCGGCTCCGTCCACGTCCACCACGTGTACGTGGGCCCCGGCCGCGGCGAGCGCCGAGGCGCAGGCCCGTCCGATGCCGCTTCCGGCACCGGTCACCATGGCGGTGCGGCCCGCCAGGTCGATACCCGCGGCGGCTGCTGTCCCGTGGGGCACGGGAGGGAATCCGCTTGTCATGCCCAGAATCATCCGGGACTCGGGCGGGCGGCTCCCATGTGCACGGCCGCCACAGTCGGGCCGGGCGGTGTGTCGGCCACCGCCACGCAGGCCGCTGCGCACTCCTGCCTGGGCACTGTCTGGCGACACCGCGCGCAGTGAGGACAGGACGGGCAGGGGGGAGTCCCCGAACGGCAACCGGTACCGGCCGTCCGCACCCGGGGCCAGGATGCCGCGCGGGTCGAACCCGGCAGCGTGGCCCACCGCGCCCGGCTCCGGGACGGGGCGGGAGCCAGAGCGGGGCGGGGCGGGGCGGGAGACGGAGCCGGGGCGGGACCTGAGGGCCGGCCTACGAGGGGCCGAGCAGGTCCAGGAGCGGCGCCAGTCCCCCGGGCCGCTCGTCGACCGGGAGGTGGTCGACGAAGTGCACCGGGCAGCCGAGCTCCCGGGCGCCGCCGTCGGCGCGCCGGTCGTCCCCCACCATGAGCACGTCGGCGGGGGCCAGGCCGAGCCGGTCGCAGGCGGCCCGGAAGATCGCCGGATCGGGCTTCTGGGTGCCCAGCTCGAAGGAGAGCACGTAGGCGTCGACCAGCTCGTCGAGCCCGTGCGTGCGGAAGATCGGCCGCAGGTCCCATCCGATGTTGCTGACCACGGCCACCGGGAGTCCCCGCCGCCGCAGTTCGCGCAGGGTCGGCCCGGTGTCCGGGTAGGGGCGCCAGGCGGCAGGGGTCATGTGACGGTCGTAGAGCACCTTCGCCAGCTCCGGGTCCGTGACACCGGCCGCGTGGGTCAGGCCTCCGTAGGCGGCCCGGTGCTCCTGCGCGCTGATGTCCCGCGTGCCCCACACGGTTTCGAGGTGCGCGGGCACCTGCCGGGGCGAGGGCCCGCCCGGCAGTGCGCCGTACTCGGTCAGCCGCCGTACCGTCTCGCCGAACTCCTCCTCGGCCATCGCGATGCCGGTCTCCACGAGGGCGGCACGGAGCCACTCCTCGGTCGACTCGACGCGCAGCAGCGTGCCGGAGAAGTCGAACATCACTCCTTTGATCATGTGGTGATCGTAGGCCGAGCCGCCGCCGACCGGGAACGGGTTCCACGGTCGGGCATGCGGGCATGCGGGCATGCGGGCATGCGGGCCGGACAGTCGGGGTCAGGTGGTCGGGTGCAGCCTGGACGGGGTGGCCTGTGAGCTCTGCGGGCTCCCGTCGATGGAGGCCAGGGCGCTGCCTGCCAGCCAGGTCCGCCAGTCCACGTTCCAGTCGCCGAAGCCGTTGTCGAAGGGAGCCATCTTCTCTCCCCCGCTGTTGACCACCTCCACGATGTCGCCCTCGCGGACCGTCTCGAAGAACCAGGCGGCGTTCTCGGTGCTCATGCCCGTGCAGCCGTGGCTGACGTTCTCCTCGCCCTGTGCCTCGACCGACCAGGGCGCCGCGTGGATGTACTCGCCGCTCCAGGTCACCCGGGTCGCGAAGGAGACGGGCAGGTCGTAGAACTCGCTGGTGCCGCGCTTGATGCCGACGGTGTCGCCGCGCATCCGCACCTTGGGCTCCTTGCGCAGCACGACCTTGATGCCGCTGCGCGTCCTGAAGCCCGCCTTGCCGGTGGTGACCGGGATCGTCCTGATGACCCGTCCGTTGCGGCGTACGGTCATCCGGTGGGTGGCGGAGTCGGTGACGGCCTCGATCCGGTCCGCGATGGTGAACTGCACCTCGTCGGAGGGGCCGCCGTAGTCGTGGTCACCGACCTCGACGCCGTCGAGGCCGCTGCGGACCCGGACCACGGTGTGGGCGGGCCAGTACGTACGCGGCCGGTAGTGCAGGGTCGATTCGTCGACCCAGTGCCACGCGCCCTCGACCCGGGGCTCCGAGGTCACCTCGAGCGCCTGCTCCAGCCGGGCGCGGGCCGGGAGGTCGTCGGCGGGCACCGGGCGGCTGAGGCCGGCCGTCACGATCTCGCCCGCGCCGTAGGTGCCCGGGCCCGGCCCGAACTCGACGGTCAGCCTGCCCCCGTCCGCGGGCGGCGCGGTCCGGAACGCCATGGTCACGCCGACCGGGGTGCCGGCCGCGTCCTGCGCGCCGACCTGCACGGTGTAGGTCTCCCCCGCCCGCAGCGGCTCGCTGTTGCGCCAGCGCTCACTGTGTGGGGCGAGTTCACCGGCCAGATGGCGGCCGTGCCCGTCGCGCACGGTGACGTCCGTGAGGCGGCCCGGCTGCGCGAGGGCGATCTGCAGCGGCCCCCCGGAGTCCGTGGGGAGCACCTCGGTCCGGGCCGCCTGCGCCGTGTCGCCGAGGGAGGGATCCTTCAGTACGGAGCCCACACCGCGCGCGGTGGCCCGTACCCGCTGCTCCTGCCAGCCGCTGCACAGCCCGGGCCGGAACATGCGCACCGTGCACGGCCCCTCGCCGGACTCGCGGCCCTCGTCCAGCACCCTGCCGACCAGCAGGGTGACCGCGGCCTCGCGCGGCGCACCCGCGAGGGCCACCTCCGAGGTGTCCGCATCGGGCGCCCGGCCCGGCGCTGCGGCGACGACCAGCATGGCCCCCGTCACCGCAGCCACGGCGCCCCACGCCTTGGTCGGTTGTCTCCGTCGCATTCGTGGCATAGCCGTATCAAACCGATGTGGCGCCAAAATGATGATCATGACCTCGGCGCTGCGCCCGAACGGGCACCCAAGTGAACTCGGACGGAGCACAGTACGCGTCCCCCGGCGAGCGGAGAACGAACGTGTGCCCGATACTCGGGTGCCTTCCGGCCCACCGCCCGCGACAATGCCGCCATGACCATCCGCACGGCACGGCTGGAAGAACTGCCCCTCCTCCAGGACATCGAGAGGGCCGCCGGGCGCTGCTTCCGGGACATCGGCATGCCGGAGATCGCCGACGACGAGCCGCTGACCATCGACGAGCTCGCCCCCTACCGACAGGCGGGGCTGGCCTGGGTCTCGGTCGACGCGGCGGACGCTCCGGGCGCCTACCTGATCGCCGAGTACGTCGAGGGCAACCTGCACGTCGAGCAGGTCTCCGTCCATCCGGACCGTGCGCGCCGCGGCCTCGGCCGGGGGCTGCTGGAGCACCTGGCGGCGTTCGCGCGGCACGAGGGCGTGCCCGCCCTGACCCTCACCACCTTCACCGAAGTCCCGTGGAACGCCCCGTACTACGCGCGCTGCGGCTTCCGGCTGCTGGAGGACGCCGGCCTCCCGCCCGGTCTGCGGGACATCCGCGACCGCGAGGCGGCGCACGGTCTGGACCGGTGGCCCCGCGCCTGCATGCGACGGGACCTGTGACCGGGCGGCCCCAGCCGAACCGGCACCCGCACCCGCAGCCGGACCCGCACCCGCACCCGCCCGTACCGCTTTCTCCGCCCAGCGCGAACCGGGATCGCGGCCGTGCCCGCGGTGTGCTGAGGTGGCCGAATGGATCTTCTTGTACTGGGCGGGACCGCCTGGCTGGGGCGTGAAATCACACGGCAGGCACTGGAGCGCGGTCACGACGTGACCTGTCTGGCGCGCGGCGAGAGCGGTGAAGTCGCCCCCGGTGCGCGGCTGGTGGCGGCGGACCGGAACGAGGAGTCCGCCTACGCGGAGCTCCTCGGCCGCGACTGGGACGCGGTGATCGAGGTGTCCTGGCAGCCGGCCTTCGTCCGCGGCGCGCTCGCGGCCCTGGCCGGGCGGGCCCGGCACTGGACCTACGTCTCGTCCATCAGCGCCTATGCCGACCACGGCACGGTCGGCGCCGACGAGTCGGCCGCGCTGCTGGCGCCGGCCGAGGGGCAGTACGTGGGGCGGGAGGAGTACGGAGAGGCCAAGGTCGCCTGCGAGGAGGCATCGCGCGCCGCGGTGGGCGACCGGCTCGTCATCGCCCGGGCCGGCCTGATCGGCGGGCCGGGCGACGCCAGCGGGCGGACGGGTTACTGGGTGGCGCGCTTCGCCCGCGAGGCGGACCAGCCCGTCCTCCTCCCCCGGTCACCCCGCCTGCCGACCCAGGCCGTCGACGTGCGCGACCTGGCGGCCTGGCTGCTGGACCTGGCGCAGGAAGGCACCACCGGGACCTTCGACGCCGTCGGGCCCGTCGTCCCCCTCGACAGCTGGGTCGGCCTGTCGGCACGCGTGGCCGGCTACACCGGACCGGTGGAGGTGGCGGACCCGCAGTGGCTCCTCGACCAGGGGGTCGGGCCGTTCATGGGCCCGGAGTCGATGGCCATGTGGATGCCGGACCCGAAGTGGGCGGGCTTCTGCGCCCGCAGCGGAGCCGCGGCGCACGCGGCCGGGCTGCGCGACCGCCCGCGGGTGGAGATGCTGGAGGACCTCCTGCGGTGGGAACGCGCCGAAGGCCTGGAGCGCCCCCGCCGGGCCGGCCTGAGCACCGCCCGCGAGCGCGAGCTGCTCACCGCACTCGCCGACGCACCGGCCACGGGCCCGTTCCCCTGCATCGTCTGCGGGAACCTGACCGTCGGAGTGCAGGGGCACCACGAGATCTGCCCCGTCTGCGGCTGGCAGGACGACGGCGGGGACCACCGGGACCCCGATCACCTCACGGGCGGCCCCAACCACGTCACACTGCTCGAGGCCCGGCGGAACTACCAGGACTTCGGCGCGAGCGAGCGGCGGCGGGCCGGCCGGTGCCGGCCGCCGCTGCCCGCGGAGCTCCCGCCCCCGGACGGGACCGCGGCGCCCTGATACGCGATGGCGGTGGCTGGATTTCCGTATTCCCCATGGCTGGATTCGACTGGTGCGCTTAACTGGGCGCCCGCTCCTCTTCCATGTCCATGGCAGGAGATCCTTGTATCCGAACCCGCACCCGCCGCAGCCGCACCCCTTCACACCCACCGGACCCGCTGGGCCGCGCTGGCCGTCGGCGCTGGCCATCCCGGTCGTCGTGATCGCCACGCTCCTGCTTCCGCCGCTCGGCGCCGCGCTGGCCTTTCTCGCCCGCTGGGGCAGGACGGGCAGGATCGTGACGGTCGCGCTCGCCTCGGTCTGGTTCGTCGTCCTGGTGGCCGCCAACTCCGACCCGAAGCCCCGGCCGGCGGCAGCGCAGCCGCAGCCCGCGCCGACCGTCACCGTCACCGTGACGGCCACCGCCCCCGCACCGGCCGCCGCCGCGCCGACCCCGAGCCCGTCCGCCACCACCCCGGCTCCGGCGCCGTCGCCCACGCCCACACCCGCCGCGCAGCCGGAGCCCGCCCCCGCACCGGAGCCCGGCGCCAAGAGCGAGGAGCCCGAAAACTCCTCGTCGTCGGGCGGCGGCGGCAGCGTCAGCTACACGAACTGCACGGCGGTCCGGGACGCCGGAGCGAACCCGATCCGCCGCGGAGATCCGGGCTACGGCCGCCACCTCGACCGCGACGGTGACGGCGTCGGCTGCGAGTAGCCGGCTCCGCACACGGCCCGCGGCCGGCCGGCCCCTTCCCGGTCGGCCGCGCCCCGGTCAACGCCGTGGCCTGGTCGCGATGGTGGCCGCGACCGTGACGGTACGGCTGTAGGTGCCACCCGGGTCATGGGCCAGCAGGGCGCGGCGCAGCTCGGACTCGAACGCGCCCTTCCGGTCGCCCAGCCGGGCCGGGCTGGAGCGGGGACGGGAGAGCTGCAGGCCGACCAGCTCGTCCACGGTGCAGCGCGTGGACCGCTCCCAGGTGGTGGTCCGGACGTGGGAGAACGCCGACTTCGCCAGACGGTCCTCAAGCTCCTGCAGGCCCTCCAGGCCCTCCAGCCCCTGCAGTTCGTCCCCTTGCTCGGCTTCCTCCGCTCCGCCCGCCGGGTGCGTCGACGGTCCGTGCCCCGTGCGGGGCGCGGACCCGAGGAAGCGCGCGCACACCTCGTCGACGACCGCCGGCCAGGCGGGGCCCCGGCCCTGCTGTCCGGCCGCCGCCCCCGCCAGGGTGGTGACGACGGCGATCCCCCCGCGCGGCGCGAGCACCGAGTCGAGTTCGGCCGGCAGCCGGGTCGGGTCCATCCGGTGGAAGGCCCCGCCGATGACGCACAGGTCGATCCGGGGCAGGCACAGCCTGCCGATTCCCGCGGAGTCGCCGCGCAGCCACGCGATGTTCGTGCGGCCCTGCTCCTCGGCGAGCCTGCACCCTTCGGCGAGCATGGCCGGCTCCGGGTCCACGGCGTAGACCTGCTCGACCAGCGCAGCCAGCCGCAGGGAGACGGTTCCCGGCCCGGCGCCGAGGTCCAGTACGGTCTGGGAGCCGTCGAGCGCGAACCGTTCCGTGAGGAGCGCGTACAACTCCGCCGGGTACGGGGGCCGGTAGCGGGCGTAGTACGGGGCGGCGGACGCGTACGGGGTGCTCATGGGGTCCTCCCTGGCCGGGGTCGCATCCGCCGATGGTGGAGCACAACCCGGCCCCCGGTGGCGACTGGCCCCGCAAATCCCCCGTACGGATGCCTGCCGTTCACCTCTGCCCCCGTACGCGGTCACTTCTGCGGGGTCAGCCGCTCCCACAGGAAGGTGTGGACGAGGGCCTCGTTGAAGGCGGTCTGCCGGTGGTCGGTGGCTCCCGCGTGGCCGCCGCCGAGGTGCTCGTGGAACAGCACGGGATGTCCGTACTCGCGCAGCCGGGCGGCCATCTTGCGGGCATGGCCGGGGTGCACCCGGTCGTCCCGGGTCGAGGTGAGCAGCAGCAGCGGAGGGTACGCGGGCCCGTCCGCCCGGATCCGGTGGTACGGGGAGATCCGCTCCAGGTGCGGCCGGTCGGCCGGGCTGTCGGGATCCCCGTACTCGGCGATCCAGCTGGCCCCGGCCAGCAGCTTGTGGAAGCGCAGCATGTCCAGCAGCGGCACGTGGGCGACGACCGCGCCGAACAGCTCGGGGTCGCGGGTGAGCATGGCGCCCATGAGCAGTCCGCCGTTGCTGCCCCCCTCGATGCCCAGCTGGGCGGGGGTGGTGATGTCCCGGGCGGTGAGGTCCCGGGCGACGGCGGCGAAGTCCTCGTAGGCCCGGACCCGGTTCGCGCCGAGGGCCGCCCTGTGCCAGGCGGGGCCGTACTCGTGCCCGCCCCGGATGCCCGCGACGACGTACGTGCCGCCGCGCGCGAGCCAGGCGCGGCCGGTGACCGCGCTGTACTGCGGGACCATGGAGATCTCGAAGCCGCCGTACCCGTAGAGCAGGGTGGGGCCGGGGCCCGGGCGGTCCTCGGGTCCGACGACGAAGTACGGCACCCTCGTGCCGTCCGCAGAGGTCGCGAAGTACTGGCGCACGGCGAGACCGGCGGTGTCGAAGAGGGCCGGGCTCTGCTTGAGGCTCTCGCTCTCGCCGTCGTCGCCGGCCGTGCCCCGGTACAGGGTGGAGGGCTGGAGGAAGCCCGAGACGTTGTGGAAATACTCGTCGCCGACGTCCGGGTCCGTGCCGGTGACCGAGGCCGTGGACAGCGGCGGCAGGCCCGGCAGGGGTGCCCGGTGCCAGCCGCCCGGCCCTTCGGCCGGGGTGAGGAGCTCCATCCGGGAGGAGACGTCGGCGCGCGTGGTGAGGATGAGGTGGTGGCGGGTCCAGCTGTACCCGGCGAGTGCGGTGCGCTCGTCCGGCGTGAACAGCACCTCGGCCTCGCGCTCCCCCGCAAGGAAGGCATCGAAGTCGAAGGCGAGGAGGCTGCCCGCGGGGTGGCCGAGCCAGGGCGACTTGGTGGTGACGGTCAGCCACCGGCGGTGGACGGAGACGCCCGCGTCGTCCGGCACGTCGACCTTCAGCGGCGGGCCGGCGGGGTCCTCCCGGAGCAGGAAGAGCTCCTGGTTCCAGAAGTCGATCTGCCGGTGGACGAAGTCCCGTTCGAAGCCGGGGGTGTCGTCGTGCCATCCGGAGGCGGACAGGTCGGACGGATGACCCTGGTGGACGAGCTCGGCGTCTTCGAGGGGCGTGCCGCGCCGCCAGCGGCGCACCTGGAGCGGGTAGCCGGACGCCGACATCGAGCCGGCGCCGAAGTCCGTGCCGATCCAGACCCGGTCCCGGTCGATCCACCCGATCCGGGTCTTGGCCTCGGCGACCGTGAACCCGTCCTCGACGAATTCCAGGGTCTCCAGGTCGAACTCGCGCACCACGCAGGCGTCGGCGCCGTCCCGTGACAGCAGGACGAGGGCGTGCCGGTACCCGGGGGCGAGCACCCGGCTGCCCGCCCAGGCCCACTTCTCCCCCTCGGCGTCGGCGAGTGCGTCGAGGTCCAGGACCACTTCCCAGGCCGGCCGGTCCGTCCGGTACTCCTCCAGCGTGGTCCGCCGCCACAGGCCTCGCACGTGGTCGGCGTCCTGCCAGAAGTTGTAGAGGTGGCGGCCGCGGCGGACGACGTAGGGGATCCGGCCGTCGTCGTCCAGGACCTCGCGCATCTCCTGCTCGAGCACCTTGAACGCGGGGGACCCGGTCAGCGCGTCCACGGTCTCGGCATTGCGCTCCCGGACCCAGGCGAGGGCGGCGTCGCCGGATACGTCTTCCAGCCACAGGTAGGGGTCTTCATCGCTCATCAGGCGATTGTGCAGGAAGCGACCGGCGGGTGTGCGGGCGTCCGGCCGCTCACCCGTCGGCCGTCGGGTCGTCGGGGCGTACGCCGTCGGGCCGTACGCCGTCGGGGGCGAGGCGCGCATCGCGCAGCGCCGTGTGCACCGACCAGACCACCGACACCAGCGGGACCGCGACCACCGCGCCCACCACCCCGGCCGCGATGGCGCCCGCGACCACCGAGATCGCCACCACCAGCGGGTGCAGCCGGACCGCCCGGCTCATCACCAGCGGATGCAGCAGGTGTCCCTCGATCTGGCCGATGACCACGATCAGCGCGACCACCAGGCCCGCGACGAACGGCCCCTTCGCGGCCAGCGCGACCACGGCGGCGACCGCGAGCGCGACGGGCGATCCGATGAGGGGGATGAAGGCCGCGAAGAACTCCAGCAGGGCCAGCGGGACGGCCAGCGGGACCCCGAGGAAGTACAGCGCCAAGCCCACGAGGACCGCGTTCGTTGCCGCGACGAGGACGATCCCGCGGGTGTACCCGGTGAACGTGCGCCAGGCCGCGGCGCCGGAGATTCCCACCCGGGCGTGCACCGACGGGGGCAGCTGCGCGCAGAACCACGACCACTGGCGGTCGCCGCCGTGCAGGAAGAAGAACGAGCAGAAGACCGCGAGGGCGAGGACGGTCAGCACGTGCACCAGGCGCCCGGCCCCGCTGACCGCCGTACTGAGGACCGTGGAGCGGTGGCTCGACAGGTACGCGCCGAGCCGGGCCTGGATGTCGGACAGCGCGTGCGGGTTCAGCCGGAAGGGCGGCCGCTCCAGGTACGCCTCGATGCTGGCCAGCCCCTCGCGGAACTCCCGGGCCAAGGTGGTGCTCTCCCCGGCCACCGCCTCGCCGACCAGGGTCAGCACCCCCAGCAGGAGCAGCGCGCTGCCGAAGAGGGAGACGGCGACGGACACCGAGCGGGGCAGGACGCGCCCGAGGCGGCGGGTGGGCCACCACAGGAGGGCGGTGACGACGAGGCCGAGGAAGAGTGCCACGGCGATCTCGTGGAACCGGCCCAGCAGGGCGAAGAGCGCGTAGACGGCGGCGCCGACCACCAGCAGGCGCCAGGCGTACGACGCGGCCGTACGCAGGAACGCGGACACGGGCGGCATGACCCATGGGTGCCACCGCGGGCCCGCGATGCCACGCAGTGGGTTCCGGATTCGCCCGTCCGTGGCGGGTGAGGAGGCTCTCCGGCGGGCGCCGGCCGGCGTCCGGCTCGGCCCGGGCGGGCTGCGGCCGGGGCCGCGAGAAAATCCGTTGCCGTGACCGGAATGTCCACGGACGATGGCATCTCGTGAGCACTTCCCGATGGACCGCCCTCCTGCCCGACCCCGCCCCGTTCCGTTCCAGCCGCGACTTCCGGTTGCTGTTCTACCAGGGGACGGTCACCTACTTCGGCTCCTTCATGGCGATGATCGCGCTGCCGCTGCAGATCAAGCACCTGACGGACTCGCCGCTCGCGGTCGGCGCGATGGGCGCGGTGGAGCTGGTGCCCCTGGTGGTCTTCGGGCTGTACGGGGGCGCCCTCGCGGACGCGGTCGACCGGCGGCGGATGATCCTGCTGACCGAGGCCGCGCTCGGGGTGCTCGCTCTGGTGCTGCTGGTGAACGCGCTCCTGCCGGATCCGCTGCTGTGGCCGCTGTACGTGGTCGCGGCCGGCGTGTCGGCCCTGGCGGGGCTCCAGCGGCCGGCCATGGACTCGCTGATGGCGCGCATCGTGCCGCACGACCAGCTCACGGCCGCCGCCGCGCTCAACGGGCTCCGCTACCAGTTCGGGGCGATCGCCGGACCGGCGCTGGCCGGTGTGGTCGTCGCGTACGCCGGTCACGCCGCGGCCTATTCCGTCACCGTCCTCGGGTTCCTCGGGTCGGTGCTGCTGTGCCTGCGGCTCAGTCCGGCGCCGCCCGTGAAGGGGGCCGAGCGCCCGTCGCTGCGCGGCATCGCCGAAGGCGCCCGCTACGCGTGGAGCCGCCCCGTACTGCTGGGGACGTACGCCGTCGACCTGGCGGCGATGTTCTTCGCCTTCCCGAACGCGATCTACCCCTTCCTCGCGGACGAGCTCGACGCGGTCTGGGCACTGGGTCTGATGTACGCGGCGGGGGCGGTGGGCTCACTGGTGCTCGGCATGACCAGCGGCTGGATGTCCCGGGTCCGCCGGCACGGGCTGCTGGTGGTGTTCGGGGCCACGGTCTGGGGCCTGGCGATCGCGGGGGCGGGCGCGTCCGCGAACATCTGGCTCGTGCTGCTGTGCCTCGCGGTGGCGGGCGCGGGCGACATGGCGAGCGGGCTGGGCCGCGCCACGATCTGGAACCAGACGATCCCCGAGGAGCTGCGGGGCCGGCTCGCGGGCATCGAGGTGCTCTCGTACAGCGTGGGCCCGCAGCTCGGCCAGGTCAGGGCGGGCATGATGGCCGGCTGGACCGGTACCCGTTCGGCGTTCTGGGGCGGCGGGCTGGCCTGTGTGGCGTCGGTGGCGGTGCTGGCCGCGCTGCTGCCGAAGCTGATCTCCTACGACGCCGACACCGACGAGGACGCGCTGCGGCGGCGGGCGGCCCGGGAGGCGGAGCCGAGCGGCGCTGCGACCTGATCCCGGGGCGGGTTCAGACGCCGCTGGTGGCGGTGATCCTCCCGGCGGCGACGGCGGCGGTCAGCAGGGCGTGATCGGCGACCGTGCGGTCCGCGTAGCGGAGCGCGAAGCCGGCTACGGCGCGGTCGAAGGTGTCGGCGCCGCCGAGGTATCCCGCGATGGCGATGCGGTCGCCGGAGCGGGCATGGGCGCGGGCCAGGGTGCTGCCGCACAGCGCGGCGTACCGTCCGAGCAGGCCCGGGGACATGGTGGCGACGTCGGCGGACCCCTTCATGTCGCGCAGCTGGCGGCCGTAGAAGTCCCGCCCCGCCGGTCCGGTCGTCCAGCCGAGGAAGATGTCGCCCGAGGCCTGCATGAGCCGCTGGCCCGCTACCACCCGGTGCCCCTGGTGATCATGCGGGTCGGCCGGCAGGTGGTCCTGCAGGACGGACGGCACGGCTTCCTTGATCTGCAGGAAGAGCGGGTCGTCGGCGTCGCGTCCGAGGAGCAGCACGATGTAGCAGCGGGTTCCGACGCTCCCGACGCCGACCACCTTGCGGGCGGCGTCGGCGAACCGGAAGCGGTCCAGCAGGAGGCGGCGCTCCTCGGGGAGGGTGCTGCGGTACTTCCCGAAGATCTCGTCGACGGCCCGTGAGTCCGTCCGGGCGAGCGGTTCGACCAGCGGCGGATCGTGGATGATCCGCCGGCGCCCGTCGCGGACCTCGGTGAGTTTGTCGAGCGCGCGGAGGCCGGTACGGCGGCGGGCGCGGGCCAGGTTGGCCTCCACCCGATCGCGCAGTGCGGGTTTGCGGACGAGGCGCGGCAGCTCGGCGGCGTCGATCCGGTGGTACCAGACGTCCAGCTCGGAGAGTGCGGCGAGCTCCCGCATCGTCCGCCGGTACGCCCGGGCCGCCGCCAGGGCGGCTGCACCGGAGCGGTCGTCGCCGTGGCCGTTGTCACGGGCGGCCACCGCGACGCTGGCGGCGAGCCGCTTGACGTCCCATTCGAAGGGTCCGGGGTAGGTCTCGTCGAAATCGTTGAGGTCGAAGAGCAGGGCGCGTTCGGGCGAGGCGAACATGCCGAAGTTCAGGAGGTGCGCGTCCCCGCACAGCTGGACGGTCAGGCCGGTCTGCGGCTGGGTGGCCAGGTCGGCGGCCATGACGGCGGCCGCGCCGCGCAGGAAGGCGAACGGTGATGCCGCCATCCGGCCGTATCGGATGGGCAGGAGTTCCGGC
Source organism: Streptomyces sp. NBC_00029 (assembly GCF_045160505.1). Lineage (NCBI taxonomy): Bacteria > Bacillati > Actinomycetota > Actinomycetes > Kitasatosporales > Streptomycetaceae > Streptomyces > Streptomyces sp. NBC_00029. Next base: position 1,142,108 of record NZ_CP108292.1, read on the forward strand.
ACGCGGTCGGTGGCCTGCCGCTGCAGTATCCCGACGGGGTCGGGCCGGTCCGGGGAGGCGGTCCAGCGCTCGTGCGAGGCACGGCCGGTGATCTTGCGGACCGCCCGTCCGCGCCGCAGCCGCTCAGCCGGACTGGTCATGCGCCGCTCCTTCTCGCCGGTCCTCCTCATCCTGGCGGCACGGCTCCGGTCCCGCATGTCGCGGTCCCCGCACCGGCCGGGGGCCGCTCGGGGTCTCGCGCGGGCCGGTCGGGGGAGGCGGTCAGGTCTCGTCCGGTTGTCGTCCGGTTTTTGGTTCAGTTCTCGTTCAGTTCTCGTTCTCGGCGAGGATCCGGTCGGCCGCGTAGTGCGGGCAGTTGAGCGTGTGCCAGGTCACCGACAGTGACCGTGCTCCGGTCCGCAGGGTCCGCACCACGCCATCGGCGGCAGTGGCCTTGCAGAAGGGACACACGACTGTCTCCGGGCGCAGTAGATCGAACATGCCGTGTCCTTCCCGCAGCTTTCTCACACCGGACCAGTCCAGAACTATCAAATCCGGCGCCATTCGGCCGCAGTACCCACAAGTACGGATGGTTATTGGGGGCCTTGGACGGGCGGGAAGGGCGGCGGGGCGGGAAACGGGGGGTGTCCCGGGGCGGCGGCCGCGGCGGCGAGGACCCTTGCGGCGGACCGGAGTTCGCCCTCGGACCGGGCGCGGTCGGCCGGGTCGGCCGTCACTCCGGCGAGGCGGATGACGCCGTACGGGTTGCGCGGGACCGGGGCGATGACGCACGCACCGGCCGGGATCCCTTGCCGGGGAGATTACCTCGCACCACAGGACGCAGCATTTCAGTGGGGTGCATCCGTCCCTGCTCCTGCGCATCGCAGGTTACGCGGGACCACCGGGCTCGAAGCCCGCGAGCATCTGTTCCAGGGCGGCCTGGTCCGGTCCCGTGAAGGGGTCGATGCCCGGCACCGCGGCGATGGTGTCGATGAACTGCGTGGTCAGGCCCACCGCGGGCGGCAGGTGCGTGCTCAGGATGGTCTGCGGGTCCATCGTGCGCAGGGGGTCCACGGTGGTCAGGAACCTGTCCGGGTCCACCATCTGCACCCAGGGGCTGTCCACGCTCGCCCACAGCCGCTGGGAGGCCCGCAGGTCCTCCGCGGGCACATGGCCGACGTCGGTGCTCATGGCGATGTCCGCGGTGGGCATGGGGCCGCCGAAGCAGTCGGAACTGAAGCAGGTCCGCGAGCGGTCGTCGTAGAAGCCGACGGTGGCCGGGTTGTCGAACAGCGGGGGGCGGAAGGCGTGCAGCGTCCGGTCGCCCACGTCCAGGCTCTGGCCCGGATTGAGGAAGTACACCCGGTCCAGGGGCAGCGGCCGCTCGGTGGACATGATCCCGAAGCCCAGGAACGTGGTCACCACGCGCGCCGCGGGAGCGGCCTCGAGCAGCGCGAACAGGCCGCCCGTATGGTCGCGGTCCGGGTGGGTCAGCCAGATCCACCGCACGTCGGCCGGGTCGGTCACCGAGCCGAGCGTGTCGAGGAAGTCCCGGTCGGGCAGGCCGAGACCGGTGTCGACGACCACCGGCTGTGCGGCGTGCAGGACGAAGGCGTTGACCGGGAGGAATCCGATGCCCGGGACCTCCAGGCAGTCGGCGAGGACGGTGGTGTCGGGTCCCAGCTTGTGCGTGCCCATGGCGGTCTCCACAGCTGTACGAGGTGCACGAGGTACAGGTCCTCCCTCCATCGTGGCGCCGTCCGGTTGCGCCCGCGCGCGGGAGGCGGTATCGGCGGGTGTCGGCAGCCGGCCGACCGCGTGTCGTCGTGTGTGTGAGGGGGGAACCCGCTGTCCCCCTCCTGCTCCGGGATCAGGGCAGTGGCACGCCCCGGGCCGTGATCCAGAGCTCGTACCACTCCTCGTGTGTGAGCTCGGGCTCCCGCAGTGCCGCGTCGCGGCAGGCGCGGATCCGCTCGGGGCGGGCGCTGCCGATGACCGGTGCGATGCCGGCGGGGTGCCTCATCAGCCACCACAGCAGGACCGACTCGGGGGTGGTGTCCTTCTGCCGGGCCAGATCGGCCAGCAGCTCGGCGGTGGCCAGTTCGGCGGGCGTCTGCTCGCGGCCGGTGAAGCGGCCCTGCGCGAGCGCGCCCCAGGCCTGGAGGCGGATGCCGTGGTCACGGCAGTGCTCCAGCGTCCCGAAAGGGAAACCGTTCCGGGCGGACGGCGGCGTGTTGAGCAGGACCCCGGCCTCGACCCAGTCCCGGCTGTGCAGGCTCATCTCCAGCTGGTTCGCCACCAGCGGTACGTCGAGACGGGCCTGGAGGTGGGCGATCTGCGCGGCACCCATGTTGGACACGCCGAAGGCCCGTACGAGGCCCTGCCGGTGCAGGGAGGTCAGCGCGGCGGCGATCGAGTCCACGTCCGCCAGCGGATCGGGACGGTGCAGCAAAAGGACGTCGATCACATCGGTCCGCAGCCGGCCCAGGCTCTCCTCCACGCGGCGCGTGATGCTCTCGCCGCGCAGGTCGTAGATGCCCGGGCGCTCCTTGTCGCCCAGCCGGATCCCGCACTTGGTCTGGAGGGTGATGCGCTCGCGCAGCCCGGGGGTCCGCGCGAGCACCTCGCCGAAGACGGCCTCGGCCTTCCCGTGCCGGTAGATGTCGGCGTGGTCGAAGGTGGTGATCCCGCTGTCCAGGGCGGCGCCGACGGCCGCTTCGGCGGCATCGATGTCGGCGGGCCCGTAGGGGTCGGGGTCCCAGCTCCCGCCCAGGCCCATGCAGCCGTAAAGCACCCGGTCGCCACCACTCTTGCTCGCACTCGCGTTCGTCACGCCACCACCCTAGGGCGTCGCGGACGCGGTGCGGCCGCCCGGAGCCGGGCACGAGCACGGCGACGGAGTCCGGGCGCGGCCACAGCCCTCGGCCGTGGCTCGGGTACTACGTGGGGAGTACTCCGGAAACGCTACGCCGGGGTGACGCGGGTGACGGAAGGCGCGGTCTAGCGTGGCTGTATGGACGAGCTGCGCGAACGCCCGGGTCCCCCGTGGCGGCGATGGGTGGAGCGGACCGGGCGGGGCCCGGCCTGGCGCTCCGCGCTGCTCGTCGCCGTCTTCGCACAGATCGGCGCCGGGTGGGCGGCGCACGCCCAGAGCGGCCGGGTGGCCCTGGACGGCTTCGCCCGGCTCCTGCTGCTGCTCGGGCCCGCGCTGCTCGTGGTGCGGCATCGGTATCCGGTGGCCGTGGTGTATGGGGTCAGCATCATCACCCTGGTCTATGTGGGCGCCGGGTATCCGTACGGCCCGGTGTTCCTCAGCCTGGCCCTGGCCTGCTTCGCAGCCGTCGTCGCCGGACACCGCCGGGCCGCCTGGGGCGCCGTCGGCCTGCTCTGGGCCGGACACCTGCTCATCGGGCACTGGCTCTACCGATGGCTCCCGCCCGCCGGGGACGGCCCGACGCCCTGGGCGCAGGAAGTGGGCATCACCGCATGGGTGCTCGCGGTGCTCGCCGTCGCCGAGCTGGTGCGCGTACGCCGGGAGCAGTGGGCCCGCGAACGGGCCGAGCGGGCGGCCGCGGAGAGGCGCCGGGTGGACGAGGAGCGGCTGCGGATCGCGCGTGAACTGCACGACGTCCTCGCCCACAGCATCTCCTTGATCAATGTCCAGGCGGGGGTGGGGCTGGCCCTGCTCGACTCCGATCCCGAGCAGGCGCGTACGGCGCTCGCCACCATCAAGGCGGCGAGCAAGGAGGCGCTGGGCGAGGTGCGGCAGGTCCTCGACACCCTGCGCTCTCCCGGCGAGGCACCGCGCTCCCCCGCACCTGGTCTCGACCGTCTCCCCGAGCTCGTGGAACAGGCGGCAGCGGCCGGCCTGAGTGTGGACGTGTCGGTGGACGGCGAGGCCCGAGCGCTGGCGCCCGGCGTGGACCTCGCCGCCTTCCGCATCCTGCAGGAAGCCCTGACCAATGTGATGCGGCACTCCGGGTCGCGCACCGCCCGTATCCGCCTCACCTGGCAGCCGAACGTCCTGGAGCTGCGCGTGGACGACGACGGTCCGGCCGCGGGCGGCGTCTCGGACGGCAGCGGGAATGGTCTCATCGGAATGCGCGAACGGGCTGCTGCCCTGGGCGGCAGCGTGGAAGCCGGCCCGCAGGCGGACGGCGGCTTCCGGGTGGTCGCCGGACTCCCGCTGCAGGCCGCTTCGCCCGAGGAGGAGCTGTGATCCGCGTACTGCTCGCCGACGACCAACTGCTCGTCCGGGCCGGGTTCCGGGCGCTGCTCGACGCCCAGCCCGACATCGAGGTGGTGGGCGAGGCCGCCGACGGCGACGAGGCCGTCCGTCTGGTGGCGGAGCTGCGCCCCGACGTCGTGCTCATGGACATCCGGATGCCGGTGCTGGACGGGCTCACCGCGACCCGCAGGATCGGCGAGGACGGGTCGCTGGCCGACGTGCGGGTGGTCATGCTCACCACCTTCGAGCTCGACGAGTACGTCTTCGAGGCGATCCGGTCGGGCGCCTCCGGCTTCCTGGTCAAGGACACCGAGCCGGAGGAACTGCTGCGCGCGGTCCGGGCGGTGGTCGCGGGTGACGCCCTGCTCTCGCCCGGCGTCACCCGCCGCCTCATCGCGGAGTTCGCCGCCCGCTCGAAGCAGCCCGCCGCGGCAGCCGGGCTGGGCCGGCTCACCGACCGGGAACGGGAGGTGATGGCGCTGGTGGGCATGGGCCTGTCCAATGAGGAGATCGCCCGCCGGCTCGTCGTCAGCCCCCTCACGGCCAAGACGCACGTCAGCCGCGCCATGGTCAAACTCGGCACCCGCGACCGCGCCCAACTGGTCGTCCTGGCCTATGAATCCGGCCTGGTACGCCCCGGCTGGCTCGGCTGAGGGACGCGACCACGGAGACCGTCAGCACCCGGCCGAGGGCGACCACCGAGCAGGCCGGCCACTCGAGCGGGCGCCCCCACGCGCGCGGCCGGCAACAGCGTCCGGCATCGCCACCGTGGCCTGCCCTTCGGTACCGGCTCGCCACCTACTCGCAGCACTGCCGGTTGCAGGCCGGGCCGCCGGATCCATCCCACACGGCGGGCCAGGGAGGCTGTCGGAGTCCGGCCGGGACTCGGCATCCGGCAACTCTCGGCCGGCCGCTCCCCCTACGCACCACCAGCAGGGGCGGCCGATCGGCGGACTCCGGCACCTTCCCGGCGGCCGTGGCGCTGGGCGACCTCAACGGAGACGGCCGGCTCGACGCCGTCGTCGCCATGGCGACCACCGGCCGCCCCACCCAGCACGGTACGGAGAAGATGGGCAGCATCGTCGAGCTGCTCGGCGACGGGACCGGCGCGCAACGCAGCCACCCGCTGACCTGCCCGCTCGGCGATCCTCCGACCCGGCCTCAGGGAGACGTTCGTTCACAGGTGCCAGGACGCGTTGTCGGTCCGCTCGGGCATGATCGGCGGCGAGCAGGCGTTGCGATGTGGGGGGTGATGCGACATGGACGCGTGGCGGATGGATCCGACGTTCGCGATGTGCGAGGCGCTGGTGGACGGGGCTGAGCTGTCCTCGCTCGCGGGCGGGCCGTTCGACGTGCGGGCGGTGGTGGCCGGCGTCCGGCCCGAGACAAAGGACGGATTCCTGCTCGACGAAGTCCCCTGGACGCACTTCCCGCAGGGGGATCGCGTCAGGGAGGCCGTGCATCTGCTCCACACCCGCGACTCGCCGGTCAGCGACGGAACGGGCGTTGTGGGCGGCATGTGCGCCAACGACATGAGGGCCGCAGCCGCGCTCGCCGTACCCTTCCTGATCCGGATCGCCACCGACGCCCGCCACCCGCACCGCGCCGACGCGCTCGCCGAGACCTCCTCCCCGGCCCGCGCCGGCCACTTCGGCGTCGCCTCACGCAAAGAACTGCTCCTCCACCGCGGCGACACCCGGTACAACGACGACTACGACGACTACGGCGTCGAGGTGACCGGTTACCCCGCGGGCTGGTCGGTCACCGCCGCCCGAGCCGCGATCACCGCCGACACCGCACTCCTGCAACCCCTCCTCGACGACCCCGACCCCATCATCCGCATCGACGCCGCCTACGCCCTGGCCACCGCCACCGACCGCGACCACTCGGTCCGAACCGCCTTCCGCACCCGGCTCGCCGCCGAGCAGGACCCGATCGTCCGCGCCGCCCTCGTCCTCGCCACCGCCGAAGCCACCCGCGCCCACCCCCACCCGGCGACCACCACATGGGTACGAGAGCAGTGGCGGGACCGGACCCAGGCGCCCGAGGTCTGCCTGGCCGCCGCGATCGGCTGGCTCTGCCTCACCGACGGGGCCGCTCCCAACGACCTGCGCGCCACCGTCGACCACCTCGCCACCGACGAACGCGCCCACGTCATGGAAGCCCTGCCCTGGATGGTCTTCGCCGGCGGATCCGGCGAGACGGGACTGCAGCGCTGCGTCCGCACCATGCTCCACCCCGAACTCCCCGAACCGGACGACGACCCGTGGGCCCTGCTCCTCTGACGCCGCAGCTGTCCGGCCGCGCACCTGCGTCCGGTGAAAGGGGTGTGGGGAGGCCCGCCTGCCGTCAGGCCGGACGGCAGGACTCGCAGACGTGGCTGTCGATCGCGGTCAGCAGCTCGCGAGCCGCTGCCCGAACGGCGGCATCCTCATCACGGGCCAGTACCGCCGCCGTACTCCTGCCTGCGAGCACGGCACGGTGAGCCGCGTACTGCATCTCGATCTTTGGAGGGTTGGCGTGTTCGAGGATCGTCCGGAGCAACGCGATCACGCCGGAGCGGCTGGTGACGGAATCGGTCACCGCGAGATCCCACAGGAACGGCAACGCCTCGACCGGCGCGTCGAGGACAGCGACTACTGACCGTGCGGTGCGTGCAGTTCTTCCCCCGCGTACAGCCCCGTGAGTTCGGCGGCGATCCGAGCCAGCCACTGCCTTACCTCCGGCGGCTCCAGTACCTCGACCCGCGCTCCCAGCCCGGCCAGATGCCCTGCCACGGCCTTGGCGGCCGGGCCGTCGACCCACACCTCGGTCCAGCCGTCGGGCAGCTGACCGCCGACGCGCACGCGGCCGCCGAGGAACCGTTGCAGCAGGGCCAGCGTGTCAGGGCGGACCCGGGCCCGCGCGGTCACCGCGTACATGCCGTCCTGGAAGGCTCCGGACAGTGTCCGCCACGCCGTGGCGAGGTCGAAGTCGGGCGGCCGGACCACCGGTTCGCCGGTCGGCTCGACGGAGGTGACCCGGCTGAGCCGGAAGGTGCGCAGGCCCTTGTCCGTACCGGCGACCAGGTAGTCCACCCCCGCCTTGGCCACGAGTCCGAGGGGGTCGACGGTGCGTTCGCCGGCTGGTTTGCCGACGCCCGCGTACCCGAGGCGGACGCGGATCCCGTCCACGACGGCGCCCTGGAGCGCGGAGCGGTGGGCGGCATCGGCGGTGACGGCGTTGCGGGACCAGTCCGTGGCGTCGACGACCCCTGCGCGGGTCGCGGCCTGGGCCTGCGCCCGCAAGGTCGACGGCAGGGCCTGGACCAGCTTGCGCACCGTGGTGCGCAGTTCGGGGGTGGCCGACAGGGGTCCGGCGACGAGGAAGAGCGCCCGGATCTCGTCGGCGGTCAGCCCGGTGAGGTTGGTACGGGCCCCGCCGACGAGGGACCAGCCGCCGCCGCGGCCGCGCTGCGAGTAGACCGGGATGCCGGACGCGGCCAAAGCCTCCAGATCTCGGCGCGCGGTGCGCTCGGACACCTCCAGCTCGGCGGCCACTTCGGCGACGGTGACGCGGCCGCGTTCTTGGAGGAAGAGCAGGGTTGCCACCAGCCGGTCGGCTCTCATGTGCCCTGTTCCTCCTTCGTGGGTGCCGCGTCGTCGCCATTCATTCTCTTCGGGAAACTGGCCAGAAGGTGGCCACTTTCGCTTCCAGGATGAACTCATGAACAAGACCGAGCAGCTCATCGAGACCCCGTCCGACGCCACCGTTACCGTCGCCGCCCCCATCTCCTTCGATCCGCGGACCGACCTCGCCGCGGCCGTCGACCTGGCGGGACGTACGCTGGCCGCCGTCCAGCCCGAGCAGTACGACGCCCCGACCCCCTGCGAGGAGTTCGACGTACGGCGACTGTCGAGCCACCTCGTCGCGGTCGTCCGGCGGATCTCGGTGATCGGGCGCGGCGAGGACCCGTTCAGTGTCCCGTCCTTCGCCGACGAGATCGCCGACGGCGCATGGGCGGCGGCCTGGGTGCCGGGGGCCCGTCAGGTCGCCGAGGTGTGGGCGGATCCCGGCATCCTCGGCCGGCAGCTGACCTTGCCGATGGGTGTCCTGCCCGGCGCGGCCGCCGCGGCCGTCTACACCCACGAACTCACTGTGCACACCTGGGACCTGGCCAGGGCGACCGGACAGGAGCCGGACTGGGACCCGGCCCTCATCGAGCGTGTGATCGGCGTCGTACGTCGCGCACTGCCGGCCGAAACCCGCGGCGGGCGGATCCCCTTCGCGCAAGTGGTGGCCGTGGACCCCGAGGCGCCGGCCATCGACCGGCTGGTGGCCTGGGCCGGACGCCGGCCCTAAGGCCCCCGGAGGCGGTCTCCACGAGCTGGTCGAGGGCCCGGGCCTCGCCACGCGCGGCGACCTCGGCCTTGCCGTAGGAACCGTTCGCGGTGACCAGGACGAAGGCGAGCAGCGGCACCTTGAGTGTCAGGAGCGGGCCGACCAGGCATCGGGGGGCCCGGAACGGGCGGGCATCGTGATCATGGCCCGCCCTACAGCGTGGCGGGAATGGCCGAAACGTTCTCTCGCCCCCGTACGGGGGACACGCTTGCGCCAGCGGGAGCACCCCTGCGCGGCCCCGGAACCGCCGAGGGCTCTCAGTTCCCCAACGGCTTGCTCGACCAGCCTGCCGGCATCGCCCCTCCGCGCCTCTCCCCCACAAGCTCCGGGAGGACGGAGGAGGACCGCAGGGCAACGAGACAGCCCGCGCATCGCCACCAACGTCTGCCTGGACGCCCTTGCTTCGGGCAAGCGGCGGGCTCTGCCGACGGGAGGCGCCGCAACCCGGCCAGCCCGATCGGCCTGTCGACGATGCGCGAGGATACGGGTCAGCCCAGTAGAGAGCGAGACCAGGCGTGACTGAACCATCCCCCGTGAACCTGATCGATCTGAGCGACGCGGACGGCAACCGCTGCATCGTCCGCGTGACGGGCCGCTATCAGCCCGGAGTGCCGACGGGGCATGACATTCTGCAAGCCGATGTCCTGGTCTCCGCGAGCTTCGTCGATGCCAGACTTGAGCTCTACATACTCCAGCAGGACCTCGACGACTGGCGGAACGACCTGATCGAGCTCTCACCGGGCGGGGGCGCAACCATCGGGGGCGACCGCGGGCTGAGTCTCGACTTCTTCATGTTCGATCACCGCACGTTGTCGTTGTCGCTCCGGGACCCCGACCGCATGACCGTCGCACTGGCGATCGCACCGGAAGAGAGCTGGATCGATGACCACCATCGACGACTTGACCAGGTTCGAGCGACGTGGCCCAGCGAAGTCGTGATGACCGCTACCGGGACCTACGCATGGAGGTCCGGCCGCAGGGACTGAGGAGCCTCGACGCCGACACGGCCGCACCCGCGTTCCGGCCTACGGTCCGTGCCGGGACGGAACGCGATCTCGTGCGTGCACCCGCGCGGGTGCGGCAGGATCTCGTCCAGGATCACGGTGTGGAGGTTCGTCCAAGCGGGACCGGCGGGTGCGTCGACGAGCGAGGGGAGCCTATCCGGGTAAGCGGTCGGGCTGATGACTCCTGCCAGTCCGCCCGACGTCGCGTCGAGGTTGGCGTACCGCATCTGTCGTGCCTTCGTCCCCCACGCACCTCGGCGGGCTGCGGTCATCCTCACACGGCCCGCCACCACGCAGCCCGGCCCACGCCTCGCCCGCATGCCCGCTCAGGTGCGGCGGGGTCCCGTGAGAGCGGCCTCGAGGGCCTCGCCCGTCATTTCGATGACGAGCACGTCGTCCCGCATGTCCGCAGGAAGGTGCGCATACTCCTCCGCCCGGCACACGACACCGGGCCCGGACGGGTTGATGACGACCGCGCCGAGCCGGGAGGCGAGTTCCGCGATGATGCCGAACACGGCGCCGGCCTGCGGGCGCTCCACGTAGATGCCGTACTCGTCGGCGAACACCTCGGCCTCGCTGCCGTCCGAGGCCCGGATCCAGAAGCCCAGCCAACCGTCCTCGCCCGTCGTGCGCCGCGGATCACCGATGTCGTGCGGTTCCAGCACGGCACGTACCACCGCCGTGTCGGGCGGCACCGGCACCTCACCGCCGTCGACGAACTTGTAGATCATCGGGCTCCACCCCACGACAGCTCCTCCTCGTCGGACGGGCCGGCCCCCGCTCCGGCCGGGCGCCGCCGCTCCCGCGCCCTCCCGGACGGCGGGCGTTGCCCACCGGCCTCCGATCGAGCCCGGCCGGTGGGCGACGTCAACAGGCGCCGGACGGGGCGTCAGGCGCGGCAGCGCAGCATCTCGAACGCCGGGTTGGCCCGGTAGTCCGCCCAGAACTCGTCACCGTAGGCAGCGATTCCGGCGGGCGAAACCTCGGTCGGCACCCATGTGATCTCGCTGAACCCCGCCTTGGCCAGGCTGGTTTCGAACACCTCGCGGCGCGCGAGGCCGGAGGTGAACGATATCGGGGCGCCCTCCAGCAGCGCGGTGATCCTCACCCGGGGCCCGGTGCCGCTCTGTTCGCCCGTCAGCTCGGTGAGGAACCCGTACGGCCGCGGCGACGGCCCGGAAAAGTCGTAGTCCGGCGTCTGGTGGAGCATGTAGAGCTCACCGCCGCTCTTCAGGCTGTCGTGCACCCTGCGGCACACCAACTCGAACTGGTCCACCGTCTCCGCATAGTTGAGCAGCATCACCGCGGTCGCCACGTCGAACCGCTCCCCCACCGGCGACAGGTCGGCCACATCACCGACCGCGTAGCGCACGTTCAGGGGCGCCGCCTGTTCGATGCCTTCCGCGGCGCGGATCATCTCGCCGGAGATGTCGACGCCGAACACGTCCGCAGCACCGCGCCGCTTCAGTTCACGGCTGTAGAAGCCGGTGCCGCAGGCCAGGTCGATCACGGTCTTGCCCGCGACGTCCCCGACCATGCCGAGGAAGCTGGGCGCTTCCACGTACCTGGCCAGCGGCAGAGCCTTGAAGCCCTCGAACGCCTCACCGATCTCGTCGTACGTTTCCTGCGCGTTCATGGTGAATCCCTCCCGTTGTGGTGTCCTCACCCCGGACACCCCGGCAGTCTCTCCACACCCGGCAGCAGGGCCGTACTGGCAGATGGCACAAAGATCAGGCAGTCGGGTCGGCGTGCCGTCCCAGAGCGACCGGAGCCGAACGCCCCACTGTGCCACCGACATTGATGCCCGACGGCGGGCTGGTGCCGGTATGGATCGCCCTGCTCCGGGGGACGTGGAGCTGCCGCTCGCGCCCTCAGTCCAGGCAGAACTCGTTCCCCTCCGGGTCGGCCATCACGATGATCCCCTCGTCCACGCCATCGGGCTCGAGTCGGTACAGCCGCTTCGCTCCCAGCCGCTCCAGCCTGGTGGCCTCCTCCTCCAGCGCGGCCATCCGCTCGTCCCCCTTGAGACCGGGCGCCGCCCGAACGTCCAGGTGCAGGCGGTTCTTCACCGTCTTGCCCTCCGGGACCTTCTGGAAGAACACGCGCGGCCCCTTGCCGTCCGGATCCGTGATGGCCGACCGGTCGTTGTGCCGTTCGGGCGGCACGCCCCACGCCGTCAGCGCAGCCGTCCAGTCGGGGAAACCCTCGGGCGGCGGCGGGATGCGATAGCCCAGCGCCTGGGCCCAGAACGCTGCCAGCGCGCCCGGATCGGCGCAGTCGTACGTCACTTGGAATTCCTTGGCCATGCCGCCTCCGACCGCTCGAAACCTGTTCATTTCCTCGCCCCGGTCGCTTCCCGGAGCGCACCGCCATCCTCGCACCGACCTCTGACAGGCCGCCCGCCGATATCGCCGTACTGCAAGGACCGGTTGCGCCGCACGGACACGCGGGTCACTCGCCGCCGCTCAGCGGCGAGGACCACGCGGGGTCGTGTCCCGCATGCCTCGTCAGGTGGGCCAGCAGGTGCTCCGCCGTCTGCAGGGCGGTCTCCTCCGGGGCTCCCACCGCGGCCAGGGCCGCGCCGAGCCGTGCCTGCGCCGCCGCCGGCAGGTCCATGTCGTCGAGAAGCGGAAGGAGGAGCAGGAGGCGGGCGGCGGGATCCTCGACACCGTCGGCCTCGGCCACGGGCTCGGCCGTCGGCGCCCCCGAGGGCGCGGGGTCGTCGGCGATGTGGATCAGTTCGCTCCAGGTCAGGCCGGTCCCCCTGCCGGCGATCTGCTGGATGCCGCCCCGCCCCGGAGCGGTGAGGAGGCAGTCGACGCCGTACTCGCCGATCAGGTTGCGGTAGACCACGGCAACGCCGGGACCGTCTGCCACGGGTATCCGGAACACCGGCCAGCGCTCGGGATCGAAGAGGGCCTCGGACAGGGCATCGGCGTCGGCGCCATCCTCGCCGAACCGCTCCGGGGCCGGGCACTCGGGACCCGCCGCCTCACCGCACACCCCCATCAGATGGTTCGACCAGAAGCCGCGGCGGGTCACCATCGGCTCCCCCACCACCAGCGGGCCGCCTTCGTATCCATTGATCAGCACCCCGCAAGCCTGTCACCCGCCACCGACGGGCCCGCCGGCCGGTCCCGTACTACCGCGGAAGTACGTGCGGTGCCGCCGGCCGTACGACGACGTGGGGCGCGGCTCGGAGGGAGTCTCGGGGTGGGACGAATCGGCGTCCGCACTCCCGAGGAGATGAAACGCAATGGATACCTTCACCACTCTGGCCCACGACGGGCCCGGCCCCTGGATCCTGTTCCTTCCGCTGATCTGGGCGGCGGTCGTCGTCTCTGTCATCACCGTGCTGCGCCGAACCGTGTGGCGCGGGCGCCGCGGGGCCGTCTCCCACGGTGAGCGGTCGCCGATCGCGATCCTCGGGAGGCGGTTCGCCGCCGGGGAGATCGACGAGGACGAGTACTGGCGACGGCTGTCCGTCCTCGACGAGCAGTTCGGCCGGTCCCTCAAGGACGGGGCTGCGTGACCCCGCCGCAGGCGGCCGCCAGGCGGGCCAGGGTCGTGCGCATCCCGGCACAGTTGACCGCGATGCGGCGATCCGGGGCGGTGCCGGCGAACACCGTGCCGAGCAGCACGGTCAGGCGCGAACCGCGGCCGGTGCGCAGGTCCTGCCAGGTCTCCGTGACGCGCGTGCCCTCGCCCTCCGGTTCGAAGCGGTAGCCCCAGCGCGCGATCGGCAGCCCGAAGATCCCGACGTCGAAGGTGAACTCGCCCGACCCGTCCGTCGCAGCCGCAGCCTTGGCCACCGTCGCAGCCTCGGGCGCCGTCGCCGGTGCGCGCACCGCCTTGATCCGGCCCGTCGTGAACCATACGAACGGGCCCCTGCGGTTCAGCCCCACGAAGCGGCTGCCGGGTCGGGCCGGCGGCCGGGCGCCCCAGACGCGGCGGCACTCCGGGCTCCAACGGCCCATGTTCCGCAGGTCGGACACCATCCGGTGGACGTGCGCGGGTGCCGCGTCCACCACGATGTGTTCCTCCAGGCTCCACCGGCGCTCGCTCACGGTGCCCCTCCCTGTGATCGTCCCCGCTCCACGCCTGGAGTGTAGGCAACGAGCAGGGACTCGGCGACGGAGGTGCGGGCGTAGAGCACGGAGCGCCCGGCCCGGTGGGCGCTGACCAGACCCGCTTCGCGCAGCGCGGTGAGGTACTGGGACACCCCGGCGGCCGAGAGCCCCGTACGGCGGGCCAGTTCGGTGGTGGAGGCCGGGGATTCCAGCTCGGTCAGCAGCCGGGTGCGAGAACGGCCGAGTACGGCGGCCAGGGCCTCGGCCCCGGCGACGGGGCGGCGTTCCCACAGTGCGCCGGTGCCGCGCGCCGGATAGGCGAGTTGGGGTGGTTCCCGGGGCGTCACGCGCGTGAAAGGAACCGGCCAGGCGAAGACCGAGGGGATCAGCAGCAGCCCGGCGCCCGCCGTCGTACGGGACAGGGGCCGGTGCCGGCGCGACAGCCGCAGCGCGCTGTCGTCCCAGCTCACCGAGGGGTGCAGGTCGTTGAAGAGGCGCCCCGCGCCGTGCTCGGCGGCCTGCCGGGCCCGGTGGAAGACGTCGGCGTCGAGAACCGCGCGGATCCGCGCCCAGTACGGCGCCAGGGCCAGCTCCCAGTAGGTCTCGATCTCCTCCGCGACCCGGACCACGCGCGCCTGCGGCTCGGCGTACAGGGTCCGGCTGCGCGGACCGTGCCCTCCCTGCTCCTGCGCCAGGCGGTCGAGCTCCCGGCGGATCCGGTCCGCGGGTGTGGCACGGATCCTGGCCAGTTCCTCGGTCAGGGACGGAGCCGGGCCGGTGGGCGCCGGGTTGAGGAAGTCGGGTACGTACCCCGAGGGCGGGATCAGCTCGGCGAGCCAGCCCCGGTCGAGGCCGGCGGCCGCCAGGCGCGGTCGTACCTGCTCGGCCCATGGCCGGTGCACGAGGGGGGCGGCCCCGGAGGCCAGCAGCCGGTAGCTGGGCCCGACCTCCCACATCGGCGAGACGGCGAAACGCATCTGCGCCAGATCGCTCACGGAAAACGCCAGCTCGGCCAGCACATCCACCCCGAGGATTCAGTCATGTCCTAATCAATGGCCTGGCAGCCTACCCGGTGAGGATCATCCGGCCATGACGTCACAGACACCGGCACGAACAGCAGCACGGACAACGACAACAAGCGCGGCTGGGGCCGCAGCCGCGGCGGGCACGTGGCGCCTCGGCGACCTGGAGGTCAACCGGATCGGCTTCGGCGCGATGCGCCTGGCGCAGACCGGGGAGGCGTTCGCGGACGCGGACGACGCCGTGTCCAGGGACCGCAGCCAGGCGATCGGGGTACTGCGCCGGGCGGTCGAGCTCGGCGTGAACCACATCGACACCGCCGCGTTCTACTTCTCGCCGCTGCGCTCCGCCAACGAGCTGATCAACACGGCGCTGGCCCCCTACCCGGAGGACCTCGTGATCGCCACGAAGGTCGGGCCGGGCCGCGACCCGTCCGGGGCGTGGACCGAGCACGCCACCCCCGAACAGCTGCGCGGCCAGGTCGAGGAGAACCTGCGCCAGCTCGGCCGGGACCACCTCGACGTGGTGAACCTGCGCGTCGTCGGCACCGATTCCATCGCCGAGCGCTTCGGCGCGCTGGCCGAGCTCCGCGACGCCGGACTCATCCGCCACCTGGGCGTCTCCAACGTCACCCCCGAGCACCTCGTCGAGGCCCGGGCCATCGCGCCGGTGGTCTGCGTGCAGAACATGTACGGGATCGGGGTGCGCCCCGAGCACGACGCGTTCGTGCGGACCTGCGGCGAGCAGGGAATCGCGTTCGTACCCTTCTACTCCATCGCCGGCACGGGGCGGCAGGCGGGCGCGAGCGGCGCCGAGAGCGCGCAGTTGCACGCCGTCGCGCGGGCGCACGGCGCGAGCCCTGCGCAGGTCCGGCTGGCGTGGACGCTCCAGCGGGGGCCGCACGTACTGGCCATTGCGGGCACGGGCGATCCGGACCACCTGGACGAGAACGTGGCGGCAGGCGCGCTGCGGCTGTCCGAGGAGGATCTGGCCGTCCTGGAGGCCCTGCACCACGGCTGACCGGATCGGCGGGCCCGAGGGAGGCAAGAAGGGGGACAAGGAAGGGACGAGGGGCAGCGGGGGCAGGCGGGAGCCGCGCCCGAGGGGAAGGGGACGGGCCTCAGGGGAGGTCGTCGGTCGGCGGATCGGCCTCGTAGACGTGGGGGGTGTCCCACTCCCAGTCCAGCAGTTCGGTACCGCCGAGGACCACGTCGTCGGGGTCCGGCATGCCGGCCCGGCGCAGGAATTCGATGACGTCCTCGTCCGAGCGGGCCAGGCCCAGGGGCTCCTCCCCGTTCGAGGTCCGCAGGGTCACCTGCCGGCCCCCCGAAGGGAAGATCCGGTGCACGACGACGGGCGCATGATGCATACCCCCAGCCTCGCCCCGTCGGCCCGTCCCGGCACCCCGGGAGACACCCCCTTACGGGGTACGGCCGGCCTGGGGGGCCCTGGTGGGGATGCGGAACGTCGAGGGGTCGGGGTAGGTCGCCTTCTCCGCCCTCACGACGTCCTCGATCGCGGCCTTGAAGCCGGCCTCGAAGAAGTCCACGGCCAGCAGGAGCCGCAGTCCCTCCAGGGTCGGATCGAGCAGCGGGCGGGCCATCCGGGCGCCGCCGCCGGAGATCCCGGGGAAGCCGGCCCGGGCGGCCTCCGGTCTCTCTCCGGCGCGCTCCTCGAGGCCGGCGGCCGCGTAGCCGGCGATCAGCGCGAGCTCGGCGAGGTACTTGCGGGCCCCGAGGGCCATCTCCTCCGCACCCTGCAGGGTCTGGACCGAGCCGCCCGCCACTTTGAAGTCGTCGCTGATCCGCTTGAGGCCGCGCGCCTCGTACACGGTGCGCGCCTCCTCGAAGAGCCGCCCCGCCTCGTCGACCGCCTTCATCGCCGCCACCAGCTGGTCGATGTCGATCTCGCGCTTCACGCTGCCTCCTGGTCCGGAACTGTGCTGCACAGACCGTAGGAGGCAATGCCACCAGGGCGGAACACCCCTGCGGCGATCAGATCCGGGAGCCCTCGGCGCCTCCCGGAAGCCCCCTCCCGGCCTGTGCGTCAACTCACCGCGCCCTGGGGTGACTTGCGCCCCGATGCCGTACAACGCGCGGAACGGATCCAGGATCTTCGGTCCTGCCCCGTCCGCCCCAGCCGAATACCACTCGCGTCCCCGCCCGACCCGAAACGCCCCACGGCCGGCCCTCGGGCGGGGATACTCGGACGCGTGGAACTGCACATCGATCACCGCTGGCTGCTGGAGCGGCAGGAGGCACTGTTCAAGGACGTGGCGGTGGCCGACCACTCCGCCCTGGTCGCCGCCGTGGCCCGGCACCGGGTGAACACGCCCAGTCTGGAAGTGGACGCCCCCGACGCCTACTGGCGTGCGGCCGCGCTGCTCGACGCGATCGTGCTGCTCCGGCCGCTCCCGGACTCCAACGAATACTTCGCCTACGGGGTCGCCGTCGCCTACATCGAGGCCTCCGGCGAGGCGGTGGACGCCACCTACGAGCAGTGGCGCGACCTCATCACCGACATCCGCACACTGCGCGCCACCGTCTTCGAGGTGGCCGCCCGGCTCCGCTCCTGGCAGCCCACTCAGCGCACCCGCTAGCGGGTACGGCCGGGAGGCCGGGAAGCCCGGAGGCCGGGCGCCCGGTCAGCGCCGGCGCTGGGCGGGGGTGCCGACGAGGAGCGCGTCGGACACGAGGCGCGCGCCTCGGGCGAGCCGGCCGAGCTGCTCCAGCTCGACGGCGTACATCCTGATGGAGTTCTCGATGACCGACTCGGCGATGCCCATGGTGGGCAGCTCGGCGCGGCTGGTCTGGAGGGCCGCCCGCACCGCGCGCATCTCGTGCTGCAGCTGGAGCTGGACGTGCCGGGCAAGGAGTGCGTGGTGACGGGTGAGCGTCAGGTAGCCGCCGTAGCGGGCCGGGAGGAGGTCCCTCAGCCAGCGTGTGGCCGTGCGCTCCCAGTCATGTGTCCCGGGCGCCTTGACCTGCATGGGCCAGTCAGGGCTGAGGGTAAACGTGGCCGTCTGAGGCATTCTCGTCACTTCCGAGTGGTGTCGAACTCTGATCGAGACGTTCTTGGTGGGCGGCCTCGGCCCAGGGGTTGACCGAGGCCGCCATGGGCGCTCTGCGGGATCCGAAAGCCTGGACCCGGCACGCGGTCGCGACCTGAGGAGGTTCGTCGTACCGCGTGCACGTTCGGGAGGACATGGGGGTCCTCCTTGGCATCTGGTGGATCCGGAGCGCCGTCGTCAGTAAACATATATACCGTCGAGTAAGCAAGAGTATGAAAAATTTCATGCACATCGAGGGCTGAATATCGCCTGGTGGAGCACGCCAAAACGGGCTAAAGGAAGAAGCCGTGCTGGTCGGCCACGTGCTCGTAGCTCTCCAGACGTGCCTGGGTCCGCTCCGGGTCCGCGTCGGCCATCGCTTGCAGCAGGGCCGCGGACAGCATCCCAGGGGCCGCGTACGAGTCGAAAACCAGCCGGGACCCGGTCCCCGCCGTCAGCGCCACGTCCGCCTCGTCCACCAGCGGCCCCAGGGTCGGATCCGTGATCAGGACCACGCGCAGCCCCGTACTCCGGGCGGCGCGGATGGCGGCCAGCGTCTCCTTGGCGTGCCGCGGCATGGCGAAGGCCAGCACCCAGGTCCCGCCGGCTGCCCTGGACTGCAGCAGCGCGTCGAAGGCGACGCTGCCGCCTCGGGTCACGAGGCGTACGTCGGGGTGGATGCGCCGGGCCGCGTACGCGAAGTACTCCGCGAGCGAGACCGAGATGCGCAGGCCCAGGATGGTCAGCGGCACCGAGGCGGCCAGCTCACGGCCGATGTCCAGCACCTGGTCGGTGTCGGCGAGCAGCCTGCGTACGTTCTCCAGGTTCTCGATCTCGGCGTCGACGGCCTCCTGCAGCTCGTTGCGGCGGATCTGCGCACGGGTGTCCGGAGCTCCGGCGATCGCGCTGAGCGCGATGGGCTGCAGCACGTCGCGCAGGGCGGGGTAGCCGCTGAAGCCGAGGGAGGCGGCGAAGCGGGTCACGGAGGGCTGGCTGACACCCACGCGCTCGGCGAGTTCGGTGATCGAGAGGAACGCGGCCTCGGTGAGGTGGTCGATCAGGTACTGGGCGATGCGGCGCTGGCCCGGTGACAGGCGGCGGCCGTCGAAGAGCGCGAGGAGCCGGTCGGCCGGAGGGCGGACCTCTTCGGACGACTGACTCCCGCGTGTGATCGCAGCCGCTTGTGCGCGGGCCTGCTGCCCCGATGACACTCGAGGGCCTCCCTAGCTCATGTCACTCACGCTCCAACATAGCTCACGCCCCGTGGCCGATGATGATCAGTCCTGGGCGCGTGAGGTGACGGGGGCGTCGGTGCGGTCGCCCAGGAACTCGTACCAGCGGCGCTGGAGGCAGAGGTAGCGGGTGTCGGCCTCGACGAGATCGAGGAAGGAGCCGATCGTCGCGGTGAGGCGCTCGCCGAGACCCCGGTCGGAGAGCGCGCCGTCCTCGGTGAAGGCGTGGTGCGCGTTGGCGAGGCTGAACATGTCGGGGTAGACGCGCGCCCCGAGGTGTTCCAGCGGTACGCGCAGGGCCCACAGGCCGCGGTTGCCCCCGACCATCGAGGGCGAGGCCGAGACCAGCAGGGCCTGCTTGTCCTTGAACGGCTGCGGGCGGTAGCGCGAGACCCAGTCGATGGCGTTCTTCAGTACGCCCGGGACGGAGGCGTTGTACTCGGGCGAGGCGATGACCAGCGCCTGCGCGGCCTCGATCCGCCCGCACAGGGCGAGGGCCGCCTCCGGCAGGCCCTCGTCGGCCTCCGCGTCCCCGTCGTACGGCGGCATGGGGAAGTCGCCGAGCGTCGCGGACTGCGCGGTGGCGCCGGCCCGGGTCACCAGGTCGGCGACCAGGGAGGCGAGGCGGGCGTTGACCGACCCGGTGCGGGAGGACCCGGACAGGACGAGGACGCGCAGGGAGTTGCGGGCCGGATCGCCGTCGTGCGCACGGGCCGGATCCACCGGGAAGTGGTCGCTGTCGGTCGGGGGGTTCATTCCGTTCTCCTCCTGCTCTCAGCTCAGCTCAGCTCAACTCGGCTGCGCTCGGATTGACTTGGACTCAGACGCGGACGCGGACTCGGACGCGGACGCCGACTCGGCAACGTGCGGTATTACTACCCGAAATGCCGTGCTGCTCGCCCAACTGCCGCGCAGCCCGGTCTCCTTCCGGCAGTGGGGCGTCAACGCGCGGCGGGACCCGCACACTTCGGTGTGCGGGTCCCGTCCGGGGGCCGCGGGTCACTTCGCGCCGGGGTTCTCCCAGCGGTAGAACTCGTGGGCCATGGCGTCCTTCGGACTGCGCCAGGTGTCCGGGTTGTGCGGGCTGATGTAGGCGGTCAGCCGGTCGCTGAGGTCCCGGAATTCCGGGTGCTCGGTGACCTTCGCGATGGCCGGGCCGGGCGGCCGGTCCGACTCGATCAGGTGCAGGTAGACGTCGCCGAACTGGAAGAGGCTGCGGCGCGTGACCCCTACCAGGTGCGGGAGTTCACCGGCGTCCGAGCCCGCGAAGAGATCGGCGATGTCGGGCGCCGATCCCGGCGCCATCCGGGCGACGATGAGAGCGCGGTGCGGCTGGTTCATCCGGGTGTGCCTCCTTTCGTCTCAGACTCGGCTGACTTCGGGGGCGTGGCCCTCGCGCTGGCGCTTCTCGATCTTGTCCCGGATGAGCGCCATCTGGATCGGGGAGTTGCGGTTGATGTTGTCGGTCATCCACGTGTCGTCCACGGGGGCGTCCGGCTTCATCGCGAAGTCCTGCGTCCACTTCATCCGGGTGCCGCCGGGCACCTTGAAGTACTGCCAGTGGATGTCCATGTGCGCGAACGGGCCCGTCTCCACCCGCCGGGCTCGGACCGTGAGGCCCTTGCGGTCGACGGTGCGCTCCGAGACCCAGCTCCACACCTTGCCGTTCTCGTCGGGGTGCATGGTCAGGCGGAAGCGGGTGGTGTCGCCCTGCTCCTCGAGGATCTCGAGGGACGCGTACTCGCTGAACAGGTGCGGCCAGCTGGGGAGGTCGTTGGTCATCTCCCATACGACGTCCACGGGCGCGTTGACGGTGATCTCGTTCTCGGTGTGTCCTGCCATGTCAGGCTCCTGTCATCAGGCTGTGGTTGACGAGGTCGAGGAATTCCCCGGGGGTCTTGCAGCGGTCGGCGTCGGTGGGCAGGGCCCGCCCCCGCCGGTTCTCCAGTTCGCCGACGATTCCGAGCAGGCCCAGCGAATCGAGGCCGTACTCGTCGAAGGCGGAGTGCGGACGGCTCGCCAGCTCGGTGGGATCGACGGTGATACCGGCCCTCTTCATCAGGGCCGCCAGTTCCTCCAGGGTCAGTCGGTCGGACATCCTGGTTCTCCCTTCTTCCTACGAGCCCTTACGGACGACGAGCGCGGAGTTCGACCCCATCCGGCCGCGGCTGAGCACCAGCGCGGTGCGCAGCTCCGCGGTGCGGGCGCTGCCGGTCACCACGTCGAGGTCGTGGCACACGTCGTAGACGTTCGGGGTCGGCGGCACGATGCCGTGCTCCAGGGCCAGGACCGCGGCCGCGGTGTCGAGGGCGGGTGCCGCGCAGTAGGCCCTGCCGGTACCGGACTTGGGCGCCGTGACCGGCACCTTGCTCCCGTACGCGCCGAGGGCGTCGGCGATGGCGGCCGCCTCGGCCGCGTCGGCCTCCGGGGTCCCGATGGCGTCGGCGAAGACCACGTCGATCTCCTCGGGGGCGCAGCCGGCCTCGCGCAGCGCGCCGCGGATGGCGTGGGCCAGCCCCTCGCCGGACTCGTCCCGTCGCCGGGTGCCGGTGAAGGTCGCGCCGTGGCCGGCCAGGACGGCCCGTACGGTGGCGCCGCGGCGGCGGGCCTCGTCCTCGTCCTCGGCGACGAACATCGCGCCGCCCTCGGCGGGGACGAATCCGCAGGCCTTGTCGGTGAACGGCCGGTAGGCGCGCTCGGGGTCGTCCTGCGTGCTCAGTCCCTCGTACTCCAGCTGGCAGACGATGGAGTACGGCGCGAGCGGCGCCTCCGTGGCCCCGACCAGCATGGCCCGGCTGCCCTGGCGGATCGCCCGTTCGGCGTGTGCGAAGGCGTCGAGGCCGCCGGCCTCGTCGCTGCACACGACCCCGCAGGGGCCCTTCAGTCCGCGGCGGATGGAGATCTGGCCGGTGCTCGCGGCGTAGAACCAGGCGATCGACTGGTACGGGCCCACGAAGCGCGGTCCCTGTTCCCACAGGTGCTGCAGCTCGCGCTGTCCGAACTCGCCGCCGCCGGATCCGGCGGCGGTGACGACGCCCACGGAGAAGGGGTCGCCCTCGTAGTCGGCCCGGCCGAGGCGGGCGTCCTCCAGCGCGAGGTCGGCCGCGGCGAGGGCGTGGTGGGTGAAGCGGTCGGTCTGGACGAGGAAGCGGTCCTCGACCATGGCGCCGGGGTCGAATCCCCGTACCTCGCCCGCGACGCGCAGCGGCAGGTGCTCGCAGCCGGCCCTGGTGACGCGGTCGAGGACGCTGAGACCCGACTGGGTCGCCTTCCAGAAGGCTTCGGCGCCGACGCCGTTGGGCGCGACGACCCCGATGCCCGTGATGACCGTACGGCTGGTCACGAGACCTCCTCCTTCGGCCGGGTCATGACCACGGCGGACTGGAAGCCGCCGAAGCCGCTGCCGACCGAGAGCACGCTGTGCAGCTTCCGGGCGCGTGCGACGCGGGGGACGTAGTCCAGGTCGCACTCGGGGTCGGGCGTCTCGTAGTTCGCGGTCGGCGGTACCACCTGGTGGGTCATGGCCAGTACGCAGGCCGCGAGTTCGATCGCACCGATCGCGCCGAGGGAGTGCCCCACCATGGATTTGATGGAGGTCATCGGCGTCTTGTAGGCGTGGTCGCCCAGGACCCGCTTGACCGCCGCGGTCTCGTGGCGGTCGTTCTGCTTGGTGCCGGAGCCGTGCGCGTTGACGTAGTCGATCTCGTCGGCGGCGACGCCGGCCTGGGCGAGGGCGGTTTCGATGGCGCGGGCCATCTCCAGCCCCTCGGCGGTCAGCCCGGTCATGTGGTGGGCGTTGCCGAAGGTGGCGTAGCCGCCGATCTCGCAGTAGACGGTCGCACCGCGGGCGCGGGCGTGTTCCAGCTCTTCGAGAACGAGGACGGCGCCGCCCTCGCCGAGGACGAACCCGTCCCGGTCGGCGTCGAACGGACGGGAGGCGTGGGCCGGGTCGTCGTTGTTCGGCGAGGTCGCCTTGATGGCGTCGAAGCAGGCCACGGTGATCGGCGATATGGGTGAGTCGGAGGCGCCGGCGATGCACACGTCCATCCGGCCCTCCGCGATGGAGTGGACGGCGTACCCGATGGCGTCGAGGCCCGAGGTGCAGCCGGTGGAGACCGTCTGGACCGGGCCCCGCGCACCCGTCTGCTCCGCGACGGCGGAGGCCAGGGTGGCGGGGGTGAACGCCCGGTGCAGGAAGGGGCCGGCCCGCTTGTGGTCCACGTCCCACCAGGAACCGGACTGGCTCACGGCTACGTAGTCGTGCTCCAGACGGGTGGTGCCGCCGACGGCCGTGCCGAGGGAGACTCCGGTCCGCCAGGCCTCGTCCGTGGTGAGGTCGAGTCCCGCGTCCTTCACCGCCTCCCGGGCGGCCACCAGGGCGAACTGGATGTACCGGTCCGCGCGGTCCGCCTCGCCCGGTTCGAGGCCGTGCGCCGCGGGGTCGAAGTCGACCTCGGCGGCTATCCGGGAGCGGAATCCGGTCGGGTCGAAGAGGCTGATCCCACGCGTCGCGGTCCGGCCGTTGGAGAGCAGGTCCCAGAAGTCGCGGACTCCGATCCCGCCGGGCGCGACGACACCGACGCCGGTGACGGCCACCCGCCGGGGGGTCACGAGACCGCTCCCGAACGGTCCGGCGGCTGCTCCCAGGCGGTGCTCTCCGGGTGCGGGGCCTGCTCGGTGTCCACGTGGCCCAGTTCGGGGCGCGGGGCCAGCGGCCCGAGGTGGAAGACCATGCGGGCCTCGGTGTCCCCGACGTTGCGGAACCGGTGGCGCACGTTCAGCGGGACCAGCAGCCCCTGGTCGGTGCGCAGCGGGTGGGCCTCGCCGTCGAGGTCGACCTCGAGGCGGCCGCTGACCACGTACACGAACTCCTCGGAGTACGGGTGGTAGTGCTCGGCGATCGACTCACCGGGGGCCATGATCGCCAGACCCATGAAGCCGCTGGTGGAACCCACGGAGGTCGGGGTGAGCACCGCCCGCAGGTCTCCGCCGCGCCGGCGGTTGGGGGGCGTCTCGCTGAGGTCCACGATGCGTGGGCGGTGTTGGGTCATGGCGGGTTCCTCCTGCGTGTGGGGAGAGCCTGGCTGCGGATGGGGAGTGGGGCAGGGTTGGGCCGGGTGGGGTGGAGCGAGGTGGAACGTGGGGGCCGGCGGCCCGGGGACGATCACGGCTCCGCTGGTGCCCGGCGGTCGGTGATCAGGTTCATGGTGTGGTCCGCTGCCCGGACCCGCCTGCCGGACCGGACCGTCAGCCGGTCGAGTACCGCCGCCGTTCGCGGTCCGAGGACGCCGAAATTCGTCCCGGGCTCGGCGTCGAGCGCGCCGCGCACGTCGATGAGGCGGACGACGATGTCGTCACGCTGGAAGATGCTGCTGCTCCGAACGGGGCTGGCGGGGTGGCGCGCGGCCTCCTCGTCCTGCCGGGCCAGGAACTTGGCGAGTGCCACGCCGCAGCCGGGCTTGGCCTGGTAGAAGAGCGCGTGCCGCTGCACGTCGGCGGACTCGGGCTCGGGTGCGGCGATGTGGTGGACCGCCGGGAGCGCGGCGCGCATGAAGAACATGCGGGCGGACTCCGGGTCGTTCAGGTTCCGGTCCTTCTCCAGGTGCGGGTTGAGTGCCTCTTCCGCGGCCCGGACCCCGGGCTGCTCGGAGACGTGGCGCAGGGCCGCCATGAGGTCGCCCTGGACCTCCACCGTGCGCACGACGCGGTTGCCGTGCATGAACAGCGAGGTCCGGCAGAGGCGGGTGTGGTCGTCGACCCGGGCTTCCGGTGAGGCGTAGCTCGAGAGGATGGAGGCGACCTCCTTCTCGCTGCCGGGCTTGACCGTGAAGGTGAGGGCGTGGCGCACGATGCCGGCCCCCAGACGGGGTGTGCTCTGCAGTCGCGCCGTGGCCGGGCGTGCCGCCTGGTCGTAGCCGCGCCCGGTTTCCCGCAGGACGGTGAACTTGAGCGGGCGCATCGCGCGGGCGCAGGCGCCGAGCGGCTTCACCTGTTCGGCGTGGTGCTCGCTGTTGACCCATGCGAGGTACTGCGGGGCGCTCTCCCACTCACTGGTGATGAGCCATTGGGAGGGATTCTCGAAGGACTGGCACAGCTGGTCGCTGATGTGGCCCGGAACCGACGCGATGTCGTGGCGGAGCTGTTCGTACGCCTCGAAGAACTGCTGCTGGGTCCCCTCGTGGAGATCCATCAGCAGGACGACCCGGAGCATGGAGCCGTCGAAGGCTGACTGCGACACCCGTTCGGACAGGGTGGTTGTCATCTACTCACTCCTTCATGAGGGGGTGGAGATCCATCGCGTACGGACCCCTCGTCCGTCACCGGTGGCGTCCGCCCGGGCCGGCGACCGCCTCGGTGAGGAACGGCATGCCGGCGCGTCTCAGGGGGAGCCGCTGTCGCTCATCGTCATCCGGGTGGGGACGTACCGCTACATGTCCGGATCAAGCGGGTGACAACCGGCGAATCAACTGGGCCTCATCGCGGATCGGGGGCATAAAGACTCCACTCCCCCACACAGAAAACAGGAGCCCGCAGCTGATGGAAGACAACGCCGATGTTCGCGTACCGGTTCTCGTCGTGGGCGGCTCCCTCGTGGGCCTGTCCACCTCGCTTTTCCTGAGCCGCCACGGAGTGAGGCACCTGCTGGTCGAGAAGCACTCCGGCACCTCCGCGCACCCGCGGGGCCGTGGCATCAATGCCCGGACGATGGAGCTGTTCCGCACGGCAGGGGCGGAACGCGCGATCCGCCGGGCGGCGTCCGTACTGGAGGGCAATCAGGGCATTCTGCAGGCCCGGTCACTGACCGACGGCGACCACAACTGGCTGATCAAGTCGATCGACCCGTCCGGTGCGCTGGCCCGGTTCAGTCCGACCGGCTGGTGTCTGTGCAGCCAGAACAACATCGAGCCGGTACTGGCCGAACAGAGCCGCGAAATGGGCGCCGACGTCCGTTTCTCCACCGAACTGATGAGCTTCGACCAGGACGCCACCGGGGTGAACGCCGTGGTCAAGGACCGGGAGACGGGCGAGCACATCACGGTGCGCGCCGACTTCCTGATCGCGGCGGACGGCCCGCGCAGCCCCGTCAGGGAACAGCTGCGGATCCCCCAGACGGGTAACGGCGAGCTGTTCCACAACGTGAGCGTCACCTTCCGTTCGGAGAAGCTCGTCGAGGTGCTGGGCGACCTGCGCTTCATCGTCTGCTACCTGATGCGCCCAGGCGCGGACGGGGCCCTGCTGCCGGTGGACAACAAGACGCAGTGGGTCTTCCACGCCCCGTGGCACCCGGAGCAGGGCGAGACCCTGGAGGACTTCACCGACGAGCGGTGCGTGGATCAGATCCGCGACGCGATCGGCGTGCCCGACCTGGATGTGAACATCGGCGGCAAGGCGCCCTGGCATGCCGCCGAACGGGTGGCGGAGAGCTATTCGTCCGGTCGGGTGTTCCTGGCCGGGGACGCGGCCCACGAGATGTCCCCCACGGGGGCGTTCGGCTCCAACACGGGCATCCAGGACGCGCACAACCTGGCGTGGAAGATCGCCGCGGTCCTGGACGGCTCGGCCGGCATCGATCTGCTCGACACCTACGAGGCCGAGCGGCTGCCGGTGGCCCGGGCCACCAGCGAGCGGGCGTCGGCCCGTTCGGCGGAACACAGCCACCCGGGGTACGCGCCGCCGCCCACCATGGGCGGCGGACCGGGCAGCGGGGTCCTCACCACGGCCATGGGCTACTGCTACCCGCGGGGCGCCCTCGTCGGCGGCGAGCCCGGACGGCCCGTCATCCCGGAGACGCTGCGGATGGTCGGCAACACCGGGACCCGGGCCCCGCACATGTGGGTGACCCGGGCGGGTGAACGGATCTCCACCCTGGACCTGTACGAGCGCTCCTTCGTGTTGCTCAGCGGCGCGGGAACGCCGTGGCAGGCGGCCGCGCAGCAGGTGGCCCGGCAGCTGTCGGTGCGGATGGACGCCTGCACCATCGGCGCCGGGCCGGGTGTGGAGCTGGTCCAGGCCGGTCCCGCCGACTGGACCGAGGTCCACGCGATCGACGCCGAGGGCGCCGTGCTCGTACGGCCGGACGGGTTCGTGGCGTGGCGGTCGGAGGGTGCGGTCGCCGATGCCCCGGCGACGCTGCGCGAGGTCCTCTCGACGGTGCTGCGCCGGGCGTGACCACTTCGTCCCCGCTTCCGCCGGCCGTGCGTGCGGCCGGCGGAAGGGGTTCAGCGGCAGGCCCAGCAGCCTGCCCAGCAGCCGGAGGCCGGCAGGGCGGTGCGGCGGCGGCCGGAACCGGCGCCGGCCGCCGCGTCGCTGCCGCCGGAGGTCCGGTGGGCGTAACACGCGACGACGACCGCGATCGCGGCCAGTTCCTCGGGGGCGGCGACGCCCCGCTCCACACGCAGCAGGCTCGCTATCGGGGCATCCTTCGACATCGGCACGGCCTCTCTCACGGGGGCTGCACGTGCGCCCGGTCGCGTCGCGAGTGCGGGCGGACCGGCTCGTCTCCGACGCGGGCGGCACACGGGTGGCTCGGCGCGCTGACGGGACGTGTTCCGCGTGAGCGAACCGGCCGGCGGACTCCGGTCGGATCACCAGGAATCCTGTCGCGAACGACGCTACAAGAGCGCGCCCTTGGCGGCACGCCGGGACCGGGACCGGTGGCAGGGCTGTGGGCGGGGCCGGGCCGGGGTCCGGTCCCGGAGCGCCCCGCGCCGCCTGCCACGACCGCCGCTCCGGAGCGGCCGTGATGACCGGTCACCGGCCGCTGCTGTGCCGGGGCTGCGCCGGAAACCTCTACGCCGTCTGCACCATGGACCACGCGGGCGGGAACACCGTCGGGCACTGGGAGGTCGACCACGAGATGCCCGTGCCGTGCCCGCTGGCAGGTCTGCTGCCGCTGACCGGAACGGCGGCCTCCGTGCACGACCTGCCCGGGGCCGAGGAGGTGATCGGACCGCAGCCGTGACCTACGGCGAGTTGGTCCGTACGAGTGAACGCCCCGCCGCCGTCCGTCGAACGGCGGCCGTACGGGACCCGGTCGGCGCCATCGGCGTCGGACGGGCCCCTCGCGTTCACTGCTTGAACTCTCCCTACCCCTAAGTGCTTTGCCGGTTCTATCTCTTGACGGCCCGTGAGGGCGCGGAGGACAGTGTCCAGCGGCGCCGCTCTGAGAGCGCTCTCAAGGCGTCGAACCCGCTGACCCTTCCCCCCGCACCGCGCCTCGGCGCGCTTCAGAGAGGGCACCCATGCACGAGATATCCGGCAGGAAACGAACGACGGTCCGGCGGGCCGTCCTGGCCGCGCTCAGCACGGTCGCCGTGGTCGCGGCCGCCGCCGCGGGCATCGCCCTGCCCGCGAGTGCCGCGGCTCCTCCCACACCGTCCGGCTGGTCCCGGGTGTTCCTGGACGACTTCGACGGGGCCGCGGGGTCCGGCGTGAACACCGCCGACTGGCAGTACACCACCGGCACCTCATACCCCGGCGGACCCGCCAACTTCGGTACCGGCGAGATCGAGACGATGACCGCCGATCCCTCCAACGTCTCCCTCGACGGGGCAGGCAACCTGCGCATCACGCCGCGCCGGGACGCCGCCGGCAACTGGACGTCCGGCCGCATCGAGACCCGGCGCGCCGACTTCGAGCCCCCCGCGGGCGGCAAGCTCCGTTCGGAGGCCCGTATCCAGATGCCGAACGTGACGGGCCCGGCCGCCAAGGGCTACTGGCCGGCATTCTGGATGCTCGGCGCCCCCTACCGGGGCAACTGGTGGAACTGGCCGGGCATCGGCGAGATCGACATCCTGGAGAACGTGCAGGGCCTCAACAACGTCTGGGCGACCCTGCATTGCGGCACGACCCCGGGCGGCCCCTGCAACGAGACCTCCGGCATCGGCGGCCAGCGCGCCTGCCCCGGCGTCAGCTGCCAGGCCGGCTTCCACACCTACGCCGTCGAATGGGACCGATCGACGGCGGTCGAGGAAATGCGCTTCTACGTCGACGAGTTCAACTTCCATACGGTACGCGCCAACCAGGTGGACGCGACGACCTGGGCCAATGCCACGAACCACGGCTACTTCATCATCCTGAACGTCGCCATGGGCGGAGGCTTCCCGGACGCCTTCGGCGGCGGCCCCGACGCGGGCACCCAGCCCGGCCACTCCATGGTCGTCGACTACGTGTCCGTCCTCCGGTCGACCGGAGGGACCACGCCGCCCACCACTCCCCCCACCACCCCGCCCACCACTCCCCCGACGACACCGCCCACCACCCCTCCCGGTCACCGCGACGCGTACACGACGATCCAGGCCGAGTCGTACGACAGCCAGTCGGGCGTGACCAAGGAGATGACCACGGACAGCGGCGGCGGCCAGGGCCTCGCGGCGATCGCCAACGGCGACTGGGCGCTGTTCCGGGGCGTCGACTTCGGTTCCATACCCGCCGGGCAGTTCCACGGACGCGTCGCGAGCGGTGCGGCCGGCGGGGTCAGCGGGCTGGTCGAGGTGCGGCTCGACAGCCCGGGCGCGCCCCCGGTCGGCAGCTTCTCGATCGCGTCCACCGGCGGCTGGCAGAGCTGGCGCACGGTGCCGGCGAACATCACGGCGGTCACCGGCACGCACGACGTCTACCTGACCTTCACCAGCGGCCAGCCCGCCGACTTCGTGAACGTCAACTGGTTCGACTTCGGTCACTGACCACCGCCCCGCAGGGCCCGGCGTCCTCCACGCGGCAGTCCGCGTGGACGGCGCCGCGCGTCCGGTGGACGGCCCGGGCGGCGCGGGACAGGCTGGTGGCCGACGGCGGCAGGAGGCCGCAGGAGGCCACAGCAGGAGGAGCGCCCATGCCCGAGGAAGAGCCCCGCACCGAGCTGGACGCGCGCTACAGCGACGAGCAGGCCACCGCGGTGCCATGGAGGGACGCCGTCAGCAGGCTGGCCGCGGCGGAGCTGTACTGGCTGACGACCGTACGCCCCGACGCGCGGCCGCACGTCACCCCGCTGATCGGTGTCTGGGCGGACGGCGCACTGCATTTCTGCACCGGCCCCGAGGAGCGCAAGGCCAAGAACCTCCGCCGCAACGCGCACGTCGTCCTCACCACCGGCACCAACACCCTGCACGAGGGATTCGACCTGGTCGTCGAGGGTGTGGCGGCCCGGGTCACGGATCCCGATCGGCTGCGCCGGCTCGCCGCCGCCTGGGAGGCCAAGTACGGCGCCGAGTGGCACTTCGACATCGGCGACGGCGTGTTCGTCAACCCCGACGCGGGCGAGGCGGTGGTCTTCGCGGTACGTCCGAGCACGGCCTTCGGCTTCGGCAAGGGCGGGTACAGCCAGACGCGCTGGCTCTTCTCCTGACCCACCCCCGCGGACAGCCTGTCCACCGGGAACCACGACGTCAGTGGGGTTAGGCTCGGAGCAGTCGCGAAGGGGATGGTGCGCATGTGTCGGTGGCTTGCCTACTCGGGTTCGCCCATGCTCCTCGACACCGTGCTCTACCGCCCGGAGCACTCGCTGATCAACCAGAGCCTCCGCTCCCGGATGGGCGCCGAGCCGACCAACGGCGACGGTTTCGGCATCGGCTGGTACAGCGCGGACGGCGACGGCACCCCGGCGGTATTCCGGGACGTCGGCCCGGCGTGGAACAGCCGCAATCTGCAGGAGCTCGCAGCGCACGTCCGCTCCCCGCTGTTCTTCGCGCACGTGCGCGCCTCGACGGGCTCGGCGATCCAGCAGTCCAACTGCCATCCGTTCCGCCACGGCCGCTGGCTGTGGATGCACAACGGGGCGATCGCCGACTTCCACCGGCTGCAGCGCGACCTGTGCATGGCCGTCGACCCGGCGCTCTTCCCGTGCATCGAGGGGTCCACCGACTCCGAGGTGATGTTCTACCTGGCGGTCACCTTCGGTCTCGACCAGGACGTACCGGGTGCGGTGGCCAGGATGGCGGGGCTGGTGGAGCGCCTCGGCAAGGAGCACGGCGTGCCGGAGCCTCTCCAGATGACGGTGGCGGTCAGTGACGGCCTGCGCGTATGGGCCTTCCGTTACTCCAGCCAGGGGAAGTCCCGGTCGCTCTACTACAGCAGCAGGGCCGAGACCGTCCGCCATCTGCACCCGGAGATCCCCTACCTCAGGGAGGTCTCGGACGAGACCCGCCTGGTGGTGTCCGAGCCGCTGGGAGACCTGCACGGCGTGTGGAACGAACTCCCCGAGAGCAGCTACGCGGTGATCCCCTCCGGCCCCCACATGGACTACCTCCCGTTCGTCCCCGAGTTCTGACCGGCTCCCGGACCGGATTCCCGCCCCCGGCTCCCGGCTCGGATTCCCGCCCGGATTCCCGCCCCGGCCCGGCTCCGGCGTACGGGGCGGAGCCGCGGGTATCCGCCTCCCGGGAGACCTCCCGGCCGCCCGCGCCGGATGTCACCGGCCGTGTCCACGGCGTACACGCACCGCTGTCCCCGCACGGGAGGAGGCGGGCGGAACCGCAGGTACGGAGACCACACGACAGGGGCCCGACGTGAGCTACGTGAAGCGCGGCTCCGGCTACACCCGGGACAGCCGCTACCTCACCACCCGGATCACCGCCGACGGGGGCGAGGGGTTCGCCGTCGAACCGGGCCGCTACCGGCTGGTGGTGAGCCGGGCCTGTCCGTGGGCCAGCCGTGCTGTCATCGTGCGGCGGCTCCTCGGACTGGAGAAGGCGTTGCCGATGGCGGTGGCGGGCCCGACGCACGACGAGCGGAGCTGGAGCTTCGACCTCGATCCCGGCGGCCGCGACCCCGTGCTCGGCATCGAGCGGCTCCGGGAGGCCTACCTCGCCCGCGACCCCGGGTACGACCGGGGCATCACCGTTCCCGCGATCGTCGACGTGCCGACCGGCCGGGTGGTGACCAACGACTTCGCGCAGATCACGGTCGACCTGTCGCTGGAATGGACGGCGTACCACCGCGAGGGCGCCCCCGCGCTCTACCCGCGCGCGCTGCGGGCGGAGATCGACGCCGTGAACCGGGCCGTGTACGAGGAGGTGAACAACGGCGTCTACCGTGCCGGTTTCGCCGGGTCGCAGGAGACCTACGCCTCGGCGTACGCGCGCCTGTTCGCCCGCCTCGACCGCCTCACCGAGCGCCTCGGCACATCCCGTTACCTGGTCGGTGACACCATCACCGAGGCGGACGTACGGCTGTTCACCACCCTCGTGCGCTTCGACGCCGTCTACCACGGCCACTTCAAGTGCAACCGGCAGAAGCTGTCCGAGATGCCGGTCCTGTGGGCCTACGCCCGGGACCTGTTCCAGACCCCCGGCTTCGGGGACACGGTTGACTTTGATCACATCAAGCGCCACTACTACCTGGTCCACGACGACATCAACCCGACCGGCATCGTGCCCGCCGGGCCGGACCTGTCGGGCTGGGTCGCACCGCACGACCGGGCGGCGCTGGGCGGCCGCCCGTTCGGCGACGGCACGCCACCGGGACCGGTCGCACCGGAGGAGGCCGTCCCGTCCCGTGCGAATCCGCTCCCCTCCAGTGCTGATCCGCTCCCCTCCGCTGCGAATCCGCTCCCGTCCTGAGCCCACTCCCGGGGGCGTTCTCCGGTTACGCTGCTGTCCGGCGAGGGGCGGCACCGTGCGACCGCCCGCCCGTGCACACCATGGAGGAGCATCCGTGACCGAACCGCGCCCCGGCGACCGGCCCACCCTGGAGGCCGTCGCGGCGCACGCCGGGGTCTCCCGGGCCACCGCGTCCCGTGTGGTCAACGGCGGGGACGGGGTCCGCGCACATCTGGTGGAGCGGGTGCACACGGCGATCCAGGAGCTGGGGTACGTCCCCAACCACGCGGCCCGCACCCTGGTCACCCGGCGCACCGGCGCCGTCGCAGTGATCATCGCCGAGCCGGAGGTCCGGATCTTCTCGGACCCGTTCTTCTCGCGCCAGGTCCGGGGTATCGCCAAGGAGTTGACCGCGCACGACACCCAACTGGTCCTGCTGCTGGTGGAGGACCGCGGCGACTACGAACGGATCGAGCGCTATCTGGCGGGCGGCCACGTGGACGGGGCCCTCGCCTTCTCCCTGCACACCGACGACCCGCTGCCGGCCATCACCCGTCGCATCGGCATGCCCACGGTCTACGGGGGCCGCCCCGGCTGGACCACCGGGCCCGGGGAGGACGACGGGGTGGCCTTTGTCGACGCCGACAACCGCGGGGGTGCCCGGGAGGCCGTGCGCTACCTGCTGGCGCAGGGCCGCAGGCGCATCGCACACATCGCCGGCCCGCTCGACCAGACCTCGGCGGCCGACCGGCTGAGCGGCTACCGCGACGCACTCGCGGGCGCCGGCCCCGAGCTGTTCGCCGAAGGTGACTTCACCCCGGCGGGCGGGGCCCGTGCGATGGCCGAACTGCTGGAGCGGGACGCCGGAATCGACGCGGTCTTCGCCGGGAACGACCTGATGGCCACGGGTGCGCTGCGCGTGCTGCGGGAGAGCGGCCGGACGGTTCCCGGCGACGTGGCGCTGGTGGGCTTCGACGACGCCGAGGCGGTGGCGGAGAGCGCCGATCCGCCGCTGACGACCGTACGCCAGGACATAGAGGGCATGGGCGCTCTGATGGCTCGGATGCTGATGCGGTCCCTGAACGGCGGTCCGGGCGAGCGGGCCGTGCCCGGTCCGGTGATCACCGCCACCGAACTGGTGCGGCGCGCGTCGGCCTGACGTGCCGCAGGGGCCCGCGCGACGGCGGGCCCCTACGGGCCGGGGGAGGAACGTGCCGGATCAGCGCCGGACCGGGCACTGCTTCCAGGAGAAGTGGTACACGCTGTTGATGCTGCCGTCCGTCGAGTCGAGTGCCATGAAGCTGGTGTGCGACGGGTCCGAGGTTCCCACTTCGGCGCGCAGCTCGGTGTTGATGTTGAAGTTGCGCTGCTCACCGCAGGGCGCGAAGACGAGGGCTTCGATGCCCGTGGTGTCGGTCGCCTGCCAGTTGTCGACGAGCTCGCCGTTGAACTTGTGGGTTCGGTACGCGGTCTGGCTCATGCCCTGGAAGTAGTAGCTGGCCTTCTGCGTGCCGACCGCGCCCGGTGCGAGGCTGCCGAAGCCGCGGTAGTCCACCTTGGCCACGGCGTACGTGTACCCCTGCGGGACATGGACGTCGAGGGAGAGGAGGCAGTTCTTGCGGCCCTCGACGGTGGAGACACCACCGCCGGCCTGGGCCAGGTATTCGCTGTAGGTGACCGTGAAGGCCGAGTTGTCCGGCGACACGGCGACGGCGGCACTGCCTGGACGGCAGCCCGATCCGTTCACGGAGGCGACGTCCACGGTCACCTGGTCGGTGGGGGCCGAGGGCGCCGAGGAAGAGGCCCCGGCTGCGGGGGTGAGCGCGAGGAGGGTCGCGGTCATGGCGGCTGCGGTGAATCCGGTGCGGAGGGACTTGATCACACCGCCATGGATAGCGGTCCGCGGCCGCCCCCGCCGGCCGACGGGCACGCGGTCTCACCTCGATGGCCGAAGCCCATCACCGCAGAAACGATAAATCTACCCAAACCCCTCCACCGAATGGCCTCAGGTGGCACGGGGCGCCGAGTCGCACCGATCAGTCGTACCGGTTCGTCCTAATATCGGCGAGGTCTTTGAGGCAATCAGCGGGGGTTCTGGAGCCGGCCGGGGCGCCGGGCCCTCCTGCGGTGAGGAGTCCCATGTCCCGCACACCACACTCCGCCCTGCTGTCGGCGCTGGCCCTCGCGACCGCCCTGGCCGTCGCACTGACCGGCCCCGCCCCCGTCTTCGCCGCGGCCCGCCACGCGGGCAGTGGCGGTGGCGGCGACGAGGCCGCGGTACTCGGCGAGGAGCACGCCCGCGCCCATGCCTGGATGCGCGAGGCCGCCAGGGGGACCCAGGGATATCCGCAGACGAAGCGCACGTCGAGCCTGGCCTCCCTCCAGGAGTCCCAGCGCAGGGCCAACGCGAAGTTCGACGCGGCCCGGTTCGGCCGGTTCACCCGATTCTTCCCGTCGCCGGACTTCGGCGTCCACGTGGCCCAGCTGCCGACGGGCAAGGTGCTGCTGTTCTCGTTCGAACGCGTGGAGGCCGATCCCACCAAGGAGACCGGGCCCACGAACACGATCGGCCGGACGAACGCGGGCCGCGCCTACCTGTGGGACCCCGCCAGGGGGACCGGGGCCAACGCCTTCAAGAACGTGGCACCGCCCGTGGTGCTGATGCCCGACGGCGCCTACGCCCCGCGCCCGGCGCCGTTCTTCTGCGCCGGCCACTCCTACCTCCCCAACGGGATGGTGGGGGTGTTCGGCGGCAACGTCGGCGGGAAGGGCGGCAGCGGCGCCAAGCTGTCCTTCGTCTTCGACCCGTGGACCGAGAAGTGGTTCCGCAACCGCGACATGTCCGTGGGGCGCTGGTACCCCTCGGTCGTGACCGGGCCGGACGGTCGGCAGATCATCATGTCCGGCCAGTCCGAGCGCGGTACGGGCACGCCCACGCCGGTGGTGGAGCGCTTCCCCGCACTCGGACGCCCCGTGCCCTGGCGTTCGTACGACATCCCCGCGAACGTCCCGGTGGAGCGGCTCCGGTCGTCGGCGCCCTTCCGGAACGACTATCCGCACCTCTTCTCGCTGCGGGACGGAAAGATCTACGGGCTCGGCCGCGACGCCGACCAGCAATGGCTGTTCGACCCGGTCAAGGACACCCGCACCGACCTGCCCCGGCGGCCCGCCGACTTCCGGGGCTACGGTTCCGCGGTGCCGCTGCCGGCCGGTTTCCGGGGCCCGGACTCCGTGCTGGTGCTCGGCGGCGACCCGCGCGACCCGCTCACCTACCGGCTGTCCGGGGGCCGCTGGAGCATCGAGGAGCCGAGGGCCTTCGGCCGCACCCAGGACGGGACCCTGATCCTGCCCGACGGGACGCTGCTCACCGTGAACGGCGCCCTGGACACCCGGAACTACGGCAACGGGCCCTTCAATCCGAAGGCCGACCTGAAGTACCGGCAGATCGAGCTGCGCGACGCGCGGGGCCACTGGAAGCTGGGGCCCGCCCAGCGACTGCCCCGCGGCTACCACTCCAACGCGCTGGTGCTGCCGGACGGCCGGATGATGGTCACCGGTGACGAGCTCCAGCAGATCGCCAACGATCCCGACATCAAGGACGGGATGGACGGCAGCATCGAGCTCTACGAGCCCGCCTACCTGCACCGGGGCCCCCGGCCGGCGCTCGACCGGGTCCCGGCGGGCGACCTCGGCCACGACACGGCCTTCCAGGTCACGAGCTCGACGCCGAAGGACGTCGAACGGGCCGTCCTGCTGGCGCCCACGACGGTCACGCACTCGGTGAACACCAGCCAGCGCCATCTGGACCTGCGGATCACCGGCGTCCACGGCTCCACCGTCGGACTCCGTACGCCACCGGGCGCTGCCGACGCCCCGCCCGGGTACTACATGCTCTTCCTGCTCAACGCGAAGGGCGTGCCCAGCACCGCGAAGTGGCTGAAGCTGGGCACGCGAACGCGTTAGACCGTCCCTGCGGACGCGTCAGGCCGTCTCTTCCGCCCGGACGGCCGCCGCCGCGAACCGTACGACTGCCGCGAAGCCTGCCGTACGGACCCGGCAGTCGCGCGGTCCGGTCACCAGCGCGGCGTCGTAGGGGCCGAGCTCCACGGGGTCACCGGGCCGCTCCAGGACCACCGGTCCGTCCAGGGCGACCACCAGCAGCGTCTCGCCCGGCGGGACGGCGAGGGCCGCCCGGCCCCGTACGACGGCGGTGTGCGCCTGCACCGCGTCCCTGCGGTACATCACGTTGAAGTTCACGACGGGGCCGGAGAGCAGGCGGCAGTCGGTCGGCTCGTCCCCGGGGAAGTCCTGCGGCACGAACCGCTCGTCCACGAGACGGCGTACGCCCGCCACCGCGAGGTCCATCCCCGCGCCCTCGGCGAGGGTCAGGGTGCGCCCGATGCCGGGGAACGCCGAGAACGGACCGTCGGCGGCGACCTCTGCCAGGCTCACCCGCCAGGCGAAGTCGTCCATGCCGGCGCCCTCGGGCCGGGCCGCGATCTCCCGGGTGACTCCCCCGCCGTTCTTCCAGACGGTGGCCGGACGGCCGGCCGCCCGCAACACCTGGATCCCGTCGGCGGTCGTCGCGTCCACGGCGCTCAGGCCTTCTCCATCGAGGGGCGCAGACGGCCCAGCAGCGCGTAGAGCGTCGCACTCTCTGCCTCGTCGAGGGAGTCCAGCGCGCCGTGCATCGCCTGCATCTCCTCCCGGACCCGGCGGATGACCTCGCGGCCCGAGTCCGTGGCGACGACGTTCTTGACGCGGCGGTCGGCGGGGTCCGGCTCCCGGCGCACCAGCTCACGGGCCTCCAGGCGGTCGACGATGCCGGTCACGTTCGAGGCGTCGCACACCAGCAGGGTGGCGAGGCCGCGCATGGGCACGGGGCCGTCGAGCTGGGCGAGGACCCGGGCCTGGGTGGAGGTCAGCCCGTGCTGGGCGGCGGCGGCCGCGAACTCGCGCCATTGGGCGGTGCCGATCGCGGCGAGCAGCTCCAGCAGCTGGAGCTTGGTGGGGGTCTGCGTGGCGGTGTCGCTCATACCCGGAGCGTACTCAGGATGCTTCACATTATCAATTGTTTACTTGACCACCTTAACTATCCACGTCTACGGTCTGTCGAGTTACTTGATGAAGTCAAACATCTGCGTTCCGAAGCTCTTCTGCTCCGAAACACGAAGAAGGTCCCGCCAGCCATGAGCACCCCCTCCCCCGCCACCCCGGACTCCGGGCACCGGAACGAGACGGTCATCGTCTTCGCCCTGAGCCTGGCCGCCATGGTCGTGTCGATGATGCAGACCCTGCCGGTCCCGATCCTCGGCCTGATCCGCCAGGATCTCGCCACCACGACCGCCAACGTGAGCTGGGTGACCACTGCCACGCTCCTGTCGGCCGCCGTCTTCACCCCGCTCCTGGGCCGGTTCGGCGACCAGCACGGCAAGAAGCCGACCCTGGTCGCCGTGCTCGGCGTCATGGTCGTCGGCTCGGTCATCGCCGCCCTGGCGTCCACGCTGCCGATGCTGATCCTGGGCCGGGTGCTCCAGGGTGCGGCCACCGCGATCTTCCCGCTGGCCCTCTCGGTCCTGCGCGAGGAGGTCCGTCCGCAGAAGCTGCCGGGCGCGATGGCCCTGGTCAGCGGCACGCTCGCGTTCGGCAGCGGGCTCGCGCTCGTCGCGACCGGGCTGCTCACCTCCGGCTCCGGCGCGGACTACCGCAACGCCTTCTGGATGGCGACCGGCTTCGCGCTCCTCGCCCTGCTCGCGGTCGTGTTCCTGGTCCCCGCGACCCGCCACAAGACCGGCGGGCGCACCGACTTCCTCGGCGCCCTCACCCTCGGCATCGCGCTGCTGCTGCTCCTGCTTCCGATCTCGCAGGGGCACGAGTGGGGCTGGGGCTCCGCCCGTACGCTGGGCAGCTTCGCCGGCGCCGCCGTCATGACCGCCGTCTGGGTCCTCGTCGAGCGCAAGGTGCGCGAGCCCCTCGTCGACATGAAGATGTTCGTCCACCGCCCCGTGCTCATGGCCAACCTGGCCGGTGTCCTGGTCGGCTTCGGGATGTTCGCGAACTTCCTGGGCGTCTCGTACCTCGTCCAGATGCCCGAGGCGCTGACCGGCTACGGCTTCGACGCGTCCATCCTGCGCGCCTCCGTGCAGTTCCTGCTGCCCGGCGCGATCGTCTCGCTGCTCGCGTCGCCCGTCGGCGGCCAGATCGTGCGCCACCGCGGTCCGCGTACGGCGCTGGGCCTGGCCGCGGCCCTCGGCGCGGCCGGCTTCGCCTGGCTCGTCCTGGACCACCAGCACAGCTACTCGGTGATCGGCGCCGGACTCGTCGTCGGCGCGGCCGTCAGCTTCGGCTACGCCGCCATGCCCGCCGTGATCATGTCCAGCGTCCCGCACCACCAGAGCGGCATCGCCAACGGCATCAACTCGATCTCCCGCTCCACGGGCAGCGCGATCGGCAGCGCGGTCGTCACGACGATCCTGGCGTCCAGGACCATCGAGCACCTGCCTGCGGGGGTTCCGCCGCTGCCCGCCGAGTCCGGGTTCACCCTCACCTTCGGGATCGGGGCCGTGGCCTTCGCGCTCGTCGCGGTGATCAGCTGGATCGGCCTGCGGGGCAAGCAGGGCACCGTCGCGGCGGCCTCCGGGCAGCCGACGCCGGCCGGGACCTCCGCGGCCTCAGTGAAGGACGAGTCGGCCGCGACGGCCGAGGAGACCGTGAAGGCCGAGGAGACCGTGAAGGCCGACGCCACCCGCTGACCACCCGCCGGCCCGGCGGCCCGGCCCCCGCGTGTCGCTCGCGGCGGCCGGGCCCCCGGGCCTTGCATGGTGGGTGCATGAAGGCTACGGACGTCATCGCCGACGGGTTCGGACGCATCCGGGAGATCGTGCACGAGGTCGTGGAAGGGGTCCCGCCGGATCTGCTCAACGCACGCGTGGACCCGGCGGCGAACTCGGTCACCTGGCTCGTCTGGCACCTCACCCGGGTCCAGGACGATCACATCGCGGATGCGGCCGGCACGGAGCAGCTGTGGGACTCCGACGGCTGGTCTGACCGGTTCGCGCTGCCCCTGCCGGCCGGTTCGACCGGGTACGGGCACTCGCCGCGGGACGTCTACACCGTCCGCGTCGACTCGGGCGAGCTGCTGCTGGGGTACTTCGACGCGGTGCACGAGAGGACCTCGTCGTACGTCCGCGGGCTCGCCGCCACCGATCTCGAACGGGTGGTCGACGAGCGCTGGGACCCGCCGGTCACCCTCGGGGTGCGCCTGGTCAGCGTACTGACCGACGACCTCCAGCACGCCGGGCAGGCGGCCTTCGTACGGGGCGTGCTGGAGCGGGACCGGGGCGCCTGAGGCAGCCGCCACCACGTCCTGCGCCCCGTGCGCCGCGGATCGCGCGGGAGGACGTACGGAGGGCCGGGACCCCGTCCGGGTCCCGGCCCCGACGCACTACACTCCGCTCGCGTCGAGCATGCCCTCGCGCTCGACGATCTTCACGCGCTCGCGGCCCTGGGGCTCACCGAGGGCCTTCTCGGCCGCGTCCAGCTTGTGCCAGCCCTCCCACGTCGTGAAGCGGATGCTGCGCTCGACGAGGAAGGCCTCGACGGCCTCCGGGGCCGGCGCGGCCGGCTCGCTCAGGCGGCCCTCCGCGTGGTCGGCGAGCAGGTTCGCGACGGTCTCGTTCGCGTCGCCCTTGG
The DNA here is from genome assembly GCF_045160505.1 of Streptomyces sp. NBC_00029. Classification (NCBI taxonomy): domain Bacteria; kingdom Bacillati; phylum Actinomycetota; class Actinomycetes; order Kitasatosporales; family Streptomycetaceae; genus Streptomyces; species Streptomyces sp. NBC_00029. Next base: position 1,182,297 of record NZ_CP108292.1, read on the forward strand.
TGTGGCCGATCAGGCCGACCGGACCGCGGCGGATCCATCCGGTGACGTAGGTCGACTGCAGGTGACCGCCGGCCTCGATGACGCGGCCGCCCTCGTCCGGGACCGTGCCGGACTCGACGTCCCAGGGGAGCTTGGGCAGCTCGTCGGAGAGGTATCCGACGGCGCGGTAGACGGACTGGATGTCCCAGTCGGTGAAGTTGCCGGTGCCCTTGACGTTGCCGGTGCCGTCGAGCTCGGTGCGCTCGGTGCGCAGACCGACGACCCTGCCGTCCTCGCCGAGGATCTCGGCGGGCGACTCGAAGAAGTGCAGGAAGAGCTTGTGCGGGCGCTCGCCGATGTCGCGGATCGCCCAGTTCTCCAGGGTCTTGGCGACCATGTCGGCCTGCTTGTTGGCGCGGCGGGTGGCTATGGAGCCCTCGTCGTAGTCGATGTCCTCGGGGTTGACGATGACCTCGATGGTGGGCGAGTGGTCCAGTTCGCGCAGTTCCATGGGGCTGAACTTGGCCTGAGCCGGTCCGCGGCGGCCGAAGACGTGCACCTCGAGGGCCTTGTTCGCCTTGATCCCGTCGTAGACGTTCGCGGGGATCTCGGTCGGCAGGAGCTCGTCGGCCGTCTTCGCGAGGATGCGCGCGACGTCGAGGGCGACATTGCCGACACCGAGCACGGCGACCTTCTCGGCCTCCAGCGGCCAGGTGCGCGGGACGTCCGGGTGGCCGTCGTACCAGGAGACGAAGTCGGCGGCGCCGTAGGAACCCTCGAGCTCGACGCCCGGGATGGTCAGCGCGCGGTCGGCCGTGGCGCCGGTGGAGAAGATCACGGCGTCGTAGAAGGACTGCAGCTCGTCGAGGCTGATGTCGTTCGGGTAGTCCACGTTCCCGAAGAGACGCACCTGCGGCTTGTCGAGCACCTGGTGCAGGGCGGTGATGATGCCCTTGATCCGGGGGTGGTCGGGGGCGACGCCGTAGCGGATCAGGCCGAAGGGGGCGGGCATCCTCTCGAAGAGGTCGATGGACACGCCGGGCTCGACGGCCGCCTCGGACTTCAGCAGCGCGTCGGCGGCGTAGATACCGGCAGGACCGGCACCGACGATTGCTACCCGCAGAGGGCGAGGCATGGCAGAGGTTCCCTTCGAGCGACGGCAAGGTGGATCAAAGGGAACCCTAAACGAAGGTAAACCTTACTCAGCACCCGGCGTCCCTTTATGACCCCATAATCAAAACTTATGACTTCCCCAAGCAACGCTTGGGGCTCCGGGGAACTCGCTGGTCAGCGCGGACGCCACCTGACAGACTGAAACCGCTTGATCACCCCAGGAGGACAAAATGGCTGACGAAACCGACACCCCGCAGGACGAGTCCCCGGCCGACGCCGCCAAGCGCAAGTTCCGGGAGGCCCTGGACCGCAACGCCGCGAACGCCCAGTCGCAGCAGGCGCACCAGAGCCGCGCGAAGGTCCAGGGTGCCAGCAGCGGCCCCGGCGGAAAGAACAAGAAGGTCCGCCGCAAGACCGGCTGACCCTCGGACGCGAGGAGCTCGCCCCCGCCGTCGCGGCCGGGGGTGGCTCGATCCGCCATTGGGCCACCCGGGTGAGTGGGGATAACCCCGAGCACTGTCAGCAGTTGATCAGCACGTCCCGCCGAGGGCAGCTATCTCATGCGACAGTGCGACAGAAGGATCCCCACATGTTCAAGAAGTTCATGGCCACCGCAGCCGCCACCGCCGCCGTGCTCGGCGCGGGTGCCGCAGTCGCCTCCCCGGCGATGGCGATCGGCAACGACAACGGCGTGAACACCGTCAACGGCAACGGCGCGGCCCAGATCTACGGCAACCAGGAGACCTCGGGCAAGATGAGCCCGCAGCTCGGCGCCATCCAGGGCTCGCTCAACAAGCTCTGCGTCGGCCTGCCGGCCAAGGTCAACGCCCAGTCCCTGCTCGCCGTCCTCGCCAACGTCGGCGTCCAGGACGTCAACGTGCTGTCCAACCCGCAGAACCAGCAGTGCGCCGAGAACTCCACCCAGGCCAAGGGTGACGAGGCGCTCTCGCACATCGCCAGCAACATCCCGGTCCTCTCCGGGAACCTCTCCCAGGGCAGCTGACCGGTTCGATTCCGCGCCGGTGTCACGCGTAAGCCGTGACACCGGCGCGTTTCATTTGGTCTAGACCTTGACAGGTTCAGACCATTTTCGCTTCAGTGGGGGCGCAGTTGCCCCGCATGGCAATTCCCCCCACTGAAGGAGCAGTTACGTGATTCGTGCGCTTCGCCGTCGCGCCCTCTCGCTGGCCGCCGCCGCGGCCGTCACGGCCGGCCTCGCCATCGCCCTCCCCTCCTCCCCCGCCTCCGCGGCCGCCCCCTGCGCCGGCGCCTGGGCCTCCTCCGCTGTCTACACCAACGGCATGAGCGCCTCGTACGGCGGCCACAACTGGCAGGCGAAGTGGTGGACCCAGGGCGAGACACCCGGCACCACCGGCCAGTGGGGCGTCTGGTCGGACCAGGGCGCCTGCGGCGGCGGGGGCCAGGACCCGGATCCGGGCAACCCCAGCGGATTCGTGGTCTCCGAGGCCCAGTTCAACCAGATGTTCCCGAACCGGAACCCCTTCTACACCTACAACGGCCTGGTCGCGGCGCTGTCCGCGTACCCCGGGTTCGCCAACACCGGCGACGACACCGTGAAGCGGCGCGAGGCCGCGGCCTTCCTCGCGAACGTCTCGCACGAGACGGGCGGACTCGTGCACATCGTGGAGCAGAACACCGCCAACTACCCCCACTACTGCGACGCGACCCAGCCGTACGGCTGTCCCGCCGGACAGGCGGCCTACTACGGTCGCGGGCCCATCCAGCTCAGCTGGAACTTCAACTACAAGGCGGCCGGCGACGCCCTCGGCATCAACCTCCTCGCCAACCCGTACCTCGTGGAGCGGGATCCGGCCGTCGCCATGAAGACCGCGCTCTGGTACTGGAACACCCAGAACGGCCCGGGCACGATGACCGCCCACGCCGCCATGGTGAACGGCGCGGGCTTCGGGGAGACCATCCGCTCGATCAACGGCTCGCTGGAGTGCAACGGCGGCAACCCCGCGCAGGTCCAGAGCCGGATCTCGAAGTACCAGAGCTTCACCCAGCTGCTCGGGGTGACCCCCGGGAACAACCTGGGCTGCTGACCGGCGGCCCGGTCACCGCGTGCGCAGCGCGGTGGCCAGCTGGGCCCGTGAGCGGACGTCGAGCTTCTGGTAGATACGGGTCAGCCGTGCCTCCACGGTCTTGACGCTGAGGAACAGCTTCGCCGCGGCCTCCTGGTTGCTGGCACCCTCGCTGACCAGCAGCGCGAGCCGGGTCTCGGCCTCGGTCAGGATCGCGGCCGCGGGCACCTGCGCACCGACGCCCTCCCCCGGAGCCGGTTCCCTGGCGAGCTCCGTCCAGGGGACGGCCCCGGCCCGGTCGAACACCTCGGCCGCGGCGGCCAGTGCCGCGCGGGCCGGCGCCCGCCGCCGCCTGCGGCGCTCGACCCGGGCGAGGGCGAGGAGCGTACGGCCGCGTTCCAGCGGCAGCTGGAGCGTGTCGAAGCGCTGCGCGGTGGCCTCCAGCAGGTGCACGGCCGCGTCGGCGTCGCCCTGGGCGGACAGGCACAGTCCCCGGGCCCGGTCGAGGGCGGCGACGACACCGGTCCGGCCGAGGCCGACGGCGACCGTGCGTACGGAGGACAGCAGCCGGGCGGCTTCGTCGGGTGCGTCCGCGGCGATCAGGGCCTCGGCGAGTTCACCGTGCCAGCGCAGGATCGAGGGGTCGACCACCTGCTGGGCGGCCTCCAGTTCGGCGACCCGGCGCAGGGTGGCGACGGCCTTCGCCGCTTCTCCCGTGGCGAGTTCGACGAGGCCGAGCGCGTGCAGGCTGCGGGAGAGGAAGACCTGGTCCTGCTCCTCCTGCGAGGCCTGGATGCCTCGCCGGGCATAGCCCTCGGCCCGGGCGAAGCTGCCGCCCATGGCCTCGGCCATCGCGGCGACGTACCAGGCGGGTCCGGGCGAGAGGCCCGCGTCGATCGTGAGGTCCAGGGCCCGGCGGGCGTGGGCCGAGGCGGCCTCGCAGCGGCCGCTGCGCAACTCGACCTCGGTGAGGCTGCGCAGGACCTCGAAGACGTCCTCGGCGGATCCCGTGCGCTGGACGGCGGGCAGCAGGACCATCAGCTGGCGGCGGGCGTCGTCGAGGCCGTCGTCGAAGAGGGCGTGCCGGACCGCGAGGTACTGGGGTGCGTTGCGCATGCCGAGGGGTACCTCGGGGGCGGGCAGGGCGAGCGCCTCGGCGAGGATCGCCTCGGCGCCCGGGTCACCCAGGATGCGGCCCATGCGGGCCCGTACCGTCAGCGCCATGGCTTCGGCGACCTGGTCGCCGCCGAGCGCGGCGAGCGCCCCGGCACGGGCGGCGGCGTCGCGGGAGCGGACGGGGTCGCCGTCGCTGAGATTGTTCTTCCAGGCGATCCGCAGCTGGACGGCGGCCTGCAGCGAGGGGTCCCCGGCGGCCTCGTCCATGGCGTGGGCGAAGGTCTCGTCGAGGGCGCCCAGGGCCTGCCCGGCGGCGTCGATGACGGCGAGGCGGGCCCGTACCCGGTCGGCGGGCGAGGCGTCGCGGGCCAGGACGGCGCGGGTGGCGCGACGGGCGAGGTCGGCCCGGCCGGCCCAGCCCGCGTCCTCGGCGGCCGTCACCAGGCGGGCCAGCTCCTCGCCGGCCAGCGCGGACGGCGTCCGTTCGGCGGCGAGCAGGCCCAGTTCGGCGGCGAGGGCGCGCTGGCCCCGGCGGCGGCAGGCCGCGGCGGCCTCGGTGATCTCCGCGGCAAGCCACTGGTCGGGGGTGTCCACGGCCAGCGCACGGTGGCGTACGGCCTGGACGGGGTCGTCGACGGCATCGGCCAGGGCCGCGTGCCCGGCTGCGCGTTCCGGCCAGCCGGCGTCGGCAGCGAGGGCGGTGGGCAGGGCGCCGGCGGTGAACTCCACGGTGCCGTCCTCCCCCACCCTGACCAGCGCGGCCCGTTCCGCCTCGGCCAGCTCGGCCTCGGCGTCGGGGCGGCCGGCCCGGCGCAGCAGGGGGATGGTGGGGCGGGTGGCGAGGGCGGCGAGCAGCAGGGTGCGGCGGGCCTGTGCGGGGGCGGCGGCGAGGAGCCTGCGGGCCACCTCACGGGCCTGTCCGGAGACGGGCAGGGTGTCGGCGTGGTGCGCGCTGCAGTCGCGGGCCTCGGCGGCCTCGGCGAGGGAGTGGCCGAGGGCGAGGGCGAGGCGCGGGTTGCCGCCGCTGGCCTGGTGGATGCGGCCGGCGAGGCGGGCCGGGAGGCCGTGGCCGGCGAGGAGTTCGGCGACTTCGTCGGCGCCCAGCGGGGGGACGCGGATGGCGGGGACGCCGGGGCCGCAGAGGGGTTCGCCGACCGGGGCCCCGCCCTGGACGCATTCGGCGACCAGGACCCGTACGCCGGGTGGTGTCAGGCGCAGCGCGAAGCGGAGCAGGTCGGTGCTCTCGGCGTCGAGCCACTGGGCGTTGTCGAGGACGAGCAGGACGGGCCGGCGGGCGGCGAGGGTCCGCAGCACCTCGACGACGGCGAGGCGCAGGGCTATGTGGTCGCGGCCGGCCCGGGGGGCGTCGGCCTCGCGGCGCAGGAGGGCGATGGCGGTGCGCTGGGGGCCCGAGAGCTGTTCCAGGGCGCCGCAGGGCACGGAGGCGAGGAGGGCGGCGGCGGACGCCTCGGGTATCCATTGGTCGGCCGCCTCGGGAGCGAGGCACAGCACGGTCTCGCGGCGCGATTCGGCCGCGGCCGCGACGGCGCGCACCACCTCGGTCTTGCCCGCGCCGGCCGGTCCGGTCAGGAGCGCCCGGCCGTGCGTGGTCAGCGCGCGGTCGACCGCCTTGATCAGTTCTCCGTGTCCGACACTTGTGTCAGCGTGCCCCGTCGCCGCCACCACGCACAGCCACCAGCCTCTCGATCCCCAGCTCCTGTGCCCTTCCTGTGAGAGGCGACAATACGAGGTCGAGTGGCGGGCGGACACGGATTGTGACGCAGAAATCAGTCACGTCCCGGGAAAACCCGTCGGACCTGCCGATACGAGGTGTATCAGCAGGTCCGCGGGCTCACCTTGGTCCGTACTATCTGGCCGTCAGGCCGATTTGGCTCCTGATCAGAAGGTCAGGTTCCAGGAGTCGATCTTGCCGGTGTCGCCGCCGGCGTTGTCGTTGACGCGCAGCTTCCAGGTGCCGTTCGCGACCTCGGAGGAGGCGTTGACGGTGTAGACCTGGTTGATGTTGTCGGTGCTGCCGCCCGAGCGGTTGTGGAGCGTGTACGCGGTGCCGTCGGGGGCGATCAGGTCGACCTTGAGGTCACCGATGTAGGAGTGAACGATGTTCACGCCCACCTTGAGGGTGGCCGGGGCGTTGCCGGTGACACCGGTGACGGTGATCGGGCTCTCCACGGTGCCGTTGTCGGTGATGGAGAAGTCCATGGTGTTCTCGAGGCCCGAGGTCGGCGGGGTCGTCGAGGTCACCGCGGCGACGGTCGCGGCCGCGTCGGCGAGACCGGCGCCGCAGCCACCGGAGCAGGCACCGGGCAGCGGGCGGGCGTTGGTCTTGATCGCCGTCTCGATCTGGGCCGGGGTCAGCGAGGTCTTCGCAGACTTCAGCAGGGCGGCGAGGCCCGCGACGTGCGGGGCGGCCATGCTGGTGCCCTGGTAGGGCTTGTAGCTCTCGGCGCCGGGGGTGGTGGTGCCGGCGTTCAGGGTCGAGAGGATCGCGTTCTCGGGGGTGGTGACGGTGCCGGGCGTGTCGGTGGCGCGGCGGGTCTCACCGCCCGGGGCGGCGATGTCGATGACCGTGCCGAAGTTCGAGTAGTACGAACGCTCGCCGGCGCGGTTGGTCGACGCCACGTTGATCACGTTGTTGCAGCTGGCGGGCGAGTAGCCGGACGCGTTGGCGTTGCTGTTGCCGGCGGCGACGACGACGGTCGTACCGCGGGCCACGGCCGCGTTGATGGCGTTCTGGTAGCTGGTGCCGCAGGCACCCGGACCGCCGAGACTCATGTTGATGACCTTGGCCGGGGTGGCGTTGGCCGGCACGCCCGCGACGGAGCCGCCGGAGGCCCAGGTGATGGCGTCGACGATGTCCGAGGTCGAGCCGCCGCACTTGCCGAGCACGCGGACGGGCTGGATCTTCGCGCCGTAGGCGATGCCCGCGATGCCCTTGGAGTTGTTCGTGGCCGCGGCGATGGTGCCCGCGACGTGGGTGCCGTGCCAGGAGGAGGTGCTGGCCTTGGAGCCGACACCGCACTCGCCGTCGGTGGCGTTCCAGTCGCCCTCGTCGGCGGGGTTGCTGTCACGGCCGTTGCCGTCGCGGGCCTCGGAGGACGTCGAGATGAAGTCGTAGCCGGAGACGATGTTCGGGGCGACGTCCGAGTGGGCGACGTAGCCGGTGTCGATCACGGCGACGGTGACGCCGGAGCCCGTGGTCTTGTCCCAGGCGGCGGGGACGTTCATGCCGGCGGTGGGCTCGAAGAGGTCCCACTGCTTGGCGTACTCGGTGTCGTTCGGCGTGACGGCCATCGCGTAGGCGCGGGTGTCCGGCTCGACGTAGGCGACGTCCGGGTCGGCACGGAACTGGGCCATTACGTCGGCGGCCTCGGCCGGGGCGACGGTCCCGCCCAGGTTGACCAGGGCGGCGCCGGTGCCGAGGCGACGGTCGAACTTCGCCTTCTTGCCGGCCTTCTTGCCCTTGGCGGTGGCGTCGTCGGCAGCCGCCGTGTTCGAGCTGGCCTCGGTGGCCGAGGACTTGTACCCGACGATGAGGTTCGCGACCGGCGCGGTGGGGGCGACCGTGGCGGCGGGGGCCGCGGCAGGAGTCTCGGTGGCCAGGGCCACGGAGGCGGTCGCGGAGCCGGCGAGCAGGGTGACGGACATGGCCACCACGGATATGAGCCTACGTCTGGTTGCGTGCACGAGTTCCCTTTCGCGGGCCGTTCCGGGCAGGCCGGAGCGGCCGGTCGGTGCAGTGTGGGAGGTTCCGGCGGCCGCGGGGCCGGGAGCGAGGTGGTCGAACTCGCCCCGGCCGCCGCGCGCCACGTTGCCGAGCCGCAACGGCGGGGCAGGGCAACGGCAGTCCCGGCTCTTCCCCCGACGGTGCGGTCCTCACGCCATGTGGGGTTGGCGTGTGGGCCGTAGAGTCAGGGGAAGATCGCCGGTGGGCAGACAGTAGGCAACGCGGGGGTGAACCCGATACGGGGAAAACCCTTGTCCGCCCCCTGCGGCTCCCCTCTGGGGTCCCTTGGCGGGGCTGGTGACCAGGTGTTTCGCCGCTCCGCGCGAGTGCGGGGCGGGGCTGCGCGGGGCGGGCCGCGCGGGTCCTGGCGTCGGAGCCGGGCCTGGCGGAGGGGCGGGCGGGGGCCGGGCGGGAGGGGCGGCTCCTACACGGGCGGGAACAGCTTGCGGAAGTACGTCCAGCTGGTCTCGTTCGGCTCGCTCCACTTCTCCGGCGCCTGGGCGAATTCGGGGTGGTGCTGCGCGATGTGGGCGCGGGTGCGCTCCGGAACCTGCGCGTACGCGTCCAGCTTGCGGCCGCGGCAGTGGAAGGTGAGGCCGCCGGGACGCTGTCCCTGTTCCATCCAGGGCAGCCACGGGGACATCCGGGTCCAGGACATCGTGGCGGGGACGCTCACCGCGTCGGTGGTCAGGGCGCTCGCGGGGGCGAAGAACTGGAAGAGCTCGAGCGCCCGGTAGCTGTCGTCGGCCGACTGGGCGGGGTACTCCTCGACCGGCAGGGGCGAGGGGTAGGCCAGCGGGATCTCCAGGCTGAAGCAGATCTGGTCGCCCAGTTCCGTCACGGGGACCGGGAACGGCCGCCATTTCTGGTTGGCCGGATCGTTCCAGACGTGGACCACCGGCTTGTCCTGCCAGGTCTCCAGGATCTCCCGGGTCGCGGGGTCGAGGTAGAAGGCGGCCTCCCTGGACAGGAGCTGGTAGCCGCCGAGCTCCTCGTCCGCCACGAGGCGCGCGACGTTGAGCCCCTCGAAGCCGAAGAGGCGCCGGTAGGGCTCGCCGGGGGCCCAGGAGTGGACGTCCCCGGTCCACCAGTAGGTGACCTCGGCCCCGTCGAGCGAGGCGCGGGTGCGGGCGAATGCGTGCAGGAGCTCGGCGGGTGTCAGGGCTGGTGTCATGCGGCCCACTGTGCGCGGTTGCCGCCGGGCCGGACAAGAAGCCCCACGGACAACCTCGGCCCCTTGGCGGGGGGGCGGGAGGCCGGGGGTGCAGGGGTCCGGGCCCGGTCACTCGCTCGGACCGGAGCCGGCGTCACCCTCACGGCCGACGGGGGCGTGCGGGTCGCCGATGACGGGCCGGGCATCCCCTTCGAGGAGGCCGGGGGCACTGACGGTCCCGGTCTCGAAGCCCTGTTGACCCGACCGCACGCTGGGCGGGAGCCCGGCGGCCGCCGGGCCGTTGCCATGGGCCTCTTCGGCATCGGGCCCTGCGTCGCCAACGCCCTCTCGAGCCGCTTGACGGCCGAGGTGCGGCGCGAGGGGGTCCACTGGATGCAGGAGTACGAGCGCGGCGTTGCCCTCGCCCGACCCGGCGCCGCAGGGCCGGCGATCGGGACCGGGACCACCATCGCCTTCCGGCCCGACGACACCGTCTTCGGGCCCGCTCAGTGCGAGTTCGACGTGCTCGCGGAGTGCTTCAGGACACTGGCCTTCCTCAACCGCGGCCTGGACATCACCCTGACCGACGAGCGCGATCCGGGCGGGCCCCGGGTGGTCCGGTTTCGATTCCCGGGAGGGGTGCGGGACTTCGTCGCCGCCCTCGGCGTGCGGTCCAAAGCGTCCGTTCGGTCGGACGTCCTCGGCTTCGAGCGGGACGACCCGCGGATGGCGGGGACCATGGAGGTCGCCCTGCAGTGGTGCGACTCGCGCGAGGAGGACGTCCGGGGCTTCACCAACAGCCTGGCCACGCACACGGGCACGGGCACCCATGAGGCGGGCCTGCGCGAGGGGGTGGTGGCGGCGATCGACGCGGACGCGCGGACGCGCGGGCTGCAGACGGCCGCCGACCGCATCGGCGTGGGGCTGACGGCGGTCGTGTCGGTCAAACTCGACGATCCCGACTTCGTCGATTTCGCACGCCACGAACCGGGCGGAGACATGGTGCGTGCCTGCGTCGCCCAAGCCGTCCGGGAACACCTCGGCGCGTGGTTCGAGGCGCACCCGGAGCAGGCCGCTGCCGTCATCGCCCCGGTCCTCCGGGCGGCCGCGCGGAACTGAGGGTTCGCACCGGCCCGCCGGACCGGCCCAGGACGCCGCGAGGATCCTCGCCGGCCGACCACCCTCCACCGGAACACACGAACCGCGGCGCGGCGACCGTCATACGGATCGCCAGTTGACGACGGGGGCGTCAGCGGCAACCGTGACCGCCATGTGGAACGAACACCGACTGCTCATACTCGTCATCTGCCTGGTCCTGGGCGGTGGGCTGACAGCAGCGGTCCTGGGAGTGTCGCAGGCGACCGGGCCGGATGCCGGGGCTGCGGCCGGGGGGCCGGTGGCGTCCGACTACGTCGACATACGTGACGTCCCGCGCGTCCCGGCAGCCGCTCCCGCCCCGGGGCCCGAGGGGTCGGCCGGCTCAATGGTCGTCAATTGCGGCCGCAACGAGCAGGGGCACTACAACGAGGACAACCTGGTGGTCTCACCCGGCCTGACGGGCGGCGCCCATCACACCCACGCCTACGTCGGGAACCTCTCCACGAACGCGATGTCGACCGACGCATCGCTGGCCGCGGCCGCCACGAGCTGTACGGGCGGCGACCGGTCCACGTACTACTGGCCCGTCCTGCGCCGCCCCGACCGCGCGGGCACGCACGCGCACGAGGGTGCGGCGGGGCACGGGAACGTCGGTGAGATCGTGCCGGAGGCCTCCGTCCTTGTGGAGTTCCGCGGCAATCCCGTGAGCAAGGTGGTCCCCATGCCGCGCTTCCTGCGCGGCATCACCGGCGACGCCGTCGCCTTCACGGCGGACAGCGAGGCGGACGTCCGGGCCCGCTGGGGGTGTTCGGGCTCCCCGGACCGCTCCACCACGCGCTACCCGCGCTGCCCCGCGGGCGAGCGCGTCACCCGCACCCTGGTGTTCCCGAGCTGCTGGAACGGAATCGACACCGCCGGCGCCACCACGCACCGTTCGCACCTGCGCTTCCCGGCCGCGAACGGCGTCTGCCCGAACGACACCTTCCCCGTGCCCGAACTGCGCGTCTCCCTCGCGTACGAGATCCCCCCGGGGCTGAACGTGGCGCTCGACTCCTTCCCCGAACAGCGGCACAGCCCGAAGACGGATCACGCGATGTTCGTGAACGCGATGACCGAGCGGCAGATGGCCGGAGTCGTCGAATGCCTCAACAAGAACCGGAACTGCCGGGCCTGAGCACCGGGCCTGAGCACCGGATCCGAGTGACGGACTCGCGCGCCGGACCCGGACGCCGGACCGAGTGACCCACCGAGTGAGGTAGGTCACATGAACCGAATCCGTCCCGGTGGCGTGTTCCGACCGCACCACATATGCGAGGAAGACGGAGAGGGTGAGATGGCCGGACCACTGTGGCCCCGCACTCGGCGGGGCTCGACCGATGAAGCACTGATCAAGTCGGTGTACGAGGAGCACGGTCACGCCCTGCTTGCGTACGCCACCCGGCTGACCGGAGACCGGGCCGCCGCCGAGGACGTCGTCCAGGAGACCCTCATACGGGCCTGGCGGCACTCCGAGGTGCTGGTCAACGGAAAGGGCTCGGTGCGCGGCTGGCTGCTCACGGTCGCCCGCAACATCATCACGGACCGCTACCGGGCCAGGGCCGCCCGGCCGCCGGAGGTCTCCGGGGCCTCGTCCGCTCCCCCGGTGGAGGCGGACCACGCCGACTCCGTGGTCGACAGCATGACGGTCCTGGGGGCCCTCGATCAGCTGTCGCCGGAACACCGGGACGTCCTGAAGGAGTTGTACTACCGGCAGCTCAGCGTCGCGGAGGCGGCCGACAGCCTCGGCATCCCGGCGGGTACGGTCAAATCGCGTTCGCACTACGCCCTCAAGGCGCTGCGCGACGTCTTCAAGAGCGACGGATTCAGGGACAGCGGTCCCAGAGAAGGAAAACGATCGGGCAGGCCGCCCCAGCAGCCCGCCGGACTGCGTGAGGTGGTGGCATGAACCGGCAGCGGCACGAGGAGGAACTGCTCGGCCCGTACGTTCTCGGCGTCCTCGACGTCGAGGAGGTCCGCCGGGTCGAGGAACACACGATCGGATGCATGGAATGCCGGGAGGAGGTGGCCGCGTTGCGCGAGATGGAGGCAGCACTGGGCGAGGTGCCCGACGAGGCGTTCCTCGACGGACCGCCGCAGGGCGGTGACCTGCTGCTCCAGCGCACCCTGCGGCAGATGCGGGGCGAGCGGTCCGGTGACCGGCGCCGACGCGCGGGTTTCACGGGCCTGGCCGTGGCGGCCTCGCTCGCCGCGGTGTTCTGGGCGGGCACACAGCTGGGTACGGGCGATTCCGGGGCCGTCGCGCTTCCTGTCCCGCCGTCCCCGACGGCCACGGCGGACCCCTCGCCGCCGCCCGCCGGGACCAAGGTGCTCTCCGCGACCGATCAGGTCACGGGGGCGCGGATGACCGTACAGATGACGCCCGCCACGAAGTGGGTGCGGGTGCGCGCGGCGGTCACGGGAGTGGCGCCGGGTGAGCGGTGCCGGCTGATCGTGGTCTCGAAGAACGGGACGCGCACCACCGCCGGCAGCTGGGTCACGGGCAGCCAGGGCAACGGTGAGGGCAAGGGTGCGGCGCTGGACGGATCGGCGGCCGTGGACCCGGCGGACGTGAGGGCGATTCTGGTCGAGAACGAGTCGGGCAAGACGTTCGTGTCGGTACCGGTGCCGGTCTGACCCGGAACGTGACGGAGCCCGGGAGCACACCCAGCTCCCGGGCTCCTGCTTGCCACCCAATTGCGCACACCGGCACGTTTAAGAGTCGCGGATCATTCTTAGATCGACGTGTTCTGCCTTTGAACTACCGCGCCATGAGGAGAGGCGCAGAGGGGACTTGAACCCCCATCCGTCGATGACCGTCCACGCTCGGTCGATCCGGTGTTCGGCGGCGAATACTGAGACTGGAGCGAGAATCTGAGATTCATGGGGCCGCCTCTACCGGCTTGGGCCACCCCGGCACGTAATGCCGGGGGAGGGATTCGAACCCCCAACTGACACCCCGAGTTCAGCTTCAACATCAGTTTCAGCTTGCGCTCTCGCGCACCCCCTGCAGACATACAGGGGGAGTCTTCGGGGCTACCTGAACAGGTAGCCGAACACCGCGTCCCCGACCCGCTGGTCGGTGACCTCGGCGCTGTTGGCCTCCTCGCGGGCGAACTTGACGGCCTGCTGGAGCTTCTCCACGCGGTCGAGCAGCTCGTTGACCCGTCGGGCCGGCAGTGCGCCGGAGAACTTCACGGTCGTCCAGTAGCCGACCGCCACGTCCTCGTAGTACACCTCGACCTGCGCCGGGTGCTTCTCGGTGGCCTCGGCCTTCACGTGGTTGCGCGGCACCTTCTTGGTACGGATGGTGCGCACCGCGTCCGTCTTCCAGGAGTCCGTGGACGGGTCCAGGTTCCAGGACTCGGAGGCGTCCAGCACCGGCAGCTTCCGCACGAAGGTGTGGAGGTCCGTGAGCTGCTTCTCCAGGAAGAGCAGGTACGGCACGGGGACCTGCGCCAGCAGGACCGTTCCGTCCACGACGACATCGGCGGCCGCGCTGCGGTTGGCCCAGTCCTTGGTCGCCGTCACGTCGAACAGCCGCGTCAGGGTCCCGGCCGTCGCGCGCAGCACGTCCTCGGCCTTGACCTGCACCCGGGTGGACTCGGGCGGCAACTGCTCGCCCTCCTCGTCCTTGGGCTGGTAGGTCCGGGAGATGCCGGCCAGCAGGGCGGGCTTCTGGACGTCGTGGTGAGCCTGGGTGAGCTCCTGGAGGGACTTGGACTTGACGCCCTTTTCCACTGCGATGATCTGATTCAGCTTCGGCACACGATCAACGTAGCAGCCGGTTGTCCGATCATTCACCCGGATTTACGGCGCCTTCCCCCGGCCCTCCGAAGACTGCCGGGACGAGGCGCTTGACCTCAAGTGAGGTTCAGGTCGGAGGCTTTTGCATGCGGCCGCCGAAGGGCGGCGCGAAGCCCCGTCCGCTGGAGGAATTCCCATGTCGAGCAGTGCCGTTCCGAGCTCCGTTCCCACCGCCCCCGCCGCCCGCCGGTCCGGCCTCACCTGGTGGCAGGTGCTGACCGCGGGCGCGGTCGGCGCGACCGTGGTCAATCTGATCGTCCTCGCCGTCGCCACTCTGGCCGACGCCTCTCTCGTCGTCGTCGACGGCAGCGACGAGCACCCGATCACGGTCGGGGGCGTCATCGGCTCCTCCGTGGTCCCGCTGGTGGCCGGGGTGGGCGCCGCCCTCCTGCTGGCCCTGTGGAAGCCGGTGTTCCTGCGGATCGCGCAGTACGTGGGCACCGGACTGGCGCTGCTGTCGGTCGCCGGCCCGCTGTCGTCCGGTGCCGACGGCGGCACCGTCGCGGCCCTGTCCCTCATGCACATCACCCTGGGCGTGGCGGTCTTCACCACTCTGCAGCTCCACCGCCGCCACCGTTGAGCCCGTCGTTCCCGGCGAGTACGCCGGCGCCCGCGGCGGCACCGGCGGTGTGAGGCGGGAAGCCCGTCATGGAAGTGCATCACGAACCCCACACGCGGACCGATCATCACATTGCGGTCCATGACATCCTGTGACGTCACAACTCGCCGGACGGTATCGGCGGACGTCCGGGGAATATGGGGAAGGTCCATGAGGCTCTGCTTCCTGGTGGAGGAGCACTACCGCCACGACGGCATGCCGAACGAGGTGATCCGGCAGCTCACCGCGTGGGGGCACCGGGTGGACGTGGTGCGGCCGGGCGGCTCACTGCTGCGGATGACCGAGGCGGTGGACGCGGGTGCGCACGACGCCTGGGTCCTCAAGACGGTTTCCGGCGGCCCGGGTCTGACCCTGCTGGAGGCCGCGGCCTCGGCCGGGACGACCACCGTCAACGACGCCCGGTCGATCCGGGGCGTACGGGACAAGGCGCTCGCCGCCGCCATCGGGCGCGGCCGGGGGCTCCCGCTGCCGCCGACGTACGCCGTGGCGAGCCCCGAGCTGCTCCGGGAGATCCCGTCGGCGGAGTACCCGCTCGTCGTCAAGCCCGCCGACGGAAGCTCCGGGCGGGCCGTGCACCTGGTGCACTCGCCGGAGCGGCTGGAGGCCCTGCTGCCCGTGCTCGCGGGCGAGGGGCTGCTCATCGCCCAGCCGTACGTGCCCAACTCGGGCACGGACATCAAGGTGTACGCGGTCGGCGGGGAGCTGTTCGCGACCGAGCGGTGTTCACCGCTGCACCCGGACCCCGCGGTGCGGGAGCGCCGGGTGCCGCTGTCGGCCGAGGTGGCGGCGATCGCCGCTCAGGTGGGGGCGGTGTACGGGCTGGACCTGTACGGCGTGGACGTGCTGCTGGGCCCGGACGGGCCGGTGGTCGTCGACGTGAACGACTTCCCGAGCTTCCGTCAGGTGCCGGACGCGGCCGCGCGGGTGGCCCGGGCGGTACTGGAGCTGGCGCGGGCGGGTGGTTCGGGGCAGCCGCCGGCGCCCGTGGCACTGCCGTACGCGCTGCCCCTGCCGATCCCGGCTCAGGCCCAGGCACAGCTCCCGGTCCAGGCCCAGGCGCAGGTCCAGGCACAGGTCCCGGCTCAGCACCCGACGCAGGTCTCCGCCGTGGGGGGCGACGGCGCATGAGGATCTGCCTGATCACCCCCGAGCCCGGTCATCCGCTGCTGGCGGACACCACCGCGCTGCTGGCCCCGGATCACGAGGTGGAGGCGCTCGACCCGGTCACCCCCGGGGAGGTGCCGCTGCCCCTGGCCGACGTGTACCTGCTGAAGTCGCGGACACCGCACGCACTGGAGCTCGCCCGGCACCTGGAGCAACGGGGAGCGGCCGTGGTGAACTCCGCTCCGGCCACCGCACTGTGCCAGGACCGTACGGAGATGGCCGATCTCGCCCTGCGGGCCGGGCTGCCCTTCGCCGCGACCGGTACCCACGCCTCCCTCTCCGGCTGGGCGGCCGGGACCCGGCTCGACGCTCCCGTGGTGGTCAAGAGCCGGCGCAGCCGCCGGGGCGACCTGGTGGCCCGCGTGAACGACAGTGCGCGCCTGCGGGAGCTGGCCCGGGAATGGCCGCACGAGCCGGTCGTGGTGCAGGAGTACGCGGTCAACAGCGGCTGGGACCACAAACTGTGGGCGATCGGGGACGAGGTCTTCTCGGCCCTGCGCCGGTCCGAGCTCTCCCCCGGTGGCCGTGGGCCCACCCGGCCCCTGCCCCTGGCCGAACTGCCTTCCGGATGGGCCGACCTCGTGCGCGAGGTGGGCGCCGTGTTCGCGCTGGACGTCTACGGCGTGGACATCATCGACACCGGGGGCGGTACGCCGCTGATCGTGGACATCAACGCCTTCCCCGGCATCCGGGGCCAGGCCGGCGCCCCGGAGGCCCTCGCGGCACTGGCCCTGCGCCGGGCGGCGGGGCGTGCCTGAAGGCTGCCGGGCAGGTCCGGACGGGGGAATGCCCGGGACGTGAGCACCCCGGCCCGGTGTCGTACCGCGGACGGGCGTCCGGCGCCGTGAGGATCGGGGCATGGGCGTCGTCCTGCCGGTCCTCTTCGCGCTGTTCGCGGCGTTCAGCAACGCGCTCGCCACCGTGCTCCAGCGGCGGGCCGCCCTCACCGTGCCGCAGAGCGACGGCTTCCGCTTCGGCCTGGTCCTCGATCTGCTGCGGCGGCCGCTGTGGATCGGCGGCATCCTGGCCGTGATCGCGGCGGGGGTGGGGCAGGCGGCGGCGCTGGCCACGGGCGCGCTGGCCCTCGTACAGCCCCTGTTCGTGCTGGAGCTGCCGCTCGCGCTGCTGATCGCCTCGCTGGTGACGCGGCAGCGGCTGCCCCGGGCGCTCTGGCTGGCCGTGGCGGGGGTGGTGGCCGGGCTCGGGGTCACGCTGGTGGCCGCCTCGCCCGCGGGCAACCGTACGGACGTGCCGCCCGAGCGCTGGGTGGTGGCCCTGGTGGCGTGCGCGATCGCCGTCGCCGCCCTGGCCGTGGCCGGACTGCGCCGGCCGCCGGGCCGTGCGCGGGCCTGCTGCCTCGGCGCAGCCACGGCCGTCTGCTACGCGCTCACGGCCGCCCTGATGAAATCCGCGGTGCACGTCCTCGACGACGGCGGCCTCGGAGCCTTCCTGACCACTTGGGAGACGTACGCCTTCGGTGCGAGCGGCATCTGCGCCCTGCTGCTGCTGGAACACGCCATGCAGGGCGGGCCGCTGGTCGCCTCGCAGCCCGCGCTGACCCTGGGCGACGCGAGCATCAGCGTCGCGCTGGGCGTGGTCCTGTACGAGGAACACCTGCGGTCGAGCTGGTGGCTGCTCCCCCAGCTGCTGGGCGTCGCCCTGATCTGCGCGGGGGTGCTGGCCCTGGCCCGGGCGGGTGAGGGCGCGCCCTGAGGCACCGCCCCCGCGGCAGGGGAACGGGAAGCCTGTCGGCGCCGTTGGGGAGCGGGCCGGACCGGGGTAGCGTGCCGCTCAGTCGAGTGGAGGGCGGGATCCGTGCGAGCGGTGGTCTTCGAGCGGTACGGCGAGCGGGCCGAGGTCAGGGACGTGCCGGAGCCGGCTCCGCCGGCGGGCGGGGTGGTGGTGCGGGTGGAGGCCACCGGGCTCTGCCGCAGCGACTGGCACGGCTGGATGGGCCACGACCCGGACATCGTGCTGCCGCACGTCCCCGGGCACGAACTCGCGGGTGTGGTCGAGGCCGTGGGGGCTGGGGTGCGGAACTGGCGGGTCGGTGACCGGGTCACGGCGCCGTTCGTCTGCGCCTGCGGCAGTTGCGCGGACTGTGCGGCCGGTGACCACCAGGTGTGCGCACGGCAGACACAGCCCGGGTTCACCCACTGGGGGTCCTTCGCCGAGTACGTGGCCCTGGACCACGCCGATGTGAATCTGGTGGCCGTGCCGGAGGAGCTCTCGTACGTGACGGCGGCCGGTCTCGGGTGCCGCTTCGCGACGGCGTTCCGGGCGGTGGTGGCACAGGGTCGCGCGGCGGCGGGCGAGTGGGTGTGCGTGTACGGCTGCGGCGGGGTGGGCCTCTCCGCCGTGATGATCGCGGCGGCGGCCGGGGCCCGGGTGATCGCCGTGGACACGGCGCCGGGGGCGCTGGAGCTGGCGCGGAAGTTCGGCGCCGTGCACTGCGTGGATGCCGGGGACGGCGCCGACACCGCAGGGGCCGTACGGGAGTTGACCGGCGGGGGCGCGCACCTCTCGCTCGACGCGCTGGGGTCACCGGCCACGGCCGCGGCCTCGGTGGCCGGGCTG
This sequence comes from Streptomyces sp. NBC_00029, assembly GCF_045160505.1. NCBI lineage: Bacteria > Bacillati > Actinomycetota > Actinomycetes > Kitasatosporales > Streptomycetaceae > Streptomyces > Streptomyces sp. NBC_00029. Next base: position 1,200,749 of record NZ_CP108292.1, read on the forward strand.
CGGCGGCGGGGGCGGCACGTGCAGGTGGGGCTGCTGCCGACGGCAGCCGGGGCGGCGGTCCTGCCGATGGACCGGGTGATCGGCTGGGAGCTGGAGATCCTCGGGAGCCACGGCATGGCGGCGCACGCGTACCCGCCGATGATGGAACTCGTCCGGGGCGGTGTGCTGCGGCCGGACCTGCTGGTCACCTCAACGATCACACTCGACGCGGCTCCGGCGGCGCTGGCCGCGATGGGCTCGGCGGCGGTGCGCGGGGTCACCGTCATCCTGCCGGGATCGGGTGCCGGGCGCTGAGTTACGATCGCCCGGTTCGAGCGGAGGACGGAACGGGAACGGCGGGTGGTGGGCGTGAGCTCCGGCGGAAGAGTGGCGGGGGCCGTGACCGCGGCGCTGATGGGCGGGCTGGTGCTCGGCGGCTGCTCCGGCGCCGCGGGCGGGCCCACCCCACCGGCGGCGGAGAAGGCGGGGACGCCGACCGCGAGTCCCGATGCGGCGACGGCTTCGCCGTCCCCCTCGGTCTCGCAGCCGGCCGCCCCGGAGCCCTCCGACGCGGTGTCGCCCACGGCGGCGGGGTCGAAGCCCTCGCCCAGCCATGGGTCGAAGCCGGCGCCGAAGCGCAGTACGGCCGGGTCGTCGAAGATCCCGCAGAACCCGTACCGGGGCCCCAACCCGCCTCCGGCGCCGACCCACGTCCCGACACTGGACTGGAAGCCGTCGCCCTTCGACCCGAAGGACCCCTCGATCCCGAAGTACACGCTGCCGCCGCTGCCGTAGACGCAGAGGCAGAGGCAGACCTAGCAGACACGTACCGGCCTCCGCGGGGGTGCTGCCAGGCCAGCAGTTCCTGGACGCGGCGGTGTCGTCCCGGATCCAGCCGACGATTCGACGCGGGCGTCCGTTGACACACAGAACCCCGAACACGCCGAGGACCGCGGCGAAGATCCGCTCCCCGGGCCTCTGCGCGCATGCTCGCGCACGGGCGGCGGCTACACGCCGCCTCCGATGATCGACCAGTGCGAGGAGACGCCGGCGAGCGGACCAACAGCACTCCACCCGGCCCACCGCGTCGTCACGGACCTGCACATGCTCCAACAGCCCTGCCCACGTGCCATCCGCCTCCCAGCGGGCGAACCGCTCGTAGACGGTCTGCCACGGCCCGTACCGCTCGGGCAGATCACGCCACGGAGCCCCGGTCCGCAAACGCCACAGCACACGATCGACCACCTGACGGTGATCACGCCACGGCCGACCACGCCCGTCCACCTGCGGCAACAAGGGCTCCATCCGCTCCCACGCCGCGTCCGTCAACCCACCTCGACCTGCCGCACAAGTCTTAGGCAGGCGGCCCCGGCAGTGGTGTCCGCGCGTACTTGCCCGACAGCAGGTGGCCCGCTCCCGGGGCCACCGCGTCCAGGTCCAGGGCCCGGAGCATCTGGTGGGCGGTGCAGACGGCCGCGGACACCACCGGCTTGCCCAGGAGCTGCTCGGCCTCCTCGATGGCGCCCAGGGAGGGCATCTGCACGCAGGCCGAGAGCACGACCGCGTCCGCGTCCGCGTGTTCCAGCGCCTGTGCGAGGCCGGGCAGCCGGGCCGGGTCGTGGGCGGCGACGTCGAGGTTGTCGGGGATCTCCAGGGCCTGGTGGTCGAGGACCTCGATGCCCTCGTGCGTGAGGTAGTCCACGACGGTCCGGGTGAGCGGGCGCATGTACGGGGCCAGCAGCACGATCTTCCGGGCGCCGATGGTGTGCAGCCCGTGGACGAGGGCCCCGGCGCTGGTGACGACGGGGGCGGGCGCTCCGTTCTCGACCGTCCGGGTGTGCAGTCGCTGCTCCGAGGTGCGGTGGTAGCCGAGGCCCATGCTCATGATGGCGACCAGACAGGCGTAGCCCAGTACGTCGACCCGGGCGTCGGAGAGTTCGACGGCGCAGCGGTCGGAGTCTGCGTCCATGGCCCTCAGTTGCTCCGGGGTCACGTGGGTCATGCGCATCCGGCTGGAGTGGAAGGTGAAGCGCTCGTCGGGGGCGACGGCCTCGCGGGCCCGGAGGATGGCCGGGACCTCCGTCTCCATGGTGACGTTGGAGCTCGGCACGATCTGGCCGATGCGGTAGGTGCGGGGTGGCACGGGTACTCCTCTTTGCCTGTGTGTATGTGGGGGGGGTCAGCGGGCGTCGACGACGGGATTGGTCAGGGTGCCGATGCCTTCGACCGTGGCCTCGACGGTGTCACCGGGGCGCAGGAACTCGGGCGGGACCATGCCGGCGCCGACGCCGGACGGCGAGCCCGTCGCGATGACGTCGCCGGGCTCCAGGGTCATGCCGGAGGAGATGTCGGCGATGAGGCGGGCGATGGGGAAGAGCATGTGCCGGGTGTTCGACTTCTGCTTGGTGACGCCGTTGACGCGCAGGGAGAGGTCGAGGGCCATCGGGTCCGGGATCTCGTCGCGGGTGACGACGACCGGGCCGAAGGGGGCGTAGGAGTCCTGGCCCTTGGAGAAGAACCACTGGCCGGAGCGGCGCTGGTCGCGGGCGCTGATGTCGTTGACGATGCTGAAGCCGAAGATGTGGTCGTACGCGTCCTCCTCGCTCACCCGGAAGGCGGTGCGGCCGATGACGACGGCGAGTTCGCACTCCCAGTCGAGCTGGGTGGTGAGGTCGGCGTTGTGCAGGATCGGCTGGCCGGGTCCGGTGACGGCGGTGGCGGGCTTGCCGAAGAGGACGGGGCGCGGCGGCAGGTCCTTGTCGGTGTCGAGGCTGCGGCTGGACTCCTCGACGTGCTCGATGTAGTTGAGGCCGACTCCGATGATCTTGCCCGGGCGCAGGGGTGCGCGCAGGGTCACGGCGTCGAGCCGGTGGACGGCCTCGGCCGGCCGGGCTTCGGGTCCGGCGGCCAGCAGGCCGCGCGCAGTCTCCTGGGCGGCCGCGCCGGCCCGGATGAAGGACAGCAGGTCCAGGGGCAGTTCCGCACCGGCGCGCCGGGCCAGGGTGGTGAGGTCCACGACGAGGTCGTCGACCTGCGCGCCGAGACGCACGGAAGCATCGTCGAGGGTGTAGCTGAGCAGCCTCATGGGGGCTCCTTGCAGTGGAGTGGGAGGGTGGCGAGGGGTGGATCGGCGGCGGGGCTCCGCCGTACCGGGGCCGGTGTCAGGGCCGGCGGCGTCCGGTACGGCGGAGCGGTTCAGAGGGTGGGCTGGTGGCCGCCGTTGTCGGCGTAGGCCTCTTCCCGGTGGAATCCGAGGGAGCGCATGACGGGGAAGTCGTTGAAGGAGAAGAGGCAGGCGTCCTCGGCCTCGTCGAGGTTGTGGTGCTCGTGCCAGGCCCAGGACGGGACGCAGAAGATGTCGCCCTGCTTCCACTCGAAGCGCTGTCCGGCGATCACCGAGACACCGCGGCCCTTGGCCGCCGTGTAGATCACCGAGCCGGTGTGGCGGTGGGCGAGGGTGGCCTGGCCGGGGCGCAGCAGCTGCATGTGGGCGCCCATGGTCGGCATGACGGAACCCCCGGTGACCGGGTTGGTGTACTCCGCGATCACGCCGTCGTACGGGGACCCCTCGGTCGCCTTCGCGAGGCTGCGCAGGGCCTCGTAGGTGGGCTCCCAGGGGTAGGCGAGCAGCGGCGAGTAGGGCCGGGTCCACTTCTCGACGCCGTAGGGGAGGAGGTTCGCGCCGTAGGTCAGCACGGAGGAGTTGATGACCTTTCCCGGGGTCTGGTAGAGCTCGGGGTGGACCTCGTAGAAGCCCGCGTCGAGGGCGTTGACCAGCGGGATGTCGAGTCCGTCCTGCCAGATGACGGGGGCGTCGTCCGCCTCGTTGCCGTGCTCGTGCCAGGTCCCGTTCGGCGTGATCGCGAAGTCGCCGGGGCCGACGCGCAGCTTCTGCCCGTCGACGATCGTCCAGGCGCCCGTGCCCTCGTGGACGAAGCGCAGGGCCGCGGCCTGGTGGCGGTGGGCGGTCATCGCCTCGCCGGGGCCCATGATCTGCAGCCCGGTGTAGAGGAGGCCGACGGCGGCGCTGACCTCCTTGCGGCCCGGGTTGACGAGCATGACGACCCGGCGTCCGGCGTCGTCGCCCTTGACGAGGCCGAGGGCCTTGTGGACCAGGGGGCGCAGGTCCTCGTACCGCCAGAGCACCGGGACCGACTTCGGCTGCGGGTACCAGGGCTCGATGTCGTTGGCGACGGTCCACAGTGCGCCCGCGTCGAGCGTGCCGAGCTCCTCGTAGTAGCGGCTGAGTTCCGGGGTCTCGGACACGCGGGCACGGCCGAGCATGGTGTCGTCCTGCTCGATGGTCATTCGTCCTCCTCGGGAGCGGCGGGAGCGGCGGGAGCGATGGGCGCGCCGGGAACGACGGGCGCGGTGAAGGTCACCGGCGGCCTGGGGCGGTTGTCCACTTCGAGGCGGAAGACGTCGAAGCGGTTGTAGTGGCCGACGATGTCGTGCATCTGCTTGGGCTGGATGCACCTGGCGAGGTCGATCTCGCCGTAGACGATGCCCTCGTCGTCGACGAGGGGTTCGGTGACGGGCCGGCCGTCGGGGCCGAAGATCCCGGACAGGGCGCTGCGCGGCCGCGTGAACTGCTTGCGGAGCTCCTCGTCGTCCCCGGCGAGCAGGTCCACGATCTCCGGGGAGACGGTGGAGCAGGCGACCACGGAGAAGACCTTGCCCTCGAAGCTGTGGGCCGCGGTACGGACCGCGATCGCGTCGGCCATGTCGTAGTCGGCGGGGGCGACGGGCAGGGCGATGTAGCAGGAGGCGTGGACGAGTTCGCCCTGGGCGAGGAGGGCGAAGCGGGCCAGGGTGTTGGTGTTCTCGCCGCAGGCCAGCACGCCGAGGGGGCCGACGGGGGTGTCGTGGACGACGAGCGAGCTGCCGTCACCGCCGGTCCAGGTGAGCTTCTCGGCCCAGGTCGGCACCAGCTTGCGGTGCACCCCGAGGAGTGCGCCGTCGGGTCCGATGGTCAGCAGGGTGTTGTGGAGGACGCCGAGGCTGTGCGGGACGCGCTCGTTGACCCCGATGACGAGGACGACGCCGTGCCTGCGGGCGGCCGCCCGCAGGCGGTCGACGTGCGGGCCGGGAATGTCGACGGAGGCGCGCTGGAGCCGCTCGAACCAGGGCGAACCCTGGACCGGGTTCATCGTCCAGTTCCAGTACGGGTACCCGGGGACGAACACCTCGGGGAAGACGACCAGTTCGGCCCCGCCCGCCGCCGCCTCGGCGATCAGGGCGACGGCCTTGTCCACGGTGGCGGCAGGATCGAGGTAGACGGGCGCGGCCTGGACGGCCGCCGCCGTGAAGCGGGGCAGGTGGTCCCTGTCCATGTGCGTGGGCACCTCCGGCTATCGGTGGGCGGGAACCGCTGCGCGGGGCAGCCAGCGGCGGTGGACGGATTCGGCGGGCTGCCGCAGCAGTTCCAGGCGCGGCGGGATCCGGTCGGTCCGCGCCGACGGGGGCCGCCCGCTGCCCGCGCGCCAGGCGCGCGCCCAGGGCGCGGCCGGGCCCTGGTAGCCCTGGGCGGCCGCCGCGTGCAGGGTCCACAGGGGGTCGTGGAGCTGGGCGCGGCCGACACCGCACAGGTCCGCCCGGCCGGCCAGGATGATCGAGTTCACGTCGTCGTACGTGGAGATCGCGCCGACGGCGATGGTGGGGATCCCGGTGGCGTTGCGGATCAGGTCCGCGTACGGGGTCTGGTAGCTGCGGCCGTAGCGGGGCTTCTCGTGGGCGACGACCTCGCCGGTGGAGACGTCGATGGCGTCGGCGCCCGCCTCGGCGAGTGCGCGCGCGATCCCGACGGCGTCGTCCTCGGTGGTGCCGCCGTCCGCCCAGTCGGCGGCGGAGATCCGCACGAGCAGCGCCTTGCCGGCCGGCCACACCTCTCGTACGGCGCGCAGCACTTCGAGCGGCAGCCGGAGCCTTCCGTCCAGGTCTGTGCCGTACTCGTCGGTGCGCCGGTTGGTGAGCGGGGACAGGAAGCCCGAGAGCAGGTGCCCGTGCCCGTACTGGAGTTCCAGTGCGTCGAAGCCCGCCCGGTCGGCGCGCCGGGCCGCGCCCACGAAGTCCCGTACGAGTGCGTCCATGTCGGCCCGGTCGGCCTCGCGCGGCACCGGGCTCCGCTCGTCCCAGCGCAGTGCGGAGGCGGCGATCGGCTGTCCGCCGCGGCCGGCCGCGCGGCGGCCGGCGTGCGTGAGCTGGATGCCGAGGCAGGTGTCGGACTGGCCGTGGACGAAGTCGGTGAGGCGCCGCCAGGCCGCCTCCTGTTCGTCGTTCCACAGGCCGGGGCAGCCGGGGGTGGCCCGGCCGCCGGCACTGACGGCCGTCATTCCGGCGAGGACCAGTCCGGCGCCGCCGATGGCCTGCGTGCTGAGGTGGACGAGGTCGAAGTCGCCCGGAACCCCGTCGCGCGCGGTGTGCAGGGCGGTGGGCGGTACGACGACCCGATTGCGCAGCAGCAGTCCGCCGAGCGGGTAGGGGCGGAACATGGGCGGCACGTCCGACGCGCGGTTGACCGCGCTGGTGAAGCCCTCGTCGCGCACGCGCAGGTTGTCGTAGGTGACGCGACGGCTGCGGGTGAGGAGGTTGAAGGCGAACTGGTGCGGGTCCTGGCCGGCGTACCGGTCGATGTGCTCGAACCATTCCAGGCTGGCCTGCGCGGCGCGCTGGGTGGACTCCACCACGGGCCTGCGCTCCTCCTCGTAGGCGGCGAGCGCGGTCGGCACGTCGGGGTGCTCGTGCAGGCTGGCCGCGAGTACGAGGGCGTCCTCCATGGCGAGTTTGGTGCCGGAGCCGATGGAGAAGTGCGCGGTGTGGGCGGCGTCGCCGAGCAGGACGACGTTCTCGTGCCGCCAGGTGCGGTTGCGGACCGTTGTGAAGCGCAGCCACTTGGAGTTGTTGGGGATGAGGCGGTGGCCGTCGAGGTGGTCGGCGAGGAGCTCCTCGCAGCGCCGGATGCTCTCCTCGTCGCTGGTTCCGGGAGGATGGTCGCGGTCGGCGAACTCCTCGAATCCGGCGCGCCGCCAGGCGTCCTCGGCCATCTCCACGATGAAGGTGGAGCGGGTGGCGTCGTAGGGGTACGCGTGCACCTGGAGCGTGCCGAAGTCCCGCTCCTCGACGATGAAGGTGAAGGCCTCGAAGACCTTGTCCGTGCCGAGCCACATGTAGCGGCCGGAGCGCTCGTCGAGGTCGGCCGCGAAGGTGTCGGCGTATGCGGCGCGGGTGGCCGACCGTACGCCGTCGCACGCCACCACCAGGTCGTACGTGGCAGCCAGTTCGGCCGCGGGCGGGGCCTGCGTGCGGTAGCGGACGTCGACCTCGAGGTCGGCGCAGCGCCGCTGGAGGATCCGCAGGAGGTGCTGCCGGCCGAGGGCGGCGAAACCGTGGCCGCCCGAGGTGAGGGTGCTGCCCCGGTATCGGACGTCGATGTCGGCCCAGCGGGCGAACTCGGCCGACATCGCCTCGTGGATCTCGCGGTCGGCCTGGGCGATTCCGTCGAGCGTCTCGTCGGAGAAGACGACCCCGAAGCCGAAGGTGTCGTCGGGGGCGTTGCGTTCCCAGACGGTGACCTCCCAGTGCGGGGAGAGCTGCTTGGTGAGGGCCGCGAAGTACAGTCCGCCGGGCCCTCCTCCTATGACTGCGACGCGCACGGCGTGCCTCCTGATGCTTGCGCGGTGGTGAGTAGTTCCGGTTGCTGCGGCCCCGCCGCGCCGAGCAGTTCGCGTACGTCCTCGGGCCAGGGGGTCGACCCGGTCGCGTGGGCGGCCGAGTGGGCGATGATCATGCGGCCGGTGGCCGCCTCGCCGCCCTGGGCGCCTCGTACGGTGAAGGCGTAGTGCAGGGAGGCCGTCCCGACCTTGGTGACCTTCAGTTCGGTGCGCACGGCGTCCCCGAACCAGAGGCGGGCCCGGTAGTCGGCCTCGAAGTGCACCCTGGGCGTGCTGCCGAACAGATGGGACAGGCCCAGGCGGTGGAGCAGGACGGCCTCGGCCGCCTCGACCCAGCGCACGACGGTGGAATGGTGGTAGTGGCCGGCGGCGTCGGTGTCGGTCCATTCGACGCGGCGTTCGACGACGACACTGGCCGGCTCGGCGACCGGGCCGGCCGGCAGGGCGGCGGATCCGGTTCCGGTGGCCGCCGCGGCCCGGGCACGTTCGCGCAGTTCACCGCGCCGCAGCTTTCCGGTGCCGGTGCGCGGGAGCGCGGCGACGAACTCGACGGCGCGCGGGTACTTGTACGGGGCGATGGTCTGCTTGACGTGGGCCTGGAGCTCACTGACCGTCGTGCCGTCCGCCGGGACCCCGGCGCCCAGGACGACGTACGCCTTGACGAGCATGCCGCGCCGCGGGTCCGGGGCCCCGACGACGGCGCACTCCTCGACGTGGGGGTGCGTGGCGAGGGCCTTCTCGACCTCGGGGCCCGCGATGTTGTAGCCCGAGGAGACGATCATGTCGTCGCTGCGGGCGACGTACCAGAAGTAGCCGTCCGCGTCGCGTATGTAGGTGTCGCCGGTGACGTTCCAGCCGTTCCTGACGTACGAGACCTGGCGCGGGTCCTCCAGGTACCGGCATCCGGTGGGACCGGTGACCGCCAGCAGGCCCGGCTGCCCGTCGGGGACGGGGTCCCCCTGTTCGTCGACCACTGCGGCGCGGTAGCCGGGAACGGGGCGGCCGGTGGAGCCGGGCCGGATGTCCTCGTCGGCCGCGGAGATGAAGACGTGCAGCATCTCCGTGGCACCGATGCCGTCGATGATGCGCAGGCCGGTGGCGGCGTGGAACTCGTGCCACACCGCGGCCGGGAGCGGTTCGCCCGCGGACACGCAGCGCCGCAGCCCGGCCAGCCGGTCCACCGCCCCCGCCTCCATGATCGCGCGGTAGGCCGTGGGCGCGGTGAACAGCACGGTCACTCCGTGCTCCGCGACGAGATCGGCCAGCTGCAGCGGGGCCGCCTGCTCGATCAGCAGGGTGGCGGCCCCGACGTGGAGGGGGAAGACCACGAGTCCGCCGAGCCCGAAGGTGAAGGCGAGGGGCGGCGTACCGGTGAAGACGTCGTCGGGGCGGGGCTTGAGGACGTGCCTCGAGAACGTGTCCGCGTTGGCGAGGACATCTCGGTGGAAGTGCAGGGTCGCCTTCGGCCGTCCGGTCGTGCCCGAGGTGAAGGCGATCAGTGCCACGTCGTCCGCGGCCGTGACCACGGTGCTGAAGCGGCCGTCCTTGGCCGCGCAGCGCGCGGCCAGGTCCTCCGGTCCGGCGCCCCCGTAGGTGACGACCGGCAGCACCGGCAGGCCGGGGCGGCCGCTCGCGTCGAGTTCCTCGGCGTAGCGGTGGTCGCACAGGGCGAGCGCGGGCCGGCTGATGTCGGTGAGCTCGGCGAGTTCGCCGGCGCGCAACAGCGGCATGGTGGTGACGGCGACGCCGCCGGCCTTCAGAACGCCGAACCACGCGGCTACGAGCCAGGGGTTGTTGGGTCCGCGCAGCAGGACGCGGTTGCCGGGCCGGAGGCCGAAGTCCTCGGTGAGGACCTGGGCGACCTGGTTGGCGCGGTGCTGCAGTTCGCCGTATGTCCAGCGCTCGGTCGGGGTGAGCAGACAGGGGCGGTCGGGGCCGTGCCGCTCGACGGCGTCGTCGAGCAGGCTCCGAGCGCAGTTGAGTCGGTCCGGGTACTCCAACTCCGGTAGATCGAAGTGGAGTTCGGGCCAGAGGGGGAAGGGCGGAAGCCGATCACGGCAGAACGGATCGGCGTACGCGGAAGGGGAGAGCTCCATGGGGCGGCACCTCAATCAGGGAGCAGCGGGGAGATGACTGCAAGGTATGTCGAATATTTGGCGTCCGTCAACATCTCGCGATATTCCGATGCCCGAGAGGCTCCTCACACCACCCCCGAGCACCCCCGCGACACCCTGCGGCGCCCTCGCAGAGCCCCGGCCGCGACCCCTGCAGCGCCCCGCAACGCCCGCCGATGCGGCTCAGGGCACGGGGACGCGCACCCTGACGGCCTTGCCGAGCCCGCCCACAACGACCGAGAGCTCACCGCCCAGTTCGGCCGCCAGCAGCTGCACCATCAGCAGCCCGCGCCCGCTCTCCGCGTCCGGGTCGACCTCCCGGCGGGGGGCGGGCAGCCGCGGCAGGCCGGCGCCCCCGTCGGCGACCTCCAGCCGGAGCCAGCCGCCGCCCACCGCCAGGGCGACCCTCATCCGCCCGGCGCCGGCGCCCACGTGCAGGACGACGTTGCCGACGAGTTCACTGACGGTCAGCAGCAGGGCGTCGACCACCTCGGCGGCGACCCGCCAGTCGTCGAGCATGGCGCGCACACGGGACCTGACCTGCGGAACACTCTCGGCGGTGGGCTCGGCGACCCAGTGGACGAAGCTTCGGACCGCGGGACCGGCGGACCGGTCGGCAGTGGTGAGCATGACGTGCTCCCGGAGGGGGATGGCGGCACCGCCACTGAGCAGCTCGTGTAACTGATCCGGAATCCGGATCGTTCCTGGGCTTGTGGTCAGCGGAAATGCGTCGCTAGAGTCCTTGATTACACGTGTAACAAGCTACGCCTCCCCCGGTGACCCGCGCAAGCATTCCGGACAAACGACGCGAAGCCTGCACCCCGCCCCACCGGGGCACTGCCGAACTGGAAGGGCCGCAATGACACAAACTCCTCCCGCCGAGATCGACATCGCCGACATGACCTGGCCGCCCCCGCCCTACCGGTCCCCCGTACCGCCGGTGACGGGCACGGACGGCGTGCGGCGCTTCGACGGGATCACCTACGCGACCACGCCCGGCTACCGGCCCCGGCTGCTCGACGTGCAGGTGCCCGCCGGCGAGGGCCCGTTCCCCGCGATCGTCTGGATCCACGGCGGCGGCTGGCTGGACGGCGACCGCCGCTACCCGCCGCCGACCGTGCCCGCCGACCTGCTCCACGGGTCGGTGCTGTCGGCCGGGATCGCCCTGGTCTCCATCGACTACCGGCACAGCCTCGAAGCACCGTTCCCGGCCCAGCTGCACGACGTGAAGGCGGCCATCCGCTACGTCCGCACCTTCGCCGACGCCCTCGGCATCGACCCGGACCGGATCGGAGTCTGGGGCGAGTCCGCGGGCGGGCACCTGGCCGCCCTCGCCGGCGTCGTCGGCCCCGGCAGCCCCCAGGGCGCGGCGCTCGAGGGCACACAGGGCGTCGGCTCCGGCGACACCGCGGTCCGCGCGGTCGTCGACTGGTACGGCGTCTCCGACCTCGTCGCCCTCGCCGGGCACCCCATGCCGGCCATGCCCGGTGCGGAATTCCCGGACCCCTACGAGGCCCTGCTGGGCGCCGGTGTGGACGAGCGGCCGGACCTGGCCCGGGCCGCGAGCCCGGTGACGTACGCCCCCGGCTCGAACCCGCCGCCGTTCCTGCTGGTGCACGGGACCCGGGACGGCCTGGTCCCGTACAGCCAGAGCGAGGTCCTGGCCGAGGCACTCAACAGCGCCGGGGGCGAGGTCACGCTGCAGCCCGTGGAGGGTGCGGACCACATCTTCCTCGGCTCCCCGGACATCCCCGCGATCGTCGAGGAGAGCGTGGCCTTCCTGGCCCGGCACCTCGGCGCGGGGGCCTGACGGCGCCGGTCCCGCGTTCCTGATCCACCACGGGGGCGCGGCAGCGGCCGCGCCCCCGCATCCCCTTCGGAGCACACCAGGCCGCGTCCCCCGCCGCGGTCACGAGAGGCAGTCATGTCCGGCATCCCCACCACCACCCCGCACGACAGACCCCACAGACCCGACCGACCGCACCGCTCCGGGTCCGGGGCTCCGCGCAGCCGCGGCCTCCTCGTCACGGGCCTCCTGCTCCTGGCGGCAGCCGTACTGACGGCCGTCGTCGTCCGCTCCGACGTGGCGGACCCGCCCTTCCAGGGGCTGGACGACGGCTGGCTGATCTGGATGGGCGGACCCCACGAAGGGCTGTACCAGGCTGCCGCCACGGTGCTGGACCTGTTCGGCGGGCCCGTCGGCGCCCTCCTCCCGCTCTCCCTGCTGGCCCTGCTGCTCTTCCGGCGGCGCTGGGTCTCGGCCGGCTTCCTGCTCGCCGCCTACCTGGGCGGCAACATGCTGGTCGTCCAGGGCCTCAAGCACCTGGTGGACCGGCCGCGCCCGGCCGATCCGCTGGTCCGGGTCGACCACGGCTCCTTCCCGTCCGGACACGCGGCCACGGGTGCGCTGCTGGTCGTCGTCATCGGGGTGCTGCTGGTCCCGGCGGCCCGGCGGCGGGCGTGGTGGATCGGGGGCACGGCCTTCGCGCTGGCCATGATGTGGAGCCGTACCTGGCTGCACGCGCACTGGCTCAGCGACACGGTGGCCGGGGCCGCGGTGGGCGCGGGGGTGGGGCTGGTGGCGTGGTGGCTCTTCCAGCCGGCGCTCGCCCGGGAACGTGCCCGCGCCCACGACCGCCGGGGGGCGGCCGCGGGCGCGGGCACGGGCACCACTGCCGCGTGACCCGAGCACGCCACGCGTGAGCTCGCGCAACGCGCTGCCGGCCGGGGCCGTCACCACGACGCCCCGGCCGGCAGCGCGCGGACGGCGCAGCGGCGGGCGGGAGGGAGGAAAAGGAGCGGCGGGGGAAGGAACGGGAGCGCCGGCCGGTCGCCGCCGCTCCCCCGGTGTGCCCCGCGAGCTGTGTGCCCTGCCGCAGCCGGCGCCCCGCGGGCCGTCAGGCGTTCAAGGGGTCACGAGGTCAGGCGGTGGATCAGGACGGGGGTCACGGCCGGCACCGGAGTCGCCGTGCCGGTTTCGATCAGCTCGTGCACGGCGTCCGCGATCTGCGCGGCCGACGGCATGTCCAGCCGGACCGTGGTGAGGGCGGGCTGCTGGAGCGTGGAGAGGACGAGGTCGTCACAGCCGACCAGGGCCACCTCGTCCGGCACGGAGATCCCCTCGGCCTGGAGCGCGTGCAGCAGCAGAGCTGCGTACTCGTCGTTGTACGTGAAGGCGGCGTCGAGGCCGAGGCCGCGCCACCGCCGCGCCAGGGCGCTCGCCGACTCCCGCGTGTAGGCCAGCTCCACCGGGGTGACGGTGGCCATGTGCCGGGCCGCGACCGACTCGGCGCCCGCGAGGCGCGGCTCGGCGAGAGTGCCGAGGCCGCGCTCCTGGGGCATGACGACGCCGATCCTGGTGCGGCCTCGCGCGATGAGGTGCTCGGCCGCGGTGGCACCGATGTGGGTGTGGTCGAAACCGATGGTGTGCACCCCCTCGACGGGGTGGGCCGCGAAGGCCAGCAGGCCGCGCACCCCGGCACGGCCCAGTACCTCGGCCGCCTGGGCCGTGAAGCGGTCGCCGTCCAGGGCGACGACGGCCGCGGGGCGCAGTTCGGCCCAGGCCCGGGCGGCGTCGAGGGGGTCGGCGAAGCGGCCCGCGTGCAGCACGGCCGTGTAGCCGAAGCGGTCCAGCTCGCTGTGCAGGTCGTCGACCCAGTCGCTGACGAGGCGGCCGATCGCGGAGATCGACGCGGGCATCAGGACGAGGTTGCTGCGGCCGGCGCGCAGGGACCGGGCGGCGGCGTGCGGTACGTAGCCGAGCTGCTTGGCCGCGTCGAGCACCCGGGCGCGGGTGCTCGCGCTGACCCGGTGGCCCTGGGTGTCGTTGAGGACGAAGGAGACCGTGGCGCGCGAGACCCCGGCGAGGCGGGCCACGTCGGCGCTGGTGATGGATGCCGGGACGTGTGTGTCTTTGGCCATGACGTCCCTCGACGCTCCTTGTGTTGCGGTTCTGCTCGGGTGCTCCTTCCTTCTCAGGTTACACGAGTTAAATCAAGGGGCGGGGGTGTGCAGGAGCCTGGAGGGTCCCGCAAGGTCGTCGAGGGCGGTCACCACCGAGTCGAAGCGCATCGTGGTGCGGGACGGCGTTTCGTACCGCCGCCACTGCGGCAGGTCGGGGTGATTGGGGTCGCCCGTGCGGACGAAGGCGATCCAGGCCCGGTGCATGGCGTACGCGAGGCCGTCCCGGACGGCGGGGGCGAGGCCGGCCAGGAAGGGGGCGTGCGACCACTGGGCGAAGTTGTCGAAGACGAAGGGCAGTTCGAGGCAGTGCGCGGCCCCGAGCCGGCCCTCGTGGGCGGGCGTGGGAAGGTCGAACTGGTAGGCCCATACGGGATGGCCCGACTCGGCGCGTGCCTCGGCCAGCCGCAGCGCCGGCACGCGGAAGAGCTCGTCGGTGATGAGGTCCATGAGGACGTCGGCCGGACGGGCGCCGGGCCGGGCCCGCTCGTACGCCGCGTACACGCTCTCGGCGGCTTCCTTCCCGAAGGTGTCCCCGATGCGGTCGGTCACCTCCTCCCGGGTGGCGCCGGCGTAGCCCTCGTCGAGGGCGAACCCGAAGTTGGCCTCCTCGCGCGTCCAGCCGATCATGACGTCGATGCCGGCCGCCGCTCCGCCCAGCAGGGCCTCGGCGGGGTGACCGGCGAGGGTGACTCCGTCGATCACGGGCAGGAAGGGCGTCGGCCAGTACCCCCACCGCACGGTCTGCGCGAACAGCCCCGCGCCCGCCCCGATCAGCTCGGGCCAGGGAAGCGTGCGCAGCCGGTCCAGGTCCTCGGCGCCGGCCAGTTCCAGGTAGGCGGCGGTGCGCTCGAGGTACGCGTCCGGGCGCGGGAGGTCCAGGCCGAAGGGCGGGCTCTGCAGGATCACCCGCCCGATCAGGCCGGCGGCCTGCGGGTGACCGGCCAGGGCCGCGGTGGAGACCGCGCCGCCGGACTGCCCCGCGACCGTGATGCAGTCCGGGTCGCCGCCGAAGGAGGCGATGTTCTCCTTCACCCAGCGCAGGGCGGCCAGCTGGTCGGTGAGCCAGAAGTTCCCGCCCGCAGCGCCCTCGCCCCCCTCGTCGCCCTCTCCCGTATAGAGGTAACCGAGCGGCCCTATGCGGTAGTTGATACTCACGACGACGAGGTCGCCGTCGCGGGCGAAGGTGTCACCGGAGTAGGTGGGCAGCGAGCCGGATCCGGAGACGAAGCCGCCGCCGTGGATCCAGATCAGCACCGGACGCCGTCCGGCGTCGACGGCCGGCGTCCAGAGGTTGAGGGTGAGGCAGTCCTCGTCGAAGGGGGGCGACCCGTGGCCGCCGAGCACCGGGTCGCCGCCTTCCATGTACATCTGCGGCGCGCTCGGGCCGTCGGTGGTGGCGTCCCGCGTGCCGCTCCAGCCGGCGTGCGGCTGCGCGGGCCTCCAGCGCAGGTCACCGACCGGTGGGGCGGCGTAGGGCACGGCACGGAAGACCGTGACGCCGCCCTCGGTCGCGCCGCGCAGGCGGCCTGCGGGCAGGTCCACCACCGTACGGTCCTGGCCAGGGGGGTGAGGCATGAGCCGTTCCTTCCTCGCTGCCGCGCGCTCGGTGCGCGCCGCGGATCGAGCGTATGGCGTGAATTTGCCGAACGTCAATGTGTCACGATAATTCGACCCCTTCGGTCGCGCTCACAGCCACAGGCTGTTCGCGGCCATCCGCTCCGCCTCCACATCCAGCAACGACGCGAAGATCCGCCACACCACCAGGCAGGTTCCGACGCCGACGACAGCGCCGGCGAAGGTGTCGCTGAGCCACTGGGCGTGGAGCCACGTCCGGTTCCCCATCATCGCGAGTACGTACGAGGCCCCGAACGCCCACCACCAGCGTCGCGCACGCGGCGGGAACACCACCACCGCTACGGCGACCACGAGCGCCACCGCGCTGAACACCTGCCCGGACGGGTACGAACCGTCACTGACCAGGACCCACGGGTGCGGCGGGCGCGGCCGGTCGGCCAGCTGCTTCATGGGCAGGAGCACCACGAGGTTGGCGACGACGGTGACCGAGAAGACGAACAGCCCCGAGCGCCAGCGCCCGTAGACGCACAGGCAGCCGATCACCAGGAGCGGCAGGACCATGCCGAGCGGGCCGCCGAGCCGGTCGAGGACGGTGCTGAATGCGCCCAGCTCACCGGATTCCGCGGCGGCGGAGTCGTTCAGGGACGCTGCCCAGCGGTCGTCGAGCCCCTGGAAGAACGGCTGCCGGTCGAGTCGGAGCAGCAGTCCGACCAGGAACGCCAGGAGCAGGAGGGCGATCCCTGCTCCGAGCGCGTGGCGCGGCGGGGCCGCCGGAAGGTGATGGCGGGGCGGGGCGACCTGCCGGGGTGGCCGGGACGGCGGCACGGAGGAGGGCGAAGGGAACATGGCGGGCCTTTCACGGTCGTCTTCCCCGGGCGGTGGGGGCACGCGGAGAGCAGGCACGGGCGTGTGGAGCGCGACGGAACGGGACGCGACGCGGAACGGGATGCGGCGACGGAACGGGATGCGACACGGAACGGGATGCGGCGACGTGCGGCGAGGCGCGGCCGGGAGCCGCGCGACCGCGGCGGGAGCCGCACCGGCCGCCCCTCGCGGACCGGACCCACCAGCAGGGGTGGTCCGGACGCGGGGAACCGCCCGGTGCCGCCGGGGTGCAGAACCCTCCGGCGACCGGGTCGTCGCGGTGCGGCACGGAGTATTGCCGATGCGTCACGACCGCCACAAGAGCAAGAGGGTTTCTCGACAGATCCGCCACTCCCGATGGCCTCGATCCGGTGGTTACACGTCTTGCCTCGCCGGCTCCCCCGTCGGTCACGATCTGCACAACGACCCGCCGCAGGCTCTGGCGGAGCCCGGAAATGGGTGCTACACAGTGTCCACCGCACTTGGTGACACGTGTAACAACATCACGTTACGAACGTCGTCCGCCTCCGCACCTTCCGGCGACGACGCCGTCCGGCGCCCCGCTCTCGGGCCGCCCGCCTTCTCCGCTGCACGCCACCTCCCCGCTCCGTCCCCCGAGGAGTAGTCCCATGGCCACGCCCGAAGTCGTCGAACCAGTCGAACCCTCCGTTCCCCCGACCGGGGAGACCGCCCCCCGGCGTGGTCTCCTGCCCCTGCTCCTGGTCTCCAACTCGGCGATGATGGCGCTCTACATGGGTGTCGGCTCCGTCCTGCTGCCGACCCAGATCGCCGCGATCGCGCCCGACGACAAGGTCGCCGTACTCGGCCTGATCGGCGGCGTCAGCGCGGTCTTCGCCACCGCCTTCAATCCCATCGCCGGCGCCCTCTCCGACCGCAGCGGACGCCGCAACCCCTGGATCCTGGGCGGCGGTCTGGCCTCGTTCGTCCTGCTGGCCGTGCTCGGCAGTGCGACCACCGCGCTGCTGGTCGGCATCGGCTGGTGCCTGATCCAGGCGACCATGAACGTCTATCAGGCGGCCGTCACCGCCATCGTGCCCGACCGGATCCCCGCCGCCCGCCGCGGCACCGCGTCCGCTCTGGTCGGTCTCGGTCTGCCCATCGGCGGTACGGTCGGCGTCCTCATCGCCTCTCAGACCGCGGACCACCTGCGCACCGGCTACCTGATACTCGGCGCGATCGTCGCCGGGTCCGCCCTGCTGCTCAGCCTCTTCTGCCGGGACGTTGCGCGCACCGGGCCCGCCGTCGCGGCGCCCGCCAAGCCGCGGGGCGCCCAACTGGCCGCATTCCTCTCGGCCCTGGCCAACCACGACTTCCGCTGGGCCTTCATCGGCCGGGCCCTGATGGTCCTCGGCTACTTCTCCGTCGTCGGCTACCAGCTGTACATCCTCGGCGACCACATCACGCTGCCCGGCGGGCTGACCCCGCCCGCCGCCATGGCCGTCCTCACCCCGGTGTCGATGATCGCGATGGCCGTCTCCACCGTGGTCGGCGGTCTGCTGTCCGACCGCTGGAACCGCCGCAAGGTGTTCGTCGGCGTGTCCGCCGCCCTCGCCGGGCTCGTCATGGTGGTCCCGGTCATCAGCCCGACCTGGACCGGCATGCTCGTCTTCAGCACGCTCAACGGACTCGCCTTCGGCTGCTTCATGGCCGTCGACACCGCGCTCGTCACCCTGGTCCTCCCGCGGGCCGAGGACGCCGCCCGCGACATGGGCGTGCTGAACATCGCGAACGCCGGACCGCAGATCATCGCCCCCTTCGTCGCCTCGGCCGTCGTCACGGGGCTGGGCGGCTACACCCCGCTCTTCCTCGTCGGCGGGGCCCTCTCCCTGATCGGCGCGCTCGCCATCCTCCCGATCCGCAGCGTGCGCTGACCCGTCCCGGGCCGGTCCCCCGGGGCCCGGCCCGTACGCAGCTCCGGCGGGCGTTCGCCGAGGGTCGTGCGCCCGCCGGTACCCACCCCTTCTCACCCTCATCCCCTTCCCTCTCAAGGAGCATCCTGTGAGACGCAAGCGAGTTCTGCCGCTGGCCGCCCTGCTGCTGTGCACGCCCGCTCTGGCCGGCACGGCACCCGCGGTCGCCGCGCCGCAGGCCGCGCCCGCCGGCCCGTTGCGGATCCTGCTCACCAACGACGACGGCTACAACGCGCCGGGCATCCGCAAGGCCTTCGAGCGGCTGACCGCCGCCGGGCACGACGTCACGATCGTCGCCCCGCTCACCAACCAGAGCGGCACCGGCACGAAGATGATGAGTGCCCCGTCGATCACGGTGAAGCACCCCGAGCCCAAGGTCTGGGCCGTCGACGGCACCCCGGGCGACTCCGTCGCCTTCGGCCTGGCCGAGGTCTTCGCCGGGGACGCCCCCGACCTGGTCGTCTCGGGCACCAACTTCGGCCCGAACGTCGCCGGTCTCGCCACCCACTCCGGTACGGTCGGCGGCGCCGTCGCCGCGCTGGAGCACGGCGTACCGGCCATCGCGCTGAGCACCGGGGGCGTCGCCGCACCCGACCCGGTCACCACGGTCAACGCGATGGGCCCGACGGTCGACTTCACCGTCAAGCTGATCGACCGGCTGCGGGCGCGGGCCCGCTCCGGGCCGCTGCTGCCCCACGGCGTCGGCCTGAACATCAACCACCCGGTGGTCGGAGCCGACGGCAAGGGTACGGCCGCGGGTGTGTCCTCGACCTTCCAGGATCCGCAGACCCTGCTCGAACCGGACTTCACCGATGCGGGCGACGGCACCTGGAAGCTGACGGTCAAGGTGGACCTGCGGCCCGCGGCCAAGGGCAGTGACATCGAAGCCGTGACCGCAGGCCGGATCGCCGTGAGCCCCATGAGCCCCAACTGGAACACCGGCCCGGTCGACCACGCCCTGACCTCCGCGCTGATCGCCGGACTGCGTCCCTGACGGGTCCCGGCCGGGGCGGAGCCCGCTCCGCCCCGGCCGCCTCCTTGCCTGCCCGGCACGCAAGGGACCGGGCAGGCGGGCAGGACCCGTCCCACCCACCCCCGGCACGACATCGTCACGCACCGGCACACTCCAGGAGGACGGATGAAGAGGCCCGGCAAACGGCTGCCCTCTGCAAGGTCCCTGCTCGGTACCGCACTTGCCCTGGTGACCCTGCTCGCCTCGGCACCACCGGCCGCGGCTTCACTGTCGTCGCAGCCCGCCGGATCGCCGCGCCCGGTGGTCACCCTCGCGCAGGGCGGCGCCGTGCGCGGTCAGTCCCGCGACGGCGCACAGGAGTTCCTCGGTGTCCCCTACGCCGCTCCCCCGGTCGGGGACGCACGGCTCCGGGCGCCCGCGCCCCCGCCCCGCCGGCACGGGGTGCGGGAGGCCACCCGGCAGGCTCCCGCGTGCCTGCAGTTCTCGCCGTTCGGCCTGAGCGATCCGGCGGCGGTCGGCGAGGACTGCCTCTACCTGGACGTGTACCGGCCCCGGACCGCCCGCCCCGGAGCCCGGCTCCCGGTGATCGTCTGGATGCACGGAGGTGCGTACAGCCAGGGCACGGGCACCCAGTTCGGCGGCCGGACCATGGCCGACGTCACCCAGAGCGTGGTCGTCAGCATCAACTACCGCCTGGGACAGCTCGGTTATCTCGCGCTTCCCGAGCTCGGCCGGGAGAACGCCCTGCGCTCCGGGTCCTTCGGCCTGATGGACCAGGTCGCCGCCCTTCGCTGGACCCGGGAGAACATCGGCGCGTTCGGCGGCGATCCGGGCAACGTCACGATCTCCGGGCAGTCGGCGGGCAGCGGTTCCGTCTGCGCGCTGCTGGCCGCCCCGTCGGCCGCCGGCCTGTTCCACCGGGCCGTGCTGCAGAGCGGTCCGTGCACCCTGCTGGGTACACCGGACAGCGCGGACGCCGAGGCGCAGGCGCGGGCCTTCGCCGCACGGGCGGGGTGCACCGCCCCGGCCGAGGTTGCCGCCTGTCTGCGCGCCGCCTCCGGAGCGGCCCTGGTGGAGGCGGCCCGTACGCTGCCCACCCGGGGTCCGGCCTCCGGTGACGGGCTGCTGCCGGTCGCTCCCGCGCAGGCCATCGGGAGCGGTAGGTGGAACAAGGTGCCGGTGCTGATCGGGAGCACCCGTTCCGAGGCCCGCTTCTTCGTCGCCCTGACGCAGCCGCACCTGACCGCCGAGCAGTACGCGGCGCAGGTCCTGGCGGGATACGGGCCCGCGGGACCCGAGGTGCTCGCGCGCTATCCGGTCGCCGCGTACGGCTCGCCGTATCTGGCGCTGTCGGCCGTGATGACGGACTCGACCTTCGCGTGTCACACCGCGTGGACGGCGCAGCTGTTCGCGTCCCAGGTGCCGACGTACGTCTACGAGTTCGACGACCCGCGGTCGCCGACGCTCGCGGGCGCGCAGGTGCCGGGCCTGGACGAGTCCAACGCGCACAGTGCGGAGCTGGCCTATCTGCACGACTTCACCATGGGCGAGCGCCCGCTGGCCCCGGTCCAGGTCGCGCTCGGGAACCGGATGAAACGCTACTGGGCGGCGTTCGCCCGCTTCGGCGCCCCTGTGGTGGCCGGCCAGACCGCGTGGCCGCCGACCGGTGCGGGAGCCGCCACGGTCCTCACCCTCAATCCGTCGGCGACGCGGACGAGCACCTCGTTCGGGGCGGACCACAACTGCGCCTTCTGGCGGACCCAGCCACCGCGGCCGCTCTGAGCGGGCCCTTGTCCGCGCCGTGGCCGTCGGGGGGCTTCCCCTGGGCGCACCGACCGGGGGAGGCCGGGGGCGAAGCTACTCGTCATAGCCCTCGGGGACCTTGCCGCAGGGCGCGTGGATGCTGACGGCGAGTGTCCCGGTCGGCTCGTACCAGCCCACATCGACCCGGTCGCCCGTGCTCTGGTGCTCGTAGCCGAAGCCCATGTCGGAGAAGTCCTGGCCGGTGGGCTTCCAGCCCTGCTGCGACAGCCGGGCCCGGACCCGCTCCTGGGCGGTCCGGGCGGTGTCCTTCGGGACGTCCGTGGTCTGCCAGTCGAGTATGAAGCTGCGGACGTCGCTGCGGCCCCGGTCGATGTGGGCCAGGGAACGCAGTCCCCGGTAGGAGCAGGCACCCGTTTCCACCCGTTGGGGCAGGACATCGGCGGGCACGGGCAGGCCGATGTCGTCCTGGACGCGCTCGGCCTCCGCGCGGAGCCGGGTGCCGACGGCGTTCGGATCGACCTCCGGGTACGGCTCGCCGTTCCAGACGCGGTACGCGCCCCAGCAGGTGGCCAGGACGAACGTGACGCCGGCCAGCGCCAGCGCCGCCTGCAGGGGACGCGGGCGCGGGCGCGCCGGCGCCGCCGGGGAGAGGGGTTGCACGGAAGGCATGCACCAGACCGTACGGGGGCGGGTGGCACCGCACATCGGGGAGGGTACTCACGTCGATGTGAGTACCCTCCCCTCCCCGCCCGACGCGCGGCCTTCTCCGGTCAGGCGGCAGCCGCCCCGGCGGGGCGCGGCCGGCGGGCGCGGATCCGGAGGATCGCGACGGCCGAGGCCGTCACCGCCACCGCCACGGCCCCGATCGTCAGGAGCCAGGCCGGGACGCCGCCCACCATGAGCAGCTCGTCGCGGTAGATCGCCCGGCGGTACGGGGTGTCCTTGGCGGTGGCGCGCAGTTCGTGGTCGGCGTCGATGCGCCCCGGGTCCGGGAACCTCTGGTCGATGGCGGTGAGGAACACCGGCCCGGCCCCGGCCAGTTCGGCGAGCGGGCCGCCCTCGGGTTCGATCGATCCCGCGAAGGTCACCTTCGGTGCGGAGCCGCCGATCGCGGTCGCCGGCTCCATGCGGTGGTCGGCCAGCACGTACAGGCCGAGGGACTGCGGTGTCTTCGCCATCCGGGAGAGCCGCATCGGGTAGACCAGCCGGTCGCTCTCGAAGCGGATCCGCAGCGGGTCGAGGTCGCCCCGCAGCGGCTTGCCCTGCTGGCGGGGGGCGAGCCGTACCGCCACGTACTCCCAGCTCTGGTCGACGTACGGCTTGACCTCGGTGGCGAGGCGGTCGGGGAGCGTGAAGCCGTTGCTCTCCAGCCAGTTCTTCAGCGCGTCCGGGTCGGTGGCGGTGAGCCGGGCGACATCGAAGTCGCCGAGCTGTTCGCGGCCGACGACGCCGACGGGCGGGGCCGCGCTGCCGGGCATCGGGGCTCCGGCGGTGTCCCCCGTGCGGGAGGAGAAGGGCCAGTCGCGCTCACGCGGCCAGAAGTAGCTGCGGGTCTTGCGTTCGGGCCGGGTCAGCCGGCTCAGTTCGTCGAACATCTTCCCGTCGGCCAGCTCGACCGTGGCCCGGCCGGGCACCGGCATGATCCAGGCGGCGCGGTGGGCGTCACCGCCCACGGTGAACCGCATGACGATCTGCTCCGTGCGGCCGTCCCAGCGCACGACGGAGGTCTCCCGGTCGACGCCTATCCGGGACTGGCCGTCGGGGATCATGGCCCCGCAGCCGCACGCGTAGGCGGGGTTGACCAGGGCCACGAGCTGGGTCACGAGCAGGGCGAACAGCAGTGCCGGAATTCTTCGTTTCATCCACACGGGGTCTCAGACGACGGCCCCTGGGATCCGGTTCCGACCCCCCTCGCCGACCACTGCGACCTGGCCTCATACTGTGCCCCATGACGGGGAGCGAGAAGCAGCAGCAGGCTCTGCTGCGCCGGTCCGCGGTGCTGCGCAGCCCGCTGGTTCCGGATGCCGTGGCGGCGGAGATCGCGCGGCACGACTGGGAGTCCATCGAGTGCGGCTGCGGCCGCTCGGCGGGCCATCTGATGGACGCGGTACGGGATGCCGCCGAGGGGCATCCGTCGGCGTTCCACGCACTGGAGGGGCATGTCTTCTTTGCGGAGCACCTGAAGCCGCCCGCCCCGGCGGTGTGCGGTGTCCTGATGGCCGTGTGGGCCGCGCACCCGCCCCGGCAGGCGACCCGCGAGGCCCTGCTGTGGACCCTGCTGGCGCTGCTGTGCACGGTGGACGACGGCGGCACCCACGAGGCCGGACTGCACGGGCAGTGCGCCGCTTTCATCCGTACGGGTGTGGACGGCTTCCGCCGGGAGACCGCCGCCGCCCCGGGTTCCGGGACGGCCGCCTACGCGGAGGCCATTTTGGACATCCTCGGCATGCCGGCCTGAGACACGGTCGGGGCCGGACGACCGACCGGACCCCGGAGCCAGGGTCGGGCCCCGGGTGTCAGGCCCCGGGCATCAGGCAGCGCCGCAGCCGGGCCACGGTGACGTTCTCCAGGGATCCGGCGAAGCTCCGCGGCGGGGACGCCGGGACCGGCAGCAGGGACGGGACCACCAGGACCGCGCAGCCGGCCGCCTCCGCGGAGGCGGCTCCGTCCGGCGAGTCCTCCACCGCGACGCAGGCCTGCGGTGCGAAGCCCAGGCGCTCCGCGGCCGCCCGGTAGGGGTCCGGGTGCGGCTTCGTGCGGGCGGTGTCGTCGGCCGACAGGGTGAAGGCGAAGGGGACATGCGCCAGCGAGCCCCCGACCACCGAGTCGACGACGACCCGCGGTGAGGCGCTGACCAGGGCGAAGGGCACGCCCTCCGCCTCCAGTGCGGCCAGCAGCCGCCGGGCTCCGGGCCGCATCGGCGCCCCGGCCTCCACCCGGCGGAAGAAGCCCGCGGTGAGCGCCGCCGCCACCTCGGACGGGTCTCCCCCTCCCGAGACCCGTACGAGGTGGGCGGCGGTGTCCTCCACCGCCCGGCCGACGACCTCGGGCGCGTCCGCGTCGGTGAGCCGGTGGCCGAGGCCGCCGGCCGTCTCCTCGGTGGTCCGCCACCACAGCACCTCGGTGTCGACGAGGGTGCCGTCCATGTCGAACAGGACCGCGGCGAGGGCGCTCACGCGGACCCGGCCACGACGAGCACGGGCCGCTCGGCCAGTCCCACGGCGGCGCGTGCGCCCGGCACCAGGGATCCGGCGTCCCGCGAGGGCAGGTCCGCCTTGACGGCGACCCCGCCGGGCAGTTCCAGGTGGAGCCGGGTCACGGAGCCGAGGAAGGAGGCGGAGAGCACGGTCGCCGTGCCTTCGCCGTCGGCGGCGACGGTCACGTTCTCGGGCCGTACGAGGACCTGCACCTGCGGCGTCGTGGGGACCGGGCCGTCGACGGGCAGGCGCGCTCCCGCCACCTCGACCAGCCCGGAGCCGGCGAGCCGTCCGGGCAGCCGGTTCATGGTGCCGACGAACTCGGCGACGAAGGGGGTGGCCGGGCGGTCGTACAGCTCGGCCGGGGCGGCGCACTGCTCCAGCTTCCCGGCGTTCAGGACGGCGACCCGATCGGCCATCGACAGCGCCTCCTCCTGGTCGTGGGTGACGAACACGGTGGTGATGCCGAGGGAGAGCTGGAGGCGGCGGATCTCCTCGCGCAGGTTCGCCCGTACCTTGGCGTCCAGCGCGGAGAGCGGCTCGTCGAGCAGGAGGACGCGCGGGCGCAGGGCGAGCGCGCGGGCGAGGGCGACGCGCTGCTGCTGGCCGCCGGACATCTGGTGCGGGTAGCGGTCTCCGTGGTCGGGCAGGCCCACCAGGTCGAGGAGTTCGGCGGCGCGCTCGCGCCGCTCGGCCGCGCCGACCCTGCGTACGCGCAGGCCGAAGGCCACGTTGTCCCGGGCGTTGAGGTTCGGGAAGAGGCTGTACGACTGGAAGACCATGCCGGCGTCGCGGCGGTTGGCCGGGACCCGGGTGATGTCCTGCCCGTCGACGAGGACCTCGCCGGAGTCGGGCTGTTCGAAGCCGGCGACGACGCGCAGGGCGGTGGTCTTCCCGCAGCCGGACGGGCCGAGCAGGGCGAGCAGTTCACCGGGTTCGACGGTCAGGTCGAGCCCGTCGAGGGCGACGGTGGAGCCGAATGCCCTGCGCAGGCCGCGGAACTCGACGCGCGCGCCCGCGGGCCGGGCGGGATCCGCCGGCTTCCCGGCCGCGGGGAGGGGGGTGGGCGTGGTGGACATGGACTCAGGGCTCCTTGCGGGAGGTGGTGGCGGGTGCGGCCCCGGCCGTGGAGGGGGTGGTCCCGGCCCGGGAGAGGGCGATCAGCAGCAGCCAGGTGATCAGGAGGCTGAGGATGGAGACGGCCACCGACATGCGGGCCTGGGCGCCGGAGATCGAGACGATCCACACCGCGAAGGGCTGGAACCCGAGGAGGGAGGCGATGGTGAACTCGCCGAGCACCAGGGCCAGGGTCAGGAAGGCGGCGCCGGCGAGCGAGGCCCGCAGGTTCGGCAGCAGCACGCGCAGGACGACGTACGGCCAGCTCGCGCCGCAGCTGCGGGCGGCCTCGACCAGGGTCGGTACGTCGATGGCGCGCAGGCCCGCGTCGAGCGAGCGGTGGACGAAGGGCAGGGCCAGGACCGTGTAGGCGAGGACCAGGACGACTGGGAACTTCTCGTGCTGGACGGCGATGAAGGTCTGGTACAGCGGGGTCCGCGACAGGTGGTCCGGTCCCCAGCGCAGCACGGTGGTGATTCCGGTGACGAGGGCGATGGGCGGCACCACCAGCGGCAGCATGCACATCACCTCGACGACCGGGCGCAGCCGCGGGGAGCCGATGCGTACGGCGACGAGCGCGGGCACGGCGAGCAGCAGCGACAGTGCGATGGTCGCTGCGGCGAGCCCGAGGGAGAGCAGCAGGCTCTCGGTGAAACCGTCGGCGGAGAGCAGCTCGGTGTACGCCTCGAAGGTGATCCCGCGGCCGGGGACGTGAACGGTGAAGACGAACGAGGCGATGAGCGGGATCAGGAAGTAGGCGCCGGCCAGGGCGAGGACGGCTCCGCGCCAGATCCGGGGGCGGGGCCGCCGGGCCGGGGTCCGCACGGGGGCCCCGGTGTCCGGTTCCCGCGTGTCCTCGCGGAGGCGGGGGTACCGGGTGGCCGGGGTAGTCGGGGTGGTCGGGGTGGTCGGGGTCATCGCAGCCATCGGGCGCTCCGTCGCTGGAGGGGCAGGTAGACCACCATGACCAGGGCGGCGATCAGGATCATGTCGAGGCCGAGGGCGAGCGCCACGTTCTCCTGGCCGGTGAGCACGTTCCCGGACAGCGCGTCCGCGATCTTGAGCGTGACCAGGGGGACGGAACCGCCGACGAGGGCCGCGGCCGTGGCGTGGGCGGCGAAGGCGGTGCCGAAGAGCAGCACGAACCCGCCGAGCAGGGAGGGTGCGAGTACGGGCAGGCCGACGTGGCGCCAGAACTGCGCTCCGGTGGCCCCGCTGCTCTGGGCGGCCTCGCGCCACTGCGGGCGCAGCCCGTCCAGTGCCGGGGCGATCACGAGCACCATCAGGGGAATGAGGAAGTACAGGTAGACCATGGTCAGGCCGGTGAAGGAGTACAGGTTCCAGCCGAGATCGGTGAGATCGGCGAGCTGGGTCACGACTCCGGAGATCCCGACGGTGGCGATGAAGGCGAACGCGAGCGGTACGCCGCCGAAGTTGGCGAGGACGCCGGAGGCGGTGAGTGCGGCGCTGCGCAGGCCCGCGGAGCGGGAGGTGACCACGGCCTGGGCGATCACCACGCCCAGGACGCCGCCGACGAGTGCGGTGAGTGCGGAGAGCTGGACGCTGCCGACGAGGGAGCCCAGGTAGGGACCCTGGAGCGAGCGGGCGAGGTGTTCACCGGTCACCAGGGTGGCGCCGCTCGCCGGGTCGGTGCGGGTGACCGCGCCGTGGGCCATGGCGCCGAGCGGGATGCCGAAGCAGAGCCCGGTGAAGGCGAGGAGGGGGAGGGCCGCGAGCCAGGTGCGCGGGCCGCGCCGCCGCCGGCGGGTGCCGGCGGCTGCGCGGGGGGCGGTGGTGGAGGACATCAGGAGAGGGCCTTGTCCCACTTCTCGGCGAGGGTGGCCTTGGCCTTGTCGAGTTCCTCGGAGGCGGGGAAGGCCGGGGTGCCCTGGACCTGCGGGAGCTTGGCCACGGCGGCCTTGTCGGCGGTGCCGTCCTGGGTCATGCCGGGGAGCAGGACCGGGCGGGCGTATCCCTTCAGCCACAGGTTCTGGCCCTCGGCGCTGTAGAGGAACTCCAGCCACAGGCGGGCGGCCGCCGGGTTCGGGGCCTCCTTGTTGATGGCCTGCGAGTAGTACTGGGCGTAGACGCCGTCGGTGGGGACGGCGACCTTCCAGTCGACGCCCTTGCCCTTGAACTGGTCGGCGTAGCCGGCATTCAGGTAGTCCCAGTCGATGGAGATGGGCGTCTCGCCCTTCTCCACGGTGGCCGGGGTGGATTCGACCGGGAGGAAGTTCCCGCTCTTCTTCAGCTGTCCGAAGAAGTCGATGCCGGGCTGGATGTCGGCGAAGGAGCCCTTGTTGGCGAGGGCGGCCGCGTAGACGCCGCCGAAGGCCGAACCGGACTTGGTGGGGTTGCCGTTGAGGGCGACCTTGCCCTTGTACTCGGGCTTGAGGAGATCGGCGAAGGTCTGCGGGCAGGTGGGGATCCGGGCGGCGTCGCAGCCGATGGAGACGTAGCCGCCGTAGTCGTTGGTCCAGCGGCCGTCGGCGTCCTTCTGGGCGGCGGGGATCTTGTCCCAGGCGGTGACCTTGTACGGGGCGAAGAGGTTCTCGGCGGCGCCGCTGCGGGCGAAGGCGATCCCGAGGTCGAGGACGTCGGGGGCGCGCTTCTGGCCCTTGCGGGACTTGACCGCGGCGATCTCGTCGGCGCTGGAGGCGTCCGGGTTCTCGCTGTTCACCTTGATCTTGTACTTGGCCTCGAAGGCCTTGATGATCTCGCCGTAGTTCGCCCAGTCCGGCGGCAGCGCGATCACATTGAGCTCGCCCTCCTTCTGGGCGGCGGCTGCGAGGGCCTCCAAGGAGCCGAAGTCGGCGACCGAGGTCGCGGCGCCCGGCTGCACGCCGTTCTTGGCGCCGTCGGCACCGCCGGACTTCTGGTCGGGTGCGGCACCACACGCGCTGAGCGTGGTGAGTACGGCGGCGCTGAGCAGAACGGCCGCACCGCGACGGGCGGAGGAACTGAGCACGGTCTCTCCCGGAGACGAGGGTGGGTTCACTTGTCTGAACAAGTTGGCTCCAGTTCGCCCGGGCCCGCTGTACGGACGGTGAACGGCGCCCGTCCTCGGGAGCACGGCTCGACGAAGAGAGAAGAATGACCGGAAGAAGCCGTGACAGAACCTGTTGGAATGATCATGGGAGTCGGTCACGGCCATCTGGGGGCGAAGGACATGAGCACGAACGCGGGCACGGCCAGGTACATGGAGATCGCCGAGGCTCTGCGCGGGGCGATCCTCGCGGGCGAGCTCCCGGTGGGCGCGCTCCTGCCCTCGGAGAGCGATCTGGCGGCGCGCTGGTCCGCATCGCGCGGGACGGTCCGCCAGGCGGTCGCCACCCTCGCCGCGGAAGGGCTG
Source organism: Streptomyces sp. NBC_00029 (assembly GCF_045160505.1). Classification (NCBI taxonomy): domain Bacteria; kingdom Bacillati; phylum Actinomycetota; class Actinomycetes; order Kitasatosporales; family Streptomycetaceae; genus Streptomyces; species Streptomyces sp. NBC_00029. The sequence continues at coordinate 1,229,247 of NZ_CP108292.1, forward strand.
ATCGGTTCCCGGCAGGGCGCGCGGCGCATCGTCCTGAGGCAGGAGCGCCGGCACAGCTTCGGCGAGCTCAACAGCTTCGCCCAGTGGGCCGAGGGGCTCGGGCACCGGGCCGCCGGCCGCTTCCTGTCCCGCACCCGCCGGTCCGCGACGGCCGAGGAGGCGGACCGGCTCGCGCTCGCGCCCGGCACGGAGGTCCTGGCCGTGCTGCGGCTGCGCCTGCTCGACGGGGAGCCCACCATGGTCGAGCGGACCGCCTATGCGGACTGGGTCGCGGAGGCCGTCGAGGCGCTGCCCGCGGACTGCCGGTCCGTCATGGACAGCCTGGCCGAGGGCTTTGGAGTCGTCGCCCACTACGGCGAGCACCTCATCGACGCCCTTCCGGCCGGCAGCGAGGACGCCCGGCTGCTCGAGATCCGGCGCGGCAGCCCGCTGCTGCGCCAGCGGCACGTCTCCCGGGCGGCCACCGGCCGCCCGATCGAGTGGTCCGACGACCGCTACCGGGCCGGCAGTGTGACCTTCAGTGTGAGCAACTCTTCGGTAGCAACTCCCTTGGAGCGGCGCGTCGGAGACCAGTGACCGCGTCAGGCGGCGGCGCGCACGCTCTCGTCGACCGCCCCCGGCAGCCAGTCGGCGACCCGGCCGAAGCGGAACCCCAGGGCCGAGGCCCGGCCGTTGTCGAGGGCGTAGGGGCGGTCGAAGGAGAAGGGCGAGGCGTGCGCGCCCGGCCCGACCACCCGGTACCGCGGCCGCCGTCCGGTCCGTGCGGCGACCGTCTCGCAGAGCGCGATCACGTCGAGGGCGCCGTGCGAAGCCGCGTTGACTGGCCCCGTGAAGGTCTGCTCCGCCGTCCAGTGCAGGAACGCGGCCATCTCGTGGTGATGGATGAAGGAGGTGGCGTACGGGGCTTCGTGGACGGCGACGGGGGTTCCGGAGCCGATCCGCTCCACGTAGTGCGCCAGCCGCCCGGTGAACTCCGCCGGGCCGCCACCGAGGACGTGTGCGGCGCGCACACCGGCGTACGGGAAGGCCGGCTCCCTCAGGAAGACGGCCTCGGCCTGCCGCTTCCCCTCGGCGTAGACGTACGCGGGCCAGGGCCCGGGCGCGCGGCCCGCCGCCCCCGGGAGCGGCAGCCGCACGGGGTCGAGCGACGCCTCGGCGACGGGGGCGGGATCGGCGACGGGGACGGGGGCGGTCCCGGCGCCGGCGCCGGCGCCGGGGAGGACGTCGGGGAGCGTGGCCGGGTCGTAGACCTCCATGGTCGAGGTCATGACGTAGCGCCCGGTCCGCCCGGCGAACACCCGTCGGGCGACGGCGGCCTGGAGCGGCGTGTAGCAGACCTGGTCCACGACCACGTCGAATTCGCGCCCGCCCAGCGCGGCCCGCAGCGCTTCCTCGTCGTCGCGGTCGGCGACGAGCCGGCCGACGCCGGTGGGCGGGGTGCCGGAGCCCCGGTTGAGGACGGTGACCTCGTCGCCCGCGTCACGCGCCCGGGTGACCAGGGTCTTTCCGAAGTAACGGCTGCCGCCGATGACAAGAATCCGCTTCATGCGTTCGACTCTGCCGCTGTATCGTCCCCAGCGGAACTGATGATCTGCTGTACGGATCGTAAGGAAAACTGTTGATCGATGTGCAGCGGCTGCGCGTCCTGCGGGCGGTGGCCGAGCACGGCAGCTTCAACCGGGCGGCCGGGGCCCTGCTGCTGACCCCGTCGGCCGTCTCCCAGCACATCGCGGCGCTGGAGCGGGCGGTCGGCCACCCGGTGGCCGTTCGCAGCACGCGCGGAGTCACCCTCACCGAGCCGGGACGGCTCTTGGTGGAGGCGGCCGAGTCGATCTCCGCCGAGCTGGACCAGGTCCGCCACGCGATCGACCGGCTCACGGCGGACCGGCCGCGCCTGACCGTCGCCACCTTCACCAGCGGGGGCCGGCACCTGCTGCCCGCAGCCCTGTCCCGGTTCATGGAGGCGCATCCGGAGGTGGAGCTGACGGTGCTGGAGAGCGAGCCGGAGGACGCGGTGCCGATGGTGCGCGGCGGCGCGGCCGATCTCGCGCTGGCTTACCACTTCGACGGCCCGCCGCCCGTACGTCCGGACGGCCGCCCGGGGCTCGACTGGGTGCCACTGATGGAGGATCCGCTGTGGCTGGTGCTACCGCCCGGCCACCGCCTCACCGGCCGGCCGTCGGTGGAACTGGCCGAACTGCGAGCCGACCCTTGGGTGCTGGGCTGCCTCAAGACGGAGGCCTTCCTGCGCCGGTACGCGGAGCTCGCCGGTTTCGACCTCCGGGTCGCGGCCTCCACCACCGACTACTTCTTCGCGCAGACCCTGGTCGCCGCGGGCGTAGGGGTCTCCCTTGTCCCGCACGTCTCGCTCTCCCCCGCCCCGGAGTCGCCGGTGGTCCGCGTCGAACCCCCGCGCCCCGCCCGGCACATCGGGCTGGTCCTCCCCCGCCGGGGGCGCCCGCAGCCGTACACCGAGACCCTCACCGCCGCCCTGACCACGGCAGCCGCCACGGCCCGCACACCGACCGGAGGCCGCCCGTGAACCACCTCCTTCCCCCGGCACCTCTTGCCTCGCCTATCGACATTCGATAGATTTCCATCGTGAATCGATGGAGGGACAGGTCATGGGAAAGCTGACAGTGCATGCGTTGCGCGCCGTACTCGCCGTGGTGCTCGTCGGCACCGTGTTCGTGCAGGCATCGATGGTGTGGGCGTTGGCCACCGACCCGGAGGACGGCACGCTCCCCCTGACCCCGTTCCGTGTGATCACGATCCTGGGCATGGTGTCGGCCCAGGTCGCTCTGATCTGCGTCTGGCGGCTGGTGACGATGGTGCGACGCGGAACGGTGTTCTCCCACACGGCCTTCCGGTACGTGGACGGAGTGATCGGCGCGATCGTGGCGGCCGCCCTCATGTGGTTCGTGGTCACGGCCCTCAATGCGCCGGGCCAGCGCGAGGACCCGGGCGTCACCGTCATCATGGGCGGGGTTGGCGTGGCCATCCTGGGGGTGGCGCTCATCGTGCTCGTGCTGCGGATGCTGCTCACCCAGGCCGTCGCGCGCGATGTCGAAGCCGCCCGGATGCAGGCCGAGTTGGACGAGGTCATCTGATGCCGATCGCCGTCGACATCGATGTGATGCTGGCCAGGCGGAAAATGTCCGTGGGCGAGCTCGCGGACCGCGTGGGGATCACCCCCGCCAACCTGGCCGTACTCAAGAACGGCCGCGCCAAGGCGGTGCGCTTCGCGACGCTCGCCGCACTGTGCGACGTGCTCGAGTGCCAGCCGGGCGACCTGCTGCGCTGGGAGGCCGAGGAGGACGCCACGGACGGATGACGCCCTCCCTGTGGACGGGCACACTCCGGGCGCCTCCGCAGCACGTGCGCTGTCCGTCGAGCACAGCGACCCGGGGAGACGTGGTCCGGGATCGGCTCGGTGGGACATGCAGACGGCGGTCGGCGGTGCCGACCGCGAACTCCGAGGCCGCGGGCCCTGGTGACCTGGTCTCGGTCAGGGCGTGATGACGAGTTTGCCGCGGACGTGCCCGTTCAGGAAAGCGGTGCGTGCCTCGTCGATGGAGGCGAGGGGGTAGCTGCGGGTCTCGGCGACGCGCAGGCCGCCCGCCGTCACCCCGACGGCGAGACGGGCCATGTCCTCGCCGGTGGCGCGGTAGGCGAAGTTCACCGCCCTGATTCCCTGGGCCGCGAGAGCGTCGGGATCCGTGGCGAAGACCGTGCTGAGCAGTCGGCCGCCGTCACGCAGCAGAGGTGCGATACGGGTGGCGACGGTCTCGGCGTCGTCGGCGAGGTCGATGACGGCGTCGATGCCGTCGGGGTGGGCGGAGCGGACCGCGTCGGCGACATCGGTGGTGCGGTGATCGATGACCTCGGCCGCGCCCAGGGAACGGGCGTACTCGTGGTCCGCGGTGGCCGCCACGGCGATGACGTGGGCGCCGCGGCCCGCGGCCATCTGCAGCGCGTAGGAGCCCACGCCTCCGGTCGCACCGACCACCAGGAGCTTTTCGCCCTCGGTCAGGCCGAGCCAGTCCACCGCGCTCTGTGCGGTCCCGCCGGTCATCGGCAGCGCCGCAGCGGCCGCGGGGTCCAGGCCCTCGGGGCGGGGCGCCAGGGCCGCGTGCCCGGGGGCGGTCATGTATTCGGCGAAGGAGCCGTGCTCGAAGGAGCTCGGCCACACCAGGCCGAACACCTCGTCGCCAACGGCGAAGCCGGCGCCCTCGCCGACTGCGGTCACGGTGCCCGCCACGTCGAAGCCGAGGGTGAGGGGGAAGGAGAACTCGGCTCCCGAGTTGGCCAGCTCTCCGCCGACCACCTTGAAGTCGAGCGGATTGAGTCCTGCCGCACGGACCTTGATCTGCACCTCGCCCGGCTCCGGGTCCGGAACGGGAACCTCCCGAAGGGCTGGGGTGTCGCCGAAGGCGTCGATGACGTAAGCGCGCATAGCGGAGCCTTTCACGAATGGCCGCTCAGCCTCTGCGGCCAGAGGCACGAGGACGGCCGGACACCGGGGTGGTCCGCAACGGATCATCACCCGGGAACGCTGACCAGGCCCGCCCAGCACACCCCGGTCGGCCAGGGCGGACCCGGACGGCGTAGCCGAAGGCAACCCGCACCGAGGCGACCACAGCCCGCGCCGCCGCCTCCTCCGGCGGTGATCAACCTCAGGGGCGGTGGAAGCGCACTTCCGGGAAACGTGCTGCCGGTCCGTCCAGCAGCGAGGCGTTCCGTCCGCGCAGGTGGGTGTCCACGAACGCCGTCACGTAGGCCCTGGTGATGGCATCGGCGCGGTCACCGTCCAATCGCTGGAGGGACATGCCGCACTGCTTGGCCAGGGATGCCAGGTCGGTGAAGGACAGGTGCCCGGTGTCGTCGACGCTCAGCCAGCGCTTCCATCCGGTCAGTTCGGTCCAGGTCTCGTCCCAGGTCGAGTCGATGCCGCCGGGTATGTGACTGGGCTGGCCCAGCATCAGGAACGGCCGGTCCAGGGGCGTGTCGTTCGGGAACCGGAAATTGCCGTCCATGTTGACCGCCGCCTTGACACGCGGATCGCGCAGCATGGCCGGGATCGTGCTGAAACCGCCGGCCGAGTGCCCCACCACGGCGATGCGGCCGGGGTCGATGGGCGCGCCGCGCTTCCACGGCGACCGGGGGCCGGTGAGCTCGTCGAGTACGAAGGAGATGTCCTCGGCGCGGACTGCGCCGACCTTGGGGTAGTCCCTGTCCGCGCACGCCAGGCAGGAGGTGGTGCGCCCGTCGGGGAACGAGATGCCGTCCGCCTCGTAGTTGTGTCCGATGCCGGCGACGACGTAGCCGCGGGCTGCGAACTCCTCGGCGAGGCCCGTGAGGGTGGCGCGTGGCATGCCGAAGCCCGGTGACAGGACGACGAGCGGCAGTCTGCCGTGGATCTTCGACGGCTTCGCGTCCACCGTCGAGTGGGTCCTCACGTTGGCCAACAGATCGGTCGGCAGGTCCAGTCCGGCGGCTGCCAGATACTGCTCGGACTCCTCCGCCGTCATGTAGGGCGAGGGCGTGCCCGCCGGCCTGACGGCCGGGTACCAGAGGGAGACCATCAGCTCCCGCTTCTCCGAGGGGACCCACGGGTCGGCCCGGTTCTCGTCCTTCAGGTGGACCGTGGACCTACCGACCGGGTGGTGCCCGGACGGTACGGGGAGCACGAGCGCGGTCCCGGGCGGTGGTAAGGGGCGGGTGTCGGCATGGGCGGTCGTGGCGGAGAAGGTGCCCGCCAGAGCCGCGGCAACAGCGGCACCGACCAGGAACAGGCGTCGTTGCATCGAGTCGTCTCCCAGCATGTCTTGCGTGATGTCCGGCCCGGTGCGGGCCGATGACTCGAACGCTATGCCGGGCGCGAACGGCTGCCATCGGCCCGGGGATGTACGCCGGTGGCGGCCGTACATCCCCGGGCTGACATCCCCGGGAGGTGGTGGGATCCGAGGCGGTCAGGAGGCGAATCAGGGCCTTGGAACGGGTGGTCCCGAGCTCGCGGGCCGTCGACCGGTCAGCAGCACTGGGGGATCCGTGGAACTGCGCTCGGTGCCGAAATGGATCGTGGTGGCGGCCCGGTCGTCCATAAGGTGTGCCGGGCACATCTGCGAGACCGACCAAGGGGCATCACATGACGCAGCAGGGGACCATCGCGGTGGAGCGCATGGACGGATCAGCCGCAGTGCAGGCCCAGGAAGCGTTCAGGCTGATCTATGCCGAAGCGTTCGCCGAGCCTCCGTACAACGAGACCGGGGACGACGTCGTCGCCGCCTTCCGCCGCTTTCCCCCGCAGGCCCGCAAGCACGCCTTCCGCGCTGCCTTGGCCCGTACGGAGGAAGGCGAGCCGGTCGGCATGGCGTACGGCCACCCGCTCGGCCCCGACACGGGCTGGTGGGACGAACTGACCGTGCCGGTGCCCGCCGACATGCGGCGGGAAGACGGGCACCGCACCTTCGGACTGATGGAACTCGCCGTGCGCGGACCGTGGCGTGGGCAAGGCATCGCGCGGCGCCTGCACGAGACGCTGCTCGCGAGCATGCAAGCCGAGCGGGTGCTGTTGAACGTCCACCCGGCCAGCCGGGCAGCGTCGTCCGCCTACCGGACGTGGGGATACCGCAAGGTGGGCGAGGCGCGGCCCTGGGGCACGGGCGCGGACCTACACGACGTGATGCTGCTCGACCTACGCTGACGACGCCACCTCCGCCGGGGCGCAGCGGGCCGGCATGAGGCCTTTTCCTCCGGCTTTCGCGGAGAAGGACACCTCATGCAGTCAGGCCGTCAAGCCGCTGCCCCATCGCCCCCGCAGAGCCTCGGCCCAGTCTCCGGCTTCCGGACCCGGATCCTCCCACTGTGGCACCCGGCTGGGAGCCGTCTCGATCAGGTGGACAAGCGTCCAGGCAACGCCGTAGCAGTCGTCGGGGCCGAAGCAGGTGGCCAGGGCAGCCGCCTCTTCGGACGTAACAGGGCGGGAGATCGTCCTCAGCTGGCGTTCACGCCTGTCGATCTCTTCCTCGCTCGCGTCCCCACCGGGAAGCGGTCCGTCGGCAACGAACGTCTGCACTTCGGGTCTCATGACCGAATGATCGTCTCCCCAGCCGCCCTTGGACAAGCTGCCTCGTTCTGCTTCGCGCGGTGATTGTTCCTGCCGGCCGGGGCTCTGCGGGGAGGGCGATCGCTTCTCCTGCCGGTGGTACCGAAGGCCGTGGCGCCCGGGCTCGCCGGACATCACGTCGTATCAGTCGGCGCAGGACAGCCCAGGCGATGCGACCATCCAGCCGCCCACCGCGTCGGTCGTCCCGCAGTTCCCGCATTGGTCGATGTCGCGGGCGGACAGGTTGCCGGAATGGCGCCGGCGGTCCCGGTGCCGAGGAAGCCCCGGCGGTCCGCGCTCCAGCTGTGCCGCTGGTCGGCCTGGGGGCCGAACGCCGCGACCTGCTGCCCGTGGCCGCCGAGAGCGCCCGGGAACGGTGACCCGACCGCATCCCGGGTCGGATTCCTGCCGACACCACCCCATGGGGGCCCGGCGCAGGCGGACACGGACCGCCTAGGCTCCCTGGCATGAACGAACGGGGGGCCGGGCCGGTGGCCTGGCACGTGCTGGAAGACGTACCTGCGGGCAGGGAGGAGATACCGGGCCTGCTGCGCGGGCTGGTGGCTTTCGGGCAACGCCAGAAGTCATGGCTCCGGTTGGAGGACAAGCTCGGCTGGAGCCGCGACACCCCGCTCTTCGCCCACACGGTCACCCACCTCTTCGCCCTGCTCCCGGAGCTCGACGATCGACGCCTGGTGCAGGTCCTCGACTTCCTCGCCCGGCGCGGACACGGCGCCTGCCGCAGCCCCGTCGGCGTCCACCGTGAGGCGTACGAGCTGTTCACGAACTCCTGGCCCCACGTACTGCCCCTGATCGCGCACCGGGCGCCCGGCGTGCGGACCGGCGCGGCCTGGGTCCTGCGCTCCGTCCGCTGCACCGACCCGGCCGCGCTCGACGCTCTGCGGCGGCGGGCCACCGTGGAAGACGATCCGACGGCGCTCACGTCCCAACTGCTGGCGGTGGGGAAGCTGTCGCGGGACCGGGAGTGGCTCCATCCCTGGCTGGACCACGCGCACCCGCTGGTCGCGCTGGCCGCCGCGCGCGGCGTGCTGGCACGGGACGGCGCGGAGGCGGCGGACGGAACGGAGGCGGCCGACGACGCCGCGGGCCGTGCCGTGGCCCGGGGACTGGCGGCCGCCGGGAAGCAGCGGCTCCCGGACGTACCGTGGTGGCCCTTCGGCTACGAGCCGGACAAACGCTTCGCGAGGCGAACGGCGCCCCACCCGCACGCGTCCGTCCGCGGCACTGGTCGCGGCGACGGCCGGCCACCCGCGCGCGGAACTGCGCCGCGCGGCCGTGCGTGCCGCCGGCGCGCGGCTGCGGTACTGGCGCGCCCCCTCGCCGGAACTGTGGGATACCGTCGCCGCCGGACTCGACGACGAGCATGTGGCGTCCGCATCGGTCGAGGTCCTGGCCGAGGGCGGCACCGCGGCCGCCTCCTGCGCGGACCGGCTGGTCCGCCACGTCGAGCGGTCCGGGGGCGTCACCGCCGCGGGCAACGCCGACCTGGCGCTGCGGGCCCTGGTCGGCATGGACGACGACCGGGCCGCGGACTGGTACGCGGCACGCCTCGGACGCCTCTGGCTCAACACCCCCGCCCCGCTGCCCGCGCGCTGGGCCCCGCACCTGCTGCCGGTCTGCCGCCTGCGCCTCGCCGACCGCAGCCGGCCCGACACGGCGACCCGGATCCTGCACACGCTCGCCCGGTGGGGCCCGGCGGCCGCGCCCGCGGTGCCCGAACTGGTCGCCCTGCTGGACACCCCCCTCGCGCGCGCGGCCGCCGAGGCGCTGGGCGCGATCGGCCCGGCCGCCGCGACAGGATCGGCGCCCGGCCTGCTCGCCGCACTCACCACCGCCGACCCCGGGCCGGGCCGGCACCCGTGGCACGGCGGCACACAGACCGCCGCCTGGGCGTACTGGCGCCTGACGGGCGACCCGGAACCGGCCCTTCGGATCTGCGGTGCGGCCGCCCGGGCCGGCCTCGGACAGCCGGTGCTCCGCTACCTGGCCGACCTCGGCCCGCAGGCCGCCCCGTACGCCGACGCGCTACGGCCGCTGCTGACGTGCCCCGGCGCATGGAGCCGGGTCGGCGCCGCCGAGGCCTGGTGGCGGATCACCGGCGACGCGGCGCCGGCCGTGGCGGCCCTGCTGCCGGAACTGGCCCCGCTGGCCGGACACACGACGACCCTGCCGGCCCTGCGGGCCGTACGGATCCTGGGCGCGATCGGCGGCCCGGCGGCATCAGCCCTGCCCGTCCTGCACGAGGTCACGTCCTCGCCCCGCCGCTATGGCGACATCCCCGCGGACGAGGCACTCCACCGCGCCGCACGGAAGGCACTGACCGCAATCGACCCGCCCCGGGCACCCGGAACCCCATAGACCTCTTGGGTGACGCCGAAGACGAGGAGGCCGGGCATGCCGAGACCGAGGAGCCGTCTTACAGCGCTCGCGGGGGTTGCAGGAGACCTCGACGGTCGGGCCATCCGCAGGTGGCGCACTGGCCTGATGAGTGCATCGGGCAGGGGCGGTCGAAACGCACAACCGCGGCCCGGTAACGTACCTCTCTTCGGGCGCCGTTGGGGCCTGGAGTCCCAAAGGTGAAGACCTGTGGCACTTGGCGAACTGCCTGTCGTGTGGAGCCTGCCCCCTGAGGATGCCCGGGCTGGATGGCGGGCCTTGTGGTGGAGCGTCGGACCGAGCAACGAACTCGCGGTGGTGCTGGTCCAGGAACGGAACCTGCGCCGCTCCCCGTATGTCAAGGGATGGGTCGGATGGAGCGTGGCGGCTCCGTGTGACGGCGTACTGGTCGTGGTCTCGGGTGGGGTGGAACACCGCACGCCCGTCACCGGCATATCCGCGTGGACCAGTCACCTGGCTCTGCTGTCGTGGTCACGGTTTCTGCTGGTGTCAGGCCGTATACGCCGGGACCGGAACGGCATCTGGGAGAGGAACGCGATGGTGTACTCCCCCGGGGGACATCCGGTGAGTCATTTCTGCATCGGCGACGACATCGACTTCATCATCACCGACCGCGACGGCGGTATCTGGACCTCGTACGGTGACGAGGGCATCTACGGCGACCACCCGGAGACCAGTGCCGGCCTGGCCCGCTGGGACACCGACGGTACCCACACCTGGAGCCCTCAGGGGCGGCTCCCCGTATGGCCCCTGGGCGGAAGCGCGGGCGCCACGGAGGAGGCCACGGCCTGGCTCGCCTGGTACAGCCACGAGGGTGCCTTCGTGTCCCGGGTCGATCCCGCCACCGGCGACATCACCAGCTACCGCAACCCCCTGAGAGACACCGACGGCATCGCCGTCCGCGGCACCCGGATGCTCCTCACCCACCGGTTCCACAACCGTCCCGGCGTCGAGCTGAGCCGCGCGGAGCTCTTCGACGATGCCTGGGTGATCACTGCCCAGGAGAAGCTGCGACTACCGGGGCCGGTGGTCATGCGCTGCGCCCAGGGCCGCGACGGTGTCCTGTGGCTCCGCGCCGGCGACACCTGGATGCAGATCGAGGCCTGAGCACCGGGGCTCGACCGCCCGGTCCCGCCCATGCCCGCACCAGCGATGCCGACTGCGGGCGGGTGCGCGGCCATGTGTAGGGCGAAAGTGCTGGTCACAGCCATTCGTTGATGGCTGTGACCAGCACGGTCGACGTCGTCGGCGTCGCCGGACCCAGCAGCAGGAGCACTGGCTTCGTCGACTTCAAGTGACAGCGTTTCGTTGTCAGTCTCGTCGACATCTCCGCCCCTGTCATCGCTCAAATGAAGTCAGAGGCGTGACCGTGCGCCCAGTGGCGGAAGGAGCGAGCTGGAGTTCCCGTTATCTGGTCGAGTGTGAGGTAGGCATCGCCCTTCGGGGCCCTCGTGTCACTGGGTTCATCTGCGATGCCTTCGATGCCGTCGTAGCTTTCGAACCCGAACAGGAAGTCTGCGTTCGCGGCCGCGAAGCCCCCTTGGGCCCGGTAGAAGTCGCGGGCTTGTTCGGCGGAGACCTCATCGAGCGTGATCTGTTCTCCGATCGCTTCTGCGATCACTGCAACCTGTTCGCGTTTGGTGAGGCTTTCCGGTCCGATGATCGTGTCGATCCGTCCGAGGCGGTGTGGGTCGAACAGGTTGGCCAGGACGACGTCGGCAACGTCGGCCTCATGAACGGGATGCCCGATCTGATCAGGAAAGGGCTCCACGGCTCGGCGACTTGCCTTGATCGCTGGTCCCCATATGAGGAGTGAGTTTGTCGCGAACTCACCGGGACGCACGATGCTCCAATCCAGTCCCGAGTCCATGACGGCCTGCTCGACGACGGCGTTGTACATCGTGTCGTAGCCGGCCGTTACGGCGGCGGAGGAGACCACAACCACGTGCTCGATGCCCGCCTGTTTTGCGCGAGAGACGACCGCCTCAACGGTCTCGGGGACCGCGATCAGGACGAGTTGCGCGGCACCGTCGAATGCGTGCCCCAGTGTGGACGGGTCGTCCAGGTCGCCGAAGACCACGTCCGCACCTTCCGGGAGTGAGGCACGTTGCGGGTGTCGCGAGATTCCGCGCACCGCATGACCGGCATCAAGCAGCCCTGCGACGACCGGGTGGCCGATCGTCCCGGTGGCCCCGGTGACAACAATGGGAGGGGACTTCTTTAAGTGAGACATAGTTTCTCACTATAAGACGTCGACGGGACGCCTGAGGGAGCGTCAATTCTGATCGGCGGACGACAAGGCGTACGCGGTCTCACACGAACCCGACTCCGGCACCTCGTGCTCCATGAGGCGCCGGCGGCGCGTGCGCCAGCTCCCGTCAGGTCGGACCTCGTAGCAGTGGGCAAGCCGGCAGCGTGGAGACTCGCCGCAGTTGGTTCGCGCCCCGCATCGGGCCGGGCCGGCCACACGCAGCGGCCCTCATTAACCCGTTGCCCAGGAGCCAATCGGCCAGCTAGGTTCACGCAGCCGCTTGCATGGGTGCAGGCCGGCGCTGTCGACGAGGAGGTGCGGAGCACATGCGCAGGAGTGCCCAGCAGTTGAGTCCGCGTACTGACCTCTGCCACCTCCTCACGACGGAGACACCTTGTCCCTTCGCATCACCCCACTGACCGACCCCGCTCACGGGCCGCACGGCCGGCGTCTTGCCTGGTTGGCATCGGACGCGGATTCCATCCCTTCCGGCACGGCCTTTCTGCGCCTGTTGGATGGCGGACAGGAGCATGTGGCCGAGCTCGACCTCCGTGTTCATCCTGCGGAGCGCCGCAAGGGCGTCGGCTCCCGGCTCCTCGACACCGCCGTGGCCACCGCCCGGGACCATGCCCGACGCTGCGTCGTCGCGCAGGCAGAAGCCGGATCGCCCGGCGACGACTTCCTGGCGGCGCGCGGCTTCCGAAAGGTCCTCGCCTTGAGGTTCACCCGCTTGCCACTGGCTGAGGTGGATACCGCCGTCCTCGTCGAGATCATCGAGCGGCCGCATCCCGGCTACCGGCTGATGTCATGGCAGGGAACCGTCCCCGACGACCTCGCCGAGACGTTCACCGCCTCTCGCCGCGCCATGGACGACATGCCCATGGACGACGCCGACAGCGGCATCGTGATCTGGGACGTGGACCGCGTGCGGGCCGCGGCGAAGGCCGTCGAACAGCGCGGTGACCACCTGCACACCGTCGTCGCCGTCGACGTCTCCAACGGCGCGATCGCCGGGTTCACCGAACTCGTCATCCCCGGCAACGGCGCAGGTGACGGCCAGCACTACGGCACCGGCGTGCTGTCCGAGCACCGTGGACACGGCCTCGGTCGTTGGATGAAGGCCGAGTCGATCCGACAGGCCCATAGGGACTATCCGGACCTCGGTGGCCTCCTGACCGACACCGCCGACGGCAACACGCACATGAGACAGATCAACGACGGTCTCGCCTACACACCCACGCACACGACACACCAGCATCGGCTCGACCTCTAGCAGAGAGCGGACGAGCCGGACCGGGGCATCACCCCGCCCGGCCCGTCTGCGCTTTCGATACACGCCCCACGCTTGCCGTCGAGCTGTGCAACGCCTTGCTGTGCACGGACGGCCGGGTCCGCACGCTCGTCGACCTGGCGCTCGCTCCCGAGCACCGACGCGGGCACGGTGCCCCGTATTGCGGACTCAACCAAGGCCGGATCGATGTCACCCGGCTGCGACGGGCCGGCCGACGTGCCGTTGCCCCGGGGCCCGTGGCGGCAGTCTGGTGCCGGCCGTGGACGTCTCTCCCCGTGGCTGCAACCGGAGGCGGACACCTGCTCGGCTCGAAGAACCGGCCGCAATCGTCAACGGCCGTTCCCAGGCACGGTGCCAGCACGCCCAATGGAGCCGCCGGCATCGCGTCGTGCGACGGATGACACGCGGCGATCTGCCGTGGCGCAAAGGCCGGCCCCCTGCGGTCACGGCGTCGGCTACGACGTCCTGCATGCCGCCCTGATGGTCACTCGGTGGCGGCCATCATCGCCAGAAAGATGAGGCCCGCCGTGACGACCCACAGCAGCAAGGTCCCGATGGTGGCCGCCACACGCGTGGAGGGGGGATAGACACCGATCGGACTGCCGGGGCGGTCCGGGTGGTAGCTGATCTCGATCTGGCTCGCGTACGCGTCCCGGCCGTAGCTGTGGGTCTGGCCGCTCGGATCCGTGTACTCGTAATTCCCTGACTTGCCGTACGGACTGGTGCGCACGGCCATCACCGTGATGCCGCGCCGGGGTAGGAGCCACATCTGAAGGGTCCGCTCAGCTGCGACGGCACTCGCGAGGTTGAGGAACACGGTCAGGAGTCCCATCGGGACCGCGAGGATGAGCATGCCCGCATCTCCGTGCATGACGACCAGCACGCCGGTCACGATGAGCGTCACGAGACCGGGCCCGAGAGCGAGCAAGAGCCAGGCGATACCCTTTGCCTTCTCACCGGTGCTGACGGACGGACCTGGTGGCCGGGGAGTGCGCAGCGAGACGGTCGTCACGAGCGAGGCACCGTCGAAGGACGGGTCCGGCTCCGGCAGCGCGGCCAGGGCCGTTCCCACCGCCCTCGCGAACAGGCCTGCCGCAGCCTCGCCAACGCCATCGATCCGATGCGTGAGGGGCGTACCGCCGGCCGGGGCTCGCAGTTCGACAGTTACGGCCCGGCGGTCCGGTATGACGTCACGGACGGCCTGCAGGGGGATGCGTATCTCTTCGTCCCCGCGGCGCAGCGTCACTGAGTCAGCCTCGTAACGGAGAACGGCGCCGCCGCTGCCGCGCAGGACAGGGGCGGACGGTGTGGTCGACATGGACGTGATCGTAAGGGGTGATCACCGACCCGTGGGCTGCGCGCCGGTGCTCTGGGCTCCGGCGGGCGAGCGGTCCCCCGAACGGGCGGCTCGGCGGGCGCCCGCTTCCGGACGGCTCGAGAATCGATGCGGGAACACGCGACGGGAGCACGCGACGGGAGCCGATCAAGGATGCCGAACACCGCCGATTGCTCGAAGAGGGCGAGCCTCGTCCTGTCAGGCGTGCTGGTACTCGCCGGGGTCGTCGTGACCGGGTGCAGCGGCGAGGCCCGCGACGCCGGGCAGGGGCCCGGAGCAGGACCTCACCCCAGAGCGACGCCCTCCGGCAGGGTCACCGTCGTCTACGAGACCCGAACGGTCAAACCGGAGGACCGGCCGGCCGTGGCCCTGATCCGGAACTCCCGTGTGCTGGAGCGGTCGGCCGACTGGGTGAACAGAGCGCTCACCCTCCCCCACGATCTGGTCGTGAAGGTCACCTCCGACGTGCCGCCCGGGGTCACGGACGCGGTCACCCAGCCCGACGGCAGGACGATCTTCATCCCGCCGCCGTTCCTGACCGAGATCGAGAAGGCACTCGCCGACGTCGTGAAGACCGTCGAACGGCCTGCACCGTTCCCCGCGTCCGACTACAACACCGACGACCTGACCGTCCTGTCGACGGAGTTCATCTTCGGCCACGAGATGGGTCACGCCCTACAACGCCAGCTCCTCCTGGCCAACCTCGGCCTCGAAGAGGACGCGGCCGACGGCTACGCGTCCTTCTCCACCGTCAACGAGGTCGGACCGGGCCCGTCGCTGGCCGCCGCGATCCTCTTCGACGAGATCGCCCGCAAGGAGGGCCGACCGACCCTGGAAAGCCTGTCGAGCGACCACCCCATTACCCAGCAGCGGGCCTTCAACTTCCTTTGCTACCTGGAGGGCAGCGACCCGAAGAAGTACCAGCAGTCCCTGGTCGACAGCGGGTATCTCCCGAAGACCCGCGCGCCCCTCTGCCCGCAGGCGTGGGCGATGCTGGACTACGGCTGGTGGACCCAGCTCCAGCCCCACTTCAGCGAGGCGTTCAAGGCTCAGGGTGACGAGGAGCAGAGGAAGGCACACGCGCTGCTCATCGCGGAGACGAAGGCTCTGGCGAAGCGGATCGACGAGATCCGCAGCAGTCAGTGAGCCCGTTCGCCCGAGAGGCCCGCGAGGCCCGGCCGGCGGTCGTCGCGCGGGCTCTGGGCGAACGCGTGATGCGGTCGTGCTGACCTGAGGCAGTGCGTCCGGGCTGCCGTCACCGACTGCGCCGCCGTACACGGTTGCAGGCATGGAGAACGTGCCGGTCCGCGGGCGGCATCGCCGGGCGCTTCCTTGACCTGAAGCTTGCTCGAGGTCGTAGCGTGCCACTCACGTGATCAGCCGACGAAGGGAACCTCCCCGTGATCCTCGTGACCGGAGCCACCGGCAACATAGGCCGTGCCCTGCTGAAGGAGCTGCACGCACGCGGTGCCGGGCCGCTCAGAGGGCTTACCCGGGATATCGCACGAGCCGACTTCCCCGAAGGAGTCGAGGCCCTGGAGGGCGACTTCGCCGATCCGGCATCGTTGAAGCCCGCGCTGGAAGGGGTGCGGTCGCTGTTTCTCGTCTCGCGTCTGGGCTCCGACGCCGACATCCTCGAGGCCGCCCGCACGGCGGGTGTGGAGCACGTCGTCCTGGTGTCCTCCATCACCGTTCACACCCACCCGCACCTCGGCCCGGCCAGCGAGAACCTGGCGGTGGAGCAACTGCTCAAGGCGAGCGGTATGGCCTGGACGATCCTGCGGCCCACGCAGTTCGCCTCGAACGCACTGATGTGGGCGGCCATCGTCCGTGGCCGCGCGACCGTCCGTGCGCCGTTCGCCGGGACCGCGCTGCCGACCATCCACCCTGCGGACATCGCTGCAGTGGCCCGGGTGGCACTGACCGAACCCGGCCACCACGGACGCACCTACGCCTTGACCGGTCCGGAGCCGGTCACCGCCCGGCAACAGGTCGAGGCCATCGCGGCAGCACTGGGCCGGGAGGTGCCCTTCGCCGAAATCAGCCGCGGGCAGGCTCACGCACAGATGGCCGCGGTGTTCGGGGCCGATGCAGCGGACGCGGTGCTCGACGTCACGGGTGGAGACGTCAACGACGAGCTGCTGATGGTGCGCGACACGGTTTCACGGATCACCGGAACGCCGGCCCGCCCGTTCCGGCAGTGGGCCTCTGAGAACGCCGGCGCCTTCCGCTGAATCTCCCGGCCGTGCGCGTTCGTCCGCAAACAGGTGTGCATCGCGTGCATCGCGTGCCTGTTCATGAGGACGCACCGGCGGACGGGGGCGGTGACTTCACCGTTCACCGGGGCCTGTGGGTACTGGGCCGCCGTCCTCGACCCCGAACACGCCGAACACCCCGAAGCGGGCCTCGGTGACCGCGATCGCGTCGTGATCAGGCTTCCTCGTCCGCGAGCTGGGCTGCCAGTTCAATCACCAGCTCAAAGACGGAGGCGAGCTCTTCCACGTGACGAACGACGGCGTTCCAGGCGTCCTGCAACGCCTCCTCCAGCCATCTGATGCGGTCGTTCAAGGCCTGCACCCGGCCTGCAAGTTCGAGGAGTTCACGACGGCTTCGGCCCAGCGCGGAATAGGCCTTGGTACTGCGTGTCGTGAGCGTCGCAACCATCTCGTCGTGCCGATGACGGGCAGCCGAAATCTCGGCCGTGAGTTCTTCGGCACGCCGTTCGGCGGCCGCCAGCCGGGCTCGGAGTTCCCCCGACTGTTCCTGCGCTTCTGCCAGTTGAAGGCGCAGCCGTCCCCGGTCGCGCCCTCGCACCCACCCGGTGTAGAGGCGCTGCGTGATGGCGATCTCCGCCTCGGCCTCCGCAACGGTCAACTCGTATGGGAGGCTTGTCCGTTCGGGGCGAGTGGACTCAAGGCCCCTCCCCCTCCTTGCCCGCAACACGGCAAGGATGTGAAGGCCTCTGATCACCTCCGGCCGAGTACTGCGCTTGCCGGAGAGCATCTTCGACAGGTCCGGCACGCTGGCGAACATCGAGGGCGTCCGCTCGAGGTGCGCCAGGTCGGCCAGCCCGTTGCTGACCTCGGCGAGGGTGTCCCCGGCGGCAGTGGCCACCGTTCGCAGCCGTTCGAGGAACTGCCGCTCACCCGGGGAGAACGTCGGGTCGAGGGGTGCCATCGAGCGCCCGCGCCGGTTGCCCCCCTCCTCGCTCTCGCTCACGTGCCCTCCCCTGTGCCGTGGCGCCGCGCCTTCTTGCCCGAGGCGGCAACTTGCCTCTCCTGGGAAATGTCCCCGCCCCTGTTTGTTGCCCCTGGTGGCACAAATCCTCACCCTGCATCTTCCCAGGAGGAGCACCGACAAAGTGCCGGACCGGGAGGAACCACCATGCTGAAAAGGAGCATCCGCAGCGCCGAGAACCGCAAGGTCCGGGCTCGCCCGAGGCAAGTGAGCGCGCGTTCGGTGGAGCTGATCGCCCTGCTTGTCCTCATCGCGCTTGCCACCGTGGTGTACATGGTGGCCGGGTCGACAGGGTTTTCCGTGATCACGAGTGCCGGTGGCGGGCTCTTCGCCACGTGGCGGGCCGGTGAGGCGCGGTCCGCGCAGCGGTACACCGCCCAGGACGTTGCCCATGAGGAGGCTGCACGCCCGCCCCGGGCGTCAGGGCGGACGAGCGGCGGACCTGCCCCGCATTCGCCGTGACAACGGGCTTGCCGGCCGCTGCCGGTCGTGGCGGCCGGCCAGGCCGGTCCTCCTCACCCGCGGCCGCCGCGGTCGGGTTCGAGCTCCCGGAGCCGATCGAGCGCGGCCTCCGAAGAACATCGCCGACCGACGTCACGCACGGGCCCGCCCGGACACACCCCCTCATGACAGCTCTTCGGTCAATCAGCGAATGGAGCCCGGGACGATGCCGGAGTGTGTGACAGCAGCGGGAGTCACCGTCGGCGGACATCCGGTCGCGGTGGTGGGGCACGGCCTGATCCGGAGCCGATGTGACCAAGGACCCCGGTCATGGCCGACGACCCGCAATGGCCCGGCCCGGCCACCCACTGCCCACGGGCCGCGCCCAGGACGACTGGCCGGTCGGGACGACTTCCTCACAGGTCGTCCGCGTCCACGATCCGGACGATGACGCGCGTGGGCAGACGGGCGGAGTGGTCGAGGTCGTGTTCGGCATCGGCGATCCAACGGGGGCTGCGCGCGGGCAGCTCACCCGCCTCGCCCACGGGGATGCTGCCGGAGAGGTCGATCTCCGTCTCACGGATCAGGGCTCCCCCCTCCCCCAGGGTCTCGACGACCAGTCCAGGCAGGCTGACACCGAAGGGGCACTCGTCCTCAAGTGTCGAGTCCTGGTCCCGCCAGTCGTGCACAGCCAGATGGGCGGCCAGCAGCTGCTCGGGAGCACCGAATACGGCGCCGCCGGCGAGGTGCACACGCAGCCGGCTGTCGTACAGGTCGTGCAGGACATGGGCGCTGCTCGTGGTGACCGTGAGCTGTACTGCGGCGGTCTGCGTCGATTCGTCGATCACCTCGACCGGGAGCACCGAGTGCTTCCCGGGTGCGAGGCCGAAATCGGACTCGATCTCCTCCGCGTCCATAGCGGTGATCCGCAAGGTGATCTCCTCGGGCGAGAGCGGGCTCTCGCACTCCCACGAGCTGCTCTTCTCGGAGAGATGCCGGGGACGTTCGGACAACTTGGTCACGGTCTCCATCACAAGCCGTTTGTACTGGGGCGGGACCGGCGAGCCCGTGCGCCCGACGGCGAGCAGGAGGGCGGGCGCGTAGTCACCACCGCCGAAGCGGTCGGACCACTCCTCCCCATGGAACCGTGCCGTCCCGGAGAGCTCGATCTCCTGGTGGTGTTCCCACTCGCTGTAGGTCGTCGTGACCAGGTGCGCCTGGATCTCTTCGATCTGCCAACCCAGTGGGGACAGCGACAGTTCGTCCACGTCCAGGTCCAGCCGCTGCACCGTCTTGTCGTCGTCCACCGCTGTTGCCGCCCCCCCACAAGATCCGCGTTTCATGAGCCGGACCGGACCCGGCAGAGGGACAGTAGTGCCTGTTCGGGGCATCGGGTCGCTCGTTCTCGACGGACCCACCGCGAACACGATCCCCCGCGCCGAACACGCGCTGTACGAGGTGGTGCTGAGCCGTGGCCACGCGGACGACCGGATCACCGTGCCCGTCTCGGACCGGCCCGCCCCGGTCATGGGCTGCGGCCGGCTCTTCGCCTTCCGGGACGGCCACGTCATCGCGGACCCGTACGGTCGGACGGGCCGCTCTCCCGTGGTGTCCGCGGTTGTCAGCCCACTTGTGCCTTGCGGGCGTGCAGGACGTGGGCGTCCAAGGGAAGCGGTGTGCGGTCCAGCAGTTCCAGTCCGGCGTCGGCGAGGAGCCGGGCGTAGTGCTCGGCGCTGCGCTCGCGGCCGCCGACGTTGCACATCATGTGGAGGTCCCAGGCAGTGGCCAGTGACGGGGAACCGTCGGTGGGGAGGAGCCGTTCGACAATCAGCAGGTCGGCGTGGACGGGCATCGCCCGGGCGCAGTGGCGCAGGATCTCGCCGCATCGGTCGTCGTCCCAGTCGTGCAGGACGCGGGACAGTACGTACACGTCGCCGCCGTGGGGTACGTCGGCGAAGTCGCCGCTGAGGAAGTCGCAACGGGCCGCACAGCCCATGGCATCGAGCGAGCGGCGCGCGGCCTCGACCGCGTGGGGACGCTCCAGGAGCGCGCCGCGCAGGGTCGGGTGCGCGGCGAGGATGCGTCCGAGGAGCTCGCCGTTGCCGCCGGCCACGTCGACGACGGTGCCGGGGGTGCCGGCCCGGGCTGCGGCGGTGATCACGGGGTGGGTGGGGATCGGCTGGAACATCCGCGCGCTCGCCGCCATCGAGCGGTCGAACATGTCGGCGAGCGCGGGGTCGCCCGCGAAATGGTCGAAGTGGTTCTCGCCGAAGACGTGGTCGAAGGCAGGCCGGCCGGTCCGCACGGTGTGGTCGAGGGCCGCGAAGGAGCGGTAGAAGGGGCCCGCGTACATCAGGGCCAAGGGGCGCATCGTGTCATGTGAGTCGGCGCGGAGCAGGCGCCCGAGGGGGGTGAGGCGGAAGGCGTCCTGCTGCTCTTCGCCCGTCGCCACGACATCGAGCATGGTGAGGTAGCGCAGGAGGCTGCCGAGGCTTTCGGGGTGGGTGCCGGTACGGCGGGCGAGTTCGCGTGTACTGATGACTTCGGTGTCCATGGCCTCGGGCAGGCGCAGGCGTGCGAACGCGGCCAGGGCCTGCGTGGTCCACGCGCCGGTGAGGAGTTGGAGGAGCGTTTCGGCATGACGGTGCGTGCTGTGGCTCTCGTTGAGATGGGTGCCCAGGACGTCGCGGTGGTCGCCCTGTGCGTAGAGCTCGAGCCGCCGGTAGCCGCACGTCGTGCCGGCGGGGGTGGTGAAGTAGAGGACGGTGCCGTCCTCGTGCGTGTTGTACCCGCCGCCGTCGGGGCGGGCTCCGTGGCGGGTGAGCAGCGCGCACAGCCCGCGGAGCACCAGCGGGTCGGGGTGCTCCAGTTCGAAGGCCAGGTGGGCCTCGTGGCCGCGGACGCGCTCGTACGCGGCGAGCGGTTCGAGGTCCGAGTGTGCAGGGACGGTGAGGGCGAACACCTCCACTGTGCGCCGTTCACCTGTCGGGCCGTGGACGTGGGGGCGCAGGATACGGACGTTCAGTTCGGCCGCGTCGCGGCCGTGGCGCCGGGCGAGCCGTTCCCGTACGACCACGCTGGGGTGGGACGGAACATCGGGGTCCAGCCCGCAGTCGGCGAACTGACGGCGCAGGTGGTGCGGATCCGGCGGGAAGAGGAGCAGGCCGGCGTGGGCGAACCGGCAGTGCGCGGACAGGGATCGCAGTTCGGGGCCGTGCAGGCCGGGAAGCAGCAGGGGCAGCAGGGTGGCCGCGCTCTGGTGCTCGCGTACGAAGGCTGCCGCGGCCCGCAGTCGGGCCGTGTCGTCGGGAAGCATCGTTTCCTCGACGGGCGTGGCGGCGGCGATATCGACCGCGGCGGGTACTCGGGATCCGTCGGGGAGGGTCGTGGTCATCACGGAGGCGTCCTCGGGCCGGTGCCGGGTCGGAGACCGGGGCACGATGGGGCGTGGTGGCGGTGTGCGGGGCCGGCGTGGAGGGCGCGGCCCGGGGCGGAGCGGTGACTCAGACGCCGACGTAGTTCTCGGCGAACCAGAGCTGGTGTGTTCGGGAGGTGCGCAGCGAACGGAGGCGGGCGCGCCGCAGGGAGGCATGGAAGAACGATCCGCCCGAGTGTTCCTGGCCGGGGATCTCGTGCAGCAGTCCGGTCATCCAGTGGGTGAACTCCTGGGAGCGCCAGATGTGTGCCAGCACTCGGGCCGAGTAGCGGTCGAGTGCGGTGTCGTCCCCTCGGGCGAAGGCCTCGGTCAGGGCTCCTGCCAGGGACTCCGCTGCCAGAATCGCGAGGTTCGCTCCCTTCGCGGCGGCCGGTGCGGTCAGGCTGGCGGCGTCACCGGCGAGCAGGAGGGAGCCGTGGCGCAGTGGTTCGACGACGTCGCACGCCAGGTCGATGACGCCGCGCTCGGTGATCCTCCCCCTGCGCAGTGGGCCGTGCTCCACGGCTCGCATCCGCAGGTCGAGCTCGTCCCAGATCCGCTCATCGGACCAGGCGTCGGCGGGGGTGCCGCGTGGGCACTGGAGGTAGTAGCGCGTGATCTGCGGGCTGCGGGTCATGTGGCCGGCGAAGCCCCGGTCGTGGACGGCGTAGCCGACGGCGTCGAGGCTGGGTGGCGCTTCGGCGAGCAGGCCGAGCCAGCTCACCCCGTGGTCGTGGTGGTGGCGGACGGTGGCGGCTGGAAGCGAGCGGCGGGCCGCCCCGTGCCGGCCGTCGCAGCCGGCGACGTACCGGGCAGTCCATCGGGTGGGGCGGTCGTCGTCCGGTTCTCCGGTGATGACGTACGGCCGGGTGCTGTCGGCGTCGTGCACGGCCAGCGCCTCGGTGCGGAAACGAATCCTCCCGCCGGCATCGAGGTAGCGAGCCAGGAGGTCGGTGACAAGGTTCTGCTGCGGGTAGACGGTGTGCTGTTCACCGCGTCCGAGGGCGCCGTAGTCGAGGCGGAAGCTGCCCTCCTCGGTGCGGAACTCGCACGTGCCGTGGGTCCGTCCGTGGCGGTGCAGCCCGTCGGCGAGGCCGTGGCGGTCCAGGATCCGTACGGTGTTCGGCGCGAGGAAGCCGGCTCGCGCACGGGTCTGGACGTGCTGGCGGGTGGCGCGTTCAAGGACGACGCAGTCGATCCCGGCAGCGACCAGGAGATTGCCGAGCACCAAGCCTGCGGGGCCGGCGCCGAGTACGACCACGTCGGCCGATTTCTGTAACGCTTGGAATGTGCGGGTTTCTGTCATGGCGCGGAGATCATAAGCAGGCGAAATCCCACCGATGATCATCACTCATCCCGATGCACTAATAGAGCGAATATCACCGGGGCAGGATTCATCAAGTTGGGTGCAAGTGCTGTCCGTTGAAATGACCATCAGTCCGGCCGCATGTTTCGTTGTGCCCTTGTTCGCAGGAATGGGTTCTGGTCCAACTGCTTTACTGTGCACACACGCTGGGCGATGCGAAGGCCGCTCGGGAGGCGTGAGTCGAAGACGAATCTCTGAGGCGGCTGTACAAAGGCCCTGCACCGACTGACCTCTGCGCGGCTGTCGTCGACCGGCACCGGGTCGATGCGTAATGCGCTCGCCTGCAGGCATCCCCGCCTCTACTCTCGCAAGATCCGGAAGCAGTCCGGAAGAAGGGAGAGGGCGGGCAAGTATGGTCGGTCACGGCACGGTCAAGGCAATCAACGGACTGGCCGCGCGTTGGGCCGCGACACTGCCCGACGACGGCACGGTCATCGCCGCGGCCGGAGTGTGGCCGTTGATCGGTCTCCTCGCCGACGGGGCCGCCGGCCCCGCCCGCAGCGAACTCTCAGCAGCACTCGGTATCCCGGCGGGCGTCGCCGCAGCGGGAGCACGGGACCTGCTCTCCGCCATGCGTTCGACCCGTGGCCTGAGCACGGCGCTGGGACTGTGGACCCGCAAGAACCTGCCCGTCGAACCGGCCTGGCTGGACCGCCTGCCCGCCGACGTGCACGGGCAACTCACCGGCGACGCCGTCGGCGATCAGCAGCGCCTCGACGCCTGGGCAGACAGGTGCACGGACGGGCAGATAGCCGCGATGCCGATCACGGTGGACGACGAGACCCTGCTCGTGTCAGCGAGCGCCATGGCCCTCCGCACCGACTGGATCCGGCCCTTTACCGCGGGTCGGATGGCAGCCGAGTCAGGGCCCTGGCACGGCAAGGACCTGGCCGGCCTGCACCGCAGCAGCAGTCTGCTGAACCGGATCGGCGTCGCGGACTCGGCAAGCGGCCCCCTCACCGAGCTTCAGGTCATCGGCGCCCACGGCATCGACGTTCACCTGTACCTCGGAACACCTGAAGCCACCGCAGGCCAGGTACTGACTGCCGCCGTGGCCACACTCCACGACCGCCGGGCCGTGGTACCCGGGGATCACCTCCCTTACGGCGCCCCGGGCCCCGGGCTGTCCGTGAACCGCGTCCCCAGCGAGGACGGCAGCCCGATGCTCCGCGTGTCCACCGTGCCGTTCACCGTCAACGCCTCCCACAACCTGCTCGACCGTGCCGACCTGTTCGGCCTGCGCGCGGCGAAGGACGCCTCGCAGGGCCACTTCCCCGGCATCAGTGCCGAACCGCTGGCCATCCGGCAAGCCGTGCAGACGATGACGGCCACCTTCGGGGCGCACGGCTTCCGCTCCGCAGCCGTCACCGCCTTCTCCGCACGTGCCGGCGGCGCCCCGTACCACCCCTTCCGGGCTCGCGAGATCTCAGTCCGTTTCGACCGTCCCTTCGGGTTCCTCGCCCTGCACCGCACGTCTCGGCTCGTCCTCAACGCAGGCTGGGTCACCGACCCCGACCCCTTCCGGGAAACCTCCTACGACTGGTGACCGGAGCGCGCCGGACTGGACCGGACTGGACCGGACCGGACTCGAGGGAGCGGGCCTCACGAGCTGACAGGCTCCCCGGCTGACGAGCTCAGGCGTCGATGTCCAGGTCGAAGGCCGTCTGGACGTCGACGCAGACGACCTCTCCGGAGGCGGACCGGCCCACCCACACCGGGTAGACGCCGTCGCCCCCCGTGCAGAAGACCGCCAGGTCCGCGCCCAGGTCGCCGCCGTCGAGATGCATGCCGGCTACGGAATCCGTGAGCTTGTCGGCCTCCGGGGAACCGCGCCAGTTCGACCGCTCCAGCTGGTCCCGCAGGTCCTGCCAGACCCCGGCATCGCCGAAGGCGCCCGTTGCCCCGTCCGTGTCGAAGCCGAATGCCTCTCCGGAACGGAGCCGGAGCGTGTCGTCACGCGGCCCGAGCGCCATCTCCCAGACCGCCACGGGGGCGTCGCCGATCTGCATCCGGACGGCCAGGACGTCCTCGTAGGACCCGTACCCCTGATCCGCGACCTCGACCAGGGCCGCCTTCACCCGGTACGTGCCCGGCGGCACGGCCACCGTGATCCTCGGCTCCCTGTCCCAGCTCTGCGGGCAGGCCACCGCCAGCACCCCGCTCGGCACACGTACGCTGCCGCACGGGACCGGATCGAGGACCGTCAGCCCGGGGATATGGGTACCGGGCCGGAAAACCCGGTCGAAGTCGGTGGACCCGAGCAGCCGGGAGGGCTCCCGGCGCCAGCCGGACGCCTCGGAGACCAGCTGTGCGGCGACCCAGTCCGGCAGTGCGTCCGCGACCGGGAGTCCCGGCCAGTCGTCGAAGCCCGGACGGGCCGTCCAGAGGTCCTCATCGGCCACCGCCACCTCGGCCTCCAGGGAGGCACCGCGCATGCCCTCGGGCTGGTGCGAGATGCGCGCGGTTCCGTCGGCGGCCAGGTCCACCGACGTCCGGGGAGCGTCCACATCGAACTCCGCCGTCCGCCCGTCCTGGTACTGCCGCACGAGCAGGCTCCGTATCAGCAGCCGCCGCTCGTCGGTGAGCAGCCGCAGCTCGGTCTCGGCGGTCCGGCGGCCGTGCTCGTCGTACGCCCAGGTGTCGAGGACCCCGGCCTGCCACGCCACCATCCTTACCCCGAGCGGGACTTCGCGACCCGGTGCGCGATGGACCACCACGTACGGAAGGCCGGCGGCATCGCGGGCACGTGCCTCCCCGGGGGACAGCTCGCGGCCACCGGTCCGGGACGCCGCGTCCCAGGACTCCGCGAACGTCACCGTCATGCACGTCGCCTCAGGCATCGGCGGTGACTCCGTCCCGCTCCGGGAGCAGCTCGGGCATCCCTTCCACCAGCACCACGACGGCGACCACCTGGCCGGCGTCGGAACGGCCGACCCACACGGGGTGGGTACCGTCCCCGGTCGTGGCGAAGGCCATGAGTTCGCCGCCGGAAGCCTCGTCCCAGGTGCGCTGCATGAACATGGAGCTGTCGTCGAGGCCCTCGAAACCGTCCAGGTCCGGCTCCCCCCGGATCAGCCCCCGCTCGAAGAGGGTGATGAGCGGCTCCCAGGCCCCGGCGTCGGCGAAGCAGCCGGTGGCGCCGTCGGTGGAGAAGCCGGCTATCTGGTCCTCGATGAACAGCCGGGGATCGTCGTCCGGACCGAGGGCCATCTCCCAGGTCGCCGCGGGGGTCTCGCTGACGCGGAGGCGGACGGCCGTGGGTGCCGTGGTCGTGACCTCGGCGTCATCCCACATGCAGTGGTAGCTGTAGCGGACCCGCGCCTCGTCGAGTACGTACGTTCCGGGCGGGACGGGGACCGTGATGTGCGGCCCGTCGCTGTGGTCGATGTCAGGGCCGGAGACGGCCAGCAGCCCGCTGGGCACGCGCAGGGTGCCGACCTGGCTCGCCTCCACGACGGTCATCTCGGGGTGGTAGCCGTCGGTCACGCGGACCCCGGGCCGGAACAGTTCGTTGATCGGCCCGGGCTGCGCGGGGCGCGGCGGACGCCAGCAGGTGGCGGGGGCGTCTGTGCCACCGGACTCGGCCGCCTCGGCCGCCTCGACTGCCCCGGCGACCTCTGCCGCCGCCTCGAAGGCCGGCGGCTCAGTGAGCCCGTGCATCCGGGCCGAGAGCAGCGGCCACTCCCCGAAGGCCGGGCGGTCCGTCCAGCGCTCGTCCTCGCTGAGGCGAGGAGAGGTGACGTACGAACCCCCGCCCTTCCCCCGGGACTCCTCCGTCCGCCGGCCCCTCCCGTCCGGGAAGAGGTCCACGGTGATGCGCGGGCACGCCTCGTCGAACTCCGGCATCTCCGGGCCGGTGTACTTCCAGTCGACGGTGTACCGGCGCATGAGCCGCGCCGGGTCGTCCAGCAGCCGCATGTCCAGGTCGTAGGTGCGGCGGCCCTGGGCGTCGTAGACCCACAGCCCGACGTAGCGGTCGCGCCAGGAGACGAGCCGGACCTCCAGCGGAGCCGGACGGCCCGGCTCCCGGTACACCACCACGTACGGAAGCCCGGCGGCATCCCGCTCGCCGGCCTCTCCTGCGGATATCGGCCGCCAGGGCGCACGGGCCTTGAGATCCCACGCCTGTGCGTACCCCACCTCGACGACCATGGCCGCTCCCTGCTCCTGTGTACTCGCCCTGCCTGTGTGCTGAGCTGCAAGGTATCCGCCGGCTGTGACAACGGCCCTACCTGGCCCGGTATCGGGCCGGCCGGGCCAGCGGGCATCCGGCTCCAGCGGCGCGGAGTTCCTCGACGGAAGTCGTCCGGAAAGCGTCGGGGCCTCGTCGAGGCAACCCGCTTCCGTGCAGCGGCGTCCAACTCCGTAGCGGACGGTTGCACATCACCCGGGAGGACACGTGGCGACGAAGGACGAGACGACGGACGCGGCGGGGGAGAAGGACCGCGAAAGGTGGATGGCGCGCTTCCAAGTACGGCTGGCCACGCAGCCGGGCGTGGACCGCGCCGTCGTCCTGCAGGCGGTCAAGGAGGTCACGGCGCACTGCGCGGAAACGGGAGAGCACCCGCGGACTGCCTTCGGTGACCCGGACGCCCATGCCGTAGAGGCCGCAGCGCGACTGGTGCCGGCCGAGCAGGCGGAGCGCGCGAGGCGGCACGGCGCTGTGGTGAACAGGCTCGACTCCGTGCTGAAGAGGGCCCGGGACGTCGCCGGGCTGTGAGCGGTCGAAGCGGCTTCTGACACACGGCTCGGTGCACGGGTTCGTTCCGACAGGGCTTCCAGCCGTCGAAACGCGGCCGGCGACGCAGTCGGCGGGCGGAGCGGCGGAGTCGGTGACCGATCCGGCTGCGCGCGTCCTGCTGGTGACGGGCGGCGCCTTCAGTTCCGGACGCGCGTGCCGGCGGCGAGCACGCCCACCGCAGTGGCGATGCCCAGCCCCCAGGCCACGGCCGTACCCACACTGCCCAAGGCCACCGGACTCCCCAGCATCCAGCCGTACAGCACGGGCGCGTAGAGCAGCAGAACGGCGGTCGGCAGCGGCACCACCACGGCGAACACCTCGGTGCAGCCGAACGGTTGGACACGGCCGCCGGGGACGGACAGGGCCCGCTTCACCAACCGGTACATGCGGGCCGACGCCAGCAGCGCCATCACCGCGAGCCCCGCGGGGTACCACCGGCCGCCGGCCATCCAAGCCGCCAGATAGTCCATCCTCCGCATTATGCCGGGCGAAGCGCTTTCGGAGAGCGGGTGCTGGAGGGCGTCGACGGCTGGACGGTGGCCGATGCCCACAGCGGCGGGCGCAGCAGGCGGGCATCGAGGGCATGTGCGGCGTTCACGCCACGGTGAAGCGGTGCGGGAGCCGGGGTCAGCAGGAGGGCAGAGAGGCCTTGGTGGTGTCGACGTAGACGGCTGGGATGTATTCGCCGGTCGACATGCGGTACCACAATCCGTTGCGCTCGGCCGGGCCCTCGTACGCGCCCAGCGAGATGCGGCGCCCGACGACCTGGCACAGCACGACGATGTCCTGGCCGATGTCATAACCGTGTCCAGTGGCCGACCCCCGGCCGTCGTCGCTGTCCGTGTAGTCGGCATAGGCCTGTACGAGGGTCGTTCCGCGGTTGTCGGACCAGGCGATGCGCGAGAGGTACCAACCGGGCTTCGAGTCAGTTGTCGGGTCCACGGCCGGCTGCCTCAGCTTCGGAGACGATTCCTTTGGAGTCCGCGTAGCAGGTGTGGTGTTGCCTCCGTCTCCCGCGCCGGCGGAGGTGCGGGTGCCGGGCCGGCTCGGTGCGGACGAGCCCGAGTTGCTGACCTGTGGGGCCGCCCCGGCCGACTTCCCCTCGCCCTTCGCGGCGCCGAAGCCCTGGAGAACCAGAATCCCGCCTCCGACGGCGACCACGACAACGACCGCTGCGGCTAAGGCCAGGAGACGCTTCCGTCTCCTCTGCCCCGCTGCGTGTTCGACCGTCGATCCCTCAGTAGTAACGCCGTTGGCCAACTGTCGCATGGCCTCCTTGTCCGTCGTGGCCTCGACCGTCTCCCCCACCGCGTCCTCGGTGTCGACGGGCGTGGGCCCGAGGTAGTGGTCGCCCGGATCCCCTCCACACCGGCGGTAGCCCTCGGCCCAGAGACGCACCAGCTCCTCGGTGCCCGGGATGCCTTTGACTTTTGCGCACACTCGTACGAAGGAATTGACCTGCTCCCACTTCGGTCGTTTGTTCACCCCCTCACCGACAAGGCCGTGGAAGGTTCCTACCGAGAATCCGTCGAGCTCCGGCATGTCTGCGGCTATCACTGCGCTCTCACGCGCCAGAACCGCGAAGCTCGTCACCTTTCCGCTCTTCCGTAGGGCGTTCAGGGCCACCCGGTACTGGTCCCAGCGCCGGGCCGCGCCCAGCAGTTCGCGCCATGTTCCCAATGTGCGCCGCTCCTTTGCGACTTGGCCGAAGTCCAAGCATCCCCTACAGGGGGTGTCGTCCCATTCAGTTCCCTGCACATCAGGAGGTCGATTCTGTTCAGGAACGTTCAGTCGCACCTCTCACCTGCATGAACGCACTGAACGACGGCCATGAAGATCCTTGGTTTTCCAAGATTCTTTTGGGCGTCGAACTACTTGGAGGACCGGTCGCGGGCCGAGTTGTCTGAACTCAGGCCGCCACGCGGGCGGCACCCCCTCCCTATCGGAGGGGGGCAGAGAAGGACGGTTCACCACCCATGCCCAACCAGACAGTCAACCCGCCGGCCCCCACCCACACGCAGGGCCCCCCGGTCCCGGCGACGCCCCAGGGCGCGACGATGCCCGTCGAAACGGACGGACCTTCCCGGACCGAGAAGGTGATGGCGCTCGTGATCGCGATTCTGTGCGGGACCGTCGGCGCGCTCCTCGCCTTCCTCATCACCCGCCACCTGGAGGCGACCTCGCTCGTCGCCGTCGGCTCGTCCGGCCTCAGCTTCCTGGGCGTCACGGGGCTGGTGAGGTACATCGAGGAGAAGCTCGGCGTGCTGTAGCCCGCAACTGCCGACACGGCCGTGGTGCCGCCGCCCGGCACAGGGGCGCGGCACCACGGCCGCCGGCTTCGCCGATGGTTCGGGGGCGGCCGTGTCGCTGCCCGGACGGGCCGGCCGCACCCTGGGCGGGGAGCAGGAGCAGCGCGGCCTGGAGCGAAGCCGCTGGTGCGCTTCGGCTTCGTGGTCGCCGGAGCCCGGTCCGGGCGCGACGAGGTGGCAGGACGATGCGGTGTCGCTGGTGCGGAAGCCGAGTCGGTGTGCCGGACAGCCGCCGCCAGCCCGAGCCTCACCCCAGAAGCCTTGGAGGCCCTCCTCGCCACCCCCCGCACCGCCCGGGGCGCCGCGGCCAACCCGTCCCTCCCCGCCTCCCGCACGCACGCACTCCTCGACCGCTGCCTGGACGGCGCAGCGGTCAGGCGCGGCCCAGCAGCGCCACGCCCGCGGCGGTGTCTTCCCGGGCGGTGAAGAAGTCGACGAACGCGGCGACGAACTCCTCCTCGCTGACCCGCCCGTCACCGTCCACGTCCAGTTGCCGGAAGGCATCGTTCAGCTCGGCGGGGTGGACACGCGGGCCCCCGAACAGCACGCGGTACTCGTCCGCGCACAGATATCCGCTGCCGTCGGTGTCGACGGTCCGGAACAGGGCGCGTACCGCCGGCCCCAGGCCCTGGTCGAGGTAATCGGCGTCCCGGTCGATGCCGCCCAGCATCGCGGAGACGAACTCGGCGCACTCCACCGCGCCGTCGCCGTCCGCGTCCATGCCCTCGCGCAGTTGCTTCCACCAGGACTCGAAGGCGGCGTAGAGCCGGTCCTCGCGCTCGACGGGAAGCTCCAGCTGCCAGCACACGTTGTGGACCATCGCCTGGAGGTCGGCGGAGTCCACCCGCCCGTCACCGGTCTGGTCGAGTACCTGCCGGAAGAACGCCTCGAGCCGCGCCGGGCGGGAGTCGAAGGTGCGGGGCCGGGGCAGGCTCGGGGCGGCTGTGGACCGCCGGGAAGCGGGGCGCTGCCGACCGCCGGCGCCGCCGTCGTTGTCGTCGGACTGGGTGCGGTAGCGCATGCGGTCCGGCAGACGGGTCATCACCTGCCGCATACCGCGGTGCAGCGTCCAGGACAGGGCGGCGGCGGTACGGGTACGCGGCATGGCGAACCGCTCGTGCCACGCCCGCGGCAGGTCGGCGACGGTCAGGGTGGTCAGCACACCCGCGGCGACGGTGCGCAGCAGCGGCCAGGCGGGCCGGAGCCGCCCGAGCCTGCGGGGTGCGGGAGCCTCGCGCAGCATCTCGAAGAGCAGGTAGCGGACCTGGTCACCGAGCTCGAGGACCTCTCGCACGGTCCGGTCGACGTACGCCGGTACGTCGGCGGCGGTGGCCGGGAGGACCTCGCCGGGGATGCCGAGGGCCGCGCAGACCTCGGTGAACTCCGCGTACAGCACGTCGAGTTCGGCTGGTTCGAGCGGATCACCGGACAGCTCGCGCATGGCTGTCATGGCCTCGTACAGCGTCAGCATCACCCAGGCGCGGACCTCCGGGTCCTCGGCGGTGTAGGGGCGGCCGGCGTCGTCGGTGCCGCGGATCCGGCGGTGCGCGCGCTCCAGCCGGGCGATCTCGCGCTGCCGCTCCTCGGGCCCGGCGAAGAACAGCCGGCTGCCGCTGTCCATGGTGTGCTCGATCCGCCGCCAGGGGTGGGCCCGGTAGGTGGAGTAGCGGGCGGTGCCGGCCGCGACGGCCGGGTGCGCGGTCTGCAGGACGAGCAGCCGCCAGGCCACCAGCCCGATGCGCCATTCGCCGAGCGTCTGGCGCAACAGGCCGTCGGTGGCGGGTGAAGAGGTACGCGTCACGCGGTACTCCTGAAGGATGGAGGCCAACAGGAGCACAACGCCGCACATGCGGGGGAGGTTGCGAGGCGGGGCGGGGCGAGTCGAGGTGAGCCATCGAGGTGAGCCGCACCTCTGTCTACTCTCGCGTCATGAACGTGTTTCGCGGCGGTGGCGGCAAGTACCTGGAGATGACCAACGGCGGGACGGCGGTGTTCGTGGACGTGCTGATGCTCGCCGTGTCCGCACTGGCCCGCGAGCCGTGGCACTTCCGCTTCGCAGCGCTGCTGACGCTGCAGGACCAGAACATGATGGGGCGCGGGGCGGTTGGCTTCCGCCTGGCGGAGCTCGACTGGGGGGACACTCCGCAGGAGGCGGCTGCGGCCAAGGACTTCCTGCTGCGCGTCCTCGATCTGGCGCTGTCCCGCCACCGGTGGGAAGAGCTGACCTACGAGCCGCCCCGGGCGGAGGGGTACCTGCGCACGTACCGGGAGATGGTGGAGGAGTTCGACCCTGCGACGGCGAAGGCCGGCTCGTGCGTCATGCCGGGGCCGCAGGAGGCGGCGATGGCCTCGTGCGTACGTCACCGGGTGCTGGAGGCGCTCCCGTTCTGGGAGGCGTGCGTGTTCTGCACGGCCGGGGTCTGAGGGCCGCACCGCCTGGCCGGCCGGGGCGGTACTGGCCCGGGCGGGTGACGGTCGGGGAATGGGCGCGCGGCGGGGCAGGATTCTTGGGGTGAAAGGGATCCGTCAGAGGATT
Organism: Streptomyces sp. NBC_00029; assembly: GCF_045160505.1. NCBI lineage: Bacteria > Bacillati > Actinomycetota > Actinomycetes > Kitasatosporales > Streptomycetaceae > Streptomyces > Streptomyces sp. NBC_00029. Next base: position 1,261,696 of record NZ_CP108292.1, read on the forward strand.
CCCCTGCCGAAGGAGCGTGCCGTGGCCCTGTCCCCCAGCGAACGTGAGCAGTTCCTCGCCGAGCCCCACGTCGCCGCGTTCGCGGTGACCGCGGGAGCGGACGGGGAAGACCGTGCTCCACTGACGGTCCCCATCTGGTACCAGTACGCGCCCGGCGGCGATGTCTGGATCATGACCGGCCGGGACTCGCGCAAGGCCGAACTGATCCGGGCCGCGGGCCGGTTCACCTTGATGGTGGACCGGCTGGAGCCCACGATCCGGTACGTGTCCGTCGAGGGACCGGTCATCTCGACCCTTCCGGCCGAGCGCGAGCAGCTGGTGGAGATCTCCGCCCGGTACCTGCCGGCGGACAAGGTCGACGGCTACGTCGACGCCGCCTGGAAGGAGCACGGTGAGCAGGTCGTGATCCACATGCGTCCGCAGCGGTGGGTGAGTTCGGACCTGGGCAGCCTTTGAGGAACCCCTTGAGGGCCTCTGAGGAACTCAGAGGCCCTCAAGGCTGCTGCCGCAGCAGTCCAGCAGTTTTCAGCGGCGTGTCCTTGGCCTTGGCCTTCGCCTCAGCCCTGCTTGATCGCGGAGATGTCGAACTCCAGGACGACCTTGTCGCCGACCAGCACGCCGCCGCCTTCCAGAGCCGCGTTCCAGGTCACGCCGAAGTCCTTGCGGGAAATGGTCAGCGATCCCTCCAGGCCGACCCGCAGGTTGCCGTAGGGGTCGACGGCGTTCCCCGTGTACTCGAAGTCGATGGTGAGGGGGCGGGTGGTGTCCTTGATGGTCAGGTCGCCGGTGACGCGGTATTCAGTGTCGGACTGCGGCTCGACCGAGGTGGTGCGGAAGGTGATGTCGGGGAAGTTGGGGGCGTCCAGGAAGTCGTTGGTGCGCAGGTGCTGGTCCCGCTGTTCGACTCCGGTGTCGATGCTCTCGGTCTTGATCACCAGCTGGGCGGTGGAGCGGGCCGGATCCTTACCGTCCAGGTGGGCGGTGCCCTCGAAGGCGTGGAACGCACCGCGGACCTTGGTCACCATGGCGTGGCGGGCGACGAAGCCGATCCGGGTGTGGGCGGGGTCGAGGACGTAGTCCCCGGTGAGCTCGTGGATGCCGAGGGTCATGGCTGGCGTTCCTCCGTGGGGCGGGATCCCGGCGGCGGTACGCCCGGATCGTGGCGGACCCACGCTAAGGCGCGACCCGCTCCCGGCCCGGCCGGACTCACGGGGCGGGCGCCAGAGTGCACTCTGTCCAGCGACCTCGGGGCCGCCGGTCTGCCGTTGCCGCGGCCCGCGCTCTCGCGTGGCCGGCGCTGATGCGAACCGGTCCCCGCCGCCGGTGCGCCGCCCACTCCCCCGTTGCGCCCGGCAGGTCGGCCGGATCTGTCACAGCGCCCGCCCACGCCACGCCGCGCCGCCGTCAGTCCCTGCAGCCGTACGCCGCGGCCAGCTCCGCCAGTCCTTCCGGGCCTCCGTCCGCGTCGCCACTGCCCTCGCCCGTGCGGGCGATCAGGAGCACCCGGGCGGGCACCCCTGCGGCCGCGTACGCGGAAAGCCGGTGGTGACCGTCAAGGACGGCGCCGACCAGCCAGCGCTCCTCGTGCCGGGCTTCCACGTACCGGTCGTCGATCCAGCCGAGGACCACGGCCGCGGGCCGCTCACCCGCCGCTATGGAGGCCGCATGCCGGGCGACGGCCGCCGGGTCGAGCGCTTCCGGTGGCTGCGAGGGCAGGAGGGCGCCGTACGTGAACGGCAACCGGGCGCCCGGAACGGGCGCGGTGAGCTGGAAGTGCGCGACGCCGGGCCAGTCGTCGTCGGGACGGTCGTCCTCGTACTCGTAGGTGTAGTCGTCGCCGTCCTCCTTCGCCCGTGCTGCCGCACGGCGGTACCACCACGACCGGGCCGGCTCGGCCACCCGTTCCAGGGGGAGGTCGAGCAGGAGCGCGCGGTAGTGACCGGTCTCCAGCTCGCCGAGTACGGGGCTCCATTCGGCGAGCAGTGCGGTGTCGAGCCGGTCCAGGCCGGCCAGCCGCCCGCGCATGCGGGCCGCGATCCGGGTCGCTGCGTCGTCCGGCCAGTCCAGCAGGGTCAGGCCCAGTTCGCATGTGTCGCACAACGAGCCGACCCGGTACAGCGGCTTTCCGTCGAACGTCAGGGACCGGTCCCAGCGCGGCCAGGAGGAGCCGGGCGACGGCGGGTCGAAGGCGACCCGGATCCGGCCCGCGCCCCCGTCGACGGAGAACCGGGCCCGCGCGCCGGACTCGACGACGAGGTCCCGCACCACGGACGTGCGCCCCGTGTGCTCGTCGGCCCAGGCGGCGCGTACGGCCGCCGCGTACGCCGCCCCGCGCGCCCGTTCCGGCAGGAGCGGGTCGCGTCCGGTGAGCCGCACGAGGGCGTGGTGGACGTCGTACACGCGTTCCTCGCCGCTGTCGGCCAGCCATCGCAGCAGGTGCGGTACGGCGGCGGGATCGTCCATGAGCTCAAGGGCGACGGCGAACGCGGTGTGGTCGGGGCCGGTCACCTCGGACAGCCGCCCGGCGATCGGCGCCGTCCACTCGCGGGCACCGAGGCGGCCGAGCGCGAGTGCGGCGCGGCCGCGCGGGGCGGCGGGGTCATCGAGGAGGGCCCCGAGGCGCGGTGCGAAGGACGGGTCGCCGCAGAGCCCCATGGCGTCGACGAGTGCGGGGGCCGGGACCCGGGACAGGGCCTGAGCCTGCTCCGCGTACGTGCGCAGGAGCTCGGCGGGCAGTCGGAGCCCGCGCGTCACGGCGGTCCCGAGCAGGTGCTGGCGGTCCTCGGCGGGGAACGCGGGCTCGGCGAACAACCGCAGCAGCACCGCGTCGCCCGGATCACCGAGAATCCGGAGCAGCCAGGCGAGGTAGGGGCGGAAGGCCGCCCGTTCCGCGTCCGATCGGTACAGCTCCTCGACCGCCTCGGCGAGAGGGCCGGGCCGGCCGGCGCTCAGTGCGTGGAGCGCGGTCCACGGGTCGTCGGCACGCAACGCGGCGCGCAGACGCGTCTGGACGGTGTCGTGATCCCCCATGGGGGAAGTATCGGCCACGGGACTGCTGCGGGAGGAGTACATCCGCGGTATCGGGTGTGGCATGCGGGGTGGGTGGGCACCATCGAGACGGCTGCGCACCGCGGCCCGTACGACCGATGGAGAAGGACGCAGATGGCAACAGGCATCGTGAAGTGGTTCAACTCGGAGAAGGGGTTCGGGTTCATCCAGCAGGACGACGGCGGCCCGGACGTGTTCGTGCACTTCTCCGCCATCCAGACGACGGGATTCAAGGAACTCGCCGAGGGTGCGAAGGTCGAGTACGACGTCACCCAGGGCCCCAAGGGACCGCAGGCCGAGCAAGTGGTGCCGATCGGCTGAGGTGGGCCGTACCCCGCCCTTGCATCACGGAGCCCCCCGACGGAGAGATCCGTCGGGGGGCTCCGTGTTGCACGGCGCGGTCGGCAGCGCGCGTGGTCGGTGCACGTGGTCGGTGCGCGTGGTCAGTGCGCCTGGCCGGCTGACGGGCCGGACGCGGGGGCGGACGCGGGGTCGAGCCACGCGCCGATGCCCGGCAGCGCCCCGGGGCCGTTGTCCCGCTCCACCGAGCCGACCAGGTCGGCGATGGTGACCCCCTGCAGCGACGCGCGCCAGGCGGCCTCGGCGGCGCCCATCACGCGGGCGATCCCGCACGGCTTCGTGCATGCCTCGGGCGGGGCTCCGAGCGGGCCGCGCCGGCGGATCTCGGTGCAGATGAACGCCGGGTCCGCGCCGTCGACGGCCAGCACCACGTCCAGGACGGTGATCTCGGAAGCGGGCCTGGTCAGCGCGTATCCGCCCGTCTTGCCCTGGACGGAGGCCACGAGGCCCGCCCGGGACAGGGCCTGCATCTGCTTGGCCAGGTAGCTCGGCGAGACGTCGTGCAGCAGCGCCAGACGGGCGGCGGGCACCGGCCGGCTCGCCGCGGTCAGCACCACGCAGCAGTGCAGCGCCCACTCGACGCCCCCGGACAGTTTCATGCGCCCTCCATTTGACTCGGATACAGCTTATCCGAGTAATATCTCAGACAAGAGTTGTCCGAGTTTGAGGCGGCCGAGCGAGAGAGCAGCCGCACTCGATCCCCCTGCAAGAAAGGGCACGGCCATGAAGATCACGGTCATCGGCGGCACCGGACTCATCGGTTCCCAGCTCGTCTCCACGCTCCGCGCGGCCGGACACGAGGTGGTCGCCGCATCCCTGTCGAGCGGCGTCGATCTGCTCACCGGCGCAGGGCTGGACCAGGCGCTCGCCGGCGCGGACACGGTCGTCAACGTGACGAACTCACCCACCTTCGACGAGGCCTCCCCGGACTTCTTCCGCACCACGATGGGCAATCTGCTGGCGGCGGGCGAGCGGGCGGGCGTCGGCCATCAGGTGGTCCTGTCCATCGTGGGCGTCGACCGGGTGCCGCAGCTGGACTACTACCGTGCGAAGACCCTCCAGGAGGACCTGCTCAAGCAGGGGTCCACCCCGTATTCGATCGTCCGCGTCACGCAGTTCTTCGAGTTCATGGACGCGGTCCTGTCCTGGACCGCGGACGAGCACACCGTCCGGCTGCCCTCCACCCCCGTCCAGCCGATGGCCGCGGCCGACGTCGTCGCCGCCCTCGCCGAGGTCACCACCGGCGCACCGCTGAACGGCACGGTCGACGTCGCGGGCCCCGACGTCTTCGCCCTCGACGAGCTCGGCCGTCTCACGCTGTCGGCCCGGCAGGATCCCCGTACGGTCGTCACCGACGAGCAGGCGGGCATGTTCGCGGTCGTCGAGGGCGACGTCCTGACCGGCGGCCCCGACGCGCGCCCGGCCCCCACCTCCTACAAGGAGTGGCTCGCCGGCGCGCCGCGCTGACCGCCCGGTCCGCGCGTCATCGAGCACCCGCCGAGGACCAGGACCCCCATGGCCGCGAGACCGCGGTGGTGGTGCCGGCGGACAGACCTGGGCGTGCTCTTCCGGTACGGGAGAACGGAACTGCGCCCCCGCACCATGGAGGGCAGGGGCGCAGCACTTCACCGGCTCGGGCGGGCCTCCGATCCGTGGCACCGCCGCCTGCCGCCTCGGAGCGTCAGCACTCGCGCAGGCCCGGCGCGGGGTCGACCGACGTGTGGACGTCCACGGCCGCGACGTTGCCCCACTGGCCGTTGTCCAGCTGTGTCCAGTACCAGACGTTGTTGCCGCCGGCGTGCTGGTCACCGCGGCCCCAGCACTGGAACCAGCTGGGGCTCGTGTTCAGCGGCCCCCGCACCGCGGAGTTGTACCGGCGGTGCTCGTAGCCCTTGGCGCCGACCCGGTTGCCGCACCACAGCTTGCCGTCGGCGCGGACGCCGCATTCGGCGGCCACGCTCTTCCCGGTGGCCGGCGTCGCCTGGGCGGGCCCGGTCACGGTGGCCATGCCGCCCACCAGTGCGGCAGCGGCCAGACCCAGGGCGATCTTCTTGCGTGCGGACATGCTTCCTCCTCGAAAGGGCTCTCTGTCGAGCCGTGTGACGGGTGTACTGGTGAGGCGGGCGGCGCTCAGGGACAGGTGCGTACGCCCTCGAGCCAGGCGGCGCCCTTGATGTAGATGTTGGTGATCCACGCCCCGTACTCGGGCAGGTACGACCAGGCGTCGTTGGTGTAGCCCTCCGCCGTCACCGGTTCGGCGTGCTTCTGGCACTCGATGCGTACCGTGGTCGGGCCGGAGAACCGGTGCACCCGCGGGCTGGTGGTGGACGGCTCCCGGTGGGTCCACACATCGGTGCCCCAGGTGCTGAACGTGCCGGGTGCCGCTGCGGCGGCGATCCGGACCGCTCCCGCGTAGTCCCCGCCCAGCCGTACGTCGCTGACGGTGATCCGGGTGCCCGATTCCCGGGCCTCCACCATCTTCCCCGCGCCCAGGTAGATCGCGATGTGGTGGACGGAGCCTCCCGAACCCCAGGCCAGCAGGTCCCCCGGCAGCAGCGGCGCGGTCCCCTGGCCGGCCGTGAAACGCTGCGTCACCTGCGGTGCGTGGAACTGGTGGTAGGCGTTGCCGGGCAGCGGGTCGCCGCCGGCGGCACGGGCGTAGGCGTACCGGACCAGTCCCGAGCAGTCGAAGCCCAGACGCTCCGGGTCGTGTGCACTGTCCGGATCGCTCGGGTCGACCTGACCGTACGTCGGCCCCGGCTGCGGCCCGTGGCCCCCGCCCCAGGTGTACCAGACGCCGATCTGTTCGCATGCGGCCCGCACGGCCCCTTCCGCCACCGCGGAGGCGCCGGGGGCGAGCACGTCGCACGAACCCGCCGCCTTCGGTGCGGGGGCGGCGGCCGCCTCCGTTGCGCAGGTGCCGCCCCACACAGCCAGGAGGGTCACCGCCGTCACCGCCGCCGCCAGCATCGTTGTCCGCACAGCCATGTCCGTTCCCCCGTCCCCGTCGCGGGTGTCCCCCGCGGGTCGTCGTACTCGTCACGGTGCTCGTCGCGGTGTTCGTCGGCGTGCCCGTCGCAGGGAGCACGGACCGGCCGTCCGCCCGGCACTCCGAGACTGGGCCCGCCGCCGCTCCGTGTCGAGGAGGCGCGGGTCGCCCATCGGGACGGGAAACGGGAAACTCCTGGGAAACCCCCTCCCACCAGGCCCTTTTTGATCTGCCGTCAATAGGTCGCCCGGCAAAGGGAGCCGGAAGGGGGACACGTCCCGGACGCGTCGGCCGGCAAGGTCCGGAGGAAAGATGCTCCGGACCGTCGGCTACCAGGAGAGCCGGGGGTCCTGCTCGTACTCAGGAGCGTGCACGGGCAGGTCGTCCCGGGCGTACGTGTTCCAGACAACACCTGGGGCTGGGTGTTCCTTCGGCGGATACCGCACATCGAAGATGCGCTGCGTCCCGGGGATCGGAATTTCCTTGAGCACTCCGTCGCGGAACATCCACAGGGCGAAGCAGTCGTCTTCCTCGTCGTGAAGCATGACCTGAACGCGCTCCGGCCGGTCCCAGGGCAGCGCGTCCAGATCGTTCAGAACACCGGAGCGGCCGTTCGACCGGCAGAACTCGATGTACCAGCCGCCGATGAACCATTCCGTGATCTTCTCGAACCTGCCGCTCCAGGTACGGGTACCTGTCTCGTCGTACCGGGTCAGCGGTTCCATCACCTCGTCCTCATAGCCCGCCATCACGATGATCTGCGCCATTCTGCTCATGGCCGAATACCAGCGCACGCCGCGCCCGGCAGCAAGCCGGTTCTCGTCCGCCCGCGGCACCGGGACCGCGGCTCCTGGACACCGTCCGCCGGCGCGCGGCAGTTGGAGGTGCAGTGAGGCGAAGGTGCCCATCCCACCCGGCGCGTCTATCTGGTCCCGAAGCTGGGAGCCGTCCAGGGGAAGAGGTCGAAGAGCAGCAGAACCGACCAGGTGAGGTGGATGGCGGCGGCCAGGATCCATGCGGGCGTGTTGGGCATCCTCACCAGCCTGAGCCCCCCGTACAACGGGGCGAGGCAGAAGGGGATGCCCACGACGGGATCGGCGAAGGATGCGCCGTCGGCTCGTTTGGCTGCTACATCCTGGCCGATCAAGTACATGAAGACGCTGAAGCCCAGCAGGACTGCGCCCGTATAGATCTTGAGCAGCAGGGCCGGGGCTGCCCTGTGCCCTGCAGGGGTGATTCCGAACAGGAGCATGACGGGTGCGACGAGGATGCCGAGTTGCGTCCTGACGAAGCCGTCGAGCAAGGTGTCCCCCGCCCCCGGGGCGGGCCTCGTGACCGCGCCGACGGTCGTACCGGGCTTCGCCCCGGACTCGTCCAGCAGCCCTAGCCAGATCCCCGCCCTGCTGCCGAACCCGGGACGCGGTGCCTTCGGGACGGGGCGCGAAGGGGCGACCGCCTCTTCCCGGACAGGCGATCGCGGGACTCGGGCGAGCAGCGCCTGCGCCTGCGCCGGAGAGTCCGTGGCGGCCCGGAGATCCGTGTCGCTGCTGGTGGAGGGCTTGTCCAACACTGTTCTGGACACGGGTTGGACAGGATCCGGGCCGACGGGGAGGGCGTGCAGCTGCTCGTCGGGGTCGGGGTCGGGGTCGGGGTCGGGGCCAGGATCGGCGTCGGCGGGGTTGGGCTGGAGGTCTTCCTCGATCAGTGCCTCGTCGTGAAGGCCTTCGGCGGTGATGTGCTCCAGTCGGGCTTCGAATTCGGAGTCGTCCACCGCATCGGCGGTCTCGGCACGGACCGGTTCGAGGGAGCCGGGCGGGACGACCACGAGGTCCTGTGCCTCGCGTTCCAGCCGGCTGATCTCCTCCTGCGCGACCAGTGCCTCGGCCATCCAGAACTCCTGTTGCTCCTCCGCCGTCATCCGGCGGGTACGGGCCCGCTCCTGCTGCACCTGGACCCGGCTGAGGCGCTCCTTGGCCTGGCCGAGCCGGCGCTCCACCCGGGCCCGCTCGCGTTCGCCGCCGAGCTTCAGCTGGAGCTCGGCGTTCTCCAGCCGGCTCTGCGTGTAGGCGAGCATGGGCCTCAGCTCGGCGAGGTGCTTCTCCGCGTTCGCCGCGAGTGCCTGGTACTTGATGACCTGCTGGAGCGCGTCGTCGCGCCGCTGGTGCTGGCGCACCAGCTCCCCGCCACCCGGTAACCGGCTCGCACGGCGTTCGGCATCGGCCGCGTTCCACAGCTCCAGCGCCCGGACGAAAGCGGTGCTGCGACGGACGCCCTGCTGCGTGAAGGCCTCCACCAGTTTCCCGACCAGGGTCTTCGGAATGAGCTGCGAGCCGTTGAGATAGTTCCCCCAACTGGAACTGCTCCGGCCGAACCGGTCGGCCAGTTCCCGCACCGACGTGCCCCTGGTCAGAGCCACCAGGAACAGGGCCAGCCGGCCGGCCGCCGTCTCTTCGTCGATCTCACGCTGCGGGGACACCGCGCCCCTCTCCCACTCTGCCGTCCAACCCTGACCACCTGATGACCACGCCCGAACCCCCTCCCAACAGGCACAACTTGCCGGTCCCGCCCATGGACAGGACCGGCACGGCGAATCTCTCCCCACCACAACCGGCTCTGCCACCAGGGGAGAACACCATGAGCCTGTCCACGCTGTACGCATTCCTCGGCCACGACCTCCTCGGCGACGTCGTCGCCGCGGGCCTCGTCGCCGGAACCGGGTACCTAGCCAAGAAGATCCGGACCCGGGCCCGCAACCGGAACGGCCAAACTCCCTCAAGCCGCCGGTGACCGGGGCGCGCGGCCCGCTGAACCCCCAGCGGGCCCGCGCCGAGGCCGCGCAGGCACCGAGGGCGTCGTCCCGTACCGCTCAGGTCGCAGAGGCACGGGCCGGAAATCATCATCAGGGCGCACGGGTCGGGAGCCGAACGCCAGCAGGATGTTCGTCATGGCACAAGCACAAGAACTCGGCGCCCTCGTCCAGCAGACCGCCGACCGGCTGGCCCGGCAGCACGTCGTCGGCGCGGTGGTGGCCGCGGTGTCGGACGACCTCGTCGAGATCCGGGGTGCCGGCAGCACCGGCGCCGACCGGGGAGATGCGGCCCCCGGACCCGACACGCTCTTCGAGATCGGTTCGGTGACCAAGGCGTTCACCGCCCTGGCTCTTGCGTGCATGGCGACCGCCGGCACGGTGGGCCTGGACGAGCCGCTCGGTGATCTGCTGCCCGACGGGACACACGTACCGTCGCGGGGCGGCCGGCAGATCTCCTTGCAGGACCTGGCCACCCACACCTCGGGCCTGCCGCGGCTGCCCAGGGGCATGCTGCTCCAGTCCCTGTTGCACCCGTCGACGCCGGACCCCTACGCCGACTGCACGTCCGACGTCCTGTTGTCCGGGCTGGCCCGTACGCGTCTGGGTGCCGTACCGGGGAAACGGTTCCGCTACTCCAACCTCGGGGCCGGACTGCTGGGACTGGCCCTCGCCCGCCGGGCCGGCACGGAGTACGAGGCACTCATCGTCCGGGAGATCTGCGCCCCGTTGGGCATGACCGACACCGTCGTGACGGTGGACGACGCGCGTGCGGAACGACTTGCCCGGGGCCACGGCCGCCGGGGGCGGCCCACCGCACCCTGGCACCTCGCCGACCTGGCCGGGGCGGGCGGCCTGCAGTCGACCGCCACCGACCTGGTGGCCTTCGTCCGGGCCCAACTCGACGTCGGTCCCGTCCCCGCAGATCTCGCGGCGGCCATCCGCCTGAGCCGGAGCGTCGAGCACCGCCGGAGCCCCTTCGCCCGGGTGCACCTCGGCTGGATGGCGCACCGCCTCCATCCGCGGCAGGGCGCCCACCTGCAGATCTGGCACAACGGAGGAACGGGCGGCTTCTCCTCCTTCGTGGGCTTCGACCCGGAGAAGCGGCTGGGCGTCATCGCCCTCGGCAACACCCAACGCCCGGTGGACCGGCCCGCCCTCGACCTGCTGCGCACCCTGCAGGCGGAGCATGGATCGGGGAGGGACTGAGGGGCGACGGCCGGCCTGCGTCGACCTAGGAGTGGCGGACGGCTGCCACGGCGGCCGGGAGTACGGCCGGGCGGTCGAGGAACGCGAGCACGGCCCGCTTCTGCGGGAGGTATATCTCGGGCAGGTCGATCTCCGGGAGGGTGATCTCGCCCTCCCGGACGAAGCCGAGCCGGTTCAGCAGGGCGAGCGCCTTGGCGTTGGAGGCGTCGGGCTCGGCGACCGCGCGCAGGACGGCCGGGTCGCGGAAGGCGAACCGGATGAGCGACCCGATCAGGGTCCTGCTGAATCCGGGCCGCGGCCGGCCGGTCATCGGAGCCAGCATCAGGTGGACGCCGATGTCGCCCTCCCGTACGGCGTAGCAGTCGCTGACCCGGTCCTCGGCGGGCTCGTACGTCTGGAAGAGTGCGACGGGTTCGTCGTCCAGCCGGACCATGAACGCGTGGTGCGTGTCCCGGCGGTCCACGTCCTCGTAGATCTCCTGGACCAGTTCCCGGCCGACGCCGTTCATGCCCCAGAACTGCGCGCGCTCCTGGACGACCCAGGAGTGCAGCACGGCGGAGTCCGCGACGGGGTCGACCGGGGTGAAACGGACCGTGCCGAAGCCTTCGACGGTCTCGGTCATGACGTCCGCGCGCGGGGAGAGGAGGGAAGTGGACTCGGGTCTCATACGGGTTCCGTTTCTGCTGGGTCGCAAGGGCCGGCGAGGCCGGGAAGCTCTCGCACGACCCAGGTTAGGGTGCCCTAACTATAGGGGTCATTAGAAGAAGCTCCCGAAAGGGCCTCCGCCCCGCATGCGGAACCACAGGGTGCCGCGGCCGTGCACTTCTTGCGGCCCTGGCGGGCGCAGCAGGCGCGCTCCGCGGTGGACGCGTCGCCTGCTACACGGGCGCCTCGCTCCCGGACGGCGCCGGCTCCGCGCCTCGAGCGGCCTCGGCGGCGGTATAGGAGGAGGCGAAGGTGAACGCGCGCGGGGACGGTCCGTTCGTCCGCAGGTCGGTCAGTCGCTCCAGGGCCTCACCCACGGTCGGCAGGTGTCCGGCGGGGACCCACCAGAGCACCAGGTGCGCCTCGATGTGCCGCTCGAACCATTCGCGGCGACGTCTCATCACCTCCAGGTGCCCGCTGCGGTAGGCGAAGTCCCACAGGGCCTCCTGGTTCTGCCACACCGACAGGTTGACGATGACGTCCTCCCCGGCCGGGCGCAGGCCGGTGGCGTCGGCCTCCCCCTCCTCCACGAGTCGCCACACGAAGCCGGTTGCGCCGTCGGCGGCGGCGTTGACCTCGTCGAGCATGTCGACGAACGGTGCCGTGCGCGGGTCGTCGATGGGGTGGAGGAGTGTGGCGACGTTGAGTTGGGCGAGGTGGAAGGCATGCGCGGGTGCGGTCATGGCCTCATATCAGCATGACCGCCCTTCTATGTCAACGATCTTTGTTTTTAGAAGCCTCGACCACCACGCAGCACTCCCCCGGCCGGGCGTCCATACGAGCGCGGACGGGCCCGTCCACGCCGAACAGCCCTTCCAGCAGTGCGAGGTTCATGCCGCAGACGAGCGGTGGGAAGCGCTCGGCAACGGCGTGGAAGGGGCAGTTGCGCATACGGACGACACGCTCGGCCGGCCCGGCCGCCCCGGCCACCGCCGCCGCGCCTTCGGCATCCTCGGCGTCCCCGTCGCCCGCCAGGTACGGCTCGTAGCCGCGGCCGGCCAGCATCTGCACGGCCTCTTCGAGGTCGCCGCAGGGCGGCGCCGAGCCCCGCAGGGCTTCGCCCCTGCGGCCCGCGGCCGCGCACAGCACCGCGTCCAGCCCCGCCTGCTCGGCGGCCTCGGCGAGCAGCTCGGCCGCGGTGAGGTAGTCGCGGCCGGGCAGCGACACCGACCGCTCGGCCCGTGCCCGCGTGTACACCTTGGCCGGACGGCCGGCCCCCGGACCCGAGCGACCCGTCAGACGGCGACTGCCGCTCTCCAGCAGGCCGGCCTCGGTCAGCCGGTCCAGATGGTGCGCGGCGAGCGTGCGCGCCACCCCGGCCGCCTCGGCGGCCTCGTTGCGGCCGACCTCGCGCCCCTGTGCCGCCACGTACTCGTACAGGCGGCGGCGCACCGGATCCTGCAGCATCGCGATCGCATCGATATCCTTCACGCGGTCATTCTAGGAACAACGCAGATAGGAAATAGAAAGACGAAACCCGCCACCGCGGGAACACCCTCCCCGGCCGGGACGGTCAGCCCGCGGGCTCCGGACGCGGTCCCGAGCGCGCCGCGGTGACCGAGCCGGGGGTCACCAGGCCCGTCTCGTAGGCGAGGACGACCGCCTGTGCCCGGTCGCGCAGCGACAGTTTCGCGAAGATCCGGGCCACGTGGGTCTTCACGGTGGCCTCGCTGAGCGTCAGTTCCCGCGCCAGCTCGGCGTTGGAGCGGCCGTGGCCCATCAGGGTCAGCACCTCGCGTTCGCGCGGGGTCAGCGCCGTCAGCTCACGGGGTACGGAGTCCGCCGCGGCCCGGTCCGGGCCGACCGCGCCCGGGCCGCAGCGTTCCACCAGGCGGCGGGTGATCGACGGGGAGAGCAGCGCGTCGCCGGTGCTGACCAGGCGGACGGCGGCGGCGAGGTGTTCGGGGGTGACGTCCTTGAGCAGGAAGCCGCTGGCCCCGGCGGCGAGGGCGGCGTACACGTACTGGTCGAGGTCGAAGGTGGTCAGCATGATCACCCGGCAGTACGGGGCTTCGGCGAGGATGCGCCGGGCCGCCTCCAGGCCGTCCATGTTCGGCATCCGTATGTCCAGCAGTACGACGTCGGGGCGCAGTCGGCGAACGGCCGCGACCGCTTCCACCCCGTCGGCCGCCACGCCGACCACGTCGATCCCGCGAGCGGTCAGGATCAGCCGGAAGCCGGTGCGGACCAGGTCCTGGTCGTCGGCGATCAGCACACGGGGCGCCTGGGGCGCCTCCGGCGTGGTCACGGTCGCCCCAGCGGGAGCCGGGCGCGCACCCGGTAGCCGCCGCCGAGGCGGCGGCGGGCGTCGAGGTCGCCCCCGTAGACGGCGACGCGTTCGCGCAGTCCGATCAGTCCGCGGCCGGCGCCCTCGGTCTTCGGCCGGTCCCGGTCGCCGGCGGGCCGCGGTCCGGGGGCGCCTCCCGTCAGGACGCTGGGCCCGTCGCCCAGCACCTCCACGCGCAGCGCGTGCTCCTGGTACCGCACCGTCACCTCGGTCCTGCCTCCGTCTCCGTGTTTGAGCGCGTTCGTCAGCGCCTCCTGGATGATCCGGTACGCCGTGACGTCGATCCCGGCCGGGAGGGGGCGCGGGTCCCCGGACATCCGTACCTCCACCGGCAGTCCGGCGAAGGCGAACTCGTCGATCAGCCGGCTGAGCCGTGCGAGGCTCGGCTGTGGCGCGAGCCGGTCGGCCGGGGCCCCGTACGGTTCGTCCGCGCCGTCCTGGGCGGGGGCCAGGAGCCCCAGCAGGTGGCGCAGTTCGGTCATCGTGTTGCGCCCGGCCCGCTCCACGGCGGCCATCGCCGCTGCGGCCTCGTCGGGCATCGTGGTGAGCACCTCGCGTGCGGCCCCGGCCTGGACCACCATCAGGCTCACGTTGTGGCTGACGATGTCGTGGAGCTCCGCCGCGATCCTGGCCCGTTCGGCGTCGACGGCCGTACCGGCCGCGCTCTCGCGCTCCCGCTCCAGCAGCCAGCCGCGTTCCTCGAGCGCCCTGCGGTGGCCGCGCCGGGCGCGCAGCAGGGCGACGGCGAGCGCGCCGGCCACGGCCGCGGAGCCGCAGGCCGCGACCACGGCGATGATCAGTCCCACCCCGAACTCCCCCACCTCGTAGGCCTGGAGGCCATTCTGCCGGACGGTCCGCGTACATCTCCGGGATGACCCGCTCGGACGGTTACATCCGGGGGCCGACGCACCGCGGCCGGGCGCCGTCTTAGGTTCGGGCCATGACAACTGATCACGACATTGCGCGGCAGGTCGTCGTACGGCTGGACGGTGTGCACAAGGAGTACGGCGACGCGAAGGCCCTGGACGGGCTGTCGCTGGAGATCCGGGCCGGGGACGCGGTGGCCGTGATGGGCCCCTCCGGCTGCGGCAAGTCCACGCTGCTCAACATGGTGGCCGGGCTCGACCGGCCGACGTCGGGCACCGTCGAGGTGCAGGGCCAGGACCTGGGCGGGCTGAACGAGACCGGACTGGCGCTGTTCCGGCGCCGGCACATCGGAATGATCTTCCAGTTCTTCAACCTGATCGACGACCTGCCCGTCCTGGACAACGTGGCGCTGGCCGCCCAGCTGACGGGAACCCCCGCCCGGCAGGCGCGCCGCCGGGCCCTGGAGCTCCTTGACGAGCTCGGCGTGGCCGGCCGTCGCAACAACTATCCGGCGACGCTCAGCGGGGGTGAGCGCCAGCGGGTGTCCGTGGCACGGGCCCTGATGAACCGTCCGGCGCTGCTGCTGGCGGACGAGCCGACCGGAGCCCTCGACAGCCGCTCGGGCGAGCAGGTGATGGACCTGCTGATCGACCTCAACCAGATCGGCCAGACCCTGCTGATCGTCACCCACGACCCGCAGTTGGCCGCCCGGTGCGCGAGCCGTCTGGTCGAGGTGGCCGACGGCCGGGTCGCCCGGCAGAGCGCGCTGGAGGCGACCGCGTGAGCGCCGTGTGGCGGGCCTCGCGCGCAGCGGTGAGACGCCGCAGGCTCCAGACCTTCGTCATCGGACTCGTCGTGCTCTGCTCGACCACGACCGTCCTCCTCGCGCTGGGGCTGCTCGACGCGGCCTCCAGCCCCTTCGACAGGGCGTACGCCGCCCAGCGCGGGGCGCACACCGTGGCGACCTTCGACACCGCGAAGGTCTCGCCCGGACAGCTGGAGCGGACGGCCCGGCAGCCCGGGGTGGAGGCCGCCGCGGGTCCGTTCGGGCAGGGCGTCGTGGACGTCCCCGAGGGCTGGCTCTGGATGTCCGGCGGCTCCCTCACGGTGGTGGGCCGGGCCGATCCGGGGGGCCCGGTGGACCGGATCGAGCTGCTGGAGGGCCACTGGGCGACGGCGCCCGGCGAGATCGTCGTCGGCTGGCCCTCAAACGGCTCGCCCGGACCACGCATGCTGGGAACCCGGCTCCCGGTGCCGGGTGGCGCGCCGCTGACCGTCGTGGGGTTCGCGGCCAGCATGACCAAGTCGGCGAGTGCGTGGGTGACGCCCGAACAGATGGCGGCGATGCGTCCGTCGGCCGCGCAGATGCTCTACCGCTTCTCGGACTCCTCGACCGACGCCCGGCTGGCCTCCTCGCTGGCCCGGGCGACCTCGGGAGTGCCCGAAGGGGCGCTGACCAGCGCGCAGACCCACTTGGCCCTGAAGGAGGCCTTTTCGGCGCTGGCCGACGCCTACCTCCCCTTCATGACCCTGTTCGGCGTCCTCGGCCTCCTGGTGTCCGCGCTGATCGTGGGGAACGTCGTCAGTGGGGCGGTCGTTTCCGGGTACCGGCACATCGGCGTGCTCAAGGCCCTGGGGTTCACCCCGAACCAGGTCGTCGCGGTGTACCTGACGATGATGGCCGTGCCTGCGGTCGTCGGCGCCGTCCTCGGCACCCTGCTCGGCAACGCACTGGCCGACCCCATCCTCAACGTCGCGTTCTCCGGCATCGAGACGGGCCGGGCCGCCGTCGGTGAGGTGGGCGCCTGGGTGTCCGCCGTCTGCCTGCTGGGGATGCCGGCCCTCGTCCTGCTCACCGCCCTGGTCCCGGCGCTGCGGGCGCACCGGCTGTCCGCGGCCCGGGCGATCAGCGCGGGCGGGGCCCCCCGGACCGGGCGCGGGCTGCGCGTCCAGCGCCTGCTCGGAGCCACTCCGCTGCCGCGCCCGGTCAGCCTGGGTCTGGGCCAGCCGTTCGCCCGGCCCGGCCGTACGCTGCTGACGATGGCGGCGATCGTCCTCGGGGTCACCACGGTCACCCTGGCGACCGGACTGACCAGCACGATGCTCGCGTTCGGCGAGGCCGGGCGGGGGCAGCCCGGTGCCCGGATCCATGTGGAGGCGGGAGGGCCGCGCAACGGCCGGCCCGCTCCCCCGCTCGGTGACGTGGCGACCGAGGAACGGCTGCGGTCCCTGCCGGGCGCCGCGGCGGTACGGGCCCGCGCGCTGGCCCGGGTGAGCCTGACCGGGCAGTCCCGGCCCGTCTTCGCCAACTTCTACCGCGGGGACGACGCCTCGGCCGCCGGCCGGATCGCCAGGGGCCGCGAAGCGCGGGCAGCCGGCGAGGTCACGGCCGGGCCCGCCTTCCTGACCCAGCACGGGCTGAAGGTCGGCGACCGGGTCACCCTGGCGATGAACGGCCGGCAGGTGACCACGAGCGTCGTGGGCGAGCTGGTGGAGGGCAACGCGCAGGCCCTGGACGCCACCTGGCCGACCCTCGTCCAGCTGTCGCCGGACGCCCGTGCTGCCGAGTACGAGGTGCGCCTCGCGCCCGGGGCTGATGCCCGGGCCTACGCCGAGGCGGCCGGGGCGGCCGACCCGGGGCTGCGCGTGTCCGTGCTGGACAACCGGAACGCCGCCACCACCACCGTCGTCGCCTTCTCGTCCGTGTTCACCGTGCTGCTGAGCATCGTCGCGGCGCTCGGCGTCTTCAACACGGTCCTGCTGAGCACCCGGGAGCGCCGCCGGGACCTCGGCACGCTCAAGTCGATCGGGATGACCCCGCGGCAGGTCGTCGCGATGACCGTGACCTCGGTGGCGGGAGTGGGCGCGGTCGGCGGACTGCTCGGCGTCCCGCTCGGGATGGTCGCGCACCGGCTGCTCGTGGACAACGTCGGGGTGGTCACCTTCCCGGAGTCGATGAAGGACGTCTGGCATGCCCCGCACATGACCGGCCTGCTGCTGGCGGGCGTAGCGATCTCCCTTCTCGGCGCGCTGGTTCCGGCCCGGTCTGCGGCCCGGATGACCATCGCGGCGGCCCTGCACACCGAGTAGGGCCCGCCCGCAAGAAGACCCCGACCCGGCCTGCCCCGAGGGATTTCGTCACCTCCCCGGGCTGGGGGTCGTTAGGGCCTGGGGGTTGACTCGGGGGTCGAAGGGATGACGGAATGCGGCAATTTCCTCTGGAGATGCACCACATGGCACCCGGACGGGTGGTGGAGTGGCGACTCGGGTCCACGGCGGCGGAGGCCGGCGGCCCGGGTGCTCCGGGCGACGCCGGAGACCCGGCGGGCAGGATGGCGTCCTTCAACCAGGACAAGCACTTCACCGTCGCCGAGGAGAGCAGGGCCGCCGACGACCCGGTCGCGTCCTGGGTCGCGGTGACCTTCGAGGTGACCGGCCCGCTCGACGAGCGGGCCCTGGCGCAGTCCCTGCTCGCCTTCGTCCAGCGGCACGAGGTCCTGCGGTGCGCGTTCCGGCGCCTGGCCGGCGAGGTGGCCTGCGAGCCGTTCGACCCGGCCGGACTGACCCTCGAAGCCCAGCAGGTAGGTGAGTTCGGGTCGTCCGAGCAGCTGGGCGCCTTCCTCGTCGAGCGGTTCAAGCGGAGCATCGACACGCTTTCCTGGCCGCTGTTCATCATGGGCGCGGTGGTGCGCGAGGAGTCCTCGACGGTCTACCTCGCCTTCGACCACATCGTCTGCGACGGCATGTCGATGCCGATCGTGGCCCGCGAAGTGTCGACCGGGTACGAGGCCCTGTGCCGCGGCGAGAGCGTCGAACTGCCGCCCGCCCCCAGCTATCTCGACTTCGCCGAGGAGCAGCGCCGCCGCTACCTGTCCATCGACGACCGCGACGAACGCCTCGGCCACTGGAAGGCGTTCATGGGGCAGGAGGGTGAGTTCTTCCCCCGCTTCCCCCTCGACCTCGGCGTCGAGCCCGGCCGGATGTACCCGATCGTCAACGAGGCCTCCACGCTCCTGGACGCCGCCGAGGCCGAGGTGTTCGAGAAGACCTGTCTGGCGGTCGACGGCAAACCGTTCATGGGAGTGCTGGCGTCCGTCGCCGTCTGCCTGCGCGAGGCCGGCGGCCCGGGCGTCTACCGCGGCCTCATGCCGGTCAGTGAGCGCGGCCGGGACACCTGGGCGCATTCGGTGGGCTGGTTCGTCAACACGCTGCCCATCGAGTTCGACGCCTCGCCCGGCCGGGACTTCGCCCAGGTCATGGCATCCGTCCGGGCCGGTTTCACAGAGATGATGGGCCATCTCGACGTCCCGTTCGTACGGGCATGGGAGTTGCTGGCGCCCAAGGAGTTCGCCGCCCGTTCCTGGCCGTACCCGGTGAACTTCTTCTCGTACATCGACATGCGCAAGTGTCCCGGGGCCGAGCGCCACGACGAGTGGCGGCCCACCACCCACGTGTGGTCGGCGCGCGCCAACGGGGCCTGTTCCTGGTTCCAGCGGGACGCGGAGGGAATGCACATGAACTCCCTCTACGTCGACACCCCGGCGGCCCGCCGGACCATGGGCGAATTCCAGGAGGCGCTGCGCCTGACCGTCCAGGGGATCGCGCGCTCGGGCGGCTTCCGCCGGCCCATCGCGCTGACCGCGCCGCGGCGGCCCGTGCGGACCCCGCTGGACGTGGCCGCGTTCGCCCGGCGCGGCTGAGCCGCCGCCCCGCGACCGGGCCGGTCAGGCCGGGCGGGAGGCCGCCCGCAGACCGGCTCGCGGGGTGCGCCGCAGCAGGGCGATCCCGACGGCGCAGGCCCAGTAGACGAACAGGGCGGCGGTCATCGCCGTGTTGCCCCAGCCCACGGCGCTGTAGAAGCGGGCGGCGTCCGTCCCGAAGAACAGGGAGGGCACGAAGGCGAGGTTGACGGCCGCGATGGCGTGGGCCGTGTACCCGGTCCAGCGCGGCAGGATCCCGGCGCGCAGGATCGCGTACCCGGCGGCGGCCAGCAGGACCGCCGTCAGCAGCCGGGCGGCCGATCCGTGCAGCAGCATGTTGGCGTGGGCGAGCGGGCCGTCCACGGTCGGGTCGAGGCCCCCGCCGGGGTTCTCAAGGACGATGCCCGCCTCGACGGACGCGGCGACCAGGGTGACGGTCACGTAGGCCAGCCCGGCGCCGAAGACCACGGTGGCGAGCCAGTCGAAGGCGGGGCCCGCGCCGCGGATGACGTGGCGCAGGCCTGCGAGGAAGCCCAACAGGGCGGCGCAGGTGAGGAGGTTGAGGAGGATCCGGGCCAGGACGTTGCCGGCGGGCGGCGGTCCCGGGTGGACGAAGTACAGCGGTACGGCGACGGCTGCGAGGGCGCCCGCCGATATGCCGCACAGACCCATGAGCCGTAAGACGTGGTTCTCGTTCATCCGTTTCCTTCCTTGGCGGGTGAGGAGCTCTCGATGCCGTCGAGCAGCCGCGCGATGCCGCAGGCGACGATCGGTTCGACCGCACCGTCCTCGTCCTCGCCCAGGCCCGGCTCGCCCGCGAGTGCGCAGAGCGTGGGGAAGTTCCCGGGGTCGAGGCGCTCGGCGAGGATCCGTCCGTACGAGGCGGCGCCGGCCGGATCGAGTTCGGTGGCGATCCGTGCCAGGTCGCGCACGGCGCCGGAGATGAAGGTGGCGAGCGGGATCAGTTCGCCGCGGCCGGCGCCCGAGCGGGCCAGGGGGCTCAGCAGCGCTTCGAACCAGGCGAGTTCGTTCGGTCCGACCGGGGCGCTCGCCGTCGGGATCCGCACCATCCACGGGTGGCGTCCGTACGTGGACCAGAGCGCGTCGACCCAGGCCTCGACCTCGGCGCGCCACCCCTCCCCGGTGGCCGCGGGCGGGCGGCCGGCGGCGGCGTCGGCCATCGCCGCGAGCAGGTGTTCGCGGCCGGGCACGTGGCGGTAGAGGGCCATCGCCGTGCAGCCCAGCTCGGTGGCCACACGCTGCATCGACAGTGCGTCCAGCCCGTCGGCGTCGACGACGGCGACGGCCGCGTCGACGATCCGGCGCGGCGTGAGGCGCGGGCGGCCGTCGGCCGTCCGCTCGGCGCCCACGCGCCAGAGCAGGTCGGCGACGGTGGCGAGATCGGGCGGGGCGGCGGATCCGCCGCCCGGGCGGCGGGGCGCAGGCGACATCGGGGCCTTCCTCTCCGACTGGCGTGGATGTTTACTTCATACAGAAAGTATATGGCGTAAACATGCAGGGCAAGAGGGAACTCAGGACGGGTCCAAGGAGGGGCCTGAACGGGCTCCCCGGACTCCCGCCGCACTCCCCACGGGATCAGAGGCGGGCCGCGCGGCCCAGCAGCAGGGTCCGTTCCTGTTCGTTGCGCGTGAGCGAGGCCGCCCGCTCGAACTCCGCGCGGGCCTCTGCCGTCCGGCCCAGCCGCTCCAGCAGGTCGCCCCGTACGCTCGGCAGCAAGTGGTAGGCGCTCAGGGCCGGTTCTTGCGCCAGGGCGTCGACGAGCGGCAGAGCCGCCTCCGGCCCCTCGGCCATCGAGACCGCGACCGCCCGGTTCAGCTCCACCACCGGGGACGGGACCAGCCGGACGAGCCGCCCGTATAGCGCGGCGATCCTCGGCCAGTCCGTTTCCTCGTAACGGACCGCCGCCGCGTGGCAGCCGGCGATGGCGGCCTGGACGGAGTACGGGCCGCTCCCGGCCCGGCCCAGCGCCCGGGCTCCGCGGTGGATGAGCATGCGGTTCCATCTGGCCCGGTTCTGGTCGGCGAGCAGCACCGGTTCCCCGTCGGGGCCGGTGCGGGCGGCGATCCGGGAGGCCTGGAACTCCAGCAGCGCGGTCAGGCCGTGCACCTCGGGCTCCTGGGGCATCAGGGCGGCCAGTACGCGGGCCAGGCGCAGGGCGTCCTCGCACAGGGCGGGGCGGACGAGGTCGTCCCCGGCGGTGGCCGAGTACCCCTCGTTGAAGACGAGGTAGATGACCTCCAGGACCGAGGAGAGCCGCCCCTCGCGGTCGGCGCCGTACGGGACCTCGAAGGGCACCCCGGCCTTGGCCAGGGCCCGCTTCGCCCGGACGATGCGCTGGGCGACGGTGGCCTCGGAGGTGAGGAAGGCTCGGGCGATCTCCGGGGTGGTCAGTCCTCCCATCAGGCGCAGGGTGAGCGCGATCCTCGCCTCGGTGGCGAGGACGGGGTGGCAGGAGGTGAAGATCAGGCGCAGCAGGTCGTCGTCGATGTCCTCGGGGTCGGCCGGTTCGGGGGGCGGTGGCACGTCCTCCAGGGTCCGGCCGACCTCCGCGAGCTTGCGGGCGTACGTCTCCTTGCGGCGGACGAGGTCGATCGCGCGGTGTTTGGCGGTGGCCGTGAGCCAGGCGCCCGGCCGGTCCGGGACGCCCGTCTGCGGCCACTGCTCCAGCGCCGCGACGAGGGCGTCCTGGGCGATCTCCTCGGCGATGCCGACGTCCCGCACGATGCGGGCGACACCGGCGATGATTCGCGCGGACTCGATCCTGAACACCGCTTCGACCGCCTGGGCCGCGCTCACTGCCGTCACGGCCACCCATCAGAGCAGCCGTGACGAGGCAGGGCAAACACGGCGCGGGCGCGCCGTCGCCGCATCCGCGGTCTCACATGTGCGGGATCACATGTGCGGGGTCACGTCCGCGGGATCACATCTCCTGGATCTCCCGGACCTCGGCGCTCACGTTCCACTCCGCCGGGTGGATCTCGAGGAACCGCCGGGTCCACTCCATGGCCTCGGCCTTGTCCTTGCACTGGGTGAGGGAGTAGCCGCCGACGACCTCCTTGGTCTCGGTGAACGGACCGTCGGTGTAGCTGATCTTCCCGCCGGACCAGCTCAGGCGGGTCGCCTCGGAGGTGGGGAGCAGCCCGGCGGTGTCGAGCATGACCCCGGCCTTGGTGATCTCCTCCATGAGGGCGCCCATCCGCTGCTCGAACTCGGGCGGGAAGGTGGTGTCGGTGGGGAGCTCCCGCTCGTTGATGCGGATCATCGTCAGAAAGCGCGGCATGGTGACTCCTCGGTCGGGAGGGCGGGGTCGTTCCCCGCCTCTCACCCCTGCGTCGAACGGGAGACGCCCGGATCGACAGCCTCCGGGAAATTCTTCGAAGAATCTTCCGGGGCGGCCACCCGGTGCGGATCCGCGCCACGCTGAGATGGTGCGGCCCGACTTCACGGGAGCTCGACCACGAGTGGCTACTCGTGAGTAGGATCGCGGGCCCAGGCACCTTCGAGAGGACCCCCGATGCCACGCGTCTCCTCCCCCCTCATGCTGGCCGGTCTGCTGGCCGGAGCCGCGGTCGCCCACGCGGTCGCACCCAGGCAGTTCGACGCGATCGTGCCCCGTTCGCTGCCGGGCACGCCGCGGCAGTGGACGTACGCCAGCGGAGCGGCCGAACTCGCCCTCGCCGTCGGCGTCGCCCATCCGCGCACCCGCCGGGTGGCCGCGCTGGCCACGGCGGCGTTCTTCGTCGGGGTGTTCCCTGCGAACGTGAAGATGGCGGCCGACGCACGCCGCCGCTCCCCCGCCGTCCGGGCCGTGGCGCTCGGCCGGCTGCCGCTCCAGGTACCGCTCGTGCTCTGGGCCCGCAAGGTGAGCCGGGGCGCCGGAGCCCGCTGAGCCGGCCTCCGGGCCGCGCGCTGCACCGCCCCGGCCCGCCCCATGCCCGCCCGAGCCGTCAGCGGCTGTCACCGGCCCAGTCCCAGCGGCCGGGGTCTCCCGTACGGCGGCGGTAGTGGGCACGGCCACCCGCTCCGTAGCGCCCTATCTCGGTGGGGAGTCTGGCCTCCTCGGCGAGCTGGGGCGCGCTCCAGCCTGTGATGTCCAGGAGGAGTCCGTCCAGCGGCCCGCCGACCAGCTCGCCGTAACTGCGGCCGGGGCGCGGTCCGGGGTCGGGGTCCTCATGGTCGGCGCCGTAGACCCGGCGCCGGAGCATCCTGTCGTCCATACCGCCCAGCTTCACAGCCGCCACTGACAACGGGCCCGGCGGCCGCCGGGTCGTGCGGCGGCGATGATGGGGGCCGCCCTCCCCGATCGGGGGGAGGCGCAGGAGCGAGGAGCGACACGCATGGCACGTCGGGTGCACCAGCCACTGGAGAACCAGGAGTTCGACTTCATCCTCTCGATGACGCCGGGGCCCGTTCTCGCGTACTTCTGCGGCACGTGGCCCAAGGCCGTCGAGGCGTGCCGCGCGATGGACGCCGTCGTCGGCGATCTGACCGAGGAGTACGGGACGCGGTTCACCGCGGTCCGCACCGACATGACCCGCTGCCCCGAGCCGACCAGGCGTTACGGGGTGACGGGTGCGCCGACCGCCGTGCTCATCAAGGACGGCGAGGCGGTCGCGAGCCAGGCGGGGCCGATGACGCGCGAGGAGTTCCGGGCGTTCCTGGACGCCCATCTCTGAGGTTCAGAGCAGGGCGGCGGCGGCCCGGCGTTCCAGGGCGAGGCAGCCGTCGACCAGGCCGGCGAACTCGTCGAAGAGGGCGCGCCGTCCCGCGGCGTCCGCGTCCGGGCCGGCTCCGCGTGCGAGGGTCGCGAGGCGTGACCAGTGGACGGCCGATTCCCGGAACAGGGCGGCCGCCTCGGACCGTCCCACGAGGTCGAGGAAGTCCGCGTAGAGCGGGCGGGTGGCGCCGGGGGCCGTCCATTCCTCCTCCAGGCACGCGTACAGCCTCTGGGTCCCGGCGAGGAAGGCCTCCGGCGCCCCGAAGCGTCGCTCCCATCCGGTCCTGGTGCGGACGTCGCGCAGCTGGGCGGCGAGCTTCTCCATGCCCGAGAAGCCGAAGTTGACGTCGAACCTGTTGCCCAGCACCGGTCCGGTGAGGCGGGCAGCGGTGGCGGCCACGGCCCCGTCGACATCGGGCTCCCCCTCGGCGGGGCCGGTGGGCACGACCATCCGGTGGCGGCCCTTGCGGTGCCCGGACCAGGCGGCGCCGAACTCCAGCATGTCGATCCCGTACGGGTCGGGAGCCCCGTCCTCGACGTGGAGGACGTCGCCGTCGTACCCGGCGAGCACCACGGTGTACGGATCGGCTCCGGCCATCTCGTCCGGGACTCCGCCGTGCCACGGGAGCCGGGACCGGTCGACGTTGCAGAACACCGGCCGTCCCGCGTCGAGGGCGGCGTGCACCCGGTCCCAGCGGGGCCGGGAGCTGTGGGTGACCTCGTAGGGGACGCGGAGCCGGTCGAGGGCGGATTCGACCCAGGGGTCGGGATGGGCCTGCGCGACGATCGTCAGCTGGGGCGGGTGTCCGGCGTACTCGAAGACGAAGTACATGAAGCCGATTCCGCCCGCGAGGCCCGCGACGAGTTCCTCCTCGTGCGCACTGCCGAGTGCGTGCCGGACGAGGGAGCTCTCACGGTGGCGCCCGGTGCCGAAGTCCTCGTAGAGGAGTCCGGCGGGCTTGGGCCGGGGTGACTGCTCGGTCATCGGGCCAGCGTAGCCGCGGGGTCCGACAGTCGGACTTCCTGTACAGTTGTCCAGGAAATACCGGCCCGTAACAAAGACTTTCGAGAAGTGGAGGCGGCCATGCACACGGTCGCTCAGACCCTGATCGGCCTGGTGGCCGCGCTGCACGCGTACTTCATGGTCCTGGAGATGTTCCTGTGGCAGCGGCCTCCGGGCCGCGCACTGTCCGGCTTCGACGCGGACACCGCCCGCCTGACCGCGCCGCTCGCCGCCAACCAGGGCCTCTACAACGGCTTCCTCGCCGCCGGCCTGGTCTGGTCGCTCGTCATCGACTCGCTCGCCACACAGATCTTCTTCCTCGTCTGCGTGATCATCGCCGGGGTGTACGGGGCCGCGACCGCCAACCGCCGGATCCTCGTCGCCCAGGCCCTGCCCGGCGCCCTGGCCCTCGGCGCGGCGCTGCTGGCCGCGTGAGCCCGCAGGACCCGCGTGCGCAGGACCCGCGCACTGCGCGTACGAAGGGGCGGCTGCGCGAGAGCCTGCTGGCGGAGTGCGCCGACCGGCCGCTCGCCGAGGTCAGCGTCTCGGCGGTGGTCCGCCGGGCCGGCATCGGCCGCGCCACCTTCTACCTGCACTACGAGGACCTCACCGCGCTCGCCGTGGACGCGTGCGCGGACGTGGTGCACGCGGCGGTCGACGCCCTGCACGCCTGGCAGACCGGCCCGGCGGCGCTTGCGCCCGCACGGCCTCCCTCCGCGCTGGCCGGGTTCCTCGCGGATGCGGCCGGCCGGGCGCCGCTGTACCGGACCCTGCTGCTCCCGGGCGGTGGGGGCCCGCTCGGCGACCGCCTGCACCGGGAGCTGCGGGCCCGGGCCCGCGCGGAGCGGGCGGCGGTGGGCGCCCCGCACCCGGACCTCGTCGCGTCGGCGGTCGCGGCCGCCTTCACCGGCGTCCTCGCGGACTGGCTGCACGAGGACGTCGCGGCGGAACCGGAGGCGCTCGCGGACCATCTGTGGGCGCTGCTTCTCGCCCTCCACCGGGCCATCGGGCCCGGCCGCGGACCGGAGGCACAGGCGGCTCAGGTCTCGTAGCTGGCCTCGAACACCCGCGTGACCTCCCATCGGGGGATGTCCGGGAGGTCGTCGAGGACCCAGCCCCCGCTGTCGTCGGACTCCACCAGCGGGGTGACGTCACCGGGCCCCGGCATCGCCCCTGCGGCGAACGCGCCGGAGGAGAGCGAGAGCCCTCCGGCCATCAGGGCGATCGCGGCCGAGAGCAGAACGAGGCGCGGGGTCCGGGTGCGGATGCGAATGCGGGCCATGGGTGCGCTCCTTGCAGGAGCCCCGTCGGGGCTGTCACGGACGATGCGGAGGCGCCACTTGTCGTGCGTGGACTCCTCCCTTCCATGGGGCCCGAACGGACGCACCGTGTCATGCCGCGGCATCTCGGGACTTGACGTCCCGGCCGGCCGCCCCCGCCCCCCTCGGCCGCGCCGGGGAGGCACAGGACGCACGAAGCCCCGCCGGGCGGACCGGCGGGGCTTCGTTTCACGGGCACGCCCCGTGAAGTGGACTAGCCGAGGGGAACCACCCGCTCAGCCTGCGGACCCTTGGGGCCCTGGGAGACGGAGTACTCGACGCGCGCGTTCTCCTCCAGCGACTTGAACCCGGTGGTCTCGATCGCGGAGAAGTGCACGAACACGTCGGGGCCGCCGTCGTCCTGCTGGATGAAGCCGAAGCCCTTCTCCGAGTTGAACCACTTCACGATGCCTGTTGCCATCTGGCTGATCCTTCACAACGTTCCACTGCGGGCCGCACACGCGGCCGTCTCGATCCTGCCCAACGGTCCTCCGGAGCACACGCTGAACGCGGCCAACCGGGGCGCGGCGCGCATTCGAACTTCCGACCGCCCCGTCCGTGAAAAGAGGGAGCGATCCCTTCCGGAGGCCTCCGGAAGACGCCTCACACGCCTCACGCGCCGCCGTCCGCCGCGGGTAGCGGCTCGGCGGGCCGGGGTGCCACCGGCCCGGGCGCCGCGGCGAGGGTCCGCCGTGTTCCGCCGACGCGGCAGCCCAGGCAGTCGGCGTGCCCGGTACGGGCGGCGCCGTCCCGGGTGCGCCAGTCCCAGTCGGCCTCCGGCCGGGGCCCGCTCGGCTTCCCCCACCCGGCGAGATGCAGCACCCAGGTGACGGCTCCGGCCACGGCGACGACGGCGAGGCCGATCCAGATCCCCGGGGCCCAGGCGGCGCACACCGACACGCCCGCTCCGGCGAAGCCCAGCAGGGCCAGGGTGGTTCCGGTCCAGCCGGCCACCGTGTGGCCGAGGTCTACGTGGCCGTGCGCGCTCATGGTTCTCGGTTCTCCCTGGTAGGACGGGCAGCAGTAGGCTCGGAGGCTGGACGCTTATTTCGCAAGGTAAGCATCTCAGTTGCTAAGTAACTTAGATCCTAAGGAGTATTTGGGTGCAGGGCAAGACCCGTCCCCCGGCCACGGCCGGTGAGGCCATTTCGCGCATGGACGAGTACGTCGCGCTGGGCATCGTCGGCCAGCAGGAGGTGGCACAGCTGCTCGGGCTCAACGTCACCGATCTGACCTGCCTGGGCCACATCCTGGGCGCCGGGGAGACCCCGCTCGCCGCGGGTGAACTCGCCGGGCTGCTGGACCTCACCACCGGCGCCGTCACCGGGGTGCTCAACCGCCTCGAACGCGCCGGATACGCGCGCCGCGTACCCGACCCCGCCGACCGGCGCCGGGTACGGGTGGTCGCCGACCCCGCGGCCGCCGCGCGGGTCATCGCCGTGTACCAGCCGATGTACGACCGGCTGGCCACCGTCTTCGCCGACTACACCCCCGACGAGATCGCCGTGATCGCCGACTGGTTCGGTCGCGCGGCGGTCGAGATCCGCGCGCACTGCGCGCAGGTACGGTCCGGGGAACTGACCGCCGGGGGGACTGCGCCCGGGGCTTAGGCCAAGATCCGGAAGAGACGGGCCGGCCACCGCTGTTACCATGGGCGGTTGACCATCTTCTTTCTTTCTGCTTCGAAAGGTTCTGCATGAGGAACCCGTCAGCTCATGGGCGCTTCGGTGTGAAGGGCGGTGCCAAGGGCGGTACGCGGACCCCCGCCAAGGCCCCCCGGACCCTCGGCCCGCAGGGTGAGTTCACGATGCACGCGCCGAAGGAGCCGGCGCTCGCGCCGGTGAAGTCCTTCGCGGAGCTCGACCTGCCCCTTGAGCTGGTGGAGACCATGGCCTCGCTGGCCGTGACGGAACCCTTCCCCATCCAGGCCGCGACGCTGCCCAACGCGCTCGCCGGCCGGGACGTCCTCGGCCGCGGCCGGACCGGCTCCGGCAAGACCCTCGCCTTCGGCCTGGCGCTGCTGGCCCGAACCGCGGGACAGCAGGCGGACCCGAAGCGCCCGCTCGCGCTGGTCCTCGTACCGACGCGCGAGCTGGCGCAGCAGGTGACCGAGGCGCTGGAGCCGTACGCGGCCGCGCTGAAGCTGCGGATGGCCACCGTCGTGGGCGGGCTGTCCATCGGCCGCCAGGTGAGCTCGCTGCGCACCGGCGCCGAGGTCGTGGTGGCCACCCCCGGGCGGCTCAGCGACCTGGTGGGGCGGCGGGACGTGCACCTGGAGCGCGTGCGGATCACCGTGCTCGACGAGGCCGACCAGATGTGCGACATGGGCTTCATGCCGCAGGTCACCGAGATCCTCGACCAGGTGCACCACGCGGGGCAGCGGATGCTGTTCTCGGCGACCCTGGACCGCAATGTGGACCAGCTGGTCCGGAAGTACCTGAAGGACCCGGTCTCGCACTCGGTCGACCCGCAGGCGGGCGCGGTGACCACGATGGACCACCACGTGCTGCACATCCACGCGGCCGACAAGATCTCGGCGGCGACCGAGATCGCGGCCCGCGACAACCGGGTGCTGATGTTCCTCGACACCAAGCACGGGGTCGACCAGTTCGTGAAGCATCTGCGGGCCATGGGCGTACGGGCGGAGGGTCTGCACAGCGGGAAGTCGCAGCCGCAGCGCACCCGGACCCTGGCACAGTTCAAGAGCGGCGCGGTCACCGTCCTGGTCGCCACGAACGTCGCGGCGCGCGGCATCCACATCGACGACCTCGACCTCGTGGTCAACGTGGACCCGCCCGCCGACCACAAGGACTACCTGCACCGGGGCGGCCGCACCGCCCGGGCCGGCGAGTCCGGCAAGGTCGTCACCCTCGTCACCCCGAACCAGCGCCGGGACATGGTCCGCCTGCTCTCCGACGCCCGGATCCGGCCGACGATCACTCAGGTGCGCTCCGGCGAGGCCGCCCTGAGCCGCATCACCGGCGCGAA
Source organism: Streptomyces sp. NBC_00029 (assembly GCF_045160505.1). NCBI lineage: Bacteria > Bacillati > Actinomycetota > Actinomycetes > Kitasatosporales > Streptomycetaceae > Streptomyces > Streptomyces sp. NBC_00029. The sequence goes on from NZ_CP108292.1 coordinate 1,290,715, forward strand.
GGCGCCCTCCGGGGTCCCGCTGGCGGGCTCCGCGCCGACCGACGCCAAGGGCAAGCCCTCGGGATCGGAGCTCGCGTTCCGCGGCATGGGCACCCGCCCGGGCCGGGGCAAGGAGTCGCGCAAGACGATCGAGGCCCGCCAGCAGGCCGAGGCCCGCCGCGCGGCACGGGTGCGCCGGGGCGTCTAGTGACCTGAGTCAGAGATTCGGTGGCAGTAGGCGGCGACTTTGTCGAGGATCTCGTCTGCCGTCTTCGTCCAGACGAAGGGCTTGGGCTGGTCGTTCCAGTCGGTCAGCCAGGCCCGGATATCGCGTTCGAGGGCCTGGACGGAGCGGTGGACTCCCCGCTTGAGCTTCTTCTGCGTGAGTTCGGCAAACCACCGCTCGACCAGGTTCAGCCAGGACGCACTGGTCGGCGTGAAGTGCAGGTGGAAGCGAGGGTGCGCCAGCAGCCACTTCTTCACGTCCGGCGTCTTGTGGGTCGCGTAGTTGTCGAGGATCAGATGGACCTGGAGACCGGCCGGGACCTCCTTGTCGAGCTTGGCCAGGAACTTCTTGAACTCGGCGGCCCGGTGGCGGCGGTGGAGCGAGCCGATGACCTTGCCGCTGGCGACTTCGAGGGCAGCGAAGAGGGTGGTGGTGCCGGCGCGGATGTAGTCGTGGCTGCGACGCTCTGGAACACCGGGCATCATCGGCAGGACCGGCTGGGACCGGTCCAGGGCCTGGATCTGCGACTTCTCGTCCACGCAGAGGACCAGAGCCTTCTCCGGCGGGTCGAGATAGAGGCCGACGACGTCACGGACCTTGTCGATGAACAGCGGATCCGTCGACAGCTTGAACGTCTGTGTCCGGTGCGGTGCCAGTGCGAACGCCCGCCAGATCCTGGAGACCGTCGACTGCGACATGCCCGTGGCCGCGGCCATCGACCTGGTCGACCAGTGCGTCGCGTTCTTCGGCGTCTCTTCCAGGGTTTTGACGATCACCCGCTCGACATCCGCATCGGTGATCTTCCGCGGGACACCCGGCCGCGGCTCGTCGCCCAGCCCGTCCAGGCCGTGCTCGAGGAAGCGCCGCCGCCAGGTGCGGACCGTGTCCGGAGCGATCCGCAGCCGCCGCGACACTTCCATGACCGAGTGCCCCTCCGCGCACTCCAACACGATCCGCGACCGCTGAGCCAACGCCTGGGCCGTCGTGCGACGACGTAACCAGCCCTCCAGCACAGCACGCTGGGCGTCAGTGACCGACAACGGCGGAATCTTCGGACCCGGACGACTCATACCGAACTAACGACAAACCTCAGACTCAGGTCACTAGGTCGTCTCTTTCGGATCTTGCTCCCCCAGCTACCGCTGGGAGGTGCCCCCAGGCCCGCGTCGCCCGGCACCGCACCTCGCCGCGTTGTCGGAGCACCGCAGTACGTCCAGTACAACGGCACTCCTCCGCCTTGCGATGCACGGCACCGGACAACGCGGGCCCGACCGACAAGATCCGAAAGAGACGACCTAGACGTTCGCGCGGCTGGTTCACCACCGACACCCGGTACGACACACTCGCCGCCGCGACGAAGCAACGGTGCGGGTCGCAGCCATCGATGAATGGCTGCGACCCAGCACGCCAGGACCTAGGGCATGGGCGGATCGAACAAGTCGAGCTCGGCCTGCGTCGGTGGCTCGAACTGGTCCCGGCAGCTCCTCAAGAGTTCGGCCGTCAGCACGACAGAGCCCGGCTCATGGTTCCGCAGGGCGATACGCCGCTCCAGCTCTTCGACCGGCACTCGGAGGTATCGCAGTTCGACGGCCGCGCCCGACGCACGGGCCGCGAGCCGTTTCTCGTCACGCTCCGTCCGCTCCCAGAAGCCGTTCTCCAAAATCACAACAGCACCTGAGGTCAACAGCGCTTGGGCGTGCTGCCAGAGACACCGCTCCACGCGCTCCCGGGCCTCGCTGTCGAAGAGATCGAAGCCCAGCTGGGCAAGCCACTCGTCCGGGCACAGACGCACGGCGGACAGCTCTCGCACCAGCCTCTTGGCCACCGTGGTCTTACCGGCACCCGGCAGACCGCACAGGAGCACCAGCCTCGGCCTTCGATCGGTCATGACCACCTCCTCTCACCAAGCCTGCAAGGATCATCGCTCAAGCCACGGCAGGGCGGAATCGACAATCGCCGGCCGCCACTGACAGCTGAAGATCCACTTTCGCTGCACGGTCTAGCGGGGCGGGGCGCCGCCGGGCTCGTCGTCGTCCGCCCAGTCGTCGGCCGACCAGCACTCGTACTCGTCGCCGTCCTCGGGGGTGGACACGTCGACGCCGGTCCACCTGCCGTCGTCGGCGGCGCTCGTGAGGACGTACGACCGCTGCCGCTCGTCCAGTGCCGTGAGGGCCGGATGCGTCTCGGCGCGGATCCGGTCCCCCAGCGGGTCCCCGCAGGCCGTGCGGGCGCCGACAGCGCGGTTGGCACGGCCGACGAACCAGAGAGCCGTCAGGCCCGCGGCGGCCGCTGCGGCGCAGGCCCATTCCCGGAGGCCTTCCGGGCGCCCGAGCACCAGCAGCTCGGCCGCCAGGATCCAGAAGCTCACCAGCAGGACGACGCCCACGCAGCCGCAGCAGGCCGACAGCCGCCGCTCGCCCACCGGGGTCCGCGGAATGCGCCCGATCACGGGCAGCAGGGCGTCCCGCTCGCGCCGGTAGGCGATGCACCGCTCCCGGTCCTCCGCATCGGACCGGTCGATCCAGCCGACCGAGACCGGCTCCGGGTCGTGCCTGCGTACGGCCTCCAGCAGGGCGGCGGGCAGCGGCCGCGCGGGGGGGGGCGGCCGATGTCGCGCCCTGCCCCGGTCAGGTGCGCCGCGCCCTTCCCGTCGATGTCGAGGTACCCGCCGAGGAGCAGTTCGGCGGCCGCCGCCTCGGTCTCCCGGTACTTCCTCGCGGCGACGTGGTACGGATCCAGCTCCAGGGCGGCGACACGCCCGAGGATGCCGCGCCGCCGCCGGGCCCGCCAGCACCACCGCACGCCGATGCCCGCGTACACGGCGCCGGCCACGATGAACACGGATACGGCGAGGACGAGTTGGAGCACACCCCGAGGCTACGTCCGCGCGCGCCGGAATCATCGTACTGCCGAGGATCGATACACATCAGGGGCTTCACCTGGCACATCGCCGACATCGCACCCGCCCCCAAGGTTGCATCCGATAGAAGAAGTCGCGGAAGGCGTCCACGTCGGCGAAGTTGAGGGAGAGGGAGGCGGTGGTGACGTTCAACGCGTCTCCTGGCAGGCACGGTCGCGGCGGGGTCTGGCGGTGAATCACACGCGAGGCTGCTGCTCCGGCTGCTCCGGCCTGATCCGGTCCAAGGCCTTCGCGTAGGTGAGGACGAGGTTGCCGCCCTCGAACACGCGGCTGTCCGTGAGCCGGAAGGTGCGCGGGGAGAAGTCGGCGCGGAAGAGCGGGATTCCGGTGCCTGCCACGACCGGGTACTGCTTGACGATCAGCTCGTCGATCTCCGGGAGCAGCCGGCCCGCCAGGTCACCGCCACCGCAGAGCCAGATCCCGAGCCCGTCCTCCTGCTTGAGCTTGCGGACCAGGGCGACCGGGTCCTCTGCAGCAACCTCGACGGCCGGGTCCGGGCTGGTGGTGAGCGAGCGCGAGAGCACGATCTGCCGCAGGTGGGCGTACGGGCTGGTGAGACCGGCGGGCAGGCCCGTGGCGTACGTGCCTCGGCCCATCAGCACGGTGTCGAAGCGGGAGTTGGGCGCGTCCGCGATGCCGGCGGCGGCGCGGGCCGGGGTCGGGACGGTGTCCGCGTACTCGGCGGTCATGTGCAGGACGTAGTCCTCGGTGGAGTACGCCATGAAGAAGTCGAAGCCGCCGTCAGGGGCGGCGATGAAGCCGTCGATGGTGGCTCCGACGAAGTAGGTGAGTTTGCGCAAGTGCAGATCCATTCACCCGGACGAATTTTACGACGAACGTAAATTTAACCCCACCCACTGGAACTGTCAAGCCTATTTTTACTACGGACGCAAGATTGATTCATGGCTGCCGAGATGGGACTCCGCGAGCCCAAGAAGCAGGAGACCAGGCAGCTGATCTCCGACTGCGCGACCAGGCTCGGCGCGCGTGGCCAAGAAGACGGTGACCCTTGTTCTTCTGCTGGTTCTGATCCTGGCCGCTGCCGGTTTTGCACTCGGCGGCTGTGATGGGGTGTCCACCCGACTGCCGGGTGGACACCCCGTCACCGTTTCGCGCGCCGAAACGGTGACGACGCGGCACACGACGAAGGCCGGAGACCGTCCCGGAGAGCGCGAGGCGACAACGAGGCAGCACGCCGAGAGGCAGGCAACTCGATCGCCGGTGCCACCACCCCCGGGTTGGTTCCCGTTTCCTGTTGAGGTGGTGGAGGTCGTCCAGGCTGCGCCTTGCGACAGGCCGACCGGCGGTCAGAGGACGGTATGCCGGAAACGACCTTCTCGAGGCGCTCACCCACCCGGCGCGCTGAAGGGGCCGCAGGCGTCCCTGGGCCTGCCGTTGAAAGGGCCGTGCGGGGACCGTCCGGAGCGGCGGTTTCCCATCGGAGGGTGAGCAACGCGAACCCTCCGGCGTTGTGGGATCAGTCGCCTCCTCCGCCACCGCAGGAGGAGCCCCCACCGCAGGACGCACCGTCCCCGCAGGAGAAGCTGACGCCGTCGCTTTTCGACGATCGGGAACGCCGCCTTGGCTGTGACGACCTGCCGCCGAATGCGCCGCCGCGCCAGGCCTGGAAGAGCCCCCAGGCGAGAGCGACCCCCGCAACTACCAAATACTCCAATTCCGTTACCCCCGTTCCTTGCCGTTCTCACCTGTGCTGGGGATTGCTCCCTTCCTCAGCCACCACCCTGAAAGCCCCATAGCACCAAGGCCACCGCGTACAGCACGAAGGTCGCCACGTGCGCGTATGCCAGGGCCGCGAGGGCGCCGACCCCGCCGAGGGCCAGGCCGCGGGCCTTTGCGCCCGGGCGCGTCGGCGGCCACCAGGAGGCTGCCACCAGCGCCGTCGGAACGACGTACGGCAGGGCCAGCCACGCCGAGCCGTGAAGGATTGGGGACGAGCGGTATCCCCACACACCGCCCAGTGTCGCCGCCACGGTGAACAGGGCGGGGGCCAGCCACCACGTCGGTGCCAGGAGCCGCGCGGTCGGAGGCCTCGGGGAAGAAGTCGCGTTCATGGGCCCATTGCAGCACCCGGGGCGCGCCGTGTGCATGGGCGCACGTACTCAGACTGCCCGTCCTGGTACCCATCACAGTGCTCTGGGGTCCTGCCCCCCGTGCCGTCCCCGAACGCCACGATGACAACGGTCGCGCAGGAGGTGCCGCCCGTGATGTTCCCTCGCCCGGCCGGCCCCGACGGCCGCCGCCTCCGAGTGTCGGAGCTCAGGCTGTGGGGGCCATACTCGGCAAGGCCCTTTCCTCCCTCAAGGGCGAACCTGCACTCGTACGCATGCTGGTGACGCCGTCTTGAGCTTCGCACCACACACCGACCCCACCGCAGTTCGCCGACGACGGCGAGCAGGAAGTCGTCGCCCTGCAGGGGGCACCGCCGCAGGTCCACTGATGCGCAGGTGGAGGCCGGGGCCTTCTGCGGGGGCTCCCTTTCTCCGAATGCCGATCACTGTCGGGGGCGGGCGGGGGCTCCTCCTGCTGTTCGCGAGCCGGTGTTTGCGAGTTGAGGGCGCCTCAGCGGCCGCCGCCCCGGACCGGGGCGCATCGCCGTGCCGGCCTGGACGGGCAGACCTCCGTGGGCGATGGAGGATCGAACCGACAACAGGTGCATGAACGTCCTCGCCCGGCGGCACAGCAGCTGCTGGCGCGGGGACGCTCATGACTGTGCGACGTGCGTCATGGCCTTCGGGGTGTCAGATCACCGGCGGGCGGCCCAGTCGGGTCATCTGCCATACGGTCCGCCACCGCATGGGCTGCCTCGGCGGGCACGGCACCCGTAGGCCTTCGAAGAAGCCGGTCCACCAGGCGGTGAGGCCGGACAGCGGTGGCCGCTGCGCCAGTGTGTACGCGGCCCAGGCGGCGAGGTAGACCGGGATCAGGGCGGCGGGCAGGTGGCGTCGGGCCAGCCAGACCCGGTTCCGGGCGGTGTTGCGGTAGTACACCTTGTGCCGGGAGGCGGGGGTGCGGGGGTGTTGCAGCACCATGTCCGCCCGGTAGTCGATCTCCCAGCCGGCGTCCAGGGCCCGCCAGGCGAAGTCGGTCTCCTCGTGGGCGTAGAAGAACGGGGTGGGGAAGTCGCCGACCTGGTCGATGACGGTCATGCGGATCGCGTGGCCGCCGCCGAGGAACGTCGTCACCGGCCCGGACACCATCGGGTTCTTGCCCCCCAGGCGGGGGACGTGTCTGCGCTGGCTCGCGCCCGTCTCGTCCGCGATGCGGAAGCCCGCGACACCCAGGCGCGGGTTGGCGGCGAAGGCTTCCTGGACCAGCCGGAAGGTGTCGGTGCGGGGCAGCAGGCCGTCGTCGTCGAGGACCACCACGATGTCCACGCCGCCGAGCTCGCGCAGCCGGTCCACGCCGGCGTTGCGGCCGCCGGGGATGCCCAGGTTCTCCGACAGCTCGACGCCGACCACATCGTCCGGGAGCAGGGGGAGCTTCACGCCCTGGCCGAGGACCACGACCGCTGCCGGATCACCTTCCTGAGCGGCCACGGAGGCCAGCAGGAACCCCAGTTCGGCCGGCCGGTCACCCATGGTCAGGACCACAACACCTATCTTCGACACTCTGCTGCCTGTTCCTTTCACGGCTGGCTGCTGAGAAGTCCAGTGGCGCGCTGGTTCAGGCCGGCCGCGCCGGCAACACCACGCCTGTTGTACCGGGCCGCTGCCGCCCGGATCTCCCGGGGCGCCTGCCGGCTCCATGTCACGGACACCGGACCAGCGGCCGGGGCCGGGGCCCGGGCCGGGAATCCAGCGTGTCACAGAGGGAGGAGGCCGCACCAGGAGAGACGGGTCGACGCGGCAAGCAGTCGAACCGCGCCCCGCCAGGACCTCCCCTACCAGTGCCAAGGGTCGTCCGGCTCAACCCCGCCGCTCACGGCGCAGACATGCGGTGGGCGGTGAGCCTGCCGTCGGGGGTGAGGGTGAAGACGGTCGGCTGCATCATGCTGGTCACGCGGGCCGTCTTCCCGTAAGCCCGCAGGGAGATGTCCTCGGCCTTGCCGAAGTGGATGTCGGCCTGGGCCGCGTCACCCCAGGTGCTGACCCGTACATGCGTCGACCAGCCCTCGATCCCCCCATCGGTCCAGGGACCCCAGCTGCGCTCAGGCATCAGCCCGGCTGCGGAGCCCTCCCGGACAGCGACCACGATCCCGGCCGATACCAGCACCACGAGAGCGGCGAGGGCGCCGGCAAGACGGAGCGTGCGGGCCGTGCGGGTGCGACGGGACGAGAGCGGCACCGTGGTTCTCCTGTCGAACGGCCGGTCGGACCGCCGGAAGACGGTCTTCGCCCGGGAAGAGACGGACCGCAGCGGAGGCGTTCCCTCCGCCGCACCACCTCGGCTGGCGGGTCTCCGAGCGGCGCAGGGCATCCGGCCTGGCCGGCAGAGCGGCAACGTCGTTGCGCCGCCGCACGGGAACTCCTCGCCGACGCGTACGCACTCCCCCACATCGCACCCGGCGTGACGGTCCACGGGATGGACATCGGCCGATGGGTGGCACAGCAGCGCCAGCACACCGTCCGGACAGGGCCGACAAACGGGCAACACGTCAGCCCGGAGGGCAGGCGGCGCGGGCTCCTCGTTCGAACCGGTGGCCCGCATCGGCCCGTACGGCGCTCAGCGCAGCACCGGGGGCGCCGATCCGTGGGTGCGCAATGCCGACCCAGGAGTCATCACCGCCCGCTTCAGGCGGCGTTCGCCCCGGCCGGCGCTCCTGGCCCTGTGCGGCCGGCGCTCCTGGTCCCGTGCGGCCGGCGCTCCTGGCCCCGTGCGGCCGGCGGTCCTGGTCCCGTGCGGCGGGCGGTCCTGCCCGGGGTGGCCGGAACTCGTCCGGGAAGGGTGAACAGGACGCTACGTGACGGTAACTTGCGAGTTGATCAAGGTCGGGGTGCGGCTGACCACCCTCCCGGCCGGAGCCACCCCCCAGCACAAGGAACCACATTGGCACGCACCGTCCGTACGACGGCCCTCGTCTCCACCGCTGCCCTCGCACTCGGCCTCTCCTTCCTCACCGGCGCCCCCGCGTCCGCCGCCGACGCGCCCACCCCGCACCTGGACTCGGTCGAGCAGACCCTGCGCCAGGTCTCGCCGGGCCTGGAGGGCTCGGTGTGGGAGCGCACCGCAGGCAACCGGCTCGGCTCCTCCGTCCCCGGGGGCGCCGACTGGCTGCTCCAGACCCCCGGCTGCTGGGGCGACGCCGCCTGCACCGACCGGCCCGGATCGCACCGCCTCCTGGAGAAGATGCGCCAGGACATCGCCGCCGCCCGGGAAACGGTGGACATATCCACGCTCGCGCCCTTCCCCAACGGCGGCTACCAGGACGCGATCGTCGCGGGCCTGAAGGAATCCGCCCAGAAGGGCAACCGGCTGAAGGTACGCGTCATGGTGGGCGCCGCGCCCATTTACCACTCCACGGTGATCCCGTCGTCCTACCGCGACGAGCTGCTCGCCAAGCTGGGGCCGGCCGCCGCGGGGAACATCACCCTCAACGTGGCCTCGATGACCACCTCCAAGACCGCGTTCTCCTGGAACCACTCCAAGCTGGTCGTCGTGGACGGCACTTCGGTGATCACCGGCGGCATCAACAGCTGGAAGGACGACTACCTGGAGACCTCGCACCCGGTGAGCGACGTCGACCTCGCGCTGGCCGGCCCCGCCGCGGGCTCCGCCGGCCGCTACCTGGACACCCTGTGGGACTGGACCTGCCGCAACAGGAGCAACTGGGCCTCGGTCTGGTTCGCCGCCTCGCCCGGCGCGGACTGCATGTCTTCCCTGCCCCGGCCGGCCGCCCCGGCGGGCGGCGGGGACGTGCCCGCGCTCGCCGTCGGCGGCCTGGGCGTGGGCATCCGCCAGAGCGACCCCGCCTCCTCCTTCCGCCCGGTCCTGCCCACCGCCGGCGACACCAAGTGCGGCATCGGGGTGGCGGACCGGACCAACGCCGACCGGGACTACGACACCGTCAACCCGGAGGAGAGCGCCCTGCGCGCCCTGGTCTCCAGCGCGACCTCGCACATCGAGATCTCCCAGCAGGACATCCACGCCACCTGCCCGCCGCTGCCCCGCTACGACGTCCGCCTCTACGACACCCTCGCCGCGAAGCTCGTCTCCGGCGTCAAGGTCCGCATCGTCGTGAGCGACCCGGCCAACCGCGGCACGATCGGCAGCGGCGGCTACTCGCAGATCAAGTCGCTCTCCGAGGTGAGCGACGCCCTGCGCGGCCGGGTGACGGCCCTGACCGGTGACGGCGGCCGGGCGCGCACCGCCCTGTGCGAGAACCTCCAGCTGGCCACGTTCCGCGCCTCCGACCGTCCCACCTGGGCCGACGGCAAGCCCTACGCCCAGCACCACAAGCTGGTCTCGGTCGACGGGTCGGCCTTCTACATCGGCTCCAAGAACCTTTACCCGTCCTGGCTCCAGGACTTCGGGTACGTCGTCGAGAGCCCGGCCGCGGCCGGGCAGCTGAAGAGCGACCTGCTGGACCCGCAGTGGCGCTACTCCCGGGCCACCGCGACGTACGACTACACCCGCGGCCTCTGCCAGGGCTGACCCCCGCCGGCCCGCGCACCCCTGCCCTGGGCGCCCCCGCCCGGCCACTCCTGCCCCGGGCGCACCTTGCGCCGGTACCCCCACCCCTGTCCCGCCCGGCCGTCCGCCGGGCGGGACAGGGGCGGTCCGCTTGCCCGCGCCCGGCCGGGAATACCACGGGCGCGCCTCCCGTTCTCAGGTATGGTTGAACAGTCAACAATCTTGGAAGGGCAGGAGAGCCATGCAGTTCGGGATCTTCACCGTCGGTGACGTCACGGCCGACCCGACGACCGGACGCGTGCCCGGCGAGCACGAACGCATCAAGGCGATGCTCGCCATCGCGCAGAAGGCCGAGGAGGTCGGCCTCGACGTCTTCGCCACCGGCGAGCACCACAACCCGCCGTTCGTCCCCTCCTCACCCACCACGATGCTCGGCTACATCGCCGCGCGCACCGAGCACCTGATCCTGTCCACCTCGACGACGCTGATCACCACCAACGACCCGGTGAAGATCGCCGAGGACTTCGCCATGCTCCAGCACGTCGCCGACGGCCGCGTCGACGTGATGATGGGCCGCGGCAACACCGGACCGGTCTACCCCTGGTTCGGCAAGGACATCCGCGACGGCATCGACCTCGCCATCGAGAACTACGCCCTGCTGCGCCGCCTGTGGGACGAGGACACCGTCACCTGGAAGGGCAAGTTCCGCACCCCGCTGCAGTCCTTCACCTCCACCCCGCGCCCGCTCGACGGCGTCGCGCCCTTCGTCTGGCACGGCTCCATCCGCTCCCCGGAGATCGCCGAACAGGCCGCCTACTACGGCGACGGCTTCTTCCACAACAACATCTTCTGGCCGGCCTCCCACACCGAGCAGATGGTCAACCTCTACCGGCAGCGCTACGCCCACTACGGGCACGGCACCCCCGAACAGGCCATCGTCGGACTCGGCGGCCAGGTGTTCATGCGCAAGAACTCCCAGGACGCCGTCCGCGAGTTCCGCCCCTACTTCGACAACGCACCCGTCTACGGCCACGGCCCGTCCCTGGAGGAGTTCACCTCGCAGACCCCGCTGACCGTCGGCTCGCCCCAGCAGGTCATCGAACGCACCCTGTCCTTCCGCGACTACGCCGGCGACTACCAGCGCCAGCTGTTCCTCATGGACCACGCGGGCCTGCCCCTGAAGACCGTCCTGGAACAGCTCGACCTGCTCGGCGAGGAGGTCGTGCCCGTCCTGCGCAAGGAGTTCGCGAACCTGCGCCCGGCCGGCGTACCGGACGCCCCGACCCACCCGGCCCGCGTGGCAGCGGCCCGGCAGAGCACAGGGCAGAGCACACAGCAGGAGATGCAGGCATGAAACTCGTCGTCGTATCGGCAGGACTGAGCTCGCCCTCCTCCACCCGCCTGCTCGCCGACCGGCTCACGGCCGCGACACTCGGCCACCTGGACGCCCGCCCCGAGACCGTCGAACTGCGGGAACTGGCGACGGAGATCGCCCAGCACTTCGTCACCGGGTTCCCGCCCGCCCGACTGGCCGCCGCACTCGACGCGGTGGCGGCCGCGGACGGCCTGATCGCCGTGACACCGGTCTTCGCGGCCTCCTACAGCGGCCTGTTCAAGTCGTTCTTCGACCTCATGGACAAGGACGCCCTCACCGGCACACCGGTCCTCGTCGGCGCGACCGGCGGCACGGCCCGGCACAGCCTGGTCACCGAACACGCGATGCGCCCGCTCTTCACCCACCTGCGCGCACCGGTCGTGCCCACCGCCGTGTACGCGGCCTCCGAGGACTGGGGCGGACAGGGCCTGGCGCAGCGGATCACCCGTGCGGGCACGGAACTGGCCCGCTCCATGCGCTCCATGCGCCCCATGCGCCCGATGAGCCCCGCCGCCCAGGACACCGCCCCCGACGTCGACACCGCCGCCGCCATCGCACCCCGTTCCCCGACCGGGGCGGTCACCTCGACGGATCCCGCGAACGGCCTCAGGACGGTGCCGTTCGAACAACGGCTGGCCGCACTGCAGTCCGGGTGACCGCCGGTCATCACGAGGGGGGACGGCGAACGAGGCGCCCGTCGAGTACGACCTCCAGCCAGGTGTAGCAGTCACCGATCCACAGCCCGACCCGGGCCCCGCACCCCGCGCAGGCCAGGTTCGGCCCGTCGGCCCCGGCCGGCCCGCAGCAGCCGATCCAGCGGCCCGGCACCTTCACCGTCCCCACCAGGTCGGCGGGGCACAACACCGGGTCCACCCCGGGCCCGTGCCCCGCCCGGAACCGCTTGAAGCCCTTGGGCAGCGGGCCCCAGGTGATCCGGCCCGGCTCCGGATCGCGGGCGAAGGTCCCCGCCGCCATCCTGGGCGGGCAGGGATCCACGGGAGAGTCGAGCGGGGTCCACGCCTCACCCTCCGCCGGCGGGGCCACCTCGCGCACCGGAGCGGAAAGCCGGGCGCCGCACACGGCGCAGTGAAACCCAGTCATACAGGCATGATCCCCGAACACCACCCGCACGCCCGGCCCGGGCCGCCGGGCAACATGCCGCGGTCGGCGAAATCGGCGCTTCGGCCCGACTTCCTCCCCACGGAAGTGCCGTGCCGGGCGGGCCGGGCCCGGCCTGAGCTGGAGACCCCGCACCCGTGCCCACGCCGGGCTCCGCAACGTCGACCGTGGATACCGCCCCGGGCCGAGCGTGGGAACGGCCACTCGTCGCGGTCCACTCGGCGCCGTACGTCCGGCGACAGCGGCACTCTGCGCCGCCTTGCTCCTGCGCAAAAGAGGTCCGGTGCGTCACCCCGGAGTCGAGAAGACGAGGTCAAGGACCATTGCGGTTAGATTCACCCGTATGAACGTCACCCCCATGAACTCATCGGCCCAGGAGTACGACAGGAAGTTCCGGGTGCGGGGCCTGCGCGAACAGGGCTGGGGCCGCGGCCTGATGGCCGTGGCCGTACTGATCTGGCTGTGGCTGGGGTACTTGCTCGCATTCCCCTTCAGCGTCGACGGCCACCGCGGTGCCATCGAGTGCAAGTCACGCGCCTTCCACGAGACCGGATACCTCCGCGAGTCCTACCTCGTGGACGAGGGCGACACCTGCGACGGCGCGCGTGACTGGGGCCCGATCACCGCCGGCCTGCTGCTCTCCCTCCCCTTCGCCATCGGAGGTGCCGGCCTGTTCGTGTCGGGTACCTCGACGGTCCGCACCGCCGCGTACGCCGCGGACATCGCCCGCCTGAACATCGACGAGTAGTCCTCAGCCCCGTCCGGCCGGGCCGCGTTGCCTGCCGAGGAGTCCAGGGGTCCGGTCACCGTCTTCTACCGGCTCAGGGCGATGGTGAGCTCGACCTCCCCGAGAAGCAGACGATGCCCAGGACGGACAGCCTCGGGTTGAGGCGCAGGGGCCTTGGCCCAGTCCTGCTCGAACGCCGGAACCCACTGCTCGGCACGCTGGAATCGCTGGAATCGCTGCCAAGGCATCGGAGTTGGTGATGCCCAGCTGGGGGACGGCGCACGTCTCGTCGATGTTGACCTTGGTACAGGCATCGCCCGGGCGGGGACGGTGAGGAGGGTGGCCCCGCATGCCGCGAGGGCGGTGAACGCGAGAGCGGCGGTACGGCGGGAACGCACAGACAGGGGAGAACTCCGTTGTTCCGGCCCGGCGCAGAAGGCCGGGCTCCCGGCCGGTAGGACCCAGGACGCCTCACCCACGGCCACCCCAGCGATCAGCTGCCTGCGGAAAGGTCCCCGTAAAGGAGCCGTGCCGTGATTTCCATGCACCGCGTCCGGGCCGCGGAGAAGCCGTAGGGCATCTTGGTCACCGCTTCGAAGGCACTCATCCGGGAGTCGTCCTCGCCGCCACTCGCCTCGGCGTCGTAGTTCTCGAAGAGCTTTTCCTCCGCCACGTCCAGTCCGGCCGTTTCTATGGCCTGGAGCAGGGCCTTGTGGTGGGCGCAGTGCTGCGCGGCGAGTTCCTCGACCCGTGGGTCGTGGGGGTCGACGGTGTCATCGAGGGCGGCGTCGGCCGCGTCGAGGCGGTCTGCCTCGGCGCGTAGGCCGGGATGGGTCGCCAGGGTGATGAAGACACTGGCCTGAACTGCGGCTCCCAGCGGCCCGAAGATCCGTTCTGTGACCAGGAGTGCGTCCAGGTCGGAGGGGCGCACTGCACCGGAAGGCAGGTGACCGAGCCGGTCCGTGACCAGCGGGGAGAGCAGGCCCAGCGGGCTGCCCACGGCCCGCAGGCGCCGGACTGCCGCGCGCTGACGCCTGATGTCGGCCTCCTGGGCGGCCAGGGTCTCCTCCAGCCGGCCCAGGACGTCCTCGACGTCCCGGGCATCGTCGAAGGCGGCCCGCATGTCGTCCAGGCTGATGCCGGCCTCGGACATCTTGCGGATCCACAGCAGGCGGATCATGTCGTCGTAGCCGTAGCGGCGGCGTCCGTCTCCGCCTCGCTCGGGCTCCGGCAGCAGACCGATCTGGTGGTAGTGACGAATGGCGCGCGGGGTGGTCCCGGCGAAGGCGGCGGCATCGCCGATCTTGACCTCGCGGGGAGGCGTGGCGGAGGGGTACATCGCAGACAGGGCCTTTCGTGCCGTGGTGCCCTCGACGACACCACATGCCGCTACGGCATGTGCAACTACACACCACCCACCCGGACCTTGCCGGGCTGGTGACGGGCCCGGCCGTCGGCGGTCCCCGCCACCCCGTGGCTTCGTTCGCTTCCCCTACGGGGCGGGGATGAACTCCACGTCCGTGCCGCCGCAGCCCGCGGCGACGTCCCACAGCCGGTCCTGCTCCGCCTCGTCCACCCGCGAGACCCCAACGGAGCTTGGCCGGCGTCCACCCGGAAGCCCCGTACGCCGCAGGCCCCGGCCGGATTCCCGGTCGGGGCCTTCAGGTGCGGGTCGTCAGACGACCGTGAGGGCGGGTTCGCGGTCGGGGTTGCCCGCCGGCGGCTCGGGGGCGTCGTGCTGCCGGAACAGGTTGCTCGGCCACCACATCCACCGGCCCACGTCCAGGGTCAGCGAGGTGACCAGCACCGAGCGGACGATCATGGTGTCCAGCAGTACGCCGAACGCCACCGCGAACCCGAGCTCGGCCGCGAACACCAGCGGCAGCGAGGCCATCGCCGCGAAGGTGCCGGCCAGCACCAGACCAGCCGAGGTGATCACACCCCCGGTGGTGGACAGACCCAGCAGCGCGCCGCGCCGGGTGCCGTGCAGCACCGCCACTTCGCGCACCCGGGTGACCAGGAAGATGTTGTAGTCGATGCCCAGCGCGACCAGGAACACGAACGTCAGGAGCGGGAAGGAGGCTTCCGCCCCGGCGAAGCCGAACACGTGGTTGAACACCAGGCTGCTCACGCCGAGGGCCGCTGCGAACGACAGCACCACCGTCGCCATGAGCAGCAGCGGCGCGACGATCGCCCGCAGCAGCAGCGCGAGGACGAGGAGCACCACCACCAGCACGATGGGGATGATCACCTTGGAGTCGCGGGCGGCCGCTTCCTGTGTGTCGAGCATGATCGCCGTGCTGCCGCCGACCTGGGCGTCCGCACCCTCGACCGCGTGGACCGCGGTCCTGGCCTTCTCGACGGTACGGATCGAAGCCTTGCTGCTGGGGTCGTCCTTCAGCTCCCCGAGCATGATGGCCTCTCCGTCCTTGACCACCGGCTCCCCGACACCGACAACTCCGGGTACGCCGGACAGCGCGGTCCTCACCTGCTCCGCCGAGGCGGCCCTGGCCACGACGACGACGGGGTCGCCCGATCCGGCCGGGAAGTGCTCGGACTGAATCTTCTCGCCGACGGCCATCTGCGGTGTGCCGGTGAACTGGTCCTTGTTGGACAGCCCGTCGGCCTTGAGCCCGAGCATCCCGATCGCCATCACGCCAAGGACGAGCGTGGTGCCGATCCACACGATCCGCGGCCGGCGGGAGACGGCGGTGCCGACCCGGGTCCAGATGCCGTCCCCGGCCGCATCGGCCGATCCGTACGACGGCTTCACCGGCCAGAAGATCCAGCGGCCGCAGATGACCAGCAGGGCCGGCATCAGGGTGACCATGGCGAGCAGTCCGACGAGGATGCCGACGGCGCAGGCCGGCCCGAGCCCCTGGGTGGAGCTGAGGGTGGCCAGCATCAGCAGCATCAGGCTGACCGCGACGGTCGCGGCGCTGGCTATGATCGCGGGACTGGAGCGGTAGAGGGCCTCCGCCATCGCTTCGTGCCGGTCCTCGTGCCGCAGCAGCTCTTCCCGGTACCGGGAAATGAGCAGGAGCGCGTAGTCGGTGGCGGCGCCGAACACCAGCACGGTCAGGATGAAACTGGTCTGCTTGTTGACGACGAGTCCGGCGTTCTTCGCCAGCAAGTAGATCACCGCCTCCGACGTGACCAGGGCGACGCCCACGGTCAGCAGGGGCAGCAGGGGCAGCAACGGGCTGCGGTAGGTGAGCAGCAGCATCACCACGACCACCAGTGCGGTGATCGCCGTCAGGGCGCCCCCTCCGCTGAACGCCTTGATCGAGTCGGAGGCGTGACCGCCCGGTCCGGTGACGTGGAATCCGAGACCGCCCGCGTTCTCCTTGCCGACCTCGGTGATCGCGTCGACGGTCCTGCCGATCCCCTCCCAGCCCGTCTTGTCCTTGTGGATCTGGACCACGGTCTGGATGGCCTTGCCGTCCTCGGACTTCACCGGCCCCTGCGGCCGCCCGACGACGTTCTCCATGCCCTTGAAGGCTTCGGAGTCGGCCTGGGCCTCGGCCATGTCGGCGGGGGTGACGCCCCCGGGCCGGTCGTAGATCACGATCGCGGGCACGGTATCGGCACGCTGGAAGTTCTCGGCCCGCTCGACGACCTTGGTCGACTCCGCGTTGCCGGGCAGCCAAGCCGAATTGTCGTTCTCCTCGACGTCGCCGAGCTGGCCGGCCAGCATCAGGACCGGGATCAACAGGGCCGCCCAGAGCGCGAGGACGACCCACTTCCCTACTCTTCCACCGGGCAACGAAGCCAGTCTTCGCATCATGTTGATTCCTCAGCGTCGCGGGTGCATGGCGCACTAAGAGCGATGCAGGTCCCGGGATTGTGAGGTTCGCCAGCCGGAATGTGACCCACGCCTCATACCGTCGTCCCCGGGCGGTGACCACGGAAGCGCGAAGAGCCCCGCTGCACGCAGCGGGGCCCGGCGGTGCTCTCGGCTCCGGGAAGAGAGAAATGGCACGGCCCTCCCGAATGGTCTCGGGAGGGCCGTGCCCGTGCCATGCGCGGCCGGTCGCCGCCGTTCTCACCAAGGGCTCCGCACCCTGACGCCGAGGGCCCGGACGCGGTCCTGGGCCTGCGGATCGAGCTTGCGCAGCAGGTCCTCGCCGACGACTCCGTCGCGCTGCCAGATGGTGCAGAGGGTCTCCAGACCCGCTTCGGCGACCTCCGGCTCCGCGTCGGCCGAGGTCTGCACCAGGGCTTCGACGACCGGCCTGCCCTGCAGCCCCGCGACCGCCCTCGCCATCCGGGCCCGCTGCTCCGCGGGAACGGCCGGGTCGGCGAGCGAGCGCAGCACGTCCGCCGTGTCGCGGGCGTCCTGGCAGGGCAGCACCCACACCAGGTACACGAGCTGCGCGCCGAGCACGATCAGGTACTGCAGTGGCGCGAGCAGGGCCGCGGGCAGCAGCAGGACCAGGGGCAGCACGATCAGCCAGCCGCCCCGGATCCGCGAGGGACCGCCGGTCGGCGGCTCGAACCGTCGACCGGCCAGCAGGACGAGTACGAACGTGGTCACGACGGTCAGGAGCGGCACCACGATCAGCCCCGCTCCCAGTCCCGCGCCCAGCGACGCCCAGAAGGGATCGTCGCCCAGAACGGGCAGCACCAGGGCCGCGGCCACCCAGCCGAGAGCGGCGGTCATGACGTACCGCTGCAGGCAGACCCACAGCCATCTTCCCGTGCTCATGGCAGCTTCCTCATCTCCGCAGCTCGTCGCGCAGGTGCCATTAACTCACCTCCGGTCGTCACGATCCTCGGTGGGGGTGACGTTCAGCCAGTTACCGGCCGATCCAACCCACATGACCGGCTGCACGCGCTGCCGGTCGCGTACGACGAGATGGTGCGCTTGCCCGGCATGGTGCGGGACGGCGCCAGGTTGAGAACGACCTCGCCGGAAGCCTGTCCCACCGGAGGACCATCCGGCAGGCGGCGTTCGGGTCGCCGGTCGGGGCGCCGGTCGGACCGCGGTTGTCGCCCATCGGCACGGGGTACTTCGGGAGACTCGCTTCGGGAGACTCTGCCTCAACTTCTGTGGTGCGGCGCGGCCGCCCGGAACGGCCCAGCCTGCCAGCGGGCTCTCGTTGCCTTCGGCGAGGACAGTCACGGCACGGTGGCCATCCCCTCGGACATCGCCGACCCTTCAAGGAGGGACATGGTGGTGCCGTCCTCAGGATCGGCCGCGAAGGTCTCGACAAGCCGGGAGCGCGGGGCCTCGGGGCCGTGCCGGCAGGCCGCGGCGGCGGTTGCGGTGGCGGCGACGGCGGCGCCGAGCAGGCCCAGCCAGCCGGTCGTATGGGCCGCGCCGCCGTTGCGGGTTTCGACGAGGCCCGTCGGTAACCGCGACGAGGGGCTGCCCGCCTCCACCGGGTGGCTGACAGCGGGCGGGGACAGTCATGCGGATGGCGTGGCCGCCGCCGAGGAACGTCGTTACGGTGATGCGCGGTTCTCGGACGTGCCCGGGCAGCCAGCGGCTCGGCTGCCCGGGTATCCGCTGGCTGCATTGCCTCCTGGGACTGTCAGCCGGTGCAGCCGGGTACCGAGCCGAGCGGGCTGCAGTTGTTCGGCTGATTGTCGCGGACGATGTCGCCGTTCAGGGTGAGGACGCCGGAGGCCTTGAAGATGCCGCCGCCGTCACCCGCCCGGTTGTGGGTGATGGTGTTGCCCTCCAGGGTGGTGGTGCCCAGGCCCGTGGTTCCCCCGCCGTGGTAGAGGCCTCCGCCCTGAGCGGTACCGCCCTTCGCGGTCGCCGTGTTACGGAGGACCTTGTTGCGCCTGGCTGTCAGGGTGCCGCCGTCGGGGTTGTCGAGCCCGCCGCCCTGAGCTGTGCCGTTCGGTGCTTCGGCGGTGTTTCCGGTGATGTGACTGTCGTTCACATCGAGCGTGCCGAAGGGGCCCACGCGGACGCCGCCACCGCGCGCGGTTCCCCCGTCGGCCACCGCCCGGTTGTAGCCGATCTGCACCTTGCTCACGGTCATGAGGCCGTTGTTCGCGATGCCGGCGCCCTGGGCGACACCGTGCGGCGCGTCCGATGTGTTGTGGCTGATGGCGCCACCGGTCACGGTCAGCCTGCCGGGCGCCGGGATACCGTTGGAAACGGCGGCACGCGCGAATCCGCCCGGGGCGAAGGAACGGTTCTTGCTGATCACCGTGTCCTCGACGGTCGTCTCGGCGAAGCTGATGATGCCGGCCGCGAAGGCGGTGCTCTGGGTGTCCTTGGTGACGGTCGCGGTGTTTCCGGTCAGCCGGGAGCGGGTGACCGTCAACGGGCCGTCGTTCGCGATGGCGCCACCGGCGGCGCCACCACCGGTGGCGCTCCCGGTGTAGATGACGTGGTTTCCGGAAACCTCGGTCTCGCTCACGCTTCCGGTGCCGGGGCTGTCGATGGCGCCGCCCTGGGCGAACACGTCGGAGCTGGATGTATTGCCGATGAATTTGCTGCGGGTCACCTTCATCGTTCCGGTGTTGGAGATGCCGCCGCCACAGGCCAGGCCCGGGGGGTCGGGGAAGGCAGGGCAGTCCGTGGCGAAGCCGCCGCGGATCGTCGTGTGGGTGAGCGTGAGGTTTCCCGTCGGACCGACGAAGAGGATCCGGAACTTCGCCACGTTGTTTCCGTGCTCGTCCCGCCTGATGGTGGCTCCGCGCCCGTCGATGGTGATCTCACTGGTGATCACCGGCAGCCCGTTGCCGGGGCTCACGGGGTCCGGCGATGTCAGCCTGTACGTGCACTTGCGCGCGAGCTGGAGCGTGTCCGGTCCCGGTGAGCCGTTCGCCGCATTGATCGCCGCGACGAGCTCCGGGACCGAGCAGCCGACCTTCACCGTGGCGGCATGAGCGGCCGGTGCGGGGAGCGCGACCAGCGCGCCTGCCACGAGGCCGAGGACGGCAGGGACATGCCGACGGGGCATCAGGAACTCCTTTTTCTGCTGGGATCGGCCGGCCGTCCGGGGACCGCGGTCGGCCGAGCCCAGCCGACCATGCACCACCGCAGTCGGCTTCCCGACGTGATCCGTACGGGCGGGCGGACAGCCCGGATGGAGCATGAAGACGCGCGAACGGGCCAAGTTGCGGCGAAACGGGGGCGCCCTGGGACGGCGCGGTTCGCCGTGACTCGACTCGCCGGAACGTGGCTCGCCGCACCTCGGCTGCAGCGGAGGACTGGGACCCGTGCAGGCCCTGCCCTCTGATGTCGCCAGCCGTTGACCGTCCGATGGCGGCCGGCAGCGTGGATCGGGCCGGTACTTCCCGCCTTCGGGGTGCCGCTCCTCCGTCACCGGCCCTACGCCTCGCCGTGCCCGTGGCACCAGGAAACGGAGGATCACGCCGCCCTCAGTCGTGCCGCCTACGCCGAGGCTTCGGCACGGGGCACTGACGTCTTTGAGGCCCGGCTGCCGGGTCGGCGGTCTCCACCACGGCACGCGACCACCGAGCTGCGTGGTCACGTCACTCGATCACGAAGTCGCCGTGGCGGTGTGGGCTTGTCCGTGGGGGGTCAGCCGATGCGGACGGTGATCCCGGGGAGGGGGATGTCGGAAAGGTTCAGCTGGAGGCCCGTCACGGTCAGGTAGGTCTGCGAGTCGGTCAAGGCGGAGGTGGTGGACGGCGCCTGGGACTGCCCGCGTGTGCTCACCAGCAGGTACCAGCCCCCGCGTTTGTAGCTGCGGGAGGCGTCGGGGCGGTCGCCGTTCGGGTTCAGCGTCCAGCCCTGGCGCTCCAGGTCGGAGCAGATCGTGTTCATCTCCGACTGTGCGGCGGTCTTCTCGCGGACGGCCGTCCAGCCCGTCCTGTTCGAGTTGGCGCCGGCCGCGCCGATCGGGCGGCCCTGCGCCGGGTCGAGGCCCGCCGCGCTGACCGCGGTCCGGATCACCTCGTCCACGGCGTCCCGTGTGAGGGGCGGTGAGGTGGACTCCGGCGTGGGCTCCGCCGTGGACGGGGACGGCGTGGGCGCGCCCACGTGGATGCGCCCGTCGTCACCTATCTGGATGTGGTCCGGCAGGGCCACGGCGGCCAGACTCACGATCAAGGTCGTGGCCAGCCCGATCCACACCCTCTTCAACAGCGCGTTCAACGCGAAAACTCCCCCCGAGTGATCATTCAGAGGGAGTCTCACACATGCCGCTCGGTGCCCGGCAGCCCTGAGAGGTTCTGACAAGGCGTTGGAGGTGGCGAGGGGTGATGAAGCAGGTCGCGAGGCCGGGTAAGGCTTCATGGATGTCGTCTCGTTGTTCCCATGGGATGCGGAGCTCGTCCGACACGATCCACTGCCTCGACTGACACTTCCCAGGGCCGGACCGAACGGACCAACCGCCACCATCACCCTGCCCACTCACCTCCCGGTCCGGAGTCGGGCCGGGTGACCAGGGACCTGCTCGCCGTGTGCACGCCGCCTCGTCAGGTCCGCCTCCTCGAGCGCCGGCGGCGGTACGTCATATACGCCCGCAGGACGGTCTGACCAGTTCGTTAGGCTCAGCGCCATGGCTGCTGAACACCACCACACCTGCGCTTGCTGCACAGAACACAGGGACGGTCTGCCGCTGTCCTACGGAGCTCCGGCTCCGGCGGCGTGGAAGCCTCGGTACTCCCGGCGCCGGGACAGCGAGCTGACCGCCGACCAATGCACGATCAAAGGCCGGCACTTCTTCGTCCACGGCCTTATCGAGATACCGGT
Organism: Streptomyces sp. NBC_00029; assembly: GCF_045160505.1. Classification (NCBI taxonomy): domain Bacteria; kingdom Bacillati; phylum Actinomycetota; class Actinomycetes; order Kitasatosporales; family Streptomycetaceae; genus Streptomyces; species Streptomyces sp. NBC_00029. The sequence continues at coordinate 1,312,338 of NZ_CP108292.1, forward strand.
GCGCGACAGCGGCGACACCTTCTCCTGGGGAGTCTGGGTCTCCTTGAGCGAAACGAACTTCGCCCGGACGCACGACCTGTGGGACGACCCGGCACGCGCGCAGGAGCCTCCGTACTTCGGGTGGCTCTCCACCGAGCTGTCCGTCTATCCACAGACCACGCTCCACCTCAAGACCCACGTCCACACGCGCGCCGTCGGCCGGCGCCCACTGATCGAAGTGGAACCCACCGACCATCCCCTGGCGATCGAGCAGCGTGAGGGCATCACCGCCGACCGTGTGAAGGACCTCGCAGACTTGCTTCTCCGGGGCTGAAACCTCAGCGTCACGGCGATCCCGTGCACACTGCTGCCGCCGCACCGCCGGCCTGTGCGGAGCACAATCCATGACGCCCGTCAGTAGCCGGGCAGGGTGGCCGCAGGGCGGTCCGAGTCGCCCGTTCTGCGGGCCGAAGCCCCACCAGGCGCGCTTGTTCTTGCCAGGTGCTCGGCGCGCGGTCAGTGATCAGTCGGCCACGGCCTCGATCAGGGAGTACGGGGCGGCCTCCGCGAGCGGGGTGACCGACGTGACGCGCAGGGCCGCCCGGCGGCACACCTCCTCGAAGTCCGCGCGGGTGCGTTCCCTGCCGCCGACGTTCACCATCATGTTGAGGTCGCTCAGGTAGGTGCCCTCGTCCTCCGCATCGACGACCTCGGGAAGCACGGGCTCCACGATCAGGACGACGCCGTCGGGCGGCAGCACCCGGCGGCAGTGGCGCAGGATCGTGACCGCCTGGGCGTCCGTCCAGTCGTGCAGGATGCTCTTCACGAGGTACACGTCCGTGCCGTGCGGGACCGACTGGAAGAAGTCCCCGGCGATGACGGTGCAGCGTTCGTCCACTCCGTGTCGCGCCAGTGTCTTCGCAGCCTCTGCGAGGCCGTCGGCCGTGTCGAAGACGACGCCGGCGAGATGCGGGTGCGCTTCGAGGACGGCGGCCAGGAGGGTGCCGCTGCCTCCACCGACGTCCGTGACCGAGGTGAACCGGCTGAAGTCGAAGGCCCGCGGCAGCACGGCGGCCGTCTCGGAGGCGACCTGGCTCATTGCCGCGTTGAAGTCCGTGGAGAGCTCGGGGTGCCGGGCGAGGTGGCTGAAGAAGTCCGTGCCGAAGACGGAATCGAATGCGATCTCCCCCGTACGGACGCTGCTGTCCAGGTGCTCCCAGGCGCGCACGATCGCCGGATCGGTGAACATGCGGACGAACGACGCGAGGGAGTCGGGGTGACCGGGGCCGAGGAGCGTGCCCGCCGGGGTCACCGAGAACGTGTCGGGGGCGTGTTCCGCGAGCAGGCCGAGGGCGGTCAGGGCCCGCAGCAGGCGTGTCATGGGCTGGTGCGCGGTCCGGGCTCCGGCTGCTACCTCGGCGGCCGTGCGCGGTCCGTCGCCGATCAGTTCCACGACGCTCAGGCGGACTGCCGCCCGCAGGGTGTGCGCGGCCATGCTCCCGAACGCGAGCCGGACGACGAGCTCGCGGCCTGCCGCCGTCTGTGCTGTTCGTACCTCGGTGTTCGTCACGGTACTGCTTCCTTCCTTGGGGTCGGCCGATCGTCGATCGGTCTGACGAGGCGGTCAGGGCTGGGTGGAAGCGGTCAGGCCGGCCAGTGCGCCGGGTGTGCACCCGGTGAGGGCCTGGACGTCGCGGTGGAGGTGGGGCTGGTCGGCATACCCGCACGCCATGGCGACGTCGCCGGCGCGCTCGCCGGCGAGGAGCGCCCGGGCGGCGTGGTCGAAGCGGACCAGCATGGCGGCGCGTTTGGGGGTCAGGCCGACCTGGGAGCTGAACCTGGCCCAGAGCCGCTTGCGGCTCCATCCGCAGGACGCGGCGAGGTCGCCGACCCGTACGCGGCCCCGGCCGGCCACGATGGCGTCCCAGGCGGCGGCGACCTCGGCCGCCATGGGCGGGGCTCCTTCGGCCCTCTGTCTGAGGAATCCGTCCGTGAGCGCGAGGCGTTCCTGCCAGGATGCGGTGTCGGCCAGCTGCTCGCGCAGCAGCCGGGCGTGCCGCCCCCAGAGGTCCTCGAGTCCGGTGATGGAGCCGTCCAGTTCGAGCGGGGAAACCCCCAGCAGGGCGTAGGCGGTCCGGGGTGACAACGCCACCTCGACGCATTCGACGCCCTCGCCGCGGATGCGGGCCGGGCCGGGCGAGAGGGAGGCGACGAGACCTCTCAGTGGCCGGTGCCCGGAGGTGCTCTCCACCGTGACCGGGCCGGCTCCGAGCCCGATGACGATGATCACGGCGGGCTGCGGCAGCACCCGCATGTCCAGCCCGCAGCCCGTGCGGTCCCGGAACCCTGCCATCCGTACGCCGTCGATGGAGGTTCCGCGCAGGGGGCGGGCGACCTCCCAGCGGTTGTCAGAACTGCGCTCCGGGGGCGTGTCCCCCGCGTTGTCTCTGGGCATGCCTCCAGGCTCGCTGAAGTCGCGGGCCTTGTCTTGAACGAAAGTTCCGCGGCTCCTGCATGAACGAACCGTGTTCGAGCCGGGGAGCGGGGAAGTCCGCGTCGGTACCGCTGCGGGCGGCCGCGATGTCCGGCAGGCGGTCGCGTTCCGCGTCGTGCGCCGTGAAACACGAATAGTCGTTTGCCGTACCCGGCCCGCCCACTCGATCATGAAAGTTCCCGATCGAGGAGGCTTCGTGGGACTGTGTCTGTTTCCTGGGGACGGTGACCTCGCCGGCCCCGACATCAGCTGGTCCTACTCGGGGTTCAACGCCTTTCGCCAACGCTTGGCTCAAGCCGAGGGGTTCACGTTGCCGGCCATGCAGGGCTTCGGCGGGGACCGGCAGTGGAGCGAGATCTCATCGGCGCTCGAGCCCCTGCTCCACCATCCCGACGATGACGGTGATCTGTCCGCCGCCGACTGTGCGAGAGTCCTGCCCCGGCTGGCCGAGATCGTCACGGAGTGGGAGACGGAGGAAGGCGACCCCACGCTCCCGCGGCACATCGAGGATGCCCGACAGCTCGTGATCGTGCTGAAGGCCTGCGCCGACGCGGACGTCGAACTGCTCTTCGGGTGACCTTGAGGGCCCTGCAGATCGGCCCGGGACGAGGGCGAACCTCACTGTCGCGTCGCGCAGTTCGGACGGCCGCGCGGGTTGGTGGGCGCGGTGCCGCCGGTGCCGGCCAGGAGGGCATCCCGGTCGGTGAACGACGCGGGAACGCCGGCCCTGCAGTCTGCTTCAGCGTGACGCGGGAGCGGCACCTGACCGCCACCGCCGAGGGCGGTGGCGGTCAGGGAGAAGGGGGGCCGAGCAGGCGGGCCGGCGGTTGTCAGTCGAGCTGCATGGGCACGTTGATGTACTGAGCGGCAACCCAGCCCTTCTTGCCCTTGTGGGCGCCGGACTTCACCGTGATGTAGCCCCAGGCGCCGGGCTTGTCGTTGCGGCCCTTGTTGCACTGCCAGTACACATCGGTGCCCTTGGAGAGCGTGCCGGTGGCCGTGTAGCCGGTGCCCGGGCCGGTGCGGAAGTTCACCGTTGTATATACGTCGGTGTTGATCTTGATTTGGTGGGTGCAGGCTCCGCTGCCGATGGTGGCGGCGCTGGCCGTGGAGGCGGTGGCGACGGCGCCGCCCAGGAGCAGCGCGCCGGTCGTTGCCACGGTCACAACGCGGCGGGCGAGTGTGTTCATGTGCAATTTCTTCCTGGTGTCGTCGGCCTGAACTCGGTCGCCAGGCCTGCGGCGGGCCTCTTCGCCCGGGGCGCCGATACGTCGGCGACGGCGGGCGAGAAGGGCCGGGAGCGAGACAGGTTCGCCGTCACTCCGCATCCGATCTTACGTATACGCAGGGAGTTGACGGTCAATCGGGGTACTGCAGCGGCATCCCGTGGGGCCGCGCTCCGGCGAAGCGTTCGTCCTGGGTGGGGGCGAGGCTCGTGAACCCACCCACCCGTCCGCAGGTTCACGGACTCGATTCCGTTCGTAAAGTCGCTCTCCGAGAACGGGGCCTTTCGCGGCCGAGTACCGTGGCCGGTCCGCCGCTTTTGGAGACCACCGGACGAGGGTCCTCGCTGCCCATCAGGTGCTCCCGTGCGGTGGCGGCATGCGGTCAGACTGCTCTCCGGCCGCAGACGTCCCTGCGGCCGCGCAGGGTGGGCGGGCAGGGGCGGGCGGGCGGGCAGGGCGGTGTTCGACAAGAAGATCCCCGGCTCCTGGCCGGCAGACCTCTCCCCCATCGGCCTCGACCCGTGCGCCGCACCCGCACCCGCACCCGCACCCGCCGGCACCACCCTGGGGGAGAGTGACGGGCCGGTGCTGGTCACCGGGGGCGGGGCCTCCGCCGGTCGGTCGGGGGGATCATTGCGCTGAACGGATGCAGTCGTCGGGCTGCAGGGTATCCGTGGGGATCACGGTGGCCCCCTCGTGCGTTGAACCGTACGAGGGTGCGCTACAGGCCGGCACACCGCACCGCCGGCCGATGCGATGAGGAGGATTCGATGCATGCCGCCGAGGAGAACCGGCAGGAGCTGGACTCGGTCAGTGTCCTGAACGCGAAGAGGACGCTGCTCCAGCTGCTCGGCCGGGCGGGAGTCTTCGCCGACGACGCGGAGGGCCTGATCGCCCTGGTCGAGGCGGGAGCCCTGGCCGGCGCGTGCGAGGAGCTCGGCGCGCTCGGGGGGTCCGTACCGGGGGACAAGGGCGAGCCGTACGGGTCGGGCTGGCTGGACGGTGCCCGTGCCGTCACCGACGAGCTCGGCGCGATCGCCGAACGGACGCTGCGGCAGGCCGTCGACCCCGACGGACCGGGCGCCGCTGCGGCTGCCCGGCCGCCGGTCGGGCGGATCGAGGTGGAGCAGGCGAAGGCGGCCGTCACGCCGCTCTACCTCACCTTCACCGCCGTCTCCGACCTCGACCCCGAGGTCACCGAGGAGGTGCTGCGTGCCGTCCTCGGCACGATGACCTCCTGGCAGAGGGCCCGGTACGCCGGCCGGCTGGCGGAGTTCGCGGCGGCGCACCGGGCCCGTCTGGAGCGGTTGTACGTGGAGTACGGGCCCGGCAGTGCCACCGCCGTACACAGCCGCTACTCCCTTCTGCACTCCGCCACCGGCGTCGCCGTGCTGGAGCGGCTCGCCACGCGGCCGGCCGCACTACGGGAGGAGTGGGACGCCGCCGAGCTGCCGCCCGCCTGGCTGGACGGTCCGATGAGGGCCTGGGACGCGGTGGGCTGACCCCGTGGCTCCGGCGTCGGTGCTCGTTGAGGGCCGGCGGGGTCTATCCGGCCGCGCGCAGTCGGGTCGCGGCCGTCTCCGCCTCCCGTACGACGCGCTGCGTGTCGACGCCGACGAGCCGGCCGTCGAACTTCAGCGGGCGCCCGTCCACGAACACGGCCTCGACGTTCTCGGGCCGCCCGTTGAAGACGGTCTGGCCGACCCAGTCGAAGCGCGGCGCGAAGTTCAGGGCGGCCGGGTCGACGACCACGACGTCGGCCCGTTTTCCGGGGGTCAGGGAGCCCGTCCGGTCGCTGATTCCCAGGGCCTCGGCGCCGCCGAGGGTGGCCATCCGCAGGACGTCTGGGACCTGCGGGAAGATCGTGGCCTGCGTGGCGCGGGCGCGCTGCAGGCCGATGGCCGTCTTCATCAGCGCGTGGAAGTCCGAGCTGTCGTTGGTGCCGCCGTCCAGGCCGAGGCCGATCTTGACGCCCCGTCGCCCGAATTCGGACAGCCGCATGATGCCGGAGGCGAGCCGCATGTTGCTGAGCGGGCAGTGCGCCGCGCGCACGTCGTGCGCGGCGACGGCGGCGATCTCGTCGTCGGTCAGGTGGATCGCGTGGTTGATCAGGAGCCGCGGACCGAGGGCGCCGATGTCGGTGAGGACTCCGATGGGGTCGTCGGCGCGCTGCTCGGGGCGTTCCAGGACGTGGGAGTTGAGCATGACCCCGAGGTCCTGGGCGGCTTCCCAGTGCGCGTGGTTGAGGTGTTGGACGGCTCGCGCGGCGTGCGTGGCGACCTGGAAGCCGCCGAGCGGAACGGGATCGACGAGCTCCTTCTTCACCTTGGCGACCAGCGTCGGGTCGGCTTCGGAGGGGAACATCGCGTAGGTGAACCGCACTCCGGTCTCGGCCAGGGCCCGTACGTAGCTCTCGATGAGGTCGTACGAGAAGATGTCCACCCAGTCCACGAGGGTGGTCACCCCCGACTGGACGGCGTCGAGGGCGGCGAGGCGTACGAAGCTGTGCAGGGCCTCGGGGGTGAGCCGGCCCCGCTGGGGGTCGGTACATCGTGTGAACCAGCCGAACAGGTCCCCGTCGGTACAGCCTCCGCGGATCACGGCCTGCCAGAGGTGGGTGTGGGTGTCGATGAATCCCGGCATGACCAGCTTGCCCGAAGCGTCCACGATCCGGGTGCCGGGCGGGGGCCGCAGGCCCGTGCCGACGGAGGCGATGGTGCCGTTCCGCATCAGGACGTCGGCGTTGTCGAGGGCGCCGAGGGGGCCGCTGCCGAGGGCCGGGTCCATGGTGAGTACGAGGGAGGCGCCGCGCAGCAGGACGGTCGGGCCGACCGGGACCTGTGGGGTGTGGGGGACGTGGGGGCGTTCGGGGCGGGTGGTGATGCCGAGGACGAGCGGGGTGGCGGCGGCCAGGCCGAGGCCGGTGAGGATGTCGCGGCGGCTGTGGGCCGGCGAAGGAGTGGGGGACGGCTGCATGGCGTAGTACCTCCCGAGGGCTCAGAACGGAAGGCCCGCCCCGGGCGACGCCGGGTGGGGGCGTCGGGCAGGGCGGGAGAACACACGCAGCATTCCCAGCGAACTGTCATTCGATAGGTGCTTGCGGAAAACATTTTCCGTTCCGGTCTCCCGTCGGCCATCTGTCGGCCATCCATCGGCTCCCCAGGATCTGCGCCAGAGCCCGGGACCGGTTCGCGGGAGGTCTCACGCGCCGCCTCACGCGCCTCCTTGGATGCCTCCTCCCATGCCATGTCCCCCTCCGGGAGCCAGAAGTGGGGCTCCGTCAGGTCTTCGTCGGTCGCTCTCCTGTGGCCGGCCCCGGCCCGCCGGGCAGGCCGCAAATCCGTTGCGCAGGCGCCCGCCCACCGCCTAGGTTTCAGGCCACGACCACGACCACGACGTGTAGCTCAGTAGCAGAGCGCCGGGCTTCCTACCCGGAGGGCGCAGGGGCGGAACCTGCCACGTCGGCCATGAACGCACACGCTGACAAGCAGCTCCCGAACCGGTCCGCTCCGAAGGCCGCGCCCGAGACCGCACCGGTGTCCGTGTCCCCCGCCTACGCCGAGAGCCGGCTGGCCCGGGCCCTGCGGACTTCCGTCCTCCACGAGGACACCGCCACGCGCGAGCGCGCCCGCTTCCGGGCTCAGCAGTGGCGTCAGGTCCTGTCCGGCATCGGCGCGGGTTCCCTGGCCGTCGGATCGCGCACTCCGGTGGCCGGCCTGCCCGCATGGGTGACCCCGGACGTGGTTACCGGCGGCTTTGCGACCGGCTCCGCCACGGCCGGCGGGCCGCTGCTGCCGTACGAGGAGGAAGCCGCCCGGCTGGCCGGCGTACCGGCGACCCGGTCGGCGCTCTTCGCCCACTTCCTCACCGAGGACGGCCTGGCCCGCCTCTGGTCCCTGCTGGACAGCGGGCAGTACGAGGTCCGTGTGCCGGAGGAGGCCGCGCTGGCCACCGTGGCCTGGCTGGTCCGTGCCGGGGACTTCGACGCCGCCGCCGAACTCGTCACCGCGCTGCAGCCGTTCGCCGACCGGCTGCGCTTCCTGCCGCGTCCCACCGACCGGCCGCGGCCCGCGGCGGGCGCCGTGCACCGCCGGACCGTCGGCGACGCCGCGGCCGCGCTCGCCCGGCGCCGGCCGGGCGCGTCCGTCGAGACCCAGCGGGAGGCGCTCACCGTCTGGGCGCCCTTCGCGGACGACCTGCTCACCCACCGGCTGGAGGCCGTCTCCGGCACGCCCGGCCCGCACTGGCACGCCGACGGCGTTGCTCTGCTGGCGCGCTACGGGTCCCTCGCCGCTGAGCACACCCGCTGCACCAAGCACCTGAACCCGAAGTCGAACGTCGCCGTCCTGCTCCGGGCCCTGGAGGAGGAGCTCGCGGGCCGTGCCCCGGCGCCCCGGCTCGCCGGACTGCTGCGCGTGGCCGTCAGCGCGATGGTCGCCAAGCGCGGAGCACCCGGCTCTCCCGGACATGCCCGCCTGCGCCGTGTCCAGGCCGCTCAGGCGGCGCTGCCCTCGCACCACGCGCTGGCCGGTCTGGTGCTGCGCCGCCTCTCGCGGCTCGACCCGGCCGGTGGGACGGCCGATGTGGAAGCGCCGCTGGCCCCTGTGGACGAGAGGGAGTCCCTGGAGACCGGCCTGCCCGTGGGCGCGGCCGTGCCCACGGCGATCGGGAACTGCGTCCGCGCCGCGCTCAGCGCCCCGTTGGAGGAGCTGGTGGCGCGCGGCGTGGTGCCGTCCGCAGAGGTGCTCGCGGAGCTCGTGCCACAGCTCGTCGCCGCCGTGACCGCCGATCAGTACACCGACGAGCCGCTGCGCAACCTGATGGCGGGCACCTACTGCGCCTTCCGCAACCGCCGGTCCCTGCTGCTGCTGAACCTCCAGCACCAGGTGCGGATCGAGGAACTCCCCTGGCTGCGGGCGGTCTCCGCGCACCGCGACGGCGACGCCGCCGCGGGCGCCCAGGAACAGGCCGAGGAGGCACTGCGCCGGCTCGGCGGGCTGGCGGTGTCCGCATTCCCTGCGACCGTGCTGCCCAACCCGCTCGTGCGGGAGCTGTCGCACCTGGGCCGACAGGCCGAGCTGGGCACACCGTTCGTGGAGGAGCTCGCCGCCGACATCTTCATGGGGACCTTCACCCCGAAATTCCTCGTGGCCGCACGGATCGCCGCCGACCTTCTCGAAGGGAGCCTGTACGAGCGGTACTACGGCATCGACTTCGCGCGGCTGCGCCGGATGGCGGTCGCGCAGGCCGTCGACAGCGCGCAGCGCGGCCGGCCTGCTCGCAGCGCCGAAGAGTTCGCGCGGCTGTGTGCCGAGCGTGCCGGGACCAACGGGGCGAGCTGGCGGCCGGCCGTGAACGGCAAGGTGATCGAGCAGGCCCAGATCCTCACGACCCACAACCTGGCCACCCTGGCCGCCCGGGTGAAGATCGCTCCGGTGGCGGGCTGGGCGGCACTGGCCCGGGACTGCTTCGACGTGGTGTGCCGCTTGGTGAACCGAATGGCAGGTAGGCCGATGCTGTCCACCATCAAGGACACCGCGTACGCATGGCGGCAGATGCTGTTCCACCTCTCCCTGTGCGAGGACGCGGAGCGGGCGGCCGTGCTGGAGTGGATCGAGGCGGACATCCTGCGCCGGCCGCCGCTGGTGCAGGCCCGGCTGGCGCCGGCCCTCGCCGGGTTGCGCCTGGTGGCGGCGGGCGGCTCCTTCGGAGCGGACGGCACGGGCGAGCGCGGCCGTGCCCGTCGGCTGCTCGGTTGGAGCACCGACGAGCACTGGATGCGCGCGCCGACCAGGTGCTGAAGGAGTCCCCCTCTCTCCTGCCGAGAGTTTTCGTGCGGCCGGCTCGTGGCCCGCGCCGGGGAGGTCCTGCGCGCGGCGTGCGCGGGCGGAGGCGCGGCCCGGCTCTGTACCGCCCGGGCGGGTAGGCGGAGAGGGCGACCGGCCCCGTACGAGGGTCACGCCGGCCGCACCGGACCGCTCGGCGACCGGCACGGAAGGCAGGAGCGTCTTCCGATTCCGCCCTCACGTCCTCAGCCCTCCCCCGGGATTTTCACGGACCCGGCCGTCGGTCGTGCATCCGTCCGCGGCTCCCGTGGGGAAGCAATACGTCTGCGGAACATCGATTCGGCTCTCACGGGCCGGTAAGGGGTCGGCTGTGGCTGTCACCGTCCGGAGGGACATCCTCGTAGGGCTTCCTCTCAATGACCTGGTCGCCTACCTGGAGGACTTCTCCCGGACCGAGGAATGGGACCCTGGCACGGTGCGGTGCGTGCAGGTCGGCGAAGGACCGGTGCAGCAGGGAACCACGTGGCAGAACACTTCGCGCTTCCGTGGCAGGACCAGCGACCTGCTCTACCGGCTCGTCTCCAAAGAGCCGGATCGGCTGCTGTTCGTCGGTGAGAACAAGACCGTCACGGCCACCGATGACCTGGGTTTCCGGGCCCGCTCGGCCACGACCACGCTCCTCACCTACACGGCGTCCTTGCGGTTCAAGGGATGGGCACGCCTGGCCACACCCTTCCTGCGCCCCGAATTCGACAGGATGGCCGACGCCGTGGCCGACAGACTGCCGTCCGCAGCCACCATCCACCGCGGTTAGCGCCGCTGCCGCCGCGCCTGCCCCGATCCGCTGTGGCCGGACCGGACGAGAAAGACCTCGTCGGTGAAGCACCAGGCCCAGTCCTCGTCGGACGCCAGGGAGAGCACGACCGGGTGTCCGCTCAGCACATGGTGGTCATGGGCGTGCATGCCTCGCGAGCTGTCACAGCATCCGACGTAGCCGCACGTCACGCACCGGCGCAACCGCACCCAGCTCCAGCCGCGCGACAAACAGTCCGCGCAGCCGGCCGGCGGAGCCGGCGGCGACGGCTCGGACGTCGGCAGGAGCCCGATATGGGCGCAGGACCGCCCCTGCGGTCGACCGCCGTCGGGCCGGACCCGCCAGCCGGGGTCACCTGCCATCGCCACCACTCCTCACCCGTGTCGGCCGGTGCCGGCCCGTGCCCGGCGCAGCTCCGGATACGGAGGCTTTTGCATCCCTCTTCCTTTCGGCCGAGGTGCGCGAACGGATGCATCCACGGCTGGGGAATCGTCCGCGTGGTCGCGCAGCAGGGTTCCGGGGACTGCGGTGAAGCCGTCCGATCCTCGCTACCTGTGTGCGGACTTCGTCGAGCGCTTCCGGCCCGGCTGGCCCTCCGACATCGGTCACCCCGTACGCGACCCGGGACCCGCCGGCGGTCGATGACCTGCGGGCCTGGGAGGTGACGGCATGCTCGGCGCCGCCCGGCTCTTGCCGGACGTGCGCGGCGGCCTCCACCACGACTGCCCCACGGCAGCCGGGCGGTTCAGGCTTCGGGGAGGCGGCGCAGGCGCTCGGTCGCCGCGTTGCGGACGCGGCGGGTGCGGGCGTCGGTGGCGAGCAGGCTCAGCGCCTCGTACGAGGTCAGCAGCCGGACGGCGGTCCGCTGGCACCAGTCGGAGGCGGCCGTGAGCTCGTCCGCGGCCCAGGGCTCGCCGCGGGTGACGGTCTTGAGCAGGTTCCACTCCCGCAGCCGGCGTTCGGGAAAGGGCCGGCCCGCGAGGACTTCGGCCATGGCCCGGGCCCAGGCGGGGAATTCCTCGTCGGCGAGCAGTTGTACGGCCCGCCGGTCGAGGTGGGTGACGACGGCACTCTCCGCCATCACCCGGTCGGGGTCGCACAGCACGTCGGCCACGACCTCCGCCTCGCCGCTTCCGCCCGGCGCCGCGGCCAGCGACTCCAGGTGGCGGGCGTAGCGCCAGTGCTCGGGGGGCGTGTCGTCGTCGGGGCCGCTCATCGGGTCGCTCGTCGGGGCGCTCATCGGCCCACCCCCGCGTCGGCCATGGTCTCGTGGGCCGGCCGTGCCGGCCCGGCCTGTGCCCGCGCCTGTGCCCGCGCCGGTATGCCAGTGGCCGATAGCTGCTGGTTGTTTCCTCGCCCCATGGCACCCATTCCACACGACCGCCGTGAGCGGCCGGTGGTCAGGGTGCCGTCAGCGCGTGCTCAGCGGGCCGGAGCCAGCATCAGGGCCTCCGAACCGACCGGCCGGTAGCCCGCCGCCTGGAAGACCCGGATGCTGCGCGCGTTGCCGGTGGCCTGCTGGGACCAGACCGGCTGCCCGTCGGGGACGAGGTGGCGGGCGGCGCGGGCCAGTTCCCGGCCCAGCCCGCGGTGGCGTACCCCCTCGTCCACCTCGATCGCCGCCTCCCAGCGGCCCGCGACACCGCGGCCCAGGACGAGGACTCCCCCGTCCGCCGTCCAGACCCGTATGTCGTCGCGCCGGCGCAGTGCCCTGCGTACGCGGGGGTGGTCGGGGTCGGTCGCCTCCACGAGCTCCAGCCCGGGTGCGCCGGGCAGCGGCCCGGCGACGGTGAGCAGGTCGATCGTGTCGGTGCCGCGTCCCGTGCGGTCGAGCAGCGCGGCGAGGAAGCGGGGGTTCATCGTGGCGGCCAGCGCGTCGCAGTCGATTGCGGCGAGGGTGGCGTGCACCCAGTCCGGGTCCTCGTCGGTGAAGACCACGGAGTGCGCGGTGAAGGCGATGACACCCGCGTCCCGCCGGTGTTCCTGGGGGACCACGGTCGTGCCGCCGTCGGGGGGCGGGAACAGTCCGCCGGCCGCCGCGTCCAGGATGTCCGTCAGCGTCCGCCCCATGGCCGTCAGACCTGCTCGAAGTGGAAGGACTTGATGAAACAGTCGCGGGGCTGGCCGATCGCGAAGAAGATGCAGTCCACGAGCGACTGTGCGGTCAGCGGGTCCTTCGCCGTGCGCGGCGCTCCCTCCCATGCCTCCGACAGCGGGTCGTGGTTGTCGAAGTCCGGCGGGTAGAGGGAGATGACGCGGACGCCCTCGTCGCGCAGCCGGCGGGAGAGGATCTCGGTGAAACCGGCCTGGGCGCTCTTGGCCGCGTAGAAGGCCGCGTGGGCGTCGGACCGGTGGTGGCCGGTCTCTCCGCAGCCGGAGACCATGGTGACGATGTCCGGCCCGGCCGACTTCAGGAGCAGGGGGAGGAAGGCCTTGGTGGCCAGGACGGTGCCGGTGGCGCCGGAGGCGAGGGTGTCGGTCACGTCCTCGTCGGAGGCGGACAGCAGGTCGGTGCCGTGCTGGTAGCGGGATCCGTTGTTGACGAGCACGTCCAGGTGGTCGGTACGGGCGGCGACCGCGGCCGCGAAGTCCCGTACGGAGGCGGGGTCGCTGAGATCGCAGGCGTAGGCGTGGACGCGGTCCGCGTCGTGGCCCTGTGCGCGGATCTCCTCGCGGACGCGTTCGGCGGCTTCGAGGGTGCGGGCGGAGAGGTGGACCTCGGCGCCCCGGCTCGCGAAACGGAGGGCGAGGGTACGCCCGAAGTCGCGGCCGGCGGCGGTGATGACGACGCGGTGGTGCTCGAGTGTCATGTCTGCGCTCCTGATTCGTGGTCTGTACACATGATCTCAGGTGCGGCGTACGGCGGTTGGGCCGGGGAAACCGCGGAGAGCCGGCAGGGGCACGGGCGCGGGCGCGTACCGGCTCTCCGCGCCGCGGTCAGTCCTCGCCCGCCTCCTGCTCGGCCTCGGGCAGCGGGGCCCCGGTCTCCAGCAGGGTCTTGAGGCTGGACGCGAGCATCGGCCAGGCCCGTCCGCACATGCCGATGAGGGTGCCGCCGGGTTCGAAGCCCTCGTGCAGGATCGTCAGCCGTGCGAGGGTGTCGCCGACGGGTTCGATCTCGTACGTCACCTTGGTACGGCTTTCCTTCGCCAGTTCGGCCCGCAGCTCCTCGCCGATCCCGACGGAGGCCGCCCACTGCGGGGTGAAGGTGTGCCAGGTGTAGGAGAGCAGGCGGTCCGGGACGCAGTCGAGAACCACCTGCTCGGGGTCGCTGGTACGGGCCCCTCGCTCGACCCAGTCCATCGGCGAGCCCACCGCCCAGTCGGTCTCGAAGCTGAGGCCCCAGTACCGGCGGGTGAAGGCGGGCTCGGTGAGGGCCTGCCAGACCCGGGCCGGGTCGGCCTGGATGTACAGGGTGTACGTGATCGCGCTGTCGCTCATGGCCCCATGCTGAGGGACCGCGGACCGCGGACGCCGGATTTCCCGGTCACGGCGGTGGCACCGGGACGGCGGGCCTTCGCGTCGGCCCCGGGGCCGAACCCGGGTGCCCGCTCCACCGCGGGCGGCGTACCGCCGCGCTCCGGCCGCCGTCAGCAGGTACGAGGCGCCACCGGGCACCTCACCAGCGAGCGCCCTCCTCGGGGATTTCCATGGGCGGGGTGCGGGTGGGGACGGGGAGGCCGAGGGCGGACCGGGCCGCGTCGACCGCCGCGAGCTCGTCGTCGCCCGCCCGACCCCAGTCGTTCAGTTCGCGGACCTGTTCCGGGGTGGCCAGCAGGCGTGCGTACCCGGGATCGGTGTCCGTGCCCGGGGGGAGGCAGGTGAGGCGGGCCGCGGCCCGGGCGTGGGCCCCATGCCCGCCGTTCCGGTGGCCGAGCGGGGCGGCATCCTCGGTGGTTCCGGCCGTCGGGGGCGGGAGGTGGGCGGCGCCGGTGTCCCGGGAGACCAGGAGCAGGACCCGCCCGTCGGGGGCGAACAGCCATGCCCGGTGGTCCCGTACGGGGAGCCCCGCCGGGACGGGTCCCGGGTGCCAGGCGTCGTGCTGCGGGATCCGCCGGGTGCGCAGGACGCCGAGCCGGTCGAGAGCCGTCGGGGCGGTGGGCCGGCCGTCCTCCAGCAGGGCGGTGCCGGGGCCGTTGATCCGGGCGCGCAGGGCGGACAGGGCGCGGCGGGCGTCGCCCGGGTCCATCAGGGCGGGCAGATCGGCCGGCTCGGCGAAGTGGATGGCGGTGATCTCCTGGTCCGGGAGGCGGACGGCCGCGATCCGCTCCGGGGTCCAGGTACCGCCGTCGTAGACGTGCAGGATCTCGCCGGGGAAGCGCATCTCGGGCGGGAAGCCGGGGGTGTCCGCCGGGATCCAGTCCACGGCGAGGCCGCGCGGGTAGCGGCCGTCGACGCCGAGCTCCTCGCGCAGCTCACGGGCGGCGGCCGCGGACGGCGCCTCGCCCGCGTCCACGGCCCCGCCGGGGAGCAGCCGGTCGGCGCGGTAGTCGACGCTCTGGATGAGGACCCGGCCGCGTACGTCGGTGACCAGGACGACGGCGGCGGTCCACACGGCGGCCCTCGAGGCTCCGTACTCCGCCGGGGTCATCCAGGTCCCCGCCTGCCCGTGTTCGTCGATCGCGCCCTGGTCGGTCAGCTGCGGCATCGGACTCCGTTCACCGTGGGTGGACCCGCCGCCTGTGCAACAGCGGGCACGGCCCCCGGGTTACGGCGCCCCGTCCGCCGGACCGGCACCCCACGGCTTTGCCACCCCTATACCTCCTTATTACTTGGTTATGCACTCCCTGGTACGTTCCGGATGCGGACTGGCGGCATGAAAACCGCCGGTCCGACCAGACTTCCCGCAACGGGTGCCGCGCGGCCGCGCGGCACCCGTTGCGGCACACGACGCACCGCAGGCCCCACACCGCACGCACCCAGGAGAGACCCCCACATGCGACGCGCCTCCCCCACGGGCACCGGCACCCCGGCGGAACCCGGCAGGAGGTGGACCGTGACGGGAATCGCCGGCGCGGCCGCGGGCGCCGCGGTCGTCGGCTTCGGCGGGCTGTACGCCGCCGCGCTGCTCCTGGCCGGCGAGGACATCGCCGTGGGCACGAAGGTGCGCGGCGTCTCCATAGGCGGGATGAGCAGGGACGAGGCCCTCCGGACCCTGGACCGGGAGCTCGGCCCGGCCGCCGCGGCCCCGGTCGCGCTGCGGGTCGGCGAGCGCACCGAGCGGGCCGACCCGGCGGCGCTCGGCCTGTCCCTGGACAGCGGCGCGACCGTCGACCGGGCCGCCCGCACCGGATCCGGCCCGCTGACGGTGATCGGCCGGCTCTTCGCCTCCGGCGATCCCGACGTGCGCCCGGTGGTCCGCCTCGACGAGAAGGCGGCCCGCGGCTCCCTGGACGGCATCGCGAAGGCCGCCGGGGTGGAGGCCCGGGAGGGCTCCGTCGCCTTCGAGAAGGGCAGGGCCAAGGCGGTCGCCCCGGTCACCGGAATCGCCGTCGACGTGGACGGCGCTCTGGCCGCGCTGCGCGCCGGCCACCCGCTGGCCGGCACCGAACCGCTCGCCCTGCCCGTTCGGCGGACCGAGCCGAAGGTGGGCCGGCAGGAGACCGACCGGGCCCTGAAGGAGTTCGCCGAGCCGGCGATGTCCGCCCCGGTGACCCTCGCGGTCGCCGGGCGGAACATAACCGTCTCCCCCGCCGTCCTCTCCAAGCACCTGAGCCTGAAGGACGACGGCGGGGGCCGCCTCGCCCCGGGCCTCGACGCGAAGGCGCTGCTCGCCGACCCGGCCCTCGCGGGGCCGCTGCGCCAGGCCGCCCCGCGCCCCGCCGAGGCACGCCTGCGGCTCGACGGCACGGGCCGCGTCACGGTCACCGAGGAGGGCAGGGCGGGCCGGCAGGTCACGGAACGGGCCCTGAGCGCAGCGGTGCTCCCGCTGCTGACCGGCACCGGCGCGGCCGCCCGTACCGGCGAGGTCGCCACCGAGGCCGCCGCGCCCCGGCTCTCCAAGGACACCGTCGAGCAGCTCGGGATCAAGGAGAAGGTGTCCTCCTTCACGGTCCGCTTCGAGCCGGCCGCGTACCGGACGACCAACATCGGGCGGGCCGCCGAGCTGATCGACGGCTCGCTGGTGCTGCCCGACGAGACCTGGAGCTTCAACCGGACCGTCGGCGAACGCACCAAGGAGAACGGCTTCGTCGACGGCCTGATCATCAACAACGGGCAGTACGAGAAGGCCGCCGGCGGCGGGGTGTCGGCCGTCGCCACCACGGTGTTCAACGCGATGTTCTTCGCGGGCGTCAAGCCCGTCGAGTACGGCGCCCACTCCTTCTACATCGAGCGCTACCCCGAGGGCCGCGAGGCCACGGTGGCCTGGGGCAGCCTCGACCTGCGCTTCGCCAACGACTCGGGCAAGGCCCTGTACATCCAGGCCGAGGCCACGGACACCTCGATCACCATCACCTTCCTCGGCACGAAGAAGTACGAGGAGATACGCGCGGACCAGGGCCCGCGGACCAACATCAAGCAGCCGGCCGTCCGCAACGGCAGCGGCCCCAAGTGCGAGCCCCAGTCACCGCTGGAGGGCTTCGACGTGGCCGTGGACCGCGTCTTCGTGCAGGGCGGCCAAGAGGTCAAGCGGGAGACGATGAAGACGCGTTACACGCCGCGCGACAGCGTGACGTGCGCCGCATGAGGCGCACGGGGGCAGGAAAAGAGTGGGGGACGTGAGCGGTGTGGGGGACGTGAGTGGCGTGAGTGGCGCAGGGGATGTGAGGGACGCGGGGGACGCGAAAGCCGTAAGCGGTGCGGGGGCTCCGGCCCGGGGGACCGGCAGGCTCGCCGGTGTCGACGCCGTGCGCGGCCTGGCCGTCCTCGGCATGTTTGCCGTACACGTCGGTCCCAGCCCCGAGCCCGAGGGAGCCGGTTACCTCCTCGTCGCGGCCGACGGACGCGCCCCGGCCCTCTTCACCCTGCTCGCCGGCTTCTCCCTGGTCCTCGCCCAGCGCGGGCTGGACCCGTCGCAGCGGCCCCGGGGCTGGGCGCTGCGCTGGCGTCCCCTGCTGATCCGCTGCGTGCTGCTGGCCGCACTCGGCTTCTGGCTGGCCTCGTTGTGGCCCGGGATCCTGGTCATCCTGGCCTTCTTCGCCGTGTACTTCCTGGCGGCCGAGCCGTTCACCCGCCTCTCCACCCCGGTGCTCACCGCCGTGGCGGGCGCGTCGGTGGTGGCGGGACCGGTGCTGTCGTACCTGCTGGGCCCGGTGTTCGGGTACGGAGCGTCCGGGCGCGGCCTGGTCCCCGAGGCCACCGATCTGACCAGCTGGTCCGGGCTGGGTGCGGTGCTGTGCGAACTGCTGCTCACCGGGGCGTATCCGCTGGCCACCTACTTCCCGTACGTCCTGGCCGGGATGGCCCTCGCCCGTCTGTGCGACGTGCGGGTGCGGGCGGTGGCCCTGCGGATGGCGGTGTGGGGAACGGCGGCCGCCCTCGCCGGGTACGGCTCCGCCTGGCTCGCGAGCCACGTGTTCGGCGCCCGGCAGCGCCTGCTGGAGGCGATCGCGGTCCACCACCCGGAGGCCATGGCCGCCGACGACCCCGTACGGGAGGTGCTGCGCGGTCAGTACGGCGCCGTGCCGAGCACCTCCTGGGACTGGCTGCTGGTGGCCGACCCCTACAGCCAGACCCCGCTGGAGACCCTGGGCAACGCGGGCGTTGGCTGCGCCCTCATCGGGCTGTGCGCCCTGGCCGCGCGCCACGGCGCGGGCGCCCGCCTGCTGCGGCCGCTCACGGTGCTCGGGGCGATGGCGCTGAGCGCGTACGTCGTCCACGCACTGGTGCTGGCCGGCCCGGCGCACGGCGCAGCGTCCTGGTCCGCCTGGATCGCCTTCAGCGGAGCGGCGCTGGCCCTGACCTGGGCCTGGCAACAGATCTGGGCGGACAGCCCCCTGCGCCGCGGCCCGGTGGAACACGTACTCCGGCTGGCCACGCAGGGGCGGAGCGGGGCCTAGGAAGTCTCTGCCGTTTCCCCCATCCGTGTGACGGGTTCGGCTCGCGCGGCGGCGGTAGGGCAGGGTGGGCGGATGCAGCTGCGCCGGGCCCTGGCCCTGATCCTCACCGCGCTCGTGGTGGCCACCGGGTGTGTGACGGTGCGTCCCGCTGCTCCGCCGGACGCGCCGCTGCCGGGGCCGGCATCGGCGGGGGCGACGCAGGCGCGGCAACCGGCGTCCCTCGCTCTGCCGTTGAGCCCGCTCCCGGGGGCGGCCGAACCGGCCCTGCCCGAGTCCCCCGCGCCATCCCCGTCATCAGCACCGCCGGAGGCAAGGCCGGCACCCGTCCCTGCCGCGGCCGAGCGGCAGCATCGGCCGCCCCGGCGGGCAGCCGCGAAGCCCCCGCGGCACCAGCGGCCGGCGAAGCAGGCCAAGCCCGCGGCTCCGGCGAAGCCGCGCAAGCGCCCGCCGACGGTGGCGAAGCCCCGGCCCGCGCCGCAGCGTACGTTCGACATGGCCCAGCTGTGCGAGGCGGCCAAGGGCACGGTGTCCCCGTCCATCGTCGCCCTCTGCCGCTGAAGGGACCACAGGGCGCCCCAAGAGGCCCGCTAGTCGCCGGAGAAGCCCCAGAACCAGATCTCCTGCGGCCGGCCCTCGGCGTCGTGCAGGACGGCGCACCTGCCGAACCAACGCCGTTCGGCCAGCGGCTCCATGAGCTGCACGTGGGCCCGAGCAGGACGGTCGGTCCCGGTCAGCCGGTGGGCCTCGGCAGGCTGAACGGGCTGCACGGTGCCGTAGTCGGGATCCTCACCCGGCCGCAGGACCCTGTGCATGTCCAGGATCGAGTGCGTCCCCTCTTCCTGGACCCGCTCGTCCTCCCACAGCCCGTCGATGGTCGCCGGCCGCGGCCTCAGCCCGTCGCCGTCGTCCTCGTCCTCGTCCTCGTCCCAGTAGTAGTCCTGCGCCTCGAAGACCTTCTGTCTCAGGGCCGCGAGGGCCGCCCCGAGATCATCCTGATAGGGAACGAAATATTCCCACCCCGACGCACCCACGACAGTCCCCGCCCTCTGCATCCCGTACCGACAGTCCAGCAGAAGCTAGTGCAGTGCACCGCGTGGCGACGGCTGCGGGACTCAGACGATCGACTTGATGGTCCTGTCCGCGTACCGCAGGGTCTCGTCGATGGCCCTGTCCATCTCGCGCAGAGCGTCGGGTTCCGCCGTGAGGAGAGCGGGGACGTTGATGATGCTGGCGGCGAGGAAGCATCCCGATACGGTGAGGAACTCCTTGTACCGTTCCTGCCCCGCGTGCCCGAGCGATTCCCAGTCGCGGGGCTCCGGCGGCAGGCTCACCCTCCATTTCTCCAGGGCGTGGACGCCGTGGACCTCGACGTATTCCATGGTGGCCGTCGCGCGCGACAGCACGTCGACCATCGTGTCGAAGCCCTGCTGAGACTGGTCCAGAGCCGCCTCCGCGGCCTCGACCTCGGTGCGCAGGCGTTCCTCTTCCTTCTTGTTCCGGCGCTTGCGCAGAACGTAGAAGCCGGCGGCCGCCAGCGCTGCCGCCGGGGCGGCGACCATGCCGGTGAGCAGGAGAATCCCACCCGCCATCCCCGCACCGCCGGCGGCCAGCGTGCCTCCGCCCAGGAGGGCCAGAGTCGCGTTGGTCGCGGCAGCCCCGGCCAGCGTCGCGATGACCGTTCCGGTCGAGGCGGTGCCGAACATTGCGGCGGCGGTGAAGGCACCGTAGGCCGCTGCGCCGCCGACTGCCGCCCCGGCCGCGCCTCCGGCAGCGGCGCCACGGATCGCGTTCGCGATCCCGGCGGACATGGCCTCGATACGGATCGCCGTAGGGGTCTCGCCCGTGCCCTCGATCTGCCCCTCCCTCGGCCTCTCCGGCTCGGGGGCCCCGCTGATGCTGCTGGCCAGCTCCACGAACCTCATGAAGAACTCGTCGCGGACGACGTCATGGACCCTGTTGAAGGCTTCCCCGTGCTCCTGGGCAATCTTCGACCGCTCGGCCGTCTTCTCGTTGATCGCGGCGTGGCGTTCCTTCGTCTCGGCGACCTGGTCGCGCAGCTTCACCGGCCGCTGGCCCCGCTGGAGAGCGAGCGACCTGGTGCGGTCCTCCGCTTCCTGCGTGAGCTGCCCGGGTGTCAGTTGCAGTGCGAGGGCGATGGCGGCCAGACGGTGCTCCCCGGGGCTTACGAGCCCGTGCTCGATGCGTGAGATCGAGACCGCTCCGCCCTTCCCGTAATCGGCCCGTTCGGCCAGCTCTTCCTGGGTGATGGCGGGTATCCGGGCCTGACGGTGCTCGCGGATCACGAGGCCCATCGCCTCTGCGCTGAACTCATTCACCGGTTGCGGGCCCCTTGGCCTGCGGGCTGTGGCGACGCCAGGAGGACTGAGCCTCACGCGCCAGCGAACCTCCGGAGCGGTATGCCTGGGCGCAGTCTTCCGCGAACTGCTGGGCGGCCTTGACGAGGGCCGGGTCCCGGCGGGCAGCCTGGACGGCCTGAACGAGGGCAATGGCGAGGGCCAGTTGGGCAAGGTTGAGGCGAGACATGGCAGTGGACCGACCTTTCGTCGCTGATGGTGTCTACGGGTGTCTAACATAGCGTCACTTAGTGTCTGGCGTACGCACTATGGCGACTCTGGAACCGGCCGGGGCGAGGGCACGCCGTGGTGATACACGGCGATACCCTCGGAGCCGCAGAGCGGACGACACGGGGAGCCACGAACATGTACGACGCGGGGCCGCAGGCGGTGGAAGCCGTGCGGGCGCTGAGGGTGCTGGCGCAGGAGCGGCCGCAGGAGCTGGAGCTGTTCGAGGGATTCACGGACGCGGAGCTGGACGGGTGGGCCGTGGCCGTGCCGGAGGACGTCCGGGTGGTCCTGCGGGAGATCGGCGGCCTGGAGACCGCGGACCACGAGTACCGCTTCGGGCCGCGCGGCCGTGAGACGTTCGCGGACGGCTGCTGGACCCTCGGGGAGACGGACTTCGGCGAGGGCTCGCTGATCACCGGGGTCGGAGCCGCCGGGTGGGGGCCGGTCGTGGCCGTCAATCCGTGGGGGGCCGATCCGGATGTCACCGTCGAGGCCCCGGACTTTGCCACCTGGCTCACCGGGTTCGCCGAGCGGCTCGCCGTGGGGGTGGCGGACCGGCCGAGGGGGAGGTTCTCCGTCCCGGCCACCCCCACCGTCGAACTCGCCGAGCAGGCAGGGGCGGCCGACCCCGGACTCGCAGCGCTCGCAGCGCTCGTCGACGGCTGTGACGGCAGCGGCGGCCGCGGCGACTCGCTCACCGATCTCGTCGACCTCCACGGCCTCCCGGGCTATCCGTGCGCCGTGGACTGGGAACCGTACTTCTCCACCTTCCACAACACGGCCGACACCGGAAGCAGCGAGGTCCAGTTCCAGATCGTCGGTGACGGGCGGGCCCTGCTGCTGCGCAGCGTGGTCAGCGGCGACTTCCTCGGCCGGGCGGTGCGCCGGCACAGCGTGCCGGCCGATGCCGCCCGCTGTGCGGTGGCCGAGCTGTGCGAACTGGCCGACTCCTTGCCCGACTTCGTCGTGCTCGAACCCGGGTGCGCCGACTCCGTGATGGACGGCTGGGCGGTGCCGGTCCCCGAGGACGTCAGGACGGTGTTCCGGGAGATCGGCGGGGTGACGATCGCGGGGCTCCCCGAGCTGCGGCTGCTTCCCTGGGCCGCCGAGCACGCGGTGGATCCCGAACTGCACCGCATGCTGGGCGGCGACGGCTCCTACTGGCCGCTGGCCCGGATCGACCACGGGCGCAGCCACGCCCTGGCGCAGATCCGTATCGACCCGGCGACCGGGCGGTGGGGGTACGTCGTTTCCGTGCCCGGGGACGGCGAGAAGCTGCGGGAGTACCCGGAGCTGGCCCTGCTCGCCGAATCCCTGCCGGACCTGCTGCTGACCTTCGCCCGGCTGGCTCGGCGGGCCGCGGCCGGGCCGGACTTCGCCTCCCGGATGTCCCGGGACACCCGGTGGCTGTTCCCCAACACCGGGGAACCCTGGCCGCGTCCCGCCCCGGTCGGCGAGTGGGCCGGCTCGGCGGACCCGCTGCTCGCGGCGGCCACGGAACTGCCGGACGGGACGCACGCCGCCGACCTGCGGGCGGTACCGATCCCGAGCGACCTGTGCTTCTACCGGGCGGCCGGCTGGCCCTACGCGGCCCGGCTCGAGCGGCTGCACTTCGCGGCGGCGGGCCAGCTCGCCGCGGCCGTACCCGCCCGGGGCTGACGGGCCGGGGCTGAGTGGCGCGGGCTGACAGCCCGGGGCTCACGGCCCGGGACCGGATCATCCGACTGGCCCCGGCCCGGCTGCCCCGGGGTGGCGGGCCGGTTCGCTTGGATGGGCCGGGCGGAGCCCGACCGGAGCTCCGTACAGCCCCTCACCCCCAGGGAGTCGCCATGACGAAGATCGCCCTCTTCGGCGCGACCGGCACCATCGGAACCCGGGTGCTGCACGAAGCACTCCGGCGCGGCCACGAGGTCACGGCGGTCGTCCGCGATCCGGCGAAACTGCCGGACTCCGGAACCGGGACGGGGACCGGGAACGGGAGCGGAGGTGGCGGTGGCGGTGGAGCCGCGACGGTGGTGCGCGGCGATGTCCTCGACCCGGCGTCGGTGGCCGCGGCGGTGGCGGGTCACGACGTGGTGGTCAGTGCCTTCGGCCCCGGCTCCGGAGACCCCGGCGTCCTCGTCACCGCCGCGAAGTCGCTGATCGGCGGGGTCCGGTCACTTGGCGGGGACGCTCCGGCACCGCGCGTGGTGGTCGTCGGCGGGCGGGCTCGCTGCGCACCCCCGGCGGCCCGCTGGTCTGGGACCAGGCCGGCATTCCGGCGCCCGTCCTGGCCCTGATGCACGCCCACGGGGATGCACTGGACTTCCTGCGGACCGTTCCGGTGGAGGAGGTGCGGTGGACCTGTCTGAGCCCGGCCGCGCAGATCGCGCCCGGCGAGCGCACGGGCACGTACCGGCTCGGGCTGGACGGGCTGGTGGTCGACGACGAGGGGCGGAGCCGGATCTCGACGGAGGACTTCGCTGTCGCCCTGGTCGACGAGATCGAGCGCGACGCGCACGCGGGCCGGCGGTTCACCGTCGCCCACTGAGCGGCCGGTAGGCCGTTATTGGGTGGATGCGTCCGGTCGGGCTACCTACAGTGACGGGGCACCCCCGACGTCGAGCAGGAGCGGATCATGCGCGTCCACTACCCCCGTACGCCGCATCTGCCCTGGTCCCCCGGGGTCGCGGCGGACGATCTGCGGGCCGTCGGGCCGACGGCACTGGCAGGACTGGCCGGGCGTGAGGTCGTGGTGACGGAGAAGCTCGACGGGGAGAACACCACCCTGTACGCGGACGGCCTGCACGCACGGTCGCTCGACTCGGCGCACCACCCCTCGCGGGCGTGGGTCAAGGGTCTCCAGGGCCGGATCGGCGCCGGGATCCCGGCCGGCTGGCGGGTGTGCGGGGAGAATCTGTACGCCCGCCACTCGATCCCCTACGAGGATCTCGACAGCTGGTTCTACGGCTTCTCGGTCTGGGACGGGGACCAGTGCATGGACTGGGACCGGACCGTGCGCTTCCTGCGGGGTCTGGGGGTGCCCACCCCGCGCGTGCTGTGGCGCGGCACCTTCGACGAGCGCGCGCTGCGCAGGCTGAAGCTCGACACCGCGCGCCAGGAGGGGTACGTCGTACGGACGGTGGCCGGTTTCACGCGCGAGGAGTTCGGGCGGAGCCTGGCCAAGTGGGTGCGCGGCGGCCACGTACAGACGAGTACGCACTGGATGTTCGCGCAGGTGGTACCGAACGGGCTCGGGCCGGCGGCCCCGTTGTGGGCGGTGCGTGCGGGGGCCGAGGCCGATGTGGCGGGGCTGGCCGCCGCCGTGGGGGCCGACGCCGCCCATACCGCCGACCCGGCCGAGGTCGCCGACGTCGCCGCCCGGATCGACGGGGCGGGGCGGACCGGGGAGGACCGGCTGGCCGGTGTCCTGGCCGCCGTGCTCCACCGCGAGCCGCGGGCCCGTGTCGCCGCGCGGCTCGCGGCGGGCCCGGCCGGGATGGCGCTCGCCCGGCGGGTGTCCGACCTGCTCGGGCTGTACCCGTACCTGCAGCGGCCGTTCCCGGACGCCGACCGGCGGGCCGGGCTGGTCCGGATGGCCGCCGCGGCCGACCTCGGGGTGCTGCACGCGCTCGCCGGGGCGCTGGCCGACGAGCCGCAGGCGCGGGAGTGCGTGGAGTGGTCCGCCCTGTGCGCCGAGGAGGCGGGCCTGCTCGGCGGCGCCGATCCGCTGGAGTCCTTGCGCGCCGGGCTGCGGGAGCCTCTCGCCGCGCTGGGCGCGGACGCCGCCGACCGTTGCTGGGCGGAGGCCCGGCGCGCGTTCGCGCAGGGAAGGATTTCCGGATCCGTGGTGGAGGAGGCGGTGGCGGCGACGTGGCAGTGGCGCGAGGGAACGTTTCCCCGGCTGGTGCAGCTGTGCGGGCCCTCGGGCAGCGGGAAGAGCACCTTCGGCCGCGGACTGCCGGGCGTGGACGCGTACGTCAGTCTCGACGACCTGCGCACGGCCCGGGGTTCCCGTGCGGACCAGCGGTCCAACACCGAGGTGCTGAGCGAGGGACTGGACCTCCTCGAAGCGGCGCTGGCCCGCGGCGGGACGGTGGTGTGGGACGCCACCTCGCTCACCGACCAGCAGCGCGGACTGGCCGGCTCGGTGGCGCGGCGCCGCGACGCGCTCGTCACGCACGCCGTGGTGCTGGTGGAGGAGACGGAGCTGGCACGGCGCAACGCCGTGCGCCCGCATCCGGTGCCGCCGCCGGTGCTGGCCTCGCAGGTGCACCGGTTCAGCCCGCCGTACGCCGGACAGGCGCACCGTACGTGGTACATCGGTGCGGCCGGGGACATCGAGGACACGGCGGGAGGCCTCACGGCCGCTCCCGCCGGCACGGAACGGGGGCGGTACTGATGCGTACCAGCGAGGAGCTCTACCACCAGGTCCGCTGGGACTCCCGGTTCGATCCGGCACGGTTCGTGCTCGGGCTGCTCCAGCGCGGGGCGGCGCCGAAGCGGGTCCCGTTGCCCTCCTTCGTGCCCGGCGGCGACATCCCCTGGCACCGGGTGCTGTTCGTCGAGGCCGACGGCGAGCTGGTGTGGGACCGGGCCACGGGCGTGGACCGGATCGACGCCACCGCGGCGGGCCGGGTCCGCGATCCGCGGCTGCTGCGGGCCCCGTTCTTCACCGCGCGGACCCCGCACGTGTGGGACCCGGCGGGCGGCGGCGCCTGGCGCCCCGCCGAGCCCCTGGCCCGGGGCGCGGCGTCGTACGCCGCCCCCGCCACGGTGCGGTTGCTGACCTGGAACACCCTCTGGGACCGGTACGACTCCCCGCGCATCGCCACCGCCCGGCGCAGGCCGCTGCTGCTGGCCGATCTCGCGGCCGCCGACGCAGACGTCATCGCGCTGCAGGAGGCCGAGCCCGAGCTGCTCCGCATGCTGCTGGCGGCGCCGTGGGTGCGGGAGGCGTACACCCTCGGCACGGATCCGGGCGGCCGGGACGTCGCCGAGTGCGGGCTGCTGGTGCTCAGCCGGCTGCCGGTACGGGAGGCGGGGATGCACCTGCTCCGCCCGCACAAGGCGGTCACGGCCGTGACGGTGGACACCGCGGCCGGCTCCCTGGTCGTCGCCGCCACCCACCTGACGAGCGATCACACCGAGAACGGGGAGACCCGGCGGGAGGCCGAACTGGCCCGGCTCGCCGAGGGTCTGGGCGGCATCGAAGCCCCCGTGGCGCTGCTGGGCGACTTCAATGACGGCCGGCACGGCGCCGAGGGGCCCGCGGCCGCGCTCGGCATGCGGGACGCCTGGAGCGACGTGCACGGGGCCGCGGACGCCACGCCGACCTTCGACCCGGTGGCCAATCCGCTGGCCGCGGTGGGATCGCTGTCGGGGCGGGCGTCCCGGCTGGACCGGATCCTGCTGCGGTCCACGGCGGCGCGGGTGACCCGGGCCGCGCTGCGCGGTGACTCACCGGTCCCGCCCGCGGCGCCGGTCGGTGCCCCGGAGGCGTCCCAAGAAGCTTTCGCGGAAGGGCTGTTCATCTCCGACCACTACGGGGTGGAGGCCACTCTGGAGTTCGGTGCGCGGGACGGCGGGCCCGCGCGTCTCGACGTACCGGCGACGGCCCGGACCGCGGTGGCGTGGCTGCCGCCGCACCTGCCCGGGGCGGTACGGGAGCTGCGCCGCGCGCACGATCCGCAGGCCGGGCGCTGGCCCGCGCACGTGAACCTGCTCTTCGGGTTCGTGCCGGAGTCCTCCTTCGCCGAGGCCCTGCCGCTGCTGGCGGAGGTGGCCGCCGCGACCGGGCCGTTCGCCGCACGGCTGGAGGGCGTGCACAGTTTCGGGCACCGCGAGGACGCCACCGTGTGGCTGGACCCGGCCGCCGACGGTGAGGCGCCGTGGCAGGAGCTCCGGCGCGCCCTGGCGGAGCGCTTCCCGGGCTGCCGGGGGCGTACGGCCGAACAGAACGGCTACACCCCGCACCTGACGCTGGGCCGCAGCCAGGACCCCCAGCGGGCGGTCGCGGACTTCACGGCGCGGCTCGGCGGCCCGGTGGCCGCGCGGGTCGGGGAGCTGGCCGTGCTCTCGCGGCGCGGGGACGGTCCGATGCGGGTCCGGGCGACGGTGGCGCTGGGGACGGGCGAGGTCCGCTGGGAGCCCGAGTCCGGGCCCGAGTCCGGGCCCGAGTCTGCGCCTGCGGCGGAGCCCTCGTCCCGGCCCGCGGACGCGCCCGTCGGCCGGGACGAGGCCGCCGAGGCCGTCTTCGCGCGCATCAGGGCCGCTCTGGGCGACGCGCAGGTGCACCTGGCCGGGTCCCGCCGTATGGGCTGCGCGCTGCCGGAGGCCGACCTGGACCTGGTGGCGGCCCTGCCGGGCCCGGCAGGCCTCGCCCTCGTACGGGACCGGCTGGCGGCGGCCCTGCCCGAGTCGGGGCCGCTGCGCGAGGTGACGGGAGCCCGGGTGCCGGGCCTGCGCTTCCGCGTCGGTGCGCTCCCGGTGGATCTGGTGGTGGTGGCCACGGGCGGCCTGGACCCGGCGCACGCGGTGGCACGGCGGGCCGAACTGGGCGAGGCGGCCGCGATCGCACTGAGCGCGGTCGGCGACGCCGATGCCGTACGGGAGCGGGTCGGCGCGGAATCGGCCGCGTTCGCCGGCCTGGCGCGGCAGGTGAAGGCGTGGGCGCGGGCCCGGGGGCTGGACGCGGCGCCCTTCGGCGGGCTGCCCGGGCTGGCCTGGTCGGTCCTCGCGGCGCGCACGGTCCGGGAGGCCGGGGCGCTGCCCCCCGATGCGCTGCTGCGCGAATTCTTCGGCAGGTGGGCCGCCTGGGACTGGCGCGAGCCGGTGTCCCTGTCTACGGATCCCCTGCCGACGGCGGCCCTGTCCGCCGATTCCCTTCCGACTGCGGCCGTGTCCGCGGTGGTCTCGGGACCGGCGGGCGGGCCGGATCCGGTCACGGTCCTCACTCCGTCGGAGCCGGTGCGCAGTTGCACGGCCCAGGTGGGGCCGGGCCTGCGCGACCTGCTGGTCCAGGAGCTGTACGCGGCCTGGGAGCTGCTGGAGGCCGGCCCCTCGGGCGGCTGGGCGCCGGGGCCGCCGCCCCTGCACCGCCGTCACGCAGCCTGGGCGGTGGTGACCGTACGGAGCTCTTCCGAGGGGGAGTTCGAGGAGACCCTGGGCCGGGTGCGCGGGCGGCTGCGGGCCCTGCTCGGTGCGCTGGAGGAGGCGGGAGTCGCGGACGTGCACGCGTGGCCCCGCCCGTACGAGTCCGGCCCGGCCCTGGCCCGCTACGCGATCGGCCTCGGCGCCGCCCCGCCGGACGCGGCCCGCCTGACCGCCCTGGCCGGCCCCTGGCGGTCGGGCCTGCCGGGGGTCGAGGTCTCCTGGGCGGCCGGCGGCGAGGTGCCGGACCTGGCCTGAGCGGCCGGGATCAGATCTCGATGATGATCTTTCCCGCGGTGTGTCCGCCCTGGCTCAGTTCGAAGGCGGCCGCCAGCTCGCCCAGCGGGAAGGTGGTGGCGACCGGAACCTTCAGCTGCCCGCTGTCGGCGAGCCTGCCCAGTTCGGCCAGGTCGCTGCCGACCGGGCGGACCCACATCCACTCGCCGCCCGCCCCGAGCACACTGGGATCGGCGATGGAGGCGTGCCGCCCGTCGTCGTGCAGCACCTCCCGGGTGACGGCGCCGACGCCTCCGACGAAGTCCGCGACGACCGTGGGGCCATCGGGTACCAGGGCCCGTACGCGCTCGGCGAGGCCGTCCCCGTACTCGATGGGTTCGGCGCCGAGTTCGCGCACCCGGTCGTGGTTGCGGGGCGAGGCGGTGCCGATGACGCGGGCGCCCAGTGCGCGGGCGATCTGCACGCCGAAGGAGCCGACACCGCCCGCCGCTCCGTGGATGAGGACGGTGTCGTCCTTGCCCGTGCCGAGGCGGGTGAGCAGCTGGTAGGCGGTGAGCCCGGCGAGCGGGAGTCCGGCGGCCTCGGCCCAGTTGAGCGAGGTGGGCTTGTGCGCGAGGGCGCGTACGGGCACGGTGACGAACTCCGCGAAGGTCCCGCCGTGCACGTAGTCCTTGCGGGCGTACGCGATGACCTCGTCGCCCTCGGCGTACTCGGGGGTGTCGATGCCGACGCGCTCGACGGTGCCGGACACGTCCCAGCCCGGGACCACCGGGTAGACGATGTCCATGAGGGGATCGAGCCCGCCCGCCATGATCTTCCAGTCGACGGGATTGACGGAGGCGCACTTGACCCTGACGAGGACCTCACCGGGTCCGAGCTTGGGCATCGGCAGCCGGGTATCGGAGAGCACCTCCGTCCCGCCGTAGGTCTCGTACGCCATTGCCCGCATGGTTTCCTGAGTGCTGCCGCCCGGCTGGGACATCTGACCGACCTCTCCGTGTGCTGGTGGATCCGCCCCCCGCTTCATCCCACCATGCACGAAGCGCCCGCCCCACGAGGCGGGGCGGGCGCGGCGCGGCGCGGCACGGTGCGGCACCGGGCGGGCCGGTCACTCGTACTCGGTGCCGCCCTTGCGGGTCAGGTAGGCCGGGCTGACGGCCTTGGCTATGGCGCGGCCGCCCACGACCGGGCTGTAGCGCTCCGCCGACGGCCGGATGACGACGCCCTCGCGCAGGTGCACGGCCTTCCCGGAGACCGTCTCGCGGCCGCTCGCCAGCTCCAGCACCGTGTCGAGGTCGTACGGGCCCTCGTACAGCCGTGGCACCAGCGGGAGCTCACCTTCCGTCAGTACGGCGGCCGGGTCCAGCCAGCGCACCTGGCCGTCGATCTCGGCGGACACGTCGAAGACGGCGTATCCGGGCGGCGCGTCGGCGGTGCGTACGTCGGTCCCGTACGAGAGGTCCTGGACGCCCTTGCCGTACACCTCGCCGAAGATCCCGACCCGGGTCGCGCCGAGACGTTCGGCCAGGGCCGCCGCGACGGCGGGTACGTCATGGCCGCGCACGGCCCGCCAGTAGAGGTTGCGCTCGTCCTCCTTGAGCGCCAGTCCCTTCGAACCGAACCCCTTGGAGGAGACGAAGGACCGCCCTCCCTCGGCCACGTACGTGAACAGGCAGGCGGTGCCGTGCAGCTTTTCGGTGAGGACGACGGGCTCGCCGGGCTCGAAGATGTGCGGGTAGCGCTGGAGGTTCTCGATGTCGACCCACGGCATCAGGTCGGCGGCGGCTTCGACGTCGCCGTTCATGGTCGTGGGTATGGGCGGGGCCCATTTGGTGATGCCCAGCAGCTCGGCGAAGTCCGTTTCCTCCTTGGCCGCTTGGGCCAGGTCGACGTCGGCGAGCGCGCGCGGCCTGCAGACCAGGCCCTGCGAGAGTTCGCCGCGCAGCCGGACCGCCTTGACCCGGTCGGCGGAGCCGCCGGCGAGCCGCCCGGTGAGACCGAGCTCCTCGATCAGATCCGCGGGCAGCACGGCCTGTTCGGGGATGTAGACCGCGAACTCGCCGGTGCGGTAGGCACCCTTGGCGATCACGGCACGGTAGAGACCCACTTGGGCCAGTTCCAGCGCGTCGGCGTTCGGATGTTCGTGGACGGTCAGCTCTTCGGCGGTGACTCGCAGGGTCGACATGGGGCGGCTCCAGCATTCCTCGGGGACACGGACGGCGGACGACGTGTGACGGCCGACGCATCGCGGGCGACGCGCGCCCGGTGGTGCGCCGCGTCGGTGAACTCCACTCTGCTTCCCGCCATTTCCGCTGGTCCAGCGATTATCGCGGTGTTAGCCTGCCGCCCCGACCCGCCGTCACGCAGGAGGCCCCATGTCCCCTCGTCCCATCACCGTCGTCACCGGTGGCAGCAGAGGCATCGGGGCGGCGACCTGTCTGCGACTGGCCACCGACGGACACGATGTGGCGCTCGGATACACCCGCGACGCGGGGGCGGCGGAGGCCGTCGCCCGGCGCGTGCGGTCCACCGGGGCCCGCTGTGTGACCGTGCGCGGCGACGTCTCCGAGGAGTGCGCCGTCGAGCGGCTCTTCGACATCGCGGGCGCCGAACTCGGCGGGGTGACCGGCCTGGTCAACAACGCCGGGGTGACCGGCCCGCTGGGCCGGCTCGCCGATGCGCGTACGGAGGATCTGCGGCGCGTCGTGGAGGTGAACCTCCTCGGGTACCTGCTGTGCTGCCGCCGGGCCGCCCGGGACATGGCGGCGGGCGGGGGCGGGGCGATCGTGAACGTCTCCTCCGCGGCCGCCACCCTCGGCAGCCCCGGTGAGTACGTGCACTATGCGGCGACCAAGGCCGCCACCGACGCGCTCACGGTGGGGCTCGCCAAGGAACTCGGCCCGGACGGGATCCGGGTCAACGCCGTGGCGCCGGGCATCATCGAGACCGACATGCACGCGGCGATGGGCGATCCCGACCGTCCGGCGCGCGCCGCGGCCGGCATCCCGCTCGGCCGGCCGGGCCGGCCCGAGGAGATCGCCGGGGCGATCGCCTGGCTGCTGTCCGCGGACGCCTCGTACACGACGGGCACCGTGCTGCGCGTCTCGGGCGGCCGCTGATCAGGTCCCGCCGCCGTCCGGTCCGGGGCTCATGGCCAGTACCAGAGGCACAGCAGCCAGAGGAGCACCAGCGTGCCGGCGACTGCGCCGAGGCAGGAGAACGCGAAGGCCTTCGCCACGCTGTGCTCGTCCGGCACGGGCGCAGGACGTGGCGCCGGCACCGGCCGGGGGTGCGGGGGCAGCGGCGGGCCGGGCGGTGGGACCGGGACGGACATGAAACCCCCGTGGGCGCAGGTGCAGATCCCCCAGGAACGAGCCTTTCGGCATCGCCCGCTCCTGCGGCCGCTCCGTAGCCTGACAGAAGAACTGAACGCGTTCAACCCTGGTGGGGTCCCATCGGCCCGCGCAGCCGCCGGGCACGGCGGACGGTCACCGCATCGCGGCCTGGGTGGCCGGGCCGTAGACGCCGTTGGGGTCGCCCTTGATGGAGCGGTCGCGCTGCAGCTGGCTGACGCCCCGCTTGGTCTGCCCGTCGAAGACGCCGGTGACGGAGACGTACGTGAACCCCTGCCCGTGGAGCAGCTCCTGCAGGGCGCGCACCTCGGGCCCGCGATCCCCCATCCGCAGCGTTCCGGAGGAGCCGGACGGGCCCGGGGCCGCAGCGCTCGGCGAGGGCGGCTCCTGCGGGCCCCGGCCGGTGGCCGAGGCGCTGGGCGAGGCCGTGGGCGCACCGGACCGTACGGACGCGGTGGGACGGGGTACGTCGGCATCGGCGCCGGAATCCGGGCCGCGGTCCGGGAGCACCGGGACGGACAGCTCGGCGGGCGCCCCGGCCCGGAGCGGCTCCGGGTCGGGGCCGCTCAGCCAGAGCACCAGGGCGCCCGCCGCGGCGAGCGCCAGCAGGCTGAGGACGGCGAGCGGAAGCCTGCTGCGGCCGGCAGCGTGGGCGGGGGCAGCGGCGGGGGCCGGAACAGGGGCGGCATCGGGAACGCGAACGGGAGCGGCATCGGGAACGTCGCCGGGGTACGGGCCGCGCGCCGGGCCGGGGAAGGCCAGCGGGCCGGCCTGCGGCCATGCGGGCGGCGCCGCCGCCGACGGGGACGGTCGGCCCGAGGGGGCGACGTACGGGCGTACGAGCAGGTGGTCGTCGGGGACGATCCCGCTCTCATCAGGGTCCTGGGACATGGTGGTCTCCCGGCGGGGACGGGGACCGACGCGGCGGTGCGGCGCCGGCCCCCGTCCGGCCTGTCAGGCTCCGTGCCGCCGGGCGGCGGGCGTGCCGGGAGTGGCGGGCGTGGCGGGCGTGCCGCGTACGGGAGAACCACCGGGTGCGGCCGGGGCGGCCGACGAGCGAACGGACATGGACATCTGGCGTATCTCCGAAGTGCGGCTGGTGCAGTGGTCCTCGATCGGCGCACTCTCGCCCTCCGGCGGGCGCCGGGTCAAGCCGGATGTCCGATCCGGCCCCATCCATCCGAACTGTCGGGCGCGGCGTGAGCGGTCCCTCCCGCCGCGCCCCACCGGTCAGCCGGGAGTGCCGGGTTTGCGGCGGATCGCCGTGGCCCAGACGGTACCGGCGGCCGCGAGCATGAGGGCGGCTCCGCCGAGCGGGGCGGCGGGGGCGGAGATGCCGTCGACCGCGAGACCGCCACCCAGCGCACCTGCCGCTATGGCGAAGTTGAACATCGCCACCATCAGCGAGGAAGCGGCCTCGGGCGCCTCCGGGGCCGCCTTGATCATCCAGCCCTGCACGCTCACCGAGACCCCTCCGTAGACGAGTCCCCAGGCCAGCAGCAGTACGGTCCCGGCGACGGGTCCCGGCAGGACGGCGATCAGCGCGAGGATCACGGCGAGGGAGGAGCTGACGACGAGCAGGGTGCGGTACGCGTCTCGCGCCCCCGCCAGGAAGTTGCCGGCGACCCCCGCGACGCCGTAGCCGAGCAGCAGGGTGCTGACACAGCCGGCGTCGATGCCGGAGACGTCCTGCAGGATCGGTCGGACGAAGGTGTAGGCGGCGAACTGCCCGGTCACCACGAGGAAGGTGACGACGACCCCGGCCCGCACGGCGCGGTTCTCGCGGAGCAGGGCGGGGAGTTCGGGGAAGGCGACGTGCCGGGTCGGCGGCAGCGGGGGGAGCAGCAGGAGGAGGGCGGTCAGGGTGACCAGGCCGAGGCCGCCGACCGCCGCGAAGGCGGCGCGCCAGCCGATGACTTCGCCGAGCAGGGTGCCGGCGGGGACGCCGAGCACGGAGGCGGTGGGCACACCGCCGAAGACGAGCGCGGTCGCCCGGCCGACGTGGCGCTCGGGCACGAGGCGTACGGCGAGTCCGCCCGCGATGGCCCAGAACCCGCCGACGCTGACTCCGACGAGCAGCCGGGCCGCCAGGACGACGGCGAAGCCGGGGGCGAGGGCGGCGGCCAGGTTGGCGGCGACCATCAGGGCGATGAGCACGCACAGGACGAGCCGACGGTCGAGCCGGCCGGCGCCGACGGTGACCAGCGGCGCACAGAAACCGGCGACCAGCCCGGGTGCGGTGACCATCAGGCCGGCGGTCCCGTCGGACACGCCGAGGTCGGTCCCGACGGGGGTGAGCAGCCCGACGGGCAGCAGCTCGGAGGTGATCAGGCAGAAGATTCCGAGCGAGACGGCGCAGACGGCCGCCCAGCCCTTCCACGGAGCGGTCCCGTCTCCCGGTGGGGAGCCGGCTGAGGGCGGGAATGCGGCTCCCGGCCGGGCCGTGGACTTCGGCTCCCCGGGCGGGCCGGACTCGGGGGGCGGCGCGGGATGGCTGCCGGGCGCGGCGGCTGAGGTCATGGATCGGTTCTCCGTACGGGCGATCGGCGGGCAGGACACCACGGCACGGGGAGCCGGGGGGTCGCGCCTCCCCCTTCACCCGTACTGCCGTTCCAATTTCCCACAGGCCCCTGCCCTTCCCACAGGCCCCGGCCTTGCCGCCCGGCCGCTTGCTGCCGAAGCCGCCGTCACCCCGGCCGTTGTCACCCACAGGCGTGAGGGCGGAGCCGGGCCGGGCCGGCGGTACGGCAAGGTGGTCGGATGCAGTTACGCCGGGCCGTGCCCCTCTCCCTCGTCGTGCTCCTCGCGAGCACCGGCTGCGTCTCCGTCGGACCACAGGATGCGGATCCGGCTCCCGTACGGGGATCCGTACCGCCCGCCGAGGCGTCCGAGGTCCCGGCTCCCCCGGCCCTGCCGCTGGGGGCGCTGCCCCAGGCCGAGAGACCCCCCGCGAACCCGGCCCCGGGCCCGAAGCCGCCCCCGAAGTCCGCCCCGGAGCGCGAGCCTTCGCGGGAGCGGGCCCCCGCGAAGGCGGCGCCCCTGCCCCGGCGCAAGCGGCTGCCCGGACCGGCCACGGCCCATCCGCGTCGGCGGCCGGCGCCCCCTCCCCGCCTGGACCAGCTGTGCGCGGTCGCGGAGGGCGCGGTACCGCCGTCCATCGTCGACCTGTGCCTGCGGCAGTACGGTCACTGACCACCGCGTCCGTACCCGGTGAGACGCTTGACCCTCTCCCTGTGTCAGACCTTGTAGTGGAGCGCATCATGTTCACCATCGGAGACTTCGCCAAGCACGGCCGGGTGTCGGTCCGCATGCTGCGTCACTACGACGCCCTCGGACTGCTGCGCCCGGCCCGTGTCGACCCGTTCACGGGCTACCGCTCCTACGAGGCCGGGCAGCTCGCCCGCCTCAACCGTGTCATCGCGCTCAAGGAACTCGGCTTCAGCCTCGACCAGGTGGGGTCGATCCTCGACGAGCGGGTGGGCGCGGAGGAGCTGCGCGGCATGCTGCGACTGCGGCAGGCGGAGCTGGAGACCGCCATGGCCGCCGCGGCGGCCCGGCTCGTCCAGGTCGAGGCAAGGCTCCGGATCATCGAGAGCGAGGGAACCATGCCCGTCGACGACATCGTCGTGAAGAGCCTTCCGCCCGTCCGGCTCGCCGAGCTGACCGCTACGGCCGCGAGCTACGAACCGCAGGACATCGGCCCCGCCATCGGCCCGCTCTTCGACGAGCTGTGCCGCCGCGTCGAGGCGGCCGGGGTCGTCCCGACCGGTCCCGGCACCGCCTACTACGAGGACGCGCCCGGTACGGAGTCCGCAGCGGCCGTCCTCGTCCACGCCGGACTGCCGGTGGCGTCCTCGGTCCGCGCCGAGGACCTCGGGGGTGGGATACGCATCGTCACGCTGCCCGCGGTGGAGCGGGCCGCGACCGTGGTGCACCGGGGCCCGATGGACGGGGTCCTGCCCACGGCGCAGGCCCTGGCGCGGTGGATCGACGCGCACGGTCACCGCTCGGCCGGGTACGCGCGCGAGCTGAGCCTGGCCTGCCCCGAGGACCCGGAGCAGTGGGTCACCGAACTCCAGGAGCCGCTGGCCGCCACCTCCTGACGCCCGCCGGGGGCGGAGCGGGGCGGGACGGGGGCAGCAGGGCCGGGGCGTGGGCTCGGAGCCTCAGGGGCGGCGGCCGCAGGCACGGGCGCAGCGCCGCGCGGTGGTCCGCTGCGCGGTGCGCAGCCTGCGCACGGTGTTGTGCCCGCGCCGCTTCCACTCGCCCCGCGGCAGCGCCGCCCGCTGGCCGCCGCCCGCGATCAGGGCATTGACCGGGGTCATCGGGTCGGCGGCCATGGCCTTCGCGAACAGGACGCCGACGACGAGCGGGACCAGGGCCACGGCCAGGGCCGAGCCGGCGGTGGTCACGTGTTGCAGGCGCGGGCGGGGAGCCACGCTGCTCGGGGCGTCTGAAGTCATGTCCCCATTCGACCAGTGGAGCGGCTCCGGGGAATCGGGGTGGATACTCAGGCCGTTGGGCGTGAGGTACTCAGACGGCGGGGCAGGTGGTGAGTGATGGCGGTACCCGGGCAGGGATTCGAGCCCGCTACCGGCGACGGCCCGGCCGAGCCGCCCGGCGGGCGCGAGGCAGAACTGCGCACCGCCTACGAGGGGCTGCTGCAGATCCGCCGTCTGGTCAACGGCCCGGCGGGCGAGGCGGTTCCCGCGCCGTGGGAGGTACGGCAGGTTCCGCGCGCGGTGGCCCTCGTACTGGAGGCGGCCGGGATCGCGCCGTCGGCGCTGGACGGGGAGGGGCGGCGCACACGGACGGGATACCGCGTGGCAGCCGGGGCGGAGCCCGGGCGGGCGGAGGTGACCTGGCTCGGCCCTGCGGGCGGTGGCGCGGCCGGTGCGGAGCAGGAGCGGCTGACGGCCTGCGCGGCGGTACTGGAAGGGCTGGGCTGGGTCTGCCTGCTGTACCGGGGCCCTCGGCGGCGCCGCTTCCTGGAGGTGGAACCTCCGGGCCGGCCGGCGGCACCGGGCGGGCAGGGCGGGTCGTGCGGACCGGGCGGACCGGGCGGGCCTCCGCTCAGTGCAGGGTGAGCAGGACGACGTCCACCTCTTCGCCGCGGGCCCTGGCGTAGTCGCGGGTGCGGCCGGTGAGGACGAACCCGCACTTCTCCAGCACCCGGATCGAGCCCGCGTTGTCGGAGACCGCCCCGGCGTGCAGGGGCCGGGTGTCCTCCAGCCGGATCAGCTCGGCCAGCGCCCGGGTGGCGATCCCCCGTCCCCAGTGCCCGGGGCCGATCACGTACGTCACCTCGCGCTCCCCGGGCGGCCCGAACACGGCGGCGTGACCGACGACGACCCGGTCGGCGAGCACCGTGCGCAGGGTCACGGCGGGGTCGTTGCGCACCTTCGCCCAGTGCGCGTCGAAATGGCCCCGGTCGTAGTGGTACTTCCTGGTGAGCGCCGCCATCCGCCGGAGCTCCGGGTGTGTCAGCTGCTCCCAGAACACGGCCAGGTCGTCGTCGTTCGTCTCGCGCAGCTCGATCTCCATCCGCCCACCCTACGAGGGACGCGGGCGGCGCATGCCTCACGCGTAGCGTCGGGCCAGGGCTGTCACCGTCTCCGCGAGGGCGCGGCGCAGTTCGGGCGGGCCGAGCACCTCGGCCTCCGTGCCCAGGCGGAGCAGGTCGCCGACGGCGACGGCCGGGGACTCGACGCCGAGGCGCAGCCGGACCCAGCCGTCGGCGTCGGGCGGGTCTGCTTCGGCGAGCGCCCGGGTGCCCGCCGCCCCGAACTGCATCGGCAGCATCAGCTGCCCGCGCGGTGACAGCCGCAGTTCGGCGGTCTGCTGGTGGAGTACGGCATCCAGCCGGCTGGTGGACTCCTGCCAGTACGCGGCCAGTTCGAATCCGGCGGGCCGTTCGAAGCGCTCCGCGGCGGTGTCCACGGTCAGGAACCGGGAGACCCGGTAGGTCCGTACGGCGCCGTCGACGTCGGCGACGAGGTACCAGATGCCGCCCTTGAGGACGAGGCCGAGGGGGTGCAGCTCGCGCCGTACCTCGCCGCGCCAGCGGCGGTAGTGGGTGCGCAGGACGTGCTGGTCCCAGACGGCCCGGGCGATCTGGGCGAGATGGGGGACGGGGTCGGCGTCCCGGAACCAGGCGGGGGCGTCGAGGTGGAATCGGCCCTGGATCCTGCGGGCCCGCTCGGCGAGTGCGGCCGGCAGCGCGGCCTGCAGTTTGAGCTGGGCGGTGGCCAGGTCGGCGCCGAGGCCGAGCTCCTGCGCGGCCGTGGGGGCGCCGGCGAGGAAGAGGGAGTCCGCCTGGGTGTCGGTGAGGCCGGTGAGGCGCGTGCGGTAGCCCTCGGCCAGCCGGTATCCGCCGGCCGGTCCGCGGTCGGCGAGGACGGGAACGCCCGACGCCCCGAGGGCGTCGATGTCGCGGTGGATCGTGCGTACCGACACCTCCAGCTCGGCGGCGAGCCGGGACGCGGTCATCCGGCCGCGGTTCTGCAGCAGCAGGAGCAGGGAGAGGAGCCGGTCGGCGCGCATGGCGCCATTGTCGCCCGTACCTGACAGAAGGTGTCAGGTACGGCTGCCAGCCTGGGGGCACTCCGGACGGATGGACCGTCCGGCCGGCCGAGAGGACAGTCATGCCCACGCCCGTAGAGACCGGTGGCCGCTTCACCTTCGCCAACTGGGAGGAGAGCCCCGTCGGCTCCGCGGCCGAACCGGCCGCCGCGACCGCCGTCCCGCGGCTCGCCCACGCCCGTGTCAACAACGCCTTCACCGGTGGGATCGAGGCCTCGGAGACCGCCTGCGACTACACGATCGCCTACACCGGGGAGAACACCGGCTCCTACAGCGGCATGGAACTGGTCGCCGGCAGCGTCGACGGCCGCAAGGGCAGCTTCGTACTGGAGGAGCGGGGCAGCTTCGACGCCGGCGGCACCGTCTGCCGGTTCGAGGCGCTCCCCGGCTCCGGCACGGGGGAGCTCGCAGGACTGACGGGCTCCGGAGGCTTCACGTACCGCCACGGCGACACCTCGGTCGAGTACATGTTCACGTACGCCGTGGGGTAGCCACGTACTCGGGTGCGCGAAGGGGCGCGGACCGTCATGGTCCGCGCCCCCTCGTCCTCAGGGACCCGTCAGGTCACGGCGCACCGAAGGTGAGCGTCAGCTCCGGTGTCCCCTCGTTGGCCTGAGCCTCGGAGGACCACAGCCACAGGGCGTCCGTGCCTGTGCTGCTCAGGCCCAGGCCGTAGCTGCCGCCCAGCGCCGCCGCGACGGTCGCGGTGGTCAGCCCGGTGGTGTGCACCGCCGAGCCGTCCGGGATCCCGGCGAAGGCGCCGAGCGCCGGGCCACCCAGTGCGGGGCGGTTGTTGTACGTCGTCCCGCCCTCGCTCCACGAGCCGGTGACCGGGACGACCGAGACGGTGTCCGTCGTGCCGGCGCCGCTCATCGTGCTCGTCTTCACGCTGAGCGCCGCCGACTTCAGGACCGTGCCGGCGGGCGCGGCGGGGAGGTCGAAGCGCAGGTAGCTCGCGTAGAACGAGGTGCCGCGCACCGCGAGCGATCCCGAGGTCCCGTAGTTGGTGCCGGGTGCCCCGGCGTTGGCGTAGGTGTCCTCCGCGGCGGTCACGCGGACCACCGAGTCGGCCGGGGCGGTGGCGAGGGTGAAGTGGTTCTGCACCTGCGCCGCGCTGAGCACCGTCGGGTAGACGGCCGTCTCGTCGAGCTGTCCCGCCCAGTGGTCGCTGGTCGGGCGGTTGGGCCAGGCGGTGAGGTTGTCGCCGCCGGTGCGCCAGTAGCCGGAGTAGTTCTCGTGCGTGGTGACGTTCAGCGTGCCCTTCTGGGCGCCGTCCACGTAGAGGGTCATCCCGCCCGGCCCCTGGGTGGCGACGACGTGGTGCCACTGGTTGTCGTTGTAGGCACCCGGGGTGGTGATGGTGCGGGTGGCTCCGGTGTACACGCCGTACACCAGCCGGCCGTCATTGGTCATGTAGACGTGCTTGTCGTACTGGTTGCTGGTGCCGCCCTGGCTGTTCCCGAAGCCGACGAGCTTGCCGCCGCGGGTGGTGTTCGTCCTGAACCAGGTCTCGACGCTGTAGGTGCTGCCGATCGCCTGCCGCTTGTCCGCGTACACGTGGGTGTTGGAGCCGTTGAATCCGATCGCCGTGCTCGCCCCGGAGACCGCGCCGGGCGTCTGCCTCAGGGCGGGGGCGTTGTTGTGCACGCCGCTCTGGTTGCCGCCGGCGGAGGAGTCGGCGACGAAGGGCAGGGCCGATTCGTCGTAGCGCCAGTACAGGTCGGCCCCGTCGGTCCGGACCCGGCTCGGGTAGCCCTCCGCCGAGG
The DNA here is from genome assembly GCF_045160505.1 of Streptomyces sp. NBC_00029. NCBI lineage: Bacteria > Bacillati > Actinomycetota > Actinomycetes > Kitasatosporales > Streptomycetaceae > Streptomyces > Streptomyces sp. NBC_00029. The sequence goes on from NZ_CP108292.1 coordinate 1,352,291, forward strand.
TGGGGACGGTCACGCTCGCCGTGGCGGACAGGGCGCTGGTGTTGCCGGCCGCGTCCGTGGCCGTCACCCGGTAGGTGTACGTCTGGCCCGCCGCGGCGGTGGTGTCGGTCCAGGAGGCCTGCGGCCGCTTGAAGAAGAGCGAGTCGGCGGCGACCGTGGCGATCGGCGTGGCCGCGCCGTTCCGGTGGATCCGGTAGGTCAGCGCGCTGTCGTCGAGGTCGAGGCTGGTGCGCCAGCGCACCTGGACCTCGCCCGGCTTGAAACTGACCGCGCTGGCCACGGGCACGGTGGGCGCGCCGGTGTCCCCGGTGGAGGCGAAGCGCGTCAGGCTCTGCTGCGCCGCTCCGTTGACGGTGGTGAACTCCCCGCCGACCCACAGGTACTGGACGCCGCCCTTGGACCCGACCGTCATCACGCGCGGCCCGATGCCCTCGCCGATGCCGTCGTTGGTGTCGGGGGCCCAGCCGAGCTTGCCGGTGCCACTGGTGGGCTGGGCGAGCAGGTGGTGGCGCTGGCCGTCGGGGAATTCACCGACGCTGGAGCAGTCGTGCGCGTGCGAGGCGCTGTAGAGCACGTTCTGGTGCGGCAGCACGGCCTGGGTGGCGCCGAGGCAGGTGTCGCGCCAGCGCTGGCCGAAGTCGGGCAGGTTCAGCGCGATCCGGCCGTCGAAGACGCCGCCGCCCGTGCCCTCGTTGGCGGTGTAGAAGCCGGTCGCGTCGGTGGCTATGTCCTTGACAACGGAGTTGGTCTCGATGAAACCGGCGTACGACTTGGTGAGCGCACCGCTCGTCGCGTCGACGACGGCCAGGGCGTGCGTGTTCGTGCCGTTGACGGTGAAGAAGTCCCCGCCGAGCACCACGTTGTTGCCGTCCGGGGTGACCTCGACGGCGCGCCCGGGTTCGTCGGCGTCGGCGGTGAAGGGCTTCAGCGCCCCGTCGGCCGCGCCGACTGCGGCGAAGCGCTGGCGGGGCTGGCCGGCGACGCTGAGGAAGTCGCCGCCCGCATAGACGGTGTCACCGGTGACGGCGAGGGCGCGGACGGTGGCCGCGAAGGCCGGGCGGAAGCCCTGCTTCACGGTGCAGCTCGCCACGTCGATGGCGGCGATGCTGGAGACGGCGGTGCCGTTGACGGCGCCGAAGTAGCCGCCGGCGTAGAGCGTCGACTTGTCCGGAGAGAGGGCGAGCGCGCGGACCGTGGCGGTGCCGGAGCCGACGGTGAAGGACAGTTCGCAGGAGGTCGGGGCGCCGGTCGCGGCGTCGAGCGCCACGAAGTTCACGGCCGACTGCTCGCTTCCGGAGCCTCCGGCGGGCGGGCGCACGGTGGAGAAGGTGCCGCCTGCGAAGACCTGGCCGCCCGCCTCGGCGAGCGCCCAGACGACGCCGTTGGGCTGCCAGGTGGACAGCGCGTCGGCGGTGAACGCGACGGGCGGGGTGACCGCCGCCGCCTGCGGGACGAGGCCGAGGCCCACCCCCGCGCCGGTTCCCGCCAGGGACAGGGCGAGAGCAGCCGCCGGCCCTCGGAATCTACGCATGAATCCCCCAGTTCAGTGTGCGGTACGGCCGTAGGGTGCGGCCGGGCGAGTCATGGCCGAAAACCACCGAACAGCAGTCCGGAACCATGCCTACGGGCGCACCCTAGAGCGATTTGCGGCTTGATTCATCCCACTTGGCGTATCGGATGCCAAATCACTCCGGGCCGTGCGCGTGTTCCGCCGTCACGCGCGGGGCTTCGCCCGGACGTGCATGCGCTCCCCCTGCCGTCCGAAGAGGCTGAGGATCTCGACGGGCCTCCCGTCCGCGCTGGTGAACCAGTGGGGCAGCCGGGTGTCGAACTCGGCGGCCTCGCCGGGGCCGAGGACCAGGTCGTGTTCGGCGAGGACGAGGCGCAGCCGGCCCTCCAGTACGTACAGCCACTCGTAGCCCTCGTGCGTCCGCGGGTCCGGCTCGCCGCCCCGGTCGGGGATGAGCATCTTGTACGCCTGGAGGGGCCCGGGGCCCCGGGTCAGCGGTACGGCCGTGCCGCCGTTCGGCAGGGTGCGGGGGGTCAGTCGCACCCGGGGATCGCCCACCTCGGGGGCGCCCACCAGGTCGTCGAGGGGAACCTGGTACGCGGCCGCGAGCGGCAGCAGCAGTTCCAGGCTGGGGCGGCGCTGCCCGGACTCCAGCCGGGACAGGGTGCTCTTCGAGATTCCGGTGGTCTCGGAGAGGGCGGCCAGGGTGAGGCCGCGCCGGGCGCGCAGCCGCCTGAGCCGGGGGGCGACCTCGTCGAGGACCGCCTGGTGCGGAGATGGCTGCGGGGCCTGCTTGTCGTCCATACGGCCATTCCACTCGGGCGTCCCGGAATCGGCAACAAGGTTTGCCGCCCGGCCCCTGCTCCGCGCACCCTCCCGGCATGACCCCGCACAGTGATTCCAGAACGAGTGGCAGCGCCGAGGCCGGGAGCGGAGCCGGGCAGGCCGGAGCCGGGACGGGCACAGGGACGGGCGCCGGGAAGACCGGGACCCCTCACGCGGTCCGCTGGGCGCTCGCCGGCCTCTCCCTCTCCGTCCTGCTGTCCTCGCTCGGCACCGGCATCGCCCACGTCGGCCTGCCGGCCCTGGCGCAGGCGTTCTCGGCATCGTTCCAGGCGGTCCAGTGGATCGTCCTCGCCTATCTCCTCGCCATCACCACCCTGGTCGTCGGCGCGGGGCGGCTCGGTGACCTCGTCGGCCGGCGACGGCTGCTCCTGGCCGGGATCTCCCTGTTCACCGCGGCCTCGGTACTGTGCGCCGCCGCGCCCGCCCTCTGGCTGCTGGTCGGGGCCCGGGCGGCGCAGGGTGTGGGAGCCGCCGTCATGATGGCGCTCACCATGGCTTTCGTCGGTGAGACCGTCCCCGAGGAACGGACGGGCAGTGCCATGGGGCTGCTCGCCACGATGTCCGCCGTGGGCACCGCGCTCGGTCCGTCACTGGGCGGGGCCCTGCTCGCCGGGTTCGGATGGCGGGCGCTCTTCCTCGTCAACGTCCCGCTGGGCATCGTGGCGTTCCTGCTGGCCCACCGCCATCTGCCCGCCGGCCGCCACAGGCCCGCCGGGGCCGACCGCGCCCGCTTCGACCACGTGGGCACGCTGCTGCTCGCGCTGACGCTTGCCGCCTACGCGCTCGCCATGACCCTGGGCCGCGGCCGGTTCGGCGCGCTCAACGCGGCGCTGCTGCTGGCCGCCGCCGTCGGGGTCGCCCTCTTCGTACGCGCCGAGGCGCGGGTGGCGTCGCCCCTGGTCCAACGGGCGCTGTTGCGTGATCCGGCGATCGGCGCCGGCCTCGCCTCGAGCGCGCTCGTGTCCACGGTGATGATGGCGACGCTGGTGGTCGGTCCCTTCTACCTCTCCCGCGCGCTCGGGCTCGACGGGGGCGCTGCCGGACTCGTCCTGTCGGCCGGGCCGCTGGTGGCGGCGGTGACCGGGGTGCCGGCCGGCCGGCTCGCGGACCGGTTCGGCGCACGGCGCACGACCCTGCTCGGGCTCCTCGTGATGGCGGCGGGCTCCCTCACCCTGGCCGTGGCCCCGGCGTCGACCGGTGTGCTCGGTTACGTCACCCCTCTCGCGGTCGTGACCGCGGGCTACGCAGTGTTCCAGACGGCCAACAACACCGCCGTGATGGCGGATGCAGGACCCGACCGGCGGGGCGTCGTGTCCGGCATGCTCAACCTCTCGCGCAATCTCGGACTCGTCACCGGCGCGTCCGTCATGGGCGCCGTGTTCGCCCGCGGGTCGGGGACGGCCGACATCGCCTCGGCGCATGCCGGCGCCGTGGCCGCCGGCATGCGCTTCACCTTCCTGGTCGCGGCGGTCCTGGTCCTGGCCGCACTCACCGCCGCCGCGACCCGCCGCCCGTAGGGCGCCGTACTAGGGCGTGTCCGGACCGGGCAGGGGACGGCACAGCAGCGCGGCCGGGGAGGGCCGCGAGCCCACGCGGGTGGTGAAGGCGATGCCCGCCGCGTACTCGGTGGTCAGGCACTGGCCCTTGTAGTGCCCGGAGGCGAAGTCCGCGCCGGGGCCGCCCTGCGGGCGGTTGTCCCCGCGGTCGAACCAGAGCGTCCGGCCGCCTGCGGGAAGGGCCGTACGGGACGGTGCGCAGAGCGCCGCCGACACCCGCTCGCCGCGCAGGCTGTAGCCGATCAGGAACTGGCCGCCCGGGCACTGGAACTTGGTGTAGCCGGTGGCCCAGTCGCCGCCCGCGGGGACGTGCGTCTCGTCGCGGACCACCGTGTGCCCGCCCGTCGGGGCGCGCAGGTCGGAGGTGCGGCACAGGCCGCGGCCGCCCGTGTGGGCGAGCCCGGTGAGGCGGGAGCCGTCGGGGCAGACCGCCTTGCGGGCCCCGCTGTCCCAGTCGCCAAAGGCGCGGGTGCGCAGCGAGGCGTTGTGGTCGCGGTGGTCGGTGGTCAGCTGGTACCAGGCGCTGGTGGCGGGGACCGGCCCGGTGCGGCCGGGCGTGGTGGCGAGCGGGGACCATCGGGCGGTGCGCCAGTCCCCCGCGTCCAGTACGCCGGAGCGGCGGCCGGCCGCGTCGTAGCGCAGGAGTGCCCAGCTGTCGCCACCCGGGTTGCCCTGGGCGTCGGTGCTCCAGCCGACGAGGGGCCAGTACGCGAAGTCGGCGTCGGAACGCGTCAGGTACGCGGTGAGGCGGTCGAACCAGGTGCGCGGTGCGGAGCCGGTTTCGTCGGCCCCGGTGCCGAACTCGCTGATCCAGACGGGGGCGGTGAAGTGCGTGCCGGTCTCGGCGGACACGAAGAAGGCCTGGTCGTACAGGGTCTGTTCGAGCTGTACCGCGGTCATGTCCTGGTAGCGGAGGTCGCTGGTCTCGCCGATGCCGGTGGCGCCGCTGTGCCGGGGGCCCGTGTAGCCGTAGAAGTGGGCCGAGTAGACCAGCTTGTTCGAGGTGACCAGGGTGTGGGAGAGGGTGCGTACGGGGGTCAGGGTGGGGCGGCCGTGCGGGAAGCCGTCCACGGGGAGCCCGAACCAGTTGATGCCCTCGACGACGATCAGCAGCTGGGGGTTGGCCTCGGTGAGGATGCGGTCGGCGGCCTCCTGGGCGGCGGCGTGCCAGTCGTGGTTGTCGCCGAGACCCCAGTTGGGGTCGTCGAGGAAGTCGCGGCGGACCTCGTTGTAGAGGTCGGCGCCGACCACGCGCGGGTTGTCCCGGTAGCGGCGGGCCAGGAAGACCCAGTCGTCGGCCCACTGGGCGGTGGAGCGGCCGCTGTTCCAGCGTTCGTTGCCGTCGAGGCCGCAGCACCAACGGGTGGTGACGGTGTGGTTGTTGAGGATGACGGCGAAGCCTGCGTCCGTGAGGGCCGCGACGACGGCGTCGTAGACCTGGAGGGGCGTGCGGCCGCGCAGGGCCGCATTGGCGGCGACGGCCGAGTCCGGGACGGGGGTGGTGTCGCGCAGCATCTCGTTGGAGAAGGGCAGCCGGATGCTGTTCAGCCCCAGGGCGCGGAAGTCGGCGAGCAGGGCGGGCAGGGGGGTGCGGTCCAGGCCGATGGGTATGCCGTGGGCGTTCTGCCCGCTGTGGTGCGTGGCGGGGTCGTTCCGGTCGCCGGAGCCGTTCCAGGACCCCTGGGCCCCGTCCCAGTTTCCGGAGCGCAGGCGGAAGCGGTTGCCCTGGGCGTCGACGATGTACCGGCCGCGGGTGGACAGCGGCGGGGTCCAGGCCTCACCGGGGCCGGTGCCGGTACCGCCCGCGGGCGGCGGGGCGGCGTGGGCGGGCGCGACGGCCGGCGCGGCGAGGGCGCCGATCACCAGCAGGAGGGCGCAGAGGACCGCGCGTAAGAGGCTCTTCATCGTGCTCCTGCCAGGATCCGGCCGTCCGGTCGGGCGGCTGCCGCGGGCAGGTTACCGGCGGGTCGCTTCTGGGGGAAGGGGAAGCCGAACGCACGGGCGCTTTCGGACGCCGGACGGCGCCGCCCCGTCCGCCCGGGCCGCCTGTCCGCCCGGGGCGGGCCGGGTCCGCCCGGGACCGGCCGGCGACGCGCGGGACCGCCTGCGACCGGTCGGATTCAGCCGGTCGGTGCGTGATCACGCACCGTCACCCTCACGAAACGGCCCCGCGCGGGGCCGCGTCCCTCTACCGTGCCCTGAGGCGATTCGGGCACGGCACCGGAGGGCGGGCGGATGGACGACCAGGAAGACATGCGGCTGGCGGGAATGACGCCGGAGATCTCCCGCCGCACCCTCACCCTGCTCCGCGGTCTCGCGGGCCTCGAACCGCCCGAGCAGGTCCCCGAGGAGGCCATGGTCGTCGCGGACGCGGTCCTGGCCGAGCACGGCACCGACGGGCTCCGCGTGCTGGTGATGACTCTGGCGGCCTGGGCGACGGCCCAGATCGAGAACGTCGCGGAACTGAGCGGCCGCAGTCACGAGGCGGTCCTGGACGCGATGGAGCTGGCCTGCCTCGAGGCGAATGCCGAGGACACTCCCTGAGGTCCCCGTCGGCCCGGGCCGCACAAGGCCACCGGCCGGCGTTCCCGGTCCGGGCGGGGAAGAAACCATGTCCCGTCCGGCCGCGATATGGCCCGCGTCGGCGACACTGGGGAGAGCAGGAGCGTCGTGGGGGGTCGTGATCGGAGGCCGTCGTGAGCACACCTTCCCCCATCAAGATCGCCGCCGTCCTGTCCACCGAGCACCGTGGACGGCTGATGTCCCAGGCCCGTGAGGTGAACTTCCCGGAGGGTGCGCGGATCTTCGACGAAGGCACGCGGGCGGATTCCTTCTGGATCGTGCGTTCCGGCACGGTGACGCTGGAGGTTCCCGTGCCCGGCCGTCGGCCGGCGCCCGTGGAGAACCTCGGTCCGGGTGAACTGGTGGGCTGGTCCTGGCTGTTCCCGCCGTACGTGTGGCAGCTCGGTGCGGAGGCGATGACACCGGTGCGGGCGTACGAGTTCGACGCCGCCACCGTCCGGATGCTGATGGACGCCGACCCCACCTTCGGCTCGGCCATCGGGCACTGGGTCGGGCGGGTCCTCGCGATGCGCCTCCAGCAGACCCGCACCCGCCTGCTGGAGCTCTACGCCCCGCGCCTGAGCCCCACCGCCTGACTCCCCCGGAGGGATTGCGGAGCCCGTCCCGGCAGATCAAAGCCGGGATGCGGCATGTTTCGGGGAGGTGTCCCGGTCGGTGTTCGGCCGATTCGGCGGCCCGCTCCCCCACAGGTCAGCTCGCTCGCACGGCTGCGGTCTGCAGTCATTCGTACACGATCGGTGACGAGAAATGGGGGTGCGAACGGGCGTTCACGGCTCGGGTCGGCAAGACTCTGTCCGCTATCCGAAACACCAACCCAAGGGAGTGTTCGAAATGCGGTCCATCGCAAAGGGTCTCGGGCTCGGTTCCGCCGCCATGGCGCTCACCGCGCTCACCGCACTGGCCTGGCCGGGCACGGCCGGAGCCGCACCGACCGGTACGGAGAGCCTGTACGCGCCGTCCGCGCTGGTGCTCAGTGTGACGGCCGGACCCGATGCCGACGCGGGCACGGTACTGCGCGCGGTGACGCTCGTCTGCTCGCCGACGCCGGGCGGAACGCACCCGAGCCCGGTCGCCGCGTGCGCGGAGTTACGCGCGAACGGCAGCGCACAGCTCGACCCGCTCGCCGCCCCGGTCCCCGACGCCGTCTGTACCAGGGAGTGGAACCCGATGACGGTGACGGCCGACGGGGTGTGGCAGGGCCGTCGGCTCAGCTACTCATACACCTTCGCCAACCCGTGCGGCCTGCGGAACACCTCCGGCACGACGTTCGGCTTCTGACCCCGCGTGAAACCGTGGGCCGGGCGGCGCCGTGCGACCGCCGTCCGGCTCACAAGGGGTTGCTGCCGTCCATGTTGAGCGCGTGTCCGGGCCGGAAGAACCGCTTGGCGAAGAAATGCCCGCGCTCCGCGGCCATCCGGAACCACGGCTCGGACGCCTCCAGTCCGTCCCGCTGCTCGACGAGGCGCCCCATCTCCCACATCGCCTCCACGTCCCCCAGCTCGACCGCGGCGCGCAGCAGCCGCTCGGCCTCGGTGAAGTCGTCCAGCAGCTTCTGCCGCATCGCGAGGGCCCGCATCGCGCGGGTGTTCCCGGCGTTCGCCGCGGCCTCGGCCGCCTCCAGCGTCGGGAACCTGCGGCGGTTCCGCCGCCATCGGAGCAGCAGGAGGAGGATGCCGGCACCCCAGACCACCCAGCCGGCCGTGGTCAGGGCCTCGCTGTCGTTCAGCCAGCCCAGGACACTGAGCACGGCGGCGACGAGCAGCAGCAGATACGACATGGCGTTCCCCCCGGAACAGCGCGGCAGCGATCGGGCCTCGCGCAGTCTAGGGCCATCGACCCGCCAACCACCCTGATTCTCAGCCGAGTTCGAGGCTTGTCACCCCGAACAGCTCGGCCAGGGCGAGGTCCGGGGCCGGCCCGGTGTACATCCGGGCGGTCTCGAAGACCGGGGCCAGGCCGAGGCCCTCGAACAGGGCGGCGGCCGCCGGGTTCGCGTCCGGTACGTCCACGGACACCAGCCCGTCGGGTGCATGCCCGGCCAGCCTCCGCAGCAGGGCCGCCGCCACGGCAGGGGTGGCCGCGTACAACGGGCCGATCCGGTGGGCGGCGCTGGACGGGCGGATCACGCCGAGACCCTCGACGCGTCCGTCCCGGACGGCGGCCAGGGCCGTCCGCCCGGGCAGACCGGTCCACGCGGAGAGGAAGGCGTCGCGCGGCGCAGGGAAGAACCGCCGGTCGTAGGCGGCGAGCACACCGAAGGGGAGGGTGCTCGCGTCCACGATCTCGACCCCGGCGGCGCCCTCCGCGGCGCCCCCGGCAGCGGGATCCTCGGCGCCGTCCTGCGGCACACCCTCGTAGCGGAAGTTGTTCCAGGCCCAACGGAATCCGGATTTGCGGTAGTTGTCCTGCTGGTCGACGACCCCGTCCAGGCCCACGAGCCGCCCGACGAGCCGGTCCATCCCGGCGTGCCACAGCCGGATGCCGTACCCCTGGCCGCGGAAGGCGGGCCGGGCGATGTAGAAGCCGATGAAGCCGAAGCCGTCGCCGTAGCGCACGGCGGAGATGCAGGCCACCGGCTCACCGTCCAGCCGCCCGACGAGGAACCCCTCGGGGTCGGCGACGGCGAAGGCGAAGCGGTCCGAGTCCCCCGGGTTCCAGCCCTCCTCGTCCGCCCAGTCACGGATCAGCTTCATGTCGGCGGCGCTCGCGCCGGTGATCTCGAATCCCGTCATGCCGGTGTTGTACCAGATGGGGACGGTGTGCACAGGAGTGCCTGATCGGCCGTCAACAGGCGGACGAAAGCTGCCCGGTCGGCCTCCCGGTGGAGGTCGCTGACCTGCCCGTCCCCCACCTCGACGACCCGCCAGACCCCGTCCGCGCGCAGGGCGAGGTCGGTGGTCACGAAGGGGCAGTCCAGAGCCTCGACGGCCGCGCGGACCGGTTCGAGGTCCGGTTCCGTGACTTCGGCGACCGGGCTGTCGGGGTGGGCGGTGACCATCCGGGGCGTCCCGTCCCGCCACCACACCCGCACCTCGGCGGCGGCCGCCCCGGGCGCGACGAAGTGCTCGAAGGCCCTCAGCACCACCCCGCCCGCCAGGAACTCGCCCTGCAGCTCGACGAAGCGGGCGACGACGCGGTGCAGAGCGGCCGGGTCGGCGAGGTCGGGGACGTAGCAGGCCTCGGCCCACTCGTGCTTGCGGGACTTCACGTAGTCCTTGACGACGGCGGCCCCCGGCGGCAGGCCCGCCGCGAGGGCGGCCAGCCCTTCCGGGTCCGGGACCGCCTCCGGCGCCGCCGGCAGCCAGCCGCTGACCGGGGTCAGTCCCGCGAAGGTCTCGTACCAGCCGGGAAGTTCGTGCGCCCGGCGGTACGCCTGCGGGGTGACGGCCAGGCCCCCGCCGCGCCGGCGCAGGGCCGCGTCCAGTTCGGCGTACCGGTCCGCGGGGACCATCCAGCCCCGGTACCAGACGGCGCCGGCCCCGTCGGGCACCCGAGCCACCGCCCGCTCGGCGTCCCCGGCGAGGAGCGCGTCGTGGTCGACGAGCGCGACCCTGCCCCCGGCGGCACGCAACTGCCGGGCCTCGGCCGCGAAATGGGCGTCGGCCCGGCGCTCGTTCAGCGGGTCGGAGCAGTAGAGAACGGTGGTCGCGGTCGTCGTCGCCATGCGCCCACCGTAGAGGGTGTCTCTTCCGGCGGGCCTTGTGGACCACCGTACGGGTTTCAGCCGGCGCAGATCACGTCGTCGAGCCGGATGGGCTTGGAGTCGAGGCGTACGTAGGCGGTGAAGGTGTCCGTGCCGCCGGAGTCCCAGTGGGTGGTCACGGTGGACCAGCCGACCGCGGCGGTCTGGGCGACGGTCACCGGGCCGATGCTGATGCGCTGCGGCTCGTTCTGGGCGCAGAGCAGGACGTCGACCTCCTCGTTCACCTGCTGTCTTTCCCTGAGGACCTGCGATACGTAGTTCTCCCGGTCGTGCGCGGAGGGGCCGTGGTGACCGTAGAAGCGGGTGAGGAAGTCGGTGATCTGGGCGGCGGTGTGCCCCTTCGCGGCGGACGGCGCGGCGAGGGCGGGGGCGGACGGCATGACCGGCAGCGCGAGCAGGGTCAGCAGCAGGACACCGAGGCGGTACGGCTTGAGCATCATGTCCGGTTTTGTACCCGCCACGCCGATGGATCGGGAGGGCGGAGCCCGGATCTCACTCCTGCGGGGGGCGGGATTCACCGCAGAAACGACCCTCCCGCGCTCTTCCGCGCTCACTCGCGCCCCCTCGCCGCCGGTGCGGGGAAATGGGCTCGCGGGCGGCCCGCGCCCGTACGTAGGGTCGACGCATGGGGAAGCCACTCGTCGCAGTGTTCAGCGGGGCCGGGATGTCCACCGACTCCGGAATTCCGGACTACCGGGGGCCTCAGGGCCTGTGGCGGCGGGATCCCGACGCCGAAAAGCTCGTGACCTACGAGTACTACATGGCCGATCCGGAGATCCGGCGCCGCTCCTGGCGGATGCGCGCCGAGATCGGCGCGCTCGCAGCGCGGCCGAACGCCGCGCACCTGGCGGTGGCGGAGCTGGAACGCGGCGGCACCCCGGTGCGGGTGATCACCCAGAACGTGGACGGGCTGCACCAGCTCGCCGGGATGCCGGACCGCAAGGTGTTCGAGCTGCACGGCAGCGCCCGCTCCGTGGTGTGCACGGCCTGCCACGCCCCGTCGGGCATGGAGGAGGCGCTGGCCCGGGTGGCCGCCGGGGAGCCGGATCCCGCCTGCCTGGTGTGCGGCGGGATCCTCAAGTCGGCGACCGTGATGTTCGGCCAGCGGCTCGATCCCGAGGTGCTCGGGCAGGCGATCGCCGTCGCCAAGGGGTGCCAGGTCTTCATCGCCGTGGGATCGACCCTGCAGGTGCAGCCCGCCGCGTCGCTCGCCGGGATGGCCGCGGAGGCCGGAGCCCGGCTGATCATCGTGAACGCGGAGGAGACCCCGTACGACCCGCTCGCCGACGAGATCGTGCGCGAGCCGATCGGTACCGCCCTCCCGGCCCTGCTGGCCAGGATCGCCGCGCCGTAGCCGCACGCACCGGAGCCAGGCCCCGGGGCCGGACCCGGGGCCGGGGCCGGCCCGCGCCCTATCCCGCGTCCGCCGCCCTGCGCATCTCCGCCACGTCCAGCTTCTTCATCTGCATCATGGCGGCGGTCGCCCGGGCGGCCCGCCCCGGGTCCGGGTCGGAGATCAGGTCGATGGCGCCCGCGGGGATGACCTGCCAGGACACGCCGAACGGGTCCTTGACCCAGCCGCAGACGCTCTCCTCGCCGCCCTCGCTGGTCAGCGCGTCCCAGTAGTAGTCCGCCTCCGCCTCGTCCGCGCAGTGGATCTGGAAGGAGATCGCCTCGCTGAAGGTGAACTGCGGGCCGCCGTTGAGGCCGATGAATTTCTGGCCGTTGATCTCGAACTCCACGACCATCACCGAGTCGGCCCGGCCGGGGCCGGCCTCCGTGTACCGGCCGATCCGGCCGAGCTTGCCGTCCTTGAAGACGGACAGGTAGTAGTCGGCGGCCGCTTCCGCGTTGCCGTCGAACCACAGACACGTGGTGAATCCGTTGCCGCTCATCTCTGCCTCCGGGCCGGTGAAGGGACGGTGGACACCGTCCCCTCACATACAGACCGGCCCCGGACCCGAAATTCATCGGTGGGTCCGGGGCCGGTCCGCGATCAGCCGGAAATTCGTCCGTTCGGCCTACTTGGCGGGCGCCGCACCCATCTCGAGCATGCGCGCGACGACGCGCTCGGTGGCGTTGCCCTTGTCCAGGTCGCAGAACTCGGCGCGGAACGCCGCCCGCGCCTCGGCGTACTCCGCCCCCACCGCGTCCGCGTTGCGCACGGCCTCGATCAGGCTCGCCGAGTCCGCCAGCAGCGGTCCCGGCGCCTTCGCCTCGAGGTCGAAGTTGAAGCCGCGCAGCGTCCCGCGGTAGTGCTCCAGGTCGTAGGTGAAGAGCAGGATCGGGCGGTCGGTGTGCGCGAAGTCGAAGATCGCGGAGGAGTAGTCCGAGATCAGCACGTCGGCGACCAGCAGCAGGTCGGCCGCGTCGGGCCAGCGCGAGACGTCGACGACGAACCCGTCGCGGACGCCCTCGCGGACCTGCTCCGTCACGTGGTGGTGGCCGCGGATCAGCAGGACGTGGTCCTCGCCGAGCTCACGGCGGGCCCGGTCCAGGTCGATCCGCAGGTCGAGCTTGTAACCGCCCGACCAGCCCTCGCAGTTCTCCCGCCACGTGGGCATGTAGAGGACGACCTTCTTGCCCTCCGGCAGGCCGAGCCGGCGCCGGACCTCCGCGATCCGCTGCGCGTCGGGCTTCACGAGCGCGTCCGTCCGCGGGCTGCCGGCCTCGATGACCTCGCCGTCGTAGCCGAGGGCGCGCTTGAGCAGCGGCGTGGCGTAGGAGCTCGGGGAGGCCAGCAGGGACCACTGCGCGCTGTCGTGCGCCAGGCCCTCCAGGATTTCCGGGCTCGTGTAGTAGTCGTGCACGAAGTCGTGACCGATCTGCTTGATCGGCGTGCCGTGCCAGGTCTGTACGACGACCTGACCGCTGCGGCGCTCGAAGCGCTGCGGCACATTGTCGTTGGTCACGTAGTAACGGGCGCGGGCCAGCACCTCCCACGACTCCACGCTGCCGTACTGCACGGCGCGGGCGGTCGAAGGAACCTCGGCGCGGCCGTCGCGGACCAGCCAGATGTGCTCCAGCTTCTCGCCGCGGCGCACCAGCTCCTCGTGGATGGCGCGCGGCGAGTCGCCGGAGCCCTGCCCCTGGAAGGTGTCGTAGACGACGATGTCCTTGACCGGCAGGGCGCGCTGCGCCGGGTAGGTCTCGAAGCGGGCCACGCGCTGCGCGTAGTGCGAGCGGTCGTGGGGGCTGATCAGCGGGTCGGCGACCAGCACCATGCGGTCGTGGAAGCGGGTCTCGACCCGCATCCGGCGGCCCTCGACCGTGATCGGGTGGGGGCCGGCGAAGAGGAGGCCGGGGCCCATCTGCACGGGGGCACCGCGGTCGACGCCGAGCAGACCGGCGGTGGTTCCGCCCTGGGCGACCGGGCGCAGCGTGGGCCACCAGCGGCCCTCGGGGAGCGTGGTGCGGCCGGCGTACGCCTCGGGGAGCACGGGCTTGAAGGTGGCTTCGAAGGTGTCGCCGTCGCGGGTGACGGGGTAGCTGAACTCCACGCCGTGCGCGTTGTGCACGACGAGCTCGTACGGCTCGTCGGCGGGCGCGACGAAGCGGCCCCGCAGGGTGAGGGTGCCGTCTTCCGCGGTGACCTCGTCGATCAGCGGCGGGGAGGGCTGCACGGAGAGGGTCAGGTGTCCGGTGTTCCCGCGCTTGGCGAAGAGGGTGCGGTCCGCGTTCTCGCCGGGCAGGGGAAGGACGAGGCCCTCGAATCCGCCGCGCTCGTCGTGGACCATGCGGTGCTCGGTGCCGTCGGGGCCGATGACGGAGAGGCCCCAGGGCTCGGGGGTCCACTCGCCGGGCTCGCACTCGGCGTCCGGTACGGCGGCCAGCTCGGCCAGCGGTACGCGGGCGGTGAACGAGGCCCGGCCGGCGCCGGACGCGGCGCTCTCCAGCGGGAAGGTCAATGCGGTACCGGTGGTGACGTGGACGGCCCGCAGCGCGGTGGCTCCGACGGCCTCGGCGGTGAGCTCGCCGACGATCTCGACGGCGTCGTCACCGGCGGCGTGGACGTCCAGGGCGCGGGCGCGGGCGATCTCCACCTGGATGGTGAGGGCGCCCGAGACGACCGGGACGATCCGCACGTCGGAAGCGACCCAGTGCGGGGGCGGGTTCTGGCCGGTGTCGTGCTCGCCGCCCCTGAGGCGGGCGCGGTGCAGGCCGCCGGCTCCGGTGACGGCGATGGACGTGGTCCATATCCCCTGGTTCCACTTGCCGCCCGACTGGAAGATGGACGGGTCGATGACGGCCGTGAAGCCGGCCCAGTCGGCGTGCCGCAGGGCGAGGTGCGGGGACTTCACCGTGGCCATCGGGGAGGCGACGGTACGGGCGCTGACGACCGAGCGGCGGCGCTTGCCGCCCTCGCGGAAGACCAGCATCTTGCGGGAGCCGAGGCGGCTCTCCGCACCGAGGTGGCCGGGGAGGGCGTAGCCGCGCAGCAGCAGCTTGCCGTCGGCCCAGGCCGCCTGCTCCAGACGGCTGACGACGCGGCGCTCGCGCGGGCCGAGGGTGAGGATCTTGGCCGGGACGGGCGGGCGGCCCTGCAGGAAGGGGTAGTCCGCCTGCGGACGGGCGAGGCCCTTGACCGGGACGCTGTAGCTGTAGTCGCGCTGGTGGTGCTGGAGCGCGATGAAGTCCTCGACGCGGCCCTCGCCGGCCAGGTACGCCTTGAGGCGGTCGGCGACGGTCAGGTCGGACCAGGGGCCGGTGCCGATCTCCCGGACGAGGCCGCCCACCTCCTTGACGAACGCGGCGCGGAAGTCCGGGCCGCCCTCACCGACGTACTTGTAGATGAGCGGGAGCTCCTCGCTCAGCACGTTGTAGTCGTAGTCGCGCAGGTAGCGGGTGTACTTGGCGCCCTGCTTGGCCTTGAGGGACTCGCGGACCAGGCGTACGGACTTGACCCGGTCGATGAGGGAGACCGGGTCGGTGGAGCGCTGGGTGATGGAGCGCTCGCCGGTCTCGCGGACGCGCCAGTGGTAGACGCAGTCGCTGATGATGTCGACGCTGGAGGCGAAGTAGTGCGCGGGGATGCTGACCGGGGCGTCCTCGTAGAGGATGCCCTCCGGGTACTGGAAGCCGTGCTTGTCCCAGAAGCTGCGCCGGTAGACCTTGTTCCACGCGGTGCGGTCGGTGACCAGCGCCGGGAACTTGGAGATGTGGGTCTTCAGCTGGGTGCGGGCGAAGGCCGCCCGGTGCCCCCAGGACTGCTGCATGCCGACCGACCGGAAGCGCTTCACGTTGCCACCCGCGAAGTCCGAACCCGTCTCGTCCAGCGCGTCGATGAGCCGCTGGTAGGCGTAGTCGGGCATCGTGTCGTCACTGTCGACGAAGGCCAGGTACTCGCTGTCCTTGTCGGCGTGGCGGGCACCCACGTTGCGGGCGGCGCCGAGGCCGGCGTTCTCCTGCATCACGACACGGAAGCGCTTGTCCTTGGCGGCGAACGCCTTGGCGATGACGGCGCTGGTGTCCGTGGATCCGTCGTCCACGAGGATGACCTCGAAGTCCTCGAAGGTCTGAGATGCGATGGACTCCAGGCACTCGTCGAGATAGAGCTCGACGTTGTAGACGGGGACGACGATGCTCAGGCGCGGGGGCATGGGTGGCGGTATCTCCAGCGTTTTATGCTTTATCGATGATCAGCTGCTCACAGCATCTTACTCTGTAACAGAGTCATAAACTCCACCCATATGGGGCATACGCAGCTGATCGCCAGGGCGGACGGCAAAGAATTCAGCCGTCCGCCACTTCGGCGATGCGGTTCGACGCGGCCAGACCGTGCCCGCCGGGGCCGGTCAGACCTCCAGTTCGGCCTCGATCTTCTTCAGTTGGTGGCGGGCCATCGCGAGGTTGGCCCGCCCCTTGTCGAGTGCCAGGTAGAGGAAGAAGCCCGTGGAACCACGGCCCTTCATCAGCCGGATCAGGTGGTACTGGCCGCCGAGGGTGATGAGGATGTCCTCGATCTCGTCCTTGAGGCCGAGCATCTCCATCGTGCGGACCTTCGCGCGGACCACGTCCGTGTTGCCCGCTGCCGCGACCGCGAGGTCGAGGTCCTTGCCTCCCCCGATGGTTCCGAGGGCCATGCCGCTGCCGTAGTCGACGAGGGCGGCGCCGATCGCACCTTCGATCGCGGTGGTGGCTTCCTTGAGTGCGGTCTCAACATTGACCATGAGAGGTTCCTCTTTCTCGTTTCACTGTGAGTGAGTTGTGAGTGGGTTGTGACGGGTGTGTGACTGGCTGTAGCTGTGGCGGCACGTTCCGGACCCGCCGGGTCCCGCCGCCGACCGGAGCTCGAATCACCCGGGCGGGGTTGCGGGACCCCGTCGCGCGAGGGTGCGGTCGATCAGTTCGGCTATCCGGAGACTGGAGCGCCGGGCCTCCAGGTGCAGGCGCCCGACGTTGACGCGCGGCTCGGCGGTCAGGGTGAGGACGGCCGCCAGGCCTGCCGCGTAGGTGGCGACGTATCCGTCCTCGCCGCGCACGAGCAGTTCGCGGAACGCGCCCTGGCCGGTGGTGTCGCTCAGCCGCTGGGCCACGCCGAGGGCGGCGGCCGTGAGCGCCGCCACGGACTCGGCCTCGGCGGCGGCGCTGTCCTGGGCGAGGACGAAGCCGTCGGCGCTCGCGGCGAGGGCGCCGGTGAGCTGGGGCACCCGGGCCCGCAGTCTGCGGAGCTCGGCGAGTATCTCGGCCTCCGTCTCGGGGGGCACCGTACTCATGTCGGCCTTACTCCTTTCGGGCTGCCTACGCTCGGAGCGGTCGGCGCGCAGGGCCGGTCGCAGCGGGAGCCTCACAGGCTTGCCTCCAGTGCGTCGCGTAACCGGCGGAGCAGCGCCACGTCCGGGGATTGGGCCTCGGTCATCCAGTCGGGCAGGGGTGCCACGGCCGGTGGCGGGGCCGGGGTGTGCGGGGTCTCGACCAGTCCGGCCGCCGCGAGGCGCCGTACGTCGAGCAGGGTGTGGAAGGCGGGCCGGCCCAGGACCCACGCGAGGTCGGCCGGGGTGCGATGGCCGTCGGCGCGGCCCAG
Organism: Streptomyces sp. NBC_00029; assembly: GCF_045160505.1. NCBI lineage: Bacteria > Bacillati > Actinomycetota > Actinomycetes > Kitasatosporales > Streptomycetaceae > Streptomyces > Streptomyces sp. NBC_00029. The sequence goes on from NZ_CP108292.1 coordinate 1,369,513, forward strand.
CAGGGTCCGCTGCCGGGCGGTGATCGTCTGGCCGGGCGCGGCGGCCCTGGGTACTACGGGGGAGGTGTCCAGCAGCGGGTACGGCCAGACCGCGTCGAGGAGGTCCCGGCGGCGCCGGGTCTCCCGTTCCACGGCTGCGGCGGGAACGGAGCGGACGGAGCCGATCCAGTGGGTGGCCCCGCGGCGGAACCGGGAGGGGCCGCTGCCCGGGGAGAGTGCGAAGAAGGCGGCGTCGAATATGGCGGCGAGGTGGCATATCTCCAGCTCTCCGCCGGCGAGCCCGCCGCTGTCCACGAGGAAACGGGCGACCTGGCGGCGGGCACCGGCCCGGTCCACCGCCTCCCGCCAGCGCTCGGGGGCGAGCCCGCCGCCGGTGGTGAGCAGGACGTCGAGGCCGGGGGTGGCCGGGCTCTCCGCGTGCACGACGCGGCCGTCCTCCAGGAAGAGGGTGCCGCGGTCGCGGAGCAGGGCGCCGGTGGCACGTTCGGCGGCGAGTCGGGTGAGTAGGGGGGAAACGGCTGCGAAGGCGTTCGCCGCCGTGGCCGGGACGGTCATCTGAGCACCAGTCCCTCGGCCAGTGCGCGGAGCCTGTGACGCGCGAGGGCGAGATTGCCGTCGGCGCGGTCGAGCCACAGGTGCAGGAATACGCTGCTGTCGAAGCTCGTCTCGACGAAGCGCAGTACGTGGTATCCAGTGCGGGTGGTGACGATCAGATCCTCGACGGGCGGGCCGGCCGGTAAGCCGGCGGACGAAGCGGCGGAGGGAACGGCTCCGCCACCGTGTGCCGAGTCGGTCTCCGATGGTGCGAAGGACTCGTACTCGGCGGCCGCCCGGGCCAGTTCGGCCGTCTCGGCGGCGGTGGTCTCGTGGTCACCCACGGGCGACTCCCCCGCGGTGCCGAGGGCCAGTCCGCTGCTCCAGTCGACCAGCGCGGCCCCCCGCGCACCAGGCAGGGCCATGGCTTCGAGCAGGCATTCGTCGATCCCGGGCACGCGGGCTCCCCTCCCGGCCGGACGTGCGGGGTGCACGGTCGTACGGCGCGACAGGAGGGAACTTACTCAAGTTCCACAGTACGAAAGGGCGTTCTGGCATTTTCCGCTGGAACATGCCAGGAAGGGTGCGAGAGCTTGGCCGGAACGCGTCAGAATTTGATCACGAAGCGAGCGGAAGATCGTCCGCGAGACGGAACGACCCTCCCTCGCGCTCCACATAGCCCTCGTGGCTGAGCGTGCGCAGCAGGTGGTACACGGTGGGCAGGGGGATCCCGGTGAGCCGGGCGAGCCGTTTGGCCGTCGCCCCGCCCTCCGCGGACATCGCTTCCAGGAGGCGCAGAGCGCGCTGCACGGAACCGATCAGGGTGGGTGTGCTGTCCTTCTGAGTGTGGTCGGTGCCCATGACTGGTCCCCCTGCTCGGTACGACGTCTGGCAAACCCATCAAAGTCGCTCACCGGGCGCAAAACCAGCGGACTCGCGTAAACCTGAGCATAAGATCACCGCATCCCGGAGCCTGACCGTCCGCTAGCGCGTACAGGTCACGTACGCCGGGAGCGCCGTGTCCGCGATCAGGTGGCGCGGCAGGCACAGCCCGAAGCGGCGCTCCACGACGGCGAGGGTGCGGCGGTCGCGGTCCGCGTCCGGTTCGTCGGCCGGGCGGGCGCACGCGCCGTCCGGGGTGAGGATCCCGGCCGCGATCAGCTCCGGGAGCAGGAAGTCCGGCCGGTGGCCGCCGCGCCAGCACTCCTCGCCGAGGCCGAAGCAGCACACCAGCTCACCGTCCAGGGCGTACGCGAACTGCTTGGGCGGGTGGTCGGGCTGCGGGTCGAGGTGGACCGCCTCGACACCGCCCCGGGAGACCTCGGCGAGCCGTTCCGCTCCGGCCGGCAGGCCGTGCTCGACGGCGAAGGACCAGCCGCCCCACCTGCCGACGCGGGCCACGCCGTCGCCGTCCGCCGTCTCGGTGACCATGCTCCAGGCGTCCGGTGCGCCCAGCGGCCCGGGGTGCACGCCCGGCAGCGCGCCGAGGCGTGCGGCGAGTTCGTCGGGACCTATGCCCCGGGCGAAGGTCAGACCGGCGAACCACTGGTCCCAGTCGGCAAGCCACCGGATCCCGTGCGCCGCATCCTCTGCGACATCCGTTATATCCGTGATGTCCGCCATCTACGCACTCCCCACGGTTTCCCCACCCCGCCGGCGCTTGTTCACCGGCACGATAGTCAGTCCGCGGGCTTCTCCGGGAGGAGGCGCTCGACCATCGTGTGAATGAGCCCCTGCACCGAGTGCGCCTCGAGCATCGCCGGGGCGGTCAGATCGTCCACGATCAGGCCGAGCATCGCCAGGTACATCAGGACCACGCCATGCCGGTCCCCGGGCAAACCCGCGTCCAGGTGCCACCTGACGTTGGCCTCCAGCTCCAGGCCCTGGAAGGACGCGAGCTCCGCCTGGAGTTCGGGGCGCCGGGTGCCCTCCAGCCGCAGCTCCAGCATCGCGATGTGCACACTGCGCTCGCGCCGCATCCGGTCCAGGAGCCGGCCGAGCAGGACCTCGGTGTCCAGCGGGCCGGCGAGGTCCGCCGGATCCGGGACCAGCCGCTCCCTGGTGCGGTGCAGGATCTGCACGAGCAGCTGGGAGCGGTTGGCGAAGTAGTTCGAGGCCGTGCCCGTGGGCACGCCCGCCTCGGCGTCCACCGCGCGCAGGGTCAGGCCGCGCGAGCCCTCGCGCGCCAGGACTTCGATGGCGGCGTCGAGCAGCGCGGCGCGGCGCTGCGGGTTCTGGCGCATGGGCGTTCCTGGGTGTGGAGGGGGCACATCGGGTGATCACTGCAGGTGCAGTGCTTCGCACAAGGTAGCGGACGCGGCCGGTCCGGGCCCTCCCCACCGCCCCCTCCCCCGTGTCAGGCTGCGCGTCATGGAGCGGATCATCGAGGAGATACGCGAGGACCTGACCCGCCGGATCGCCGTGGCGGCGGACCGGCTCGCCGACCGCACGCTGGCCGAAGACCCCGCCTACGCCGCCCTGCTGGGCCGGGCCGAGCTGCGCGAGCGGATCCACCACAACCTCCACCAGGCCGTCGAGGGCCTGGTCCGCAGCTCCCGCGGTCTGCCGGTGGAGCTCGCCGACGCCCGGGCGGCCGGCGCGCTCCGCGCCGAACAGGGACTGCCGCTCGCCTCCGTGCTGCGCACCTACCGCCGCGGCGGCCGGCTGCTCTGGCAGAGCCTCACCGAGGCCGTGACCGCGCACGACCGGACGGAGCTGCCGCGGCTGCTGCCGGGGGCGGCCGCGCTGTGGGACGTACTGGAGCAGACGACGGACGCGGTGACCGAGTCGTACCGCCGGGCGGAGGCCGCCCACGGCGACCGGAACCGCGAGCGCCGGGCGGCCCTGCTGGACGTGCTGCTCGACGGCGGGGCGGGTACCGACGAGCCGTCGGCCGAGGCCACCGGGGCGGCGGCCGTGCAGCTGGGGCTGCCGGAGCGGGGCCGCTTCGCCGTGGTCGTGCTGGCCGGCGACCGCTCCGGCACGCCCGCCGCCCCGCCCGGCCCGACCGCCGCCCCCGCCTCCGCCGTCCCGGCCGGCGGGCCCGGCGCCGCCTCCGGCCCGCGCGTCTGGTGGCGGATCCGCGCCGACGGGGAGACCGGCCTGGTGGAACTGGGCCACCATCCGCTGGAGTCCGTACGGGAACTGCTCGCGCCCTTCGGGCTGCGCGCGGGGGTCGGCCCGGTCGTGGGGACGCCGGCCGAGGTGGCCCGGTCGCACCGGCTGGCCGCGCTCGCACTGCGCACCGCCCCCGAGTCAGGGGGCCCGCTCACCACGCTGCTGGACGAACGGCTGCCGGCGGCGCTGATCGCGGCGCAGGCCGAACTCGCGGGCCGGCTGCGCCAGGTGGTGCTCGGTCCGGTGCTCGCGCTGCCCGCCGAGGACCGCCGGACGCTGCTGACCACCCTGGGTACCTGGCTGAACTGCCAGGGCTCGACCACGTACGCCGCGCAGCGGCTGTACTGCCACCGCAACACGGTCTCCAACCGGCTGCGCCGCCTGGAGCAGCTCACCGGCCGTTCCCTGTCCGACCCCCGGCATGTGGTGGAACTGGCGCTCGCGCACTCGGCGGTGCTGCAGCGCGGCGCCGCGGAGCCGGCTACCCGTCCCGCCCTGCCCGATCAGCGGGTTTCGCAGACTCCAGGAGGTACGGCACGTCGATCACCGCGACGCCGGGCGTGAACAGCAGCCGCGCCTTGAGCCGCAGGGCGTTCTGGTTGTGCAGGGGCTGCTCCCACCAGTGGCCCACCACGTACTCGGGGATCACCACGGACAGCATGTCCGTGGAGGATGCGGCGGCCAGTTCCTGGACGTGGGCCATGATCGGACCGACCACCTCCCGGTACGGCGAGTGCAGGATCTTCAGCGCGAGGCCGGTGTCGTGCTCCGCCCACACCTCGCGCAGCCGGGCAGCCTCGGCCTCGTCCGCCGCCACGGTGACCGCCGTCAGGCTGTCGGGGCGCAGCCCCTGCGCGTAGCCGATGGCCTTGAGCGTCGGGGCCTGTACGGCGGCGACCAGCACCAGCACGTGGTGACGGGCGGGCTTGCGAGGGGCGGCGTCGGGGGCGATGGCGACCTGCCGGGCGACCTGGTCGTAGTGGCGGCGCACGCCCTTCATGCCGAGGAAGAGCAGCGGCATCGCGATGACGACCAGCCAGGCTCCGTGCGTGAACTTGGTGAGCAGGACGATGACCAGGACCAGGGCGGTCAGGGTGGCGCCGACCGCGTTGATGGCGAGCCTGCGGTGGATGTGGATCCGTTCCTCGTGCGGGGTGGAGGGTGAGGCGAGCTCCTTCCTCCAGTGCCGGACCATGCCCGACTGGGAGAGGGTGAAGGAGACGAAGACGCCGATGATGTAGAGCTGGATGAGGCGGGTCAGCTCGGCGTCGAAGGCCACGATGAGGGCGATGGCGGCGAGTGCGAGCAGGACGACGCCGTTGGAGTAGACGAGCCGGTCGCCGCGGTTGAAGAGCTGGCGGGGCGCGTAGCGGTCCCTGGCCAGGATCGAGGCGAGCATCGGGAAGCCGTTGAAGGCCGTGTTCGCGGCGAGGATCAGCACGCCCGCGGTGACGGCCTGGAGCAGGTAGAAGAGGAAGTGCCAGCTGCCGAAGGTGGCTCGGCCGATCTGGGCGAGGGCCGTGGAGGTCGCGGTGCCCGCAGGCAGCCCCAGTTCGGTGGGGTCGGCCGCGACGTGCACCTGGTAGGACATGGCGAGGGCGGTGATGCCGACGAACATCGTCACGGAGAGCACGCCCATCGCGGCGAGCGTGGTCGCGGCGTTCTTCGCCTTGGGCTTGCGGAAGGCGGGGACGCCGTTGCTGATCGCCTCGACGCCCGTGAGGGCGGTGCATCCGGAGGCGAAGGCGCGCATCGTGAGGAACACGAGGGCGAATCCGGTGTAGGTGTCGACGGGGATGATCGGGAGGTCGGCGGATTCGGCGCGGATGGTCTCCCCGGTCCCCAGCCGTACGGCGGCGACGGCGAACATGAGGTAGATGACGAGGACGAAGCCGTAGGTGGGGATGGCGAAGACGCGGCCCGACTCCCGTACGCCGCGCAGGTTCATCAGGGTCAGCAGCACCACGAAGGCGACGGACAGGGCCACTTCGTGGTCGTTGAGCGAGGGAACGGCCGAGGTGATGGCGGAGACGCCGGAGACGACGGAGACGGCGACGGTCATCACGTAGTCGACGAGCAGGGCGCTGGCGGCGGTGAGCGCGGCGGTCTGCCCGAGGTTCTCGGAGCTGACGATGTACGCGCCGCCCCCGCCGGGATAGGCGTGGCAGGTCTGGCGGTACGAGGCGACGACGACGACGAGGAGGAAGACGATGGCGGCGGCCGCGTACCAGGTGAGGTGCAGCAGTGCGACGCCGCCGAGGGCGAGGATCAGCAGGATCTCCTCGGTGGCGTAGGCCACGGAGGAGAGCGGGTCGCTGCAGAAGATCGGCAGGGCGAGCCTCTTGGGCAGCAGGGTCTCACCCAGGCGGGAGGTGTCGAGGGGTTCCCCGACCAGCATGCGTTTCGCATTGATACGCCTCATTCGGGCATGATCGTGCATGTTCGTGAATTTTCTTCGGCGAACATCCCTTTCAGGGCTTGTGTCACCCGGCGAGTTCTTCGGCCCGGTGCGCCAGCCACAAGTCGTGGCGGACGCTCGGGGACTGCAGCAGCGAGCGCTCCAGCAGGGCTTCGATCCGGGCCAGCCGCTTGCGGGCACCCGGTACGGAGACCCCGAGCGCGGCGGCGGCCGGTACGAGCCGGGCGTCGTGCTCCAGCCAGGTGCGGACCGTGGTCCGGGCGCCGGCCGGGGCGTCCGGGCCGGTCAGCCGGCTCAGGTGGGACCTGGCCCACGCGGTCAGCCGCGGATCGCGCAGGACCCCGTCGAGCCCGGGGGCCGCCGCCGGCGCCGCGGCGCCGATCCCCCGCCCCGCGCCCGGGGTCAGCCGCAGCGCCAGGGAGAGCGCCGCCTGATCGCCGAGGCGGGCGAGGTCCAGTCCGAGGAGCGTCTCGACCAGCCGGATCCTGGCGGACAGGGTGTTGCGGTGGACCCTCAGCAGCCGGGTGGCGTGCGAGCCGAAGTTGAGCCAGGCGTGGGCGGTGGTGCGCAGTTCCTGTCCGTCGGGGTCCTGGGGGCGCCGGGGTCCGTACGAGTGCAGGGGCGCGAGCAGGGCCCATGCCCAGTCGGCCCCGGCCTCGTGGGCCGCGAGCGCCAGCTCCGGGCCGGGGCCGAACCGGGCGTGCCGTTCGCCGCGGCCCCGGGCGACGGCCAGGGCGTGGAAGGCCTGGGTGTAGGCGGTCGGGGCCTGGCTCAGGGCCAGCTCCCCACTGACCCCGACGGCGCAGTCCGGGGCGATCGCCGTCAGCGCCCCGGCGAGGGGGTCGTGGTCGGCCGACACCGCGTCCGCGTCGGCCGGGACCAGGATGATGAGGTGGCGCACGTATACCGGGCAGGGCACGACCCAGGCCCGGCCGCCGGTCAACTCTTGGCACAGGCGGGCCACTTCGGCGCGCCGGCCGATCCGGCACTCGGCGACGTACAGCCGGATCGGGTCGGGCAGCGGGGGCCGCAGCGCCTCGGCGATCTGATGGGCGGCAGGGAGCCCGCCGTTCATCAGCAGGCGGAGCACGGCCTCGCGGGCGCGCGCCTCGGCGACCGCGGCCCGCTCCTCCCGCCGCTCGGCCTCCTCGGCGCGCAGCACGAGGGCCAGCGGTACGGCCGCGTCCGCCAGCAGCGCGGACGCGTCGGGCGGGTGCGGCAGCGGCAGCACGGCGGCCAGGGCCCGCCCGGCGTCCAGCGCGAACAGCAGGGTGGCGGACCCGTCGCCGTGCAGGACGGCCGACCGTACGCCGCGGGCGCTCATCTCGGCGGCGCCGCGGACGGCGGCCTCGGGTGCTTCCCCGGACCGCTCCCGATCCGCGCCGGCGGCGGGACCGCCCCCGCGCACCACTCCGGTCCATCCGCCGAGGCGGGCGGCGAGCCAGTCCAGCAGCGCGGCCGACCCCCCGGTGTGGGCGAGCCGGTGGACCTTGAGTACGTCGTCGGACCGTGACACCGGCGCATTCAACCACCCGCCGCACACTGTGCGCTGTGATACCGGTCTCGCCCGGTCACTGGGCAGTGCGAACCCTGCGCAGGGGCGCGCGCCCGCGTAGGTTTGTCCATGAGCGGACGGGCCCCGGCGCCCATGAGTACGAATACGGGGGAGGCACCGGGGTCCGCCGCTCACATCCGGGCGGCCGCGCTGCGGATGGCCTCCCGGATGCGGAAGTACGTACCGCAGCGGCAGATGTTGGCGATGGCGTCGATGTCCTCGTCCGTAGGCTCGCTCGTGCGCTTCAGCAGCGCGACGGCGGCCATGATCTGGCCGGGCTGGCAGAAGCCGCACTGGGCGACGTCCTGTTCGAGCCAGGCCTCCTGCACGGGGTGCAGGTCGTCCCCGTCCGCCAGGCCCTCGATGGTGGTCACCGCCCTGCCCGCGCACGCCGAGACGGGCACCACGCAGGGACGGATGTCGGCGCCGTCCAGATGGCTGGTGCAGGCCTTGCAGACGTCCACCCCGCAGCCGTACTTGGGGCCGCGCACACCCAGTATGTCGCGGAGCACCCAGAGCAGGGGGAGGTCGTCGGGCGCGTCCACGGTGACGCTCCGCCCGTTGACGGTGAAGGTGTGCGAGGGCACGGAGTACTCCTGGATCCTGGGGCTAGCGGGGATACGGGGTGAAGTCGACGTCGAAGTCGAGGGGGAAGCTGCGCGGCTTCGAACCGGTGGCCCTGGCCCAGGCGTTGGCGATCGCGCCGACCGCCGCGGGCACGCCGAGCTCGCCCGCGCCACCCGGCTCGTCGCCGGTGGCCGGCAGCACGAAGACCCGTACGTCGCGCGGGGTGTCGCGCTGTTTCGCCCAGTGGAACTGGCTGTAGCTGCCTTCCAGGGGCAGCCCCTTGTCCAGGTGCAGCCCGGCGCGCAGGGTGGTGGAGATCGCGTCGGTGAGGCCGCCGATCATCTGGGCCTCCAGTCCGCGCGGGTTGACCGGCAGGCCCACGTCCACTGCGATGACCGCCTTCGTGACGCGCACGTGGTCCGGGTCCCGGGTGTCGATCTCGACGAGACAGGCGGTGCGGGACTTGTACTCCTCGTGGAAGGCGATGCCCTGCGCGCATCCGGCCGGCATCGCCCGGCCCCAGTCGCCCTCTTGGGCCGCCTTGTCGAGTACGGCGCGCTGGGCGTCGGTCTTCAGGAAGGTGCGCCGGAAGGCGTACGGGTCCCGGCCCGTCCGGGCGGCGAGTTCGTCGACGACGATCTCCTCGGCTCCGCGCGTGTTGGCGGAGTACACCGAGCGCCAGGAGCCGGTGGGGATCCCGGTGGGGACCTCGGTGAGCGCCTGCGTGGTGAGTCCGAAGTGGTACGGGGACTTCACCGTGGTCAGGAAGAGGGTCTGGGCGAGGGTGGCGTTGCCGATGCCGAGGGGCAGGCTGGCCGCGGTGGCGGTGATGATCTCGCCGAGGCCGTGCCGGAAGTCGGTCTCGGCGGCGGCGACGCGGTGCTCGAAGCTGAGCACCTCGCCCAGGAGGTGGGTGGCGCGGATCCGGTGGTGGGTCGCGGGGCGCATCCGGCCGTGGCGGGTGTCGTCCACACGCGTCCACATCAGCCGGACCGGGCGCCGGCAGGCCTTGGAGATCCGGGCGGCCTCCAGGGCCGCGTCGAAGAAGAGCCGCCGGCCGAAGGACCCGCCGGCCTGGACCACGTGGACCTTGACCTTGGAGAGGGGCAGGCCGAGGTCGGCGGCGATGGTCTCGCGGGCCACGATGGGGGACTTGAGGCCGGACCAGATCTCGGCCCGGTCCTCGCGCACGTCGGCGATGGCGGAGTTGGTCTCCATCGGGGCGTGGCTGACGAAGGCGAAGTCGAACTCGGCGTCCACGTAGGGGGTCAGCAGGGGCGGGACGAGCAACGGCGGGGTGGCGGCGCGCAGCTTGGCGCGGACCTGGGCGTCGGAGAGCTGGTCGGCGGGGCCGGGGCCCCAGGTGACCTGGAGGGCGGACTTGGCGTCGATGGCCTGCCCGAAGGTCTCGGCGACGACGGCGACCCCGGTCGGGACGGTCACCACGTGCAGGACACCGGGCATGGCCCGGACGGCGGCGAGGTTGGCGACGGTGCGGACCGTGCCGCCGAGGGTCGGCGGGCGGCGCACCACGCAGGGTTTGGCGCCGGGCACCTCCAGGTCGAGGGTGTACTGCAGGGCGCCGGTGACCATGGCCCGGGCGTCGACCCGGCCGGTCGGCTTCCCCACGAGGGTGTGCCCGGCCCTCTTCTTGGGGGTGGCGCCGAGGACGACGAGGCCGGGGTCGGCCGCGGCCGCGGCGAGTTCCCCGTAGCCGGCGGTGCGGCCGTCGGGGGCGCGGACGGCGCCGCCGGCAGTGGTCAGCGAGGCCGGGGTCAGGCCCCAGCGGCGGGCGGCGGCGGCGACGAGGCGGGCCCGGGCGGTGGCGGCGCACTGGCGGACCGGTCCGTAGAGGGAGCGGATCGAGTTGGAGGATCCGGTGAGCTGGTTGAAGAGCAGCTCGGGCCGGGCGTCGTCCAGCTCCACGCGTACGTCGGTCAGTGGCGCGTCGAGTTCCTCCGCGACCAGCATGGCGACGGCGGTGGTGAGGCCCTGGCCGACCTCCTCGCGCGGCAGGCGGAAACGGACGGTGCCGTCCGCCTCGACGGCGAGCGCCAGCAGGGCGGAGGTGGGAGCTCCGGCCAGGATGAACAGGTCGCCGAGGTCGATCACGTCGGCGATGGCCGGCAGGGAGGGCACCACGGCGTGGGCGGACTGCGGGGCCAGCGCGTCGGCGGCGGCCCGGGTGACCAGGGCCAGGGTCGGTGCGGCCACGAGGTGGGTCAGGAAGGAACGGCGGCTCCGCCCCGTGGCGCGGTCCCGGCCGGTGGCACGGTCCCGGCCCGCGGCGTGGTTCTGGTCGTCGGCGCGGTCCCGGTCGGTGGCACGGTCCCGGTCGGTCATGTTGTGTGTCCCCACGCTGCGCGGGCCCGCCCGCGCAGACCTCCCCCGGTTATTACCGGCACGTAGAGTAGCCATTCGCCGGTGCGCTGGGAAGCCCCGATTCCGCCCCGTCACTCAGGCGCCATCACTCCTTCGGGGGTATCCCGATGGGCCGCCTTGATCCGCCCTTTACGCGAGGCGCACGGCCCGCGCGCCTCGTACATCTCGGCCGTACGATCGACCGGCGGCCGCCGGAGGGCCTTGTTCCGGCCACCGCTCCCCGCGGCTCCCCACCGTGCCACGATCCCCACCAGCCCCTGCCGGTCCGTCACCCCGCAGCCCTGCTGACCGGATTCGTTCGCACGCTCCGGAAAGGCCGGAAGGCCTACGGCATATACCAGAAGCAAGAACGTAGCGGATGTTGCCAAACGCCTTACACACCGTCGCGCCCTGTGCAACAGTCGTTACCGGTCCTTCCTTCAGACTTGGCCGTGCCGCGCCTGTATCGGAGTTCTCATGCCGTCCCACCTGTTCGCGGACCGTCCCGCGCAGCCGCCCGAGCCGGGGTCGGTGGACGCGCTGATCTCGCAGACCCGGCGACTGCGGGGCGAAGTGGACGCGGTCCGCCGCGACACCGTCGTCGACGACGACGACGCCCAGGGCCGCTGGCAGCGCGCGCTGTGCGATCTCGCCGTCCACCACCTCGACGACCTCCGCGAGCACCTCGGCCAGCTCAAGGAAGGCCTGCCGCCGCCGCCCGAGACCGTCGAGTACCCGCAGGCCGCGCCCGAGGCCGGACCCGAAGCCCATACCCGCGTCGGCAGCGCCGAGTGGAACCTGCTGACCGACGAGGTCAGTTGGTCCGACGAGCTGTTCCAGATCTTCGGCCGCTCGCCCGAGTCCGGCGCGCTCCCCCTCGACGAACTGGGCTCGACCCTGTTCTCCGAGGACCAGCCGCTGCTCACCGCGTGGGTCACCGCCTGTCTGGTGGACGGCAAGCCGATCGACGGCGAGTTCCGCATCGTCCGGGCCGACGGCCGTGTCCGGACCTTGCACATGAGGGGCGAGCCGGTACTCGACTCCGACGGCTGCACGGCCTCGATGTGGGCCGTCATGCGGGACGTGAGTGAACTGCGCCGGAGCCAGCGGGCGGTGCGCGAGTCACGGGACTCGCTGCAGCGCCAGCGGGAGATCGCGCAGACCGAGCACCGGCTGGCGGTCGAGCTGCAGGAAGCCGTGCTCCCCCCGTGGCGCGGCTCCCTGCGGTTCCCGTACGGCAGCGCCGGCACACTGGACGTCGCCGCGCACTACCTTCCCTCCGCGACCAGCGCTCTGATCGGCGGCGACTGGTACGACGCCCTCGAACTCCCCGACGGCTGCTCGATGCTGACGGTCGGTGACCTGACCGGCCACGGAGTGACCGCGACCTCCGGCATGGCGATGATGCTGGGCGCCCTGCGCGGCATGGCCATGGCGGGTATCGAGCCGGGCCCGCTGATGGGCTGGCTCAACCAGCTCCTGGAGAACTCCGTACAGCCCGCGCTCGGTTCCGCCGTGTGCTGCCGCTACGACCCCGCGCGCCAAGTGCTGTCCTGGGCTCAGGCGGGCCACCCGGCACCCCTGTTGTTCCGCCGCGGGTCGGGGCGTTCCCTGGTCCCGCCGGAGGGCGTACTGCTGGGCGCGACCTCCGGAGCCACGTACGGGCAGGCCGAGGAACGGCTCGAGGTCGGCGACCTGCTGATCCTGCACACCGACGGACTCACCACGCGCAGCATCGAGTTCAGCCGGGCGGACGGGACCGAGCGGCTGCTGGCGCTCGCGCCGCGGTTCTCGGCGGCGCGGTCGGCGCAGGACTGCGTGAGGATCGTGATCGAGGAGTTCGGCGAGAGCGAGCGGGAGGACGACGCCTGCGTGCTCGTCGCCCGGGTCGGCGGGTAACGCGTCGGCCGGTGATCCATCGGCCCTCCGGGCTGTCGTACGGGCTTCAGGGGCCGCGCCGGAAGGCGCGGCCTTTCTCGTCTCCGCACCAGGCCGCTTACAGGGCTCCGTACGAGGTCCCGTACGGGGCTCCGCGCCCGGGGCCGCGGGGGCCGGCGAGGGACTACGCCCCCGCACCGCGCGGGGCGCGCGCCGCCGGGGCGTCGGGGAGGGCCAGCTTGATCTCCTGGCGGAGGTCCTCGATGCGCGCGTACCCGGAGTACTGGGCGGTGAGCCGGTACATCTCGCGCAGCCGGTCCCAGGTCCGGTGCGAGGAGGTCTCGTTCATCGAGACCAGGGCGAGGCGCGCGTACCGGTCCGCCTGCTCCGGTTCGTCGGCGATGAAGCAGGCCGAGGCCATGGAGATGTAGTCGAAGATCTGCGAGCGCTGATAGCCCTCGCCCCGCAGCCGCAGGGCCTCCCTGGCGTGGCGCGCGGCGATCGGAGCCGCCGCGGCGTCGTGGTCCGCCAGCGTCCGGTAGGCAAGGGCCTGCATGCCGTGCAGGTCCGCCTCGTCGAAGTGCTGCATCCAGCTCGGCGGCGGCACGTCCCCCTTGTCGGAGACGAACAGCTCCTCCGCCTCGCCCAGGGTGCGGCGCATGGCCTGGCCCTTGCCCATGGCGGCCTGCGCCCAGGCCTCGATGGTGTGCAGCATGGCGCGCGTGCGCGGCAGCGTCTGCTCTCCCGAGCCGGACTGGGCGAGCTTCATCAGGTCCAGCGCCTCGTTCGGCTTGCCCAGGTGGACCATCTGGCGCGCGGCGCGGGACAGCGCCTCTCCGGCGCGCGGCCGGTCGCCCCCCTCACGGGCCGCGTGCGCGGCGATGACGAAGTACTTCTGCGCGGTGGGTTCGAGACCCACGTCGTGGGACATCCAGCCGGCGAGGACCGCCAGGTTCGCCGCCACCCCCCACAGGCGCCGCTGCAGGTGGTCGGGGTGGTGGTAGGCGAGCATGCCGCCCACTTCGTTGAGCTGGCCGACGACCGCCTTGCGCTGGAGTCCGCCACCCCTGGAGGCGTCCCAGGCCCGGAACACGTCGACGGAGCGCTCCAGGGCCTCGATCTCCTGGGAGCCGATCGGGGCGGCCTCGTAGCGGTCGTAGCCCGCTGGGTCTGCCTGGAAGGAATCCCCGAAGTTGCGGGCCTCCTTCGCCAGGGCGGGGTCGGTGTGCAGCCAGTCGTACATGGCATTGCTGAGGGCGGAGCCGGCGGTGAGCACCGCTCCCGCGCCCATCAGACCGCGACGGTTGAGCATGAGGTCCATTCCCGTGAATTCGGTGAGGACCGCGGCTGTGCGTTCGGGCGCCCACGGCATTCCGTCGGGGTTCTCTCGAGCCCCGTCCGGCTGCCGTCTGGAGGTGCGCCGCTGCCGTACGAACCCGAGGTCCTCGATGGTCACGACACGACCGAGCCGCTCGGTGAACAGTGCTGCCAGTACCGTGGGCACCGGTTCGCGGGGGGCCTCCCCCATGTCGATCCAGCGCCGCACCCGCGAGGTGTCGGTGGCCAGCTGGGGGTGGCCCATGGCCGCCGCCTGCCGGTTTACCATCCTCGCCAGTTCGCCCTTCGACCAGCCGGCCAGGCCGAACAGGTCGTTCAAGCGGGTGTTTGGACCTTTGCTCACGTCAAGCCCCCAGGTTCTCGGCTGAGTTGACAGTAGCCCGCCGTCAGATGCCCAGCGACTATTCGCCAGGCTTCGCCAGGGCACGCCCGATGGTTCGCCACCTCGCGCCGGGTGTCAGGTAGGAATGCGCCTCCCCGCCCCGGTTCACCGGCGGAACTCCCCAGGGTGAAGTACGGGATCCGGCGGGGTGGCGTACGCAACTCGTCGGCGCACGAAGGGATCCGTATCACCATGTACGCAGCAACGTCCTCCGTGTCCGCACCGGTCCGGTCGCACCGCACGCTCCCGGCGGGCGGCGGCCCCTACCTCGAACCCGGCCGCCCGTCGGCCCAGGCTCAGGGCGTCGTCCGGGCGCGGCGGATGCCGGGTACCGGATCGCAGCCCGTCAGCGGAAGAATCGACCTCTCGGGGCCGCAGGGGGCGCAACTGCGCACCGCGCTCGCCTCGGTGCAGCGGATCTGTCCGGAGTTCGCCCCGGTTCAGGTGCTGCGGCGCAGCGGCCGCTCGGTCCTCCTGGTGGGCACCACCGGTCGGATGACCGCCGTCGCGAAGGTTTTACTGGATCACTCGCCGGAATGGCGTGAGCGCTACCGGCACGAAATAGCGGCGTACCGGGCGTTCGTCCGGCACCGCCCGCCGGTCCGGGTGCCGCGGCTGATCGCCGCCGACCCCGAGAACTGCACGCTGGTGGTGGAGCGGATGGCGGGCCGGGTCGCGGCGCTGCAGCGGCACCCGGTGGAGCCGCCGCCGCGGGTGGACCTCCGGGCGGCCCTGGGCGCGGTGTGTCGCGTCAACCAGTGGCGGCCGCCGGCGGACCTGTTCGGCACCCCGATGAACTACGCGCGGCGGATCGCCCGTGACTACGAGCTGGGCCTGCTGACCGACCGGGACCTGGGTGACCTGCAGAAGCTGCTGCACGGCGTGAAGCTGTCGGGCACGGGACTGCAGTTCAACCACGGTGACGCCCTCCTGTCGAACCTGCTGCTGTCGCCGGCCGGTCCGGTCCTGCTCGACTGGGAGCACGCGGGCTGGTACCTGCCCGGGTACGACCTGGCCACGCTGTGGACGGTGCTGGGCGACGCCCCGGCCGCCCGCGCGCAGATCAGCCGGCTCGCGCAGTCCGCCGGTCCGGCCGCGCGGGACGCCTTCCTGGTCAATCTGATGCTGGTGCTGACCAGGGAGATCCGGATGTCGGAAACGGCGGTGCAGCGCTCGATGCTGGCGACCTCCCCGGCCCAGCCTCTGCCGGTGGGCGCCCTGACCTCCGGCGAGGAGCAGCGGCTGCTGCTGCGCCGTCTGCACGACGACGCGGGGATGGCGCGCCGGGCGGTGCGCGCGGCGGTAGGCACGCGCTGATTCGTCCCCCGTACGCGAAGCCCCGTGGCCCCCACCGCCACGGGGCTTCGCCCGTTCACAGGTGCGCAGGTACGGGAATGCCCCATCGGGCTCCGTTAGCGTGGGGAGACGACCGACGGGAGGCGCTGATGAAGTCCGTGGTGCGCAAGTGGGAGGCGGTGCGGGAGTTCGCCCTCGGCCTTCCGGAGGCCTTGGAGGATCACCCGTGGGGGCCTGAGGACTGCGTGGTGAAGGTGAACAAGAAGATCTTCGTCTTCCTGGGCAACACCGACGGGCCCGGGAAGCCCGGTATCTCCGTCAAGCTCAAGGACGAGGCCCTGCACGGGCACGCGATGACCGCGCCGGGGGCGGAGCCCACGGGTTACGGTCTGGGCCGCTCCGGCTGGGTGTCCGTCCCGCTGGGGGAGAAGGGGGCGCCCTCGGTGCAGGTGCTGTGCGAGTGGGTGGAGGAGAGCTACCGCACGGTGGCGCTCAAGCGGCAGGTGAGGGAACTGGACGCCCGTTCGCCGGCACAGGACTGAGCGCCCGGCCCATGTGCGGGCGCCGGATGCCTTGACATCACATGATCCCCCGAACACTTTTCTGACTCAGCATCAGACATGCTGGAGGCACTTCCCCTCGCCCTTGACTTCGCTGGAGCCTGCCCATGTCCGCAAGCGCTTCACGCACCTCCCCCAACGCCCTTCCTTCCAGACGCGGGGTCCTCGCCGGTACGGGGGCCGGGGTGCTCGCCGCCACCGTGCTGCCCTCCGCCTCGGCCCGCGCCGACAGCGCTCAGGACGGGCCCTTGCTCGGCGAGTACGACGTCGTCGTGGCCGGGTCCGGGGCCGCCGGGATGACCGCCGCGCTCACCGCCGCCAAGCGGGGGCTGAGCGTGCTGGTGGTCGAGAAGGCCCCGACCTTCGGCGGATCGGCCGCGCGGTCCGGGGCCGGCATCTGGCTCCCCAACAATTCGGTGATCCTGGGCGCGGGGGTGCCGGACACCCCGCAGAAGGCGGCGACGTACCTCGCGGCCGTGGTCGGGCCGGAGGTGCCGGCCGACCGGCAGGCCGCGTTCCTCGCGAACGGGCCCCGGATGCTGGACTTCGTGATGGCCAACAGCCCGCTGAAGTTCCGCTTCATGGAGGGGTACAGCGACTACTACCCCCAGCTGCCGGGCGGGATGCCGAACGGCCGTTCCATCGAGCCGGACCAGATCGACGGCCGTCTCCTGGGCGCGGAACTGGCCCGCCTGAACCCGGCGTACATGCCGGTCCCGGCAGGCATGGTGGTCTTCAGCCAGGACTACAAGTGGCTGAACCTGGCGGCGGTGAGCGCCAGGGGGCTCGCGGTATCCACCGAGTGCCTGGCCCGCGGCACGCAGGCGGCGCTGCGCGGTGAGAAGCCGCTGACGATGGGCCAGGCCCTGGCGGCCGGACTGCGCGCCGGACTCCAGCGGGCGGGCGTACCGGTGTGGCTGAACACTCCGCTGCTGGACCTGGTCCAGGAGGCCGGTTCGGTCACCGGAGTGGTGGTGGAGAAGGAGGGCGTGCGGGGCACCGTACGGGCCCGGCGCGGGGTGGTCATCGGCTCGGGCGGTTTCGAGCACAACGCGGCGATGCGTGCGCAGTACCAGCAGCAGCCGATCGGCACCCAGTGGTCGGTGGGCGCGAAGGAGAACACCGGCGACGGGATCCGGGCGGGGCAGCGGGCCGGGGCCACGCTGGCGCTGATGGAGGACGCGTGGTGGGGGCCGTCGATCCCGCTGCCCGGCGAGCCGTACTTCTGTCTCGCCGAACGGACCCTGCCGGGCGGGCTGATCGTGAACGCGAACGGCGCGCGGTTCGTCAACGAGGCGGCGCCGTACAGCGATGTGGTGCACCTGATGTACGAGAAGGACCGGGGTGCGCCCGGCTCGCACATCCCGGCCTGGCTGATCGTGGATCAGAACTACCGCAACAAGTACCTGTTCAAGGACATACTGCCGACCCTGCCCTTCCCGGACTCGTGGTACCAGGCGGGCGCGGCGAAGAAGGCGTGGACCTGGGACGCGCTGGCGGGCCAGATCGGGGTCCCGGCGGGCGCGCTGCGGGCGACGCTGGGCCGCTTCAACGCGCAGGCGTGGAGCGGCAACGACTCCGACTTCCACCGGGGGGACACGGCGTACGACCACTACTACACGGATCCGAACGTGCACCCGAACTCGTGTCTGGCACCCGTCTGGGTCCCGCCGTTCTACGCGTTCAGGATCGTGCCGGGGGATCTGGGTACGAAGGGCGGCATCGTGACCGACGCACGGGCGCGGGCCCTGCGGCCGGACGGATCGGTGATCCCGGGCCTGTACGCGGCCGGCAACGCGAGCGCGGCGGTGATGGGCCACAGCTACGCGGGGGCCGGATCGACGATCGGCCCCGCGATGACGTTCGGCTACGTGGCGGCGAACGCCATCGCGGACGCGTGACGCCGGCGCCCGGGAACGGGAACGGGAACGGGAACGATCAGCCCTGCTGGAAGAGCTCGGCGGGGAGCGGCTTCAGGAGCGCGTAGAGGTCATCGGTGATCGGGCGGTCCCAGCTGGCGATGGTGACCAGCACGTTGTCACTGCGGTCGAACTGGACGCAGGAGATGCGGGACTCCGACAGCTTGATCTTCCGGACGATGAGGAGGTTGTCACCCTGCATGACGGGGCAGTCCTCGACGCCGGTGACCTCGACGTCCTCGTCGTTCTCCAGTGCGTCGAGGAGCTGGGCCACCTCGAAGGGGATCTGGCTGTCGGTGAGGTCCCTGGCGGGGGAGCCCTCGGGGAGGTTCCCGATGATCATCGCGGGGCCGCGTCCGCCGAACAGGTCGTAGCGGAGGAAGACACCCTGGCAGCTGCCGTCGGGCGCGGGCAGCAGCCCGGCCCCGAGATTGCCCGGCCAGTCCCCCGGGTCCATGGCCAGGACATCGAAGTCCGGGCCGGCGGGTGTGGCGGCGCGGTGGCGGCGGAGGAAGGACATGCCGCCATGGTACGTGGCCGCGCGAGTTTTCCGGCCCGGGGGCCCGCATCCGGGAACCTGCCCGGGCCGGGCCCGCGGGCCACGGGGGTCAGACCGGTGGGACGAGCGTGAACCAGTGCGGGAGCAGGGCGGCGTCGCCCGTGACGTGCAGGGCGGTGGGCGGGAGACGGTGCCAGAGGAAGAGCGCGAGGTCCGAGGTCCGGCCCGCGGCCTCGACGTCGGCCGGGGCGGTGGAACCGGGCTCCAGCAGCACCTGGTCCCCCGAGAGGAGGACCGTCCAGGATTGCTGACCGTCGGTACTCCGGAAGCGGTACCTCTCCCCCGCGCCCGGCGGTGCCTGTTGCCAGCCGCGGCGGGCCGGGGCCATCACCTCGATCGTCTGGGTCACGGCGTCCGCGGCCACGTCCGGGGCGAGGGGAACCGGGGTGCCGGTCGCGGATTCGGCGTCCCAGCGGTGCACGGCGAGCTCGATCAGCTGCATCCGGAGCCAGAATCCCGTGGTCTGCTCCGCCGACCAGGTCCAGACCGCCGTGTCCGGCCCCAGCTCGTCGAAGAGCTCCGCCAGCTCCCGGGCACCCTGCGCGAACCAGTCGGTCAGGGCGTCCGGGCCGTCGGGGACCTCGGGCAGGGTGAGGCCGGCGGGGTCCGGCGGGGCCGTGAGCCGCTCGCGCAGCACGTAGGCGAGGAAGCGGTGCACTCCGCCCAGGTGCCGGACGAGGTCGGTGACCGTCCAGCCGGGACACGAGGGAACCGCCGGCACCGGCGCGCCGCGGTCGAACGCCCGGCGGACCGCCTTCTCGAACGCCGCCGCCTCGGTCCGGAAGGGGGCGAGCCTCGCGATGTGATCCATGGGATCGACCCTGCCCACCGGGCCGGGGCTCCGATCACTTTGAGCTACGGGCGAACGCCTCCAGTGCGTCCCTGAGCCCGGGCCGGTCGGTGCCCAGCTTGCGGCAGGCCGCCGACAGTGCCCAGTCCGGCGCGGGCAGCACCACCGTCTCCGGGACGGGCTCCTTCTCGGTCCGCACGGCGAGGTCCGCGGCCCGGATCTCCTCCTCGGTGAGCCCGTCCTGCCGGGCGGGCCCGCACGGCAGTGCGCCTCCCATGCCCAGCAGGGTCTCGGCCGTCTCCGCGGCCAGCCCGTCGGCGCCGCACTCCTGCGCCGTCACCACGGCCTGCATCAGCAGGCCGGTGTCGCGCAGCTCGCTCCCGAGCGCGGCCAGGGCGCAGGCCAGTTCGTAGCCCGCCGGGGAGGCGGACAGCAGGGTGACCGCTTCCCGCAGGAGAGCGGCCCGGTCCGCCGGTTCCGCGACCTGCGCCGCCACCCGCAGGGCCTGGCCGATGCCCGAGGCGGCGCCGAAGGCGCGGGCCCGCCGGACGGCGTCGTCGGCCAGGGCGCGGGCCCGCTGCGGATCGTCGGCGGCCACCGCCCGGGCCAGGTGGAGCTGCCACGGGCACCAGGCCGGATTCTGGATGCGGCGCGGGGTCAGCCGCCGGTCGACCGCCTCCAGTTCGGCGATCGCGGTCCGCACCTGCCCCCGGGACAGGAGCAGTTCGGCGTACACGGTCTGCGAGTCGGGGAAGACCACGGCCGCCGGGAAGGGGCTGCCGTACTCGTGCTCCTGTGCCAGCTCCCAGGCCTCCTCGGGCCGGCCGCGCGCGAGCAGGGTCGTCAGGAGGATCGCTATGGCGTACCAGTGCACGGGGGTGCGCCGGCCCACCCGTTCGGCGAGCCGGAGCCCGGCCCGTGCCAGTTCCTCGGCCTCCACGAGCCGCCCGCGCCGGTAGCGGACGTAGGCGCGCAGGCTGTAGGCGAAGGAGAGGTGCGCCCCGCGCCAGCCGTGCCGCTCGAACTCGGCGGTGCCGGTCTCGAACAGCTCCTCGGCGCGTCCGGGCCGGTCGGCGTACATGTGGACCATCGCCGCCAGCACCGGGACCTCGAAGCCGCGGTCCTCGTGGGCCCAGCTGAAGGGCTGCTCCAGTACCCGTCCGGCGTGGTGCAGCACCACGTCCACGGGCTCTCCGCGCAGGCAGGCGTCCCAGGCGCGCAGCCCGATGATGTACCGCTCGGTGAGGTCGCGGCCGGTCAGCCGGTCGGCGAGGCGGGTGAGCCGCCGGGAGCGGGCCGGGGAGTCGGTCTCGGCGGCGTTGAAGGCGTCCCACATGAACTGCTCGGACTGCAGGCGCAGCCGGGCGCGCACGTCCTGGGTGTACGGGATCTCCCGCGCGAGCGATTCCGAGGCCTCGGCGAGGCGGTCGCTGTGCGCGAGGACCTGGGCGAGCCGGATCACGATGCCCTGGCGCAGGGCCGGGTCGTCGGAGGGCTCGGCGAGGGCGGCCCGCAGGTGGTTGACGGTGTTGGCGGGCTCGGTGAGCAGGGAGGCGCAGCCCAGTTCGTAGAGGACGGCGGCGCGTTCGTCGAAGTCCGGGGGCTCCAGCAGGGCGCGGGCGAGCTGGCGGCGGGCGGCCTCGGGGGCGCCGGCCCGCAGGTTCTCGCCGGCGGCCTCGCGCAGGGTGCGTACCACCCAGGGGTCGCTCTCGGGGTGGGTCTCCAGCAGGTGGCGGGCGGCCGCGGAGGAGCCGAGTCCGGCGTCGACGACGGCTGCCGCGGCCTTGCCGTGCAGGGCGACGCGGAGTGCGTCGGGGATGGCGCGGTAGATGGCGGTGGCGATGAGGGGGTGGACGAATTCCAGACCGGCCTCGGCGTCGGGTTCCTCGGCGGCGGCCGCGGAGAGGATGCGGGCGTCGCGCAGGCGGCGGGTGGCGTCCACGGCCTCCTCGGCCCCGAGGGCGGCGACCCGGGCAGCGAGGTCCTGCGGGATGGCGGTGCCGAGGACGGCGCAGGCCCAGGCGAAGCGGACGGTGGAGGGGCCGAGGCGCTCGAGGCGGGCCACGAGGCCGCTGCCGCGCTGGGCGGCGGCGAGGTCGCGCAGCTGCGGGGCGTTCGCCTCGACCGGGGTGAGGCCCTTGCCGCGGACCTTGGCGGTGAGTTCGACGGCTTCGAAGGGGTTGCCGGTGGTGACGGCCCAGGCCTCCTGGCAGAAGGCGTCGTCGGCGTGTGCGCCGACGGACTCGCGGACCAGGGTGGCGACGGCGGCCGGGGTGAGCGGGGCCAGCGGCAGCGGGCGCTGTCCCGCGCGGCCCGGCAGCGTACGGAAGGCGTCGGCGTGCTCGGGCAGTTCGTCGGGGCGGTAGGCGACGACGAGGAGCAGCGGGAGGTGCTCGGCGCGCGGGGCGAAGGCGGCGAGCCAGCCGAGGGACTCGGGGTCGGCCCAGTGGGCGTCGTCGAGGACGAGGGTGACGGGGGCGCGCTTGACGACGAGGTGGGTGAGGACCCAGTCGAGGCCGTCGCGCAGGCCCTGCGGGTCGGGCGGGACTCCCTGCTCGGGGGCGCAGAGCCCGAGGGCCGGGCCGACGATGGAGTACCAGCTCCCGAGGGCGGCGCGCAGCTCCTGCTCGGAGGTACCGGCCAGCTGGGGCTGGATGAGCTGGCGGGCGACGTGGAAGGGCTGGCTCTGCTCCTGTTCGCCGCCGCGGGCGGCGAGGACGGTGCAGTTGCGGGCGTGGGCGCGGCGGCGCAGTTCGGCGAGCAGGGTGGTCTTGCCGAGTCCTGCGGGTCCGGAGAAGGCGAGCAGCGCGCCGCCCGCGTCCGGCCCGGGACCGGTGAGCTGGTCCAGGGCTTCTTCGACGATCGCGAGTTCGGCATCGCGTTCGACCATTGTGCGCCGTGTGCGGGTCCGGCGGTCCGTCATGGCTGGTACCCCCCAGGCCTGTTCGGGGGTTCAGCGTACGCCCGGCGCGCAGCGCAAGGGATGCCACTGCGGAAAAGAATCCGATCTTCTTTTCCGGGGAGTATCAGCCCTGTGCCGAGCGGGCGGCGAGGCCCTCCAGGACGGCCACGGCCTCGGCGGCCCGGTCGGCGGCCACGAAGAGGTGGTCGTGGTGGTAGCCGGCGATGACGTTGCAGCTCAGACCGTGTGCGCCGAGTTCTGCGGCGAAGGCCGCGGTGAGTCCGACGGCGTCGAGCGCGGAGTGGATCCGCAGGGTGATCCAGCCGGCCGTGTAGTCGTAGGCGAGGCCGGCCGCGTCGGCGTCCTCCTGGCGCAGCACGAGGGTGAGTCCCTCGGGTTCGAGGACGGTGGCGACGGGGGCGGTTCCGGCGGGGACGGTGGCGGCGTCGACGGTGCAGAAGACGTACGTCCCCTCGTGCAGCTCGGGCCTCATGCCGCTCAGCAGTGTCCGCAGGTCCCGCTCTCCGCTCATACGGCCGACCCTACCGATCGCCCGGGCCCGTGCGCGGTTCATCGGGAAGCGGGTCGGGTGCCGTGCCCGGGTGCGTGCGTGCGGGTCTGCGGCTCACGGGTACTCCTCAACGTAGTGCGCGGAGCGGCCCCACACCTCGGCGAGCTCCTGCCGGTCAGTGGACGCGATGAGCGCCACGAGGCGGTCCGCCTCCGCCGCCGGGTTCCCGTCGCCGACCGCCAGGGGCACTCCGAGCTGCAGCCACGGCCGGCCGTCCTCCTGCGCCGCCCGCTCGGGGTGGATGAGCACCAGCTCCAGCCGGTTCCGTTCGGACGGGCCGGTCCAGACCGCGTCGAGCTCGCACTCCCACCGCCGTGACCAGGACCGGTCCTCCCGGAGCCGCTCCGCCAGCAAGCCCGCCACCGTCCGGGCGGGCCATTCCCAGGCGCGGTCGTCAGCCGCCCTGCGGACCTCGGCCGCGTACCGTGCGGCGTCGAACCTGAACGCGGGCAGGTCCGCCCGACCGCCGGCCGGATTGCGCCAGCCGTCCCAGATCACCTCGCCGCCCTCCCGCCGCACCGTCACGTACAACGCCCCGCAGCACATCTCGGTGCAGGAGATCCGCGCCAGCCGTACCTCGTGCGGCCCGCCCTCGGCAGCCGCGACGCCTCCCGGCCCGAGAACGACCCACGGGTCCTCGCCCGCCCACGCCGGCCACAGGTCCGCCAGGAGGTCGAGCCCGTCGATCACGGGCCGGACCTGCACCCATCCGCCCGCCGGCACCACGATCCGCAGCTCCAGCAGCTGGCCCCTCCGCTCCTCCGCGCTCATCTCCCTCATCTCCCTCGTCTCTCCCCTCGCTCTCCGCTCACCCTTCCTCGTAGAGCCGCCGGTGCCACCACGGGCGTGGACTCCCCGACCGGTCCGTGGCGGGTGCGTCCCGGTCGAAGACCGTTCGCCTGCGGAACTCCGCGTCCAGGAACCGCAGTACGCCGCCCAGCGCGCGCCGGGCTCCGGGCGGCAGGGCCCGGTACGCGTCGGCCAGTTCGTCCCGGACCGCGGCGACGTCGTCGATCGCGCAGGACGGGGCCGGGCAGACGGCGTAGGTCAGCCGCAGTCGCGAGCCGGGGCTCCGCAGGAAGACGCGATAGCGGTGCAGGAGGTCGCCGAGCGGGTGGAGGCGGGAGCCGGCCGTCCAGTGGGCCTCGGCGCTCGCGGCCGGTGACAGCCGGTCCAGGCACGGCAGTTCACGCGCCCAGGCGGGTGACCGCCGGCCGGCGTGGGTTCCTCGTGCGGCGCGCAGCGCGCCCGGCCGTCTACGCGGCATCGCCCTTTCGGCGGGTGGACATCATGAGCCCCACCCTGCCGGGCGCCCCGGGCCTGCGCAAGGGGGATTCGGCGGCCGGTGGGGATCCGGCGGCCACCGGGCCGGCGGCTCCGCGCCCGGTGGTACGCCGCGTACGTACTCCCCCGGTCAGGTCAGGTCGAACTCACCGCCCCGGGCGTTCAGCACGAACTTGTGCCACTCGTCCGGCGAGAAAATCAGTGAAGGGCTCTCGGGTCGCTCGCTGTTGCGCATCGCGATGAAGCCCTCGACGAAGGCGATCTGGACGTCGCCCACTCCCCGGCTGCTCGACCGCCACTCGGCCTCGGTGAGATCGAGGTCCGGCTTCCCCCAGCCAGCGAGGGGCTGTGAAGTCATGCTCTCGGCCACGTGCGTGCTCCTCCCGGTACGTCGTCCGGGGGCAAGGTTAACCACCGCGGCGGGTGCCGGACAGGCCACGGTGAGTCACCCGTGGCCTGTCCGGCACCCCGGCCGGCCCCTCCGTCGTCGGCCGGGCCCGTGTTCAGGAGGTCGGCTCCTGTGCCCCCACCAGCCACATCGCGAAGAACTGCGCGCCGCCGCCGTACGCGTGCCCCAGCGCCCGGCGGGCGCCCGGAACTTGATGTTCGCCGGCCTGGCCGCGGACCTGGAGGGCCGCCTCCGCGAAGCGGATCATGCCGGAGGCCCCGATCGGGTTGGTGGACAGCACCCCGCCCGAAGGATTGACCGGAAGGTCCCCGTCGAGTTCGGTGACGCCGGCCTCGGTGAGCTTCCAGCCCTCGCCCTCCGCCGCGAAGCCGAGGTTCTCCAGCCACATCGGCTCGTACCAGGAGAACGGCACGTACATCTCGACCGCGTCGATCTCCCGGCGCGGGTCGGTGATCCCGGCCTGGCGGTACACGTCGGCCGCGCAGTCCTTGCCCGCCTGCGGCGAGACGAAGTCCTTCCCCGCGAAGAGGGTGGGCTCGCTGCGCATCGCTCCGCCGTGCACCCAGGCGGCCGGCTTCGGCGAACGGCTCGCACCCGCCCGGTCGGTGAGGATCATCGCGCAGGCGCCGTCCGAGGAGGGGCAGGTCTCCGAGTAGCGGATCGGGTCCCACAGCATCGGCGAGGCCTGGACCTTCTCCAGGGTGATGTCGTGCTCGTGCAGGTGCGCGTACGGGTTCTTCAGCGCGTTGCGCCGGTCCTTGTAGGCCACCAGCGAGCCCACCGTGTCCGGCGCGCCGGTGCGCCGCATGTAAGCGCGCACGTGCGGGGCGAAGAACCCGCCGGCGCCGGCGAGCAGCGGCTGCTGGAAGGGCACGGGGAGCGAGAGGCCCCACATGGCGTTGGATTCGGACTGTTTCTCGAAGGCGAGGGTCAGGACGGTGCGGTGGACGCGGGCCGCCACCAGGTTCGAGGCGACCAGGGCGGTGGACCCGCCGACGGAACCGGCGGTGTGCACGCGCAGCATCGGTTTGCCGACGGCGCCGAGGGCGTCCGCCAGGTAGAGCTCGGGCATCATCACCCCCTCGAAGAAGTCGGGGGCCTTGCCGATGACGACCGCGTCGATGTCCGCCCAGGTCAGTTCGGCGTCCGCGAGGGCGCGCGCCGCCGCCTCGCGGACGAGTCCGGCGATGGAGACGTCGTGGCGGGCCGCCACGTGCTTGGTCTGGCCGATCCCGACGACGGCCACGGGCTCCTTGCTCATGCTCGGTCCCCTTCCAGGACGGCGACCAGGTTCTGCTGGAGGCAGGGGCCGGAGGTGGCGTGGGCGACGGCGCGGTGCGACTCGCCGCGGTGGATGCGGGCGGCCGCCTCGCCGATGCGGATGAGGCCGGCGGCCATCATCGGATTGGCGGCGAGCGCTCCGCCGGAGGGGTTGACGGCCACGTCGTCGGCGAGCCCGAGCGCCTTGCGGAGCACGACCTCCTGGGAGGAGAACGGCGCGTGCAGTTCGGCCGTGTCCACCGGGGCCTCGAAGACGCCCGCGTGCTCGGCGGCGATCCGGGTGGACGGGGAGTCGGTGAGGTCGCGCAGGCCCAGGCTGTGGGCCTCGATGCGGTGGTCGATGCCGGTGATCCAGGCGGGGCGTTCGCACAGCTGCCGCGCGAGGTCGCCGGCGGCGAGCACGACGGCGGCCACGCCGTCGCCCACGGGCGGGCAGTCCCCGGTGCGCAGCGGCCGGACCTGGTAGTCGCCCTGCGGGACAGAACCGCGGAGCTGGGCGTGCGGGTTGGCCCCGGCGTCCGCCCGGCTGCGCGCCCCGATCGCGGCCAGGGCGCTCTCGTCGGTCTCGCCGGCGTCGATCAGGGCCCGGGCCTGGAGGGCGGCGAGGGCCACCGAGTCGGGCCAGAGCGGGGCGACGTAGTACGGGTCGAGCTGGCGGGTCAGCACGTCGCGCACCGTCCCCGGCGAGGACTTCCCGTACGAGTAGACGAGCGCGGTGTCGGCCTCGCCGGTCTGGATCTTGACCCAGGCCTCGTAGAGGGCCCAGGCGCCGTCCATCTCGACGTGCGACTCGGAGATCGGCGGCCAGGCTCCGACCCCGTCGAGGGTCATGGTGAAGGAGAAGGCCCGGCCGGCCAGGTAGTCGCTGGAGCCGGAGCAGGTGAAGCCGATCTCGCCGGCCTTCAGGCCGGTGGCGGCCAGCACCTGGTGGAGGACCGGCATGACCATCTCGACTTCGCTGAGCTCGTCGGTGCGGCGCAGGTGGTCGCTCTGTGCGAAGGCGACCACCGCGACCTCGCGGGCGTATCGGGCCATCAGATGAGCTCCTTGTACGCGTCGTAGTCCGCGTCCGGTTCGCCGGTGGGGCGGTAGTGGTCGGGGTAGCGGCCGCCCTCGGTCCATACGGGCTCGACGCGCAGGCCCATGCGGACCTGGTCGTAGGGGATGCCGCCGATCCGGCCGTGGAGGGCGAGGCCGGCGCCGTCGAGGGCGATGTGGGCGTAGACGTAGGGGACTTCGATGTCGAGGTTGCGGGCCTTGATGTTGACGATGCAGTACGTCGTGACCGTGCCCGCGGGGCCGACCTCGACCCGGTCGGTGGTGGCCACCCCGCAGGTGGGGCAGGCGCCGCGCGGCGGGACGTACACCTTGTGGCAGGAGGGGCAGCGCTCGCCGACGGTCCGCCGGTCGGAGAGGGCGTTGATGTACGCCGTCTGGGCGCGGCCGGGGCTGTAGACGTAGTCGAGGCGGGCCTCGGCGACGATGCCGGTGACGGCGTCGGTGAAGTCCCCGTCGTGCGGGAGCGCTGCCCCGCCCGCGGGGCCCTCGTACGGTTCGAAGCAGGCGATGTCGGTGATGGCGCCGGTGCGTTCGGCGGCCCAGCGGACCCGCACGCGCATCCCGGTGCGGACGGCGTCGGGGCCGGGAGCGTCGAGGACGTGCAGGAGGGCGGTGTCGGCGCCGTCGAGCTTGACCAGTACCCAGGCGAAGGGGGTGTCCAGGGGCTGCTGGGAGCGGGGCCGGTCGTTCCACGCCCAGGTGGTGACGGTCCCGGTGGCGGCGACCTCGACGAGGTCGCGGATCTCCTCGGCGGTGACGGGGTCGTACTCGACGGGCGGGACCATCACCCTGCCGTCGGAGGTCTTCACACCGAGGACGGTGCGCTCGCGCAGGCCGCTGAGGAAGGCGCTCTGGACGGGCCCGAGGGAGCGGGTGAAGGGGAACTCGACGATGAGGGGTGCGCGGAGGATCTCCGGTGGGGAGGCAGCTGTCATGACGGTTCTCCGATGCGATCGATTCGTGTACGGACGGTGGGAACGAGCACAAGCCCTCCCGGGCCCCACCGGCGCTGCTTCCAGCCCGGCCGACGTTCGGGGCTCCGCTTCTCAGCCCGGCGCGGCGTTCGGGGCGCCGCTTCCAGCCCCGCCGGCGTTCGAGGCGCCGCCTCTCAGCCCGGCTCGGCGTTCGAGGCGCCGCTTCCAGCCCCGCCGGCGTTCGAGGCGCCGCTTCTCAGCCCGGCTCGGCGTTCGAGGCGCCGCTTCCAGCCCCGCCGGCGTTTGAGGCGCGGGGGTCCGGGGGCAGCGCCCCCGGCGACCGGCCCGCACCCGGACTCGGGCGCGGCCACGGGCACCGGCACCGGCACGGCACCCGGCCCGGCCCCGCCTACTCGCGCCGATACACCGCGGGCCGCTTCTCCGCGAAGGCCCGCGCCCCCTCCTTCGCGTCGGCCGTGTCGAAGATCGGCCACCCCCGCAGGAGTTCCGACGCCAGCCCCTCCCGCTCCGTCAGCTCGGCGGTCTCGTAGACCGACGCCTTGACCGCCTCCACCGCCAACGGCCCGCACTCGTTGATCCGTTCCGCGATCTCCAGCGCCGCCGCCAGCGCCGTGCCGTCCGGCACGACCCGCCCGACCAGCCCGATCCGCTCGGCCTCCGCCGCGGAGTAGGCGCGTCCGGTCAGCAGCATCTCCAGGGCGTGCGTACGCGGGATCTGCCGTGGCAGCCGCACCGTGGAGCCGCCGATCGGGAAGAGCCCGCGCTTGACCTCGAACAGCCCGAAGGTCGCGCCCTGCGCCGCCACCCGGATGTCCGTGCCCTGCAGAATCTCGGTCCCGCCGGCCACGCAGTATCCCTCCACCGCCGCGATCACCGGTTTGCGCGGCCGGTGGTGGCGCAGCATCGCCTTCCAGTGCAGGTCGGGGTCGGCCTTGAGGCGGTCCCGGTACCGGTCGCCCGCCATCCCCTTGCCGGCCAGGGCCTTGAGGTCCATTCCGGCGCAGAAGTCCCCGCCCGCACCCGTCAGGACCACCGAGCGGATCCCGTCGTCGGCGTCCGCCTCCAGCCAGCCGTCGTACAGCCCCACCAGCAGCGGCAGCGAGAGCGCGTTCTTCGCCTCGGGCCTGTTCATGGTGAGCACCAGCGTGGCGCCGTGCCGATCCACGGTCAGGTGTTCTGTCCCACCCATTGCCGTCCTCCCGTCTCAAGACCTAGAACAGGTTGCAGTAGGGGCGGGAGCAGTTCAATAGTTTTCTGACACCCAGTCAGATTTCTTGGGCGGCGCCCTTCCCAGTTGCCCTCTCCGGCGCTCTAATGACCGCCGGAGCAGGCCGGCCACGGGGCCAGTCGTCGGGTACATCGGGAAACATTCGGGGTCAGGAGGAACGGTGGAGTACAACCTTGCCGACCTGTTCGAGTCGGTCGTGGACGTGGTCCCGGACCGCGAGGCCCTCGTGTACGTGGACCACCCCGGGACGGGCGCCGAACGCCGCCTGACGTACGCGGAGCTCGACGAGGCGGCGAACCGGATCGCGCACCACCTGCTCGACAGCGGCCTGACGGCCGGCGAGCACCTGGGCCTCCACCTCTACAACGGGATCGAGTACCTGCAGACCGTACTGGCCTGCCTGAAGGCCCGGCTGGTCCCGGTGAACGTCAACTACCGTTACGTGGAGGAGGAGCTGGTCTACCTCTACAACGACGCCGATCTCGCCGCCCTCGTGTTCGAGGGCGAGTTCACCGAGCGGGTCGCCGCCGCGCTCCCCCAGACGCCGGGGCTCCGGCACCTGATCCGGGTCGGCGAGACTCCCGAGGCCGCTCCGGAGCCCTCGATCGCGCCGGTCCCGTACGCGGACGCGGAGGCGTCCGGCTCTCCGGGGCGAGGATTCCCGCCGCGCAGCCCCGACGACCTGTTCATCATCTACACCGGTGGCACGACGGGCATGCCCAAGGGCGTGATGTGGCGGGCCGAGGACCTCTTCTTCGCCGGGCTGTTCGGCGGCGAGCCCTCGGGCGAGCCGGTGAAGCGGCCGGAGGAGCTGGCCGAGCGGGTCGCGGCGCGCGGCGCCGGGCTCACCTTCTTCCCGGCTCCCCCGCTGATGCACGGCACGTCGACGCTGACGTCGTTCATCGCCTTCAACTACGGGCAGCGGGTGGTCATCCACCGCAAGTACGCGCCCGAGGAAGTGCTCCGTACGATCGAGAAGGAGAAGGTCTCGAGCGTGTCGCTGGTGGGCGACGCGATGCTGAGGCCGCTGATCGACGCCCTGAACGGGCCGCTCAAGGGCACGGACCTGTCGTCGCTGTTCAGCGTCTCCTCGTCCGGGGCGATCATGTCGGAGACGGTACGTGCCGAGTTCCAGCGGCTGGTGCCGAACGTGCTGCTGCTGAACAACTTCGGGTCGTCCGAGTCCGGTTCCAACGGCCGCGCGACGGACGACTCCGGCCCGGAGAAGGGCTTCCGGCTGGAGGTCAACGACCGTACGCAGGTGGTGGACCCGGTCACGCACGAGCCGGTGGCGGTGGGCGAGCCGGGACGCCTCGCCCAGCGCGGGCACGTCCCTCTCGGCTACTACAACGACCCGGCGAAGACCGCCGAGACCTTCTTCCAGAAGGGGACGGAACGCTGGGTGCTGCTCGGCGACATGGCGACCGTCGACGAACAGGGCATCGTCACGGTGCTGGGGCGCGGCTCGCAGTGCATCAACACGGGCGGCGAGAAGGTGTATCCGGAGGAGGTCGAGCAGGCGCTGAAGTCCCACCCCGACGTGTACGACGCCCTGGTGGCCGGGGTCGCGGATCCGACGTGGGGCAGTCATGTCGCCGCGGTGGTGCAGGTCCGGGAGGGCGCCCCGGCGCCGTCCCTGGACCAGATCCAGAGCCACTGCCGCACCCGGCTGGCGGGCTACAAGATTCCGCGCCAGCTGGTCATCGCGCCCGCCATCCAGCGTTCCCCGAGCGGCAAGGCGGACTACCGCTGGGCGAAGGCGGTGGCGACGGAGGCGGACACGGCCTGACCTGAGCTGACCTGAGCTGACCTGAGCTGACCGGGCGAGGTTCGCGGGCCCGTCGGTGGGGCTCCCGCCGACGGGCCGTGCGGGTCGCGTCCCCCGCATCCGCGCTCAGGAGGCAGCGGGTGCGGGTGTGAGGGCAGGAGAGGGGGACGCCGGGGCGGTGGTGGCCCCCTCGCCGGCGTCCACGCAGTTCAGCGATACGAGGACCAGCGCCTGCGGACCCGGTCCGGAGTCACCCGAGAAGCCGGCCACGACCGTCCAGTTGCCCTTCCTGAGAAGGTTCTGCGACTCCCAGCCCATGTTGGGGTCGTCCTGCCAGCCGTGCTCGGAACGGGCCCGCGCCAGGGCCGCCTTGAAGGCGGCCGCCACCGTCTCCTGCGCATGGTGCCCCGAGAGCCGTTCGGAACACATGCCGTTGAGGTTGGAGGGTTCGCGCCTCATCACGATGCCCTCGGCCGCCAGTGCCGCCGTCATCTCCCCCACCGCCGTGTCGGCGGACATCGGCGGGCCCGAGAAGCGCGGGGGCAGGGGGCCGAGGTCACGCAGCGGATGCGCGCAGGCCGTCGCCGTCGCCGCCGTCAGTGCCGCCAGGGCCAGGCCCCCCAGGGCTGCGCGTGCCCGTATTCGTCGCACGATGATGTCCGTCCTCCCGGTTCGCGGTGCAGCCGGCCAGTCTGCCATCCCGGCGATCTTGACGGATCAGCAACCAGCGGCCACCGGCCGACTGCCGACTGGGCCGCAAACCCCGGCCCCGCCGCCTCGCATCGTCAGGCTCCCGCCGCCAGGAACCGCTCCACGCGGGCCGCGAACCAGGCCGCGTCGTCCAGCCACGGGAAGTGGCCGGCCCGGGGCTGGACGTCGACCGAGCCCCGCGGGAACAACGTGGCGAGCCGGGCCGCCAGGGCGGGGCGGGGGTTGCCGTCCAGTTCCGCGGCCAGCACCAGGACCTCGCCCGCGACCCGGCGGAGCGCCTCACGGGTGGCGGGCGGGTCGAAGGCGCCGGGGCCCGCGTAGACCTCGGCGGCCTTCTCGTTCTGCTGCCGCGCGTTCGCCGCCCAGTGCGCCCGGGCCGTCGCGTCCCAGTTCCCGTAGAACACCGGCGCGGCCAGCTCCCAGTCCTCCTCGCCGTGGGCGGTGTCCCCGAGGATCCGCTCGTAGGCCGCGATGGCCGTGTCGTACGGCTCGCCGCCCGCCCGCAGCCGGGCGCCCTCCAACCGGTCCTCGGCGACGACCGGGAGGTCCACGGCCCACGCGGTCGGGGTGACCAGGACGGTCCGGCGCAGCCGCTCGGGGTGCGCGGCCGCGTAGAGCTGGGCGAGGTTGCCGCCGGCGGAGTGGGCGAGGAGGTCCATGCGCTCCAGGCCCAGGTGCGCCCGCAGCGCCTCCACGTCGCCGACCTGATGGTCGACGCGGTACGTCGACTCGTCGGCCGGTACCGCGGAGTCGCCCGTGCCGCGAAGATCGAGGAGGATCAGAAGGCGTCCGTCCGCCAGCCCGCCGAGGTCTCCCAGATATGTGGAGGCCCGCATGGCGCCACCCGGGATGCAGACCAGTGGCTCACCGTCCCCCTGGAGGTGGTAGGCGAGTTCGGTTCCGTCGTAGGTGATGAAGGTAGGCATGCCGGCCATCACAACAGACGATCACTCGTTCGAGTCATTGATTTAACCTGCGGATTTCTGGCAATCTACCGAATGATCGGTCGGTTCTCATGGTGAGGTGACGGCATGGCGGCGTACGCGGATCTCCACGACGAGGGCGAGCGGCTGGGCCGCGACGAGCTGGCGGCCCTCCAGCTCACCCGGCTGCGCGCCACCCTGCACCGGGCGTACGAGAACGTGCCGTTCTACCGGCAGGCCTTCGACAAGGCGGGCGTGCATCCCGACGACTGCCGGTCCCTCGCCGACCTCTCCCTGTTCCCCCTGACGACCAAGGCCGACCTGCGCGACCAGTACCCCTTCGGGATGTTCGCCGTACCGCGCGAGCAGGTGCGCCGCATCCACGCCTCCAGCGGCACCACCGGGCGTCCGACCGTCGTCGGGTACACCGACGGGGATCTCGCCACCTGGGCGGATGTCGTCGCGCGCTCCATACGCGCGGCGGGCGGACGGCCCGGCCAGATCATCCACATCGCCTACGGGTACGGGCTGTTCACCGGCGGCCTGGGCGCGCACTACGGCGCCGAGCGCCTCGGCTGTACGGTCGTGCCCGCGTCGGGCGGGATGACGGACCGGCAGGTCCGCCTCATCGAGGACTTCAGGCCGGAGGTCATCATGGTGACCCCCTCCTACATGCTGACCCTGCTGGACGAGATGGAGCGCCAGGGGATCGACCCGCGCGCCACCTCGCTGAAGACGGGGATCTTCGGAGCCGAGCCGTGGACCGAGGAGATGCGCCGGGAGATCGAGGAGCGCCTCGGCATCGACGCGGTGGACATCTACGGCCTGTCCGAGGTCATAGGACCGGGCGTGGCGCAGGAGTTCGCGGAGACCAAGGACGGCCTCCACATCTGGGAGGACCACTTCTATCCCGAGGTGGTCGATCCGCTGACCGGTGCGGTGCTGCCGGAGGGCGAGCCGGGCGAGCTGGTGTTCACCTCCCTCACCAAGGAGGCCATGCCGGTCATCCGCTACCGCACCCGGGACCTGACCAGGCTGCTGCCCGGCACGGCCCGGCCGGCCTTCCGCCGGATGGAGAAGATCACGGGCCGCAGCGACGACATGATCATCCTGCGCGGGGTGAACATGTATCCGACCCAGATCGAGGAGATCCTGCTGCGGACGCCGGGCCTGGCTCCCCACTTCCAGCTGCGACTGACCCGCGAGGGCCGGATGGACGCCCTGACGGTACGGGTGGAGGCGCGCCGGGAGACGGACGACGACCGGCGGCGGGACGCGGCCGCCGCCGTGGTCCGGGCCGTCAAGGAGGGGATCGGGGTTTCCGTCCGGGTCGAGGTGGTCGATCCGGAGACCTTGGAGCGTTCGGTGGGGAAGATCAAGAGGCTGGTCGACCTCCGCAGCGCCGGGTAGCCCCGGTCCGGGCGGCTGAAACCACCCCTTCGGGCCCATTTCGGGGCGGCTCCCGGGAGCGGGCGGACGCGCGCGGGTAGGGCATGAAGTGTGATCTCCACCGTCCGCCAGCTCTACGACCGGCTCCAGGGCTCCCAGATCGGGCTGGCCTGGAGCCGCGGCCGGGAGATGGAGCTGATGCACCGGGCGATGGGCTTCGCCGCCCTCGGCTTCCTCACCCTGGTGCCGCTGCTCGTGGTCGTGGCGGCCGCAGCACCGGGAAGCGGATCGGGGTTCGGCCGCTGGCTCGGCCAGGCTCTCGGGGTGACGGAGGCCTCGCGGGTCCGGGTCGAGATGCTGTTCGGCGCGGCGGACCTGGCGCTGGAGCGGACCACGGCGTTCGGTCTGGCCGCGCTCGCGGTGTTCGGCCTGACCTTCGGCTCGGCGGTGCAGACCGGCTACGAGAAGGTCTGGGACCTGCCGACCATGCGCTGGCACACCATGTGGCGGCACGTCGTCTGGCTCGCTCTGCTGGTCTGCTACCTCGGGCTGCTCGTGGGGATCCCGGCCCCGTCGAAAAGCGTCGTCGGCTCGGTCCTCGGCGCTCTGGGCGACCTCGTCGGAACCTTCCTGTTCTTCGTCGGCGGGCAGCGTCTGCTGCTCGGCGGCCGGGTCCGCTGGCGCGCACTGGTACCGGGGGCGGTGGCGACCAGCCTCGGGCTGCTGGGGCTGCGGATCTTCTCGCAGCTGGTCTTCTCCCCGCTCATCGCGTCCAACGCCGTCATCTACGGCCCCTTCGGCACCCTCCTCGTCGTGCAGTCCTGGCTGGTGGGCGTGGGCTTCGTCGTCTACGGCGGCGCGCTCGTCGGCCGGCTGGTGCACGAGCACCTCACCCTGCGGCGGCTGCGGCGCAGCGGGCTCTTCCCTCCCGAGGACCCCGCCACCCACCATGCGTGACGGCACCGACCGGGGTCGGAACCTCCGGCACCCCTGACCAAGACGCCCGGCCGGCCTCCCCTACGCGGGGAGGCGGGGCGGAGGGGTCAGCTGCCGGGCTCCGCGAAGCGGTCGCGGAGTTCCCGCTTGAGGATCTTGCCGCTGGCGTTGCGCGGCAGGGCGTCCACGAAGAGCACCCGCTTCGGGGCCTTGAAATGGGCGAGTTTCTCTCGCGCGTAGGCCATCAGCTCCGCCTCGGTCACCTCCCCCCGCGGTACCACCAGCGCCGTGACCGCCTCGATCCAGCGCTCGTCGGGCAGGCCGATCACCGCCGCCTCGGCCACGCCCGGGTGGGTGTAGAGCACGTCCTCCACCTGCCGTGAGGCGACCAGTACCCCTCCCGAGTTGATGACGTCCTTCACCCGGTCCACGACCGTGTAGTAGCCCTGCGCATCGCGCACCGCGAGGTCGCCCGAGCGGAACCAGCCGTCCCGGAAGGCCTTCTCCGTGGCCACCGGGTCGTTCCAGTACCCCTGGCACAGCTGCGGCGAGCGGTAGACCACCTCGCCCGCCGTCCCGTCCGGCACGTCCTTGCCGTCCTCGTCGACGATCTTCGCCTCGACGTGCCGCACGGGCCGCCCGCAGGAGTCCATCCGTCCCTCGTGCTCCCGCGGCCCGAGCACCGTGGCCAGCGGGCCGATCTCGCTCTGGCCGAAGCAGTTGTAGAAGCCGAGCCCCGGCAGCCGCTCGCGCAGTCGTTCCAGGACCGGAACCGGCATGATCGAGGCCCCGTAGTAAGCCTTCCGCAGCGGGCCGAGCTCGCGCGCCGCGAACTCCGGGTGATTGGCCAGGCCGATCCACACCGTCGGCGGTGCGAAGAGGCTGTCCGCCTCCCCGGCCTCGACGAGGTCGAAGATCCGCTCCGCGACCGGCGCGTCCACGATCGTGTTCCGCGCCCCCACCGCCAGGTACGGCAGCAGGAAGACGTGCATCTGCGCCGAGTGGTACAGCGGCAGCGAGTGCACGGGCCGGTCGTCCTCGGCCAGGTCCAGCGCCTCGATCGCGCTCTCGTACTCGTGGACGAGCGCCCGGTGCGTCATCATCGCGCCCTTGGGCAGGGCGGTGGTCCCCGAGGTGTAGAGGAGCTGCGCCAGCGTGCCCGGGTCCCGGCCGGCGTCGAAGGGCAGCGGCTCCGCCAGGTCGGCCAGGAAGGAGCCGGGGGCGTCGCGCAGGGCCCGTACCCGGTACCCCTCGGGAATCCGCCCGGCCAGGTCCGGATCGGCGAGGACCAGGGCGCTCTCCGAGTTGTCCAGGATGTGGGCGAGGTCCTCGCCGGTGAGGTTCTGGTTGACCGGGACGTGGGTGAGCCCGGCCCGGGCGCAGGCGAGGAAGGCGAGGAGATAGGCGTCCGAGTTGTGGGCGAAGGTGGCGACCCGGTCCCCCGCGGCCAGCCCGTACCGCTCGCGCAGCACGGCGGCGCCGGTGGTGACCGCCTCGTCGAGTTCCGCGTACGTCCAGCTCCGCCCTCCGTAGCGGACGGCCGGGCGGTCCGGGACCCGCCGCGCACTGTCCCGCACCAGCCCGTCGACCGTGTTGTCCCGCACTGCCCGCACTGCCCGTGCTGCCGTCATGGCGCGATCCTCGTCCGCCGGTGCACCCAAGGTCAATAACCGGATACCAAACGGCATGTTGACAGATCATCGGACCGCCTGAATGAGTGTGGGGGCACGGACGCACCGCCTGTCCATCGGGTAACCACGCCCATCCACAGGCTACTTGGGAGGACTGTTGCATCTCAGAACTCGTCCGATACTCCGCCGCGTCGCCCTCACCGGCGCCGCCCTGCTCGCCGCGACGGCCGCGATGCCGCAGACCGCGGCGGGGGCGGCGACCGACGACCGGACACCGGCCGGGCGCGGCGGCCTGTCCGCCGTCGTCCGGTACACCGAGAACGGCATACCGCACATCCTCGCCCGCGATTACGCGCAGCTCGGCTTCGGCACCGGCTGGGCCCAGGCCGCCGACCAGGTCTGCGTCCTCGCGGACGGGTTCGTGACCCTCTCCGGGGAGCGTTCCCGCTGGTTCGGCCCCGACGCCGCACCCGATTTCTCGCTCTCCTCGGCGACGAAAAACCTCTCCAGCGACCTGTACTTCAAGGGGGTCCGGGAGTCCGGCACGGTGGAGAAGCTGCTGGCCACGCCGGCCCCGGCCGGACCCACCAAGGACCTCAAGGAGCTGATGCGCGGCTGGGCCGCCGGTTACAACGCCTGGCTCGCCCAGAACAAGGTCACCGACCCGGCGTGCAAGGGCGCCGGCTGGGTCCGCCCGGTCACCACGGCCGACGTGGCCGCCCGCGGCTTCGCAGTCTCGGTCCTCGGCGGCCAGGGCCGCGGCATCGACGGCATCACGGCGGCGCAGCCCCCCGGGCCCGGCACGGCGGGCGACACGGGCACGGCGGGCGACACGAGCAGGGCGGGCGCGGCGGGCAGGCCGGGCGACGTGGCCGGCCCCGGGTCCGATCCGGCGGCCGCCGCCGAGGCGGCGAGGGAGTTCTTCGACACCAGCCGGTACGACATGGGCTCCAACGCGGTGGCCTTCGCCGGCTCCACCACCGCGAACGGACGCGGCCTGCTGCTCGGGAACCCGCACTACCCGTGGCACGGCGGGCGCCGCTTCTGGCAGTTCCAGCAGACCATCCCGGGCGAGCTGAACGTCTCGGGCGCCTCCCTGCTCGGCACCGCCGTGGTCAACGTCGGCTTCAACGAGAAGGTGGCCTGGAGCCACACGGTGGCCACCGGTACCCCGGTGAACCTGCACCAGCTCACCCTGGACCCGGCCGACCCGACCGCCTACCTGGTCGACGGAAAGCCGGAGCGGATGACCCGGCGGACCGTCACCGTCCCGGTGGCGGGCGGCGATCCGGTCACCCGCACCCAGTGGTGGACGCGCTTCGGACCGGTGCTCTCCGGCCTCGGACCGGGCCTGCCGCTGCCGTGGACCGCGCAGACGGCGTACGCGCTGAACGATCCGAACGAGGCCAACCTGCGCGGCTCCGACACCGCCCTCGCGATGGGCAGGGCCCGTTCGGTGGCCGGTGTCCAGGACGCGCTGAAGCGCACCCAGGGCCTGCCCTGGGTCAACACCGTGGCCGCCGACTCCGCGGGCGGCACCCTCTTCACCCAGACGCAGGTGCTCCCCCGGATCACCGACGAGCTGGCCGCCCGCTGCTCCACCCCTCTGGGCCGGGCCACCTACCCGGCCTCGGGACTGGCGGTGCTCGACGGATCCCGCGCCGACTGCGCGATCGGCTCGGACCCGGACGCGGTGCAGCCGGGCGTCTTCGGCCCCGGCAAGGCGCCGACGCTCCTGAACGCCCCGTACGCCGAGAACTCCAACGACAGCGCCTGGCTGGCCAATGCCGACCGGCCGCTGACCGGCTACGAGCGGATCTGGGGCACCGTGGCCACCCCCCGCTCCCTGCGCACGCGCGGCGCGGTCGAGGACGTGTCCGCGATGGCCGCGAAGGGCCGCCTGACGGTTGCCGACCTGCAGAGGCAGCAGTTCGCCGACCGCGCCCCGGCCGGTGATCTGGCGGCCGCGGACGCGGCGAAGGCGTGCGCCGCGCTGCCCGGCGGGACGGCGACGGCGAGCGACGGAAGTGCGGTGGACGTCTCGGCGGCCTGCGGGGTGCTGGCGAGCTGGGACCGTACGACCGACAGCGCCAGCCGCGGCGCGCTGCTCTTCGACCGGTTCTGGCGCAAGGTGACGGCTTCGACGCCCGCCAAGGACCTGTGGCTGGTGCCGTTCTCGGCGGCCGATCCCGTACGCACTCCCCGTACGCTCAACCAGGCGGCGCCCGGCATCGGGCGGGCGCTCGCGGACGCGGTGGCGGAGCTGAGGGCGGCCGGGATCGCGCTGGACGCACCGCTGGGTGAGCACCAGTTCGTGCTCCGGGGCGGGCGCAAGCTGCCGGTGGGCGGCGGTACGGAGGCGCTCGGCGTCTGGAACAAGGTCGAGGCGCCCTGGAACGCGGCGGCCGGCGGCTACCCGGAGGTCTCGAGCGGGTCCAGCCACATCCAGGCGGTCGGCTGGGACGGCGGCCGCTGTCCCGTGGCCCGCACCCTGCTGACGTACAGCCAGTCCTCGAACCCGCTCTCGCCGTACTACGCGGACCAGACCCGGATGTACTCCGAGGAGCGCTGGGTCACGGCACGCTTCTGCGAGCGGGACATCCTCACCTCGCCGAAGCTGAAGGTGGTGCCGGTGCGCGAACGGCGCTGATCTCTTGGATCTCTTGGCTCCGTGACCGCTGCGCTGCGTGCCTCTTCCCCGCTCCGGCCCTCACGGGCTGACGGCAAGGAAGAGGTACGCGGCGAGCAGCACGATGTGCACGCCGCCCTGGAGCAGCGTGGCCCTCCCCGGGACGATGGTGAGGGCGCTGACCACGACGGTGAGGGCGAGCAGCACCATGTGGATCGGGCCGAGGCCCAGCAGGAGCGGGCCGGAGAGCCAGATCGAGGCCAGGGCGATGGCGGGGATGGTCAGGCCGATACTGGCGATGGCGGAGCCGTAGGCGAGGTTGAGGCTGGTCTGCATGCGGTCGCGGCGGGCGGCGCGGACGGCGGCGAGGGTCTCGGGCAGCAGGACGAGCAGGGCGATGATCACACCGACGACGGCCTGGGGCAGGCCTGCGGCCGCGACGGCCCGCTCGATGGTCGGGGAGACGGCCTTGGCGTCGCCGACCACGGCGACGAGCGCGACCAGCAGCAGGCCGAGGCTGATGAGGGCGGCGCGGGCGGTGGGCGGGTCCGCGTGCTCCTCGCCCTCGCCACGCCCCTGTCCGGTGTCCACGGGCAGGAAGTAGCTGCGGTGACGGACCGTCTGGACGGCGACGAAGAGCCCGTACAGCGCGAGCGAGGCGACGGCGGCGAACGTGAGCTGCGCGGTGGAGAACTCCGGGCCCGGCTTGCTGGTGGTGAAGGTCGGCAGGACCAGGCTGAGGGTGGCCAGGGTCGCGACGGTCGCGAGGGCCGCACCGGACCCCTCGGGGTTGAACACGGCGATCCGGTTGCGCAGGGCGCCGACGAGCAGGGAGATGCCGACGATGCCGTTGCAGGTGATCATGACGGCGGCGAAGACCGTGTCCCGTGCCAGCGAGGCGGTCTTGTCGCCGCCGTCGACCATCAGCGTGACGATGAGCGCCACCTCGATCACCGTGACCGCGACGGCGAGGACGAGGGAGCCGAAGGGTTCACCGACCCGGTGGGCGACGACCTCGGCGTGGTGGACGGCGGCCAGCACCGCGCCGGCGAGACAGAGCGCGACGATCCCCACCGCGAAGCCGGGTAGGTCCCGGCCCCAGCTGAGGACGAGCGCGACCAGCGCCACCACGGGGACCACCACGGTCCAGTCGGTCAGGAGAGATCTGCGCGCAGTCGTACTCATATCAGCCAAGTTGCCAGAAGTATCCCGTCTGTGCGGCGCAAGGCGCGCCTCCGGGCCCTTGACGTGGCTTTTCTCACGACATCGCCCGGTGTGGCGGGCGGGGCGCGCCGGAACCTGCCGGTTTCCGGCGCCGCCCTCGTACGGCCCGACCGGCCCGCTCGGCGCCGCCGCGGCCCGCGCACCGAGTCCGAGCCCGCGCACCCGGGCCCGTACGGCCGGCATCACAGCGGTCGGTCGTGGCCCTCCCAGTAGGGGTCGCGCAGTCGCCGCTTGTAGAGCTTGCCGTTGGGGTCGCGCGGCATCGTCTCGATGAAGTCGACCGTCTTGGGGCGCTTGTACCCGGCGAGCTGCCGTTCGCAGTGGTGCAGGATCTCCGCGGCCAGGGCGTCGCCCGCGACGAAGCCCTCGGCCGGTTCGATGACCGCCTTGACCTCCTCGCCCCAGTCTGCGTGCGGGATGCCGAAGGCGGCGGCGTCCGCGACGGCCGGGTGGGTGAGCAGGGCGGACTCGATCTCGGCCGGGTAGATGTTGACCCCGCCCGAGATGATCATGTCGATCTTGCGGTCGCGGAGGAAGAGGTAGCCCTCCTCGTCCATCAGCCCCAGGTCGCCGACGGTGAAGAAGTCGCCGATCCGGTTCTTCCTCGTCTTGCCCTCGTCCTTGTGGTAGCTGAAGCCGCCGGTGTTCATCTTCAGGTAGACGGTGCCCAGTTCCCCGGCGGGCAGCCGGTTGCCGTCGTCGTCGAAGACGGCGAGCTCGCTGATCGGCCAGGCCCTGCCGACGGTTCCCGGCTTCTTCAGCCAGTCCTCGGCGGTCGCGAAGGCGCCGCCGCCCTCGCTCGCCGCGTAGTACTCCTCGACGCAGCGGCCCCACCAGTCGATCATGGCCCGCTTGACGTGGTCCGGGCAGGGCGCGGCGCCGTGGATGGCGTGCCGCATCGAGGAGACGTCGTAGGCGTCCTTCGTTTCCTGCGGGAGGGCGAGGAGCCGGTGGAACTGGGTCGGCACCATGTGGGTGTGCGTGCAGGCGTGACCGTCGATGAGCCGCAGCATCTCCTGCGGGGTCCACTTGTCCATCAGGACCAGCGGGTGCCCGATGTGCAGGGCGGCGCCCGCGAACTGGAGCACGGCGGTGTGGTAGAGCGGCGAGCAGACCAGGTGGACGTTGCCCTCGAAGGGCCGGATGCCGAAGATGCCGAGGAAGCCGCCCAGGTACGTCTCCTCCGGGAGCTTGCCGGGCAGCGGGCGGCGGATGCCGCGGGGCCGGCCGGTGGTGCCGGAGGTGTAGTTCATGACCCAGCCCAGGGTGCGGCCCTCGGGCGCGCCCGAGGGCTGCCCGTCGAGGAGCTCCGCGTACGGCCTGAAGCCCGCGACCGCTCCGACGGCGTAGCGGTGGCTCGCGGGCAGGCCGGCCTCGTCGGCCGCGGCGGTGGCGGCGTCGGCGAAGCGCTCGTGGGCGATGAGGACCTTGGCTCCGGAGTCCGAGACGATCCAGGCGATCTCGGGGCCGACGAGGTGGTGGTTGACGGGAACGAGGTAGAAGCCGGCCTGGGAGGCGGCCAGGTAGGCGGTGAGGAACTCGACGCCGTTGGGGAGGACGACGGCGAAGACGTCGCCCTTCTCGAGGCCGGCTGCGCGCAGGCCGTGGACGAGGCGGTTGACGTCGGCGTGCAGCCGGCCGGCGCTCCATTCCTCGCCCTCGGGGGTCACCAGCACGGTGCGCCCGGGGTCGGCGGCTGCCTGGGCCCAGAAACCGTTGGGCGGCTGCTGGTCGGCGGCGGGGGTCGTGGACGTCGTGGCGGTCATGTCTGTCACGCCTCTCGGACTCGGCCGGCGATGCGGTTGATGCGGTCGATCGCCTTCTCGAACCCGCTGGTGAGGTCGTCGAAGACGGCCTGGACGCTGCGCTCTTCGGTCATCCGGCCGACGATCTGCCCGACGGGGGTGCCGAGCAGCGGCTGGATCTCGTACTTCTGGATCCGGGACACGGCCTCGGCGACCAGCAGACCCTGGAGCGGCATGGGGAGGGCGCCCGGGCCCTCCGGGTCGTCCCAGGCGTCGGTCCACTCGGTGCGCAGCTGGCGCGCGGGCTTGCCGGTGAGCGCCCGGGAGCGGACGGTGTCGCCGGAGCCGGCGGCGAGCAGTTTCGCGGTGAGGGCGCGCGAGTGGAGGTCGGCCTCGGTGGTGGTGAGCCAGAGGGAACCGAGCCAGGCGCCTTGGGCACCGAGGGCGAGTCCGGCGGCGATCTGCTCGCCGCTGCCGATGCCGCCGGCGGCGAGGACCGGGAGCGGCGCGACGGCCTCGACGATCTCGGGGACCAGCACCATGGTGGCGATGTCGCCGGTGTGGCCGCCGGCCTCGTAGCCCTGGGCGACGACGATGTCGATGCCCGCCTCGGCGTGGCGACGGGCGTGTTTGGCGCTGCCGGCGAGGGCGGCGACGAGGACGCCGTGGTCGTGGGCGCGCGCGATGACGTCGGCGGGCGGGGAACCGAGCGCGTTCGCCAGGAGTTTGATGGGGTAGTCGAAGGCGACGTCGAGCTGATTGCGCGCGACCTGCTCCATCCAGCCGGTGATCCGCCAGCCGGAGGCCTCGCCCTCGGCGAGCTCGGGCACGTGGTGCTTGGCGAGGGTGTCGCGGACGAAGTCGCGGTGGCCGGCCGGGATCATCGCCTCGATGTCGGCTTCGCTGATGCCGTCGACGGCCTTCCTGGCGGGCATGACGACGTCGAGGCCGTAGGGCTTGCCGTCGGTGTGCGCCTGCATCCAGTCGAGGTCGCGCTTCAGGTCGTCGGGGGCCGTGTAGCGGACCGCGCCGAGCACACCGAAACCGCCCGCGCGGGTGATGGCAGCGGCGACCGCCGGGAAGGGCGTGAAGCCGAAGATGGCGTGCTCGACTCCCAGTTTCTTGCTCAGCTCCGTCTCCATGGGCGGCAGGATGCCGCAGCCCGGCGGCCGAGGGAAGAGATTTTCTGATGCAGTGTCAGATTCTTTACGGGCCGGTCGGTGCGGAGGGTGCCCGATGGGCGGGCAGATACCCACTACCGTGCGGATCGCCTGCGGCGCTGCTCGGCGGACAACGGGCCCCGGGCCCGGCCCCGGCGCGTGCTCCGCGAGCGGCGGGCGGCACCGCGGATTGCGGATTGCGGGCGGCGGGATACGGACGGCGGGCGCCGGGTGCGGATGGCCGGCGGCCCGCGGACGCGGGATGCGGGATGCGGTTGCGGGTTGCGGGTGCCCGGTACGGACGACGGATGCAGACAGTGGTGCGGGCGTGGGTGCGGGCGACGGGGTTGCGGACGAGGAGGGCCGGACATGGCAGCGGACACGGGGGCCGAAGCGGTGGCGGAGGTCGGCACGGAACGGACGGGCGGTACCAGCCGGGAACAGCCGCTCGGGCATTCCCTCGACGGCGGGGGCGCGTTCGAGGTCGCGCGCCGACAGGACTGGGCCCAGGACCGCGAAGGCACGGCCGAACCAGGCCGCCCCCGGGAACACGACGGCACAGCCGGATCAGGACGCGCGCGCGAGCACGAAGGCACAGCCGGATCGGGGCCCGTGCGGGAGCGGACGGACGGGGCCGGAACGGGGCGGGGGCTGACCCGGCGGCGGCTCGGGGCTCGGCTGCTCGCGCTCGGCGGGGTCCTCGTCCTGCACGCGGCGCTCCCGGGAGCCGCAGGCGCCGCGGGCGGCCCGGCCGAGCGGCGCGCACTCCAGGGGCTGCGGCTGCGGTACGGGTCCGCGCGCCAGGCCGGGCTGCTGGAGAAGCACCTGGAGGGGGTCGCGGACGAGGCCCGGCGCTTCCTGGGCCCCTCCCCCGAACACCCCTACTACGCCGGCGCGGTGGTCCTCGCCGGCCGCGGCCGCACCATTGCCCTGCACCGCGCCATGGGCGACGCCGTGCGGTACGCGGACTACGACGGGCGGAGCGACCGGGTACGGGAGTTCCCGGCGGCCGAGCGGATCGCCATGGCAGAGGACACCGTCTTCGACCTGGCCTCGCTGACCAAGCTCTTCACCTCCATCCTGGCCGTGCAGCAGATGGAGCGCGGGCGCCTGGAGCTGGAGGCTCCGGTGCGCCGGTACCTGCCGCAGTTCACCGGGGGCGGCAAGGAGATCATCACGGTCCGTCAGCTCCTCACGCACACGTCCGGGTTGCGCTCGTGGGCACCCTTCTACCAGGAGTCCACCCGGGAGGGGCGGCTGAGGCTGCTGTGGTCGGTGAGGCCGCAGGAGACTCCCGGGAGCGTCTACCGGTACTCCGATCTCAACCTCATCGCACTGCAGCTGCTGTTGGAGCAGATCACCGGTCGCACTCTGGACGTCCTGCTCCGCGACGAGATCACTGCTCCGCTCGGGATGCACCGCACTCGTTACAACCCACCGCTCTCGTGGCGCCGGGTCACCGCCGCCACCGAGGTGCAGCGCCCTCCCTGGTCCGGCCTGGACCGCGGGCTGGTGTGGGGCGAGGTCC
Source organism: Streptomyces sp. NBC_00029 (assembly GCF_045160505.1). Classification (NCBI taxonomy): domain Bacteria; kingdom Bacillati; phylum Actinomycetota; class Actinomycetes; order Kitasatosporales; family Streptomycetaceae; genus Streptomyces; species Streptomyces sp. NBC_00029. Next base: position 1,414,101 of record NZ_CP108292.1, read on the forward strand.
ACGACGAGAACGCGTACGCGCTCGGCGGCGTCGCGGGCCATGCCGGAATCTTCGGCACCGCCTGGGACCTGGCCGTCCTCGCCCGCACCCTCCTCGACGGCGGGGTCTACGCGGGCAAGCGCATCCTGCGCCCCGGCTCCGTCGAGCTGCTCTTCACCGACTACAACACGGCCTTCCCCGGAGACGACCACGGCCTCGGCTTCGAGCTCTACCAGCACTGGTACATGGGCGCCATGGCCACCCCGCACTCCGCCGGACACACCGGCTTCACCGGCACGTCCCTCGTCCTCGACCCCTCCACCGACTCGTTCCTGATCCTGCTCGGCAACTCCGTGCACCCCGTTCGCACCTGGCGGGCCGGAAGTGCGCCGCGCGTCGCCGTCGGCAACCGCTTCGCTCGCGCCGTCCCGGTCCGCACCCGGCACGGCGGCGCGGCCTGGTTCTCCGGCGTCCGGCCGGGCGCCTCGGGAACCCTCACCCTGCCGCCGCTTCGCCCGGCCACGGACGCCGCCCGGCTGCGCTGCGCCGTGTGGTGGGACACCGTGCCGGGCGAGGGCGCCCTGCACCTGGAGGCCTCGGCCGACGGGGAGCACTGGGAGCCGCTGCCCTTCAGCACGCTGCGCTCCACGGGCGGCGCCCCCGAGCAGTGGCCGCGGGGTTCCGTGAGCGGCTGGTCGGGCCGCATCTGGCACCGCCTCGAAGCGCCGCTCACGGCCGCCCGGGCGGGCCGTGAGGTGCGGCTGCGGCTGCGCCACACCGCGACCGGCCGCTACGTCGGGCGCGGGGTCTACGTGGACGTCGTACGCGTGGCGGAACCGGGCCGCCTGCTCTTCGCGGAGGACCGCCCCGCCGACGCCGACCGCATCGAGGCGATCGGCTGGACCCGGTCGGCGGACTGACCGCCCCTGTGCCCGCCCCTGCGGCTCAGTGCCGGACCAGGCAGAAGGGGTGTCCCGCCGGGTCCGCGTAAACCCGCCAGCCGCGCCCGTCAGAGCCGTCGAGCAGCGTCCCGCCGGCCGCCAGCACCTCCTCCTGCGCCCGGTCCAGGTCCGGGACACCGAGGTCCAGGTGGAACTGCTGCGGCCGGGCGGGATCGGGCCAGCGCGGGGGCACGTGGCCGGGTGCCTGCTGGAAGGCGAGGACCAGACCCGAGGCGGTGTGGAGCGTCGCCCACTTCTCGTCGAGCGACCAGCGCGGGTCCGGCCGGTTGACGGTCCCGCCCAGCAGGGACCGGTAGAACTCGGCGAGCGGCTGCGGCTCGGGGCAGTCCAGGACCACGCATTGCAGTTCAGCGATCATGATCGGATCCTAGGCGTGCCCAGTGGGGTCCCGGGGTGTCCTGTCCCGTCGATCGAGCGCGGCCCCCCGCGCCGCTTGCCGCGGGCGGCGGGCGGCGCCGGCTCCTGCCGGGCGGCGCCCGCCGGCCAGACGATCTCCACCGGTATCCCCCGCGCACGGGCCGCGGCCACCGCGTCGCGCGTCCCGCCCCGCCTGCCGCCGGGCCCTTGGTCCCACACCGCGACCAGGAGCTCGGCCCGGCCGAGCAGAAGCCGGTTGGCGGCGGCGTAGGCGTCCGTACCGGCCCTTCGGTACGGCATGACCTCGACCTCGGCTGCGGCCCGCAGGAGGCGGTCGAAGGCCACGGCGTCCGGGCCCTCCCGCAGGCGCGCCCGGTAGTCGGCCGAAGGGAGAACCGCCACCAGCCGCCCGCCCAGGGCGAGAACGGCGTCCCCGAAGACCGTGTCGGCGCCGGGGGCCAGGCAGGACATACCGGTGAGCTCCGCGGCCGGGTAGCGTGCGAGCACCGCGAGCAGCGCCTCCGCGACCGGCTGAATGCCCGCACTCGTAAGGTTCACGTGGCCGGTCACCGCGATGGTCGCCATGGCAGCGCTGCGCTCCGCTCCGAAGGATCGGCATCGTCGCCGCCCGGGTGGCGGCGACGTCCCCATCATGCGGCGCCGGTACTCCCCCGGCCAGAGGTTTTGCGGCCTGTCGGGACCGCGGCGCTGCCGGGTCCGTCCGTCGGCGGTGACCGCCGGTCAGCGGTCCGGGAGCGTCTTCTGGAGCCAGTCGAAGACGACTTCGCAGTGCAGCTGCGGGGCCATCGGGGAACAGTGCAGCTGCGCACCCTGGGCCGCCGTCAGTTTCAGGTAGTCCTTGGGCGAGGTGAGGGCGTCGTACATGCGGCGCGGCTGGCCGGGGTAGAACTGCTCGCCCTCGTAGTCCAGCACCAGGGTGGGGGCCTTGATCCGGCCGACGACATCGGTGATGGACAGCGCCTGGATCCGGGTGGCGGGGGTGTAGAAGTCGGTGAAGAGCTTGCCCCGGCGCGCTTCGAGCATGGCCGGTACGGAGAAGGGCTCGAAGCGCTTCTTCATCACGTCGGCCGCGTCCGGAGGCAGTTCGGGGACGACTTCCTTGTTCCAGATGTCGTTCGTCTCCTGCTTGTCGGGGGTGAGGATCTCCCGGATCTCGGGCGGGAAGCCCAGCCACGGCTCCACGCAGCCGGGCATGGCGACCAGAGCGGCGATCCGGGTCTCGAAAGCCGCTGCCCTCGGGGCGAGGTCGCCCGCCATGCTCAGACCCGTCAGCGCGATCCTGCCGGAGTCCACGTCGGGGCGGGCCGACAGCCAGTCGACGAGGGGCGTGACCACCTTCTCCCAGGTCGGCGTGAACACCACCTGATCCACGAAGAGCAACTGCCCCTGGCCCGGCCCGTCGTAGACGAGCGCGTTCCAGCCCCGGTCCAGCGCGGCGGGGACCCCGTAGGTCCACATGTCCACGTTCTGGCCGTCGCTCCCGTTGGTCAGGATCACTGTCGGGCGGGGGGTACCGCTCGTGTCGGGGCGGAAGAACCACACCGGCAGCGGCGTGCTCCCGTAGGGCACGTTCGCCTTCACCGGGGCGGGTTCGCACAGGTCGCAGAAGGCGTCCCAGGCCCCGCGTCCCGCCTTGTAGAGCTGCTCCTCGCTGGCGGGGTCGTCCGAACCGAGGACGAAGAAGAGTGCCTGGCCGTAGTACTGGGCGGCGCGCAGCGCCCGGAACCGCTTGCTCTGGCTGTCGGCCGGCGCACCCGGGGGCGCCTTGAGCAGCTGGTCGCCGAGGGCGCGGAAGGTCTTCACGTACGACTGGGCGCTCAGACCGGAGCCGTTGATCGCGTTCACGGCCGTGAGCACCTCGCCGACCTCGGCCGCTCCGGCGCCCGAGGCGCCGAGCGCGAGGAGTCCGTTGAAGTTGTACCCCGGATCCTTGAACAGGGTCATCACGCCCGGCGTGAGACCGCCGGCGGCCGCGGTGGGCGTGGCGGTGGGCGTGGCCGCCGGTGTGGCGGTACCGCTGGTCGCCGCCGCCTGAGCGCCGGGGGCGCCGCCGCGCGCGCAACCCGCCGCGAGGGCCGCACCTGCCCCGGCGGTGAGCAGGGCGCGTCGGGTGGGGCCGGAGTGCCGATCACCAGGTATGCGGTTCATGTCTCCGGAACGTAGCGCCGACCCGCTGCGCCGGCCTCCCGTCCCGTCCCGCTCCGTGCGCGGCGGGCGCCGGTCCCCGCCCCGGCCGTCGTCCCGAGCGGCAGGTGGCGGGCCGGTGTCCCGCCCGAGTGGCGCGGCCTTCCGGACGCCGCCGGTCCTACGCCCGTCCGGGGGAAGCGGGGCCCGGTTTCCGCGCCCCGGCCGTCCTGGCGGAGCGGATGTGGTGTCCCTGCATGGGTTTGGGCCCCGACCGGCCGGGGGGAGGCCGGTCGGGGCGGGCCCGGGCAGGCCGGGGGGGGAAGGCCTGCCTGGGCGTATGAGGGTGGGCACGCGCAGTCCCACATATGGATGAACGGTCAACCACCCCGGGGGGCTCCCCGCCTCAGCGGCAGCCGCAGCGGCCGCCCCCGTCGGGGGTCAGGCCTCGGCGAGGACCGCGTCGAGCATCCGCCGGGTGATGGAGGTCAGCTCGGCGAGGTCCGGGACCGGGCGGGAGCGGGCGAGGGCACCGGCCAGCCGGTCGTAGAGGAGCCCGTCCGTCCAGGCGACCAGCAGTTCGGCGGCCTCCTCGGGCCGCTCGGCCCCGAGCGCGGCGAGGATGCCCGAGGCCCGGGCCCGGGCCCCCTGTCCCGCCCGGTGGAAGTCCGGTTCGAGTTCGGGGTTGCGGGCTGCTTCGAGGCTGAGCTCGAAGCGGGCCAGCTGGCGCTCGCGCCCCACGGTCAGCCAGCGGTGCAGCAGCCCGGCCAGCGCGGCCGCGGCCGCCTCCCGGCCCGCCGCCGGGGGCTGCGCCTGCGCTCCGGGACCACCGCCGGGACGGCCGCCGAGAACACCGGCGGGATGACCGGCGGGCTCCCCGGCCGGGTGACCGGCGAAATCGCTCCCGGGATCCTTCCCGTTCCCGGGAACGCCCCCGAGGCCACCGCCGAGATCACCGACGTCACCCAGGTCCAGCTCGGCCAGCCGCTGGTAGCAGGCCCCGATCAGGGCCGTCCTCGTACGGAAGTAGTACGAGGTGCTCCCGGCCGGCAGGTGGGCCGCGCCGTCGACCGCCCGGTGGGTCAGGCCCCGGAGACCGGCGGCGGCCACGAGGCCGATCGCGGTGTCGGCGATCAGCGTTCTGCGATCCGCGGTGGTGGACATCCACCCACTCTACAGCTGTAGAGTGACGCCATCGTCCTCTACAGCTGTAGAGGACCTGATGCATGTGAAGCACACGCGCAGACCGAAGAGGAAAAGGAGGACCCGACATGCCGGCAGTTCAGCGTCACGCGGTCGTGGCAGGCGCGGGGATCGGCGGCCTCACCGCGGCCGTGGCCCTGCACCGTCGGGGCTGGCGGGTCACCGTGTGCGAGCGGGCGGCCGGGCCCTCCGCCGTCGGCGCGGGGATCGTGCTCGCCCCCAACGCCCTGCGCGCCTTCGCCACCATCGGCTTCGACATCACCGGTGGGGCCGACCGCACCGTCCCCGCCGCGATGGGACTGCGCCGCCCGGACGGCCGCTGGCTCAGCCGCGCCGACACCGCGGCGCTGGCCGCCCGCTACGGCGGTCCGCCGCTGGCCCTGCACCGATCGGCCCTCGCCGAGGCCCTGGCCGCCGCCCTCCCGGCCGGATCGATCCGCTACGGCGTCGCCGTCACCTCGGTGGACGACGCCGACGGCTCCCCGGTGGTCCGTACCGGCGCGGGCGACCTGGGCGGCGCCGACGTCGTCCTTGCGGCCGACGGCATCCACAGCCCGCTGCGCCGCCAGTACTTCCCGGACCACCCGGGCCTGCACCACAGCGGGGAGACCGCGTGGCGCACCGTCCTGCCGACCGCCGCGGGCCGCGCCGAAACGTGGACCGCCGAGACCTGGGGCCGCGGCGAGCGCTTCGGTGTGGTCCCCCTCGCCGACGGCCGGATCTACGTCTACGCCACCGCCGTCGCCCCCGAGGGCCACCGCCCCGCCGACGTCCGCGCCGAACTCCTGCGCCGCTTCGGCAGCTGGCACGACCCCATCCCCGCCCTGCTGGAGCGGATCGACCCGGAGGCCGTGCTCCAGCACGACCTCTACGACCTGGCCGCCCCGCTCCCCCGCTTCCACCACGGCCGCCTGGCCTGGCTCGGCGACGCCGCCCACGCCATGACCCCCAACCTGGGGCAGGGCGGGTGCCAGGCCGTCGAGGACGCGGTGGTCCTCGCCCACCTGCTGGACGGGACCGGAACCGGCGGTGTTCCGGCGGCCCTGGCCGCCTACAGCGGCGCCCGCTGCGCCCGCACCGACGCCATCCGCGTCCGGGCCCGGCGCGCGGGCCGGGTCGCGGCCCTCACCCACCCCCTGGCCGTGGCCCTGCGCGACCTCGCCGTCCGCGCCACCCCGGCCCGGGCCGCACACCGGGCGCTGGACGACATCTTCGACGGGTTCACCCTTCCGGCCGGAATGGGCGGCGCACCCACGGGCGTTGGCACTCGTTGGTGAGGTTCGTTGACCGTTCTATCCGAAGGCAGGCGACACCCCATGACCACCGGAATCGACTGGGACCACCCGACCGACCCGCGGGCCGGGAGCTGGCAGCTGGAGCACGTCAAGCAGTACGTGGGCTCCGGCGGCACCGAGGGCCAGTACTGGAGAGGCACCCAGACCCTCCTGCTCACCACCGTCGGCCGAGTCTCCGGCAACCCCGTGCGCACGCCGCTCATCTACGGCGAGGCCGACGGCCGCTACCTGCTCGTCGCCTCCAAGGGCGGCGCCGACGAGCACCCCCTGTGGTTCCGCAACCTGAGCGCGCACCCCGAGGTCCGCATCCAGGTCGGGGCACAGATCCTGCAGGGCACGGCGCGCACGGCGAACGCCGAGGAGCGCGCCGCGTACTGGCCGGTGATGGTGAAGCAGTGGCCCGCCTACGACGAGTACCAGGCCAAGACGGACCGGGAGATCCCGATCGTGGTGATCGAGCCCGCCGCGTAGGCACGGCGGCGGACCCGTCACCTCGGCGGCATCACCTCAGCCGCAGGTGCGTGCCACGCGCTCGAGCTCGTCCGCCCACACGGCCGGGTCCTGCGGGCCGACGTGCGGAGCGGCCAGCGACCGTACGTGGAAGCGGTTGCGCGGGGTCGCCTCGTCCGCCTCTCGGATCATCAGGTCCTGGAGTGCGGGCGGGATGGCCCGGTCCTCGCCGAACCGCAGGTACGTGCGCGGCACGCGCCCCCACCGGTCGGGCAGCCCGCGGGCGTCGGCGGCCCCGATCGCCGCGGATTCGTCCGGTTCGAGGATGTTCAGCAGGGTCCGCACCTGCGCGTCGGACCAGTCGGCCGCCAGCGCGTCCTTGATCACCGCGAAGAAGACGGGGTCACCGGAGCGCCAGTTGACCCGGTTCACGCCCAGCTCCGGCGGGGTCTTGAAGCCGGGGATCCGGAACAGGGCGCTGGAGGCGGCCTCGGGGGTCGTCATCAGCTCCACCACCGAGCGGTGGCGGGTCGGGCAGAACGCGGATGCGTACACCAAGTGGGAGATCAGCTCGGGCACTTGGTTGGCGACCGCGTTCAGTGTGACCCCGCCCAGGCTCTGGCCGACCAGGACGACCGGCCCGTTGCGGTGCGCGGCGCGCACGGCGTCGACCACGTGGGCCGTGAAGTCGGCCAGTGTCACCGCACCGATGGGCGACGGCTCCGTGGCGAGGCGCTCCAGGTCCTGCGGGGCCTGGTAGGAGACCGGGAAGTATGCGCCGGGCCCGTGGCCGGGCAGGTCCACCGCGATCGCCCGGTGGCCGCGCAGACCCAGCTCCCGCAGGACCGGGCTCCAGCCGTAGGAGTTGCTTCCGGAGCCGTGGACGAGGACGAAGACGGGTGCGCCCCGCCTCCGCGTGTCCGCCTCCGCGGCGGAGGCCCCCGCGCCCACCGCCGCGACCGCTCCGGCTCCGGCGACGGCGGCCTTCAGGACCCCTCGCCGTGACCGCCCGCCGGGGCGCTCCGCGCCACCGATGTCACTCACATCACTCGCGTTACGCATGAGTAACACCCTAGGCGCGGGACCCCACATGACCGGCTGATTTCGGACAGCCCGCGCGAGGCGTGCCGCGGCGCGCCCAGGGGCTGTCCGTCCGGACGGCCCCTGGGCGAAGGTATGCGGACCGGAACACCACAGCGGTGGGGCGTCACATGGACCGAACCCCACCGCACGAACCAAGGACACTGCCGTGCGCATACCGAAGCTCCTCATGCTCTTGGCCGCCGCCATTGTTCTGGCCGGATGCACCGGCCAGGAAGATCGGGCCTACGAGGCGGTATGGGAGCCGGACGACGCCTTGCAGAGGGCGCAAGCAGCGCTGAAGGGCGACGATGCCTCGGCGCGGCGCGTACGGTTCGGTGCTCCCCACGTCGGCTCGGGCATGAACGAGAGACTGGAGACGAGCGGCGACACGTCCTACCGTCTCGATGTCGTCTGCGACAGCGCGGACGTTCCAAGAGTGACAGTCGCCCTCACCCGGGAAGCGTCGAAGAAGCAGGTCGAGGTCACCTGCGCAGGCACCGCAGGCAAACACCCCGTGCGTCTCAACTTCCCCGCGGGCCCACCCGTCACGGTGACAGTCGCAGCGGCACCGAGCGACGCCATGGGCCTGATCGTCTGGGAGCTCAAGACCATCGGCCCAGCAAACGTGCAGGGCTGCGCCGACGAGATCACGGGCTGCTAGGCCGTTTCCTGTGGATCTTCACTGGGCTTGTGCGGCCTGGATGCGGTGTCGGCATGACGACGATCCTGCGGCACGCCCGACCCGGATTCGTGTGGGATTGGTGGGCAGCCTGCCCGGCGGGGCCGCCGGGCCGGCCGGGCGTGAGGACGAACGCCGGCGGCCTGCAGCGACGTCGGCTGCGAGGTGGATCCTGGTGGTCCGTCCGACGCGGGAGCGTCCGAGGGTATGGTCGTCGACAAGACACCCCCCTCAGTGCCCCAGCACCGCCATCGCCGCGTTGTGGCCGGGGACCCCGCTGACGCCGCCGCCGCGGACCGCGCCCGCGCCGCACAGCAGGACGTTGCGGTGGGCCGTCTCCACACCCCACCGCCCGCCGCCCTCGTCCGCGTACGGCCAGGACAGGTCGCGGTGGAAGATGTGGCCGCCGGGCAGCCGCAGTTCGCGCTCCAGGTCCTGCGGGGTCTTCGCCTCGATGCACGGGCGGCCGTCCGCGTCGAAGGCGAGGCAGTCGGTGAGCGGTTCGGCCAGGTGCGCGTCGAGCTGGGCGAGGGTGGCGGTCAGCAGCACCTCACGGGCCTGCTGGTTGTCGTGTCCGAACAGCCGGGCCGGGGCGTGCAGGCCGAAGAGGGTGAGCGTCTGGTAGCCCTGCTCGACGAGTTCCGGGCCGAGGATCGTCGGGTCGGTCAGCGAGTGGCAGTAGATCTCCGAGGGCGGTACGGAGGGCAGTTCGCCCGAGGCGGCCTCCGCGTACGCCCGGGCGAGCTCTTCGTAGCCCTCGGCGATGTGGAAGGTGCCGCCGAAGGCCTCGCGCGGGTCCACGGAAGTGTCCCGGAGCCTGGGCAGCCGGCGCAGCAGCATGTTGACCTTGAGCTGCGCGCCTTCGGGGGCCGCGGCCGCGCCCTGCGCCGGGCTCTCGCCGAGGAGTTCGGCCAGGGCCCGCGGCGAGGCGTTGACCAGCACCGTACGGCCGACGACCCGGCCCTCCCCCGTCGCCGTGCGGAACACCACCTCGGCCGGGGCGACCCCGTCCGTGTCGATCCGAAGCACCTCGTGGCCGGTGGCGATGTGCGCCCCGGCCTTGGTCGCGGCCGCGGCGAGGGCGTCGGTGAGGGCGCCCATGCCGCCGACCGGCACGTCCCAGTCCCCGGTGCCGCCTCCGATGACGTGGTAGAGGAAGCAGCGGTTCTGCGCGAGGGACGGGTCGTGCGCGTCCGCGAAGGTGCCGATCAGCCCGTCCGTGAGGACGACCCCGCGGACCAGGTCGTCGGCGAAGTTCCGTTCGACCGCCTGCCCGAGCGGCTCCTCGAAGAGCATCCGCCACGCGGCCTCGTCGTCGATCCGGGCCCGCAGCCCGGCCCGCGTGGGCAGGGGCTCGGTCAGGGTCGGGAACACCTTCTCGGCGACGCGCCCGGTGGTCCCGTAGAAGGCGCGCCAGCTCTCGTACTCCCGCTCGGAGCCGGTCAGCTTCGCGAAGGACTCCCGGGTGCGCTGCTCGCCGCCCCCGACGAGGAGCCCGCCGGGGCGCCCGCCGCGCTCGGTGGGCGTGTACGAGGAGACCGTGCGCCGGCGTACCTCGAACCGCAGGTCCAGATCGCGCACGATCTTCGCCGGGAGCAGGGAGACGAGGTAGGAGTAGCGGGAGAGTCTGGCGTCGACCCCGACGAACGGGCGGCTGGAGATCGCCGCCCCGCCCGTGTTGCCGAGCCGCTCCAGGACCAGCACCGAGCGGCCGGCCCGAGCCAGGTATGCGGCGGCCACCAGGCCGTTGTGCCCACCGCCCACGATCACGTCGTCGTACACGTCCCGCCCGAAGGTCGTCATGGCTCTTGGTAGCACACCTGGCCGAGTCGCTCCAGACAGTGCGCCTCGTCGGCGTGGGCCAGGGCCGTGTCGGGATGGTCGTCGCCGAGGGCCCGCTCGCGGATGCCGGAGAGGTCCCGGTAGATGGGCAGCGCCTCGTCCCATCGGCCCAGGCGTCCCAGTCCTCCGGCGAGTTCGCGGCGGCTGACCAGGGTGTCCGGATGCTCGGCGCCGAGCACCTCGGCGCGCAGCGCGCCCACCTGGCGGGCCTCGGCCACCGCTTCCTCCCAGCGCTCCAGGCGGCCCAGGTTGACCCCGAGGACGTGCCGGGCGCGCAGGGTCTCGGGGTCGGTGACCCCGTAGGCGCGGGTGCGGTCGCGGACCAGGCCCCGGAACAGGTCGAGGGCCCGGGCGACGTGCCCGGTGCGGCCGAGGGCGATGCCGACCTCGTAGCGGGCGGCCAGGGTGTCGGGGTGGTCGCGGCCGAGCACCCGGTCCCGTACGGCGGCGATCTCGCGGAACGCGGCCAGGGCCTCCTGCCAGCGCTCCAGGCGGCCGAGCGCGTACGCCGCCTCGTAGCGGGTCAGCAGGGTGTCGGCGTGCTCGGCGCCGAGCACGACCGCCCGGTCGGCGGCGACCTCGGCGGCGGTGGCGTGGGCGTCCGCGAAGCGGCCCAGCGCACCCAGCGCGCAGGCCAGGTTGTGCCGGCAGCGCAGGGTGTCGGGGTGGAGCGGGCCCGTGGTCCGCTCGCGGGCGACGAGCACGGCGCGGTAGACGTCGTGCGCCTCCTGGTGGCGGCCGAGCCGGCCCAGTTCGTACGCCGTCTCCTGGCGCGCCGCGAGGGTGTCGGCATGGTCCGCGCCGAGTACCCGGGTGCGTCCCTCGGCCACGGCCGCGTACCCGGCGAGCGCCTCCTCGGGCCGGCCCGCCCGGCTGAGGGCGTAGGCACGGGCGTGGCCGGCGTCGAGCGCGTCGGCGCCGTTGTCCCGCGGTCCGGCGGGGCGCGGGAATCCGTAGGCAGCGGTGAGCCGCGGGTCCTCGGCGGGCTCGGGGCGGACGATGGTGGCGCCGGGGCGGGCCGCGCGGTGCTCGCCGTCCGGGCGCGGCCCCGGCTGCCGGACGCCGGGGCGCGCGGCCGTCCAGGAGCCGGTGAGCACGGCCCATGCACCGCTCGCGGGCCGTGCGTCGATGCCGGCCTTGCGGCCGGCGGTCATACCGCGGGCCCAGGCCGGGAGCGGGGCCTGGGCGCCGGGCAGCCCGCCCGGTCCCAGCCGTGCCTCGACGAGCCGGCGGTGCACGTGGCGGGCGTCGCCCGGGCGGTCCTCGGGGCGCTTGGCGAGCAGGTCCAGGACCACCTCGTCGAAGTAGCCGGGCAGCTCGGGGCGGTGCTCGCGCAGCGGTACGGGCGCGTTGTCGCGGTGGCCTACCAGCACCGACCAGGAGTCGCCGAGGTCGAAGGGCGGGGCGCCGGTGGCGATCTCGTACAGGACGCAGCCGAAGGAGTAGAGGTCGCTGCGGTGGTCGACCTCGCCGCCCGCGATCTGTTCGGGCGACATGTAGTGCGGGGTGCCCATGGCCATGCCGCCGCCGGTGAGCTTGGCGGTGAAGCCGATGTCGTGGGCGAGGCGGGCGATGCCGAAGTCGCAGATCTTCACCGTGCCGTCGGTGAGCCGCATGATGTTGGCGGGTTTCAGGTCACGGTGTACGACGCCCTGGTCATGGGTGTAGCCGAGGGCGGCGGCCATCTGCTCGGCGATGTCGACGACCACGTCCACGGGGAGCGGGCGTGCGTCGTTGTCCTCCAGGAGCTGGCTGAGGTTGCGGCCCTCGAGGAGTTCCATGACGAGGTAGAGGGGACCGCCCGCGGCGCTGTCGTCGCCGAAGTCGTGGACGACGGTCACCCCGCGGTGCTGGAGCGACGCGGCCACGCGCGCCTCGCGCCGGAACCGCTCGCGGAGCACCTGGGTGAAGTGGGCGTCCTGCTCGGCGCCGATCGGCTTGAGGCACTTCACGGCGACCTGCCGGCCCAGCGATTCGTCGCGGGCGCGCCATACCTCGCCCATGCCGCCGCGCCCGATCAGATCGAGCGACCGGTAACGGCCCTGGATCAGTCTGGACTCCGCCATGTCTTAAAGCCGCCCCCGTTGTCGTGCTACGCCCTCCCCGGCCGATCCAGTATGGCCGCTGATGTACGCAGTGTGTACGGCGAGGGGCGGCTCCCGGGGCCCATGCGACGCATCGCTTTCAAGATGTGACCTGGAGGCAGCTGCCAGCGTAGACCTGCGGGAATGGTGCGCAGTGCGCGCCCGGTGAGACGCAGGCGCCGGGTGACGCTGCGTGGTGCCGGTGCGGGCCGCCCGTACAGCTGGTGCGCCCAGCCGGGGAGGGAACCGTACGCCAGACCCGCGATCGGTGGCCACAGCAGGTTTCGGCCACGGACGAGGCGGGGGTGGACGGGCGGGCCGCGCAGGAAGTCGTCCACGGCAAGGGCGTCGGGGCCGGCGGCGAGCTCGGGGCGGACCCGGTCGAAGTAGGCGGCGAGGTCGGCGGTGCCGGCGGGGACCCCGGCAGGGTCGAGTCCGACTAGGCGGGCGTTGACTCGGTTCTCGTCGACGTAGCGGTCGGCCTGGGCGGGGGTGAGGGGGACGCCGGAGCGGCGCAGGACGTGCAGGAAGCTGTCGATCTGCGCGCAGTGGATCCACAGCAGCAGCGCGGGGTCGTCGACGGGGAAGCGTTCGCCGGTGTCCGGATCGGTGGCGGACAGTTTGCGGTGGATCGTCCGGACGCGCAGGCCCGCGCGTTCGGCGGCCTCGGTGGTGCCGTAGGTGAGGGTGCCGACGAAGTCGGCGGTGCGCAGCAGCCGTCCCCAGGCGTCGGGGCCGCCGTCCTGCCGGTCGAAAGCGGCCGAATTCTCCATGACCCCGCGGACGGCTCGCGGGTGGAGGGCCTGGAGGTAGAGCGCCCGGAGCCCGGCGATCCACATCATCGGGTCGCCGTGGCACTGCCAGGTGACGGACGACGGCCCGTACAGCCCCGGATCAGGCAGGGGGCCGGGTCCGGTCGCGGTGCTGCCCATCCGTACCTCCCCGTCGCAGGCGCCCGGCGGCTCCAGCCTACCGATCCGGGGCGGCCGTCAGCGATACGTATGGACCGGGCCCATGACCGTCAAGGTCCCGTCAGGGGGCGGGGCGCGGGGTGTGGTGGCGGGGATAGCTTCGGCGTCACCGACCGAACGAACCGACCGAACGAACCGAGCGATCGAACCGAAGACCGGTCGTCGAAGGCCGGTCGTCGAAGGCCGGTCGTCGAACGCAGATCGCGGCCCCTCCAGGAGGACCCCATGTGCCTGATCCAGTACGCCGAGGACCCCGAACCCGAGGAACCCGGGCCGGCGGCCCCCGGACACGCGGACCCCGAACCCGTGGAACGGGTCCCCGCCGGGCTCCTGTACGTGCCCGTCCGGCCGGGGACCCGGGAGGTGACGCTCCGGATGTTCCGCACCCCGCTGGGCCACCGGACCGCTGTCGGATTCACCCGCACGGAGCTGCTGGCCACGACGCTCGGGCCGCACGCCCCCTGGATCCGGCTCTCCGCCTCCGCGCTCCGGGCGCTGGCCGCTCCCCTCGGCGCGTCCCTCCTGACGATCGACCCGACCTTCTCGGCTCCCGCCGCGACCCCGGTGCCGGAGCGCACCGGCAGCGGCCGGTCCGTGGTCCGCGCACGCTGAGAGGGATCACCATGACCACGACCGAACTCCGCGGGGTCGCCACCACCGGCGCGGACGACCTGTCCGTCTGGCCCGCCTCCACGGACCGCCTCCCGCACGGCGGACTGGCCGTCGGCGGGGTGTCGCTGGCGGAGCTCGCCGACCGGTTCGGCACCCCGGCGTACGTGCTGGACGAGGGCGAGGTGCGCGCCCGCTGCCGGACGTACCGCGACGCCTTCCCGGAGGCCGAGGTCCTGTACGCCGCCAAGGCGTTCCTGTCCCGCGCCATGGTGCGCTGGGTCGGCGAGGAGGGCCTGGGGCTCGACGTGTGCTCCGCCGGCGAGCTCGAACTCGCCGTCACCGCCGGATTCCCGCCCGAGCGGATCGTGCTGCACGGCAACGCGAAGTCGCCCCACGACATCGGGGCGGCGCTGCGGTTCGGCGTCGGCCGGATCGTCATCGACGGCCCGTCGGAGATCGCGCGGCTGGCCGCGGCGGTGGGGACGGGCGGCCGTCAGAAGGTCCTGGTCCGGGTGGTCCCCGGCGTCTCGGCCGGCGGCCACGACAAGATCCGGACGGGGACGGACGACCAGAAGTTCGGCCTGTCGGCGGGCGACGGCTCCGCGCAGCACGCGATCGCCCGCATCCTCGGCCAGCCGCAGCTCGACCTCGTCGGCCTGCACTGCCACATCGGCTCCCAGATCACCGGGACAAAGCCGTACGTGACCGCCGTGCGCCGGATGGTGGGGCTGATGGCGCAGGTCCACCGGTCCCACGGCGTGGCGCTCGGCGAACTGGACATGGGTGGCGGGCACGGGGTCGCCTATCGTCCCGGGGAGCCGGCTCTCGACACGGTCGCCCTCGCGCGCAAGCTCCGTACGGAACTGGTGGCGGGCTGCGCCGCCGCGGGGCTGCCCGAGCCGCGGCTGCTCATCGAGCCGGGGCGCGCCGTCGTGGGCCCGGCGGGGGTGGCCCTGTACCGGGTGCTGGCCGTCAAGCACACCGGGGAGCGGGTGTTCGTGGCCGTGGACGGCGGGATGAGCGACAACCCGCGGCCGGCGCTGTACGGGGTCCGCTACGCGCCCCGCCTCATCGGCCGCCGCCCGGCGGCGGATTCCCGTACGGCCACGGTCGTCGGCCGCCACTGCGAGGCGGGCGACATCCTGGCCGCGGACGTTCCGCTGCCCGCCGACATCCGGCCGGGCGATCTGCTCGCGGTCCCGGTGGCGGGTGCGTACCAGCTGTCCATGGCCTCGGCCTACAACCTCGTGGGCCGCCCGCCGGTGATCGCCGTGCACGGGGGAACGGCGCGCCTGCTCGTGCGGCGCGAGACGCTGGACGATCTCCGCCGCCGGGACGTCGGAGCCTAGGGGGTGCCTCGTCGATCGGGCCGCGATCCCGGCCCGATCGGCAAGGCATCCACTGGGTCGTCCCGACCGGGCTGCGGCGGCATAGAGTTGCGGCGTGCAGCTCTACACGATCGGCGAGGCCGCCCAACTCCTCCGCGTCAGCACCGACACCGCCCGCCGCTGGGCGGACGCGGGCCGCTTCCCGACCGTGCGCGACGGCAACAAGCGCATGGTCGAGGGCGTGCACCTGGCCGCGTTCTGCGTGACGCTCGCCCGGGAGGCCGCGGAGGGCGACGGCGAGTCCTCCACCTCGGTGCGCAACGCGCTGCCGGGGATCGTGACGGCGGTGACGCTCGGCGAGGTGGCCGCCCAGGTCGAGATTCAGGCCGGCCCGCACCGCGTGGTCTCGCTGCTGACCCGGGAGGCGGTCGAGGAGCTCGGTCTCGCGGTCGGCGTGCAGGCCGTGGCCCGCGTGAAGTCGACCAGCGTCCACATCGACCTCGACTGAGGCCGGCTCGGACCCTTCGGGGCGATGAGGCCGGCCGGCATCCGCAGCAGGGTCCGTTTCCGGAACGCTCATGTACGGGATCGTGCCTGCCGACCCACCGGTGCTGCCGGATCCGGCAGGCGCCTCCTGGGCTCGCGCGGGGGCACGGGCCGCATGTGAGGGTGCCGTGGCGGGGCAGGGATCATTGCCGCATGTCCGGAGAATCGAACATGCTGTCAGGCCTGTGGCCGCTCGTACCGTCCGGCGCGACCGACTGGCTGCTCGAGCTGTGCGGCGACGGCATCACGGGGTTCATGCCGCCGGCGATGCCCGACTCGGTCTGGGTGCTCAATGCCATGTACGAGCACGAGCGGGGTCCGGCCGAGGTGTCGTACCACGAGTACCGCCAGGCGCGTGTGGCGGACGGGAGCATCCAGCCCGACGTCTTCGCCGGTATCGACCTCGAAGTGGGCACTGCCACGGGGGGCGGACTGGGCCGCGCCGAGCATCCCGGACGCGGCTGGCGGCGGTTGCGCTGGGCGGAGCTCGCCCGGCGCACCGGCGATCCCGTCGTACCCGACGGGCTGCTCCCCTCCTGCCGCTGCTTTCCGTCGGCCAAGAAGGCGGGCAGCTGGCCGCTCGGCATCGCCCCGCCCACCGAGGGGAGCCTGGACCGCGACACCTGGAACGGACTGATCGCGGTCCTCACCGAACACAGCACTGCCGGCCCGGACACCCCCTGCCTGGCGTACTACAACCCGCTGATGCTCGCGGCCGTCGACTTCGACAACCTCCATGTTCAGGCCGGCCGCCTCGAAGACGCCGGGGTCCTCTACGACAATCCGGTGGCCGGCTTCAGCCCCTCCAACCTCTGGGCACAGGACCGCTCATGGGTCATGTGCACCGACTACGACCTGTGGGCCACCAAGGTCGCCGACCCCCCGGCCCTCGTCCAGGCGCTGCTCAATGACCCGGGGATCGAGGCCGTACGGCTGCCCTGGGCACCGTGACGGCCGGGAGCCGCCGGCAGATCCCATCGCTCGCGCTGCTGCCGAGGTGTTGCCGGCGATGGGATTCAACACGGCCCACGCTCGGACCAGTTGTCAGGTGCTCCCTGACGGCTTATGTTGTCAGGACCACCCTGACAACTGACACCATGGGAGAGCGCGCCGTGGCACTGTCCGACACCCTGGCCGAGCCTGCCCGGTGCTCCTTCTGCGGCAGGCTGAGCACCGAAGTCGGCAAGCTGATCGCCGGCCCCGGCGTGCACATCTGCAACGAGTGCGTGGCACTCTCCGCGTCGATCATCGACGGGAGCCTCGGCGGCACCGCGCGACCGCGCGTGCCGGTCTGGGAGTCGATGGCCGACGAGGAGATGCTGGGTCACATTCCGCGTGTTGCCGTGCACATCGACCAGGCGGAGGCGGACCTGCGCTCGTGGGTGCAGGAACTGCGCCGGCGGGGCGTCACCTGGACCAGGATCGGCGAAGCCCTCGGGATCACCCGCCAGTCCGCATGGGAGCGGTTCTCGGGCGAGGAGTGACACCCGGCGCCGGCCGGTTGAAGGGACTGCCGCACCGGATGGGCACACTGCCGCCTCGCCGCCGAACCTGCGTTCCGCGAGCCCGTCGGCGTCAGCGTGGCCCAAACCCGCCCAGATCCTCCAACATCCCTGCAGCACAATGGGGTTGAAAGGGACCGGCCCCCGTCGCCGCTGGATTCCTTGCGTGGAGCGATGCGGTCGACGCTGCCGAGCGCCCCGCCCCACCGGCTTCGGGCCGGCGTCGCCCGGGCCGCCGCCCGGGCACGTTCCGCCTCGGTCCCCTTCTCGGATCCTGCTCCGGTGATCGCCATGCGGAACGCCGGCATGCGACGGCCGGGGCCCGGGTCCGGTCCACCGCGTGGCAGGGTGAAGGCATGACGACGCACCACGAGCACTCAGTCCCGCCCCGCTCCGGGCCGTGGCCGGACACCGCCACGGCCCACGTGGACCTCGTCGCGGCGAAGGAGCTCGTGTACGACCCCTGCGGATTCACCTGTTCTCAGCCGGTCCCCGAGGCCGAGGGCGCCGACTACGCCGCCCACGCCTTCACCCTGGACGGCCTCGCCGTCCGGTTCCGCGCGGCCAAGACGACCCCCACGAAGGTCGGCCAGTTCGTCACCGTCTGGAAGCGGTCCGCTGCCGGGCCCATCGCGCCGTTCGACACCACGGACCCCGTGGACCTCTTCGTCATCGGAGTCCGCGACGAGCACCACTTCGGCCAGTTCGTCCTCCCCATGGACGTACTCCGCCGGCACGGTGTCGTCTCGACGGACGGCGTCGGCGGGAAGCGCGCCTTCCGCGTGTACCCGCCCTGGGTGACCACCGCCAACCGCCAGGCCGACCGGACGCAGACGTGGCAGCTGGAGCACTTCCTGCGCCTGCACCGGGACGAGCCCGTCGACCTGGCCCGCGCCCGGGAGCTCTACAAGTGAACCGGCCGGTCAGCGGCACGCTCCATCACGTGGAGCTGTGGGTGCCGGACCTCGACCGCGCGGTCGCCTCGCTCGGCTGGCTCCTGGAGGCCCTGGGCCACACCCCTTACCAGCACTGGGCCGCCGGCCGCAGCTGGCGGCTCGGGCCGACGTACCTGGTCGTGGAGCAGTCCCCGGCCCTGACCGCCGACCGGCACGACCGCTGCCGCCCGGGCCTGAACCACCTGGCCTTCCACGTCGAGGACGCGGCGGCGGTCGAGCGGCTGGCCGAGGAGTCGCAGCACCACGGCTGGCACCTGATGTTCCCCGACCGCCACCCGTACGCCGGCGGCCCACAGCACTGCGCCGCCTACCTGGAGAACGACGACGGCTTCGAGATCGAGCTCGTCGCCCTCCGTACGTGACACATCCAGAGCGCCGCATCGCAGACGCGCAACGCGCTGACGATCGCGGTAGATCGGCGGACTGGGGGACCACCGCCAGGCCGCGGCGAAGGCGCCCGGGTGTCACGGGGAAAGCGCCCGGGTACCTCAGGACGGCGGCGCGCTGTTCCCGCACCTGAGCGGCTCGCCGACCGTGTGGCGGTCTCGGCCCGCGGGCTCAGGCGAGGGCGGCGACCAGCAGGGTGAAGGCGGCGATGATGACGGCGACGCGGACGTAGTGGAAGCGCAGCCAGCGGTTCATCTGCTCCTTCCAGTCCTCGGGCCGGTTCTCGGGGGTCCACGTCTTGTTCCGGTTGTTGATCGGGACGAGCAGCAGAACCGACATGATCACGCTGAGGATCAGCAGCGCGCCGGCGGTGATGACGAGGCCGGCGCCGTGGTGGTGCCATCCGGCGACGGCCCAGACCGCGACGAGCACGAGCGAGGTGATGTACCAGACCGGCATCACGGCGCCGAGCATCCGGCCCCCGTGGGCGTGGCCGAGCTGGCCGCTGTCGCCGGGGAGGGCGTTGAGGATCGGGTTCATGACGAAGGCGACGGAGAACTCCACCCCCACCATCACGCCGACGACCACGACGGTGAACACCTCAAGTGCGTTGAGCATGATGACCTCTCCAGTGATCTAGCGCTGCTAGCTGTTGAGGCAACGCTAGCTCTACTGCCGCTCGATTGTCTAGCGGTGCTAGGATCGAGTCATGTCGGTACAGGAACGCAAGCAGCGCGAACGGGCGGAGCGTGAGCGCCTCATCGTGGCGACGGCCCGCGAACTCGCCGAGCAGCAGGGCTGGGACGCGGTCACCACCCGTCGGCTCGCCGAGCGCATCGAGTACAGCCAGCCCGTCCTCTACAGCCACTTCCGCGGCAAACGGGAGATCATCGGCGCCGTCGCCCTCGAGGGCGCCACCGAGCTGGCCGCGGCGGTGCGTGCCGCGGCGTCCAGGGCGAACGGCCCGCGTGAGCGGGTTGCCGCCCTCGCCCACGCCTACCTCGACTTCGCCGAACGCCATCCGGCCGTCTACGACGCCATCTTCCAGCTCGACGGAGGTCTCGCGTACGCGCAGGAGGACACCCCGGAACAGCTCAAGGACGCCTTCTCCGCCCTGCTGGAGAGCCTCGGCGACGTCGCCGGGGACGGCGTCCACCCGGGACTGTTCACCGAGGTGTTCTGGGCGGCCCTGCACGGCGTCGCGACCCTGACCCGGGCGCGACGGCTTCCGCCGGAGGACACCGGGCGCAGGGTGGAGCTGCTGGTGGACCGGCTCGCCGAGTTCTGACCCACCGTCCGGGCGGACGGGCAGCCGGGGTTCTTCGACGATCTTTCGCGACTGGACGTGCTCAGCTCCGCCGCTGCGGATCAGCACTCCGCCGGTACATGCCGGGCGGGGTCCCGTGCGTACGTTCGAACGCGTTGGCGAAGGCGAACTCGGATGTGCAGCCGACCTGGGCGGCCCGTCCTCCGGTGTCTTCCCGAGCAGGCCGCTCCGTGAAGCAGGTGTGCAGGACGTACAGCAGGAGTGCGTCCAGGAGCGCGGGACGGGTCGAGACGGCAGGCCCCGCAGAGCACCACGGTGAGCGGCCCCCGCCCGGACGACGGAACGCGAGCGCGCAACGACGGAAGCGACGGCTGATGCACCGGTTCAGCAAGATCACCAGGGGATCCGTCCGCGTCGGTCAGCGGGTGCTGAGAGTGCCGGTGTACACGTCCGTACGGTTCTGCGGTGCGCCGGAGTTGGTCTCGGTGAGCACCGCCCGTACTCCCTTGCCGTCCGCCACCAGGCCTTGGTAGTCGCCGAGGAAGTAGCCCCCGGCGAACGGTGCCTGCAGCCAGTCGAAGATCCGCGAGATGCGTCGTTCGGTCCGGCGCTTCGGGTCCCCGTGCGGCAGGGTGGCCAGCTGGTAGGCGGTGGGCAGGGTGGTGGTGTCGCCCGGCTTGAGGAAGCGCAGGTCGTAGTACATGAGCGCGAGCGTGCCCCGCTCGTCGACCGCGACCGACGGGGAGAACGCCGGCACGCCCTCCGGGCTGATCAGCTCCGGGGCGCCCCAGGTGCGGCCGCCGTCGGTGGAGCGCACCAACTGGACGGAGTTGAACCGGCCGCCGGAGAAGTCCGCACCCTCGTAGGCCATGTAGAGCATGCCCGTCTTCGGGTCGACGGCCGGACTGGGCAGGGTGGACGCGGCGCGCAGCGGCTTGGCGGGGTCGTTCGGGTGGACCTCCGGTACGGCGGTGTCCTTGGCCACGGTGACCGGGGCGCTCCAGGTCTCTCCGGCGTCGGTCGAGGTGACCATCGCGTAGTGGGCGTCGACGACGGTGCTCAGGTCCTCGGAGAGGGTGATCCGATCGAAGAAGTCGTACAGGGTGCCGGTGTGCCGGTCGACGACGATCAGATGGCCGATGGTCTGGGTGTTGGGCACGGTGCTGGTGTCGACGAAGGGCCGGGCCCCGCTCCAGGTGCGGCCGCCGTCGCGGGTGACGGAGATGTAGCCCGGACCGTCGAGGGAGCCGGGGCCGGGCGGGTCGTTGTCGAGGCGGTCCCAGACCTGGTAGGCGGTGCCCCTGCGGATCGGGTCGGCGGTGAGCGAGGGCTTGTCGTTGAAGAACGGCTGCTCGTCGACGTGCGTGGTGGTGACGTTGTGCCAAGTGCGGCCGCCGTCGCGGGACGTGGCGGCCAGGAGGCCGGTGCGCGTGCTCTTGACGAAGTCGACGCCCTCACCGCTCGCGTAGACGGTGCCGTCCGGTCCGGTGCTCACCCAGGGGTCGGTGGCCCGTTCGAAGTCCGCTCCGCCCGGGGCGCAGAGGCTGAACGGCAGCGTGCTCCGGTGGAAGGTGCGGCCGTCCGTGGTCCAGCTGGCCGCCAGGCCACGGGCGCCGCCGTCGTTCCAGCGGTCCTGCTGGAACACGGTGACCACGCGCTTGGGGTCGCGCGGATCGACGGACAGGTACGGCTCGACCTCGGTGGCGGGGTAGGCGACGCTGTCGGGGGACCTGGCTCCGATGGTGCAGTTCGCGTACGGGTCGCCGTGGGACACCTTGACCAGTGGTGTGCCGTCGGGGTTGCGTTCTGCTGCGGCCGGAGTCGCGCCGGTGACCGTGACGAGCAGGAGTGCGGCGGTGGTGACGGCGGTCAGGGGCAGGCGGACGCGCATGCGGGAATTCCTCCGGGCCTGTCGGCTGGGGCATCGGACCGCCGTCATCGGGGCGGCCCGGGGCGCGGAGGCGTACCGGAACGCGAGGGTGGGGCGACTCCGCTCGGTTCTTTTCGGCGTGGGAGCCGGTGCCCTTGATGGGCCGAACGACGGAGTCATCCCCGAGGTCGTACGGGAGCACGGCGGAGCCGACCGGCGGGTGCACCGTGCCGGTCGGCTCCTTGGTCGTGCTGTTACGGCGCCGTCTCGTAGGTCTCCGGAGAAGGCGGTGGACGGTGGGCGGCGGGCCGGTGGCGAGGCGGCGGGGTCGGACTCGGCTCGGACGGGCGAGGCCGGCGGGACTGTTCGTTCTTCTGCGCCTGTTCAAGACCTGCCGAGTGTCGACAACGCTCGTGTTCAGTACAGCCGGGAGATGCGAACGACCTCGTCGGTCACTGTATGACGCATGGCCGAGGCCGTGTTCGGAGCGGCGGCGAGCGCCGTGTCCACCCGACGGCGGACCGGGTGCCGTCACTCCATACCCACCGCGCCTGGTGCACCGGCCGGACTGGTTGCCCGGCCGTGCGCCGACCGGTCAGGTGATCGCCGGCGTGATCCCGTCAGGCAGCAGGCAGCCGGAGCAGGCGCGGGAGAGCTCTCAGGCGCCTTCCCCGGAGAGGCACGACGTTACCGACCTCGACCGGCCGCATCGGTCCGGCGCGTGCGCGTCGGTGGAAGCGGGGCGACATCGATGTCGTTGGCGTCAGGACTGCCCAACGGCGCCGTGTTGTGTCCGGGCAGGCCGGGGGCCGAGGAGGACACGGACCGTACCTGCCTCCCACCGGTGCCGGGGGGGCGGCTGCCGCGCGGTCCCCTAACGCGGTTCGTGGGCCGCCGCGCGGCAGGCACCGGTGGCGGCGCCGCCCGCCACTCCGGCCTCGGTCAGCCCGCTCACACAACTCTGCAGGTCTCCGACCACGCCACGGCTGCAGGCCGCTGAAACGGAGCCGGAGTCGGTGGCACCGGCCTGTGTGGCCATCTGAGTGCAGGCGGGGATGTCCGCACGGACCGAGGGAGCAGCGAGGACCGCACCGCCGAGGGTGAGGGCCAGGCCGGTGAGGGCACCGGCGATACGGGTCGACGTGCGCATGGGACGCACCTGCCTTCCGGGTTGGTCGCGCGGGCCGGGTCCCGACGGGCCGGATCCACGCGGTGGGGCCGCCTGACGCCGCTCGGTGAGCGGTGCCCCGGCCGGCGCGCTCCCGGACCGACCGCACGATTCTTCGTCGCACCCGTTGAGCCGCACCGGGGCATGGCCGCCAGGCCGGAGGAGAGGGCCGCGGGCCGGATGAGACACACTCGGACCTCGACTCGCGGGCCCCTCACTCCAGCGTCGCATCCTCTCTCCCGCCCGTCCTGGGCACCCGGGCGGGGCGGCCGCTTTGAGTAACTGCGCGGCCCATGCCGGTCTACGGCACAAGCCGCCGCACCGGACCGGGACGCGCCCTCCCCGGCGGCCCGAGAGCGGAACCGTTTCCGGACGAGTTCCGGACCGGCCCCGCCCAAGGGAGCCGCAATGACGGCCGATTTCGCTGGTCAGCGTGGGTGAACCACGGGCAGCAGCTGCTCAGTGCCAAGGGCTACGGGTCGCGTCACCGACCCCTCACCCAACAGCACCGCCACCCTCATGGCCCGACATGACGTGCCACCCACAGGGGTGAGAAGCTGAAGAGTGCCCCAACAGAGGCAATCCGCAAAAGGAGAACCGAACGCGCATTCGACGAATCTCCGCCGCCGTCATCGCCACGGCAGCTGGGACTCGCCCTGACCTGCATCGATGCCACCCACCCCTCCCCGTCTCCAACCGGAGGGACGCACTCTTCTCGGCACTTCCGTACAGCAGCTCAGCAGAACTCGGGCGCAGTACGCCACCGTGGGCACAGTCGACGACTCACAACGACCAACACAATGAGGTGCGTCGCCCCACCGGCACCTGAGGACAGCAGTACGGTCGGGTGATCGCGCGAGTCGGCCCGGTGGTTACAAGTCGCGCCAGCCCACGAAATCGTGCGGCCCTGATCCCGCGATCCGCTCGCTGAACGGATCCACCACGCCGGTCAGGACGGCCAGGCAGAAGTCGGCCATGCCGCCGTCGAAGACCGTCCAGCGGTTCGCCCCCCACGGCACCTGCCTCCGAAAAGTGGCCACCCTCCAGCTGTCGGCTGCGCCCGTTCGTAGCCAGAAGGCGACATCGCTGCTCGCCGAGTCCGCGAAGGGCAACAGGAGCGGCAAGTCTTGCCTTCCAAGGAGAGCGCCCAGCTCCTGGCAGTCCCGGTCCGAGAGTGCGGAATCGACTCTCTCGAGAAGATCCCCGTACGGCGATCCCGGGACGGGAGGCGTACTGACGGACAGGTACTCGTCGATCTCTCCCCCGCCGTATGACTCTACGAACTCGCGGTAATCCTCGGGGAGTTCCAGCTGTACCGCGTCGGCGAGTCGTTCCCAGTCCACCACGTCTCCTCCGGAGACAGGTGGAGGCAGTAGCTGACGCAGGCGGGTGAGAGCAGCAGACATATCGGCGTTCCTTCCTCGTCCCCGTGGCGCGCTGCTTTCGGCGGCCACCCAAGAGGTCAACCATGGGCGCCGGTGCGACTGCCGGCTGCGGTCCGAAGTGATTGAGCTCCGTTCAGCAGCGCACACGGCTAACGCAAGGATGTCACTCGCCGGTAGGTGATGAGGCAGCAGGCCAGCCTGAGGAAGGCCTCATGAATGTCAGCCCGACGCTCCCAGCGGATCCTCAGGCGTCGGAAGCCGTGCAACCACGCGAAACTCCGCTCGACCACCCATCGGTAGGTGCCCAGCCCGGTGCCATGCCGCGTTCCGCGGCGGGCAATCGCCGGCACGTACAGGATCCCGGACAGCACCTGCCGGTCTGGCAGCGGCTTGCGGCCCGGGTACCGGAAGCGCCGCTCACGTTGCGGCCGTAGCGGCTCCAGGCGCTCCCACCGCTCATCCGACACGGTCCACGGCACGTTCCCCACGCCGGTGTGAACGCTCAACTTCCTGCCACGGCACTGCTGTCAGAGCCGATCCACCTCATTGCGTCAGTCGTTGTAAGGCGCGTTCCTCAATGGGGCAGAGGTTGAGCGTGGGTGCGGACACCGCCGGAACCCGTCCAGAGGCGGCTGCCTCGACCGGGCGGGCAGGGACGCGCTCATTCCAGGCAAACCCTGAAGTTGATTTTCCTTCATCAAATGATGGAGAGTCACGCAGCGCACACGCTGGGCGATTTAACTAATTGACAGCGCGTCCAATGAAGGACCGAGGTGGATCAAGTTTGCGTAAAGTCCCATGCCTCAGGTGACCGTCAAATGGCCTGGACCAATGGCTGTTGGATCCTCAACCCGTCGTAAACATAACTAGATTGACGGTCTGTCACATCAGCCCTTTCCAGTGATTGAATTCGCGACATCTTCGCGCGTAGAGCAAGGGCGTTCAGGTCCCCCAATCTCTCTGGCAGGATTCCCGGCACCCAATCCAGTCAAGGAAAGAGGTGCGGTTGTGCGTGGTCGCGGAAGGCCTGAATCTCGGCTTCACCGGCAGGGCAAAGCCATCGATCTGCCTGAATGTGACGCTCGGTCAATTGGCGTCGCCCGGCTGTAGTTGTCCGGCTCCCGGTCGCCGTTACGGCGACTCGCGGTGGTAAGGCGACGGCAACGGCGCACTCCCGACCCTGCCGCGACGGCGTGCACGCAAGGTGGACAGTTCACCCGCACCTGCGGAACCACAAGAAACCGGTCGGGGAGTGTTCGCCGGCAGCATGAGCGCGACCGCCGCCGAAGGCGCCACCGTCGGTCCATCGTCTCCGATGTGTGCCCGGCCGGTCGCGGCAGCCTCATCGACAATGCGGCGCCGCCCCTGTGCCGCCGCTCCGGTGAGTGGCCGCCGCCCGTTTCGAGCGCCGCCCTGGTCGGTTCTGACTGGCCCGGGCCAACTGACCATTCGTCACTTATGGGAGTGCCGCCCGGCAAACCCGTTTCCGCATTTCAGATCAAGGATCACGATGCACAAACGTCGCGCGTCCCGCCGCAAGAAAGCGCTGATAGCCGCGATCACCGCCGCACTCTCCGGCGGTCTGCTCTTCGGCTTCAATGCCCTCGCCCAGGCCGATGTGGTCAGCGGCACGGTCGTCGGCGGGCAGGGCAACTACAAGACCGTCAACCACCGGGCCAAGCCGTCCCTCTCGGCCCAGGTGAAGGGGTCCTCGAAGGTGGGCGCCAAGATCCAGATGTCCTGCCGGACCACCGGCGACACCGTGGAGAACAACCCGAGGTGGATCTTCACCGGCTCGTTCTACATCGCTGACGCCTTCATCAAGGAAAACACCACCTCCCTGCCGGTCTGCGGTTCAACCCCGAACCCGAAACCCATCCCCACAACCGCGAAGACACTCGGCATCGACATGCAGAAGCAGGTCAGGACCCAGTGGTGCTGGGACGCCTCCGGCGTGACCATCGCCAAGCACTGGGGCCGCTCCGTCAGCCAAGAGCAGTTCTGCCAACTCGCAGCCCAGGGAACCTGGGTGAACTGCAACAACCAGCCCGCGACGCTGGAGGACATGGCCAATGGCCTGGCCAGGCTGGGACTGCGGAACAGCGGCCGCAGCCTGTACCGCAACGCTTCGTTCGGTGAGTCCGCCGCCGAGATCGACGCAGGCCGGCCGTTCGCCGTCCGGTTCGGCTGGCGCACCGGCGGCGGTCACATGAACGTCATCTACGGCTACGACAGCGCCACCAACATGATCGCGGTCGGCGACCCGTGGCAGACCACCCAGACTCACACCTGGTGGAACCACTCCACTTACACGAACAACAACTCGTTCCAGTGGACCCACTCCCGCATCGGCATCCAGGGCTGAGGAGCAGACCGACCATGCAGACCATGCGACACGCCAGGCACGCTGCACTCCGGGCCGCCGTCCTCGCCACGGCTGCGCTCGCCGCAGCCCTGTGCGGAATCGTTCCCGCACAGGCTGCGGAAGGCGACGGCATCGCGGGCTACCAGTCGGCCCAGCAAGCCCTCGGGAGTGACCAACTCCGCAACACCGTCTCCCGCTTCCTGGTCTCGGCCCGGCAGCCCCGCACCGCCCCCGCCGCGGACGGCGGCTCCGTCGGCACCCCTGGGAACGCGCCCGCCGCGGTCGCCGCGCCGCCCGGGTTCGATCTGAACAAGGACCCGGTGCCGATGTTCGAGATCAGCCCTGAGTTCGTGACCGGCAAGACCCAGGCGACCCCGCAGACCGCACTCCGGCTCTCCTACCTGGCCTCGCGGGTGACCGCCTCCGACGGCAAACACGCCGCCGTATTGCTCGCACCCAAAGGGAACGCCACTACGCCGGCAAGCGGCGCTCAGAACGTCGGTGCCGAGGGCTGGCAGCTAGCGGGCATCCGGGACGGGGACGCCGAGGTCGGCTTTGCCGAGCGCGGCACTCCCCAGGCCCGTACCTTCACCGAGCCGCAGATTCACGCCTGGTACCGGCTCACCGCCGAAGGCATGGTCGAGCCGCTCAACGAGGAAGCGACCACCGGCCTCGGCGGAAAGCACGGAATCACCCTCGCCGCCTACCAGAAGTTGGTCACCGCCCGCTACGGCGACAAGATGCCCGGCTCGGAATACGACCGCAAGGGCCTGGCCGGCGGATACGGCGGCCTCGTGGAGGACCAGCCGGAGCAGGTCACTGCTGCATCCGGTGAACCGGCGCCCGAGTCGTCCTGGCAGCCGATCTCCGCGACCGCGGCCGCAGCCGCAGCCGTGGCGGCGGTCGCCGGTGCGGTCGTCTACGCGCGCCGCCGGGGAACTGCCACCACCCGCTGATCCGGCTCCATAAGCCGGGCCCCTTCTCCGTGCTCAGCCCGGCGAATTCCGTCACCGGATCCGCACAGGCGCGGGAAGGAGGCCCGGCCCCTGGTTTTTGTGCCAACTAAAAATCCTTGTCACAAGGGAGCTAGCGGCGCACGCGGGGCATACCGAGGCCGATCCAGGAGATGATCTCGCGCTGGATCTCGTTGTTGCCCCCGCCGAACGTGAAGATCACGGCGCTGCGGTAGCCGCGTTCGAGCTCGCCGTGCAGGACCGCGCCCGCCGAGCCGTCCTTGAGGGAGCCGGCCGCGCCGACTATCTCCATCAGCCAGGCGTACGCGTCCCGGCGGGCCTCCGAGCCGTACACCTTGACCGCGGAGGCGTCCTGCGGGGTGAGGGTGCCGGCCTGGACCGCGCCCACCATCTGCCAGTTGAGCAGCTTCATCGCGTCGAGACGGGCGTGGGTGCGCGCCAGGCGGCCGCGGACCCAAGGGAGGTCGATGACGCGGCGGCCGTCGGCGAGTTTCGTCGCGGCGGCCCAGCGCTGGACGTCGTGGAGGGCCCGGATGGCCATGGTGCCGTGGGCGGCGAGGGTGACGCGTTCGTGGTTGAGCTGGTTGGTGATCAGGCGCCAGCCCTTGTTCTCCTGTCCGACGCGGCGGTCCGCCGGGACCCGGATGTTCTCGTAGTAGCTGGCGGTGGTGTCGTGCGAGGCGAGGGTGTTGATGAGGGTGCAGGAGTAGCCGGGGTCCGAGGTCGGGACGAGGAGCATGGTGATGCCCTTGTGGGCGGGGGCGTCCGGGTCGGTGCGTACGGCGAGCCAGACCCAGTCGGCGGTGTCGCCGTTGGTGGTCCAGATCTTCTGTCCGTTGACGACGTAGGTGCCGCTCTCCTCGTCGCCCTCGCGGACCGCCTTGCACTTGAGCGCGGCGAGGTCGGTGCCTGCGTCGGGCTCGCTGTAGCCGATCGCGAAGTCGATCTCGCCGGCGAGGATCTTCGGCAGGAAGTACGCCTTCTGCTCGTCGGTGCCGAACTGCATGATGGTCGGCCCGACCGTGTTGAGCGCCATCAGGGGCAGCGGTACGACGGCCTGTGCGGCTTCGTCGAAGAAGATGAACTGGTCTATCGGGGTCATCCCGCGGCCGCCGTACTCCTTGGGCCAGCCGACGCCGAGCCAGCCGTCGGCGCCGAGCCGGCGGATGGTGTCCCGGTAGAAGCGCTTCTGGGCGGCCGGGTCCTCGTAGCGGGCGTAGACGTCCTGCGGCACGAGCTCGGCGAAGTAGGCGCGCAGTTCGGTGCGCAACTGCTGCTGCTCAGGCGTGTATTCGAGGTGCACGGCCCCTCCGGGAGTCTCGCGGTCCAGCCGGTCGCTGTGGTGGCGGCGGTCAGAGTAGAACCTGTTACAAGAATTCGGAAGGACCCGCGTGCCGGCCGTTCGAGGACGCCGTTCATACTCGCGACCATGACGAGCCCACGCAGCAGAGCGGAATTCTTCGTCGAACCCGAGCGGGACGGCCGCTTCAGCGGCCCGGCGACCGGCGACGAGCGGCGGATGCTGGTCGCCTTCCTGGCGGACCACCGCGCCACCCTGGAACTGAAGTGCGCAGGCCTGGGGGCCGAGTTGGCGCGGCGGTCGGTGGAACCGTCCACCCTGTCCCTGCTCGGGCTGGTCCGGCACCTGGCCGATGTGGAGCGCCGCTGGTTCCGGAAGGTCCTGGCGGGCCGGGACGCGCCGCCGCTGTTCTCCTCGGCGGACGAACCCGACGGGGGCTTCGACGGAGCCGTGTCCGATCCCGCGGCCGTCGAGGCGGCCTGGGAGGCCTGGCGCGGTGAAGTGGCCTTCGCGGAACGCTTCGTCGCCGAGGCGCCCCACCTGGACGTCGAGGCCGTCGACGCGTGGCGCGGGAAGGTGTCGCTGCGCTGGGTGCTGATCCACATGGTCGAGGAGTACGCACGGCACAACGGGCACGCCGACCTCCTGCGCGAGCGGATCGACGGGGCCATCGGCATCTGAGCCCGGACCCGGTCCCCTCCTCATCGCCATCCCCGGAGCCAACTCGGCTGACATCGCCGCGCAGTTCGGCCGCCTGCCGCACAATGTGCGGACATGGACATCGACGCATGGCGCCGCGAGGACCCCGGGTTCACGCGGGCGGTGACGCAGATCCACGAGCCGGGCGACCTCCCCGTGGACGCCGGGATCCCGCCCAGGCACGCCTAATGGGAGCTGCTCCCGGGCGGACGTACGGGCCCGGCTGCCGGAGAAGGCCGGCCGGGCCCTGACCTGGTGGGCCGGGCCGGATTCCGACGGGCGGCCCGCCGCCGTGGTGGTCGGGGACCGCGGCCTGTGCCGGACCGGCCCGGTGGTGCGCGACGGGGTGGCGCAGTTCCGCGGCTACGACGAGGCCGTCGGACCCGACCGGACCACCTGGTTCGTCGCCCTCGTCCTGTTCGGCGAGCACGCCCTGGCGCTCGCCGAGGGCACCCGGACCCTGGACCGGGGCGCCCGCCCGGACCGGGCCGAGTGGCACGGGATCGTCACGTGAAGAGGTACAGGAGGTCGAAGTGGACGAGGTCGCGGGCCACGTCGAAGAGGTAGCGGCCCGACGGGGTCCCGTCCGAGGCTTCGCTCTTCCCGCCCTGGCCGTTCGCGTACGCGTCGAATCCCGGGCTGTGCTGCCAGGCCGCGTCAGCGGGCAGGTACTTCTTCAGCGGGGCGGGCAGGCCGGACGGCGCACCGGGCGCGAAGGCGTGGTCGGGCTTCGCGGTGATCGCGGCCGCGCCACCGGCCGGCAGGCGGGCTGCACCGACCAGCCGGATCCGGGAGTCGGGGCTCGGGATCCGGTCGTCGCCCGCACCGCTGGCGTCGATGTCGTATCCCAGCCAGTGCGCGTCGGTCAGTTCACCCAGGAACGGACCGAGCCGCCGGTTCAGCGGCTCGAGGTCGGTGCGGACCTCGGGACGGTACGGCGGCTCCGGCCACAGCAGGTACGTCAGGCCCGCGCCCACGGTCAGCACCGGGAGGCCGGCGATCAGCAGGAACCGGCGGCGATCGGTACGACCCCGCTGCACGTCCATGATCGCCGCCCCCGCCGTACGTCAGTTCAGGGCGCCGATCATAGCCGTCGCCGTCACCGTCATCGCCGTCCGGGCGGCCGTCAGGTACGGCCGCGGGTCCGCCGGGGTGAGGTGGGCACGGATGGCTTCGGTCATGGCCACGTTGAGCGCGGTGCCGATGTTGACCTTGCGGATACCGCCCGCGACGGCCGCCGCCAGCTCGGCGTCGGGCAGACCCGACGAGCCGTGCAGGACGAGCGGTACGTCCACGGTCTTGGCCAGCCGGGCCAGGAGCGCGTGGTCCAGGGCCGCGGTCCGGCTGGTCATCGCGTGGCTGCTGCCGATGGCGACGGCAAGGGCGTCGACCCCGGAGTCCGCGACGAACCGCCGGGCCTCGTCCGGGTCGGTACGGGCGCCGGGCGCGTGCGGGTCCAGCGGCGCGGCGCCGTTCTTCCCGCCGACCTCCCCCAGCTCGGCCTCGATCCACAGCCCGTTGGCGTGCGCCCAGTCGGCGGCGGAGCGGGTGGCCTCCAGGTTCTCGGCGTACGGGAGCTGTGCGGCGTCGTACATCACCGAGCTGTATCCCGCGTCGCAGGCCTGCCGGAGCAGCTCTGGGCTCTTGACGTGGTCGAGGTGGAGGCCGACGGGGACGCCTGCGGCCTCGGCGCAGGCGAGAGCGGCCCGGGAGATGGGAAGCAGCCGCCCGGCGCGGAACTTCACTGCGTTCTCGCTCAGTTGGAGGATGACCGGCAGGCCGGCCGCCTCGGCCCCGGCGACGACGGCTTCGGCGTGCTCCAGGGTGATGATGTTGAAGGCGGCGACGGCCCGGCCGGCCGCGGCCGCCTCCAGGACCAGGTCGCCCGCGCGGACGAGGCTCATCGGACCGCCTCCTCGCCGGTGGTGAGGATCACCGAGCGCGTGAGATTGCGCGGCGCATCCGGGTCGAGCTGCTGGTGGGCGGCGACGGCCAGGGCGAGGCGGTGTACGCGGACCAGTTCGGCGAGCGGATCGAGCCGCCCGGGCACCCACTGGGAGCCGGTGGCGCGCACCTGCTCGGCAAGCCCGTCGGGGGCCTCGTCGAGCGACCAGGTGACCGTACCGGGCCCGGAAACGCTGATCGGTCCGTGCCGGTACTCCATCGCCGGGTAGGACTCGGCCCAGGACAGCGAGGCCTCGCGCATCTTCAGCGCGGCCTCGTTGGCGAGCCCGACGCTCCAGCCGCGGCCGAGGAAGGTGAACTGCCCGCGGCCGGCGATCTCGGCAGGGAGGGGGTCGATGAGGGCGGTACGGGCGTCGGCGACCGCGGAGGGGGTGTGCAGCCCGACGTGGGCGCGCAGCAGGGTGAGGGCAGTGGTCGCGAAACGGGTCTGCACGACGGACTGTTCGTCGGCGAAGTCCAGGACGACGAGCTCGTCGGCCGCGGTCATCACCGGGGTCGCTGGGTCGCCGACGACCGCCGTCGTGGGCACGCCCGCGTCCCGCAGCCCGGCCAGCAGGTCCAGCACCTCGGTGGTGGTGCCGGAGCGGGTCAGGGCGACGACCCGGTCGTAGCGGCGGTGGCGCGGGAACTCGGAGGCGGGGAAGGCGTCGGTCTCGCCCTGGCCGGCCGTCTCGCGCAGCACGGCGGCCGCCTGGGCCATGTAGTACGAGGTCCCGCACCCGACGATCGCGGTACGCTCCCCCGCCTGCGGCAGCACCGCCCGGTGGACCGGGGCCAGTTCGGCGGCCCGCTCCCAGCATGCGGGCTGCGTGCCCAACTCGTACGCGACGTGACTCATACAGGCTCCCTCGTGCGACAGACGGGTCTGAATGGTGAAGACGTGAATGCGATGCGTTTTCCTGCAAGGTATAGGCCTGTTTCACGCAACTTCAAGCATCGACGGGTTGCTCGGCTGAGTTAGTGTCGCCGGGTAGGCCGATGGAGGCCGCCGAAACGCCGTGGAACGAATGTCGCAGAACACCGAAGGGGGCGGCCGATGACCCGCAAGGAGCGCTGGCAGACGCTGCTGGACCTGCTCGTGGAACGGGGCGAGCTGGAGGTGGAACCCGCCGCGGAGACCCTCGGCGTGTCCGCCGCGACCATCCGCCGCGACCTCGACCAGCTCGCCGAACAGCAGCTGCTGGTCCGCACGCGCGGCGGAGCCGTGCTGCACGGGGTGTCCTACGAACTCCCGCTGCGCTACCGCACATCGCGCCGCGCCGCCGAGAAGCGCCGGATCAGCGAGGCGGTGGCGGCCCTGATCGTGCCGGGCGAGGTGATCGGCCTGACGGGCGGCACGACGACCACCGAGGTGGCACGGGCCCTGGCCGGACGCCCGGACCTGGCCCAGGGGTCCCCTGCGCTCACCGTCGTGACCAACGCCCTCAACATCGCGGGCGAGCTGGTGATCCGGCCGCAGTTCAAGATCGTACTGACCGGGGGCGTGGCCCGTCCCCAGTCCTACGAGCTGACGGGCCCCCTCGCCGAACAGGTCCTCGGGCAGCTCGCGGTGGACACCGCGGTGCTCGGCGTGGACGGCTTCGACCCCACGGACGGCGCGGCGACCCGCCACGAGGACGAGGCCTCGATCAACCGCCTGCTGTGCGAGCGCGCCCGCCGGGTGGTCGTCGCGGCCGACTCCAGCAAACTGGGCGTCCGCGCATTCGCCCGCATCTGCGCGACCTCGTCGGTGGACACCCTGGTGACGGACACGGGCCTGCCCGACACCGTGGCGGAGGCCTTCGGGGCGGCGGGGGTCGAGGTGGTACGGGTGTGAGGGGCGGGGTCGGTTGGCGGGGCGGGGGCTTCGGGGACGGCGGGAGCCGCTGGGGCGGTGGTCAGTGACGTGTATGGGGGCTTCCCGTCAGTCTCATCGTCTCTCCGTGTCGGGCCGGCCCCTCAAGGGCGCTCCTCCTTCGTCGTCGCGTCGCTGCGCGATGTCGCTGCGCTCCACCCTTGACCGACCGTCCCGCCCCGGACATACGAAGACTGTCGGGAAGCCCCCAAAGGAACGGGCCGGGCTATCAAGACAGGGACGGGGTGGTCGGAGATGCCCTGCCTTGTCGGGGGTGAGGCTTCTTCCCGAGGCGGGGCCCATGCCGCGCACCGGCCGGGTCGGTGGGCGCGTCCAATCGCTACGCGCTCCTCATCTCTCAGCGTCCGACGACCGTCCGGGGCTGGACATAGGCCGCCCACGCCCTCGGTTCCTCTGGCAAGGTGCGTCCGGCGACCGTCTGTGGCCGGTCATAAGCCGCCCAAGACGCCCCAGCGCTCCTCATCGAGGGCGTCTCGACGCTGTCTGGGGTGGAAAGACGCCTGACAGCGGCTATTTCGTCGTGGAGTGGGGTCAGCGAGAGCGGACCGCTCGAATCGCCGACCGTTTGCCCCAATTACCCCTATTTGGGGATGGGTTTGTGGTGTCACTTGTGCACTGACCCGGATCCACGACGGAATAGCAGAGGCATCAGGCCCTGCCGGCCGCCGGTCGCAGTCCCAGGAGAAGCACGTAGCGATCCGAGGCGGCTTATGCCGAGCTCCAGACGGTCGTCGGACGCAGTTCGTGAGGTGAACCGGGACCGTGGGCGGCCTATGTCCGGCCCAAGACGGGCTGGAGACGCTAAAGGATGAGGAGCGCGTAGCGATTGGATGCGCTTCCCCCGACCCGGCCGGTGGTCTGGATGGGCCCCGCCTCGGGAAAGTGCCCCTTCCCCCGACCGGGCAGGGCTTCTCCGGCCGCCCCGCTCCTGTCTCTTGTCCCCCGGCCCGTTCCTTTGGGGGCTTCCCGACAGTCTTCGTATGTCCGGGGCGGGACGGTCGGTCAAGGGTGGCCGCAGGCCATCGCGCAGCGACGCGACCGTAGGGAGCGCCCTTGAGGGGCCGGCCCGACACGGAGAGACGATGAGACTGACGGGAAACCCCCATACACGTCACTGACTCCCGACTGCTCGGATCCCGCCACCCGAAGCCCCCGCCAGGCCCCGCCCCCTCAATGCGCCGGCAAGCGCTCCGACTCCCGGACCAGGGCCGCCAGGACCGGGGCGATCAGGGGGTGGGTTTCCGCGCCTCGGCGGGTGGCCGCGAAGACGCGGCGGGTGGCCGCCGGGCCTGCGACCGGGCGGACCTGGACCTCCTTGAGGTCCATGCCGCGCAGGGCCGAGCGCGGGACGAGAGCCACTCCGGCCCCCGCGCCCACCAGGGCCGTCACGGCCCGGAAGTCGTCCGAGGAGTGCGCGAACCGGGGCTGGAAGCCCGCCAGTTCGCAGGCGAGCAGCGTCACGTCGTGGCACGGGTTGCCGGGGTACTGGCCCACCCAGTCCGAGTCGGAGAGGTCGGCCAGCGACACCGCGGGCAGGTCGGCGAGCGGGTGCCCCGAGGGCAGGACCGCGTCGAAGGGTTCCGCGTACAGCGGGAGGACGGAGAGCCGCCCGTCGTCGGCGCCCGGGGCACCCCGGTACTCGACCGCCAGCGCCACGTCCGCCTCGCCGTCGAGCAGCAGCGGCAGGCTCTGGTCGCCTTCCGCGTCCCGTACCCGCAGGCGGATCCCGGGCTGTTCCAGCGCGAGCCGGGCGATGGCCGGCGCCAGGACTTCCGCGATGCCGGTCGCGAAGGCGGCCACGGTGACCTCGCCCGCCGAACCGCCGGCGTACGCGGCGAGTTCGGCCTCGGCCCGCTCCAGCTGCGCGAGCACCTCGTGGGCGTGGCCGAGCAGGATCTCACCGGCTGCGGTGAGCCGTACGCCGCGCCCGCTGCGGGTGAGCAGCACGTGGCCCGTCTCCTGTTCCAGCGCCGCGAGCTGCTGGGAGACGGCGGAGGGGGTGAGGTACAGGGCTGCGGCCGCGGCGGTCACCGTACGGTGGTCCGCCACGGCCCGCAGGATGCGCAGCCGGCGGGGGTCGATCACCCCACCATTGTCTCAGGGTGCAGAGACCCCTCGGACCTCTTGCTCCGCTCAGGCCCCAGCGGTCTCGAGGGCCGCACGGGCGTCGATGAAGGCGGCGACGGCGCGCTCGACGTCGGCCGTCGAGTGGGCCGCGGAGAGCTGGACGCGGATGCGCGCCGCACCCATCGGCACCACCGGGTAGGAGAAGCCGATCACGTACACGCCGCGCTCCAGGAGCAGCTCCGCCATCCTGGCCGCCTCGGCCGCGTCGCCGATCATGACCGGGGCGATGGCGTGGTCGCCGGGCAGGACCTCGAAGCCGGCCTCGGTCATCTTCGTACGGAACAGCGCGGTGTTGGCTGCGAGGTGTTCGCGCAGGTCACCGGCGGACTCCAGGAGGTCGAGGACCTTGAGGGAGGCTGCCGCGATGACCGGGGCGAGGGAGTTGGAGAAGAGGTACGGGCGCGAGCGCTGGCGCAGCAGCTCGACGATCTCGGCGCGGGCGGCGACGTAGCCGCCGGAGGCGCCGCCGAGGGCCTTGCCGAGGGTGCCGGTGATGATGTCGACGCGGTCCATGACGCCGTGCAGTTCGGGGGTGCCGCGGCCGCCGGGGCCGACGAAGCCGACGGCGTGCGAGTCGTCGACCATGACCATGGCGTCGTAGCGCTCGGCGAGGTCGCAGATCTGGGCGAGCGGGGCGACGTAGCCGTCCATGGAGAAGACGCCGTCGGTGACGATCAGCTTGCGGCGGGCGCCGCCCTCGGTGGCTTCCTTCAGGCGGGCTTCGAGCTCGGCCAGGTCGCGGTTGGCGTAGCGGAAGCGACGGGCCTTGCAGAGGCGGATGCCGTCGATGATCGAGGCGTGGTTGAGGGCGTCGGAGATGACCGCGTCCTCGGCTCCGAGGAGGGTCTCGAAGACGCCGCCGTTGGCGTCGAAGCAGGAGGAGTAGAGGATCGTGTCCTCCTGGCCGAGGAAGGCGGAGAGCCGCGCCTCGAGCTCCTTGTGCACCTCCTGGGTGCCGCAGATGAAGCGGACGGAGGCCATGCCGTAGCCCCAGCGGTCCAGCGCGTCCTTCGCGGCGGCGACGACCTCGGGGTGGTCGGCCAGCCCCAGGTAGTTGTTGGCGCAGAAGTTGAGCACCTCTCCGGCGGCGCCGCCCGAGGTGACCGCGACGGCCGCGTTCTGCGGGGTGCCGATGACGCGCTCGGGCTTGTGCAGGCCGGCGGCGCGGATCTCGTCGAGGGTGGAGCGCAGGTCCTCGCGGACGGTGTCGAACATGGGTGCGGTTCTCCTTGTGCGGCGGAGGGCGACGAGGGAGGGGGCCGGGCCCCGCGGAGGGGGGAGGGTTTGCGGGGCCCGGCCCGAGGGAGATGGTTCGGAGGATGGGCGGCCGATGCGGCGGCCGGCATGACGTCCGGCGTGACCGTCGGGGTGGCGTCCGGCGTGGCGGCCGGAATGACGTCCGGTGTGAGGGCCGGTTACGCCGTCCAGTCCAAGATGATCTTGCCGCTGCGGGCGGTCGACGCCTCGTCGAAGGCGGCCTCGAAGTCGCGGTGCGAGTAGCGGCCGGTGATGACGGGGCTGAGGTCGAGCCCGCCCTCCAGCAGCACGGTCATCGCGTACCAGGTCTCGAACATCTCGCGGCCGTAGATGCCCTTGATCGTGATCATCGAGGTGACCACCTTCGCCCAGTCCACCGGGAACTCCTGCGCGGGCAGCCCCAGCATGGCGATCCGGCCGCCGTGCGTCATGTTGTCGATCATGTCGCGCATGGCCTCGGCGCGGCCGGACATCTCCAGGCCGATGTCGAAGCCCTCGCGCAGGCCGAGCTTGGCCTGCGCCTCGGCGATCGAGGACTCGGCGACGTTGACGGCGAGGGTGGCGCCCGCCTTGCGGGCGATCTCCAGCCGCTCGGGGCTGACGTCGGTGATGACCACGTTGCGCGCGCCGGCGTGCCTGGCCACGGCAGCCGCCATGATCCCGATCGGGCCGGCGCCGGTGATCAGTACGTCCTCGCCGACCAGCGGGAAGGACAGCGCCGTGTGCACGGCATTGCCGAACGGGTCGAAGATCGCGGCGACGTCCAGGTCCACGGCGGTGCGGTGCACCCACACGTTCTGGGCGGGCAGGACGACGTACTCGGCGAAGGCGCCGTCGCGGCCGACCCCCAGGCCGATCGTGCTGCGGCACAGGTGGCGGCGGCCGGCCAGGCAGTTGCGGCACTTGCCGCACACCAGGTGGCCCTCGCCGCTGACCAGCGCGCCGACCTCGATGTCCTGGACGTCGGCGCCGAGCGCCGCGACCTCTCCGACGAACTCGTGGCCGAGGACGAGGGGGGTCTTGACCGCGCCCTGCGCCCAGCCGTCCCAGGCGCGGATGTGCAGGTCGGTTCCGCAGATGCCGGTGCGCAGCACCTTGATGAGCACGTCGCCGGGGCCGTACTCGGGCTCGGGGACGTCCATGAGCCACAGGCCGGGTTCTGCCTTGTGCTTGACGAGTGCCTTCATGGGGTGGCTCCAGGCATGCGGAAGGGGACGCCGCGGGCGGGGGCGCCCGGACGGCGGCGGTGACGTGCACCAATCTGCCGATCGGCGCGGTGATCAGTCCATCGAGACTTTCTTAAGCGGGCCGACAGCACAGCTTCACGCCTATGCTCCTCCCGTAATGGGGAAGGGGCCCGCGCCGGCGACGGCGAGGGGGAAAAGGGGAGGTGAGGGGCGTGCCGAGTCTGCGCAGCAGGGCGCTGTCGGCGGCGCTTGTCGCGACGGGACGGCGAAGACGGTTCGCGAGTGCCGAGGCGGTCCGGACCCGGGTCGCTGAGTCCGCCCGCCGGCCCGCCTCCCATCTGCCGCCGCGGTCCCTGGGGCGGGTCGCCGACATCTCGCGGACCTTCGTCGGGGCCTGGCCGGTGTACGACGTCTCCCCGCTCGGGACGGAGCCCGCGGCCCAGGTGCTGTACGTGCACGGCGGCGGCTACGTCAACGAGCTGGTGCGCCCGCACTGGGCGCTGGTACGGACCCTGGTCACGCAGGCGCGGGCGCGGGTCGTCGTGCCGGCGTACATCCTCGCTCCGCGCGGTACCGCCGACCGGACGGTCCCGGTGGCCGCCGATCTGCTGAGCGGCCTGATCGCGGGCGGTGGCTCCGGAGGGACGGTGCTCGTCGGGGACTCGGCCGGGGCGGGGCTGGCCCTGGCGGCCGCGCAGCGGCTGCGCGACCGTACCGGGGACCAGCCGTCCCGGATCGTGCTGATCTCGCCGTGGCTGGACGTGACCATGAGCCATCCGGACCAGGCGGCCATCGAGGAGGACGATCCGATGCTGGCCCGCCCGGGGCTGCTGGAGGCCGGCCGGCTGTACGCCGGGACCCTGGCGGCCGACGATCCCCGCGTGAGCCCGCTGCACGGGGGTTTCGCCGGGCTGGCGCCGCTGACTGTGTTCACCGGGACCCGGGACGTGCTGACCACGGACAGCCGGGAGCTGCTGCGCCTGGCCCGCGCGGACGGGGCCGAGGTGGAGTTCCACGAGGAGGCGGGGCTGCCGCACGGGTACCCGCTGCTGCCCGTGCCGGAGGGGCGGGCGGCGCGTGAGCGGATCGTCGAGCTGATCAGGTCGGCGGCGGAGCTGTGAGGTCACGGCCCCCGCTCCGTGGTCGGGTCCGTTCGACGGGACGCCTCCCGGAGCCGGGCCGGTCGACGGAAGGCCTCCCGGAGCCGGGCGGGTCGAAGGCACGCTCCTTACGCCGTGCAGGTCATCAGTGAGCTGATCGGCCAGGCGCGGTACGCCGTCCAGTACGCCTCGTCCCGTTCGGCGTCGGCGGGCGGGGTCCGGTTGGGCTGCCAGCCGACGGTGACGAAACCCGCTTCGACGGCGGCCTCGGCGAGGTCGGCGTGGGCCCATTCGCGGAATTCGAAGGGCACCGGCGGTTCGGTCAGGAAGTGCGCCTTCAGCAGTGGCGCGTCGCCGTCGGCGACCCGGTCGAGGATGCGCACCCCGTACGGCGACCAGTCCACGCGGGGGAACGCGCCCGCGTTCGGCACGATGGCGAGCAGCCGCCCGCCCGCGCGCAGGTTGGCGCGGACGGAGCGGAACATCGCGTGCAGGGACCTGCGGTCGGGTGCGTAGCTGAAGACGTACGCGGCGGTCGCGAGGTCGAAGGGGCCGAGGTGGGGAAGGCCGGCGGCGTCGGCGACGTGGTACTCGACGTCCGGCCGGTCCTTGGTCGCCTCGTGCTCGCGGGCCCGCCGGATCATCTCCTCCGAGACGTCGACGCCGACGGTGCGCCGGGCCCCGCCGCGGGCCAGCAGCCGGGTGTTGTATCCGTATCCGCAGGCCAGGTCGAGGGCGTCGAGCCCGCGCACCCCGCCGAGGGCGTCGAGGGCTCCGTGCAGGGTGTAGGTGTCGGCGGCGGAGAAGGCCGCCGCGCTCCTTGACTCCGCGTAGCGCTCGCCGATGGTGTCGTACTGGAACCGCATGCTCTGCCTTCCGGGGGCCTGCCGGGGGTGGTACGCCTGCGTATCGTGCCCCGCGGCTCGTCCGGGGGGCGGTCCGCACACCCGTGCGTCCCCCGGACGAGGGAAGCGGTCGGCCGATCGGCGGGAACGGAACCGGGACGGGCCGGTGCGGAGGCGGGTGCGGGAGCCGGTGCGGGAGCGGCGACCGGCCGGGATGCAGGGGCCGCCGCCGAGGGCGCATCCTGGCTGTGTGATGGCGAGAGCGGACAGCGTCGGCGCCGCGCCTGACACCACGGATGCCCCTGATGCGACGGCCCAGGTGCTCGCACGGGCCACCGTGAAGGCGATGGAGGCCGTCGGTGGCTACGCGGGCGGGGTCTACCTGCGCTCGCCCACCACGGGGCTGCTCCTGATGGCCGTGTTCACGGGGCTGCCGCTGCAGCTGTTCCGGCCCTGGTGGCGGATGCAGGTCAACCGCCCCTATCCGGTGGCCGAGGCCTACCGCTCCGGGCAGGCCGTGCACCTGCCCGACGCGGAGTCGGCCATGAGCCGCTTCCCCCAGCTGGCGGCCGGGCTGCCGTTCCCCTTCGGCTCGCTCTACGAGCCGGTGACCGCCGGGACGGAACGGTTCGGCGTGCTGCTGGTGCTGCGCGAGGCGACCCCGGGCATCCCCGTCGGGACCGCGGACCGCGAACGCCTGCGGCTGACCGCGGAGCAGCTGGCCACCGAGCTCACCGCGCTGTCGGCGGCCGGGGCTCCGGTGGTGTGGGAGGGTCACCCGGTGGGCGTACCGGCGCCGCCGCCCGAGGCGGGGGCCGAGGGCGCCCGCAGGGCCGCGGACCGGCTCGCGCAGGCGGTGCTCTCGCTGGACCGGCAGGGCCGGATCGGGTACCTGAACACCGCGGCGGAGGCCCTGCTCGGCCTCGGCGGGACGCAGCTGCACGGACGGCTGCTGTGGGAGGCGCTGCCCTGGCTCGGGCATCCCGCCTACGAGGACCACTTCCGGGCCGGCTTCATGTCCGGCGAGCACGTGCACTTCGCGGCCCGGCGCGGCCCGCAGGCGCCCGGGGAGTGGGTGTCGGTGGACCTGTATCCCGCTCCCGACGGTGTCACCCTGACGCTCG
The DNA here is from genome assembly GCF_045160505.1 of Streptomyces sp. NBC_00029. Classification (NCBI taxonomy): domain Bacteria; kingdom Bacillati; phylum Actinomycetota; class Actinomycetes; order Kitasatosporales; family Streptomycetaceae; genus Streptomyces; species Streptomyces sp. NBC_00029. The sequence goes on from NZ_CP108292.1 coordinate 1,454,970, forward strand.
GCACCTCCGCGAAACCCTCCTACGCGCCGACGATCCAGGCCGGCCGGAGCCCGGACGGGAACGCGGACACGGCGGCGGACACGGACGCCGCCGCGGAGGCGGGGGGTGACGTGTTCGCGGACCTGGACGCGTCGGCCGACGAGGCGTCGGCGCTGTACCGGCCGGTGGCCCTGGCCATCGCGCTGACGGAGGCGGTCACGGCCCGGCAGGTGTCGGCGGTGGTCACCCAGGAGCTGCTGCCGGCCTTCGGGGGCCGCCAGCTGGCGATCTACCTGCTCGACGAGCGCCATCTGTACCTGGCCTGGGAGACCGGTTTCCCGCGGGGCTTCCTCAACCGGTTCGACGGGGTCTCGCTCGATGTCCGGCTGCCGGGCGTGGAGACGCTGACCACGGGCCGGCCGATGTTCTTCGAGTCGATGCAGCATCTGGCCGCCGCCTACCCGGGCATTCCACTGGACGCCGACGTGGGCGCCCGCGCCTTCCTGCCGCTGATCGCCTCCGGCCGGCCGGTCGGCTCGTGCATCCTCGGCTTCGACTCGCCCCGCGGCTTCAGCGCGGAGGAGCGTACGGTGCTCACCGCGCTGGCCGGTCTGATCGCGCAGGCCCTGGCCAGGGCCCGGCGCTACGACAGCGAGGCGGCGCTCGCCCGCGGCCTGCAGTCGGCCCTGCTGCCGCACCGGCTGCCGGTGCGCGAGCACGTGGACACGGTGGGCCGCTACCTCCCCGGTACACAGGGCATGGAGGTCGGCGGCGACTGGTACGACGTCGTCGAGACCGGCGCGGGTCTGCTGGCCCTGGTCATCGGGGACGTCCAGGGCCACGGTGTGGCGGCCGCGGCCACCATGGGCCAGCTGCGCAGCGCGGTACGGGCCTTCGCGCTCAGCGGGAGCACGCCGGAGCAGGTGGTGAGCGGCACGAACCAGCTGCTCATCGACCTGGATCCGGGCCAGTTCGCGAGCTGCTGCTACATGTCGCTCGATCCGGGGTCGGGCTGCGTCATGGCCGCCCGGGCGGGGCATCCGCAGCCCCTGCTGCGCCATCCGGACGGCCGGACCGAGGTGCTGGACCTGGCGGGCGGGGTGGTCCTCGGCATCGACCCGGAGGCCTCGTACCCGGTCACGGAGCTGCGGCTGACGGTGGGCTCGGTGCTCGCCCTCTACACAGACGGGCTGGTGGAGAAGCCGGGCATCGACATCGATGTCGGGGTGGAGCGGCTGCGCAGGGCCCTCGCCGCGGCCCGGCCGTCCCCGTTGACCGAGACGGCCGACCGGCTGATCAGCGAGGCGGGCAGCACCGCCGACCGGCCGGACGACATCGCCCTGCTGCTGGCCTCCCGTACCGACTAGGCCGCCTCGGGTCAGCTGATGTCGGCGCGGGCCAGGGTGAGTGCGGTGTTCACCAGGCCGACGTGGCTGAACGCCTGCGGGAAGTTGCCGAGTTGGCGTCCGGCGAGGGGGTCGTACTCCTCCGCGAGCAGGCCCACGTCGTTGCGTACCGCCAGCAGCCGCTCGAACAGGGCGCGGGCCTCATCGCGCCGGCCCGTCATGTGCAGGGCGTCGGCCAGCCAGAACGAGCAGGCCAGGAAGGCGCCTTCGTCGCCGGGGAGGCCGTCGACGGTGGAGCCCGAGGTGCTGTAGCGGCGGACCAGGCCGCTGCTGCCGAGTTCGGCGCGCACCGCGTCGACCGTGCCGACGACCCGCGGGTCGTCGGGCGGCAGGAATCCGACCCTGGGGATCAGCAGGGTCGCCGCGTCGAGCTCCTCGGAGCCGTAGTACTGGGTGAAGGTGCCCCGCTCGGGGTCGTAGCCGTTGACACACACGTCGCGGTGCACCTCGTCGCGCATGGCGCGCCAGCGTTTCACGTCGCCGGGCGTGGAGGGGTCGCTCTCCAGGGTGCGCACGGCGCGGTCGGCCGCGACCCAGGCCATCACCTTGGAGTGGACGAAGTGGCGGCGGGGGCCGCGGACCTCCCAGAGGCCTTCGTCGGGCCGGTGCCAGTTGCGTTCGAGGAAGTCGAGGAGCGCGAGCTGGATCCGCCAGGCGTGGCGCTCGGCGGGCAGACCGGCGGACCTGGCCAGGTAGAGCGAGTCGATGACCTCCCCGTACACGTCGAGCTGGAGCTGGTCGACGGCCGCGTTCCCGACGCGGACCGGGGCGGAGGCGGCGTACCCGTGCAGCCAGGGCAGTTCGTTCTCGGGGATCCGTCGCTCGCCGGCGATCCCGTACATGATCTGGAGGTCGGCGGGGTCACCGGCGACCGCGCGCAGCAGCCACTCGCGCCACGCTCGGGCCTCGTCGAGGAAACCGGTGGCCAGGAGGGATCCGAGGGTGAGGGTGGAGTCCCGGAGCCAGCAGTAGCGGTAGTCCCAGTTGCGGATGCCGCCGAGCTCCTCGGGGAGGGAGGTGGTGGCTGCGGCGGCGATGCCGCCGGTCGGGGCGTAGGTGAGGGCCTTGAGGGTGATCAGGGAGCGGGTCACCGCCTCCTGGTAGGGGCCCTCGTAGCGGCATTGCGCGGTCCACTGCCGCCATTCGGCGAGGCTCTGGTCCAGTGCGGCGAAGGGGTCGCAGGGCTCGGGGCGGGGCTGGTGCGAGGGGTGCCAGGTCAGGACGAAGGCGACGCGCCGGCCGGCGGTGACCGGGAACTGGGAGCAGGTGCTGTTCTCCTCGCCCCAGGTGCGGACCGGGGGGTCGCTGCGGAACCAGACGGAGTCGGGCCCGGCGACGGCGACCCGGTCGCCGTCGCTGCGGCGCACCCAGGGCACGACGTGGCCGTAGTCGAAGCGCAGGCGCAGGGTGCTGCGCATCCTGACGGTGCCGCTGATGCCCTCGACGATGCGGATGACGTCGGGGGCGACCTCGCGCTCGGGCATGAAGTCGGTGACCTTGACGGTCCCGGTCCCGGTCTCCCAGTACGACTCCAGGATCAGCGTGCCGTCGACGTAGGACCGGCGGGTGCAGGGCTCGCCGGGGGTGGCGTCGAGGGGTGCGATGCGCCAGTGGCCGTTCTCCTCGTCGCCGAGGAGTTTGGAGAAGCAGGCCGCCGAGTCGAAGCGCGGCAGGCACAGCCAGTCGATGGACCCGTCGCGGCCGACCAGTGCGGTGGTCATCAGGTCGCCGATGAGTGCGTAGTCTTCGATGGGTTGTGTCATTTGTGCGCTATTCCCCTGATTGTCCGGGGCCAATCAGCTCGGGCCCCGGACACCGCTCATGGGATCAGGAGATGGTCACGAACTGGCCGATGCTCGGTACGCCCTGGGCGTCGAGGGCGAAGAGCATGTAGGTCCCCGGCAGGACCACGCCCGTGTCGGCGGGTATCGAGACCTTGTACGCGCCGCCTCCCGCGGCTGTGGACGCCAGGGGGACCCGGCGCTGGTCGTTGTCGGTGGAGTGGGTGGCGGCCGCGGCCCGCATGAGGACGAAGGACGCCACCGAACCCTGGGTGCTCACCGTGAGCGAGGTGCCGGGGGCCGTCCTCGGGGGTACGCCCGCGGTGATGGCCGGACGGGGCTTCGGTGAGCCGTCCGCGTTGAGCAGGTAGGGCGGCGTGAAGATCGCCCCGTCGGCGTGGTTCGTCGCGCAGTCGCCGCACAGGCCGCCGCCGCCGGAGAAGATCCGCCCGTCGGGCAGCAGGTTGGCCACGCTGTGGTAGTTGCGCGGGACGGCCATGGTGGCGAGCGGGGTGAAGCGTCCGGTCGCCGGGTCCCACAGTTCGGGGGTCAGGACGGAAGTAGCGTCGCTGAACGGCACCGGATAGGCCTGGCCGCCGAAGACGGCCACCTTGCCGTCGGGCATGACCACGCTGTTGCTGAAGGCGCGGGCATGTTCCATGTCGCCCGTACGGGCGGGCTGGACCTGGCTGCCCGAGATGCCCACGGTGTAGGCGCGCCGGGTGGCGGGGCTGTCCTGGTAGGCGGGTGAGCCGCCCAGGGTGAGCAGTTTGCCGATGTCGTAGGCGACGGCGTTGCCGGTCATGGCGTCCTGGCTGTCGGCCCGGTTGCCGGCGGAGGTGATGCTGCCCCGGCCGCTGGTGGAGATCCAGTTCATCTGCTTGCTCGGCCCCAGTTGCAGCACCTTGCCGCCCGAAGTGGCGTACAGCCACATGTGGTTGTCGGCGCGGTAGGGTCCGGCCGGGTCGGCGGTCAGGGCCGGGGCGGCGGGGACGCCGGGAAGGCTGCGCCAGGTGCGGGTGTCCGGGGACCAGACCTCACCGGCCTTGTCGGTGCCCGCGGATCCGCTCCAGGAGCCGCCCAGGACGAAGGCCTCGCCGGTGGAGAGCAGGGTCATGGCCTGGTAGCCGCGGGCGATGTTCATGCTCGTGGTGGCGGACCAGCTGTCGGTGGCCGGGTCGTAGATGCTCGCCTTCTCCGCGTTGCTGCCGCCGGTGACCAGCACCCGGCCGTCGGCGAGCATGGCGATGCCGGGGCAGAACATGTCGTGTCCGGTGTTGTCGATGCGGCGCTGGGTGACCTTGCCGGTCTTCAGGTCCAGGATCGCGGTCTGCGTGTAGCCGTTGCTGCCGCCGAAGCGGTCGACGGCGTACGCGGACCAGGCCAGCAGCTTGTCGCCGGGCAGGACGGCGGTGGCCACCGGAACCAGCGGGAAGCCGGTGACCCGGCCCCAGGAGCCGTGCACGGCCGGGCTGGCCGGTCCGCTCAGGCGTATCTCGCCCGCCGAGGTCCACGGGCCGCGGCCGCCGGCTTCGCTGGTCACGGTCAGCCGTACGAAGCGGGCCTGTTCGGCGCGGGTGAAGGTGGCGGTCTTGACGGTGTCATCGTCCCGCCAGGTGCCCGCGGCCACCGGCGTCCCGAAGGTGGAGCCGTCGGTGCTGGTGGCGATGGTGTACGCGCCCGCCCGCCCGTTGGGCCCGTCGGGGCGGGGATGGTAGACGAGGGCGGAGACGACTGCCGTGCGGTGCATGTCGATGGTGATGGTGTGCGGCAGCGGGGCCGGGGTTCCGGCCCACCTGCTGTGCCAGATGCTGTTCGCGTTGCCGTCGAGGACGTTGGCCGCGCGGCCGTTCTCGCTGCCGGTCTCCTCGTCGCTCGCCGTGGCGGTCCATCCGGTGCGGGGCAGGTCGATGGTGGCCGCCGGAGTGCCGGGGTCACCCAGCAGGTCGATCTCGGAGGCGGAGGACCAGGGGCCGCGGCCGCCGGCCTCGCTGAGCGCGGTGAGCCGTACGAAGCGGGCGCCCTGCGGGGCGAACCCGAGGGTCTTGGCGCTGACGTCGTCGGCGAGCGTGCCGGTGGCGACCGGAGTCCCCCAGCTCACGCCGTCGGTGCTGACGCTGATGCTGTACTCGCCCACGCGCCCGTTGGGCCCGTCGGAGCGGGGACGGTAGACGAGCGCGGAGACGACCGCCGTGCGGTGCATGTCGATGGTGATGACGTGCGGCAGCGGGGCGGGCGTACCGGTCCACCTGCTGTGCCAGAGGGTGGTGGTGTTGCCGTCGAGGACGTTGGCCGCGCGGCCGTTCTCTCCGCCGGTCTCCTCGTCGCTCGCCGCGGCCGTCCATCCGGCCCGGTCGAGGACCGGGGCCGTCGGTTCCATCGCGTTCGCCGGGGCGATGCCGTGGTGCGGCGACTGCTTCGCCGTCTGCTGGTCGGTGGGCACGGGTGCGGGGCGGGGCACCGGGGAGCGGCCGGCGGCTGCCGTGCTCGTGACGCCGAGCCACGGGATGAGGCCGATCAGCAGCGAGCCGAGGCCGAAGGCGATGAGCAGGTGGGAGCGGCGTAACACGCGGTGAAAGGCGAGGAAGCGCCTGGACTGCAATCTGACCTCCTGGGGCGAACTGATGTGCCCCGTAGAACATAGGTGAGCACAGCAGCAACTCGCTTGGGATCAGCGACAGTTGGCGCAAATCTGCATGGCCGGTCGGCATACGCCGGTGCCGGGCGGACCACTGCGGCCCGCCCGACACGATCGGCAGTGTCGGCGCTACCGGCGGGGCGCCCCTAGTCGCGGACGAGGAGCAGTACGGCGGCGAGGACCACGCCGAGGGTGACGGCCAGGGCGCCGTGCGCGAGGCGGTGGCTGCGCAGGACGGGCAGGAACCGGTCGACGGCGTACCGTCCGGGGCCGGTGAGGGCGAGGGCGGCGGCGCCCGCGGTGAGCAGCAGCTCGTACTCGATGCCCTTCGGGGCGAAGAAGGCGTCGGCGCCGTGAACGGCGATGGCGTTGATCAGGGTGCCGACGATCGCGGCGCCGGCGAGCGGGGTGAGCAGGCCGAGGGCGAGGCCGAGCCCGCCGAGCGTCTCGGTGAGGCCGGCGAGGACCGCCATGGCGTCACCGGCGGGGTAGCCGCTGGCGGTGAAGAACTGGCCGGTGCCGCTGATACCGCCGCCACCGAACCAGCCGAACAGCTTCTGCGAGCCGTGCGCGGCCATGGTCAGGCCGAGGACGAGGCGCAGGAGCAGCAGGCCGGTGTCGTGACCCGGGGTGGAGAGGACTGCGGGCCGGGGGTGCGTGGCCGGTGCGGTGGCCTGGGGCTTCGTCGCGGTGGCGGAGGGGCTGGTCATCAGGGGGGGTCCTTCCGGTCGGGCGGCCCGGGGGGCAGGGGCAGAGTTGTTCAAATTCGAACCGCTGACCGCGACCCTAACCACTGATTCAAATTGGAACAACCCGTGTAGGGTGGGGCCATGGCTGAACCGAGATGGCTGGACGACCGCGAGATGCGCGCCTGGAGCGGTTTCCTCGCCGCGTCGGCGCTGGTGAACCGGCGTCTCGACCAGCAGCTCAAGGACGATGCCGGGCTCTCGCACCCCCAGTACGAGATCCTCGTACGCCTCGCCGCGGCACCCGGGCGCGAACTGCGGATGACCGAGCTCGCCAACGGCCTGATCAACTCCAAGAGCGGCCTGACCTACCAGGTCACACAGATGGAGAAGGCCGGTCTGGTGCGCCGCCGCAGCTGCCCCTCCGATGTGCGCGGCGTCTTCGCCGTCCTCACCGACGCCGGCAGCGCCAAGCTGGAGGAGGCCGCCCCGGGCCACGTGGCGACCGTCCGCGAGATCCTCGTGGACGTCCTGACCCCCGGGCAGCTCGACGCGCTCGCGGACGGGCTGGGCGAGGTCGGGCGCCGCCTGCGCGGACAGGGCGCCCAGGTGGGTCCGGACGCCGGCCAGGTATCGAAACCCGATATCGGGGTATAGGGCCGCCATGGACGGAAAGGTCTGGCTCGCCCTGGGCGTGATCCTCGCAGTGGGGCTCGCGATCGCCGCGGCCGTGCTGCTGGTACGGGTCTTCGCGGCGCGGAAGCTGCTGCTGGATTCGGGCATCCCCCTGCAGGACAAGGCCCTGTTCTGGGCCGCCGTCGTCTACACGATCTCGCCCGTGGACCTGATTCCCGACCCGGTGTACCTGGACGACGTCGGGTTCCTGCTGCTGGCGCTGCGCTCGCTGCATGCGGCGGCAGGCGCCGTCCGCACCTCGAAGGATCCGGGCGCCACCGTCTGAGCCGGACGGTCAGACGTGCTGGTCGAAGAGGACCGGATTGCCGTCCGGGTCGAGGATGAGGAAGCTCCCCGGACCCGATCCCGACTCGTCGACCTCCGTCAGGAACTCCACCCCTCGCGCCTTCAGCCGCCGCTGCACGCCGCGGATGTCGGTGAACGAGTCGAGCGCGCTCGCGTTGGCGTCCCAGCCCGGGTTGAAGGTCAGCATGTTCTTCTCGAACATGCCCACGAACAGCCCGATCACGACATCGCCGTTCTTGAGGATCAGCCACTTCTGCTCGGGGTTCCCGCCGAAGACGGTGAATCCGAGATTCTCGTAGAACGCCTTCGAGGCGTCGAGGTCGCGCACGGTGAGGCTCACGGAGAAGGCGCCCAGATCCATGCGCACCAGCCTGGACGCCCCCGGATCGGGCCGCAACTCCGGCCGAGGGAGGCCGGCGCGCGGTCAGCGGACGCCGTGGGGGCGGAACTGGATGCTGATGCGGGGGCCGACGGCCCGCGCCGACTTGGGCACGGCGTGCTCCATGGTCCGCTGGCAGGAGCCGCCCATGACCACGAGGTCACCGTGCCCCAGGGGCAGCCGCAGCAGGGTGGCCCCGCCGTCCCGGGGGCGGAAGGCGAGATCGCGCGGGTCACCGACGGACACGATGGCCACCATGGTGTCCTCGGTCGAGGAGCGGCCGGTCCGGTCCCCGTGCCAGGCGACGCTGTCGCGGCCGTCGCGGTACAGGCACAGCCCGGCGGTGGTGAAGGGCTCGCCCAGCTCGGCGGCGTAGTGGCCGGTCAGCGTCTCGCGGGCGGCCGTGAGCGAGGGATGCGGCAGGGGCTCGGCCTCGCCGTAGAAGGCGAGCAGCCGGGGCACCTCCACCTCGCGCTCGTACATCTGGCGCCGCTCGGCCCGCCAGGGCACGTCGGCGGCCAGCCGCTCGAAGAGCGCGTCGGCCCCGCTCAGCCAGCCCGGCAGGTGGTCGACCCAGGCCCCGGCCCCGAGCCGGGTCCGCCGCATGCCGTCGAGCGGACCCGGCACGATCTCGTCGCCCTGGTCGAAGAGGGAACCCTGGAGGCCCTGGACTGCGTGCATGACCCCAGCCTAACCCCATGAACCGAACATGTGAGCGAATCAATCGGGCTGCGGCGGCCGGTGCAGGCCGAAGGGCGTGCCCTGGTCGTCGTGGCACAGCCGGAAGCGGCCGAACCGGGCGATCGACTCCTCGCCGCTCCCCGGGCCGGCCTCGTCGACGGAGCCGCCGAGCGCGCGGACCCGCTCGAGGGCCGCGTCCATGTCGTCGACCGCGAAGAAGAGGTACGGGCGGGCGCCGGGGTCGTCGCCGTGCAGTCCGCCGGGGACGTTGGGCGTCCGGATCGCGAAGCCGCCGCCGTCGCTCGGGCCGGGCTCGAACGCCCAGCCGAACAGGCCGCCGAAGAACTTCCGGGCCCGCTCGCCGTCGCCCACGCCCAGCTCGAAGAAGGAAACCTCACCGGCCATCGTCGGCTCCCGTCACTCGCCCGTGGTCCCACGGTAGGTCCGGCCCCGTCCCGACGCACCCGGCCCCGTACGGCGGGTCGGGCGGCGGGACGGGCGGCACAGCACGGTGACCGCCACCGAGATACCGGCGACAACGGCTATCGCGGTGCCCGGGGCGAGGTACTGGGCCAGGCCGCCGGCCATCGCGGCGCCGAGGCCCTGCCAGGTCATCCGGCCGGCCGACTCGACCCCCTGGACCTGGCCGCGGATCCGGTCGGGAGTCTGTTCGAGGAGCTGTTCCTGGAGGGGCAGGGTGGCCGCGAACCCGGCACTGGCGACGAACACCGCGACCGCCAGGACCGGGACGGGCGGATGGACGGCGAACAGCAGGAAGGGGACGGCGAGCAGCAACCGCAGGGCGAAGGCGCAGCGGCGTCGCCGGCCGGCGTCGAGCAGCCGGCCGACGGCCAGGTCCCCGAGGAGCATGCCCGCCGCCCCGGCGGCGAGGAAGGTGCCCGCGTGGCGGGGGTCGTAGGAGATGAACAGGGCTTCGCAGCCGACGATCAGACCGTTCGGGACCCACAGGTTCAGCAGCAGCGTCCGGCGGCCGGGGTGGGAGAGGAGTTCGGCGTTCGTCGTCCAGGTCCGGCGCAGGCCGGGGCGGCGGGTGGGCCGGATCGAGTGTTCCCGGACGGTGGCCGCCACCACGGCCGAACCGAGGGCGGTCAGGGCAGCCGCGACGGCGAAGACGCCCTGCGGGCTCAGGTGCCGCAGCAGCACGGCTCCGACGGCGTAGCCGGCGATCGCCGTACCGCCCGAGGTGATGTTCATCAGCGAACGGGCGGGCGCGTAGGCGCTGATGGGTACGACTTCGGCGAGGAGCCCAAGCCGCGTGCCGGTTCCGAGGGACTGGAAGAGGCCCAGCGTCAGCAGCAGGGCGAACCGGGCAGCGAGCGGCAGCCCCGGTACGGCCTGGGCCCCGACCCCTGCCAGCGAGGCGAGTTGGAGCACGACCAGGGTGCGGCGGGGCCGTTTCCCGTCCGCGACCGACATCAGCGTCAGTGCGCCGAGGACCGTCGCGAAGGTGGCGCCGTACATGCTCACGGCCGTCAGGAACGGGGAGCCGGTCTGCCGGTCGACCAGGGTGCCGAGCGCGAACCCAGACAAAGTGCTCGCGGCGACGGTGAGGGTGAAGCCGGCGTAGAGGCCGCTGAACTCCTTGTTGCGGAGCAGCTCCCGGTAACCGGTGGAGGGGGTGGTGGAAGGGTCGGCGGCAGGACTCGTGCAGGGATGTGAGGGCATGAAAAAAGCCTCCGGACACATGCACGGGGCACGCACGCCGAAGGCCAGCGGAGCCATTCTAGCAGTCCTGGCCGTCCAGTTGGTGGACTCTGCCGGCTCCCCCGAACGGACCGAAGCCGCATTACCGCAGCGTAGGCGTGTGATCAGAGACTCACGGTCTTGGCCGCAGGCCCGGCGCACGGTAGCGTCACGGCGACATTTCCACATAGCGACGACGGCGAGACGGAAGTCCGGTGTGAATCCGGCATGGTCGCGCCACTGTGTGCTGCGACGGCACCCCCCGGGGTGGCGACGCGGCGAGTCAGACCCGAGGACCGTCGTCCTGCACCACCATATGGGACGCGTTGTTCCCCGAGGAGGTTCCATCATGGCCGAGGCTGTTGCTTCCGCTGCTGTATCCACCCCCGCCGGCTCCCTGTCGGCCCCGCTGCCCGTGCGCGCCGTCCTGCCCTGGGCGCTCTTCGTCGGTCTCCTGATGCTCGTCGCCCTGTACTTCGTCGGTGCCGAACAGGGTGCGACGGCCGTGTTCGCCGGCGAGGGCGTGCACGAGTGGGTGCACGACGGTCGTCACCTGCTCGGCTTCCCCTGCCACTGAGAGGCCACGCACATGTACGCCTCCACTGTCAGAGGTCTGCTGGTCCGCGGCATGCTCGCGGGCCTGATAGCAGGACTGTTCGCCTTCGCCGTCGCCTACATGGTGGGTGAGCCGCCGGTACGCGGTTCCATCGCCGTGGAGGAGGCCCAGGCCGCCAAGGACGCCGCGAGCGCCCCGAGCGGTCACGCCGGCCACGGTGGTGACGCCACGTCGGGCGCGGCCGCCGAGGAGGAGGAAGAGCTGGTCAGCCGACCGGTTCAGTCGACCCTCGGCCTGGCCACGGGTGTCCTGGTCTACGGGGTCGCGCTGGGCGGCATCGCCTCGCTCGCGTTCTCGTTCGCCCTCGGTCGCGTCGGCGGGTTCAGCCCGCGGGCCACGGCGGCACTCACCGCGGCGGGCGCCTTCGCCACGGTCTACCTGGTGCCGTTCCTCAAGTACCCGGCCACCCCGCCGGCGGTCGGCAACCCGGACACCATCGGACAGCGCACCACGCTGTTCTTCCTGATGATCCTGCTCAGCGTGCTCCTCGGCGTCGGCGCGATCATCCTCGGGCGGCGGCTGGCACCGCGCCTGGGCAACTGGAACGCGACGCTGGCCGCGAGCGGCGGCTTCATCGTCGCCGCCGCCGTGGCGTTCGTGTTCCTGCCGGACAACAGCGACGCGGTCCAGCCCGGTTTCCCCGCAGCCCTGCTGTGGGAGTTCCGGGTCGCCTCGCTGGCCGTCCAGCTGGTGCTGTGGGCGGTGTTCGCCGTCGTCTTCGGTGTGCTCGCCCAGCGGCTCCTGGCCGCGCGCACCGCTGGTGCGGACGTCGCGGCTGCGGATCAGCAGAAGGCGCCCGCCCTCGGCTGACGCCACCCGCCACGCCTTCGTGCCCGGGTTCCGCCACCCCCTCGTGGGGCGGCGGGGCCCGGGCACAGGTGCGTACGGGCAGCACGCGCCGGCGGGCCACCGCCTGCGCTCCGGGAGAAAGATCTGGCCCGTGGCGGTGGGGAGCGCTACGATCATCGTGATGACCACTCATTCTGCTGTTCACAGATTGGGGGTCCCCACCACGCAAGGTGAGCGCTGATGCTCACTCAGAACGTGCAGGGGAATTCCCGCCTTTCCTTCTGGCTCCGCGTACGCGAGTACGCCGTGCCGGCGTCCATGATCGAAACTGCGACCGCCCGCCGCTCCGCCGGTGACTGGGCCGGTGCGTGCGCCGCCGCAGGCATCGACGTCGATTTCAATCTGCGTTACCTGGCGCGCTCGCGCGGCCACGACCTCGCGGCCCGGATCCGGGCCGATCTCCGCCATCTGGCTCCCGACCTGTTGCGCTGGCACATGCCGCGCATCGCTCCCGACGGACTGCTGCGCCCCGGGCTGACCGTCCCACTGGCCCGCTACGACACGGCATCACAAGGCGATCCACGCCCCGTGCACCTCGTGGCGCGGACTCCGCCCGCGTGGGCGGACGGTGGCCAGCGGATCAGCCTCGCCCTCTGGGACGGCTCCCGCTCCGAGGCCGGCCCCTGGGGCGATCCGCGTCGCCGGGCCCGTCCCGACCGGCGGTTCCGCTTCGACCTGCACCGTCATCTGTGGGACGCCCGCAGGACCGACGAGCTGCGGGTCCGCGCCGGGGCCGACGTGCTGCCCGGCAACGGCCTTCCCGAGCCGGACCCCGAGCTCCTACGGGCCCTCCCGCCGGGGCACCGGTGCGCCGTCGACCGGTGGGCCGCCGAGGCCGGCATCCTGCTCCGCGCCGAGGGCCGGCACACCGGCGGCCTCGTCGTGCGGCTGGGATCCCGGCAGCGGCTGCTGCTGGACCTGGTCGCGGACGGCCCGGGCCCTCCCGTCCTGCGGATCGGGGCGCCCGCCGACGGCAGCGCCTCCGCGCTTGCGGTACTCCCCGACGCCGCGACGTGGACCCTGCCCGACCTGGAGCTGATCCGCGACGGATCGATCGAGGCGGGCCGGCTGCACCCGCTGGTCGCCTCGGCGCTGGTACCCGACCGTGCGCCCACCGGGCCGACCGCGACCGCGGACCGCGCGGGCGGGCCACGCGTCGTCGAATGCCGGGGAGATCTGCACCGGATCGGTCTGGTCGACGGGGTGCTGGCACCACTGGACCACGACCCGGCCGAGATCCGCCGGGAGGAGCTGCTGGCCGCGCTGACCGGCACTCCCCTGCCCTGCATGCAGGCCATCGACGCGGCGCACCGTCAGCCGGACTGCCTGACCGGGGTCCGCGAACGGCTGGACCACGGCGACATCGCCGGTGCGCTCGCCGTGGTGGAAGGGCTGCTCGGCCCCGACGCCCTGCTGCGCGCCGGGGCGCTGCGGGACGAGCTGGAGGCGGCCGCGCTACGGCGGGTCACCTACGGGCTGTTCCGGTCGGGCCTGACCGGACCCGCACCCGGCCGGACCCGCCCGCGAGACCGCCGCCCGCGCGACCACCGGCTCCACCCGCGCCAGGCACAACGCCGCTGACCCGGGGGCCCGTTCCCCGGGCCCGCCGGACCACACCCTCTCCACGAACCCACAGGTGATCACCCATGCCCTCGTACACCCCGTTCGCATCCGCCGGTACCTCCGACCGGCCCGGCAACCCGGGCATCCCCGGCATCCCCTCGGAGACGGTCCACGGGCACCCGTCCCGGCTCGCCGTCGCCGACGAGTTGCTCACCCTGCTGCGCGACACCACCACCGAACCGCGCCCCGACGACCAGCTGGAGGCACTGACCCTGGCCGTGGCCGCCGACCTGCCGGTACTCCTGTGGGGTGAGCCCGGCATCGGCAAGACCGCGGCCCTGACCCAGCTCGCCGAAGCGCTGGACCTGCCCCTGACCACGGTGATCGCCAGCGTGCACGAGCCGTCCGACTTCTCCGGTCTGCCGATCGTCGGGGACGATCCCGCGGAGCAGGGTGTCCCGATGGCCCCGCCGGACTGGGCCGTGCGGCTCGTACGGGCCGGGCGCGGGCTGCTGTTCCTGGACGAGCTGTCCACCGCACCGCCGGCCGTCCAGGCCGCTCTGCTCCGGCTCGTGCTCGAGCGGCGGATCGGCTCGCTGCAACTGCCGCCCGGGGTCCGGATCGTGGCCGCGGCCAACCCGCGGGGCTCGGCCGCCGACGGCTGGGAGCTGAGCCCGCCCCTGGCCAACCGGTTCGTCCACCTCCAGTGGGCCCACGACCACGACGTCGTGATCCGCGGGCTCGGCGGGACCTGGCCCCGGGCGACGCTCCCGCACCTGGACCCCGCGAAGCTGCCGGCCGCCGTGGACCACGCCCGCCGTGCGGTGTGCGGACTCCTCACCACCCGCCCGGCGCTCGTGCACCGGCTGCCCAGCACCGAGACCCGCCGGGGCGGCGCGTGGCCGTCGCCCCGCAGCTGGGACATGACGATCCGGCTGCTCGCCTTCGCGGAGGCGGCCGGATCCTCCAGGGAGGTGCTCTCCATGCTGGTCAGGGGGGCGGTGGGGGACGGTCCGGGGCTGGAGCTGCTGGCCTGCCTGGACCGGATGGACCTCCCCGACCCGGAGGAACTGCTCGCCGACCCGGCGTGCGCCGACCTCCCCGAGCGCGGAGACCGGCGCCAGGCCACGCTCGACGGGGTGGTGGCGGCGGTCCGCAAGCGCCCGGACAAGGCCCGCTGGGACGCGGCGTGGGCGCTGCTGGTGCGGGCGCTGGAAACGGGCGCCCCCGACCTGGTGGTCGTCCCCGCGACCACGCTCGCCACGCTGCGCCAGGAGGACTGGGACGTTCCGGAGGCCATCGAGCGGCTCGCCGGAGTGGTGACGCTGTCCCGGCGGGCGGACCTCTCGGCGGAGCGTGCGGCCGCGCGCACCGCAGACCCCGTGGGGGCCGGCCGATGAGCGCCCGCCCGGCGGGGGCACGTACGGCGCCGGCACACGACACGGGAGCACTTCCGGCGGAGCCATCCGTGGCAGGGGCCCTGGATCTGGAGAAGCTCTTCGCGGCCCGGCTGCACGCCGCCCGAGTACGGCCCTACCTGGCGACGGCGCTGTTCGCCCTGCACACGGTGGAGTCACGGCGGGTTCCGACGATGGCCGTCGACCGGCACTGGCGCTGCTACGTCTCGCCCGGGTTCGTGGACCGGACACCGGTCGAGGAGCTCGCCGGGGTCTGGGTCCACGAGGTGTCCCACCTGCTGCGCGACCATCACGGGCGCGGTGACCGGGTGGCACGGGAGCGCGGGCTGACCGGCCCGGGGGAACGGCTGCGGATGAACATCGCCGCCGACTGCGAGATCAACGACGACGTGTACGGCGAGGGGCTGGTTCAGCCCGAAGGGGTCGTGACACCGGAGTACTTGGGGCTGTCCCCGGGACAGCTCATGGAGGACTACCTGCGCCAGTTCGGGCTCGGGGCCCGGACCCAGGACCTGGTCTGGCTGGACTGCGGCAGCGGCGCCGACGGCCTGGAACGCGCCTGGGACCTGGGGCCGGACGGAGCGCACGGGCTCAGCGCGCAGGAGCAGGACGCGGTGCGGTTCCGGGTGGCGCAGGGGATCAACGGCCGTCCGGGCACCGCCCCCGCGGGGTGGCGGCGGTGGGCGGAGGAGGCCTTCCACCCGCCGCAGCCCTGGCGGGAGCTGCTGGGGGCGGCCGTCCGGTCGGCGGCCTCCGGGGCGGGTGCGGGCGAGGACTACAGCTACGCCCGGCCCTCGCGGCGCTCGGCCGCGGTGCCCGGGGCCGTGCTGCCGAGCCTGCGGCGCAGACCTCCCCGGGTCTGTGTGGTCATCGACACCTCCGGTTCGGTCAGCGACGACGAACTGGGCAGTGCGCTGCTGGAGGTCGCGGCGATCGCCCGCGCCGTGGGCGGCCGTAGCGACATGGTCAGCGTGGTCCCGTGCGACGCGGCGGCCCGTATCGTGCACCCGCTGTGCACCGGCGAGGGAATCCCGCTGCTGGGCGGCGGGGGTACGGATCTGCGCACGGGCTTCGCCAAGGCCCTCGGTACGGGGCCCCGGCCGGACGTGATCGTGGTCCTGACCGACGGACAGACGCCCTGGCCGGCCGGCCGGCCGCCGTGCCGGACGGTGGTGGGGCTCTTCCCCCGGCAGCGGGCGGGCCGGTGGAACGAGAACGATCCCGACTACGTGCCGGACGCGCCGCCCGCCTGGGCGCGTGTGGTGACCATCGGTTCCGGCTCCCGCTGACCCCGTACGCGGGGCGGTGGATCCGGCGCGGAGTCGGGGCGGCGGCCGGACACCCGGGGGCCGAATGTGACGGAAGCGGGCCGGACAGGATACGAAGACCCTCGTGAACGAAGAACCCCAGGCAGCGACCGTCCGCGTGTTCATAGCGCTCGCCCCGCCCGACGACGCGAAGAAAGAGCTGGAGCAGCGGCTGCTGCCCGCCTACGCCGCGTACCCGCGCATGCGCTGGAACCGCATCGAGGACTGGCACATCACCCTGGCCTTCCTGGGCGAGCTCCCGGTCAGCGCCGTCGCCCTCCTGGAGCCGCCGCTCGCCGGCCTCGCGGCGACCAGGCCGCCGCTGCGGCTCGGGCTGCGCGGCGGCGGGCACTTCGACGAGCGGGTCCTGTGGACCGGGATCGACGGAGACCTCGAAGGACTGCACCTCCTCGCCGCCGACGTACGGACCGCGGTCACCGACTGCGGCATCCCCTTCCACGGCCGGCCGCTGCGCCCCCATCTGACACTGGCCCGCGCCCGGCGCCACGACACCACCAGCGCGGTGGAGGCCGCCGCCGGGCTCGACGCCTTCACCGGCCGCCGGTGGGAGGCCGGGCGGCTGCACCTCGTCGGGAGCAACACGGGCCGCGGCCCCGGCCCCATCCACTACCGCGACATCCGCGCCTGGCCCTTCGACGGCGCGAACTGAGCCCGGCGGCGCCGCTACGCTGACAGGTCTTCCGGACAGCGAGGGGGCCGCGGGGTGACGGCGCAATCATCGGACGGGGCCGCGCGGCGGGCCGCGCGGGCGGACGAACGCAGGATGGCACTGGCCCGCGAGTGGGACGAGCTGGTGGAACGGGTGCGGGGGACCTCCGGCTTCGAGGACTTCCTGCGGCCGCCGGGGCTCGACGACCTCCTTCCGGCCGCGCGGGGCGGCCCCGTGGTCCTGGTGAACATCAGCCGCTGGCGGTGCGACGCCGTCATCGTCACCCTCCGGGGCGTCCGGGTCACCCCACTGGGTGACCTGACCTCCGCCGAGGTCCAGCAGCGCGCCGAGGGCTACCTGGCACTGCTGCGGGCCGTCGAGCAGGCGGTGCGGGAACTGCTCCTCGCCCGGCGGGCGTTCGAGAACAGCGCGCCCACCCTGGAGGCGACCCGGCGCCACTCCGCCGCGAGCCGCGCCCTGCGACAGGCCCGCGACACCATGGAGTCGGGGCTGACGGACCTCGCCGCGTGGATGGGGGACCGGATCACCGGCCCGGTCCTGGAGACCCTCGGGATCCATGACGCACCGGCGCCGGGCGAGGCGTACCCCCGGGTGTGGTGGTGCCCCACCGGGCTGCTCAACCTGCTGCCGCTGCACGCCGCCGGGCACCACTCCCCCGCGCCCGCCGGCGTCGCCCCGCGCACGGTCATCGACCGCGCCGTGTCCTCGTACACCCCGACGCTGCGCGCACTCCTGGAGGCGTCCCGGCCGGGCCGCCCGCCCGGCCACGGCGACCCGCGGATGCTGGTCGTGGCCCTGGCGGAGACGCCCGGCGAGCTTCCCCTCCCCGCGGTGAACACCGAACGCGACCTGCTGACCGGCCTGTTCGCGGACCGGCACACTCTGCTGGAGGGCAGGGCCGCCACCTGGGACGCCGTGCGCGCCGGGCTGGCCCGCCACCCCTGGGTGCACTTCAGCTGCCACGGCGACCAGGACCTGTCGGACCCCTCCCGCGGCGGGCTGCTCCTCAGCGACCGGGTCCTGACCGTCCAGGACGTCGCCGCCGGGCACCACCGGGGGGAGTTCGCCTTCCTGTCAGCCTGCAAGACGGCGACCGGCGGACTGACGCTGACCGATGAGGTCATCACCCTGGCGGCGGCACTCCACGATCCTGTACACCGGATACCGGCACGTCATCGGCACCCTGTGGTCCGTCTACGACCGGTCGGCCGCGGCCGTGTCCGCCACGGTGTACGAGGAGCTCACGGCGGGCGGGCGCTTCTCCCCGGCCCGGTCCGCGCACGCGCTGCACACCGCGACCCGGCGGCTGCGTGACGCCGAGCCGGACCGGCCCAGCGCGTGGATGCCCTTCGCCCACATCGGGCCGTAGCCGGCGTCGCACGGACACCCTGCCACCACCCTTCGCCCTTCCGCACTCCACCATTTCCACGTTCCGAGGAGCCTCATGGGCGTCACGCCCCCACCCGGCTCGCAGCCCCTCGATCTGCCCTACGAGGAGATCACCGCACCCGAGTACGCGGCGCTCGCGGCCGCCCTCTTCACTCTGGAGGAGGGCGGACCGGACGTGACGGTGCTGCGCGGCAGCTGCCCGAGGTGCGGGGCGGTCCTGGAGGTTCCGGTGGCGGCCCAGGTGTTCCGGCGCCTTCGCCTGATCCCCTTCCAGGACGTCGTCCGGCGCCTGCGGGCCGCGCCCCGGGCCGGCGATCGCGTCGAACCGATGCTGTGCACTTGCGAGGACACGCATCCGGGCCGTCCCGAGGGGCGGGCCGGGTGCGGCGCCTACTGGACGCTGCTGCTGACGGAGGAGCCGGGGTGACCGGCGCCGCTCCCCCGCCGCCGCGTGCCTCAGCCCCACTCCGCGCCGATCCGGCCGAGCCGGTCGACCAGCTGCGGGTCGGGCGATGGTTGCCAGCTCGTGCGCCGCAGCGACGGCACGGAGTTCGGACCCATTCCCCCGGGTTCGCTGCCGGACGGCTACCAGATTCCAGCAGGCGCCCCGAAGTCCGTTCAGACGGACATTCGTTGGGGTCTGGTACAGCTCGGCACCCCCTATCAGTGGGGCGGGATTTGCTCCGCTCCTCGGGGACGGACCCGAGGGGGCGATGCGACTGCTCCTCCCTCATGCAGATGGCCCACCAGGCCGGCGGCGTCTCACTCACCCGCACCCCTACACCCAGGCCAACGAAGGGGCCGTGGTGAGCACCGACGCCCTTCGGGCGGGGAAACGTGATCAGTTCCGTCAATCTCTTCGGGATCATGGCGCCTCGCAGTTTCAGAACGACTGGTTGAACTGGCTCGGCGACAGGTTCGCCCGGCGGCCCACTTCCACGGACAGGTCTGCGTCCGGGTGATCGGCAATCCACTGCTGGATCTCGCGCATCACTGGCCGGTGCGCGACCTGCGCCCGCATCTGGGCGCTGAACTGCCACTGCCCACCAGAGCGGCGCAGGAAGACGATCATGTACCGCGCCACGGTCACGTCGGCGTCCCGCCCAAGGCCCTCTTCCACGAAGGCAAGGGCCGGATCAATCCCAGCCATCACACCCGCGCCCGTAAAGACGGTGCCGTCCTGCACGAAGACCGGGGTCGGATCCACCGCGGCATCCGGATACGGAACTCCTCCACGGCTACGGCTTCGTCGCAGTGTTCGTCGCGGCCTGCACGATCCGCAACGCCGAACGAGCCCATCGCTACCACCGCGTCATGCACGCCTTCACCGATCAGGTCGAGAGGCTTCTCACGGCCGTCATCCTCTTCCTCGTCGGCGGCTTCATCGCCGACGGTGGCCTTGCTGCACTGACCTGGCGCGGAGCTGTCCTGGGGCTGATGCTCTTCCTGGTGATCCGCCCGGCCGTCGGCTGGGCCGTCCAGATGCGGGGCCATGCCACGGGGAAGGAACGAGTCGTCATTGCGGTGTTCGGTATCCGGGGCGTCGGCTCGTTCTTCTCTCTTGCGTACGCTCTGGGCCAGGCCGATTTCGCCACGCCCGCGCGCGAGCCGTGGGCCGTGGGCCGTGGGCCGTGGGCCGTGGGCCGTGGGCCGTGGGCCGTGGTGACGTTCACCGTGTTGCTCTCGGTACTCGTGCACGGCGTCGCAGCGACACCCGTCACGGCCCGGCTTGACCGCTCGTCCCCGGATCGATGACCGATCAAGGGCTCAGGGCCGAGAGCGTGGGGTGGCAGTGCCCCTGCCGATCCGACTCGGGTCGGGTCGGGAAGGGCCGTGCGCCGCAGTTGTCAGCTCGGGGTGCGGCCCGGGTCCGAGTGCGGGTAGAGCGGGGCGACGGTCGCCCAGTACCGGTCGAGGTGCGCGTCGGCTGTCTTCAGCGCTTGATTGCCGGCCAGGTCGAGGAAGGCGGCGTGCAGACCGACCACACGCTCGTGACCCGCGCCGGCCCCGGCCGTGGCGGGTGTCCGGCGCCAGGGGGCGCGGGCGGCACTGGCACCGTGTCCGCTGTTGCGTCGGGCGCGGGTGTACCACCACCGCCCCGTGAGGACGCCGGCGGCGACAGCTGCGGCGGCCAGGACGTGCAGACCGTGTTGCACGGCCATGGCTTCCTCCACGAAAGGAGCGTTGTCGGTAGGGGTGCGTCGGGCGGGCGGTGCCGGCCGGCTCGGGGAAGGTGGCCGGCACCGCGGCTGATCAGCCCGGCCAGGTGCCTGTCACACGCCGAATCGTCACAGCCCCCGACCGGTCGACCGAGGCCTTGACCACGGCGAAGATCGCCCCCTGGATGGCTGCGGCGAGCAGGATCTGCTTCCAGGTCCGGTCCTCGTCGGTGGCGTCAGGAGCATCGCCCTCGCCCTCGATGAGCTTCCACGCCTGCTTGAAAGCAGCGCCTGCGATCGCGCCGCTGAGGGCGCCCAGGGCCAGCCCAACAGGCTTGTAGGCGATCTTGGATGCCTTCATCGGCGACGTCCCCGGCTGCGGCGGACCAGTAGGAAGACGGCTACGGCAGCTCCGACCACCAGGAGCGGGGTGCGGTTGGCGCGTGCAGCCGTCGCTGCCTGCCCGGCTCGTTCCAGAAGCGGGTCGGGCGTCTTGTCCGTCGCGTACTGGCCCGCCTTGGCCGCACTTTCCCGTACATGTGCTGCGGCCTGCGCGGTCTTCTCCAGGAGCGGGTCGGGGGTCTTGTCCTTCACCGCTTGGACGGCCTGCCCCGCCGTCTCGCGGATCTGTTCGGAGACCAGCACTGCCTTCTCGGCGGCCTGGCCCTTGACAGCGGCCGTCTTCTCCTTGGCCTGGGCCTTGATGTCGGCCTTCGCGGCGAGGGCCTCGACGGTCCGGCCGAGCTCGTCGCGGGTGCGTTCGACCTGATCGCGCAGTTCGTCGGAGCCGGGGCCGTCAGGGGTAGGGGCGGGGGTGCCGATGTTGGTTCGGGCGTCGTCGTTCATCGGTGTGCCTTCTCCTTGATCTCGGCCAGGTCGGCCCTGACGCTGTCGATGGTCTGCCCGGGAGCCGGGGTACCGGCCCGAGCGATCTGCTTCCTTCCGGCCAGGCCGGTCCCGGCCGCCACGATCCCCAGGGCCGCGGTGATGAGGAGGGCGGACGCCCACACCGGCAGGACCAGCGCGAGAGCGGCAATACAGGTTGCCGTCAGCGCCTGGAGTGCCAGAAGGCCGATGACTCCTGTGGCGCCGAAGAGGCCGCCGCTCTTCCCGTAGCGCTTGCCCTTCTGGGTCATCTCCGCCCGGGCCAGTTGCATCTCCTCACGTACCAGCTCGGATATCTGCTGCGAGGCGCGGGAAACCAGGACGCCCACCGAGTCGTCGGCGGCGTGGGGCTGCCGCTCTACCGTGCTCATGATGGGGACACCTTGCCTTTCGTCAATCGGCTGGAACGGGCGACACGTCAGTCGGGTCCTCTGCTCAGCGCCGGTGGTGTCCTGGATGGGGGCGTCGGCGCTGCGCGTGACCGAGTCGATGCCGTTCTGGGTTCAAGGGTGGTCATGTCGTCGTCACGGCGCGCCTACCCCGCAAGCGCGCTGGCACCCGCGCGGCAGCCGGCGTTGTACGAAAGGTGACTCGACAGCAGCCCGGGGGCGACCTCACACGACCATGGTGTGCTGGGCCGCGCCCTCGGTCGGCGGCCGCAGTCGGCGCCGGAGGGGCCGTGCCGTGCTGGTCTCACGGCGAGCCGTGTTCACGCATGAGTCGGTGCTCCGCCCGGCGGCGGTCGCCGTCGCTCCACGCACGGGTGTCGCGGGGCTCGACGTACGGTTCGTCGTCCTCCGGCAGTCCGCCGGCGATCGCGCGCTGCCTGGCCATTTCCGCGTCGAACTCCAGCCCGAGGAGGATCGCGAGGTTGGTGATCCACAGCCACACGAGGAAGATGATCACGCCGGCGAGGGTGCCGTAGGTCTTGTTGTAGGAGGCGAAGTTCGCGACGTAGAACGCGAAGCCTGCCGAGGCGGCCATCCAGATCGCCAGCGCCAGGAGGCTGCCCGGTGTCACCCACGTGAAGCCGCGGCCCTTCGCGTTCGGGGCGGCCCAGTAGAGAATCGCGATCATGATCGTGACGAGGAGGACCAGGACCGGCCACTTCGCGATCGACCACACGGTCAGGGCGGTGTGCCCGATCCCCAGGGCAGTGCCGGCCTGCCGGGCGAGAGAGCCGGAGAAGACGACGATGAGCGCGCTGGCACAGGCCAGGACCATCAGCGTGACGGTGAGGGCCAGGCGCAGCGGGAGGACCTTCCAGGCGGGGCGGCCTTCGGGCATGTCGTAGACGGCGTTCGAGGTGCGGATGAACGCGGCGATGTAGCCGGACGCCGACCACACCGCGACGACGAGGCCGACGACCGCCAGGAGCGATCCGACGCCGGAGTGGCCCTGGAGCTGCTGCACGGCGTCGGTGATCACGTCCCGCGCCGAGCCGGGTGCCAGTTTCTGCAGGTTGTCGAGGACCTGCTTGGTGGCGGACTCCCCCGCAAGGCCCAGCAGGGACACCAGCACGAGCAGGGCGGGGAAGAGGGCGAGGACTCCGTAGTAGGTCAGCGCTGCGGCTCGGTCGGCGAGCTCGTCGTCCTTGAATTCCTTCACGGTGCCGCGCAGGACAGCCTTCCACGACCGCTTGGGCAGCTCGGTGGGCCGGTCGGGTGCCCGCTCCTCCACCTGCGGGTCCGGGCCCGCCGAGTTCTCGTGGCGGGTGTCCCCGGGATCGTCGTCTCCGCCTGGTCCTGGCTCGGGTAGGGGTGTGGGTGTCATATCCTGCGGCTTTCCACCGCGGCGCCACTCATGTCCGCGGGGGCACACGAGAACCCGGGCCTTGCCTGCAGTGGCGTCTGGATTGCCCACGTCTCGGTGGGGGCCGGCTGCCGCACCTGCCTGCGGCGCGACACCAGGACAGGGAGCTGGCGGGGCCGGGGTCCTCGGCCAGCTCCACCAGTTCACCTTCCGAGGGGCCTGCCAGCCGGACCCAGGCGAACTCGCCGTCGCCCCTGTCCCGCAGTCGCTGGCGTACCGGGCGATCGAATTCCTGTCCGCGCACATCCCGGACCCCTCGGGCCCGGGCGAGGAATGCCTGCTCCTCGTCCACATCCGCCAGGTCGTCGGCCAGGTCCGCTACAGGATCTGCCCCGACTGCGCCCGGGGTGTCATCGCCGCGGTCATCATCGACGAGCGCTTCCACAGCACCGGCCTGGGAACGCAAGCGCTTTGGCACCTGCGTTCCCGCCACCCGACGACTGCCTGGCGCAGCACTGCCACGAGGCGCACCGCACGCGATCTCCTGCGCCGCATGCGTATTCCCGCAATCACCTCCGGCACCGGCTGCGACCATGCGCGCCAGCCGCTGCTTGGCCCGGTGCCGGCCACTTCCTGACCAACAACCTGCCGTCTGTACGAAACTGCTGAACCGGACGGTCACCGCCCTTCTCCCGGGCCTGGTCCTCGAAGCCCTGCGCCGCGGCACCACCACGCCGCTGGCCCAACACGATGGCTGCGCCCTTGCCCGGTGTTGGGCGGGAGCCGCCGGCCCCCGGTGGTCCGACTGCTGCTGACGGCGAGCTCGCCCGCCGGAGCTGTCAGCCTCCCTCGGCCGCCGTGCGGGCCCGTACCTCCTCCGGGGTGAGGTAGTGGTCGGTGTACTCGAAGTCCCGCAGCGTCCCTGGTTTGTACGTCTGGAATCCGGTCCGGACGAAGTCGTCGCCGGCCACCGCGTTCAGGAGCCAGTTCGTCATCACCCGGGTCTTCGCGGCGCCGGTGCGCAGTGCCGCCCAGTGGTAGCCGCGGGCCACGGCCTGGGCGGGCATCCCGCGCAGGTCGATGCCGAGCGGCCGGGAGACGCCGTCGCGGCCGCCGAGGTCCACGACCAGTCCGAGGTCCTTGTGGACGTACGGGCTCAGCGGTGTGCCCCGCAGCGTGGCGACGACGTTGTCGGCGGCGACCTTGCCCTGGCGCTCGGCGTGCTGCGCGGTGGGCGGGCAGACCGCACCGTCCCCGCCGCCGGCGAGGTCGGGCACGGCGGCCGCGTCACCGAGAGCGAACGCCCCGTCCGCCCCCGGAACCCGCAGGTCCGGAGCGACGACGAGCCGGCCGCTCTTCGCGGTCTCGGCGCCCAGCGTGGCGACGAGCGGGCTCGCAGCGACGCCGGCGGTCCAGATGAGGGTGCGGCAGGGCAGCACGCGGCCGTCGGTGAGGGTGACGTCCTCGGGGCCCGCCTTGGCGACGGAGGCACCGAGCGAGACCTCGATGCCCCGGCGGCGCAGCACGTCGAGGGCTGCCCTGCCCAGCCGGTCGCCCAGCTCGGGCATCAGCTTCGGGGCCACGTCCACGAGGTGCCAGCTGATCTCGCGCCGGTCCAGCCGCGGGTAGCGGCCGACGGCGTTCGTCGTGAGCCGCTGCAGGGAAGCGGCCGTCTCGGTGCCCGCGTAGCCACCCCCCACCACGACGAACCCGAGACGTGAGGCCCGCTCCGCCGAGCCCGGCGCGGCGGCGTCGGCCAGGTCGAGCTGGGCGATCACGTGGTCGCGCAGATGGGCCGCCTCCGCCAGCGTCTTCATGCCGCGGCCGTGCTCCGCCAGACCCGGGATGTCGAAGGTGCGGGTCACGCTCCCCGGCGCGAGCACCAGGTGGTCGTACGGCTGGTCCACCAGCTCCCCGGTGATCTTCCGGATGACGCAGACCTTGGCCCGGGTGTCGACGCCCACGGCCCCGCCGGGCACGATCCGGGTCCGGTGGCGGCGGCTGCGGCGCAGCGACACCGCCACGGACTGGGGGGTGAGCACCCCGGAGGCCACCTGCGGCAGCAGCGGCAGGTAGAGCTGGTAGGAGAACGGAGTGACCAGCAGGATCTCCGCCTCCCCGGGTGACAGCGTCCGCTCCAGGCGGCGAACGCAGGAGACGCCGGCGAAGCCCGCGCCGACGACCACGATCCTCGGTCGTGCCATGGTGTCCGTCCCTTCTCGGGTGTACGGGTCCCCTGCACGCCTTCCCCGGAAGGCCGTTCCATGCACGCGGAGAGCGGGGTGGACGGCTCGGCAGAGCCTGGACGGCCACCGAATGGCCCCGGCTGGCCCCGGACGTCTCCGCTCCGGGGGAATGCCGACCGCTAATGCTCGTGCAAGGGCGTGCGCAGTGCGCTGCGTTCGTGGTCCCAGGCTTCGCGGATGTGGCTCGCGAGGCGGTCTTCGAGGAGGACGGTCGCCGCACAGCCGAACGCGATGTCCTCCTCGAGGTCCGGTTCGTCGACGAGGAGGCCGCCGATCACTTCGTGGCGGACGACCTGCTCGTGGACGGCGTCGGCCTCGACGTGTTCGGCGTAGAAGTGCTCGGCGGCCGGCCCCGCGCCGCAGCGTCGCATGGCCTTGGCCAGCCGGCGGGAGCCGGGCGAGGAGGTGACCTCGACGCACGCGAAGTGACCGACGAGCGCGCCGCGCAGCGCCCGGTGCAGGCCGAACAGGGACATGAGGTTCACGGTCGCGAGCAGCGGGGCCGGCGCCCGGTCCAGGTACCGGCCGTACGTGGGGTCCAGCCGGAGGTCGGACATGAGGTCGGCGAAGAGCTGCGCGTGGATGCGCTCGGCGCGGCCGGCGCCGAACTCGTCGTACTCGATGGCGACCATGGCGGCCTTGGCCCGCCCGGTCAGCCGGGGGATGACCCAGGCGTGCGGATCGGCCTCCTTGAGGTGGTAGAGGGAGCGCAGGGCCGCGTACTCGCGCAACTGCCAGAGCTCCCCCTCCGTTTCGAGGTGGTGGCTCAGGCTGCCGGAGAGGTCGACGGGCTCGACGAGGAGCGGGGCGAAGGCGTCCTCGACCGTCCGGGGTGCATCGGACAGCTCGGTGCGCAGAGCGTCCAGGAAGCGCTCTTCCATTGCCTGGCGCAGTCGCAGCAGGTCCGGGTCCCACTCGCGTGCGTCGTCCACGCCGTCGAAGCCGCGGTAGTGGAGCTCGTAGAGGAGGTAGAGGGCGAGCTGGAGGTCCTCGCCCCACGGGTCGGCCTCCAGTACCGCCCCGGGGGCGCACCGCGGCGGACCCCCGGACCGCAGGGCGTCTGACACGGTGCCGGACAACTCGCCCCGCCCCTCCACCAGTTGGGGGCTCCGGTCTGCGACGGTGACCGGGTCCGGGAGGGGAGGGCGCATCATGGGTTCCTGTCCTCAGGCTGCGGCGAGGTTCGCTCGCGGGGGCGGTGGCTGGTGTCGCACCAGGGGTACGTACGGCTGCGACGGCATGTGCAGATGGCGACCGTGAAGCGGTCGGAGCGGGCGATCGTCCCGTCGTCCAGGACGATTTCGACGGGGCCCTCGATGAGGACGGGCCCCTGCGGGTCCACGGACAGGCGGCGCGCGGGCTGCACTCCGCCAGCCGGGCACGGACGGGGGTCAGAGGTTCTGGGCACGGATGACCACCAGCTCTTCCCACTCCTCGGCCTTGCTCGCCAGGCCTCTCCGCTCCAGCCAGATCCGCCGCGAGCGCAGGACCGGGCCCCAGGGAACGGACGCCTTCGCTGTGACCTGCGCGGACAACCCTGCCCCGGCCAGCCGGTCCACGGTCTCCTCGGCCCCGCACATGCCGGAGTGCACCATCAGCAGAGCGCCGCCGGGGCGCAGCAGAGTGGAAGCGGTCGCGCAGATCCGGTCGATCACGAGGCGTCCGTCCGGTCCGGCGTCCCAAGCGCGCTGCGGCCCCCGCGAGGGCAATGCCGCGCCCGGAGCGGGCACGTACGGCGGGTTCGACACGATCAGGTCGAAGCGTCGGCCGACGGTACGGGCCCTGAAATCGCCGTGCAGGACGCGCAGGGGAAGCCGATGGAGCAGGGCGTTCATACGCGCTGATGCGACGGCCGACCAGGAGACGTCGACGGCCGTGACCATGGCCCCTCTGCGAGCGGCATGCAGAGCGAGCGCGCCGGTTCCGGTGCCGATTTCGAGGACGCTGGTGCGGGGGCCCAGCTCCTCGCAGGCAAGTGCCTCGGCGAGCAGGTGGGTGTCCGCCTGCGGGCGGTAGACACTCGGCAGGGCGACCAGGCCTCCGGTGAGGGTTCTCACGCTGAGAGCCGTACTGGACATCGCGCACCTCCGGGGATCGCGGCGCCCGTGAGGCCGCTTCTTGGACGTCATCCGGCGGCTGCCCAAGGTGGGCGACCTCATGCAGCGCGCCGGCGATCTTCGGAGCATCGGACGGAATCGGAGAGGGGAACACGGACGAAGGCCAAACCGTCGGAGATCGGGCCGATGAGGAGGCCGTTCCCCGCCGGGCGAAGGGGTAACGGCAGGCGGGAACGGGCTCACCGCAGACGTCACGGTGGGCCCGTTCTCGTCGTTTGCCGCCTCCGGCGCCTCAGGCGGCGGGCGGGAACCTGTCCCAGGCCCGGTGCTCGGCCAGGGCTGCGGCAACGGCCCCTACGACGGCCGTACCGTCCTCTCCCAGGGCGATACCCGGGTCGTCGGCCGTGATGCCGGCGGTCTGGAGGAGCTGCTGCGCGCCGTTCCAGCCGCCGATGGCCTTGCCGTGCCGGTACGCCTCGGTGACGAGCAGGAGCACGCGCGGGTCGACGGCTCGTGGGGGCCGGGCAGTGCCGGCCTTGGCATCGCGGGCGCCGTACGCGTCCGCTCCGGCCTGGGGCACACCGGCGAGCAGGACGGCGTCGAATTCGGTGGAGCGGGCGGTGGCGTAGGTCCGCCGGGCGGTGATCGGATCGCCGTCGGGGTCGAGGGTGCCGCCCGTCGGGGCAATGACGAGGGGCACCATACCTGCGTCGAGGATGGCTTGCCGGGCGGCCCGTACGCCGTCCAGGTCGGCCTCCGCGTCGGCGATGATGCCGATGACGCGGCCGTCGGTCGGCCAGGTCCCGCCCATCTGGGAAAGGGCCGGGCTGGGGTCGGGCTCGGCGAGCGGCTCGGTGGCCGCGGGGGCCGGCAGACCCAGTCCGGTGGCGACCTGTTCGCACAGCTGCGGGTCGATGTTCGCCAGGACCTGGAGGGCGCGCTCCTTGATGGCCTGTTCGTAGCACTTGTTCAGTTCGAAGGTGTACGCGGCGATGATGTGCTCGCGCTCGGGCGGAGTCATGCTGAGCCAGAACAACCGCGGTTGGGTGAAGTGGTCCGAGAACGAGGCCGGCGCCTGACGGACCTTGCTCGCCGCCGGGATCTTCACCGGCGTTTCGATGAAGGCGCCCGTGTCGGCTCCGGCGAAGAAGGGGCAGCCTCCGTCGAGGCTGTTGGGGTGATAGGGGGCGACCCCGGTGTGGACGGCGGTCTGGTGCATGCCGTCGCGGAGCATGTCGTTGACGGGGGCGTGCGGCCGGTTGATCGGGATCTGCCCGAAGTTGGGGCCGCCGAGGCGGCTGATCTGTGTGTCGAGGTACGAGAAGAGGCGGCCGGCGAGCAGCGGGTCGTCGGTGACGTCGATGCCGGGAACCAAGTGTCCGGGATGGAAGGCGACTTGCTCGGTCTCGGCGAAGTAGTTCTTGGTGTTCGCATTCAGGGTCATGAGCCCGATCGGCTGGACCGGGGTGAGCTCCTCGGGGACGATCTTCGTCGGGTCGAGGAGGTCGATGCCTTCGAAGGTCTGGTCGTCGGTGTCGGGGAAGACCTGGATGCCCAGTTCCCACTGCGGGAACGCGCCGGATTCGATGGCGTCGAACAGGTCGCGGCGGTGGAAGTCGGGGTCCATCCCGTTGATCAGCTGGGCTTCCTCCCAGACCAGGGAGTGCACGCCCAGCTTGGGCTTCCAGTGGAACTTCACCAGCACGCTTTCGTCGCCCGCGTTGACCAGGCGGAACGTATGGACGCCGAAGCCCTCCATCATCCGGTAGGACCGCGGGATCCCACGGTCGGACATGTTCCACAGGGTGTGGTGCGTGGCCTCGGTGTGGAGCGAGACGAAGTCCCAGAAGGTGTCGTGCGCGCTCTGCGCCTGCGGGATCTCCCGGTCGGGATGCGGCTTGCCGGCGTGGATGATGTCGGGGAACTTGACGGCGTCCTGGATGAAGAACACCGGGATGTTGTTACCGACCAGGTCGAAGGTGCCTTCCTCGGTGTAGAACTTCGTCGCGAAGCCACGCGTGTCGCGCACCGTGTCGGCCGAGCCACGCGAGCCGAGGACCGTGGAGAACCTGACGAACACGGGTGTCTCCACGTCCTTCGCCAGGAAGGCGGCACGCGTCACTTCGCCCGCGGTTCCGTAGCCCTGGAAGACCCCGTGGGCGGCGGCGCCTCGCGCATGCACCACTCGTTCCGGGATTCGCTCGTGGTCGAAATGCGTGATCTTCTCGCGCAGATGGTGGTCCTGGAGAAGGACCGGCCCTCGCGGTCCGGCCTTCAGCGAATGGTCGGTGTCGTAGAGCCGTGCCCCTTGAGCGGTGGTGAGGTGGGCACCGCTCTGCGCCGTGCGCGCCTGCTCCGCCCCGGTGGGCTGCCCGGTGGGGCTCACGGTCTCCGGTCCTTCCTGGTCCGCCTTCGGCGGGAGGGGCTCCGAGGGCTGCGTCGGCTCGGCCACGGCCGGGGACACCGGTCCCGGCTTGCCCGGCACGCCGTTCCCTTCCGGCTCCGACGTTGCAGGGCTGTGCTTCGTGGTCATCGCATGTCTCCAGGGAGTGGGCTGCTGAACGCTTGAGCCATGACCGGGATGCACCCGCTCCCAAACGGCGGCCAGGTGCTTCTCACCCGCCGCAGCGGCGTTCCGGGCATCTGCGCCGACAGCAGAGCGGTTGCGCGTGCGCTGACCGCCTGTCGGCCCGCGCACCCCGGAATGCAATCGGCGACGCACCACCGCAGGATGCCGCGGGCGGTCGGATCAGGGGGTGAAGAGGACCTTGACGGCGCCGTCCTGCTTCTTCTGGCACATCGCGTACGCGTCCGGCGCCTGCTCGAGGGGCAACCGGTGCGTGGCGAAGTCCTCGACGCCGAGGGGTCTCCGTCGGTGAGCAGCGCCACGCAGGAGCCGCAGCCCCGGGCCGGCCCCGGCCGCCGCTGCGGCAGGCGGCCACCCGGGTGACCTCCGCTCGGGACACGGCCCTGCGCTGCCGGGCGCGTGCGCGGCACCGCAAGGATGCACGGACAGGTTCCCCTTCCCGTGGCTGGAGTCTTCCCGTGCTCGAACGCAAGCAGGTCAAGGGCCGTACCCAGGTCACCTTCGTCCTCCCCGACAACGCTCCGGAAGGGCCCGTCAGCGTCGTCGGAGACTTCAACCACTGGAACCCTGCCGCCCACCCGATGGCTTCCCGCGGAGACGGAACCCGCGCCGCAACCGTCGCTCTCCCCGCCAACAGCGCCCACTCCTTCCGCTACCTCGCGGTCGGCGACTACTGGTTCGACGACGAACAGGCCGACAGCCACGACGGCGTCAACGGCCGCCTCCACACCTGATCTGCGGCCTGCCTGATTCCGCCCCAGCTGGGGGCACGTCCTCGCGATCGTCAGGACCGCGGCGCCAGCACGCTCGCCGCCCTGATGGCCGGATCCCGACCAGCACCGAGGTGAGTCCCCCCGTGAGCAGCCCGACCGGCCTTTCCGAAGGCTCCCTTGCCTCGCTGCAGCACATGAGGGAGCAGCGTGAGATCAACACGGTGGTCCTTCGCTACGCGGGCGCCCAGGGTGTCCTGCTTCCGGAGGCGGAGGGAAACCTGACCCACGACGAGCTGGTGGAATCCCTGCCCGCGGACGAGCCGCGGCTGATCGTCCACGAGCTGGCCTACGCCAGCCCCGAGGGCACGCGGCGGCACGCACAGCTCCTGATCTTCTGGATGCCGCCGGACGCCGGCGAGCAGGAACAGGCCTATACGGACGGGTTCACGGCCCTGAAGGAGTTCCTCCCCGACGTTCACGTCCACCTCACGGCCAGGCGTGCGAGCCAGCTCGAGCACCGAAGACTCGTTGCCCTCGCCGGCTGACAACCCGTTTCAGCGCTGACGCCGGCGGCGGCCCGGCCTGCACCACCGGCCCTACCAGGGGGCACGGGCGCAGATGGTCTTCCCGCCGTCGGGGGTGGGTTCGATGTGCACGTCAGTGGTGAGGTGAGTGATCAGTTGCCACCCCCACCCGCCGGTTCCGTCGAGGTGGGGCGGGCGCGGCTCGGGCGGGTCGGGGCTGGCGTCGGTGACGCGGATGTCGATGTGGTCACCGTTCAGTTCGAGGTGGAGCGATGCGGGCCCACGGGTGTGGCGCATGGCGTTGGCGACCAGCTCCCCGACGACCAGGAGCACGGCATCGCCGCTCCCCGGTTCGGCGGGCTGCCGGATGTCTGCGGCATGGTGGAGGAAGGCTCGGGTGGCGTCGCGCGCCGATGTCGTGGGCTGCCCGCTGCGGGGCAGGGACCGATCAAGTACGGGTGCATCCATACGTCCTCCTTCCGCCGGGCTCTACGTCGCACCTGCCCGATCCATGGAGGACAAACCCGGCAAAGCCCCCGGTGATGCTCCTGGGCCGGGCGTCGGCTCAGGTCTTCGCGCGGCGGATCCCGGATGACGGGCCGTACCAGTCCAGGCACAGGACGGTCGCATCGTCTCTCGGCGGCCGGCCGTCATAGGCGTCGATGACCGCCGCGACCAATGTGCGCACGACCTCGCGCGGATGCTCGGTTGCCGTCTTGAGGATGAGGCTGGGCAGGTCGACTGCTTCGGCTTCGCGTTCCTGCACGCCATCGGTGTGGAGAACGAGGCGGTCGCCGGGGCGCAGGTCGAGGACTTGGACCTGGTAGGAGCCTTGGTGGGTGACGCCGAAGGGCAGGTCCACGGACAGGCTCAGTTCATCGACGGCGCCGTCGCGCAGCCGCAGGGGCCAGGGGTGGCCGGCGTTCACGAGCCGGGCGCTGCTGCCGTCCAGGGAGACGCGCAGCAGCTGGCCGGTGGCGAAGTTGCGGCGGCCGTGGTCGAGGAGGGCCTGGTGCGTTTGGCGGGCCTGTTCGGCAAGGTCCGTCCCCGCGCGGCGCGCGCCGCGGGAAGCGTTGACCAGAAGGGTGGCCATGAGCGAGGCATTGACGTCGTGGCCCATGGCATCGGTGATCGACACGTGCAGGGTGCCGGTGTCGAGGCTGTAGTCGTACGTGTCGCCGGCGATGTCGGAGGCCGGGACCAGGGCGCCGGCGAGGGCGAACTCGGCAGCTTCGCAGGAGGGGGCCGAAGGCAGGAGCTGGCGCTGGATTTCCGCGGCCAGGCTGACCGAGGTGGTGCGGTTGCCCCAGTGGTAGAGGTCGGTGAAGCGGCGGTCGGTGACGATGATGTATGCCAGAGCGTGCGCGGCCTCTTCGACCTGTTCCAGCACATCCGGCGCGATCTGGGTGAGGAACAGCTCCAGGACACCGATCGTGTCGCCGCGATTGGTGACAGGGGCGAGCACCCGATGCCCCTGCTCGCCCTCCGGTGCCAGCACCGGTTTCTGGCTGCGCAGGACCTCGTCGTAGACGCTGCTGCCGGCGAGGGGTACCTGTACGGCGCGCTCCTCCCGGTAGGCGGCCGTGTCGTGGACGCGCAGGAGGCGTCGGCCGACGACGTCGACGAACAGGAACGAGACATACCGCGCACCGAACCGGTCATGCAGATTGCGCGCGACGACGTCGAGGGAGTCCACCGGCGCGGCATCCTCCGCCGCCGCCAGCACCTCGGTCAGTCCGATCCGATCACGCCCCACATCAGCCTCCGCCTCCGCTGCCGCAAGACAAGCCGTGCCGTTTCCCTCCTTCAAGTCCACCTCAGGCGGGGCAGAGCTGCATGTCAGGCGCGCCGACGGGCGGGGGACCGTGGGCGCGAGGGTGCGGCAGGACCTCTTTCGGACATTCTGAGCTCGATGTAAGCGGGGCAGAGCATGTGCGGCTTTTACGGGCAGGCGAAGGCTGACCACAACCATGCACCGCCCCCGGGCGCCCGGCTCCGGCCGAACGACCGGAGGGCCAAGCGGTGTTCTCTTCAAGGAGGTCCCACACCATGCTGATCACCGTCACACGCACCGGCGGGTTCGCAGGCGGGGAGAAGACGGCGTCCCTCGAAACGGAATGCCGCGCCGACGGGCCCGAGCTGGAACGGCTGGCCGAACTCGCGCTCAGCACTGAGGGCCCCGCGGGTCAGGAACCCGTTCCCGACGGCTTTCGCTACGTCGTCCGCGTCGA
This sequence comes from Streptomyces sp. NBC_00029, assembly GCF_045160505.1. Lineage (NCBI taxonomy): Bacteria > Bacillati > Actinomycetota > Actinomycetes > Kitasatosporales > Streptomycetaceae > Streptomyces > Streptomyces sp. NBC_00029. Next base: position 1,488,192 of record NZ_CP108292.1, read on the forward strand.
CAGCAAGCTGGTGGAATTACAGGATCCGTACCTCACCGCGGACCAGCGGCAACTGATCGACGCCGTTCTGGCCACTGCCGTCTGAGCGGCCCGTCCACCCCGCCGCCGGCCGGCGGCGGGGTACCGGCCAAGGCGGGGCCGGTACGGCACGGGCGAACTATCCCGCCGTACCGCTCAAGGTCCGACCGCCCTGTGCCGCCGCCTCCGGGTCGTACGCGTCACCGAGCCATGCCGTGTCCATCCGCTCCCGCGCCGCGGCCAGCGCTGCGTCTATGTCACGCGTCCCGGTCGACACGCACAGCGTGTAGACCACGTCCTCCATCTGCTGCCGTACAGGCCCGTGGGGGCCTGCGGCCCGGAGCTCCGACTCCCTCTCGTACTCCTCCACCAGACGTGTCAGCACAGCGGGGTGAGTCATCAGCACGATCTCGCTCCTTCACACACGTCGCAGTCACGGGCGGCCAGCGGCCCCCGATGCGCCGCCTGCCCCGGCACTGGCGTCCCATGCGCCACAGGCGCCGTCGCGGAAGCGGGCCCGTGGTCCTGATACCTGAGCCCTGCATCTACCCCTCCGCTGGGGGTGGATGCGTACCGCGCGCTGCGGTGCCGGCTTTGGTGTCAGGACCTTCTTCATGCCGTCCTCGCCCCCGTGGGGTTCCGGTCGGCTACGGGGGACCCTGAAGGGGAACCTGCGGGGGAAACACGGGGGGGGAAGCTGAGGGGGACGCGTTCCGCGCTCTCACCACGCATCGCCGCTGTTCAGACCCCGTCGCACGCCAGATGCGTCCGCCGGACGCTTTGGGTATGTGCATCCATTCGGGCTTCGGCGTACGAAGTGTCTTGGTGGTGATGGCGTCGTTTCGCCGGGAAGGAGAGCCCCGTAACCCCTTGGAGGCTGATGTGGCGGATGGTCGGATCGGGCTGGCGGAGGTGCTGGCGGCGGCGGAGGCTGCCGCGCCGGTGGACTCTCTCGATGTCGTGGCGTGGAATCTGCGGGACCGGTTCGGGGCGCACTACGTGTCGCTCCTGTTCGTCGACGTGGTGGGCCGACGTCTACTGCGGGTCCATGACACGGCAGGCGAGCATCACGAGGATCGCGCCGCGCAGGTGTCTCTCTCGGGCCGCAGCGTCTACGACGAGGTTCTGCGCAACCAACGCGTGGTCCTCGCTCCGGACGGCGGGCAGGGACAACGCGTCCTCGCGCCGGTGACGAATCGCGGCGACACCATCGGTGTCCTGGAACTGTTCCTGACCGATGTCACAGCGGACGTGCTGGAGCAGGTGTCGGAGGCCGCGCACGCTCTGGCGTACATCATCGTGACCGACCGCCGTTTCACCGACCTCTACCACTGGGGCAACCGCACCACGACGGTGAGCCTGTCGGCGGAGATCCAGCGCCAGCTCCTGCCCACCGCTGCCGCCTGCGAGGCCCCGCAGTTCACCCTCGCCGGCGCCCTGGTTCCGGCGTCCGACATCGCTGGCGACACCTACGACTACAGCCTCGACACGGAGACCCTGCACCTGTCGATCACCGATGCCATGGGCCACGACGTGGGCGCCTCCCTCATGGCGACCCTCCTGGTCAACGCCTCCCGCGGCGCCCGCCGGGCCGGGGAGGACCTCGCCGAACAGGCCCGCCAGGTAAACCGGGCGCTCCTCGACCACGGCCGCCAGACCATCGCCACCGGGCAGCTGCTGCGCATCGCCCTGGACGGCACCAGCGCCCAGCTCGTCAACGCCGGCCACCCCTGGCCGCTGCGCCTGCGGGACGGCACGGTCGACGAACTCCGCCTGGCCGTGAACATGCCCTTCGGTGTCTCGGCCCAAGGCGCCTACCTGGTTCAGGACCTCGACCTGCAACCTGGTGACCGACTCCTGCTCCACACGGACGGCATGCAGGAACGCGACGCCGAATCGGTCGATTTGCCGGGCCTGCTGCGCAAGACTGCGGAGGAGCACCCGCGTGAGGTCGTGCGTGCGCTGGTCGGTGCGGTCAGCGACGCCTACGACGGCGGGCCTCCGAAGGACGACGCCACCGTCCTGTGCCTCGATTGGCACGGCCCCCACGACGAAAGCCCCTGAACGAACACCTGATCACGGAGACTGGCACGGGTGGGTCGAAATGGGGTGGGGGCCCGCAGCGGGGGCAGGTGCAGGGCAAGCCCACCTTGGAGGGTGACTCCGTGGTTTCGCCCGTGCTCGTCCCTGATCAGCCTGTGCCCCGCACCGGCCGGCCCACGACGACTGCCCGGGGTATCGCCCACGACTTCCTCCATCATGCCGCGCAGGTCCGGGTGCCCGCACGGGCTGAGTACACCGACGCGGTCCTCATGGTCGTCACGGAGCTCGTCACCAACGCGATCCGCCATACCGCCGGCTCTGCCGTCCTCCACCTCGAACTCCACGACGACCACATCGAAATCCGCGTCACCGACACCAGCCCCGAACCGGCGGAACCACGCCTGCCCCGGACCGACGGGAGCGGCGGCTACGGATGGCACCTCATCGACCGCCTCACCACCCGCACCCACACCGAACCCACCCCCCGGGGTGGCAAAACCATCTGCGCCCACGCCCCCTGGTAGGAACAACAGCCGGGCCTTGGCGCCCTCCCGCCCTGGTGGGAGGACATGGGCGGGTGCGGTCTGGCCTTTGCAGCGGGCGCGTGACACGCTCGAGGGACAACCAGCCTGGTCTGGTGGGAGACCCCGCGCCACCGCGAGGCCACTCGGGTGGCCAGTGGAGGTACGGGTGGTCTCGCTCGGCTTTGCGCGGCCCATAGCGGCCGCGCGCTTGACGGCCTTCTCCGCCCGAATCCGGGAGCCGACCGTAATGGGCTCCGACCCACAAAGGCGGATCCGACAACCATGCGCCCCACCTTGAACATCGACACGGCCACGCACGCCGGACTACGGACCGTCCTGACCATCACCGGGGCGCTCGACATGGACACCGTCCCGCACATCACTGCGGCCACCGACCCCCTTGCCCTGGGTGGCCTCACCCTCGTCCTGGACCTGTCGGCCGTCACATTCATGGACTCCTCCGGCCTCAACACCCTCCTCACCCTCCGCAACCGCGTCGAAGCCGAGCAAGGCATCCTGGAACTGCGCGGGCTCCCCGACCAGGCCCTGCGCCTTCTGGACATCACCGGCGCACGCGCCCTCTTCACCCTCACCCCGTAAGCGCGAACGGGAGGGCCCGCCCACGCCAGCCGCAAGCCCTTGACCTGTGGCGGGACGGCTCGCCGATTGCGGCAACGGGCAGGCGGCTGGCGCGCTGGTCTGGCCGCCTCTGGAAGAGGCGCAGCCGTGAGGAGATCCAGTGACACGCAGACCGCCGGTTGAGCCGATGCCGGCGCAGGCCGCGGAAGCCGTGCCGGACCCCGCCGCTTTGCGGGCGGGGGCGGCGTATGAGCAGAAGCTGTACGGCCACCGGGCGGCTCCTCTTCACCTCAGCCGTCCCGGGCGACACGGTGCTGGTGCAGACCCGCCGCGGGGCACTGGTGCAGGACCGGTCACCGGGCCTGGTGGCGGCCGCCGAAGCGCAGATGCCGCACGGCCTGGTCCTCGACGGCGCAGCACGACTGCCAGGAGCTCCCGCCCCTACGCCGAACGCCGCGCCCTGATGGCCCCGTGGACGCTGCGTGGCATGCGAGGACCCTGGAATACCGCAGTACGGCTCCTGTGCCGCGGCTACCCGGGGTCGCGCGCCGGTCAGGTGTGGATGCGGCTGTTGGGGCCGTCCTGGTCATCGGCGGTGTCGTCGTTGAACCAGTGGTCGCCGGCGGCGAGGTAGCGGAAGGAGTGGGTGCTGCCCTTGGGGAGTTGCACGGTGACGGCCCGGTGGCCTCTTTGCGCGGCGGGGTGAGGGCATGAAGGCCGGGGCGCCAGTCGTTGAAGTCGCCGACCACGCTGACCTCGGCCGCGGGGGTGTCGGCGGGCAGCGCGAAGGTGATCTTGGCGCAGTTCTTGCGCAGGGCGCGTTCCAGCACGGTAGGGCTGCTGACGAGGGTGGGGCGGGATACGGGCCCATGCTCGACGTCGGGCATGGGCCGGGACCGCTGACGTTGCCGTCCAGGTCGCCGGGTCACCCACCCGCCACACTCGGCACGACCCAGGCACCCCCGCGTGTGACAGTCCAGATGGGAAGACCGAACGACGGGTTGTCCCACGCAAGCAGGGCCCGGCCGCCCGGTAGCCACACCGGCCGGGCCCTGCGCCACACGACACAGGTGGAAGGGGTCGCTGCCGCGACCGGCACCACGGTGGAGGTGACCCGCCCGGGCAAGGGCTACGCCCACTTCCGGGACAACGACATCCTCTCGGACCGGTTCGGTCTGCATCTCGCACGCTCGGGCATCCGGCTCACCCAGCGCCAACCGTACGAGGGCGTAGGCGATCCCGGGCGGGGTTGCTCCCCTCCGCGCAAGGTCCGGCGCTCATGGCACGCCGTCCGTCTCCCGGTCGGACCGGGGCCATACGTACGGCAGGTCGGCCGGCACCCCAGGGAAATGCTCCTGATAGAAGGCCGGGTCCTTGCGCACCAGCGCGGACTGATGGCTTCGATGGAAGTCCGGTGCGCCCAGCCACGGCGGCAGGTCCCCGTCGACGGCCAACTGCTCCTGCGCCCGCGGGGCTCCCCCCGGCTGCCACGCATCGAAGTCCTGGACCAGGGTGACGGCGCAGGTATCGGCATGCCCTTCGGCGGTCCAGACCCCGCAGATCTCCAACCCGTACCGGACGAGTGCCTCCTCGTACCCCGCCCACATCCGCACCGCGGGGTGCCTGCGCCATCCGTACCCCGGAACGACCAGGCCACGCAGCACCTGCACGGCCTCGACGCGCTGCTTGCCGAGCCTCCGCACGTCCAGCACGGCCGCCGAGGCGTCGAACGAAGGAAACGGAAGGAACGTCTGCACAAGGTCTCCCTCCGAAACGGCGGCTCAATCGGAACCCCTGTGCCGCGGCCCACTGCCCTGCAGGCACAGTGCGAGCCTGGCAGAGGCCACGGAGTAACGCGCCCGCGCGCCTCCCGTTCGGACGATCGGCTCCCGGTCTCCCCATGTGCCACAACGAACACCACGACAAGCCTTCGCGACAAGAGCTATCGGTCCGAATTGCGTGAGATGCGGCGTAATCGGGGTACGCGCACCATGACCGTGACATCACACCGGCGACGAAGGGTCCGTCATGCCCCGAGGGTCCAGCCCCAAGCGCGAGCGTCAGTACGAACACATCAAGGAGTCGGGCGAGAAGCGCGGCATGTCGGAGGAACGCGCGAAGGAGATGGCCTCCCGCACGGTGAACAAGGAACGCGCCCGTTCCGGGGAGAGCAAGACCGCGAGCCGCAGTTCCACGCAGGGCAAGTCCGCCTCGCAACGCGGCGGCGAGAAGTCCCGCGGCGGCAGCTCCTCCGAACGCACCAAGGACGACCTCTACCAGGAGGCGAAGAAGCGCGGCGTCGATGGCCGCTCCACGATGACCAAGCAGCAGCTCAAGAACGCCCTCGGCCGCTGACCGTGTGACACGCCCTCGGGGGCCGGGCCCCTCCGCCCTCCCCCGGCTCGGGTACTACTCACGCGATGCGCACCGTCCGGCCGTTCCGGTAGCAGGAGGAGTTCCCGTGGCAGTCCGTCATCAGCTCATCCGGCGCCCCCCTCGAAGTGTGTGGGCCGTGCTCGCCGACCCGACCCTGTACGGGGAGTGGGTGGTGGGCCCGTCCGAGTCCACACCGCTCGATCAGGACTGGCCGGAGGTCGGATCCCGGCTCCGCTACACCGTACGGCTGGGCCCCTGGTCGACCGAAGGGGTGACCACGGTCCGGCATCGGGAGCCCGGCCGGGAGCTGGAACTGGAGGCGTCGTTCAAGGCCCTGGGCACCGCGAGGATCTTCCTCCAGCTCCGGCCGTGGGGCGAGGAGACTCTCGTCGTCTGCGACGAGCATCCCCTGCGCGGCCTGGGAGGGTCCCTGCACAACTCCGTCGTCGAAACGGCCCTCCAGCTCCGGCACCGGGGCATGCTGGCCCGCCTGGCCAGGGTCGTGGAGCAGCAGCCCGGCGAGGTGCTCCGTGCCTGACGCGGTGGTGATCGGCGCCGGCCCGAACGGGTTGGTGGCTGCGAACCTGCTGGCCGACGCCGGATGGAGCGTGGAGGTCCTGGAGGCACAGGAGGAGCCCGGAGGAGCCGTACGCAGTGACCGCGGGGTGCACCCCGACTACGTCTCGGACGTCTTCAGCGCCTTCTATCCGCTCGCCGCCGCCTCCCCGGTCCTCGCGGGTCTCGACCTGGCCGCGGAGGGCCTGCGGTGGAGCCACGCCCCGTCCGTACTGGCCCACCCGCTGCTGGACGGGCGGTGCGCGGTGCTGGAGCGCCGGGTGCAGGACACCTGCGCCGGCCTGGCCGGCTTCGCCGCTGCCGACGCCGACGCCTGGGAGGACCTGTACCGGACGTGGGCCCGGGTGGGGCCGGACCTCGTGCAAGCCCTGTTCACGCCCTTCCCCCCGATCCGCTCCGGGCTCCGGCTGGCTACGAAACTCCGCGCCTCGGGGGGCCTGCGGATGGCGCGGCAGCTGGCCCTGCCGGTGCGCCGGCTGGGCGAGGAGGAGTTCGCCGGGGACGGGGGCCGGCTCCTGCTCGCCGGCAACGCGCTGCACGCCGACCTGGCTCCCGAGGCGGCGGGCAGCGGCGGTTTCGGCTGGCTGATGTCGATGCTCGGCCAGAGCCACGGCTTCCCGGTGCCCGTCGGCGGGGCCGGTGTCCTGACTGTGGCGCTCGTGAGCCGCCTGCGGCGCAAGGGAGGTGTCCTGCGCTGCGGGGAGCGGGTCGCGTCCGTCGTCGTACGTGGTGGCAGGGCGGTCGGGGTCAGGACCGCGGGCGGGGAAACCGTCGGCGCGCGGCGGGCCGTACTGGCAGACACGTCGGCACCGGCCCTGTACCGGGACCTCGTGGGCGAGGAACACCTGCCGTCCCGCCTGCTGCGGGACCTGGAGCGCTTCCAGTGGGACTTCGCGACGTTCAAGGTCGACTGGGCGCTGACCGGCCCGGTGCCGTGGACGGCGCCGCAGGCCACCGGGGCGGGGACGGTCCACGTGGCCGACGGCGTCGACGGCCTGACCCGCTTCGCCGCACAGATCGCCATGGGACAGGTCCCCGACGAGCCGTTCGCCCTGTTCGGCCAGATGACCACCGCGGACCCGACCCGCTCACCGGCCGGCACGGAATCGGCGTGGGCCTACACGCACGTCCCGCAGCACATCACCTCCGACGCCGGCCCCGACCGCATCACCGGGCGCTGGGACACCGGCGACCAGGAAGCCATGGCCGACCGCATCGAAGCGCAGGTGGAACGCTTCGCGCCCGGCTTCCGCGGGCTCATCGACGCCCGGCGGATCCTGGCCCCCACCACGCTGCAGGCCATGAACGAGAACCTCCACAACGGCGCCATCAACAACGGCACCACCGCCCTCCACCAACAGGCGGTCTTCCGCCCCACCCCCGGCACCGGCCGCCCGGAGACCCCCATCAAGCACCTCTACCTCGCCTCCGCGGCCGCCCACCCCGGCGGCGGCGTCCACGGCGCACCCGGAGCGAACGCCGCCCGGGCCGCCCTGCGCGCTCACGGCCTCCACGCCCTCCTCCACCGCGCCCAACACGTTTGAGGCATACGGCCACGTGCGACCACATCCCAACCCCGGCACGGCGAAGGCCCGGGTCCGCACAAGGGAACCGAGCAGCACGGTTGGTCGCCCGACGTCGACGAGACCCGGCAGCGGGGCAATCCGAGCGCGCATCGCTCCTTCCACCCGGAGGAGTACGCCCCCGCCAAGGGCCCCGGCCGCAAGGTCTCCAAGGACCCATCCGCCTCCACCGGCGTCGACCCGCAGGATCCGCCCGGGACGCGCAGCGCCGGGTGACTCACGGGCCGCTCGCAGCCCGAGCCCGCCCGTACGAGGGTCCTCGGTCAGGTGTCCCGGCCGGCAGGCTTCGCGTTCCCGGCGGCTCGACGCTGCGCATGGCTGCCCGGAGTCGATACGTCGCCGGCCTCGCCTTCGTGCGTGTCGGGAAGCACCGCTTCCTCCGCCTCCTCACGGGCCTCCGGGTCGCCGCTCTCGCCGGGAGCCTGCGACGGAGGGGTAGGCGCCGGGTCGCGCTTCCTGGACGTGGTCATCGCGTACTCCGCTCATCGCTCGTCACATTCCTGTCGGTAAGCCTCGCGTCCGCCCGGTTCGGCCTCCACATCACATCGGCCACGGACACGGAGGGTCCTGCCCGAGCCGCCGCGGCGCCTCACGGCTTGATCGTCGCCTCCGCACACCGAGTGACGACGGATGCGAGTTCGTGCCCGTCGGCGTACAGCCGGCGCTGCGTGCGGGCGCCGTTCCCCCGTTCGTGCAGGTGCGCGATGCCTTCCCGGACCCGCTCGTCATCGCCCTGCCCCTTCAACGCAACGCGGTCGAGGCCTTGTACCAGCACGTGCGCGAGGGAGTCAGGGGCAGGACGCAGTCAGTGCTTGGCGCTCGGGACGGCAAGGGGCTCGCCCGGAGCCTTCTTCTTCGCCTTCTCCATCTGTTCGCCGAGTTCCGTGAGGCGGTTACGGCCCATGGCCTTGCGGACGTCGGGGAACCACTCCTTCTCCTCTTCCTCGACGTGGTGGCGGACGTTCTCCATCAGCACGCTCATCTTTGCGTCGAACCGCTCGTCTGCTGCGTCGAGGTCCTTGAGCTCGGAGAGCATCCACAGCACGACGTGGTGCTCCTCGATGCTCTCCAGGACGTGGTCCTTGGTGTCGGGCGCCGCCTCCCGGGCAGCCGGGTAGAAGATCTTCTCCTCGATCCAGGTGTGGGTGGTCAGCTCGTCGATCACCTGGTCGGCGATTCTCCGCTTCTCCGCGTGGGCATCGTCGCCGGCCTTCTCGAACTGCTTGAACAGCTTCTCGACCGTCTTGTGGTCTTCCTTGAGCAGCACGATTCCGTCCACCACAGCCTCCAGACTTCGCAGCACCGGGCGACGCGGCCGGCCACCCCAGGCCCGTGTACCCGGCCCACCCTCGGATCGCTCGTCCGGAACGGGGGATTGGCCAGGACGGGCGACACGTCTACGCCGTCCGCTTGGGAACACAGGGAAGGCACACCCTTCGGCATAAACCCGTTCGACGTCTGGTATGTCCGCGCATCGCGGGTAGGGGCCGCGCATGACTGCTATCGAAACAATCGCGGCCGAAGGCCAGGCCTCACTCTTCCTCATCTTCGCCGGAGTGGTCCTCGTCGTCCTCCTGATCGGTGCATTTTGGTACGGGAGTAGACGCCGGCGCCGGGAGACACCTCCAGCCGCGCAGAACCCCGTCGCACAGCGCCGCGAGGACTCCTGGCAGACCCCGGACGAGCATGCGCGCGACCAGAAGGACCAGGAGTATCCCCACGCGTGAACCGGACGGGTCGGCCCGACCGATCCGACGGCTCGTACCGGCCACAAGGATTTTGGGCCCCGAAGCCCCGCCTATCCCCCTGGTCAATAACTCTGCCGGAGGAAACATGCCTCATGGGGAGAACGATCCCCTCGCCTATCACGACGGGCGGCCGGCCCGATGAGCAGGAGCTCTGCGCGGGCCTGCGCAGGAACCAGTCGGAGAACCAGCCGGATCGGGACGGTGGTGGAGACCGGAGACCGGAGACCGGAGACCGGGGCGGGCTCCCCCATGTGGCGGGCCTGTCGTTCGGGTGCAGTCGAGGCCACGGCGGGACGGCTGCAGGGCAGCGGGTAGGCGTCGTGTATGAACTCACGCACCCGCAACACCTCTCCCACGGACGGGCCGACCACGGCCCTCGACACTGCTTCGGCATGCTGGCTGAAGACCCTGGACCGGCTCAAGCGGACGACAGTGGCCGATCCGGCCATCAGGGCGCTGCAGCGGGGGATCCGCTCACTCCCCCTGGGCGGCATGCGCGATCTGCTGCGTGGCAGACCGCTGGGCCACCCCGTGCACCCCGTGCTCGTGCAGGTCCCCATCGGATGCTGGCTGTCAGCCTCGGTACTCGACTTCGTGCCCGGAACACACCACGCGGCTACCACCCTGACCGCCGTCGGCCTGGCCGGCGTCGCACCGGCCGCGGTCGCCGGCTGGGCGGACTGGGCGGACCTGCCGCCCGAGCAGGCCCGGGTCGGCCTGGCCCACGCAGCCTCCAACGTTGCTGCGGTGGCCTGCTACACAGCGTCCCTGACCGCACGGCTCCGCAGCCGCTCGGCGAAGGGCCGGCTGTGGGCCCTGGGCGGGCTGGCTGCCGTAGCCGTCAGCGGCGCGCTGGGCGGACACGTGGCCTACCGGCAGGCCGTAGGAGCGCACGCTGCAGCATGAGGAGCCTGTGCGGCGCGCCTGCCTCATCCCTCTGTCGAGATCCCTCTGTCGAGCCGCGGTCGGTCACCTGGGTTCCGGCGGCCCTCACCCACGCCCCCAGCCGAGCGCGGCCTTCTTTCAGGAGGGGGGCGTTGCGGTGTGATCAGGATGGTGAGGGGTGCGGCGAATCGTTTTGAGGCGGGCCTCCAAAAGGTGGTCGCGCCCTCCGGCCACCTCGTCGACGATTCTCCGTTCCACCGCGGCGAAGGGCTGGTAGTAGGTGGCGTTGTAGGCCTCGATGATCTGGAACGTCCAGTGGCCCGGGATGACGTTGCGGCCCACGATCTCGCGCTCGACGCGGGCGGCCTGTTCCTCGTGCCCCGCCTCGCGCAGGAGCTGGGCCGCGTCGCCGAGCTCGAAGTCCGCGGTTCCGGTCAGCTGGTGGAACCCGTAGAGGTGGCCGCGGGCCCTTTCCGTGGTTTCCAGCGCCTTCGAAAGCGCGCCCAGAGCGCGCACCGTCTTCTCGTCGACACCCTCCGGAATCTCGTGGGCCGGATCCATCTCGTGATTGCTGTCCATGGAGAATGTTCTGCCCCAACGCCCTCTCGCCGAGTGGCCGATGGGGCCATCCGGCGTAAGGCGACTCTCCACGTGCGCGCGGCCCCGGCGCGGGTTTCGCGGTGAAGATTCTCTGGTGGGTGGCTATCGCAGTCCTGATCCTGTGGCTGATCGGTTTCGTCGCCCGCCCCAAGGGCGGTAGTGGCCGCTGGTAGCCGTAACTCAGCAGGATCCTGCTCACCCCCAATGATCGACGGCCGCCCCCGGTCCGGAATTTCGATCCGGGTGCGTGAAGTCGCAAAGGCGGGGCAGGCGAAGTTCAGGCGGAACGCAGGACCATCCGCCGAGCACGACGTACGGAACAAGGAGGATCGACGGAGAAGCACCTTTCCGTCGTCCTCCATTGACCGGAGGAGTTGTTTTTCGCGTGACTGAGCATGTGTGGAGTTACCAGCCGACCTCGGGCCACCTGGCCGGTACGGATCTGACCGGCTACAAGGTCGAGGCGACCGACGGCAGCATCGGCAAGGTCGACAAGCACTCCGACGAGGTCGGTGACGCCTACCTGGTGGTCGACACCGGTGTCTGGATCTTCGGCAAGGAGGTCCTGCTGCCGGCCAGCACCGTCGTCAGGATCGACCCGGAGGAGCAGAAGGTCTTCGTCGACCGCACCAAGGAACAGATCAAGGACGCTCCCGAGTTCCACCGCGACAAGCACCTCGGCGACGCCGGGTACCGGGAGGAGCTGGGCACCTACTACGGCACCGGCGCCCCCTTCGGCGGCCGCCCCGCCTGATCGCATTCCCGTACGACGAGGCTGGTCCCGGCACCCCCTGGGTGCCGGGACCAGCCTCGTGACGGAGTCAGCCACCCTCGAATTCGAGGACCTCGGCCAAGACGGTTTCCTGCTCCTCCACGTCCCCGGCACTCCTGGCGATCACCGCGTACCTCCAGGAACGGCCGTCGGGCGGCGCGTCCGCGTAGAGGACCACGCCCTCGCCGAGATCCGGGTCGAACGCAAGGCGGGAAGCGCGCAGCCGGGCGAGCGCCTCATCGAAGTCCATGGGGGTCCGGGTCGAGCCCTTCGCCACCGACCATGCCGGGGGCGGCGCGGCCGATCCCGCAGTCAGCCGGGTGACCATGGCGTGGGGTGTGGTGGTGGCCGTACGGCGGATGTTGCTCTCACTCGCGTACGCGACACCCTCGGTGTCCACCAGCGCGTCGAGCCCGAAAGGCCCGGCGTAACCGTGGTCGGCCAGGTGGCGCCCCAGGGCCGTCCCCCACTCCTCCAGCGCGTCGGCCACGGGCGCTCCGGACGGCGGCAGCGGAGAGGCGTATCCCGTGAAGGAGCCCTGAACCGTGCGCATCGCACCGCTGAAGAGCGCGCGCGTCCCGGAGGCGGAGACTTCCAGCTGGATGCTGACCGACTCGGCGACGTCGAGGCACTCCTCCACTACCCACAGGCCCTCGGGCCCACCGACCGTGTCGAGCATCAGGCTCGCCCCGCCACGCAGGTCGTCGCGGGACACGAAGCGCATCCCGTGCCCTCCGGCCGAACGGTCGGGCTTCACCACGACACGCTCGTGATCCCGCAGGAGATCGCGCGCCGCGCCTTCCACCTCGGGGCGTCGGCACATCCGGCCCGCCGGCAGCCGCATGGCCAGTTGTCCGGCCGTCTCGCGGAAGCCGGTCTTCGTATTGAGCAGCATGGTCATCTGCAGCGCTGCTTCGGCGGCCTCGACCGTCGGGTACGGGTGCACCGCGATGCCGATGTCCCGGGCGAACGCGATCGCCGCCGCGTCCAACGCCGTCGGCAGCAGCGCCGCACCCCGGTCACCGGCGAGAGCCCGGACCTGCTCGACGAGGCCAGCCTCGCGCACCGCCCGCGCCAGCGGAACGGCTCCGGCGGGGGGCACCTCGACGACCGCCACCGATTCCGGGGGCACCCCGGTCAGGTCGTACACGTACCGCAAGAATTCCCGGCTCAGCGGCACGGGAGTGACGAACACGTCCCCCGGCCGCAGCAGCCACGCCTTCCGCGGCGCCCACGTCGTCAGCATCTGACCCTCGTCGAGGTCCACCGCCAAGTCCGAGAGGAAGTTCGCGAAAACGACGATCGGGCCCGTCTCCGTCACCGCTCTGCTCCTCTGGTCGCCGCACGGCCGTCTCCGGTCGGGCACGAGTTCGGCACTGATCCCGCTGCCGGGCGCGGCTGGACGTAAACGGGAGGCCGCGTCCTCCGATTCGTCCGGGCAGGACCCCCTGGTGCTTGCCGTCCCGCCCCAACGGCATCGCGCGACTCACGACCGGCATCGCGCGACTCACGACGGTCGCCCTCTCGGGAACCGACCGCCGAGCACACCGCCGGGCCGCAGTCCCCCACCGGACGTCGCCACCTGGAACGTGGAATCGGTTAGGGAAACGGTTCCCACGCCTCGGGGCCGGCCCCCCTCCACTCCACGAAGTCGGGGTCGTTGAGGTCGACGTCCTCGGCGTTCTCCATCCCGGCAGCCGCGAGAAAGGCCCGAACATCTGCCGGACGGTGTGCCACTCCGATGGCAACGCCGTCATAGCGGACGCGGCGCCAGCCCTGCTGGTCCGGCGGGTAGATGATCAGCTTGGCGGCCATGGGCCCAGCCTCTGCCGCACCAGCCGCACCGGCACTTCTTCGCATCCGATCGGGTGACCTTCACCGGCAGCTGCCGCCGCGGGAGCCGTCCGCGGCCAGTCCAGGCCAAACTGTCCGCCTTCAGTCGGGAGCGTGCCCACGCACCACAGGCATCCCGCCTCGTGCCTCGCCTCTGCCTGCGTCAGAGCCGGTGGTGCCCACTGACGGCTGATTCGATCAGCCAGCGACAAGCACGGAGTCATCGAGGGTACCCGTGCCAGGCAGGTGATGGCGGGCGGCAATAAGGGCGGCGTGCACATCTGTCGTACCGGTGGACACGCAGAGCGCTCGCTCGACGTCCTCGATCTCCCTGCGCACGGGTGAGCCGCCTTCTGCGGCGTCGAGCACGGACAGCGCCCAGTACCGGTCGACGAGACCGGGGAGCACGGCCGGGTGAGCCATCAACATGGGTGGTTGCCTTTCACCGGCGGATTCAACAGGTGGCCGTCGCCTACCCGCCCGATCACCGTTGAACCCCGTCACGGCCTGCAGCCGCGTACGGCGAGCGACTGGCCTTCGTCGGGGTCAGACGGTGCTGCGGTCAGGGTTCGGTCGCGGACTCGGCCGCGGGATGGAGTGGGAAGACCTGGTCCAGTCCGACGACACGCAGGACGCGCAGCGTGTTGGCCGGCACCGCAGCGAGGGCGATGTCGGCTCCGGCCGACTGGGCGTGGTTGCGGGCGGCGATCAGCGCGCTGATGCCACTGGAGTCGCAGAACTCCATGCGGGCAAGATCCAGAACAAGGCGCTGGCTCGGCTTGAGAGGGAGGGCGGCAAGGAGGTGGCGTAGCTCGGCGGAGGTGTCGTAGTCGAGCTCCCCGATGACCGCTACCACCGGGCCGGTCTGGGTGTCCCGGACCTCGATGGTCAGCGGGCTCATGCCGGCTCCCGCGAACTGGCGGCGGGGACGCCGAGGGCGAGGAGGGCGGTGTCGTCGTCGAGGCCGTCACCAAAGCTGTCCAGCAAGCCGGTCAGTGCCCTCATCACCGATTGCGGGGACCGGCTGGCCTGATCGGTGGCGAAGGCGCGCAGGGCTTCGTCTCCGTACAGGTCAGTGCGGCTTTCGCCGGTGCGGGCTTCGGTGAGGCCGTCGGTGTACAGCAGCATGGTGTCGCCGGGCCCCAGGGTGGCAGTGGCGGGGGCGAAGGTCGCGGTGGGCAGGATGCCGACGAGGAGGCCGCCGGGGGTGGGCAGGAAGTCGGCTGTGCCGTCGGCGCGCAGGATCAGGGCCGGCGGGTGGCCGCCCGAGGCCAGGTGGACCGTGGCCTGCCCGGTCACCGGGTCGGGTTCGAGGGTGCCGAAGATGGCGGTGCAGTAGCGGGGGTCACCGCTGCTGTAGCGCTCGTGAAGGACTCTGTTCAACGTGGTGAGGGCTGAGACGGGGTCGGGGTCGTGGAGGGCTGCGGCGCGCAAGGTGTAGCGGGTCAGCGAGGTAACGGCGGCGGCTTGCGGGCCCTTGCCGCACACGTCGCCGAGGAAGAAGGCGAAGCGTGTGGCGTCGAGGGGGAAGACGTCGTAGAAGTCGCCGCCGAGCCTGTCGGGTGAGGCGGTGCGGTAGTGCGCGGCGCTCTCCATGCCGGGGATGGGCGGCAGGGTGTCGGGCAGCAGCGACGACTGGAGCGCGGCGAGGGCGTCCTGGAGGCGGGCCCGGTCGGCTTCGGCCTGCCGGTGTGCTTGCTCGGCGGCTTTGCGGGCCCGCAGGAGTTCTTCTTCGTAGGCGCGGCGGTCGCGGGCGTCGAAGAGGGTGGTGCGGATCAGCAGCGGCTCACCCGTGACCCCGCGCTTGACCGTGGAGGAAACCAGCACCGGCATGCGGACGCCGTCGGCGTTTTTGATCTCCAGGGCCACGCCGCCGATCTCGCCCTGCATCCGCAGCAGGGGCGCGAAGTGGGTCTCGTGGTAGAGCTTTCCGCCCACGGTCAGGAGGTCGGTGAACCGCATCCGGCCCGCCACCGCCTCCCGGTTCAGGCCCAGCCAGTCCAGCAGCGTCGTGTTGATCTTCGCGATGGTGCCGTCCATCAGCGTGGACAGGTACCCGCACGGTGCGCACTCGTACAGCTCCTCCGCGCTGTCCTCCAGCAGCGCGGCGAACACCGCATCCGAGGTCTTTTCGTCGTCGGCGTCGTACGGGTCCTGCTGACCGGTGCGGCACATCACCGCAGGCCCGCCAGGAAGCCGGCGATCGCTTCGTTGGTGGCTTCGGGTGCGGACAGGTGCGGGCAGTGCCCGGTCGCATCCAGGGTGATCAGTGTCGAGCCGGGGATCGCCTGGTGCACGAAGGCGCCGACCTCGCGCGGGGCGATGGCGTCCTGGGTGCAGTCCAGCACCAGCGTCGGCACGCTCACCTTGTTGAGGTCGTCCCTCGAGTCGGACAGGAAGGTGGTGCGGGCGAAGACGCGCGCCATCGCCGGGTCGGTTGCGCAGAAGCTGTTGGTCAGCTCCTCACCGAGTTCGGGCCGGTCCGCGTTCCCCATGATCACCGGCGCCATCGCCGCGGACCAGCCCAGGTAGTTCGACTCCAGCGAATCGAGCAGCTCCTCGATGTCCTCGGAGGAGAACCCGCCCCGGTAGCCCTCGTCGTCGATGTACCGGGGAGAGGGCGCCACCATCACCAGCGCCCCGATCCGCTCCGGAGCCATCTGGGCGGCCAGCACACCGATCATCGCGGAGACCGAATGCCCCACGAACACCGCGCCTCGCAGGTCGAGCGCGTCGCACACGTCCACCACGTCCTGGGCGTAACCGCCGAGGGATGCATAGCGGGTCTCGGAGAACGCGGAGAGATCCGAGCGGCCCGAACCCACGTAATCGAACAGCACCACCTGGTAGTCCTCGGCCAGGGCGGGGACGGTGAGGTGCCACATGTTCTGGTCACAGCCGAATCCGTGCGCAAGGACCACCGTCGGGCCATGGGGATTGCCGGTGACGGTGACGTTGTTCCTGCGCTGGATATCCATACCGAGCAGTCTCTCAGGCCCTCCACACCACTCCTGCAAGCCCCCGGATCACCCCACACACCCCACCCCACGCCTTCACACGTCCCTGAGGCTGCCTTGCGGACGCCGACCGATTCCGGCGCCGTCGGCCGCCGGGATGGGCTCGATCCCCCCCCAGCCGGCCACGCGGACGGTACGCAGACGCCGGTCAATCAAGCGCAGGCGCCAGGGCCGTAAGCACCGCACCGGGGTGCTCGGGGTACCCGGCGGCGGATGCGCTGCATGTGGGCGCTTGGGTGGAGCTTGGGCGCGTGACCAGGTAGCGCTCGCGAGGTGCGCCCCGGGCAGAACGCGGCCGAGAGGTCCGTACTCGCGTCGCTCGCCGCGGTTGGCGGCCGCAGCCAGGCCGCCACCGCCTTGCTCTTGCGGCCACCTGTCGGCCCCGCAGTTGCTACGGCCGGAGCCGGCGCACTAAGACCGTGTCCTATGTGGTGAGGCGTCGTTGACGTCGGTATGGGGCGGGGTACTTGGAGTTGGATTGTTCCGGACGGGCTGTGGGAGATCGCGGAGCCGCTGATCCCACCGTCGAGAGTGCGGCCGCAGGGCGGCGGGACGCAGGACACGCCTGATGAGACGCTGTTCGCCGCGATCATCTATGTGCTGGTCAGCGGGTGCGCCTGGCGGGCTCTGCCACCCTGCTTCGGGATATCGAAGTCGACAGCCCACCGCCGGTTCCTGATCTGGTCGAGGGCCGGAGTCTGGGGCCGGCTGCACGAGGAGATCCTGCACCGGCTCGACGACGCCGGCCTGCTCGACCTCTCCCGCGCGGTCCTCGACTCCGCCCACGTCAGGGCTAAAAAGGGGGCGAACTCACAGGTCCGAGCCCCGTGGACAGGGGCAAGCCGGGTTCCAAGATGCACGTCCTGTCGGACGCGGCAGGACTGCCCCTCCTCGTCGGTCTCTCGGCCGCCAACACCCACGACAGCCAAGCGCTGAAGCCCATGGTGCTCGGTCACCAAACGAGACACGACCCCCACCGCGGACGCCACTTCAAACCCCAGCGCCTCCACGCCGACAAGGCCTACGACATACCTGAACTGCGGAAATGGCTACGCGGCAAGCGGATCGGCGTCCGTATCGCCCGCAAAGGCATCGAGTCATCAGAGCGACTTGGGCGACGCAGGTGGGTGATCGAGCGGACCATGTCCTGGCTGACCGGCTACCGCAGACTCAACCACCGCTACGAACGCCATCCCCGCAACTACCTGGCCTTTCTCGGCCTCGCGGCAGCCCTGTGCTGCTACAAGCGACTCGTCCGCCTCACCACATAGGACACGGTCTAAGCCCAGCGGCGCGGCAGGCAGTCTTGGCCTGGGTCAGTCCGCGCAGCAGATGCTGCGCGGCCCAGGTCTCAGGCCGCGAGTCCCGCCGACGCTCAGGCGCTCTTGTCCGACCGGACTGCGGGCGCCCGTACGGTCGCAGGGCGGGGTGGGAAGGGTTACGCCGGGTTGATGTTCTCAGCCTGGGGGCCCTTCTGGCCCTAAGTGATGTCGAACGTCACGGCCCCCGAGGCGCTGATCAGGACCGCGGCATCGCTGGAGATGCTCACACGTGCTGTCCCGTCCACGCACCATGTCATGGACGACAGCGGAAGCCGCCGCGGCGCCCCCACCATCCACCGACCCCCCGCCAACTCGGTGCGGTGTTACCGCTGATCAGTGACATGCACAGCACCTGTCGAGACGCGCACGCGACGAAAAGCATCGGCCGGGGGCCCCGCGCAGAGCTGGGGGCTGCCGTTGCGTTTCCACTTACCCCCGCTTACCGGCGTCACGACCGTCAGGTGAACCAGGATTGGCAGAGGGGTTTTTCGGTGCGTTGGTATGGGACACCACCGACCACACCTGCACCGAGACCCCGCCGTCGGCGGCGCGGGCGGCCGTACGCGTCCAGGCGCGGGCCGTCGCTGCTGACCCGCTGCTCCCGTGTCCGCCAGGTCCGACGCGGGGCCGGCCGGGCAGCGCATCGGCGCCGTTTCCGCCGCCGTTCAGTACTGTACAGAGCGGCCGTTCCGTACCGTGCGGAGCACCGGAAGGGGACTCGCGATGGCCGGTCTGAGGCTGGGCCCGCTCCTGCGCCACGTGGACTGGGAGTCGGGCACGAGCGCGACGGTGTGGGTCGAGACCGACCGGGCGTGCACGGCGGAGGTCCGGTGCACGGGCGGCGGCGGTGGTTCGGCTCCCACGTTCTGCGTCGTCGGCCACCACTACGCACTGGTGGTCGTGACCGGGCTCGCCCCTGGGTCCGCCACAACGTACGAGGTGCTGCTCGACGGCGAGCGGGTGTGGCCCCTCGCGGACTCGCCCCAGCCCCCCAGCACCATCCACACGCCGCCGGTCCCGGCGACGGGCGCGGTGGTCGCCTTCGGCTCGTGCCGGTGGGCGGCGCCTGCTGCGGGCGAGCCCGATCCGGTGGGCCCCGATGTCCTCGACACCCTCTCCGCCCGGCTCGCCGCCGACCCGGAGGCCGAGCGTCCGGACGTTCTCCTCCTCCTCGGCGACCAGGTGTACGCGGACGAGACGTCCGCCGACACCCGCGCCTGGATCGCCCGGCATCGGCGGGCCGCCGGCACCGGCTCCGCCGCCCCGCCGGACCAGGTCGCCGACTACGAGGAGTACACCCACCTCTACGACGAGTCCTGGGGCGACCCCGAACTGCGCTGGCTGCTTTCGACCGTACCCAGCTGCATGATCTTCGACGACCACGACGTCATCGACGACTGGAACACCAGCGCCGCCTGGGTAGCCGACATGCGGGCAACGCCCTGGTGGCACGAGCGGATCACCAGCGGCCTGATGTCGTACTGGGTCTATCAGCACCTCGGGAACCTCTCCCCCGCCGAGCTCGCCGAGGACGAGCTGTACGCGGCGGTACTGGCGGCCGACGACGGCACGGAGGTGCTGCGCGCGTTTGCCGAACGCGCCGACGCCGATCCGGCGACGGTGCGCTGGAGCTACCGCAGGGACTTCGGCCGCACCCGGCTGCTGATGGTCGACACCCGGGCCGCGCGGGTGCTGGAGGAGCAGCACCGGGCGATGCTGGACGCCGAGGAGGCGGCCTGGCTGCGGACGCAGGCGTTCGATGATCCCGGCGGCGTCGACCACCTGCTGGTCGGGACCTCGCTCCCGTGGCTGCTGCCCCCGATGGTCCACTTCGCGGAGGGCTGGCACGCGGCGCTCTGCCGGGGCGAACGCGGGCCGCGCTGGGCGCGCTTCGGTGAGTGGCTGCGCCGACGGGCGGACCTGGAGCACTGGGCGGCGTTCACCTCGTCGTTCGAAAAGCTGACGGAGACGGTCGCCGAGGTGGGGAGGGCCGAGGCCGCCCCGGCGACGGTGTGCGTGCTCTCCGGGGACGTGCACCATGCGTATGTGGCGGAGCCCGTCTGGACCACCGGGCGGCAGCTGCGCTCCCGTGTCTTCCAGTTCACCTGCTCACCCCTGCACAACTCTGTGCCCGCAGTCATGCGGGTCGGATTCCGTTTCGGCTGGAGCCGGTTCGCCAAGGGGATCGGACATCTCCTCGCCCGCCACGGACGGATCGCGAGACCGGCGGTCCGGTGGGGGCGCACCGGCGGACCCTGGTTCGGCAACCAGTTGATGACGCTGACACTGCGCGGACGTACGGCCCGGCTGCGGCTGGAGAGGGCCTCGGATGGTGCCAAGCGGGGGCGCCGCGGGACCGACCGCGCGGGAGCGCGGCTCACCGGCGTCCTCGACCGCAGTCTGACGGACGGAAGTTGACGCCCCGCCGGACGGTCCCCCCAGTAGCTTCTTGGAGGCCCCGCAATGGGGTCACCCGGCCTCTTCCAGCGAGCCCAAGCTTCGCGAGACGTCCGGAAGGCTGAAGGCCAAGCCCGGCACCGGCTTGGTCCCGGGCCACCGCCCGCCGGCCTCCACCGGTGCCCCTGCCGCTGGCGGTGGCCCGGCGTTGGAGGGCTTCGAAGGACAGCCGGCCGGCAGCGGTGTCCCAGGCGACGAACTCGCCGTCGAGGACCAGGTCCTCGGGCAGTTGCTCGGCAACGGCGACCAGGACGGGAACGTGTCCTGGACGAGGCATCCGCGCCGGGTGTGCGGAAGCAGTCGGCCGCCGCGGCCTGCGCAGGTGAAGAGGAGCGCGCGATGGCCGTGCAGCGCGCTGTCCTGGAAGCCGCGGCCGCCGCCATGGCGGAGAGCGGCTCTTCCCTCGCTGTCGGGAGCGAGGCGTCAGCGCGCCTCGCACCGCCGCCTGAACGTCCTGTGGGCCCTCATACGCGACGGCCGAACCTTCGAAATCACCGCACCACCAAGCCCCATACCACTGAGCTAACACGCTCACAGCGAGTCACCAACCCGGCTTGACAACCCCATTGGGAATCAGTGGTACTGCCTGACACAGGAGCATTGCGCGGGGCCGGGCCGGGATGGTGCTTCCGGTTCGCCGGCTGTCTTGGAAACGAGACGTCAGTCCTCCCTCACTGTCCGGCGGACCAGCCCCACGGGTCCGGCCGGTCCCGCCTACAGCCCTCGGGCCACGCAGGCAGCACAGCACGCCTTCTGCCCCCGGCCCTTTCCCGATGGGTGTGCAAGGCAACGCCACCCGTCCCGCAGCCTCAGGCGTGGCTGTAAGGCTCACCGTGTCATTGCTGCGCCCGAGTGGAGTAGAGCACCAGCTCGGTGCCGGGAATCCAGCCGTTCGACGCGCAATCATCACAGCAGGGGCCGTTCGACCACTGAGCTCTTTCGGCCTGGCCACTGATCGGGTGACGGTGGCAGGGCATGTAACGCACGAGGCTCCCGTGCCGTTGGGGGAGGTGTTCGAAGTCTCAACCCATCGGCACAGGAGCCTTGTTGGTTCCCTATCCTGCCGCACTCGACCTTCCGCATGCTTTGGTCGAGTGGGTCACCATGCTCATCGTCACCCGTGAGGGTGACCGGCGCTGCAAGCTGCCGCCGCACCAGCGTGCGCTGGTCGCCTTGGTGTACCTGCGCAAGCACGACTGCCTCGCCCAGATAGCCGCGGGTTTCGGGATCTCCGTCGGCACCGCCCACGCCTACGTATCCGCCGTGATCGCTCTCCTCGCCGACAGGGCTCCTGGCCTGCTCAAGGTCCTGCGCGAGAGTGATCCGGACTACGTGCTGCTCGACGGCACCCTCGCGGAGTGCGACCGGACCGGAGACGGACGGGCCGACTACTCCCACAAGCACCGCCGGCACGGCGTGAACGTGCAGGTCGTGACCGACCCGACGGGCCACATGCTGTGGATCTCGCCCGCGCTGCCCGGCCGTGCCCACGACCTCACCGCGGCCCGCGCGCACCGGATCATCCGAATCTGCGAACGCCAGGGCGTCCCCGTCCTTGCCGACCGCGCCTACCAGGGAGCCGGACCGTGGGTGACAACCGGGCGCAAACGGCCTCCCGGCGGCGAACTGTCCCCGACCCAGCGCACGGTCAACCGAGCACTGGCCCAGGCCCGGGCACCCGTCGAACGCGGGATGGCGCGGCTGAAGTCCTGGCGCATCTTCCGTCGGTCCCGCGTAAGCCCCAACCGCATGACGTCAATCGCCGCAGCCGTGCTCACCCTGGAGAGGCAACGCTGAAAACGCTCACTGACTCACTCCGAGGAGCGGGGCCAGCTCGCCGACGTACCTGAGCGCACCAGCAACGAAGCCACGGCCGTGACGCCGGGATGGAGAGCACACGGATGAACAGGCCACGGCCCAGGTCCGTGAGAAGGCTGGCCATACGGCTGAGCTGGCGAAGAGCAAGACACCCGAGCCGCTCCTGCACACAGCCGCTCAAACCGCAGAGCACGTCCGTGACGCCGCATCGCGGGCCGGACACCTCGCAGCCGACAAAACCCCCGATGCAGTCCGTGAAAAAGCTGTTCGCGCGGCGCACGGAGCAGGATCCAAGTGGACCCCACTGCTTTCAGCGGGGATCGCCCTCCTCGTCTTTCTCCTCCTGCGCCGCAGGCGGCGGAACCGCTGAATCATCGAGAGGACTGTGAAGGTCTGGCACTGCCAGCACCCGATTTGCCCGAGCGACGCGACCGACGGGACTCTGCTGATGAGCTGGCCCGACCCACTGACATGCGATGCAGGCCGCCTCGACGACCGCGCTGCAGGTGGCAAGCGCGGAAGGAGATCGCTGCCCGTCCATTCCGGTTTCCCAAGCCGCCACAACCGCCGTTCTCTCGGCCGGGCCTGGAGCGGGGTTCCTCCTCCTGCCGAGCTCGCGCATGGATCGGCGGCGACGCGTCGAACGGTGCAGGTCGGTCCGGTGGTCACTGTGCCTGAACGGGCCCGCGGGCGGCTGTCTGCTGGTGTGAAAGCAGTCCCGGCGATGGCTTGGATCGTGTCACGTCAGGTGCTCGCGTCGGCCGTGGTGGCGAGCGGGGCCCGCCAGTTCTTGAGATGCGCGATTCCGTGCTCGAAGTGGATGCGGCGTGACGAGTGTGCTTGCGCCGGCGTTCGTAGATCCCCTCGTACCACTTCGATGGGTTCTTCTTGACCTTGCGGTGCGGTGGTGTCACCACGCCGCCGCCGGTCAGGGCGCCCAGGCCCTGATGGGCGGCGTCGGCAAGGACCTCCACGGCCGGGCCGCCAGTCAGGTGTTGACCAGGCCTGACTGCCGGGCGTGGGTAATGCCGGCGCAGCTCGCCGGCTGGGCCGGACTGCAGAACGGGAGCCCGACGCCGGCGTGAGTGAGGACCATGGCCTTGATGGCGTTCTGCTTGTTCTTGCCGAGGACGAACTTCTCCCGGCCCTTGCAGCCGACGGCATCCGCGGACCCGGATCTCCGTGCCGTTGCCTCGCCGCATGGGTACGGAGCAGGCCGCGTGCGCCACGGCCAAGATCCGGGCCTTGGACGCCGGCGCCGCCGACCGTGACGTAACCGTTCAGCATGGACGAGCTCCTGGCGCGCGTCCGGGCGGCCACTCACAGAGAAGAGACCCGGCAGCCACGCAGGCCACCGAGGTCTCGGTCGTCACAGCTGACGAACGCCGGTGGCTCTGGCCCAACCACCGGAATGGGTTCGGCGCGAAGATGGGCGCGATCGGCAACAAGCGCTGACCGTCGGTGCGTCCAGTCCGGAGCTCCCCCGCAGGGCGGCCCACCCTCCTGTCGGAGGGTGCCTTTCAGCGGCGGCGTGCGCAGGTCCAAGCCCCCATGCCCTGGATCTTGGCGAGTCTCCTCGCCGTCGCGATCTGCTCCGCCTTGGTGGCGAGGTCCGCGCGTGGTGCGTACTTGCGACCCCCTGCCGCGTTCCAGCTCGACTGGGTGAACTGCAACCCGCCGTAGTGGCCGTTGCCGGTGTTCGCCCGCCAGTTCCCGCCGGATTCACACCGTGCGATGGCGTCCCAGTCACGGTTCGGTTTGGAGTGCACCGCAGCGGCATCAGCCCCGGAGGCGTTCAGCAAAGCCACAGTCAACAGGACTACAGGGACCAGTAGTTGGTTGATCACGCTCCGGCTTCGCCGGTCCTTGCGTTGACGCGACATCAGTCCTCCTTCGCTGTTGGGGCGGGCCTGCCACGAACAGCGGGCGGGCCCGCGAACGGCCCCCTTCGGGCCGTTGCCACAGCACAGCACGGACCGACGCACCTTCAGCGGCACTTACCGTCGGCGAAGGAGTGACGCCACCCGAACGGACGCTCTACGGCCCCTCGGGAGGTCTCCCCTGTGCAGAAGGAACCCGCCCGGAAACGTGACACGCCGAAGTGACGGCTCCAACCAGCGCGCCCTCCACGCCGACCCCGGCGCTACCATCGCCGTCATCGGCGAGCACAACGCCCGCAAGACCACCTTGCTGCGCACCCACCCTCCGCGGTCTCACCCCGCCGCCGCTCGCCTAACTCTCCTTCGGTCAAACCGAGTTGCCGCACCTGGTCCCGCACCAGCGCGACATTGTCCGGCTACCACAGGGCAGGGGGGCCGTTGGCCGCGTCCGCTGCCCAACTCAGGCCGACGGCCTGCGCACCCACGACTACCCGATACCGTCCAGCTGGCCTCCCGGCTCCTCGTACCACCTGGGTACCGTCATGCGCATGGTGCACTCCGACCTGCCGGCCAGCACACGCACCGTGCGAGCGTCACGCGCCAACACGTGGCACGCCGACTCGGTCGAGTCCGAGAGCCACGCCCTCGGCGTCAAACGCGCCCGGCCTCACCGAGGATCGTGACGGTCAGTCCGCTCTGGCAGACATCTCCTCGACCAAGGCCGCCAGCTGAAGTCCGGCAACCATCGGTCGGCGACTGCACTTTGGCTGCGGAGGGCACGTACCAAGGAAACGCCACGATCCCGTCTCGATTCCGCCGATGCCTGAGGCAGTCCCCGATCCCCGCTGACCATGGACACCGCCCCTGCTGCGGCGTTTCGCGGTCGCCTCACCGATCGGCCTGGCCCGCTCCGCTACGCATGGCGGCCGGGGGATCGGGGAAGACGTATTGTGCAAGAAAGAGCCACTACCCACCCACTTGGTATATATGCACTACATGTGACGAGGGAGCGGGGATACTGTCATGAACTTTTCGGTTCGACGGAGTTCCGGCGACACCATGTGGCGCCGCCCCAGCGCGGGCTGGTTGGATCCCCGGCATCCTTTCGGGTCCATGCGGCACCACATGGGCCACTTTCTGGAGCAGGGAAACCTCGCCCAGGCCAGTCAGGGGTGGACGCCCTTGACCGAAGAGGAGGAGACCGAGGACGCGTACGTGATCAAGGCCGAGATGCCCGGCATTCCCCGCGAGAACATCACCGTGGAGATGAACGGCAACGATCTGTGCATCACGGGCGAGCTCGACAAGAGGTCCGACAAGGTGCTCACCCAGCGCAAAGGCAGGTTCTGTTACCGCGCCAGCCTGTCCGGGGGCATCGACAGCGACAAGACCGAGGCCACTCTCGACAGGGGCGTCCTGACGGTCCGCATCTCCAAATCGGGTGAATCCAAGCCGCGCCAGATCCCCATTACAGGCGGTGACGACCGGCGCGTCTGAAACCAGCACACCGGAAAGAAGACCGACAGGGGTCAGGCGACGGCCGACGTCCTGTTTGAAGGCGCGCCGCCTGCGCGCGGGCGGAGAAGTCCTGCGGCACTGTGCTCGGCCGAGAGCGCGGCCCGGACGGCCTTCGTCCTGGTCACCTACCGAAAGGCCACCCGACGGCCGGTCTCGAATGGACAGGCTCCTTGTCACTCCATGATGGTGATCGGAGCCCTGAAGCTGTCCTCGGTAAGCAGGTCCAAGTCGAA
Organism: Streptomyces sp. NBC_00029; assembly: GCF_045160505.1. Taxonomy (NCBI): domain Bacteria; kingdom Bacillati; phylum Actinomycetota; class Actinomycetes; order Kitasatosporales; family Streptomycetaceae; genus Streptomyces; species Streptomyces sp. NBC_00029. The sequence continues at coordinate 1,513,974 of NZ_CP108292.1, forward strand.
TACTCCGTCATTGGCCTGCTGCCAGACGCGTACGTACTTGGTTCTCGCCGCCCAAGTGCCGAGATCGGCGGTGTCAGCGCTGTACTGCTGCCAGGTCGTTCCGTGCTCGTCCAAGTGATCCGGCCAGGTGTCGGGCCTGTACGCCCACACGGTGACGTGGGTGACGCAGCCGATGGCCTGGCGGAACGGATGGTCGGAGGCAGCGGCCTCGAGGGGGGCTTGCAGGGAGCCGAGGCGCCGCAACCCGAGGGAAGCGAGGGAGTACACGACGACACCCTCACCCCTGTCCCATCCATCCGGGCGCACCGTGATGGCGTTCCCCTGGTAGTAGGTCGCGTCGTACAGCCTCGCTCCGATCTTCAGGCCAGGGTTGTTCGGCATGTCGTACTCCCGCGCCTCCGGGCTTGCGGTCCCGTGTCTCTGCCGTCGCCGATCCCTGGGGGCTGAATCGCCGAAATGCCGAGGTCGGCCGCATTCAGGGTGGCCGCTCCTCCCCGTCGGCGTGCATGGGGGGGTGGCCAAACCAGCTTCCCACGTTCTGGGCACACTGCCGTGATCCGTCGACCGTCGGCTCCCGTATCCGGAATCTCAAGGAAAAGGTGAAGGACAGGCTCAAGCGCTGAATCCCGTGCGGGGAAAGCCCGCCCGTCCGGCTCGTGCGCGCCCGCTCGGACCGTTGGTGTTCGACGGGACGAGTCCCCCAGGAGCGGGGCTGTTCCTTAGCCGGATGCATCGTGGCCGGAAAACACAGCGATCCCTCGCGAGCGATAGGGTGTAACTCGCGAGGAGGAGGCTGTCATGGGTGAAGCAGCTTCAACGACCACCCCCCGTGAGCGGTACCGGCAGCAGGTTCGTTCAGAGATCAAAGAACGGGCCTGGGAGCAGATCACTGCCGCCGGAACGTCCGCGCTCTCCCTCAACGGGATCGCCAGACTTATGGGCCTGAGCGGCACAGGACTCTACCGATATTTCACGAGCCGCGACGAATTGCTCACAGAATTGGTTCATGACGCCTACCAGAGCCTGGTGGGGACACTCAGGACAGCGGCTGCCCAGGGAAAAGGGAATCTTGCCGGCCTGGGGCAGGCCCTGCGTATATGGGCGCTCGATGACCCACAGCGGTATTTCCTCGTCTACGGACCTCCGGTACCGGGCTACCGCGCCCCCGCTGACGTCGCCGCATTGACGGCGGAGATCATGGACATACTCACCGATGCCTGTGCCGCTGAACCCGACGCGCCCGCGAGTACGCCCGAGAGCCCACTGGCGGATGGCCCTGCGCAGTCGGTAGGGCAGGCCGAGACGGCGTCGGCTCAGCGCCTGGCAATCTCCTTCCGGACCCGGCTGCACGGGGTGCTCTCCCTGGAACTCGGCGGTCACTTCGCCGGAATGGAATGCGACCCCGCCCTGCTGTACCAGGCCGAGCTGGACCTGCTCGTGTCCCACTGAGCACGAGGCCGCCCGAAGCCCGCCCGTTCAGCTCGGGTGCCGAGGAATACTCCTGGGGCCGCCGCGCGTGCAGGTGGTTGGGGGCATCAGGGCATCAGCCGCGGGGCGGTAGGAGGGGCCCCAGGGGGCCCAGGTCGATGTTGAGGTCCTCCAGGGCGTAGCCATGTTCTTCGCAAAGGTCGGCGAGGCTGTCATGGAGGGCGAGGAGGGTGGCGCCGAGTTCTTCTTCCTGCTCGTCGGTGAGATCGCCGGCATCGACGCGGCGCAGCGCTTGGCGTTCGATGAGCTGGCGCAGCAGCTCGATGATGGTGAGGACGAGCTTCAGGAGGTCTTCCCCGACGGCGTCCGGGTCGGTTGTCAGGCGGTGGGCGGGGTGGGCGGGTTTGTCGTGGGGGGCGGGGGGCGCCTGGATGAGCCGGAAGGCCTGGGACAGGCTGTCGCCGAGGTCTTGGACTCGTCCGGGCCGGGGGTGTGGGGACGGGGGGTGTTCACCGCTCATTGCGTCCGTCCTCCTCTGCCCCGGCGGGGGCGATCTCGGAGCTGACGGAGACAATCAGGGCGCGCAGGGAGATACGGACGAGGTCGATGTCGGCGATGGACAGGACGATGTCGCCGGTGAGGACGACTCCGCCGCTCAGGAGCCGGTCGAGGAGGTCGACGAGGGCGACCTGGCGGCCGGGCAGGGGCTCGCCGTGTCCGCTGACGGTCATGGTGACGGCTCGGGGGCGTCGGTCGGGCCGGGGGCTGTCATGGCGAAGGAGTAGGGAGCCCAGGGGCCGGTGACCTCGATGCGCAGGTCGGGAAAGCGCTGGGCGGCGTCGGCGATGGCAGCCTGGAACTGCCCTGCCTGGTCGTCGGGGATGAGATAGGCGTCGTTGAACACGTTCTCCTGAGGACCGGTGAGTTCGCCGCGCTGGGGTGCATGCCGTACACGCTGGGTGGCATGGCGGGATGCGATGGCCTCGATGGTCTCGGCAGCCTGCTCTGCCTGCTGATAGACGGCGTCCCGGGAGTGACGCTGGGCCCTGCGGGCTTGCAGATAGGCCTTGCCCGGGCCGGCGGCCGGTGCGGGGGCTTCAGGAGGGGGCTGTGTGGCCTCGGGCGTGAGGTAGATCTTCACCCCGTACTCGGTGTGGGCGCGCAGCTGGTCGAGACGCCGGCTGAAGACGTCCTGTTGGGCGGACAGCGCCTGCCGGGCCCGGTGGTCGTCCTGGTAGACGGTGGCCATGCGCAGGGGCAGGACGGGGGCCCTGGCGGCGACGGCCTGGACGACATCGTGATGAGTGCGCGCGACGTACTCGAGCCAGTCCAGGTCCTCGAAGTGGCTCTTGAGGGCGGTCTCGTCGAAGTCCTGTTCGGGTACGTCGCTGGCCACGAAGGCGAGCGACGCGAGCGAGGTACTGGGAGCGGGATCGGTGGTGTCGGCGGTGAGCGGAAGAAGCCTGAGCGGCGCCTGGCCGATGCCGTGCAGGCCGGCAAGGGCGTCGCCCAGCGGGCCTGTCCGGTGGGTGACTGCGTAGACGTACGTGAGGCTGCCGGGGGTGTTCACGGAGGACTCTTCCGTCGTCGCCCGGCCGGTCGGCCACCCGGTTCCTCGCCCGGGACCTCTTCTTCGTCGTACGCGCCGGGTTCGAGTCGGCCACGGAGGGCGTCGAGTTCGGCGCGCAGGCGGCGGTTCTCCTGTTCCAGCGGGCTACCCGTGTGCCGGGACGACAAGGAGGGGTCGTGCTCCCACCAGTCGATCCCCATCTCCTTGGCCTTGTCCACGGAAGCGATCAGGATGCGGAGTTTGATGGTCAGCAGCTCGATGTCGAGGAGGTTGATGCGGATGTCGCCGGCGATGACGATCCCCTTGTCCAGGACCCGCTCGAGGATGTCGGCGAGGCTGGAGGTGGAGGACTGCCCGTATGGCATCGGCGCGCGGGAGGCGAAGCTTCCGGGTCGGCCGGGCAGGGGTTCGGTCACGGTGGCCCCTCATTCTTCGACTCAGGGAAGCTGCTGCCGGAACGCTGCGATCTCTTCCAGCCGGTCGATCAGCTCGTCCTCCTGGCGGTCGAAGGTCTCCTGATCGATCTCTCCTCGCAGCAGCTGCTGCTCCAGCTCCGCCAGCCCGCGCCAGATCGGAGCGGGGTCGTAGTACTCCTCTTCCGCTTGGTCGACCACGCGCTGGGCGACCCAGGTGACAGCGCGTACCGGTGCGACGGGGAGCGTCAGCAGGTAGGTGAGGAGTCCCATAGCGTTCCCCTTCCGTGGGTGTAGTGGTCACTGGACGAAGCTGTACGGGGGAAGCGGTCCGGAAAACCGCAGGTCGATGTCGCTGCCGATCTCCCGCGCCAGGTTTGCTTCCGCGGTACGCAGAGCCTCCTTGTGCTCGTCGTGCACGAGGAGGGAGAGGTTGAGGAAGTCGCTCCCCGAGGGCGGGTGGGCCAGGTATTCGCGGGAGAAGGGGACGAGCGCCTCGGTCAGGCCGGCCGCCAGGGCCTCCTGCCGTACCTGTACCTCGCGGGCGACTGTTTCGCCCAGGGCGAGCGGCAAGCTCGGGTCCCGGTCTCCGCCGCGGATCCGGTCGTTGAGGTCGCTCGCCTCGGGCACATCCTGGAGGATCTGCTGCAGCAGTGGTGCCTCATCGGCCTGTGAGGCCCTGACGTGGTATTCGGCGCACCCCTCCAGGCGCCCCAGCGCACCGAGGTAGTTCTCCGCGTTGGACTCGAGGGCCTGACGGACCGCATCGTCGTCGGTGGCGATGTAGCCGAACTGCAGCGGCAGGATCACCCCGTCGGCCATCAGCAGCTCCTGCACCTGTTGGTGGGCGTTCAGGTCGCGGCGTTTGGGCCGGATCTCCTCGGCGATGTCGCTGACCACCGCGCACAGGGGGCCGGCCGTGACCGTGCGCAGCGGGGAGGGATCGGAGCCGACGCCGCTGACGCCGTCCAGGCGGTGGGGGTGGTCCTTCGCGGCGATCGAGTACACGTAGAGCGGCATCGGTTACTCCTTCTCCCGCCGTACGGGGCGCCGGGCGGCAGGGCGGCGTCTCTTGGGTACCTCTTCCTCCGCCTCTTCCTCTTCTTCCGGCTCCCTGGACTTGGAGGACTTACCGGTCAGGGAATCGGTGACGGCATCGACGGCTCCGCCGATGGCTCCCTTGGTCTTCCCGCGGGCCCCTCCTTCCATCATGTTCCCCATGACCTCGGGAAGCTGGGCGGGGGCCTTGCGGCCTGCTTCGAGGTCGAGGCGGTTGCAGGCCTCGGCAAAGCGGAGGTAGGTGTCGACGCTGGCCACGACGATCCGCGCGTCAATCTTGATGAGTTCGATGCCCACCAGGGAGACGCGGACGAAGACGTCGATGACCAGCCCGCGGTCGAGGATGAGTTCCAGGACGTCGTAGAGGCTGCTCGTGCCGCCTCCTTGCCCTCGGGCGACGGGGCCACCGCCCTGCGGCACCATGGTCATGGCGCCTCCTTCCGCCGGTCGGCCTGCGCTCAGGTCGGCCGGTCGATCATGCCGCGGGTGTAGCGGCGGGTGCGTTCGTACGAGATCAACTCACCGTCCTCGTCCAGCGCAACCCGATAGCTGGCCATCACGCTGGTGGTGTCCGGGATGCGTTCCAGCTCCACCACTTCCACCTGCGCCTCCCAGCCGTCCTCGGTCGGCTTGAGCGAGGAGACGGAATCCGGATGCCGGCCCAGCAGTTCAGCGAGCTGCTGCGCTGCGGCACGCATAGCCGCCGCTGCGCCCGTCTTTCCGGAACGGCGCCGGGGCGCTGTGCGCCTGGGCCTTTCCCTGTCCTGCCCTTCGCCGTCGCCGGCGGCGTGCGAAGAGGCCCGCCGGGGGCGTGCAGGTTCCGCTGCGGCCATATGGCCCTCCCTTGGGGAGACGGCCTCACAGAAACTAGAATGTCACCAAATCCAGGTATAAGCCTCACATCGGGGCAGAAGCCTTTTCGGGGACGGCCTCAGGCCATACCACCTTCTCGTCGCCGGGCAGCGCGTACGTTGCGATCCACTGCCCCCGGGCGACACCAACAAGACCGAAAGCGCCCTGGCAGGGGATGATCATGGAGGACACCACCAAGATCGCGCTCGCAGCCGCTGTGGCTGGCGGATACATACTCGGCCGCACGAAGAAGGGCCGCCTGGCCTTCACCGTGGCGACCTATCTCGCCGGTCGTCGCTTCGGGCTCGAACCCGGACAGCTGCTCAAGGAAGGCGCCTCCCGGCTCAAGGAGATGCCACAGTTCGAAGAACTTGCCGAGCAGCTGCGCGGAGAAGCCCTCGACGCCGGCAAGCAAGCGCTGGCTGTCGCGGCCAACCGAAAGCTCGCCGACCTCGCCGGCGTACTGCACGATCGCACCCTCGAGCTCACCCGCAGCGGTCGTGACGAGGAGGAGGAAGAGGAGGAGGGCGAGGAACCCTACGAGGACGAGGAGGCCGAGGACTACGCGGGAGAGGACGAGGAGGCCTACGCCGAGCCCGAGGACGAGGTCGAAGAAGACGAAGAGGAGGAAGACGAGGAAGAGGGCGAGCAGGGACCGGAGGCGGAGGCCGAAGAGGAGGAGGAACCCGAGGAAGAGGAGGAACCCGAGGAGGAAGAACCGGAGGAGGAACCCGAGGAGGAGGAACCCGAGGAGGAAGAGCCGGAGGAGGAAGAGCCGGAGGAGGAAGCAGAAGAGGAGGAGCCTCCCCCGCGACCGCGCCGGACTCGCACCTCGACTCGCGCACGCAGTGGCAAGACCGCGGCACCCGCCCGAAGGACCGCGCGACGCCCCACCCCGGCGAAGAAGTCAGCACCCGCGAAGAAGGCCGCACCCGCGAAGAAGGCGGCACCCGAGAAGAAGGCCGCACCCGCAAAGAGGACGCCCGCGAAGAAGGCAGCGCCCTCCAGGGAGGCCGCACCCGCGAAGAAGGCCGCGGCGAAGAAGTCCTCCCCCGCCAAGAAGACGCCAGCGAAGAAGACCACTGGCGCCCGGCCGGCAAAGAAGGCGGCGCCCGCCAAGAAGAGCGCCCCGCGCAGGGCGGCTGCGAAGAAGACCAGCGCCCCGCCGCGCAAGCGGAGCACAGCCCAGAGCCCGGCACGCAAGAGCGCTGCCACCAAGGCCACCGCCAAGAAGACCACAGGCCGCAGCCCGGCACGCAAGACGGCCGCCAAGAAGACGGCGGCGCGCAAGCCGTCCACGCGGAGGTAGGCCATGGCAACCTCAGACCGCACAGGCTCGTCGGAGTCCCTCTCCGGGATGGACAAGCTGCTGAAGGAACTCACGGGATACCTCGGTGCCCAGGCCGGCCAGCTGGCCGACAAGGCGACCGACAAGCTCTCCGACGTCACCGGCCAGCTCCACGACGTCGCTGACAACAACGGCAGCCTCTCGGACGTCGCCGGCATCGGTAGCCGGATCTTGCAGGGCGACTCCCCCCTGAAAGCGTTCGCCGGCCAGAAATTCGGCAATCTGAAGGACAAAGTCACCGAGGCGTTCGGCGGCGGCAAGGGGAAGGGCCGCAAGAGCGGCGGCGGCAAGCTGATGAACATCGTCGAGGTGCTCGACGTCGGCCTGCCGCTGCGTACGGTCTATGACCACTGGACGCAGTACGAGGATTTCAGCGGGTTCGCCAAAGGCGTCCGTGATGTCTCCCGCGGGGACGATGTCACGAGCGACTGGAAGGTCAAGGTCGGCCCCTCCACCCGCAGCTGGAAGGCCACCGTCCAGGAGCAGATCCCCGACGACCGCATCGTGTGGACCTCCGCGGGCGCCAAGGGCACCACTCGTGGGTGCGTCACCTTCCACGAGCTCGCTCCCTCTTTGACCCGCATTGTCATCGTCGTCGAGTACTACCCTTCCGGACTGTTTGAGAAGACCGGCAACCTGTGGCGGGCCCAGGGCCGCCGCCTGCGTCTGGACCTGAAGAACTTCCTGCGCCACGTCATGCTCACCAACGACGAGCCGGAAGGCTGGCGCGGTGAGATCCGCGACGGCGAGGTCGTCAAGACACACGAAGAAGCCCTCGAAGAAGAAGAAGAAGAAGAAGCCGAAGAGCCGGAGGAAGGCGAGTACGAGGACGGCGGCTCCGAGGACGACGAGGAGGAGTACCCGGACGGCCAGGAGCAGGGCGAAGAAGAGGACGCGGGCGAGGACGCTCAGTACAGCGACGAGGAACTCGAAGAGGAAGAAGAGGAACCTGAGGAGGAAGAAGAGGAACCTGACGAGGAACCTGACGAGGAACCTGAGGAGGAGGAAGAGGAGGAGCCAGCTCCGCCTCGCCGACGCCGGCACCGGCAGCCCGCGTGAAGCCGTCCCCTTGAAGCAACAGCGATTGACGCACGTGAGGGCCGGCGGGAGATCTCCCGCCGGCCCTCATCCCCGTATCACCTCGCGTACCAGCTCACCTCGGCGTGTCAGTGCTTCAGTGCGTCTTTGGCCTTCTGGGCTGCCTGCTTCGCGTCACCCATCATCTGCTCCCGTTGCCCCTTGGCCTCCAGGCTCTCGTTCCCCACTGCCTTGCCCGTGGTTTCCTTCACCTTGCCCTTGGTCGTCTTGGCAACGTTCTTGGCCTTCTTACCTGCGCCCATTTCTCTCACCTCCCGGCCGCTCGCGCTTGGCAGTACAAGCCTGCTCAGCTCCTACCCCCCGCGAGAACAGATAGGCATTTCGTGGTATCCGGGACAAAAGGGGGACGATGCGGCGGCTGCACGGCCCGGCCAGGTGCCCGCCGGTTCCTCTGATGTCCGGTGACAGCCCAACGCACTCCGCTGTCAGCTCGCGCTCTCGACCGCGGGCAGGGCCCCTATTCGGCACGGTGGGGTTTGTGCGGGGTCAACCGCAGGTGCGCCTTTGCAGGCAGGGTCCGGCCCGTGGACCGGCGGGCACGTTCCAGCGGCCCGTCGCGCAGCGCCTGCATGACGGGGCCGGGCTCAGCGTCGGGCGTGAGGGTGATGGCGATATGGGCTTCGGGATGACTCGACGAGCCGTCCATCCGTGCGCGGGCCTGGTGAACACCGGGCAGGTGCTGGGTGTCGGCGGCCAGAGCGTCGCCGAGGGCGCCCTCGCTCAGTTCCACTCCGTCCACGGCGTGGGCTCCTCCCACGGACAGGGCGCCGGGGTGAGTGCGGCGCAGCTGCGCCAGCAGCCACCACACGGCGAGCAGGGTGACGATGGCCAAGGCGGCGATGGCTACGGGCCACCACCATCCTTCGTCTGTCCAGCGGGTGCGGTCGGCGTCGGCGAGCAGGATGTCGTCGGGAGTGGTCAGGGGCCACCCGTCGGGTGGTGTCAGTGACCCGCGTCGGTACAGGTCGAAGCCGCCCGCAAGGATCATGAGGCCTACGCCGAGCAGGACAATGCCTGCCAGGGCCAGCAGAACTCGGTTGACTGCGGATTTTCTCTTCATCGGATCCCCTTCTGCCTTCCGCTCGGCGGCGGACAGCCCAGGCGTGACTACTTGCGACGCGGGCGCACCCGGACGTCGAGCGACGGAGGGCGTGCGAGGGCGAGTCGGTCGAGGGCCTCCTGCAGAGCGGCCAGAAGATCGGCCTTGACGTCGGCGGGGGCGCGGAATCGCACATCCGCGCGCGCCTTGACACGGTGCTGGAAGATCCGGACCTTGGCAGCGCTGACCCCGGGGACGCGCATCGCGGCGTCCCGCAGCTTCAGTTCCGCGGCCTCGCGGTCCAGTACGGCGCGCATCTCCGCGTCGGGAGTCTCAAGGGGCAGCTGGTGGCGAAGTCCCGGGCTCAGGGCCAGGATGATCAGCCAGAGGCCGATAACGGCGATGACGGCGGCCCCGATCTGCAGCGCTGGGTCATCCAGCGGGCGGGCAGCCAGTTCGTCGGCCAGGCGTATGCGCCAGCCTGCGGCAACCTGGCCTGCACGGACCCTGATGACGTCGAACAGGAGGGTTCCCGCCGCGACCGCGATGATCAGGGCTGTGAGCGCCGCGGGTATGCGGCGCGAGGACCAGGGGCGCCGAGCAGCCGAGCGTGGTCCGGCCGGAGGCCGCTCGTCCAGCAGCCCCACCGTGCGGGGGGTGGCCTCGTCCGTCGCGGTGGGCTCCTTCTCGGCCAGGGGGTCTTGCTCGCGTTCCATGCCGGCTCTCCTTCCCGGTGGGAATGCGGTCCGGTTCACTGCACGCGGCGGCGCTCCAGGCCGTCGGCGGGAATCAGGTGCTCGATGGCAAGGGTGACTTCCGTGACGCGCATACCGGTCAAGTGAGCCACCCGCTCACTGACGTATTCCTGTACCCGCAGGGAGACGCCGGCGAGGTCCACCGGGTAGGGCAGGTCCAGAGTCAGCCCCAGCCGGGCCGTGCCGCTGCCGACGGTGACCGTGGCGCGCGGACCGGCCAGTTTCGCCTGAGCGCCCGAGGTGTCCGTCTCCGTGGCCAGTGCCTCTTTCGCGGCGCGGGCCGCGATGCGGGCGACCACCTTGTCCGGGATCACCGTGGCCCCGCGTTCGGCCGCCGGCAGCGCCATCCGCGTGGGAGGTGCTGCACCACCCTGCGGCGCAGCCTCAGGTTGCGGGGTCACTGCCGGTTCCGGGAACGCGTGAAGTCGGACAGGTCCAGGTCACCTTGCAAAATGCGGCCGATGATCAGACCCACCAGGCCCAGGAACGCCACGAGCAGGAACGCCCAGAAGCCGCCGAAGAATGCGGCGAAGCCCAGGGCCATGCCGGCAATCAGCCCCACGGTTGCTGCGCTCATTTCACTCACCTGAATTTCACATCGGTTGTTTCGCGGCCCGCTGAGTCCGGGGGCTGCGAGGAGTCACTGCACACGTCCCTCGCCTACGTCCTCGTCCTCCTCGTCGGGCAGGTGGACGTCGTCGACGGCGATGTTCACCTCGACGACCTCAAGGCCAGTCATGCGTTCGACAGCGGTGATGACGCTGGTGCGTACTTCTGCGGCGATGTCCACGATGGCTACGCCGTACTCCACGACCACGTCGAGATCGACGGCGGCCTGCCGTTCGCCCACCTCGACCTTCACGCCGCGGCTCACGCTGGGACGGCCGCCGGGGACCTTGTCGGTGACCGCCCCGAGCGTGCGGGCCATGCCGGAGCCGAGGCTGTGGATGCCCGGCACCTCGCGGGTGGCCATTCCCGCGATCTTCTCGACCACGCTGTCCGCGATGGTCGTCCGGCCCCGCGACTCGGGCGCGGTTCCGGCGCCGGTGGGGCCCGTGAGGGTCCTGCCCGCAGGACGGGATTCGCCTCCGCCTGAGGTGGGGTTGATGGTGTCCGACATGAGGACCTCCCCGGGGTGGATGTCCGGGCGCCGTTGCGGCGCCCTCATGCTTAGGACACCTCGCGTGGACATTCCTCACGCGGCTCGCACGGGGCGGCCCGCCTACCATCGAGAAGTAGGTACCCAGGCCGCAACGAGCGTCTTCGGCAGGAAGCGAGCGGCGGATGCGCAACCGGACCGCCCCCTCCCCCCAGCGTGGCGCAAAGCGCCCCCCACGATCGGCAGCGCTGCCGATCGCAGGCGTCACCGCCGAGCAGGACGCTGTCGGCGCACTGGACGACAGCGTGCTGGCCATACGAGCATCGGAAGGTGACGAAGACGCCTTCGCCGTGCTGGTCCGTCGGCACAGCAGCCGCCTGCTCGCCCTCGCCCAGCATCTGCTCGGCAACCGGGCGGACGCAGAGGACGCGGTCCAAGACGCCTTCATCAGCGCTTGGCGGCGGCTGCCGGAATTCCGGCACAGCGCCTCGTTCAGCACCTGGATGTATCGCATCGTGACGAACCGCTGCCTCAACGCTCTGCGCCGCCGGCCCCATCCGTTGCCCCTGGACACCGTCCCCGAACCCGCTGCCGCGGATGCGAACAGCTCACCACCCAAGGTGGCCGAGACGGACGCGGCGACGGCAGCCCTGACCCAAGCGCTCCTGGCACTGGGCCCCGAGCTCCGGGTGTGCTGGGTGCTGCGGGAACTGCACGGCCTGCACTACGAAGAGATCGCCCACGTGGTGGGCAGCAGTGAACAAACAGTGCGCGGCAGACTCTTTCGCGCACGACGCGCTCTGATGGAGGCGATGCGCCCATGGCGCTAGACGACCCGCACCCGACCTCCGGCGACGAGCCCGCAGGCGCGAGGGCCGAAGCGCCGCTGCATTCCAACGCGGAACTGCTGGCGGGTGCGGAACTCCTGCCCTGCGGACGCCCCCTCGGCCGTGCCTGGCAACAGGCCCGCAGCGCGGCCGGCACCTCGGACCCGCACAGCAGCCGCTGTCCCCACTGCCGGGAGGCCATCGAAGGGCTGACAGCCCTGGACCGGGCAACTCGTGCTCTGCGCGCCGAGGAACAACCCGACGGTCACAGCCTCACCACCCGGGTCATCAACGCAGTCCGCAGCGAGGTACGGCTCGGCACCATGCTGCTGCTCGACGACCCCGATCACGACCTGCGCATCGCCGAGAGCGCGGCCGCAAGAGTGCTGCGCCGGGCCGCCGACACCGTCCCCGGCATCCGTGCCGCCAGCTGCCGCGTGAACGCGGCGAAGGACGACCACGCCGTCCATGTCGTCGTCATTACGGTGGCAGCCACACTCGACCAGCCGCTGCGAGTGCGAGCCGAGGCAGTACGCCAAGCCGTCCTCCACGCGGCCGAACACGTCCTCGGCCTTGCCGTCACCACCGTCGACGTGGAAGTCAGCGCAGCACTGGGACACCCCCGCGTACCTGGTGACGAGCAGTCCGAACTGAGTGAACTATGAACGTCTCCCGCTACGAGAACATCCACCGAGCGGCAGCCCGGGCCGCCCTCGACGTTCCCGGCGTAGTCGCCCTCCAGCCCGCGCTCGCCGACCGGCTGGCAGTCGCGGCCTCCCGCGTGTACGAAGCCGTGGCCGCAGGTACCACCGGGCGCCAGCAGGCGGCAGGCGTCCACTGCGAACTCACCCCGGTCGGGGCTTGGCACGTGGAGGTGCGCTGCATCCTGGACAAGGACCACCGCGTCGTCGACGTCGCCCGACGGGTCCGCGAAAGCGTGCGGGCGGCCGTCACCTCCTGCCTGGCCCAGCACGGCGGGGCGGCGCCCGTCACCGTCGTGGTCACCGTCACCCGCACCGTGTAGCCCGCCGGACATGCCATCCGGTGGGTTTCGCCTACGCACGCTGCGGGTCGACGGCCTGGCCGCTTTGGCCCTGCGGTCGCCGGCACCCTGTTCGGCCCGGCCCGCGCGCACCTATGGATATATCTCGACGTTTTCGGCAATGTGAAGTGTTCTCGTTGTTTGAAACCGGGTAGGTGGCACACATGGACTTAAAGATGACTCTCCCATTGATTCGAAATGATCCTGCCGACGAAGAGAGCACCGGACCGTAGCTGCGGGAGGCAAGCGTGAAGTTCACCCCGGGGCGGCACGGACATAAATGGAGACGGCGTTGGGCACTTGTTCGATGGATGCGACGACCTCTCGTGGGGCGGATCCTCCTGCGACTGACAGCATGGGGTGTGCGAATGACGGTGTGGGCCGCTCGGCGGGCGCTGCGCCGCAAGGTGAAGCGCGTCCTGCACGGGTTACCGACGCCCGTGACGCCCTCGGGCGTGGATGCCGACTTCGATTGCGGCAGCGCGCTGGCAGCAACCCCTCACAGCGCGGACCTCACCCGCGGTCCGTACCGAGGTCAGCCGTGCGTGCGGGGCAACGAAGGAAACGGCTTCTCCCGCTCGCGCAGGGAAGCCGTTTCGCATATCAAAGGGACCAGCGTCCGGTTGCCGTTTCCTGCTAGTGCCTAGCACGCTTGAAGAGGCGGAAGACGCCGAGGAGGATGAGGGAGCCGACGATGGCGGCGACCCACGTCGAGATCTCGAAGAAGCCGTCGATGGAGTCAACTCCGAAAATCACCTTACCGAGCCATCCACCGAGCAGGCCGCCCGCAATGCCTATCAATATGGTGATGATTATACCGCCGGGGTCCTTCCCGGGCATCAGCATTTTGGCGATGATGCCCGCGAACAGCCCGATGAGAATCCAAGCAATTATGCCCATGATTCCTTCCTGTCTCATCCAATGACCAAGGATCCGACGCCGTCAACTCAGCACGTCCTTGCCCTTCTCCTTGACGCGCCGGGCATTGCCCCGGGCTTCCAGAGCGGCGCCTTTGGCGGCCAGTGTCTCCTTGCCCATGGCGTGGGCCGCTTTCTTCACAGCCCTTCCCGCAACTCGTTCCATCTCAGCCTTTGCTTTCTCACCAGCGCCCATATCGTCCCCTTAAACGTCTTACGCTATGCATATGTCCGCACCCACGGCTCCCAAACGATTCACGCGAACCCGTTCTCGACGGCCTCTCTGAAGTCAGCACGAGGTCAGCAAGGGGACGGCATCAGTACCGCCGGAACCCGCTTTCGAGCGCCAGGGGCCGCCCAGATCATCAGTAGGCATCAGGACCTTCTGACCTGCGAAAACATTGCTCAGAGAGTCACTTGTCAACCTCGCTGGGAGATACGCATGAGGATGCTGATCAACAGTCCGCAGACCGTGGTCGCCGACGCCCTGCGGGGGATGGCGGCCGCCCATCCCGAGCTGGACGTCGATGTGGAGCGGCGGGTCGTCGTACGGCGGGACGCGCGGGGCGGCGGCCGGGTCGGGGTGGTGTCCGGGGGCGGTTCCGGGCACGAGCCGCTGCACGCCGGGTTCGTGGGGTACGGGATGCTGTCGGCCTCGTGCCCGGGTGAGGTGTTCACCTCGCCGGTGCCCGACCAGATGGTGCGGGCGGCGGCGGCCGTGGACTCCGGCCGGGGAGTGCTCTTCGTCGTCAAGAACTACACCGGGGACGTGCTGAACTTCGAGATGGCCGCCGAGCTCGCCGAGGAGGACGGCCTGCGGATCGAGCGCGTCCTGGTCGACGACGACGTCGCCGTGACCGACAGCCTGTACACCGCAGGGCGGCGCGGCACGGGGGCCACTCTCTTCGTCGAGAAGATCGCCGGGGCGGCCGCCGAGGAGGGGGCGCCGCTGGAGCGGGTCGCCGCGCTCGCCCGCCGCGTGAACGAGTCCTCGCGGAGTTTCGGAGTGGCGCTGAGCGCCTGCACCACTCCCGCCAAGGGCAGCCCGACCTTCGACCTGCCGGACGGGGAGCTGGAGTTGGGCGTCGGCATCCACGGCGAGCCGGGCCGGGAGCGGCGCCCGATGATGTCGGCCCGGGAGATCGCGGAGGTCTCGGTGGGCGTCGTGCTGGAGGAGCTGGCGCAGGTCGGTCCGGCCGACGGGCCGGTGCTCGCGCTGGTCAACGGGATGGGTGCGACGCCCCTTCTGGAGCTGTACGGGTTCCACGCGGAGGTCGCCCGGGTGCTGGCCGGGCGGGGTGTGCCGGTGGCGCGGGCGCTCGTCGGAAACTACGTCACCTCGCTGGACATGGCGGGGTGTTCGGTGACCCTGTGCCGGGCCGACGAGGAGCTGCTGCGGCTGTGGGACGCGCCCGTGCAGACGGCGGCGCTGCGCTGGGGCCGCTGAACGTATGGTGTCCCGGTGGGACCGGCCGGACAGGTGCGAGGCGAGGAGAACCAGTGCGTGACGCAGACTTCTTCCGACGCTGGATGGCGGCTGCCGCGGCCGCGGTGGAGCGGGAGGCCGACCGGCTGACCGAGCTCGACTCGCCCATCGGTGACGCCGACCACGGAAGCAATCTGCTGCGGGGGTTCACGGCCGTCGTCGCCGCCCAGGAGGCGGAGCCGGCGGGGGCGCCGGGCGCCGTGCTCCAGCTGGCCGGGAGGACACTGATCTCGACGGTCGGCGGGGCGTCGGGGCCGCTCTACGGGACGCTGCTGCGGCGCACGGGCAAGGCGCTCGGGGAGTCGGCCGAGGTCTCGGACGCGGAGCTGCGCGCGGCCCTGTCCGAGGGGGTCGGCGCGGTGGCCCAGCTGGGCGGGGCGGCGCCGGGCGACAAGACGATGCTGGACGCGCTGGTGCCGGGGGTGGCCGCGCTGGCCAGCTCGTACCGGGCGGCCGGGGCCGCGGCGGAGAACGGGGCGCTGGCGACGGTGCCGATGCTGGCGCGCAAGGGGCGGGCCAGCTATCTGGGCGAGCGGAGCATCGGCCACCAGGATCCGGGGGCGACCTCGTCGGCCTTGCTGCTGGAGGCGCTGGCGGACGTGGCGGAAGCGGAGGGTGCGCGGTGACGGCGCTGGTCGGCATCGTGCTGGTGTCGCACAGTGCGCGGGTCGCGGAGGCGGTGGCGGAGCTGGCTCGTGACCTGGCGGCGGGCGGACCCGTGGCCCCGGTGGCCGCGGCGGGCGGGACGGCCGTCGGCGGGCTCGGCACGAGCACGGAGCGGATCCTCGCGGCCGCCCGGGAGGTGGACCGGGGCGCCGGGGTGGCCCTGCTGGCCGATCTGGGGAGCTCGGTGCTGACGGTGAAGGTTTTGCTGATGGAGGACGAACTGCCGCCCGGCTCGCTGCTGCTGGACGCGCCGTTCGTCGAGGGCGCGGTGGCGGCGGCGGTGACCGCCTCCACGGGAGCCCCGCTGGCGGAGGTCGCGGCGGCCGCCGCGGACGCGTACACGTACCGCAAGACCTGACCCCGGGCGGCGGTGGCTGCCCGGTGCCCGGTTCGTCCCCGGCTCGTTCCTACGGGCGGCCGCGCAGGGATTCGATCTCGCGCCGTTCGCGCTTCGTCGGGCGGCCCGCGCCGCGGTCGCGGATACCGACCACGGCGGCCTCGACGGGGGTCGGCGGCGGCGGGCTGTTGTCGATCAGGCATTCGGCGGCGACGGGCGCGCCCACCCGCTTGGACACGGGCCGCTTGACGACGACGATCCGCTCGCGCCCCGCGTGGAAGAGCCTCACCTCGTCCCCCGCGCGCACCGGCTGCGCCGGCTTGGCGCGCTCCCCGTTGACCTTCACGTGGCCCGCCCGGCAGGCGGTCGCCGCGGTCGAGCGGGTCTTGGTCAGGCGCACGGACCAGATCCACGCGTCGACCCGCACCGTGCCCGTTCCCGTTACCTCATCAGCCATGCCCCGACTCTAGCGAGACGGGTGCGGCAGAGCGGAACGAGTTTTGGCAGATGCGCCAACAGGTATGGCATCTGCCATGGAGATCAGGCCAAGAGAATTGCAAATGCGCCACATGAAGGCCTACGTTGTCGCCCATGCAGTCCTACACCATCGGACAGGCAGCACGTCTGCTGGGCGTCAGCCCGGACACCGCGCGCCGCTGGGCCGACGCAGGCCGCGTCGTGACCCATCGCGACGAGGGCGGCCGACGCCTGATCAACGGGCGCGACCTGGCCGCCTTCTCCGTCGAAGTGGGTCAGGGCGCCCACACGGAGGACGGGGAACCGTACACCTCGGCCCGCAATGCCTTCCCCGGGATCGTCACGGCCGTCAAGCTCGGCGACGTGGCCGCCCAGGTCGAGATCCAGGCAGGTCCCCACCGTCTGGTCTCCCTGCTCACCCGTGAGGCCGTCGAGGAGCTCGGGCTGGAGGTCGGCATGCAGGCCACCGCCCGCGTGAAGTCCACCAGCGTGCACATCGACCGCACCTGACCCGGCCGGTGCCGCACGCCGCGCACCCGCGGCATCCCGCACCACCCGCTCAGCATCACCGACGTCCCCACCCGCCCGGCGTCACCGACCGTCCCCACCCGCTCCGCCCGTCACCGGCGCGGGTCACCACCACGCGGTACCGGCACCCGGCCGGCCGCCGACCCGACCGAGGAGCACCTGCTCATGTCCCCGATCACGTTCCGCCGTACCGCCGCCGCCGCGCTGACCGCCGCCCTGCTCGTACCGCTGGCCGCCTGCGGCAAGAACGAGGACAAGCCCGCCGTCGGCGCCAGTGCCACCCCGAAGGCCGTCAACCTCACGGTCCTGGCGGCCTCTTCCCTGACCGACGTCTTCAAGGCCGCGGGGGCGGAGTACGAGAAGACCCACCCCGGCACGAAGATCACCTTCTCCTTCGCGGGTTCGCAGGAACTCGCGGCCCAGGTCAAGCAGGGCGCCCCGGCCGACGCGCTGGTCACCGCCGACACCAAGACCATGGACGGTCTGAGGACCGAGACCGGCGACGCCACGATCATCGCCAAGAACCGCCTGGTCATCGCGGCCGGCAAAGCCAACCCGTTCAAGATCGACGAGCTCAAGGACCTCGCCGACACCAAGATCAAGGTCGTGCTGGCCGCGCCCGAGGTCCCGGTCGGCCGCTACAGCAAGCAGATCCTCGACGCCCAGAAGATCGAGGTGAAGCCGGTCTCCCAGGAGCCCAACGTCCGCGCCGTGCTGAGCAAGGTCGAGCTGGGCGAGGCCGACGCCGGTCTGGTCTACAAGACCGACTCCGCGAAGTCCGGCGACAAGGTCGTCACGGTGGAGATCCCCGACGACCAGAACGCCGTGGCCTCCTACCCGGCCGCCACCCTGAAGCAGTCCAAGAACGCCGAGGACGCGGCCGCGTTCGTCACCTGGCTGAGCAGCCCCGAGGCGCAGAAGATCCTCCAGGACGCGGGCTTCCAGAAGGCGTGATCGCCGTCTCCGGCCACGGCCGGACACCGAGGGGCTGCCTGAACCGGGGGGACAGGCAGCCCCTTTCGGGGTTTCCCGCCCGCGCGGCCGGATCCGCCGTCGCCGACCGCATACGCTTCCCCCGCAGCCGACCACCCCCAGCCAGGAACCCTCATGAGTAGACTCCGCACCCGCACCCGGCCCCCGTTGGCCCTGACGCTGCCCGCGCTGCTCGCCGTCGCGTTCCTGCTGCTGCCGCTCATCGGCATCCTCGTGCGCACGCAGTGGGGCGAGCTCGGCACCCACCTCACCAGCCCCGGCGTGGTCGAGGCCCTCAAGCTCTCGCTCGTGGTGTCCCTGTGGGCGCTGGCCCTCTCGCTCCTCCTCGGCGTGCCGCTCGCCTGGCTGCTGGCCCGCGTCGAGTTCAAGGGCAAGGCCCTGGTGCGCTCCCTCGTGCTGCTCCCCATGGTGCTGCCGCCGACCGTCGGCGGTGTCGCCCTGCTCCTCGCGTTCGGCCGGCGCGGGCTGCTCGGTCCCTGGCTGGAGGGCACCTTCGGGATCACCCTGCCGTTCCACACGTCGGGCGCCGTCGTCGCGGCCACGTTCGTCGCCATGCCGTTCCTGGTGATCAGCCTCGAAGGCGCCCTCGGCGGCCTCAAGCAGAGCTACGAGGAGACCGCCGCCTCGCTCGGCGCCTCGCCGGTCCGGGTGTTCTTCACCGTGACCCTGCCCATGGTGGCCCCCGGCCTCATCGCCGGCGCCGCGCTGACCTGGGCCCGCGCGCTCGGCGAGTTCGGCGCCACCATCACCTTCGCCGGCAACCTGCCCGGCACCACCCAGACCCTGCCGCTCCAGGTGTACCTCCTGCTGCAGGACAGGCCCGAGGCCGCCACCTCCGTCTCGCTCCTGCTCCTCGCGATCGCCATGGGCGTACTGATCGCCCTGCGCGGACGCTGGACGGGCACCCCGGTGGCCCGCGACGCCACCGCGCCGCCGGCGGTCCGGGAGGAGCCGCCCGCCGCGGACGCCGGCCCCGCCACGGACGCCGGCCCCGCCACGGACGCCGGCCCCGCCACCGGCGTCGGCAGGACCGCGCTGCCGCACGACGGCGGTCACTGGCCCCTGCGCGCAGTCGTCACCGGCTTCAACGAGCTCACCCTCGACGCGGAACCCGGCACCACCATCGCCGTGGTCGGCGAGAACGGCGCGGGCAAGACCACTCTGCTGCGCGCCCTGCTCGGCCTCACCCCGCGCGCCCACGCCGAACTGCGGCTCGGCGACACCGATGTGACGGCCCTGCCCCCGCACAGGCGGCAGGTGGCCTGGGTCCCGCAGGACGGCGCGCTGTTCCCGCACCTGACCGCCGTGGCCAACACCGCGTACGGACTGCGCGCCCGCGGGGTGCCGCGCGCCGAGGCCGTCCGCGAGGCCCTGACCTGGCTGGACCGGCTCGGCGTCGTGCACCTCGCCGACCGCCGGCCCGCGCAGCTCTCCGGCGGCCAGGCCCAGCGGGTGGCACTGGCCCGGGCGCTGGCCGCCCGCCCCCGGCTCCTGCTGCTGGACGAACCGCTCGCCGCGCTCGACCAGACCACCCGGGCCCGGGTGCGGCACACGCTGCGCAGCCACCTGGCCGGCTTCGGCGGTGTCTGCCTCCTCGTCACCCACGATCCCGTCGAGGCGGTGTCCCTGGCCGACCGGGTCCTCGTACTGGCCGACGGACGGGCCCTGCAGGACGCGCCGCCCACCGAGGTGACCCGGCACCCGCGCTCCCCGTGGGTGGCCCGCATGCTGGGGCGCAACGCGTGGCCGGGCACCGCTTCCGCCACCGGGCTCACCCTCGCGGGCGGCGGTCACCTGGTGGTCGCCGAGGCACTGTCCGAGGGGACGAAGGCTCTGGCGATCATCGCTCCGGAGGCGGTGTCGGTCCACCGGGACCGCCCGGGCGGCAGCCCCCGCAACGTCTGGCCCGGCACCGTACGGGAGATCACCGCGGTCGGCAGCCGGCTGCGCGTGCTGATCGCCTCGGCCGAGGCTCCCGACCTGGTCTCCGAGATCACCCCCGACGCGGCGGCCGAGCTGGGCATCGTGGACGGCGCCGCGGTGTGGACGAGCGTGAAGGCCACCGAGGTCACCCTGGTGACCCTCTGAGGTTCCGGCCGGCCCTCGGTCCTAGGCCGGCGTCCTCCCCTCAGCCGGCGTCCTCCGGGGCGGCCAGCTCGAACTCGCACCACACGCACTTCCCGCCGCCCCGGGGCTCCACGCCCCACTCGTCCGCGAGCCGGTCCACCAGCATCAGTCCGCGCCCCGAGACCGCCCAGTCGCCCGCCTCGCGCCGCCTCGGCAGGTCACTGCTGGTGTCCTCGACCTCGATGCGGATCCGCCCCTGCGCCGTGAGCCGCATGCTGACGTGGCCGCCGCCCTCCGTGTGGACCAGGGCGTTGGTCATCAGCTCGTCCGCCGCCAGCTCGATCTCGTCGGCCCGGTGCCGGGCGCCCCAGGCGGCCACCGCCGCCCGGATCAGGTGCCGGGCCAGCGCCGGGGCCTTCGCGTCGCCCGGCTCCAGCCGCTGGTGCAGCGGACCGCCGCCGCGTGCGGTGGGGGTGCCCCGGCGACGCAGTACGAGCAGGGCCATGTCGTCCCCGCTGCCCGAGTCCCCGACCAGGTCGCACAGCACGTCGGCGAGTTCCTCCACGTCGACCGGGCCGCTGTGGACCGCCGCCACGAGTTCCCGCATGCCGCTGTCCTGGTCCGCGCCGGGGCGTTCGATCAGGCCGTCGGTGCACAGCAGCAGGGTGTCCCCGGGGTGCAGTTCCAGGCTGGTGACGGGATAGCCGGAACCGGTGCCGGCCTGCTCACGGGGCGGCAGGCCGAGCGGCAGTCCACCGGCCACCTGCACCCGGTGGACACTCCCGTCACCGCGCCGTACGACCGGGTCGAGGTGCCCGGCACGGACCAGCCGGAGCATTCCGGTGGTGAGGTCCACCTCGGCATAGGTGCACGTGGCGAAGCGTTCCGTCTCCAGCTCGCGCAGGAAGGCCGAGGCCCGGGCCATCGCCGTGCCGGGCGTGTGCCCCTCGACGATGTACGCGCGCATCACGATGCGCAGCTGCCCCATGACCGCGGCCGCGTCCGTGTCGTGCCCCTCGACGTCGCCGATCATCACCCCGACCCGGCCGTCGCCGAGCGGGATCACGTCGTACCAGTCGCCGCCGACGTCCCGCCCCATCCGGGCCGAGCGGTACCGTACGGCGATCAGCGCGCCCGGCACGTCCGGGATCCGCCGGGGCAGCATCGCCCGCTGGAGCCCCTCGGCGAGGTCGTGCTCCTGCTCGAAGAGGATGGCACGCTGGAGGCTCTGGGCGACGCCGCTGCCGAGCGCCATCAGCAGGTTCCGTTCCTCGGCGGTGAAATCGCCCTCCCGCGCGTAGAGCAGCCCGAGCGCCCCGACGGGCCGTCCCTGGGCGATCAGCGGCAGATAGACGCCGCTGCGGACGGACAGCGGCTCGATGTACGGCCACAGGTCCGGGTAGCCCTGCTGGAACTCCTCCCGCGAGACGATGAAGACCGACTGCATGGTGCGTACGGCCTCGCTCATCGGGAGCCGCGCGTCGATCCGCGTGTATTCGATCTCGGGCACGTACGAGCCGAGCTGCCCCTCCGCCACCAGGTGGATGCGGCCGCCGTCGACGACGCCCAGCATCACGCTGACCGCGCCGAGGTGCCCGAGGGCCTGGGGGTCCTTGAGGATGTCGGTCACGTCGTTGACGGTGCGGGCGTGGGCCAGGATGGCGGTGGTCCGCTCGACGACGCCGGTCATCCTGCGGCGCCCCTCGACCTCTTCACCGGCGGCGCCCGGCTCACCCGGGTCGTGGGCGGCGTCGCGGAGGATCCCGATCACGCGGTACGAGCGACCGGATGGATCCCGCAGGATGTGCCCCTGGACGTGGGTCCAGGCCGACGAACCGTCGCGCCGGCGGCTGCGGACGTAGGCCCCGTAGTGGCTCCTGCCGTCCTTGATCGCCTGCGCGACCCGGGTGTCGAGGCGGGCCTCCTCACCGGGTGCGAAGCAGCGCCGGAGCCCGTCAACGGTCCCGTCGAACTCCTCCTGGCGCAGCTCGAGCACCTCGAGCGCGGTGGGATCGAGGAACATCCGCCCGCTGTCGAGGTCCCAGTCGAATGTGCCCATGCGGTTGAGCGCGAGGCTCATGTCGGGCCGCGCGGGCCAGCCGACGTCGGGGTTGTCTGCCCTACGGGCCATGCAGCCAGGGTCTCACTCTCCTCCGCCGGTGTCCCTGTGGAACGGCCGGGACGGAGGGCGGGCGGGTGTGCGCCGTCCCGTACGGGGCCGGTACGGGCCCTCGCGGCGCTCTTCTCAGCGGGGCGGTCCGCCGCTGTCCGGCAGGTCCGCGTCATGGACCAGAAGGGCGATCTGCACCCGGTTGTTGAGGTCGAGCCGGGTCAGGATCCGGGACACGTGGGTCTTCACCGTGGGCAGCGCCAGGTGCAGCTCCCGCCCGATCTCGGCGTTGGACAGGCCCCGCCCGACGGCGACGGCCACCTCCCGCTCGCGCCCGGCCAGCAGCGCCAGCCGGGCCCGGGCGGCGGTCGCGCGGGCGCCCTGGCCGCCGTCGCCCCCCGCCACCCGGTCGATGAGCCGGCGGGTGACGGCCGGGGACAGCACCGGGTCGCCGGCCGCCACCGTCCGGATCGCCGTCACGATCTCCTGCGGCGGGGTGTCCTTGAGGAGGAATCCGGCGGCTCCGGCCCGCAGCGCGCGCAGGACGTGCGCGTCGGTGTGGAAGGTGGTCAGGACCAGTACCTCGGGGGCTCCCGGCTGCGCCCGCAGCCGCTCGGTGGCGGCGAGCCCGTCGACGCCGGGCATCCGGATGTCCATCAGCACCAGGTCGGGGCCGTGCGCGGCGACGAGGCCGGGCACCTCCGCCCCGTCCGCGGCCTCCGCGACCAGGTCGATGTCCGGGGCGCCGCCGAGCATCAGGCGCAGCCCGGCCCGGACGATCGCGTCGTCGTCGACCAGCAGTACGCGGATCACCGGCGCCTCTTCTCTCGTCTTCCGTCCTCTTGCGTCATCTTCCGTCGCGCTCCGGCGCGTTCCGGCGCGTTCCGGCGCGTTCCGGCGTCCTGCCCCGTCCCCCGGTCAGCTCTGCCAGGGTAGCCAGGCGTGCACCCGGAAGCCGCCGTCGGCGGGGAGGGCCGTCAGTTCCCCGCCCGCCAGCCGGGCGCGTTCGGCCAGCCCGATCAGCCCCTGTCCGCCGCCCCCGGCCGTTCCGGGGGCGGCGGCCCTCGCCGGATCCGGTACGGATGGGCGGGCGTTGCGGACCTCCACCGTCAGCCCGTCCCCCGGGCCCCCGGTGAGCCGCACGTCGACGTCCGCGCCGGGCGCGTGCTTGCGTACGTTGGTCAGCGCCTCCTGGACGATCCGGTACGCCGTACGCCCCACCAGGGCCGGCGGCGTGTCCCCCTCGGGCGGTCCGGCCAGCGCGATCCGGCCGCCCGCGGCCCTCGCCTCCGCCACCAGGCGCGGCAGGTCCGCCAGTTCCGGCTGCGGACGCTCGTCCTCCGCCGGTCCTTCCCCCGAACCGGCCCGCAGTACGCCGATCACCTCGCGCAGGTCGTGCAGGGCCAGGTGGGCGCTCTCCCGCATCACCGCGGCCGCCCGCTCGATCTCCGCCCGCGGGGCGCCCGGGTTGAACTCCAGTGCGCCCGCGTGCACGCTCAGCAGCGACAGCCGGTGGCCGAGTACGTCGTGCATCTCGCGGGCGATCTCCTCCCTGGCCTCCATCCGGGCCCGCTCCGCCCGGGACTCCGCGTCCGCCTCGGCCAGCTCGGCGCGCTCGCGCAGCGAGGCGATCAGCTGCCGGCGGGAGCGCCGGAAGAGCCCCCAGCCGATGGCCCCGGCGATCAGGGCGAAGTACGTCACCGCCGAGCCCGCCCGATCCCCGGACATGTCCGGCAGCCGCCACAGGAAGAGGGGCAGGGGGCCGAAGGCCAGCGCCGCCACCCAGGCCGTGGCCTTCCAGGGCCGGGTCGCGGCCACGGTGAACACGGCCACCATCGCCGGTCCGGTCAGGTAGTGCGCGAACCCGCCCGCCAGGAGCAGCGCCACGGCCAGCTGGACCGGCCAGCGCCGACGCAGGAGCACCGCCGCGCAGCCCAGCCCGCCGACCACCTGGTCGGCGGTCCGCCACCCCGGGCCGAGGCTCTCGTCCACCGGGATGGACTGCGAGCTGACGGCGGCGAAGCACGCGGCGAAGAGGAACAGGCCCAGGTCGGCGGCCCAGTCCCGGCGGGTGCGGTGGATACGGCGCATGTCCCGGAAATCTACGCAGGCCCGACGGCCCGCAGGTGTCCGCGCCCCGGACCGAATACTTAAGTACGACCGCGGGCAGCCGTAAGCCCGATTCCCGGCCCTGGGCCCGGCCCCTAACGTCGGGGCATGACCTCCTCCACCCCGAAGTCCCCGTTGGCCGCCTTCTCGGGGCTGCTCTGCTTCGTCCTCGTCATCGGCGGCGCGAGCGGCCTGCTGCACGAGTGGCTCGGCTGGATCCACTTCATGAGCTTCGTCCGTTTCCTCGCCCCCGACGGCTACGAGATCTACAGCTACGTCGTCATGATCGCCCTCGGCCTCGCGGTGGGCGCGGCGGGCGACGCGCTGACCCGTCGCAGCCGCGCCTGACCTCCGGTTCCCTGCCGTGGCGCCCCGCGGCCGTGCCTCCTGTCCCGTACGGGACAGGAGGCACGGCGATGGACGGGAGACGGCCTAGCTCTCCTCGGCCGGGCCCTCGGGCTCACGCTCGGGCTCGGGCTCACGCTCGGGCTCGGGCTGGCGCTCGGGAGCCGTCAGGACCGGTTCCGGCCTCGGCAGCGGCGCGGCCGTCGGCGGAGGCGGGGACTGCGGCCGGGGTGCGGCCGAGGGGGGCGGGGGCACAGGGGCGGCCGTCGTCGGCGCGGGAGACGCGGGAGGCGGCGGCAGGGACCTCGGCGCCGGTGACGCCGCAGGTGACTCGGCCGGCTTCGAGACCGTCACCGAGGGCGACTTCGCGTCGGAGGGAGACGGCGCCGGTGACGGGGACGTCACCGGTGACTCCGAGGGCGACGCGGACGGTGCCGCGGACGGTGACTCCAAGGGCGACTTCACCGGTGACTCGGAGGGCGACGAGGTGGGCGACTTCGACGGTGGCTCCGAGGGGGACTTCGACGGAGTCGGGGTCGGGGCCGTCGGAGTGGGCGTCGGCGTCGTCACGGACGGGCTGGGCGTCGTCACGGACGGACTCGGGGTCGTGACGGACGGACTCGGCGTCGTGACGGACGGACTCGGCGTCGGCGTCGTCACGGACGGAGTCGGCGTCGGGCTCGTCACCGAGGGGGTCGGCGTCGTCCTGGACGGGGTCGGCGTGATCACCGGACTCGGGGTGAGCGGCGGCGGCGTCGGGACCGGCGGGGGCGGTATCGGCCGGTCGGGCGGGCGCTTGCCCTGGTTGCCGCCCTTGGGGCGCTCGTACCAGCGGTGGTCGCGGGGGTCGTAGATCACGATCTTGTTCACGATGGTCACCGACGGTGCGACGGCCACCACCTTCGCCGGCTGGTAGGAGGGCCACGTCTGCCCGAAGCGCTTCGGGTTGGCCTTGAGGGCCACCGGCGGACCGAGCGGGTTCCCGCACGCGCAGCGCACGCGCGGCACGCCCCGGTCGTCCACCAGCACGGCCGTCCCGGCCTGGAGCACGGCCTGGTAGGGCACGACCTTGCCGTCACGGTAGCTGTGGTTCGTCACCCGGGTGTCCATGCGCAGCTGCACCGACGTGAGTGAGCGCAGGTATCCGGGAACCCCGGCCGGCTGGAGGCCGAAGACCGAGGCGAAGGCCGCGTTCTTGGCGGGGTCCGCGGTGAGCGATCCGATCAGCTTCTCGACGTCGCAGCTGGCGACGTTCCGGGTACCGGTGTAGACGCCCGGCGCGGAGCCGCTGACGCTCCTGGTGCCCACGGGCGCGGTCGGGCTGGCACTGGGGCTGACCCGCGGGGTTCCGGTGCCCTGGGGAGAAGGTGGCCGGCTCTGCGGCGACGGGCTCTCCGGCGGTGGCGGGGCCTCCTGCACCGCCGCGGACTCGGTGAAGGGGTCGGGGCCGGAGGCGGCGGCCGGCTGGAGGAACACCTCGCCACCGGCGTTGTCGGTGCCACTGGGCCGGGTGAGGACCACGGCGAGCGCGACGACCGCGGTCACCGCGACGAGCGCGGTGACCAGCCGTGGCACGGAGCGCCACCAAGGGCCTTTGGCAGGGCCCGGACCCTGACCCGGGCCCTGGCCTCCCGGCCCACCCGGAGGCGCCGGGGGCGGGGGCGGCGGGGGCCCGTGCTGTCCGCCCGAGAGCGGACCCGAAGGCGGCCCGGTGGGGCGTTCCGAAGACGGCGGTCGGCCGGATGGTTGTGTGGTCACGGGCTCTTCTTCCCAGGAGGAGTGAGTTCCCTGGGGACCATTGTGTGCGCCGTCCGGGTGGTGGCCGCAAGCCGAGGGTGTCACGGTGGCAGGGTGAGTCGGACGCCGGGATCTTCATCGTCGGGGGGCTCCGCGAGGGCATGGCGTGACGCCCTCGTCGCCGTTGTCGCGGGTTTCGCCGTGATGGCCGCGGTCGCCGCGGCCGGGCTGGTGTTCGCCGGCGCGGGCGGTCTGCCGGACGGCGCGTTCCCGCACGTGCTCGCCGCCGTCGTGGTGATGGCGGCCGGCGGGTCGCTGGAGGTGTCGGGCGGCGCCGGCCTGCTGGCGGGGGCCGAGGCGAGCCTGTCGGTGGTCCCGTTGTCGGTGACCCTGGCCGGCGCCCTGACGACCGGATACCTCTTCCTGCGCCCCCTGCACAACCGGGCGGTGGCCCGGCCCCGCGAACTCGTCGGCCGGGCCGTCCCGTTGGTCCTGCTGTGGCTCCTCGCCCTGACCGGCGTCACGTTCCTGGCCCGCGCGACCTTCGGCATCTCCACCGGCGACTCCCCCATCGGGACGATCACCGATCTCCTCGACTCCGAGCCGACGGTGGGCTTCGAGGCCGACCTGCCCGCCACCCTCCTCTACGGACTCCTTTGGATCCTGGGCCTGTTGCTGATCGCTCTGCTCGTCTCGCGGCGCGCCCCGCTCCCCGCCCGGCTGGTCCGCTTCCACTCGGCACTGCGCCCGGCCGCCTTCGCCACGATGCTGCTGCTCCTCTCCTACGTCGTCCTCGGCATCGGGGTCGGCGTGGTCGTGGCCGCCACGCAGGGCCATGCCGACCGGACCTTCGCCGTGATCCTGCTCGGGCTGCCGAACCTCGTCTGGCTCGCGCTCACCCTGGGCTTCGGCGGCGTCTGGGAGGGCCGGGTCGAAGGGCCGTTCGGACTGCCGATGCCCCAGCTGCTGGACCAGGTCCTGCGCGGCTCCGACCTGTCCACGGTCGACGTGTCCTCGCTCGCGGAGCAGGACTCCCGGGCGTGGTGGCTGGTGGCGGTGGCCGCCGTCCTGCTGCTCGGCACGGGTGTGCTGGCGGCCGTACGCTCCCCGGCCCACGTCCGCCCCTGGCAGCACGCGCTCCACCTGGGGGTGGCCGTGGCCCTGGCGACCCTGACGGTCTGTCTGCTGGGCAGGATCCAGGCGCAGTTCGGCCTCTCCCTGCTGGGCATCGGCGACGTCGACGGCCTCGGTGGCCAGGTGGAACTGGTGCCCGTGCTGTGGCGCAACGTCGGGCTCGGCCTGCTGTGGGGCGCGGTGGCGGGCTTCCTGGGCGCTCTCCTGGCCCGTCCGCTGCACCGCCGCGGCCGGGTCGACGAACCGTCCGCGGCGGCCCGGC
The DNA here is from genome assembly GCF_045160505.1 of Streptomyces sp. NBC_00029. NCBI lineage: Bacteria > Bacillati > Actinomycetota > Actinomycetes > Kitasatosporales > Streptomycetaceae > Streptomyces > Streptomyces sp. NBC_00029. Next base: position 1,541,672 of record NZ_CP108292.1, read on the forward strand.
CCCCTGGCTGAGACGAAGCCGGTGAGACGGAGCTGCTGAGACGGATCGGGCTCAGGAGCGCGGGCCGCCGTCCGGCGGCAGGGTGAAGACCGGCAGCGCCCACCTCGGCACCGGCGGAGGTGCGGGCAGCGCGTCCTGCGCCGCGCCGCCGGCCCCGCTCGCCCCTTCGGGCGGCCCGCCCGAAGGCCCCGTCGTCGGCGCCCCTGTTCCGGTGCCCGCGCGCCGCAGGGCCGTGGTGAACTCCAGGCAGCTGCTCCACCGGTCGTCGGGCGACTTGGCCAGCGCCTTGGCCAGTACCTCGTCCACGGCCTCCGGCAGTCCGGGCCGCCGCGAGGTCAGCGGCGGCGGCGCATCGAACTGGTGGGCCCACAGCAGGGCGATGTCGTCGTCGCGCTGGAAGGGCGGCTCCCCGGCGAGGGCCTCGTAGACGACGCACCCCAGGCTGTAGACGTCGCACCGGCCGTCCACGGGCTTGCCGGAGATCTGTTCCGGCGCCACGTAGGTCACCGTCCCGACGAACTGCCCGTCGGTGGTGAACCCGGTCAGCGACAGCGATTTCTTCGTCAGCCCGAAGTCCGTGAGGTAGGCGTGTTCCGGGTGGTCCCGGTCCGTGCCCGCGGCGATCAGGATGTTGCCCGGTTTCACGTCCCGGTGGACCAGGTCGTGGGCGTGGGCCGCGTCGAGCGCGGACGCCACCTGGCCGGCGATGCGCGCGGCCGTGTCCACCGGCAGCGGACCCGTCCGGTCCAGCATCACCCGCAGGTCCGGGCCCTCGACGAGGCGCATGGCGATGTAGAGCAGTCCGTCCGCCTCCCCCGCCTCGAAGACGGGCACGATGTGCGGGTGCTCGATGGTCGCGGCCACCTTCGACTCGTGGGCGAACCGCTGCCGGAAGGTGTCGTTGCGGGCCAGCTCGGGGGCCAGCAGTTTCAGTGCCACCATCCGGTCGAGCCGAAGGTCCCTGGCCCGGTAGACGACGGCCATCCCGCCGCGGCCGAGCTCGCTCTCCACCAGGTACCCGGCGATCTGCTTCCCGCACAGGTCGGTGGGGGTGCCGCCGGGCCGCTCCGCCCGCTTGTCGTCCGCCATCAGCCGCCTCCGGGATCGCGGGTGTCCACGATCCGCGTCGGGTCATGGGCCACCGCACGGTCGGACCGGTCCCCCGCCCCCTCGCGCGGCACGCCGACCACGTCGGTCGGTGTCTGGGGCCTGCGGACGGCGGGTCCACCGCCCGGGTCCGTGGCCGCGGCCGCGGGCGGCGGCTGCTGCTCGGGTCCGGGGCCGGGGCCGGTCGCTCCGCCCGGCCCGGCCACGACCGCGTAGGTCGCCATGCGGTCGCCGTCGTCGTACAGCCACCGCCCCGACTTCTCGTCGTAGAGCCACACCGATTCCCCGTCGATGACCACACCGGCCCGCAGGCCGCGCACGGAGCGCCGGAAGGCGTCGGTGTCGATCCGTCCGGAGGCGAGCTCGTCCACGGCCCGCCGGTAGCGTTCCAGGGCCTCGGCGCCGCGCGTGAGGAGCGGTCTCGGGTCCTCCGAGCGGACCGGGGGCCGTCCCCCGGCGGTCGGCGGCGGGTGCGGCACGGCGACGAGCAGCCGGCCGTCCACCCAGGCGGACCACCCGTTGGCGCACAGGACCTCCCCCCACTCCCCGCGCCGGGACAGCAGCTGCACGGGCAGGAACGGGTCCAGGGGCACGGTCGGCCGGGTGACGTCGGGCCCCTCCCAGGCGGACAGTCCCTCCTGCGGCACCACGTGGGTGGGTCGGAAATCCTGCACCTCACCTCCCGGGCGTCCCATCGAGCTGCTCATGAAGCCTACTTCCGCATGATGGTCGGCTCGTGGCGGCGCAGCAGCCGGGCGACCAGCACGCCGAACAGCACGGACAGGACGACGAGCATGCCCATCTCGAGGAGCCAGAGGTGGGCCTCGTGGTCGAACAGCGGGTCCTGGGTGATCTTTCCGGGGACGATCGCGCCGAGGTCGATGGTGCCCGCCATCGCTCCCATGGCCCACCGGGCCGGGACGAACCAGGCGAACTGTTCGATGACGGGGACACCGGTGAGTTTCAGCAGGGAGCCGCAGAAGACCACCTGGACGATCGTGAGGAGGACCAGCAGCGGCATGGTGACCTCCTCCTTGGCCACCAGGGCGGAGATCAGCAGGCCGAGCACCATCGCGGTGAGGGACAGCAGGGCGACGGCGAGAGTGATTTCGATCAGTGGTGGCATGAAGTTGCCCCGGCCGCCGGGGGCATTGATGGTGACACCCGCGAGGCCGACGAGGGTGAGGACCACGGCCTGGGCGACGGTGATCACGCCGAGGACCACGATTTTGGACATCAGGTAGGCCGACCGGGACAGGCCGACGGAGCGCTCGCGCCGGTAGATGGCGCGTTCCTTGACCAACTCGCGCACCGCGTTGGCGGCGCCGATCAGGACTCCGCCCACGCACAGGATGAACAGGGCGTTCAGCGCCGTTTCGGCGTTGAGGGTGTTTCCGGCCAGTGCGCGGGTCATGGCGCCCATGACGAACGGCAGCGCGATCATGATGATCAGGAACGTGCGGTCGGACCTGAGCACGGCCGCGTACCGGCGGATGAGGGTGGAGAGCTGGGATCCCCAGCTCTGGGCCTTGGGCGGTGGCTGCGGTGGGACGCCGGCGGCCCATTCGCCCTGTCCCGTGAGCGGGGACCGGCCGGCTGCGAGGTCGATGTGGCGGCGGTACAGGGGCGAGGCCCGGTACTGCCCGGCCCAGTCGCGGTCGCGCTCGTTCTCGAAGGCCTCGAAGGCCTCGGGCCACTGCTCGAAGCCGAAGAATTCGAGGGCTTCCCCGGGAGCGCCGTAGTACGCGATGCGCCCGCCGGGCGCGAGGACCAGGAGACGGTCGCATCCTTCGAGGTTGAGCACGCTGTGGGTGACGACGATGACCGTGCGGCCGTCGTCCGCGAGGTCGCGCAGCATGTTCATCACCGAGCGGTCCATGCCGGGGTCGAGGCCGGAGGTGGGCTCGTCCAGGAACAGCAGGGAGGGCTTGGTGAGCAGCTCCAGGGCGACGGAGACGCGTTTGCGCTGGCCGCCGGAGAGGCTGTGGATGGGCTGGTCGGCACGCTGTTCGAGGCCGAGTTCGCCGATGACCTCGTCGACCCGGGCCTGGCGTTCGGCCTTGGCGGTGTCCTGCGGGAAGCGCAGTTCGGCGGCGTAGGTGAGGGCGCGCCGGACGGTCAGCTGGGAGTGCAGGATGTCGTCCTGCGGGACGAGGCCGATGCGGCTGCGCAGTTCGGCGTAGTCGCGGTAGAGGTCGCGCCCGTCGTAGAGGACGGTGCCCCGGTCGGCGGGGCGCAGGCCGGTGAGGGCGCCCAGGAGGGTGGATTTGCCGGCTCCGCTGGGGCCCACGACGGCGAGCAGGCATTTGGCGCCGACGGGGAAGGAGACCTGGTCGAGGAGGGTCTTGCGGCCGTTGTCGACGGCGACGGTGAGCCCTTGGACGTCGAGGGAGACCTCGCCGGTGTCCACGTACTCCTGGAGCTGGTCGCCGACGAGGCAGAAGACCGAGTGGCCGATGCCGACGATGTCGCCCTCGGCGACGCGGGTGGGCCGGGTCACGGCCGCACCGTTGACGTAGGTGCCGTTGTGGCTGCCGAGGTCGACGATCTCGTAGCTGCCGTCGGCGAGCGCGTGCAGCTCGGCGTGCCGGCGGGAGACGGTGAGGTCGTCGACGACGAGGTCGCTGTCGGGGGCGCGGCCGATGCGTACGGCAGTGCGGACGGGCAGCGGGCGTACGGTCGTGGGCTGCCGGAAGGTACCGGTCATCGCCGGGTTCGAGACCCGGGAGGGCCGGGCGGCTCCGGCGCCGGGCGTCGGTGGGGGTGGGGGCGGCGGGGGTGGCGCGGGGCCGACGACGGCGGCGCGCGGCCCGTCGGCGGCGCTGCCGAAGCGCAGCTCGGTGCCGACGCCGACGCTCCACTCGTGGATGCGGTGGCCGTCGGCCCAGGTGCCGTTGGTGCTGCCCTCGTCCTCCAGCGTCCAGTGGTCGCCGTCGGACCGCAGGATCGCGTGGTGCCAGGAGACGCGGGCGTCGTCGAAGCAGATCTCGCAGAGGGGGTCCCGGCCGACGTGGTAGATCCGGTCGGGGTCCATCTCAGTGGCGCCCCAGTCGGTCACCAGGACGAGCTGGGGCGCGGTCGGCACACCGGGGCGCTGGACCATGACCAGATTTTCCCACGATCCCGGAGGTCCGGCACCGGTCGGACATCACTGCAGGTCAGAGGCCTCTTATGGGTAATGACAACGGTCCCCGTTGCAGCCTTTGCCCATCTCGCCGGGGTGCGCTTCACTTCACGCGACGGCCTCGAACACACGGGTGCCGCGAGGAGACGGGGGACGCCATGAGTGGGCACGACCACGCGCACGACGACCACGGACACGGGCACGACCACGGGCACGGGCCCGGAGGGCACAGCCACGGTGTGTCCGCGGACGCCGACCGGCGCTGGCTGGCCATCGCGCTCGCCCTGATCGGCGGGTTCATGGCCGTCGAGGTGGTCATCGGTGTCATGGCCAATTCGCTGGCGCTGATCTCCGACGCGGCCCACATGCTGACCGACGCCGTCTCGATCGTCCTGGCGCTGATCGCCATGCGGCTGGCCGCGCGCCCCGCCCGCGGCGGTTTCACGTACGGCCTCAAGCGGGCCGAGATACTCTCCGCCCAGGCCAACGGGCTGACCCTGATCCTCCTGGGGCTCTGGCTGGCCTACGAGGCGGTGCGGCGGCTGATGGACCCGCCGCCGGTGGAGGGCGGCCTGGTCGTGGTGACGGCGCTCGCGGGCATCGGCATCAATGTGGCTGCGGCCTGGTGCATCTCCCGGGCCAACCGTTCCACCCTGGTCGTCGAGGGCGCCTACCAGCACATCCTGAACGACCTCTTCGCCTTCATCGGTACCGCCGTCGCGGGTGTGATCGTCCTGACCACCGGTTTCCGGCAGGCGGACGCGATCGCGACGCTGGTCGTGGTGCTGCTGATGCTCAAGGCGGGCTACGGGCTGATCCGCGAGTCCGGCCGGATACTCCTGGAGGCCGCCCCCGCCCATGTCGACCCGGACGCGGTCGGCGACCGGCTGGTCGGGCACCCGCCCGTCACCGAGGTGCACGACCTGCACATCTGGACGATCACTTCGGGCCAAGCGGCGCTCTCCGCGCACGTGCTGGTGGAGCCGGCGGGCGACTGCCACGCCGTGCGCCGGGACCTGGAGCGGCTGCTCGACAAGGAGTACGGGATCACGCACACCACCCTCCAGGTGGACCACGCGCAGGAGTCCCTGCTCACGGTCGGCCGCGCGGGCGCGGGCCCGTCCGACGCGCACTGCGCGGACGCGCACGGGCCGGTCCACCGGCAGGGTCCGCACGAGCACTGAGCTCCGGACGCGCAGGGCGTGGGGGCGCACGGCGCAGACCGTAGGGACTTGGCGGTGCGGGGCGTACCTCTTTCGGCGGATCACTGGCCGGGGCCGGAACGGGGCATGGATGGAGCCATGACGCACAAACGCAGTGCCGGACTGCTCCTGTTCCGGCGGACCGGCCCGGAGCCGGAGTCCGGTGTCGAGGTCCTGCTCGGGCACATGGGCGGCCCGCTCTGGGCCGGGCGGGAAGCGGGGGGCTGGGGCATTCCCAAGGGCGAGTACGGGCCGGAGGAGACCCCGACGGACGCGGCCCGCCGGGAGTTCACCGAGGAGATCGGGCTGCCCCCGCCGGAGGGCGAGTACCTGCCGCTGGGCGAGGTACGGCTCACCAGCGGGAAGCTCGTGAACATCTGGGCGGTGGAGGCGGACCTCGACCCCGCCCTGATGGTGCCCGGGACCTTCACCATGGAGTGGCCGCCGCACTCCGGAAACGTACAGGAGTTCCCGGAGCTGGACCGGGTGGCCTGGTTTGCTCCACCGCTGGCGGAAAACATGCTGATCCCATCCCAACTCCCTTTCCTCGAGCGCCTGTTGGAGCTCCTGAAGGTTTGACCCACACTTGCACTTGCCAACACCCTTACCTGCATGGACATTGCACACATGACGAACGTCGTGCTGGTGGGAACCTTGGACACCAAGGGTGTGGAGTACGGCTGGCTGCGCGAGAGGCTGCTGCGCACCGGCGTCGAAGTGGTACTGGTCGACACAGGAATCATGGGCGAACCCCGGGTGCCCGCCGATGTGCCGCGTGACGCGGTGGCACGGGCGGCGGGAACGGAACTGTCGCAGCTGCGCGCGGCCGCCGACCGGGGTGCGGCCGTGACCACCATGGCGAGGGGCGCGGAGGAGACCCTCTTACGCCTGTACTCAGAGGGGAAACTGCACGGCGTGCTCGCCATCGGCGGGAGCGGCGGCACCTCCATCGCCACCCGGGCGATGCGCGCCCTGCCACTGGGCGTACCGAAACTGATGGTCTCGTCCATGGCGTCCGGGGACGTCCGGCCGTACGTGGGCTCCTCGGACATCACCATGATGTACAGCGTGGTGGACATCGCGGGGATCAACAGCGTCTCCGCACCGGTCCTGGCGAACGCCGTGGAGGCGATCGCCGGGATGGCCGGGGCCTACGCCCGTACCTCCCCGGAGGGCCGCCCGCCCCGGCTGGGCGCGGGCGGCCGTCCGCTGATCGCGGCCAGCATGGCGGGCGTGACCACGGCCGGTGTGGACGCGGCCCGCGAGCGGCTGACGGAACTGGGCTACGAGGTGCTGGTCTTCCACGTCAGCGGCACCGGCGGCCGCACCCTGGAGACACTGGCCGGCCAGGGGGTCTTCGCGGGCGTCCTCGACCTCACCCTCAGCGAGATCGCCGACGACCTGTGCGGAGGCATCCTCAGCGCGGGCCCCGACCGGCTCAGCGCGGCGGGGCGGGCCGGGGTTCCGCAGGTGGTGAGCCTGGGAGCGCTGGACATGGTGAAGTTCGGCCCGCTCGAGAGCCTGCCCCAACAGGTCCGCGACCGGGGCGTCCACGTCCACAATCCGTCCATCACCGTGACCCGTACGACCATGGCCGAGTGCGCGGAGCTCGGCCGCCGGGTCGCCGCCAAACTGCGCGCGGCGAGCGGCCCCGCCGCCGTCTGCGTCCCGCTCCGTGGACTGTCCACGCTCGGCGCGCCGGGCGGCCCGTACCATGACCCCGGCGCGGACCGGGCTCTGTTCTCGGCGCTGCGCGAAGGCTTGCGGAGCAGCGCCGTACGGCTCTACGACTACGACACGCACATCAACGATCCGGCCTTCGGGCGGGCGTCGGCCGACCGGCTGCACGCCATGATCGGCGCGATGTCGGCCGCGGCCTGAGACTCCCTCCGTGGTCGGGAACCGGCCACGGAGGAAACCACGTCCCATGTGGCGTCCGGTCCGGGGAGGGCCGGTGGACGGCCGGTCCCGGACCGGACGTCCGATCGATGCAGCGGCGCCACACGGCAGAGGCAGGGGGCAGGAACGATGGACGACACGCGGGCGGCATGGTCGGTCCCCGGTTACACCGAGGTCCGGGAGCTCGGTTCGGGAGGCAGCGGCCGCGTGGTGCTCGCCGTCCACGACGGAACGGGTACTCCGGTCGCCGTGAAGTACCTCAGCGACCGGCTGCGCCAGGATCCGGCCTTCGTCGGGGAGTTCCGGGCCGAGGCCCGCCTCCTGGGCGGACTGGAGACTCCGTACGTGGTCAGGCTGTACGAGTACGTGGAGGCGTCCGGCGGTGCGGCCATCGTCATGGAGCTGGTGGACGGCATTTCCCTGCGCGCACTGCTGAAGCAGTCCGGGCGGGCCGACGCCGAGGCCGCTCTGGTGGTCCTCAAGGGCTCGCTGCTGGGGCTTGCCGCGGCGCACCGGACGGGTGTCGTCCACCGGGACTACAAGCCGGAGAACGTCCTGGTCGCACCGGACGGCTCGTCGAAGCTGGTGGACTTCGGGATCGCGGCGAACCGGGGCAGCACGCCCGGCGTGGCCGGAACCCCCGCCTACATGGCTCCCGAGCAGTGGCAGGGCCGGCCGGCCTCGCCCGCGGCCGACGTGTACGCGGCGACGGCGACCTTCTTCGAGTGCCTCACCGGCCGCAAGCCCTACGACGGGGAGAACTTCGCCGAGCTGGCGGTGCAGCACATCGAGGCCCCGGTGCCGGAGACCGAGGCGCCGGAGCCCGTGCGTCCGCTGATCCGGCGCGGCCTCGCGAAGGCGCCCGAGCAGCGGCCGGAGAACGCCGAGGCGTTCGTGGCCGAGCTGGAGGGCGTGGCGCTGGCGGCGTACGGCCCCGAGTGGGAGGAGCGCGGGCAGCGCAAGCTGGCGGCGCTGGCCGCCCTGCTGCCGCTGCTGTTCCCCTCGGCGGGCGCCCCCGCGGCGGGCACCACGGCGGTGGCCACGACCACGGTGCCCGGCGGTTCCGGCTGGGCTCCGGGACGCAGTGGCTGGCTGGCGGCGGGCGTGGCGCTGGTGCTGGGGACCGTGCTGGTCCTGACGACGGACGCGATCGGCGCGTCCCCGGGCGGGGCCTCGGCGCTGAGCGCCTTCGCCACGACGAGCGCGGCCCCTCCCGGATCGGCCTCCCCGACCCCGGGCCCGACGGACTCCGCGTCCCCTTCGCCGAGTCCCAGCCCGTCGGCGTCCCCGAGCCCTTCGCCGTCCGCGTCCACGTCCCCGTCCGCGTCGCCCTCCTGGTCGACGAGCCCGACCGCGGAGCCGACGGGGAGCCGGCCGCCCACGCCCACGCCGACCCCGACCCCGACGCCCACACCGACGCTGAAGGTCACGAACGTCGCCGTGTCGCTCAAGACCGGCGTGTACCGGGGTGACGCGACCATTTCGGTCGCCAGCCAGGGCACCGGTTCGGTGACCGTGGTGGTGGAGTGGTTCCTGGGAGGTGCGCAGGGCTCCTACTCCGTCCCCGACGGCACGGAGACGTTCGTGGTGCAGGCAGGCTCGGCCGCCCCGGTGGTCAGGTCGCACACCTTCACGCGCGACCGCGGCTGCTACGGCGGCGTCCGGGTCACCACCAAGCCCACCGCCGGGAACAAGTCCGCGTCGGCCTCGCAGTACCTGCTGCGCTGTGTGGAGGTGCCCCGATGAGCGGTTCCGGCGCCCCCCAGGGCGAGCAGCGCGAACAGGGCCAGCAGGGCGAGCAGGGCGACGACGACTACAGCGCCACCGTCCTCGGCAGCCACTGGTTCAGCGGCCCGCCGGCCACGACCAAGAGACTGCCTCCCGAGGCGGTGGCTCCCGACCGGATCGAGGGGTCGGTGCTCCGGTTCGGGCCCGGGGTCACCGCGGCCATGCCCGCGCCCTTCCCCATCGGCGCCGCGGTGGGCGTCGTAGCGCCGCCGCGGCGGCGCCGGCTCGCGGGTCTGCGGCGCTACGCCCTCGCCGCTCTCGTACTGGCCGCGGTCCTCGCGTACCTCGGGTGGCAGCGGCTCGGACCCGGCATCGAGGTCCGGAGCGTGGCCGTGAGCACCGATCCCAAGGGCCCGGCCTGCGACGCGACGGCCGATGTGGTGGCCGTCGTGGAGACCGACGGGCGTCCGGGCACCCTCACCTACCGGTGGGTGCGCAGTGACGGGACGCAGTCCGAGCAGCTGACCGAGCGGGTGCCGCGCGGACAGCGGGAGGCCCGGCTGCACCTGCTGTGGACCTTCCGGGGGACGGGCAGCTATCCCGCGAGGGCGGAGCTCCAGCTGGTGTCGCCCGGGCAGCGCACGGCCGCGGTGGACTTCACGTACCGCTGTTCCCCGTAAGGGGCACGGCCGCGGTGGCGGGCAGCCGGATGACGGCGAGCCCGCCGTCGAGGTCCACCCGGGTGCGCGGCGGTGCGCCGTCCTCCTCGTCGTCGCGCATGACGAGGGCGCTCTGCCGCTCCTTGAGCTCGTTCTGCTTGCCCGGCGAGAAGCTGGCGTGCAGCTGCTCGAATCCGGTGACGGATATCTGCCCCTGACGGCCGTTCCACCGCCAGGGCAGCAGCCCGGCTCGGCCCGCGCGGACCAGTGCCAGGTCGAGGAAGGCCATGGCGGTGAGCACAAGAGCCAGACCGGGAAGGGTCATGAAGACGACGAAGCCCATGGCCCGACGGTAGCCGACGCCGTGCCTCGGCCGTTCGGCCGAGGGGGATCCGGCCCGTCCGGCCGAAGCGCGGGCACCGGGCCCGCTGGTTGACTCGAAGACGTGGACGAGGGTTCAGGGATGCCCTCAGGCACCGCTGCGTGCCGCGTTCCAGCCGGCGTACACCCCCAACCGGAACGTGGCCGTCCCGCGCGGATGCCATGTCGCGCGGGAGGCCCGCGGCCGCTTTGGGGAGCGGCCGCGGGCCGTCTCGCATTCCGCCCCCGCCGCAACCGGGGGACGGACATCGGGGACGGACGCCGGGGGACGGACGCCGGGGCGGTGGTGGCGGCCGGGCGTCAGAACCGGGCGTGCGCGGTGATGTCCGCCTCGAACTCGCCGGTCATCGCCGGGGTCACCGTCGGCCGGCACTGCCGGACCGCCGCCAGATAGTCCGCGGTGGTCGCACCCAGCTGCGCGGCCGCCGCGCCCCGCGCGCCCACCGCCTCCAGGTCCCGCTCGAAGGACACCTGCGCCGCGATCCGCGCCGCGTGCTCGATGTCGGCCGGGGTGAACAGTTCGGTGGCCGCCACCAAGGCGTTCACGTCGACGTCCGCGCGGCCTGCCGTGTAGCGGGACCAGATCGCGGCTCGCGCACCGACGTCCGGGGTGCCGATCGGGATCAGGTAGTCGAAGCGGCCGGGCCGCAGGAAGGCCGGGTCGAGTGAGCGGATGGAGTTGGTGGCGCACACCAGCAGCCGCTCGTCGCCCTCCCGGAAGCCCGGTATCAGCTTCAGCAGTTCGTTGGTCACGCCGTGGATCCCGCCGGGCTGCGCGGGTTCGGTGCGCACCGGCGCGATCTCCTCGACCTCGTCGATGAAGACGAGGACCCGCTCCAGCTCGGCGATCCGGGCGAAGGCGTCGCGCAGTGCGGCCGCCAGGTTGCCCTCGTCGGCGAGGCGGGAGGGCAGCAGTTCCACGAAGGGCCAGCCGAGCCGGGAGGCGATGGCCCGGGCGAAGGTGGTCTTGCCGGTGCCGGGCGGCCCGAAGAGGGTGATCGCGCGCGGCGGCCGCACCCCGTGGGAGGCGGCCCGCTCCGGTTCGGCGAGCGGCAGCACCACGCGCCGCTCGATGAGGTCCTTCTCCTTCTCCATGCCGGCGACCTTGGCCCACAGGTCATTGGGCAGGAAGCGGCCGCCGAGATCGTCGAGGAGGCCCGCGGCCGGTCCGTGCAGCGGCTCGGTCTTCTCGAAGTAGGCGACGGCCGGCTGCCGTGTGTAGCCGGCGTTGAGGAGGCCCTCGCCGAGCATGTCCTCCTCGGGCAGGACGTAGGCGATGCGGCCGACGCGGGCGGCGATGAGCCGTCGTTCCAGCTCGACGAGCAGGGCGCTGGCCAGGCCGCGGCCGCGCCAGCCCGCCGCGATGGCGATGCGCATCACCCAGGCCCGCTCCCCGGTGACGCAGGCGAGGGCCGCGCCGATGGGGACGCCCTGGTGGACGGCGACCACGCAGGGCTGACGGTCGGTCAGCGCGCTGATGCACTCGGCGAGCGAGAAGACGGACTCCTGGCCGAGTTCGGCCGTGGTGTCGATCAGATGGACCACCGCTGCGAGATCGCTCTCGCGGTAGTCGTGGATGAGCCAGTTCACCGGGTACCGCCCCTCGTTCGTGCTCCTGCGGTGAGGCTAGGGGCGGGCGGGCCCGACGATCACGCTCCGTGGTGCACAACAGGCGGTCCGGAAACCGTCCGTGGCGTCCATAGACTGGTGCTTTCCGCCGACGCCCCGCACCGAGGATCCGCGCACCTTCATGCCTTCCGACATATCTGCCATATCCGTTTCCCGGCGCCGGCGCGTCCCGGTGTGGCCGGTCCCCCTCGTGTGGACCCTGGTGCTCGGTCTGTGGGGGCTCTCCCGGCAGGACAGTGTGTGGCGGGACGAGGCGGCGACCTGGCAGGTGGCGGGGCGGTCGGCGTCCGAGATATGGGCGATGCTCGGGAACGTCGACGCCGTGCACGGCCTCTACTACCTGCTGATGCACGGCCTCTTCGAGGTCTTCGGGGCGAGCACGACGACGCTGCGGCTGCCGTCGGTGCTGGCCTTCTCGGCCGCCGCGGCGTGCGTGGCGATGATCGGGGAGCGCCTGGCCGGCTTCTGGGCCGGGCTCGGCGGCGGTCTGGCCCTCGGGCTGCTGCCGGCGGTCCAGTTCTACCTCCAGGAGGGCCGGCCGTACGCGCTGGTCGCGGCGGGGGCCGCGTTCTCCACTCTGCTGCTGGTGTCGCTGGTGGAGCGCGGACCCGGACGGCGCGTCTGGCCGCGCTGGGCGGCGTACGGGACCGCCGTGCTGGTATGCGCCCTGCTGAACTGGCTGTCCCTGCTGGTCCTGCCCGCGCACGCGGCGACCCTGGGGTGGGCGCGGGCCGGGCGCGGCGTGTGGCTGCGTTGGGCGGCGTACGCCTCGGGGGCGGTGGCGGGGGTGCTGCCGTTGATCCTGTTCAGCCGGGGCCAGTCCGACCAGGTGTCGTGGATACCGCCGTTGACCTGGCACATGCTGATCGGGCCGGGGATCCTCCTGGTGGCCGGCGGGCTGGGCGCGTGGGCGGAGCGGGCGGGCGGAGCGGGCCGCACGGGGCTCCCGGTGGCCGCGGTCGGTCTGCCGCTGCTGGCGGTGCCGCAGCTCGGGCTGATCGGGCTGTCCCTGGTGCAGCCGCTGTTCCTGGACCGGTACGTGCTGTTCAGCATGGTGGGTCTGGCCCTGCTGATCGGCGCCGCCCTGGGCTCCGCCGTACGGTCCTGCGCGCCCCGGTTCCCGAGGGCGGCGGGCCTGGTGGTGCCCGGGGTGGTCGGCGTCTCGCTGCTGGCCCTGCTGCCGGTGGAACTGGGCAAGCGGGCCCCGGCGAGCCGGATCGACGACGTCCTGGCGGTGGCCGGTGAGGTGGCCCGGCTGAAGCAGGACGGGGACGCGGTGCTGTTCGTCCCGGCCGCGCGGCGGGACACGGCGCTGGTGACGCCCGGCGCGTTCACCGGCCTGTCCGACGTGGCGCTGGCCGAGTCCCCGGTGGCCTCGGCCACCCTGAAGGGCGAGGAGGCGGAGCCGGCGCGGATCCGTGCGGCGCTGCTCGGACAGCGGCGGGTGCTGCTGGTGACGGACGCGGCGAAGGTGGCCAAGGCCCCGTCTGCGGAGCGCGACGGGACCAAGGCGGCCGTGCTGCGCGAGCACTTCGCGGTGGTGGCGGACCGGCAGGTGCGGGGGCGCCGGGTGACGGTGTACGAGCGGCGCGCGTAGCGGGCGATCGGCTGCCGTCGTCCGACAAAAACGGGCCTGTCCGGTCATGTCCCGGGTTTCACAGGAGGTTCACCGAATTCACAGGAGATTCATACGGAACTCCAGCCTCCGGACATAGGTTCGGCGGGCAGGGTGGAAAACATGATCCATTCCACGCTCCCCCGAACGGCCCGGCGCACCCGTGCGCGGCGGGCGTCCCGGATCCTGCTCGCACTGGCCGCGATGGCCGCGTTGCTCGGCGTGGACGTACCCGACGCCGCGGCCCGGCCGCCGCTCGGCGTCACCGCGCAGGCGCTGCCCGGAGCCACCGTGAACCGGGTCGGCGCACTGTTCGCGGGAGGGCAGGAGGGCGGCCATTTCTGCACGGCCGCCGTTGTGCACAGCGAGGACGGCGATGTGATCGCCACCGCCGCGCACTGTCTGGAGAACCCCGGCACGATCCTCTTCGCACCGGGCTACCGCGACGGAAGGGCCCCGTACGGCTTCTGGAAGCTCACCGGCGCGCACGTCGCCCGGGGCTGGACGGACGGCCAGGACCCGGACGACGACATCGCCTTCGTGACGGTGGCCCCGGTGGACGGCGACGGCCCGGCCGGAGCCGTCGAGGACCTCGTGGGCGGCTTCCCGGTCGCCGCCGAACAGCCGGACGACGCCAAGGCGACGGTCATCGGATACCCGCGGACCCTGGAGGCCCCGCTGCGCTGCGCGAATGCGACCTCCCTGCTCTCCGGGACCCAGCGCCGGATCGACTGCCCGGACCTCACCGGCGGCACCAGCGGCAGCCCCTGGCTGGTCAACGGCGCGCTGGCCGGGGTCCTCGGGGGCTACGAGGGCGGCGGGAGCGTCCCGGAGATCTCCTACAGCGCGGTCCTGGGCGACCGGGCCCTGGAGCTGTACGAGGAGGCCCGCTCGTAGGTCCCGGTCGTGGGCCGCGCTCGTAGGTCCCGGTCGTGGGCTCCGGTCGTAGGGGCGTTGTCGCAGGTCCGGTCGTGAGTCCGGCCGTGGCCCGACCTAGCGGGAGACCGGGATTCGTTCGGCCTCGGGCGCGGAGGGCTGGGCGGGGAAGCGGCCGGTCGACGGTCCGCTCGCGGTGGCCGACCTGATGTCCTGCATCCCCCGGCGCAGCCGGTCGCGCAGCAGCCGGCCGAGCGGGCGTTCCACGAAGCGGTGGATGAGCCAGGCGAGCAGCAGCATCCCGGCGATCACACCGATGACCAGCGGTACGGGTGCCACATCGCGGCGGAAGTGATGGATGAAGGTCAGTCCGGCCAGCATGTGGATCAGGTAGAGCGGGTACGTCAGCGCTCCCGCGTGCTGGAGCCAGCGCCACTGGACGCGGTCGAGCGAACCGAGGGCTATCGCCGCCATCAGGACGAAGCCCAGCGCGATGATCAGATGCGCGGGCCAGGCCGGCGTCTGACCGGTGGCCGCCCTGCCCAGGCTGGAGATCATCCGGGCGTGCACATGGTGCTGCGCGAGGAGGAACTGCACGCCGACGACGGCCCACAGGACGGCGTTCTGGCCGAAGCGGCGCATCAGGTAGAAGGCGATTCCGGCGATGAAGTAGGGGGACGAGGCCCCGGCCGCGAAGAAGGACAGCACACCGCTGTCGGCGGAGGGGGCCACGACACCGGCCAGGGTCCAGGCCGCACAGAACAGGACGCAGTTGCGGTAGGTCACGCCGCGCATGACCACGAGCGCGAACAGTACGTAGAACTTGAGCTCGACGAAGAGGGTCCAGTACGCGTCATCGATGTTCGGGACTCCGAGGCCGCCCTGCAGCATCGACAGGTTCACCACGACGTGGCTGAACGCCTTGACCTCCCTGACCTCGGGCCAGGTGAACAGCACGAGGGCGGTGAAGACCACGGCCACCCAGTAGGCGGGGAAGAGCCGGGAGATCCGGGACACCGCGAAGTCGCCCACGCCGCGGCCCCAGGCGCTCATGCAGATGACGAAGCCGCTGACCAGGAAGAAGATCTCGACGCCGAGCCAGCCGTAGACCGCGAACCGGTTGGCGATCGGGAAGATGTTCCGCGGCGGTTCGCCCCAGGCGCTCGCGAGGGCGAAGTAGTGGTAGAGGAGCACGCCGAGTGCGGCGAGGACCCGCACCCCGTCGAGGACCGCCAGGCGCCCGCCGGGGGCCGCTCCGGCAGACGTACGGCCCTTGCCGCCCGCCCGCGACTCTCCGGCTGAACTGCGCAAGCTCATCCCCCGACCGCCTCCTTGAATGTATGACTGTCCGACTACCGCTCAGGTCAGCGGAACCCTACAGCGCACATACGAGCAGCTCACAGCCCTGCCCAGAGGTACGAGGCGGTGCGCCCCGGTTTGTCGGGCGCACCCGGCCGGCTACTCCAAGAGCTCGGCGGGGGCGTCGAACCAGGTCGGCTCATCACGCAGGGCCTGGTGGATCCGGTCCAGGCCGAACGGATCCAGCGGCGGCAGTGCGTCCACCTCGAACCACGCCACTTCGAGGGATTCGTTGTCATTGGCCCGTGCCTCGCCGCCCGTCGCACGGCAGCGGAAGGTGATGTCCTGGAATTGGCAGATGTCACCGTTGGGATAGGTCATCGGGTCCGTCATCTGGACGAGCACCACGCGCTCGGCGACGCAGCGCACCGCCGTCTCCTCGTACACCTCGCGCACGGCGGTCTCGGCGGGCTGCTCCCCCGGCTCGGCGATCCCGCCGATCACTGCCCACTGCCCGGTGTCGGAGCGCCGGCCGAGCAGCACCCGGCCGAGTTCGTCGAAGACGATGGCCGTGACCCCCGGCAGCAGGAGCAGCTGGTGTCCGGCGCTGGCGCGGATCTGACGGATGAAATCGGGTGTGGTCATGCCCCGACCCTACGAGGCGACCGCCCCGGTACCGCCTCAGGCGTTCCGGCGCGAGCGGATCCGGCGGTACAGGAGCAGGCCGAGGCCGCCCGAGGCCAGCGCGATCAGTGCGTACTCGGGCAGCGGTCCGACGACCGTGGCCGGGGTGCTGCCCGAGCGCAGCGGGATCTCGGTGACGAGCGCGTCCGCGGTGAACATCTTCGTCTGCGAGACGACCTTGCCGTCGGGGCGGATGACGGCGCTGACCCCGCTGGTGACGGGGACGAGGACGGTCCGGCTGTGCTCGACGGCGCGGATCCGGTCCATGGCGAGCTGCTGGTAGGTCATCTGGGTCCGGCCGAAGGTGGCGTTGTTGCTCGGTACGGCGATCACCTGGGCGCCGGCCCGGACGGTGGAACGGACGGCGTCGTCGAAGGCGGCCTCGAAGCAGGTGACCATGCCGACACCGCTGCCGGCCATGTCGAAGACGCCGGGTCCCTTGCCGGGACCGAAGTCGCGGCGCACCCGGTCCACGTCGGAGCTGAAGAGGCGGACGACGGAGCGCATCGGGATCCGCTCGCCGAAGGGCTGGATCTTGCGCTTGTCGTAGGTCACGGTGGGGCCCTCGACCGGGTCCCAGAGGATCATCGTGTTGCGCAGCGGGCCGGTCTCCGGGGCCACCACGGCGCCGATGGCGACGGGCACGCCGATGGCCTTGACGGCCGTGTCGATGACGTCGTGGGCGTCGGGCTCCGCGTACGGGTCGAGGTCGGAGGAGTTCTCCGGCCAGACGACGAAGTCGGGCTTCGGGGCCCGCCCGGCCTTGACGTCCTCGGCGAGCTGGACCGTGCGCCTGGCGTGGTTGTCGAGGACGGCCCGGCGCTGGGAGTTGAAGTCGAGGCCGAGGCGGGGCACGTTGCCCTGGATGACGGCGACCACGGCGGTGCCGTCCTCGGCCGCGTCGGACACCAGGGGGCGGGCGGCGAGGCCGACGCCGATCGGGGCGGCGACGGTGAGCGCGGTCAGCGCGGCGGCGGTGCGGCCGGGGTGGCTGCGGGCGATGCGCAGGGCCTCGTAGAGACCGAATCCGCACAGGGCGACACCGAAGGAGAGCAGCGGGGTGCCGCCGAGGGCGACGAGCGGGGTGAAGACGCCGTCGGCCTGCCCGAAGGCGAGCTTGCCCCAGGGGAATCCGCCGAAGGGGGCCCGGGCCCGAAGCGCCTCGCCCGCGACCCAGACGGCGGCGGCGAACAGCGGCCAGGCCCGGAGCCGGCTGACCAGGGCGATACCGAGGCCGGTGAGGCCGATGAAAAGGGCTTCGAGGGTGCTCAGCGCCAGCCAGGGCACCGGGCCGACCTCCTCACCCGTCCAGACGAGGAGCGGCAGCAGGTAGCCGAGTCCGGCGAGCAGCCCGAGGCCGAAGCCCGCCCGGGCGCGGCGGCCGTGCAGGCACCCGGCGAGCAGCGCGAGGGCGAGGGGGGCCAGCCACCACAGCGGGCGGGGCGGGAAGCTGAGGTAGAGCAGCACGCCGGAGAGGGCGGCGAGCACGGCACGCAGCAGCAGGAGCCCCTTCCGCTGCGCGGCGGACCGGGCGGTGGCGGCGGGCACGGCCGCGCCGGCCGGGGGCCGGCCGGCGGACTGCGAGGGCTCGTTCCCGGTCGCGCGGGTGACACTGCTGCTCATCTGGCGGAGTGTACGTCCCCGCGCCTCGCGGACCCGTAAGCGCCCGGCCGGGTCACCGGGACGGACGGCTCACGCCGGCCGTCCTCGCGCGACGCGGCGCCGGGGCGAGGTTCCGTTTTCGCCGCGGCCGGGTGCCTTGTGCGCCGCGGCCGGGTGACGCGGCTCCGTACCGACACCCAGTGCTGACGCCTTGCCCGCGTGCCGTCCGCTTCCCAGCGGGCGAACCGCTCGTAGACGGTCTGCCACGGCCCGTACCGCTCGGGCAGGTCACGCCACGGAGCCCCGGTCCGCAACCGCCACAGCACACCATCGACCACCTGCCGGTGATCACGCCACGGCCGACCACGCCCGTCCACCTGCGGCAACAAGGGCTCCATCCACTCCCACACCACCTCCGTCAACCCACCTCGACCCGCCACAAGATCATTTTGGCCTTAGCATGGGCACGCCATCCCCCCGTGCCGTGTCCAGCCGACGGAAGACACCCATGCGCCTCCAGCGGATATCCGCCGCGACCGCGGCCCTCGCCGCGCTCACCAGCCTCGCCACCGCCTGCGAGGACTCCCCCAAGCCGGGCTCGCCCGCCGCGAGCCCTTCCGCGAGCGCTCTGGGCGCCGCCCCCGCCTCCCCCACGGCCGCCGGCGCCGCGCCCGCCACGCTGGCCGGGGCGCAGGCCCACGTACAGCAGTACACGTCCTGCGAGAACCTCAGCACCGACCCGAACGACAGCCGGGTACCGCTGAGCGGGTTCATCGGCGCCGGGGACTGGGGCATCACGGAGCGCGGCGTCTGCACGGACAAGAAGGCGCGGGGCGAGATCGTCCTCTTCCTGACCCCGGACATGAAGGCCTTCCAGCAGGCCGCCAAGGACCACACCGCGAAGCTGCTCGCCGAGGGCCGGAACGACACCGACCTCGCCAGCCGCACGGTCGTGGGCAAGACCTTCGCCCTGACCGCGCTCAAGACCGCCACCGCCGTGTCCCTGGTCGACCCGCCCAACTCCGACCTGCGCATCCTCAGCTGCAACCCCGACGTCTTCGTCCCGGAGGGGTTCAAGAAGGAGAAGGCCCTGGTCGAGGGCTGCTTCCTCACCGACTACGTCAACAGCCCCGACGGCCAGGGCAGCCCCCACCGCGGGGCGGTCCGCGACCCCTCCACCGAGGGAGCCGCGAAGACGGGCCAGCCGTCCACCGGCAGCCCGGGTCTGCCGAGCGCCGGCAGCATCGCCGAGCTGAAGAAGCTCGTCAGCCCGCACACGGTCGACTGCACGAGCATGGAGGTCACCGACGAGCCGGTACAGTCGATCGACTACATGCCGGTCGTCGACGGCCCCGCGAGCGCTTGGGGCGTCAAGCAGCGAGCGGTCTGCGGCCAGCTCGGCGGGGAGCAGCGCGCGCACAACCTGAACTGGCTGGACACCGTCTCCGACATGAAGACCCTCCAGACCAAGGCCAAGGCGGCGCAGCTGGCCGACCTGAAGGACGACGGGCGCCTCAAGGCCACTGCGAGCAAGCTGCTGGTCGGCACGAACATCGCCGTGGAGACCAACAACGCGAACGTCCGCCGCGGGCTGTACCAGCTCCAGTTCCTGTACCTGAACTGCGAGACCGGCTTCACCGCGCCGCCGGCCGGCTACCGGCTGGAGAAGGCCCAGGTCGAGGGCTGCGTCCTGACCAACTACGAGCGCCCGAGCTGACACACGGCCGCCACCTCCGTCAACCCACCTCGACCTGCCACAAGATCAATTATCAGACAGGCCTTAGGCCCTAGCGGGCGAGGGTGCGCAGGTGGGTGCGGATGACGCGGACGGCGTTCTCGGCGTCGTCGACGGTGACGGTGAACCGTTTGCCGTCGTCGAGTGTGAGGGCGACTCCCTCGCCGCGGCGGACGATGATCGCGGTTCCCTTCTCGGGGCGCCAGCGGTGGCCCCAGCCTCCCCATTGCTGCGGGGTGATGCTGGGGACGAATTCGGCGGAGGCCACGTGCGCGAGCCGGATCCTGCGGCGGGGCACCCCTATGTGGCCGCAGCGCACTTCCAGGGCCTCCGCGTCGATGGTGACGGCGACGTGCACGAAGGCCAGGGTGCCGTAGAGGATGAGCAGCCCGACGGCGAGACAGCCGATCACGGACATGAGCAGCGGGATGATGCCGGCGGTCCAGGCGTAGTCGACGGCGAGTTCGATGCCGAGCGCCAGACAGGCGGCACCGGCGGCTGCCAGCAGCCACTGCGCGCGGTTGGAGGCCCGGCCCGCCCAGAGCGGACCCGGAGGGTGACCCGTCATGAGTAGCAGCGTACTCACGTTCCGCTTGCCCGCCACTGTCTCTCGCCCACTCGGCTCCGCAGGGCCGGCGCCCCGCCTCACGGCAGCAGGCGGACGAGCGCGTCGCGCAGGGCCGGGCGGCTGCCCGTCATGAAGCGGTGCAGACTCCGGGAGCCAAAGGCGACGCGCTGGGCGCTGCGGCGGCGCTCCTTGTCGTACGCGCGCAGGGCGCCGGGCAGCCCGGCCGGTCCGGCGGCGGCGACGGCGCGGCTCAGGGCCTCGGCGTCGAGGAGGGCGGTGCAGGCCCCCTGGCCGAGGTTGGGTGTCATGGCGTGGGCGGCGTCGCCGACGAGGGCGATCCGGCCGTCGGCGACGAAGGCGGGGAGCGCGGGGTGGAGGTGTCGCATCTCGTACCGGATCCAGGTCGCGGGGTCTGTCTCGGCCAGGACGCGCGGGATGGGGTCGTGCCAGCCGGCGAAGGCCTCCCGTACTTCCTGGGCGGTGGTGGCCTCGGGAACGGTGGCGTACCAGTTGGTGCGGCCGGCCTCGACGGGGGTCATGCCGAAGAAGCGGCCCGCGCCCCAGGTCTCGCCGTACAGGCCGGTCTCGAATCCGGCGATGCCGATCCAGGCGACCGTGCCGATCGGGCGCGGACCGCAGGCGCTGCCGAAGTGCGCCGTACGGACCGCGCTGTTGATGCCGTCGGCGCCGACGACCAGGTCGGCGGTGAGTGCTCCTGGGTCGGTGAGGTGCCGTCCGTGGGCGATCCGTACCCCGCCGAGCCGCTCCAGGGCGTCGAGCAGCGCGTCGAGCAGGTGGGGGCGGGAGATGAGCAGCTCGGGCCGGCCCGCCCTGCGCTCGATCCGTTCGAGCGGGAGGGCGGCCAGGATCTTGCCGTCGGGGCGTCGGATGCCGGCACCCCGGTACGGCACGGCCCGCGCCCGCAGCGCGTCGCCGAGACCGAGCCGGTCGAGCGCGGACTGGGCGGTGGGGTGGATCCCGAAGGCGGTTCCGTAGCGTTCGGGCACGGTCCGCCGTTCGAGGACGGTCACCTCCCAGCCCGCGCGGCGCAGACCGATGGCGGTGGCGAGTCCGCCGACCCCCGCGCCGACGACCACGGCCGTGCCCGTCCCGCCGCCCGTACCGCCGCCCTGCCCATGCCCCGGTCCCCTCAGGGTCCCGCTCATGGCCTGCCCCCTTTGCCGTTGCCGCACGCCCACGACCACCACAGCCGTGGTACTACACTTGTGGTACCACGGCTGTGGTTAAGCTGGCAACGTGAATCAGGACCGGAGGGACCGGCTGCGGGACGCGGCCATCGCCGTACTGGCGGAAGCGGGCGGGCGCGGGCTGACGCACCGGGCCGTCGACGCGGCCGCCGGCGTGCCGACCGGCACCGCCAAGAACTACTTCCCGACCCGCGACGCCCTGCTGCGGGGCGCGGCCGAACGCTGCGAGGAGCAGTACCGGGCGCTGGCCGCGGCCCTGGCGGAACCCGGGGACGGGCCCGGGCGCGAAAATGTTCCCGGGCACGGCCCGGGGACCGGGCCCGGACAGGGGCGCGGAGACGGGCCCGGGCCCTGGCCCGCCGACGCCGCACAGCTCGCGGCGCTGCTCGCCGGCCTCCTCCGGAACGTGGCCGGACCCGGACGCCCCCGCGTACTGGCCGTCCTGGAGCTCCAGGCCGAGGCGACGCGGCGCCCGTGGCTGGCCGCCCTGCTGGACCCGGTCGCCGCGGCGGACTTCACGGCGCACGCGCACCTGCTGCGCGCGGCCGGCCTGAAGGCCGGGCCGGAGCGGGCCCGCGCCCTGACCCTCGCCCTGCACGGCGCCATCACCCACCTGCTGACCGGCGCACCCGCCACCCTGGCGGCGGCCGGCCTGGACGACCTGGACCGCTTCGCGCGCGAACTGCTGGCGGCCGTTTGCGAGGAGGAGACCCCGTGACGCCCGTGACGCCCGTGACGCCCGCGCTCAGCCGGTCGGACCGGGAGGTGGGAGCCGTCCTCGGCTCGGCGGCGGGCGACGCGCTGGGCGCACCCTACGAGTTCGGGGCGGCGGGGGAACTGACCGCCCGCGGAGCGGAGATGGCCGGGGGCGGCGGCTGGGACCCCGGCGAGGCGACGGACGACACGCAGATGGCCGTCCTGGTCGGGGAATCCCTGCTGGAGTGCGGCGGCCTCGAACTCGCGGACGTCTTCGGCCGGTTCCAGCGGTGGGCGGCCGGGCACCCCAAGGACATCGGGCTGCAGACCGAGGACGTACTCACCAACGGCGAGCCCTGGGACTCCGCCGCGGCCCTGCACTTCCAGATCAACGCACGGGCCGCCGGCAACGGTTCCCTGATGCGGGCGGCCACCTCGGCGGTCTATTTCGCCCCCGCCGGGCAGCGGGGGACCATGGACGCCGCCCGGCGGATCGCGGCGCTCACGCACGGCGACCGGGCCGCCTGGGAGGGCACCGCGATCCTGCACGAGCTCGTCCGCGTCACCCTGGAGGGAGCCGACCCGCTGGCCGCCCTCCCCGCGACCCTCGCCGCGGTGCACCCGGACCACCGCGAGCGCTACGGCCGCGTGCTCGCCCCCGACTGGCATCCGGGGCTGGCCACCGAGTTCAACGGGGCGGTGTGGCCCTGCCTGGGCTCGGCGATGTGGGCGCTGCGGACCACCACCGGCTTCGCGCAGGCCGTACGGGCCGCCGTGGACCTGGGCGGGGACACCGACACGGTGGCCGCGGTGACGGGGATCCTGGCCGGCGCCCGGTACGGACGGGCCGCGGTCCCCGGGCACTGGACCGCGTCGCTGCACGTGCCGCTGCCCGGGTTCGGGGACCGGATCCTGGACGCGGACGACCTGTGCACGCTGGCTCAGCGGCTCGCGGCGGCCGGCTCCCGCTGAAGGTCCAGGCACCTCCCCCGGAAGGCCGCGCGCAGCCGCCGGTCGTGGGTGACCAGGACCAGGATGCCGCCGAAGTGGGCGAGGGCGGCCTCCAGTTCCTCCACCACGGCCGGGGCCAGGTGGTTCGTCGGCTCGTCCAGCAGCAGCAGGTCGAGCGGCCGCGCCACCAGCCTGGCCAGCTCCAGCTTGCGGCGCTGGCCGGCCGAGAGGAGGCCCACCGGGCGGGCCAGATCGTCCGGCGCGAGCAGACCGTACCCGGCCACCCGGTCGGCGTGCTCCTCGCCGAACACCGCGACGAAGGACCGCGGTTCGCCCTCCCAGGGATCGTCCTGCCGCAGCAGCCCCACGCGCGGAGGCGTCCGTACGCCGCCCCGCGCGGGCTCCAGTTCACCCGCGAGCATGTGCAACAGCGTCGACTTCCCGGAGCCGTTGGGTCCGGTCACCAGGAGCCGCTCGCCCGGCGTGAGCGTGAGCGAGACGGGTGCGAGACGGCCCGGCAGGGCCGCGCCCTCGATCTCCACCGCCCCCGCCGAGCCCTTGCTGAACCGGCCGGTGAAGACGAGCGGTCGCGGCGGCGGCGGCACCGGGTTCTCGGTCAGCCGGTGCAGCCGTTCGCGTGCGGTGCGGATGCGGCTCGCGGCGCCGTGGGTCCGGGAGCGGGCGCGGAAGGCACCCGCACCGCTGAAGCCGCGCGGCAGCTTGCGCGGGATCGCGGCGAACCGGCCGATGTTGGTGTCGGCGAGCCGCTCGGCATCGCGGACGTCCTCGCGCCACTGCTCGTACTCGCGCTCCCGGCGGGCCCGTTCGGCGGCGCGGGCCGTGAGGTACCCCGCGTACCCGTTGCCGTAGCGGCGTACCGTCCGGCGGTCCTGGTCCACTTCGAGGACGGCGGTCGTGACGCGGTCGAGGAAGATCCGGTCGTGGGTGACGGCGACGACGGTGCCGCGATGGGCGAGCAGATGCGCCTCCAGCCAGGCGACGGCCTCGTCATCGAGGTCGTTGGTGGGTTCGTCGAGCAGCAGCAGTTCCGGTTCGGCGGCGAGGACCGCGGCGAGCGCGAGCCGGGAGCGCTGACCGCCGGACAAGGTGCCGAGCCGGCGGTCCGGGTCGAGCTCGGCGCGTTCGCCCAGTCGGCGCAGGGTGGTCCTGACGCGCCGTTCGGCATCGCGTCCGCCGCGCGACTCGTAGGCGGCCAGGAGGTCCCCGTAGGCGAGGAGCTCCTCGGGGCCGGCCCGGTGGAGGAGTGACTCGGCGGCGCGGATCCGGTGCTCCAGGACGCGCAGGTCCGCGAGGGCGAGGTCGATCGCCTCGCCGACGCGGGCGGCCGGCGGGAGTTCGAGGGTCTGCGCGAGGTGCCCGAGACCGCCCGGGGCGGTGACGGTGACCTCGCCGTGGTCAGGACGCTCCTGTCCGGCGAGGAGCCTGAGCAGGGTGGACTTGCCGGAACCGTTGTCGCCGACGACGCCGACCCGCTCGCCGGGCCGGACCGTACAGCTGACGCGGTCCAGGACGACGCGGGTGTCGTAGCTCTTGGTGACCTCGGACAGGACGATCCGGGTGGTGGCGAGTGGAGCACGCAAGGGCGATTCCCTTCAATAATACGAGACGGACCGTCCCGTCTCGTTACACGCCCGAGCATAGACCGGGTCCGGATCACATGCAAGACGATCCGTCTCGTCAGAGGTGGAGGTCGGTCGGGGGCGGCCGAGACCGCCGGGATCAGCCGGCCGTCGGTCAGCCGACGGGCGCGCCCCGGCCCGCGAGCAGCCGGCCCTCGGCGTACGCGAGCGCGGCGGCGGGCAGCGTTCCCTCGCGCCCGCTGCGCAGGACGGTCAGTCCGCCCGTGCGGGGCAGGCCCGGCTCGGGGCGCAGACCCAGGCGGCGCAGGGCCTGGACAGCGACGGGCTCGGCGGAACCGTGGTAGACGAGCTCCGCCCCCCGGGTTCGCGCGGCGAGGGCGGCGCGGATGGCGCTCTCCACCAGCTCGTAGTGGGTGCAGCCCAGCACCACGTCGGTGACGTCGACCGGGGTCAGCGCGGCGGCCGCGGCGACGGCGGCCGCCACGGCGGCGTCGTCGGCCGCCTCCACCGCATCGGCGAGTCCGGGGCAGGGCACTTCGGTGACTCTGGCGCCGGTGGCGAAGTCGCGGATCAGCCCGCGCTGGTAGGGGCTGCCGGTGGTGGCGGGAGTGGCCCAGATGGCCAGCCGGCCGCCGGCGGCGGCCGCGGGCTTGATCGCAGGT
Source organism: Streptomyces sp. NBC_00029 (assembly GCF_045160505.1). Taxonomy (NCBI): domain Bacteria; kingdom Bacillati; phylum Actinomycetota; class Actinomycetes; order Kitasatosporales; family Streptomycetaceae; genus Streptomyces; species Streptomyces sp. NBC_00029. The sequence continues at coordinate 1,566,898 of NZ_CP108292.1, forward strand.
ACGGTCCCGATGACCGGGACGGCAGGCTCCAGCTCCGCCCGTACGGCGTCCAGGGCGTGCACGGTCGCGGTGTTGCAGGCGACGATCAGCGCGTCCGGGCGGTGCGCGGCGGCGGCCCGGGCGACGGCGAGGGCCCGCCGGGTGAGGTCGGCGGGGGTCCGCGGGCCCCACGGCATGCCGTCGGGGTCGGAGGACACGACCAGATCGGCGTCCGGCCGCAGCCGCCGCACCGCCGCGGCCGCCGCGAGGAGGCCGATTCCGGAGTCCATGAGCGCGATCTTCACCCGGCCACCTTAGTCGACACCCGCCCGGCCGGAGCTCCTCCTCGACAACACCCGCAGGCAACCGGAGCCACCGCGCCGGAACCGGAGGGCGGTCCGACCCCGGACCGGGAAGCCGCACACCCGCGCGGGAGACCCGCCGCACCTGGGCCGGTACGGGGCCCACGCCCGGGCCGGGAGACCTGCGGCATCGGTCCCCTACGGCCCCACACCCGGCCGGGAGACGCACGGCACCGGGGCCCGTACGCCCCCGGCGGCACCGGGACCCCGGGACCACCGCACCCCGCACCCCGCACCCCGCACCCCGCACCGGACACCCACCACCCCGGCGTCGGAGGACGCGCGGCGCCGGGCCCGCGCGCCCCAGCGGCACCGGGACCCCGGGACCACCGCACCCCGCACCCCGCACCGGACACCCACCGCCCCGGGGCCGGGAACACCCGTCACACCCGGGCCGGGAGGCCCGCCGCACCCGGGGTGCGTGGATGCGCGACACGTCCGCCGGGGCCCGGCACACTGCCGCCATGGGCCTCATCACCGCCGCCTGCGCGGCCTACGCCTCCCTCGCCGCCTGGCTCTGGCTCACCTTCGCCCAGGGCATGTTCTGGCGGACCGACGTCCGCCTTCCGCCGCGCACGGCCCCCGCCCACTGGCCGTCCGTCGCGATCGTCGTCCCGGCCAGGGACGAGGCCGAGGTGCTGCCCCGGAGCCTGCCCTCCCTGATCGCGCAGGACTATCCCGGCGAGGCCGAGGTCATCCTCGTCGACGACGGCAGCACGGACGGCACGGGCGAACTCGCCCGTGCGCTCGCCCGCGAGCACCCGGGGCTCCCGCTCACCGTCGTCTCCCCCGGCGACCCCGCGCCCGGCTGGACCGGCAAGCTCTGGGCGCTCCGGCACGGCATCGGGATCGCCCGCACCGCGCACGCGACGGAGCCCGACTTCCTCCTGCTCACCGATGCCGACATCGCGCACGAACCAGACAGTCTGCGCGAATTGGTCGCCGCCGCGACCTCCGCGGAGCTCGATCTGGTCTCCCTCATGGCCCGCCTGCGGGTGGCCGGCACGTGGGAGCGGCTCGTCGTACCGGCCTTCGTCTACTTCTTCGCCCAGCTCTATCCCTTCCGCCGGATCAACCGGCCCTCCGCCCGGACCGCGGCCGCCGCCGGCGGCTGCGTGCTGCTGCGCACCGGGGCCGCCGTGCGGGCCGGCGTTCCCGACTCCATCCGCCAGGCGGTCATCGACGACGTCTCGCTCGCCCGCGCGGTGCACAACTCCGGCGGCCGGATCTGGCTGGGACTGGCGGACCGGGTGGACAGCGTGCGCCCGTACCCCGCGCTCGCGGACCTGTGGCGGATGGTCTCCCGCAGCGCCTACGCCCAACTGCGCCACCGGCCCCTGCTGCTGGCCGGCACGGTCGCCGGGCTCGTGCTGGTCTACCTCGTCCCCCCGGCGGCCCTGTCGGCGGGTCTCGCGACCGGGCATCCGGCCATCGCGTGGGCGGGCGGTTCGGCGTGGCTGCTGATGGCGGGCACCTACCTGCCGATGCTCCGGTACTACCGCCAGTCCCCCGCGCTCGCTCCGCTGCTTCCGTTCACGGCGCTGCTGTACCTCCTGATGACCGTCGACTCGGCGGTTCAGCACTACCGGGGCCGCGGGGCCGCCTGGAAGGGCCGTACCTACGCCCGTCCCAGTGACGCCTGAAACGACGAACCACTGCCTGAAGCACCGTCATCCGAGGTCACCGCGTTGTGACGCTGCGTCAGTACGAAGTCGGTGCAACAGCCAACCGGAGAGTACGAGTAGGAACAAGGTGGGACGGAAGTGGTGAATCGTGCACGTGAACGCGAAGTGAAAGGTGTGGCTCTGACCTGCGAATATGCAGGTCAGGGCGGTGTTGACGACACCTCGCTATGGACCCGGTGAAGTCGTGGGCTTAACTTAGGTCCCATGACCTCCCCCCGCTCCACTTATGGCGGCGGTTACTACTCCGCGCCCTCCTTCCCGGACACCCCCATCTACGACTCCCTCGTCGCCGAACGCGGCACCCCGCAGATCGCCCCGATCCGCGTCCCGGCCGCCTACGAGTCCCCGAGTGCCGGATACTCGAGCGGCGGATACCTCCCGGCTCTCGCCTCGTCGATGCCCGCGCTGCCCCCGGCCCAGCCGCAGCAGCAGAGCTCGGGGTACGGATACCCGTACCAGCAGCAGTCGGCCCCGCAACCGATGCCGCTGCAGCAGGCGCCGGCGCCGTACATCCCGCAGCAGCAGCCGATGGCCGCCCGCGGCGGGTACGTTCCGCAGCCCCAGCCTCAGCAGCCCCGTCCGGCTGCCATGACCAGCGGCTACGAGGCCATGCGCCCGGCCGCGCCGCGTCCGATGCAGGTGCCCGCACCGGTACCGGCCGCTTCGTACGAGGACCCGTACGGCCGCCCCTACCAGGGACGCGGCTACTGACGGGGCTCTGATACGCGGGGCGGCGGAGGGGCTGGCAGGATGCCCCCATGTCGAACTTGCACGTGCAGGCGCTCCACGTCCATCCCGTCAAATCCGTAGCGGGGACCGCTCCCGACGAGGTGGCCGTGGAGCCCTGGGGTCTGTCCGGGGACCGGCGATGGGCGCTGATCGATGCCGAGGGCACGGTCGTCACCCAACGCCGCCATCCGCGCCTCGCCCTGGCCACGGCCCGTCCGGAGGGCGGCGGCGCGATCGCCGTGACGGCGCCGGGCATGGCGGAGCTGTTCGTGGAGGCACCCGAGCCGGGTCCGCTGGAGCCGGTCGTACTGTTCGGGAAGAAGGTCGAGACCGTGGTCGCGGCGACAGCCGCGGCCGACTGGTTCAGCGCGTACCTCGGGGTGCCGGTACGGCTGGTGCACATGGATGATCCGGCCGTACGCCGTGCCGTGGATCCGGATTACGCCCTGCCGGGCGAGATGGTGAGCCTGGCCGACGGCTATCCGCTGCTGATCGCCACGCTCGCCTCGCTGGACGCGCTCAACTCGCTGATCGCGCAGGGGGACCATCCCGAGGAGGGTCCGCTGCCGATGAACCGTTTCCGCCCCAATGTGGTGGTTTCCGGGGGCGAGGCGTGGGCGGAGGACGGCTGGCTCCGCATCGCGATCGGCGACGCCGTCTTCCGCGGTGTGCGGGAATGCGGCCGGTGCGTCATCACCACCACCGACCAGGGGACGGCGGAGCGCGGCAAGGAACCGCTCAAGACCCTCGCCCGGCACCGGCGGATCGGCCGGTCGCTCGCGTTCGGGCGGCTCCTGGTGCCGGTGCGGCTGGGGACGGTGCGCGTCGGCGACGAAGTGCGCGTCCTCGCATGACGCGCCCGGTGTCGTCCTGCGGCCTGCGGAGCGGGCCGGACGTGCGGGCGGGTGGTCGCGGACCGGCGACCGGCCGACCGGATTGACACCTTCGAGGGGCTCGTAGCCCCGGCTGGAACCAACAGGCACGACCAGGCCGTTGGATCAGTCAGGACAGAGGCGCAGGCATGCGGAGACTGGCACAAGTTGGGGGAGCCGGACCGTGCGGACAGCAATGGGTGTGTGGCGTTGGCGGAGCAATCCGCTGCGCCGGCCGACCGATCTCTTCGAGGCGTGGGTGGCGTTCGCCGCGCTGGTGTGCGTTCTGGTGGTGGCTCCGGCCATCGGCTGGGTCGCGGGCCTGCAGGTGGACGGTACGCTGCAGCAGGCCGCTCACGAGCAGCGGCAGGAGCGTCACCTCGTTCCCGCGGTGGTGGTCCGTCCGGCCCCGGAGCCGGACGCGTCCGCCGACGCTTCGGCGCAGCGGACGGCCCCGCACCGAACGGAGATCGTGGCCGCGTGGACCGCGCCGGACGGCAGCAGCCATCAGGGCACGGTGCCGGCCGCGGAGGAACCGCCGCGCGCCGGCGACCGGTTCCGAGTCTGGACCGATGCGCACGGCCGGCTGGTGGGTCAGCCGCTCGACCCGTCCGCGGCGGTGTTCCACGCCGGGATGGCGGGACTGGCCGCCGCGGTCTGCGTGGCCACGCTGGTGGAGACGGTCCGGCGGCTGGTCGTACGGCGGCTCATGCATCGGCGGTACATACGGCTGGACCGGGCCTGGGCGGCCGCCGGACCGGACTGGGGACGAGCGGGGGCGGGCAGCTGACCTGGCAGCTCATCGGCTCCGCGCGCGCTACGGTGGAGCGGCCGGATCGGTCGCTCCAGTGACTTCGGGGACTACGGTGACTTCAGACTTCAGTGGCTGCGGTCGTATCGGCAGCGCGAGTACGAGGGTGGGGGCACGACAGCACCATGGTTCAGGGCACGGTCCAGGTGACGCACGGCGGATCTTCGCGGTGGCGGCGCCGCTCCGGTGAGTATCCGACGCTGACCGCCGCGCTCGCCGTCGCGGGCGACGGTGACGTGCTGTCCATCGCCCCCGGCACCTACCGCGAGAACCTGGTGCTGCACCATGCCGTCACCCTGCGCGGCCCCGAGGGAGCGGCGGGGTCGGTGCGCATCGCACCGCTCGACGGGGTGGCGCTGACCGTGCGCGCCTCGGCCGTGATCCAGGACCTGTACCTGGAGGGCCAGGACCGGGCGGCGCCCGCGCTGCTGGTGGAGGACGGCTCCCCCGAGCTCACCGACCTTCGGGTCAGTACCCACTCCGCCGCCGGGATCGAGGTGCGCGGCGCCGGGGCCCGTCCCCTGGTGCGGCGGTGCACGGTGGAGAATCCGGCCGGCGTCGGCATCGCCGTACTGGACGGCGGCGGCGGGGTGTTCGAGGAGTGCGAGGTCGTGGCCGCCGGGCAGAACGGCGTCTCGGTGCGCGGCGGTGGCCGGCCCCGGCTGGAGCGCTGCCGGATCCATCACGCAACGGGCGCGGGCATCGGGGTCACCGGGGAGGGTTCCGGGCTGGAGGCGCTGGGCTGCGAGGTGTACGAGGTCAAGGGCGCCGGAGTGCAGATCGCCGCGCGCGCCACGGCCCGGCTCACCGACTGCTCGGTGCACCGCACCTCGGCCGACGGGGTCACGCTCGACACCGACGCGGTCCTCACCCTGGCCGGCTGCGACATCCACGACATCCCGGAGAACGCGGTCGATCTGCGGTCCCGTTCGGTGCTCACCCTCAGCCGCACCACGGTGCGCCGCTTCGGCCGCAACGGGCTGTCGGTGTGGGACCCGGGGACGCGGGTGGACGCCGAGTCCTGCGAGATCCACGACAGTACGGGTGACTATCCGGCGGTGTGGATCAGTGACGGGGCCACCGTCTCCCTCGACTCCTGCCGCGTGCACGACGTACCGGACGCCCTGTTCGTACTGGACCGCGGGTCGCGCGTCGACGTGGTCGACAGCGATCTGTCCCAGGTGCGCAACACCGCCGTCTCGGTGAGCGACGGAGCCACCGCGCAGCTCGACGACTGCCGCATCCGCGAGGCGGCCACCGGGGCCTGGTTCCGCGACCACGGCAGTGGCGGCACGCTCGCCGGCTGCACCATCGATGCCGTGCAGACCGGTGTGATCGTCACCAAGGGCGCCGACCCCACACTGGAGCGGTGCACGGTCACCTCCCCGGCCGAGGCGGGTTTCTACGTGTCGGCGGGCGGCCGCGGCACCTTCACCGCCTGCGGGGTGACGGGCAGTGCCGGCTTCGGCTTCCACGTCATGGACGGCTGCCGCACCACGCTGACGCGTTGCCACACCGAGCGCTGCGCCCGTGGGGGTTACGAGTTCCCGGAGGACGGGCCGACCGCGCAGGAGTGCAGCAGCGACGAGTCCGCCGCACGGCGCCCGGACCGGTCCGCCGCCCCGGGCGGCGCCGCGGCCGTCGGCGCGCAGGCGGGCATCCGTACGGTCACCGGGGCGCAGAGCCCCGCGGTGCGGGCGGCGCAGGCACCCGCACCACCGTCCGTACCGCACCCCGCGGACGAGACGGACACCGACCGGGCCGCCGCCGCGCGGGATTCCGGCGAGATGCTGGGGCAGCTCGACGCACTGGTCGGCCTGGACAGCGTCAAGCGCGAGGTCCGGGCCCTCACCGACATGATCGAGGTGGGCCGGCGGCGGCAGCAGGCGGGTCTCAAGGCGGCCTCGGTACGCCGGCACCTGGTCTTCACCGGCTCCCCCGGCACGGGCAAGACCACCGTGGCCCGGCTGTACGGAGAGATCCTCGCCTCGCTCGGGGTGCTGGAGCGCGGGCACCTGGTGGAGGTGTCACGGGTGGACCTGGTCGGCGAGCACATCGGCTCCACCGCGATCCGCACGCAGGAGGCCTTCGACCGGGCCCGCGGCGGGGTGCTGTTCATCGACGAGGCGTACGCGCTGGCGCCGGAGGACTCGGGCCGGGACTTCGGGCGCGAGGCGATCGACACGCTGGTGAAGCTGATGGAGGACCACCGGGACGCGGTGGTCGTCATCGTCGCCGGGTACACGGCGGAGATGGAGCGCTTCCTGACGGTGAATCCGGGAGTGGCCTCGCGCTTCTCCCGGACCATCACCTTCGGCGACTACGGGCCCGGGGAACTGCTGCGGATCGTGGAGCAGCAGGCGGAGGAGCACGAGTACCGGCTCGGGGAGGGTACGTCGCAGGCGTTGCTGACGTACTTCACGGAGCTGCCCAAGGGCCCTGCCTTCGGCAATGGCCGCACCGCCCGCCAGACCTTCGAGTCGATGGTGGAACGGCACGCGGGGCGGGTGGCCCAGCTCTCGGAGCCCAGCACGGACGAGCTCACCCTGCTGTTCCCGGCGGATCTGCCGGTGCTGCCGGCTCTGCCTGCCCCGTGCTGACGACGGGTCGCTGACCCGGCACTCCCCCGGCCACCGCCGGGCGGGGCCCACGGGGCCGTGCGTCCGCGTCCAGCCGGGCGAGCAGGGCGTCGCGTTCGGCGGCGAAGGCCGGATCGGCCTGGTAGTCGCCGTGCCCCAGGATCGGGGCGGGCAGCGGGTGGCGGGCGCTGCGCCCGTAGGCGATCGGGTCGGCGAGCGGCCCGCGGTCCACGGCCTTCCCGGCGGCGGGCAGGACCGGGCCTCCGATGGGGTCGGTGGCCCGCCAGAGGTTGCGCCAGCAGTCGACCTCCCGGTGCAGGGCGGTCAGCGGCCCGGAGCCGAAGTAGGCGGGGAACCAGCGGCCGTAGAGGCGGCCGAGCGGGGATCCGTAGGTGAGCAGGGCGATCCGGCGGCGGGCGGGCGGCGGCAGTTGCCAGACGGCCGCCGCGGCGAGCACGCTGCCCTGCGAGTGGCCGGAGATGACGAGGCGGCCGCCGGTGCGGGCGGTCCAGCCGGCCATCCGCCAGGTGAGGTCGGGGACGGCCCGCTCGGCGTAGCAGGGCGGCGCGAAGGGGTGGGCGGCGCGTGGCCAGAAGGTGCCGACGTCCCAGAGGATCCCTATGGTCCGGCGGGCGGCGGGGTCCCGGTAGGCCCGGCGGCCCCAGGTGATGAAGGCGGCGATGCCGAGACCGATGAGCCAGGAGCCGGTGTCCTGCGCGGCGCGGGCGGCGGCTTCCAGCGGCGGGGCGGTCCCGCGGGCGGCCTCGCCCGGGACCTTTCCGCTGAGCCAGGCTCCGGCGAGCGCGCCCGCGCCGAGGAGCAGGGTGATCCCGGAGACGGCCGCCACGAACCAGGGCGCGGAGTCGGTGAGCGCGGCCGCGGTCCGCGCCCCGGCGATCCGGCGGCTGCGGGCCCGGTCCGGAGGCTCGCCCGGGTATTCGGCGGCCACGGCGGCGGCGAGCCGGCCCCGCGCCCGGGCTCCGCGCACCGCGAACCAGCCGGCGAGCAGCGCCAGTACGAGGAGCAGCGGGGGCAGCACGGCGGCCTGCCAGGACAGCAGGACGGGCGGCCCGGGCAGCGGGGCACCGGGCATCCCGGGGGTGGCTCCCCCGTCCAGCCAGTCGGCGACGCGCTGGGCGACCCCGCCGGACATCACCCCGCCGAGCGCGCAGCCGAGCATGGCGACGGCGGGCCCGCCGAGGCCGTGCAGGGCGGCCGCCGGGTCGGGGGCCCGGCGGTGCAGGTACCGGGCGACGGCGGCGAGCGCGAGCACGCAGAGCCCCTGGCCCAGCATGAGCACGCCGAAGGCCAGGTCTCCGGGCAGCCGTCCGGTGGAGGTCCAGCCGGGGCGCGACCAGCAGGCGTGCAGCAGAACGGCGGCGAACAGGGCGAGTGCGGAGCCGGGCAGCCAGTTCACCGCGGCCCGGTCGAGCCGGTGGTCGGGGCGGGCCTCGGTGCGGCCGCGCCGGCAGACGACCCAGGCCACGGTGACGGCCCCGGCGGCGAGGAGGACCTGCGTGGCCGTCCCGAGGGCTTCGAGGACGGGCGCGCCGGCCCGGCGGTCGTGGCGGGCCGTCGGTACGGAGACGGCCACCGCCACGGTGAGCAGCCCGGCGGCGGTGTGCGCGGCGCGCAGCCGGGCCACGAGCCGGCGGCCGTACCAGAATCCGGGGCGGCCGAGCGCGGGCGCCGTGTCCGAGGCGGTGTCCGGATCGGCGGCTCCGGTGGGCGGGGGCTGGGACTCGTAGGCGCTCCACGTGCGGTTCGAGAGGTACCAGAGCAGCCCGGTCAACGCGGCCGGGACCAGAGCCCCCAGGGCGAGGCGTCGCCCGGGCTGCGCCCACCAGCCGCCTCCGGGCGCGAGGAACCCGAGCCAGGAGCGGGAGCCGGTGCAGGTGGCGGAGCCCGCGCACTGCCAGGCGAGGAGGTCGAGCGCGACCTCGCAGGCGGCGGCGATCAGCAGCACGGTCAGGCTGAGCGCGAGGACCCGTACGAGGACCCCGTACGCGCGCACGGCGCGCGGCGCGGGGTCGGCGGCGGATGTGGCCGGCCGGGCCCAGTGGGCGAGGTTGGCCACCATGAAGGGCAGGAGCAGCAGCCACAGGGCGCGGGCGCCGTTGCCGGAGGTGAGCCGGGACCAGCAGTAGGCCTCGGGGACGGGCCGCCCTGCATACCGCTCGGGGTGGGCTTCGGCGTCGGCGTCCTCGGTGCGGCGGAACACGGCCGCGGTGGAGTCGCCGGTGACACGGACGGTGCGCGGGTCGCCGAGCAGCTCGCCGGGGGCGGCTCCGGCGACTCCGTGGACCAGGAGTTCGAGGGCGAGGGGGGTGTCGGACGGGGGGCGGTCGGGCACATCGGCCTCCGCTCGCGGGCGCGGGAACGGGTGGTTCCAGCATCCCGCGTGACGGGGCCTCAGCCCAGGCCCCGCGCGGGAATCGACGGAGATCGGGGAGAGATCGAGGGGAGATCGGAGGAGATCGGAGGGAGATCACTACGGACTTCTCGGGGGCGCGGGGCTATGGTGGCGCGCACACTCGATCAGATCCTCACCCAGGGGGTACCGCCATGGCTCGCCGACTCCGCCCGGTGGGGCTGGACTTCATCGACGACGCACCGGTTCGGCTGGTCTTCGCCACCGACACCGCGGCCCCGCCCGAGGACGTGTACCGGGCGCTCGCCGAGGAGGTCGAGGGCTGGCCCGGCTGGTTCAGGGCGGTGGTCCTGGCCCGCCCCACGCACGGGGGCGCGGGCCGCGAGATCAAGCTGATGGGCGGGGTGCGCTTCCAGGAGACCATCATGGCCGCGGATCCCGAGCAGCGTTACGCCTACCGGGTCGACACCACCAACGCCCCCGGTGTGAGCGCCCTGTTGGAGGAGTGGCGCCTGACACCGGCCGGGGCCGGCACGCACGTCCGCTGGACCTTCGCCGCGGACGGCCCGACCCCGTTCCGGCTCGGCCTGGCCGCCGCCCGCCCGGGGCTGGGCCACTCCTTCCGTACGGCCGTCCGCACCCTGGACCGGCGGCTCACCGCCCGGCGTGCGGCGGATCAGTAGCCGGGGGCGGCCGTCGTGCCGTACACGCGGTGCACCTCGGCCAGTTCCCCGTAGCCCCCCGCACCCCAGACGGCCCTGCGGAACTCCTGCAGCGTCAGGGCCGGCCCGGCGCCGAAGTGCACCACCGCGCAGCGGGCGCAGCACCAGCCCCGGGACCAGACGTCCTCGGCGGCGGCCCGGCCGGCCGCGATCCGCGCCCGGAAGGCCCGCTGGGTCCGCGTGGACGTGCCGATCAGCAGGGCCGCCCCCAGCAGCGCGAACGCGGAGATCCAGCCCAGGAACAGGAGCTCGGCACCGGGCGCGTCCGCGAACCACTTCCCGCCCAGCGCACCGCCGATGAACGTGCCGATCGACACCAGGATGAGCGGCACTCCCAGCGCGGTCCGCCCCGCGGTCACGGGCGGCGGCGGGGTCAGGGCCAGTGCGTCGGCCAGTCGCGGGACGACCTCGCGGACGTCGATGCGCCGGTCGCCCTCGCCGGTCTCCTCCTGGAACCGGCGCTGCCCGCCGAGGCAGACGGCGGGGACGGCGCGGACCTCGTCGGAGCGGTGGCAGCTCGGACACTCCAACCGGGATCCCGGGGACTCGGCACGGGACTCGGCCCGAGGCTCCGTCCGGGACTCGGCCCTGGGCCGGTCCCCCTCTCCGGTCCGGGCCCGTGTGCGCGCGTCCCGCTCGGGTCTGTTGTACTCGATGCCCGCCATGGCTTCCCCCCGGCCGCCCGTGATCCGAATCCGAATCCGAATCCGCCGAGCGTAGCCAGCCAACCCCCTTGCCACCAGGGCGCTTTCGTCACGGGCCGGTCACAGCGGCGCCACGCCGACGCCGTCGTGTTCGAGCCCGCCGCACGGCTGCGGCGTCAGGCGGTGGGCTCGCGCCAGACCCCGGTCGTCAGCATGGTGTCGAGGGTCTTCGCGTACGGGGCGATGTCGAGCCGCTGCGCCGCCAGCCACTCGTCCGAGTAGTACTTGTCCAGGTAGCGGTCGCCCGGGTCGCAGAGCAGGGTGACGACACTGCCCGTGCGGCCCTCCGCCACCATCTCCGAGATGATCTTCAGAGCGCTCCACACGCCGGTGCCGGTCGAGCCGCCCGCCTTGCGCCCTATGGCCGTCTCCAGTGCGCGGCAGGCGGCGATGCTCGCCGCGTCCGGGACCTTCATCATCCGGTCGATGGCACCGGGCACGAAGCTCGGCTCCATCCGCGGGCGGCCGATGCCCTCGATGCGCGAGCCGCAGTCGCTGCTCGCGTCCGGGTCGTCGTTGGTCCAGCCGTCGAAGAAACAGGAGTTCTCCGGGTCCGGGACGCAGATGCGGGTGTCGTGCTGCATGTAGTGCACGTAGCGCGCGATGGTCGCCGAGGTGCCGCCGGTGCCGGCGGTCGCCACGATCCAGGCGGGCTCGGGGTAGCGCTCCAGGCGCAGTTGCTGGTACATCGACTCGGCGATGTTGTTGTTGCCGCGCCAGTCGGTGGCGCGCTCCGCGTACGTGAACTGGTCCATGTAGTGCCCGCCCGTCCGGGCGGCGAGCTCGGCGGACTCCTCGTACATCTTCATCGAGTCGTCCACGAAGTGGCATTCGCCGCCGTGGAATTCGATGAGGCGGCACTTCTCCGGGCTGGTCGTGCGCGGCATGACGGCGATGAAGGGGACGCCGATCAGCTTGGCGAAGTACGCCTCGGACACCGCGGTGGAGCCGGACGAGGCCTCGATCACCGGGCGGCCGGGGCGGATCCAGCCGTTGCAGAGCGCGTACAGGAAGAGCGAGCGCGCGAGGCGGTGCTTGAGGGAGCCCGTCGGGTGCGTGGACTCGTCCTTGAGGTAGAGGTCGATGCCCCACGCCTCGGGGAGCGGGAAGCGCAGCAGGTGGGTGTCGGCGGAGCGGTTGGCGTCGGCCTGGACCTTGCGGACGGCCTCCTTCAGCCAGGCCCGGTAGTCCGCGTCGCTGCGATCGACATCGATGGTCGTGGCAGTCGTACCGGTGGTACCGGTGGTTCTGGTGGTGCCGGTCGTGCTCATGTGCCGCGCTCCTTCGTGGGTGAACTTCGCCCCCTTCTTCGCAATGTACCTCTCTCACCTGCACAAACGTTCGCTTTGGGTATCCATGCACATCCCTTTCGATCGCGTTCGGTTGCACTGTGCGGCACCGTGGGTGACCCTGGTGGAGCATTACCGAGGGTGCAGCACCCGTAACACTCATGTCGGGGAGTCGCAGCCGTGATCACTCATTCCCGCAGGCACTGCGTCGTCGAACTGCAGGCCTTGCCGTCGCGGATCGGCCAAATCCGCAGAATCGTTTCTGCACAACTGCGCCACTGGGAGCTCGACCCGCTCATAGACCGGGCTGCGCTCGGCGTGACGGAACTCCTCAGCAACGTCCACCGCCACGCGCAGCCGGACAAGACCTGCATCGTGGAGATCGAACTCCGGCTCGGGCGGCTCACGGTCTCGGTCATCGACAGCGATCCGCGGCTGCCGGTCCTCCGCGAGACGCGGGCGGAGGCGCTGGACACCTGCGGTCGCGGTCTCGCCCTGGTGGCGGCGCTCAGCGAGGCCTGGGGGGCACGGCAGCGGCCGGACGGACCGGGCAAGGCGGTCTGGTTCTCGCTGACGGCGGCCCCGCACCGGGCGGCGCCCGCCCGGCCGGTCCCGATCAGGGCCACGCCCGTACGAGAACCCGCGCGTGCGGTGCTCCTGGCCGTTGATCCGGGGGCCGTCGCGAAAGGCCTGCCGGTGGCATCGCCGGTCGGCGCCCGGCCCGGGTGACCGACCGCCGGCACACGGGGCCCGGGCCGATGCGAGGCCGTCGGCCCGGGCCCCGCGAGCCGGACCGGTGGGCTGGACACGGGGCAGCCCGGAGCCTGGGCCCTGTCGTCGAAGTCCCGCCTGGCCCGCGGCGCAACCGGCGCTCCTTCGACGACAGGACCTAGGCCAGGGCTCCCAGTGGGTCGTCGAGCACCGGCTGCCACGCCAGTTCCGCCGCGCCGACCAGGCTGTTGTGGTCCAGGGTGCACGGCAGGATCGGCACCCCGCCGCTGCGCCCCCACAGGCTGCGGTCCGCGACCACCGCGCGCAGCCGCTCCGGGTCGGCGTACAGCAGCTCCCGGTGCAGCCCGCCCAGGATGATCCGGTCCGGGTTGAGGATGTTCACCAGGCCCGCGAGGCCGAGGCCGAGCCGGTCGATCAGCTCCTCTGTGGCCGCCCGTACCGCCGGTTCCGCGGGCTCGTCGCGCAGCAGGTCGCGGGCCTGCTGGAGGAGTGAGACCTCAGGGCCGGGGCTGCGGCCCGCCGCGGTGAGGAAGGCCAGCGGGTCCGCCTCCACGTCCAGGCAGCCGCGGCTGCCGCAGTGGCAGGCCCGGCCCTCGGGGTTCACGGTGAGGTGGCCGACCTCCAGGGCCAGGCCCGAACTCCCGCTGTGCAGGCGGCCGTCCAGCACCAGCGCACCGCCGACCCCGCGGTGCCCGGTGGCGACGCAGAGCAGGTGCTGCGCGCTGCGACCGGCGCCGTGCCGGTGCTCCGCCAGGGCCGCGAGGTTGACGTCGTTGCCGGTCAGGGCCGGGCCGTCGATCCCGGCCGCCTTCACGCACTCCGCGAAGATGGCCCGTACGGGAGAGCCGGCGGGCCAGGCCAGGTGCAGCGGGTTCAGCGCCGTACCGTCCGGCTCGGCGACCGCCGAGGGCACCGCGAGCCCCGCGCCGACGCAGCGCCGGCCGCTCTCGGCGAGCAGCGCCGCGCCCGCCTCCACGACCGCGCCGAGCACCTGCGCCGGGTCGGCGGACACGGTGACCTTCCCGGGGGCGGTGGCCACGATGCGGCCGCCGAGGCCGACCAGGGCCGCGCGGAAGCCGTCCGAGTGGACCTGGGCGGCCAGTGCCACCGGGCCGTTCTCGGCCACCGAGAGCCGGTGCGAGGGGCGGCCCTGGGCGCCGCCGGTGCCTCCGCCGCCGCCGCCGGATCCTGCGGGGCGGGAGTCGACCCGGATCAGCCCGAGGGCCTCCAGCTCGGCGGCGACCGCTCCGGCGGTGGCGCGGGTGACCCCGAGCTCGGCCGTCAGGACGGCGCGAGTGGGGGCGCGGCCGGTGTGGACGAGCTCCAGCGCCGGCCCGAGCGCCCCGCGGCCCCGTTCCAGTCTGGTCCGCGTGGACGTGGACACCGTGGTCACATCCCCCACCCGCGGCGGGGCCCCGTTGCCGTTCATGGCATCGATCCTCGCATGATCGGAGGGTGCCGGGCGCCGCCGTTCAGCCCAGCCCGCCGACCCGGAGTGTGATGTTCAGCCGTCCGGTGAGCCCGAGCTCCCGCGGGCCCGTGCCCGGCAGGACCTTCGGCACGCCGTGGTAGGCCGACCGGCTCGCCTCCCCGAAGACGAAGAGGTCTCCGCTGCGCAGCTCGACGTCCTGGTACGGGCGCCCGCGCGAGACGGTGTTCCCGAAGCGGAAGACGCAGGTGTCGCCGAGGCTGAGCGAGACCACCGGCGCGGTGGACCGCTCCTCGGCGTCGCGGTGCATGCCCATGCGGGAGTCGCCGTCGTAGAAGTTGATCAGCGCGATGTCGTAGGCCGCCCCGGGTCCGGGCTCCGGCCGGCTGCCGTAGGCGGCGGTCACCGCCTCCCGCCCGAGGCCCGCGAGCCACGGCGGCATGGGCTTGACCGGCGCCCCGTCCCCGTCGACCGCGGTGCGGGCGTATCCGTACGGGTACCAGTGCAGCCCGAGACACACCTGGCGGGCGGTCATCACCCCGCCGCCCGGGGTTCGTACGGTGCGCAGGCCGGCGGGCGGCCGGGCCCACGCACGGCAGGCCGCCAGCAACTCGGCCTGCCGTCCGGCGCCGAGCCAGTCGGGCACGTGCACGGCGCCGGGGGCGATCACGGCCCGCTCACGCGGGAACAGTTCCCCGTCCATGCTCTCCATTGTCGCGGGCGGGCTGATAAGACTCACGGTATGGAGATCACCGAACACCTGAAGGTCCTCGCGCGCGAGGGAGAACTGCTCGCCGACGTGGCCGGACGCGCCGGTACGGACGCCGCGGTCCCCACGTGTCCGGGCTGGCGCGTCACGGACCTGCTGCGGCACACCGGCGCGGTGCACCGCTGGGCCACCGCGTACGTCGCGGAGCGGCGGCTGGAGCCGGTGGGCTTCCCGGACGCACCGGAGCTGGCCGACGGCGAGCTGCTGGCGTGGTTCCGGGAGGGCCACGCGGATCTGGTGCGCACGCTGACCGAGGCCCCGGCCGATGTGCAGTGCTGGACCTTCCTCCCGACGGCCCCGCCCTCGCCGGTGGCGTTCTGGGCCCGGCGGCAGGCCCATGAGACGACCGTGCACCGGATGGACGCGGAGGCCGCTCTCGGCGTGGTGTTCTCGGCGGTGGAGCCGGAGTTCGCGGAGGACGGCGTGGACGAGCTGCTGACCGGCTTCCACGCCCGGCCGCGCAGCCGGGTGCGGACCCCCGAGCCGAAGACGGTGCGGGTGCGGGCCGCCGACACGGGCGCGGTGTGGACCGTGCACCTGTCGGCGGCGCCGGCCCGTACTGTGCTGGGCGACACCGGCGAGGCGGCCGACTGCGAACTGACCGGCGAGGCGGCCTGGCTGTACGGGGCCCTGTGGAACCGGCTTCCGCTGGCGGGCCCGGGGGTGGCGGGCGACCTGACGCTGGCCCGGCTGTGGACGGACACGGCCGGAATCTGAACGCAGGGGTGGGCACAGAGCTGGATGCGAAGGGCCGGATGCAGAGGGCCGGTGCCGTTCGGCGCGGCGCGGGAGGGGGTCTTGTGACGGGCAGTACTCGCTGTGACACTGCACGTATGGAGCGACGTACGCAGGCGGACCGGGACGCGATCACCATCGAGATCGGCTACGCCTTGGTCAGCGCCTGCTTCGCGGCCGCCCTCGCCTTCGGCGCTGTGTACGGGCCCGCGTTCGCCTTCTCGCTCTCCCCCTCGACGCGCCGGATCCTGGCCGTGGCGGGCGGGCTCCTGGCGTTGGTGGTGTTCCTGCTCCGGGTCACCCACGTACTGCTCGGCTTCGCCCGCCGCCCGGAGAACGACGGGGGCTGACCTGGTCGTTGGCACGCCGGAGTCGACCGGTAGGGTCGGACCCACAACGGCCACGGGGGTAGTTCATGCTGTTCGGTTCCACAGTGCGCGGCGCCGCGGTTCTCGCGGTGGCGCTGGCGGGGTTCGCGGTTTCCTGCGACGCGGAGCCGGCCGCGCCACGCACGTCGTCCGCGTCCACGGCATCGCCGGACGGGGGCGCGGACGCGGGCGCTCCGGGCGCGTCTGACGCGGCCCCGTCGGCGTCCTCGCCGACCTCTGCGCAGACGGCTCTCCCCACCCGGCCCGAACTCGTCCGGGACGCCTTCGCCGGCCTCCAGGCGACGCTCGACGACTCCTGCACGCCGGGCAACTGCGCGTACTTCCTGGGCCGGCTCGTCGACGAACTCCACAGGCTGGACCGGGCGATGAAGGCCGACCCCAAGGGCCCCGGCCACTTCCCCGAGCCGATCGCCCGGATCGCGAAGCTCGACGCGGAACTCGGCGGCGACCGGAGCACACCGAACCTGGAGAAGCACAAGGCGCTGCTGATCAGCACGCGCGACACGATCAACACCTGGATGCAGGGCCACCCCGACGACTACCGCTGACCCGCGAGGTCAGTCGTCGAACCAGACGACGAGCCTGACGCCGTCGTCCCCGTGGAGGCCGGCGAGGGTGCGCATGACGCTCCAGATGGGGCCCCACTGGTCGTCGGTCACGGCATCGCGGCGCCTGAGCCGTTCGACACGGAACATCCGGTCCTCGTCGACCCACTGGGAACCTTCGGGGAAGTGCTCGGCGGGCCGTCCCGCGATGCGGAGAGGCTGCCCGCAGAGCTCGACGAACCGGGGAGGGGGCGAGTAGTGCCGCTCGAGGAACTGCCAGCCGTGGTCCGCATCGAGGCGGTACTCCCGGATGCGACAGTCCGTGCGGGCGGACTCCTCGTCCCAGTCGACCCGCTTGAGTTCGGCCCAGGTGACCCAGCTCGCGCTTCGTCCACCGATCGTCTCGCGTCCCTCGCGGGCCCGGTTCGACGCGTCGACGGGCAGTCCGCGGACAGGAGCCACCGGGACGAACTGCTCGTCGTCGCACACGCCGAACAGGCAGCCGAAGGCGTCGTAGTTCCGCTGCACGTTCAGGTGGTCCAGATCGATGACGGCGTGCCAGAACGAGTCCGCTTCGCTGTCCCGGAAGTCACGGTGACACTCGATGAAACCCCAGATGTCCTTGCTCATGACCGTGATGATGCCGGTCCTGAAGCCGCCGGACCAGGCATTTCCTCCCCGGCTTCCCCGGCTCAGCCTGCCCGGCCCGGTGGGCGGCAGAAGCGGCACGGGCGGACGGGGCCTCAGCCGAGGGTGGCCGCGTAGGTGGTCTGTGTGCGGTACTTCCATGTCGGGCCCGCGTTCCAGGGGTTGGGCATGACCGTGTCGGTCGCGTACGCGTAGCCCGCGCCGCGGTCGAACGCCGTACGGAGGGTGGCGCGCATCGCCTCCGCGTCGGGGACGTCGTGGACCAGGTGCCAGAAGGCCGTACCGCTCGGGTCGAGTTCGGTGCCGGCGCGGTAGCCGGAGTCGTGGTCGAAGACGTTGCCGCCGAGCCAGCCGCTGCCGGTGTACGCGGCGTAGGTGTCCTCGAAGGTGACGAAGACGTCCGCGGTACGACGCTCCGGCTCCAGGTAGCAGTCGGCAATGGCGGTGCCGGGGTTGTTGACGACGAGGTCGGGGGCGGCCGGGTCGACGGCGCCCATGACCTCCTGGACGTAGCGGCGCAGCTCCGCGTAATAGTCGCGGGTGGCGTTGGCGGGGCCGCAGTCGCGGCTGACGACGTCGAAGAAGATGCCGTCGACGTGGAGGCGGCGGTCGGGGGTCTTGAGGTAGTTGTCGACGGAGGCCTTGGCGGCAGCGATGTCGCGGTTCCCGTGGTCGGTGTGGACGTAGCCGAGCACCCGGGTCTTCTCGCCGGTGGAGGTGGTGCGGTCGCGCAACGCGTCGGCGCGGGCCCGCCAGCGGCCGTCGAACGGGGAATCGCCGTTGCCCGGGTTCAGTACGACCACCGAGGCGGCCGGAGCGGTGGCGGTGAGGTCGGTCAGCATGGAGTCGTTCGCCCAGACGTACGCGGGGACGCCGATCTCCAGGCCCCGCACGCCCGGCGGCCGGGGGCTCGACGGCGGGGTGGGCGCCGGGGCGGCCGCCGGGGGCGCGTCGCGTGCCGCGGCGATGATCGCCGGCGCCGACGCGGCCAATAAGGCGGTGACCAGGGCGGCGTACAAGGCCTTCACGGCGCGAGGCATGAACGTTTCCTCCGGCGGCGGCTGGGGGGCGACCTCAGGAACACTAGACGGGCGGCCACTCGTTCAAGGCTGAACCGCCCGCATTCGTATGAGGAACAGAAGAGCGAGCCATCGCCTCATCATGTGAATCTTCCTGATCTCCGCGAGGATTCGCGCCCGCACCTGCGCGTCATACGGCGGGCAGTCCGACCCCGTGCGCCAGCTGGTCGGCGGCGTGCGCGAAGAAGGCGGCGCGGTCCTCGACGACCCGATTGAACTGGCCGAACAGCTCGAAGGAGACCAGCCCGACCAACTGCGCCCAGGCGGCGACCAGGGCGGTGGTGACCGCCGGGGGCAGGCCCTCGGCGAAGTCGGCGGTCATCCGGTCGGCCTCGGGGCGCAGGGCGGGCGGCAGCGGCGGGAGGGCGAGGCCGCGACCTGCGTGGGCGGCGCGGAGGATGCCGATGAAGGCGTTCCCGACACGGGAGGCCGGGCCCACGGTGTCGACGGGGGCGACGTAGCCGGGAACCGGAGAACCGTAGATGAGGGCGTACTCGTGCGGGTGCTCCAGCGCCCAGGAGCGCACGGCCTCGCAGACCGCGATCCAGCGGGCGCGCGGCGGGGCCCCGGCGGCGCGGGCGCGGGCGTCGGCCTCCTCGGCGGCCGCGCCGACGCTGTCGTACGCGTCGATGATGAGAGCGGTGAGCAGTTCGTCCCGACTGGGGAAGTATCGGTAGAGGGCGGAGGAGACCATGCCCAGCTCGCGGGCGACGGCGCGCAGGGAGAGCTTGGACGCACCCTCGGCGGCGAGCATGCGGCGCGCCTCGTCCTTGATGGCGGCGGTGACCTCGATGCGGGCCCGCTCCCTGGCCCCTCGCACGGTGTTCATGCGGATCAGTCTGCCACGCGAACGGAGCACTGCCCAAAAAACGGATCGCCGATCCATTTAGAGAGCACTGCTCTTGCTTTGGTGCACCGATCCGTGCACACTCACTTCTAACGAGAGCACTGCTCTCTCAATGAAGAACGCGGACCGGAGGTCACCATGAACGCGCCCACCCCGTACTACGTCCAGGCCAGTCCGCTCGCGGTCCGCTTCAACGCGCTCTTCGGCAGGCTGGCGCGTCTCGGAGTCAGCCTGGCGGGCACCGCCGAGCTGTCGGTCCGCGGCCGCAAGTCCGGCGAGATGCAGCGGATCCCGGTCAACCCGCACACCTACGAGGGCTCCCAGTACCTGGTCTCGGTCCGCGGCCACTCCCAGTGGGTGCGGAACATGCGCGTGGCGGGCGGCGGCGAGCTGCGCGTGGGGCGCAAGATGCGTACGTTCACGGTCACCGAGGTCACCGACCCGGTGCAGAAGGCCCGGATCCTGCGCGCCTACCTGGAGAAGTGGGGCTGGGAGGTCGAGCGGTACTTCCAGGGCGTCACCGCCACGTCCTCCGACGCCGAGCTGGAGGCGGCGGCCGGTGACCACCCGGTCTTCCGGATCGCCGTGTCCGGATGACCCCGCGCCGGGCCGGCGGGGCGGTCGGGCGGTCACCGGGCGGTGGATCCGCGCGAGGCGCGCAAGGACGGTGCCGTCTGTCGACGGACCTCCCGGTCCGCCGACTCCGTACCGCCGGCGCGGACGGCCCGCACCGCTGGGCCGCCCTGGGCCGCCCGCGCCTCCGTACACGGCAGTGGCTAGCCCTGGGCGCCGCCGTCGCGGTTCGCCGCCTGCCTGGCGTCCATCATGTGCAGTGCCCTGCGGGCCAGCGGGTACGTCCGTACCAGGTCGGCCAGCGTCGTCGAGCCCCGCGTGATCCGGGCGAAGGCCCGCCACGCCGGGCCGAAGCCGGTGATCGCCGCGTGCAGCAGCCGCGGCTTGGCCTCGAAGAGGTTCAGCATCCGCGTGCCGACCCCCATCTCCACGCCCAGCCCGGCCTTGACCGCGAAGGCGTAGTTGAGGGCCTGGCGGCGCGCGTCCACGGCGTCCTGAGCCTCGGAGATCTTCACCGCCCACTCCCCCGCCAGCCGCCCGGAGCGCAGCGCGAAGGAGATGCCCTCCCGGGTCCACGGCTCCAGCAGCCCGGCCGCGTCGCCCGCGACCAGCACGCGGCCGCGCGAGAGCGGCGAGTCGGGCTTGCGGCACCGGGTGAGGTGCCCGGAGGAGACGGCCGGTTCGAAGCCGGCGAGCCCGAGCCGGGCGATGAAGTCGTCCAGGTAGCGCTTGGTCGCGGCGCCCTCGCCCTTGGCCGAGATGACCCCGACGGTGAGGGTGTCGCCCTTGGGGAAGACCCAGCCGTAACTGCCGGGCAGCGGGCCCCAGTCGATCAGCACCCGCCCCTTCCAGTCCTCCGCGACCGTCTCCGGTACGGGGATCTCCGCCTCCAGGCCGAGGTCCACCTGGTCCATCTCCACGCCGACGTGCGCGCCGATCCGGCTCGCGCTGCCGTCCGCGCCGACCACCGCGCGGGCCAGGACGGTCTCCCCGTCGGAGAGCACCACGGCCACGGTGCGCCGGTCGGGGACGGCTGCCCCGTGCTGTTCGACGCGGGCCACGGCCGTACCCGTACGGACGGTGGCGCCGGCCTTCTCCGCCGCGGCGACCAGGCCTGCGTCGAACTCCGGGCGGTTGATGAGCCCGAAGAGCATGTGCTTCGAGCGCCGGGTGCGGGTCAGCTTCCCGTTCATCGAGAAGGTGACCGCGTGGATGCGGTCCTTGAAGGGCAGTACGAAGCCCGGGGGCAGGGCGTCGCGCGAGGGGCCGATGATGCCGCCGCCGCAGGTCTTGTAGCGGGGCAGTTCGGCCTTCTCCAGCAGCAGGACGCGCCGCCCCGCGGTCGCCGCCGCGTACGCGGCCGAGGACCCGGCGGGTCCGGCCCCGACCACCACCACGTCCCACACTTCGCCGGTCTCGCCGGCTTCCCCGGTCTCCGCGGCCGCCCCGGTCTCCGCGGCTTCCCCGGTCTCCGCGGCCGCCCCGCCGTCCGCCCCCTTCGCGTCCTGCCCCGTGCCCGTGCCCGTTCCGGTGCCGGTACCCACGCCTGCGTCTGCGTCCACGCCTGCGTCCGCACCCGCGTCCGTACCTGCGTCGCGTACGTCGTCGTCGCTGCTCACGATGTGTTGCTGCTCCTGATCACCCGGGTTGCTCCGATGCCGGGGAAATCCTACGGCGAGACACCGCCCCGCTCCGCTGTGCGAGGATCAAGACTGTCTTTCGCCCTGCCCGGCATACGCACACCCCGCGGATGCGGGCGGCGTACACGGAGAACAACGTCGCACCCAAAAGGAGCGTGCCCATGTCCCAGAATCCGATCGCCGAGACCGTCGCCTCGCTGATGCCCCGCGCCAAGCAGGAGCTGACCGAGCTGGTGGCCTTCCAGTCGGTGGCGGACTGGGCACAGTTCCCGAAGAGCGAGAGCGAGGCCGCCGCGAACTGGGTGGCCGACGCCCTGCGCGTCGAGGGGTTCCAGGACGTGGCACTGCTCGACACCCCCGACGGCACGCAGTCGGTGTACGGCTTCCTGCCCGGCCCCGAGGGCGCGCCGACCGTGCTCCTCTACGCGCACTACGACGTCCAGCCGCCGCTCGACGACGCCGCCTGGGTCTCCCCCGCCTTCGAGCTGACCGAGCGCGACGGCCGCTGGTACGGGCGCGGCGCGGCCGACTGCAAGGGCGGGTTCATCATGCACCTGCTGGCGCTGCGCGCGCTGAAGGCCAACGGTGGTGTGCCCGTGAGCGTGAAGGTGATCGTCGAGGGCTCGGAGGAGCAGGGCACCGGCGGCCTGCAGCAGTACGCCGAGGCCCACCCGGAGCTGCTGACCGCGGACACCATCGTCATCGGCGACGCGGGCAACTTCCGCCTCGGCCTGCCGACCGTGACCGCCACCCTGCGCGGTATGTGCCTGATCAAGGTGAAGATCGACACCCTGGGCGGCAACCTGCACTCGGGCATGTTCGGCGGCGCAGCCCCCGACGCGCTGGCCGCGCTGATCCGCGTGCTCGACTCGCTGCGCGCGGCGGACGGTTCGACGACCGTGGACGGGCTCGCCTCGGACGCGGTGTGGGAGGGCCTCCAGTACCCGGATGCGGACTTCCGCGCCGATGCGAAGGTGCTGGACGGCGTCGAGCTCATCGGTGAGGGCACGATCGCGGACCGGCTGTGGGCCCGCCCGGCCGTCACGGTGCTCGGCATCGACTGCCCGCCGGTGGTGGGCGCGACCCCGTCGGTGCACGCGAGCGCCGGCGCGCTGATCAGCCTGCGGGTGCCGCCGGGCGTTGACACCGCCGCGGCCGTCAAGCTGCTGGAGGCCCACCTCGTGGCGCACACCCCGTGGAAGGCGCGGCTGGAGCTGCAGGTCGTGGGCCAGGGGCAGCCGTTCCAGGCGGACACCAGCAGCCCGGCGTACGCCTCGATGGCGGCGGCCCTGCAAGAGGCCTACCCCGGCGAGGAGATGCAGGTCGCGGGCATGGGCGGCTCGATCCCGCTGTGCAACACGCTGACGGAGCTGTACCCGGACGCGGAGATGCTGCTGATCGGGCTGAGCGAGCCGGAGGCGCAGATCCACGCGGTGAACGAGAGCGTGTCCCCGCAGGAGCTGGAGCGCCTGTCGGTGGCGGAGGCCCTCTTCCTCGTCAACTACGCGGAGTCCAAGCAGGGCTGACCCGCCTGCCGCCGAACTCCCCGGAGGGTCGGCCGTGTACGCCCAGGGCGCGCTGCGCTCTGGGCGTACTGCGCTCCGGGCGTACTGCGCTCCGGGCGTACCACGCTCCCGGCGAAGTCGCGTGCCCCGGGCGGCCGGCCGTGCGTACGTTCGCCGTATGGATCTCGTCGAAGTACTTCCGAACCGGCTCCACATGCTCCGCTTCCCCGTCGGCCAGGCCTATCTCTGGCAGGACGCCGAAGCCCTCACCCTGATCGACTCGGGCAACGCCGGGTCGGCTACCGAGATCGAGGGGGCGATACGTTCCCTCGGGCTGGACCCCGGGCGGCTGGAGCGCATCGTCCTCACGCACTGCCACGGCGATCACACGGGCGCGGCCGGTGAGCTCGCCGCCCGCTGGGGCGCGCGCGTACTGGCCCACCGGCTGGACGCGCCCGTGATCCGGGGCGAGCGGCCCGTACCCGAACCGGTGCTGCTGGACTGGGAGGTCCCGCTGTACGAACACGCGCTGGCGGTGGTGCCCGCGGCCCCGCCCACCCCGGTCGACGGGGAGCTGGAGGACGGGGACGCCCTGGGCTTCGGGGACGGGGCGTACGTGGTCCACGCCCCGGGCCACACGGACGGCAGCATCGGGATCCACCTCCCGCGCCACGGCGTGCTGTTCACGGGCGACTGCGTCGCCGCCGTCGGCCCGCTGATGCTGGGCGTCTTCAACGTGCACCGCGGCCGGGCGATCGAGACCTTCCACCGCCTGGCCGCGCTCGCCCCTTCGATCGCGTGCTTCGGCCACGGCGACCCCCTGACGGTGGACACGGCCGCGGCTCTGGCCAAGGCCGCGGGGGAAACCCCCGCCTGAGGGCGGGCCGGGCCACGACGGCCTCAGCCGGTGGGAACGCCCGCCTCCAGGTAGAGGGGGCGGCCGCGTTCCCGGGCGCGCAATGCCCAGCGCAGGCGTTCGTAGCGGTGCTGCGGAAGCAGGCCGGCGGCCTCGGTCTCCGTGACGAAGCGCCAGGCCCGCAGCTCCGGGCCCGGCAGTCGGAGCCGGGCCCTGGCCCCCTCCAAAAGCCGGCCGCCGTCGAAGAGCAGGCGCAGCCCGCCGTAGCCGGGCGGCTGCGGCGGCTCCCAGTCGACGACCAGCAGCCCGGGCGTCCGTTCCAGTACGACGCCCAGTTCTTCGGCGACCTCCCGTACGCCCGCGCATGCCGGCGCCTCGCCCGCCTCGACGACCCCGCCGGGGAACTCCCAGCCCGGCTTGTACGTCGGATCCACCAGCAGCACCCGGTCCTGCTCGTCGAAGAGCAGCACCCCGGCGGCCACCGTCTCGCGGGTCGGCTCCGGGGTCTGCACGATGTCGCAGACCCGGGCCGTCTCCGAGCGGACGGCATCGGCGATGCGCTCCGCCGTCTCGCGCGGGGTCAGGACCCCGTTGTCGATGACGTGCGCGTCACCGGTCAGCCAGCCGAGGGCCTGCTGGTAGGCAGGTATGTGGTCGTACGCCCACTGCCGGACCCGGAGGTCCACCTCCGCGGGCTCCCCGGGCTCCTTCCGGGTGGCGATGCGCTCCCGCAGGATCGTTTCCGCTGGGGCCAGCAGCACATGCCGCACCGGGATCCGACGCGCCGCCAGCCCGCCGAAGATCTCGTCCCGGTACTCCTGGCGCAGCAGCGTCATCGGTACGACGAGCACCCCGCCCAGTTCGGCCAGCATCGCCGCGGCGGTGTCCACCACCAACCGCCGCCAGCTCGGGAGGTCCTGGTAGTCGCTCACCTCGGCGAGCCGTTTCGGCGGCAGCAGCACGCGCAGCGCGTCTGCGACGAGCTCCGGGTCGAACAGGGTGCTGTCCGGCAGGATTCCGGTCAGTTCGCGGGCCGTGCTGGTCTTTCCGGCGCTGAATGTGCCGTTGATCCAGACAATCACGTCTACCCCTCTCCCCATGGCTCGTCCGGAGCCCCCAGTGGCTTGCCCGCATCACCCTGCCACGAAAACCTCGGTTTCCACCGATTGCTTATCCTCGAGGTCACAGCCCTGCACGTGAGCCCCGGAGGATTCGCCACCGTGCCCCACAACCGCCGCCCGTTCGAGCCCCGCTACGGCAACCGGCCGACCATGAAGGACGTGGCGTCCCAGGCGGGCGTCGGCCTCAAGACGGTGTCGCGCGTGGTCAACGGGGAGCCGGGGGTCACCCCCGAGACGGAGAAGCGGGTCCAGGAGGCCATCGAGGCCCTCGGTTTCCGGCGCAACGACAGCGCCCGGGTGCTGCGCAAGGGCCGTACCGCCACCGTGGGCCTGGTCCTGGAGGATCTCGCCGACCCCTTCTACGGCCCGCTGAACCGGGCGGTGGAGGAGGTGGCCCGCGCGCACGGGGCGCTGCTCATCAACGGCTCCAGCGCCGAGGACCCGGACCGGGAGCGGGAGTTGGCGCTCGCGCTGTGCGCCCGCCGGGTGGACGGTCTCATCGTGATCCCGGCCGGGGACGACCACCGCTATCTGGAGCCGGAGATGCGGGCCGGTGTGTCCACGGTGTTCGTGGACCGCCCGGCGGGCCGGATCGAGGCCGATGTCGTCCTCTCGGACAGCTTCGGAGGCGCGCGGGGCGGGGTGGCCCACCTGATCGCGGGCGGCCACCGCCGGATCGGGTTCATCGGCGACCAGCCCCGCATCCACACGGTGGCGGAACGGCTGCGCGGCTACCGCGAGGCGATGGCGGAGGCGGGCCTGCCGGTGGCCGAGTCCTGGGTCTCCCTCGGGTCGACGGCCCCGGAGCGGGTCGCGGCGGCGGCGCGGGCGATGCTCGCGGGCTCGGACCCGGTGACCGCCGTCTTCGCCGGCAACAACCGGGTGACAGTCACGGTCGTACGGGTCCTCGCGGCGCACGGCCGGCCGGTGGCGCTGGTCGGCTTCGACGACTTCGAGCTGGCCGACCTGCTGCGGCCCGGCGTGACGGTGGTGGCCCAGGATCCGGCGGCCCTGGGCCGGGTGGCCACGGACCGCCTGTTCCAACGCCTCGCGGGAGTCGACCTGACCCCGTCCCGCATCGAACTCCCGACCCGCCTGATCCCCCGCGGCTCGGGCGAACTCCCCCCGGCCGCCTGACCGTCACCGGATCAGCGCCCGCAGCACGGGCACGGACACCCCGGCGGCCGCGAGCCCGGCAAGCACGGACGGTGCGGCGCCGGACCCGCCGAGGAAGGTCAGGCCGCCGGCCGTGAGGCCGATCAGGACCGCGGCGAGCAGCACGACGGCGGCGTGCAGGGTCACGAAGGGCGCATCGTCGCCCGGAGTTGTGGTCATGGCCCGATGGGAACACCGCCGAAGCGGCGCCGGCGCATGCGCCGAACGGATCCCGGTCGCGGCCGGACGCCACCGGACCGCGCCGTGGACCGGTGGCGTTCCGCCCTGTCCGGGATCGTCCGGCGGCGCGGTGTCCCCGCCTCTAACCTGTGCGGTGATGAACAGCGTGCCTGCATTCAGCGAAGAACTCGCGGCGTTCGCGGCGGACTTGCGCAAGCTGCGGCTCGACCGCGGCAACCGCTCGTACCGCGATCTGGCCGCACGTGCGGCCAAGTCCACGACGGGCATCCGGATTCCGGTGTCCACCCAGAGCGACGCGTTCCGCGGGGAACGGCTGCCGGGGCTGGACCGGCTCATGGGTCTCGTGCGGATCCTGCACTCCTACGACGAGTTCGGGCGGGAGCGGGCCGCCATCCCGCCCCACAACTCCCCCGAGCTGGAGCCCTGGCGCCGGCGCTGGCGCGACCTGGCGGAGCTGGACCCCGGCGCGTCCCGGCGCGAGGCCCCGCCCGCCCCGGTCCCGGCCGCGCCACCGGTTCCGACGCATACGCCGACGGCCGCTCACACGCCGTCTCCTCCTCCCTCCCCGTCTCCGCTCGTCACGGAGAGCGGCGGGGCCGAGTTCACCATCGCTCTCAAGCTCGTCGGACACACCCGTCTGGTGTGGCGGCTCGCGTTCTCTCCCGACGGCCGCACACTGGCGTCCGCGGGCAACGACGGGACGGTGAGGCTGTGGAACACGGCCGACGGCCGGGCGGAAGGCACTGCGCTGAGCGGCGAGAAGCCCGCACCCGTGCTCCAGGTGGGCTTCTCCCCGCTCGGCGACCGGGTGGCGGCCCTCTCCGACGACGGCCGCGCCCAGCTGTGGAACAGCCGCACCCTCGCGCCCCAGCACCTCCCCGGGGGCCGGCGCCCGGCCAGCAGCATCGGTTTCACCCCCGACGGACACCTGCTCGGCGCGACTCCGCAGGGCTCCGACTGCCAGGTGTTCGATCTCGACACCGACGCCCCGCGGGGTGCCTGCGCCGCGTACAGCGGGCGGGCGGACGCGCTCGCCTTCTCGGCGGACGGCCGGCGGCTGGTGGTGGCCGACGGGTTCGCCGACGT
This sequence comes from Streptomyces sp. NBC_00029, assembly GCF_045160505.1. NCBI lineage: Bacteria > Bacillati > Actinomycetota > Actinomycetes > Kitasatosporales > Streptomycetaceae > Streptomyces > Streptomyces sp. NBC_00029. The sequence goes on from NZ_CP108292.1 coordinate 1,594,311, forward strand.
ACGGCAGTGGGACACGGTCACCGGTCAGCCGGTCGGAGCCGCGCTGACCGGGCACTGCGACAACGTGGAGGCCCTCGCCTACTCCCCCGACGGCCGCCTGCTGGCCACCGGGAGTCACGACACCACCGCCCGGCTGTGGGACACGGGCACCGGCAAGCAGACCGGCCCGGAACTCGTCGGGCACGACAACGCGGTCAACGCGGTGGCGTTCTCCCCGGACGGAACCCTCCTGGCGACGGCGAGCGCGGACCGGTCCGTACGGCTGTGGGACACGGCCACCGGCCTTCCGGCGGGGCCCGCACTGACCGGGCACACCCTCGCCGTCAACGCCGTTGCCTTCTTCCCCGACGGACTGCTGCTCGCCACCGCGGGCGACGACAAGACGATCCTGCTGCACCGGCGGCGTACCGCGGGCGCCCTCGCGGTGTCGGCGGGCGCGGGCGCCCTCGCGGCCGCCCTGCGCGAGCACCTGGTCCTGCCCCTGCCGGCCCGCGAGGGACCCGGTCTGCCCCTCGACCTCGTACGGTTCGCGCCCGACGGACGGCGGATCGTCGCACTCGCGGGCGCGTTGAAGGTGGCCGTCTGGGACCCGGCCGGGTCCGGGCCCGCCCGGGTGCTGGACGTTCCGCCGCACATGCCGCTGCTGGGCCTGGACTTTCCCGGGGACGGGGACCCGGTGGTCTGGTCCTCGCACGGGCTGACCCCGCCGATCGGCCCGGCCACGGGCACCCGGCTCGCCCTGGTCGACCACATGTCGTACTCGCCGGACGGGCGGCTCGTCGCGGTGACCGACCTCTTCGGGCGGGTGGCCGTGCACGACTGCCGAACCTTCGCACCGCGCGGTGGCCCGCTGGACGCAGGGGATCCCGATGCGGGGACCGACGTACGGTTCTCCCCCGACGGGCGGCTGCTGGCGCTCCTCGGCCGGGAACTGCGCGTCTGGGACACCGAACGGGCCCGGTACGTGAGCCGGCGGCAGCAGGCGCGGTGTTTCGCCTTCGGTGCGCAAGGGCGTCTGCTGGCCCTGGTGGACGCCGACGGCGGACCGGTCCGGCTCTGCGATCCGTGGTCCGGTGCGGAGGTGGCGGAGCCGGTGGGCGACCTGCGAGCCGGCTGCGAGGAAGTGGCCCTGTCACCCGACGGCCGGCTGCTGGCCACCGTGGACGGCGCCGGCGACTTGACGGTGTGGGACCTGGCGGTGCGGCGGCCCGTGGTCCAGGAGGCCGCACGGCTGACCTCGTTGGCCTTCTCCCCCGACGGCAGCCTGCTGGCCGCGACCGCCGGCGACTCCACGCTGCGGCTGTGGCTGGTCGGCGTCGCGTGAACGACCGCCGGGGTGTGTCCTTCGGATCCTGCCGGACAGCGGGGCCCGGCAGGATCCGGAAGACATGCCCCAGGCCCGTCCGAGGGCAGTTCCCGGACGGGCCTCGGGGCAGGAGGGTCAGCCGGTTGCCGTCAGGGTGGCCGAGCGGCGCGGGATCGCGAAGGCGTCCAGTTCCGCGCGGGTCAGGCCGGTCAGGGCGGTGACCTCCTCGGCGCCCACCGCGCCGCAGTCGAGGCCGCGGACCAGGTAGCCGGCCAGGGCCTTGGCGGTGGCCGGCTCGTCCATCACGTCGCCCTCGATCTTGGCGACGTACGCCTTCAGGCGCGCGGCGGCGGTCTCCAGGCCCTCGCGGTAGAAGGTGAAGACGGCCGCGTAGCGGGTCGGCAGGTGCGCCGGGTGCATGTCCCAGCCCTGGTAGTAGGCGCGGGCCAGCGCGCGGCGGGTCAGGCCGTAGTGGAGCTTCCAGCCCTCGTGGACCTTCTCGGTGGTGCCGATCGGCAGCACGTTGGTGGAGCCGTCCGATACGCGTACGCCGGTGCCGGCGGCAGCGACCTGCATGATCGCCTTGGCGTGGTCGGCGGCCGGGTGGTCGCTGGCCTGGTAGGCCGCGGAGACGCCGACGCAGGCGCTGTAGTCGAAGGTGCCGTAGTGCAGGCCGGTGGCGCGGCCCTTGGAGGCCTCGATCATGCGGGCCACCGTGGCGGTGCCGTCGGAGGCCAGGATGGACTGGCTGGTCTCGATCTGGATCTCGAAGCCGATCCGGCCCGGGCGCAGGCCGCGGGTGGTCTCGAAGGCCTCCAGCAGCTCGACGAAGGCGGTGACCTGCTCGGCGTAGGTGACCTTGGGGAGGGTCAGGACCAGGTTCTCAGGCAGGCCGCCGTGGGCGAGCAGGCCGGAGAGGAAGATGTCCGTGGTGCGGATGCCGCGGTCGCGGACGTTGGACTCCATGCACTTCATGCGGATGCCCATGTACGGGGCGTTGGTGCCGTTGGAGTACGCCTCGGAGATCAGGCGGGCGGCGCGGGCCGCGGCCTGGTCCTCCTCCTCGTCGGAGCGGACGCCGAAGCCGTCCTCGAAGTCGACGCGGAGGTCCTCGATGGGCTCGCTGAGCAGCTTGGCGCGGACGCGGTCGTAGACCGGTACGGCCAGCTCGTCGGAGATGCCGAGCACCTTGGCGAAGGTGGCGGCGTCCGGGGCGTGCTCGTCGAGGGCGGCGAGTGCCTGGTCGCCCCAGGAGCGGATGGTGTCGGCGGCGAAGACGTCACCGGGTACGTAGACCGTGTGGATGGGCTGCCGGGTGCCGGGGTCGCCCGGGTAGTGGCGCGCGAGTTCCGCGTCCACCGGCGCGAGGGAGGCGCTGATGCCCTCGCTGACCGCGCCTGCGAGGCTCGTCGCCACCTTCTCCTGCTGACCCATCGTGCACTCTCCTCTTTTCCGCTTCACGGAAGCTTAGATCCGCATAGCAGAATTTAGTCACGGGGTTCCGCTCCGTCAATGGTCCCCCCGCCGTCCTGGACAAACGACTCGGGGCCGCGCGGTGACAATCACCACACGGCCCCGGAGAAGCGAAGCTACGAAGAGAAGCGCAGGTCAGCCCTTGCGCGCCTTGATCTCGCCGGTCAGCTGCGGAACGACGGCGAAGAGGTCGCCGACGACGCCGTAGTCGACGAGGTCGAAGATCGGGGCCTCGGCGTCCTTGTTGATGGCCACGATGGTCTTCGAGGTCTGCATGCCGGCCCGGTGCTGGATCGCGCCCGAGATGCCGGAGGCGATGTACAGCTGCGGGGAGACCGACTTGCCGGTCTGGCCGACCTGGTTGGAGTGCGGGTACCAGCCGGCGTCGACGGCGGCGCGCGAGGCACCGACGGCCGCGCCGAGGGAGTCCGCGAGCTCCTCGATGATGCCGAAGTTCTCGGCACCGTTGACACCGCGGCCGCCGGAGACCACGATCGCGGCCTCGGTCAGCTCGGGGCGACCGGTCGACTCGCGGGCGGTGCGGGCGGTGACCTTGGTACCGGTGGCCAGGGCGCCGAAGGTGACGGCGAGCGCCTCGACGGCGCCGGCGGCCGGAGCGGCCTCGACCGGGGCCGAGTTCGGCTTCACGGTGATGACCGGGGTGCCCTTGGAGACGCGGGACTTGGTGGTGAACGACGCGGCGAAGGCGGACTGCGTCGCGACCGGGCCCTCGTCACCCGCCTCCAGGTCGACGGCGTCGGTGATGATGCCCGAACCGATACGGACGGCCAGGCGCGCGGCGATCTCCTTGCCCTCGGCGGAGGACGGGACGAGCACGGCGGCCGGGGAAACGGCCTCGTACGCGGCCTGGAGCGCGTCCACCTTCGGTACCACGAGGTACTCGGTGAACTCGGGGGCGTCGGCGGTGAGGACCTTGACCGCGCCGTGCTCGGCGAGCACCGCGGCGGTGGCGTCGGCACCGGCGCCCAGGGCGACGGCGACGGGCTCGCCGATGCGGCGGGCCAGCGTCAGCAGCTCGAGGGTGGGCTTGCGGACGGCGCCGTCCACGTGGTCGACGTAGACGAGAACTTCAGCCATGGGACTGCTCTCCTGCGATTGCGAAGTGTCTGGGGGCTAAGAGGGGTGGCCGAGGTTCTTAGATGAACTTCTGGCCGGCCAGGAACTCGGCCAGCTGCTTGCCGCCCTCGCCCTCGTCCTTGACGATCGTGCCGGCGGTGCGGGCCGGGCGCTGCGCCGCGGAGTCGACCGCGGTCCAGGAGCCCTCGAGGCCGACCTCGTCGGACTCCAGGTCCAGGTCGGACAGGTCCCAGGACTCGACCGGCTTCTTCTTGGCGGCCATGATGCCCTTGAAGGACGGGTAGCGGGCCTCGCCCGACTGGTCCGTCACCGAGACGAGCGCGGGGAGGGAGGCCTCCAGCTGCTCGCTCGCGGTGTCGCCGTCACGGCGGCCGGTCACGGTGCCGTCCTCGACCTTGACCTCGGAGAGCAGGGTGACCTGCGGGACGCCCAGGCGCTCGGCCAGGATCGCCGGCAGCACGCCCATGGTGCCGTCGGTCGACGCCATGCCCGTGATGACCAGGTCGTATCCGGCCTTCTCGATCGCCTTGGCGAGCACCAGCGAAGTGCCCATGACGTCGCTGCCGTGCAGGTCGTCGTCCTCGACGTGGATGGCCTTGTCGGCACCCATCGACAGCGCCTTGCGCAGCGCGTCCTTGGCGTCCTCGGGGCCCACCGTCAGAACGGTGATCTCGGCATCGTCGGCCTCGTCGGCGATCTGCAGCGCCTGCTCGACGGCGTACTCGTCGAGCTCCGACAGCAGGCCGTCGACGTCGTCACGGTTGACGGTCAAGTCTTCGGTGAACTGCCGGTCGCCCGTGGCGTCGGGCACGTACTTCACACAGACAACGATCCTCAGGCTCACGCCGGCTCTCCTACCGCATCGTCTTTTCTGGTACCGCCTTATGCAGGCAGCATAGGCGCCTTGTCGGGCGGATCCCGGTCGGGGCGGCCCGCGCTCCGAAGGGAATGTTACTCGCCAGTACATCGTGGGTCCCACCAAGCCGCAAGGCTGCCGAGCTGTGATCTGCCCAACGCCGTGCGGCCCGGCCGAGCAGGGACGTTTCAGTCGCGCAACGCGTTGAAGCGTCCCTGGTGGTACAGCAGGGGACGGCCCTCCCCGGCCGGATCCCCGACGACTGCCTCAGCGATGATCACACGATGTTCGCCGGCGGGCACACGTGCCACCACCCTGCAGACCAGCCACGCCAGTACGCCGTCCAGCACCGGCACCCCGTGCGGGCCCGAGGCCCAGCCGGTCGGCGGACCGAAACGGTCCGCTCCGCTGCGGGCGAACAGGCCCGCCAGATCCCGTTGGTGCTCGCCGAGTATGTGGACGCCGAGGTACTCGCTGTCGCGCACCGCGGGCCAGCTCGAGGCCCCGGTGCCGATGGTGAAGGACAGCAGCGGAGGGTCGGCGGAGACGGAGTTGAGCGAGGTGGCGGTGAATCCCACCGGGCGGCCGCCGTCCTGGGCGGTGATCACGGCGACGCCGGCGGCGTGCTGCCGGAAGACCGAACGCAGGAGGTCGGGCGAGCCGGGCCGGGTCGTGTCGGCCGCTGTTTCGGCCGGGATCGGGGCCGGGGCCGGGATCGGGGCCGGTATCGGGGAACGGGGGGACGGAGCCGTGGGGACCGTCGGGACTGTCGTAGCAGTCATCAGGGTTCTGCCTTCTGCCGCGGAACACGCGGGCGCTGTCGGGGATCGGGGGCCGGGGCTTTCAGTGATCCCAACAGCGCGCGCTCGCGTGGCGGACGAGGTCCACGTGGACCCGTCCGTAGAGCAGGAGTTCATACCGCATACCGCCAGCCTGGCGATCTCCCGTGGACACAGTCAAGCGGGATCGGGCAGATGTCAGGCGCGTCACGCTGTGTGCGGGCGCGCGCACCGGCGCTTTCGGCACCACCCCGTCGGGCCGCCCCGCAGCCGCTGCGCCCGCCGCGCGGCGCGTCATACGGCGGCCCCCAGGGCGGCGATCACGTCCACCTTGCGGGGCATCCCGGCCGCCCGCCGCACGATCCGGCCCGCCGCGTCCAGGACCAGCACGGTCGGGGTCTTCTCGATCCCGAGGGCCCGCACCAGGTCGAGCCGTTCCTCGGCGTCGATCTCTATGTGCGCCACTCCCTCGACCATCGCCGCCACCTCGGCGAGGATCCGGCGCGTGGCCCGGCAGGGCTGGCAGAAGGCGCTGGAGAACTGCACCAGACTGGCGCGCCCGCCCGGCTCCGCGCCCAGTTCGGCGGCGCCCAGCCGGGTCCCCGCGTCGTCCTGCCCGAGCACCCGCGCTCCCGTCGCCGTTTTCGTGCACGTGATTCGTGTACGTGCACCATCCTCGTACGCTCGTCCGTGGAACTGAGCACTCCGCAGGCCCGCGACATTCCCGGCGTGACGAGAATCTCCCCGGGTAGGGGCTTCTGGACTGGCCAGCAGGCCGCGTATGGGGCACGATCCCCATGGTCGCGTACCTACGCTTCCGTAACTTCCGGCCGGGAGCACCTCCCCAGGCAGAAAGCGGGGTCTCCCCACCATGGCTGAGCTCGTCTACCCTCCCGTGATCGGTGCCGCGCACGGACTCTTCCGCGCGCTGGACATCCGTATCGACATGAAGGGCACCGAGAACATCCCCCGCAAGGGCGGTGCGGTCCTGGTGTCGAACCACATCGGATACCTCGACTTCATCTTCGCCGGGCTGACGGCGCGGCCGCAGAAGCGCCTGGTCCGCTTCATGGCCAAGGAGTCGGTGTTCCGACACAAGGTGTCCGGTCCGCTGATGCGTGCGATGAAGCACATCCCCGTCGACCGCAAGCAGGGTGAGGCCGCCTACCAGCACGCCCTGGACTCCCTGCGTGCCGGCGAGATCATCGGCGTCTTCCCGGAGGCGACGATCTCCCAGTCCTTCACGCTCAAGAGCTTCAAGTCGGGGGCTGCGCGCATGGCGCAGGAGGCCGGGGTCCCGCTGATCCCGGTGGCGCTGTGGGGCACCCAGCGACTGTGGACCAAGGGCCGTCCGAAGAACCTCAAGCGCAGCCACATCCCGGTGACGATGCGCGTGGGCGAGCCCGTCGAGGCTCCGGCCGACCAGTACGCCGGCGCCATCACCCGCCGGCTGCGCGAGCGCGTGCAGGAGCTGCTGGACTCCGCGCAGCGCGCCTACCCGGACAAGCCGAAGGGCGCGGACGACTCGTGGTGGCTTCCGGCCCACATGGGCGGCACCGCGCCGACGGCGGCCGAGGTCCGCGAAGCGGGCTGATCGGCTCCGCTCACGACGTCGGCCGCCGGAACCCGGAGAGGGTTCCGGCGGCCGACGTCGCGGCGCGATCAGCGCCACACGCTGGGCGGCTCGCACGGGGCGGCGAAGCACTGCCACTGCGGCTTCCAGTGCGGGTGCCCGGGGCGGGTGAAGAAGGGGCTGTCCGACTCGCCGGGAATGTTGGCGAAGTCGCCGGGGGGCGCCTCTTCGGCCGGCGACTCGCTGTCGGGCACGCCCGATCCCGGGGAGCGGTCGAAGAGGCTTCCGCTGCCGGGCGGGCCGATCCACATCAGGTTGGACCTGTTGCCGTCGTCGGCGCTGTCCTGCGCGACCGCGTGCGGCGTCGCCGGGGTGGCGGCGAAGGCGGTCGTGGGCACCAGCACGCCGCCCGCGACGACGGCGGTCGAGGCGGTGAGCAGGGCGAGGCGGCGGATCCGAAAGGGGCGGGTCATGGTGGTTCTCCTCTTGACGGGGAATGGGACGACCCCTCCAGTACGCCTCGCCGGCCCCCGGCGCGTCATGCCCCTGCATCTCGGGGCTTGACGGATCGAAGGGCCCCGGACTCGGTCCGGGTTGTCGGCGCGGGTCGGGGGCTCCCTCGTTCCTGCTCCCGTTTCCGGCGGCGGTGCGCGGCGACCCGGGCCCGCGTGGCGCAGCTGCCGGAGCAGTAGCGGCGCGCGCTGCCCGGCCCGGTGGCGAGGAAGAAGCGTCCGCAGCCCGCGGCGGCGCAGGCCCCCCAAGCGATCCGCCCGTGCTCGGTGAGCAGTTGGGCGAGTGCGAGGGCGCCCGAGGCCAGGAACCAGTCGCCCCAGCCGGCCCCCTCGCCCCGGTCGACGTGCAGGTGCCAGGGGTGGCCGTCGTGCCGGGTGAGCCGGGGCCGGGTGCCGCACTCCTCGAACAGCGCGTTCAGGGCCTCGGCGGCGCGGTCCTCGTCGCCCTCCCCGAGCACCGCCGCCATCTGCCGTGCCGCGGAGCGCAGTTCGGCGGCGGCCGTCTCGGGAAACGCCTCCTCGGTCAGGTCGGCGGGGCGCTCCCCGTGCCCGGCGAGCAGTTCCGCGAGCGCGGCGCGCGGCAGTTCGGGGGCCGTGCGGACCGCCTCGGCCACGTCGACCAGCCGCCGGGCCGCCGAGAAGCCGCCCCGGGGATCCCCCATCCTCATGTCCTTTCGCCGTACACCCGCATGACGTAACGTCTTGGGCGTCTATGACGTTACATCCTGTCGGGGAGGGGTCGCATGGGCGGATTCGGGCGGTACCTGGCCGCGGCGCTGGCCGCACGGATCGCCTCTGAGGGCATGGGCATGGCCGTGGTGCTGCTCGCGTTGGAGCGCACCGGGAGCGCCGCGCACGGGGCGTTCGTACTGACGGCCTGGTTGGCCCCGCACGTCCTGGCGGCTCCGCTCGCGGGCGCCGCGGCGGCCCGCAGCCGCCGGCCGCGGCTGTTCCACGTCGGCGCCCTGGCCGGGTTCGCGGCGGCGGTGGCTGCGCTGACCGCCCTGCTCGGCCGGGCCCCCGTCCCGCTGGTGCTGGCCGTGGCGGTGCTCGGCGGCTCCTGCGGGCCGATGGTGACCGGCGGACTGTCCAGTCTGGTCACCGGCCTCGTCGCGGCGGGGCCCGGGCGCGACCGGGCGTACGGCTGGGACGCCGCGACCTACAACGCCGCCGCCGTCACCGCGCCCGCGGCCGTCGGCCTGGTCACGGCCCTCGGCTCGGCCGGGCCCGCGATGGCCGTCCTGGCGGCGTCCGGAGCACTCGCGGCGGTGCTGGCGGCAACCCTCCCGTACGGGGGCCAGGGCGCGGGCCCGGCTCCCGACGCGCCCCGGGCCGGCCTGGGTGCGGGGCTCGCGGCCCTGTGGCGGGTCCGCGAACTGCGGGCCGTCACCTCGGCCACGACCCTGGCCTTCGTCGGCATCGGCTCGCTCACCACCGTCTCGGTGCTGCTTGCGACCGAACTCGGCAGTCCGGGCGGTGGGGGCGTGCTGATGACGGCCTTTGCGGTGGGCGCGCTCGGCGGCTCGCTCACGCTGGGCCGGGTCACGTCCGTGGCGCCGGACCGGCTGGTGCGGTGGGCGCTGGCCGGGACCGGGGTGGCCCTGGCGGCGGCCGCCTTCGCCCCCTCGATGGCCGTGACGGCGGTGCTGTTCGCGCTGGCCGGGATATGCGACGGGCCGCTGCTGACGGCCACGCTGCGGATCCGCTCGGAGTACGCGCCGGACGGGGCGCGGACGCAGGTGTTCACCCTGGGGGCGGGACTGAAGCTGACGGCCGCGTCGGCCGGGGCCGCCCTGGTGGGCATCGCGGCCGGCGCGCCCGCGGCGGCGCTGCTGACCGGGATCGCCGCTCTGCTGCTCGCGGCGGCACTGCTGCACGCCCTGACGTCGCCGCGGGGGCCCGCACGGCCCGCCCGCGCCGGATCCACCGGATCCACCGGATCCACCGGATCTACAGGGCCGTCGGCAGGTTCCGCCACAACTGCGGCCGGTCGACGGACTCCCGAAGGGCCTTGAGCACGGCCGGGTGCGGGCGGGCGTGGAGCTCCGGGTAGTCGATCTCGCCGAGTTCCGGGCGTACGGGGAAGGCCAGCCGCTCGTGGTCGAGGTCGAACCGGGCGTCCACACCGGGCTTGTTGCCGCGCGGGTCAAGGCGGGACCAGCGCGCACTGCCGGGCAGCCGCAGGGCGATCAACCCGTGCACGAGGGGCTCGGTCCCGTCGTCCTCGGTGAGGCGCTGGTAGCACAGCGCCCCGGGGATGCCCTGGGCGCGCAGCAGGGCGACGAGGGCGTGGGACTTGGCGTGGCAGATGCCGTTGCGCGTCGCGAGGACGTCGGACGCCCGCCAGGTGACGCGCAGGTCGCCGGAATCGGCGGAGTGCGGGATGGTGTCGCGGACGAACCCGAAGGCGGCCTTGGCGTATGAGTATGCGTCTCCGGTGGTGGACCAGAGGGCGTCGGCGGTGTCCTGTACGCCCGGATGCCAGTGGTCAATCGCCTCGTCGGACGCCAAGTAGGCGTGGATGTCAGGGTTCTGCTGGGTCAGCTGCATGGCCGGAGCATAGGCAAACCCCCGACCGGAAATCCATAGATTTCCGGTCGGGGGTATAGCTATGCAGATCTGTGCCGTGCTGGCCGTCTAGCGGGCCAGCTCTTCCTTCAGCGCCTGGAGGAAGGCGTCCACGTCCTCTTCCTGGGTGTCATAGCCGCACATCCAGCGGACGTCGCCCGCGGCCTCGTCCCAGAAGTAGAAGCGGAAACGCTTCTGCAGTCGCCGCGAGACCTCGTGCGGCAGTCGCGCGAACACCGCGTTCGCCTGCACCGGGTAGAGGATCTCCACGCCGTCCGTCTCGCGCACGCCGGCGGCGAGCCGCTGCGCCATCGCGTTGGCCTGGCGGGCGTTGCGCAGCCACAGGTCCTTGGCGAGCAGGGCCTCCAGCTGCACCGACACGAACCGCATCTTGGACGCGAGCTGCATCGACATCTTGCGGATGTGCTTCATCTGCCGGACCGCGTCCGGGTTGAGCACCACCACGGCTTCGCCGAACATCATGCCGTTCTTCGTGCCGCCGTACGACAGCACGTCCACGCCGACCGCGTTCGTGAAGGCGCGCATCGGCACGTCGAGCGAGGCCGCGGCATTGGCTATGCGGGCGCCGTCGAGGTGCACCTTCATGCCGAGCCCGTGGGCGTGCTCGCAGATCGCCCGGATCTCGTCCGGGGTGTAGACCGTGCCCAGCTCGGTGTTCTGGGTGATCGACACGACCTGCGGCATCGCCCGGTGCTCGTCCTCGAAGCCCCAGGCCTCCTGGTCGATCAGCTCGGGGGTGAGCTTGCCGTCCGGGGTCGGGACCGCGAGCAGCTTGAGGCCCGCCATCCGCTCCGGTGCGCCGCCCTCGTCCACGTTGATGTGGGCGCTCTTGGCGCAGATCACCGCGCCCCAGCGGTCCGTCATCGCCTGGAGGGCGGTGACGTTCGCGCCGGTGCCGTTGAAGACCGGGAAGGCCTCCGCATAGGGGCCGAAGTGGCTGCGGATGACCTTCTGCAGGTGCTCGGTGTAGTCGTCCTCGCCGTAGGCGACCTGGTGGCCGCCGTTGGCGAGCGCGATGGCCGCCAGGACCTCCGGGTGCACTCCCGCGTAGTTGTCGCTCGCGAAACCTCGCACCGCCGGGTCGTGGTGGCGCCGGGCGTCGGTCCTCCCGGCCTCGGTTCCGGTTCTCACGGTTGCGGAGTGAGCCACAGACGCTGTCCGTTCACATCGATTGCGGGCCGCTCCCAGACGCCGGCGATGGCCTCGGCCAGCTCCGTCACGTCGGTGAAGCCCGCGAACTTCGCATTGGGACGCTCGGCGCGCATCGCGTCGTGCACCAGTGCCTTGATGACCAGGATCGCAGCTGCCGCCGCGGGGCCCTCGTCACCCCCCGCCTTGCGGAAGGAGTCCGCCATCGCCAGGGTCCACGCCTCGGCGGCCGCCTTGCCCGCGTTGTACGCGGCGTTGTTGGCGACCGGCTTGTGCGCCCCGGACTGGCTGATCAGCACGTAGCGGCCGCGGTCGCTGCGCAGCAGCCCGTCGTGGAAGGCCAGCGAGGTGTGCTGGACCGTGCGGATGAGGAGCTTCTCCAGGAAGGTCCAGTCCGCGAGGTCGCTGTCGGTGAAGGTCTTGCTGCCGCGCCAGCCGCCGACGAGGTGGACCAGGCCGTCGATCCGGCCGAATTCCTTCTCGGTCTGCTCGGCCCAGGCCTTGGTGGCGTCCAGGTCGAGCAGGTCCACGGTGTCACCGGTGATGGTGGCGCCACCGTGGGCGTAGCGCGCCGCGTCCACGGCCTCCGCGAGCCGCGCCGGATCGGCGTCGGACGCGATGACCACGGCGCCCGCCTCGGCGAGGCGGAGCAGGGTGGCGCGGCCGGCGGGCCCGCCGGCCCCGGCCACCGCCACCACCGCTCCGTGCAGCTTTCCGTTGCCGTTCCCGGAGCCGTTCATCTGTGCAGCCTCCTGTGGGCGAGTGCTCACGCGGCGACTCGCTCGGCCTGCTCGGCATTCAGGGCGGTGATGCCCTTCGTGGAGGCGATCACTCCCTTGAGCTTCTTGGCGAGCGCCTCAAAGAACATGCTGAGCGGAAACTCGTCCGGAAGCACGTCGTCCACGAGCTTGCGCGGCGGCTGCGTCATGTCCAGGGCGTCGGGGCCCTTGGCCCACTTGGAACCCGGGTGCGGGGCGAGGTAGGTGGAGACCAGCTCGTAGGCCTTGAACCAGTGGACGAGCTTCGGGCGGTCGATGCCGGCCCGGTAGAGGTCCTCGATCTCGGCGCACAGCTGGTTGGTGACCTGCGGGGCGCGCATCCAGTCGATCTTCAGCTTGTTGTCCGTCCAGCGCACGACGTCGTGCTTGTGGAGGTAGGCGAAGAGCAGCTGGCCGCCGAGGCCGTCGTAGTTGCGGTTGCGGTCGCCGGAGACCGGGAAGCGGAACATCCGGTCGAAGAGGACGGCGTACTGCACGTCGCGGCCGTGCTCGTTGCCCTCGGACTCCAGCTTCACGGCCTCCTTGAAGGCGGTGAGGTCGCAGCGCAGCTCCTCCAGGCCGTACATCCAGAACGGCTGGCGCTGCTTGATCATGAAGGGGTCGAACGGCAGGTCGCCGTGGCTGTGGGTGCGGTCGTGGACCATGTCCCACAGGACGAAGGCCTTCTCGCAGCGCTCCTGGTCCTCGACCATGCGGGCGATGTCCTCGGGCAGGTCGATGCCCAGGATGTCGACGGCGGCCTCGGTCACCTTGCGGTAGCGGGCGGCCTCGCGGTCGCAGAAGATGCCGCCCCAGGTGAAGCGCTCGGGTGCCTCGCGCACGGCGATGGTCTCCGGGAAGAGCACCGCGGAGTGGGTGTCGTAGCCCGGGGTGAAGTCCTCGAAGGTGATGCCGAGGAAGAGCGGGTTGTCGTACCGGGTGCGCTCCAGCTCGGCGAGCCACTCGGGCCACACCATCTTGAGCACGACGGCTTCCAGGTTGCGGTCCAGGTTGCCGTTCTGGGTGTACATGGGGAAGACGACGAGGTGCTGGAGCCCGTCGGCGCGCTCGGCGGCCGGGTGGAAGGCCAGCAGGGAGTCGAGGAAGTCCGGCACCTTGAAGTCGTCCGCGGCCCACTTGCGCAGGTCGGCGACGAGGGCGCGGTGGTACGCGGCTCCGTGCGGGAGCAGCGGCGACAGCGTCTCGACGGCCGTGATCACGCGCTCCACGGCGGCCAGGACGGTGGCGCGGCCGTGCGCACCCTCGACCTCGAAGTCGATGGAGCCGTCCTTGGCCTGCCAGGGCCGGATCTCCTCCACGGCGGCCTTGAGCTCGGCCCACGCGGGGTGGTCGACCACCCGCGCTCCGGCGGTTATCACGGCGCCGTCGGTACCGGGCACAAGAGTTTCCGTCATGTCACTTCCTCCACAGGAGAACCTCACGTATGGGCAGCGTATGCGTGCGAGGCTCTTCCGCTCAAGAGGGAACTCGGGAAATTATCCTGCGTCACCCCCTCCTTCGCCGGAAGTCTTCCCGTTCGTGGCCGCGGAACCGATCACTCCGCCCAATTGCGCCAAGGCTTCCCCGGCTCGTGGCCGGATCCCGGCCCGGCCGGGGCGGGCGGATCCCGGGAGACGGTGGAGGCGCACATCACACGCCCCGGAAGTGTGGAATGACCTTTTCGCCCCACTGCCGCAAGGTCTCCAGGCAGGCCTCCTGCTCCACCGTGCCCATCTGGATCAGACACATGACCTCGTCGGCGCCGGCCTCCCGAAGTCGCTCCACGTAGGCGATGGCGTCGTCGGCGGTCCCGTAGGCGTGGTCGGCGTTGAAGGTGGCCGTCGAGGTCGGCCGCACCGGGATGTCCAGCTCGTGCAGCCGGGCCACCACCTGCTCGGCGGCCCGGCGCATCTCCGCAGCCTCGTCGGCTCCCGCGACCACGGCCTCGTCCGGGATGCCGGCCCCGCCGTACCAGTGGCCGATGGACTGGGCGAAGAACCGCTGGCCCCGGGTGCCGATCCGGCGCGCCTCCTCCCGGTCGTCGAGCACGATGGTCGGGCACAGCACGGAGAAGTGGTCGTTGACCACGGTGGACACGAAGCGGCTGCCGTCGCGCCCGGCGATCGCCGCGTCGTAGACGGAGCGCATGTCCGCGATGGACCCGGGACCGGCGAAGCCCATCACCAGCGCCCCGATCCCCAGCTCGGCCGCCTGGACCAGGGTCTCGCCCCGGCTGCACGCCAGGAACAGCGGCGGATGAGGGGTCTGCCGCGGTCGCGGCAGGATCGGGTGCGGGTCGATGTCGATCAGCTCGCCGTGGTACTCCAGCTCCTCCTCCTGCCAGGCCCTGCCGATGATCCGCAGGGCCTCCTCGACCTCGGCCGTGGTGCGCTCCCGGTCCACCCCGCACAGCGAGGTCTCCTGCTCGGTGCCCCCGCGTCCGGCCCCGAGGTCCAGGCGCCCTCCCGAGAGCAGGTCGAGCATGGCCGCCCGTTCGGCGACCCGCACCGGATGGTTGAAGTTGAAGGGCATGCACACGACGCCGTGCCCGATGCGTATCGTGCTCGTCCTGGCGGCGACGAAACTCAGGAAGACCTCGGGAGCGCTCATGTGCGCGTACCACTTCAGCGAGTGGTGTTCGACCGCCCAGATCCGGTCGAATCCCATGCGTTCGGCCAGTACGGCCTGCTCGACGCAGTCGCGGATGACCTGGTGCTCCCGCTCCGCCGTCGGGTCGGCAAGCTGAGCTTCGAAGATCACGGAGAATTTCACTGTGCCTCCAGGGTTGCGTCGCGTACCCGGCCTCACTTCAATAAGAAATATGACTAATAGTCAGGAGGCGAAGAAGCAAGAGCTTCCGCCGACCGCGTGGGCCGTCCTGGGCCTGCTCTCCTTCCCCGGCGAGCGGACCGGCTACGAGCTGAAGAAGTGGGCGGACTCCTCCCTGCGCTTCTTCTACTGGTCACCGGCCATCAGCCAGATCTACGCGGAGCTGCGCCGTCTGGAGGAACTCGGCTACGCGGCCTCCGCGCGCTCCGGACCCGAGGAGGCCCGGGCCAAGCGGCGCTACGCGATCACCGACGCCGGGCGCGGGGCGCTGGCCGGCTGGGCCGCCGACACCACCGAGGCCGGGCCCCCGGTGCTCAAGCACGGGCTGCTGCTGCGGATCTGGCTCGGCCATCTGGCGGAGCCGGAACGGCTGCGCGCGATGGTCGAGGAGCACGTGGAGCGCACTCGGGGCGAACTGGCCTCCGTACGGGAGGCCATGGAGCACGCGGGCGGCGTACCGGAATGGACCTTCCCGACCCTGGCGCTGCGCTGGAGCGAGCGGCAGCACCTGGCCGAACTGGACCTCGCCGAGGCCCTGCTCACCGACCTGGACGGGCTTGCGGATGCCCCCCAGGAGCAGGGTCGTCAAGCCGGTGGGGACGCGCCCACGCCCGGGTGACGCGCCACGCGCGGCACCGGCCCCGACGGGGCGCACAACCCTGGCGGGAAGCGGCCGGGGCGCTCCCGCGGGGCCGTGCACGCCCGGTCCCTTCGCACCCGCGGCGCACTAGCATGCGACCTCATCGCGCGCGGCCGGTAGGGACACCGCAGCCGCGCGGGGAGCCGCCGTCGACGGAAGCGAGAGAACCTTGACTTTCCTCACCATCGGTCACCGCGGGGTCATGGGTGTCGAACCGGAGAACACCTTGCGGTCCTACCTCCGAGCGGAACGTTGCGGCATGGACGTCATCGCTCTGGAGCTGCGTCTGAGCAAGGACGGAGCCCTCGTCGCCGTGCACGACCCCGAGGTGGACCGGACCACCGACGGCTCGGGGGCCGTCGCCGATCTGACCCTGGCCGAGCTGCGCGAGCTGGACGCCGGTCAGGGCGAGCGCGTACCGGTCCTGGAGGAGGTGCTGGACGCCGTCCGGGTGCCGCTGCAGGCCTTCGTCACCGACCGGGCCACCGCCGCGGTGCTCGCGGAGCTGATCCTGCGGCGCGATCTGACCTCCCGGGTCGAGGTGGCCTCCACCCGGGAGGACGTGCTCGCGGAGACGGCCCGGCTGGTGCCCGGCGTACGGACCGCCCTGTACGCGGACTCCCCCGTCGGCGAAGCCGGTTCCGTCGTGGACCGGGCGCTGGCCGCCGGCGCCGCGAGCGTCGCGGTGGACGTCGAGCGGCTCAGCCTGGAGGCGGTGGAGGCGGCGCACGCGGCCGGCCTGCGCGTGACGGGCAGGGCGGTCGACACCCTGGACCGGCTGCGGCTCGCGCGGGCGCTCGGGCTGGACGGCGCGGCCACGGACTTCCCGGAGATCCGCAGCACGGGCCGCTTCACCGCCTGACGGGGGCCGGGTTCCGCCTCAGAGCGACTTGACCAGCAGTTCGAAGGCCAGGTCGTCGCGGAGCGGGACGCCGAAACGCTCGTCACCGTAGGGGAAGGGGCTGAGGTCGCCGGTGCGCCGGTAGCCGCGGCGCACGTAGTAGGCGATGAGGTCCTCCCGTACGTTGACCACCGTCATCCGCATCTCCTTGGCGCCCCACGTCTCGCGGGCGCGGCGCTCGGCCTCGGCCAGGATCTCCTTGCCGAGGCCCGCGCCCTGGAGCCCGGGGCGGACGGCGAACATCCCGAAGTAGACGTGGTCGTCGCGGTGTTCGAGCTGGCAGCAGGCGACGAGTTCGCCCGCGCGCTCGACGACGAGCAGGACCCCGTCGGGGCCGTCGATGACGGCGCGGACCCCGTCCGGGTCGGTGCGCTGACCGTCCAGGTAGTCGGCCTCGGTGGTCCAGCCGGCCCGGCTCGCCTCCCCGCGGTAGGCGGACTCGACGAGGACCACCAGTTCCGGTACGTCCGTCTCCACGGCGCTGCGGAAACTCAGGGCGGCAGGCTGGGCGGTCGACATCGGCAGCTCCGTTCGGTGCGGTGGCATATGACATGCCGGGAAGGGCAGTGAGAGCGTATCCCGGAGCCGCGTGAGGGTGCCGTGAGAGGGGCATCTCTCCCCGTGACGCCGACGAACCGGGAGGTTCCGCCGTGCACGGTTCCGCCACGTCCCTCGCGAGCTCCGTCCCCTCCTGGCTGCTGGTGCTGCTGTGCGCGGTCAGCGGCGCCTACTGCCTGCGCAGGGCGGGCGGTTCGGGCGGGGCCGCCGGGGAGGCGGTGATGGGGTTCGGGATGGCCCTGATGGCCGTGCCGATCGGGCGCGAGGACGGGTGGCGGCTTCCCGTGCTGGCTGTGGTCTTCTGCGGCGCGGCCCTGCACGCCCTGTGGATGCTGCGGGGCGGAGTGCACCACGCGCACCACCTGGTGGGCTCGCTGACGATGGTCTACATGACCCTGATGGCCGGCCCCTTGTCCGGACCCGGGCTGGGGCACGAGCCGGGACAGGGGCACGAGCAGGGGGCCGGGCTGCCGCTGCTGACCGGGGCGCTGCTCCTCTACTACGCCGGCTACGTGATGCTCGGCGGGACCCGGCTGATCACCGCGGGCGGACCGCTGCCCCCCGGGGCGGGCGCCGGGCACCGGGCGGCCGCGGGGCCCGGTGGACCCGGTGAACTCATCGGCGCCTGCCGACTCGCCATGGGAATGGGGATGTTGGCCATGCTGCTCGCGATGTGACGGCGCCCGGGGACGTGTCCTGCGTCACCAATGTTCCGAGGGCGTACCCGCAGGTAGTCCCGCGCTCATAGGCTGGCGACCATGATGGTCCCCGCCGCCCTCCTGTTGCTCGGCGCCCTGACCGCGGTGCTCGCCCCCCGTCTGCTGGCCCGGGCCCGATGGCCCGAGCGCGAGCCGGTCGTCGCCCTGTGGGTGTGGCAGTGCGTGGTCGGTGCGGTGCTCCTGTGCTTCGGGCTGTCGATGCTGCTGAGCGCGGCGGCCGCCTGGCAGGCGGTCCGGGGCCGGCTCTTCGCCGCCGCCCCGCACGGGGTGATCGAGGCCTACGCGCTGGGCACGTCCGGCGGGCCCTGGGCCGCCGTGACCGCGCTCGCGCTGGCGGGCGGCGGGCTGTGGACCGCGGCGATGCTGACCGGTGAGGTGCTGCGGGCGCGGGCCCGGCGGCGTGCGCAGGGCAGCGAACTGCTGGTACGGGCCCCCCTGCTGCCCGGGGAGGACCCGGCGGGCGCGCGGCTCGTCGTACTGGAGGGTCCCCGGCCGGACGCCTGGTGGCTGCCGGGGGCGGCCCCGCAGCTGGTGGTCACGACGGCGGCGCTGGGCCGGCTGAAGGGCAGCCAGCTGGACGCGGTGCTGGCGCACGAGCAGGGACACGCGGCGGCCCGGCACGACTGGCTGCTGCACTGCTCGCGGGCACTGTCCCGGGGCTTCCCGCAGGTGCCGGTCTTCGCCGCCTTCGAGGCGGAGATGCACCGGCTGGTGGAGATGGCCGCCGACGACGTGGCCTCGCGGCGGTTCGGACGGCTGACGATCGCGCTGGCGCTGGTCGGGCTCAACGAGGACCGCGGGGTCTTCGGGACCTCCTCGACCGAGCACGCGCACGTGCCGCAGCGGGTGCGCAGGCTGCTGTCGGCGGCGCCCCGGCTGTCCCCGGGCCGCCGGCTGCGGCTGACGGCACTGGCCACGCTGGTCCCGGCGATCCCGCTGGTGGTGGCCTTCGTACCGGGGCTGAGCGCCCTCGCGTAGTGCGCGCCCCGGCGCTCCTCGACGCCGCCAGGAGGGCGACGGTGCAAGGATCTCACCATGCGGAACGATCACTTGCGGTGGGCCGGCATCGGCTGCGCCCTGCTCGCGGCGGTCCTGACGGCGCTGGTGGTGGCGGGGTGGCCGCCACTGCTCGCGTACGACGTCCGGGTCGCGCGGGACCTGCACGCCCACGCGCTCACCCATCCGGGCTTCACGCATCTCATGCGGGTGCTCAGCGACTGGGTGTGGGACCCCTGGACCATGCGGGCCCTGGCGTTCACCGCCTGCGTCCTGCTGTGGTGGCGGGGCGAGCGGGTGAGGGCGCTGAGAGTGGCCCTGGCGACGCTGGCCGCCTCCGCAGTGCAGCAGGGACTGAAGGCGCTGGTGGGGCGGGAGCGTCCGGTGTGGTCGGATCCGGTGGACTCGGCGCAGTACGCGGCCTACCCGTCGGGCCACGCCATGACGGCGACGGTGGTGTGCGGGCTGCTGCTGTGGCTGCTCCCCCGCCCGGCCCCGGCATGGGCGCCGGCCGCCTGGGCGGTGGCCCTGGTATCGGTGCTCGGGGTCGGCTTCACCCGGGTGTACCTCGGGGTGCACTGGGCGTCGGACGTGCTGGCGGGCTGGCTCCTGGGAGTGGCCGTGCTGGCCCTCGCGGTGTGCGTGCCCGTCCGCAGAGGCGGAAGCGACCCGGTGGAGCGGTGAGGGTACGGCGTGCCTGCCCTGGATGA
This sequence comes from Streptomyces sp. NBC_00029, assembly GCF_045160505.1. Taxonomy (NCBI): domain Bacteria; kingdom Bacillati; phylum Actinomycetota; class Actinomycetes; order Kitasatosporales; family Streptomycetaceae; genus Streptomyces; species Streptomyces sp. NBC_00029. The sequence continues at coordinate 1,613,757 of NZ_CP108292.1, forward strand.
TCCCCCGTGTCACCCAGAGCAGGCGACCCCGTGCGCTGAGTATATTGGCCCGGAGCCAGTCAACGCAGGAGTAAGCATGTCCCCGCGCAGCGCATCGGTCAATGAAGAATTGCGCAGACGTTCCCGGGAGCGGCTGCTGCAGTCCACGGTCGAACTCGTGGCCGAGCACGGCTACGAGGCCACGACGCTCGGCGACATCGCCGACCGGGCGGGCGCCGCACGCGGCCTGGTCTCGTACTACTTCCCGGGCAAACGGCAGTTGCTGCAGTCGGCGGTGCACCGGCTGATGCACCTCACCCTGTACGCCGCGCTGGAGCGGGAGCCCCGCAGCGACTGCGGGCGCGAGCGGCTCGCGCGTGCCGTCGACGCGGTCCTGGGGCTCGCCCGGGACGAACCGCTGCTGATGCGCACGCACATGGCGGGCATCCTCACGGCCGAAGGCTTCGTCCAGTGCCCCGAGCAGCAGCGGCTCGCGGAGCTGCTGCGGGACACCGTCGTCCGGTACGGCTCGGCGGACCCGGACACCGACTATCCGCTGCTGCGGGCCCTGTTGATGGGCGCGGTCGTGGCGGTCCTGCTGCCCGGCGCCCCGATGCCGGTGGCCCGGCTGCGGGCCGAGCTGTTCCAGCGCTACGGGCTGGACTGGGAGCTCGGTGTTCCGCCGGACGGCGGGCCGCCCGGCGGAACACCTCCCTCACAGCTCTCGCACCCCTGAGGTCAGCGGTACTCGGGCTGGGTCTGCACGTTGAGCCGGTCCATGCGCACCCATGTGGCGCTGTCGGTGCGCCGGTCGTCGATCCGGAGCACGTCGAGGCCCTTGACGATGTCGTTCGAGTAGATGTGCCCGTTGTAGTAGTAGGCCGACCAGGAACCGCCGAGTCCCAGCTGGTCCGTCGTCAGCGGTCCGCGCTCGAAGTACGCGATCTCCCTGGGCCGGGCGGAGTCGGTGAACTCCCATACGGAGACGCCGCCCTGGTACCAGGCCTGCACCATGATGTCGCGGCCGCCGCCGACCGGGATCAGCGAGCCGTTGTGGGCCACGCAGTTCTCGGTGTCGGCCTGGTGGCGCGGGATCTTGAAGTAGCTGCGGAAGGCGAGCTTGCGCTGGTCCCCGCGGCCGGTGATGTCGTAGATCCCGTCGGCGCCGCGGTCGGGACCGGTGGCCGCGTTGCAGGTGGCGCCGCCACCGCCGCCCAGTTCGTCGGTGAACACCACCTTGTTCGCCCGCTCGTTGAAGGTGGCGGAGTGCCAGAACGCGAAGTTGACATTGTCCTGGACCCGGTCGATGACCCGCGGCTGCTCGGGCCTGCTGATGTCGAAGAGGATTCCGTCGCCCATGCAGGCTCCGGCGGCCAGGTCCTTCGACGGCAGCACGGTGATGTCGTGGCAGCCGGTGGTCTTGGAGACGCCGGGGTTGGTGGGCGCGCCCGGGTTGCCGCCGTCGGGGAAGAGCACCGGGAACCCTACGACCGCGGCCTTCGTCGGCGCCTTCTTCGGGACCTTCACGACCGAGATGCCGTCGTGCGGCGGCTTGCAGTCGGGGAAGGCGTCGTTCGGGGAGTACGAGGCGACGTACAGGTAGATGTCGCGGTTGCCGGGCACCAGGGTGTGGGTGTGGGAACCACAGGCGGTCTCGACGGACTTGATGTAGCGGGGGTTCTTCTTGTCCTTGATGTCGAAGATCTTGATGCCCTCCCACGAGGACTTCTCCGTGGCGGGCTGCGAGACGCTGTTGCAGGAGTCGTCGCTGCGCGAGGAGTCGGTGGAGAGGAAGAGCAGGTCGCCGTGGACGGAGATGTCGTTCTGGCCGCCGGGGCAGAGCACCTGGGTGACGGTCTTCGGTGCCTTGGGGTTGGCGATGTCGTAGATGGTGAAGCCGTTGTAGTTGCCCGCGTAGGCGTACCGGCCCTGGAAGGCCAGGTCGGTGTTGATCCCGTTGGGGTCGCTGCTGGGGATGTTGGCCAGGGGCTTGATGTTGGCGCTGTGCACGATCTCGTCCTGGCCGGGGATGTCGCCCGGGGCGAGCTCCCCGCCCTCGGCGAGGCCCGCGCTCTGCCGGTTTCCGCCTCCGGGCGATAAGTCGCCCGGGTCGGGGGTGGCGGCCGCCGGTCCGGCGGCCAGGAGCGTGGCGAGGAGTCCGGCCGCGGCGACGGCCACCCCCACCCTCCCGTTTCGCACCCGCATGGTGTGTAGCGAGGTCACTGTGCCCTCCCATGGAAGCCCGATGGGTTCCGCCCGCAGGGGAACGGAACCGGGACCCCGGCAGTATCTTCCTTTTCATGGACATGGCAAAAGACCTCAAGGGTCACCGGGCCTCACCGCCCCGGCCCGTCCGGTTCGCCGCGGTGGTGGCGGCCGCCGGCCTCCTGCTGACACTCTCCGGCTGCCAGGGGGACGACGGGTCGGACCGGGCCGACGACGGACGGGCCTCGATCGTCGCGCCGGGCAGACCGGGCGAGAAGGCCCGTCACCTCACCCCGGAAGAGGCCGAGAAGGCGAAACCGGACGACAGCCCGAACGCCGCCGACCACGCCTACGTCTCGCGCATGATCGAACACCACAAGCAGGCGCTGACGATGAGCGCGCTGGCCCCGGAGCGCGCCGCGGCGGACGGCGTCAAGAGGCTGGCGGAGCGGATCACAGCGGCACAGAAACCCGAAATCGGCGCGATGGAGAAGTGGTTGGCGCGCCACCCGGCCCCCGCTCCGGCCGCGACCGCGGGCTCCGGCGGGCACGGGCAGGGCCACGACCACGGCGCGATGCCGGGCATGGCGACGGAGCAGCAGCTGGGGGAACTGACCGGGGCCCGCGGTGCCGACTTCGACCGGCTCTTCCTCACGCTGATGACCGCCCACCATGAGGGCGCCGTGAAGATGGCCGGCGAGGCGCTGGCCGGCGGGAACAACGTGGCGGTCGAGGAAATGGCCACCGAGGTGGTGGCCACGCAGAGCGCCGAGATCCACCGGATGCGCGCGATGGGCTGACTCCGCAGGGCGCCGGTGTCATGCTGGGACCACCTGCGGGAGGAGCTCCGCCGTGCTTCGTATCGCCGTCGTCGGATCGGGCCCCAGCGGGGTCTACGCGGCCCAGACGCTGGTTCAGCAGCGCGAGGTGCCCGGCGTACGGGTGGACGTGCTGGACCGGCTCCCCGCACCGTACGGGCTCGTCCGGTACGGGGTCGCCCCGGACCACGAGAAGATCAAGTCGCTCCAGGGCAGCCTGCGCACCGTGCTGGAGGACGAGCGGATCCGCTTCCTCGGGAACGTCGAGGTCGGCGCGAGGGGGCTGACCACGGACCGGCTGCTGGAGCTGTACCACGCGGTGGTGTACTGCGTGGGCGCGGCCCGGGACCGGATGCTGGGGATCCCCGGCGAGGAGCTGACCGGGGTGCACTCCGCCACGGCCTTCGTGTCCTGGTACAGCGGGCACCCGGATGCCGCCGCAGAGGCCTTCGACCTGCCCGGGGTGGACAGCGCGGTCGTGGTCGGGGCCGGCAACGTCGCGGTGGACGTGACACGGATCCTGGCCAGGGGCACGGCGGAACTCGCGCCGACGGACATGCCGCAGCCCGCGCTCGGCGCACTCGCCGAGAGCGGGGTGCGCAGGGTGGCGATGGTGGCCCGGCGCGGGCCCTCCCAGGCCAGGTTCACCACCAAGGAGCTGCGGGAACTGGGCACGCTGCCCGGTGTGGACGCCTGGGCCGACCCGGCCGAACTGGCCCTCGACCCCCTGTACACCGACCCGGGGGCGGCCGCCGCCCTGCCGGCGGTGGCGCGGCGGAACCTGGAGGTGCTGCGCGGCTGGGCCGGGGCGGATCCCGGCGGGGGGCCGCGGCGGATCGCGCTGCGGTTCTACCTGCGCCCGGTGGAGATCCTGGGCGGGCCGGACGGCCGGGTGAGCGGGATGCGCTTCGAACGCACCGCCCCGGACGGCAGCGGCGGGGTGACCGGGACGGGCGTCCACGAGGACATCGCGGCGCAGTTGGTGCTGCGCTCGGTGGGGTACAGGGGTGTGCCGCTGGCCGGGCTCCCCTTCGACGCCGCGAAGGGCACGGTCCCCCACGCGGCGGGCCGGGTGGTGCGCGCGGGCCGCGCCTCGCTCGGCGAGTACGTGGCCGGCTGGATCAAGCGCGGCCCGACCGGGGTGATCGGCACGAACCGGCCCTGCGCCAAGGAGACCGTGTCCTCGCTGCTCCAGGACGCGGGTGCACTGGCCCGCCGCTCCCTCCCCGGGGACCCTCTGGAGGCCCTGCTGGCGGCGGGTCTGCAACCGGTCCGGTGGCCGGGCTGGCTGGCCATCGAGGCGGCCGAGGCCGACCTGGGGCGCTCCCTGGGCCGGCGCTCCGTCAAGATCCCTGACTGGCCGGGCCTCTTGGGCGCGGCGGGCTCGACGGGGCCGGCGGGGTCGACGGGTCCGGCGTACTCGGCGTAGGGCCTCTCGCCGGGCGATGGCGGCCTCGGCCTGATCGGCAGGACACTCCCGTGGCCCGCCGCGGAAGTGCTTCCGAGTGGTCATCCGGCCGGAATGGACCCGTGCGGGAGTGTCGTCGTGCAGCCGCGTGCGCACGGGCCGATCATGTCGCTGGATCGAAGCCCGGAGCAGCAGGCGGATGGAGTGTCATGACAGCGAACGGATTCCTCCGGTCTGCGGACGGCTGGCGGCCCTGGGTCCTCGGCATGGTGGCGACCGCGCTGCTGGTGTCGACGCCCCCGTACGCCGCGGCGGCCGGGGTGGGCCCGGCCGCCGGGAACCTGCCGGGCGTCACGAGCCAGGCTGCCGGGGGCGCCGCCCGCTGCCCGGAGCACACCTGGGCCGACGGCCATGGGTGGTGTCCCCCGCCCGGCTGCGATGCGGAGCCTCCCGGCTGTGAGGGCCCCGGTGTGCCCCTCGGCGACGTCACGATGATCAAGGAGGACGCGACGACCGGTGACCCACTGGCCGGCGCCGTCTTCCAGCTCTGGGAGGAGACCAACGGCATCCCGGGACTCCAGCCCACCGGCAGCGACCCGGACACCTCCATCGGCGACACCTGCACCACCGCGGCCGACGGCACGTGCACGCGCACCCTGCCGACCGGCGTCTACTACTGGCAGGAGACCCAGGCCCCGCCCGGCTACGACCTGCCCCTCAACCCGGTGTTCGGCCCACTGGTACTGACGGAGGAGAACATCGCCGAAGGCGTGACGGCGACCGCCGAGAACACGGTCACGCCCGTGACCGCCGGTGGGGTCGCATGACCGGCCACCCGCGAGCACAGCGCGCCGGCGCCCTCGTGCTCACGTGAGCCGGGCCGTCTCGGCCGCGGCCGCCGCGAGGACGCTGTCGAGGAGGCCGGGGAAGAGCGCCTGCAGTTCCTCCCGGCGCAGGGCGTTGAGCTTGGTGGTGCCCCGGTAGGCCTGGCGTACGACACCGCTCTCGCGCAGGACGCGGAAGTGGTGGGTGGTTGTGGACTTGGTGACCGGCAGGTCGAAGTGCGAGCAGGCCAGCTCCTCGGCCGAGCCGGCCAGGTCCAGGACGATGGACAGCCGGACCGGGTCGGAGAGCGCGTGCAGCACGCCTTCCAGGCGGATCTCGCCCGCCTCGGGGTGGGCCAGGGTGCGGGAGGCGTCCCGTTCCGTCATGTCCCTGCTCCACTCACTCGGTCGGTGCGTTCCGGATGCCGCCGGCCCCATGGTACGAGAACCGTCGAAGAAGGCGGGCGGGCCGGGAAACCGGCGCTGCGGCTCCGGGGCCGGGCCGCCGGAGCCGGACCAGCGTCACCAGGAGCGGTGGTACTGGTCGGGGGTACGGATCTCCGCGCCCAGCTCGCGCGCCGCGCGACGGGCCCAGTACGGGTCGCGCAGCAGTTCCCGGCCCAGCAGGACGGCGTCGGCCTCGCCGTTGGCCAGGATCTTCTCGGCCTGCTCCGGTTCGGTGATCAGGCCGACGGCGGCCACGGGAAGGGCGGTCTCGGCCTTGACCCGGGCGGCGAAGGGGACTTGGTAACCGGGGCCGACGGGGATCTGGGCGTGCGGGGCGAGGCCTCCGGTCGAGACGTCGAGCAGGTCCACCCCGTGCGCCACCAGCAGCTGCGACAGCCGGACCGTCTCGTCGGCGGTCCACCCCTCCTCCTCCAGCCAGTCGGTGGCGGAGATCCGGAAGAGGAGCGGGAGCTCCTCGGGCCACACCGCCCGTACGGCGTCCACGACTTCGAGGGCGAAGCGGGTGCGGTTCTCGAAGGAACCGCCGTACTCGTCGGTGCGCCGGTTGCTGTACGGGGAGAGGAACTCGCCGATGAGGTAGCCGTGGGCGCCGTGGATCTCGACGGCCTCGTAGCCCGCGGCCAGCGCGCGCCCGGCGGCGGCCGCGAACTGGCCGGTGATCTCCCGGATCTCCTCGATCGTCAGTTCGTGGGGTACCGGGTAGCCCTCGGAGAACGGCACGGGGCTCGGGGCGGCCGGCTGCCAGCCGTGCGCCTCGGGCCCGACCGGCCGGCCGCCCTTCCAGGTCCGGTCGGTGGAGGCCTTGCGGCCGGCGTGCGCGATCTGGATGCCGGGGACGGTGCCGCCGGCCTTGAGGAAGGAGGTGATCCGGCGCAGCGCCTCGACCTGGGTGTCGTTCCAGATGCCGAGGTCGTAGGGGGAGATCCGGCCCTCCGGGGAGACGGCGGTGGCCTCCTGGATGATCAGGCCGGTGCCGCCGGTGGCACGGGCGGTGTAGTGCGCGAAGTGCCAGTCGTTCGCCACACCCGCGTTCGGCCCGGCCGGCTCGGCGCTGTACTGGCACATCGGGGCCATCCACACCCGGTTCGGGATGGTGACGGAGCGGAGCGTGTAGGGCGCGAACAGGGCGGCGAAGGCGGCGGGTGCAGCACTCATCAGGCTCTCCAGATACGACCGGGCATGCCGGGGATCGACTAAGTACGAGGAACACCGTACTACGAATTTTCTCGTACTACGAGACCTCTCGTACAAGCTTGTCGAGTTCCGCGCGCAGGGCCCCGGCCAGGGCCGCCAGATCCGGGACGGCCGCCGCGTCGGCGACCAGTCCGTAGTGCACCGTCCCCTTGTACGTGGAGACCGCGACGGCCAGCGACTGGCCGCGGGCCAGCGGGGCGAGAGGGTAGACCTCGCGGACCGGGCTCCCGCCGAGGGTGAAGGTGAAGCTCGGCAGCGGGACGCTGGTGATCAGGATGTCGAAGAGCAGCCGGGCCGCCTGGGCCACGAGCGGCCCGCCGAGCCGGTGGCCGAGCGGGTGGACGTGGTCGGCCAGCAGGGCCACGGCTCCGGCGCCGCGGGCGGGTCCGGCGTCCTTGTTGCGGTCCATCGCGGCGCGTACGTGGTCCAGGCGCCGCAGCGGATCGGGCTCGGCGAGCGGCAGCCGGAGCAGATAGCCGGAGAGCCGGTTCCCGGCGCCGCCGGACATGCCGGGCCCGCGTCGCCGGGAGACGGGGATCAGGGCGCGCGGCCCCGCGCCCCAGGGCTCGGGGTCGCCCCGCTCCGCCAGCCAGCGCCGCAGGCCGCCCGCGACCAGGGCGATCAGCACGTCGTTGACGGTGCCTCCGGCACCCTTGCGGACCAGGTTGACCTCGTCCAGGTCGAGTGCGAGGCCGGCGACCTCACGGGTGCCGGGGCGGGCGGAGTCCGCGGTGAGCGCCGCCGGCACGCCGAGCGGCAGCCCGGAGCGGGCCATGGCGGCGCCGATCTCCAGGGCCTGGCCGACGTCCTGGACCCGGGCCGCCAGGGCTCCGGGGAGGCGGCGCAGGACGGAGCCGCCCCGCTGCTCGGGGACCGGGCGGCCGGGCGGCCGCGGGGCGGTCCCCTCGTCGAACAGGGTGGCCGCGAGGGCGAGGGCGCCCAGGCCGTCGGCGAGGGCGTGGTGGAACTTGAAGAGCACGGCGAAGGACTGCGGATCGGGGCCGGCCAGTACGTGCGCCTCCCACGGCGGCAGCGCCCTGTTCAGCGGCCGGGCCATCAGCGGTCCGGCGGCGGCGTGCGGGACGGCCTCGTCCGTGCGGACGAGGAACACGTGGCGCGCCGGGTCGAAGCCGGGGTCCGGGGACCAGGCGGCCGCGCCGACGGGCAGCAGTACGTCGTGGATCCTGCGGCGCAGCCGCGGCACGGCGGCGCAGCGGGCGGCGAGCAGGCCGGCGGCCCGCTCGGCGGCGCCGGGGGCGGCGGCGCGGAAGACGGCGAGGGCACCCAGGTGCATGGGGTGATCGGCGGATTCGATCCGCCAGAAGGCGAGGTCGAGCGGGGACAGGTGCTCGGTGGCCACATACGTCCTGTCTCGTGCGGCGGCAGTGACCTGAAGTCAACCCATTCCGGGCACCGGCATGCAAGCAGCAATCATTTCGGGGCGGTAAATGATCGGTATTGATCTGCCCATCAGCAGCTCCGCGCCGTCCGCCGGGCCACTGTCACTGGCTGGGTACAGACTGGCGGAAAGATGCTCCGCAAGGAACGCCCGCCAAGGACGACGAGGTCCGGAGGTGCCGGCCATGGCCGACGCAGTACTGCTCGTGGGAACCCGCAAAGGACTCTTCATCGGCCGTCGCCGGGACGACGGACCGTGGGTGTTCGAGGAACCTCATTTCAACGCCCAGGCCGTCTACGCGGTCGCCGTCGACCGGCGGGGCCCCACGCCCCGGCTGCTGGTGGGCGGGGACAGTACGCACTGGGGGCCGTCCGTCTTCAGCTCCGACGACCTCGGGGCGACCTGGCGCGAGCCCGCCGCACCCGCCGTGAAGTTCCCCCAGGACACCGGCGCCTCCCTGGAGCGGGTCTGGCAGCTGCAGCCGGCCGGCCCCGAGGCCCCCGACGTGGTGTATGCGGGGACGGAACCGGCCGCTCTGTTCCGCTCTTCCGACCGGGGCGAGTCCTTCGAACTGGTCCGCCCGCTGTGGGAGCACCCGAGCCGCGGGAAGTGGGTGCCGGGCGGAGGCGGAGAGGGCCTGCACACGGTGATCACCGACCCCCGCGACGCGGACGCGGTGACCGTGGCCGTCTCCACCGCCGGCGTGTTCCGGACCAGGGACGGCGGGGCCAGCTGGACACCCTCCAACCAGGGCGTCTCGGCGGTGTTCCTGCCGGACCCGAACCCCGAGTTCGGCCAGTGCGTGCACAAGATCGCCCAAGACGCCACGGACACGGACCGGCTGTACCTGCAGAACCACTGGGGCGTCTACCGCAGCGACGACGCGGGGGGCCGGTGGACCGACATCGGCGGCGGGCTGCCCTCCGACTTCGGCTTCGCGGTCGCGGCCCACCCGCACCGGCCGGACACCGCCTACGTCTTCCCGCTCAACGCCGACTCCGACCGGGTTCCGGCCGAGCACCGGTGCCGGGTCTTCCGCACCCGGGACGCCGGCGCCACGTGGGAACCGCTGTCGCGCGGGCTCCCGGCCGGGGACCACTACGGCACGGTGCTCCGGGACGCGCTGTGCACGGACGACGCGGACCCGGCGGGCATCTACTTCGGCAACCGCAACGGCGAGGTGTACGCGAGCCACGACGACGGCGAGAGCTGGCAACTGCTCGCCGAGCACCTGCCGGACGTGCTCTGCGTACGGGCGGCCACGCTGGACCTCTGAGGGGCCCGGGCCGTCGGTGAGGGTCCCGGGGCCCGCCGACGGCCGGCGGGCCCCGGGACCGGACTCAGCCGCGGCGCTCGGCGGTCACGTGCCAGACCGGCATGGTCGCGTTGCCGAACTCGTCGAGCGCCAGGCCGTCGATCCCCTCCTCCCCGACGCGGGAGTCCGGGTACTCCGCCTTGATCATGGCGACGACGTCCTCGGCCGCCAGCGAGCTCGCGTAGGCAGCGGCCTCGACGGACACCACGTCCCACACGGCGCCGACGACCTCGCGCAGGCTCTGCGCGCTGTGCCGGTGAGGTCCGGGGAACGGCGCCTCGAGCTCCTCGGCGAAGCAGAACATGTGCAGCCTGGCCCCCGGCCGGCACGCGTCGTGCAGCACCTCGAGGTAGCGAAGGCGCTCGTCCTCGGCCAGCGCGTGGAAGCACGCACTGTCGACGACGGTGTCGAAGCGTGCTGCGAGACCCGAGAGCCGGGTGGCGTCCCCGATGACGAACTCGACCTGCACACCCCGGGCCGCCGCCCGTCGGCGTGCCACCTCCACGGCCGTCTCCGCCACGTCCACGGCGGTCACCCGGTGCCCCTTCGACGCCAGGAACGCGGCGTTGTCCCCGAGCCCGCACCCGACGTCCAGGACGTCGCCGGTGATCAGCCCGGCCTCCTGGACGGCGACCAGCGCCGGCTGGGGCCTGCCGATGTCCCAGGGCTGGACGGGCGGCGCATCCGCGTCCCCGGCGTACATGCGCTCGAAGTCGTACCGGTCGGGAATGTGGTCGGTGGAAAACGTCATGGGGCTCTCCCCTGCTCGGTTCGTGGACCGGACGGGCTGCGCGGGGCCGGAGGACGGCAGCCGCACGGACAGGTCGTGGTGGAAGACGTCGCGGGGGTCCCAGGTGGCCTTCACCACCTGCAGCGCCGCGTAGTTGTCCTTGTAGTAGAGCTGGTGCCAGGGCACACCGGACGTGTTCTGCTCCGGGTCCGCGAGGTCGATGTCCGGGTAGTTGATGTAGGACCCGTCCGTGCGTGCGCCGGAAACGGGCACGCCGCCGGTGTCCGCGTACAGCCCCGCGTAGAGCCCGCGCACCCAGGCGATGTGCAGGTCGTCCTCGGCCGGATCGCTCCAGGCCGCCGAGTAGGCGGCCTTGATCACCGAGTCGCGCTGCGCCGAGGAGGTGTCCGCCGGCGCCACGGCGTTGATCGCGCCCCCGTAGCCGTTGAGCATCATCAGCGATTCGCGGCCGAAGTAGTCCTCGCTGGTGAACGACCGGTAGAGGGAGGCGATCTGCTCATCGGTGTGCACGTCGCGCAGGTACGCGGCCTTGGACTTGGACCGCGCCCCCAGCACGGGGCCGGAGTCGCCCTGGCCCATGTAACGCACCCCGGTGAGCCACGGCAGCCGGGTGCGGAACACGAACGGCTGGGCCCCCACCCCTTCGTCGACGGCCGCGAGGAACTCCTCCAGCCGGTCCGAGGCGTCCGGCGCCGTGGCGTCCATCTGCACGTACATCGTGAGGTCCCCGCCCGAGCGGTGGCGGACCCAGAGCGACGCGAAGAGCCCGGCGTACGGCGAGCCGACACCGCTGTGCTCCACGTGCCAGGCCATGAAATTGCCGATGAGCCGGGTGAAGGCGGGCAGGTCGCACTGCTCCCACGACCAGTTGACCATCGCGATCAGCAGCGCGCCGGGCGGCTTGGGCAGCAGCTGAGCCGGGTCCGTCCCCGAGGCGCCCGGCGAGCGCATCCAGAACCGCGTCACGATGCCGAAGTTTCCGCCACCGCCTCCGGTGTGCGCCCACCACAGCGCCCGGTTGGGGTCGTCCGGCTCCCGGGTGGCCACCACCGTGCGCACCGTTCCGCACGCGGCGACGTGCACGACCTCGACCGCGTACAGGTGGTCGGCGACGAGGCCGTGCATCCGGGACAGCGGACCGTACCCGCCACCGGTGATGTGCCCGCCCGCGCCGACCGCGGTGCACACACCGGCGGGCAGGGTCACGCCCCAGTTCCGGTAGAGCGTCTTGTAGACGTGGCCGACGGTCGCGCCCGCCTCGATCGCGACGGCGCCGAGCTCCGGGTCGTGGTAGACCTGCGCCATCAGCGAGAGGTCGATCACGACCTCGACCGCCGGGTCGGCCACGAACGCCTCGCCGCAGTGGCCGCCGCTGCGCACGGCGACCCGTTTGCCCGCGGCGAGGGCCCGTTCCAGGGCGTCGGCGACCTGTTCGGTGGAGCTGACCAGCTCGATGTGGTCGGGCCGGCCGACGAACCGGTAGTTGTCGCCCCGCACCAGCTCGTCGTAGCGGAGGTCCTCGGGTCCGACGACGACCCGGCCGGGCACCGGGCGCCCGGCCGCCGCCGCGCGGGCAGCCGCGGTGGAGCCGCCGGACACGGTCGCCGTCACCGGTCACCCGCCGGCGCGTCGGCGGCCGAGCGCGCGTACACGACCTCGTACGTGTTCGACGACCGCGACGTCAGCAGCTGCCCGGCCTCGGCGCGCATGGACCGCGCGTGCGCCGGGCGCTGCTCCTCCGGCAGCGTGTGGAAGGCCTCGTACGTCTCACGGCTGTCCCATTGGGCGTAGTTGACGACGAAGTCCCCGTCGATGCCGCGCAGGATGGAGTGGGAGCGGTAGCCGGGCACACTCTGCGTCCACGCGTCCGGCTTGGCGAACAGCTCCACGAGCCGGGCCTGGTGCGCGGGCTCGACGCCCATGATGACGATGACGGTGAAGTCGTCACGGTCGGGCGAGATCTCGATGTGCTCCAGGGAGGGGTGCAGGTGGGTGGCCACCACCTCGGTCTTGAGCAGGTGGACCGACGTGGTCAGATCGGTGAAGTGGGGCACCGTGTTGTGCTTGAAGCTCTCGCCCTCGTAACGCTCCTGGAGGTCGTCCAGGCTGCGCCACTGGATGTAGTTCGCGGCGCAGGGGTGGTCCAGGCCGCCGTGCAGGGTGGAGGACCGCCACCCCGGGTAGTTGGCACCCTGGATGATCCCCTGCATCGTGTCGAGCAGGGTCTTCTGGCCTTCGCGGGTGGCGGTGTCGAAGAGGTTGAACACCGTGAGCGATCCGTTGTCCGGCGTGATGAATGGCATGTCTTCGGGTTCCTCCGGTTGGCTCGGGCCGGGGTCAGGCCCGGACGGCTTCGACGACGCTGTGCAGGCCCGCCCGGACGATCCGGGTCAGCCGGAGTCCGGCCTCGGCGAAGAGCTCGGCGAACTCGGCCTCGGTGCGCTGCCGGCCGCCGCACAGCACCAGCATGTTGAGGTCCATCAGGGAGACCGTCGGGGACGGTTCGGTCCGCTCCGGCATGACGGCCTCGACCAGCAGGACCCGGCCACCCTCGCCGAGCGCGGCACGGCAGTTGGCCAGGATCTTCAGGGAGTTCGCGTCGTCCCAGTCGTGGATGACGTTCGAGAGCAGGTAGGCGTCGCCGCCGGGCGGTACGGAGTCGAAGAAGTCGCCACCGACCGTTTCGACCCTGTCGTCGACGCCGAGCCCGCGGAACGTCTCCTTCGCGCCGACGACGACATCGGGCTGGTCGTAGAGCACGCCGCGGACGTCCGGGTTGGCGGCGAGCACCGCGGCGAGCAGGGCTCCGTGTCCGCCCGCGACGTCCACGACGGTGCCTGCGCCGCTGAAGTCGAACGCGTCGACGACGGGGGCGATCAGCTGGCGCGAGGCCTCGGTCATGGCGTCGTCGAAGATGCCGGAGACGTCGGTGCGGTCCCGCATGAAGTCCCAGACGTTCTGTCCGTGCACCTTCTCGAAGGCGGGTTCGCCGGTACGGACGCTGTCCGCGAGGCCGACCCAGGTGTTGCGGTCGGCGGCGAGGCCGGTCCACCGGGCGAAGTTGCGCATGGAGGTCGGCGAGTCGCTGCGCAGCGCCTCGCCCACGTCGGTCAGGACGTAGACCGCGCCGTCCAGCTCCTCGACGAGCCCGATGTCGGCGCAGGCCCGCAGCAGCCGGTGGAGGGTGGGCGCGTGGGCGCCGACGGCTTCCGCGATCTCGTCCACCGGGCGGGCGCCGTCGGCCAGTGCATCGGCGACGCCGAGTTCGGCGGCGGCGCTCACCGCGGCGGCCATCCAGCTCGATGTGACGAGCTGCAGGACGCGGACGGAGGGCGGGGGCTGCGGGTGTGAGGACTGCATGGGAAGCGGACCCTTTCGGTCGCGGGTTCGGTGGGGTGGGGGCGCCGTGCCGGAGCGCGGCCGTACGACGGCGTCGGCGGGCCGGTGGTCTGCCGGCGGTCCGGTCGGCCGGCGCACCGTGCGTGGTGGCGCGCCGGTGCGTCGTGGGTCAGCGCGTCCGGATCAGGGCCGCGGCGCGCACGGCGGCGATGACCTGCGTGACGTCCTCGTCGCGCAGGTGCGGTCCCATCGGCAGGCTGAGCACCTGGTCGGCGATGGACTCCGCGAGGGGGTAGGTGCCGGCCGGCCACTTGGCGGCGTCCGCGTACGCCTGCGAGAGGTGCACCGGAACGGGGTAGTGGATCAGGGTGCCGATCCCCGCCTCGGTGAGGCTCGCCTGCATCCCGGCCCGGTCGTCGCAGCGGACGACGAACAGGTGCCACGCGTGCTCGGCCCAGTCGGCCACCTCCGGCAGCCGCACACCGGGCAGGCCGGCGAGTTCGGCCCGGTAGCGGTCGGCGATCCGCGCCCGACGGGCGTTCCAGCGTTCGAGGTGTCCGAGCTTGACCCGCAGCAGCGCCGCCTGCACTTCGTCGAGCCGGGAGTTGGTGGCGCGGATCTCGTGGTGGTACTTGCGCCGGGAACCGTAGTTGCGGAGCAGCCTGAGCCGGTCCGCCACTTCGGCGTCCGAGGTGAGCACGGCGCCGCCGTCGCCGAGCGCTCCGAGGTTCTTGCCGGGGTAGAAGCTGAACGCGGTCGCCGTGGTTCCGCCGCCGATCCGCTCACCCCGGTGCCTGGCGCCGTGCGCCTGGGCGGCGTCGTCCACGAGCGCGAGGCCGTGCCGGTCCGCGATCCGCCGCAGGGCGGCGAGGTCCGCGGGCTGGCCGTAGAGGTGGACCGGCATGATCGCCCGGGTGGACGGGGTGATGGCCGCCTCCACCAGCGCCGGGTCGAGGAGGTGGGTGCCCTCGTCCACCTCGACGGGGACCGGTGTCGCCCCGGCCGCCGACACGGACAGCCAGGTGGCGATGTAGGTGGCGCTGGGGACGATCACCTCGTCGCCGGCGCCGATCCCCAGGGCCCTCAGGGCCAGTTCGAGGGCATCGCACCCGCTGCCGACCGCCACGCAGTGCGCGGCGCCGCAGTAGGCAGCGAACTCGGTCTCGAACGCGGTGAGTTCGTCGCCCAGCAGGAACCAGCCCGAGTCGACCACCCGGTGGTAGGCCGCGTCCAGCTCCTCGCGGATCTCGGCGTGCGGCGCCTTCAGGTCCAGGAAGGGGATCTTCACGCGAGCAGCCTCGCGTCGGCCGTGAACTCCTCGTACACACGGTAGTAGTCGGCCTCGTCGTAGTGTTCGGAGGCCAGCACGAGGGCGATGGCGCCCTCCGAGAAGTTCACGAGGGAGTTCCACACCATCGGTCCGATGTAGAGCCCCTGGTTCGGGTTGTCCAGGTGGTACCGGGAGGTGCCGGAGGTGTCGTCGACGGTGACGTCGAAGCTGCCGCGGACGGCGATGACGAACTGCTCCAGCCGGCGGTGCGCGTGGTCCCCGCGCACCGACTTCACCGGCAGGTCGTAGAGGTAGAAGAAGCGCTTGATCTCGAATCCGATGTCCTTGACACCCTCCACGATGGACAGGCTCCCGCGGTCGTCGACGACCGTCTGGAGGTCCATCAGCGTGCAAGGACGTACCTGGCCGACCGAACCGGTCGCCGATGACCTGGTCATCACCACTCCTGGGCTGCTGCGCTGGACGGGACGGTTTCCGTGCCGGGTGCGACGCCGATGAACAGGCCGCGGCCGGAAGGGCCGCCGGCCGTGTACGCGACCGTGAAGCCGGCCTTCTCGAAGGCCTGCTCGTACTGCTCCCGGGTGAAGAGGGACAGGACGTGGGTGTCGGAGAAGCGGCGCAGTCCCGCGGCCGGTTCGCCCACCGTGTACGCGACGCTCATCCGTGTGGTGGTGCCCTCCCGGACGGTGTGGGAGACGCGGGCGATGGTGCGTCCGTCGACCTCGACGACGGCGCCGCCGACGTACCCGTCGAGGAACTCGTCCGGGAACCACCACGGCTCGACCACCACCACCCCGCCGGGTGCCGTGTGCTCACGGAACACCCGCAGCGTCCGGTCGAGTTCGTCGGTCGACGCCATGTACCCGATGGAGCTGAAGAGGCAGGTGATCGCGTCGAAGGTGCGGCCGAGGCCGAAGGATCGCATGTCGTCCCGGTGGACGGTGACGCCCGGGAGCCGGCGCACCGCGAGGGCGTGCATCCAGGGTGAGAGCTCGACCCCTTCCACGTGGTCGACGCTCTTGCGCAGGGCCTCCAGGTGCGTGCCGGTGCCACAGGCCACGTCCAGGAGGCTGGAGACGGCGGACCGGTGTTCCCGCAGGACCCGCACAATGTCCTCGGCCTCGGCGGTGTAGTCCTTGCCCCGGCCGCGGTAGACCGCGTCGTAGATCTCGGCGTGCTCCGCGCCGTACGCCTGCTCCGCGCTGGAGGTGGTCATCGGCGCACCAGTCCTTCCAGGTCGGCGACGAGGTCATTGGGGGTGGGGAGCGAGTTGAGCTCCCGCGCGAGTTCCCGCGCCCGCTGGGCGTAGCCGTCGTCGGAGAGGACCTTGCGGCACGCCTCGAAGGTGCCGTCCGGCGATCCGTCGCCCCGGTGGAGCACGATGCTCGAACCCTGCCGCTCCAGCATGCGCAGCGAGTCCTCGAAGGCCACGAACTGGTTGAGGACGACCTGGGGCGTGCCCGCCGCCATGGCGTTGAGCGCGGTGAGGCCTCCACTGTGGACGATCGTGTCGCAGGTGCGGACGAGGAACTCCAGCGGCACCCAGCCGCTGCGCACCTGCGGGAACAGGGTGCGCAGCTTCTCGCTCGCCTCCTCGTTCGCCGCGACGACGATCTCGGCGTCGAGCTCGGTGAGACGGGACACCAGCGCGCAGAGGTGGTCGAACACCTGGGGCATCGCGGTGCGGAAGCTGCCGTAGGTGACGCACACCCGGGGACGCTCGGCCGGTGTGTACATCCACGGTTCGAGGGTGCGCTGGCGGTTGCCGGGCACCCACCTCATCGGCCGGCCGGGGCGTGCGCCGGGCGGTATCAGGCTCGGCGGGCAGAGGTCGAGGAACAGGTCCGGCTCGGGCAGCGAGCCGAGGTCCAGCAGGTCGAGCTCCGGGGCGAGTTCCTCGTTCGCGTGGCTCTCCGCACCGTCGAAGTGCAGCCAGTCCCAGGCCTGCCGGACGTACGGGATGCCGAGGTGGGCGGCCAGCAGTCCGGCCGCGTAGGCATCGGTGCCGCCGACGACGAGGTCGGGGCGCCAGCTCTTGGCGAGTTGCAGCAGGGCGTCGAGGCTGACCGCCGCCTGGCGGCCGAACCAGCGTCCCACGTACGGCAGTTCCTGGTCCGGGGACCAGGGGAACTCGATGGGTCCACCCGGCCGGTTCAGTTGCTTGATGCTCTCCGTGGTGTGGCCGGCGGCCACGGGTACCGGTGGCAGTCCGACGGCCTCGATCGTGTCGGTGAGCTCGTCGAAGGCCGCGACGACGATCTCGTGCCCGGCGTTGCGCACCGCCGTCGCGAGCGGGGTCAGGGCGAATACGCCGGCCGGACTCGTTCCTGCGGCGATGAAGAGGACTTTCATGCATCTCCTTTGGTCTGGCCGTCCTGGAGGCATGGCTGCGCCGCCCCGCCCGGCCGATGACGTTCGGGCGCGGGTGACCACGCCTGGCGGGAGGCGGGCGGGAGCGGAGGGATCGGTGCCCATGCGGAGGAGCGGCCCCGGACTTCACGGGCGGGGAGCCGTCGGGCGGGTCGCTCGGCCAGTCCAGGGGGACACCGGCGCACGGGCGGGTGTCACGGCTGGGCTACTGGCGGAGGAGGCGGAACGGGGCCTCTGGGCACACACGTTCCAAGATGAAGGCAATCTTCTTCGCAGCAGGTCGGGTTGTCAAGCACGCCGTGGGGCACGGGTGCCCGGCCGGGGCGCCTGGTACTCGTCCGAGAGCAGCGAGTCCATCGTCCCGCGGAGGTGGCCGATGAAGTCCTCGAACTGGCGCAGCTGTTCGGGTGCGTACGTCGCCATCTCCGCGGCCATGCGGATGGCGTAGGGGCCGAAGAACTCCTCCGCGCGCGGCCGGACATGGGCGCTGCTGCGCAGCGTCACGATCCTGCGGTCGCTGTGTTCGCGGGTGCGGGCGATGTGCCCCGCCCCCTCCAGGCGGTTCAGCAGGGCGGCCGTGGCGCCGGAGGACAGGGATATGCGTTCGCTCAGCCGGGCGGGGGACAGGGGTGCGCCCTTGTCCTCGGCGTACAGGATCTCCGCCAGCGCCGCGGCGTCGGTGGAGTGCAGTCCCAGCCAGAGGGCGAAGCGCCGGGTGAACTCGGTGTAGTTCGCACCGAAGGCCCTCAGCCCGTCCATGAGCCGGTCGCGCTGCGCCTCGAGGCCGCCCAACTCCGGCTTCTCCATTCACGTACCCCTTCCGATCCTCGCCACCGACGCACTGTTTCGCGGCTCGGTTGACAACCCGACTCCCTCAAACTACCTTCACCGTGAAGATACCCTAGAGTGGAGGCATCTTGAATACCACAGCAGACCCGGAGTCCCCTCCCATGAGCAGGTGGCTCGGCCTCATCGCCGTGTCTCTGGGTGTGGCCCTGATCGTCGTGGACATCACGATCGTGAACGTGATCCTCGCCCCGATCATCGAGGACCTCTCGGTCGACTCGGTCGAGGCCCAGTGGATCCAGGAGTCCTACGCGATCGTCTTCGCCGCGCTGCTCCTGCTCACCGGCCGGCTCTCCGACCTGCACGGCGCCCGCAAGATCTTCCTCATCGGCCTCGCCGTGTTCGGCGCCACGAGCCTGCTGGCCGCGGTCGCGCCGAGCGGCGGCATGCTGATCCTGGCCCGGTTCCTGCAGGGCATCGGCGGAGCCATGATCCTGCCGTCGTCGCTCGCCATGGTGAACGCGACCTTCACGGGCAAGGCCCGGGGCCAGGCGTTCGCCATCTGGGGATCGACCATCGGCGCCGCCGCGGCCGTCGGTCCGCTGCTGGGCGGCTGGCTCGCGGACTTCTCCTGGCGCTGGGCCTTCGGCATCAACATCCCGCTGGTGGCCCTGATCACGGCGGGCATCCTGATCTACCTGCCCCCGTCGCCCCGCACCCAGGGCCGCGTCGACGTCATCGGCAGCATCCTGTCCGTGATCGGGCTCGGCTTCCTGGCGTTCGGACTGATCGAGGGCCGCAACTACGGCTGGCTGGTCACCACCGAACCGCTGAGCATCGGCGGGATCTCCTGGAGCGCCGGCCCGTCCCCCGTGTTCGTCTCGTTCCTCGTGTCGGCACTGGTCCTGTTCGCCTTCTGGCGCCGGCAGGCAGCACTCGGCCGCAAGAACGACGAGCCCCTGATGGACGTGCGGCTCTTCTCCATCCCCTCGTTCCGCAACGGCAACGTGGTGACGCTCATCGTCGGCCTCGGCGAATTCGGCATCATCGCGGTGCTGCCCCTGTGGCTGCAGTTCGCCCTGGACTACAGCGCCTTCCAGGCGGGGCTCGCTCTCGTCGCCCTCGCCGTCGGCAGCTTCTGCGCGAGCGGTGCGAGCTTCTCGATGTCGGCCTCCGCACTGGCGCAGGTACGGATCGGCCTGCTCCTCGAGGCCGTCGGCCTGGTCCTCCTCGGCCTGATCGCCGCCACCGACAGCGCCTGGTGGCTGATCGCGATCGCCCTGTTCCTCTACGGCATCGGCGTCGGGTTCGCCACGGCCCAGGTCACCAACATCGTCCTCGTGGACGTGCCCGCCGAGAGCGCGGGGCAGGGCTCGGGCATCCAGAGCGCGGCACGCGAACTGGGTTCCGCACTCGGCATCGCCGTCCTGACAACGCTGTTCTTCAGCTCGCTCGCCTCGACCCTGCAAGGCCGCCTGACCGATGCAGGACTCTCGGGCAAGGACGCGGAGCAGCTCAGCGGAGTCGTGACGGACACCGCCGGATCGGTGATCCCCTCGCTCTCGGCCGACCCGTCGACCGCATCGGCCGCGGACGCTGCACGTGAGGCGATGACCGTCGGGCTCGAACTGTCCAGTTACGTCTGCGCCGGGCTGCTGGTACTGGCGCTCGCGGCCACGCTGTTCGTCACGCCGAGGTCCGCGGCCGCAGCCGAGAAGTCCGAGCCCTCACTGCAGGAACCCAGCCCGCACTGAGCCCCCGCGCACTCGGACCAAGTGCGCGGCCACCGGGCGCCGACCCCGCGGCGGCGCCCCCGGAGACGACCCGGTCGGCGGGTTCCATTCCCCCGTAACCCCCGGCCGGGTCACCTCCGTTCGATGGAAACCTGGTTTCACATCCCGGAATCCCGGGACGGAACACCGTCCCGGGTTCCGCGAGATTTCGCCTACGTCAACCCAGGGGCAGCAAAATTTTTTCTGTACAACTACCCACCGGAAGCTAGGATCCTGACCAGGCCAGCGCCATCGCACGCTGCAGGACACTCGCGTTCACCCTGGAGGGAAAGTGACTACAGTTCTGCTCGCCGAAGACGTTTGCATGGTACGGGGGGCGTTCCTTGCATTGTTCGCACGGGAAGCTGACATCGATGTCGTAGCAGACCTCGGAGACAGCGGGGAAATACTGCCGGCAGCCCGGCTCCACAAGCCGGACGTCGCAGTGATCGATATAGACATGCCCGGTCAGGACGACCTGTCGATTATCCAGGAGATCCACGATGAATTACCGGGCACCCGCACGCTGATACTCACGCATCACTGGCGCCCGACGATCGTGCGCCGCGCACTGGACATGAGGGTCGACGGATTCCTCGTCAAGTGCTCCCCGCCGGAGAAGCTCGTGAGCACCGTGCGCGACCTCGCCGCAGGACATCGCGTGATCGACGCGGACCTCGCCGTGTCCGCATGGCAGGCGCCGATCCCCCCGCTCACCGAGCGTCAGCTCGAGGTGCTGAGACTCGCCGCGGCCGGCGAGGGCGTTCCCGACATCGCGGCGCGGCTCAACCTCTCCCCCGGCACCATCCGCAACTACCTGACCTCGGTGACGGCCAAGCTCAACGCGCGCACCCGCATGGACGCGGTCCGCATCGCGGCGGACGCCGGCTGGCTGTGACGGGCGACGCGCCCCGTCCGCCAAAAGAAGTACCGGATATTCCCTGGGCCCGCCAGTGAATGCATCACACGGAGGGCGTGAGATTCTCATGACCCCACCGGACGATTCCATAATGCATTGATGATGAAGACACTCCCGCATGGAGGCAATCTGACTTACGTTGGAGGCGGCCGGTTCCCGAGGCCGAAACAAGGGGGAAGTAGACAGTCTTATGGGATGCCCAACCAAATACCGCCATCATGCTTCTGAAAACCCGCCCACATGCGTTTCGAATACCGCGGACTGCACGTTGTGCGACAGCTGCAGAGAACAGATCGCCTCGTGCTTGAGCGAGTTGCCCGCCCTCTACTTGTCCTGCGAGCTCTCGCTCGCGGGAACCCGCACGCCACGCGAGAGAGTTTCGAGTTCGAACAGCCGGCAGGAAATGCCGTTCAACGCGGAAGCCGCCGAAGTGCGTTCCTCCGTCAGATCCGTCCTGGCCTCCTGGGCATCCCTCGTCGCACAAGAGCGCGGGCTCGATGCACCGCAGCGCGATGTCGTCCAGATGGCACGGTTCATCCATGAGAACATCCCGTGGCTTTCCGGCCATTCTGCGGCCGGCGAGGCAGTCGAGGAGTTCAGCACGCTGACCCGCCGCGCGCGACGGGCGAGCGAACCACGGGCTGTACGGGTCGTCCCGCTCGGCGACTGCATGCACCCGAGCTGTACCGGCAAGCTCCGGGCCGTGGTCAAGGTCGTCTCCGGCACCCGCTCGAAGCCGTCGGAGATCCGGTGCAGCGTCGACGACACGCACTGGTGGGCCTCGGACGAATGGGCGGCGCTGGCAGCGTGCGTACAGAGCCACACGACGTCCCGCCGCGCCTGGTACAGCGTTTCGGACATCGCGGCGCTCTGGAACATGCCCAACGGCAGCATCTACCGGCTCGCCAGCCAGTACCGGTGGCGTCGCCGCAAGGTCTCGGGCAAGGTCTTCTACCACGCGTCGGACGTCAACGACGCGCAGAAGCCCTGATCCAGGGGTCATGAAGTCCTGACGTCGAAAAAGCGGGGTGCCGGCGCATGCGCCGGCACCCCGCCTCCGTGCGCGGCCCGCAGATCCTGCCCCGCCCGGGATCAGGCACGTGCTTCCAGTTCCGCGAGCCCCTTCGTCCAGGCCGTCCACGCGTCGCGACCCGGAGGAGCCAGCAGCGGGACCACTCTGCTGCGCCCTGCCCGCACCGAGACGTGCCGGCGCGCCAGAGTGGCGAGTCCGCCGGCCGGTGCCCCGTCGACGACGGTGTACTCCCCGCCGCCCAGCACGCTGTCCAGGGCGGGCCAGAACAGCACCGGCTCCGCCATCTGGGCCGCCCAGAACTCCGGCAGCGCGGCCTCCGCGTCCGTGACGACACGGCCCGTACGGGTCGACACGATCGGGATCGTCGCCGGATCGAGCGTCTCGGCCGCGACGGCGGCGGCGAACCTGCGCGCGGCACGGTCCATCGCGGGCGAGTGCCAGGGCTCGAGCGAGCGCACCCGCCGGGCGGCCATCCCCCCGGCGCGCACGGCGCGTTCGGCCTCGGAGAGCTGCGGCTCCGGCCCGGCGAGGACCGTCTGCAGCGGGCCGTTGTGCGCGCCCACCACCACGCTCTCCCCCACCGACCGGCTGCGGATGCAGTCGAGCACCGTTTGCGGGGCTCCCGCGACGGCCAGCATGCCCCCCGGTGGGGCCTCCGCGAGCGCCGCGCAGCGTGCGGCGAGGATCCGGGCCGCCGCGTGCAGGTCGAACACGCCGGCGAGGGTGGCCGCGGCCAGCTCGCCGACGCTGTGACCGATCAGCAAGGACGGCCGGAGGCCCCGGCCCGCCAGCACCGCCCCGATCCCGTACCCGATCATGAACAGCAGGGGCTGCGCGGTCGTGCCCCGGTCGGCCGGAGCGCCGTCGACGCAGGCCAGCCAGTCCTCGCGGACGGTTTCGCCCCCGGGCCCCAGGGCGGCGAGGAACTCGTCGGCCACGGCGGCGAACCGCGGCTCCCGCCGGTAGAGCTCGACGGCCATGCCCGCGTGCTGAAAGCCCTGGCCCGGCAGGAGCAGGACGATCCCCTGTCCGGTCATCGCGCGCCGGCCCCGCGCGCCCCGGAGGCACCGAGCGCCGCGACCACGCGGTCGAGGCGCTGGGCGTCGCGGGTCCGGTACACCTGGGCCTCCGGGCACAGGCGGGCGCACAGACTGCTCAGCGCCTTGCCCGGCCCGACCTCGACGAACCGGTCGACCCCGGAGTCCGCGAGCGCCAGGACGGTGTCGGTCCACAGCACCCGGCTGGTGAACTGCCGCCGCAGGCAGCGCGCCGCCTCCCGCGCGGTGCGCACGGGCGCGGCCGTCACCGCGGACACCACGGGGACGACCGGGTCGCGGAGCTCGAACCCTTCGAGGACCCGGGCGAACTCCTCCTCGATTCCGGACAGCAGGCTGCAGTGCGCCGCGCCGCCCACGTCCAGTGTCAGCACCCGCTCCGCCCCCGCCCGTTCGGCGAGTTCGAGGAGCCGGGCCACTCCCCCGGTCTGGCCGGACACCACGATCTGGCGGTGGTCGTTGTGATTCGCGATCTCGACCACCTCCCCGGTCGCGGCGGCGGCCCGGGCGCACAGATCCTCCAGTTCGGCCGGTGCGATGCCGATGACGGCCCCCATGCTGCCCGGGATCCGTCGGTTGACCGACGCCATCAGCTCGCCGCGGAGCCGGACGAGCCGCAGGCCGTCGGTCCAGTCGAGCACGCCGGCCGCCACCATGGCCGTGAACTCCCCGAGGCTGTGCCCGGCGACGACGTCGGGCACGACCCCGTGCACCCGGAGCACCTCGTGGGCGACGACGCTGGTCAGGAACACGGCGGGCTGGGTCACCGGCATCGCGCCAAGCTCCGCGGCCGGGCCCTCCCGGCACAGTCCGGTCAGCGGTATGCCCAGGATCTCGTCGGCAACCCGGTAGTGCGAGTCGAGGAACTCCGGGTGCCGCTCCACGAGTTCGCCGCCCATACCGACGCGTTGCGAACCCTGGCCCGGGAACACGAAAGCCGTCCTGCTCATCTTCGGCACCACCCTCCATTCGTGGCGGGCGGCGCTCAGGTCACCCTGAGCGCCGCGATGGGACACGTCCGCGCCGCGCTCACGGCGGCGGCCTGCCGGTGCACCGGTACGTCACCGTCGTCGATCAGCTCGGCGTACCCCTCGTCGACGCTGATCAGGTCCGGGGCCACGGCCTGGCACAGTCCGTGGCCCTCGCAGCGGCTCAGGTCGACGCTGAGCCGCACGGCCGGCCGCCCGGCCGTCCGGGGGCTCACGTCCGCAGCGTCACCGGCAGGGACGCGATTCCACGGATCGTGTTGTGCAGCCGCCAGGTGGGCTCGCCGACCTCGATCGAACGGACGCGAGCGGACAGCGCCTTCAGAAGAGCGTGTCCCTCCATCCGGGAGAGCGCCTGGCCCACGCAGCCGTGGATGCCGTGGCCGAAGCCCACGTGCTGCGCCACCCCGGGGCGGTGGATGTCGAAGGTGTCCGGGTCCGTCCAGTGGCGCTCGTCGCGGTTGGCGGAGCCGTAGAGCAGCAGGACGCGCGCATCGGGTTCCAGCATGACGCCCCCCAGCTCGCGCTCCCGTGTGACCAGCCGGGTGAAGCCGCGCAGCGGCGACTCGATGCGGATGATCTCGTTGAGCGCCTTGGGTATGAGCGCTTCGTCCGTGCGGACCTGCTGCCACTGCTCGGGATGCGATCCGAACAGCCACAGCATGCTGGACAGCGCGCTGACGGAGGTGTCCATCGAGGGGGCGAGGAAGTCCCCGAGGAGGCCGGGCAGCAGGTACTCCTCGATCTTGCCCTCCTTCGCGTCGCTCACGAGCTGCGCGCCCCAGCTGCCCGGTCGCAGGTTCCCGGGGACCGACATCCGCTGGAGGAACTCGGACATCTCCTGCAGGAGCGGGAATCCCGCCATGGTGCGCTCGTTGAGCGGCCCGAACGCGTTGAAGCCGGCGGTCGCCCAGTCCAGCAGGCGCTCCTTGCCCTCCTCCACCGGCCAGCCGAGCAGGTCGGGAACGACGGCCAGCGGAAAGGCCTGGGCGAAGTCGGTGACCGCGTCGAAGGTGCCCTTCTCGATCAGCTCGTCGACGAGCCGGGTCGCCCAGCCCTCGATGTAGTCGTGGAACTGCTCCAGGGCCTTCGGCTTCAGGTGCCGGGCGACCAGGCCGCGCACGTGGTCGTGGTAGGGCGGGTCGCTGGTGAAACTGCTGCCCTTCTGCGCCTTGTTGAGCGTTTCGGTCAGTCCCACGCCCGACGCCGAGGAGAAGGTCGTGTGGTCGTGCAGGGCGTCGTAGACCTCGCGGTAGCGGGCCACGGCGAAGACCTGGTGGGCCTCCAGCCGGACCACGGGGCCCAGGTCGCGCAGCCGCCGGTAGTCCTCGTAGGGCGACAGGATCGACGCGTCGCTGTAGGGGTCGATGTCGCTGCGGGGAATGGTGGTGATCGCCATGGTGATCTCCTTGCTCGGTCAGCCGTGGGCCGGGGTCGACAGCAGGTGGGCGTTCACGACGTCGACGAAGTCCCCTGGGGTCTCGACGTCGGCGAACGCCGTGTCCTCGAACTCCAGCCCGTACTCCCGGCCGATCCGGCTGCCGGTCTCCAGCAGGGCGAGCGAGTCGTATCCGAGGTCCTCGAAGCTGGCGTTCCGGATGTCGCCCTCCAGTTCGCTCGCGCCGCCCGCTCCCTCTCGGAGGATGCGCTTGAGGTCTTCGATTCCGAACCTCTTGGTCATGTTCCGGTTCCTTCCCGGTGGTCGTCGCAGGCCGGGCCGGAAGCCCGGGCGTCATGGGGGGCGGGGAGATCGGGGGCGCAGAGATCAGCTGCGGGAAGATCGGCGCCGGTGCGCACGGCGGTCACCGTGCCGCGCGGACCACGACGGCGGAATTGAAGCCGCCGTGGCCCCGTGCCAGGACGAGCGCGGTGCGCACACAGGCCTCGCGCGCCGCGCCGGTGACCAGATCGATGCCGTACTCGGGGGCGCAGTCGACGTGGACGGTCGGTGGGATCACCCCGTCGCGGACGGACAGCAGCGCGGCGGCCACGTCGAGCGATGCCGCCCCGGCCGCCAGCCGGCCGGTCATCGTCTTCGGGGCGGTGACGGCCACCCCGCGGACGCCGAACACGGCGTTGATCGCGTCGGCCTCGACCCGGTCGAGCTCGGGTACGGCGGCGGCATCGGCGAAGACGACGTCCACCTCGTCCGGGGACACGGCCGCGTCGTCCAGGGCGGTCAGGATCGCCCGGCGCAGGCCCGGCTCCCGGGAGCTGCCCGGTTTCGGGTCCATCGTGGCGCCGTAGCCGGCGATCTCGCCGTAGACCCTCCCGCCCCGCCGCCGGGCGGCGGCCACCTCCTCCATCACGAGCAACGCACCGCCCTCACCCGCCACGTGCCCGGAGGCCGTCGGGTCGAAGGGGAGATAGGCGCGTTCGGGGTCGTCCGACGTGCTCATCCGGTCTGCGGCCATCTGCGCGACCCAGCCCCAGGGGCAGAGGGAGCCGTCGACTCCGCCCGAGATGACGAGTCGGGTGCCCTTGCGGATCTGCCGCCGGGTCTGGGCGATGGCGTCCAGCCCGCCGGCCTGGTCGCTGACGACCACGCCGCTGGGGCCGCGCATGCCGTGCCGGATGGAGATCTGGCCGGAGTTGACGGCGTAGAACCAGGCGTAGGACTGGTACGCGCTGACGTACTTGGGCCCCTTGCTCCAGAGGTTCTCCAGTTCGCGCTGGCCGAACTCGAAGCCTCCCGCGGAGCCGGCCGTGATCACCCCGGTGCTGAAGTCCGGCAGCTCGGAGGGCTGTACGCCCGCGTCGTCCAGGGCCCAGGCGGCCGCGACCAGTGACAGCCGCGTCATGTGGTCGGTGGCCGGGATCAGTCTGCTCGGCAGGTGCGCGGCGGCGTCGAGGGACACCTCGCCGGCCAGTTTCGCCGGGTATCCCGACGCGTCGAAGCGGCTGACCTCGGCGATGCCGCTGACTCCTTCGACGGTGGACTTCCAGTACGCGTCGGTGCCCATGCCGTTCGGCGCGATGGCTCCGATGCCGGTCACCCCTATGGGCGTCATGCGGCGTTCCTCTCGGGACGGGACAGCACCATCGCGCTCTGGAAACCGCCGAATCCGCTGCCCACCGTGAGCACGCGGTCGGTCCGCCAGTCGCGTGCCGTCAAGGGCACGTAGTCGAGATCCAGTTCCGGGTCCTGGTGGTGCAGGTTCGCGGTGGGCGGGACCACGTGGTGCTTGATCGCCAGCGCGGAGGCCGCGATCTCGATCGACCCGATCGCCCCGAGCGAGTGGCCCACCATGGACTTGATGGAGCTGACCGGCACCCGGTAGGCGTGGGCGCCCAGGCTGCGCTTGAACGCCGCCGTTTCGTGCCGGTCGTTCTGCTTGGTGCCGGATCCGTGGGCGTTGACGTAGTCGAGGGCGGCGGGGTCGAGTCGCGCCTCGTCCAGCGCTGCGGTGATCGCCTCGGCCATCTCGGCGCCGTCCGCACGCAGTCCGGTCATGTGGAAGGCGTTGCTGCGGTTGGCGTAGCCGACGATCTCGGCGTAGACGGTCGCGCCGCGCTTCAGTGCGCTCTCGTACTCCTCCAGCACGAACACCGCGGCACCCTCGCCGAGCACGAAGCCGTTGCGGGTGCTGTCGTAGGGGCGCGAGGCGTGCTCGGGGTCGTCGTTGTGCACGCTCGTGGCCTTGATCGCGTCGAAGCAGGCGACCGTGATGGGGGAGATCGGGGCCTCGGTCGCACCCGTGATCATCACGTCGGCGGTGCCCTCGCGGATCAGCTCGACCGCGTGGCCCACGGCGTCGATGCCGGACGTGCAGCCGGTGGAGATCACCGTGCTCGGCCCTTCGGCCCCGGTCGCCCAAGCCACCTCGGTGGCGAAGGAGCTGGGTACGAGGTAGTCGTACAGGTGCGGGGTGGTGTAGGTGTGGTCGACCAGGTGGGCCGCACCGTCGTCGCTCACCACCCGGTACTCGTCCTCCAGGCTGGTGGTGGCCCCGACGGCGCTGCCGATCGTCACACCGATCCGGTGCGGCGGAATCTCGGACAGCTCGAGTCCGCTGTCGAGGGCGGCCTCCCGCGCACAGACCACGGCGAACTGGGCCGCCCGGTCCATACGGCGTATCTCCTGCGCACGCAGGCCGTGTTCGGCCGGGTGGAAGTCGACCTCGGCCGCGATCCGCGAGCGGTACGGCGCCGGATCGAAGTGCGACAGGATCCTCGTCGCCGTACGTCCCTCGCTGATCAGGGACCAGAAGTTCTTGGTGCCGGCACCTCCTGGTGCCAGCACTCCGATACCGGTGATGACCACGCGTCGCCTCATCATCTTTCCCTTCACAGAAACGACAGACAGGTGAATCCGGACATGCTGAGGACCGCTCCCGGAGGGCGGCCGGACGAACGGGTTCAGGGCCGGCGGGCGAGCGGTACGGGCTCGCCGAACCAGCGACGCAGCGCCTCGCGCAGCGGCACGGGGGCCAGGTCGGTCCACACCACGTGGCCGTCCGGCCGCAGCAGGAACGCAGCGCCGTCCGCGGGGGCCTGCGCACCGTGGGCACCCACGACGCGGACGCGGCCGGTCCAGCCGTCGGCCGCGGCCCGCAGCTGCGCGGCGCGCGACCCGCCCCCGGTCAGATCGAGCAGGACCCCGCGGCCCTCGCGCAGCAGGCGGGCGACGGTCGTGCGGGTACCGTCCGCGGTGAGTTCGAGGTCGGGCAAGCGAGTGCCCAGGTGCGCGGCGCTCTCGCCGCCCTCGCCGCCCACCTCGTAGCGCACGTCGAGTCCGCTCAGCATTCCGGCGAACGTGGCCCTGGGCCCGGGCCGGTCCAGGAGCTCGGCGAGCACCTGTCGCACCGGGTCGGCCGCGGCTCCGCCGAACTGCAGCAGCGCTTGCGCGCGTACGTTGTCGATGACCCGGCCGGCCACGGGGTGGCGCTCGTCGTGGTAGCTGTCGAGCAGAGCGGGCGGGGCCCATCCGTGCACCTGCGCGGCGAGCTTCCACCCGAGGTTGGCGGCGTCCTGCAGGCCGAGGTTGAGCGCCTGGCCGCCGATCGGCATGTGGACGTGGGCCGCGTCGCCCGCGAGCAGTACGCGGCCGCGACGGTAGCGGGTGGCCTGCGCCCAGGCGTCGTCGAAGGCGTCCAGCCAGAGCGGGGTGCCGTCGGCGATGTTCTCGCCCGTCACCGTCTCCCAGGCCTCGGCCACCTCGTCGAACGACGGCGGGCCCGTGCGGTGGACCGGGGGGCGGCCCGATGCGTGGACCATCACGCGCGTCACCCCGTCGGCGCGTCGTGCGGAGGCGGCGAAGCCCCGCTCGAAGCGGGTGAACCGATGCCCGGGGACGTCGATCCCGGCCACGTCGGCACGCAGCAGTTCGCGACCGGCGGCGCCCCGGGCGAGCTCGAAGCCCGCCAGGCCGCGCACCGAGCTGTCTGCGCCGTCGCAGCCCACCAGGTACGCGGCGCGCAGGGTGCGGGGGCCGGCGGGTGTGCGGAACTCCGCCACGACTGCGTCGTCGGTGATGTCGAGCCCGTGCAGCTCGTGCTCCCGCCGCAGGTCGACGCCCGAGGCGAGGGCCCGGTCGCCCAGCACCGCCTCGGTACGGAACTGCGGCACCTTCCAGTTGCCCGCGTACCTGCTCCCGGCGGCGCGGGCGTCGAAGGACAGACCGCCGAAGTGGCCGGCCGGCTCGTGTTCCAGCGCGGCGAACTCCTCCACGAGCCCCCGCTGGCCGAGGAGTTCCATCGTGCGGGCACCCAGCTGTGAGGCGCGCGACTCGGTCATGGGTTCGGCCAGCCGGTCGGCGAGCACCACGTTCACCCCGTACTGCCCGAGGTCGCCGGCCAGCAGCAGGCCGACGGGACCGGCGCCGACGACGAGTACCTGGGCGGCCTCGACGGCGGGGCGCGGCGTCACGGCCCCGGCCCCGGGGCGCCGGTGCGTCCGGTCATGAACGGCCCTCGATGTGGGCCTTGGCATGGGCCAGTGTGCTCAGGCTGTTGGTGCCGAGGGCCGTGCGGACCGCCTTGCGCGCCTCGTCGAGCCCGGCGTCCGCACCGAGGACCAGCGCGATGGCGGCCTCGTTGATGACGGCGGTGTGCTGCGAGGTGGCCAGCACGCCCCCGGCGTTCTCCTCGAAGCGCCACTGCCCGGTGTGCAGCGCCAGCAGTGCGGGCAGCTGCGTCTGCTTGTAGACGATGCGGCCGGGGGGCAGGCACACGCGTACCGACCGGGTGGTGTGCACCGTCCCGTCGGGGGCGCGGGTGTCCATCTCGAGGAGCTGCAGCCCGTCCCGGTCCTGCAGCCGCACCCGTGCGACGTGCGGGAGCCGCCGGTCCCACAGATCGGCCCGGTCGATGAAGTCGAAGACCTGCTGCGGCGTTCCCGCGATCTGGGTCGTGTCCTCGAACGACAGGAGGGTCCGGGGCGCGTCGGCGCCCTGTTCCGCGTGGGTCCTCAGGGCCTCCAGCTCCGCGTGGCTGTTGCGGTCGACCGCCGCGGCGATCCACTCCAGCGCGGTCGGATCGTCGTCGACGGCGCGGTAGTCGTGCAGCAGCCGCACGTGGCAGTGCTCGTCCCCCCGGTCCTCGACGATCCAGGCACCGCCCATCGCGGCGACGGGAGGGCTGGAGACCTCCTGCCGGAACTCGATCCGGCCGTCGGCCGGCAGCAGCCGCCGACGTGAGGTCCAGGTCTTCGCCTCGCCGTTCGCCGTGGCCCAGATCCGTATCCGTTCGTGCTCGCCGTTCAGTTCGAGGTGCTCCACGTGGACGCTCGGCGGGAAGAACAGCGGCCAGTTCTCCACCTCCACGAGGAGCTGGTACACCGCCTTGGCCGGGGCGGCGATCGTGATCTCGTGCTGGACTTCGTGGACCTGTGGTCCGGACATCGTGTCTCCCTGCTCGTTCGGGGAATCGTGCTCTCAGGCGGAATTGACCAGCTCGAGGAAGCCGCGGGGGGTGGTCGCGGCGGTCACGGCGTCGTCGGTCAGCTGGATGCCGTACTCGCGGGAGATGACCGCGGCGGTCTCCAGCAGTGCGAGAGAGTCGTATCCGAGGTCGGTGAACAGCGCGTCCAGGATGTCGCCGTCCATGTCGACGCTCTCGTCCGCGCCGGCGGCGCCGAGCAGGATCCGCTTGAGGTCGGCGAGGGTGAACGCGGTGGCTTGCATCAGGGCTTCCTCTCCCATGACTACTGCTCCCAGTGGTAGAACCGCTGTGCGATGGCGTCGGCGGGCGATCGCCATGTCGCGGGGTCGTATGCGGTGATGTGCTGCTTGAGGTCCTCGCTGATCCCCACGAAGAGGGGGTGCGAGCGTGCTGCGGCGATCCGGTCGCCGCCGTCGTCGGACTCGAAGTCCTGGAGGTGGAAGTACAGGCCCTGGTAGCTGAAGAGCTGCCGGCGCACCGTTCCCATGTTCCGGGGCATGCCGGTGCGGTCGAAGTCGGCGAAGAGCTTTCCGACCTCGTCGATCGAGCTCGGCTCCAGGCGGGCGACGATCAGGGTGCTGTGCATCGGTTCTTCCTCGTTCCTTGTCACTGGACCGGCCGGGGCCGTCACTGGTGTGCCGGGTGCTCCGTCGTGTGCGCGGGCCGCGGCCCGAACCAGGTGGTGAGCGCCGCCGCGAGGTCTCCTCCGTCGGGCGCCGCCCAGGCGACGTGCCCGTCGGGTCGCAGGAGCAGCGCGCGCGTTCCGCCGAGCCGGCGGTCCTCGGAGGCCGCCGGCACCACGTCGACGTGCTCCGCCCACTCCTCGCCCAGCCGGCGCAGGCCCGGGTCGTCGGCCAGGTCGAGCAGCACGCCCCGTGCGGGGTGCAGCAGCCGTGCGGCCGTGGTGGGGCCCGATCCGGTCCGCAGGTCGCAGTCGGGCATCCGCATCCCGAGCAGCGGGTGCTCCCCGGGGCCGAGGTCGTAGCGGATGTCGAGTCCGCTGACCATGCCGGCGAGGTGCCGGCCGACGGCCTCGTCGCGCAGCAGTTCACCCAGTACGGCGCGGAGCGGCTCCACCTCGCTGCCGCCGAGGTAGAGGAGCCCCTGGGCCCGGGTGTTGGTCAGGACGCGCTCACCCACGGGGTGGCGCTCCTGGTGGTAGGTGTCGAGGAGGGCCGGACCGCTGCTGCCCCTCACCACCGCGGCGAGCTTCCAGCCGAGGTTCACCGCGTCCTGCACCCCGACGCTGAGCCCCTGGCCGCCCGCCGGGAGGTGGATGTGGGCGGCGTCGCCGGCCATCAGCACGCGCCCGCGGCGGTATTCGGTGACGAGCCGGGAGGCGTCGGTGAAGGAGCTGATCCACCGGGCCTCGCCGTGGCCGATGTCCTCGCCGGTGAGCCGCTGCCACGCACCCGCCACCTCGTCGAAGCCGGGCGGCCCCGTACGTTCGCGGGGCGCGGTGCCGCGTTCGCAGACGATGATCCGGTCGACGCCGTCGCCGAGGGCGGCGGCCATGACCATTCCGCCGGGCACCCGCTCCCCGAGGAAGCGCGGCCGGACGTCGGCGCCCGTGATGTCGGCGAGGAACATCTCGCAGGTGGCGTCGTGGCCGGGGAAGTCGAAGCCGGCGGCCTTGCGCACGGTGCTGCGGCCGCCGTCGGCGCCGACGAGGTAGGAGGCGCGGAGCACGCGTTCGCCGTCCGGCCCGGACACCGCGATCTCGACCAGGTCGTCCGTCTGCCGCACGTCGGTGATCTCGTGTCCGCGTACGAGGGTGGCGCCCAGCGAGGTGGCCCACCGCTCCAGCACCGACTCGGTCTCGGTCTGTTCGACGTTGCGCACGCCGAAATGCCCGTCGGGCAGCACGTCGTAGTCCATGGGGATGCCGCCGAAGTGCCCCTTGGTACTGATCTCGGGGTTCTCGAAGTGGTCCAGCAGGCCGCGCTGGGCGAAGACTTCGGTGGCCCGGGCGGTGAATCCGAGTCCGCGGGACTCGGTGACGGGCCCGGCCAGTCTGTCGACGACGATCACATCGATGCCGCCGAGCCGGAGCTCTCCGGCCAGCATGAGGCCGGTCGGTCCCGCTCCGGCCACGATCACGGGTGCGTCGATGTCCTGCTCCCGGCCGGTGCCGCCGGGGACGATGCCGGTTCCGGTCATGCCTTGTAGGTCTCTTCCATTCCGATGAAGTTGTCGGTGATGGTGACGAATCGCCGGGCCATCAGGGGGGACTCGCGCAGCTCCTCGACGAGGCCGTTGTAGGCGGGTACCTCATCGAAATGGACGAGGAAGAAGTTGGTGTGGCGGGCGCCGAACGCCGCTGCCCGGAACGGGCGAATATGGAGGAACTGGGCATGCTTCCCGAGGATCGGGAAGACGTGCTCGGACTCGAACCCATCGCGCTCGGCGGGGTCCATGAGAAACCATTCGGGTTCGAACCGGACGCCGAGAAATGCCGTGTACTTCACGAGAAATCCTCCTTGTGCGACTGCCGGCTCACCGGCTGTTGTTCGGGAATGCAAATAGCGGTGACCATGAGCCGCTCGTCGGCGGCCCACCGCCCGTGGAATATGTCGAGGGGCCCCGCACCCGCGATCTCCGGGACGGACCGGAGAATGCGGGCGGCGAATCGGCCGCTTTCGGGATCGAAGGTGACATGCGCGTCGCGGAAGCCGATGCGCACTCCGGTCAGCGGAAACCAGGCCTTGTAGACGGCCTCTTTGGCACTGAAGAGCATTCGCCCCCAGTGCACGCGGGGCGCCCCGGCGGTCAGCTCCCTGATGTGCCGGGCCTCGGCGCCGACCGTGATGGCGGCCAGCGCGTCGCCGGACAGCGGCGCGTTGGGCTCGGCGTCGATGCCCACGGCCGCGCCGTCCGCCGCACGCGCCACCACGGCGGCCCTGTAGCCGTTGCAGTGGGTCATGCTTCCGCGTACGCCGGCCGGCCAGCGCGGCTGCCCTTTCACCCCGGGCAGGATGGGGGCCGGCTCCACGCCGATCCGGGCCAGTGCCCCACGGGCCAATGCGCGCACGGTGGTGAACTCCGCGCGGCGCTTCTCGCCGGCCCTGGCCAGGACGGCCTCTTCCTGGGGAAAGAGCCGGGCGTCCAGGTCTTGCCGGGACTCCGCGGCCACGGCCCAGTCAGCTACTATCCGCGCCATCATGCGCACAGCCCTCCCATCGGCCCGTGATGCCCCACCGCGGCCTTGCAGGTGGTGCTATATCCTTGGGAAAATATGCGCGCATACTGAATGCCGCAGCGCAGCGAGAATGAGGGGTAACTCGATGAAGGAAACAGATATTTCACAGGCGGCGGAACAGAGCACACGCATTCTGGATGAGCTCAGATCATGGGGGGCGAATTACACTGAATTCACGCGCAGATTCGCCACCCATTTGGGGCTGCATTCCACGGACGCCGCCGCACTGGTGGAGATCCTCTACGCCGAGGACCAGAACGCCCCACTGTCCCTGGCCCGCCTCAGCGAGCGCGTTTCACTGACCTCGGGCGCCACGACGGCACTCGTGGACCGCCTGGAGAAGGCCGGTCACATCGTCAGGACCCGCGGGGAGCACACCGACCGGCGGGTGGTGACCCTGCGCAGCAGCCCGGAGATCGGCCGGCCCGCCTCGGAGTTCTTCCAGCCCTTCTCGGACAGCCTCACCAGGCTGACGGCGCAGTATCCGCCCGAACTGATCGACCGGTTCGAGGAGTTCCTGAAGGACATGCGCGCCACCCTCACTTCGCTGCTCGCCGACGAGTACCGCGAGACGCGCACTCCCGAGCGGTCGTGACGTGGCTCGAACGTCGGCGGTGACCTCGACGGGGTCCGTCGGCGTTCGCCTTCCCTCCCGCGGTCAGAAGTTGCCCAGTCCGCCGCACACGTTGATGGCCTGCGAGGTCACGGAGGCGGCCGTGTCGCTGACGAGGTATCCGACCATTCCCGCCACCTCGTCCACGGTCGAGTAGCGGCCGAGCGGGATCTTCGCCTCGAACCTCTGCAGGATGTCCTCCTCGGTGGTCTCCCAGGCCCGCGCGTAGCCGCTGCGCACGCGCTCCGCCATCGGCGTCTCCACGTACCCCGGGCAGACGGCGTTCACGGTGATGCCGGTCCTGGCCAGTTCGTTTCCGAGGGACTTGGTGAATCCGACGACTCCGTGCTTCGAGGCGGAGTAGGGGGATGCCAGTACGACGCCCTGCTTCCCGGCGGTGGAGGCGATGTTGACGATCCGGCCCCAGCTCTTGTCGCGCATCCCGCCGACCGAGAGCACGTCCCGGGTGATGAGGAAGACGCTGTTGAGGTTCGTGTCGATGACGTGGGACCACGCCTCGTTGGTGAGGTCCGCGGTGACCCCGCCGCCGCCCGTACCTGCGTTGTTGACCAGGACGTCGATGCTGCCGTACCGCTCGACCGCCGCGGTCACCATCGCCCGCACGTCGTCGGCCGAGCGGACGTCGCACGCGGTGCCGTCGGCCTCGTAACCCTGGGAACGCAGGTGCTCGACGGTCCGCTTCACCCCGTCCGCGGTCCTGGCGCACAGGAAGATCCGGTATCCCAGCCCACCGAGGTGGTTGGCGATCGCCAGACCGATGCCGCTGGTGGCTCCGGTGACGATCGCGGTCCTTCCGGCTCCGTTGGCCATGTTCTCTGTCCCCTCCGCATACGAAAGAACGGCCCGGGTCACCGGGCCGTTCCTGTGGGTCGTGGGTCTGGAAAGAGCCTCGGGCTCCGACGCTCAGCGTCGGGCCGGCGCCTGAGCGGCGTCCGAAGGGCACAAGCTTTCCAATGTGAGGACTATGTTCTTCACCCCAGGTCGGATTGTCAAGAGGGGTCGTGCGTCCGGCACATCGGGGGCGGTCGCCCGGGCCGTCGCCCGGGCCGCCCGGCTCAGGGAAGCTTCCAGTCCACCGGCTGGGCACCCTGACGGACCAGCAGCTCGTTGGTACGGCTGAACGGCCGCGAGCCGAAGAAACCGCGATCCGCGGACATCGGGGAGGGATGGGCGGACTCGATCGCCGGGAAGCCGTCGAGGAACGGCCGCAGGTTGCGCGCGTCACGGCCCCAGAGCACGGACACCAGCGGCTTGCCGCGCGCGACCAGGGCTCGGATGGCCTGTTCCGTCACTTCCTCCCAGCCCTTGCCCCGGTGGGCCGCGGGCTTGCGGGGCGCCGTGGTGAGCGCCCTGTTGAGCAGCAGCACCCCCTGGCGGGTCCACGGCGTCAGGTCACCGTTGGAGGGCCGCGGCAGTCCCAGATCCGTGTGCAGCTCCCGGAAGATGTTCTCCAGGCTGCCGGGCAGCGGACTGACCTCGGGCGCGACGGCGAAGCTGTGCCCGATGGCCATGCCCGGGGTCGGGTACGGGTCCTGTCCCATGATCAGGACGCGCACCTCGTCGAACGGCTGCTGGAAAGCGCGCAGGACGTGTGCTCCGGCCGGCAGATAGGTGCGCCCCGCCGCGATCTCCGCCCGCAGGAAGTCACCCATCGCGGCGACACGTCCGGCCACGGGTTCCAGCGCTTTCGCCCATCCGGGCTCGACAAGTTGGTTCAATGGGAGAGCTGCCACAACACGTCACTCTACTGGCGGACAAGGAGCGACGACGCACCCCTGCGCCGAAGATCGAATCACATCGGTCCGGCCTCGGGGCCGGAGGCGCCGACGGGCGGCAGGCGCACGGTCCGTGAACAGGTGCTCGCGGTGCGTCAGTTGAACGTATCTGTTATTCACCGGATAAATACGGACAGATGCCGCCGGACAAGGCCCTGCCCGAACACCATGTTCCGATAAGCCAGTAGCATGCGGCGCCATGAGCTCCCCCACTGGGCCCGCAAATGGCCTGCCCGTACGAATGCCGCGACCCCGCCAGACCGGACGGCACCGCCGGCCCGAGCCCGCGGTGGCGCCCGAGGGCGCGCCCGCGCTGGTGCTCGCCGTGCCCGGTGCA
Organism: Streptomyces sp. NBC_00029; assembly: GCF_045160505.1. NCBI lineage: Bacteria > Bacillati > Actinomycetota > Actinomycetes > Kitasatosporales > Streptomycetaceae > Streptomyces > Streptomyces sp. NBC_00029. The sequence goes on from NZ_CP108292.1 coordinate 1,650,495, forward strand.
CCCTCGGCCGCCTGGCGAGGGCTCGCGGAAGAGATCATCAGCATCGGCCGCTCCGAGCTGCCGGGCCTCGACGCCCGGATCGGCTTCCTCGAGGGTGACGACGCCTCCGAGTTCCCGTCCCTGTCCGGTGTGCTGACCGCCGTCGCGACCGAGCGTGTCGCGCGTGCGGAGTTCGCCCGCGCCGCCGGCCACGAGGTGCCCGCGCCGACCGGCCCGGACGCCGTGGTCGTACCGCTGCTGGCCGGCCCCGACAGCGATCTCCTCCGCCGGATCCGCCAGGCACTGATGGACTCCTCGGCCGCCGCCGAGCTGGCCGACGTGCTCGGCCCGCACCCGCTGCTCGCCGAGGGCCTGCACGTGCGGCTGTCCGAGGCTGGGCTGGCCCGCGCCGACCGCGCCCGGCTCTTCACCGTGACCACCGCCGCCGACGGCATCGTCCTGGCCACCACCGGTGGCGAGGAGGCCGTACAGGCCGCCGGGATCACGGGCATGCTGCTGGCCGCCCGGCTCGCCGTGCCCGTCAAGGCCGCGGCGCTCGACCAGGAGGGCTCGGTGGCCGCGGTCGCCGACCAGCTGCGCCGCGAGGGCTCCACCCTGCTCGCGCTCGCCCCGTACCTGATCGGCCCGGAGGCGGCCGACGGGCTGCTCGAGAGTGCCCGCAAGGAGGCCGACTGCGCCGTCTCCGAGCCGCTCGGCGCCTACGGTGCGCTCGGCAAGCTGGCCGTCGCGCAGTACACCGCGGCTCTCGGGATCACCCAGGACGCCGCCGCACACTGACCCGCCCGTACGACGGAAAGGGCCCCCGCCGGCCACGGTCCCCCGTGGCCGGCGGGGGCCCTTTCACGTGCCGCGTGCGCACCTCAGGCAAGAACCACGCAGGTGGCCGCGGGAACGGCCAGTGAGCCGGCCCGGTGCGGCTGCCCGGTCAGCGGGTCCACGTCGAACCAGGTGACGTCCCCCGAGTGCTCGTTGGCCGCGTACAGCCGGCTCCCCGAGTGGTCGACGGCGAGATCGCGCGGCCAGGCGCCGCCGCATGCCACGGCGCCCGTGAGCCGCGGCTTCCCGGGCCCGTCGGCGAGGGAGAGGGTGACGACGGCGTCCGCCCCGCGGACGGCCGCCCAGAGGAACCGTCCACCGGGCGAGGCGACGATCGCCGAGGGGTAGGCCCGTACGCCCCCTGAGACGCCCGGGGAAGCCACCGGAGCCTCGCCGACCGGTTCCAGTTGCCCGGACGCCCCGTTCCACCGGCAGACGGTCACCTGCGGCTCCAGCTCGTGGAGTACGTAGACCATGGCGCCCTCGGGATGGAAGACGAGGTGGCGCGGCCCGGTCCCGGCGCGCAGCGCGGTCTCGGTGTGCACCCGGAGCGCCCCGGTGGCCGGGTCGAGCGCGCAGACGCGTACCGAATCGGTGCCGAGGTCCACGCTGAGCACCCAGCGGCCGCTCGGGTCGGGCAGCACCTGATGGACGTGCGGGCCCTCCTGCCGGTCGGAGTCCAGGCCTGAGCCCCGGTGCGACAGCACATGGGCCGGGCCGCCCGGGCTGCCGTCGGCGGCGATCGGGAGGCTGCTCACGCTGCCGGAGGTGTAGTTGGCGGTGAGCAGCCTTCCCCCGGCCAGGCTCAGGTGGGTGGGCCCGGAGCCTCCGACACGGACGGACGCCCCGAGGGGGGCGAGCCCTTGCGCGGTGGGCCGGAAGGCGGTGACCGCGCCCCGCTCGGTCTCGTTCACCGCGTAGAGCACCCCGGTGGCGGGGGCGAGGGCGAGGTACGAGGGGTCCTCGGCGGCGGTGACCGAGAGGGGGGTCAGGGCTCCGGTCCTCGGGTCCACGGCCGCGGTGGTGACACCGCGGCCTCCCGACGAGGTGAACGAGCCGATGTGGGCGCGGTGTTCGCCGCTCCGCCCCATGCTGTCGCCGCTCACTGGAAGCCCCTCTCACTACCGCCGGATCCGTCCGGAACCGACGGTAACAGAAGGTCTAGACCAAATCCCGTCCCCGGGCCCGCTCCTGCGCGCCGGGGTGGTGGACGTACGAGGTGCTGCTGCTGCGGTCCTCGTAGGTGCGGTGGAAGACCGGGGTCGCGGAACCGGAGATCGGCGGCACGATCCAGGACCAGTCCGCGCCCACCTCGCGCCCTTTGCGCTCCTCCCGTTCCATGTGGGACAGGAAGCGCCGGGACTCGGTGTGGTGGTCGGCGATGGTCACCCCCGCGCGGTCGAAGGAGTGCAGGACCGCCCGGTTCAGTTCGACGAGCGCGCGGTCCTTCCAGAGGGAGCGGTCGCTGGAGGTGTCCAGCCCCAGGCGGCGCGCGACGGCGGGCAGGAGGTTGTACCGGTCGGTGTCGGCGAGGTTGCGCGCGCCGATCTCGGTGCCCATGTACCAGCCGTTGAACGGCGCGGCCGGGTAGTGGATGCCGCCGATCTCCAGGCACATGTTGGAGATGGCGGGTACGGCGTGCCAGCGCAGCCCCCAGTCCGCCCAGCCGTCGCCGTCGGGGTGGTCGATCGGCACCTCCAGGACGGCGTCGGCGGGGGTGTCGAACCAGCGGGGCTTGTCGTCGACGCCCTGCACCACCAGGGGGAGGAGGTCGAAGGGGGTTCCCGCACCGCCGGACCAGCCGAGCTGGAGCAGGGCCCCGGTGAGCGGGGCGTTGCGGGCGTCCCCCACGGTTATGGAGGGGTGGTCGCCGTAGCCCGCGTACCTGATCAGCTGTTCGCTCCAGATCAGGGGGCCGGGGCGGCCCGGGGCGTCCGGGGCGAAGACGGTGATCGTGGGCCGGACCCTGCCTCCGTTCGTCGCCTCGCGCAGGTGGTCGAAGCACTCGGCGGCGATGGTGTCGGCGTCGGTGAGCCCGCGGCGGTCGCGGACCCGCAGCGAGTTCCAGTAGAGCCGGCCTATGCAGCGGTTACTGTTGCGCCAGGCCACTCTGGCCCCGTGGACGAGTTCCTCGGGGGTGTGCACATAGCTGCCGGTCTCGGCGAGCTCGGCCCTCACGGCGGCGAGCCGGGCGCGCGGATCGCCCGAGTCCGCGTTCTCCCTGTGGAAGAGTCGGATGAACTCCTCGGCCGCTTCCCACACCTGGGCGGTGGTGGAGCGCTGTTGAAGAATTTCCATTCCGGGCCGGTACCCCCTGTCCGAGCAGATCCACCCTGTACATGCCGGATGAATGTGCAATAAACAATTACCCGTTGTACCTGTCGCAGGTCAGCCCCGTGGGAATGGCAGGTTCGGAACACTCCTCCGAGTGATCCTCATGGATTGGGCTGCGGTAGCGGGCGCGGCGGCGTAAGATCCGGCGCGTTCCGGGAGTTGGCCGCGCGCCGGGCTCTCATCGGACGCGCCGGGCACCGGGGCGCGCCCCCGGGACGGCCTTCAGCTGCAGGGGCGGCTCATGTAGAGCGCCTGTTCGCCCGTCGCGGGCGTGCCGCCGTACAGGGCGGTGTCGAGGCCGCAGAAGGTGAACCCCATGCGCCGGTAGGCGTGCACGGCCGGGGCGTTGACCGAGCTGACCTCCAGCCACAGGTGCTCCGCGCCCCGTTCGCGGGCGAACCGGTCCGCGCAGTCCATCAGCGCGCGGCCGATGCCGCGGCCCCGGTGACCGGGAGAGACCTCGATGTCCTCGATCGTCAGCCGCCGGTTCCACGCGGCGTACCCGACGGCGGCGAAGCCGCACAGCAGGCCGCCGTCGAGGGCGACGAAGGTCCGCGCGTCGGCCTCCGAGTCCTTGCCGCCGCCGAAGCCCTGCTCGTCGTGCTCCTCGGGCGGGAACACCTTGTGCACGGGCGGGTCCACCGGGACCTCGCGCAGCAGGAAGCCGAATCCGGCGCCGGCTCCCGGGTCGGGGGCGCTCACCTCGAAGACCGTGGCGGTGGTGAAGGAGCTGTCCAGGGCCTCGATGGCGCCGGCGTCCTCGGGGCGGGCGAGGCGGTAGACGATTCCGTCGGCGTCGGCCGGGCCGTGTGCGGTGGTCATGAGATCCACCGTACGCAAAAAATCCCCCGGCCGAATTGGCTGCCGAGGGATGGGAGAGCGTATATTCAATGATTCGCGACTTCGTTGAAAAACGGAGCCGCGAGGAAGCTTACGAGGACACTGTATCGCGGCAGGAGTGCAATTGTCAACCGAGGAATTCCGGAAAGAGCAGCAATTCGTCACCGACCTCTATCTGCGCCTCGACGGCCTGCGTGACCAGGCCGAACGTGCGGTCGAAGGCGCGCTGCGCGATGTCGGTACCGGGTTCCAGGCCCGGCTGGAGCGGGATGTCCTGGTCGCCGAGCAGTCCGGCCTGCTTTCCGCTCTGAATGCGGGCGAGAACGGCCTGTGTTTCGGCCGTCTGGAGTTCTCCGACGGCCGCGACCATCACATCGGGCGACTCGGAATCCGGGCCGACGACGCGGACCGCACGCCCCTGGTCCTGGACTGGCGCGCGGACGTGGCCCGCCCCTTCTACCTCGCCACCGGCCACACCCCCATGGGGCTGCGCCGCCGCCGGCACATCAGCAGCCGGGGGCGCGTGGTCACCGCCCTGCACGACGAGATCCTCGACCTGACCGACGCGGAGCGCACCGGCCACGAGGGCGCCGACGCGGACGCCGTGCTGCTCGCCGCGCTCGACGCCGCCCGGACCGGCCGGATGCACGACATCGTCCGCACCATCCAGGCCGAGCAGGACCGGATCATCCGCTCCACGCACCGCGGGGTGCTCGTCGTCGAGGGCGGGCCGGGCACCGGCAAGACCGCCGTCGCCCTGCACCGCGCCGCGTACCTGCTGTACGCCCACCGGGAGCTGCTCGCCAAACGCGGTGTGCTGATCGTCGGACCGGGCCCGGCGTTCCTGGGCTACATCGGCGGGGTCCTCCCGGCGCTCGGCGAGACGGGCGTGCTGCTGGCCACTGTGGGGGAGCTCTTCCCGGGCGTGCACGCGACCGGCACCGACCGCCCGGGCGCCGCCGCGGTGAAGGGCCGTGCCTCGATGGCGGAGGTCCTCACCCGGGTGGTGGCCGACCGGCAGTGTCTGCCGGAGACCGTGCCCGCGGACACCGGCGAGGAGTACGACACGGTGCCCGAGCCGGCGCTGGAGATCGACCACGAGGAGTACGGGACCCTGCTGCTGGACCGCACCATGGCGTACGAGGCGCGGGACCGGGCCCGGGCCACGGGCCTCCCGCACAATCAGGCGCGCCCCTCCTTCGCCTTCCCGATCATCGACGCGCTCACCGCGCAGCTCGCCGACCGGCTGGGCGCCGATCCGTACGGCGGGCCGAACCTGCTCGGCTCGGACGACATCGCGCAGCTCGGCAAGGAGATCGCGACGAGCTCCGCCGTGCACGCGGCGATCGACTCTCTGTGGCCGTCCCTCACCCCCGAGCGGCTGATCGCCGACTTCCTGGCGGACCCGACGCACCTGCCCGCGCACGAGGCGGACCTCATCCGGCGCGCGCCCGCGGCCCGGCCGGACTGGACCCCGGCCGACGTGCCGCTGCTGGACGAGGCGGCCGAGCTGCTCGGAGAGGACGACAGCGCCCGGCGCGCCGCCGAGGAGCGGGACCGGCAGCGGCGCATCGCCTACGCGCAGGGGGTGCTGGACCTGTCCGAGGGCTCGCAGTCGTACGAGTTCGAGGACGAGGAGAACGAGTTCCTCGCGGCCCACGACATCATCGACGCGGAGCGGATGGCCGAGCGCCACGAGGAGGACGACCACCGCAGCACCGCCGAGCGGGCCGCGGCCGACCGCACCTGGGCCTTCGGGCACGTCATCGTGGACGAGGCGCAGGAGCTGTCCGCGATGGCGTGGCGGCTGCTGATGCGGCGCTGCCCGACCCGGTCGATGACGCTGGTCGGCGATCCGGCCCAGACGGCCGACGAGGCGGGCTGCGGCTCGTGGGAGCGGATCCTCGCGCCGTACGTGGGCGAGCGCTGGGAGCTGGTCCGGCTGGGGGTCAACTACCGCACCCCGGCCGAGATCATGGACGTGGCGGCGGCCGTGCTGCGGACGCGCGATCCCGGCTTCGAACCGCCGCGTTCGGTGCGCAGCACCGGGGTGCGGCCGTGGGCGCGGGCGACCGACGACCTCGCGGGGGCGACCCGGGAGGCCGTGGAGCGGGAGCTGCCGGCCGAGGGGCGGCTCGCGGTGATCGCGCCACGGGCCCGGCACGCCGCGCTGGCCCCCGTACTGCCGGGCGTACGGGAGGGCGCGGAGCCGGACCTGACCGGGAAGGTGGTCCTGCTGGACCCGCGCCAGGCCAAGGGGCTGGAGTTCGACACGGTGATCGTGGTGGAGCCGGCCGAGCTGCGGCCGAGCGACCTGTACGTGGCGCTGACCCGGGCGACCCAGGCCCTCGGCGTGGTGCACACCGCCAGCCGGCTGCCGGCGGGGCTGACGGACGGGCCCGGGGAGCGGCTGCTCAGGCGCTGATGACGAGGGGCGCCCGGGGGTCGGTGCGCAGCGGCGTCGCGAGGGCCACGAGGGTGTGCTCCAGGCCGTGCAGGTGGGCGAGGGCCGGTTCCGCCGCCGCGGGCCGCGGGTGCGGCACGGTGGCGGGTCCGGAGGCTCCGCGCGGGGCGGTCAGGGCCTCCACCGCCGCCTCCACGCGCCAGCAGGCGGCGGCCAGCCGGGCGTCGTGGGAGGCCTGCGGGTCGGCGGCGACGGCGACCAGCCCGCGCACGTCCCGGGCGCAGTCGTCCAGCAGGGAGAGCACCTGCCTGGCGCGGGCCTTGCGGGCGCGCAGCGGGCTCAGCGGGTGGACGAGCGGTGCGAGGGCCATCCGTACCCGGCCCAGCAGCAGCTCCAGTTCGGCGGCGTGCGGGGCGGGGTCGGCGTCCGGGTCTCCCGCGAGGCGGTCCAGGGCGGCCGCGGTGGAGGCGCGTACGCAGTGCAGGGCGCGCTGGATCCAGGCGTCGTTGGCGGCGTGGGTGGTGACCGGCAGGATGATCACGACGGCGAGGGCGGCGCCGAGCGCGCCGATCGCGGTCTCCTGGAAGCGCAGGAGCAGCAGTCCGGGGTGCAGGACGCCGAGGAGGCCGTAGAGCAGGCCGGCCATGACGGTGACGAAGAACATCATCCAGGAGTACGAGGGCGCGGCCGTGTAGAAGATCCCGAAGACGCATACGGCGACCAGTGCGGCGGTGGGCAGCGGCGCGCCGTGCAGCGGGACGGCGATCAGCAGCCCGGCGGCGATGCCGACGACGGTGCCGAGGACCCGGCGGAAGCCCCGTACGAGGGTCTCGCCGCGGGAGGTGGTGTTCACGAAGATCCACCACGAGGTGCCGACGGCCCAGTACCAGCGGTCGTCGGAGAGCGCCTGGCCGATGCCGAGCGCGAAGGCGCAGGCGGCGGTGGCCTGGAAGGCCTGCCGGGTGGTGGGCCGCGCGAGCCCGGTTCCGGGCAGGCCGGGCGGGGCTGCGGGGGGCGGGGTGCGCCGCTCGATGGGCCAGAGCAGGAAGCGCACGGCGCCGGAGGCGAGGAGCGCCAGCCCGACCGCGGCGTACAGCTCGGGCAGCTGTCCGGGCACGGCGTGCAGGAACTGGGTGACGAAGAACATCATGAAGCCGAAGATCCCGAGGGCGTGTCCGCGCGGGCCGAAGCGGCGCGCGTACACCCCGGCGAACACGACGGCCAGGAAGGCGGCGTCGCGGGCGAGCGGGATCCCGTGCAGGGTGGTGGCGAGGGCGAGGACGGGGAACCCGGCGACGGGCAGCAGGGCGGTGGTCAGGCGCTGGGCGCGGACGTGTCCGTCGAGCACGGTGAAGAGGGCGAGCAGGGCCGCCAGTCCCCCGGTGATGGCGGCGGTCAGGGAGAGACCGCAGATTTCGGCGAGGGCGACGGCGGCGGCGACGCCGATCACCGCGCGGGCCGAGTTCCGCAGTCTCATGCGCCCCGGATCCGGAGCAACGAACATCCTCTTCACGGCGGTGTGCCGCCCCCCTCGCAGGTGATGCGCGCCGGTCCGGCGCCGCCCGGGGTGGTGGGCGGCTGACGGGCACGGCGAAGGCGCCGCGCTCCGGAACCGGCCTCGTTGCCGTCCGGCGCTGCGCGGCGCCGTAAGTACATGGATACGCCACAGATAACCATCCGGAGGCCCACTGGCTCAACCGGACCCTCGACAACTGGGCCATTGATACAGCTCTGCAGCACATTTGTCGGCCATGGGTCTGCCAACGGTCCAGCCCTGGGAGGGCCCTCGGTGCACCCGCGTCACCTCCCCCGGCGGGACACCGCGCTCCGGCCGGTTACTCAGCCCCGGCCGACTCTCGTCGGCGTGACCACGCGCTGTTATCGTGCAGCGACCCGCGGGGCGTACGGAAGGGGACCGACGTTGACGCGAAGGGTGGAGTCCGGGCAGGCCGAGGCGTTCAGCCGGGCCGCCGTGGCGGTCTTCCGGCTGAACGGACGGTTCACCGCCGCCCTCGACCGGCTCGCGCTCGCTTCCGGGCTCAGCGCGGCCCGCTGGCAGATACTCAGCACCGTGACGGGGGAGTCACTTTCCGTGTCCGCGGTGGCCCGGCGCGTGGGGACCAGCCGGCAGAGCGTCCAGCGCATAGCGGACCTGCTGGTGCGGCAGGGCCTGGCGGTCTATCTGGACAATCCGGCGCACCGGCGGGCGAAGCTGCTCACCGCCACCGAGCAGGGCGTCGCCGCGAAACGGGAGATCGACTCCTGCCTGGCCGAGCTGGCCCGGCAGCTGTACGCGGGTCTCGGCGGCGAGGACGAGGTGCACCGCACGGCCGAGGTGCTGCGGGGCCTGTCCGGCGCGTTGTCGTCGATCGGTTCCGACGACTCTCCGTGAAGCCCGTGCGCGTGTCCACCGCTATACGGACAAGCTGGCCTGAAACTGACGCGGTTTTTCCCAAGAGTTGACTGCACCGAGGAATCCTCTTTGCGGTACCGTTCGCGCCTGACGCGGGGTTTCAAGGCCGGGGGACCTTTTGAATCGGTATGTCTTCAGAGTGCTGGGGCCGCTGGTCGTCCAGACCGATGAGGGTCCGCTGCGCATCAACGGCCGGCGCCAGGCCACGGTCCTGTCCATGCTGGTGCTCTACGCCGACCGGATCGTTTCGGTGGACACCCTGGTCGACGCCGTCTGGCCGGAATCGCCCCCGGCGACGGCGCGCAACCAGATCGCCATCTGCGTGGCCACCCTCCGCAAGACCTTCAAGCAGGCCGGGGTGACCGATCTGCTGATCACCTCTCCCCCGGGCTACGTGCTGGCCAAGGGTGAACACCGCATCGACGTCCAGGAATTCATGGAGCGGGCCGAGCAGGGGCGGGACGCCGCCCGGCACGGCCGGACCGAAGAGGCGTGCACGCAGTTCGAGGAGGCGCTGAGCATCTGGCGCGGCTCCGCACTGGACGAGCCGTCCGGATCGCGGCTGGAGGCGGAGACCACCAGACTGGAGCAGATGCGGCTCGCGCTCATGGAGGAACGGGCCGGGCTGATGCTCCAGTTGGGCCGCCACCGCGCGCTCACCGGTGAGCTCAGCGAGCTGGTGGCCCGGCACCCCCTGCGCGAGCAGTGCCGCGAACACCTGATGCTGGCCCTGTACCGGTCGGGGCAGCGTGCCGAGGCCCTGGAGGTGTTCCTGCAGGGCCGCCGGTTACTCACCGAGCAGCTCGGGATCGAACCGGGTCCCGGACTGCGGCAGCTGCACGACCTGATCCTGCGCGACTCCCCCGAGCTGACCAGGCCCCCCACCGCGGTGGCGCCGGCGCCGACGGCCCTGAACACCATCCCCGCGCAACTGCCCGCCGACGTCATGGCGTTCACCGGCCGGCAGCGCGAGATGACCTCCCTGGACCGGCTCCTGAAGGAGCCCTACAACCCGCACACCCCGGCGCTGGCGACGATCGTCGGCGTCGGCGGGGTGGGCAAGACCGCGCTCGCGGTGCACTGGGCGAGCCAGGTCGCCGATCAGTTCCCGGACGGCCAGCTGTTCGCCGATCTGCGCGGCTACGACGAGGAGCACGCCCCGGTGTCCCCCGCCGCCGTGCTCGACCGGTTCCTGCGCGCCCTCGGGATCGGGGCGCCCCAGATCCCGCCGGACCCCGACGAGCGGGCCTCGCTGTTCCGGAGCCTGCTCAGCACCCGCAAGACACTGATCGTCCTGGACAACGTACGGTCCTTCCACCAGCTCAGACCCCTGCTCCCGGGCGGTGGCCGCAGCGTGGTGCTGGCCACCAGCCGGGAGAGCCTGGGGGACCTGACCGGGGACTACACGACGCTGACGCTGCGGCTGCGGATGCTGGAACCGACCGAGGCGACGGCCCTGCTCATCAAGCTCGCCGGGGCCGACCGGTTCGGCAGCGACCCGGTGGCGGTGGAACAGCTCGGCGCCCTGTGCGACTGTCTGCCCCTCGCGCTGCGGATCGCCGGGGCGCGCCTGGCGGCCAAACCGGGGCTGAGCGTACGGAGCCTGGTGGCGCGGCTGCGCGACCACCGGTCCCGGCTCGACGTGCTGAGCCCGGGTGAGGGCGGGGTGCGGGCCGGCTTCCGGCTCACCTACCGGGACCTGCCGCCGGAGGCGGCCCGGATGTACCGCAGGCTCGGACTGCTGCGCACGGCGGACTTCGCCGCCTGGGCGGGAGCGGCCGTACTGGACACCGATGTGTGGCACGCGGAGGAGCTGATCGACCAGCTGGTCGACGCGCAGCTGCTGGAGGTCGCCGACACGGCGCCGGGGCGGGCCGCACGCTACCGGTTCCAGGACCTGCTGAGGCTGTTCGCCCGCGAGCGCGCGGAGTCGGACGAACCGGAGGGGGAGACGGACGCCGCGCTGGACCGGGCCTTCGCGGCCTGGGTCTGGCTGGCCGAGGAGGCGCACCGGCGGATCGACGGGCGCCGGTTCCCGGCGGGGCGTACGCCCGCGCCCGCCCCCCTGTTCCTGACGGAGCTGGCCGACGAACTGCTGGACTCCCCGATGGACTGGTTCGAGTCGGAGCGCACGGCGGTGGCGGACCTGGTGGCCCAGGCGGCGGAGACGGGCCGGGCCCGCTACGCGTGGACGCTGACCGAGAGCACGGTCCCGCACTTCGAGACGAAGAACTACCTGGAGGACTGGCAGCGCTGTGCCGAGCAGGCGCTGGCCTCGGCCCGGCGCGCCGGGGACGAGCCGGGCGAGGCGACCATGCTGCGCCTGCTGGGGTCGCTGGCGATCTACCAGCGGCGGTACGAACAGGCCGAGGGCTGGAACATGGCGGCGCTGCGGTTGCTGCGCAACACCGGTGACGTGGGCGGGGCGGCGCTCGCCCAGCGGAACCTGGCCATGTGCGCGCGGTTCCAGGGGGACTGGGAGCGGGCCCTGGAGTTCTGCGAAGCGGCCCTCGGCGGTTTCCACGCGTCGGGAGACATCGGGAACGAGGCCCATCTGCTGGGGTTCCAGGCGCAGATCGAGCTGGACCGGGGCAACGTGGGCGGTGCGCTGCCGCTCGCCGAGGAGGCGGTGGCGCTGAGCCGGCGCACCGGATCGGTGCGGGCGGAGGCGCAGAGCGTGTACCGGCTGGCCGAGGTGCGGCTGCGCGCGGGTGATCTCGGCGAGGCCGCGGAGGCCTTCGGCGCGGTCCTGCGGCTGACCCGGGGCGAGGGCGACCGGGTCGGGGAGGCGCACGCGCTGCGCGGGCTGGGACAGACACAGTGGAGCCAGGGCCTGCTGTCGGCGGCGGGAGGGACGCTGCAGCAGGCCCTGGAGATCACGGATGAGCTGGCGGATCGTTTCCTGTACGCCCGCGTGGTGACCGATCTCGGATGTGTGGAGGCGATCGGCGGCCGCCTGGCAGAGGCGGCGGAGAGGTTCCGGCGGGCGCGGTCCGCCTTCGGGGAGGTCGGCGCGCAGCCCTGGCGGGCGCAGGCGAGCCGGTTACTGGCGGCGGTCCAGGGCGCGGCGGGTGAGCCGGGCGGTGGGGACGGACCGGGTGGCGCGGGCGGTACGGGTGGCGCGCGTGGGGCGGGTGGCGCGGGCGGTGCGGGCGGGCCTGCCGGGAACGGCCGGCCGGGCGGTGGGGACGCCGGTGCGGACGCCGCCGGGCTGCCGCATCGTTCCTTCAGTGCAGCGGAGTTGACCCTGCTGCTGACTCCGCCGCAGGACTAGGTCGTCTCTTTCGGATCTTGTCGGTCGGCCCGCGTCGTCCGGTGCCGTGCATCGCAAGGCGGAGGAGCGCCGTTGTACTGGACGTACTGCGGTGCTCCGACAACGCGGCGAGGTGCGGTGCCGGGCGACGCGGGCCCGGCAAGATCCGAAAGAGACGACCTAGCACCGGGCGGGGCGGGGCTGCGGCGGGGGCCGGTCAGCCCCAGGGCATGTCGCCGTTCGTGCCGGCGGAGCCGGGGTGCGGGGGGACCAGCGGCTTGACGACGCCCCAGGGCATGTCGTCGGCCTGCGTGGTGGTCCTCGTGTCCGCCAGGACGGCCGACGCTCCCCCCGTACCCACGAACACTCCCGCAAGAACGACCAGGCAGGCCGCCGCCGTCGTGTTCGCCGTCTTCACCGTCCGCGTGCTGCGCATCTGGGAATCCCCTCTCGGTGGATCATCGCTGCCGCTCGCTGCGGCATGAATGGAACAGTAGGGACGCCTCCTTTTTCTTCTGTGTTCCATCGATTTCGTGACCCCGGCCGCCCTCGAAATCGCCACGATATCGAGGAGACAACGCACTCCACTAGCTTCGTTCAGAGATTCTTCTCCATGAATCACGGATGGGGCGGTAGATGGAATTCCGAGTGCTCGGGCCAGTCGAGGTACGGCGGGACGGCCACCGGGTCGCGTTCTCCGGGGCGAAGCTGCACACCGTGCTCGCGGCGCTCCTCGTGGCCCGTGAAGAGGTGATCTCCGACGAACGGCTGTGCCGGCTGCTGTGGGGCTGGGCTCCGCCGGCCACCGTCAGCGCACAGCTCTACACCTATGTTTCACGCTTGCGCAAGATTCTCGGCGACGAGGTTCTGATCGATCGTAGGCCGCCCGGATATGCCATGAGCATCGGTAATGCGACCCTCGACCTGACGGAATTCGAGAGGCTGGCACTCAGCGGCCGCGAGGCATTGATCGCCGAGGACTTCGAAAAGGCAGGTGAGCTGCTGCGCGGCGCCCTGGCGCGGTGGAACGGACTGCCCTTCGCCAACGCCACGGAATACCTCGCCGACACCGAGGCGCCGCGGCTGACCGAGGCCCGGACGGTCACCCTGGAGCACCGCATCGCCGCCGATCTCGCCCTGGGCCGGCACGAGCAGATCACCGGCGAACTGACCGGCCTCGTCGCCGAGTTCCCGCTGCGCGAGCGCATCCGGTGCCAGCTGATGACCGCGCTGTGCCGGTCCGGGCGGCAGGCGGACGCCATCCACCTCTACCACCACGGCCGCGCGGTGCTCGCCGACGAGCTCGGCGTGAACCCCGGCGAGGAGCTCCAGTCCACCTACCGGGCCCTGCTGGAGGGCACGCTGGACCGGCAGCCGCGCTCCGCCTCCTCAGCCGCCGTACTGACCGGCCCGCGGCGGGACGCTTCCGGCCGCCCGGCCGGCGCTCCGGCCATGCTGCCGCCCGACACCGTCGACTTCACCGGCCGTGAGCCCGAACTGGAGCTGCTGTGCCGTGCGCTGGCTCCCGACGGGCAGGGCGCCGGGCGGCCCCGCCGGGTGCTGGTCACCGGAATGGCCGGGCTCGGCAAGACCGCCCTCGCCGTCCACGCGGCCCACCGCTGCCAGCGGCACTTCCCCGACGGGCAGCTGTACGCCGACCTGCGCGCCCCGGACGGCACTCCCCGGCACCCCACCCGGGTGCTGCGCGGGCTGCTGCGCGCGCTGGGCCCCATGGACGACGTACCGGCCGCCGAGGACCAGGACCAGCTGGTCCGCCTCTACCGCGAGCGGACCCGGGGCAGGCAGCTGCTGATCGTGCTGGACAACGCCTCCGGGGCCGCCCAGCTGGGTCCGCTGCTGCCCAACACCCCGGAACCGGCGGTCCTGGTCACCGGGCGGACGGCCCTGCCCACCGTGGCCGGGGCGCACACCGTGGCCCTCGCCCCCCTGGAGCCCCGGCACTCGCTGGAGCTGCTCTCCGCCGCGGCCGGTCCCGCCCGGGTGGCCGCCGCGCCCGGTGCGGCGTCCTCGATCGTCGAGCACTGCGCCGGTCTGCCCCTCGCCCTGCGGATCGTCGGGACCCGGATCGCGGCCCGCCCGCACTCCACCCCGGACCGGCTCGCGCGCAGGCTGGCCGATCCCGTCACCCGGCTGCGGGAACTGCACTCGGGCGACCTGGACGTCCACACCTCGCTGCTGCCGTCCTGGCGGGCGCTGGAGCCCGAGGTGCGGGCGGTGTTCCCGGTGCTGGCAGCGCTCGGCCCCCAGCCGTTCCCCGCCGCCGAGGCGGCGCTGTCGCTGCGGCTTCCCGAGGCCGAGGCCGAACGGCGGCTCGAGGCGCTCGCCGACGCGGCCCTGCTGGAGGTCAGCGGCGCGGACGAGTGGGGCCAGCCCTGCTACCTGTTCCATCCGCTCGTACGGCTCTTCGCGCTCTCGCTGGACGAGGGTGCGGCGCCCGACTGCGGGAGCTCCGGCCGGACGGAACATAACCGGCGGCTAACTCACCGCCCCTAGCCTCGCCCTGCCCCGCAGCAGGGCGCTCCGGCCCGTATCGACCCCAGGCACGCACCAGCCAACGGCCCGTAACACCGAATGGAGTTGGACCATGACCGAGCTCCTGCCCGCTCGCGCGGACAGTGCCGCGTCCTTCCCAATGACCGAGACGCAGCAGGCACTGATGATCGGACGGGGTGAGGCAGTCGAACTGGGCGGTATCGGCTGCTACGGATACTTCGAATGGGAGCGCGAGGACCTCGATCCCGCGCGTTTCGCCGCCGCCTGGCGCAAGGTGGTCGCCCGGCACGACATGCTCCGCGCGATCGGCCGCACGGACGGCACCCAGTGGGTGCCCGCCGACCCGCTGCCCTTCGACATACCGGTCGTGGACCTGCGCGACCTGTCGGAGGAGGCCGCGCGGGAACGGCTCGCCTCGCTGCGGGACGAGATGAGCCACGTGGTCTTCCCGGTGGGCAGCTGGCCGCTGTTCGACCTGCGGATCATCGAGCTGGGCGGCCCGGGGAACCCCGGCCGGGTCCACCTCGGCATCGACCTCCAGGTGCTGGACGCCTCCAGCGCCTTCCAGGTGCTCTTCCCCGAGCTGGTCGACCTGTACGAGAACCCGGACGCCGAACTCCCGGAGCCCGGGATCGGCTTCGCCGAGTACGCCCGCTGGCGCGCCGACGCCCTGCCGCACACCGAGGCCTTCCGCACCGCCCGTGCGTACTGGCTGGAGCGCATCCCCACCCTGCCGCCGGCCCCCTCGCTGCCCACGGGCGGCTCCGCCGACGACGGGCGCGAGGTGCGTTTCGACCGGCGCGAGCACCGCCTGTCCCCCGCCGACTGGCAGCGCTTCACCGCGCGGGCGCACGAAGCGGGACTGACCCCGTCGGTGCTGCTCACCGCCGCCTTCGCGGAGGTGGTCCGGTGCTGGGCCGAGGAGTCCGACTTCACCATCAACTACCCGATCTTCCAGCGTCCCGCGGTGCACCCGGACATCGCCGGTGTGCTCGGTGACTTCACCAATGCCGTGATGCTCGCCGCCGACGGTTCGGGCGCGACCTTCCTGGACCGGGCGCACGCCCTGCGCGACCAGCTCGCCCGCGACGCGGAGCACGGCGCCTTCAACGGCGTACGGGTGCTGCGCGAG
Organism: Streptomyces sp. NBC_00029; assembly: GCF_045160505.1. Taxonomy (NCBI): domain Bacteria; kingdom Bacillati; phylum Actinomycetota; class Actinomycetes; order Kitasatosporales; family Streptomycetaceae; genus Streptomyces; species Streptomyces sp. NBC_00029. The sequence goes on from NZ_CP108292.1 coordinate 1,666,201, forward strand.
CTGACCCGGCTGCACGGGGTGGGCGCGCAGGCCGGCATGCCGGTCGTCGTCACCAGCCTGCTCGACTACCCGGTGCGCAGGCCCGTCACGGACCTGGGCCGGGAGGTGTACTCGATCTCGCAGACCCCGCAGGTCTCGCTCGACGTACAGCTGCGCGAACTGGCCGGTGAGCTGCGCGTCATCTGGGACTTCGTCGACGGGGCGTTCGCGCCCGGTTTCGTCGACGCCGCCTTCGGCGTGTACGTGGACCTCCTGGAGCGGATCAACGACGACCCGCAGTCCCTGCACACCCGGCGCTTCGACCTGATCCCGGCGGCCGAGCGGACGCTGCGCCGCCAGGTCAACGACACCGCCGGGCAGATCCCGTACACCACCCTGCACGAGCTGTTCGCCCGGCAGGTGGAGCGTACGCCCGACGCCGAGGCCGTGGTGGACGCCGGCGGACGGCGCCTGAGCTACGCCGAACTGGCCTCGTACGCCTGGCGGATCGGGCACACCCTGCGGGACCACGGGGCGGCCCCGGGCGAGCTGGTCGCCGTCGTGATGGAGAAGGGCTGGGAGCAGTACGCCGCGGTGTACGGGATCCTCGCCTCCGGCGCCGCGTACCTGCCGCTGGATCCGTCCGTGCCCCCGGAGCGGCTGCGCCGCCTGCTCGCCGAGGCCAAGGTCGACCGGATCCTCACCCAGTCCCGCCTGGACTCCCGGATCAGCTGGCCGCCGACGGCCCGCCGCTACCGAGTGGACAAGGACTTCGAGTCGGGCGCCGACACCCGGCCCGACACCGCGCAGACCCCCGCGGACCTCGCGTACACCATCTTCACCTCGGGCTCGACGGGTGAGCCCAAGGGCGTGATGGTCGACCACATCGGCGTGGTCAACCTGGTCCGCGATGTCGCCGAGCGCTTCGAGGTCGGCGCCCGGGACCGGCTGCTTGCCATCTCCGGGCTGCATTTCGACGCCTCGATCTACGACGTCTTCGGGGTGCTGACCCAGGGCGGGACCGTGGTGCTGCCCCCGCCCTTCGAGCACGCCGAGCCCGACATCTGGGCCGATCTGGTGCAGGCGGAGCAGGTCACCCTGTGGAACTCCGTACCCGTGCTGATGGAACTGCTCGTCGGGGAGGCGGAGGTGCGCGAGCGCCGCGGCGGCGGCCGGCCACTGGAGTCCCTGCGGCTGTCCGTGCTCTCGGGCGACTGGATCCCGCTGACGCTGCCGGACCGGCTGCGGGCGCAGAGCCCGCGGATCCAGGTGGTGGGTTCGGGCGGTCCGACCGAGACGATCTGCTGGTCGCTGTTCCAGCCGATCGGCGAGGTCGACCCGTCCTGGACGAGCATCCCGTACGGCAGGCCGATCACCAACCAGCGCTACTACATCGTCGACCCGGCCGCCTACGAGCGTCCGCTCGGGGTGGTCGGCGAGATGGCCGTGGCCAGCGACGTCGGGCTCGCGCTCGGCTACTGGAACGACGCGGAGCGCACCGCGAACCGCTTCGTCCACCTGCCGGAGAGCGGCGAACGCGCTTATCTGACCGGCGACCTGGGCCGGTACCTCCCGGACGGCAGCATCGAGATCCTGGGCCGCGACGACTTCCAGGTGAAGATCCAGGGCCACCGGATCGAGCTGGGCGAGATCGAGGCCGTACTGCGCCAGGACCCCGGGGTCGGCGCGGCCGTGGTGGTGGCCCCCGCCAGTGCCCACGGGGTACGGCGGCTGCACGCCTTCGTGGTGGCCGACGGCGACGCGGCCGGGCCGGTGCTGGAGCGGCTCGCCGCCCAGCTGCCGGCCTACATGGTGCCGGCCGCCCTCACCGTGCTGCCGGAGCTCCCGCTGACCCGCAACGGCAAGGTGGACCGGCTGCTGCTGGCCTCCTCCGCTGGGCGGCAGCAGCAGTCCGCCGACGAGGCGGCCGTACGGGACGGCGGGGACGGGCCCGGCAGTGCGCTGGAGCTGGTGCTGTGCGCGGCGGTCGCGGACATCCTCGGCCTGGACGGGGTGGCGCCCGGTGACAACTTCTTCAGCCTGGGCGGCGATTCGCTCAGCGGTACCCGGCTGGCCGGCCTGCTCAAGGAGCTGCTGGGGGTGCCGGTGCCCGTCAAGACGGTGTTCCAGAACCCGCTGATCCGCGAACTGGCGGAGAGGATCGCCGCGGACGAGCAGCACGGCGCGGAGGCGGTCGCCGCCGCGGAGACCTTCGGCGAACTGGAGGCGGACGGGGCGGACGAGCCGGACGCGCCGGCCGGCGACGCGGTCCGGATCCGCACGGAGAACACGGTCAGCACGGACGATTCCGAGAGGGGACAGTCATGAGTCTCACCCTGCCCGCGCCCGTCACCGAGCCGGAGCTGCCCACGGCTCCCGGCGCCGCTCCCGGCCCCGGACCCGACCCCGACCTGGTCGATTTCGCCGGGCACGCCGCACAGCGGCTCAGAGAGCGCGACGGTGCCCTGTACTCGCTGCTGGCCCGTGAGTCGGCCCGTCAGCGCGACACCCTGATGATGGTCGCGGCGTCCAGCGTCGCGGACCCCTCCGTCCTGGCCTGCGAGGGCAGCGCGCTCGGCAACCTGACCGCCGAGGGCTTCCCCGGGAACCGCTACCACGCCGGCTGCGGGGTCGCCGACGAGATCGAACGCCTCGCGATCGACCGGGCGTGCGCGGCCTTCGGGGCGCAGGACGCGATCGTGCAGCCGCACTCCGGCTCCTCCGCGAACCTCGCGGTGATCACGGCGCTGCTGAGCCCGGGTGACAGCCTGCTCGGGCTGGACCTGGACTGCGGCGGCCACCTCACCCACGGCTCCCCCGCCTCGGTGACCGGCCGCTACTACCGTGCCCACGGCTACCGGGTGACACCGGACGGGCTGCTCGACTACGACCAGATCCGCGAGCTGGCCCTGGAGCACCGTCCGAAGCTGATCGTCTGCGGGGCGAGCGCCTACCCCCGCAGCATCGACTTCGCCCGCTTCCGGGAGATCGCGGACGAGGCCAACGCCTATCTCCTGGCCGACATCTCGCACATCGCCGGACTGGTCGCGGCCGGCCTCCACCAGAGCCCCGTCGACCACGCCCACGTGACGACCACCAGCACCTACAAGCAGCTGTACGGCCCGCGCGGCGGGCTGATCATGCTCGGCCGGGACGCCCGCAGGCCCGGACCGGAGCGCGGCACCCTCGCCGCGACCTTGCGCCGCGCCGTGTTCCCCTTCACGCAGGGCACGCCCGACCTGGCGTCGGTGGCGGCCAAGGCGCGCGCCCTGGACTTCGTGGCGAGCCCCGATTTCGCCGAGCTCGCCAAGCGGCTCGCGGACGGCGCGCAGGCGATCGCCGAGCGTCTCTCGGACCGGGGATTCCGGCTGGTCACCGGCGGTACGGACACCCACATGGTGCTGCTCGACCTGCGCGGCAGCGGGGTCACCGGGGATGTCGCCGAGCAGGCCCTGGAGTCCTGCGGGATCGTCGTCAACCGCAACCGGGTCCCCGGCGACACCACGCCGGTCCGGGTGACCGGTGGACTGCGGCTGGGCACCAACACGCTGGCCGCGCGCGGCATGGACCACGCGGTGGCCGCCGAGTGCGCCGACCTGGTCGCCGATGTCCTCGTCGCGCTGCGCGCGCAGGGCGGCGTACTGACGGACGCGCTGCGCGACCGGGTGCGCACCCGGGTCTCCGAGCTGTGCGCGGCCCACCCCCTGCCGGGGTATCTGCCGTGACCTTCAGCGGCTTCCCGCCCTCGGCGCTGCGCCTGTACGAGGACCTCGCGGCCGACAACAGCAAGGAGGCGTGGCGCCTGCGCCACCGCGAGCGGTACGAGCGTGACGTACGTGCGCCGATGGACGAGCCGGCCGCTGAACGGAGCATGGATTCGAAGGAGTCGGCCTTCCGGGAGTCGGCCGGGCCGGGTGCAGGCGCTCGGCCCGGCCCGGCCCGGTACACCCGGATGTCCCGCGAGCGAGGAGTTGACGTACCGTCATGACCATCGGGAGTTTCGAGACCGCCGATCTGCGCAGCGACACGGTGACCCGGCCGGGTCCCGGGATGCGGGCCGCGATGGCCGGCGCGGAGGTCGGTGACGACCTCTTCGGGGAGGATCCGACCGTCCGCGCGCTGGAGGACCGGCTCGGCGGGCTCTTCGGTTTCTCCGCGGCGCTGTTCACACCGTCCGGGGTGATGGCCAACCAGATCGCCCTCCAGCTCCTCGTCGGCCCCGGCGAGGAGCTGGTGTGCGATGCCGAGGCGCACGTCCTGGCGCACGAGGAGGCCTCCCCGGCCCGCTACGGCGGGATCCAGACCCGCACGGTGACCGCCGAGCGGGGGGTGATCACCCCGGCCCTGCTGGCCGGGGTGATCCGGCGGGGCAACCCGTACACGCTCGGTACCCGTGCGGTGGAGGTGGAGCAGACCCACACCCGGGCCGGCGGTACGGTCCACCCGCTGGGGACGCTGCGCGCCGTACGGGAACTGACGGCCGGCGCGGGCCTGACGGTCCACATGGACGGGGCCCGGATCTGGAACGCGATGGCCGCGACGGGCGCGTCGGCGCGGGCGTACGGGGAGACGGTCGACTCGCTGTCCGTGTGCCTGTCGAAGGGCCTGGGCGCACCGGTCGGGTCGGTGCTCCTGCTGCCGGTCGAACACCTGCCGCGCGCAAGGAAGTTGCGGCACGGACTGGGCGGCGGGATGCGGCAGTCGGGCATCCTGGCGGCTGCGGGACTGTACGCCCTGGACCACCACGTGGAGCGGATCGCGGAGGACCACGCCAACGCCGGGCTGCTGGCGGCGGGGCTGCGGGATGCGGGGTTCGCCGTGCGCCCGCCGGAGACCAACATCGTCCTCATCGAGGTACCCGGCGCCGACGCGGTCGTCGCACGGGCGGCGCAGGAAGGAGTGCTGGTGACCGCGCCCGGCCCGCGGACGGTCCGGCTGGTCACCCATCTGGACGCAGGAGAGAAGGCGTGCCGGCGGGCCCTCGAGGTGCTGGTCGCCGTTATGACCGATGTCGTCGCCGCGGCGCGCAACACCGCGCCCGCGGGACACCTGTAAGAAGCGGAAGAGAGCGAAGTAGCAGCATGAGCTTAGAAGTACGGCCCGCCACGGCGGATCTGTGGGACGACATCCGGAAGGTGCTCCAGCCGAAGAAGAGCGCGCACACGTGCTGGTGCATGGCCTGGCGGCTGTCCACCGGCGACTACGGGCGGCTCACCGCGGACGAGCGGGGCGAGCACCTGCAGAACCTCATGGAGAAGGCCGATCCGCCGCCCGGGGTCCTGGGATTCCTGGACGGCGAGGTGGCCGGCTGGTGCAACGTGGCGCCGCGCCGCCAGCTCGACCGGCTGACCTCGTCGAAGACGATCACACCGGTGGACGATCTGCCGGTGTGGTCGGTGACCTGCTTCGTCGTGCGCAAGGAGTTCCGCGGCAAGGGGGTCGCCTCGGGCCTGCTGGAGGGGGCCGTCGAGCACGCACGGACCCATGGCGCGCCCGCCGTCGAGGGGTATCCGGTGGACCCGGAGGGCGGCCGGGTGAACCCGACCCTCGCCTACGTGGGGACGATGGACATGTTCGAGCGGGCCGGTTTCCGCCGGGTCCACCGCACCGAGGCCAAGAGCGACAAGCGCCACCGCTGGGTCGTCCGGCGCGACCTGGTCTGACGGCCTCGGCCGTACGCAGAAGGGGCTCCCGCGGTGCGGGGGCCCCTTCCCTCGTGCGGTGCCGGTCAGGGCGTGTGCGCCGCGGTGTCCCACAGCTGGGCCGGGCGCCCGCAGCGCATGGCCTCCCATGCCGCGCGCCGGTAGCAGCCCGCCACCAGGCCGTCCCGGACCAGCCCCGAGGCGCCGTGCAGATGGACCGCGTCACGTGTCACATCGAGGGTGGTCTCCGCCGTGAGGGCGATCAGCCCGGCGGCCTCCCCCGGGGTGAGCCGGTCCTCGTCGAGGTCACGGGCGGCGTCGCCCACGGCCCAGCGCACGGCGTCGAGGCGGGCCAGCAGGCCGGCCACCCGCAGCCGGGGGCCCTGGTGTTTGACCAGGGCCTGGCCGAACTGCTGCCGGCCGCGGATCCGGGAGACGACCGCGGTCAGGGCGGCCGCCGTGATCCCGGCCAGCAGCGAGGCCTGGTGGACGGCGGCGCGCAGCCCCACCCGGGCGAGGGCGTTTTCGGCGGCGAGGCCGCGCAGCAGGACCGCTCCGGCCGGCAGCCGGGCCTCGTCGAAGGCGGCGCCGGCGACGGCTCCGCCGCCGTGGTCGCGCAGCGGGCGTACCGCCACGCCCTCCGTGGGCAGGCCCACGAGCGCCACGCACGGGCCGTCGGGGCCGCTCGCCAGGACCAGCAGGGCGCCCGGCCCGACTCCGGCGGCGAAGGGGCCGCCGGTGCCGGTGAGTACGACTCCGCCGGTGTCCCCGTCCGGTTTCCAGGTGATGCCCGGCGGTACGGTGCCGCGCGGATCGGGCAGCCGGCCCGGCACGGCGAGCTGCACCTCCCCGGTCCGTACCCGGTCCAGGAGGCCGTCGGTCTCCTCGGGGGCGAGGGGGCCGAGGCCCGAGATCAGGTCCAGGGCGAGGAGGGTGTCGGTCAGCGGGACGGGCTGCATCGCGTTGCCCGCCTCCTCGCAGACCATGGCGACGACCGCCTGGCCCAGGTCGAGGCCGTCCTTGCCGATGGGGAGGGCGAATTCCCAGGCGCCCACCTGGGTCAGCGCCTCCCAGGCGCCGGCGGGCGTGTCCCCGTCGACCTCCAGGCCCTGGCGCACGGTGAGCCGCAGCTGCCGGAAGAGGGAGTCCTCGTCCTCCCGCTCCCGCCACCGTTCGGGCGCGTCCGCCGCGCCCCGGCCGCCCGTCCCGTTCCCGCCTACCGCCTGTGACGTCACGGCCGTACCTCCGCCCCTGAGTCGAGACGCAGCCGGGCCAGCGTCTCCAGCATCATTTCCGCGGTGCCGCCCGAAATCCGCATTCCCGGGGCTTCGCGCAACGCAGAATCGAGTGGGTGTGCCACCCCGTCGACCTCGGGGTCGTCGAGGGTCATGCTGCGGTCGCCGTCGAGTTCCGCGGCCCACCAGGCCACCTCCGCGGCGAGCTCGGTGGTGTACCACTTGGCGGCGGCCGCCTCGTCCTCGTTGAGCTCGCCCCGGTCGAGGCGGGTGAGGACGCGGCGGACCAGCGTGCCCGCCGCGAGCAGCCGGGCGTTGAGCTTGGCCAGGCCGATCTGGTCGTGCTGGCCCGCCTCCAGCCGGTCGGTCTGGACCTCCAGCCGTTCCACGGCGGCCCGGTACCAGCGCAGCGCCTTGACGTAGTAGTCGAGGCCGGTGCGCTCGAAGGCGAGCGTCTTGACGACGATCGCCCAGCCCTGGCCGGTCTCGCCGACCACGTCGTCGGCGGTCACGGCCACGCCGTCGAGGGTGACCTCGTGGAAGGCGTCGTCGCCCATGCCGGGGATCTGCCGGATGGTGACGCCCTCCTGGGCCAGGGGGACCAGGAAGAGGCTGAAGGCGTCGTCCTCGCCCCGGGCCAGGCACAGGCCGTAGTCGGCGAGCCGGGCGAAGAGCGAATGGACCTTGGTTCCGTACAGCTTGTAGCCGCCCTTGCCGTCGGACACGGCGCGGGTGGAGAGGATGTTGAGGTCGGAGCCGGCCTGGGGTTCGCTGAACAGCACGCAGCCGAAGGCGGTGCCGGCCGCGAAGCCCGGCAGGTGCCGGGCCTTCATCGCGGGACTCGCGACATTGAGCAGGGTGGATCCGACGATCTGCACGGTGAGGGTGTGCAGCAGATCGGGCACGTCGTGCATGGCCAGTTCCTCGACCAGTACGGCGGCCGCGACCTGGCTGATGCCGCGGCCGCCGTACTCCTCGGGCCACTGGGGGGCGAGGAGGCCCCGTTCGCCCAGGGCCCGGTGGATGGGCCGCGGGTCGCGGGTGCGCCGGGCCTCGGCCACGGGGGCGGAGACCAGGATGTCGTGGATGTCCTCGCGCAGGGCCCGCATGGGGGTGCGGGGCACGTCGGCTCCGCTCCGCAGCAGCCCGCAGTCCGCGGGCGCACGGTAGAACTCGGTGGTGAGCACGGGCAACTCCCTAGATGGTGAGCGGGGATGCGGGCGCGGCGGTGGCCCGGTCCAGCACGTCCTCGATTCCGGTGAGCAGGCCCCGCACGTCCTCGGGCGTGGCCGCGTGGCGGTTGTACTCGGCGGTGCCGCCGATCTCGCCGTCCCGTTCCACGAGGCCGACACAGGCGAGGGCAGCGGCCGGGTCGGGGCTGTAGAGCTCCAGGTGCCGGGCGGGCGGTCCCGGCAGCTGGCCGACCTCGATGCCCGGGAGGTCCAGGGGGGCCGCCGGGTAGTTGTGGAGGGCGAACAGGACGTTGTACGGCGGGGGCGTGCCCTCGCCGAACAGGACGTCCACGGGCAGGCGCTGGTGGGCCAGCGCGTCGGCCACCGCGGTCCGGGTGCGGTGCAGCAGTTCCCGGAAGGTGGGGCCGCCCGCCAGGTCGAGCCGGATCGGTACCACGGTGGTGAACTGCCCGACGGCGCCCTCGAGGGCGCCCGCGAAGCGGCCGGCCGCGGGGGTGCCGATCACCAGGGAGGTACGGGCCTGCCTGCGGGCCAGTACCACGGCCAGCGCGGCGAGCAGCGTCATGAACGGGGTGGCCCCCTCGGCCGCGCCCAGTTCCAGCCCGCCGGCGACCGGCCCGCGGGCCAGCCGTACGGGCACGTGACCGCGTTCGAATCCGCCGGGTGCCCGGGGTGCGGGCGGATCGGCGGCGAACACCGCGCGTCGGCGGGCCAGTTCGGCCGAGCCGTCGGGTCCGGCGAGCCAACGGTGCTGCCAGTCGGCGTAGTCGGGGAACTGCAGTGCGGGCGGGACGAGGGCCGCCGGGCCCTCGCGGTAGCCCGTGGCCAGGTCCGTGAGGAGGACCCCGGAGGACCAGCCGTCGAAGACCGCGAGGTGGGAGGCGAGGATCAGGACGTGCTCGTCGGGGGCGAGCCGCAGCAGCCGGAAGGCGCTGGTGCGGCCGCTCTCCAGGTCGAGGACGGTGGAGGCGCTCTCGGTGCTCTGCAGGGCCACGCGTTCGGCGGCGGCCTGCGGGGTGAAGCCCGAGAGGTCGGCCCGGGTGAGCCGCAGAACCGGTTCCTCGTCCACGTGCAGCCTCGGCTGCCCGCTGGTGGAGACGGTGAGCCGGGTGCGCAGCGCCTCGTGGCGGCGCAGCACCCCGGTGAGGGCCTCCGCGAGCCGCTCGGGGTCGAGCGGCCCGGTCAGCCGCAGGGCGTGCGAGCCGGTGGCGACGGCCGGGTGGGTGCGTTCGCTGCGCCACAGCCGGGCCTGGAGCGCGGTCGGGGGGACCGGCCCCGCGCCGGAGCGCGGGGCCGGGTGGGCGGGTACGGGCTGCCGGGCGGCCAGCATCAGCCGGGCGAGCTCGCGCTTCGCCTCGGGGAGCGCGGCGAGCGCTCCTTCGAGCCCGGCCCCGTCGGCCATCAGGGACCGTCCGGGTGCTGGAGGGAGCCGAGCAGGGCGGCGGCCTCGTCGTCGCTCATGTTCTCGATCTGCTCGAAGACCGCGAGCAGCCGGTCCTGTTCGCCGGCGGCCTCGGCCTTGGCCTTACGGACCAGCTCGGCGAGTCCGGAGACCGTCGGGCGGCCGAAGAAGTCGGCGAGGGCGATGTCGATGCCGAAGAGGGCGCGGACCCGGGAGACCACGATGGTGGCCTGCAGGGAGCTGCCGCCCAGGGCGAAGAAGTCGCCCTCCACGTCCGGGTTCTGCCATTCCAGGAGCGGGGTGAGGATGTCCCGGCAGATCTGTTCCTCGACGGCGTCGCGCGGCGCGGTGCCGCCCTGCGCGGACAGTTCGGCCGGCTGGGGCAGGGCGGCGGTGTCGACCTTGCCGTGCGGGGTGAGCGGCAGTTCGTCCAGGACGACGACGACCGGAACCATGTAGCCGGGCAGCCGGCCGGCCGCGTAGGCGCGCAGGCCCTCGGCGTCGGCGACCTCGGAGGCGTAGGAGCCCACCTGTTCGACGGTGACGTAGGCGGCCAGCATGCGCTCGCCGCCCGCGGCGGGCTGGGCCACGACGACGGCCTGCTGCACCGACGGGTGCCCGGTGAGCACGGACTCGATCTCGCCGGGCTCGATGCGGTGGCCGCGCACCTTGAGCTGGCGGTCGGTGCGGCCGAGGAAGTCCAGGTTGCCGCCGGGCAGCCAGCGGACCAGGTCACCGGTGCGGTAGAGGCGCTCGGTCTCGGGGCCGTCCGCGTAGGGGTTGTCGGCGAAGCGGTCGGCGGTGAGCTCGGGGCGGCCCAGGTAGCCGCGGGCCACGCCGGGGCCGGCGACGCACAGTTCGCCGGGCACGCCGGGCGGGACGGGGCGCAGCCGCTCGTCGAGGACGAAGGCCTGGTGGCCCGGCATGGGCCGGCCGATCGGGGGGTTCCGGTCGTAGCTGCCGGTGCAGTCCATCAGGGTGACGGCGACGGTCGCCTCGGTGGGGCCGTAGCCGTTGACGAACCTGCGCTCCCCCGCGGTCCATTCGGCGACCAGCCTGCCGGGGAAGGCCTCGCCGCCCACGGAGACCAGCCGCAGGTCGGGCAGGCCTGCCTGGTCGAGCAACGGCAGCAGGGCGGGCGGGAGTTCCGCGACGGTGACCGCGTCCTCGCACATCCGGGTCTGGAGCAGGGCCGGATCGCGGCGCTCGTCGTCGGTGGCGATGACGAGCGAGCCGCCGGCGAGCAGGGTGGTGAAGATCTCGAAGACGGAGACGTCGAAGGTGAGCGGGGCGAACTGCAGGACGCGGTCCTCGGCCCGGATCTCGTAGGCCTTGGCGATGGTGCGGGAGAAGTGGGTGACCGAGCGGTGCTCGATCATGACCCCCTTGGGGGTTCCGCTGCTGCCCGAGGTGTAGAGCACGTAGGCCAGGTCGCCGGGGTGGGAGGTCGGCGCGAGGGAGGGGACCTCCCGGACGGGGGCGGCCGTTCCGGTGGTCACCAGCTCCAGCGGTACCGGCAGTTGCGCGGCCTCGTCGACGAGGGCGTGCCTGACCTTGGCGTCGGTGAGGACCGTACGGGTCCGCTCGGCCGGGGCGGCCGGGTCGACCGGAATGTAGTGGGCCCCCGCCTTGAGCACGCCGAGGACTCCGGCGACGGCGGCCGGTCCGCGGGCGACGCACACCGCGACGGGGTCGCCGTGCCGGACACCGCGGTCGCGCAGCCGGTGCGCGATGGCCTCGGACCAGCGGTCGAGGGCGGCGTAGTCGAGCCGGGTGGAGCCGTGGCGGACGGCGACGGCATCGGGGTGGATGGTGGCCCGCTCGCGGAACGCGCGGTCCAGGGTGGTGGTCCAGGCGGCCTCGTCCACCGGGCCGCCGCGCGACAGCTCGCGGGCGTGCCGGGAGGCGGCCGGCTCCTCGACCAGGCTGATGTCGCCGACCAGGAGGTCGGGGTTCTCGGCGACCTGCTCCAGCACCTGGCGGAAGGCGGCGAGCAGGGCGCTCGCCGTGCCGTGCCGGTAGAGGGAAGTGTTGTACTCGAGGGAGAGTTCCAGGCCGTCGTTCTCGCCGACCAGGAAGCTCATGTCGAACTTGGCCGCGCCGTCGTGCAGTTGCTCCATGCTGAACTCGACGTCGGCGGCCTGCGCCCGGTGGGTTCCCCAGCGGCCGAGCGAGGTGAACTCGATCTGGAAGAGCGGGTGCCGCAGCGGGTCGCGCACCGGGCGGACGGCCTCGACGACCTGCTCGAAGGGCAGCTCGCTGTTGGTGAAGGAGTCCATGACGGAGGCCGCGGTACGGGTCACCAGCTCGCGGAAGGTGAGCCGGTCGGTGACCTCGGTCCGCAGGGTGATCATCTGCACGAAGCAGCCGATGACCTGCTCCAGGTCGGGGTGCGGCCGGGAGGCGCTGGCCGTGCCGACGACGACGTCCTCGGTACGGGTCCAGTGCCGCAGCAGCGCGTTGAACGCGGCGAGCAGGGTGGTGAAGACGGTGGTGTTGCCGGCGTCGGCGAGCTCGGTGAGGCGGTCCAGCAGCTTCTGGTCCAGGGTCAGTTTCAGACCGCGACCGTCGCCGCGGGTCTCGGGACCGCGCGGGTGGTCGGGCAGGACCTCGGTGGCCACTGCGCCGGCCAGGATCTGGCGCCATTTGCCCGCCAGGGCCCGGCCGTGCTCGTCGTTCTCCAGCTTGGCGCGCTGCCAGGCCGCGAAGTCGGCGTACTCGACGGCGAGCGGGGGGGCCTCGGGGCGTTTGCCCGCGGCGGCCGCCGCGTAGCTGGAGGTCAGCTCCTCGGTGAAGATGCGGGTCGAGCCCGGGTCCCAGGCGACGTGGTGGACGACCCAGAGCAGGACGTGCCGGTCCTCGGCGAGGCGGACCAGGTGGGCGCGGACGGGCGGGGCGGCGGCCAGGTCGAAGGGGGCGGCGGCGCAGGTGGCGGTGAGCTCGGCGAGTTCGCGGTCCGCGTCCTCGCTGCCGGACAGGTCGGTGCTCTGGACGCCGAGCACGAAGGAGGGGACGGGCTCCTGCCAGGGGACACCGTCGATCTCGACGAGTTTGCTGTGGAGCACCTGGTGGCGGGCGACGACGGCGTTCAGCGCCTCGTGCAGGGCGGCCCGGTCGAGGGGACCGCCCAGGCTTATCGCCAGGGCTATGTTGTTGCGGGCCTTGCCGGCACCGAGCTTGTCGACGAACCACATCTGCTCCTGCTGGAAGGAGGAGCGGGACCGCGGTCCGTGGTCGGCGCGCCCCAGTTCGATGCGGCGGCCCACGCCGGCCGTCATCTGGTTGCGCATCCGCCCCAGCAGCCGGGAGCGCTGTCCCTGGGGCAGACGGCCGAGCCGTTCGGCGAGATCAGACATGGGTTCCTCCGTTGCGGTGCAGGTCGGCGAGGAGCGCGGCGAGAGCGTCGGGCAGGTGCTTGGCGAAGTAGTGGCGGCCCCCGGGGATCACGGCGAGCCGCACGTCGGCCGCGTAGCGGCCCCAGGCGCGGTAGCCGTCCTCGTATCCCTCGGTCGCGTCGTCGGCGTCGCCGATGATGCAGGTGAGGGGGGTGGCCAGGGGCCGGTCGTAGCCGCCCGGGGTGCGGGCGAAGAAGCGGGCGGCCTCGGTCATGTCGTGGCGGACCATCCGCAGGACGGAGGTGAGGTCGCTGTCGTCGAGGACGCCGTCGAAGCCGTCCATGGTGGTCAGGTAGGCGACGAGGTCGTCGTCGCCGGAGACACGTTCCATCTCCAGGGCGTACTCGGGGTCCTCCTCGGGGAGGGCCGCGGCGAGGTCCAGGGCGATGGGCCGCTGCCCCATCCGTTCCAGCACGTGGGTGGTCTCCAGCGCGGTGACGACTCCGGCGCAGTGGCCGTAGACCGCGTACGGGCCCTGCACGGTGCGGGCGATCTCCTGTGCGGCGAGTTCGGCGAACTCGGGGACCGGCAGCATCGGGCCGGGGCGCAGCGGGTCGTGTCCGGGCGGCGAGACGGCCAGGAGCTCGATGTGCGGCGGGAGCTGTGCGGCGAGGGGCTGGTAGGCGATGGCGTCGCCGCCTCCGTGCGGGAAGCAGACGAGGGTCAACGAGGTGGTGCCGGGCGGGCGTTGGGGCGTGAGCCGGTGCAGCAGTCCGGGGCCCGGCGCTCCCGCGCCGGCACCCGCGCCCGTTCCGGCGAGTTCGGCGGTGCGGGCGGCGAGGGCGGCCGGGGTCGGGTTGCTGAAGAGGTCGACGACGCGCAGGGCGGCGGCTCCGCCGTCCGGCAGGGCGGTGGCGACGGCGCGGACCGCGCGTACGGCGGCGAAGGAGTCCCCGCCGAGGGCGAAGAAGTCGTCGTCGGGCGCCACCTGCACCCCGAGCACCTCGGCCCAGACGGCGGCGATCCGCAGGGCGACCGGGTCCGCCCCCACGTGCGCCGCGGCGGCGGTGGGGCCCGGCGCGGGTGCGGTGGGGCGCGGGTCGGGCAGCGCGCCCCGGTCCACCTTGCCGTTGGGGCTGAGCGGCAGCCGCTCCAGCGGCACCAGGTCGGCGGGGACGCAGTGCGGCGGCAGGACGGCGGCGAGCGCGGTGCGCAGGGCGGCCGTGTCCACGTCGGCGCCCTCCTCGGGCACCACGTAGCCGACGAGCCGGTCGGAGCCGGCGGTGCGGCGGGCGGCGACGACGGCCTCGCGGACCCCGGGGCACGCGCGCAGCGCGCTCTCCACCTCGCCGGGCTCGATGCGGAGCCCGTTCAGCTTGATCCGGAAGTCGGTGCGGCCGAGGAGTTCGATCGTGCCGTCGGCTCCGTAGCGGGCCAGGTCGCCGGTGCGGTACAGCCGTTCGGTGCGTCCGGGCTCCAGTTCGACCCGGACGAACTTCTCCTCGGTCAGCTCGGGCCGGCCCAGGTAGCCGCGGGCCAGTCCGACCCCGCCGAGGTGGAGTTCGCCGGGCACGCCGACGGGGACGAGGCGGTCCTGCGGGTCGAGGACGTAGGCGAGCTGGTTGGCCATGGGCCGCCCGTACGGGAGCTTCGTCCACTCGGGATCGACCCGGCCGACGGGGTACTCCACCGAGTGGATGGAGGCCTCGGTCGCCCCGCCGAGCGCCACGAAGGACAGGCCGGGCGCGAAGGCGCGGATCCGGTCGGGCTGGGTGACGGGGATCCAGTCGCCGCCGAGGAAGGCGGTGCGCAGCTTCGGCAGCCGGGGTCCGCCGGCGTGTTCGAGCTGGTCGGTGAGGAGACCGAGGAGGGCGGGGGCGGAGTTCCAGACGGTGACGCCGTGCCGCTCGACGAGGTCGGCCCAGTGCGCCGGGTCCTTGGCGGCGGCCGGGTCGGGCAGGACGAGCGTGCCGCCCGCGGCCAGGATGCCGAGGGTCTCGTAGACGCTCATGTCGAAGCTGGGCGAGGACAGGGCGAGGACACTGTCGCCGGGCCCGATGCCGTACGAACGGTTGAGGTCGAGGAGGTTGTTGACCACGCCGCGGTGTTCCAGGGCGATGCCCTTGGGGGTGCCGGTGGAGCCCGAGGTGAAGATGATGTAGGCCAGGTCCCGGGAGGTGACGGGGACGGCCGGCCGGGTCGGGGGCAGCTCGGCGAGCGCGGCCCGGTCGGTGTCGAGCAGCACCTGCGCGGTACCGGCGGGGACGGGCAGCCGGCCGATCAGCTCGGCGTCGGAGACGACGATGGGCGGTGCGGAGTCCCGCAGCAGGAGCGCCAGGCGCTCGGCCGGGTAGTCCGGGTCGAGGGGTACGTAGGCCCCGCCGGCCTTGAGGACGGCGAGGATCGCGGTGACCAGGCCGGGGCCCCGGCGCAGGCACAGGGCGACGGTCCGGTCGGGTCCCGCGCCGGCTTCGACGAGACGGTGCGCGAGCCGGTTGGCGCGCTCCTCCAGTTCCCCGTAGGTGACGTTCCAGCCGCCGAGTCCGCCGAGGACCACCGCGGGCGCGTCGGGCCGCCGGTCGGCGTGCTGCTCGAACAGCTCGTGCAGGCAGGCGTCCTGGGGGAAGGGGGCGCGGGTGGCGTTCCAGTCGTCCAGGGCGGCGCGGCGCTCGCCGTCGGTGAGCAGGGGCAGGGCGGACAGCGGGGCGTCCGGGCGGGCGAGCGCCCCTTCGAGGGTGGTGAGGAAGTGGCCGAGGAGGCGGTCCACGGTCGCGGCGTCGAACAGGGCCGTGGGGTACTCGACGAGGGCCCGGACCGCCGTGCCGGTGTCGTGGACGCTGATCATGAGGTCGTACTTGGTGGCGTGCGAGGAGAAGTCGATGGGCTCGGTGGCGACGCCCGCCAGGCCCGGGGCGGTGTCCGGGGTCTCGTCGAGGAGGAACATCACGGAGGTGAGCGGCGGCCGGCTCGGGTCCCGGGGCAGTCCGAGGGCGTCGACGATCAGGTCGAAGGGCAGTTCCTGGTGCGCGTACGCCTGGAGGGTGGTGTGGCGGGTGGCTCGGACCAGCTCGGCGAAACCGGGGTCGCCGCCGGTTCTGATGCGCAGCGGCAGGGTGTTGACGAAGAAGCCGATGAGCTCGCCGAAGGCCGGGTGGTCGCGGCCGGAGACGGAGGTGCCGACGATGATGTCCTCCTGGCCGGTCCAGCGGCGCAGGGTGGCGGCGAAGCCGGCCAGCATCGTCATGTAGAGGGTGGCGCCCTCCGACTTGCCGAACTCCCGCAGCCGGGCGATGAGCCGGGGCGGGAGGTCGATGTAGCGGGAGGCGCCGGCGTGGCCGAAGACGGGGGGTCTGGGCCGGTCGGTGGGCAGGTCCACGGGGGTGGCGCCGCCCAGCTCCTCGCGCCAGAAGGAGGTGAGGCCCTCCAGCCGGTCCCCGCTGACGCGGCGGCGCTGCCAGGTGGCGAAGTCGGCGTACTGGAGGGCGAGCGGGGCCGGGGCCTCGGCGGGCGCCCCGGTGCGGGCGGCGTAGGCGCGCTCCAGTTCGGTGTAGAGCACGCGCATGGACCAGCCGTCGGTGACGATGTGGTGCAGGTTCAGGACGAGGACGTGGTCCTCGGCGCCGATCCGGCCGAGCCGGGCCCGCAGCGGGACGGCGCCGGCCAGGTCGAAGGGGGCTCCCGCGTCGGCGTCGTAGAACGGCCGGACCGCGTCCTCACCGGGGAGCTCGGTCAGCGGCAGGGGCAGCCGGTAGCCGTCCACCACCCGGGGCACGGCCTCGGTGGCGCCCTCCTGGTAGGTGTAGACGGTCCGCAGCACCTCGTGGCGGTCCACGATGTCCTGGAGCGCCCCGTGCAGGGCGCCGACGTCGAGCGGGCCGCGGATGCGGGTGGCCACCGGCACGTTGTAGGCGGGGCTGCCGGGCTGCAGCTGGTCGATGAACCAGAGGCGGCGCTGTGCGAAGGAGAGCACCGGCGGGTCGGCGGGGTCACGGGGCGCGGGATCGGGGTCCTCCCGTACTGCGGCGCGCCCGCCGGCTCGGCCGGTCAGGGCCTGGAACAGTGCCCGGCGGGACTTCGGCAGTGCGGCTATGCGTTCGGCGAGGGACTCGCTCACCTTGAGCCTCCGTGCGTCTTCGGGAGTCGGGAGAGGGATACGGCGAGGTGGCGCCGCGCGGTGCGCGGCGCTGGGGCTGGGGCTGCGGGTGGGTGCGGGGTGCGCGTGTCCGCGTCCGGCTGCGGGTGCGGGAGCGGGAGCGGACGTACGGGATGGGGCGCGGGGTGGGGCCCGGTGCACGGCGCGGGGCGCGGTGCGGAGTGGGCGCCGTTCGGCCGGCGCCCACTCCCGCTCCCCCGTCGTGCGTCGATCAGGCGGTGATCCTGGCCTCGTCGGCGGCCGGAGATCCCTCCTCGGCGTTGTCACCGGCGGGCATTTCCTTGATCTTGGCCACCGGGCCGCCCAGCAGGGTCAGGCCTCCGACGATGGTCACGGCGCCGGCCACCGCGAGGCCGCCGGTCAGGCCGATGCCCTCGCCGAGCGCGCCGCCGGCGAAGTAGCCCAGCGACAGGGCGCCGTACACCGCGGAGAGCGCGGTGCCGCTGACGCGGCCCATCTGCTCGTTCGGGGTGACCCCCTGGACGAGGCTGAGGACGTGGATGTCGAACATCGGGGAGACGAAGCCGATGACGGCCTGGACCACGATCAGTCCGACGAAGCCGCCGACCGCGCCGCCCGTCGGGATCAGGATGTAGCCGGCGCCGAGGACGACGGCGGTGATCACCAGGAGGCGGCCGACGGAGAGGCTCTTGGAGACCACCTCGGAGAGCACCGCGCCGACGATGACGAAGACCGACATGACGGCGAAGGCGATGCCGACCTGGCCGGGGCTGAGGTTCAGCACCTTGTAGGCGTAGACGATCAGGAGGGCGTCACCCATCGCGGCACCGAGGTTGACCACGACGTTGGCGGTGAACAGGCCGCGCAGCACCGGGTTGCCGAAGAGGGTGCGCATGCCCTCCTTCATCTCTGCCTTGGCGGACGCCTTGCGCTCTTCGGTCCGCTCACGGGTGTCCCGGTGACGGATGACGAGCAGGGCGGCCAGCGAGATGAGGAAGGTGAACGCGTCGGCGGTGATGGCGCGGGCGGCGCCGAGCACCTGGATGAGCGCGCCACCGGCGCCGGCTCCGACTGCTTCCGCGACGCTCCGGCTGATCTGGAGTTTCGTATTGCCTTCGATGAGGTTCTCGGTGCCGATGAGCTGCGGCAGCCAGGACTGGTAGGAGACCTCGAAGAAGGTGGTGAGGATACCGGTGAGTGCGGCCACGATGTAGACGTGGGTCATGCTGACGGAATCGAGGGCGAATGCCAGCGGGATCGTTGCGAGGGCCAGGAAGCGGCCCAGGTCGGCGACGATCATGACGGTGCGCCGCGAGACCCGGTCGGCCACGAGCCCCGCGAACGGGGCGAGCAGCAGGAAGGGGAGGAAGCGCAGCGCGCCGAGCACGCCGACCTCCAAGGCTCCGCCGTCCAGCACCACGACCGCGAGGGTGGGTAGCGCGAGGAGGGAGATCTTGTCGCCGAAGTTGCTGACGGTCTGCCCGAACCACAGGCGATTGAAATCGGAATGCCGACCGAGTGCCATGTCGACGCCCTTTTCTGATTGGGTAATTGTCGGACGGCACTGACGCTATGGGCCTCGAGTTAGCGACCGGTTATGAATCCGGGCACTGTAGAACTCTTGTAGACAGGCTATGAGTTCAGCTGGAGAAGCGTGCGACGTCGGCGCTCTCACGGGTGATTCCGGCCGCCACGTCGGGGCTGTGGGGCCCGGCCCCGGGGAAGGGTTCGACCGTCACCGGCATCCCACGGCGTCCGCCCGACCATGTGCCGACGGCCAGCCCGTCGACCAGCACGGTGGCCCGGATCTGCCCGCCGCCGGGCCACACCCGGCGTTCGTGTTCGGCGGGCACGGAGAGGTCACGGCTGCGGTAGCCGACGAGGTAATTGTCGTAGGCCGGCAGCAGGCGCACGTCGGGTTCCCCGGCCGGGGGCACGGCCTCGGGCCCGGTCTCCCGTACGGAGGCCCACGCGTTCTTGCCCGTGGTGGCCTTGAGCCCCGACCAGTGGATGAAGTCCAGGGCGTCGGAGGGTCCGTGGGCCGCCCGGTAGCGGCGCGCGAGTTCGCGTTCGGCGGCCGCTCCGGTGAAGGGCAGGGGCCCGGTGGCGGGCAGCCAGTCGTCGAGGAGGACGAAGGTGGCCTCGCCGCCCTGCTGCGGCCCGTGACAGATACGGCCCGCCAGGGCTGCCCGGCGGATCAGGTGGAAGGCGGACTGCCCCTTCGGCTCCACGCCGAGGGTGGTGAGCCGGTCGGTGAGCTGGGCGCGGGTCAACGGCCCCTCACCGTCGATGGCTTCGGTGATGAGCCGCTCCGAGCGTGTGCACAGGGACTCGTCGAGGCCCAGCTCGCGCAGCCGCCGGGCGGCGAGCGCGAGGTAGACCGGGCCGAAGAGGGCCAGCAGCCATCTGGCGTCGGCGGCCGGCACCAGCTGGAGGGTGCCGCGCATGAACCAGCCGCGGACGGCGGTGCGTTCGGTGTCGGCGGCCCGGCGGACCGCGTCCCGGGTCAGCCCGCGGGCCCGCACCCGGAGCCCGAGCTCCGCCGCGGCCAGGTCCTGTGCCTGCACGGCCAGCACCCGGTCGAGGACGGCGGCGACCGATTCCTCCCGGACCCCGCCCCCGATCGCCTGTGCGCGCGCCCTGAGCAGCCGGTCGGTCGTAGTTCGTTCCACGTGTCCAGTCTTTCAGCCGAGCAGCCGCAGCCGCATCTCCTCGCGGGCCGCCACGCATCCGACGACCCGATCGCTCCCCCAGTCCAGCAGCCGCCAGCCGCTCCAGCTCGCCGGCCGCTGCCCGTACACGGGAAGGTCGAGGCGGGCCGCTCCGTCGAGCGTGGCCGCCCCGACCTTGACCAGGGACTCCTTTCTCACCCACTGGCGCAGGAAGGCGCGCCGCGGGTCTTCGGCCGCCCGTACGGCGGCCAGTTCCTCCTCGTTGCAGACGGCCTCGGCCACCCGCTGGTCCAGCGGGTGGCCGTCGAGCGTCTCCACGTCCACACCGACGGGGCCGTGGGCCGCGGCGGCCGCGACCCAGCCCCGGGTGTGGGCGAGGCTGACACCGGTGCCGGGCGCTTCGAGGAGCCGCGGCCTGCCGTGCGGCCGGTCGCAGCTCCCGCAGCTCTGGACAACGGTGAGGCTCTGCGCCGGGCGGCCCAGGAGCCGCCCGGCGCAGAGCCGGACCAGTGCGTGCGCGGCCAGGAAGTCCTCCCGGTCGCCGGCAGACCGCAGGGCGCCGGCCCGGTCCAGTTCGGTACCGGTCAGCAGCTCCCGTACGTCCCCGGCCGCGGCCAGCACCGCCGCGGTCGGCCCGGCCAGAGCGAGGCCGGGCGGTGCGGGACCGGCCGGTGCGGTGCCGGTCATCAGCGCCTGCGGCGCAGCACCGCGTAGTAGCCGGGCAGCCGCAGGGCGTCGGAGTCCGACTGGGGGTCGATGGCGTGCAGTTCTATCGCCTCGTCCTCGACGACCTCCCAGGCGTCCGCGCCGAACGCCTCGGCCAGTTCGGGCCGGGTGAAGCGGTGCGAGTGCCGGACACCGGCGGCCTCCAGCGGGCCGACCAGGTCCTCGGCGCGGCCGCGCTTGCCTCCGACGAAGCCGAGGTAGCCGAAGGAGTTGCTGGAGTAGTCGGGCTCGTGGACGATCAGCGTGCCCTCGTCCCCCAGCAGGCGGTCGGCGACGGCGGCGAGCCGGGCCCGGGCCTCGCCGTCCAGGACGTGGAAGACGCCGCGGACGAAGATGTTGTACGGCCCCTCGCCCAGGGCGGCGGCCTGCTCGGCATCGGTCATGTCGATCGCCAGGTAGTCGACGTTCGGCACGCCCTCTGCCTCGCGCGTGGCGTGCGCGATGGCGCTGGCCGAGACGTCGACGCCGACGACCCGCGGGTAGTGCGGGGCGAGTTCGCGGCTGTAGCGGCCGTTGCCGCAGCCCAGGTCGATGACCGGCAGGCCGCTGCGGAAGTGGCGCTGTGCCTGGCCGAGCAGCCAGTGGAACTCCTCGCCGCTGTCGGCGTCCCAGATGACGTCGCCGCCGCGGCCGGTCCGCCGGATCCCCGCCCAGTACCGCTCCCAGGCGTCGCCGGTGTCGCGCTCCTCCGCCTTGCCGGGGGCGGCGCTCTCGTCGCCGGGCGGCGGGGAGTGGCGCTCCCAGACCTCGTCCCCGCCGAGGGCCTCGAGCAGGCCGGTGAACTCCTCGAACATCGAGTCGATGAGTCCGTCGGGGTAGACGGCGGGCAGGAAGTCCCAGTTGAAGGTGAGGCCGTCGGGCTTCTCGAAGACCTGGAAGTCGAGGGAGACCTGCGGGGTCTGCGAGATCCCGTAGACGGGCGCGCCCAGTTCGGTCTCCTCGTACTGCGGCGGGTGGCCGGCCAGGCTGGTCATCACCACGGGCATGGCCGGGGCGAGGGAGCCGCGCAGCTTGGTCAGCTCGCGCAGCACCTGCACACCGCTGAAGTAGCGGTGCTCCAGGTCGGCCCAGAGCCGGCGCTGGACGGCCTGGGCGCGTCCGGCGAAGGTGCTCTCCGTCTGCTCGACGGCCAGCAGCAGGGTGGTGGTGGTGTCCGCGAGCAGCGCGTTGACCTGCGGGTGCAGCGGGAGGCGGTTGAACAGCGGGAAGTTGATGGTGAACCGGGCCTGTCCGGCGGCCCGGCCGAGGATCTCGGCGTAGGCGGCGGCCAGCACCCCGGAGGGGGTGACCTCGCGGGCGTGGGCCCGCTCCTGGATGCGGGTCCACAGTTCCGGGGACACAACGTGGCTGCGTCGTTCGAAGCGGACCGGCAGCTCGGGGGCGTCGGCCGGGCGCTCGGGCAGCCCGGGGGCGGGCGGGAGGGTGGCGAGGCGGTCGCGCCAGTACCACTCGGAGCGGCGGTAGAGCTCGCTGTCGCGCAGCGAGTTCCCGACGGCGAGGACGTAGTCGCGGAAGGTCAGCTCCAGCGGGGCGAGTTCGGCGCCCGGTTCCACGTAGTAGGTGACCAGGTCCGGGATGAGGACCTGGAAGTAGCTCCAGGCGTCGGCGACGAGGAAGTCCAGGCAGAGGTGGATGCGGGCCCGGCCGCCGCCCAGCAGGCTGATCCGTACGTCGAACAGCGGCCAGCTGTCTCCGTCGAGGACCTGGTGGGAGAGCCGCTCGCGCAGCTCGGCCAGCTCGGCCTGCCGGGCCTCCTCGCCGAGGCCGCCGAAGTCGGTGACGGGAATCTCGTAGGCCGGGATCTCCTCGAAGACCTGCTGGGTGCCGTCGGGCAGGACGCGGGTGCGCAGGGCGTCGTGGCGTTCGACGAGCCGGCGCCAGGCGCCTTCGAAGCGGGCGACGTCGAGCTGCTCGCTCTCCCACTCGAAGTAGCCGTGGCAGCCGACGTTGCCGAGCTCGACGAGTCCGCCGCGGCCGATCCACAGCGCCTGCTGGCTCTCGGTGAGCGGGAAGGGCTCGAAGCGCGCGGCGGGGTCGGGGACGATCGCGGGGAGTCCGCCGAAGGAGCCGCGGCCGCCCGTGCGTTCGGTGGTGACGAGGGTGGCGAGCTCGGCGACGGTGGGGCAGGTGGAGAGGTCGGAGAGGCTGAGCTCGACGCTGTAGCGGCGGCGGATCTCGTCGATCAGCTGGAAGGCCAGCAGCGAATGGCCGCCCAGCTCGAAGAAGTTGTCGTGGATGCCGACGCCGTCGGTGCGGAACGCCTCGGCCCACAGGCGGCCGATCCCGTCCTCGACCTCGTTGCGGGGGGCCTCGTAGCCGGCGCCGACCGCGTCGCGGCCCTCCGGGGGCTCGGGCAGGCTGCGCCGGTCCACCTTGCCGTTGGGCAGCCGCGGGAGCACGGGCAGGACGACGACGGTGGCGGGGACCATGTAGTAGGGCAGGGTGCGGGCGACCTCGGCGCGCACCGCGGCGGAGTCCGGTTCGGCCGCGCCGGCCGGGGAGACGTAGGCGATGAGCCGCTTGTCGCCCGGGCCGCGCTCCTGGGTGACGACGACGGCCTCCGCGATGTCGTCGAGCCGTGCGATGTGCGTCTCGACCTCGCCGAGCTCGACGCGGAAGCCGCGGATCTTGACCTGGGAGTCGGACCGGCCGAGGAGTTCCACGGCGCCGTCCTCGCGGCGGCGGGCGAGGTCGCCCGTGTCGTAGAGCACCGGGTGCGGGTCGTCGGCGACGAAGTTGGGGTGGAACTTCGCGGAGGTGAGCTCGGGGCGGCCGTGGTAGCCGGCCGCGACACCGGCGCCGGAGACGTGCAGGCGGCCGACCTCGCCCTCGGGCACCGGGCTGCCGTCCTCGTCGAGGAGGTGGACGCGCAGGTTCGCGATGGGCACGCCGACCGGGACCTGGCGGGTGGCGCGGACCTCGTCGGAGGTGGCCTGGCTGGTGAAGTCGATGCCGGCGCCGAGGTCGAGGCAGGACAGGACGTTGGTGGTCTCGGTGGTGCCGTAGGTCATCACGACCCGGAAGGGCGTGTCGACGGGCGGCCAGCTGTGCACGCGCTCGGCGGTGGTGACCAGGATCCGCAGCGCGGTGTCCGCCGGCCACGTCAGGCCCCAGGCGGGCTCGGCCAGGGCGGCGACCAGCATGGTGTGGGTGATGCCCTCGCCGGCCAGCCAGTCGCGGATCTGCTCGGGGGTCTGCGCCTGCCCGGCCTCGGGGATGTGGACGGCCGCTCCGGCGGGCAGGTAGGCGAGCCACTCCATGATCTGGACGGCGAAGCCGGGGGTGGACATCCAGGAGGCGCGGTCGCCGGGCCGGACCCCGTAGGCACGGGTGGTCCAGTGCACCAGGTTGGTGAGCGCGCCGTGCCGCTCCAGGACGGCCTTGGGGGTGCCGGTGGAGCCGGAGGTGTAGATGAGGTGGCTGACGGTGTCGGGTCCGGTCACGACGGCGGGCGCGGTGTCCGGCTGTCCCTGCCCGGCCGTGGCGACCTCGTCCCGGGGGACGTCCTCGGGTATCCGGCGGCCGAGGTCGGCGGGGGTGAGTACCAGCAGCGGGGCGGCGTCGGCGATCATCGCGGCGAGCCGGTCGTCGGGGTTGACCGGATCGAGGGCGACGATCGCCGCGCCCGTCTTGAGGATGGCGAGGGAGCCGATGACGTACTCGGCGCTGCGCGGGTAGCAGAGGCCGATCCGGCTCCCGGCGGCCGCGCCGCGGGCGATCAGCGCGTGCGCCAGGCGGTTGGTGGCGGCCTCCAGTTCGGCGTAGGTCCAGCTGCGGTCGCCCTGTGCGAGGGCGGTGGCCCGGGGGGTGCGGGCGGCCTGTTCGGCGAGGAGCTGCGGGTACCCGGTCGCGGGGAACGCGGCGTCCGAACGGTTGAAGTCGACGAGTGCGGTGGTCACAGTGCGGGCCCTTTCTTACTTCGCGAAGGCTCGGCTGCGCAGCAGCCGCACGGGGAGAGCGTTGATCCCCCAGGTGAAGTTGGAGGAGTTGAAGGTGACGGGTCCGGCCAGTTCGAAGCCGTCGAGCACGCCGAGCATCTCGGTGAGCAGGGCGCCGAGTTCGAAGCGGGCCAGGCGCGCACCGAGGCAGAGGTGGCGGCCGTGGCCGAAGGCGACGTGCCGGTTGGGGCGGCGGTCGACCCGGAAGGAGTGCGGATCGGCGAAGACGTCCTCGTCACGGTTGGCCGAGACGTTCCACAGCGTCACCCGGGCGCCCTCGGCGATGGGGATCCCGTTGATCTCGGTGTCGCGGACGGCGGTGCGCAGGGCGTGCACCCCGGGGGTGGTCCAGCGCAGGATCTCCTCGACCGCAGGGGTGATGCCGTCGTGGCCGAGGCCGCGCAGCAGCCGCCACTGGTCGGGGTGTTCGGCGAACATGTGGACCGCGCCGGCCGCCGAGTAGCGGGTGGTCTCGTTGGCCCCGGAGAGGACCCCGTTGAGGTTGAAGACGATCTCGTGGTCGCTGAGCGGCCGTTCGACGCCGTCGCCCTCGTCCACGAGGGTGTCGTGGGCGATCTGGCTGACCAGGTCGTCGCCGGGGCGGGCCCGGCGCTCGGCCAGCAGTTCGATGAAGTAGAGGAAGATCTCCGAGTGCGCGTTGGTGCGCACCTCGTCGTCCGGGGAGTCGAAGGCGTCGGTGGTCAGGGCCCCGATCCAGGCCCAGTCGGCGCGCGGGATGCCCATCATGGCGCAGACGACCCGGTTGGGCAGCTGCTTGGCGAGGTCGATGAAGTCCAGCTCGTCGCGTTCGACGGCCTCGGTCACCAGCTCGCCGACGACCTTCTCGACCATCGCCTCCAGGCGCGGCATCTGCTGCGGTCCGAAGGCCTGGTGGAGGGCCCGCTTGAGGCGGGTGTGGTGGGGGACGTCGGAGACGATGAGCATGCGCTGGGCGACGGCGGCGACGGCCGCCGGGTCGCTGCCCAGGCGCATCCCGCGCGCCGAGGAGAAGGTGTCGCTGTCGGCGTACGCCTTCATGATGTCGCGGTGGCGGCTCAGCACCCAGAAGCCCCCGTCCTCGCTGCCGGGTTCGGGATGCCAGTGGACGGGCGAGTTGGCGCGCAGCCAGGTGAAGGCGGGCCAGAAGTCGTTGCGGCCGAAGGGGCCCGGGTCGAGCAGGTCGATCTCCATCTCAGGCTCCTCGCAGGCTGAGCGGGCGGGTGTCGGGCCATTGGGCGTCCACGAAGCCGGCGCATTCGTCCTCGGTGCCGTCGAACCCGGCCGGCGTCCAGCCGTCGGGGGTCTCGCGTGTGGCGGGGTACAGCGCGTACTGCCCCTCGTGGTTCACGAGAACCTGGTGGGTGGTGGGCACGGTGTCCTCCGGACTCGGGCGGGCGGGCAGGCGGGTTGTTGCGGACGGTCGGGCGGTCGGACGGGCGGTCAGACGCCGGTCGTGGTCTCGCCGCCCGTGCCCCGCAGCAGGGCGGTCAGCTGGTCCAGTACGGGCTGCGGGCGGCGCAGTACGGCGTGGTGGCCGCCCCTGGTGGTGTGCCGGGTGAACGCGGCGGTGGTGACCGCGGCCCAGCCGTCCAGGTCCTCGGAGCTGACGGTCTCGTCGCCGTCGGCCCCCCAGGCGTGGACCGGCGCGTCCAGGCGTACGTCCGGCTTGTGGACGTAACTCAGCGACAGCTGCGCGTCCTTGCGGAGCATCGCGACCATCAGGGCGCGGGTGTCCTCGTCGAGCAGCCCGGGGTCGAGGCCGGCCGTGTCGAAGAGCTTGTCCAGCTCCTCGCCGTCGTCGACGATGCCGCGGCCGGCGCCGTCCCAGTGGCCGGGGGCCCGGCAGCCGCTGACCACCAGGGCCCGCGGGGCGACCCGGCGGGAGACCTCGTAGCCGAGGAGGCCGCCGAAGCTGTGGCCGAAGACGACCAGGGGCCGGCCGTCGGCGACCACGTCCAGCAGCTCCGCGGCGATGGCCCCGACGGCCTCGTCGAAGGTGTCCGGCATCGGCTCACGCCAGCGGTTCTCCCGCCCCGGCAGCTGTACGCCGTACACCTGGGCGGTACCCGCCAGTGCGGGCTGCCAGGCGCGGAACTGCTGGCAGCCGGCCCCGGCGGGCGGCAGGCACAGGAGGGCGGGCAGGGTCCGGCCGGCGGGGTCGTCCGACCAGGTGGAGATCCAGGCGCCCATGGCTCAGGCCCCTTCTGCTTCGGCGGCGTCGCCGCCCGGGGCGGCGGCGGACGCCTCCCGCTCGGCGGCGAGCCGGTCGACCTCGGCGGCGAAGTGCGCGGCCGTCGGCTGTGCCAGCAGTGCGCCGAGGCCGACGCGCAGTCCGGTGATGCGGCGCAGCTCCGACACGGCGCGGGCGGCGGCCAGGGAGTGGCCGCCCAGATCGAAGAAGTCCGCGTCGGGGCCGGGGATCTCGGTGGCGAGCACGTCGGCCCAGACGGCCATCACGATGCGCTCGCTCGTGGTCGGGCCGGTGCCCGGGGCCGCCGGCTGCGCGGCGGGCGCGGCTTCCGGCGTCACCAGGGCCTTGGCCAGCGCCTCGCGGTCGGCCTTTCCGGTGGTCAGGGTCGGGATCCGGTCGAGCACCTGGACCGTGCTGGGCACGGCGGCTGCGGGCAGCTGCTTGCGGCAGCGTTCCACGACCAGGTCGGCGAGGCCCGCCCGGTCGGCGCCGGGGGCCGCGACGACGGCGAGGCCGAGGGTCTGGCCCGAGGCGAGGGGGCAGCAGGCGGCGGCGACGACCTCGGGCAGCTCGGCGGCGATCCGCTCCACCTCGCCCAGTTCGATGCGGTGACCGCGGATCTTCACCTGGTCGTCGCGGCGGCCCCGGTACTCCAGTTCGCCACCGGGCCGCCGGATCACCACGTCGCCGGTGCGGTACATGCGCGTGCCGCCGCCCTGGAAGGGGTCGGGCAGGAAGCGGCTGGCGGTGAGGCCGGGGCGGCCCCGGTAGCCGCGTGCGACGGCGGGGCCGCCGAGGTAGAGCTCGCCCTCGGTGCCGGCGGGCACCGGGCGGAGCTCCGCGTCCAGGACGTACGCCCGGTAGCCGGGCAGGGGTCGTCCGATGGTGGTCACGTCGTCCCCTCGTCGGCTGTCGGCCCAGGTCGCGGCGATGGTCACCTCGGTCGGCCCGTACACGTTGAGCAGCCGGCGGCCGTGGGCGAACCGTTCGGCCAGTGCGGCCGGGCAGGCTTCTCCGGCGACCACGACCACTTCGGCGGAGTCGATGCCGGCGCCGTGGGCGGCGAGCAGCGACGGGGTGAGGGAGACGGTGCGCAGGCCGCCGGGCAGCGGTTCGCGGCCTTCGGCGGCGGCCTGGCGCAGCCCGTCCAGGGAGAGGTCGGCGAGGGCCACGCCCTGGCCGTGCGTCAGGTAGAGCAGGGTGCACCAGAGCCAGCCGTCGAAGGCGGGCGAGACGGCGTTGAGGCCGAGCCCGCCGGGCGGCAGGCCGAGTCCGCCGAGGGCTTCGACGAAGGTGTCCAGGCCCCGGTAGGTGACCTCGACCCCCTTGGGGCGGCCGGTGGTTCCGGAGGTGTAGATGAGGTACGCGCAGCCGTCGGGGGCGGGTACGGACACCGCGAGCGCCCCGGGGGCCCGGCGGCGGACGTCGGCGGGGGCCAGCAGGGCGATCCCGTCGGGCTCCAGTCCGGTGGGCACCTCGGGGGCGACCAGGACGGCGGCGCCGGCGTCGCGCAGGACGCGGCCGAGGCGTTCGACGGGGTGGCCGGGGTCCAGGGGTACGGCGGTCGCGCCGAGGCTCCAGACGGCGAGCAGGGCGGGGACGCTCTCCCGGGACCGGCCGAGCAGCAGCCCGACGGCGGTCTCGGGGCCGGCTCCGGCCGCGGCGAGCGCGGTGGCGTACCGGGCGGTGCGGGCGGTGAGCGCCGCGTAGGTGAGGGTGCCGTCGAAGGCCTTGACGGCGGTCTCGTTCGGCTGTTCGCGCGTCCACCGTTCCAGGCGGGCGAACAGCGGCGGGAGGGTGTCGTCCGCCGGCGCGGCGGGATCCGGTTCCGCCCCGGCCGCGCGGAACGGTGTGTCGTCGGCCGGTACCCGCAGGGCGGTGGCCCCGGCGGACTCGGCGTGCCGGTGGGTCATCCGTCGTTCCTCTCGGTGTCCGCGGGGCGGGCGGCCGCGGTCGCCCGCAGGCGCGGGCCGACCACCTGGCCCCCCGCGCCCTGCGGGAGCTGCATCGACTTGGTCTCCAGGAAGGCCTCCAGTCCGGCGGTGCCGCACTCGCGCCCGATCCCGGACTGCTTGAATCCGCCGAACGGGGCGGCCGGGTTGAACTGGCCGCCGTTCACGTCGACCAGGCCGGTGCGGAAGCGGCGCGCCGTCCGCTCGGCGCGGGCGTCGTCGCCGGACCAGACCGCGCCGTGCAGCCCGTAGCGGGTGCCGTTGACGATCCGGACCGCCTGGTCCTCGTCGTCGTAGGGGATGACCGAGAGCACCGGTCCGAAGATCTCCTCCTGGCCGATGCCGCTCAGCGGGTCCACGTCGGCGAAGACCGTCGGCCGGACGTAGTAGCCGGTGTCCAGCCCGGCGGGCCGGTCGGGGCCGCCGCGGACCAGCCGGCCGGCGCCCTCCTCGACGCCCCGCCGGATGTGGCCGGTGACCCGGGCGTGCGCGGCGGCGGACACCAGCGGGCCGAGGTCGGTCGCCGGGTCGCGCGGGTCGCCGGTCACGTACCCGGCCATGGCCTCGCCGGCGAGCTCCACGGCCTCGTCCTGCCGGTCCCGGGGCACCAGCAGCCGGCTCCACTGCAGGCAGGTCTGGCCGGTGTTGAAGAGCATCTGGTCGACGGTGGCGGCCACGGACGCGGCCAGGTCGGCGTCGTCGAGGACGAGGCTCGCGTTCTTCCCGCCGAGTTCGAGGTGGACGCGCTTGACGCTGCCGGCGCCGAGCGCGGAGACCTCCCGTCCGGCCCGGGTGGAACCGGTCAGGGAGACCACGTCGATCAGCGGGTGGGTGACGAGCGCGGTGCCGACGGCGGCGCCGGTGCCCACGACCATGTTGAAGACACCGGGCGGCAGATCGGCCTCGGCGATCGCCTCGGCGAGCAGCCGGGCGTGCAGCGGGGTGATCTCGCTCGGCTTGTGCACCACGGTGCAGCCCGCCGCGAGCGCGGGGAGGATTTTCTGCACGGTGAGCAGCAGCGGGGTGTTCCACGGGGTGATGCAGGCGGCCACTCCGGCGGGCTCGCGCACGACGAGCGAATGGCCCACGCTCTCCTCGAAGGTGTAGGAGGCGGCGGTCTCGACGCAGTGGGCCGCCATGCCGAGGGAGAGCCCGACATGGGTCTGGCGCGCCATCCGGGCGGGCGCACCGACCTCGGCGGTGATGATTTCTGCGAAGCGGTCGGCCCGGACCTCCATGGCCTCGACGACCCGGCGCAGCAGAGCTACGCGTTCGGGCAGCGGGGTGGCGGCCCACCGTGGGAACGCGGCGGCGGCGGCGCGCGCGGCGAGGTCGGCGTCCCGGGCGGTGCCCGCGGGCACGGTGGCCAGGGCGCGCTCGGTGGCGGGGTCGGTGACGGCCAGGCGGCCGTCGGCGTCGGAGGCGACCCAGGCGCCGCCGATCCACTGGTCGGTGTAACGGGGCGGCAGGGCGGCCGCGTTGGGCTCGGCCCCGGACGGTCTGGTGTCCTGTGGCTCGGTCGGCACGGTCAGCACGGTCACGGTGGGGTCCTCACTCGGTCACGGAATCACGGGCTCGCTGGACGGCGGGTCGGTGTCACGCGGACGCCTGGTCGGCCGCGCGGGCCAGGGCGGCCGCGGCCCGGCTGTCGGGCCTGGCCCGCCGCACGGGCCGGGCCGGGACGGTCGTACGGAGGTCCGCGCTGCGGGCGGGGGCTCCGGCCCGGCGGGCGGGCGGCCGCAGCGCGCGGACGGTGGCGGGCGGGGCCCCCGCGACGGAGGCGAAGGCGGAGGCGGCAGCGGGAGCGGGAGCGGCGGGGCGCGCGGCGGCGGGGATCAGGGTGGCCAGCAACCGCTGGGTCTCCTGGCCGGGTGCCACGGCCAGCTCGTCGCGCATGCGGCGGGCGCACAGCTCGTACCAGCGTCGTACGCAGGCGAGTTCGCCGCGCCGGCCGTGCGCGGCCATCAGCGCGCGGTAGGTCTCCTCGTGGTGGCGGTCGATCTCCAGCGTGCGCCTGCACACCTCGATCAGCTCGACGAAGTCCTCGCGGGCCTCGGCGTCGGCGCGCAGCACCCCCAGGGCCCGCAGGGCGAGGGCCCTGAGGTACTCGCGCTGTTCGACGACCCAGTCGGCGCTCTCGCCGCGCAGGAACTCGCCGCCGTACAGGCCGAGCGCCGCCCGCAGCCGGGTGCGGGCGAGCGGGGCGTCGCCGGCCGCGGCGGCCCGCAGGCCGGTGTGCACGAGTTCCTGGAAGCGGTCGAGGTCGGACCACAGCCCGGTGATGTGCAGGACGTAGCCGAAGTCGCGGTAGACCAGCTGGATCCCGGAGTCGCCGGGGCGGTCGGGGTGGGCGTCGAGCACCCGGCGCAGGGCATGGGCGGCGACCTTCAGGGAACTGCCCGCGGCGGCGTCGGCGCCGGGCCACAGGGATGCGTAGAGCCGGTCGCGGGTGAGCATCTGGCCGCGGTGGACCACGAGGTACTGGAACAGGCCACGGGCCTTGCCGGCCCGCCAGCGCTGGACGGGGGTGCCGTTGACGGTCAGCTCGAAGTCGCCCAGGAAGCGGACCCGTACCGCCGGCCCCGCCGTCCCGTTCGCTGCGGTGGTCATCGCGTCCTCCCGGTGGTTTTCAGCCTGCCGCTGCTGCCTGCGAGGAGTGTGTCCGGGAGGTCTACAAAGGCCCTACAACGGCCGGATCCGATCGGTGTAGGGCGGTGATAGGGCCGCTTTCGACACTGATGAGCACGACCACCCGAACCCCCGAACCGCCGAATCCGAAATGAGGGCTGTTTCATGACCAGCAGCGACACCCGGCTTCAGAAGGTCGTCATCCTGGGCGGCGGCACGGCCGGCTGGATGACGGCCGCATACCTCGGAAAGGCGCTGCAGGGAACGGTCGACATCACCGTGCTCGAAGCGCCGTCGATCCCCCGCATCGGGGTCGGCGAGGCCACCGTGCCCAATCTGCAGCGTTCCTTCTTCGACTACCTGGGCATCGCCGAGGACGAGTGGATGCGGGAGTGCAACGCGAGCTTCAAGATGGCCGTGCGCTTCGTCAACTGGCGGACCGACGGGCAGGGCGAGTCGGCGGCCCGCGAGCTGCCGGGCGGCGGTCCGGACCACTTCTACCACCCCTTCGGGCTGCTCCCCGACTACGACCAGACCCCGCTGTCGCACTACTGGTTCAAGCGCAAGCACGAGGGCCGCACCACCGAGCCGTTCGACTACGCCTGCTTCCGCGAGCCCCCCGTGATGGACGCGATGAAGGCCCCGCGCTGGCTCGACGGACGTCCGGCCACCCGGTACGCGTGGCACTTCGACGCCCAGCTGGTGGCCGACTTCCTGCGCCGGTTCAGCACCGAGAAGCAGGGCGTGAACCACGTACAGGACGAGATGGTGCGGGTCGAGCAGGACGGCCGCGGCTACGTGACCACGCTGCACACCAAGGGCGGACTGGCGCTGGACGCCGACCTGTTCGTGGACTGCTCGGGCTTCCGCGGCCTGCTGATCAACCAGGCGATGGAGGAGCCCTTCATCGACATGAGCGACCACCTGCTGTGCGACAGCGCGGTGGCGACTGCCGTGCCGCACGACGACGAGGCGAACGGGGTGGAGCCGTACACGTCGGCGATCGCCATGTCCTCCGGCTGGGCGTGGAAGATCCCCATGCTGGGCCGCTTCGGCACCGGCTACGTCTACTCCAGCAAGTTCACCGACCAGGACACCGCCACCCGCGAGTTCGCGGACATGTGGGGCCTGGACGTGGAGGAGACGAAGTTCAACCACATCCGCTTCCGCGTCGGCCGCAACCGCCGCGCGTGGGTGAAGAACGTCGTCAGCATCGGCCTGTCCTCCTGCTTCCTGGAGCCGCTGGAATCGACCGGCATCTACTTCATCACCGCCGCGATCTACCAGCTGGCCAAGCACTTCCCGGACAAGACCTTCAACGAGGGCCTGGTCAACAGCTTCAACCACGAGATCGAGGTGATGTTCGACGACACCCGCGACTTCATCCAGGCGCACTTCTTCTACGCGCCGCGCAACGACACGCCGTTCTGGCAGGCCAACAAGAAGCTGACCCTCCCGGACAACATCCAGCAGAAGATCTCGGCCTACAAGGCCGGCCTGCCCATCAACTCTCCGATCACCGACGAGTCGACGTACTACGGCAACTTCGAGGCGGAGTTCCGCAACTTCTGGACCAACGGCAGCTACTACTGCATCTTCGCGGGCCTGGGCCTGGAGCCGGACGCCCCGCTGCCCTCCCTCGCGCACCGGCCGGACTCGGTGGCCGGCGCCGAACCCCTCTTCGACACGGTCAAGCGCCAGCAGCAGAACCTGCTGGAGACCCTGCCCAGTGCCTACGACTACCTGCGCCAACTGCACGGCGCGTAAGGCCCACCGCTCCCACGGCCCGGCAGCACGGCTCTCCCGCCGGCTGCCGGGCCGCAGTTGCTTCAGCCACCTCAGGAGTCAGACATGCCCCACCGTTCCGTGCCCCATCCCGCCGCACCGGACGAGTCGGCCGGGGGCCGTCCGGCGGACCTGCGGCCCTTCATGGCCGCCTTCCCCACCGGGGTGTCCGTCGTCACCACACTGGATTCCGATTCCGTGCCGCACGGCCTGACCTGCACCTCCCTCGCGAGCGTCGCCCTCGAACCGGCGACGCTCGTGGTGTGCATACGGGCGGCGAGCCCGACCCTCGCGGTGCTGCTCGCCGGCGGCCACTTCGCCCTCAACCTGTTGCACGAGCGGGCCCGCGGCACCTCGGACCTGTTCGCCTCCGCGGCGCCCGACCGCTTCGACCGCGTCGAATGGCGGCTGCCGCTGGGGGCCGGCGGGCCGCACCTGACGGCGGACGCGCACGCCGTCGCGGACTGCGCCGTGGTCAGAACCGTCGGCTTCGGGGACCACACGGCCGTCTTCGCCGAGGTCCGCCGGGTGACCGTACGGGACGACCGGCAGCCCCTGCTCTACGGGCAGCGCCGCTACGCCCCGTGGTCCGCGGCCGCGGCGGTCCCGCAGCCGGCCGCGCACGCCGCCCTGCCCGCCGCGCTGCGACCCGCCGGGACCGAGGGGGGCACCCGTGTCGTCGGCTGATCCGCTGCCCTCGCTCCTGATCGCCGTCCCCGTCGTGATCCTCGCCTGCCAGGCGGGGGCGATCGTCTTCCGCCGGTTCGGCCAGCCGCCGGTGGTGGGCGAGATCGCCACCGGCATCCTGCTGGGCCCCTCGCTGCTGGGCTGGCTCTGGCCGCAGGCCCAGCACTGGCTGTTCCCGCCGTCCGTGCTTCCGTACACCTCGGTGCTCGGCCAGCTCGGGCTGCTCGCCTTCATGTTCCTGGTCGGGCTGGAGCTGGACCTCAAGAGCCTGCGCGGCCACACCCGCGTCGCAGTGGCCGTGAGCCAGGCCGGGATGCTGCTGCCGCTGGCCCTGGGCTCGGTGCTGGCACTCGCGATGTACGACGGGTTCGCCCCGGCGGGTGTGGGCCGGCTGCCGTTCACCCTGTTCATCGCGGTGGCCATGAGCATCACCGCGTTCCCCGTCCTGGCCCGGATCCTCACCGACCGCGGCCTGTACGGAACCCCGCTCGGCGCGCTCGCCATGGCCTGCGCGGCCGTGGACGACGTCGCCGCGTGGTGCCTGCTGGCCCTGGTGGTGGCCCTCGCCTCGGCCGGGTCCCCGATGGAGGCGGCCACCACGGCCGCGCTGGCCGTGGCCTTCACCCTGGTGATGCTCTACGCCGTACGCCCCCTGCTGGCGCGCTGGGCGGCCCGCGCCGAACGGGCCGGGGACGCCGTGGTCCTGGTGGCGCTCTTCAGCGGACTGAGCCTGTCCGCGCTGGCCACCGACCGGATCGGGGTGCACGCCCTGTTCGGGGCCTTCCTGTTCGGGGTGATCACCCCTCGCACCGGGCAGCGCATCGAGGCCTCGGCGGCCCGGCTGCGCGCCTTCACGGTGCCCGTGCTGCTGCCGCTGTTCTTCGTGCTCACCGGGCTGCGCACGGACATCGGCGGGCTGACGGCGGCGCCGGAGCTGTGGCTGTGGACGGCCGCCATCCTCGGCGTCGCCTTCCTCGGCAAGTGGGGCGGTGCGGCGGGCGCGGCCCGTGCCTGCCGAAGACCCTGGCGGGAGGCCCTGTCGATCGGCGCCCTGATGAACTGCCGGGGGCTGACCGAGCTGGTGGTGCTCAACGTCGGTCTGGAACTGGGAGTCATCGGGCCGCAGCTGTTCACCGTGCTGGTGCTGATGGCCCTGGTGACGACGGCGATCACCAGCCCGGCCCTGACCCTGCTCCGTGCCGGCAGGGAGGTGAAGCGCCCGGCCCCGGCGAAGGCCGAGCCGGAGGGCGCCCTCTCCGGGCCCTGACCGGCAACCGGTACCGGGGAGGGGACCCGACGGGCCGGAGGACGTCCGCCTCGGCCGAGCCACGGCTGTTCAGGCGCCCTCCGGCCCGGTCGGTACGCACAGCACCGGGATCGGCGAGAGGTGCAGGAGCTTGTGCGGGGTGGACCCGAGCAGGGCCCCGCGCATCGGGCTGTCGCCCCAGCTGCCGACGATGATGACCCGGGCCCGGTGCCGCTCGGCGGCGTCCAGCAGTGCCTGGGCGGGCTTCTCGTCGGCCACCTCGACCGACGAGGGCACACCGGCTGCGTCGGCCTCCTCGACGGCGTGCGCGAGCGCGCTGCGGCCCGCCTGGCGGACGGCTTCGCGGTGGGCGCGGGACTCCTCGCCGGTGGGGCCCGGGGCGGCCGCCCCGTAGACGAGGACCAGGGGCTCGCCGAAGGCGGTGGCCACCTCCAGCGCCACCTGCAGGGCCCGTTCCGCGCCCGGCGACTCGTCGTAACCGAGGACCACGGACATCAGGACCCCCCTTGGTTCTTCCCGGCGTGGACGAGGGCCGGGTCGGCGACCGAGCGGCGCTCCTGCCAGAACCTGCCGTCACGTACCCGCCAGAAGCACATGACGGCCACACCCACGAGGGCGATGCCGATGCCGATGACCAGCGGTGGGCCGAGCCCGAACCAGGAGACGCCGCTGGCGGAGTTCTCCGGGTTGGACATGTCGCCGATCGACTCCACCAGCAGCCAGATCAGCAGGCCGGCGCCGATCACCGGCCCGAGTCCGATCAGCACGAAGTTGTGCAGGTTCTCGAACAGGTGGCGGCGGTAGTAGATGGCGCAGGCCAGGCCGGTGAGCGCGTAGTAGAAGGCGATGAGCAGGGAGAGCGCGGTCAGCGAGTCCAGGAGCGCGTTCTCGCTGATCTGGTTGACGATCAGGTACCAGCCGATGGCGATGCCGGCCACCCACCACGTGCTCACGTCCGGGGTCCGGAACCGCGGGTGGATCTGTGCCAGCTTGTGCGGCAGCGCGTGCCGGCGGGCCATGGACAGGGCCGTGCGGGAGGCGGGGATGATCGTGGTCTGGGTGGAGGCGAGCGCGGAGGTGGAGACCGCGAGGAGCACCACCCAGTCCCAGCCGCCCATGACCTCGTGGGCCAGCACCGCGAAGATGGCCTCCTCCTCGCCCGCGTTCTCGGCGAGGTAGGCGGTGCCCGCGTAGGCGACGACCGCGAAGCCCACGGACAGGTAGGTGACGAGGAGGATCACGGTCGACCAGATGCCCGCCTTGCCGGGTGCGGTGGCCGAGTTCTCCACCTCCTCGGTGAGGTTGACCGCGGACTCCCAGCCCCAGTAGATGAACACGCCGAGCAGCAGTCCGCCGGTGAGGGCGGCGCCGCCGGCGCCGAAGGGGTTGAGCCAGGAGAGGGAGGGCTCGATCTCCTCCAGGCTGCTGGTGCCGGCGTAGACGCGGTAGATGGCGACCACGGCGAAGGCCAGCAGGAAGAAGACCTGGGCGAGGATGAGGATGTCCTGGAGGTGGGCCGAGAGCTCGGTTCCGATGACGCAGATCCCGGTCATGACCAGGATCACCAGGACGGTGAGGCTCTGGCGGATCCACGCGTTGGCGGCCCAGCTGTCGAGTCCGACGGCGAGCAGGCCGAAGTTCACTGCGACGTCCGCGAGCGAGCCGATGACCAGGACGCCGGTCATCGCGATGGCCCAGCCGCCGAGCCAGCCCGCCCAGGGGCCCATGGCCCGGGTGACCCACGAGAAGGTCGTCCCGCAGTCCTGGTCGACCTTGTTGAGGTAGTAGAAGGCGGCGGCGATGAGCAGCATCGGGACGAAGGAGGCCAGCATCACGCCCGGTGCGTAGATGCCGACCAGCGCCACGATCGGCCCGAGGACGGCGGCCAGGGAGTAGGCGGGCGAGGTGGAGTTCAGTCCGATGACGAGCGCGTCGAGGAACCCGATCGCGTTGGCCTTGAGCGCCGCGTCCTGGCCCTCCGGTCCGGCGCCCGCACCGCCCCGGTCCATGTACGAGTCGTGACCCATGTACGAATGGTCACGCACACCGCACCGCCGCGCGAGGCGAGGAGACCCGGGGTCAGGGGCGGGTGTTCCAGCCCGCGATCACGGGGAGGCCGTGCTCCGTGGAGAGCATGCTGACGGTGCCGGTGCGCAGCAGGAACAGCCGGCCGTGCTCGGGCTCCAGGCGCAGGTAGCGGGAGGTCAGGACGCGCAGGAAGTGGCCGTGGGCGACGAGCACCACATCGCCGTCGTCCGCCCGGAGCACCGGGGCGACCCGGGCCAGGGCGCGGTCGGCCCGGGCGCCCACCTGCGCGGCGCTCTCGCCGGGGTGCTCGGCGTCGCCGGGCGGGACGCCGTGGGTCCACAGCGACCAGTCGGGCGTGGTCCTCTGGATCTCCTCGGTGGTGATGCCCTCGTAGCCGCCGTAGTCCCACTCGTACAGGTCGGGGTCGCTCTCGCCGCCGGTGAGCCCCGCGAGCTCGGCGGTGGCGACGGCGCGGCGCAGCGGGCTGGTCAGCACCAGGGCGGGCTGCCGGTCCCGGAAGAAGGGGGCCAGCGAGATGGCCTCCTCGACCCCGCGCGCGGTCAGCGGGAGGTCGGTGCGTCCCGTGTGCCGCCCGTTCGCGCTCCAGGCCGTCTCGCCGTGCCTCACCAGCAACAGGTCGCTCATCCTCCGGACCCTATGCCTTCCGGCATGTCGGCGCCGGAGCACCCGGGCGGGCGTGTCAGTGTCGGGCGTCATGGACGAGAACCGGGAGGCCGGGCGGAGGGCCGGGCCGCCGCCGCTCCCGCCGCACATGCCGGCGCTGATGGTCGTACTGACCGGGGTGACCGGGCTGGTGGAAGCGGTGAGCCTGCTGGCGCTCGGGCCGGCCTTCACGGCGATGCAGACGGGCAATGTGCTGTTCGTGGCCTTCGGGGCGGCGGGGGCGGGGCGTCTGGAGACGCTCGCGCCCGGGGTCTCGTTGGCCGCGTTCGTCGTCGGGGTGGTGTGCGGGTCCCACCTGGAGTCCGTGACCGAGGTCCGCGGTCGGCGCTGGTTCGTCATCGGGCTCGTCGCCGAGGCGGGGCTGATCCTGACCGCTGCGGGCGTCGGCTGGGGGCTGGTCGCGCAGTACGGATCCCCGGCCGTGCGGCATCTGGTGGTGATGGCGGTCCTGGCCACGGCGATGGGGTTGCGAAACACCACGATCATGCGGGCGAACGTGCCCGGCGTGCCGACGACGCTGGTCACCCGGTCCATGACCGCCTTCATCGGCGCGACGGCCATGGGACGGGAGAACACGTACGGATTCAGGACCGCGGGCTGGAAGCTGCGTGGCCTCTCCGTCCTGGCCATGTTCGCCGGCGGGTTCCTCGGGGCGCTGCTGCTGCGGGCCGGTGGGACCGTGGGCTGGCTGCTGCTGCCGGCCGGCGCGACGGTGCTGGTCGTGGGCCTGCTCTACCGGAGCCAGCCCGGGCTGCACACCGATCAGGCACCTGGCCGGGAACGATCGGGGTGAACGGGGCCATTGGTACAGTCGGGGCGTGGCGGTGGACGAGCTCGACACCAGAATCCTGCGCCTGCTGATCGAGCAGCCGCGCACCAGCGTGCGCGAGTACGCCCGCATCCTCGGCGTCGCGCGCGGCACCCTGCAGGCACGGCTGGACCGGCTGGAGCGCACGGGTGTGATCACCGGGACGGGGCCGGTACTCTCCCCCGCAGCCCTGGGCCATCCGGTGCTGGCCTTCGTGCACATCGAGGTCACCCAGGGGCACCTGGATGACGTGGGCGACGCGCTGGCCGCCGTACCGGAGATCATCGAGGCCTTCTCGATCACCGGCGGCGGGGACCTGCTGACCCGCGTGGCGGCCCGGGACAACGGGCACCTGGAGGACGTGATCCAGCGGCTGATCCAGCTCCCGGGCGTGGTCCGCACCCGCACGGAGGTGGCCCTGCGCGAGCGGGTGCCGCACCGGCTGCTGCCACTGGTCGAGTCCGTGGGCCGAAATGCCATGAAATCCTGACAGGGCAGACAGGATTACCGGAACAGAACACGAGCGGCAGGACGGGCGCACCGGATGATTTCCGTCATATTCGATCTCGACGGCACGCTGGTGGACAGCGAGCCGAACTACTACGAGTCCGGGCGCCGCACGCTGGAGCGGCACGGGGTCCCCGATTTCACCTGGGAGCAGCACTCCCGTTTCATCGGCATCGGCACGCTGGAGACGCTGGGGATCCTGCGGGAGCGGTACGCGATCCGGACGCCGGTCGAGCAGCTGCTCGCCGAGCAGAACGCCGCCTACCTGGAGCTGGCCCGTACCCGGACCGAGGTCTTCCCGCAGATGCGCAAACTCGTCGAGCGGCTGCACACCGAGGGAACGGCGATGGCGGTGGCCTCCGGCTCCTCGCTCGAGGCGATCGACGCCGTCCTGGCGGGCACGGGGCTGGACGCGCTGCTGACCACGGTGGTCTCCGCCGAGGAGGTCGCGCACGGCAAGCCCGCTCCGGACGTGTTCCTGGAGGCGGCCCGCCGGCTGGGCGCCGAGCCCGCCGACTGCGTGGTCGTCGAGGACGCGGCGCCGGGGGCGCGGGCCGCCCTTGCCGCGGGCATGGCCTGCATGGCGATCCCGTACGCTCCCGGCATCGCGGGGGACCCGGCCTTCGCGTCCGCCGGGCTCCTCTTCCCGGGCGGACAGCCGGAGTTCAGCGCGGACGCGGCCCACGAATGGCTGGCCGCTCGCCGGGCGCGTTAGAACTGTCCGCTCTCTGGCGCCGTGCGAGGGCGGCTGTCACCATGCCTGCGTGACCGCGACCCTCCCCCGGGACACCCGCAGCGGCGGACCGCGCCGGTGGCCTCTGCTCGGCAACCTGCCCGCCTTCGCCCGTGATCCGCTGGCCTTCTTCGAGTCACTGCGCGACGGCTACGGCGACTGGGTGCCCTGGGCGCTGGGCCCACAGCGCAACATCCTGGTCTCCCGGCCCGAGCACGCCGGCGAACTGCTGGGAGCGGTCGAGTCCACCTTCCGGCCGACGGAACTGGGCTGGGCCTTCCGCCAGTTGCTGGGCAACGGGGTGGTGGTCGCCACCGGGGACGACTGGCGGCGCAAGCGGGCGCTGGTCCAGCCCGCCGTACGGCCCCGCCAGGTGCGCTCGTACGCCTCCACGATGGTGGAGTGCGCGGACGCCCTGGCGAGCGGCTGGCGCGCGGGCGAACGGATCGACGTGCACCGGGAGATGGCCGGGCTCACGCAACGGATCGCGGTGCGCACGCTGTTCGGGAGCGACGCCGCCGGCCGGGAAGCGCCGATCAGCGCGGCCATGGCCACGGCCCAGCGGGAACTGGGGGCGGAGTTCCGGGGGCTGACGCTGTTCCTGCCGCCCTGGGTGCGCACTCCGGGGCGCCGCCGGATGCGGGAGGCCGTGGCGGTGCTCGACCGGGAGATCGAACACGTCATACGGGAGCACGAGGCGGCCTCGGCCGCGGGCGCGGAGCGCGACGACCTCCTCAGCCGGCTGCTCGCGGCCCGCGACGAGAACGGCGGCCCGCTCTCCCGCAAGGAGCTGCGGGACGAGTCGATCACCCTCTACATCGGCGGCCACGAGACCACCTCGACCACCCTGACCTGGGCCTGGCAGCTGCTGTCGGGCGCACCCGCGGCGCGGGCCCGGCTGACGGAGGAGCTGGACCGGGTGCTCGGCGGCCGGCTGCCGACGTACGAGGACTACGCGAGGCTGCCCTGGACGCAGCAGGTGATCAAGGAGGCGCTGCGGATCTATCCGCCGATCTGGCTGATCTCGGCGGTGGCCACGGACGGGGCGACCATCGGCGGGCGGGCGGTGCCGGCCGGGA
Organism: Streptomyces sp. NBC_00029; assembly: GCF_045160505.1. Taxonomy (NCBI): domain Bacteria; kingdom Bacillati; phylum Actinomycetota; class Actinomycetes; order Kitasatosporales; family Streptomycetaceae; genus Streptomyces; species Streptomyces sp. NBC_00029. Next base: position 1,706,786 of record NZ_CP108292.1, read on the forward strand.
CCTCGGTGTGGACCAGCCCCTGGTCGGTGCACCGGGACCCGCGGTGGTTCCCGGACCCGGAGGCCTTCCGCCCCGAGCGGTGGGACGAGGACGCCCCGCATCCGGTGCCCGAGCACGCCTGGTTCCCCTTCGGCGGCGGCCCGCGGGCCTGCCTGGGGGCGCGGTTCGCCCTGGTGGAGGCCGCGCTCGTGCTGGCCGTGCTGGCGCAGCGGTTCCACCTGGACAGCGGCCGCGAACGCGCCGGGGTCTTCCCGGGACTCACACTGCAGCCGACCGGCCCGGTCCTGGCGACGCTGCGCCCCTCGCCCTAGGTGTCCCGTTCGACGGTGATCCCAGCGCCGGTGAAGAAGGCGTGGGCCCGTTGCCAGAATGTTGCCGAGCTTCTTGATGCCGACGTGCACGAGCTCGCCGGGTTTCTCGCGTTCGTAGCGGCGCATGACGTGCCCGGTCGCGCGGTCGAGGTGGGTCAGGCGGGCCAGCCGGTAACGGGTCAGGGCGCGGTGGACGGTCGAGGGGACCAGGCCGAGCAGGACCCGGGTGCAAAGCAGGCGTCTCAGCTCTCGGCGGGGGCGGCGGGGGCGGCGGGGGCGGCGGGGGCGGCGGGCTGGTCTGCCTGCCGGGAATCGGATCGCCGTCAACGGGGTTGGTGGGGATGAGCCGTTAGTCGCCATCAACGGGGTTGGTGGGGGACGAGCCGTTATTGGAGGGCCATGCGAGCGATTCAGGTGTACGAAGTGGGCGGTCCCGAGGTGCTGCAGGAGGCCACGGTGGACCAGCCGCGGCCGGGTCCGGGCGAGGCGATCGTGGAGGTCGCCGCATCCGGGGTCAACTTCCTCGACGTCTACCACCGCGAAGGCCGGTACAGCCTCCCGCTGCCCTTCACCCCGGGCGCTGAGGGCGCCGGCACGGTCGTCGAAGTTGGACCCGGCGTCGCTGACGTCGCGGTCGGGGACCGGGTCGGTTGGGTGGAGATTCCCGGCACGTATGCCGAGCGGGCCGTCGTGGACTCCTCCCGGCTGGTGCCGCTGCCCGACGACATCGGCTTCGAGACAGCCGCCGCCGTGCTCCTCCAAGGCATGACCGCGCACTATCTCATCAAGGACGCCTACCCGGTTCAGGGGGGCGACACGGTGCTCGTGCATGCGGCTGCTGGTGGCATGGGGCTGCTTCTGACCCAGCTCATCACCCATCTCGGCGGCAGGGTGATCGGCACGACGTCGACCACGGCGAAGGCCGAGCTGGCGAAGCGTGCCGGGGCCGCTGAGGTGATCCTTTCCTCCGCAGTCGACGATCTCGCGGCCGAGGTGAGGCGGCTCAACGGCGGTCAGGGACTGCCGGTTGTCTTCGACGGCGTCGGCGCGCACACCTTCGATGCGAGCCTCGCCAGCCTGCGAACCCGCGGCCATCTCGTGCTCTTCGGCGCGGCAAGTGGTGCCGTGCCTCCGTTTGATCCGATTCGGCTCGCCCACGGCGGTTCGCTGACCCTGATCCGGCCCAGCCTCGGGGACTTCATCGCCGATCGGTCCGAACTGCTCCGGCGGGCCGCCGATGTGTTCGAGTGGGTGCGCTCCAAGGCGCTCGAGGTCACCGTAACGGGCCGCTACGCATTGTCCGAGGCCGCCCAGGCCCACAGCGATCTGGAGGCTCGGCGTACCACCGGCAAGCTGCTCGTCGTACCCGATGCGGCCGCTATCGGACGCCGCGAGGAGACGCAGAGCTGATCGCGGGTGACGAGGTCGGGGATCTTGGAGACTGAGATGTCGAGGCACGGCCGACCGTCATCGCCAAGATCCCCGACCGCTTCAGGCACTCGGCAGGCCAAGATCAAATTCTGGCGGGTTTCGGGCGTGTCCGGGTCACACCCCTTCAAGATCCCTCAGCCGAGACCTGGCTCACCCGTCCACAACCTCCCGGGACAGACCACCTACTAGGGAGCTCTTTCGGCCTGCCCCGGGAAGATCCGGCGCCCACCGCAAGTTAGTAGAAGCGTGAACAACATGACGCGGGGTGCGGACGTGCCGGTGGACGTGGACGTGGTGGTCGTCGGCGCCGGGCAGGCGGGCCTGTCCAGCGCCTACCACCTCACCCGGGCGGGACTCGACCACGTGGTCCTGGACCACGCGCCCCGTCCGGGCGGGGCCTGGCAGTTCCGCTGGCCCTCGCTCACCTACGGCAAGGTCCACGGCCTGCACGCCCTGCCCGGCATGGAGCTGACGGGCGCCGACCCGATGCGTCCGTCGTCCCAGGTCGTCGGGGAGTACTTCGCCGCCTACGAGGACCGCTTCGACCTGCGCGTACGCCGCCCCGTGGACGTGACCGCGGTACGCGAGGGGGATGCGGGCCGGCTGCGCGTGGAGACCTCCGCGGGCATCTGGTCGGCGCGCGCCCTGATCAACGCCACGGGAACCTGGGACCGGCCGTTCTGGCCGCGCTACCGGGGCCAGGAGACCTTCCGCGGCCGCCAGGTGCACACCGCGAACTATCCGGGGCCGCAGGAGTTCTCGGGGGCGCGGGTGATCGTCGTGGGCGGCGGCACCTCGGCGGTGCAGCACCTGCTGGAGATAGCCGAGGTGGCGGCGGAGACCACCTGGGTGACGCGGCGGCCCCCGGTCTTCCGCGACGGGAGCTTCGGCGAGGCCGAGGGCCGGGCCGCGGTGGCCCTGGTGGACGAGCGGGTGCGCCGGGGGCTGCCGCCGCAGAGCGTGGTCAGCGTGACGGGGCTGCCCCTCAACGAGGCGGTCCGGGCCGGTCTGGCCTCGGGCGTGCTCGACCGGCGACCCGCCTTCGACCGGATCACCCCCGCCGGCGTCGCCTGGGCGGACGGGAGCCGGGTGGACGCGGACGTCATCCTGTGGGCCACCGGGTTCCGCGCGGCCGTCGACCACCTCGCCCCGCTGAGGCTTCGCCAGCCGGGCGGAGGCATCCGGGTCGAGGGGACCCGTGCCGTGCGGGACGAGCGGATCCACCTGGTGGGCTACGGCCCGTCGGCGTCGACCATCGGCGCCAACCGCGCGGGCGGCGCCGCGGTCCGCGACATCCGCCGGCTCCTGAACCGGCAGAGGGCCGTAGTGCCGGTGGCCGCAGCGCCGGTGGCCTGAGCCGTCGGGCGGGAGCGCCCTCTAAGCTGGCCGTTTAACCTCGGCGCGAGATGAGCCGGGCGAGTGTCTCTGTGGGCCAGCAGAGCCATGCGAGAAGCGGGCTCATGACCAGGAACCAGTGGACACTGATTCGGCCCTGCTCCTTGTCCAGGATCGCTGGTGCCTCATCCCGGTAGACGTAGCGGAGGTAGCGACGGCGGACCGGCGCTCCAGCCATCAGCAGCACTGGCGAGGCGACAAGGATGGCCAACGGGACCAGGACTTTCACGGCGGTGAGCTTCGCCTTCTCCTCATATCGCATGCGCTCAGCCTGTCGTCTAACCTCAACTCCTTGAAGGGGTGGGTATGGATCAGGCGGTCTTCGAGTCCATCAGGTACTCAGCTGGGTGCCAGGACTGCGGTGCGGAGTTGGAGTGCTGGGGCGTCCAAGCCCTGGTCCACGGCTCCTTGCGATGGGACACGGAGTCCAGGTGTTCAGCCTGCGGGTTTGCGATAGCTGACTGCGGCGGTGATCTGCCTTCCGAACTACGGGGGCGGCTGCTCTCCGAGCGGGGACCAGCCCGCCTCCAGGTGGATCCATCAGCGAGGAACGCTGCGATCATGCGGGTTCTGCGGGCAGAATTTGGCATAGGTCTCGTGGAAGTCAAGACCCTGCTGAGCGAGGTCTTGGCGGGAGCCCACTCAGGCACGATGCCTGAGATGGAGTTCCTGGCCCGCAAGCTGCGCGCGTCTGGCGTCGATGCTGTTGCCGCTCGGCCGTAGAGACCCTGAGCTGGCCATTCAGCTGATTCTCCGGGGTTTCGTGCCGACCTTGTGGTGTGCTGGGCGGGCGTATGCCTCGCCCGTGGCGAGGACGCGTCCGACTTCGTAGCGGGTGGCAGGCTGCTGGTTCTTCGAGCCGAGCGGTCGGCCTGGGCCGGGGCGGGTGGGTTTCGGTGCACCGGCTGGCGTGCCGGTCTTCGCCCGCAGGTTCCTGAACCCCCGCCGAACCCGGGCCGGTGGGAGTCTGTTCGGTTCTGCCGGCCGCTCCCATGGCCGTCAGAGGTCGCGCGCGAGCGGGCGGGCGAGGCGAAGCTGAGCGTGCGCGGCCAGGACGAGCCAGGTCCAGCGGTCGGCGGCCTGCGAGTCTCGCAGTTTCGGGCGGGTCCAGCCGAGTGTCTGCTTGAGCAGGCGGAAGGTGTGTTCCACGTCGAAGCGCCGGAGGAACGCCTGCCAGCACCGGTCGACGTCGTCGGGGCTGGCGCCGGTGCCCGACCACCACAGCCAGACGGGCTTGTTCACCCCGCCGCTGGGCAGTTTCGCGACCGTCAGGCGCATCACGGTGCCCTCGATGATCGGCAACGGGCCCTCGTGGTCAAGCCACGCTGCCCTGTGGGTGAGCCGTGGGTGTAGCCGGTCCCAGGCTTGGGCGGTCGCGGTCCCGTATCGGTTGGTGTTGGTGACGGTGACCGCGGTGACCTCGCCCCATGTGGCCGGGTCGCCGAAGACGAACTCGCCTCCGTGCCTGGGCGGGCGGCCGCCTTGCGGCGGGCAGATCCATGGCACGGGGACGGGTTTGCGCATGACCCGGTCCGAACGGAGCCGGCCCAGCACCTCGACGGGAAGATCACTCAGGAGGTGGGCGATGCGGGGCGCGTCGTAGCCGGCATCGAGGACGACCAAGATGTTCGGGGCCCCTGCCTGCCACTGGCGGGCTTCCACGAGGCGTTCGACGACATCGCGCACCTGGCCGGCGGTGACCGCGGCCAAGTCGGCGCCGGGCTCCAGCCGGATCGCGTCCAGCAACGCGGTCCACGAGGTCCTGCCGGTCTCCAGGGCGGCGACGATCGAGTACGGCCAGCCGGGCACCATCTGGTGCTTGCCCAGGCCGCGTCCGAAGGTATGGCAGAAGGACCGGTCCGAGGAAGTGTCGGCGTCCGGCCGCAACCACGGGGAGACGTCCACGGCCAGCACCAGCCGACCGTCGCCGGCTCGGGGAAGCGGGACGCTGGTCAGTGCCCGCCTCAGCCGGGCGACGTCGATCCGACCGTGGTTGATCCCGGAGTACAAGGCCCCGTGCCCGCGCCGATGCTCGGCAGCGAGCGCCAGGTCCACGAGGGTGCGGACCGGACCGTCGGTGCACAGCAACGCGTCGCACAACTCGAACAGGACGTCACTCCGCGCGGTCAGGCACGCGTACAACTCCGAGCGGAACTCCGCCACCACCGTCAACGCGTCTCGTTCAACCTCGTGCCCGACCAGCCTGTCGCTCAGCACAGGATCGACCCGCGGCCCCTCACGCAGCTGGTGAACTGGGAAAACACCGAACAAGTTCGACCCTCGTTCGACGCCGGACCATAAACGACAAGCTAAGACTAAGGCCCTGTCCTCAAAGTCCCGCCTGGCCCGCGGCGCCCGACCGGTGCTACTTCGACGACAGGACCTAGCGCGCCCCGACCGGGAATTCCCGGTCCGGGGTGGCGGCGGCCTGCGCCTCCTCGTCCGCGTAGACGCGGACCGTTCCGTCCCGCACGTCGACGACCGGGTACCGCCAGTTCTCGGTGGGCCCCGGGACCAGGACGTGCGGGACCCGCAGGTCCGCGTCGTAGACCAGGAGGGAGACGATGTCGTGGAGCCACTCGCCGATGGTGTACCCCTGCTCCGGGTGGTCGTCCGGACCGCCGATCCGGATGACGAAGAACCGCTCCTCCAGCCAGTGGCCGCCGTCGTCCAGCCAGTGCCCCTCCAGGAGGGGCACGCCGTCCACCCACAGCCGCGCCTCGACGGGGCCGCCCCGCAGCAGCATCACCGTGCTGTGGCGGTCGCCGCCGCTGAAACCGACCCGGATCCCGTGCGGGCTGTAGCAGTCGATGAAGGAGCTGCACGCCCCCGGGACCGGGCCGCTGCGGCTGAAGGGACGTCCGTCCGTCCGTGGCCCGGGGTCCTGCCCGCAGACCTCGGGGGCGCGGCAGGCCCGGTCGACACGCCGGGAACAGCCGAGCCCCATGGCCGCGAGATCGCGCGGGGCCGCCCGCGAGAGCAGTTCGGCGAGGCGGTCGCGGTAGCGCTCCTCGCCGATGAGCGCGACGAGACCGTTCTGCTCGCGCCACCACAGGCGCAGGTCCACGCCGGCCGGGGAACGGGCCAGCCAGTCCGCCCAGGCCGCGGTCTGCGACCCTCAGCGTTCTTCGATCAGCTGCCGCCGGGCGGCGTCCGCCCGCTCGGCGCGTATCGCCTCCTCGGTGCGTACCGGTCCCTCGGCGCGCATCGCCTCCGGCTCGGCGCTCCCGCCGGTCCCCGCAGGCAGGTCCTCGCCGGCCGCGGGGGCACTCGCCCCGCCGCCAGACGGCTTCGTCCTCCATGGCCACTTCACGGCTCGACCCCCTCGGTGCCCGCGCATCCCGCAGCCGCCGATCGTAGGTCCGCCCCCGGAGCCGGCGCCCCTCATTTCCCGGCGGGACCGGCCTGACCTGTGCGGGGGCCCGCGTTCACGCGGAGCCGGTTGAACTCCGCCACGTGCTTCTTGTGTTCCTCGTACGTCGCCGAGAAGCGGGTGTCGCCCTGCTTGACGGTGACGAAGAACAGCCAGTCCCCGGGGGTGGGGGCAACCGCGGCCGCCATGGCCTGCAGTCCGGGGCTGTCGATGGGCGTGGGCGGCAGTCCCTGGCGTTCGTAGGTGTTGAAGGGGCTGTCGATCCGGGTGTCGCTCAGCGTGGTGTCCAGGGTGCTGCGGTTCAGCGCGTAGTTGATGGTGGAGTCCATCTGGAGCGGCATCGACTTCGCGAGCCGGTTGTGCACGACCCGTGCGACCTTGCCCATGTCGGCGCGGCTCTCGGCCTCCGCCTCGATGATGCTGGCCAGGGTGGCGGTCTGGTACGGGGTCATCCCGTGGGCCCTGCCGCCGTCGGCGACGGCTCTGGTGGCGAGCTTCTCGTTCGCCGTCCGCACCATGTGCGCGAGGAGCGTGGCCGGAGTGGAGCTCGAGGTCACCGGGTACGTCGCCGGGAAGAGGTAGCCCTCGGGATTGCCCTTGGCCTCCGCGGGCAGGGCCAGCCCGGCGGTGGGCACCGCCGCCTTGGTGGACCCCGGCGGGAGCTTCAGCTCGCGGTCGACCGCGGCGTACACCTGCGGGGCACGCCAGCCCTCGGGGATCAGCAGGGTGCGTGGCGTCTGCGGCGCTTCGCCACCGCGCAGTATGGGAATCAGGAGGGCCGCACCGATCGCGATCAGCGTGCCGAGGAAGAGCGCCAGCCGGCCCCGGCGGGTCAGCCGGGAACGGCGCTGCGGCGGCCAGTACTCATGACGCATGCGGGAACGCTAACCCGCGATCCATCACATTTCCGGCATCCGACCCGTGCGTCGGTCATACGGTCACACATTCACCGGAGCCAGCTGGACGCCCTCGGGCGGCTCGGGCGTCAGCGCGGCGTCGCGGTCCCGACGGACCAGGGCGGCGTACCGGCCGTCCGCCTTCAGCAGCTCCTCGTGGGTGCCGCGCTCGGCGATGCGCCCGGCGTCCAGGACCACGATCTGGTCGGCGTCGCGGACGGTGGAGAGACGGTGCGCGATGGTGATGGTGGTGCGGCCCGCGGAGAGGTTGTCGATGGCCTGCTGCACGGCGTGCTCGGTGCGGGTGTCCAGGGCGCTGGTGGCCTCGTCGAGGATCAGCACGGGCGGGTCCCGCAGGATGGTGCGCGCAATGGCCAGGCGCTGCTTCTCGCCCCCGGAGAAACGGTAGCCGCGCTCGCCGACCAGGGTGTCGTACCCGTCGGGCAGGGAGGTGATGTGCTCGTGGATCTGGGCCGCACGGGCCGCGTCGGCGATCTCCTCGTCGGTGGCCTCCGGCTTGGCGAAGCGCAGGTTGTCGGCGACCGAGGCGTGGAAGAGGTAGGTCTCCTGGGAGACCACGCCGATCGAGCGGGCCAGCGAGTCGAAGTCCAGATGGCGCACGTCCACCCCGTCGAGGGCGACCCGGCCGCCGGTGACGTCGTAGAGCCGGGGCACCAGGTAGCTGAGCGTGCTCTTGCCGGAGCCGGTCGGGCCGACCACGGCGAGGGAGCCGCCGGCGGGGACGGTGATGTCGATGCCCGAGAGGGTCGGGCCGTTCTTGGCCTCGTACGTGAAGTGCACGTCCTCCAGGGTGACCTCGCCCTTGGCCCGGTCCAGCCGCACCGCGTCCGCGCGCTCGGTGATGTCCACCGGCAGGTCGAGGTACTCGAAGATACGGGCGAACAGCGCGAGCGAGGTCTGTATCTGCACGCCGGTCGACAGCAGGCTCACGGCGGGCCGGAACAGGCCCTGCTGGAGGGTGACGAAGGCGACGAGGGTGCCGACGGAGAGCGAGGGGGCGCCCGTCTGGAGGGCTATGCCGGCCGCCCAGTAGATCAGCGCGGGCATCGCGGCCATCACGATGCCGATGGTGGACATCCGCCAGCGCCCGGCCATGCTGGAGCGCACCTCGAGGTCGACGAGCTTCTCCGACTCCGCGGAGAAGGCAGCGGTGAGGGACTCGGAGCGGCCCATGGTCCGACCGAGCAGGATGCCGCTCACCGACAGCGACTCGGTGACCGTCGCGGCCATGGCGGCCATCTGTTTCTGCCGCTTCGTCGTGATCCTCTTGCGCTCGTGTCCGACCCGCCGGCTGATCCACACGAAGACGGGCAGCAGGAGCAGCGAGACGAGGGTGAGCCGCCAGTCGAGCGCGAGCATCGCGACCACCGTGGCGATGACGGCCGTCAGGTTCGAGACGAGCGAGGTCGCGGTGGAGGTGACGGTGGCCTGCATGCCGCCGATGTCGTTCGCTATGCGGGACTGCACCTCCCCGGTGCGCGTCCGCGTGAAGAAGGCCAGCGGCATCCGCTGGAGCTGCGCGTAGACGGCGGTGCGCAGGTCGTGCATGACGCGCTGGCCGACGGTGGTGGAGATGAAGGTCTGGAGCACACCGAAGACGCTGGTGACGACGGCGGTCAGGATCATGCCGAGCGCGAGCAGGCTGAGCAGCCCCGTGCGGCCCTCCGGGATCGCGACGTCGAGTATCTCGCGGAGCATGAACGGCGAGGCGACGCCGACCAGCGAGGAGGCGCCGACCAGCAGGCCGACGACGGCGAGCCGGCCGCGGTAGGGCCGGAATAGCCCCACGATGCGACGCAGCTCCCTCGGCTGCTCCGCGGGGGCGGGACGGGTGGGGTCGATGGGCTCTTTCGATGGGATCCACTTCGGTTCGTCGTGTGGCATGGGCACCCTCTCGGGGGTCAGGAGTCGGGGTCGAGGTCGTGGCGCGGTCCCCTCCGGCGCAGTCGGGACACCATTGGAGCATAGGTCATTGTTACCTATGCTCACAATGAACGGCATCCTGATATCGTTCCCGCATGAGCTCCGCCTCCGACAGCGATCGTCTCCTCGCCGAACAGCTCCTGCGCCTGACGCGCAGGCTCCACCGGATCCAGAAGCGCCACATGGTGCCGCTCGGGATCACTCCCGCCCAGGGTCGTTTGCTGCGCCTCGTCTCGCACTACGAGGACGACCGGGCACCCCGGATGGCGGATCTCGCCGCGCGTCTGGAAGTCGTCCCCCGCGCGGTCACCACCCTCGTGGACGGCCTGGAGGCGGCCGGGTGCGTAAGGCGCGCACCCGATCCTGCGAACCGCCGCGTCATCCGCATCGAGCTCACCGACACCGGCCGCGCCACGCTGCGCCGTCTGCGCAACGCGCGAACCGACGCCGCGGAGGAGATCCTGGCTCCGTTGACCGCCGGCCAGCGCGAAGTGCTCGGCGGTCTGCTGAACGCCCTGTCGGACGCCCCGGCGGAGCACACCTGCTGAGTAGGCCACCCGTGGGCCCGGACGACGCGAGGGGTCGCAGATGCCGCTGCTGGAACCGAAGCCGGGGGCGCTGCGCCCCCGCAGCATCAGCGGCCCCGCCCCCGACCGGGTCCCCGCGCACCGGGCCGGCGGCACGCCGGAACCGCTGCGCACCGAGCTGACCGAGCTGCTCGGCCCCGGGAAGGTGCTCTGGAAGGTCTCCGACCTGGTCCGCTACGCCTCCGACGCCTCCCCCTACCGCTTCGTGCCCCAGGTCGTGGTGATCGCCGAGAACATCGACGACGTCTCCACCGTGCTCTCGTACGCCCACGGCCGACAGCGCGAGGTCGTCTTCCGCGCCGCCGGGACCTCGCTCAACGGCCAGGCCCAGGGCGAGGACATCCTGGTCGACGTACGCCGCCACTGGGCCGGGATCGAGGTGCTCCAGGAGGGCCGGCTGGCCCGGATCCGGCCCGGCACCACCGTGGCCCGGGCCAACGCGGCCCTCGCCCGCCACGGCCGGATCCTCGGCCCCGACCCCGCGAGCGCCCTCGCCTGCACCCTCGGCGGGGTCGTCGCCAACAACGCGTCCGGGATGACGGCGGGCACCACGCGCAACTCCTACCGCACGCTCTCCTCCCTCAGCTTCGTCCTGCCCGGCGGCACCGTCGTGGACACCGCCGACCCACTGGCCGACGAGGAGCTGGCGCGTGCCGAACCGGCCCTGTGCCACGGCCTGATGGAGATCAAGCGGGAGATCGAGGCCGACCCGGCGCTGGCCGCGCGGATCCGCGCCAAGTACGAGATCAAGAACACCACCGGATACCGCCTCGACGCCTACCTGGACGGCGCCACTCCCGTCGAGATCCTGCGGGGGCTCATGGTCGGCTCGGAGGGCACCCTCGGCTTCATCTCCGAGGTCGTCTTCGACACCCTCCCCCTGGACCGCGAAGTCTGCTCCGCCCTGCTGTTCTTCCCGTCGCTGCCCGCGGCGGCCGCGGCCGTCCCCCTCTTCAACGAGGCGGGCGCCGTCGCCGTCGAGCTGATGGACGGGAACACCCTGCGCGCCTCGGTCAGTGTCGCGGGGGTGCCCGCCGACTGGGCGGACCTGCCCGGGCCGACCACGGCCCTGCTCGTGGAGTTCCGGGCGCCGGACACGGCCGGCCGGGACGCCTGTGCGCGCCGGGCCGCCCGCGTCCTCGACGGGCTCGGCCTGGTCGCCCCGGTGGCCTCGGTCACCAACGCCTTCACCAGCGACCCGAAGACCGTGGGCGGCTACTGGCGGGCCCGGAAGGCCTTCGTCACGGCCGTCGGCGGAGCCCGCGCCCGGGGCACCACCCTGATCACCGAGGACTTCGCGGTGCCCCCGTCCCGGCTGGCCGAAGCCTGCGAGGCGCTCCTCGCGCTCCAGGCGGAGCACGGCTTCGACGCGGCAATCGCCGGTCACGCGGCCCACGGCAACCTGCACTTCATGCTGGCCTTCGACGCCGCCGACCCCACCGACGTCGAGCGGTACGCGGCCTTCATGGAGGCCTTCTGCCGGCTCACCGTGGAGCGGTTCGACGGCTCCCTGAAGGCCGAGCACTCCACGGGCCGCAACATGGCCCCCTTCCTCGAACTGGAATGGGGACCGCAGGCGGCGGGCCTGATGTGGCGCACCAAGCGGCTCGTCGACCCGGACGGGGTGCTCGCCCCGCGCATCCTCCTCGACCGGGACCCGCGGGCCCATCTGCGCGGCCTGAAGACCATTCCGCAGGTGGAGGCGGTGGCCGACCCCTGCATCGAGTGCGGCTTCTGCGAACCGGTCTGCCCCAGCCAGGACCTGACGACCACTCCGCGCCAGCGGATCGTGCTGCGCCGCGAAATGATGCGCCAGCAGCCCGGCTCACCGGTGCTCGACGGCCTGCTCGCCGCCTACGGCTACGACGCGGTGGACACCTGCGCGGGCGACTCCACCTGCAAGCTCGCCTGCCCGGTCGGCATCGACACCGGGGCACTGATGAAGGACTTCCGCCACCGCCGCCACGGCCCGCGCGAGGAGGCCGCCGCCGCGCTGGCCGCCCGGCGGTTCGCGGCCGCCGAGTCCGCCGCCCGGCTGACCGTGGCCGCCGCCGGCCTGATCCCCTCCCGCGTCGGGGACCGGTTGCTGGAGGCGGTCACCGGGGCCGCGCGCAAGGCCGTACGTCCGGACCTCGTTCCGCGGTGGCTCGCGGAGCTCCCCGGCGCCGCCGCGCGGCGGCTGCCCGCGACCCGACGGGTGGGCGCCACGGCCGTGTACTACCCGGCCTGCGTCAACCGGATCTTCGGCAACCCCGGGGGCCGCACCGGCCCCTCCCTGCCGGAGGCCGTGGTGGCCGTTTCGGAGCGGGCCGGGCGGCCCGTCTGGATCCCCCGGGACGTCGGCGGTACCTGCTGCGCGACGATCTGGCACTCCAAGGGCTACGAGGCCGGCACCCGGGTGATGGCGAACCGGATCGTCGAGGCGGCCTGGGGCTGGACGGCCGGCGGGCGGCTTCCGCTGGTCGTCGACGCCTCCTCCTGCACACTGGGGCTCGCCCGCGAGGTGGTCCCGTACCTCACGCCGGAGAACCGGGCCCTCCACGCGGAGCTGCGCGTCCTCGACTCGGTCGTGTGGGCCGCCGAGGAGCTGCTGCCGCACCTGGACGTCCGGCGCACCGTGGGCTCGGCCGTGCTCCACCCCACCTGCTCGATGCGCCACTTGGGCGACGAGGACGGGCTGCGGGCGGTCGCGCAGGCGTGCGCCGACGAGGTGGTGGTCCCGGTCGACGCGGGCTGCTGCGCCTTCGCGGGCGACCGGGGCATGCTGCACCCGGAACTGACGGCGTCGGCCACGGCGCGCGAGGCGGCTGAGGTGACCGCGCGGGCCTTCGACGCCCATCTGTCGGCGAACCGGATGTGCGAGGTGGGCATGGACCGGGCGACGGGGCGGAGTTACTATTCGGCGCTGCTCGAACTGGAGCACGCCACCCGTCCGTGAGCGCCGGGGCGTGCGACCCCGGTGACCAGGCACCACGTCAGCGGTCGACGCCGCAAACCTGCTGGCTCAAAGACGCAGTCCGCGGAAAATCGATTGCCCGCCGCCGGTCCGGAAGGCGAACCTTGCACGGTTTGAACCACTCGACCAGTCATGGGGCGTCATGCAGATCAGCGATCTTCCGTATCCGGATCCAGGGGTACCCGACGCTCGTTCCGGCCCCCGGTTCCTGCTGTGGCTGGGGCGCGGTCAGCTCGGCGGACAGCTGAAGAGCCTGTGCTGGGGGATGCTGCACTTCTCCGGCGTCGCCGGACTGCCGTACGCCGTCGGGCTCGGCGTCGGCGCGGTCGCCGACCACGAGCCGAACCGGTTGCTGCTCGCGGGCGCCCTGCTCCTCGTCATCGGCGTCGCCATCTCGGTCGGCGACGCCATGCTGCACCGCACCGCCGTCACCAACTGGATCACCGCCGCGGCGCGCGTGCAGCAGCTCCTCGCGCGCAAGACGGCCGAACTGGGCTCCGCCCTCACCCGCCGGGTCGCCGCGGGCGAAGTGGTCGCGGTCTCCACGGGCGACGTCGAGAAGATCGGATGGTTCGTCGAGGCGGTCTCACGCTTCCTCGCGGCCGTCTTCTCCGTCGTCCTCGTCTGCGTCGGCCTGCTGTTCTTCGCTCCCGAGCTCGGTGTGGTCGTGGCCGTCGGCGTGCCGCTGATCGCCCTGGCCTCACTGCCGCTGCTGCCGCGCGCCACCCAACGCGCCGACGTCCAGCGGGAGAAGGCGGGCAAGGCGACCGAGCTGGCCTCCGACACCGTCGCGGGTCTGCGCGTGCTGCGCGGCATCGGCGGCGAGGAGCTGTTCCTCGGCCGCTACCGCGAGGCCTCGCAGGAGGTCCGCAAGGCCGCCGTGCGCAGTGCCCGGATGTGGGCGCTGATCGCCGCGATCCAGGTGGTGCTCCCGGGCGCGCTGATGATCACGGTGGTCTGGTACGGGGCGACGCTCGTCTCGAACGGGCGCATCGAGGTGGGTGAGCTCGTCGCCGCGTTCAGCGCGGTGGCCACGCTGCTCTATCCCCTGCGGCACTTCGAGGAGATCGCCATGGCGTACTCCTTCTCGCGTCCCTCCGCCAAGCGGGCCGCCCGGGTGCTGTCGCTGACCCGGACGGACGCCGCCGAGCGTCCCGCGCGCACCGATCCGGTGAAGGCGCCGGCCGCGGGCGGGGACCTGTACGACCCGCAGACCGGGCTGCTGGCCCCCGCGGGCCGGTTCACCGCCGTCGTGTGCGGGGACCCGGACCTGGCGGGACGGCTCGCCGAACGCCTGGGCGGCCACCCCATGGACGGGAACCAGGAGCCCGCCGACGAGGACGGGGACGGGGAGGGGGAGGACGCAGCGGACGCTGCGGTCGACGCGACGCCGTCCGTTCTCCTCGGCGGGGTCGCGCTGGACGAGCTCGAACTGGACACCGCGCGCACCCTGGTCCTCGTACAGGACAAGGATCCGGTGCTGCTGTCCGGGACGTTGCGGGAGCTGCTCGACGTACCGTCCTCCGGAGCGACCCCGGCCGGCGCCGCCCTGGACGCGGCCCAGTGCGCGGACGTTCTGGACGCGCTGCTGCAGTCGGCGCCGGACGGCGCCCTGGACCCGATGGACGCGCGGATCACCGAGCGTGGCCGCTCCCTGTCGGGAGGCCAGCGCCAGCGTCTCGCACTGGCGCGGTCCCTGGTCACCGACCCGGAGGTGCTGGTGCTCGACGAGCCGACCTCGGCGGTCGACTCGCACACCGAGGCGCGGATCGCGGACGGGATCGCGGCCCTGCGCGCCGGGCGGACCACGGTGGTACTGGCGTCCTCGCCGCTGCTGCTGGACCGCGCGGACCGGGTGGTGCTCATCGACGGGGGCACGGCGGTCGCGGCCGGTACCCACCGCGAGCTGCTGCACGGCGAGCCGCGCTACCGGGCGGTCGTCACCCGCGAGACCGAGGAGGAGCAGCGGCTCGGCGGGCTGGAACTGACAGAGCTGGAAGAAGCACTCACAGAGATCGAGGAATCCGCATGATCGGCGTGGCGCCGCCGGAGTACGACCCGGCGGCCCCCGAATCGGCCGCGACCCTGCCCGTGGGCACGTCGGCGACCGTACGGGGCTATGTGCGCGGCCTGTTCCGGCGCCACCGGCGGGCCTTCGTGGTGCTGGTGAGCGTCAACGCGGCCGCGGTGATCGCCTCCATGGTCGGCCCCTACCTGCTTGGCCGGGTCGTGGACGATCTCTCGGCGGGGGCTCGCGAGCTGCATCTGGGGCGGGTGGCGCTGCTGTTCGCGCTGGCGCTGGCGGTCCAGACGTTCTTCGTCCGGCTGGTCCGGCTGCGCGGGGCGATGCTGGGCGAGGAGATGCTGGCCGATCTGCGCGAGGACTTCCTGGTGCGGTCGGTGGGTCTGCCGCCGGGCGTGCTGGAGCGGGCCGGTACCGGTGACCTGCTGTCGCGGATCACCACCGACATCGACCGGCTGGCGAACGCGATGCGCGAGGCCGTGCCGCAGCTGGCCATCGGCGTGGTGTGGGCGGGGCTGCTGTTCGGGGCGCTCGCGGTGACCGCGCCGCCGCTGGCGCTGGCCGCGCTGGTGGCGCTGCCGGTGCTGGTGATCGGCTGCCGCTGGTACTTCCGGCGTGCGCCGTCCGCGTACCGATCGGAGGCGGCCGGCTACGCGGCGGTCTCCGCCGTGCTCACCGAGACGGTGGACGCGGGCCGCACGGTCGAGGCGCACCGCCTCGGGCCGGAGCGGATCGCGCTGTCGGAGCGCCGGATCTCGCAGTGGGTCGCGTGGGAGCGGTACACCCTCTTCCTGCGGACGGTCCTCTTCCCCGTCATCAACGTGACCTTCGTGACGATCCTCGGCTCGGTGTTGCTGATCGGCGGCTACTGCGTACTGCAGGGCTGGATGTCGGTCGGGCAGCTGACCACGGGCGCGCTGCTGGCGCAGATGCTGGTCGATCCGATCGGTCTGATCCTGCGCTGGTACGACGAGCTGCAGGTCGCCCAGGTCTCGCTCGGCCGGCTGGTGGGCGTGCGGGAGATCGAACCGGACGCGGGGGACGCGAAGGTGGCGCCGGAGGGCCGGGACGTGCGGGCGCAGGAGGTCCACTTCGGCTACCGGGAGGGCGTCGACGTCCTGCACCAGGTGTCGATGTCCGTGCCGCCGGGCACCCGGATGGCACTGGTCGGGCCTTCGGGTGCGGGCAAGTCCACCCTGGGACGGCTGCTCGCGGGCATCTACGCGCCCCGGACCGGCGAGGTCACCCTCGGCGGGGCGCGGCTGTCACGGATGCCGGCGGAGCGGGTGCGCGAGCACGTGGCCCTGGTCAACCAGGAGCACCACGTGTTCGTGGGCACGCTGCGGGACAACCTCCGCCTCGCGCGGACGGGCGCCGGGGACGCCGAGCTGTGGGCGGCCCTGGGCGCGGTGGACGCCGACGGCTGGGCGCGGGCCATGGAGGCCGGTCTGGACACCGAGGTCGGTTCGGGCGGCACGGCGCTGACCCCGGCGCAGGCTCAGCAGATCGCTCTGGCCCGGCTGGTGCTGGCGGATCCGCACACGCTGGTGCTCGACGAGGCCACCTCGCTGCTGGACCCGCGTGCGGCACGGCACTTGGAGCGCTCGCTGGCCCGGGTGCTGGACGGCCGTACGGTCATCGCCATCGCGCACCGGCTGCACACCGCGCACGACGCCGATGTGATCGCGGTGGTCGAGGGCGGCCGGATCAGCGAACTGGGCTCGCACGACGAGCTGGTCGCGGCCAACGGTGCGTACGCGGCGCTGTGGCGGTCCTGGCACGGCTGAGCCGGACCGGGCGGGCGCCGGGCGGCGGGCGGGAGGTGATCCCGCCCGCCGCCCGGCGGTGTTTCAGAGGAATCCGAGGGCGGAGGCCCCGCCGAAGCCGCCCAGCAGGATGAAGACCGGCATGAGGACCTTGAGTTCCACCCAGCTGCCGGCCCGGAAGCGCAGCGCCTTCGGCGGGCCGATCGGGTACCAGCGCTTGCCGGCGATCGGCAGCGGCCACAGGACCGGGCAGCCGGAGACGGTGAGCGCGTCGCCGATGTCGTGGACCAGAGCGCCGAGCACGATCGGCAGGCCGAGCCAGAGGTACTCCTGGCCCGGTCCGGTGAACAGCCAGTTCGCGCCGTTCCCGGGCTGGTCGAGGACGCCGGCCAGGATCCACGCGCTGGTCGCGCCGAGCAGCCAGACCAGGACGTCGCTGGACATCCGGGCGGCCCGCCACAGCAGGCCTTCGACCGCCAGCACCAGGTGGACGAAGAGCAGGGCGAGGACACCCCAGCGGCCGGCGGTGACGGCGAGCACGGAGGCGCCGCCGCCGATCAGGACGGCCCACAGCCAGGTGTGCGTCAGCGTGCGGTGGCCGCCGGTGCGGCGGGCGTCCTTCTTGGAGCGGGTGCCCTTGTAGACGGCGTAGGAGATCTTGTCGACGACCTCGCACAGGCCCTTGGAGAGCGGGCCGAAGGCGCGCGAGATCGTCGCCGACTTGTGATCGAGGTCGGGGGCGAGGGCCGCCCCGGCGCAGATCAGCGCGCCGACGACGAGGACGGGCCAGGGCATGGGGTGTCCGGCGGCCGCGGTGGCCGCGCCCACCCCCAGCCAGGCCGCTGCCCCGGAGAGTGAGTGCGCCGGACCCATCATGGTCGTTCCCCGCCCCGCTGGTGTGTGGTCGGGCCCTGTTGACTGTTTCGTTCGGGCCGCATCGACGGCACAGCGTACCGTCGGTGATCTTCATTCCGTCCGCCGGTTCCCTGATCCGGGGGGAAGCCAGGCAAGATGGGGGGTGTGACCCTCATTGATCAGCTCCCGCCGAACGCCGACCCCGACGCCCTCTTCGAGGCTTTCTCCTCGTGGGCCGAGGACCAGGGCATCACCCTGTACCCGGCTCAGGAGGAGGCGCTGATCGAGGTCGTCTCCGGGGCGAACGTGATCCTGTCCACGCCGACCGGCTCCGGCAAGAGCCTGGTCGCGGCAGGCGCCCACTTCACCGCACTGGCCCAGGACAAGGTCACCTTCTACACCGCCCCGATCAAGGCGCTGGTGTCGGAGAAGTTCTTCGACCTGTGCAAGCTCTTCGGCACCGAGAACGTCGGCATGCTGACCGGCGACGCCTCCGTGAACGCGGACGCCCCGGTGATCTGCTGCACGGCCGAGGTGCTGGCCTCCATCGCCCTGCGCGACGGCAAGCACGCCGACATCGGCCAGGTCGTGATGGACGAGTTCCACTTCTATGCCGAGCCGGACCGCGGCTGGGCCTGGCAGATCCCGTTGCTGGAACTGCCGCAGGCGCAGTTCATCCTGATGTCGGCGACCCTCGGCGACATGAAGCGGTTCGAGGAGGACCTCACCCGGCGCACCGGCCGGCCCACCTCGATGGTCCGCTCCGCGACCCGGCCCGTCCCGCTCTCGTACGAGTACGTCACCACGCCGATCACCGACACGATCACCGAGCTGCTGGAGACCCGGCAGGCTCCGGTCTACATCGTGCACTTCACCCAGGCCCAGGCGGTCGAGCGGGCACAGTCGCTCATGAGCATCAACATGTGCACGCGCGAGGAGAAGGACAAGATCGCCGAGCTCATCGGCAACTTCCGCTTCACCACCAAGTTCGGCCAGAACCTCTCCCGCTACGTCCGTCACGGCATCGGCGTGCACCACGCCGGCATGCTGCCCAAGTACCGCCGCCTGGTGGAGAAGCTGGCCCAGGCCGGCCTGCTGAAGGTCATCTGCGGTACGGACACCCTCGGGGTCGGCGTCAACGTCCCGATCCGCACGGTGCTGTTCACGGCGCTCACCAAGTACGACGGCAACCGGGTCCGCACCCTGCGCGCCCGCGAGTTCCACCAGATCGCGGGACGCGCCGGCCGGGCCGGCTTCGACACCGCGGGCTATGTGGTCGCGCAGGCGCCCGAGCACGTCATCGAGAACGAGAAGGCGCTCGCGAAGGCGGGCGACGACCCGAAGAAGCGCCGCAAGGTGGTGCGCAAGAAGGCACCCGAAGGCTTCGTCGCCTGGTCGGACACCACCTTCGAGAAGCTCATCGCCGCCGACCCGGAGGCGCTGACCTCGCGCTTCAAGGTCACCAACATCATGCTGCTGTCGGTCATCGCCCGGCCGGGCGACGCCTTCCAGGCGATGCGCCACCTCCTGGAGGACAACCACGAGCCCCGCAGGGCCCAGCTGCGGCACATCCGCCGGGCCATCGCGATCTACCGCTCGCTGCTGGACGGCGGCGTCGTCGAGAAGCTCGACACCCCGGACGCGGAGGGCCGCACGATCCGGCTCACCGTGGACCTCCAGCAGGACTTCGCGCTCAACCAGCCGCTGTCCACCTTCGCCCTGGCCTCCTTCGACCTGCTGGACCCGGAGTCCCCCTCCTACGCGCTGGACATGGTGTCCGTCGTGGAGTCCACGCTGGACGACCCGCGCCAGATCCTCGCCGCCCAGCAGAACAAGGAACGCGGCATCCAGGTCGGCCAGATGAAGGCCGACGGGATCGAGTACGAGGAGCGGATGGAGCGGCTCCAGGACGTCACCTATCCCAAGCCGCTCGAAGAGCTCCTCTTCCACGCCTACGACGTGTACGCCAAGAGCCACCCGTGGGTGCGCGACCACCCGGTCTCCCCGAAGTCGATCATCCGCGACATGTATGAGCGCGCGATGACCTTCACCGAGTTCACCTCCTTCTACGAGCTGGCCCGCACCGAGGGCATCGTGCTGCGCTACCTGGCGAGCGCGTTCAAGGCGCTGGACCACACCATCCCCGACGACCTCAAGTCCGAGGACCTCCAGGACCTGATCGCCTGGCTCGGCGAACTGGTCCGCCAGGTCGACTCCAGCCTGCTCGACGAGTGGGAGCAGCTGGCGAACCCGGAGGTGGAGACGGCGGAGCAGGCCCAGGAGAAGGCCGATCAGGTCAAGCCCGTCACCGCGAACGCGCGCGCCTTCCGTGTCCTGGTCCGCAACGCCATGTTCCGCCGGGTGGAGCTGGCCGCCCTCGACCACGTCAACGTGCTGGGCGAGCTGGACTCCGAGTCCGGATGGGACGCGGACGCCTGGGGCGAGGCCCTGGACGGGTACTGGGACGAGTACGACGACCTGGGCACCGGCCCCGACGCGCGCGGCCCCAAGCTGCTGCAGATCGAGGAGGACCCGGCGCACGGCCTGTGGCGCGTCCGGCAGACCTTCGCCGACCCGAACGGCGACCATGGCTGGGGCATCAGCGCCGAGGTCGACCTGGCCGCCTCCGACGAGGAGGGCCGGGCGGTCATCCGGGTCACGTCGGTCGGCGAGCTCGGAGCGCTCTGACCGCCTGCCACACCCCGCCGCACCCGCCCGCCCCGCCCTGCCCGACAGTGGAGATCCTCTGATGACGAACCCCGCCGAGAGACTGGTCGATCTGCTCGATCTGGAGCAGATCGAGGTCAACATCTTCCGCGGCGCGAGCCCGCAGGAGTCCCTCCAGCGCGTCTTCGGCGGCCAGGTCGCCGGCCAGGCGCTGGTGGCTGCGGGGCGCACCATCGAGAGCGACCGCCCGGTCCACTCGCTGCACGCGTACTTCCTGCGCCCCGGCATCCCCGGGGTGCCGATCGTGTACCAGGTGGAGCGGGTGCGCGACGGGCGGTCCTTCACCACGCGCCGCGTCACCGCGGTCCAGCAGGGCAAGACGATCTTCAATCTCACCGCCTCCTTCCATCATCCGGAGGAGGGCGGCATCGAGCACCAGCTGCCTCCTCACCACGTCCCTCACCCGGACACGCTCCCCAAGGTGGCGGACGAGATCCGCGAGCACCTCGGGGCGCTGCCGGAGGCGCTGGAGCGGATGGCCCGCCGCCAGCCCTTCGACATCCGGTACGTGAACCGGCTCCGCTGGACCCCCGAGGAGCTCAAGGGATCCGATCCCCGCAGCGCGGTGTGGATGCGCGCGGTCGGCCCGCTGGGCGACGACCCGCTCGTCCACACCTGCGCCCTCACCTACGCAAGTGACATGACCCTCCTCGACGCCGTGCGCATCCCCGTCGAACCCCTGTGGGGCATGCGCGGTTTCGACATGGCCTCGCTGGACCACGCCATGTGGTTCCACCGGCCCTTCCGGGCGGACGAGTGGTTCCTGTACGACCAGGAGTCGCCCATCGCGCACGGCGGCCGGGGCCTGGCCCGGGGCCGCATCTACGACGTGGAGGGCAAGCTGCTGGTGTCCGTGGTCCAGGAGGGCCTCTTCCGTCCGTACTCCGCCAAGCCGGCCGGGGCGTCCGGGCCGGCCCAGCAGTCCGAATCCGCCCCGGAGAACTGAGCACACCCATGCCCACCCCCGCCCTGCCCTGCCCCTGCGGGCTGCCCGCCACCTACCCGGAGTGCTGCGGCCGCTTCCACTCCGGAGCCGGGGCGGCGCCCACCGCCGAGCGGCTGATGCGCTCCCGGTTCAGCGCTTTCGCCGTCGGCGACACCGCCTACCTGCTGCGTTCCTGGCATCCCACCACCCGTCCGGACCGCCTCGACCTGGATCCCGAGCAGCGCTGGGAGCGGCTGGAGATCCTCGCCACCGAGCGCGGCGGGATGTTCGAGACGGAGGGCTCGGTGGAGTTCCGCGCCCACTACCGCGAGGGCGGGCACACCGGCTCGCTGCACGAGCACAGCAGCTTCTCCCGCGAGGCCGGGGCCTGGGTCTACGTCGGCCCCCTCTCCCCCGTCGACTTCGACTGACCCCGCGCTCCCGTCAGGGCGAAGTCGAGGCTGGTGCGGTACCAGTGGATCTCGTCCGGCGGCCCGGCCGTCAGCAGCCCCAGCGCCACCGCCGCGGCCGCCGGAACCTGCGGGTGCCCGTAGGGCGGGGGCGGGGCGAGGGCCGCAAGGACGATCCGCTCCGCCGGGTCGGGCACGGCCTGCCGCAGCTCGTCCTCGGGGAGTACGGAGGCCAGCACGGCGGCACGCTCCCAGGGGTCGGCGGCTCGTCTCAGCAGCAGCCCGACATGCCGCCCGCGCCACTTGCGCGGGCGCAGATCGGCCTTGGCCGCCATCAGTTCCCTGTCGGCCGACGGCGCGATCCCGCGGAGCATTCCCGGCTCCCGCGAGGCGAAGCTCCGCAGCTCCACGGACAGGTAGAGCCACACCACGGCCCGGTACCGGTTGATCCGGTAGCCGACCGGGGTCACGTGCCCGCAGCGCGCGAGCCGCGTGAACCGGCTCGGGCCGACCCCCACCACCCCGGCCGCGGCCTCCGCCCCGGCCACGGTTTCGACCTGCTCGCGCAGCGCATCCGGAGGTCCCGCAGCCGACCTGACCCGATCCAGCTCGGCGCGCGCGTAGCGCGCGGCGCCCCCGAGCGTCCGCGGCCCCGCCCGTACGATCCCCAGCTGGACGGCCCTGGCGAACTCGCTGCGGCTCAGCCCCAGTTCACCGGCGGCCTGGCCGCCGCCCATCAGTACCTCCGCAGCGCCGTCGGCCACTTCGCCGCGCACCGCGGTCCCCATCTGCATCATCACGGTCATCCCCCACAAAGCGGTGATTACTCTGTGTGAAGACCGTAACTCCCTGCAACGACATGCCGCGAGGCCTGTGGACAACTCCCCGGCAGCCCCCGACACGGCCCGACCCGCCCGACCCGGCCGGGCCCGGGTCAGCCTCCGGTGATGCGTCGCTCCGCGACTCCCAGGTGCTCGCCCACCCGGTTGACCAGCAGCGTCATCTCGTACGCGACCTGGCCGATGTCCGCCTCGGCGGCGCTCAGCACGCACAGGCTGCTCCCCGCGCCCGCCGCCATCACGAAGAGCACTCCCTCGTCGTACTCGACCATCGTCTGGCGCACCTCACCGGCCCGGAAGTGCCGGCCGGACCCCTTCGCAAGGCTCTGCAGGCCGGCCGCGACGGCCGCCAGGTGCTCCGCGTCCTCCCGCGCCAGCCCCGCGCTCGCCCCCGTGACCAGGCCGTCGTTGGACAGCACCACCGCGTGCCGCACCTGCTGGACCCTGCGCGTCAGGTCGTCCAGCAGCCAGTCCAGTTGCTTGTCCAGTGCCATTCCCAGCCCCTCCCCGTCGACGCCGGCCGGATGGCCGCGCCCCACCCCTCGTACTCGTGCCGCAAGCCTTCCCCACCAGTGCCTTTCGGGCAAGGAGGATGTCCCCATGGCGAAGAAGATGACTCAAGAGGAATGGCGGGCATTCGTCTCCCACTCCACCCGCACCGGAAAGCTGTCCACCGTCTCCGAGGACGGGAGCCCGCACATCGCTCCCATCTGGTTCGTGCTCGACGGCGACTCCTTCGTTTTCAATACCGGAAAGGACACCGTCAAGGGGCGCAACCTCGTGCGCGACGGCCGGGTCGCCCTCTGCGTGGACGACGACCGGCCCCCGTTCTCCTTCGTGGTCCTCCAGGGCCGCGCCGAGATCAGCGGGTACGACGACGACGCCGAGGCCATGCTCACCTGGGCGACCCGGATCGGCAGCCGCTACATGGGCCAGGAGCGCGGCGAATCCTTCGGCCGCCGCAACGCCGTCCCGACCGAACTCCTCGTCAGGGTCCCGATCGACAAGGTCATCGCGCACGCCGGCATCGCGGACTGACCGACCCCACCCGCTCACCGGCCGGGCCGCCGGGCCGGTTCACACGGAATCGGCCTGCGGCTCCACCAAGTCCAGCAGCCGGGCCGTGTGCACCCGCCCGGCGTACTCGACCAGTCTGATCAGCACTTCCTTCCCCGAATCCCGGTCTCGCGCGTCACACAGCACCACCGGGGTCCCCTGCTCCAGGTCCAGTGCCCTCGACACGTCGTGCGCCCCGTACCGCCGCGCGTCCGTGAAGCAGTTGACCGCGACCACGAAGGGGATGCGCCGGTGCTCGAAGTAGTCCACCGCGGGAAAGCAGTCCTCCAGCCGCCGCGTGTCGGCGAGGACGACCGCGCCCAGCGCTCCCTGCGACAGCTCGTCCCACAGGAACCAGAAACGGTCCTGTCCCGGGGTGCCGAAGAGGTACAGGGACAACCCCGAGCGAATGGTGATCCGGCCGAAGTCCATGGCCACCGTGGTGGTCGTCTTCTGGTCCACGCCGCCCGTGTCGTCGACCAGTTCGCCCGCCTCGCTCAGCACTTCCTCCGTCCGCAGCGGACGGATCTCGCTCACCGCGCCCACCAGCGTGGTCTTGCCCACCCCGAAGCCGCCCGCCACCAGGATCTTCAGTGCGAGCGCGGCCAGTTCGGGGTCCTCCCCCGGACCGGGATCCGCGTCCGGAGCCGATCCCACAGGCCGGTCGTCATGCTGTCCCATCAAAGCGCTCGCAATCCCTCGATGACTTCACGCAGAATCCGCTCGTCCGGCAGTTGTGCGGGCGGCACGGGCCGGCTGACCTTGACGTGTCCGCCCTCCAGCAGGTCCCCGAGGAGCACCCGCACCACCCCCACGGGCAGGTCGGCGTCCGCGGAGAGTTCGGCCACCGACTGGGTCTCGGACCGGCAGAGTCCCAGCAGCGCCCGGTGTTCGGGGCCCAGCAGGGACTCGGCCGTCTCGTCCGTGCCCGCCGGGTCGACCGCGACCAGCGCGATCAGGTCGAAGCGGACCCCGTGGGGTCCCGGCTTCGTCCGCCCGCCGGTCATGGCGTACGGACGGACGAGCGGGCCCGCTTCGGCGTCGTACCACTGGCCATCCATGTGCCGGACCGCCGCCCTCAGCCGGCGGCCGGCGGGCGCGCCGCGAACCGGGGCGGCGTGTAGAGGTGCTCGCCGACCCGCTTCACCAGCCGCGCCATCTCGTAGGCGATCAGGCCGATGTCGGCGCTGGCGGCGCTGAGCACGGCCAGGCAGGAGCCGTCGCCCGCGGCCGCGACGATGAGGCAGCCCTCGTCCATCTCGACCATCGTCTGGCGCACGCCCCCGGCGTGGAAGTGCCGGCCCGCGCCCTTGGCCAGGCTGTGGAAGCCGGAGGCCACCGCCGCCAGGTGCTCGGCGTCCTCCCGGCTGAGCGCGCTGGAGGCGCCGACCGCCAAGCCGTCGTTGGAGAGGACCACGGCGTGCCGGACCTCGCGGACCCGGTGCACCAGGTCGTCGAGCAGCCAGTCCAGTTCGCCGGACCTGCGGCCGCCGTCGAGGCCGACTCTTTGGTGTTCGATCATCACACTTCTCCTTCGCTGCCTGCGTGGGGGGAGTTCTCCTGGGCGCCGCGGACCCAGCCGGCCCGGTAGGCAGCCATCCGGTCCCGGGCCTGCTCCGGGCTGCGGCCCGGCGGCTCCTCGGGGAGGCGGGAACCGGCCGGGGGCTTGGGGGCGGGGGCCTCCCGGAGCTGGGGGACGAGGCTGGCCTGGCGCACCCGGCGCGGCAGTTCCGTCACCGAGGCCGGGGACGCAGCGGCCGGCTGGGTACGGGTTCCCGCGCCGCCGGGGCCACGCGGCCGCAGCGACGCCACCGGGGCCGGGTGCGGCTGCTCGCGTCCGGGAGCCTGGGCCGGCGGCACGGCCGGGGGCGACTGCGGGGTCGACTCCGGCTTCGGCCCCTGGCCCGGCTTCGGCTCGGGGGCAGGGCCGGGGCCGGGCCCGGGGCCAGTGGCAGAGCCGGGGCCGGAGCCAGGACCGGTGGCAGGACTCGCGCCCTGACCCGGGACACCCGGCGCGTCCTCCCGTACGACGGTCATGCCGGTGGGCTGCTCGGCCCTCCTGACGGCCCTCGGCACCGAGGACACGGCCGGAGCCGAAACCGGTGGCTGCGGCTGCGGGCGGGAGGCTACCCGGTCCGCTTCGTGGGCCCCGCTGGCGGCGGGGGCCGGGGTGGCGGCGCCGGACGTGATCGCGCCCTGGAGCATGGAGTTCGGCAGGAGCACCACCGCGGTGGTGCCGCCGTAGGGCGAGGTGCGCAGGTGCACCTTCACTCCGTGGCGGGCCGAGAGGCGGCTCACCACGAAGAGCCCGAGCCGGTCGCTGTCGAAGAGGTCGAGGGACTCGGACTGCTCGATGCGCCGGTTCGCGACGTTCAGGGTGTCGGGGCCCATGCCGAGACCGCGGTCCTCGACCTCCAGGACGTAGCCGGCGCCGACGGGTTCACCGCTGACCCGGACCTTGGTGTGCGGCGGGGAGAACTGGGCCGCGTTCTCGATGAGTTCGGCGAGCAGGTGGGTGAGGTCGGCGACGGCGCCCCCGACCACGGCGGCCTCGGCGAGCTGACGGACCTCGATCCGCGGGTAGTCCTCGATCTCGGAGACGGCGGCCCGCACGACGTTCGTGAGCGGGACCGGCATCCGCCAGGCCCGGCCCGGGGTGGCGCCCGACAGGATGATCAGGCTTTCCGCGTGGCGGCGCATCCGGGTGGTGAGGTGGTCGAGGCGGAAGAGGTCGCCGAGCTCGTTCGGGTCGTCGGCGCGCCGCTCCATCGAGTCGAGCAGGGTGAGCTGCTTGTGCACGAGGACCTGACTGCGGCGGGCGAGGTTGACGAAGACGCCGGAGACGCCGCTCGCGAGCTCCGCCCGCTCGACGGCGGCGCTGAGCGCGGCCCGGTGGACGGTGCCGAGCGCCTCGCCGACCTGGGTGATCTCGTCGTCGGCCGGCGGCCCGGGCGGGGTCTCGGCGGCGACGTCGATCTCCTGGCCGGCGCGCAGCCGTTCCATCGCCTGCGGCAGTTTGCGGTGGGCGATCTCCAGGGCGGTGTTGCGCAGCGAGACGAGTTCGACGACCAGGACCCGGCCGATGCGGACCGAGATGACGAGGGAGGCGGCGACGGCCATCAGGCCCAGCAGTACGGCGGCACCCGCCGGGCTGAGCGCACCCTCGGTGAAGGGGTCGGCCCGGTCGGCGGCAGCGTCCTGCGCGGCCGTCTCGATCTCCCGCATCGCCGAGGCGATGCCGTGGTGGGCGGCCTCCCAGCCGGCGGGCGCCCCGCGGCTCTCCTTGGCGGTGCCGGCGGCCAGCGCCCGGTCCTCGGCGGAGGTGAGGTCGGCGTAGGCGGCGCTCTTGGCGGCGGACTGCCAGGCGGCCTGCTGGTCGGCGGGCAGGTCGCCGGCCGCGGAATCGGTGAGCGCGCGGCGGGACTCGATCGCGCCGGTCAGCTGCCGAAGCGTTTCGGCGGTACGCGGGCCCGGGACGGCGAGCAACGCGTCCTCCCGGGACAGCAGCTCCGCGGCGCGGCCGAATTCGAGCAGGACCCGGGCGTCGGGACCGAGTTCGGCCTTGTCCCCGCCGGTCAGGGCGCCGCTGACGGCGAAGGCGGAGTCGACCACGCGGGTGTATATCGCGTAGGCCGCCTCGGGGGATGCGCGGCGGTCGGTGATGTCCTTGCGGGACGAGTCCAGGTTTTCGGCGGCGGCGACGAAGGCCTCCAGCCGGACGACGATGTCGGAGCGGTAGTCGCCGGAGTCGGCGACGGTGTGGCGGTCGCCGAGCCGCAGCCGCTGGACGGCGGCGTCGGTGCGGAGGGTCTGCTGTTCCAGGGCTCCCTGATCGGCGGCGGGGTCGGCGAGGAGGCGTACGGCGGCGCGCCGTTCGGCCTGGAGCTCGGTGACCGCGGCGGCGACGGGGGTGCGTATCTCGGTGTCGACCCGGTGGGCTCGGCCCAGGCGGGCCATGTCCTGGGCGGTGTTGACGGTGGCGAAGGCCCAGAGGGCGAGCAGCGAGACGACCGGGACCATCAGCAGCGAGACGATCTTCGCGCGGACGGTTGCGGGGCGCAGCCGCAACCGCATGCGGGGCCTGCTCTCGCGTACGGCGGCCGGGTGCGGCTGGTGGGCCTGGTGAGGCTGATGGGTCCGCAGCTCCGCCGGTTCCTCGGCCGGCGGCCCGGCGTGGGCCCGGCGGCCGCGTGCCGGGGGCGCGGGCAGCCGCGGCGCCGCTGCTTCCGGTTTTCTGCGGGGTGTTCGCATGGGCTCCTCGTTCCGGGGCGGTGCCTACGGGTGCGGTGGGGTGGGGGTGCGGTGGGGGTGCGGTGCAGTGGACGTGGGGACGCTCAGGTGCGGGGACGCGGGACGCTGCGTGGGGGTCGCGGCGGTGCGGTGCCGCGGGTCCGCGCCGGTCGGTGGGCGATCAGTGGGCAGGTCGCTGGGCGGTCAGCGGGCGGGGTCGCTGGGCGGTCAGTGGGCGCTCACCGTGGCCTCCCCCGGGTGACGGGCGGCAGCGCCGGCGCCGCGCTCGCCGACGGTGGGGGAGAGCGCGACGAAGGCGGCGGTGATGAACAGGTACGAGCCCAGCCCCACGGCGAGCGGGAAGATGAACTGCATGGCCGTGGCACCGGGCAGGACCGCGTCCGAGGGGCTGACCCTCACGGCGACGGCCATCATCCCCGTGTAGTGCATGCTGCTGACGGCGGCGCCCATGACGAGCGAGGCGACGGCGACCGCAACCGGCGACTTGATGTTGAGCGCGGCCCACAGCGCGGCGGTCGCCGCGAACACGGCGATGGCGACGGAGAGGCCGACGGTGAGCGGGTCGTACGAGACCTCGCCGTGCAGCCGGAGGGCCGCCATGCCCAGGTAGTGCATGCTGGCGACGCCGAGCCCGGTGGTGAGGCCGCCCAGTACGAGGGACCGGTTGCGGTCCTTGCCGTGGCCGACGGCGAAGACCCCGGCGCCGACGACCAGCATGGCGACGAGCAGGCTGAGGATCGTGAGCGGCACGTTGTAGTGGATCTCGGTGCCCGTGGCCTCGAAGCCGAGCATCGCGACGAAGTGCATGGTCCAGATGCCGGTGCCGATGGCCGAGGCCGCGGTGAGGAGCCAGTTGCGGCGGGAGGCTCCGGTCGTGGCGAGCGCACGGACGGTGCAGCGCAGCCCGAGGGCGGCGCCGATCGATGCCATCACATATGACAGCGCGGGTGTCAGCCACCCATAGGCGGCATGGTCCAGATGTCCCAGGTGTCCCATGGCCACGGGACGCTAGTCCGGGTGAGGGCGCGAACAGGGGGCGCATTTCGAAACCAGCTGGAACTGCTGGAATATGACAGAGCTACGTTCAACTCCGATCACACCACGTACCAGCTTGCGCACCGTCCGCAGGCACGCGTGCGGGCGCCCGTGGGGGATCATGGGCGCATGAGCGAAGACCACACACACGTGCAGGAGTTCTTCGGGGCGCGCGCGGCCGACTGGGACCGCAAGTTCCCCGGGGACGGGCCCGCCTTCGCCACCGCCGTGGCCGAGTTCGGACTGCGGCCCGGGGACCGTGTGCTCGACGCGGGCTGCGGCACCGGGCGGGCCATGACCGCGCTGCGGGCCGCCGTCGGACCCGCCGGGATCGTGCTCGGCGCTGACCTCACCCCGCAGATGCTGGCCGCCGCGCGGCGGGCCGGGCGGGACGCCGAGGGCGCCCTGCTGCTCGCCGACGTGGCCCGGCTGCCGCTGCGCGATGCGGCGCTCGACGGGGTGTTCGCCGCCGGACTCATCGCCCACCTGCCCGACCCGGGGGCGAACCTGAGCGAGCTCGCCCGGGTGGTCCGCCCCGGCGGCCGGCTCGCACTTTTCCACCCGATCGGGCGAGTGGCCCTGGCCGCGCGCCACGGCCGCGAGCTGACCCCCAAGGACATGCGGGCCGAGCACAACCTCGGCCCGCTGCTGACCGGTTCGGGCTGGGACATGACCTCGTACGCCGACGAGGACGACCGTTTCCTGGTGCTGGCCGTCCGCCACGCGTGACATACGCCCGTACGTCGGCCACGCGCCCGGGATCCGCGGAGGTGCCCGGGATCAGGCCGGAGGCTGGGCCTCGGCTCCGGCGGGCCGGCGGGGATGCGGCACGGGGCAGCCGCCCGAGCCGGGCACGGGGAACGTGCCGAGCTCGCCCACGTCATAGCCGTCCGGGTAGCCCTTGATCTCGGGGTTCTGGCGGGCGAAGTGCGGGTCCCGGCGCGGGGGCAGCAGCCGCACCGCGCGGCCGCGCAGCCACAGGGCCCCCTGGACCAGCCGCCGGACCCGGGGGCGCGGGGACTCGAACCGGAAGGCGCCCAGCAGCGACTCGTCGAGGAGGGCGAGGCTCGCGCGCCGCACGGCGGGGGCGAGCGGCGCCGGGTACCAGGAGGCCATGAGGTCGAGGGTGGAGTCGGCGACCTTGCGGGCGCCTTCGTCCCAGGCGAAATGGTCCTCTTCGTAGGCCTCCAGCGTGGCTTCGAACTCCTCGTAGGAGCCCGGGATGTCCGTGATGCCCAGATGGCGGCCGAGAGTGGCGTAGTAGTTCGCGCAAGCCCGTCGCTCGTGGTGGGTCAGCGGACGCCAGCCGTACGCGTCCAGCCAGCGCGCCGGAATCACCACGAAAGTGCACAGGACATAGCGCATGTCCTCGTTCGAGATGTCGTAGCTTCGGTGCATCTGGTTGATACGGCGGATCGCGGTGCGTGCGGTGTCGCTCTCGAAGCCGTGCTCGACTACCGCGTCCAGGAGCAGCGCGGTGTCGTCGTAGCGCTTCTGGGTCCGCTCGGTGAATTCGGCCGTCTCGGCCAGCAGGCCACCGATGCTCGGGACGGCATATGTCCGGAACAGGGCGAGTTCCAGGGCGCGGGCGAAGTCCCAGGGGAACTCGTAGGCGGCGGTGAGCCGGTAGATGGCGAGGAAATCCTTGTCGGGGTCGAGACGGAGGATCTCCCTCAGCCGGTCGTAACGCTGCACCGGGTGTCCCTTTCTGTGGCGGGTCCCCAACTCTACGTGCAGGTAGCAGCCTTGGAAATCGTGGCCCGCAAGCTCTCGACGCGCGGGTTACCCGCTGGTTAAGGTGCGCCGACGAGAGAGCTACCAGGAGGCCAGGTGTCCGACGACGAGGGTGGCGGCTCGCTGTATGTGCTGACCGCGGTGCTGCTGACCCCGGCACAGTTCCCCAGCATCCTGGGCGACGACTTCCCGGAGGCCTGCTCCCTGCTGGGAGTGGCGCCGGGCGGGGACGGGTACGGGCTGGTGCTCGGCCAGGACGAGGAGGGCGCGCGCTGGACGGTCGTCGTGGACGACGTCTCGCTCGTCGCGACGGCCATCGCCTCCTGGGACTGCGGGATGGAATACGACCTGTCCCCGGACGAGCGGACGATCGTGGTCTCGCTTGCGGGCTGGCCGCTGGAGCTGTCGGTGGCGGCGTCGGGGATCCCGGAACCCCACGATCCGGAGCAGGGCGCGGACGGCACGGGGCGGGTGCCGCTGGCGCCGCCGTCGGCCGAGGCCTGGGGTCCGGTGCAGCGGCGCATGGGCGCGGACCAGATCGCGCGGGAGTGGGCCGACTGGCGCGAGCGCGTGGCCACGGACGGCGGGGCGGCTGCCGCCGCACACCCCGGACTCGCGCGGGCGCTGGAGGAGGCGGTGGGGTACACCAGGACCGCGCCGCCGCCCGGCCGGATACGGTCCTCGTTCGCCGGCGAGGGAGCCCGGACACTGCGGGTCGACGGCCCCGGCTGGTCCCTGGTGGCCCGTACCGGCGAGGCGGCCTTCGTCCTGCTGGACGAGGAGCCCGGCGAGGTGCTCACGGTCCCCCAGGACGGGGATCCGAACCTGCCCGACCTGCTGAAGGACCTCGACCGCATCGCGGTCCGCCCGTCATGAACACGGGGCGCGGGCGCCCGGGCGGAGGGCCCCGACGCCGTCGGCAGCGGGCCATCGGTCCCGGCGACCGGCGGCCCGCCGATCCCGGACCTGGAGCCTCACACGGACGAGTTCGGGCCAACGGGCCGACGGCAGGGCCCGGAGCGGGTGACGGACTCGCTGCACGATTACCCCTGAGCGGTACAACGATCTCCGATTTTCGGGCATCGATCGTTCCAGTCCTCCACGACCGAAAAGAACCGGCCAATGAGGCTGAAAATCGCTCTGGATCCCTTTCCTCCGGAATGATCGAATCGGCCAGTCACTCGGCTCAAAGGATGCGCACCGCGCACCGGCGGCCATTCCACGACGGAGGCCATTCTTGAATTCCATGTCCTACCTGGACCTGCACCGGGAAGTCTCGCAGGACATCGACGCGGAGATCGAAACCGCGCTGGAGCGACTCGGCCCGCTGGCGAGCACGACCAGGAACTCGGTGGCCAAGCTCTTGGAGCACCGCAAACTGAGACATCCCCTCTCGGTGCTGCCGCTGCTCACCCACGCGATAGAGACCGGGAATCCCAAGCCGGCGATCCCACTGTCCGCCGTGCACCTGCTGTGGTGGACCTCGGCCTGCTATCTCGACGACCTGGCGGACGCCAACGGCGCATCCATCTCGGGCGAGCTCACGGAGAACGAAGCACTGCTCGCATCCGTCATCACAGGAAACGCGCTCCCCATTCAGATCCTCCTGGAGCAGGATCTCCCGGAGTCGGCGCGCAGTGCGCTGATAACCGAGATTCTGAACGGCTGGATCATAGGCGTCGACGGCCAGATCGACGACATGCGCGGGGACATCGGCAGCGCGTCCAGGAAATCGGTCGTCGAGACGTATCGCGGCAAATCCGGCGCACCGTTCGGAATGATCACCGCAATGGCCGCGATATTCTCGGGCACAACGGCCGAGAAGATAGAGCTGTGGCGAGAATTCGGCTATGTTTTCGGCATCCTCTGGCAGATCTTCAACGACCAGGAGGACATCCTCTCCGGCCGCGACGAGGATCTGCTCAACGGCACGGTGACCTATCTCCTCGCCTCCGTCATCGAGGACGCCTCGCCCGTGTCGAGGGAGCGCATCCTGGGCCTGTGCGACGCCGCAGGACGCTCGCATCAGGCCAGGTCGGAGCTCGCGAGCCTGCTGCGGACGCCCGCCGCCCTCGACCGGTACCGCGCGGAGATCGACGCGTTCCGCGCCGAGGGGTACCGCATTCTGGACGAACTGGGCGGCGACGGGACCTACTTGCGCGTGCTCCGCCACCTGGTGGACCACGCGTCCCAGATGCTGCTGGAGCCGGAGCTCGTCCCAGCGGTCGTGAGCGGCGCCGCCTGACCCGCCGGCTCCGCCGGGCCACGCCGTTCGGCGCCCCCGCCACTGAGCGGCCGCTCTCGGCACCCCCGCCCCGCGACCATGCCTGCCGGGCTCCGCATCGGAGCCGGAGCCCGGAAAGGCCCTACGTCTGCCCAGCCCTCGCGATCCGCCCAGCCCTCGGCACGGCCCTCGCTCTCGGCACGGCCCTCACCGCGCCCACCGTCGGCGCGGCCGTCAGCGGCCGATCTGCTTCCTGGACATACCCCGCAGGCGACGCCGCTGGGAGGAGTCCAGCAGGAAGTAGGCAGCGGTCGGCACGCCGATCAGGACAAGCAGCCCCGCCCAGAACCCAACCGTCCAGAACAACACGATGGCTGCCACGACTCCGGCAACCGCGACCTTTCCGCTCGTGGACATCTGCGGACACCTCCTTCTGCCGTCGACCACTACCCCACTCAACGTGCCGCTGCGACCACGCGTTCCCCGACACCCGAACGGGCTTCGAAGTGACCCGGGTCACGGCCCCGCCCCCGTCGCCGGGCGCCCTCGGTGGGGTACTCTCGGCCGCCCCGTACCCGGTAGTCAAGTTTGAGGAATGCGTGCTCTCCGAGATCTCCGGCCTCATCCACCACTCCGCAGTCTTTCTTCCCGCCGAGCCGGCCCGCAGCGGCCGCATCGCCCTGTGGCCGGCCGACGGCACGGCCGGCGGCGCCGACCCCCGCGCCGCCGACAGAGCCGACACCGGGACCACCGGAACCCACACCGGCACCGGCAGTTTCGAGGAGCTCACGGTCATCACCCCGGACCTGCGTCGGGCCACCGTGGTCGCACTCGTCCTGTCCGTGGACGAAGCCCTGCCGCTACTCACCCGCGCCCGGTCCGCCGCAGCCGAGGCGGCGGCCGCCGCGGCCACAGCCGAGGCCGATCCCAGCGATGCCACCGTCGGCCCCGTCGACGCCGCCGGCCCCGTCGCCGCCGGCACGGCGTTCTGGGGCGCCGCCGCCCTGCTCGCCCTGCGCCTCGCCGCGCGCGGGCAGCTCCTTCCCGGCCTCAGCCCCGCCGGCCACGACGCCTGGCGGATCGGGCCGCTGGAGGCCGCCGACCTCGACGAGATCCGGGAGCTGGCCGCCGCCATGCCGCCCGCCGCCCACTGCGTACCTCTGAACGCCGCCATGCCGCCCCGGCTGCCCGCGCCGGAGCCGCTGCTGCGGGCCTTCCTCGACGCCGTCGCCGACACCCTCCCCCGCTCCCCCGCCGCCCCGGCCGCCGCCGACGGGCCCGCCTTCGCCGCCCGCCCGCCGCGCCTCCACCCCGAACTGCGCGGCTGGGCCTCGGAGGTGGCCGCCTGCCATGACGCCGGGGTGCGGATCTCCCTGCGGATCGAGCTCGACCGTGCCCTCGACCACGAGGGGGAGCAGGCCCCCGATGCGCCCACCGAGTCCGCTGCCGCCTTCCGGGCCGTCCTCCAGATGCACAGCCTGGCCGACGCGGCCCTCGTCGCCGACGCCGCCGACGTGTGGGCCGGATCCGGAGCCGCCGCGGCCGCCTTCCCGCCCGGCGCCCGGCTGGACGCCCTGCGCGCCCTGCGCCGCGCCGCCCGGCTGTGGCCCCCGCTGGCCCCGCTGCTGGGCGCGGCCGTCCCGGACTCGGTCGAGCTCGCCGACGAGGAGGTCACGGAGCTGCTCGTCGAAGCCGCGGCCGCCCTGGCCGCCGACGGGGTCCAGGTGCACTGGCCGCGGGGGCTCCTGCGCGACCTGAGCGCCCGGGCCGTCCTCGGCGCCCGTACCGCCGAAGACACGGGCAGCCCCGGCACGGGCGGCCCCGGCACCGACCGCACCGGCCGCGCCGGCCGCGCCGGCCGCGCCGCCGACGGCTCCCTCCCCTCCGGGCTGCTCTCCCCCGGCGCCCTGCTCTCCTTCAGCTGGCGCCACGCCCTCGGCGACCAGGGCGATCTCACCCGCGCCGAACTCGACCGCCTCGCCGAGGCGAAGCGCCCCCTGGTCCGGCTGCGCGACCAGTGGGTCCTGGTCGATCCGGCCGAGGCCCGCCGGGCCCGCGCCCGGCAGGACCGTACGATCGCGGCCGCCGACGCGCTGGCCGCCGTACTCACCGGGTCGGCGGAGATCGACGGCAGGCGGGTCGACGTAGAGGCCACCGGTCCGCTGGAGGGCCTGCGCGCGCGCCTCACCGCCGACCCGCAGGAGGCCGACGCCCTCGGCGCGCCGCCTGAGCTGCGGGCCACCCTGCGCGACTACCAGCTGCGCGGCCTGCGCTGGCTGGCCCGGATGACCTCGCTCGGTCTCGGCGCCTGTCTCGCCGACGACATGGGCCTCGGCAAGACCGTCACCCTCATCGCCCTGCACCTGCACCGCAACCGGCCCGAGGACCCCGGCACCGGCACCGGCACCGGCACCGCCGGGGCCACCCTCGTCGTGTGCCCGGCCTCGCTGTTGGGCAACTGGCAGCGGGAGATCGAGAAGTTCGCCCCCGGCACCCCCGTACGCCGCTTCCACGGACCGGGCCGCAGCCTCGCAGGGCTCACCGGCGGCTTCGTCCTCACCACCTACGGCACCATGCGCCTGGCCGCGCCCGAACTCGCCGCCACCGCCTGGGGCATGGTCGTGGCCGACGAGGCCCAGCACGTCAAGAACCCGCGTTCCTCCACCGCCCGGGCCCTGCGCACCATCCCGGCCGCGGCGCGCGTGGCCCTGACCGGCACGCCCGTCGAGAACAACCTGTCCGAGCTGTGGGCCGTCCTCGACTGGACCACGCCCGGGATCCTGGGCCGCCTCGGCACCTTCCGCACCCGCTACGCCGAACCCGTCGAGAGCGGCCGTGACGCCCAGGCCGCCGCCCGGCTGGGGGCGCTCGTACGGCCGTTCCTGCTCCGCCGCAAGAAGTCCGACCCCGGCATCGCGCCCGAGCTGCCTCCCAAGACCGAGACCGACCACACCGTCGCGCTCAGCCGCGAGCAGACCTCGCTCTACGAGGCCGTCGTACGCGAGACCCTCGCCGCGATCTCGGAGGCGGACGGGATGGAGCGGCGCGGTCTGGTGGTCAAGCTGCTGACCTCCCTCAAACAGATCTGCAACCATCCCGCCCACTACCTGCGCGAGCACAGCCCTACGGAACGCGGCGCGAAGGAGGCCGGTGGCGGCGCCACCGCAGCCCGCTCCGGCAAGCTGGAGCTCCTCGACGAACTCCTCGACACGATCCTGGCGGAGGGCGGCTCGGTGCTGGTCTTCACCCAGTACGTGGCGATGGCCAGGATCCTCGAGAAGCACCTCGCGGCCCGCGGGATCGCCTCGCAGCTGCTGCACGGCGGGACGCCGGTGCCGCGCCGCGAGGAGCTCGTGGACCGTTTCCAGGCGGGTGAGGTCCCGGTCTTCCTGCTGTCCCTGAAGGCGGCCGGCACCGGCCTGAACCTCACCCGGGCCGGGCACGTCATCCACTTCGACCGCTGGTGGAACCCGGCCGTCGAGGAACAGGCCACCGACCGCGCCTACCGCATCGGCCAGACCCAGCCCGTCCAGGTCCACCGCATCACCGCCGAGGGCACCGTCGAGGACCGCATCGCGCAGCTCCTGGCGCGCAAGCGCGCCCTCGCCGACGCCGTCCTCACGGGCGGCGAGAGCGCGCTCACCGAACTGACCGATGCCGAACTGGCCGAACTCGTGGCGCTGCGCCCGACCGCACGCGGGGAGTGAGCGATGAACACCCGGGACCGAGACCCGTACGAGAAGACCTTCCCTGCGCTGCCGCCCGCCCCCGGCCGCGGCTTCGCCCGCACCTGGTGGGGCCATGCCTGGCTGCGCGCGCTGGAGGACAGCGCGCTCGACGGTACGCAGCTGGGGCAGGGCCGCAAGTACGCGCGTTCGGGCGCGGTCGGCGCGGTCTCTGTGCGCCCCGGCGGGCTCACCGCGGTGGTGCGCGATCCGGACGGGACTGCGCACCGGACGGACGTGCTGGTGCAGGAGTTCACCGAGGCGCAGTGGGACCGTCTGCTGGGTCTGGCCGCGGCCGAGGCCGGACACATCGCGGCGCTGCTGGACCGGGAGGTGCCGCCGGAGCTGGCCGAGGACGCGACCGCGGCCGGGGTGGAGCTGCTGCCGGGCATCGGGGACCTCGATCCGCGCTGCGACTGCGGCGAGTGGGATCACTGCCCGCACACGTCCGCGCTCTGCTATCAGGTGGCCCGCCTGCTGGACCAGGATCCCTTCGTGCTGCTCCTGCTGCGGGGCCGGGGCGAGCGGGAGCTGGTGGACGAGCTGGAGGAGCGGAGCACGGCGGAAGCGGAGGTTCCGCGGGAGCTTGCCGACGAGGGGGTTCCGGCGGCGGAGGTCTTCGCGACGGCGGCCGTCCGCCCTGCGCTGCCTCCGCTCCCGGCGCTCGTGCCGGCGCCGGGCCAGCCGCCCTCGCTGGACACCGAGACCGAGGCGGAACCGCACCTCGATGTGGACGCGGTGGAGTTCCTGGCGCAGGCGGCCGCGACCGAGGCCTGCCGGCGGCTCGCGGAGGCGCTCGCTCCGGGCCATGCCGACCGCGCCCCGACGGCCCCGCTCACGGTCTCGCAAGACGCCGTACGACTCGCTGCCGAGGCCGGTGACTTCCGGGTCCGTTCCCGCCTGGCGGCGGCTACCGGGCGGAGCCGGGCCGACATGGAACTGGCCGTACGCGCCTGGGGCTTCGGCGCGGCCCCGGGCCTCGCGGCGCTGGAGGACGACTGGACGCCGGACCGGACCACGCTGGCCCGCGCCCGGGCGGCCCTGGCATCGGCCTGGGCGGACGCGGAGGCGCCGGTGCTTCGCCGGGTCCGCGCCCGCTGGACGCAGGCGGGCACCGGCCGCCAGCTCCGGCTGGGGCGGGAGGGCCGCTGGTGGCCGTACCACCGCGAGGCGGGGCGCTGGATCCCGTCGGGCCCTTCGGCCCCGGACCCCGGGTCGGCGCTGGAGGCCGATCCCGCGGGGTGAGGCCGGTCGGGCCGCGTGAGGCCGATTCCCGCCCCGCGTGAGGCCGATCGGGCCGCGTCGGCCGGCGTAGCCTCTGGCCGACGTACCGCGGGTTCCCCGGCCGACGTACGGCTTGCCGGGATCCGGTGCCGGGACGACGATGGGGGCGCCGGGGCGCTCCGCACCGCGGCACCACGGGAGGGTGACATGGGCGATCCGTCGGTGGCACTGCCGGGCGGAGCCGATCCGGCCGCCCGGACGCGCGAACTACGTCTGGCCCACGCGGCGTTCACCCGGGACGGGCGGGTCGAGGATCCCGTGCGGGCCGTCATCGCGCGGTCCTGGCGCAGGTGCGCGCGGGCGCGGCTCAGCCCGGAGTGCGCGCCCGGGGTGGAGCTCGCGGAGGCGGAGCTGCGGCCGTACCGGGAGGAGCATCCGCTGGCCCGGGTGATGCCGCTGTTCCGGGATCTCGTCGGGGCGTTCGCCGCGCACGGGGCGCATCTGCTGGCCGTGTGCGACGCGCGGGGCAGCCTGCTGTGGGTGGAGGGCGAACCGGGCACCCTGCGGCGGGCCGAGGGCCTGGGCTTCGTCCCGGGCGCGCGCTGGGCGGAGGCGGCGATGGGGACCAACGCCCCCGGCACGGCGGTCGCGACCGGCGAGCCCGTGCAGGTCTTCGGGGCCGAGCACTTCAGCCGCCGGGTGCACCCGTGGACCTGCGCGGCGGCCCCGGTGCGGGATCCGCGCACGGGCAGGGTGCTGGGCGCGGTGGACATCACCGGCGGCGACGGCCTCGCCCACCCGCACTCCCTGGCCTTCGTACAGGCGGTGGCGCGGGCTGCGGAGGCCCAGTTGGCCCTGCTCGAACCGGGCCTGCCGGCTGCCGGGGACTGTCTCGCCGCCCTCGGCCGGGACGAGGCGCTGCTGGTGACCGAGGGCCGCAGGGTCCGCCTCGGCCGCCGGCACAGCGAGATCATGGCGCTGCTCGCGCACCATCCCGAGGGCTTGTCGGGCGAGGAGCTGACGATCGCCCTCTACGAGGACGAGTCGGTGTCACCGGTCACGTTGCGCGCCGAGATCTCCCGGCTGCGGGCCGTGCTGGGGCCTTCGGCGCCGCTTTCGCGCCCGTACCGCACGGCCGGCGCTCTGGACGCGGATTTCACCGCCCTGACCCGGCAGTTGGCCGCCGGGGCGGTGTCGGCGGCCCTCCACCACTACCCGGGGCCCCTGCTGCCGGCCTCCACCGCGCCCGGCATCGTGCGGTTGCGGCGCCGCATCGAGGAGCAGACGCGGGCGGCCGTGATCGCGCGGGCGGATGCCGGGCTGCTGACCGACTGGGTGTGCAGCCCGTGGGGCGCGGACGACCCGGAGGCGTGGCGGGCTCTGGCGGCGGCCCTGCCGCCGGAGCGCCGGCCGGCCGCGCTGGCCCGCGTACGCGCCCTGGACCGGGAGCTCGGCGCGCGCCCGGACCCTCGCGCGCGGCGGCGTGCAACGTATCCGCAACCCGCCCGTCCCTAGCCTCCGTCCGAGCGCTGTCCGACGGCGGCCGGCGCCCGGCAGGAGGAGGACGTCATGGCCCGTTACGCTGCGCCCGGTACCGAGGGGGCGCTCATGTCGTACGCGCCGCGCTACGACCACTTCATCGGCGGCGAGTACGTCGCACCCGCCCGCGGCCGGTACTTCGAGAACCCCTCCCCCGTCAACGGCCGGGCCTTCACGGAGGTCGCGCGGGGCACCGCCGAGGACGTGGAGCGGGCCCTGGACGCGGCCCACGCGGCCGCGCCCGCCTGGGGGCGTACGCCGGTCGCCGAGCGGTCGTCGGTCCTGCTGCGCATCGCGGACCGGATGGAGCAGAACCTGGAGGCCCTCGCGGTCGCGGAGACCTGGGAGAACGGCAAGCCGGTACGGGAGACCCTGGCGGCCGACCTGCCCCTGGCCGTGGACCAGTTCCGGTACTTCGCGGGAGCACTGCGCGCGCAGGAGGGCGCGCTGAGCCAGCTGGACGACGACACCGTCGCCTACCACTTCCACGAACCGCTGGGTGTGGTCGGGCAGATCATCCCGTGGAACTTCCCGATCCTGATGGCGGTGTGGAAGCTGGCTCCGGCGCTGGCGGCGGGCAACACCGTGGTCCTGAAGCCCGCCGAGCAGACCCCGGCGTCCGTCCACTACTGGCTGAGCCTGGTGGCGGACCTGCTGCCGCCGGGCGTGGTCAACATCGTCAACGGCTTCGGGGAGGAGGCGGGCAAGCCGCTCGCGTCCAGCCCGCGGGTGGCGAAGATCGCCTTCACCGGGGAGACCGCGACGGGGCGGTTGATCATGCAGTACGCGGCCGAGCACCTGAAGCCGGTCACGCTGGAGCTGGGCGGCAAGAGCCCGAACCTCTTCTTCGACGACATCTGGACGAAGGACGACGACCTGCGCGACAAGGCGCTGGAGGGGTTCACGATGTTCGCCCTCAACCAGGGCGAGGTGTGCACGAGCCCGTCGCGCGCCCTGATCGAGCGGGGCCGGTACGCGGACTTCCTGGACGCGGCGGTGGCCCGCACCGAGCTGATCGTGCCGGGGCACCCGTTGGACACGGACACCATGATCGGGGCGCAGGCGTCCGAGGAGCAGCTCAGGAAGGTCCTGTCCTACGTGGAGATCGGGCAGCGGGAGGGCGCGAAGATCCTCACGGGCGGCGAGCGGCAACACCTGGAGGGCGATCTCGCGGGCGGCTTCTATGTCCAGCCGACCGTCTTCGAGGGCGACAACCGCATGCGGATCTTCCAGGAGGAGATCTTCGGCCCGGTGGTGTCGGTGACCTCCTTCCAGGACTTCGACGACGCCGTACGGATCGCGAACGACACCGCGTACGGCCTGGGCGCGGGAGTCTGGACCCGGGACATCAACACGGCCTACCGGGCGGGCCGCGCGATCCAGGCGGGCCGGGTCTGGACGAACTGCTACCACGCGTACCCGGCCCACGCTGCCTTCGGCGGATACAAGCAGTCGGGCATCGGCCGCGAGACCCACAAGATGATGCTGGAGCACTACCAGCAGACGAAGAACCTCCTGGTCTCCTACTCCCCGAAGCGGCTCGGCTTCTTCTAGGGGCTCGAAGGACGGCGCCTGACCTGGAGTTTCGCCCGTCAGGCGCCGTCGGCGCGACCCGCTCGACACGGGTGTCAATTCTTTCTGTCCCTCCCGGTTCCTCCCGCCCCTCTCGCACTCCGGACCGGCTG
Organism: Streptomyces sp. NBC_00029; assembly: GCF_045160505.1. Taxonomy (NCBI): domain Bacteria; kingdom Bacillati; phylum Actinomycetota; class Actinomycetes; order Kitasatosporales; family Streptomycetaceae; genus Streptomyces; species Streptomyces sp. NBC_00029. The sequence continues at coordinate 1,747,697 of NZ_CP108292.1, forward strand.
CTCCGGACCGGGCGCGGACCGGGCCCGGCTCACCGGGCGGGTGGCACGCCCTGGCTGACGCGGTCTCGCGGACTCGGTCGCGGACGGTCGAAGTACGCGTCAGCTGACCCGAAGACCGACCGCCAGCATCAGCTCGAGGACCCGGTGTGGCGATGCGAGATCCGGAAACAGCTCCCGCAGCTGCGACATCCGGTACCGGACGGTCTGGGGATGGACGAACAACGCCGCCGCCACCTCGTCCCGTCTGCCCTGGTGCAGCAGCCACGCCCGCAACGTCTCCTCCAGCCGCCGCGCGGTCGCGACAGGCAAGGCCCGCAACGGTGCGAGGGCTCGGGCACGCAGGTCCGCGAACGCGTCCACGTCGGCGCTCAGCACCAGCTCGGGCAGGTGGTCCTCGGTGTCGCGGATATCAGCGGAGAGGGAGCGTGCGCGTACTGCTCGTGCGTACGAGGCGGACGCACGAGTCCATGGCCGGGCCGGGCCGACCACGGCGGCGCGGTCCGTCAGCTGCCGCAAGAGATGTGATCGGTCGGCATCGGGGACGAGCAGCACACCGGTGGCGTCCGGCAGATCGTCGAGGACGAGCGTGCTCGGGTCGAGCCCGCGGTAGGCGGGCCGGGCCTGGGCGGCGGGCAGCAGGACGGCGGTCAGCGAAGCCGGAGGCTGCCACCCGGCCCGCTGAACGGAGGCCAGCAGCACGTCCGGACTCGCGCCGGCGAGGAGGTCGCGGGCCAGGTGTTCCAGGTGGCGCTCGTGGTCCCGGCCCCGGGCGGCCAGTTCGTCGGCGTGGCCCGCGGCGCTCGCGGCGGAGAGCTCGTCGATGTAGGCGAAGGTCAGCTCGGCGAACTTGGCGACCTCGGCGGCGGGCAGACCTGCGGGTACGGCACCCGCTGCCAGGCATCGCCAGGCCACCCGGGCGCCGACGCGGTAGGCGCTGAGCAGGGCGTCCATCGAACGGCCGTCGCGCACCTCGCCGCGGCCCAGCTCGTAGGCTGCGTCACCGCCGTCGCCGCCTGTGGCGTTCCCGCTCGCGAGGTCCAGGTAGTGCCCCAGCGCGGTGCGGACGGCTCGGCGGATGGTGCCGCCCATACGGCCGGAAAGGGCGTTGGCGTAGGAAGGGACCTCGTCGATGATCGCCTGGACGACCTCGTCGGCGGTGGCCTTCAGCGCAGCCCGAAGCGCGGTGACCGTCGTCTCATCCAAGGCCAGTTCGCTGGCCCTCTGGGTTACATGGCTCACGTTCTTATTCCCTGCGAACAATTACGCCGATCAGATTCACGTCCTGCGGTCAGGACTTTACGCCTTGAGACGCAGCAAGCTGGGCCCATGACGAGTACAGCCCTCCGCAGCAAGGCGTGGAAACTGCTGGAGATGGTCACGACGCCGCTGCTGCCGTCGGACTATCTCGACCTGGTCAGCCCGCTGCGTGCGGGCGCCGACCTGCGGGGGCGCATTGAGGCCGTGCACCCCGAGACGCGTGACGCCGCGACCATCGTGATCCGGCCGGGACGGGGCTGGCGCGGCCACACGGCCGGTCAGTACGTGCGGATCGGGGTCGACGTCGACGGGGTGCGCCTGTGGCGTGCCTACTCCATCACCTCGCCGACAAACCGCCAGGACGGCCGCGTCACGATCACCGTGAAGGCGATCCCGGACGGCAAGGTCAGCAACCACCTGGTTCACCGGACGAAACCGGGCACTCTGGTACAGCTCGACCAGCCGGCCGGTGACTTCGTCCTGCCGGAGGCCAAGCCCGCCAAGGTGCTCCATCTGACGGCCGGCAGCGGCATCACGCCGGTGATGGGCATGCTGCGTGACATCGAGCTCGACGACGTCGTCATGGTCCACTGCGCGCCACAGCCGCAGGACGTGATCTTCCGCAACGAACTGCACGACATGGTCGCGGACAAGAAGCTGCGGCTCACCGAGGTGCACACCGACACGGACGGCGTGCTCGACATCGCCCGTCTCGACGAACTGGTACCCGACTGGGCCGAGCGCGAGACCTGGGCCTGCGGGCCCGCGGGCCTCCTCGACGCCGTCGAGGAGCACTGGACCGCGCACGGCGTGCGAGAGCGCCTGCACACCGAACGCTTCCGCTCCGGCATCGTCGTCGCCGGTGAAGGCGGCGAGGTCACGTTCAGCGCCAGCGGCAAGACCGTCGACGCGGACGGCGGCACGCCGTTGCTGGACATCGGCGAGGAGGCCGGCGTGCTCATGCCCTCCGGGTGCCGCATGGGCATCTGCTTCGGCTGTGTCACGCCGCTCAAGTCGGGCGCCGTCCGCGATCTGCGCACCGGGGACATCACCGAGGCCGAGCCGGGCGTCCTCATCCAGACCTGCGTGTCCGCCGCGGCGGGCCCCTGCGACATCGAACGGTAGGAACACCTTGACCGCCATCGACCCCACCGCCCACCTGACCGCGGAGCAGATCGAGGAGCTCGGCCGCGAGCTGGACGCGATCCGCGACGAGGTGCTCGCCGCCCGCGGCGAGAAGGACGCCGCCTACATCCGCAAGGTCATCTCGGCGCAGCGCAAGCTCGAGCTGGTCAGCAGGGGCGTACTGCTGTTCTCGATCTTCCCGCCCGCGTGGCTGATCGGCACCGCCGGTCTGTCCGTGGCGAAGATCATGGACAACATGGAGATCGGCCACAACATCCTGCACGGCCAGTGGGACTGGATGCGGGACCCGAAGATCCATTCCACCACCTGGGAGTGGGACCACGTCTCGCCGGCCGATCAGTGGAAGCACTCGCACAACGAGCTGCACCACACGTACACCAACGTGATCGGCAAGGACAACGACCTCGGCTACGGCATCATGCGCGTCGACGAGGATCAGCGGTGGCACCCGTTCCACCTCGGCCAGCCGCTGTGGAACTTCATCAACGCCTGCTTCTTCGAGTACGGCATCGCGGCGTACGACCTGGAGCTCGGCAAGAACCTGCACAAGCGCCGCCGCAAGAACCCGGAGTTCCGCGCGCGGGCCAAGGCAGTGGGCCGCAAGATCCGCAAGCAGGTGCTCAAGGACTACGTGATCCACCCGCTGCTGTCGGGCCCGTCGTTCCTCACCACGCTCGCCGCCACGTTCACCGCGAACCTGGTCCGCAACATCTGGACCCACTCGGTGATCATGTGCGGGCACTTCCCCGAGGGCGTGCAGGTCTTCGAGCGCCGGTCGATCAAGGGCGAGACGCGCGGCCAGTGGTACCTGCGCCAGATGATGGGCTCGGCGAACATCAGCGGCAGCAGGGCCATGCACTTCATGACCGGCAACCTGTCGCACCAGATCGAGCACCACCTGTTCCCGGACCTGCCGAGCAACCGGTACGCCGAGGTCGCGGTGAAGGTGCGCGCGCTGTTCGAGAAGTACGAGCTGGAGTACGTCACCGGGCCACTGCCCAAGCAGGTGTTCTCCGCATGGCGCAAGGTCTTCCGCCTCTCGCTGCCGAACAGGAAGCCCAAGGTCGATACGCCGGACCGCGAGCAGGAGCTCGTCGCTGCCTGATTCCCGGTATCGGTTTCACGGACCGGATACGAGGTGTGAGCGCCGTTCACCGAAGGCGAGAGCGATCCTTCACCGGGTGGAGCGACGAAGGTGCTGTCGGCGCGCATGCAGCCGATGGGTGGGGCAGACGCTGGTGACAGCCTTCCAGCGGTCGCTGCGGGAGGAACTGCGGGCGGCCTTCGTTGTCCGGGGAGGCACCCGGCGCGGAACAGCCGCATCCCGGAGCTTCCGCTTGGGCGAGCGGGCCCGGCTCGTTCTCAGTACGCTGGAGAGGAGTGTTCGCGCCCACCGGGCTCTGCCCTGAAGCGGATCGGCCTCAGCGACCCCAGCACCTTCTCCCGCTCCAGAGGCGGCTACCCCTGCACGCATCGGGCAGGTGTTTCCATGGACCTCAACACCATCACCGAAGTCGTCCGGCGTCCGTCCGACCGGCCGGGCATGGACTGGCGCGAGGGCGATGCATGGCTCGCGGGCGGGACGTGGCTGTTCTCCGCGGAGCAGCCGGACCTGCGCCGCCTGGTCGACCTGACCGCGCTGGGCTGGGATCCCCTCGTGCCGAGCGGCGCGGGCCTCGAGATCGGCGCCACGTGCACCATCCGCGACCTGTACGCCTTCACACCGCCGGCCGGCTGGATCGCGGGCCCCCTGTTCGCAAAGAGCTGCGAGGCGTTCCTGTCCTCGTTCAAGGTCTGGAACTCGGCGACCGTCGGCGGAAACATCTGCATGTCCCTGCCTGCCGGCCCCATGATCACCCTGACGGTCGCGCTCGAGGCCGAGTACGAACTATGGGCTCCCGACGGGTCCGTGCGCACCGTCGATGCCCTCGACTTCGTGACCGGGAACAACCGGAACGTCCTCGCTCCCGGGGAGATACTGCGACGCGTCAGCATTCCGGCGCGCGCCCTGCGCAAGCGCACCGCGCACCGCCGCTTCACCCTGACCCACCTCGGCCGTTCGACGGTCTTTCTCATCGGCACTCAAACGCCGGGAACGAGCGACCTGCTGCTCACCGTCACGGCCGGCACCACACGCCCTGTGCGCATCGCCTTCGACACCATGCCCGATGCCCGCACCCTGCAGCAGCGCGTCAACGTCATCCCTGCCGGCGTCTGGTTCGCCGACCCCAACGGAACCCCGGACCACCGTCGCCACCTCACACTGCACTTCGCCGAAGAGATCCGCCACGAACTCACGGCTGGGGGCCCGGCATGACCTACATCGTGAACGGCAGGAGCTTTGCCGAAGAACCGGCACCCGGCCAATGTCTGCGTACGTTCCTGCGCGCTCTCGGCCATTTCGGTGTCAAGAAGGGCTGCGACGCGGGCGACTGCGGCGCGTGCACCGTGTGGCTGGACGGCAGTCCGGTGCACAGCTGCATCACCCCCGCCTTCCGCGCGGAAGGCCACGAGGTGACCACGATCGAGGGTCTCGGATCACCCGGCGAACTGCATCCCGCGCAGCGCCGGTTCCGGGACGCCCCGGGGTTCCAGTGCGGTTTCTGCACCCCAGGAATGATCATGACTTCGGCGACGTTCACCGAGGCCCAGAAGGCGGACCTGCCAAGGGCGTTGAAGGGCAATCTCTGCCGTTGCACCGGTTACCGGGCCATCGAGGACGCGGTGAAGGGCGTCGCCGGTGTGCAGACGGCCGCGCCGGGAAAGGCCGTCGGAACGAGCATCGGAGCGCCGGCGGCCGACGACGTGGTGACCGGTGGCGCCGAATTCACGATGGACACCCGCATGGAAGGCATGCTGCACCTCAAAGTGCTGCACTCGCCCCACGCGCACGCCCGGATCGTCTCGATCGACAAGACCGCTGCGCTCGCCGTCCCCGGCGTGCATCGCGTGTACACCTGGGAGGATGTGCCGCGAAAGCGCTTCACGACGGCGATCCACACCGACCACCTCGTCGATCCGGACGACACGTACATCCTCGACGACACGGTCCGCTTCGTCGGCCAGCGCGTCGCCGCGGTGCTCGCCGACACGGTGGGCGCGGCAGAGGAGGGCTGCCGGAAGGTGAACGTGGAGTACGAGGTGCTGCCGGCAGTATTCGATCCCGAGGAGGCCATGGCCGAGGGAGCGCCACAACTGCACGGCTCGGAGGACCCGTTCGTCCGCGACTCGGTCCACAACCTCCTCCTCGAGATCCACTCGCACATCGGCGATGTCGACGCCGGCTTCGCCGCGGCCGACGTGATCCACGAGGCCACGTACTTCTCACCGCGCGTGCAGCACGCACATCTGGAGACGCACGGCTCGATCGCCTGGATGGAGGACGGCCGGCTGAACGTCCGCACCAGTTCGCAGTCGCCGTCGATCGCGAAGGTCAAACTGGCCTATCTGTTCGCACTGCGCCCGGACCAGCTCCGCGTGTTCTGCAAGCGCGTCGGCGGCGGTTTCGGCGGCAAGCAGGAGGTCATCTCGGAGGACCTGGCCGCGCTCGCCACCCTCGACACCGGGCGGCCGGTCTGCTTCGAGTACACGCGCGAAGAGGAGTTCACCACGGCATCGCCCCGGCATCCGATGAAGCTGACGGTCAAGCTCGGTGCCCGGTCGGACGGAACACTCACGGCGTTCCAGGTCCGCAACGTGTCGAACACGGGCGCCTACGGCAACCACGGCGGCGAGACCGTGTACGCGGGCGGCGCCGCCATCATGATCTACCGCTGCCCCAACAAGAAGTACGACGCCTTCTCCGTCTACACGAACAACGTCCCCAGCGGCGCGCTGCGCGGTTACGGGATGACCCAGCCGGCCTTCGCCGTGGAATCGGCGATGGACGAACTGGCCCTCGCACTCCACATGGATCCACTCGAACTGCGACGCCGCAACATCGTGCGCCCCGGCGATCCGCTCGTCGCCCTGCACGACGGGCCCGACGACGTGATGTTCAATGAGGACGGGCTCGGCAAGTGCATCGACCTCGTGGCCGGAGAGCTGGCCCGTACGGCCGATCAGCCCTCCCCCGGCCCCGGGTGGCTCGTCGGGGTCGGCGCCGCGAGTTCCCTGCACGAGACCGCGCCCCCGACCGAGCACATCTCCGAGGCCTGGGTCACCCTCGGCGACGACCTCATGTACGAGCTGGCCGTCGGCACTGTCGAGTTCGGGGAGGGTACCTCGACCGCGCACGTCCAGATCGCGGCCAACCAGCTGGGTACGACGCCGTCGCGGATCCGCCTGGTGCAGTCCGACACCGACCGCACGGGCTTCGACACCGGCGCCTTCGCGAGTGCCGGACTCTTCGTGGCGGGCAACGCGGTCCTCAAGGCGGCCAACGCGGTGCGCGACCGCATCCTGGAGTTCGCCGCCGCCCACACGGGCGTCCACCTCGTGATGTGCTCGATGGACGACGCCGATGTCGTCTGCGGAGACGAGCGCGTCTCGCTGGCCGCGCTCGTCGCCCTGGCCCGGGCGCGCGGCATCCGGTTCACCGCTGCGCGCAAGGCGTACGGCTCGCCCCGCAGCGTCACCTCCAACACGCAGGGCTTCCGCATCGCCGTCCACCGGGTGACGGGTGAGATCCGCATCCTGTACAGCGTCCAGGCGGCCGATGCCGGTGTGCTCATCAACCCGGAGCAGGTCCGGGGACAGGTGGAGGGCGGTGTCGCCCAGGGCATCGGATTCGCGCTGACCGAGAACTACCAGGTCGACGCGGAGGGCGTCATGGCCAACCCGAACCTCCGCAACTACCGCATCCCCACCTACGCCGACGTGCCCCGCACCCACGTCCTCCTGGTGGGCTCCTCGGACTCCGTCGGGGCCATGCGGTCGAAGGGGATGGCGGAATGCTGCATCAACCCGGTGGCCCCCGCCCTGGCGAACGCGCTCCGCGACGCCACCGGCATCCGCTACCGCGAGCTGCCCCTCACCCCGGAACGGATATACGGCCGGCTCGTGGAGAGCCATTCGGCGCGAACGGGCACGAGACGATGACGGCCGAACGGCGGCCGGACGCCGGGGCGACGGTCATCCTCGGCAGGAAGGTCCGCCCCGGCATGGAGCGGGCGTACGAGAAATGGCAGGAGGAGGTCAACGCCGCCGCCGCCCGCTACGCCGGTCACCTCGGCGCCGAGGTGACCAAGCCGACCGCCCTGCAGCCCGACTGGGTGGTCGTCTACCGGTTCGACTCGGTGGCCCATCTGCAGGCTTGGATGAACGGCGCGACCAGGCAGCGGCTCCTTGACATCGGCGCGCACTACTTCGACGGTCCTGCCACCCAGCAGGTGATCAGTGGCGGTACCCAGCCGACGGACCCGCTCGTGACCGTGGTGGTGAGTCACCGCGTCCACCCGGACAACGTCGATGACTTCCTCGTGTGGCAGGACCACATGAGCCAGGAAGAGGGCAAGTTCGCAGGGTTTCGCGGCACGGAGATATTCCGGCCCGTCGAAGGCGTTCAGGACGAGTGGACCACCCTCTACCGCTACGACAACGCCGAACACCTCGACGCCTGGCTGACCTCGGCGAAGCGGCGGGAGATTCTCGCCGAAGGGGAGAAGTTCGACGACTTCAGACTGCGCACGATCGACAACTCGTTCGGCAGCTGGTTCGCCTTCGAGGAGAACGGCAAGGAGGCACCGCCGCCTTCGGAGACCAAGACCGCCGTCGCGGTCTGGATCGGCCTCTACCCGACCGTCGTGCTGCTGACGCTCGTCCTGCATCCGCTGGGGATGCCGCTCTGGTTCGGGCTCCTCGTGGGCAACCTGCTGTCGAGCTTCATCATGAGCTTCTTCACGATGCCCTACTACGTGAACCGGCTGCTCAAGCGGTGGCTGAGGCCCCCACCGACCGAACCGCCGGCCCGGACCAACCTCATCGGCGTGAGCATCGTCGCCGGGCTGACGGTGTTCTGGGTCGTCGTCTTCTACCTCATCACGCAAGTGTTCTGGACGCTGCCCTGACCCCGGGTCGCGAAGGAAGAAGGCCGCGGCGGCGTTCTTGATAGCGTGATCGTCCCCTACAGGGAGTGCCTGCGCGGCCCGGCCGGTCTGTGCGAGGGATTCCGGCGGAGAGCGTTGAGGCAGCGATGAGTGAACCGACGAAGCCCGAGGTCGATGTTCCGGCGGGTGATGCTCCCGAGGAGCTGACGATCCGGGACCTCGTCGTCGGGGACGGGCCCGAGGCGAAGCCGGGGAGGGTGGTCCGGGTTCACTACGTCGGGGTCACCTTCGAGTCCGGAGTGGAGTTCGACGCGTCCTGGGACCGGGGCCAGCCGTTCAAGTTCGCCGTGGGCGGCGGCAGGGTCATCAAGGGCTGGGACCGGGGCATCCGAGGGATGAAGGTCGGCGGCCGGCGCGAGATCATCGTTCCCCCGCGCCTGGGCTACCGCGATCAGTCCCCCTCGCCGTTGATCCCGGCGGGTTCCACGCTCGTCTTCGTGGTGGACCTGCTCTCCGTGGTCTGAGCAAGGCGCGCTTCCCCCCGGCCTTCTCCGTCGCGGCGAGGGCCGGGCGGCGGGCGGCGGGCTGGCCCCGGTAACCGGCAGCACGCCCCATTCGTCATCGGGGCGGGTCCCGGATTGGCGGCTCGAGCGGGGTTCCCTCGTGCGGATGACCCGCGGGGCCAGTCGGGTCCGTCCGGCCGCTTCACCACGGCCCCGGCTCAACCCCGACCCCGCCCGGGCGGACGCACCCGGCCTCTCCATCCTCGCGGGCATAGGCTTCACAGTGGCGCTGCTCATCGGCGAACTCGCCCGGCATCCACGAGGAGGACCGGACCGAGGACGCGGCAGGTTCCAGCCGGACGTGAACATCAGGAGCGCACATGGGAACGACCCTCATCGTCGTGACGGTCGTCGTCGCTGCCCTGGTCATCAGAACCGCCCTCGCCGAGCTCAGGGAACCCGGCAGCGGCCGGCGGCAGTGGACGGCCCTCGCCGACCCCCGCGCGGTTTCCGCGGGGGCACTCACCGCCGTCATCCTGGGGGTGCTGGGCTGGCTGCACGCCGGCCCCGAAGGGGCCGTCTGGGCAGGGCTGGCCGGAGTCCTCGTGGCATTCACCGTGGCCCAGGGCCGCCGGCCCGATTGATGTGCCCGGGCACGGAGACGGTACTCATCCCGCCTCTGCACCTGCGTCCGGCCGCTCCTCCACCTTGCCGTCCGGATCGTCCCGCAGCCACAGCGGGTGCTCCCGCTCCGCCCACGGGCGCTCGACGGACCCGGTACGCATTCCCCTCCGTGCCTCCGGGTCGGCGAGGGCCATCCTGATATGACCGGCCAGTACCAGCCCTATGGCCAGGGCCAGCCAGTCGTGCACAAAGGTGGCGCTGGTACGCCACACCAGTGGGGTGAGGTGGGTGAACCACATCAGCAGACCGGTCGCCAGCATCACCAGGACAGCGCCCGCGATCCACGACGCATAGATCTTCTGGCCGGCGTTGAACTTGCCCGCGGGCCGGGACTCGCGCCGGTGGTCGCGTCGCCGCACCGCGCGCAGCCACTTCCGGTCGTGCGGCCCGAAGCGGTTCAGTCTTCGCAGGTCGGCCCGGAAGGCGGCGGAGGCGAGACCCAGCAGGAAGGGGGCGGGCAGCAGGATTCCAGCCCATTCGTGGACGGTCACCACGAGATGCCTGCGGCCGACGAGTTCGGCGATCTGGGGTACGTACAGTGCGGCCGCGGTCGCCACGCACACCAGCGTGAGTGCGGCGGTCGTGCGGTGGACCCAGCGCTCGGCACGGGTGAACCTGCCGACCGGCCGGGCCGGTTCAGACAGTGGGGGTGTCGCTGCGCCCGTTGGACGCGCCGACCCAGGCGTCGACGTCATAGCCCCGCTCCTCCCAGTAGCCGGGCCGCACTTCGGACGTGACGGTGATCCCGGAGAGCCATTTCGCCGACTTGTAGAAGTACATCGGCGCGACGTAGAGCCTGACCGGGCCGCCGTGCGAGTGGCTGACCGGCTTGTCCTGCATCTGCAGACAGACCAGCACGTCGTCGCGCCGGGCCTGCGCCAGTGTGAGGCTCTCGCTGTACGTGCCGTCGAAGCAGGTGAAGCGGATTGCCTTGGCCTCGGGACCGACACCGGCCGCGTCCAGCAGCTGGGACAGCCTGACGCCGGAGAAGGGGGTCTCGGGCACCCGCCAGCCGGTGACGCACTGCACGTCGCGTACGACACGGGTCTGCGGCAGCGCGCGCAGGGCGTCGAGGGTGTACGTCGCTGGGCGCTCGACCAGACCGCCCACGGTGAGCCGGTAGTTCCGCTCGTTCTTCTGCGGTACCGAGGTGGCGACGGAGTAATAGCGGAAGCCGCCCCCATTGGGAAGCAACCCGGTGATCCCGGTCGGGTCCTTGTCCGAGGCGGCCCCCAGGAAGGCCTCGATCCCGCGCTGCAGGTACGGCGCGGCAACGAGTCCGCCGGCTCCGAGCCCGAGCATTCCGAGCACCAGACGGCGGCCGACGGGGGTTCCCTCGGTATCGGGGTGGTCTGTCGTCACCCCTCGATTCCAGCACTCCCGGGTGGGGGACACCAGGTGGATCGGGGCAACGTCAGACTTCCGTCATGAATCGGCCGTCGGGTGACAGCGGTCCTGCACGGCTGCTGGAGCGGGGCCGCCTGCTCCTGGAAACCCGGCAGGGTGCCTGGAGGGGTCGTCCTCCAGGCACCCTCACCCGGCTCGCGCGGCTTCCGCGTCAGGACGGGAGCCAGGTCCGCCAGGTGGTCTCGTTCTGCTCGACCCAGCGGCTCGCCGCTTCCTGGGGGGACAGTTTTTCGTCCGCGATCATCAGGGCGACGTCGTTCTGCATCTCGGTCGTCCAGTTGAACTTCTTCAGGAAGGCGGCCGCATCGCCTCCGTCGTCCGCGAAGCGGGCGTTGAGGAACTTCTGCAGCGGCGTGTGCGGGTACGCGCAGGTCACCTTCTTCGGGTCGGCGTCACAGCCCTCCTGGTACTCGGGCAGTTTCACCTCCGTCATCGGGACCTTCTCGAACAGCCACTGGGGCTTGTACCAGTAGCTCAGGAACGGCTTCTTCTCCTTGGCGAACTGCTTGATCTGCGTGATCTGCGCCGCCTCCGATCCCGCGAAGACGACCTGGTAGTCGAGGTCCAGGTTGTTCACGAGGGCCTTGTCGTTCGTCACGTAGGACGGGGATCCGTCCAGCAGCTGGCCCTTGCCGCCGCTCTCCGCGGTGCGGAGTTGGTCGGCGTACTTGTTCAGGTTCTTCCAGTCGGTGACGTCCGGGTGTTCCTCGGCGAAGTACGTCGGCACGAACCAGCCGATGTGGCCGGTCACGCCGAGGTCGCCGCCCCGCGCGATCGTTCCCTTGTTCTCGATGTACCGCTTCTCCTGCTCCGGGTGGCCCCAGTCCTCCAGGATGGCGTCCACGCGGCCCTGGCTGAGGGCGTCCCAGGCGGGTACCTCGTCGATCTGGACGGTGTCCACCCGGTAGCCGAGCTCGTGCTCCAGCAGGTACTGGGCGACGGCGACATTGGCCTGGGCGCCGACCCAAGACTGCACGGACAGCGTCACCGTGCGGGAGCCCTTCGCGTCGGCGTACGGGGAGGCCTGGCGGGTCATGTCGGCGGCGCCGCAGCCGGTGAGTGCCGTCAGTGCGACGGAGACGGCGGCCGCTGCCGCGAGGGCGGTGGAGCGTGTGGTGCGAGCCATGTCAGGCCCCCTTTCCGGCGGGTTCGCGGCGCTGTGTCGGCTGGGTGACGCGGTCGAGCATCAGGCCGAGGCAGACGATCGCCGCGCCGGCGACCAGACCGGTCGCCAGGTCGCCCTGGGCGAGACCGAAGACCGCGTCGTAGCCGAGCGCTCCGCCGCCCACGAGGCCGCCGATGACGACCACGGCGAGGACCAGTACCACGCCCTGGTTGACGGCCAGCAGCAGCGCGGGCCGTGCCAGCGGCAGCTGGACCTGGAACAGCTGCTGCCGTCCGGTCGCACCCAGCGAACGCGAGGACTCGAGCGCCGCCGGGTTCACTGCGCGCACCCCCTGGGCGGTGATCCGCACCACCGCGGGCAGCGCGTAGACCACGGCGGCCGCGACGGCCGGCGCACGGCCCACGCCGAACAGGGCGACCACGGGGATCAGGTACACGAACTGCGGCATGGTCTGGAAGACGTCGAGGACGGGGCGCAGGGCGCGTCCCAGGCGGGAGCTGCGGGCCGCGGCGACACCGAGGGCGAAGCCGATCAGCAGGGTCACGGCGACGGCGGCCAGCACCTGGGACAGGGTGTCGAGGGCCGGGTCCCAGACTCCGAGGACACCGATCGCGGCCATGGCCAGGACGGCGGTCGCGGCGGTGCGCCAGGTGCCGATGAGCAGGGCGGGCGCGCCGACGCCCAGCAGGACCGCCCACCAGGGCAGCCACTGCAGTCCGTCGCGCAGGGGGTCCAGGACCCATGTGGTGAAGCGCCCGGCCCAGTCGGCGGTGCCACCGACGAAGGGCACGCCGGAGTAGAGGTGGGCGGTCATCCAGTCGACCGCCCCGTTCACGGGCTCGGCGATGTTCAGCGTCCACCCGTCGGGCCAGGAGAGCCGGCCGGCCAGGCGGCCTCCGACGGCGAACACGGCGGTCGCCCCGGCGGCGACGGCCCAGCCGAGCACGGGCCGGTGGGCCGGGGCCGCGCCTATCCGCTCCCCGGCCGCGGCCGTGACCCGGTCCAGGACGATGGCGAGCAGCACGATCGGCACGCCGGCGGCGAGTGCGGCGCCGACGTCGACGGAGGCGAGTGCCTGGTAGACGCGGTCGCCGAGACCGCCGGCGCCGATGACGGACGCGATGACGGCCATTCCCAGCGCCATCATGATCGACTGGTTGACGCCGAGCAGCAGTTCCTTGCGGGCCAGCGGAAGCCGGGCCGTCAGCAGGCGCTGCCTGCCGGTGGCGCCGAGGGACGTGGCGGCCTCCACGACGCCGGCGTCGGCGCCGCGCAGCCCGAGGGCGGTGAGGCGGGCCATGGGCGGGGCCGCGTAGACGACGGTGGCGAGGACGGCCGCGGGCACGCCGATGCCGAAGACCAGGACGACGGGCAGGAGGTACGCGAAGGCGGGCAGCACCTGCATGGTGTCCAGCACCGGGCGCAGGGTGCGGTGCATCCGGTCGGACAGGCCGGCGGCCAGCCCGAGGAGACCGCCGAGCAGCACGGACGCGGCGACGGCGGCCACCATCAGGGCGAGGGTCTGCATCGTGGGGACCCACATGCCGAGCAGTCCGCACACGGCGAAGGCGGCGACGGAGGTCAGCGCGAGCCGGATTCCGGCGAGGCGCCAGGCCACCAGAGCGGCGGCGGCGGTGACGCCGGCCCAGCCGAGGGCGAGCAGCACCAGGTACACCGCGCGGACGGACACGACCACGGTGTTGCTGATGTGGCCGAGGAAGTAGAGGAAGAGGGGGTGGCCGTCGCGGTTGTCGATGATCCAGTCGCTGGTGCGGCCGAGCGGTCCGGACAGGTCCACGGCGAGGGACGACGGCCAGTTGCCGCCGCCCAGGAGTACGGAGCCGAGGACGAGTACGACGGCTGCGCCGACGCCGATGAGCCGGCCGCGGTGGCGTGCAAGGGCGCGGAGCGTGCCGGCCAGGCCGCCGGTGGCGGTCGCGTCGGTCGAGGTCGCGTCGGTCGTGGTCGCGTCGGTCGAGGTCGCACTCGGGCTCGCGCCGGAGGCGTTCGTACCGGTCGGGGTGGTCTCGGGGCCCGGCGGAACCGGGGTGACGGTGGCGGTCATCGGCTCCACCGCCCGGCGTAGGCGTAGGCGTGGACGCCGGTGTCGGCGCAGGCGCCGGTCGTGCCGCACGGCGGCGGCCAGGTCGTATGGTCGTACATCAGGCCACCGCCTTTCCCGTCGCGGCCGGGACCCCGGCGACGACACCGAGGAGTCCCGCCTGGTCGACCACGCCGAGGCACTTGCCGTCCTCGACGACCCGCGCGTTCTCGCCCGTACGGGCGACGGCCTCGATGGCCTCGTGGACGGTGGCACTCGGGGCGAGCGCGGGGCCGGCCTGGGACTCGTCGAGGCGAGCGGGGCGCATCGCCGAGCGCACGGTCAGCACCTGCTCACGCGGCACGTCCCGGACGAAGTCCCTGACGTAGTCGTCGGCGGGGGCGCCCACGATCTCCTCCGGCGTGCCGAGCTGCACGATGCGGCCGTCGCGCATCAGAGCGATGCGGTCGCCGAGCTTCAGCGCCTCGCTGAGGTCGTGCGTGATGAAGACCATCGTGCGCCCCTCCTCCCGGTGCAGGCGTACGACCTCTTCCTGCATGTCTCGGCGGATGAGCGGGTCCAGTGCGCTGAACGGCTCGTCGAACAGCAGGACTTCGGGGTCGACGGCGAGGGCGCGGGCCAGTCCCACGCGCTGCTGCTGGCCGCCGGAGAGCTGGCTCGGACGGCGGTGCTCCAGGCCGTCCAGGCCGACCTTGGTGACGAACTCGGCCGCGCGCTCGCGCCGTTCGCCGCGTCCCACGCCCTGGATCTCCAGCCCGTAGGCGATGTTGTCGAGCACAGTCCGGTGCGGCAGCAGGCCGAAGTGCTGGAAGACCATCGACGCCCGGTGGCGGCGCAGCTCGCGGAGCCGGCCGGAGTCCATGGACAGCACGTCCTCGCCGTCGATGGAGATGCTGCCCGAGGTCGGTTCGATGAGCCGGGTGAGGCAGCGTACGAGCGTCGACTTGCCCGAGCCCGACAGGCCCATGACGACGAAGACCTCGCCCTTGCGGACGTCGAAGGAGACGTCGCGGACGGCGGCGGTGCAACCGGTGCGCTCGCGCAGCTCGGCGGCGTCGAGGGCTCCGAGTTCCTTGTCGGCGGGCACCCGGCCGGCCTTCGGACCGAAGACCTTCCACAGGTCGCGTACGGAGAACACGGATTCCGAGGAGGACTGAGACGCGGTTGCGGCATCCGGCTCGGTTGCGGCAGGCGAGGCGGTCGTGGTGTGCGGCGGATTGTTCATCGGGTGGTACCTCCCAGCAGGTCGGCGCATTTCTCGCCGACCATGAGCACGCCGATCATCGGATTGACGGCGGTCATGGTGGGGAAGACGGACGCGTCGGCGATCCGGATGCCGTCGAGGCCCCGGATCCTCAGGTCGGGCGCGACGACGGCGAGTTCGTCGTCGGCGGCCCCCATCCGGCAGGTTCCGGCCGGGTGGTAGACGGTGTGCGCGACGTGGCGGGCGTACGCGCTGAGCTCCTCGTCGGAGGTGACCTCGGGCCCCGGGCACACCTCGCGCCCCAGCCATCCGGCCAGCGGCTCGCTCGCCGCGATCTGCCGGGCGATGCGGATCCCGTCGACGAGGGTGCGGCCGTCGTAGTCGTCCTCGTCGGTGAAGTACCGGAAGTCGAGAGCGGGCTTGTCCTCGGGGTCGGCGCTCGTCAGGTAGAGCCGGCCGCGGCTGCGCGGCTTGGGGATGTTCGGGGTCATCGACACGCCGTGCGCGGGCCGTTCGTAGCCCAGGCGCTCCGGATTGTCGGTGAAGGGGATCTGGTAGAAGTGGAACATCAGGTCCGGGCCCTCGGACGCCGGGTCCCGGCGGACGAAGAGGCCGGCGTCGGAGTCCATCGCGGAGTTCTCCGGGATCGGGCCGTGCGTCTCCCACACGATGACCGACTCGGGGTGGTCGAGCAGGTTCTCCCCGACGCCCGGCAGGTCGTGCACGACGGGTATGCCGAGCTTCTCCAGGTCGGCGCGCGGGCCGATGCCGGAGTGCAGCAGCAGGCGCGGCGTGTCCACGGCCCCGGCGCACACCAGGACCTCGCGCCGGGCGCGTACGACGTGCTCCGCGCCCTCCTTGGTACGGATGTGCACGCCGGTGGCGCGGGTGCCCTCCAGCTCCAGCCTGTACGCCCAGGTCTCCAGGGCGATGTGCAGGTTCGGCCGGTCCAGGAACGGGTGGAGATAGGCCACGGAGGCGGAGGACCGCTTGTTGTTCTCCGGGTGGTAGGCGAGGTCGAAGAAGCCGACGCCCTCGTGGAAGGGTGCCTTGTTGAAGCCTTCGACGCGCGGAACTCCCAGCGCGCTCTGCGCGGCGTCGACGAAGTCCCTGGCGATCGCGTTCCGGTCGGCGTCGTCGACGGGGACGATGTTGTTGCGCAGCCGGGCGAAGTAGGGATCCATGGCTGCCGCGTCCCAGCCGTCGGCGCCGGCCTCCGCCCACTCGTCCCAGTCGGAGGGCAGGGGCTTGAAGGCGATGAGGGTGTTGTGCGAGGAGCAGCCGCCCAGCACCCGCGCACGGCTGTGGCGGATGTGCGAGTTGCCCCGGGGCTGCTCGGTGGTGGGGTAGTCGTAGTCGAGCTCACCGCCGAGCAGGCCCATCCATCGGCGCAGGGTGAGGACGTCGTCGCGGCCGACGTCGCTGGGGCCGCCCTCGATGACGGCGACGCTGATGTCCGGGTCCTCGGTCAGCCGGGAGGCGATGACGGATCCGGCGGTGCCACCGCCGACGACGACGTAGTCGTACACGTGCTGGTCGTTCATGCCTGGTCCTTCGCCGTCGCGCCCGCGAACCAGCGCACGGGGCGCGGGGCGCGGTTGGTGTAGATGTGCTTGGCCTCGCGGTATTCGGCGAAGCCGCCGGGGCCCAGTTCGCGGCCGATGCCGGACTTCCCGAAGCCGCCCCATTCCGCCTGCGGAAGGTACGGGTGGAAGTCGTTGATCCAGACGGTGCCGTGGCGCATCAGGCCGGCGACCCGGCGGGCACGCTGTTCGTCGGAGGTCCACACCGCTCCGGCGAGGCCGTACTCGGTGTCGTTGGCCAGCGCGACGGCCTCCTCCTCGGTACGGAAGGTCTCCACGGTGAGGACCGGTCCGAAGACCTCCTCGCGAACGACGCGCATGCCGCGGTGGCACCGGTCCAGGACCGTGGGCCGGAAGAAGTAGCCGGGGCCGGCGGGCCGCGCGCCGCCCGCCCGCAGCCGTGCGCCCTCGGCGAGCGCGGAGGCCACGTACTCCTCGGTCCTCGCCAGCTGGGCCGCGGAGACGAGCGGGCCGCATTCGACGCCCTCGTCGGTGCCGCGTCCCAGCCTGATCAGGTCGGCGCGGCGGGCGAGCTCGGCGACGAAGCGGTCGCGCAGCGGCTCCTCGATGATGAGGCGGGAGCCGGCGGAGCAGACCTGGCCGCTGTGGATGAAGGCGGCGTTGAGCGCCTGGTCGACGGCGGTGTCGAAGCCCTCGGCCGTCGCGCAGGCGTCGGCGAAGACGACGTTGGGGTTCTTGCCGCCCAGTTCGAGGGCGACCTTCTTCACGCTGTCGGCGGCGGCCCGGGCGACCTTCGTGCCGCTGACCAGTCCGCCGGTGAAGGAGATCAGGTCGACTTCGGGGTGCTCGGCGAGCCGGGCGCCGACCGTGTCGCCGGGGCCGGTGACGATGTTGGCCGCGCCGAGCGGGAGTCCGGCCTCGAGGAGCAGCTCGATGAGCACGACGGTGGTCAGCGGGGTGACCTCGCTGGGCTTGATCACGAACGTGTTGCCGGCGGCGAGAGCGGGGGCGATCTTCCAGCTGGCCTGGAGCAGCGGGTAGTTCCACGGCGTGATGAGGGCGCAGACCCCGACCGGCTCGTGCACGACGACGCTGTGGATATCGTTCGAACCGGCGTCGACGACCCGTCCGCCGTCCTCCTTCTCCACGAGGTCGGCGAAGTAGAGGAAGGCGTCGCGGACGCAGTCGACGTCAACGCGTCCCTCCTCCAGCGTCTTGCCCGCGTCCCGGCTCTCCAGGGCGCCGATCCGCTCGCGGCCCTGCTCCAGCAGCGCCGCGACCCGCCGCAGCAGGGCGGCCCGCTCGGCGACCGGCGTACGCGGCCAGGCGCCGTTGTCGAACGCGGCGCGCGCCGCTGCCACGGCGTCGTCGGTGTCCTGGACGCCGCCCTCGGCCACGACCTCGAAGGGGGTCGCGTCGACGGGGTCGATGATCTCGCGCGTGGCCCCGGACAGGGCTGCGCGCCACTCTCCGCCCACATGGATGGTCTGTTGTGCTGCCGTCACGGTGCGTATTGCCTTTCGTCCCTTTGAGTCCCCCTGCCGGTCAGACCGACTTGATCCGGCCGCCTGCCCCGACTCCCCGGATCCATGCGCAATGCATGGCGGAGAGTGTTCTGGTTCACTCACAAAGGCGGTGGAAATATGGACATATGGAACTAGGCGGATGTGCAGGAGACACAACGCGGCGACGCGTGGGACGGAACGGGAATGCGTGTGAGGCAGACAACGCCGAAGAGCGGCCGCTCCGGAAGGGGACCTACGACCGCCGTACACCGTCACACCATGTGATGGTGGCTGTACCCCGCGCCTGGCAGCGGCCCGGCGGACATCGCCGGGAGAAGAGCGCCTTCACGGCGCACGGCCTCCAGCGCCCACTGCGCGGATCGAACCACGGCAGCAGGGTCAGTGCGCGTCGTCGAGGTTGCGCATCAACTCGGTAGAGAAGCTGACCGCGCACCGACAGGTCCAGGTCGGTCAGTCGAATCACACTGACGGCGTCCGCGACGTCCGGGGCCACCAGCCGGTCGTGCCGAAGGCGTGCGTGCTCCGGAGGGCTGCAGGTTCGAGCCGGCGTTCCGCTTCCGGGGGCGGCTCACGTCTCCCGGAGCGGTGCGTACGCCTCGGGCTCGAGGCCGAACGTCCAGGCCACGCCCTGGCGGGCCGTCCGGGTCGTCGGGGGGACCCGTAGCCAGTAGGTGCGGCTGGTGCCGTCGGGCTCCGGTGTCGAGTTGACGACCTCCACCATCACGACGGCCTCGTCGTCCGGCATCGGTATCCGCCACAGGACGCCCGTCTCGTCCCGGTGCACGGGCTCGGCCGCGGATTCCCTCAGATAGCGGTCGTACCCGTAGAACTCCAGCATCACCCGGCGCAGTTCGGCGTTCTCCTCCTCGCGGATCCGCTCGGGTGTCAGCGTGCCCAGGCCCGCCAGGAACTCGGCCGGAACGGGCATGCCCCGCCATGCGTGCAGTTCGAAACCGTCGGGGAACGCCAGCGCCGGGCCGTCGCCGCGGTCCAGCCTGCCCGCCTCGTCCCGGTGCAGCTCCACCGGCCGTTCGCACAGCACTGCCAGCCGCTCGTACGGCCACCACCAGCCGGCCGAGCGGGCCAGGACCGCCAGTCCGTGCAACGGCGTGCCCTCCTGCGTGTCGAACGCGCACAGCCAGGCGGCGTCGTGCTGTCCGAGCACGGCGTCCAGGAGCAGCAGGCGCAGCCGCCGCTCCTCGGCCGCGGCACCCTCGCCGGCGTCGGCCGTCAGCGCCTCCACGACACCCGTCCGGACCCGGTCCGCCAGATGTTCGGTGTTCTCCCACAGACGTCCGCCCGTGGCGCTCCAGTGCCGCCCCCATCCCTGCGGGCCGAGCCGCTGCTGGGCCCGCTCCCGCTCGGCCGCCCACGGCGCGCTGCGCACCGCCTCCCGTACGCCGCGGCCCCGCGCGGCGGGGGCACACGGCCCGTCGGCCGCGCCCAGCAGGCGCGCCGCCGCCCGGGGCGATTGCGCCCATGCGATCCGCTCCGGCTCCGGCAGGCCGGCCGCCCGGTACGCGAGGCGCACCCCGGCCTCGGCGGCCGCTCGATCGGCCGGCCCGGTGGCCGCTGCGGCCGCCCTCCACACATCGACGTCGTTCACCACGGTCCTGCTCCCCCCACTGTCCGACACGCTGTCAGTCCGCCACGGTCCGTACCGCTCCGGGTAGGTACTCCCGCTGCCGCACCACCCGGTACCAGCCCTTGGGCAGGGGTATCGCGGCATGCTCCTCGTGCACCACCCGCCCGCCGTCCGGAAGATGGAGCAGCAGCGGGCCGAAGGCCCCCGGTTCCCGCACGAGCCTGCCGGGGCCGACCACGGCATGCGCATGCCCGGTGACCTCGCCCAGGGCCAGGACCATCCGGCCCCGCCCGTCCCGCGGCTCCTGGTCGGCGCCGGCCGCCTGCGGCGGCACCGCCGACTCGTCGAGCGACACGATGAGCACGTCCCCCTGCCGGTACATGGGTGTCCCCTTCCCCACGCGCCGCCCGGTGCGCCGCGTTCTTCTCCGAAGGTAGGAGAGGGGTCTGACAACGGCCTACCTCCGGCCCTGCCTCGGGCACTGTCAGTGCTCCTTGGTACAACTTGCAGCACATCGGACGCGACAGGCGAGGAACGGCGGGCCCCATGAGTTACCCGAGACACCTGACGGAATCGTGCGGGCTGCCCGTCTTCGACTTCCCGAAGCCGGAGGACGCGGACACGACCCGCCTGCCCGCGGCGGACGCCGTCGCGTGGCGGATCTCCAGCGACAGCTACGACAGCGAGGAGAGCTGGACCGAGGCGTTCGCCCGGTTCACCGACGCGGTCGACACCACCGCCGTCCGCGCGATCGTCGTCGGCTCCTGGGAGGACGCCTACGACAGCGGGCCCGAGGACATCATCAGCGCACTCCTCGACGCCCGTCCGCGCCTGGCCGCCCTGCGGGGCCTGTTCCTCGGGGACATGGAGTCCGAGGAATGCGAGATTTCGTGGATCAACCAGAGCGACGTCGGCCCGCTCCTCGACGGCTTCCCCGAGCTGGAGGAGTTCGGGGTGCGCGGCGGCTCCGGGCTGGTCTTCCCCGCGGTCACGCACCGGAACCTGCGCTCCCTGACGGTCGAGACCGGCGGTCTGCCCGCCGAGGCCGTCCGCGGTGTCGCCGGCAGTGACCTGCCCGCCCTGGAGCACCTCGACCTGTGGCTCGGCACGAGCGAGTACGGCGGGGACGCTGCGGTCACCGACATGGCGCCGATCCTCGACGGCGACCGTCTGCCGCGTCTGCGCCACCTGGGGCTGCGCAACAGCGACATCCAGGACGAGATCGCCGGCGCCGTCGCCTCCGCTCCCGTCGTCGCCCGCCTGGAGACCTTCGATCTGTCCATGGGCGTCCTCACCGACCAGGGCGGCGCGGCCCTGCTCGCCGGCCAGCCCCTGACGCACCTCAAGAAGCTGGACCTCCACCACAACTACCTCGGTGCGGAGCTTCGCGAGCGCCTCCAGGAGGTCCTGGGCGGTGCCGGCGTCACCCTCGACTTGGACCGCGGCAACGCCGACGAGGACGAGGACGACGGCCGGATCTGGCGCTACGTCGCCGTCGGCGAGTAGCGCGCGGGCCATGACGGAGCACGCACCACCGCCGCGCTGGGCGGTCGTCGGCAACCCGGAGAACCGGCGCGTCGCCCTGTTCTCCGCGGCCGTGCGCGACGCCGGGCTGCCCGCGCCGCGTGTCGTGCCCTGGACGGACGTCCTGCGCGGCGGCGGCGCCGCCTTCGCCGCCGACGAGATCGTACGGATCGAGTCGCCGGGGGAGAACGCCGAGGTCGACCGGTTCCTGCGCGGCGCCGTGGACCCCACCCGGGTGGAGGGCGGGGCCCGTTGGTACGCCGCCTTCACGGCGGCCGTCCGGACGCTGACCGGTGGCCGACGCGTCGACGACCCGGACGAGCTGTCCGTCCTCTTCGACAAGCGGCTCTGCCACGGCGCGCTCGCCCGCGCCGGGGTCCCCGTACCGCAGTCGCCGACCTCCGGGGGCGGCACGCCGGTGCGCGGGTGGGACGACGTACGGGCCCTCATGGACGCGCACGGCATGCCGCGGGTGTTCCTGAAGCCCGCCCACGGGTCCTCCGCCTCCGGTGTCGTCGCCGTCGAGACGGCCGGCGGGGGCCGGATCAGGGCGACCACCTCGGTGGAGCGCGATACGGACGGCCGGCTCCACAACTCCCTGCGGGTACGGCGGCTCACGCACGAGGGGGAGGTGGCCGCGCTGGTCGACGCCCTCGCCCCCGACGGACTGCATGTCGAACGCTGGTGGCCCAAGGCCTCCCTCGGGGACGGGGCGGCCGACCTGCGCGTGGTCGTCGTGGCCGGGAAGGCCACCCACGCCGTGGTCCGCACCAGCCGGTCCCCCATGACCAACCTCCATCTCGGCGGGCGGCGCGGCGACCTCGCCGCGGCGGTCCGGGCGGCAGGACCGGCCTGGGCCGAGGCCCTGCGGACCTGTGAGCGGGCCGCGGCCTGCTTCCCGGACACCCTGTGCGTCGGGGTCGACCTGCTGCCCGCCATCGGCTGGCGCCGGTTCGCGGTGGCCGAGGTCAACGCCTTCGGCGACCTCCTGCCGGGCCTGACCGGACTACCGGGCAGCGGCGCCGAGGGCCTGAGCACCTATGCCGCGCAGGTCGCCGCCGCCACCCGAAGACATGTACCGCACCACCCCACGAGGAACCACCGTGCACCCGCCTGAAACCCGAGCGCTCCCCGACATGAACGAGGTCGTCGGCCGCGACGACCTGCTCCTGCTCACCCTGGACACCCTGCGCCACGACGTCGCCGTCGAACTGGCCGCCGCCGGACGGCTCCCGAACCTGGCCCGGCACCTGCCCGGCGGCGTCTGGGAGGAGCGGCACGCCCCCGGCAGCTTCACCTACGCCTCCCATCAGGCGATGTTCGCCGGCTTCCTGCCGACCCCCGCCCGGCCCGGCCCGCATCCGCGCCTGTTCGCCGCCCGCTTCGCCGGGAGCGAGACGACCGCCGGCCGCACCTACGTCTTCGAAACGCCCGACCTGGTGTCCGGCCTCGCCGCGGCCGGGTACCGCACGGTGTGCATCGGCGGCGTCGGCTTCTTCAACAAGCAGGGCGCGCTCGGCGACGTACTCCCCGGCATGTTCCAGGAGAGCCACTGGGAGCCGGAGTTCGGCGTCGCGTCGCCCACCTCCTTCGAGGCACAGGTCGAGCGGGCCGAACAGGTCGTCGCCGCACTCCCCGCCGGACAGCGGCTGTTCCTCTTCCTCAACGCCTCCGCGCTGCACCAGCCCAACTGGTTCCACCTCCCCGGCGCCACCGCCGGGGCGGGCGACACCCGCGCCACCCACGCCGCCGCCCTCGAGTACATCGACCGGCACATCGGCCGGCTGCTCACCGCCATGAGCTCCCGACGCCGCTGCTTCGCCATCGTCTGCTCCGACCACGGCACCACCTACGGCGACGACGGCTACACCGGACACCGCCTCGCCCACCAGGCCGTCTGGACCGTGCCGTACGCCCACTTCTTCCTGGAGCCGTCCGCATGACCGCCCTCGCGACCTCCCCCGCCCCGGCCGGCGCACCCACCGCGCCGTCCCCGGGCAGCCCGTACACCGCCTACGTGTACGCGTACCCCCACAAGACCGCCTACCGGCCCCTGCCCGACCGGCCCGCCCTGCGGGACCTGTGGCGCGGCGAACGCAAGGACGCCCTCTCCCTCTACCTCCACATACCCTTCTGCGAAGTCCGCTGCGGCTTCTGCAACCTCTTCACCCGCATCGGCGCCCCCGACGGGCTCACCGGCCGCTACCTCGACGCCCTGGAGCGCCAGGCCACCGCCGTCCGTGACGCCCTCGGCGACGACGGACCCGTCTCGTTCGCCAACGCGGCCTTCGGCGGCGGGACGCCCACCTTCCTGACGGCCGGCGAACTGGAACGGCTCTGCGACATCGCCGAGCGGCACATGGGCGCCGACCTGCGCGCGATCCCGCTGTCCGTCGAGACCTCCCCCGCCACCGCCACCGCCGACCGGCTCGCCGTCCTCGCCGAGCGCGGCGCCACCCGCCTCAGCATCGGTGTCCAGAGCTTCGTCCCCGACGAGGCGCGGGCCGCCGTACGCCCCCAGCGCCGCGCCGACGTCGAAGCGGCCCTCGGCCGCATCCGCGACGCGCGCATCCCCGTCCTGAACATCGACCTCATCTACGGCATCGACGGCCAGACCCCCGCCACCTGGCGCGCCTCGCTGGACGCCGCACTGGCCTGGCGCCCCGAGGAGCTGTACCTGTACCCCCTGTACGTGCGCCCCCTCACCGGGCTCGCCCGGCGCACCGCCCTCACCGACCGGGCCTGGGACGAGCAGCGCCTGAACCTCTACCGGCTGGGCCGCGACCACCTCCTCGCGCACGGCTACGAGCAGGTGTCGATGCGCATGTTCCGGCTGGCCGGCACGGCGCCCCAGGGCCCCGACGACCACGCCTGCCAGACCGACGGAATGATCGGCCTGGGCTGCGGCGCCCGCTCCTACACCTCCACGCTGCACTACTCGTTCGACTACGCCGTCGACATGGGCGAGATCCGCGGGATCATCGACGACTACACCGCCACCGACGACTTCACCCGCGCCGTCCACGGCCGCCCCACCAACGGCGACGAGGCGCGCCGCCGCCACCTCCTCCAGTCACTGCTCCAGGCGCAGGGCATGCCGGTCGCCGACTACCGGGAGCGGTTCGGCGCCGATCCGCACGAGGACTTCCCCGCCGAGCTGGCGGCGTTCGCGGCCCGCGGCTGGCTCGAGGAGGACGGCACGGGACCGCTCCTGCGCCTGTCCCCCGAGGGTCTCGCCCACTCCGACGCGCTCGGCCCCGAGCTGTTCTCACCGGCCGTACGGGCCGCGATGGCCGCCTACGAGACCAAGTAGCCGGCGCCGTGGACCTCACCCTGCTCTACCGCGGCCCGCTCGCCTCCTGCGACTACGACTGCCCCTACTGCCCGTTCGCCAAGCGCCGCGACACCACCGCCCAGCTGCGCGCCGACCGGGCCGCCCTCGAACGGTTCACCGGCTGGGCGCGCTCCCGCAGCGAGGAGGACCGGCTCTCCCTCCTGTTCACCCCGTGGGGCGAGGGCCTCGTCCGCTCCTGGTACCGCCGCGCCCTCGTCGAGCTCTCGCACCAGCCGCACGTCGACCGCGTCGCGATCCAGACCAACCTCAGCTGCCGCACCGACTGGCTCGCGGACGCCGACCCGGCCACGCTCGCGCTGTGGTGCACCTACCACCCGGGGCAGACTCCGTACGACCGCTTCCTCGGCAAGGTGGACGACCTGGCCGGCCGGGGCATCCGTCACAGCGTCGGCATCGTCGGCCTCCGCGAAAACCTGGAACACGCCCGCAGGCTGCGCGCGGACCTGCCCGCCCACGTCTACCTGTGGGTGAACGCCGCCGACGGCCACACCTACACCGACGCCGAGGCCGGCGCGTGGACCGCCCTCGACCCGCTCTTCCCGTACAGCAGGCACCCGCACCGCTCGGCCGGACTGCCCTGCCGTACGGGTGAGTCGGTGATCTCGGTGGACGGCGACGGCACGGTCCGCCGCTGCCACTTCGTCCCCGCGGAGCTCGGCAACCTCTACGACAGCTCGTACCGGACGGCGCTCGGCCCCCGCCCCTGCCCGCTGACCACCTGCGACTGCCACATCGGCTACGTCCACCTGGAGACGCTGCCGCTCTACGACGTCTTCGCGGGCGGTGTCCTGGAACGCGTCCCGGCGGCGGGCCCGCCGCTCGTCCCCCTGCTCAGGACCCGCCCGGCAGCCCCGTAGCGATCCGCCCGCCGGACACGACGAGGCGGACCGCGCGCAGAGCGGCCAGGTCGGTGAGCGGATCGCCGTCCACGACCAGCAGGTCGGCCCGGAGCCCGGCCGCGAGCCGGCCGGTGTCGCCGTCGATGCCCAGGGCCCGCGCCGCTCCCGTCGTGGCCAGGTCGACGATCTCGGCCGGGGTCAGCCCGATGTGCTCGAAGAACTCCAGGCTGGAGACGAACCCGTCGAAGACGGCGTGCGGGACGCCCGCGTCCGTCCCGGGCAGGAGGTGGACGCCGCGCTCCGCCATCCACCGGAGCCGCCCGAACATCTCCTCGGCCCGCTCGCGGCCGAACCGTTCCGCGAAACCCCGCCAGTCGGGGCTCGCCGCCGGACAGACCGCGATGCCGCGGGCCGCCATGGCGTCGACCAGGTCCTCGCGCACGTCGAAGCCCTCGCGCCCCATCCACGTGCAGTGCTCGATGGTGTCCGCCCCCGCGGCCACGGCGGCCGCGATGCCCTCGGTCCCGTGGGCGTGCGCCGCCACCGGCAGCCCGGCGCTCCGCGCCTCCTCCACGATCAGGCTCAGCTCCTGCGGGGTGAACTGCGCCTGCCAGATCGGCGGTCCGCCCTTGGTGATGCCGCCACCGGTGGCCATCACCTTGATCAGGTCCACTCCCCGGGCGGCGTTGCGGCGGACCGCCTCCCGGATGGCGTCGGCCCCCTCCACCTCACCGCCCAGGAACCAGCAGTGCCCGCCGGGGACGGTCAGGGGTGTTCCCGCGGACAGCAGTCGCGGCCCCGGCACCCGCCCCGCCGCGATGTCGTCGCGCAGCCGTACGGCGAGCCCGCCCCGGTCGCCGAGGTCGCGTGCGGTGGTCACCCCCGTGGCGAGCAACTGCCGGGCCCGGCCGGCCATCCCGGCGTAGAGCTCGGCGTCCGGGGCGGCCCGCAGGACGGCCACGGGATCGGGCCCGGCGTCGAGCGCGAGATGGACGTGGGAGTCGATCAGGCCAGGCAGCAAGGTGCCGTCGGGGAAGTCCAGTCGGGGATCCTCGGGGCCGGCCTGTGCCTCGACCTCGCCGCGCGGACCGGCCGCGGTGATCACTCGCCCGTCGTACAGGACGGCCCCGTCGGTGATCACCCGCCCCCCGGGACCCGCGACCATCCGGCCCGCCGATATCAGTGCTCGCACGCTGCGCCGTCCCTCCATCCGACCCACCGGCGTCCCGCCGCCACGACCGCCGGCGCAATGCCCCTACGAAGGTCATCTTCCCCCCGGCCCCGGCCGGGGCGTCACATTCAGGCCGCCGCCCGACGGGCCGGTGGTGCGCCGGCCGCGATGCCCCGTTCACTGCCCGGATCCGCCGCGAGGACGATAAAGTTGGGTTCACCTAACTACGCTGCTCGCAAGGAGACTTCATGGGCCTGGAGACCGCCTTCGCCGCATTCGGGCTGCCCGGCGAACCGGGGTCCGAGGAGTTCTGGGCGGCGGCCGGAGCGCCCACGTCCGTGCCTGCCGACGAAGACGGAGACGGAGACGACGGCCGCGGTGGCTGGGTGACCCTGTTCCTGTGGCGCGGCTCCCCCGCCACGATCGTCTTCGAGAGCTGGTCGGACGAGGTACCCCTGCGCCGCTGGGACGTGACGGACTGCTGGTACGCCGAGGTACGCATGCCCGCGCGGCTGCGCGTGACCTACCGTTTCGTCGCGGACGGCACGGCGTACGCGGACCCGCTGAACCCGGCCGGTGCGGGCGGCGACCGGTCGATGGCCGCCACCCCGGACGCCCCGGCCCAGCCGCACTGGCCGGTCATCGGCGCGGACGACGTACTGCCCGTCCCGCGGACCCGGATCCGCTGGGCGAGCGAGCGGCTCGGCGGGCGGCGGACCGTAGGGGTCCATCCCGCGGGCGGCGGCGGACCGGTGGTGGTGCTGCTCGACGGGGACGACTGGCTGTATCTGCACCCGGCGATGACCGCCTTCGACTCCGCCGTCGCCGAGGGCGAGATGCCGCCCGTCACCCTGGTGTTCCTGCCGACCAGGGACCGGGAAGCCGAATTCGGCTGCCGGCCGCAGCTGTGGGAGGCGGTCCGGGACGAACTGCTGCCCCTGGTGGCGGAGTCCGGCGTGCCCGCGGACCCGGACCGCCTTGTGATCGCCGGGCAGAGCCTCGGCGCGCTGAGCGCGGTGTACGCGGCGCTGGAGTTCCCGGACCTGGTGTCGCGGGTCGCCTGCCAGTCGGCGTCACTGTGGTGGGCGCCCGACGCCGTGAAGGCTGCGGACCCCCTGGGCGGACCGGCGGGCGGCACGATCGCCGCCCGCCTGCGGGAGGCGCGTCCCGACCTGTCCGGGCTGCGGATCGCCTTCGACGTCGGGGAGCACGAGACGCGGATGCTGCCCCACTGCGAGGCGGTCGAGACCCTGACCGAACGGGCGGGCGCGACCGTGCGGGTCTCCCGGTCGGCGTCGGGCCACGACCGTGCGGGCTGGCGCCACGCCCTGGTCCGCGACGTCGCCTGGGCGCTCGGCTAGAGGATGTCCTGCCGATCGGCCCGGCGTGATCGGCAGGACACCCCTTGAACCGGCCCTTCGGATCTCTTCGGGCTCAGCGGGCCACCGCCAGGCAGTACTCCGCGTCTCCCGCGAGGAGGTTGCGGTGGGTGTCCTCGGCCGTGATCACGCCCTCGTCCAGGACGAGGACACGGTCGGCGGCGTCCAGGAGGGCCGGGCTGCTGGTGATCACGACGGTGGTGCGGCCCCGGCGCAGCTCCGCGATGTTGCGTGCGATGAGCTGCTCGGTGACCGCGTCGACGGCCGTGGTCGGATCGTGCAGGACGAGGATGTCGCTGTCGGCAGCCAGGGCGCGGGCCAGGGACAGCCGTTGGCGCTGTCCGCCGGAGAGGTTCGCGCCGCGGTCGCGGACGCCGTGGTCGAGTCCCTCGCGGTGGAGGGCGACGACGTCGGTCAGCATGGACGCCGCGACGGCCTCGTCGACCGTGCGGCTGGTGCCCGACGGATCGATGTTCGTACGCAGGGTGCCCGCGAAGATCTCCCCGTCGTACGGGTTGACCAGCATGTGCTCGCGGACCGCCTCGATCGACAGAGCGGCCAGCTCCTCCCCGCTGACCCGCACCACTCCCTCGTACGCCTTCGGCGGGACCTTCAGGGCCAGGATCGCGGCGAGGTCGGCCGCCGCGCGCGGCTGGTAGGCGGCGATCGCCACGAACTCGCCCGCCGGCACCTGGAACTTCAGCTCGTGCAGGGTCCCGTACCGGACGCAGTCGATCTCCAGGACACCGCCCGCGGCCGGACGTTCCGGGCCGGGGGTCGCCACCGGTGGCGCAACCAGCACCAGCGCCATCCGCTCGGCCGACGCGCGGGCCATCATCACGTACTTGGGCATGTCCGAGAACATCTTCAGCGGTTCCATGATGAATTGGGCGAGGCCCACGGCCATGACGAGCTCCCCGACCGTGATCCGGCCGTTGAAGGCCAGCCAGCCCGCCGTCAGTGTCACGCCCACGGCGAGCGCCGCGTTGAGGGCCGCCGCGGTGCCCGCGTACGCGCCGTTCACCCCGGCCACGGTGATCGCCTGGTGCTTCGCCTCCGTGCTGACCCTGCGGTAGGAGCGGAAGGCCGCGTGGTTGCCGCCGAAGCCGTGCAGCGGGCGCAGGCCCGTGATGAGGTCGGCCACCTTGGCGCCCGCGCGGGCCACCCGGGCCTGCTGTTCCCGGGTGCTGGAGCCGATCCGCTTGGACATCACGCTCAGGATCGACAGGATCAGGGCGGTTCCCACGATCACCAGCAGGCCGAGCCGGATGTCTGCCAGGCCGAGCGCGACCGCCGCGACCAGCACCGCGACCAGGGAGCTGATGAGCAGAGGCACCACTTCGATGATGTCGGCCGTCTGGTCGGCGTCCTCGGTGGCGATGGTCAGCACCTCGCCGGACTTGAGGCCGGCGTCCCGGGCGACCGGCTGCAGGCCGCAGTCGGCGACCTGCACCCGCCAGCGGTGCGCCTCGGTCGTGTTGGCCTTCTGCAGGATGCGCATGCCGAACCGCCACGACAGGGACACGGTCGTGATGATCACGGCCAGTGCGCCGATCGAGAGGGCGAGCGCCCCGGGGCTGCGGTCCTGCATCGTGTGCTCGACGATCAGGCCGAGTGCGATGGGGAAGGCGGTCTCACCGGCCTGGTAGAGGCCCATGAGGACGGTGCCCCAGGTCATGGCGCCGACGTTGCGGCGCAGGGCCGTCCGGAGGATGTCGGACCCCGGTCGGGGCCGCTGCGTGTCAGGAGTTTTCATCGAGGTGGCGGGCAATCATCTCGGGGGTTCGCAGGGTGAACAGATCACGGACCGTGATCACAGGACCGTACTCCCGGCGGAGCAGGCCGATCAGCCGCACCGCCAGCATGGAGTGCCCTCCGAGGGACACGAAATCGCTCAACGCGCTCACCTCGTCGTCGTCCAGGTCGAGTGCTTCGGCGAAGAACTCGCACACCGTGGTCTCGGTCTGCGTCTGCGGGCCGCGCTCCCCCGCCGTGGTCAGCGTGCCGAGCGGCCTGGCGTCCGGCAAGGCCTTCGTGTCGGCCTTCCCGTTCACGGTCAGCGGGATGCGGTCGACCCGGGCGTAGTGCGTCGGGCGCAGGAAGTCGGGCAGTCCGGCGCCCACCTCGGCGGCGACGGCCGCCAGGTCCGGGCCGTCCGGGCCGTCGAGTACGAGGTAGGCGGCCAGCCGGTACGCGCCGTCGACCTGCGGGTCGGGCTGGGCGACGGCGGCGACGAACCGCACCGCCGGGTGCGCGGCGAAGGCGGCCTCGACCTCGCCCGGTTCGACGCGGTGCCCGCGGATCTTGACCTGCTGGTCGGTGCGGCCCAGGTACACGAGGTTCCCGTCGGGCCGCCGCGACACCAGGTCGCCGGTACGGTACATGCGTTCGCCGGAGGCGCCGAACGGGCAGGCGACGAACCGGTCCGCGGTCTGGGCGGGCTGCCCGAGATAGCCGCGCGCGATGCCGATGCCCGCCACGTACAGCTCGCCGGGAACTCCGTCGGGCAGGGGCCGCAGCCACGGGTCCAGGACGTACACGTCCGTGTTGTCGATGGCCACGCCCACCACCGGGTCCTGGCACTCGAAGGTGCCCACGCCCAGCGTGTTGATGGTGTATTCGGTGGGTCCGTACAGGTTGTAGCCGACGGTTCCCTCCGTCTCGGCGAGCCGCTGCCACAGGGTCGGGGTGACGGCCTCGCCACCGAGCAGGACCAGTGCCGGCCGCCGCCCGGGGGTGTCGAGCAGGCCCTCGGCCACCAGTTGCTGGGCGTAGGTCGGCGTCACGTTGATGACGTCGATGCCGTGCTCCAGGCAGTACTCGACGAGGCGGGGCGCGTCGCGGCGCAGTTCCTCGTCGCAGATGTGCACCTCGTGGCCGTCGGCGAGCCACAGCAGTTCCTCCCACGACATGTCGAAGGCGAACGACACGGTGTGGGCGATGCGGAAGACGCGGTGGTCGTGGTCGGCCAGCACGGGCTCGAAGATCCGGCGCTGGTGGTTGATCAGCATGTTGGTGAGTCCGGCGTACTCGGTCACCACGCCCTTCGGCCGCCCGGTCGATCCGGAGGTGTAGATCGTGTAGGCGGGGTGGCGCAGGCGGTCCGGGTCGTCCGGCGCGAAGGTCACGTACGGATCGGCCCGGGGCAGCGGCCGGTCCAGCTCGATCAGTTCACCGGTCAGCCGCGGTGACACGGCGCTCACGGTGAGGATCACGTCCGGTCGGGCGTCGGCGACGATGGCGGCGATCCGCTCGTCCGGGTGGTCCAGCTCCAGCGGCACGTACGCGGCGCCCACGCGCAGGACGGCGAACAGCGCCACGATCGAGTCGAGGGAGCGCGGGATCGCGAGGGCCACCGTCCGCTCGGGTCCGATGCCGCGTGCGGCGAGCACGCCCGCCAGCTCACGGCTGCGGTCCCGCAGACGGCCGAAGGTCATGGTCCGGCCGTGGGCGACGAGCGCGATCCGCTGCGGGTCCCGGTCGGCGGCCCGGTCGAACCGGTCGACGACGGTGTCCGTCCCGACGTCCGTGCGCGGGCCGGCCTCGGGCTCGGGACCCGGGCCCGGCAGTGCGCCCAGCAGCCCGGCGGACCGGGTCAGGTGCCCGAGGACGTCCAGGTAGTCGTCGAGGAGCTTTCGGGCGGCCTCCGTGTCGTGGTCGCGGTACTCCAGTTTGACGGTGAGCCGATCGCCGGGCGTGACGACCCAGGTGAACGGGTAGTGCGTGGAGTCGTCGGCGTGGACGGCGGTGATGCCGTGCCGGGCGTTCATCTCGGCGAACGCGTCCATGTCCAGGAAGTTCTGGAGCACGAAGAGGTTGTCGAACAGGGTGTCGTGTCCGCCGGCCCGCTGGATCTCACCGAGTCCGAGGTGCTCGTGCTCCATCGCCTCGACCCGGGCCGCCTGTACGGCCGTCAGGTAGTCGCGGACGGTGTCGTCCGGCCGGGCCCGTGTCCACATGGGCACGGTGTTGAGCAGCACGCCGACGACCTCGGACAGGTCCTCGCCCTCGCGGCCGGAGACGGTCACGCCGAACACGGCGTCGGCGCGGCCCGTGTGTGCGCCCAGGAGGAGACCGAAGGCGCCCGTCAGTACCGTGTTGAGGGTGACGCCGTGTGCCCGGGCCGCTTCCCGCACCTGCTGCGACCGTTCGGCGGTGAGCGCGTGCACGAGCGTGCGCGGCAGGTCGTCGACCAGGGCCGGCGTCGGTCCGGCGAGCAGGGTGGGGCCGGGGAGGCCGGTGAGGTGCTGTGCCCAGAAGCGTTCCGAGACGGCCGGGTCCTTGGCGTCGAGCGTCCGGGCGTACTCCTCGAAGCCGGGCGTGGCCGGGGCCGGGGGTGTCAGCTCGCCCGCGAGGGCGGCCTCGTAGGCGTCGAACAGGTCCCGCAGCACGATCTCGCGGGACCAGCCGTCCCACAGCAGCAGGTGGTAGCTCAGCAGCAGGCCGTCGCGCTCGCCCGGCAGGTGCACCACGGTCAGGCGGATCAGCGGCGGCTCGCCCGGGTCGAATCCGGTGTCGCGGTCCCGGGTGAGCAGGGCGTCCACCTCGGCGTCCGTCGCGAGGGAGACGGTACGGACACCGACCTGCCGGCCCGCGCCCAGGACCTGGACGGCGTTCCCGTCGTCGTCGGTGGTGAAGCCGGCGCCGACGACCGGGTGCCGGGCGATCACCCAGGCCATCGCCTCGGCCAGGGCGTCGGTGTCCAGGCGCCGGTCGAAGGTGAACCAGCTCTGTGCGACGTAGTGTCCGGCCGGTCCGGCCAGCTGGGCCTGGAAGAAGAGGCCGCGCTGGAGCGGGGTGACGGGCGCGGTGCGTTCGGCCGTCGTGGAGGCGTCCGCGATGTGTTCCAGTGCGGCGCGCCAGTGCCCGGTGATCGCGTCGGGTATGCCCTCGGCGAGGGTGAAGACCGCGTGCAGGCTTCCGGTGGCGGCGTCGGTCCAGGCGTTGACCTCGACGGCGTAGGGGCTGCCCTGGTCGCCGCCGGTGACGTGGAGCGCCTGTGACTCGTCGCCCCGGCCGAGGTAGTTGAACAGGACCTGCGGGCGGGAGGTCAGCAGGGGGGCCGTCTGCGGGTTGAGGTAGCGCAGCCCGCCGTACGCGGCGTGCGCGCGCTCGTCCGGCTGGCGTTCGGCGACCTCGCGGGCCGCCGCGACGGGGTCGGTGTGCGCCGTGAGCCGCACGGGGGCGATGGAGGTGAACCAGCCGACCGTACGGGTGTAGTCGTGGTGGGACGACACCGGGACGCGGCCGTGCCGCTCCAGCTCGATCGCGAGATCGGTGGGCGTGGGCTGGACGCGGGTCAGGGCGGTGCGCAGCGCGCCGCACAACAGCTCGGTGAGGCCGACGCCGAGGGCGGCGGGCGCGGTGCGGGTCACGCGGTCGCCGACCTCGGGCGGGATCACGACCGTGGTCCGGCGCAGCCCCTGCGCCGCGGGCAGCAGCGGGGGTGCCTGGAGGGTGGTGATCCAGTGCCCGAGGCCGTCGGTCTCCCGGGCGGCCCGGTCGGCCAGGGCCTGCGCGTACGCGGCGTAGGGGGTGGTCGGCGGTGCGAGCGGCCTGCCGCGCAGGGCGGTGTCGATGTCGTCCAGCAGGACCAGCCAGGACACGGCGTCGACGGCGAGGTGGTGCGCGGTGACGACGAGGGTCCGGGTCGCCTCCAGCCAGGTGAAGGCGATGACGTCCCCGGCGCCGGGGTCGAGCCGGCCGGCGGCTTCGTTCGCCGCTGCCGTCGCGTCGGACGCGTCGGACGCGTCGGCGCCGTTGGACCCGTCGGCGCCGTTGGACGCGTCGGCGCCGTTGGACCCGTCTCCGCGTACGACGGTGACCGCGCGGGCGGGTTCGGTACGCAGCGCCCACACCCCGTGCTCGGCGCTCAGCCGCAGCCGCAGCGCGGGGTGCGCGGCGACCACGGCGTTCGCGGCGCGTTCGGCGTCGGCGAAGCCGGTGCCCTCCGCCGCGACCAGGCTCCGGGCCTGGGCGAACCGGGCGAGGGATCCGCCCAGTTCGCGCTGGCGCAGGATGATCGGCGTCGGCGTCAGCGGGCCGTCCTCCTGGGGTGCGGGCGCGGCGGGCGCCGCGGTCCGCGGGGTGCTCGTCGCCAGGTGCTCGGCGAGTGCCCGCGGGGTCCTGAGCAGGAACACGTCGCGCGGGGCGATCCCGAGGCCCAGGGCCCTGGCCCGGTTGACGACGGTGATGGCGAGGATGCTGTCGCCGCCGGCCCGGAAGAAGTCGCTGTCCCCGTCCACGGCGGTACCGGGCAGGGTCTCGGTGAAGATGCCGACCAGCGCGGTGAGCGCGGAGCCGGTCGCGGAGCCGGTCGCAGAGCCTGAACCGGAGCCGGTCCCGGGGCCCGTCGCGGGCGCCAGGGTGGTTTGCGGGGCGGCGCGTGCGGCCAGGGCCTTGCGGTCGAGTTTGCCGTTGACGGTCAGCGGGAGGGCGTCGACCGGCAGGACCAGGCCGGGAACCATGTGGACGGGCAGCTTCGTGGACAGGAGGTCCGCGAGGTCTCCGGACACCCGGCCCACGACGTGCGCGACCAGGTGGTCCCCGCTGCCGGCGACGGTGACGGCCGCGTCGACGACCCCGTCGAGTTCCCGGATCGCGGACTCCACCTCGCCGAGCTCGATGCGGAAGCCCTTGAGCTGTACCTGGTCGTCGGCGCGGCCGGTGAACTCCAGCTCGCCGTCGAGCGTTCGGCGTGCGAGGTCGCCCGTGTGGTACATCCGGGAGCCGTCGCCCGCGAAGGGGTCCGCCACGAACCGGCCCGCGGTGAGGGCCGGCCGGCCCAGGTAGCCGAGGGAGACCTGGTCGCCGGCGACGTAGATGGCGCCCACCCGGCCCGGCGGGACCGGCCGGAGCCGGTCGTCGAGCAGGTGGACGACCAGGCCGGGGATCGGGCCCCCGATCGGGCTGGCGTCGTCGCCGGGGCGGAAGTCCTCGTCGGTCAGGACCCGGTGGGTGACGTGCACGGTGGTCTCGGTGATGCCGTACATGTTGACCAGTTCGGGCGAGGCGGCGCCGTGCCGCTCCACCCAGCCGCGCAGCCGCCCGAGGTCCAGCGCCTCGCCGCCGAAGATGATCCGGCGCAGGGCGGTGAGCGGCTCCTGCGCGTGCCGGTCGGCCTCGATGAACTGGTAGAAGGCCGACGGCGTCTGGTTGAGGACGGTCACCCGGCGCTCCCGCACCAGGCGGTGGAAGTCCACCGGGGAGCGGGTCAGGCCGTACTCCGGCACGAGCAGTTCGGCGCCGTGCGCCAGAGCGCCCCACAGCTCCCACACGGCGAAGTCGAAGGAGTACGAGTGGAACTGCACCCACACGTCGTGCGGGCCGAAGTCCATGTCGGGCTCCGTGTTCGCGAGGAGGGTCACCACGCTGGAGTGCGGGACGACGACGCCCTTGGGCCGGCCGGTCGAACCGGAGGTGTAGATCACGTACGCGGGATCGTGCCAGTCCGCCCCGGGCCCGGCCGTGTCCCCGGTGTCCGTGTCCCGGACGTCCCCGCCCTGGGCGTCCCCCGGTGCGGGTTCGTCCCCCTGGACCAGTACGCGGGCCGCCACGCCCGCCCGGGCCAGCAGCCCCGTGAAGCGGTCCCGGTGCTCCCGGTCCACGAGCACGACCTGCGGGGCCGCGTCGGCGAGGATGTACTCCAGCCGTCCGTCCGGGTAGGCGAGGTCCAGCGGTACGTAGGCACCGCCCGCGGTGACGATCGCGACCAGGGCGACGACCTGTTCCAGGGAGCGCGGAACCGCGACGGCGACCCGTTCGCCGGGCCGGACACCGAAAGCGCGCAGGGCCGAGGCCAGCTCGTCCTTCGCGGCGGCCAGTTCACCGTAGGTCAGCGACCGGGCACCGCCGTCGAGGGCGCACTGGGTGACGGCGGTGGCGGCCGGATCCCGGTGCGCGGCGGCGTCGAACAGTGCGCCCAGGGTCGTCGGGGTGATCTCCGCGGGAGCCCGGAGGCCCGCGGGCGCCAGGTCGTCGACCAGGGCGTCGGGGCGGGTGAGCAGGCCGGTGAGGGTACGGGTGAACGTGTGCAGGATCTCCCGCGCGCTCGTCTCCCGCAGCAGCGCGCCGTCGTGGATCAGGTTGAAGCGCGGGCGGCCGTCGAGGGCGCGCTCCACCACGAGGGTCAGCGGGTAGTGCGGGGCTCCCTCGTTGACGATGTCGGTGATGACGAGCGTGTCCTCGGGGCTGCGCAGGGCTGCGACGTCGGTCGCCACGTCGAACACCACGAGGGTGTCGAAGAGCGGGCCGGCGCCGCTCAGCCGGCTGATGCGCGCCAGCGAGACGTGCTGGTGCGCCAACACCGTGCTCTGATGTTCCCGCACCGAGGCGAGCAGGCCCTCCGCGGTGGTGGCGGCCTCCCACCGGGCGCGCACGGGGACCGTGTTGATGAACAGACCCACCATGTCGCCGATGCCGGGCACGTCCGCGTCGCGGCCGGAGACGGTGGAGCCGAAGACGACGTCCCTGCCGTGCAGGAGGCCGCCCAGCGTCAGCGCCCAGGCGCTGTGCACGGCCACGCTCAGCGGGACGCCGGCGGTCCGGGCGGCCTCGTCGATGTCGGCGGAGGCCGCGAGGGCGGTGTCGGCGAACAGGTCGGACGGCGTGTGCCCCTCGGCGACCAGCGAGGGGCCGGGCAGCCCGGCGAGCTGTTCGCCCCACACCCGGTCGCTCTCGTCCTCGTCGCGTTCGGCGAGCCAGCGCACGTAGTCGGTGAAGCCCCCGATGGGGTACACGGTCCCGGGGGCGTGGTACTCGGCCAGGAGCGCGCGCAGCATCGGCGGCACCGACCAGCCGTCGGCGATGATGTGGTGCACAGTCTGCACCAGGACGCTGCGGCCGGCGCCGGCGCGGATCAGCGTGTACCGCATCAGCGGGCCGCTCGCCAGGTCGAACCCGGCGCGGCGGTCCCGCTCGGCGTGCTCGCGGATCTCGTCGTCGGTGATGCCGGGGCGGTCCAGGGTGGTGAACGGGGCCTGCACCCCGCCCTCCAGTACGGAGACCACCCGGCCGTCGGCGAGGGCCACGAAACGCGCGGCCAGGTTGGGGAACAGGGTGAGCAACCGGGTGGCCGCGGCCGCGAGCCGGTCGGGGTCCACGTCGCCGTCGAGGGTCAGGAGCTGCTGCTCGACGTAGCTGCCCGCGGAGTCGTCGTCGAAGACCGAGTGGAAGTACAGGCCCTCCTGGAGCGGGGTCAGCGGCAGGACGTCCCGCAGGGCCGGGCCGTCGAGTTCGTCGACGTCGGCCTGGGTGAGGGCCGACAGGGTGAAGTCGCTGGGCGAGTGGCCGCTCCGGTCGAGTGCGGCCAGTGCGGCCAGGCCGGACAGGGCCTCCCGGAAGTACCGCCCGATGGTCTCGATGTCCTCGTCGGCGAACAGCCCGTCGGGCCAGGACAGTGTGGTGACCAGTTCGTACGCGCCGCCGGCCGAAGCGGGTTCGGCGATGGCGTTGAACTCCAGGGCGCGCGGCAGGCGCATCCTCGGGTCACGCTTCTCCCCCAACTGACCGGTGGTGCCCGCGATTTCCCAGTCGCCGGAGGAGCCCGCGCCGAAGCGGCCCAGGTAGTTGAACAGCACCTGTGGTGCGGGCGCGGCGAACGCGGTGTCGGACAGGTACCGCAGGGCGCCGTAGGAGACGCCGTTGCTGGGCACCCGGGCGAGGTCCTCCTTGACGGCCTTGAGGGCGGCGACCAGGTATGCGGGATCCGTGGGGCCGGCGGCCGCGTCCGTCGCCGTTCCGGGGTCGACGGTCACCGGGAAGAGCGTGGTGAACCAGCCTACGGTCCGCGACAGTTCGGGTTCGAAGCCGGCGGAGTCCGCGACGTACCGTCCTTCGCGGCCGTGGCCCTCCAGCTCGATGTGCGCGAACGTCTGCTCCTGCCCGAGGTCGCGGCGCCACCGGGCGAGGGTGACGGCCAGGGCGGTCAGCAATACGTCGTTGACGCCCGCGTGGAACCTCGCGGGAATCTCGCCGAGCAGCGCGGCCGTGACGTCGGCGCCGACCGATACGGTCGTCGTCCGCTCCCGCGCGACGGTGTCGGCGGCGGACAGCGCGCGCCGGCCCAGCGGTGCGTCCTCCCCCGGCAGGGCGCGCCGGAAGTGCGTACGGTCCGCGTCGAACCCGGCGCGTCCCAGCAGCTGGGTCCAGCGCCGGAACGAGGTGCCGACCGGCGGCAGGTCGATCGGCGCGCCCGAGACGAACCAGCGCCACGCCGTGGAGAGGTCCTCCATCAGGATCCGCCAGGACACGCCGTCGATCACCACGTGGTGGGCGACGAGGACCAGCTGGCGTGCCTCGCGGCGCCAGACGGCGCGCAGCATCACGCCGCCCTCGGGGTCCAGTTCGCCGGTGGCGAGCGCGACGCACTCGTCGAGCGGCCGGTCGCTCTCCTGCCAGCCCGCCACGGCCCGGTCCGCCTCCGGGATCTCGAAGCTCCAGCGGTCGCCGCGCACCAGTTTCGCGCGCAGCATGTCGTGCCGGGCGACCACGGCGGTGAGGATCGCGTCGAGCGCGTCGGCCGTCAGGGTGGGCGGGGTGTTGAGGACCACCGACTGCACGAAGCCGTCGACGGCATCGGTGGTCTCGCCGAGCCACTGCACGATGGGTGATCCCACGACGGTGCCGGTGGCGACGTCGCCGTGGTCCACGGCGGCGGCCTCGCGGTCCGCGACCGCCGCCAGAGCGCCGACGACGCCGTGGGTGAAGATCTGGCGCGCGGTGACGTGGAGACCGGCCTCGCGCAGGGCGCTCAGCAGGGAGATCGCCAGGATGCTGTCGCCGCCGAGCTGGAAGAAGTCCTGGTCGACGCCGACCGCGTCGCGCCGCAGCACCGCCGCCACCGCCGCGCACACCAGGCGCTCGTTCTCGGTGGTGGGCGGGGCGAGCGCGCCCGCGCCGGTGGCGGGTTCCGGGAGGGCGCCGCGGTCGAGCTTGCCGTTCGCGGTGAGCGGGAACTCCTTCATCACGACGATGTGGGCGGGCACCATGTACTCCACCATGTGCCCGGTGGCCCAGTCCTTGACCTCGTCCGCGCGCAGGTCCTCGCTGCCGGTGGAGGGGATCACGTAGCCCACGAGGTAGGTGCCGCCCGCCGTGTTCTTCTTCG
The DNA here is from genome assembly GCF_045160505.1 of Streptomyces sp. NBC_00029. NCBI lineage: Bacteria > Bacillati > Actinomycetota > Actinomycetes > Kitasatosporales > Streptomycetaceae > Streptomyces > Streptomyces sp. NBC_00029. The sequence goes on from NZ_CP108292.1 coordinate 1,787,103, forward strand.
CGACGACACAGGTGTGGCGTACCGCGGGGTGCTCGGCGAGACCGGCCTCGACGTCCTCGATCTCCAGCCTCATGCCACGGATCTTGATCTGGTTGTCGGCGCGGCCGAGGAAGTCCAGCGACCCGTCGGGGGCGAAGCGGGCGAGGTCGCCGGTCCGGTAGAGCCGGGACCCGTCCGCGGCGAAGGGGTTGGCGACGAATCGGGCGGCCGTCAGGGCGGGGGCGCCCACGTAGCCGCGTCCGAGGAGGAAGCCTCCGACGTACAGCTCGCCGCCGACGCCGACGGGGACCGGGCGCAGTTCGTCGTCCAGCACGTAGAGCTGGGTGTTGGGGTTGGGCCTGCCGATCGACGTCGACAGGCGTTCGGCCGCGCCCCGGTAGACGACGTGCGAGACGCCGATGGTCGTCTCGGCCGGGCCGTAGCCGTGGTACATGGGTATGTCGAGCCGGGTGCGGAAGCGCTCGTAGAGCTCCGGGGTCAGCACCTCGCCGCCGCACCACACGTGACGCAGGCTATCCAGCCGCCCGGAGTCGCCCGCGATCTCCAGGAGGACGTCCAGCATGGACGACACCAGGTAGGTGAAGGTGACGCGCTGCTCGGCGATGACGCTCAGCAGGTGGTGCGGGTCGCGTTCGCCGCCGGGGCGCAGGACCACCAGCCGGCCGCCGCACACCAGTGGCAGGAAGATCTCGTTGATGGAGATGTCGAAGGACAACGGGGCCTTGAACAGCGAGGCGTCGTCGTGGCCGAAGCCGAGGATCTCCTCGACCTGCCACAACAGGCGCTCGCTGATCGCCTCGTGGCGGATCATCGCGCCCTTGGGGCGGCCGGTCGAGCCGGACGTGAAGATCACGTAGGCGAGGGCGTCGCCGGGGACGGTGACCCCGGTCCCCTCCCCCGGGTAGGAACCGAACCGCCAGTCGCCGAGGTCGACGGGCACGGCTTCCGGTTCGTCCGGCGTGTGCTGGGCCGTGCGGCCGAGCTGGAGGACGACACGGGCGTCGGATATGACGACGGACCGGCGCGCGGCGGGCCACTGCGGGTCGAGCGGTACGAACGCGGCCCCCGCCTGGAGCACGCCGAGCAGGCCGATCACCATGTCGGCGGAACGGTCGAGCGAGATGGCGACGACCTGTTCGGCGGTGAGGCCGCGTTCGATCAAGTAGTGGGCCAGCTGGGCGGAGAGCTCCGCCGCCTGACCGTAGGTCAGCGTACGGTGCTCGTCGACGACGGCGACGGCGTCGGGCCGCAGGCGCGCCTGCTCGCGGAACATCTCCACGACGGTCGGGCGGACCCGGTCCGCCCCGGTGTCGTTCCACCGGGCCAGCGTCTCGAGCCTCGCCGCGACACTGGACGGGCCGATGGTGGAGATGGGCCGGTCCGGGAAGTCGGCCAGGTCGTCGAGCGCGAGCTGCGCGTCAGCCTCTACGACGCCTTGCGGGACGCGGATGCTCCGGCCGCCCTCGGTGTCCGCGCCGACCTCCCAGCCCACCGGCCCGGCGCCGCCGTTGTCCGCCCAGCCGAGGATGTCCGCGAACAGCGTGCCGGGGGTGAGCTCCAGGCCTTCGGGGCTGCGGCCCGTCGCCCAGTACGCCAGCCCCACGGCACACGCGTGGGCGATGGTGGTGTCGGAGTAGTCGCCGGATCGCCGGCGCACGTCGGCCAGGCGCGTGCGGGAGAGCAGCGCGAGACGAGCGGTCGATTCCGTCATCGAAGGCTCAACGCCCCTTCCAGATCGATATCGATAAGTTGACCCAAGCCCAAAATCGGGCTCGCTAGCTGCCTTCGCGCCAGGCCCGCCACAGTCGCGCGTAGCTGCCGCCCAGGGCGACCAGCTCCTCGTGCGTGCCCTGCTCCACGACGCGTCCCGCGTCCAGTACGGCGATCCGGTCCGCCGCCATCGCCTGGGTGAGCCGGTGTGCCACGAACAGCGTGGTCCGGCCCGCGCACGCGGCGAGCACGGCCCGCTCCAGCTCGGCCGCGCCCTCGCTGCCCGCCTCCGCCGTGGACTCGTCGAGCACCACCACCGGAGTGCGGCCGAGCACCAGCCGGGCCAGCGCGACGTGGGCGACCTTGGTGACGTCCAGCCGCTCACCGCCCTCGCCGACCGCGGTGTTCAGCCCTTCGGGCAGCGCCTCGACCCATCCGTCGGCGCCCACCGTGCGCAGAGCTGCCATCAGTTCGGCGTCGGTCGCCTCCGGTGCGGCCAGGCGCAGGTCCTCGGCGAGCGGGCCGGAGAACACGTGGGTCTCCTGCGTCAGGATGCTGACCAGGGCCCGCGCCCCGGCCTCGTCCAGACCGGCGAGGTCGGTGGACCCTATGCGCACCGAGCCGGCCTGCGGGGTGCCGATACCGGCGATCAGCGCGGCGAGGGTCGACTTGCCCGCGCCGGTCGCCCCCACCAGGGCGAGTGAACCGCCGGCGGGGATCGTCAGGTCGACGTCCCGGACGACGGGCTCCTCGGAGTCGGGGTAGCGGAACGTCAGTCCCCGCACCTCGACGGCCACGGGCTGCGGCGTGTCCGCCGCCCGGGCCGCTGCGAGCGCGCCCACCAGCCGGTCCTCCGCATCCTCCTCCAGTACCCCGACCAGGCGGGTCAGGCTCGCGCCGGACTTCTGGGCCTCGTCGAAGGTGAACATGATGGAGCCGAGCGGGGTGAACAGCCGGTGGAACAGCAGCGGGGCGGCGGAGACCTCGCCCAGGGTGGCGGCGTCGGCCTCCAGCAGGGCGTACCCCACCACGATGATCAGGACCAGTCCGATGAACTCGGCGCGGTTCTCCCGGCCCACGAACCGGCCGAAGAGCCGGAACACCTCGATGCCGAGTTCGCGCACCCGCCACGACTCGTTGGTGACCTTCTCTCGGACGGCTCCTTCGAGGCGGTACGCCCGGACCGTGTCGATGCCGTTCAAGCCGCTGATCAGGGCCTGCGCCCGGTCGGCCTGGGCCGCCCGCTGCGTGCGGTAGAGCGGGGCGGAGCGGGGGAGGTACCAGCGCAGAGCCAGTCCGTACGCGGGCAGTGCGCAGGCACCGGCCAGCCCGAGCCGCCAGTCCAGGCCGAACATGCCGATCGTGGCGATGACCACCAGCACGCCCGCCGAGAACACGGTGGGCACGGCCGTTCTGATGCCCTTGGACAGGACGGCCACGTCGTCGCCGACCCGGGAGAGCACGTCTCCCCGGCCGACCTGCTCGATCCGCACGCTCGGCATCCCCAGCACCGCCCGGACGGCGCCTTCGCGCAGCCGGGCGAGCAGGTCCGCGCCGAGGCGCCCGATGAGGTAGGTCGACAGGGCGGTGGCCGCCGCGCCGAGCAGCGCGGCGGCCACCATCAGTACCCCGGTCGTGACCAGGATCGAGCGCGGACCGCCCGCGACCACCCCGTCCACCACCCGGCCGAGCAGGAGCAGCGGGAGCACCTGGAGTGCCGCCCCCGCCACCGTGGTGAACACGGTGGCGGAGGTCAGCCACGGCACCTCGCGGCAGTGCGCGGTGAGCCAGCGGGTGGCCTCGCGTCCTGTCGTCGTGCGCAGGGCCGACGGGGCGACGCGCGTGGCGGTGATGCTCACACCTGACCGACCGACTTGACGAGTTCGTCGATCGCGTACGGGAGCGAGAGCAGCGTGCCCTGGGACATGGCGGCGCCGACCGCCGGGCCCTCGCTGTCGAGGAGGTAGGACACCTTGCCGTTCTTGACCGCGTTCAGGTTGGTGAACAGCTGGAACTTCTTCAGTGCTTCTTGGTCGGCCTTGTCGGCGATGACGAAGATGCGGTCGACGTCGACGAGGTCCATGCGCTCCGGGGAGAGCGTGGTGTAGAACTTGCCGTCCGCGATCTTGTCGATCTCGGTCTGGCCCTTGTAGCCGATGCCCGTCACCAGGCGTCCGCGCACGTCGGTGGTGGTGAAGGGGGCCACCGAGTCCTTGTACCAGGACAGCGGGACGGCGGTCTGGTTCGCGAACTCCGGGTGCGCCTTCTTGGCCGCGTCGAGCTTGTCCTGGATGCCCTTGACCAGCTCGGTGCCCTTGGCCTCCTGGCCGAGGGCCTTGGCGATGTGGACGGCGTTGTCCTGCCAGGGTGCGCTGAACGGCTCCTTCTCGGCCTTGGTGCGGCCCACCGTCGGAGCGATCTTGGAGAGCTTCTCGTAGGCGGCCTGGTCGATCTCGGAGTACACCGCGATGATCAGGTCCGGGCGCAGGGCCGCGATCTTCTCGTAGTTCGGGCCGGCGTCACCGTTGTTCATGATGACCTCGGGGCGGGTGTCCCCCCACTGGGCCTTCACCCAGGGCCACTGGGTGTTGATGTCGGGGGACGTCCCCGGCGGGTTGGGGTACTGGTCGACCATGCCGACCGGCTTGATGCCGAGCGCCAGGATGGCCTGGTCGTCCGTGTACCCGACCGAGACGACGCGCTGGGGAGCCTTCTCGACCTTCGTGGAGCCGAACGCGTGCTCCACGCTGACCGGGAACGTGCCCCCGGCGGCCGGGGAGTTGTCGCTCTTCTTGTCCGCCTTGTCCGCAGTGTCGGAACCGCATCCGGTGAGGAGGCCGACCCCGAGGGCCGCGGCGGACAGAACCGCCGCCCACCGCCGCCGGGGCGTCATACGTGTCGTTCGATGGAGAAGCATCCGAAATCCCTTGCTTTCGTGCCGTCCATTGCAGTCCCGCCCGAGGGCAGCCAAACCCTACCGCGGCCAAGTGAGGCTAGCCTAGCCTTACTTGTGCCGTAACTTTGTTTGATCTAGGAGAGCCGCACGTGGGTGCGGCCGATGGGCACGATGAGCGGCCGGTCGCCCACCGGGTCGTCCACGACCTTGGCGCGCAGCCCGAACGCCTCGTACAGCAACTCGGCGGTGATCACGTCACGGGGGTGCCCCTGCGCGAGGATCGAACCGGCCTTCATCACGATGAGGTTGTCGCTGTAGCGCGTGGCCAGATTGAGGTCGTGCAGCACCAGGACCACGGTGCAGCCCGATTCGTGCAGGTCGTCCACCAGGTCGAGCACGTCGATCGCGTGCGCCAGGTCCAGGTAGGTGGTCGGCTCGTCCAGCAGCAGCAGGTCGGTGCCCTGAGCGAGCGTCATCGAGATCCAGACGCGCTGGCGCTGCCCGCCGGACAGGGCGTCGACGGGGCGGTCGGCCAGGTCGGACACCCCGGTCATCGCCAGGGCGCGCGCCACGACGTCGGCGTCGTCCGAGGACCACTGGCGCAGCCAGCTCTGGTGCGGATGGCGGCCCCTGGCGACCAGGTCGGCCACCGTGAGTCCCTCCGGGGCGACCGGCGCCTGCGGCAGCAGGCCGAGCTTCTTCGCCACCTCCCTGGTCCTGAGCCTGCCGATGTCCTCGCCGTCCAGTACGACCGTTCCGCTGGTCGGCTTGAGCAGCCGCGACAGGGTCCGCAGCAGTGTCGACTTCCCGCACCCGTTGGAGCCGATGATCGTGGTGATCACCCGTGGCGGGATCGACACGTGGAGGTCGTCGATGACGACCCTGCCTCCGTACCCGACCGTGACCCCCCTGGCCGCCAGCCGTGAGGCCTCGTCTTCCCCGGACTCGATCCCGGCGATCTGAGATAGGGCCACAACTCCCCCTGATGTAGGCATGTCTGAAGAGATATCAACTAGCGGAGGTTGGCCCGTACCAGCAGGTAGACGAGGAAGGGGCCGCCGATCACGGCGGTCACCACGCCCACCGGGAGGGTGAGCGGCAGTGCCGTACGGGCGATCAGGTCCGCGCCGATCAACAGCAGGGCCCCCGCCATCCCGGAGGCAGCCATCGGCGGGGTCGGGCACTTCGCGAGGCGCATCGCCACCTGCGGCGCCACCAGCGCGACGAAGGGGACCGGGCCGGCCGCGCTCACCGCCACACCCGCCAGCAGGACCGCGCACAGCAGCAGGACCGCCCGCACCCTCGTGTAGCGGACGCCGAGGCCCGCGGCCACGTCGTCGCCGAGGTGCAGCGGCTTGAACTGGAAGGCGACGCCCGTCACGACGACCATCAGGACGAGGGTGCACCACAGCGCCACGCCCACGTCGTCCCACGAGCGGTTGTCCAGCGAGCCGATCAGCCACGCCTGGGCCCGCGCCACGTCCCTGATGTCGGCGGTGACCAGCAGCCACGTGGTGACGGCCTCCATCACGGCACTGACCGAGATGCCGATGAGGATGAGCCGGAAGCCGTCGATCCCGCGCCGCCACGCCAGGAAGTACACGAGCAGGCCCGTGCCGAGGCCGCCCGCGAGCGCCGCCCCGGACAGGCCCACGGAGTTCACGACCGCCGCCGCGGTCCCGCCCGACACGGTCACCAGGAACACGGCGACCGCGCCGGCTCCCCCGGTGATGCCCAGAATGTCCGGGCTGGCCAGCGGATTGCGCGCGATGGACTGCGTGATCGCCCCGGACACGCCCAGGGCGACGCCCACGACGAGCCCGGCCAGGGCGCGCGGCATCCGCAGGTCCATGATCACGAACTGGTCGACCTGCTCGCCCCCGCCCAGGATCGTGGCGATCACCTGGGACAGGCCGATGGGGAAGTCCCCGACGCCGATGGACAGGCAGAACACGAGGAAGGTCGCCGCCGCCAGCAGCAGCGTGACGCACACGACCCACGGCCGCCAGACGAACGAGACGGGGCCGAGCCGCACGCCCGGCGTCACCGCTGCCTTCACTTCGGTCCCGGTCATGCGCTCTTGAACTTTCCGCGCCACACGAGCGCCGCGAAGAACGGGGCTCCGAAGAGGGCCACGACCACGCCCGCGTCCAGCTCCCCCGGCCGCACCAGCAGGCGCCCGACGATGTCGCAGACCAGCAGGACGATGGCGCCGAGCAGGCCCGCGTACGGCACCAGCCAGCGGTAGTCCGGGCCGGTCAGGAACCGGGCCATGTGGGCCACCATCAGGCCGAGGAAGGCGACGGGGCCGCAGGCCGCCGTCGCCGCGCCCGCCAGCAGGGTGACGGAGACGATGCCGACGGTCCGGCTCAGGGCGATGTTCACTCCCAGTCCCCGTGCGACGTCGTCGCCGAGGTTGAGCAGATTGAGGGCGGGCAGCGTGATCAGCGCCAGGACCAGCCCGACCCCGATGAACGCGATCACCGGCAGGATGACGTCGAAGCCGACACCGGCCACGGAGCCCGCGTTCCAGAAGCGCAGGGCGTTCAGCGAGGCCTTGTCCGACAGCGCGACCGCCGTGGTCATCGCGGCGAGGAACACCGTGACCCCCTGCCCGGCCAGCGCCAGGGTCAGCGGATTGCCCGCGCCCCTGCCGATGCTCGCCAGCCCGAAGACGATGACACCGGCGACCGCGGCGCCCAGGAAGGCGAACCAGACGTACTGGAAGGGATGGGCGAGGCCGAACAGGGCGATCACCAGCACCACGGCGAACGAGGCGCCGGAGTTCACCCCCAGCAGGCCGGTGTCGGCGATCGGATTGCGCGTGTACCCCTGGATCAGCGCCCCTCCGACCCCCAGGGCCACGCCCGCCACGAGCCCGAGCACCGTGCGCGGCACCCGTACGGTCCGGACGATGAGCCGTATCTCGGTGAGCCGCTGATCGGGGTCGGGCACGCCCGATAACCCGCGCCACACCTCGGCGGGGGTCAGCGCACGCGCGCCGACGGCCAGCGACACCACCATCACCGCCAGGAGGACCAGTACCAGGGTGACCGAGCCCACGACCCGCCGCCGACGGGCCTCCGTTACGCCCCTGGGCACGGGGCGTTCCACTGCAATCGTGCCCATGTCGCTGTACGTCATCCCTTCGATCCACCGGGGGAGCATGGCCGGTGGCGCTCACCACCGCCCGGACGGGTCGGCACGCCGACGCAGCCGCGACCGAAACTTAGGCAAAGCTAAGCTGATTCCATGGCGAGCTGTCGATAGACAAATCGGGCAGGCAGGAGTGACGGGCCGCCAACTCGCCCGTAAATATGTACGGTTGACCGATTAGGCAAGGCTAACCTAACTCAGTTGGTTCACGTCATGCAAAACGCGCCCCGATGACCGCCGGGGCGCGCTCCGGTCCGCAGGGAGTCCGGGCCGTCAGGTGTGCAGCCGGCTGTTGGGGCCGTCCTGGTCCCCGGCGCTCTCGTCGTTGAACCAGTAGTCCCCGGCCGCCAGGTAGCGGAACGAATGGGTGCTCCTGCTGGGCAGCTCGACGGTCACGGCACGCTTGCCGTCCTTGCGGCGGGCCAGGGTGTGGACACCGGGCTGCCAGTCGTTGAAGTCGCCCACCACGCTGACCGGTCCCGGCGGGGTGTCGACGGGGAGGATGAAGGTGACCTCGGTGCGGTCCTTGCGCAGCTTGCGCTCCAGCATGGTGAGCTCCTGACAACGGCAGTGGGGGTGGTACGCCGCCCATAGTCGGCGGCCGACGCACCGGACGCACCCCGGCGCCGCCACTCCCACCCGGGACCCACCGGATCGAGTGACCCTCGGGCGCGCGATGTCACCCTGCGTGTCGACGGCCCCGGCATGCCGTCCCCTCCGCCCCTGTCAAGGTACGAATGGCCGGGGCTACGGCCGCGTCCCGCCTCCGGGCACGGTGGATATCGACCTTCCTGCGCCCGAGCAGGAGCGATTCGCCGTCCGCACCGGAGGCATCCATGTTCCGCCGCGCAGGGGCCTTCGTCACCCGCCGCCCCCGACTCGTTCTCGTGGCCGCGCTCGCCTTCCTCGTCCTGTCCGTCGTCTTCGGCACGGATGCGACCGGCCGGCTGAAGACGCAGGGGTACGACGACCCCCGGTCCGAGTCCAGTCGCGCGGCGCAGCTGGCCGCCGAGCGCCTGGGCGCGTCCCCCAACCTGGTCCTCGTCGCACAGGCCCGCAGCGGCTCCGTGGACGACCCGGCCGCCCGCAGCGCCGGCAGCGAACTGACCGGAAGACTCACCACCGCGGCGCACGTGAGCGCCGTGTCCTCCTACTGGACCGGCGGCGCGGCGGAGCTGCGCAGCCGGGACGGCCGGGCGGCGATGCTGGTCGCACACGTGGCGGGCGAGGGCGAAGAGCTCGGGGCGCGGGTCGAGCGACTGCGCGAGGAGCTGGCCACCCCGGACGACAACCCCAGTACCGCCGGTACCGCCGACCGGACGGCCCTGAGCGTGCACGTCGGGGGGAGCGCGCTCGTCGACGCCGAGCTCCAGGACATCTCGGAGTCCGACCTGAAGCGGGCGGAGTCCGTGGTCCTGCCGGGCACGCTGGTCCTGCTGGTCCTGGTGTTCGGCAGTGTGGTCGCCGCGGCCCTGCCCCTGCTGATCGGCGTACTGGCCATCGCCGGAACGCTGCTGGTCCTGAGCGTGCTCGGCAGCGTCACCGACGTCTCCGTGTTCGCGCTGAACCTCACCACGGCGCTCGGCCTGGGGCTGGGCATCGACTACGGGCTACTGGTCGTCTCGCGATTCCGTGAGGAGCTCGCTGCCGGATTCCTCCCGCGCACCGCCGCCGTACGGACCGTGCGCACCGCCGGCCACACGATCGCCTTCAGCGCCGCGACCGTCTCCGCCGCGCTCGCCACCCTGCTGGTGTTCCCGCCGTACTTCCTGCGGTCCTTCGCCTACGCGGGCATCGCCGTGGTGGCGATCGCGGCGGTGAGCGCCGTGACCGTACTGCCCGCCCTGCTCGCGCTCCTCGGACACCGGGTGAACGCCTGGGCCGTGCCGTGGCGCCGCCGGGTCCGGTCCGGCTCCCGGTCCGGGTTCTGGGAGGGGCTGGCCCGGATCGTCGTGCGCCGCCCGCTGATCGCGGCGCTGCCGGTGATCGGCCTGCTGGTCCTGCTCGCCGCACCCTTCGCCCACGCCGATTTCGCCACCCCCGACGACCGGGCACTCCCGGTGGGCGCGTCCAGCCGCCAGGCCGGTGACCTGGTGCGCGACCGGTTCGACACGAAGGCCTCCAGCGCGCTGACCGTCGTCACCGCGGGCAGTGCCTCCCCGCAGGAGAGGGAGGACTACGCCCGCCGGCTGTCCGCGGTCCCGCAGGTCGCCCGGGTCGTGGGACCCGACGGCGGCTTCAGCAACGGCGAACGCGCCTCGGTCCCCGGCCCGGCCGGATCCACCGCCCGGCCCTCCGCCGCCGACGGTCCGGTCCAGCTCTCCGTGATGCCGCTGGCCGACCCCCAGTCGCACGCGGCCCAGCGGCTCGTCCACGACATCCGCGCGGTACCCGCCCCGGCGGGCACCGAGGTCCTGGTCGGCGGACCGAGCGCGGTCCTGGTCGACGCGAAGGCCACGGTGGGCGACCGTATCCCGCTCGCGCTCGCCCTGATCAGCGTCACCACCTTCGTCCTGCTGCTCGGTTTCACGCGCAGCCTGCTGCTGCCGCTGAAGGCCATCGCGCTGAACGCGCTGAGCCTCGCGGCCGTCCTCGGCGCCATGGTGTGGGTCTTCCAGTCGGGCCATCTGCACGAGCTGCTCGACTTCACTCCCGGACCCCTCAGTACGACCATGCCCGTCCTGCTGTTCTGCATCGTCTTCGGACTGTCGGTGGACTACGAGGTGTTCGTCCTCGCCCGTATCAAGGAGGCGCACGAAGCCGGGCAGGACAACGCCCGCTCGATCGTCTCGGGCATGGCCCGCACGGGCGGCATCGTCACCACCGCCGGAGCCCTGCTCGCCTTCACCCTCCTGAGCTTCGGCACCTCGCAGGTCTCCCTCCTGCAGTTCTTCGGGATCGGCGCGGGCCTCGGCGTCCTGCTCGACGCCACGCTCGTCCGGGGTGTGCTCGTACCGGCGCTGATGCGCCTGGCGGGCGGCCTGAACTGGTGGGCGCCGCGTCCGCTGCGGGCCGGGGAGCCGACCCCGGCACCCCGTCCTCCCCCGGCTCCCGTCCGCAGGTGTCCCGCGGCCCGGCCGGCCCTGCGTACTCCGGCCCGCGCCCGCCACTGACCACCGGTACGCAGCGCCCCGCCCGGTCCCGTCCGTACCCCTCCGCCCGTCCCCTTCACGACAAGGAAGACCTCTCATGAACGACATCGCCATCACCGGACTCGGCTGCCGCTTCCCCGGTGCTCCCGACATCAGCGCCTACTGGAAGCTCCTGCTGAGCGGCAAGCGACAGTTCTCCGCCGTGCCGAAGGAGCGCTGGAACCATGAGACCTTCCACGAGCCCGGCAATCCGTCGGCCCCCCATGCCGCCTACACCGACCAGGTCGCCTTCCTGGACGACGTGGACCGCTTCGACGCCCTGCACTACGGCGTACCGCCCGCCCGCGCCCGGGCCATGGACCCGCAGCACAGGCTGCTGCTGGACGTGACCCGCGAGGCCCTCGACGACGCGGGGCTGGGCCGGGGCGACTTCGACCGGGAGAACACCGGGGTCTTCTGCGGCATATCGGTGTCCGACTACAAGGACCTGATGACGGCCCCCATCCGGGCCATCGCGCTGGCCGACGACGCGCGGCAGGCCGCGGCGGACCACGAAGGCCTCCTCGACGCCGTCAAGGACCACGCGCAAGGACTCGGCAGCGTCCAGGCCTTCAGCCTGCCGGGGAGCCTGCTCAACATGGCGCCCGGCACCGTCAGCCGGCACTTCGACCTCGGCGGCCCCAGCTTCGCCGTCGACGCCGCCTGCTCCGGCTCGCTGGTCGCACTGGACCAGGCCATGGCGCAGCTGCGCCAGGGCGGCTGCCGCATCGCCGTCGTCGGCGGCGTGTACCTCAACCTCACCCCCGACAGCCTGATCGGTTTCTCCACGCTCCGGGCGCTCTCCGCCACCGGGGTGTGCCGGCCCTTCGACGAGGGTGCGGACGGCTTCGTCCTCGGCGAGGGCGCCGGCGCCGTCGTCATCCGGCCGCTCGCCGACGCGCTCGCCGCCGGGGACCGTGTCTACGCGGTGATCAAGGGCATCGGCTCCGCCAACGACGGCGCCTCCCCCGGGCCGCTGGCGCCCGCCCCCGACGGCCAGTTGCGCGCCATGCGCCGGGCCTACGACGACGCGGGCGTCCCCCCGTCCACCATGGGCTTCCTGGAGGCCCACGGGACCGGAACCGAGACCGGCGACCGCGTCGAGGTGGAGGCCCTGCGCCGGCTGCGCACCGAGTACCCGGACGACGACCCCTCGCTGTGCTACCTCGGCGCCGGCAAGGCCCTCATCGGGCACTCCCTGTCCGCGGCGGGCATGGCCGGGCTGATCAAGACGGCCCTCGTGGTCCACCACCGCACGATCGTTCCGCAGCCGAAGACCACCCGGCATCCGGACCTGGGCATCGACGCCGCGGGCCTGCGCCTCGCCGACACCCCGCGGCCCTTTCCCGAGTCCGGTGCTCCGCGCAGGGCCGCCGTCAGTTCGTTCGGATTCGGCGGCACGAACGTCCATGTGGTCCTGGAGGAGCGGCCCGCCCCCGACCATGCGGGTGCCCGAGCCCACGCCCCCGCCGCCGGTGACCTCCCGGAACGCGGCCGGACCACCGGACCCCAGCTCGTTCTGCTCTCCGCCGGCAACCCCGAGCTGCTGGACCAGCACATCGGCAACGTTCTCGACGCACTCGACACGCCGGACCCCGCCCCGCTGGCAGCCGTGGCCCACACCCTCGGCTCCCGCCGGCCCCTGACGGCCCGGCTCGCGATCGCGGCCGACGACACGGAGGCCTTCGTCGAGCGGCTGCGCCGCGCCCGCCGGCAGCTCGCCGACGGCGACCGGGGCGACCTCGGCGACGGCGCATTCGCCGCGGACGCTCCGCTGCCGGCGGCGCAGCGCCGCCTCGCCCTCCTCTTCCCCGGGCAGGGCAGCCAGCGGCCGGGCATGATGCGGGAACTGTACGAGAGGTTCCCCGGCTTCCGGGCCACCGTCGACCGGCTGGGCGCCACGGTCCGCGAGGAGGCCGGCTTCGACATCGGCGGCCTGCTGTACGGCACGGCGGCGACCCCCGGGAGCGGGACCGAGGAGCCCGGGCAGCGGCTCGCCTCGACCGAGGTGTGCCAGCCGCTGCTCGGTACCGTCCAGATCGCCGCCACCCGGCTGCTCTGCGACGTCGGCGTCACGGCCGACGTCGTACTCGGCCACAGCGTCGGCGAGTTCGCCGCGGCCGCCGCGGCCGGTGCGCTCACCGCCGAGGACACCGTGCGGCTGCTGGTCCACCGGGGCGCGACGCTCCGGAGTGCCGAGAGCGGTCTGCGGGGCGGGATGCTCGCGGTCCAGACCGACAAGGAGACCTGCCGCCGGCTGGTCACCGGCATCGACGACGTGTGGCTCGCCTGCTTCAACCAGCCGCGCCAGGTCGTGGTCAGCGGTACCCCGCAAGGGCTGGTCGCCATGCGGGAGGCCTGCGCCGGGGCGGGGGTGGTCACGGTGGAGCTCGACGTCTCGAACGCCTTCCACTCGCCGCGGCTCGCCGCCGCGGACGAGACCATGCGCGAGGACCTCGCCGGCCGCCGCATCAGCGGCCCCGTCCTGCCGTTCGTCTCGTCCGTGGACGCGACCGTGTGCACCGACGCCGACCGGCTGCGCGAGCTGTGGGCCCGGCACGCGTCTGCGCCGGTCCGGTTCGGCGATGCCGTCCGCACCGCCTACGACCAGGGGGCCCGGGTCTTCCTGCAGGTCAGCGGAGGCAACTCGCTCCTGACCTCGGTCCGCCGCAACCTCACCGACCACGGCGACGTGCACGTCGTCCCGGTCACCGGGGCCACGCCGGACGACGGCCAGGCCTTCGTACGGGCCCTCGCCCGGCTCGCGGTCCTGGGCGTGCCGGTCGACCCGCGCGCCCTGGTTCCCCAGGACGAGCGCCGGCTGCTCGACCTGCCGGTGGCGAGGCTCGCCACCCAGTCGTACTGGGTGCCCTGCCGCCGCCAGGGAAAGACGGACACCCCCGCCGCCTCCCGCCCGGCCCAGTCCCCGCCCCGGTCCCCGGCGGCGTCCCCGGCCGGGCCCGTTCCCCCGAAGGAGAGCACCATGAACGACGCACCCCTCCACCCGATGGACGAACTGCTCCGGCTCGTACAGCAGCAGACGGCGGTGCTGGCCCGGCTCGCCGAGACGCTCCCCGAGCCGGACCCGGCCACGGAGGCGGCACTGCTCGCGCGCCTCGCCGACGCACTCCCGGGGCGGCACCCGGCCACGGAGGCCGTTCCGGCGACGGCCGGGACCACTCCGGTGCCGCCCGCCGCTCCCGGCGTACCGGCTGACGCGGACGTACCGGCTGCCCCGGTCGCGCCCGCCGAAGACGAGCCGTCGCCGGCCGGGGAGATCACCGGGATCACCGACTCCGTGCTCGCGCACGTGGCCCGGGTCAGCGCGTTCCCGGTGGCCCAGCTGCGCGACGACCACCTGCTGATCGACGACCTCGGCTTCGACTCGCTGATGCTGACCGATCTGTTCACCTCCCTCCAGCGGGAGTGGCCGAAGTGGACGTTCGACGGGACGGCCGCCGACGGGCCGACCGTCGGAGGCATCGCCGCGCTGATCGCGGGCGACTGCCCGGACGCCGTACCGGTCGCCGCCCCGGCAGTCGTACCGGCTGCCGTACCGGCGGCCGTTCCGGAGCAGCGCTCCGGAGGCGAGGAGCCCCGGGCCGCCGTCGCGCCGCTGCCCGAGGAGCACACCCGGATCGAGTGCTTCCCCGAGGTCACCGCCCACGGCGAGCACTTCGCCGCGCTCTCCGGGCTGGGGCTGCCCAATCCGTACTTCCTCGTCCATGAGGGTGGCATGACGGACACGACCGTCGTCGACGGCCGCGAGCTCCTCTCGTTCTCCAGCTACAACTACCTGGGCATGGCCACCCACCCGGAGGTGAACCGGGCGGCCCAGGAGGCGATCGAACGCTTCGGCACCTCGGTGTCCGCCAGCCGCCTGCTGTCCGGCAGCCGGCCGCCCCATCTGGAGCTCGAGAGCGAGGTCGCCGACCTGCTCGGGTGCGAGGCCGCGATCACCCTGGCCAACGGCCACGCCACCAACGTCACCGTGATCGGGCACCTCGTCGGCCCCGGGGACCTGATCGTGCACGACTCCCTCGCCCACGACAGCATCCTGCAGGGGTCCAAGCTCTCCGGCGCGACCCGGCGGCCGTTCCCGCACAACGACGCGGACGCCCTGGACACCCTGCTGACGCAGGTCCGCGACCAGTACCGGCGGGTGCTCGTCGTCGTGGAAGGCGTGTACAGCATGGACGGGGACATCGCCGACCTGCCAGCCCTCGTCGAGGTCAAGCGCCGGCACGGCGCGCTGCTGATGATCGACGAGGCGCACAGCATCGGGACGATCGGCAGGACGGGGCGCGGCATCGGCGAGCACTTCGGCACCGACCGCTCGGCCGTCGACCTGTGGTCGGGCACGCTGTCCAAGGCGCTGGCGAGCTGCGGCGGCTACGTCGCGGGGAGCCGTCCGGTCGTGGAGTACCTGCGCTACACCGTGCCGGGCTTCGTCTACAGCGCCGGAATGACCCCGGCCGACACCGCGGCTTCGCTGACCGCGCTGCGCATGCTGCGGGCCGAGCCGGAGCGCGTGGCACGTCTGGCGGAGAACGCGGCGCTGTTCGTGCACCTCGCGCGCGAGGCGGGCATCAACACCGGGGACAGCCACGGCACGCCGGTCGTCCCCTGCATCGTCGGGGACTCACTGAAGACCCTGCGCCTGGCGCAGGCCCTGTTCCAGCAGGGCATCAGCGTCAACCCCATCCTCCATCCGGCCGTACCGGAGGAACTGGCCCGGCTCCGCTTCTTCATCACGTCCGACCACACGCCGGGCCAGATCCGGCAGACGGTGGCCGCGCTGGCCCGCGAGCTGCTGCTCCTCGACACGGCCCCGGCCGCGTGACCCCCGTGTTCCGGCCGATCGCACAGGGCCGCGTCCACCGGTGGGGTGGAGCCCTGCTCCTCGTGGCCCGCTGCCGCGACCTGCGGCAGCGGGCGGGGCACGTACCGCTCTCACCGGCCGAGCGGTACGTGCTCCGCGCGCTGCCGGCCTGGCGGCAGGCCGAGTGGACGGCAGGCCGTCTGCTCGCGAAGCGCCTGGTCGGCGAGGCGGTCTCCGCTCCGGCGGAGGATGTGGAGATCCTCCCGCGGGACGACGGCAGCCCCTGCGTCGTGGTCGGCGGCAGCCCGGCGCCCGCCCTGAACCTGTCCATCAGCCACACGGCCCACCACGTCGCCGCGGCCCTCGCACCGCAGCCGGTGGGGGTGGACCTGTGCGAGACCGCCTCGGCCGATGCCGTACGCCGGGTCGCGGACCGCGTGCTGTCGCCGGAGGAGCTCTCCCTCGTCGGTACGGAGCGGCCCGAAGCCCTGGCCGGGGCGTGGGCGCTGAAGGAGGCGGCGGTCAAGGCGGACCGGAGCGGTGTCTTCGGAGCGGCTCCGCTGGGCGTCCCGATCCTCGGCCTCGGGCCGCCCGTCCTCGGCGGAGCGCGCCGCGCGATGGTGTGGCGGACGGACGACGCGACCCTGGCCCTGGTCCTCGCGACCCGGCCGGCTGAGCGCCCCCCGGCCGACGGCATTGCGTTGGTGCTCCTTGCCCCGCTGGATCATTCTGGTCAGAGGAGCGCCTGGCCGTGCGGGTCCCGTGGGACGGCGGCAGCGGAACGAGCGAGGGCGAGATGAGTGGCGATGGAGCGAGTTCCCACCTCTCCTGGTGAGCGGCCCGAGGAGACGGGCGCCTCCCTCGAGTCGGCGTACACGGCCTCGGCCACGATCAACGAGCAGGGCATCGTCACCGAGTGGAGCGAGGGCGCCACCCGGCTGCTCGGATACGTGCCGTCCGAGGTCGTGGGGCTGCCGGCCGCCCACCGGCTCGCCGATGTCCTCAGCGACGCCGCGCGGAACGTCCCGTCCGCGCAGGAGCGGTGGAGCGGGACGGTGGCACTGCGGCACCGGGACGGCCACCGGCTGGAGGTGGCGCTGCTCGCACACCGCTGGACCTCGACCGGAGGCACCACGAAGTGGTTCGTGGTGTCCGCCGTCGGCGGCGCCTCCCGCTCGCCCTGGGACGAACCGCTGAAGGAATGGGCGTTCACGCAGTCCCCCTGCTTCCTCGCGATCTTCGATGCGGACCTGCGGCTGGTGCGGGCGAACGCCGGCATGGAGCGGACGCTCTCCCTCACCGAGGCCGAGATGAGCGGGCTGCGGCTGCCGGAGATCGCCCCGGATCCCGTGAGCGACGAGACCGAGCGCAGGATGCGCCTGGCCCTGGACACCGGTGAGCCGCAGTACATGGAGGCCTTCGTCCATCCGACGGGCGGCGGCGCGGAGCACGGCTGGGCCACCTCGCTGGCCCCGTTGCGGGGCCCGGACGGGCAGGTGCACGCCGTGTGCCTGGCCGCGCACGACCGGACCGGCGTCGAGAGCGTCCAGCACCAGATGCTCCTGACGGACGAGGTGGACGCCGCCCCCATCGGTACCACCCTGGACAGTGTCCGCACCGCGCACGAGCTGGCCGACGCCGCCGTCCCCCGGTTCGCCGATTTCGCGGTCGTCGACCTGCTGGAACCACTGCCGCGCGGCGACGAGCCGGTCTCCGTCAAGGAGGGCGGCCCGGTCACCGTCTGCCGCGCCGCGGCGCGGTCGGTCCTGGACGGAACCCCCGAGTCGCGCGTAGCCGTCGGGGACACGACCAGCTATCCGCCGCTGTCACCGCCCGTCGCGGCGCTGGTCGCGGGCCGCGGTGCCGTGTACGGGGCGGCGGACCCGGAACTCGCCCGGTGGGCGGCCCAGGACCCCGGGGCCGCATGGATCGGCGAGTACGGGGCCCACTCGATCATGGTGGTGCCGATGCGGGCCGGCGGGGGGACGCTCGGTGTGGCCGTCTTCAGCCGCCACCGGCGGCGGGACCCCTTCCAGCCGGAGGACCTGAGGCTGGCCGGGGAACTCACGGCCCGCGCGGCCGCCGGTATCCGCAACGCGTACCGGTCCGGCCGCGAGCACACCACGACCATGACACTGCAGCGCAGCCTGCTCCCGCACACGCTGCCGGATCAGGCGGCACTGGAGATCGCCTCCCGCTACCTGCCGGCCGCCGGCGAGGCCGGTGTGGGCGGTGACTGGTTCGACGTGATCCCGCTGTCCGGCGCGCGGGTGGCCCTGGTCGTGGGTGATGTCGTCGGCCACGGCATCCGTGCCACCGCCACCATGGGCCGGCTGCGCACCGCGGTCCGCACCCTGGCCGACGTCGACCTGGCCCCCGACGAGCTGCTCACCCACCTCGACGACCTCGTCATCCACCTGTCCGCCGACGAGGCCGACCCGGAGTCGGGCGGGGAAGCGGCCGGGGGCATCGGGACCACCTGCCTCTACGTGGTCTACGACCCGGTCATCCGCCGCTGCACGGTGGCCCGCGCCGGCCACCCGCCGCCCGCCGTGGTCTCCCCGGAAGGCTCCGTGTACCTCCTGGACGTCCCGGCCGGTCCGCCGCTGGGCCTGGGCGGCCTGCCCTTCGAGACCCTCGAGGTCGAACTGCCGGAGGGCAGCATCCTCGCCCTGTACACCGACGGTCTGCTGCAGGCCCGCGACCACGACATCGACGAGGCGCTGGACAGCATGTTCGCGGCGCTCGTCCGGCCCGCGGATTCGCTGGACGGGGTCTGTGACCGCGTGCTGACGGCCATGCTGACGCACCGCCCGGACGACGACGTGGCCCTGCTCGTCGCGCGGACCCGGGGCCTGCACGCGGACCGGGTCGTCGTCTGGGACCTGCCCTCCGACCCATCCGTCGTGGCCACGGCCCGGCGGCAGACCACCGACCAGCTGACGGTGTGGGGACTGGAGGAGGCCGCCTTCGTCACCGAGCTGCTGGTCAGTGAGCTGGTCACCAACGCCATCCGGTACGGCCAGCCGCCCATCCAGCTGCGGCTGATCCACGAGAAGAACAGCACTCTGATCTGCGAAGTCTCCGATGCGAGCAGTACCGCCCCGCACATGCGGCGGGCCAGGACCTTCGACGAGGGCGGGCGGGGGCTGCTGCTGGTCGCCCAGCTCGCCCAGCGCTGGGGCACCCGGCACGCGGCCATCGGCAAGACCATCTGGGCCGAGCAGTCCCTCAACGGGTTCTGAGGACGCACACGCAGCTGGGCTGTATGCAAGGAAATGTCCCCTGTGACGCGCCTGTGACAGTCGACGGACACCGCCATGAAGTCCCGACGACAAGCTCTTTAACAGGGACAAACACCGACATTCGGGTACGAGTCCCCTGCTTCCGAGGACGTGAGCAGCAGTGATGACCAGGCCGATCCGTCGGAGGAAATCATGAGCCTCACCCTCGTCGCCCCGCAGACCGAAGCCGCCGCCACCACGCTCGCCCCCCGCGAGCAGGAGGCACTGCGACACATCGCCGCAGGCTGCACCTACCTGCAGACGGCCCGCCACATGGGGCTCTCGAAGCACACGGTCGACGCCTACCTGCGCCGGATCCGCGCCAAGCTGAACATCAACACCACGGCCGAGATGACCCGCCTGGCCATCTCCCTGGGTCTGTGACGCTCGCAAGAAGGAAGGAACGCCCGTAGGGGGTAGGGCGGGGCGGTCTACGGGCCGCCGGGCAGGCCGTAGAACACCGGCCGGGCCCAGACCGGGGGCTCCCGCGGGGGCGCGGAGTCCCCCGCGACTTCGGGGGTACGGGAATTCTCCCGCGGCGGCGGATCGGCGTTCCGGCCGATGCCGCCCCCGGTGGCGACGCGCAGCGCGGCCACGAATTCGAGACAGGACCCGTAACGGTCCTCGGGGACCTTCGAAAGAGCCTTGGTCAGTACGTCGGCGGCGGCGGGAGTTATTCCCGGCCGCCTTTCCGTCAGTGGGGGCGGGGGGTCGTACTGGTGCGCCCACAGCAGCGCCGCGTCCTCCTCGCGCTCGAAGGGGGGCCCTCCGGCGAGGGTTTCGTAGACGACGCAGGCCAGGCTGTAGAGATCGCACCTGCCGTCCACCGGCCTGCCCGAGATCTGTTCCGGCGCCATGTAGTCGAGCGTGCCGACGAATTCTCCGTCCGTGGTGAACCCGGTGAGCGCCAGCGCCTTCTTCGTCAGCCCGAAGTCCGTGAGGTAGATGTGCTCGGGGTGCTCGCTGTCGGTGCCCGCGGCCACCAGGATGTTGCCGGGCTTGACGTCCCGGTGCACGAGGTCGTGGTCATGGGCCGCGTCGAGCGCGGAAGCCACCTGGGCGGCGATGCGCAGGGCGGTCGCCACCGGCAGCGGACCCTCACGGTCCAGCAGCGCGCGCAGGTCCAGGCCGGACACGTAGCGCATGGCGATGTAGAGGACGCCGTCGGTCTCGCCGGCTTCGAAGATGGGCACGATGTGCGGGTGGTCGATCGACGCGGCCACCCGTGACTCGTGCGTGAAGCGGCGCCGGAAGGTCTCGTCGCGGGCGCGCTCCGGAGCGATCAGCTTGAGGGCGACCGTACGGTCCAGGCGCAGGTCCTTGGCGCAGTAGACGACGGCCATGCCACCGCGGCCGATCATGCGCTCGACCCGGTAGCCCGCGATCTGCTTCCCGATGAGGCCCGAGGCGCGGCCCGCGTACACGCTGAGGTTCGACACCTCGCTCATCGGGCGCCCCGCTCACCCGGCCCTGTGACGCCGCCGGACGCGGCGGGCCGCTCTTCCATACCTGGAAGTCTATCGAGCGGCCCATCCGCACGCCCGGTCGAACCGGGTCGTATCCGGTCCGGCCGGGCGGACACACGGAACACGCACACACGCACACGCACACGCACACGACACCGTGACCGGCCCCGAGGGGACCGGTCACGGTGTCGCGAACGGGAGGTGCGGTCGGCGGGCCCGTCAGTCGAAGTCCATGCCGCCGGCGCCACCGGCGCCGCCGAAGCCGCCGGTGACCCCACAGCCGATGCCGAGGCAGATGCCGCCCTCGCCACCCGTGCCGCCCTTGCCACCGTCACCGCCGGGCAGCGCGGTCCCGCCGGTGCCGCCGGTGCCACCGTTGGCGCTGCCCTTGCAGGAACCGGCACAGATGCCGCCCTTGCCGCCGGTGCCCCCGGTGCCGCCCGGGACGCCGGTGGTGCCGGTGCCGCCGTTGGCGCTGCCGTCGCACAGCCCGGCACAGATGCCGCCCTTGGTGCCGTTGGTGCCGTTCACCGATCCGGTGCACTTGCCCGCACAGATCCGGTCCCCGACGCGGACGCCGCCGTTGCCCACCTTCACTTTGTCCAGTACCGCCCGGCCGTCGAACCGGCCCCCGCCCGGCTGCGCGTCTCCGGTGCTGAACGAGGATGCCACCTGGCTGGACGCCGCCGGAGCCGCCGTGGCCACCGGTGCCATCGCGCCCGCGCCGATCAGGGTTGCGGAGATGACGAGACCGAGACGGAACTTCGTGGATCGCATGCGCATGAGATTCTCCCTCGCTAAGAACTGCTTCGTATCGAATGGGCCCGGTCGATGTCCGGCCGGTCGTTCCCCGGGATGTGTCGGGATGCGTCGGCGCCCCGGCCCTGCCGCGGGCCGGGGCGCCTTCGTTCCGCCTCAGGGGCGCAGGGTGTCTCCCATCAGCGCGAACCAGTCGCCGTCCACGTAGTACTGCTTCCAGGTGTCGATCTGCTCTTCCGAGATCTTGTACTTGTCGGCGACCTTCTTGGTCGTCTCCTTCGGGTCGTCGGCCGCCAGCACGATCAGCACGATGCGTACCTTGTCCACCACGGTCAGGTCCGCCTTGGGCTTGTCGGGCAGGTCCTCGAACTTGAGGCAGCCGACCCCGCCGGGCTGGCCGGGCTCGCCCGGCTGACCGGGCTCGCCGCCCCTGCCGCCCTTGCCGCCCTCTCCGCCCTTGCCGCCGGCCCCGAAGCCGGTGCAGTGCTCGGGCCGGTCGGCCGGAGCCGAGGCGCTGATGTTCGTGGGGGTGTGGGACTGCGACGCCTGCGCGGCGCACGCCGTACCGGTGACGAGGGCCAGAGAGGCCGTGACCAGGATGATCGGACGCTGCCAGGACTTGGTGAACATGACGGGTTTCTCCGTTTCCGCAAATACCGATGAGGGGGGACGCGAAAGGGGTGGGGTGGGGGTTGGGGGTGGAGGCCCGGAGGCCTCCACCCGTTGAGCGGGGTACCGCGCTATGCGGTGCGGTGTGCGGGTCAGAAGATGCTGCCGCCACCGGCGCCGCCGTTGCCACCGAGGCCACCGATCAGGCCGCCGATGCCACCGTCTCCGGCCTTGCCTCCATTACCACCGTTGAAGATGGAGAAGCCGCCGTTACCGCCGTTGCCGCCCTTGCCGCCCTTGAGGAAGCCGTCGCCGCCCCCGCCGCCGCCACCGGCGTTGCCGCCCTGGAGGACACCGAAGCCGCCGTCGCCGCCGTTGCCGCCGGCGCCGCCGATCCGGCCCTCACCGCCACCGCCGCCGCCACCACCGGCGCCACCGAGCAGGAAGCCGTCTCCGCCGGTCCCGCCGTTGCCGCCCTTGCCACCAGTACCGACGACGCTGCCGCCACCGGAACCACCGGCCCCACCGGCGCCACCGACGAGCCCGCCGGTACCGCCCTTGCCACCGTCGCCTCCGGCGCCTCCGGCGGCCGGGAGGGCCGTAGCCACCTGGGTCACCGGGGTGGCCGAGGCCATGGAGGCCGGGAGGACGACTCCTCCGGCGACTACAGCTGCGGCGGCGGCCAGGGTCGCGATGCGGAAGCCGCGGCGGGTCGGACGGACAACGTTGTTGGTCTGCATCTTGCGGTTCATGACTTTCTCCTACCGATGTAAAGGGATATGTGACGTTCCGGTTTTCCGGGACGGTGCGGTGATTTTTGTGGAGAGAAGCAATTCCTTCTCTTCCGTCTGCCTCGTTCCGTTTCCGGTGAGGCCCGCACCACAAGTAAGCCCCGGGGGCCACACCCGGGTCATGTTCCGGAATCTCGGGACTTGACACCCTCATAAACACCGACTAAAAGCGCCCCCCGCCGTGGTCCGCAGTACGGAAGGCGAGGGGCGGAAGGAGGGAGGCGGCGGGTAGGGGACGACCGGTAGGGGGAGGACGCGGCGATCCTGCTCAGGTGGTCCGGTGCGGGCGGGCCCGGCGGGGATGCCGTCGGCGAGCGTGCAGCACGCGCCCGCGGACTCCACCCGTAGGTGCGGGCCGTCGGGCAGCAGCGTCTGCGCGTGCAGGAGCGACAGGGATCGCGGCCACTCGGGGGGGCGGACACCAGAGTGAGGCCCCTCCGCACCTCGACGCCCCGGAGGGGCGGATCGTGCCCGGCCCCGGCCCGGAGAGCGGGCCGGGGCCGGGGTGGCTCAGCGGGCCTGGTGGAACGTGCGGCCCCGGTGGGCCTCGGCGGAGCAGGAGCGCTTCTCCGCGGCGGTCATCTTGCGGGTCTTCACCACGACCGCGTTGCTCTTGCCGTCCGTGCCGTTCTTGGCAGGGCTGGTGATCGTGTCCTGGAAGAACCAGTAGTAGTGGCTCCACTTCGGGCTGTCGTAGTGGGTCTGCCAGGTACCGGAGACCTTCTGCATCACCTGGGCGCGGGAGATCCAGCCCACCTCGCCCGGCTTCACCGTCATGTTGAGCGAGCTGCTCTCGGAATGGCTGCTCGACCAACTGTGGCTGTAACTCGCCGTTACGCTCAGGTCAACGATGCCCGCTATGTTACCTCCGGCCGTCACGGAGACACCCAGCGAGTCGGTCGAGCCCACCGTGTCGTCCCAGGTCATCGACTGGGTGGAGTCGGACGTGCTGCAGTTGAACAGCGAGTTCGACACCTGGCGGAGCTCACCGAGGTACGCCTCCCCGAGCTTGGGCGAGTTGAACGTGCACTTGCCTTCGCCCGAGGCGCAGTCCGCCATCAGCTGCTGCCGTGTCGGCTGGTCGGCGGCGGATGCCGGAAGGGTGGCCGCCGCGGCGACGGCGCAGGCCGCCACCGTCGTGGTCAACGCGCGGGCTGCGTAACGCCTGACGCGGTTTGTGGTCATCGTGGTACCTCTCACGGTGCTGGGGGGATCGGTGAACCGTCGTACGGCAGAGGCGAATTGACGCGCCGCCAGCGCACTTTGGATCACCGCCCATTGCTCCTGAGATTCTCCCGACCGACCGGAGGGGTACGGTCCGATTGAGTCATTCCGCAGCCGGGCGACGCAGCACGGCGACCTCCGGGCCGAAACCGACGACGAGCCGCCCGCCCGGCGCGGCCGCGAGCGCGGCCACCGCGAGCGGGAACACGTACTCGTCCGCCGCTTCGCGCCCCGTCGCGAGGTCCCAGAACCGCACCGCCTGGCCCTGGCCCATGGCCAGCACCGGCCGCCCGTCGCTCCCGGTGGTGACGGCCACGGGCCCGTTCGGATCCGTGTCACCGGTCTGCACGTCGCCGATCTGCCGCATGGTGGCCAGGTCCCACAGCCGCACCGTCCTGTCCCGGCTCCGGCTGACCGCGGCCGGCCTGCCGTCCACCAGCGTCGTGGCCACCGATGTCACCCAGTCGGTGTGGCCGGCCAGGGGTTCGCCGATCTGCCGGCCGGTCCCGAGGTCCCACAGCCGTACGGTCCTGTCCCAGCTGCCGGTCACCGCGACGGGCCGCCCCGCCAGCTCCGCCGTCGCGACGGCGGTCACCCGGCTGGAGTGCCCGGTGAGCGGCTCGCCGACCGGGCGGCGTGCGGCAAGGTCCCAGACGGCCACGGTGCGGTCGGCGCCGGCCGTGACGACGACCGGCCGGCCGTCCAGGGTCGCGGTGGCCAGGGCCAGCACCCGGCCGTGATGGCTGGTGAGGGGCTCGTGACGGTCTCCCCCGCCGACCGGGTCCAGCAGCCGCAGCACGTCGCCGGAGCCGGCGGTCACCATCAGCGGTTTCCCCTCCACCACCGAGCCGGCCAAGGCGTTCACCGCGCCCTCCAGGCCCGTCACGGGGCCCGCGACCTGCCGCCCCGTGGCCAGGTCCCAGACGTGCAGGGCGTGGTCGGCGCCGGCCGTGACGGCCACCGGGTGCCCGTCGAGAACGGCGGTGGTGATCGCCGAGACCGTTGCGGTGTGTCCGGTGCGGGGCGGGCCGTCGCCGTGGGCGTGGGTGAGGTCCCAGGTGCGGATCGTGTGGTCGGCGCCCGCGGTGACCGCCACAGGCCGCCCGTCCACGACCGTGGTGGCCACGTCCGTGACCCTTCCGGTGTGGCCGGTCAGCGGCGGGCCCACCGGCCTCCCGGTGGCGCGGTCGCGGACCACCACCGTGCCGTCCCGTTCCACGGTGAGGGCGACCGGGTCCGCGCTGCCGGCAGAACCGGGGCCCCGGCCGGAGATGCGGTGCCACAGGTCCGCCTCCTGCTCCGGGCCGGGCGGGAGGGCCGGCGCCACCCCGTTCGCGTCGACGCTCCGCAGGACCCGCATGCCGTTCACGTGCTGCCGGTCGTCCGCCAGGTCCCAGATGCGCAGGGTCCCGTCCGCCTCGGCGGTGAGGGCGACCGTACGTCCGCCCAGCACCGCCGTCTCCCGCGCCCGGGTCCGTACGAGGGCGCCGTTCTGGCGGGCGACGGCCAGGGGGCCGATGAACCGGGGCTCCTCGCCGTCGCCCCCGACGGCGACGGCGTGCCCGTCCACCACCGTCAGGGTGGAGACGCCGGGCAGGTCCTCTCCGCCGGCCAGGACCCCGGCGGCCGACCGGGCCGTGGCGGGCTCCCCGGTGGCCAGGTCCCAGAACCGCTCCTCCCGCCCGGGCTCCCCGGGCTCCCCGGGCTCTCCGGGCTCCCCGGGCTCTCCGGCGGTGACGGCGAGCACGCGCCCGTCCAGGGCGACGGTCCTCGCCACCGCCAGTGTCCGGGCCAGCTGCTCGCCGGAGGCCAGGTCCCGCACGCGCACCGTCCGGTCCACGGCGGCATCGTCGACGGTGAGGACGACGCGGCGGCCGTGGAGCGTCGCGAGGCCGGCCGCCGACGGGAAGGCTCCGATCCGGCGGCCGGTCAGCAGGTCCCCCACATAGAGCGTCCCGTCGGCGCCGAGGGCGAGCAGGACACGGCGCCCCTCCAGGGTGGTGCTCTCCACCAGCCTGACGAACTCCCCGGCCGCGCCGCCGGTGGCGAGGTCCCACACCAGGACCGAGTCGTCGCCGTGCAGCGAGAAGGCCACGGGCTTCCCGTCGGCCTCCGCCGTGGCCACCGAGAGCACCTCGGCCGTCAGCGAGGAGAGCGGGTCGGTGCGGCCGGTGACCGGATCGTGGAGTTGCCCGCCGGTCGCCAGGTCCCACATGCGCACGGTGTTGTCGCGGCTGCCCGAGACCACGACCGGCCTGCCGTCGACGACGGCCGTGGCCACCGCCCGCACCGGCCCGCCGTGACCGACGAGGGAGCGCAGCCGCCGCTGGTCCGGCACGGGCCCGTCGGACCACTGAACTGTCCACCGCGGGCCGGTCATCAGGGCATTCACGTCGTCGGGCGCACCCGTGGAAGTCTCAGACATGCCGCCGAGGCTAGCCACCGGGTCTGACACCGCCCGTCACTACCACACCGCAGGTCCCGGCCGGAGCGTGCGGACCACCACCATTGTGCTCGCCGCCGACCGGCACTCCGGTGGGGGGCGCCGGCGGGGAATCTGCGGGGCCAACGCCCATGTGCGGGTGGGGCGGATGGCGTTGAGTCGGACATGCCGATCGGCCGGCAGGCAACCGACATCAGCGCGACCCGCGCACCGACCCTCGAGGAGGTGATCCGGATGAGCGTCCTCAGGCTCCAGAACGCGGAGGCCCGCACCACGCAGTGTGCTGCCGCCACCGTCAGTCCGACGAGCGGCAGCAGCAACGGCTGCGGGACTGCGCACGAGCCGGAGCACCCGGACTGACCCGCCGGGTCCGTGCGGGGGCTCGGCGCGCCCCCGCACGGACCCGTCGCTCCCCCCGGACGGCCACAGAAGCCCGTGAGCCCGGCGTGATCGGCAGGAACCCCTCAGGCGACCAGGTCGCGGGCGGCGGTGGCGAAAGCCGTCCGGTTCGGGTGCCCGGTCTTCTGCAGGAGGCTGGCCACGTGCTTCTCCACGGTGCGCAGCGAGATGTGCAGCCGGCCCGCGATGTCCTTGTTGCTGATCCGTTCGGCGACCAGCCGGGCCACCTCGAACTCGCGGACGGTGATCCCGCAGCGGCGCAGGTCCGCCGGTACCCGCTCGGTGCCCGTGCGCCGTTGCCGTACCGACGCGCCCATCCCGCGCAGCAGGGCCCGGCCGGCTCCGGCGACCGTCTGGAGGCCCGCGTCGTGGAAGTACTCCTCCGCCTCGCGCAGCCACTCGACCGGTGTGCCCCAGCCGTCCTCGTACGCCGACTGCGCGACCAGGCGCAGGGACAGCCGGCGTGCCATGGGGAAGGGTTCGGCCGCCTCCAGTGCCTTGCCCGCGGCCGCCGTCGCCTCGTCGGGGCGGCCCTCGCGGCCGAGGAGGACGGCGTGCGCCAGGCCGGTGAACTGGTGGTTCCAGCGGGTGGCGCTGACGCTCGCCTGCGCGACCTCGGCATGGTGGCGCCGGCCCATGCGGCCGGCGAGGACGCCGAGCAGCAGGACGATGCCGTGCTTGCCGAAGTCGCCGATCGCGGGGTTCTCCGCGTCGTAGGCGAGTGCCTGGGCGAATTCCTGTCCGGCCGCCTCGTGTTGTTCCTCCAGCAGCGAGCAGAACGCCCGCGCCATCCCGTACGACATGGCGCGCACGCCGGGCGCCGCGTCGAGCAGCGGGGCCAGTCGCTCCAGTGCGCCGCGCATCTCGGCGCGGCGGCCCTGGTGGGCGTACCGTACGGCGTCGGCGAGCCGCAGCATGGCCAGGTGGCGGCCCAGTCCGAGGCGGGACGCGTCGGCGGCGGACTCGCGGATCCGGTCGCGGGCCTCGTCGAAGCGGCCGTGCTGGATCCGGTCCAGTGCGAGGACGAAGCCGGTTTCGTGGGCCAGGGGCAACAGGCCCATGCCGAGAGCCTCCTGCCGGGCCTGTTCGATCGGGGCCGGCCGCCCGTCGTGGCTCGCGGCGACGGTGGCCAGGTGCACGTCGGCGGCCATGCGCGGGGCGGGGAGCCGACGGGCGAGGGCGAGGGTGCGGGCCCGCCCGAAGTGGGCCACGGCGGCCGGTTCGTCCTGTGCGCGGGCCAGCTGGCCAAGGAGCAGCAGTGCCCTGCACGCCACGTCGGGCAGGTCGACGCGCTGGGCGGCCTCCAGTGCCCGCCGGGCGTAGCGGGTGGCGGTGCGCAGCCGGTCGGGGGCGAGCCGGCTCAGTTCGACGTGCACGGCGGCGAGGTCCACGAGGGCGGCGTACTGGTCGGCGGGGTGGCCGCCGAGGAGGGAGCGGGCGAGGTCGAGGTGCCACAGGGCTTCCGCGGGGCGGCCCGTCAGGGTGGCGATGTCGCTCAGCCGGGCGTGGAGTCCGGCCCGTCGCTGGGCGGGGATGTCGTGCTCGCCGCCGTCCCCGCCGAGGGTGTCCAGGATGGCGGCGGGCCCGGGGAGGCGGTCGAACCGTGCCGAGCGGGCGACGGCGTCGAGGAGCCGCTCCAGGACCGTGGCGTGCAGTTCGGGGGCGATGCCGGGTTCGACGAGCCGGTGGGCCGTGGTGAGCAGTTCCACGGCCCGGTCGGCGGCACCCTCGCCCGTCGCCCGCCCGGCCGCCTCGCAGTACAGGCGGACGGCCTCCGGGGTGTCGCCCGCGTGCTCGTGCAGCTGGGCGGCGTGCTCGCACCATGCCCCGGGCAGCCCGGGGTGGAGCTCGGTGAGGGCGCGGGCGGCCCGCCGCAGGTATCTGGCCCGCTCGCCGGGGCCGAGGTCGTCCAGCAGGGCCTCGGCCGCCAGCCGGTAGCGGAAGGTGTACCACTGCGTGCCCGGCCCGTCCGGGGTGATCAGGTACGAGGCGACGGCGGCGCGCAGGACCGCGGACAGCTGCGTGTGGTCACGGCCGATCGCACGCTCCAGCACGGGCAGCGAGAAGCGGCGGCCGAACAGGGCCGCCATGCCCAGGAGTTCCACGCCGAGCGGGCCGAGCCGCCCGGTCTGGCGCCGGACGTTGTCCGCGACGGTGGGCGGTACGGACGGGCTGTGCGGGTCCGGGAGGGCGGGGCGGCCGGAGAGGTCGTGGACGAGCTCCTTGACGACGAAGGGGATTCCGGCGCTGCCGTCCACCGCCCGCCGGACGAGGTCGGGGCAGACCTCGGCCGCAGGGACGCGCAGCTCGGCCGCGATGAGCAGGTGGACGTCGGGGTGGCTGAGGGGGCTGAGCTCGAGCACCGTCGCGGCCTCGCGCTGACGGGCCCGCGTGGCCAGTTCGGTCGCCGCGCAGGGTCCGCATCCGGTGACGAGGAGGAGCGCGGCCGGCTGCATCCCGATGTTGTCGAGGAGGTACTCGACGACCGCCAGCGTTCCGGCGTCGGCGTCGTGCAGGTCGTCGAGGACGAGCAGGCAGCCCCGCCGCGCTCCGACGACGGCGAGCAGGCGCAGCATCGTTTCGGCGACCACGATGTGGGACGCGGCGTCGGCCTCCGTGTCCCGGGCGCCGCTCAGCAGCCGGGCCAGGACCGGTCCGTAGCTGCCGAGTTCGCCGGAATCCGGCAGCAGGCCGGCGCGGGCCAGCAGGAGCAGCGCCTCGATCAGGGGCCGGTAGGGGACGGGCGGGCCGACCGCGCCGGCGCGTCCCCGTACGGTGACCATGTTCGTCTCGGCGGCCATGGCGAGGGCCTCGGTGGCGAGCCGGGTCTTGCCGACGCCCGGCTCGCCGGTGACGAAGAGCGCTCCGCCGGCCCCGGAACGGGCGGCGGCCAGCGCCATCATGATCTGCCCCATCTCGGTGCCACGGCCGATGAGTTCGCCCCGTCTCGGGTGCGGTCCGCCGTTCGGGCCCGCGACGGTACAGTCCTCCGGCAGCGCCGGCCAGAAAATGGACACCGGCTCGTCCCCTTTCCGGCGGGCCCTCCGAGGCTCCGCCGGGACTGACGATAGGGACGGTGCGCGTGCCCCCTGTAGCCGTCCGTTTGGGGGGCTTGTGCGGGTGGTCAGCCCCCCTCGAGACTGTCCTCCCGGACCCGCTGGGCCAGGTCGAGCTTGGTGTAGGTGGGGCGGCCCGCCTGCTGGTACTTGGCCTTGACCCGGTCCAGGTAGTCCTTGGCGGTGTGGACCGTGATGCCGGCGCGCCGGGCGGCGGACTTCAGGGTGAGTCCGGAGGCGTAGTCGAGCAGGATCTGGCGTTCCCGGGGCGACAGCCGGGGGCGGGCGGGGCTGTCGTCGTAGGCGCAGGCGAAGGCGAGTTCGGCGGAGAGGGCCCCCTGGCCCGAGGCGAGGTCCTTGATGGCGGTGACCAGGGTGGGCAGGTCGTGGTCCTTGGTCAGATAGCCGTCGGCGCCGGCCCGGACGGCCTCGATGATGCGGGAGCGGTCCGGCACGGTGCTGATCATCAGGACGCGGCTCCCGGTGCGCAGCAGCCGCCGGATGTTGTCTGCGGGGGTGGAGCCGTCGCGCAGCACGAGGTCGAGGAGGACGATGTCGGGCGGGGCGTACCCGGTCCGGCCGAAGCCGTACGGGAGTTGGGCGTCCGGCGCCTGAAGGAGTTCGCCGACGGTGGCCGCGGTCGCCACGAGCCGCAGCTCGGGCACACCGCCCAGCCAGGCCCGCAGGCCGTCGAGGAGCATCCGGTCGTCGTCGACCACCGAGACGGTGATCACCCGGGCCATCTCAGCTCCACCCGTACTCCCTCGCCGGGGGCGCTGTCCACGGTCGCCCGGCCGCCCACCTCCGCCATCCGGCCGTGCACGGAGCCGCGCAGGCCGAGGCCGGGCGTCCACCGCTCGGGGTCGAATCCGGGCCCCCGGTCGACCACGGTGACGACGGCTCCCCCGCGCGCGTCCGGGTCCCTGGTGGCGGTGAGGTAGGCGTGTCCGGTGCCCGCGTGCCGCCGTACGTTGTTCAGGGCCTCGCGGACGGCGTCGCCCAGTGCGGCGGCGACCTCGGGGGGCACCTGCGGGAGGTCGTGGTACTGGGCGGTGACCCGCAGTTGGAGGCTCTCGACGGAGCAGACCGCCTCCTCCAGGGCCGTGCCGATCTCCCGGTGGTGGACCTCTTCGGCGGTCTGCTGGATCAGCCGGCGCAGGTACGCGGCCTCGCGGGCGCAACGCCGGCGCACCTCGGGCGCGTTGGCGTCGACCGAGCCGGACGCCAGGGTGGTCAGTGTGGCGAGGACGGTGTCGTGCAGTGCCCGGTGGTGTTCCAGCCGCTCGGCGTAGCGCGCCTTGTGTGCCTCCGCGGTCACGGCGCGGGCGTTGGCCTCGTCGAGGAGGCGGCCCTGGCGGAGCAGGTACCAGCGGAAGAGCCAGGTCATCACGGCCGAGGAGACGATCGAGTTGAGATGGCCGAGAATCACGGCGGGGCTCGCGCCCACCGCCTGGTAGCCGATGAAGTGGGTGATCACGAGGAGTGCGATCACGGTGAGGGCGTGGAGCCGTTCGAGGGAGATGGCCGCGACGGCGCTCGCCGATCCGCCGAGCAGCATGGCCCAGGCGATCGCGGGCGGTTCGCGCAGTCCGCCCCAGGCGGTCAGGGCCAGGGGCAGCAGGCAGCCGGTCACCAGGACGTCCGCCCAGATGTGCC
Source organism: Streptomyces sp. NBC_00029 (assembly GCF_045160505.1). Taxonomy (NCBI): domain Bacteria; kingdom Bacillati; phylum Actinomycetota; class Actinomycetes; order Kitasatosporales; family Streptomycetaceae; genus Streptomyces; species Streptomyces sp. NBC_00029. Next base: position 1,818,505 of record NZ_CP108292.1, read on the forward strand.
GCGGGTCGAACCAGCCGCGCCGCAGGGCGGCGCCGTAGGCCAGTGCGCTCAGTCCCAGGGCGACCGCGAATCCCGCGTACTGCAGCGGGAGCTGCGACCCCCGCTGGGCGACGGCGAGCGCGCCGACCGTCAGGTGGCTCGCCCGGTACAGCAGGGTGGCCACGATCAGGAAGGACTGGGCGCGTTGCAGACCCGATCCCAGGCCGCTCGTCCCCCGCAGTGCCCGCATGCGCCGTACCGGTAAGGACAGCAACGCCAAGACCACACCCTCCCGTACCGCTTTGCCCGTGACATCTGCCATTTTGCCCTAGCAGGTGCACGTCAAATAGGCGCGTACCGGCCTGCTCACGGGCTTGGCCGAGGTGGCACCACAGGTCGGCCGGAAAGGCGTTTCCCGGTGTCCGCCGGCCGCCCTATCCGGCCATGACGACGACGGAGTGCCTGCCGGTGGCCCCGTCGGGGACGGTCGGGGCGCGCCGTTCGGTCTGGGTCTCCCCCGTCCGGTCGGTGGCGCGGACGGTGAGCGTGTGCGTGCCCGGCGCGGCCTGCCAGGAGTAGGACCACTGGCGCCAGGTGTCGCGGGTGGCCTCGGCGGCGAGATCGGTCTCCTGCCAGGGGCCGTCGTCGACCTGGATCTCGACGCGGTCGATGCCGCGGTGCTGGGCCCAGGCGACACCGGCCACCATCACCGTGCCGGGCGCGGGGCGGGCGAAGGGCTTGGGGGTGTCGATGCGCGCCTGGGTCTTGACCGGAGCCTTCCGGGCCCACTCGCGCCGGACCCAGTACGGGTCGTAGGCGTCGAAGGTGGTGAGCTCGATGTCCTCGATCCACTTGCACGCCGAGACGTACCCGTACAGGCCGGGAACCACCATCCGCACCGGAAAGCCGTGGTCGAGCGGGAGAGGCTCGCCGTTCATCCCGACCGCCAGCAGGGCCTCCCGGCCGTCCATGACGTCCTCGACCGGCGCGCCGAGCGTCATGCCGTCGACGGAGCGGGCCACCAGCTGGTCGGCGGGTCCGCCCCGGGACGGCGGTCGCACGCCGGCCTCCGCGAGCAGGTCGCCGAGCCGGGCGCCGAGCCATCTGGCGTTGCCCGCGTACGGTCCGCCGACCTCGTTGGAGACGCAGGTCAAGGTGATGTCCCGTTCGACGAGCGGCCGGGCGAGCAGCTCTTCGAAGGTGAGGCTCAGCTCGCGGGCCACGCCCTTGCCGTGGATCCGCAGCCGCCACGTGTCCGCCGGCACCCGGGGGACCACCAGGGCCGTGTCCACCCGGTAGAAGTCCTTGTTCGGCGTGGTGAAGGGACTGATCCCCGGCACCCGCAAGGCCGTGCCCGGGGGCGGGCCGGGCGCCGGTGACGCGGGGGGCGGCAGGACCACGGCCGCCCGGGAGGCGACCGCGTCGCCGGACCGCGAGGAGGTGAGGGTCCGGCCGGCGGCGCCCGCCCCCGTACCGAGGGCGGCGGCGGCTCCGGTGAGCAGCAGGAAACGGCGTCGGCTCCAGCCGGGCCGGGCGGCGGCCGGGGCCTCCTGGGGCCGGGCGGCGAGCGGTACTGCCTCCTCGGGCCGGGCGGCGGCCGGTACTGCCTCCTCGGCCCGGGCGGCGGCCACGAGCGGGCCGATGAGGGCGTACAGCACGAGCGCGCCGGCCAGGGCTCCCGCGAGGGACGGCAGGGCATCGGCGAACCCGTCGGAGTCCGGCCGGTTCAGCGCGGCCGCGGCGCCCACCAGGCCGAAGAGGAGCACGCCCGCCGCGCCGGTCCGCCGTCTGCGCAGGGCGAGCAGCCCGAGGGCCGTCGCCAGCAGGGCGGTAACGGCGAGGATGCCGAGTTGCAGGACGAGCTTGTCGTCGGTTCCGAAGCTGCGGATCGCCCAGTCCTTGACCGCGGCGGGCGTGCGGTCGATGGCCGCTCCCCCGACGGCCGTGACCGGACCGGCCTCGGGCCGGACCCCGGCCGAGACCAGTTCCGCCAGCGCCAGTGCCACGTAGCCGGACACCAGTCCGGCCAGCGACGCCGAAGCTCCCCGCTCGATTGCTGCCTTGTCGATGCTCACACCCGTGCCTTCGCGGCGCGGTCCGTGCCGGATTGGTCGTCGGGAGGGTGGTCAGTCCCGCGTGACGAGGCTGGTGACGAGGGCGGCGGTGCGCCGGTGCCAGGCACCCGCGCCGCTGAGCATCGCGTGGCCGCCCGTGGGCATCGGGATGGCGGTGGCGTCGGCGCCCGCGAGGCGGGACCGGCGCACGAACTCCCAGGATCCGGCGGCCGAGGTGACCCGGTCCCGCTCGTCGTGCAGCAGGTAGAGCCTGCGGCCCGCGAGGTGGTCCACCGGCTCGCCGGGCGGGCACCAGGGGGCGAGGGCCACCACGCCGTGGACCAGGGGTGCTCCGGCGGCGCGCAGTGCCGCCCGGCCGCCCATCGAATGGCCGACGAGGACCACCGGCACGTCCCCGGCGAGTTCCCGTATCCGCGCGAGGGCCGCCTCGGCGTCCCGGGCGGCGTCGCAGCGGGAGCCGTTCCAGCCGCGGTGCCGGTAGCGCACCTCGGCCACCAGGACGTCGCGCCCGCGGGTCGCGCGGGCGACGGCCGCGGCGAAGGGCCGCATCCGCAGCGCGGGGAGGTTGAGGAGGGGCGGCGGCTCCGGGCCGTCCTCGCGCCCTCCGTGGAGCAGCAGGACCGCCGCCGCCGGTACCGCGGGGGACGTACGGACCACGAGCGCCCCGCGCTCGCCGGTCGACTCCGTGCCCTGCTCCGTCCCGGCCGTCACCCGTCCTCCCCCGGTATGCGGCGCGGCGGGCGTGGGAGGAACCCGCTGGTGCGGGCGGCGTAGGCGGCGTAGCCGGGCCGGTCTGCCATGTGCGCCTCCAGCAGTCTCTTGCCGCTGCCCCAGATCAGCAGCGCGCTCATCACCAGCGGCGACACCAGCGTGAGTGCCGCAGTCTGCCAGGTCGCGCAGGCCAGCAGGTACAGCCCCCACCAGACGAGGAAGTCGCCGAAGTAGTTGGGGTGCCGCGTCCAGCTCCACAGGCCGCGGTCCATGATCGCTCCGCGGTGCTCGGGGCGTTCCTTGAAGCGGGCGAGCTGGAAGTCTCCGACCCCCTCGAAGAGCAGCCCGGTCGCCCACAGGAGCAGGCCGGCCGCGGCGAGCGGCCCGAGGGGCACGGGCACGTACGACGCGGCCTGCACGGGCAGCGAGACGAGCCAGACCAGCGCGCCCTGGAGGAGGTAGACCTTGCGCAGGGCGTAGAGCCGGGGGCTGCCCGGTGCCCGGGCGAGCATGCGGGCGTAGCGCGGGTCCTCGCCGTGTCCCCGGCCGCGCCGGGCGATGTGCAGGGCCAGGCGGATGCCCCAGACGACCGTCGCCGCCGCGACCGCGAGGCGCCGGCCGTCGTCGCCGTACCCCGCCGACAGCAGCCAGCTGGTCAGGGCCACCGCGGCGAAGGCGACGCCCCAGGCGACGTCGACGATCCGGTCCAGGCCCCGGACGGTGGCGACGGCGAAGGTGACCAGCATGACGGCGAGAGCGGCGCCGGCCGCGAAGGCCAGATTGACGGCCAGGGCGCCCCAGTCGACGCCGCTGGTGAGCGCCGCCTGGGCCTGCGCCTGCGCGGCTGTGTTCATCGCGTCTCCCGGGGCACGGGGTCGGCGGTGAGCAGCAGTTGGCGTACGTCGAGGTAGCGCGAGCGGAACCCGGCCTCGGAGTAGGCGAGGTAGAGCTCCCACATCCGGCGGAAGGTGCGGTCGAAGCCGAGTGCGTCGACGGGGTCCGCCTGTCGCACGAACTCCTCGCGCCACAGCCGCAGCGTCTCCGCGTAGTGGTCGCCGAAGCCGGCGTCGGCCTCGGTGCGCAGCCCGGCTGCGGCGCTCTCGTGGGCGATCGCCTCGCGGGAGGGGATGAGGCCGCCGGGGAAGATGTACTTGCTGATCCAGGTGTGCGTGCGGGCGGTCAGGAGCATGCGCTCGTGCGGCATGGTGATGGCCTGGAGGGCGACGCGGCCGCCGGGTGCCAGGAGCCGGCGCAGGCCGGCGAAGTAGGCGGACCAGTACTCGGCGCCGACCGCCTCGATCATCTCCACGCTGACGACGGCGTCGAAGGAGCCCTCCACGTGCCGGTAGTCGCGCAGTTCGACGGTGACCCGGTCGCCGAGGCCGGCCGAGGCGATGCGCTCCCGGGCCAGGTCGCGCTGCTCCGCGGAGAGGGTCACGGTCAGCACCCGGGCGCCCCGGGCGGCGGCCCGGATCGCCAGCTCGCCCCAGCCGGTGCCGATCTCCAGCACCCGGGTGCCCGGTCCGACGTCCGCGAGGTCGAGGAGCCGGTCGATCTTGCGGTGCTGGGCGGCGGTGAAGGTCGCGGGCGAGGCGGGGAAGGCGGCGAAGACCGCCGAGGAGTAGCTCATGCTCCGGTCCAGGAACAGCGTGAACAGCTCGTTGGACAGGTCGTAGTGGTGCTGGATGTTCTCCCGCGAGCCCTCGGGGGTGTTGCGCTGCTGCTCCGGGCGCCTGCGCACCCAGGCGTCGCGCAGCCGGCGCAGCGGCGCCGGCACCAGGTCGTCGACGTGCGCGGCGAGCACGGTGAGGGCGCCGACCAGGTCGTCGCTGTCCCATTCCCCGGCCATGTACGACTCGCCGAAGCCGATCAGACCGTCCGCGCCGATCCGGCGGTAGAAGGCCTCCGGGTCGTGGAGGGTGAGCGTGGGCAGCGCTCCGGCCTGCCGCGGGACGCCGTACGCCGGCCGCTGCCCGTCCCCGTGCCGTATCCGCAGCGGGAGCCGGGCGAGGGCGCGGCCGATGATCCGCTCGGCGACGGCGGTGCGCAGCGCCGAGGCGCGGGGCGGCCGGACCACGTCGGGCCAGCGGGCCGCGTCGACGGGGGCGGGCGCGGGCGCGCTCTCGTGGGCCGGGACGTACGAGACGGTCACAGGGTGCCTTCCTGCGTGGGGTGCACGGGACGGGGGCGGACCGGGAGTCCGCGGAGGAGGAGCCGGATGCCCTGGAAGCGGATGCCGGCGGAGACCCGGGCGGTGGACCACGGATGGCGCAGGGCGGCGCCGATCAGGGCGCGGGCACCGGCCGGACGGTGGTGGCCGCGTACGGTCGCGGTGAAGGGGCAGGTCCCGTCGTCGTGGCGCAGTTGCACGGTCAGGTCGAGGCGGTCGCCGGGGACGGGCAGCCGCATCCGGTAGAAGCCCTCGACCGCGAAGAACGGCGAGACGTAGAAGTCCTTGGGGACGTCGGCGAGTCCGTCGGCACCGGGGCGCAGCAGGTAGCAGTGGCGCTCGCCGTAGGTGTTGTGGACCTCGGCGACGACGCACACCGGGGTACCGGCGCGGTCGTGGCACCAGTAGAGGGTGAGCGGGTTGAAGACGTGTCCGAGGACCCGGGCGTGGGCGAGCATCAGGACGCGTCCGTCGGCGTTCTCCACGCCGTGGGCGGCCAGCTGGGCCTCCAGGCCCGCGCGCAGGGTGGGGGCCTTGCCGCCGAAGTGGTCACGGGCGTCGAAGCGGGCCAGCGGGCGCAGTCCCCTGGGGATGCGGGGCGGCTCGTCGATGTCGATGAGCCACAGGTAGGTGCGCTGCCGGAAGGCGTGCCGGACGGGGCCGGTGCGTTCGTGGGCCACCGTGCACTCGTAGAGGGCCGGCACCCGGGGCGGCGCGGCCTGCGGCGCCGGGGCCGCGTTCACCACCTCACCCCCAGGGCCTCGGCCGCGGCGACTCCGGAGCGGCAGCCGTCCTCGTGGAAGCCCCAGCCGTGGTAGGCACCGGCGAAGGCGGTCACGGACGTGTTCAGCCGGGGCAGTTCCTGCTGCGCCGCCACGGACCGGGGGGTGTAGACGGGGTGTTCGTACACCATGCGGGCGATCACGTCGAAGGGGTCGACCCGGCCGCGGGCGTTGAGGGTCACGATGTGCGGGTCGGCGGTCGGCAGCCGCTGGAGCCGGTTCATGTCGTAGCTGACCTGGACGCTCTCGGGACGGGCGGCGCAGGAGGGGAGCCAGTAGTTCCAGGAGGCGCGCGCGTGCGGGGACCGGGGCAGCAGTGAGGTGTCGCGGTGCAGCACGGTGGGGTTGCGGGAGTACGTGAACGCTCCGAGGATCCGGATCTCGTCCTCGGTCGGATCGGCCAGCAGGCGCAGCGCCTGGTCGGGGTGGACGGCGACGACCACGGCCGCGTACGGGGTCGAGTCGCCGTCCGGGGTGACCACGCGCGCGTGGTCGGCGGCGCGTACGACGGCCCGGACCGGGGTCCCGGTGCGGACGGAGGTGAGGTGCTTGGCCACCTTGGCCACGTAGGTCGCCGAACCTCCTTCGACCGTACGCCACTTCGGGGATCCCTTGACGGACAGCAGTCCGTGGTGGGCCAGGAAGCGGAAGAGGTACCGGGCGGGGTACTCCAGGGCCGTGTCCGGAGCGCACGACCAGACGGCGGCTACGAGCGGGACGGCGAAGTGGCCGACGAAGTAGGGGGAGAAGCGGTGCAGGTCGAGGAACTCCCCCAGGGTCTGCCCGTCCTCCTCCTCCTGCGAGTCGAGCAGCTTCCGGGCGGCGCGGTGGAAGCGCGGCACCTCGGCGAGCATGCGCAGGTGGCGGCCGCGCAGCACATTGCCTCCGCCGAGCAGTCCGGCCGCGCCGCGGGCGCCCGCGTATTCCAGGCCGCAGCCGTCGCACCGCACCGACATGCTCATCTCGGATTCCTGGGTGGTGACGCCCAGTTCGTGGAACAGCCGCAGCAGGTGCGGGTAGGTGCGCTCGTTGTGCACGATGAATCCGCTGTCCACGTGGACGGTGCCCGCGTCCTGTGTGGGCAGTTCATGGGTGTGGGCGTGGCCGCCGAGGCGGTCGTCCGCCTCGTACAGCACCACGTCGTATTCGCGTTGCAGCACGTGAGCGGCCGTCAGTCCCGCAACGCCCCCGCCCACCACAGCGACTCTCCGCCGGTCCACGTCACTCAACCCCTCGCGCTCGCTGCCCCGCACGGCCGGTGCCGGGCGTTTCACGGGTACTTCGGTGCCGGAGGGCCCGCGGATGGGAATCTTGTTCCGGCGGGTGCCGGGTACCGGGCGACACCGGCACGGGCGCCGTGCCCACCGCCGCCGTTCCCACCGCCGCCGCCGCCGCTGCCGCCGCTCCCGCCGCCTCCGCCGCGCCTGCGCACGCCTCGCCGTCGAGGCAGTGGCGGATCCGGTGCAGGCCCCGCCGGGCGTGGCTCTTGACGGTGCCGAGCGGCATTCCGGTGCGCTCGGCGATCTGGGCCTGGGTGAGGTCCGCGTAGAAGGCCATGGCCAGCACCTCGCGCTGGGCGCGGGGCAGTTTCGCCAGCTCGCCGGTGACGAGCACCCGGTCCAGGACGGTTTCGGGGCCCGCGACCGGCTCGCCCGCGGGCGGCAGGGCGGCGCCGGCGGCGGCGACCAGGTCGAGCCGCCGGGTACGGGCCGTGAGCGCGTCGGCGATCTTCCGCCGGGTGATGCCGACCAGCCATCCGGGGAACGGTCCGCGCTCCGGCCGGTATCCGGCGCGGCCCTGCCAGGCGGCCAGGAAGACCTGCTGGCGGACGTCCTCGGCTTCCCTGGAGTCGCCGAGGGTGCGGGCCGCCAGGGTGTGGACGAGCCCGCCCCAGCGTCGGTACGCGGCGCTCAGGCACGCCTCGTCGCCGCGTACGAAGCCCTCGGCGACCTCGTGGTCGGGCAGCTCCCGGGCCGCGGGTGACGGCCGGGTGATGACGCTCTGTGCGGTCATGGCGACTGCCTCTCGGACGGGGACCGGTGCCCGTCCAGATTCCGGCCCGCCCGTGCATCGATTCCACTCGCATCGGTTGTGCGTCGCATGATGGATCCATGAACGAGACCGCACAGCGGCCCGCCGAGGCCGTGCACGGTGTCACGACCGGGGCCGTGGCACGCCGGCTGGGAGTCGCCCCCACGACACTGCGCTCCTGGGACCGGCGGTACGGGATCGGGCCGGCCGCCCGCGAGGACGGCCGGCACCGGCGGTGGACCCCCGCGGACATCGCCGTCCTGCAGGAAATGTGCCGCCTGACCGCGTCGGGGGTGCCGCCGGCGGAGGCGGCGCGCGCCGCCCGGACCGGGTCGGGAGCCCCCGCGCCCGACACGCCCACGGCACCGGGCCGTCAGCCGGGATCGGGCAACGGGCTGCCGCTGGGCGACGTGCGCCAGGAGTGCCGGGGGCTGGGCCGGGCCGCCGTGCGCCTCGATTCGCCGACGATGGACGAGATGCTGGGCTCCCTGATCGCCGAATACGGCCTGGTCACCACCTGGGAGGAGGTGATGGTGCCGACCCTGCACGCCGTGGGGCGCAAGTGGGAGACCTCGGGCGACCAGTACGTCGAGGTCGAGCACCTGCTGTCCTGGCACGTCTCGACCGCGCTGCGCCGTGTGAGCATCGGCGCATTGTCCGGCCCCCGGGCGGCCGCTCCCCCGATCCTGCTGGCGTGCGTACCGGGCGAGCAGCACACGCTCCCGCTGGAGGCCCTGGCCGCCGGACTGGCCGAACTCGGCCTGCCCGCCCGGATGTTCGGGGCGGCCGTGCCGCCCGAGGCGCTCACCCAGGCCGTACGCCGGATCGGTCCCGCCGCGGTCGTGCTGTGGGCCCAGGCCCGCTCCACCGCGCACCACGCCCTCGCCCGGCACGTCGCCGACACCGCATGGGGGGTCAAGGGCGCCCGGGCCCGGACCACGGTCCTCCTCGCGGGCCCCGGCTGGGCGGGGCCCGCGCCCGCCCCGGGCATGCTGCGCCCCGGCGGGCTGCGGGAGGCCCTGGCCCTGCTGCGCGGGCTGTGCGAGGCCGCGGCGGCGGGAGCGGTGCCTCAGCGCTCCTGAGCGGCGCGGGCCCGGTCGACGACCCCGCGCACCGCCTCCGCGACGAGCTGCGGCTGCTCGACGGCGATGCCGTGGCCGCTGTCGGTGTCCGTGACGTGCCGGGCGCGCAGCTCGCCGGCCAGGCGCCGCTGGGCGGCCAGCCAGGCCGGCCAGGTCGAACCGCCACCGACTCCGAGGTCCCACGGGTGGTCGGAGGTGAGCACGACGGCGGGCAGGTCGCGCCGCAGGGCCGGCGCCCCCTCGACCTCCCGCACGGCGGCGGGGTAGTCGGGTGCTTCGAGGCCCTTCCCCCGGTCCGCCGTCCGGATCCTGTCCATCCACGCCGACCACTGGGCCGGTGTCAGGGTGTCCTCCAGGAAGGGGGAGGCGCCGTCGACGGTCACCACCCCGGCGGTCCGCGCCGGTTCGGTGCGCGCGAACAGCGAGGCGATCATCGCGCCCCACGAGGCACCGACCAGCACGTACGGCGGGTGCTCACCGGCCGCGGCAAGCAGCGCCCGCAGGTCCCGGACGCCCGCGGCCGCCGTGGTGGGCGAAGGCGTCCGCGTCGAGCGGTTCGGCGTCCCGTCGAGCCGGGTGGTGCCGGGCCGGTCGTAGGCGCAGACACGTGTGGAGCGGGCGAGCGTCGTGAGCACCGCCGAGGCGTCCGGCCTCGGGCCGGCCTCGGGGTGCGCGGCGTCCACGACGTGCGTCCACTCGTCCGACGCCCCTTGCGCCCCGGACACGAGCACGACCGTCGGGGACCCGGATCCGCGGCAGTCCAGCAGCACGCGACGGCCGTCACCGATGTCCACCAGCCGTCCGGAACCGTCCCCGCCGTCCGCCGCCACGGGTACTGCCGCCACGGGTCCCGCCCCTGCGAGCATCGCGCACGACACGGCGAGGGCGACGAGGGCGGCGGGCACCCGACGGGCCCGGACCGGGCCTCTTGCCCACATCTGTCCAGTCTGGCACCCGGCGGTGGGCACCGACAGCCGGTGGTGTCAGGGACCGTCCTTGCCGCGGGCCTGCCGGAAGCGTGCCAGTCCCTCCGGGAGGCCGACCAGCGGGTCCGGGTAGTCGTACCGGGCCCGTTCGAGGCCGGGCAGCTGCCACGGCTCGTGGACCGAGGGGCCCTGCAGCCCGGCGAGTTCGGGAACCCAGCGCCGCACGTACGCGCCGTCGGGGTCGTACCGCTTGCCCTGGATCACCGGGTTGAGCACCCGGTTGGGACGGCTGTCGGTACCGGTCCCGGCCACCCACTGCCAGTTGAGCTGGTTGTTGGCGACGTCCCCGTCGACCAGCAGGTCGAGGAAGTGACGGGCCCCGGCACGCCAGTCGATGTACAGCGTCTTGGTCAGGAAGGACGCGGCGAGCAGCCGGCCGCGGCCCGGCATCCAGCCCTCGTGGGCGAGCTGCCGCATGGCCGCGTCGATCACGGGATAGCCGGTGCGGCCCTCCTTCCACGCGCGCAGGTCGGCCTCGGCCGCCTTGCCGCGCCGCCACCGGTCGGACCGGGTGCGGTAGTCCTCGCCGGCGGCGCCGGGGCGGGCGGCGAGCAGCTGGTACTGGAAGTCGCGCCAGCAGAGCTGCCGTACGAAGGCCTCGGCACCCGCACCGCCCCGGGACCGCGCACGGTGCACCGCCTCGGCCGCCGAGACCGCCCCGAAGTGGATGTACGGGGAGAGGCGGGAGGTGACGTCACCGGGGAGGTCGTCGTGCCCCTCCTCGTACCCGTCGGCGTGCTTGCCCAGCCAGTCGGTGAGCCGCTGCCGGCCCTCCCGCTCGCCCCCGGTGACCAGCCCCTCGGAGGCGGACGGCCCGTCCGCCCGGGACGGCACGGCCTCGGAGCGGATCGCCCCGGGCACCCGGACCTCCTGCGGCGCCGCGAGCGGCTCGCGCAGCCGCTCCGCCGACCAGCGCCGGAAGTACGGGGTGAAGACGGCGAAGTGATCGGATCCGCTCGGTGTCACGGCCCCGGCGGGCAGGGCGGTGACCACGCCGTCGTGGACGTACAGGCGCCGCCCGTCGGCCTCCAGGGCACTGCGCAGGCGCTGCTCTCGCCGCAGGGCGAACGCGCTGCAGCCGGCCGCCATGTGCACCTCGTCGGCTTCGGCCTCCCGTACGACGGCGCACACCTCGGCCACGGGGTCCCCCGAGCGGACGACGAGCCGGCCGCCGCGCTCGCGCAGCCCGGAGTCGAGACCTGCCAGGCAGTCCGCGAGGAAGGCGAGCCGGTTGGGCGCCGCGAAGCCCGCGCGGTCCACCGCCGGGTCCCGGACGAAGAGCGGGACGGTCTCGTTCCCCTGGCCCAGCGCGGCGCGCAGCGGCGGATGGTCGTGGACGCGCAGGTCCGAGGTGTACAGGACGACCGAGACGTTCATGATGCTGCTCCTGGCATCGGGCCACCGGACGGGCTCCGGCGCGCGCGGTGGTGGCTGGGCTGGGCTTGCCCTGTCATTCGGCGCGTGCGGGCGCGGCGGATGCAGCGGGGCGGCCCTCGGCGTCCGCCTCCGCCGTACGCGCGATCTTGCGGGCCATGCCGCCGAAGACCGCGGCGTGGAACGGCGAGACGCTCCACCAGTACAGGTGCCCCGCGAGGCCGCGCGGGTGGAAGAGCGCCCGCTGCCGGTAGCGGGTCCGCCCCTCCTCGTCGCTCTCGGTGTACATCTCCAGCCAGGCGAGGCCGGGCAGCCGCATTTCGGCCCGCAGGCGGAGCAGCCGGCCGCGTTCGATCTCCTCCACCCTCCAGAAGTCCAGGGAGTCCCCGACCCGCAGGCGTGCGGCGTCCCGGCGGCCCCGGCGCAGTCCGACTCCCCCGACGAGCCGGTCCAGCCAGCCCCGGACGGCCCAGGCGAGCGGGAAGGAGTACCAGCCGTTGTCGCCGCCGATCCCCTCCACGACCCGCCACAGGGCCTGCGGCGAGGCGTCGACGGTCCGCTCGCGCTCGTCGGAGTAGAGGCTGCCGCCGGCCCAGTCGGGGTCGGTGGGCAGGGGGTCGCTGGGCGCTCCGGGGACGGAGGCCGAGGACCAGCGGGTGATGACCTGCGCGTCGCGGACCTTCTGGAGGGCGTAGGTGAGGGCCGTGTCGAAGTCGAGGGGGGTGCCGGGCCGATCGGGCACCCAGGTGGCGATGTCGTGCTCGTCGCAGACGACCTCGTACTTGAGCGACTCGGCGAGCGGGCGGGCGATGGCGCGGGGCACGGGGGTGACCAGCCCGACCCAGTGGCTGGAGAGCCTCGGTGTGAGGACCGGTACGGGGAGGATGAGCCGCTGGGGCAGCCCGTCGACGCGGGCGTAGCGGCGCATCATCTCGAGGTACGTGAGGACGTCGGGGCCGCCGATGTCGAAGGCGCGGCTGACCTCCGCGGGCATGCCGGCGCTGCCGACGAGGTAGCGCAGCACGTCGCGGACGGCGATGGGCTGGATACGGGTGCGCACCCAGCTCGGGGTGACCATCACGGGCAGCCGCTCGGTCAGGTAGCGGAGCATCTCGAAGGAGGCCGAGCCGGAGCCGATGATGACGGCGGCGCGGAGCACGGTGGTGGGTACCCCGGAGTCCAGGAGGATCTGCCCGACCTCGGCTCGGGAGCGCAGATGGGGCGAGAGGTCGTGGTCGGGGACTCCGCGCGGGGTGAGTCCGCCCAGGTAGACGATGCGGCGGACGCCGGCGGCGCGGGCCTGTTCGGCGAAGGTCTGCGCGGCCAGGCGGTCGGTGCGCTCGAAGTCGCGCCCGGTGCCGAGGGCGTGCACGAGGTAGTAGGCGACGTCGACGTCCCGCAGGGCGGTGGCGAGCGACGCGGCGTCGGTGACATCACCGCGGACGATCTCCGCCTGCCCGGCCCAGGGGTGGTCGCGCAGTTTCGCCGGGGTGCGGGCCAGGCAGCGCACTGTGTGGCCCGCCTTGAGGAGCTCGGGGACCAGCCGGCCGCCGATGTAGCCGGTGGCTCCGGTGACCAGGCACCGAGAGCCCGGGGCCGGTTCCGGGCCGGGGGCCGGTTCCGGGCCGGGGCCCGGGGCCGGGAGTCCTTGTGCGTCCGTCATGGGCTCGCTCCGATCCGCCGTCGCGGGTGTGTCCCCCGGAGCTCTTCCGGGGGCGCGGTCCGGCTGGATGCACGGACCGCCTCCCACGAGTTGATCGTGCGGGACCGCGCCTACTTCGGCATGAGGACCGTGTCGACGATGTAGACGGTCGCGTTGGCGGTGGGGACGTTGCCGCAGACGACCTTGGCGGAGTTGTTCACCATGTAGTCCGTACCCGAGCCCATGGTGGTGACCATGCCCTTCTGGAGGGTCGTGAAGGAGCCGTTGTCCAGCTGCTTCGGAGCGAGCCGCTCACCCACCACGTGGTAGGTGAGGATCTTGGTCAGGGTCTCCTTGTCGGCCAGGACCTTGTCCAGGTCCGCCTTGGGGATCTTCGCGAACGCGTCGTTGGTCGGCGCGAACACCGTGATGTTCCGGGCGTTGTTCAGGGTGTCCACCAGGCCCGCCTTCTTCACGGCGGTCACCAGCGTGGACAGCGCCGGATTGTTCGAGGCGGCGGTGGCGACCGGGTCCTGCGCCATACCGCTGAAGGAGCCCGCACCGCTCTTCGGCACGGAGGCGCACGCCGGGCCGAACGGAGCGCCCGCGACCGCATCCGCGTCGCCGATCGGCTCGGGGGAGGAAACGGCATCGGGCGCGGCGGACCCTTCCTTGCTCGTACTCTCCTCCGAACAGGCCGACAGTGCCAGCGGAAGCAGTACCGCGGCGGTGACGGCGAGGGCGGCGCGGCGGAAGGTCTGGATGCTCATGGTCTCTCCTGGGTCTGCTGACTCACCCATCGGTGAATCACGAAGCCCATTCGCCGCCGGCCCTCATCCGGATGGCCCCATCACCCGAACGAACGGCGACCCGCACAGGCTGGCGAAAGACTTCCGGTGACCGCCGAAAAACAATGTCCGTCGAGACCGATCCGGCCCGCCCGCGGCTCCGAATGAGCTGTGCAACCGAGTACTCCTGGAGGACCTCCCCGGTGAGAGAGAACGTGCGCATAGGCCGACACCCGTCGGCCGCTCCCGACCTGCCGGAGCTGATGGGCCGGGTGGCCCGCGGTGATCAGCAGGCCTTCACGGTCGTGTTCGAGGCCGTGTCCGGCCCCGTCCTCGGCCTGGTCCGCACCGTGCTGCGGGACCCGGCCCAGTCGGAGGAGGTCGCCCAGGAGGTACTGGTCGAGCTCTGGCGGACCGCCGCCCGCTACCAGCCCGCGCGGGGCTCCGTGATGAACTGGGTGCTGACCCTGGCCCACCGGCGGGCCGTCGACCGGGTGCGTTCCGCGCAGGCGTCGACCAACCGTGAGAAGCGGGCGGCGCTGCTGGACCACACCACGGCCTACGACGAGGTGGTGGAGCAGGTGGAGAGCCGGCTGGAGCGCGAGCAGGTGCGGCGCTGTCTGCACGGACTCAGCGAACTGCAGCGGCAGTCGGTCACTCTGGCGTACTACCGCGGCCTGACCCACCGGGAGGTCGCGGAGTTGCTGGCCCTTCCGTTGGGTACCGTGAAGACACGGCTGCGCGACGGGCTCATCCGGCTCCGTGACTGCCTGGGGGTGGCCGGGTGAACACCTCGGATCTGCACACGTTGACGGGCGCCTACGTGCTCGACGCCCTGGAACCGGGCGAGCGGGCCGCCGTCGAGCGGCACCTCACCGACTGTTCCCCCTGCGCGCAGGAGGTCCGGGAGTTCTCCGAGACCGTCACGCGCCTCGGGCTCGCCGTCGCCGCGCCCCCGAGCGCCGCGCTGCGCGACGAGGTGATGCGCCGGATCGCGACGGTCCGCCAGGAACCGCCCGCGACGGTGAGGTCCGGCCGCGGCGGCCACGTACGGCCCCGCTGGCGGCCGGCTACGAACTGGGCGCTCGCGGCCTGCCTCGCGGGTGCCGTCGCGCTCGGCGGCGTCGCGGTGTCGCAGTACGAACGGGCCGAGGAGGCCCGGCAGCAGGCGCTGCAGGCGCGCAGCGTGAACGACGCGGTGGGGGCGATCCTCTCGGCCGCCGACGCCCGGGTGGCCACCGCTCCCCTGCGGGGCGGCGCCGTCGGCACGGTGGTCGTCTCCGACTCCCGCAACCAGGCGGTCTTCGCGGCCTCCGGCTTGCCGGCGCCGCCCGCCGGCAAGGTGTACCAGCTCTGGTACGCCGACGGCGGGAAGATGCGTTCGGCGGGCCTGATGGACACCGGCAGCCCGGCGGCGGCCACCCTGCTCGCCGGCCCGGTCAACGGGGCGACGGGGATGGGCGTCACCGTCGAGCCGGCCGGCGGCTCGCCGCAGCCGACCTCCCAGCCGGTGGCCCTGCTGGGCTTCCCCGCGGCCTGAGCGAGCCGGGGCCGTCCGGGCCGTCTCCCGGACGGCCCCGGGCCGGCCCCGTACGGCCCCCGGGGCCCCGTACGGCTGCCGTTCAGGCGGAGAGCGACCGGAAGCGGCTGCGGTACTCCGTCGGTGTCGTGTCGAGCTTGCGCCGGAAGGCGCGCACGAGGGTGTCGGTGGTGTTGAACCCGCAGACCGTCGCGACGCGTTCGAGGGTGTCGTCCGTCGACTCCAGCCGGTTGCGCGCCACTTCGACGCGGGCCGACTCGATGTATGCGGCCGGCGTCGTCCCCAGCTCCGTCCTGAAGATCCTGGCGAGCTGCCGTTCGCCGACGTGTGCCTGCTCGGCGAGGTCGGCGACGCTCAGCTCCCCGGCGATGTTCCGCGTGATGTAGTGACGGAGGTCCTCGATGCGCCGTGTGGTCGACAGGGGTTCGAGCGGAACGCTGAACTGGCTCTGCCCGCCGGGCCGCTTCAGGTACATCACCAGCTGCCGGGCGACGCGCAGCGCGACGGTCTCGCCGAAGTCCTCGGCGACGAGGGCGAGCGAGAGGTCGAGGCAGGCGCTGATCCCGGCGCCGGTCCACACCGCCTCGTCCCGGATGAAGATCGGATCCGCGTCGACCTCGACGGACGGGTGTTCGTCCGCGAGTTGCTGCGCGGTCGACCAGTGGGTCGTGGCCCGCCTGCCGTCCAGCAGCCCGGCGTCCGCGAGGATGTGCGCGCCCACGCAGACGGACGCGACGCGCCGGCTCGTGGCGGCGAGGGTCCGGACCCGGTCGACCACCGTGGGGTCGGCGAGGGCGCGGATGCGGCCCCGGTCGTCGACCTCGACCGATCCGGGCACCAGCAGGGTGTCGATGCTCCGGCCCGCCACCTCCCCGAGGGTGAGATCGGGCAGGATCCGGACCCCGGCGGAGGTGGTGACCGGGTCCAGGGTCTCGGCGGCGAGGGCCACGCGGTAGCCCGTCGCGTCGCCCACCTCGCGCCGCAGCAGGGCGAAGACCTCGGGCGGGCCGGTCACGTCGAGCAGGTCGACACCGTCGAAGAGGACGACGACGACGAACCGTTCCACGGTGCTCAAGGGGTCTCCGTTCGGTGCGAGGAAGCCTGTCGGGCCCCACGGTATGTCGGTTTCTGCAGGTTGGATGACATTGCCGACATCAGGGGTGGCTCCTAGCGTGGAGACACAGCCGCCGCACTGCGGCTGGAACCTCTCGAAGCGACACCCCAGGAGGGCATTTCCATGTCCAGGACGACCCTGCGCGATCTGAGCGGCCTCGACCCGAGCCCGGCGTCACCGGCCGCGGCGACGCTGATCCTGATCGACTACCAGAACACCTACACCCGGGGCGTGATGGAGCTGACGGGGTGGGAGGCCGCCGTCGACGCGGGCGCCGCCTTGCTGGCCCGGGCCCGTGAGACCGGGGCGAAGGTGATCCATGTGATCAACGACGGCGGCGAGGGAGGCCCGTACGACATCCGGGCCGAGATCGGCCGGATCCACCCCCGGGTGGCTCCGGCGGAAGGCGAGGCCGTGGTCGTCAAGGCGGTCCCCAACGCCTTCGTGGACACCGACCTGGGCGACCACGTCGACGCCGCCGGCCACAAGGACGTCATACTCGCCGGGTTCATGACCCACATGTGCGTGACCTTCACCGCGGAGGGGGCCTTCCTGCGGGGCAACCGGCCCACGGTGGTCGCGGACGCGTGTGCGACCCGGCCGCTGCGGACGGCGGTGGCCGAGGTGTCCGCCGAACAGCTCCACCACGCCGCGCTCGCGACGATCGCCGATCTCTACGGGGTCGTCGTCCCGTCCGTCTCCTCCCTCGGCTGAGGCGACCGCCGGTCCGTCAGCCCGCCGTCGCCACGAGGCGTCGCAGTGCGTCCCGGGCGGGTGGGCCCCAGGTGGGCTTGCCGCCCGGGCGGCCGCGGACGCCGGCCTCGCCGACGAGGACGCCGCCGAGGGCTCGCTGCGCCGCCCAGCCGCGGGCGCGGGGCAGGGTCGCGGCGTCCACGGCCGGCCGGCGGGCGGCGCGGAAGCGGTCGACGACCCCGTCCGGGAGCAGGTCCAGGGGGCGGCCCGGCCGTCGGGGCGTCAGAGCTCCTCGCCGAGCGGCAGCCGGTGGATACCCGGCAGGTACGCGTCGAGCTCCCCCGGGGTGAACCGGGACATGCCCACGACGTGCCAGAACTCGCCGGCCACATCACCCTCGTACTTGTATCCGCCGGACGGTGTCAGCGCCGCCCAGCCGCCCTCCATGCCCATCAGCGTCGCCCGCAGGGACGCCGGCTCCGGGTCCCCGTCCGCCGGGAGGTTCCAGAGCCGTACGGTGCCGTCCTCGGCGCCGCTCGCCAGGGTCGTGCCGTCCGGGGAGAAGGCGAGCGAGAGCACCCGGCCGGTGTGCCCGACGAGGTCGCCGACGTGCTCGCCCGTCTCGGCGTTCCACAGGCAGACGGACCGGTCATCGCCCCCGGTGGCCACCAGCGGGCGGCTCGGATGGGCGGCCACCGCCCACAGCCGGCCGCCCCGCCCGCGCAGGCGTGGACCGGCCTGCCCGTCCCGCCAGACGATGGCCGTACCGTCCCAGCTCGCGCTGGCGAGCCAGGCCCCGCCCGGGCCGTAGGCGACGCCGTACACCCGGTCGGCATGCCCGCCGAGCTGCTGCAGGAGAGCGCCGTTCCGGGCGTCCCACACCCGTACGAAACTGTCGTCGCAGCCGGTGGCCAGGACATCGGCGTCCGAGCGGAAGGTGATCGAGCGGACCCGGCCCCGGTGCCCGGTCAGCGCGGAGACGGGGGAACCCGTGGGCCGGAACCAGACGCGGACGGAATCGTCGTCGTTGGCGGTGGCGAGCAGGGTGCCGTCGGCGTTGAAGGCCTCCGCCCAGACGTGCTCGGTCTCGGCGTCGAGTTCCCGCAGATAGGTGCCGCCCACCGGGTCCCACAGGTACATGTCGCCGTCGTTGCTGGCCGTGGCGAGCACGGCTCCGGCCGGACTGAACGCCGCCGAGACCAGCCGGTCGCCGCGGCCGGTGAGTTCGTGCGTACGCCGTCCCGTGCCCGCCTCCCAGAGCCGTACGACCCCGTCGTTGCCGGCCGCCGCGAGCTGCGTGCCGTCCGCGCTGAAGGCGACACCGCTGATCCGGCGGCCGTGGCCGCGCAGGATGCGCTTGCCCTGGCCGGTGGCGGCGTCCCAGATCTGGGCCCCGCCGTCGTTGCCGACGGTGAGCAGCTGGCTGTCGCCGGGCCGGAAGGCGCAGGCCCAGGCGGTGCCGCGGTGCTCGGTCGGCTGCTGGGGGTGGAGGGCGATCGTGTGTCCGTGGGGGCGCCCGGTGACCGTCCACAGCCGGACGGCGCCATTGCTGTCGCAGGCCGCGAGGAGTTTCCCGTCGTCGCCGAACAGCACCTGGTAGACGGCTCCGGTGCCCCGTTCGAGTATTCCGGCGGGGGTGCCCACCACCGGGTCCCACAGGCGCACCTGGCCGTCGGTGTCACCGCTTGCGAGGAGGGTCCCGTCGGGGTGGAAGTCGAGGACGTACACCCGGCCGGTGTGTCCGGTGAACTCGTGCAGCAGCCGCGCGTCGGCGGTGCGCCGGATCCGCACCGTGCCGCCCTGTCCGGCCCCGCCCCGGTCGGCGGTGGCGAAGAGGGTCCCGTCGGGGCTGAACCGGGCGCGGTAGACGGCTCCTTGATGGCCCTCGATCTCCCGGACGCAGTGCCCGGTGTTCAGGTCCCAGAGCCGTACCGTCGCGTTCGCGTCCCCGGTGAGCAGCAGGCCGTCCGGGCCGTAGACCGCCGTGTAGACGGGAGCGGTGTGGCCCGGCATCCGGTGCACGGGCTCGCCGGTGGCCACGTCCCAGACCGTGACCAGGCCCTCGCGGTCTCCGGTGGCGAGCAGGGTGCCGTCGGCGTCGAAGGAGACCGGCCACACTCCGTCGGGGTGGACCCGCAGGTGGTGGCGGCACGCTCCGGTGACCGGGTCCCAGAGCCGCACCGCGCCGTCGGAGCCGCCGGTGGCGATGACGTCCGCCCGGAACTTCACCGCGTACACGCGTCCTTCGTGTCCCTGGAGGGTGCGCACCGCCCGGCCGTCGTCGGCGCCGCAGACCAGGATGGAGCCGTCCTCGCTGCCGACCGCGAGGAGTTCGCCGTCGGCGCTGTACGCGATGGGTTCGGGCAGGCGGCTGGTGCGCATGCCGAAGCCGTACGGGACGCCGACGGCGGAGGGCCGGAACCCGGCGTCGACCGGCATCCCGGGGGCGATCGCGGCGGTCCCGAGCTCGGGGGCGGACCGGGTCCCGTCGTCCATCGTCACGTCGATGAGCGCGGCCCGGTGCCAGCGGCTTCCGGTCAGCAGGGCGCCCCGCAGGTCGGCACGGGTGAGCCGGGCCCGGCTGAGGTTCGCGCCGGTGAGGTCGGCGCGGCTGAGGTCGGTCCCGTCGAGGCGGGCGCCGGTGAGCCGGGTGCGCCGCAGCAGGGCGCCGGAGAGGTTCGCGCCGATCAGGCGGGCGTCGGTCAGATCGGCGTCGGTGAGGTCGACGCCGGAGAAGTCGCGGTGCGAGAGGTCCTCACCGGCCAGCCGGGCGCCCCGCAGATCGGCGTTGGCGGGGACGCGGAGCCGGTCGGAGATCCGCACGGCGTTGGCCCGGGCGGCCTCGCTGACGGCGCGGCCCGGTGCGTCGAGGACGTCGCGCACCCACCGGGCGCACTGTTCGTGGTCGGCGAGGTCGCAGAAGAACTCGACGGCGAGCTGGCTGAGCGGGCGCGCGAGGAGCAGGGTGTGCGCGCCGAGGGCGAGCTGGCGGGCGGCCTCCCTCGCCACGAGCCATTCGATGACGGATCCGTGGATGAACTGGAACACCCCGTCGTCGCTGCGGACCAGCAGACTGCCCGCGCCGACCGCCTGGGCGCGCTCGGAGGGGGTGAGCGGGGACTCGGTGAGTTCGCTGAGGGTGCCGGCCACGGTCTCGGTGAGCTCGTCGAGCCGCAGGGCGCTGCGTCCGCTCTCCCACAGCCGCCAGGCCAGCGCGGTGACCGCCGCCCACAGCTCGTCGGCGGTGAGGCCGGGCGGCGCGCCGGGGCCGCCCTGGCCGCGCCGTTCCTCGTGGCCGAGCCAGGAGGTGAACACGTCCTCGTACAGCCGGGCGGGGCTGAGCGCCCGGCCCGCTCCGGCGACCGCGCGCAGCTGGTCCTGGCTGAGGTCGGCGACGAAGGAGAGCAGCCGGGGGTTGCGGCAGAGCATCAGCAGGTCGGGGATGTTCCGCAGGAGCTGGTAGCGCCGGTCGGCGGCGCCCTCGTCGCCGTAGCTGCGGACCAGGTAGGAGCGGATCTGCGCCGGGGTGAAGCCCTCGACGGCCAGGATCCGGCGCTGCGGGAGCAGGCCGACGCGCTCGCCGAGCGCGGTGAGGACCTGGGCGTGCGACTTGAAGTGCTGGGTGCGGCTGCTGACGACGATCTTGGCGTGGTCGACGGCCGCGTCGAGGAGGACCTGGAGGTGGTCGGCGGCCCGGTCGTAGCTGACCCGGTTGACCAGTTCGTCGAAGCCGTCGAAGAGCAGGACGACGCGGCCCTGCGCGAGCATGTAACGCAGGGCCCGCAGGTCGATGGTGTCGACGTCGTGGCCGGCCAGGTGCGCGGCGACGAGGCCTTCGAGGCTGTGCGCCCGGTCCAGGGAGTTCAGCGGGATCAGCAGCGGGGTCAGGTGCGGGAGCTGTTCGGGGATCCGGCGGGCGAGCTCGCGCAGGGCGAAGGTCTTGCCGTGTCCGAAGTCGCCGAGGAGCAGGACGAACCGGCCGTGATCGGATTCCAGGAGCTCCAGCAGCTCCTCGACGAGTCCGTCACGTTCCTGGCCGGTACCGTCCCTGCCGTCGGGGCGGTCGGCGTCACGGTAGCGCTGGGGGAGGTAGAGGCCGGGGGCGTACTGTTCGCTGTCGCTGAGCCGGGCGCTCTGCACGGCGACGTAGCCCCGGAGGTCGAGCAGGCCCTGGAACTCGATGAAGCTGCGCACGCTGACCCGGACGCCGTGGCCGGCGGCCCGGCGGCGCAGCCCGCCGGCGGGGGCGTCGCCCGCGTACACCAGGACGGCCTCGGAGCCGGTGTCGGTCGCGTGCACCTGGGCGATGAAGCGGTCGACCTCCTCCTCGGTGGGGCGCCCGGGGTGGACGGCGATGCGCTGCTGCCGCACGATGCCGTCCTCCTGCTCCTGCCAGGTGGCCATGATCTGCGCCATGTCGCCCGGTTCGCGGCGCGGTACGTCGCGCAGCCGTACGCCCTCCCTGCGCACCCGGCAGATCTCCTTGACCCGTTCGGCGAGCGAGGCGGCCGGATCGTCCAGCGGAGCCCGCCCGGTGGTCCGCGGGGCGTCGATGACGGCGGGCAGTTCCGGTACGGGGAAGACCCGCCGGGTCTGCCGCCACGCGGCGGGGATGGTCTCGGACGCGGAGGTGATCCGGTCGTCCCAGCGGGTCACGCCCTCGGCGCCGACCTGGAGCAGCTGGAACCTGGCGGGGGCCGCGGAGCCGAACAGCGGCAGTTCCCCGGCGGGGCCGGCGAGCCGGCTGCGGCTGGGGTCCCCGGTGGCGGTGCGCGGGCCACCGGTCGGCCCGTGCAGCAGGAGGTGCAGCCTCGGGGCCGCCAGCCGGGCGAGGGTGTCGGCGTCCCGCAGCCCGCCGGGGCCGCCGACCGCGTCGCCGGGGCGGCGGCCGTCGGTGAGCGGGTGGCGGAGGGCGCCGATGCGCAGCCAGCCCTCCTCCTCGTACCGGCGCATGGCTTCGGCGAACCAGGCGGCCTGGTCGCGGCCGATGAAGCCGTACTGCTCCTCGGGGCGGTGGCTGTAGGCCATGGAGGAGTTGAATCCGGCGACGACCGTGCTCAGTTCGGGCACAGGGAAGAGGGTCCAGGGCTGGTCGCTGTCGAAGACGGTGTCCAGGCCCTGGTACAGGCCGCGGAACAGCCGGGTGTAATGGCGCCACTTGGGCCAGTACGGGGGCTGCGGTGCGACTTCGTCGGCCTCGCAGGTGTGGAAGTACGCCTGGGAGGCGGCCTGGTTCACGTCCTGGGCGCCGGGCACCACCATCACCCGCTGGGGGGACAGGTCGAGCTGGGACCGCAGGGCGGTGAGGAAGCTGAGGGCCTGGTCGCATTCGCGCGGGCTGCCGGAGGCGGTGAGGTCCCCGGTCACCACCAGCAGATCGGGGGCGGGCGCGCCGGCGTCCCTGAGCATGATGAGGTCGCCGCGGATCTGGCGGCTGAGCGAGTCGGGCTCGCGGCCGCGGCCGAAGTCGGGCCCGGCCAGGTGCAGGACGGTCACGGCGTCCTGGGCGGCGCCGGCGCCTGTCGCGGCGGCCTGCGGATAGAGCGGCGCCCTGGCCGGCCGTCTGCGGCCCGACCAGGGCGGGCCGGCGAGCGCGCTCGGCTGGGGCCGGCCCGGATTCGGCTGCTCCCGGTGGCGGACGGCGGCGCCCGATCCGCTCCCGGGGAAGCCGGGACGGCGTCCCGGGCGGGCGTGGCCGTCGACGGCCTGCCCGACCCGGTTCAGCAACAGGGAGCGGGCCGCGTCGATGTCGGCCACGCCGACGAGGTCGACGTAGGTGATCGTGGCGAGGAGGCCCTCGATCGGCATCTCGTCCACCCGGACGGTCAGCAGCCTCCGTTCGGGCGACTCGGGCGAGGCCCGGAGCGCGGCCTGCCATTCCATGCGACCGTAGGTGGATCGCTCGTAGTGGCGTGACAGGACGGCGATGACCGCCAGGGACTCGCTGACCCCCCGGTCCATGAAGTCTATGAAGTTGGTTCCCGGTACGAAGTCCCAGGCCTGCACCACCGTGCGGTAGCCGGCCTCCTCGAGGGTCCAGGCGATCCAGACGGCCCACTGTTCGTCTGCCGGGGAGTAGCTGATGAAGAAGTCGAACTCTCTTGCGGGAGCGCCGAATTGCCCGTCCGTCATCATGATTCCATCGTAGGGCGGTGCCCTCGCCTGCGGGCCCGTCCCGGCAAGGACGAGGTGGCCTCCCCCGGGACGCCCCCCGGGACGCCCGGGCGGGCGTGTCCGGTTCCGTCCGCCCCGTCTGATGCCGGGGCGTGTGTATGTGCGAACCTGTTCGCCGTGTCTTTCCTCAGGCGTCTGCATCCACTGGACTGGCTCGCCGGCGGCCTGCTCGCACTCGGTGCACTGTGCGTCGCCACGGGACTGCTGCCCACCGGGCACGCCTCGGACGTGATGGAGCGCGTCGGTCCGCTGCTGGTGTTCCTGGCGACCGTCATCGTCCTCGCCGAGCTGACCGGCAAGGCCGAGGTCTTCGACGTCGTCGCCACCTGGGTGGCACGGGCGGGCCGCGGGCGGTATCCCCTGCTCTTCTGCCTCTGCGTGCTGTTCGCGTCCGTCACCACCATCACCCTCAACCTTGACACGACGGCGGTCCTGCTGACCCCGGTGATGCTCGCGCTGGCGACCCGGGTCGGCATCGCGCCCGTACCGCTGGCGATGACCACGGTCTGGCTGGCGAACACGGCGAGCCTGCTGCTTCCCGTGTCGAACCTGACGAACCTGCTGGCCGCGGACCGGATCGCGCTGACCCCGTCGGAGATGGCCGCCACCATGTGGGCGCCGCAGCTGGCGGCGATCGCGGTCACGATGGTCTGCCTCTGGGTCTTCTACTGGCGCCCGGGCCGCCGCGGCGAGACCCGCTACACGCCTCCGCCCCTGCCGCGGCCCGTGGACCGGGTCCTGTTCCGGGTGTGCGCGGTGGCGTGCGCCGGGTTCCTGCTGGCGATCCTGCTGGCCGACGTACCGCTGTGGTCGGCGTCGATGGCGGCCGCGCTGATCGTGGTGGTGGCGTTCTGGGTGCGCAGCCGGGAGACACTGCGCCTCTCCCTGGTCCCGTGGCGGCTCCTGGTCCTCGTGCCGGGCATGTTCCTGGTCGTGGAGACGGTCAACGCGCACGGACTGCACGACATCCTCGCCGCCGCCATGGGGTCCGACAACGACCTGGTGGGCATGCTGAGGTCGGCGGCGGTCGGTGCGGGCTTCTCCAACGTGCTGAACAACCTCCCGGCGTACCTGGCCGGCGAGGCGGCCATCCCGGTGGCCAACCACGAGCAGCTGCTCGCACAGCTCATCGGCGTCAACGTGGGCCCGCTCATCACGCCGTGGGCCTCGCTGGCCACCCTGCTGTGGTTCGAACGGTGCCGCTGGCACGGCACCCGGATCGACCTGGGCCGCTTCTTCGGTACGGGGTTCGTGCTGGCGGTGGCGGGCACCCTGGCCGCGACGCTGGCGCTGGCGGCGACCTCCTAGGCCGTGTCTCGGGTGACGGCGCCCACGTCGGCAAGCAGGTGCGCGAGGGTCTCGCCGCGCGCCGCGACGAAGCTGCGCCCGGTGTCGGCCCCCGCGAAGCCGGGGCTGAACGCCGCCCCGGACAGGGTGCACAGTTCCACCCCGGCCTCTGCCGCGAGCAGCGCCCCGGTCGGCAGGTCCACGCCCTCGGCGCGGTAGCCGACGAACGCGTCGATGGTGCCGCGCGCCAGCAGGCTCCAGCCGAGCAGCGGCGCCCACAGCTGCAGGACCCGCCGGCAGCGCAGCTCCAGCACTGCGCGCAGGGCCACGGCGCTCGCGTCGCCCCGTTCCACGGCGTATCCCTGCGTCCAGGCGACGACGGGCCCGGGGCTCGGCAGCGTGCGGCCGGGGCCGGGCAGAGCGCCGGACGGCCCGTGGGCCCCGTATCCCCTGACCGCGTGCCAGGTCTCCCCCGTGACCGGTTCGTGCACCACCCCCATCACCGGGGTGCCTCCCAGGCACAGCCCGATTCCCACCGCGTAGGTGGGCAGCCCGATCACGACGTTGTTGCTGCCGTCCAGCGGGTCGACCAGCCAGGTGCGTTCGCCCGCGGCGTCGAGCAGCCCGGCCTCCTCGGACAGGATCCGGTCGTGCGGGAAGTGGTGCTGCAAGCGGCGCAGGACGAGCTTCTCGGCGGCGAGGTCGAGGTCCATCAGGACGTCCCCGGACCCGCCCTTCGTACGCACGCACCGCGCCGTGCCGAAACGGCTGCGCAGCAGGCGGCCCGCCTCCTGCGCGGCGGCGACGGCGATCTGCCTCTCGTGGTCGAAATCAGGCCCGCTGCTGGGCATCGATCCTCCTGAGGACGGTATGGACGCTGCGCACGGTCTGCGCGGTGTCGCACAGCCGGCGGGTCGTGCGGCGCGGCCCGCCGTCGAGCGGGCCGAGGGAGAGGTCGAGCCGGCCGGGGACCGACATGCCGTGCACCAGGGTGGCCGCGGGCTCCGCGCCCTCCAGGGCGGTGGCGTGGAACTCGCCCGCCGCCAGGGTGTAGGTCTCCCCGCCGGAGCTGACGAGGGCGGGGCCCGGTTCGCTCCGCACCAGGACGGAGGTCGGCCGGATCTCGTCCACGCCGTCGCTCCCGCTGTGCACCTCGAAGACCCGGTGGGTCGCGCCGTCCTCCCCGTCCCGTACCACGCCGGTCCGTACCGGCAGGTTGGCCACCCGCCCGAACAGCACACGGCTGCGCAGTTCCCAGCTGTGGGCGTGCATCGGTGACGCGTCCGGTTCGGCGTGGTCGTCGGTGTCGAAGAGGTGTACGCAGATTCCGTGCGGGCCCTCTCTCAGCAGGGGCAGGCACAGAAATCCGAGCGGATGGCGGACGGCACGCAACTCCCGGGTCCCGGAGGCGATTTCCTCCAGGGCGACAAGAGTCCTTTCGAGCTCGTGGTCCATGGCACGCGCCGGAGCGCATCACCTCCTGTAGGGGTCCTCCGCATGCAGTGCCTTCTCGATGATCTTGCCGATGTCGCTGTCGGTGAATACGCGCGGCAGGGGCAGCCGCAGGCCGTCGAAGAGCGCCCGCACCTCGTCGACGGTGGGCTCCTGGCCGAGCGGCGAGGCGACGCGCAGGTCGAGCACGGTCGCCTGCTCGCGGCTCTGGTGCAGCTCGGTCACGTAGTAGTCGTAGAGCGGCTGGCCGCGCTCCACCAGCAGGTTCACCCGGGACTGGTCGTCCTGGGTGATGATCAGGCAGGTCTCGGACAGATCGAAGCGCAGGGTCGGCACGGCGGCGGACAGGTGCACGCTGATCTCGAGCGTCGTCAGCTGCCGCTGGTACCAGCAGGCGGCGAGGACGGTCGCGTACGACTCCCGGCGGACCCGGTCGGTGGTCCACGGTTCGTCGCCGCGGCGCTGCACTCCGAACATCTGCCGGAAGCGGGCGTATGCGGCGCAGGCGCGTTCGTC
Source organism: Streptomyces sp. NBC_00029 (assembly GCF_045160505.1). Classification (NCBI taxonomy): domain Bacteria; kingdom Bacillati; phylum Actinomycetota; class Actinomycetes; order Kitasatosporales; family Streptomycetaceae; genus Streptomyces; species Streptomyces sp. NBC_00029. The sequence continues at coordinate 1,844,901 of NZ_CP108292.1, forward strand.
GGCCGGATTGACGATGTCGATCTTCACATTGAGCTGGGAACGGTGTTCCTTCGCGGCGCTCACGCACTGGGGCAGCGTGACCGCCCGCAGGTAGGTGCCCGTACCGCCCTTGAAGTACCAGAGGTTGGTCTGCTGGCGGGCCTTGCGCAGGGCCTCGCCGACCTCGTTGCCCGAGAGCGAACGCACCATCGCGAGGTCTTCCAGGGCTTGGCGCGTCCCGCTCATCGCCTCCTGGATGCTGGCGGGGCGGCGTACGCGCTCCACGAGCGACCCGGTCGCGAGGAGGCCGAGGACGACGAGGGTGGCACCGGAGGAGACGTCGTCACTGATGACGTCGCCGAAGATGTCCAGGAGTCCGACCGCCATCGCGATGCCCAGGGCGACCACGACGTCGGCGTTCCGCAGCACCCAGGCAACGAAGCGTTCCAGCCGCCCCATGTGTGCCGCCATGAACGCACCCCCCTCCCCCACCCGTGTTCCGATGGTAGGAGATGCGCCGGTGGCCCCACCAGGGCGACTTCACGTCGCGCGGGCGCCGCCGCCGGTCAGCGGCTGTCGGCGGTCAGCAGGCGGGAGCGCAACCGCTCCACGGTCCGCTGCGGCAGCCCGGCCCGCTCCCCGAGGTAGCCCTCCACCGATCCGTACCGGGCCTCCAGGTCCCCGAACACCAGCTCCATGACGACGGCGGGGGCGCGGCCGTAGCTCGGCCACTTCATGACCCGGCCCGGGTTGGCGGCCCGCCAGTCCGCGGCGAGGCGCTCGGTGGCCAGCTCGGTCAGCGCGAAGTCGGCGAGGACGTCGGCCCGTTCCACCCCGAGGAGGGTGAGGACGAACGCGCCGATCAGCCCGGTCCGGTCCTTGCCCGAGGTGCAGTGGAAGACGACGGGGCCGGGCGCCTGCGCCACTTCCTCGATCACCTGCCGGATCTCGGCGGCTCCGTCCTCGGTGACCTCGGCGAACCGGTCGGCGAGGTAGCGCCAGGGGTCGAGGTCCGGGTCGATCTCGGCCTGGTCGTAGGGCCGGTGCTCGATGCTCAGGTTCACGTACCGGAACCGCTCGGCCTCGGGCACCTGCCCCTTGGCCTCGATCTCCCAGGGATAGCGCAGGTCGATCACGGTGCCGATGCCCAGCCCCAGGAACCGCTCCCAGTCGTCGCCCGCCAGCTTGCCGAGCGAGTCGGCCCGGTAGACCGTCCGCCACCGCACGGTCCGGCCGTCGGCCGACCGATACCCGCCCAGGTCCCGGAAGTTGTGCAGTCGCTCGAACCCGACATGCCTGCCCATGGTCTCCCCCTCGTCCCGACGATCCACCGACGATCCACCGACGATCATGCAGCACGCCGATCGCCGGACTCCACCCCGAACGGCCGGAGTCCGCCCGCCCGGACGCCCGCCCGGACACCCGCCCGGACGCCCGCCGGGTCTCCGCGCACCGTGGACCGACGGTGCTCAGGCGCGCGACGCTGCCACGGGGGCCGCGGCCTCCGGGAGGGACGCCGGGAGGGCGAAGGTCTCGGCGAGGAGTTCGTACGAGCGCCGGCGGTCGGACGGATCGCAGGTCAGGGTGTTGACGATCAGCTCGTCCACGCCGTGGCTCCCGGCGAGGGCCGTCAGGGTCGCGGACACCTGCTCCGGCGCCCCGGAGACCAGGGCCGCGCGGTGCACCTTGGCCCGTTCCAGCTCCGCGCCCGTCCAGCGGTGGCGGCGCGTGGTCTCGTACGACGGCAGCGGGCCGTCCTGGCCGAGGTCCTTGCGGGCGCGCCACAGCAGCAGGCTCTGGGCCAGTTCCTCCGCGCGGCCGGCGCTGTCCGCCGTCACCACGCGGACCGCGAGCGCGCCGCCCGGCCTCACGCCGGTGGAGGTACGGAACCGGGCGCGGTAGTCCTCGATCGCCTCCCGGCCGCCGACCGGGGAGAAGAAGTGCCCGAAGGCGAACCGTGTCCCCAGCAGTCCGGCCAGTCGCGCCGATTCGCGTCCCGCGCCCAGCAGCCACATCTGCGGCGGGACCGGCGCGTGCGGGACGACCCCGCCCTCGCCCAGCAATGCGCGCAGGTCCGCCAGCCGCTGCGGGAAGTCGCGGGCGGGGCCGCCGGCCCGGCCGATCCCGAGGTCGACGCGTCCCGGGTGGAGGGAGGCCAGTACGCCGAACACCTCGGCCACCTTCGCCGGGTCGTAGCGCGGCAGCAGCACACCGCCGGTGCCGATCCGCATCCGCGAGGTGCGGGCGAGCAGTGTGCCCGCGAGGATCTCCGGCGCGCTGCTCGCGAAGCCCGGCGAGTCGTGGTGTTCGGCGACCCAGTAGCGGGTGTAGCCGAGTTCGTCGGCGCTGCGGGCCAGGTCCACGGACGCGCGCAGCGCCTGGTCCGGGGTGTGGTCCTCGCCGACGGGGGTCTGGTCCAGTACGGACAGTCGCAGCTTCGTCATGACGGGCCGCCTTTCAGTGCTGGTGGGCGGGGAGACCAGTGGCGCCCGCCATCGTCGCGGGCACGATCCTGAAGTCCCGTTCGAAGACGAGGTTGTGGAGGTCGGCGGCGGCGATCGCGTGCAGGGTGGGCAGTTCGGCGGCGGCCTGCGCGTCGTCGAAGACGTTCAGCGGCCATTCTGAGACCGTCGCTCCGCGCAGGTGCGGGTGGTGGAAGGAGGCTCCGTAGTGCGCGTACAGCGTGACGGGCGGGATGTCGGCGGCCGACTGCTCGTCCCACCACAGGGTCCAGGCGTGGAAGAGGCTGCCGTCGTCGGCGCGTTGCACACCGCTGGCGTCGATCACGCCCTGCCCGAGGAGCAGTTCGTCGTTGAGCTCGCCGAGCGCCCGGCGGGCGTACGGGTCCAGCAGGCGCGCGGCGGTACGGAAGTGCTCCTCCTTGTCGGGCCGGGTGACGGCACCGCCGTGGATGCCGTCGCGCAGATCGGCGAAGTGGCGCAGCAGGGCGTCGAGGTTGGGGACGCCGGAGGTGGTGGTCATGTCAGCTCCAGTTCGGTGAGTGAGGGAGGAAGGGGTGCAGGGCCCGTCCCAGCCAGCCGCGCAGCGACGCGGCCGGGTGGTGCCCGCCGGGGCCGCGGCCGGGTTGCAGGAACGCCCCGTGTCCCGTCTGCCGGAATTCCCGCAGGGTGACCTCCACCCCGGCGGCCCGCAGGAGCCGCCCGTAGTGGTGCACGTCGTCGCCGACGGGATCGAGGTCGCCGGTGGCGAGGACGGCCGGTGCGAGTCCGCGCAGGTCGGCGGCCTCGAAGGGGGTGCTGTGCAGGCGTGTGCCGTCCGCGGCCACCGGGCGGCCCGGCTGCCGGTAGTCCTGCCAGGCCGCCATCAGGTAGGAGGCCGTGGGGAAGAGGTCGGGGAAGCGGTGGTACGAGGCCGCCGCGCACCCGGGGTCGAGCGGCGGGTACGCCAGTACCTGTGCGGCCAGCGGGATCCCGCGGTCGCGGCAGACGAGCGCGGCGGAGGCGGCGAGGGTGCCGCCGGCGCTGTCCCCGCCGACGGCCAGGACGGGCGGGGCACCGCCCGGCCGGTCCTGCTCCCCGGCCCAGGCCAGGGCGGACAGGACGTCCTCGACCATGGCCGGGTGGCGTACGTCGGGAGCCAGGCGGTAGTCCACGCTCACGACGCCGAAGCCGGACGTCTGGGCGAGTTCGGCCGTGGCGCCGTGCCAGTCCTGGGCGGATCCGGCGCGCCAGCTGCCTCCGTGGGCCCACACCAGCCAGCCCTGCGGTGACCCGGTGCCCGGCCGGTAGGCCCGGGCGGGAAGAGGGCCGGACGCGGAGGGGACGGACACCTGCTCCCAGCTGACGACGGTGGGTGCGGCCATCGGGGTTCCTTTCCATCGGTAGCCGGCGCTCGCGCCGGGCCCGGGGCCAACGTTCGCGGCCGGGGCAGGGCTGTCACAAGGCGGAGTTGCCTTAGTGGAGGCACGCACTTCGTCAGTGGGACCGCCTGGTGCGCAGGAAGAGTGCGGTGGTGAGGGTGCCGACGAGGACGATGGCGGTGTTCACGATGACCGCGGTCGTGATCCCGTCATGGATGTCGGTGTTCGCGGCGGCGATGGCCGACATGACCGGCGTGCCCATCGTGATGCCGATCTGCTGGGTCATCGTCGCCAGACCCGTCGCCATACCCTGCTCGTGATCCGGAAGCCCCGTCGTCGCCGTCACCATGAACCCGACGATCACCAGCATGTTCCCCACACCACCCGCAAAGGTGGCGGTCAACAGCAGCCACATGCTCGACGAGGTCTCACCCAGCGCGATCAGACTCAGCGTCGCCACCGCCTGCAGCACACCACCCACGATCAGCGTGGCGCGGGTGCTCGTCGCGGCAATCACCCGCGGCGCGACCGAACCACCGATCACCGTGCCGACACCCAGCACACCGAACGACAGACCCGCCGCCAGCGGAGAGAAGTCCAGCACTTCCTGCAGATACAACGTCATCAGGAAGACCAGACTCGTCTCCGTCAGGAACGCGATCAGACCCGCAATATTGCCCCAGGCCACCGTCTTCTTCTTCAGCACCGACACCGGCACCAAAGGAGCCGCACTCTTCGACTCGACCGCATAGAACACCACCAGCAGCACCACACCCGCCGCCAGCCAGCCCAGCGCACCGCCCGAACCCCAGCCGTGCTCACCCGCCTGCGTCAGACCGTAAATCAGCGCAAGAAGACCCAGCGTCACGGCCGTCGCACCCGGCAGATCCAGCTTCGGACGCACCGACGGACGCGACTCCTTGATCACCACCGGAGCGATGAACAACACCGCCAGCGCCACCGGCACGTTGATGAAGAACGCCCACCTCCACGAGAGCAGATCCGTCAGAACACCACCCAGGATCGCCCCCGTCGTGAAACCCGCCGACATCAACGCACCGTTCAAGCCCAGCGCCTTCTGACGCAGCGGACCCTCCGGGAACGAAGTCGTCAGCAGAGACAGACCCGCAGGCGTCACCGCCGCCGTCGCCAGACCCTGGAACACACGGGCAACCAGCAGCATCTCCGGACTCGTCGCCAGACCACCCGCCAACGACGACAGACCCAGCACCGCCAGACCCACCAGGAACAACCGACGCCGACCGAACAGGTCAGCCACCCGACCGAACAACAACGTGAAACCAGCAGCACACAGCGCGAACGACGTCGCAATCCACTGCAGATTCGACAACGAGAAACCAAGCCCGTCACCGATCACCGGCAACGCCACATTCAGAATCGAGAAATCAACCGCCAGCATGAACTGCGCCACCAGCAGCACCACAAGAACCAACTTCAGACGCCCGTCCAGACGAACGGGCCCCTCAGTTCCCGTATCGACCCGAGCACCCTCGACAACCGACATCGCCGACCCACATCCTCTCGATCACGCAACGAGCTGTTGCGTCATCGACTCTGGACCGGCCGGAGAGGGTTACCCAGCCCCCTGGTTGTGCTGGCGCCGGGCAAGCTAGCACTGCCAGGGCCACCTTCACGGGCACCGTTCGGCGCCCTCCCCCGGCACACTGGAACGTATGGACACACCGACTGCCCTGGGCGAGTTCCTCCGCACTCGTCGCGCCCAGCTCCAGCCCGAGGACGTCGGGCTCCCCACCCACGGCACCCGTCGGCGCGTACCCGGGCTGCGGCGCGAGGAGCTCGCCCTCCTGGCCGGCGTGAGCATCACGTACTACACCCACCTGGAGCAGGGGCAGAGCACGAACGCCTCGGACAGCGTCCTCGACGCTTTGGCCCGCGCCCTGCGCCTGACCCCGGACGAGCACGCGCACCTGATGAACCTGGCCCGGCCGCCGCGCGCCAAGCGGGCCCAGTCGCCGCGTCCCGAGTACGCCCGCGACACCACGCGCCGGCTGATCGCCGCGATGCCGCAGGTCCCGGCCGTCGTCCTGGACGGCCGCAACAACGTGCTCGCCTGGAATCCGCTGGGCCACGCCCTGCTCGCGGGGCACGTCGACATGGCGAGCCCCGACGATCCGGCCGTCCGCCCGAACCTCACGCGGATGCTGTTCCTCGACCCGCACACCCGGGAGCTCTACACGGACTGGAAGAGCGAGGCCCGGGTCGCCCTGGCGGCCCTGCGCCTGGTCGCCGGGCGCAATCCGCAGGACCGTGCGCTCGCGGAGCTGATCGGGTCCCTGATGCTGCAGAGCCCCGACTTCGCCTCCCTGTGGTCGAAGCACCCCGTACGGGACTGCACCGTCGGCACCAAGACGCTGCACCATCCGGTCGTGGGGCCCCTCACCCTCGATTTCGAGAACCTGCACCTCACCGACGGCACCAACCACCGGATGCTGCTCTACAGCGCCCCCGAGTCCTCTCCCTCCGACGCGGCGCTGCGCATGCTGTCGAGCCTGACCGCCGGTCCGGCGGCCGCTCCCGGGCACGGCAGCCCGAAGCCCGCGGCGGCGGATGCCGACGCGGGCGGAGAGCAGTAGGGCGGAGGGCAGCGGACAGGATCGCCGGTCAGTCGCGGGCGGCCGCGGTGACCGGGGTCCGCTCGCCGGCCGGCTCAGGGGCTGCCGGAGCCGGGTCCGGGACCGGCTTTGCACGAGGCCTGGCGCGCCCGAAGCGGCGCATGGCGGGCATCTCGACGAAGCGGAACAGGAGCCAGCCGCCCAGCAGCGAGGCCGCGAAGAATCCGGCGATCACCAGCAGGGCGACCGGGACGCTGTAGGTGTTCTCACCCAGCAGCGAGCGGAGGTAGAAGATCGTGACGCCCTGGACGAGGTAGAAGCCGAAGGACACCTCGCCGAGCCAGACCATGGGCCGGCTGCGCAGGAAGGTGGCGCGGCCGTCCACGTCGGCCTGGGCGGTGGCTCCGATGAGTGCGGCGACCGGGACGATCGTCGCGACGACGAATCCGTATTGGAACGGGGCGATCATGGCCGCGGCGTAGCCCAGGACGGTCAGGACGAGGGCGGCGCCGAAGCCGACGCGCCGCGGCCAGAGGCCGGCCAGGACGACGCGGGCGAGCAGGATGCCGAGGGCGAACTCGAACACGCGGCCCAGCGGCAGCAGGTAGCCGAACCAGAACTGCATGTCGGAGACGGGCGTGATGGCCGACTTCGGGGTGTCGGGGACGACGTAGGTCGAGATCAGCTGGACGGCGACCATGCCGACGACCATCAGGGCGCTCCACACCCACAGGGCGGAGCCCCGGATCCTGCGGATCGCAACGATGAGCAGCGGGAAGAGCACGTAGAAGAGCAGCTCGCTGCCGAGGGACCAGCTCGGCGGGTTCACGCTGAGGTTGACGCCCGCCTGCGGGAACCATGTGTGGACGAGGAGCAGGTTCGGCAGCCAGTCGGCGACGCTGGTGACGGCGGCGCCGGCGAAGAGGATCATCGCGGCGGCGAAGACGACGACGTGGTTCGGGAAGATCTTCAGGAGTCTTCGGCGCAGGAAGGCTGTGACGCGCTCACCCGGCCGTGAGGCCCATGCGAGGACGAAGCCGGAGAGCACGAAGAAGAACGAGACGCCGAGGTATCCGGCCTTGCTGAAGGCCGTGGAGAACCCGTCGGCGATCGAGGCGTCGGCAAAGGGGTTGATCGGGGCGTTCGGCGGTATCGGGGAGTCGGTCAGGGACGAGTGGAAGAAGAAGACCAGGAGCGCGGCGAAGAACCGCAGGCCGGTGAGGGAGGGCAGCTTCGCCCGCTTCGCTGCTTCGGAGGGCGTCGTGGAGGCCACAGGAGATCGCTCTTTCGGGAGTGGGGTTCGTCGGGGGGCAGCCGCCGGGACCGGGCTCCGCCGTGCGGTGCGCGGTCCCGGCGGCACGAAGGGGCGTACGGGACTGCCGGGAGGGACGGAACGGGCCTACTGGTCGATCTCGTTGCGGTAGACCATGAGCTTGGCGTCCTTGGCCACGTAGTAGTTCTGGACGGAGTACGCGATGGTGGCGAAGTCGAGGCGCCCGTCCCCGTTGAAGTCGGCGGTGGCGATGCGGGCGACGGATTCCTCGGAGACCCGCCACTTGGCCCAGACGCCGTTGGCCGCGTCGATCGCCTTGTAGTACATGACGCCCTGCCACGGCCACGGCCCGCGCAGGGCCACGAGGAACTCCTCGTCGCCGTCGCCGTCGAAGTCGGCGCAGACGATCTGGTGGCCGGGGCCCTCGCCGTTCTCGTTGGGGTCGCCGTACACGTCGAGCAGGACGCGGTTCCAGCCCTCGCCGCCGCCGGCCTTGGTGTAGACGGCCACGGTGTTGCCGTGGAAGGGCTCGATCGCGGCGACGTAGGCCATCGGGTCGTCGCCGAGCCGGCCCGCGTTGAGGTCGCCGCTGCCGCGGAAGCCTGTCTGCTCGAACTGTGTGAGCTCGCCGGTGCCGATCAGCTCGCGGACCCACTCCTGGCGGGCTTCGTCGAACCAGAGCCAGGTGACGCCCTCGTCGGAGGCCAGCAGCAGGGATTCGAGCTCGGAGCCGGGGACCAGGCCCTTCTTCTTCTCTGCGCCGTGGATCATCCGGAAGTGACTGTCGTCGATGACGGTCATCGGCCACTCCTCGGCCGTGTGCACGTCGTCGGGCTGCGTGAACAGCACGACGGGCAGTACGGCGTGGACGTCCTCCTTGGCGACGATCGGCAGGCCGATGATCTGGAGCCGGTCGGTGCGGGTGAAGTGGCCGGCGCGCAGGCGGTGCATGCCGGTGGCGCGGCCGACGTAGTGGCGCTTCCAGCGGGACTCGTCCTTGTCGGGGGTGCCCGGGTTCTCCAGCCAGTCGATCTTGCCGCCTTCGGTGTTGGCGTCGTGGATCGTGCCGATCGGGCCGTAGAGGTCGTAGCAGACGATGACGTCGGGGTGGCCGTTGCCGCTGACGTCGGCGAAGTCGGCGCCGACGGGCATCTTGATGCGGTCGGCGATCAGCCGGCGGGTCCAGTCGCCGTCGTTGGCGTACCAGTAGATCTCGCCGAGGCGCAGCCCGTAGCCGAACAGGTCGGGCCGGCCGTCGCCGTCGATGTCGGGCGCCTCCAGCCAGTAGCCGTCGCGGAGCTGGTCGGCGACGATCTCGGCGGTGAACTTCGGGGCGCGCAGAGCGGTTTCGGTGCTCTTGCCGGTGCCGTTGGCGGTCATGAGTGGCTCTCCAGGGAGGTGAGGGCGGAGGTGGTCGCGGGGTGGAGGGTGCGCAGCGCGCGGGGCACGGGGTGGTACTCGATCGCGAGCCAGATGCAGTCGGTGTCGGCCCGGTACTGGTGCCAGGGGTAGTGGTAGGTGCACTGGGGGCCGGTGGCGCAGAACGGGTCCGGGGTGGTGTAGCCGGGGCTCATCAGGACGTCCTGGTAGAGCGAGGCGTGGTCGCTGTCCCGGAAGCGCTGCATCCGGCCCAGGCCGTGCACCTGGGTGTGGACCTCGATGAAGTCGTGGCTGTTGTGGACGGCGCAGTCGGTTCCGGCGGGTGAGAACCAGAGGTTGGCGCGGACGTTGAACTCGCGCAGGTCCATGGCGCTCTCGCGCTCTCCGAGTACGTGGGCCGGGTCGAACAGGACGGTGTTGATGTCGTCCTGGGGGCTGCGGTGGAGGGCGGTCTCGCGGGGGAACTCGCCGGGACCGAGGAGGTCGGCGAGGTGGGACCAGCCGGGTTCCGCGGTGATGCCGGTGATGTCGGTGCCGTCGGGGGCGCTGCGCAGGAGGAGGAGCGCGTCGGCCTTCTCGATGCGGGTGTCGGCGAGGACGGTCGAGGAGAGCGGGGGGATGGTCTTGCGGGGTGTCTCCGCGATGGTCACGGGGGTCACACCGGGGTTGACGACGATGGTGCGGCCTTCGACGGTGTAGTCCACGGCGTCGCGGACGAGCGCGGCCCTCAGGTACGGGGTGCTGAAGTTCAGGGGGCGTTCGACGGCGGACGGGGTGGCGCTCATGCGGCTGCTTCCTCTCCGGGGTTCAGGTGCGGGCGAAGTCGGCCGTACGGGCGAGCTCGACGCTGAGCTCGTCGACGGCGCTGTCGGGGACGAAGGGCTCGGGCGCGGGTCCCAGGCCGAAGAAGTGGGCGAGCGCGGCGACCGTGCGGGCGGTGGCCAGTCCGTCGCCGTACGGGTTGGCGGCGTTCGCCATCCGGTCGTACGCGGCCCGGTCGCGCAGCAGCTCCAGGGTGTGGGCGACGATGCCCTCGGTGGCCGTGCCGACGAGGCAGGCGGTGCCGGCGACGATGGCCTCGGACCGCTCGGTGACGTCGCCGAGGACCAGGGTGGGCTTGCCGAGCGCGGGCCCTTCCTCCTGGCTGCCGCTGCTGTCCGAGACGATGAGGTCGGCGCGGCCCATGAGCTTGCAGAAGCTGAGGTAGGGCAACGGGTCGACGACGGTGATGCCCGGGTGGCCGCCGATGTAAGGGAGCAGTGCCTCGCGGACGACCGGGTTGCGGTGCAGCGGGACGACGACGCGCACTCCGGGCTCGTCGGCGATGCGGGCCAGGGCCCGGCCGATCTGCGGCAGGTGCGGCCAGGCCTCGCGGCGGTGCGCGGAGGCCAGGACGACCCGGCGCGGATCGAGGTCGAGGTCGGCCAGGGCGGGGGCGCCGTAGCTCTCGGCGCGGCCGCTGGCCCAGCGCAGTGCGTCGATGACGGTGTTGCCGGTGACCGTGATCGTGTCGGCGGCGATGCCCTCGCGGAGCAGGTTCGCCAGGTTGCCGGGGGTGGGCGCCAGGTGGAGGGCGGCGACCTGGGCGACGAGCCGTCTGTTGCCCTCCTCGGGGAAGGGCGAGCCGAGCCGGCCGCTGCGCAGTCCGGCCTCGACGTGGACGACGGGGATCCGCTGGTGGAATCCGGCCAGGGCCCCGGTGAGGGTCGTGGCGGTGTCTCCGTGGACCAGGACCGCGTCGGCCGGCGCGGTGGCGAAGTAGTCCTCCAGGCCGCGCAGCGACCGGTAGGTGACCTGGGAGAGGGTCTGCTTGGGGGCCATCACCTTCAGGTCGACGTCGGCGGTGAGGCCGAAGGCGTCGAGGGTCTCGTCCAGCATCTGGCGGTGCTGCCCGGTGGAGATCACGACGGGCTCGAAGCGCGGGTCTTCCCGGAGGGCGCGGATGACCGGCGCGAACTTGATGGCTTCCGGGCGGGTGCCGAGGACTACGGCGACGGAACGCATGGCTTCCTCTGCTTTCTGACGTGTCGGGAATCGAGCCGTGACAGGGAGTGCGAGGGCGTACTGGCGGGTGCAGGGGCGTGCGAGGGCGCGGCGCGGCGGTGCCGCGGGCCTTTTCGACGGGTGGTGGCCAGGGGATCGGATCTCACTGCGAGGGGCCTTTCGGCTGCCCTCTTCCGGCCAGGACCCAGCTTTCCCGGAGCGGGCCGGGGAGTCAACGAACGCCGGCGGACACTCGAACGGTCGTACGGGAACGACAGAAGCCCCGCACTCCGGAGACCGGAGTGCGGGGCTTCTGAACAGGGACGACGGGTGAGGAAGGACGACGGGTGAGGAAGGACGGCGGGCGGGGAAGGAGGTCAGCCCCGGGCGGGCTTGATCGACATGGAGTGGCGGAAGAAGTCGGACGGGTCGTACTTCCTCTTCACCTGCTGCAGGCGCGGGTAGTTATCCTTGTAGTAGAGCGTCTGCCACGGCACGCCGGAGCGGTTGCGGCGCGGGTCGGTGATGTCACGGTCGGGGTAGTTGATGTAGCAGCCGTCGGTGCTGTCGTCGATCAGGGGTACGCCACCGGTCGCGGAGAAGAAGTCCTCGTACAGGTCGCGCAGCCAGCCCAGGTAGTACCCGTCCTCGCCCTCGTCCTGCCAGAAGGTCTGGAAGCACATCTTGAAGATGGACGAGCGCTGCGCGTTTGCCGTCGCGTCGGGCGCCGCGGCGTTGACCTGGCCACCGAAGGAGAACAGCACCAGCATGGTGTCCGGGTTCTTGAAGTCCGGCCGGCTCATGTACCGGTAGAGCGACGAGATCTGATGGTCGGTGAAGTTCTTCCTCATGTACGCCGACTTGTGCGCGCCGCGTGAGGTGGGATTGGTGATGACCGGGTTGTTGGTGCCGACCAGTCTGGTGGCCTGGAGCCAGGGCAGGGTCCTGGGCTCCGCGAACTGCGGCATGGCGGGCAGCTCGCCGGTGGGGCGGGTGAGCGCCTTCGGGACGACGCCCGTACCGGCCGTGATGGCGGCCAGATAGTCGTCCAGCAGCTTTCTCGCGTTCGGCACCGTCGCGTCGACCTGGGTGAACATGCCCAGGCTGCCGTGTGCCTTGGAACTGACGTTGAACAGGCTGGAGAGGTTGCGGTACGGGGAGCCGGGCGCGCTGTTGGCCGCGTGCCAGGCACCGAAGTTCTTCAGCAGCCGGGTGAACTTCGCCTCCGTCAACTGCTCCCAGGGGAAGTCGACCGCGCTCACCAGGACCTTAGAGGGCGGGGAGATCAGCTGCTGGGAGGGCTCGGAGCCCCTCGCCCCCGGAGAACGGAACCAATAGCGGGTCACCAGGCCGAAGTTGCCTCCGCCCCCGCCGGTGTGGGCCCACCACAGCTCCCGGTTCGGGTCGTTCTGCTCCCGGGTGGCCACGACCGTGCGTACGCCGCCCCGGCCGTCCGTCACCACCACCTCCACGGCGTAGAGGTGGTCGACGACGAGGCCGTGGGCCCGGGAGAGGAGGCCGTAGCCGCCGCCGGCTATGTGCCCGCCGGCTCCGACGCTGTAGCAGATGCCGCCGGGGATCGTGACGCCCCAGCCCTTGTACAGGGCCTCGTACACGTTGATCAGGCGGGCGCCGGCCTCCACGACGAACGCCCGGAACTTCGGGTCGTAGCCGACGTGCGTCATCTCCGAGAAGTCGATGATGACCTGGGTGCCGGAGTGCGCGGCGAAGTCGGCGAAGCAGTGGCCGCCGCTGCGCACCGAGACCCGCTTGCCCGCACGGACCGCGTCTCTCAGCGCGCGTTCGGCGTCCGCGGTCGAGCGGACCATCTTGATGTAGTCGGGGCGGGCCACGAAGCGCTGGTTGTTCCCGGTGGTCAGCATTTCGTAGCGCGGATCCCCCGGCCTGACGACGGATCCGGTCCCGGCGGCCGCGGGCGCCGCTCCGGAGGCACCGGGAGCGTGGTCGGCGGCGGCCGCGGCGGGCCCGGACAGTGCGCCGGCCACCGCCGCGCCTCCGACGACGGCCGCGCTGCGGGTGAGCATGGTCCGGCGATCGACACCGTTCATGTGCGTCTACCTCGACTTCTGTTCGACGATGGGATGGGTGCCGTACCCGGCACCGGCGGAAGGGTGCTGTGCGCAAAGCGGTCCGGTGGGAGCGGATGCGTTGGGGAGGGGTGCGGTGGGGAGGGGTGCGGTGGGACGCGATGCGCCCGGTTGCGCATGACGCCCGCGGCTCCTGCGGTCGAGCCGGCCGGAGAGCGCCGCGGTGCCCAGTCCCGCCGCGGCCAGTCCGGCACCGATCCAGGTCGGCGAGGTCCACCCCAGGCCATGGGCGACGGCGAGACCGCCGAGCCAGGCCCCGAGGGCATTGCCGAGGTTGAAGGCCGCGATGTTCGCCGCGGAGGCGAGGGCCGGGGCCCCGGCGGCCTGCTGCATCACGCGCGCCTGCAGCGGTGGCACCGTCGCGAAACCGATCGCCCCGAAGGCGGCCAGGGTGATCGCGGCGGGCACGGTGGCCCGCGAGGTGAAGGTGAAGATCACCAGCACCAGGCAGAGGCCACCCAGGATGAGGTACAGGCTGGGCATCAGGGAGCGGTCGGCGGCCCGGCCGCCGAGTACGTTGCCCACGCACAGACCGACGCCGAAGAGTACGAGGAGCCAGGCGACCGCGCCGTCGGAGAAGCCGGCCAGTTCCGTCATCATGGGCGCGAGGTAGGTGAAGGAGGCGAAGACGCCCCCGAAACCGAGGACGGTCGTGGTCAGCGCCAGCCACACCTGCGGCTTGCGGAAGACGGCGAGTTCGCCGCGCAGGGCTCCGCGTTCCGGCGCCGGCTGCGCCGGGACCAGGGCGATGAGGCCGAGCAGCCCGACGACCCCGATGCCGGTGACCGCCCAGAAGGTCGATCGCCAGCCGAACTCCTGGCCGAGGAAGGTGCCCAGGGGTACGCCGAGCACATTGGCCAGGGTGAGGCCGGTGAACATCAGGGCGATGGCGCTGGCCCGCCGGTCGGGGGCCACCAGGTCGGCGGCCACGACGGACCCGATCCCGAAGAACGCGCCGTGCGTGAGGGCGGCGATCAGCCGCCCGCCCATGAGGGCGGTGTAGTCGCCGGCCAGGGCGCAGAGCAGGTTGCCCGCGATGAAGACGGCCATGAGGACGACGAGCATGGTCTTGCGCGGCAGCCGGGCACCGGCTGCGGTCATCAGCGGTGCGCCGACGACCACACCGAGGGCGTAGCCGGTGACCAGCATGCCGGCGGAGGGGATGGAGACGGACAGGTCGTCGGCCACTTCCGGGAGCAGACCGACGATGACGAACTCGGTCGTCCCGATGCCGAAGGCCCCTATGGCGAGGGCGAGCAGGGAAGCACGCATCGGCCCGGTCAGACCTGTCGCAGGGCGCCGCCGTCGACGCTCCACTCGGCGCCGGTGACCTGGCCCGCGAGGGGCGAGAGCAGGTGGGCGACGGCGCCGGCGACGTCGTCGGGGGTGCCGATGCGGCCGCTGGGGAGTCGGCGCACCTCGCGGATGAAGTGGTCGACGGCCTCGTCGGCCGGGAGGCCGAACCGCTCGCCGAGCTGCTCGGCGAAACCGCCGGGCGCGTCGAAGAGCGCGGTACGGGTGGGCCCGGGCGAGACCACGTTGGAACGTACGCCCCGCGGGCCGAACTCCGCGGCGAGGGACTTGGACAGGGACAGCAGCGCCGTCTTGGTGGCGGCGTAGTCGACGATGCCCGGGTCGGGGAACCGGGCGGCTTCGCTCGCGATGTGCACGAGGGCGCCCGCTCCGGTCTCCAGGAGCGCGGGCAGAGCGGCGCGGGTCATGCGGACCGCGGAGTGGAAGTTGATCTCGAAGGTGCTCTTCCACTGCTCGTCGGTCACGTCGAGGAAGCCGGTACGGGACTGCAGCGCGCCGACGTTGTTGACGAGGCCGTCGAGCCGGCCGTGGCGTTCGATGACCGCGTCGGCCACCTGGCGGGCGGCGGTGGGATCGGTGAGGTCGGCGGCGACGGTGCTGACCCGGTCGCCGAGGGCTTCGGTGTTCCAGGGCTTGCGGGCGACGCCGACGACGGTGGCGCCTTCCGCCGCCAGGAGGCGGACGGTTGCCTCGCCGATTCCGGACGACGCGCCGGTGACGAGGTACACGCGGTCTTCGATACGGAGGTCCATCACGTTCCTTGAGAAGGAGGGAGGCGGCCCCGGCACGGTCGACGGGAGCGGTCTGACGACCGTGCCGGGGGCGCTTCCCGGAGGGAGGGGAATCTCTGCGGCCGGGAAATCAGCCGGCGGCTGCGACGTCCTTCGCGGCCTTGGCGCGGAGGAAGAGGACGGTGGTCAGGATGCCGACGACCACGATGGCGGTGTTGACGATGACCGCGGTGGTGATGCCCGCGTGGATGTCGGTGTTGGCGGCGGCGACCGCCGACATGATGGGCGTGCCCATCGTGATGCCGATCTGCTGCGTCATCGTCGCCAGACCGGTCGCCATGCCCTGCTCGTGATCCGGCAGACCGGTCGTCGCGGTCACCATGAACCCGACGATCACCAGCATGTTGCCGACACCACCCGCGAACGTGGCCATCAGCAGCAGCCACATCGACGCCGAGGTCTCACCCAGAGCCACCAGGCTCAGCGTCGCCACCGCCTGCAGCACACCACCGATGATCAGCGTCGACCGCGTACCCACCGCACCGATCACCCGCGGAGCGATCGAACCACCGATCACCGTGCCCACGCCCAGCACACCGAACGACAGACCAGCCGTCAGCGGCGAGAAGTCCAGCACCTCCTGCAGATACAGCGTCATCAGGAAGACCAGACTGGTCTCCGTCAGGAACGCGATCAGACCCGCGATGTTCCCCCACGCGACCGTCTTCTTCTTCAGCACCGAAACCGGAACCAGCGGATCCGAACTCTTCGCCTCGATCGCATAGAAGACGACCAGCAGCACCACACCCGCCGCCAGCCAACCCAGCGCCGACGGAGCACCCCAACCGTGCTCACCCGCCTGCGTCAACCCATAGATCAGAGCCAGCAGACCCAGCGTCACAGCCGTCGCACCCGGCAGGTCCAGCTTCGGACGCACCGACGGACGCGACTCCTTGATCACCGTCGGAGCGATGAACAACACCGCCAGCGCCACCGGCACGTTGATGAAGAACGCCCACCGCCACGAGAGCAGATCCGTCAGAACACCACCCAGGATCGCCCCCGTCGTGAAACCCGCCGACATCAACGCACCGTTCAGGCCGAGGGCCTTCTCACGGAGCGGACCCTCGGGGAACGAGGTGGTGAGCAGGGACAGACCGGCCGGCGTCACCGCGGCGGTCGCAAGACCCTGGAACACTCGCGCCGCGATCAGCATCTCCGGCGACGTCGCCAGACCGCCCACGAGCGAGGACAGACCCAGTACCGCAAGGCCCACCAGGAACAGCCGTCGACGACCGAACAGGTCAGCCACCCGCCCGAACAACAGCGTGAAACCAGCAGCACACAGCGCGAACGACGTCGCGATCCACTGCAGATTCGACAACGAGAAACCAAGCCCGTCACCGATCACCGGCAACGCCACATTCAGAATCGAGAAATCAACCGCCAGCATGAACTGCGCCACCAGCAGCACCACAAGAACCAACTTCAGACGCCCGTCCAGACGAACGGGCCCCTCGGCTCCTCCCCCCTCCCCTGAACCCGCGTCAACACGCGCTCCCTCGACAACCGACATCGCCATACGTCCTTTCGATCACAACTGGGGGCCTTCCACGTCGAAGGCCGGTACTCGCCGGGGAAACCGGCTCAGGCAGGGGTGTGCGCCGAGGCGCGGCGCCGTAGTTCGTCGGACAGCTCCTGCCAGTCCCGCGCGCACTGGGCGGCCGCGGCGGCGGCCGTCTCCACGCGGTACGGGGGTATTGCGGCGACGATCCGCTCCCACTGGCGCAGCCCGCTCACCTGGAGGTCGAGCATGCGCAGGAGGAGCCTGCCCGCCTCGCTCAGCCTGAGCAGGGGGTCCTTGCACAGGCCGGTGACCAGTTCGGGCAGCGGCTGCCCCCGGCCCCGCGGGGGTACCGGGGGCGGGGCGGGGGCCGGGGTCCCGGCGGAACGCCGCTGGGCGGCCGGTACGGGATCGGCGCCCTCTCCGATCCGGCGCCGCACGTCCCTTACGGTGGAGGGCGCGATGCCCGCCTCCCGTGCGATCTGCCGCAGGGACGCCGTGGGCCGGCCGGCCAGCAGCCTGGCGGCGGCCTCCCGGCCCCGGATCGGATCGGCCGGCCGGAGACGGCCGTCCTGGCCGACGCGGCCCGGCGGTGCGGGCCCCGGCGGCTCGCGGCGCCGTAGCGTCGCGACGGTCCGGGCCGCCAGTCCGGTCCGCCGCGCGATTCCGCGGTCGGACCAGTCGGGGTGGGACCGCAGGATCCGTAGCGCCGCCGAGGTCCGCTCCGCCTGGGTCAGCGGGAGTCCGTGACTGATGTTGGCCTCGACCGAGAGCACGAACGCGTCCTCGGCACTGCCGTCGAAGAACGTCACTCCCACGGTGTCCTGCCCGCGCAGTACGGCGGCCCGCAACCGGTGCGTTCCGTCGATGACCCGCATGGTGGGGCGGTGCACGAGCAGCGGCGGCAGCGTCCGGCCCGAGTGGGCGAGGGCCTGTGCGTGGCTCTCGTCCACGTGCACGGTGCGGGGGGAGTCGCCGGCGAGCAGGGTGCCGACCGGTACGTCGACTGCGACAGCGACGCCGGGGGTCTGCGGCTCACGTCGCGGGTTCGCCCTGTCCATGTGGTTCACCTCCTTCCCGGCAGTCGGTGGTTCGGATGCCGCTCCGTTCGGCGGCCACGGGGAAGAAATTACGTAATTACCGTTCGGTAACCCAGCTGGAGCCCGAACCCCGCTGAGATTTGGGCAAGTTGGCGAGGCAGGTGCTGGTGGGGCGGGCGACCGCGGAAGTTCACCGGTCGCCCACCGAGCTGCGACTCAGACCGCCACGAGCTCTTCCGTACGTACGAACTCCCGCAGCCAGGACAGGAATTCGGGGCCGAGGTCCGCGCGCTCACAGGCGAGCCTGACCGTCGCGCGCAGGTACTCGGCGCGGTCCCCGGTGTCGTAGCGCCGGCCGGAGAACACCACGCCGTGCACGGGACGCCCGGCCCGGACCAGCGCGCGCAGCGCGTCCGTGAGCTGGATCTCTCCGCCGCGCCCCGGGCTCGTGGCCCGCAGGACGTCGAAGATCTCGGGGTCGAGGAGGTACCGGCCGATGATGGCCAGGTTGCTGGGCGCGGTGCCGGGCTCCGGCTTCTCCACCAGCTCGGTGATGCGTACGCCGTCGCCGCCCGCCGAAGGGTCCACCGCGGCGCATCCGTACAGGTGGATCGCCTGCGGATCCACCTCCATGAGGGCCACGACGCTGCCGCCGAGCCGTTCCCGCACCTCGGCCATGCGGGCGAGCAGGGGGTCCCGGGGGTCGATCAGGTCGTCGGCCAGGAGGACGGCGAAGGGCTCCCGGCCGACATGGGGCGCGGCGCACAGGACGGCGTGTCCGAGGCCCTTGGGATCCCGCTGGCGCACGTAGTGGATGTCGGCGAGCTCGGTGGAGGCGCAGACGCTCCTCAGTTTGTCCTGATCACCCCGGCGCTGGAGGGCCTCCTCCAGCTCGTAGTTGCGATCGAAGTGGTCCTCCAGCGGCCGCTTGTTGCGGCCGGTGACCATGAGGATGTCGGACATCCCCGCCGCGACGGCCTCTTCCACCACGTACTGGATGGCCGGCTTGTCGACCACCGGAAGCATTTCTTTCGGTGTGGCCTTGGTCAGCGGGAGGAATCGCGTGCCGAGCCCCGCGGCGGGGATCACTGCCTTGGTTATCCGGTGAGGTGAATTCATGCCACCGACGCTAGAGCGCCCCGCGTTCCGGCGGCTTGAATTACCCCGCTTCTTCTCCTACTTGGGCAATTCCATTTCTGTCGGCGCCGCGATGGCCCGCCGGATGAGCCGCCACAGGTCCCCGAGTTCGCCGGTCACCGCGCCGGGGGGCTCGCCCCGGCCGCGGCGCGCCCTGGCGACGACTCCCCCCACCAGATGCGCCGTCAGCAGGGTGGCGGGGCACGGATCGACCTCCGGGTCCAGCTGCCCCTGTTCCGCGGCCTGCACCATGAGCTCCTTGACCTGCGGGAGCCAGCATCCGCACCAGTCGGGTCCGGCGCCGACGCGCTCCTGGGTCAGCCGCGCCGCGGCGCGTACGGCCGCGTCCGTCTCGATCAGCCCGCCGAGGGCGAGGACGAGCGCGGAAACGGTGTCCAGCGCCGGGCCGCCACGGGACGTCACGCCCTCGACCACTCTGCGGGTGGCGGCCCGCCCGGAATCCTCCACGGCCGAAGCCAGCTCTCCTTTCGCCGCGAAGTGAAAGGTGAGAGCCCCGATCGAAATTCCGGCGGAACGGCTCAGCCGGGAGAGGGAGGTCCCGTCGTACCCATTGCGGTCGAATTCAGCGGCAGCCACCGAGATCAGATGACTACGGGTGCGTACGCCGCGCTCTTGCTTCACCACTGCACTATCACTGCCATCCAGGTCGTTCCTCACTCGCCATTGCGCCCGCGGGGAGATGGCGACCTCCAGCGTCGCCCCGGCGACCGCCTCCCACAACGCCGACTTGTCGAAGAAGCGCCCCTGCCCCGCCACCACGCGCCGACCCCGTCACCGGCGCCGCCGGCTCCCCCGCCCAACGTGCCGAAGTCGCGGGGA
Source organism: Streptomyces sp. NBC_00029 (assembly GCF_045160505.1). Lineage (NCBI taxonomy): Bacteria > Bacillati > Actinomycetota > Actinomycetes > Kitasatosporales > Streptomycetaceae > Streptomyces > Streptomyces sp. NBC_00029. Next base: position 1,864,664 of record NZ_CP108292.1, read on the forward strand.
GGGCGCCATACGTTCTCTAGAAAAAAAACGAACGTTCTGTATTCTACGAAGGCGACGGCGCACGCCGACGTCCACAGTGGAGGGGGAGACGGATGACGACACGGACAAGGACCAGAGCCCGGGCCGCCGGCGACACGGACCTGGCCGAGTTCACGGAGCGCCTCTTCGGCCACTTACCGAGGGCCGACCAGCGACGCTGGGCCCGGGTCTACCTGCAGGGGCTGCTCACCACCCCGGGGAAAAAGTCCGTACGCAGGCTCGCGGCGTCCGTGACCGAGTCGCCCACCGCCTCCCAGTCCCTGCAGCAGTTCATCAACGCGAGCCCCTGGGACTGGAATCCCGCCCGCACCGAGCTGCTGCGCTGGGTGGAGGAACGGCACCCGGTACGGGCCTGGACGATCGGGCAGGTGTGCTTCCCCAAGCGCGGTGAGCACTCGGTCGGCGTGCACCGCCGCTTCGACCCCGCTGCCGGACGCATCGTCAACTGCCAGCTGGGTTTCTGCCTCTTCCTGTCGCTGGACGGCATGACCGTGCCCGTCGACTGGCGCCTCGCGCTCCCCGAGACGTGGGTGGCGGATCCCGTGCTGCGCCGCCGGGCGCGCATCCGGCCCGAGGTCGCCCACCAGTCCCCGGAGGCCCTCGTCCTGGAGCTCGTCGACTCGATCGCGGCCCGCACCACGTCGGCGCATCCGCCCGTGGTCGCCGACCTCAGCCGCCTCGGCGGCGCCGCCGGGCTGATCGGCGTACTCGGCCGCCGCGGCCACGACTTCCTGGTGTCCGTCCCGCCCGCCCTCGCGGTCCGCGCCGCCGGCCTGACCCAGGGCGGCGACGCCACCGCGGGCGACTTCGCCCGCCTGGGCAACACCAGCCACCCCTGCTCCGCGCCGCTCACCGGCCCCCACGCCCGCCCGCAGCGGCAGCGCATCCACTCGGCCCTGGTCAGGGTGCCGGAAGGCGAACCGGGGGCCCGTGGGACGCACCAGATCTACCGGCTGTTCGGCGAGCGGCGGCAGGGGCCGGGCCGGCCGGGCGGGCCCGTCTGGCTCACCAACATGAACCGTCACCGGATGGACGATCTGTTGCACCTGGTGCGGGAGGCGGGCCGGTCCACCGCGGTACTGGGCTCACTGGCGAACGACTTCGGCCTCCTCGACTTCGAGGGGCGCTCCTTCCCCGGCTGGCACCACCACATGACGCTGATGTCGGCCGCGTACGCGTACGCCCTGCGGCAACGGCAGGAGCATGGAGGACTCGGCGGGCGGCGGCCCGCCTGAGCGGGCGCCCCCGGAGGAACCCGGCTCGGCGGGGAACCGGGCTCCAGTGGCTCAGGCGCGGATGAGGGTGAGGACCTCGTCGCGGACCTTGGCCAGGGTGGCCTCGTCCCGCGCCTCCACGTTCAGCCGCAGCAGGGGCTCGGTGTTGGAGGCACGGACGTTGAACCACCAGTCCCCGCCCGTCACCGTCAGGCCGTCGAGCTCGTCGAGGGTGACACCCTCGATATCTCCGTAGGCGTCCTTCACCGCGGCCAGCCGGGCCTTCTGGTCGCCAACCGTCGAGTTGATCTCACCCGAACCCGCATACCGGTCGTAGGAAGCCACCAGCTCCGACAGCGGACCGTCCTGACCACCCAGCGCCGCCAGCACGTGCAACGCGGCCAGCATGCCCGTGTCCGCGTTCCAGAAATCCTTGAAGTAGTAGTGCGCCGAGTGCTCACCACCGAAGATCGCACCCGTCCTCGCCATCTCCTCCTTGATGAAGGAATGACCCACCCGCGTACGCACCGGCGTGCCGCCGTTCTCCCGCACCACCTCCGGCACCGACCAGGAGGTGATCAGGTTGTGGATGACCGTCCCCGAACCGCCGTTGCGGGCCAGCTCACGCGCCGCGACCAGCGCAGTGATCGCCGACGGCGACACCCCCACACCCCGCTCGTCCACGATGAAACAGCGGTCCGCGTCACCGTCGAACGCGATCCCCAGATCCGCGCCCTCCGCCAGCACACGGGCCTGGAGATCCACAATGTTCTTCGGATCCAGCGGATTCGCCTCGTGGTTCGGGAACGTCCCGTCCAGCTCGAAGTACATCGGCACCACATCCAGCGGCAGCCCCTCGAACACCGTCGGCACCGTGTGACCGCCCATGCCGTTGCCCGCGTCCACCACCACCTTCAGCGGCCGGACCGACGCCAGGTCCACCAGACCCTTCAGATGCGCGGCATACCCGGGAAGGGAATCCAGCTCCGTCACCGTGCCCGGGGCCGTGCCCTCGGCAACCACCGGAGCACCGTCCTGCGACCACTTCTCCACCAGCGACCGGATCTGCGACAGACCCGTGTCCTGACCCACCGGAGCAGCACCCGCACGACACAGCTTGATGCCGTTGTACTGCGCCGGATTGTGCGAAGCCGTGAACATCGCACCCGGCAGACCCAGCGAACCCGACGCGTAATACAGCTGATCCGTCGAACACAGCCCGATCAACGTCACATCCACACCACGCGCCGCCGCACCCCGCGCAAAAGCAGCCGACAGACCCGGCGACGACGGACGCATGTCATGACCGATCACGATCGCCACAGCACCCGTGACCTCCACGAACGCCCCACCGAACAACTCGGCCAGCGACTCGTCCCACTCGTCCGGCACAACGCCACGCACGTCATACGCCTTGACGATGTTCGAAAGATCGGGCATTTCCACTCCTTCAGGGGTGACGGGATGTGCTTCGGACGCTACCTGCCGCCCGGCCCGGCGCGGCCCGTCCACGCCCCATCCCGCTGAGGCTTTGGCAGATAGCCGTCACCCCGGGGCGACCCCGCCCCGCTCCCTGTACCACTGCGCCGCCGGGCCGAGCCGGCTCAGCGGACCGGGCCCGGGTGCGGTCCCGGCGAGTTCCCATGCCGCGTCGGCGCGGTACCAATGGTCCCGGGCCAGCAGCGTGAACTGACGTTCGCTCACCCATCCCGGGGTCGCGGCCAGGGCGTCCAGGCATCTGAGCCACGACCAGTCGGTCGCGGGCCGCGCCGGCAGTATGCGGTGCCCGGCCAGGGCTTCCATCAGGTCCCGGTTGCGCACCGGCTCCGGGTGGTGGGCGTGCAGGACGCCGCCGGCATCGGCCGCGGCGCCGAGCGCGAACGCCGCGATGAGCCGCGCCAGGTCGTCGACGTCGACGAAGGAGGCCATCCCCTCCCCGCCGCCCCACCGGGCCGGCACCCGCCGGAAGGCGTCGACCAGGGCCGGCACCGCCCACCGGTCGCCCTTTCCCAGTACCAGCCCCGCACGCAGGACCAGTCCCCCCGCGTCGAGCACCGGCGCCTCCCCCGCCAGCCGGGCGGCGCTGGCCGCCGACACCGGGGCGGGTGTCAGCGCGCCGATGTCCTGCCCCCGGTGCGGTCCCGGCCCGTAGACGGCGCAGGTCGACAGGTGGACGATCCGTCCCGCCCCGGCCCGCCGGGCCTCTGCCACCAGGGCCGCGATTCCGGCGGAGTTGACGGCGGCGCACCGGCCGGCGTCCGGCCCGACGTAGGAGGCCAGGGACAGCAGGACGTCCGCGCCGTCGCAGATGCCATGGAGGGAGCGCCCGTCGGCGAGGTCCGCGTCCACCCAGCGCGCGCCGTACGCGGCCGCGGGGGGCGGCGTACGGGACACCGCGCGCACCTGGGCCTGCGGGTCCTGCGCGGCCAGTCGGCGCAGTACGGCCGACCCCACGAATCCCGTCGCGCCGGTGACGACGATGCGACGGGTGCTCAAGCCCGCTTCCCCGAAGCCGGCTTCGGCTCGGACTCCGGCTCCGGCTCCGGCTCCGGCTTCGCCTTCGGTGCGGCCGGTGGGAGCGTCAGGCGCAGGCCGCCGCGAACGGCGTCGGCCGCCACCGCCGGCAGCAGGTAGCGCCACAGCGAGGCGATCCGCTGCGGCAGATCGGCCCGGCCGGTGGAGGCCTGGGAGAAGAGCTGCGCCCCGGTGAAGGAGCTGACCAGCACCCAGGCCAGTTCGTGGTCGTCGACGTCCGGCTGGAGCTCTCCCTTGGCACGGGCGAAGCGCAGCTGCTGGCGGAACTCCAGGACCCAGGCCTGGTAGGCGACGTCGTCGCGCAGACCGAACTCACCCTGCTCCACGGCCAGTCGTACGCCGGCCCGGAGCACCGGATTGTGCTGGAGCTGCTCGGCGAGGTAGAGCGTGATGTCCACCAGGTGCTGCAGGCCGTCCTCGCCGGCGGGGAACTCCAGGCCGTCTCCCTGGCCGACCATGACGGCGTAGGCGAGTTCCTCCTTGGAGCTGAAGTGGAAGTACATCCCGCCCTGCGTGACGTCCGCCCGCTTCATGATCTTGCTGATGCTGGCTCCGCTGAAGCCGAACTCGTCGAAGACCTCGGCCGCGGCACGCAGGATCGTTGCTTTGGTCTGAACTGCCCTGAGTTGCGGGGCCCGTTGTTGCTTCCGTTCTGACATGAGCACCTAACTAATCTCGACAAAAAAAACGAACATCCTTTATTTTAGGACCTGCGCCGAACAAGCACCAGCCATGTCCGACGTCCAGGGGGGCTCAACCATGACCATGTCTACTGATCACTCCGCCTCACCCGTCGCAGCGCTCAGCAGCGCCTTACCGCGGGAGTACGTACACAAGAGCGCACACTCGGAAGTCCTGCTCACCGGGTGGCGCACCGTCGCGCCGGACGAGTACGTCGTCACCGCCCAATGGCCCCGCACCCACAGCTTCTACACACCGGACGGGGGCCACCACGACCCCCTGCTCCTCGCCGAATCCGTCCGCCAGGCCATCCCGCTCCTGAGCCACGTCGCGTACGACGTGCCCTTCGGCCACCGCCAGATCTGGGACACCTTCAGCTACTCGACCAACGCCGAGGCACTCACCGTCGGCGCGACCCCGGCCGACATCTCACTGCACATCCGCTGCTCCGGCATCTCGCGCCGCGGCCGCAGACTCGCGGGTCTCACCATGCACGTGACCGCGACGCGCGACGGACAGTTCCTCGGCACCGCCGAAGCCGGCTTCACCAACCAGCCGGAAGCCGTCTACCAGCGCCTGCGCGGCGGGAACGCGGACCTCGACGAAGTCGCCGCCCGCACCATCCCGCTCCCGCCGCCGCTCACGCCCCGCCGCGTGGGCCGCGACCGCTTCCACGACGTGGTCCTCTCCCCCACCAGCTCCACCCGGCGCGCCCAGCTCCGCGCCGATGTCACCCACCCGATCCTTTTCGACCACCCCGTCGACCACGCCCCCGGCATGCTGCTCCTGGAAGCCGTGCGCCAGGCCGCGTACCGTTCCGCGTTCCCGCGACGGGGAGTCCTGACCGACATGGAGATTCGCTTCTTCCGCTACGCGGAGCTGACCTCAGCCTGCTGGATCGAGACGCTCCCGACCGTCGGCCGGGCAACCGATCCGGACCGTCACCGCCATCCCGTGAGCGTTGTCGCCCGCCAGAACGGCGAGGAAGTCTTCACCGCGACGGCGACCATCACCGCCACGGCGGCCACCACCGGCGCGGCGGCCACCACCGGCACGGCGCCCGCGCCCCTGCGGGTCTACGCCACGCCCTGACCGTCCGCCTGTACCCACCCGCATGCCGCCCGCAGGGGAGGGCCGTTCGGTGAGGTCCTCGGCCCCTGAGCGCGCCGGCTCATGAGCCGCCCCTCCCGAACGGCCCGGCCCCGGCCGCCGGCAGGAACGACGAAGGCGCCTGATCGGGACGTGCCCGACAGGCGCCTTCACCCTGCGCGGGTCAGACCTTCCTGACCACGCTGGACTTCAGCTGCATCGGGCCGAACCCCTCGATCCTGCAGTCGATGTCGTGGCCGTCGACACCCTCCACCAGGCGGATGTTGCGCACCTTGGTGCCCGCCTTGATGCCGCTCGGGCTGCCCTTGACCTTCAGGCCCTTGACGACCGTCACGGTGTCGCCGTCGGCCAGCACATTGCCGACCGAGTCCTTGATCACCCGCTCCTCGGCCCCGTCGCCGGACTCACCGGACCGGCCGGGCTCACCCTCGGCGGGCGGCCACTCGTGCCCGCACTCGGGACAGACCAGGAGCGCCCCCATCTCGTAGGTGTACGCGCCCGCGCATTCGGGACAGGGAGGCAAGGGGTTCTCAGTCACCTCGTCAGTATATTTCAGGGGCATCACCGCAGGTCGGCGCCCGTTCCGCGCAGGGTCCGCAGCCCCTGCAGGAGCAGGGACAGGCCGAATTCGAAGTGGGCCGCGTAGTCGGTGCCGGTGAGCGTGGGCAGTACGGCCGCGAGCTGCGGGTACCGCTCCGGGTCGGCGGCCAGCCGCAGGCGCCGCGGATCCGCCGCCGCGTCACCCGGTGACGACTGGAGCGCGGCCTGCTCCTCCAGCGTGTGGCCGATGGTGAAGTGGACCACCGCCATGAGCGTGCGCGCCGCGCTCTCCCCGCCGAAGCCGCCCGTGCGCAGCACCCCGATCACCGCTTCGGCGAACCCGAGGGTGTGCGGCCCGGTCGCGTGCGTGCCCGCGTAGACCCGTGCGCCGTCCCGGCGGGCGAGCAGCGCCGTACGCATGGCCCGGGCGAGGGCGGCCAGCTGCTCGCTCCAGTCGCCGTCGGTCCGCGTCGCCGCAAGGCCCTCCAGCATGCGTTCCGCCATGGCTGTCAGCAGGTCGTCCTTGGTGGCGAAGTACCGGTACAGCGCCCCGGCCTGCACCTCCATCGCATCGGCCAGGCGGCGCATCGTCAGCGCGTCGAGGCCGACTTCGTCCAGCAGGTCCAGGGCCGTGCCGACCGTCCGGGTGCGGTCGAGGCGGGCCGGGCGGCCCCGGGCGGGGGTTGACGGGGAACTCATGGCCCTCACTATAGTGAACAGCGTTCACGTGAACACTGTTCACTAATTGTGGGAGGCATCATCGATGGATACCGATGTGATCGTCGTGGGCGCGGGCCCGACCGGGCTGATGCTCGCCTGCGAGCTGGCCCTGGCGGGCGTACGGACCCGGGTCTTCGAGCGGCGCGCCGAGCCCCAGCAGGACTCCCGGGCGCTGACCCTGCATCCGCGCACCCTGGAACTGATGGACCTGCGCGGGCTCGCCCCCCGCTTCCTCCGCCTCGGCCGGACCCTGCCCGGCTGGCACTTCGCCGCCCTCGACACCCCGCTGGACTTCGCCGCGCTCGACAGCCGCCACGCGCACACTCTCTTCCTGGCCCAGGCCCGCACCGAGGAGCTGCTGGCGGAGCGGGCACACGAACTGGGGGTGGAGATACACCGCGGGCACGCGCTCACCGCCCTGCGGGCGGACGAGGACGTGGTCGAGGCGGAGGTTCGCGGTCCGGACGGGGCCCCGCGGACCCTTCGCGCCGCGTACCTGGTGGGCTGCGACGGCGGGCGCAGCTTCGTACGGCGGGCCGCCGGAATCGACTTCCCGGGCACGGACGAGACCCTGACCGGGGTACTCGGCGACTTCGCCGCGGTCGCGGCCGATCCCGTGGCGCTCGCGGCCGCGCGCGACGCGGGCGTACTCGTCGTTCCGCTGGAGGGCAGCCTCACCCGTTTCGTGTACGTCGATCCGGAACGAATGCGGACGCCGTCGTCGGTGCCGGTCACCCTGGAGGAGTTCCGTGCGGCGCTCGTCCGGATCTGCGGCTCTGACCTCGGGGTCGACGGACCCCGCTGGCTCTCGCGCTTCGGCAACGCCACCCGGCTGGCGGCCGCCTACCGCTCCGGCCGCGTACTGCTGGCCGGCGACGCCGCCCACATCCACTTCCCCGCTGCGGGTCAGGGCCTCAACACCGGGCTCCAGGACGCCATGAACCTCGGCTGGAAGCTGGCCGCAGAAGTACGCGGCTGGGCTCCGCCCCGTCTCCTCGACACCTATCACGCCGAGCGCCACCCCGTCGGCCGGTCCGTCACCGAGAACACCGAGGTGCAGACGCTGCTCGCGGAACTGCCGCTCGTGGCCCGGTACCGGCGGCCGGCTGCCGCGCTGCGCGGGCTCTTCGAGGACCTGCTGCGCATCCCCGAGGTCAACCGCCGGATCGCCGGCCAGGTCTCCGCGCTCGGCACGGCCTACCCGGCCACCGACCCCGACGCCGATCCGCCGGCCGGCCGCAGGATGCCCGACATCGGTCTGAGCGCTGCCGGTTCGGAGGCGACACGGGTCTACGAGCTGTTGCACCGGGGCGGCTTCGTCCTGCTGCGTCTCGCCGGGGTGCGGGACCCGCACGTGGAGCCGTACGAGTCCCCCGCCCGTCATCCGTACCTCAGCTGCGTCAGCGCCCGCGCGGCCGAGGACCACCCGGACCTCGACGGGGTGCGCGAGGTCCTGATCCGCCCCGACGGGCACGTCGCCTGGGCCACGCGCAGCGACGACGCCGGCCGGCGTGCCATCGACCGCGCCACGGCACTGACCGCCTGGATGTCACCCCCCGCGGCCTGACCCCGCACACGTCAGCGATCCCTGCGCCACAGGGGCCCCTGTGCCGGTGGTCGAATGACGCGGCTCTCCGGACGACGGTAGGACAACTGCACGGCATACCGGCGCTCGTGCTCGGCTCACCCTTCGGCGCAAGCCGATCGGCGGGCCGCGGCGGTCGGCGTGCCGGCGAGGAGGGTGAGGGCGCGGGCGCTCGGGGTGTCCGGTTCGGCGTGGTAGACCACCAGTTGCTGGCCCGGCGCACCGCGCACGTCGAAGGACTGGAAGGTGAGCGAGAGCCGGCCGACGTCGGGGTGGTCGAGTTCCTTGGCCTCGTAGGTCTTGCCCCGGACGGTGTGCGCGGACCAGAGCGCGGTGAAGTCGGCGCTTGCAGCGACGAGTTCGCGGACCAGGGCGCGCAGTCGCGGGTAGTGCGGGTCGAGGCCCGTCGCGTGGCGCAGCCCGGCCACCACCGCCTCGGCCGCGCGGTCCGGGTGGACGAAGAACCTTCGGGCCGCGGGGTCGAGGAAGGTCATCCGGGCGAGGTTGTCCCGCCGCGCGAACGGCGCGAAGAGCGCGTCGGCCATCGCGTTGGCGGCCAGCAGATCGGTGGCCGGGTTGAGGACGAACGCCGGGGTGTTCGTGTACCCGTCCAGCAGTTGCCTCAGCGCGGGCCCGACCGCCTCCCGCGGCTGCGGCCGGTCACCGCCCGGTGCGGTACCCGCCAGCCTGAACAGGTGTTCCCGCGCGGCTCGGTCCATCCGCAGGGCGGCGCTGAGCGCGTCGAGGACCTGCGAGGAGGGGCCGCGCTCGCGCCCCTGTTCCAGTCGGGCGTAGTAGTCGCTGTTCACTCCGGCCAGAACGGCGACCTCCTCGCGGCGCAGCCCTGCCACGCGGCGGCGGCCGTAGGAGGCGAGCCCCACGTCGCCGGGCCGCAGGTGTGCGCGCCGGGCACGCAGGAAGTCTCCGAGATCGCTGCTGGTCACACCTTCAGGTTAGGAGGCGGCTCCGGGTGGCGGAACTGCCCTTGCTTTTTGGCGCGTTCCCGCTCCTCCGGTGCCCGCCCGAGCTGATGATCTTGCGTAGGCTCGTGAGCGACCGACCTGACCCGCTCGCCACCGACCCGGCCGGCTCGCCACCGACCCGGCCCGGTCGGCACCGGACGACCGGATTCCGCCCCCACCGGAGGAGCATCGTGCCCCTGCCCATGAACCGACGCCTGGCCCTCGGCGCAGCCCTGCTGGCGGTGACGGCCGCCGTGGCTCCGGCGACCACCGCCCACGCCGCCCCGGTCACCCAGGCCCCCGCCCCGGCCACCACCCCCGACCTCGAGGCGCTGACGCAGGCGCTGCGGAACACCACCGCCGCCGGAGCCCCCGGCGCCATGGCCCGCTTCAGCGGCCCCGGCGGGGTCAGCGTCCGGACGGAGGGAGTGCGCGACAAGGTCACCGGCTCGGCGATGGACCCGCAGGCCCGGTTCCGGATCGGCAGCGTCAGCAAGACGTTCACCTCCGTCGTCCTGCTGCAGCTGGTGGACGAGGGCCGGATCGACCTGGACACCTCCGTCAACCAGTACCTGCCCGGACTGCTGCCCGACGACCGGATCACCGTCCGTCATCTGCTGAGCCACCGCAGCGGGCTGGCGGACTACACCAACGCCATGTTCGAGCACACCGTGCCGGGCTTCGAGTCCGTGCGCAACAAGGTGTTCAGCTACCAGGAGCTGGTGAACCTCTCGCTCCGCGAACCGCGGACGAACGAGCCCGGAGCCACGTACCGGTACTCGAACACCAACTTCGTCGTGGTCGGCATGCTCATCGAGAAGGCCACCGGCAACGGCGTCGCCCAGGAGTACGAGCGACGCATCATCAAGCCGCTGAAGCTGCGCAACACCTCCTACGTGCACCCCGGCACGCAGATCAAGGGTCTGCACGCACGCGGCTACCTCCACCCCGACGAGGCCGGCGCGCCGTTGGTCGACTCCACCGAGCAGACCGTGTCGTGGGCCCAGTCCGCCGGCGCGGTGATCTCCAACCCCGCCGATCTGAACACCTTCACCTCCGCGCTGCTCCGCGGTCGGCTGCTGCCCGCGCGCATGCTGGACGCCATGCTCACCGTGACTCCGACCGACACGACGAACACCCGGTTCTACGGACTCGGCCTGCGCCGCTACGACCTGTCGTGCGGCACTTCGGTCTACGGGCACACGGGCACCGTGCAGGGCTTCTACACCTACGCGTTCTCCACCCGCGACGGCCGCCGCAGCCTCTCCGCGATGGCGAACACCTCGAACAAGGGGGAGGCGAACACGGCCCTCGGCGGGACCCTGGAAGCCGCGTTCTGCGGGAAGCCGGCCGCGAAGACCACGGCGCGCGGATTCGGTGTCGCCCCTGCCGAGATGGACCTGCTCGAGCACAACGCGCGCTGATCCCCTGCCCGCCCCCGGCCCTTCCCGCCGAATCGACAGCGGGAAGGGCCCCGTCGAGGCGGCGAGCGCCTGCCTCCGGGACGCCGCCGGCCTGCTCGGGCTCGAGCGGCCGCAGCTGAACGACCTGCGGGCGCGAGCCCGGTCCACGGCTCCCGAGCCCACGGACGTCGAGTACCGGCTCGAGGACGACAAGCGGCTCTTCCACGCGGCGACCGCCACCTACGCCCGGACCTTCCTCGGCGTGCCGACCTTCCGGCCGGAGTCCGGCTGACCGCGGCGGCCCCGCCGCACACCCGCACGCACCGGCACGGTCACACCGGCGCACGGCCGCACGGCCGCACAGCCACACCGGCAACTGACGATTCATCAGGTCAAGCGTCCCGGACTATTGACTCCGTCGACGGCAGTCGAGATTCTCGTCCCACCGTTTGTGCGGTCCATGACAAGCCACGCCTGTGGCCGTGACGCGTCGTGCCCTCGAACGGATCCGGCTCCCCGACCGTGCCATCCGGCTGACCTTAAGACGTGAGTGATGACCATTTCTCGACAAACGCACCACAGGCGTAGGCCCCTGGCGGTCCTGTCATTGCTCCTCGCCGTGGTGGCCATGGTGCTCGGCCCCGTCCCCAGTTCCGCCGCCGACCCCGGCTGGTGGAACCCGGTGGCGCGCCCGGCACCCGACTCCGACATCAACGTCACGGGCGAGCCCTTCAAGGGAACCGACGCCCAGGGACGGGTCCGGGGCTTCGTCGACGCGCACGACCACCTGATGTCCAACGAGGGCTTCGGCGGCCGCCTCATCTGCGGCAAGCCGTTCTCCGAGGCGGGGGTCGCCGACGCGCTCAAGGACTGCCCCGAGCACTACCCCGACGGCACGCTGGCCATCTTCGACTTCATCACCAAGGGCGGAGACGGCAAGCACGACCCGAACGGCTGGCCGACCTTCAAGGACTGGCCCGCCCACGACTCGCTGACCCACCAGCAGAACTACTACGCCTGGGTCGAACGGGCCTGGCGCGGCGGCCAGCGCGTGCTCGTGAACGACCTCGTCACCAACGGCGTCATCTGCTCGGTCTACTTCTTCAAGGACCGCGGCTGCGACGAGATGACCGCCATCCGGCTCGAGGCGCAGAAGACGTACGACATGCAGGCCTACATCGACAAGATGTACGGCGGCCCCGGTAAGGGCTGGTTCCGGATCGTCACCGACTCCGCGCAGGCCCGCGACGTGATCCAGCAGGGCAAACTGGCCGTGATCCTCGGGGTCGAGACCTCCGAGCCCTTCGGCTGCAAGCAGATCCTGGACGTCGCGCAGTGCAGCAAGGCGGACATCGACCGCGGCCTGGACGAGCTGCACCGCCTCGGGGTGCGCAGCATGTTCCTGTGCCACAAGTTCGACAACGCCCTGTGCGGGGTGCGCTTCGACCAGGGCGCTCTCGGCACCGCCATCAACGTGGGCCAGTTCCTGTCGACCGGGACCTTCTGGAAGACGGAGAAGTGCACCGGCCCGCAGCACGACAACCCCATCGGCCTGGCGGCGGCGCCCTCGGCGCAGAAGGAACTCCCCGCCGGCGTCACGGTCCCGAACTACGCCGCCGACGCCCAGTGCAATACGCGCGGGCTCACAGAACTCGGTGAGTACGCGGTGCGCGGCATGATGAAACGCAAGATGATGCTCGAGGTCGACCACATGAGCGTGAAGGCCGCGGGACGCTCCTTCGACATCCTGGAGTCCGAGTCGTACCCGGGTGTGATCTCCTCGCACGGCTGGATGGACCTGGACTGGACCGAGCGGGTCTACAAGCTCGGCGGCTTCATCACCGCGTACATGAGCGGCGCCGAGGGCTTCAGCGCCGAGGCGAAGCGGACGGACGCGCTGCGCGACAAGTACAACGTCGGATACGGCTACGGCACCGACATGAACGGCGTCGGCGGCTGGCCCGGCCCGCGGGGGGCAGACACCCCGAACCCGGTGCGCTACCCCTTCCGCAGCACCGACGGCGGCTCCGTCATCGACAAGCAGACCACCGGTTCGCGCACATGGGACCTCAACACCGACGGCGCCTCGCACTACGGGCTGGTCCCCGACTGGATCGAGGACATCCGCCTCGTCGGCGGCCAGGGCGTGGTGGACGACCTCTTCAAGGGTGCTGAGTCCTACCTGACCACCTGGGGGAACTCCGAGAAGCACAAGTCCGGGGTGAACCTCGCCGCGGGCTCCTCGGCCTCGGCGTCGAGCGCGGAGTGGTGGAACCCCTTCGTGAACTTCTCCGCGGGCCGCGCCGTGGACGGGGACGCGGGCTCCCGCTGGGCGAGCGAGTGGAACGACAGCCAGTGGCTGCGCATCGACCTCGGGTCCGCGAACCGGGTGGGGCGCATCACCCTCGACTGGGAGGCCGCGTACGCGAAGGCCTACCGCATCGAGGTCTCGACCGACGACACGAACTGGCGGACCGTCTGGTCCACGACCGCGAGTGACGGCGGTCTGGACACGACCCGCTTCTCCGGGGTGTCGGCACGCTACGTCCGTATCCAGGGGCTCCAGCGCGCGACCCAGTGGGGGTACTCGCTCCACGAGGTCGGCGTCTACAGCAGCTGATACCGCTGAGCGGAAGTCCACGGGCCGGGGCCGGCCGGATCTGCTGATCCGGCCGGCCCCGGCCGCCTTCCCGGGCCACCTCACCACGCACCACGCATCACCGCACACCGCACACCGCACACCGCACAGCACGAACCGAAGGGAACGCCCATGGCACGGATGCCGTCGGCCGAGCGACGCCGGCAGCTGACCGAGGCCGCGATCCGCGCCATGACCCGCGACGGTGTCGCCGGGACGACGACCAGGTCGATCTCCGCCGAGGCGGGCGTGTCCCTGAGCGTCTTCCACTACTGCTTCGACTCCAAGCAGGCCCTGCTCGAATCCGTCATCGCGGCGATCACCGATCACAGCGTCACGCTGGTGCTGGAGGCGATCCAGCCGAAGGCCACCCTCAGGGAGACCGTCCGGGCGGGCTTCCAAGCGTACTGGGACCATGTGTCCGCGCACCCGGGCGAACACATGCTCACCTACGAACTCACCCAGTACGCCCTGCGCCGCCCGGGCTTCGAGCACCTGGCACGACGGCAGTACGAGCGGTACTGCGACACCTACACCGAGCTGATCGAACAGCTCCGGGACCACATGGCCTTCGAACTCCGCGTGCCCGTGCGCGTGCTGGCCCGCTATCTGGCCGCCATGACCGACGGACTGACGCTGAACCACCTCGTCCTCGGGGACGACAGGATCGCGGCAGACATCATCGACATGATCACCGACCACGTCGCCGGCCTCGTCGCCGGGGAAGGGACGGCGTAGTCCGGAGCGCGCTTCCCCGGCGCCGCCGCGTGGATCTCCCGGCGCGTGCATGGCCGGAGGGCGCCGCCGCGTGGGGAGATCCACGCGGCGGCGCCCTCCGGCCGTTGCGTCAGGCCCGGTCCAGCAGGGTGGTCAGGACCTCGTGGAGCACCGCCTCGGGGTCCGCCACCGCCTGCGGTGAGCGCCAGGCCACGAAGCCGTCCGGGCGGACGAGGATCGCGCCCTCCGGGGTCGTGCCGTGCACCTCGGTCCAGTCGGCGCCGTTCGCGGGGATCAGGTCGGCCTCCGGCCCGGCGCCGATCGCGTACGCGGCCAGGGGCACGCCCAGTTGTTCCGCGACGGACCGTGCCGCGGCCCGCCACGGGGTGCCCTCGGAGCTGAGCAGGACGAAGGAGCGCTCGTAGAGGTCCACGGTGGAGATCGGCTCCGGCTCCCCCGGCCCGCAGAGCCACATGTGCGGTGCGCGGCTGCCCGGGTCGCCGCAGAGCCGCATCCGTTCGGGTACGACGGGCTGCTCCGGGTCGGTACCCAGGACCGCGCCCCGGGTGTAGCGGTAGCCCATGGCCACGGAGAGGACCCCGCCCTGCCGGCCGGCGCCGCCGCGCGGGGCGGCCTCGGCGGCCCCTGCCTCGGACGGGGCCTCGGGCTCGGACAGCGGCAGCGGCGCCGGAATCGCCTCGGGAATGATTTCCGGGTCCGGCTCGTATCCCGGGTGGCTGTGCTCCGCAGAACGGGCCGAGGCGCGCTCGCTCGTCGCCCGGGCCACCGGAAGCCGCTCGGCTTCGTAGGTCTGCAGCAGCCCCGGCCCGGCCGTGCCGTCCAGCACCGCGGCGAGCTTCCAGGCGAGGTTGTGGGCGTCCTGGATGCCGGTGTTCGAGCCGAACGCCCCGGTCGGGGACATCTCGTGGGCGGAGTCGCCGGCCAGGAAGACCCGGCCGGCCGCGTACTTCTCCGCGACGCGCTCGGCGGCGTGCCACGGGGCCTTCCCGGTGATCTCGACGTCCAGGTCGGGAGAGCCGACGGCCCGGCGGATGTGCTCGATGCATCGCTCGTCGGTGAAGTCCTCCAGCGTCTCGCCCCGGTCGGGGTGCCAGGGCGCGTGGAAGACCCACCGCTCGCTGTTGTCGACCGGCAGCAGGGCCCCGTCGGCGTCGGGCTTGGTCAGGTAGCACACGATGAAGCGCCGGTCGCCGACCACGTGGGCCAGCATCCGGGACCGGAACGTGATGCTCACGTTGTGGAACAGGTCGCCGGAGCCGCTCTGGCCGATCCGGAGCTCCTCGCGCACGGGGCTGCGCGGCCCGTCGGCCGCGACGAGATAGTCCGCGCGCACCGTGCTGTGCTCCCCGGTGTCCCGGTTCTTCACGATCGCGGTGACCCCGCCCGGGTCCTGGGCGAAGGAGAGGAGTTCGGTGGAGAAGCGCAGGTCGGCCCCGAGGGAGGGGGTCACGGACATCAGGACCGGCTCGATGTCGTTCTGGCTGCACAGGCACCATGACGACGGGCTGAAGCGCGCGAGCGCCCCGCCCGGGTCGATTTCCTCGAAGAGCCACTCCTGATCGTCACCGGTCAGCGAGCCGCCCTGCAGGATGCCGTGGTTGTCCGCCAGGACCGCGGCGGCCTGTCGGATCCGGTCCTCGACACGGGCGACCCGGAAGAGCTCCATCGTCCGTACGTTGATACCGCGTCCGCGTGGGTGCATCGAGGTACCCGCGTGCTTCTCGACCACCATGTGTCTGATGCCATGCCGGCCGAGGAAGAGCGAGGTGCACAGACCCACCAGCGAGCCGCCCACGATGAGGACCGGGACGTGGTGGTCGACGTTTTCCTTCATGGCTCTTCCATGCCCTGTACGAGGCCGTTTCCCTCGCCCGTTCACCCGCTTGGTTCTCCCCTCTCGCGCCGCACGGCTCAAGGGACAACGATCGGGTCGGGTGGCGCCGCCCCGTGGCGACCGTGTGGTCTCGAAGGAGTGTGAACGATGACAACCTTGTCGGAACGGATATCCCAGTCCGCCTTCGACGGCTCGAGGCTTCGGGTCGTGCTGCTGCTGGATCTGTACGACGGTGCGCAGAATCAGTTCCTGGAGGTGTACGAACATCTCCGCAAGCAGGTGTCCTCCGTCCCCGGACACATCAGCGACGAGTTGTGCCAGTCGATCGAGAATCCGTCGCAGTGGCTCATCACCAGTGAATGGGAGAGCGCACCGCGGTTCTTGGCCTGGGTCAACAGCGAGGAGCACGTCGCCTCGGTGCAGCCGCTCCACGGCTGCGTACGGGACACCCGCTCGCTGCGTTTCAGTGTGCTGCGGGAGACCGGCAAGGGTCCGGGTCCCGCCCCCTCCTTCTCCGGCCCGTTCTCGGCCGCCACCTCCCCGGACGCCGCGGGCCAGGCCCGGGGCAGTCTTCAGGTGGCTCCGCGGCGCGGGGACGGCGTGGTCCGCCACGCGCTCACCTTCACCGTGAAACCGGGCAGCGAGCCGGTGGTGGCGGAGCTGCTGGCCGGGTACGCGTCCCCGCAGGCCCAGGTCGACGAGGGCACCCGGCTGCGCCGCACCTCGCTGTTCATGCACGGCAACCGTGTCGTCCGGGCGGTCGAGGTCGAGGGCGACCTCCTCGCGGCCCTGCGCCACGTGGCCCGGCAGCCCGAGGTGCGGGCCCTGGAGGAGGCCATCAACCCGTATCTGGAGCAGGACCGGGACCTCAGCGATCCCGGATCGGCCCGGGTGTTCTTCACCCGGGCGGCCCTCCCGGCGGTGCACCATGTGGCGGCGGGCGGCCGCGAGAGCCCCGACGTCCGGCGGCACGCGCTCTTCTACCCCGCGAAGGACGGGTGCGGCATGGCGCTCGCCCGGCTGCTCGCCGGGCAGGACGAGGCGGCCGTGGACGACCCGACGAGCCCCATCGAGGGCAGCACCGTCTTCCAGCGCGACGACATCGTCGTCCGGCTCCTCGATCTGCGCGGCCCGCTCGACGCGCGGCCCGCGCTGGCCCTCGGCGTCGAGGGCGGCCACAAGGCGGCCGTGCTCGCCCGGCTGCTCGACAGCGCCAAGGACGGCGTCCCCACCACCGACCAAGAGATCGCACGCTTCCTCGCGCGCTCTGAAATGCGCCTGATCACCGACCGGCGAACGCCGGCCCAAGCCTGAGGAGTTGTCCGACATGACCGCTCGACTGACCATGGAAGAACTGGCCGCTCTCATGAAGAAGGGGGCCGGCGTCACCGTCGACCCCGCGGCCATGGCGAGCCGCCCCGACTCGGGCTTCGACGAGTGGGGGCTGGACTCCCTGGGGCTCCTCGGCATCGTCGGTGAGCTGGAGAACCGGCACAGCAAGCCCCTCCCCGCCGATGCGGACCGGTGCAAGTCGCCGCGTGAGTTCCTCGACCTCGTCAACAACGCCCTGGCGGCCTGAAGCCGGCTCCCGGGCACGTCACGCGCGCCCCGGACACGCCCTCGAGACCGGCTCCGTGCCGGTCTCGAGGCGTGTGCGGGCCGACTGCCCCGCCGGCCGTCCTATGCCGGACGGCATCACGCGGGCACGGTGCACTCGAACGCGTGCAGGTACGCGTTGACCGGCCGGATCTCGCCGATGACCAGTCCGGCGTCCTCCATGCGGGAGCAGAGGCTGGCCTTGGTGTGCTTGGCGCCGCCGACGTTGAGCAGCAGCAACAGGTCCATGGCCGTGGTGAACTTCATCGACGGGGTGTCGTCGACCAGGTTCTCGATGATCACGACTCTGGATCCGGGGCGGGCCGCCTCGACGACGTTCCGCAGGGTCCTGCGGGTGCTGTCGTCGTCCCACTCCAGGATGTTCTTGATGATGTACATGTCGGCGTCGACCGGGATGGCCTCACGGCAGTCCCCGGGAACGATCTCGGCCCGCGCGGCGAGCTCGCCGCCCTCCCGCAGCCGGGGGTCGGCGGTGGCCGCCACGCCCGGCAGGTCGAGCAGGGCGCCCCGCAGCATCGGGTGCTTCTCCAGCAGGCTCGCCAGTACGTGCCCCTGGCCGCCGCCGATGTCCGCGACCACCGAGATCCCGGTGAGGTCGAGGAGCTCCGCGACGTCCAGCGCCGACTGCATGCTGGAGGTGGTCATGGCCCGGTTGAACACGTGGGCCGACTCGTGTGCGTCCTGGTGCAGGTAGTCGAAGAACCCCTTGCCGTACAGCTCCTGGAAGACGCTGCCGCCGGACCGGACGGCGTCGTCGAGCCGCGGCCAGGCCTGCCAGGTCCAGGGCTCCGTGCACCACAGGGCGATGTAGCGCAGGCTGTGCGGGTCGTCCTCGCGCAGCAGGCGCGACATCTCCGTGTGGACGAACTTCCCGTCCTCGGTCTCCGCGAAGATCCCGTAGCAGGACAGGGCCCGGAGCAGCCGTTGCAGGGGCAGCGGCTCGGCGTTGACCGCCGCCGCGAGTTCGGCCGCGGTGGCGGGGGACTCCCCGAGGGCGTCGGCCACCGTGAGCCGGGCCGCCGCGCGCACCGCGGCGGCGCAGGCGGCGCCGAAGACGAGCTCCCGCATGCGCATGGCCGGCTGGGGGGTGTGCTGGGGGGCGGGGATCGGGGTGGGGGTGGGACTTACCGTGGTCATGCGGCCTCGATTCTGCTGATCAGGGGGATCACGCGTCAGCACATCCCGGCCGGCACGGAGGACCCGCACCGGTTGTTGACGAACCGGTTGCCCGTGCCTGTGCCCTGGTTGGCCAGGTCGGCCGGCTTGTTGTCCCGCACCACGTTGTCCCGGATCACGTTGTCGGTGTTCGTCGCGCCCACGAAGCTCTTGAACAACAGGATGCCGCCCGACAGCGGGGAGGCTCCGACGTTGCCGCGGATGGAGTTCGAACGGACGACCGTCTCTTCCGCCCCGGTGAGGACGATGCCGACGCCCTGGATGTCGGGGAGGCGGCTGTTGCCCTTGCAGAACTTGTTGTTCTCGTGGATCCGGTTGCCTCGGATGGTCATGTCCCCGGCGCCGGGCTCGCCCTCGTCGCCGACGACGAAGATGCCGCCGCAGTTGCCGGTGACGCTGTTGCCGTAGACCGCGAGATTCCTCACCCGCCGGACCGTGACGCCGATGCGGTTGCCGGTCAGCGTGTTCCTGCGGACCACGGCGCCCAGGGTGTCGGTGGCACCGCCCTCCCGGTCGACGGTGTTGGCGATGAACAGGCCCGACTCGGCGTTGTCGCGGGCGACGTTGTCGCGGAAGA
This sequence comes from Streptomyces sp. NBC_00029, assembly GCF_045160505.1. Classification (NCBI taxonomy): domain Bacteria; kingdom Bacillati; phylum Actinomycetota; class Actinomycetes; order Kitasatosporales; family Streptomycetaceae; genus Streptomyces; species Streptomyces sp. NBC_00029. Next base: position 1,884,033 of record NZ_CP108292.1, read on the forward strand.
GCCCTCGGGTGGACCTCTCCTGGGCAATGCCCCAGGTGCCGTTGTTCTCGGCGGTGACCCGCTGGACGCTCAGCCGGTCGGTGTAGGAGGCCCATACGCCGTTCCGCTTGAAGCCCGAGACCGTCAGCGACCGGATGTCCACGCCGACGACGGGCTGCTCCGCCGTTCCCATGACGCAGATGCCGGTGTCGGCCTGGGAGCAGGCGAGCGCCCGGCCGGACGCCCCCGGTGCCACCGGCGCCCCCGAAGCGCCGGGGGCCGGCGCCACGGGCGCGCCCGGTGCAGTCGGCGTGGTCGGCCTGGCCGGCGTGGTCGGCGTGACAGCCGTGACCGGCGGCTTGATCACCGTCCCGGCACCCCACCCCCGCAGGGTCAGCCTCTTGGTGATCAGCACGTTCTCGTAGTAGGTGCCGGGCATCACGGTGATGATGTCGCCCGGCCTGGCGGAGTTCACCGCGTCCTGGATCGAGTCGCCCGGGTGCACTCGGCGTCCGGCCGCGGACGCGGACGGCGCGAGCACGCCGAGACCTGCGGCCATGACGACTGCGATGCACGTGAGGGACTTGATTTGTCGGTTCGTCACGATCCCGAAGTTATGGGCCATGACGACCTCTCGCCACACCCCGTGAGCGGATGGATACATCCCGTGGGCAAACGGCCGTATTTTGACGTCCGGAGGAGTGGATAGTCGTACTCCGGGCGACGGCCGAACGGGGGTGACGCCCGATCAGCTCCGGCCCTACGGCGTGTCGCCCGGCCCGCGGCGGGCCCGGCGGCCGGTCACACCGCGGCGAGAACCGCCGCTCCGAAGGAGACGTCGAAGCGGTCGCACCAGATGGTGACGCTGGAGAAATCGGCCACGTTCACGCTCGCGGGGACCTGGTAGTTCTGGTCCCCCTTGTTGCCCTTGAGCTTGCCGAGGCTGACGTACTTGCCGTCGTCGAAGACGCGCCAGCCCGCCACACCCTCCTTCACCGGGGCGTCGGTCAGCCAGACCCTCAGATCCGGGCCGTTGCTGGTGTCCAGGTTCGACAGGCGCAGGGTGTGGGACCCGTCGGGGAGCCGGATGAGCTCCGCCTCGCCGGTGGTGCTGTGCTCGTGGCTGATGAGCGCGCCGCGGGCGACGGTCACCGGAGCGGCCGGGGCGCCACCGGGTGCGGCCGTGGGAGCGCCGGAGCCGGTCGGCAGGGCGGCGGCCGGCAGCGCCTCGCGCACGGTCTCGTCCTGCCACAGCTTCCACGGCTGCAGCCAGTACAGCCCCGCCGCCAGCACCACCGTCACCGCGATCGCCACCGCGGCCCACAACCGTCCGCGCCGCCTCGTCACTGTCACCGTCACTGCCGATCCCTCTTCCTCACCTGGTCCGTCGTTACGGATTCAACGCGGCCGGGCCGCCCTGCGCCAGGCCCGCTCCCATGACGAAAGTCTTACGTCCGCCGAACCGGGCCGTTGCCCCCTGCTCCGTGTCCGGGCTGGTGGCAGGGGGTTTCCCGGGCGGCGGGGCGATGGGCAACGGGCAACCCGTCGACCCCGGTGCGGGGCCGGGGCAGGCTGAAGCCGTCAGCACGAGGCAAGCACCCCAAGGGGACATCATGCGCAAGATCTTCCGCGGCGCCGCCGCGCTCGCCACCTCCGTCGTCGCCGTGATCGCGCTCAGCGGCACGGCCTCGGCCGCACCGGCGGACGCTTGGGCGGGCTGCCCGGACGGGGCGGTCTGCATCTACCCTCAGAACCAGAACCCCGCCGTCAAGCCGACGCACGTCTTCTACGCCTACGGGGCCCACAACCTGAGCAACCAGTTCGGGAACCACTGGGTCCTCAACAATCAGTACGGCGGTGCGACCGCAAATCTGTGCACGGGCTCCGGAGGCCGGGGCTGCGGCGGCAACATCGCTGCCAAGACCGGGGTCTACGCCGACCTCACGCCCATCAACTCGATCCGGCTCAACCCCTAGCGGCACCCCTGCCCCAGGAGCGCGCGGAGCCTTCGGACCGATGGCTCCACGCGCTCGTGTGCTGGTCATATCGGCCTGAAGGTGCGGCCGTCGGACCCACCCCCGCTGTACCCTGGGCGCTGCCGTACCGCTGCCTGGGCGCGCATTGCCATGGGGGATGTCTTGGGGGATCCGGACCACCGGCGGAAGACCGGTCACCAGCACGAATCCGACGACGCCGCAATGCCCTTTCCCGCCCAGTTGAGGCGTCTGCGGGTGCAACGCGGTCTGTCCCTCGCGGACCTCGCCCGGCAGACGCATTACAGCAAGGGCTATCTCAGCAAGATCGAGACCGGCTCGAAGCGCGTCACCGTCGACGTCGCGCGGCGCTGCGACGACGTACTGCGGGCGGGCGGTGAACTTCTGCGGATGGTCCACGAAACGGGTCCGCGCGACGCCGGGAGCGACGGTGCCGCCGGCGGCGGCGGTGCGGGGCTCCGGGCAGGCCGGGGCGGGGCCTGGGCGGACGCAGGTCCGCAGGCCGGGGGCGAGTGCCCGTACCGCGGTCTGCCGGCCTTCACCGCGCGGGAGGCGCGCTGGTTCTTCGGGCGGGAGCGGGCGACGGCCGAGCTGGTCGAGCGGGTCTTCGAACGGATCGGCGGCGGGCCGCTGATCCTGGTCGCCCCCTCGGGGGCCGGCAAGTCCTCCTTGCTGAACGCCGGTCTGGTGCCGGCGCTGCGGCGCGGCGGCTTCCCGATGCCGGGCTCCGACAGCTGGCCGGTGCTGCGGTTCACGCCCACGGCGCGACCGCTGGAGGAGCTGCTGGACTGCGCCGCGAAGGTCCTGGGCGGCGATCCGGGTGTCACCGCGGCCGAGGTCCGGGAACGCCCGGACGCGCTGCTCGAGGCCGTCCGGCGGCTCTCGGGCCGTCCCCCGGCGGACGGCCCGGACCGGAGGCCTCCGCCTCCGCGTCCGGTGCTGCTGGTCGACCAGTTCGAGGAGCTGTTCACGCTCTGCTCCGACGAGGGCGAGCGGCGCGCATTCGTACGCGTTCTCTGCGCGCTGGCGGCCGGCCGGTCCGGGCCGGCGGGCCCCGGTCCCGACGGTCCCGGGCCGGACGACGCCGGACCCGACGGTGGCGAGCCGGACGGCGCAGAGCCGGACGGTCTCGATCCCGCCGTCGTCGTGCTCGGCGTACGGGCCGACTTCTCCGGGGACTGCCTGGACCTGCCGGAGCTCGCGCCCGTGTTCACGGGTGGCCTGTTCGTGCTCCCCCCGATGTCCCCGGCGGAGCTGCGGGAATCGATCAGCCGTCCGGCCGAGCTCGCCGGTCTCACCCTCGAACCGGGCCTGTTCCCACTGCTGCTGCGCGATGCCGGCCTGCGCGACGATCCGCCCGACCGGATTCCCTCCGGGGTGCTGCCCCTGGTCTCGCACGCCCTGATGGCCACCTGGCGGCAGCGCGAGGGCTCCACCCTGACGGTCGCCGGGTACGAGCGCACCGGCGGGATCCAGGGTGCCATCGCCCGTACCGCCGAAGAGGTGTTCACCCGCCTGTACCCGGCCGAGCAGAACACGCTCCGCCGCGTCCTGGTGCGACTGGTGCACGTCGCCGACGGTACGGGGGCCACGCGCCGCAGGATGGGCCGGACCGCCCTGATGGAGCAGCTGGCGGACGCGGGCCCCGCCGCGGCCGCCCTCGACACCTTCGTCCGGGCCCGTCTGATCACCCTGGACAGCGACTCCGTCGAGATCACCCACGAGGCACTGCTGCACGCCTGGCCACGGCTGCGCGGCTGGATCCGCGCCGACCGGGCCGGGCTCCTGATCCACCAGCAACTGGCCCACGCCGCCGCCGAATGGGAGCGCGAGGGCCGCGACCCGTCGGCGCTCCACCGCGGCACCCGGCTGGACACCGCCCGGGCATGGGCCGACGAGCACGACGGCCGGAGCCGGCTCGGCCCGCTGGAAGCGGCCTTCCTGCGGGCGAGCCAGGAGGCGCACGACAGCCGTGAGCGGCAGGCCGGGCGTCAGGTGCGGTTACGGCAGCGGATGCTGGCCACGCTCGTCGTCCTGCTGGTCCTCGCCGTGGGCGCCGGGGGCCTCGCCTACCAGCAGCGCTCGGGTGCCATCGGCCAGGAGCGCGTCGCGCGTTCGCGGGCACTCGCCCTGCAGTCCGCGGCGCTGGCGGCGGGCCGGCCCGAGGCGTCGATGCTGCTCGCCGGACAGGCGTACCGGGCCTCGGCGACGAGCGAGGCACGCGGGGCGCTGCTGAGCACCCAGTCCCAGCCGTTCATCGCCCGCCTGGGCGGGCACGGCGGGCCGGTCAACGCGGTGGCCTTCGGGCCGGGCAACGGCCTCCTGGCCACGGCCAGTTCCGACGGCACGGTGGCCCTGCTGCGAGTGGCCGACCGCCGGACGACCGCGAGCTTCAGCATGCCGGGGCGGGTGCGTTCGGTCGCCTTCAGTCCCGACGGCGGGACCCTCGTGGCCACGTCGACGGACGGGGCGGCGCGGCTGTGGGACACCGCCGGCCACGGCCGGCGGGCGCAGCTCCCGGCGAGTACGAAGGGGGCCCGGGCCGTGGCCTTCTCGCCCGACGGGCGGACGCTGGCCGTCGCCGGCGCCGACGGGACGATCGGGCTGTGGGAGGCGGCCGGGGAGCACCGTTCCCTCGGGTCCCTCACCGGCCACACCGGGCGGGTCAACGCCCTGGCGTACGCCGCCGACGGCCGGACGATGGTGTCGGCCGGGGCCGACCGGACCGTACGCCTGTGGGACGCGGACCGGGCCGTTGCGCTGGCCGTCCTCACCGGGCACACCGACGAGGTGCTGGGCGCGGCCTTCGCCCCGGACGGCCGTACGGTCGCCACGGGCGGAGTGGACCGCACGGTGCGGCTGTGGGACGTGGCGGGCCGCCGGACGACCGCCACGCTGACCGGGCACAGCGACGACGTCAACGGCGTCGCCTACACCCCGGACGGGACGACGGTCGTCAGCGCGGGCGGCGACGGTACGACCCGGCTGTGGGACGTGGCCGGGGGCCGGGCGACGGCGACGCTCGCCGGGCACACCGACTACGTCCTCGGGGTCGCCGTGGACGGCGGTGGCGGGGTGCTGGCCACCGCCGGTTTCGACCAGTCGGTGGTGCTGTGGGACCTGCGGGGCGCGGTGCTGACCTCGCGGCCGTTCACGGAGATCTGGCACGCCGCGTACAGCCCGGACGGGAAGCGGCTGGCGACCGCGGAGGCCGATCACGCGGTCCGGCTGTGGGACGTGGCGGAGCGCCGGGTCCTGGCCACGTTCGAGGGGCACGGCGAGACGGTGTTCTCGGTGGCCTTCGCACCTGACGGGCGGACCCTGGCCTCGGCCGGGTCGGACGGCACGGTCCGGCTCTGGGACACCGCGGCCGGCGCGAGTACGGCCGTGCTCACCGGCCATGGCGGCACCGTGTTCGCGGTGGCCTTCGCCCCGGACGGCCGGACGCTGGCCTCGGCCGGGTCGGACGGCACCGTACGGCTGTGGGACGTCGCGCAGCGCCGCCCCCTCGCCGTCCTCGCCGGCCACACGGACTTCGCCAACGACGTGGCGTTCAGCCCCGACGGGCGGACCCTGGCGAGCGCGGGGGACGATCTGACGGTCCGGCTGTGGGACGTGGCGGGGCGCCGTCCGCTGACCGTCCTGACCGGCCACCGGGGTGCGGTGCGCGGGGTGGCCTTCAGTCCGGACGGGCGAACGCTGGCGAGCAGCGGCAACGACGGGACCGTACGGCTGTGGGACGCTCAGCGCCACCGCTTCGAGGCGGCGCTGTCCGGTCACACCGGTTCCGCACGGGGCATCGCCTTCTCCCCCGACGGCCGGACCCTCGCGAGCAGCGGCAACGACCGCACGGTCCGGCTGTGGGACGTGGCCGGGCGCCGAACGGTGGCCGCGCTGTCCGGTCACACGAACGCGGTGTGGGGCGTCGTCTTCGCCCCGGACGGGCGGACGGTGGCCAGCAGCAGTACGGACGGCACCGTTCGCCTGTGGGACCTGGACGTCGGGGCGCGGCTGGCGGCGATCGGCCGGCTCCGGGAAGGATCCGAGGGGCGGGACGGGGGTCCGCCCCTCGGGCTCAGGCGTTCGCGATGACCAGCAGGGTGCGTGCCGCGTCCGGGCCCGACAGGCGGCAGCGGTGCGGGACTTCGCCCCGGTGGTGGGCGCTCTGTCCGGCGCGCAGGGTGAGCGGGTCCTCGCCCTCGACCTCCAGGACGATCTCGCCCTCCAGGACGTAGAGGAAGTCCTCGCCGGGGTGTTGGAACCAGCCGCGCTCGCCGCGGCCGGGCTCGAAGTGGTGCTCGTACGCCTCCATCAGGGTGCTGCGGCCGCCGGGGATGAGCACGTGCGCGACCTGGCCCGCGGCCTCCTCCACCCGGATCACCTGGGGATCGCTCTCGTGGCTGACGGCGCCGGGCCGGCCGGGCGGCCGCAGGAAGGTGCCGGGGGTGACGTCCAGGGCCTCGGCGATCCGGTAGATCGAGCTGAGGCTTGGCGTGGCGAGTCCGCGTTCCAGCTGGCTGAGGAAGGGCTGGGAGAGGCCCGATCGGGTGGCGAGGACGGCCATGGAGACGCCGCGCTGTTTGCGGCAGCCGCGGATCACCCTTCCGACCTCGATCGCTTCGGGCGTGGGTTCGGGGCGAGACACGCAGGTGAACGTACCCCATCGCCCCTTCGGCGCCGGGGGGCCTCGGGAGGTTTCGCACTGCCGCAACACTCCCGTCATAAGCGTGGTCAATTATTGACCTCACTTATCAACGCGTCCGGAACGAACGAGGAGCCGCCCCGTGCACGCCACCCCCTCACCCCCCGGCCGGGGCCTCGCCGGGCTCGGCCCGGCCCTGGGCGCGGCCGGCGTCGTGCTCACGCTCTGGTACCTCCTGGCCCGCTTCGGCACGGTGGCCCCGGGGCTGCTGCCCACACCGGGAGAGACCGCGGCCGCCCTCGTGGACAGCGCCCGGAGCGGCGCCCTGGCCGCCGATCTCGGCGCCAGCCTGACCCGGGCCGGACAGGGCTTCGCGCTGGGCGCCGTCATCGGCAGTGCCCTCGGCTTCACCACCGGTTACCTGCCGAAGGTCTCCGCCGCCGTCACCCCCGTGGTCTCCTTCCTCCGGCCGATCCCGGCCATCGCGCTGGTGCCCCTCGCGACCGCCTGGTTCGGCATCGGCGAGAGCGCCAAGCGCCTGCTCATCGCGTACGCCGTCCTGCTCGCCGTCTGGCTGTACGTGCACGACGGGGTGTCCCGGGTGCCGGTCTCCCACCTGCGGGCGGCCCGGTCGCTGGGGGCTCCGCTGCACCGGCGGTTCACCGAGGTGCTGCTGCCGGCCGCCGCCCCCGCCGTGCTCGCGGCGCTGCGCTACGGGGCCTCGGTGGCCCTGCTCGCGCTGGTGGCGGCCGAACTGGGCGGCGCGGACAGCGGGCTGGCGTACCGCCTCCAGGTGGACGGCCAGTTCCTGCGGGTGGACCGGATGTTCGCGGGGCTGCTCGTCCTCGGGCTGCTCGGGGTGGCCGTCGACCTCCTGCTGGCCTCCGTGGGCCGCCGGTTCGTGCACTGGAGCGCCTCATGAGCCTGGACGTAAGGCTGGAGGGGCTGTCGGCCGGCTACGGCACCGCCGCCCCGGTGCTGGAGCGCACCGACCTGGAGTTCCCGGCGGGCTCGTTCACGGCGCTGCTCGGGCCCAGCGGTTGCGGCAAGTCCACGGTCCTCAACATGGTGGCGGGCTTCGTACGGCCCGCCTCCGGCACGGTGACGGCCGGGGGCCTGCCGGTGCACGGGCCGGGCCCGGAGCGGGGCGTGGTCTTCCAGCACTACGCGCTGTTCCCGTGGCGCACGGCCCGCGGCAACGTCGAGTTCGCCCTCAAGCGCCTCGGCCTGCCGCGCGCCGAGCGCCGCCGGCGGGCCCTCGCGGCACTGGCCGAGGTGGGTCTCGCGGACGGCGCGGAGAAGTACCCGGCACAGCTGTCGGGCGGCATGCAGCAGCGCGTGGCGCTGGCCCGGGCGCTGGCCGCCGAACCCGAAGTGCTTCTGATGGACGAGCCGTTCGGCGCGCTGGACGCGCTGACGCGGACCCGGATGCAGAGCCTGCTGCGGGAGCTGTGGCAACGCCGCGGCACCACCGTCCTGTTCGTCACGCACGACATCGACGAGGCACTGGCGCTGGCCGAGCGCGTGATCGTGCTCGGCGGAAGTCCCGGGCGGGTGCTCGCCGACCACGCCGTGCCGGCCGGGCCGCCCGACCCCGGCCTGCGCTCGCTGATCGCACGCCATCTCGGATCCGGATGACCGGGGTGCCCGATCCCCCTAACGACCGCCCGCCCGCCCATCCGCCCGTCACGGCCCACGGCCGACGCCCCACGAACCCCCTCTTGTCCCCGGAAGGACTGCTCGCCATGCTCAGACCCCGCGCGGTGGCCGCCGTACTGCTGGCCGCCCTGCTGTCCCCGTTCGCTGCGGCCTGCGCCGGCTCCCCGTCGAGCGCGCGCGACGGCGGGCGCCCGGCCGTCACCATCGCCGCGAGCGACCACCTCGGCGGCGCCCCGGTCCATGTCGCCGAGGAGGGCGACCTCTGGTCGGCCGAGGGCATCGGGGCCACCGTCACCACCCACCCCACCGGCCGGGACGCGCTGAACGCCGTGCTCGGCGGCCAGGCCGAGCTCGGGGTCGTCGGTGACCTGCCCGCCGTGACGGCCGCGCTGGGCGGGCGCGAGCTGCGGATCGTCGCCGACCTGTCCCGGTTCTCCGACTGGCGCCTGCTCACCCGCACCGACCGGCGGATCACCGGCTTCGCGGCGCTGAAGGGCCGCAAGGTAGGAGTCCCGCAGGGCACGAACGTCGAGTACGCGCTGTCGCGGATGCTCGCCTCGGCGCAGCTCGCCGCGGCGGACGTGACCGTCGTCAACCTCGCCCCGAACCAGGTCACTCCGGCCCTGGCCCGCGGGGACATCGACGCCGGGGTCACCTTCCCCAGCTTCTACGACGCCGCACGCACCGCGCTGGGCGGCGCCTACGCCGAACTGCCCTTCACCGGATACACGGCCAGGACCCTCCTGGTCGCCGGACCCGCCGCGACCGAAGAGGGCACCGCCGCCGTCCTGCGCACCCTGCTGCGCGCGCAGCGCGAGCTCGCCGCCGACCCGGCCGCGGCGCGCAAGGCCGTACTCGCCCAGTCCGACGGTGCGCTGCAGGCCGGCTACGTCGACACCTACCAGCCGCGCTACAGCTACGGCGCCACCCTCTCCCCCGAGCTGCTGACGCAGCTGGAGGAGGAGGCCGGCTGGGCCAAGGCCGCCCAGGACCTGCCCGGCGCCGCCGACCGCGCCGCACTGCTGCGCCACCTGACCCCCGGCCCCCTGACGGCTGTCGACCCGGCCGCCGTCACCGTCCGCTGAGCCACAGCCTCGTACGCCCGCCCCACCGAGCCCAGGAGAGATCCCCATGACCGTCGACCAGAACACCCTGCGCCGCCGCGGCGTCGGCCTGATCGCCCACGACCCCGAGCGCAGCTACGGCGGCCTCACCCTCTACACGCCGATCACCAGCGCCGGCGAGATCCACCTCGTCGACATCGAGGGCCGCCCGGTGCACACCTGGACCTCCCCGCACCCGCCCGGCCGCCAGGCCCAGCTCCTGCCGAACGGGAACCTCTTCTACGCCGCCAAGGACACCGGCGGCCCGACCCTCTTCCCCATCTGGGACGTCTACCACGGCGGCATCTTCCAGGAGCTGGCCCCGGACTCCACGGTGCTCCGCGAAGTGCGGCACCCCTTCCACCACCACGACGCCTCGCTCCTGCGCAACGGGAACCTGATCATCGGGGCCGTCGAGCCGCTGGACCCGGCCGACGCGGCCCGGATCCGGGGCGGCATCCCCGGATCCGAGGCGCCCGGCGGGGTGATCTACGGGGACGTGGTGTACGAGCTGACCTGGGACGGGGAGATCGTGTGGCGCTGGGCCGCCATCGAGCACCTGGACCCGGCACAGGTGCCGCTGAACAGGCACTTCGCCCGCAACCACTGGCCCATGGCCAACACCGTCAACGAGAGCGCCGACGGCTCGATCGTGGTGGGCTTCCGCAGCGCCTCCACCACGGTGTCGGTCGACCGCGCCGACGGGTCGGTCCGGTGGCGGATCGGCCCGGACGTCCTGGCCCAGCAGCACCACCCGCACGAGCTGCCCGGCGGCACCGTCCTGGTCTTCGACAACGGCACCTACCGCGACACCACTTCGGTGCCGTACTCGCGGGTGCTGGAGCTCGATCCGCGCACCGGCAAGGAGGTGTGGTCGTACGAGGACAACCCGCCGCAGAACTTCTTCAGCCCGTACATGTCCAGCGCGCAGCGCCTGCCCAACGGGAACACCTTCGTGGCGGAGGGCTCCTTCGGGCGGCTCTTCGAGGTGACCCCCGCGGGGGAGGTCGTGTGGGAGTTCGTGGTCCCGCAGTTCCGGTCGTTCGGCGACGGCGTGGGGCTGGAGTCCTCGGCCGGCGCCCAGAACTCGGTCTTCCGCGCCTACCGGTACGCCGCCGAGCGGTTTCCCTGGCTGTGAGGAACGCCCGGCCCCGGCCGGCGGCCCGGGCAACACCACTGCCAACTTCTCTTAATATTGCGGTCATTGTATGGCACAGGTGTCAGGCGTAGCGTTTTCGGCAGAAATCGATGGCGGTTCGGAGACGTGACCCCGCATCGGCTTCCTTTCCGAACGCCGAGCAGGAAGGCGCTATTCCACGTGTCCGATTCCTCAACGCCCCCGGCACCCCTGCACCTCGCCGTCTCCCTCGACGGCGCGGGCCGGCACCCGGCCGCCTGGCGCGAGCCGGGTGCCCGGCCCGCCGAGCTGTTCACCGCCCGCTACTGGGCCGGTCTCGCCTCCGAGGCCGAGACCGGACTGCTCGACTTCATCACCTTCGAGGACGGCCTCGCCCTCCAGTCCTCGCTGCCCGAGGCATTCGACGAGCGCCCGGACCGGGTGCGCGGGCGTCTGGACGCGGTGCTCACCGCGGCCCGTGTCGCACCCCTGACCCGGCACATCGGGCTGGTCCCGGCCGTGACGGCCACCCACACCGAGCCCTTCCACATCTCCAAGGCCGTCGCCACGCTCGACCACGTGAGCCGCGGCCGCGCCGGCCTGCGGGTCCAGGTGTCCGGACTCCCCCACGAAGCACGCCACTTCGGACGGCGGACCGTGCCGCTCGCCGACACAGAGCTGTACGCGGAGGCCGCCGACCACGTCGAGGTGATCCGGCGGCTGTGGGACAGCTGGGAGGACGACGCGGAGATCCGGGACGTGGCAACGGGCCGGTTCGTCGACCGCGACAAGCTGCACCACATCGACTTCGAGGGCCGTCACTTCAGCGTCAGGGGGCCGTCGATCACCCCGCGCCCGCCGCAGGGGCAGCCCGTCGTCAGCGCGTCCGGCGCCGGCGAAGCCTCGTACGCGCTCGTCGCCCGGTCCACCGACGTCGGGTACGTGGCCGCGCACGACGGCGACCGTACGCGCGCCGCGGTCGCGGCGATCCGGCGCGCCCGGGAGGCGACCGGGCTCACGGCGGACCCGCTCCACCTCTTCGGGGAGCTCACGGTGTTCCTGGACGAAGATGCCCCGGCGGCCGGCGCTCGCCTGGAACGCCTCGACGCGCTCGCGGGGCTCCCCCACGGCGCCGACGCCGGGGTCTTCACCGGAAGCCCCGGACAGCTGGCCGACCTGCTCCTGGAGCGGCGGGAGGCCGGCCTGTCGGGCTTCCTGCTGCACCCTGGCGTGATCGCCCACGACCTGCCCGCCATCACCCGGTCGCTGGTGCCGGAGCTCCAGCGGCGCGGCGTCTTCCGCCGGGAGTACGAGGCGGACACCCTGCGCGGCCTGCTCGGGCTGCACCGCCCGGGCAGCCGTTACGCGCGCCGGGCCGCCTGACCGCCTCCCGGTCCGCCTCGCGACCCGCTTCCCGACCCGCCGCCCGTCCCGGACCTTCCGGAAGGACGAACCATGAGCAGCAAGCCGCTCAAGCAGATCCATCTCGCGGCCCACTTCCCGGGCGTCAACAACACCACCGTCTGGAGCGACCCGGACGCCGGAAGCCATATCGACTTCGACTCGTTCATCCACTTCGCGCAGACCGCCGAACGGGCCAAGTTCGACTTCCTCTTCCTCGCGGAGGGACTACGGCTGCGCGAACAGGGCGGCCGGATCCACGACTTGGACGTGGTCGGCCGGCCCGACACCTTCACGGTGCTCACGGCCCTGGCGGCGGTGACCGAGCGCCTCGGCCTCACCGGCACCATCAACTCCACCTTCAACGAGCCCTACGAGGTGGCCCGCCAGTTCGCGACGCTCGACCACCTCTCGGAGGGCCGGGCCGCCTGGAACGTCGTCACCTCCTGGGACGCCTTCACCGGCGAGAACTTCCGGCGCGGCGGATTCCTGCCGCGCGAGGACCGCTACTCCCGCGCCCAGGAGTTCCTGGCCACCGCCCACGAGCTGTTCGACTCCTGGGACGGCACCGCGATCGCCGCCGACGCCGGGTCGGGGACCTTCCTGCGGGACGCGCGGGCCGGGACCTTCGCCCACCGGGGCCGGCACTTCGACATCGAAGGCCGGTTCAACGTGCCGCGCAGCCCGCAGGGCCGACCGGTGATCTTCCAGGCGGGCGACTCCGAGGAGGGCCGGGAGTTCGCCGCGGCCGGCGCGGACGCGATCTTCGGCCGGTACGGGACCCTGGAGGCGGGCCGGGAGTTCTACGCGGACGTCAAGGGCCGGCTCGCCGCGCACGGCCGTACGCACGACCAGCTGAAGATCCTGCCCGCGGCCACCTTCGTCCTCGGGGACACCGATGCCGAGGCACGGGAGACCGCCCACGAGGTGCGCCGGCTCCAGGTCAGCGGGCAGACCGCGATCAAGTACCTGGAGCACGTCTGGAACCGGGACCTGTCCGCCTACGACCCGGACGGCCCGCTGCCCGCGATCGATCCCGAGCCCGGGGAGAACACCATCGCCCTGGGGCGGGCGAGCGTACGGCAGTTCCGCGACCCGCTCGCCACCGCCCGGCGGTGGCGGGAGCTGGCCGGGGCCAAGAACCTGTCGATCCGCGAGCTGGTCATCGCCACGACCGCCGAGCAGACCTTCGTCGGCTCGGCCGCCACGATCGCCGGGGCCATCAACGACCTGGTGCAGGCGGACGCCGCCGACGGGTTCATCCTCGTCCCCCACATCACCCCGGGCGGCCTCGACGGCTTCGCGGACTCCGTCGTCCCGCTGCTCCAGGAACGGGGTGTCTTCCGCGCCGAGTACGAGGGCTCCACCCTGCGCGACCACCTCGGGCTCGCTGCTCCGGCCCCGGCCCCACGCTGAGCCGGCGGGCGGCCACCGCGCGCCGCGCACGTCGCAGCAGGCGGTGGCTGCATACCGTCCCCTTCCTCTCCGACCTGCAAGGAGTCCGGCCATGCCCGGCATCCCCCTCGGGGTCCTCGACCTCGTCCCCGTGTCGTCCGGTTCCACGGCCGCCGAGGCCCTGCGGCACAGCATCGATCTCGCCCGGCGGACGGAGGAGTTCGGCTACGCCCGCTACTGGTTCGCCGAGCACCACCTCAACCCCGGGGTCGCCGGGACCTCCCCGGCCGTCGTGCTCGCCCTGACCGCCTCCGCGACCTCGGCCATCCGGCTGGGCTCGGGCGCCGTACAGCTCGGGCACCGCACCGCGCTGTCGACGGTCGAGGAGTTCGGCCTGATCGACGCGCTGCATCCCGGGCGCATCGACCTGGGGCTGGGCCGCTCGGCGGGCGGGCCCCGGCCGTCGGAAGGTCCGGCCGCGCCCCCGGTCACCCCGGTGGTGGACGGGTACGCCCCGAACGGGCTGCGGATTCCGGACCGCTTCTCCTTCGCCCATCTGCTGGGCCATCCGCGGGTGGCCCTCCAGCAGCAGCTGCTGAACCTGCCGGGGGCGCGCCCGCAGGAGTACGGCGAGCAGGTCGACGACGTGCTCGCGCTGCTGCGGGGCGAGTACCGCTCCCCGGAGGGGCTGGAGGCGCATGCCGTTCCGGGCGAGGGGGCCGACGTACAGGTGTGGATCCTGGGCAGCAGCGGCGGGGTGAGTGCGGAGACGGCCGGCCGCAACGGGCTGCGGTTCGCGGCCAATTACCATGTCAGCCCCGCTTCGGTGCTGGAGGCGGCGCACGGGTACCGGGCAGCATTCAAGCCGTCGGCCGAGCTGGAGCGGCCGTACCTGACGGTGTCCGCCGACGTGGTGGTGGCCGAGGACGAGGAGACGGCGCGCGAGCTGGCCACGGGGTACGGGGCCTGGGTGCGCAGCATCCGTACGGCCGAGGGGGCCATCCCCTACCCCACCCCGGCCGAGGCGCGGGCCCTGCCCTGGACCGACGCGGACCGGGAGCTGGTGGCCGACCGGACGGAGACCCGGTTCGTCGGTTCCGCCCGGACCGTCGCCGATCATCTGGAGCGGCTTCAGGAGGCGACCGGTGCGGACGAACTGCTGATCACCACGATCACTCACGGCCACGAGGACCGGGTGAGCTCCTACCGGCTGCTGGCGCGGGAGTGGCGCCGCCGGGGGCTGAGCTGACGAAGTCCGTGACGCGTACCGGCCGTCCGGTTCCGCCGCCGAGGACACATGCCCTCGGCAATGGCGCGTAAGCGTGGCCCGCTGACGGAAAAGCCTCTACCGTAGAGACAGTTTCCTCCTACATCCTTGTGGGGTCGGGGCGGACGACGGATCGCGTTTCGCGCGCCCTGCCGAGCACGACCGGTAGTCCCCATCTTCTTCGGGCCGGTGCCCGTACATGATTCCGAAAGGGACTGACTCAGCCATGCGTCGTATTACCTCATTGGCCGCCGCCGGATTCTCTCTCGCCATTGTCCTGGGGTCCGCGCCCCTTGCCGCGGCAGGTGAGAGCCGTGCCGCCGCGTACACGTGCAACTCCGGGAACTTCTGTATCTACAGCGACTGGAACGGCGGCGGGGACCGCTGCGAATTCCCCGACGCCCAGCGGGCGAACACGGCCGACAACTGCGGGTTCATTCAGCGGGGGGCCAATGTGCGCTCCGTGTGGAACGGAAAGAACAACCGCGTCCAGTACTACACGAACACCAACTACAAGTCGCGCGTCGGATCAACCCCGGGCGGTGAGGGCGGCAATCTGATGGGCAACTACCAGATCCGGTCCTTCAAGAAGCAGTAGGGCCCCGGGAGCGCCGTTTCCTCCGCCGGGGCATCGCCGGGCGGAGGAAACGGCGCTCGCCGTCAGCTGTCGCGGACCGAGACGATGCCGTTGAAGACACCGACGTAGGCGGTGCCGTCGGGACCGAGGGTGATCGGGGCCCAGTTGTTGTCGTAGAGCGGACCGGTGCCGGTCAGCTGCCGCCAGCGGCGCTCACCTGTGCGGAAGTCCACAGCCGTGAGGTACCAGGCGTCGATGCCCAGGAAGTTGGGCTCCTTCTCGTAGAAGTAGAGCAGCCCGTTCGCGGTGGAGAGCTTCGGGACCACGGAGGGAGCGCGGATCGAGCTCTCCCAGACCGTGTCGCAGCCGCTGCCGTCGGCGCGGACGTCGATGCGGGTCACTCCGCCCACGACGGACTTGCCCAGCAGCAGGGTGGTGGGGTTCTCGTAGCCGTAGTTGTTCTCGACGACGATGCTGTTCCCCCAGGTGATGAGGGAGTTGTCGGTGGTCGAGGCGCCGGATCCGAACACCGGCACCTTGCAGACCAGCCGGCGGTCCGCGGGGACGTCCGCGCCCCACCGGTAGACGAGGACGTTCATCCGGTCGTCGGCGTTGTCGGTGATGGCGACGTAGTCCCGGCCGAAGAGGTCCGGGGTGGTGCCCGACCCCTGGTTGACGGAGCCGGGCTTGGCGGCGGTGCCGCGGTCGTACGTCTGGCGCCACTGCACCTCGGGGGTCCCGTCGGCGGCGGCGCGGAAGCTGTAGAGCGCATGGTCGGAGACGATGGAGACACCGTCCTCGGCGACCGAGAAGGAGTTCTGGATCTCCTCGCCCCGCAGCTGGACGGAGCGGATCTGCGAGGTCGCCGGGTCCACCGTGCCGACGCGGCCCTGGCGGGTGACCCACCAGATCCGCCCGCTCCAGTCGGGCATCACGGAGGTGACCGGGTCGCAGGTGCCGCTGGGCCACAGATTGGTCCAGGTCACGCAGTCGTGCGGGACGTGTCCGGTGAGGTCCCAGTCGTTGTCGACCGTGAACTTCCAGCTCCCGTCCGGGCTCCGGGAGTGGGACAGGCGCAGGACGTGCTGGCGGGAGTCGGCCAGTACGGCCCGGTCCCGGTCGTCCAGGTAGAAGTAGGCGCCGCCCGAGGTGTCCTTGAAGATCTTCGCGAAGTCGAGCGAGGTGATCGCCTCGACCGTCGACGAACGCTGCGGGAGGGGGTACTCCGCGAGCGTGGCGAGCGTACGGGGCTCCAGGAGCTTGACCTTGAAGCCGGAGAAGGTGCCGCACACCGTGACCAGCCGGCCGGCGGAGTCGAAGGTGGCGGTCGCGCACTCGCCGCCGAGGGCGGCGATCTTCTCGCTGGTCACCTTCGGGTTCCGGCCGAGCGGCCCCGCCCAGGGGGAGGTGGCGCTGCCCGCCGCGTCGGAGTGCATGCCGCTGCGGCCGTTGGGCGCGAGGTAGGGGTGCTGCGGCGGCGCCTGGCCGGGCAGCGGGCCGGCGGCCGCGGGGCCGCCCTCGTAGTGGGTGACCAGGCGGTGGCCCGGGGCCTTGGGTATCTCGTCGGCCTGGGCCGGAGAGCCGCCGTACATCACCGTGAGTGCGGCGACGACGGGCAGCACGGCGCAGTTCAGCGATCTTCGGAACATCCGGACCTCCTCCATGTCTCTGCAGCGTTGTTGACGTTGCGTCTGATGTCGCGCCGCCGCCAGACGCTAGATCGCACCGCTCGAGGAGTCCATGGAGTCGCCGGATGATTCACGAAGGCGCAACAGTCGATCACGGATTGAGGCTGGAGACCACGTTCGCGGTGGCCGTCAGGCCGTCGTTGATGGTCGCGGCCATGCTGCTGCTGGCGAGGTAGAAGCCGAGCAGCACGCAGACGACCGCGTGCGAGAGCTTGAGCCCACCGCCCCGCAGGAAGATCCACGCCAGAATCAGGAGCAGGACGACCACCGAAAGGGAAATCACCATCGAAACCTCCTTATTCGCCGCCATGGTGGCGCAGGAGGGGGTGCCTTCGGGCGAAAGACGTGTCCGCCGTACGGGTGTTGACCGTCCGTGACGGCAGGTCAGTCCTTGACGATCTCGCCCCGGCGGGTCGTTCGGCAAGGCACCCCCGGCTGCCGGACCTGAGCAGAAGAACACGAACCCGGTCACACCGCGGGCCCGGGCCCGCGGGGGTCCCGCAAGGGTCTTGTGGCGTCACCGCGCTCCGTGCCATATATGTCTAGACCTTTAAGGAAGCCGAGGAAGGCACCCCGTGCGACGCAGCGCCCCCACGCTCGCCCTCCGCCTGGCCGGCCTGGGCCTGACCGGCCTGCTCGGCCTC
This sequence comes from Streptomyces sp. NBC_00029, assembly GCF_045160505.1. Taxonomy (NCBI): domain Bacteria; kingdom Bacillati; phylum Actinomycetota; class Actinomycetes; order Kitasatosporales; family Streptomycetaceae; genus Streptomyces; species Streptomyces sp. NBC_00029. The sequence continues at coordinate 1,901,499 of NZ_CP108292.1, forward strand.
ACCGGCCTCACGGCCTGCACCGCGCCCGACACCGAGCCCCCGCCCGCCCCCGCCGGTCTGACCGCCCAGGCCGGCAGCGCCACCAGCGTGCACGTCATGTGGAACGCGGCGGCCGACCACGACGGTGTGATCGGCTACCAGGTCTTCGAGGCCGGCCACCTGGTCCGCGAACTCCCCGCCGAGAAGACCATGGTGGACATCACCGGCCTCACCCCGCAGACCGGCTACACCTTCACGGTCCGGGCCGAGGACGCCGCCGGGAACCTCTCCGGGCCCGGCCCGGCCGCCCTCGTGACGACCCCGGCGGTCAAGGCCGAGGACCGCACGGCCCCCACCGCCCCGGCCACCACCACCGCACGGGCGACGGGCCCCCGTTCCGCCCGGGTGTCCTGGACGGCCTCGACCGACGACACGGGCGTGACGGCCTACGACGTCTACCAGGGCGGCGTCCGGATCCACACCGCCGGCCCCGCCGAGAGCAGCACCGCCCTCGACGGCCTCCAGCCCGACACCGTCTACACCCTCACCGTCCGGGCCCGAGACGGGGCGGACAACTCCTCGCCCGACGGCCCGGCGGTCGACGTGACGACCCCGCCCGCGTCCGGCGACGGCCCGGGCACCGCCCCCGCCGAGTTCACCGCGGCCGCCTCCCCGGGGACGGTCACGCTGACCTGGACCGCCCCGGACACCGGCCGCCCGACCACCGAGTACGAGCTGTACGTCAACGGACTGCCCACCACCGTCATCCAGTTCGGCGCGGGTGCAGTGCCCAGCGGCCGGGCCGAGCACCGGCTCACGGTGACCGAGCCGGCCGGCACGGTGTGGGCCGTGAAACTGCGGGCCAGGCTCCCCGACGGCAACTGGGGATCCTTCTCCGCGGAGCGCCGGATCACACTCGCCGCGTGAAAGAAGGCACCGATCCGGCCTGAACGGCACGGCCGGACGGGAAGATCGCGCACAATACATCCGTGTTCGGTGAGTACTCGTTCCATGACAGTCAGGCAGACTCCGCAGACGGCGACCCCGGTCCGGGACCCTGCCCGGTGCCGGGCAACCTGCCCCCGGAACCAGCGAGCTTCGTCGGCAGGGAGTGCGAACTCCAGCTGCTCGACGGCCTGTTGCGCGAGCGAAGACTGATCACCCTCACGGGGGTGGGCGGGGTCGGCAAGTCACGGCTCGCCCTGCGGGCGGTCGCGACCGCCCGCCAGACGCGGCCCGACGGGGTCTGGTGGGTCGAGCTCTCCCCCCTGCGCGATCCGAGCCTGCTCACCGCCACCGTCGCACATACGGTCGGGCTCGCCGACCACTCCCCGCGCCCTCCCGACGAGGAGCTGTGCGCGTGGATGGCCGACAAGGAACTCCTCCTGGTGCTGGACACCTGCGAGCACCTGGTGGCCGACTGCCGCCACCTGGTCGGCGAACTCCTCCAGTCGGCCCCCGGACTGACGGTGCTGGTCACCTCGCGGGAGCCGCTCGGCATGCCGAGCGAGGAGGTCCTGCGGGTCCGGCCGCTGCCCTGTGACGGCCCCGAAAGCGACGCGCTCGCCCTCTTCCGGGCCCGCGCCCTGGCCGCGGCCCCGCGGGCGGCGGCCGTCTTCACCGACCCCGCCCGGACCGAGGTGGCCGCCGAGGTGTGCCGGCGCCTGGACGGCATCCCCCTCGCGCTGGAACTCGCGGGCGCCCGGATGCGGTTGTGGTCGCTGGAGGACGTGGCCGAGCGGATCGGCCAACGCTTCGAGATGCTCTCGGACGCCCGGGCCGCCCAGCCGCGCCGGCACCGGACGATGCGCACCACCATCGGCTGGAGCCACGAGCTGTGCGAGCCGCTGGAGCGGCTGCTGTGGGCCCGGCTCTCGGTCTTCACCGGCGACTTCGACATCGCCGCGGCGCGCGCCGTCTGCTCGGGCGGCCCGCTGCCCGCCGCCCGGGTGGAGCGGGTACTGGCGGGCCTGTCCGCCAAGTCCGTGGTCCTGCGCACCGAGGAACGCGGTACCGGGCCCCGTTACCGGATGCTGGACACGATTCGCGAGTACGGGCAGGACTGGCTGGACGAGCTCGGCGAGGCGGGGATCGTCACCGACCGGCACGCCCACTGGTACGCGGCGCTCTCCCAGGCCGCCGACCGGGGCTGGATGGGCCCGGGGCAGGTGGACTGGTTCCGCAGGATCTCCGCCGAGCACGCGCAGCTGCGCACCGCCCTGGAACACCTGCTCACCGCCGACCCGACGGCGGCCCTGGAGATGGCCGGGGCCCTGTGGTTCTACTGGTTCGCGTGCGGGCACGTGAACGAGGGCCGCGGCTTCCTGGAACGGGCCCTCGGGGCCGCTCCGCGCACGGGGACCGCGTACAACCAGGCCGTGTGGGCCCTCGGGCTCACCGCGCTGCTCCAGGGCGACATGGACGCGGCCCGGCTGCTGGGGGACGAGTGCACGCGGGACGCGGCCCGGCTCGCGGACCCCGAGCGGGAGCTGCGTGCGGCCTACCTCGCGGCGTCGTCCGTCCTGATGCCCGGCGACCCCGTGCGGGCCCTGCGGCTCGCCGGTCCCCGGGCCCGGGCGGGCCACGGCGGGCGGACGAGCGGCACGGGCTGGCTGATGTGCCGGCTGGCCAACAGCTACGCCCTGTGCGACCTGAAGCGCTTCGAGGAGGCGACCGAGGAGGCGGGGGCCCTGCGGGAGGCGTGCGCGGAGCTCGGCGAGCGCTGGCTGCGGGCGTACGCGGACTACGTACTGGCGGTGGCCGCGCTGGGCCTGGGCGACCACGGGGAGGCGGCCCGGCACGTACGGGCCATGCTCTCCGGAAAACGCCTGCTCGGCGACCGATTCGGCATCGCGCTGGGCCTGGACCTGCTGGCCACGGCGGTGGCCGGGCTGGGTGACGGGGAACTGGCGGCGCGGCTGCTGGGCACCGCGCACGCCTGGTGGCGCACGGTGGGCCGGCCGCAGATGGGCTCGCCCTCGCTCACGGCCCTGCGGGACCGGGGCGAGCGGCAGGCCCGCGCGGCGATCGGGGACGCCGCCTACGAGACGGCGTTCCTGGGCGGCGCGGCTTCGCCCACCGGCTGACTGGTGGCGGCCGGTGGGCCTGGAGAACTGCCTAAATCCTGGGCTCCCGTCAGTACGGGAGGGGTCTGCCCGACGGTGTGCGCAGGTCCAGGTCTCGGGGGGCGGGCTTCGGAACGGGCTTGCGGATCAGCTGCTGGCGCATGCTGCCTCCTCGCTCAGACCAGGGCCGGGCGGCGGGGTTCCACCGTGCGGCTGTCGGGGAGCAGTTCACCGGTGTCGTCGAACATCACGACCCCGTTGCACAGCAGGCTCCAGCCCTGTTCGGGGTGAGAGGCCACAATGCGGGCGGCGTCGTGATCGGCGCTGTCGGCGGTAGGGCAGGGTGGCTGGTGGGAGCACATGGCGCACCTCCTCGCGAAGTGGGGCGGGAGCGCCGGTGGTCACCCGGTCGATTCCGCGATCCACGGTGGCGGTGAGTATTACTGATCGCCGCCCCCGGACGGAACCCATATTCGCCGTCCAGTTCAGGGTGTGTATGCCCGATTACCATGCGCTCATGCCCGCTATCCGGATCGTTCACCACACGTCTTTGCCGCCGGTCGAGGCATGGCCGAGGCTCACTGACTGGGAGCGCCACGGCGCACAGGTCCCCCTCACCCGGACGATCATCGAGACGCCTCCCCCGACGCACGCCGGGACGATCTTCACGGCGCGCACGGGCGTGAGCAGGATCACGTTCGACGACCGCATGGAAGTGGTGGTCTGGCGACCCCCTGCGGAGGGTTTGTCGGGATTGGTCCGGCTGGAGAAGCGCGGACGGACGGTGACGGGCTGGGCGGAGATCGAGATCCGTCCCCTCGCCGCGGGCGGCTCGGAGATCCACTGGCGCGAGGAGCTGCGCTTCCGGGGCCTCCCCCGCGCCCTGGACCCCCTGGTCGCGGCGGCGGGCCGGTTCCTCTTCGGGCGGGCCCTCGCCCGGCTGCTGCGACCCTGACGGCAGGGCTTATCGTGCCGTGATCACCACGCCGGTGATCACGACGCGAGCGAGGAGATCCCGTGGCCACTCCGCCACAGCCGGAGAACGGCGCCGGCCCGTACAACCCCTACACCGCACCCGTCCCGCCGCAGAGCGGCCCTCCGGGCCCCGGGCACGCCGGAGGGCCGTCGTACGGCGCGTACGGCGCCTACGGCGCGCACCCGGAGCCGGGCCGGTACGGGTGCCAGGTGTGCGGGGCGTGGCCCGCCGCGCACGCGACCGTACGGGGCCACCAGGGCATCGTCGTGCTGATGCGGTTCCTGAGTGTGCGGGGACCGTTCTGCCGCGACTGCGGGCTCTCCACCTACCGCCGCATGTCGTCGGACACCCTGTGGCAGGGCTGGTGGAGCCCCCTGTCCGTCTTCATCGCGCCGGTGACCCTGCTGATGAACCTCGGCCCGCGCTCGGCCTACCGCAGGCTCGCTCCGCCGTCGGGCGGCCACCGGCCCGCGCTCGACCCCGGCAGGCCGGTGTGGCGCCGGGCCCCGGCGCTGATCCTCATGGCGCCGGTCCTGCTCGTCCTGCTGGCCGTCCCCGCCCTCATCCTGCTCGGGATGGTGGTCGACGACCCTCGGCTGGCGACCGGGCAGTGCGTGCGCAACGAGGGCGACTGGGCCGAACAGGACCTGCGCGTCGAGTCCTGCGCCTCGCCGCGCGCCGAGTACCGCGTCACCCAGGGGCCGGACACAGCCGGTGCGCCCTGCGCCCCGGGCGATTACATCGCCGACCCCAAGTACGGCCCGGACGCGTTCACCACGTTCTGCCTCACCGGGCTGGGCCGGGCGCAGGGTACGGTCCCGGCACCCGGCGCCCCGCCCGCCGGCGTCCGGGCCGCCTAGCGGATCGGCATGCCGGAGATCGTCCGGGCGATGACCAGGCGCTGGATCTCGCTGGTGCCCTCGAAGATGGTGTAAATGGCGCTGTCGCGGTGCATGCGCTCCACCGGGTACTCGCGGGTGAAGCCGTTGCCGCCGAGGATCTGGACCGCCTGGGCGGTCACCTTCTTGGCGACCTCGCTGGCGAAGAGCTTCGACATCGAGCCCTCCGCCGACTCGAACGGCCGGCCCGCGACGGCCATCCAGGAGGCCCGCCACACCAGCAGCCGGGCCGCGTCGATCTGCGTGCGCATGTCGGCGAGCTGGAAGGCCACGCCCTGGTTGTCGATGATCGGGCGGCCGAACTGCGTGCGGGTCTTCGCGTAGTCGAGGGCGACCTCGTACGCCGCGCGCGCCGTGCCCACGGCCATCGCGCCGACCGCGGGCCGGGAGGCCTCGAAGGTGGCCATGGCCGCGTTCTTCACGCGCTCGCCCCCGCCGCTGCGGGCGCGCTCGTGGGCCCGCGCGAGGCGCTCGTCGAGCTTCTCCTTGCCGCCGAGCAGGCAGGAACCGGGGATCCGTACGTCCTCCAGCACCACCTCGGCGGTGTGCGAGGCGCGGATGCCGTGCTTCTTGAACTTCTGGCCCTGGGACAGGCCGGGGGTGTTCGGCGGGACGATGAAGGAGGCGTGACCCTTCGTTCCGAGCTCCGGGTCGACGACGGCCACGACGATGTGGACGTTGGCGATGCCGCCGTTGGTCGCCCAGGTCTTGGTGCCGTTGAGCACCCACTCGTCCTTGGCCTCGTCGTACACCGCGCGGGTGCGCATCGAGCCGACGTCGGAGCCGGCATCGGGCTCGGAGGAGCAGAAGGCGGCGACCTTCACGTCGTTCTGGTCCCCGTACATCTGCGGGATCCAGGTCCCGATCTGCTCCTCGGTGCCGTTGGCGACGACGCCGATGGCCGCGAGTCCGGTGCCGACGATGGACAGCGCGATGCCCGCGTCGCCCCAGAAGAGCTCTTCCATCGCCATCGGGATGCCGAGGCCCGTCGGGTCGAAGAACTGCTGGGCGTAGAAGTCCAGCGAGTAGATGCCGACCTTGGCGGCCTCCTGGATGACGGGCCAGGGAGTCTCTTCGCGCTCGTCCCATTCCGCGGCGGCGGGGCGCATCACATCGGCGGCGAAGCCGTGGATCCAGTCCCGTACCTGCTTCTGGTCGTCGTTCAGCTCCATGGTGAACTCCGCCATGTCCCCTCCACCTGTCTGTACTCGTCCACTGCGGAAGTTACTAGCGGTAACCTACGCGAAGGCCACAGTCTGTTACCGGCGAGTAAGCACTGTCAAGCACCGCCGCCACAGCCACGAAGCCGGACGGGGTGTCCGCCGATTCGATCGTCAGGGCGCGCCGGGTGTTACGTTGCGTGGGCGTCAGGCACATCGCAAGGGCGGGGAGAGAAACGCGTCATGGAGACCACTCAGCAGACCGGGGAACCGGGAGCGGCCGAACGCCGTCGGCGGGAGCTGCTCGAAGCCGCCGACCGGGTCGTGCTCAGGGACGGCCCCAAGGCCTCCATGAACGCGATCGCGGCGGAGGCCGGCATCACCAAGCCCATCCTCTACCGGCACTTCGGGGACAAGGCCGGCCTCTACCAGGCCCTGGCCGTCCGGCACACCGACGCCCTGCTCGACTCCCTGCGGGCCGCGCTCGACGCCCCCGCCGAGCGCCGCCGCCGGGTGGAGGCGACCCTCGACACCTACCTCGCCGCCATCGAGGCCCGCCCGCAGGTCTACCGCTTCCTCATGCACCCGGCCGAGGACTCCCACAGCGCGGAGCGCGGCTTCGACGTCGGCCTGCACTCGGCGCCGCTGCTGCGCCGGCTCGGCGAGGAGCTGGCCGAGGTGATCGGCGAGCGGGTGGACCTCGGACCCGGGGGCGAACGGCTCGCCCGGATCTGGGGCCACGGCATCGTCGGCATGATGCACGCGGCGGGCGACTGGTGGCTGGGCGAACGCCCCTGCGACCGCGCGGAACTGGTCGCGGGCCTCACCGACCTCCTCTGGGGCCGCCTCGCCACCGCCGGCAACCGCACCGACGGCCCGGGCTTCTAGGCCGTCTCCCAGCGGTAGCCGGGGGAGGGTCCGGGCGGAGCCAGGTGCCCGGCGGAGCCGGGTTCCTGGGGCCCGGCCCCAGACCCCGGGCCTCAAACGCCGGCGAGGCCGGAAATGCCGTCGGCACCCCAGGGGGTCTTGCGGATGGCACGCCGCAGGCGACGGGCTCGCAGGCCCGTCACGCGATCCGCGTACACCGTCCCGTCGAGGTGGTCGCACTCGTGCTGCAGGCACCGCGCGAAGAAACCGGTGCCCGAGATCCGGACGGCCGCCCCGTCGGAGGTGACTCCCTCCACCACCGCGTGGTCGAAGCGGAGCGTGCCCGCCTCCAGCCCCGGCAGGGACAGGCAGCCCTCCGGCCCCAGGAACTCGTCCCCGTCGGCCGACACCAGCCGCGGGTTGACGATGTGCCCGACGTGGCGGACGTCCTCGTCGTCGGGGCAGTCGTAGACGAACACCCGCTGTCCGACGCCGATCTGGTTCGCGGCGAGCCCGACGCCCTCGGCGGCGTACATCGTGGCGAACATGTCCTCGATGAGCCGGTCGAGATCCGGGCCGAATTCGGTGACCTCCGCGCACGCGGAGTGGAGCACCGGATCACCCAGCAGGCTCATGGTGCGGACGAGGCCGGTGGTACCGGGGATGGGGCGCTGTCGCATGGCCGTAAGCCTACGACGGGCGACTATATGAGGAGATCCGCGGCGGGGCGGGGGCGCCGCGGTCAAGGCTCCGGCCGGTACTGGATAGGCTGGGGCCGACCGACGCAAGGAGGACAAGGGACGATGGCAGGCAACACGGAGCCGCTTTCGCCGCGGGCCAAGCTGGCCGTGACGGCGGGCAAGGCCGCGGCGGCGGTGTCGCGGGCCGCGGGACGCGGAAGCGGATCGGTGATCGGTGGCAAGGTCGCACTCAGGCTCGACCCCGATCTTCTCGGCGCGCTGGCGCAACATCTCGATGTCGTCCTCGTCTCCGCGACGAACGGCAAGACCACGACGACCCGGCTGATCGCGGAGGCCCTGCGGGCCAGCGGTCCGGTCGTCTCCAACGCCCTCGGCGCCAACATGCCGGCCGGCATCACCTCCGCGCTGGCCGGCGGCTCGGACGCCAAGTACGGCGTCATCGAGGTCGACGAGAAGTACCTGGCCGGAGTGGCCCGGGACGTCACCCCCAAGGTGATCGCCCTGCTCAACCTCTCCCGCGACCAGCTGGACCGCGCCGCCGAGACCCGCATGCTCGCGGAGAAGTGGCGCGAGGGGCTCCAGGGCTCCAAGGCGGTCATCGTCGCCAACTGCGACGACCCGCTGATCGTGTGGTCCGCCTCCTCCTCCCAGAACGTGGTGTGGGTCGCGGCCGGCCAGGAGTGGAAGGACGACGCCTGGTCGTGCCCCTCCTGCGGTGGCGTCATGCAGCGCCCGGGCGACGACTGGTTCTGCGGCGAGTGCGGCTTCCGTCGCCCGACCCCGACCTGGGTGCTCTCCGGCGACCACGTCCTGGACCCGCACGGCAGCGCCTGGCCGATCCACCTCCAGCTGCCGGGCCGCGCCAACAAGGCGAACGCGGCCACCTCGGCCGCCGTCGCCGCCGTCTTCGGCGTTCCGCCGCAGGTCGCGCTGGAACGGATGTACCAGGTGCAGGCCGTCGCCGGCCGCTACGACGTGGTGAGCTTCCAGGGCCGTGAGCTGCGGCTGCTGCTCGCGAAGAACCCGGCGGGCTGGCTCGAAACGTTTTCGCTGATCGATCCGCCGCCGACGCCGGTGATCCTCTCGGTGAACGCGCGCGGCGCCGACGGCACCGACACCTCCTGGCTGTGGGACGTGGACTACCCGCGCCTCGCCGGTCACCCGATCTTCGTGATCGGTGACCGCAAGCTGGACCTCGCGGTCCGCCTCGAGGTCGCCGGCCTGGACTTCCGGGTGTGCGAGAGCCTCGACGAGGCCGTGCAGCTCGCGCCGCCCGGACAGATCGAGCTGATCGCCAACTACACCGCCTTCCAGGACGTGCGCCGCCGCGTCGGCAACTAGTACCCATAAGGACAAGAGCATGAGCGACAACAGCCTGCGTCTGGTGTGGGTCTACCCCGACCTGCTGAGCACGTACGGAGACCAGGGCAACGCCCTCGTGGTGGAACGCCGGGCGCGCCAGCGCGGCCTGGACGTGCAGCGCGTGGACGTGCGCAGCGACCAGCCGATCCCCACCTCGGGCGACATCTACCTGATCGGTGGCGGCGAGGACCGTCCGCAGCGCCTGGCCGCGGAGCGCCTGCTGCGCGACGGCGGTCTGGAGCGTGCCGTCTCGAACGGGGCGATCGTCTTCTCCGTCTGCGCCGGGTACCAGATCCTCGGCAAGGAATTCGTCAACGACCAGGGGCAGCGCCAGGAGGGGCTCGGCCTGCTGGACGTCGTCACCGTGCGCGGTGAGGGCGAGCGGTGCGTCGGCGACGTCCTCGCGGACATCGACCCCCGTCTGAACCTGCCGCAGCTGACGGGCTTCGAGAACCACCAGGGCGTGACCCACCTCGGCCCGACGGCCAGGCCGTTCGCCCGGGTGTCCATGGGCCGCGGCAACGGCACCGGTGACGGCACCGAAGGCGCGTACAACGACACGGTGTTCGGCACCTACATGCACGGCCCCGTGATGGCCCGCAACCCGCAGATCGCGGACCTGCTGCTGAAGCTGGCCCTCGATGTGAACGCGCTGCCGGCCATAGACGACCGGTGGTACGAGGCGCTGCGCGCGGAGCGCATCGCCGCCGCGACGCAGCCCGCGTAGCACCCTCCGGACCGCTCATCGGGGCGGCCCCGCAATCATGTGTTCGGCCCGGTTTTCCCTAGGGGGAACCGGGCCGACGTGGTTTCGTACGACGAGTACGACCAGCATGTGGAGGATGGTTCAGTCCACCGCTCCGGCGCTTGTAGGGTGGCCGTAGTTCCAACCGGACGACGTGGTCCGGTCGTCGGCCCACGTTGCAAAGGTCCGTTCCTGCCATGCGCATAGGTGTGCTCACTTCCGGTGGCGACTGCCCCGGTCTCAACGCCGTCATCCGCTCCGTCGTGCACCGTGCCGTGGTCGACCACGGCGATGAGGTGATCGGCTTCCACGACGGCTGGAAGGGCCTGCTGGAGGCGGACTACCGCAAGCTCGACCTCGACGCCGTCGGCGGCATCCTCGCCCGCGGCGGCACCATCCTCGGCTCCTCCCGGGTCCAGCCCGCGCACCTGCGCGACGGTGTGGAGCGCGCCCGCGGCCACGTCGCGGACCTCGGCCTCGACGCGATCATCCCGATCGGCGGCGAGGGCACCCTGAAGGCCGCGAACCTGCTCTCCGAGGCCGGTCTGCCGATCGTCGGCGTCCCGAAGACCATCGACAACGACATCGCCTCCACCGACGTCACCTTCGGCTTCGACACCGCCGTCGGGGTCGCCACGGAGGCGCTGGACCGGCTGAAGACCACCGCCGAGTCCCACCAGCGCGTGATGGTCGTGGAGGTCATGGGCCGCCACACCGGCTGGATCGCCCTGCACTCGGGCATGGCGGCGGGCGCGCACGCGATCGTCGTCCCGGAGCGCCCCTTCGACATCGACGAGCTGACGGCGATCGTCGGCGAGCGGTTCTCCGCGGGCAAGCGGTTCGCGATCGTCGTGGTGGCCGAGGGCGCCAAGCCCAGGCCCGGCTCGATGGACTTCGAGGAGCGCGGCAAGGACATCTACGGCCACGAGCGGTTCGCCGGCATCGGCAACCTGCTCGCCGTGGAGCTGGAGAACCGCCTGGGCAAGGAGGCCCGTCCGGTGATCCTGGGCCACGTCCAGCGCGGCGGCACGCCGACCGCGTACGACCGGGTGCTCGCCACCCGCTTCGGCTGGCACGCGGTGGAGGCTGCGCACCGGGGCGAGTTCGGCATGCTGACCGCGCTGCGCGGGACGGACATCGTGATGGTGCCCCTCTCCGAGGCCACCTCGACCCTCAAGACGGTTCCGGCCGAGCGGTACGACGAGGCGCAGACCGTTCTCTGACGTCCCTGTTCTGCGCCCCTTTTGTCCTGGGCCGCCCCCGCGCGCAAGAGCGCTCGGGGGCGGCACTAATGTGGTGGGGCACCACATCAAGGGAGTGAACAGATGGATCACAGCGGGCACGGCATGGACATGAACATGGACTTGCCGCCGTTCACTCTCGGGCGTGGTCTGGAGTTCTCCTTCGACGCCTTCTTCCTGTTCGCCTCCCTGGCCGGGCTCGCCCTCTACGCGTGGGGCGTGCTGCGGCTGCGCCGGCGCGGGGACTCCTGGCCGCCGGGCCGGACCATCGCCTTCACGGCGGGCGTGCTGACCGTGATCCTCGTGATGTGCACCAAGCTGAACGACTACGGCATGGTCATGTTCAGCGTGCACATGGTCCAGCACATGGTGATCAGCATGGTCACCCCGATCCTGGTGCTGCTGGGTGCTCCGGTGACGCTGGCCCTGCGTGCGCTGCCGCCGGCCGCCCGCGGCTCCAAGGGGCCGCGCGAGCTGCTGCTGATGCTGCTCCACAGCCGGTACATGAAGGTGGTCACCCACCCCGCGTTCACGATCCCGATGTTCATCGCGAGCCTGTACGCGCTGTACTTCACGCCGCTCTTCGACTTCCTGATGGAGAGCCGCACGGGGCACATCGCGATGATGGTCCACTTCCTCGCGGTCGGCCTGATCTTCTTCTGGCCGATCATGGGAATCGACCCGGGTCCGCACCGGCCGGGCTATGTGATGCGGATGCTGGAGCTGTTCGCGGGGATGCCCTTCCACGCGTTCTTCGGCATCGCCCTGATGATGGCCAGCCAGCCGATGATCAAGACGTACGCGAACCCTCCGGCGTCGCTCGGCATCGACCCGCTGCTCGACCAGCAGTGGGGCGGCGGCATCGCCTGGGCCTTCAGCGAGATCCCCTCGGTGCTGGTCCTGATCGCCCTGGTGTACCAGTGGTACCACTCCGAGCAGCGGGCCGCACGACGGTCCGACCGCGCCGAGGACCGCAACGGCGACAAGGAGCTGGAGGCGTACAACTCGTATCTCGCCTCGCTCCAAGCGCGTGGCCAGTAGCGCGATCCCGCCTTCGCGCGCCACCATGGGGCATGACCGGATCCGTTAAGGCGATGGCCGTCATGACCTTCGCCGCACTGGTGGCCGTAGCCGCGTACTCCGTGGCCCTCGGCAGCAACGGCTGGCTGTGGTTCGGCTGGGTGGTGCTGGGGCTGCTGACCGCCGGGATGGCCGCTTCGCGCAATGTCTGAGCAAGGTCTCGTCCGCCCCCTGCATCCCGCGACTCACCGTCCGTAAAATGGCGGTGACAACGGGATATCGACAGGAGCGGCCTGGTGTTCTACCACTTGCTCAAGCACGTGTTGCTCGGTCCCATGCTGCGGCTGCTGTTCAGACCCAGGATCGAGGGCCTGGAGAACATCCCGGCCGAGGGCGCCGCGATCGTCGCGGGCAACCACCTGTCGTTCTCGGACCACTTCCTGATGCCCGCGATCCTCAAGCGCCGGATCACCTTCCTGGCGAAGGCCGAATACTTCACCGGCCCCGGGGTCAAGGGCCGGCTCACCGCCTTCTTCTTCCGCAGCGCCGGGCAGATCCCGGTGGACCGGTCGGGCAAGGACGCCGGACAGGCCGCGCTGCGCGAGGGGCTGGGAGTGCTGGCCAAGGACGAGCTGCTGGGCATCTATCCGGAGGGTACGCGCTCGCACGACGGCCGGCTCTACAAGGGCAAGGTGGGTGTGGCCGCGATGGCCCTGGGCGCCGGGGTGCCCGTCGTGCCCTGCGCGATGGTCGGCACCTTCGAGATCCAGCCGCCCGGGAAGAAGATCCCGAAGATCCGGCGGGTGACGATCCGCTTCGGTGAGCCGCTGGACTTCTCCCGGTACGCCGGGATGGAGGGCGAACGGGCCGTCCTGCGGGCGGTGACCGACGAGATCATGTACGCGATCCTCGGACTCTCCGGCCAGGAGTACGTCGACCGGTACGCCGGCGAGGTCAAGGCCGAGGAGGAGGAACAGCGGAAGAAGGCCCGGCGCTCCGCGCGCTGAGCCTCCTCCCGCCCGTCCGCTCCCCGCCCGTCCTGCCAGGGACGGGCGGGGAGCTCCGTCCCGACAGGGCCTAGCGGACGGAGGGGAGCTCCTGCGGCGCCGGGAAGACCGGGGGGCCGGCCGGGGCGTCGGACGACAGCGACTTCGCCGCGGCCGGGGCCGGGGCCACCGGGGTGGCGTGCGGGTCGCACGTCACGTCCTTGGCGTCGACCTTGCCGGTGAGCAGGTAGGCGTCCACCCGGCTGTTGATGCAGGGGTTCAGCAGGCTGGTGACACCGTGCGAGCCGGCGTTCTTCTCGGTGATCAGACGCGAGCCGGCGAGGCGGCGGTGCAGCTCGACCGCGCCCTTGTACGGCGTGGCCGCGTCCCGCTCGGACTGGACGATCAGCACCGGGGGCAGCCCGCGCTTGGCGCCGACGGCGATCGGGGTGCTCTGCTTGGACTTCCAGGTCGCGCAGGGCAGGTTCATCCACGCGTTGGACCAGGTCAGGAACGGGTACTTCTGGTGCAGCTTGGTGTTGTCCCGGTCCCACTTGGACCAGCTGGTGGGCCACTTGGCGTCGGCGCACTCGACGGCGGTGTAGACGGCGTTGCCGTTCTCCGAGGACGCGTTGCCCTTGACGTCCGTCATGTCCGGGGCGATGGCGTCGATGAGCGCCTGCTCGTCACCGGCGGCCCAGGCGGCGAAGGTCTGGGCGACGGGCACCCAGGAGGAGTCGTAGTACGGGGCGCCCTGGAAGAAGCCGATGAGCTCGGCCGGTCCGACGATCCCGCCGAGCGGGTTGGCCTTGGCCTTGGCGCGCAGCTCCTGCCACTTGGCCTCGACCTTGGCGCGGGTGTTTCCGAGGTGGAACACCGCGTCGTTCTTGGCGACCCAGTCCTGCCAGTCGTTCCAGCGCATCTGGAAGGCGACGTCCTGGCCGAGGTTGGCCTCGTACCAGATGTTGTCCTGCGACGGGTCCACCACGCTGTCGACGATCATGCGGCGCACATGGGTCGGGAAGAGGGTCGCGTAGACCCCGCCCAGGTAGGTGCCGTAGGAGACGCCGAGGAAGTTCAGCTTGGACTCGCCGAGGCCGGCGCGGACGACGTCGAGGTCGCGCGCGGTGTTCGGCGTGGTCATGTGCGGCAGCATCTCGCCGCTGCGCTCCTTGCAGCCGTCCGCGTACTCGGCGGCGAGCTTGCGCTGGGCGCGCTTGTCGGCCTCGGAGTCCGGGACCGGGTCGGCCTTCGGGGCCTTGACGAACTCCTGCGGGTCGATGCAGGAGATCGGCGCCGAGTGACCGACACCGCGCGGGTCGAAGCCCACGAAGTCGTAGGCCTTGGACGCATTGACCCACAGCGGGCTCTTGGTGGTGACGCGGCGCGGGAAGCGCATGCCGGAACCGCCGGGGCCGCCGGGGTTGTAGACGAGCGCGCCCTGGCGCTCCTCCTTGGTCCCCGTGCTGCCGATCCGGTCGACGGCGATGTCGATGGTCTTGCCGTACGGCTTCGCGTAGTCGAGCGGGACCTTCACCCAGCCGCACTGGATGGGCTTCTCCAGGCCCCAGTCGGCCGGGCAGTCCTTCCAGTCGATCCCGGTGCGGGCGGCGCGGGCGGCGGCGATCTGCACGCCCAGGGCCTCCGGCAGCCTGATGTCGTGGTCGGCGGAGGCGGAGGCCGCCACGGCCGGCGGGGCCAGCAGCAGGCTCGCCGCGAGCGTTCCGGTGATCAGTGTGGCGGCGCTCGCCAGCGCCGCGTTGCGTATCACGTGGTTGTTCCCCCTGCGTCAGATGCCGCCGTGGGCGGCCTGGTTGGTCGGGTCGGTCGGATTCGGTCGTCGGGGTGCAGAGGGATCTTGTCTTCTGACCGGGACCCGGCGACAGGGCCGGATCGACTTCTTTGCCAACCCGATAACCGGAAAGGCGTGTACCGCTGAGCGGTGCCTGATGCGTCCCGCTTTCACCGGCCGTAGGTGCGGCAGGCCACGTCGAGCAGCTCGCGCACCCGCAGGGCGTCCGGGGCCAGGGCCGTAACGAGCACGGCGGGACCGGCCAGCGGTGTCACGGCGGCGAACTCCCCCAGGACCGCCGCCGCGGGCGGAGCCCCGGCGAAGGCGGGGTCCACGACGAGGAGTTGGCCGAGGGCCCGGTGTCCGGCCAGGCCCGCCGGGCCGTCCCAGCCTCCGGGTGCGCCGGGGCCGCAGGCGAGCTCCTGGTCCAGCAGGGGACGCCCGCCACGGTCGACCGTGAGACGGCTGCGCAGCAGGCCCGGAGCCTCCCCGGTGCGGCCCAGTACCTGCTCCTCGCGCAGCACCAGGCGTGCGGTGGGAGCCAGCCGGACGTGAGTGCGCACCCTCAGGTCGCTGCCGCGCACCGAGACCAGCGGCTCGGGCAGCCACCGCACCGACGCCTCGTCCTCCAGGGTGAGGTGCACGTCGTAGCGTGCGGGCCTGCCCGACCGGCCGGGCAGGGCCAGCGTGGCCGCCGCCGAGGAGAGCGCGAGGTGCGCCCCGGGGCCGGCGGTGGCCTCGACGGTGAGGTGGTCCCCGCCGAGCGGGGCGCTCATCGCGCCGACCAGCACGACCCCGGCCCGGGCGGCCGAATCCGAGCGGGTGCGGCGCAGCGCGAGCGGGCCCTCCCCTGCGAGCAGTGGGAGGGCGGTGCCGCCCCGGCCGTCGGCCACGGCATGGATGCGGGCGGTGGCGCGCAGCCCGGCCGGGGGCACCGAAGGCGCCTGCTCGGTGTCCTCGGTGCTGGTGGTGCCGGTCGCGCCGCTCACCGCGTGGACCAGGCGGCGATCCGCTCGCGCACCCAGGCGGCCACCGGGCCGACGCCCTCGGGGCCGCGCAGGGACTGGAAGGCGACGGGGAGTTCGCCGCGCTGTGCGGCGGCGTCGCGGGCCATCCGGTCGAGGTCGGAGCCGACGTGCGGGGCGAGGTCGGTCTTGTTGACGACGAGGAGGTCGGCGGTGGTGACGCCGGGGCCGCCCTTGCGGGGGATGTCGTCCCCGCCCGCCACGTCGATGACGAAGATCTGGGCGTCGACGAGTCCGCGGGAGAAGGTGGCGGTGAGGTTGTCCCCGCCGGACTCGACGAGGATCAAGTCCAGTCGGCCGTTCTCCCGGAAGGCGTCCTCCAGTTCCTCCACGGCCTCCAGGTTGGCGGAGATGTCGTCGCGGATGGCGGTGTGCGGGCAGGCGCCGGTCTCGACGGCGGTGATCCGCTCGGGCGGCAGGACGGCCTCGCGGAGCAGGAACTCGGCGTCCTCACGGGTGTAGATGTCGTTGGTGACGACGGCCATGGACAGTTCGGTGCGCAGCGCGCGGCACAGGGCGGCGACGGTGGCGGTCTTGCCGGAGCCGACGGGTCCGCCGAGTCCGATGCGCAGGGCCCGCCGGGTGCCGTCGGGCCGCAGGGGATCGGCGCTGCGCGTGTGCCGGTGGGGGTAGGTCACCGCGTGGTCGAGGTGCATGGGGGGTGTCTCCTTCGGGGGGTCAGGAAGCGAAGAGGCGTACCGGCCAGTCGGCATGAACCTCTGCCGAGATGTCCAGCAGTGGCGAGGAGGCCGCGGGCAGCGCGTCCGGGCCCTGTGAGCGGGCCCGCAGCGCGGCCCGCTCCGCCCGGGCCGCGACGGCGTCGAGCTCGGGGGCCAGACGGGCCAGTACCCCGCTCGCCTCGAAGGGGTCCAGGCCCAGCAGCCGTACCGTCGCGGTGGCGGGCCCGCCGACGCTCTCGTACGCCGCCACGTGCGCGGCGTCCTTGGGCCCGAGCCCGGCCGCCCGGGCGGTGACTCCGAGCACCACGGGCTGGTGGGCCCCGCGCGGGAACGCCTCGGCCAGGGCTTCGAGTTCGGTGGCGGGCCAGGTGGCCCGGGCGGCGCGCATCAGCTGCCGCCCGAGCCGCCGGGCCGCGGTGCGCAGTGCCGGCGAGGGGGTGCGGGCATCGGCGGCGGCGTCGAGTACGGCCGGGTCGAGCCCGAGGGCGGCGGCCGCGGCGAGCGCGGCGGCGGTGAGGCCGGCGGTGTGCAGCCGGCCCCGGCAGAAGTCCTCCAGGGTGGCGGCGTCATGGATCCGGCCCGCCTTGCAGGCGGCCTCCGCCCCGCCGGAGTGGGCGTGGCCCCCGGCGGGGAAGCGGCCGTCCGCGAGGACGAGCAGCGCGGCGCGGCTCATCGCAGGAATCCTCGTCTCAGAACAGATCAGAACAGGTCAGAACAGGAAGTAGCGCTGGGCCATGGGCAGTTCCGCCGCGGGCGCCGGTTCCACGGCCTCCCCGTCGATGGTGACCGTGAAGGTGTCGGCGTCGACCTCGACCCTCGGCATGGCGTCGTTGCCCCGCATGTCGGCCTTGCTCAGCTTGCGGGTGCTCTCGATGGCCACGAACTGCTTGCCCAGGCCGAGCCGTTCGGGCAGCCCGTCGTCGAGCGCGGCCTGCGCGGTGAAGTTCAGGGAGTTCAGGCCGGGCGCGCGGCCGTGGCTGCCGAACATCGGGCGGGGCAGGACGGGCTGCGGGGTGGGGATGGAGGCGTTGGCGTCGCCCATCTGCGCGTAGGCGATCTGGCCGCCCTTGATGACGAGTTCGGGCTTGACCCCGAAGAAGGCGGGGTTCCACAGCACCAGGTCGGCCAGTTTGCCGGTCTCGACCGAGCCGATCTCGCGGGCGAGCCCCTGGGCCACGGCGGGGTTGATCGTGTACTTGGCGACGTAGCGGCGGGCCCGGTGGTTGTCCGCCGGCCCGTCGCCGGGGAGAAAGCCGCGGCGCTTCTTCATCACGTGGGCGGTCTGCCAGGTGCGCAGCACGACCTCGCCGACGCGGCCCATGGCCTGGGAGTCGGAGGAGATGATGGAGATGGCCCCGAGGTCGTGCAGGACGTCCTCGGCGGCGATGGTCGAGGGCCGGATCCGCGATTCGGCGAAGGCGAGGTCCTCGGGGACGGCCGGGTTGAGGTGGTGGCAGACCATCAGCATGTCGAGGTGTTCCTCGACGGTGTTGACGGTGTGCGGCCGGGTGGGGTTCGTGGAGCTGGGCAGTATGTTCGGCTCGGAGACCACGGTGATGATGTCGGGTGCGTGCCCGCCGCCCGCGCCCTCGGTGTGGTACGAGTGGATGGTCCGCCCGCCGATGGCTGCGAGGGTGTCGGCGACGAAGCCTGCCTCGTTGAGCGTGTCGGTGTGGATGGCGACCTGGGCGCCGGTCTCCTCGCAGACCCCCAGGCAGGCGTCGATGACGGCGGGGGTGGCCCCCCAGTCCTCGTGGATCTTGAATCCGAGGGCGCCGCCGCGCAGTTGGGAGTGCATGCCCTCGCGGGACATGGTGTTGCCCTTGCCGAGCAGGCCGATGTTGACCGGGTAGGCCTCCAGGGCCGCGAACATCCGGGCCAGGTGCCAGGGCCCGGGGGTGACGGTGGTGGCCTTGGTCCCTTCGGCCGGTCCGGTCCCGCCGCCGACGAGGGTGGTGATCCCGGAGGCGAGCGCCTCCTCGATGACCGTCGGGGAGATGAAGTGCACGTGGGCGTCGACGGCACCGGCGGTGAGGATCTTCCCGTTGCCCGCGATGATCTCGGTCTCGGGGCCGATGACCAGTGCGGGGTCGACGCCGTCCATGGTGTCGGGGTTGCCGGCCTTGCCGATGCCGCAGATCCGGCCGTCGCGGATGCCGAGGTCGGCCTTGACGATGCCCCAGTGGTCGAGGACGACGACCCCGGTGAGCACGGTGTCGGGGGCGCCCTCGGCCCGGGTGGTGCGGGCCTGCCCCATGGATTCGCGGATCACCTTGCCGCCGCCGAAGACGGCCTCGTCGCCGGCCCGCCCGGGGCCTCCGGCGAGGTCCTGCTCGATCTCGACGAACAGGTCGGTGTCGGCCAGCCGGATCCGGTCGCCGGCCGTGGGCCCGAAGAGGTCGGCGTACACCTGGCGGGAGAGCTCAGCCATCGAGCGGCCCTCCGGTCTCCCCGCGCAGCCCCGGTACGGTGCGCAGCCCGCCCAGCGGTACGAGTTCCACCGCGACCGGGATGCCCGGCTCGAAGCGGACGGCCGTACCGGCGGCGATGTCGAGCCGGAGTCCGCGGGCGGCGGAGCGGTCGAAGTCGAGGCCGGGGTTGGCCTCGGCGAAGTGGTAGTGGGAGCCGACCTGGACCGGCCGGTCGGCGGCGTTGAGCACGGTGAGGCGGGTGACGGGGCGGCCCTCGTTGAGGGGTACCGCGCCGTTCCCGTGGACGATTTCGCCGGGGATCATGCGGGGCACTCCGTTTCAGACGATCGGGTCGTGGACCGTGACGAGCTTGGTGCCGTCCGGGAAGGTCGCTTCGACCTGGACGTCGTGGATCATCTCGGGGATCCCCTCCATGACCTCCTCGCGGGTCAGGACGGTGCGGCCCGAGGCCATCAGCTCGGACACGGTCCGGCCGTCGCGGGCCCCCTCCAGGAGGTGCGAGGTGATCAGCGCGATCGCCTCCGGATGGTTGAGGCGGACCCCGCGCGCCCTGCGCTTCTCGGCCACATCGGCGGCCACGTGGATGAGCAGTCTCTCCTGCTCGTGCGGTGTCAGTTGCACGCGTATCACCAAGTTTCCGGGACAAGATCAACGAAGGGCGGGGCGACCCTACCGGTCGTCAACACTTTGTTGACCTGCGCATATCCGAGCCAAGCGTCTCTTGCCCAACACGGGGAAAGGCTTTCCGTCCCGACCACCACCGCTTTACCGGATCATGGATGATCATTGGCGGTCGAACGTGGCCGCCACGCTAAGCCCCGCGCTTTTCCGCTGGGTTAACCCAGGTTTCGGGCGGGTACCCGGTTCAACTCCGTTGTCCCACGGGCCCGATTCCGTATACAGCACCGCAGACAGATCTCATCGAGGAGACAGATGTTCGTCAACGCCGTCAGGCACATCACCTTCGACGCTCTCGACCCCTACCGGATCGCCGAGTTCTGGTCCGCCGTGACCGGCTTCGCGATCCACCCCGACGACGTGGAGGGTGACGACGAGGTCATGCTGGAGTCGGGGCAGCAGGGGGTTCCGGGCCTGTTGTTCATCCGGGTCCCGGACTCCAAGTCCGTGAAGAACCGCGTCCACTTGGACATCCAGCCGCCGACCGGCACCCGCAACGAGACCGTCGAGCGCCTGATCGGGCTCGGCGCGAAGCTCGTGGACGACCGCCGCGACGCGGACGGCGTGGCGGGCTGGGTGGTGCTCGCCGACCCCGAGGGCAATGAGCTGTGCATCGAGCGCAGCGCGCCCGAACGCGGCCTCGCCTGAGCCGGATCCGAGTCCCGGTCCGGGTCCGCGCCCCGGCCTTGCAGGTCAGCAGCCGGTGACGCTCGGCGTCGGAGCCCCGACGCTCCAGGGGAGCGCGATCCACACCGTCTTGCCGCCGTCCTCGGTCGGGGTGACCGAGAGCCGGCCGCCCGCCTCCGCCGTCAGCCAGCGGATGATGACCATGCCCCGGCCGTTGTCCTGCTGGACGGCGGCCGGGAGCCGCTTGGGCCAGCGCGGGTGGCTGTCGGTCACCCCGACGCGCAGCCACTCCTGGCGCTCCAGCCGGATGTCGACGGTGAAGGTGGGCGACTTGCCGAAAGTGTGCTGTACGGCGTTGGTGGCCAGTTCCGAGACGATCAGCCGGACGCTGTCGGCGGTGTCGGCGTCATCGGGGAGTCCCCATTCGCCCAGCACCTCCGCGACATAGCGTCGGGCAGTGGCGACCGAGGCGGGATCGCTCGGCAGAGTGACGGATGCTTCCTGGTGATCTGCCATGGCGACGGTCCCTTTCCCACCGGGGCGAAAAGCCCCGGATCTGTGCTGGACGCCAGAGTGCCACCCATCGTGCCGTCAGATCTGCCTTTCCCCCAAGATATGCATATATCTGTCGCTCGATGCGGTGAACTCTGCTACGGAAGAGCGTATTTGGACGGCAGACTGGTGCGAGCTGTGCCGGTGGAAGGAGGCGGGTGTGCAGCACGGTCCCGCGGTGCGCCGACGCAAGCTCGGTGAGGAACTGCGTGCCCTGCGCGACCGGTCCGGACTCACCAGTGGTGAGGCGGCCCGGATCATGGGGTGGCACCAGTCGAAGATCAGCCGTATCGAAACAGGCCGCAGCGGCGTGAAGCCGGAGGACATCCGGCTGCTCCTCGACGCGTACGGGGAGATCGTCAGCCCCGAGCAGCGGGCGCTGCTGGAGGCCCTGTCGGCCTCGGCCGCCGGCCCGGGCCCTGCGGGCGGGCGCGGCCGCCAGTGGTGGCACGACTATCGGGGGCTGCTGCCGCAGGAGTACCGGGACTTCATCAGTCTGGAGGCCGGGGCCCGCTCGGCCCGCACCGTGGAGCTCTCCGTGGTGCCGGGGCTGCTGCAGACCCCGGGGTACGCACGGGCCGTGACCCGGGCCGCGCTGGGCGGGCTGCCGGAGCCGAAGGTGGACGCGCTGGTCGACGTACGGCTGGCGCGGCAGTCGGTGCTGCGGGCCGATCCGCCGCTGGAGCTGAGCGCCGTACTGGACGAGGCGGTGCTGCGCCGGCAGATCGGCGGGCCGGGGGTGATGGCGGGGCAATTGCGACACCTGGTGGAGGTGTCCCGACTGCCTCAAGTACGCCTGCAGGTGCTTCCGTTCAGCGTCGGAGGGCATCTCGGCCTGACCGGACCGTTCGTTATTTTTTCATTTCCGGACATCGCTGATCTGGATGTGGTGGTACTCGACCATTTGACGAGTAGCCTCTATCTCGAGCGGAAGGAAGACCTTGAGGCGTACGGCGCCGCGTTCCGCACCATCCAGGAGCACGCCCTCTCGCCCCAGGACTCGTCGGATCTCATCAGCTCACTCGCTGACGACGCGTAAGGAGGCACCCCCGTGTCCGCAACCCCCTTATCCCCCGGCGGACTTCTGATCGGCGCGCGGTGGCGGCGGAGCAGCCGCAGCACCGGAATGAACAACTGCGTGGAAGCGGCCGTCCTGCGGGACGGCCCCGGCGGCCTGCTGGCCGTCCGTGACTCGAAGCGGACGGACGGCCCGGCCGTGCTCTTCACCGGGCCCGTCTGGACCGGCTTCCTCGCCTCCGTACGGGCCGACGCGCACGCGTAGCGTCGCCCACGACGTGCCGGAAACCCAGGACTTCGGCCGATACGGCCTACCGGCCCTGGCCGTCCGTGGCTCCGGCGGGCGCGGTCGCGAGGATCGTCCCCACCGCCCGATCGATCTCGTCCCCCGTGAGGTCGGCCCGGGCGGTCAGCCGCAGCCGGGAGATGCCGTCCGGCACCGACGGCGGGCGGAAGCACCCCACGGACAGACCTGCCTCGCGGCAATCGGCGGCCCAGCGCAGTGCCGCCGACGCCGACGGGGCCCGTACCGACACCACGGCCGCGTCCGGCCGGGCCGCGGTCAGGCCGGACGCGGTGAGCCGCCCGTACAGCCGGTCGGCCACCTCGCGGGCACGGTCCGCCCGCTCCGGCTCCCGCCGGAGCAGGCGCAGGCTCGCCAGCGCCGCGCCCGCGGCGGCCGGGGCGAGGCCCGTGTCGAAGATGAAGGTGCGCGCGGTGTTAATCAGGTGCCTGATCACCCGGGCCGGGCCGAGCACGGCTCCGCCCTGGCTGCCCAGGGACTTCGAGAGGGTCAGGGTGGCGACCACGTACGGCGCCCCCGCGAGCCCGGCGGCCTGCAGCGCGCCCCGGCCGCCCTCGCCCAGCACACCCAGCCCGTGGGCGTCGTCGACGACCAGGGCCGCCCCTTCCTCCCGGCAGGCAGCGGCATAACCGGCGAGCGGGGCGGCGTCCCCGTCGACCGAGAACACCGAGTCGCTGACGAGCAGCGCCCGGCCCTCGTGGGCGGCGAGCGTCTTGCGCGCGGTGTCGGGGTCGGCGTGCGGGATCACGGCCGTCTCGGCGCGCGAGAGCCGGCAGCCGTCGACGATCGAGGCATGGTTCCCGGCGTCGGAGACGACCAGCGTGCCCCGGCTGCTGAGCGCGGTGACGGCGGCGAGGTTGGCCGCGTACCCGGAGGACAGGACGAGCGCGGCCTCGAAACCGCAGAAGGCGGCGAGCTCCCGCTCCAGCTCGGTGTGGAGCTCGGTCGTACCCGTCACCAGACGCGAGCCGGTGGCTCCGGCGCCCCAGCGCTCGGCGGCCTCCTGCGCCCCCCGGACGGTCTCGGGATGCCGGGACAGGCCGAGGTAGTCGTTGCTGGCGAGGTCCAGCAGCGGCGACGCCGACGGCCGGGGGCGCAGCGTGCGGACGAGGCCGGCCTCCTCCCGCGCGCGCTCCGCGTCGTCGATCCACGCGAAGACGTCCAGCGGGTCGGGAGTGAGCTCGGGCATCGGCACGTCCTCGTGTTTTGTCGGCAGTCCACAGACCTGCCCCGACCCTAGCTCGCGTCACCGCTGCGCCAGGTGTGGTGATACACACACACCCATCCGGCCATGTTGTGCGATCTCTCCTTGGCCGGGAGCGGGGGTGTGGTCCAGGATCGGGTTCATGGACCTGCTGAACACCCTGGTGGACAAGGGGCTGCGGCGCGAGCTGCCGACCCGCGAAGAAGCACTCGCCGTACTGGCGACTTCTGACGACGAACTGCTCGACGTGGTGGCCGCGGCCGGCAAGGTGCGCCGCCAGTGGTTCGGACGTCGGGTCAAGCTGAACTACCTGGTCAACCTGAAGTCGGGCCTGTGCCCCGAGGACTGCTCCTACTGCTCCCAGCGCCTGGGGTCGACGGCCGGGATCCTCAAGTACACGTGGCTGAAGCCCGAGGAGGCCTCCCAGGCCGCCGCCGCCGGTGTCGCGGGCGGCGCGAAGCGGGTCTGTCTGGTCGCGAGCGGCCGCGGGCCGACGGACCGGGACGTGGACCGCGTCGGCAAGACCATCGCCGCGATCAAGGAGCAGAACGAGGGCGTCGAGGTCTGTGCGTGCCTCGGCCTGCTCTCGGACGGCCAGGCGGAGCGGCTGCGGGACGCGGGCGCGGACGCCTACAACCACAACCTCAACACCTCCGAGGCCACGTACGGCCAGATCACCAAGACCCACACCTACGCGGACCGCGTCGACACGGTGCAGAAGGCGCACGGCGCCGGTCTGTCCGCTTGCTCCGGTCTGATCGCGGGCATGGGCGAGAGCGACGAGGACCTGGTCGACGTCGTCTTCTCGCTGCGCGAGCTGGACGCGGACTCGGTGCCGGTCAACTTCCTGATCCCCTTCGAGGGCACCCCGCTGGCCAAGGAGTGGAACCTCACCCCGCAGCGCTGCCTGCGCATCCTGGCGATGGCGCGCTTCGTCTGCCCCGACGTCGAGGTCCGCCTCGCCGGCGGGCGCGAGGTGCACCTGCGCTCGATGCAGCCGCTGGCCCTGCACGTGGTCAACTCGATCTTCCTCGGCGACTACCTGACCAGTGAGGGCCAGGCCGGACAGGCCGACCTCGACATGATCGCGGACGCCGGTTTCGAGGTGGAGGGTGCCGGTACGTCGACCCTTCCCGCGCACCGCTCCGACGTGGCGGCCGCGAGTGCCGGCGGGGGCTGCGGCTCGAACGGCGGCGCCTCCCTCTGCGGTTCGGGCGAGGCCGGCGACGCCCCGGCGGCGGGCTGCGGCTCCGCGTGCAGCGGCTGCTCCGGCCACGCGCCGGCGGCCGAGGCGCCCGCACCGGTCCAGGCCGAGGCCGGAGAGGTCCGGCCGGAGCTGGTGGCGGTCCGCCGACGTGGCGCGGGGACGGACGTCGCCCCCAATGCCTGACCGGCGTACACCGTCGACGGCCGGCGCGGAACTGCTCGCGCTGGACCGGCAGCACGTCTGGCACCCGTACGGCCCGATGCCCGGGCGGCAGGAGCCCCTGGTCATCGCCTCCGCGTCGGGGGTGCGGCTGCGGCTCGCCGACCCGTCGCAGGGACACGGCCACGAAGAGCTGGTCGACGGCATGTCCTCCTGGTGGTCGGCGATCCACGGGTACAACCACCCGGTGCTCAACGAGGCCGCCACCGCGCAGCTGGGTCTGATGTCGCACGTGATGTTCGGCGGGCTCACCCATGAGCCCGCCGTCCGGCTGGCCGCGAAGCTCGTCGAGATCACCCCGCCGGGGCTGGAGCACGTCTTCCTGTCCGACTCGGGCTCGGTCTCCGTCGAGGTCGCGGTCAAGATGTGCCTGCAGTACTGGCGTTCGCTGGGACGGACGGGCAAGACCCGGCTGCTGACCTGGCGCGGCGGCTACCACGGGGACACCTGGCAGCCGATGGCCGTCTGCGACCCCGACGGCGGGATGCACGAGCTGTGGCAGGGTCACCTGCCGCGGCAGGTCTTCGCGGACGCGCCGCCCGCCGGTTTCGACACGCCCGTGGACCCTGCGTACGCCGACCACCTGCGTGCGACGGTCTCCGCGCACGCGGACGAACTGGCCGCGGTCATCGTGGAGCCGGTGGTGCAGGGCGCGGGCGGCATGCGCTTCCACCACCCGGGCTACCTGCGGGTGCTGCGCGAGCTGTGCGACGAGTACGGGGTCCTGCTGATCCTGGACGAGATCGCCACGGGCTTCGGCCGTACGGGCTCGCTCTTCGCGGCCGACCACGCGGGGATCACCCCTGACGTGATGTGCCTGGGCAAGTCGCTGACCGGTGGTTACCTCACGCTGGCGGCGACCCTGTGCACCGAGCGGGTGGCGAACGGCATCTCCCAGGGCGAGGTCCCCGTGCTGGCGCACGGGCCGACCTTCATGGGCAACCCGCTGGCCACGGCCGTGGCCCTGGCCTCCGTCGAGCTGCTGCTCGGCCAGGACTGGGCGACCGAGGTCAAGCGGATCGAGGCGGGGCTGCGCGAGGGCCTGGCTGCGGCGTCGGACATCCCCGGTGTGAAGGACGTACGCGTCCTGGGCGCCATCGGCGTGGTCCAGCTCGACCACGAGACCGACGTGGTGGCGGCCACCCGGGCGGCGGTGCGCGAGGGCGTGTGGGTGCGCCCGTTCCGCGACCTGATCTATGTGATGCCGCCGTTCGTGACCGGCGACGAGGACGTGGCACGTATCTGCCGTGCGGTGTGCGCGGCGGCGCGGGAAGGCTGAGATGTCCGTAGTGATGGTGTCCGGGACGGGCACCGAGATCGGCAAGACGGTGGTCACGTCGGCGATCGCGGCCGCCGCGGTGGCGGCCGGCCGCTCGGTGGCGGTGCTCAAGCCGGCGCAGACGGGGGTCGGCCCGCAGGAGCCGGGGGACGCGGCGGAGGCGGTCCGGCTGGCCGGTCCCTCCGTCACGGCGGTGGAACTGGCCCGCTACCCGGAGCCCCTGGCCCCGGACACGGCGGCCCGCCGCTCGGGGCTGGCGACGCTCGCCCCGGCGCAGATCGCGGAGGCCGCGGACCGGCTGTCGCAGGACCATGACCTGGTCCTGGTGGAGGGAGCGGGCGGACTGCTCGTCCGCTTCGACGAGGCGGGCAACACGCTGGCCGACGCGGCCCGCCTGCTCGGGGCGCCGACGCTGATCGTCGCCCCGGCGGGCCTGGGCACGCTCAACTCCACGACGCTCACGGCGGAGGCTCTGCGGGCCCGTGAACTGACCGCGCTGGGCGTGGTGGTGGGCAGCTGGCCGCAGAGCCCGGACCTGGCGGCCCGCTGCAATCTGGCGGACCTCCCGGACTCCTCGGGACTGCCGCTGCTGGGCGCGGTCCCGGAGGGCTCGGGGAACCTCGCGCCGGAGCGTTTCCGCGCATCGGCCGCGTCCTGGCTGGCCCCGGCCCTGTCGGGCACCTGGTCGGCGGATTCCTTCCTGTCCGCCTGGCGCCCGGCGGCCTTCGTCCCGCCCGCCCCACACCCGGGCCCCGTCGGCGTGTGAGGCGCGGGTCCCGCATCGTCGGGTGGAGCGGCTCCGGAGCACCGCCGACGCGGCCCGTGCGGCACCGGTCTTCCGGTGGATGCGGCCCAGGTGGGATTCGACCGTGCGCGGGCTGATCCAGAGCCGGGCCGCGATGGCCGGTGTGGTCGGGCCCGCGCTCACCGGGGCCGCGACCTCGCGTTCCCGCGCGGTGAGCGAGGCCAGCACCGGATCGGGCGCTTCGGCACCCGCGGACGGCTCCGGCGCCGGGGGACGGACCAGGTCCGACAGCCCGGTCGGCCGGCGGCCCCTCCCGCCGTGGCGAGGCGGCGTACACCGTCGCACAGTGCCCCGGCCCGCTCCGGGTGTCCCGCGGCCGTGGCCGTCGGCGCCCCGCCGAGCAGGCCGACCGCATCGCTTGTGCCGATCGCTTGTGCCGATCGATCCTGCCGGGCTCCGAGCCCGGCAGGATTCCGACGGCGCGCGCTCAGCCCAGCGGCTTGACCCAGCGCGTCCACTGCTCCTGCGGCCGGTAGCCCGTCGCGTCCCACACCCGGTGCGCCCGCTCGTTGCGGTCCAGCACCATCGCGTCCGCGCGCCGCCCGCCCAGCGCCGCGAACCGCTCCTCGGCGGCGGCCAGCAGGGCGGCCCCGATCCCCTGCCTCCGGTGCCCGGGGTGCACGGCGAGCCTGTAGAGGTGACAGCGCCACCCGTCGAACCCGGCAATCACCGTCCCGACGAGTTCCCCCTCGCGCCGGGCGAGCAGCAGCGCCTGCGGGTCGCGTTCGTGGAGACGCTCGACCCCGGCGAGATCGTCGCTGATACTCGTTCCCTCCGCGGCGGACTTCCAGAAGTCCAGGACAGCGCCGAGGTCGGCGGCCGACGCGGGGCCGATATGAAGATCAGTCATGTCCGGATCCCATCATCCGGGCCGCGCTCCGCCAAAAGAATGATCCGCTCTCTTTGCTCGTCCTTTACCATGTGGTGAAAGGTCCCTCTTGAGTGAAAGGTGTGAGCGTCCGCCCATGGGCGAGCCTCCCAGTCCACGACATACCCGTTCGCGACATCGCGCGGTCCCCCTCCTCCTGGCCGATCATGGGACGGAGGTGATCGACCGATGACCGAAGTGCTCCTGCTCCTCGTGGCGCTGCTGCTCTGTCTCGTCTGTGGAGTCTTCGTCGCGGCTGAGTTCTCGCTGACGACCGTCGAGCGCAGCGAACTCGAACGAGCCGTCGAGCGCGGCGAGCGCGGCGCCGACAGCGCCCTGGCCGCCGTCCGCACGCTGACGTTCCAGCTCTCCGGAGCCCAGCTCGGCATCACCGTCACCGGCCTGGTCATCGGCATGATCTCCAAGCCGTCGATCTCCGCCCTGCTGCAGGGCCCCTTCGAGGCCATGGGCCTGTCGGCCGCCACGGCGTCCTCCGCAGCCCTGATCCTCGGCACCGTTCTGTCGACGATCGTCCTGATGGTGGTCGGCGAGCTCGTGCCCAAGAACTGGGCGATCTCCTCACCTCTGGCGATCGCCAAGCGCGTGGCGACCGCGCAGCGGGTCTTCAGCCGGGCCTTCAAGCCGCTGATCAGCCACCTCAACACCACCGCGAACCACATGGTGCGCCGCTTCGGCATGGAACCCGCCGAGGAGCTGGCGTCCGCCCGCACCCCGCAGGAGCTGGTCGCCCTCGCGCGTCACTCCGCGAAGGCGGGCGCGCTGGAGAAGGACACGGCCGAGCTGTTCGTCCGGACCCTGAACCTCGCCGACCTGACCGCGGAGAACGTGATGACCCCGCGCGTCCAGGTCACCGCACTCGACGTGCAGACCACCGCCGAGGACGTGGCGAACGCGACGCTGGCCACCGGCCTGTCCCGCTTCCCGGTCTACCGGGGCAGCCTCGACACCGTCGTCGGCACCGTCCACATCAAGGACGTACTGGCCCTGCCGGCCGCCGAGCGCCGCCGCCGGCCCGTGTCGCAGCTGCTGCGCGAGCCCCTCCTCGTACCGGAGTCGCTCACCGTCGACCGGCTGCTGGACCGGCTGTCCGGCAAGCAGACGATGGCCGTGGTCATCGACGAGTACGGCGGCACGGCCGGAGTGGCCACGCTGGAGGACATCGTCGAGGAGGTCGTCGGCGAGGTCCGCGACGAGCACGACCCGCACGAGACCCCGGACCTCGCCCCGGCCGGTACGGACGAGTCCGGCCGCCTGCTCTACTCCGCCGACGGCTCGGCGCGTACCGACCAGCTCCGGCGGATCGGCCTGCGCGTGCCGGACGGTCCGTACGAGACCCTGGCCGGCCTGATAGCGACCGAACTGGGCCGGATCCCGGAGGTCGGCGACCGCATGGAACTGGACGGCTGGCGCCTCGACGTGGTGGACGCCGTCGGGCGCCGGGCCTCGCGCGTGCTGCTGCACGCCCCGGCCGAGCCCGTTCAGGGAACGGAGGAGGCCCGATGACGGTCATCCAGCTGTTGATCGGCCTGGCGACCCTGGTCGTCAACGCCTTCTTCGTCGGCGCGGAGTTCGCGCTGATCTCGGTCCGGCGCAGCCAGATCGAGCCGTATGCCGAGCAGGGCGACCGGCGCGGCCGCGCCGTCCTATGGGGCCTGGAACACGTGTCGGCGCTGATGGCGGCGGCCCAGCTGGGCATCACGCTGTGCACCCTGGTGCTGGGCGTGGTGGCCGAGCCGGCCATCGCGCATCTGCTGACGCCGTTGTTCGACCTCGTCGGGGTACCGGCCGGGGTGACCCACGCGATCTCCTTCGTGGTGGCGCTGGCGCTGGCGACGTACCTGCACATGCTCTTCGGCGAGATGGTGCCGAAGAACGTGGCGCTGGCCGAGCCCGTGCGCACCGCTCTGCTGCTGGGGCCGCCGCTGGTGACCCTCACACGGGGGCTGCGCCCGGTGATCTTCGCGATCAACGCCTTCGCCAACGCCCTGCTGCGTCTGCTGCGCGTCGAGGTCAAGGACGAGGTCGCCGCGACCTTCTCGGACGACGAGCTGGCCCGGATGGTCAAGGACTCCAGTGATGCGGGGCTCCTCGACGACCGGGCGAGCGAGCGTCTGCACGACGCCCTGGAGCTGGGCCGGCGGCCCGTGACCGACGTGGTGCTTTCGGCGGACCGGGTGGTCACGGCCCGGGAGGGCATCACCCCGGCCGGGCTGGAGCGGCTGTCGGCCGACTCGGGGTACTCCCGGTTCCCGGTGGTCGACGCGCAGCACAAGATCCTGGGCTACCTGCACGTGAAGGACACCCTGGACGCGGACGACGAGGCCCGGGACCGGCCGTTCCCGGTGTCGGCGCTGCGGCCGATCGCGCAGGTGCGCGCGGAGACCCCGCTGGACGACGTGCTGACCGCCATGCGGCGCAGCCGTACGCACCTGGCGGCGGTCCTCGGGGCGGAGGGCGCCATGACCGGCCTGGTGACGATGGAGGACGTGCTGCGGGAGCTGTTCGGCAGGCCCGCGGCCATGTGAACCGTGCGATCCGTGCACTCCGCGCCCTCCGCGCCCTCCGGCGGGACGTGACATGCGGTCCCCGGCCCTGCGGGGCCGGGGTACCGCGCGGTAACATCACTCCGCCATGGAGATGAATGCCTCTTACACCAGTTTCGTCGCGGTCGGCGACTCCTTCACCGAGGGAATGTCCGACCTGCTTCCGGACGGCTCCTACCGCGGCTGGGCCGACCTGCTGGCCGCCCGCCTCGCGGCACGGGAGCCGGGCTTCCGCTACGCGAACCTCGCGGTCCGCGGGAAGCTGATCGGCCAGATCGCCGAGGACCAGGTCCCGGTTGCGGCGGCCATGGGCGCCGACGTGGTGACCCTGGTGGGCGGGCTGAACGACGCCCTGCGACCCAAGGTGGACATGGGCCGGGTCCGCGAGCACCTGGAATCGGCCGTGGAGCTCCTCGCCCCCTCCTGCAAGCGCCTCGTCCTGATGCGCTCCCCCGGGCGCAACGGGCCGGTGATGGAACGCTTCCGGCCGCGCATGGAGGAGCTCTTCGTCATCATCGAGGAGCTCGCCGCCCGGCACGGCGCCGTGGTGGTGGACCTGTACGGGGCTTCCGTGCTCGCCGACCAGCGGATGTGGGACGTCGACCGGCTGCACCTGACCGCCGAGGGCCACCAGCGGGTGGCGGAGGCCGTCTGGCAGGCCCTGGGCCTGCCCGCCGAGCTGGACTGGCGCACCGAACTGCCGGTCGCCGCTCCTCCCGGCTGGACCGTACGCCGGTCCCAGGACCTGAGCTTCGCCCGGCAGCACCTGCTCCCCTGGATCGGCCGCCGCCTGACGGGCCGCTCCTCCGGCGACGGCCGTCCGGCCAAGCGCCCCGAGCTGCTGCCGTACGGGGACCCGTCGCTCTAGGGGTGTCCTGGCACCGTCCTGCCGGACGGGCCGGCCCCTCCTCGTAGCAAGCCACAATTCAATGTGGTGGCCCTACCTGCGTAAACACACAGCGGTGGCCCAAGTAGAATCCCTCCACGTGACTGCCAAGCCCCGCATCCCCAATGTCCTGGCCGGCCGCTACGCCTCCGCGGAGCTCGCCGTCCTGTGGTCCCCCGAATACAAGGTGACGCTGGAGCGGCGGCTGTGGCTCGCCGTGCTGCGCGCCCAGAAGGACCTCGGTATCGAGGTCCCCGACGCGGCCCTCGCCGACTACGAGCGCGTCCTCGAGACCGTCGACCTGGCCTCCATCGCCGAGCGCGAGAAGGTCACCCGGCACGACGTGAAGGCCCGCATCGAGGAGTTCAACGCCCTCGCCGGTCACGAGCACGTCCACAAGGGCATGACCTCCCGCGACCTGACCGAGAACGTCGAGCAGCTGCAGATCCGGCTCTCGCTGGAGCTCGCCCGGGACCGCACGGTCGCCGTCCTCGCCCGCCTCGGCAAGCTGGCCGGCGAGCACGCCGAGCTGGTCATGGCCGGCCGCTCGCACAACGTGGCCGCGCAGGCGACCACCCTGGGCAAGCGCTTCGCCACCGCGGCCGACGAGCTGCTCGTGGCCTACGACCGCCTCGAGGACCTGCTGGGCCGCTACCCGCTGCGCGGCATCAAGGGCCCCGTCGGCACCGCCCAGGACATGCTCGACCTGCTCGGTGGCGACGCCGCCAAGCTGGCCGACCTGGAGCAGCGCATCGCCGCGCACCTCGGCTTCGCGCAGGCCTTCACCTCCGTCGGCCAGGTCTACCCGCGCTCGCTCGACTACGACGTGGTCACCGCGCTGGTGCAGCTGGCCGCCGCCCCGTCGTCGATCGCCAAGACGATCCGCCTGATGGCGGGCCACGAGCTGGTGACGGAGGGCTTCAAGCCCGGCCAGGTCGGCTCCTCCGCCATGCCGCACAAGATGAACACCCGCTCCTGCGAGCGCGTGAACGGCCTCATGGTCATCCTGCGCGGCTACGCCTCGATGACCGGCGAGCTGGCCGGCGACCAGTGGAACGAGGGTGACGTCTCCTGCTCCGTGGTCCGCCGCGTGGCTCTGCCGGACGCCTTCTTCGCCTTCGACGGCCTGCTGGAGACCTTCCTGACGGTCCTCGACGAGTTCGGCGCCTTCCCGGCGGTCGTCGCCCGTGAGCTGGACCGCTACCTGCCGTTCCTCGCGACCACCAAGGTCCTGATGGGCGCGGTGCGGGCCGGCGTGGGCCGCGAGGCCGCCCACGAGGTCATCAAGGAGCACGCGGTCGCCTCCGCACTCGCCATGCGCGAGCAGGGCGCCGAGCGCAACGAGCTGCTGGACAAGCTGGCCGCCGATGACCGGATGCCGCTGGACCGGGCCCAGCTCGACGCCCTGATGGCCGACAAGCTGTCCTTCACCGGCGCCGCCGGCGACCAGGTCGCGGTGGTGGTCTCCCGCATCGAGGCGATCGCCAAGCAGCACCCGGAGGCCGCCGGGTACGCGCCGGGGTCGATCCTCTGACTCCCGACGAGCTGAACGCCGCCCGTGACCGCGTCCTTCCGGACGTGGTCACGGGCGGTCTGCGTGTGCTCTTCTGCGGGATCAACCCCGGACTCCTCTCCGCCGCGACGGGTCACCATTTCGCCCGCCCCGGCAACCGGTTCTGGCCCGTCCTGCACCTCTCGGGTTTCACCCCCCGCCGGCTGGCCCCCGCCGAGCAGGAAGAGCTGCTGACCTACCGCCTCGGCATCACCAACGTCGTGGCCAGGGCGACGGCCCGCGCCGACGAGCTGAGCGCCGAGGAGTTCCGCGAGGGCGGCCGCATCCTGACGGCCAAGGTGGAACTGCTGCGCCCCCAGTGGCTCGCGGTGGTCGGCGTCACGGCCTACCGCACCGCCTTCGGCGAGCGGAAGGCGAAGATCGGACCCCAGGAGCGGACGATCGGCTCCACCCGCATCTGGGCCCTCCCCAACCCGAGCGGTCTCAATGCCCACTGGACCGCCGAGTCGATGGCCCAGGAATACGCCCGCCTGCGCACGACCGCCGAAGCCGACGAGGCTCAGAGCTCCTGACGGAATGACCTCATCACCTCGCCTCGCGGATGCCCGGGAACCGCAGGGATGTCGCTACCTGATGCGGATTCAGGACCGCGGCTTCAGCTTGAACAGCGACGGCTGAGGCACGAGTTTCATCCGGCGCCGCCGGCAGATGGTGCAGCTGGCGAGCTCGAGGAAAGCGCCGTGCATACCGTCGCGGGTCTCCCACCAGATCCTCAAGGCATCGGGACCGGTGCAGGTGGGCGAATGCGCGCTCCACGACCCAGCGGCGGATGCCGATCCCGACGGAACGGCTTCGAGCAGCGGAACGAGCTGGAGGTGTCGGGGGCGCCAGGTTCTCGCCGCGAGGCAACGACTCAGGGCGGGTCGACGACCGTGACCCCCGCCATCAGTCGGTACGGGTCGTCGCAGTCCCACTGCGCCACGTAGACCACCAGCCAGTGGGCGCCGACCCGCCACAGGTGCACGTGGTCGGTGCTGTTGCCCATCTCGCCCCACGGCTGCGGTATCTCCTCGCCGGCGAGCCCGCGGTCCATCAGCGTTCCCAGACCGAAGACCTGCGCCTCCCCCCACCGGTCGGTCGCTGCCTGGGCGAGCGCTCCGTACTCGGCACCGATCTGGTCCGCCGACTCGATCCGGCCGGAACCGTCGTCGTCCCAGAAGTCCCGCGTCCGGGCGAGCTGGACCAGGTGGAAAGCCGGGCCGCTGCTGTTTCCTCCGGTCCGGACCGGCTCGGGCGGGAAGTCCTTCGCCCGGAGCCGGTCGATCGTCTCGAGGTGCTCTGCCGTGGTCATGCCGTCAGTATCCCGAGGGCCACTGACAACTGGCCCGACGTCACGCGTCCCGGCGCCGCACCGCCAGCCACCCGCCCAGCACCGCCGCTGCCGCCCAGAGCGCGAGCACACCCAGCCCGGCCCAAGGGCCGAGGTCGCCGTAGTGCTGACTGCGCATCATCGCCTGCCCGGCCCGGTCCGGCATGAACTGTCCCACCCCGCTCGCCGCCGAGCCGACGATGAAGGACACCATCACGACGAAGGGTATGAGGATGCTCAGGACGGCCACCCCGCTGCGCAGCACCGCCGTCAGCCCGGCCGCGAACAGCGTCATGAGCGTCAGGTAGAGGCCGCAGCCGACGACGGCCCGCAGGGTGCCGGGGTCACCCAGCTCGAGTGCCCCTCGCCCCATGAACGCCTGGCCCACCACGAAGGTCAGCAGCCCGGCGAACTGGCCGACGCCCAGGGCGAGTGCGCCCAGCATCGAGATCTTCGACAGGTAGAACCGCGTGCGGTCGGGCACAGCGGTGAGGCTGGTGCGCAGGGCTCCGTCGTGGAATTCGGCGGAGAAGGCGGTCGCGCCGAAGGCAATGGCCGCTATCTGACCGAAGTTGATTCCGTAGAAAGCGGCCAGGAGCGGATCGTCCCCCATGCTGCCCTCCTCGGCCTGGCCCAGCGCCGCGGCCGTCAGCGTCTGGATGCCCACGGTGGCGACGAGGATGGATATCAGCGACCAGAAGGTGCCCCGGAGGGACCGGATCTTGATCCATTCCGAGTGCAGTACGGGGGTTGTGAGCAGAGCGGCGCTCATGGCGGAGCCTCCTGAAGGTGCGAGAGCGGACAAGACGGTCAGTGGGTTGCGGTGAACTGCGCGTGGTCGGCAGTGAGGTCCAGGTAGGCCTGTTCCAGCGAGGCCCGCTCGTCGGAGAGTTCCAGCAGCGGGATCCCCTCGCGGGCGGCCAGAGCGCCGAGCTGCTCGGCCTGTACGCCCTCGACGGTCCATCGCCCGTCGCCCTCGGTCTCCAGCGCCAGGCCGTCCCGGGCCAGGGTGGCCCGCAGCCGGATCGGATCGGAGGTCCGCAGTCGTACCTTCGGGGTGCTGCGCGCGTCGATGAACTCCTCCATCGAGGTGTCGGCCAGCAGCTTGCCGTTGCCGAGGACGACCAAGTGGTCGGCCAGCGCCGAGGTCTCCGACATCAGGTGGCTGGACACCAGGACGGCTCGTCCTTCGGCGGCGAGAGAGCGCATCAGCTCGCGGATCCAGATGATGCCCTCGGGGTCGAGGCCGTTGGTGGGCTCGTCCAGCAGGAGCACTCCGGGGTCGCCCAGCAGCGCGGCGGCGATACCGAGGCGCTGACGCATGCCGAGTGAGAAGGACTTGATCCGCCGCTTGGCGACGGAGGCTATGCCGGCCTGCTCCAGGACCTGAACCACCCGGCTCGGCGGGATCCGGCCGGCCGCGGCGAGCAAGCGGAGGTGGTCAAGGGCGGTGCGCCCGCCGTGGGCCGCCTGGGCGTCCAGGAGGGCGCCGACGCGGTGCAGGGGGTCCTGCAGGTCCAGATAGCGCCGGCCTCCGATGGTGGCGCTTCCGGACGTGGGCCGGTCCAGGCCCAGGAGCAGGCGCATCGTGGTGGACTTCCCCGCGCCGTTGGGGCCGAGGAATCCGGTGACCCGCCCGGGCAGGACATCGAAGGTGAGGCCGTCCACCGCACGGTGGGTGCCGTACTGCTTGGTGAGTTCTCGGATCTCGATGCTGTTCATGGCTCAAGACTCGCCGCCGGCCCCACCCCCCTCCCTCCCCCATGCGAGGGTGCCGTCTCCCCCACGTGGGGGAGACGGCCGTGAGCGGGCCGCTGAGACCATGGAGTCATGTACCGACTGTTGCGGGCTCCCTTCCAACCAGTGACCTACTCACGCTGGTTGCACCTGTGCGTGCCTCTGCTGCTGCTGGCCATATGGATGTTCATCGTCCCCGAGTGGCCGTGGGGGCCCATGCTGCTCGTCCTGCCCTTCGGGCTGGTGCCCTGGGTGCGGCTGGCCGAGGGGCTCCAGGCGCAGTTCCTGCTCACGCCGTACGACCGGGACTCCGCCGACAGCGCGATAAGCCTGGCTCCGTCGGCCCACTGGGGGGACCGCTGGCGGACCGTGCTGTGGCTGGAGACGCGGATGGTCGTCGCGGTCGGTGCGGTCGGCGCCACCGTCTGGCTGCCGACGATCGCGGTGGAACTCGTCGCGATCGCGCTCGGGCATCCCGTGGGCAACGACTTCCTGCCGTTCGTGCCCGGGCGCTGGGCCGCCGCGCTGCTCGTGCCCGTACCGCTGGTCCTGCTCATCGTCATCGTGTCACTGCTCGGCGAGTTGATCACCGCGGCCGCCACCCGCCTGCTCAGCCCGTCCACGGCCGAGCGACTGACCGCGCTGGAGGCACGCACCGAGCAGCTGCTGGAGCGCACCCGCATCGCGCGGGAACTGCACGACTCCATCGGGCATGCCCTCACCGTGGCCGTGGTGCAGGCGGGGGCGGCGCGCGCCGCGGGTGACGCCGCCTTCACGGAGCGGGCACTGTGCGCGATCGAGGAGACGGGCCGGGCCGCTCTGGAGGATCTGGAACGGGTGCTGGGGGTGCTGCGGGAGTCGGGGCAGCCGCCGTCGCAGTGGCCGACGCTGGTGGAGGCCGACCGGCTCCTGGAGTCCGCACGGGCCTCCGGCTCCGCCGTGGACGCGCAACTGACGGGAGAGCTGGCGAATCTGCCGGGTCCGGTCACCCGGGAGGGGTACCGGATCCTGCAGGAGGCGCTGACCAACGTGCTGCGGCATTGCGGACCCGTGCCGGTGCGCGTGCGGGTGGAGATGACCGCCGGCCGCCTCGACCTGGAGGTGACGAACCCGCTGCCGGAACGCCCCGGCGTCCTGCTGGGCAGCGGCAGCGGGCTGCGCGGGATCCGGGAGCGGGCCGCGCTGCTGGGCGGGAAGGCCGAAACCGGTCTGTACGAAGGGGGTTGGAGGGTGCGCGCCCGGCTGCCGCTGGAGCGAATACGCTGACCGGATGCCGGTTACCGTACTGCTCGTCGACGACGAACCCCTGGTGCGCGCGGGTCTGCGCGCCGTCCTGGACGCCCAGCCCGACATCGAAGTGGTGGGTGAGGCGGCCGACGGCGCCTCCGTGATCCCGCTCGTCCGCCAATTGCGGCCGGACGTGGTGGCGATGGACGTGCGGATGCCGCTCCTCGACGGGATCGAGGCCACCCGGGCGGTGCTGCGGACGGTGGATTCCCCGCCGAAGATCCTCGTGGTGACCACGTTCGAGAACGACGAGTACGTCTACCAGGCGCTGCGGGCGGGAGCCGACGGCTTCCTGCTGAAGCGGGCCCGGCCTTCGGAAATCGTGCACGCGGTCCGGCTGGTGGCGGAGGGCGAGACGCTGCTCTTCCCGGCGGCCGTGCGGGCGCTGGCGGCGGAGTACGGGAACCGGCAGGCCCGGGCGGTGCTGGAGCGGGCCGCCCTGACCGAGCGGGAGGAGGCGGTCCTGCGGCTGATGGCGCGGGGGCTCACGAACGTGGAAATCGCCGCAGAGCTGATCATCGGCACGGAGACGGTCAAGTCCCACGTCAGCGCGATCCTGGGGAAGCTGGGGGCGCGGGACCGGACACAGGCGGTGATCACCGCGTACGAGTCGGGGTTCGTGTCCCCCGCCTGAGGGAAGGGTTGCTTCCGGCCGATGGGGGGCTGCTTCTCGCCGACATGGCGGGTGGGCAGTACGATCCGGCTGACAAGCTCGCTAGCTGGGAGGACACACGTTGGGGCAGCTGACCGGCGGGGATCCTTCTCTGCTCCGACGGATCAATTCCGCCGTGGTGCTGCGCGCACTGCGGTCGGCCGGTTCGCCGACCCTCACCGACCTCACCCGGCTGACGGGGCTCTCCCGGCCGACCGTCGAGGGTGTCGTGGAGGGACTGATCGGGACCGGGCTCGTCGTCGAGGCGGATGCCGAGGAGGGCGCGCGACGGCAGGGACGCCCGGCCAGGCGGTTCCGCTTCCGCACCGAGGCGGGCCATCTGCTCGGTATCGAGATCGGCTCGCACCGGATCGCGGTGCTGCTGTCCGGGCTGGACGGCCGCGTCATCGGCGCCGGCACCAAGGACGTCGCGGAAACGGCGTCCGCCGACGAGCGGCTGGAGCGGGTACGGGCGGCCGTTGCCGACCTGCTGCGCCGTGCCGGAGTGCCGCGGGACTCGCTGCGGGCGGTCGGGGTCGGCAGCCCCGGGATCGTCGAGGCGGACGGTACGGTCCGCCTCGGCACCGCGCTGCCCGGCTGGACCGGTCTGCCACTCGGGGAACGGCTGCGGCGCTCGTTCCGCTGCCCGGTCCAGGTGGAGAACGACGCCAATGCGGCGGCGGTCGCCGAGCACTGGAAGGGTGCGGCACGGGACACCGGCGACATGGTGTTCGTGATGGCGGGTCTCAGCCCCGGCGCCGGCTCACTGATCGGTGGCCGGCTGCACCGGGGCTTCGGCGGCGCCGCCGGCGAGATCGGCGCCCTGCACCTGCTGGGCCGTGAGGTCACGCCCGAGCGGTTGCTGTCGACCACCGGTGAGCCACTGCATCCGCTGGACGAGCCGGCCGTCGCCGAGGTCTTCGCCATGGCCAAGCGCGGTGACGAGCGGGCGGTGGCCGCCGTGGAGCGGTTCCTGCAGCGCCTGGTGCACGACGTGGCGGCGCTGGTCCTGGCGATGGATCCGGAGCTGGTGGTCGTCGGCGGCTGGGCCGCAGGCCTGGACGGGGTCCTGGAACCCCTGCGCCATGAGCTGGAGCGCTACTGCCTGCGCCCGCCGCGGGTCGCTCAGTCCATGCTCGGCGAGGCCGCGGTGGCGACCGGCGCCCTCCGGCTCGCGCTGGACCACGTCGAGGAGGAGCTCTTCGCGGTGGAGAAGACGGTCACCGCCCGCCCCTGACGCGTATGACGCGCGACGGCCCGGCCCCACGGTATGGGGCCGGGCCGTCGCGCGACGTCAGGAGGCGACGCGCGGCTCGTGGGTGATCTCGACGTTGCCCGAGTCGCCGAAGGTGAGGCGGCAGGTGTCCGCGCGGTAAGTGGCCACCGAGACCGCCGCGGTGCCGGCGGTGGTGAAGTAGCGCGTGGTGACCAGGAGCACCGGTGCTCCGGGCAGCCGGTCCAGTTCCTTGGCGTCGTCGGCGCGGGCGGAGCCGAGCTCCACCGAGCGGTCCTGACCGTCGAGGACCAGTCGCTGCAGTTCGCGCAGGACGGCGCGGGCGCGGGCCGGTCCGGCCGGGGCCTCGATGGCGGGCAGTCCCGGCACCGAGGCGGCCGGGACGTAGAGGAGCTCGGCGGCGACGGCCTGGCCGTGGGTGACCCTGGTCCGGCGCACCGTGTGCACCGGCTGGTCGGCGGCGAAAGCGCCGCCGGTGCCGAGGAGCTTCAGTACCGCGGGCGTCGGCAGGGTCTCGGCCGCGTCGACCGGCTCCCATCCGTCGACGCTCTCGCCGGGCCAGCTGTGCTGGGCGCTGCCGACGGCGACGCCGACGCGCGGCGGGGCGACGGTGGTGCCCACCCCGCGGCGGCGCTGCAGCCGGCCTTCGAGCTCCAGCTGCTCCAGCGCCTGACGCAGGGTCGCGCGGGCGACGCCGAAACGGGCGGCCAGCTCACGCTCGTTGGGCAGCACCTCGCCGACGGCGAAGTCCTGGTCGAGCGCCTCGCTGAGGACGGTCTTGAGGTGCCAGTACTTCGGCTCCGGCGCCGTTTCGAGCTGCGTGGTCCCCACCCTGACTCCTCCTGCCATCGCCGCACTCGCCGTGTGTTCCAGCGGCAGTTCCGCGCCTTTGTTTATTAAAGGTTCCTGCACTATCCCTGCGACGATAGGACGGCGCACCCCCTTGGTCAAGACCAATGCTCGTACCTTTGCCGGGCAGAACGGGCATACGTATCAAGCCGTTCACGGGATGTTCTCGTGGGCCCGGAAGGCTTGTAGTCAAGGGCTACCGGACGGTAATCATGGCGGTAGGCACTACTGACAGCCTGTCTCGCACGCGTCCAACCGACGAGGAGCAGCATGACCGCCACGGTCTCCTTCACGATCGATTCGCCGCTCGGCCCCCGCACCACCACCGTCGCCTACGAACGCAAGGGCGCCGGCGAACCCCTTCTTCTTCTGCACGGCATCGGCCACCACCTCCAGGCCTGGCACCCGGTGATCGACATCCTGGCCGCCGAGCACGACGTGATCGCCGTCGACCTGCCCGGCTTCGGCGCCTCGGAGCCCCTGCCCAAGGGTGTTCCTTACTCCCTGGGGACCGTCGCCCCGGCCCTCGGGGCGCTCTGCGCCGCCCTCGGTGTCGAACGCCCGCACGTCGCGGGCAATTCGCTCGGCGGTCTGCTCGCCCTCGAAATGGGCCGGAGCAACCTCGTCCGTTCGATCACCGCTCTCTCCCCCGCCGGGTTCTGGACCGAGGGCGAACGCCGCTACGCCTTTGCCGCGCTCCTCGCGATGCGGGCCGGCGCCAAGGCGCTGCCCGTCCCCGCCGTCCGGCGGCTCTCGCGCACCGCCGCCGGCCGCGCCGCGCTCACCGGCACCATCTACGCCCGCCCGTCGCGCCGTCCGGCCGAGGCCGTGGTCGCCGAGACCCTCGCCCTGCGCGATGCCACGGGCTTCGAGGACACGCTGGCCGCGGGCGGTTCCGTACGGTTCACCGATGACGTACCCGGCCTGCCGGTCACCATCGCCTGGGGCACCCGCGACCGGCTGCTGCTGCGCCGCCAGGGCATCCGGGCCAAGCACACCCTCCCCGGCGCCCGGCTCGTCCGGCTCCCGGGCTGCGGCCACGTCCCGATGAACGACGATCCGGCGCTCGTCTCCCGGGTGGTGCTGGACACGGCCCGCAGCACGCGGCTCGCAGCCGCCTGACCGACCGGCCGTCTTACCGACCGACCGACCGACCGACCAACCGACCAACCGACTGACCGACCAACCGACTGACCGACCAACCGACCAACCGACTGACCGGCCGGCCGGCCGGCCGGCCGACGACTGAACAGGTGAACGAAATGAGCGGCTGACGGCTGTTCATCCGCGGTTCGCGTGGGCGACGCGGCCGGGCCGGTGTGCGACGGCACGCTGGTCCGACCCGTCCTCGCCGGCCCCAGGAGACGTACCCGATGGCATCGATCCCGCACACCCGACGGTCCCTCATCGGCGGTTCCCTCGCGCTGTCCTCCGCGCTGATCGCCTCTCCCGCGCTCACCGTCCCCGCCTTCGCCCGCTCCGGCCGGCCGAACGCGCTCTGGGGCGTCCAGTCCGGCGAGATCACCGCCCACTCGGCCACGGTGTGGACCCGCAGCGACCGCCTGGCGCGGATGTACGTCGAGACCTCCCCGAGCGAGGCGTTCCGCTACGCCGTACGCCGCCACCACGGCCCGCTGCTCGGCCCGTCGAGCGATTTCACCGGAACCACCGTCCTGCGCGACCTGCCGCCCGGCCGGCAGATCCACTACCGGGTCGTCCTGACCGACCCCGACGACCCCCGCCGCAGCTCCGCGCCGGTCCACGGCACCTTCCGCACCACCCCCGTCTCCCGCCGCCACGACGTCCGCTTCCTGTGGTCCGGCGACCTGGCGGGCCAGGGCTGGGGCATCAATCCCGATCTCGGCGGCTACCGCGTCTTCGAGGAGATGCGGCTGCGCAACCCCGACTTCTTCCTCTTCAGCGGGGACACCATCTACGCCGACGGGCCGATCAAGGCCTCCGCCCCGCTGCGCGACGGCAGCCTCTGGCGCAACGTCACCACCGAGGAGAAGGCGAAGGTCGCCGAGACGCTCGCCGAGTTCCGCGGGAACTTCCGCTACAACCTGCTCGATCGTAATCTGCTCGGATTCAACGCCCAGGTCCCGGTCCTCGCCCAGTGGGACGACCACGAGGTGCGCAACAACTGGTACCCCGGCCAGCTGATCGACGACCCCCGCTACACCGTCAAGGAGGCCGACGTCCTCGCCTCCCGCGCCCGCCGCGCCTTCGGTGAGTACTTCCCCGTCACCGACCTGCGCGGCGGCCGCGCCGAGGGCCGGATGTACCGGGTGATGCGGTACGGCCCGCTGCTCGACGTCTTCGTCCTCGACATGCGCACCTACCGCAACGCCAACTCCCCCGGCACGCAGACCGACGACCCCGTCGGCATCCTCGGCCCCGAGCAGCTGGGCTGGGTCAAGCGCGAGCTCTCCCGTTCCCGCGCCACCTGGAAGGTCATCGCCGCCGACATGCCCCTGGGCATCGTCGTCCCCGACGGGGCCGCGAACTTCGAGGCGGTCGCCCAGGGCGACCCGGGCGCCCCTCTGGGCCGCGAGCTCCAGATCGCCGAACTCCTGCGGCACATCAAGCACCAGCGCATCACGGGCACCGTCTGGGTCACGGCGGACGTGCACTACACCGCCGCGAACCACTACGCGCCCGAGCGGGCCGCCTTCACGGACTTCGCGCCGTTCTGGGAGTTCGTGTCCGGCCCGATCGGCGCCGGCGGCTTCCCGGCCGGGCGGCTCGACGCCACCTTCGGCCCGGAGACCGCGTACGTACAGTCGGCTCCGTTCTCCAACATGTCACCGTCCGAGAATCCCCCCTACTACGGCGAGGTCGACATCGACGGCGACAGCGGGGAGCTGACGGTCCGGTTGCGCCGCCAGGGAGGAGACGTACTCTTCACCCGGACGCTCCAGCCCGGGCGCGTGGGCCAGTAGGCCCCGAATCTCGGAAGCCACCAAGCCCTGAAGGCCCGAGGGACCGAGGACTCGACGGACCGAGGGCCCGACTCCGAGCATCCCGGAAAACTGGATGAAATCGGCCAGATGGACACTTAACCAGTCGGTCACAGATCGTTCGTGATCACGCAACACCCCTGCGCCACAGTGGTGTGCATGACTGACCGTGACCTCACCTCCGCCCAGCGTCCCCACCGTCACCACCACTGGCGCCGCGACGTCGTCGAACTCGCCGCACTGTTCTGCGCCGTCGCGGTCGCCGACGCCATCGCCAATCTCGTCGTGCACGGCCCGAGGGGCCCGATCCTGCTCGTCGCCTCGGCCGTCACACTCCTGGTGACGGCGGCTTTTCACACCTGGTGGGCCCGGCGGCACAGCCATGCACCGCCGCCCCGGAGCAAGGCGCCCACCGATCCGGAGCAGCTCCCGCCCGCCACCACACCCTCCGGCACCACCGGCGCCACCACGACCGAAAGCAGCACCGCGCTGTGGCGCATGCGCACGACCGTCCGGGACGAGCCCGGTTCCCTGGCAGCCCTCTGCACCGCCTTCGCCCGTAACAGCGTCGACATCCTGACCCTCCAGACCCACCCGCTCCCGGAGGGGGGCACGGTCGACGAGTTCCTGCTGCGCGCCCCGCAGGAGCTCCCCTCCGCCGACCTCACCCGGGCCGTCTCGCGCGCCGGCGGCCACAGCACCTGGATCGAGCGCGCCGAC
Source organism: Streptomyces sp. NBC_00029 (assembly GCF_045160505.1). Lineage (NCBI taxonomy): Bacteria > Bacillati > Actinomycetota > Actinomycetes > Kitasatosporales > Streptomycetaceae > Streptomyces > Streptomyces sp. NBC_00029. Next base: position 1,944,960 of record NZ_CP108292.1, read on the forward strand.
GCGCACGACCTGGTCGACACCCCGACGCGGGTCCTGGGCCTGGCCACCCGCACCGCCCTGGACGCCGCCGAGCTGCCGCTCGCACTGCGCCAGCTGCTCGGCCGCTGCACCATCCACTCGATCCCGGCGACCACCCTCTCCGGCCGCCCCAACGCCGGTGCGGACGCCCCCGTCGAGGGCGTCCTGGAGGCCACGGTCATGCGGCTGCGCGATCCCTCCGGCGGCGCCATCACCGTGGAGCGGCCCTACCTCCCCTTCACGCCGACCGAGTTCGCCCGGGCCCGCGCCCTCGTCGAGCTCGACGCGCGGCTCGGCCCCCGCGTCCCGCGCAGCCAGGACGTGCTGACCCTGCCCGAGGGCAACGAGATCACCGTGCGCCGTGCCGACGGCTCCGACCTGGCCGCGGCCCGTGCCATGCACGACCGCTGCTCGGACCGCACCCTGTCGCTGCGCTACCACGGCCCGGTCTCCGACGCCGACCGCTACCTCGGCCACCTGCTGAGCCCCCGCTTCGGCCGCACCCTCGCCGCGACCACCGCCTCCGGAAAGCTCGTCGCCCTCGGCCACCTCCTGTGGGACGGCGACGAGACCGAGATCGCGCTGCTCATCGAGGACGACTGGCAGCGCCGCGGCGTCGGCTCCGAACTGCTGCGCCGGCTCCTCGCGATGGCCGTCGAGGCCGGCTGCGACAGCGTGTACGCCGTCACCCAGTCCTCCAACACCGGCATGGTCGCCGCGATGCGCGGCCTCGGCCTCCCCCTCGACTACCAGATCGAGGAAGGCACCCTGGTGATCACGGCTCGGCTGGACGCGACCCCGGTCGCCTCCAGGCTCGCCTACGAGCTGCCCCGCGAGCTCCCCCACGAGCAGCCGGCTCCGCAGGGCCGGCGCTGAACGATCCGTCCGGACCGGGACCCTCCACGGGTACCCGGCTCCGGCGGGATCCGACGGGAGCCGACGGGAGCCGACGGGATCCGGCCAAACTGCGAGCGCCCCACCACCGTCCAATGGCTCCCGGGACCGCGAAGTCACTTGCAGCGTAGGCCTGTTGGCCGTTCGCCGCCCCCACCGGCGCCCCCACTCCGGCCCACGTCAGCAGCCCGCCGCCAATGGGTGATGACGGGAACCCGTCTCACATACGAAGATGGCCGCATGTCAGAGATCCTCCACAACGGCAGCGCACCCCAACTGCCCCGCCAGGTGGCCGACGCGTACGTCGACGACCTCATCGCCCTCGACCCGATCACGGGCACCTACCTCGGTGTCGCCGCGAGTTCGGGCAAGCTCCCGGACTTCTCCCCGGCGGGCCGTGCGGCCGTCGCCGAGCTCAACCGCGAGACCCTCGAGCGCCTCGACGCCGCCGAGTCCGTGCCCGGCGCCGAGAGCGACGCCGAGCGCCGCTGCGCCCGGCTGCTGCGCGAGCGCCTCACCGCCGAGCTCGCCGTCCTCGAGGCCGACGAGGACCTGTGCGCGGTCAGCAACATCCACAGCCCCGCGCACTCCGTCCGTGAGGTCTTCTCCCTGACCCCCGCCGACACCGACGAGGACTGGGCGGCGATCGCCGAGCGTCTGCGCGCCGTACCGGCCGCCTTCGACGGCTACCGCGAAAGCCTCGCCCTCGGCCTGGAGCGCGGCCTGTTCGGCGGCCCCCGCGCCACCACCACCATGATCGGCCAGCTCACCACCTGGGCCGGCCAGGACGGCTCCGAGGCGCCCTTCTTCGAGGGCTTCGTCTCCGCCGCTCCGCAGTCCCTGCACGCCGAGCTGCGCGCCGAGCTGGACGCCGCGGCCGCCGGCGCGACCGCCGCCGTCATCGGACTGCGCGACTGGATGACCTCCGTGTACGCCCCTGCCGTCGAGGGCAGGCCGGACACCGTGGGACGCGAGCGGTACGCCCGCTGGTCCCGCTTCTTCAACGGTACGGACCTGGACCTGGACGAGGCCTACGCCTACGGCTGGTCGGAGTACCACCGGCTGCTCGCCGAGATGAAGTCCGAGGCGGCCAAGATCCTCCCGGGCGCCGGGCCCTGGGAGGTGCTCAAGTACCTGGACGAGCACGGAGCCCACATCGAGGGCGTGGACGAGGTCCAGGCCTGGCTCCAGGGCCTGATGGACGAGGTCATCGAGAACCTCGACGGCACCCACTTCGAGCTCGCCGAGCGCGTGCGCAAGGTGGAGTCCCGGATCGCCCCGCCCGGCGGCCCGGCGGCCCCGTACTACACGTCCCCCTCGGAGGACTTCTCCCGCCCGGGCCGCACCTGGCTGCCCACCATGGGCCTCACCCGCTTCCCCGTCTACGACCTGGTGTCCACCTGGTACCACGAGGGCGTGCCGGGCCACCACCTGCAGCTCGCGCAGTGGACGCACGTGGCGGACCAGCTCTCCCGCTACCAGGCGACCGTCGGCATGGTCAGCGCCAACGCCGAGGGCTGGGCGCTGTACGCGGAGCGGCTGATGGACGAGCTGGGCTACCTCAAGGACGCCGAGCAGCGCCTGGGTTACCTGGACTGCCAGATGATGCGCGCCGCGCGGGTCATCGTCGACATCGGCATGCACGTGGGCCTGAGGATCCCGGCGGACTCGCCGTTCCACCCGGGCGAGACCTGGACGGTGGACCTGGCGCAGGAGTTCTTCGGCCTGCACAGCGGCCGGCCTGCAGAGTTCGTGGAGAGCGAGCTGACCCGCTACCTGTCGATGCCGGGGCAGGCGATCGGATACAAGCTGGGCGAGCGCGCCTGGCTGCTGGGCCGGGACAACGCACGCGCCGCGCACGGAGATTCCTTCGACCTGAAGGCCTGGCACATGGCGGCGCTGTCGCAGGGGTCGCTGGGCCTGGACGACCTGGTGGACGAGCTGTCCAAGCTCTGACACGCGGGGGGGGCGCTGCCGCTCCGGCCGGCCGCCCCGCCGCGAACGACGGACGGGCCGCCCATCCCCCGGGGAAGGGCGGCCCGTCCGCGTCGCCGGGCACCTCAGCAGCCGCAGTCGTCCGAGTCGGTCGGCGCGGTCAGCGGGTCGGCGCCGGCGCGCTGCCGGCTGCCCTCCCAGGTCTCGACCTCGAAGCCCTCGCGGATCCAGTACTCGATGCCGCCGAGCATCTCCTTGACCTGGAAGCCGAGTTCGGCCAGGGCGAGGGCGGAGCGCGTGCCGCCGTTACAGCCCGGCCCCCAGCAGTACGTCACCACGGGGATGTTCCTGTCCAGGAGCCGCTCGGCCTGCTCGGGGATGAGGGCGGTGGGCAGGTGGACGGCGCCGGGCACGTGGGCCTGGTCCCAGGACGGGGTGGAGCGGGAGTCGACGAGCTGGAAGCCGAGCTCAGCGCCCTGCTCGCGGTGGGCCTTGAACGCACTGGCGACGTCCGACACGTCCGCGTGGAAGGCCAGGCTCGCGGCGAAGTAGGCGGCGGCCGCGGCCGGGGAGGCCGGCGGCACCCGGAGCACGGGGTTGGCCGCGGGGGCCGGGGCGAAAGCCGAGCCGGTCACGGAAACCGGGGCGGTCGCGGAAGCCAGGGCGGGCGCGGAAGCCGGGGCGGAAGCGGCGGGGGCAGCGGCGGATGAAGGGTTCTGCGTCGTCGTCATGGCAAGAAATCTACGATCCGCTGATCATCACAGGAAGTGACTTTCCCCGGCCTTTCGCTTGTCCGGCCGGGGAAACCCCTGCTAGTTCTAGAACATGACCGACTATTCCCCTGACGCCACCGACTGGCGGATCCTCGAAGCCCTCCAGCGGGACGGACGCGCCAGTTTCACCGAGCTCGCCCGCTCCGTGTCCATGTCCGCGAGCGCCGTCACCGAGCGGGTCCGACGGCTGGAGGAGACCGGCATCATCACCGGCTACACGGCGGTGGTGGACCCGGAGAAGCTCGGCAAGTCGATCCTCGCCCTCGTCCGGCTGCGCTACCCGCACGGCAACTACAAGCCGTTCCACGACTTCCTGGAGGCCGCCCCCGAGATCCTGGAGGCGCACCACGTCACCGGCGACGACTGCTTCGTGCTCAAGGTCGCCGCCCGCTCGATGGCCCACCTGGAGGAGGTCACGGGCCGGATCTCGGGCCTCGGCCCGGTGACGACGAGCGTCGTCTACTCCTCGCCTCTGCCCCGCAGGCCGCTCAGTCCGTGAGCGCCGCCGTCCGGTGGCGCACCACGGAGCCGCCGCGCTGCTTGACGATCTCCAGCTGGGCCTGGACCCGGGTGCGCAGGTCGGCGACGTGGCTGACGATGCCGACACTGCGGTCCCGCTCGCGCAGCGAGTCCAGGACGTCGAGCACCTCGTCCAGGGCCTGGTCGTCGAGGCTGCCGAAGCCCTCGTCGATGAAGAGCGTGTCGAGGCGCATCCCGCCGGCCTCGTCGGTCACCACATCGGCGAGGCCGAGCGCCAGGGCGAGCGAGGCGAAGAAGGTCTCGCCGCCCGACAGGGTGGCGGTGTCCCGCTCGCTGCCCGTCCAGGCGTCGACCACGTGCAGCCCGAGGCCGGAGCGGCCCCGCCCGCTCGCCCGCGCGTCGGAGTGGACGAGGGTGTAGCGGCCGCCGGACATCCGCAGCAGCCGTACCGTCGCGGCGGCGGCCACCTGCTCCAGGCGGGCGGCCAGCACGTAGGCCTCCAGGCGCATCTTGCGCTCGTTGTCGGCGGAGGTGCCCGCGGTGAGTCCGGCGAGCCGCGCGACCCGGTCGTAGGCCTCCCGCAGCGGGCCGAGCGCGCGCAGTTCCTGGTCGGCCTGCCGGGAGAGCCGGTCGAGCTCCGTGCAGCGCACCCGGGCCGCGTCGGCCGCCGACCCTGCTGTACGAAGCTTCGCCGCGGCCGAGGCCGCGTACGCCTCGGCCGCATCCGGCGCGGCCGGAGGCAGGGCTGCCGCCTCGGCGGTGCCGGTCTCGTCGCGGCGGTCCGCCAGCAGGGCCTCCTCCGTCTGCCAGGCGTCCAGCCGGTGTTGGAGCGCAGTGCGTTCGTACTCCGGGAGCACCGCGTCGGCGGCGGCCTCGACGGTGTCGAAGCCGGCCTTGAAGGCGGCGTCGGCGAGCTGGTCGTCGGCCTCCTTCAGCCGGGCGGCGGTGCTCTCGGCCCGGCGCAGCGAGGCGGCCGCGCCGGAGACCATCCGGACCCGGTCGTCCAGGGTGCGGGCGCGGGCCGCGACGGTGGGCGCGCCGTCCCGTACGAGGGCGAGTTCGGCCTCCAGTCCGGCCTGTTCGCGGTCGAGGGCCTCGCGCCGGGAGGCCCGGGCGGCGGCCCGGGTCTCGGCGCCCTGCCGGTCGGCGCTGCGCGCGGCGTGCTCCGACTCGGCCCTGGCGAGCTGCTCGCGGGCCGCGTGCAGTCCGGCGGCCGCGGCGTGGGCGGCGGCGTGGCGGGCACTCAGGTCCGCGGTCAGGGCCAGGAGTTCGGCGGTGGTGGCGTCCCCGGCGGCGGCCGCGGCCTCGGCGCGGGCCTCCTGCGCGGCGGCGAGCCGCCGCTCGACGGCGGCCCGGGCCTGCTCGGCCCGTTCGAAGAGGGCATGGGAGGTGTCCTCGGCGGCGCGGTCCACGTGGCCGGGGGCCGGGCGGGCCGGAGCGGGGTGCTCCGCGGACCCGCACACGGTGCAGGCCTCCCCCGCCACCAGTGCCTCGGCGAGCTCGGCGGCGATTCCGCGCAGCCGGGCTTCCTTGAGCTCCAGCCAGCGTTCCCTGGCGGCGGCCGACTCCTCGCGCAGGGTGAGCAGTTCGCCCGCGGCGCGCTCGGCGCCGGCGTCGAGCTCGTCGCGCCGGCGGGCGGAGTTCAGCTGCATGCGGGCGGGTTCCAGCCGGCCCGCGAGCTGCTCGGCCAGCGTCGCGGCCTGCTGCGCGGAGTCCGCCCGCTCCTGCAGCGCCGTCCGGGTCGCCTCCCAGCGCTCGAGCCACTCGGCGGACTCCCGGTGCTGCTCCTCGGCGGCCCGGGACTCCCGTTCCAGGTTGGCGCGCTCGCGGCCGATCTCGGCGCAGCGCTGCTCGGTCCGCTGGGCGGCGGCCAGTGCGCCCAGGGCTTCGCGCAGCCGCTGCTCGACGTCGGCCAGCTGCTCGGTTCCCGCTTCCTTCAGCGTGGGCGGGAGCTGCGCACGGGCGGAGGCCTCGGCGTGCGCGGCGGCGAGGTGGGCGGCCGAGGCCGCACCGCGCAGCTCCAGGGCGGGGGCGACCAGGGCGCCCCGCCTGGCCCGGTCGAGGAGGCCGCGCACGCGGTCCCGCTCGGGGGCGGCCTCGGCGAGCCGGGCGGCCCGGCGGACGGTCTCCGCGTGCCGGCGCTGGAGCCGGTCGAGCTCGCGGGCGTCCTCGGCGGCCCGCCGGGCGGCGGCGTGCCGGCTCTCGACGGCGGCCAGCGCGTACTCGGTGACGTCGAGTCGCTCGCGGGCCGCGCAGCGGGCGACGGCCGCCCAGGCGCGGACGGCCTCGGCGAGCCCGGGGTCGCCCGGCTGGTGCCGGGGCATCGGCCAGGCCCGCAGGTCGGCGCTGTCCCCGGCGGCCTGGGCGAGCCGCTGGGCGGTGTGGAGCACCTTCTCGTCGCCGGCCCGGACCTTCGCCTCGGCGGCCCGGCGACGTTCGCCGAGCAGGGCTTCGACGGCGGCGAAGCGGCGGGTGTCGAAGAGCCGGCCGAGCAGGCGGCCGCGGGCGGCCTCGTCGGCGCGCAGGAACCGCGCGAACTCCCCCTGTGGCAGGAGCACGACCTGGCAGAACTGCTCGCGGCTCATGCCGAGCAGCTGCTCGATCTCCTCGCCGATCTCCTGGTGGGAGCGGCTGAGCGGTTCCCAGCCCTCGCCGGTGTGCTCGCGCAGCCGGCTCTGGGCCTTGTCCCTGGTGGTACCGGTGCCGCGCTTCTTCAAGCGCTCCTGTTCGGGGCGCCGGGTGATCTCCAGGCGGCGGCCGCCCGCGGTGAGTTCGAGGGTGACCTCGGTCGGGGTGCGGTCGGCGGCGTGGTCGCTGCGAAGGCTGGTGCCGGGGGCCTGGCGGGGGCCGGGGACGGAACCGTAGAGGGCGTAGCAGACGGCGTCGAGTACGGAGGTCTTCCCGGCGCCGGTGGGCCCGTGGAGCAGGAAGATCCCTGCGCCGGACAGGGCGTCGAAGTCGATCTCCTGGGGTTCGGCGAACGGACCGAAGGCGGTGACGGCGAGCCGGTGCAGCCTCATCGGTGGGTCTCCCGGTGGCTGTCGTCGGCCCGCACGTCGTCGAAGGCGCCCTGGAGGACGGCCCGTTCGGCCTCGTCGGCATGGCCGCCGCCGCGCACGTGGGCGACGAAGTCCTCGGCGATCTCCTGGTCGCTGCGGCCCTTGAGCCGCTGGGCGTAGGAGGCGCCGGTCTCCTCCTGGCGGCCCTCGGGGTCGAAGGCGAGGGTGAGGGTGTGCGGGAAGCGGGCGGCGAGCCGGGCCATGGGGTCGTCCGGGCGGACGGGGTCGGTGAGGGTGGCCTCGACCCAGGCGTCCTCGTGCACCTGGTGGGCCGGATCCTCCAGCAGGTCCTCCAGCCGTCCGCGCAGCCGGGCGAGGGTGCGCGGGACGGGGGTGTCGAGGCGCTCGGAGCGGATGATCTCTCCGTCCGCACCCAGCTCGATCAGCCACATGGTCTTGCGGTGGTCGGCCTCGGAGAAGGAGTAGGCGAGCGGGGAACCGGAGTAGCGGACCCGTTCGCCGATGGTCTGGCTGCCGTGGAGGTGGCCGAGGGCGACGTAGTCCACGCCGTCGAAGACGGAGGCGGGTACGGCCTCGACCCCGCCGACGGTGATGTCGCGCTCGCTGTCGCTGGCCTGTCCGCCCGTGACGAAGGCGTGCGCGAGGACGATCGAACGGGTGCCGGGCGCGCGGGTGGCCAGGTCGGCCCGGATCCGGTCCATGGCGGCACCGAGTACCGCCTCGTGGCTCACCTTCTCCGCACCGAACTGGTCCTTGACCAGGGCCGGCTCCAGGTACGGCAGGCCGTACAGCGCCACGTCGCCGTGTACGTCGGCCAGTACGACGGGGTCGGCGCAGCCGGCCGGATCGGTGCGCAGGTGGATCCCGGCCCGGTCGATCAGCCCGGCGCCGACGCCGAGGCGGCGCGCGGAGTCGTGGTTGCCGGAGATCATCACCGTGGGCACGCCGAGGTCGGCGAGGCGGTGCAGGGCCCGGTCGTACAGCTCGACGGCGGGCAGCGGGGGCACGGCCCGGTCGTAGATGTCACCGGCGACGAGGACGGCGTCGACCTCGTGCGTGCGCACGGTCTCGATGAGGTGGTCGATGAAGACCGCCTGGGCGCCGAGCATGTTGACCCGGTGGAAGGCCCGGCCGAGGTGCCAGTCGGAGGTGTGCAGGAATTTCACTCGCCGGCTCCGTCGCGCATGCCGTCTCCCCCTGGTCGTCTCCCGCTCGCTGAACCCCTCTACGCTAACCCGTCCCCGGGGGCGCTCAGGGCGCGTACGTCTCTCCGCCGAGGGTGAGAGCGGCGCTGCCCGCCGTGGTGTCGGCGAGCCAGGCCTCGAAGGCCGGTAGATCCGCCTCGGGGAGGGCCACCTCGATCTCGACCTCGGCGCCGTAGCGCAGGTCCACCACGGTCCGGCCGGTGGAGCGCAGATCGTTCTGGGTCTTGCCGGCCCGCTGGTGGTCGACGGTGACGGTGGCCAGCCGGTATCGGCGGCGGGTGACGGTGCCGAGCTCGTCGAGGGCCTCGCCGACGACTCCGCCGTAGGCCCTGATCAGGCCGCCGGCGCCGAGCTTCACGCCGCCGTAGTAGCGGGTGACGACGGCGACCGCGTAGCGGACGTCGCGGCGCATGAGCATCTGCAGCATGGGTACCCCGGCGGTGCCTCCGGGCTCGCCGTCGTCGCTGGCCTTCTGGATCGAGGCGTCGGCTCCGACGACGTAGGCGAAGCAGTTGTGCGTGGCGGTCGGGTGCTCCTTGCGGATGCGCGCGACGAAGTCCTGCGCCTCCTGCTCGGTCGCGGCGGGCGCGAGCGAGCACAGGAAGCGCGAGCGGTTGATCTCGGACTCGTGCACGCCCTCGCGGGCCACCGTCACGTACTGGTCTGCCTTCACCTCACAACCCTAAGCGCTGGTGAGGGGCGGGACTCCCCCCTAGGTTGGCGGTCATGGACCTGCAGGGGAGGAGCTACCGGTACGTGGGCCCGGCCGAGCTGAGGGCGCTGGTCCGGCCGGGGGCGGAGGGCCGCGGCATCCGCTCGGCGGCGGACTTCGAGGACTGGACCTCGGGCCGGCCCGGGGCCGAACTGTCCGAACCCTTCACGTTCGTCGTGGACGCCGCCGGGGTGCTGCGGCTCGCACCGCGGCGCAGCGAGCACGTGGTCTGCGCGGGCGGTGGCCCGGTGCTGAGCGCCGGGGAGATGGGCTTCGGGCGGGAGTCCGGGCGGTGGGTGGTCCGCACGGTGAGCAACCAGTCGACCGGGTACTGCCCGGACGTCGCCTCGTGGCCGGCCGTCGCGGGCGCCCTGGCCGCGGCGGGGATCGGGCATCCGGCCGGCTTCACCCACGAGGTGGTCTTCCGGCGCTGCCCGGCCTGCCGCGAGCTGAACATCGTCCGGGAGGGGGACTTCGTCTGCGTCTTCTGCGACGCGTCCCTGCCACCGGCCTGGAACGTGGACCCGTCAGCCGGGTAGGCCCAGCACGGCCCGGAAACTCTCGCGCCCCGCCGCGACGCTCGCTTCCCACAGACCGGCCGCGTCACCGCTCAGCGAACGGGCCTGCAGGGATTCCTCCTGGGCCAGGAAGCCGCCGCCGGCAGCCACGTTCCGGTCCAGCAGGCCCATCGCGGTGAGCACGGTGTGACGGACCGCCTCGTCGTCACCCGTGCGCAGGGCCTGTGCGACGGCCCCCTCCACCAGGAGGTCCACGTCGTACCCCTCGTGCCGTCGCGCCCTCGTGCCGTCGAACGGATCGACAGACTACGGGGCGGCCCCGGGAGCGGAAGCGGGCACCGGCGCCCGGGAATCGCGGCCGCCGGTTTTCGGTTGATGCCGCTGAGCGCCGGTCCTACGCGGTGGAGAAGCAGCCGACAGGGCCGGCGGGGACGAGAACACCAGGAGGCGGCACACGTGTACGGCGACCCGGCAACCATCCGCAAGATCCTCACCGAGCTCGGCGACACCTGGGCCGTGGTGGGTCTCTCGAACAACCAGGACCGCGCGGCCTACGGGGTGGCCCGCGTGCTCCAGCGTTTCGGCAAGCGCGTGGTCCCCGTGCACCCCAAGGCGGAGACCGTGCACGGCGAGCCCGGCTACGCCTCGCTGGCGGACATCCCGTTCAAGGTCGACGTGGTGGACGTCTTCGTGAACAGCGAGCTGGCCGGCCCGGTGGCCGACCAGGCGGCCGCGGTCGGCGCCGAGGCCGTTTGGTTCCAGCTCGGTGTGATCGACGAAGCCGCGTTCGCCCGCACCCGCGAGGCGGGACTGGCGATGGTGATGGACCGCTGCCCGGCGATCGAGATCCCCGCGCTCTAACCGGCCGACGCGCCCCCGTGCGCATGCGCGGACAGCGGCGCCGACACCGGGGGCACCGACACCGCGAGGGTCATCTCCATCGGTACAGAGCCGTCGTTGCGGTAGGCGTGGGCGAGGTTGGCCTCGAAGGCGGCGGCGGCCCCGGCCGGTACGCGGAACTCCTCGTCCCCGACCACCAGGGTCAGCTCCCCGGCCGTGACGTGCAGCATCTCGATGGTGCCGGACGGGTGCGGGACGGAGTCCGTCCCCTCGCCCGGCACCAGGTGCCAGGTCCACAGCTCCATCGGCCCGCGCTCGTCGGTGCCGATCAGCATCGTGGTCGAACTGCCCGCCTCGCTGGACCAGATCCGGACCACCTGGTCCGGCGGGACGATCCGGACCTGCGGGCCCCGGTCGTGGTCGAGGAGCGCGGAGATGCTGACCCCCAGTGCGTCGGCCAGCCTGACCGTGGTGCCCACGCTGGGGTTCGTACGGGCCTGCTCGATCTGGATGATCATCCCTCGGCTCACTCCCGCGCGGGCCGCCAGGGAGTCCAGGGTGAAGCCGCGCTCACCGCGCCACCGCTTGAGGTTCCGGGCGAGCGCCTGGGTGAGCTGTTCGAGATCCGACACCATTCCGTCCAATATTTTGGATGACACAGTCCAACAGAGTGCACTAACGTGTTCTGTATTCGATGCTGCACTCCAGCGTTCACTGCACTGTACTGCGAGGACCCCCATGACCGCCCTCTTCGCTCTGGCCACAGCCGTGCTGTGGGGGCTCGCCGACTTCGGCGGCGGGCTGCTGACCCGCCGGATACCGGCGCTCACCGTGGTCGTCGTCTCGCAGATCGTCGCCGTGGTCGTGCTCGGCGCGGTGGTCCTCGGCACCGGCGCCTGGCGGGAGGCCGGACCGCAACTGTGGTTCGCGGTGGGTGCGGGCCTGGTCGGGCCGGTCGCCATGCTCAGCTTCTACAAAGCGCTGGCCCTCGGCCCGATGGGCGTGGTCTCGCCGCTCGGCTCCCTCGGCGTGGTCGTGCCCGTCACCGCAGGGCTGATCCTGGGCGAGCGGCCCGGACTCGGCCAGTTCGCGGGGATCGCGGTGGCGGTCGTCGGCATCGTCCTCGCAGGCGGCCCCGAGCTGCGCGGCGCGCCCGTCCAGCGGCAGGCCGTCATCCTCACCCTGGTCGCGGCCTTCGGTTTCGGTGCGGTGATGGCCCTGATATCAGAGGCGTCCAGCACCATCACCGGGCTGTTCCTCGCCCTGTTCGTACAGCGGGTCACCAATGTCACCGTCGGCGGCGCAGCCCTGTGGGCGCAGACCCGGCGCGGCATACCAGCCCTCCCGGCGGGCACCGGCCCGCGGGTCCTGTGGGGGCTGCTGCCCGCGCTGGCCTTCGTCGGCCTCGCGGATGTCGCGGCGAACGGCACGTACTCCATAGCCGCCCAGAACGGTCCGGTCACCATGGCCGCCGTGCTGTCCTCGCTCTACCCGGTGATCACCGCGCTGGCCGCCTTCGCCGTGCTCAAGGAACGGCTGCGCACGGTCCAGGCGGCGGGTGCGGGCCTCGCCCTCGCCGGAACGGTTCTCCTGGCCGCGGGCTGACCCACCGGCCCACCCCTACGCGTGCTCGGCCTCCGTGAGCTCGACCTCCGTGAGCTCGGCCTCCGTGAGCTCGGCCAGTCCGCGCAGCTGCTCCGGGGTCATCCCGTCCGGGATCGGCACCGGCGCGGGCGTGCGCAGCGGCGGCTGCCAGCCCGTCTCGGGCTGCCAGCGCCGCACGATGCGCGCCGGGGCCCCCGCCACCACGGCATGGTCCGGTACGTCGCCCCGTACGACGGCCCCCGCGGCCACCACGACGTTGCGCCCGAGCCGTGCGCCCGGCAGGATCACCGCTCCGGTGCCGAGCCAGCACCCCGGGCCGATCTCCACGGGCTCGCTGCGCGGCCACTGCCGGCCGACGGGCTCGTGCGGGTCGTCGTAACTGTGGTTGGTGGACGTGATGTAGACCCCGGGACCGCAGAAGGTGTTCGACTCGATGGTGATCCGGGCGTCGGCGATGACATGGCTGTTGCGGCCGATGACCACCCCGTCGCCGAGCACGAGCATCGGCTCGGCCCCCAGGTCGAGGTCCGGCATCATCCCGGCGGTGAGGGTGACCTGCTCGCCGATGATGCAGTGCGAGCCGATCCGGATCCACCGCTCGCCGAAGACCGTGCCCTGCGGGAAGGCGAGCCGGGTGCCCTCGCCGATCGCACCGAACCGCAGCCGCCCCGGGGTCTGCGCGGTCACCGCACCGGCCTGCTGCATCCAGCGCCAGCCGGTGTGGACCACGCGGCTCGCCAGCCGGCGGCGCGCGGCCGTCAGAGATGAGAACGTGTTCTGTTTCTTCGGCACCCGGCCACGGTAGTGCGCCGGACCCCGGACGCCCCGGCCACACTCCTGTGATCTTCACCCCATCGCGGATCCGGCGGTGCGCGTGGCCTACGGTGCCGTTAGCGCGGCAACCGGACGACAGACGGCAGAGGAAGAGAACATGACGCACCAGGCGGCCCAGGCACTCGTGGCGGGTGTCGGCGGCAAGAACCCCGACATCGACCCGACGGCCTTCACGGCCCCGACCTCGGTCGTGCTCGGCGAGGTCACCCTCGCCGCCGGAGCGAGCATCTGGTACTCGGCGGTGCTGCGCGCCGACTGCGGCCCGATCACGCTCGGCGCCGACAGCAACGTGCAGGACAACTGCACGGTCCACGTGGACCCCGGTTTCCCGGTCTCGATCGGCGAGCGCGTCTCCATCGGCCACAACGCCGTCGTGCACGGCTGCACCGTCGAGGACGACTGCCTGATCGGCATGGGGGCGACCGTGCTGAACGGCGCGGTCATCGGCGCCGGTTCCCTGGTGGCCGCGCAGGCACTGGTCCCGCAGGGAATGATCGTCCCGCCCGGCTCGCTGGTCGCGGGCGTGCCCGCCAAGGTCCGCCGCGAGCTGACCGACGAGGAGCGCGAGGGCATCAAGGTCAACGCCCTGATGTACGTGGAGCTGGCCAAGCAGCACCGCGCCTCGGTCAGCCCGGACGCCTAACGGGAATTCCACGCGGCCACGAGCAGGGCTCTGACGGCCCGGTACTCGTCGTGGCGCGCGCCCGGGCCCGGCCTCGTGCTGCCGGTGGCCCTCTGTCCCGCAACGCCTTCCCGGAAGGTCCGCTCGGTGAGGGCGGCGCCCCGCTCGAGGAGCCGTTCCACCGTGGCCGGGCAGCCGGAGCGGGCGGCCCAGTCGAGCGCGGTGCAGTCCCGCTTCATCTCCTCGATGTCGGCGCCCCGGTCCAGCAGCAGGTCCACGAGCTCCGGGCTCCCGCCCTCCGGGGTGGTGGCCGCCAGGATCAGCGGCACGGAGCGGATCCGGCCCGCGGGGCCGCCCGGTGGGGCGCCGGCGTCGAGGAGGGCCCGGGCGACGTCCGCGTACCCGTTCATCGCGGCCAGGACCAGCGGCGTCGCCTCGTCGTAGGGGCCCGCGACGATCCGGGGGTCGGCGCCGGCCGCGAGCAGCAACCGGACGACCTCCGCGTGCCCGGCGCAGACGGCCAGGTCCAGTGCCCGCCGTCCTCCGGGGACCCAGGCGTCGACCTCGGCTCCCCCGGCCAGCAGGGACCGCACCCGGGCCGAGTCGCCCTTCTCCGCCGCGCGGCCCAGCCCGTTCGCCAGGGGGTGGTACTCGTCCGACCGGCCTTCGTCGGACCAGTCCGGCTCGGTCGGCTCCGCTGCCGTCACTCGCCGACTGTGGCCGGGGCGGACTGCTGCGCCGGGATCTCCGCCTCGGCGGCCCCGACGGCCGCGGCCGCCTTCTTCATCCTGCTGCGCACCACCAGCGTCACCGCGAGCCCGAACAGCACCGCGAGCCCCAGGGCCAGCCAGGAGAACCGCTTGAGCCACGGCTCGGCGACGATCCCGACCGAGTAGATGACGGCCGTGGTGCCGCCCGCCCAGAGGATGCCGCCGAGGACGTTCGCGACGAGGAAGCGCCAGTACGGCATGTGCAGCACGCCCGCCAGGGGCCCTGCGAAGATCCGCAGCAGCGCCACGAACCGGCCGAAGAAGACGGCCCACATGCCCCACTTCTCGAAGGAGCGTTCCGCCAGCGCCACCTGCTGCGGTCCGAAGTGCTTGGGGAAGCGCCGGCCCAGCCGTTCCAGCAGCGGCTTGCCGCCCCGGCGGCCGATCGCATAGCCGATCGAGTCGCCGACGATCGCCCCGGTGATGGCGCACAGGCCCAGGATCACGGGGTCGACCTCCCCGTGCTGCGAGGCCAGCAGGGCCGAGCTGACCAGGATGATCTCTCCCGGCAGCGGGATGCCGAGGCTCTCCAGCCCGATGACCAGACCCACCAGGAGATAGATGCTGACCGCCGGAATCGTCTCCAGCCATTCCTGGATGTGCACCGGTACGTCCTCCCGAGTCGTCGCCGGCGCGCCCCCTGTGACACGCCGAACGGGCAGCCTATCGGCTCGTCACGACCGCCTTGGACCTCAGTGGCAGTTCGCGCGACGAACGGCCGGCGAACACCGTCCGGCGGCCGGTGCCGAGCACCCAGCGGTGCTGCTCCGGGTCCCATGACGACAGCGCCCGCGCCGCGATGTCGACGGTGACCCGCTGCGCCTGGCCCGGTGCCAGGACGAGCCGCCGGTAGCCGGCCAGTGCGCGAACCGGCTGGTCGAGTTCCAGTTCCGTGGACGGGCCGACGTACACCTGGGCCACTTCGGTGCCCTTGCGCCGACCGGTGTTGCGGACGGTGAACTCCGCGCGCAGCCCTCCGCGCTCCGGCCGGACGGTGAGCTGCTCGTACTGCCAGGTGGTGTACGAGAGCCCGTGCCCGAAGGGGAACAGGGGGGTCACGCGCTGCGCGTCGTACCAGCGGTGGCCCACGTGGACGCCCTCGGAGTACTCCTGCCTGCCGCCCACCCCCGGGTAGCGCAGCGGGTCGCCGCCGACCGGGGTCGACCGCTCGTCGGCCGGGAAGGTCTGGGTGAGCCGCCCGCCCGGGTCCACGTCCCCGAAGAGCAGGTCGGCGGTGGCTCCCGCGCCCTCCTGTCCCGGGTAGTACATCTGGAGGACCGCTCCGGTACGCGGGAGCCACGGCATGGTCGTACTGGAGGAGGTGTTGAGCACTACGGTCGTACGGGGGTTGGCGGCGGTCACCGCCTCGATCAGCCGCTCCTGCCCTCCCGGCAGCGCCAGCGAGGTCCGGTCCCTGCCCTCGGTGGCGTCCTCGTAGGCGAACAGGACCACGCTGCGGGCCGACTTCGCGGTCCTCACGGCCTCGGCGAGGTCCGCGGCGCGGATCGCTCCGGTGGTGTGCCGGAGCCGGAAGCGCTGGCCCTTGTCCCCGCCCTCTGCGGTCACGGCGAGCCGGTGGGTGCCCGCCTTGAGGGCGAGGGTGCGGCGGCGGACGCTCATGCCGTCGGGCGCGGAGCCCAGCAGCCCTCCGGCGAAGTACTCGGCCACGCCCTGGCGGACGGGGAACAGCTCCTCCCCGTCGAGGCGGACGACGGGCCTCTTCCCGGTGTAGTGGACGAGCAGGGTCCACTCGTCGTCGGCCGCGAGACGGAACTCCCCCTGGTGGCTCCAGACGCGCCCGGGGTCCACGGCCCGCTCGTCGAGGTCGGCGGCCGGGGTCAGCAGCCCCGCCGGGAGCGGGCGTCCGTAGAGGTCCTCGCCGAGGGCGTAGCGCACGGCCGCGCCCTTCCCGGCCCGCTGCCGGATGGCGGTGAGCGGGGCGGCGGCCCCGTCGGGGATCACGTGTGCGCTGCCGCCGCCGCTGACGAAGGGCACCTGTCCGGTCGGCCCGATCACCGCGATCGAGCGGGCGGCGGCGCCCGTCAGCGGCAGGGTGCCGCGTTCGTTGCGCAGCAGCACCGCCCCTGCTGTGGCCACCTTGCGGGCGGTCCGCGCCCCGGCGGCGGCGTCGCGCGGGGGCCGGGCGGCGGGCCGGGCCGCGAGCAGCCCGAAGCGGTCCATGGTGGTCAGGATCCGGTGGACGGCGAGGTCGACGGCCTCCTCCGGTACGGAGCCGCCGCGCACCGCCTGGCGCAGCGGCCCGCCGAAGTGGGTGCCGCCGGGCATCTCCATGTCGAGGCCGGCGCCGATGGCGGCGACGGTGCTGTGGGTGGCGTCCCAGTCGGACATCACCCAGCCGTCGAACCCCCAGCTTCCGCGCAGCAGTTCGTCGAGCAGTGGCTTGCTCTCGCAGGCGTGGACGCCGTTGACCTTGTTGTAGGCGCCCATGACGGCGCCCGCGCCGGCCGCCACGGCGGCCTCGAAGCCGCGTAGCTCGGTCTCGTGCAGGGTCTGTTCGGCGGCGATCACGTCGACGGTGTCGCGGCCGTGTTCCTGGTTGTTGAGGGCGAAGTGCTTCACGGTGGCGATGAGGCCCTCGTCCTGGATGCCGCGGATCATCTCGCCGACCAGGTCGGCGGTGAGCCCGGGGTCCTCGGCGAAGGTCTCGAAGTTCCGGCCGGCGTACGGGGTGCGGATCAGGTTGGCCATGGGCGACAGCAGGACGTCCTGGCCGAGCGCCCGGCCCTCGCGGCCGATGACCCGGCCGTACTCGCGGGCCAGCGCCGGGTCGAAGGCGGAGGCGAGCAGGACCGGCGCGGGCAGTGCGGTGGCGGGTCTGGCGACCCGTACCCCGGCGGGTCCGTCGGCGAGGCGCAGCGCCGGGATGCCCAGGCGCGGCACGCCGGGCACGTATCCGGCCTGGCCGAGCGGGGCGGGGTCCCGGGCGCCGTGCAGCAGGGCGGTCTTCTCGTCGAGCGTGAGCCGCTCGAGGAGGGCGTCGATGCGGGCGGCGCCCTTGGGCGCGGGGACGGCCGGAGCGGCCGGCGGCACCTCCGGGGCGCCCGCGCCCGGCGGTACCCCGGGTGCGCAGGCGCCGGTTCCGAGGGCCGCGCCCGCCGTGCCCGCCGCCGCGAGCAGTCGCATCGCGGAACGTCTGGACACGGCGTCGCTCATGGGCGCTCCCTGCGGCGTGGGTCGGCGGGAGCGGCCCGCGCCGGACCGCTCCCGCGCCCACTGTGCTCCGTACGCCCGCCGGGTCCGCCGGGGCGCGCCACCGCGGCGCCCAGGTTCAGCCCTCCGGCAGCGGCGCTGCGCCGTCGGCGTCGCGCCGGGCGACCGCGGCTACGGGCGCTCCCTCCGTCGTCGTGCGACGGACTCCAGGGGGTACCGGCCAGTGGACGCGCTGCTTGCCGTACGGCGCTCGCCGGTCGCTACGCGTTGGGGCGCAGGGTCCAGATGACAGTCATCTCGCCCGTCACGGCCTCGTCCTCGCGCTGGATGGCGATGGTGACCGGGAACTCGGGGCGGCCGCCGGCATCGAGTTCGGCGACGACCTCCGCGGCCGGGCGGCCGAGGGTGGCGGTGGCGGTGACGACGCCCTTGGCGAGCTTCTTGTAGCCGATCTCGGCCCTGACGGCGAGCGGCACGGCGCGCGAGAGCTGGTCGCCGAAGGCGGCCAGGACAATCGCGCCGCTCGCGGACTCGGCGAGGGTGAACATGGCGCCGGCGTGCGGGCCGCCGACGTGGTTGTGGTAGTCGGGCTGGTCCGGGAGCCGGACGACCGCGCGCTCGGGGGTGGTCTCCAAGAACTGGAGGTTCAGGGTCCGGGCCATCGGCACCGTCGCGGCGAGCAGTTCGCCCACGTTCATCTGATCTGCGCTCATGAAACGCGATGTTACCCGCGGGTAGTCCTCGTTGGCCAGAGCTTGCCAGGGGGTGGCCGTGGCTCCTCGCGGTCACGGCCACTATCGTTACCGGCCATGTGGCCAGGACAGCAGCAGCCGCCCGGGGGCGAACAGAACCCTCAGGACGCGCAACAGAACCCGTACCAGCAGCAGCCGGGGCAGCCGAACCCGTACCAGCAGCAGCCCGGCTACGGATACCCGCAGCAGCCGGGGTACCAGCCGCCGCAGGCCGTTCCCGGCCAGCAGTGGGGCCAGCCCCAGATGCCCCAGCAGCCCCAGGGCGGCGGTGGGAGCCCGTACTCGACGAAGACCGTGGCCATCGTCGCCGCGGCCGCGGTCGTCGTGGCGGCCGCCGGGACCGGCGCGTTCGTCCTGACCCGGGACGACAAGAACACCGAGGCCAACGACAAGCCGCCGGCGGCCAGCTCCTCGGCGCCGGTCTCCGACGCACCCGCCCCGGCCGGCAGCAGCGCGAACCCGCGGGCCGGCGGCAGCGCCCAGCCCGTCATCCCGGGCTGGAAGGTCGTCGTCAACACGAAGTACGGCGTCGCCTACGACGTGCCCCCCGAGTGGAACGTCAACGAATCCGGAGTGTCCCTCTTCTACGAGGACGAGGTGAAGAAGGACGGCAGCCCCGTCATCACCATGAGCGGGACCGCCACCTTCAAGGGAGAGTGGTGCACGGTCGACAAGAACGCGGACGGCCGCGTCGAGAAGTTCTCGATCGCCGACGCCGGCGTCAAGGGTGCCCAGGGCGCCAAGGACACCGGTCAGGCGGCGCACGACAACACCGGCACCTGGGCCTGGGCCGCGTTCGCGCAGAAGGAGCCCAAGGGAACGGTCAAGGTGACCGACCCCAAGGAGTTCACGTCCGCCTCCGGCCTCAAGGGCCACACCGTGGTGGCTACCGCTGCGAACGTGAAGAAGGAGCACAAGTGCTCCACCGACGGCAAGGCGATCGGCTTCGCCTTCAAGAACACCGTCGGTGACTTCGCCAGCTTCGCGCTCATCAGCGCGTCCGGTGTGAAGGAAGAGGTCCAGGCCGACGTCTACGACAAGATCCTCAGCTCCGTCCGGCTCACCACCCCGTGATCCCCGCGTCCCGTGTCCCGGGTCGGAGATCCGTTTGGATTCTCGGCCCGGGACGGGGATAGTCCGGGGGTGAGCTCTCCCCGCACCGCAGCACCCCGTACACCCGCAAGCCGCCGCCCCGCCTGGGCCGGACGCAACTACAGCCTGCTCACGGGTGCGGCGATCGTGACGAACCTGGGGAGCCACGGGGCGCTCATCGCGGCCGCCTTCGCGGTGATGGAGGCCGGCGGATCCGGCGGCGACGTCGGTCTGGTCGCGGCCGCCCGCACGCTGCCGCTCGTACTCTTCCTGCTCATCGGCGGCGCGGTCGCCGACCGGGTGCCCCGCCACCGCGTGATGGTCGCGGCCAACACCCTCAACTGCCTCTCGCAGGCCGCCTTCGCCCTCCTCGTCCTCACCGGCGATCCCCAGCTGTGGCAGATGATGCTGCTGACCGCCCTGTGCGGCACCGGCACCGCCTTCTTCAACCCCGCGGCCGAGGGCATGCTGCTGTCCACGGTCTCCGGCGAACACGCCAACCGTGCCTTCGCCCTCTTCCGCATGGCGATGAACGGCGCCGGCATCGGCGGCGCCGCCCTCGGCGGAGCGATGATCGCCGCGATGGGACCGGGCTGGGTCCTGGCGGCCGACGCGGCGGCCTTCGCGGTCGCCGGCGCCCTGCGCGCCTTCCTCGACGTCAGCCACGTCCCCGACCGGGCCCCCGGCGGCGGCCTGCTGTCCGATCTGCGCGAGGGCTGGGTGGAGGTCCGCACCCGCCCCTGGCTGTGGAGCATCGTGCTCCAGTTCTCCGTCGTGGTCGCCGTCGTGGGCGCCGCCGACGCGGTCTACGGACCTCTGGTCGCCCGGGACCAACTGGGCGGGCCCGCGCCCTGGGGCGTGGCCCTGGCCCTCTTCGGGGTCGGCACCATCGCCGGGGCGGTCCTGATGATCGCGTGGAAACCGCGCCGGCTGCTGCTGGTCGGCACCCTGTGCGTGTTCCCGCTGGCGCTGCCCTCGGCGGGACTGGCCGTGCCGCTGCCCGTGTGGGGGCTGTGCGTGGTGATGTTCATCAGCGGCGCCGCGATAGAGGTGTTCGGCGTGAACTGGATGACCGCCATGCACCAGGAGATCCCGGAGGAGAAGTTCTCCCGGGTCACGGCCTACGACTGGTTCGGCTCGGTGTCGATGCTCCCGCTGGCCACCGCCCTCGCCGGGCCGGCCGAATCGGCCTTCGGACGCACCCAGGCCCTGTGGGGCTGCGCGCTCCTGGTCGTCCTGCCCACCGCCCTCGTGCTGCTGGTCCCGGACGTCCGCCGCATGACCCGCAGGTCCCACGGCAAGACCCTCGCGCCGGCCGGTCAGATCCCGACGCCTGCGGACCCCGCACCGGTCGGCCCGGCCCGGGCTCCGGCCGATCCGGCGCCGTCCCCCGCCGACCCGGCCGGTCCCTGACGCAGCACCCGTTCCTGACGCATCGCCCGTCCCTGCGCTCTGCCCGGCCCTGACGCAGCGGTCGGCGCCGGCGGATCAGCCCAGGCTGAACGCGCCCTCCGGCGGCGCCGGGGAGGGGGCCGCGTCCGCATCGGCCACGGGCACCGCCCCCTTCCTGAACCGGCTCAGCCCGTCCCCGTACTCCACCCTGGCGGGAAACGCGTCGGACGCGCACCGCCGGGCCAGCGCGCCCACCTCCAGCGGGGCGTCGGAGGTCAGCAGCACGGCGTTCCCGAAGCGCCTCCCCCGCAGCACCGCCGGCTCGGCGATCAGCGCCAGCTCACCGAACGCCTCCGCGAAGTTCGCCACCTGCGCCCGCAGGAAGTCGAAGGGCGCCCCGTCGGCGAGGTTCGCCGCGTACAGCCCGCCGGGCCGCAGCACCCGCGCGGCCGCCCGCGCGTACTCCACCGACGTCAGCTGCGCCGGCACCCGCGAGCCGCCGAACACATCGGCCACCACCACGTCCACGCTGTCGGCGGGCGCCGCCTCCAGCCAGGCCCGGGCATCGGCCGTGTGCACCGTGACCCCGGATTCCTCCGGCAGCGGCAGGTGCTCGGCCACCAGCTCGACCAGGCCCGCGTCGAACTCGACGACGCTCTGGCGGGATCCTGGCCGGGTCGCCGCGGCATAGCGCGGCAGGGTGAGCGCGCCCCCGCCGAGGTGCAGGACGTCCAGCGCGAGACCCGGCCCGGCGACGCAGTCCAGGACGTGCGCGAGGCGGCGTACGTACTCGAATTCCAGGTGCTGCGGATCGTCGAGGTCCACATACGACTGCGGGGCCCCGTCGACGGTCAGCAGCCACGCCCGGTCCCGGTCCACGTCCGGCATCAGCTTGGCGGTGCCCTGGCCCACGTCCCGGACGACCGGGATCTGTTCGTCGCTCACCGCTCCATTGTCCGGCAGGGGCCACGCGGGCTTCGGGCGGCCTCCGGGCGGCCCCGGGCCCATCCCTTCGGGCAGGCACCACAGGCACCACAGACACCTCAGGCCGCGTCGGCCGACCAGAGCGCAGCAGCCTCCCGGGCGTGCTCCTCGGCCTGCGCCAGGCCCGCCCGAGCCGCCGGGTCCCGCCGTGCCGGATCCAGCACGTTGCGCCCGAACACCTTGCGGGCGGCCGACGACGGGGTGATCAGCAGCACCCGCGCACCCGCCTCCCGCAGCCGGGCGGCCTGCGCCGACGGGCTGGGTACCAGCCCGGAGCCGAGCGACATCGGGGCGAGGATCACCACACGTCCATAACCGGCAGCCAGGTCGGCATTGGTGGCCGAGCGGATTCCGCCGTCGATGAAGCGGCGGCCGCCGACCGTCACCGGCGGCCACACCCCCGGCACCGCGCAGCTCGCCGAGACCGCGTCGACGAGCCCGCCGCCGCCGCCCCGTTCGAACGCCTTGAGCTCACCGCTGAGCGCGTCCACCGCCGTGACGACGAGCCGCCGCTCCGGCCACTCGTGCGAGACCAGCCGGGCGGCCAGGACCTTGCGCCGCTCCGCCTCCGCGCCGGTGTCCGCGGCCAGCGCCAGGGCGCCGACCCGCTGCCGGTAGGCCGTGGCGGAGCGCGAGCGCGCCATCGCGACCGCGTAGCGGGCTATGAGCCCGGCCCCCAGCTTCGCCACGGCCTCGCCGACCGGGTCCCCGAGCTGGCGCTCGTACAGTTCCTGCGCGGTGAGCAGTCCGGAGGTCAGCTGGGCCCCGACCACCGAACCGGCCGAGGTGCCGACGACCAGGTCCGCGGTGGTGAGGTCCACTCCCGCGCGGGCGAGCCCGTACAGGATTCCGCACTCCCAGCCGATACCGGTCAGTCCCCCGCCGCCGAGCACCAGTGCCGTGTCGCCGCCCATCTCCGCCCGCCCCTCCGCTCATGCCTGTGGTGACGGCAGTCTGGCGCAGCCGGGCCACCGTCACCACAGAGGGGTCCGTATCGGACCCGCACAAGAGCCTCGTCGGTCCGGGGCCGGCCCCGGACCGGGCCCAGAAGACCCGGTCGGGCCCGGATCACCCCAGTACGGCCGTCACCGTCCCCGCACCTACGGTCCGCCCGCCCTCACGGATCGCGAAGCCGAGCCCCGACTCCAGCGGGACGTCCCGGCCGAGCTCGACGGTCATCGTGACCGTCTCCCCGGGCCGGGCCACGGCGGCCCCGCCCAGGTCCACGTCCCCCACCACGTCGGCGGTGCGGATGTAGAACTGCGGCCGGTAGCCGCTGGCGACCGGCGTCGTACGCCCTCCCTCGCGCCCGGAGAGCACGTACACCTGCGCCGTGAACCGGCGCTGCGGCGTCACGCTGCCGGGCGCGGCCACCACGTGCCCGCGGCGCACGCCGTCGCGCGGCACTCCGCGCAGCAGCAGCGCGACGTTGTCCCCGGCCTCGGCGGACTCCATCGGCTTGCCGAAGGTCTCCAGCCCGGTGACGACCGTCTCGACGGGCTCGCCGTCGCCGCCGAGGACCGCCACGCGGTCCCCGAGTCGGACGGTGCCCCGCTCGACGGCGCCGGTCACGACGGTCCCGCGCCCGGTGATGGTCAGCACGTTCTCCACCGGCAGCAGGAACGGCGCGTCCGTGTAGCGCACCGGGGTCGGCACGTACGTGTCCACCGCGTCCAGCAGCGCCTGGATCGCCTGCGTCCACCGCGGGTCGCCCTCCAGCGCGCCGAGTCCGGAGACCCGTACGACCGGCGCGGCGTCACCGCCGTAACCGTGCGCGGTGAGTAGCTCGCGGACCTCCAGCTCGACCAGGTCGGTCAGCTCGGGGTCCCCGGCGTCGGCCTTGTTGAGCGCCACCACGATGTGGTCGACGCCGACCTGCCGGGCGAGGAGCACGTGCTCGGCGGTTTGTGGCATGACCCCGTCGAGCGCGGAGACGACGAGGATCGCCCCGTCGAGTTGGGCGGCGCCCGTGACCATGTTCTTGATGTAGTCGGCGTGACCTGGCATGTCCACGTGGGCGTAGTGCCGGGTGTCGGTCTCGTACTCGACGTGCGTGAGGTTGATGGTGATGCCGCGCCGGGACTCCTCGGGCGCCCGGTCGATGCGGTCGAACGGGACGAAGGAGGCGCCGCCGCTCGCGGCGAGGACCTTGGTGATGGCGGCGGTGAGGGTGGTCTTGCCGTGGTCGACGTGACCCATGGTGCCGATGTTGAGGTGCGGCTTGGTGCGCACGAAGGCCGTCTTGGCCATGATTCATTCCCGTGTCTTGAAGCTGGAACGGGACCCCGGAAGCGAGCCGACCCTCCCCCTGCGGGGTCCGCCGGACGATCCGGGAAGGGTCAGCTTCGTGCGCCGTCGAATGCGGCGGAGACAGGTGCGAAGAACGCTGCGAAGACGGATGCACCTTCGACTGCGGCAGCCTTCGGCGCGTCCGCGACTGCGGACGGCGCTGCGAGGAAGGCGTACCGGTTCATGCCCCTGATCCTGCCGGACGCTCCGGGGCGCGTCGAATGAATTACCGCTGAACCGCCGCGCGGTCAGAGGTGCTTGAGCGCCTCGCGCACGGACAGCGGGGACAGCGTGTCGCGTTCGGCCTCGACGAAGGCGCGCACGGCGCCCGGGTCCGTCTTCGCATACTCCCGCAGGGCCCAGCCGATCGCCTTGCGCAGGAAGAAGTCCGGATGGCCGGCCTGCCGTCGGCAGTAGCCGAAGAGCCGCCCGGTGTCGGTGGCGGACTTGAAGCGGAGCTGGTGGAGCAGGGCGGTGCGGGCGAGCCAGAGGTTCTCGTCCTCGATCCACTCGTCCATCACGGCCGCGAGCCCCGGGTCCGCGGCGACCAGCGGTCCGGCCGTGTGCGCGGCCAGCAGGTCGACGGTGTCCCACCAGGGGACGGTGACGATGAGGTGGCGGACCACCGGCAGGAGGCCGGAGGAGCAGCGCGCGACGTGGCGGCGCAGGTAGTCCACCGCGAAGTAGTGGTACTCGCGCTCCGGGAGGAGCCAGCAGCGCAGTGCGAGCGCCGCGCAGTCCGTCCCGGAGGGCTTCGGAGTGTCCTTGGTCACTGTCCTCGACAGTTCCCGGCGCTGCGGGGTGGGGATGCCGAGGAAGGGTGCGACGTCCTTCATGTAGGCGGCCATGGCCCGGGCCCGCTCGGGGTCGGCCGCCGGCGCGTACGTCCCCGTCAGCCGCTCCAGCAGGGTGTCCGCGAGGTCGCTGCGGGGAACCTCCGGGGGTCGCTCGCCGTTCGACAGCATGAGGCCCAGATTACGGCGCGACGCCGCATACGTCGGCTACTCTCCCGGGATGTCCCTCCTCCTGGCGCCGTGGACCCGGCTGTCGCTGCTCGTCGTGCTGCTCGTGGCGGCCGGCGTGTGCGTGCTGCTGTACGAGCCCCAGCGCATCCTCTCGGAGGGCTGGCCCCCGGGGCTCCCGGTGGGCACCGCGGTCCTGCTGTTCGCAGCCGCGTACGGCGTGTGCGTGTCGGCCTTCGTGCCGCGCCCCCTGCTCAATCTGGCCGCGGGAGCCGTCTTCGGCACCCAGTTCGGCCTCGTGGCGGCGGTCGGCGGGACGGTGCTCGGCGCCGGTATCGCCTTCGGGCTGGGCCGGATCATGGGCCAGGAGGCTTTGCGGCCGTTGCTGCGCGGGCGCTGGCTCGAGGCGGCCGACGGCCAGCTCAGCCGGCACGGTTTCCGCTCGATGCTCGCCGTCCGGCTCTTCCCCGGAGTGCCGTTCGTCGTGGCCAACTACTGCGCCTCGGTGTCCCGCTGCGGCTGGGGCCCCTTCCTCCTCGCCACGGCGATCGGCGTCGTCCCGAACACGACCGCGTACGTGATCGCGGGCGCCAGTGCCTCCTCCCCCGGATCGCCCGCGTTCCTCGTCTCGTTCGGCTTCATCGTGGTCTCCGTGGTGGGCGCAGGAGTCGTCGCGTGGCGCAAGCGGCACCGCCTGGCACCCCCTCGAACCCAGGATCAGGTGCCCGAACTGACGCTTCAGCACCCCCCTGTGGTCATGGGCGCTTCGCACGGGCCCTAGCATCGGACGCGAACTGCCCGACGATCACAAGGACGAGCGCACCCCGACATGAGCTGGTTCGAATCCCTAATCCTCGGTCTCGTCCAGGGGCTTACGGAGTTCCTCCCGATCTCCTCCAGCGCCCACCTGCGGCTGACCGCGGCGTTCGCCGGCTGGCACGACCCAGGAGCGGCCTTCACCGCGATCACCCAGATCGGCACCGAGGCCGCCGTGCTGATCTACTTCCGCAAGGACATCGCGCGGATCATCTCCACCTGGTTCCGCTCCCTGTACACCAAGGAGCTGCGCTCCGAGCAGGACGCCAAGATGGGCTGGCTGGTGATCGTCGGCTCGATTCCGATCGGCGTGCTCGGTCTGGTCTTCAAGGACGCGATCGTGGGCCCGGCCCGCGACCTGCGGCTGACGGCCACCACCCTGATCCTCATGGGCATCGTGCTCGGCATCGCCGACCGGCTGGCCGCCCGCGACGAGGAGGGCGGCCGGCACCGGGCGATCCGCGAGCGCAAGACGCTCCAGCAGCTGGGCGTGAAGGACGGCCTGATCTTCGGTCTCTGCCAGGCGATGGCCCTGATCCCGGGCGTCTCCCGGTCCGGCGCGACGATCTCCGGCGGTCTGCTGCTCGGCTTCACCCGCGAGGCCGCGGCCCGCTACTCCTTCCTCCTCGCGATCCCGGCGGTACTGGCCTCGGGAGCGTTCGAGATCAAGGACGTGATGGAGAACCCGGGCCACATCTCCTGGGGTCCGACGATCTTCGCGACGGTCATCGCCTTCTTCGTGGGCTACGCCGTGATCGCGTGGTTCATGAAGTTCATCTCGACCAAGAGCTTCATGCCCTTCGTGATCTACCGGATCCTCCTGGGCATCCTGCTGTTCGTGCTGATCGGCACGGACGTGCTGAGCCCGCACGCAGGTGAGTCCGGCTCGTAGCGGAGCCCAATTCCACCACTTCGCGTGAACCGCAGGCCGCTCGGGAACGTTCCCGGGCGGCCTGCGCGTCGTTGTCCCTGAAGAGAGCGGAAGGCAAGAAGCAGGGGGTGTCCCATGGGTCGAGTGGTGCTGGAGCGGTTTCCCGCCGGAAGTCCGAGGGGAAGCTGGCCCGCCGAGGAGTATGCGGCGCAGCGGATGCGCGAGGGCGTGCCGGCCGAGGTGGTCATGGATATGGACAGTGACGCGTTCCTCGTCGTGGTCCGGCAGCGGGAGTCCCGTTCCGGTCACTGACCGGCCGCGGGAAGATCCGGTGGGCGCACGGCCCTTGGCCTCGCGTCCGCGCAGCCCCACACTGACCCGATGACTCAGCGTGTGGATCTCGCGACGGTAATGGACCGGCTGGCGATCGACGAGGTGGTCTCGGGCTATGCGGTGGCTGTCGACGACGGTGACTGGGCCGCCTACCGGGCCCTGTTCACCGCCGGCGGGAGGGCCGACTACAGCTCGGCGGGCGGGATCGAGGGGTCGGTCGCGGAGGTCGCGGACTGGCTGGCGCAGACCATGACGCTCTTCCCGGTGCGCCAGCACCTGATCGTCAACCGGCTGATCCGCCTCGAGGACCTGGGCGGGTCGCCCGGCGACAGCGCCGAGGTGGGGGCGGACTTCCTCAATCCGATGCGGCTGGCGGGTCCGGACTCCGACGCCGCGCTCACCTCGCCCAACTTCGTCGCCGCCGGGCGCTACACCTTCGCACTGGCGCGCACCCGCGACGGCTGGAGGCTCACGCGCGTCACCGTGCACGAGAAGTGGCGGCACATCTCGGTGTGATCCGGGCGGGCCCGGTCCGGCCCGGGACGGGCCCGGCCGCTCTCGTCCCGGACGGGCCCGCCCCCGGCCGTGACCGGATCGGACCCGCCCGGCTCGGCCCGGACGTCCTGCACTGCCACACTGGAAGCGGAGGCGCGCCATGATCACGATGCCCAAGGGGTGGTGGTCCCCTCGATGGCGCGCGCCCGCCGCGCTCGCCGCCGGGGCACTGCCCGCCCTCGCCTTCCCCGCCCCCGCCCTCTGGTGGTTCGCCTACGTCGCCCTCGTGCCCTGGATGCTGCTGCTGCGGTCTGCCCCCACCGGACGGCGGGCGGCCCTGGAGGGCTGGCTGGGCGGCGCCGGGTTCATCCTGGCCGTCCACCACTGGCTGCTGCCCAGCCTGCACGTGTTCCTGCTCCCGGTGGCCGCGCTGCTCGGGCTGCTCTGGATCCCCTGGGCACTCCTGGTGCGGGAGCTCCTCGGCGGGGTCCCGGCCGCGGGCCGGGCCTGGTGCGCGCTCGTCCTCGTGCCTGCGGGGTGGCTGCTGTCGGAGCTGGTCCGGTCCTGGCAGGGGCTGGGCGGGCCGTGGGGCCTGCTGGGGGCGAGCCAGTGGCAGGTGACGCCCGCGCTGCGGCTGGCCTCGGTGGGCGGGGTATGGCTGGTCAGCCTGCTGGTGGTGGCGGTGAACTGTGCGCTGGTGCTGCTGATCGCGGTGCCGGGAGCGCGGATCCCGGCGGTGGCGGGGGTGACCGGCTGCGTGGTGCTGACGGGGGTGGTGTGGGTCTGGGCGGCGCGGCCCGCGGAGACGGGCACGCTGCGCGTGGCGGTCGTACAGCCGGGACCGGTGCCGGACGGCCCGGACAGTGCGGAGCGGCGGTTCGATCTCGGTGAGCGGCTGACCCGGCCGCTGGCCGGGCAGCGGGTCGACCTGGTGGTGTGGGGCGAGAGCAGCGTCGGCGCGGACCTGACGGCCCGCCCGGACCTGGCCCGGCGGCTGGCCGCGCTGTCGGCGGAGGTGGGGGCTCCGCTGCTGGTGAACGTGGACGCGCGGCGGGCGGACCGCCCCGGGATCCAGAAGAGCGCGGTGCTCGTGGGACCTCAGGGGCTCACCGGCGACCGGTACGACAAGATGCGGCTCGTCCCCTTCGGCGAGTACGTGCCGGCCCGTGCGCTGTTCGGCTGGGCCACCTCGGTCGGCCGGGCGGCGGGCGAGGACCGCGTGCGCGGCGACACCCCGGTGGTCATGGACCTGCCCGGGCGGGCGGACGGGCCCGCCGACGTCCGCGTCGGCCCACTGGTCTGCTTCGAGTCGGCCTTCCCCGACATGAGCCGGCGCCTGACCCGCGACGGGGCCTCCCTGCTCGTCGCCCAGTCGGCGACCTCCTCGTTCCAGGAGAGCTGGGCCCCGGCCCAGCACGCCTCCCTCGCCGCGCTGCGGGCCGCCGAGAACGGCCGGCCGATGGTGCACGCCACCCTGACGGGCATCAGTGTGGTGAACGGCCCGTCCGGCGCGCGGATCGGCGCCGCCCTGCCCACCTCCGCGAGCACGGCGGCGGTGTACGAGGTCCCGCTCGCCCGGGGCACGACCCCCTATGTCCGCTTCGGTGACTGGCCGGTGGCCGCCTCCCTCGCCGCCCTCGCGGTGTACTGCGCGGTGGCGGGCGGCCGGTCGCTCAGGAGGCCTGCTCCAGAGCCGAGCCCACCACCTTCTCGCACAGCTCGTGGGTGAGCAGCGCGTCGCGGGCGCTGAGCGTGGTGCCCGCCGCGACGGCGTCCAGGAAGTGGTCGACGATCTGCTCGATGCCGCGCTGGCGGGCGACCGGGACCCAGTCCCCGCGGCGCCGCACGGTCGGCTGGCCCTTGTGGTCGATGACCTCGGCGAGGTTGACGACCTGCCGCTTGGTGTCGCGGCCGGAGACCTCCAGGATCTCCTCGGTGGAGCCTGACAGGCGGTTCATGATGCCGAGGGCGGTGAAGCCCGCACCGGACAGCTGGAGCACCACCTGGTGCATCAGCCCCTCGCGCACCACCGCCCGGACGTCGAAGTGGTCGGCCTCGCCGGGAAGCAGGAACCGCAGGGTGTCGACGACGTGGATGAAGTCGTCCAGGACCAGGGTCCGCGGGTCCTCGGGCAGCCCGACCCGGTTCTTCTGCATGACGATCAGCTCGCGGGCGTGGTCGGCGCACTGCGCGTAGCCGGGCGCGAAGCGGCGGTTGAAGCCGACGGCGAGGCCGACCCCGAGCTCCTCGGCCCTTTCCACCAACTGCCGCGACTGCGCGATCCCGTAGGCGAGCGGCTTGTCCACGTACGTCGGCACGCCGGCCTCCAGCAGCCGTGTGACGATCTCGGGGTGGGCCACGGTCGCGGCGTGCACGAAGGCCGCGTCGAGCCCCTCGGCGAGCAGGGCGTCGAGATCGGTGTGCCGGCGGGCGGCCGGGACGTGGTGGGTCGCGCCGACCCGCTCCAGGGTGTCGGGGTTACGGGTCTGCAGGTGCAGCTCGATGCCCGGGCGGGTGGTGAGGACGGGCAGGTACGCCTTCTGCGCGATGTCGCCGAGTCCGATGCAGCCGACCTTCACCGGGCGCCTCCAGGTTCGTTCCTTGTGGGATTCCCGCAGCTTAATCCCTGGTGGCGGGGGCCTCGTTCGCCGAGGATGAGCCCATGACCACCAGTTCTGGATCACATCGCAACGAACCCGCCACCACCGCCGACGAGCGGGAGATGCTGGACGGCTGGCTCGACTACCACCGCGCCACCCTTGTATGGAAGTGCGAGGGGCTCCAGGACGAACAGCTGCGCCGCACCCCGCTCGCGCCCTCCGAGTTGAGCCTCCTCGGCCTCGTACGGCACATGGCGGAGGTGGAGCGCTACTGGTTCCGGGAGATCATCCTGGGCGAGGACCTCCCCGAGCTGTACTGCACGGGCGACGACCCGGACGGCGATTTCCACTTCACCGAGAAGGCCACCTGGGCCGAGGCCGAGCAGGTCTGGCAGACCGAGGTCGAACTGGCGCGCCAGGCCGTCGCGGGCCGTTCGCTGGACCTGGTGTCCGAGGCAGGGAGCCACCACCGCGGCGAGGTGTTCAGCCTGCGCTGGGTGTACACCCACATGATCGAGGAGTACGCGCGTCACAACGGTCACGCCGACCTGGTGCGCGAGCAGATAGACGGTGCCACCGGCGACTAGTGCTGTGGCCGGAAAGGTGTGCCGGGCGCCGCGACCCGGTGGACCTTTCCGGTCACAGCACCAGGTCGTGGACCGGTCCCGAGGGGACGATCCGGCGGGTGTGGCCGTCACCCGTGCGGGGTGAATATCCGCTCCGGGTTTTCGCAACGGGGTCCTCGCACAGCAGAGTTGCGCGAGTGCATCCAACCCGAACCACGACAAAGCTGCTGCTCGGAGTCGTCTGCGCCGTCTCGGCGGTCTCCGGCTGTGTGAATGTGAGCCCCGGACCCGCGCGGCCGGCGGGGACCCCCGCCGCCGGGGTACCACCCCGCCACGAGCCGCGCGGTGGGCCGGGGGCCGCCCCCGTGGTCGTACGGGCGCCCGCCCTGGAGGCGCTGGAGGCGGTGGAGACCGCCCCGGAGCGGCCTGCGGCCCCGGCGGCCCCCGCACCCGCCCAGCGGTCCGCACAGCGCCCCACAGCGGGCGGCGCGGGCGGGCTCGCGCAGGAGGCGCCGCCGGTCCCGGACATCCCGGAGCCGCGGCGGGCCGCTGAGCGCGCGTCCGGGCGGCCGGACGGCCGTCCGCAGCGCGCGCGTCCCGATGCCGAGGTGGAGCGTGAGCTGGTGCGCAAGCTGCCGGTGCGGCCGGCCGACGTGTGCGCGCTGGGCCGCCGGCACGGCCGCTGGCACCCCGACAGCCCGGAGGCCCGGATCTGCGCGGGCGTGCACGCGGACTGACCGCCCGGCGGCGGCGCGGGCCCGGTGCGGTCCGGGGACGACGGTCTACGGAGACTGCTCGGGGAAAGGCCGGGGTCCGGCTCCGGATCCCGGTTCCGCGGCCAGGCGCCGCTCCAGCCGTGCGATGGCCGCCCGTACGCCGTTCCCGTACCCGTCGTCGGACAGGTCGCCGGTGGCCGCGCGGGCCCGCGCCAGGTGGACCCGGGCCGCCTCGGGCCGCTGCAGTTTCACGTAGTCGGCGGCCAGGCTCAGGTGCAGGGACGGGTAGAACGCGCGCATCGCCGGATGCGGCTCCCGCTGCACGGGCCGGTCGTCGCCGGACCATCCGTCCCCGGGCCGTCCCTCCCCGGGCGGCCAGGTCCCCGGCCCGTCACCCGGTACGTCGGCCGGTACGTCGGCCGCGGCGGTCAGGGCCCGCAGGTCCCAGGCCAGCTCATCGGCCGGGTCGTCCTGGGCGTCGGCCATGTAGTGGGCCAGGGTGCACCTGTGGAGGGAGTCCCCCTCCTCGCCGATCTCGGACCAGATCTGGCCGAGCCGGTTGCGGGCCTCCTCGCGGTCCCCGGCGTGCAGAAGGATGACCGCCTGGCCGATCCTGGTCATGACGGCGTCTTCCGACGCCTCCTGCTGCTCCGTCACGACGGCCTCCGGCTTGCTCTGCCAGACCTGCTCCGGTCTGATCATCAAGAAGCTAGCCGGAGGTACCGGCAATGGCGCCCAGGCGCGGTGGGAGGTCAGCCGAGGTCGGGAATCCGCCAGTCGATCGGCTCATGGCCCTGGGCGGCGATGGCCTCGTCGATCTGCGTGAAGGGCCGGGACCCGAAGAACTTCTTGGCCGACAGCGGGGAGGGGTGGGCGCCCTTGACGACCACGTGCCGCTCCTCGTCGATCAGCGGGAGCTTCTTCTGGGCGTACGCGCCCCACAGGACGAAGACGGCCGGGTCGGGCCGCTCGGACACCGCGCGGATCACGGCGTCGGTGAACTTCTCCCAGCCCTTGCCCTTGTGCGAATTGGGCTCGGCCTCCCGGACCGTGAGCACCGCGTTGAGCAGCAGGACTCCCTGCTCGGCCCACGGCATCAGGTATCCGTTGTCCGGGACCGGCAGACCGAGCTCCTCCTTCATCTCCTTGTAGATGTTGCGCAGCGAGGGCGGGGTCTTGACCCCGGGCTGCACGGAGAAGCACAGGCCGTGGCCCTGGCCGGCGCCGTGGTACGGGTCCTGGCCGAGGACGAGCACCTTCACCCGGTCGAAGGGAGTGGCCTCCAGGGCCGCGAACACCTGCTCGCGGGGCGGGTAGACCGGCCCGTTCGCCCGTTCCTTCTCGACGAACTCGGTGAGCTCTTTGAAGTAGGGCTGGTCCAGCTCTCCGCCGAGGACGGGGAGCCAGGACTCGGGCAGCATCTGGGTCACGGCGACAACCTCCGGTACAAGTTGGTGCAACTGCTCGTGCAACTGCTCCAGAACCTACCGGGGCCCACTGACAATGCGTCGGCCGCCCAGGGCGGCCGACGCACCGGTGCCGGTACTACCAGCTGGTCTTGCGGTAGAACTCCCACATCTGCATGACGGTCTGCGGGTCCAGCGCACGCTCGGAGCCCGCGATGTCCTCACGTGCCGCGACGTGCAGCTTGCCCTGCCACAGGGGCAGCAGCCGGACGTCGTCGGCGAAGATCTGCTGCGCCCGCTCGAACTGCTGGACGCCGGCCGAGCGGTCGCTCTCGCGGCGCGACTTGGGCAGCAGCTCGGTCAGGATCTCGTTGGCCTCGTACGCGGTGCCGACCGCGTTCTCCTTGCCGACGAACGGTGCGATGAAGTTGTCCGGGTCCGGGAAGTCGGGGAACCAGCCACGGCCGAAGATCGGGTACTCGCCGCTCTTGTAGCCGGTCTGGAAGGTCTTCCAGGGCTGGCTGCGCAGGGTGATCCGGAAGAGGTTGCTCTCGTCCAGCTGCCGCTTGAGCTCGGTGAACTCGTCGGCGGTGGACGAACCGTACCGGTCGGTGGTGTACCAGAAGGTCAGGTCGACGGGCGTGGTGATCCCGGCGTCCTTGAGGATCTTGCGGGCCTTGGCGACGTCCGCGGCGCCGTACTTGTCGTAGAAGGGCGTCTTGTGGCCGACGACGCCCTTGGGGACCATCGAGTACAGCGGCTCGGCGGTGCCCTGGTAGACCTTGGAGACGAGCGCGCCGCGGTCGACGATCTGGGCGATGGCCTGGCGGACCGCGAGCTTGGCGACCGTCTGGTCCTTGGGGTTGAAGACCAGGTAGCGGATCTCGGCGCCGACGTTCTCGACGACCTGGACGCCCTGGGCCTGGGCCGCGGGGGTCTGGAGGTCCGTGATCTCCGCGGCCGTCAGGCCTCGGTAGGTGGCGTCGACCTCCTTGGACTTCAGCGCCGAGACCATCTTCGGGGAGTCCGCGAAGTAGCGGATGGTCACCCCGTTGTTACGCCGGTCGGCGAAGCCGGTGTAGTTCGGGTTCTTGGTGAGGACCGCCTCGGCGCCCTCCTTGTACGAGTCGAGCACGTACGGGCCCGACCCGGTGATCTTGTCGCCCTCGCGGACCTTGTCGGCCGGGTAGTCCTTGGGCGCGACGAGGGAGGCCGCGGGCGAGCCGAGGACGTAGGGGAAGGTGGCGTCCGAGGTGTTCAGGTGGAAGACGACCGTCGCCGCGTCCGGGGTCTCGATCTTGTCGAGGGTGCCGAAGAGGTCCTTCGGGCCGACCTTGGAGCCGATGGTCCTGATCCGGTCGAGGGAGTGCTTGACCGCCTTGGCGTCGAGCGGCTCGCCGTTGGAGAACTTCAGGCCCTTGCGCAGGGTGCACCGGTAGGCCTGGCTCGCCGCGTCGGTGAATTCGCAGCTCTGGGCCGCGTCCGGCTGGGGCTTGCTGGAACCCGTCGGGAAGGCCAGCAGGGTCTGGTAGACGTTCCGGTACAGCTCCCAGGAGCCGTCCCACGCAGCCGCGGGATCGAGGGTGCTCGGTGCGCTCGTGGTACCGACAACGATCCTCTTCTTATCGTCGCCGTCGTCCTCCGACAGCAGGCCGCATCCGGCGAGCAGGGATATGGACGCAAGGGCCGCAGTGATCTGCAGGCATCTGGTCCGGTTGAACACGTGCACGCTCCTCGATCAGCCAGGGGTGCGGCAGACCCTACCGCAGTGCCCCACGAATCCAATGGGTTGGTTTCGTGAGGCACTTGACCGGTTCCGTGCATATTCGGTACGCATTCACCTCCCTTTTGGAGGCAAATTCGTCCGATTATCGGTCAGTGGACCCCGGCATTGAGGAACATCCCGCCATCGACGACGAGAGTTTGCCCGGTGATCCATTCCGCTTGTGCAGATGTGAGGAAGGCCGCCGCCCCGCCGATGTCCTCCGGGAGCCCCAGCCGGCCGAGCGGATAGGCCGCCGCGGCCTCCTGCTCGCGGCCCTCGTAGAGCGCCTGCGCGAACTTCGTCCTGACCACCGCGGGGGCGATCGCGTTCACCCGGACCCCGGGCGCCATCTCGTGCGCGAGCTGGAGGGTGAGGTTGACCATGGCGGCCTTGCTCATCCCGTACGCGCCGATGAAGGGCGAGGCGGAGACGCCGGCGATGGAGGCGATGTTCACGATCGCCCCGCCGTTGTCCTTCTGCCACGCGTGCCAGGTCCGCTGGGCGAAGCCGAGCGCCGAGATCACGTTGGTCTCGAAGACCTTCCGCGCGACCCCGAGGTCCAGGTCCGCGATGGGCCCGAAGACCGGATTCGTGCCCGCGTTGTTCACCAGGAAGTCGACGCGGCCGAAGGCCTCCATCGTGCGCTCGACGGCGATGGCCTGGTGGGCCTCGTCGTGCGCCTTGCCGGCGACCCCGATCACCCGGTCCGCACCGAGGCGCTCGACGGCCTCCTTGAGGGCCTCCTCGTTGCGCCCGGTGATGCAGAGCCGGTCACCGCGGGCGACCAGCGCCTCCGCGATGCCGTAGCCGATGCCCCGGCTCGCTCCGGTGATCAGTGCGACCCTGCCGCTGTCGATACCGCTGTACGTCATGTCTGCGCCCTGCCTCTCGTGGACTCGTCAGCTGAGCGGGCCGCCGGCCACGTACATGACCTGGCCGGAGACGAAGCCCGCGGCCTCGCCGGTGAAGAAGGCGATGGCGTTGGCGATGTCGTCCGGACGGCCGACGCGCTGGACCGGGATCTGGGTGGCGGCGGCCGCCTGGAAGTCCTCGAAGCCCATGCCGACGCGGGCGGCCGTCTGGGCGGTCATCTCGGTGACGATGAACCCGGGGGCGACGGCGTTGGCGGTGACGCCGAACTTGCCGAGCTCGATGGCGAGGGTCTTGGTGAAGCCCTGCAGACCGGCCTTCGCGGCGGAGTAGTTGACCTGGCCGCGGTTGCCGAGCGCCGAGCTGCTGGAGAGGTTCACGATGCGGCCGAACTTGGCCTCCACCATGTACTTCTGACAGGCCTTCGACATCAGGAAGGCGCCGCGCAGGTGCACGTTCATGACCGTGTCCCAGTCGGTCTCGCTCATCTTGAACAGCAGGTTGTCGCGCAGCACACCCGCGTTGTTGACCAGGATGGTCGGGGCGCCGAGCTCGCTCGCGACGCGCGCGACGGCAGCCTCCACCTGCGCCCCGTCGGAGACGTCGCAGCCGACCGCCAGGGCCTTGCCGCCGGCCGCCGTGATGGCCTCGACGGTGTCCTTGCAGGCCGCCTCGTCGAGGTCGAGTACGGCGACGGCGCGGCCCTCGGCGGCCAGGCGTACGGCGGTGGCCGCGCCGATGCCCCGGGCCCCTCCGGTCACGATCGCGACGCGCTGCTCGGTGGTGGACATGCTGGATCTCCTCGCCCTAGAGAGACGGCCGCCCAGAGGTGAGCAACCGCTTAGTAGCTTCAGCTGAGGAGACGCTAGGAGCCCTGGCACCCGGTGTCAACGCCACGCAGAACGGCCCGGCCGGTGTGGGACGTGCGGGAGTCCGGGGGCGGAGCCCCCGGACCCTCGTCAGCGGACCAGCAGGTCCAGCAGCCGCTCCACCTCCGCCGCCGGATCGGCCGTCAGGCCGGTGTGCACCGGGCCCGGCTGCACCACGGTGCTGCGCGGGGCGATCAGCCAGCGGAACCGCCGTCCCGCATCGTCCCCGGCCGCCTGTCCCGCATCGGCTCCGCCGCTGCACACGCCCTCGACCCCGCGCAGAGCGGCCCGTACCCCGGCCACGTCGGCCCCGGGGTCCAGCGCGAGGAGCTTTGCCTCGTCGAGGTGGGTGCGCGCGGCGACGTACGTGTGCGCCCGGCAGTAGACGATCACACCGGCGTTGAAGCACTCGCCCCGTTCCATCCGGGGCACCACGCGCACCAGCGCGTACTCGAATACGTCCCGCTTGGTCACTCGCTGTCGCTCTTCTTCCGGTGCGTCTTGTGGGGCCATTCGGGCAGGTGGTCGGTGAGCCAGCCGGGCGGTCCGGCGGGCGCCTTCACCTCGGCCTCCATGGAGATCCTCTCGTGGATCGTGGCCGCGCGCGGCAGCAACACCTCCACATAGGCGCGGCGCAGCGCGTCGGTGGTGTCGAAGCCCGGCTCGTCGACCAGCCATTCGTCGGGGACGTCGGCGGCGACCTCCGTGAGGAGTTCCTCGGTCACCAGCGGCGCGAGCGCGGCGGCCGCGGCGGCGATGTCCGGGCCCACGGGGGCCAGTACGTGGTCGGAGGCGTTGTACGGCTTGGCGGCCGCGGCCGCGGCGGTGGGCCAGTTGTGGTGCCAGATCATGGTGGCGCCGTGGTCGATGAGCCAGGCGTCCCCGTGCCAGACGAGCATGTTCGGGTTGCGCCAGGACCGGTCGACGTTGTTGATGAGGGCGTCGAACCAGACCACGCGACCCGCCTCGACCGGGTCCACCTGGTAGGCGAGCGGGTCGAAGCCGATCGAGCCGGGCAGGTAGTCCATGCCGAGGTTGAGCCCGCCGCTGGCCTTGAGCAGCTCCTGGACCTCCTGATCGGGCTCGCCGAGCCCGATCACGGGGTCGAGCTGCATCTGCACCAGCCGCGGGACCCTCAGCCCCAGCCGCTGGGCCAGCCGGCCGCAGATGACCTCGGCGACCAGGGTCTTGCGGCCCTGGCCCGCTCCGGTGAATTTCATGACGTAGGTACCGAGATCGTCGGCCTCGACGATTCCCGGGAGCGAGCCGCCCTCACGCAGGGGCGTGACGTAGCGGGTCGCTGTGACTTCGGTCAGCATTTTCCCAGGCTATACGGCGCCGCATCCTTTACATCCTCGGGACACCAGCGGGCACTCTCCCCCGGGCCGGCCCCCTCTGGACCGCCTGGGAAATCGGGGGAGTTCAAGCTCGAGCCCCGGAACTGCCGCTCCCCCGGCAGCTCATGGAACCCTCCGCGCCACGATGCCCGGCCCCATGTGGGAAGTTGCGCAGAGTGACCGCGGAGATCTGCGCCCCACTGTGTCGGGCGCAGGAGGTGAACCACCGGCGCAACGTGCCCCTACCGATGGTGGCGGCAGCTCCGGCGCATCGGTCTCCTCAGGCAAGGTCGCCCGGTGCCGGTACTGCCTCGATTTCGATACGCAGGGACGCAACGGCGGCATCGAGACGCACCCGCAGCTGCCGTTCGTCGTCCGCCCGCGCGATGACGTGGCCCAGCCTGCTGAGGAAGCCGCGCGGGGGCAGCTGGACGTGCCGCCCTTCCTCCACGTGCCAGACCATCTCGCGCCAGAGGTGGCCGGCGGGCTCGGGTGCCCCGAGCGCGCGGACCACACCGTCGTGCTGCGGGTAGAGCATCCGGATCCCGGCGACTCCCGGGCGGACCCGGCCGGGGTCGGTGTCCGCCCAGAGGTCCGCGTCCGCCTCGGCCCGGGCACTCTCCGTCCGGTCACTCTCCGTCCCGGCACCGCCGGTCAGCGCCTCCACGGTGAGGGCGACCATGTCGACGCCCGAGGCCAGCCGGTGGACGTACGGGATCTGGTCGCCGCCAAGCCGCGCCGCCACCTCGATCATCCGAGGTCCGTCCGCGGTCATCCTGAGCTCACTGTGGGTGGCGCCGACGGTGATGCCGAGGGCTCGGTGGGCGGCTACCGCCGTATCGATGAGCTGCTGGTCGTGGGGCCCTGTCCCCGGGGCCCGGCAGACGTGCCCCAGCTCCTCGAAGTAGGGCGCGAACCCCACCGTCTTGTCCGTGATCCCGCAGACGAGCACCCGGCCGTCCCTGACGACGGACTCCACGCTGTACTCCGGTCCGTCGAGGTACTGCTCGACCAGCACCCCCGGCTCCGGGTCGATGCGCGCGAAACCGGCCTCCGCCGCGACCTTGAACACCGCGCGCAGTTCGCGCTCGTCGTCGGCGCGGACGACCCCGATGCTGCCGCCCAGGTTGCGGGGCTTGACCACCACCGGGTAGCCGAGTCCTGCGGCGGCGGCCGCGGCGCCCTCCGCGTCGTCGACGAGCACGCTGCGGGCCGACGGCACACCGGCGGCCTCGAAGGCGGCCCGCATCGCCCGCTTGTCCCGGCACCGCGCCGCCGCCTCGGGCGACAGCCCGGGCAGCCCCAGCAGTGCCGCGACATACGCCGTCAGCTCCACCTGCGCCTCGTCGTAGGTCAGTACGCCGTCGAAGGGCGCGTCCCTGTGCAGCGACAGGGCCGCCTCGCCGACCGCGTCCCGGTCCCGCAGATCCACCTTGACGCCCGCGCGGACGAAGGGCTCGGTCCAAGGCCGCGGCACGGTGTCGATCAGTGCCACGTCGTCCCCGCGGGCATGCAGGGTTTCCAGGATGTACTTGCGGTAGATGTCGATGCCCGCACCGAGCATCAGAAGCCGCGCCATGACGTTTCTCCTTGGTCTGGAGGGAGGGAAGGGGCTGGGTGGAGGAGGGGGGCGGGGGCGGGCGGGGTCAGTTCTGCGGGGGCGGCAGAAGCCCGCTCACGCCCAGGCCGGGCCCTGTCGGAAGGTCCAGGGCCGGCCCCCGGTAGGTGGCCCCGCCACGCACCGGGGAGGCGCCCAGCCACAGGGGCGCGTCCAGGTCGACGTACGTGACCGCGGAGCGCGCCGACACCACGCTCGCGGCGGCGGTAACGGAGATCTCCGTCTCCAGGGAGCAGCCCACCATGCAGCCCAGACCGGCTGCCTCGGCGATGGAGATGATCCGGAGCACGTTGCGGATGCCGCCGCACTCCTGCAGCTTCACGCTCAGCACGTCGGCCGCCTCGTGCCGTACGACCTCCAAGGCGTCCCGCGCGGTCAGCACGCTCTCGTCGGCGACCACCGGGGTGGCGACGCGCTCCCGTACGAACCGGAGCGCGCCGAGGTCCCGGGCCGCGACCGGCTGTTCGATCAGTTCGATGTCCGCGCCGCCGTCCTCCAGGCGCCGGACCGCCCGCACGGCCTCCTTGGCGGTCCAGCCCTGGTTGGCGTCCAGGCGCAGCCGGATGCCCGGGCCCACCGCCTGCCGGACCGCCTCGACGCGCCGGACGTCGAGTTCGACGGCGTGGCCGACCTTCAGCTTCAGGGCGGTGAAGCCGTCCGCCACCAGTCCGTGCGCCCGCTCGGCCATCTCGTCGGCTG
This sequence comes from Streptomyces sp. NBC_00029, assembly GCF_045160505.1. Taxonomy (NCBI): domain Bacteria; kingdom Bacillati; phylum Actinomycetota; class Actinomycetes; order Kitasatosporales; family Streptomycetaceae; genus Streptomyces; species Streptomyces sp. NBC_00029. The sequence continues at coordinate 1,984,789 of NZ_CP108292.1, forward strand.
TGCCGAGCCCCACCGTGATGCCGGTCTCCAACTCCTTCTGCGATCCGCCCAGCAGACGGAACACCGGGATCTCGAGCATCTGGGCGAAGGCGTCGTGCAGGGCGATCTCCACGCCGGCCTTCGCCCCGCCGTTGCCCGCCGTGCAGCGGTCGACCCGGGCGCAGTTCTCCCCCAGGTCCTCGACCCGCCGACCGACGACGGCCTCGCGCAGCGGGCCGTGCAGGAGCGCGGCCGCGCTCTCCGGCGTCTCACCGGTCACCGCGGGCATGGAGACGGCCTCGCCCCACGCGGAGCGCCCGTCCCCGTAGACGAGCTCGACCAGGGTGACCCGGGCCTCGCGGACGGTGCCGCGCACCACCGACCTGTACGGGACGCGCAGCGGTACGCGGCGCGGGTGCACGACAAGGTCATGAATGAGCATGGACTCTCTCCTGTTGGGGCTTGTTTGTCACGGTTGCCGGGCTGCCTCTTACGGCTGCCAGGGCTTGCTCTCCACCGGCCGGGCCAGCCCGTGGTACCCGAACTCCCTTCGGGCGGCGGCCAGCGAACGGCCCGCCAGCGCGGCGGTGACGATCCGCTCCTCGCGCTCCCTGATGTCCGCCACCAACTCCGCGACCCGCTCGGCCTGTCGGCGGTCCACCACGACCACACCCGACTCGTCCGCGCAGACCAGATCCCCGTGCGCGACTGCGACGCCGCAGACCTCGACGGTGGAACCCACCGCGCGCAGCCGTACGCGGTTCTTCCCCGAGCGCATGAACACGCCCCGCGCCCACACCGGGTACCCCACCGCGCGGGAGCCGCCGATGTCCCGGCACACGCCGTCGATGACGGTCCCCGCCACCGCGCGGTGCCGGGCGACGCGGCTCAGGACGTCGCCCCAGACCGTGGCCCCGGTCCGGCCCTCGTTGGCGATGACGACGACGGACCCCGGGGGCACGTCGTCGAGGAAGTCGCCGGCGGGCCCCGGCTCGCCCTCGTCCACGGGCTCGTAGCGAAGCGTGAAGGCGGGCCCGGCCACGAAACCACGGCCCGACAGATGGCGCAGACCCGGAAGGCAGCCGTCGATCCCCAGCATGTCCAGGGCGTCGCTGACCGCCGCGGTATCGGTGGCGGTGAGGCCGGCCGGTACCGCCGTGCCGGATTCGGCTGCTGCGGCTTCCGTGGCCTCCGCGACCGCCCTTGCTTCCGCGGCTCTGGTCATGGCAGGTCTCCTGACACTCGTACCGACAACTTCCGTCCGCCCTGGAACACGTTCACCCGGTCCGAGGTCGACGCCTTGGATCCGAATCCGACAAAACGACCTGCCCAGACGAACGAGTCCAGGCTCACGGCCATGGGTACGGTCCTGCCGTCCTCGCACAGGACGGGGACGCCGACCGGGGGCACGTACTCCTGGAGGAGGAACCCTTCCCGCCCGCCCCGCGCGACGGCCGCGGCCCAGTCGTCCGCGCGGGCCGAGCGGCCCACCAGGACCCCGTCGCCCCTGATGTCGTAGGGCTCCTTGATGACGAACTCCGGGGCGCGGGCGCGGATCTCCGCCTCGTCCGGCAGATCGGTGCAGGCGCGCAGGGAGCGGGACCACGGGAGGAGTTCCGCCACCAGGGCGCGCTCGGCGGTGTCGAAGTGCTGCGTGAAGCCCGGGGTCTGCACCAGGGCGAGGGCCACCTTGTTCTCCGCCACGTAGCGGGACGCCATGGAGTTGAGGTGCAGGAACCCCTCGGAGGCCAGCGCCCGGCACCAGAGGTCGACCAGGGCGGGCGACGACTCCACGAGCCGCTGCCACAGCACGGTGTTCACCTTGTTCCAGCACAGGTCGGCCTGGCGGCCGGCGAAGCCCACCTGTCGGCCGCTCACCTCCAGGTCCCGGGGGTCGGCCAGGAAGGCGGTGGCGCCCAGGGAGCACAACTGCGCGACCAGCTCGGCGGATTCGGCACCGACCGCGTCCCGGGGCTGCAGCACCGCGATCCGGGGGGCCGCCACGGAGGAGGCGTGGCGCCGGGCCTCCTCCAGGAGCAGCGAGGCGAAGGCGCGGTCGTCGCGGAAGGGGTACGCGCCGTCGGCGCCCCCGTCCAGCCCCAGCCTGCGGTGGACGACGTCCACCGCGGTGTTGATGCGGGGGGTGAAGACGGCTCCGGCCGGGGCGTCCGCGTTGTTCTCCAGGACGCGCAGCCGGTCGGACACCAGGTCCAGATAGCCGTCGATCCGCGCGACCGTGACCCGGTCCAAAGACTCCTCACCCGCGTGTATCAGCCGCTCGGCAGCGGTGGGGAGGCCGAAGAACGCCCGCACTCGCGCGTCCGACCGGTACAGGGCGAGCACCTTGTCCAGCAGGGCGACATAGGACTCGACCCGCGATGCGTGCGCTCGCGCGCGGGGCCCCTCGAGGAAGAGGGCGGTCGGCGACAGGGCGAAGTGCCGGTTGCGCAGCGGCGGCCCGGCCGCCACCTCCTCGGCGGTGACGGCCAAGGCCTGTTGCGGGTCCCTCGCCAGCTCCGCCATCGCCGTACCCGTCCGGATCCAGTCAATCAACGGAACTCCAGCGCACCTCGGTGGCCCGGGTCTCGCCCCGGACCTCGGCGAAATACTTCTCGGCCAGCCGGGACATGACCGGGCGGCGCTCCCAGTCCGGCACGGTCACCGAGTCGAGTGCGCGCACCGGGGCGAACTCCAGGCCCGTGCCGCACAGGAACACCTCGTCCGCCGCGCGCAGCCGCGCCACGTCCGTGCTGCGCGGCTGCGCCTCGATCCCCAGGTCGCGGCACGCGGCGAGGACCCAGGCCCGTGTCACCCCGGGCAGTACGCCGTCGGTGAGCGGCGGCGTGCTGAGCGCGCCGCCGTGCACCGCGCACAGGGTCGCGGTCGGAGCCTCGGCCACCCTGCCTTCGGGCGTGGTCAGCAGGCACGCGTCGTACCCTGCGGCCTTCGCCTCGGCCAGGGCGATGCGTGAACCGGCGTACTGGGCGATGCTTTTGGCGTGCGTCGGCAGTACGGCGGCGGACGGCCGCTGCCACCGGCTCACACCGAGCCGCATGCCGTCGGCGCCGTTGAGCCAGCGTTTGCGGCCCATGGGACGCAGGGTGACGCTCAGCACCCCTTTGACCTCGTCACCGATCAGTCCCGGCCCTTCTGCGCTGACGCTGATCCGGCAGTAGGCGTCGTCCGTGATGCCGTTGCGGGCGGTGAGTTCCGCGACGATGCCGGGGATCTCGTCGACCCCCGGGTCGGGCAGCAGCATGGCGGACAGGGACGCGCGCAGCCGATCGAGGTGCTGGGGCAGCAGCCAGGGGCGGACCCCGCCGCCGGCCAGGCGGTAGACCCGGACGCCCTCGAAGACGGACAGCCCGTAGCGCAGGGCCATGCTGTCCACCCGCAGGGTTGCCTCGTGGGCGGGGACCAGGCGCCCGGCGTGGAAGACCGTGTCCGAGGGCGGGGCGCCTTGCGGAGGGCTTTGCGGAGGGCTTTGCGGAGCGCCGAGCGGTGAGACATCCGCAGGGCCGGGCAGCGCGCCTTGCGGGGCTCCGGGCAGCGCGTCAGACGGTGGCATGCGCGGCGTCCGCCTCGTACCGGAAGGGCTGCTCGGCGGGGTCGTACGACGTCGCGAGGATCATGTCGAAGTGCCGGTGGCGCAGTTCGAGTGCCCGCGCCAGTGCGTCACGCGCCGCTTCGCGCAGCTCCTCGGTCGTGCAGTAGCGGCGCAGCAGCTCGCGCGCCGCCTCGGCATGCTCGTCCTCCAGCTCGCTCACCCCGTCCGCCCCCTCGTCGGCGGAGGCGTGATGCACAAAGAACTCCAGCCCGCTGGAGGGGAGTTGATACACGTCGCGCATCACCGCGAGCATGCTGCCGCCCTGCTCGTCGACGATGGGGGGCTGGCCCTCCATGAGCAGCAGCACGGAGGCGACGCCTGCCGTGAAGTGCGCTTCGGAGGAGTTGCACACCGAGATGTTGTGGTCGATCACGGCCCTGGTCTCCGGCCGGGGGTCGTCCGTGGTGAGCGAGTCGCGATCCACACCCACGGCGGCGCCGAAGTCGGCGAACGTCTCCAGGTGGCGCTTGCTGCGACTGAGGGCGCCCGTCTCCTCCTCGTACACGTTCTCCACGAGGGAGGCGCGCAGCCGGTAGTCCTCGACACCGGAGGCGATGCCCAGGATGTTGCGGGTCCACATGTTCTTGATCGGCCAGCGGTGGCGTACGAATCCGGCGAGGAGCGGCTGCGACGCCCGGCCCGCCAGGATCGTCCGGTACAGCGGGCTGGTCATCTTGCGCCGCGCGCGGATCATCTGGTCGAGATCGTCCACAAAACCGGTCATGTCAACTCCGATACGGGGGAAGGGGCGGGGGTCGGGAAGGTACTGGGGTGAGGGACGCGCCCGGGCTATCGGCGCGCCGCCGGGGAATCGACGAAGGCGAGGACCTCGTCGAGCGGCAGGTCGAAGACGGGGACCGCGCGCTCCATGTCCAGGTCGAGCAGGCCGGCCGCCCACGCGCCCTGCTCCTGGCTGCGCTTCACTGCCGTCTCCGCCTCCAGGATCTGCGCGAGAGGGGCCAGCGGCCGGAGCATGAGATCGTCGCGGCCGGCCGACCGCAGGGCGCCGAGGAGCAGTTCCAGTACGAGGTTTCCGCCGCCCTTGCCGAGACCGGCGAAGGAGGCGTCCACGTGTACGGCGCCTGCCGCGAGCGCGGCCAGGGTGTTGGCGAAGGCCAGCCGCAGGTTGTCGTGGGCGTGGAAACCGAGCGGAACCGGCACCGACGAGTGCAGCGCACGCATCAACTCCCCTACGGCGTCGGGGGTGAGGCTGCCGTTGGAGTCGGCGACGTACAGCGCCTGCGCCCCCAGCTCGGTGGCGCGGACGGCTGCTGCCACCGTCAGGTCGAGGGGGTGGGCGCTGACCCGGATCAGGTTGACGACCGCCTCCAGCCCTGCCTCCCGAGCCCCGGCCAGCAGCGCTGCTGCCTCGTCGACGCGGGTCACGGGGAGCGGGAAACGCACCCCTCCCACGCCGCAGGCGGCCAGGGCGTTCCAGTCCGGGGCGCCGGCGAAGGGTTTCACCATCATCAGGACGGTGGCGGGCGAGGCAGCGTCGACGAGGGCGCCGAGCAGTTCCGCCGAGGGGGAACCGCCGCCTCGGTTGCCCGGTGCTTCCCCGGTGCGCCGGACGTCCGGGACGAAACCTTCCGTGTAGCCGACCTCGATGCGGGGGACTCCGCAGGCGGCGACGGCGCGGACGACCGCGTGCGCCTGCTCGTCCGTCCAGGTGTGGCCGTTCAGGTAACCGCCGTCACGCAGGGTCACATCGGTCACCAGGACGCGGGAGGCGCGCTGGACGGGCTGCCGGCCGAGCTGGGCGAGTGTGGGCGCCGTCATGAGCTGAGCACCTGCTTCAGTAGGTGGAAGACCTCGAAGAGTTCCCGGCGGCCGACGCGTTCGTCGGGGCCGTGTGCCAGCTCGGGGTCTCCGGGGCCGAAGTTCGCCGCGGGGACGCCGAGCTGTGCGAGCCGGCCGGCGTCGGTCCAGCCGAGTTTCGGCCGCACCCTGCCCTCGGCCAGGGTGCTCAGCCGACGCAGCACCGGATGCTCCAGGGAAGGATGGGCGGCGGGCGAGTCCAGCGTGATCACGAGTTCCTCGGCCTCCGGGCCGAGCAGCTTCTCCACCTCCGCGAAGGCCTCCTCGCGGCTGCGGTTCGGGGCGTACCGGGAGTTGACATGCACCACGCACCGGTCGGGCACCACATTGCTGTCGCCGCCCGCCTCGACGCCCACGATCTGCAGCGCCTGCGGATAGGTCAGGCCGTCCAGCGTCACGGGCTGCGGCTGGTGGTCCGCGCACCGTGCCAGGGCGGGCAGGGCCCACTCCACCGCGTTCATCCCCTGCCAGGGGCGGGCGGTGTGTGCGGCGCGCCCGGGGAAGGACGCACGGACGCGCAGGCTCCCCTGGCAACCGGGTTCCACCCAGCCTCCGGTCGGCTCCAGGAGGACCGCCGCGTCGGCCCGGAGCAGTTCGGGGTGGCCGGCGGCGAGGTGGTGCATGCCGCTGAGGTGGCTGCCGGACTCCTCCCGGTCGTAGAAGACCAGAGTGCAGTCGTACCGGGCCTCGGCCACGGCGTGCTCGGCCAGTGCGAGCAGCACCGCGAGGCCGCCCTTCATGTCGACGGCGCCCCGGCCGGTCACCTCGTCGCCGTCGAGCGCCGTGGGCTGGGGCGGCGCCGCCGCGCGCACGGTGTCCAGGTGCCCGGCGAGCAGGACCCGTGCGGGGCGACCGCGGTCGCTGCGGGCGATGACGCAGTGGCCCAGCCGGACGACCTCCAGGTGGTCCAGCTTCCGCAGCCGTTCTTCCACGAAGTCGGCGATCGCCGACTCGTCGCCGCTCTCGGACGGTATGTCCACCAGACGCAGGGTGAGTTCACCGAGAGCCCCGGCCATGTCCGCGATCTCGGGAGCCGTGGCCCCGGCGGGCGGCGTCACACTGCACCGCTCTCGTCCTCGCGGTGGAAGCAGCAGCCGACCCTCGCACCCGCCCCCATGCTGACCACGCTCACGTCCGGGTCGCCCACCCCGCGCACCACGGACCCCGCGTAGTGGTCACCGGCCATGAAGACGCCCCAGTTCAGCACCTGCGACGCGGTCTCCCCCCGGTCCGGGAAGGGCTCGGGGGCGGGTGCCACCCTGCGCTGTACGACAAACGGGCTCCGGAAGGCGTCGTCGAGCGCTTCGCGCCACTGCGCCGGGCTCATCGACCAGCCGGTGGCGACACCCGCGCCGCCGTGCAGAAGACTGGGCTTGAGCACGAGGGACGCCTGGTTGTCCAGGCAGTAGGACTCCAGATCGACGTGGTCCCCCGCCACCTCGACCTGGCCGCGCCGCAGGCGTCTCGTCCAGGGGACGAAGCGGTCCACCAGTTCCCGGTCCCCGCCGGACAGGGTCGCCCTGACCTGCTCCTCGCCGAGGAGCGCGAGGGCCCGCTTGTTGCCGTACATCTCGGTGTCGAGCGGGGCGAACACGGTGACGCCGCCGGCTTCGTGGCAGCGCAGGATCGGGTCGATGAGGTCGATCTCACCCTGCTCCTCCAGCAGGTCCTCGATGATGAAGAACCGGTAGACGATGTCGACGGGGCGACCGTCGGCGAACAGCCGTCCGCCCTCCTCCTTCAGCTGACCCGTGTGGCAGGCCACCGCGTCGACGCCGTGGTCCGCCAGCAGCCGGGCCATGAAGCCGAGCCTGCGTTCAAGACCCGCGAAGCTGCCGGGCGTGTCGACGATCGCGACGAACGGCCGGTCGCCCCACCAGGGCGCGCGGGCGGAATCGAGCATGACGCGGACGATCTCGCCCAGCGTGTCGGCGTACCGCAGGCGCTCGCGCTGCGTGAAGTCGGCCACCGCGGGGACGTCGAGCAGCGCCCGGTTGATCTCGGCGTTCTCGAAGCCGCCGAGAGCGCTGCTGAGGTTGAACTCCAGGAGCCGGAACCCGTCGCCGTCGTGGTAGAGGTCGGCCCGTCCCAGCGGTACGGGGTCGGCGCCGGCCGTCCGGCGTACGGCGTCGGTCTGCGAGCGGGTCATCCCCACGAGTTCGCAGTAGCGGCCGAGGTCACCGTCCGCCACCCGGTCGGGAAGGGTGGTGAGCAGCCGGAACAGTGCCGACAGGTCGCGCCCCAGGCCTTCCTGCTGCGCGTGTTCGAGGAAGAGGGGCCGGTTGAGGAACGCTCCGCCGTAACCCGTGCTGAGGAGAGGCGAGTCGACGGCCTTGCGGATCGCCTCGCCGGTGGAGCGGTGGTCGACGGTGGCGAGGTAGTGCTGTGTGATGCCGTTGGTCACGGCGTCTCCCTGGTTTCGCTGGTCTCGATGGCATGTGCGGTGGAGTTCTCCGCGGCGGGTGAACGGGAGTTCTCCATACCGGGCGTGGCGGATGTGGCAGAGGTGTCAGGTGTGGCAGCGGTGGCGGGTCGCTGGTCCGTGCCCGGCCGCTGCGCCGGGTCGGGTGGACGGTGCGTGCCGCCCCGCAGGCCGAACGTCCAGGCAGCAGCGGTCGTCAGGACACTGAGTACGCCGGCTGCCATGAACACCGGCCGGGGGTCGCCGTGGTTCATCGTCGTCAGCGCGCCGCCGGCGAGCGCACCGACCGGGCTGGCCGCCAGCGCGGCCACCTTGGCCGTGGCGGTCACCCGGCCCAGCAGGGGTCGGGGCACGAGGCGTTGACGCAGGGAGCGGATCAGCACCACCGCGGTCACCGTGGAACAGCCCAGCAGCAGGTTCAGCAGCAGCAGCGGAACCAGTGACGTCGCCACCCCGAGCAAGGCCAGCGCCACGCCCAGACCGGCCGCGCTGAGCGCGATCAGCGTTTCGTGCCGCATCCTGGCGCCGAGCCGGACCGCCACCGCCGCCCCGAGCACCCCGCCCGCACCGCCCGCGGCGACGACGGCACTCGCCGCGGAGGTGCCGAGGTGGAGGGTGTCGCGCAGGTAGAACACCAGCAGGTAGCCGACGGCGAGGAACAGGTTGGCGCTCGCCTGGAGGCAGGTGACCAGGAGGACGACGCGCAGGGACCGCAGGCAGCGGAACCCCTCGGCCAGGTCCCCGCCCACCCCGCGCAGCGCTTCCTTCAACGGCGGGGAGGGGGCCCGGTTCGCACGCTTCCTGCCGCGCAGGGCGTGCAGGACGGTGGCGAAGGACACGGCGAACGTACAAGCATTGACCACCAGGGCCACTTGGAGGCCCCAGAGCGCCGACAGCACACCGACCAGTCCGGGCCCCACGATCTGTGCGCCCTGATTCGCCGCTTCCAGCAGCGAGTTCGTGCGTACGAGCCGTTCCTCCGCGACCAGGTCCCGCACCGCCACCGTGAGCGCGGTCTCGAAGAAGACCCCGGCCCCCGCCGCCACGAAGGCCAGGGCGAGGATCACCGGGACGCGCAGCTGCGAGGTGGCCGCGAGCAGGGCGAGGCTGAGGAAGACCCCGAACCGTACGGCGTCCATGGCCAGCATGACGTTGCGGGGGTTCAGCCGGTCCACCAGGGCCCCGGCGGGCAGGCCGACCAGCAGATATCCGACGGTCCGCGGGATGGCGGCCAGCACCGCGGCGTACGGGGACCCGCTGACCTGGAGGACGACCAGCGGGATCGCGAGGATCGCGAGGCCGTCGCCCATCAGGGACACGCTCTGTCCACCGAGGAAAATGCGGAGCGCCAGGGGCGAAGGGTGGACGGGCGCCGCTGTGGTGATGTCCTTCGTCATTCGGGCCAACCGTCTCTGCCGAGCGTTCTGGATTCTTCGGATTCCGAAGTCGTGTAAAGGAATCGAGGCGCGATGGCGACATCGATACGCCGCGGAATTCCGTTCTTCACGGAATTCGTGGCGCCGTACACGCAGAACACGATGGGACGGGCAGTGATCCCGGGGCAACCGTTTCGATGTGGACGGTAGCGGCCATGGCATTCACGGGCCAGCGATATATCGGACCAAATGGGACAGAATCGGCTGGAGTTGATGAATCTTTAACCAACGAGAAGCCGCACCACGACCGCTCCGCCGTGCGCGGGAATTGTCCGAACGCGGGAATCGCGCGGGCGGGAATCGCGCAGCGGGAATTCACCCCAAGGGGATCACACCCTGGGGATCGCGCGGATGGCACGGGAGGCGTTCCACAGAATTCGCGCACGCCCGGGGGACCCCATGGATCACATCGGGAACAGGAACGGCCCCCGCGCCCCTCTGCGCCCGGAAAGCGAAGGGAGGCGGGTCGCGGCCCCGGGCCGGGCCGGGTCAGGTCAGGTCAGGTCAGGTCAGGTGCGGTTCGGGGGGAGCCAGCCGTTCTGGACCGCATGGACGCCCGCCGCGAACCGGCTGCGCGCCCCCAGGGCGTCCATCAGTTCGGCCGCGAATCGCCGGGCCGTACGAGAGGACACTCCGAGCCGCTTGGCGATGGCCTGGTCGGTGAGCCCCTGGGCGAGCAGCCGAAGAGCCTCGTGGTGCTGGCGGGTCAGCCCGTTGGTGTCGCGTTCGACCGCGGGACCCAGCGGGCTGGCGGCCTGCCAGGTGTTCTCGAACAGCTCGCACAGGGCCGTGGTGATGCCCTGGCCGGTGAGGACCACGGCGCCGCTCTGGGCATCGGTGGTGTCCAGCGGCAGAACGGCCTCGTTCCGGTCCGCGATGATCATCCTGATGGGCAGGCTGGGAGCCGTACGGACCTGGCCGCCGTGCTGGTGGAGCCAGTCGACGTGGCGCAGGGTCGGCTGATGGTTGCGGACGCTGTCGAGGTAGATGGTGCGCATGGTGACACCGCGTTCCAGCAGCTCCGCGTTCGGCCCGCGACTGGCCTCGAGGTCGCTCTCCGTGTGCGCGCCGCCCGGAGCGAAGGTCATGATCTCGTGCTCGACGCCGGCGGCGAGCCGGGCGAGCCGGGCGCGTATCTCCTGCGCGCCGGTCAGCTGCTCCGCGCGGAGCCCGGCGGCGGGCCCGCGCAGAGCGGAGCATTCGGCGACCAGTTGCGCGGCTGCGGCCCGAGCGGACTCGACGCGCTCCTGGTGGGCGGCGAGCTCGGCCTGCTGGCGGGCGAGCAGCAGGTTCATGGCCTGTTCCGGCCCCATCACCCGGAACGCGGTGTCGGCCTGGCCGGACGGCCGGACGAGCGCCAGGGAGCTGAGCCGGTCGAGGCAGTGGCGCAGCGTGTCCTCGGGCAGGCTGAGGCGCTGGGACAGTGCGGCTATCCCGTCGTCGGGATGGGCCAGCATGGCGCGATAGACGCGTTCGGTATCCGTGTCAAGTCCAAGCGCAGCCAGCATGGGTGGGAACTCCGGTCAATGATCGCGTATGTGGACGGGTGGTGAAGGATCGGTGCGGTGTTCGGTGAGGGACAACGGTGATCCTGCCTGAGGGGATGCCTCAGGGCGACGTCAGGTTGCCTCTCGGCGCGCCCGGTTGGGACCACGGCCCCGGCGACCGGGGTCCGCCCCGGTGACGGTTGCGTCCGGAAAAGAATCACCGCGGCTGCGTCGGAGGTGTATCAATGGGCAGTCGGACCTCGGGGGGACGTCCGGCCCGCGGGCCCGTGGCCGGAAGGGCCTCAACTACCCTGGCCGATATCCGGCCTCAGCAACGCGCGCACCAGGACGGGGACCCCGGTGGTGCACCCTGCGGTCTCGGTACAACCGAGCCAGCGGACCCTGCACGACACTTGAGCCCTGGCCGCGTCCCGCCACAGGCCTGGCGCCGATCCGTCCGACAGACGCTTCCGCAGGCGGATCACCCGCGGACGTCCGGTGCCGCGAAGCGCCCGGCACGCAAAGCCACGGCACCGCACCGCACCGCACAACACGACACAGCACCGCACCGCACGGCACAGCACGCAATTACGCGCGAGAGACGAAGGGGGAACCGTGTACCTCGTACATGTCCGTCTCGACGGGCCTGCGGACATGCCGCTGCCCGAGGAGACGGGAGCTCTCTTCACCTGCTGCGCCGATCCCGACGACGGCCTGGAACACATCAGCCTGCACCCGGACGCCCCCGGCGGACCGGTCGTCGGTCTCTTCCTCACCGCACCCCGCTTGGCCGCCGCAGAACTCCGGGCCGCAGCGCTCTGCATTCGTACGCTCGCCGCCCATTCCCGGCTGGCGTCCTTCCGGCTGGCTTCCTGCGGCGTGGTGCTGGTTCCGGAGTACTGGGACGTCCTGGCCTCCCCGTCACCGGTGGACGGGATAGGACACGACATGTTCCGTCCACCGGTATCCCCTTCCGACACCACCGGCGAGACGACAGAGTAGGTACACCGGCGAGGCGGGAAGAGGAAATGCGCTTCCGGGCGAACGTCGGTTGTCCACCGCCAGAACAGAAAGCAATTCACGAAGGGCCCCTTTCTGTGAGATCCACACCGACTCTCAGGACCGTCGCCGCCGGCTTCATCGCGCTCGGCGCCCTCCTCTTCACCCCGGCGGCCTCCCAGGACGGCGCGCCGTCCCTCTCTCAGATCCGGGCGGACGGTCCGCTCCCGGTGACCGTGCCGACCGGCAGCACGCTCCACCGCAGCACCGGTCCCATCGACCCGAGCGACGTGACCTGGGGCAACTGAGCCCCGGCACCCCTCCTCGGGTCCGGGGCCCGTGAGTACGACCGCCGCTCGGGCCCACGGCTCCCGGCGGACCGGGCGGGCCCCGGCACCGCTTCACCACTTCACCGCTCAGGGCCGGGCGTCGGCCGACCCGCCCCGGCACCCCTGAGCCGCCGGCACGCGCGCGGACACCGGGCCCTCCTCCCCGGCTGCGGCGCCGGCCCGGAGACCGCGTAGGTCTCCCGTGACCCCGGACGCCCCGGACGCCCCGGACGCCCCGGTCACCTCCGGCACCTCGGGCGCGCCGAGCACCGGCCACTTCACGGCCGCATCCCTCGAGGAATGCCTCCTCACGGTGCGCCGGACCCCAACTCCCTTCAAGGGCGCTCCCCTCAGGAAGCCTCCTCTCAAGGGCAGCATGTCCCTCCCGGTGCACCCGTCCCATGCGTCCCCACCCCAGGAAGAGACATGGAGCAGCGCAGACCATGACGACCGCCACCACACCGCGTACCCAGGAACTTCTCGACCAGGGCTACACCCTGCTCGAGAACATCACCACCGACGAGGAGGCCGCCGACGCCCTGCGCGACTTCGGCACCCTGATGCCGCAGTACGACGGGCAGTTGCGCTACCAGGTGAAGGCCGCGCCCGGCTTCGAGGACCGGCGCTATTCCAAGAGCACCAACACCATCCTGGTGCACACCGAGGCACCCGGCTGGAACCCGCCGCCCCGGTACCTCGCCCTGCACTGCCGGGTCCAGGCCCGCTGCGGCAGCGGACACACGGAGCTGGCCGACGCCTACGCCCTCACCGCCTCCCTCAGTGAGGCGGAGCGCCTGGCCGTGCACGGCGAGGGCGTCGACTGGGTGGGCCACAACACCGGAGGAACCGGCACCGCCGGAGTCCACCGCCCGGTGGTGGAGCGCACGCCCGAAGGCCGCGACGTCGTCCGGTTCAGCTACAACCTGCTGACGGCGGGCCACTACGATCCGCCCGTCGACGCCGACGTACCTGCCGACGAGCTGCCGCTGGGCGCCCTCGGCCGCGAACTGGCCGTGCGAGCCGAGGCGTTCTTCCGCGTGCACAAGGTCTCCGTCCTCATCCCGGAGAACTCGGTCCTCGTCTGGGACAACCACCGGATGCTGCACGCCCGCTCCTCCTACGGCGACGCGCGGCGCCACCTCACGCGCTACTGGCTCCGGGAGTCGTGAGCCCCGCCGCGCACCACCACCGCCGGAAGGCGGCGCCCCGACCACCAGCCGTGCCGACAGGCACCGCCCCCCCTGTGAGGAATGTGATGAACGGCGATTCCCCGACCGCCGAACGCCCCGACGAAGCGGCCGACCAGGAGTTCCCGGGCCCCCCGCTTCCCGAGGGTGTCCCCGACTTCGACCCGAACGACCCGGTGGAGAGCGCCGTGATCCGCCGCCTCGTCGGGAACTGGCACCGCAGGGCCACCGTCAAGCGGGACGAACCCGACCTCGACGAGCTCTTCGACCCGGCGCGCGCGGACTACCCCGAACGCATCCTGCCCTTCCACGACCACCCGACCTACCGGGCCCTGAGCCCGGAGAAGCAGTCCGAACTGCTCAGCTGGGCCTGGATCGCGTACAACCGGCACACCGTCATGGCCGAGCAGAAGGTGGCCAACCCCGCCTTCGCCCTGGTCATGGAGGGCGAGTACCCGGGCCTCGGCGGGGAAGCGCTCAACCTGTCGCTCGCCCAGGCCATGGTCGACGAGCAGTACCACACGCTCATGCACCTCAACGCGAGCGCGGTGACCCGCCGCCGCCGGGGCCGCGCCATGCCGGACAGCGCGCTGCCGCTCTCCCACACCGCACGCGTCCACCAGGAACTGCGGGACCAGGCCGTGGAGCGCTCGGAGAAGTCCCTGACGACGCTGGCCTTCGCCACGGTCTCCGAGATATCCATCAACGCGTACCTCGACCTGCTCGCCGAGGACACCGCGATCCAGCCGATCAACAGCACGACCGCGACGCTGCACAACCGCGACGAGTACTGCCACGCGTCCATCTCGCACGTGCTCGCGGAGATGGTCTACGCGCACCTGAACACCTCTCAGCGCAGGTATTTCCTGGACATGCTGATGGAGGGGCTGGACGCCTTCGTGGCCAACGACTACTCGACCTGGCACCGGATCGTCGACCTCGCGGACGTCGCGGGCGGACACGAGATGCTCGCGGACTGCCAGGCGCAGGCGGGCCGCGGACGGCTGGTCCGCGACTACACCGGACTGCACAAGCTGGTCGAACAGATGGGCGTGGCCGACCAGGTGGACTTCGACTGGTCCCGCTCCCGCGTCGATTCCTGATGTTGAGCTCACACACCACGGCCTGAGGCTGCCCCCGTACGAGCTGCCCTCGCACACGACAGGTGGCGGACACCCCGCCGCCGAGGACCACTGAGGATTCCGGGTGAAGACCTACTCCCACGAACGCCTGGCGGCGCTCGCTCGCGACCGCGGCATGTCCGACGAGTACCTGCGCGACCTGCGAATCGTCTCCTCCGTCCTGCCCTTCAAGGTGAACGAGTACGTCGCCGACCAACTCGTCGACTGGTCGGCGGCGCCCGACGACCCGATCTTCCGGCTCACCTTCCCGCACCGCGACATGCTCCCGCCGGAGATCTTCGACAGCATCAGGGCGCTGCACGACGCCGATGCGCCGCGCGACGTCCTGCGCAAGGCCGCCGCCGACGCCCAGGAGCTGCTCAACCCGCACCCCGGCGACCAGCTGGAGGCCAATGTGCCGACGCTGGAGGGCCGCAGGCTCGACGGGCTCCAGCACAAGTACGCCGAGACGCTGCTGGTCTTCCCCTCGCAGGGCCAGACCTGCCACGCGTACTGCGGATACTGCTTCCGCTGGGCCCAGTTCGTCGGCGTGGCCGAACTCCGCCAAGCACTGCGCGCGCCCACCGACCTCACCGGCTACCTGACGGCCCATCCCGAGGTCACTGACGTCCTGTTCACCGGCGGCGACCCGATGATCATGAAGACGGAGGTGCTGAAGCGCTGGATCGAGCCGCTGCTCAACCCGGCCATGGACAGCGTCCGCACCCTGCGCTTCGGCACCAAGGCGCTCTCCTACTGGCCGGCCAGGTTCACCACCGACTCCGATGCCGACGACCTCCTGCGCCTGCTGGAGCGCTGCGTCGCGGCGGGCCGCCACGTCGCGGTGATGGCGCACTTCTCCCACCCGAGGGAGCTGGAGACTCCTGTCGTACGGGAGGCCATCGCCCGCGTCCGTGCGACCGGCGCGGTGATCCGTGCCCAGGCACCCCTGATCGCGCACGTCAACGACAGCGCGGACGTGTGGTCCTCGATGTGGCAGCAGCTCGTGGAGCTGGGCGTCGTGCCGTACTACATGTTCGTCGAGCGGGACACCGGCGCCCGCAGCTACTTCGGCGTCCCCCTCGCCAAGGCGCTGGACATCTACAACGACGCCATCCGCGGGGTCTCCGGACTGGCCCGCACCGCCCGCGGCCCGGTGATGTCGGCGGCCCCGGGGAAGGTGCTCCTGGACTCCGTCAGCACCATCGCGGGGGAACGGGTCTTCTCGCTGCGTCTGCTGCAGGCCCGTGACCCCCAGCTGGTGGGCCGGCAGTTCTTCGCACGCTACGACCCGGCCGCCGAGTGGTTCGACGACCTGCGCCCCGCGCTGGGGTCCTGGTTCCCCGGACTGCCGGACCCGGCGGCGCAGCAACCGTCACGTGTGTACGCCCGATGAGGATCACCGCGCACGAAACCAGCCTGACGCAGCGCCACCTGTGGCGTTCCGCCCGGGAGGCCATCCCGATGACGCGGACAGTGATCGTCGAGGTCGAGCAGGACGGTGTGTCCGGCTACGGCGAGGCGTCCTGCTTCATGACGGACCATTACAACTCCGGCCTGGAGCGGATGCACGCCGACCTACGGCGGGTCGCGCCACTGCTGGCCACGCTGAACCCCGGTGAACCGGGCGGGCCGGGCGATCCGGGTGGTCCCGGCGGCGTCTGGCGCCGTCTCGCCGCCGCGCTGCCCGCGTCTCCCTTCGTGCTCGCCGCCCTCGACACCGCGACGACCGACCTGCGCGCCCGCCTGCTCGGCCTCCCGCTGTGGGCATCCCTCGGCCTCGACCGACCGCAGGGCCTGCGCTCCAGCTTCAGCATCGGACTCGACACCCCCGAGACGATGGTCCGCAAGCTGCGCGAGCGGCCCGGCTGGTGCGCGTACAAGGTCAAACTCGCGGACCCCGGCGACCTGCGCATCCTGCGGGAACTGCGTGAACAGACCGACGCGCCCTTCCTCATCGACGGCAACTGCGGCTGGGAACTCTCCCGGCTCGTGCCCGCCCTGCCCGACCTGCGGAACCTCGGAGTCCGGCTGATCGAGCAGCCCTTCCCGCGCGCCGCCTGGGAGGAGGCCCGCACCCTGAAGGAACTCAGCCCGATCCCCGTCGTCGCCGACGAGAGCATCACCTCGCCGGCCGATCTGGACGCCTGCGCGGAGGCCTTCCACGGCATCAACGTGAAGCCCATGAAGGCCGGCGGCATCACCCCGGCCCTCACCTTGCTGCGCGCCGCCCGGGAGCGCGGCCTGATCACCATGCTCGGCTGCATGCCCGAGTCCGCCGCCGGGGTCTCCGCCACCGCGCACCTCGGCGGCCTGGCCGACCATCTCGACGTCGACGTGGTCGACCTCCTGGCGGTCGACACCGGACAGGGCCTCGCCCTCGATGCCACCGGGCACGTCACCCTGCCCGACCGCCCGGGCTCCGGTTACCTCCCGGACCCCGCGGCCCACGGCTGGTACGTCCACCGCGTACCGGCCGCCCGCGTGCACCCGGTCCGCCAGGAGGTGCTCGGGCCCGCACACCCGGCGGAGGGCCGCGCCCACCCCGGGGACGGACTCCCCGCCACCCGTCACCTCGCCGCCCTCAGGCAGGGCCGTGCGGTGGGCTGCGCGTCCCTGTACGCCGAGGACCCGCCGGACGGGTGCGCCGTGCCGGGGTCCCGGCCCGGACGCGGGCGGCGGCTGCGCGGCATGGCCACGCTCGGCGAGGTGCGCGGCACCGGCGCGGGCACCGCGCTCCTGCGGACCGCCCTCACCCTCTCCGCTCTGGACGGCGCCGACACCGTCTGGTGCCGCGTCGACGACTCGGCCGCGGGCTTCTACCGCAAGCACGGCTTCGAAGTCCTCGGCCGACCCCTGGACCTGCCGGAAACCGGCGTCCATCACTTCATGCACAGGAGCATCCGTTGAGCGCTGAAGACCCGACCGGGACACCCGACGCCGAACCCGCCCCGCCCCGCGGGGGCCAAGTGATCCATGCGCGGCAGGCACGCGTGCTCGCCCGAGAGGCGTTCGCGTCCGCGGGCCTGCCCGCCGAGGCCGCGGAGCAGGTGGCCGACGCGCTGGTCATCACCTCGCTGCGTGGCATCGACACCCACGGCCTGCGCCTGCTCCCGCAGTACCTCACGGAGCTCACCACCGGGGTGGCCCGGGCGACGGCGTCTTCGATCGTCGTACGGGACAGGGGTGCCGGGCTGCTGATGGACGCCGACGGTTCGCTGGGCGTGCTCGCCGGGCTGTCGGCCGCGCGTCTCGCGGCCGAGCGGGCCGCGGAGTTCGGCGTCGCCGCGGTCGGCGTGCGCAACTCCAACCACTTCGGCGCCGCCTCCGTCTACACACGGCAGCTGGCGCGTCAGGGACTGGTGGGCATCGCGCTCACCTCGGCCGCGTCCCGGGTGGCGCCGTACGGAGGCATCGAGCCGCTGTTCGGGACCAACCCGATCAGTGTGGCCGCGGGTGGCGGGGACGAGGAGTTCGCCCTGGACATGGCCACCAGCCAGGTCTGCTTCGGCGAGGTGAAGCAGCGCAGGGCCGAGGGCCACGGTCTGGACGGAGGCTGGGCGACCGATCGTCAGGGGCGGCCCACGTCGGACCCCGAGGAGGCATACGCGCTGTCGCCGCTGGGCGGTTACAAGGGGCAGGGTCTGGCGATGGCCGTCACCCTGCTCGGAGCCGTCCTCACCGGCACCGCACCCGACTGGCGACTCGCCCAGGTCGGTGCGGGCGGCGCGGGACGGAGCCGGGGGATCGGGCACCTGGTACTCGCTCTGGACCCGGCCGCGTTCACCGGTACGGAGGACTTCGGCGCCGGACTGACGGACCTGCTGGCCACGGTCCGTACCGCGGCCGCCGCCACGGACGGGCCCGTCCTGGCCCCGGGTGACCCCCAACGCGCCCACGAGCGGTACCGGGAGACCCGTGGCATCCCCCTGGACTCCCGCACCGCGGCGGTGCTCGCCGAACAGGCCGAACGGCTCGGCGTCCCGGGGCCCGTACCCGCGTCCGGCCCGGTCGGCGGGACGGTCCGGGTGGCCACGGCGGCTCCCGTACCCGGCGCCTGCGACGGCAACGCGTTCAACGCTTCCACCGCGGCCGCCCCATCCACCGCGTCCACCGCGTCCACCGCGTCCACCGCGTCCGAGGAGGTTTCCGCATGATCCTCGTGCTGATCAGCCCCCGCCAGGCGGGGCTGCCCTTCGCCGCCTGGCTGCCGGAGGAGGCGGGCCGGCTGGTCGCGGTCACCGCCGCCGGGACCGACGTGGGCTCCGGCTTCGCGGAGGTCGTCACCGTCCCCGACTACACCTGCGACGACGCCGTGCTCGCCGCGGCCGGGGAAGCCGCCCGAAGGCACCGCCCCCGCGCCGTACTGGCCCTGGCGGAGGCCGACGTCGAACGGGCCGCCCGACTGCGGAGCGAACTCGCGCTGCCCGGCCTCGACACCACCGCAGCCGCCGCGTACCGCGACAAGGTCCTGATGAAGGAGTACGCGCGCACCGCGGGAATCCCGGTGCCCGCCTTCGCGCCTGTCGCCACGGTGCGCGACATCACGGACTTCATGGCCGCCCACCCCGGCCGGGTCGTCGTGAAACCACGAAGCGGCTCCGGTTCCACGGGCGTGCACGTGATCGACGCACCCGGCCGGGCGGCCCCCCTGGCCGACCTGCTGGCGGACGGCTCGTACGAGGTCGAGGAGTTCGTCGAGGGCGCCCTGCACCACGTGGACGTCTTCCGGGTGGGGGGCGAGCAGGTGGCCGCCGTGGCGTCCCGGTACACGGGCGCGGGCTGCCTGACCCACTGGGCCGACGCCCCGCTCGGCTCCCGCAACCTCGATCCCGCCGACCCGCTGCACGAACGACTGGTCGCGCAGACATGGCGGTTGATCGACGCGCTACCGTCCCCGGACACCATCTGCGCGCACGCCGAGTTCTTCGTCACGGGCAGTGGGAGCAGCAGCGGCACCCGTAGCGGCGACGCCGGCAACGGCCGGATCGTGCTCTGCGAAGTGGCCGCCCGCGTGGGCGGCGGCCCCATTCCCACGATGCTCCGCCACATCCTGGGCGTCGACCCGCGAGAGCTGTGGGCCCGTGTGGAGTGCGCGCTGCCCGTCGCGCTCGACCGGGTACGGGAACACGCGCGCACCGCACCCCGCGCCGCCTTCTGCGGCATCCCACCGAAGCGGGGCCGGGTGCTGCGGCTGCCCGAAGCGCCGCCCGGCGCACAGGACTTCGCCGTCCACACCCACATCGGGGACGACTGGAGCGGGGAACGCTACCGCCTGCGCAAATCCGGCGACTTCCTGGCCAGTTGGGTGGTGACCGACCCTGACGCCGCCGCTCTGGACGCCAGGCTCGACGACACGGCACAGCAGGTCAGCGCAGGCTTCGGCTGGGAATACCCGCAGGAGACCGCTTCGTCCGCGATCCCTTCTCCCACGGCGGCCGTGCCCGCGACCGCCGGACCGGACCCGGCCGAAGGAGGCCCGCGATGACCGGAACGCGACCAACTCCCGCCCCCCCGGCGCCGGACGGCCCGTACACGGCGCGTCTGCTGCCACCCGGCCACTTCCCGCAGAGCAGCGATGTCACCGGCCCCGGCGGCCCGGACCTCGTCTGGGACGACCCCCGCTGGCTGCGCTTCACCGCGCGCACGGACCTCCACGAGGTCCGCTGCCTCGAAGTACTCGAAGGGCAGCGCCCGGTGGCCCTGGCCACGCTGCTGGTCACCGCCGAGGCGGGCGGACTGCTCTTCTACGACGCCCCACGGCTGGCAGGCACGCCGTCACCCATGGCCGAGCCCGAACTCCTCGACCCGGCCGACCGCGAACTCTGGGACAGGTACACGGCGTCCCTGCCCGAAGGCCGCCCGGACCACTACCCTTCGCTGGCCCTCGCCACCTTCGGCAACCACCACGGTGTGACCCACTCCCCCGGCCGCTCCCCCCGCCAGCGCACGGCAGTCATGGCGGCGCTCCCCGCCCTCCTCCAGCGGGCCGCGACCGAACTGGGCTGCCGCAGCACCGCCCTGCTGTACGTGGGCGAGCCCGACGCCGAAGCGATGGACGCCGCCGCCGCCCGGGCCGGGTACCACGCCACACTGCTCGGCGCCGAGGCCGTGCACCAGCTGTACGCGGACAGCACGGCCAGTGCGGCCAGTGCGGACACCGCCGACAGCGCTGACACCGAGGACGCCGCGGACCGCTGGGAGTCGTACGTCGCCGGGATCAGCAGCCGCCGTCGCCGGGGCCTGCGCAAGGAGGTCGCGGAGTACGAGCGGGACGGCTTTCGCACCGTTGCCACCACCGGCCCGGGAGCCGTCGACGACACCGTAGTCGCGCTCCAGGTGGCCCACCGGGCGAAGTACGGACTGCCTGGAGGGCACGATCGGGTCCGCCGCGACTTCGACGCGCTCCGGCAGGAGATCGGCGAGTCGTGCGTGGTGCTGGGCGCCGTGCGCGAGGACCGGATGCTCGGCTTCGCGCTGTACCTCAGAGCGGGCGACTCGCTCTTCCTGCGGACCGTGGGCTTCGCCCCCGAGGCCGCGGGCTGCTACCTCGCCCTCACCTACCACGAGACGACCCGCTGGGCGCTCGAGAACGGCATCCGCCGCATCCACTACGGGCTCGCCACCTACGAGGCCAAGTTCCAGCGCGGCTGCACACTGCGGCCCCGCTGGGGCTGGTTTGCCTTCCACGGGCCGGACGCCGACAGCTACCGCGAAGTGCTCGCCCTTCAGTCCCGGAGCGTCGAACGCCGCCTGGAACGGGTGGGCAGCCCCGCCACCCCCGTACCGTCCCGCCTCCCTTCCTCCTCGCACCCGCCCTACGGAGCCGCCCGATGAAGCTCACACCCACCAGCGACATCTGGATGGACGGCAAGTTCGTCCCCTGGGACGAGGCGCAGGTCCACGTCCTCACCCCCAGCCTCCACTACGGATGGGGTGTCTACGAAGGCATCCGCGCCTATCCCACGGCCCGGGGCACCGCCGTCTTCCGGCTGCGCGACCACCTCAGGCGGCTGCACGACTCGGCGCGCGTCTACCTCATGGACCCGGGCTACAGCGTCGACAAACTGACCGAGGCCAGCGTCGAACTGCTGCGCCGCACCGGCCTGGGGGCCGGGTACCTCCGCCCGCTCGTGTACCTCGAGTACGGCACGATGGGCGTGGCACCCCGGCTGGACAGCGCCAGGGTCGCCATCGCCGCCTGGCCCTGGGGCTCCTACCTGGGAGAGAAGGCCGATCAGGAGGGCTGCCGACTGGCGGTCAGCAGCTGGCAGCGCAACGGTGTCCACTCCGTGCCGCCGCTCGCGAAGGCCACCGGCGCGTACGTGAACTCCGCACTGGCCAAGGTCGCCGCGGTGCGCGCCGGGTACGACGACGCCCTGATGCTCACGCCCGGCGGGCACGTGGCCGAGGCGTCCGCCGCGAACGTCTTCGCCGTACGGAACGGCGTGCTGCTCACCCCGCCGGTCAGCGACAACATCCTGCCGGGCATCACCCGGGACACCGTCATCACGCTCGCCCGCGACCTCGGCCACGAGGTCAGGGAACAGAGCCTGACCCGCAGCGAGCTCTACGTCGCCGACGAGGCGTTCCTCACCGGCACCGCCGCCGAGATCGTCCCGATCGCCTCCGTCGACGACCGCTCGGTCGGCGGCGAGGGCTGCGGGCCGGTCACCCGGCAGCTGCGCGAGGCCTTCCAGGACGTGGTGCACGGCCGGACGGCCGGCCGCGACGACTGGCTCACCCACGTATGACAACCCCCCTTTGACCAAAAGCAGTCGAGAGCACGCACCGGAGATCTCCCGAGGGAGATTCCGCGCACGGGTCCGCGCGGGCCCGCATGCGGGTCCGCGTGCGGGCCACCGTGACGCGTGCGCGCCAGCCACCGTACGAAACCCCCGTACATCCCTTACACCGAGGTGAAGAGTCATGTCCGAGCACGTCCTGGTCATCGGCAGCGGCCGAGACCTCCCCACCCGCCTCCGCCGGGCCCGGCCCGGCACCCGGACGACCGTCATCTGCCGTCTGGACTACCTGTCGAGACTCCGCGAGACCACGGAGCACACCCGGGTCATCGGGGTGCGTACCGACGCCCCCGACGACGAGTGGATCGCGCTCGCCCGGACCGTGCACGCCGGCCATCCGTTCACCCGCATCGTGGCCTTCGGCGAACGCGACCAGGACAAATGTGCGGTGGTCGGCGAGGCGCTGGGCCTCGCCGCGCACTCGCCGCGGACCGTCGGGCTGGTGTATGACAAGCAGGCCATGCGGGCCCGGCTGCGCGAGGCCGGGATCGACTCCACCGCCTGCGCCCTGGTCTCCGACGCCGGCGAACTCCGGGCGTTCCTCGCCGCGCACGGCACCCCCTGCATCGTGAAGCCGGGCAGCGGCTCCTTCAGCAAGGGCGTCGCCCTGGTCCGCGAGGAGGACGAGGCCGAAGCGGCCTTCGCCAGGGCCGGCGGGGAACTCGGGGACTTCCGCGGCGCCGAGGTCCTGGTGGAACAGTTCCACGAGGGCCCGCAGTTCAGCGTCGAGGCGTTCTCGGAGGCGGGTGAGCACCAGATCGTCGCGATCACCCGCAAGTACTCGGACCCGCTGACCTTCGTCGAACTGGGTCACGTCTCGCCCGCCGACCTCGACCCTGACCAGCAGAAGCAGGTCCACGACTACGTGGAGCGGATCCTGGACGCCCTGGGCATCGGGTCCGGGGCCACCCATACCGAGATCGTCCTCGGCGAAGCGGGACCGCAGGTGATCGAGACGCACGTGCGCATGGGCGGCGACGAGATTCCAGCGCTGGCACACGACGTGACCGGCGTCGACATCGCCGAATGCCTCATCCGCCACACCCTTGGCGAAACGGTCCTCCCCGGCATTCGCGCCACGCTCGCCGAGCCGCGCACCCCGCGGAGTTCGGCGATCTGGTTCGCCGCTCTTCCCGCACCCGGAGTGCTCGCCGCGACCTCGGGTCTCGAAGAGGCCCTCGACGTGCCCGGGGTGACCGAGGTGCACCTGCTCACGCCGGCCGAATCCACCGTCGGCACCCTGGAGTCCTCCGAGTCGCGCGTCGCCTACGCCCGCGCGCTCGCCCCGACTCCCGAAGCGGCGCTGTCCGCCGCCCAGGAAGCGGTGAACCGCCTGAGCTTCCAACTGCGAGTACGGGCCGCGGGCAGAGGAGCACTGTGACCCCCTCCCCACCTGCGCGGTCCGCCCCTCAGCACCCCCACCGCATCACCCTGGCCGATTTCCGTGCCGCCGCCCGCGAGGTCCTGCCCGCCACCGCGTTCGACTACCTGGAAGGCGGCGCGGCGGACGAACGGACGGTGCGATGGAACGCCGAGGCCTACGAACGGCTGGCGCTGCTGCCCCGGGTCCTCACCGGCACCTCGGGCGTGGACACGCGCCGCACCCTCTACGGCACGGAACTCCCCTCGCCGATCGTGCTGGCACCGACCGCCTCGCACGGGCTGTTTCACCCCGAGGCGGAAGCGGCCACCGTACGCGGCGCCGCGGCCACGGGAGCGCTCACGACCGTGAGCACCTTCTCCACCCTGACGCTCGAAGAGATCGGCGCCGCGGCCACCGGGCCGTGGTGGTTCCAGCTGTACGTGCAGAGGGACCGGGCGCTCACGGAGGAACTGGTGCACCGGGCCCGTGAAGCGGGGGCCGGTGCTTGCGTGGTCACCGTCGACACGCCGGTGACCGGCCTACGGGAACGGGACCTGCGCAATGGATTTGCCCTCCCCTCCCACGGGACCCCCGCCAACCTGGCAAGTCCGGGCGGCCCCTCGGCCGGCTCCTCGACCGGCTCGCGCCCCTGTGCACCCGGATCCACGCACCAGGGCATCCACGACCCGCGGATCGACCCGGCGGTCGGCTGGTCCGACCTCGAACGGCTGCGCACGGTGTCCGGGCTGCCGGTCCTGGCCAAGGGCATCGTGCGCCCCGACGACGCCCGCCGGGCGGCCGAAGCCGGAATCGGCGTCTGGATGTCCAACCACGGGGGCCGCAACCTGGACACGGCAACCGCTCCCCTCGCCACACTGCCCGCCGTCGCCGACGCGGTGGCGGGCCGGGTTCCGATCGTCGTCGACGGCGGGATCCGCCGCGGCACCGACGTGGTGAAGGCGTTGGCGCTCGGGGCGGACGCCGTGGCGATCGGCCGTCCGTACGTCTGGGGCCTGGCCGTCGACGGCGCCGACGGCGTCAGCGCCACCCTGCGCGCCCTGCACCGGGAGACGGAACTCGCCCTCGCCTTGCTGGGCGCCCCGGACCTGGCCTCGCTGACCCCGGACCTCGTGGGCCCGGCCTGGTGAACCTCCGGCTGCGAGGCCGGGGCCGCCTGATCCGTCAGGCCTCGATGCGGGCCACCACCACGACGGTGCGTCGAGTCGGCACGCGATCACTTCGGACGGCATCCGCCCCGGTTGCGGGGGTCAGGTCGCGGGAGCCCACTGCTCGAGCAGTTCCTCGGCCGTGGTGATGGCCGCCACCAGTGCGAGGGAGTTGCGGATCACCTCCGCGGTGCAGGAGGCGGGCACTCCGGCGATGGCGTCGGCGGGGACCACCACCTGGTAGCCGAGGTTCACGGCGTCGAAGACGGTGTTCGGGATCGCGATGTTGGAGGAGACCCCGGTGACGACGAGGGTGCGGATCCCGAGATTGCGGAGCAGGGCGTCCAGATCGGTGCCGGCCATCGGGGAGAGCCCGTGCAGCCGGCGCACCACCAAGTCCTGCTCGGCCACCGTGATGGGGGCGGCGACCTCCACCGCCGGGCTCCCGGTCAGCTGGCGCACCGGCAGCTTCCCGGCGGCCCGGAACAGCCGTGCGTTGGCGTTCGCCCCGCGTCCGTCGGGCCGCCGCTCGGCGACCGCGTGCAGCACCTGTACGCCGGCCCCGCGCGCGGCGTCGGCCAGCGCGGCCACACGTGCCAGCATCCCGGAGTCCCGCGCCTCCTTGGCCAGTTCGGGCAGCGCGCTCTCCTCGCCCACGACACCGTTCTGGCACTCGACGGTGAGCAGCGCGGTGGTGGCGGGATCGAGATCCGGCATGGCTCCCCCTGGCGTGGCGACGGAAGAGCCCTCATGATTCCTGACACATAGTCAGATGTGAAGGGGCGCGGGACGGATGGACGAGACTCAGCGGCGGGGCCGCCGCATCATGATGAGCGACGCGGAAGTGGACGCCTTCCTGCGTGAGCAGCGGACCTGCCGGGTGGCGACGGTCTCCCCCGACGGGCGCCCGCACGTGGGCGCCCTGTGGTTCGCGTGGGACGGCAGCTCGCTGTGGCTGTACTCGATCACGCGCAGCCGGCGCTGGTCCGACCTGCGGGGGGACCCGCGGATCTCGGTGGTCGTGGACGCGGGCGAGTCGTACGACGAGCTGCGCGGCGTGGAGCTGTCCGGGAGCGCCGTGTTCGTGGGCGAGGCTCCGCGCACCGGCGAGCCGTGCCCCGAACTGGCCGAGGCCGAACGGATCTTCCCGGTCAAGAACTTCGGGATCGAGCAGATGCCGCACGACGGGCGGCACGCCTGGATCCGCCTCACACCGGAGTCGGTGGTCTCCTGGGACTTCCGCAAGCTGTAGCGGCCCGCGTGGCCGAAGGTGCTCGACGGAGATCCTCGGCCGAGGTCGTCGGCGGAAGCCGTCGGCGGAGGTCCTCGATGGAGAGCGGCGGCCGAGGTCGTCGGCGGAAGCCGTCAGCGGAGCCCGGCGGCCGCCTGCTGCAGGCTGTCGACCGCGGCCCGGATGGAGGGCCTCCGGTCGGCGTCCGCACGCCAGACGGCGTACACGTGGCGGCGCACGCTGTCGCAGACCGGCAGCAGCCGCACCCCCGGCGGCACGGGGCCGCGGCCCAGCTTCGGCGCCACGCACACCCCGAGGCCGGCCTCCACGAAGGCCAGCTGGGTGTGGTGCTCCTCGGCGATGTGCGCGATGCGCGGCTCGATGCCCGTCCCGCGCAGGGTGAACACCAGCCACTCGTGGCAGAACTGCCCCTCGTTCCAGGAGATCCAGTCGTCGTCGCCGAATTCGGCGAGGGAGATCCCGGCGCTCCGGGAGATGCCCGTACGGTCGGCCAGCGGGTGGCCGGCCGGGACCGCGATGTCGACGGTGTCGTCGAGCAGGTGTGTCCGGGTGAGCTCGGCGGGCACCGGCATCCGCTTGTTGTGCCAGTCGATCGCCAGCGCCAGGTCGAGATCCCCGCGCACGACGGCCGCCATGCTCTCCTCGGGCTCCTGCTCGCGCACCCGGACGCGCAGCTCCGGATGGCCGGTGCGCAGCGCGGCCAGGGCCTGGGGCAGCAGCCCGCGCATGGCGGTCGGGAAGGCGCCGATGCGCAACTCGCCCACGGCGCAGCCCCGCTGGGCCTCGACGTCGGCCTGGGCGAGTTCGACCTGGGAGATGATCCGGGCGGCGTGGTCGGCGAGCAGCCGGCCGGCGTCGGTGAGCCGGACCCCGCGCCCGTTGCGGGCCAGCAGGGGCTGGCCGATCTCTCGCTCCAGCTTGGCCATCTGCTGGGACACGGCGGAGGTGGTGACGTGGAGCCCGTCGGCCGCACCACTGACCGAGCCGTGACGGGCGAGGGCGTCGAGGGTGCGCAGCCGCTCCAGGTTCAACATGTAAGCAATGCTACGCCGTCACTCAGAGAAACTCTCGCTTGTCCTACGAAGTTGATACGAGCACAGTAAGGGCATGAGCGCACCGACCACCCCCGGGCCCGCCCGCCCGGCCCCCGCCCCGACCGCCGCCACCGTCGGCGCCACTGCCACTGCCACGGCCGTCGCCCCCACCCGGCCGCGCCGCGGCGGCCTGCTCGACTGGCGGATCCGGTTCGCGATCCTCTCGGTCGTCTGGGGCTTCAGCTTCCTCCTGATCAAGGTCGGCACCGAGGCGTACGCGCCCTTCCAGGTGGCGCTGGGCCGGGTCCTGTTCGGCGCGCTCGCCCTCCTCACCGTGCTGCTGGTCCGCCGGGAGCCGCTCCCCCGCGGGCTGCGCACCTGGGGCCACCTGAGCGTGGCGGCGCTCCTGCTCAACACCGCCCCCTTCTCGCTCTTCGCGTATGCGGAGCTGAGCATCCCCTCCAGCCTGGCCGGCATCTGCAACGCCACCTCGCCGCTGTGGGGCATGGCGCTGTCGCTGGTCGCCCTCTCCGAGGACCGTCCGACCCGCCGCCGCTTCGCCGGGCTGGGCCTGGGCTTCCTCGGCGTCCTCACCGTGCTCGGTGCCTGGCAGGGCTTCTCCGGCGTCGACGCCAAGGGCACCGCGTTCGCCCTACTGGCCTCCCTCTGCTACCCCATCGGCTGGATCTACGTCCGCCGCACCCTGGCCGGAACCCCCGGCTCCCCGGTGGCCCTGACCGGTGGGCAGCTCATGGTCTCCACGCTCCAGCTCGCGCTCGTCAGCGCCGTGTTCACCTCGGCGCCGGGCTCGTTCCCGCTCTGGCCGACCCTGTCGGTGATCGCGCTGGGCGCCCTCGGCACGGGCATGGCCCTGCAGATGCAGTACGGGCTGGTCACGGAGGTCGGCCCCACCACCGCCCAGATGGTCACCTACTTCATCCCGGTCATCGCGACCACGGCGGGCGTCCTGGTCCTCGGCGAGCAGCTCCACTGGAACACCCCGGTCGGCGCCGCGATCGTGCTCGCCGGAGCAGCCCTCACCCAGACCCGCCCCGGGGCCCGCAAGCCCGCCTGAGCCGGCCCGACACCCTCCGGGCGATCATCACCACGCCTGGAGGGCACCCCTTGGGGGTGTCTTCCCGATCACGCCGGGCTCGCGGGCCCTGGCACCGCGCCTCGTCCGCCCTGCGATCCACGGCACCAGAACCCGCTCCCTGATCCGGCCCGATCGACAAGACGCCCCCCTGGGCCCGGCCATCGTCCTGCTCACCGTCGGACCTGCCGACGTCCTCGCGGGCAGCTGGGTCACACCGAAGATCCGCGGCGCCGCAAGGCCACCGGAGTGCCGGGCGGCGGCCGAAGCCGAGCTCCGGACGCACGCCCGGGGAGACCTCGGTCCGGCCCGTCGGGTCGCCTCCGCACCCGTCCACCGCTTCCTGGGCTCGGCGGTCACCCTCGGCGGGATCGTCTTCACCCCGGGCGGCCTCCTGCGGTCGCGCGACCTGGACAGGACCGCGCGGGGCGAGCCGGCCGGGCCCGTCAACACGGACCGCGTCAAGGTCCCGGCCGGGCCGACCCGCCGGGGCCCGCCGGCCCGGAGGCCCGCCGCGCGCGGTCAGTCGTACCGGACCCCCGCCGCCCCCACGCTGGCCGCCGCGGCCACCGCGTCGGCCAGGACCGGCACCTCGGCGACCGCCAGCTGCGAGACCGTCAGCCGGACCCCTGGCCCCGCCTCGACGCGGAAGACGGCCCCCGGCGACACCGCCCAGCCGGCGCCGAGCAGCCGCGTCACCACCACCGTCTCGTCGACCACCGGCACCCAGACGTTCAACCCGCTCCGCCCGTGCGCCCGCACCCCCCGCTCCCGCAGCGCCTCGACCAGCGCGTCCCGCCGCTGCGCGTACGAGCGGGCCACCGCGGCCGGGTCCACCGCGCCGGAGCTCCACAGCTCCACCACCGCGTACTGCAGCAGCCGGCTCACCCAGCCCGGCCCCAGCCGCTGCCGCCCCCGCAGCCGGTCCAGCGTGACCGCGTCACCGGTCAGCACCGCCAGCCGCAGGTCGGGCCCGTACCCCTTCGCCGTGGACCGGATCAGCACCCAGTGCCGGGTCACCCCGCTCAGCGGGTGCAGCGGCAGATCGACGATGCCGTGACCGTGGTCGTCCTCGATCAGCAGCACCTCGGGGTACTGCGCCAGCAGGGCCCGCAGTTCCTGCGCCCGCTGCGCGCCCACCGCCGCCCCGGTGGGGTTCTGCGCCCGCGCGGTCACCATCAGCGCCCGCGCCCCGGCGGCCAGCGCGCGGGCCACCGCGTCCGTCCGGGGCCCGTCGTCGTCCACCGCCACCGGCAGCACGCGCAGCCCGAGGGCCGGGACCAGGTCCAGCGCCCCGCCCCATCCCGGGTCCTCGACGGCCACCGCGTCGCCCGCCCGCAGGTGGGCGGTGAGTACCCGTTCGATCCCGTCCAGCGCGCCCGATGTCACCGCCACCGGCCCCGGCGGCACGCCGTCCGCGTCGAAGCCGGCCCGGGCGAGACGGGCGAGCTCGGGGGCGACCGGGCCCTCCCCGTAGAGGGCCGGCGCCTGCGCGTACCGCCGGGCGGACGCCGCCAGCGGTCCCTCGAGCGAGGGGAGCAACGAGACGTCCGGGTTGCCCTCGGCAAGGTCCCGTACGCCCTCCGGCACCACCATCCGCAGCGCGTCCCGCGGCGTGCTCGACGGGCGGGCGCGCACCCGGCTGCCGCGTCGCCCGTCGGTCTCGATGACCCCGCGCTCGCGCAGCGTCCGGTACGCGGCGGCCACGGTGTTGGGGTTCACCCCCAGATCGCCCGCCAGTTCCCGCATCGGCGGCAGCAGCGAACCGGGCGGGAGCGCGCCCGAAGCCACGCCCGCCTCCACCCCGGCCGCGATATCCGCTGCACGCCGTCCTGTGATCCGATAGTCTCCTAGCACAAACCACAGTATGCACTAGTGCAATGGAGTTCGCACGATGACCGCCACGCCTGCCGCCACGCAGACCTCCGGGACGAGCGACCGCACCGACCGCACCCCGTCGACCGGAAGCTACGAGCCCACGGCCCGCACCGTCCCGACCCGCTCACGCGACCGGGCGCGCTACGACCGCGAGACGGTGCACTCGATACTCGACGCGGCCTTCATCTGCCACCTCGGCTTCGTCCGCGACGGCGCACCCGTGGTCCTTCCCACGCTGTTCGCCCGGGTCGGCGAATCGCTCTACATGCACGGCTCCACCGGCTCGCGCCCACTGCTCGCGGCCGGCCGTACGGACCCGGGTCTGCCCGTCTGCGTCACCGTGACCCACGTCGACGCCCTCGTACTGGCCCGGTCGGCCTTCCACCACTCGCTCAACTACCGCTCGGTGGTGGTGCACGGCACCGCCCACCAGGTCACCGACGAGGAGGAGTGCCGGACGGCCCTGGACGCCATGGTCGACTCCGTCGTCCCGGGGCGCTCCGCCGACGTCCGGCCCGCCAACGCCCGGGAGCTCGCCGCCACCGCGGTGATCCGCGTGGATCTGACCGAGGTGTCGGCGAAGCTCCGCAGCGGCCCGCCGAACGACGACGCCGAGGACCTGGACCTGCCCCACTGGACGGGCTTGATCCCGGTCGCCCCGGCGTACGGAACCCCGGTGCCCGCCGCGGACCTGGCCCCCGGCATCGCCGTCCCGGACTACCTCACCGCGCTCTGAGGACTCCGCCGCACGACGGTGGGCGCGGCCGCCGCCGGCCGGCGCGACTCCGCCGCGATCAGCGCGCCCACCGCCGTCAGCAGCAGCACGGTGCCCAGCACCACGGCGCCGGTCAGCCGCTCCCCGAGGACCAGGACCGCGATCACCGCCGCGCTCACCGGCTCGATGAGCATGATCACCGACACGGTGGCGGCCCGTACGGCGGCGGCTCCGGTGAAGTACAGCGCGTACGCCAGCGCCGTCGGCACGGTGGCGACGTACACCAGCAGCCACAGCACCCGGCCGAGGTCGGCGGTGTGCGGCAGCAGCCCCTCCACCGCGGCGAGCGGCAGCAGGCAGACGGCGCCCACCGCGACCGACCAGGCGGTGGTCACCAGCGGGTCACCGCCCGCCCCGCGCTGCCCGAGCCACCGGGCCCGCAGGGTCATCCCGGCGTACCCGGCGGCCGACAGCAGCGCCCAGCCGACACCGAGCGGCCGCACCTCGCCGCCCCCGCTGCCCAGCACGAGTACGGCCAGCCCCGCCAGCGCACCGACGACGGCGGTGACGCCACCCGGGCCGAGCCGCTCCCCCATCCAGCGGCGGGCACCGAGCGCGATGATCACGGGTCCGGCGCCGAGGGTGACCACGGTTCCCACGGCGAGCCCGGTGTCGCGCACGGCGGCGAAGTACGCGGCCTGGAAGACGGTGAACAGCAGCCCGGTCACGATCAGCGAGCCGGCCGAGGGGCGCGCCCGGGACGGGACCGGCCGGGACCGGGACCCGCGGACGGCGAGCACGGCGAGCAGCACCGCGAGTCCGCCGGCGCAGCGCCAGAAGGACAGGGCGAGCGGGCCGAGGTCACTGGCCAGGAAGAGGAGGGAGGCGGCCGCCCCGGCGGTGCCCCAGGCGGCTCCGGCGACAACGAGGTACAGCAGACTGCGCCCGGCAGCGGGCGAATGGTTCGACACGAGATGTCTCCGCGCATGCGTGAAGGATGAAAGAAGCAGGTCATCGCTTCGCGGGCAGCACGGACCCGCCCAGGGTGTCCCCGGGCCGGGTTCCTGACGTGGTGGCGCCGCCCGCGCTAGGCGGCGGGCGGCGAAAGCACGGTCGAATACATGGGTGCCACCCTAGGCCGTCGTCGTCTCGCGGTCCAACACGGCGGGGAGGACGTCGGCCGGCGGGGCCGGCCGGGAGGACTGTGCGATGAAGGCGCCGCCCAGCACCAGGCCGCCGCCGACGATCTGCCAGGTCGAGAGGTGTTCGCCGAGCAGGATCCAGGCGAACACGGTGGCGACGACCGCCTCCAGGAAGGCCACGACGCCCGCGACCTGCGGCGAGAGCCTGCGCACCGAGACCACACCGGTCACGTAGGCGAAGACGGTCGCGACGAGCACCACCCAGGCGAGCAGGACCGGCGCGGGCATCAGGGTGCCGCCCACGGAGGCCTGGCCGCCCAGTACGCGCCAGTCGATCTCCCACGGCCGGGCGATGACCGTCATCACCAGGGCGCCGATGAGCATGCCGTACGCGATCACCCCGAGCGGGTCGGGGGCATCGTCCTTGTCGGCGCCCTGGTCCGCGAAGACGAAGTAGAAGGCCTGGCAGCAGGCGGCGGCGAGACCGAAGAGCACGCCGAGCGGGTCCAGGCTCAGCCCGGCCCAGATCTCGACCACGCAGGCCAGGCCGACGACGGCGACGGCCGCGCCCGCGGCGGCGCCGCGCGTCACGGGCTTGCGCTGCACGAAGCGGATGTAGCCGAGCAGCAGGGCCGGGCCCAGGTACTCCAGGAGCAGGGCCACGCCCACGGGAATCCGGGACAGGGAGGCGAAGTAGAAGGCCTGCACACCCGCGACGGCGATCAGCCCGAAGCCGGCGAGCAGTGCGGGCCTGCGCAGGAGGAGGTCACGGTGGCGCCAGGCGAGCGGGGACAGCACGAGCGCCGCCCCGGCCACCCTGAGCCAGACCATGTGGAGGGGGTCCAGACCCGCCTCGATCAGCGGCTTCGCCGCCACTCCGGAACCACCGAACGCGAACGCCGAGACGAGGGCGAGGCCCAGTCCGGCATTTCTCCCTGTCGCTTGCATCCGGCCATCATGACAGGGCCGGTCAGTAGCGTCACGGGCATGACACCTGTTGAGACGGAGTCGAGATCACGACTCGCCGGCCCCCGTGATATCTGACAGGTCGTCAGTATTGAATGTTCCGCCCGCCGGGGCTACCTTCCGCCGCACGTAACCGACGCGAAGGGGTGGTCGCATGGCCGAAGTCACCGCGGAATCACGCATCGAGGCGTCCGCCGCGCAGCTCTGGTCCCAGCTGACGGACTGGGACGCGTACGGGCAGTGGAGCATGACCCACACGAACTTCCCCAAGGGCGGCCCCGAGACCCTCGCGGTCGGGGCGACCTTCGCGGAGAACATGAAGATGATGGGCTTCCCGGCCGAGGTCGTCTGGACCGTCTCGGAACTGGAGGCGGAGCGGCTGTTCGCCATCACCGGCAAGGGCCCGATGGGCGTGGCCGTCCTCACCCGCTACACCCTGACCCCGGACGGCGGGGCCACCACGGTCCGCATCGACGGCGAGTTCACGGGAGCCGCCGTCTCCCTGATGGCGGGCAAGCTCAAGGACTCGGCGACCGCCGCGCTGAACGAATCGCTGCGCAAGCTGGCCGGCCTGGTCGTCTGACGCCCGGGCCACACCCGCCCCGCACGCAGGCGCGTCCCGCGAGTCGGACTCGCGGGACGCGCCTTCGCGTACGGCGGCCGGTCGGGCTCAGTGCTCGTCGGCCAGGATCAGGTAGAGCTTCTTACGGGCGTCGTTGATGACCCCGAGCGCCTTCTCGCGCTGCTCGGGCGTGCCGGTCTTGAAGACCTGCCCGAAGGCTTCCATCAGGCCGAATCCGGCCGTCCGGACCTCCTGCATCGCTTCGAAGTCGAAGCCGCGCCCGGCATCCGCCCAGGGGGCGTCCGGGCCCGACTCGGACTCGGCGCGGCCGGCGTCGGTGAGCGTGAACAGCTTCTTGCCGCCCTCGCTCGCGCTCGTGATGAGCCCCTCGTCCTCGAGCAGCTGCAGGGTCGGGTAGACCGAGCCCGGGCTGGGCTTCCATGCCCCGCCGCTGCGCTCGCCGATCTCCTGGATCATCTCGTAGCCGTGCATCGGCCGGTCGGCGAGCAGCGCCAGGATCGAGGCGCGCACATCGCCGCGCCGCGCCCGGCCCCGCGGCCCCCCGCGTCCGCCGCGGCCACCGAAGGGACCTGCGCCGAAGGGCGGCCCGAACGGCCCGAAGGCGGCGCGCAGCCCCTTGAAACCCTCCCGACGATCGGGCCCGCAGTGGTCATGGCCCCGTCCGTGGTCATGTCCGCGGTCGTGGCCGTGCTGTCCGTGTGAACGCATGACTGCGCTCCTTTCGTCACGTTGTCGTTGCTTCATCGGTGGTCCGATATCTCTACTATCGGAGAAGACTCGCGACGTGTCAACGATATATCGGAACGTGTCGGCGACAGTCGAGCCGTGAATCCGTCATGAAGTGACCTGCCGCCGCCGTCCGTTCCGCAGCGCTGCTCCTCGTACTGCCGGGCCCGGCCACGGCCGACGGCTCCCGGCGGCTGGTCGGCAGCCGGCTCAATCCGCACCGGTGCGTCCCCTGCTCCGAGGCTCGGAGGCCGGGGCGCCAACGTCTCGAACTCGCCCGGCACCACCCCCGAGCAGGCCCACCCGACAGGGCCAGTCACCCCCGATTGGCCTTTGTCGATGATCAAGGAACCGTCCTACCGTCGGGGCATGCGCATCCGAATCGTCGACGCCTTCACCGACCGCCCGTTCCACGGGAACCCCGCCGGAGTCCTGCTCCTCGACGCCGCGTTCCCGCCCGACGCCTGGCTCCAGCAGGTCGCCTGCGAGATGAACCTCTCCGAGACCGCCTTCGCCCACCCCCTGCCGCCCGGCGGGGACGCCGACTGGGCGCTGCGCTGGTTCACCCCGGCCGCCGAGGTCGACATGTGCGGCCACGCCACCCTGGCCACCGCGCACGTACTGGCCACCAGCGGGCTCGCCACGGGGCTGATCCGGTTCTCCGCACGCTGCGGGATCCTCACCGCCGAGACGGCCGAGGACGGCACGATCACCATGGACTTCCCGACGTCCTCGCTCACCCCGGTGCCGGCGCCGGCCGCCGTGGACCACGCGCTCGGCGGCCCCCCGATCCTCTCCGTGCACGACACCGCCGATCACATCGGCGATCTCGTCGTCGAGCTGGCCGACGAGAAGACCGTCCGCGAGCTGGAGCCGGACCACGCCGCCCTGCGCGCCTTCGCCAGGCGGGGAGTGATCGTCACCGCGCCCGCCGAGGATCCCTCCCTCGGATACGACTTCGTCTCCCGCGGCTTCTTCCCGGCCTTCGGTATCGACGAGGACCCGGTCACCGGCAGCGCCCACACCGCGCTCGCCCCGTTCTGGGCGCAGCGGCTGGGCCGCACCGAGCTGACCGGACTGCAGGGCGGCGCGCGCCGGGGTCTCGTACGGGTGACGCTGGCGGGCGACCGCACGCTGCTGGCCGGCCGGGCCGTCACCGTCGTCGACGGCGAGCTGCTCGCGTCCCCGCCCGGTGCGGGCGGGGCGCAGTGACCACGGGTCGCGGCCGCGGGCACCGGCCGATCGGCTCGGCTCAGCCCGCGGAGCCGCCCCCGCCGCCCTTCCCGTCCCCCTTCGACCGCACCTGCGACCGCGACTTCGCATCGGCCTTCGCGTGTGCGGCACTCCGCCGCTTCTCCTCCTGCTCCACCCAGGCGGCCGAGTCGATCCGCTTCCGGTAGACCTGCGACGGCTCCGCCTTGCCCATGTGCACCGTCCATCCCCACAGCACGGCCGACACGACGAAGAGGACGCCCGCCAGCCCCAGATAGGAGGCGATCTCCTCGGACTCGGAGGCTCCCTCCTCGTGAAGGAAACCGGGTACGCCGGCAACGAGCAGGTTCACGCACCACGCGAGCGCCGCGTTGAACAGGGCGAGGGAGATCCAGTAGAAGACCCGCACGGTCCTCGCCGGACCGCTCAGCTCCCCCAGCAGCAGGAGGCGCCGCAGTGTGACCGGCCCGGTCCGGTGGCGGTTGCCCGTGTCCGCCTTGGCCCGGAGCACCGACGCGTAGCACTCGTCCAGCCAGCGCCCCGGGTCCGGGTCCGCGGGCGGGGAGTCGGTCGGCGCCAGCTGCTTGGCCTGGATCCAGCCGTTGAGGAACTGGATCTCCAGCTGCGCCTTCTCCAGGCGCCTGCGGTAGTGGTGGTCGGAACTGCGCGCCTCGCGGCGGTCCCGGACGAGGAGGCTGATGCCGCCCACCACGCCGGTGACCACGGGCACAAGGAAGGGCGCGAACGGTACGAGGGTGTCCACTACAGCCACCGGGCGCGCCTCCTTGCTCGCCTCCAGCGTCGCACCGCCGCGGCGTCCGGCACCGCCCGGAAGGGCCGATCGGGTGGCCCCGTGCCGGATCAGGGCGTCGGCAGCCAGCCCACCTTGCCCGCGAGCAGGGCGTATCCGCCGAAGGCCACGATGTCGAGGAGCGCGTGCGCGACGACGAGCGGTGCCACCCGGCCCCAGCGCCGGTAGGCGAGGACGAAGACGACGCCCATCACCATGTTGCCGACGAAGCCGCCGATGCCCTGGTAGAGGTGGTACGAGCCGCGCAGCACCGAGCTGGCCGCCAGGGCGGCGAGCGGGGACCAGCCCAGCCGGTCGAGCCGGCGCAGCAGGTAGGCCAGCACGATGATCTCCTCCACCAGCGCGTTCTGCAGCGCGGAGAGGATCAGTACGGGGAACTTCCACCACACGTCGGGCAGCGCCTCCGGCACCACCGTGAGATTGAATCCGGTGGCCAGGGCGCCCAGGTAGAAGGCCAGCCCGGCGCTGCCGATCCCGGCCGCGACGAGGGCGCCGCGGCCCAGGTCCCACCAGGGCCGGCTGCGGTCGAAGCCCAGCACCCGCAGGCCGGGAGCGCCCTCGCGGGTCAGGAGGTGCGCCACGAGCAGTACGGGCACCAGGGCGCTCGCGATGCCGAACAGCTGCCAGGCCAGGTCCAGCCAGGGCCGGCCGGGCGCGTAGGAGCCGTTGAGGGTGGCAGCCTGGTCCTTGAGGCCACCCGGTTTGGTGAGCGAGCCGATGAAGCTGATCAGCGCCGAGACCCCGCTCGCGCCCAGCGACAGCGCGAGGACGAGCAGCGTCTCGGTGCGAAAGAGACTCCGCCGCCCGTCCTCGCCCAGTTCCACGAACACCGGCTCCGGCTCCGCCCGCACGCCCGACTCCGTCCTGCCATCCCGTTGTGACCACCCCATACTGCCTCCTCGGCGGGCCGGGAGGATCACTGCGGGGTCAGCACGGGGATCACCAGGATCACGGGGATCACAGGGATCACAGGGATCACCGGACGGTGTCGGGCGCGCGGCCGGTCAGCGGGCGACGGGCACCGAGGCGGTCACCTCCTCCGTCAGCCCGACCGGCCAGGTGTGCACGGGGTCGCCCTTGTGCATCAGCTCGCTGTACCTCCGGGTCGTCGCGGCCAGTGCCTCGTCCCGCTCCAGCCCGGAGGCCAGCGCCCGGTGGTAGGTGTCCACCTGCCAGGTCGCCCCGTTCACCCGGCGCCGGCAGCGCTCCTCGATGATGCCGAGGTAGTGGTCCCGGTCCGCGGGTTCGATGCCCCAGGCGTCCAGCCCCGCCGCCGCCATCGGCAGCAGCTCGTCCAGGACCAGCCGTACGGCGGGCACGCTGGCCAGCCCCCCGGCCCGGCCGCGGCGCGGCCACCGCAGCCGCGCGTCGATCCCGTACCGGCAGGCCGCGTCGAAGTTCGCCTCCGCCTCGGCGAAGGGCAGCCGGGTCCACACCGGGCGCGGTTCGTCCGCGAGGGTGCGTACGAGCCCGTAGTAGAAGGCGGCGTTGGCGACGACATCGGCGACCGTCGGCCCGGCCGGCAGCACCCGGTTCTCCACGCGCAGGTGCGGCACCCCGTCGGCGACCCCGTACACCGGCCGGTTCCACCGGTAGACGGTGCCGTTGTGCAGGACCAGCTCCTGCAGAGCGGGCACCCCGCCCTCGGCGAGCACCCGCAGCGGCTCCTCCTCGTCGCATATCGGCAGCAGCGCCGGGAAGTAGCGGACGTTCTCGGCGAAGAGCTCGTACGCCGAGTCCACCCACCGCTCCCCGAACCAGGTGCGCGGCCGCACGCCCTGTGCCTGCAGCTCGGGCGGGCGGGTGTCGGTGGCCTGGGTGAACAGCGGAGGCCGCGACTCCCGCCACAGCTCACGCCCGAACAGGAAGGGCGAGTTGGCGCCGACGGCTATCTGTGCGGCCGCCACCACCTGAGCCGCGTTCCACACCGCCGAGAACCGGGCCGGGGTCACCTGCAGATGCAGCTGTACGGAGGTGCAGGCGGCCTCCGGCACGATCGACCCGGAGGTCCAGATCAGCCGTTCGACGCCGTCGATGTCGAGCGTGAAGTCCTCCCCGCGCATCATCAGGATCTGCTCGTTGAGCAGCGAGTAGCGGTCCACCGCCGAGAGGTTCGCGGTGACCAGGTCCGCACGCGAGATCGTCGGCAGAATGCCGATCATCACCACGCCGGCGTCGATCTCCGCGGCCTGCCTGTGGGCATAGCCGAGCCCGGCGCTGAGTTCCTCGGCGAGCTGGTCGAATACCCGGCCGCCGAGCCGGTGCGGAAGGACGTTCACCTCCAGATTGAACATTCCCAGTTCGGTCTGGAAATCAGGGCTCGCAATCCGCTCCAGCACCTGGGCATTCACCATTCTCGGCAGCCCGTCGGAACCCGCGAGATTCAGCTCGATCTCCAGTCCCATCATGTTCTTCGGACGATCGAACCTCTTCTCTGCCAGGAGTCGCTCCAGCCCCTCCAGGCACTCGTGAAGCTTCCTTCGATACCGCTGCCGATCGGACAGGTCGAATCCGCCCGCCACGACCTTCTCCCCCATCGAAGCGTCCCTCCTCGAGTGGGCCTGGCCCGGGGCATCCAGGCGCGCTGTACGGTCGATGATGCCCCGGCAGCATGATCCATAACGCGCTGGGGGCGTGCGTGGCGAGGAGCGCGCGCCGGTTTGGCCGAAGGGCGCTTCGGCACATTCATCTGGCAAGTCGCTTCGTGCAAATTCCCCTTCGACTTTGCCTTGTTCGGATAACCGACGCTTTCCAGCCGAGCCCCCGTCCGGTAACCTCCGAGGTCAGCGCGACATGTTCGCGCGCATCCGGCATGAATGCCATGTCAGCGGGTCCGGTAAGCGCCTTGTCGGCAATAGGCGGGACAGCTAGCCGAAACACTGCGTGAACACATGTCGTATAAACTCCGCAAACGAGGCAGAGAGTTGGCGCGCGGCCATTGCCCCTCGGCCCCCCTCTGACCCCAGAATGCGAGTCCGCACCTGCCCCCGTTCCACCGGTCTCCCAAGTGAGAGGCGACCCACCATGCCGCTGCATGTCCCTCCGGCTCCCGCGCCCGCCCTGCGCAGCGTCCTCGCGGCACTCGGTTCCCCCACCGCCGTCCACGAGGCGCATACCCCGGCCCTGCGCGCGGTCCAGGGGCCGCTGACCGCCGAACTCCCCCTCCCGGTCCACGTCCTCGACCGGCTGGGCATGTCCAACCTCGCGGCCGGCGGCAGGCCGCCCCGTACGCGGCTCATCGGCTGGCGGTTCCTGATCCGCAGCGGGGACCGCCACATCGCCGCCGCCGACACCCGGCTGACCGCCGACGGCTGGGTCTTCTCGCACTTCTTCGAGGGGCCCTACGTCGCGGCAACCGAACGCGCCCTGCGCCAGGCGGAGTCCCTCACCACGGGCTACCAGCCGCGGCTGCTGTCGGTGCCGGAGCTCTACATGCTGACCCTGTGGCTGCACGGCGCCGTCGGCGCCGACGCGGCCGCCGGTCTCCCGGCCGGCGAGGACCTGCTGGTGCCGCTCGCACCGGCTCCGCCCGGCATCGCCCCGTACCGCCCGCATCCCGTCTCCGAGCTGCTGCCCGTGCTGACCCGCCGGCTGACCCCGGCCCCGGCGTCCGCCCCTCCGACGCTGGCCGCGCCCGCCGCCTGACCCGAATC
Organism: Streptomyces sp. NBC_00029; assembly: GCF_045160505.1. NCBI lineage: Bacteria > Bacillati > Actinomycetota > Actinomycetes > Kitasatosporales > Streptomycetaceae > Streptomyces > Streptomyces sp. NBC_00029. Next base: position 2,024,573 of record NZ_CP108292.1, read on the forward strand.
ACCCATTCGGCCTAGTCCGCCCGGGCCACTTGCGAACCATCCGAAATGACAGGGGAGTTGGCCTGAACCGCCCGCACGAGTGATGCGTCATCAATCTGTGAGGACAGCTGCCGGGAAATCCCTGCGAAGCGGCTGTCATGGGGGAACACTGATGACACGCTCCCCGCGGGTGCGGGGATGACCCAGGGGGACGGCCATGAACCACGCATCGAGCCGTAGCACGCAGACCACACCGCAGCGAAAGAACGCATCCATGTGCCAGCACCAGCCAGCCTGCCCGTCAGCCGAATCCGCCGACCGGGAGGCCGCGCGCCCGGTGGCCAACCACCCGGAGCAGGGCTGGAGCCTGCTGTGCAATGGCGTCCTGCTCTTCGAGGACACCGGTGAACTCCTGCCGGACGGCCAGATCATCGCCCCGCACCGGCCGCTCGCCGCGGCGTAAGGCGATACGGCCCGCCGGCGGGCCGACCGGCCTGAGAAACGACGAAGGGGCCGGTCCGGGAGACTCTCCCGGACCGGCCCCTCACTCATGTCAGGCGTCGTACTCGTCCAGCGGCGGGCAGGAGCACACCAGGTTGCGGTCGCCGAACGCACCGTCGATGCGGCGCACCGGCGGCCAGTACTTCTCGGCGGCGGTGACCCCGCCCGGGAAGACGGCCTCGTCCCGGGTGTACGGGTGGTTCCACTCGCCGCCCAGCGCCGCCGCGGTGTGCGGGGAGTTGGCCAGCGGGTTGTCGTCCACCGGCCACTCGCCGCCCGCGACCCGCTCGATCTCGCCGCGGATGGCGATCATCGCGTCGCAGAAGCGGTCGATCTCGGCGAGGTCCTCGGACTCCGTCGGCTCGATCATCAGCGTGCCGGCGACCGGGAAGGACATGGTCGGCGCGTGGAAGCCGTAGTCGATCAGACGCTTGGCGATGTCGTCCACGCTCACGCCCGTGGACTTCGACAGCGGACGCAGGTCGATGATGCACTCGTGCGCGACCAGGTTGCCCGGGCCGGTGTAGAGCACCGGGTAGTGCGGCTCGAGGCGCTTGGCGATGTAGTTGGCGCCGAGCACCGCGACCTGGGTGGCGCGCTTGAGGCCCTCGCCGCCCATGAGACGCACGTACGACCAAGAGATCGGCAGGATGCCCGCCGAGCCCCACGGGGCGGCCGAGATCGGCCCGACGCCCGTCTCCGGGCCCGCGGTGGGCTGGAGCGGGTGGTTCGGCAGGTACGGGGCCAGGTGCGCCCGGACACCGACCGGGCCGACGCCCGGACCGCCGCCGCCGTGCGGGATGCAGAAGGTCTTGTGCAGGTTCAGGTGCGAGACGTCGCCGCCGAAGTGACCCGGCTTGGCGAGGCCGACCAGGGCGTTCAGGTTGGCGCCGTCGACGTAGACCTGGCCGCCGGCCTCGTGCACCTGGGCGCAGATGTCGGCGACGTGCTCCTCGAACACACCGTGAGTCGAGGGGTACGTGATCATCAGCACGGCGAGCTCGTCGCGGTGCTGCTCGATCTTGGCGCGCAGGTCGGCCGCGTCCACCTCGCCGTCGTCGGCGGTCTTGACGACGACGACCTTCATACCGGCCATCACGGCGCTGGCGGCGTTGGTGCCGTGCGCGGAGGACGGGATCAGGCAGATGGTGCGCTGCTCGTCGCCGTTCGCGCGATGGTAGGCGCGGACGGCCAGCAGGCCGGCGAGCTCACCCTGGGAACCGGCGTTCGGCTGGATGGAGACCTTGTCGTAGCCGGTCACCTCGCAGAGACGTTCCTCCAGCTCGGTGATGAGCGTGAGGTATCCCTCGGCCTGCTCCACCGGGGCGAAGGGGTGCAGCTGGCCGAACTCGGGCCAGGTCACCGGCTCCATCTCGGTCGTCGCGTTGAGCTTCATGGTGCAGGAGCCCAGCGGGATCATGCCGCGGTCCAGCGCGTAGTCCTTGTCCGAGAGCTTGCGCAGGTAGCGCAGCATCGCGGTCTCGGAGCGGTGCTGGTGGAAGACCGGGTGCGTCAGGTACGCGTCCGAGCGCAGCAGGCCCTCGGGCAGGGTGTCGGCCGTGGCCGCGTCGAGCGCCTCGATGTCCGCGGTGACGCCGAAGGCGGCCCAGACGGCCTCGATGTCGGCGCGCAGGGTGGTCTCGTCACAGGCGGCGGAGACGAGGTCGGCGTCCACCTGGAAGAGGTTGACCCCGCCCTCGCGGGCGGCGGCGACGACCTCGGCCGCACGGCCCGGGACGCGGGCGGTGATCGTGTCGAAGTAGGAGCCGTGCACGATCTCGACCCCGCCGGCCGTCAGACCGGCGGCGAGCAGGGTGGCGTAGCGGTGGGTGCGGCTCGCGATCGTCCGCAGGCCGTCCGGGCCGTGGTAGACGGCGTACATGCCGGCCATGACGGCGAGCAGCACCTGCGCGGTACAGATGTTGCTGGTGGCCTTCTCGCGGCGGATGTGCTGCTCACGGGTCTGCAGCGCCAGGCGGTAGGCCTTGTTGCCGTCCGCGTCCACGGAGACGCCGACGAGGCGGCCGGGGAGCGAGCGGGCGTGCTTGTCCTGGACGGCCATGAAGCCGGCGTGCGGTCCGCCGAAGCCCATGGGGACACCGAAGCGCTGGGTGGTGCCGACGGCGATGTCCGCGCCCAGCGCGCCCGGGGAGGTCAGCAGGGTCAGCGCGAGCAGGTCCGCGGCGACGGCGACGATCGCGCCGAGCTCGTGCGCCTGGTCGATGACCGGCTTGATGTCCCGCACGGCACCGGAGGCACCCGGGTACTGGACCAGGACGCCGTAGATGCCGCGCTCGGCGACCTCGGCCGGGATACCGGCGGACAGGTCGGCGACGACGACCTCGATGCCGATCGGCTCGGCGCGGGTCTCGATGACGGCGATGGTCTGCGGCAGCGCGTCGGCGTCCACCAGGAAGATGTTGCCCTTGGCCTTGCCCACGCGGCGGGCCAGCGTCATGGCCTCGGCGGCCGCGGTGCCCTCGTCGAGCAGCGAGGCACCGGAGGTCGGCAGCCCGGTCAGGTCGGCGACGACCGTCTGGAAGTTCAGGAGCGCCTCGAGGCGGCCCTGGGAGATCTCCGGCTGGTACGGCGTGTACGCCGTGTACCAGGCCGGGTTCTCCATGACGTTGCGCAGGATCACCGGCGGCGTGAAGGTCCCGTAGTAGCCGAGGCCGATCATCGGGGAGAGGACCTGGTTGCGGTCGGCGAGCGAGCGCAGCTCGGCCAGCACCTCGGCCTCGGTCCGCGCGTCGGGCAGGTTGAGGCCCTCGGCGGTCTTGATCACATCCGGCACCGCGGCGGCGGTCAGTTCGTCCAGGGAGCCGTAGCCCACCTGGGCGAGCATCTTCGCCTGCGCCTCGGCATCCGGGCCGATGTGGCGCTGCTCGAAGGGGATGCCTCGCTCCAGCTGGGAGAGCGGAATGCGGTTGGCGGTCATTACGGAGGCCTCCTGGTCGTATGACCTGCGAGGGCACCACGGCGCGGGCACCCGGACGGCCTCCCCCTCTGTCATCTGCACCTGAGAGTTTCACCGGAGTCACGGGGGTCTCCCGAGAGATCCGGCTTTCACCGTCGGTGAGGTGTGGGACCGGCACTGCTCACCCGGTACCCGCTCCTGCTTTCCAGAGTGGCCTCGTCCGTGCGGTACGTATGCCTGAGAGATTCCGGGGAGGATTTGCTCCTTCGGCGCCTCCGTCTCGTTCACTCGGAGGACTCTCCCGCACAGGGTCGACAGCCGTTCACCAGCGTACCAGCGAGGTTCAGGACCCTCCCCGAGTGGCCTCCGCTGCAGATATGCACTTCTGTAGTCATTACGGAGCAGTTGCGACCTTTTGGAGGGACCGTGCAGACCGACATCGATCCGCGCAGCCTGATCGGCCGCAAGGCGTTCGACCGCAACGGCACCAAGATCGGCACCATCGACGAGGTCTACCTCGACGATGCCACGGGCGTCCCGGAATGGGCCGCGGTCCGGACGGGGCTCTTCAGCCGCGATGCCTTCGTCCCGCTGGAGCCGAGCGAGATGGTGGGCGAAACCCTCCGGGTGCCCTTCGAACGCGCCCTCATCCGCGACGCCCCGGACTTCGGTGTCGGACGCCACCTCTCGCCCGAACAGGAGCTGCAGCTCTACCACCACTACGGCCTGGACACGACCCTGCCGTCGGACTTCCACCACGACTTCGGCCACCTGGCGGGCGACGAGAGCTAGGCGACCGGTAGGTCCTGTCGCCAAAGTCCCGCTTGGCCCGCGGCGCCCGACCGGCGCTCCTTCGACGACAGGACCTAGGGGGTGCCCTCGGGCGGACCGCTCCGGTCACCGGCCCCCACCAGTGGCAGCGGGTCGGACGGCTCCAGCTCGGGGTCGTCCACCCGGAAGGTCCGCACCCGGCCGGGCTCCGATCCGGGCCGCTCGAACCGTACGGTCACCCGCCCGACCCCGCTGCCCTGCACCCACCCGGGCCCGTACACGGCGTGCCGGACGTCGCTCCCGGCCGTCCAGCGCCGCTCGGGGGACGGCTCCGGCTCCCCGGGCGGCTGCGTGGCCTCAGGGGCCCCAGACGCTTCAGGGGCCCCTTCTGCCTCCCCCTCGGCCGTCACCGCGTCCCCGTCCGGCTCAGCGGCGAGCGACTGCGCGAACAGGTCCTCCTGCGTGTAGTCCGCCAGGCCGGTCACCCCCACCCCCAGCAGTCGCACCCCGCCGGTGGTGTCCACGCCCTCCAGCAGCCGCGCCGCGGCCTCCCGCACCACCCCCGGATCGTCCGTGGGCCCGCGCAGCGTCTCGGACCGCGTCAGCGTGGAGAAGTCGTACCGCCTCACCTTGAGCACGATCGTGCGCCCCGAGTGCCCCGAACCCCGCAGCCGCTGCACGCACCGGTCGGCGAGCCGCTGCACCTCGCCGCGGATCCGCACCCGGTCGTGCAGGTCCACGTCGAAGGTGTCCTCGACCGACACGGACTTCGCATCCCGCTCCGCGACCACCGGCCGGTCGTCCAGCCCGAGGGCCATCCGGTACAGCCCGGCCCCCGCCGAGCGGCCGACCATGCGGACCAGCTCGTCCTCCCCGGCCTCCGCCAGCTCCCCCACCGTGGTGATCCCGGCCCGGCGCAGGTGCTCGCCCGTGGCCGGTCCCACCCCGGGCAGGGTCCGTACCGACATCGGGGCGAGCAGCTCGCGCTCCGTCCCCGGCTCGATCAGCAGCAGCCCGGCCGGCTTGGCCTCCTCGGACGCCACCTTGGCCAGCATCTTCGACCCCGCCAGCCCCACCGACCCGCTGAGGCTCGTGGCGGCCCGGATGTCGGCCCGCAGCCGCTCCCCCGTCTCCCGTGCGCTCTGCGAGTCGAAGGCGACCCCACCCGCCTCCAGGTCCACGAAGGCCTCGTCCAGGCTCAGCGGCTCCACCAGCGGCGAGAGCTCCCGCAGCATGGCCATCACCACGTCGCTGACCTGCCGGTAGAGGCTGAAGCGGGGGATGAGATACGCGCCGTTCGGGCAGAGCCGTCTCGCCTGCCCCATCGGCATCGCGGAGTGCACCCCGAACCGCCGGGCCTCGTACGAGGCGGTGGCGACGACCCCGCGCGGTCCGAGCCCGCCGACGATGACGGCCCTCCCGCGCAGGCTCGGCTTCGACGCCTGCTCCACGGAGGCGTAGAAGGCGTCCATGTCCAGATGCAGGATGGTCGGCGCGGCTCTCACAGCCCGATGCTGCCCTACGCCACTGACAACGCCCGGGCTCCGGTCAGACGGCCCGGTTGCGGCGGGCGGCCAGCTCGTCCGTCGGGTTGTGCCTCACCAGCGTCTCGCCGGTGTCCACCCGCTCGCCGTGCAGCTGCGACAACGCGCTCTCGACGTCGCGCCACACCACACCCACGGCGATGCCGAAGACGCCCTGCCCGCCCTGGAGCAGGCTCACGACCTGGTCCGGCGAGGTGCACTCGTACACGGTGGCGCCGTCGCTCATCAGCGTCATCCGTTCGAGGTCCGGGATACCGCGGTCCTGCAGGTGCTGGACCGCCGTACGGATGTTCTGCAACGCCACCCCGGTGTCCAGGAAGCGCTTGACGATCTTGAGGACCACGACGTCGCGGAAGCTGTAGAGCCGCTGTGTCCCCGTCGCGTAGGTGGCCCGCACGCTGGGCTCCACCAGCCCGGTCCGGGCCCAGTAGTCGAGCTGCCGGTAGGTGATGCCGGCCGCGGCGCACGCCGTCGGCCCGCGGTATCCGATCTGCTCGGGCTCCGGGTCACCGCTCACCGGCCCGACCGGCGTCGACTCCGGCTGACGGCGCGCGGAACCGACCGCACCGCCGTGCAGCGGGTACGGCCCAGCCTCGCTCCGTGCGGGGGTACCCCCGGTCGTACCGTCGCCCGTGATCCTCACGCCGACCCTCCGTCCTTGACCTGCCCACCTTGAAGGTAGGCAGTCACCAGGGGTGCGTCAACGATCGCCACACTCGGCACGCCGAGTGATAATCACCCTGAGAGTGGTTTCCCGTATCCCTTTGCGGGGAAAGGCTAATCGAATGGGCTGAGGTTCTCCGAGGACGACGCGGCCGACACCTCACTGCGGGCCGGTACCGAAGTCCTCCGGCGAGATCTGGTCGAGGAACTCGCGGAACTTCTCCACCTCGTCCTCCTGCTCGTCGGGAATGGCGATTCCGGCGTCGTCCAGCACGCCGTCACTGCCGTAGATCGGCGTCCCTGTCCGCAGGGCGAGGGCTATGGCGTCGGAAGGCCGCGCACTCACCTCGACCCCACTGGCGAAGACGAGCTCCGCGTAGAAGACGCCCTCCCGCAGATCCGTGATGCGGACCTCGGTGAGCTCCTCGCCGACCGCCTCGAGCACGTCCTTGAACAGGTCGTGCGTCAGCGGTCGGGCAGGGGCCATCCCCTGCTGCGCGAAGGCAATGGCGGTCGCCTCCCCTGGACCGATCCAGATGGGGAGGTACCGATCGCCTCCCACTTCACGCAGGAGCACGATCGGTTGGTTGGAGGGCATTTCCACCCGGACACCCACAACGTCGAGCTCGTTCACACAGCAACCCTAGGACCTGCTCGGCAGGTTTGGGTAGTCGGGCCCCCCACCTCAGGGCAGCCGGACCCCCAGAGCGGTCTGTACGAGGGCCTCGTGGAGCCGTACGGAGAGCCCCGCGAGCTCCTTCAGCGTGGCCTCCGCATGAGCCCGGGTCTGCGGGTTGCGGTGCCTGCGCAGCGGTGCCACGACCTGCTCCACCAGCCCCGCCTCGCGGTCGGCGGCGGCCTTCATCGCGCGCAGGTGCCTCGGCTCCAGTCCGAATCGCCCCAGGTCGGCCACGAGCCGGGCCACCGTGACGGCCCCGGCGTCGAATCCGCCCTCCGGGCCCTCGGCGAGCAGCCCGTAGGACTCCCATTCGATCAGCTGGACCTCGTCCACGTCGGCCGCAGCGAGCAGCTCCGCCCGGCCCACGCGGGCCACGGTGGTCCGCTCCCGGCCCACTTCGCCGTAGACGGCCGCCGGTCCGGCGGGATCGGTCGACTCCCCGTGCGCCGTGGGCGCCGGGATACGGATCTGCTCACCGCGGGCGAGCGCGTCGAGCTGCTCGCGGATCACCTTCAGCGGGAGGTAGTGGTCGCGCTGCAGACGCAGGATGCGGGCGAGCCGCTCCACGTCGTCGGTGCTGAACTTGCGGTATCCCGAAGGTGTGCGTCGGGGCTCGACGAGCCCCTCCGCCTCCAGGAACCGGATCTTCGAGATGGTGACTTCGGGGAACTCGTCACGCAGCGTGGTGAGCACCGTGCCGATGCTCACCAGCCGCCCCGCCGGGCCTGCGGTGCCGGCGGCACCGTTTCTCGGGGCACCGCCGGTCGGGGTACGCAGCATGGAACCTTCCCTCTGGGGGTACCCCCGGACGGAGTCCGGGGAGGATCAGATGCCCCGCAGGCTTGCGTAGAAGACCACCCGGTACTTGCCGATCTGCACCTCGTCGCCGTTGTTCAGGGCGACGGAGTCGATCGGCTCACGGTTCACGTACGTGCCGTTGAGGCTGCCGACGTCGGCGACGGTGAAGCCGCCGTCCTGGCTCCTGCGGAACTCGACATGGCGCCGGGAGACGGTGACGTCGTCCAGGAAGATGTCGCTCTGCGGGTGGCGGCCGGCCGTGGTCAGCTCGCCGTCCAGCAGGAAGCGGCTCCCGGAGTTGGGACCGCGGCGCACGATGAGCAGAGCGGAACCGGGCGGCAGCGCCTCCACCGCGGCCTGGGCCTCGGGGGACAGCGAGGAGGACGACACGTGCGGTTGTCCCGACACCTCGGCCTCGTAGGCCTCGAGGCCCGAGATCGAAATGGTGGACGTGGTCTCCGAGGCACGCTCCGGCGTCAGGCCCGCCCGCAGCGGCGCACCGCAGTTGGAGCAGAACCGACTGGCCGCATCGCTGCGGTGTCCGCACCTGCTGCAAATCTGCTCGGCCGACATGGACGGCTCCTCGCGCCGCGGTTGCCCCGCGGATGCATTGGTGGCATACGGGTCGGGGGCAAACCCTCCACCCGCACTTGAGGTTGATGGTTCACCGAAACCTATGCGTCCGGTACCAGCAGGGTCAACAGCCGACGCGCCGGGGGCACCCGAAACCTCGCCCGGGCCGGCCACCTCGTCGCGGAAGAGCGGCCGGTCGCCCTGCCCTTCCACCTCCCCGTGGCCGGCGCGGTGCCGTGCCGCGCCGCCTTCCTCGCGGTTCTTCTTGCCGAACAACTTCTCAAACAACTTCACGGGCGATTCCCCTTGACCGAAACAGACCCGCCCGTGGGGCAGGACGAACTCCGAATACAGACACCTGCCGACCCGGACATTCTCACAACGTCCGTAACCACCAGACAGTTTCCACCACGCACCGCGACTTCGGTGCGTCGACCCCCCGCAGGCATCCGCCCGCGTGAGCCGCTCCACTCTCCACTGTGCTTCATCACGATGACGACCGAGCGTAGTCAGGCTGCTTCGCAGCCCGCAAGGCATCCACAACGATCTTCGCCGACCGTGTGACGGCGACGGTGGCCTGCTCCTTCTCCAGCGTCTGGACGACACCGCCGGGGATGTTCAGCGCGGGCTCCAGATCCTGGGGCTTGCCGATCACCTTGAACTCATACGGCTGTGTGATCTTCGTACCGTCGATGGCCACCCCACCGTTCTCGTCCGAGAAGTACGAGCCCGCGACGATGCGCACCCCGTTGATCTGGATCGCCTCGGCTCCGGCCGCCCTCAGCTCCTGAAGCGTGTCCAGCAGCTGGTCGGACTGCACCTGCCCCGTGGGATCCGTGATCTTCAGCGTGATGCCCGGCCCCTGGGCTGCCACCGTACCGGCCAGGATGCCGAGTTGGCGTTCCTTCTCCACGGTCTGCTTACGGGCCTCCTCGGCCTGGTTGGAGCTGCTCTCCAGCTCCCTGCGCTGGTCCTCCAGCTGCTGCTTCTCGTCCTCCAGGCGCTTGGTCCGCCCGTCGAGCTCGTCGAGGATCCGTACGAGGTCCTCCTGGCGGGCTCCGCGCAGCGCGCTGGAGTCGCTGTTGGACCGGACCTGGATCGCCAGACCCAGCCCCAGGACGAACAGCAGCAGCGCCACGATCAGTTGGGCCCGGCTCACCCGCGGCGGCCACAGCCCGGCCGCGAGCCGCTGCCGGCCGGTCTCCCCGGGCTGTTCCGGCGCCTTCTCGGGGGTCTCCGAGGGGCCCGGGCCCTGGGGGGCCTGCGCGGGTTCCGGGGACGGCGCTGGCGGGGGCGACTGCGGGGGGCCGCCCGCGGCTCCCGGCTCCTCGGGACTCTCGTTCGTACTCATCGGCCTCACGCCCGGAACACGTGCCGGCGGATGGCCGCGGCGTTGGAGAAGATGCGGATGCCGAGGACGACCACCACACCCGTGGACAGCTGCGAGCCGACCCCGAGCTTGTCGCCGAGGAAGACGATCAGCGCCGCCACGACCACGTTCGACAGGAAGGACACCACGAAGACCTTGTCCACGAAGATGCCGTCCAGCATCGCGCGGAGCCCCCCGAACACCGCGTCCAGTGCCGCCACCACGGCGATCGGCAGATAAGGCTCCACCACGGCCGGTACTTCGGGCCGGACCAGAAGCCCGACCACCACTCCGGCCAAGAGGCCCAGTACCGCGATCACGATGCACCCTTCTGCTGTTCTGCCGGTGTAGCTGTACGTACGGTCAGACTCGACGCGGCCGGCAGCCGCAGGTCGTCGGCCGGGGACAGGGAGTAACGGATCCCGTAGCTCTCCTGCAGCACGTGCAGGTACTGTCCGTCGGCCGAGTCCTGGAAGGCCGTGCCGAGCCTCTTCTTGTCCCCCACCGCCAGCACCTCGTACGGCGGCACCAGCGGTCTGTTGTCGACCAGTATCGCGTCACCCGCGGCCCTGATCGCCGACAGTTCGGTCAGCCGCTGCCCGTTGATGGAGATGGCTTCCGCCCCGGACTGCCACAGCCCGTTGACGATCTTCTGCATGTCACGGTCACGGAGCCGGCCGGTGTCCGAGAAACCGGAGCTCTCCCGCGGTTTGCCGCCACCGCCCGACGAGGCGCCCTTGGCGTCGTCCACCACCAGCTTGACCCCGGGTCCGCGGACCTCCGTGGCACCTGCCAGCAGGGCCACCAGCTCGCCCTGGCCGCCGCCGGGCTGCTTCAGCGCCGCGCGCTGGCGTGCGGCGACATCGGTCCGGAGCCGCTCGATGTTGCGCTCCAGGGCGTGGACGCGGTCGTCTGACCGCTCCACCCGGTCGATCAGTTCCTGGCGCTCCTTGGCCAGCACCGGCGCCGCTATCCGCGCTTCCGCCGCACCGAGCGTGACGACCATGGCGGTGATGACCAGCCCGGCGGCGAGACCGAGTTTGGCCTTGAGGGTGCGCGGGAGACCCGCCGTGCCGTCCGCCTCGCGGCGGGCTGTCGCCTCCGCGTATCCCTCGTCGAGGCTGTTGTCCATCACGTGCGTCAGCAGCGACATGGAAGCGTCGGGGCGCGTGGGCGCAGAAGACGCCGTAGTCCGGTTGTGGGGCGGCTGCGACATGCCGCACATCGTCGCATGTCGGCACCGCACACACCCAATGCGTCCATCCGGTGGGCCGGGCAGGCACTCTCCGTGCCCGGCCCACCGGACGTCCGCCCTACGTCATCGCACGTCGGGGGCTCATTGCCCGGCGCCTTCCACCACGGCCGCCCACTCGTCGAGCAGGGCCTGCGCGGTGGCATCGTCGGGGCCCTCGGCCCACAGGTGCGTGACCGCTTCCGCCGGGTCCGGCAGGACCAGTGCCCACCGTCCGTCGGTCTCGACCACCCGCACTCCGTCGGTGGTGTCCACCTGCCGCTCGCCCGCGGCCTCCACGACCCGCCGCATGACGAGCCCCTTCACGGCCCACGGCGTCGAGACGTCCCGCCTGAGCACGTGCGCCCGCGGAATCCGGGCATCGATCTGGCTCAGCGTGAGCTGGGTGCGCGCCACCAGCCCCAGGAGCTGCACGAAGGCCGCCGAACCGTCGAAGACGCTGCTGAACTCCGGAACGATGAAGCCGCCCCGGCCGTCTCCGCCGAAGATGGTGTTCTCCGCGCGCCCGACCCGGGTCAGGTCGTCGGGCGAGGTCGTCGTCCACTCCACCTGCGTGCCGTGGTAGGCCGCCACCTGCTCGGCCACCCTCGTCGTGGTCACCGGCAGCGCCACCTTGCCGCTGCGCTTCTCCGCGGCCACCAGGTCGAGCATCACCAGCAGGGCCCGGTCGTCCTCGATGATCCGCCCGCGTTCGTCCACCAGCGAGATCCGCTCGCCCACCGGGTCGAAGCGCACGCCGAACGCGGCCCGCGCCGAGGCCACCATCTCCCCCAGCCGCACCAGCCCGGCCCGCCGGGACTCCCTGGTCTCCGTCGGCCGGGACTCGTCGAGCCCGGGGTTGATCGTCAGCGCGTCCACACCGAGCCGGCCCAGCAAGCTGGGCAGAACGAGACCGGCGCTTCCGTTCGAGGCGTCCACGACCACCTTGAGCCCCGCATCGGCGATGCCGGTGGTGTCCACCCGCCGCAGCAGCGAGCCGGTGTAGGCGTCGAAGACACTGCCCGGGAACTGCAGGTCTCCGATCTCCCCGGGGAACGCCCGCCGGTACTCCTGGCGCGCGTACACCCGGTCCAGCTTGCGCTGTCCCTGGAGCGAGAGGTCCGCTCCCCGCTCGTCGAGGAACATGATGTCCACGGAGTCCGGCACCCCTGGCGAGGTCCGGAGCACGATCCCGCCGGCGCTGCCGCGCGCGGTCTGCTGCCGGGCCACGGGCAGCGGTACGTTCTCCAGGTCCCGTACGTTGATGGCGCTGGCCTGGAGCGCCGAGATCACGGCCCGCTTGAGCGCTCTCGCGCCTCGGGAGTGGTCACGGGCCGTGGTGACGGTCGCCCCCTTCTTCAGGGTCGTGGCGTACGCGCCGGCGAGCCGGACCACCACCTCCGGGGTGATCTCCACGTTCAGGATTCCGGAGACCCCGCGCGCGCCGAACAGATGCGCCTGGCCGCGGGACTCCCAGATCACCGACTCGTTGACGAAGGCGCCGGCCTCGATGGTCTTGAACGGGTAGACCCGCACGTTCCCCTGAACGATCGATTCCTCACCGATGAGGCACTCGTCACCGATGACGGCGCCGTCCTCGATGCGCGCGGCCCGCATGATGTCGGTGTTCTTCCCGATGACACAGCCACGCAGATTGCTGTGGGGGCCGATGTACACGTTGTCGTGGACGACGGCCCGGTGCAGGAAGGCCCCGCTCTTGACGACGACGTTCGACCCGATGACGGTGTGCTCGCGGATCTCGGCGCCGGCTTCGACCTTGGCGTAGTCCCCGATGTAGAGCGGCCCGCGCAGCACGGCGTCGGGGCTCACCTCGGCCCCTTCGGCGATCCAGACCCCGGGGGAGATCTCGAAGCCGTCCATCTCGATCTGGACCTTGCCCTCGAGCACGTCGGCCTGCGCCTTGAGGTAGCTCTCGTGCGTGCCGACATCCTCCCAGTAGCCCTCGGCGACATAGCCGAAGATGGGCTTGCCTTCCTTCATCAGCTGCGGGAAGACATCACCGGACCAGTCCACCGACACGTCCGGGTCCACGTAATCGAAGACCTCGGGCTCCATGACGTAGATGCCCGTGTTGACGGTGTCCGAGAACACCTGCCCCCAGGTCGGCTTCTCCAGGAACCGCTCGACCTTGCCCTGCTCGTCCACGATCGTGATGCCGAATTCCAGCGGGTTGGGCACCCGGGTCAGGCACACCGTGACGAGGGCGCCCTTCTCCTTGTGGAAGCGGATCAGATCGGTGAGGTCGAAGTCGGTGAGCGCATCGCCGGAAATGACGACGAAGGCATCGTCCTTCAAGGCCTCCTCGGCATTCTTCACGCTGCCGGCAGTGCCGAGTGGCTTCTCCTCGTGGGCATAGGTGAGCTCCATTCCGAGCTCTTCGCCATCCCCGAAATAGTTCTTGACGAGTGACGCCAGGAACTGCACGGTGACCACGGTCTCACTGAGCCCATGCCGCTTGAGCAGCCTGAGCACGTGCTCCATGATCGGCCGGTTGGCCACCGGCAGGAGCGGCTTGGGCATGCTCGAAGTCATGGGGCGAAGACGCGTGCCCTCGCCACCGGCCATCACGACGGCCTTCATGTCGGAAGAGTCCTCCTTGAGAGACGACAGTCGTACCGAACTCCGCCCGTCTCGGTCGGTGACTTCGCAACTCCTCCGCGTCATCCGGCGCCGGGCGGGCTCAATCGGCCGTGGAGTCAGCCTTCACCAGACGGCGGACTTGAACCACGTAAAGGATTCCTGCCCACCAATAGAGGGTTGTACCCCATACGGCGAACGCCCATCCGAAAACTGCGGCCAACCAGGCCAACCAGCCGCTTCCATCACTGAGCAGGAGCAAGGGAAACGCGTACATCAGGTTGAAGGTCGCGGCCTTGCCGAGGAAGTTGACCTGCGGCGGCGGATATCCGTGACGGCGCAGGATCCACACCATGACCAGCAACATCAGCTCGCGCGCCAGCAACGCTCCGGTGAGCCACAGCGGCAGAAGCTCGCGATAAGTCAGACCGAACAGCGTCGACAGGATGTAGAGGCGGTCCGCGGCCGGATCCAGAAGCCGCCCGAGCTTGCTGATCTGATTCCAGCGCCGTGCGAGCTTCCCGTCGAGGTAGTCACTGATCCCGCTGAGCATGAGGACCGCCAGGGCCCAACCGTCGTACTCCGCCAGGATCAGCCACAAGAACAGGGGCACGCCGGCAAGACGAGCCATGCTCAGGATGTTCGGAATGGTGAAAATTCGGTCAGTCTGAACCCGAGTCTCCTGGACCTCCACCCGGGGGCCTCCACTGTGACTGTAGAAATGGTCGTTGCGATGCCCCCTGACCCTACAGGAGACCGCACACGTGCCCGTAAACGCAGAAAAGCCCCGCACCGAACCCCTGAGGGCTGGTGCGGGGCTTTCCCACAATGATTGTTCGGCGGCGTCCTACTCTCCCACAGGGTCCCCCCTGCAGTACCATCGGCGCTGAAAGGCTTAGCTTCCGGGTTCGGAATGTAAACCGGGCGTTTCCCTAACGCTATGACCACCGAAACACTATGAAATTTGAACGCTGGTGTTTTCACAGCTGTTCGTTATTTCAGAACTAACACAGTGGACGCGAGCAACTGAGGACAAGCCCTCGGCCTATTAGTACCAGTCAGCTTCACCCGTTACCGGGCTTCCACATCTGGCCTATCAACCCAGTCGTCTACTGGGAGCCTTACCCTCTCAAGGAGGTGGGAATACTCATCTTGAAGCAGGCTTCCCGCTTAGATGCTTTCAGCGGTTATCCCTCCCGAACGTAGCCAACCAGCCATGCCCTTGGCAGGACAACTGGCACACCAGAGGTTCGTCCGTCCCGGTCCTCTCGTACTAGGGACAGCCCTTCTCAATATTCCTACGCGCACAGCGGATAGGGACCGAACTGTCTCACGACGTTCTAAACCCAGCTCGCGTACCGCTTTAATGGGCGAACAGCCCAACCCTTGGGACCGACTCCAGCCCCAGGATGCGACGAGCCGACATCGAGGTGCCAAACCATCCCGTCGATATGGACTCTTGGGGAAGATCAGCCTGTTATCCCCGGGGTACCTTTTATCCGTTGAGCGACGGCGCTTCCACAAGCCACCGCCGGATCACTAGTCCCGACTTTCGTCCCTGCTCGACCCGTCGGTCTCACAGTCAAGCTCCCTTGTGCACTTACACTCAACACCTGATTGCCAACCAGGCTGAGGGAACCTTTGGGCGCCTCCGTTACCCTTTGGGAGGCAACCGCCCCAGTTAAACTACCCATCAGACACTGTCCCTGATCCGGATCACGGACCGAGGTTAGACATCCAGCACGACCAGAGTGGTATTTCAACGGCGACTCCACAACCACTGGCGTGGCTGCTTCAAAGTCTCCCACCTATCCTACACAAGCCGAACCGAACACCAATATCAAACTGTAGTAAAGGTCCCGGGGTCTTTCCGTCCTGCTGCGCGAAACGAGCATCTTTACTCGTAGTGCAATTTCACCGGGCCTATGGTTGAGACAGTCGAGAAGTCGTTACGCCATTCGTGCAGGTCGGAACTTACCCGACAAGGAATTTCGCTACCTTAGGATGGTTATAGTTACCACCGCCGTTTACTGGCGCTTAAGTTCTCAGCTTCGCAACCCCGAAAGGCCACTAACCGGTCCCCTTAACGTTCCAGCACCGGGCAGGCGTCAGTCCGTATACATCGCCTTACGGCTTCGCACGGACCTGTGTTTTTAGTAAACAGTCGCTTCTCGCTGGTCTCTGCGGCCACCCCCAGCTCACGGAGCAAGTCCGATCACCAGTGATGGCCCCCTTCTCCCGAAGTTACGGGGGCATTTTGCCGAGTTCCTTAACCATAGTTCACCCGAACGCCTCGGTATTCTCTACCTGACCACCTGAGTCGGTTTAGGGTACGGGCCGCCATGAAACTCGCTAGAGGCTTTTCTCGACAGCATAGGATCATCCACTTCACCACAATCGGCTCGGCATCAGGTCTCAGCCTTAATGAGGGACGGATTTGCCTACCCCTCGGCCTACACCCTTACCCCGGGACTACCACCGCCCGGGCTGGACTACCTTCCTGCGTCACCCCATCGCTTACCTACTACCACCTTGGGTCAGCGGCTCCACCACTTTCCTTTCCCCGAAGGGTCCGGAACGGCTTCACGGCTTTAGCATTAGAGGATTCGATATTGGGCGTTTCAAAGCGGGTACCGGAATATCAACCGGTTGTCCATCGACTACGCCTGTCGGCCTCGCCTTAGGTCCCGACTTACCCTGGGCAGATCAGCTTGACCCAGGAACCCTTAGTCAATCGGCGCACACGTTTCTCACGTGTGTATCGCTACTCATGCCTGCATTCTCACTCGTGAACCGTCCACAACTAGCTTCCGCTGCTGCTTCACCCGGCACACGACGCTCCCCTACCCATCACAGCGGGCGTTGGCCCTATTGCTGCAATGACACGACTTCGGCGGTACGCTTGAGCCCCGCTACATTGTCGGCGCGGAATCACTTGACCAGTGAGCTATTACGCACTCTTTCAAGGGTGGCTGCTTCTAAGCCAACCTCCTGGTTGTCTCTGCGACTCCACATCCTTTCCCACTTAGCGTACGCTTAGGGGCCTTAGTCGATGCTCTGGGCTGTTTCCCTCTCGACCATGGAGCTTATCCCCCACAGTCTCACTGCCGTGCTCTCACTTACCGGCATTCGGAGTTTGGCTAAGGTCAGTAACCCGGTAGGGCCCATCGCCTATCCAGTGCTCTACCTCCGGCAAGAAACACACGACGCTGCACCTAAATGCATTTCGGGGAGAACCAGCTATCACGGAGTTTGATTGGCCTTTCACCCCTAACCACAGGTCATCCCCCAGGTTTTCAACCCTGGTGGGTTCGGTCCTCCACGAAGTCTTACCTCCGCTTCAACCTGCCCATGGCTAGATCACTCCGCTTCGGGTCTAGAGCGTGCAACTCAATCGCCCTATTCGGACTCGCTTTCGCTACGGCTTCCCCACACGGGTTAACCTCGCTACACACCGCTAACTCGCAGGCTCATTCTTCAAAAGGCACGCAGTCACGACCGTTGTTCCGAAGAACAACGGCGACGCTCCCACGGCTTGTAGGCACACGGTTTCAGGTACTATTTCACTCCGCTCCCGCGGTACTTTTCACCATTCCCTCACGGTACTATCCGCTATCGGTCACCAGGGAATATTTAGGCTTAGCGGGTGGTCCCGCCAGATTCACACGGGATTTCTCGGGCCCCGTGCTACTTGGGAGATTCTTAAGCAAGCCGCTGATGTTTCGTCTACGGGGGTCTTACCCTCTACGCCGGACCTTTCGCATGTCCTTCGACTACATCAACGGTTTCTGACTCGCCGACCGGCCGGCAGACCGATCAAAAGAATTCCCACAACCCCGCATGCGCAACCCCTGCCGGGTATCACACGCATACGGTTTGGCCTCATCCGGTTTCGCTCGCCACTACTCCCGGAATCACGGTTGTTTTCTCTTCCTGCGGGTACTGAGATGTTTCACTTCCCCGCGTTCCCTCCACACTGCCTATGTGTTCAGCAGTGGGTGACAGCCCATGACGACTGCCGGGTTTCCCCATTCGGACACCCCCGGATCAAAGCTCAGTTGGCAGCTCCCCGGGGCCTATCGCGGCCTCTCACGTCCTTCATCGGTTCCTGGTGCCAAGGCATCCACCGTGCGCCCTTAAAAACTTGGCCACAGATGCTCGCGTCCACTGTGTAGTTCTCAAACAACGACCAGCCACCCATCACCCTGATCCCTTACGGACCAAGTTCACTGGGGCCGGCACTGAAGACATGACCTTACGGCCGTACCTTCAGGACCCAACAACGTGCCAAGCACGACCATTCAAGATCTCGTCACTTTCCACGCCGAAGCAGTACTTGTGAAGGACTCTCATGACCGTGCCAACTAATCAACGTTCCACCCATGAGCTGACCGTGCAGAACGTTTGTCTGCAATCGGTACTGTGCTCCTTAGAAAGGAGGTGATCCAGCCGCACCTTCCGGTACGGCTACCTTGTTACGACTTCGTCCCAATCGCCAGTCCCACCTTCGACAGCTCCCTCCCTTACGGGTTGGGCCACCGGCTTCGGGTGTTACCGACTTTCGTGACGTGACGGGCGGTGTGTACAAGGCCCGGGAACGTATTCACCGCAGCAATGCTGATCTGCGATTACTAGCAACTCCGACTTCATGGGGTCGAGTTGCAGACCCCAATCCGAACTGAGACCGGCTTTTTGAGATTCGCTCCACCTTGCGGTATCGCAGCTCATTGTACCGGCCATTGTAGCACGTGTGCAGCCCAAGACATAAGGGGCATGATGACTTGACGTCGTCCCCACCTTCCTCCGAGTTGACCCCGGCGGTCTCCTGTGAGTCCCCATCACCCCGAAGGGCATGCTGGCAACACAGGACAAGGGTTGCGCTCGTTGCGGGACTTAACCCAACATCTCACGACACGAGCTGACGACAGCCATGCACCACCTGTATACCGACCACAAGGGGGGCACTATCTCTAATGCTTTCCGGTATATGTCAAGCCTTGGTAAGGTTCTTCGCGTTGCGTCGAATTAAGCCACATGCTCCGCTGCTTGTGCGGGCCCCCGTCAATTCCTTTGAGTTTTAGCCTTGCGGCCGTACTCCCCAGGCGGGGAACTTAATGCGTTAGCTGCGGCACCGACGACGTGGAATGTCGCCAACACCTAGTTCCCAACGTTTACGGCGTGGACTACCAGGGTATCTAATCCTGTTCGCTCCCCACGCTTTCGCTCCTCAGCGTCAGTAATGGCCCAGAGATCCGCCTTCGCCACCGGTGTTCCTCCTGATATCTGCGCATTTCACCGCTACACCAGGAATTCCGATCTCCCCTACCACACTCTAGCTAGCCCGTATCGAATGCAGACCCGAGGTTAAGCCTCGGGCTTTCACATCCGACGTGACAAGCCGCCTACGAGCTCTTTACGCCCAATAATTCCGGACAACGCTTGCGCCCTACGTATTACCGCGGCTGCTGGCACGTAGTTAGCCGGCGCTTCTTCTGCAGGTACCGTCACTTTCGCTTCTTCCCTGCTGAAAGAGGTTTACAACCCGAAGGCCGTCATCCCTCACGCGGCGTCGCTGCATCAGGCTTTCGCCCATTGTGCAATATTCCCCACTGCTGCCTCCCGTAGGAGTCTGGGCCGTGTCTCAGTCCCAGTGTGGCCGGTCGCCCTCTCAGGCCGGCTACCCGTCGTCGCCTTGGTGGGCCATTACCCCACCAACAAGCTGATAGGCCGCGGGCTCATCCTTCACCGCCGGAGCTTTCAACCCCGCCCATGCAGGCAGGAGTGGTATCCGGTATTAGACCCCGTTTCCAGGGCTTGTCCCAGAGTGAAGGGCAGATTGCCCACGTGTTACTCACCCGTTCGCCACTAATCCACCCCGAAGGGCTTCATCGTTCGACTTGCATGTGTTAAGCACGCCGCCAGCGTTCGTCCTGAGCCAGGATCAAACTCTCCATGAATGTTTACCCGTAATCGGGTGCACACATCACTTAGAGCGGGCACGTCATGTCGGAATAAGACCGACGCGCCACAACGTCCTCGCTGTGTTGTTGCCTGCCAGTGCCCGAAGGCCCGACAGGTCTTTTTCAAAGGAACCTCATCCACCGAAGTGGACGGGGTATCAACTTCTGGCGTTGATTTTTGGCACGCTGTTGAGTTCTCAAGGAACGGACGCTTCCTTTGTACTCACCCCCGCGTCATCCGCTGGGGCTTTCCTCCGGGCTTTCGTTCTGTTCTTGCGTTTCCGACTCTATCAGACTCTTTCGTGTCCGACTTCCTCGGCGCTTTCCAGGTATTCGCTTTCGCGTTTTCCCTTTCCGGCGGTTCCGACTCTATCAGTGGTTTTCCGTCTCCCTGACCACTCGACGCATTACCGAAAAGGCATACGAAAAGCAGTGGGATTCAAGATCGACACTTAAGAGGAGGAGTCCCGTCCATCGGCCGTTCGCGAGAAGTTCACACGGGGCGTCCTGGCGGGAGTCACGACAGTACAGCTCTGGGGGTGCCCAAGCAAATCGATTCAGGCGTATGGTCTAGTCCACCGGTCTAGTCCACTAGTCTCCGTGCCAAGGGACCAGCCCGGATCGGGATCCAACATCGGGCGAACCCGAACATCTTGTGCCATATCCTTCTGAAGAGTACGCCGTTCGCAACAGGTAGTGACGGCGACACGAAGAGCCCCACCCCCTGGGAGGCCCCCATGACCAGCGTGACGTCCCCACTTGCCGGACGCGCCATCGGACTCGCGGCAGTGCCCGATCCGGTGTTCTCCGGCGCCATGGTGGGCCCGGGCACCGCCATTGATCCCGTGCGCGAGCCCTCGGAGGCGGTGTCCCCCGTTGATGGTGTGGTCGTTTCCCTGCACCCGCACGCGTACGTAGTCGTCGACAGCGAGGGCCACGGTGTACTCACGCACCTCGGGATCGACACGGTCCAGCTCAACGGCGAGGGCTTCGAGCTCCTCGTGAACAAGGGCGACACCGTGACCCGCGGCCAGGCCGTCATCCGCTGGAACCCCGCTGCGGTCGAGGTGGCCGGCAAGTCGCCGATCTGCCCCGTCGTGGCGCTCGAGGCGACGGCCGACTCCCTCTCCGACGTCGTCGAATCCGGCGACGTGAAGGCTGACGACGCTCTCTTCAGCTGGCAGTGACGCGTCCGTCCCTACAGGCGAGTCGGATATCCACCGCGGCGGCTCGGCCCGCCGCTCAATCGGAGACGGGTGAAATGGAGACAACGCTGCGAGGCGTCGGCGTGAGCCACGGGGTGGCGATCGGCGAGGTGCGGCACATGGGCACGGCGGTCCTGGAGCCGCCGGCCCGGCAGATCACCGCGGACGAGGCGGCGCGCGAACAGGGGCGCGCCCGTCAGGCCGTGAGTGCCGTGGCTGCCGATCTGATCGCGCGTGGCCAGCTTGCCGGTGGCGAGGCCCAGCACGTGCTCGAGGCCCAGGCGATGATCGCCGAGGACCCCGAGCTGATGGCGGACGTCGACCGGCGGATCGCCGTCGGCAGCACGGCCGAGCGCGGCGTGTACGACGCGTTCGCCTCGTACCGCGATCTGCTCGCGGGAGCCGGCGAGTACATGGCGGGCCGCGTGGCCGACCTGGACGACGTGCGCAACCGCATCGTGGCGCGGCTGCTGGGTGTGCCGATGCCGGGTGTGCCCGACAGCGACGAGCCGTACGTACTCATCGCGCGGGACCTGGCTCCCGCCGACACCGCACTGCTCGACCCGGCGCTCGTCCTCGGATTCGTGACCGAGGAGGGCGGGCCGACCAGTCACAGTGCGATCCTCGCGCGGGCGCTGGGCGTGCCGGCGATCGTGGCGCTGCCGGGTGCCGGTGAGATCGCCGAGGGCACGGTGATCGCGGTGGACGGCAGCACGGGTGACCTGTTCGTCGAGCCGTCGCCGCAGAAGCGGGCCGAGCTGGAGGCCGCGGCCGCCGAGCGCAAGGCGGCTCTGGCCGCCTCGTCCGGTCCCGGTGCGACCTCCGACGGTCACAAGGTGCCGCTGCTGGCCAATGTCGGCGGTCCCGCCGATGTGCCGTCCGCCGTCGAAGCCGGGGCGGAGGGTGTGGGTCTGTTCCGTACCGAGTTCCTGTTCCTGGACGACAGCAAGAAGGCGCCGTCCGAGGAGAAGCAGGTCGAGTCCTACCGCAAGGTGCTCGAAGCCTTCCCCGAGGGCCGCGTGGTCGTGCGGGTGCTCGATGCCGGCGCCGACAAGCCGCTGGACTTCCTGACCCCGGGCGACGAGCCCAACCCGGCGCTGGGTGTGCGCGGGCTGCGCTCGCTGCTGGACCACCCGGAGGTGCTGCGGACGCAGCTCACCGCGCTGGCCAAGGCTGCCGAGGGGCTGCCGGTCTACCTCGAGGTCATGGCCCCGATGGTCGCCGACCGCATCGACGCCAAGGCCTTCGCGGACGCCTGCCGGGAGGCCGGGCTGAAGGCGAAGTTCGGCGCGATGGTGGAGATCCCCTCAGCTGCGCTGCGGGCGCGTTCCATCCTGCAGGAAGTCGAGTTCCTGTCGCTGGGCACGAATGACCTGGCCCAGTACGCCTTCGCCGCCGACCGGCAGGTCGGTGCCGTGTCCCGGCTGCAGGACCCGTGGCAGCCGGCGCTGCTCGACCTCGTCGCCATGTCGGCGGAGGCCGCCAAGGCCGAGGGCAAGAGCTGTGGTGTCTGTGGCGAGGCCGCTGCCGATCCGCTGCTGGCCTGTGTGCTGACCGGTCTGGGTGTCACCTCTCTTTCGATGGGTGCCGCTTCGATTCCTTACGTACGGGCGACGCTCGCCAAGTACACGCTGGCCCAGTGCGAGCGTGCCGCGGCGGCCGCTCGTGCGTCGGACAGCGCCGAGGAGGCCCGTGTGGCCGCGCAGGCGGTGCTGTCCGGCGAGTAGCCGGTGGCCGCACGGCGCGGTGTTCGTACCGAGGGGTCCTCGCCGGTGGCGGGGGCCCCTCGGTGCGTTCCGGACGGGTCAGTGGTGCGGTCCCGGTGCGTCGACCTCGTACCCCGGGCAGTATTCGACGCCCGGTTCGGGGGCGACGGGGTCTCCGGTGTCGGCGTCGGTGCAGTAGGCGTTGAAGACGGCGGCGGCCGAGAGGACGGTGAGCCGGCCGCGGTCCAGGCGCCAGCCGTGGACCCGGTCCCGCCGGCCCTCGGCGGTGGTGCGGACCACCAGTCCCCCGGGGCCGCCGAGGGCGAGTCCCGCGGCGAGGACCGTCACGAAGTCCAGGCCTTCCCGGCCCTCGATGCGCGGTGGGGTTTCCGGGTCGCCGGTGGTGTCGGCGTGCAGGACGGCGACGAGCTGTTGTGCCTCGGTCGGGATGCTGCAGACGAAGTGGTGGTGGCCGGGGCCGGCGCCGGCGACGAGTCGTTTGAGTGCGTCGGCGGCGCGGTCGAAGGAGGCGTGGCCGATGTCCTCGCCGCAGTCCGCGCAGTGGCCGACCTCGGCGAGGAGGCCGGTGGCGTACTCCCATGTGGCCTGGCGGACGGCCTCGTCGACCAGGAGGGGGACCAGCTGGTCGATGGGCTGGCCGGCGTAGGGGAGGACGGCGCCGTTTCCGGCGAGCTCGGCCGTGAAGCGGGCGCGGGTCAGGGCGGTGTCCGGGTCGAGGCCGTTGTCCCCGCAGTACTCGGCGTACTCCTCGGGATCGAAGAGGGCGACGGTGGTGTGGATGCCCTGGGCCGCGCGGGAGCGGAGCAGGCCGTCCACGTGGTGGAGGTAGTCCTGGTGGTCGTCGAAGGTGAAGCTGCGGTAGCCGCGCATGGCCGCGAAGTCCCCGGCGTCGGCCAGCAGGCCGATGGTGCCGGGGACTTCGCGGCGCAGCGTGCGGCGCCGGTCGCTGGTGCGGGTCCGGTGCGTGCCGGTGTGCGGGCCGGTGTGCGTGCCTGCGGTCGTGTCGGTGTCGTTCTTGCGTGGCATGACTTCCCCCTGAGTGGCGCAATCGCTTGCTCACTCAGAGTAATCACCGCCACTGACAGTGAGCTCAGCCGTGGTTGCGGGTGCGGGCCAGCTCCTCGTAGAAGTGGAGGAGGTCGAGGTTGTCGACGGAGCCGGGGTTGACCGCCTTGGCCAGGGGGGCGCCCTGCAGGAGGCGCTTGACCGGCACCTCGATGCGCTTGCCGGTGAGGGTGTGCGGGATGCCCGGGACCTCGATGACCTCGTCGGGGACGTGCCGCGGGGAGAGCTCCTCGCGGATCGTCGCCTTGATACGGGCCCGCAGGTCGTCGTCGAGGGCCGCGCCGGGCACGAGGTGGACGAACAGCGGCATCCAGTAGCCGCCGTTCGGCTCCTCCAGGCCGATGACCAGGGATTCCTTGATCTCGGGGAGGCGTTCGACGGCCTCGTAGATGTCGGCGGAGCCCATCCGGACGCCCTGGCGGTTGAGCGTGGAGTCGGAGCGGCCGTGGATGATCACCGAGCCGTGGTCGGTGATGGTGATCCAGTCGCCGTGGCGCCAGGCTCCCGGGAACATCTCGAAGTAGCTGTCGCGGTAGCGGCTGCCGTCGGGGTCGTTCCAGAAGTGGATCGGCATGGACGGCATGGGGTTGGTGACGATGAGCTCGCCCACCTCGCCGATGACCGGCTTGCCGGAGGGGTCCCAGGCCTGGAGGTCCGTACCGAGGCACGCGGCCTGGAGTTCGCCGATGTGCACCGGGAGCGTGGGGACGGCGCCCGCGAAGCAGCTGCACACGTCGGTGCCGCCGCTGACGGAGGCGATCCAGAGGTCCTCGGCGACCTCCTCGTGGAGCCAGCGGAAGCCGTCGGGCGGGAGCGGGGAGCCGGTGGTGGCCACGCACTTCACGGCGGAGAGGTCGAAGTCGCGGCCCGGGTGGACCTCGGCCTTGCGGCAGGCCATCACGTAGGCGGCGGAGGTGCCGTAGAGGGTGGCGCCGGTGCGCTCGGCGATGCGCCACTGGGCGCCGGTGTCGGGGTAGCCGGGGCTGCCGTCGTAGAGGACGACGGTCGTACCGGTGAGCAGTCCGGAGATGAGGAAGTTCCACATCATCCAGCCGGTGGAGGTGTACCAGAAGAAGCGGTCCTCGGGGCCGAGGTCGCAGTGCAGGCCGAGCTGCTTGAGGTGCTCGAGGAGGATGCCGCCCTGGGACTGGACGATGGCCTTGGGGAGGCCGGTCGTACCGGAGGAGTACAGCACCCAGAGCGGGTGGTCGAACGGGACCGGTTCGAAGACGGGCTCGGTGTCGGCCGAGGTCAGCGCGGACCAGTCGAGGGCGCCGTCGGGGGCGGGCGTGCCGAGCAGCGGGATGTGGACGACCGCGCGCAGGGAGGGCAGGTCGGCGCGGAGCTCGGCGACGGTGTCGCGGCGGTCGTGCTCCTTGCCGCCGTACCGGTAGCCGTCCACGGTGAACAGGACGACGGGCTCGACCTGCTGGAAGCGGTCGAGGACGCTGCGGGCTCCGAAATCGGGGGCGCAGGAGGTCCAGACGCCGCCGACGGCGGCGGTGGCGAGGAGGGCGACGGCCGCCTCGGTGATGTTGGGGAGGTAGCCGCTGATCCGGTCGCCGGGGCGTACGCCGAGGGCGCGCAGTTCGGCGGCGAGCGACCCGACCTGGCGGCGGAGCTCGGCCCAGGTGACGGGGACGACCTCGTGGGTCTCGTCCACGTACAGCAGGGCGGGGTCGCCGGCCCGGGCCGGGTCCTCGGCGGCGCGCAGCGCGTGCTCGGCGTAGTTCAGGGTGGCTCCGTCGAACCAGCGCGCGCCGGGCATGGAGCGGTCGGCGAGGACCGACTGGTAGGGGGTGGTGAAGCGGACGTCGAACCACTCGGCGACGGCCTGCCAGAAGGTGTCGAGCTCGTCGACGGACCAGCTGTGCAGCGCGGGGTAGCCGCCGTCGGCGGGAGCTCCGTGGTGCTCGGCGGCCCAGGCCTGGAAGGCGGTGATCCGGGCCGCGGCGATCCGGTCGGGGCCCGGCGCCCAGAGGGGTTCCGGCTGCGTGGCTGAGGTCATGGGTCGGCTCCCGGTCAAGTCTGCGGCTCGCGCTTCGTGTGCGTACGGTGCCATCGCGCGGGGGTGTGGGCGCGGCGGCTCACAGGGACCATGCCATGTGATCGTCCGCTGCACCAGGGCTGTCCTGGCGGGTCGGGTGATCGGCGCGGGGGTGCCGCTGCCGGGTGAACGGCAGTTGAACGCCGTCCCCTCGGCCGGGGGCCGGTGGCAGGGTGAGCGGCATGGACGGTCGTGATCTGGTGCGTGCGGTGAAGGACATGGGTTCGGCGCGCGGTCGGCGCGCATGGCGCTCGGCATGGCGCCATCGGCGCGCGGACGCGGTGGGGCTCCAGCGCCGGGGCGCGGAGCGGGCGCGCGTGCCGGGACTGCTGACCGGTACGGAGGCCCGGGAGGGCGGGGGCGTACTGCGGTTCGCACGGTCGGACCTGCTGGTACGGGTCATGGTGGGCGGTGCCGTGTTCTGGAGCTGGGACGGGGCCGGGCCGACGCCCTCCTACGCGGTGGTGGGCGGCGGGCCAGAGCCGGATCCGCGGGCCGTGCTGGAGCCGGACACCGGGGGCGGCTGGCGGGTGGTGTCGGAGCGAGTGACGGTGGCGGTGTCCCGGCACGGGGCGGTGGAGGTGCGCACGCCCGGCGGGACGGTGCTGCGGCGGGAGGCGCCGCCGCGGTGGTGGGAGCCGGTGGATCCGCGGATGGGCGGGGCGCGGTGGCTGCTGCGCAGCGAGGTGCCGGCGGACGCGCGGTTCTTCGGGCTGGGCGGCCGGGCCGCGGGGCCGCGGCTGCGGGACGGGGCGTACCGGCTGTGGAACACGGATCCGAAGGGGGGCTTCGGGCCGGGGACGGATCCGCTGTACCTGACGATGCCGGTGCAGATGGTGGTCGCGGACGCGGGGACGCATCTGGTGTTCCACGACAACCCGTGGGACGGCCGGGTGGTGCTGCGCGAGGGTGAGGAGGGCGCGGGGTCGGGGGCGGACCGGCCGGGGGCGAGTGAGCTGCGGATGGAGGGCGGTCCGCTGCGGTGCTGGGTGCTGGTGGGGACGCCGGCGCGGGTGCTGCAGGGGTGGTCGGGGCTGACCGGCGCGGCCGCGGTGCCGCCCGAGTGGGCGCTGGGGTACCAGCACGCGCGGTGGGGGTTCGGGAGCGCGGAGGAGGTGCGGCGGGTGGTCGCGGGGTACGCGTCGCACGGGCTCGCGCTCTCGGCCGTACACCTGGACATCGACCACTACGACGGGCACCGGGTGTTCACGGTGGACGAGCAGCGGTTTCCCGATCTGCCGGGGCTGGCGCGGGAGTTGCGGGAGCTCGGGGTGCGGCTCGTGTCGATCGTGGACCCGGCGGTGAAGGCGGGCGACGGGGTGCACACCTCCGGCCTGTCGGTGGGGAGGGGCGGCGCCTTCGTGCGGGACGCGCGGGGCCGGGAGGTCCGCGGTGAGGTGTGGCCCGGTGAGTGCGCGTACCCGGACTTCACGGATCCGGCGGTGCGGGAGTGGTGGGGCGGGCTGTATGAGGAGCGGCTCGCGCAGGGCTTCGCGGGTTTCTGGCACGACATGAACGAGCCGGTGTCCTTTGCGCCGTTCGGGGACAACACGCTGCCCCGGTCGGCGCGGCACGCGATGGACGGGGCGGGTGGCGACCACCGGGAGGGGCACAACGTGTACGCGCTGGGGATGGCGCGGGCGGGGTGGGAGGGACTGGTGCGGCTGCGGCCGGCCGAGCGGCCGTTCCTGTTCTCGCGGTCGGGGTGGGCGGGGATGCAGCGGTACGGAGGCACGTGGTCGGGGGATGTGGAGTCCAGCTGGGAGGGGTTGCGGGCCTCGTTGGCCCTGGTTCTGGGGCTCGGGCTGTGCGGGGTGCCGTATTCGGGGCCGGATGTCGGCGGGTTCGGGGGCTCCCCGTCGCCGGAGTTGTATGTGCGGTGGCTGCAACTGGGGGCCTACCTGCCGCTGTTCCGGACCCATTCGGCGATCTGGGCGGGGCGGCGGGAGCCGTGGGAGTTCGGGCCGGAGGTGGCGGAGCAGGCCGGGGCGGTGATGGCGGAACGGGAGCGGCTGCGGCCGTACTTCGTGACGCTGGCCCATCTGGCGCGGCGTACGGGCGCGCCGTACGTGCGGCCGGTGTGGTGGGGGGCGCCGGAGGATCGGCGGTTGCGGGACTGCGAGGACGCGTTCCTGCTGGGCGATGCGCTGCTGGTGGCGCCCGTGCTGGAGTGCGGGGCGGACCGGCGGGCGGTGCGGCTGCCGCGGGGGCGGTGGTACGACACCGAGACGGGGGCGGCGTACGAGGGGCCGGGCCAGATCCTGCTGGACGCCCCGCAGGGCCGGATCCCGGTGCTGGCGCGGGCGGGGGCCCTGCTGCCGGTCCGGTCCGGCTCCGGCGACGGGGTGGAGCTGGAGGTCTGGGCCCCGGCGCGCGGGCGTACGGGGGGCGGGGTGGTGATCCGGGAGCCGGGGCCCGGCTTCGAGGCGGGTGAGGTGGAGCGGTACACGGTGCGGTGGCTGGGGGACGCGGTGGTCGTGGAGGACGAGGCGGGGAACCCGGTGGAGGGGGTCACCGTACGGGGGTTGCAGGGGTAGGGGGCCGGAAGGGGCTGGAGGGGCCGGAGGGGGCTGGAGCCGTGCGGGGGCCGTGCGGGACCTGGAGGGGGTACGGGCCGTGGGGCGCGCCGCGGCCGCCGGACCGCGGTCGGCCGCCACCCGCTTACGCAACCATCGGTTGCACATTCCTCGGCGGCAGGCTAGCTTGATATGCAACCGAAGGTTGCGAAAGGTGGAAGCGGTCATGGAGTACGGGAGCATCGAGCGCGAGCTGCACATCGAAGCCTCGCCCGAGGTGGTGTTCGAGGTGCTCAGCAGCCCCGAGCACATCCGGGACTGGTGGAGCGCCGAGACCGCGTTCGAGCCGGAGGCCGGCGCCACCGGCACCCTCACCTGGACGGACCCGGACACGGGCCGGCACGAGTCGTCGCCGTTCACGGTCGTGGAGGCCGACCCACCGCGGACGTTCTCGTTCCGCTGGACGTACGACGAAACACAAACGGAGGCCGCGGGACCGGGCAACTCCCTGCTGGTGACCTTCGAGCTCGTCCCCGACGAGAAGGGGACCACGGTCCGTTTCCGCGAGAGCGGCTACCGCGAGCGGGGCTGGGAGGCCGCCGTACTGGAAGCCCACTACAACGACCACCGGCAGGGCTGGGACTTCTACCTGCCGCGCCTGGCCGCGAGCGCCGAACGGCTGGCGGCCCCACGATGAGCACCGCCGTGGACGACGACCTCTGGTCCGCGATGGGCGACCCGACCCGGCGCCGCATGATCGACCTCCTGCTGGCCGAGGGCCAGGGGACCGCGACGACCCTCAGTGCGCACCTGCCGGTGACCCGGCAGGCCGTGACCAAACACCTGGCCGTCCTCGACCGGGTCGGGCTCGTCCGGTCCGCGCCGTCCGGGCGGGAGAAGCGTTACCGGGTGGACGAGGCGCAGCTGGCCCGTGCCGTGGCGCAGCTGAACTCCGTCGGAGAGATGTGGGACGCCCGGCTGCGGCGCATCAAGAGCCTCGCCGAGGCGGTCCAGCGAGCCAAGGACGAGCAGACACCGATCGAGGAGCGAGGAGAACGAGATGGTTGACATCCTGCACCGGGTGGGAATCACGGCGAGCCCGGAGAAGGTCTACGAGGCGCTCACCACGGTCGAGGGTCTGGCCGCGTGGTGG
Source organism: Streptomyces sp. NBC_00029 (assembly GCF_045160505.1). Lineage (NCBI taxonomy): Bacteria > Bacillati > Actinomycetota > Actinomycetes > Kitasatosporales > Streptomycetaceae > Streptomyces > Streptomyces sp. NBC_00029. Next base: position 2,053,869 of record NZ_CP108292.1, read on the forward strand.
ACGACCGACACGAGCGGCACCGGCGACGGCGTCCTGGAGTTCCGCTTCGGCGACGTCGGCGGCTTCGACATGAAGGTCCTCGACCTGCAGCCGGACGCACGGGTGCGGTGGGAGGTGACCGACGGACCGGCCGAGTGGATCGGGACGACGGTGGACTTCGAGCTGGCCCGCGAGGGCGAATGGACGATCCTCCTGTTCACGCACGCGGGCTGGCGCGAGCCGGTCGAGTTCATGAGCCACTGCAGCACCAAGTGGGCGATCTTCCTGATGAGCCTGAAGTCCCTGGTGGAGACCGGTACCGGCGCTCCGCATCCGCGTGACGTGCAGATCAGCAACTGGCACTGACCGGGGACGCATGCCCTGCGGGCCCGCCCGCCTCAGGCGTACTTCCCCGCGAACCAGGACGCCGCCGCCCGGGTGTGGAGGGGGAAGGCCAGGACCGAGGGGGTCCGCAGGATGTGCCAGCCCGTGGTCTCGTCCGTCGGCTTCGACTCGGGGAGGTCGGCGGCCGGGCGGGGCGGGAGGAGGCCGAAGAGGAGGAGGTGGCCCGCCGGGGAGCTCAGGGCGTCGGCCAGGGTCACTTCCGAGGCCGGGGCGGTGATGCCGGTCTCCTCGAAGAGTTCGCGGACGACCGCGTCGCGCCAGTCCTCGCCGAAGTCGATGAAACCGCCGGGGAGGGCGACGCCGCCGAGGGCCGGTTCGATGGTGCGGGTGATGACCACCAGGCCGGTGCCGTCCGCGTCCTCCACGGGGAGGAGGGTGACGGCCACCGGGAGCGGGTTGCGGTAGGCGGTCGCCCCGCAGGCCGCGCAGGTGCGGGGCCACGTAGGGGTGGAGTACGGCGCTCCGCAGGTGGAGCAGTGCGAGTCCTTCAGGTGTGCCGGCATCCGGCGATGGTATGCCAAGGGGTATGCGGATGACGGCTGTTGCGGGACTGCTCGCGGTGCTGGCCGGCGGGGCTGCGGCGCCGGACGGATTCGTGGTGCTGCGCGAGGTGGATCCGGGCATCGGGCAGGACATGCGGTACGCGGGTGCGCGGAACTTCACCGGCGGGGTGGTGGACGGGTACGAGGAGCCGGAGTGCCTGCTCGCGCGGCCCGCGGCCGAGGCGCTGCGGCGGGCACAGCGGCGGCTGCTGCGCAGCGGCCGCTCGCTGCGGGTGTACGACTGCTACCGGCCGCAGCGGGCGGTCGACCGGTTCGTGCGGTGGGCGCGGACGCAGGACGGCCCGGGCGACCGCGCGACGAAGGCGGAGTTCTACCCGAACGTGGAGCGGGACCGGCTGATCCCCGACGGGTACATCGCGGAGAGGTCCGGGCACAGCCGCGGGAGCACGCTGGACGTGACCCTGGTGGAACTCACGGGGCGGGAGGCCGACATGGGGACGGCGTTCGACTTCTTCGATCCGCTCTCGCACACCGACGATCCGCGGGTCACGGGCGCCGCCCGCGCCAACCGGCAGTTGCTGAAGCGGGTCCTGGGCGAGCAGGGGTTCGTGAACCTTCCCGAGGAGTGGTGGCATTTCACGTACAGGCCTGAGGCGTATCCCGACACGTATTTCGACTTCCCCGTCGCTGTCGCCTCCGTCCGGCCGTGAGTACCGTGCCCGCATGACTTTCAGCTCGTACGAGGAATTCTGGCCGTACTACGTCGCGATGCACTCGCGCGCCGCCACCCGCTGGGTCCATCTCACCGGCACGCTCACCGGCCTGGCCGTCGCCGCCTACGGGCTGGCGCGCGGCCGCCGGCGCTACCTCGCCGCCCTGCCGCTGATCGGGTACGGGACCGCCTGGCCCGCGCACTTCCTGATCGAGGGGAACAATCCCGCCACCTTCGGCCATCCGGGATGGTCGCTGCGCGGGGACGCGCAGATGATCCGGATGATGCTGGCGGGGCGGGACGCGGAGCTGGGCGAGATCGCCCGGAAGTGGCTCGCCGAGAACGGGTGCCCCTGAGGGCCCTCTCGTGACAGACTCCTGACGATCCGTCAGCTATCTGGCATGGGAGGGGTCTTGGCACGCACACGCACACCCGTCGTGAACGGGTGGTTCACCGGGTCCGCCGAGGACGGCGGCTTCCGGCTGCTCGGCACCCGGTGCTCCGCCTGCACCGCGGTGTTCTTCCCCCGCGAGGACGCGTACTGCCGCAATCCGCACTGCCGCGGCGGGGGCGAGCTCGTCGAGGTGCCGCTGTCCCCGCGGGGCCGGGTCTGGTCCTACACCGACGGGCGCTACCGGCCGCCCGCCCCGTACGTGTCCGACCCGGCCGAGCCTTGGGAGCCGTACACCCTGGTCGCGGTGGAGCTGGAGGCCGAGGGGATGGTGGTGCTGGGGCAGGCGGCGCCCGGGGTGGGGGTCGCCGATCTGGCGGTCGGGATGGAGGTCGAGGTGGTCGGGGGCGTGCTGGGCGAGGATGCCGGGACCGTCTGGACCACCTGGCACTTCCGGCCCGTGGGAGGCACCGGGTGAGCGCCGACATCGCGGTCCTCGGGGCCGGCATGCACCCCTGGGGCAAATGGGGCCGCAGTTTCGTCGAGTACGGACGGGCCGCGGCGCGCGAGGCGCTCGCCGACGCCGGACTCGACTGGACGGACGTGCAGTCGATCGTCGGCGCCGACACCGTGCGTTCGGGATACCCGGGCTACGTGGCCGGCGCCACCTTCGCCCAGGCCCTCGGCTGGCAGGGCGCGCGGGTGACCAGCGTGTACGCGGCCTGCGCGTCCGGTGCCCAGGCGATCGGGGCGGCCCGCGCGCAGATCCTGGCGGGCCTGGCCGACGTGGTCCTCGTGGTCGGCGCGGACGCCGCGCCCAAGGGGTTCTTCGCACCGGCGGGCGGCGACCGTCCCGACGATCCGGACTGGCTGCGGTTCCGCGTGCTGGGCGCCACGAACCCGGCGTACTTCGCGCTCTACGCCCGCCGCCGGATGGCCCTGTACGGCGATACCCTGGAGGACTTCGCCCAGGTCAAGGTGAAGAACGCGGCGGCCGGACTGCTCAATCCGCACGCCCGCTACCGCAAGAAGGTCACCGCCGAGGAGGTCGCGGCCTCGGCCGTCGTCGCCGATCCGCTCCGGCTGCTCGACATCTGCGCCACCTCCGACGGGGGCGCGGCCCTCGTGCTCACCAGCATGGACTTCGCGCGGGCGCGCGGGGTGACCGATCCCGTGCGGATCCGGGCGGTCTCGACGGTGACGCCCACGTATCCGCGGACGGTGCTGGACCTGCCGGACATCGCCACCGACTCGTCGGTGGCCGTGGCGCCGGCGGCCGGTTCCTTCCGGTCGTCGATCGCTCGCGCCGCCTACGAGGAGGCGGGGCTCGGCCCGGACGACCTCTCCTTGGCCGAGGTCTACGACCTGTCCACCGCCCTCGAACTGGAGTGGTACGAGGACATCGGGCTGTGCGGCGAGGGCGAGGGGGCGAAGCTCGTACGGGAGGGAGCGACGGCTCTGGGCGGCCGGATCCCGGTCAACACCAGTGGCGGGCTGGCCTCCTTCGGGGAGGCGGTGCCGGCCCAGGCCATCGCGCAGGTGTGTGAGCTGACCCGGCAGTTGCGCGGTACGGCCGGGGAGCGGCAGGTTCCCGGTGCGCGGGCCGGGATCACCGCCAACCAGGGGCTGTTCGGGCACGGTTCGGCCGTCGTCGCCGTGCGCTGAACGGCCGGTGTTGTCCGAACGCTTGACGGCCCCCGGCGGCAGGTTCACACTCGCTCCACAGTCCCGCGCCGCGACCGGGACCCGGAACCCCCCGTGAGAGCAGCGGCCCGTACCCCAGTCGGCGGGGGTACGGGCCGCCTCCGTGCCGGGCCCCGGTGCGGGCACGCGGGCCGATGGTGTCAGGCTCCCGCCGAGAGGCTCCGGCGCCGCTCGCGCGCCAGGGACATCGCGTGTTCCACGACCCCCACCAGCACGTCCTTCACGGACTCCCGGTCCCGCGCGTCGCACAGCAGCACCGGCACCCCGGGATCGAGGTCGAGTGCCGTCCGTACGGTCACCACCGGGTGCCGGTCGGCTCCGTCGAAGCAGTTGACCGCGACCACGAAGGGGATGCCGCGCCGTTCGAAGTAGTCGATGGCGGCGAAGCAGTCGGCGAGGCGACGGGTGTCCGCGAGGACGACGGCGCCGAGCGAACCCTGCGCCAGCTCGTCCCACAGGAACCAGAAGCGGTCCTGCCCGGGCGTGCCGAACAGGTACAGCACCAGGTCCTCGCGGAGCGTGATGCGCCCGAAGTCCATGGCCACGGTGGTGGTGCTCTTGCCCTCCACTCCCCCGGTGTCGTCGACACCGACGCCCGGCTCGGAGAGCCGTTCCTCGGTGCGCAGGGGTCTGATTTCGCTCACCGCACTCACCAGGGTGGTTTTGCCCACCCCGAAGCCGCCCGCGACCAGGATCTTCAAGGTCAGCGGTTCGACCGGCGACACCGCGTGCATGGCACCGGTGCGGCTAAAGCGCCCGAAGGCCATCGATCACCTCACGCAGAATGGATTCATCGGGCAGTTCGGCCGGGGGTACCGGCCTGGTCACGTGGACCAGTTCCTCGTCGACCAGGTCGCCGATCAGGACGCGGACGACCCCGACCGCGAGGTCGAGGTCGGCCGCCAGTTCGGCGACCGACTGCGGTCGGCCCCGGCACAGCCCGAGGATGTGGGCGTGTTCCGGAGAGAGGGTCATGTCCCAGACCGGATCGTCGGCCGCCGGTTCGGCGACGACGAGCGCGATCAGGTCGAGGCGGTGCTGGCCCGCATGGCTGGTCCGGCCGCGGGTCATGGCGTACGGGCGGACGACGGGGCCTGCATCGTCGTCGAACCAGTGCGCGTGGTCGGGGTCGAGCTCGAGCTCGGGGTCCGGCTCGGGGTAGGACGGGTCGACGGGGAAGCCGGCGGGAATGCCGGCGGGGTGGTCCTGGCCTGAATCGCTCATGCCCTACGACTCACCCTCCGGCTGGCAGCCCGGTGCGCGGGGCGGTCGCCAGGTGGTCGCCGACGCGCTTGACCATGAGCGTCATCTCGTACGCCACCTGGCCGACGTCTGAATCGGCGTCCGCCAGCACGGCCAGGCAGCTGCCGTCGCCCGCGGCCATGACGAAGAGGAAGGCCTCGTCGAGCTCGACCACCGTCTGGCGCACCCGGCCGGAGTCGAAGTGCCGGCCGACGCCCTTGGCGAGGCTGTGGAAGCCGGAGGCGACCGCCGCCAGGTGCTCGCTGTCCTCGCGGGTCAGGTCCTTGGAGCTGCCGGTGGGCAGGCCGTCGCCGGACAGGACCACCGCCTTGCGGATGGAGCCGACCCGGTCGACGAGCTCGTCGAGGAGCCAGTTGAGCGGGCCGGAGCCGCGGCCCCTGGTGTCGTTGCCGGTCTGCGGTGCGGTCATCGACCGTCCCCTTCGTTCTCGTTCGCGGGACCGCCGGCGGCGGAGCTGCCCGCCTCGGTCTCGGACTTCTGCTGTGCGTGCTGGTTGCGGCCCGCCGTCCAGCCACGCTGGAGTGCGGACATGCGCGTACGTACGTCGTCCGCGTCGCGGTCGGCCACCTGGTCGGGGGCGGCTTCGGCGGGGGCGGCCGACAGGTTGTTCTTGAGCTGGGGCGCCAGGTTCGCCTGGCGGACGCGGCGGGGCAGCCCGCCGATGCCGGGGCCGGGTGCGGCGGCCCCGCCGGAGCCGGCATCGGCCCCGGGCGCAGCGGCCTGGCCGGGCTGCGGGACCACGGACACCGGGCGGGGCTCCACCCGGCGGCCGTGTTCGGCGACCAGAGTCGGTGTGGGGCGGCGGCGCGGCAGCGGTACGGCTCCCTGGGAGCGGGCGGCCTCCGCACGTGAGGCCTCCACGCGCTGGGTGTCGAGCCGGACCGGGCCGGTGGGGGCGGGCGACTCGCGGTCGTGATCGCCCTTGCGGGCGCCGTGGCGCTCCGCGTGCCGGTCGGTGTGCGGCCGGTCCGCCGGGCGCAGGCCCAGCAGGGCGCTGCGCGGGGTGCCGTTCGGCGGGGTCTCGTCGTCGAGCGTCGCCATGACCGGGCGGGCGGAGGAGCCGTTGCGGCTCGTGATCGCCGTGGGGGCGTCGTCGAGCACCGCGGCGTCGTCGAGGCCGTCCAGCCGGTCCAGGCCACCGCCCACGAGCGGGGCCTCCAGCTCGACCGGGCCGCGCAGTTCGGCGGCGGGCAGCGGGCGGCCGGAGGGCGCGCGCTCCATGGCGGCGGGCGTGGGCCGCTCGGACCCGGCCCTGCCGAAGTGGCCCGGCTTGTCGGACCTGCCGGGCTTGACCGCGGCGCGGGCGCCGTCGAACCGCGCGCCCGATCCGTTGGTCTCGGGAGCCTCGGTCAGCAGGGACACGGGGAGGAAGACCACCGCGGTGGTGCCCCCGTACGGGCTGGGCTGGAGGACGACCTTGACGTTGTGGCGCTGTGCGAGGCGGCTGACGACGAACAGGCCGAGACGGTCGGTGTCGGAGAGTTCGAACTCGGGGGTCTCGGCGAGCCGGAGGTTCGCGTCGAGCAGTGCCTCAGGGGTCATGCCGAGGCCGCGGTCGTGGATCTCCAGGGTGAAGCCGTTGGCGACGCGCTCGCCGTGCACCTGGACCGCGGTGTGCGGCGGCGAGAACACCGTGGCGTTCTCCAGGAGTTCGGCGATGAGGTGCGTGATGTCGGCGACGGCCGGGCCGACGATGCCCAGACGCGTGAGCCGGCGCACCTCGATGCGCTCGTAGTCCTCGACCTCGGCGACGGCGGCCCGTACGACGTCCATGAGCTGGACGGGCTTGCGCCACTGGCGGGAGGGCGCCGCGCCGGAGAGGATCACCAGGCCCTCGGCGTGCCGGCGCATGCGGGTGGTCATGTGGTCGAGGCGGAAGAGGTCGGCCAGCTCCTCGGTGTCCTCGGTACGGCGTTCCATGGTGTCGAGGAGGGTCAGCTGGCGGTGCAGCAGCACCTGGTTGCGGCGGGCCAGGTTGACGAACACCTCGGAGACGCCGCGGCGCAGGTCGGCCTGCTTGACGGCGGCCTCGACGGCGGCGCGCTGGAGGGTGTTGAGGGCCTGGCCGACCTGGCCGACCTCGTCCTTCTCGTACTCGAGGTGGGGCGACTCGGTCTCCACGTCCACGTGCTCGCCCGCGGCGAGGCGGCGCATGACGCTGGGCAGCCGGACGCCCGAGGCCTCGTGGGCCTCCTTGCGGAGCCGGGAGAGGTCGCGGACCAGGTCGCGGCCGATCCGTACGGAGAGGACCAGGGACACGATCAGGGCGAGGAAGCCGAGGATGCCGGCCGCGGCGGCCTGGACCATGACGTCCATGGCGACGGGCTCGATGCGCTGCTGGTAGCGGTTGCCGGCTTCGGTGTTCATGGCCGCCAGGTCGTCCAGGACCTTCGCGGAGGCCTGGTCCCACTGCTCGGCGGTGACGCTGCGCGGCTTGTTGACCGCGCCGCCGGCGATAAAGCGCTCCTCGGCGTCGCGCAGGGGCTTGGTCTCGGGGTCCTTCCAGTACTGCTCGAAGCGCTCGCGGTCCTCGGCGGGGAGGGTCACGAGGTTGAACTCGTAGAGCAGGGTGCGCTTGGCGGCGAAGTCCGACACGTGGCGGACGTCGGAAGCCGTGACGTTGCGGGCGGCGAGGGCCGAGGCGATGACGGCGTCCTCGCGGGAGAGCAGTTCGCGGGCGCGGCTGATGCCGACGAGGGCGCGGCCTTCCTTGTCCACCTCCACGTTGTCCAGGCCGTGGAGGTTCATGAGGAAGTCGTAGCAGGGGTCGACCAGCCGGTTGTAGAGCTCCAGGGCCTGGGTGGGCTCCAGGGCGTTCTGGTCGACGGAGCGTCGCATGGAGCCGATGCCCTGGAAGGCGGAGACGATCGAGCGCAGCCGCTGGGCGCTGTCCGTGCTCAGCTCGTCGATGACCTTGGGGTCGCGGGCGCTGACGCTGATCTTCTCGACGGCCTCGTCGGTTTCGGCCCGGCGCTTGGTGAGTTCGGCCGTGGCGGTGGCGGCCCGGGGGTCGCCGAGGACGACGAGGGTCTGGCGCCGCTCCTTCTGGATGACGCGGGCGACGTCCTCGACCGGGTAGCCCACCTTGTCGATGATGTAGGCCACGTCGAAGAGTTGGATCGCCTCACGGCCGGTGATGACCGTGGCGAAGCTCCAGAGCGCGGTCAGGGAGACGAGCGGCACAAGGAGCAACGCCACGATCTTCCGGCGGATGGACTTCCCGCGAAAGCGCATGGCCTCCCCAGCCTCCCCCAGGTCAACCCCGTTGCCGGGGGTCGGTGTTCCGTCATTTAAACGGCGTGAGCCTACTACTGCTGCGGAGCAGCTTCGAAGGGGTGTCCGGACGTTTTCGGCCTGCCACCGGGGCGAAGATCACCAGTTGTCCGACACTTCCGGTCAAGTGCGGCCCGATATGTGGCAGATGACACTTGGTGAGGTGTCGGTTCCTGCAACCCGATGGATGGCTGGAATTGTTCGTTCCGCGATCAATCGAGCCCGCGGAGGGTATCCGCGATTCGGGAATCTCTCGGCATCTCCGGACGTCTGTCTGTTCGAGGGGACACGTCGGAACCGGCGTGGTGGGTAGACGTGGTGAGTGGACGCGACGAACAGGCACGGCGAGTGGGTACGACCAGTGGGTACGACAAGTGGGCATGGCGAGTGGGCATGGCGGACCGCGCGGTGGGGAGTGAGCGGACCATGAGCAGGGACGAGGGCGGGCGCGCGGGCGCGAGCACCGGCACGGCAGGGCGGGGACTGTGGGTCGAGGAGCCGGCCCGGCGGCGGCGGATGCCGGATCCGGTGCGGACCTCGGCGGTACGGGCGGTGCTGATCGTGTCCGTGACGCTGACGCAGGCCACGATCACGTTCTTCCTGACCCTGGCCGGGTCCTGGCTGGCCCTCCCGATGGCGTTCGGCGCGATCGCGGGGACCATCGTGGCCACCTGGGGCGTGCTGGACGTGTGGATCACCCGGCAGACGTGGAACCAGCGGTACGGGGTCCTGTCGGAGCCGAGCAGTACGGCGCGCAGGCGCCGTCGTGAGGCCCGCCGGGCCGCCAGGGTGGCGCGGGAGCCCGCCAAGGGCCGAATACCCCGCGAGGACGGCCCTCTGGCGGCCTCAGGGCGCTGATCCGCGCGCCGGCGTGCCCGGGGCCGCTCGCGGGGTGGCGTGCCCGGCGCCGGCGCGCGGGCCGGCGTGCCCGGGCCTCGCGCGGGGTGGTGTCCTCGTGCGTCCCGGCCGGGCCGGCCGGGACGTGCGGATGCGTGCGGGTGTGCCTCAGGAAACGCCGCTGCGGCGGAACATGCGGGTCGCCGTGATCTCGCCGTGGATGGTCTCCGCCTCCGGGGACTGCTGCGGCAGACCCGGACGCAGGTGTTCCTCGACGCTGATGTACTTCAGACCCGCCCGCAGGTCCGCGTCGTTGCGCAGACGGATCACCAGCGGGAACTCGGCGAGCGCCGTGGTGTCGAACAGGCCGGTCGTGTACAGCAGCTGGACGCCGAGCGCGTCGGAGACGGCCCGCTGGAGCTCCAGCAGGTACGTGGCGTTCGCGCGGCCGATCGGGTTGTCGAGGAACAGCGTGCCCGCGTGCCGGTGCTTGTCGCGGCCGCGGTCGTTGCTGCGCAGCGCCGCCATCGTGCAGTACAGCGCGATCGCGGCGGTCAGCAGCTGCCCGCCGGAGAAGACGTCGCCCATCTGCCCCACCGGCACCCGCTCGGCCCGCAGCACCGCGTCCGGCTTGAGGATCTCCACCGAGATGCCCTTGGGCTCCAGGGCCGCCTGGACACCCCGCAGCAGCAGGGACATGCCGTCCCGGCGGCCCTCGCCGAAGGAGGCGCTGCTGTTCTTCTTCACGGCCGCGCGCGTCGCCTCGTCGATGACCTCGCCGAGCCGCTCCGTGAGCGTGGCCTGGTCGGGCTCCTCGAAGCGGATCCGCAGGAACTCCTGGCCCGACCATTCTCCGAGCCCCTCCGGGAGCTGCGAGAGGCGCTGCGCCGAGCGGAGCGTGGCCAGGGCCGATTCGACGAGGCCGCGCAGGCGGTCGACGATGCTGTCGCGGTTGCGCTCCAGCTGCGCCAGTTCGTCGGTGAGGACGCGCAGCCGGGGCGCGAAGGCCGCCGCCCAGGCCGCCGCGTGCTCGGGGAGGGCGGAGGCGGGCAGTTCGCGGATCTGCTGGCGCGCGGGGGTGCGTACCTGCTCGTAGCGGGTCGCGTTGGCGTGCCGGACCAGGATGTCGCTCGCCTCGCGCACCGCGGACTCGGCGGCCGAGAGGTCGGCCGAGCAGCCGCGCAGGGAGCGGCGGGCCTCGGTGGCCGACTGGCGGGCCTCCTCCAGGGTGCCCTGGTGGGGCACCGGCTCCTGCTCGTCGTCCTGGTGGGTGTGGTCGCGCAGCAGGTCGCGCAGGAGCGCCGCGGTCTCGTCGAAGCCGCCGGCGCCGTCCTCGGCGGTGCGGTGGGCGCGCAGCAGGTCCGCGTGGGCGGCCCGGGCGCTCTCCACGGCCGCACTGTGGGCCGCGAGCTGGGCGGTGGCCGTGCGCAGCAGGGCCTGGGCCTGCTCGACGCCCTCGGGGACGAGCTCCTCGGGGAGTTCGGTGTGCGCCTCCCCCTCGGCGGGGGCGTGCCGTTCGGCCTCGCCGCGCAGTCGGCCGAGCTGCTCGCTGGCGGTGGACGCGCGGGTCTCCAGCATCTGTACGAGGGCCTCGGCGCGGGCGGCCGCGGCCTGGCGGGAGGGGCCGTCGGCGCCGTCGGTGCCTTCGAGAAGCTGGGCGGCCCGGGTGCGGACCTTGTTGGTGAGGCGGTCGAGTTCGGCCAGGGCGGCGCTCTCGTCGCTCTCGGCGCGGGCCTGTTCGGCGCGCAGGTCGGCGCCGACGCCGACCTTCTCGTAGAGCTGGGAGGCGGCCCGGTAGGCCTCGCGCAGGTCGGGCAGTGGCGCACGGGAGCCCTCGCCGGAGCCCTCGGGCAGCGGGTCGGGGGCGCCGGCGATCTCGGCGCGTTCGGCGCGCAGGGCGCGGGCGGTGCGACGGGCGTCGTCGGCGGCCCGCTGGGCGGCGCGGCGGTCCTCGTCGGCGGCGCGGGCCCGGTCCAGGCACACCTCGGCGCGGGCCTCGGACTCGGCCGCGTCGTCGGCGAGTTCACGGAGCCTGGCCTGCCAGCCGGCACGCTCGCGGAGCCGGAAGGCGAGCCCGGCGAGGGCGTCGGCGGCGCGGCGGGCCCGCTGGGCGGTGTCCTGGCGCTCCTCGCGGACACGGGCCGCGTCGGCGGCGGCCTCGTCGGCCTCGGCGCGTACGGTACGGGCCTCCGCGAGCTCGGCGTCGGTCTCCTCGGCGAACATCCGGGCGGCGGCGGCCGCTTCCGCGAGTTCGGTGAGGCGGCCGGGCGGGCAGCCGTTGCGCCAGGAGGCGAGGCGGGCGGCGAGTTCACGGTCACCGGCGAGGCGGGCGGCGAGGTCGCGGATCTCGGTGTCGCGGGCGCCGGCGCGGGCGCGCAGCGCCTGGCGCTCCTCGTCGGCGGCGTGCTCGTCGTGCATGGCCGGGTTCGGCGGTACGAGGAAGACCCCGGAGTCGGAGTCGGCGTCGGCCGGCAGCGGGGCCAGCAGGGCGGCCGCCGTACCGACGGCGACGGTGGAGCGGGGCAGCAGGGCGGCGCCGGACAGGACCTCGCGGGCCCGGCCGTGGGTGTCGGGGTCGGTGATGACGACGCCGTCGACGAGTTCGGGGCGGGCGGCGAGGACGGCGGCGTGGTCGGCGGGGTCCACGGACTGGGCGAGGTAGCGCCAGCCGGGGAGGGCGGGAATGCCGTGCTCGCCGAGGTACTCGACGGTGGCGAGGACGTCGGGGCCGGGCGGCAGAAGGCCGCCGTCGCCGAGCGCGCCGAGGATGCGGGCGTCGTCGGCGGCGGCGGTGCGCAGCTCGAAGAGCTGGCGCTCGGCCGCGGCGACCCCGTCCGTGAGCAGGGTGTGCAGGTCGTCGGCGTTCCGGTCGAGGTCGGCGACGGTCAGGCCCTCGCCCTGGGCGGTCCCGGTGTGGCCGGGGGCCGTGGCGCCGGCGGCGGCCGGGCGCCCGGCCGCGCCGGAGGCGGCGGCTCCGACGGCGGCGTCGGCCTGCGCACCCGCGCGCGGGTGCGGGAGGAAGGCGTCGGGGACCGACGGGAGACCCAGCAGCTCCGCCAGGCGCGGGGCGGTGGCGAGGGAGGCCGCGGCCCGGTGCTCCGCGTCGTGGGCGGCCTCGGCCGCGTCGGCGGCGTCCGCCGCGCGGGCGGCGGTGAGCTCGGCGCGGGATTCCGCGGCTGCGGCCTCGCGGGCGGCCTCGGCGGCGGCCCGGGCGGCTTCCCGGGATTCGTCCCAGGCGGCCACCGCGGTCTTCTCTGCGTCGGTGGCGGCGAGGGCCGCGCGGGCCGGGTCGGCGTCGGGGGCGGTGTCGTCGAGCCAGCCGGCGCGGACGGCCTCGGCGGTCTCCTGCTGGACCTCGGCGAGCCGCGAGCGCAGGTGCTCGGCCTCGCTGCGGGCCCGCTGGGCGGCCGTGGCGGCGGCGGTGGCATCGCGGTGGGCGGCCTCGCCGGTGGCCTGGAGGACGGCGGACCGCTCCTCCTCCTCGTTGGCGAGGCTCTCGCCGTGCTCGGCGGCGGTGTGCAGGGCCCGGACGAGCTCGCCGGCCGCCGTGGCGCGGGCGGCCAGCGCCGGGGCGGCGTCCCGCTCGGCCTCCAGGATCGCGGCGGCGACCCGGGAGGAGCGGTCGGCGGCGGCGCGGTGGCGCAGTACGTTCTCGGCGGCCTGCCAGGCGGAGTGCAGCGTGCGGGCTTCGAGGAGTTCGCGGCGCTGGGCGGCGGCGGCCTTGTCGGCGACGGTCAGGGCCAGCGAGGCGTGCCGGTAGGCGAGTTCGGCGGAGACGGCGGCGCTGCGGGTGCGGGCGGACTCGGCCGCGGTGACCTGGTGGGCGGCGCCGGTGACCTGCTGGGCGAGTTCGGCGGCCCGGCCGCGCTCCTCGGCCGCCCGGGCGGACAGCCTCCGGGCGAGGGTGCGCGTACGGCGTTCCGCGCCGGCGTGGACGTCGCGCAGCCGGGAGCGGGCCTGGGCGGCCTCGACGATGCGGGTGAGCAGGTCCACCGAGCCGGCGGTGAAGTCCCGTTCGGCCATCAGCTCGGCGCGGCGGCCGAGCTTGTTGCCGAAGCCGTGGACGAGGTCGGCGAGGCCGTCCGTGTCGCGGGTGTCGGTGACGGCGCGCAGCAGGAGGTCGGTGAAGTCGGAGTCCTTCTTGACCGCGAAGAGGCCGGCCGCCTCGCCCTCGTCGGCGTTCATCTCGCGCTGGTAGCGGAAGAGTTCGGGGTCGAGGCCCAGTTCGGTGAGGTGCTCGTTCCAGCGGTCGTGGATCTCCTCGAAGTACACCTCGAGGTGCGGGTACGCCTTGCCGGCCTCGGTGAGGGCGTCGCGGAAGCCCTTCATCGTGCGGCGGCGGCCCTGGGCCCCGGAGACGCCCTCGACGGGCGGGCGTACGGAGGTGGCCTCGGCGACGGGCAGGCTGTCGAGGCTCAGGCCCGGTCCGGGGCGGAAGGAGTACCAGGCCTCGGCGAATTTGCGGGGGTCGCCGGAGACCTGGCGGCCGCGCCATTCGCTGACCTTGCCGACGACCACGCACTCGCCGGTCTGGGTGTGCTGCCACTCGAGGGCGACGTGTCCGCAGTCGTCTGCGAGCAGGAACTTGCGCAGGACGCCGGAGCTGGCGCCGCCGAGGGTGTTGCGGTGGCCCGGGAGCATCACCGAGAAGATCAGCTTGAGGAGGACGGACTTGCCGCCGCCGTTCTCCAGGAAGAGCACGCCGGCGGGCGCGGGGCGGCGCGGCGGTCCGGTGGGCTCGTCCTCGAAGAACTCCGCCTGGGCCGGCGCCGGGTGGGGCACCGGTTCGCCGACTCCGCGCAGGTCGAGCACGGTGTCGGCGTAGCGCGCACCGGCGGGCCCGATGGAGTAGAGGCGGATCCGGGACAGCTCGTACATGGCGGCGGACTCTCGTGGGGTGTCTGGGTGAGGCAGGGGGTACGGGGACCGGGCTCTGGGCGCGGTGCTCAGGAGTGGAACGGGAGCCCGGCGTCGGCGGCCAGGTCCAGGTCGTCGCCCTCGGGCGGCGGCAGCAGGGTGGCGGAGCCGTCGGTGACGGCGACCACGCCGAGCTCCAGGAGCTCGGCCATCGCCGCGCTGCCCGCCATGTCGCGGACCTGGAGCTGGTAGCGGGGGGTGGTGCGGTAGGTGCCGCCGGCCTCGTCCCCGGTGCGCTGGAGGAAGCCGGACTCGGTGAGGAAGGCGGCCGCCTTGCCGACGATGCCGGTGGTGGAGCCCGCGAGGCGGCGGGCGTCCTTGGTGGCGCCGGTCGCGCTGCGGCGGGCGTAGACGCGCCAGGCGGCCTCCAGGCCGGGGGCGTCGGAGGCGGGGTCGGTGTTCTCGCCGAGCTCCTCGGCGCGCTCCTCCAGGCGGCGGCAGGTCTGCCGGACGAAGGCGTCGACGCCGTTGACGGTGATGCGGCCGATGTAGCCGTCGTCGGCGAGGTCCTCGGGGCGCGGGAAGGCGAGGGCGGCCACGGCGAGGTGCGCGAGGCCGTGCAGGAAGCGGTCGGCGGAGTCGGCGGCGGTGCGGCGGGCGTAGTCGCCCATGCGGACGGCGAAGACGGAGTCCTCGCCGGCGGCCACGGCCATGCCGGCCCGGGGGGACACCTCCAGCACGACGAGGCCGAGGCCGGTGGCGACGGCGTCGGCGAGGCGCCCGAAGGCGGGGTCCTCGCGGTAGCGGCGCAGCAGTTCCGCGTATTCGGCGTCCCGGGCGGGGAGCAGCTTGGGCTGCAGCCCGAACGCGACGAGCCGGGCCGCGTCGGCGGCGTCTGCGGGGGTGACGGCCCCGGGGGTGGCGGGCACGGCGGGAGCCGACGGCGCGTCGGGCTCGCTCCACGCGGGGTGCTCGGCGTGGTGGTCGCTCACGAGTACGTCTCCTCGGCGGTGCGGGTCGTTCGGGCGGTACGGGGTCCACTGCGTGGCGCCGGGCATTCAGGCCTCGCCGGCGTTTGAGGCGCGGGGTCCGGGGCGGCGCCCCAGGAAACCCGGCTCCGCCGGGCACCGGGCTCCGCCCGGACCCTCCCCCGGCTACCGCCGGGAGGTGCCCCTTGCTCAAACGCCGGCGGGGCTGAAGATGCGGCGGCGCTCACACCGCCTCCGCGCGGTCGGCGGCCATGCCGGCGGCGTCCAGGAGCGCGGTGCCGACGATGAGGTCGGCGCCTCCGAACTCGGGGTCGTCGAGCTGCGTGCCGTCGTCCACCGCGAAGAGCAGCCGCTCCTCGCCCTGCCGGTAGGCCGTGCCGACGGCCGGGCTCGCCGCGTGGACGGCCAGCAGGGCCACCAGGTACGGCAGGTCCGGATCGCTGCGGCGGGCCTCCGCCAGCAGCCCGGACAGCCTGCGCGGGGCGTCGTGCGGGAGGTCCAGGAGCTCCTTCGCGGCGGCGAGCTGCTCCTCGCTGAAGCGGCTGTCGTCCGGGGTGGCGATGAGGTCCGGCTCGGGCATCTCCGCGCCCAGGTGCTCGCGCTCCACGGGCGGCGTGAGCAGGATCTCGACCAGGTCCGCCACGCGTACCGAGACGGGCGTGCGCAGCCCCGCGCCGGAGGCGAAGAAGGCGGCGGTGACCCGGCCCGCCTGCTCCAGGGGAAGCGGCAGGAGCGGGGCGACGAGCTGCCCGTACAGGTCGATGCCGGAGCGGGGCGCGGGGGCCGCGAACGCCTGTCGGTCCTGTTCGGCACGGAACAGCGGTCCGGCGTCCAGCAGCCGGGACTGGAGCTGGGTGTGCCGGCGGATGCAGTCCTTGACGATGTCGACGAGTTCGGCCGCGCGGCGCTTGTTCTCCGGCTCCTCCGCCTCGTCGCGCGCCTTGCGGATGTTGGTCAGGATCGCGTTCTCGTGGCGGTAGCGGTCGGCGACGTGGTCCAGGGCCTCGGCGATCATGTCGGGCACGGCCTGGAGCCAGTCCACCGCCCGGACGTTGCGGCGGGTCGCGTCCAGCGTCCGGCGCAGGGTCTCGGCGTACTGGACGGTCCGGTAGCGGGCCTGCTCGGCGGCGAGCTGGGCGTCGGCCAGCCGCCCGCGGCTGATCAGCACCTCCAGCTTGACCTCGGCGGCGATCTGGGCGCTGGTGACGTCGGTGTCGAGGGCGCCGACCAGCACGTTGACGGCCTCGTCCGTGGTGCGCAGGTAGACCACACCGCCGTGGCCGAGGACCTCTTCGATCAGCTTGAAGTCGTAGTCCCGGCGGACGTAGACGCCGTCGGGGCCGAAGGTGCCGTAGATCGCGCGGAAACCGCGGTCCACGCTGCCGACGTTGATCAGGTTCTCCAGCACCCAGCGGGCGACCCGCTCGTGCTCGGCCGCCGGGCGGGACGGGGCCTGGGCCGCGACGCGCGGCAGCAGCCTGGCCACTATCTGCTCGTGGTCGGCGCCCGTGTCGAAGTCCATGTTGAGTGTGACCAGGTCGATCGCGGCGAGCGCGACCTCCGCCATCGCGTAGACCCCGTACTCGCCGGCCAGATTGGCCTTGCGGACGTCGAGGTCGTGCAGCGGGGCGGTGCAGGCGAGGGCGCGCAGCCGCCGGGCCAGGCCCTCGTCGGCGGCCGGGCCCGGCGCCGGGGACGGAAGGGTCTTCGCCGGGGCAGGGAGAGTCACGCACAAAGACTAGGTCCTGTTGCTGACAACATCCCAAACGGCATGGTTCGGCCGGATCGTCCCGGGGCCGTACCGCCCCGCTGCTCTACGCTCGGCGCATGGATTCCATGATCGCATCCGATCCCGTGATCGACCTCAACGCCGACCTCGGCGAGGGCTTCGGGCGCTGGACGCTCACCGACGACGAGGCCCTGCTCTCCGTCGTCACGAGCGCCAACGTGGCCTGCGGCTTCCACGCCGGCGACCCGTCCATCATGCGCCGGGTCTGCGAGCTGGCCGCGGAGCGGGGCGTACGGATCGGCGCGCAGGTGTCCTACCGCGATCTGGCCGGCTTCGGGCGGCGCTCCATGGACGTGCCGCCCGGCGAACTCGCCGACGAGGTGGCCTACCAGATCGGGGCGCTGGAGGTGTTCGCGCGGGCGGCCGGCTCCCGGGTGTCCTACGTGAAACCGCACGGCGCGCTCTACAACCGCACCGTGCACGACGCCGGCCAGGCCGCCGCCGTGGTCGCGGGCGTCCGGCTGGCGGCCGGGTCCGGCGCCACCGGCGGCCTGCCGGTGCTCGGTCTGCCCGGGTCACTGCTGCTCGCCGCCGCCGAGGAGGCCGGGCTGGCCCCCGTACCGGAGGCCTTCGCCGACCGTGCCTACACGCCTGCCGGGACGCTGGTCCCGCGTGGCGAGCCGGGCGCCGTGCTGCACGACCCGGACGCGGTGGTGGAGCGGGCCGTGCGGATGGCCGCTGAGCGGGCGGTGACGGCTGCCGACGGGTCCGCGGTGCGCGTGGCCGCGCGCTCCCTGTGCCTGCACGGGGACACCCCGGGGGCGGCCGGACTCGCCCGCCGGGTCCGCGAGGCGCTGGGCGCGGCCGGGGTCCGGGTGGAGGCGTTCGCGTGAGGCCGCTGGTGGT
Organism: Streptomyces sp. NBC_00029; assembly: GCF_045160505.1. Classification (NCBI taxonomy): domain Bacteria; kingdom Bacillati; phylum Actinomycetota; class Actinomycetes; order Kitasatosporales; family Streptomycetaceae; genus Streptomyces; species Streptomyces sp. NBC_00029. The sequence continues at coordinate 2,071,417 of NZ_CP108292.1, forward strand.
GGGCGGTGAGGCGCTGCTGATCGAGCTGGACTCGGCGCAGGAGGTCGCCGCGCTCCACGCGGAGCTGCTGCGCCGCCGGGACGCGGGCGAGCTGGGTCCCGTACGGGACCTCGTACCGGCCGCACGGACCGTACTGCTGGACGGCGTACGGGACCCGGCCGCGCTCGGGGCCCGGATCGCGCGGTGGGAGGTGCCGCCGCTCGCGGAGACGGAGGGACCGCTGGTCACCGTCCCGGTGCGGTACGACGGCTCGGACCTGGCGGAGGTGGCCCGGCTGTGGGGGGTCGCCCCGCGGGAGGTCCCGGGGATCGTCGGCGCGACCGTCTTCCGGGTGGCCTTCTGCGGCTTCGCGCCGGGCTTCGGCTACCTGACCGGCCTGGCGGAGCGTTTCCACGTCCCGCGGCGGGACACGCCCCGTACGGCCGTCCCTGCGGGCGCGCTGGCGCTCGCCGGGGAGTACGCGGGGGTGTATCCGCGCGCCTCCCCCGGTGGCTGGCAGCTGATCGGCTCGACGGACGTGGTGCTCTGGGACCCGCTGCGGGAACCGGCGGCGCTCTTCGCGCCTGGGGTCCGGGTCCGGTTCGCGGAGGGGGACGGCCGTGGCTGAGGGGCTGCCGGGGCTGCTGGGGCTGCTGGTGGTGCGGCCGGGGGCGCTGACCACGGTCCAGGACCGGGGCCGCCCGGGCCGGGCGCACCTGGGGGTGCCCCGCTCGGGAGCCCTCGACACGGCGGCGTACGCGCTGGCCAACCGGCTGCTCGGGAACGCCCCGGACGCGGCTGCGCTGGAGACGACCCTGGACGGGGTCGCCCTCCGGGCCCTCGTTGCGACGACCGTGGCGGTGACGGGCGCACCCTGTCCGGTACGGATCTCCGGGCGCCCGGTGGCCTGGGGAGCGCCGGTCCGGCTCCCGGCCGGGGCGGAGCTGGAGGTCGGCCGGGCGGAGTCGGGCCTGCGGAGCTACGTCGCGGTGCGGGGAGGCCTGGCCGTTCCGCCGGTCCTGGGCAGTCGCTCGACGGACCTGCTGTCGGGACTGGGCCCGGAGGTGCTGTCGGCCGGGATGCTGCTGCCGGTGGGCCCCGCGGGCCCGGATCCGGCCCCGGGAGCGGACGCCTGCAGTCTGCCCGGGGCGCCTTCGGAGCTGCTGCTCCCGCTCCGCCTCGGCCCCCGGGCGGACTGGTTCACCGGGGCCTCCCTGGCCGGGCTGTGGCGTGCGGAGTTCCGGGTGTCGGCGCGGTCCAACCGCATCGGCCTGCGTACGGAGGCCGGTTCCGCGCTGGTCCGCGCCCGGCAGGGGGAGCTGCCGAGCGAGGGCATGGTGCTGGGCGCGGTCCAGGTGCCGCCGGACGGGCTCCCGGTGGTGTTCCTGGCCGACCACCCGGTGACGGGCGGCTACCCGGTGGTGGGCGTGGTCCCGCCGGGCCCGGCCCTGGACGCGGCGGCGCAGGCCCGGCCGGGCATCCCTGTCAGGTTCGTGCGGGCTCGATGAAACGTTTTCGGGGGCTGCGGCCAAGTACCGGGTGAGGGGGCCGGCCGGGTCCCCGAGGCAGGGGAGGAACCGGGTGCGCAGCCCACGACACGAGACCGGACCGCCGGATCTCACCACGCCCGAGGGGTTCGCGGCCTTCTACGAGGAGCACATCGACGCCGTCCTCGGCTTCGTCACCCGCCGGGTCGCCGACCCGCACCTGGCGGCCGACCTGACGGCGGACATCTTTCTCGCGGCGATGGGATCGGCCGGGACCTACCGGGGCCACAGGGGAGCCCCGGTCGCCTGGCTGTTCGGCATCGCCCGCAACATCCTGTCGGGGCACGCCCGGGGGCTGGCCCGCGAGAGCGGAGCACTGGCCCGGCTGAGCGGGCGCCGCCTCCTCGACGAGCAGGACGTCGCCGCGCTGGAGGAACGCATCGACGCCGAGCGGGCCTTCCGCGACCTGGCAGAGCGCCACGCGGCCCTCTCCGAGCCACTGCGCGCCGCGCTCGACCTGGTCGTGATCGACCAGCTCACCCCGGCCGAGGCCGCGCAGGCCCTCGGCGTCACCCAGGCGACGGTCCGCGTCCGCCTGCACCGGGCCCGGCGCGCGCTGCGCGGCCCGGACCCCGTCGCCGAACCCCAGTTGGAGGCAGCCCGATGAGCACCCGGCCCAGCGGCTTCGAGGACCGGCTGAAGGCCGCGCTCCTGGCCCGCCTCCCGGATGTCCCGCCGGCGGCCCCCGCCCGGTCCTTCGCCCGGCGGTTCGGCATCCCCCTCGCGGTGGGCGTCGCGACGGCATGTGTGGTCGCCGTCATGGCGCTGCCCGGCAGCACCCGCAACGGCTCGCTGCCCGCCGAGGCGCCGAGTTCCGCACCCGAGATCAAGAAGGATCCGGACGGATCGCTCCGGTTCAAGCTGCCCGAGCACGATCAGATCCCGGCCCTGGTGGACCGGCTGAAGAAGCTGGGGGTCCAGGTCTCCCTGGTCCCGAAGCGGCCCCCGTCCCAGTGTTCCGAGCCCGGCGGCGGTTACCGCGGTCCACAGGCGGGCCCCGAGGCCGAGGTCATGCAGCACGGTGATGACGACTTCGACCTCAAGGTCAACGCGAAGACGGTCCCGCCGGGCTACACGCTCACGTTCACGTGGGCGGACTACCACCCGCTGGGTGATCATGGGATCGGCGTCGGCGTGATCGAGTCCTCCAAGGTCCCGTCCTGCTCGATCGACTACTACGAGGGTCTGGACGAAGCGCTGAAGGCGCGCTCGGAGCCCCCGAAGGACCCTGGCAGGACCATCGAGATCCCCGCGCCCAAGCCCGACGAACTGTCCGAGGTGGTGCGGAGCCTCCAGGAGCAGGGGGTCAGCGTCGCGGTGACCGAGAAGAAGCCCGCGTCGGAGTGCACGCATGTGGGTGGCGGCTACCGAGGGCCGCAGGCCGACCGCGAGGCCGAGCTGTCCCGGGAACGGATGGGCTCCACCTTGAAGATCAACTCGAAGACGGTTCCTCCGGGGTACACGCTCGTGTTCTCGAAGCCGGCCAGGCCGTCGAGCCCCGGCGCCAGGGTCGGGTACGGCGTGAAGGAGACGTCGAAGGTCACGCCCTGCGAGATCGACTTCTCCCCGAGCGACGAGGAACGGGCCAGGTTGGAGGCGGATCTGCAGGCCAAGCTCAAGGAGCGTCAGGGCATTCCCGCCGCACCGCCCGCCGGCACGTCGTCGTCGCGGTAGGACCGGCCTCGTCCGCCCCGGCCCCTCAGGGCCGGGGCGGACGCGCGTCCGCGCGCGGGCGGGAGCGGGATCAGCCGGGTCCGGGGATCGTCGCCCCCGGGGTCCTACACGGCCGATTCCGGGGTGATGCGGCTGCGGACGGCCGACTGGACGTCCTCCTCCTCCGCCGGATCGGCGGCCAGGCGGCGCAGCCGGGGCGCCACGCGGGCGTCGGCCGTTTCGGCATGGCGGGCGGCCACCTCGCGGGTGGTCTCCTCGCAGTCCCACAGGCATTCGACGGCGAAGCCCGCTGCGAAGGTGGGGTCGGTGCTGGCGAGGGCCCGTGCGGCCCGGCCGCGCAGGTGGGAGGAGGCCGTCTCGCGGTAGATGTGGCGCAGCACGGGGGCCGCGCAGCCGACGGCGAGCCGGCCGGCTCCGTCCACCAGGGCGAACAGGCGCGGGTTGTCCGGGCCGGCGCCGCGGACCGTGGAGCGCAGGGCTCCCAGGACCAGGGCCGCGTCCTCGGCTCCGCCGCGGGCGGCCAGGACGGCCGCGGCGGCCTCTCCCAGGGCGTCGGGTCGGTGGATCCAGCGTCGGGCCCGTTCGACGGCCTCGGGGCCGCACATGCGCTCGTAGGCGGCCACGGCGGGCTCGTCGGCGGCGGCCTCGATGAGGTCCAGGACGGCCGGGTTGCCCGGCTCGGCGAGGACCAGGTGGTGCAGGGCGGTGGCCCGGGCGGCCTCGCCGTCGGCGCCGGCGGCGGCCGCGAGGATCGCGGAGCGGTCCTCGGGCTGGGCCACGGCGGCCAGGCAGCGGGCTGCGGGGACGTGCAGCGGCGTGCCGCGGCGCAGGCCGTCGGCGGCCCAGTCGAAGACGGCCTGGACGCCCCAGCCGGGACGGGGCCCGCTCGGGGTCATCTGTCGCTGCCAGCGGTCGAAGGAGCCCTGCTGACGGGCGGCGCGCAGGCGCTCGCCGTACTGGGGGGTCTCCTCCCACAGGCACCACGGGCGGGGCTCGTAGGCATCGCGGACGGCGGCGGCCAGCCGCGCCTCGCCCTCCGCCGTGGCGGGGAAGCGGGCGAGGACGGGCGCGGCCAGGGACCGCAGTCCGTGGTCGTCGTCGCGCAGGGCGAGCTCGTCGAGTGCCCAGGCCCAGTTCGCCCCGGTGGCCGCGTAACGGCGCAGCAGCATGAGCGCGTCGTCGCGGCCGTACGAGGCCAGGTGGCCCAGGACGGACAGGGCGAGGCCCGTGCGGTGGTCCTCCTCGTCGACGAGGTCGTCGGCGCCGAAGAGGTGGGCCTCGATCTCGCCCAGCGGACCGGCGAGGTCCAGGTACAGCCGGGCGTAGTACAGGGAGCGGTTCTCGACCTGCCAGTCCTGGCGCGGATCGCGGAGCACGCACTGGTTGAGGGCCTCGAGGGCCTGGGCCCTCGGTGCCGCGAGTGCGTGCAGCGTGCCGTCGCCACGGCCCCGCTGAAGGAGCCCGAGCAGGGTACCGCTCGGCGCTATGACTGGTTCGAACATGGGAATGGCCTCAAATCAAGCTGGGGACGCAACCGGGAATCGGGATTCACAGGGCCGCGTAACAGCATGTGAGGACGTCCGCCGTCATGTTCCGCTTGATGTAGACCATTGCCTTCTCACTCTCGTCGGTGCTTCGTGACCATGGAGGCCGGGCCGGGCCGGCACACCCTTCGTGTCCTGCCCGCTTCTGCCCGTCCCCCGTGCTCGCGAATCGAATCCGACGCCATGATGACCCAGCCGGTTTGTGCGCCGCGACCACATTTATGGCCGCCGTGACCAACCTGTGAGGTCGGGATGCGCCCGGGCCGGGCCAGATCCCCGGCAAAACCGGACTACTTGGCTCCGAAAAGTTCCAGCAGGTCGGCCTTGGCGAACATGCGCGCAGTGTCCACGGCGGAGGGGGTTCCGGCATTCGGATCGGCCCCTCCGGCGAGCAGGGCGCGGATGACGGCCTCCTCGCCCTTGAAGACGGCGCCGGCGAGCGGGGTCTGGCCGCGGTCATTGGCGCGATCGGCCTCGGCGCCGCGGGCCAGCAGGGCCGACACGGCGTCGGCGTGGCCGTGGTAGGCGGCGAGCATGACGAGGGTGTCGCCGCGGTCGTTGGTGAGGTTCGCCGGGACCCCGGCGTCGAGGTAGGCGGTGAGCGCCCCGGTGTCACCCTGGCGGGCGAGGTCGAAGATCTTGGTGGCCAGCTCGATGACGTCCTCGTCGGGGACGTCCTGGGAGCCGGAGCCCTCTGCGGCGTGCTCGCTCATCGTTTCGTACCGCCTTTCACTCGTTGCTGACATGGTCCGCCCGCCCGTTGCGACGTCGAAGACCCCGGTCGCGGGCCGCGTGGGCAGGGGGGTGCACGGCGCTGCGTCCGTACGGGTGAATCGCCAGAGTAGCGCCCTGGCCTGCACATGTCCGGGTCGGGCCGAGGCAATGATCACCCTCGAGCCGTTGCGTGCCGGGCGCGCCAGCCGGGCTGAGCCGGTCAAGTGAAAAACCCCTGAATTCACCCGTATGCACCTTTTGTCGCATTGATACTTGCTGTGAGCCTGGAAGAACTGATGGTGACTGTCCCCACCAACCAGGAGAAAACCTCATGGTCCTGTCCATCTCAGGCGTGGTCCTGCTCGGCATCATCTGCTTCCTGTTCTTCAAGAAGGACGGGATGAAGCTGACGCACGCGTTCGTCTGCGCGCTCTTCGGCTTCTTCCTCGCCGGCTCCGCCATCGCCCCGAGCATCACGGCGAGCACGGCGAGCCTCGCGAGCCTGCTCGGCGGGATCAAGCTCTAGCCCGGCCATCACGCAGAGACACCAGCAGCACCCGGAACAACGTCACACCCACAACTCCAGGAGACGCCCGTGGCCCGGCGCCCACTTCCCCGCATCCTCAGCAGCGGCACCGCGTCGCTGACCCGGGGCCGCGACCTCGCTCGCACGGCTGCCGACAGCGCCACGGACGTCCTCCATCCGCTCCTCGTCATCGGACGCGGCCTGCGCATCCTGGCCGCGTCCGGACGGCGCCGGTGGTCCGAGACCCCCAAGGACAAGCGTGGTCCCGCGCTGTTCCTGGGAGCCGCCTGCGTCCTCGTGGTCGCGCTCGTCCCCTACGGTCCGCTGCTCGCCCTGATCACCCTCATGGCGGCGGCGGCCTGGCACGGCCGCGACCGCACCCCGGCGAAGACCGGACCCAGCGATGCCGAGACCGAACGGCTCGGTTCCCTCTACGAAGCCCTCGTGCCGTACTTCTCCATTCCGGAGGACCCGAATCCGCTCTTCGCCCACGGCGGGGACTGGGACAAGGCCTTCAGCGGCTACGAGTTCGACGAGGCGGGCCGCATCACCCGGCTCCACATCCGCTACCCGGCCTACTTCACCGACGGCGAGGCCACCTCACGGGCCCAGATCGAAACACTGCTGCACGCCAAGTCCGGGCGCGGACGGGAGTATCTCTTCGACTGGGACGAGGAGGGCAACCAGCTCGACCTGAGGGTGCTGGCGGCGCTGCCGACGTGCATCGCCGCCCAGCCGTTCGTCACCTCCCCCGGCGAGACCGTGCTCGGCTTCACCGACGCGGGCGGCGTGCAGCGCACCCTGCCCGTCCTGGAGGGCGACGAGCCCCGGGACGTACCGCCGGTGATCTGGCGCACCGGGCCCCGCTCCACCGAGCCCCACCTGCTCGCCGTCGGCCAGCCCGGCAGCGGCACCTCGACCCTGATGCGCTCCGTCGCCCTGCAGGCCCTGCGGCAGGGGGGCGACGTACTGATCGTCGACGGCGGCGGCAGCGGCGAGTACTCCTGTCTGTCCGGCCGGTCCGGCGTCCTCGCCGTCGAATGCGGACCGACCGGGGCGCAGGCCACCCTGGAATGGGCTGCGCAGGAGACCGAACGGCGGCTCATCGCCACCCACCGGGCCCGGGAGGTCGGACGGCCCGCGCCCGAGGACACCCGGCGGCCCCTGTGGATCCTGCTGGACCAGCCGAGCGTGCTGGCCCACCTCGCCGTCGCCGAGGGCGGCCCCGACCTGCTGGCCCAGCTGCAGGTGCCCCTGCGGCACGGCCGGCCAGCCCACGTCACGGTGGTGGTGGCCGAGCAGTTCGGGCACCTGGAACTGCTGCACGACGCCGTCTGGCAGCACACCCGCGCCCGCGTCGTGCTCGGGCCCGCCTCCGTCCAGCAGGTCGCGGACGTACTGGGGCTGCCGCCGCACACCACCCCGACGGCCCAGGTACCGCCGGGCCGCGGGTACGCCCGGCTCGGCACCGGGCCCGTGCACCGCTTGCAGGTGCCCGCCACGCCGGACCCGTACGACGAGGCCACGCACCCGGCGTACCGCCAGGCCGTGCTGGAACTGCTGCCGGAACGGCAGCAGGGCCCGGACCGCGTCGCCTCGGCCACGTCGCTGCAGGCGCAGGCCCTCGACCCGCAGCCGGGGGTCGCGGCGGAGGCCCCGTAGGCCGTCTCTTTCGGATCCGGTCGGACCCGCACTGCCCGGCGAGGGCCACGGCGCCGGCTACGCCACGAAGGTGCGCGGCGGCTCCGCGCCGCTGCCGCCCGCCCCGGTGCCGACCAGGAGGGCCGCCGCCGCCAGCCGGGAGGCGGCCTCGTCGGCCACCGGCCCGCCCACCGTGAACGGCAGCCGGACGTAGCCCTCGAAGGCCCCGTCCACGCCGAACCGCGGCCCCGAGGGGACCCGTACGCCGACCCGCTCCCCCACCTCGGCCAGCCGCGAGCCGGAGAGCCCGCCCGCGCGGGCCCACAAGGTCAGCCCGCCCCGGGGGACCTCGAACTCCCAGTCCGGCAGCTCCCGGCGCACCGCCGTGACCAGCGCGTCGCGGTTCTCCCGGGCCTGCTCGCGGCGGATCCCGACGGCCTCCTGCCAGCCCCCGGTCCGCATCAGCCAGTTCACCGCGAGCTGTTCCAGCACCGGGGTGCCCAGGTCGGCGTAGGCCCGGGCGGCGACCAGACTGCGGATCACGTCGGGGGCCGCGCGGACCCAGCCGATCCGCATGCCCGCCCAGAAGGCCTTGCTGGCGGAGCCCACGGTGATGACCGTGCTGCCCGCCGGGTCGAAGGAGCACACCGGGCGGGGCATCTCCAGGTCCGGGTCCAGCTGGAGCTCCAGCATGGTCTCGTCGGCGACCAGGACGGTGCCCGCCGACCGGGCGGCCTCGACCATGGCGCGTCGCTGATCCTCGGAGGCCAGTGCCCCGGTCGGGTTGTGGAAGTCGGCGACCACGTAGGCGAGGCGGGGGGCCGAATCGCGCAGCACCTGCCGCCAGACGTCCATGTCCCAGCCGCCGAGGCCGTCGGCCATGGCGACGGGAACGAGGCGGGCCCCGGCGGCGCGCATGAGCTGCAGGATGTTGGCGTAGGAGGGGGACTCGACCGCGATCCGCTCACCGCGACCGGCGAAGAGGCTGCAGATCGCGTCGATGGCGCCCATCGCGCCCGTGGTGACCATGATCTGCTCGGGCATGGTCGGAATGCCCTGCTCGGTGTAGCGGTCCGCGAGCATCCGGCGCAGCGCGGGGAGGCCCGCCGGGTAGTCCCCGTGGGTGTGCGCGTACGGGGGCAGCTCCTCCAGGGCGCCCTGGACGGCCTTGGTGAGCCAGGGCTCGGGGGCCGGCAGGGCGGCGCAGCCGAGGTCGATCATCGAACCGAGCGACTCGGGCGGCAGCGGCTCCAGGCCGCGGGCGGGCAGCGGATTGCCGGCCGGTACGGAGGTCCAGCTGCCGGAGCCGCGGCGGGACTCCAGGAACCCCTCGCCGCGCAGGGCCTCGTACGCCGCGGCGACGGTGGTGCGGCTGAACGACAGGGCGACGGCCAGTTCCCGCTCGGCGGGCAGCCGGGCGGCGACCGGGACGCGGCCCTCCAGGACCAGGAGGCGGATGCCGTCGGCGAGGGTCCGGTAGGCGGGGAGCTTGCGCGCCCCGGGGACGCCGGGCCGCTCCTGCTGGGAGGTGATCAGGCGGGCGAGCTGTGCGGCACCGACCGCTGAGGTCCATTCGGCCATGCTGTCCGGTCCACCTTCATCGAATTGGCCCCGCCCGAGCGCGTGCTCCGCCGGTATTGGATTGCTTCTGCGCCCACAGCCTGTCACGCCGGGGGCCACTCGGGCCAGGGGCAGGGCTGTCCGGACGCCCGGCTGTGCGGGCTGCGGCACCTGCGCGGTGGCACGTTCACCGGGCAGCCGTCCGGCCGCACCCTTCCCACGGGTGACAGGAGGCATACTGCCGCCGTGACGCACGCACGCCTTCGCCATCCGTATCTGGACCACCCGGCTCCGATCCCCTTCGCGCACCGGGGCGGTGCCGCGGACGGGCTCGAGAACACCGCCGCCGCCTTCCGCAGGGCCGCCGAGGCGGGCTACCGGTACTTCGAGACCGATGTCCACGCCACGGCCGACGGGAAACTGGTCGCCTTCCACGACTCCACGCTGGACCGGGTCACCGACGGCCGCGGCCGGATCGCCGAGCTGCCCTGGAAGCAGGTCCGCGAGGCGCGCGTGGCGGGCACCGAGCCGCTGCCGCTCTTCGAGGAGCTGCTCGAGGAGTTCCCGGACGCCCGCTGGAACATCGACATCAAGGCCGAGTCGGCGCTGCACCCGCTGGTCAACCTGATCGCGCGGGCCGGGCTCTGGGACCGGGTCTGCGTGGGGTCCTTCTCGGAGAGCCGGGTGGCCCGCGCCCAGAGGATCGCCGGCCCCCGCCTGGCGACCTCCTACGGGGTGCGCGGGGTGGTCGGCCTGCGGCTGCGCTCGTACGCGATTCCCGCGGCGCTGCGCGTGGGCGCGGTGGCGGCGCAGGTTCCGGAGACCCAGGCGGGCATCCGTGTGGTCGACCGCCGGTTCGTACGCACCGCACACGAGCGGGGACTCCAGGTACACGTCTGGACCGTGAACGAACCGGAACGTATGGAGGCTCTCCTCGACCTGGGTGTCGATGGCATCATGACCGACCGGATCGACATCTTGCGCACGGTGCTGGATCAACGCGGGGCCTGGGCCTGACTCGCCCTTGACCCCCGCGCGGACCGGGCGGCCGCTGCGGCGAGGTACCAGCGAGGGGGACACCGCATGAGTGCGGAAGACAGCAGCAGGACCGAGGAAGCGGAACCCGGGGCGGAGGACGGCAGAACGACGGCCGCGGGGAAGGGCACGGCGGGCGCGACGGCCGAATCCGTGGCGACCGCCGAGCGCAAGCGCGAGCAGCGGGGCTGGTACTTCTACGACTTCGCCGTCTCCGTCTACTCGGCGAGCGTCCTGACCGTCTTCCTCGGGCCCTACCTGACGGAGCTGGCCAAGGCCGCGGCGGACCCCGAGGGCTTCGTCTACCCGCTGGGCATCCCGGTGCGCGCCGGGGCCTTCTTCGCCTACTCGGTCTCGGCCTCGGTGATCCTGGCCGTGCTGATGATGCCGATCGTGGGCGCCGTCGCCGACCGGACGGGGCGCAAGAAGCCGATGCTGGCGGCGGCCGCGTACACCGGAGCCGCGGCGACGACCGGAATGTTCTTCCTGGGCGGGGAGCGCTACCTGCTGGGCGGTCTGCTGCTCGTCGTGGCGAACGCCTCGCTGTCGGTCTCGATGGTGCTCTACAACGCCTACCTGCCGCAGATCTCCACCCCCGAGGAGCGCGACACCGTCTCCTCGCGGGGCTGGGCGTTCGGCTACACCGCGGGCTCCGTGATGCTGGTGGTGAACCTGGTCCTCTTCATGGGCCATGACTCCTTCGGCCTCACGAAGGGCGAAGCGGTCCGGATCTGCCTGGCCTCGGCGGGCCTGTGGTGGGGCGCCTTCGCGCTGATCCCGCTGCGCCGGCTGCGGGACCGGGCCGTGGTCCGGGATCCGGGAGCGGCCCCGCCCGTCAGCGGCTGGAAGCAGCTCATCGCGACCCTCAAGGACATGCGGCGCTACCCGCTGACCCTGTCGTTCCTCCTCGCGTACCTGATCTACAACGACGGCGTGCAGACCGTCATCTCCCAGGCCTCCATCTACGGCAAGGAGGAGCTCCAGCTCGAGCAGGGCACTCTGATCGGGGCGGTGCTCCTGGTGCAGATCCTGGCGGTGGCCGGCGCCCTGGGCATGGGCCGCCTCGCGCGGATCTACGGAGCCAAGCGGACGATCCTGGGTTCGCTGGCGGCATGGGCGGTGACGCTCGCGGCCGGCTACTTCCTGCCGGCCCGGACCCCGGTCTGGTTCTTCGCGCTCGCCGCGATGATCGGGCTGGTACTGGGAGGCAGCCAGGCGCTGTCGCGTTCGCTGTTCTCGCATCTGGTGCCGGCGGGCAAGGAGGCCGAGTACTTCTCGGCGTACGAGATGAGCGACCGCGGTCTGAGCTGGGTGGGGCCGCTGGTGTTCGGCCTCACCTACCAGCTCACGGGCAGCTACCGGGACGCGATCATCTCGCTGGTGGTCTTCTTCGCACTGGGATTCGTGCTGCTGGCGCGAGTGCCGGTGCGGCGCGCGGTGGAGGCGGCAGGCAATCCTGTACCGGAGCGGATCTGAGAGTGGGTCCGCGAGTGCGCCCCGCCCGTATCCACGAACGAATTCCGAACGAATTTAGACGTTGAAGCAAAGGGCCGGTAGTGTACGCCTTTGGCCTGCCAGGCGGACCGTTACTGCGCGCTCAAGAAGCGTGGACGTTGGGTGACATCTGCTGCCAGATGTGACAAAACGGGCACTGGTGGGTACAACAAGGGGCGGCACGACGGGCGACGCACGACCCGGAGCGGGAATCTATACCGCCGACCGGACGTTGACCGGATGACGACGACAGCGACACCTGTCCTGTGGGCGACAAGCCCGGGAGGCACGATTCATGAGTGAGCGAGCTCTCCGCGGTACGCGCCTCGTGGTTACCAGCTACGAGACGGACCGCGGCATCGATCTGGCCCCGCGCCAGGCGGTGGAGTACGCATGCCAGAACGGACATCGATTTGAGATGCCGTTCTCGGTTGAGGCAGAAATTCCGCCGGAGTGGGAGTGCAAGGCGTGCGGCGCCATGGCACTCCTGGTGGACGGGGATGGGCCCGAAGAGAAGAAGGGCAAGCCTGCGCGAACGCACTGGGACATGCTCATGGAGCGACGCACCCGCGAGGAGCTGGAGGAAGTGCTGGCCGAAAGGCTTGCAGTCCTGCGTTCCGGCGCCATGAACATTGCCGTGCATCCGCGGGACAGCCGCAAGTCCGCCTGACAGCCGGACGGATACACAAGCCGAGGGGCCCCGCCACACACTGTGTGGCGGGGCCCCTCGGCTTTTCCACGGATCTGCAGGGACCGGGCGGCCGCACGGGGCCGTGCAGGCCTGCGCCGCCCGCACGGCCCCGTGCGAGCGGCGGATCCCGGCCTACGGAGCCAGCGGAGGGCGGTACGCCGCGTCCGGGCCGTCCTGCTGCCCCCGGTCCTCGCGGATGACCTCGCCCTGGACGACCTTGCCGTCGGGGTAGTGGATGCGGGCCTGCTGGAAGGCGTCGCCGAAGCTGCCGGCGGAGGCCGAGGCCATCTTCCGCTCCAGCGAGCGGGCGGCCCTGCGGCCGATCCAGCCCCGGACGGGCGGGAGCAGCAGGACCAGGCCCGCCGCGTCGGAGATCAGGCCCGGCATCATCAGGAGCAGGCCCGCCAGCATGGTCAGGCCATTGCCCTGGCCGGGCTGCTGCGGGGTGGGCTGCTGCCCCTGCTGGGCCTGCTGGAAGGTGCCCGCCAGGTTCTTGAAGGCTCGCCGTCCGGCCCGCTTGATGACCACCGCGCCCAGGACCATGCCGCCCGCCAGCAGCGCGGCCACGGCGAGCCCGCCCGCCGCCTCGGCGACCACGATGAGCAGCCAGATCTCCAGGATCAGCCAGGCGGCGATGGCCAGGGGGAGGAACGTACGGGCGGGCGAGCGCCGCCGGGGGGCCGTGGAAATACCGGTCGTCATACCACCCAGTGTGCCTGGGGCCGAGTAAAAGCGGCCTCAGCCGGAGGTACCGGACATCCCCTAAGGGGTCCTCGGCGGACCAGGGCCCGTCCGCGGGCGGATCGGGCCCGCGCCCTCGGGCGGGATCAGGCCCCGCCGGTCTCCTTGCCGGTCTCCTTGCCGCTCTCCCGGCCCAGCAGCCGGGACGCCTGGGCCTTGATGCCCCACTGGGTGACCCGCCACAGGGCCTCCACCACGATGTCCTTGCTCATCTTGCTGTCGCCGAACTCACGCTCGACGAAGGTGATGGGCACCTCCACCACGCGGAAACCCTTCTTCACGGCCCTGCGGGCCAGGTCGACCTGGAAGCAGTAGCCCGCCGAGGCCACCTCGTCCAGGCCCAGGCCCTCCAGGGTCTCGCGGCGGAAGGCGCGGTAGCCGCCGGTGACGTCCCGGATCGGGACGTTCAGCATCAGCCGGGAGTACGTGGACCCGCCGCGCGAGAGGAACTCCCGGCTCTTGGGCCAGTTGACGACGCGGCCGCCCGGAACCCAGCGGGAGCCGAGGACCAGGTCCGCGCCGGCCAGGGCGGTGAGCAGGCGGGGCAGCTCCTCCGGCTGGTGGGAACCGTCGGCGTCCATCTCGACGATCACGCCGTAGCCGGCGTCCAGGGCCCAGAGGAAGCCCGCCAGGTAGGCGGCGCCGAGCCCCTCCTTGCCCTTGCGGTGCAGGACGTGGACGTGGTCGTCGCCGATCGCGAGCTCGTCGGCGAGCTTGCCGGTGCCGTCGGGGCTGTTGTCGTCGGCGACCAGGATGTGTGCCTCGGGAACCGCCGCGCGGACGCGCCCGACGATCAGCCCGATGTTCTCCGCCTCGTTGTAGGTCGGAATGATCACCAAGGCCGTACCGAGCGGCCCGTAGGCCCGCTGTCCGCCGTCGCTCACTGAGTCCCCTTTTGTGCGCTTGCACGTCCTGTACGTCTGGTCGCAGAGGATGACTTTAGAACAGGGATCGGGGCCCGCGGTCCTTCGGGCCGGTCGGACGCCCGCTGGCTGCGGGCCGCCATGACCGTTGTCTACTGGACCGCGCGGCCCCGATCCGGGGCCACCCGCCGCCCGGCGAAACCTTCCCTCGCCCCCGAGGCGCGGGCGCGCTGCGCAGACGGAGTCGTCCGGCACGGACATCCTGTGGTGGACCCGGCCGAACCTATCCGGGTCCGACCGCCCGTACCGAACCGAGGCCCGCCGGATCACCCCTGTGGGCGTACGAATACCTCCCGCCCGCCGACGACGGTGGCGAGGCACACCGGCAGGTCGGATCCGGGGGTCAGATCGGGCAGTCCGGGGGTGCCCGAGCGGGGGTCGGTGGACCAGCGGGCGACCCGGTCGTCGGGGGCCTGTACGACCAGGTCACCCGTCTGCCAGACCGCGTAGTCGGCCGGCGCGCCGGGCACAAGGACGCCCGCGTCGTCGCGGCCCAGGGCCCGCCAGCCGCCCCGCGTGTGGGCGGTGAAGGCGGCCCGTACGGAGATCCGGTGCTCGGGCGTCCGGTGGAAGGCGGCCGCGCGGACCGTGCCCCACGGGTCGAGCGGGGTGACCGGCGCGTCCGAGCCGAAGGCCAGCGGGACACCGGCCTTGAGCATGGCCGCGTACGGGTTCAGGGTGCGGGCGCGCTCGACGCCGAGCCGGTCCGCGTACATGCCGTCCTCGCCGCCCCAGGCCGCGTCGAACGCGGGCTGCACGGAGGCGGTGAGCCCGAGCTCCGCGAAGGCGGCGATGGTGGCGGGGGTCATCATCTCCGCGTGCTCCACACGGTGCCGGGCGGCGCGGACGCGGGCCAGGCCCACCTTCTCCGCGGCCGCCCGGACCCCCTCGACGACGGCGGTGACCGCGGCGTCGCCGATGGCGTGGAAACCGGCCTGCAGGCCCTCCTCCGTGCAGGCGGCCACGTGTTCGGTGACGGCGTGCACGTCGAGGTACTCGGTACCGGTGTGCGCGGCGTCCGCATACGGGGCGTGGAGGCAGGCGGTGTGCGAGCCGAGGGCGCCGTCGACGAACAGGTCGCCGGCCGCTCCGACGGCCCCGAGCTCCCTGGCCAGTGCGAGGTCCCGGTCGGCCCAGTACCCGAAGACGCGCGGCCCGGGCCGCTCGGCGGCCAGGGTCAGCAGCCCCGTGAAGTCCTCGGCGGAGGAGATCTCGGGCCCGCCGCACTCGTGCACGGAGCCGATGCCGAGGGAGGCGGCCCGGTCGAGGGCGGCCCGCTGGGCCTCGGTCCGCTGGGCGGGGGTGACCGCGGCCAGCGCGGCCCGCCGCACGGCGTGGTGGTCGTCGGCGGTCAGCGGCCGGTCGCCGTCGGGCCGTACGCCGGGTACGAGGGCGAGCAGGGCTGTCGTGACCACGGCCGAGTGCACGTCGACGCGGCTGAGGTAGAGCGGGCGGCCGCCGGTGGCCTCGTCGAGCTCGGCGCGGTGCGGCGCGCGGCGCTCGGGCCAGCGGGCCGCGTCCCAGCCGTGCCCGAGGAGCACCCGGTCGGCCGGCCTGCTCGCGGCGTACGCCCGTACGAGGTCCAGCGCGGCGGACAGGGAACGCGCTCCGGTGAGGTCCAGCCCGGTCAGGGCCAGGCCCGCGGAGGTGGTGTGGACGTGGGCGTCGGTGAAGGCGGGCGTGACGAGAGCCCCGCCGAGGTCGACGACCTCGTCCACGCCCTGCGCGAAGGCGTCGGCAGCGCCCTCGGAACCCACCCAGGCGATACGGCCGCGCTCGACCACCATCGCGGTGGCGAAGGGGTCGGCGGGGCTGTGGACCTCGCCCCCGCGGAGGAGGACGGTCCTGGTCGGTGCTCCGGCGGCATCGGCGGAGTGGGCGGTGCGGTCAGTCATGCCGACCAGTGTCCCGCGTCGCCCGCCCCGGCCCGACCACCGGGTCCCCGCTCAGACGCGGGGCGGGCGGGCCTCGTAGGGGGTGGAGAGGACGACCGTCGTGCGCGTCGAGACGTGGGCGAGGGCGCGGAGCCGGCCCAGGAGGTCTTCCAGCTCCAGGGGGGTGGCGACGCGCACCTTCAGGATGTAGTTCTCGTCGCCCGCGACGCTGTGGCAGGCCTCGATCTCGGGAACCCCGGCGAGCCGGTCGGCGATGTCGTCCGGGGCGCTCGGGTCGAAGGGCTTCACCGAGATGAACGCGGTCAGCGGCAGGCCGACGGCCTCCGGATCGACCACGGCCGCGTAGCCGCGGATCACCCCGCGCTGCTCCAGACGTCGTACTCGCTGATGGACTGCCGACGTGGACAGTCCCGTGGCCTTGCCCAGATCCGTGTAGCTCATCCGCCCGTCCCGCACGAGCAGATCAACGATCTGGCGGTCCAGCTCCTCCATTGCGCTCATAGCCGCTCAACTTACGGCCCAAGGGCGCTTCAGGCCCAGTGCTGTCCGCCCACTGGAGGCATCTGCGCCAGGCATGTGACCAAGGCCACAGGGGTATGCAGGTGGAGGCCTGTCTGTTGTGGTTACTCGTGACGCTCGACGGGAATTGGTTGCTGTGGCCGAGGCCGAAGAACCTGCCCGCCCGGCCCATCCAAGGGGGAGTACATCCATGCTGAATACCAAGCGCGCCGGTCGCACCGAACCGGAGCCCCTGGAACTGCACGATCACGGGAACGGCACGTACCCGGACGACGGCGCGGACGGCGAGTACCTCGACGAAGCCGAGGGGTTCGAGATCCACCACGCGATCTGCCCCGACTGCGGCCAGTCGATCGCCCTCGTCGCGGACGAGGAGTACCTGCCGCAGCACGCCCTGTGCCTGACCCCGTGGAACCCCTTCGGCCTCACCGTCTGTGCGGGCACCGGGCGGCCCGCCACCGACGCGCTGCCCACCGTCGGCATGATCCAGCCGGTGGAGGCGCAGGAGCCGGAACCGGTCGTCCTGTCGGCCCTGCCCCAGGGTCTGGACTGGCGGACGCAGCCCTTCTCGCACGTCGGCGGCCCCGGCTCGCGCCCCGTCCGCGTGGTGAGCCCCGTGCTGCCGCGACCGCAGACGCAGCAGCAGCACGCCCAGGCGGCCTGACGGCCGCCTGGCGCCCGGCTCCCCTACCGCTGCACCGGCTCCCCTGCTCCCTCTCCCTGCTCCCCTACCAGTACGTCCCCTGCACCATGGCGGCCAGGCTGGCGTGGTGCAGGATCAGGCTGTCCGGATCCGCCGGGACCTCGACCTCACCGAAGTGCGCCTGCCGGTAGGCGATGCGCAGCATCACGATCCCGTGGCGCAGGGCCGCGTAGAGGGTGTGGAACTCCATGTCCTGCGGGGTGTGCCCGGTGAGTTCGGCGTACCGGCGCTCCAGGTCCTCGCGGCGCAGGAAGTCCGGCAGGCCGGGCTGGCCGAAGCCGACGGTGAGGTCCTGGAAGAACCGGTGCAGGTAGACGGTCCAGCCCAGGTCCACCTCGCGCGGCGCGTACGCCGCCATCTCCCAGTCCAGCACGGCCACCGGCGTGAACCCGTCGTAGATGACATTGCCGATGCGGGCGTCCCCCCAATTGAGGACGGCGGGGCCCTCCTCCCGCGGCCACAGCTCCTCCAGGCGGGCGAACGCCCGCTCGATGAGCGGGGAGGGCGCGAGTCCGCCCACCACCCAGGAGTAGTAGGCGCGTTGGGAGTCCACGTGCCGGCGCAGGGGTGTGCCCTCGCCCTCCGGAAGGAGGAACTCGGCCTCCTTGGCCGGGAACTGGTCGTGCAGGCGCGCGAGCAGCGAGATGCTTGCTTCCTGCAGGACGGCGCGCTCGGCGTCGGTGGCGGCGTGCAGCCAGTTGCCCTCGTAGGTGTAGGGCATCACGTCGGGCGGGACCCGGCCCTCCGCACGGGCCATCACGAAGAACGGTGCCCCCAGCGGCCCCGGGTCCGCCTCCAGCCACTGCACGCGCGGAACGGGCAGGTCCGTGTGCTCGGCGACCAGGCTCATCACGCGGTGCTGGCGCGGCATGTCGTACGTCGGGAAGACGGTGTAGGCGGCCGGGTCGGCGGCGAGCCGCAGCGCGCAGGCGCGGAGCGGGGTGTCGGGGTGTTCTATGTCGAAGAGCAGGGTCTCGCTCGACATCCCGTTGGACCCGGGGACGGAGACGTTGGTGACCTTCGCGCCGGGGAGCCTGGTGTCCAGCCAGGCGGCGAGACGGCGGCCGAGCTCCTCGGGCTCCCGGGTGGAGGTACGCGGACGTGGTGCAGTGGCCATGGGGTGAGCCCCTTTCGTACTGGTCCTGACCGGCTTGACCGGCCTACTGGGCGACGGAGGAGTAGTCGGCGAAGCCGCTCGGGTCGTGGCGGCCGAAGCTGCCGTGCTCGAAGATGCCGTGGCCGATCTGCCCGTCGAGGGTGAAGCGGGCCGAGTGGTCGGTCACCCCGAAGGCGGCCATCGGATGGGCCGCGGGGTCGGAGAGGTCGTAGACGCGACGGTCGGTCCAGCCCCGGCCCTGCCAGGTGCCGTGCTGCCAGTCACCGGCGGGCGGGTAGCCGGCGCCGACGGCGAGCGGGGAGGAGTTGAGGATCTCCACTCCCAGTTCCAGGGGCTTGCGGGAGGGGTCGGTGAGGTGGATGACCGCGCTCTCGGGGTGACGGCCGCCGGGCCGGTAGCGGATCTCGGTGTACGGCCAGCCGAGTTGGACGTCGCCCCGGCCGCTGCCGTCGGGAAAGACCTGCACGGCTTCGTTCAGAGTGCGGTGGCCGTCGGCGTCCTCCTGGGCGATGACCATGAGGAAGCGGTCCTCGAAACGGACCGGGACCCACAGCCAGTGGAAGCCCTCGGGGCGGTGTTCCTCGGCCGCGCGCCCGCCCTCCTCGCCGGGAATCGGCCGCACGCCCCAACTCCGGTCGCGGGTACCGGTCCACTCCCCCGGCGCGAGGGCGAACTCCTCACCCTTGGCCCGTATGGTGCCGGCGACCTGGCCGGCCTGGACGAAGCGGCGCCCTTCCAGCATGAGGCGGTCACCGCGCCGCTGGATGTGGTGCGGCTCCCAGACGGCAGGGAACTCGGCGGTCCAGGTGATGTCGTACGAGAGCCCGTGCGGGTCTGCCGGATCGGGGGCGCAGCGCAGCGTGAGCTTCTTGAGCGGCACGTCGACGGTGATGGACAGGGGCCCGACCGAGAGGTTCATCCGGTCGTCGGTGAGTGCGTCGGAGGCCCGGACGGCGAGGAGCTCGTCGCCGGTGCGGAGGGTGGCGTAGGCGTCGATGACCCCGGCGTTGGGGTAGACGCCGAGGCCGAGGATCAGGACGGCGCGGCCGGCGTGGTCGAAGACGTGGAAGATGCAGCGGTCGTAGGCGTTCCGGTCACCGCTGACGAGGTGCTTCATCGACAAGGGTGCCTGGTGGATGGGGTATTCGTCGAGGGCGACGGGCCGGTCGACGGGCATGGCGGACCTCCGGGACGTACGGCTCGGGCGAGCAGGGTGACGAGCTGCGGGGCGGGCTGCGGGGCGGGCTGCGGGGGGCGGCTCAAGCGGATATGACGGTACGTCAGAAATGGGGCCCGGGGCCAGACTTCTGGCACGCGTTGACAGGACGGCGCGGTGTGCCGGGGCGGGAGCGGGCGGGCGGGCGGCGGAGGGCGGGCGGCGACGGAGGGCGCGGCAGGGGCTCCGGCGGGCGGGATCTTGCTTGACCGGTATCAGAGATGCGTATGGGGGTTTCCCGTCAGTCTCATCGTCTCTCCGGTTCGGGCCGGTCCCTCAAGGGCGCTCCTCCTTCGTCGTCGCGTCGCTGCGCGATGGCCTGCGGCCACCCTTGACCGACCGTCCCGCCCCGGACATACGAAGACTGCCGGGAAGCCCCCAAAGGAACGGGCCGGGCATTCCTTTTAGGGACGGGGTGGTCGGAGATGCCCTGCCCGGTCGGGCGTGAAAGGGCACCTTCCCGAGGCGGGGCCCATGCCGCGCACCGGCCGGGTCGGTGGGCGCGTCCAATCGCTACGCGCTCCTCGTCTCTCAGCGTCTCCAGACCGTCTTGGGCTGGACATAGGCCGCCCACGGCCTCGGTTCCTCTGGCGAGGTGCGTCCGGCGACCGTCTGTGGCCGGTCATAAGCCGCCCACGATGCTCAAGCGCTCCTCATCGAGGGCGTCTCGACGCTGCCTGGGGTGGAAAGACGCCTGACAGCGGCTATTTCGTCGTGGAGTGGGGTCAGCGAGAGCGGACCGCTCGAATCGCCGACCGTTTGCCCCAATTACCCCTGTTTGGGGATGGGTTTGTGGTGTCACTTGTGCACTGACCTGGATCCACGACGGAATAGACGAGGCATCAGGCCCTGCCGGCCGCCGGTCGCAGTCCAGGAGAGGCGCGTAGCGATCTGAGGCGGCTTATGCCGGGCTCCAGACGGTCGTCGGACGCAGTTCGTGAGGTGAACCGGGACCATGGGCGGCCTATGTCCGGCCCAGGACGGGCTGGAGACGCTAGGGGATGAGGAGCGCGTAGCGATTTGATGCGCCCACCGACCCGGGCCCTGGGTCTGGATGGGCCCCGCCTCGGGAAGAGGCTCACCCCCGACCGGGCAGGGCTTCTCCGGCCGCCCCGTCCTTGGAAGCTCGGACCGGCTCGTTCTTTTGGGGGCTTCCCGACAGTCTTCGTATGTCCGGGGCGGGACGGTCGGTCAAGGGTGGCCGAAGGCCATCGCGAAGCGACGCGACGAAGGAGCGCCCTTGAGGGGCCGGCCCGACACGGAGAGACGATGAGACTGACGGGAAACCCCCATACGCATCTCCGATGCCGGTCAAGCAAGATCCCGCCCCCCGGAGCCCCTGCCGCGCCTCACCGCCGCGCTCCGCCCGCCCCCGCCCCCACCCCGCCCCCCGGCGACATCTCGAACGGATAGCCGCACCCCGGGGGCGATTACCCGGCCCTTCGGTTCCGCGTTGGCCGGGTATGACCATGCTTCAGTCTTCAACGGGCCGAAGGCGTCGCCCGGTGACGCCGGGTTTCGAAGAATCGGTTCAGCGTCCGCGTGAGCAGCCGCAGCAGGCTCCCGATCCGCCGATCTATCGCGATCTGCTGGCGCGATGGGCGGACGCCGGCCGGACTCTGCCCGGCCGGCGTGACCCGGAGTGGTCGCGGCTCACGTCCTCCCCGGTGTGGCCCACCAGCAGCAGCGGGCTGTACTGACCGAGGTCAGCGCGTCTCCGGGCCCGCCAGGTGGCGGGCGATGACCATGCGCTGGATCTGGTTGGTGCCCTCGACGATCTGGAGCACCTTCGCCTCGCGCATCAGCCGCTCGACGGGGAAGTCCGCCGTGTAGCCGTAGCCGCCCAGGACCTGCACCGCGTCCGTGGTGACCGACATCGCCGCGTCCGTGCAGAACAGCTTCGCCATGGCCGCCTGGCGGGAGAACGGCTTGCCCGCGTCGCGCAGCCGCGCCGCCGCGAGGTACAGCGCCCGGCCCGCCTCGATCTTGGTGGCCATGTCGGCCAGCATGAAGCGCAGCCCCTGGAAGTCCGCGATCGGGTGTCCGAACTGCTTGCGGTCCAGGGCGTACGCCAGTGCCTCGTCCAGCGCGGCCTGGGCCACGCCGATGGCGCAGGCCGCGATGCCCAGCCGACCGGCGTCCAGGGCGGCCAGGGCGATGGTGAAGCCCTGCCCCTCCTCGCCGATGCGGCGGGCGTCGGGGACGCGTACGCCGTCGAAGTGCAGCTGGGCGGTGGGCGAGCCCTTCATGCCCATCTTCTTCTCGGGCACGGCCGAGGTCAGGCCCTCCACGTCCCCGGGGACCAGGAAGGCCGTGATGCCCTTGGGGCCCGCGGCGCCGGTGCGCGCGAGGACGGTGTAGAAGTCGGCGACTCCGCCGTGGGTGATCCAGGCCTTGGTGCCGGTGATGATCCAGTCGTCGCCGTCGCGCACCGCCTTGGTGGTGAGCGAGGCCGCGTCCGAGCCGGCGGCCGGCTCGGAGAGGCAGTAGGCGCCCAGGAGGCCGCCGCCGAGCATCTCGGGCAGGTGGGCGCTCTGCTGCTCCTTGGTGCCGTAGCCGGCGAGGCCGTGGCAGGCGAGGGAGTGCACGCTGACTCCGAGCCCGACGGTCAGGCGGGCCGCGGCGAGCTCCTCCAGGACCTGGAGGTAGACCTCGTAGGGCTGCTCACCGCCGCCGAATTCCCCGGGGTACGGGAGACCGAGCAGTCCGGCCTCCGAGAGCAGGGTGAAGACCTCCCGCGGGAAGCGGCCGGAGTCCTCCTCCTCGGCTGCCTTGGGGCGGATCTCCCGCTGCGCGATCTCGCGTACGAGGGCGAGGAGGTCCCGGGACTCCTCGGTGGGCAGCTGTCGGTCCACCGTCTGCGGGGCGCGGTCTGTCATGGCGGCGCTCTCCTCCCTGGTCGGGCACGGCGGCGACGCGTGAGGTGTGGGACGCGGCGCCGGGTCTCGGTTCTCCCACAGCCGATGTTGCCCTCCCGGATCACGGAAGGGGCTGTTCAGAGGCTGCGGCGGCTTGAGTATGCCCGATCAGGGGCTTCCCGTCACCGGGGCAAGATCACCGAGCTGACCGAACGGTCCTTCGGGAACGGGAGGTGCCGGACACTCCGGGACGAACTCCTCGATCACCATCAGTGTCGCGCGCAGCTGGCGCACCAGCAGGGCCCCGAGCACGGCACGGTCGGGCTGGTCCGGGGCATCCAGTGCGCCGATCCAGTCCAGGGTGGCCCCCTCGACGCCGGAGAGCCAGCCGACGAGGGCGAGCCGGGCGAGGGGAGGGAGGGCCCGGTGCCCGTACGCGCCCTCGGCGATGGTGGCGACGAGCTCCTCGCGGACGGCGTCGCGGATGGCGAGCACCTCGGCGTCGGATCCGACGCCGCCGGTGACGATCGTGCGGTAGGCGGCGCGGTGGTGCTCGGCGTAGTACAGGTATCCGTCGATGGTGCGGCGGACGCGCTCGGCGTTGGGGAGGTCGGTGTCGCCGCCGGCCCGGGCGACGAGCTCGGCGACGGAGTCCTCGACGATGGCGAGGTAGTAGCCGCGTTTGTTGGTGAAGTAGTAGTAGATCAGCCCTTTGGCGACGCCCGCGTGTTTGGCGATGTCGTCCATGGAGAGCGCGTCGTACGAGGTGTCGGCGAACAATTTGCGCCCGGTCGCTATGAGTTCGGCCTTGCGCACCTGGGATCGAACGGTCGCTCCGCGCTGTTGACTATTATTCAAATTCGACCCTAGCCTCGAACTGCCACAGGAAGCCCGCAGTATGGCAGACCTGGGTGCCGCGCTGCCGGTGGTGGTCGGCCTGGGCCTCGGTGGTGATCGTCAGCGACGGGCTGCGGCCGGGGGCCTCGCGGCCTGCGGCCGGGAGGGTCTCAGAGCCAGCCGACCTGGGTGACGAACATGGCGACGACGACCACGAGGGTCCAGCCGAGCACGTGCTCCAGCCAGGCGGAGTCGTCCTTGGGGCCTCCGGTGCGGACGAGGTTCCGGGGGGCGGCGGTCGGGGCGGCGCTGTCGGCAGTCATGGCGTCCAATGTGCCAGCGTTCGCGGCTTTCGCGGTAGGGACGTCATGGGTGGCATGCGTCACGCAAACGCAGACATAAATGGACAGGTCCGGACGGCATGCGGCCGGGCCCCGGCCTCTTCGGCAGGGACCCGGCGCGCTCCTCGTCCGGTGCCCGGTGTCCGGCGCGGATGCCCGGCACCCCCGGTCCGGCGTTCTCTCCGACGCCCGGTCAGACGCGGGTCTCGCGGTTCCGGCCCGCCATGCCCGCCATCGCGAGGCCGAGGCACAGTGCGACGCCTCCGGCGATCACGTTGCTGACCACCGTTCGGGTCGTGTCCATCTCTCCGGCGATGGCCCACGGGGCGATGATCGTCCACGCACCGAGGGCGACCGCCGTCCACGCCATCGCGTGGGTGCGCTCGTAGGCGGAACCCAGACCGCTCATGCACAGGCAGAAGGCGAGGCCGGCGATCAGGTTGTTGATGGCCAGCGGGGTGAGGCCGCTGAATCCTGCGATCCACGGCGAGGCAGCCAGGTACAGGCCCGTGATCAGGGCGAGTGCTTCGACGGCCTGCGCGGCGGGAGTCGTGGTCACCCGCTCGAACCGAGTGCGCATCTCGGCGAGGTCCGGGTGGTGCTCGATGCTGGGATGGGTGGTCATGGCGGGCCGCCTCCTACTGAGAAGCCTTTATGTGCCATTTACCCCACTATGTTCCGCTTACCCGTGCCGCTTGGTCAACGGGCAAATTCGCGGCCCCCTCACAACACCCCCACCGCCCGCAGCGCGCGGACCTGCGCCCGGCTCGGGAGGGCCGGGGCGTAGAGGTAACAGACGCCCCCGGAACCCGAGGTGACCTTTCCGGAGACTCCCACCCGCTGGGTGCGCAGCCAGATGTTCTCCCATTCGGAGCGCCGGTAGACGCGGCGCACGGCGGGGTTGTCGGGCGAGTTGGGGTCGTTGGCGATCACGTCCCCGGCGGCGGTGAAGCCGATGACGGTCATCAGGTGGCCTGCGGTGCCGTAGCCCGCGCCCGTGAGCTCGTCCGGACGGAAGGACTGGGAGGTGATCACCGGGATGCCGGCCCGGACCAGGGTCTCCAGGTCGGTCAGGGAGGTGAGGCGGGTGACGACTCCGGCCAGATCGCGGTAGGTGCCGGCGTAGGCGGCGTTGAAGGGCCAGTTGCCGCAGCCCTTGTAGGCGGCGTCGTACGTGGAACGGGCCGCGTGGCAGATCTGCGGGTCGGCGTAATCCGGGTTCACCCAGGTCAGCGCGGTGGCGTCGGCCCTGCCGCCCCAGTACTCGATGATCATCTGGGAGGAGGTGGGGCTGCACCAGGCCTCGCCGCCGTTGTCGTACTCGGGGTACTGGCCCGCGTGGACCTCCTGCGAGTAGCGCGGGACCTTCAGCTCGTGGGCGGTGCGGGCGGAGGGGGTGGAGGCGGGGACGGTGAAGCGGTCCGGGACGTCGGAGACCATGGCGCCCGCGAGGCGGACGGTGGGTCCGCGCTCGGCGCCGGGCCTGCGGTGGAGGGTGAACCGCAGCTGCCAGGCCGCGAGCCGCAGGCCGGCGGTCGCGGCTCCCGCGTCGAGGGCCAGGGTGTCGGTCCAGACGGTGGACCGTCCGTCGGACTGGCCGTCCACCGAGGTGCGGCGGATGTCGCCGTCGCCGGAGGCCCAGCGGCCCATCACGTACCAGGGGGTGGCCGTGCCGTCGGTGTAGGTGCCTCGCAGTTCGATCTGGATCCAGGTGCCGGCCGGGGTGCGGGCGTTCCAGGAGGCGATGGCCTCGGTGGCCGGGACGGTGGAGTGGTGCACCGGGGAGGTCCAGGTGGCGTACTCCCAGGTGCTCTTCTTCCCGGTGTGCGGGTCGGCGTACTCGGTGCGGCCGACGGCCGCGGCGATCTCCAGGCCGGGGCGGGAGCCGCCGACGGCGATCGTGCCGCGGTGGGTGCCGGCGAGCCAGTGGGCGTAGGAGTACCAGAAGCGGTTGTCGACGGTGCGGCCCGGGGCCCGCGGGGCGGGAGGGGTGGGCGGGGTGGCTGCCGAGGCGCTGCCGCCGGAGACGGTGGCGGCGGTGGCCGCGGTGGCGACCGCGAGCGCGGCGACGAGTACGGCCCTGCGCGGCGTGGCTTCGGTCATCGCGTGTTCCCCCAGGGTGGGTCGGCACTTCGGTGGCGCTCGGGTGGCATCACCCTTCCAGTTCCCGGCGGCGGCGACCCGAAGCCGCGGGTCGTGTCGGGCTTGTCTAGGCTGGTCGGGTGGAGCCGCAGCAGTCGCTTGAGTCACTCGCGCGGGAGCTCGCGGCCCTGCCGCCCTCCCTCGGTCCGGTGCGCCTGATCGGGATCGACGGGCACGCCGGGTCCGGGAAGAGCACCTTCGCGGGGCGGCTCGCCGAGGTGCTGGGGGCACCCGTCCTTCACCTCGATGACGTGGCGACCCATGAGGAGCTGTTCGGCTGGGAGCAGCGGCTGCGCGCGCAGGTGCTGGAGCCGCTCGCCGCGGGACGGCCCGCGCACTGGGCCCCGTACGACTGGGTGGCGCGCCGGTTCGGGCCGGAGCGGGTGCTGGACCCGGCACCGGTGCTGCTGGTCGAGGGCGTCGGGGCCGGACGGCGGGCGCTGCGCCCCCGTCTGGCGCGGCTGCTGTGGATGGAGACGCCCTGCGAGCAGTCCTGGCAACGGGGGCGAAACCGGGACGGGCGTGAACTTTCCGACTTCTGGGACGGATGGGAGCGCGCGGAGCGCGCGCACTTCTCCAATGACCCTTCGCGCCCCTTCGCCGACACCCTGGTACGCCAGAGCGGTACGGGATACGAGTGGTCTTCCGGGGCCCGAGCGACGGCAGGAACCTCCCCTTTCATCACCGGGAGTGACGACCTCCCCCGGGCCTGAACGCCCCCTCGCATCACCTCCGCCGGGCCTCGACCGGACCCGCTTGACCCGGGGCCCGCGGCGGCCTTACGTTCTCAATGCGAGGCCTTTACAGGCCGCCGCGGATCCGAAGCCCCCGGTTGTTCCCCCGTGATCGGGGGCTTCGTTCTGCCCGCGAACCCCCTCCACGGCGGCTTCGCGCGGGGCCGGTCCACCCCGAATCTTCACCCTGAGTCACCGAGCGGCCCGGGGGCGCACGCCGGAACAGGCCTTGTCGCGCCCTACGTAAGGTGCGTGACCGCAGGTACGATGCAGCCCTGATTTCATCGGCGCAGTGGGCAACTCATGTGCTCGTCACGGAGGTTGCCGCGCACCACGGGGGCAGGCTTGTGGGGGACGTGATGGATTTCGGCACGCCGGGCAGCATGCACGCCCCGGCCGAACTCGCCTGGCTGCGCGGGGTCGACGCCTGCACCATGGGCGCCTATCCGCAGGCCGAGGAGGAGTTCCGGGCGGCCGTACGACTCGACCCCTCCATGGCCGACGCATGGCTGGGACTGCACGCGCTCCGGGTCGACACCGGCAACGCGTTACTCCGGATGTACGCCCACCGGGACCGGTTCGGCGAGCAGCGCGCCCGGCACGGGCGGACGCTGAACTCCTGGTACTGGCTGGGCTGGTGGGTGCAGCCGGTTCTGGAGAGCCGGCGCGATCTGCTCCTCGCCCACGCCTCGCACTGGCTCGACGGCCGCCATGTGCCCGAGCTGGACCAGGCATTGGCCGCGCTGCCGCCGGTGGACACCGACGCCCAGGTACGGTTCCTGCACGCCTGCCGGGCCTATCTGGTCAAGGACTGGGAGCAGCTGGTCCGCCAGACCGAGCCGCTGGTGAACGATCCGCTGCTGGGCATCGAGGCCGGGCTGTTCGGCGGGATGGCGCGGGTCCGGCTGGAGATGTACGGGCAGGCGGAGCCGATGCTGGCGGCGGCGCTGATGCGCTGTCGCAGCGAGCAGCCCCAGCGCAAGGAGCTGCGGTACTGGCTGGCGCGGGCCCGGGAGGGCACCGGGCGCACCGCGGCGGCCCTGCCGCTGTACCGGGCGGTGCACCGGGTGGATCCCGCGTTCATGGACACCGCGGCCCGGCTGACGGCCATCGAGGACGGCGACGACACGGACGGCATGGCCGATCTGGCGGGCCTGGCCGGGTATGCCGGGTACGGGGCCCTCGGCGGGCACGGCCCGTCCCCCGCGGGCGGGGACTTCGCGGCGGTCGCGCTGGGCGGCGGGCCCGTCCAGGACATCGCGGCGGACGGCCAGGTGGAGCCCGATCCGCTGACTCCGCCCACTCCCCCGGCGGGACGGGTGGAGGGCGCGCGGCGCAAGGTGCCCGTACCGCCGCAGGGCACGCCCGAGGGGTTGCCGGCCGGGCCGGCGGACCCTGCGGCGCTCGCCGATGCTCTGGCGGAGCTGGAGCGGATGGTGGGCCTGGAGCCGGTGAAGCGGCAGGTGAAGGCGCTGTCCGCGCAGTTGCACATGGCGCGGCTGAGGGCCGGGCAGGGACTGCCGGTGCAGCCGCCGAAGCGGCACTTCGTGTTCTCCGGGCCCTCCGGTACGGGCAAGACGACGGTGGCGCGGATCCTGGGCCGGGTCTTCTACGCGCTGGGCCTGCTGGGCGGCGACCATCTGGTGGAGGCCCAGCGGGCGGACCTCGTGGGCGAGTTCCTCGGGCAGACCGCGGTGAAGGCGAACGAGCTGATCGATTCGGCGATCGGCGGGGTGCTGTTCGTGGACGAGGCGTATTCGCTGTCGAACTCGGGCTACAGCAAGGGCGACGCGTACGGCGACGAGGCCCTGCAGGTGCTGCTGAAGCGGGCCGAGGACAACCGGGACCACCTGGTGGTGATCCTCGCGGGCTACCCGGCCGGGATGGACCGGCTGCTGGCCGCCAATCCGGGGCTGTCCTCGCGCTTCACCACCCGCGTGGACTTCCCCAGCTACCGGCCGCCGGAGCTGACCGCGATCGGCGGGGTGCTGGCGGACGCGAACGGGGACCACTGGGACGAGGAGGCGCTGGAGGAGCTGCGCAGCATCAGCGCTCATGTGGTGGAGCAGGGCTGGATCGACGAGCTCGGCAACGGGCGTTTCCTGCGGACCCTGTACGAGAAGAGCTGCGCGTACCGGGATCTGCGGCTGGCGGGCTTCGCCGGTGAGCCGTCGCGGGACGACCTGGCCACCCTCCGGCTGCCGGACCTGATGCAGGCGTACGGGGAGGTCCTGTCGGGCCGCGGACCCCAGGAACGCCCGGACCCGCCGACGCTGTAGCCCGGGGCCGCACCCCGATTGCCGGCGGGCCGGAAGCTCCCGGGGCTCGGCCCCGGGAGCTTCCGGCCGGCTAGGCGCCGCGGACGTACGAGCGGTGGGCCGGGTCGCGGACCTCGCCCACCAGCATTTCCAGGACGTCCTCCAGGGCGACCAGGCCGAGGACCCGGCCCCCCGCGTCCGCCACCTGCGCCAGGTGCGTGGCGTCCCGGCGCATGACGCCGAGGGCGTCGTCCAGCGGGACCGTGGCGCACAGAGTGGTCATCCGGCGCCAGACCCGCTGGGGTACGGCCCGCTCCCGGTCCTCCAGGTCCAGTACGTCCTTGACGTGCAGGTAGCCCATGAAGGCGCCGCTCTCCGCGCGGACGGGGAACCGGGAGTACCCGGTGCGCACCGTGAGCTGCTCGATCTGGCGCGGGGTCACCGAGGGGCCGACCGTGACCAGGCGGTCCGGGCCGAGGAGGACGTCGGTGACGGGGCGGCTGCCCAGTTCCAGTGCGTCCTCCAGACGCTCCTGCTCGACCGGTTCCAGGAGCCCGGCCTGCCGGGAGTCCTTGAGGAGGCGGCCCAGCTGGGCGGAGGTGTAGACGGCCTCGACCTCGTCCTTGGGCTCCACCTTGAAGAGCTTCAGGACGAGCGTGGCGCAGGCGCCGAGCGCGGTGGTGACCGGCCCGCACAGGCGGGCGAAGGCGACCAGGCCGGGGCTGAACCACAGGGCGGTCTTCTCGGGGGCGGCCATGGCCAGGTTCTTCGGCACCATCTCGCCGATGACCAGGTGCAGGAAGACCACGGCGCTGAGCGCGAAGGCGTAGCCCAGCGGGTGGATCAGCCCCTGCGGTACGTGGACGGCGTGGAAGACGGGTTCCAGCAGCCGGGCCACGGTGGGCTCGGCGACCGCGCCGAGGGTGAGCGAGCACATGGTGATGCCGAACTGCGCCGCGGCCATCATGCGGGGCAGGTTCTCCAGGCCGTGGAGCACCTGGCGGGCCCGTTTGGACTCGGCCGCGAGGGGCTCGATCTGGCTGCGGCGTACGGAGACGAGCGCGAACTCGGCGCCGACGAAGAAACCGTTGGCGAGGACCAGGAGCAGGGCGAAGAGGAGCTGGAGCGCGTTCATCGGGCGGCGCCTTCCAGCTCGGCCCGCTGCGGTTCGAGCACGGCAGCGCCGTCGGCCGCCGAGGCGGGCCGGTGGGCAGCGGCCGCGGGCACCGCCGTCAGCCGGACCAGCCGGACGCGTTCCGCGCGGTTGCGGCCGACGCGGCGGACGGAGAGCTTCCAGCCGGGCAGCTCCGCACGGTCCCCGGGGGCGGGGATCCGGCCGAGGAGGTCGGCGACGAGCCCGGCGACGGTCTCGTACGGTCCTTCGGGCACTTCCAGGCCTATCCGGCGCAGGGTCTGCACGCGGCAGCTGCCGTCGGCCTCCCAGGAGGGGCGGCCGTCCTCGGCCGCGACAGCGGCCAGTTCGGGGGTCTCGTCCTCGGCGAAGTCGTGCTCGTCGCGGACCTCGCCGACGAGCTCCTCCACGATGTCCTCCAGCGTGACGACACCGGCGGTGCCGCCGTACTCGTCGACGACCACGGCCATCGGCTGCTCGCTGCGCAGGCGCTCCAGCAGCGGCTGCACCGGCAGGGAGCCGGGCACCAGCAGCGGGGCGACGCAGATCCGGCTCACGGAGGTGCGGTCGCGTTCCGACTCGGGCACGGCGAGGGCGTCCTTGAGGTGGACCACGCCGGTGATCTCGTCGATGCGGTCGCGGTAGACCGGGAAGCGGGACAGGCCGGTGGCTCGGGTCAGGTTGAGCACGTCGGCCGCGGTGGCCGTGTGCATCAGGGCGCTGACCTTCACCCGTGGGGTCATGACGTGCTGGGCCGTGAGATCGCCCAGCGAGAGGGTCCGTACGAAGAGGTCGGCGGTGTCCTGTTCCAGGGCGCCGGCCTGGGCCGAATGGCGGACCAGGGAGAGCAGTTCGCCGGGGGTCCGGGCGGAGGCCATCTCCTCGGTCGGTTCCACGCCGAGCGCCCGCACGAGGCGGTTGGCCACGGCGTTGAGCCCGGCGATGACCGGACGGAAGACGCGGGAGAAGGCGTGCTGGGGGCCGGCGACGAAGCGGGCGACCTGGAGCGGCCGGGAGACCGCCCAGTTCTTCGGTACGAGCTCGCCGACGACCATCTGGACGGCGGAGGCGAGCAGCATGCCGATGACGACGGCGACGCCGGGGACGGCTCCCTTCGGGAGGCCCGTCGCGGCGAGCGGCCCGGCCAGCAGTGCGGCGAGGGCCGGCTCGGCGAGCATGCCGACCACGAGGGAGGTGATGGTGATGCCGAGCTGGGTGCCGGAGAGCTGGAAGGACAGCTCCCGCAGGGCCTTGACCACCGTACGGGCACGGCGGTCGCCGTCGGCTGCGGCGCGCTCGGCCTCGGGTCGCTCCACGGTGACGAGGCCGAATTCGGCGGCCACGAAGAATCCGTTGGCGAGGATGAGGGCGAAGGCCGCCGCGAGCAGGAGTAGCGGGATGGTCATGCCGCCGCCTCCGGGGGGAGGGCGGCGCGGGTACTACCGGACGATCCGTCCATTGCTGGAGGGAGTCACTCCTCAAGTCGCAGGTGCCCACGGGCCACGAGGTCCCGGGGCCGGTGGGAGGGCGCACAGCTGCGCCCCGCCACCAGGGTAGTCATTGAGATCCCGGCCGCAACGGTACGCGGCGACGGGGATCGGCCGACTCAGTGGTCGTGTCCGCCCGTTCCGCGGGCCTCGGCCAGCGCGCGCAGGGCGCGGGCGTCGCCGATGGCCTGCTGCTTGGCGACGCCCGGCTGGATGCCGAGGGCGGGCAGGCTGGTGCCGTCGCTGAGGTCCAGGAACACCCACGGGTCGCCGGGGCGGAGGTTGACCCGCAGGATCTGGGCCCACTCCAGGCGCCGGGTGGTGGTCAGGTTGACGACCGTGACGCCGGTCTCGTCGGCGACGACCTTGGGGCGGCTGAGCAGGACGAGTACGGAGCTCAGCAGGACGGCGGTGAAGACGAAGCTGATCCGCTCGCCGGGGCTGAGCTTCTCCAGCAGCACGGCGATCGCCGTGATGGTGGTGAACATGGCGAGGCCGACGCCCAGCAGGACGACCCGGGTGCGGGTCGGCCGGAAAGTGACCGGCAGGGTGGGCGTGACGGGCTGGGCGGCGGACTCGGCCATGGTGCGTTGCCTTCTGGAGGTGGCGTGCGGGTCGGTGGGCGGCGTACCGGTGCGGTACGCCGGGACCTAGAGGCGGCAGGCGTGGATCGAGGTGGTGAGGATCGCGCGCGCGCCGAGCTCGTACAGGTCGTCCATGATCCGCTGGGCTTCCTTGGCGGGGACCATCGCGCGGACCGCGACCCAGCCCTCGTTGTGCAGCGGGGAGACGGTCGGCGACTCCAGGCCCGGGGTGAGGGCGACCGCGCGCTCCAGGTGCTCGGCGCGGCAGTCGTAGTCCATCATCACGTAGCTGCGGGCGACGAGGACGCCCTGCAGGCGGCGCAGGAACTGCTGGACCTGCGGGTCGTCGGCGTCGGCGCCGTTGCCGCGGATGACGACGGCCTCGGAGGTGAGGATCGGCTCGCCGATGACCTCGAGGCCCGCGTTGCGCAGGCTGGTGCCGGTCTCGACGACGTCCGCGATGATCTGGGCGACGCCGAGCTGGATGGCGGTCTCGACCGCGCCGTCGAGGTGCACGACGGACGCGTCGATGCCCTTCTCGGCGAGGTGCTTGGCGACGATTCCCTCGTACGAGGTCGCGATCGTCATGCCGCTGAAGTCCTCGGGGCCCTTCGCCGTGCCGGGGGTGGTGGCGTAGCGGAAGGTGGAGCGCCCGAAGTTCAGCGGGAGGATCTCCTCGGCGCTGGCGCCGGAGTCGAGCAGCAGGTCACGGCCGGTGATGCCGATGTCGAGCTTGCCCGAGGAGACGTAGATCGCGATGTCCTTGGGGCGGAGGTAGAAGAACTCCACCTCGTTCTCGGGGTCGACGACCACGAGCTCCTTGGACTCCTTGCGCATCCGGTAGCCGGCCTCATGGAGCATCGCCGACGCCGGTCCGGAGAGTGAACCCTTGTTGGGGACGGCGATGCGCAGCATGGGGCTTCCTTTGGTGCGTGGATTACGGGTTTACGGGCGGGTGTGCGTGCCGGGACTCAGAGGTGGGCGTAGACGTCGTCGAGGGAGATCCCGCGCGCCACCATCATCACCTGGACGTGGTAGAGCAGCTGTGAGATCTCCTCGGCGGCGGCTTCCTTGCCCTCGTACTCGGCGGCCATCCAGACCTCTGCGGCCTCCTCGACGACCTTCTTGCCGATGGCATGGACGCCCTTGTGGACGAGCTCGGCGGTGCGGGAGGTAGCGGGGTCGCCGTTGGCGGCCTTGTGCTGGAGCTCGGTGAAGAGCTCTTCGAAGGTCTTGGAGGGTTCGTTCGCCATGATGGTCCTCAGAATACGGGGTTCCCCGTCGCCACTCAGCGCCAGGGTTCGCTGACGGTCCGCAGGGTCATGGCCGTGGAGACGGCGGCGGTGACCGCTTCGTGCCCCTTGTCCTCGTTCGACCCCTCGAGGCCGGCGCGGTCCAGCGCCTGCTCGTCGTTGTCGCAGGTCAGTACTCCGAAGCCGACGGGGACTCCGGTGTCGATCGACACCTGTACCAGGCCCTGGGTGACGCCCTGGCAGACGTAGTCGAAGTGCGGGGTGCCGCCGCGGATGACCACTCCGAGGGCGACGATGGCATCGTAGCCGCGACCCGCCAGTACCTTCGCCACGACCGGGAGCTCGAAGCTTCCCGGGACCCGGAGCAGGGTGGGCTCGTCGATGCCCAGCTCGTGCAGGGCGCGCAGGGCGCCGTCGACCAGTCCGTCCATGACCTTCTCGTGCCACTGGGCCGCGATCACGGCGACTCGGAGGTCTCCGCAGTTCTTCACGCTCAGTTCGGGTGCGCCCTTGCCGCTCACAGCTCTGCTCCTCGGTGGTTCGTGGGTGTGCGTGGATGGTGGGGTGTACGTACGGGTGGTGGTGCGTGCCTACTGGTTGCCGCAGGCGGAGGTGGTCACGGGCCCTTCCAGCCAGGGCAGGTCGTGGCCCATCCGGTCGCGCTTGGTGCGCAGGTACCGCAGGTTGTGCTCGCCGGCCTCCATGGGCATCGGCTCGCGGCTGGTGACCGTGATGCCGTGCCGGACGAGGGCGTCGGACTTCTCGGGGTTGTTCGTCATGAGCCGGACGCTGTGCACGCCGAGGTCGGCGAGGATCTGGGCGCCGGCGCCGTAGTCACGGGCGTCGGCCGGCAGGCCGAGTTCCAGGTTTGCGTCGAGGGTGTCGCGGCCGCGCTCCTGGAGCTCGTACGCGCGCAGCTTGGACAGGAGTCCGATGCCGCGGCCCTCGTGGCCGCGGAGGTAGACGACGACGCCGCGGCCCTCGGTCTTGATGCGTTCCATCGAGGCGTGCAGCTGGGGGCCGCAGTCGCAGCGCTGGGAGGCGAAGATGTCGCCGGTCAGGCATTCGGAGTGCATGCGGACCAGGATGTCGGCGCCGTCGCCGATCTCCCCGTGGACGAGGGCGACGTGCTCGACACCGTCGACGGTGGAGCGGTAGCCGTACGCGGTGAAGTCGCCGAAGGCGGTCGGCAGGCTGACCTCGGCCTCGCGGCGGACGGTGGGCTCGGCGGAGCGGCGGTAGGCGATCAGGTCCTCGATGGAGATGATCGTCAGGCCGTGCTTGCGGGCGAAGGGGATCAGCTCGGGCAGGCGCAGCATGACGCCGTCCTCGCCGGCGATCTCCACGATGGCGCCGGCCGGGCGCAGGCCCGCGAGGCGGGCGAGGTCGACGGCGGCCTCGGTGTGGCCGTTGCGGACCAGGACGCCACCGGGCTTGGCGCGCAGCGGGAAGATGTGGCCGGGGCGGACGAAGTCGCCGGGCTCGGAGACGCCGTCGGCGAGCAGCCGCAGGGTGGTGGCGCGGTCGGCGGCCGAGATTCCGGTGGAGACGCCGTGGGCGGCGCTCGCATCGACGGAGACGGTGAAGGCGGTCTGCATCGACTCGGTGTTGTTCTGGACCATCTGGGGGAGTTCGAGCCGGTCCAGCTCGGGGCCCTCCATGGGGGCGCAGATCAAGCCGCGGCACTCGCTCATCATGAAGGCGATGATCTCGGGGGTGGCCTTCTCGGCGGCGATGACGAGGTCGCCCTCGTTCTCGCGGTCCTCGTCGTCGACGACGACGACGGGGCGGCCCGCCGCGATGTCGCGGATGGCCTGCTCGACGGGGTCGAGGCGGAAGGTCTCTTCGGGGATGTCGGGCACGGGCTTGAGGCTGGTCATGCCGTTGCTCCTTCCAGGGCCGGGGCGGGGTTGGTGCGAGAGCGCTGGTACCAGTCGTAGGCGCCCCACAGCACGAGGGCGAAGTACACGACGTAGACGAGGCCGGAGAAGGCCAGGCCGTTGTTGAAGGCGAGGGGGACGCCGACCAGGTCGACGAGGAGCCAGGCGAACCAGAACTCGACGAGGCCGCGGGCCTGGGCGATCATCGCGACGATGGTGCCGACGAAGATGTACGCGTCGGCCCAGGGGCTCCACGACAGGTCCGGGTAGAGCGTGAAGAGGCCGCCGACGGCGAGGGTGCCGAGGGCTGCGCCGGCCAGGAGCAGTCCGCGCTCCTTCCAGGTGGCGGTGCGCACGGCGATGGAGCCGTCCTGGGCCTTCTGGCGGCCGAGCTGCCAGGCGCGCCAGCCCCAGACGGCCACGCCGATGACGAGGAGCTGCTTGCCGACACCACCGGCGAGGTGGGCGGAGGCGTAGGCGGCGATGAGGATCAGGCCGGAGAGGAGCTGGGCGGGCCAGGTCCATATGGAGCGGCGCCAGCCGAGGGCGAGCGCGGCCAGGCCCATCAGGTTGCCGATCATGTCGGACCAGATGACCTTCTGGCCGAAGACGGTGAAGGCCTCCGCGTTGAGCCAGGTCAGGGCGGTCACCGGGCTTCTCCCGTCGCGTGCAGCGGGTCCACTCCGGCGGCCAGGAGGCGCTCGACGTACTTCGCGAGGACGTCGACCTCCAGGTTGACCGGGTCGCCGCTCTGCTTGATGCCGAGCGTGGTCAGCGCCAGCGTGGTGGGGATGAGGCTGATGGTGAAC
This sequence comes from Streptomyces sp. NBC_00029, assembly GCF_045160505.1. Classification (NCBI taxonomy): domain Bacteria; kingdom Bacillati; phylum Actinomycetota; class Actinomycetes; order Kitasatosporales; family Streptomycetaceae; genus Streptomyces; species Streptomyces sp. NBC_00029. Next base: position 2,107,251 of record NZ_CP108292.1, read on the forward strand.
CAGTCGGCGGCGGCCTCGACCACGGTGAGGCTGACGCCGTCGACCGTGATGGAGCCCTTCTCGACCACGTAGCGGGAGAGGTTCTGCGGGAGGGCGACCTTGACGATCTCCCAGTGCTCGGAGGGGGTCCGGGAGATGATCTCGCCGGTGCCGTCCACGTGCCCCTGGACGAGGTGACCGCCGAGGCGTCCGCCGAGGGCCATGGGGCGCTCCAGGTTGACCCGGGAGCCGGCGCTCAGGGCACCGAGGCTGGAGCGGTTGAGGGTCTCCTGCATGACGTCGGCGGTGAACTCGCCGTCCGCGGTCTCCACGACGGTGAGGCAGACGCCGTTGACCGCGATGGAGTCGCCGTGCTTGGCGTCCTCGGTGACGAGGGGGCCGCGCAGCCGGAAGCGGGAGGCTTCCTCGAGCTGCTCCACAGCGGTGACCTCGCCCAGTTCTTCGACGATTCCGGTGAACACTCAGTGCTCCTTCGTGGCGGGGGTGACGGGGACGGGGACTGCGGTGATGCGGAGATCGGGGCCGATGCGGACGGCCTCGGTGATGTCGAGGCGCACTGCACCGGAGATGTTCTTGATGCCGGCGTCGGCGAGGGCCGCGGGGCCCGCGCCGAGCAGGGCCGGGGCGAGGTAGCCGATGACGCGGTCGACGGCGCCGGCCTTGAGGAAGGCGCCGGCCAGTGTGGGCCCGCCCTCCAGCAGGACGGAGCGCACGCCGCTCAGGTTCAGGTGGGTGAGCAGGTCCTGGACGGCGATGCGGCCGTCGTACAGGGGCAGCCGGAGCAGTTCGACGCCGGTCAGGTGCCGGGTGTCGGCGTCCTCGCCGACGACGAGCAGGGTGGGGGCGGCGTCGTCGAGGATGCGGGCGCCCGCCGGGATCGTGGCGCGGGTGTCGAGGGCGATCCGCAGGGGCTGCGTGGCGCCTTCGTGGCCGCGCACGGCGAGGTGCGGGTCGTCGGCGCGCAGGGTGCCGCCGCCGACCAGGACGGCGTCGCTCTCGGCGCGCAGCCGGTGGACGTCGGCGCGGGACGCGGCGGAGGTGATCCAGCGGCTGCTGCCGTCCGCGGCGGCGCTGCGGCCGTCGAGGGTGGCGGCGTACTTCCAGGTGACGTGCGGCCGGCCCAGACGTACGGAGGTCAGCCAGGCGGCGTTGCCGGTCTCGGCCTCGTCCGCGAGGAGTCCGCCCTCGGTGTCGATCCCGGCCGCGCGCAGGGTGGCGGCGCCGCCGCTGGCCTGCGGGTTCGGGTCGGAGACGGCGTGGACCACGCGGGCGATGCCGGCGGCTGCGAGGGCCTGGGCGCAGGGCCCCGTACGGCCGGTGTGGTTGCAGGGTTCGAGGGTGACGTAGGCGGTGCCGCCGCGGGCGGCAGGGCCCGCTGCGCGCAGGGCGTGGATCTCGGCGTGCGGGCCGCCTGCCCGTTGGTGCCAGCCCTCGCCGACGATCGTTCCGCAGGCGTCGGTGATGACGCAGCCGACGACCGGATTGGGACTGGTGGAGCCGAGTCCACGGGCCGCGAGCTCGATGGCCCGTCGCATGGCACGGGTGTCCGCGTCGGGTGCTGCGTGCGCGGCGTGTGTCGCCACCGGGTCCTCCTGCCTCATCGGGCACGGACTCCGGGGCCTGTCGAATACGACAGATGAAGCGGTACAGCGCACAGGGGACGCCGAGGCCGGAAAAACGGTTCGACCTGGCATATCCACAGGGATATGCCGACGAACCGCCGACGGCGGCGTACCGGTGACTGGCCCGCCGCGCACTGCCTCCCATCCGGACTTTAACCGTCGGTCCAGGAATCTCACCTGGTCAACCGGCCGCTGGCTGCGGACGGGTCGCGGACTATAACCGCCGGTTCGGAATTACACCGACCCCGGAGTGCGCTGCTACTGGTACTCCAGCCAGTCTGCCACGGGCGATCCACCGCCATGCGGGTGATGTGGTGTGGCCTGGCTCACAGCGTGTCGCCGCCCGGTGCGGACTTTGTCAAGTGGGGCCGGGTTGGTCCAGACCTATTGACGAGGTGGTCTAGTCCTCTTAACGTTCCCTTCATCTTCCCGGGAACAGCCCGTCAGATGTGCGCACGTCACGGGCCAACACGCTTCAGCACCAGTCCTGTTGCTTCATGTTGTGTCCAGTTGTGTCCTGCATCCTCCCCTCCCCAGGAGGCACAATGCTGTCCCCCACACGTACGAGAGCGATGCTCCTGGCATCCGGCGCCGCAATCGCCGGACTCCTGGTGGGCGGGCTCTCGGCGGGCGTCTCGCACGCGGCCGACAACGAGGGCTGTCGCCCCGACGGGCTGTACAAGACCGCCGGTGTCGACGTCCCGTACTGCTCGGTCTACGACTCCGAAGGCCGCGAGAAGATGGGCGCCGACCACCAGCGCCGCGTCATCGGATACTTCACCGGCTGGCGCACCGGCAAGGACGGCGCCCCCGCCTACCTCGCCAACAACATCCCGTGGTCCAAGGTCACCCACCTGAACTACGCCTTCGCCCACGTGGGCGCCGACAACAAGATCTCCGTCGGCTCGGACGGCGTGAACAACGCCGCCACCGGGATGACCTGGCCCGGCGTCGCCGGCGCCGAGATGGACCCGGCCCTCCCCTACAAGGGCCACTTCAACCAGCTGACGAAGTTCAAGAAGCAGTACCCGGACGTCAAGACGCTGATCTCGGTCGGCGGCTGGGCCGAGACCGGCGGCTACTTCGGTGACGACGGCAACCGGGTCGCCTCCGGCGGCTTCTACTCGATGGCCACCAACGCCGACGGCTCCGTCAACCAGGCCGGCATCGACACCTTCGCCGACTCCTCGGTCGAGTTCATCCGCACGTACGGGTTCAACGGCGTCGACATCGACTACGAGTACCCGACCACCATGAAGGACGCCGGCAACCCGCTGGACTGGCAGCTGGCCAACGCCCGCCGCGCCGGCCTGGTCAAGGGCTACGCGGCCCTGATGAAGTCGCTGCGCGAGAAGCTCGACCGCGCGGGCGCCGCCGACGGCAAGCACTACCTGCTCTCCGTCGCCGCCCCCTCCTCCGGCTACCTGCTGCGCGGCATGGAGACGTTCCAGGTCCAGCAGTACCTGGACTACGTCAACATCATGTCCTACGACCTGCACGGCGCCTGGAACGAGTACGTCGGGCCCAACGCCTCGCTCTTCGACGACGGCAAGGACGGCGAACTCGCCGCCGCCGGCGTCTACTCCACCTCCCAGTACGGCGGCATCGGCTACCTCAACACCGACTGGGCGTACCACTACTTCCGCGGCTCGATGCCCGGCGGCCGCATCAACATCGGCCTGCCCTACTACACCCGCGGCTTCAAGAACGTGCAGGGCGGCACCGACGGGCTGTGGGGCAAGGCCCCCGCGACCACCTGCCCGGCCGGCGCCGGCCTGACCAAGTGCGGCGACGGCGCGGTCGGCATCGACAACCTGTGGCACGACAAGGACACCAACGGGGCCGAGTCCCCGGCGGGCTCCAACCCGATGTGGCACGCCAAGAACCTGGAGAAGGGTGTCGTGGGCGACTACGTCACCAAGTACGGCTTCCCGGCGAACACCACGCTGACCGGCACCTACGTCCGCAAGTACGACTCCACCCTGGTGGCGCCGTGGCTGTGGAACGCACAGAAGAAGGTCTTCCTCTCCACCGAGGACGAGCAGTCGGTGGCCGCCAAGGCCGACTACGTGGTGAACAAGGGCATCGGCGGCACGATGGTCTGGGAACTCGCGGGCGACTACTCGTACAACGCGGCCAAGGGCCAGTACGAGGTGGGCGACACCCTCACCGACACGATGTACCAGAAGTTCAAGTCGGCCTCCCCCTACGGCGCGAAGAAGGCGGGCACGACCGCCCTGCCGACCCAGGCCGTTGACATCAGGACCGAGTTCACCGAGTTCAAGCTGGGCGACTCCAACTACCCGCTCACCCCGAAGCTGAAGATCACCAACAACACGAACGCCACGCTGCCCGGCGGCACCGAGTTCCGGTTCGACTACGGCACCTCGGCCCCGAACAACGCCTCGGACCAGTCCGGCTTCGGCACGACCGTGATCAGCAGCGGCCACACCGGCAACAACGTCGGCGGTCTCAAGGGCGACTTCCAGCGGGTCTCCCTGAAGCTCCCGGCCTGGCAGACCCTGGCCCCGGGCGCCTCCGTCGACCTGGCCTTCAACTACTACCTGCCGGTCTCCACGCCCTCCAACTGGACGGTGACCATCTCCGGCACCACCTACGCCCTCGCCGGGGACCTGGCCCGCGGTACGACGCTGGTTCAGCCCGGCGGCGGCACCCAGCCCCCGACCACTCCCCCCACCACCCCGCCGACCACTCCCCCCACGACCCCGCCGCCGACCACGCCTCCGGGCGGGACCTGCACGAACCCGGCGTACGTCGCGGGCACGGTCTACAACAGCGGCAACGTCGTCTCCCACAAGGGCCGCAACTGGAAGGCCCAGTGGTGGACGCAGAACGAGGAACCCGGCACCACCGGTGAATGGGGTGTCTGGAAGGACCAGGGCGCCTGCTGACCCCCGGCACCCCGATCCATGAGTGAACGTGAGGACCCGGTGGCCCGGCGGCCACCGGGTCCTCGCACGTTCCGCCCGCACCCGGCCTCGTACGCTGCTGAGGTGATCACACACGTCACCGCGTCCGACGCGGACTTCGAGGAAAACCGTCCCCGGATGTTCGGCATCGCCTACCGCATGCTCGGATCCGCCGCGGAGGCCGAGGACACCGTGCAGGACGCGTACCTGCGCTGGGCGTCCGCGGACCGCGAGGGCATCGAGCACCCGGGGGCCTGGCTCGCCAAGGTCGTCACGAACCTGTGCCTCAACACCCTCACCTCGGCGCGCGTCCGGCGCGAGGCCTACGTCGGCCCCTGGCTCCCCGAACCCGTCCTCACCGGGGACGGCACCCTCGGCCCGCTGGAGTCCGCAGAGCAGCGGGACAGCGTGTCGATGGCCCTGCTGGTGCTGCTGGAACGGCTCGCGCCGGTCGAGCGGGCCGTCTACGTACTGCGCGAGGCCTTCGCCTACAGCCACCGGGAGATCGCCGGACTCCTGGACCTCACCGAGGCCAACTGCCGCCAGCTCTACCGGCGGGCGGCCGGCCGGGTGGCCGCGGAGCGGGCGGACGGGCCCGAGCGGCGCTTCGCCCCGGACCCCGAGCGCTGGCAGAGCCTCGTGGAAACCTTCATGACGGCGGCGCGCGGCGGGGACCTGGCCCGGCTGGAGGGGCTGCTGACGGCCGACGTCCGGTTCGTCTCCGACGGCGGCGGCGTGGTCAACGCGGCGCTGCGGCCGATCCTGGGGCGCGAGAAGGTGGCCCGGTTCGCGGTCGGGGTACTCCAGAAGTTCGCCGGGGACCTGCCGGTCAGCATCGCGGAGGTCAACGGATCACCGGCGCTGCTCTTCGGCGAGACGGCCGTCCTTCTGGTGGAATTCGAGAACGGGCTGGTCAGCGGCCTCAGCACGGTACTCAACCCGGAGAAGCTGGAATTCCTCCAGCATCAGCTGTCACATCCCTGAGGGCTGTCCGGTCTCCGCTGCTGAAGGAACCTCGGCGAAAGGCGGACCCATGAGCACCATCCTCGTCACCGGAGGCACCGGCACCCTCGGCGTGCTGGTCGTCGCGCGGCTCCGGCAAGCGGGCCACGAGGTCCGCGTGCTGAGCCGGCACGCCACGGAGTACCCGGTCGACCTCAGCGACGGGAGCGGGCTGGACGCGGCCATGGCGGGCGCGGAGGTGGTCGTGCACTGCGCGAGCAACACGCGCGGCACGGGCAAGGACGACGACACCGCCACCCGGAACCTCGTCGAGTCGGCCCGGAGGGCGGGGACCGTCACCAACATCGTCTACATCTCGATCGTCGGGGTGGATGTGGTGCCGCTCGGGTACTACCGGAGGAAGCTGCAGGTCGAGCGGCTGCTGGAGGGGTGCGGGCTGGGCGTGACCATCCTGCGCACGACGCAGTTCCACGACCTGGTGGCTCAGCTGGTGGACGCGGCGGCGAAGCTGCCGCTCGTGCCGGTACCGGTGCCCGGCGGGGTGCGGGTGCAGCCGATCGCCGTCGGGGAGGTCGCGGACCGCCTGGCGGAACTGGCGGTCCCGACCCCGTCGGGCCGGGTCCCGGACATGGGCGGCCCGGAGATCCACCTCCTGCCGGACCTGGCCCGCACCTACCTGGCGGCGACGGGCCGCCACCGCCGGGTGCTCCCCGTCCCCCTGGCGGGCAAGGCCTACGCGGGCTTCAAGCGGGGCGGCCACCTGGCCCCGTCCCATGCGGCGGGCCGGACCACCTTCGCGGAGTTCGCGGCGGGGCGGGGCGGGCGGTAGCGGGACGCGCCCATCCCCCCGGACACCTTCTATCCCCCGAACAGCACCGCCTGCGCGGCCTCCCGGGCCGCCAGTTCCGCCCCCGCCAGGACCGCAGGGTCGCCCAGGGTCGTGGCGCGGATCTCCGTCGGGACCGGGGTCAGTTTCGCCAGTCGCTCGGCGACGCGGGCCGCCAGGGCGGGGCCGCCCGCGCGTCCGAGTTCGCCCGCCAGGACCACGCAGCCCGGGTCCAGGATCGCCGCGGCCGCCGCCGCGCCCAGCGCGAGGCGTTCGGCCAGGGCTTCGAGGAACGGCTCGCCCGCGGCTCCGGCCACGGCCTGCTCCGCCGGGCCCGCGAAGCCGTGTGCGCGCGCCAGCGCGGTCACGGCCTCGCGGCCCACGAGTGCGTGGAATCCTCCGCCGCAGTCCGCGGCCGACGGGAGGCCGCCGGTGCCCGGCACCGGGAGGAAGCCGATCTCGCCCGCTCCGCCGGAGGCGCCCCGGCGCAGCCGGCCGTCCAGGACCACGGCCGCGCCCACGCCCGCGCCGAGCCACAGCAGGACGAAGGAGTCCAGGTCGCGGGCCACGCCCAGGCGTTGCTCGGCGAGTGCGGCCAGGTTGGTCTCGTTCTCGACGACGACCACGGCGGGCAGGCTCCGCTGCAGGGCGGTGACCAGGTCGCGGTGCCAGGCCGGCAGGCCGCTGGTGTCGCGGAGTTCGCCGGTGGCGGGGGCGACCAGGCCCGGGGCGCCTATGACGACGGTGTGCAGCTCGGCGGCGCCGGCTTCGCGCGCGGTGCGCAGCAGGGCGGCCACCGCGTCCTCGGGGGCGCCGACGGGCAGGGCGGCTTCGGCCAGGGGGCGGCCGAGGAGGTCGGTGACGACGGCGGTGACCCGGTCGGTGCGCACGTCGAGGGCGGCGAGGTGGGCGCGGTCGGCGACGATCCCGTACAGCTTGGCGTTGGGGCCGCGGCGTTGTTCGCCGGATTCTCCGGCGACTTCGATGAGTCCGGCGTCGATGAGCCGGTCGACGAGGTCGGCGACCGAGGGGCGGGAGAGCCCCGTCATGACTTTGAGCTGGTTGGCCGTCAATGGCCCGGATTCCTGGAGGAGTCGGAGCGCGAGGCGGTCGTTGATGGCCCGGGCCGTGCTGGGCGAGGCGGGGGACGGTACCGGGGTGGGGGCAGGAGTCACGGCGCCCATCCTAGGAGTCGGGCCCGTTATCTATCAGGCAGGGTCCCTGATAGTTTAATCCCATGACCGGGGACACCGACCTCAGCCCGGCGCGTCTGCGCCATGCCCGCTACGCCATCGCGGCCGTCTTCTGCACCCACGGCGCCGTCACCGGCTCCTTCGCCACCCGTATCCCCTGGATCCAGGAACACGCCCAGCTCAGCCCGGGCACCCTGGGCCTGGCGCTCGCCTTCCCCGCGCTGGGCGCGGCCCTCGCGATGCCGCTGGCCGGCCGGATCAACCACTGGCTCGGCGCCCGGACCGCGCTGCGGGTGCTGCTCACGCTGTGGACCCTCTCGCTGATCCTGCCGAGCCTCGCCCCGACCCTGCCCACCCTGTGCTTCGTCCTCTTCGTCTACGGAGCCACCGCCGGGATGTCGGACGTGGCGATGAACGCGCTGGGCGTGGAGACGGAGAACCGGCTGGGCCGCTCGATCATGTCCTCGCTGCACGGCATGTGGAGCGTGGGCGCCCTGCTCGGCTCGGCCGTCGGCACGGTCGCCGCGCACACCGGGGCCGACGCCCGGCTCCACCACCTGATCGCCGCCCTGGCCCTGACGGCGCTCGGACTGATCGCCGCACAGGGGGTGCTGGACCTGAGGAGCGACGAGGGCGCCACGGCGCCGCCGCACTTCGCGCTGCCTCCCAGGTCGGCGCTGCTGATCGGGGCCATCGGGTTCTGCGCGGTCTTCGCCGAGGGCGCGAGCCTGGACTGGTCGGCCGTCTACCTGCGGGACGTCCTGCACACGGACGCCGGTCTGGCGGCCGCCTCCACCACCGCGTTCGCGCTGACCATGGCCGTGGCCCGCCTCGTCGGCGACCGGGTGGTGGACCGGTTCGGGCCGGTGCGCACGGTCCGGGCCGGCGGAGTGCTGGCCACCCTGGGCGGGCTGCTCGTGGTCGGGGTCCGTCATCCGGCCGGTGCGCTGGCCGGGTTCGGGCTGATCGGGCTCGGGATCGCGGTGGTGGTCCCGCTGGCCTTCGCGGCTGCGGGGCGCAGCGGGCCGGCCCCGGCGCAGGCCATCGCCGGTGTCGCGACGATCACGTACACCTCGGGGCTGATCGCGCCGTCGGCGATCGGCGCGGTGGCGGACGCGACCTCGCTGGTGGTGTCCTTCGGGCTGGTCACCCTGCTGTCGTTCGCGCTGGTCGTGGGTGCCGCGGTACTGCGCCAGGGGCCCGCGGTGGGGCAGGCTGGGGGCGATCCCGGCGGGGCCACGGGGAAGCCCGGTTCCCCCGGCCTCGACGAACCTGCACAAACCCGGCCGTAATATGTCGACCGGCCGCAGCGGCACGTACCCCGTGCGCTGCGGCCTCGATGTGTGAGCGGCCGGATTCTCGCGGCAGCCGTCCGGAGAAGAGGAGTGGAACATGGGCCTCGGCGTGGGCTGGACCCTGCACGGAGACGGGCGGACTCCCGCCCCCGGCGCGGTGGTCCGGCCGGAGGAGCGGCTGTCGTGGCCGCGGACCGCCGGGCTGGGCGCCCAGCACGTCGTGGCGATGTTCGGCGCGAGTTTCGTCGCTCCGGTCCTGATGGGCCTGGACCCGAACCTGGCCATCATGATGTCCGGCATCGCGACGGTGATCTTCCTCCTCGCGACGCGCGGCCGGGTCCCCTCCTACCTGGGCTGCTCGCTGTCCTTCGTCGGGGTCGCGGCGGCGATCCGGGCCGCGGGCGGGGACAGCGCGGTGGTCACGGGCGCCGTCTTCGTCGTCGGCGTGGCCCTGTTCCTGGCCGGTCTGGCCGTCCAGCGGTTCGGCGCCCGCGTCATCCACGCGACGATGCCGCCGGTGGTGACGGGCGCGGTGGTGATGCTGATCGGCTTCAACCTGGCGCCGGTGACAGCGAGCACGTACTGGCCGCAGGACCAGTGGACGGCGCTGCTGACCATGCTGTTCACGGGAGCGGCCGTGGTCTGCCTGCGCGGCTTCTGGTCGCGCATCGCGATCTTCCTCGGGCTGCTCTTCGGGTACGGGATCTCCTGGATCTTCGACCTGGTCTTCGGCAAGATCCACTCGACGGTGGGCGGGGAGGCGGCCGTCGACCACTGGCGACTGGACCTCTCCGCGGTCGCCAAGGCCGACTGGATCGGACTCCCGTCCTTCCACGCGCCCGCCTTCGAGTGGTCGGCGATCCTGATCGCGCTGCCCGTGGTGATCGCGCTGATCGCCGAGAACGCCGGGCACATCAAGGCCGTCGGCGAGATGACCGGCGACCCGCTCGACGACAAGCTGGGTACGGCCATCGCGGCGGACGGCGCGGCATCCATGCTGTCCACGGCGGTCGGCGGTCCGCCGAACACCACCTACTCCGAGAACATCGGTGTGATGGCGGCGACCCGGGTCTACTCCACGGCGGCCTACTGGGCGGCCGCGGGCTTCGCGCTCCTGTTCGGGCTGTGCCCCAAGTTCGGCGCGATCGTCGCCGCGATCCCGGGCGGGGTGCTCGGCGGCATCACCGTCATCCTCTACGGGATGATCGGCCTGCTCGGCGCCCAGATCTGGATCAGCGGCGGGGTGGACCTGCGCAATCCGCTGAACCTGGTGCCGGCCGCGGCGGGCATCATCATCGGTGTCGGCGGCGTGACGCTGCAGATCACCGACACCTTCGAGCTGGGCGGCATCGCGCTGGGCACGATCGTGGTGATCACCGGCTACCACGCACTGCGGTTCCTCGCCCCCGCGCACCTCAAGCAGGAGCCCCTGCTCGACGAGGGCACCTCCGACTACGACGACTCGGGGGAGGGCGAGGACAAGCCCCGTTGACGGGGTTTCGCCCGAACCGGGGAAGCGTACGGCCAAGTTCCCCGGATCCGCGTCGGCGCCTGCGACTCTGCCCCCATGGAAGCGGTGCTGGCGCGGATGCGCGCCCTGGAGGAGCGGCTCCCGCCGCAGGACGGTGTCGCCGTCTTCAACCGGGTCTACCTGACGGTGACGGAGACCCTGCACCGGCGGATCGAGCACGGGGGGTTCCCGGCGCCCCGGCGGGCGGAGACCCTCAGCGTGCGGTTCGCGGAACGGTACCTGACGGCGGTGGAGGCGGACCGGGCACCGGCCTGCTGGCGCCCCCTGCTGCAGTACCGCCGCCACCCCGGGATCCGGCCGCTCCAGCACGCACTGGCCGGGATCAACGCGCACATCGGCCATGACCTGGCGCTCGCCGTGGTGGCCACGTGCGGTGAGCTGGACTGCGAACCCCGCGCCCTGGAGGCGGACTTCGACCGGGTCGGCGACACCCTGGTCTCGCTGGAGGAGCACATCCGGGAGGACCTGATGCCGGGCCCGGACCTGCTGGAGATCGCCGACCCGCTGACGCACCTGGTCGGCTCGTGGAGCCTGGAGCGCGCCCGGGCCGGGGCCTGGTCGGCGGCCCGGCTGCTGTGGACGCTGCGCCGGGTGCCGGAACTGGCCGAGGAGTTCACGGACTCCCTCGACTCGGGCGTGGGCCTGGTGGGCCGCTGTCTGCTGACCCCGGCGCCCGGGCCGCTGCCGTCCACGGTCCGGGGCCCGGCACCACGAACGCACGACGCCGCGCCGCCCCACGGCACCCCTTGGGGCCGGCGTCCCCTTTCACTACGCTCTGCTCAATGGCAGCAAGAATGAGTGAGCAGAACCGCACCGTCCCCGACTGGTTTCGTTCAGGTCCACAGCTTTACCGGTCATTGCTGGACCTTGCGGCATGGCACCCGGAGGCGACGGAGATCGCCACCTCCCCCACCGTCCCGAGCGACTTCGCCGCGGAGACGATGCTGGACTTCCTGTCCGACGAGCTGATGCGGACCGGCTTCACCGACGACTGGGCGGTGACGGCGCACGGGCAGGAGATCGAGGACCTGATCGATGTGTTCAACACGATCGCACAGCCCGGCTGACACCTCCATGGACCGGGAGCCGTGGCCGCGGCGGGCCCATGAGAACGGGCCGTCCCCGCGCTGCCCGCGCGGGAACGGCCCGTGGCCCTGGGTGCCCCGGAGGGGTCAGTCCTCGGGGAGTTCGACCGGGGCGATCTCGTCGTAGACGTCGCCCGGGCCCGGGTTGGTGGAGTCGGTGGTGCCGCCGAGGTGGTGCATGACGCCCCAGACGGCGTTGAGGGCGGTCTGGACCGCGCCCTCGGCCCAGCCGGCCGTCCAGGAGATGTCGTCACCGGCGAGGAAGATGCCGCGCTTGTCCTCGGGGAGGCGGTCCTGCATGAAGTGCGTGAACAGACGGCGCTGGTAGCGGTAGTGGCCGGGGAGGTTGGCCTTGAACGCGCCCATGAAGTAGGGCTCGTCCTCCCACGAGACGGTGACCGGGTTGCCGATGATGTGGCGGCGGATGTCGACCTTGGGGTAGATCTCGCCGAGGGACTTCAGCATGACCTCCATCCGCTCGTTCGCGGACAGCGGCAGCCACTTCAGGCTGTCGTCGCACCAGGTGTACGACAGGCAGATGACGGCCGGCTTGTCGGGGCCGTTGTCCAGCAGGTAGGTGCCGCGGGTCATGCGGTCGGTCAGCGTCATCGACATGACGTCGCGGCCGGTCTCCTCGTCCTTGTCCAGCCAGAACGGCCGGTCGACGGGGACGAACAGCTTGGACGACTCCATGTAGTGGGTGCGCTCGATCGCCGTCCAGTGGTCGATCGGGAACAGCGTGTCGTCGCACTCGATCTTCGACAGCAGCATCCACGACTGGGCCGTGAAGATCGCGGCCCGGTACGTGCGGATGTCGCCGGAGGAGTCGGTGACCGTGATGCGGTTGCCGGCCGTGCGGTGCAGGCGGGTGACCGCCGGGCGCGGGGTGCCGCCGTGCAGGGAGGACAGCGAGGTGCCCTGGGCCCAGTGCACGATCTTCTCCGGCTCGCGCTCCCACAGGCGCAGCGGCAGCTGCTGCGAGCCGCCGACGATGCCGCGGTGGTGGTCGTCGGCCTCGGTGTAGACGACGCGCAGGATCTCCAGGATGGAGTTCGGGAAGTCGGTGTCCCAGCCGCCCGTGCCGAAGCCGACCTGGCCGAAGATCTCGCGCTTGCGGAAGGACTTGAAGGCCTCGGACTTGCAGAGGAAGCCGTAGAAGGTCTCGTCGTCGAGCTTCTCGACGAGCTTGGCCCAGATCTCGCGGATGCGCGGGACGTCCCGCTCGCGCATCGCGGTGTTCATGTCGGAGAAGTCGGCGCCCTCGTCGAGGCAGGCGTTCCACGCGGCGGACACGTCGCGGTAGATCTGCGGGAGGTCCGCGATCGTCTCGGCGTAGTGCGACTCGCCCTTGAGGTCGACGACCGTCGAGGGGGTGGACTCGGCCAGCGGGTTCGGGAAGGGCTCCGTGACCAGGCCGACGAGGTCGATGTAGTGCTGCAGGGCCGTGGAGGAGGGCGGGAAGCGCATGGCGCCCATCTCGGCGGTGAGGCCCTCGGTCTCGGCGCCCTCGAAGCCGACGGTGCGCAGGCGGCCACCGATCTGGTCGGCCTCGTAGACGACGGGCTTCAGGCCCATCTTCATGAGCTCGTAGGCCGAGATGATCCCGGACAGCCCGCCGCCGATCACGGCGACCTCGGTTCCGAGCTCGGTCGCCGGTATCTGGCCGAGGCCCGCCGGGTGGGCGAGGAAGTCGTCGTACGCGTACGGGAAGTCCGGACCGAACATGGTGATCGGCGGCTGTCCGTCGCTGTGCGGGACGGCGGTGGTGGGCACCGTGGACGTCATGGGGGTACGTCTCCTTGCGGCAGGGCTGGGGGAAGAGAGGTCTTAGACGAGGGAGGCGTAGAGCCCGGGTCGCCGGTCGCGCAGGTACGGGTTGTTCTCGCGCGAGGCGGACAGCAGCTCGGGATCGGCCTCGCCGAACACCAGCTCCTCGCCGCGGCCGGCCCGGGTCCGGGTGACCCCGTCGGGGCTCGCCAGGCAGCTGAGTCCGACGAACTCGAACTCGCCTTCCGGACCGGTGCGGTTGACGTACGCGATGTACATCTGGTTCTCGAAGGCCCTTACGGGCACCAGCTGTTCGGCGACGAACTGGAACGGGTGCATCTGCGCGGTCGGCACCAGGAGGAGGTCGGTGCCGGCGAGCGCGTGCGCCCGGACGTTCTCGGGGAACTCCACGTCGTAGCAGATCATGATGCCGATGCGGAGGCCGTTCAGGTCCGCCTGGACGACGGGGACGTCGCCGGGGGTGAAGGCGTCCTGTTCGAAGCAGCCGAAGAGGTGGGTCTTGCGGTAGTTCGCCAGCGCCGCGCCGTCGGGGCCGATGAGCTGGGCGGCGTTGTAGACGACGCCGTCCGCGCTCTCCGGGTAGCCGTAGAGGACGGCGACCCCGTGGCGGCGGGCGATCTCGCCGATGGCCCGGGCGGCGGCGCCGTCGGCCGGTTCGGCGAGACCGGGGATGTCCTGGAGGTCCAGCGCGTAGCCGGTCAGGAACATCTCCGAGGTCACGAGCAGCCCGGCCCCGCTCTGTGCGGCGCGCGCCGCTGCCTCGTCGAGCGCCTTGAGGTTCTCGGCGGTGTCGCCGAGAACTCCGGAGCTCTGGAGGAGGGCGGTGCGCAGCGGGGGCATGGGCTACCTCTGTGACAGGCGGGGTGGGGGTCATAAAACGGTACGTTCGCCCGTTCGACCCGGACAAGCCGTGAGCGTTGCGCTCCGCGCATCGATTCGTTGCGTGTTCCACCAGTGGCGCGGCGATTCGTTGCGCGGGGTGCCGCGAAGGTCCCGGCGGGCCCTTTTACGAGCCCGTGCGGAAGGCCGGGTGGGCGGCCAGGAAGCCGAGGTCGTCGAGGATGTCGGGGGTGTGGTCGGAGACGACGCGGCCGCTCCAGGTGTCGACGAGGGCAGGGACGGTCAGGGCACCGTCGAAGTGGTGGCCGGTGGCCTCGTAGGCCAGCCGCAGCGCGGTGTACTCGGCCGCGCGGGGGTCCGCACCGAGGACGGTGGCGGTGATCGAGTCCGCGAGGCCCAGAGCGGTGAGGGCGGCGGTCACGCGCAGGGAGCGGGGACAGCCGGCGCAGAGGTAGAGGTGGTAGCGGTGCGGGACGGGTGAGAACCCGGCTCCGATGCGGCCGCGCGGGGCGGGCGCCGGGCCGGTGCGGGGCAGCACGGTGCGGGGCAGGACGGTGTGCGACATGACTCTCCTGGGGTGGAGGACAACACGGCTGGGCCCCGGGCGGCGCGGTGCGCGCCCGGTCCGGGTCACTCGTCGGTGGGAGGGGTCAGCCGCGCGGGCCGAATGCGCTGCACACCCGCAGGAGGTCGATGTGCAGGCGCCGGGTGAGCCACCGGCTGCGCAGGGCCCTGGGGTGCGGGTACGAGCGGGGGTGCGGTTGCGCCGTAGCGCCGGTGTTCACGTCCACCCACCCCCCGTCCTGTCCTCGGCCGCCCCCGACCGGTGCTGGTTAGGCTTCCCGGTGGCGGGCCGTGTCCGTCGTGGCCGTCCCCCGCAGTCTCGTGGCGGCGCCGGGGGCCGTCAAGAAGGCGGTCACGACCCGGACGCCGCCGCCCCACGGAAGGAGTTCCGCACCCATGTCCCCCGAGAGCGGCACGCTGTGCGGCAGTGAAGTACTCGACAACCCGGTCTGGGCCGCGCTGACCGGCCCGCACCGGGGTTTCGCCGAGTTCGGGCCCGCGGGTCTGGCGGCCCGCTACGTCCGGGACGCGTCGCCGTTCTCGGCCCTCGCCGATCCGGAGGACCCTCGGGCGTGGGCGGACCTGGCCGCGCTGGCCGGCCCCGGGGAGGAGGTCTGGGTGACCGGGCTGCCGACCCCGCCGCCGGGCTGGGAGGCGCTGGTGACGCTTCCGGGCGTACAGCTGGACGGCCGGGCGGTACGGGCGCAGGCCGCGCCGGAGGCGGTACGGCTCGGCCGCGGCGACGTGCCGGAGATGCTGGAGCTGGTGGGGCTGACCAGGCCGGGCCCGTTCCTGGACCGGACGGTCGAGCTGGGCACGTACCTCGGGATACGTCACGAGGGCCGGCTGGTGGCGATGGCCGGGGAGCGGATGCGGCCGGCGGGCTGGTCGGAGATCAGCGCGGTGTGCACGCACCCGGAGCACCGGGGCCGGGGCCTGGCGGCCCGGCTGATACGGGCGGTCGCGGCGGCGGCCCGCGAGCGCGGGGACAGCCCGTTCCTGCACGCGGCGGCGTCGAACACCGGCGCGGTGCGGCTCTACGAGTCGATGGGCTTCACCCTGCGCCGCAGCCCGCTCTTCCTGGGCCTGCGCACTCCGTAGGGGTGCCCTGCCGATCAGGCGGGTGCGCCGGAGGTGAAGCGGCGCAGCAGCGGGGAGAGGACGAGGACCGACTTGGTGCGTTCCACGAAGGGCTCGCCCGCGATGCGCTCCAGGACCCGCTCGAAGTGGCGCATGTCGGAGGCGAAGATCTGGACGAGGGCGTCCGCGTCGCCGGTGACGGTCGACGCGGACACCACCTCGGGGTATCTCTCCAGTCCTCGCCGGATGTCGTCCGGCGAGGTGTTGTGGCGGCAGTAGATCTCGATGAAGCCCTCGGTCTCCCAGCCCATGGCGGCCGGGTCGACGCGCACGGTGAAGCCGGTGATGGCACCTTCGGCGCGCAGCCGGTCCACGCGCCGCTTGACGGCGGGGGCGGAGAGCCCGACCTCGGAGCCGATGTCCGCGTAGGAGCGGCGGGCGTCTTCGGCGAGGGCGTGCACGATGCGTTCGTCGAGATCGTTCAGTCGCACGGGGGGTGAATCACTTCTGTTCAGCGGCCTCCGCGGCCGGGGTGGCCTCGGTGGCCACAGTGGCCAGGCTGGAGCGGCGCATGCCGTAGAAGAAGTAGATCACGAGCCCGACCGCCATCCAGCCACCGAAGACCGCCCAGGTGATTCCGGGGAGCTTCGTCATCAGGTAGCCGCAGAAGAGGAAGCCCAGGATCGGGGTGACCGGGAAGAGCGCGACCCGGAAGGTGCGGTTCATCTCGGGGCGGGTGTAGCGCAGGATGACGACGGCCACGTTGACCAGGCCGAAGGCGAAGAGCGTGCCGATGCTGGTGGCGTTCGCCAGCTCACCCAGCGGGATGAAGGCGGCGAGCAGTCCGCAGAAGAGGCAGACGATGATCGTGTTGATGCGCGGCGTGCCGGTCTTCGGGTCGACCTTGGCGAACGCCTTGGGCATCAGGCCGTCGCGGGACATGGCGAAGAGGATGCGGGTCTGGCCGTAGAGGACGGCGAAGACGACGCTGGCGATGGCGACGACGGCGCCCGCGGCAAGGATGACGCTCCAGAAGGAGTGTCCGGTGACGTCCTCCATGATCTTGGCCAGGGCCGCCTCGCTGCCCTCGAACTCCTGCCACGGCATGGCGCCGACGGCGACCAGGGCGACGAGGCAGTAGATCACGGTGACGATCAGCAGCGAGAGCATGATCGCGCGGGGCAGGTCCCTCTTCGGGTTCTTGGCCTCCTCGCCGGCGGTGGAGGCGGCGTCGAAGCCGATGTACGAGAAGAAGAGCATCGACGCGGCGGTGCTGATGGCGGTGATGCCGAGCGGGGCCAGCGGGGTGTAGTTGCCGGCCTTGATGCCCATGAAGCCGATGACGATGAAGATCGCCAGCGTCACGATCTTGACGCCGACCATGATCGAGTTGATCCGGGCGCTCTCCTTGGCCCCGCGGAGCAGGAAGACCATGCAGAGCATGACCACGACCAGGGCGGGCATGTTGATGTAGCCGCCCTCGCCCAGCGGGGCGGAGAAGCCCTCGGGGATGGTGAAGCCGAGGGTGCCGTCGAGCAGCTCGTTGAGGTACTCGCCCCAGCCGACGGCGACGGCCGCGACGGAGACGCCGTACTCCAGGACCAGGCACCAGCCGCAGACCCAGGCTATGAGCTCGCCCATGGTGGCGTAGGCGTAGGAGTACGAGGAGCCCGAGACGGGGATGGAGCCCGCGAGCTCGGCGTAGGAGAGCGCCGAGAACAGCGCGGTCAGGCCCGCGACGATGAACGCGATGAAGACGGCCGGGCCGGCGACGGGCGTGGCCGAGCCGAGGACGACGAAGATGCCGGTGCCCAGGGTCGCGCCGATGCTGATCATGGTCAGCTGCCACATGGTGAGCGACCGCTTGAGCGCGCCGCCCTCACCCTGGCCGCCCTCGGCGACCAGCTGCTCCACGGGCTTGCGGCGGAGCAGCGGGTTGGCGGGCCTGCGGGGCTCGGATACGAGCGGTGGCGCCTGGCCGTGGTCGAGCACGAGGGGACTCCTTGTCACTGCGGATCGGGGAGGTCGGGGGAGGCGTCGACCGCGACGATCCGGAGCAGGACAGAGCCCATCGGAAGAAGGGTCTGCACAGGGGGGACCGCCGAGCAGGCGATCCGCGCCACTCCACGTACAGCGAGTGAGCCTACGAGCTGAGTGATACCGCCCGTAATGCACCATCCTTGCACATTGGCGCACGATCGTTGCGCGGATCGGTCACTGACAGTCGTTTGTTGCGTAGGGATGATCGATCGCTGCGCAGGCCACTCCCGACTCCCTTTCTTGACACTTCGTCAGATCTGCCGCAGCGTGCCGCCGTGATCTGGACGTGCGGCCCCGCCCCCGGGGTGCTCCTCGCCCACGCGCCGGCCGCGGCACTCCGCGTCCGGGGCGGGCGAGGCCGGCCCGACGGCATTGGTGCGCTCCGCGGCGGTGGAACCGGGTCCGCGCGGGGTACTGGTGAACGCGGTGGCACCGGGGGTGGTGCGGACCCCGCGGGCCGCCGCCCCGCCGGGAACCGGGGGGCGGCGGCGCAGCGCGGAGAACGCCCCGCCGGGCCGGGTCGCCGAGACCTCGGACATGACGTCCGCCCTGCACTTCCCCGCTCCGCCGCTGTCCTCGTACGGGACGGGCAACCGCTCGCGGTGGACGGCGGGGCCGGCGAGCAGTTCCCGTACCCGACGATCGGAGGCGACCAGTGATACCACCGGGACCAGCGGGGCCCGAAGGACCGGAACGGCCCGCAGGGCTGCTGCGCCACCCCGACGAGCCGTCGCCGTGGCAGGACGCACGGCCCTTCCTGCGCGGGGTCGCCTGGCTGGACCAGGGGCGCCCGGTGCGCGCCGATCCGGCCGACACGATGCGGCTGCCCTGGGACACCGGCGAGCGCTCCACGCTGCCCATCGGGGTCCGGCTGGAGTTCACCACCGAGTCCGCGCGGGCCGTGGAGGTGCGCTACCGGGCGACCGTGCCCGGCCCCACCGACGCCCTGCGCGACCTCGCGCACGGCTTCGCGCTGTGGGACCGGCACGGGGTGGTCACCGAGGTGTTCACCGAACCGGCCGCGGAGGCTGTCGTACGCATCGAACTGGGCCGCGGAAGTGGCCCGTTCACCATCCACCCGCCCGAGACCCAGTCCCCGCTGATCCTCGGCCTGCGCGGGATCGGCGGCCCGCTCTCGCCTGCACCGACCGCCCCGCGCTGGGTGGTCCACGGCGACTCCATCACCGAGGGCTGGTGGTCCACCCGCCCCGCGCACGGCTGGCCCGCGGTCGCCGGCCGGGCACTCGGCTGGGACACCGTCAACCTCGGCTACGCGGGGGCCGCACGCGGTGAACTCACCACCGCGGAACAGCTCGCGGGCCTGCCCGCCGACGTCCTCACCCTCGCCTTCGGCACCAACTGCTGGTCCCGGGTGCCCTTTTCGGCACCCCTTCTGTACGAAACCACGCGCGCCTTCCTCGAACTGGTCCGGCAGGGGCACCCGAGGACCCCGATCCTGCTGGTGTCCCCCGTCCTGCGGCCCGACGCCGAGCGCACCCCCAACAAACTCGGTGCCACTCTCGGCGCCCTGCGGGACGCGATGGAGCGCGCCACCCGGGACCGGATCGCCGCCGGGGACGGCCGTCTGGCCGTGCTCCCGGGCCGTGACCTGCTCGGACCGGAGCACCTGGCCGACGGGCTGCACCCCAACGACGGCGGACACCAGGTGTTGGGCCTCGCTGTGGTCACGGCTCTGCAGCGCGCCGGGTTCGGTGTCGGGTGAGTGAAACACCCCACACCGGACCGGGTGAACAGATCTCTCCCATCGGAGCGTGTCCTGAGCACAGTTGGCGCCACCACGGTGGCGGACACCGGACACCACACGTGGGAGAGATCAAGATGGGCATCAAGCGCGGAACCACCCTGGCCGCGGCCGCGATCGTCGTCGTCCTCGCGGCGACGGCCTGCGGCCCCACGGACGACAAGGCCGCGGACACGACCAAGCCGGTCGGGGCCGCCGCAGCCGCTCAGGACAGCAAGGCCCCGCCCGCCGCCGACGGCGCCTACGGCTCCGACGGAGGCTACGGTGCCGCGGGAGGAGGCTCCGGAGCCGCGCCCGCCACGGACGCCAAGCCGGCCGGACAGCTCGCGATGGCCTCCAACGACAAGGTCGGGCCGGTCCTGACCGACAGCGCCGGCTTCACCCTCTACCGCTTCGACAAGGACACGGCCAAGCCGCCGAAGTCCAACTGCGACGGGGACTGCGAGAAGACCTGGCCGGTGGTCGCCGCCGGTGACGTCACCGCCGCCGCCGGCATGGACCCGGCGCTGCTGGGCGAGGTGGTGCGCACCGACGGCAGCAAGCAGCTGACGGTGGGCGGGTGGCCCGCGTACCGCTACAGCAAGGACACCAAGGCGGGCGACGTCAACGGCCAAGGCGTCGGCGGCGTGTGGTTCGCGCTCGCGGCGGACGGCAAGAAGGCCGCGAAGGGGGCGCCCACCGCGGCCCCGGCGCCCGCGGCCCCGGCCGAGGGCGAGGCTCCGGCGGGCGGCGCCGCCGAGGCCGACGGGAAGCTGTCGGTGGCCAAGGACCCCAAGCTGGGCGAGCACATCGTCGACGGCAAGGGCATGACCGTCTACCGGTTCAAGCCGGACACCCAGTGGCCGATGACCTCCAAGTGCGTGGGCGACTGCCTCGCCAAGTGGCCGGTCGTCGCACCGCTGGAGAAGGCCAACGACAAGGGGATCGTCGAGAAGAACTACACGGTGCTCAACCGCCCGGACGGCCAGAAGCAGCAGAGCGTCGACTGCTGGCCCGTCTACACCTTCAGCGGTGACAAGAAGCCCGGCGACATCAACGGCCAGGGCGTGGGCGGCACGTGGTACGCCGTGTCCCCCGACGGCAAGCTCATCACCGTCAAGTAGTCCCCGCACCTCCCTCCCCCCACCCGGTTCGCGCGGCCCCCGCCCACCTCCCCCCTGGGCAGGGGCCGCGCCCCGTTCTCCCGTTCCGCCCCGGGGAAGTCGTCCCTAGACTCGGCCGCATGCTGCGCGTACTGGCCGTCGACGACGAGAAGCCGCTCCTGGAGGAACTCCTCTACCTGCTGCGCTCGGACCCCCGGGTGCTCAGCGCGGAGGGCGCCTCGGACGCCACCGAGGCCCTGCGCCGGGTCACCCGGGCACTGGAGTCCGGTCCGGACGGGGCCGACGGCATCGACGTGGTCTTCCTGGACATTCACATGGCCGGGCTGACCGGGCTGGACATCGCCCGGCTGCTGGCCGGGTTCGCGCGGCCGCCGCTGATCGTGTTCGTCACCGCCCACGAGGGTTTCGCCGTACAGGCCTTCGACCTGAAGGCCGTGGACTATGTACTCAAGCCCGTGCGCCCGGAGCGGCTGGCCGAGGCCGTCCGGCGGGCCTGCGAACAGTCGGCCCGGTCCGAGGAGACCCCGGAGGCGCCGGCGCCGGTGGCCGCCGCCGACCGCGCCCCGGAACAGATCGCCGTCGAACTGGGCGGCGTCACCCGCTTCGTGGCGATCGCGGACATCTCCTACGTCGAGGCGCAGGGCGACTACGCCCGCCTGCACACCGACGAGGGCAGCCACCTGGTCCGGATCCCGGTGTCCACGCTGGAGGAGCGCTGGGCGGCGCGCGGTTTCGTACGCATCCACCGACGGCATCTGGTGGCCCTGGGCCGGATCGACGAGCTGCGGCTGGACGCCGGGACCACGAGCGTCCGGGTGGGGTCGGCGGAGCTCCAGGTGAGCCGCAGGCACGCGCGGGAGCTGCGGGACCTGCTCATGCGTCAGGCGACCGGCTGAGAACGGCCCGCCGCCCCCGGGCCGGACCGCTCGGGTCCGACCGTCCGGCGCTCCCCGGCGCCGTTCGTCGCCGTTCGTCGCCCGGCGAGGGGCGTCCGGCGATCCGCCGGAGCCGCCGGGCGCACCGCCGCCCCGTTCGGCCCGCCGGTGCCGTCGTCCCTGCGTATCGTGGATCTTCCGGCGCGGGAGGAGCGAGATGTCCGAGATCCAGGCGCTGGTCGACGCCCTGGGCGCGCTGCCCCGCGCCCGGCCCGGGGGGCCCGCGGAGGCCGAGGTGCTGCTGGCCCGGTTGCGCAGTGCGGCCGCCCGTTGGGCCGACGTCCTGGACGAGGCCCGCGAGGGGGTCCGCGAGCAGGTCCCGCCGCGCGCGGAGGCGGCCCTGACGCTGGCGTTCCGGCGCGCGGAGGAGTCGTACGTGGAGCTGGAGATCGCCCTGCGCGACTGCGCGGACCACCGCGATCCGGCCCTCTGACCTGCCTGTCCGGCTCCGTGGCCCGGGCCGGCCCCGTCGCCCCGGTGGGTCCGGATCGGCCCTGTCGCCGGGTCAGGGGGCGTGCGTAGACTCCGGACACCCTCCCCCAGCCGAAGGACCGACCGGTGAACCAGACGTACGCGCTGACCGCGGTCGCCGTCGTCGTCCTGGTCACGATCCTGGTCGGCGCGCTGGGCCTGCGGATATCCCGGACGACCTCCGACTTCTACGTCGCCTCGCGCACGGTGGGGCCCCGGCTGAACGCGGCCGCCATCAGCGGGGAGTACCTGTCCGCCGCGTCCTTCCTCGGAGTGGCGGGGCTGGTGCTGCTGCAGGGCCCGGAGATGCTCTGGTACCCGGTGGGGTACACCGCCGGGTACGTGGTGCTGCTCGTCCTCGTGGCGGCCCCCCTGCGCCGCTCGGGCGCGTACACGCTGCCCGACTTCGCCCAGGCGCGGCTGGAGTCGCTGGTGGTGCGCCGGATCGCGGTGCTGTTCGTGGTCGGGGTCGGCTGGCTGTACCTGCTGCCGCAGTTGCAGGGGGCCGGGCTGACGCTGGAGATCCTGACCGGCGCCCCGCACTGGGCCGGCGGGGTGGTCGTCGCGTGCGTGGTGACGGTGGCGGTCGCGGCGGGCGGGATGCGCTCCGTCACCTTCGTCCAGGCCTTCCAGTACTGGCTGAAGCTCACGGCCCTGCTGGTACCGGCCTTCTTCCTGCTCGCCGCCTGGGCCGGGGACGGCGCCCCGCGGGCCACGTTCGACGCGCCCGCCGTCTTCCGGGAACAGACCGCGGTGACGGTCGCGGAGGACGTGCGGCTGTCCGTGGCCGATCCGGTGACGGTGACGGTGACCGGGCAGGTGGACGGCCTGCGGTATGTGGCCGCGCCGCTGACCCTGGCCGCCGGTGAGCACTCCGTACAGGCCGGCGCGCGGCTGGAGTTCGCCCCGCACACGCCCGTTCCGGACAGCCGGACGGAGACCGGGCCCGGCGTGTCCACCTGGTCGGTGCCGCTGTCCGGCGGGCCGCACGAGCACCGTCTGTACGCCACCTACGGGCTGATCCTGGCGACCTTCCTCGGCACGATGGGCCTGCCGCACGTCGCGGTGCGCTTCTACACCAGCCCCGACGGGCGGAGCGCGCGGCGCACCACGCTGGTCGTGCTCGCGCTGGTCGGCTTCTTCTACCTGCTGCCGCCGGTGTACGGGGCGCTGGGCCGGATCTACGCCCCCGAGCTCGCCCTCACCGGCGACGCGGACGCGGCGGTGCTGGTGCTGCCCGAGCGGATGCTGGGCGGGCTGCTCGGCGAGCTGCTGGGCGCGCTGCTGGCCGGGGGCGCCTTCGCGGCGTTCCTGTCGACGGCCTCGGGACTGACCATGGCGGTGGCGGGGGTGCTGCACCAGGACGTGCTGCCCGCGCGCGGGGTGCGCAGTTTCCGCTCGGCGGCGGTCGTGGCGATCGCGGTGCCGCTGGCCGGGAGCGTGGCGGCCACGCAGGTGCCGGTGGCGGACGCGGTGGGCCTGGCCTTCGCCGTGTCGGCGTCCTCGTTCTGTCCGCTGCTGGTGCTCGGCATCTGGTGGCGCGGGCTGACCCCGCCGGGTGCGGTGGCCGGGCTGGTCACCGGCGGCGGGGCGGCGCTGGGCGCGGTCCTGGCGACCCGGGCCGGTCTGGCCCCGCCGGGGTGGACGCACACGCTGCTGGCGTGGCCCGCGGCGTGGTCGGTGCCGCTCGGCTTCCTGACGATGGTGGTGGTGTCCCTGGCCACGCGGTCGCGGATACCGGCGGGGACGGCGGCCACCCTGGCCCGGCTGCACCTGCCCGAGGTCGTGGCCGGGGAGCGGGCGGGGGGTCCGCGGTGAGCGGGATCGCACCGGCCGTACTGGCCGTGCTGACGGTGGCCGGTGCCGTCCTGCTGCTGGGCGCGGGCTGGGCGGCCGGCCGGTGGCACGCCCGTCACGGGGAGCGTACGGCCGGCCTGGACCTGGGGACCCCGGTGGAGCGGGCCACCTTCCACACCCTGCACACGGCTTCGCTGGCCGCTCCCCCGCTGCGGGCGGGGCTGACCGAGGACGCGGCCCGCAAGGCGGCCCGGCGGCTGCGCTCGCTGCTGGGCACGGACGCGCTGTGCCTCACCGACCGGGAGTCGGTGCTGGCCTGGGACGGCCCGGGCGCCGACCACCACCAGCGCCGGGCGATGGCCGGGGTGGCGGTGATGCTGGAGTCGGGGCGCAGCCAGAGCGTGCGGACCGGCTGCCAGCGGCCCGACTGTGCGCTGAAGTGGGCGGTAGTGGCCCCCCTCACCGGTGAGGACGGGGTGCTGGGCGCGCTGGTGGCGTACGGGTCGCGGGAGTCGGCGGTACTGGTGCGGGCGGCCACCGAGGTCGCTCGGTGGGTGTCCGTACAGCTGGAGCTGTCGGAGCTGGACCGGTCCCGGACGCGGCTGATGGAGGCGGAGATCAAAGCGCTGCGGGCGCAGATCTCCCCGCATTTCATCTTCAACTCCCTGGCGGCGATAGCCTCGTTCGTCCGGACCGATCCGGAGCGGGCCCGGGAACTGCTGCTGGAGTTCGCGGACTTCACCCGGTACTCGTTCCGGCGGCACGGTGATTTCACCACGCTCGCCGACGAGTTGCGGTCCGTCCAGCAGTACCTGGCGCTGGCCGGGGCCCGGTTCGGTGACCGGCTGAAGGTGACCCTGCAGGTGGCGCCGGAGGTGCTGCCGGTGGCGCTGCCCTTCCTGTGCCTGCAGCCCCTGGTGGAGAACGCGGTCAAGCACGGGCTGGAGGACTCCACCGAGGAGTGCCGGATCACGATCACGGCGCAGGACGCGGGCGCGGAGGCGGTGATCACGGTGGAGGACAACGGGATCGGGATGGACCCGGCCCTGCTGCGCCGGATCCTGGCCGGGGAGCGCGGCGGTTCCTCCGGTATCGGGCTGCCCAATGTCGACGAGCGGATCCGTCAGGTGTACGGGGACGAGTACGGCCCGGTGATGGAGACGGGCGTGGGGGCGGGCATGAAGGTCACCCTGCGCATCCCCAAGTACCGCGCGGGCGTGCACAGTTCTCCCTCGGCACACCGACCTCCCCGGCCCTGACGTTTCTGATCCACCGGCCGGCCGGTGGATCCGGCCCGGCCGCGCGCAGCGGCACCCGTACCACGCACGTGGCCCCCGGCCGTCCACCAGGGACGGCCGGGGGCCACGGGGAGAGCGACTAGCTCCAGCTGGCGTGCAGGGGCTTGCCCTCGGCGTAACCGGCGGCGGACTGGATGCCGACCACGGCCTTCTCCTCGAACTCCGCGAGGGAGCCGGCACCAGCGTAGGTGCACGAGGAGCGGACGCCCGCGATGATCGAGTCGATCAGGTCCTCGACGCCCGGGCGGGCCGGGTCGAGGAACATGCGCGAGGTGGAGATGCCCTCCTCGAACAGGCCCTTGCGGGCACGGTCGTAGGCCGACTCCTCGCTCGTGCGGTTCTGCACCGCGCGGGCGGAGGCCATGCCGAAGGACTCCTTGTACAGGCGCCCGTCGGCGGACTGCTGCAGGTCGCCCGGGGACTCGTACGTACCGGCGAACCAGGAGCCGATCATCACGTTGGACGCGCCGGCGGCCAGTGCCATCGCCACGTCGCGCGGGTGACGGACGCCTCCGTCGGCCCACACGTGCTTGCCGTACTTCTTCGCCTCGGCCGCGCACTCCAGCACCGCGGAGAACTGCGGGCGGCCCACGCCGGTCATCATGCGGGTGGTGCACATGGCGCCGGGGCCCACGCCGACCTTGATGATGTCGGCGCCGGCGTCGATGAGGTCCTTGACGCCCTCGGCGGCGACGATGTTGCCCGCCACGATCGGGACCTGCGGGTCCAGGGCGCGGATGGCCTTGATCGCGTTGATCATCGACTCCTGGTGGCCGTGCGCCGTGTCGATGACGAGCGTGTCCACGCCCGCGTCGAGCAGCTGCTTGGCCTTGGCCACGAAGTCGCCGTTGATGCCGACGGCGGCCGCGATGCGCAGCTTGCCGTCGGCGTCGGTGGCCGGGGTGTAGAGCGTCGCGCGCAGTGCGCCCTTACGGGTGAGGAGGCCGACGAGCCGGCCGTCCTTGTCGACCGCCGGGGCCAGCTTGCGGTGGCCGGCGTCGAGCTGGTTGAAGGCCTCGCGGGGGTCGATGTCGGCGTCGATGAGCAGCAGCTCCTTCGACATGACCTCGGAGAGCTGGGTGAAGCGGTCGACACCGGTCAGGTCGTGGTCCGTGACGACGCCGACGGGCCGGCCCTCGCCGTCGACGACGACACCGGCGCCGTGGGCGCGCTTGGGGAGCAGGGACAGCGCGTCCGCGACCGTCTGGGTGGGCGCCAGCGTGATCGGGGTGTCGAGCACGAGGTGGCGGGTCTTCACCCAGGAGATGACGTCGGTGACGATCTCGATCGGGATGTCCTGCGGGATGACGACGATGCCGCCGCGGCGGGCGACCGTCTCGGCCATCCGGCGGCCCGCGATGGCCGTCATGTTGGCCACGACGAGAGGAATGGTGGTGCCGGTGCCGTCGGGCGAGGACAGGTCGACACCCTGACGGGAACCGACCGCGGAGCGGCTCGGCACCATGAACACATCGTCGTACGTCAGGTCGTACGGCGGCTTCAGGTCATTGAGGAAACGCACGTGCTGAACATCCCAGTCGATCGAAGGATCCGTCTACGCCCCGGCAGGACAGCCGAGGAAACGCACGTACTTCATTCTCCCACGACCTGGCGTTCACGCCGCCCGGGCCGATCGTCCAGGACGGACCGGTCCGGATGGTCGTTTCCTACGGGACCTTGGTCCCGGCGGGCCCTCCCGGGCGGCGGACAGGGCGGCGGACAGGGCGGTGGACAGGGGCGGTGGACCAGGAGGTGCCGCCCTGCGCGCGGGGGCACCGGGCGTCGCACACGGTGACGCGGCGGGCGCCGGGCATCACCGCATGTACGCGGGGGGACGGGCCGCCGCGGCGGCCGACCGGACGGGGCCGGCGTACCCGTCGGGGGACCGCGGACGCGCGCCGAGCAGCTTCGCGGCGTGGGCCACGCTGGCGAGGGTGGCGTGGTGGTGCCAGCCGCGGAAGGAGCGGCCCTCGAAGTCCCGGATGCCGACGGGTTCGCAGGTCTCGGTGAAGTCGAGGGAGACGCGGTCGGCGAGTTTGGCGAGCAGGAAGAGCTGGGCGAGGGGCCGGTCGCCGATGTTGGTGATCCAGAACTCGGAGGGGAGCAGGGCGGCTTCGCTCCAGGCTCCGACGAGCAGCAGCGGGGTGGACGGCACGGGCACGGGGCGGTCCTCGCAGGGGGTGGCGAGGACCGGGGCCGAGGCCAGCTGGGTGACGGCGCCCTCGGCGCGGCCGTGCCGGGTCCATTCGACGACGCGGCGCCGGGAGCGCCGGGAGTCGATGAGCTCGCGGGCGGGGGCGGTGTGCGGTCCCGGTGCGCAGCGGCCCGCGCCGCTGAAGGAGACGGGCAGCGACCCGTCGACCTTGAAGACGAAGGGGATGTCCTGGCGGGTGAAGGACTCGATGCTCTGCGGGAGATCGCCGTGGGCGACCTCCATCACCACGGGCCGGCGCTGGAGTTGCCAGGTGGCGGCCATCCGCCGGACGGCGTGTACGGCGTCCTGGGCGGGGGTGAGGGAGCGGGCGGTGTCGGGGATGCCGGCGCGGCGGCGGAGGAGTTCGCCGGTCCAGGGCCCGGGGAGGGTGAGGGTCCATTCGACCGGGAAGCTGGCTTCGCTGGAGGCGAGCCAGACGCCGCTCGCCTGCTGGCAGTTGGCGGTGCGGCCGAGCTGGGGGACGAACTGCCGGCCGACGCCGACGGATCGGTCCCCGGCCTTCTCTATGACCATGGGCCGGAGCACCCAGGCAAGGGGGCGATGTGCGGTGCGTTCGAGGAGCTGGGCGAGGGAGCGGCGGACCGGGACCCAGTCCCAGGGGGACTTGCTGATGAACTGCTGGAGGCTCTGCTCGACGGAGCTGGCCCCACTTCCGGCGATGTTACGGATCGTCCGCTTCCCGGTGGTCCGCACCAGGCCGTTCAGATAGACGCGGGCCCAGTTTCGCTGGTCCCGCCGGGGTAAGGATTCGAAGAGAAGATCGATCAGGACATTGATCATTTCGGAGATCTCCGTCGTGGAATCCTCCGCCAGGACTGCGCGAGCCATCTGGGCCTCCCCCGCGACCAGCTAGATCCAATACCTGCTCGGCCGCGGCGAAAGGCCGCAGGCCCCGGCGGCGACTTCCCTGAGGTCGCCGACGGCACAGTAGATCGCGGAAATGAGGTGCGCGACAAGTACGAGTGGCGGGGAGGGCCGCGGCCGCTCGCCGGCGGAGCCCCGCCTTCCGGCACCGGAGGGGATGCCGACGACGGCCGGGCCCGGCTCTGCCGCAATTCCCGTCTCACGCGCCACGCGGACCCGTAGCGCGAACCCGTCGCGCAGCTCGGGAAACACTCCGGCGGATACGGCGGCGGCTTTCGATGGGCCGAGAGCGAACGCCGCGACCCTTGCGATCAAGACGGCAACGGATGCAACGTTGATTACATGATTACAGCCGAGCAGTTGCAACAGCTCCGCGCGTGGTTCGCCGAGCGCCTGCCGGTCGACGTCTACGAGTCCCTCGACTCGGTCACCGCCGACCGCGAGGAGATCACGGTCGTCGGTGTCATACCGGCGGACGAATCGGTCAAGGAGTTCCGCGAACGCACCCGCGAACAGCGCATCGAAGTGGCCCGCGAGGCCGAGGAGCTCTACCGCCGCAAGGTCGCCTGGGGCGTGCGGGCGGGCGAGGAGACGACCCTCTTCACCCATCTCGCCGTCCCGGTGATGACCCGCCTGCGCCAGTCCGAACGCCAGGTCCTCGACACCCTGGTCGCCGGCGGCGTGGCCCGCAGCCGGGCCGACGCCCTCGCCTGGTGCGTCCGGCTCGTCGGGCGCAACACAGACGAGTGGCTGACGGAACTGCGCGACTCCCTGGACCAGGTCCAGCGGGTCCGCGCCCAGGGCCCCGACGTCTCCGAAGGCACGGACTCCAGGAAGTCCGGATCCGAATGAGGCATCCGCCCCACGGCGACGTGTGATCGCGCAAGGCTGGCGACGACCTACACCCAGGGAGAGGCACGCACCCATATGACCACCACCGTCGAATACATCCGCTACCGGATCGCATGGGACGACCAGTCGGCCTTCGAGGACGCGTACGCCCGGGCGGCCGAGTCGCTGGCCGCTTCGCCCGAGTGCATCGACTACGAACTGGCCCGCTGCGAGGAGGAGAAGGAGCTCTACATCCTCCGGATCCGCTGGACCTCGATCGAGGACCACCTGGGCGGGTTCCGCAAAGGCGCGCAGTTCCCGGCCTTCTTCCACGCGATCCGTCCGTACGTGACGGCCATCGAGGAGATGCAGCACTACCTCGTGACGGGCGTCGCCGGCACGGGAAAGGCTTCCGGAGACAGATGAGCACCACACCCACCATCTACGAGTGGATGGGCGGGGCGGAGGCGATGAACCGCCTCACGGACGCCTTCTACGCCCACGCCATGCAGGACGAGATCCTGGCCCCTGTCTTCGCCGGCATGGACGCGGGCCACCCGCGGCACGTCGCGGTCTGGCTGTCGGAGGTCTTCGGCGGCCCTGCGGAATACACGGCCCACCACGGCGGCCACCGGCACATGGCCACCAAGCACCTGGGCCGGGCGATCACCGAGAAGCAGCGCCGCCGCTGGGTGGACCTGCTGATGGACACGGCCGACGAGGTCGGCCTCCCGACGGACCCGGAGTTCCGCGGAGTGTTCGCCTACTACATCGAGTGGGGCACCCGCATGGCCCTGATCTACTCGGGCCCCAACCCGCCCCCGGTCGACGCGGCCGACATCCCGGTCTGGTCCTGGGGCCAGACCCCACCCTGGATCCCGAAGGACTGACGGCCTCAGCCCCGCCGGCGTTTGAGGCGCTCCCTCAGCCCCGCCGGCGTTTGAGGCGCGGGGCCGGGGGCGGAGCACCGGATCATTCAGCCCCGCCGGTGCTTGAGGCGCGGGGCCTGGGGCGGAGCACCCGCAGCAGACCCGGCCCCGGGCCCGGCCCCACCCTCGGCCAGCACCACCGCCAGCTCCGGCCCGCCGCCGCCCACCTCGGCCCGCCAGAAGTCCACGGCCTCCTCCAGCACCTCCACGAACGTCTCCCACTCGCCCGGCCGCGCAGCGGCATACTCACGCCACGACGTCACCGCCACCAGCCGCCCCCCACCGGTCGACGGCAGCCACGACAGGTCCCGCAGCGCATCGGCCAGCGCGTCCCAGTTCCCGCCGACCCACTCCGGCAGCCGCAAGGCACCCCCGCACCGCCGCATCAGCTCGGCCTTGCCGCGTACCCCGTCCAGGTCCAGCCGTACGGTCGTCGTCCAGCCCGCGGCCTCGGCCGCTTCGAGCGCAGGGGCGAGCGGCTGCGGGTCCAGACTCATCGGAGAACCGCCTTGAAGGTGTCGTAGTGGTCGTCCGTGTAGAAGAACTCCCCACCCGCGCCCGTCACGATCCGCCGGGCCCCGCGGTCCCGCTCACCGGGCGTCCGCACGGTGTACTCGTGGTAGTAACCACGTTTCTGCCTGGGCAGGGCCTTCTCGAAGTTCCCGAAGACCGCGCCGTCCTGCCGGTACGGATACGGCCCGCCCTTGTCGATGAGTGCGAGCACGTCACGGGCCTGCTGCGGCAGCCCGTCGGGCCGTACGGTGGCCATCCCCTTCGCCCAGCCGGGCACGGCACCGGCGCTGGCGCCGGCACCCTCACTGGTGGCGGCGGCAGGCGCGGGTTTCTCCCCGCCACAGCCCGCCGCACCGACCAGCGCGACACAGAGGAACAGGGCCCCCAGCAAACGCAGCAACGATCGGGGCACGTTCCGAAAGATCATGCACCGATCGTGCCAAATATCCGATTCGCTCGCGAATCGCCCGGTGGCCTCAGAGAGCGGCCATCTTGGTGTAGGGGCTCAGGATTCGCTTCTGGACCGAACCGAAGTCGACGAGAACAGCGATCCCCTCCTCGATTCCGACGACACGGCCGAGGCCGTGCTCATCGTGAGTAACCCGGTCGCCGACGCTGAACTGCCGGATGGGCTGTTCCACGGGGGCCTTGAACGGGCTGGACGGCAAATGGCGGCGAGGTACTGCGGACTTTGTCATTGGAACCAGTATGCGCCCCGTGGGCCGCCGCGCGGTCCGCCGTTCGGATCTCAATTCCAGCACCATCCGCATCGGCGGCGACATCGAGGGGCCGCCGGGGGGCGTCATGCCCGGTCAGGCGGCATCAGTCGTCGGGGTCGGCCCGGTCCAGCGCCGGACGCAGCCCTGGGGCCGACTCGGTGAGCAGGTAGTCGGCGACCGCCGTGTCCGTGACGAGGCTGGTCACCAGACCCGACCTCAACACGGCGCCGATGGCGGAGGCCTTCCGTAGCCCGCCCGCGATCGCCACGACCTCGGGGATCCGCCGCAGCCGGTCCGCCTCCACGGTGATGCACCGTTCGCCCAGGTCCCGGCCGACCCGCCGGCCCTCGGCGTCGAAGAGATGGGCCGACATCTCGGCCGCGACGCCCAGCGAGGCGTAGTGGGCCCGCTCCTCGTCGGTCAGCATGTCGTGGACCGTGGAGATGCCCGGCTCCCAGGAGCCGATGGAGACGGCCGCGACCGTCACCTTGTCGAAGTACTCGAAGGCGCGCGCGATCCCCGTCTGGCTGCGCAGCGCGGCCGCCGTGGCCGGATCGGGCAGCAGCATCGGCGCGTAGATCGGGTGCGCGTCGCCGCCCGAGACCTGGGCGGCCCGGCGTACGGCCTCGACCGAGCCGCGTTCGGCGGTGCCCGCGTCGTAGACGCCGGTCAGCTGTACGACGGTGCACTGCGGCAGCCGGTGCAGGGACGCGGCCATGTGAATGGTCGACCGCCCCCACGCCAGGCCCAGTACGTCGCCTTCGTTGACCAGTTCGCCCAGCAGGTCGGCGGCGACCGCACCCAGGTTCTCCGGGTCGGGCGCGTCCTCGGTGGCGTCGGCCGGCGACTCCACGACGACGGCGTGCCGGAGCCCGTACCGGGCCCGGAGCGCGTCCGACCGCTCGGCGTCGAGTTCGGCCGGCACCCGGATCTCGATCCGTACGAGGTCGCGTTCGAGGGCGGTCTCCAGGACCCGGGCCACCTTGAAGCGGCTCACGCCGAACTCCTCCGCGATCTGGATCTTGGACTTGCCCTCCAGGTAGAAGCGGCGGGCCATGGCCGCCGCCTGCACCAGCTCCGCGGGTCCCATCCGCAGGGCTGACCGTCCCGCCGACATTGCAGACACCGCGCTCTCCTCACTGCTGTTCACACTCTCGACTCGCCGTTCATCCTGTCAGATCCGACGGCCGTTGATCAGCCTGGACAGCTCCCGTTCACCGAGCTGTTCATCAACCCTTGGTTCAGTGGTCGCAAGCCCACGGCGCGGCTGCGATCGCCGCACCCGCTTGGTCACGCAGCGTGCGCACGGCGGTGGACGGATCGACCGCCCCGTAGACCGCGCTGCCCGCCACGAAGACGTCCGCGCCGGCCTCGGCGCAGCGTTCGATGGTCGAGGCCGAGACCCCACCGTCCACCTGGAGCCACAGCTCCAGACCGTGCTTCGAGATCAGCTCACGGGTACGGCGGATCTTCGGGAGCATGATGTCGAGAAAGGGCTGGCCGCCGAAGCCGGGCTCGACGGTCATGATCAGCAGCATGTCGAGCTCGGGAAGGATGTCCTCGTACTGTTCGATGGGCGTCGCGGGCTTGAGCGCCATCGAGGCTCGGGCCCCCTTGGCCCGGATCTCCCGCGCGAGCCGCACGGGCGCGGCGGCGGCCTCGGCGTGGAAGGTGACGGAGCCGGCACCGGCCTCCACGTACTGCGGGGCCCAGCGGTCCGGGTTCTCGATCATCAGGTGGAGGTCCAGCGGGATGTCCGTGGCCCTGCTCAGGGATTCCACGATCGGCATACCGAGGGTGAGGTTCGGGACGAAGTGGTTGTCCATGACATCGACATGCAGCCAGTCGGCTCCCTCGACGGCCTTCGCCTCCTCGGCGAGTCGGGCGAAGTCGGCGGACAGGATGCTGGGATAAATCTGAGCGGCCATGCCCCAAGCCTGCCATGCCTGCGGCCTGTTCCGGCCACGACCCCGCAAGTCACAGCTCACGTAGCAGTGCTTAAATGATCACGGGGAACATTTAACTTGTTCTTCGAGATCGGCTTCGGTGCGGTCCTGTCCATGACGTTGGCTTCGCGCCGGCGCCCGGAGCGCCACCCCCGGGCGGGCCGCACGGCACCCGTCCGAACCTCAGGAGCAGACACCGTTCCCTCCCGCACCGACTCCCCCTGGCGCAATCCGGACTTCCGCACCCTCTTCGGCGCCGCCACCCTCAGCCGGCTCGGCACCAACACCGGCCACGTGGCCGTCCCCCTGCTCGCCCTCACCGCCCTCGACGCGAGCCCCACCCAGTTCGGCACCCCCGCCGCGCTCTCCACCCTCGCCTTCCTGCTGATCGGCCTGCCCGCCGGAGCCGGGGTCGATCGCCTGCGCACCGGCCGCGCCCTCATCACCGCCGACCTCGCCCGGGCAGCGCTCTTCGCCTCCTTACCGCTCGCGCGGTGGCTCGACGCCCTCACGCCGGGGCAGCCGTACGCCGCGGTCCTGCTGGGCGGCGTCGCCGCGCGGTCCTACCGGGCGGCGACGCCGCGTCTTCTCCGACGTCGGGTCCCAGAGCATCCTGCCGCAGCTCATCGGCCGGGAGGGCCGGTGCGCGCGAACACCGCGACGGCAGCCCTCAAGGCCTCTCCCCCTTCCGGGGCGCGGCAGGGTTGCGGAGTGAGGGGCGGGGCGGCGCGATAGGCGCGGGGTGTCTCGGGGGTGGCAGGATCCGAGCAGTCGGGAGTCAGAGATGCGTATGGGGGTTTCCCGTCAGTCTCATCGTCTCTCCGTGTCGGGCCGGCCCCTCAAGGGCGCTCCTTCGTCGCGTCGCTTCGCGATGGCCTGCGGCCACCCTTGACCGACCGTCCCGCCCCGGACATACGAAGACTGCCGGGAAGCCCCCAAAAGAACGAGCCGGTCCGAGCTTCCAAGGACGGGGCGGCCGGAGAAGCCCTGCCCGGTCGGGGGTGAGGCCTCTTCCCGAGGCGGGGCCCATGCCACACACCGGCCGGGTCGGGGGAAGCGCGTCCAATCGCTACGCGCTCCGCACGTCTCAGCGTCTCCAGCCCGTCCTGGGCTGGACATAGGCCGCCCATGGTCCCGGTCTGTCTCGCGAGGTGCGTCCGACGACCGTCTGGGGCTCGGCATAAGCCGCCTCAGATCGCTACGCGCTTCTCCAGGACCGCGACCGACGGCCGGCAGGGGCTGATGCCTCTGCTATTCCGTCGTGGATCCGGGTCAGTGCACAAGTGACACCACAAACCCACCCCCAAACAGGGGTAATTGGGGCAAACGGTCGGCGATTCGAGCGGTCCGCTCTCGCTGACCCCACTCCACGACGAAATGGCCGCTGTCAGGCGTCTTTCCACCCCAGACAGCGTCGAGACGCCCTCAATGAGGAGCGCTGGGGCGTCCTGGGCGGCCTATGACCGGCCACGGACGGTGGCCGGACGCATCTCGGCAGAGGAACCGAGGCCGTGGGCGGCCTATGTCCAGCCCAAGACGGTCTGGAGACGCTGAGAGGTGAGGAGCGCGTAGCGATCGGACGCGCCTCCCCCGACCCGGGCCCTGGGCTGCATGGGCCCCGTCTCGGGAAGAAGCCTCACCCCCGACAGGGCAGGGCTTCTCCGGCCGCCCCGTCCCTGTCTTGATGGCCCGGCCCGTTCCTTTGGGGGTTTCCCGGCAGTCTTCGTATGTCCGGGGCGGGACGGTCGGTCAAGGGTGGCCGCAGGCCATCGCGCAGCGACGCGACCGTAGGGAGCGCCCTTGAGGGGCCGGCCCGACACGGAGAGACGATGAGACTGACGGGAAACCCCCATACACATCCCAGACCACCGCCCCAGCGGCTCCCGCCGCCCCAGAAGCCACCCCGCGCCCCGCCAGGTCCGCCCGTCGAGCGCCTAGCCGCGCGTCGCGTCCGTGAGGTCCGGTCCGCGGCCGTCGATGAGGTCGGGAGCCGCGAGCCCGTAGCCCACGGCTCGTCCGTAGTACGTCGGCTCGCCGGCCTCCGCCGCCGCTCCGAGCGCCTGGTCGAGCTCCCGCAGGGCCGACTCGAGCCGGGGTGCGTTGTGGGCGTGGATGACCGGCTGCGGCTCGCCCCGGAAATCGCAGTGCCCCCAGACGTCGTGGTACACGGACAGTTCGGCCCAGAGGCCCGTCCGGTCGGACGCCAAGAAGAGTTCCACCAGCCGGTACTCCCTGTGCCGTTCACCGTCGGCATCGAGCCAGACGCCCGATCCCAGCACGGTGATCCCCCCGATCTCCGCCTGCGGATAACCGGTCGGCCGACAGGCGCGGAGCCGATCGGGCAGTGCCGGATCGTCGAGTGATCGCGTCACGAGGCTCAGGCGACTGTGCATACCGAGGCCGCCCCGGCCGGTCTGGAACCAGTCCCACTCAAGTGAGGACGGCACCAGCAAGGTGTACTTCTCCAGCACGGCGCTCATACGGCCGGCGGTCTTGAGCGCGAACTCCAGACCCGGCTCCGGCACATCATCCAGATCCCAGACCCACGAGCCGCTCTCTTTCGGCGCCCGCATCAGCATGGCCCACGAACCTCCTTACACTTCAACGGCATTGACGCGGCAATCCCAAGCCCCTTGCGCCGTCACCCCGGCGGCATCGGCTGCTCCGGCGCCTCGTTGAACAGATAGCCGTAAAGGGCCCGGAGATACGTATCCAGGGTTTCGGTGTCAGGAAATTCAATATCAGTCAGCTGCTCATACTCGGCCGGCCCGAAGGAATCGTCCGCAATGATCCGATCGAATCCCGAGCGGATCAATTCCACATAAGAGTCACTGAAGCTCAGCAAAGTGGGCCTCAGATAACCGCTCACGTCATAGCCCTCTTCGAGGCTCAGATGCGCTCTGAAGAAATTTCTGAAATTCGCGTCCACTGAATCATCTTCTTTGATGACGAGGACCGGACCTACGCTCGCCACCCGGCCCGGGCCGACTAGGCGGGCGGCGCGCCGCGCAGGTGGCGCAGGAGCTGCTCCAGAGCGGTCCAGCTCTCAGCGGTCCGGCCGTCGCCGAGCGCGTAGTAGAAACCGGGCCGGACGCTCGGGCCCAGCCGCACCGGGCGTTCCTTGAGCGGCGTCCTGCTCGCCCTGTCACGCCCCGCCTCCTGGACCTCCGTGGGGCCGAGTACGAACGCGTACGGCAGCGGCGGGTTCTCGTAGT
Organism: Streptomyces sp. NBC_00029; assembly: GCF_045160505.1. Lineage (NCBI taxonomy): Bacteria > Bacillati > Actinomycetota > Actinomycetes > Kitasatosporales > Streptomycetaceae > Streptomyces > Streptomyces sp. NBC_00029. Next base: position 2,143,606 of record NZ_CP108292.1, read on the forward strand.
GGGGCGGGGCGCTCAAGTCCCGGCGGGCTTCGCGCAGCTGGCACAGCATGGTCTGCAGTCCGTACCGGGTCACCAGCTCGCCCGCCAGCCCCGGCAGCGCCTCCATCGGGAGCTCCTCATCGGGGCCGTAGCCCACGGTGAGGGTGATGTCCTCCTCCACTCCCTCCGGGGTGCGGATGACGCGCAAGGTGGCGACGGCGGGCCGGTCAGGGGTGCCGACGGCAACGGTCCATGTGGAGCGGGGGGCGCGTTCGTACGCCAGCTCGGTCAGCTGGCGCCGCGACCACGTCAGACCGGCGGGCTCCGACGTGCCCCAGCCGGCCGGCGGGCCGCCGGTCAGCGCCTGCCAGGCGGCTTCGAGCGCGCCGCCGAGGAGCAGGTCCGCCGTGGGGCGGTGCAGGGTGCGGAAGGAGACGCTGAGCTGGCGCTCGCCGGTGGGCCCGGCCTCCTCGAAGGCGTCCGCCACCGGCGTCTCGCCGTTCTCGTCCCGGGCCGGGGAAAAAGCGTCGTCCTGCCAGGTCAGTACGGCGCCGGTCAGGCCGTCGTAGTAGCCGCACCGCTCGTCCTGCACCACCCAGCGCGAGGGTATCGACTGCAGCAGCAGGCGCGTGGGCAGGGAGATGCGACAGTGCGGCGGGGTGACGATCTGCAGGGACCGGTCGCTCTCCACGGTGGCTCGCAGCACCTCGGAGAGCCAGCTCGTCATGGGGACGACAGGGCGGTCCTGGAGGACAATGGCAGCCTTGTCGGTGAGCATGTCGACGGCCGGCTGGGCTGCGGCGGGGGCCGGTACTGCGGTGATGCCGGAGACGTCGACGGGGCGGGCCGCGCCGACGGTGCCCGGGGCGTCCGGCGGCCAGACCCGGCCGCCCAGCAGCATGGTCAGCCGGGCCGCGAAGGCTCCGGCGAGCTGCTCGGCCTGGGGTACGCCCGCGGCGGCGCGGGCCTCGACCCACCACGCCGGGCCGTCGCCCGACAGCTCTGCGCCGGGCCCCAGCAGGCGGGCCGCCTCGCCGGGCACCTGGAGCATCAACGGCACTTCGATCGATACGAGCGGCCGGCCATCGGCGTCACACAGTTGAACCACTGCGCCCTCGCCGGCGCTCTCGACCCGCAGGTCCGGCCCGCCCGCGAGCAGGCCGGCCAAAACGCTCATCGCGTCGGGCATGCGCTCGGTGAGCGCGATCACGTCCTTGGTCATGCCGTGTTCCCTGTCGTCATATCTCTCGGTGCGTTTCTGTCAGTGCTTCGCGGACCTGCGCACGCACGCGTTCGTTTCCGAAGGCCGGCAGATACTCGCCGAACCGCCGACCTTCCGGGCCCCGCGCTGGGGAGACGACGGCCCCGCATGGACCGGCACCCGATCTCGCCGAACTGGTCGCCCACTAGCCGAGCGCCGCATCGGTGACGTCCGATCCGAGCCCGTCGATGATGTCGGGAGCCCCGAGTCCGTAGCCCTCGGCCCGCCCGTAGTACGTCGGTTCGCCGGGCTCCGCGGCGGCGCCGAGCACCTGCTCCAGCTCCTGAAGGGCGGCGGCGAGCCTCGGTGCGTTGTTGGCGTGGGTGAGTGGCTGCGGTCCACGGAAATCGCAATGCCCCCAAACGCCGTGTGTCGGCCCTCAGCCTGCAGTGCACACCGAGGCCGCCCCTGCCGGTCTGGAACCAAGGCCACTCGAGTGAATGCAGCTCCATCAGGTCGTGCTTCGCGAGCACCGCGCTCATACGCGCCGCGGTGGCGAGCGCGAACTCCAGACCGGGACCCGGCATGTCGTCCAGGATCCAGGTCCACGAGCAGCTTTCCTTGGGCGCGCGCATCAGCATGGTCGGCGAACTCTCCTGCTTCGGGGCAGCTTTGCTGCGGAAGGACGGCGGTGGGCTCACCGCGGGTGTTGTTGTCGGCTCAGGCGGCGAGCAGAGCCTCGGCACGACGGAAGAGGTCGTCGTCCTCCAACTCCACGTGCTCTGCATTGATGTCGGTGACGATCCGCCGCAGAACCTTCACCCACTCACCGATGAACTCCCCCACAGGAACGACGACATCGCCCCGTTCGGCCAGTAGCGACTCGTAGCTGCCGAGGATGCTGTGCCAGCGCGCCCGGATCCTCAGCGAATCGCCCTTGCGGACGATGCCCCACTCGGCCGAGAACGTGTCCGACCCCCAGAAGACCTCGTCGTCCGAGAATCCCGGCCGCCGGATCTTCTCGAGCAGGGGCACCAGATCGTCGAGAAGGACGGCCAGGTCATGGCCGTACGACAGCCGGACCGGCACCAGATTCCAGACGAGAAAGGCGTCGTCGGCCGCGGAGGAGTACATCTCGCCGACGGCATCAGCCATGTCGGCGGCCGAGCCACACCTCTGAACGGCCGGGCAACCCGCCTGCATCGAAAAGCTCACCGTCGCACCACAGCACCGTCAGCCCGGCGGCATCGGCTGCTCCGGCCCACCCTGGAACAGGTAGTCGTACATCGCCCGGAGGTAGGCATTCAGATTCTCCTGGTCGGGGAATTCGATATCAGTCAGCCGCTCATATTCAGCCGGGCCGAAGGAGCCGTCTGCCAAAGCCCGAGCGAAACCCGAACGAACCGCCTCGACGAACGGTTCGTTGAATCCGAGCAGCGTGGATCTGAGGTAGCCGCTCGTGTCATACCCTTCCACGAGATCGAGATACCTCCCGACGAAGCGCTCGAATCGCTCGTCCAACGCCGCCGTTATTTCCCGTCCATCCTATCGAGGGCTTCACAGCTTCAGAATTCGAACGCAGCGTCGGACGGCCATTCGCCTTGAAGTATCGGACCTACCCCCGAGTCGCGTTGGTGAGGTCCGGCCCCAGCCCGTCAATGATGTCGGGAGCCGCGAGCCCGTAGCCCTCGGCCCGCCCGTAGAACGTCGGCTCGCCGGGCTCCGCGGTGGCCCCGAGCACCCGGTCGAGTTCCCGCAGCGCGGAAGCGAGCCGCGGCGCATTGTTGGCGTGAATCATCGGCTGCGGATCGCCCCGGAAATCACACTGACCCCAGACGTCATGAAAAACGGACACTTCGGCCCAGATCCCCAACTCATTCGAAGTCACCAGAAGTTCCACCAGACGGTATTCCCCGTGCCGCACTCCGTTCGCGTCGAACCAGGCACCCGAACCCAGTACGAGGATTCCGCCGATGTCCGCCTGTGGATTGCCAGTCGGTCGACAGGCGCGGAGCCGATCGGGCAACGCCGGATCGCCGAGCGGGCGCGCGCGGATGCTCATCCTGCAGCTCACATTGAGGACGCCCTTGCCGGCAATGGACCAGTCCCACTCGAGTGAGTCAGGCGCCAATAGGGCGTGCGCCTCCAGCACCGCACTCATGCGCCCGGCGATCTCGAGCATGGACTCCAGGCCGGGCTCCGCGACGTCGTCCAGATCCCAGGTCCACGAGCCACTCTCCTTGGGCGCGCGCATCAGCATGGTCGGCAAACTCCTTAAGGAAGGGTGGAATTGGTCGGATAGAAGGTGACGGACCCGTCATCAAACTTTAGTTCAAAATAGGCGTTGCAGGAGTCGGCGGCCCTCTGCACGAACTGCGCCTCGCGCTGCGTCATCTCGGTAACCGAGCCGCGAATGTCCAAGATTCCGGCCTTTACGTCGACCTGCGTGTACGGCAGGCCCGTCTTTTCATCGATCTTTCCCTTTAGCTGCTTATCCGCGATCTTCTTGACCGCTGACTTGATGCCCGAGACGCCATCGACATCCTTGAGCTGGGCACCGTACTCGATGCGCCCGTCACTACGAACCAGTACGTCGAGGTCGAGCTTCTCGGCAGGCAGCTTCACCTCAAACTCAATTCCCTTCAACCCCTTGGCCTGGAGCTCTGCAGCATGCTCCATCGCCTGATGCACAGCCGGGATCATGTCCTTCTGCTTGACCTGGTAAAGGAGGCCGTCCGGCTTCTTGAACCCAGGGACGTCCGCAAATCTACCGCTCGATATGTACTCCGCAACGGCCGCCCCGTATTCCGACTTCTTCAGGGCCGCGAGCAGACGGCCCTGGTCCACCGGCGGGACCTTCACGTCCTTGAGCGCCGCCGCGACGGCAGCCTCCCGCTCCGCCGCCATGGGCCCGCTGGGCTGTTGACCCGTCCGGTCGCGGTTCAGAGTGACCTCGGGTTGCCGGTCAGGGTGACCGGAGCCGCTTCCCGGACCGTCACCAGTGCCGCCTCCTCCGCCCGAGGACGGCCCGTCGGTGACGCCCCCGCCTTCCGGAGTGTCCGGGCTGCCGCCATGGCCTCCCCCACCACCGTGGCCCCCCGCCGGGTCGTGGCCGGCGCGCCCCTCGGCGCCGTGAGCGCTGCCGCCACCCGAGGTGTGCGAGTTGCCCGTCTCGCGGGAGGGCGCGTGCGAGTCCCCGCCTCCGCCGGTCGGGTGGTCCGCGGCGTGGCCGGCCGCGGGCGGCGTGTTGTGTGTGCCGCCGCCCCCGCCCGTGGGGTGGCCCGTGGAGTTCTCCACTCGGCTCGGGCCGCCCGCGCCTTCGAGGATCCGCTCCCTCACGGGGGCGGGCTCGTGGGTGTTGGGCAGGTCGTCCTTGTGCGGCTCCCTGTGAGGGGCCGTGTCGGGGACGACGTTGCCGTGCTCGTCGCGGATGGTGCCGTCGCGGCCGATGACGCGCTTGTTGCCCTGCGGGTCGGCGTACTCGTAGCCGGGCGGCGTCCTATCGCCGGCGCCTGCGGGGGGTGCGGTGGTGTCGGCCGGGTGCGGGGAGGTTCCGTCGGGCATGGTGCGGGCCATGTCGTCCACGCCCGCCCTGCTCGCCTTCAGGCCCTCCATCAGGTCGCCGACCTTGATCTTGGTGAGGTTCGCGGCCTTGCCGAGGTAGCTCATCGGGTCGACGAGCACGCCCGCCTTGCCCACCACGGTCGCGATCTCCGAGCCCACGCCCAGCTTTCCGGCCTTGCCGAGCTTGAGGAACGAACCCGCGCCGATGGTCACGATGTTGAACACCACCGTCCCGCCCGCCCGCGCCGGATCCTTGCCCCACTCGTCCCACGCGACCAGCGACTTGCCGAAGTTGCGCAGGGCCGCCTTGTTCTTCTCGCGCTCGGTGTGGTCGGCCGGGCCGAGCGTCTTGTCCATCACCCAGTCCCACGGCGTGAGGAGGTAGCCGCTGACACCCTCGAAGACGTCGCCGATGCCCGACCAGGTCTTCTTGAGAGTGTCCATGTCGAACACGTTGACCATGTTGCCGAGGCCCTTGAGGGTGCCCCAGACGCCGTCGACGAAGAAGCCCTTCAGGCCGCTGCCGACCTTGTCCTTCGTCCACTCCCACGCGGCCCGCAGGCCCGTGTACTCGCGCTCGTCGGCCGTCCCCCAAGGCGTCTCCTTGGCGTCCTTGACGTCGCTCTCCTTGAAGCCGTACATGCCGGCCTTGTGGGAGCCGTCGTCGACGACGAAGTGCGTGCCGCCCACCAGCGTGGTGATCTTGTTGGCCGCGTCGCGCTCGACGCCCTGGAACGCCACCCACGTCACGCCGACCTCACGGACGAGGCGCGCGTTCTCGTCGATCTTGCCCTGGTCCTGCTGCCAGTCCTCGTCGTCCTTGTTGTCCGCGACGAACTTCTCGGCGTCGATGCGGAGTTGCTTCATCTTGGCCACGAGCGGGCGGGCGGTCGACGCGAAACCCGTCAGCGCCCCGCTGACGGACTCCAGCTTCGTCGCGAACGCGTCCGCCTTGTCCCGCACGGGAATCGTCGAGTTGAGCAACTCCCCCTGTTCGGGGGCGTCATAGACCGGATCCAGCGCCTGGAAGGCGTTGTGCACGTCCCTGCCGGTGCCCCGGATGCTGGAGGCGGTCGTCTTGAGCGCGGCCGCGTGCGTCTCCAGGGTGTCCAGGTTGCCGGTGAAGGTCGGTATCTTCCCGACGTCGATCACTTCTTGGGACCCTTCAGCTCTTCCGCGGTCGGAGCCTTGGAGTACTCCTCCTGCTTGTTCTTCGCCATCTGCAGGTCGCCCTTGACGTACTCCTCGGTGGCGAGGCGCGCACCGGTGATGGACTTGCCCGTCCGGACGGGGAGGAACTTCAGGTCGCTTTCCGTTCGCTGCTGAAACTCAAGCAACGCCTGGGCCACAGGGCCGAACGCGCCCTCCTTGGGCAGCTCGGTCCCGCCCAGCACCATCGTGCCCGCCCACGTCGCGGCGCCGACCACACCGTCGCTGTACGACGTGAACTCTTCCTCGAACTTGCTGCCCGCTTCGGCGGTCTTGTTCAGGACCCCTTGGACGCCGGCCGGCTTGATGTCCCACGTAGACACGTTGTCCCCCGTTCCTCACAACGCTTCTCTCGAGTGCCCCGCCGCCGGCCGACGGCGCCGCCGCCCACCCGCACAGGTGATCCATTTCTATCAACTCGGCATTACTGTCTGCAAAGTGAATGAGGGTCATTCCGGCCCAGCGGCCGCCCCTGTCGCGAAGTTGTGACAAAGCGCGGAACAGCCCCTCGCCGTTTCACGACCCCACCCCGCCGACGGCGATCACGTCGGCCGGGTCGTCCACCGCGCAGGCTCTGTCGCGGTCGTCGGCGGCGGTTGGGGGTGCGGGACCGTGTGGCCCGCGGCGGGCCGGGAAGGGTTCACGGCGTCAGTCCGCCGCCGCCCACTGGCAGGGCCGCGGCAGACCGCAGATACGGGACACCCCCCGCGACAGACATCGTCGCGGGGGGTGTCGGGCCGTGCGGGGCCGAGCCGTGCGCTGCTACGCCGTGCGGCGCAGCAGGGCCAGGTACATCGCGTCCGTGCCGTGCAGGTGCGGCCACAGCTGGACGTCCGGGCCGTCGCCCAGGGCCGGGACGCCCGACATGAAGGGCCTGGCGTCGATCAGTTCGGCGGACACCGGTTCCTGGCCGGCGCCTCGGCCCTTGAGGACGTCGTCCACGACGACCCGGGTCTCCGCCAGGTGCGGCGAGCACGTCGCGTAGCCCACGATGCCTCCCACCCGCACCGCCGACAGCGCCTCGCGCAGCAGCCCGCGCTGGAGCGGTCCGAAGCCCTCCAGGTCCTCCGGGCGTCGGCGCCAGCGCGACTCCGGGCGCCGCCGCAGCGCGCCCAGGCCCGAGCAGGGCACGTCCATCAGGACGCGGTCGAAGGAGCCCGGCAGCCAGGCCGGCCGGGTGCCGTCGGCCGCGATGACCTGGTACGGGCCCGGGTTGCCCGCCAGGGAGCGCTCCACGAGCCGTGCCCGGTGCGGCTGCTTCTCCGAGGCGAGCAGGAACGCCCCGCGCTGCGCCGCGAGCGCCGCGAGCAGCGCCGCCTTGCCGCCCGGGCCCGCGCAGCCGTCGAGCCACCGCTCGTCGCGGCCCTCGACCGGCGCGGCCGCCAGGGCCATGGCCACCAGCTGGCTGCCTTCGTCCTGCACGCCCGCGCGGCCCTCGCGGACCGCCTCCAGCGCGCCCGGTTCGCCGCCCTCGGCCATCCGGACGGCGTACGGGGACCAGCGGCCCGGCAGTGCCGAGTCCTCGCCGACGGCCTCCAGCAGCTCTTCCGGCGTGGACCGCCCGGGGCGGGCGACCAGCGTCACCTCGGGCCGCTCGTTGTCGGCCTCCAGCAGGTCCTCGATGCCCGCGCGTCCGCCGCCCAGCGCGTCCCACAGGGCGCTGACGACCCACCTGGGGTGCGAGTGGTAGACCGCGAGGTGTTCCTCGGCGTCGTCCTCGTAGGGCGGGGCGACCCGCTCCAGCCAGCCCTCGAGGTCGTGCGCGGCGATCTTCCGCAGGACCGCGTTCACGAACTTGGCGCGTCCGTCCCCGAGCACGACCCGGGCCAGTTCCACGCTCGCCGACACGGCCGCGTGGGTGGGGATGCGGGTGCCCAGCAGCTGGTGCGCGCCGAGCGAGAGCACGTCCAGCACCGGCGGGTCCACCTCCCGCAGCGGCCGGTCGATGCACGCCTTGATGACGGCGTCGTACGTGCCCTGGCGGCGCAGCGTCCCATAGACCAGCTCGGTGGCCAGGGCTGCGTCGCGCGCTTCGAACTTCTCGTCCTGGCGGGCCTTCTTGAGGAGCGGCGGCAGGACGAGGTTGGCGTAGGCGTCGCGCTCGTCCACCGCCCGCAGCACCTCGAAGGCCAGCATCCGGACGGGGTCCTTCTGGGGCCGGCGGTGCGGCTTGGCCTGCTTGCCACCCGCGCCTGCGGGTGCAGGCTTGCGACGGGGCTGACGGGGCTGTTCGCTCACGTGAAAGGTGCTCCGGGTTTACGAGTGCTGCGAGATTGCTGCGTGGCGTGGTTGCTGCGTGATTGCTGCGTGACGGGTGATGTGGGTGATGCAGGTGGTATGTGCGGAAGGGCGTCCGTGCCCGGACGTCCCCTCCGATCAGCCTACGTCGGCTCCGCCGAGCCGCTCGCCGGGAGCGATCCGCACCCCGCGCGCCCAGTCGGCGGCCCGCATCGGCTTCTTGCCCTGCGGCTGCACCCAGAGCAGCTCCACGGCGTGCGAGCCGGTGCCGACGTGGACGTTGTTCTTGGCGGGGGCCAGTGCGCCCGGCTCCAGGTCCGTGCGGTCGGGCACCAGGCCCAGCGAGATCAGCTTGAGCCGCTCCCCGCGGAAGACGGTCCACGCGCCCGGCGCCGGGGTGCAGCCGCGCACCACGCGGTCGGCGCGCATCGCGGGGGCGGTCCAGTCGATCCGGGCGTCCTCCACGGTGATCTTGGGTGCGTGGGAGACACCGTCGTGGGGCTGCTCGACGGCGCGCAGGGTGCCGTCCTCGATGCCGTCCATGGTGGCGGCGAGCAGCCCGGAGCCGGCGAAGGCGAGCCGGGTGAGCAGGTCGCCGCTGGTGTCGGTGGGCCGGATCTCCTCGGTGAGGATGCCGTAGACCGGGCCGGTGTCCAGGCCTTCTTCGATCCGGAAGGTGGAGGCGCCGGTGACCTGGTCCCCCGCGATGATCGACTGCTGGACGGGCGCGGCTCCGCGCCAGGCGGGCAGCAGCGAGAAGTGCAGGTTGACCCAGCCGTGGCGGGGGATGTCGAGGGCGCTCTTGGGGATCAGGGCACCGTAGGCGACGACCGGGCAGCAGTCCGGGGCGATCTCGCGCAGCCGGGCCTGGAAGTCCGGGTCGCGGGGCCGGGCGGGCTTGAGCACCTCGATGCCCGCTTCCTCGGCGCGCTCGGCGACCGGGCTGGCCACGAGCCGGCGGCCGCGGCCGGCCGGGGCGTCGGGCCGGGTGATGACGGCGGCGACCTCGTGCCGCCCGGAGGCGATCAGGGCGTCCAGGGCGGGTACGGCAACCTCGGGGGTGCCTGCGAAGACGAGCTTCACTGGGGGACTACCTCGCTATCTCGGCTGTCAGCAGCGCACCAGTCTATGGGGCGTCCGTCGGGCCGCCCACCTGTGGTGTTGAGGGGGCGTACACACATGCGCGCGCCTCTCGCATATGCCGACACGCCCCCACAGCGTGACCTGGGCGACGGGTGGCGCGTTGGTCAAGAGAGATTGACCAAAACGGGCCGCGTGTGAACGGTGTCTGCGGCCCGATCCGCCCTTCAGCACCGGTTCGAGAGGCTTCTTCATGGCCGACCACGCCACCCACGACGCTCAAGCCCGGGCCAGCCTGCACCTCCTGGTACGGGACATCGAGCGGGTTCGCCGGCAGGTGGATGCTCTGCGTACGCTCACCGCCCAGCTCGGCAACGTGTACCGCCCGCGCCGATCGGGTCCCTCCACGGGCTTCGTCGTCTACGGCCGGGCACCCGCGCCGACCGTCCGTCTCGCGCAGGAGCTGCGGGACAGCGTCGAGACGCTGGTCACCGCCGCGGTGGACTTCGACCGCTCGCTCGGTTTCTCGTGGGACGCGGTCGGCTCGGCGCTGGGTGTCACCAAGCAGGCCGTGCACCGCCGGTACGGGGCCCGGCGGGCGCAGTCCGCGGAATCCGCGGAGCCGCTGGCCGAGGGGACGACGACCCGGACGCTGGGGCCGCTGCCGACCGTCCCGGCGGCCCGTTCGATGCCGCCGCAGCCGGTGCGCGAGGAGGCCCAGGCCGCTGCCGGGGGCGCTCCCGGGCGGGCTCTGGGCGAGGTTCCCCGCTCCCCCGCCTTCCCCGGTCCGCGCAACGGCTGAGGGGTGTCCTGCCGCCGGGACGCCGACACCCGACGGCCGGCCGGCCCGGTCCGCCGCATCCGATTCCGCCCCCGGTGGGACGACCGTACGGGTCGCCCCACCGGGGGTTTCGGCGTTCGGGCGGTGTCCTGTCCGCAGCGCGTGGGCGTCAGCCGATGTCCGAGGGGTCGATCCGCACCCGGACCGCCTCCGCCGCGGGCACCCCGCGGGCCATCCGGGCCGCCTGAGCCGACTTCAGGGCGGCCGCCAGGGCTGCGCCGCTGCCCGGCGGGACGCGGACCAGCGCCCGCTCTCCGGGAGACGCCTCCCCGCGCCGCCCCGGGAGCGGCACCGGGCCGAGGATCTCCGCGTCCGGCGGCAGTCCGGCTCCGGCCAGGAAGCCCTCCACCGCCTCGCCCCGCCCGGCCACCGCCGCCATCCGGGACACCGGCGGGAAGCCCAGCTGGGCCCGCTCCGCGAGCTCCCGTACGGCATGGCCCACGGGGTCCCACCGCACGAGCGCCTGGACGGGCCGCAGCGTCGGCTCGGCGACCACCACGACCTGCCCGTCGCCCCGGACCAGGGAAGCGGCGGCGATCCACCGCCGCAGTGCTTCCTCTCCCGCCCTCAGGTCGGGCCGGCTCAGCATGGCCCAGCCGTCGAGCAGCAGCGCCGCCGCGTACCCGGCGCCGGACGCCACCGGCTCGGCGCCGGGGGTGCACACCACGAGCGCGGGGCGGTCCGGCACCTCGTCCAGGACGTGGTCGCGCCCGGAGGTGCGGACGGGCACGGCCGGGAAGGCCCGACCCAGTTCCTCGGCGGTGCGCCGCGCGCCGACCACCTGGGCCCGCAGCCGGAACGACCCGCACTCCTCGCAGTGCCAGGAGGGTTCGTCCCGCCCGCACCACCCGCACCGCAGGTCCCGCTCGTCGGGGGCCTCCAGCGGTCCGGCGCAGACCGTGCAGCGGGCGGGCGTACGGCACCGCTCGCACGCCAGCCGGGGCACATAGCCGCGCCTCGGTACCTGCACCAGTACGGGCCCGGTCTTCAGCCCCTCCCGTACGGTCTCCCACGCCAGGCTCGGCAGGCGCGCGGCCCGGGCCGCCTCGTCGCGGGCGAGCAGCTCGTCGCCGACGGTCCGGATCCGGGGCGCGCAGGCCCGTACGGTCTCGCGGTCGGCGACCAGGGGCCGCGCCCAGCCGGACTCGACCAGCTGGGCGGCCTCCACGGTGCAGCTCGTACTGCCCGCGAGGAAGCCGCAGCCGTCGCTGACGGCGCGCAGTTCCAGGACCTCCCGCACGTGCGGGAAGGGGGCCCGGTCGTCGCTGTGGCTGGAGTCGCCGTCGTCCCAGATGGCGACCAGGCCGAGGTCCCGTACGGGTGCGAACATCGCGGCGCGGGTGCCGATGACGGCCCGCACGGAGCCCCGGTGGACGGCGAGCCACTGGCGGTAGCGCTTCTCGGGTCCCGACTCGGCGGTGAGCAGCGCGTGCCGTCCCTCTCCGAGCAGGGCGGTGAGGGCCGCGTCGACGCGGGCGGCGGTCCGCCCGTCGGGGAGCACGGCGAGGGCGCCGCGGCCGGAGGCCAGGGTGGCGGCCATGGCCCGGGCGAGTTCGTCGGCCCAGCCGGGGCCGGGCAGTGCGGTCCAGACGGCGCGCGGGGTGGCCCCGGTGGCAAGGGCGCGCAGGAAGCCGGGGCCGGCGCCGTACCGCTCCCAGCCGCCGGGCTCGGGGGCGGGGGGCGGCGGCAGCGGCTCCGGCGAGGGCTTGGCCTCGGCCCTGGCGTTGCGCGGGGGCAGGGCGAGCTGCAGCACGTCGGCGAGGCTGCCGGCGTACCGTTCGGCGACGGCGCGCGCGAGGGCGAGCATGCGGGGGCCGAGGACCACCTCGGGCGAGACGACCTGGGCGAGGGCGGCGAGCGCCCCGTTGTAGTCGGACTCCGCGCGACGCTCGATGATGAATCCGTCGATGAGGCTGCCGCCCTCGCGGCGGCCGCCGCGGACCTGGTGGGAGCCGGCACCGAACCGGACGCGGACGCGGACCCCGGGCTGGGCGGCCTCGGCGAGCTCTGCGGGCACGGCGTAGTCGAAGGTCCGGTCGAGGTGGAGCACGCCCTTGTTCACGAGGACCCGGGCAACGGGCAGCTCCTCGGCCAGGGCGGCCCCCCGCCAGGTGCGCGGCTTCGCCTTGGGCGCCTTGGCCTTCGCCTCGGCGACCATTTCCCGGATCAGTGCGAGCTGCTCCGGCGGGCCCGCCGCCCCGGTTTCGCTCTCGCCGTTGTCGCTGCTCACAGCAGCATTCTTGCAAACGGCACCGACAGTGGACGCTCTCCCGAGATCAAGGCGGGCGGCGGCGGGTGGAACAGTCCTTCAACACCGGGCTCGCGCCCGGCTCCAGATGAAGCCGTCATCCGGCGCACCGGGAGAGCAGGAACAACATAGACGTCCGGGCGGCTGTCGATCAACGCAATACGGCCCCGGACCAACAGGGGTCCGGGGCCGTACGGGTCCGCCGTGGGGCGGAGCGTGCTTACAGGCCGGCGGCGGCGCGCAGGGCGTCGACGCGGTCGGTGCGCTCCCAGGTGAAGTCCGGCAGCTCGCGGCCGAAGTGGCCGTAGGCGGCGGTCTGGGCGTAGATCGGGCGCAGCAGGTCGAGGTCGCGGATGATGGCGGCCGGGCGGAGGTCGAAGACCTCGGCGATGGCGTCCTCGATCTTCTGCGTCTCGACCTTGGCGGTGCCGAAGGTCTCGACGAAGAGGCCGACGGGCTCGGCCTTGCCGATGGCGTAGGCGACCTGGACCTCGCAGCGCGAGGCGAGGCCGGCGGCGACCACGTTCTTGGCGACCCAGCGCATGGCGTACGCGGCGGAGCGGTCGACCTTCGACGGGTCCTTGCCCGAGAAGGCGCCGCCACCGTGACGGGCCATGCCGCCGTAGGTGTCGATGATGATCTTGCGGCCGGTGAGGCCGGCGTCGCCCATCGGGCCGCCGATCTCGAAGCGGCCGGTCGGGTTGACCAGCAGGCGGTAGCCCTCGGTGTCGAGCTTGATGCCGTCCTCGACGAGCTGCGCGAGCACGTGCTCGACGACGAACTCACGGATGTCCGGGGCGAGCAGCGAGTCCAGGTCGATGTCCGAGGCGTGCTGCGAGGAGACCACGACCGTGTCGAGACGGACGGCCTTGTCGCCGTCGTACTCGATGGTGACCTGGGTCTTGCCGTCGGGGCGCAGGTACGGGATGGTCCCGTTCTTGCGGACCTCGGACAGACGGCGCGAGAGCTTGTGCGCGATGTGGATCGGCAGCGGCATGAGCTCGGGAGTCTCGTCGCAGGCGTAGCCGAACATCAGGCCCTGGTCGCCGGCACCCTGCTTGTCGAGCTCGTCCTCGTCGCCCTCGACCCGCTTCTCGTAGGCGGTGTCGACGCCCTGCGCGATGTCCGGGGACTGCGCGCCGATGGACACCGACACGCCGCACGAGGCGCCGTCGAAGCCCTTCTTCGAGGAGTCGTAGCCGATTTCGAGGATCTTCTCCCGGACGAGCTGCGCGATCGGCGCGTAGGCCTTCGTCGTCACCTCTCCCGCGATGTGCACGAGACCCGTGGTGATGAGGGTCTCGACGGCGACGCGCGAGGTCGGGTCCTCGCTGAGGAGCGCGTCGAGGATCGTGTCGCTGATCTGGTCAGCGATCTTGTCGGGGTGGCCCTCGGTGACGGACTCCGAGGTGAACAGACGACGGGACACAACGCTCCCTGGGGGTTGCAGCGGCTGCTGGCTGAATCATTTGGCGGAACCACATCGGGGGCTGCGCCCGATCACGTTCCGGATGCAGTTTATCGGTCGCCACCGTTTCCGGGACCACCCGTCTCGCCTTATGGGAGCCGTGTGACCTGCGGCACTCCATTCTTACGCACGGATTCGACGAGGAGAAGGGGAATCCGTCCAGGCGCGTCGCGGCTACAGCCGCTCGGCCACCTGGTCCCAGATCACATCGGCCAGTGATTCCTTCGGACCGTAAGGGACCTGGGTCTCAGACCCGTCGGAGGCCAGGATGACCGCCTCGTTCTCCTCCGAACCAAAGGTGCGGGCCTCGCCCACTTCGTTCACGACGAGAAGATCACATCCCTTGCGAGCGAGCTTGGCCCGGCCGTTCGCGAGGACGTCGTCGGTCTCGGCGGCGAACCCCACCACCACCTGCCCGGACCTGGCCCGATCGGCCGAGATCTCCGCAAGAACGTCCGGATTCCGTACAAGGGCGACCGGCGCCGGGTCCTGCCCGTCCTTCTTCTTGATCTTTCCGCCCGCGTACTCGGCAGGGCGGAAATCCGCCACGGCGGCGGCCATCACCACGGCGTCGGCGTCGGCGGCCGCCTTGAGGACGGCCTCCCGCAGCTGCACGGCCGTCCCCACGCGTACGACGTCCGCCCCGGCCGGGTCGGCCAGCGCGGTGTTGGCCGCGACCAGGGTGACCCGGGCCCCGCGGGCGACAGCCGTGCGGGCGAGCGCGTAGCCCTGCTTGCCCGAGGAGCGGTTGCCGAGGAAGCGGACCGGGTCCAGGGGCTCCCGCGTGCCGCCGGCGCTGATCACCACGTGCCGCCCGGCCAGGTCCGGCTCGGCCGCCCCGCGGGCCAGGACCCTGCGGCAGACCTCGAAGATCTCGTCGGGGTCGGGCAGCCGGCCCTTGCCGGTGTCCTTGCCGGTGAGCCGCCCGACGGCGGGCTCGATCACGAGGGCGCCGCGGCGGCGCAGCGTGGCCACGTTCTCCTGGGTGGCCGGGTGCTCCCACATCTCGGTGTGCATGGCGGGGGCGAAGACCACCGGGCAGCGGGCGGTGAGCAGGGTGTTCGTGAGCAGGTCGTCGGCGAGCCCGTGGGCGGCCTTGGCCAGCATGTCGGCGGTGGCCGGGGCGACGACGACGAGGTCGGCGGACTGCCCGATGCGCACGTGCGGCACCTCGTGGACGGACTCCCACACCTCGGTGGAGGCCGGGTTGCCGGAGAGGGCGGACCAGGTGGCCTCCCCCACGAAGTTCAGGGAGGCCGCGGTGGGCACCACCCGCACGTCGTGGCCGGACTCGGTCAGCCGGCGAAGCAGCTCGCACGCCTTGTAGGCGGCGATCCCGCCGCTGACTCCCAGTACGACCTTCGGCTTTTCCACCACGCACACCCCTTTGACAGCTCGCCGTGTCCGACGCGTTCGGCCCTGATCGTCGTCGTACCGTACCCACCCATGACACACCACAGGCCCGGCAGATGTTCTGCCGGGCCTGTGGTGAAAGGACTTCTACGCGCCTTACTGAGCCGGGGCCTCGATGGCCTCGGAGGTCAGCAGACCCGCGTTGATCTCGCGCAGCGCGATCGAAAGCGGCTTCTCGTGGACGTGGGTGTCCACCAGCGGGCCGACGTACTCGAGCAGGCCCTCACCGAGCTGCGAGTAGTACGCGTTGATCTGACGCGCGCGCTTGGCCGCGTAGATCACGAGGCTGTACTTCGAGTCAGTAGCCTCGAGCAGCTCGTCGATCGGCGGGTTGATGATGCCCTCGGGCGCAGTGATGGAAGAGGACACGCTCTACCTTCCGAAGATGGGTGAAAGATTCGGCCGCCCTGGAATCGATCGAAGCAAGAACATCGATCAACGATCAGACAACTGCCATCAAGGCTAGCAGCTCACGGGCCACGTCCTCGACGGAGGTGTTGACCAGGGTGGTGTCGAACTCGGACTCGGCAGCGAGCTCGATCTTGGCGGCGGCGAGCCGACGCTCGATGACCTCGGCCGATTCGGTGCCCCGGCCGGTCAGCCGACGCACCAGCTCGTCCCAGCTGGGCGGTGCCAGGAAGACCAGCTGGGCGTCGGGCTTGGACTCGCGGACGAGTCGTGCGCCCTGGAGATCGATCTCCAGCAGTACCGGCTCGCCGTTGTCCAGGCGTTCCAGCACCGCGCCGCGCGGTGTGCCGTAGCGGTTGCCCGCGAACTCGGCCCACTCCAGCAGCTCGCCGTTGGCGATCAGCTTGTCGAACTCGTCGTCATTGACGAAGAAGTAGTGGACTCCGTGTCGCTCACCGGGCCGCGGCTTGCGGGTGGTGGCCGATACCGAGAGCCATACCTCGGGGTGAACCTTGCGCATATGCGCGACGACCGTGCTCTTGCCGACCCCTGAAGGGCCGGAGAGCACGGTCAGCCGCGGACGAACCTCTGCTGCCATAGAGCGATTATCCAGGTTCTCGGGACTGCCTGAGAACGCCGGGAGAACTTCAGTCGACGCCTCAGGCGCCGGTGCTGCCGAACTCGCGCTCCAGAGAGGCGATCTGGTTGGAACCGAGACCTCGGACACGCCGGGACTCGGAGATGCCGAGGCGCTCCATGATCTGCTTGGCGCGCACCTTGCCCACGCCAGGCAGTGACTCCAGCAGGGCGGAGACCTTCATCTTGCCGATGACGTCGTTCTCCTGGCCCGTCTTGATGACCTCTTGGAGGGAGGCGCCGGAGTGCTTGAGTCGATTCTTCACCTCGGCCCGCTCCCGGCGAGCCGCGGCGGCCTTTTCGAGCGCGGCTGCGCGCTGTTCAGGGGTAAGGGGCGGAAGAGCCACGCCTACGTCACCTCGGATGTCGAACTGTCGGATACGGACCGGTGGGCAACCCAAAGGCAACACACCTCGCGAGCTCCCGAACAGCGATGGAACTCGTTCGCTGCACGTTCACTCTGGTCGGAGACTAGCGGCCAACACCGCTCCAGTCAGCGAGAACGGACGAAAAGTCCTGGTCAGCCTCCACTGAACCGTACATCACGGACAAAATACCCCTGTTTTGTCCGATGAAGAGCGTTCGAGTTTCGCCACGAAGTGCGAGAGGCCCTGCCGCGGAGGTGCGACAGGGCCTGAGCAGGTGACCGATTACGCCGAGACGGCCGCGTGGACCTCGTCGGCGAACCGTCGCGCCGAGTCGCGCAGGGCCGCCACGTCCGGACCGTGCTTCAGGACGCCCCGCGACACGTTCGGGACGACGTTGCGCACGGCCTTGCCGAACACGCCCGGCAGATCCGCCGCCGTCGCGCCCTGGGCGCCGATGCCGGGAGCCAGCAGCGGCCCGTTGATGTCCAGGTCGAAGGAGGACAGGTCGCCCAGCGTGGCACCGACCACCGCGCCGAAGGAGCCCATCGGGGCGGCGTCCGCGTTCTCCGCCGCCAGGTGCGCGAGCATCGTCGCGCCGATCGTCCTGCCGTCCTCCCGGACCGCCCGCTGGACCTCCGCGCCCTCCGGGTTGGAGGTCAGTGCCAGGACGAAAAGGCCCGCGCCCGACTCCCGGGCCAGGTCCACGGCCGGCTTCAGCGAGCCGTAGCCCAGGTACGGGGAGACCGTCAGTGCGTCCGAGAACAGCGGCGAGGCCGGGTCCAGGAAGGCCGAGGCGTACGCCGCCATGGTGGAGCCGATGTCGCCGCGCTTGGCGTCCATGACCACCAGGGTCCCGGCCGCGCGGGCGTCCGCGACGGTGCGCTCCAGGACGGCGATGCCCTTGGAGCCGAACCGCTCGAAGAAGGCCGCCTGCGGCTTGAAGACCGCCACCGACTCCGCGAGTGCCTCGACGACCGTACGGGAGAACCGCTCCAGGCCTGCGATGTCGTCCTGGAGGCCCCACTGGGCCAGCAGGGCGGCGTGCGGGTCGATGCCCACGCACAGCGGGCCCCGGGAGTCCATCGCCGCACGCAGGCGGGTGCCGAACGGGGTCACAGTCACTTGGTGGCCTTTCGGGTCTCGGCGCCCACGGCGTCGGCGAGCGTCGCGTACGGGCTGTTGGCCAGGCGCGCGGCCAGGCCCTTGTGGATGGCGCGGGCGTAGAACGGGCCCTCGTAGATGAAGGCGCTGTAGCCCTGGATCAGCGTGGCGCCGGCCAGGATCCGCTGCCAGGCGTCCTCGGCGTTCTCGATGCCGCCGACCCCGACGAGGACCAGGCGGTCCCCCACACGGGCGTACAGGCGGCGCAGGACCTCCAGGGAGCGCTCCTTGACGGGGGCGCCGGAGAGGCCGCCGGTCTCCTTCACCAGGGACGGGGAGGACTTCAGGCCGAGCCCCTCGCGGGCGATGGTGGTGTTCGTCGCGATGATGCCGTCGAGGCCCAGCTCCAGGGCCAGGTCGGCGACCGCGTCGACGTCCTCGTCCGCCAGGTCGGGGGCGATCTTGACCAGCAGCGGCACCCGGCGGTCGGTCACCGTGCGGTCGGCGGCCTCGCGCACGGCCGTCAGCAGCGGGCGCAGCGATTCGGTGGCCTGGAGGTTGCGCAGGCCCGGGGTGTTCGGGGAGGAGACGTTCACCACGAGGTAGTCGGCGTGCCGGGCCAGGCGCTCGGTGGAGGCGACGTAGTCCCCCACGGCCTCCTCCTCGGGTACGACCTTGGTCTTGCCGATGTTGACGCCCACGACGGTCCTGAAGACCGCCTCACGGGCCGCCAGGCGGGCTGCGACGGCCGCCGAGCCCTCGTTGTTGAAGCCCATGCGGTTGATCAGCGCGCGGTCCGCCACGAGGCGGAAGAGGCGCTTCTTCGGGTTGCCGGGCTGCGGCTCGGCCGTGACCGTGCCGATCTCGATGTGGTCGAAGCCGAGCATCGACATGCCGTCGATGGCGACGGCGTTCTTGTCGAAGCCCGCGGCGAGGCCGAAGGGGCCGTGCATGCGCAGGCCGAGGGCCTCGGTGCGGAGCTCCTCGTAGCGCGGGGCCAGGGCGGCCGCGGCGAAGGTGCGCAGCACGGGGGTGCGGGCGGCGAGGCGGATCCAGCGGAAGGCCAGGTAGTGGGCCTGCTCCGGGTCCATCCGCTTGAAGACCAGGTTGAAGAAGGTTTTGTACATCGTCGGTAAATCCTTCTGCGCTCGTGAAGAGGGGGACACCCGTCGTGAAACCGGTGTCCCCCTCCCCGTGTCCGGGCTGGCTGTGCGACCTGGGTCAGTCGCGGGCTGCGGTCAGGTGCTCCGCGTGCTCCTGGAGGGAGCGGACGCCCACGTCGCCGCGGTTGAGCGCGTCGATGCCCTGGACGGCGGCGGCGAGCGCCTGGACCGTGGTCAGGCACGGGACGCTGCGGGCCACGGCCGCCGTACGGATCTCGTAGCCGTCGAGGCGGCCACCGGTGCCGTAGGGGGTGTTGACGATCAGGTCGACCTGGCCGTCGTGGATCAGCTGGACGATGGTCTTCTCGCCGTTCGGGCCCTCGCCCTCGCTGAGCTTGCGCACCACGGTGGCGTTGATGCCGTTGCGGCGCAGCACCTCGGCGGTGCCGGAGGTGGCCATCAGCTCGAAGCCGTGGGCGACGAGCTCGCGCGCCGGGAAGATCATCGAGCGCTTGTCGCGGTTGGCGACGGAGATGAAGGCACGGCCCTTGGTGGGCAGCGGGCCGTAGGCGCCGGCCTGCGACTTGGCGTAGGCGGTGCCGAAGACGGCGTCGATGCCCATGACCTCGCCGGTGGAGCGCATCTCCGGGCCGAGGACGGTGTCCACACCTCGGCCGTGGATGTCGCGGAAGCGCGACCACGGCATGACGGCCTCCTTGACGGAGATCGGCGCGTCGATCGGCAGGGTGCCGCCGTCGCCGGTCTTCGGCAGCAGGCCCTCGGCGCGCAGCTCGGCGATGGTGGTGCCGAGCGAGATGCGGGCGGCGGCCTTCGCGAGCGGGACGGCGGTGGCCTTCGAGGTGAAGGGGACGGTCCGGGAGGCGCGCGGGTTGGCCTCCAGGACGTAGAGGATGTCCCCGGCCATGGCGAACTGGATGTTGATCAGGCCGCGGACGCCGACGCCCTTGGCGATGGCCTCGGTGGAGGCGCGCAGCCGCTTGATGTCGTAGCCGCCGAGGGTGATCGGGGGCAGGGCGCAGGCCGAGTCGCCGGAGTGGATGCCGGCTTCCTCGATGTGCTCCATGACGCCGCCGAGGTAGAGCTCGTGGCCGTCGTAGAGGGCGTCGACATCGATCTCGATCGCGTCGTCGAGGAACCGGTCGACCAGCACGGGGCGGGTCGGGGAGATCTCGGTGGACTCGGCGATGTACGACTCGAGGCGGGCCTCGTCGTAGACGATCTCCATGCCGCGGCCGCCGAGCACGTAGGACGGGCGCACCAGGACCGGGTAGCCGATCTCGTCGGCGATCGCCTTCGCACCCGCGAAGGTGGTGGCGGTGCCGTGCTTGGGGGCCGGCAGGCCGGCCTCGGCGAGGACCTGACCGAAGGCGCCGCGGTCCTCGGCGGCGTGGATGGCCTCCGGCGGGGTGCCGACGACGGGGACGCCGTTGTCCTTGAGGGCCTGGGCGAGACCGAGGGGGGTCTGGCCGCCGAGCTGGACGACGACACCGGCGATGGGGCCGGCCAGCGACTCGGCGTGGACGATCTCCAGCACGTCCTCGAGCGTGAGCGGCTCGAAGTACAGGCGGTCGGAGGTGTCGTAGTCGGTGGAGACGGTCTCCGGGTTGCAGTTGACCATCACGGTCTCGTAGCCGGCGTCGCTGAGGGCGAAGGAGGCGTGGACGCAGGAGTAGTCGAACTCGATGCCCTGGCCGATGCGGTTCGGGCCGGAGCCCAGGATGATCACCGCGGGCTTGGTGCGGGGCGCGACCTCGGACTCCTCGTCGTACGAGGAGTAGAAGTACGGGGTCTTCGCGGCGAACTCGGCGGCGCAGGTGTCGACCGTCTTGTAGACCGGGCGGACACCGAGCGCGTGGCGGACCTCGCGGACGACGTCCTCGCGCAGGCCGCGGATCTCGGCGATCTGGGCGTCGGAGAAGCCGTGGCGCTTGGCCTCGGCGAGCAGCTCGGGCCGGAGCTTCTCGGCGGCGGCGAGCTCGTCCGCGATCTCCTTGATGAGGAAGAGCTGGTCGACGAACCAGGGGTCGATCTTCGTGAACTCGAAGACCTCTTCCTGGGTGGCGCCGGCGCGGATGGCCTGCATGACGGTGTTGATGCGGCCGTCGGTCGGGCGGACCGCGGTGGCGAGGAGCTCGTCCTTGTCGCCGGTGGGGCCGACGAAGGTGAACTGCGAGCCCTTCTTCTCCAGGGAGCGCAGGGCCTTCTGGAGGGCCTCGGTGAAGTTACGGCCGATGGCCATGGCCTCGCCGACCGACTTCATGGTGGTGGTGAGGGTGGCGTCGGCCAGCGGGAACTTCTCGAAGGCGAAGCGCGGGGCCTTGACGACGACGTAGTCGAGGGACGGCTCGAAGGAGGCCGGCGTCTTCTCGGTGATGTCGTTGGGGACCTCGTCGAGCGTGTAGCCGATGGCCAGCTTGGCGGCGATCTTGGCGATCGGGAAGCCGGTGGCCTTCGAGGCGAGCGCCGAGGAGCGCGAGACGCGCGGGTTCATCTCGATGACGATGACGCGGCCGTCGGTCGGGTCGATCGCGAACTGGATGTTGCAGCCGCCGGTGTCGACGCCGACCTCGCGGATGATCGCGATGCCGATGTCGCGCAGCCGCTGGTACTCGCGGTCGGTGAGCGTCATCGCCGGGGCGACGGTGATCGAGTCGCCGGTGTGGACGCCCATCGGGTCGAAGTTCTCGATGGAGCAGACGACGACCACGTTGTCCTTGGTGTCGCGCATCAGCTCCAGCTCGTACTCCTTCCAGCCGAGGATGGACTCCTCCAGGAGCACCTCGGTGGTCGGGGAGAGCGTGAGGCCCTGGCCGGCGATGCGGCGCAGCTCGTCCTCGTCGTGGGCGAAGCCGGAGCCGGCGCCGCCCATGGTGAAGGAGGGGCGCACGACGACGGGGTAGCCGCCCAGGGTGTCGACGCCCTTGATGACGTCGTCCATGGAGTGGCAGATGACCGAGCGGGCGGACTCGCCGTAGCCGATCTTGGCCTTGACGGCCTCGACGACGCCCTTGAAGAGGTCGCGGTCCTCGCCCTTGTTGATGGCCTCGACGTTGGCGCCGATGAGCTCGACGCCGTACTTCTCCAGCACACCCTGCTCGTGCATGGAGATGGCGGTGTTGAGCGCGGTCTGGCCACCGAGGGTGGGCAGGAGCGCGTCGGGGCGCTCCTTCGCGATGATCTTCTCGACGAACTCGGGGGTGATCGGCTCGACGTACGTGGCGTCGGCGATCTCCGGGTCGGTCATGATCGTCGCGGGGTTGGAGTTGACCAGGATGACCCGCAGGCCCTCGGCCTTGAGGATGCGGCAGGCCTGGGTGCCGGAGTAGTCGAACTCGGCGGCCTGTCCGATGACGATCGGGCCGGAGCCGATGACCAGGACGGACTGGATATCGGTGCGCTTAGGCACGCTCGGCCTCCATCAGAGATACGAAGCGGTCGAAGAGGTACGCGGCGTCGTGCGGGCCGGCGGCCGCCTCGGGGTGGTACTGGACGGAGAAGGCCGGCTGGTCAAGCAGCTGGAGGCCTTCGACGACCTGGTCGTTCAGGCAGACGTGGGAGACCTCGGCGCGGCCGTAGGCGGTCTCGGAGACCTTGTCGAGGGGCGCGTCGACGGCGAAGCCGTGGTTGTGCGCGGTGATCTCGACCTTGCCGGTGGTGCGGTCCTGCACCGGCTGGTTGATGCCGCGGTGGCCGTACTTCAGCTTGTAGGTGCCGAAGCCGAGCGCGCGGCCCAGGATCTGGTTGCCGAAGCAGATGCCGAAGAGCGGGGTCTTGCGCTCCAGGACGCCCTGCATGACGGCGACGGGGCCGTCGGCGGTGGCCGGGTCGCCCGGGCCGTTGGAGAAGAACACGCCGTCGGGGTTCACCGCGTAGACGTCCTCGACGGTGGCGGTGGCGGGGAGCACGTGCACCTCGATGCCGCGCTCGGCCATCCGGTGCGGGGTCATGCCCTTGATGCCGAGGTCCACCGCGGCGACGGTGAAGCGCTTCTCGCCGATCGCGGGGACGACGTACGCCTCCTTGGTGGCGACCTCGGCGGAGAGGTTCGCGCCCTTCATCTGCGGCTGCGACTTGACCTTGGCCAGCAGGGCCTCGTCGCGGATGCCGACCCAGGCCTCGCCCGAGAAGATGCCGACGCGCATGGCGCCGCGCTCGCGCAGGTGGCGGGTCAGGGCGCGGGTGTCGATGCCGGAGATCCCGACGACGCCCTGCTTGACGAGCTCCTCGTCCAGCGAGCGCTGCGAGCGCCAGTTGGAGGGGACGCGGGCGGGGTCGCGGACGACGTAGCCGGCGACCCAGATGCGGGAGGACTCGGGGTCCTCGTCGTTGACGCCGGTGTTGCCCACGTGCGGGGCGGTCATCACGACGACCTGCCGGTGGTACGACGGGTCGGTGAGGGTCTCCTGGTAGCCGGTCATGCCGGTGGAGAACACGGCCTCGCCGAAGGTCTCCCCCACAGCGCCGTAGGCGCGGCCGCGGAAGATCCGACCGTCCTCCAGGACGAGTACGGCGGGAGCTTTGGCTGCTCCCCTGGTGGAGGTCGTCATCGTTCGGCGCCTTCCGTCGTGATGGATGAGTTCATGAGGTTGATCGCCTCGACCCAGGCGGCGTGTTCGGCCGCGCGGTCGGAGCGGAATCCGGAGTCGATCAGCTTGTCGCCGTGCGCCCAGGTGACGACGAGCAGACCGCCCTCGGTGAGTACCTTGCCCGCGATTCCCTTGTCGAGGCGGGCGCCGCGCAGCTGCGCGGCCGGTACGAAGAAATCGCCTGCACCCGGTCGGACCACGTCGAGGCCCGCGTCGGTGAGCGTGAGCTCGACCCGGCTGCGGACGCCCAGTCCGTGGGCGACGATGCGGTCGAGCCACTGTCCGGCGGTGGTGGACCCGTGGTACCGGCCGGTGAGTGCCAGCCGGTGCGCGGGAAGACCGTCGGGTGCGGCGGGCAGCTCCGGCAGATCGTTCTGCAGAGCGCCGCGCCATTTCCAGCCCTGCCGCATCAGCCAGTAGACGAACGCGATGAAGACGGCCAGGCCGATCACCCAGGCGATGCGGGCGCCGACGCTGGTCACCTCCGCCGACTGTCGTTCGGCGGCCTCGGCGGCCAGTTGGATTACTGCAGGTGTCACGCCAGTTTCCCGTCCACGACCGTTGCCCGGCCCCGCAGGAAGGTATGAGTGACGCGCCCCGGCAGCTCACGGCCCTCGTAAGGCGTGTTGCGGCTGCGGGAGGCGAAGTGTGCGGGGTCCACGACACCACGGTACGAGGTATCGACCAAGGTCAGGTTCGCGGGTTCACCTGCCGAGACGGGACGGCCGTGGTTCTCCAGGCTGCCGATGCGCGCCGGGGCGAAGGACATCCGCTCGGCGACGCCCTCCCAGTCGAGCAGTCCGGTCTCGACCATCGTCTGCTGGACGACGGAGAGCGCGGTCTCCAGGCCGACCATGCCCATGGCCGCGGCGGCCCACTCGCAGTCCTTGTCCTCGTGCGGGTGCGGGGCGTGGTCGGTGGCGACGATGTCGATCGTGCCGTCGGCGAGCGCCTCGCGCAGGGCCAGCACGTCGCGCTCGGTGCGCAGCGGCGGGTTGACCTTGTAGACCGCGTTGTACGAGCGCACGAGCTCCTCGGTGAGGAGGAGGTGGTGCGGGGTGACCTCGGCGGTGACGTCGATGCCGCGGGACTTGGCCCAGCGGACGATCTCGACGGAGCCGGCCGTGGAGAGGTGGCAGATGTGGACGCGGGAGCCGACGTGCTCGGCGAGCAGGACGTCACGGGCGATGATCGACTCCTCGGCGACGGCCGGCCAGCCGCCGAGACCGAGTTCCGCGGAGACGATGCCCTCGTTCATCTGGGCGCCCTCGGTGAGGCGGGGCTCCTGGGCGTGCTGGGCGACGACGCCGCCGAAGGCCTTCACGTACTCCAGGGCGCGGCGCATGATCACGGCGTCGTCGACGCACTTGCCGTCGTCGGAGAAGACGGTGACGCGGGCGGCGGACTCGTGCATGGCGCCCAGCTCGGAGAGCTGCTTGCCCTCCAGGCCCACGGTGACGGCGCCGATGGGCTGCACGTCGCAGTAGCCGGACTCCTTGCCCAGGCGCCAGACCTGCTCGACGACGCCGGCGGTGTCGGCGACCGGGAAGGTGTTCGCCATGGCGAACACGGCGGTGTAGCCGCCGGAGGCCGCGGCGCGGGTGCCGGTGAGGACGGTCTCGGAGTCCTCGCGGCCGGGCTCGCGCAGGTGGGTGTGCAGGTCGACGAGGCCGGGGAGGAGGACCTGGCCCTCGGCCTCGATGACGGTCGCGCCCTCGGCGGACAGGCCGGTGCCGACCTCCGCGATGGTCTCGCCGTCGATCAGGACGTCCTGCGCCTCGCCGCCGAGTACCTTCGCGCCACGGATAAGGATCTTGCTCATGGTTACTTGCTCTCCTCGGTACGGGCGGTGGTGACGGCGGGCTCGGAGCCTCCGAGCAGCAGGTACAGGACGGCCATGCGGGTGGAGACGCCGTTGGCGACCTGCTCCACGGCCGTGCAGCGGTCGGAGTCGGCGACCTGGGCGGTGATCTCCATGCCGCGGTTCATCGGACCGGGGTGCATCACGATGGCGTGCTCGGGCATCTTCGCCATGCGGTCGCCGTCGAGCCCGTACCGGCGGGAGTACTCGCGCTCGGTCGGGAAGAAGGCGGCGTTCATGCGTTCGCGCTGCACACGCAGCATCATCACCGCATCGGACTTCGGCAGCACCTCGTCGAGGTTGTACGAGACCTCGCACGGCCAGGTTTCGACCCCGATCGGGACGAGCGTGGGCGGGGCCACGAGGGTGACCTGGGCGCCGAGGGTGTGCAGCAGGTGGACGTTGGAGCGGGCCACGCGGCTGTGCAGGATGTCGCCGACGATGGTGATCCGGCGGCCGTTCAGGTCCTTGCCGAGGCCGGCGTCGCGGCCGACCAGGCGGCGGCGCATGGTGAAGGCGTCCAGCAGGGCCTGGGTGGGGTGCTCGTGGGTGCCGTCTCCGGCGTTGACGACGGCGGAGTCGATCCAGCCTGAGGTCGCGAGCCGGTAGGGGGCGCCGGAGGCGTGGTGGCGGATGACGACCGCGTCGGCGCCCATGGCCTCCAGGGTCAGCGCGGTGTCCTTCAGGGATTCGCCCTTGGAAACGGACGAACCCTTCGCGGAGAAGTTGATGACGTCGGCCGAGAGGCGCTTGGCGGCCGCCTCGAAGGAGATCCGGGTGCGGGTCGAGTCCTCGAAGAAGAGGTTGACGACGGTGAGGCCGCGCAGGGTGGGCAGCTTCTTGATCGGCCGGTCCGCGACGCGGGCCATCTCCTCGGCGGTGTCGAGGATCAGGACGGCGTCGTCGCGCGTGAGATCGGCGGCCGAGATGAGGTGGCGCTTCATCTGGATGGCTCCGTAGGTCGGGAGGGCAGGCGGACTGACGGGCGGAGGTGCGAGCGGGCAGGGCAGGGCTCGGTGCGGGCCCCGACGGGGCCCGTCACTCGGACGGTCTACTGCCCTGCGGCCGGGGCGGTCCGCTGGCCGAGCAGCACGGCGTCACGGCCGTCCTCCTCCTGGAGCTGGACCTTGACGGTCTCCCGCAGCGACGTGGGGAGGTTCTTGCCGACGTAGTCGGCGCGGATCGGCAGTTCGCGGTGGCCTCTGTCGACGAGGACCGCGAGCTGCACGGCGCGGGGGCGGCCGAGGTCGCCGAGGGCGTCCAGGGCGGCGCGGATGGTGCGGCCGGAGAAGAGCACGTCGTCGACGAGGACGACGAGGCGGCCGTCGAGGTCGTCGCCGGGGATCTCGGTGCGACCGATCGCGCGGGCGGGCTTCATCCGCAGGTCGTCGCGGTACATGGTGATGTCGAGGGAGCCGACCGGGATCTTCGTACCGGTGATCTCTTCGAGCTTGGCGGCCAGCCGGCGGGCGAGGTAGACACCGCGGGTGGGAATGCCGAGAAGCACCACGTCGTCGGCGCCCTTGGCGCGTTCGACGATCTCGTGGGCGATGCGGGTCAGGACCCGCGCGATGTCCTGTGCCTCGAGTACGGGGCGCATGGAATCGGTGTTCTGCTGGGTGTCCATGAAAAGGACCTCCTTCTCCGCCTCACGGGACGGACCTTAAAGGACGTCTGATGTACGCCTCCCACGGTACCAGGGGGAGCCCGGTGGCTCGGACCGGGGTGGTACGGAAGGGTCCTCAGAGGGCTGCTGGGACCGACCCCCAGGGGGGCGACGAAGACCATTCGGCTTGACGCATCCAAGTAACGCTGCGTAACCTCACAGTGAGTTACCAGCCGCGCGGCGGAGCCGCACGTAGTTACGTAGTCGCAGTGTCCATCAGTCACAGCGTCACAGCGTCCGGGAGCGTTATGTCCAGCGAATACGCCAAACAGCTCGGGGCCAAGCTCCGCGCCATCCGCACCCAGCAGGGCCTTTCCCTCCACGGTGTCGAGGAGAAGTCCCAGGGCCGGTGGAAGGCCGTCGTGGTCGGTTCCTACGAGCGCGGGGACCGCGCCGTGACCGTCCAGCGCCTTGCCGAGCTGGCGGACTTCTACGGGGTTCCGGTTCAGGAACTGCTGCCGGGAACGACGCCGGGCGGAGCGGCCGAGCCGCCGCCGAAGCTGCGTCTGGACCTGGAGCGCCTGGCGGGCGTCCCCGCCGAGAAGGCCGGCCCGCTGCAGCGTTACGCGGCGACGATCCAGAGCCAGCGCGGCGACTACAACGGCAAGGTGCTGTCGATCCGTCAGGACGACCTGCGCACCCTGGCCGTCATTTACGACCAGTCCCCCTCGGTCCTGACCGAGCAGCTGATCAGCTGGGGCGTGCTGGACGCGGACGCCCGTCGCGCGGTGGCGCACGAGGAACTCTGAGTTCCGGGCTCCAGACCAGCAGAAACGTTTACCGGTGGGTGCCGGACCCTTGCGGGGGTCCGGCACCCACCGGTTTTTCGTCCCCGTCGGGACGCTGCCGGCACCGCCATACGGAAGGGCCCGCAACGCATGCGTTGCGGGCCCTTCCGTATGGCGGTGCCGGCGCCGGCCGTGCGGTCAGCTCTCGCTGCGCCGCAGGTTCGGCTTCAGGTCCTTGAAGCGGGCCAGCATCCCGTTCACGAACGAGGGGGACTCGTCCGTCGAGAACTCCTTGGCCAGCTGGACGGCCTCGTCGATGGCCACGGCGTCCGGGGTGTCGTCCACCCAGATCAGCTCGTAGGCACCGAGCCGCAGGATGTTCCGGTCAGCGACCGGCATGCGGTCGAGCTCCCAGTCCACGGCGTAGGTGACGATCAGATCGTCGATGCGGTCCACCTTGTCGGCGTACCCCTCGACGAGATCCATCGTGAAGGCGCTGACCGGCGGCTGCCGGTCGTCCGACCGCGCGTGGCGGATCCAGTCCGCGAGGACCTCGCGGACGGGCACGCCGCGCTGATCGGCCTCGAAAAGGATCTGGAAGGCGCGCTTGCGCGCATTGCTCCGAGCAGCCACGGGTTAGTTGCTCTTCCGGCCGAGGTAGTCGCTGGTGCGGGTGTCGACCTTGACCGTCTCGCCGGTGGTGACGAAGAGCGGGACCTGGATCTCGTAACCGGTCTCCAGCGTGGCCGGCTTGGTGCCACCGGTGGAGCGGTCGCCCTGGACGCCCGGGTCGGTGTGCTCGATCTTGAGCTCGACCGCGGCCGGGAGCTCGACGTAGAGCACCTCGCCCTCGTGCTGGGCGACGGAGGCGGTGAAGCCCTCGATCAGGAAGTTGGCGGCGTCGCCGACGGCCTTCTTGTCGACCATCAGCTGGTCGAAGGTGCTCATGTCCATGAAGACGAAGTACTCGCCGTCCATGTACGAGAACTGCATGTCGCGGCGGTCGATGGTGGCAGTCTCGACCTTGGTACCGGCGTTGAACGTCTTGTCGACGACCTTGCCGGACATCACGCTCTTCAGCTTGGTACGCACGAAGGCCGGGCCCTTGCCGGGCTTGACGTGCTGGAACTCGACGACGGACCAGAGCTGGCCCCCGTCGAGCTTCAGCACCATGCCGTTCTTGAGGTCGTTCGTGGAAGCCACGGTTGCGGAATCTCCTGCACTGGAAGACCACGGGTGCGCGCACAGCCCGGCGGAGCCGGCTAGAGCGCGAGCAGTTCCTTGGTCGTAATGGTGAGTAGCTCGGGACCGCCGTCCGCCTCGGGGCGTACGACGAGCGTGTCATCGATCCGGACACCTCCCCGGCCCGGGAGGTGAACCCCCGGTTCGACGGTGACCGGCACGCAAGCGTCCAGTTTACCCATTGCCGTAGGTGCAAGCTGCGGGTCCTCGTCGATTTCGAGGCCGACGCCGTGTCCGGTGGACGGAGCGAGGGCCTCCGCGTGCCCCGCGGAGTCCAGGACGGAGCGTGCGGCATGATCCACGTCCCGGTAGGCGGCCCCCGGCAGCAGAGCCTCGCGCCCCGCCCGCTGGGCGGTGAAGACGAGGTCGTACAGCTCGATCTGCCAGTCGGCCGGGCTGGTGCCGATGACGAACGTCCGGCCGATCTCGCAGCGGTATCCGCGGTAGTTGGCGCCCAGGCACACCGTGAGGAAGTCGCCCTCCT
Source organism: Streptomyces sp. NBC_00029 (assembly GCF_045160505.1). NCBI lineage: Bacteria > Bacillati > Actinomycetota > Actinomycetes > Kitasatosporales > Streptomycetaceae > Streptomyces > Streptomyces sp. NBC_00029. The sequence goes on from NZ_CP108292.1 coordinate 2,173,051, forward strand.
CCACCCTGCGGTCGGAGGGCCGGTGCCGGGAGCGGCCGGAGTGCGGGCCGGTGCCGACGGAGGTCGGGAAGGCGGGCCCGTCCGCCCCGTGGTCCACCAGCCGCCGCTCCAGCTCCAGGGCGAGGTGCCGTTCGGTGCGGCCGACGAGGATGGACTCCAGCAGCTCACCGAGGGCCTGGTCGGCGATCTCGGCGGCGATCCTCAGGTAGGCGATCTCCTCCTCGTCCTTGACGAGGCGCTGCTGCTCCACGGCGGTGCCCAGGTCCGCGAGGCGCAGCTTGGGCGCGACCGACCGCAGGGCCCGGTGCCGGCCGACGGTGAGGTGGTGTTCCTCCACGGCGAGCGAGTCGGCCCGTACCGAGGCGGCCAGGTCGGCGGCCGCGACCGCCGGGTCCCCGCCGGGGCTGCCCAGGACGGAGACGTTCAGGTGTTCGTCGAGGCGGCCCTCGTCGGCCTCGCCGGTGGGCGCTCCCGCGCAGAACATCATGTCCTCGGCGGGGCCGACGAGCAGCACCGCGCCGAGCGGGGACGCCCCGGAGAGGTAGCGGACGTTCGCCGGACGCGTGATCAGTGCGGCGGCGTTCCCCGCGACGGCGCATCGGTCGCGAAGCAGGCTCCGGCGGGCGGCGTACACGTCTGACATGTCTTCGAGCGTACGAGCGCCCCGCCGACCCGGCGCGGCGAGCGCGTCCGGACGGGCCTTCGAGCCCCGGGCGCCCGGCGGCCGGCGCCTACCAGCCGCCGGGGGCCGCCAGGGCGCGGGCCAGGGCCTCGTCGAGGGCGCGGGCGGTGCCCTCGACGTCGAGGTGGGAGTTGTCGATGATCGGCAGGCCGGAGCCGTACCAGCCGGCCATGCGGCCGTGGATCCGCGCGACTTCCTCGTCGGAGAGCCGGCGGTTGCCGGAGCGTGCCGCGTTCCGCTCCAGGACGATCTCCAGCCCGGGCAGCAGCACCACCGGCAGCAGCGTGGGGCCCACGTGCCGCTTCCAGCCGCCCAGTCCGACCACGGGCCGGTCGGGGAAGACGGCGTCGTCGAGGATGCAGGAGATGCCGTTCGCCAGGTAGTTGCGGGCGGCGAAACCGCAGGTGCGGCGGGCGAGCCGGTACTGGGCCTCGGAGTGCTCGTTCCAGCCCGCCTGCGGGTCCGCGAAGCCGGCGCAGACCCACTCGCGGACGTCGTCCAGGCTCACGTGGGCGGTCGGTACCGGCCGGGTGCTCGCCCAGTGCCGGGCGACGGTGGTCTTCCCGGCACCGGCCGGTCCGATCAGCAGCACGGCCAGGACGGCCCCGCCGGTGCCCGGCACGGCGGGCGGCAGCGGGATGTGTCCGGTGGCCTCCGGGACGGAGGGCACCGGCTGCGACTGATGATGCTGGTGCGGCTGATGGGGCGGTTGGTGCTGATGGGGCTGGTGCGACGACTGCGGCGGGGGTGAACCCGGCCAGCCCTGCGCCGGGGGTATCGGCGGCTGCGGGGGCGCCGACGGATGCGGGCCCGGCTGTCCCCAGCCCGCGCCCCCGCCCCCCACTCCGTGCTGCATCCGCTGCCACTCCGTCTCGTTCCGGCGACTGATGCGAGAACGTTATATGACTGCCGGGGCCCAGCCGTGCACCAGCACCGTCAGGCAGGGTGTCAGGCGGAGATCTCGTCCGCCAGTGCGCGCAGCGCCAGCCGGTACGAACCGATGCCGAATCCCGCCACCGTCCCGGTCGCCACGGCGGCGATGACCGAGGTGTGGCGGAACTCCTCGCGGGCGTACGGGTTCGAGATGTGCACCTCGATCAGCGGCGCCGTGCGCTGCGCGGCCGCGTCCCTCATGCCGTACGAGTAGTGGGTGAAGGCCCCCGGGTTGATGACCACGGGGATCTTCCCGTCCGCCGCCTCGTGCAGCCAGCGGATCAGCTCGCCCTCGTCGTTGGTCTCGCGGACCTCGACGTCGAAGCCGAGCTCCTCGCCCAGCGAGCGGCAGCTCTCCACCAGGCCCGCGTACGAGGTGGCCCCGTACACGTCGGGCTCGCGCGAGCCGAGCCGGCCCAGGTTCGGGCCGTTCAGCACGAGGACGGGGCGGCTCACGCCGACACCTCGCCGTAGGCGGCGATCAGGTGCGCCGGGTCGGGGCCCTCCAGGACCGTCGGCTTGGCGAGCCCGTCGAGGACGATGAAGCGCAGCAGGTTGCCCCGGGACTTCTTGTCGACCTGCATCGTCTGGAGCAGCTTGGGCCACTGGTCACCGCGGTAGGTCAGCGGCAGCCCCACGGAGGCGAGGACCTCCTTGTGCCGGTCGGCCGTCGCGTCGTCGAGGCGGCCCGCGAGCCGGCCCAGTTCGGCGGCGAAGACCATGCCGACGGACACGGCCGCGCCGTGCCGCCACTTGTAGCGCTCGTTCTTCTCGATGGCGTGCGCGAGGGTGTGGCCGTAGTTGAGGATCTCGCGGAGTCCGGACTCCTTGAGGTCGCTGGAGACCACGTCGGCCTTGACCTGGATGGAGCGCACGATGAGCTCGGCGGTGTGCGGGCCCCCGGGCGTACGGGCCGCCGCCGGGTCCTCCTCGATCAGGTCGAGGATCACCGGGTCGGAGATGAATCCGGCCTTGATGATCTCGGCGAGGCCGCTGACGTAGTCGTTGACCGGCAGCGACTCCAGCGCCGCCAGGTCGCAGAGCACACCGGCCGGCGGGTGGAAGGCGCCCACGAGGTTCTTGCCCTCGGCGGTGTTGATGCCGGTCTTGCCGCCGACCGCCGCGTCGACCATCGCGAGGACGGTGGTCGGTACGGCGATCCAGCGCACCCCGCGCAGCCAGCTCGCCGCGACGAAGCCCGCGAGGTCGGTGGTGGCTCCCCCGCCGACGCCGACGATCACGTCGGTCCGGGTGAAGCCGGACTGCCCGAGCGCCTTCCAGCAGTAGGCGGCCACCTCGATGGTCTTGGCCTCTTCGGCGTTCGGCACCTGGATGGCGACCGCCTCGTAGCCCTGCTCGGCCAGGTCGTCGCGCAGCGCCTCACCGGTCGAGGCCAGCGCCTCGGGGTGGATCACGGCGACCCGCTGGGCCCGCGTACCGATCAGGGAGCCGAGCTCGCCGAGCAGCTGGTGCCCGACCAGCACGTCGTACGCGTCGTGTCCGGCGCTCGCGCCGACCTGGATCCGCGTCACCTGGTCTGTCATACGTCCTTCAACTCCAGAGCGTCGAGGACCGCCTGGGCGACCTCTTCGGGGGTGCGGTCGTCGGTGGCCACCACGACGCGCGCGACTTCGGTGTACAGGGGGCGCCGGGCGTCCATCAGCTCGCGCCACTGGCGGCGCGGGTTGACGGCGAGCAGCGGGCGCGCGGCGCCGAGGCCCACGCGCCGTACGGCTTCCTCGACGTCCATCGACAGGTAGGCGACGGGCAGGCCCGCGAGCAGCTCGCGGGTGCCCTCGTCGAGGACGGCGCCGCCGCCGAGGGCGAGGACTCCGGTGTGCCCGGCGACGGCGGCGGCGACCGCCTGCCGCTCCAGCTCACGGAAGTACGGCTCGCCCTCGTCGACGAAGAGGTCGGAGATCTCCCGGCCCTGGGCGGCGACGATGTCGGCGTCGGTGTCCCGGTAGGGGACGCCGAGCCGCTCGGCGAGCAGCGCCCCCACCGTGGACTTGCCGGAGCCCATGGGTCCGACGAGGACGACCAGTGGTCCGGCCGTCACCGGATCTGCAGGTTGTCGAGGTACGCGCGGACGTTGCGGCGGGTCTCCGGGACGGAGTCACCGCCGAACTTCTCGACGACCGCGTCGGCCAGCACGAGGGCGACCATGGCCTCGGCGACGATGCCGGCGGCCGGCACGGCGCACACGTCGGAGCGCTGGTGGTGGGCCACCGTCGCCTCTCCGGTGGCCACGTCGACGGTCGCCAGCGCGCGCGGGACGGTCGCGATCGGCTTCATCGCGGCCCGTACGCGCAGCAGTTCGCCGGTGGTCAGACCGCCTTCGGTGCCTCCGGAGCGGCCGGAGGTGCGCTTCAGGCCCTCGGGGGTGGAGACGATCTCGTCGTGCGCCTTGGAGCCGGGCACGCGGGCGAGCTCGAAGCCGTCGCCGACCTCGACGCCCTTGATGGCCTGGATGCCCATGAGGGCGGCGGCCAGACGGGCGTCGAGACGGCGGTCCCAGTGGACGTGCGAGCCGAGGCCGACCGGAACTCCGTACGCCAGTACCTCGACGACGCCGCCGAGGGTGTCGCCGTCCTTGTGGGCCTGGTCGATCTCGGCGACCATCGCCTTGCTGGCGTCCGCGTCGAGGCAGCGAACCGGGTCGGCGTCGAGCTTGTCGACGTCGGCGGGGGTCGGGTAGACGCCGTACGGGGCCTTGGCCGCGGCCAGTTCCACCACGTGCGAGACGATCTCGATGCCGGCGACCTCCTTGAGGAAGGAGCGGGCGATCGCGCCGAGCGCGACGCGGGCGGCGGTCTCCCGGGCGCTGGCGCGCTCCAGGATCGGCCGGGCCTCGTCGAAGCCGTACTTCTGCATGCCGGCGAGGTCGGCGTGGCCGGGCCGCGGACGGGTCAGCGGCGCGTTGCGGCCGGTGTCCTTGAGCAGCGAGGGGTCGACGGGGTCGGCCGACATGACCGTCTCCCACTTGGGCCACTCACTGTTGCCGACCATCACGGCCACGGGGGAACCCAGCGACAGACCGTGCCGGACGCCGCCCAGGAAGGTGATCTCGTCCTGCTCGAACTTCATCCGGGCCCCGCGGCCGTAGCCGAGCCGGCGCCGGGCCAAGTGGTCGGCCACCAGCTCGGTGGTGACCGGAACGCCGGCGGGAAGCCCCTCCAGCGTTGCCACCAGTGCCGGTCCGTGGGACTCCCCGGCGGTCAGCCAACGCAACCTGCTCAACGATGCTCCTCATGCTCGCGCCTGGTACAGCGACGGCGCGATCGGGTGCGCGGCCCGGACCCGCCTCACCCGATCCTCCCATGTCCAGAGGGGTTTACAGGGCCCCGGTCCAGCTGTCGGACGCCCGGATGGTCAGCGGACCCGCCTGCCGCGCCCGCGGTGCCAGGTGATCGCCGACCACAGAATGGCGGAACCGATGAGTCCGATAACGATCGCCTTGGCCCAGAGCGGCAGGCCGCCGAAGGCCACTCTGACCATGGTGAAGAGCACGAAGGGGAGGTCCCACTTCGATGCCAGTATCTGGTCCGTGCCGGTCCCGTCCATGCCGCCCCCCTGTGAATACGCAGGTGGAAAGCCTAACGGGAGGCGAGCGCCCGCTCTCCGGCAGCCCTCATGGCGGCAAGCGGGCCCGGGGCGCGACCGGTCATCCGCTCGACCTGGAGCACGGCCTGGTGGACCAGGAGGTCCAGCCCGCCGACGACCCGGCCGCCCTGCCGCGACCAGGCGGCGGCCAGCGCGGTCGGCCAGGGGTCGTAGAGGACGTCGAAGAGGGTGCCCGCGCCTTCGGGTACGGACGCGGCCAGCGCATCGGTCGTACCGGCCGGGGTGGTGGCGATCACCAGCGGCGCGGACAGCGCCCGGGCCGCCTCGGACCAGTCGGCCGTGCGGACGGGAACGCCGAGCCGCTCGCCCCACTGGCGCATCTCGTCGGCGCGTGACTGCGAGCGGACGTACGCCGTGACCTCGCCGGAGCAGATCCGCGAGAGCGCGGCGAGCGCCGAGGAGGCGGTGGCCCCGGCGCCGAGGATCGCGGCGGAGGGCACCTTTTCGACGCCGCGCTCGTGGAGCGCGGCGACGATGCCGGGGATGTCGGTGTTGTCGCCGAGTCGCCGGCCGTCCTCGGTGAGGACGACCGTGTTGACCGCCTCGACGGAGGCGGCCGTGTCGCTGATGCCGTCCAGCAGCGGCATGATCGCCCGCTTGAGCGGCATGGTCAGGGACAGCCCGGCCCACTCGGGGCCGAGGCCCGTCACGAACTCCGGGAGCGCGGCCTCGTCGATCTCGAAGCGGTCGTAGGACCAGTCGTCGAGGCCGAGCTCCTGATAAGCGGCGCGGTGCAGCACCGGTGAGAGGGAGTGCTCGATGGGCGAACCCAACACCGCGGCCCTTATGCGTGACATGTCCTGCTATCCGCCGTTCTTCTGCTTCTGCCGTTCCTGGAACTCGTCGGCCAGCTTCGTGTGCTCTTCGTAGGTCTTGGTGAAGGTCGTCGTATTGCCGTCGACCGACACGAAGAACATCCAGCCACCGTGGTCCGGGTTGAGCGTAGCGGTCAGGGCGTCCAGGCCGGGGTTCCCGATCGGGCCGGTGGGCAGGCCCCTGACGAAGTGCGTGTTGTAGGGGTTGTCGAAGGCCTGGGCTTCCTTCAGGTTGAAGTTGATCTCGCTCTGGTTCTTGACGTAGTTGTACGTCGAGTCGAACTGGAGCTTCTGGTTCGTGACGTCGTTGGTCTTCTTGAGGCGGTTGTAGACCACCTCGGCCATCTTCCGGAAGTCGTCGTGGTTCTTGCCCTCGGCGTTGACGAGGCTGGCGACCGTGACCACCTGGAGGGGGTTCTCCAGGCCCAGTTCCTTGGCCTTGCCCTCGACGCCCAGCTCCGCGTACTTGTCGCTCGCGTTCTTGACCATCTGCTTGAGCAGCGACTCGGGAGTGCTGTCCTTGCTGAGGTCGTAGCGGGCCGGGTACAGGAAGCCCTCGAGCGGGTCGATGAGCTTGGGGTTGTTGTTCGCCCAGGCCGGCAGGCCGAGGTTCTTGACCTCGCGCTTGGCGATGTCCTGGGTGGTGCCCTGCGGCTTGCCGAGCTTCTTGTCGATCGCGTCGTACACCTTGGTGTTGCGCCAGCCCTCGGCGACGGTGAGGACGTTCAGCTTGCTGGGGTCGATCATCACGGCCACGGCGGCCGCACCCGACATCTTCTTCTTCAGCGGGTAGGAACCCGGCTGGATGTTTTTGCCCTTGGGGTTGGCGTTGGCGGCGTCGACGAACGCCTGGGCGCTGGCGACCACGCCGGCTTCCTTGAGGATCCGGCCCATCTGGCCGAGGCCCGCGCCCTTGGGGATCACCACTTCGACCGTCTCGCCGGAGCCCTCGCCCGCGAAGTCCGCGGCCGCGCCGAAGCGATCCTGGAGGTAGGAGTAGCCGTAGTAGCCGCCACCGCCGACGATGCCGAGGATGACCACCGCGGCCACCAGGCAGGCCGTGCCGCTGCGCTTCTTGGGCTTGCCGTCCTTCGAACGGCCGCCCCGGCGGCCGTCACCGGGCTCGTCGCCGTCACTGCCGTCGTCGTCGCCGTCACGGCCGCCACCGGCGGTGAGCAGGCCGTCCTCCGGCTCCTCTTCCTCCTCGACGGGTTCGGGCTCCAGGTGCCGCCGGCCCGGGGGCTGCGGCGGCGCGTAGGCGTCCTCCGTGCCGTAGAGGTCGGGGGCCTCACCCGGGTAGCCCGACACGGGCTGCTGGGTGTAGGGGTCCACGCCCGCGTACGGGCCGCCCTGCACGGCGGCCTGGTACTGGCCGGTGTCCCAGCCCTGGCTGTCGTACACCGGCTGCTGCTGCGGCTGCTGGGCCTGCTGCGGCTGGGCATAGCCCTGCTGCTGCCCAGCGTACTGCTGCGGCGCGTACTGCTGCTGAGGCTGCTGCGGCTGCTGTTGCTGGTACTGGCCCTGCGGGTACTGCTGCTGCGGGTACTGCTGCTGCGACTGCGGCGCGTACTGCTGCGGCTGCTGGTACTGCTCCGGGTACTCCTGGTACTGCGGATGCTGGGGGTACTGCTCCTGGTACTGGGGCTCCTGCGGATACTCCTGCTGCGGGGCACCGCCGTAAGGCACCTGGCCCTGCTGGGTCTGGTGCCCGGTCCACCCCTGGTCCCCGTAAAGGGGGTCCTCGGGGTGCCAGGGTTCGGGGCCACGGCCCCGGCCATACTCAGTCATCGGTCCCCTAGAGCCGCGAGACGAAGGCCACGGACTCCGTCGTCCATGGCACCCGGTTCCGCCTCTTTGACGGTGGGCGACGGCTGTTCGAATGCCGCCTCATCGCGCGGAACGTTACCGTATCGCGATCAGACAACCACTTCGACGCACTCACCAGGCGGATTACCTGATACCCGTTCGGTCTCAAGAGCGTTCTGAAGGATCACCACAGCGGCTGCCTGGTCGATGACCGACCGGCCCTTCTTCGCGTTCCTGCCCGAGGCCCGCAGGCCCTGGGCGGCGGTGACCGTGGTCATCCGCTCGTCCACCAGACGGACCGTCACCGGCTTGATGCCCTTGGCGAGTTCGTTCGCGAAGACGCGCACCTTGGCCGCGGCCGGCCCCTCCCGCCCGCTGAGCGAGCGGGGAAGGCCGACCACGACTTCGAGGGGCTCGTACTCCTCGACGAGCTGCCGCAGCCGCCGGTGGGCGAAGGGGATGTCCCGGCCCGGAACGGTTTCCACCGGTGTGGCCAGCACCCCGTCGGGGTCGCACGAGGCGACCCCGATCCGGGCGTCCCCGACATCGATGGCGAGCCGGCGGCCGCGGCGCAGAGTCATCGTCAGGCCGTCTCGACGACGAGGCGTTCGACCGCGGCGATGGCCTCCGGCACGGCGGCCGGGTTCTGGCCGCCGCCCTGGGCGACGTCCGGCTTGCCGCCGCCGCCACCACCGAGGGTCTTGGCGGCCGTACGGACCAGGTCGCCGGCCTTGAGACCGCGCTCGCGGGCGGCCTCGTTGGTGGCGATGACGGTCAGCGGGCGGTCGTTCGCCACGGTGAAGAGGGCCACGACGGCCGGGCGGTCGCCCGGGATGCGTCCGCGGACGTCGAGGACCAGCTTGCGCAGGTCGTCGGCGCCGATGCCGTCCGCCACCTGGCCGACGACCAGGGCGACGCCCTTGATGTCCTGGGCGTTCTGGGCGAGCCCGGCGGCGGCCTGGAGGACCTTCTCCGCGCGGAACTTCTCGATCTCCTTCTCGGCGTCCTTCAGCTTGCCGAGCATGGAGGCGATCTTCTCCGGCAGCTCCTCCGGACGGCCCTTGACCAGCTCCTGGAGCTGGGCGACGACCGTGTGCTCCTTGGCGAGGAAGTTGTACGCGTCCACGCCCACCAGGGCCTCGACACGGCGCACGCCGGAGCCGATGGAGGACTCGCCGAGCAGCTTCACCAGACCGAGCTGGGAGGTGTTGCCGACGTGCGTGCCGCCGCAGAGCTCCTTGGAGAAGTCGCCGATGGTGACGACGCGCACCCGCTCGCCGTACTTCTCGCCGAACTCGGCGATGGCGCCCTGCTTCTTCGCCTCGTCGATGCTCATGATCTCGGCGGTGACGTCGAGCTCGCGCGACAGCACGTCGTTGATCTTCTGCTCGACGTCGGTGAGGACCGAGCCGGGGACGGCGTTCGGGGAACCGAAGTCGAAGCGGAAACGGCCGGGGCTGTTCTCGGAGCCGGCCTGGGCGGCCGTCGGGCCGAGGGCGTCGCGCAGCGCCTGGTGGGTCAGGTGCGTGGCCGAGTGGGCGCGGGCGATGGCCCGGCGGCGGTGGATGTCGATGGCGGCGTACGCGGAGGCGCCCACCGTCACCTCGCCGACCTGGACGGAGCCCTTGTGCACGGAGACGCCCGGGACCGGCTGCTGCACGTCGCGAACGACGATGACGGCGCCCGAGTCGAGCTTGATGCGGCCCTGGTCGGCGAGCTGGCCGCCGCCCTCGGCGTAGAACGGGGTGCGGTCGAGGACGACCTCGACCTCGTCGCCCTCGGAGGCGGCGGGCGCGGAGACGCCGTTGACCAGCAGTCCGACGATGGTGGACTCGCCCTGGGTGGTGGCGTAGCCGGTGAACTCGGTGGCGCCGGAGCCGTCGGCGATCTCACGGTAGGCGGACATGTCCGCGTGGCCGGTCTTCTTGGCCTTGGCGTCGGCCTTGGCCCGGTCGCGCTGCTCCTGCATCAGGCGGCGGAAGCCGGGCTCGTCCACGGAGAGACCCTGCTCGGCGGCCATTTCCAGGGTGAGGTCGATCGGGAAGCCCCAGGTGTCGTGGAGCAGGAACGCCTTGTCGCCGGAGAGGACCGTGCCGCCGGCGGCCTTGGTCTCGGTCACGGCGGTGTCGAGGATGTTGGTGCCACCCTTGACGGCCTTCAGGAAGGCGGCCTCTTCGGCGAGCGCGACGGTCTCGATGCGCTTGCGGTCGGTGACGAGCTCCGGGTACTGCTGGCCCATCGTGTCGATCACGACGTCGACCAGGTCCTGGACGACGGGACCGGTGGCGCCCATGAGACGCATGTTGCGGATGGCGCGGCGCATGATGCGGCGCAGCACGTAGCCGCGGCCCTCGTTGCCGGGGGTGACGCCGTCGCCGATGAGCATGACGGAGGTACGGATGTGGTCGGCGACCACGCGCATCGACACGTCGGTGCCCTGGGCGGCCCCGTACTGCACGCCGGTGAGCGCGGTGGCCTTGTCCATGACCACGCGCAGGGTGTCGGTCTCGTACATGTTCTGCACGCCCTGCAGGATCATCGCGAGGCGCTCGAGACCCAGACCCGTGTCGATGTTCTTCGACGGGAGGTCGCCGAGGATCGGGAAGTCTTCCTTCCCGTCGCCGGCTCCGCGCTCGTACTGCATGAAGACCAGGTTCCAGATCTCCACGTAGCGCTCGTCGTTGACGGCCGGGCCGCCCTCGACGCCGAACTCGGGGCCGCGGTCGTAGTTGATCTCGGAGCACGGGCCGCAGGGGCCTGGGACGCCCATGGACCAGAAGTTGTCCTTCTTGCCCAGGCGCTGGATGCGTTCGGCGGGCACGCCGATCTTCTCGCGCCAGATCTGCTCGGCCTCGTCGTCGTCGAGGTAGACGGTGATCCAGAGCTTCTCGGGCTCGAGGCCGTAGCCGCCGTCCGCCACGGAGCTGGTGAGCAGCTCCCAGGCGTACTTGATGGCGCCTTCCTTGAAGTAGTCCCCGAAGGAGAAGTTGCCGCACATCTGGAAGAACGTGCCGTGCCGGGTGGTCTTGCCGACCTCTTCGATGTCCGGCGTGCGGACGCACTTCTGCACGCTGGTGGCCCGCGGGGCCGGGGGCTTGGTCTCGCCGAGGAAGTACGGCTTGAACGGGACCATGCCCGCGTTGACCAGCAGCAGAGTCGGGTCGTCCGCGATGAGCGACGCCGAAGGGACAACGGCGTGACCGCGCTCCTCGAAGAAGCTCAGCCAGCGGCGGCGAATTTCAGCCGACTCCATCAGTGGTCCTCATTCCGGTCGTACGTAACCGCCGACTGGTTCGGGCGGTAAGTGGTCTTGGTGTTCTCAATGGCCCGCAGCCGCCGCGGCCCGGGAAGGGCAGTGACGTTGTCGGGCCGGTCGGGGTCCTGGTGGAGCCCCAGCGCATCGTTGAGCTCGTCCTCGCGCTGCGTCATTCCCGCCTTGACGTCGAGGGCGAAGTCCTTGAGGCGGTGACCCGCCTCCACGGCCTTGTCGGCCGCCTGGGCTGCGAGGCTCTCCGGTGTCAGCTTCTTGAGCTGGCGGTTGACCTTGGTGGTGGCCCACACGCCGGCGGCTGCGCCTGCGGTGAACCAGAAGGCTCGGCGGAACATCGGCGGTCTCAGCCCTTCTGCTTCCGGCGCCGGGCGGCCGGCACCGTACGGCCAACGATCACGGTTCGTCGGGATGCCTTCGGCGGCATGCCGCCCGACGTCGCGGCATCCCCCTTGCCCAGCGCCTTGCGGACGCCGTAGCCGAAGGCCGCGACCTTCACCAGCGGCCCGCCGAAGGCGGTGGCCACGGTGGAGGACAGCGCGGAGGCGTTGGAGGTGACCTCCTGGACGTCGCTCGCGATGGCGTCGACCCGGTCGAGCTGGGTGCGCGCGGAGCGGACGGTCGTGGAGGCGTCGGCCAGCAGCGGGACGGCCTGGTCGGTCACGTCGGCCACCAGCTTGGTGGTCGCCTTGAGGACCTGGGCCAGCCTCACCAGGGCCACCGCGAGGAAGGAGATCAGGATGGCCCAGAAGACGGCCACGATGATCCCGGCCACCTCTACACCGGACACGTCACACCGCTCTCTGTCTGTTCCTGAAGTGCAGGACTATTCGCCCTCCGACCCTATCGCGCCGGAGATCCCCGGCCGTACCGGAATACGGGGAGGACGGGACCCGTCTTGAACGCAGCGCATCCGGACCAGTACCCTCCGTGTCCCATGCGACAGAGACCCCATCCAAGTGCCGCCGGGGGCAATCTTCCCTCGGAGCTCAGCCGGTTCGTCGGGCGGGGTGGCGAACTCGCCGAGCTGGGGCGGCTCCTGGATTCCTCGCGGCTCGTGACGGTGACCGGCGTGGGCGGGGTGGGCAAGTCCCGGTTCGCGCTCGCGGCCGCCCGGGCCGCCGCCGAGGGAGTGCAGGAACGCTACTGCGACGGGGTCTGGCTGGCCGAGCTGGCGGGCGTACGGGACCCCGCGCTGCTGGAGCTGGCCCTCGCCGAGGCGCTGGGGCTGACCGACCACACCACCCGGCCGCCCCGCGCCGTCCTGGCCGGGCACCTGGCGGAGCGGCGCCTGCTGCTGGTCCTGGACGGCTTCGAGCAGCTGGTCGACGAGTGCGCCGATCTCGTGCGGGAGCTGCTGCGGCGCTGCCCCGGCCTGCACGTCCTCGCGGCGGGGCGGCGCCCGCTGGCCCTGGACGGGGAGCTGGCCTTCCCGCTGGCCCCGCCGGACCCCGAGGAGGCGCTGGCCCTGCTGGCGGCGCGGGCCGCCGCGGCCGACCCGGCCTTCGCCGTGACCGAGGAGAACCGGGACGCGCTGGTCGAGCTGTGCGCCCGCCTCGACGGGATCCCGCTCGCACTGGAGCTGGCGGCGGGCCGGCTGCGGACGCTCTCCCCGGCCCAGGTGCTGGCCCGGCTGGAGGACCGCTTCGCGCTGCTGACGGGCGGCGCGCGAGGCGGGCTCGCCCGGCACCGGGCGCTGCGGACGGCCATCGGCTGGAGCCATGAGCTGTGCACGCCGGCGGAGCGGCTGCTGTGGGCGCGGTTGTCGGTGTTCGCGGGGCAGTTCGACCTCGACGCCGTCGAATACGTGTGCGCGGGTCCGGATGTGCCGGTGGAGGACGTGCTGGACCTGGTCGGGGAGCTCCAGGCCCAGTCCCTGCTGATCCGCGAGGAGACGCCCGCCGGGGTGCGGTTCCGCATGCTGGAGACCGTACGGGCGTACGGGGCGGGCTGGCTGGAGTCGCTGGGTGACGCCGGGCGCCTGCGGCGGCGTCACCGGGACTGGTACGTGGGGCTGGCGACGTGGTGCGAGCTGGACTGGTTCAGCCCGCGCCAGGAGGAGGTGGCCGCTCTGGTGGAGGTGGAGCTGCCGAACCTCCGGCTCGCCCTGGAGTGCTGCCTGGACGAGCCGGACGAGGCGCACCTGGGCCAGTACCTCGCGGGGACGCTGTGGTTCTACTGGGCGGGCTGCGGGCGCCTGACGGAGGGGCGGCACTGGCTGGACCGGACCCTGGAGCCGGTGGACCGGGCGACGTCGGACTACGAGAGCTCGCGGCTGAAGGCCCTGTGGGTACTGGGCTACGTCGCGGCCCTGCAGGGAGACGCGGCGGCCTCGATGAGCGCCCTGTACGAGTGCCGGGACGGGGCGGCGCAGAGCGGGAACCCGGTGGCGTCGGCCTATGCGGTGCACCGGATGGGCTGTCTGGCTCTGGTCTCGGACGACATGACGCGGGCCCGGGAGCTGCTGGGCACCGCGCTGGAGCAGTACCGGGCGGCCGGCGAGCTGAACAGCAACGTGCTGATGTGCCAGGTGGAGCTGGGGATGGCGCTGGCCTTCCTCGGCGATCTGCCGGGCGCGCTCGCGCTGTGCGGGGAGGTCCGGGAGATCTGCGAGGAGCGCGGGGAGCGCTGGACGAAGGCGTACGCCCTGTACGTCCTGGCGTACGCGGCCCTGGACGGGGGCCGCACGCAGGAGGCGCGCCGGCTGCTGACCGAGTGCGTGGCGATCAACCACGTCTTCCACGACCTGGTCGGGCTGGTGCTCGCGCTGGAGCTGCTCGCGCTGGTCACGGTGGCGGAGGGGGACGCGGCCGAGGCCGCGGTGCTCCAGGGGGCGGCGGAGCCCATGTGGGGCGGGGTGGGGCTGCAGCTGTTCGGCTCGGGGTACTTCAACGCCCCGCGGCTGATGTGCCGGGAGCAGGCGGGCGAGCTGCTCGGCGCCGAGCGGTACGCGGCGTACGAGGCCGAAGGGCGGGAGCTGAGCCGGGAGGCGCTGGTGGGACGGGCCCTGAGCAGCCCCGAGGAGCGCGGTGGCGGCGCCGGCGGGCTCCCGCGGCCGACGGGCCGGGGCGGCGGCGGTCCGCGCGGCTCCCGGGTCTCGACCCGGGCGGCGGCGGACCAGCCCTGAGGGCCCGGCGGAAACGGAAAACCCGCCGCCCCCCGGAGGGGACGGCGGGCTGACCAGCCAGTGAGACTAGGCCTGCATCAGCGGGCGTAGTACTCGACGACGAGCTGCTCGTCGCAGATGACCGGGATTTCCTTGCGGTTCGGGTCGCGGTCCAGGCGGAAGGCCAGGGCCTTCAGGTTGACCTGCAGGTAGCGCGGGGTCTCGCCCTCGCCTGCGTAGCCACCCTCACGGGCAACCTGGAACGGAACCTTCTCGCGGCTGCGCTCGCGCACGGTGATGACGTCGTCCGGGCGGACACGGAACGACGGCTTGTCGACCTTGTCACCGTTGACCTCGATGTGGCCGTGAACGACCATCTGGCGGGCCTGGTAGATGGTGCGGGCGATGCCCGAACGCAGAACCAGGGCGTCGAGGCGACGCTCGAGCTCGACGACAAGCGCCTCGCCCGTCTTGCCTTCGGCCTTCTTGGCGCGGTCGTACGCGCGGGCCATCTGACGCTCAGAGATGTCGTACTGAGCGCGCAGACGCTGCTTCTCCAGCAGACGAACCTTGTAGTCCGAGTTCTGCTTGCGGCCACGGCCGTGCTCGCCCGGCGGGTAGGGGCGGGCCTCGAAGTACTTGACGGCCTTCGGGGTCAGCGCAATGCCGAGGGCACGCGACTTCTTGACCTTGGGTCGCTTCTGGTTCACGGGGAACCTACCTCCATGTAAGTTAGGTGAGGCTTACCTTATCGAGGAGGACGTAATGTCTCGACCACATGGGATCCCCCTGCCCAGTGCGCAACGCAGTCCGGATTCAGACGAAACAGAATCCGCTTGCGCCGACGATAAGCAAGGTCAGCCGCGTCCCAGGGAAGGCGTTCGGCAGCTCACCGGAGCCGAACGCGTACGAACCCTCGTAGAGTCCAACGCCTCAGTATCCCTCACGCTGATCGGTGCTCGTGACAGTCACGAGACCGAGGAGTTCGGGACAGGGCTGCCGGTCGCACGGACCGTCACCCCGGACGGGGACGTGATTCTCCTTGTCTCAGGGGAATCCGCGGCTGCCAGGGCAGCCGCTTACGCCCAGGACGACGACCTCACCGCCGTGATCGAGATCACGGATGTGGCGCCGGTGTCCGTCCCACATCGTATCCGAGGCCGCGCCTGGCTGGCCGGGTGGCTTACCCCGGTGCGCGGGGACGAGCGCGCGGCCTGCGCGGCGCTGCTCGCGGAGCGGCAGCCGGTGGGCGAGCTGCTGGGCATGCGGGAGTCCCTCGACTCCCCGAACGATGCTCTCCGGGGCGGCGGCCGCCCGGCCTGGATGATGCTGCGCCTCGAGGTCGGCGAGATCTCGGTGGACGACCTGTGGGGCGCCGAGCACGTGGACCCGGAGGACCTGGCCGCCGCGGAGCCCGACCCGATGGTCGCGCACGAGACCGAACTGCTGCAGCACCTGCACGCCGCCCACGGCGACCGGCTCGGTGAGCTGGGCGGGCTGCTGGGCGCCCGCGAGGCCCGCGGCATGTCCGCCGTCCCGCTCTCCCTGGACCGCCTGGGCCTGCGCGTCCGCTTCACCGGCGGCGCGGCCGGTTCCTTCGACGCACGCTTCGACTTCCCCGAGCCGGTGGCCGACATCTGCGGCCTGCGCCGGGCGATGCACTCGCTGTTCTCGGCGGCCTCGCACTAAGGGGTGCGCTGCGGGGCGCAAGAGGCCAGCATGTCCTGGAGGGCGAGCTTCTCCGGCGCCGTCACGGACAGCCCGTACTTGGCCTTGATGCCGGTGTAGCGGCGCGCGTACTCGCACCAGTACGCACGCCGGGGCGGCCGCCACTTGTCGGCCGTCCTGCTGCCCTTGTCGTAGTTCGTCTGCTTGTCCGTGGCGAGCAGCACGTCGAGGTCGTTCGCGTACTCCAGCCTGCGCTGCGGGGTCCACGCGTACGCACCGCCCCGCCAGGCGGCGCCGAGCGCGACCACGTGGTCGGTCTGGATCTGCGAAGCCCGCCGGTAGGTGTAGGGCAGCTCCTTGCCGGTGTACGGGTCGTGCAGCACCCCGGACAGCACGACGCACGGGTTGCGGTCCCCCTCACGGAGCTCCCTGAGGTCCCGGCGCAGCACGTCGTCGCGGGTGTCGCAGCCGTTGCGCCCGCCGACGGCACCGGTCCCGTCGGACCAGTACCTGCCGAAGTTCTCGCGCTTGTACGTCCGCCAGTTCCGGCCCGGCCCGACCTTCAGCCCGGCCAGCTGCGCCTGCGCGGTGCGCGCGTCCGGAGGGAACCCGGCGCCGGTGAGGGGCACCTGCGCGACCAGCGCCGCCGCGCTGGCCCGGGCCGTCTGGACGTCGTCGTGGTGGCACCCGGCCGTTGCGGGCCCGGCCAGGGCGAGCGTGAGGACCACGGCGAACGGCCGGGACGGAGCCATGCCCGGAGCCTAGGCTCCGCCGCCCGGACCCCGGCGGGGCCACGCCGGGGTGCGGCGTCGGGCAGGTTGAAGCCGAAGTCGATGCGGCGCTCGTCGGCGAGCGCGTCCCCGCAGCATGCGCGGGTGGGGAGGTGCGTGGTCGCCCGGGCAGCCTGGGCCACCCCTTACGAAGTGGATCCGCGCAGGCGCTCGCGCACCTTTTCCACCACGTCCGCGTAGCGGGCTTCCGCGCCGTAGCGCGTCGGCTCGTAGTACCGCTTGCCCTGGATCTCGTCGGGCGCGTACTGCTGCGCGGCGATCGCGCCCGGCACGTCGTGCGGGTACACGTACCCCTGCGCGTGCCCCAGCTTCGCCGCGCCCTTGTAGTGCCCGTCGCGCAGGTGCGCCGGGACCGCGCCCGCCAGTCCCGCCCGTACGTCGGCCAGCGCCGCGCCGATCGCGGTCGTCGCGGTGTTGGACTTCGGGGCCAGCGCCAGCGCGATGGTGGCGTGCGACAGGGTCAGCGCCGCCTCCGGGAAGCCGATCATCGCCACCGCCTGGGCCGCGGCCACCGCGATCGGCAGGGCCGTCGGGTCGGCCAGGCCGATGTCCTCGCTCGCGGAGATCATCAGGCGGCGGGCGATGAACCGGGGGTCCTCACCGGCGTCGATCATCCGCGCCAGGTAGTGCAGCGCGGCGTCCACGTCCGAGCCGCGGATCGACTTGATCAGCGCGCTGGCCACGTCGTAGTGCTGGTCGCCGTCCTTGTCGTACCGGACCGCCGCCCGGTCGACCGCCTCCTCCAGCGTCTGGAGGGTGATCTCGTCCTCGCCCTTGGCGATGGCCGAGCCCGCGCCCGCCTCCAGCGCCGTGAGCGCCCGCCGGGCGTCGCCGCCCGCGATCCGCAGCAGGTGCGCCTCCGCGTCCGCGGGGAGGGACACGGTCCCGCCCAGGCCCCGCTCCTCGGTGAGCGCGCGCCGCATCAGCGCGCTCAGGTCCTCGTCGGTCAGCGGCTCCAGCGTCAGCAGCAGGGAGCGCGAGAGCAGCGGGGAGATGATCGAGAAGTAGGGGTTCTCGGTGGTGGCGGCGATCAGCGTCACCCAGCGGTTCTCGACGGCGGGGAGCAGCGAGTCCTGCTGCGCCTTGCTGAAGCGGTGGATCTCGTCGAGGAAGAGGACGGTGTCCTTGCCGTAGCCCCCGGCCGCGCGCTTGGCGCCCTCGATGACCGCCCGTACTTCCTTGACGCCCGCCGTGATCGCGGAGAGCTCCACGAAGCGCTTCTGGGTGGCCTGGCTGACCACGTACGCAAGCGTCGTCTTCCCGATGCCGGGCGGGCCCCAGAGGATCACCGAGGAGGCGCCGGCCGGGCCGACCGCCCCTTCCCCGACCAGCCGGCGCAGCGGCGATCCGGGCTTCAGCAGGTGTTGCTGGCCCACGACCTCGTCCAGGGTGCGCGGGCGCATGCGGACGGCGAGCGGGGAGCTCGCGGGGTCTTTCTCCCGGCGGTCTTCGGCAGCGGCGGTGAACAGGTCTGGTTCCACACGGGAAGCCTATGCGAGCCCACCGACAGAGCCGCCCGCCACCGTCAGGAGGTCCAGAAGTCCCACCAGCGGGTCAGGATCAGCATCCCGATGATCCCGACGTGGAGCACGGGCAGGACCCAGGTGAACTCGTCGAAGAAGGACTTGAGCCAGCCCGGCGCGGGCAGCAGTCCCTCGCGGACGTTGTGCGAGGTGACGTACCAGAACATGAAGATCGTGGCGACCCAGGCGAGGCAGCACCACAGGCAGAGCGAGTTGATGTTGTACAGCGACTGGTACATGAGCCAGGCGCAGAAGACGACGCCGAAGAGGGTGCCGGCGTTGAAGGTGAGCCAGTACCAGCGGCGGAACGAGGCTCCGGCCAGCAGGCTCATGCCGACGCAGATCACGATCCCGTAGGCGACGAGTCCGAGCATCGGGTTCGGGAAGCCGAAGGCGGACGCCTGGTCGCTCGTCATGATGTTGCCGCAGGAGACGATCGGGTTCAGGCTGCAGGCCGGCTTGAAGTCCGGGTCCTCGAGCAGCTTGAACTTGTCGATGGTGATCACCCAGGCCGCGATCAGGCCCGCGATGCCGGTGATCACCAGCAGCAGGGCCAGCGCCCGGCTCCCCCCGACGGTCCTGCCCCGGGCGGTGTCCGCGTCCGCGCTTCGTGTCGTCATACCGCCCGCTCCACATCTGCCAGGTGATCAAGCACGGGCCATTGTGCCGTACGAGCCTGTGAACGGGCGGGGCCGGGGAAGGATCCCCGGCCCCGCCCGTTGTGCTGTTCCCGTACCGCTGCCGTCAGGCGAGGCGGGCCCGGACCGTGTCCACCAGCTCGGCGACGGGCACGGCCGTCTGCTCCCCGGACTCCATGTCCTTGAGCTGGACGACGCCCTCGGCGAGGTCCCGCTCGCCCACCACGACCGCGAAGCGGGCACCGCTGCGGTTCGCGTCCTTCATGGCGCCCTTGAGGCCCTTGCCGCCGTACGACATGTCGGCCGCGACGCCCGCCTTGCGCAGCTGCGTCACGAGGCCGAACACGGTCGCCTTGGCCTCGCCCAGCGCCACCGCGAACACCGAGGTCGACGCCGGGATGTCGAGCTCGACGCCCTCCGCCTCCAGGGCGAGGACCGTGCGGTCCACACCGAGCGCCCAGCCGACCGACGGCAGGGCCGGTCCGCCGATCATCTCGGACAGGCCGTCGTAGCGGCCGCCGCCGCCCACCGCGGACTGCGAGCCGAGGCCGCCGTGGACGAACTCGAAGGTGGTGCGAGTGTAGTAGTCCAGCCCGCGCACCAGCTTCTCGTCGTCCTCGAAGGCGACGCCGGCCGCCGTCACCAGGGCGCGGACCTGCTCGTGGTACGCCTTGCACGCGTCGCACAGGTAGTCCCGCAGCACCGGGGCGCCGACGAGCTGCTTCTGGACCTCGGCCCGCTTGTCGTCGAGGACGCGCAGCGGGTTGATCTCAGCCCGGCGCACGGTCTCCTCGTCGAGGTCGAGACCGCCCAGGAAGGACTGCAGCGCCTCCCGGTACACCGGACGGCACTCCTTGTCGCCCAGCGAGTTCAGCAGGATCCGGAAGTTGCGCAGGCCCAGCGAGCGGTACGCCTGGTCGGCCAGGATGATCAGCTCGGCGTCCAGGGCGGGGTCCTCGGCGCCGATCGCCTCGGCGCCGACCTGGGAGAAGTGGCGGTAGCGGCCCGCCTGCGGCTTCTCGTAGCGGTAGTAGGAGCCCGAGTACCAGAGCTTGACCGGCAGGTTGCCCTTCTTGTGCAGGCTGGCCTCCAGCGCCGCGCGCAGCACGGATGCCGTCCCTTCGGGGCGCAGGGCGAGCTGGTCACCGCCCTTGGTCTCGAAGGCGTACATCTCCTTGGAGACGATGTCGGTGGACTCGCCGACGCCGCGGGCGAAGAGGCCCACGTCCTCGAAGCCGGGGGTCTCGATGTAGCCGTAGCCGGAGTTGCGCAGGGGCGCCGCGATGGCCTCGCGCACCGCCAGGTACTTCACGGATACCGGCGGGATCAGGTCGTACGTGCCCTTGGGGGCCTGGAAAGTAGCCACGAAGCTTTCGTCACATTCCTCGTCGTGGAGCGGCGGTGCCGTCTCCGAGCCCGGCGGCGACCTCCCGAAGGTACGGGTTGGTCGCGCGCTCGCGGCCGATGGTGGTCTGGGGACCGTGGCCGGACAGCACCACGGTCGAGTCGTCGAGCGGCAGGCACACGCGGCCCAGCGATTCGAGGATCTCGGCGTGGGAGCCGCCGGGCAGGTCGGTGCGTCCGATGGAGCCGGCGAAGAGCAGGTCGCCCGAGAAGAAGACCGGCGGGATGTCGGCCAGCTCGGGCATCCTGAAGGTCACCGACCCCTTGGTATGCCCCGGCGCGTGCGCGACGTTGAATTCCATTCCGGCCAGTTTCAGGGCGGCGCCGTCGGTCAGCTCGCGGACGTCGTCCGGCTCCCCCACGGTCAGCTCGCCCATGAGGGGCATCCCGATGGAGCGTCCGAGGGCCTTCTCCGGATCGCTCATCATGTAGCGGTCCTCGGGGTGGATCCAGGCCGGTACGTCGTGTGCTCCGCACACCGGGACCACCGAGGCCACATGATCGATGTGGCCGTGGGTCAGAACGACCGCGACGGGCTTGAGCCGATGCTTCTTCAGCGTCTCCTCGACACCCTGGGCGGCCTGATGGCCCGGGTCGATGATGACGCACTCCTCACCGGCGGCGGGGGCGACCACGTAGCAGTTGGTGCCCCAAGCGCCTGCGGGGAACCCGGCAATCAGCACGTTCGTCCTCAATCGTCGTCCGGCGGGAGGTTGTAGACAGGAATCCTGCTGCTCAGAGCCTACCGGCGCCGCTCATTACACAGCGAACCCATATACGGTACGGCCTAGCCCAGCCCGGACAGCAGTACCAGACACGTACAAGGAGACGACCCGGTGGTCACGAGCGATCAGCGACGGCGACAGCTCGCCAAGGAGAAGTACGAGCGCCAGCAGAAGCGCCGGGCCGAGGCCCGGCAGAAGTCGCGCCGGCGTGCGGCCGTGATCGGTGCGGCGGTGGCCGTGGTGATCGCGACGCTGGTGGGCCTGATCGTCGGCGGTGTCTTCGACAAGGACAAGAAGGACCAGGCCGCGGACCCGTCCGCGGACCCCTCGGCCTCGGCGAGCGAGCCCGCGCCCAAGCAGTCCCCCTCGCCGGAGATGGCGATCGACCAGAAGGGGAAGTACACCTTCGCGCTGAAGACCAGCGCGGGCGACATCAACTTCGCGATGGACGCGGCGAAGACCCCGCAGACCGTCAACTCCTTCAAGTCGCTCGCCGACAAGGGCTACTTCGACAACACCAAGTGCCACCGGCTGACGGCCGGAGGGATCTTCGTGCTCCAGTGCGGCGACCCCGAGGGCACCGGCCGGGGCGGCCCGGGCTACAACATCCCGGACGAGAACCTCGATTCGCTGGGCAAGGCCAACGAGCAGGGCCAGGTCGTCTACCCGGCCGGCACCGTGGCCATGGCGAACACGGGTCAGCCCGGCTCGGGCGGCAGCCAGTTCTTCCTGGTCTACAAGGACAGCCCGCTGGCGCCGTCGTACACGCCGTTCGGCAAGATCGACCCGGCCGGCGTGAAGGTCCTGGAAGAGATCGCGAAGGCCGGTACGGTCGACGGCGGCCAGGACGGCGCGCCGAAGAACGAGGTAAAGATCCAGAAGGGCACGGTCACGCAGAACTGACGTGATGCGGGGACCCCGGGCCCGGCCGGCCCACCGCCCGTACGCCGATATTCCGTCGTGCGGGATGCGGACAGCCGGCCCGGCGGTCGCCTATGTTGGCGTTGTGCAGGGCGGGCGCTGCCCGCCCCAGGAAACTGTGGACGATGCCCAGGGGGTGAACCCCTCGCAAGGCATCAGGTGGAGGAGGCGCTGTGAGCAGCGACCCGTGGGGCCGAGTCGACGAGACGGGCACCGTGTACGTGCGTACTTCCGATGGCGAGCAGGTCGTCGGATCGTGGCAGGCCGGCACCCCTGAGGAGGCCCTGGCCTATTTCGAGCGCAAGTACGAGGGCCTGGTGGTCGAGATCGGCCTCCTCGAAAAGCGCGTGCGGACCACTGATCTGTCCGCCAAGGACGCCCAGACGGCTATCGACCACCTGCGCGTGCAGGTCGACGAGCACCATGCCGTGGGTGACCTGGACGCCCTGCGCGTGCGGCTGGACAAGCTGGTCACGACCGTGGAGTCCCGGCGCGAAGAGCGCAAGGTGGCGAAGGCCAAGCAGACGGACGAGGCCCGTGCGGCCAAGGACGCGCTGGTCGTCGAGGCCGAGCAGCTGGCGCAGAGCGACCAGTGGCGCAGTGCCGGTGAGCGGCTGCGCGCCCTGGTGGACATCTGGAAGGGTCTGCCGCGCCTGGACCGCAAGTCGGACGACGAGCTGTGGCACCGGTTCTCCCACGCCCGTTCCGCCTTCTCCAAGCGCCGCAAGGCGCACTTCGCCTCGCTGGACGCCCAGCGCGAGGACGCCCGCAAGGTCAAGGAGAAGCTGGTCGCGGAGGCCGAGTCGCTGTCGAAGTCGACCGACTGGGGTCCGACGGCCGCCCGCTACCGCGAGCTGATGGCGGACTGGAAGGCGGCGGGCCGGGCCCAGCGCGAGTCCGAGGACGACCTGTGGAACCGCTTCCGCGGTGCGCAGGACGTGTTCTTCGCGGCCCGCAGCGAGGTCTTCGCCGAGCGTGACGCCGAGCAGACCGAGAACCTCAAGCTGAAGGAAGAGCTGGCCGACGAGGCCGAGAAGCTCGTCCCGATCACGGACCTGAAGGCGGCCCGCGCCGCGTTCCGCTCGCTCAACGAGCGCTGGGAGGCCATCGGCCACGTGCCGCGGGACGCCCGGCCGAAGGTCGAGGGCCGGATGCACACGGTCGAGCGTGCGATCCAGGAGGCCGAGGAGGGCGAGTGGCGTCGTACGAACCCGGAGGCGCGGGCCCGTGCGGCCGGCCTGACGGGTCAGCTGCAGGCGGCCGTCGACAAGCTGCGTACGCAGATCGACGCGGCGCGTGCGGCGGGCAACAACGCCAAGGCCGACAAGCTGGCGCGTGAGCTGGAGGGCCGCCAGGCCCTGCTGGACCAGGCGCTGAAGGGCCTGGAGGAGTTCGGCGGCTGACGCCCCGGACGCCTGTGTACGCAGGAGGGCCCCGGTACGGAGATCCGTACCGGGGCCCTCCTGCGTGTGCTACGGCCTGCGGGCCGAGGTGACGCGGTAGACGTCGTAGACGCCCTCGACGCCCCGGACGGCCTTCAGGACGTGTCCCAGGTGCTTGGGGTCGCCCATCTCGAAGGTGAACCGGGAGGTGGCCACCCGGTCGCGGGAGGTCTGGACGGCCGCCGACAGGATGTTGACGTGCTGGTCCGAGAGGACCCTGGTGACGTCGGACAGCAGCCGGGACCGGTCCAGCGCCTCCACCTGGATGGCGACGAGGAAGACCGAGGACTGGGTGGGCGCCCACTCGACCTCCAGCATCCGCTCGGGCTCCTGGGAGAGGGAGTCGACGTTGACGCAGTCCGCGCGGTGAACCGATACGCCGCTGCCGCGCGTGACGAACCCGACGATCGGGTCGCCCGGCACCGGGGTGCAGCAGCGGGCCAGCTTGACCCACACGTCGTCGACGCCCTTGACGACCACACCCGGGTCGGCGTTGCTGCGCCGCTTGCGGCCGCGCGCGGGCGGGATCGACTCCTCGATGTCCTCGTTGGCCGCCTCCTCGCCGCCGAGCGCCGCCACCAGCTTCTGTACGACGCCCTGCGCGGCCACGTGGCCCTCGCCGATGGCCGCGTACAGGGAGGAGATGTCGGGGTAGCGCATCTCGTGGGCGAGGGTGACGAGCGAGTCGCCGGTCAGGATGCGCTGGATCGGCAGGTTCTGCTTGCGCATGGCCCGCGCGATGGCGTCCTTGCCGTGCTCGATGGCCTCGTCGCGCCGCTCCTTGGAGAACCAGCCGCGGATCTTGTTGCGGGCGCGCGGGGACTTCACGAAGCCCAGCCAGTCGCGGGACGGGCCCGCGCCCTCGGCCTTGGAGGTGAAGACCTCGACCAGGTCGCCGTTGTCGAGCGTGGACTCCAGCGGGACGAGGCGGCCGTTGACCCTGGCGCCTATCGTCCGGTGGCCGACCTCGGTGTGGACGGCGTACGCGAAGTCCACGGGGGTGGCGCCGGCGGGCAGCGCGATGACGTCGCCCTTGGGTGTGAAGACGAAGACCTCGTTGCGGGAGAGGTCGAAGCGCAGCGAGTCGAGGAACTCGCCCGGGTCCTCGGTCTCCTTCTGCCAGTCCAGCAGCTGGCGCAGCCAGGCCATGTCGTTGACCGTGTCCTGGCCGGCGCTGCCCTTGGCGGCCTGCGGGACGTCGGTGCGGACCTTGGAGGTGCCCGCGACGGTCTGCTGCTTGTACTTCCAGTGCGCGGCGATGCCGTACTCGGCGCGGCGGTGCATGTCGAAGGTGCGGATCTGCAGTTCGACGGGCTTGCCGCTGGGTCCGATGACCGTCGTGTGGAGCGACTGGTACATGTTGAACTTGGGCATCGCGATGTAGTCCTTGAACCGGCCGGGGACCGGGTTCCATCGCGCGTGCACGGTGCCCAGGGCCGCGTAGCAGTCCCGGACGGTGTCGACGAGGACGCGAATGCCCACCAGGTCGTAGATCTCCGCGAAGTCACGGCCGCGGACGATCATCTTCTGGTAGACGCTGTAGTAGTGCTTCGGGCGGCCCGTCACGGTGGCCTTGATGCGGGCGGCCCGGAGGTCGACCTGCACCTCGTCGGTGACGACGGCGAGGTACTCGTCGCGCTTGGGCGCGCGCTCGGCGACCAGGCGCACGATCTCGTCGTACATCTTCGGGTAGAGGATCGCGAAGGAGAGGTCTTCGAGCTCCCACTTGATCGTGTTCATGCCCAGGCGGTGTGCCAGCGGGGCATAGATCTCGAGGGTCTCGCGGGCCTTCTTCTCCTGCTTCTCCCGCTTGAGGTAGCGCATGGTGCGCATGTTGTGCAGCCGGTCGGCGAGCTTGATGACCAGGACGCGCGGGTCCTTGGCCATGGCCACGACCATCTTGCGGACGGTCTCGGCCTGGGCCGCCTCGCCGAACTTCACCCGGTCCAGCTTGGTGACGCCGTCGACGAGCAGGGTCACGGCGTCGCCGAAGTCGCGGCGCAGGTCCTCGAGGCCGTACTCGGTGTCCTCGACGGTGTCGTGGAGCAGACCGGCCATGAGCGTGGCGGGATCCATGCCCAGCTCGGCGAGGATCGTGGTCACCGCGAGCGGGTGGGTGATGTACGGATCGCCGCTCTTGCGCTTCTGGCCGCGGTGCCAGCGCTCGGCGACCTGGTAGGCCTGCTCCAGCTGGCGCAGCGTCGACGTCTCGATCTTCGGGTCGTTGCTGCGGACTATACGGAGCAGGGGCTCCAGAACCGGGTTGTACGGGTTCGAGCGCTGCACGCCGAGCCGGGCGAGGCGGGCGCGCACCCGGTTGGAGGACCCGGCGGACTTCGCCGGCGCGGGCTTGGCCGGCGGCGCCGGAGGGGCCGGCGGGGGCGTGGCGGGAGCCGCCGTGGTCTGCTCGGCCTGCGGGTCGGGCTGCGCGGCGGAGATTGGCTGGACCTCGTCTGGCAAGAGCGCTCCTCTGGGGGTCCCCCCGGACGCAAGTGTGGGGGAGGATCCGGTGCCCGTGTCCGGTCCGGACAACCCATGGTAGCGAGGGTTGGCCCACCCCGTTCCCCCAGCCTCCGCCCCCTGCTGCCGGCCCACCGGTGTCCGAGGCACGGGGGTCCGGGGGCGATGCCCGGCAGCGGCCCCGCACACGGAAGCGGCGGGCACCCGGGATGTCCCGGATACCCGCCGCTTCGGCACAGCAGGGTCAGACGACGATCAGCGCGTCCAGCGGAGCCCCGTCCAGGGCGGGCGCCAGCTTGGCCCGCCCCGGCAGGAACGACAGCTCCATCAGGACCGCCACGCCAGCGACCTCCGCGCCGGCCCGCCGGATCAGCGAGAGCGAGGCCTCCGCCGTCCCACCGGTGGCCAGCACGTCGTCGATGACCATGACCCGGTCACCGGCCGACAGGTCCTCCGCGTGGATCTCGATCTCCGCGGTGCCGTACTCCAGCTCGTACGACTGCGCGAGCGTCGCGCCCGGCAGCTTTCCGGCCTTGCGCACCGGCACGAAGCCGATCCCGGCCTGCACGGCCACGGGAGCCGCCAGGATGAAACCGCGCGCCTCCAGCCCGACGATCTTCGTCGCGCCGTACCGCCCGGCCAGCTCCACCAGCGTGTCCGTCAGCGCGGCGAACGCCTTGGGGTCCGCCAGCAGCGGCGTGATGTCCTTGAACATCACGCCCGGCTTCGGGTAGTCCGGCACGTCCTTGATCCGGCTGAGCAGCAGGGAGCGGACGTCCTCGGACAGCGGCGCCGTCAACGCCGCCGCCCCGGCCGGCCCTGCGCCACGACCTGCGGCTCGTCCTCGGCCTCGTAGGCCTCGTCCGGGGACTCGCCCTTGGCCACGGCGGCCGCCCGCTTCGCGAGCACCCGCTTCTTGAGCGCCTTCATCGCCGGCTCGCGCTCCTTGAGGTCGACGACCAGCGGGGTCGCGATGAAGATCGAGGAGTACGCACCGGCCGCGAGGCCGACGAACAGCGACAGCGAGATGTCGTTGAGCATGCCCGCGCCCAGGAAACCGCCACCGATGAACAGCAGGGCGGCGACCGGGAGCAGCGCCACGACCGTGGTGTTGATCGAGCGGACCAGGGTGCCGTTGATGCTGCGGTTGGCGATCTCGCTGTACGTGTAGCGGGTCTGCTTCGTGATGTCCTTCGAGCCCTCCTTCAGACCGTCGAAGACGACGACGGTGTCGTAGAGGGAGTAACCGAGGATCGTCAGCAGACCGATGACCGTGCCCGGGGTGACCTCGAAGCCGACGAGCGCGTACACGCCGACGGTGATCGTGAGGTCGTGGATCAGCGCGATCAGCGCGGCGACCGCCATGCGCCATTCGAAGGCGATGGCCAGGTAGATCACCACGAGGACCATGAAGATCCCGAGACCGGTCCAGGCCTTGTTCGCGATCTGCTCGCCCCAGCTGGGGCCGACCAGGTCGGCGTTGATGTCGGCCTCGCCGACCTTGAGGTCGGCGGCGAGCTTCTTCTTGACGTCGGTGGCGGCGTCGGTGTCCACACCCGAGATCTGGATGCGCAGACCGCCGGTGCCGAGCTCCTGGACGATCGCGTCGTGGCCGGAGGCCTCTTCCGCGGCTTCCGTCGCCTTGGCCACGGAGACGGTCGTCTTCGGGGTGGTGAAGACGGCACCGCCCTTGAACTCGATGCCCATGTTGAGGCCCTGGACGGCCAGGGCGACGATCGCCGTGATGGTGATCAGGATGGAAACGCCGTACCAGAGAAAGCGCTTGCCGACGAAGTCGTAGCCGACCTCACCGCGGTACAGCTTGGCGCCGAGAGCTCCCAGCTTCGACATCTCTCACGCCTCCTTTGCGTCGACGGGGGCGGGGGCGGAACCGGTACGGCGGGACCGGCGCAGCGGAGGCTTGGCGCCCAGCCGCTTCGGGTCCAGCCCGGACCACGGGTGTCCGCTGGCGAAGAACTTCGTACGCGCCACCAGGGTCATGACGGGCTTGGTGAAGAGGAACACCACGACCACGTCGAGCAGGGTGGTAAGACCCAGTGTGAAGGCGAAGCCCTGGACCTTGCCCACGGTGACGATGAACAGCACCGCTGCGGCGAGGAACGACACGAAGTCGGAGACCAGGATCGTGCGACGGGCACGCGGCCAGGCGCGCTCGACGGCCGGACGCAGGGTGCGGCCCTCGCGGATCTCGTCCCGGATGCGCTCGAAGTACACGATGAACGAGTCCGCCGTGATGCCGATCGCCACGATGGCGCCGCAGACGGCGGGCAGGTTCAGCGCGAAGCCGATGCCCTTTCCGAGGAGCGACATGATCGTGTAGGTCAGGATCGCGGAGACCAGGAGGCTGACGATGGCGATGAACGCCAGGCCCCGGTAGTACACCAGCAGGTAGATCACCACGAGGGCGAGGCCGATGGCGCCGGCGATCAGGCCGGCCTTCAGCTGCTCGCCGCCGAGGGCGGCGGTGACGGTGGTGACGCTGTCCTCGCTGAAGGAGAGCGGCAGGGCGCCGTACGAGAGCATGTTGCCCAGGTCCTGCGCGGACTGCTGGGTGAAGCCGCCCGAGATCTCGGCGTTGCCACCGGTCAGCGCCTGGCTCACGGACGGGTCGGAGATGACCTTGCCGTCGAGCACGATCGCGAACTGGTTCTGCGGCATCTGCTTGGTGGCCAGCTCACCGGTGATCTTGGCGAACTTGTCGGCGCCCTTGTCGGTGAACTGCATGGTGACGATCCACTGGCCGCGCTGGGGGTCGATCTGCCCCTTGGCTTCCTTCACGTCCTGGCCGTTGACCTGGGCCGGGCCGAGGACCCACTTGCTCCAGGCGTCGCCGCGCTGGCCACAGGCGATCATCGGCTCCTCGGGCTTGGCGCCCTGGCCGGCGGCGGCGCGCTGCGCCGGGTCGTTGCAGTCCAGTGCCGCGAACTTGGCCTGGAGGGCCGCTGCGGCGGCCTCGTCACCGGTCGGCGCCGGCGCGGAGGCGGAGGCCGAGGGCGACGGAGCCTTGGTGTCGTCTGCCTTCTTCGACTCGCTCGCCGAGGGCGAGGGAGTGGGGGCGGCCGGGGCCTTGAGGGCCTCACTGAGCGCGCGGCCCTGGGAAGTGGCGCTGGACGACGGGGTGGCGGAGGGGCTGGTCTTGCCGTCCCCGGCCTTGGGAGCCCCGGAGCCGCTCGCGGAGGGGCTCGGGCTCGGGGTGCCCTCGGGAGCGGCCGGGGAGCCGTCCGCGAAGGCGATGACCGGGCGGAAGTAGAGCTGGGCGGTCGTACCGACCTGCTCGCGCGCCTGCTGCTCGTTCGTCCCCTTGGGGATGTTCACGATGATGTGGTCGCGGCCCTGGGTCTGGACCTCCGCCTCGGACACGCCGAGACCGTTGACGCGGCGGTCGATGATGCCGACCGCCGTGTTCATGTTGGTCTCGTTGATGGCGCTCTCTTTGCCGGGCTCGCTCTTGGCCTTGAGCGTGATGCTCGTGCCGCCGGCGAGGTCGATGCCCAGCCTGGGAGTCGTCTGCTTGGAGATGAACATCCCCGCGGTGAGCGCCACCATTGCGATCAGGATGATCGCCAGGGCGCGCCCCGGCCTCCCCTGAGCCCCCGTGGGCCGCCGGCCCTTCTTCGGTGCTGCCACCTTGTCGTTTCTCCCTGTCCAACCGTCCCGCGCCGGGTCAGCGCGTGGACGGCCACGAAATGTGTGGTGGGGACCCCTGCCCCCCGCAGAAGTGTCACAGACGAGGACCGTGCCGGTCGCCGGTCGGGCGCCTCCACGGTCCCCCGTCGAGCGTTACTTCGCGCCGGCCTCGCCGTCGGACTTGCCGTCCTTGGGCTCGTCGTCGCCCTTGGGCGCGTCCTCGTCCTTCTTGCCCAGGTCGAGCTTCGGAGCCTCGTCCTCGTCCTTGGTGAGGTCCGTCTTCGGAGCCTCGGTCAGCGAGGAGGCGTCATCCGGGACGACCGGCGTGTCGGTCGGCTCGTCGTCGCTGATGCCGTGGACGATGCGGTTGTACTCCGCATCCTCGAGAATGGCGCCGATGGAGTTCTTCGCGAAGATCGCGTGGACGCCGGGAGCCAGCTCCAGAGTGACGGTGTCGTCACCGATCTCCTTCACCGTGGCGTACATGCCGCCGATGGTGCGGACCCCGGTGCCGGGCGTCATCTGGTTGCGCATCTGCGCAGCTGCCTGCTGCTTCTTCTTCGCGGAGCGGGTCATCAGGAACATCGCCCCGATGAGCACGATGAACGGGAGGAGTGTCACGAGATTCACGGGACGGAGATCCTTCGCACGACCGCACGCGGACGGCGGCCTTTTCTACGGGGGTGGGCACACCGACCCGAAGGGTCGGCATCGGCGGAGTCTAGGCGAGTC
Source organism: Streptomyces sp. NBC_00029 (assembly GCF_045160505.1). Classification (NCBI taxonomy): domain Bacteria; kingdom Bacillati; phylum Actinomycetota; class Actinomycetes; order Kitasatosporales; family Streptomycetaceae; genus Streptomyces; species Streptomyces sp. NBC_00029. Next base: position 2,203,237 of record NZ_CP108292.1, read on the forward strand.
CGCACCGATGGAACAACGCCCAGCATGGCACCGCAGTTCCTGAGGGCGCGAACCTCCGCGCCGTCAGGCCCCGAACAAGCCCTGTTGTCCGCTTGATCCACTCCCGCCGTGCTGCGGCGGTACGAGTCCCAGGTGAGCCCATGCGGCGGGCGTCGCCACCCGTCCCCGCGGGGTGCGGGCGAGCAGCCCCTCGCGGACCAGGAAGGGCTCCGCGACCTCCTCCACGGTCTCCCGTTCCTCGCCGACCGCCACGGCGAGGGTGGACAGGCCCACGGGTCCGCCGCCGAAGAGCTTGAGCAACGCTTCGAGAACGGCCCGATCCAGTCGGTCGAGGCCGCGCCCGTCCACCTCGTACACCTGGAGGGCGGTGCCGGCCACCTCGCGGTTGATCACGCCGTCGGCCCGGACCTGGGCGTAGTCGCGGACACGGCGCAGCAGGCGGTTGGCGATACGCGGGGTGCCGCGGGAGCGTCCGGCGATCTCGGCGGCGCCGGCGGTGTCGATCTCGACGTCGAGGAGGCGGGCGGAGCGGTGGATCACGCGTTCCAGCTCCTCGGGGGCGTAGAACTCCATGTGACCGGTGAAACCGAAGCGGTCGCGCAGCGGCGGGGGCAGCAGGCCGGCCCGGGTGGTGGCGCCGACCAGGGTGAAGGGCGGCAGCTCCAGCGGGATCGCGGTGGCCCCGGGGCCCTTGCCGACGATCACGTCGACGCGGAAGTCCTCCATGGCCATGTAGAGCATCTCCTCGGCGGGCCGGGACATGCGGTGGATCTCGTCGAGGAAGAGGACCTCGCCCTCCTGGAGGGAGGAGAGGATCGCGGCGAGGTCGCCGGCGTGCTGGATGGCGGGGCCGGAGGTGATGCGGATGGGAGCGCCCATCTCGGCCGCGATGATCATGGAGAGGGTGGTCTTGCCGAGGCCGGGCGCACCCGAGAGCAGGACGTGGTCGGCGGTGGCTCCGCGCTGGCGGGCCGCCTTGAGGACGAGGTCCAGCTGCTGGCGGACCTTCTCCTGGCCGACGAACTCCCCGAGGTCCTTGGGGCGCAGGGCCGCCTCGACGGCGGTGTCCTCGCCGTCGGCGGCGGCCGCCACGATCCGGTCGTCGCTCTCGTCTTCCCAGTTCACGCTGTCAGTCTGCCTTCTCGGTGGTGGAGCAGGTGTTCGGTGCCCCGCGGGCGCAGCTCGGCACAGGGGGCCTCGCCGACGTTCGCGGAGCAGGGTGCGGGGCGGATCCGTGGCGGGGTCGGGGGCGGAAGAGCCCCGCTCATGGAGCCCCGGGCACGGCGGGGCCGCGGAGCGGTCAACGGGCCCGGTTGAGGGACTGCAGGGCCGCCCGCAGGAGCTGCGGCACGGGGGCGGAGCCGCCGGCGGCGATGGCCGCCTCGGCCTGCGGGGTGACTGCGGCGACGGCGTCCTCCGCGTCGCGCGAGGCGTAGCCGAGGCCGATCAGGGCGGCGGAGAGCTGCTCGGTCCAGGGGGCGGGTCCGGAGGCCGCGGCCCGCTGGGCGCCCACGAGGCCGCTGCTGCCCAGCGGAGCCCCCAGCTTGCCCTTCAGTTCGAGGAGCAGCTTCTGGGCCCCCTTCTTGCCGATGCCCGGTACCGCCACCAGCGCCTTCTCGTCCCCCGTGGAGACGGCGAGGCGCAGGGCGTCGGGGCTGTGCACGCCGAGCATGGCCTGCGCGAGCCTGGGCCCGACGCCGCTGGCGGTCTGCAGGACCTCGAAGACCTGGCGCTCGTCGTCGTCGGCGAAGCCGTAGAGGGTCAGCGAGTCCTCCCGTACGACCAGGGAGGTGGCCAGCCGGGCCTGCTCCCCCATCCGCAGGCCGGAGATGGTGTTCGGCGTGCAGTGCACGGCCATGCCCACTCCCCCGACCTCGATCACGGCAAGGGTGGGGGCGAGTGCGGCGACGGGGCCGCTGACGAAGGCGATCATCGGGTACGGCCTTTCGAGGCGTGCAGAGCGACCGCCTGCTGGAGGCGGTTCTGGGCGGGGGCCCGCCAGATGTGGCAGATGGCGAGGGCGAGGGCGTCGGCGGCGTCCGCCGGCTTGGGCGGCGCGTCCAGCCTCAGCAGCCGGGTGACCATCGCCCCGACCTGTGCCTTGTCGGCCCGGCCGCTGCCGGTGACGGCGGCCTTGACTTCGCTGGGGGTGTGCAGGGCGACCGGTATCCCGCGGCGGGCGGCGCACAGCATCGCCACGGCGCTCGCCTGGGCGGTGCCCATCACGGTGCTGACGTTGTGCTGGCTGAACACCCGCTCCACGGCGACGACTTCGGGCCGGTGCGTGTCGAGCCACTCCTCGATGCCCTGCTCGATGGCGACGAGCCGGAGGCCCAACTCGGCGTCCGCGGGCGTCCGTACGACCCCCACGCCGAGCATGGTCAGGGGCCGGCCGGCCACACCCTCGACCACGCCGACGCCGCACCGGGTCAGCCCCGGGTCCACACCGAGTACGCGCACGCACCAACCCCCTGTCCTTCGCTCGCCTGTCCGGTCCGGTGCAGGCTATCCGGCGCCACTGACAAAGCGACGGGCCGACAGGGTGTGTCCCTGTCGGCCCGTGGAAATCAGTGCCCGGATCAGGCGTCGACCTTCTCCATGACCTCGTCCGAGACGTCGAAGTTGGCGAAGACGTTCTGCACGTCGTCGCTGTCCTCCAGCGCGTCGATCAGCTTGAAGATCTTGCGCGCGCCCTCTTCGTCCAGCTCGACCTGCATGGTCGGCAGGAAGTTGGAGTCGGCCGAGTCGTAGTCGATGCCGGCGGCCTGGAGCGCGGTACGGACCGCGACCATGTCGGTGGCCTCGCTGATGATCTCGAAGCTCTCGCCGAGGTCGTTGACCTCTTCGGCACCGGCGTCGAGCACCGTCTCCAGAACGTCGTCCTCGGAGAGCTCGCCCTTGGGCAGCAGGACGACACCCTTGCGGTTGAACAGGTACGAGACCGAGCCCGGGTCGGCCATCGAGCCGCCGTTGCGGGTCATGGCGACGCGCACGTCGGACGCGGCACGGTTGCGGTTGTCGGTGAGGCACTCGATGAGCACCGCGACACCGTTGGGACCGTAGCCCTCGTACATGATCGTTTCGTAGTCGGCGCCGCCGGCTTCGAGTCCACCGCCGCGCTTGACCGCGGAGTCGATGTTCTTGTTCGGGACCGAGCTCTTCTTGGCCTTCTGGATGGCGTCGAAGAGCGTCGGGTTGCCATCGATGTCGGCGCCGCCCATACGGGCCGCGACCTCGATGTTCTTGATCAGCTTCGCGAAGAGCTTGCCGCGCTTGGCGTCAACCACGGCCTTCTTGTGCTTCGTCGTAGCCCATTTAGAGTGGCCGGACATCTGCCTGTCTCCTTCGCGTCACCAACAATGTTCGCCTCAGATCCTACCGGGACGCCGTTACAGCCCGGTGCGCACCATGTCGACGAAGTACGCGTGAACGCGGTCGTCTCCGGTCAGCTCGGGGTGGAACGAGGTCGCGAGGACATTGCCCTGGCGCACGGCGACCGTGTGGCCGTCGTACGTGGCGAGCACCTCGGCGGCGGCGCCGACCGACTCGACCCAGGGGGCACGGATGAAGACGCCCTCGACGGGACCGCCCGCTATGCCCGCGAAGTCGACCTTCGCCTCGAAGGACTCGTTCTGCCGGCCGAAGGCGTTGCGGCGCACGATCATGTCGATGCCGCCCAGCGTCTCCTGGTCCTCACGGCCGTCCAGGAGCTTGTCCGCCAGCATGATCATGCCGGCGCAGGTGCCGTACACGGGCATTCCGGCGGCCACGCGCTCGCGCAGCGGCTCCAGCATGCCGAACAGCACGGCCAGCTTCGACATGGTGGTGGACTCGCCGCCGGGGATCACCAGGGCGTCGACCTCGGCGAGCTCCTCGGGACGCCGGACCGGCCTGGCCACGGCGTCCGCCGCGGCCAGGGCGATCAGGTGCTCCCGTACGTCGCCCTGGAGCGCCAGGACACCGATCACGGGGGTGTTCGTCATGACCGATTACCAGCCGCGGTTGGCGTAGCGCTCGGACTCGGGGAGGGTGTCGCAGTTGATGCCGACCATGGCCTCGCCCAGGTTGCGGGAGGCGTCCGCGATGATCTTCGGGTCGTCGTAGAAGGTGGTGGCCTTCACGATGGCGGCGGCGCGCTTGGCCGGGTCGCCCGACTTGAAGATGCCGGAGCCGACGAAGACGCCCTCGGCACCGAGCTGGCGCATCAGCGCGGCGTCGGCGGGGGTGGCGACGCCACCGGCGGAGAACAGCACGACCGGGAGCTTGCCGAGCTCGGCAACTTCCTTGACGAGCTCGTACGGGGCGCGCAGCTCCTTGGCGGCGGCGAACAGCTCGTTGTTGTCGTAGCCGCGCAGGCGGGCGATCTCGTTCTTGATCTGGCGCAGGTGGCGGACGGCCTCGACCACGTTGCCGGTGCCGGCCTCGCCCTTCGAGCGAATCATGGCCGCGCCCTCGGCGATGCGGCGCAGGGCCTCGCCCAGGTTGGTGGCGCCACAGACGAAGGGGGTGGTGAACGCCCACTTGTCGGAGTGGTTGACCTCGTCGGCCGGGGTCAGGACCTCGGACTCGTCGATGTAGTCGACGCCGAGGGACTGCAGGACCTGGGCCTCGACGAAGTGGCCGATGCGGGACTTGGCCATGACCGGGATCGAGACGGCCTCGATGATCTCTTCGATCATGTTGGGGTCCGACATGCGCGCGACGCCGCCGTCCTTGCGGATGTCGGCGGGGACCCGCTCCAGGGCCATGACGGCCACGGCGCCGGCGTCCTCGGCGATCTTCGCCTGCTCGGCGTTGACCACGTCCATGATCACGCCGCCCTTCAGCTGCTCGGCCATGCCGCGCTTGACGCGCGAGGTGCCGATCGCCGACTCGGCGGACTGGGGGGAGGTGGGAAGCGTGCTCACGGATTGACCTCACTCGAAGGGAGCTCGAAAGGAAGACGGGGTACTGCTCGTACTACCCGGCCGAGCAAACCCCAGGGGACCAGTCCACTACAAGGGCCAATGTGGAGCCTGTGGCTCCTTGATTTGTCCCTCGCGGCCCTTGGAAGGTCGGCCTGATCGGCAGGACACCCCCTAGACCGGCCGATCTGCAAGATCCACCGGAGGCTCGTCGTCCATTTCGAAGGCGAGCGGGAAGGGCGCGTGCCCCGCCAGTCTGAACCAGCGGACCTTGCGATGCCTGCGCAGCGCGCGGGCGGCCCGTACCGAGTCGTTGAGGAAGCGCCGCGCCATCGGCACCCGGCGGACGGCCGCCGCCAGCTCCTCCGTGGCCTCCGCCCCGCCGGGGGCCGCCTTGAGCACGTCGACCTGGTCGGCATCGGCGAAGACCGCCCGCAGTGCCTGGCTGAGCTCGCTCTCGGCGACCTCGCGGTGCTCCTCCTCGGCCTGCCGGGCGGCGTGCGCGGCCTCGTACAGCACCAGGGAGGAGGCGGGGTCGAGCACCCCGGAGGTGGCCACCTCCAGCACGACGGAGGCCCGGCGTACGAGCTGCGCGTCGAGGGCGGCCCGCGCGGCGTCCATCCGCGAGTGCAGCCGGTCGAGCCGGCCGGCGGTCCAGCTGAGGTAGACCCCGATGACTCCGAGAGCCAGGGCGATCCAGACAAGGGTTTCGATCACGCTGCGCGACCCTACCGCTCCACTCGTCCCCCGCCCCCATCGGGCCTGGCCCCGGCCACCCCGGACCGCATAGGGTCCGTGATCCACACCGATCGGGGGGACACCGGCACATGGCGCCGTACCGCAGACCACTGGCCACAGCCCTGTCCGCCGTGGCGGCCGTCCTCGTGGCGGTCGCCCTGATCGCCTATCGCTGGGGCGGTTCGGACGGCGGTCTCGTCATCCTGAACAAGGTGCACGGCCATTTCGCCACCATGGGCTGGCTGGCGCTGGTCTTCCTGATCGCGGCGGCGCTGCTGGGAGCGCAACGGCCGTACACGCGCGTCGCCCTCGCTCTCCCGGTGGCCGTCCTCGGCGTCCCGGTCATGACCATCTTCACCATGCTGAGCCTCCTGGGCGGCGGGCAGGAGCAGAGCGAGAGCCTCGGAGCCCCCGGCCGCGAGGACCGGCGGCTGGTCGTCGAGCGGGGCTCGGCCATGATCGACCCGCTGTGGTTCGTGTACGTCCACCAGGGCGAGGGCCTGTGGGAGCGCCGCTGGGCCGTGGGCTACTTCAACGGCGACGCCGACGACAACGAACTCCGCGAGGCCGTGTGGACGGCGCCCGACCGGATTCGCCTGACCACCTCCGGCGGCGTGGTCGAGGAGGTGACCATCACCGCCGACGGTCGGCCGGACCGAACCGTCTCCGTCGGGTGACGGCCGACATCGAAATCCCCGGCCGGCCCGACGGAGCGACGCTCGGGTCAGGAGGACGAGACGTCCTTCGAGAAGCCCAGGCGGGTGCGCAGCGGTACCCGCTCGTCCGCGCCGACCGCCGCCGCGCCGTCCGTCACCGTTTCGTAGACGGCCAGGATGTCCGCCCCGACCGTGGACCAGTCGAAGCGGCGGACGTGCGCCGCGCCGCGGGCGCTGAGCTCGGCCCGGCGGCCTGGGTCGCGGAGCAGGGTGATCGCCGCCGTCGCCAGGGCGTCGGCGTTCTCGTTGGCGAAGAGGTCGCCCGCCCCGCCCTGGTCCAGGACCTGCGCGAAGGCGTCCAGGTCCGAGGCGAGGACCGCGGCCCCCGCCGAGAGGGCCTCGACCAGGATGATGCCGAAGCTCTCGCCGCCGGTGTTCGGGGCGACGTACACGTCGACGCTGCGCAGCAGCCGCGCCTTGTCCTCGTCCGAGACCATGCCGAGGAATTCGACCCGCTTGCGCAGGTCCGGGGGCAGGGAGGCCACCGCCTCCTCCTCGTCACCGCGGCCCGCGACGAGCAGCCGTACGTCCGGGCAGGCCTCGACGATCTTCGGGAAGGCGGCCATCAGCACCGGCAGGCCCTTGCGGGGCTCGTCGATCCGGCCGATGAAGCCCAGGGTCTGCCCGGACCACTCGGGGTTGGGCTCGGCCTTGGCGAAGAAGTCCACGTCGACGCCGTTGGGGATGACCACCGCGTCGCCGCCGAGGTGCTCCACCAGCGTGCGCCGGGCGTACTCGCTCACCGCGATCCGCGCGCTGATCTTCTCCAGGGCCGGCTGCAGGATCGGGTACGCGGCGATCATCGCCCGGGACCGGGGGTTCGAGGTGTGGAAGGTCGCCACGATCGGCCCCTGCGCCGCCCAGCAGGACAGCAGGCCCAGCGAGGGCGAGGCCGGCTCGTGGATGTGGATCACGTCGAAGGTGCCGTCGTGGAGCCAGCGCCGCACCCGGGCGGCGGAGAGGAACCCGAAGTTGAGGCGGGCCACGGAGCCGTTGTACGGGACCGGCACCGCCCGCCCCGCCGAGACCACGTACGGCGGCAGCGGGGTGTCGTCGTCCGCCGGAGCGAGCACGGACACCTCGTGGCCGAGGCGGATCAGGTGCTCCGCCAGGTCCCGGATGTGGAACTGGACGCCACCCGGCACGTCCCACGAGTACGGGCACACGATGCCGATCTTCACTACGGGCGCTCCTCCAGGTCGTCCAGCCACAGCCGCTGCAGCATGTGCCAGTCCTCCGGGTGCTCGGCGATGCCCCACGCGAAGACGTCCGCCACCGCCTGCGTCATGACGGTGGTCTTCTCGGTCCGGGTCCCGGTCTTCGGAACCTCCACCTCGGGGTGGATCCGGCCGTACATCCGGGGAGTGTCGCCGTAGTGCAGGGTGGCCGGGAGCAGGACCGCGCCGGTCTGCTGGGCCAGCAGCGCCGGCCCGGCCGGCATCCGCGCGGTGGATCCGAAGAAGTCCACCTCGACCCCGGAGGCCGACAGGTCCCGGTCCGCGACCAGGCAGACCAGGCCGCCGGAGCGCAGCCTGCGGGCGAGGGTGCCGAAGGCGGCTCCGCCGCTGTGCGGCAGGACCTCCATGCCCAGGCTCTCCCGGTAGGCCACGAACCGGTCGTAGAGGCTCTCGGGCTTGAGCCGCTCGGCGACCGTGGTGAACGGCGCCTTCATGTGGCCGATGGCCCAGGCCCCGGCGAGGTCCCAGTTGGCGAGGTGCGGCAGGGCGACGATCACTCCGCGCCCGGAGTCCAGGGCCTCGCGCAGCAGGTGCTCGTCCGTGAACTCGACGTCCGTGCTGAACCGTTTCGGATCCATGGTCGGCAGCCGGAAGGACTCCATCCAGTACCGCATGTAGGAGCGCATGCCCGCCTGCGACAGCTCGCGCAGCCGCTCCGGACCGGCGTCGGGCACCACCCGGGCCAGGTTCGACTCCAGCCGCAGCACGCTCTTGCCGCGCCGCTTCCACGCGAAATCGGCGATCCGCCGGCCGAGGGCCACGGCGGCCGGCTCGGGCAGCTTCTTGACGCCGGCCCAGCCGAGCCCGTACAGCGAGTCGACCAGCTTGTCCTGTGTGGCACCCATCAGGCCGCGCCGCCCTCGGCGGCGGCGGCCGCCGCGTCGGCCTCGGCCGACTCGCGCCGTACGGTGACCACCCGCTGGATCAGGGTGACGAGCGAGCCCACCGCCACGATCCACAGCGCGATCGGCAGCAGCACGCCGATCCAGGACGGCACCCCGAAGGTCTGCAGCCCCGACAGGCCGGCCGCGACCAGCGAGATCACCAGCCGCTCGGCCCGCTCGATGAGCCCGTTGACGGCCACCGGCAGCCCGATCGACTCGCCGCGCGCCTTGGTGTACGAGACCACCTGGCCGCTGGCCAGGCAGAAGATCGCCACCGCACAGAGCGCGTTGTCGTTCCCGGAGCCCGCGTACCAGAGCGCGAGACCGCCGAAGATCGCCGCGTCCGCCACCCGGTCGAGGGTGGAGTCGAGGAAGGCCCCCCACCGGCTGGAGACCCCGGCCTGGCGGGCCATGTTCCCGTCCACCAGGTCGGAGAAGACGAAGAGGGTGATCGTGATCGTGCCCCAGAAGAACTCGCCGCGGGGGAAGAAGAACAGCGCTCCGGCCACGACTCCGGCCGTGCCGATCAGGGTGACCGCGTCCGGGCTCACCCCCCGCCGGAGCAGAAAAGCGGCGAATGGCGTGAGAACACGCGTGAAGAATGCACGCGCGTACTTGTTCAGCATGGCCTTCCCGGAGGGTCGCTGGGCCGCACGGCCACCACGGCCACCGGCTGGCCCATCGTAGCCAGCGCGCCACCGCGCGAGCGCCGCGCACCCACCGGTTCGTGCCACGTAAGACGTACTTCACGCCGCGGACCCCCTCCGACGGGCCCCCGATCCGTCCCCGCGGCGCCCTCGGCACGTGCTGCGCACGCCCTCCCGTACATCCCCGGTACGACGTATGGACGGGATGTGACACCAGTGCAAAGCTCGAAGAATCCCGCATTCCTCCTCCGGGGAGCAGCCGGGAGACCGATCCGGACACCGATCCTCACATCACCCCACCCTCCTCACCGTCACCACCGGGAGGCATGAGAACCATGGGAGCCACATCACACCAAGCCGGAGCCGCCGGCAGGGCACTGACGGCCGACCGCCCCTCTTCCCTCAGGAATGTCGTGCTGGTCGGCCACAGCGGATCCGGCAAGACCACGCTGGTCGAGGCCCTCGCCCTGACCGCGGGAGCGGTCAACCGGGCCGGCCGGGTCGAGGACGGCGCCACCGTCTCCGACTACGACGAGATCGAGCACCGCCGGCAGCGCTCGGTCCAGCTGTCCCTCGTCCCCGTCGAATGGGGCGGAATCAAGATCAATATTTTGGACACCCCCGGGTACGCCGACTTCGTGGGGGAACTCAGGGCCGGTCTGCGCGCCGCGGACGCGGCCCTTTTCGTCGTCTCGGCCTCGGACGGGATCGACGGCGCCACCCGCATGGTCTGGGACGAGTGCGAGGCCGTCGGCATGCCCCGCGCCATCGTCGTGACCCACCTGGAGGCCGCCCGCTCCGACTACACGCAGATGACCACCGTCTGCGGCGAGATCTTCGGCGCCGACGACCCCGACGCCGTCATCCCCCTCTACCTGCCCCTGCACGGCCCGGCCGGTCCCGACGGGCACGCCCCCGTCACCGGCCTGCTCGGCCTGCTCTCGCAGCGCGTCTACGAGTACGCCTCGGGCGAGCGCGTGGAGCGCGACCCCGACCCCGCCGAGCTCTCCCTCATCACCGACGCCCGCGCCCGGCTCATCGAGGGGATCATCGCCGAGAGCGAGGACGAGGGCCTCATGGACCGCTACCTCGGCGGCGAGGAGATCGACCTCAAGACCCTCGTCGACGACCTGGAGCGGGCGGTGGCGCGCGGCACCTTCCACCCCGTCCTGATGGCCGCCCCCGCCGTCGACGGCGCCCGCCAGGGCCTGGGCACCGTGGAACTCCTCGAACTGGTCACCGGCGGCTTCCCCACGCCCCTGGAACGCGCCGCCGTCACCGTCACCCGCCCCGACGGCTCCGCCCGGCCCGCCGTCACCTGCGACCCCGACGGCTCCCTCGTCGCCGAGGTCGTCAAGACCTCCTCCGACCCCTACGTCGGCCGCGTCTCCCTCGTACGCGTCTTCTCCGGCACCCTGAAGGCCGAGGACACCGTCCACGTCAGCGGGCACGGCCTCGCCGACCGCGGGCACGAGGACCACGATGTCGACGAGCGGGTGGGGTCCCTCTCCTCCCCCTTCGGCAAACAGCAGCGCGTCCTGACCCGGTGCATCGCCGGCGACCTCGCCTGCGTCGCCAAGCTCACCCGCGCGGAGACAGGCGACACCCTCTCCGCCAAGGACGATCCGCTCCTCATGGAGCCCTGGACCATGCCGGACCCGCTGCTCCCCCTCGCCATCGAGGCCCACAGCAAGGCCGACGAGGACAAGCTCTCGCAGGGCCTGGCCCGGCTCGTCGCCGAGGACCCCACCATGCGGCTGGAGCAGAACCCGCACACCCACCAGGTCGTCCTGTGGTGCCTCGGCGAGGCCCACCAGGACGTGGCGCTGGAGCGGCTGCGCACCCGCTACGGGGTTCAGGTCGACCCGGTCCCGCACAAGGTGAGCCTGCGCGAGACCTTCGGCGCCAAGGCCGCCGGGCGCGGCCGGCACGTCAAACAGTCCGGTGGTCACGGCCAGTTCGCCATCTGCGAGATCGAGGTGGAGCCGCTCCCGCCCGGCAGCGGCATCGAGTTCGTCGACAAGGTGGTCGGGGGCGCCGTGCCCCGGCAGTTCATCCCGTCCGTGGAGAAGGGCGTACGTGCGCAGGCCGCTCGCGGGGTCGCCGCCGGATACCCGCTGGTCGACGTGCGCGTCACCCTCCGCGACGGCAAGGCGCACTCGGTGGACTCCTCCGACGCCGCCTTCCAGACGGCCGGCGCCCTCGCGCTGCGCGAGGCCGCCGCCGAGGCCCGCATCGACCTGCTCGAACCGGTCGCCGAGCTCGCCGTCCTCGTTCCCGACGAGTACGTCGGACCGGTCATGAGCGACCTCGCGGGCCGTCGCGGCCGTGTCGTCGGCACCGACCAGGCGGGCCCCGGGCGCACGCGGGTGCGCGCCGAGATCCCCGAGATCGAGATCGGCCGCTACGCCGTCGAGCTGCGCTCCGTCTCGCACGGCACGGGCCGCTTCGCCCGCGCGTACGCCCGCCACGAGCCGATGCCGCCGCAGATCGCGGAAAAGGTGCGCGAACAGAACGGGAAGGGAAGTTAGTTGTCGTAGAACCGGGTTCGGCCGCCCACCCAACCAGCTTGCGGTGGGCGGCATTTCCCTGTCCCATGACCATGGGGCGAGATCCGCCGATAGGCTCATCGGCGCACCAAAAGAGCACGAACGCACAGCGATGGGGGCAGCGGTGGCGGACGACGGATTCGACTTCAGGCCCGGAGCGCAGGTCCCGCTGCAGGGTGGCGGGGGGCAGACGGCGGCGACCAACGCCCTCGCCTCGGCCGCGTACCGCGACGGCGGCAAGGACAGCAAGCTCGAGAAGATAATCACCGCCAACAGCGAGAACCACCCCGCGACGGTCAAGCCCCCGAAGATCTCCCTCTTCGAGCCCAGCCTGGGCGAGGCCTTCTGCCGCGCCGTGGAGGCACGGACGCTCGGGGCGGACCGCAAGCCGCTCATCCAGTCCTTCGGCGCCGATCCGCAGACGGTGGTGGAGCACTGTCTGGCCGCCTCGCACATCCGCAAGGAGCGCGACCGCCGGCTCCGGCTGATCATGCTGGTCTGCGGTGTGCTGTTCCTGCCCGGGCTGCTGCTGTGGCTGGGCCTGTTCCAGCTGCGCAAGAGCCTCGCCTCCAAGGAGGGCCGGAGCTCGTGGCTGGGCACCGTACTCCTCGTCGGCGTCGCCGTCGTGGTGGCCGTCCTGATGTTCCGGCTGCCGCTGACCGGCTTCCTCGGCCTGTACGCCCGCGCCATGATCATCGCCCCGGCCCTGGGCTGGCTGCTCGCCCGCCGTACCTGCGAGGCCACCGCCAGGGACCTGCGCTCCCGCTGGGACGGGCTGCTGGCGGGCGGCGGGGTCGGCGCCAAGATCCCGGAGGCCGTGCCCGGCAACCCCGACGAGAAGGCCCGCGAGGACCTGCGCCACCAGCTCGCCAAGCTGACCGCGGAGGACCGCAGCAACCAGGTCTTCTACGCGGGCCCCAAGGGCATCCTCGGCATGGGGACCCGGTGGGGCAGCTGGCAGATGGCCGAGGAACTGGCTCCCAGGAGCGAGGGCATGGAGATCCACCCCTTCCGCAGCTGGGACGTCGTACGCGCGATCGACTCCCAGCTCCGCAAGCTGGAGCGGGGACCGCTGCACACCGGCGGCTTCCCGCCCGCCGCGATCCAGCACTGGATCGTCACCCCGATCGGCGAGGGCGCCGCCGAGGTGGCACGCCCCACCGGCGAGAACGTGGACGCCTTCCTCATCAAGCCGCACGAGATCACCCGGATCTGCAACGAGCAGCAGTTCAGCGCCGGCAACCGGCACTACCTGGGCATCCAGTACCCGCTCTGGGACGGCCAGCTGGTCATCAACATGCTGGTCACGGTCACCGTGCTGTACAAAACGCTGCGCGTGGACGTCACCGCGCACGCGCTGGGCCCCGTACACGGGCTGTTCACGACCAAGTCCGCGGCCCCGACCGTGGAAGTGCCCAAGAGCATCCGCTTCTGGGAGACGGTCGAGCGGCCGCTGCCGCTGGTGGACGTGCAGGAGGTGGTGCGCCTCGCGGTGCGTGCCCCGCTGACCTGGTACCCGCCGCTCCTCGACTACTTCGGCGGCAAGCTGGTCCTGCCCGAGCCCTTCGGCCTGCGTCACGTATGGGCGAGCTCGATGTGGCGCCACCGGTTCATGGCGGACGACGCCCTGCGCACGGTGGCCCCGGTCCTTCGGTCGATCCACGCGGCGACCTTCAAGGTGCTGGAGGAGAACGGCGTCGACACCGACCGCTTCACCAACCGCTCCTCGATCATGAGCGGGCTCATCCAGGAGCCCGCTCCGCGCAAGGCCGACGTCTACGACGCGTAGCTAGGCTGGAGGGGCGGCCGAGGAGGGACCATGACCGAGCGCAAACCACCGGGTGTCAGCTTCGAGTCCTTCGTGGACCGGCAGATCCGGCAGGCCACCGAACGCGGTGACTTCGAGAGCCTGCCCGGCTACGGCAAGCCGCTGGCCTCCCTCGACGCGCCCTACGACGAGCTGTGGTGGATCAAGGGCAAGTTGCACCGCGAGGGCTTCGCCGTCCTGCCTCCGGCGCTCGCGCTGCGCAAGGAGGCGGAGGACGCCCGGGAGAAGGTCCGCGGGGCCCGCACCGAACGCCAGGTGCGGGACGTCCTCACGGAGATCAACGAGAAGATCCGCGCGGCCCTGCGCATGCCCCCGCCGGGCCCGCCCCTGGGACTGACCGAGTTCGACGTCGAGGCCGAGCTGGAGGACTGGCGCCGGACGCGCAGGGACGGGCCCCGGCAGGATCCGGCCTGATCCGGCCCCTTCTGACTCGATCCGGCCAGATCGTCGAGCAGCTTCTACGACACCTAGTCGTTCGGCCAGGCGTCGGCCAGCATCTGGCGGGTGTCCGCGAGGAGTTGGGGCAGCACCTTGGTATGACCCACGACCGGCATGAAGTTCGTGTCCCCGCCCCAGCGGGGCACGATGTGCTGGTGCAGGTGCGCGGCGATGCCGGCGCCGGCGGCCGCGCCCTGGTTCATGCCGATGTTGAATCCGTGCGCACCCGAGGCCTCGCGCAGCGCGATCATGGCCCGTTTGGTGAGGTCGGCCAGCTCGGCCGTCTCCAGCGCGTCGAGCTCCGTGTAGTCCGCGACGTGCCGGTACGGGACCACCATCAGGTGGCCGCCGTTGTACGGGTAGAGGTTCAGCACGGCGTACACGTGCCGGCCCCGCGCGACGACCAGGCCGTCCTGGTCCGACATCTCCGGAATCCCGCAGAAGGGACAGCCGTCCCCGGCCTCCGGGCCGGTCGGCTTGTTCTCCCCTTGGATGTAGGCCATCCGGTGGGGCGTCCACAGACGCTGGAACGCGTCCTGCGTGCCCACACCGATCTGCTGCTCCGGCTGAGTCGTCATGGCGGCAAGCATATGACCTTGGCTTCGGGTACGAGGAAGGCCCCCGGAAAGTGATCACTTCCCGGGGGCCTTCCCGTGCCGGACGAGCCGGATCAGGCGGTCCGGAGCCGGTCCGGACGCTTCGTGCGTCAGACCTGGACGCGGTCCGCGACGACCTTGGCCAGCTTGGCCAGCGCCTCGTCCTTGGCGATGCCGTTCTCCTGCGAACCGTCGCGGTAGCGGAAGGAGACCGTGCCCGCGGCCATGTCCTCGTCGCCGACGATGATCATGAACGGCACCTTGAGCTTCTGGTGGTTGCGGATCTTCTTCTGCATGCGGTCGGAGGAGGCGTCCACCTCGACCCGCAGGCCCTGCTTCTTCGCCGCCGCGGCGAACTCCTGCAGGTACTCGACGTGCCCGTCGCCGATCGGGATGCCGACCGCCTGGACCGGGGCGAGCCACGGCGGCATGGCGCCCGCGTAGTGCTCCAGCAGCACGGCGAAGAACCGCTCGATCGAACCGAACAGCGCACGGTGGATCATGACCGGGCGCTGACGCGAGCCGTCCGGCGCGGTGTACTCGAGGTTGAAGCGCTCCGGCAGGTTGAAGTCCAGCTGCACGGTCGACATCTGCCAGGTACGGCCGATGGCGTCCTTGCACTGGACCGAGATCTTCGGACCGTAGAAGGCGGCGCCGCCCGGGTCCGGGACCAGCGGGAGGCCCTGCTTCTCGGCGACCTGCGCGAGGACCGCGGTCGCCTCCTCCCAGGCCTCGTCCGAGCCGACGAACTTCTCCGGGTCCTTGGTGGACAGCTCCAGGTAGAAGTCGGTCAGGCCGTAGTCGCGCAGCAGGTTGAGCACGAAGGTGAGGGTCGTGTCGAGCTCCTCCGCCATCTGCTCGCGGGTGCAGTAGATGTGCGCGTCGTCCTGGGTGAAGCCGCGGGCGCGGGTCAGGCCGTGGACCACACCGGACTTCTCGTACCGGTACACGGTGCCGAACTCGAAGAGGCGCAGCGGCAGTTCGCGGTAGGAGCGGCCGCGCGCGTCGAAGATCAGGTTGTGCATCGGGCAGTTCATGGGCTTGAGGTAGTAGTCGGTACCACCGTCGAGCTGCATGGGGGGGTACATGCCCTCCGCGTACCAGTCCAGGTGGCCGCTCTTCTCGAAGAGGGCGCCCTTGGTGGCGTGCGGGGAGTAGACGAACTCGTAGCCCTCCTCCTCGTGCCGCTTGCGCGAGTAGTCCTCCATGGTCCGGCGGATGATGCCGCCGCGCGGGTGGAAGACGGCGAGGCCGGAGCCGATCTCGTCGGGGATGGAGAAGAGGTCGAGCTCATTGCCGAGCTTGCGGTGGTCGCGCTTCTCGGCCTCGGCGAGGAAGTCGAGGTGGGCCTTCAGCTCTTCCTTGGACGGCCACGCGGTGCCGTAGATGCGCTGGAGCATCGGGTTCTTCTCGCTGCCGCGCCAGTAGGCGGCCGCGTTGCGCATGAGCTTGAAGGCCGGGATGTTCCGGGTGGTGGGCAGGTGGGGACCGCGGCAGAGGTCCTTCCAGCACAGGTCGCCGGTCTTCGCGTCCAGGTTGTCGTAGATGGTCAGCTCGCCGCCGCCCACCTCGACGTTCGCACCGTCGTCGGTGGACGCCGAGCCCTTGATGCCGATGAGCTCCAGCTTGTACGGCTCGTCGGCCAGCTCCTCGCGGGCCGCCTCGTCGGTGACGACGCGGCGGGAGAAGCGCTGGCCGCGCTTCTGGATCTCCTGCATCTTCTTCTCGATGGCCTTCAGGTCCTCCGGGGTGAAGGGCCGGGCCACGTCGAAGTCGTAGTAGAAGCCGTTCTGGACCGGCGGGCCGATGCCCAGCTTGGCCTCGGGGAACAGCTCCTGCACGGCCTGCGCCATGACGTGCGCGGTCGAGTGGCGCAGGATGTTCAGGCCGTCCTCGGAGGAGATCTCCACCGGTTCGACGGTCTCGCCGTCCTGCACCTCGTACGCGAGGTCCTTGAGCTCGCCCGCAATGCGCGCGGCGACGATGGTGCGCTCGCCGGCGAAGAGCTCCGCCGCCGTAGTGCCCGTGGCCACCACGCGCTCGTCCCGCTCGGAATCGCGTTGGATGATCACACGGACGTCTGACACCGGTCTCTCCTGACTCAGGGGGTGCGCGGGCGAACGCCGCGCGCCTGAATCGTACCGAGCGGAGTGGCTGCGCCGCTAAACGGTTACCGGTGGGGCCCGGGCAGCGGGGCCGGGGGCGGCCCGCCGACGCGTAACGTGGCCCGCCATGCAGATACGCGCGCTGGACCTCACCGACGATGCCACCGCGGCGGCCGTGCACCGGATCGGGCGGGCCGCGTACACGGTGGAGGCCGGCCTCATCGGCTTCGACGGCATCCCGGCCCTGGGTGAGAGCCTCGCCGAAATGCGGGGCCGCGCTCTGCACTGGCTCGGCGCGTTCTCCGGGGACGGCACGCTCGACGGCTTCCTCGCCTGGGAGGAGGAGGCCGCTGTCGTCTCCATCGACCGGCTGTGCGTGGACCCCGGGCGGTTCCGGCGGGGGGTCGGCTCGATGCTGCTGCGCCATGTCCTGGTGGAGATGTTCCCCGGACGGGCCGTCGAGGTCACGACCGGCGCCGCCAACGCTCCCGCGGTGACCCTCTACGAACGGCTGGGCCTCACCCGCGGCCCGGACTTCTCCCCCGTGCCGGGGCTGACCATGGCCTCCTTCGGCCGGGCCGCCGCGAACGCCGCGTGCGATGGTGGAAGGGGATCTTCCGACCGGGTGTGAGGTGACTCCTGTGGGACTGACCAGGAACGCGGCCGCCCTGGGCGCCGCGACGGCCGTGCTGGCGGGCGGACTGCTCTTCGGCGCCACCGCCACGGCGGCGCCCGCCGCGGCGTGCAGCGGAGAGCAGCTCTCGGCGACCGGCGCGGACCGGACGGACTCCACACGGGTGCGGTTCACGGTGGTCAACGAGGGACCGGCGTGCGAGCTGCGCGGCTTCCCGACGGTGGCCCTCGCGGGCCAGGGCTCACCGGAACGGAACGCGCCGCTGCGCGTCGTCCCCCGGGGCGAGGCCCGGCCGGTGCTGCTGGCCGCGGGCGGATCCGCCTCGACGCTCCTGACCTTCACCCCGGTCCTCGGCGAGGCGGACGGCTACTGCGCCTCCGGGGCCGATCCGACCGTCGCCCCCTCGCTGGTGGTGGGCGTAGCGGGCACGGGCTTCCAGGTGGCCCCGTCCGACGGCGGCGAATTCGCCCTCTGCGGCACCACAGTCCGGGCCACCGCCTTCCGCTAGGCGGTCTCTTTCGTTTTCAGTCGTCCGAGGGCAGGACGTCCTCGGGGTCGAAGGACGCGTCCAGCGACTTCATCAGCCGGTCCCGCTCGACCTCGTCCAGCGGGACCGGTGTCACGTCCGCCGCGTCGGCGAGCCGCCGGAATCCGCCCCGGCGTTGCAGCCGGCCGGTGACCCGGACCGGCAGGCCCACCAGGTGGGCGTGGCCCGCGATGCGGTACGACTCCTCGTCGAGCGCCGCCCGGACGTACGGGACCTCCGCCCCGGCCAGCACCCGCAGCCGGACCGTTCCCCCTCCCCCGGCGGCCTTTCGCCGCATCCGCACCACGGCCCCCGCGAGCCGGACCGGTACGGCGGGTTCCGCGCGGGTGTAGCGGGCCGCGGCCTCCCGCAGTACGGGGAGGTCGCCCGGTGAGAACTCCACCGGCTCGGGGCGGGCCGCGCAGCCCGCCGGGACCCCCGCCGCGGGTGCCCAGGCCAGCGCGATCCGGGCTCCTTCCGAGCCCCGGACCAGGGCGACGAGTGCCTCGGCGAGTTCCCGGCTGACGCCGGCGGCCACCGCCGCGTCGAAGGCCTCCATGCCGCCGGTGGCCCGCTGGTAGTCCACCGCCTCACGGGTCGCGTGCAGGGCGTGGTGCAGTCGGGTCACGGGTCCCCGGCCGCCGTCCACGGGGACGTACGCGGTCAGCCGTCGCCCGCCCGGGGAGGGTCCGACCAGGACCCCGTCCAGGGTGCGCTCGGCCTGCGCCTGGTGCCGGGCCCCGTAGTAGCCGGCCCGGGCCCGGTCGGCGAGGGCGGCCGCGAGAAGCAGCCGGCGGGCGGCGGAGCGCAGCTGTTCCTGTACGGGCCAGGCGGCCTCGCCCCGGAAGCCGTAGGGCCCTTCGGGTATCTCCCGCTCCCAGCGGATCTCGTCGCTGGGCACGCTCAGCCCGAGGAGCACCTCGCGCGCCGAGGGGAGCCCGCCGTGGGCCAGGGCGGTGAGCGCCTCCTCCAGGAGGTCCGTGCAGTCGGGGAAGGTGCGGCTCTCGGGGACGAGCAGGCTGGTGCCGGAGCGCCCGGGCGGGCTCCAGCGCCCGTACCTGCCGGCCGCGCCGCCCCGGCGCAGCCACCCGTGCCGGTGCAGCAGGGCCCCCAGGACCTGCGGGTCGACGTGTGCGGGATCGGGGCCGCCCGGGGTGTACGGCGGGGACGGGAGCGGTTGGAGGTGCGGTGAGTGCAGGTTCATCAGGGTGTCCCTCCCGACCCGACCCGGGTCATGATCTCGCACAGCGCCCGGTCGTCGAAGATCCGCGTGGTGGGGATCCGTACGGTGGTGCGGCGCCGGCCGGTCACGGGGTGTCCGGCGAGGTTGGTCCAGTAGCAGCAGTGCCTCAGGTCGAGCCGGTCGTGCCCGGCGGCGAGCCACTGGTCGCGCTCCCTCGGTACGAGCATCACGACGAGGATCTTGTGGACGGTGACGGGCGTCCGGGCCAGCTTCACCAGGTGCTCGTTGTCGAGGGTGAAGCCGAAGGTGGCCCCGGCCGGCCGGGGCGGTATCTGGTAGGTCGCCTTGAGCTGCACCTTGATGGTGACCTCGTCGTCGACGACGTGTTCCGGTGCCCCGTGCGAGACGTGCCAGTCGATGCCGTTGTCGGGGAAGGGCTGGGAGAGCGAGCACCCCGCGGCGGCCGCGACGGCGTGCAGGTATCCCACCTGGAGGGTCTCCATGCAGGCGGTGGTGGCGAGCGTGCCGCGCAGGGAGCCGGTCCGCGGACCCGTCCCCTCCTGCAGCACCCCGCTCGGTTCGGGCTGTGTGAGCGCCATGGCCGGCTCCCCATGCCTTGCGGGCTCTGCCGCGAGCGGTGCTGGGTGACGACCGGTCATGCGTACGGTCCCCCAAAGAAGTTGTCTCCGTACCCGGCTGCCCGCAAACGGCGTACGGGGCAAACAGCCCGGGTATCACCGATGCGGCGGGGGTGGTGTGTTCAGGAAGCGCCACCAGCCGCTCGGGGACGAGGAGTTCGCCATGACACGCTGGTACGAGGGCCCGCTGGCCGCATTCGACACGGAGACCACCGGGGTGGACGTCGAGCAGGACCGGATCGTGTCCGCCGCGCTCGTCGTCCAGGAGTGTGCGGGCGGCCGGGTCCGCACCACGCGGTGGCTGGTCAATCCCGGTGTGCCGGTGCCGCCGGGCGCCACGGAAGTGCACGGGCTGACCGACGAGCACCTGCAGCGCCACGGGCGCTGGCCGGCACCGGTGGTGGAGGAGATAGCCCGGGCGCTCGGGGAGCAGCAGGTGGCGGGCCGTCCGGTGGTGGTGATGAACGCGCCGTTCGACCTGACGCTGCTGGACCGGGAGTTGCGCCGGCACCGGGCGTCGTCGCTGTCGCGGTATCTGGACAACCGGCCGCTGACGGTGCTGGATCCGCGGGTGCTGGACAAGCATCTGGACCGGTACCGCAAGGGCCGCCGGACGCTGACGGACCTGTGCGCGCACTACGGCATCGAGTTGGAGGGCGCGCACGACGCGGCGGCGGACGCGATGGCCTCACTGGAGCTCGTACGGGCGGTGGGGCGGCGGTTCGCGGCCCGGCTGGAGCGCCTGTCGCCGGCCGAGCTGCACACGCTGCAGGCCGTGTGGCACGCGGCGCAGGCGCGCGGTCTGCAGGCGTGGTTCGCGCGCCAGGGGACGCCCGAGCCGGTGGATCCGCACTGGCCGCTGCGGCCGGACCTGTCGACCGCAGCGTAGGACGACACGGGCCCGGACATGCGGAAGGCCGGTCCGTCTGTGACGGACCGGCCTGTCCCGGTGGGCGATACTGGGATCGAACCAGTGACCCCTTCGGTGTGAACGAAGTGCTCTCCCGCTGAGCTAATCGCCCGGGAACGGACTGAACAATACAGAAGGCTCGGGGCTGGTTCAAACCGCTTCCCCGGCGGGGGACCGCCGGGCGCAGCTCACGTACCTACTCAGGGCACATCTGAGTACGCACACCCATGTCCTGACTGCGTGACCGGCGCCACACTCCCCCTATGAACACCCCTATGCCGCCCGCCGAAGAGCTGGCGCTCATCGACCGCGAGCTGGCTCAACTCGATGCCCGGCGGCTCTATTTGCTGGGCCGCCGGGACTGGCTGCTGCGCCTGCTGCAGCAGGCCGGGCCCGCGCCCGCCCCGGTCCGCTGGGGTCCCGCCGCGTCCTCCGCACCCACCACCGGGCCGGCGAAGGACGCCTCGGCCCCGAGCGCGCAGAACGTGCTGCTCGTCCTGGGCGCCGTGCTGCTGGCCGTCGCCGCGCTCGCGTTCACGCTGGTCAGCTGGGGGTCCATGGGGATCGCCGGGCGCTCGGCGGTGCTGGTCGTGGTGACTGCGGCGGCGCTGGGCGCACCCGTGCTGCTGCTGCGCCGCGGGCTGCGGTCGACGGCGGAGTCGGTCGCCGCGGTCGGCCTGCTGCTGACGGTGCTCGACGCGTACGCGCTGTACGCGGTCGGCATGCCGGAGCTCGACGGCACCGGCTACGCGGCCGGGGCGGCGGCCGTGCTGGCGGCGGCCTGGGCCGGGTACGGCGCGGGCCTGCGCAAGCTGCGGCTCCCGTTGCCGGCGGCGCTGCTGGCGGCGCAGTTCCCGCTGCCGCTGGCGGCGCTGGCCGGTCAGCCGGGGCCGCTGGAGCTCGGCTGGGCGCTGCTGGCGACGGCGGCACTGGATGCGGCGCTCGCGCTGCGGGTGAAGGCGGCGGCGGTTCCGGCGGCCGTCATGGGCGCGGGTGCGCTGCTGATCGGCGTGGCGCGGTCGTGGTCGGCCGATTCGGCGGCGCAGGCGCTGGCCCCGGCGGCGCTGCTGCTGGCGGGCGCGGCCCTCGCGGTGGCGGTGGCCTGGCGTGAGCCGCGCGCCTCGGCCGCGGCGCTGGTGGGCGGCCTGGCGTCGGTGGTCGCTCTGGGCGGGCTGGCCCGGCCGGGCCTGGACCCGGCCTGGGTGGTGCTGGTGCACCTGCTGCTGGCGCTGCCGCTGCTGGCGGCGGTACGGGCCTCCGCGCTCCCGGCGGCGGTCCGGCGCGGGCTCGCCCGGGGCGGCGCAGTGGTGGCGTCCGTGGCGGCGCTGGCGGCGGGTTCCGCGGTGGCTCTGACGCTGCCGGCCCGGGTGCGGGTGCTGGCCGAGGTCTGGGCGTCGACGACCCCGGACCGGGAACCGTACGGGCCGGGGGCGGCGGTCACTCTGACCCTGCTGATCTCCGCGGGTGCGGCCTGGTGGCTGTCGCGGGCGCTGTCGCGGCCGGAACCGTTGGTGGTGGCGGTGGTCCTGGCGTGGGCGGGGCTGTTCACGGCGCCGGAGCTGCTCGGGTTCCCGGTGGCGGCGGTGTTCGCCGCGCAGCTCGTGGTGACGGGTGCGGCGGGGCTCCTGGCCCTGCGCTCGCCGGTGCTCGGGGCCCGGATCGCGGCGGCGGTGTGCGCGGCGGCCGGGGCCGCGAACGTGTCCCTGGGCGCGCTGGACGGCCGGGCGGCGACCTTCGCTGTGTGGGGGCTGCTCGGTGCGGGCTGTGCGGCGGGAGCGGCGTACGGGGCGGCTCCGCGGGCCGCCCGGGCCGGGGCGGCCGTGTGCGCGGTCGGATACGCCACGGGCGTGCTGGTGGCCGCGGGCGCGGTGACGGACCTGGCGGTGGTGTGGTGGTCCCTCCCGGTGCTCGCGGTGCCGGCGCTGGTGGCGGCGCTCGGACCGCGGCTGGGTGAGGTGCGGCTGCCGGCCGAGATCGCGGCGGGTGCGGCGGGCGGGCTGGCGGTGGCCCTGTCGGCCGGGCGGCCGGGCACGCTGGCGCTGGTGCTCGCGCTGGCCGGGGTGATCTGTGCGGGGGCCGCGGTACGGCCGGAACGGCGGGTTCTGGGCTGGGCCGCGGGTGCGCTGTTCGCGGCGGCGACCTGGGTGCGGCTGGCCGAGGCCGGGGTCACCGCGCCGGAGGCCTACACGCTGCCGGTGACGGTGCCGGCCCTCGTGGTGGGTCTCCTGCGGCGGCGCCGGGACCCGCAAGCCTCGTCCTGGGCGGCGTACGGCCCGGGGCTGGCGGCGACCCTGGTGCCGAGCCTGCTGGTGGCCCTGGAGGACCGGAACTGGGTGCGCCCGCTGCTGCTGGGGCTGGCCGCGCTGGCCCTGACCCTGATCGGCGCCCAGCGGCGGCTGCAGGCCCCGCTGCTGCTGGGCGGCGCGGTGCTGGCGGTGGTGGCGGTGCACGAGCTCGCCCCGTACGTGGTCCAGGTCGCGGGTGCGCTCCCGCGCTGGGTGCTGCCGGCCCTGGCGGGTCTGCTGCTGCTGGCGGTGGGGGCGACGTACGAGCGGCGGCTGCGGGACGCCCGCCGCCTGCGGGACGCGATCGGCCGGCTGCGGTGAAACGCCGGAGGCCCGGAGACTGTGAAAGTCTCCGGGCCTCGGGTCCGGGTGGGCGATACTGGGTTCGAACCAGTGACCCCTTCGGTGTGAACGAAGTGCTCTCCCACTGAGCTAATCGCCCGGACGCACCGCAAACATTACCGCATGTCAGCGGTGCTCCTTGACCATCACTGGTCCTTGAGGCTCCAGGGCAGGACGAGCCCGTACTTCCACAGGTAGAAGCCGATCAGCGCGCCCGCGATGACGAGGCCCACGCTGGTCAGGATGATGTTGCGGCGGCGGACCTTCGGGTCGAGCGCCTTCTGCGCGGCCTCGGTGACCTTCCGCTTCGTCCAGCGCAGCACGAGGTGCGCCCAGGCGAACTCGGTGGCCCAGATCGCCAGGCCCGCGAAGATCGCGACCCAGCCGGGGCCGGGCAGCACGAGCATCGCGACACCGGCGCCGATCACTGCGAGGCCGACGATGAAGACGCCGACCTGCCAGCTCAGGTGCAGGCTCCTGCTCCGCTTGATGAAGGCCGGGGCCTTCGATACGTGCGGCGTCTCCTCGGCCGCCTCGGCGGCTGCTTCCGCGCCGGATCCCGTGGCGGGTCCCGTGGTGGATTCGTCGGCGGCGGACTCGTGCGTCCCGTGGTCACTCCCCGTATTCATGAGTCCGAATCTACCGGAGCTCGATGCACACGTGAATGCAGGTTTGGATCCGCCGTCCGAGGGACCCAGAGGTCCGCAAAACGGTCAGAGGGGTTTACAACGGCACCGTAGGTGGCATGTCGATTTCGCCGACGTGCGAATCCCCGAGCGCACACTGAGCGAAAGGCCCTGGCGCTTATGAACACCACGGTCAGCTGCGAGCTGCACCTGCGCCTCGTTGTGTCGAGCGAGTCCTCACTGCCTGTTCCCGCGGGCCTGCGGTATGACACGGCCGACCCCTACGCCGTGCACGCCACCTTCCACACCGGCGCCGAGGAGACGGTCGAATGGGTATTCGCCCGCGACCTCCTCGCGGAGGGTCTCCACCGGCCCACCGGTACCGGCGACGTCCGCGTCTGGCCGTCCCGCAGCCACGGTCAGGGCGTCGTCTGCATCGCCCTGAGCTCACCGGAGGGAGAAGCACTGCTCGAAGCACCCGCCCGAGCACTCGAGTCGTTCCTCAAGCGGACGGACGCCGCGGTCCCACCCGGGACCGAGCACCGGCACTTCGACCTCGACAAGGAGCTCTCCCACATCCTGGCCGAAAGCTGAGCCAGGCCTACAGCCGCTCGACACCGTCCGACTCGGGGCGACGGTGCGGTGCGGCCGACAACCACATACGGCAGTGCCGGCGCTGTTCCCGCGGAAGCCATCCGCGAGGACGGCGCCGGTGTGCTGCGACGGGACCCGCTATTGTCGGGCGGCAGCGGCGGCGCCTCCCGTCGCCGCAGGCCCGGCCCCCTAGGGAGACCCCGTGCAGATCCCCCACGACACCCGTCGCGCGCTCGACGTCGTCGTCGCGCTGGTGAACACCGCGGCCGAGTCGGACCAGCCCGACGGGCTCTCGGACATCGGCGCCCTGCGCGGATTCGTCCAGGAATACTCGATCAGCGACGTCGGCGAGCTCAGCGCCCGCGACCTGGCCGGCGTGCGTACCGTGCGCAGCAAGTTCGCCCAGGTCTTCGCCTCACCGAACCCGCGTGCGGCCTCCATACTGATCAACGAGCTCGTGGCCACGGCCGGCACCACGCCGCAGCTGACCGACCACGACGGCTACGACTGGCACGTGCACTACTTCGCGCCGGGCGCGTCGGTGGGGGACCACCTGGCGGCCGACGGCGGCATGGCCCTGGCCTTCATCGTGGTCTCCGGCGAACAGGAGCGGCTGCGCCGCTGCGAGGCGCCGGACTGCCGGCGGGCCTTCGTGGACCTGTCCCGCAACCGCTCCCGGCGCTACTGCGACAGCCGGACCTGCGGGAACCGGCTGCACGTGGCGGCGTACCGGGCCCGGCGCAAGGAGGCCGACGCGGAGGCGTCAGAGCAGGT
Organism: Streptomyces sp. NBC_00029; assembly: GCF_045160505.1. Taxonomy (NCBI): domain Bacteria; kingdom Bacillati; phylum Actinomycetota; class Actinomycetes; order Kitasatosporales; family Streptomycetaceae; genus Streptomyces; species Streptomyces sp. NBC_00029. The sequence goes on from NZ_CP108292.1 coordinate 2,228,392, forward strand.
AGAGATCGTGCACGGCGGCGAGCAGCAGCAGGATGCCGATCACCGCTAGGAAGATCATCAGGGGCGGTTGGGAGAGCGCGAAGAGGCAGCCCCGCGGCTCCTCCACCACTGGGGCGGGTACCGGCGGCTCACCGTGCGATGTCTCGAACATGTCGGGCCGATGATGGCGCAGCGCGCCGATCACCGCCCTTCAACACGCCAACATCCGCGCGGCAGTTCGCCCGATCTTGTGGACGAGTGGCGTTCCGCGGGTCAGATCCCGTGCTTCTTGAGGATGGCCTCGATGTCGGAGAAGTCGTCCGCGGGGGCGGCGGACTGCGGCGCCGGGCCGGTGCGGGCGGCGCCGGATCCCAGCGACGGCGCGGAGGCGGCCGGGGCCACGGCCCCGGTGGCCGGGCGGCCCTTGACCTTCTTCGCGGGCCCGGCGGGCCCGGCGGCCTCGGCGGGGTCCCCGGAAGCGGCCGGACTGCGGCGCTCGATGGCACGGGTGGTCATGAACAGCACCCATGACAGCCCGAGCAGCCCGAAGCCGGCCCACACCACCGGGTCGAAGACCATCCCGGACACCCAGTCCACGAAGCCGGTCATCACCAGGGCGACCGGCACGAGCGCGTACGCGGTGATCCGCACGGCGGCCAGGAAGCGCTTGCGGTAGGCGGTCACCGCGGCGAGGCCCAGGCCCGCCGCTGACACCGCGGAGCAAATGGTCTCGGCAAGCATGCGGTCCTCCGGACTCTCGGCGGGGCTCGGCGATCTGTCCCTATCCATCCTGCACCGGCCGCAGCCGCAGCGGCCAGGTCCGCAGCCGCTCCCGGGCGGATCTCCGGGACATCTCCGGGTCGCGCCTCCTCCCTGGGTCCCGGTCGGTGGGCCCGGCGGGGGCTGGGAGACTGTCCGTATGACCGATTCCGTGATCCTCGACGTCTGGTGCGAACTGCAGTGCCCGGACTGCCACCGCGCCCTGGACGACGTTCGCGCCCTGCGGGCCCGCTACGGCGACCGGCTGGACATCCGGCTGCGCCACTTCCCCCTGGAGAAGCACAAGCACTCCTTCGCCGCGGCGCAGGCCGCCGAGGAGGCGGTCGAGCAGGGACTGGGCTGGCCCTATGCGGAGGCCGTGCTGGAGCGCACCGCGGAGCTGGCCGAGCGCGGCGAGCCGGTGCTGCTGGATGTGGCGCGTGAACTGGGCCTCGACGTCGAGGAGTTCGACACCGCCCTGATCGACGGGCGGCACATCCTGATCGTCGACGCCGACCAGGCCGAGGGCAAGGCGATCGGCGTGACCGGCACCCCGACGTACGTGATCGACGGACAGCGTCTCGACGGCGGCAAGAGCCAGGACGGCCTGCGCGCCCGCATCGAGGAGATCGCGGACCGCCTGCTGGCGGCCTGACGAATCTAGATCAGGTCCTTGGCGTAGTTGAAGTCGGTGGGGCGGTAGCCGAGGGACCGGTAGAGCCGCAGGGCCGGGGTGTTGCCGGTGAAGACCTGGAGCGCCAGCAGGCGGTGGCCCTCGGCCAGGGCCGCGCGTTCGGCGAGCAGCATCAGGTGGCGGCCGTGCCCGCGGCCGCGGTGCTCGGCCGCCACCTCGATGTCGTAGATGTACGAGCCCTCCCCGCGCGGCGCGAGCCACACGTGGCCGACGGGCACCCCGGCCGCCTCCAGCACGACGAAGGTGGCTCCCGGGCTCGCCAGGCCCCGGGGCAGCTGGCTCTCGTGGTCCGCGACGGACTTGGCGTGCGCGGCCTCGGCGGACATGCCGCGGCTGCTCCAGTTCGCGGCGTAGGTCTCGATGGCCCCGGCGTGCCAGACCTCGTACTCGGCATCGGTCATGGGCCTGCCGTGCACCCCCTCGGGGAGGGCGGGCGGCTCGGCGGGCAGGTCCTTGGCCATGTTCCGGCTGTACTCGGTGTACCCGAGGGCCTCGGCCATGCGCAGGCCGCCTTCCGAGTCGGCCGGAACGGAGATGCGGACCCGGCGGCAGCCCCAGCCGCGCAGCACTTCCTCGGCGGCGAGCGCGGCCACGGTGGCCCTCCCCCGCCGCCGGTCGCCCGTTTCGACGGCGAGGTCGCGGATCTCCCCGACCGTGGGCCCGAAGGGGGTGTCGGAGGCGATCAGCAGGGCGCCGACCCGCCTGCTGTTGACCCGGATCTCGTACGGGCGCGAGCGCGCGCCGTCCGCCGTCTGCTGGATCGGCCCGGACGGCCGCAGGGTGGTGGTCATCCCCCGAGTTCTACCCGTCCCGGGGCCGTCACGACAGCCCTTTCACTCCCTACGGGTCGACGTCCGCGCCCGACTTCACCTCGAAGATCCTCATCACCTCGGCCGTGACGGGTCCTGGGGCGGTGCCCAGCTCCCGGTCGTCGATCCGCAGTACCGCCTGGGCGTCGCGCAGCGAGGAGGTGAGGAAGATCTCCTCGGCCCGTTCCAGCGCCTCGAAGGGCAGGTCGGTCTCCTTGGCGCCGGCCCATTCGACGACCAGTTCCCGGGTGATGCCGGCCAGGCAGCCGGAATCCAGCGGCGGGGTGTGCAGTTCCCCGTCGAGGACGACGAAGACATTGGAGCCGGTGCCCTCGCAGAGCCGGCCGAGGGTGTTGGCGAGGAGCGCCTCGGAGGCCCCGGCCCGGTGCGCGGCGGCGAGGGCGACCACGTTCTCGGCGTAGGAGGTGGTCTTCAGCCCGGCCACGGCCGAGCGCTCGTTGCGGACCCAGGGCACGGTGACAACGGCGGTGGTGTCCGGGCGGCGGGGGGACTCCGCGGCGGCGACGATCAGGGTGGTCCCGAAGTCCCCACGGTCGGAGCCGAGCGGGGAGACTCCGCCGGTGTAGGTGACGCGCAGTCGCCCCCGCTCCACCGGGTTGGCCTCCAGTACGGCGGCGCAGGCGCGGCGGACCTCGTCGAGGTCGGGGTCGGGCAGACCCAGGCCCCGGGCCGAGCGGGTGAGGCGTTCGAGGTGGCGGGTGAGCGCGAAGGCCCGGCCGCGCTCCGCCTTCAGCGTCTCGAAGACGCCGTCGCCCACGGTCAGGCCGTGGTCGAGGACGGAGACCTTGGCGCTGTCCACCTCGGTCAGCGTTCCGTCGAGCCAGATTCTCATGGTGCGGTCCTTCCGATCGTGCCGTTCGGCTCCGGGGTACTGCTCACCTCGTGCCCCGTGGCCACCCGGAGCAGGCGGGCGGCTTTCAGTTCGGTTTCCGCCCACTCGCGGTCGGGATCGGAGCCCCAGGTGATGCCCGCGCCGGTGCCGAAGAGCAGGCGGGGGCCGCCGGGGGCGGTGCGGTCGATCCAGAAGGTGCGGATGCCGACGGCGAGCTCGGCGGTGCCCCGGTCGGCGTCGACCCAGCCGATGCCTCCGCAGTAGGGGCCTCGCGGGGCGGTCTCCAGGGCGTCGATGATCCGCAGGGCGGAGGATTTGGGTGCGCCCGTGACGGATCCGGGCGGGAAGGTGGCGGCGAGCAGCTCGGGCCAGCCCGCGCCTTCGGCGAGTTCGCCGCTGACGATGGAGACGAGGTGGACCAGGCCGGGGTGCTCCTCGACGGCGCACAGCTCGGGGACGGCGACGGAGCCCGTCGCGCAGACGCGGCCGAGGTCGTTGCGCACGAGGTCCACGATCATGACGTTCTCGGCGTGGTCCTTGGGGAGCAGGTCGTGGACGGTGCGGCCGGTGCCCTTGATGGGGCCGGACTCGATGTGCCGGCCGGTCCGGCGCAGGTACAGCTCGGGGGAGGCGGTGGCGATCTCGACTCCGTGCGCGGCCAGGCGAATCGTTCCTGCAAAGGGCGCGGGGTTGCCGCGCGCCAGGAGGGCGGTGAGCGCGTCCACGTCCGCGCGGTCGGGGTGGGGCAGCGGCGCGGACATCACCCGGCAGAGGTTGGCCTGGTAGACCTCGCCCGCGGCGATGTGCTCGCGGATGCGCCGTACGCCGGCCACGTACGCGGCACGGTCCAGCGAGGAGGTCCAGCGGTCGGCGTCGGGGCCGCGCCAGGCACCGGGGACGGGCGCGGGAACGGGCTCGCGGCGCACGTCGCCGAAGCGGGCGCAGATCAGCCGCCCCTCGAAGTCGGCGGACACCGCCCAGAAGCCGGTGGAGTCGAGAGCGGCGGGATCGCTGGTGACGTCCCGGAGATCGGTCGCGAGGAGGCCGCCGAAGCGGGCCATGGGGAGCAGGTCGTGCACGGCTGCGAGTCTATGACCGGTGACGACGCGGCGCCGGTGCGGTGACGACCGGGTGACCTGTGGTGATCGGGCGGCAGCACGCTGCGGAAACGCGTTTTTGAGCTGGCCCGGGAATCCGCTAGAGTTCAACACGTCGCCAGGGAGCGAAGGGGGAAAACCCCGGAGCGAACACGGTGACCTGCGGACGTAGCTCAGTTGGTAGAGCACCACCTTGCCAAGGTGGATGTCGCGAGTTCGAGTCTCGTCGTCCGCTCGAAGTGGGGGATCTTCCCGAGAACCCCTGCAGCTCCATGGTGGAGTGGCCGAGAGGCGAGGCAACGGCCTGCAAAGCCGTCTACACGGGTTCAAATCCCGTCTCCACCTCCAAGGACGATTAGCTCAGCGGGAGAGCGCTTCCCTGACACGGAAGAGGTCACTGGTTCAATCCCAGTATCGTCCACTGATCCGCAAGGATCCCCGCGCGATTAGCTCAGCGGGAGAGCGCTTCCCTGACACGGAAGAGGTCACTGGTTCAATCCCAGTATCGCGCACGCAGCATCTGTTCGACCTGCGGCTTTCGAGCCGTGGAGCCCGCGCGATTAGCTCAGCGGGAGAGCGCTTCCCTGACACGGAAGAGGTCACTGGTTCAATCCCAGTATCGCGCACCACCGGAAAGCCCCGATCGTCCGACGATCGGGGCTTTCGCGTTCCCCCGCACGAGTGGGCCGGCGTGCGGGAAGAGCTCGGACCATGACGGGCTCCCACGGGCCGGTGCCCATTCAAGCGATGAGCAGGCGGAGGCCGAGGTCTGCCGTGTCGAGGTGGGCGAGGTCGCTGTTGCGCTCAGCCCACCGGCCGGAGTCCAGGTCGTCGCGGAGGCTTCGCACCGCCCGCTGCTCGGCGTCCGGCCCGACCCTCGTCCACACCGACATCGCACGCCGGACGTGCTCCTCCAGATACTCCCCCGGTCTGCGCCAGTACGCCTCGAACAGGCCGTCAGTGCAGTCCCACGGGATGGGCACCGGCTCAGCGCGGGCGCCGATCGCGTCGGCCATCCCCGCAAGTGAGGGAAATTCCGCGAGGACGGTGGCGAACTCGGGCAGGTAGTCGCGGGTGAGCCAGAACCGGTCCGGCCATCCGGGCTCGTCGGTGTCGAACGTCAGCACCACCACGCGGCGGGCCACGCGCCGCATCTCGCGCAGCCCCGCTATCGGGTCCCCCCAGTGGTGAACAGTGGAGACGGCCATCGCGACGTCGAAGGAGTGGTCCTCGAACGGCAGGCTCTCCGCGGCGGCAGCCACGCACGGCGCCGAGCCGGCAGGCCGCTGACGCCGCATCACCTCCGAGGGCTCCACCGCGGTCACCTCGCGATCAGCCGGCTCGTAGGAGCCGGTGCCGGCCCCGACGTTCAGCACCGTCCGCGCGTCCCCGAGCGCGTCCCAGGATCTGCGCTGCGATCCGCGGCTCGGTACGCCGCGTCGCCGTGTAGGCGCCGCCGATCGCGTCGTACAGCCGTGCACCGAGCATCCCCAGTTGCTCCTCCGGTGTCACCTTCAGTCCCCTCGCTCGTGCCTCGAGTTCCCTGTCAATGGCCGCCATCATGGCGTCGGCGCGATCACGCCGCTCCAGCAGCAGGCCACGCAGTCGGCGCAGGTGCGCGACCGCGTCGGTGGACGAGTCGCCGACCAGTTCCGCAACCTCCGGCAACCCAAAGCCCAGCCGCCGGCAGGCCAGTACTCCCTCAGCCGCTCAACGTCACCCGCCGAGTAGGCCCATACCCACCAGGGGTCCGCGCCGACGGACGCACGAGGCCGATCTCGTCATAGTGATGCAGCGTGCGGACGCTCACGCCGGCCAGCTCGGCCACGCGCCCCACGGTCCAGTGATCTTCCACGGCACCGACTATGCAGCCTGACGTCACGTGAGGGTCAGGAGCCGCACTCATGACCCGTGAGAGCCCGACGCCCGCCGGGCCGTGATCAATCTCAGCGGACTTTCCGTACCGCAACTACGACATGCAGAGTCACACTCTGCATTGGGGTGCTCGGGAATACGCGACACCTGAACATGCGAGCTCACCAGTCCGCCAGCGCACACCCGGATCAGCGGGGCAGGATGCGCAGTACTGCCTCGCGTTCGCCGCTGAGCCGCAGGCCTTGCTGTACTGCGGTGCTCAGATCGAGGTCGCCGAGCAGGGTCGCGGCCAGCAGGTGCGGCGGTCCGGTCAGTGACGCGGTGGGGTGGTCGACCCGGCCGGCGTGTGTGTGCACCAAGCCGTCCTTGACTTCGATGACCAGGTCTTCGTTGCCGTCGGCGTGCAGTTGCAGGGCGATTGCCGGCTGGTCGGGGCGGTGGTCGGTCAGTGCCCGGGCGGGCATGTCCAGCCAGTGGGTGCGGAAGGTGTCGCTGCCGGCCGGCTCACGCAACAGCGGAATTCCCCATCGGCTCAGTTCCCGCAGCACCGGCTCCAGCTCGCGGCCACGCTCGGTGAGGGAGAACAGGGTGGTGGCCACCGGCGGCGGGGCGGCCTCGCGGTGGATCAGGCCGGCTTCCTCGAGTTCGCGGAGCCGGTCGACCAGCAGGTTGCTGGCGATCCCGGGCAGCCCGTTGCGCAGGTCGGTGTGCCGGCACGGACCCAGGGCCAGCAGTTCACGGACGATCAGCAGGGTCCATCGGTCGCCGACGGTGTCCAGTGTTTTCGCGATGCCGCAGTACTGCCCGTAGGTGCGCATGCCACCACCCTACATCGCGGTGTTGAGATTCAAAACTCTCTTGTTGACTTTCTCAACAGCGTCGGTCTAGCGTCGCTGCCCATGACCCCCACCCTTTCCGTGCGTCGGCTGGCCTGGGCCGGCGTCGAGATCCGTCTCGGCGACACCCGCCTGCTGATCGACCCGCTCGAGAACGTCGCTCCGCTGGCGCCGGTGATGGGGCCGCCGCACCGGCCGGTCGACCCGGTCGATACCCCGCCCGGCACCCACGCCCTCATCACCCACCTGCACCCCGACCACTACGACCACGACCTGATCGCCCGGATCGCGCCCACCGGCACGATCGGCTGCCACACCCCGAGCGCGGCGGCACTGCACGAGGTGGGCATCACCCCCGTCGCCCAGGACCTGGGCCAGTCACGCCGCATCGGAAAGCTGACCGTCACCCCGGTGACCTCGCTGGACTGGCGCGGCAACGACTGCGACCAGGTCGCCTGGGTCGTCGAAGGCGGCGGCCGGCGGGTCATCCACTGCGGCGACACCCAGTGGCACGGCAGCTGGTGGCAGATCGCCCGCGACCACGGCCCGTTCGACGTCGCGTTCGTCCCGGTCAACGGCGTCATCGCCCACTTCGAGGGCTACGCGGCCAACGTCCCGGCGACCATGACCCCCGAGCAGGGCGTCGAGGCCGCCGTCGCACTCGGCGCCGGCACCGTCTGCGCCATGCACTACGGCCTGTTCCACAACCCGCCGTTCTACACCGAACAACCCGACATCGAGCAGCGGTTCCAGCACGCCGCCGCCGAGCGCGGCATCACCGCGGCCCTCGTCGCCGACGGCCAGCCCGTCCTCTGACCATCAGAAACAAGGAGCAACACATGAAGATCGTCCTGTTCGGTGCCAGCGGCAACATCGGCCGGCCCGCCACCGAGGAACTACTGCGTCGCGGCCACACCGTCACCGCGGTCACCCGAGCCGGCCACCTCGACGGCCTCGAGCACAAGGCCCTGACCGTGACCACCGGTGACGTCACCGACGCCGCCGCGGTCGCCGGCCTCGTCGCCTCCCACGACGCCGTACTGTCGGCCGTCGGCCCCCGGATCGGCCAGGAGAACGACCGCGCCACGATCGTCGGCGCCGCCCGTGCGCTGATCGACGGACTCCGCCGAGCCGGCGTCACCCGCCTGGTCACCATCGGCGGTGCCGGTAGCCTGCGCACGCCGACCGGCGCCCGGGTCATGGACGACCCGGACTTCCCCGCGCTGTGGAAGGCCAATGCCGAGGCCCAGTCCGAAGCGCTCGACCTCTACCTCGGCGTGCACGACCTCGACTGGACGTACGTGTCGCCCGCTGCGGTCATCGGAGCGGGCGAGCGGACCGGTGCCTACCGCAGCGCCGGGGACACCCTGCTCACCGACGACGACGGCAACAGCCGCATCTCGTACGCCGACTACGCGATCGCCCTGGCCGACACGATCGAGAGCGGCACCGCGATCCGCCGCCGCATCACCGTGGCGTACTGAGCCATGAGCAACGACGCCGCCGGCCGGCACACCCGATTCATCGTCCTGCTCGCAGCGCTCGTGGCCCTGGGACCACTGTCCATCGACGGCTACCTGCCCGGACTGCCGGACCTCGCCGGCGACCTGCGCGCCAGCGCCGCGGCCACCCAGCTCACCATCACCGCCTGCCTGGCCGGGCTGGCCATCGGGCAGCTGATCGCCGGGCCGCTGAGCGACACCTACGGCCGGCGGCGTCCGTTGCTGGCGGGCCTCGCCCTCTACACGATCGCCAGCGCGCTCTGCGCGGTGGCGCCCGACGTCCGGACACTCATCGGCCTACGCCTGGTCCAGGGCATCGGCGGGGCGTTCGGCATCGTCATCGCCAACGCCATGGTCCGCGACCGCACCTCCGGAACCCGCACCGCACGTCTCTTCTCCGCACTGACCTTGATCACCGGCCTGGCGCCGGTGTTCGCGCCGGTCCTCGGTGGCCAGCTACTGCGCGTCACGGCCTGGCCGGGGATCTTCGTGAGCCTGGCCGTACTCGGCGCCGTGATGCTGGCGGCCTCCGCCGCAGGCCTGCCGGAGACCCGGTCCTCCGCGTCACGCCAGCCGCTGCCGGCTGTCGTCGGGCAGCTGCTCAGCGACCGGGTCTTCACCGGGTACGTCCTGGCCAACGGCCTGGTCTTCGCGGCGATGTTCGCCTACATCTCCGGCTCGCCGTTCGTCCTGCAGGAAATCCACGGCCTGTCACCGCAGCAGTACAGAGCCGTGTTCGCCGTCAACGCCGCCGGACTCATCGCAGCCGCCCAGATCAGCGGCCGGCTGGTGGCCCGGGCCGGCGCCCGCGTGCTGCTGCTCGCCGGTCTGCTGGGCGCGACAGCCGGTGGCACCACGGTCCTGGGCGCGGTGCTGACACGGGCACCCCTGCCCGTGCTCCTGATCGGCCTGTTCGTCCTGGTCTCCAGCGTGGGCCTGGTCATGCCGAACGCCACGGCCCAGGCCCTGGCCGACCACGGCGGACACGCCGGGTCGGCCGCCGCTCTGCTCGGCTTCAGCCAGTTCATGTTCGGCGGGGCACTTGCTCCGCTGGCCGGCGCGGGTGGCGCCACCGACGCCTTGCCGATGGGAATCATCGTCGCCGTGCTGCCGGCGCTCGCTCTGCTCACGCTCGGCGTCCTCACCCGGTCGCCCGGTGAGCGCACCGCAGGCCGGCTCGCCAAGGACCTGCCGGGCACCGGCGACCGCGCCGGCACATCGATCGCAGACGAGCCGGCATCCAGTGAATCGGGCGAGCGTCTGGCGAACAGGGTGATTCCGCGATCAGCGTGACAGACGTACGACGACGGTCGGGTGCAGGGACACGTGGAACGCGTCTCCGCCCGTCCGGGGCACCTGCTCGCATCCCTGCAACTGCCCGCCTTCGTGGAGGGCCGCCATTTCGACGTGCTCGCGTTGCGGCCCGTACGGAACTGGGTGGACGACCCGTACGTGACCCTCGACATCTACCCCCTTCCCCCCGACCAGAGCTGACGGGAGCCACTGATGCGCTACTTCCGCGAGTCGATGCAGAACACCATGAGCCTGTGCCAGTACAACGTGCGGGCCTTCACCCACCCCGAGATCGACGCCCTTGAGGAGTACGACGACCAAGTCACCCTTCCCGCGTACTTCGACCTGGAGACCCTGCTCGCCGACACCGACGACCCCGCCGGCGCCTTCCGCCAACGGGCCGAGGAACTGACCCGCTGGCACAACGCCCTCGCCCGGCTTCTCACCGACCCCCGGCTCAAGAACACCGGCGACAACGACCAGGAGCCCTACAGTCCCGCCGCCCGCCGCTTCCTCAAGGTCGCCGCAGGCGACTACCACCGACACCGGCACGGGTACGGGTACGCCGTCACCGTCTGGGCTCTCGGACTCCAGGCCCCAACCAACTACCCGCCGGAGACCCGGCAAAGCCGATACGCCGCTGAAGATCACACACGGTCACCAGCGGGTTAGGTTCGGCGGGGAACTGGTGACAGTTGAATACGAGAGCTCACCAGTCTCACACCCGCATGAGAACCGGGCGCATGAGAACAGGGCGCATGAAAAAGGGTGCTGCCCGTCCGACTCCCCAGTCGTACGGGCAGCACCCTTCACCTGCCGTCCGTCCGCCGCTCCCCCGTCCCCACGGGGTTCGGCAGGCCGATGTCCCGGTCCGGGCCGCTCTCCCGGACCTGGGGCGCCGCTCAGCGCCCCAGCATCACGCCCACGGACGACGCCTGTGCCGCCAGCTGATCGAAGCCTCCGAAGAGGAAGAGCAGCACTGCGGCCAGGGGGAGCACCATGGCCGCGGCCACCAGCGGGTGGCGGGTGCCGGACTCGTGGCCGTTGAACGCGAATGCCTTGCGTCCCTGCCGTGCGATGTCCGCCATGGCCCTCTCCCTGTCGTTTGGCAGCGGCGGGCTCGTGACCTCGGGGGACGAGTGCGCCACCCGCCGCTTGTCTTCAACACTAGGCGGGCGGACGGCCCCTGGCCTCATGCCCTCGTACCCATTGCCGGGCCTCCGGGAGGATGACAGGGAGTGCCCCGTGTACTCCCCTGGGTGGACACCGCCGCCCCACTGTCGGGGTCTACCCGGAGGGGATGACCGGAGGGTAGTGACTTCGCTCACTTCCGTCACTCCCTGTTGCCTCGTGTCCGCCCACCGGTCGACGGCAAGATCGACTCGGTCGGGGCAACCGTACGGGCACGCCACAGGGGGCCCGGACCTGCCGGGGAACCTCAATCCCCTTGGAACGAAGGCGGCTTGGGCATGCGACGCTTCCCGGGCGGGCACCCGGACGGCAGTACCGACGCTCTCTCAAGTGTGCTGTGCCGCACTGACAATCGAATCCCCCGGCGAGGGCGCGGCCTCTGAGCACGCATGCCGGATGGTCCGTAAGCTGTGGCACGTCAACAGGACGACCGGTCAGCGGGGTGGACATGGCGATGATGCGGCTCCGGCGCGAGGACCCGCGTGTCGTCGGCTCGTTCAGACTGCACCGGCGGCTCGGCGCCGGCGGCATGGGCGTGGTCTACCTGGGATCGGACCGGCGCGGGCAGCGCGTCGCCCTCAAGGTCATCCGGCCGGATCTGGCCGAGGACCAGGAGTTCCGCTCCCGGTTCGCCCGCGAGGTGTCCGCCGCCCGGCGGATCCGGGGCGGCTGCACCGCGCGCCTGGTGGCGGCGGACCTGGAGGCCGAGCGCCCGTGGTTCGCGACCCAGTACGTCCCCGGTCCCTCGCTGCACGACAAGGTGGCCGAGGAAGGCCCCCTGACGGCCGCACAGATCGCCGCCGTGGGCGCCGCGCTCTCCGAGGGCCTGGTCGCCGTCCACGAGGCGGGCGTCGTCCACCGCGACCTGAAGCCCTCGAACATCCTGCTGTCCCCCAAGGGTCCCCGGATCATCGACTTCGGCATCGCCTGGGCCACCGGCGCGAGCACCCTCACCCATGTGGGTACGGCCGTGGGCTCCCCCGGCTTCCTCGCACCCGAACAGGTGCGCGGCGCCGCCGTCACCCCGGCCACCGACGTCTTCGCCCTCGGCGCCACCCTGGCCTACGCGGCCACGGCCGACTCCCCCTTCGGGCACGGCAGTTCCGAGGTCATGCTGTACCGCGTGGTGCACGAGGAGCCGCACCTGCAGGGCGTACCGGACGCGCTGGCGCCCCTGGTGCGGGCCTGCCTGGCCAAGGACCCCGAGGAGCGGCCCAGCACGCTCCAGCTGTCGATGCGGCTCAAGGAGATCGCGGCCCGCGAGGCGCAGGGGCTCTCGGACGGACGCCCGCCGGCCCAGCGGGCCCAGGTCGAGCGGCCGACGGGACGGCTCCCGGAGGCCGAGCGGATCGGCGGGGCCGAGGAGTACCCGGGACGGCGTACGGGCGGCTCCACCGCGCCCCGGCCCCAGGGCGGGTCCCCGAGCGGTCCGCACTCGCGGCCCTCGTCCTCCCGCAATCCGCAGCACCCCGGCGGCCCGGCCTCCCGGCCGACCTCGGGGCGTACGGGCGGCCGTCCGGCCCCCAGGACGACGGGGACGGGACGACGGCCCTCGCGGCCGGACCCCAGGCTGATGAGGCAGCGCCTGATCGTGTTCGTCGTGGTGACGCTGATCGTCGCGCTGGGCATCGCCGCGGCCCAGAAGCTGTAGCGCCCGTTCCTACTGGGGCGCGCGGCCCTGGGCCACCGCGTAGAAGGCGACCGCGGCCGCGGCGCCCACGTTCAGCGAGTCCACGCCGTGCGCCATGGGGATCCGTACCCACTCGTCGGCGGCGACCAGCGCGGGCGTGGACAGTCCGTCGCCCTCGGCGCCGAGCATCAGCGCGACCCGCTCCAGGGACTGCGGCGCGGCCACGTCGATCGGCGTGGCCTTCTCGTGCGGGGTGAGCGCGAGCAGTTTGAAGCCCGCCTCGCGCACCGAGTCCAGGCTCTTGGGCCAGGCCTCGAGCCGGGCGTAGGGGACGGAGAACACCGCGCCCATGGAGACCTTCACCGAGCGGCGGTAGAGCGGGTCCGCGCAGTCGGGCGACAGCAGCACCGCGTCCATGCCGAGGGCGGCGGCGCTGCGGAAGATGGCCCCGATGTTGGTGTGGTCGTTGACCGCTTCCATGACGACCACGCGGCGGGTCGTGGCGAGCAGCTCCTCGGCCGTGGGCAGCGGCTTGCGCTGCATGGAGGCGAGGGCGCCGCGGTGCACGTGGTAGCCGGTGACGCGCTCGGCGAGGTCCGGGCTCACGGCGTAGACCGGTGCCGGGAGTTCGTCGATGACGTCGCGCATGACGTCGACCCACTTGGCGGAGAGCAGCATCGAGCGCATCTCGTACCCGGCGTCCTTGGCGCGTCTGATGACCTTTTCGCCCTCGGCGATGAAAAGGCCCTCGGCGGGCTCGCGCCGACGCCGGAGTTCGACGTCGGTCAGGCCCGTGTAGTCGCGCAGGCGCGGGTCGTCGGGGTCGTCGATGGTGATGAGATCAGCCACAGGGTGATACTGCCTTGTCCTGGGTGCGGTGCCAACGGCCTGTCAGGCGTTGGTGGTGGGGAGGGTGCCCGGGCCGTTCACGCGGACGACCTCGCCGATGACGATGACGGCGGGCGGACGGACCTCTTCCGCGCGCACGGTCTCACCGACCGTGGCCAGGGTGGCGTCCACCCGGCGCTGGGTGGCGGTGGTGCCCTCCTGGATGACCGCGACGGGGGTGTCCGCGGAACGGCCGTGACGCACGAGGGCCTCGGCGATCAGGCCGATCTTGTCGACGCCCATCAGGATCACCAGGGTGCCGGTGAGCTTGGCGAGCGAGGCCCAGTCCACGAGGGAGCGCGGGTCGTCGGGACCGACGTGACCGCTGACCACGGTGAACTCGTGCGCCACACCGCGGTGGGTGACCGGGATGCCGACGGCGCCGGGCACCGAGATGGAGCTGGAGATGCCGGGGACGACCGTGCAGGGGATGCCGGCCTCCGCGAGGGCCTGGAGCTCCTCCATGCCACGGCCGAAGACATACGGGTCCCCGCCCTTGAGCCGGACCACGTTCTTGCCGGCCTTGGCGTGCTCGATCAGCGCGTTGTTGATGGCCTCCTGGGCCATGAACCGGCCGTACGGGATCTTCGCGGCGTCGATGACCTCGACGTGCGGCGGAAGCTCGTCCAGCAGGTCGCGGGGGCCGAGCCGGTCGGCGATGACCACGTCGGCCTCGGCGAGGAGGCGGCGGCCGCGCACGGTGATCAGGTCCGGGTCGCCCGGGCCGCCGCCGACCAGGGCCACGCCGGGGGTGGCCCTCGTACGGTGGGCGGGAGCGGTGAGGGTGCCGTCGCGCAGGCCCTCCACGACGGCGTCGCGGACGGCCGCGGAGCGGCGGGGGTCGTTGCCGGTCAGCACGGCGACGGTGACGCCCTCGATGCGGCCGGTCGCGGGGGTCCAGGCGGTGGCGGCGGAGGCGTCGTCGGCGCGGACGCACCAGACGCGCTCGCGCTCGGCCTCGGCGGAGGCGCGCTCGTTGTCCTCACGGTTCTGGGTGGCGATCAGCGCGTACCAGGCGTCGGCGAGGTCGCCGTCCCGGTAGCGGCGGCGTTCCCAGCGGATCTCGCCGGTCTCGGCCATGGCGTCCACGGAGGGGGTGGCGGACGGCGAGATGAGCAGGACGTCGGCGCCGGCCGCGATGAGCGCGGGGAGGCGGCGCTGGGCGACCTGTCCGCCGCCGATGACGACGACGCGGCGGCCCGCGAGGCGGAGTCCTACGGGGTAGGCGGGGGTGTCGGCCATGGCGGTGCGGCTCCTGGTGCGGCGGTCGTTCTGTCGTGCCGCTGCGGCTCTGGAGCGGCGGGGGTGCTGACGTGCGGGTTCTTGGTGCGGGTCCACCATACGACTCGGGTCGTCCCGAGGCGCGGACGGGGCGGCGAGTGCGGCCCGGGGACCGGGGCTCCGGCCCCGGGCCCCGCGTCCCGATCGTCGGCGGGGCCGATGCCGCCCGGCAGGGGGCTGCCCTGCCCGTCCGGCCGGGGCGTGCCCCGGCCGGGACCGGGTTACTTCTCCGTCACGCCCGCCGAGTCGAAGGTGGCGACCTCGTGCATCGCGCGGGCCGCGCTCTGGACCAGCGGGAGGGCCAGCAGGGCGCCCGTACCCTCGCCGAGGCGGAGGTCCAGGTCGACCAGCGGGCGCAGGCCCAGCTTGTTGAGGGCCGCCACGTGGCCCGGCTCGGCGCTGCGGTGGCCCGCGATGCAGGCCGACAGGGACTCGGGTGCGATGGCGCGGGCCACCAGGGCGGCGGCGCCGGCGCTGACGCCGTCCAGGATGACCGGGGTGCGCAGGGACGCGCTGCCGAGGATGAGGCCCACGATCGCCGCGTGCTCCAGGCCGCCGATCGCGGCGAGGACGCCGACCGGGTCCGCCGGGTCCGGCTGGTGGAGCTCCAGGGCGCGGCGGACGACCTCGACCTTGCGGGCGTGCGTCTCGTCGTTGATGCCCGTGCCCCGGCCGGTGACCTCGGCCGCGTCCACGCCGGTGAAGACCGAGATCAGGGCCGCGGACACGGTGGTGTTCGCGATGCCCATCTCGCCGGTCAGCAGGGCCTTGTTGCCGGCTGCGACCAGGTCGCGGGCCGTCTCGATGCCGACCTCGATGGCCGCGATCGCTTCCTCACGGGTCATGGCGGGGCCGGTGGAGAGGTCGGCGGTGCCCGGGCGGACCTTGCGCGGGAGCAGGCCCGGGGTGGCCGGGAGGTCGCCCGCGACGCCCACGTCGATCACGCAGACCTCGGCTCCGACCTGGTTGGCGAAGGCGTTGCAGACCGCTCCGCCGCCCAGGAAGTTGGCCACCATCTGGGTGGTGACCTCCTGGGGCCACGGGGTGACGCCCTGGGCGTGCACGCCGTGGTCACCGGCGAAGATCGCGACCGCTGCCGGCTCCGGGATCGGCGGCGGGCAGACCCGGGAGAGACCGCTGAGCTGGGCGGAGATGATCTCCAGCATGCCCAGGGCCCCGGCGGGCTTGGTCATGCGCTTCTGCCGCTCCCAGGCCTCGCCGAGCGCCTTCGCGTCGAGCGGGCGGATGCTGGCGACCGTCTCCGAGAGGAGATCGTGCGGCTCCTCGCCGGGCAGGGCGCGGCGGCCGTAGGTCTCCTCGTGGACCACCCAGGAGAGCGGGCGGCGCTGCGACCAGCCGGCCTGGGCCAGCTCGGGCTCCTCGGGGAACTCGTCGACGTAGCCGACGCAGAGGTACGCGACGACTTCGAGGTGCTCGGGAAGGCCGAGCTCGCGGACCATCTCGCGCTCGTCGAAGAAGCTGACCCAGCCGACGCCGAGGCCTTCGGCGCGCGCGGCGAGCCAGAGGTTCTCGACGGCGAGGGCGGAGGAGTACGGGGCCATCTGCGGCTGGGTGTGCCGGCCGAGGGTGTGGCGCCCGCCCCGGGTGGGGTCGGCGGTGACGACGATGTTCACCGGGGTGTCGAGGATGGCCTCGATCTTGAGTTCCTTGAACTGCTTCGCCCGGCCCTTGGGCAGCGACTTGGCGTAGGCCTCGCGCTGGCGCTGGGCGAGCTCGTGCATCGTCCGGCGGGTCTCGGCGGAGCGGATGACGACGAAGTCCCAGGGCTGCGAGTGGCCGACGCTGGGTGCGGTGTGGGCCGCTTCCAGGACGCGGAGCAGCACCTCGTGCGGGATCGGGTCGGTACGGAAGCCCTTGCGGATGTCACGGCGCTCGCGCATGACGCGCAGGACGGCTTCGCGCTCGGCGTCGGCGTAGCCGGGCGCCGCCTCGCCCGCGGCGGGCTCGGCGGGGGCGTCCACCGCGGGCTCGGCCTCGGTCTCGGCGGCGGGCTCGGCCTCCGGCTGTGCCTCGGACTGCTCCGCCCGGACCGGCTCCGGGGCGGGCGCGGGGTGGATCTCGACGTGCTCCGGCTCCGGCTCGGGCCGGACGGTCTGCGGCCGGACCGGCACGGCGACGACGGCCGGGGCGGCGAGCACCGGCTCGGGCTGCTCCTCGACCGGCTCGGCCGCGGCCTCGGGCTGCTGCGCCCGGTCGGCCTCCGGCTGCGCCGGCTCGGCCACGGCGGCCGGGACCACGAGCACCGGCTCGGGCTGCGACTGGGGCTGGGGCTCCACGGCCACCGCCGGCTGCGGCTGCGGCTGCGGTTCCGGCTCGGCCGCGGCGGGCTCGGGCTGGACCGGCTCGGCCGCGACGGCCACGACCGGCTCGACGGGGGCGACCGGCTCAGGCGCGGACTCGGGCTGCAGCTCGGGCTCCACGGCCACCGGCTCGACGGCGGCCTGCTCGACGGCGACCGGCTCCGGCTGCGGCTCGGCCGCGGCGGGCTCGGGCTGGACCGGCTCGGCCACGACGGCCACGACCGGCTCGGCCGGGATCGCCGTGTCCGCCGGTGCCTGGACCGGCTCCGGCTCCACGGGCTGCGCCGCGGCCTCGGCGGGAGCCTCGACGGGCTCCGCCACCGGCTCGGGCGCTGCCGCGGGCTCCGGCGCCCACGGATCCCCGGCCTGCGGCGGGATCTCGCCCGGCTGGGCGGTCTCGGCGCGCGGGATGTCCAGGTACTCGGGGCCCGTGGTCGGGGGCCCGGCCTGGCGGATCGGGGTGGGTGCCGCCGGGGTGCTCACGGCGGCCATGGGGGCGGGCTGTGCGGGCGCCGCGGCCGGGCCGCGGTCCGCGAGGGACCGTACGACTCCGCCGTTGGCCTCGGGCAGGGGCGGGCCCATGTGCAGCGGGCGCCGGAGGGGGGCCGCGGCGGCCACCGGGGCGACGGGCGCCGCCGGGGGCGGGACGACGAGGCCGCCGAGGTCGAGCGCGCCGGAGTCACGGCCGCCCGTCTCGTGCGCGCCCGCGCTGTAGCTGCCGTCGGGGAACACGGGCGGGGGGAATTCGGTGTACGCGGCGGGCTCGGGGTATCCGGCCGGGGCTTCGGGGTACGCGGACTCGGCGGCGTAGGAGGGGTCCGTGTACATCTGCGGTTCGCCGGGCTGGGGCGGGACCGGGAAGGCGGGGACCGGCGGGACGACCTGCGGGTCGCTCCACGCGCCCTGGCCGCTCGGCATCAGCAGCAGTTCCTCGTCCTCCGGCTCGGCCGGGTTGTCCATGAGGTCCTGGAAGGCGTAGCCAGCGGGGATCGGTGCCGGGATCTGGACCGGAGCGGGGACGCCCTGCTGATCCACCATGCCCGCGTTGTCCGGGAGACCCTCGCCCGGGACCTGGCCGGTGTCAGTCATGCTTACCCCTCGCCCATCGGTGTTGCCTCTTCGATCGCCCGGTCGCCCACGAGGCCGCCGAGCGGTTTTGCCTGCGGGGTTGCGGTGCGACGAACTCGTCTCGCATGCGCCTGCACGACAACCAGTAAGCATTGTCGCGCCCGTCGGCGATCGTGGCGGCCATAACCGTCACGGTCCTCTGTGGACTGCGCCACGTCGCGCGTCCAGGCGGTGCCGCGATGCCCGAATCGTCCGGGGCAGTACGACGATCGGCCAGCCTACCCCGGCCCTCGTGTCAACGCGTGACGGGGCGTTCCGCTGCCAGGAGGAACACCACGGAACGGTCCTGTTCGGCCCAGGTCCGGGGGTCCAGGGCGACGGACTGCAGCAGCGCGCACTCGACGGCGTAACCGTGTTCGGTGAGTGCCCTGCCGATCGCCTCGGCCTCGTCACGGGTGGAGGCGTGGCTGACGATCCGTTCGGGGCGGCGTTCGGCGACGGCCGCGACGACGGCGGCGCCGCCACCGCCGACGCGGACGACATCGGGCTCGGGCAGGTTCTCCAGTACGTGCGGTGCGCGCCCGGCGACGACCTGGAGCTGCACTCCCCGCCTGCGGGCGGCGGCACTTACCCGGTCGCAGGCGACCGGGTCGGTGTCCACCGCGATGACGGCGGCGCCGAGGGCGGCCGCGTCCACGGCCACGCCGCCGGATCCGACGCCGATGTCCCAGACGAGGTCGCCGGTGCGCGGGCCGAGGCGGGCGAGCTGGGCCGCGCGGAGCTGTGCGGACTCGCCCTCGCCTGCGCCGGGCTGGGGCCTGGCCCAGCCTCGGTCGGCCGACTGGGCGGCGCTCCGGCCGAGGAGCCAGCCCGCGTCGTCGGGTGCCGGTCCCCCGCCCCCGATGACGATGACGACGTTCGGGTCGCGCCAGCTGTGGTCGGCGGCCTTGTCGGAGGTGAGGACGCTCACCTGCTCCCGGTCCGTGCCGAGTTCCTCGCAGACCACGAAGGTGCGGTGAACTCCGTCGAGGAGCAGGGCCAGTTCGGCGGGTCCGGCGCCGGGCGAGGTGAGGACGGCGACCTTGGCGTGGGCGCGGCAGACGTTGACGGCGCGGCGCAGGGTGCGCGGGTGGGCCACGACGACCTGGGCGTCGTCCCAGGGCATTCCGGCGCGGGCGAAGGCGGCGGCCACGGAGGACACGGCGGGGACGACCTCGACCTCCAGGCCGTGCTCCGGGGCGCGCAGGGTGCGTACGACGCCGAAGAAGCCGGGGTCCCCGTCGGCCAGGACCACCGCCGTGCCGCGGTGGCCGGCGATGCGGCGCGCGGCGAGACCGAGGCTGCCGAGGCGGATGCGCTCGGCGGTGGGCGGCACTTCGGGGAGGTCGAGGTGGTGGGCGGCGCCGGCCACGAGGGTGGCTGCGGAGAGCGCGGACCGGGCGCCCGCGGTCAAGGGGGAACCGTCCCAGCCGATCACCGTGACCCGGTCGGCCATCGTCGTCAGTCTCCTGGTGTGGCAGGGGCACCTCCCAGCGGCGGCTGGGGAGGGCGAAAGCTGCAGCGGGCGGCGGGCACGGTGAGACTACCCGGTCATCGGTTCACTTCCAGTCGGCGCCGACGGGGTGGCCGTTCGCGCCCTCCCGCTGCGGAAAGGCGCTGTTGCGGGCGTATCCGTCGTAGCTGTCGAAGCTGTCGTAACCGTCGTAGCCGTCGCCCTCGTCGAGGTCCTCGGGGACGAGGCTCCAGACGATGAGGTCGGTGCGGGTGTCGGCCCAGCCGCCGTCGGGCGTCTGCGTCCGTACTATCCACGCGTTGCGCAGGACGCCCTCACTGATGCAGCCGATCTTCTGGGCCACCTGCTGCGAGGCGGTGTTGTCCGCGGCGGTGCGCAGTTCGAGGCGCTCGAACCCCCTGTCGCGGAAGAGCCACCCGGCGACGGCCAGGACGGATTCGCTGGCGTAGCCCTCGCCGCGGGCCCAGGGGGCGGTGACGTAGCGGACCTCGGTGGCGCGGGTGTGCCAGTTGGTGTTCCGCAGGTGCACGATGCCGACGAGGCGCTGGGTGAGGAATTCGGTGACGGCGAAGACGATGCCGCGGCCCTCGGTGCGTTCCGCGTGGGAGTGCCGGGTGGTCCAGGCGTGCGCGTCGGCGTGGGTGTAGGGGTGGGGCGCGCTGGTCCAGGCCGTGACCTGTTCGTCGTTCATCATCTCGGTGAGCGCGGTGACGTCCTCTTCCTCGAAGGGGCGCAGCACCAGCCGGTCCGTGCTGATGGTGACGTCCGGGAAGGTGGTAGTCATGCGCAGCTCCATGCCTGAGACCGTGGTGCGACCGTGTTGCGATGCGACCGCGGTGCGGGACCGTTCGTGCGGGACCGTGCGTGCGGGTCGTAGGCCACAGCATGCAGCATCGACCGGGTGATGTGCAGGGCCGGGTTGCCCGGAAGCGGGCAGAGTTCGGCCCCGCGCGCCGTCAGGGGCGTGCGGGGCCGAGATTCATGACCGGTCCGGGGGGAACCGGTCGTGAAAGGCCGTTCAGGAGGAACCGGTTCAGGAGGCGGGGGTCCCGAAGGCCGGGGTGACCGAGCCCTGGTACTTCTCCTCGATGAACTTCTTGACCTCGTCGGAGTTCAGGAGCTTGGCCAGCTTCTGGACCCGCGGGTCGTTCTGGCTGCCGTCCTTGACCGCGAGGAAGTTGGCGTAGGGGTTGCCCTCGGCCTTCTCCAGGATCAGGGCGTCCTTGGCGGGCGACAGGCCGGCCTCGATGGCGTAGTTGCCGTTGATGATCGCGGCGTCCACGTCGTTCAGGGCGCGCGGGACCGTGGCGGCCTCCAGCTCCTTGAACTCCAGGCCCTTCTTGTCGGTGATGTCGGACAGCTTGGCGCTGGTGCCGACACCCTCCTTGAGGGTGATCAGGTTGTTCGCGGCCAGCAGCTGGAGCGCGCGGCCCTCGTTGGTGGTGTCGTTGGGGACGGCGATGGTCTGGCCGGCCTTGATGTCACCGATGGCCTTGATCTTCTTGGAGTAGAGGCCGAGGGGCTCCAGGTGCACGTTCACGACGGGCACGACGTGCGTGTTGTTCTTCTTGTTGAAGTCGTCGAGGTACGGCTTGTGCTGGAAGTAGTTGCCCGCGACCTGGCCCTGCTCGGTGGCGGTGTTCGGCAGGACGTAGTCCGTGAACTCCTTGACCTCCAGCTTGAGGCCTTCCTTGGCCGCGAGCTTGTCCTTGACGAAGTTCAGGATGTCGGCGTGCGGGCTCGGGGAGGCCGCTATGACGAGGGGCTTGCTCTCGTCGGTCTTGCCGCCGTCGCTCTTGGCCGAGGTCGGGTCCGAGGAGCTGCCGCAGGCGGTGAGGCCGAGGGCGAGCGCGGTGGCCGAGGCGGCGAGGGCGGTGAGCTTGATGTTCTTACGCACGAAGAGTGCCTTTCTTGCTGAACAAGTACCGATGACTTGCTGGTGGTGGCCCAAGCACGACAAGTGCGGGCTCTGTGAGGGGGGGGAAAGTCTTTTCAGGCGGTCCTGCCGCGGCGGGCGAGGAGCCGGACCACGCCGTCGCCGAGCAGCTGGATGACCGTGACGAGGAGGATCAGGACCACCACGGTGGCGATCATGAAGCCGGTCTCGAAGCGCTGGAAGCCGTAGGTGATGGCCTTGGATCCGAGTCCCTCGCCGCCGACGGCGCCCGCCATGGCGGAGTAGCCGACGAGGGTGATGACGGTGGTGGTGACACCGGCGACCAGCGAGGGCAGAGCCTGCGGGAGGAGCACCTTGCCGACCAGGGTGGGGATGCCGCCGCCCATGGACTCGACGGCTTCGATCAGGCCGTGGTCCACCTCCCGGACGGCCGTCTCGACGAGCCGGGCGAAGAAGGGTACGGCGCCGATGGCCAGCGGGACGATCATGGCGGTGGGGCCGATGAAGGTGCCGACGACCGCGGTGGTGACCGGGATCAGGAAGATCAGCAGGATGATGAACGGCAGCGAGCGGCCTATGTTCACGATCACGCCGAGCACCTTGTTGAGCGGCTGGTTCTGCAGCAGGCCGCCCTTGTCGGTGAGGACCAGCAGGATGCCGATGGGCAGGCCGCCGAGCACGGTCACCAGGGTGGACCACAGCACCATGTAGAGGGTGTCGTAGGTGCCCTGGCTGAGCAGGGGCTGCATTTCGGACCAGGTCACTTGGCACCATCCTTGACCAGCACGGCGAATTCGGTGTCGGCGTCGCCGTCTGCGGCGCCCTCGACGATGTCGACCTGGAGGCCCTGCTCGCGCAGGAAGCCGACCGGCACGACGTTGTCCTCGTAGCCACCGGGCAGTTCGATGCGCATCCGGCCGATCTGCCGGCCCGCGACGGTGTCCATCGCGGCGCCGAGGATCGAGATGTCGATGTTGTACGTGCGCGAGAGCTGCGAGATGACCGGCCGGACGGCGGATTCGCCGTGGAAGGTGACGTCGACGACCGTGCGGTCGGGTCCGGTGGCGGTGCCGGTGACCGGGAAGAGTTCGCCGGCGAGCTCGGAGCCGGGGGTGGCGAGGAGTTCGGCGACGGTGCCGGACTCGATGATCCGGCCGTTCTTCATCAGTGCGGCCGAGTCGCAGACGGACTTGACCACGTCCATCTCGTGGGTGATGAGCAGCACGGTGAGGCCGAGCTGCTGGTTGAGGTCGCGCAGCAGCCCCAGGATGGAGCGGGTGGTCTCG
Source organism: Streptomyces sp. NBC_00029 (assembly GCF_045160505.1). Classification (NCBI taxonomy): domain Bacteria; kingdom Bacillati; phylum Actinomycetota; class Actinomycetes; order Kitasatosporales; family Streptomycetaceae; genus Streptomyces; species Streptomyces sp. NBC_00029. Next base: position 2,251,164 of record NZ_CP108292.1, read on the forward strand.
GGGTCCAGGGCGCTGGTGGCCTCGTCGGAGAGCAGCACCTTGGGGTCGCCGGCCAGGGCGCGGGCGATGCCGACGCGCTGCTTCTGGCCGCCGGAGAGCTGGGTGGGGTAGGCCTTGGCCTTGTCGGCGAGGCCGACGAGGTCGAGGAGTTCGAGGGCCTTGCGGGAGCGCTCGCGGCCGGAGACGCCGAGGATCTCCAGGGGCAGTTCGACGTTGGCCTGGACGGTGCGCGAGGACAGCAGGTTGAAGTGCTGGAAGACCATGCCGATGCGGCTGCGGGCCTCGCGGAGCTCCTTGCCCGCGCGGCGGCCGCGGCCGGCGAGGGCGGTGAGGTCGACGCCGTCGACGGTCACCGTGCCGGTGGTGGGACGCTCCAGCAGGTTCACGCAGCGGATCAGCGAGGACTTGCCGGCGCCGCTCTGGCCGATGACTCCGTATACCTCGCCCTCACGGACATGGAGATCGACGCCGTCCAGGGCGGTGACCTCGCGGCCACGGGACTGGTAGACCTTCGTGAGGCCCGATGTGGTGATCACAGGATTTCCGTCGCTGTCGAGTGCACGGCGCAGCGGAGTGCCGGGCACGGGGCAAACATTCTGGGGACGCGATACGGGACGAACCGTCAGAAAACGATGGCATCGACACGTGCGCGGGGCATGAGTCAGCCGTGCTGTTCATCAGCTGGTGACGTCGTGGCGCGGCTGGTCTCGCTTCGGGGCGCGAGGCTCAGGAAGGGGCCCTCAGAAGGCGCACATTCGACACATACAGCGAGCACCGGGCGTCTTCGTCGCCTCGGTCGCAAGGGTGCGGCTGCTCGTCGTGGTCATGGGCCCCAGTAAACCAGACGCATCCCGTGACCGATCAATGACGTCCGGATAGCGGACGGATTCTGACCACATACCGGACGACTCCGGTCACTGCGGGCCCTGCGTCCCATGGTGGCTGCGCCACTGCTGACCTGCACGGACAGGGCTTGCGGTGCCCCGACTGCGACCTCGGTCCGCAGTGCGGCATCCGGGCCCGCTGTGGTCAAGACCACGGCCCCCGGCGGGCACGCTCGCGGCTCACGGGGTTCCGGGAAAGAGGGGTGCGCGCATCGGGTCTTTCGGCCCGTAATACCCTCGCTGCATGCTCGACGCCCTGACGGTCGCCATCGGCGTGGCCGCACTCGCCCTCGCCGCCTGGTGCGGCCACGCCGCATGGCGGGACCAGCCGACCAAGGACTGGCACTTCATCGGCATGGCCGTCGTGACCGTGCTGGTGCTGGCGCAGCTGGTGATCGGCCTGGTCATGCTGGCCCGGGGCGAGAAGCCCGACGAGGGCACGGTGATCTTCGTGGCCTACCTGCTGGGCGCGTTCGCCGCGGTCCCGGCCGCCGGGATGCTCTCGCTGACCGAGCGGACCAAGTGGGGATCGATCACGGTGGCCGCCGGTGCGGTCGTGCTCGCCGTCCTCGAAGTACGGCTCTACGACATCTGGGGAACCACCGGTGCCTGACGCTGACACGACGACCGGCACTGCCGCCGGGCGCAAGAGGCTGGTCTCCGGGCCCGGGCTGCTGCTGGTGTGGCTGTACGGGGTGATGGTGGTCGGCGCGGTCTCCCGCTCGGCGTTCCAGATCTCCACCGAGTTCGGCCGGGCGCCGCTGGCCTACTCCCTGTCCGCCGTGGCCGCGCTGGCCTACGCGTTCATCACGTACTCGCTGGTGCGCGGCGGGGAGAGGGCCCGCAGGGCGGCGCTGTTCTGCTGCGGCGCCGAGCTGGCCGGTGTGCTGGCGGTGGGGACCTGGACCGTGCTGCGGCCCGAGTCCTTCCCCGACACCACCGTGTGGTCCCAGTTCGGGATGGGCTACCTGTTCATCCCGGTGATCCTGCCGATCACCGGGATGCTCTGGCTGCGCAAGCGCTGACCAGCCCCGGCCCGCCCTGACCCGTCCCCTCGATGAAGGGGACGGCGTACTGGGCGCCAGGAGGTGTCTAGGCGCTGACCGTGAAGTCGGTCGGGTCCTTGGCTTCCTTCTCCAGGATCACCAGCTGGACGCCGTCGGAGGCGGTGCGGCCGCCGACCTTGACGTAACCGGCCTTGCGGTAGAGGCGAAGGTTCGACTCGCTCTTGTGCCCGGTGTGCAGGCGGAAGCGGGTGGTGGTGCCGGGGCTCGCCAGCGCCACCTCGACGGCGCGCAGCAGGCGCGCCCCGAGACCGTGACCCTGAAGACGCGGGTGCACACAGAGCTTGGCGATCTTGCCGGTGCCGTCCTCGTCGACGTTGCCGCGCACCGTCCCGACGATCTCGTCGCCGAGCCGGGCCACCAGGACGGTGTCCGTCGCCAGCTCCCCCTTCAGGGAGTCCAGGGACTGGGTGAGCGGCTGGATGAGGTAGTTGCCGTACAGCTCGGCCTCACGCTGGAAGGCCAGGTACTGCAGTTTGAAGATCTGCTCAGCATCCTCGGCAGCCGCCGCCGAAATGGTCACGCTCATGCCCATGTGCGCATGCCTCCAGCTCACCTGGTAGCCCGATGGTCTACCGCTCCTTTCCCCGCAGGCCAGGAGCCGCAACCTCTGCAGCCAGCATTCTGCGCAGACATCCCAGGCAACGGGAACGGACGGGCCCCAAACTTCCTTGTGAGATACCCAACTCTCCTGCGATTTCACGGTAGGTGAGGTCTCTGGGCGAAAGAAGTGCCTTCATCAGCTCGGGACAGCGTCCGGGCAACCGGGCGACCGCCGATCGGAGTGCACGGTTGTCCTCGCCGTGCATGAGGGCGTCCTCCGGTTCGGCCCCGGCGGTCCCGCCGCCGGCCGGCGGGCCCCCGTCCACCGCGTGCCGGCGGTGGCCGTCCGCGGAATGACGACGGGAGTCGTACGGGATCTCCCGCCTCGCCCGGCGCCGGGCGAGGCGCGCCTCCGCGCGGACCGCCCGGCGCAGCCACCGCGCCGGTTCCGCGGGCTCGGCCGGATCGGGAGCGAGGCGGCCGCTCTCCAGCAGCCTGACCCAGACGGCTTGTTCCAGGTCGGCCGCGTCCACTCCGGTCCCCGGAGCCTCCGCGGCCGCCTCGGCGGAGAGCAGCGGGCCGAGCTTGTCGAGGTAATCAGCCTTCAACAGGTCCATGCCGGGCGGGACGAGCGGGCCGGGCCGGGCGGTTTCCGTGCCGGGCCCGGCCCACTCGTACGGGAAGCGGCGCTCAGCGGTTGACGGGGCGTCGGCCCGGCCGGAACGCCTCGGCCGCGAGCAGTCCCGTGTCCGGGTTGTCGGTGAAGATCCCGTCGATGCCCTGTTCGAAGTAGGTACGGAAGGCGGCGAGGGCGTCCCCGTACGCGGCCGGGTCGGTGCCCTTGCGGTACTCGGCCGGCAGGAAGCTGTTCTCGTTGCGCGCGGTGTAGGGGTGCAGCAGCAGGCCGCGGGCGTGGGCGTCCTTCACCAGGGTGGTCGGCGCGCCGAGCCGGCCGTCCGCGTCCCGCGGCAGGATCAGGTCCATGGTCGGGCCGATGCCCTGGGCGAAGCCTGCGATCCATTTCAGGCCCTCGGGCTTGACCAGGTCCGCGACCGTGCGCGGGTCCTTGGCCAGTTCGAAGTCCCAGGGGCGGGTGCCGGCCGCCGAGAGCAGGACCACGCGGGGCGCGGAGACCAGCCGGGACAGGCGCTGGATGCTGGAGGGCTCGAAGGACTGGAGGAAGACGGCGGCGCCTCGGCCGTCGCGCCCGTAGCGGCGCAGCAGCTTGGCGAGGGGCTCCTCCAGGCCGAGGCCGAGGCTGCGGAAGTAGCTGGGGTGCTTGGTCTCGACGTGCAGCCACACGCGCCTGCCGCGACGCCTGCCCTCCTGGTCGGCCCAGCGCAGCACCTCTTCGAAGGTGGGAACGGCCCACTGGCCGTCGTAGAGCGTGTTGCGCTGGCGGACGGCGGGGATACGTTCCTTCGCGCGCAGGGTCTTCAGCTCGGCCAGGGTGAAGTCCTCGGTGAACCAGCCGGTGACCGAGACGCCGTCGACGGACTTGGTGGTGCGCCGGGAGGCGAACTCGGGATGCTCGGCGACGTCGGTGGTCCCGCCGATCTCGTTCTCGTGGCGGCATACCAGCCGGCCGTCCCTGGTCGGGACCAGGTCCTGCTCGACGACGTCGGCACCCAGGTCCAGGGCGAGCTGATAGGAGCCGATCGTGTGCTCCGGCCGGTAGCCGCTGGCTCCGCGATGGCCGATGACGGTCGGGTACGGGAGGTCCCGGTGGCCCCCGTCGCCGTGCCCGCCGCCCTGCGCGTCACCCGCGGCGGAGGCGGGTCCCGCCGTGAGTCCGGTGATGCCGGTCCCCGCCGCCAGGACGGCCGCTCCCAGGACCGTGCGCCGCGCTGCCCCACCCTGTGTCATGAGTGCCACTCCTCGTCGTGAACGCCGTGTCGCGGCCCGCGATCGGCGTGCCGATGGTAGGCAAAGGGGGGTGACTCAGGAGGGTGCGACAACGGCACATCCGGGGAACTTGGCGCAAACAAGCGTCAACAATGCGTATCCGACACGTGAACCCGATGTGCGCAGGAAGCCGACCCGCGAGTATCGTCCTCACCTGCGCTACCGCCGCCAGGTCGGTGCGCGAACCGCTTTTCGATGCCGGAGGGCCCCACGTTGTTCCGTACGAAGCTCATCAAAGCCACTGTCGGACCGGTCATGCGCATGATGTTCCGTACCCGCGTGGAGGGCATCGAGAACATCCCCGGCACGGGGCCGGTGATCCTCGCGGGCAACCACCTGACCTTCATCGACTCCATGATCCTGCCGCTGGTGTGCGACCGTACGGTCCACTTCATCGGCAAGGACGAGTACGTCACCGGCAAGGGGATCAAGGGCCGCGCCATGGCCTGGTTCTTCACCGGCTCCGGCATGATCCCCGTCGACCGTGACGGTGCGAACGGCGGTGTCGCGGCCCTGATGACCGGTCGCCGCATCCTCGAAGAGGGCAAGGTCTTCGGGATCTACCCCGAGGGCACCCGCTCCCCCGACGGCCGTCTCTACCGGGGCCGTACCGGCATCGCCCGCCTGACCCTGATGACCGGCGCCCCCGTGGTCCCGTTCGCGATGATCGGCACCGACAAGCTCCAGCCCGGCGGCGCCGGCATGCCGCGTCCGGGCCGCGTCACCGTCCGCTTCGGCGAGCCGATGGAGTTCTCCCGCTACGAGGGCATGGACCGCGACCGCTACGTCCTGCGCGCCGTCACCGACTCGGTGATGGCCGAGGTGATGCGTCTTTCGGGCCAGGAGTACGTCGACATGTACGCCACCAAGGCCAAGGCCGCGTAGCCCAGCCCGGCTACTGACGCTGGAGTGACCGGCTGACGCCCGCCGCCGTGGTGGTGGCGAGGATCCAGCCGGTCACGATCAGCAGGTACGAGAGCCACTGGTGCAGGCCGCCCGGCGCGAAGGCCGCTTCCTGGCCGAAACTGACGATCGGCACGAGCAGGTCGATCGTGTAGAACACCGCGTTGAAGTCCGGTGCCTCCCCCGCCTTCAGCGCGCGCGGCGGGTCGATCCCGTACGCGATCGACCCGGTCATCAGTAAGGCCAGCAGCCATCCCGCCGCGCGCAGGGGCCGGAAGCCGTAGCCGACGGTCCCGTCCTGCAGCAGTCCCCACACCCGGGCGGCCCGGGGCAGCGTGTGGCGGTGCCTGCGCAGCTTCGCGAGCTGGACGGTCCGGGCGCCCGCCTCGTCGCCCGCCGTACGGTAGGCCGATGCCAGCTGCTCGTAGGCGTACGGGAGGTAGCCGGACTCCTCCCGCTCCAGGGCGGGCAGCCGCTGCTCGGCGGGCAGATGCGGGGCGAGGGCGCGGTAGGTCAGGCCGTCGATGGCGATCCGCGCGGGCCAGGCCTCCGGATCGATGTGCAGCAGGTCGATGGTGGACCGGCGCAGGTTCACGTCGCCCCGGACCGTGTCGCACCGGCGCAGCCACAACTCGCCTATGGCGCAGCTGGAGGCGCGCAGGGCGGTCCCGTCCGGGTTGGCCAGGTCGGCGCGGGTGAGGTTGGCCTGCCCGGGTATGCGGGAGCCGGTGAGGTTGACCATGCCGCGGGCCTTCATCCGGTGCGCGCGCAGGTCGGTGCCGACGGTCAGGTTCTCGGCGTGCAGGGCGATCCCGCCGGGGGCGAGCAGCCGGGCACGGTCGAGCTGGACCTGGCCGCCGACGGTGGCGCCGTTGAGGCGGAGCTGGCCGTGCACGGTCAGGTCGTTCGCGATGATGTCGGTGTCGACCTCGATGTGGTTGAGCTGGAGCGGCGGCTCGTCCGCCTCCTCGCCGCTCGTGGGGCCGATCACGGCCCCCTGGAGGAAGAGCCCGCCGGCTATTTTGGCGCCCTGCAGCCGCACGGGGCCGGCGATCCGGCAGCAGGAGAGCCGCAGGACCACCTCGACGCGCACCGTGGAGGCGGTCAGGCCGGGGAGCGTGGAGTAGCCGAGGACCAGGGCGCGCAGCTGGGCCCCGTAGATCAGGGGCTTGCGCTCGAACCAGCAGTCGCGCAGCCGGATGGGGTGGTCGATGACGGCGTAGCGCAGGTCGAGCTTGCCCACGATCTTCGCGCCCTTGACCTTGAGTCCGGGGATCCGGCCCTGCACGGTGGGGCAGGCTCCCAGCAGGATGGCCCGCAGCACCTCGGCCCGCAGGGTGCGCTCGGGACCCCAGTCGGCTCCGTCGACGGAGCTGTCCTCGGGGGCGGCGCGGAAGTCGACCCCGTCGCCGCGCGGGAAGGCCTCCCAGACGCGGCGTTCCGCCGGGGTAAGATCGTTGATCTCCATCGCGGGGATGGTGTCCCGCAGTTCTGCGAACTGTCAACTCTGGCTGGAACACCACCCCTTCAGCGAGATCTCAGTGCTCGACGCCCTCCTGGAGCCGCTGGCCCTTCAGCAGGAACCAGGCGGCCACGGCGGTGGCCAGCAGCACGGCCGCGCCGACGCCGGAAGCGAGCCGCAGCCCGTCCACGAAGGCGTCCTGGGCGGCGCCGACCATCACCTGGGCGGTGTGCGGGTCGAGGGCCTTGGCGGCCTCGACGGCCCCGCCGAGGGATTCGTGCGCGGCGTCGGCCACCGGGCCCGCGACCGAGGCCGGGGCGGTGAAGCTCTGGTAGACGCCGGTGACGATGGAGCCGAGCAGGGCGATGCCGAGGGCGGCACCGAGTTCGTACGCCGTCTCGGAGACGGCGGAGGCCGAACCGGCCTGCTCCTTGGGCACGCTGGAGAGGATGACGTCGGCGGTGACGGTGAAGGAGAAGCCGGCGCCGAGGCCGACGACGAGCAGGGCGGCGCCGAGCAGCGGGTAGCCGCTCTCCTTGTGGATCACCGTCAGGACGGCGAGGGCCAGGCCGATGGCGCCGAGGCCGCCGGCCACGATGGACCGTACCGAGTACCGGCGGGCGTACCGGCCGGCGATCAGGCCGGTGACCACCGCGCCAATGGCGGCGGGCAGTTCGGCGAGCCCCGCCTCCAGCGGGTCGCGGCCCTGGACGAGCTGCAGGAACTGGGAGAGGAAGAAAACCAGTCCGGAGAGGCCGAAGACGGTCAGCAGGTCGGCGAGGACCGCGCCGGAGAAGCCGCGGTGCTTGAACAGCCGCATGTCGAGCAGCGGGGACGGCAGGCTGAACTGGCGGCGTACGAAGGCGTACAGCGCGCCGACGCCGAGCGTCGCGGTGGCCGCGACCTCCCAGGTGATGCCGTGCGTGGCGACTTCCTTGACGGCGTAGACCACGCTGATCACGCCGATGAGGGAGAGACCGACGCTGACGAGGTCCCAGGGACCGGCGACCGGGTTCCTGGATTCGGGAAGGAGCTTGATTCCGACCACGACCAGGGCGATCATCACAGGGAGGTTGATCAGGAAGACCGAGCCCCACCAGAAGTGCTGGAGCAGCGCTCCGCCGACGACCGGGCCGACGGCCGCGCCGGCCGAGGCGGTGGCGCCCCAGATGCCGATCGCGAGGCTGCGCTCCTTCGGGTCGTGGAAGATGTTGCGGATCAGCGCGAGGGTGGACGGCATCAGGGTCGCACCGGCCACGCCCAGCAGGGCCCGTGCGACGATCATCATCTCGGGGCTGGTCGCGTAGGCGTTGAGCACGGACACGGCACCGAACGCGGCGGCGCCGGTGAGCAGGAGCTTCTTGCGGCCTATTCGGTCGCCGAGGCTGCCCATGGAGACCAGGAGTCCGGCGATGACGAAGGAGTAGATGTCGCCGATCCAGAGCAGCTGGGTGCCGGACGGCTTGAGGTCCTCGGAGAGTGCGGGGGTGGCGAGGCCGAGGACGGTGGCGTCGACGGCGACCAGCAGCACGGCGAGCACCAGCACGCCCAGGGCGAGCCAGCGGCCGCGGCTCTTGGTCTCCGTCCCGATCGGGCTCTTCAGCTGCTGGGTCGCGCTCATTTCTCCACACTCCGTCGTGCGCCACCGAGCAACAGCTCGATGATCATGTACTGGAAGTCCTTGGCGGCGACCCGGCCGTCCATCACGGCCCAGGCGCAGGTGCCGACGAGGCCGTAGAGGGCCTCGGTGAGCCATGCCGGGGTCAGGTCGATCCGGATGTCGCCCTCTTCCTGGCCGCGCCGGAAGAGCGCGCCGACGCGGGCGTCGAGCCGGGCCCATCCCTCGTTGACCTCGTCGCCCTCGAACAGCTGGTTCTCGGTGACGAGGAAGGCCAGCAGCTGGGCATTGGGCTCGGCTTCGGCGACGAGTCGCTTCAGCGCCTCCACCGCCGTGCCCTCGTCGAGACGGGCGTTGTCGAACGCCACCTCGAACTCCCGGATGCCGAGTTCTTCGAGTGCCCGTACGAGGGCGTCGCGTCCGGCGAAGTGCCGGTGGAGGGTCGCGCGCCCGATGCCGGCGGCGCGGGCGACCTCGTCCATCGTGGCGGTCGACTTGCGGGAAAGCAGGGCGGCCGCATCGCGGAGCACCTGGTCACGATCCATGGCCATGAGACAAGCATACCCCGAATGAGACGTCCATGTCTCATTCCAAGCGAAAATGAGCTGCCCGAGGGCCGACGGAACGGAATCCTGCCGAGATGAAACCACTGCTGCTGATCGACGTCGACGGCCCGCTGAACCCCTACGCGGCCAAGGCCCAGCGCCGCCCCGAGGGGTACAGCACCCACCGGATGCGCCCGACGGGATGGACCGAGGCGGAGCAGGCCAGGCCGCTGCGGGTCTGGCTGAATCACGACCACGGCGCGGAGCTGCTCGCCCTCGCGGATGCCTATGAGCTGGTCTGGGCCACCACATGGAAGGACGAGGCGAACGACTGGATAGGGCCGCACCTGGGGCTGCCCAGACTGCCCTTCATCGACTGGCCGGCGATGCACGGCCGGGCGCCGCGCGGCACCTTCTGGAAGACCCAGTACATCCTCGAGTACGCGGGCGAGCGGCCCTTCGCGTGGATCGACGACGACATCACGGCCATGGACCGCGAGTACGTCGACCAGCGCCACCCGGCGCAGACCCTGCTGATGCGCATCGACGAACGGATCGGGCTGGTCCGCGCGGACTTCGACACTCTGGCCGCATGGGCCACACCGTCACCGAGCGACTACCGAAAGTGATTCGATCATCACTACCCGTGTTCACCGGGCTGATGCGGACTGTGATCATTTGGAGTGACTGCGCCCCAGGAGCCTTCCCCCGCCTGCCCCTGACCCGGGAGTCTGCTCTTCAGTGAGCCCTTACCCGGGGCGGGTTCACCTGCACGTATTCCGTCTTCGGCAGGGAGAGAACCATGAACGCATCACGGAAGCTGGTCATCGGGGCCGCTGCGCTGGCACTGACGGCCGGTGGCGTCGTCGCCGTGTCCTCGGCGTCGGCCGAGCCGAGGGAGGCCCGGCAGGCCGCGGCCGTCACCACGGCCTGGGCGAAGGTGGCCGCGAACGGACAGGTCCTCGGCGGGCAGGGCATCACCGGGCTCAACAAGTTCGGCATCGGCCGCTACAACATCACCACGTCGGGCAGCCTCAACGGGTGCGCCCTCCTCGGCACCATCAACACCAACGGCGGGAACGACCCCGGGCCGGGCAGCTCGTCCATCCTGGTCGGACAGGTGAACGGGAACACCCTCTTCATCCGCACGGCGACGCCGTCCCAGTCGGGCAGCGCCGCCGTGGACAGCGACCGGCCGTTCTCGGTCAACATCGTCTGCTGACAACCCGACATGCCGGAGGGGCGGTGGGGGCCGACGGGCTCCCACCGCCCCTCCGGGCGGACCTGCTACTGCTTGTGGGCCGCCCAGGCGTGCTGGATGACCAGATCGGCCTTCAGCTCGGTGAGCTGGACCGCGACCGCCGACGGGGCGGTGCCGCCGCGGCCGTTGCGCGAAGCCAGGGCGCCCTTGACGTTGAGGACGGTCCGGACCTCGGGGGTCAGGTGCTCCGAGATCTTGGCGAACTGTTCGTCCGTCAGCTGGTCGAGCTCGATGCCCTCGCCCTCGCAGACCTTGACGCACTCGCCGGCCACCTCGTGCGCCACCCGGAACGGCACACCCTGCTTGACCAGCCACTCCGCGATGTCGGTGGCGAGCGAGAAGCCCGCCGGGGCCAGCTCCTCCATCCGCTCCCGGTTGACCGTGAGCGTCGCCATCATGCCGGTGAAGGCCGGCAGCAGGACCTCGAGGGTGTCGCAGGAGTCGAAGACCGGCTCCTTGTCCTCCTGCAGGTCCCGGTTGTACGCCAGGGGCAGCGCCTTGAGGGTCGCGAGCAGGCCGGTCAGGTTGCCGATGAGGCGCCCCGACTTGCCGCGCGCCAGCTCCGCGATGTCGGGGTTCTTCTTCTGCGGCATGATCGACGACCCGGTCGAGAAGGCGTCGTGCAGCGTCACGAAGGAGAACTCCTTCGTGTTCCAGATGATGATCTCCTCCGCGATCCGGGACAGGTTGATCCCGATCATCGCGGTGATGAAGGCGAACTCGGCGACGAAGTCGCGCGAGGCCGTGCCGTCGATCGAGTTGCCGACCGAGCCCCGCTCGAAGCCCAGGTCGGCGGCGACCTGCTCCGGGTCCAGGCCCAGCGAGGAGCCGGCCAGGGCGCCCGAGCCGTACGGGGAGACCGCGGTCCGGGTGTCCCACTGGCGCAGCCGCTCGGCGTCCCGGGACAGGGACTGCACGTGGGCGAGGACGTGGTGGGCGAAGAGCACCGGCTGCGCGTGCTGGAGGTGGGTCCGGCCCGGCATCGCCACGTCGTGGTGGGTCTCGGCGAGGTGGACCAGCGCGTCCTGGAGGTCCGCGATCAGGCCGCCGATGACCCGGCCGTGGTCGCGCAGGTACATCCGGAAGAGGGTGGCCACCTGGTCGTTGCGGGACCGGCCGGCACGGAGCTTGCCGCCGAGGTCGGGGCCGAGCCGCTCCAGCAGACCGCGCTCCAGGGCGGTGTGCACGTCCTCGTCGGCGATCGTGCCGGTGAAGGAGCCGCTCGCCACGTCGGCCTCCAACTGGTCGAGCCCCGCGATCATGCGGTCGAGCTCTTCGGCCGTGAGCAGGCCGGCCTTGTGCAGTACGCGGGCGTGGGCGCGGGACCCCGCGATGTCGTACGGCGCGAGGCGCCAGTCGAAGTGGACCGACGCGGACAGCTTCGCGAGGGCCTCGGCGGGACCGTCGGCGAACCGGCCGCCCCAGAGCCGGACGTCACTCTTGTTGCTGCTCACAGCTACTGCTCCTCAAGACTGCATGGCTTTGACTGCCTGTAAGGCTTCGGATGTGCAACCGCCTCCCCGCCGCGGAGGTAACGGGGAGGCGGCCTGGACTGCTGGTCGGTCAGGCGAGGTCGCGGCGGGCCGCGATCTTCGAGGAGAGACCGAAGATCTCGATGAAGCCCTGGGCCTTGGACTGGTCGAAGGTGTCGCCCGAGTCGTAGGTCGCGAGGTTGAAGTCGTACAGCGACTCGTCCGACTTCCGGCCGGTGACGACGGCGCGGCCGCCGTGCAGGGTCATCCGGATGTCACCGGTGACGTGCTGGTTGGCCTCGTTGATGAAGCCGTCCAGGGCCCGCTTGAGCGGGGAGAACCACAGGCCGTCGTAGACCATCTCGCCCCAGCGCTGCTCGACCTGCCGCTTGTAGCGGGCCAGCTCGCGCTCGACGGTGACGTTCTCCAGCTCCTGGTGGGCGGTGATCAGCGCGATCGCACCCGGAGCCTCGTACACCTCGCGGGACTTGATGCCCACGAGACGGTCCTCGACGATGTCGATCCGGCCGATGCCCTGGGCGCCGGCCCGGTCGTTGAGCTGCTGGATGGCCTGCAGCACGCTGACGGGCTTGCCGTCGATGGCGACCGGGACGCCCTCCTTGAAGGAGATGACGACCTCGTCGGCCTCGCGCGGCAGGGCCGGGTTCGAGGTGTATTCGTAGATGTCCTCGATCGGCGCGTTCCAGATGTCCTCCAGGAAGCCCGTCTCGACGGCGCGCCCGAAGACGTTCTGGTCGATGGAGTACGGGGACTTCTTGGTGGTCGCGATCGGGAGCTGCTTCTCCTCGCAGAAGGCGATCGCCTTGTCCCGGGTCATCGCGTAGTCGCGGACCGGGGCGATGCACTTGAGGTCGGGGGCGAGGGCGACGATGCCCGCCTCGAAGCGGACCTGGTCGTTGCCCTTGCCCGTGCAGCCGTGGGCGACGGTGGTGGCGCCGTGCTTCTTGGCGGCGGCGACGAGGTGCTTGACGATCGCCGGCCGGGAGAGCGCCGAGACCAGCGGGTACCGGTCCATGTAGAGGGCGTTCGCCTTGATCGCCGGGAGGCAGTACTCATTGGCGAACTCGTCGGAGGCGTCGGCGACCTCGGCCTCGACCGCACCGCAGTCGAGCGCGCGCTTGCGGATGACGTCCAGGTCCTCGCCGCCCTGGCCGACGTCCACGGCAACGGCGATGACCTCGGCGCCCGTCTCCTCGGCGATCCAGCCGATGGCGACGGAGGTGTCCAGGCCGCCCGAGTAGGCGAGTACGACGCGCTCGGTCACGGGTTTCTCCTTACGGTGCATTCAACGACAGGCATAACTATGCACTACTCCGTATGTTTCGTCAATCGACCTCGCGGCCGATCCCTGCGGAACTCCACGAATCCAGCTTGACCTGCGGATATATAGGAGGCGAGCCGGCAGCCCGATTGCCTACGATCAGCCTCGACCACTACTGGGGAGGACACATGGACACGGACGCGGAGACACCGCTCCCCTCTCCGGGGAGCCCGGCGGCCGAGTGGATCGCCTTCGACCACGCGGTCCGGCAGGACCGCTCCTGGTCGTGCACGAGCCCCCTCGAAACACCGGAGGCCGTACGCCTGTGCCACGCCAGCGGCTGGATCCGCGAGGAGTCCCTCCGGGCGCCGATGCCGCCGCTGCTGGAGCTCGTCGCGATCCGGTGCGCGGACTGGGTGCCGGCCGTCCGGGAGCAGGCCCGGCGGGTCCTGGCCGCGGCACTCGCGGACGACCCCGCCGCAACCGTGCTGCGGCTGACGCCGCTCGTCATGCGGCTGGGCCGGCGCGAGCAGGGCGCGTGGGCGCTGGAACGCCTCGAGGCCGCGCTGGACAGCGACCACGATCTCCTCGGCGCACTGCGCGCGAGCGCGGACCCGCTGACCCGCCGGTTCGCGGCGCGGCTGACCCTCGGCGCCGGGCTGCTGGGCGTACGGGAACGGGCCCGGCTGGCGGCCCGCGAACCGGATGCGGTGGCGGGCCGGCTGTGGACGGACGCGACACTGGCCGCGCTGGCCGCCGACGGACCGGACGACGAGGCGATCGACACCCTGCTCGGCGGGCGCGGCCCGATGGTCCGCGCCGCCGGGGTCACCGCCCTGCGCGGGGCCGGCCGGACCGCCGAGGCCGCAGGCCACCTCGCCGACCGCTCCGGCATGGTCCGGGCCTGCGCCCGCTGGCTGGTCCGCCAGGGCGGCGGCGATCCGTACCCGCTGTGCCGCGAACTGCTGTCCGACCCCGCCCGCGTGACCCCGTACGCGGTGACCGGCTTCGCCGAGTGCGCCCGCCGCCAGGACGCGCCCCTGCTGCACGCGCTGCTGGAACACCCCGACGGCCGGGTACGGGCCGCGGCCGTCGGCGGGCTGCGCCTGCTGGACAGTACGGACATCGAGCTCCTGCGGCCGCTGCTGGACGACCCGTCACCCGCGGTGGCCCGCGAGGTCGCCCGGAGCCTCGGCGGCTCCGCGGGCCGGCTGCCCGTCGACTGGCTGACGGCCCGCATCGCGCCCGGACGGCCGCCGCACACCCGCCGGGCCGCCCACCGGCTGCTGTCCGCGCGGGGCGGGGTGGACTCACTGCGCGCCTCCGTGCAGCTGCTGACGGACGGGGACGCAGCCCTGCGGGCCGTCGCCGCGCAGCACGTCCGGAGCCTGTGGATCCCGTACCGGCAACCGGACCTGCCGGTCCGCGACCCGGAGGTCGGCGCCCTGCTGGACCGGTGCACGCACCTGTTCAGCGCCCCCGTCATGCGGCAGATGCGCGCCTCGCTCGGACTCCCGGCCGGGCGGGCCGCGGCGGACCGATACTGATCACATGGGAAAGCAACACGAACGAATAGACGGCCGGCTGCGCGCGTTCATCGAGGAGCAGCCGGTCTTCTTCACCGCGACCGCCCCGCTCTCGGGTGACGGTCACGTCAACCTGTCCCCCAAGGGACGCGCCGGAACCCTCGTCGTCATCGACGACCAGACCCTGGCCTACCTGGACTTCGGGGGCAGCGGCGCCGAGACCATCGCCCACGTCCGGGAGAACGGCCGGATCACGCTGATGTGGTGCGCGTTCTCCGGGCCGCCCAACATCGTGCGCATCCACGGCGAGGGCGAGGCGGTCTTCCGCGACGATCCCCGCTGGGGCGAACTGATCGCCCTGTTCGGCGAGGCCGACGGGCCGTCGGCGCGGGCGGTCATCCTGGTCCGCGCCCGCCGGATCTCCGATGTCTGCGGTTACGCCGTCCCCCTCATGGAGTACCAGGGCGAGCGGACTCTGCACGCGGAGTACTTCGGCCGCAAGAGCGACGAGGAGTTCGCCGCCTACTGCGAGAAGAAGGAATTCATCGGATCGAGCCTCGACGGCCTGCCTGCGCTGCCGCTGCCCCTTCCGCCGCGTACGGTCTGACATGTGCTGCGTACCGCTCTTGTCACCGGCTCACTGATCGTCACGGCCCTGCTCCCGCAGGGCCCCGCGCCCCTGCCCGACCGTCTCGCCGACACCGGCGGCGGCAGTCAGCTGATCACCGCCGTCGCACCCTCGCCCGGATCCACGACCGGCCGGGTGATCTGGTGGGAGCGGTGGGCCGGGCGCTGGCACCGGTCCGGGAGTGCGCCCGCCCGCTTCGGGTCGGGCGGGCTCACGGACGGCGCGACCCGGGTCCAGGGCACCGGCACCACGCCCACGGGGCTGTACGAACTGCCCTACGCCTTCGGGATCCGGCGGGCACCGGGCGGAACGGACCACGACTACCGGCAGGTGACCGCCGATTCGTGGTGGTGCCAGGACAACGCCTCCGCGCACTACAACCGGTGGGTGGAGCCGCTGCCGGCGGACTGCGCGCCGGGCGAGGCCGAACACCTGGTGACCTACGAGAAGCAGTACGCGCACGCGCTGGTCATCGGCTTCAACTACGACCGGCCCGTGCGCGGCCGGGGCGCCGGGATCTTCCTGCACGTCAACGGCAAGGGCGCGACCGCCGGTTGCGTGTCCGTGCCCGAGCGGGCCATGCGGGCGATCCTGCGCTGGGCGGACCCGCGCCGCCGTCCGCACATCGCGATCGGCACGGAGGAGGGGCCGCTCGCCGTCACCCGCTACTAGGCCGTCCCGGGGCCCGGGGCTCGTCCTCGTCGGCGGCCCGGTACTCGTACGCGTCCTCCCACCAGACCTTGTCGTCCAGCCACTCGTCGTCCTCGTCGTCCTCGTCCTCGTCGACGTCCTCTTCGACGACCCGGTCGGCGCCGCGCCACCTGCCGTGGTCTTCGATGCTCCGCAGGACGTGGGACCGCTGCTGTTCGTCCAGCGCCGCGAAGGCCGGGTGCGGCTCGGCGCGCATCAGGTCGCCCAGCGGGTCGCCGCACTCCGTACGCTCCCGGACCACCCTGCCGGCCTTCTCGGCCAGCAGCAGCGCCGAGAGACCGAGGGCGGCCACCACGGCGCAGGCCCATTCCCGCAGACCGTGCGGGCGACCGGTCACCAGCAGCGCGCTCGCGAGGAGCCAGAACAACATCACCAGGGCGATGCCCACACAAGTGCAGCAGGCCAGGAAGATGTTCCCCCGGCCGTCGGGCATCCGCGGCAGCTCGGGCAGCAGGGCCTCCCGTTCGCTCCGGTACGCGCTGCGACGCTGCAGGTACTCCTCGTCGCTCCAGTCGATCCAGCCGGTCGACACGGGCTCGGGATCGTGCCGGCGTACGGCGTCCAACAGGGCGGCGGGCAGCGGGTGGGCGGGGGCCCGGGCCGGGTCGCGGCCCTGCTCGGTCAGGAACGCGGCACCCTCTTCGTCGATCCGGAGGTACCCGGCGAGGACGAGTTCGGCGGCGGCCGCCTCGGTCGCCTCTCGCCGCAACAGGGCCATGTGGTACGGCTCCAGCTCGACGGCGGCGACGAGCCGGAGCGTCCGGCCGCGGACCCGCGCGCGGCGCCACCACAGCAGGGCGATGGGCCCGTAGACGGCGGCGGTCACGGCGGACACCAGTACGGCGAGGGCGAGTTGGCGCACGCCTGAGGCTACGCCGGCGAACGCCGCCGCGGCACCGGGATTTCCGCCGCCCCGGACCTCCCGGCCGACCCGTCCCGCTCAGCTCTCCTTCTGCGCCAGCCTCAGCAGGTGGTCGGCGAGGGCCTGGCCGCCCGCCGGGTCCCTGCTGATCAGCATCAGGGTGTCGTCGCCGGCGATCGTGCCGAGGATCGCGCGGAGCTCGGCCTGGTCGATCGCCGAGGCGAGGAACTGCGCCGCACCCGGCGGGGTGCGCAGGACCACGAGGTTCGCGGAGGCCTCCGCCGAGATCAGCAGCTCCCCGGAGAGGCGCCGCATGCGCTCCTCCTTCGCGGACTCGCCGAGCGGAGCCTGCGGGGTGCGGAAACCGCCCTCGCTGGGTACCGCGTAGATCAGCTCGCCGCCGGTGTTGCGGATCTTCACCGCGCCCAGCTCGTCGAGGTCGCGCGAGAGCGTCGCCTGGGTGACGCTCAGCCCGTCGTCGGCCAGCAGCTTGGCCAGCTGGCTCTGGGAGCGGACCGGCTGCCGGTTGAGGATGTCCACGATCCGGCGGTGACGCGCTGTGCGGGTCTGCGGGACGGCCTGGCCGCCCTGCTCGTTGTCCTGCGCCTGACTCATCGTCGTCTCATTCTCCGGATCCGTCCCCGCCTGCTGCGTCGAGGATGCCGGGCAGGGCCCGGACGAACGCGTCCGCCTCGGCCTCGGTGAGTACGTACGGGGGCATGAGCCGTACGACGTCGGGGGCGGGCGCGTTGACCAGGAAACCGGCATCCTGAGCCGCCTGCTGCACCTGGGCGGCGAGCGGCTCGGTCAGCACGATACCCAGCAGCAGACCCGAGCCCCGGACGTGGGAGACCAGGGCGTGGCCCGTGCCCTCGATCCCGGAGCGCAGGCGCTCGCCGCGGGCTTTGACCCGGTCGAGCAGCCCGCCCGAGGCGATGGTGTCGATGACGGCGAGCCCGGCGGCGCAGGCGACGGGGTTCCCGCCGAAGGTCGTGCCGTGCTGGCCCGGCTGGAGCAGGTCGGCCACGGGGCCGAAGGCGACGACAGCGCCGATGGGCAGCCCGCCGCCCAGCCCCTTGGCGAGGGTGACGATGTCGGGCTCGACGTCCTCGTGGGCCTGGTGCTCGAACCACTGGCCGCACCGGCCGATGCCGGTCTGGACCTCGTCGAGGACGAGCAGGGTGCCGGTGGCGCGGGTGATCTCGCGGGCGGCCGTCAGGTACCCGGCGGGGGGCACGACGACGCCGTTCTCGCCCTGGATGGGCTCGATGACCACGAGCGCGGTCTCCTCGGTGACGGCGGCCCGCAGGGCCTCGACGTCTCCGAACGGGACGTGCGTGACGTCGCCCGGCAGCGGCCGGAAGGGCTCCTGCTTCTTCGGCTGTCCGGTGAGTGCGAGGGCGCCCATGGTCCGGCCGTGGAAGCCGCCGTCGGTGGCGACCATGTGGGTCCGCCCGGTCAGCCGGCCGATCTTGAAGGCGGCCTCGATGGACTCGGCGCCGGAGTTGCAGAAGAAGACCTTGCCGGGGCGGCCGAAGAGCTGGAGCAGCCGCTCGCCGAGCGCGACGACCGGCTCGGAGATGAAGAGGTTGGAGACGTGGCCGAGCGTGGAGATCTGCTCGGTCACGGCCGCGACGATCGCCGGGTGGGCGTGCCCGAGGGCGTTGACCGCGATGCCGCCGACGAAGTCGGTGTACTGCTTGCCGTCGGCGTCCCAGACCTGGGCGCCGTCGCCGCGTACGAGCGCGACCGCGGGGGTGCCGTAGTTGTTGGCCAGCGCCCCCTGCCAGCGAGCGCCGTACTCCTGGTTGCCGGTGCCCTTCGTCATTCCGTTCCCCCTGACTGGTGGTCGGGCACGACCATCGTGCCGATGCCGGAGTCGGTGAAGATCTCCAGCAGGATCGAGTGCTGGACCCTGCCGTCGAGCACGCGGGCGGTGTTCACGCCGTTGCGGACGGCGTGCAGGCAGCCCTCCATCTTGGGCACCATGCCGCTGGAGAGCTCGGGCAGCAGCTTCTCCAGCTCGCTGACGGTGAGCTTGCTGATGACCTCGTCGCTGTGCGGCCAGTCGGCGTACAGGCCTTCGACGTCGGTGAGGACCATCAGCGTCTCGGCGCCCAGGGCGGCGGCGAGGGCCGCGGCCGCCGTGTCGGCGTTGACGTTGTAGACGTGGTGGTCGTCGGCGCTGCCCGCGATGGAGGAGATGACCGGGATCCGGCCGTCCGCCAGCAGGGCCTCGATCGCGCCGGTGTCGATGGAGGTGATCTCCCCGACCCGGCCGATGTCGATGCTCTCGCCGCCGATCTGCGGGCTGTGCTTGGTCGCGATGATGGTGCGGGCGTCCTCGCCGGTCATGCCGACGGCGAGCGGTCCGTGCTGGTTGAGCAGCCCGACCAGCTCGCGCTGGACATGGCCCGCCAGGACCATCCGTACGACGTCCATGGCCTCCGGGGTCGTGACGCGCAGCCCCGCCTTGAACTCGCTGACCAGGCCCTGCTTGTCGAGCTGGGCGTTGATCTGCGGGCCGCCGCCGTGCACGACGACCGGCTTGAGGCCGGCCTGGCGCAGGAAGACCACGTCCTGGGCGAAGGCTGCCTTGAGGTCCTCGTCGATCATGGCGTTGCCGCCGAACTTGATGACGACGATCTTGCCGTTGTGGCGGGTGAGCCACGGCAGGGCCTCGATGAGGATCTGCGCCTTGGGCAGGGCGGTGTGCTTGCGGGCGGTGGTACCGCCGGCGGTGCCGGGCTGGCCGGCCTTCTCGTCGCTCATGAGGAGTACGCGCTGTTCTCGTGGACGTAGTCGGCGGTCAGGTCGTTGGCCCAGATGACGGCCGATTCGCTGCCGTTGGACAGGTCGGCGGTGATGCGGACCTCGCGGTCCTTCATCGAGACCAGGTCGCGGTCCTCGCCGACGGAGCCGTTCCGGCAGACCCAGACCCCGTTGATGGCGACGTTCAGCCGGTCCGGGTCGAAGCCCGCCTTGGTGGTGCCGATCGCGGAGAGCACCCGGCCCCAGTTCGGGTCCTCGCCGTGGATGGCGCACTTGAGCAGGTTGTTGCGGGCGATGGAGCGGCCGACCTCGACCGCGTCGTCCTCGCTGGCCGCGCCGATGACCTCGATGCGAATGTCCTTGCTGGCGCCCTCGGCGTCGCCGATCAGCTGGCGGGCCAGGTCGTCGCAGACCTTGCGCACGGCCTCGGCGAAGTCCTCGTACGCCGGCACCTGGCCGGAGGCGCCGGAGGCGAGCAGCAGCACCGTGTCGTTGGTGGACATGCAGCCGTCGGAGTCGACCCGGTCGAAGGTGGTGCGGGTGGCGGCGCGCAGCGCCTTGTCGAGGGTGGCGCTGTCCAGGTCGGCGTCGGTGGTGATGACGACGAGCATGGTGGCAAGGCCCGGGGCGAGCATGCCCGCGCCCTTGGCCATGCCTCCGACGGTCCAGCCGCCCTGGGAGACGGTGGCCGTCTTGTGCACGGTGTCGGTGGTCTTGATGGCGATGGCGGCGGCCTCGCCACCGTCCGCGGAGAGGGCGGCGGCCGCGGTCTCGATGCCGGGGAGCAGCTTGTCCATGGGGAGCAGGACGCCGATCAGGCCGGTGGACGCGACGGCGATCTCGCCGGCGTTGAACTCGGATCCCGACGCGAGCCCGTTGAGGACGTCGGCGACCTTCTCCGCGGTGGCGTGGGTGTCCTGGAACCCCTTGGGGCCGGTGCAGGCGTTGGCGCCGCCGGAGTTGAGGACGACCGCGCTGACGGCGGCGCCGCGCAGGACCTGCTCGGACCAGTGCACGGGGGCGGCCTTGACGCGGTTGGAGGTGAAGACGCCCGCGGCGGCCAGACGCGGCCCGTTGTTGACCACCAGGGCCAGGTCGGGGTTGCCGTTGGCCTTGATCCCGGCGGCGATGCCGGCTGCCGTGAATCCCTGTGCTGCCGTGACGCTCACGGTGCGACTCCGATCGTCGAAAGACCCAGGCTCTCGTGAAGCCCCAGGGCGATGTTCATGCTCTGCACCGCGCCGCCGGCGGTGCCCTTGGTCAGGTTGTCGATGGCGCTGACGGCGATGATCCGCCGGGCGGACTCGTCGTAGGCCACCTGGACGTGGACGGCGTTGGAACCGTGGACGGATTTGGTGGACGGCATCCGGCCCTCGGGCAGCAGGTGGACGAAGGGCTCGTCCGCGTACGCCTTCTCGTAGGCGGCACGCAGCGATTCGGCGGTGGTGCCGGGGAGCGCCTTGGCCGAGCACGTGGCGAGGATGCCGCGTGCCATGGGCACGAGGGTGGGGGTGAAGGAGACGCTGACGCGCTCTCCCGCGAGCGGGCTCAGGTTCTGCACCATCTCGGGCGTGTGGCGGTGTCCGCCGCCCACGCCGTACGGGGTCACGGAGCCCATGACCTCGGCGCCGAGCAGGTGGGGCTTGAGTGCCTTGCCCGCGCCGGAGGTGCCGGTGGCGGCGACGATCACGGCCTCGGGCTCGGCGAAGCCGCCCTGGTAGGCGGGGAAGAGGGCGAGGGAGACGGCGGTGGGGAAGCAGCCGGGGACGGCGATGCGCCGGGTCCCGGTCAGTGCCTCGCGGGCGCCGGGCAGTTCGGGGAGGCCGTAGGGCCAGGTGCCGGCGTGCGGGGCGCCGTAGAAGGCGTCCCAGTCGGCGGAGTCCTTGAGCCGGTGGTCGGCGCCCATGTCGACGACGAGGACGTCCTCGCCGAGCTGGGCGGCGACGGCGGCGGACTGGCCGTGCGGGAGGGCGAGGAAGACGACGTCGTGGCCGGCGAGGACCTCGGGGGTGGTCGCCTCCAGGGTGCGTCCCGCGAGCGGCACGAGGTGGGGTTGGAGGGAGCCGAGGAGCTGTCCGGCGTTGGAGTTGCCGGTCAGGGCTCCGATCTCCACCTCGGGGTGCGAGAGCAGGAGGCGCAGGACTTCACCGCCCGCGTACCCGCTCGCTCCGGCCACCGCTGCACGTACCACCATCGGACCCTCCTCATCGATGGCATGACTATACGTACTTACGCACGTTTATGCAATGTCTTCGATTCCTGGGAGGGGGTCCCTCCGAAGTGCCCCGTGTCCGGTGCCTCCAGGAAGATGTCTAGCAGGAAAGGCCCGGCCGCGGCGGCGATTCCGCCGGTAGCGTCGGGCGCGGCCGGGCCGGTGGCGGGCCGGTCCCCGCGGGGCACGGTACGACCGCTCGGACGCCGCGTCCCGGGCCAGAGGGTGCCCGACCCATGCGTTCGGCTCCACATGGACCGCATAGCCCTGCTCCGGCGGCTCGGCCGCCATCCGCGGGTACATCCCCCCGGGAGGGTCCCCGACCCTCACCACCGGATCACGCAGGGGCCTGCAGGCAGAGGTGCCAGCGGCCGGACCAGCCCGTCAGGGTCATCGTGGACAGCGGTCGGACGTCGACGTTCCAGTAGGTCAGCGGGGGCGCCTTCAGCGCGTAGACCAGGGCCGCCCGGACCACCGAGGGCTCGGCAACCGCCACGATCGCGCCCCCGTCGTCGGCGGGCCTGGTGTCGAGCCAGTCGCCGATCCGGGAGATGAAGGCGAGCAGGGACTCACCGCCGTGCGGGGCGGAGCGCGGGTCACTGAGCCACAGGTCCACCGCCCCCGGCTCGTGGGCGGTCACCTCGGACAGGGTCAGGCCCCGCCAGCGGCCCATGTCGCACTCGCGCAGCGCGGGCTGCGCGAGGGGCGCGTACCCGAGGGCCTCGCCCGTGGCACGGCTGCGCGGGGTCGGCGAGCAGTAGCGCAGCCCGGCCGAGCCCAGGGGCACGAGGCCCTGCGCGGCGGACTCCACCGACCGCCAGCCGGCTCCGTCCAGCGGGCGGTCGTCGTCGAAGCGCTCGGCGAGCAGCGAGGAACTACGGGCTGCGGCGACAAGCGAAACCCGAACATGCATGCGGCGATGGTGATCCGCCTGCCGCGTGCGGTCAAGCGTCCGGACCGAGACCTTCGGCCGGACCGGTCCGCAGCCGCCGGACCGCCTCCACCAGTTCGCCGGGGCCGGCGACCCCGGCGAAGCTCAGCCGGACGTGCGGGCCCGGCGGTTCCGCGCAGAAGTACGGGCGGCCCGGAGCCACCGCCACCCCGGCGCGCAGGGCCGCCGCGGCGAAGGCCGCGTCGTCGCCGCCTCCGGCCGGCCGGACCCACAACTGGTATCCGCCGGAGGGCAGATGCGGCAGTTCCAGGGCGGGCAGTTCACGGCGCAGGGCGCCCGCGAGCACGTCGCGCCGGTGACGCAGCTCGGCGGCGACCGTCCGCAGGTGACGCGGCCAGGCGGGCGCGCCGACCAGTTCCAGGGCGGCCTCCTGGAGGGGCCGGGGGACGAAGAAGCTGTCCACGATCTGGATGGCGCGCAGGCGGTCGACCACCGGGCCGCGGGCGGCCAGGGCTCCGACCCGCAGGCTGGGCGAGGTGGATTTGGTCAGCGACCGGACGTGCACCACCACCCCGTCCGTGTCCTCGGCGGCCAGCGTCGCCGGCAGCGGACCGGCGTCCTCGTGGGCCAGGGCCCGGGCGTAGTCGTCCTCGACCACGAAGGCCCCGGCGGCCCGCGCGATGCGCAGCACCTCGGTCCGGCGCCCCGGAGCCAGTACCGCACCGGTCGGGTTCTGGAACAGCGGCTGGCATACGAAGACCCGCGCCCCGGTCGCCTCGAAGGCGGCGGCGAGCAGCTCCGGCCGGACCCCCTCGGCGTCCACCGGTACCGGCACGGGCCGGCAGCCGGAGGCCCGGGCAATGGCGAGCAGCCCGGGGTAGGTCGGGGACTCGACCAGGATCGGCGCACCGGGCGGGGCGAGCGCCCGCAGGGCGGTGGCCAGCGCGCTCTGACCGCCCGCGGTGACCAGCACGTCGGCGGCGACGAGCGAGCCGCCGATCTCCCGGGCGAACCAGTCGCGCAGCTCGGGCAGCCCCTCCAGGGGCGGCCGCCCCCAGGCGCCGGGCCGCCGCCCGGCCCGGGCCAGGGCGGCCGCCATGGCCCGCTCGGGCTGGAGGGAGGGGTGCAGGTAGCCGCCGTTGAGCTCGATCACCCCGGGCGGCGGGGCGGCCAGCGAGCCGAGCACTCCGGTGGCGTCGACGGAGCGCGGCACGATCTCCCCGGCCCCCTCGGCGCTGAGGGCGACCTCCTGCCAGGAGGTGTCCCCGGCCGCGGGGGCCGCCGTACGGGGCGCGGCACGGAAGACCCCCGCGCCGGGCCGGGTGACGACGAGGCCCTCGGCGGCGAGCTGGGCGAGGGCCCGGGAGACGGTGACGGGACTGACCCGGTAGCGCTCCACAAGGGCGCGACTCGACGGCAGCTTTCCACCTGTCGAGTAGCGGTTGAGCTCGGACCGCAGGGATTCAGCCAGCTCCGCCACACTGCTACGCTCATACATGACAGCACAGAATAGCGCTACTCTCCCGACCACGATAGCGGTCAAGAACCCGGTGCGCCGGGGGACCGCCCTCGCCATGCTCGGCGTCGTCGCCTTCTCGCTGACCTTCCCCGCCACCGCATGGGGACTGGAGAGCTTCGGCCCGTGGTCGCTCGTCGCGCTGCGCAGTGTCCTCGCCGCCGCCATAGCCGGCGTCTTCCTGCTGGCCCGCCGGGTCCCGCTGCCCGCCCGCGAGCACTGGGCGGGGCTCGCCGTCGTCGCCGCCGGGGTGGTCGTCGGCTTCCCGATGCTCACCACCCTCGCGTTGACCACCTCCACGACCTCGCACGCCGCCGTGGTCGTCGGCCTCCTGCCGCTCACCACCGCCGCGCTGTCCGCGCTGCGCACCGGGGCCCGCCCCTCGCGCGCCTTCTGGGCCGCGGCCCTCGCCGGGGCCGCGGTCGTGCTGGGCTTCACGCTCGCGCAGAGCGGCGGCGCCCTGTCCGCGGGCGACGCCTACCTGTTCGCCGCCCTGCTCGTGTGTGCCGCCGGGTACACCGAGGGCGGCCGCCTGGCCCGGATGCTGCCCGGCTGGCAGGTGATCGGCTGGGCACTGGTCCTGTGCCTGCCGCTCAGCCTGGCCGGTTCCGCGGCCGGGCTCGCGTACGAGCCGGTGCACCTGACCGGCCACGGGCTGGCCGGGCTGGTCTGGGCGGCGGCCGGCTCCACCTTCCTCGGCCTGTACGTCTGGTACCGGGGCATGGCCGAGATCGGGGCTCCGCGGGCCAGCCAGCTCCAGCTCGCCCAGCCGCTGCTCACCCTCGTCTGGTCGGTGGCCCTGCTGGGCGAGCACCTCTCCCCCGCCGCACCGGCCGCCGCCTGCGCGGTCCTCGTCTGCATCGCGGTGACCCAACGGGTCAAATAGCCGCACTCCGTCCTAAACTGCTAGCACCGGATCGGACCGCCACCGAGGAGGTCAGTTATGCGCGCGACCGAGGGCGACCAGCTGGTGCAGCACGGCAGGATCGTAGGACAGCACGACAAGGTGGGCGAGATCACCCAGGTCCTGGGCGAGAACGGAACCCCCCCGTACCGGGTCCGCTTCGAGGACGGACACGAGGCACTGATGGCTCCCGGACCCGACTGCACGGTCCGCCACCCCTCAGAGCCCACTCACTGAATCAGCGCCGGGACTCCGCCGACCGGTAGTGATCGGCGACCACCCGGGCCATCGCTCCGTTGGGGTCCGCGGCCACCTGCTTCGCCGAGAAGTACACGTGGCCGCGGACCTCCGGGAAATCGCGGGCGAACCGCACGTGCTTCGACAGCTCACCCGGATCGCGCCAGGCGGCGGTGGGGCTGTCCTCGTCGCAGCGGTAGAGGGCCTCCCCCACGTAGAGCCGGACGTTCGTCCCCGCGACGGTCCGCGCCCACCAGGGCACGATGTCGGCGTAGTCGGCGGTCGGATGCCCGATGTGCCAGTACGCCTGCGGCACGATGTAGTCGATCCAGCCCTCCCTGACCCACTTGCGGGTGTCCGCGTACAGGTCGTCGTAGGTCCCGAGGCCCGCACGCGTCGGTGAACCGGCCGGGTCCCGGTCGGAGTTGCGCCAGACGGCGAAGGGGCTGATCCCGAACCGGGGCGCCGGCTTCAGTGCCCGCAGCCGCGCGGACATCTCGCGGACCAGGGTGTCGGTGTTGTTGCGGCGCCAGGCGGCCCGTGACGCGAAGCCCGCTCCGTACTCCTCGAAGGCCTCGTCGTCGTCGAAGTACTCCCCCGCCACCGGGTACGGGTAGAAGTAGTCGTCCCAGTGGACCGCGTCGACCGGATAGCGGGAGACGGCGTCGAACATCGCGTCCTGGACGAAGCGCCGCACCTCGGGAAGACCGGGGTTGTAGTAGAGCTTGCCGCCGTACTCCACCGTCCAGCCGGGGTTGCGCCGCGCCGGGTGCGCGGCCACCAGACGGTCGATGTCGGTGTGGTTGGCCACGCGGTACGGGTTGAACCAGGCGTGCAGCTCCAGCCCGCGCGCGTGCGCCTCCTTCACCGCCGTGCCCAGCGGGTCCCAGCCCGGGTCCACGCCCTGCTTCCCGGTCAGCCACTGCGACCAGGGCTCCAGCTTCGAGGGCCAGAACGCGTCCGCCGCCGGCCGGACCTGGAGCACCACCGCTCCGAGCCGCCGCTCGACCGCGGCGTCGAGGAGGCCGAGCAGCTCGGCGCGCTGCCGCGCGGCGGAGAGTCCGCTCTCGGAGGGCCAGTCCACGTTCGCCACGGTGGCGATCCACATCCCGCGGAAGTCGGCCGCGCCGGCCCGCCCCCCGGGGATCCGCGCGGAGGGCCGCGGCGCCGCGGCCGCCGATCCGGCCGTGGCGGCGGCGATCACCCCCACGGCTCCGGCCAGCAGTACCCGTCGGCCGATATACGTCATGTGACAGCTCCATTTCACTGAGTGACATTGCACGGTGTTCGCTCAGCATGCCCGCCCCGGCCCGCCGCCCCGCGCAAGGTCGGGAGTAACGTCGGGGGGCGTGGCGGGCGCCGGAATCGTACGGGGGACCCGCCGACGGATGAGCTGCGAAAGGCACGAAGTGACTGACCTCCCTTCCGACATCACACGGGTCGGCGTAGTGGGCTGTGGCCAGATGGGCGCGGGTATCGCCGAGGTGTGCGCCCGCAGTGGCCTTGAGGTCAAGGTCGCCGAGACCACCGGCGAAGCCCTGGAGATCGGCCGTACCCGGCTGCACAACTCCCTGACCAAGGCCGCCGAACGCGGCAAGATCACCGAAGAGGAGCGGGACGCCACCCTGGCCCGCCTCACCTTCACCACCGACCTCGGCGAGTTCGCCGACCGTGACCTCGTCATCGAGGCGGTCGTCGAGAACGAGCAGGTCAAGACGGAGATCTTCCAGGTCCTCGACCAGGTGATCACCCGCCCGGACGCGATCCTGGCGTCCAACACCTCCTCGATCCCGCTGGTCAAGCTGGCCGTCGCGACCTCGCGGCCGGACCAGGTGATCGGCATCCACTTCTTCAACCCGGCCCCGGTGCAGAAGCTCGTCGAGCTGATCCCGGCGCTGACCACGGGCGAGGACACCGTCAAGCGGGCCGAGGCCCTGGTGCGGGACGTGCTGGGCAAGCACGCGGTCCGCGCCCAGGACCGGTCCGGGTTCGTCGTCAACGCACTCCTGGTCCCGTACCTGCTGTCCGCGATCCGGATGTTCGAGTCGGGCATCGCCAGCCGCGAGGACATCGACAACGGCATGGAGCTGGGCTGCGCCCACCCGATGGGCCCGCTCAAGCTGTCCGACCTGATCGGCCTGGACACCATCGCGTCGATCGCCGACTCGATGTACGCCGAGTACAAGGAGCCGCTGTACGCCGCTCCGCCGCTGCTCCAGCGCATGGTCGACGCCGGCCGTCTGGGCCGCAAGACGGGCGCGGGCTTCTACCCGTACGGCTGACCCGTACCGCTGAGCCGTACGGCCGGCCCCTACGGCCGGCCGAGCCGCAGGTGGTGCAGCAGGAGCAGCCCGGCCGCCATGTTGGCGGCCGGGATCTCTCCCCGGGCGATCATGTCCGGCACGAGCTTGAGGGGCACCCACTCCCGGCGCGAGGACTCGAAGTCGTCCTCGGGATGGCCGATGCGGGTGGCCCCGTCCGCCCAGTAGAGGTGGTGGCGGGCGTCGGTCAGTCCGTTGGACGGCTCGACGGTCATCAGGTGGTGGAGCGGACCGGGCCGCCAGCCCGACTCCTCCTCCATCTCGCGGGCCGCCGCGACCGCGATGTCCTCGCCGTCCTCGACCACCCCGGCGGGCAGTTCCCAGCCCCAGCTGTCGGTGATGAAGCGGTGCCGCCACAGCAGCAGCACCTCGTTGGCCTCGTTGACGGCCGTGGCGACGGCGACCGGACGCAGCCGGATCACGAAGTGGTCCAGGTGCCGGCCGTCGGGGAGTTCCACATCGGCGAGATTCACGTCGAACCAACGGTTCTTGTACACGGTCTGCTCACTCAGGTTCATCCACTGCACGGCAGTGCCACCTTCCTTTCGAGTAGGTGGCAAACATGGCAGCAGCTGACCGGTCACAGCGGAACGCGCAGCGCCCCGTCGATGAGCCTCGCGGTCTCCTCCGCGCCCGTACAACCGCTGGTCAGAAGCTGTTCGCGGACCGCCCGCAGCCGGTCGCGCAGCCGCAGCGACTCCATGCCCTTGGCCCGCTCGGCCATCTCGGCCGCGGAGGCCGCGGCCCGGTCCGCCTCCCCCTGACGCAGCTGGATCTCGCACAGCATCGCCAGCCGGTGCACCCGGCCGCGGTCGTGCGCGGGGGTGCCGACGGCGGCGGCCGCCTGCACCCGCGCGGCCTCCAGATCGCCCAGACTGAGCAGCGCCTCGGCGACCTGCACATTGACCAGCCCCGGCTGTACGTAGCCGGTCTCGTCGGGCTCGCTGCCCGGGCGGATCCGCGCGGCGGCCGCCTCCGCCCTGCGGATGCAGGCCAGTGCGGCCTGGGTGTCCCCGAGTTGGGCATAGGCCTTGGCCTGCATGGCGTAGAGGTCCGCGGCCAGCGCCGGGGTGGTGTGCCGCCCGGCCGCACGCAGCGCGGCCTCGGCGAAGGCGACGGCCTGGCGGTACTCCCGCAGGTGCAGGGACTGGTTGACGATCAGCGCGATCACGTACGCCCCGAGCCCGCGGTCCCCGCTCGCCTTGGCCAGGCGCAGGGCCTGGTGGAAGTAGCGCTGGGCCAGCCCGTGGGCGTCCGAGTCGTAGGCGCAGATCCCCGCCACCGCCACCAGCGATCCGGTGGCCCGGTGCAGCCTGCGGCCGAGGTCGTCGGAGTAGCTCCCGCGCAGCATGGGCGCGGTCTCGCTGCCCAGGAAGCGGACGATCCGGTCCCGCGTAGCCATGCCTCCGGCCCGGCGGTACATCAGCTCGTAGTGGGCGCGGGCCGACTTCAGGACCTCGATGTGCTCGGGACCGATCGGGTTCGGGCCCTCGCGGGAGACGTCGGCGTCCTCGGGCGGGTTCTCCCACTCCCACACCGGGATCACGGCGGGCGTCCCGGTGACCGCCTCCGCCGCGAGCAGCTGGGGCCGGGCCTGGCCGTCGGACCGCCACAGGGCGGCGGCCCGGTCCACGAACCCGCTGAGCGGCGAGGCGTGCAGCGGAACGGGCTGGTCCGCCGCGCCGAGCCCGATGTCGTCGAGCCCGAGGGGCCGCCTCAGCCGGCCGCCGAGCACCTCGCAGATCAGGTCGGGGACCTGACCCCGGGGCCGCTGGCCCTTCAACCACCGCGCCACGGCGGTGTGTTCGTAGCGCAGGGCGAGTCCGCGGGTGCGGCCTGCCTGGTTCACGTACGCGGCGAGTCCGGCGTGTGACATGCCCGCCTCGGCGAGGAGGGCATCGAGCAGGACATTGGGCTGCATGGGCCGCTCCAAGGGCTCGTCGGTCTCAGGCTAATGGGTGCGGGGTTCACACGGGGTGTGAACCGTGTACGCGCATAAATGCGATGCGCACTCTGCCGCGCGGACCCCCGGGGGCGCTTCACTGAAGAGCCTCGCCAAGAGGTAGCTCGGGTCGTCGGCTCCCCCTCGTACAGTGCGACGACCCGTCACCGCGCCGCCCGTTCTGCTGTCTGCCCGACACTCCATGGCAGGCGGGCGGCGCGTTCCGGTTCCGCCGGCGCCCGGTTGGTCGCCGCGCCCCGGTAGGGGCCGGGCCGGACGCGCGCCGGGCTCATCCACCGGGCCCGGCGCGCGTGGTCCAGGCCGGTCGTTGCGGAGCACCAGCAGGGCGACGTCGTCGGTGAGTCGCCCGCTGGTGTGCCGGAGCAGAACGGCGTGCACGCCCGCCACCAGCCGCGCGGGCGTGAGCGGCGCCCCGGCGAGGGCGCCGGCCCGGTCGCTGCCTCGCCTCTGCTTCTGCCTCCGCCTCTGCCGGTCTCGGCCTCTCCCGGTCGTCCCCTCACCCCAACCCACCCCGCCCTTCCCGGTACCGGGCATGCAGGGCTCCCCTCCGGCCGGATCGATTGTGTCGACCGACCGGCACCCGGGACCCGGGCCACCGGGGTTCTCACCCGAACGAGTGAGGGGCCCACCCGGCATCCGGATGGGCCCCTCACGCGCACAGGAAGCGGTTACGCGCCCCGGAGCACCGCCCCGGTCCGCTCGCCCGCCAGGGCCACCGCCGCGTCGCGCGCGGCCGTGGACTCCTCGGCGGTCAGCGTCCGGTCGGCCGCGCGGAAGCGCAGCGCGTAGGCCAGGGACTTCTTGCCCTCGCCGACCTGCTCACCGGTGAACACGTCGAACAGCCGCAGCGATTCGAGGAGTTCACCCGCGCCCTTGCGCAGCGCGGCCTCCACCGAGGACGCCGGGACCGACGCGTCGACGATCAGCGCCACGTCCTGGGTCGCCACCGGGAAGGAGGAGATCCGGGGTGCCTGGAGGGCCTCGCCACCGGCCGCCGCGAGGCGGTCGAGGTCGAGCTCCATCGCGCTGGTACGGGCCGGCAGGCCCATCGCCTTGACCACGCGCGGGTGCAGCTCACCGGCGTGGCCGATGACCTGCTCGACCCCGCCGATGGTGACGACGAGCTCGGCGCAGCGGCCCGGGTGCCACGGACCGTACTGGCCCTGGCGGACGACGAGCTCGGTGCCGGCCTCGACGGCGAGCGCGCGGGCGGCCTGGACCGCGTCCGCCCAGTCGGCCGGGCGGCCCTTGCCCCACCAGCCGGCCTGCTCGCGGGCACCGGCCAGCACGACCGCGGCGTACCGCGGCTGCGCGGGCAGGGCCGCGTTCAGGGTGGCGATCTCCTCGTCCGTGGGACGCCGGTCGACGGGCAGCCGTACGGCGACACCCGGCTGGGCGGCGGCCCGGAAGACCGAACCGGTCTCGAAGAGCGCGAGGTCGTGGCTGCCCCGGCTGTCGTTGCGCCGCAGCGCGCCGAGCAGACCCGGCAGCAGCGTGGTGCGCAGCGCCGGCTCCTCGTCGGAGATCGGGTTGACCAGCTTGACGACCTGGCGGGCGACGTCGTGCGCCGGGATCTGGAGCTGGTCGAAGACGCCCTCACCGAGGAACGGGTAGCTGAGCGCCTCGACGTAGCCCGAGCCGGCCAGCGCACGGCCGACCCGGCGGTGCAGCTGCTGCCGGGCGGTCAGACCACGGCCGGAGGGCACCTGCGGAAGGGTCGACGGGAGGTTCCCGTAGCCCTCCAGCCGGATGACCTCTTCGGCGAGGTCGTTGGGCTCGGCGAGGTCGGGCCGCCACGACGGGACCGTGACGACGAGCTCGTCCTGGCCGTAGACATCGCAGCCGATCTCCTGGAGGCGGCGCACGACGGTCTCGCGGCCGTACTCCATGCCCGCGACCCGGTCCGGGTGGTCCGCGCCCATCGCGATGGTGCGCGGCGCGCCCGGGGCGAGGAACTGGGTGACGCCCGCCTCGGCGGTGCCGCCGGCGAGGAGCACGAGCAGGTCGACGGTCCGCTGCGCGGCCGCGGCGGCGGCCTGCGGGTCGACGCCCCGCTCGAAGCGCTTGGACGCCTCGGAGGAGAGCTTCAGACGGCGGGCGGTGCGCGAGATCGACACGGAGTCGAAGTGCGCGGCCTCGATGACGACGTCCGTGGTCCCCGTGACCTCCGCGCTCGAGCCGGAGGGATCGAAGGGCGCGGAGACGGAGTCGGCGATCTCGGTGTTGGCGCCGCCCATGACACCGGCGAGACCGATCGGCCCGCTGTTGTCGGTGATCACCAGGTCCTCGGCGTCGAGCTTGCGCTTGACCCCGTCGAGGGTGATCAGCTCTTCGCCCTGCTCGGCCCGGCGCACACCGATGGTGCCCTCGATGCTGGAGCGGTCGTAGGCGTGCAGCGGCTGGCCGAGCTCGAGCATCACGTAGTTGGTGACGTCCACGGCGAGCGAGATCGGGCGCATGCCCGCCTTCTGCAGGCGGCGGGTGAGCCAGATCGGGGAGCGCGCGTCGGGGTCGAGTCCGGTCACCGTGCGGGCGGTGAAACGGTCGCAGCCGGCCGGGTCGTCGACCTTGACCGGGTAGCCGTACGAGTTCGGCTGGGGCACGTCGAGCAGCGCCGGGTCGCGCAGCGGCAGG
Organism: Streptomyces sp. NBC_00029; assembly: GCF_045160505.1. Taxonomy (NCBI): domain Bacteria; kingdom Bacillati; phylum Actinomycetota; class Actinomycetes; order Kitasatosporales; family Streptomycetaceae; genus Streptomyces; species Streptomyces sp. NBC_00029. The sequence continues at coordinate 2,283,281 of NZ_CP108292.1, forward strand.
CCGTAGGCGGTGGCCGCCTCGCGGGCGACACCGCGCAGGGACATGCAGTAGCCGCGGTCCGGGGTGATGTCGATGTCGAGGACCTCGTCGACGAGCTGGAGCAGCTCGATCGCGTCGGTGCCGACCTCGTGCTCGTGCGGCAGCACGATGATGCCGTGCGTGCCGTCGTCGCCCATGCCCAGCTCGTCGCCGGAGCAGATCATGCCGTGCGAGGTGCGGCCGTAGGTCTTGCGCGCGGCGATCGCGAAGTCGCCCGGCAGGACCGCGCCGGGCAGCACCACGACGACCTTGTCGCCGACGGCGAAGTTCCGGGCGCCGCAGACGATCTCCTGCGGCTCGCCGGTGCCGTTGGCCTGACCGACGTCGACCGTGCAGAAGCGGATCGGCTTGCGGAAGCCCTCGAGCTCCTCGATCGTCAGCACCTGGCCGACGACGAGCGGGCCCTTGAGGCCGCCGCCGAGCTGCTCGACGGTCTCGACCTCGAGGCCGGCGTCGACCAGCTTGGCCGCCACGTCACGGCCGGTTTCACCCGCGGGGAGATCGACGTACTCCCGCAGCCAGGAAAGCGGGACGCGCATCAGATCTCACTCCCGAACGGCCGGGTGAAGCGAACGTCACCCTCGACCATGTCTCGCATGTCTTCGACGTTGTGGCGGAACATCAGCATCCGTTCGATGCCGAACCCGAAGGCGAACCCGCTGTACTTCTCGGGGTCCACACCGCAGGCGATGAGCACCTTGGGGTTGACCATGCCGCAGCCGCCGAGCTCGATCCAGCCCTCGCTGGAGCAGGTACGGCACGGGCGGTCGGGGTTGCCCACCGACTCGCCGCGGCACACGTAGCACTGCATGTCCATCTCGGCGGACGGCTCGGTGAAGGGGAAGAAGTGCGGGCGCAGGCGCGTGGTGGTGCCCTCGCCGAACAGCTCCTGGACCATGTGGTCCATGGTGCCCTTGAGGTCCGCCATGGTCAGGCCCTCGTCCACGGCGAGCAGCTCGACCTGGTGGAAGACCGGGGTGTGCGTCGCGTCGAGCTCGTCGGTGCGGTACACCCGGCCCGGGCAGACGATGTAGACGGGCGGCTTGCGCTCCAGCAGCGAGCGCGCCTGCACCGGGGAGGTGTGGGTGCGCAGCACGACGCCGGACTCGTCGCCCTGGGTGCCCTCGGGCCCCTGGACGAAGAAGGTGTCCTGCATCTGGCGCGCCGGGTGGTCCGGCGTGAAGTTGAGGGCGTCGAAGTTGAACCACTCCGCCTCGACCTCAGGACCCTCGGCGACCTCGTACCCCATGGCCACGAAGATGTCCGCGATGCGGTCCATCAGCGTGGTCAGGGGGTGCCGGGCGCCGGCGGGGACGCGGTCGTAAGGCAGCGTGACGTCCACGGCCTCCTCGACCAGCACCCGCTCGTCGCGCTCCGCCTCGAGCTCGACCGTGCGGGCCCCGAAGGCCTTGTTCACGGCGCCCCGGGCCTGGCCCACGCGCTTGCCCGCCTCGGCCTTGGCCTGCGGGGGCAGCGCGCCGATCTCGCGGTTGGCGAGCGCGAGGGGCGAGCGGTCGCCCATGTGCGCGGTCTTCGCCTCCCGCAGCGCGTCGAGGTCGCCGGCGGACGCGAAGGCGGCGAGCGCCTCGTCCCGCATGCGCTCGATCTCTTCCGGTTTCAGTGCCTCGACCTCGACAGGGTCGTACGACTTGTTCGGTGCCGACATCTCTTCCCGTACTTCCGATGGCTGGCTGGATGGGTCCCCCGCGCGACGCGCAGGACGCGCTCGGCACAAGGACACAAAGGTGCCAAAGGACGAGTCTAAAGGTCGCTGGGGGTGAAGGAGCCCGTGGGCCGCCTGCCGGGACTCTCCGCAGGGCTACTGCGTGAGATACGCGGGGGCGCTCACGGGCAGGATAAATCGGAACTCGGCGCCGCCGCCGGGGCCGCGGCCGACCGTGATGGTCCCGCCGTGGGCCTCCACGATGCCCTTGACGATGTACAGGCCCAGGCCGGTGCCGCCGCGCTTGCTCCCCCGCCAGAAGCGGGTGAAGACGCGGCCCATCGACTCCTCGGGGATCCCGGGGCCTTCGTCGGACACGGTGACGGCGGTTCCCTTCTCATGTGGCGACACCCCGATGGTGACCGTTCCTTCTCCGTGGCGCACCGCATTTTCGAGGAGGTTGCCGAGGATCTGGTCGATCTTGTCCGGATCGGCCCACAGATCGGGGAGCGGGTGGCTGACGCTCACGAGGAAGCGCTCGGGGGCCTGCCCGTTCGCGGTGAGCGCCTGTACGTGCCGGCCGACGGCGGTGGCCATGTCGACGGGCTGCCGGCGCACCTCCAGACGGCCGGAGTCGATGCGGGAGATGTCGAGCAGCTCGGCGATGAGGCGGGTGACGCGGTTCGCGTCGGCGTCGACGGTCTCCAGCATCAGCCGCTTCTGGTCGTCCGTGAACCGCTCCCACTTGGCGAGCAGGGTGGCCGTGAACCCCTTGACCGAGGTCAGCGGGGAGCGCAGCTCGTGCGCGACCGTGGCGATCAGCTCGGCGTGACTGCGCTCGGTGCGGCGGCGGGCCTCGGTACCGCGCAGGGTGACCACGAGGCGGCGCAGCGGGCCGGTGGGGTGCGTACGGATGTAGCTGGCGGAGACCAGCACCTCGCGGCCGCCCGGGAGCAGCAGGTTCCGCTCGGGCTGTCCGCGGCGGGTGGCGAGGCCCCCGTACGGGTCGGTCAGCGCCCACCAGCGGCGGCCTTCGAGGTCCTCCAGCGGGAGTGCCCGGTCGATGCGCCTGCCGAGCGCCTGTGCGGGGTCGGTCGCCGTCATCCGGGCCGCGGCCCTGTTGAAGCAGATCACCCGCCCGGTGTCGTCTGCGACGACCAGCCCGTCGGGCAGGCTGTCGGGGTCGATCCCGAGGCCGAACCCCTCACCGGGGGCGTCGCCGCCGCCCGGGACGGCCCCGCGGGCCGCGGCCTGCGGCGGTACGGCGCTCAGCGCGCCGGAGGCGAGTGCGGGAGGTCCGGGGGGCGCCGGGAGCGCGCCGTCGCCGGAGTGGCCGGCGACGCCGTCGTCGGGCCCGCCCGTGCGGGCGCAGGGGCCACCGAGAACCGGCGTACCGGCCGTCGTTCCGGCCCCCGGTGAGCTGTTCGTACCGACGGTCATGTCCCCGTACCCCACATCTCCGAGTAGCGCAGTGGGCCCCCGGGCCGCCACATTACTAGCTGGGGGTCACAGAGCGGCACCCTCCGGGCGCCCGCTGTGCACGCGCGGACGCGTAGAGGCACACGGCGGCGGCCGTCGCGAGGTTCAGACTCTCCGCCCGGCCGTGGATCGGGACCCGTACGACGGCGTCCGCCAGGGCCCTGGTCTCCTCGGGCAGACCCCAGGCCTCGTTGCCGAAGACCCAGGCGGAAGGCCCGCCCATGGTGCCCGCGTCGAGCTCGGCGTCGAGGTCGTCCTCGCCCGCGCCGTCGGCCGCCAGGATCCGTACGCCGGCTGCCCGGAGCCCCTCGACGGCCTGCTCCACCGGAACGCCGACGGCGACCGGGAGGTGGAAGAGGGAGCCCACGGAGGCCCGTACGGACTTGGGGTTGTAGAGGTCCACGGAGGCGTCGGTCAGCACCACCGCGTCGGCGCCGGCGGCGTCCGCGCAGCGCAGCACCGTACCGGCGTTGCCGGGGTCGCGGACGTGCGCGAGGACGGCGACCAGCTTGGGCTCGGCCTTGAGGATCTCCTCGAACGGGGAGTCCAGGAAGTGGCAGACACCGACCAGGCCCTGCGGGGTGACGGTCTGCGAGACCTCGGCGAGCACCTCGTCGGAGGCGTAGTGCACGCGGGCGCCCGCGTCCAGGGCGGCCTCGATGATCCCGGAGTAGCGCTCGGCCGCCTCGACGGTGGCGAACAGCTCGATCAGCGTCGACGCTCCCGTGGGACCGCGGTGCTCCACGGCCTCGCGGACGGCCTGCGGGCCCTCGGCGATGAAGCGGCGCTCCTTGGTGCGGAAGTTGCGCCGCGCCAGTCGCCTGGCGGCGGCCACCCGCGGGGATCGGGGGGAGATCAGCTCGTCGGGGTGACCCATGGTGTGTGCGGTTCTCTCTCGGGGTTCCGGGCGGACGGGGCGGGGCGGCAGCGCAGCAGCGGGGCTGCGGCGGGGCGGAAAGCACACGGACCCGCAGGCGAATGCCTGCGGGTCCGTGGGGGCCGGCCCTGTACGAGCTGGGCCGGCTAGCCCTTAGGCAGCGGCCTTGGGGGCGTTGACGTCGGCCGGGAGCGCCTTCTGCGCGACCTCGACGAGCGCGGCGAACGCGTTGGCGTCGTTGACGGCCAGCTCCGCGAGGATCTTGCGGTCCACCTCGATGTTGGCGGCCTTCAGACCCTGGATGAGGCGGTTGTACGTCATGCCGTTCTGGCGGGCAGCGGCGTTGATGCGCTGGATCCACAGCTGACGGAAGTCGCCCTTGCGCTTCTTGCGGTCGTTGAAGTTGTAGACCAGCGAGTGGGTGACCTGCTCCTTGGCCTTGCGGTACAGGCGCGAACGCTGACCGCGGTAGCCGGAGGCCGCCTCGAGGATCGCCCGGCGCTTCTTGTGGGCGTTTACTGCCCGCTTGACGCGTGCCACTTTTTAACTCCTTGTAGCGGGGCCGTGGGTGTCTTCACACGGCCCGAATTCGATGGGGTCCCGGTCTTGACGTCCCGCTCCCGGACCGGGAGCGGAGGACGTCACTTGCCGAGAAGCTTCTTGATCTTCGCGGCGTCGCCGGGGGCCATCTCCGCGGTGCCGGTCAGGCGGCGGGTGACACGGGACGACTTGTGCTCGAGCAGGTGGCGCTTGCCGGCGCGCTCACGGAGCACCTTGCCGGAGCCGGTGATCTTGAAGCGCTTCTTGGAACCGCTGTGCGTCTTGTTCTTCGGCATAGCGCCGTTATCTCCTCGTCGGTGGCGCTCCCGCCGGTCCTGTGGGGACCGGCTGACGGGAGCGTCATGTTGTGTCGGTGATCCGAGACGGGCTGCCTCGGGATCAGGCCTCGGCGTTCGCCTCGTCGGCCGGCGCCTCTTCGGCAGCGGCCTCGGTGACCTCGGCAGAGGCGACCTCGGTGGTGTCATCGACCTCGACGGCGGCGTCCTCGGAAGGAGCCTCGTCTTCGGTGTGGGCGACACCCTGGCGCTCCGCCTTGCGGGCGGCCTGCGCCTCGCGGGCTTCGGCCATCGCCTCGGTCTTCTTCTTGTGCGGACCGAGGACCATGATCATGTTTCGGCCGTCCTGCTTCGGGTTCGACTCGATGAACCCGAGGTCCTCGACGTCCGAAGCGAGACGCTGCAGCAGTCGGTAGCCGAGTTCCGGCCGGGACTGCTCGCGACCACGGAACATGATCGTGATCTTGACCTTGTCGCCCTGCTTGAGGAACCGAACGACGTGACCCTTCTTGGTGTCATAGTCGTGCGGGTCGATCTTCGGCCGGAGCTTCATTTCCTTGATGACCGTGTGCGCCTGGTTCTTGCGCGCCTCACGGGCCTTCATGGCCGACTCGTACTTGAACTTGCCGTAGTCCATGAGCTTGCAGACCGGCGGGCGTGCGGACGCCGCGACCTCGACCAGGTCGAGGTCGTACTCCTGCGCGAGCTCAAGCGCCTTGGCAAGCGGCACGATGCCGACCTGCTCGCCGCTGGGACCGACAAGCCGTACCTCGGGAACGCGAATCCGGTCGTTGATGCGGGGCTCGGTGCTGATGGATCCTCCTCGGTAGCACCACACGGCTGCCTGGCAGACAGCCGCTGACGTGTATTTCCGTCAGACCGACCGCAGCGGGAGAATGAAAAAAGCCCCGCCGGGCACAGGCAGGGGCTCCAAAAACAACCGGAACACCGCCGCGTGCAACGCGGGGCGTAAAATCGGGCAGCTTTCCATCGTCCGTACGGAACGATGGATACCACCTGACCGGTGACCCGCCGCCCCGGAGGGCAGTCAGGTGGGAGAACGGAGCCTCCACTTGTGGGCCGGGCACAGAAGTGTCCGGCCGGTCGAAGTACATACTAGCACCCGTGCCGCAAGCCCGCCGCACCGCATATCGTGGGGCGCATGACTGACGCGACACCCCCCACCGACCCCGCTGCCGACGGCGCCCCCGACTACGACACCATGACCCGCGACATCGCGGACGTGCCCGCCGTCGAGGTGATCACCACGGTGGCCGTGCACCTGCTGAGCGCCGCGGCGGTCAACCTGGGCCTGGACAAGCCGGACTCCGAGCACAAGGACCTCGACGAGGCCCGCAAGCTGATCACGGCCCTGGCCGGCCTGGTCACCGCGAGCGCCACCGAGATCAGCTCCTTCCACGCCGCCCCGCTGCGCGACGGCCTGAAGTCGCTGCAGCTGGCCTTCCGCGAGGCTTCGATCGTGCCGGACGAGCCGGGCCAGGGCCCGGGCGAGAAGTTCACGGGTCCCGTCTTCGGCTGATCCCGTCCCGGAGTACCACCACCGACGACTGCGGCCGGTGCACCCCTCGGGGGTGCACCGGCCGCAGTCGTGCGCGGACCCGTCCTACGGTCGGACCCGCGGGTCGAGCAGGTCGGCTTGGCGCTCGAGCTCCGCCGCCTCCTCGTCCCAGTCGGGCCCGAAGGAGTAGAGGTCGACGGCGGCCTCGCGCAGCAGGGCCGCGTCGTCCGGGCGCTGCAGGCAGACCATCCGGTAGGCCAGGTTCCGGGCCCAGGGCGCCAGGCCCATCCAGTTCTCGGCGATCACCTGGCGCAGCACCGCGAGCAGCTCGTCCGGATCCGCGAAGGTCACCGCCTCCACGAAGTCGCGATCGGCCGCCATGATCTCCTGCGCGGTGCACCCCGGCCGGTTCTCGGGGACGGCCCCGCGCATCCGGGTCAGAAGATCGCTCACAGGGTTGCTCCTGGTCGGCGGGGCGGCGGTCAGCGGGTGAACAGGGGCTCGCCGGGCGGGGCCGGAGCGTCCGGCGGCAGCAGCGCCAGGTCCAGGCCGCGGACCAGCCGGGCCCGCAGGGTGGTGTCCGCCGCCAGCGCCTCGGCGACGCGCCGGGCCGCCGCGGGCGCCTGCGCACCCCCGGCCAGCACGATCGCCAGGGTGCCGTCGGAGTCCGGGCCGCCCGGGCCGAGGTGGGCGCGCAGCACGGCCGGCTCCGCGGCCACTGCGGCCCGTACGGCCTCCCGTACGGCGGGGTCGGCCAGCGGGCCCGCGTCGGTGCGGCCCTCGGCGAGGGCGAGCAGCGCGGAGCCGGTCAGCTGGTAGGTGACGGGGCCAGCCAGGTCCAGGACCACGGTGTCGGCCTTCTCGTGCGCGGCGGCGGCGAGCGCCTGGTGCAGCGGGACGGCCACCGGCCGGGCCTCGGGGTCCCAGAGCGCGAGCGAGGCGGTCGAGGTGAAGGCGGGCAGGGCCCGCCGGTCGCCCGCCCGCAGGGTCGGCACGGCCATGTCGCTGGTCTTCTCGCGCTTCAGGCCCGTCTCCGGGTCGGTCTCCACCTCGCCGAGTACCGCGACCACCGGGACGAGGAGGCGGGCGCCCTTCAGCGCGGCCAGCACCTCCGGCTCCTTCGCCCGGTCCTCGGACCAGGCGGCCAGGGCCGCGGTCAGCCGGGGGTCGGCCGAGCCGTCGTCGTCGGAGAAGCCCGGGTCGGGAATGTTCTTGTTCGCCATGTTCGCCACAGTTACCCGACCCTACTGTGCCGCGTACGGGTCCTTGCCGCGGCCCCGGGTGCCCCGGCGCGGACGCCGTGCCAGTACGGAGGCCAGTACGAGCAGCGCCGCCCCCGCGACCGCTGCCGCCGGGGCGCCCAGCCGGGCACCGCGCTCGGGTGGGCGGGCCGGTTCGGGGCCGGGACCGAAATACGTGCTCCCGGCCGCCGCGGGCGCGGGCACCGCGGCCTCCGGGCGCATCGTGTCGGCGGCCTGGAGGGCTGCGACGGGATCGACGAGGCCGTGTCCGCGGGCGTCGTCGCGGCCGCCGGCCGGGGAGTCTGCGGCGGTCGCCTCCAGCAGCTTCTTGATCTGGGCCGGGGACAGGTCCGGGTGCGCGGCCCGGACGAGGGCCACCGCGCCGGAGACGAAGGCCGCCGCCGCGCTGGTGCCCCAGCCCTCGTAGTAGGAGCGGTCGGGATCCGCGATGACGACGTCCACGCCGGGGGCGCTGACGGTGGCGTACCAGTTGCGGGTGGAGAACTTGGCCTTCTTGCCGCGGCGGTCCACCGCGGTCACGGCGATGACCCCCGGATAGGCCGCCGGGTAGGAGACCCGGTCGCCCGCCTCCCCGCCGTTGCCCGCCGAGGCCACGACGACCACGCCCTTCGCGAGGGCGTACTGGACGGCCTCGTCCTCGCCCGCCTCGTGGTGGGCGGAGTCGCTGTCGTCGCCGAGGGACAGGTTGATCACGTCGGCGCCGTGGTCCGCGGCCCACCGGATGCCCTCGGCGAGCGCGCCGCCCTTGCTGTCGCGGGCCTTGGCACGGCCCGGGTCGCCCTCTTCGAGGATCACCCGGATGGGCAGGATCCGTGCCTGCGGGGCGATGCCGAGGACGCCCTGGCCGCGGCTGGGGCCGTGGCCGTGCCCGGCGATGATGCTCGCCATGGCGGTGCCGTGGCGGGCCCAGGCGCGGTCGCCTCGGCCGGCTCCCATGCCGATGAGGTCGGTGCCCTCCAGGACCTGACCGGCGAGGTCGGGGTGCGCGTCGTCGACGCCGGTGTCGAGGACGGCGACCGTCACGCCGTCGCCCCGGGTGGTGCCCCAGGCCTCCTCGGCGCGCAGCGCGAGCAGGCCCCACTGGCGGTCGCGGATGTTGTCGGCGGCGGCGGGGGTCGCGGTGGCGGGCACGAGGAGGGTCGCGGCGAGCAGGGCGGTGGCCGCCTGCCCGAGGGCCCGGCGGATCATCGGGTGGACTCCGGGGTGGGCGCGGCTGTGGCGGTCGCCGCGGGTGTGGCGGGCGGGGCGGCGAGCAGGGCGACGGCGTGGCCGATGCGGTCGGCGACCGCCCGGGCCTCGTGGCCGAGGCCGGCCTGGGCTGCGGCGCCCGTGGCGTCCTTCTTCATCAGGTCCTCGGCGGGGCGGGGCGCGTCCTGGGGGCGGCCGTCGGCGAAGGCGGAGACGGTGTAGACGACGACGGGGGCCTCGGCGAGTACGGACGAGGCCCAGGCGGCGCGCTGCGCGTCGGCGAACCCGTAGGCCGGCGGGGCGGTGATCCGGCCCTTGAGGGCGGCCATCGCAGGGGCGTCGGCGGGGGTGAAGACCATGCCGACGGTGATGAGGGAGCTGCGGGTGGCGTCGGTGTAGGTGGCTCGGAGCACGCGGGTGCAGCCGGTGGCGGCCAGCAGGGGCTGCCAGTCGGCGGCGAGGGCGGCGGAACACTCGGCGTCGGGGGCGAGCGCTGTCCGGGTCCAGGTGCGGTCGGCTCCGCCGGGGCCGGCGGAGGGGCCGGTCAGGACGGGCGGGAGGAGGCTGTCGACGGGGGCGGCACGCCACAGCGACTCGGCCTTGCGGTAGGCGGCGTCGGCGGGCAGGGGGCGGCCCGCGGCGCGGTGCTCGGCCCAGGTGGTGAGTGCGGCTCCGCCGACGAGGCCGCCGCCGAGGAGGACGCAGAGCGCGGCGGCGAGGACCCGTCCGGGGCGGCGGGATCCGTGCGGGGGCCGGGGCGTCGGGGGCGGTTCGGGCTCGCCCAGGATCGAGGTCCGCGGTGTCGTCGTGGTCATCCGGCGGCTCCGCCCCCCGTTCCGTACGGCTGCCTGCCCGTACTCTACGGCGTCGGGCGCAGGGGGTGCGCGGGGCGGGTGCGCGGCGGGTTCCGGTGCCGGGCCGCTGCCGGTCCGAGGTGTCGGCCGACGCCTGTGGCCCCGTCGGCGATTGAGGCGCAGGGGTCCGGGGCAGTGCCCCGGGAAACGGGCAAAGGGCGGGCGGAGAAGCACTACCCACCGGTACAGACCTCTGGCAAGCTGCCACCCATGAACTCCCCCGCCACCGACCGCGCCCGGTACGACCGGGCGACCGCGCACCTGGACGCGCCGCTGGCCATCGTGGATCTCGACGCCTTCGACACCAATGCCGACGATCTCGTCCGCCGCGCCGCCGGCAAGCCGGTCCGGGTCGCGAGCAAGTCGGTCCGGTGCCGCGCGCTGCTGGAACGGGTGCTCGCCCGGCCCGGGTTCGCCGGGATCATGTCGTACACCCTCGCCGAGTCGCTCTGGCTGGCCCGGTCCGGTTTCGAGGACGTGCTCCTCGCCTATCCCTCCGCCGACCGCGCCGGGTTCGCCGAGCTGGCGGGCGACGCCAAGCTGGCCGGCGCCGTCACCGTGATGGTGGACGATCCGGCGCAGCTGGACCTGATCGACGCGGCCCGCGACGGCGGCGGCGAGGAGGTCAGGGTCTGTCTGGAGCTGGACACGGCCCTGCAGTTGCTCGGTGGCCGGGTCCGGATCGGGGCCCGCCGCTCGCCGCTGCGCGAGCCCGCCCAGCTGGCCGCCCTGGCTCGGGCCGTGACCGAGCGGCCCGGGTTCCGGGTCGTGGGGCTGATGGCGTACGAGGGCCATGTCGCCGGGGTCGGGGACGCGCTGGCCGGCCGCCCGCTGCGGTCCCGGGCGATCCGGCTGATGCAGGGCGCCGCCCGCAGGGAGCTGGCGGCGCGGCGGGCCGAGGTGGTGCGGGCCGTGCGGGCCGTCGTACCGGATCTGGAGTTCGTCAACGGCGGCGGGACCGGCAGCGTGCAGCAGACGGCCGCGGAGGACGCGGTGACCGAGATCGCGGCGGGTTCGGGCCTGTACGTGCCGCGGCTCTTCGACAACTACACGTCGTTCAGCGGGCGTCCGGCGGCCCTGTTCGCCCAGCCCGTGGTGCGCAGGCCCGGGGTGGGTGTGGTGACCGTGCTCGGGGGCGGCTACCCGGCGTCCGGTGCGGCGGGGGCGGACCGGCTCCCGGTGCCGTACCTGCCGCAGGGGCTGGCCTACGACCCCCAGGAGGGCGCGGGCGAGGTGCAGACCCCGTTGCTGGGGAGCCCGGCCGACGATCTGCTGATCGGCGACCGGGTCTGGTTCCGTCACGCCAAGGCGGGCGAACTGTGCGAGCGGTTCGACACCCTGCACCTGATCGAGGGCGACCGGGTCACCGAGAGCGTCCCGACCTACCGCGGCGAGGGTCGGACCTTCCTCTAGTAGACGGAGTCGGTCTGGTCGGGGACGACGCTGTGGTCGCCCCGCAGGACCGGGCCCCTGGTGCCGTCGTGGCCGACGTAGCCGGTCGTCGTGCACGGGTAGGGGTCGGTCTTCTGCTTCTTCGGTTCGATGAACATGGGGTTGACGATCCACCGGCCGTCGCTGTTGTCGTACGCCCGGCACATGAGCTCGTTCTTGTTGCGGTTGACGACGAGCCGCAGGGCGGTGGCGTCGCGCAGGAACGAGATGTCGGTGTCGGAGTCGCCGGCGGCGAACACGTGGCGGCGGGCGGCGGGCTGGACCTTCTCGGCGGCCGCGCCGCGGACGCCGAAGATCTCCTTGTTGATCCAGCAGCGCTTGCCGTCGATGTAGGTGATCATCGTGTCGGCGCCGTCCCGGACGGATCCGCAGCCCTGGAGGTGGGGGGTGAACTTGCCGCCGGTGGTGGTGGTGTTGCGGATGCCGATGACGCGGTCGGCCTTGATGCCGACGTCCTTCGCCCAGACCTCGACCACGGGCTGCGGGGACGCGGAGCTGATCCACACGTCGAAGCCGGCCCTCTGGAGGCCCTTGACCAGGTCCCGTTGCTGGTCGTAGTAGCGCACCCAGCCGGTGGCGGTGCCGCTGCCCACCTGCTGGGTGGCGCCGACGGGCGCGGCGAGGTTCTCGGTGCGGGCGGCGGCCGCGAAGCCGCGGATCTCGCGGGCGGTCCAGCCCTGCATCAGCTGGGCGAGCCAGGCGTACGAGGGGTCGGTGGTGCGGCGGTCCCAGCCGGCGAAGGCGGGGGCGCCGGCGCGGGTCGCGGCGTTTCCGTAGACGGAGTTGATCTCGTCGGCGCAGGCGGTTCCGGCGGCGGTCGCGGTGGGCAGGGGCGCGCCGGGGCGGGCGAGGGCGGCGCAGGCGTCGGCCAGGGCCCCGGTGGCGGCGGGGGTGAGGTGGCGGCTGGTGGTGGACCAGTCCCCGGCGGCGGGCTGGCGGATCCGGCCGTTGCGCAGGAGCCAGAACATGGTGGCGTCGCCGACGTCGTTCTTGACGACGGTGTTGTCCCAGTCGAAAACGGCGACGGGTCTGGCGCCGCCGGGACGGTACGGGTTGCAGCTGCCGTACTGGTCGAAGAGCTGCTGGAGCCGGGCCCGGTTGTCCCCGTACCAGCCGGGGCCGACCGTGACCCGGGGGCAGGGTGCGTGGCCCGCCTGGGCCGGCGGGGCGAGCAGGAGACCGGATCCGGTGACCGCCATCAGGGCGAGGGGGGCCGCCCACTTTCTCTGCATGCTGCTCCTTCGGGGGGATGGAACGGGCAACGGAACGGCCGGGCACCTTGCGGCGCCCGGCCGGCCGGGGCGGAGGGGTGGTGCGGGTCTGCCTACAGCGGGGTCACGTACGCGCCCGAGATGCCGCCGTCGACGAGGAAGTCGGTGGCGTTGATGAAGGAGGAGTCGTCGCTGGCGAGGAAGGCGACGGCGGCCGCGATCTCGGTGGGCTCGGCGAAGCGGCCCAGCGGGATGTGGACGAGGCGACGGGCGGCGCGCTCGGGGTCCTTGGCGAACAGTTCCTGCAGCAGGGGGGTGTTGACGGGCCCCGGGCACAGGGCGTTGACGCGGATGCCCTCGCGGGCGAACTGCACGCCCAGCTCGCGGGACATGGCGAGGACGCCGCCCTTGGACGCGGTGTAGGAGATCTGGGAGGTGGCGGCGCCCATGATCGCGACGAAGGAGGCGGTGTTGATGATGGAGCCGCGGCCCTGGCGCTGCATGTAGGGCAGGGCGGCCTTGCAGCACAGGTAGACGGAGGTGAGGTTGACGTCCTGGACGCGCTTCCAGGCCTCCAGGCCGGTGGTCAGGATGGAGTCGTCGTCCGGGGGCGAGATGCCCGCGTTGTTGAAGGCGATGTCGACCGAGCCGTAGGTGTCGAAGGCCGTCCTGAAGAGCGCCTCGACCTCCTCGGGGCTGGTGACGTCGACCTTGACGAACAGACCGCCGACCTCCTCGGCGGCGGCCTTGCCGGCCGTCTCGTCGATGTCCGCGCAGACCACGTTGGCGCCTTCGGAGGCCAGGCGGCGGGCGGTGGCGAGGCCGATGCCGCTGCCGGCTCCGGTGATGACGGCGGTGCGGCCGACCAGGCGGCGGCAGATGATCTCTTCGTTCGACATGTGGTTCAGGCCTCCGTGCTGATGAAGACGTTCTTGGTCTCGGTGAAAGCGGTGAGGGCGTCGGGTCCGAGCTCGCGGCCGAGTCCGGACTGCTTGTAGCCGCCGAAGGGGGTCCAGTAGCGGACGCTGCTGTGCGAGTTGACGGACAGGTTGCCGGCGGCGACGGCACGCGAGACGCGCAGCGCGCGGCCGATGTCGCGGGTCCAGAGGGAGCCGGAGAGGCCGTACTCGGTCGCGTTGGCCAGGCGTACGGCGTCCTCCTCGTCCTCGAAGGGCAGGACGACGGCGACCGGCCCGAAGACCTCCTCGGCGGCGACGGGCGCGGTGGGGGCGACGTCCGTGACGAGGGTGGGCGGGTACCAGAAGCCGGGGCCCTCGGGGGCGGTGCCCCGGATCGCGGTGAGGTCGTCCGTGACGAAGGACCGTACGCGCTCCAGCTGGGTCCGGGAGATCAGCGGGCCCATCTGCGTCTTCTCGTCGAGCGGGTCGCCGACGGTCACGGCCGCGATGCCGGGGGCGACGAGCTCCAGGAAGCGGTCGTAGACGGAGCGCTGTACGAGGATCCGGGTGCGGGCGCAGCAGTCCTGGCCGGTGTTGTCGAGGAAGGCCATGGGGGCGGCGGCGGCCGCGGCTTCGAGGTCGGCGTCGGCGAAGACGATGTTGGGGCTCTTGCCGCCGAGTTCGAGGGTGACGCGCTTCACCCGGTCGGCGCACTTGGCCATGATCTGCTTGCCGACGCGGGTGGACCCGGTGAAGACGATCTTCGCGACGCCGGGGTGTTCGACGAGTGCGTCGCCGGTGACGTCCCCTCGGCCGGGGAGCACCTGGAAGAGGTGCTCGGGGATCCCGGCCTCGAGGGCGAGTTCGGCGAGGCGCAGCGCGGTCAGGGGGGTGGTCTCGGCGGGCTTGAGGATGACGGCGTTGCCGGCGGCGAGGGCCGGGGCCAGGCCCCAGGCTGCGATCGGCATCGGGAAGTTCCACGGGGCGATCACGCCGATGACGCCGAGGGGTTCGAGGAAGGTGATGTCGATGCCGCCGGCGACGGGGATCTGGCGGCCCGAGAGCCGTTCCACTCCCCCGGCGGCGAAGTCCAGGAGGTCGCGTACGTTGCCGGCCTCCCAGCGGGCGTTGCCGATGGTGTGACCGGCTTCGCGGACCTCCAGCTGTGCCAGTTCCTCGATGTGGCCGTCGACGACCGCGGCGAAGCGGCGCAGCAGCCGGGCCCGGTCGGCGGGGGCGGCCGCCGCCCAGGCGCGCTGGGCAGCGGCGGCCCGGGCGACGGCGGCGTCGACATCGTCCCGTGTGGCGGCCGGGACGATGGCGACGGTTTCCTCGGTGGCCGGATTCAACACTCTTAGATTGAAGGGGGCCAGCGCATCGGACACGTGGTGCCTCACAGTTTCGTTCGGTGGTGTGCGGTGGCTACAGGCGTTCGAAGGAGCGGCGCAGCTCCCAGTCGGTCACCGCGGAGTCGTAGGCGTCGAGTTCCACGCGGGCCATGTTGCGGTAGTGCGCGACCACTTCGGGGCCGAAGGCGGCCTTGGCGATCTCGCTGTTCTCCCAGAGCTCGGCGGCCTCGCGCAGGGTGGCGGGGACGTGGGCGTAGTCGGCGGTGTACGCGTTCCCGGCGCAGGCCTCGGGGAGCTCCAAGCGGTTCTCGATGCCGTAGAGCCCGGCCGCGACCAGGCCGGCGACGGCGAGGTACGGGTTGACGTCGCCGCCGGGGAGGCGGTTCTCGAAGCGCATGGACCGGCCGTGGCCGACGACCCGCAGCGCGCAGGTCCGGTTGTCCACGCCCCAGGCGACGGCGGTCGGCGCGAAGGATCCCGGCCGGAAACGCTTGTACGAATTGATGTTGGGGGCGTAGAGAAGGGAGAAGTCGCGCAGCGCGGCCAGCTGGCCGGCCAGGAAGTGTCGCATCACCGGTGACATACCGCCCGGGCCGTCCCCGGCCATCGCGTTGCGTCCCTCGGTGTCGGCAAGCGAGAGGTGGATGTGACAGGAGTTGCCCTCGCGCTCGTCGAACTTCGCCATGAAGGTGAGCGAGACACCTTCCTGGGAGGCGATCTCCTTCGCTCCGGTCTTGTAGACGGAGTGCTGGTCGCAGGTGGTCAGCGCCTCGTCGTAGCGGAAGGCGATCTCGTGCTGGCCGAGGTTGCACTCCCCCTTGGCCGACTCGACGATCAGGCCCGCCGCCTGCATCTCGTTGCGGATCCGGCGCAGCAGGGGTTCGATGCGGCCGGTCCCGAGGACGGAGTAGTCGATGTTGTACTGGTTGGCGGGCGTCAGGCCGCGGTAGCCGGAGTTCCAGGCCTGCTCGTAGGTGTCCTGGAAGACCATGAACTCCAGCTCGGTGCCGACCATCGCGGTGTACCCGGCCTCGGCGAGGCGCTCCAGCTGGCGGCGCAGGATCTGCCGGGGGGCGGCGACGACGGGCGAGCCGTCGTTCCAGGCGAGGTCGGCGAGGAGGAAGGCGCTGCCCGGGTTCCAGGGGATGCGGCGCAAGGTGGCGAGGTCGGGGTGCATGGCGAAGTCGCCGTAGCCCCGGTCCCACGAGGACATCTCGAAGCCGTCGACGGTGTTCATGTCGGTATCGACGGCGAGGAGGTAGTTGCAGCCCTCGGTACCGTGCTCGAGGACCTCGTCGAGGAAGAACTGTGCGGCGAACCGCTTGCCCTGGAGCCGCCCCTGCATGTCGGGGAAGGCCAGGACGACTGTGTCGATCTCACCGCTGGCGACGAGGGAGCGGAGCTCCTCGGGCGCGAGCGGCGGCTTGCGGTCTACCACTGGAATCTCTCCTTCGGTGAGCCGAGGAGGCCTAAGGTATTGAATAGAACCATTGCTTGGGAAGGGGAGGGGCCGAGATGACCGATACGGCGAGCGAAGGCGACGCGGTCGCACGACTGAATCCCGTGCTGCGGCAGGTGCGGGCGGGCAACGGTTTCGAGGAGGCGCTGGAGCAGATCCTCCAGGTCGTCCGGCTGGGTCTGGTGCCGGGCGGCGAACGACTGCCGCCCGAGCGCGAACTGGCGGAACGGATGGGGATCAGCCGGGTCACCCTGCGCGAGGTGCTGAAGGTGCTGCAGGACCAGGGCCTGGTGGAGGCCCGGCGCGGACGGTACGGCGGAACGTTCGTGCTGCCCCGCCCCGACACCCCGGCCGGAGGCACCGAGGAGGAGCTGCGCCGGCGCGTGGCGGGGGTGGACATCGAGGACGCCCTGCGGTTCCGCGAGGTCCTGGAGGTGGGGGCGGCCGGACTGTGTGCCTCCCAGGGGCTGACCGAGGAGGGGTCGAAGCGGCTGCTCAGCGCCCTGGCGGCCACGCACGACGCCCCGCTCGCCGACTACCGCCGCCAGGACACCCTCTTCCACCTGACCCTGTCCGAACTGGCCGGTTCCGCGACGCTGACGGCCCAGTACGCGGCCGTCCGGGCCACCGTGAACGACCTGCTGGACTGCATCCCGCTGCTGGTGCGGAACCTGGAGCACTCCCAGCAGCAGCACAGCACGCTGGTGGAGGCCGTGCTGGCGGGCGATTCGGCCGGGGCCCGCGAGACCATGCGCGAGCACTGCTGCGGCACGGCGGCGCTGCTGCGCGGCTTCCTGGCCTGAGCGGCTCCGTGGCGGGCCGGGAGGCGACCCGGGAAGCGGCCCGGGAAGCGGCCCGGGAAGCGGCCCGGGAGGGATTCGTAACTTCTGTTTAACGCAGAGGTCTTGCGCACTCCGCCCCTCTAAGGCAAAGGTACGCCCCACAACCATTGCCCTGAGGCAGGAGCGCACGATGGCCGACGACATCGAGGCACGGCTCGCCGCCGTACCCGCACCCACCAAGTCCCCCGACGGCGGGGACGGCCCCGACGAGTACCTCGCGCGCCGGACGCTGCGCCGCGGCAGCGCCGGCTGGCTGCTCCTCACCGGCCTCGGCGTCGCCTACGTCGTCTCCGGGGACTTCTCCGGCTGGAACGTCGGCCTCGACAAGGGCGGCTTCGGCGGCCTCGCCATCGCCACCGTCCTGATGGGCGCGATGTACGCCTGTCTGGTCTTCTCGCTCGCCGAGCTGTCCACGATCCTGCCGACGGCGGGCGGCGGCTACGGATTCGCCCGCCGCGCGCTCGGCCCCTGGGGCGGCTTCCTCACCGGCACCGCCATCCTGATCGAGTACATCCTGGCCCCGGCCGCGATCGTCATCTTCATCGGCGACTACGTCGAGTCCCTCGGCCTCTTCGGTCTCACCTCGAGCTGGCCGGTCTACCTCGGCTGCTTCGTCATCTTCATCGGCGTCCACCTCTGGGGCGTCGGCGAGGCGCTGCGCTTCAGCCTCGTCGTGACCGCGATCGCCGTCGCCGCGCTGCTGATCTTCGCGGTGGGGGCCTTCACCGAGTTCGACGCCTCCGGCCTCAACGACATCCCCGTCGACGCGAACGCCTTCGGCTCCAACTCCTGGCTTCCGCTGGGCCTGCTGGGCATCTGGGCCGCCTTCCCCTTCGGCATGTGGTTCTTCCTCGGGGTGGAGGGCGTACCGCTGGCGGCCGAGGAGGCCAAGGACCCGGTTCGCTCCATGCCGAAGGCCCTGTCCATCTCCATGGGCATCCTCGCCCTCCTCGCCCTGATCACCTTCTTCGCCGCGACCGGCGCCCAGGGCGCCGACGCCGTCAAGGACGCCGGCAACCCGCTGGTGGTGGCCCTGGAAGGGGACGGCGGCCCGACCGCGCTGAGCCGCTTCGTGAACTACGCCGGCCTGGCCGGCCTGGTGGCCTCGTTCTTCTCGCTCATCTACGCGGGCTCGCGCCAGCTCTTCGCGCTCTCCCGGGCCGGCTACCTGCCCCGCTTCCTCTCGCTCACCTCGAAGCGCAAGGCCCCGTACCTGGGCCTCGTCATCCCCGGCGCGATCGGCTTCGCCCTGGCCGCGGCCACCGGCGACGGAGCCCGCATGCTCAACATCGCGGTGTTCGGCGCCACCATCTCCTACGCCCTGATGGCGCTGTCGCACATCGTGCTGCGCCGCCGGGAGCCGGACCTGGAGCGCCCGTACCGCACCCCGGGCGGAGTCCTGACCTCCTCGGTGGCCTTCGTACTCGCCCTGTCGGCCCTCGTCGCCACCTTCCTGGTGGACAAGGACGCCGCATTCATCGCGCTGGCCGTGTACGCCGTCGCCCTCGCCTACTTCGCGATCTACAGTCGGCACCACCTGGTGGCCTCGGCCCCGGAGGAGGAGTTCGCGGCTCTGGCGGAAGCCGAGGCGGAACTGAGCCGTGACTGAAACCCTGTTCCTGCCCTGCCCTGCCCCCTGCTGGAGGTAACGAACGTGCCCAGGCCGCTCATCGGCATCACCACCTACGTCGAGGATTCCACCCGCTACGGCGTGTGGGACCTCCCGACATCCCTCGTACCGACCGGGTACTACGAACTCGTCCAGGCGGCGGGCGGCGCGGCCGTGCTGCTCCCGCCGGACGAACCCGGGTCGGCGGCGGAGGTGCTGAGCCGGGTGGACGGCCTGGTCGTCGCGGGCGGTCCGGACCTGGACCCGGTGCACTACGGAGCCGCGCGCGACTCCCGTACGGGCGCCCCCGCCACGGTCCGCGACCACTGGGAGCTGGCGCTGATCGCCGCGGCGCTGGACGCGGACATGCCCGTGCTCGGCATCTGCCGGGGCATGCAGGCGCTGAACGTCGCCCTGGGCGGCACGCTGATCCAGCACATCGACGGTCACTTCGAGACCCCGGGCGCCACATCCTGGCACCCGGTCCGGCCGGTCGCGGGCACCCGGTACGCGGACCTGGTCCCCGAGGAGGCTCAGGTCCCGACCTACCACCACCAGGCGGTCGACCGGCTGGGCCGCGGCCTGGTCGTCTCGGCCCACGCGGTCGACGGCACGGTGGAGGCGATCGAACTGCCGGATGCGGAGCGGTGGGTGCTGGGTGTCCAGTGGCACCCGGAGCGGGACACGGACACGCGGGTGATGTCCGCCCTCGTCGAAGCGGCCTCGGTGCGTACCGCGGTACCGGTGGGCTGACGGACCGCCGGTCGCGCGGCCCCGGCGCCTTCCCCGGCGCCGCGGCCGCGCGGCCCCGCACCCCCGCCCCGCCCGAGCCCCGCGCCGGGCGCGGCTGCCACAAATGGCCCATCGACAGCCGGGCGCGCACGCTGGATGGGTGAGCACCGACGCGCACCGCACGGCGAAGGGGCCGGTGGCCGGTTTCCTGGATAACCCGGTCGTGGGCATGGCGCCGTGGATCATCTTCTCGCTGCTGGTCGGCCCCGGACGGTTCGAACTGGCCGTCGGACTGGCCCTCGCCACGGCGGTCGCCCTGATCGCAGTGGGCCACCTGGTCAACCGCGGCAGCTCCTGGAAGCTGCTGGAACTGGCCGACGTGGTCTTCTTCGCGTCGATGGCCGTCATCGGAGCCCTCGTCGACGACGGAACCCTGCGCTGGCTGGAGACGTACGCGGGCGAGGTGGCCAACATCGCGCTGGCGGTGATCGCCTTCGGCTCGATGGCGATCCGGATGCCGTTCACGATCCAGTACGCCCGCGAACAGGTCGATCCGTCCCTCTGGCACACGCGCGGCTTCCTGCACACCAATTACATGATCACCGGGGCCTGGGGCATCGCCTTCCTGGTGGCCGCCGCCGCGGGAGCGTACGGCGATCTGGTGCTGCACAACCCGAACAACATCTGGACCGGCTGGATCATCCAGATCCTGGCGATCGTCGCCGCCGTGAAGTTCACCGTCTGGTACCCGGACGTCGCCCACGCCCGGGCGGTCCGCGAAGCCTCCGGCCTGCCTGCCGAGCCCACGCGGTGGGCGGGTTTCCTGGTGCCGCTGGCGGGCCTGCTCGTACCGATCGGCATCGCCGTCCTGATCTTCGACAACATGTGGTGGCTGGGCGTCGCGCTGATCGTGGTGGGCTCGCTCCTGACGAAGCGCCTGCAGGCCCGGTCCCAAGCCCCGGGTTGACGCCGGCCGGGCCTGTGGCGTTGGCCCGGCGACGTCCCCGTAGGGCTCAGCTGAAGACGACCGACCGCAGGTGCAGACGGGCCGAGCCGTGGCCCGTGATCGGCCGCAGCGTGAAGAAGTCCCCTTCGCAGCCGGGTTCGGTGAAGACCGTCGCCGTGGAGGTGGTCCTGTTGCGCGGCGAGTGCGCCGGGGAACTGGCAGCGGGGTCGGCGACCTCGGGCAACGTGATGCACTCCCGGCTCTCGGGGTCTTCCAGGATCACCGGCAGGGGGCGGCCGTCGAGGCCCGTGACCGTGTACTGGAACTCTCCCGTGGCCGCCGAGGCCGAGGTCGGGACGGTCAGCAGGAGCGTGAAGGCGCCGAAAGCGGCGACCGCGGCATGGCGAAGACGCATCAGGGTTTCTCCTCATGGGGGACGCGTGCGGGAGTCACCTTTCCCGCGGCCCCGCCCGGGGTCACCCTCCGCACCGCGCCGAATCGATCCCTCCTCCCCCGAACGGACGCACGACCTCCGCCCGAGCGTCCGGCAGATCACAGTGACGGACGGAACGGCACCTCCTACGATGCGTGATCGATACACCCGTTCCCCGCGCGTTGTCCCCCTTCCGAGGAGACGGATCCCGTGACCACCGGCGCCGCCGCACCCGAGAGCTACTACGAACGGACGGGCGAGCACGGCTTCAAGCCAACTGCCCACGCGGGGGGTGCGTGGAACGCCGACGAGCAGCACTTCAGCCCGCTCGCCGGCCTCGTGGTGCACGCGATCGATCGCCACCTGGCCCGGCGGCCCGAACCGTTGGCGCTCGCGCGGATCAGCTACGACATCCTCGGCCGCATCGCCCTCGACGAGTGCGGGATCACCGTCGAGACCCTTCGGCCGGGCCGCACCATCGAGCTCCTCGAAGCGAGCGTGGTCATCGGCGGCCGTACCGTGGTCCGCGCCCGCGCCTGGCTGCTGGCCACCCTGGACTCCTCCTCCGTGGCCGACAGCCCCCACACGCGGCTGCCCGCCCCGGAGGAACTCGACGTCTGGGCGATGGACGAGGAGTGGAGCGGCGGCTACGTCTCCTCCATCGAGGTACGCCGGACACCCCCGTCCCGCCGCGGCCGGACGACCGCGGCCTGGGTGTCCTCACCCCTCACCCTGGTCGCGGGCGAGCCGGTCAGTGCCCTCGCCTCGTACATGGCGCTCGTGGACACGGCGAACGGCATCGCGGTCCAGCAGGACCCCACCGCGTGGATGTTCCCGAACCTCGACCTGACCGTCCACCTGCACCGTCCGCCCAGCGGCCCGTGGACCGGCCTGGACACCACCGTCACCTTCGGCCCGTCGGGTCAGGGACTCACCAGCAGCGTCCTGCACGACATCGACGGCCCGGTCGGCCACGCGGAACAGATCCTCACGGTCCGCCCGCTGTCCTAGGTCCTGTCGATCAGGGCGGGCTCGCGGCGCCCGGCGCTACTTCGCGGGCACGCCCTGGCCACCTCGGGTCAGGGACAGCAGGTCACGGGCCGGGCCCGCCGGGCGGGCGCCCGCGGGCCAGACCGCCCGGAGGGCCCGACCGAGCTCCGCTCCCGTCACCGGTACCTCCACCAGCCGGCGCGCCGCCAGTTCGTCCACCACGGCCAGCTCCGACAGCACGCACGGCCCGGCACCGCCCAGCGCCGCCGCCTTCACCGCCGTGGTCGACGCCAGTTCCAGCAGCGGCGCGGCCAGCCCGCCGGCCGAGGCCAGTGCGGCGTCGAGGACCTGCCGCGTCCCGGATCCGCGCTCGCGCAGGATCAGCGGGGTCGAGGCCAGTTCCGCCGCTTCCACCCCCCGCGTCCGCCGTGCCCACGAATGGCCCGGGGCCACCGCCACCACCAGCCGGTCCTGGGCGATCACCACAGAGTCCAGCCCCTCGGGCACGGTGAGCCCCTCGACGAAGCCGAGGTCGGCCTCGTGCGTGAGCACCCGCTCGGCGACCACCGCCGAGTTCCCGGCGTGCAGGGACACTGCCGTGTCCGGGCGCTGGCCGCGCAGGGCGATCAGCCAGCCCGGCAGCAGGTACTCCGCGATGGTCATGCTGGCGGCCACCCGCAGCCGCGAGTCCCGTCGGCCCCGCAGCGCCTGCGCGCCCGCGTCAAAGGCTTCCGCCGCCTCCACCACCCGCCGGGCCCAGTCCGTGACGAGCGCACCCTCGGCCGTCAGCGTCGACCCCCGCGGGGATCGGTCCACCAGGGCCACGCCGAGCCGGGTCTCCATCGCCCGGATCCGGCTGCTCGCCGCGGGCTGGGTGATGCCGAGGCGACGGGCCGCGCCGCTCAGGCTGCCGACCCGCGCGACCGCGAGCAGCAGCTCCAGCGCGCCCAGGTCCGGTACCCGGTGTGCCAGCGGAACCCACTCGTCGTTACCCATAACATCAGTTTATGGCCTCATAGGAAGATGGCCTCTGCCGCCCCGTCCGCCCCGCCGCGAGGCTGGATCCATGGCCACCACCCTCGTGCTATCCCCCGCCCGGACCTCCCGCGCGCTCCGGGCCCACAAGGCCCCCGCGCTGCGACACCTCGGCCCCAACTGGTACGCCTCCGTCATGGGCACGGCGATCGTCGCCAACGCCGGTGCGACCCTCCCGTACCAGCTCCCCGGCCAGCGCGTGGCCTGCCAGCTCGTCTGGGCGCTGTCCGCCGTCGTCCTCGCCGCCCTGCTCACGGCCCGCGCCGGGCACTGGCTCCACCACCGCGACCAGGCCCGCGCCCACCTCCTGGACCCGGCCGTCGCCCCCTTCTACGGCTGCCTCTCGATGGCGCTGCTGGCCGTCGGCGGCGGCACCCTCATCGTCGGCAAGGACCTCATCGGGACCGGCGCCGCCGTCGCCGTGGACGCCGTGCTCTTCACCGCCGGTACCGCGATCGGCCTGGTCATGGCCGTGGCCGTGCCCTACCTGATGGTCGTACGGCACAAGGTCGAGCCCGGGCAGGCCACTCCCGTCTGGCTGCTCCCCCTGGTCTCCCCGATGGTCTCCGCCGCCACGGGGCCGCTGCTGATACCCCACCTGCCCGCCGGCCAGCCGCGCGAGGCCCTGCTGCTCGCCTGCTACGCCATGTTCGGCATCAGTCTGCTCGCCACCCTGCTGATGCTCCCCCTGATCTTCGGGCGGCTGCTCGTGGGCGGCCCGCTGCCGCTGGTCCTGACCCCCACCCTGTTCCTGGTCCTCGGCCCCCTCGGCCAGTCCACCACCGCCGTCAACCAGCTCGCCGATGTCGCCCCCCAGTCGATCGACGGCGCCTACGCGGACGCGCTGGGTGCCTTCGCGGTCGTCTACGGGGTCCCCGTGATGGGCTTCGCCCTGCTGTGGCTGGCGCTGGCCGTGGCCATGCTGGTCCGGGCTGCCCGGGGTGGCATGGGCTTCGCGATGACCTGGTGGGCCCTGACCTTTCCCGTCGGCACCTGCGTCACCGGCGCCGCCGGCCTGGCCCGCCACACCGGCCTGACCGCCTTCGCCTGGCTCGCCGCCGTCCTCTTCCTGGCCCTGCTGACCGCCTGGCTCCTGGCCACCGCCCACACCCTCCGCGGCCTGCTCTCGGGCCGCCTCCTGGCCGGCCAGGGCATTCCTGTCCGCGGCGACAGCACCAGCTCCTAGCTCCGGTATCCCCAGCGGGCGTGCCCGTCCTTGCCCATGAAGCACTTCGCCGGGCGGCCGTCCACGGTGGTGGCGCTCGCCCCGACCGGCGAGCAGGAACGGCCGAACTGGACGCCGCCGGCGCCCCCGCCGCCGCTCGTACCGCTGCCTCCGCTGCCGCCCCCACCGTCCTCCGTACGCCTGGGCTCGGGTTTCGGCTTCGCCTCCGGCGTGGGAGCGGGGGGTGCGGCCGGAGCGGGCTCCGGGCGCAGCCGGGTCCCCTCCTTCTCCGGGCACTTCACGTCCGGCGCCGCCACCACCACACGCGTCTCACCGGCCTTGACGGCGACGCCCTCGTCCGGGCTCTGGAAGCACACCAGCCAAGCGGCAGGGTCGGCAGGCAGGTCCACATCCGTGTACGCGCTCGTGAGCTGGGGGGCGCCACCACCGGCAGCCTCGATCCGATGGGCCGCGTCCGCGTAGCTGACGCCGACGGCCTGCGGCATGAGCGCGGCCGACGGGGTGGGGCT
The DNA here is from genome assembly GCF_045160505.1 of Streptomyces sp. NBC_00029. Classification (NCBI taxonomy): domain Bacteria; kingdom Bacillati; phylum Actinomycetota; class Actinomycetes; order Kitasatosporales; family Streptomycetaceae; genus Streptomyces; species Streptomyces sp. NBC_00029. The sequence continues at coordinate 2,307,650 of NZ_CP108292.1, forward strand.
GGGGGGCGGCGCCGCCTGCGCGGTGACCGTGACCGTGACGGTGACCGTCGGGGCCGGCACCGGCTCCGCCCCGGATCCCGGCGAGCACGCTGCGGCGATCAAGGCCAGCACGAAGGCGATCGCCAGCATCCCGCCACAGCCCAGGATCGTCTTCTGCCTCGCACCGAACCGGCTGGGGGCCGAGGGCTCCGGCGTCGAGGGCTCAGGCGTCGAAGGCTCCGGCGGAGGATGCATGGCATAGCCATGAGTAGGCAGCTTGGACACGGAGCTCCTCCGACGACCTGCTCGATTCCGGGGAGCCTACCGGCCCGCCGCGGCGTCCTGACCGGCCGGGAGCATCCCGGAGGACACCGCGGGCGGCATCCCTCAGCGCGCCGCGCGCAGGGCCTGCGCCAGTACCGCCGGAGCCTCGGCCAGCGAGGGGCCGTACCAGGTCAGGTGCCGGCCGTCGACCAGGGCGGCCGGCAGGCCCGGGAAGGCTTCCGGCCCGTCCTCGGCCGAGAAGCGGTACGGCTCGTCCGGGAGCACCACGAGATCGCAGCCGGCGGCCGCCAGTTCCTCCACCGGCACCCGGGGATACCGCTCCGGGTGCCCGGCGTACACGTTGCGGACCCCCAGCCGCGCGAGCAGGTCCCCCGCGAAGGTGTCCCGGCCCAGCACCATCCACGGCCGCCGCCACACCGGTACGAAGGCGGTGCGCGCCTTGCCCGGCTCCAGGCGGGCCCATGCGGCCTCCGCGTCCGTCAGCCACCCCGGCCGGGCCAGACCCAGCGCTCCCACCAGCACCCTGTCCAGCTCCCGCAGCGCCTGCGGCAGGTCCCGGACCTCGGTGACCAGCACCTGGATGCCGGCAGCGCGCAGCGCCGCCAGGTCGGGGGCCCGGTTCTCCTCCTCGTTGGCGATGACCAGGTCCGGCCGGAGCTCCACGATCCGCGGCACGTCGGGGTTCTTCGTCCCCCCGATCCGCACCGCCGCCCCGAGGTCCGCGGGGTGCGTGCACCAGTCCGTGACCCCGGTCAGCAGCCCCGGAGCGGTCACGGCGACCGCCTCGGTCAGCGACGGCACCAGCGATACGACCCGCCGCACGCCGCTCAATGTCCCGGCGACGGGGGCTCGGAGGTGGCGTGGATGTGCTCGCCCACCGCGACGACCAGGATCCGGGTGTCCTCGGTGACCGCCCGCCAGCGGTGGCGCACGCCTCCCGACAGGAACAGCGCGTCCCCGCTCTCCAGCCGGTACGCCCGCCCCTCCGCCTCGACCTGACAGGCACCCTCGACGACGTACATCAGTTCGTCGTTGCGGTGCTGGTACTCGCGTCCGGCGTCCTGGTCCCCGGTGAACTCCATCGCGTGCAGCTGATGGTGCCCGCGCACGAGGGGCCGTACGCCCGCGAGCGGGGTGAGCGCGGCGTCGTCACCGGCCCGTACGAGGTCCACCGTGCGCGCGGTGTCGGAGGCGGCCAGCAGCTCGACGGCGGTGGTCTCCAGCGCGTCCGCGACCCGCTCCAGGGACCGCATGCTGGGCCGGGCCCGCTCGTTCTCTATCTGGCTCAGAAAGGGCACCGACAAGCCACTGCGCGCCGAGACGGCGGCCAGCGTGAGGTGGAGCGCGCGACGCCGCTTGCGGACGGCCACGCCCACCCGCAGCGGCTCCTTGCCGTCCTTGTCCCTGCCCTTGTCGTCCTTGTCGTTCAGCTTGCCGCTCAGTCCGTCCGTGCCATCGGTGCCGTCGGTGCCGTCCCTGTCGTTCATGTCGGGGCTGCCCTCCCCATGTCTGTCGCACATCGGTGTGCTGTAAGCACCTTACGCAGCAACCGCCCCCCGTTTCGCGTGCACGGCCCTTCCCGTACACATGCGCTCACCGTCCGTCGCGGAGCGGGGTGTCCCGGCGGCCGGAACATCCCCGGGGCGGGTTGCGGCATCATCGACCCCGTGACGACACGACGCCTGATGCTCCTGGACACCGCCTCCCTCTACTACCGCGCGTACTTCGGTGTGCCGGACTCGGTGAAGGCCCCCGACGGCACCCCGGTCAACGCCGTGCGCGGCCTGCTCGACTTCATCGGCCGGCTCGTCCAGGACCACCGGCCGGACGATCTGGTGGCGTGCATGGACGCCGACTGGCGGCCGCACTGGCGGGTGGAGCTGATCCCCTCCTACAAGGCCCACCGGGTCGCCGTGGAGACCGAGACCGGCCCCGACGTCGAGGAGACCCCGGACACCCTCGCCCCCCAGGTCCCGATCATCGAGGCGGCGCTGGACGCCTTCGGCATCGCCCGGGTGGGCGTCGCCGGGTACGAGGCGGACGACGTGATCGGCACCCTAACGGCACGCGCTCGAGGCCCGGTGGACATCGTCACGGGCGACCGCGACCTCTACCAGCTGGTGGACGACGCCCGGCAGCGGAGGGTCCTGTACCCCCTCAAGGGCGTGGGCACCCTGCAGGTGACGGACGAGGAGTGGCTCCGCGAGAAGTACGGGGTGGACGGCCCCGGTTACGCCGACCTGGCACTGCTGCGCGGAGACCCGAGCGACGGCCTGCCGGGCGTCCCCGGCATCGGCGAGAAGACGGCCGCCAAACTCCTCGACGCCTACGGCAGCCTGGCCGGGATCATCGCGGCGGTGAACGACCCGAAGTCGAAACTGACCCCCACCCAGCGCAAGCGGCTGGACGAGTCCCGGCCGTATCTGGCGGTGGCCCCCAAGGTGGTCCAGGTGGCTTCGGACGTCCCGCTGCCGGCCTTCGATCCGGCCCTTCCCGCGGCCCCTGCGCAGCCCGAACTGGTGGATGCGCTAGCCCATCGGTGGGGTCTGGGTGGCGCAGTCGCTCGGCTGAGCAGCGTGCTGCGCCCATGAGGTGATAACTTAGGTAAGGCTAAGTTTCATGGAGTCAGGGGAGTCACCGTGGCAGAAGGACGCGCCCGCACTGTCGGCACCGCCGTCGTCGTACGCACCGAACGGCTTTCGCCGCACATGGTGCGGCTCGTACTGGGTGGTGAAGGCCTCCGGGATTTCGGCGTGGGCGACTACACCGACCATTACGTCAAGCTGCTGTTCGCGCCGGGCGGCGTGACCTACCCCGCTCCGTGGGACCTTGAACAGATCCGCGCCGATTTTCCGCGGGCGCAGTGGCCCCGCCAGCGCGCGTACACGGTACGGAGCTGGGACCCCACGCACCTGGAGCTGACCCTCGACTTCGTCGTCCACGGCGACGAGGGCCTCGCCGGCCCCTGGGCGGCGCGGGTCCAGCCCGGTGAGCTCGTACGCTTCCTCGGCCCGGGCGGCGCCTACGCCCCGGAGCCGACGGCCGGCTGGCACCTGCTGGTCGGCGACGAGTGCGCCCTGCCGGCGATCGCCGCCGCGATGGAGCGGATGCCGGCGGGCGCGCGGGTCCACGCCCTCGTGGAGATCGACGGCCCGGACGACGAGCTGAAGATCGCCACCCCGGACGGCATCGTCCCGATCTGGCTGCACCGCGGCGACCGCCCGGTCGGTGAGGCCCTGGTGGAGGCCGTCACCTCCCTGGAGTTCCCCTCCTCGGACGTCCACGCCTTCGTCCACGGCGAGGCCGGCTTCGTCAAGGAGCTCCGCCGCCACCTGCGCATGGAGCGCGGCGTCCCGCGCGAGCGCCTGTCGATCTCGGGCTACTGGCGCCTGGGCGAGACGGACGAGGGCTGGCGCGCGATCAAGCGCGACTGGAACGCCTCGGTCGAAGCCGAACAGGAACACCGCGCGGCAGCCTAAAGGTTTCGCCCCACCCCCGCCCACGCCTCGCCCAGCCCCTCCGGCACCCTTCCAACCCCGTCGGCACCCTCAGCCCCGCCGGCGTTTGAGGCGCACCCTCAGCCCCGCCGGCGTTTGAGGCGCGGGGGTCCGGGGGCGGCGCCCCCGGCAACGGCGCCGCGCGCTCCGCGCCCCCCGGCAGGACAATGGCCCCATGCGTACGCTCCCGATGCTCGGGGCAGCAGGGGCCGCGGTGCTGCTCACCGCGGCCGCGGCGATGCAGACGGCCGCGGCCACCGCCACCGCCACCGCCACCGCCGCACCCACCCCGCCCCCCGCCCCGAAGCCGCAGATCACGGACGCCGCCGTCGACAAGGCCGTCGCCCGCCTCGACCGCACCGTCGAGGACATGATGCGCCGCACCGGCGTCCCCGGCGTCTCCGTGGCCGTCGTCCACGACGACGAGGTCGTCCACATGAAGGGCTACGGGCTGCGCAGGACCGGCGAGAGCGCCGAGGTCGGCCCCGACACCGTCTTCCAGATCGCCTCGCTGTCCAAGCCCGTGTCCTCCACGGTCGTGGCCGGTACCCTCACCGACCCCCAGAAGTGGGACGACCGCACCGCCCTGCCCGGCTTCTCCCTGAAGGACCCCTGGGTCACCGACCACGTCACCACCGCCGACCTGTTCTCCCACCGCAGCGGCCTCCCCGACCACGCGGGCGACCTCCTCGAAGACCTCGGCTACGACCAGTCGTACATCCTCGACCACCTGCGCATGGAGCCCCTCGGCCCGTTCCGGGCGAGCTACGCCTACACCAACTTCGGCTTCACCGCGGCCGCCGAGGCCGTGGCCCGCGCCAAGGGCACCAGCTGGCAGAAGCTCGCCGCCGACACCCTCTTCAAGCCCGCCGGCATGACCCGTACGAGCACCGAGTTCTCCGCCTTCGCCGACTCCCCCGACCACGCCGCCACCCACGTGAAGAACCCGGACGGCACCTGGAGCCCCCGCTTCGTCCGCGACCCGGACGCCCAGGCCCCGGCCGGCGGCGTCAGCTCCACCGCCACCGACATGGCCCGCTGGCTGCGCCTGCAGCTGGCCGGCGGCACCCTCGACGGGAAGCGGATCGTCCCCGCCGACACCCTCGCCCGGACCCACGTGCCCGAGATCGTGACGCAGCCGACCAACGCCGTCGGCACCACCAGCTTCTACGGCCTCGGCTGGAACGTCAGCTACGACGGCGCCGGCCGCGTACGCCTGAGCCACTCCGGCGCCTTCGAGCTCGGCGCCAACACCAACGTCACCATGCTCCCCCTGGAGCAGCTCGGCATCGTCGTCCTGACCAATGGCGCCCCCGTCGGCCTCCCCGACGCCGTGGCCCTGGACTTCTTCGACTTCGCCGAGCACGGCAAGGTCACCACCGACTGGCTCGCGCTGGCCGCCTCCGCCTACGCCGCGGCGCTCGCACCCCAGGGCGCCTCGACGACCGACTACGCGAAGCCGCCCGCCGACGCGCGGCCGGCCCGGGACAGCGCCGCGTACACCGGGACCTACGACAACCCCTACTACGGCAAGGCCACCGTGACCGCCGACGACAACGGCGCGCTCACCCTCGCCCTCGGCCCGAAGCCCCTGCGCTTCCCGCTCACCCACTACGACGGCGACACCTTCAGCTTCGTGACCGCGGGCGAGAACGCGGTCGGCCGCACCGGGGTGATCTTCGCCGACGGCACCCTGCGCATCGAGTACCTCGACACCGAGCACCTGGGCACGTTCACCCGGCAGTAGCCGCATAGCCTGTCCCCCGATGAGACGCCGAGCCCAGCCACCCCCCTCGCCCCTCCCCCAGCGCGCCGGGATCGACCCGGTCCGGCTGCGGCTGCCGCCCGACCCCGAGGGTGCCTGGCCCGATCTCGGCGACTACCTCGCCGCGCGCTACGCCGGCACCCGCGGCGCCGGGTCGATGGCGCACCTGCTGGCCGCGGGCCGGGTGATAGGCCCCGACGGGCGGGTCCTGAACGCGCAGGACCCGTACGAGCCGGGCGCCTACCTGTGGTTCCACCGGGACATGGAGCCGGAGCCGCGGGTGCCCTTCCCGCTGTCCGTCGTCCATCGGGACGCGCACCTGCTGGTCGTGGACAAGCCGCACTTCCTGGCGACGACCCCTCGCGGCAGCCACATCACCGAGACCGCCCTGGCCCGGCTCCGCGCGGAGCTGGAGCTGCCGGAGCTCAGCCCGGCGCACCGGCTGGACCGGCTGACGGCGGGACTGGTGATGTTCAGCGTCCGGCCCGAGGACCGCGGCGCCTACCAGCTCCTCTTCCAGCGGCGCGAGGTGCACAAGGAGTACGAGGCGCTCGCGCCCCACGACCCGGAGACCGCCCTCACCCTGCCGCGCACGGTCCGCAGCCGGATCGAGAAGGCCCGCGGGGTCATCGCGGCGGTCGAGGTGCCCGGCGGCGAGCCCAATGCCGAGAGCCGGGTCGAACTGGTCGAGGAACGGGGAGGCCTGGGCCGCTACCGGCTGACCCCGCACACCGGCCGCACCCACCAGTTGCGGGTCCACATGAACGGCCTGGGCCTGCCCATCCTCGGCGACCCCGTGTATCCGCAGGTCACCGATCCGGCCCCGGACGACTACCGCCGGCCCCTGCAACTCCTGGCCCGGGTCCTGGCGTTCACCGACCCGGTCACCGGAGCCGCACACCGCTTCGAGAGCCGCCGCACCCTCCAGGCCTGGGACGACCGGCCGGGCTGGGAGGCCGGATCCGCCCGTTAGTCCCCGGCCGGGCCGACGCCCGCGATCCGCAGCGCCGCGTCGGCGGTGGCCTCCGCGAAGGCCGTCACCGGCCGCGCCGGATCCGTGCGGTGGATCAGCATGACGCCCTCGATGAGCCCGAAGACCAGGTCGCCCCGGAGCGTCAGCCCCGCCCCGTCCCCGGCCAGTTCGGCGCCGACGCGGGTTGCGGCGAGCAACACCCGGTAGGCGTGCTTGAGTTCCCCGCGCATCCGGCGGAACAGCGTGAAGCGCGAGCCTCCCACTTCGGGCAGCAGATAGAGCGCCCCCAGGTTGTACGGCCCCCCGCACAGCAGCAGTACGTCGGAGCGGCACAGCTCCCACAGCCGCCGCTCGGCGGGCCGCCCGCGGTCGGCGAGCAGCTGCCGGGCCAGCACCAGCGAGGGCGCCACCGTGGACTCCAGCAGTTCGGCGAGGAGTTCCTCCTTGCCGCCGAAGTAGTGGTACATCGTGGCCTGGCGCATCCCGGCCCGCTCGGCGACCGCCCGCGTGGTGGTCGCCGCATATCCCTGAAGCGTGAACAACTCGGCCGCCGCGCAAAGGAGTTCTTCGCGCGGCGGCCGGCCGCTCTCCGGTCTCAGCCGGTCGGCACGTGGCCGACCGACCCGTCTCGGACCTTCGTCCGTTCCCCCACTCATGACATCGATCGTCGCACAGCGCACGCCGATTCGATCATGGCAAGAGATGAGATCGGGCCGACCCCGCTCCTGGAGGAAGATCCAAGTCCGCCTAGCCGACCGAGCTGTAGGCCACTACACCCCGAAGCAGTGCGTCCACGGCCTTGCGGGCATTGCGCGCCACCGTGCTCCCGCTGTCACCGGAGGCCGCCGGAGCAGCCGCCGCGACCTGCCCGAGCACGTCGATGACCTGCTTGCACCAGCGCACGAAGTCACCGGCCGGCATCTCCGCCTCGCGCAGCACCTCGTCCAGGCTCTTGTCCGAGGCCCACTGGTACGCCGCCCACGCGAAGCCGAGATCCGGCTCGCGCTGGCCGACGCCCTCCGCCTGGTTGATGCGGTGCTCCTCCTCCAGGGCGTCGAGCCGGCCCCAGATGCGGACCATCTCGCCCAGCGCCTCCTTGGCCGCACCGCCCGGCACCTTCGGCGCGACCGCGTCGTCGGACTGCCGCGCCTCGAAGACCAGCGCCGAGACGCAGGCGGCCAGTTCGGCCGGGCTCAGGCCCTCCCACACCCCGGCCCGCAGGCATTCGGAGGCCAGCAGGTCGAGCTCCCCGTACAGCCGGGCGAGCCGCTTGCCGTGCACGGTGACCTCGTCCTCGCGCAGGTAGTCCAGCTCGGTCAGCAGCGCGTGGATCCGGTCGAAGGTGCGGGCGATGGTGTTCGTCCGGCCCTCGATCCGCCGCTCCAGCTGCTGCGTGTCCCGCTTGAGCCGGTGGTAGCGCTCCGCCCAGCGGGCGTGGTCCTCGCGCTCGTCGCAGCCGTGGCAGGGGTGCGCCCTCAGCTCGCTGCGCAGCCGGGCGATCTCGCGGTCGTCGGCGGCCGCGGCCCGGCCTCGGGTCCGGCGCTCCGGCGTGATGTGCCCGGCCTTGGTCCGCAGCTGGGAGGCGAGGTCCCGACGGGACTGCGGCGAGCGCGCGTTGAAGGTCTTGGGGATCCGCATCCGGTCGAGTGCCTCGACCGGGACCGGGAAGTCGATCGCGGCGAGCCGCTTGACCTGCCGCTCGGCGGTGAGCACCAGCGGGCGCGGGCCCTCGGCGTACTCGTACCCGCGGTGCCCGTTGACCCGCCCGGCCGGCACGCCCGGGTCCAGGACCAGCGCGAGCCCGGCGAACTTGCCCGTCGGCACGTGGATGATGTCGCCCGGCTTGAGCTTCTCCAGCGAACTGGCCGCCTGTACGCGGCGCTGCGCCGCTCCCTGCTTGGCCAGGTCCGTCTCACGGTCCTTGAGGTCGCGGCGCAGCTGCGCGTACTCCTCGAAGTTCCCCAGGTGGCAGGTCATGCCCTCCTGGTAGCCCTCCAGCCCCTCCTCGTTGCGCTGCACCTGCCGGGAGATCCCGACGACCGAGCGGTCGGCCTGGAACTGCGCGAAGGAGGTCTCGAGCAGCTCGCGCGAGCGGTGCCGCCCGAACTGGCTGACCAGGTTCACGGCCATGTTGTAGGAGGGCTTGAAGCTGGAGCGCAGCGGATACGTACGGGTACCCGCGAGCCCGGCGAGAGCCGCCGGGTCCATGCCGCGCTGCCAGAGCACCACCGCGTGGCCCTCGACGTCGATGCCGCGCCTCCCGGCCCGGCCGGTCAGCTGCGTGTACTCGCCGGGGGTGATGTCGGCGTGCTGCTCGCCGTTCCACTTGACCAGCTTCTCCAGGATCACCGTGCGCGCGGGCATGTTGATGCCCAGCGCGAGGGTCTCCGTGGCGAACACGGCCTTCACCAGGCCGCGTACGAAGAGTTCCTCCACGACCTCCTTGAAGGTGGGCAGCATGCCCGCGTGGTGCGCGGCGATGCCCCGCTCCAGCCCTTCGAGCCACTCGTAGTACCCCAGGACGTGCAGGTCCTCGGTGGGGATGGAGGCGGTGCGCGCCTCGACGATCTCGCGGACCTTGAGCCGCGCGGATTCGTCGTTGAGCCGCAGGCCCGCGAACAGGCACTGCTGGACCGCGGCCTCGCAGCCGGCCCGGCTGAAGATGAAGTTGATGGCGGGCAGCAGCCCGTCGTTGTCGAGGCGGGCGATGACCTCGGGGCGGGACGGGGTCCAGATCCGGCCGCGGGAGCGCCGCTCGCGCTCGCGGTCCGCCTCGCGGACCATCTTGCCGCGCCGCCGGTCCTTGGGACTGTAGGTCCGGCTGTTCTCCTCGCGCGCCATGCGCAGCAGGTCGGGGTTGACCTCGCGGCGCGCGGAGCCTCGGCCGCCGTGGTCGGACTCCTCCTCGAAGAGGTCGTGGATCCGCCGGCCGGCCATGACGTGCTGCCACAGCGGTACGGGCCGCTCCTCGGAGACGATCACCTCGGTGTCCCCGCGCACGGTGTCCAGCCAGTCGCCGAACTCCTCGGCGTTGGACACGGTGGCCGAGAGGGAGACCAGGGTCACCGACTCGGGAAGGTGGATGATCACTTCCTCCCAGACGGCCCCGCGGAACCGGTCGGAGAGGTAGTGGACCTCGTCCATCACGACGTAGCCGAGACCGCGCAGCGACTGGGAGCCCGCGTACAGCATGTTGCGGAGCACCTCGGTGGTCATCACGACCACCGGCGCATCGGAGTTGACGCTGTTGTCGCCCGTCAGCAGGCCCACTTTGTCGGCGCCGTAGCGCTTGACGAGGTCGGCGAACTTCTGGTTCGACAGCGCCTTGATCGGCGTCGTGTAGAAGCACTTGCGGCCCTGCTGGAGGGCCAGGTGCACGGCGAACTCGCCGACGATGGTCTTGCCCGAGCCGGTCGGGGCGGCGACGAGGACGCCTTTGCCGGCCTCCAGCGCCTTGCATGCCTCGACCTGATACGGGTCCAGGTCGAAGTCGTACATCTCGCGGAAGGGGGCCAGGGCAGAGGCCTCTTCGGCGGCGCGGATCCGGGCAGCGGCGTACCGCTCGGCGGGTGAGAGTTCTTCGGTCATCTTGCTGTCGAGCCTACCCGCCACCCCTGACAACAGTCGCGATCATTTAAGTGAGCAGCCGGACGGCCCGGGGGACGCACTCGGCGGTCACCGGCAGCAGCCCCAGGGGCTCGCCGTCCGCGTACGCGCTCAGGCCCGCCGCCTCCAGAGTGATCTTCCTGGCCCGGTGGACGGTCACCTTCGGGTGGCCGAGGTGGCGGCCCCTGTAGACCTGCGGGAACACCTTGAGCAGGGTGGCCCGGCTGCAGTCGCCGACCACCGTGATGTCGAAGAGCCCGTCGTCGGGGACGGCGTCCGCGCAGATCCGCATACCCCCGCCGTAGGAGGAGCCGTTGCCGACGGCGACCAGCGTGGCCTCGGTCTCGATCACCGGGCCGTCGTCGAGGGTGATCCGGTAGGGGAACGGCCGGAAGGCGGCCAGCTCCGCGATCATCGCCAGGTCGTACTTGAAGCGGCCGGCCGGCAGCCGCATCCGGTTGCCCCGGTCGTTGACCCGCGAGTCGAAGCCGGAGCACAGCACGGTCCCGAACCACTGCTCGCAGTCGGCGCCGCCCACCCGGCCGAGATCGATCTCCCGGATCCGGCCCTCCTTGAGGGCCTCGGCGGCCAGCCGCCCGGCCCGGGCCGGCTCCCGTACGGGCAGTCCCATGGCCCGCGCGAAGTCATTGCCGGTGCCCACCGCGACCACACCGAACGGCACCGGGGTTCCCGCCAGGGCCTGGAGCGCCAGGGAGACCATCCCGTCGCCGCCCACGGCGATCACCGCGCCGGTGCCCTCACGGACGGCGCCGGTCAGGCGGGCCAGCGCGTCGGGCGCGTCGGTGCCGACGACCGTCCGTACGGAGAAACCGGCTGCCCTGACGGCCGAAGCGGCCGGCTGCGCGGCATGCGCACCCCGGCCGCGTCCGGCGGTGGGATTGACGAAAAGGGTGACCTCGGGGCTCATCCAGCGGAATGTACGTCACCGGTCCCCGGAGGGCACCTGTCAGGTGGCGTCGTCGTAACCGTTGATCCGCTGGCGTCCGCCGTCGGCCTGTTCGGGCAGGGCCGCGGGGGCCGGGACCGTGTCCAGCTGCCCGATGGGCGCCGGGGTGAGGTCCAGCTCGGAGGCTTCGTCGTCGCTCAGTCCCGCGTCGGGGTCCTTGCGCCGGCGCCTGCGGTCGTTGAGGAGACACAGTCCGAGGGCCGCGAAGTACAGGGCCACGATCGGCAGGGCCAGCGCGAGCATGGTCGGCGGGTCACCGGTGGGGGTGGCGAAGGCGGCGAAGATCGTGATGCCGAGGACCATGCCCCGCCACCAGCCCGCCAGCCGCTTGCCGGTGAGCACACCGGTGAAGTTCAGGAGGATCAGCAGCAGCGGCAGCTCGAAGGCCAGGCCGAACACGATCACCATGCGGGTGACCAGGTCGAGGTAGTCGTCGACCGGCAGCAGGTTGCGCGCGTGGTCGGGGGTGAACTCGAGCATGATCATCGCGGTCTGCGGGAGGATCTTGTACGCGAGCACCGCGCCCGCCATGAAGAGGGGCGCTCCGACCGCGACGAAGCTGCGCGCGTACTTCTTCTCGTGGCTGTGCAGCCCGGGCGCGGCGAATGCCCACAGCTGGTAGAGCCACACCGGCGCGGAGAGCACCACGCCGGCCATCAGCGAGACCTTGAGGGCGATCGAGAACGCCGAGATGAGGCCGTTCACGGTCATGTCGGCGCAGGGGCGGCCGTTGCGCTGGGTCACCACACCGTTGGTGCAGCCGACGGAGTCGAGCATCGGCTTCAACAGGAAGTTGATGATGTCCCGGTAGAAGAAGGCGGCGAAGATCGTGATCACCAGGATCGCGATGACCGACTTCAGCAGGCGGTTCCGCAGCTCACGCAGGTGCTCGACGAGAGGCATACGCCCTTCGGCGTCCTTGGCCTGTCGTTCCTTCTTCTCCTGCTTGCGGGCAGAGTTGAGCAACCCACGTCCCTTGTCTCGTTGCAGATGACTGGCGTGTACGGCGGGTGTCAGCCCTGGGTGGTGCGGTTCGGCTCGCTCACCGGACGCGAGCTGCTGACGTCACCGGGCGCGGCCTGGATGGTGCGCGGGGCGACCGGCTGCTGCGCGGACTGGTCCGCGGCGGGAGCGGTCGTGGCGGCGTCCTCGCCGCCCTCGCCGTCCTTCTTCATGGCCTTGGCCTCGCTCTTGAGGATGCGGGCCGACTTGCCGAGGGAGCGGGCCATGTCGGGGAGCTTCTTGGCGCCGAACAGCAGGATGATGACCCCGAGAATGACGAAGATTTCCCAACCCCTGAGGTTGCCGAACATAGGTATCTTCCTTTTCTCCGAGGATCACAGCACACCGGACGGGCGCCTAGGACGGTCTCTACCGAGGATCGTAACCCCAGGGGGTTAACGCCCGGCAATCCCCGGGCGTCCCCGTCCTTGCGTCCTGACCGGTTCTTAATGCCCCGGTCACACGCATTGGTCCCGATTGTTACGGATGTACGCCGTGTCCCGCCCGGGCGAGGTCGACGGCGGCCCGCTCGAGATCGGCCGAGGCGTCCGTGATCCGGCGGCTGGCCTGCGCCACCTGCGCGGACAGCCTGCGCACCTCCCCGTACACGCGCACGGCCAGCACGGCGAGCACGGCCACTCCGAGGAAGCCCAGGGCAATTGCGAACATCGGCCACAGCATGGGGCGAGCCTAGGCCACCGGCCGGTTCAGATGCTGCGCAGGGTGCTCACGCCACCGCCGGTCAGCAGTTCCACGATGCGCTCACCGGCCGGTTTGCGTACGGCGGCACCACATTCAGGACACGTGAAGGAGTAGAAGGTGGCCCGCCGGCTGCCGCCGATGGCCAGCCGCAGGGCACCCGAGTCCAGCTCGAAACGGGCCCGGCAATCGGGACAAGATGCCTTGAAGGCGACGGGTCCGGACGTTGGCGACATCGACCGCGCTCCCCCTCAGACCTGTTCCCCGTACCCCGCGAGTGCGTCTCGAGCGGCGCTCCGCGCGCTCTCCGCCAGCTCTGCGGGGGCGACGATCCGCCCCTCGCGCCCGAGCCGCAGCGCGAGCCTCCGCAACGAGGCCGGGTCCGGGCTGCGCAGCGTGATCCGCAGGCCGCCCCCGGTCAGCTCCTCCGCGCTGTCGTGCGGGTAGTACTCGGCGACCCAGCGCCCGCCCGGCCCCACCTCGACCACGACCTCCGGGTCCTCGGCGGCCGGCTGGACCAGGCCCTCGGACAGGTCGCGCGGCTCGATGGCGGGCGGCTCGGCCCGCTCGTCCAGCAGCCGGATCTCAGCGACCCGGTCGAGGCGGAAGGTGCGCCGGGCCTCGGAGAGGTGGCACCAGCCCTCCATGTACGTGTGGCCCACGGCGAAGAGCCGGATCGGGTCGACCTTGCGCTCGGTGAGCTCGTCGCGCGCCGGGGAGTAGTAGCGCACCCACAGCCGTCGGCGCTCCGCGATGGCCCGGTCGACGTCCGCGAAGACCCCGCCCTCGGACTCGAAGGTCACCGACAGCCGGGAGCTGGCCCCGGCCACCTCGCCCGCGGCCGCCTCCAGCTTGGCCGTGGCGCGCAGCAGGGCGTCCCGGTCGCTCTCGCGCAGCCCGGGCAGGGTGGCCACCGCGCGCGCGGCCACCAGCAGCGCGGTCGCCTCGTCAGCGGCGAGGCGCAGCGGCTCCGCGGTGGACTCCCCCGAGGCATCGGGATTGCGCCACCAGATGCGCTCCCCGTCGGTGTCGATGTCGAGCAGGTCCCCGCCCCGGAAGCTCGTCCCGCACATGGGCAGCACGTCGAGGTCCGAGATCAGCTCGTCCTCGGTGATCCCGAAGGCGCGCGCGACGTCCGCGACGTGCGCACCGGGGCGCTCGCGCAGGTACGTCACCAGGGACAGCATCCGGCGGGTCTGGTCGATGGCGTTGGCAGCCATGCTGGTACGTCTCCCCCTCAGGGCACGTCTGTGGATGTCGCTGTTGTCGAACGGTGCGGCCGCGGATCGGCCGCCGGGCCCACGGACGCCGTCAGGCCCCGGCGACGGCCCGCAGCCGGTCCACGACGTCCGCCCGCAGGTCGGCGGGGCCGACCACGACGACGTCGGGCCCGAACTCCACCAGCCAGGCGTCCAGCCCGTGCCCGTACGGGATCTCCAGCTCGTCCCAGCCGTTCCCGCCCTCGCGCACCGCGGTGGCCTTGGCCCGCAGCGGGTAGCCCGCCCCGGCCCTCAGCCGGATCAGCGCGCTGCGGTCCGCGCTCTCCCCGGCCCAGCTCGCCACGGTCTCCCGTACGGTCACCACGTCCGGCACCTCGGCGGTGTACTTCGCGGCCCGGGAACGGACCTTGCCGGTGATCCGGGAGAGCCGGAACACCCGCTCCGCGCCGCGGTCCCGGTCGTAGCCGGCCAGGTACCAGTGGCCGCGCCAGCATTCCAGCGCCCAGGGCTCGACCTGACGGGCCTCGGGGCGGGCTGCGGTGGACTTGCGGTAGTCGAAGACCACCGGCCGACGGTCCCGGCAGGCCAGCATCAACGGCTCGAAGGCCGCCTCGTGGACCGGGATGCGCGGCTCGATCGCGCTGTGCTGACCCTCGTACGGGTCCTCCGCCTCGGGCATCCCGCCCGCGCGCAGCTTCTGCAGGGCCCCGCTGGCGGCCCCCGCCAGCCGTGCCTGCTGCCACACCTTGGCCGCCAGCCCCAGGGCGGCGGCCTCCTCGGCGTCCAGCGAGACGGGAGGCAGCCGGTTGCTGTCGCGGCGGGCCAAGTAGCCCGTCTCGCCGTCCAGGTTCTCCACCGTCTCGATGACGAGGCCGAGTTCGCGCAGATCGTCCTTGTCCCGCTCGAACATGCGGTTGAAGGACTCGTCGTTGCCGGCCTCCATGTAGGCCTCGATGGAACCGCGCAACTCGCGCTTGCTGAGCGGCCGGCGGGTCCCCAGCAGACACAGCGCCAGATTCATCAGCCGCTCGGCCTTGGCAATCGCCATCGACGCCCTTCCGCCCTTCTCCGCCTGCACATCCGTCGGACCGTCACACGGGCACGCCCGGATGGACGAGCCCGTGACCGCTGACCGTACCGCCCCGGCGCGTCCGGGCAAAAGCGAGGGGCCCCCGCCGGACGGCGGGGGCCCCTGCACCGATCGCGGATGTCCGGATCAGCCGACCTTGACCAGGTCGCAGACGAAGATCAGCGTCTCGCCCGGGGCGATCGCGCCGCCCGCGCCACGGTCGCCGTAGGCGAGGTGGGCGGGGATGACCAGCTTGCGGCGGCCGCCGACCTTCATGCCCTGGACGCCCTGGTCCCAGCCGGCGATGACCTGGCCGACACCGAGCTGGAACTGCAGCGCGGAACCGCGGTTCCAGGAGGCGTCGAACTCCTCACCGGTGGAGAAGGCCACGCCCACGTAGTGCACGGAGACGAGGTCGCCCTTCTTGGCCTCCGCGCCCTCACCGACCCATTCATCCTTGATCACGAGGTCCTTGGGGGCGTCGCCCTCGGGGAAGTCGATCTCGGGCTTCTGGAGGTCACTCACGGAACTTCTCCTCATACGTACGAAACGGTCAACCGGAACAGTCTTACATCACGGCGAGGATGTCGAGGCTGAAGACCAGCGTCGACTTCGCCGGGATGGTGCCCTGCTCCTTGTCGCCGAAGGCCATGTCCGGCGGGATGACCAGCAGGATGCGGCTGCCGACCTTCTTGCCGATCAGGCCTTCCTTCAGACCCTTGACCGAAAGCTCACCCAGCGGCCAGGTGACCGTCTGGTCACTGGTGTAGGTGCTCTCGAAGGACTTGTCGTCCTTCCAGGTCTTGCCGTTGAACTTGACGACGACGCTGTCGGTGTCCTTCACGACCGCGCCGTCACCCTCGAGGACGTAGTTCGAGACCAGCTTGGCCGGCTCGGCGGTGTCCTTCGGGACGGTCACGGAGACTTCCTTGCCGTCCGCGTTCGTGCCGACCTTGGGCAGGTCCTTGTTCTCCTGGGCGACTTCCTTGCCCGTGGCCGAGGCCGGGACGGTGGCGCCCTTGACGATGTCCACGACGAAGACCAGCGTGGCGTTCGGCTTGATCTTCTCGCCCGAACCCTGGGCGCCGTAGCCGAGCTCCGGCGGGATCACGAGCTCGACGCGGCTGCCGACCTTCTGACCCTCGAGGCCCTGGTCCCAGCCCTTGATGACGGCGCCGGCGCCGATGGTCAGGTCGAACGGCGCGGGCCGCCCGAAGCTCTGGTCGAACGGCTCCTTGCCGTCCCACACCTGACCGAGGTAGTTGACCTGCGCGATGTCGTTCTTCTTCAGCACCTGCCCGGTGCCCTCGCTGATGGTCACCACCTTCAGCTCCTTGGGCGGCGTGCCCTTCCCCTTCGACAGGGTGGGCGTCTCCCCGAACGCGGCACCCTTGGTGATCGCGGGAGCCCCGTTCTTCATCTGGGCGGAGTCGGAGCCGCTGTCGTCGCCACACGCTGCGGTCGTCAGCAGCAGGAGGGGTACGACAAGCAGGCCGGCAAGTCGGCGCACGGGTTCCTCAGATCTCAGACGGCAAAGCGGTCGCTCGCCACTCTAAGCCGTGCGCAGGGCCCCGTACGAGAGACGTACGGGGCCCTGGTGACGAGTGCGATGTCACACTGCGGCCACTCTGCGGCCGCTCTGCGGTCCTACATGCCGGCGATCAGCTTCTCCACCCGGTCGTCCACCGACCGGAACGGGTCCTTGCACAGCACCGTCCGCTGCGCCTGATCATTGAGCTTCAGGTGCACCCAGTCGACCGTGAAGTCCCGCCGCTGCTCCTGCGCCCGGCGGATGAAGTCGCCGCGCAGCCGCGCACGCGTCGTCTGCGGGGGCACCGACTTGCCCTCGAAGATCTTGAGGTCGTTGCAGATCCGTGCCGCCTGCCCCTTGCGCTCCAGCAGGTAGTACAGACCGCGCCGACGGTGGATGTCGTGATACGCGAGGTCTATCTGAGCCACCCGCGGATTCGACATGGTCATGTTGTGCTTGGCCCGGTACCGCTCGATCAGCTGGTACTTCATGACCCAGTCGATCTCGGTCCCGATCCGGTCCAGGTCCTCCGCGTCGATCGCGTCGAGCGTGCGACCCCACAGCTCCAGCACCTGGTCCACCACGCCGGTACGAATGCCCCGGCGCTCGGCGAAGTCCACCGCCTTGTCGTAGTACTCCCGCTGGATCTCCAGTGCGGAGGCCTCCCGGCCGCTCGCCAGGCGCACCTTGCGCTGACCCGTGATGTCGTGGCTGACCTCGCGGATCGCCCGGATCGGGTTCTCCAGGGTCAGGTCCCGCATCACCGTGCCCGCCTCGATCATGCGCAGCACCAGGTCGGTGGCCCCGACCTTGAGCAGCATGGTCGTCTCGGACATGTTCGAGTCACCGACGATGACGTGCAGCCTGCGGTAGCGCTCGGCGTCCGCGTGCGGCTCGTCCCGGGTGTTGATGATCGGCCGCGAGCGGGTCGTGGCAGAGCTGACGCCCTCCCAGATGTGCTCGGCCCGC
Source organism: Streptomyces sp. NBC_00029 (assembly GCF_045160505.1). Classification (NCBI taxonomy): domain Bacteria; kingdom Bacillati; phylum Actinomycetota; class Actinomycetes; order Kitasatosporales; family Streptomycetaceae; genus Streptomyces; species Streptomyces sp. NBC_00029. Next base: position 2,325,212 of record NZ_CP108292.1, read on the forward strand.
TGGCTCACGCAGTAGACCGCACCCCGCGGCGTCTGCAGCACCTTGCCGGCGCCGCAGATCAGCTGCCGCGTGACAAGGAACGGAATGAGAATGTCCGCCAGGCGGGAGAATTCCCCGTGCCGGGCCACCAGGTAGTTCTCGTGGCAGCCGTACGAGTTGCCCGCCGAGTCGGTGTTGTTCTTGAAGAGATAGACGTCGCCCGCGATTCCCTCCTCGTGCAGGCGGCGTTCGGCGTCGACGAGCAGACCTTCGAGAATGCGCTCGCCTGCTTTGTCGTGTGTGACCAGCTCGGTCACGTTGTCGCATTCGGGAGTTGCATATTCCGGATGCGAACCCACGTCGAGGTACAGGCGGGCGCCGTTCCGCAGGAAGACATTGCTGCTGCGGCCCCATGACACAACACGGCGGAAGAGGTAGCGCGCCACTTCGTCAGGAGACAGTCGGCGCTGTCCCCTGAACGTGCACGTGACGCCGTACTCGTTCTCCAGCCCGAAAATGCGGCGGTCCATGACTGAACATTACGCCTTCTGCCCTCTTCTGAAACCGGGTTCGGGAGCGCCGTTTCGATCAGTTCCCGTCAGCGGGCCGAATGAGCGCCCCGATCACGGCCCGATCGGCCCATCCGGCGCACCACCGCTCAGCCCGTCGGCGAGACCTGTGACGGCACGTCACGGGAGCTTTCCGACGCACCGTCAGGCGAAGCCGCCACCGCGCGGCTGCGGCCGCCGGTTGCCAGCGCCCGCTGAGTGACCATCAGGACCAGCAGCGCCGAGAAGCCCGCCACGCTCGCCACGCCGAAGCCCGCCGCGGTACCGCCCAGCTCCACAGCCGGCCCCGCCGCCGCCGTCCCGATCGCCGCACCCACCCCGAAGAACGTCACCAGCCAGGAGAACGCCTCCGTCACCGTGCCCGCCGGAGCGTGCCGGTCCACGACGATGAACGCGCACGCCAGCGCCGGCGCCAGGAACACGCCCGACAGCGCCGCCAGCCCGGTCATGGACACCGGACCCGGAACCAGCATCAGCGGCAGATAGCAGACCGCCAGCAGGCCCACCAGCAGCCGCAGCCGCCGCTCCGGCGCACCCGCCCACTGCCGCGCACCGTAGAAGACGCCACCGATCAGCGCGCCCAGCCCCAGCGCCGCCATCAGCCAGCCGTACACCGCCTGACCGCCGTGCTCGTCCGCGTACGCCACGCCGGCCACCGTGATCGAACCCAGCGCCGTACCCACGAAGAAGAACGCGCCGAGCAGCGCCAGCAGCCCCCGCGAACGCAGCGCACCCAGCCAGTGCGCCTCGCGCGGCGCCGAGCGCCACTTCCGCGACGGCTCACTGACCACCACGGACAGCGCGCCCAGCACGCCGATCGCGTTCAGCGCCAGCAGCGCCCCGGCCGGGGACCACATCGCGACGAACAGCGTCACCAGCAGCGGACCGACCGTGAACATGACTTCCTGGGCCACCGCGTCCATCGCGTACGCGGCGTGCACCTTCTCCTCACGGCCGCCCAGCACACCCGGCCACAGGGCCCGCAGCCCGCCCTCCAGGGGGGGCGTGAAGAGCCCCGCGACCACCACCGCGGCGTACGCCGCCAGAGCCGACCCCGTGCCCGCGAGCGCCAGCCACACCATGCCGAGTGCCGAGACCACCGCGGCCGGCAGCTGGACCCTCGGCTGCCCGAACAGGTCCACGGCCCGGCCCAGCAGCGGCTGCCCCACGGCGTTCGCCAGCCCGTAGGCGGCGGCCAGCGCCCCCGCCAGGCTGTAGCTGCCGCCCTCGGCGCGCGTGAACAGCACGATCGCGATCGGCCCGGTGGCATTGGGCAGCCGGCCCACGAGCGTGCCCGCCAGCAGCCTCGCGGCGTGCCGGGTCCTCAGCAGCTCCGCGTATCCCGCGGCCATGTCCGCCCCCTTCTGCCCGGATCCAGCCGGGAGTACCAAGTAATACGTATAACTAGACGTGTCATACGTACCATGGCCGCAGTCCGCGGGTCCACCCCACGGACCCGGCGACACCGCCCGACCCTGCACTTCAGGAGCACCGTGTGACGAGACCCACCAGCCGCGACGTGGCCACCGCCGCCGGGGTCTCACAGGCCACCGTCTCCCTCGTCCTCGCCGGCAAGTGGCCCGGCCGCGTGTCCGAACGCACCGCCACCCTCGTCCGCGAAACCGCCACCCGCCTCGGCTACCGCCCCAACCTCGCCGCCCGCAACCTGCGCCTCGGCAGCACCCGCACCGCGCTCCTCGTCGTCCCCGCCCTCACCAACGAGTTCTTCGCCCGCGTCTACACCGGAGCCGCCCGCGTCGCCGCCGAACACGGCTTCGGCGTCGTCCTGTACCCCTCCCCCGACGGCACCGGCCCGGCCCGTGACCCCTTCGCCTCCGCCCGCGCCGCCCTCGACGGGGTCATCGCCTCCTCCATGGCCGCCGACGCCCTCGACGCCATCGGCGGCAACAGCCTCCCCCTCGTCATGCTCGACAGCGACCCCGCGGCCGGCACCGCCGCCGCCCACGTCAACCTCGCCATGGCCGACGGAATGCGCCAGATCACCGAGCACCTCCTCGCCCTCGGCCACCGCCGCTTCCTCCACCTCGCCTCCGCCGTGGACTCCTGGACCTTCGACACCCGCGCCGAAGCCCTCGGCGCCCTCCTGGGTCCCGGCACCGAGCTGCGCACCGTACGGTCCCCCCTCACCGTCGACGGCGCCCGTACGGCCATGGAGAGCGCCCTGGCGAGCCCCCGGGACCGCCCCACCGCGATCGTCTGCGACGACGACATCCTGGCCGCCGGCGCCTGCAAGGCCGCCCGTCGCCTGGGCCTGCGCATCCCCGAGGACCTCTCCATCACCGGCTTCGACGACCTCGCTCTCGCCACCGCCGTCGAACCCGAGCTCACCACCGTCCACCTCCCCGCCGAACGCGTCGGCGAACAGGGCATGACCGCACTCCTCGCCGTCCTCGAAGGCAGCACCTGGACCGCTCCCGACCTCCCCGTCCGGCTCGTCGTCCGCGACTCCTCCGGCCCCGCCCCCACCACCTGAGCCGGCCCCCGGACACGACGGAGCCCCGGCCCGCCGAAACGGCGGACCGGGGCTCATCGCACTGCGACTACTCGGCGTCGTCCTCCGGCGCCTCGTCGTTCGACACGGCATCGGCCTGCACCGCCGCCGTCACGTCCGCCTCCAGCAGCCGCGACAGCTGCCGGCCACGGATCCGCTTGAACTTGCGCTGCTGCGCACGCGTCCGGTCCAGCACCGCGACCTCCAGCCGCTCGGCCGGAATCGCCTTGTCGGCGCCGTTGGCCTGGCTGGACAGCGCCTGCACAGCCAGCTTCAGCGCCTCCGACAGGGTCATCCCGTCCTGGTGACGCTGGTCCAGGAAGGTACTGATCTGCTCGGCATTGCCGCCGACCGCGACCGAGCCGTGCTCGTCCACGATCGACCCGTCGTGCGGCAGCCGGTAGATCTGGTCGCCCGCGGCAGTCGCACCGACCTCCGCGACCACCAGCTCCACCTCGTACGGCTTCTCACCGGCCGAGGAGAAGATGGTGCCGAGCGTCTGCGCGTAGACGTTCGCCAGTCCACGGGCCGTCACATCGTCACGGTCGTAGGTGTATCCGCGCAGATCCGCGTACCGCACACCACCGATCCGCAGGTTCTCGTACTCGTTGTACTTGCCGGCGGCCGCGAAGCCGATCCGGTCGTAGATCTCGCTGAACTTGTGCAGCGCACGGGACGGGTTCTCGCCGACGAACACGATGCCGTCGGCATACTGCAGCACGACCAGGCTGCGACCGCGGGCGATGCCCTTGCGGGCGTATTCCGCCCGGTCGGCCATGGCCTGCTGGGGTGACACATAGAACGGAGTCGACACCGGCTGTCCGTCCCTTTCTTCTGGGCGGATGGGGGACCCCCCGGACGCGGTCCGGGGGAGGGGCGACGGATGGTCAGAGCAGGGCGGCGCGCGGGCCGTCGGGCTGCTCCAGCCGACGGTTGGTGACCGTACGGGCGAGCTCCTGCGACTCGTCGTCGGTCAGCCTGCGGAATCCCTCGTCCGTGATGACGGTGACGATCGGGTAGATGTGGCGGTACAGGTCCGGCCCACCGGTCGCCGAGTCGTCGTCGGCCGCGTCGTACAGCGCCTGGACGACCAGGGTGGTGGCCTGCTCCTCCGTCAGATCGGGGCGGAAGAGCTTCTTCATGGAGCCCCGGGCGAAGATCGAACCGGAGCCGGTGGCGGCGTACCCGTGCTCCTCGGAGCGGCCGCCGGTCACGTCGTAGGAGAAGATCCGGCCCTTCTCCTTGGCCTCGTCGTAGCCCGCGAACAGCGGCACGACGGCCAGGCCCTGCATGGCCATCCCCAGATTGCTCCGGATCATGGTCGAGAGGCGGTTCGCCTTGCCCTCCAGGGAGAGGGTCGCCCCCTCCACCTTCTCGAAGTGCTCCAGCTCCAGCTGGAACAGCTTCACCATCTCCACGGCCAGGCCGGCCGTACCGGCGATTCCGACGGCGGAGTACTCGTCGGCGGGGAAGACCTTCTCGATGTCCCGCTGCGCGATCATGTTCCCCATGGTCGCGCGCCGGTCACCGGCGAGGACGACGCCTCCGGGGAAGGTCGCGGCGACGATGGTCGTCCCGTGCGGCGCCTCGACGACACCCTCGGGCAGCTTGCGGTTGCCGGGCAGCATCTCGGGCGAGTGCGCCCCGAGAAAGTCCATGAAGGACGAGGACCCCGGCGTCAGGAAGGCTGCCGGTAGACGCCCTGTGCTACGAGTGTTGGGTTCCACAGGTTTCCTTCCACGTAAGCGGCTGCACGCCTCATGACGTCCGGCCGATCCTTGAACTGCGCCGGTGCCGCTTCGCAGCGGAAGCACCGTACGCCTCGGACCTTACCCGTCTGATGATCGTGATCCACCTGCTCTGCCGAACCCGTTCGGCGGAGGGGCGGACAGCGTCCTCAGCGGCATCCAGGCACCGCTCATGACCGGACGGTGCGGACACCTTGGCCGCACCGTCCGAACCGTCACTCCGCACCCGACCTTCGTTTCGAAGGTCAAGAGGCCTTACTGGCCACCCTTTTGAACGAAGCTTCGCACGAAGTCCTCGGCGTTCTCCTCGAGTACATCGTCAATCTCGTCAAGTACGGAGTCGACGTCGTCGGAGAGCTTCTCCTGGCGCTCCTTGAGGTCGGTCGATTCCTCGACCGCCGCCTCCTCGACCTCCTCGGTCGAGCGCGTCGCCTTCTGCTGTCCGCCGCCGGTGTCCTTGGTCGCCATGTCTACCTCACCCCGCTCGGTTCGCACGCTCACACAGAGAGACCCCGGATCGGGATCTCCCAAGATCAGACCCTACGTCGGACCCTACAAGGAGGGTCCGACATTCGTCCCCGTAGTTGTTCAAAAGCTCCGGCGCAACGTCCGGCTCTCTTCATGATTCCCGGCCCGGAGGCCTTTCAGCCGCGCTCACTGCCCCGAAAGCACCCGGACCAGGTCCTCCGCCGTGCGGCAGCGGTCCAGGAGCTCCTTGACGTGGTTGCGGGTCCCCCGCAGGGGTTCCAGCGTCGGGACCCGCTGGAGCGAATCGCGGCCCGGGAGGTCGAAGATCACCGAGTCCCAGGAGGCCGCGGCGACGTCGTCCGCGTACTGCTCCAGGCAGCGGCCGCGGAAGTACGCCCGGGTGTCCTCCGGAGGCTTGCTCTGAGCCCGCTCCACCGCGGGCTCCTCCACCAGCCGCTTCATCTTGCCGCGGGCCACCAGGCGGTTGTAGAGGCCCTTCTCGGGCCGTACGTCCGAGTACTGGAGGTCCACCAGGTGCAGCCGCGCCGCGTCCCACTCCAGCCCGTCCCGGCGCCGGTAGCCCTCCAGGATCTCCCGCTTGGCGATCCAGTCCAGCTCCCCCGACAGGCTCATCGGGTCGCTCTCCAGCCGGCCCAGGACGTCCTCCCAGCGGCCCAGCACGTCCTTGGTCTGCTCGTCGGCGTCGGCCCCGAAACGTTCGTCCACGTACTTCCGCGCCAGCTCGAAGTACTCCATCTGCAGCTGCACCGCGGTCAGTGTCCGGCCGCTGCGCAGCGTGATGAGGTGCTTCAGGTCGGGGTCGTGGGAGACCTGGTGCAGGGTGCGTACGGGCTGGTCGACGGCGAGGTCGACGCTGATGAACTGGTCCTCGATCATGGACAGCACCAGGGCCGTGGTGCCGAGCTTGAGGTAGGTGGAGATCTCGGAGAGGTTGGCGTCTCCGATGATCACGTGCAGCCGGCGGTACTTCTCGGCGTCCGAGTGCGGCTCGTCCCGGGTGTTGATGATGGGCCGCTTCAGGGTGGTCTCCAGGCCGACCTCGACCTCGAAGTAGTCCGCGCGCTGGCTGATCTGGAAGCCGTGTTCGCGGCCGTCCTGTCCGATGCCCACGCGTCCCGCGCCGGTCACGACCTGCCGGGAGACGAAGAAGGGGGTCAGGTGGCGCACGATCTCCGAGAAGGGGGTCTCCCGCTTCATCAGGTAGTTCTCGTGCGTGCCGTAGGAGGCGCCCTTGTTGTCGGTGTTGTTCTTGTAGAGGTGGATCGGCTGGGCGCCGGGCAGCTGGGCGGCGCGGACGGCCGCCTCGGCCATGATCCGCTCGCCGGCCTTGTCCCAGAGGACGGCGTCGAGCGGGTTGGTGATCTCGGGCGAGCTGTATTCGGGGTGTGCGTGGTCGACGTAGAGCCGTGCGCCGTTCGTGAGGATGACGTTGGCGAGGCCGATGTCCTCGTCGGTCAGCTGGCTGTTGTCGGCGGCCTCGCGGGCGAGGTCGAAGCCGCGGGCGTCCCGCAGCGGATTCTCCTCCTCGAAGTCCCAGCGGGCGCGTCGCGCCCGGTGCATCGCCGCCGCGTAGGCGTTGACGATCTGGGACGAGGTGAGCATGGCATTGGCGTTCGGGTGCCCCGGGACGGAGATCCCGTACTCCGTCTCGATCCCCATTACTCGCCGTACGGTCATGCGGCCCTCCTTGCCCGGCGGCGCTCCCCTTTCGGGAGCGGCGCTCAAGTACCGCTGGTGCTCCGGTGCGTGTGACTGTGCGGTGCCCGTCCCCGCACTGCGCGTCCGGCGGTACGGAAGAGCCTAGAACCACTGCGCGCTCGTGGGGAGATCATTTCCGTCATTGGATCCGCCTCGTCACCGGCTGAAAGCGGCCGGTAATGGGGTGGGGTGAAGCGGCGGGGTAAAGCAGTCGGCTGCGGATGCCCGGGGAGGGCATCCGCAGCCGCTCCGGGTCAGAGGTACTGACCGGTGTTCGCCACCGTGTCGATGGAGCGTCCGGTGTCCGCGCCCTGCTTTCCGGTGACGAGCGTGCGGATGAATACGATCCGCTCGCCCTTCTTTCCGGAGATCCGGGCCCAGTCGTCCGGGTTGGTGGTGTTGGGCAGGTCCTCGTTCTCCTTGAACTCGTCCACGCAGGCCTGGAGCAGGTGGGAGACCCGCAGGCCCTTCTGGTTGTGTTCGAGGAAGGCCTTGATCGCCATCTTCTTGGCACGGTCGACGATGTTCTGGATCATCGCGCCCGAGTTGAAGTCCTTGAAGTAGAGGACTTCCTTGTCGCCGTTGGCGTACGTGACCTCGAGGAAGCGGTTCTCCTCGGTTTCCGCGTACATCTGCTCGACGACGGTCTGGATCATGCTGTGGACGGTGCCGGGCCGCGAGTCCTGGTGTTCGGACAGGTCGTCCGTGTGCAGGGGCAGCGAGGCCTTGAGGTACTTCGCGAAGATGTCCTTCGCGGCCTCGGCGTCCGGACGCTCGATCTTGATCTTCACGTCGAGGCGGCCGGGCCGCAGGATGGCCGGGTCGATCATGTCCTCGCGGTTGGAGGCGCCGATGACGATGACGTTCTCCAGGCCTTCCACGCCGTCGATCTCGGCGAGCAGCTGGGGGACGATGGTGTTCTCCACGTCCGAGCTGACTCCGGATCCGCGGGTGCGGAAGAGGGATTCCATCTCGTCGAAGAAGACGATGACGGGGGTGCCCTCGCTCGCCTTCTCCCGGGCACGCTGGAAGACGAGGCGGATGTGCCGCTCGGTCTCGCCGACGTACTTGTTGAGGAGCTCGGGGCCCTTGATGTTCAGGAAGTAGGACTTCCCGGCGGGCTGGCCGGTCACCTCGGCGACCTTCTTGGCAAGGGAGTTGGCGACGGCCTTGGCGATGAGCGTCTTGCCGCAGCCGGGCGGGCCGTAGAGCAGGATGCCCTTCGGGGGCCGCAGTTCGTGTTCCTTGAAGAGGTCCGGGTAGAGGTACGGGAGCTCGACCGCGTCGCGGATCAGCTCGATCTGGTCGCCCAGACCGCCGATCTTGTCGTAGTCGATGTCCGGGACCTCTTCGAGGACGAGTTCTTCGACCTCGCTCTTGGGGACGACCTCGTAGACGTAGCCGGAGCGGGGTTCGAGCAGCAGGGCGTCGCCGGGGCGGATGGTGATGTCCAGGAGCGGCTCGGCGAGCCTCACCACCCTTTCCTCGTCGGTGTGCCCGACGACCAGGGCGCGCTCGCCGTCCTCGAGGATCTCCTTGAGGGTGACGATGTCCCCGGCCCGCTCGAATTCCATGGCCTCGACCACGTTGAGGGCCTCGTTGAGCATGACCTCCTGGCCGCGCCGGAGGTCTTCCGGGTCGACGCTGGGGCTGACGTTCACGCGGAGCTTTCGGCCTCCGGTGAAGATGTCGACGGTGCCGTCCTCATTCGCCTGCAGGAAGACACCGAAACCGGCCGGCGGCTGTGCGAGCCGGTCGACTTCTTCCTTGAGGGCCACGATCTGGTCGCGGGCCTCACGGAGGGTATTTGCGAGTCGTTCGTTCTGTGCGGATACGCCGGCCAGATTTGTCTGGAGCTCGACGATCCGCTCTTCGAGAATCCTCGTGTGTCGCGGAGAGTCGGCGAGCTTTCGTCGCAGGACGGCGATTTCCTGCTCGAGATAGGCAACCTGGCCGGCGGGGTCCTCGGACCCTCGCGCGGGCCGGATGCCGCGGTTGATGTCGTCGTCGTGGGCTGCCACGGTCCTCACCTCCTCCAAGGGGAGCTGGACGCTTCCTGACCCTACCTGGGCTGGTGGTGATTGAAACCCCTAGATCACAAAGACGGTAGAGGTGTGTCCGATCTTCACCCTTGCGTACTCCCTCACGCCAAGGAAATACCCACCCATCAAACTCGGGAAGCAGCCGGTTGTAAGGTCGAACTGTTCAACACCCGTCAGGGCCCGCGCGACTTGCTGCGGGTTTCGACCGGGATGGATCACTCAGCGCAGGGAACGGCAGGAGATATGACCGTGCAGCAGGAGGCTCCGACGGGCGGTGCCGGTGAGGCCGGCGAGCCGCTCGAGGTCTGGATCGATCAGGACCTGTGCACCGGGGACGGGATCTGCGTGCAGTACGCGCCTGAGGTGTTCGAGCTGGACATTGACGGTCTGGCGTACGTGAAGAGCCCGGAGGACGAGCTGCTCCAGGACGCGGGGGCAACCACTCCGGTTCCGCTCACGCTGCTCCAGGACGTGGTCGACTCGGCGAAGGAATGTCCCGGGGACTGCATTCACGTAAGGCGCGTTTCGGACAGGGTGGAAGTCTTCGGCCCCGACGCGGAGTGACGTTTCAAACACTCCTGGAGGCCGAGTCCGTCAGCTCCTGGCGGAATTTTCCGTCGTGCCAGCGCCACTTGGCGAGCTGCTTCGTGTCCGGGCTGTAGCGGGGCACATCGGGCGAGGAGTAGCCGACGAGGGACGCCGTGACGAGCCCGTCGCGCACGGTCAGCTCGGTGGCGGTCTGCCGCCGGGCGGCTTCGAGCAGGGTCGCCACGACGCGGGGGCGTGCGGTGTCGGCCGGCCCCTGGGTCAGGACGTAGATCGCGTGGGGCGGGGTGCCGGAGCCCGCTTGGCAGCGGACGGCGGCCACGGTCTCGGGGCGGCCGTCACCGTCGAGATCGCCCTGGGCGCTGATGGTGACGGTGTGCGGCGCGCCCTTGCAGTCGAGGGGGTACGTGACCCCCGCCGGGTCCGGGGCGGTGGCCTGCGGACCCTTGGCGGGGGGTTCCCCGGGGGCCGCTGCCGTGCCGGTGGCCGCGGGTGTGCCGGTGGCCGGCTGTACGAGCCCTCCGACGGCTATGACGGCGGCCATGGCGGTGGCCGTGGCGAGCCAGTGGACGGGCCTGGTGCGGCTGTGCGCCAGGGCTTCCGAGATCGGGGCCGACTCGGCGGGGCTGTGCGGCACGCGGGGTGTCTCCTGTGCGAAGGGTGACGGGGAGCCAGCATCGTGCCACACCTCACAGGGAGGTGGAACGGCTGGGTCCGGCCCCGGTGCACGGGACAACGAAAAGGCGCTGTGGAGCAGTTCCCGGGTGGGTCGGGGGAACTGCGCCACAGCGCCTTTGTGTTGTGTCTGCGGGGCGGTTACGCGGAGCGGTCGCTGCCGGGGCCGTCGTAGTCCTCGCCGTAGGCGCCCTTGGCGGGGCGGCGACGGCGCATCGGGGGCTCGACGCCGTCCGCGAGGCGGCGGGCGGTGACGAGGAAGCCGGTGTGGCCGATCATCCGGTGATCGGGGCGGACGGCGAGGCCTTCCACGTGCCAGTTGCGGATCATCGATTCCCACGGCTGCGGCTCGGCGAAGCAGCCGATCTCGCGGATGGACTCGACGGTCTTCGACAGCTGGGTGGTGGTGGCCACGTAGCAGCAGAGGATGCCGCCGGGGACCAGGGCCTTGGAGACGGCCTCCAGGCACTCCCAGGGGGCGAGCATGTCGAGGATCACTCGGTCGACGTCCGTGTCGGACAGGTTGTCCTGGAGGTCGCCGACGGTGAGCTGCCACGCGGGGTGGGGGCCGCCGAAGTAACGCTCGACGTTGGCGGTGGCGATCTCGGCGAAGTCCGCGCGGCGCTCGTAGCTGTGGAGCATGCCCTGGTCGCCGATGGCGCGCAGCAGGAAGCTGCTCAGGGAGCCGGAGCCCACTCCCGCCTCCACGACGCGTGCGCCGGGGAAGATGTCGGCGAAGGCCAGGATCTGGCCTGCGTCCTTGGGGTAGACCACGGCGGCGCCGCGGGGCATGGACAGGACATAGTCGGGGAGCAGGGGGCGCAGCGCGAGGTATGCGACGTTGCCCGTGGTGCGGACAACGCTGCCTTCGGGAGCACCGATCAGCTCGTCGTGCGGGAAGGAACCCTTGTGGGTGTGGAAATTCTTCCCGGCTTCGAGCGTGAACGTGTAGTGGCGGCCCTTGGGGTCGGTGAGCTGTACCTGGTCCCCGACCTCGAAGGGCCCGCGTCGGCGGGCGGCACCGGTCGGTTCGGACATGTGAACAGTGTATTGGCTTCAGGACTGGGGCCGTGCCATGGCCTTCACGAAGGCCTTTTCGACGTCGAGGGTGGACAGGACGCCGTAGATGGTGCCGCCGGGTTCGAGTACGAGGTACTCGGTGGCGGGGGTGGCGCGGAGGTGGTCGAGGAGTTCTTCGCCGGTGAGGTCCGCTGAAACCTTCATGCCGTCGGTGAGGTCCTGGGCGAGGGTGCTGACGGCGACCCAGGGGCGGCGGTGTTCGGGTACCGAGGCGATGGCGGTTTCGCGGACGATGGCGGTGGGGTCGCCGTGTCCGTCGACGACAACGAGGGCGCGGGCTCCTGCTTCGTTGGCGCGCCGAAGGGCCTCGGAGAGGGGGGTTGCGTTCTCGACGGGGATGGCGCGGCGGGTGAGGGTGCGGGCGCGCAGTTCCGGGAGGTGCTGGCGCAGCCGGGCCATGCGCAGGCTGTTGCCGGCCCCGGTCCAGATGATGGCGGCGAGGATGGCGGCGAGCAGGGCGTCCATGACGGTGTTCATGCCGCCGATCTCGCCGCTGCGGTTGCCGAGGGTCCCGGTCTGGGTGAGCAGCGGGAGACCGATGAGGACGGCGAGGGCGAGGCCGCGGCCGACCCAGGCTGCGGCGACGGTGCCGGCCATGGGCTTGCCGGTGATGCCCCAGATGACGGCGCGGAGCATGCGGCCGCCGTCGAGGGGGAGGCCGGGGAGCAGGTTGAAGGCGGCCACGAGCAGGTTGGAGATCATCAGGCCGGCGAGGAGGACGCCGGGGACGGTGGCCGGGTCGACGGCTTTCATGCCGAGGTAGAAGGCGCCGGCGAGGACGAGGGAGAGCAGGGGGCCGACGAAGGCAAGGACGAATTCGCGGCCGGGGGTCTCGGATTCCTTCTCGATCTCGGAGACTCCGCCGAAGAACTGGAGCTGGATGCGGCGCACGGGGAGCTTGAAGCGCAGGGCGGCGACGGTGTGCGCGAGTTCGTGGACCAGGACGGAGGCGTAGAAGGCCACGGCGAAGAAGAGGGACACGAGGTAGCGCACGGGTCCGAGGTCGGGCAGGACGCGGTCGAGCTGGTCGCCGAAGACCCAGGTGATGAGGGCGGCGACGAGGAACCAGCTGGGCGAGACGTAGACGGGTACGCCGAAGGGGCGGCCCATGAGGATTCCGCCGCCCGGTCCGGAGCGCCTGCCCGCGCGCTCGCCGGTTTCGTCGGTGTCTGCCACGGCTGTCCTTCGTTCGGTGCTGGTGTTTCCAGTGTGGTTCTTTACGCGTACGGGGTGGTGCTGTAGCGGGTTGTGATGCTCCGATCATGCAGTGCGAGGGTGCTTGGCGTCGATGGTATGCGCGTGCTGTCCGTGGCGGGTCGTAGGGTTTTGTGCATGACGACGAGCCCCGGTGCTGTGCCTGGCGCAGCCGATGCCGATGCGCGGAGCGCTGTGGCGCCCAGTTCGCTCTCCCCTTCGCGGGCGAGCGATTTCATGCAGTGCCCGCTGCTGTACCGGTTCCGGGTGATCGACAAGCTGCCGGAGAAGCCGAGCGCGGCGGCCACGCGCGGGACGCTGGTCCATGCCGTGCTGGAGCGGTTGTTCGATCATCCGGCGCAGGAGCGGACGGCGCCGCGGGCGAAGTCGCTGCTGCCGGGGCAGTGGGACCGGTTGCTGGAGTCGAAGCCGGAGCTGGCGGAGCTGTTTCCGGCGGGTGACGAGGGCGCGGGGCTGGCGCGCTGGCTGACGGAGGCCGAGGCGCTGGTCGAGCGGTGGTTCACGCTGGAGGACCCGACGCGGCTGGAGCCGGTGGAGCGGGAGTTCTTCGTGGAGACGGAGCTGGAGTCGGGGCTGCGGCTGCGCGGGATCATCGACCGGGTGGACGTGGCGCCGACGGGTGAGGTGCGGATCGTCGACTACAAGACGGGCAAGGCGCCGCGCCCGGAGTACGCCGAGGGCGCGCTGTTCCAGATGAAGTTCTACGCGCTGGTGGTGTGGCGGCTGAAGCAGGTGGTGCCGCGGCGGCTGCAGTTGGTGTATCTGGGCAGTGGCGACGTGTTGACGTACGACCCGGTGATCGCGGACCTGGAGCGGGTGGAGCGCAAGCTGCTCGCGTTGTGGGAGGCGATCCGGGAGGCGACGGAGACGGGTGAGTGGCGGCCGCGCCCGACGAAGCTGTGCGGCTGGTGTGATCATCAGGCGGTGTGTCCGGAGTTCGGCGGGACTCCCCCGCCCTATCCTCTGACGATCTCCCCCGGCCACCGCCGGGAGGTGCCCCCGCCGCGTCCGGAGGCGGAACGCCCGGCGGAGTCCTGATCTTGATGTCAGGGCAGAATGGACGGGCCCGCCGTAGCCGTCCGACGAATACGAGGTAGACCCCGTGGCGATCCGCGTCCTTCTGGTCGACGACCAGCCGCTGCTGCGCACCGGCTTCCGGATGATCCTGGAGGCCGAGGAGGACCTGGCGGTGGTCGGCGAGGCCGGGGACGGTCTGCAGGCGCTGGACCAGGTGCGGGCGCTGCAGCCCGACGTGGTGCTGATGGACATCCGGATGCCGCGGATGGACGGGGTGGAGGCGACCCGGCAGATCACCGGTCCGGAGCGCAACGGGCCGGCGAAGGTGCTGGTGCTGACCACGTTCGATCTGGACGAGTACGTGGTGGAGGCGCTGCGGGCGGGGGCGAGCGGGTTCCTGCTGAAGGACGCGCCGGCGAACGAGCTGGTGCAGGCGATCCGGGTGGTCGCCGCGGGTGAGGCGATGCTCGCGCCGAGCATCACGCGGCGGCTGCTGGACAAGTACGCGGGGCATCTGCCGTCGGGTGAGGAGAACCTTCCGAACACCCTGGGGACGCTGACGGAGCGCGAGGTCGAGGTGCTGAAGCTGGTGTCCCGCGGGCTGTCGAACGCGGAGATCGCGGCGGACCTGTTCGTGAGCGAGACGACGGTCAAGACGCATGTGGGTCACGTGCTGACGAAGCTGGGGCTGCGGGACCGGGTCCAGGCGGCCGTGTACGCGTACGAGAGCGGTCTGGTCCGCCCCGGGGCCCAGTAGGTCCGCCGGGGCGCGGATGCGCGAAGGGGCCGTACGTGTGCGCACGTACGGCCCCTTCGCGTGGTGCCGGGCTCTCCCTGGGGGCGGGCCCGGCACCGGTGGCATCAGCCCTTGCTGATCTCCCAGAAGCGGAAGACGGTCGAGGCGTCCAGGGACCACTGCAGGCCGTTCACGTTCTGGCGGGTGACGGCGTACTGCTTGCCCTGCCAGAGCGGGAGGATCGGCACCTCGTCGGCGACGATGTCCTGGAGGCGGTTGTAGTCCGTGTTGGCCGCGGTGCGGTCGGACTTCGCGGAGGTCGACGGGATGATGGTCCCGGTGATCTCCTTGTTGTCGTAGTTGTTGTTCAGCACGTTGCCCGGGCCGAAGAACGGCTGCGTGAAGTTGTCGGCGTCCGGGTAGTCGGGCACCCAGCCCTTCACGTACACGCCGTACTTGCCGGCCTGGATGTCCTTCTCGTACTGCTCGTACTCGACGGACTTGACGTCGGCCTCGAAGAGACCGCTGTCGTTGAGCTGCTTGGCGATGACCTCGAACTGCTGGTCCGTGGAGGGGCCGTAGCGGGACGGGGTGGAGTACAGGGTCAGCTTGACCTTGCCGTTGATGCCGGCGGCCTTGAGGACGGCCTTGGCCTTCTCGGGCTGCGGGCTGCCGCCGTAGCGGTCGAAGAAGGCGGTCGTGTGGCCGGCGATGCCGGTCGGCACGATCGAGTAGAGCGCGGTGGCGGTGCCCGCGTACACGTCCTTGACGAGGGCTTCGCGGTCCACGAGGTAGGCGATGGCCTTGCGGACGGGCAGCTTGCCGACGACGGGGTCGTTGACGTTGAACACCATGTGCTCGACCTCGGCGCCGGTGCCCTGGACGATGTCGACCTTGTTGTCGCCGGTCTTCGACGAGGCGAGGGCGGCGATGTCCTTGGCGGCGAGGCCGCGGAACGCGAAGTCCACGTCCCCGCTCTCCAGGACCGTCTTGAGGCCGGCCTGGTCGCCGTTGAAGAACTTCAGCGTGACGCCGGTGTTCTTGGCCTTGGCCTTGCCGGTGTAGGACTCGTTGACCGAGAAGGTGGCGCTCTTCTCGCCGAAGGAGTCCAGCTTGTAGACGCCGGAGCCGATCGCCTTGTTGTCGGTGCGCAGCTTGTCGGCCGGGTACTCGCTGTGGTCGACGATGGAGCCGGCGCCCGACGCGATCTTGCTGGGGAAGGTGGCGTCGGAGGTCTTGAGCCGGAAGATGACGGTCTCGTCGTTGGGGGCGTCGATGCCCGCGATCGACGAGAGCATCACGGCCGGGCCGTTCTCGTCGTTGATCTTCAGCGTGCGCTCGAAGGAGAACTTGACGTCCTTCGAGGTGAGGCTGTTGCCGTTGCTGAACTTCAGCCCGCTCTTCAGGGTGCACTTGTAGAGCTTGCTGTCACCGCCCTCGAAGCCGCAGGCCTGCGCGGCGTCGGGCTCGGGGGTGGTGCCGCCCTTGGGGAAGCTCAGCAGCGACTGGAAGACGTTGTTGAACAGCAGCCAGGAGCCGGGGTCGTAGCCCGATGCCGGGTCGACGGACTTCACCTTGTCGGATATGCCCATGACCACGCCCTTGCCGCTGCCGGCATTGGAGCCATCGGTCGAACCGCAACCGCTGAGCAGCGCGGCGGCGGTGGCTGCGCCGAGCGGGGCCGCCAGCCACTGGTTACGTCGATTCACGCGAACGTCCTTCACAGTCGAACTGTTTCGTTGCTCCGGCTCGCGACACCCGCTGCCGGTCGTTGCCTTTCTCAGCCGCTTACGCCGCGGCCGAGCTCCCACAGCTGGAGGTCGGAGATGGCGTTGACCGACCACTCCACTCCGGTGATCCCGTCGCGTGCGGCGACGTACTGCTTGCCCTGCCACAGGGGCAGGACGGGCACGTCCTCGGCGACGATGTCCTGTATCTCCGTGATCGCGGGGACGGCGACGGTACGGTCGACCGCCCGTCGCGATTCGGGGATGAGCTTGCCGCGGACCGTGTTGTTGGCGTACGGCGTGCCCAGGAAGTTGTCCTGCTCCAGGAACGGGGCGAGGAAGTTGTCTGCGTCCGGGTAGTCGGGGAACCAGCCGAGCCCGTAGGCGGCGTGGTCGCCCTGCTTCTGGGCGGGGCGGAAGTCCGCCCATGCGCTGCCCTGGACGGTGATGTCGAACAGCTGCGTGGAGTTCAGCTGGGCCTTGAGGGCCTCGAACTCGGCGGCCGTTCCGTCGCCGTAGTGGTCGCTGGTGTAGTGCAGCGTCAGCTTGACCGGGGTCTTGATCCCGGCCTCCTTCAGCAGGGCGGCGGCCTTGGGCGTGTTGGCGTCGCCGTACTTGTTGTAGAAGGAGTTGACGTGGCCCGTCACGGTGGTGGGAACCAGCGAGTAGAGCGGCTGCGCGGCCTTGCCGTAGACCTTGGAGATGAGCTGGCCGCGGTCGACGGCGGCCGCGAGGGCCTGGCGTACAGCCTTCTCCTTGACGACCGGCGCCTCGGTGTTGAAGCCGAGGTAGCGGATCTCCAGACCGGGCATCGGGACCAGCTTGACGCCCTTGGGCGGCTGGGCGCTGAAGTCGGCGATCTGGGCCGGCGACAGGGTGCGGGAGACCACGTGGATCTTCCCGTCGGTGAGCGCCTTGCCCATGGCCGGGGAGTCGGGGAACGTGCGCAGCTCGACGTTGTCGTTCTGCAGCTTGATGTCGCCCTTGTAGTGCGGGTTCTTGGTGAAGACGGCGCGGACCAGCCGGTTGCCCTTGACCTCGGCCTTCATCGTGTACGGGCCGGAGCCGTCCACGGCGAAGCCCTCGCGGAGCTTCTTGGCGTCGTAGTTCTTCTCGCTGACGATGCCGGCGGCGGGCGTGGAGAGCTTGAACGGGAAGGTCGCGTCCGGGGTCTTCAGGTGGAAGACGACGGTGTCGGTGCCCTTGACCTCGACGTTGCCGAGGGTGGAGAGCAGCGAGGAGGGGCCGTTCTCGTCCTTGATGGCGAGGACGCGGTCGATGGAGAACTTGACGTCCTTGGCGGTGAGCGGCTCCCCGTCGGCGAACTTCAGCCCGGGGCGCAGCGTGCAGCGGTAGCTCTCGTTGCCGGCGTCGGTGAAGCGGCAGGAGGAGGCCGCTTCGGGGACGGGCTGGCCGCCGCCGCGCGGGGTGTGCATCAGCGTCTGGACGGTCTGGCGCAGGACGTTCCAGGCGCCGGCGTCGTAGGCGTAGGCCGGGTCGAAGGGGGCGGGAGCGAAGTCTGCGGCCTCGAACCGATCGGTGGTTCCGACGACGATCGCTCCGGATCCCGCTCCTCCGCCGCTCACGCTGCCGCAGGCGGCCAGCGCGGGGGTGAGCAGTCCGGCCGCGGCCGTCAGCACCATGGTCTTGCGGTTCATGCTGGAAGTACTCCCTGTAACCGGCACTTGTTCAAAGCGGCGTAAAGGGCACTTCGCGGCGGTCGCCCGTTCAGGGCGGAACGATCGGGCCGGTGTAGTGACGATCGGTCCACGCGGACCCGGCACAGGGGTGTGCGCCGGGACGGCTGAGGTGCGGCGTAGTGTCCGCGTCGACAGTAGTGGTCCGGGACGGGATGGCTGGAACTGACCGGACTTGGGGCGTAATCGCACCGTGATCGGAGCGAACTGCCTGTTCACGCGCAGGGCCCCGCAGATTCGGTCAGGGGCTGATCAATCCGGACACAAGGGAAGGGCCAAGGGCCTCACGACAGGTCCGTCGGGGGGTTAGCGGGTGACCAACGTCACCCTGAGCAACCGCCCTGGAGAGGATGGAATTTCAGCCTCCGGGGCCTGCGACGGAAGATCCTTCCGTTGGACCTGAACACCGCCCCTGATCCGTTCGGTACGGAGCGTGCATACGGGATACCGGTGTGTGGCGGTGGACCGGTTCGGGCGAGTCGGTCGTCGCGCTCAGTTCATCGGGGCGATGAGCGAGCGCAGGAACGCCAGGTCCACGTCCTCCAGCGAGCGGACGACCGTACGCCCCGGGGCGGGCTCGATCACGCCCACCGAGGGGATGGCCACGACCCGGCAGCCGGCGGCCTCGGCGGCCGCCACACCCGTGCGCGTGTCCTCGATGACCGCGCACCGCGAGGGGTGCGCTCCCAGCGCCTGCGCGGCAAACAGGTACGGATCGGGGTGCGGCTTGGTACGGGCCACCTCGTCACCGGCGACCGTCATCGTGAAGCGGTCGCGGCCGAGGGTGAGCAGGACCTGGTCGATGACCCGGCGGTGGGAGGCCGACACGAGGGCGGTGGGCACGTTGTGCCGCGCCAGCTCGGCCAGCAGCCGCTCGGCGCCGGGCATCAGCGGCACGCGGTCGGCGATGCGGGCCTCGAAGCGCTCGTTGAGCAGCACGCTCAGCTCGGCGAGGCCGATGGCGGCACCGGTCGCCTCGATCAGGAAGGTCCCGCTGCGGCTCATCGGGCCGCCTACGACCACGTCGCGCCAGGCCTCGTCGAGCCGGTGCCCGAGCTCCTGGAAGATCTCCGCCTCGATCTCCCACCAGAAGCCCTCGGTGTCGACCAGAGTGCCGTCCATGTCGAGCAGCACCGCCTGCAGGGCAGAACCGTCGGCCGTACGGGCGACGGGGGCGGGAACGGTGCTCGTCATGCGCATGCCTCTCAGAAGGGACGAGAAGGCCGGTCACCTCTTCCGCGGGGCATACCACCCCGGGGAACAGGCGACCGGCCTGTATGGGACCGACAAGTGTACGTCGGTGGAGCTCAGCGTGCGTTGAAATACTTCGCTTCGGGGTGATGAATCACGATCGCGTCGGTGGACTGCTCCGGGTGGAGCTGGAACTCCTCCGACAGGTGGACGCCGATCCGCTCCGGCTCCAGGAGGGCGGCGATCTTGGCGCGGTCCTCCAGGTCGGGGCAGGCGCCGTAACCCAGCGAGAAGCGGGCGCCGCGGTACTTGAGGTCGAACATGTCCTCGACCTTCGACGGGTCCTCACCGGCGAATCCGAGCTCGGAACGCACCCGGGCGTGCCAGTACTCGGCCATCGCCTCGGCCAGCTGGACGGACAGGCCGTGCAGCTCCAGGTACTCGCGGTAGGAATCCGACTCGAACAGCTTGGCCGTGGCCTCGCCGATCTTCGAACCCACGGTGACCACCTGGAGGCCGACGACGTCGGTCTCGCCGGACTCCTCGGGGCGGAAGAAGTCGGCGAGGCACAGGCGGCGGCCGCGGCGCTGGCGCGGGAAGGTGAAGCGGGTCCGCTCGTTGCCCTCCTCGTCCAGGATGATCAGGTCCTCGCCCTTGGAGACACAGGGGAAGTACCCGTAGACGACCGCGGCCTCCAGCAGGTTCTCGGTGTGCAGCTTGTCCAGGAGGCCGCGCAGGCGCGGACGGCCCTCGGTCTCGACGAGCTCCTCGTACGTGGCCCCGCCCGCGCGGGCCTGCTTGAGGCCCCACTGGCCCTTGAAGAGGGCGCCCTCGTCGAGCCAGGAGGCGTAGTCCTTGAGCGGGATGCCCTTGACGACGCGGGTGCCCCAGAACGGCGGGGTGGGGACCGGGTTGTCGACGGCCACGTCGGAGCGGCCACCCGGCTCCTCGGCCTCCTCGACCTGCAGCACCGGCGTGTCGCGCTTGGCGACGCGGCGCTGCTTGAGCTCGGGCAGGGACGCGCCGGGAACACCGCGCTTCACGGCGATGAGGGCGTCCATGAGGCGCAGGCCCTCGAAGGCGTCGCGGGCGTAGCGGACTTCGCCCTCGTAGATTTCGTGGAGGTCCTGTTCGACGTAGGCGCGGGTGAGGGCGGCGCCGCCGAGGATGACGGGGTAGTCGGCGGCCAGCTTGCGCTGGTTGAGCTCCTCCAGGTTCTCCTTCATGATCACGGTCGATTTCACGAGGAGACCCGACATGCCGATGACGTCGGCCTTGTGCTCCTGCGCGGCTTCGAGGATCGCGGAGACCGGCTGCTTGATGCCGATGTTGACGACGTTGTAGCCGTTGTTGGTGAGGATGATGTCGACGAGGTTCTTGCCGATGTCGTGGACGTCACCGCGGACGGTCGCCAGCACGATCGTGCCCTTGCCCTCGTCGTCCGTCTTCTCCATGTGCGGCTCGAGAAAGGCCACGGCCGTCTTCATGACCTCGGCCGACTGCAGGACGAACGGAAGCTGCATCTGGCCGGAGCCGAACAGCTCACCGACGACCTTCATGCCCTCCAGGAGGGTGTCGTTGACGATGTCGAGGGCGGGGCGGGTCTGCAGGGCCTCGTCGAGGTCGGCCTCCAGGCCGTTCTTCTCACCGTCGATGATCCGCCGCTGGAGGCGCTCGTCCAGCGGCAGCGCGAGGAGTTCCTCGGCGCGGCCGGCCTTCATCGACTTGGTGTTGACGCCCTCGAAGAGGGCCATCAGCTTCTGCAGCGGGTCGTAGTCGCCCTCACGCCGGTCGTAGATCAGGTCGAGGGCAGTGGTGACCTGCTCCTCGTCGAACCGGGCGATCGGCAGGATCTTGCTCGCGTGGACGATCGCCGAATCCAGACCGGCCTTCACGCACTCGTCCAGGAACACGGAGTTCAGCAGCACGCGCGCCGCCGGGTTCAGGCCGAACGAGATGTTGGAGAGGCCGAGGGTGGTCTGGACGTCCGGGTGAAGCCGCTTGAGCTCACGGATCGCCTCGATCGTCGCGATGCCGTCGCCCCGGGACTCCTCCTGGCCGGTGCAGATCGTGAAGGTCAGGGTGTCGATGAGGATGTCCGACTCGCGGATCCCCCAGTTGGCGGTCAGGTCCTCGATGAGACGCTCGGCGATGGCGACCTTGTGCCCGACCGTCCGGGCCTGGCCCTCCTCGTCGATGGTCAGCGCGATCAGAGCGGCCCCGTGCTCCTGGGCGAGGCGGGTGACCAGCGCGAACCGCGACTCCGGACCGTCGCCGTCCTCGAAGTTCACCGAGTTGATCACCGCCCGGCCGCCGAGCTTCTCCAGACCCGCCCGGATGACCGGGACCTCGGTGGAGTCCAGCACGATCGGCAGGGTCGAAGCGGTCGCGAAACGGCCGGCGAGCTCCGCCATGTCCGCGACACCGTCACGGCCCACATAATCCACACACAGATCGAGCATGTGGGCGCCCTCACGGATCTGGTCCCGGGCCATCTCCACACAGTCGTCCCAGCGGGCCTCCAGCATCGCCTCACGGAACTTCTTCGACCCGTTCGCGTTCGTCCGCTCACCGATCGCCATGTACGACGTGTCCTGCCGGAACGGCACCGTCTGATACAGCGACGCCGCACCCGGCTCCGGCTGGGGGGTGCGCTCGGTGATGGCCGTGCCACGGACCCGCTCCACGACCTGCCGCAGGTGCTCCGGCGTCGTACCGCAGCAGCCACCGACCAGGGAGAGGCCGTACTCGCGGACGAAGGTCTCCTGGGCGTCGGCGAGTTCGGGGGCGGACAGCGGGTAGTGGGCGCCGTCCTTGGTCAGCACCGGCAGGCCGGCGTTCGGCATGCAGGACAGCGGGATGCGCGCGTTGCGCGCCAGGTAGCGCAGGTGCTCGCTCATCTCGGCGGGGCCGGTGGCGCAGTTGAGGCCGATCATGTCGATGCCGAGCGGCTCCAGCGCGGTCAGGGCCGCGCCGATCTCCGAACCCAGCAGCATCGTGCCGGTGGTCTCCACCGTCACCGAGCAGATCAGCGGGACGGTGATGCCCAGGGCCGCCATGGCGCGGTGCGCGCCGATGATCGAGGACTTGGTCTGCAGGAGGTCCTGGGTGGTCTCCACCAGCAGCGCGTCCGCGCCGCCGGAGATCAGGCCCTCGGCGTTGATCTGGTAGGCGTCACGGATCTGCCCGTAGGTGATGTGGCCCAGCGTCGGGAGCTTGGTGCCGGGGCCCATCGAACCCAGCACCCAGCGCTGCTGACCGGTGGAGGCCGTGAACTCGTCCGCGACCTCGCGGGCGATCCGGGCACCGGCCTCGGACAGCTCGAAGTTGCGTTCGGCGATGTCGTACTCCGCGAGCGCCGCGTAGTTCGTGCCGAAGGTGTTCGTCTCGACGCAGTCCACACCCACCGAGAAGTAGGCCTCGTGGACCGAACGCACGATGTCCGGGCGGGTGACGTTCAGGACCTCGTTGCAGCCCTCCAGCTGCTGGAAGTCCTCCATGGTCGGGTCCTGCGCCTGCAGCATCGTCCCCATGGCCCCGTCGGCGACGACCACACGCGTCGCGAGCGCCTCTCTGAGGGCATCGGCCCGGGTCTGGGTGTCAGCGGGCAGGTTGGGCAACGAAGCCATGGTTGTGCTCCCTGGGATGCGACGGCTGTCGGCTTTGCACCCCCTCTGCGTCAAGGGTGCACGCGGCCAGGGTAACCGTGAGGCACCGGACCCGGTGTGGGTGTCCCACGTGGCGGACTGCATTCTGTGGCGGGGAACTTGCCGGAGGTGTCCCGGCGATCGTACGGCGAACGGATCTCCGACGGTGCGCAAGGTCGGCATCGACCGATACTGTTCAGCATTGTCGAACCGCGTCAAGATGGTCAGTAATACCGAAGGTCTGCAGGAGGCTGCGCGATGGCACGGAACATCCAGTCGCTCGAACGAGCCGCTGCGATGCTGCGACTCCTGGCGGGCGGCGAGCGCCGGCTGGGACTCTCGGACGTGGCGTCCTCGCTGGGCCTGGCCAAGGGCACGGCCCACGGCATCCTGCGCACCCTGCAGGCCGAGGGCTTCGTGGAGCAGGACCCGGCCTCCGGCCGCTACCAGCTGGGCGCGGAGCTGCTGCGCCTGGGCAACAGCTACCTCGACGTGCACGAGCTGCGCGCCCGCGCCCTGGTCTGGACGGACGATCTGGCCCGGGCGAGCGGCGAGAGCGTGTACGTGGGCGTGCTGCACCAGAGCGGGGTGCTGATCATGCACCACGTGTTCCGGCCCGACGACAGCCGCCAGGTGCTGGAGGTGGGGGCCATGCAGCCGCTGCACTCCACCGCCCTGGGCAAGGTGCTGTCGGCCTACGACCCCGTGGCGCACACCCAGGCCCATGACGTGGACCGCGAGGCGTTCACCCCCCGTACGGTCACCGACGGCACCGCCTTCGAGGAGATCCTGGGCCTGACCCGGGCCCGCGGCTGGGCCTCCGACGTCGAGGAGACCTGGGAGGGCATCGCCTCGGTGGCGGCGCCGATCCACGACCGGCGCAGGATGCCGGTGGGCGCCGTGGCGGTCGCGGGCGCCGTGGAACGGGTCTGCGGCGAGTCGGGTGAACCCCGTGCGGCCCTCGTGGCGTCGGTGCGGGACTGTGCGCGTGCGGTTTCACGCGATCTCGGCGCAGGCCGGTTCTGAGCTTCCTTTAACAGGCTGTAGCCACTCCTGGGCCTCTTTCTGCCCACTTTTCGCCATATCCCGGCCATAGGTTGGCCGGTTTTGGCTGATCGCACCTAGTGGTAACGATCCGACACTTTGGCCTGGCCGACCCTTGACGCGTTCTTCACTTGGGCGGAAAACTGCCGTTCATCGGTCGGCATTGTCGAACACCTACCGGCAATACGCGCTAGGATGCGACAAGGCCACGGACCGGTGCAGCACTCACCGAGTGCGCGGAACCACCGGAGGGACCCGGTGTCCGCCCACCCCTGGACGTACAAAGGAGTCGCGGGTGTCCAGCTCCGACATCTTCATCGGCGAGACCATCGGTACCGCCCTGCTCACACTGCTCGGCGGTGGCGTCTGCGCCGCAGTGACACTCAAGAGCTCCAAGGCCCGCAATGCGGGCTGGCTCGCCATCACGTTCGGCTGGGGTTTCGCCGTACTGATCGCCGCCTACGTCTCCGCGCCGCTGTCCGGGGCGCACCTCAACCCGGCGGTCACCGTCGGCATCGCCGTCACGAACGGCGAGTGGGGCGACGTCCCGGTCTACTTCGCCGGCCAGCTGCTGGGCGCGATGCTCGGAGCGGTCCTGATGTGGATCACCTACTACGGGCAGTTCCGCGTCCACCTGGCGGACCCGGAGCACATCCGCGACGCCAAGCTCGGTCCCGAGGACCCGCACCCGCACGATGTGGCCGGTCCGGTGCTCGGCATCTTCTCCACGGGCCCCGAGATCCGTAACGTCGTGCAGAACCTCACGACCGAGATCATCGGTACCGCCGTTCTGATCCTGGCGATCCTGACCCAGGGTCTCCAGGACGGCGGCAAGGGCCTCGGTGTCATCGGCGTCCTGATCACCTCCTTCGTGGTCGTCGGCATCGGTCTCTCGCTCGGTGGCCCGACCGGCTACGCCATCAACCCGGTGCGCGACCTCGGTCCGCGTATCGTGCACGCCCTGCTGCCGCTGCCCAACAAGGGCGGCTCCGACTGGGGTTACTCCTGGATCCCGGTGGTCGGCCCGCTCGTCGGTGCCGCGCTCGCCGGTGGTCTCTACAACATCGCGTTCGCCTGATCAGCAGTACCGGCAAGATCGTAAGATCCGCACCGCCCTCCTGATTCCGCCTACTCACCAGACCTGCCAGGAGCAGCCACTATGACCACCAGCACCGGCCCCTTCATCGCCGCGATCGACCAGGGCACCACCTCCTCCCGCTGCATCGTCTTCGACCGCGACGGCCGCATCGTCGCCGTCGACCAGAAGGAGCACGAGCAGATCTTCCCGAAGCCGGGCTGGGTCGAGCACGACGCCACCGAGATCTGGACCAACGTCCAGGAGGTCGTCGCCGGAGCCATCGCCAAGGCCGAGATCACCGCCGCGGACGTCAAGGCCGTCGGCATCACCAACCAGCGCGAGACCACCGTCCTGTGGGACCGCCACACCGGCGAGCCGGTCCACAACGCGCTGGTCTGGCAGGACACCCGCACCGACGCCCTGTGCAAGGAGCTCGGCCGCAACGTCGGCCAGGACCGCTTCCGCCGCGAGACCGGCCTGCCGCTGGCGAGCTACTTCGCCGGCCCGAAGGCCCGCTGGCTGCTGGACAACGTCGAGGGCCTGCGCGAGCGCGCCGCGGCCGGCGACATCCTCTTCGGCACCATGGACTCCTGGGTCATCTGGAACCTCACCGGTGGCGCCCAGGGCGGTGTGCACGTCACCGACGTCACCAACGCGTCGCGCACCATGCTGATGAACCTGCACACCCTGGCGTGGGACGAGAAGATCGCGGAGTCCATGGAGGTGCCGCTCGACATCCTCCCCGAGATCAAGTCCTCCGCCGAGGTCTACGGCCACGTCAAGGACGGCGTCCTCGCCGGTGTCCCGGTCGCCTCGGCGCTCGGTGACCAGCAGGCCGCCCTCTTCGGCCAGACCTGTTTCGCCGAGGGCGAGGCCAAGTCCACGTACGGCACCGGAACGTTCATGCTGATGAACACCGGCGACAAGGTCATCAACTCCTACAGCGGCCTGCTGACCACGGTCGGCTACAAGATCGGCGACCAGGCGCCGGTCTACGCGCTGGAGGGCTCCATCGCCGTCACCGGCTCGCTCGTCCAGTGGATGCGCGACCAGATGGGCCTGATCAAGTCCGCGGCCGAGATCGAGACCCTCGCCTCCTCGGTCGAGGACAACGGC
Source organism: Streptomyces sp. NBC_00029 (assembly GCF_045160505.1). NCBI lineage: Bacteria > Bacillati > Actinomycetota > Actinomycetes > Kitasatosporales > Streptomycetaceae > Streptomyces > Streptomyces sp. NBC_00029. Next base: position 2,351,018 of record NZ_CP108292.1, read on the forward strand.
GGCGCCTACTTCGTGCCGGCCTTCTCCGGCCTGTTCGCCCCGTACTGGCGCTCCGACGCCCGCGGTGTGATCGCCGGCCTCACCCGGTACGTCACCAAGGCGCACATCGCCCGTGCCGTCCTGGAGGCCACCGCCTGGCAGACCCGCGAGATCACCGACGCCATGACCAAGGACTCGGGCGTCGAGCTCGCGGCCCTGAAGGTCGACGGCGGCATGACCTCCAACAACCTGCTGATGCAGACGCTCTCGGACTTCCTGGACGCCCCCGTGGTGCGCCCGATGGTCGCCGAGACCACCTGCCTCGGCGCCGCCTACGCCGCCGGCCTGGCCGTCGGCTTCTGGCCCGACACCGACGCCCTGCGCGCCAACTGGCGCCGCGCGGCGGAGTGGACCCCGCGGATGCCCGCCGAGCAGCGGGACCGCGAGTACAAGAGCTGGCTCAAGGCCGTGGAGCGTTCCATGGGCTGGGTCGACGACGAAGACGCCAGCTGACCGCACTCAGCTGAGTCAATCGACGAGGAGCTAAGAGAGATATGAGCAGCCTGCAGAGCGTTCCCGCACTGGGCACGCACCCGACCGCCGGTGCCAACGTCAGCCGCGCGCAGACCCGCGAGCAGCTGTCGAAGGCCACGTACGACCTGCTCGTCATCGGTGGTGGAATCCTGGGCACCTCCGTGGCGTGGCACGCCGCGCAGTCGGGCCTGCGGGTTGCCATGGTGGACGCCGGCGACTTCGCCGGCGCCACCTCCTCGGCCTCCTCCAAGCTCGTCCACGGTGGCCTGCGCTACCTGCAGACCGGCGCGGTCAAGCTGGTCGCGGAGAACCACCACGAGCGGCGGGTGCTGGCCAAGGACGTGGCCCCGCACCTGGTCAACCCGCTCACCTTCTACCTGCCGGTCTACAAGGGCGGTCCGGTGGGTGCGGCCAAGCTGGGCGCGGGCGTCTTCGCCTACTCCGCCCTCTCGGCCTTCGGCGACGGCATGGGCAAGGTCATATCCCCGGCCCGTGCCGTCGCCGACAACCCCGGCCTGAAGACCGACAACCTCAAGGCCGTCGCGGTCTACTACGACCACCAGATGAACGACTCCCGCGTCGCCGTCATGACGGTCCGCGCGGCCGTCGAGTCGGGCGCGGTCGTCCTGAACCACGCCGAGGTCACCGGGCTGCGCAAGACCCGCGGCCGGGTCACCGGCGCCGAGCTCAAGGACCGTCTCGACGGCACCGAGTTCGGGGTCGACGCACGCGTCGTGCTCAACGCCACCGGCCCGTGGGTGGACCACCTGCGGCGCATGGAGGACAAGCACTCCATGCCGTCGATCCGCCTCTCCAAGGGCGCGCACATCGTCATGAAGCGCAAGTCGCCGTGGAAGGCCGCCATGGCCACCCCGATCGACAAGTACCGCATCACCTTCGCCCTCCCGTGGGAGGACCAGCTGCTGCTCGGCACCACCGACGAGGTGTACGAGGGCGACCCGGCGGACGTGCGCGCCACCGAGTCCGACATCCAGCAGATCCTGGACGAGGCGGCCTTCTCGGTGAAGGACGCAGACCTGGACCGCTCGCTGATGACCTACGCCTTCGCCGGCCTGCGGGTGCTGCCCGGCGGCCCCGGCGGGGTCGAGAAGGCCAAGCGCGAGACGGTCGTCTCCGAGGGCGCCGGCGGCATGCTGTCGGTGGCCGGCGGCAAGTGGACGACGTACCGCCACATCGGCCGCGTCGTCATCGACAAGCTGGCGAAGCTCCCGGGCAGCCCGCTGACCGAGGACATGGAGCCGGTGAAGTCGCTGGTGCGCCGGATCGCCCTGCCCGGTGTCGCCAACCCGAACGCGGTCGCGCACCGGCTGCTGGTGGACCGGGAGCCCGGCACGCGGATGGACCCGCTGACCGCCCGCCACCTGGCTTCGCACTACGGCTCGCTGGCCTTCGACATCGCGCGCCTGGCGAACGAGGACCCGGCGCTGGCCGAGCGGATCCACCCGGACGGTCCGGAGATCTGGGCGCAGGTCGCCTACGCCCGTGACAACGAGTGGGCCGAGACGGTCGACGACGTGCTGCGCCGCCGTACGACGGTGACGATCCGCGGCCTGGACGACGACGCGGTGCGCACCCGTGTCGAGGAGATGCTGGCCGACAAGGCATAAGCGGTGTCGTGAGCGGGCAGAGGGGCGGTTCCGAGGGGAACCGCCCCTCTGTCGTGGGCTGTGGCCGGTGCCTCTTCAAGGCTTAGGCTGACCCACGTACGCAAGGGAACTTCGGAAGGAGACCTGGGTGATCGAGCTTGAGGGCGTGCCCGAGCTGATCGACCCGGTCATGGTGGCCGCGTTCGAGGGCTGGAACGACGCGGGTGACGCGGCCTCCGGTGCGGTCGCACACCTGGACCGGGAGTGGAAGGGCGAGGTCTTCGCGGCGCTCGACGCCGAGGACTACTACGACTTCCAGGTCAACCGGCCGACGGTGTGGCTGGACAACGGGGTACGGAAGATCACGTGGCCGACGACACGGCTCTCGGTGGTCCGGATCGGCGGTGCCAAGCCGCGTGACCTGGTGCTGGTCCGGGGCATCGAACCGTCCATGCGGTGGCGGTCGTTCTGCAACGAGATCCTCGGCTTCGCCCATGAACTGGGCGTGGAGATGGTCGTCATCCTGGGCGCGTTGCTGGGCGACACCCCGCACACCCGCCCGGTGCCGGTCAGCGGGGTGACCTCGGACGCCGATCTGGCGCGGACGATGGACCTGGAGGAGACGAAGTACGAGGGTCCGACGGGGATCGTGGGCATCCTGCAGGAGGCCTGCACCCACGCCGGGGTGCCGGCGGTGTCCCTGTGGGCGGCGGTGCCGCACTACGTCTCGCAGCCGCCGAACCCGAAGGCGACGCTGGCGCTGCTGAACCGCCTGGAGGATCTGATCGACATCCGGATCCCGCTGGGCGAACTCCCCGAGGACGCACGGGCGTGGCAGCTGGGCGTGGACCAACTGGCCGCCGAGGACAGCGAGGTGGCCGAGTACGTCCAGACGCTGGAGGAGGCCCGCGACACGGCCGACCTGCCGGAGGCCTCGGGCGACGCGATCGCCCGCGAGTTCGAGCGGTACCTTCGGCGGCGTGACCCCGCGGCGCCGTCGGCCGAGCCGGGCGACGGCTCGTACCTGCGGGACACGAGCGGGGGCCTCCCCCGCCCCCCGAAGCGCAAGCCGGACCCCGCCGGGGGCGAACCCCCGGCGGCCCCGCCGGAAGAGGACGGCCCCCCGGAGGCACCGGAGACGTAGCCCGCGCGGCGCCGCGGCGCGAGCGCCCCGGGCTGCGCCCGGCCTTGCGGGGCTGTATTTCAGCCCGTCCGGCGATTGAGGACCGGGTCCGGGCAGCGCCCGGCCCGTCCCCGTCCCGCGGAAAGGGAGATGCCCCCGGCCCGGTGGGCCAGGGGCATCAGTGTCGCTGCGGCCGGGTTAGAGGGCCACGCCCAGGAGGGCGTCCACCGTGCGCGAGACCAGGCCGGGGGCCGACTCGTCGTCGCCGTCCGTGGCGATCTGGTGCTCGACCCAGCGGTCCACGGCCGCCAGCGCGGCAGGGGCGTCCAGGTCGTTCGCCAGGGCCTCGCGGACCTCCTCGACCAGGGCGTCGGCCGGGATGCCGTCCGGGCGGGAGACGGCCGCGCGCCAGCGCTCCAGCCGGGCCACGGCCTCGGCGAGGATCTCGTCGGTCCACTCCCAGTCGGCCCGGTAGTGGTGCGAGAGCAGCGCCAGGCGGATGGCCGCCGGGTCCACCCCGGAGCGCCGCAGGGCCGATACGAAGACGAGATTGCCCTTCGACTTCGACATCTTCTCGCCGTGCAGCGCGACCATGCCGGCGTGCACGTACGCCTTGGCCATCGGGAACTCGCCGGTCAGCGCCTGGGCGTGCGAGGCGCCCATCTCGTGGTGCGGGAACGCCAGGTCGGAGCCGCCGCCCTGGATGTCGAAGCCCATGCCCAGGTGGTCGAGGGCGATCGCCACGCACTCGATGTGCCAGCCCGGCCGGCCGCGGCCCAGCGAGCCGCCGTCCCAGCTCGGCTCGCCCGGACGTGCGGCCATCCACAGCATCGGGTCCAGCGGGTTCTTCTTGCCGGCGCGGTCGGGGTCGCCGCCCCGCTCCGCCGAGAGCAGCCGCATGGCTTCGGCGTCGAGGTGGGAGACCCCGCCGAAGTGCGGGTCGGCCTCGACCGAGAAGTAGACGTCGCCGTCGAGCTCGTACGCGGCGCCGGCGTCGCGCAGCCGCTCGACCAGCGGCACGATTCCCGGTATGGCCTCGACGGCCCCGATGTAGTGCTGCGGCGGCAGCATCCGCAGGGCCGTCATGTCCTCGCGGAAGAGCGCGGTCTCGCGCTCCGCCAGCTCGGTCCAGTCCTGGCCGTCGCGCAGTGCCCGTTCCAGGAGCGGGTCGTCCACGTCCGTCACGTTCTGGACGTAGTGGACCTGCCGCTTGGTGTCGAGCCACACGCGTTGTACGAGGTCGAACGCGTTGTAGGTCGCCGCGTGACCGATGTGGGTCGCGTCGTACGGGGTGATGCCGCAGACGTAGATACGGGCGACGGGACCGGGGGCGAGGGTGATCGTCCCCCGGGTCGCGGAGTCGTGGATCTGGAGGTCGCGGCCCTTGCCAGGAAGGGCGGGGACCTCAGAAGCGGGCCAGGCATGCATGTCTCGAGCCTAACCGGACGGATGTTCCGGAAACGAACTGGACCTGCACTGTTGTCTTGATCGGCACTCTTGCGATCTGGCCGATTCTGTGCGTACGGCCGGTGGCTGGTTCAGACCGGTGGCCAGGGGATCGACGGCCACTGCCCGGACGGCCGGGGGTGGATCCCGGTGCGCAGCAGGTGCGCCACCCGGGCCCGTACGGCGGCCAGCTCGACCGGTGTGATCAGTTCCGCCAGCCGGGTGGCCAGCGGCGCTCCCCCGGCCAGCCCGGCGGCCAAGCCGGTCAGCACCTCGCGCGCCTCGTCGGTCAGCGGCTCGCCCGCCCAGCCCCACAGGAGGGTGCGCAGCTTGTCCTCGGTGTGGAAGGTCACCCCGTGGTCGATGCCGTAGAGCCGTCCGTCGGGCGCGGGCAGCAGGTGGCCGCCCTTGCGGTCACCGTTGTTGATCACGGCGTCCAGTACGGCCATCCGCCGCAGCCGGGGGTCGTCGGCGTGCACGAGCAGCGCGGTGCGGCCCTCACCGACCTCGGCGAGGGCGACGGGCTTCCAGCCCTCCCCCGCCTCCTCGCCGTCGACGAGCCCGAGGAGCCCGCCCAGCGGGGAGTCCTCGGCCGGCTGCTCCGCCTCGATCCACCGCTGGACCATGCCCTCGCCGTAGGGTCCGTCGCGCAGCACGGTGGCCGGTACCAGTCCCCAGCCGGTGGCCTCGGAGACGAGGTAGGCGGCGACCTCGCGCTGGGCGAGGTTCCCGTCGGGGAAGTCCCACAGCGGCCGCTCCCCCTTGACCGGCTTGTACACGCAGTCGGCGCTCAGGTCGCCGTGGGTGACGCTGCAGAGCAGGACGGCGTTGGACGCCTCGCGGATCCGGCCGACGACGGTGAGCTCGCCCTTGGCGAGCAGTTCCTCCAGCTCCCCCGTGTCCGTCACGCCTGGCGCCGGTAGCCGTTCTGGCGCGGGCACACGTGCCCCTCCGGGTCCAGCGGCAGGCTGCACAGCGGGCACGGCGGGCGGCCGGCGTTGACCACGTCCAGGGCCCGCTTGGCGAACGCCCGGGCCTGGGCGCCGGTGAGGCGGACCCGCAGCATCGGCGGGCCGTTCTCCTCGTCCTGGAGCAGCCGCTCCTCCGCGTCGGCGAGGTCCTCGTCGGAGTCGGCGTCGAGTTCCACGAGCGCCTGGGCCTCGACGATCATGCGCTGTTCCTCGCCGTCCCAGGCCAGGGCCATGGTGCCGACGCGGAACTCCTCGTCGACCGGGACGTCGAGCGGCGCCGTGTCGGCGGCCTCGGCGGGGGCGACGGCCGGGACCGGGGCATTGCCGCCGGTGCGCCGTACGACCTCGTCCAGCAGCTCGTCCATCCGCTCGGCCAGCGCCGCTACCTGGGTCTTCTCCAGGGAGACGCTGGTGACGCGGGGGCCGGCGGAGGCCTGCAGGAAGAACGTACGGCGTCCCGGCAGACCGACCGTGCCGGCCACGAAGCGGTCCGGGGGGTCGTAGAGGAACACCTGACGGGGCACGTCCAGTCTCCAAGTCTCGGCGGCAGGGGCAGGTCTGTGCCCTTGTGTTGGCCCGTCCACCCTACTGCGCCGCGCGATCAAGCCGCGCCCGCACCGCCTCCCACGACGGCGTTCCCGGCGTCTTCGGTGTCCTTGTCCGACGCGACGACCTCGGGTGCGGCCGGGCGCCGTACGAGCGAGCCGAAGTCCCCGGTGTCGCCGAGCCGGAACACGAACGGCCGGGTGGCGGTGTACCGGATGGCGGTCACCGAGCAGGGGTCGACGTGGATGCGCTGGAAGAGGTCCAGGTGCATGCCCAGGGCGTCCGCGACAAGGGACTTGATGATGTCGCCGTGCGAGCACATCAGGAAGACGGCGTCGCTGCCGTGCTCCTGCTCGATCCGGGTGTCCCAGTCCCGTACGGCGTCCACGGCGCGCGCCTGCATGGCGCGCATGGACTCGCCGCCGGGGAAGGCGGCCGCCGACGGGTGCTGCTGGACGATCTTCATCAGGGGTTCGTCGGAGAGCTCGGAGAGTTTGCGGCCGGACCAGTCACCGTAGTGGCATTCGCCGATCCGCTCGTCGGTGTGCAGTTCCAGCTCGGGCCGGGCCGCGAGCAGGGGCGCGAGGGTCTCCCGGCAGCGCTGGAGCGGACTGGTGACGGCGGCGGCCAGCGGCACCCCGGCCAGCCGGCCGGGCAGTGCGGCGGCCTGCTCGGCGCCGCGCTCGTCGAGGGCCACTCCGGGGGTCCATCCGGCGAGCAGCCCTGCGGTGTTGGCGGTGGACCGCCCGTGTCGTACGAGGATCAGCGTGGCCATGGGGTCAGCGTATGCGCTGTCGGGGGCGTGCGGGCTGGCCGTGGGCAGGGAAGAATGCCCCGCGTGATTGTGGACTGCGCGATTTACCGGGACGGCCGCCGCACCGAGGGGCCCGAGGATTTCTCGGACGCCCTGGACGAGGCCCGGGCGTCCGGTGACGCGTTCCTCTGGATCGGCATGCACGAGCCGACGGCGAAGGAATTCGACCATGTCCGCCAGGAGTTCGGCCTGCACCCGCTGGCGGTGGAGGACGCGCTGACCGCGCACCAGCGCCCGAAGCTGGAGGTGTACGACGATTCGCTGTTCGTCGTCCTCAAGCCGGTGCAGTACGCCGAGGACACCGACACGGTGACCGCGGGCGAGCTGATGGTCTTCATAGGGGACTCGTTCGTGGTCACGGTCCGGCACGGCGAGGGGGCCCCGCTGGCCGCCGTGCGGCACCGGCTGGAGCAGGAGCCGGACGTGCTGCGGCACGGCCCGACGGCGGTGCTGTACGCGGTGTCCGACGCGGTGGTCGACCACTACATCGAGGTGGCCGCCGAGCTCCAGGCGGACCTGGAGGAGCTGGAGGCCGACGTCTTCGCGCCGAACGCCTCGGACACGAAGAACACCGCCGCCCGGATCTACGGGTTCAAGCGGCAGGTACTGGAGTTCCGCCGGGCCACGAGCCCGCTGCTCCAGCCGATGGACCGGCTCGCCTTCGGGGAGGTCCCCTTCGTCCACGAGCACGCCCAGCCGTTCTTCCGCGACGTGGCCGACCACCTGACCAAGGCCAACGAGTACATCGAGGGCCTGGACCGGCTGCTGTCGGACGCGCTGTCGGCGCATCTCGCGCAGATGGGCCTGCGGCAGAACGACGACATGCGCAAGATCTCGGCGTGGGCGGCGATGGCGGCCGTCCCCACGATGGTGGCGGGGATCTACGGCATGAACTTCGACCACATGCCGGAGCTGGGGCACGTGTGGGGCTATCCGGCGGTACTGGTGGTCATGGCGGCCGCGTGCCTGGGCCTGCACCGGATGTTCAAGCGCCGGGGCTGGCTCTGAGTTCCCGCCCGCGCGGGGCGTGGCCGACCCTGGGCTCGGTGGCCGGCGGGCCGCCGAGGGCGTCCAGGCGTTCCGGCATCCGCAGGTTCACCATCCGGTGCCAGCCGCTGAACCGCTCGTAGGCGTACATCCCGTGGATTCCGGCGGTGAGCGCGGCCGCCTTCGGCGCGGGCCAGTGCAGCAGCCGTCCCATGTGGTCCATGACGGCGAGGCTCACGTCGCGGTAGACGGTGATCTCGGCGAGCGCGCTCTCGCGGAGCACCCGCTGGATGGTGCGGCCGTAGCCGGACCGGGCCAGACGCAGCAGTTCCTCGTGGCAGTAGGCGAGGTGGTTGTCCTCGTCGTGGCTGATCATGTGGATCGCCCTGCCCACCTCGGGGTGGTCGCCGAAGTACCTGACGAGCATGTCCATCTGGTCGGCGGCGCGCTGTTCGGTGACGCGGCTGTGCGCGAGGTAGACGACGATGTCCTCCTCGGTCAGCGCTTCCTCCCGGCGCAGCTTTTCGTGCGCGAGGCCGATGCCGCGCCGCTCCAGCAGCATCGTGTAGTCCGTCTCGGGGGGTACCGGGACGGACGGCAGGCCGCGTTTGCGCAGCAGGGCGTCGAAGATCCGGCCGTGCTTGTCCTCGTCGGCGCCGTGCCGGGTGATCTTCGGCGCGAGGTGGCGCATGCCGTCCGGCACGAGGGCCGCGATGCGGGCGTTCTCCCAGCCGCCCTGGGTCTCCCCGCTCGCGGCGATGGAGCAGAACAGCTGGAAGGAGTCGTCGTTGTCGACGATCTCCTGGAACAGGCTGCGGGCAGAGAGCATGGAACGAGTCAAACGCCGGTCGGCGGGGCGGGCAACCGAAAGGTCTCACTACTCGTCCGAATGAACGAAATCGGGGGGTGGACCGCCGCGCGTAACCCGGCGGGCGTCTGCGGCGTTGTTCGCTGTGTCGGCCGTGGCGGGGAAGACCCCCCGAGCCCCCACCACGGCCGCAGAACGTTCTGCCGGCGCGGACCGCGCCGGCACCCGGATCAGGCGAGGCCCGCGAGCTCCATGGCCTCGGTGCCGGCGCGCAGCGCGGCGATCCGCTCGTCCAGGGTGAATCCGGCCGGGGCGAGCGTGAGGGTGGTGACCCCGGCCTCCGCGTAGGCCCGCATTCCGTCCGCGATCCGGGCGACCGGGCCGAGCAGGGTCGTCGAGTCGATCAGCGAGTGCGGGACGGCCTCGGCCGCGCCGTTCTTGTCGCCCGCCAGGTACTTGTCCTGGATCTCGGCGGCTTCCTTCTCGTAGCCCATGCGCTGGGCCAGCTGGTTGTAGAAGTTCTGCTTCCGGCTGCCCATGCCGCCCACGTACAGGGCGGTGTAGGGGCGGAACATGTCCGCGAGCGCGTTCACGTCCTCGCCGAGGGCCAGCGGCACGGTCGGGCAGACGTCGAAGCCCTCCATGGTCAGCCCGGCCTTCTCGCGGCCCGCCCGGATGTGGGTGAGCGCGGTGGCCTCCAGGTGCTCGGCGGCCGGGAAGATCAGCAGCGCGCCGTCGGCGATCTCGCCGGTCTGCTCCAGGTTCTTGGGCCCGATGGCGGCGATGTAGAGCGGGATGTGCTCGCGCTCGGGGTGCACGGTCAGCTTGAGCGGCTTGCCGGGGCCGCCCGGCAGCGGCAGGGTCCAGTGCTGGCCCTCGTAGCTCAGCCGCTCGCGGGTCATGGCCTTGCGGACGATCTCCACGTACTCGCGGGTGCGGGCCAGCGGCTTGTCGAACTTGACGCCGTACCAGCCCTCGGAGACCTGCGGGCCGGAGACGCCGAGGCCGAGCCGGAAGCGGCCCTTGGTGAGCGAGTCGAGGGTGGCCGCGGTCATGGCGGTCATCGCGGGCTGGCGGGCCGGGATCTGGAGGATCGCCGAACCGACGTCGATGCGCTCGGTCTGGGCGGCGACCCAGGCGAGCACGGTCGGGGCGTCCGATCCGTAGGCCTCGGCGGCCCAGCAGACGTCGTAACCCAGGCGGTCGGCCTCCTGGGCGACGGCGAGGTTGTCGGCGTCCATGCCCGCGCCCCAGTAACCAAGATTGATGCCGAGCCGCATGTGTTCGTCCCCTTACCGGTTTACCGATCAGTAACGTTGGTGTGCGGGGACTGTAGCGCGCCAGGGTGCTCCGCGTCAGCGCCCCAGTAGTCTCAGCGCTCATGGAGCAGAGGCATCTCGGCCGCACCGGACTGCGCGTCTCCCGGATCGGCCTCGGCACCCTCACCTGGGGCCGCGACACCGGCGAGGAAGCCGCCGCCGAGCAGGTGAAGACCTTCTGGGAGGCCGGCGGCACGCTCGTCGACACCGCCGACGTGTACGCCGGCGGTGAGGCGGAGTACCTCCTCGGGCGACTGGTGGGCGGGCTCGTCCCGCGCCGGGACCTGGTGATCGCCACCAAGTCCGGCAGCGTGCCCGACCCCGACCGGAGGTTCGACGGCTCGCGCGGGCACCTGCTCGCCGCCCTCGACGCCTCGCTTGACCGGCTGGGCACCGACTACGTCGACCTGTGGCAGCTGCACGGCTTCGACCCGGCGACCCCGTTGGAGGAGACCCTGCAGGCGCTGGACCTGGCGGTGAGCAGTGGCCGGGCCCGGTACGCGGGTCTGGCGGGCTTCTGCGGCTGGCAGCTGGCCAAGGCGGGGACCTGGCAGCTCTCGGCCCCCGGCGTGCGCGCCCGGATCGCCTCGACCCAGATGGAGTACTCCCTGCTCCAGCGCGGGGTGGAGCGGGAGGTGCTGCCGGCCTCGCTGGACCTCGGGATCGGTCTGCTGCCCTCGTCGCCCCTGGGGCGCGGGGTGCTGACGGGCAAGTACCGCGACGGCACCCCGTCGGACTCCCGGGGGGCCTCGGAATCCCTGGCCGCCCTGGTCGACCCGTACCTCGACGAGGCCGCGGGCCGGATCGTGGACGCGGTGGTGACGGCGGCCCAGGGGCTGGCCGTGACCCCGCTGCACGTGGCCCTGGCGTGGATCAGGGACCGGCCCGGGGTGGTGGCGCCGATCGTCGGCGCGCGGACGTCGGCGCAGCTCGCGGCGGCACTGTCGGTGGAGGCCCTTAGTCTTCCGGAGGAGATCTGCCGGGCGCTGGACGATGTTTCGGTTCCGGTGCACCGCTACCCCGATCAGGACTGGAGCACGCTGTGAGTACGGACCCTCAGGCCGATACCGCTGCCGCGGAGGACCCGGCCACCCCGGAGGCCGAGCCGTCCGCAGCCGCCGAAGCGGAAGCGGCCCCCGAAGGCACGCCCGAGCCCGCGCCGGCCGAGCCCGCGCCGGCGGCGGATGCTTCGGCGGCGCCCGCGGCCGCCGAGCCCGCCGCGGGCGAAGCGGCTCCCGCCCTCAGCGAGGCGCAGGCCGAGCTGGCCGCGCAGAAGATCGAGCGGGAACGGATCGCGCGGCGCAAGGCCGAGCGGGAGGCACCCGTCGAGGCCGGGGCGAAGCTCAGCGGAAAGGCCGCCGACCTGCTGGCCGCCGTACGGGCCGTGGAGGGCGGCGCGAAGCCCCCCGCCGTGTACTTCGACGAGGCTCCGGCTGCGCCCCGCAGGGCAGCGCCCTCCGCACCCCCGGCCCCGCGCGCCGCAGCCCCGGCGACCGTGGCCGCGCCCGTGCCCTCCGCCGACACCGTCGAGGGCGTACGGGCCGTACTGGCCCGCGGGGGTGCCCCCGAGACCCTGGCCGGCCCCGCCGCGGCGGCCCTCGGCGAGGACGCCGCCGGGCAGCTCACCGAGAACCCCTGGCGGCTGCTGTCGGTCCCGGCCGTGCTCCCGGCCCAGGCCGACGGCTTCGCACGGGCCCTGCTGGGCTCCGAGGCCGGCCCCGGGGACGAGCGCCGCACCACCGTCCTGGTGGGCTGGCTGCTGGACCGGGCCGGACTGAAGGGGCACACCGCGCTGGAGGCCCCGGTGCTGGAGAAGGCGCTGGCCCAGTACGGCGTACCGGACCCCGCCGCAGCGCTGGAGCAGGCCATCGCCGAGGGCTCCGTACTGGTCTTCCACGAGCCCCTGGGGCCGCCGGTCGCCGAAGACTCCGAGGACGCGACGGACGCGGAGCAGCCGGTACGCGTGCTCGTGGGCCTGGAGGGCGCCGCCATGGCCGAGGAGAGCCTTGCCGACGGCCTGGCCCGGCTGGCCGCCGGTACGTTCGACGGGTCCGCGGACTGGGAGCCGGCCGCCGCGGCCGCGCCCGGCCCGTCCGCCGCCGAACTGATCCGCACGGTCGCGGGCCACGGCCTGACCGCCCACACCGGTGGCGAGGCCGCCCGTGCCGAGCCGTTCGCCCTGGCCGGGGCGGCGCGGGAGCTGGGCCTGCGCGTCTGCGTGGCCGCGCACGCCCCGGGCGGCCAGGACGCGGTGACCGTGGCGGGGCTGCTGTCCGGGGCCGAGGGGCCCGGGCGGGACGCGGACGGGCAGTTCGCGCTGGACCTGCTGGTGGTGCTGGACGCCCCGCAGCTGGACGTGGAGACCGCGGCCGCGCTGGTGGAGTCCGTACCGGACGGGGCCCGGCTGGTGCTGTCCGGGGACCCCGGGGTGCTCGGGTCCGCCGGGGCCGGGCGGGTGTTCGCCGATGTGCTGGCGGCCCGTACGTGCCCGCAGGTGGTCTCCCGCACCCCCGATCCGGGTCCCCTGGGCGAGCTCGTCTCCGGGGTCGGGATCGGGGAGCTGAACCAGGTCGACGCCCCCGGCAAGGAGGTCGTCATCGTCCCGGTGCAGGACGCCGGGGAGGCCGTGCACCGGACCGTGCAGCTGGTGGCCGAGTCGGTGCCGCGGGCCTTCGGGATCCCGGCGGACAGCGTGCAGGTGATCACCCCGGGCCATGGCGGCGCTGCGGGGACGCGGGCGCTGAACGCCGCGCTGAAGGAGCGGCTGAACCCCGGTCCGGGCCGGTTCGGGGGCTTCGACCCCGGCGACCGGGTCGTCCACGTGCCGTCCGCCGGGCGGGCCCTGCCGGCCCGGGTGGTCTCGGCCGACGCCGAGGGCCTGCACCTGGACCGCGCGGGCGCGCGGATCGTCGTGCCGAAGGACCTCGTCGAGGCCCAGGTGCGGCACGGCTGGGCGGTGACGGCACATCAGGCGGTGGGCGCGCGCTGGCCGGCGGTGGTCGTCGTACTGCCGGGTGACGCGGCGCAGGCACTGTCGCGGGACTGGGTCTACACGGCGTTCGGGCGGGGCGAGCGGCACCTGTCCGTGGTGCACGGGGTGGACCAGGCGCTGCCGCGCGCGGTGGCCGAGGTGTTCGCGAAGCCCCGTACGACGCGGCTGACGGGCCTGCTGACGGCGCTGGCGACGTCCGGCGAGCAGCCGGAGTGAAACCGGCCGTGGCCCCCGCCCGGGAGGGCGGGGGCCACGGTGTCCGGCACGGGTGGGGCCGCGATCAGGCCGGGGTCAGTCCCGGCTGTGCGGCCTCCTCGCCCTCCTCGTCGAACTCGTCGGCCTCCTCGTCGAAGACGGAGCTGACGTCGAAGCGGTGCAGCACGTCCTGCGGGTCGATGTGCCCGAAGGGCGAGCCCAGCCACTCCCCCGGTTCCGCCACTTCCTCCGAGGCCGCGATCCAGAGCGTGGCGTCGCCCTCCTCCAGCCCGAAGTCCTTGTGGCGGGAGGCGATCTCATCGGGCTCGTACTCCCCGAAGAGGACCCCCAGCGCGTCGGCGCTGCCGCCGTCGTGGACGAAGTCGGCGTCCTGGTCGTGCGCTGCGACCCGCTCGGCCTGGGCGATCAGCCGCGCCGGTTCGACCACGGCGTAGTCGCGGCGGATGAGCACGCTGAAGGCGGCGGGCTCGGCGGGGCCGGTGTAGGGGACTCCGTCCTCGGGCGTGGGGATCTCGAAGGGGGTGACCTCGTCGTAGCGGTCGTAGAGGAGTTCGTCGTACACCTCGGACGCGGCGGCGAGTTCGTTGAACGCGGCGTAGACGTCGGGGTCCTCGTCCCCGATCCTGCGCTCGACCGCGGCGAGGTGACGGTCGAGCGCGGCCTTGACCGCCTCGGCGGCGGCGCGTACCTCGGCAACAGTGGGAAGAGCGGCATCAGACATAGGGCAGACGCTATCCGTAGCAGGCCTCTGCCCGCACAATAGATGCGATGCCGGAATACGAATTTGTCGACGTGTACGTGCCCCGCGGTGTCCCTCGCAACGAGGCGACCCGCCTGCTGACCGACCATGCCGAGTACGGGAACTGGGAACTCGACCGGCTGAGCCTCTACCGGGACGGCAGCCGCCGTGTGCGACTGCGCCGCCGGATCATCCGTCAGGTCCGCGCGACCTGGTGACGCGGGCCCCGGGGGCGGGGCCCGCGCCGTGAACGTCCGTCAGGCGGCGTTGCGGGCACGGCGGTAGAGCACCGTGCCGGCGAGCAGCAGGCCACCCGCGAGCGGGAGGCCGGCGGTGAGGACGTCACCGGAGCCGGTGGCGGCGAGACCGCCCGTCTGACCCGGGGTGTTGCTCCCGGCCCCCGGGCCGGGGTGCGTGACCGGGGTGCCCGGAACGGTGCCGGGGGTACCGGGCGTACCGGGACCGCCCGGATTACCGGGAGTGCCCGGCCCACCCGGGTTACCGGGACCACCGGGGTTGCCCGGCCCACCGGGGTTACCGGGACCGCCCGGGTTGCCCGGGCCACCGGGGTTGCCGGGACCGTCCGGGTTACCGGGACCACCGGGGTTACCCGGTCCGCCAGGGTTACCGGGCCCACCCGGGTTACCGGGACCGCCGGGGTTACCGGGACCGCCGGGGTTACCCGGCCCGCCGGGGTTGCCCGGCCCGCCCGGGTTGCCGGGACCGCCGGGGTTGTCCGGGTGGTCGTCGCACGGTTCGTCGCCGCCGCCCGGGTGACCGGGGTGTCCGGGGTGGTTCGGCTTCGGCGGCTTGGGCGGCTTCGGCTTGCTGTGGCCCGATCCATTGGCGCAGTGGTTGCCGAAGGCAGGATTGAGGGCGCCCACCACCGTGATGGTGTTCCCGCAGGCGTTCACCGGTGCGTCCACGGGCGCCTGCACGTTGTTACCGGACAGCAGGCCCGGTGAGTTCGCGGCGTGCCCCGAGGCGCCGGAGTCCGCGTGTGCGTAGCCCCCGCCCATGGCGAGGACACCCCCCGCGGCAGCCATGGTGATCAGGGTCTTCCTGGTGACCTGTGCCGGTCGTCGCATCTGTACTCGTCCCCTGGTGTGTACGTTTCGGCCGTCGCTCGACGGCCCGGCCGTCCGGGCTCCCCCGCCCGGTACGCCGGAAGTGAGAGAAATCCGGGCCTGAAAGCCCGGTGGCCCCGGAGCGCTGGGATGCGCTCCGGGGCCCAAGACTTCAGACGCGTCAGGCGTTGACGCAGGTGTTGCCGAAGGCCGGGTTCAGCAGGCCGATGACGGAGACCGTGTTACCGCAGACGTTCACGGGAACGTGGACGGGAACCTGCAGCACGTTGCCGGACAGGACACCGGGCGAACCGATGGCCGCACCCTGCGCACCCGCATCGGCGTGGGCCAGACCCGCACCCGCGAGAACCAGGCCACCGGTGGCAGCCGCAGCGGCGACAACCTTCTTGATCATTGTTCCTCCTAGTAGGCAATTGCGGTCCCAGCCGCGGACCGCAACACCTGTAACGAGGAGGGATCACCGGGGCTACGAGCGTATGAGTGCATTCACTCTTCTCAGTGGAATGCGCACACCTTCCCGAATCTCAGGCGTTGTCGATGAATCGGTCGAGCACCCGCACACCGAACTTGAGTCCGTCGACCGGCACCCGCTCGTCCACGCCGTGGAACATCCCGGCGAAGTCCAGCTCCGGCGGCAGCTGCAGCGGCGCGAAGCCGAAGCAGCGGATGCCGAGGTCGTCGAAGGACTTGGCGTCCGTACCGCCCGAGAGCATGTACGGCACCGCCCGCGCGATCGGGTCCTCGGCCTTCAGGGCGCCCTGCATGGCGTCCACCAGCCTGCCGTCGAAGTCCGTCTCCAGCGCCTTGTCGCCGTGCACGTCCTCCCGCTTCACGCGCGGACCGAGGATCCGGTCCAGGTCGGCGAAGAACTCGTCCTCGTAGCCCGGCAGGAAGCGGCCGTCGACGTGGGCCGTCGCCTGGCCGGGGATGACGTTGACCTTGTAGCCGGCGCCGAGCATCGTCGGGGCTGCCGAGTTGCGCAGCGTCGCGCCGACCATCTTGGCGATGCCGCCGAGCTTGGCGAGCGTCGCGTCCATGTTGTCCGGGTCCAAGGGGGTCCCGAGCGCGTCCGAGAGCTCGTCCAGGAAGCTGCGCACCGTCTTGGTCACGCGGACCGGCCACTGGTGGCGGCCGAGCCTGCCGACGGCCTCGCAGAGCTCCGTGATGGCGTTGTCGCTGTTGGTCATGGAGCCGTGGCCCGCGGTGCCCTCCACCGTGAGCCGCATCCAGTGCATGCCCTTCTGCGCGGTCTCCACGAGGTAGAGGCGCAGGTTCTCGTTGACCGTGAAGGAGAAGCCGCCGACCTCTCCGATCGCCTCGGTGACGCCCTCGAACAGGCCCGGGTGCTTGTCGACGAGGTGCCGGGCCCCGTAGATGCCGCCCGCCTCCTCGTCGGCGAGGAAGGCCAGCACGATGTCCCGCGGGGGCTTGCGGCCGCTGCGCATTCGGTCGCGCACGACGGCCAGCGTCATCGCGTCCATGTCCTTCATGTCGACGGCGCCGCGGCCCCACACGCAACCGTCGGCGATCTCGCCCGCGAAGGGGTCGTAGGTCCAGTCGGCGGCGTTGGCCGGAACCACGTCGGTGTGCCCGTGGATCAGCAGCGCCGGCCGCGAGGGGTCCTCGCCCTCGATGCGCGCCACGGTCGAGGCGCGCCCCTTGTGCGATTCGAAGATCTGCGGCTCCAGCCCGACCTCGGCGAGCTTCTCGGCGACCCACTCCGCCGCCTTGCGCTCCCCGGGGCCCGAGTGGTCCCCGTAGTTGCTGGTGTCGATCCGGATGAGGTCCCGGCAGAGGTCGACCACCTCGTCCTCGCCGGAGACGGTCCTGCCCGTGCTCGACTCGCTCACGCTGCTTCCTCCCACTGATCAGTACCGGACCTCCATCCTCCCGCTCCGGACCGCTCTTCCCAAGGGCGATCCCCGGTCGTCGGGGGGTGTGATCGAGGACCCCGGAATGTTTGGTAATGTTTTCCACGTCGGAACGGCCCGCGAGGGACGCGAGACAGACACCTTGTCCGGGTGGCGGAATGGCAGACGCGCTAGCTTGAGGTGCTAGTGCCCTTTATCGGGCGTGGGGGTTCAAGTCCCCCCTCGGACACCATGGTCAGATGACCTGAAAGAGCCGGTCAGAGCGATGTGAAGTCGCTCTGACCGGCTCTTTCGTCTTCCCGCTCCCGCCTCCGGGCGCCGGTGCGGCTCACCGCCGCCCGGAGCGCGGCGCGCGGTCAGTCCCGTCCGGTCTCCGTCCACGGGCGGAGCTTCTCCGGGTTGCGGACCGCCCAGATGCGCGTGACGCGATCGCCGGTGAGCTCGAACGCCGCCACGGTCACGGTGACCCCGGTGTGCTGGGCGACCAGACCCGGGCGGCCGTTGACCGACCGTTCCAGGAGGGTCAGGCCGGGGGCCTTGTCCGCGATGTGGATCAGGTACTGGGCGATGCGCTCGCTGCCCTCGACCGGGCGCAGGGCCGCGCCGACCAGTCCGCCGCCGTCGGCGATCATCGCGGCGTCGGGTGCGAGGAGTCCGACGAGCGTCCTGATGTCCTTGGCCTCCCACGCCTCCTTGAAGTCCCGCACCAGACGGGCCTGTCCGGCCGCCGGGGCCGTCGGGATCCGGGCCGCGCCCACGCGCCTGCGGGCCGAGGTCGCGAGCTGCCGGCAGGCGGCCGGGGTCCGGCCGACGATCCGGGCGATCTCGGCGAAGGGGTAGCGGAAGACGTCGTGCAGGATGAACGCCACGCGTTCGGCCGGTGTCATCGCCTCCAGGACGACGAGGAAGGCCATGTTCACCGACTCGTCCAGGGTGACCCGGTCGGCGGGGTCGACCGGATCGGGGCTGCCGCCGCCGTCCGGGCCGCCGATCCACTCCGTGCGGTCGGGCAGCGGCTCGGGGATCCATTCGCCGACGTAGCGCTCGCGCCTGGCCCGCGCCGAGCCGAGCACGTCCAGGCAGATGCGGCCGGCCACCGTCGTCAGCCAGGCACCGGGTGACTCGATGGCCTCCTGCTGCTGGCGCGACATCGCGTACCAGCGCGCGTACGTCTCCTGCACGGCGTCCTCGGCCTCGGCCAGCGAACCGAGCAGCCGGTAGGCGAGGTTGGTGAGGTGCCCCCGCTCGCCGGCGATGACGCTCGGGTCCGGCACGGTCCGCTCACCCCCCGCGGTGGACGAGGTACTCGTGCTCACGACCGCTCCCCCCGATCCGTCCCCCGGCGCACCGCCCCCGGTGCGCGGGCCCGCTCCGGCGGACCACCGCGACCTTATCGATCTTCGTCGCGAGGCAGAAGGGCGGCCCTGCCCGTGGCCACGCCGGTGCCGGGGAAGCCGCGCGTGCCGATCCCGCCCGACGCCGGCCGGCAGACTTCCGCCCGCCTGTCCCGACCGGCGCAACAGAGCAGGTCAGAGCGACGCCATACCGCTCTGACCTGCTCTGTTGTTATGTTGGGATCGCATCGGAGGGGCAGACCGGCCGAGGGAGGTCCCGTGATGTGGGCTGAGGGTGCCGGCCCGCGACCGCTGTTCGGTGAGGACGCGGACGAGGTGATCGCCGCCGCCCTGGCGGGCGACGCGTCCGATGTCGACCGGCTGGTGCGCGAGTACCGGCTGCTGCGCCAGATCGTCGACGGGGCCCGGGCGGGGATCGCGGTCCTGGACACGGAACTGCGCTACCTCTACGTCGGCCCGCACATGACGGTGATGAACGGCCTGCCCGCCGAGGCACTGCTGGGGCGGACGCTGGGCGAGGTGCTGCCGGACGTCGAGCGCCCCGACGAGGTGCTGCAGCAGGTGCTGCGGGACGGGCGGCCGAGGGAGCTGGTCCTGGAGGGCCGCACCCTGGCCGACTCGCCGTACGAATCGCGGGTGTGGCGGGGGACCTATCACCGGCTGGAGGAGGACGGTCGGGTGCTGGGAGTGGCCGGGATCGGCCTGGAGGTCAGCGCCCCGAGGGAGCGGCAGCGGGAGCTGTCGCGCACCAACCGGCGCCTGCTCCTGCTGGACACCGCCGCCGTGCGGGTCGGCACCACCCTCGATGTGGACGCCACCTGCCGTGAGCTGACCGAGTTCCTGGTTCCGGGACTGGCCGACGCCGCGAGCGTGGAGCTCATCCCGCGGGAGGGCGGGGGCGAGGAGCTGCCGGACAGCGGGTCCCTGCGGCTGCGGCGGGTGGCGGTGACCTCGGTACGGGAACTCTCCGCGCGGGTGCGGGCGCTCGGCGCGGCCGGGGAGTACGTGGACCACCAGCCCGGTTCGGCCGTCCGGCAGTGTCTGGAGAGCGGCGAGCCGTGGCTGGGCAACTTCTCCTCCGACGAGGCCTTCAGCCGGGCGGCGCCCAGCGCGGACCGGGTCGCGGCCTACCGGGAGGCGGGCATCCACTCGGGGGTGGTGGTCCCGCTCATCGCCCAGGACCGGCCGATCGGCACGCTCACCCTGGTGCGTGCCGGGGACTCCCCGCCCTTCGGGCGCGAGGACGTCGTCGTGGCCCGGACGCTGGCCGAGCGGGCGGCCACCAGCCTCGCCAAGGCCGCGCGGTTCGCCCGGGAGCAGGCAATGGCCCTCGAACTCCAGCAGGCACTGCTGTCCGAGCCGACCTTCCCGCACGACGACCTCGAGGTGGCCTCCCGCTACCTGCCCTCCGGCAGCGGGGTCCTGGTGGGCGGGGACTGGTTCGACTGCCTGGCCCTGCCCGGCGGCCGGACCCTGCTGGTGATGGGCGACGTCATGGGGCACGGGGTCGAGGCGGCGGTCGCCATGAGCCACTACCGCTCCCTGATCCGAGCGCTGGCCGCGTCCGGGCACCCGCCGGCGGACATCCTGCGCGAGGCGGACCGCGTCGTCTTCGCGGGCGGTCTGGACCGGGTCGCGACCTGCCTGCTCGTCCTGGTCGACCGGGCCGCCGGGACCTGCGTGCACGCGAGCGCCGGGCACCTGCCGCCGATGGTCATCGGGCGCGGGGAAGGCCCGTTCCTGGCGCCGGTGCCGGTCGGTCCGCCCCTGGGCACCGGCTTCGGCCGGTACGAGGCCGCCTCCTTCGCGCTCCGGCCGGGGTGCGTCCTGATGCTGTTCACGGACGGCCTGGTCGAGCGCCGGGACGAGGACATCGACGCCTCGCTGCGCCGCCTCACCGGCATTCCGCTGCCCGTGGACGGGGCCCTGACCGAGGTCATCGACACCGTCCTGGAGGCGCTGCGGATCCACGACGCCGAGGACGACGTCACCGTCCTCGCAGCCCGCACCGTCGGACGACGGGCCTGACGTCAGGCGACGGGCGGTGCGGGAGGGGCTTGTGTGCGGTCGGTGGTCGGCAGATTGCGCGGCTCCGGGACGCGGGCGGGGTGCCCGTCGAGCAGGGCCGTACCGAGTTCGCTGGCGAGCAGCCGGTGCGTGCCGTGCCAGGTCGGGGTCTGCACCGCGTGGCTGCGGCGCAGGGCGGCCCGGTCGAGGGCCTGGAGGACGGCGTACAGCAGGAAGCCGAAGACGAGGACGACGACGATGACGGCGTACACGGGGGCATAGGCGAGGTCGAACATCGAACGCCGCTCGTCGACCTCGGTGGCGTTGATGCCGAGGAAGGTGAAGAGCAGGCCCAGGGTCGCCGTCACGGTGGTGACGAAGGTGACGGCGGCCACCGTCCGTACCCGGCGCCGCTCGGCCGTGCGCTGCTCGGCCGAGCCCACGGAGGTCAGCTCGGCGGTGGTGGCGTTGCCCAGGCGCTGGAGGGTCTGGCTGACGGCCGCGGCGCGTTCGGTGAGGCCCATGGCCTCGTAGAGGGTGGCGTGGAAGGCGGAGGGGCGCAGCGAGGGGATGAGGGTCGCCAGGTCGGCGGGGATCTCGACGCTGTAGCCGAGTTCCAGCTCCAGGTATCCCTGGGCGTGGGTGATGCGTTCCAGGAGGGTGCGCCGCTCGTGGAGGCGGGCCTCGCCGTCGGCGCGGGTGCGGAAGCGGCGTACGTACGTCTCGGCCAGCACGCGGATCTCGCGCAGCCGGGCGGCGGAGGCGACGGCTTGGACGGCGGAGAGGAAGGCCGCGTTCTCCACGTAGTCCTGGTGGCCTGTCAGCAGGCTGACGTAGGGGCCGAGGGCGCCGAAGGTGGTGGGTCGGCGGTTGAGTTCGTCGGGGGCCTGCAGGGAGCCGAGTTCGGGGCGTACGGGCAGGTCCGCGCGGTAGATGATGCGCTGGGCGGTGTCGGCGGAGGGGACGTCGGCGGCGGTGGGCGAGGCCCGGAAGACGATCTGGTGCCGTTCGGGGAGCAGTCCCGCGGGCACGGTGCCGATCCGTACGGCGGCCAGCTGTTCGGGGTCGGCGCCGCCGAAGGTGACCTCGGCGTAGTACAGGTCCTCCAGGAGCGGGATGCAGTCCAGGAGGGGCGCGTCGAGGTCGAGGGTGAGGGCGAGCAGGATCTGCCCGGAGGGGGCCGTGAACTGCCAGAGCGTGGCGGCCGTGGGTGCGGCGCGGCCGGTGGCATCCCAGCGGCGGGCCGCGAAGGCGGCCGGGTCCAGTCGCTCGCGGTGCAGCACCCGGGGCAGTTGGTCGGCGTGCCGGTCGTACGCGGCGGCGAGGCGCCCCAGGTTGAGCAGTGCGGAGGGGCGCAGCGAGGTGATCTCGTCGTCGCCGTCGTTCGCGAGGTCGGGGGCGTAGGTCCAGGAGGTGGCGTACACGGTGGTCAGCCGGGTGCCGTTGCGGGAGATGTACGGGTCGAAGGGCGGTGCGGGCGGTGCCGGTTGTGCCGGGTCGGGCGCGGCCGGGCCCGGGTCAGGGGGTGGGCCGGCGGGTGGCATGGGTCCCCTTCCGTAGTGACTCCATGCGGCTCAGCCTGATCACCCGGTACGGGGGTGTCAAGGAGGCCCGGGGGCCGTACGGTTCGAGGCCCCCGCCCGGACGGGGGTCCGGTGCGGGGGCCTCGTGGCGGCGCGGGGATCAGCGGCGGGCGGCGGCGATCTCGGCCACGCGGCCGCGGACCAGGTACCAGCCGCCGACCAGGGCGGCGCCGATGACCGGGACGAACAGGACCGTGGTGCGGCCGACTCCGCCGTCGCACCACATCAGGACCAGGACCGTGAGGAGGAAGGCGAGGGTCACGAGCTGGGTGTACGGGGCCCAGGGCAGACGGTAGGACGGGCGCTCGACCATGCCCTGCTGGGCGCGGCGCCAGAAGAAGAGGGAGCAGAGCATGACCATGCCCCAGGTGCCGAGGATGCCGAGCGAGGCGAAGTTGAGGACGATCTCGAAGGCGTCCGCGGGCATGAAGTAGTTCAGGCCGACGCCTGCGACGCCGAAGGCGGCGGTGAACAGGACGCCGCCGTAGGGGACCTTGCCCTTGTTCATGACGCCGGTGAACTTCGGGGCGGAGCCGGACAGGGACATCGACCGCAGGATGCGGCCGGTGGAGTAGAGGCCGGAGTTCAGGCTGGAGAGGGCTGCCGTCAGGACGACGAGGTTCATGATCCCCGCGGCGCCGGGGACGCCGAGCTTGTCGAAGACGGTGACGAAGGGGCTCTGGCCGGAGGTGTAGGCGGTGTAGGGCAGGAGGAGGGCGAGGAGGACGACCGAGCCGACGTAGAAGAGGCCCACGCGCCACATGATCGAGTTGATCGCCTTCGGCATGATCTTCTCGGGGTTCTCGGTCTCGCCGGCGGCGACTCCGCAGAGCTCGACGGAGGCGTACGCGAAGACCACGCCCTGGATCACCAGGAGCATCGGGAGGACGCCGGAGGGGAAGATGCCGCCGTTGTCGGTGATGTTGGCCAGGCCCGGGGTGCTGCCGCCGAGGTCGTGGCTGGTGGCGACGAGCCAGATGCCGACGATCAGGAAGACGACGAGGGCGGCGACCTTGACGAGGGAGAACCAGAACTCCATCTCGCCGAAGTACTTCACCGAGATCAGGTTGGCGGTGAGCACGATGGCGAGGGCGATGAAGGCGAGGATCCACTGGGGGACGTCGGTGAACAGCGACCAGAAGTGGGCGTAGGTCGCGGCGGCCGTGATGTCGGCGACGGTGGTCGTGGACCAGTTCAGGAAGTACAGCCAGCCTGCCGTGTAGGCCCCCTTCTCACCCATGAACTCGCGGGCGTAGGAGACGAAGGCGCCGGAGGACGGGCGGTAGAGGACGAGCTCGCCGAGCGCCCGGACGACGAAGAAGGCGAAGACTCCGCACACCGCGTAGGCGATCGCGAGGGAGGGCCCTGCGCCGGCGAGGCGGCCGCCGGCTCCGAGGAACAGGCCGGTGCCTATCGCCCCGCCGATCGCGATCATGTTGATGTGGCGGGACTTGAGGTCCTTGCTGTAGCCCTCGTCACCGGCGTCGACATGGCGGGTCGGCGCCGGGGCGGGGGCCTCGGTCAAGGTGCGGTCACTCAGGTCACTCATGTAGGACTTCGCCTTCGTGGGTGGGACAAGGCAGGCCCCGACCGCCGCGCAGGGGAGCTGGGTGGTGTCCCCTGTGCTGCGATCCGGGTGGTTTGGTCGCAACAGGAGACCATGAGGCTCCGCTCCCCTCCAAAAGCACCCCCTGAACGCCGAAGCCCCCGACGACCATGGAAACGGGTGTCGGGGGCTTCGTGGGGGGCGGAAAGCGAGGTCAGTCGCCAGGGGTGCCCTCTGCCGCCTGGTCGAGGCGGAAGGCCTCGTTCCCGAGGCCGATACGGGCGTGCACCTCGGGGCGGCTGCGGCGCAGCACGGCTCCGTAGACCAGGCCGATCACGACGGCGGCGCCGATGATGCCGGGCAGCACCCAGCTGAGCGCGGAGCCCTTCTCGGCGCCGACCAGGACGCCGAAGTCCTTGACCGTGTAGACGGCGATGGCGAGCAGGGCGAGACCGGCGGTGCCGGCCGCGACGAGCCGCCAGACCTGGGCGCCGGCGGTGCCGCGGCGGACGAAGAAGGCGATGACGGCGAAGGAGGCGGCGGCCATGAGCAGGGTCACACCGAGGGCGCCGACACTGCCCATCCACGTGAACAGGTGGAGCACGGGGGTGGTGGGGTCGGGCAGCTGCACCTTGAGGGAGGGGTCGGCAGGGGCCTTGTCCTCGGAGAGCGCGAAGGCGATCACGACGAGGGCGGCGACGCCGGTCTGCAGCAGGGAGCCGGTGGCGGGGGCGCCGGTGCCGGCGTTGGTCCGGCCGAAGGCGGCCGGGAGCAGGCCCTCGCGGCCCATGGCGAAGGCGTAGCGGGCGACCACGTTGTGGAAGCTGAGCATGGCCGCGAACATGCCGGTCACGAAGAGGACGTGCAGGACGTCGGTGAAGGTGGTGCCGAGGCGGGCCTCGGTGAGCTGGAAGAGCAGGGTGGGGCCGGCTTCGCCGGCGGTCTTGACCACCTCGGAGGGGCCGGTGGCGACGGTGAGGGCCCAGGCGCTGACGGCGAAGAAGAGGGCGACGAATCCGACGGCGAGGAACATCACACGGGAGACGACGATGTGCGGCTTGCTGGTCTCCTCGGCGTAGACCGGGGACTGCTCGAAGCCGACGAAGGCGGCGATGCAGAAGCACAGGGCGGTGCCGAAGCCGGCTCCGCCGAGGGTCTCGGGGTTGAAGGCGTGGAGCGAGAGGCCTTCGGCGGCCGGCTCGGCGATGGCGGCGACGTCGAAGACGACGACGAGGACGCATTCGACGAGGAGGAGGACCCCGAGGACCTTGGCGTTGAGGTCGATCTTGAGCCAGCCGAGTGCGCCGGTGGCGGCGACGGCGAGCAGGGCCGGTATCCACCAGGCCAGTTCGATGTCGAGGTAGGTGGCGAAGATGCCCGACATCTCGAAGCCGAGGATGCCGAAGACGCCGACCTGCATGGCGCTGTACGCGACGAGGGCGACGAGGGAGGCGGCCGCGCCGGCGGTGGGGCCGAGGCCGCGGGCTATGTAGGCGTAGAAGGCGCCGGCGTTGTGGACGTGGCGGCTCATCTCGGCGTAGCCGACGCTGAAGAGCGCGAGGACGGCGCCGAGGATGACGAAGAGCAGGGGCTGGCCGACGATGCCCATGACCCCGAAGGTCGTGGGCATGACACCGGCGACGACCATCAGGGGCGCGCTGGCGGCGAGGACCGACAGGAGCAGGCCTGCGGTGCCGAGGCGGTCGGCGCGCAGGGCCCGGTCCTGGCCCTTGTACGTACGGATTTCGGCCGGGTCTTGAAGCGTGGAGGATCTGCCCGTCGGCATGGCGGCGTCCTTTCGGGGGGCACGGTTCGTTCGGGGCTCGGGGGTTCGGGGGCGCGGTGGTTCTGGGAGCTACCGGGACTTCGGGGGGGGCGGAGGTGAGCTTCGATGGGGCGTCGCTGCCGGGCGGTCAGGCGGTGCCGAGTGCGACGCCGCGGGCGGCGAGGAAGGCCTTCTGCGGGTCCCGGTCCGGATAGGACCAGGGGGCGCGGGTGGCGTGGCTGCCGATGCGGTGGAAGAGGGCGGCGGCCTCGGCGGGACGGCCCTCGCAGAGTTTGGCGTGGGCCAGGAAGTTGAGGTCGACCCGGTTGCGGGGGTGGTCGTCGCGCTCCCACTCCAGCCACCAGTCGAAGGCGGAGCGCAGCACCTGGCGGGCCCGGCGGCCGGCCCAGTGGGCGGCGGCCGCCTCGGGCGAGTGGCCGTTCCTGGCGGCGAGGACCCGGTAGCGCTCGGCGTGCGCGACGACGGGCAGGACGGCGAGCGGGGAGTCGGCCGGGGACTCCTCGGCGGCCCAGGACGCGAAGTCGTAGACCTCGTGGAGCGGGTCCTGGCCCAGGGCGAGGGCGCGTTCGGCCAGTTTCGCGACCATCAGGTGATGGGCGTGGTGGTGCTCGCGGTGGCGGGCCCGGACCTGGTCGAAGTGGCGGCTGAATTCCTCCTCGCTGCCGAACGTGCGGGAGAGGAGCAGCAGCCCGAGCCAGGGAGTGGGGTCGGCCGGGAGCAGGACGGCGGCCCGGCGGCAGGCCTCCTCGGCCGCGGCCGGGGTGCCCTTCTGGCGCAGGGCGGTGAAAACGGCGGCGCAGGCGAGGAGGGTGGCGGCGTCGGCGCTCTCCGGTTCGGCGAGCAGCCACTCGCGGGCCCAGGCGCCGGCGGCCGGGGTCTGCGCGAGGACGACGACCCGGTGACCGCGGCGGTCCCAGTCGTCGCCGGTGCCGACGAGGAGGGCGCGGGCCCGGGCCCACCGGCCCTGGGTGAACTGGGAACGCACGTCGACGAGTTCGGCGTCGCAGAGGGCCGGGTCGAAGAGCTGGGCGTCCCGCTTGCGGGCGCGGCCGAGGGGCGGCGGAGGCGGGGACATCCGCGGGTTTCCCTCCAGGACACGGGTGGACGAGGGTCAGCGGTGGCCGGTTCCCGCGCACAGGGCGCATGCGAGAAAATCGGCCGGGTGGGTGGGGCGGGTCGGGGGATCGCGACGGTGAGCGCGCCGGTGATCACGCACAGCAAAGCGGTAGGCCCAGCTCCGCGTCAAGGTCCAGTCCACTGCGTGGCGGGTTTCAACTGCTGTGACGGTGGTGCGAGTTGGGATGGACTGGCCGGTTCTGGGGCGTCCGTGCGGTCTCGTAGGGTGACCGCATGACTGCTTGTGATGATCTTCCCCCGTACCTGCTGGGGTTCCCCGGTCCGCTGCGCGACCAGCTCGTCGCGGCCGTGCTGAGCGGGGCCAAGACCAGCACCACCGGCCTGCTCGCGGAGTACGAGGCCGAGGAGGAGCCGCTGCCGGAGCCGGGTGCCCGCTCGCTGCTGGTCGACTCCGGGGAGCGCGGGGTGGCGGTGGTGGAGGTGACCTCCGTGGAGGTGCTGCGACTGGGGGACGTCGGGCTGCCGCATGCGCTCGACGAGGGTGAGGGATTCACATCGGTGGCCGAATGGCGTACGGCACACGAGGAGTTCTGGCACAGCGACCCGGTGCGCGGGGCGATCGGTGACCCGGGGTTCACGGTCGACGACGACACCCTCGTCGTCGCGGAGCGCTTCCGGGTCACCGAACGGCTGGTCTGACGGCCTCCGTCAGGCCCCGGGGCACCCGTCAGGCCCCGGGGCACCCGTCAGCCGACGGCCGCAGCGGCGGCGCGGCCCGCCGCCCGGCCCGAGAAGATGCACCCGCCGAGGAAGGTGCCCTCCAGGGCCCGGTAGCCGTGCACCCCGCCGCCGCCGAATCCGGCCGCCTCGCCGGCCGCGTAGACGCCCGGCAGCGGCTCGCCGGCCGCGGTCAGGACGCGCGAGGACAGGTCGGTCTCCAGGCCGCCCAGGGACTTGCGGGTCAGGATCGAGAGCCGTACCGCGATCAGCGGTCCCGCCTTGGGGTCCAGGATCCGGTGCGGGGCGGCCGTACGGATCAGCTTGTCGCCAAGGTACCTGCGGGCGCCGTGGATGGCCGTCACCTGAAGGTCCTTGGTGAAGGGGTTGGCGATCTCCCGGTCGCGTGCCACGATCTCGCCCCGCACGGCGGCCTCGTCGAGCAGGTCCTCCTTGGTGACCGCGTTCATCCCGCGGACCAGGGCGGACAGGTCCCGCTCGACGACGAAGTCGGCCCCGTTGTCCATGAAGGCCTTGACCGGGCCGGGTACGGCCTGGCGCGCGCGGGTGAAGACGTCACGGATCGACTTGCCGGTGAGGTCCGGGTTCTGCTCGGAGCCGGAGAGGGCGAACTCCTTGCCGATGATGCGCTGGTTGAGCACGAACCAGGTGTGGTCGTGGCCGGTCTTCATGATGTGGTCGAGGGTGCCGAGGGTGTCGAAGCCGGGGAAGAGCGGCACGGGCAGCCGCTTGCCCGTCGCGTCCAGCCACAGCGGGGAGGGGCCGGGCAGGATGCGGATGCCGTGCCGGGCCCAGATCGGGTCCCAGTTCTGGATGCCCTCGGTGTAGTGCCACATCCGGTCCTTGTTGATGTGGCTGGCGCCCGCCCGCTCGGCGATGCCGAGCATCAGACCGTCCACGTGGGCCGGGACCCCGGAGAGCATCCGCTGCGGCGGGGTGCCCAGCCGGTCGGGCCACTGCGCGCGCACGAGGTCGTGGTTGCCGCCGATGCCGCCGCTGGTGACGATCACGGCCTGGGCCCGCAGGGAGAAGGTCCCGGCGGCCTCGCGGCTGCTGGCGGAGCCCCGTACGGCGTCGGAGGGCTCCAGGATCTCGCCCGTGACGGTGTCCACCGCGCCGGCCGTGCCGGACAGCCCGGTGACGCGGTGGCGGAACGCGAAGCGGACCAGGCCGCGGGCGGCGCCGGCCCGGACCCGCCGCTCGAAGGGCTCCACCAGGCCGGGGCCGGTGCCCCAGGTGATGTGGAAGCGGGGGACGGAGTTCCCGTGTCCGTTGGCGTCATAGCCGCCGCGCTCCGCCCAGCCGACCACCGGGAAGAAGCGGACGCCCTGCGCGTGCAGCCAGGATCGCTTCTCGCCGGCCGCGAAGTCGACGTAGGCCTCGGCCCAGCGGCGCGGCCAGGCGTCCTCCTCGCGGTCGAATCCGGCGGTGCCCAGCCAGTCCTGGAGGGCGAGGGCGTGACTGTCCTTGATCCGCATCCGGCGCTGTTCGGGCGAGTCCACGAAGAACAGCCCGCCGAAGGACCAGTGGGCCTGGCCGCCGATCGACTGCTCGGGCTCCTGGTCGAGCAGGATGACCTTGCGGCCCGCGTCGACGAGCTCGGCGGTGGCCACGAGCCCCGCGAGCCCGGCTCCGATCACGATCACGTCTGCGTCGTACGTCATGCGGTTACCCGTCCTCCGTCGATGGTGGGGCAGATCCTTGGCTACGGAGCGGTAACCAGTCAACAGCGGTGGTTGGATGACCTGTGTGAGTGCCGCTGATGAAGTACTGGACGTGGTGGACCGGGACGACCGGGTGACGGGGCAGGCCCCGCGGGGCGAGGTGTACGCGCGGGGGCTGATCCACCGCTGCGTGTTCGTCCAGGCCAGGGACCCGCAGGGGCGGATCTTCGTGCACCGGCGGACCGCCTCGAAGCTGGTCTTCCCCTCGTACTACGACATGTTCGTGGGCGGGGTGCTGGGCGCCGGCGAGGGCTACGCCGAGGCCGCACTGCGCGAGGCCGAGGAGGAGCTGGGGGTGCGGGGGCTGGCGCAGCCGACGCCCCTGTTCAAGTTCCTGTACGAGGGTCCGGGCGGGGCCTGGTGGTCGTACGTGCACGAGGTGCGGTGCGAGCTGCCGGTCGCCCCGCAGGTGTCCGAGGTCGACTGGCACACCTACCTCACCCAGGAGGAGCTGGACCGGCGGGTGGACGACGGCGATTGGGCCTGGGTGCCGGACGGGCTGGAGGCCTACCGGCGGCTGCGCGCGCATCGGGAGCCGCGCTTGTAGATTTGTCGGGTGATCGACTTCGTCAAGGACGTGCGCCTCTGGTTCGCACCCTCGCGGCTGAGGGACGAGGGCGAGACCCCCGACTACCGCTTCTCGCTGGCCAACGAACGGACCTTCCTCGCCTGGATCCGGACCGCACTGGCCCTGGTCGGCGGCGGCTTCGCCGTCGACCAGTTCCTGCCCGACCTGCGCTGGGGGGTGCGGGTCGGGATGGCCTTCGCGCTGCTGGCGGTGGGCGCGGCCTGTGCGCTGCGGGCGGTGAACCACTGGGTGCGGTGCGAGCGGGCCATGCGGCGGGGCGAGGACCTGCCGCTGTCGCGGTTCCCGGTGGTGCTGAGCCTGGGCGTGGGCCTGGTGGCGGTGGCCATGGTGGTGGTCGTGCTGCTCGGCTGGACGACGGGACGATGAGCGTCGCGGGCCGCCCGGACCGCGACGCCGGGCTGCAGCCCGAGCGGACCCGGCTCGCGTGGCGGCGTACGACGCTGGCCTCCTCGGTGGTGGCGGTGCTGGCGCTGCGGCAGGTGCTGCGCGGGTCCGGCGCGACCGTGGAGCTGGCCGGGGTGGCGGCCATCGCGGTGATCTGGCTGGCGTTCCTGTGGGTGGCCCATCGGCGGATCCGGGCACTGGCGGTGGCCCGGCCGCGGGTGCTGGCACCGCGGGCGGCCCTGGCGGTGGTGGCGTGCACGGTGACGCTGGCGCTGTTGGCGATGACGGTGATCGTCTGAACGGTCGGCCGGGGCCCCTGATGCGGGCCCTTGATGCGGCCCCTGGCCCGAGCCCACGGCCCGGGCCGCCGGTGTGATGATCGCGCTTCGCCGCGCCATCGCGACACAACGGGCGATACCCGACAATCCCCACTAACCTCGGCGCCATGACGACCCTGCACCACGAACACCCCACGCACCAGCACACGCACGGCGCGGACTGCGGGCACCAGGCGGTCCCGCACGGCGACCACGTCGACTACGCGCACGACGGCCATCTGCACCGGGAGCACTCGGGGCACTGGGACGAGTGCGAGCCCAGCGGGCACAGCACCCACGACGGACACACGCACGCGCACGGCGCGGACTGCGGGCACGAAGCGGTCCGGCACGGCGACCACGTGGACTACCTGCACGACGGGCACCGGCACGCGGCGCACGACGGACACTACGACGACCACTGACGGCCACTGACGTCCACTGACGGCCACTGACGGCCACCGACGTCCGCCGGCTCCGGCCGGCGCCCGCTTGCGCCCGCCGACGACCACCGGCCGACCCGCCCTCCCCCCGGGTCCGGGACGGCTGACAGGATGCCGACCATCCGTCACAGCGACCCGGGGAGAGCGCAGATGTCCGCCGAAGAGCCGTACCTCGTCCAGCCGGCGCCGGGGGTGCACGCCTACGTCCAGCCGGACGGCGGCTGGTGCCTCAACAACGCCGGATTCGTCACCGACGGGGGCCGGACCCTCCTCGTGGACACCGCCGCCACCGAGCGGCGGGCCCTGGCCCTGCGCGAGGCGATCGCGGCGGCCGGGGCGCCGCTCCCCCGCACCGTGGTCAACACCCACCACCACGGCGACCACACGTACGGCAACGGCGTCTTCGCCCCCGAGGCGCTGATCCTCGGCCACGACAACGCACGGTCCGAGCAGCTCGCCGCCGGACACCAGCTGGAGATGATCTGGCCCGCCACGGACTTCGGCGCGATCGGCATCGTCCCGCCGGACCTCACCTACAGCGACCGGGCGACCGTGCACGTCGGCGAGACGGAGGTGCAGGTCATCCACCCGGGCGTCGCGCACACCACCGGGGACTCGGTCGTGTGGCTACCCGCGCAGCGGGTGGTCCTCACCGGCGACCTGATCTTCGCCGGGGGGACGCCGTTCCTCGCGATGGGGTCCCTCGCCGGATCGCTGCGGGCGCTGGAGCTGCTGCGCTCGCTGGACGCGGAGACCGTCGTACCGGGCCACGGGCCCCTGACCGACCCCTCGGCCTACGACTCCACCGAGCGCTATCTGCGGTACGTGTCCGAGCTCGCCCGGGAGGGGCGCGCGAAGGGGCTGACCCCGCTCGAGGTGGCCCGGCAGGCCGATCTCGGCGAGTTCGCCGCCTGGCGGGAGAGCGAGCGGCTGGTGGCGAACGTGCACCGGGCGTACGCGGAACTGGCCGGGGAGCCGGAGGGCGCGCCCCTGGACATCCTGGCGGTCCTGACCGATATGACGGTGATGAACGGCGGCACGCCCATCCTCTGTCACGCCTGAGGGGCCGGGCGGAACGTTTTCCTTCCGCCCGCGCCCTGGACGACATACCGACTGGTCGGCATGATGGGCGGTGCGACGGCGCTCCGACGCACCGTCGCTCCTGCATTCCTCGACTCGCACGGAGGTGCGCACCATGACCTCAGCCCCGGCCGACCCGCGCGGCCTGGATCTGGAGCGACTGCGCGGTCATCTCGACCGGGCCCGGCCGGGACTCGTGGCCGGTGCGCTGCGCGGCCGGCTGATCGAGGGCGGCCGGTCGAACCTGACGTACGAGGTCACGGACGGGACCGCCCGCTGGGTGGTCCGCCGGCCGCCGCTGGGCCACGTACTGGCCACCGCGCACGACATGCGGCGCGAGCACCGGGTGATCGAGGCGCTGCACGGCACGGCCGTGCCGGTGCCCGAGCCGCTGCTCCTGTGCGAGGACGAGGCCGTTCTCGGGGCGCCGTTCTACGTCATGGAGTACGTGGACGGGGTGCCGTACCGGACGGCCGAGCAGCTCGCCGCGATCGGCCCGGAGCGCACCCGGCGTGCCGTGCTGGGCCTGGTGGACACCCTGGTCGAGCTGCACGCCGTGGACCCGGAGGCGGTGGGCCTGGGTGACTTCGGCCGGCCCGACGGCTTCCTCGACCGGCAGCTGCGCCGCTGGGGCAAGCAGCTCGCGGCCTCCCGGGGGCGGGAGCTCGCCGGGATCGACGAGCTGCACGGCGCGCTCGGGCGCAGGCTGCCCGCCTCCCCCGCCCCGACCGTGGTGCACGGGGACTTCCGGCTGGACAACGTCCTGATCGGCGGCCCGGACGACTCCATCCGGGCGGTGCTGGACTGGGAGATGTCCACGCTCGGGGATCCGCTGACCGACCTCGGGCTGCTCGTGATGTACAGCTCGGACCTGGGCCTGACCGGTTCCCCGGTCAGTACGACGAGCGGCGCGCCGGGCCATCCGGCGCCGGCCGAGCTCGTCGAGCGCTACGCCGCCCGTTCGGGCCGGGACACGGGGGCCATCGCCTGGTACACGGCCTTCGCCTGGTTCAAGCTCGCCGTGATCCTCGAAGGCATCCACTACCGCTACACGCTGGGGCAGACCGTCGGGGCGGGTTTCGACCGGATCGGCGAGCTGGTCCCGGTCTTCATCGAACACGGACTGACCACTCTCCAGGACCTCCAGGAAGGCTGAGGCACTCACCATGGATTTCGCATTCGACGCCCGGACCGAGGAACTCCGCGAGCGGCTGCTCGCGTTCATGGAGGAGTACGTCTACCCGGCGGAGCCCGTCGCCGCCGAGCAGCGCGCACGGCTGGCCTCGCCCTGGGACACCCCGGCCGTCTTCGGTGAGCTGAAGGCCGAGGCGCGCCGTCAGGGGCTGTGGAACCTCTTCTTCGTGGACCAGCACGGCCTGCCGGACGGTGCGTGCGGGGCGGGGCTGACCAACCTCCAGTACGCGCCGCTCGCCGAGATCACCGGCCGCAGCCCGCACCTGGCGCCGATGGCCACCAACTGCGCGGCCCCCGACACCGGGAACATGGAGCTGCTCGCCCAGTTCGGCAGCGAGGAGCAGAAGAAGCAGTGGCTGGAGCCGCTGCTGGCCGGCGAGATCCGGTCCGCCTTCGCGATGACCGAGCCCGAGGTGGCCTCCTCGGACGCGACGAACGTCGAGACGCGGATCGAGCGCGACGGTGACGAGTACGTGGTCACCGGCCGCAAGTGGTTCATCTCCGGGGCGATGAACCCGGATTGCAGGATCTTCATCGTGATGGGCAAGACCGACCCGGAGGGCGCCGATCCGCGCCGCCAGCAGTCGATGATCCTGGTGCCGCGCGACGCCCCGGGTGTCGAGGTGCGCCGGGCGATGACGGTGTACGGGTACGAGGACCACGACCACGGCGGCCACGCCGAGGTGGTCTTCGACGGGGCCCGGGTCCCGGCGGCGAACCTGATCGGCGAGGAGGGCACCGGCTTCGCCATCGCCCAGGCCCGGCTCGGACCGGGCCGCATCCACCACTGCATGCGGCTGATCGGGATGGCCGAGCGGGCCATCGAGCTCATGTGCCGGCGCGCGGTGGAACGTACGGCCTTCGGCAAGCCGCTGGCCGCCCAGGGCGTCGTGCAGAACTGGATCGCGGACGCCCGGGTGACGGTGGAGCAGCTGCGGCTGCTGGTGCTGAAGACGGCCTGGCTGATGGACACGGCCGGCAACCGGGGAGCCCACACCGAGATCCAGGCCATCAAGATCGCGACCCCGCGGGCGGTGGTGCGGATCCTCGACGACGCGGTGCAGCTGCACGGTGCGGGCGGGGTGAGCCAGGACTTCCCGCTGGCCGAGCTGTGGGCGGCCGCGCGGACCCTGCGACTGGCCGACGGGCCGGACGAGGTGCATCAGCGATCTCTGGCACGGCGGGAGTTGAAGGGGTACGCGGCTGGTCGTCCCTGAACGTGTGGGAATCGTGCGGGAGTTCGTATGAACCCGTGTACGAGGTGAAGGCGGTGCGGGGGACCCTTTAAGAAACCTTGTTGAATAACCCCATAACCCCAAAGCGTTCTTGATTTGCGCCTGTCAATCGGAACAGGGTTCTCCAGAAGGTCTGACGCCCCACACGTCAACACGAGGAGAACCCTTCAGATGGCAACTCACAAGCGCTCGCGCCGATTTCGGTACGCGGCAGTCGGCACGGGAGCGGCCGCGGCAGCAGCCGTGACCCTGCTCGCCACCCCCTTTGCGGGGGCCGCGGCACCGGCCGAAGGCACCGTGTACGGCCTCGGTGCGCCCGGCGCGATCAGCGGTAGTTACGTCGTCATACTCGACGCATCCGCGAACAAGGAACAGCTCGCCCGCAAGTACGGGGGCGAGCTGAAGCGCTCCTACGGCTCCGGGGTCAACGGCTTTTCGGCCTCGGGACTGAGCGAGACCGAGGCGAAGCGGCTCGCCGCGGACCCGGCCGTCGGCAAGGTCGTGCAGAACAAGAAGTTCACCATCAACGCCACCCAGCCCAACCCGCCCTCCTGGGGTCTGGACCGGATCGACCAGACCGCGCAGGCGGGCGACAAGAAGTACAACTACCCCGACGGCGGCGGCGAGGGCGTGACCGCGTACGTCATCGACACCGGTGTGCGCACCACCCACGAGGACTTCGGCGGCCGTGCGACGTCGGGCTTCGACGCGGTGGACAACGACGAGAGCGCCGACGATGGCAACGGCCACGGCACGCACGTGGCCGGCACCATCGCGGGGACCGCGCACGGCGTCGCCAAGAAGGCGAAGGTCGTCGCGGTGCGGGTGCTGGACGACAACGGCTCCGGCACCACCGAGCAGGTGGTCGCCGGGATCGACTGGGTCACGCAGAACCACTCGGGGCCCTCGGTCGCCAACATGAGCCTGGGCGGCGGGGTCGACGAGGCCCTCGACGAGGCGGTGCGCCGGGCCATCACCTCGGGCGTCACCTTCGCCGTGGCGGCGGGCAACGAGTCGTCCGACGCCGGTCAGGGCTCGCCCTCCCGGGTGACCGAGGCCCTCACGGTGGCATCGAGCACGATCGACGACGCGCAGTCCTCGTTCTCCAACTTCGGCTCCGTGGTGGACCTGTACGCGCCGGGCTCGGACATCACGTCCACCTGGAACGACAGTGACACCGGGACGAAGACCATCTCCGGCACCTCGATGGCGGCCCCGCACGTGGCCGGAGCCGCGGCCGTCTACCTGGGCGCACACCCGTCCGCGACGCCGGCCGAGGCGGCCACGGCGCTGACCGGGGCGGCCACGTCCGGGGCGGTCACCAACCCGTCGGCGGGCACGGCGAACAAGCTGCTGAAGGTGGCCCCGTAACGGCTGGCCACCCGAGCGTCCCCAGGGGCCCTCACTCGGTACGGACCTGGGGGATCCGTACCGGGAGGGGGCCCCGTTCGCACGGCGGCCGGCCCTGCACCTAATCTCTCGCCATGAACATGCCTGGTTTGCGGCTGCTGCCCGCCGCCCTGCTGGTCGGAGCGTCGCTCAGCGGCTGCTCCCTGGTCTTTCCCGAAACCTGCGAAGGCACCGAAGCCGCCTTGGCCGAGCTCGACAAGGTATCGGCCCTGACCCTGCGCCCGGCGCGGGCCACACCCGTCGGCGGCGAGGCGGGAACCGCGCCGCACTGCACCGAAGACACCGGGGGCGCCTGGCTGACCGCCCAGCGGACGTACGCGTACGACGGGAGCCGCGAGGAGGTACTGGACTACTTCGGCCGGGAGGCACCCGCGGCGGGATGGCGCCCGGTGGAGAGCCTCGACTCGGAACGGACCCGTGACTTCGTCGTCTTCTGCTTCGAGTCCAAGAAGCATCCGAGCCTCACGCTCTATTTCGACTCCCCCGACGACCTCCGCGAGTTCTACGGAATAGACCCGGGCCCGGCCCCGGCCGTGCCCGGGTCCCGGATCTGGTTCTCGGTGTCCGTCGAGGCGATGCCCGACGGCTCCCGGATCGACTGCTGAGGCAACCGGGACGCCCGGGCCGGGGCCGGTCCGCAGAACGCGTCTAGGGACGCAGCGCGCGCAGCAGCAGGTCGGCGAGGTGATCGGCGACCTCCTGAGGGGTGAGCGGGCCGTCCGCCCGGTACCAGGTGGAGAGGTGGTGGACGGACCCGAAGTGGTAGTCCACCACCAGGTCGGCGGGGGTCGCGTCGGAGAACACTCCCGTGCGCTGCCCCTCCTCCACCAGCGCCCGGAAGCGCTCGTGGTAGCGCCGGCGCTCCGCCCGCACCTGCTTGAACTTCTCCGGGCTGAGCTGGTGCATCGACCGGAAGAAGATCATCGCGTCGTCGAGGTTCTCGATGGTGGTGACGACCACGTCGGCGGCCGCGGCGCGCAGCCGCTCCTCGACGGGCGCGTCGGAGTCGGCCACCGCGTCCAGGCGCTGCTGCTGGAGCCGCAGCATCCGCGCGTACACCTCGTGCAGCAGATCGTCCTTGGACCCGAAGTAGTGGTAGAGCGCACCCTTGGTGACACCGGCCGCCTCGACGATCTCCTGGACCGAGGTGCGGTCGTAGCCGCGCTCGGCGAAGAGCCGGGTGGCGACGGCCAGCAGCCGCTGCGGTACCGGGGCCTCGTGCGTGCCTGCGGGTTCCGTGGTCCTGGCCGCCATGGCGCTGACCTTCCCTTCCTCGTTCCTGCCTGGTCACAGCGACCAGCTGTACGACCGTCCGACTGTTTTCAGCCTCGATCGCGCAGTTCCCGTCGCAGGATCTTGCCACTGGTCGTCTTCGGAAGGACAGGCAGGATCTCGACCTCGCGCGGGTATTTGTACGCGGCGATGCGCGCGGCGCAGTGGGCGGAGAGCTCCTCCGGCTCCACCGAGGTGCCGGGGCGCAGGCTCACGTACGCCTTCACGCTCTCCCCCCGGTACGCGTCCGGGACGCCGACCACGGCGGCCTCGCGGACTGCGGGGTGGGTGTAGAGCACGTCCTCGACCTCCCGCGGCCAGACCTTGAAGCCCGAGGCGTTGATCATGTCCTTCTTGCGGTCGACGACATAGAGCCAGCCGTCCGGGTCCATGAACCCGACGTCCCCGGTGCGCAGTTCGCCGTCCGGGAAGGCCTTGGCGGACTCCGCGGGCAGGCCCCAGTAGCCGGGCACCACCTGGGGGCCGCGGACGGCTATCTCACCGGTCTGACCGAAGGGGACCTCGGCGCCCCGGTCGTCGAGGATGCGCACGACGGTGTCGGCGCCGGGCAGGCCCACGGAGAGGGTGCCGGAGGCGGGGTCGACGGGGGCTTCGAGGTGCACGGGCACGGTGGCGCAGGGCGCGGTGCACTCGGTGAGGCCGTAGCCGTTGCGGAGGTAGAAGCCGAAGGCGGTGCGCAGGCGCTCGACGAGCGCGGGCGGGAGCGGGGCGCCGCCGGAGGAGATCACCCGGAACGAGGCGAAGTGGTCGGGGGTGACGCCGGGGTGGGCGGCGAGGGCCATGAAGGCGGTGGCCGGGCCGACGGTGTAGGCGGGGCGGTGTTCGAGGAAGGCGTCGAGGACGGCGCCCGCGTCGAAGCGGTGGGCGAGGACCAGAGTGCCGGCGTTGGTGAAGCAGGCGGCGAGCTCGCAGACCATGCCGGTGATGTGGAACAGGGGCGCGAGGGCGAAGTAGCCGGCACCCTCGGGCAGGGGGTGGGAGGTGACCTGCCGGGTGGCGTTGTACGTGAGCGCGCCGTGCGGGTTCATCGCGCCCTTGGGGGTGCCACTGGTGCCGGAGGTGTAGCTGATCAGGGCGGTGTCGGCGGCGGTGAGGTGCGGATCGTCCGGCGCCGGTCGCCCGCCGCGGGCCACGGAGAGGAGGTCGGCGGGGGCGGGGCCGGCGGGATCCGGGGAGGGACCGGGGCCCGGCGCGCCCGCCTGGGCGGGCACGAACGGCCGGGCGGGGGCCGGGACAGGGCCCGGCTCCGGCACCGGCACCGGCACCGGGCCGAAGACGCGCGGGTCGTTGCGCGTCTGGAAGTCCAGGTCGGAGGCGGTCAGCACGGTCCGCACGGCGCTGTCCCGCACGGTCTCGCACAGGTACGCCGTCCACGCACGGCCGTCGCAGACCAGCGCGGCGGCCCCCGAGTCGCGGAGTATGTGCCCGACCTCGCCGGACTTGTACATGGGGTTGAGCGGGACGACGACGGCCCCGGCCTTCCAGGCCGCGAGGACGGCGAGCACGAAGTGCGGGGTGTTCTGCAGCATGACCGCGACCCGGTCCCCGCGGCGGATGCCCTGCGCCGCGAGGTGACCGGCGACGGAGCCGGAGAGCGCGTCGGCCTCCGCGTAGCCGATCCGGCCGTCGAAGTAGGCCAGCGCGGTGCGCCCGGGGGCGCGGGCGACGGCCTCGCGGAAGGCGTGCAGGACGGTGGGCGGCGGGGAGACGGGCGCCCGCTGGACCGCGGCGAGCAGCCCGACCCAGGGCTTGGCCCCGTACCGCGAGTCGTGCGGGGCCCCGGAAGCGTGCGGGGCCCCGGAGGCGTGCGCGGCCCCGGAAGCGTGGGAGGGGGTCAACGCGTCTCCCATTTCTGCTGGAGGTGGTTCATGCCGCTCAGCCAGCGGTCCGGCTCGGTGGCGCGGGCGGCGTAGAAGTCGGCGACCTCGGGGTGCGGCAGGATCAAGAATCGGCCCTTCTCCATGCCGTCGAACAGCGCGTCCGCGACCGCTTCCGGCTCGATCGCGGTCGGCGCGAGGACGAGTTCGCCCGCCGAGCCCGCGGCGGTCAGCATGTCGGTGCGCACCCCCTGCGGGCAGATGGCGTGGACCTCGACACCGCGGTGGCGGTAGGTCAGCGAGAGCCATTCGGCGAAGGCGAGCGCACCGTGCTTGGTGACACTGTACGGGGCCGCTCCGATCATGGTCAGCAGCCCGGCGGCCGAGACGGTGGACACGAAGCGGCCGCTCCCCCGCTCCAGCCAGTCCGGCAGCAGCAGTCTGGCGGCGCGGACGTGGGCCATGACGTTGGTGTCCCAGGCCGCCTCCCAGACGGACTCGTCCGCGAAGGCGTCGCCGCCCGAGGCGAGGCCGGCGTTGGCGCAGTAGACGTCGACCGTCCCGCCGAGCGCCTCGCGGGCCTCGGCCACGATCGCCGAGGCGTCGCCCGGCACCGGGACCGCCCGGTCGCCGATGGCGGCCGCGACGGCGGCGGCCCTGTCCGGGTCGAGGTCGTTGACCACCACCGTGGCGCCCTCGGCCGCGAAGCGGTGGGCGAGGGCGGCGCCGATGCCGCCGCCCGCGCCGGTGACGACGACTCGCTGGTCCTGGTATGCGTTCACGGGTCCACCTCTCGTACGGCCGGATGCCGGATCGCGGGCAGACTAACCGGTCGGTATGTCAGGAGGAAAGGGGCGCGACGCCTAGCGTGGCCGGATGACGCTGTCGCGACGCGGGGTGCTGGGGCTGGCGGGGGCCATCGGATCGGCGGGCGCCCTGGGAGCGGCCGGCCCCGGCGGGGCCACCAAGCCCGGGGCGGGCGGGGTCACCGCAGCGGCCGACCGGGTCCGCACCGGTTTCGAACGGCTCGCCGCCGACGGGTACGCCGCACTGGCCGGACAGAAGGTCGGGGTGGTCACCAACCCCACCGGGATCACCGCCGATTCCCGGCACCTGGTCGACGTACTGCATGCCGACGAACGGGTCGACCTGGTCGCGGTGTTCGGGCCCGAGCACGGTTTCCGCGGGACGGCGCAGGCGGGCGACTCCGAGGGGGCCTCCCGGGACCCGGCGACCGGACTGCCGGTGTACGACACGTACGACAGGAGCGGGCAGAAGCTCGCGGACGTGTTCACGGCGGCCGGGGTCGACACCGTCGTCTTCGACATCCAGGATGTCGGGGCGCGCTTCTACACCTACATCTGGACCCTCTACGACTGCATGCGCGCGGCCGCGCTCGCCGACAAGGCGGTGGTGGTGCTGGACCGGCCCAATCCGGTGGGCGGCCGGCGAGCCGCGGGGCCCGTACTGGAGCGGCCGTACGCGAGCTTCGTCGGCCGGGAGCCGATCGCCCTGGCGCACGGGATGACGGCGGCCGAACTGGCCCGGCTCTTCAACGGCGAGTTCCTGACGGACCGGCCGGCCCGGCTGCGGACGGTGGCGATGTCCGGGTGGCGGCGGGAGTCGTTCTTCGACGGGACCGGGCTGCCCTGGGTGCCGCCGAGCCCGAACATGCCGACACCGGCCACGGCCCTCGCGTACGCGGGCACCTGCCTGTTCGAGGGGACCAACCTCTCCGAGGGGCGCGGGACCACCACGCCCTTCGAGGTGGTGGGCGCGGAGGGCATCGACCGGCGGTGGGCGGAGGCGGCGAACGCACTGGGGCTGCCCGGGGTGTGGTTCCGGGAGGCGTACTTCACCCCGACGTTCTCCAAGCACGTGGGGAAGGTGTGCGGCGGGGTCCGGCTCATCGTGCACGACCGGGAGGCCTTCGATCCGGTTCGGGCCGGTATCGGGCTGCTGATCACGGCTCGGCGGGTGTGGAGCGGCTTCGGCTGGCGCGCGGACCACTGGATCGACAGACTGACCGGCTCGGACCGGGTGCGGACGCTGGTGGACGCGGGTGCGGACGTGGACGAGGTCGCGGGCGACTGGGCGGCCGGGCTCGCGCGCTTCGGGGCGGTGCGCGCGGGGTACCTGCTCTACCCGTGAGCCGACCGCGTCAGGGGGCTGGCCGGGCGGGCGCCGCAGCAGGATGCTGACGGCACCGGAGGCACGGCGTGGAGGGGGACGTCATGGCGGACATCGGTGTCGGATTCGGAATCGGGGACGGGATCAGGGCCGGGGCCCGCGTCGGGCTCGGGGCCGGCGTGGGCGGCGGAGCGGGGATCGGGGTCGGGCCGTACGCCGAGCTGACCTTCGACTCCGAGGGGGACGTGGACCGGGTCACGCAGGGAGCCGTGGCGCGGATGGAGGCCACGGACCTGCTGGTCTTCGCGCACGGCTGGAACAGCGACCGTTCGACGGCGACGCGGCTCTACGACCGGTTCTTCGCCCCCTTCCCGGGGCTGGTGGGGTCGGGGGTGCGCCTGGGATACGTGGGTGTCGTCTGGCCCGCGATGCGGTTCTCCGACGAGCCGATACCGGACTTCGACGCACCCGGCGCCCTCGCGGCACCGGGTGAGGGCATCGCTCCGGACCCCTACGCCCTGGACCCCCACACCCGACGGGCGCTCGGGCAGTTCTGGCCGGAGCGGCGGGCGGAGCTGGACCGGGTGGCGGAACTGCTGCAGGAGCGGCCGGACTCGGCGGCCGCGTTCATCGAGTTCGGCGCCCTCGTGCGCGAGCTGGCCGGGGTGGACGCGGTACC
Source organism: Streptomyces sp. NBC_00029 (assembly GCF_045160505.1). Classification (NCBI taxonomy): domain Bacteria; kingdom Bacillati; phylum Actinomycetota; class Actinomycetes; order Kitasatosporales; family Streptomycetaceae; genus Streptomyces; species Streptomyces sp. NBC_00029. Next base: position 2,392,445 of record NZ_CP108292.1, read on the forward strand.
CGCGGCGGTCGCTCCGGAGGTCCCCGCGATCTTCACGGACGACGTGCTGGAGGTGTGCCGGGCCCTGTCCGTGGCCCTGCTCCGGGCGGGCGCCCCGGCCTCGGCGGACGCCGACGGTCAGGGCCTGACGGCCGACGGGCCGGGTTTCACGGCCGGCAGCGGGCTGCGCGGGTTGTGGGGCGGCGCCAAGGAGCTCCTGCGGCAGGCGACGTACTACAAGATGAAGAAACGGGCGGGTGTGGTCGGCGAACGCGGCCTCGGCCCGGTGCTCGCACAGCTGGCGGCCGTCCGTCCCGCCCTGCGCTTCCATCTGGTGGGGCACAGCTTCGGGGCGCGGGTGGTGTCCTTCTCGCTGCGCGCGGTGCCGGACCGGGCCCGCTACGTGAAGTCCGTGACCCTGCTCCAGGGCGCCTTCTCCCACTACGCGTTCGCCGACCGGCTGCCGCACGACAAGGCCAACGGCGGCGCCCTGCGCGGTCTCCAGCGCAGGGTCGACGGGCCGGTCGTCGCATGCCACTCCCCGCACGACTCCGCACTCAAGGTCTTCTACCCGCTGGCGTCCCGGATGGCAGGGGATTCGGCCGGTCTGCTGGGATTCGACGAGCGGTGGGGCGCGATCGGTCACGACGGGGTCCGGGCCGTCCCGGGTGCGCCCCGGCTGAGCCTCGACACCGCCCTGCGCGAGGGGGTGCCGACGGCCGGTTGCGTCAGCGTGGACGCGGGCTCCGTGGTGCGGCGCGGCGGTGCCCCGTCGGGGGCGCACAGCGACATCTGCCACGAGGAGCTGGCCCGGCTGGTGGTGGCGGCGGGGCGCATGGGGCGCTGACTTCTGGCCATGTGCCACCCGCACGCCTCGACCGCCCCCGCATGCGCCCGCCTCCGACCGGGCATGTTGGGCACATCGGCGGAGGTGATGGTGTGATGGCGGGATTCCGGAGTCTGGCCTACCAGGTGCGCGACGCGCGCAATGACCGGGCCTTGCGGCGCCACTCGCTGCGCCGCTGCCTGGAGCGGTTCGCGCCGTACGGGCACCGGGCCACGTGGTGGCACCTGTGCGACCGGCACGGGATCGCTCCCGAGGACCGGGGGGCCGATCCGCTGCGGCTGGTCGCCGCACTGGAGGAGCTGGAGGACGCGCGGGCGGTCTGGCTGGAGTACGAGCGGCAGTTCGCGGAACGGCGCCGGCGGGAGAAGCACCACGGTCTGCGCCGCCCGGAGTGGGCGTGGGGCGGGAGCGGGGACGCCGTGGTGCGCTGCGCGGATCCGGGGGTGCGGCCGGAGGGGACGCTGGGCGAGGTGCTGCGGAGGCTGGTGCGGGCGCTGGAGTCGGAGCCGGGGACGGGGTGCCCGGTCTGCGGGGACACCGAACTGCACTGGCCGGAGGTGGCTCCGCTCGGGCCGTGGGCGGGGGCGCTGGCCTGGGACGGGCCGGTGTGCGCGGGCTGCGGGATCGTGGTGCCCAGACCGGCCCTGGCGGACATCCCCACCGGGGAAGCGGCGTGAGGCCGTCGTCGCGGCCCGCTTCGGTGCCGGCGGCGGTGGCGTCACAGGCAGCGGCGCCGGTGGCGGTGGCGGTGTCGGTGTCGGTGTCGCTGAACGGCTCGCGGGACGCGGGCGACGGCCCGGCCGTGCCGATGTCGCCCGGGGCTCTGGCGGAGTCGGCCCTGGCGGCCGTCGCGGCCGGGGCCGGCGAGGTGCTGGTGCACCCGCGGACGCCGTGCGGGCGGGAGAGCCTCTCGCCGCGGGTGGTCGGACCGGTACTGGAGGTGCTGCGGCGCACGGGGGTCGGCGTAGCGCTTTCGGTGTCGGTGGGCATTGCGGCCGAGCCCGATCCCGCGGGGCGGCTGGAGCGGGTGGCTTCGTGGACCGTGCTGCCGGACCGGGCGGTGGTGGACTTCGGGCAGCCGGGGGCCGGCGAGCTCGCCCGGGCCCTGCTGGCGCGGGGGGTGGCGGTGGACGCGGTGGTGCCCATGGGCGGCCCGGCCGGGCCGGAACCGCTGGCCCGGTTCCTGGCCTGGCCGGTGCACGAGCCCGGGCGGGTCCGGCTCTCGGCCGAGCTCGCGGCGGCCGATCCGGCCCTGGTGGCGGGGTTGCGCGGGCTGCCGCCGGTGCCGGTGCTGCTGTACGGGCGGGACACGGCCGCCTGGCCGGTGCTGCGGCTGGCCGCGCGGTGCGGCACCGGTGTGCGGACCGGCGTAGGGGACGTGACGCAGCTGCCCGGCGGGCGCCCGGCGCGGTCGAACGCCGAACTGGTGGCGGCGGCCCGCGACATGGTCGCGGAGGCGGCGGCTACAGCCGCGAGCCGGTGAGCCGCTCGCCGAAGACGTCGTCCGGGTTGGACAGTGCGCAGGTCTCCATGGACAGACAGCCGCAGCCGATGCAGTCCGTCAGGTGGTCGCGCAGCCGGCCGAGGCGGGTGATGCGCTCGTCGAGCTCGGCGCGCCAGGCCTCGGAGAGGCGGGCCCAGTCCTCGCGGTTGGGGGTGCGCTCCTCGGGTAGCTGGGCGAGTGCCTCGCGGATGCTGGCCAGCGGGATGCCCACGCGCTGGGCGGCACGGACGAAGGCCACGCGGCGCAGCGCGTCGCGGGTGTAGCGGCGCTGGTTGCCGGAGGTGCGACGGCTGCTGATCAGGCCCTTGGACTCGTAGAAGTGGAGCGCCGAGACGGCCGCGCCGCTACGGGCGGACAGCTGACCGACGGTGAGTTCGTGGATTTTCTCGGGAATCTGCGGCACCCCGCCGAGCGTAGTCGGAGGTCCGTTGACATACGCATACGGCCCCCAGCATGCTGAGCAAGCGCTTATTCGTCCGCGAGTCGCCTGCGTGGGTCACGCGCGGGCCATCCGAGCGGACATCCGAGCGGACATCCGAGCGGGACATCCGAGCGGGACATCCGCCAGAGACAGGAGCAGGGCATGGCCGAGCCGAGGGTCTTCACGTCCGCCGAGGAGCTGCACGCCGGAATCGGCGAACCGCTCGGCCCCAGCGGGTGGCTGGAGGTGGACCAGAAGCGGATCGACCTCTTCGCGGACGCCACCGGCGATCACCAGTGGATCCACGTGGACCCGGAGCGCGCGGCGGACGGACCCTTCGGTTCCACCATCGCGCACGGCTACCTGACCCTGTCCCTGCTGCCCATCCTGGTGCCGCAGATCATGCGGGTCGAGGGCATGCGGATGGGCCTCAACTACGGGACGAACAAGGTGCGTTTCCCGGCCCCGGTGCCGGTCGGTTCGATGCTGCGCGCCACCGCTGTGATCACGGAGGTCACGGAGGCGGGCGGCGGCGTACAGGTCACGGCCACGGTCACGGTCGAGCGCGAGGGCGGCGACAAGCCGGTGTGCGTGGCGGAATCGGTGTCGCGCTACTACTTCTGACGCGAGCCTGAACTACTTCTGAGGGGCCGGGCGCGCGGCCACCATGCGGAGCACGAGGTCGGAGTAGAGCCCGCCGACCTCGTCGGGGGTGCGCTGCCCGGCCACGCTGAACCAGCGGGCCACATCGATGCACAGCGACAGCACGGCGAGCGTGGTGCCCGGCACGTCGGGGACGTCGAACTCTCCCGCGGCCACTCCGTCGGCGAGGATGCGGCGCACGGCGGCGTCGCTCCGCCGGCGCAGCGCCACGATCTCGGAGCGGTGCTCCGGAGCGAGGGCGTCGAGCTCGTACTGGACCACGCGCGCGGTGGTGTGATGGGCCGCGTGCCACCGTACGAAGGACCGCACCGCGGCGTCGAGCCGGTCGGCTGCGGAGCCGGGACCGTCGGCGGCGATGGTCAGGATCTCCAGCGCCTTGTCGTGGCCGATCCGGCTGATCCGGTGGAGCAGCTCTTCCTTGGTCTTGTAGTGGATGTAGAGCGCGGCCGGGCTCATACCGGCACGGCCCGCGATGTCACGTGTGGTGGTGGCGTGGTAGCCGCGCTCGGCGAAGGCGTCGACGGCGGCGACGAGCAGCCGCCGTGCGGCGTCGGGGGTGACCTCGGACCACGGCCGGTAGCCGTCGACCGTATCCTCCGCGCTGTCCATCGCTCGCTCACCTCTTCGCCATGTGGAAGTGAACACCTTACCGGAGGGTGAGCAAGCGCTTAGCGTTGCCGAGCGAGCCGGGCCGGCTACTTCGGCGAGAAGGGGTCGTACTCGGCCATGATCTTCTCCATCCTGGCCTGGTCCACCCGGCTGACGATCTGGGTGACCTCCTGGCGGTCGCGGATCACCTTGGCGAGGGTGAAGGCCGAGGTGGTGAGGTACAGGACCGCGATGCCGAGGAAGGCTCGCACCCAGCCGTTCGTCTCGAGGTTGTAGATCCCCACGGCCACGGCGCCCATGGCGATACCGAAGGAGGCGACGGCCTGGCCGTAGTACGCCCCCGTGCTCTGCTGCTTGACCGGTGTCTCGTTCATGGGTCGAGCATCGGTCGGACCGCGCGGGAACACATCCGCACACGTACTCATGCGGGTACTCAACCGGCACCTGCACCCGGCGGAGCGGGGCGGGGGCGGGGGCGGGGGCGAACCGGGTTCAGAAGGCGGAAATCCCGGTACGGGCACGGCCGATGAGCAGCTTCTGGATCTGGCTGGTGCCCTCGTACAAGGTCATCACGCGGGCGTCGCGCAGCAGCTTGCCCGCCGGGTACTCGTCGATGTAGCCGTACCCGCCGTGCACCTGGAGGGCGTTGCTCGCGGCGCGCACGGCGGCCTCGGAGGCGAAGAGCTTGGCGGTGGAGGACTCGGTGGCGAAGGGCTGCCCGCGGTCGATGAGGTCGGCCACCCGCCAGGTCAGCAGCCGGGCCGCGTCCACATCGACGGAGATGTCGGCGATGAGCTCCTGGACCAGCTGGTGGTGGGCTATCGGCTTGCCGAACTGCTCGCGCTGGGCGGCGTACGAGAGCGCCGCGTCCAGGGCCGCCTGGGCGATGCCGACACAGCCGGCGGCGACCGACATCCGGCCCTTGGCGAGGGCGGACATGGCGACGGAGAAGCCCTTGCCCTCGGGGCCGAGCATCGCGGAGGCGGGCACGCGGACGCCGTCGAGGACGAGTTCGGCGGTGGCCTGGCCGCGGAGGCCGAGCTTGCCGTGGATCTCGCGGCGGGTCAGCCCGGGTGTGCCGGTGGGGACGAGGAAGGCCGAGACCCCGCGGTGGCCGGGCTCGTCGCCGGTGCGGGCGAAGAGCAGCACCACATCGGCCCAGGTGCCGTTGGTGATGAACATCTTGCTGCCGTCGAGGACGTACGCGTCCCCCTCGCGCACGGCGCGGGTGGTGAGGCTGCCGGCGTCGGAGCCGGTGCCGGGCTCGGTCAGACCGAAGCAGCCCAGCGCGTCGCCGGAGCACAGGCGGGGCAGCCAGGAGCGCTTCTGCTCCTCGGTACCCCAGGCCGCGATGGTCTTGGCGACCAGGCCGAGGGAGACGGAGACGATGCCGCGCACGGCGGAGTCGCCGCGGCCGAGCTCCTCGGTGACCAGGACGTAGGAGAGGTGGTCGCCGCCGGAGCCGCCGTACTCCTCGGGCACGGTGAGGCCGAGGAAGCCGAGCGCGCCCAACTTCTTCACGATGGCCCGGTCCACGCTCTCGGCGCGGTCCCACTCGGCGGCGTACGGGACGACCTCGCGCTCGGTGAACTCACGGGCGAGCCGGCGCACAGCCGTCTGCTCCTCGCTCAGCTCCAGATTCACCGGGTACCTCCGGGGCGCGACCGGGACCTTTAACTAGCACCGGTAGTTTATGGCGGGCAGGCCCTACTATGTGGCGCATGGCCAGACCGCGCAAGCCCCTTCTCAGCCGGGACCGCATCATCGAGGCGGCCGGCGCCCTGGTGGACGCGGAGGGGCTGGAGGCGGTGTCGACGCGGCGGCTCGCGGCCGCGCTCGGGGTCAGCGGGCCCTCCCTCTACAACCACTTCCGCACCAAGGACGAGATCCTGGAGGCGGTGGCGGACTCGGTGAGCGCACGGGTCGACCTGTCGATGTTCGACGGTGGCGGCGCGGACTGGCGGGCGGCCCTGCACGCGTGGGCGCACTCGTACCGGGACGCCCTGGCGGACCACCCGAACATCGTGCCGGTGCTGGCGCGCGGACCGGGCCGCCGGCCGGCCGGGCTGCGGCTGGCGGACGCGGTGTTCGGAGCCATGACGGCGGCCGGCTGGCCCGCGGCGCAGGCGACCCGGATCGGCGCGCTGATGCGGTACTTCATCCTGGGCTCGGCGGTGGCCTCCTTCGCCCGGGGTTTCGTGGACGACCGAACCGCATACGACCCGGCGGACTACCCCCACCTCGGCCAGGCCCACCTCCTCGCGGAACGCGGGCGCGAGGTGGACGAGGGCGCCTTCGAAACGGGCCTCACGGCGCTGCTGGACGGACTGGCCCTGCAGTACGAGGCCTTGAGGGAGACGGCGTGACGCGGGCGCCCGCATCCCGTGGGGCTACCACTGTGTCCGCTCGGGCTCGAAGACGACGAGGGAGCGGCCTCCCTTGCCTGCCAGCATGGCGTCGAAGGCGGCCGGGATGCCGTCGAGGGTGATGCGGTCGGTGACCAGTGCGCCGAGGTCGAGGCGGCCCGCGCGGACATGCTCGGCGATCACCGGGAGGTCGCGGGCGGGGTCGCTGTTGCCGTAGACGCAGCCGGTGAGCGTGCGGGCGAAGTGGAAGATCTCCAGGGCGTGGAAGGTGACCTGCTGCTCCTTGCCGCCGATCCCGACGACCGTGGTGCGGCCGCCGCGTCGGGTCGACTCCCAGGCGCCCCGGATGGTCTCCGCCCGGCCGACGCACTCGACGGCGACGTCCGCACCCCGGCCGCCGGTCAGCGCACGGATCTGCTGGGCGGTGGTGTCGGAGGCCAGGACGAACTCGGTGGCCCCGGCCGCGCGGGCCAGCTCCTCCTTGGCCGGGGACACGTCGACGGCGATGACCGGACCTGCCTGCGCGATCCGGGCGGCCTGGAGGGCGGCCAGGCCGACACCGCCGACGCCGAAGACGGCCACCGACTCGCCCGGGCGGACCTGGGCACTGTGGTGGACGGCCCCGTAGCCGGTGAGGACGGCGCAGCCGAGCAGGGCGGCCTCCGCAAGCGGGATCCCGGCCGGGGCGGGCAGCACGCAATTGGCCGCGACCACGGTCTCCTCGGCGAAGGCGGCCACATTCAGCCCGGGGTGCAGCGCGGTGCCCTGCGCGTCGTGCGCGTGGACCGCGCCCACCCCGGCGAGTGCGGTGGCGCAGAGCCAGACCTCGCCGATGGTGCAGTGGTGGCACGCTCCGCAGGACGGGGCCCAGTTGAGCACCACGCCGTCACCGGGGGCGACGTGGGTGACGCCTTCCCCCACCGCGAGGACCGTGCCCGCGCCCTCGTGGCCGAGGACGGCGGGTACGGGGACCCGCATGGTGCCGTTCGTGAGGGAGAGGTCGGAGTGGCACACCCCGGCTGCGGTGAGCCGCACCCGGACCTGCCCGGGGCCGGGATCCGGCAGCACGATGTCCCGTATCTCCAACGGGGCTCCGACGGCGGGCAGGACGGCGGCGCGGACCATGGTCGTCATCTCGTCTTTCGGTCTTCGGGGCGGGCTCGGCGGGCTGGCTGGCGGGCTGGCGGGCGGGCTGGGATCAGAACTGCAGGGACTTGGTCTGGAGGTACTCCGCCAGTCCGTGCGGGCCCAGCTCGCGGCCGACACCCGACTGCTTGTAGCCGCCGAAGGGCGCGAGCACGTTGAAGCGGCCGCCGTTGATGTCCACCTGCCCGGTGTCCATCCGGCGCGCGAAGGCCACGGCCGTCGCCTCGTCGGCGGCCCAGACGGCGCCGCCCAGGCCGTAGACGGTGCCGTTGGCGATGCGCAGGGCCTCGCCCTCGTCCTCGTAGCGCAGGATCGACAGGACCGGGCCGAAGATCTCCTCCTGCGCGATGGTCATGTCGGGCGTGACGTCGGCGAAGACCGTCGGCGCCACGAAGTACCCCTGCTCGTGCGGCGCGTCGGGCCCGCCCGCGACCAGGCGCGCGCCTTCCTCCACACCCTTGGCGATGAATCCGCGGACGCGTTCGTGCTGCTTGGCGTTGACGACGGGGCCGACGCGGGTGCCCGCCTCGCGCGGGTCGCCGGTGGGGTAGTCGGCGACGGCGGCGGCCGCGAGCGAGACCGCCTCCTCGTACTGGTCCCGGTGGACGAGCATCCGGGTGAGCGCGTTGCAGCTCTGGCCGGTGTTGTTCATGACGTGCCCGACGCCGGCCGCAACGGCCTTGGCCAGGTCGGCCCCGGGCAGGATGACGTTGGCCGACTTGCCGCCCAGTTCGAGGGCGACCCGCTTCACGGCGGCGCCGGCCGTGGCGCCGATCTGCTTGCCGACCGCGGTCGAGCCGGTGAAGGAGACGAGGTCGACCCCCTCGTGCGCGGCCAGGGCCTGCCCGGCCACCGGGCCGGTGCCGGTCACCAGGTTGAAGACTCCGGCCGGGATGCCCGCCTCGTGCACGGCTTCGGCGAAGAGCTGTGCGGTCAGCGGGGTGTCCTCGGCCGGCTTGAGGACGAGGGTGCAGCCGGCGGCGAGAGCGGGCGCCACCTTTGCAACGACCTGGTGCAGGGGATAGTTCCAGGGCGTGATGGCCGCGACCACGCCGACCGGCTCCAGCAGCACGGTGGAGTTCCCGATCCGCTCCTCGAAGGCGTACGAGGAGGCGAGTTCGGCGTAGGAGCCGGCCACCGCGATCGGCGATCCGACGTGGACCGCCTTCGAGAAGCCGAGCGGGGACCCGAGCTCGGCGGTGATGGTGTCGGTCAGCTCGCCCTTGCGTGCCAGCAGTGCGTCGCGGAGCGCGCCGATCAGCGCGCCCCGCTCGGCCGGAGGCGTACTCGCCCAGCCGGGGAGGGCCGCACGGGCCGCCCGTACGGCCGCGTCCACGTCCTCTCCGGTACCGGCCGGGACCTGGGCGATGACCTGGCCGTCGGCCGGGTTCACGACCTCGATCAGCTCGCTTCCGGCGGCGGGCCGCCACGCGCCGTCGATGTACATCCCGTCGTGGGCCTTCATGGCATTCCTCCCGAGCACGCACGAGCGCGTAGATACGACCTCGCCAACACCCTACAAACTAGCGTCGGTAGTTTTTGCTGACCAGGGGGCGCAGGAGGTCAGATGATGCCGAAAAGCATCCCCGCCCCGAGGACCACGAGAGAGGTCAGGGCCGCCCATTTCACGGTGAACCGGGTGTGGTCGCCGAACTCGACCTTGGCCATGCCGACGAGGACGTAGACGGCCGGAACCAGCGGGCTCGACATGTGCAGCGCCTGGCCGACGAGCGAGGCGCGGGCGATCTCGAGCGGGGAGACCCCGTGGGCGGCGCCCGCCTCGGCGAGGACGGGCAGGACACCGAAGTAGAAGCCGTCGTTGGACATGAAGTAGGTGAGCGGCAGGCTGAGCAGGCCGGTGACCAGCGCCATGTGCGGGCCCATGCCCTCCGGGATGGCTCCGACGAGCCAGTCGGCCATGTGCTTGACCATGCCGGTGCCGGTGAGGACCCCGGTGAAGACGGCGGCGGCGAAGACCATGCCGGCGACGTTCAGGACGTTGTCGGCGTGGGCGGCGATCCGGGCCTTCTGGTCGGGCATGTGCGGGAAATTGACGGTGAGGGCGAGGGCGGCGCCGAGCAGGAAGAGTACGGGGATGGGCAGCAGCTCCATGATCATCGCGGTGAGCAGGGCGACGGTCAGGCCGGCGTTGAACCAGTACAGGCGGGGCCGCAGGGTGGGGCGGTGCGGATCCAGGCCCTGGAAGCCCTCCTCGGGGGTCTCGTCCGGGCCGGCGCCCTGACCGCCTCGGGGGGCGGCGGCGGAGGCGGGTCCGGGGGCGGTGGCGGAGGCGGCGGTGGAGGCGGGGGCGGAGGCGGAGGATCCGGTGGAGCCCTCGACGGGGGTGGACGTGCCCGCGGCGGCGGTACCGGGAGCGGCCGCCACCAGCTCCTCCTCGGCGGTCTCCTGCTCCACGCTGCCGGGCAGCGCCAGCATCCCGACGCGGCGGCGCTCCTTCACTCCGAGGACGTACGCCAGGACGAACACGAACAGCAGACCCACCGCGAGGGCCGGGATCATCGGGACGAAGATATCGGCGGCGTCGAGCTTGAGGGCGGTGGCGGCGCGGGCGGTCGGGCCGCCCCAGGGGAGGGTGTTCATGACACCGTTGGCCGTGGCCGCGACGCCCGTCATGACCACCAGGCTCAGGCCGAGCCTCTTGTAGAGCGGGTACATGGCCGAGACGGTGATCATGAAGGTGGTCGATCCGTCGCCGTCGAGCGAGACGATCGCGGCGAGGACGGCCGTACCGACCACCACCCGCATCGGGTCCGCCTTGCAGAAGCGCAGGATGCCGCGGACGATCGGGTCGAAGAGGCCGACGTCGATCATCACGCCGAAGTAGACGATGGCGAACATCAGCATGGCGGCGGTCGGAGCGAGCTTGCCGACGCCGTCGATGACGTAGTCGCCGAGGTGCGCGCCCTTCCCTGCGAACACGCAGAAGAGTGCGGGGATGAGGACGAGCGCCGCTATGGGCGACATTTTCTTCATCATGATCAGGACCAGGAAGGTCGCGATCATGGCAAAGCCGAGGAAGGTCAGCATGTGGGGAAGGTAGGTGCCCCCCTCTGGCGCCAACAAGACCTCTACGCGTGAGCAATACGAGCAAAACTGCAGCTCAGGGCAGGGGTGTGAGCTCGACGGGGAAGCCGTTGAGCACCGCCGTGCCGGAGAGCCGGTCCAGCCGGGAGCCGTCGAGCAGCTGGTTGACGTTGACGCCGGGCACCGCGGCGGCGACCGACAGCCGCGAGCCGGAGCGGTTGTGACCCCAGCCGTGCGGGAGGCTCACCACACCTCTGCGGACGGCGTCGGTGACCTCGACCGGCACCTCCAGGCTCCCGCCGTCGGCGGTGATCCTGGCCCGGCCTCCGTCGACGAGGCCCAGCCGGTCCGCGTCCTGCGGATGGACCTGAAGGGTGCAGCGGTTGGAACCTCCGGTGAGGGCCGGGACGTTGTGCAACCAGCTGTTGTTGGACCGCAGATGGCGGCGGCCCACGAGCACCAGGGCGGCGGGGCGGTCGGCGAGCGCCGCGCGCAGCCTGGGGAGTTCGGCCGCGATCGGGTCCGGGAGCAGCTCGATCCTGCCGCTGCGGGTCTTCAGCACGCCCGGGAGCCGGGGCCGCAGCGGGCCGAGGTCGATGCCGTGCGGCGCCTGCCGCAGATCGTCGAGGGTCAGGTCGTAGGGGCCCGTGCGCAGCATCAGGTCGAGCCGCCGCTCGGGTCCGGTGCGGCCGGTGAGCAGGCTGCTCAGCTGCTGCGGGTCACCGCCGTGCAGGGGTGAGTGGGGGTCGGCAACCGCCCGGGCCAGGCTGTCGGCGACGACGCGCTCGTCGACGGCCTCGGGCGGTGCCCCGTGCAGTCCGGAAGCGGCGAGGATCAGGCGCGCGTGGATCTCGCACTCGTCCATGAGCCCCTCCTCCGGCGGGAGGGCCGCGGGCGAGTAGCGGGCCTGGTTGCGCACGGCGAACCCGTTGAAGGCGAAGTCGAAGTGGGCGCTGCGGGAGGGCGGCGGCGGCGGCAGGACGACGTGCGCGTGCCGTGAGGTCTCGTTCAGGTACGGGTCGACCGAGACCATGAAGTCGAGGCCGGCCAGTGCTCGGTCCAGCCGGTCGCCGTCGGGTGCGGACAGGACCGGGTTGGCGGCGATGGCGAGCAGTACCCGGATCCGCCCGTCACCCGGGGTCTCGATCTCCTCGGCGAGCGCGGCCATGGGCAACTCGCCCTTGACCTCGGGGTGGCCGGCCACCCGGCTCGACCAGCGGCCCAGGGCGAACCCTTTGCCCGGGCCCGCGGGCCGGGGCGCGGGAGCCGTCGCGGAGAGCGGGAAGAGGGCCCCGCCCGGCCGGTCGAGGTTGCCGGTCAGGACGTTCAGTACGTCGACCAGCCAGCTCGCGAGCGTGCCGAACTCGACGGTGCAGCTGCCGATCCGCGCATAGACGGCGGCGGTGGGCGCGGCCGCGAGCTCGCGGGCGAGGGTGCGGATCTCGGCGGCCGTGAGGTCGCATGCGGGTGCGACGGCCTCAGGAGTGAAACTCCCGAGCGCGGCGCCGAGTTCCCCGATGCCCTCGCTGTGTTCCTCGAGCGTGCCGGGGGCCGCGAGCTTCTCCTCGATCAGGGTGTGCGCGAGGGCGGCGAGCAGCAGCGCGTCGCTGCCGGGCCTCGGCGCGAGGTGGCGGTCGGCGAGCGCGGCGGTGCGCGTACGGCGCGGGTCGACGACGACGAGGGTGCCGCCGCGGGCCCGCAGGGCCTTGAGCCGGCCCGGGAAGTCGGGGGCGGTGCACAGGGAGCCGTTGGATTCGACCGGGTTGGCGCCCAGGAGCAGCAGGAAGTCGGTCCGGTCGAGGTCGGGGACGGGGATGGCGAAGGGGTCGCCGAAGAGCAGTCCGCTGGACACGTGCTTGGGCATCTGGTCGAGGGTGCTGGCGGTGAAGAGGTTGCGGGTGCCGAGCGCTTTGAGGAGCAGGGGCGGGTAGAGGGCGCCGGCCATGGTGTGGACGTTCGGGTTGCCGAGGACGACGCCGACCGACTGGGGACCGTACTCCCGGACGACGGCGGGGACGGCGGCGGCGATGGCGTCGAACGCCTCCTCCCAGGTGGCTTCCCGCAGTCGGCCGTCGCGGCGGACGAGGGGGCTGCGCAACCGGTCGGGGTCCGAGTCGAGCGCTCCGAACGCGGCCCCCTTGGGGCAGATGAAGCCGCGGCTGAAGACGTCCTCGCGGTCACCGCGGGCGCCGGTGACCGCGCCGTCCGCGACGGTGAGGGTGAGGCCGCAGGTGGCTTCGCAGAGGGGACAGATGCGCAGGGCGGTGCGGGACATGAGCCCTCCAGGGGCGGCGGTCTGCGGCACGGGCACGCGGGCTGCATCGAGCATACCGACCGGTACGCATGGATGGGAGGGGTGTGCGGGACCGAGTGGGTACGAGCAGGCGCGGCACCGCCCGGCTGCGGTTGCGGCTGCGGAACCGGCCGCGGGACGGAGGCCGGGGCGGGAACTGGGACCGAGACCGGGGCCGGGGCGGGAACCGGGATCGAGACCGGGAGCGCGACCCGGGATCGGGACGAGTGGGGATCAGCCCAGCACGCGGGCGAGGTACGCGTGCATCATCGCGCGGGTCTCGGCGACGATGCCGGGATCCCCGGCCGGATCGGCGCGGAAGGCGAGTTGTATCAGCGCGTCGGTGGCCTCGACGGCGACGAGCACGGCCCGTTCGAGGGTGGCGTCGGGGGTCAGGCCCAGGTGCGCGGAGAGCAGCTCGGTCAGACGGTCGGCAACCTGGTGGTTGGGGTCCGCCTCGGGCCCCTCGGACGGCGGCGCGGGCACACCGAAGTCGACGAGGGCGAAGCCGGGAACGCTGCGCTTCATGGCCAGGTATTCGTCGAGTACCGCGTCCACGACGGGCCGCCAGTCGGTGGCCGGGAGGTCGGCGAGCCGGTCCGCGATGCCGTCGACGTAGCGGTCCAGGTTGCGGTGGGCGAGGGCGATGGCCATGGCCCGCTTGTTGCCGAAGAAGCGGTAGACCGAGCCGATCGGCACGCCGGCGCGCAGGGCCACGGCGCGGGTGCTGAGGTTCTCGTACCCCGTCTCGTCCAGCAGGTCGGCGCAGGCGTCGAGGATCCGGGCGAGCCGGTCGGCGCTGCGCTGCTGGATCGGCGTACGGCGCAGGGAGTGGGCGGGAGGCACGGGGTCCATCATGCCGCTCCTCCCTTCTCGGTTCGGTGGGGGCCTCAGTTCAGCAGAAGACTGAGCCCTCCGACTGTGTAAGTGATCATCAGCGCCAGCAGCGGCAGCTGCCCGGCCACCGCTCTGGCGGGCGGGAAGAGGCGTACGGAACGGTCGTGGGCGGCGACGACGCCGAGCACGTGACCGGTGACGACGGCGATGACCTGGAGGGCCGCGAGGCCGCCGGGACCCAGTGGTGGCACGGGTTCCGGGGCGTTGTCAGTGCCGAGTGCCATGCTTACTGTGCGTGGTCCTTCGACTACCAGGAGGGAGAAGTAGTGGGCGATGAGATAGCCGAGCGCGATCGGTACGAGTGAGTGCGCGAAGGCGGTCAGGGGGCCTGGGTGCGGGCCGCTGACGAGGCGGGTGGCCGCCGCGCAGAGGCAGTAGAGGGTGGCGACAAGGGCGATGGAAGCGAGCAGTCCGAGTGTGGCCGTGGGGGTGCGGCCCAGGGGGGAGGTCTGGAGGACGTTGATCCACGAGGGGTTGTCGGAGAAGCCGTCGTAGGCGGTGGACCCGAGGAGGACGCAGACGGTGGCGACGAGTCCGGGCCGCTCGGGTGTCGCGTCGAGTCCGTGGAAGGGGTTACGGAGAACGAGGCGGCCGTCGCTGCGACGGCCGAGGGGGGAGAGCCGGGCCAGGAGGTCGGAGTACGCCTCGAAGGCGTCGCCGTCGTCGAACCAGCGCTCGCCGAAGCGGGCGGCGAGCAGCAGTTGGGCGGTGGCGTAGGTGGTGATGGCGATCAGGAGGGTGGTGGTGGATGCGGGATCGGGAGCGACGAGTTCGAGCCATGTGAAGCCGAACAGGCCGGCGGCGGCCGGCCACTGGCCGAGCCGGGCGGGGAGGGGGCGGCCGGGGCCGCGGCGACGCAGGGCCCGGGAGAGCAGGCGGTGCAGGGTGCGGAGCGGGTTGAGCAGGCGCCAGACGGGGCCGAGGAGGAGGGAGGCGGGGACGAGTCCGACCCAGAGGAGGACGTAGACGGCACCGGGAGCGGGGTTGTGCGCGGGGTCGTCGGGACCGAGGAGGAGGTGGAGCAGGACGGCGAGCGCGGCGGCGAGCCCCAGCCCGCGCAGGGCGGTCCGGGTGGCGGGCGCGTCGGCCACCCGCTGGAGGGCGGCGGGCAGGGCGAGGCCCGAGCGCTCTCCACGGAAGCGGGAGGTGGACCAGAGCAGGCCGAGTGCGAGAAAGGAGACGAACAGTGCGGCGAAGGCACCGGCGAAGGCGTAGAAGGGAGAGATCGGCAGATCGTGCTGGGACCCGATCCCGTGCGCGAGCGAGGTGAGCGGATCGGCCGGGTGAAGGACCACGCCCTGGCCGTGGCCAGCATCGCCGGCGCCCGGGGCGGAGCCCGGCCCGAGGGGGCTCACCATCGGCCCGCCCGGGGCGGTGTCCAGCCGACGCCGCGGCGAGGCATCCCGGACTCGGGCCCGAGTCCGGGCGGCCGGGCCGGGGCGACGCGCGGGACCGCCGCCACCGGGAGACCGGGCCGGGGCGCGGGCCCGGGTACGGGTACGGGTACGGGTACGGATACGGGTACGGGACGCTGCGCGGAACCGGGCGCGGGTCGGCGCACAGGCCGGACCACGGGCCCCGACTCGGGCGCGGGCGCGGGTGCGGGCACAGACCCGGGTGCGGGCACAGGCCCGCATGCGGAGCCGGGACCTGACCCGTGCCCCGGCCGGGGCGCGGGCTCGCGGGCAGGCCTCGACGCGGACCCGGACACAGGCCGGGGCACGGGTTCGTGCGCAGGCCGGGACGCAGACCCGGGCACGGGCCGGGGCACGGGCTCCCGTTCAGGCCGATGTGCCGGGACGGGGGCAGGCCGGTATGCCGGAGCGGGGGTGGGGCTGGGGCGGGTCATCGGACGAGGAGTTGGGTCAGGACGAGGCTGGACTCGTGGGTCTCGACCTCGAAGAGGCCCGTGCGGTCGGCCGTCAGGATCAGGGTGGCCTCCTGGCCTGCCGGCAGGGCGAGTTCCTTGTCGTAGCCGTGAACGTGCAGCGTGTCCGCGCGGTCGCTGGTGACGCGCAGGGCCACACGCTCTCCGCGCCGCAGCTCGGTGCGGGCGGGGGCAGGGCTGACCTTGCCGTCCCGGACGGTGATGGTGATCGTCCGGTCGGCCTGCTCCGGTGCCGCGCTCTGGCTCGGTGCACCACCGTGGCCGTGTCCGCCGGGCTGGCCGGCGGCGGAAGCGGTGAGCTGGGCCGTGCCCTCGACCGGCTTGCCGGAGACCGCCCAGGCGGTGTGGTCGTCCGCGTAGAGACGGACAGTCAGGGTGTGCGCGCCCTCGGGTACCTGCGCCGCGGGCAGGTGGAACCAGGGGCCGTACAGCCGGGCCAGCTTCCGTCCGTCGAGCTCCAAGTGGGCGTGGCCCGCGCCCGGAAGGGCGGCGCCGCCGGTGCTGTCGGGGGTGAAGCGGTAGTTCTTCACCCCCAGTTGGAGGTTCCAGCCGTCCTCGGAGTCGGGGCGGACGGTCAGCTGGACCTCCGGCGCGCCCTGGGCCGGGACCTCGCGGAGCCGGTGGCCGACGGCGTCGGTCGCGGTGAGCAGGGTGCCCACGTCACCCGAGGCCTGCTCGTGGCTGGTGCCGGGCTTGTGGTGGGTGGTGGCCCGCCCGCCGCAGCCCGTCACCGCCCCGCCCGCCAGGAGCAGGGCGAGGGCGAGGAGGGCCGCGGCGCGGGCGGTCCGGCCGAGCCTGCGGGCCGCGCGGGGCGGCGTACCGCAAGCGTCGCACCGGCTGTCCTCGTAGGACCGGTCGCTCTCGTAGGACCGACTGCCCTCGTGGGACAGGTCGTCCTCTCCGGGCCGGTTGGCGAAGCAGGGCCGGTTGGCGAAGCAGGGCCGGTTGTCATCGGCGAGCCGGTCGTCGTCGGCCGGTCGGTCGTCGTCGGGCCTTGGGGTCACGGCTGGCCTCCTCGGGCCGGGGCGGGCCTGGGCCGGGGTCACGGCGTGGGGTCCTGGGCCGCCGGGGGCTCGGGGGCCGCCGCGCGCAGGGTCGGGGCGGGGCCTGCCGGGACCGGGGCGCGGTCGCCCGCGGGGTCCTCGCCCGGGCCGGCCGGGCGGGCCGGGGTGCCGGGGCGGGCCGAGGCCACCACCGCCCACAGGACCCAGACCACGGCGACCAGGGCCCGTACCCAGGCGGGGCTCAGGGGGGTCCAGGGGATCATCAGGACGGCCTTGTCGAAGGCGTCCAGCAGGGTGAGCCCGGCCAGCAGCAGTGTCAGGCGGGCCAGCCAGGGGCGGTCGGCGCGCAGGACCAGGCCGGCGCCGGTCCACCACAGGCCGAGCAGGAGGAGGGCGAGCGCCGGGACGAAGGTGGCGGTCAGGGGCATGGTGGAGCCGGCCACGTCCAGGGCCAGGCCCGCGAGCCCGGCAAGGGTGGCGGCCGTGCCCAGACGGGAGCCGCGCAGGCGGCGCCACCACAGGACTCCGCCGACCAGGAGCAGTACCGCCGCCACGGCGAGCGCGAGCTGGGTCTCCACCCGCTCCAGGCCGCGCGAGCCGTACCAGTCGCAGCCGGCCGGGAGTTTGCGCGCCTGGACGTTGTAGTCGGCGCAGACGAGGAGCTGGACCAGCTTGACCGGTTCACCGACCAGGCGGGCGGACGCCCCGGAGACGGCGCCGCGGCGCTCACCGCACTGCGGGACCGTGCCCGGGGTGGAGCCGTCGGGTCCGTCCTGCCAGCAGTTGCCGCGCCCCTGGCCGTCCCACCACACGTCCATGCCGTTGGGGCGGGCGGCACCGGACTTGTCCTTGCCCATGACGTTTCCGGCGTAGCGGTTGTGGTGGGAGGTGTCCGTCTGCTTCGACCACGCCTCTTCGCCGCGGATGAAGGCGGGCACCGCGCTGAGGAAGAAGCCCGCGCGCTGGTGGCCGTACACCCAGTTGCCCTCGTAGAGGTTCCAGTTGCCGCCCGCGGTGATGATTCCGGTGCCCGGCGGCATGGAGATCTGCGGGCAGACGACGCCGCGTTCGTAGCCGCGCTCGATCGGCGGCTTGGCGCAGGTGCCGTCGGCGACGTGGCGGTAGTAGTCCTGGTTGTTGTCGTGGATCAGGTTCCGCTCGAACTTGGCGTGGTTCTGCGGGAGTCCGGGGTGTCCGGGGAAGGCGCTGTCCATCGAGGCGCCGCCCATGTTCTGGTCGAACTCGTTGTCGTGCACCCACACCGAGTCGCCCGCGGTGCCGGAGTACCCGACCATGTTGTGGTGGCTGCGGCAGCCGGTGATCTCGATGGAGTAGCGGGGGACCTCGTAGCCGCGGCCGTCGTTGATGTTCGAGGCGCTGCCCGGATAGATGCCGGAGTCGCCGTTCCCGTACGACTCGCAGTTCTTGTAGAGCCCGTGGTCGCTGGCGAAGGTCAGGAAGCCGTACTCGTCGTTCCAGCGGGTCAGCACGTCGTCGATGACGAAACCGTCGCCCGCGAGCACGTACAGCGAGTTGAAGGTGGTGCGCTGGGCGGTGAAGTTGCGGAAGTAGATGCCGTTGGACTTGTCGGCGCGGATGGCGTTCAGCTTCTGGTACTTGGCGTCGACGACCACGTCGAGGCGGGACGCGCCCGTGCCCTCGATCTGCAGGTTCGTCTTGCCGAGGATCGCGACGAGGTTCTGGTTGTGCCGGCACTGCACCTGCTGCTCGTAGGACAGGATCTGGTAGCCGAGCGAGGACTCGGGGGCCTTGAGCGCCGCGCACTCCCCCGTCGGCTTGGGCAGCGAGGGCTCCTCCTCGTAGAGGCCGGGGAGGATCGCGATGTTCATGCCGGGCCGGTCGACGGCGTCGACGGCCTCCTGCAGGTGCCGGTAGCCGCTCTTCTCGCACCGCTCGTAGAGGGCGAGGTTGCGCTGCCTGAGCTCTTCGGGGAAGGCGGATATCCGGCGCTCGAAGGCGGGCCGGTCGGTCTTGCAGACGATCAGGTCGGGCTCCGCCGTGCGGTACTCGGGTACCGATCCGGAGCCGTCGGGAAGGGTGATCGGGCGCTCCTCGTGCGCGCTCGCGGCGGGCGCGGCGACGAGGAGTGACAGGAGGGCGAGGAGGGCGGCGAGGAGCGCCGCCGGCACGGCAGGGAACCTGCGGGTCCACGACATGCGCGTGAGAGTAGAGCAATGTTCATCTTTTGGGATCCCCCTCGACCGAATCCGTATTCCCGCCCGTCGGCGTGCCCGCTCTCACCGCCCGGCCTTTCCCGACTTTCCCGCCCATCCGGCACCCATCAGGCACCCATCCGGCACCCACCTGCCGATCACCTGCCGCTCACCTGCCGCCCGTCCGGCACCCACCTGCCGATCACCTGCCGCTCACCTGCCGCCCGTCCGGCGCCCATCTGTCGCTCGTCCGCCACCCGCCCGCCGCCCTTCCGCGGCCCGTCGGCCCGGCCTGCCCCCGGTTCACCGTTGACGTGCGGGCCGCGGAATCCTACTGTCGACCATAGGATTCCTTCGACGGAGCGGGAGCAGCACATGAGCGAGCAGGCCAGGAAGACGGCAGAGGCACTGGAGTACCTCACCGGCTTCGGCAACGAGCACAGCTCGGAGGCCGTCCCCGGCGCGCTGCCGATCGGCCGGAACTCGCCGCAGCGCGCCCCCCTGGGCCTCTACGCCGAGCAGCTCAGCGGCAGCGCCTTCACCGAGCCCCGCACCCACAACCGCCGCTCGTGGCTCTACCGGATCCGCCCCTCGGCCGCCCACCCGCCCTTCACCCGGGTCGACAACGGGGCCCTGCGCTCCGCGCCCTTCACCGAGGCCGTCCCGGACCCCAACCGGCTCCGCTGGAACCCGCTGCCCGCCCCGGCTCCCGGCACCGATTTCCTCTCCGGCCTGTGGACCCTCGGCGGCAACGGCGACGCCGCCCAGCGCGCCGGCATGGCCATCCACCTCTACGCCGCCAACGCCGACATGACCGACCGGGTGTTCAGCGACTCCGACGGCGAGCTGCTGATCGTCCCCGAGCGCGGCGGGCTGCTCCTGCGCACCGAGCTGGGTCTGCTCGCCGCCCGCCCGGGCGACATGGCCCTCATCCCCCGCGGCGTCCGCTTCCGCGTCGAGCTGCTGGACGCCGACGCCCGCGGCTATGTCTGCGAGAACTACGGCCAGCCCTTCGAGCTGCCGAACCTGGGCCCGATCGGCGCCAACGGCCTCGCCGCCGCGCGGGACTTCCAGGCCCCCGTGGCCGCGTACGAGGACGTCGAGCGCCCGACCGAGGTGATCAACAAGTTCTGCGGCAACCTCTGGTCGGCGACCTACGACCACTCCCCGCTCGACGTCGTCGCCTGGCACGGCAGCAACGTCCCGTACGTCTACGACATGCGCCGCTTCAACGTCCTGGGCTCGATCAGCTACGACCACCCCGACCCGTCGATCTTCACGGTCCTGACCTCGCCCTCCGACACCCCGGGCCTGGCGGGCGTCGACTTCGTGGTCTTCGCCCCGCGCTGGCTGGTCGGCGAGGACACCTTCCGCCCGCCGTACTTCCACCGCAACGTGATGAGCGAGTACATGGGTCTCATCGAGGGTGCCTACGACGCCAAGGCCGAGGGCTTCGTCCCCGGCGGCGGCTCGCTGCACAACATGATGTCCGCACACGGTCCCGACCACGAGACCTTCGACCGGGCGAGCGCCGCCGAGCTGAAGCCGCAGAAGATCGACGACGGCCTGGCCTTCATGTTCGAGACCCGCTGGCCGATCACCGCCACCGCGCAGGCGGCCGGCGCGGATCACCTCCAGCGCGGCTACGACGACGTGTGGCAGGGTCTGCAGCGCCACTTCCGCGCCTGACCTGCACTGCATACCCTGCATGCGCCGCACGTCCCCCCTGTCCAGCCGTTCGGAGATCCAGCCGTGACCGCCTTCGCCCCCGACTCGCTGGTACTGAACCGGAAGCTGCCGCTCTGGTACCAGGTGTCGCAGTCACTGCGCGCCTCGATACTGGGGCGCACCCCCGACGCGTCGCTGCGCCTGCCCACCGAGGAGCAGCTCGCCGAGCACTACGGGGTGAGCGTGCTGACCATGCGCCAGGCGCTCAAGGAGCTGGAGGGCGAGGGCCTGATCAGCCGGCACCGGAGGCGCGGCACCTTCATCGAGCCGGGTGCGGTGCGCAGCGCCCCGGTCCGGCTGCTGGGCTCGGTCGACGCGATCGTGGCCCAGCAGTCGGGCGATCGCACGACGATCCTCGGCCACGGCCGGACGGCTGTGGCCGGGGAGCTGCTGGAGCACTTCCCGGGCACGCCCGAGGTGGTCACGTACCGCCGCCTGCGCCACGACCGGGAGAGCGGCGAGCCGACGAACTGGGCGGAGAACGCGGTCCTGCCGGAGTTCGCCGAGGCCGTGGACCTCGCCGATCTCGAGCGCTGGCCGATGACGAAGGTCCTGCGGGACATCGTCGGCGTCCGCATCAGCCGGATCACGGACACGGTGGAGGCGCGGCTCGCGGACCCGGAGACGGCCGAGCTGCTCCAGGTCCCGCTGCTGAGCCCGATCCTGCACTACACCGGCGTCACGTACGACGAGGACGGCCGGGTGGTGGACGTGGCCCGGATCCGCTACCGCGGCGACAGGTTCTCCTTCACGGTGACGGTCGACGCGCACTGACCCGCGCGCACCGACCCGCGCACGCTCCCCCGCGCGCACCGATCCGCGCGCACCGATCCACGCACGCTCCCGCGCGCGCACCGATCCGCGCTCACCGACGGCCCACGTGTCCGACGCCGTGCTGCACCGCCCGGCTACTTCTCGTCGTCCTCCCTGGTGCGCTCGCCCTCCGCCTGCGACGGCGTGGTGCGCATCGTGTGGGGGTGTTGCTGCTGCTTGCGCTGGGCCTCGTCCATGTCCTCGTCGAGGCGCTCGCCCTCGGCCTGCGACGGGGTCGTGTATTCGTCGTACTGGCTCATGACCGCCTCCTGAGCCTCCTCGGTCGATACCGTACGTATGCGTACATAAGGAGCGTAGCTCTTCGGCCTGGACGCAGCCCGGCCATCGGATCCCGTCGCTACCATCGGCGGCGTGAGCGAAGACGTACCGCTGCTTGAGGATCTGATGCCCTGGGCCGTGGGCGGCCTGCGCCTGGGCCGGGACTGGGTGTCCGCACCCGATCCGGCGTCCCTGCGCGCCCGCTGGGCGGCCCTGACCGGCTCCGAAGGGGCCGAGCGGGAGCGCCTGTTCCGCCCGAGCCGCAGCCGCAGGCCCGACGCCGGGGCGGCCGCCCTGCCCGGGCAGCGCTCGGCGGCCACGGCGCGCTTCGCCGACGCCCCCGGCCCCTGCCCCGACCCCGTACGGGTGCTCCGCGAGCCCTTCGACGAGCAGTGGCTGCTGCCCGACCAGCGGCTCATCGACGTCGCCCGCCCCGAGCTCTGGCGGGTCCGGGACGAGCACCAGCTGTTCCTCGCCCTGACCCCGGATCCGCTGGTCACCGCGCACCTCCCGGCCGGCCGCCTCGGCCGGATCCGGCCCCTGCACCGGCGCCCCGGCGGCACCGAGCCGAACCTCGCCCCCGGCCTGCTTCCCCTGCTGGGCGCGCGCCACGGCGGCTGGGTCACCCCCGAGGACGTCCTGTGCTGGGTCCTCGCGGCGGGCCGCCCGGGCCCGCGCGGGTACGAGGTCCCGCTCGCCGCCGAGCCCGCGCGGTGGCGGGCCGGGCTGGAGCTGGGGCACCGGGTGCTGACCGTGCAGCTGCGGGGTGCCCGCGGCGGTGAGGCGCCCCGCCTGCCCGGCGGCCGGCGCCCGTACGTCCGCTCGGCGGTCACGGGCTGGCCGCGCGAGCTCGCGTACGACGCCGAGGGCGAGACGCTGAGCCTCGGGAGCGGGACCGTGTCCCCCGTGCCGGCCGGGGCCTGGGAGTACGAGGCCCAGGGCGTGCGGGTGCTTCCGGCCTGGTTCGCCGCCCGCAGCGCGCACCGCGGCCCGGAAGCCGACGGCCTGGCGGCGCTCGGGCCCGCGGAGTGGCCGCAGAGCTGGACCTCGGAGCTCCTGGCCCTGGTGACCACGCTGGCGCTGCTGGCCGAACTGGCGCCGGAGCGAGCCGCGTTCGAGCCCGGGCCGGCGCTGACGGCCGAGGAGCTGCGCGCGGTCGGGGTGCTGCCGCCACCGGCCTGGGCCCGCCGCCCGGCCTCGGTGCTGGACCACCAGGAGGAGGGCCCGGGCGGGCAGTTCGCGCTCCTCTGAGCAGACGGGACGGGGAGCGGGCCTACGCCCGCCGGGACCTCATCCCCCCTGCTCCCCCTGCTCGTCCCGGACCCCCCAGGCCCCCAGCAGCCGGACCATCGAGCGGTCGAAGACCTCGGCCATGTCGAGTCCGGCGCCCGGGACCGGGCCGCCGCCGGAGAGGGCCGCGGCCAGTCGCGGGTACTCCCCGGTGGCCAGGCGGGAGCCGAGCCATGCCGTCCGTACCCGCTGCTCCTCGGCCTCGCTCCAGGGCAGCGACCGAGCCCGTTCGGCCAGCGCCAGCTCGCCCGCCACGTAGGTCGCCACGCTGCCGTTGACGGCGGCGACGAGCTCCAGCTTCTCGGCGTCCGGCACATCGAGCGGAGCCAGGCAGTCCATGCAGTACTCCAGGTAGCGCAGGGCGTTGGGACCGAAGCCGTAGACCGGGCTGAGCAGGCGCGGCAGCCACGGGTGGCGGTGCATCAGCGCCCGCGTCCGGCGGGCCAGCGCGAGCAGGTCGGCCCGCCAGTCGCCGGTCGGGGGCGGGAGCTCGTACTCCCCGCTGACCGCGTCGACCATCAGCTCGTACAGGTCCTCCTTGCGCGGCACGTAGTTGTAGAGGGACATCGTGCCCGCGCCGATCCCGGCGGCCACGCGACGCATGGAGACGGCGTCGATCCCCTCCTCGTCGGCAATCCGCACCGCCTCGGACGCGATCGACTCGCGGCTGTGCGCGGGCCTCGGTCCGCGGCCGGCCCGCTGGGGGCGGGACCAGATCACTTCGGGTTCAGCGGGTCGCCCGCCGGCTGTCATGGCTCAGATCACCTCGTCGTCTCGCCACCATCTTAGTTACGTACGGCGTACGCAGTGAGGTACGGTGGCGCGCATGACTACTACGTACGCTGTACTTAGTGAGGGGCTGGAGAAGACCTACGGAAAGGTCCACGCCCTGCGCGGCCTCGACCTCGCCGTCCCCGAGGGCACGGTCTGCGGCCTCCTCGGCCCCAACGGAGCGGGCAAGACCACCGCCGTGCGGGTCCTCACCACGCTCACCGCACCCACCGCCGGCCGCGCCCTCGTCGCCGGTCACGACGTGACCCGGGATCCCGCGGCCGTGCGCCGCGCCATCGGTGTCACCGGCCAGTACGCCTCCGTCGACGGGGACCTGACCGGCCGGGAGAACCTCCGGCTCTTCGCCCGGCTGGCCGGGCTGCGCGGCCCCGCCGGCCGGGCCCGCGCGGACGAACTGCTGGAGCGCTTCGGGCTCACCGGGGCCGCCGACCGGGTGAGCTCCACCTGGTCCGGCGGCATGCGGCGGCGCCTGGACCTGGCCGCCGGGCTGATCACGTGCCCCCGGGTGCTGTTCCTCGACGAGCCCACCACCGGCCTGGACCCGGCGGCCCGCGAGCAGATCTGGACGACGGTCCGGGCACTCGCCGAGGACGGCACCACGGTGCTGCTCACCACCCAGTACCTGGAGGAGGCCGACCGGATCGCCGACGAGATCGTGGTGGTCGACGGCGGACGGGTCGCCGCCACCGGCACCCCGGCCGCCCTCAAGGCCCGGATCGGCGCGCACGCCGAGGTCACCGTCCCCGCGCACGGGGCCCTCGCGCGCGCCGCCGCCGTACTGGACCAGCTCACCGGCCGCCTGCCGGTGCTCGACGAAGCGCGGCTGACCGTCGGCGTCACCGTCCCGGACGGAGGGCTCACCCTGCCGCGGATCATCCGGGAACTCGACACGGCCGGAGTACCGGTCACGGACGCGAGCCTGCGCCCGCCCACCCTGGACGAGGTGTTCCTGCGCCTCACCCAGGTCCCCCGGGCCCCCCAGTCCCCTCCCGCCGCCGAGGAGTACGCCGCATGAGCAGCATGAGCACCCTGATGTCCGACGGCGGAGCCGTCCTCACCCGCCAGCTGCAGAAGGCCCGGCACGCCCCGGCGCTGCTGATCCTCACCCAGACCATGCCGATCACCATGCTGCTGTTCTTCGGCTACGTCTTCGGCAGCGCGCTCGCCATGCCGGGCGCCGAGTACCGGGAGTTCCTGGTCCCCGGGCTGCTGGCCGCCACCGCCGCGAACGGTCTGATGACCGGCCTGTTCACGGCCGCGCAGGACGCCCACCGCGGGGTGATGGACCGTTTCCGTACGCTGCCGATGAGCCGCACCGCCGTACCGCTCGGGCAGACGGCCGCCGATCTGCTGACCACCGGCGTGTCGATGGTGCCGCTGATGCTGGTGGGACTGGCGATGGGCTGGCGCATCGAGAACGGGCTGCCCGGCGCGCTGGGGGCCCTGGGCGTACTGCTGCTGTTCCGCTTCGCCACCGCATGGGTGGGCACCTACCTGGGCCTGCTGAGCAGGAGCGAGGAGGCGGCCGGCCAGCTCGGCGGCGCCACCTTCGTCCTGCCGATGCTGTCCAGCGCGTACCTGCCGACCGCGGGACTGCCCGGATGGCTGCGGACGGTCGCCGAGTGGAACCCGATCAGCGCCGTCGCCACGGCCGTGCGCGAGCTGTGCGGGAACGCCGGGGGCGAGACCGCGGCGGGCGCCGCCTGGCCCGCCGCGCATCCCGTGGCCGGGGCGCTGCTGTGGTCGGGGCTGCTGCTCGCGCTCTTCGTCCCGCTGGCCACGCGCAGGTTCGCGCGCGGCCGGTAGTGACAGCAGCCCGTCCGACCCGGTAGGCAGGGCCCATGGCTACCGAACCGCTCCCCCTGGACGGCATCACCGTCGTCGCCGTCGAACAGGCCGTCTCGGCCCCCTTCGCCACCCGCCAGCTCGCCGACCTCGGCGCCAGGGTGATCAAGGTCGAGCGCCCCGACGGCGGCGACTTCGCCCGCGCCTACGACACGGCCGCGCACGGCCTCGCCTCGCACTTCGTCTGGGCCAACCGCGGCAAGGAGTCGATCGCGCTCGACCTGAAGGACCCGCGCGGCCGCGAGGTCCTGCACGGGCTGCTCGCCGGCGCCGACGTCTTCGTGCAGAACCTCGCACAGGGAGCCGCCGCCCGGCTCGGACTCGACTCGGCCGCGCTGTGCGCGCGTTACCCGCGGCTGGTCGCCGTGGACGTCTCCGGCTACGGCGCCGAGGGTCCGTACGCCCACAAACGCGCCTACGACATGCTCGTGCAGTGCGAGGCGGGTCTGGTGTCGGTGACCGGCACCCCGGACCAGCCGGTCAAGGCGGGTATCCCGGCGGCCGACATCGCCGCGGCCATGTACGCCTTCTCGGGAATCCTGGCCGCCCTGCTGCGCCGCGGGGTCACCGGGCGCGGGGGCAGGGTGGAGGTCTCCATGCTCGACGCGCTCGCCGAGTGGATGGGCCACCCGCTGCACCACACGATGCACGGCGGGGAGCAGCCCGTGCGCACCGGTCTCGCGCACGCGGTGATCGCGCCCTACGACGCCTATCCGACGGCCGACGGGGACCGGGTGCTGCTGTCGGTGCAGAACGACCGCGAATGGCGGCGGCTGGCACAACAGGTCTTGGAACAGCCGGAGTTGGCGGACGATCCGGCGTACGCGACGAACGCGGCGCGCACCGTGAACCGGGAGAAGACCGACGCGGTGGTGGCCGAGGCACTGGTCCGGTTCGGTGCGGACGAGGCGATCGGGCGGCTGGAGGCGGCGGGTATCGCCTGTGCGCGGCTGAACTCCGTGACCCAGCTGGCCGGGCATCCGCAGCTCGCGGCCCGGGACCGCTGGCGGGAGGTGGAATCGCCGGCCGGTCCGCTGCGGGCCCTGCTGCCGCCGATCGGGCTGCCGGGCGGCGCGGCACCGCACATGGGTGCGGTGCCCGCGCTGGGCGAGCACACCGATCCGCTGCTGCGCGCCCTGGGGATGGCGGACGCACAGATCTCGCAACTGCGCCGGGACGGTGTGATCGGGTAGGGCCGGGGAGCCGTTGACCCGAGGGCCGACGGCTGCGGTACGGGACGGTTACGAGCGGCGGCTGCCGAAGAGCGTGCGACGCAGACGGCGCAGCGGCGCGAAGAGCGAGACGCGCGCGCTCCGGCTCCGCAGGCGGTGCGTGTGGTCGCGGGAGGTGAGCTCGCGCATCAGCAGCGTCGCCTCGGCGGCCTCCCGGTGCGGGACGGCAGGACCGCCAAGCACAGAGAGGTGGCGGTCGAGGCGCGAGCTGGTCGCACTGCTGCCGCAGGTGATGGCAGGCACGCGAGGCGGCCTGCTGCGCATTGCTATCTGTTCCATGTTCTCTCCCCACCCGTACGAGGGCACCCGGCCCGGGCAGGTTAACCCTAACGCCCCCGCGTCGCCCCCGGGTATCCCGGTGGTGTGAATTACCCCTGTGGCGACGGGGAGTTGACGATTACTCAGCGGAGTCGGCGATTACTCTCCGCACAGACGTCACGCTGTGAAAGGCCACTGCGCGAGTCCCGTCACGACAGGGGCCACTTGGCCCACACTGCGCTAACTTGGAGTGATCGCCCGGTGACACGCGGGCGCACGGGAACACACTCGGGGGCGCGCGTGAGTGAGCAATCGAACTCCGATCGTGTCATCTCGGGCCGCTACCGGCTGCTCGAACCGATCGGCCGCGGCGGGATGGGCATCGTGTGGCGGGCCCGGGACGAGGTGCTCGCCCGCGACGTCGCCGTCAAGGAGGTGCGGGCGCCGGCGGGGCTCGAGCCCGCCGAACTGGAGCGGCTGTACCGGCGGCTGGAGCGGGAGGCCTGGGCCGCGGCCAGGGTCTCGCACCGCGGCGTCGTCACCGTCTACGACGTGGCCTCCGAGGGCGGGCGGCCCTGGATCGTGATGGAGCTGGTGCGCGGGCTCTCGCTGGCCGACGTACTGGAGGCGGAGGGGCCGATGACCCCTCAGCGGGCCGCCCACGTAGGGGAACAGGTGCTCGCCGCGCTGCGCGCCGCGCACGACTCGGGAGTGCTGCACCGGGACGTGAAGCCGGGGAACGTACTGATCGCCAACGACGGCCGGGTGGTCCTGGGCGACTTCGGCATCGCCAGCCTGGAGGGCTCCTCGGCGATCACCATGACGGGCGAGGTGATCGGCTCCCCCGAATTCCTGGCGCCGGAGCGGGCGTTGGGTCGCGATCCGGGACCCGCCTCGGACCTGTGGTCGCTCGGGATCATGCTCTACGCCGCGGTCGAGGGGGTCTCGCCGTTCCGGCAGGCCACCCCGCTGGACACCCTGCGGGCCGTGGTCGACGCGGAACCGCCGCCGCCGCGCCGGGCCGGGGCGCTGGAGCCGGTACTGGACGGCCTGCTGCGCAAGGACCCGGCCGAGCGGCTGCCCGCTGCGGAGGCGGCCCGGATGCTACGGGTGGTGGGCGCGGGCGGGAACGTACGGGCATCCGGCGGGCCGGTGTCGGGGCCTGCGTCCGGGCCGGACGCGCCGACGGTCGTCGCGCACCACGGGCAGGGCACGGACACGCCGCGCGAGCCGTACGGTGCGCAGCCGGCGCACCCGGCTCCGTACGGGACACCGCCGCCCGGGGCCGCGCGCGGCGGGAACGCCGGGCTGGTGCTGACGATCGGGATCGTGCTGATGCTGCTGGCCCTGGTCGCGGTGGGGTGGCTGCTGCTCAAGGACCGCGGGACCACCGGTGACAACGGTGGCAGCGGCGGCGCGCCGACGGGCTCGGCGACCACCGCCCGGACCGTCACCACGACTCCTTCGACGGCTCCGTCGGCCCCGGTGTCGGCATCCGCCTCGGGCACGGGCGGCGCGGGGCAGCACGTCTCGGTGTACGTGGACTCCGTGCGCTCCTCCTACACGGGCAGTTGCCCGCCGCCCGCCGAGCACGCGCCCGCCTTCACCGCCACCGTCGAGGTGGAGCGCACCCCGGTCGTGCTGGAGTACCGCTGGGCCACGCGCAGCGGGCGGACCTCCGGCCCCGGCTGGCAGTCCGTCACGTACGAGGAGGGCGGGCCGAGGAGCCGGCGGCTGGAGCACACGGAGCTCACGCACGAGGCGGACACCGTCTTCGAGGACGCGGTCCGGCTGGAGGTGCGGGGGCCGGCAGAGGTTGCCACCCAGTGGGTGGCAACCTCGGTGACCTGCCGGAAGGCGACCCCGACGAGCGGGGCCCCCTCCCCCGGACCGAGTCCGTCACCGCTCTCGCCGACGCCGAGTGCTCCGGCGAGTCCGGCCGGCCCGGCGACCGCAGAGCCGGACCGGACGGACCGGGCGGACGGAACGGACGGGACGGACGCGATGGACGGAACGGACGGGATGGACGGCACGAACGGCTCGGACCGGAGCGAGGGGTCGGGCCGGTCGGGCCGGGCGGATCAGGCGGCGTTCGTGAAGACCGGCAGGTAGCCGCCGGACTGTCCGGCCGCGGTCGGGTGGTACGACTCGCCGATGTTCAGCCAGTTGACGCTGTGCAGCCACGCACTGCCGGAGCAGATCTCGTGGCCCGTGAAGGCGCCGGCGACCGAGGCGTAGGTGAAGCCGTGGTCGGCGGCGCGTTTGGCGATGGCGGCGTTCAGGTAATCTGCGGCGCCGTTGATGGCGGCCCGCTCGCCCTCGGTGAGGCCGGCGGTGCAGGTGCCGTTCAGCTTGTAGAAGCGGGGATAGCCGAGGACGACGACGTGCGCGCCGGGCGAGCGGCTGTCGATGGCGTTGTAGACCTGGTCGAGCCGGCCGGGGAGGGTGGAGTCCACGTAGGCCTTGGCCTGGTTCACGCGGCTGACGCAGGTGGACTCGGACTGGAGCACACAGGTGGTCATGACGTCGGAGAAGCCCGCGTCGTTGCCCCCGATGGTGATGCTGACGAGGTCGGTTCCGGAGTTGAGCGGGGCGAGCTGATTGGCGAGGACGTCACCCGTACGAGCGCCCGAGCAGGCGGTGAAGGAGAAGGTCTGGGGGGAATGGGCGGCGGCCCACAGGGCCGGGTAGGCGCGGCTGGTGCGCTTGCAGTTGCCGCTCCCGCCGTCGTAGTTGCCGGCGCCGACGCCGGAGGAGTACGAGTCGCCGAGGGCGACGTAGCCGAAGTCGGCCTGGGCGGCGGCGGCCTGGCCGGCTCCGAACAGGGCGGCACCCGCGGCGAGTAAGAGGGAGGAGGTCAGGGCAGCGAAGCGCGACAGTCTCATGCTCATGTGTGCGGCTCCTTGTGGGGGTTACTCCTGAGTCCGTGGTACAAGCAGCCGAGGTCCGCTGGAAGTGTCCATGCCAAGAATGTTCAGGGCAGAGTTGCGGCGCGAATCTTCACTCCGAACGCGTTTGAAGAGGGAACTTGGGCACCCGATCCAGCGAAACACGGGTGCACGAGGGCACCGTGTGCCGGATCATGGGCGCCATGTCAGCCAACCCGCATGACGCGCTGCCGATCCGGCTCAACGTCGACGACAGCGATTCGCCGTCGGATGTCGTCGACGCGCTGTTCCTCGGCCGGTTCGCGTCCGGTGAGCAGCCGTACTCGCACAGCGTGTCGATCGAGCGGGTCAAGGCGGAGGCGACCCTCCTCCCGCCGGAGGCAACGGTGTTGCGCTCGGCGCGCGACAGCGACCGCAGCGCCACCCTGGCCGAGGGCGAGGGCTGGACCATGCTCGTCTCGCGCTGGAGCCGGGGCGCGGACGTCACCGTGACGGCGGTCAGCGACGAACTCGCGGCCGGTGTGCTCGGCAAGGCCACCGAGGGGGTGCAGGACGAGCCCGAACCGCAGCCCGAGAACGTCACGATGGGGTTCTGGTACGTCTCCCCGCGGCGCGGCCCGTACCGGACGACGCGCCAGATCGCGGCCGGTACCTGGCCGGAGGTGCGGCCGAACTACACCGCGCCCGTGGCCGGGGCGATGGACCGGCTGATGAAGGTCACCCCGGACGACATCGCGGGCCGGCTGCTGCTGTTGCACGGCCCGCCGGGCACGGGCAAGACCTCCGCCCTGCGCACGCTCGCACGGTCCTGGCGGGACTGGTGCCAGGTGGACTGCGTCCTGGACCCGGAACGGCTGTTCAACGACGTCGGCTACCTGATGGACATCGCGATCGGCGAGGACGAGGGCACGGCGAAGGGCCGCTGGCGGCTGCTGCTGCTGGAGGACTGCGACGAGCTGATCCGGGGCGAGGCCCGCCACACGGCCGGGCAGGCGCTGTCCCGGCTGCTGAACCTGACGGACGGACTGCTGGGGCAGGGCCGCAATGTCCTGGTCGGCGTGACGACCAACGAGGACCTGGAACGGCTCCACCCGGCAGTGGTCCGCCCGGGACGCTGCCTGGCCCGCATCGAGGTCGGCCGGCTGACCCACCGCGAGGCGGTGGCCTGGCTGGGCACGGACGAGGGCGTCCCCCGCGAGGGCGCCAGCCTGGCGGAGCTGTTCGCCCTGCGGCGCGGCACGGGCCCGGCGGCGATCCTGCCGCCGCAGCCGCACACGTCGCAGGCCGGCCTCTACCTCTAGCCACCGCCCGTGCAGCCTCGCCGGCGTCCGAGGCGCGGGTCCGGGCGGAGCCCGGTGCGTCGGCCCGCGGGCCGACGAGGCCGAGCAGCGGGGCTACTCGGCCGCGTACCGGGCCCGGAGGGCGTCCGCGGCGGCGGAGAGCGCCTCGGCCTGCGTCAGGCCGAGGCGGCGGACGCGGTCCGCGTACACCTGGGCCGCCGCGGCCGCTTCGCGGGAGACCGCGTCCCCCGCGGCCGCGATGAAGGTCCCGTTGCGGCCCCGCGTCTCGATCACCGCGTCCGCCTCCAGCGCCCGGTACGCCTTCGCGACGGTGTTGGCGGCCAGCCCCAGCTCCTCCGCGAGGCCCCGTACCGTCGGCAGCCTGAAGCCGGCCGGCAGCTTCCCCGACCGGGCCCGGTCGGCGATCTGCGCGCGCAGCTGTTCGTACGGGGCGGCCGAGCCGGCCGAGCCGTCGATGGTGATCTTCAGATGTGTCGAGGTCACGCCGGTGATTCTCCCTCATCCGGGATTAATTGGGAGGCGCGCGGCGCGAGCGCGAACGTAGCGTCTGCCACATGACCGTTGTGATCCGCGACATCCGCCCCGGCGACCCCTCGGACGCGGAGTCCGTCGTGCGGGTGTGCCGTGCCGCCCTGCCCTTCCTGATCACCACCGCCGAGGCCGTGGCCTTCGAACTCGCCGGCGCCCCTCCCGCGAAGCGGTACCGGATCCTCGTCGCCGAGACCGCGGACGGCCACGTCATCGGCGCGGCCCAGGTCGGCATCGTGTACGACAGTCCCGAGCCCGGCCGGTCGTACGTCAATGCGTACGTCGACCCCGCCCACCGCGGCCTCGGCGCCGGCGGCCTCATGCTCCGCACGGCCGAGCAGCACCTCGCCGCGCACGGCGCGACGGACGTGTACGCCTGGGTGCTCGACGAGCCCGCCCATCGCGCCTTCGCCGAGCGGCACGGCTACCGCCCCAGCCGCTCGGCGCACTTCCTGCGCCTGGACCTGGCGCAGGCCACGCTGCCCGCGCTCCCGCAGGACCTTCCCGCCGGGGTCGAGGTGCGTACGGGCTCCGCCTTCGCCGCCGACCCGCGGCCGCTGTTCGAGGCCGACGCGGAGACGACCTCCGACGAGCCGGGCGACGTACCGGTCGAGTTCGACGACTACGAGGACTGGCTGGCGCACACCTGGAACGACCCGTCCCTGGACAAGGAGCTGACCACCGTCGTCCTGGTGGACGGCGCGGTGGCGGCGTTCACCGCGGCCCGGACGGACGGCGGCACCCGCTACGCCACCGGCATGACCGGCACGCGGCGCGCCTTCCGCGGCCGGGGTCTGGCCAAGCTCGCCAAGACGGTCTCCCTGCACCGGGCCTGTGCGGCCGGGTACACCGCGGCCTTCACCGGCAACGATGCGGGCAACGCGCCGATGCTCGCCATCAACGAGTGGTTCGGCTACGAGATCTGCGCGACCGAGACCCGCTTCACGAAGAAACTGGAGAACCTGTGACCGAGCAGCTGACCGTCGTCCTGACCAAGGCCGGACGGACCAAGATCCGCTACCCGGCGGCGCAGGTCGCCGACGACGGCGACCGGATCTCCGTGCGCGCCCCCTGGGCGGCCGAGGGCGTACGGGACTTCGGCTTCGTCCGATTCGAGCCCGGCGATGTGTTCGTCGAGCACTTCTGGCGGACGCGCTGGTACGCGGTCAAGGAGGTGTGGACCGGCGACGGCGTCCTCAAGGGCTGGTACTGCGACGTCACGCGCCCGGCGCTGGTGGAGAGCGGGAAGATCCTCGTGGAGGACCTGGACCTCGACCTGTGGGTCTCGGCGGACGGGACCTCCGTACTGCGCCTGGACGAGGACGAGTTCGCCGAGAGCGGCCTCGCCACGAGCGACCCGGAGGCGGCTGCCCAGGCCGTGCGTGCCCTCGACGCACTGGACGACCAGGCCAGGTCGGCAGCGGGCCTCTCCGCGCTCCTGGCCTAGGGGGTGGCGCGCGGCGGCCCTCCCGTGGGGAGCCGGGAGGGCGCCGGGCCCGGGATGGTCCGGGGCCACACCATACGCACGGGCCGCAGTGGGCCGATAGGCATATGACAGCGGGAGATTCCGCATCGCCGCCTGCCCCCACCCCCGCCCCGTGGCACGGGCGACGCGATCCGCCACTCCGTGCCGACGGCCCGGCGGCCCGGCAGCCCCGTGGCCTGATGAACTGATGGACTGGTGAAACCCCGAGCCACCGATCCGTGAGGAACCGAGCATGCTCGTCCACACCGCCGCTCCGCTCGCCGAGGCGATCTCCACACCTGAGCAGGTCTGGTACGCCTCCTACGGCTCCAACATGCACATGGACCGCCTCGCCACCTACATCGCCGGCGGGACCCCGCCGGGAGCGACCCGCACCTACCCGGGATGCCGGGACCACAGGGCGCCCGAACGCTCGATCGCGGTCGAGATGGAAGGCCGCCTGTACTTCGCGACGGAGTCTCCGGTGTGGACGGGAGGCCGCGGCCTCTACGACCCCACCGCCCCCGGAAGAATGCGCGGACGGGCGCACCTGGTGTCGGTGGGCCAGATCTCCGACATCGCCGCGCAGGAGATGTACGAGCAGCCGGGGCAGGACCTGGACCTGACCGCGGCCCTGCGGGACGGCCGCGACGAGCTGGGCCCGGGACGGTACGAGACGCTGATCTGCCCGGGCACGATCGAGGGCATCCCCGTGCTGACGTTCACCGCGCCGTGGAGCCTCGAGGACGTCGACGTTCTCAACCCGTCGGCCGCCTACCTGCGCTACCTGGCCGCCGGGCTCCTGGAGTCCGGTCCGTGGGAGGAGCAGGACATCGCCGAGTACCTCGCGGCCTGCCCCGGCGCCGCCGGCCATTGGACGGCGGCGCAGGTGAGGGAGTTGCTCACGTCCGGCGGCACCGGCTGACACCGTTCCGCCCGGCCGGCCCCGGCCGCACGGCGTCCGCCGCACCCAAGACCGGTGGGTTCAGCCGTCGAACCAGACGACCAGGCGGACGCCCTCGTCTCCGTGCCGGCTCGCCAGCGTGCGCATCACCGACCAGACGGCGCCCCAGTCACCGTCGGGCACGGCGTCCTTCCTCCTCAGACGGCCGATGCGGAAGAGGCGGTCGCCGTCGCGCCATTCGGTGCCCTCCGGGTGGGTGCGGCCGGCACGGTAGACCGTCCGGGGGTCGGTGACGCCGGCGAGCTCGGCAAAGCGGTCGAGGCCCGTGTTCCGGCCATGAAACTGCCAGGTCCCGTCCGGGCCGCGCCGGTACTCGTGGAGGCAGTCGTCGACCTCCTCGGCGGCCTCGTCCCAGTCGGTGGCCGCCAGCTCCTCCCAAGTGATCCAGGATGCGCCGATCGCATCCGAGCTCCAGGTCCCGAAGTCGGCGAGGGTCTCCTTCGATACGTCAGGGGGCAGGCCGCGGTGGTCGGCGAGCGGACGGAACGGGGTGTCGCGTACGCCGAACAGGGCCCCGAAGGCCACGTAGGACCGTCCGTTGTAGAGGTGCGTCATGTCGATCGCTCCGTACCAGCAACGGTCGTCCGCGTCGAGCCAGCGGTCCCAGCGGCACTCGATGAAGCCGTGGATGTCTATTCCCATGCCGGGATTGTTCTCCGCCGGTCCACGGCATGCGAGGAGTTTTCCGGCGCGCCCGCCCGCCCGGGGCCCGGTTCCTGAGGGGGCTCTTAGATGAGCTTGCGGAGCGCTCGATACGCCTTGAGTACGTCGGCCAGGTTCGAGTCATCCGGAGGGGCACTCCGCTCGGTACCACCAGCGAGCCAGTGCGGCTCAGCGTGGGGCGGCAGCGGCATCACCCGCGCATGCCTCCGGCGGGGGCACCGTACGCGGGTGCCGGCCGAGTGGGGCTGATGTGGGGGAGCTCCCATCGACCCAGGCAAGCCGAGCAGACACGGACCCTGGCGTCCGCTCCACGGTGTGTGGTCGGCGGCAGACGGGATGGGAGCTGGGCGGAGTGGTGGGTCGAAGGGGAGGATGCCGCCATGGCAGATACACCGAGGCGCCCTCTCAGCGACCTTCGACAAGGCGAGACCGTCCAAGCAACGATCACCAGTCACCAGCCCTATGGCCTCACGGCAGAGCTCAACGACTACGACCCCGTGGGCGCCTCGATGGATACGATTCGCCGCAGCAGCGAGCCCGGAGTGAAGCGGCTCGCGCTGGAGCTGCCGCCCGTAGGGGCGACTGTCGACCTAGTCATAGGCAAGGTACGCGTCTGGGATCACGACCCGTGGATATGGGTCGACCTCACGGCACCCGGTCCCGGCGAGGACTGACCGTGCCCCCGGCGTGCCCGATCGAGCGGGGAATACGGGGAAACGGCGGTCATCCACGGACAGCGCACGGCGCGACGGCCCCTGACCGATTGCCTGGTCAGGGGCCGTCGTAGCCGAGGGCCGCGGCGATCGGTCGCCTCACTGCTGAGTGCGGGCCGCAGCACCTGCCTCGTCAGCTGCCACATCGTCGATCCGCCTGGGCTCGGGCACAGCGGGCTTCGGGGTAGTCCGCGCCCCTCCCTGCCGCTGGAGACGCATACCAGCCGCGCTCTCGCAGCCCTCTTCGGCTTCGTTGTGGTCGGTGGCGGGCCCAACCCAGCCGACGCGGGACGAACCGCGTGTCCGCGTGCGCACTCGCGCCGCGAG
Source organism: Streptomyces sp. NBC_00029 (assembly GCF_045160505.1). Lineage (NCBI taxonomy): Bacteria > Bacillati > Actinomycetota > Actinomycetes > Kitasatosporales > Streptomycetaceae > Streptomyces > Streptomyces sp. NBC_00029. The sequence continues at coordinate 2,428,367 of NZ_CP108292.1, forward strand.
AAGTGCGCTCCGCGCGCCCAGTGCGACGAGGAAGGGGGTGGGAAGGAACACCGCGTCGCAGACGACCATGGCCAGCGACAGGAAGGGAATACCCAGCAGGACCGCGATACCCAGGTGCTCCATGATCATCAGAGCGAGGAGGGCGTTCTTGATCTTGCGATGAGCGAGGGTGAAGGGGAAGGCCACCTGCACCATCACGGTGCCGTAAGTGAGAGCCAGAACGAGCAGGGTCTGATTCGCCACGAAGCCCGACAGCGTGGGCCACGGGCTGAAGTAGTCCAAGTGCAGGGCGTAGTAGAGGGCGCTGCCGTCCTGCCACCGGGTGCCCTGGATCTTGTACCAGCCGGCGGTCGCGTAGATCAGGCACACCTGCACGGCGATCACCAGCATCGCGCAGTTGTGAAGCATCGAGGCCGCGGCATCGAGGACGGCCCGCATCTCGTGGCGGGGGAACCAGCGCTCGACCGCGTACCAGACGCCGTGCACCGACCACAGAATCCAGAAGACGGGCAGCCAGCCTGCGGTGGGGTGGGCCGAGAGCGCGGCCAAGGGCGCCAGGGCAACGGCCCACAGGGCCGGCCCCGGAAGATCGGCGGATGTGTCTGCCGACGTAACACCCGGGTGCTGCGCCCGGCGAGCCCTGCGCCGGGCGTCGAGCGACCACACCTGCGCGCAGCGGGTGAAGACCAGGTAGATGACCATGATCCGGACGACGTTGTCGCCACCGTCGCCCGCCAGGCTGTTGCGGTTGATCACCGACAGGACGCCGGCCATGAGTACGACCGACATGCCCCTGGTATGCCAGCCGAGGCAGACGGCAAGGGCGGCGCAGATGGTCAGGAGGTATACGGTCTCGAACCACAGGCCTCCGTCGCCCCAGATCAGGACGGTGAAGGTGCGCTCCTCGCGGACCAGGATCTGCGCGAGGTCGAAGGAGAGCGCGCTGCTGTTCCCGTACAGCTCGTGGCGGTGCGGCCACTCGCGCACGAGGAAGGCGAGCACGACGGCGGAAAGGCCGATCCGGAAGACGGCGGCCTGGTAGGGAGCTCTGACCGTGCTGATCCTGGGCAGGATCCGGGTGAAGAGCTCGGTCGTCCGCTCCGCGATGGTGGTGGTCACGTCACAGCCCCCTGTGGTCCTGCTCGGTCACGGGCCACCAGGGCAGCAGCCGGTAGTCGGTGGTGTCGGAGGGTTCTTCAGGGCTCCAAGCAGGAGGAGCCACCAAGGAGAAGCGTCCCCCTACTTGGACTGAGACGATCCGCTCACCGTGCCAGGTACGGCCGGTGCGCTGAAGAACCACTCGCTTCAGGTAGTCGGCGGTGAGCCGGCCGCGGGCGCCCTTGGGGATGTCGTTCTTGAGACTGTGGTTGGCCACGTACGCATCCCAGGCGCGGCGCAGCATGTTCTGGTGCAGGTGGCTGGGCGCCGGGTTGCCTCGCACCGTCTTGATGTCCTGTGCGGTGAGGTTCGTCCAGTCGCTGACGTGATAGCGGCCGTCTCCGCTCAACGTTCTCATCCGGACCCCGACGGCGTCGTTGCGCTGCATCGGGTTCGGCGCGAACAGCTTCCAGTCCTGCCCGAACTCGGGTTGCACATACGCGTCGATGGTCTCGCGGTGCGCGGCGCTCGCGGCATTGGCCGGGGCAATGCTCAAGAAGACGAGCGCCAAGTGGACGAGCAGGGCGCCGGCCAGAGTCAGGCCGGTCGCCGCGAGCGCGGCCAGGGCCTTGCCGGACCACTCGTGGGGCAGCGTCGTTGCTCCCATCGTGCTCCTTATGTGGACGGACCGTGCGGTCGGCTGAGCGCACGGTCCGTCGGATCAGTTGGTGGTTCGGGGCGGCCAGGCAAAGTGCATGGCCGAACGGGCTAGAGCGGGCAGTTGTCCACCCGGGCGCCCGTGAAGTTGAGGCCCGCCTGGATGCTCAGGTAGTCGGCGACCGTGTTGGTGTCGTCACCGCCGTAGTACTGCGGGTGCTCCAGGAGGTACAGGAGGCTGGGGTCCGTCGGGGCGCCGTTGGCGATGCCGGAGGGGGTGCGGTCGGGCAGCGTGCCGCCGATGGACGCGCTCCACAGGGTGTCCGTGGGGACCGGCCAGTCCTCCGGGTGGTTCCTCCAGAAGCCGGGCGAGCACCACTCGGCGTCACCGGGCGGGGTCGTCGTCCCCGTGGTGCCCGTCGTGCCGTCCGTGCCCGTGGTGCCGGTAGTACCCGTGGTGCCAGTAGTACCCGTGGTGCCGGTAGTACCCGTGATGCCGATCAGACCGGTGGTGCCGATGAGCGTGATCGGGCCGAGCAGCTTCGGTGCGAAGTTCACCTTCTGCGTGCAGTAGCCAAACGTTTCGCCCTTGCAGCTGTGCGAAAGCTGGTGCTTCGAGTTGTCGACCACGACGTTGTCGCCCTTGTCGTGTCCGTCACCCCCGTGCATCCGGGCCGAGACGGGCGCGGCCGTACTGGTGATGGCTTGAGAAGCGCTGACCGTTCCCATAGTCAGGGCGCCCACAGAGAACGCGATGAGCAGACCACGCAGGTAACGCATGAATCGTCCTTCCTCGCCGACGGGGTCGGGCCCCCGTCTTAGAGCCTTTTAACCGATCTCGCATTCCGGAAGTGACGAGCGGAGTTCCGTTCTCCGTCGAACGGAGCAAAAATCGTACCCGGACGTCACAGAGTCGGAAAATGCGCCTATTCCGGCGAGGGAAGCGAAGGACTCATCCAGGTCTTCACGTTGTCGGATAAATTCAGCAACCCGCTCCCACCTTGGCCTTCGCCCCACTTGCCCTCCAGCGCCTTACACCCGAAGCAAAATTCATTGAATGATTTACGGCCTTGAAATTGTAGAGTCAGCGATGAGTCGACATTTGACTCCACCCAGCCAGGAGAAATGCACCGAACCCGACTGAACGGGCCGCGCTAATTCAGCGCTACCGAGCCTCGGAAACACTCGCCAGAATGCGAAAACGAACCCTCCCGGCGGCCAGAAATCTGCTCACTGCCGAGAAATCGTCGACTACCCCTTGACCGCAATCTCCAAATCCGATTGTCTGCACCGTCCGGCAGCCGTCCAAACGATGAATGCGATGAGGACGACTGCCCCGAAAATGGCGGCCGGGCAAAGCCGACGGACCCGAGGACCACGATGAACCACCATCCGATCCTGCTGTTCGACGGCGACTGCGGTTTCTGCGCGGCGTCCGTGCACCTGGCCCGCACCCGAGTGGCGCCGCACGTACGTTTCGCCCCCTGGCAGATCGCCGACCTGGACACCCTGGGCGTGACAGAGGAACAGGCCGACCACGAGATCCTGTGGATCACCCCCGAGACAGGCATCGTTCAGGCTGGCGCACGTGCAGCCGCACGGCCGGCAGCAAGGGCAGTGCGCAGCTCAGCCGCGATCTCTTCGGCGCTCAGCCGTTCGGCGTGGACGCGGACCTCGTGGGTGCGCACACCCCCAGAGATGTTGCCGCGTTCCTGCGCCGCGCCGGCCTGGAAGACGGAGAACCTGAGTGAGGACGGGCCGATCACGTGGAAAGGCGGCGGCCCCGAGGTGTGGAAGCGCCCCGAAGCCTGAACGTCACCAGCGGCACTCGGGGAGCCAACCGGGGAGCCACTGGAGGCAGCACAAGCCGGATCTGCCTGGACTGTCACGGACGGTGGGGAGCGAGAACCCTTGCGGCGCGAGGGTTGCGCGAGGCCGGTTCCTGAGGCGGTGCTTGTCCCTGGCTTAACGGGACCCTAAGGATCCGCTCCTGCGGGGCCCAGGAGGCAAAACCCGTGGTCCGGGCGGCTAGCTTGGCCGGGCCAGGACAGGAAGGGCCCGTTGCGGCGCCGCCGGGGGGCGGCGCACCGCGGGGTCCGATTCCGCCGGCACGCCCCTGCCTTGTGCCCGAAGGAGATCACCCATGCCCGCACGCAGCCGTACCGCCGTCACGATGACCCGTATCGCCTCTGCCGGTCTCGCCCCGCTCGCACTGGCCGCGTACGCGGCCGCTCCCGCGGTCGCCCACGGCTCGATGACGGACCCGGTCAGCCGGGTGGCGGCGTGCTACGCCGAAGGGCCGGAGTCCCCGCGGTCGGCGGCGTGCAAGGCGGCGGTCGCGGCGGCCGGCACTCAGGCGTTCTACGACTGGAACGGGGTGAACATCGCCAACGCGGCCGGGAACCACCGGTCGTTGATCCCCAACGGCCAGCTCTGCTCCGCCGGCAACGACAAGTACCGGGGCCTGGACCTGGCCCGTGCCGACTGGCCGGCCAGCCCGATGTCCGCCGGCACGCACACCTTCCGCTACAAGGGCACGGCCCCCCACAAGGGTTCCTTCGAGCTGTACGTCACGAAGGACGGCTACGACCCGTCGAAGCCGCTGACGTGGTCCGACCTGGAGCCGGCGCCCTTCGCGAAGGCCACCGACCCGGGCATGCAGAGCGGCGACTACGTCTTCTCCGGGACCGTCCCGAACAAGTCCGGCCGCCACCTGATCTACAGCATCTGGCAGCGCTCCGACAGCCCGGAGGCCTTCTACACCTGCTCGGACGTGGTCTTCGGCAAGGACAACGGCGGCGGCTCCGGCTCCGGCTCCGGCTCCGGTACCACCCCGACCACCGGCACAGGCACCGGGCCGACCGGCAAGCCTTCCGAGAAGCCCTCCGAGAAGCCGTCCGAGAAGCCGGCGGACAAGCCCTCGGCCCCGACCGACCAGCAGATCGCCGACGGCGCCGACAAGTCGACGGTGGAGCACAACGGCCACGGCGACAACGACCCGAAGACGAACGGCAGCGCCAACGACGCCGCCGCCCTGCTCGCGGCCGGTTCGTCGTCCTCGCCGTCCACGTCCGCCAAGGACAACCTCGCGGAGACGGGCGGCAACAGCGCCACCCCGACGATCGCGATCGCCGGGGCCGCCGCCCTGGCCGTGGGCGCGGCCGCGCTGTTCGCAGCCGCCCGCCGCCGCACCGCGCGTACGGCGACGGGCCGCCACGGCCGCTAGGCCCGGCCCCGACCCCGGCCCGGGAGGCCCGGACCGCCTGCGCCCCGTCAGTCGAAGACCGAGGCGCAGGTGGTCCGTTCGGCGTTGGCCGGGTCGAGGGCATTGACCGCCTCGTGCCAGGCGATCCGGTCGGTGAGCCCGATGGTGACGTGCTCCGAGAGGTCCAGGAAGCACAGGTCCTGGAGGACGACGTTGCGGACGTTCGGCCCTTCCAGGAAGCCGCTCCGGTACGGAGTCACCACCTCGTCGTACTTGGTGGCGATCACCGTGTACTTCACCCCGGGCACGGTGTCCCCGCCCGCGTTGAGTTTCTGCAGGAAGGCGGAGCCGGCGATCTGGTCGGCGAGACCGGGGGTCGCGCTGGTGATCAGGTCCTCGGCCCCGGGGAAGTACGGGAGGAGCTTGGTGAAGCCGAGCAGGGTCGTGCCGTGGTTGTCGGGGGCGAGTCCGACCAGCGCGTTGACCTTCGCCGCGCCCCCGAGGAACTTCAGGTAGTAGCGCGGCATCATGCCGCCCTGCGAGTGCCCGACGATGTCGGTCTTGGACGCGCCGGTGGCGGCGAGCACCTTGTCGACGAAGACGTCGAGCTGCCCGGCGGACTTGTCGATGGGGCCGAGCCCGTTGAAGAGGGGCACGCCGGGCAGCTGGCCGTAGTCGAGCGAGTAGACGCAGTACCCGCGGTGCACGAGGTACGGGGCGAAGCCCAGCCAGTTGTCCCAGGAGTTGCCGAAGGTGCCGTGGACGAGGACGACGGGGCGCGGGTGCGCGGCGGACGGCTTGCAGGACCAGTTGTTCCAGCCGCTGCTGGGGGCGGATGCAGCCTGCGCGGTGCCGGTGGGGGCGACGAGCGCGGCTGCGGTGAGGGTGAGGACGGCCAGCGGGCGGAGCAGGCGTCTCCAGGGCAGCATCGTGTGATCTCCTTGCGGTTCGACTCAAGGGGATGAGCTGTGGGGGTTCGTCCCGTGATCCGGATCACAAGGGGAGCTGCTGACGCTAAATTACGGGTGAGTAGGAACACAGGGAAGTTACGCGTCGGTAAAAAATCGCGCGCCGCCCTGCCGACACCCTGTAATGAGCCCGACGGACCGTCAGGCGGCCAGTGTGCCGCGGGCGATGGCCTGCGGGCCGAAGCGCGCGCGAACCCGGTCCGTGACGGCCTCCAGGCGGCGGGCCTTCTCGTCCTCGGGGTCGAGACTGAGCTGCCGCGTGGCCCGATCGGCCGAGGTCAGGTCCTCGGCGCGCAGGGACAGCGCGCGGACCCGGGCCCGCTGCAGGCCGAGGCCCGCGTAGAGGGCGTAGACCGTGGCGGTCAGGGTGGCCGAGTGCGCGGTGGGTTCGGCCAGGGTGCGCGTCCGGGTGAGCGTGGTGCGGTCGGCGCAACGGACGGTGAGCGAGAGGGCACGGCAGACCTGCCCGCGACCCTGTTCCTGTGTACGAAGCTTCGCGCCGAGCTCCTCCGTCAGCGCGAGCAGGGCCCGCCGGTGCCGTGCGGGATCCAGCTCGTCCAGATCGAAGAGCCGCTCGGCGGCGATGGCGCGGGCGGCAGCGCCCGGCCGGACGGGGGTCCGGTCGATCCCGAGGGCGCGCTCGTGCACCTCACGGCCGAGCCGGGCGCCGAGAATCCGCCGCAGGGCGGCGGGCGGGGCGGCGGCGACCCGGCCGACGGAGTCGAGGCCGTAGGAGCACAGGGTGCGGGCGGCCTTCGGCCCGACCCCGTCGAGGGCGGTGACGGGCCTGCCCGCCAGGAAGTCCCGTACGGCGGCCGGCTCCCCGGGGATCACCAGGGTCCCCCCGGGCCGCGCCTCACGGGCCGCGGCCCGGGCCAGCATGGGATTGCCGGCCACGCCGACGGCGGCGTCCACCCCGTGCAGGGCGAGGGCCCGGACCCGGATCACGGCGGCCAGCCGGGCGGCGTCGCAGTCGAAGTACCGCAGCGCGCCCCGGACGTCGGCGAGGACGGTGTCGGGCGCCACGGCCTCCACGGCCGGGGTGATCCCGCCGAGCAGCGCGAGCACCCCGGCGTACTCCCGCGCCCCGAGCGGCCCCCCGTCGGCGGGGTGCAGCCGCAGGCACATCACGACCCGCTCGGCCGCGGTCATCCCGCGCTCCCCGGGCTGGAGTGCCACAGCTTGCGGCCGGTCGCGGGGCCGGCGCCCGGCGGCTGGAGGTCGGCCCAGGGGTTCATCTCGTACCCCGTGGACATGCGGATCGTGCGGCCGGGCCCCTGCGGGCCCTTCGCCGCCGGCTCCCCTTCGGCGCCCGGAGCACCCGGGGCGGCCGGCTCGGCGAGGCGGGCCGCGACCGCGTCCAGGCCGCCCGCCGCCCGCAGTTCCACCAGCTCCGCCAGGTTCCACGCCGCCGCTCCGACCACGCTCAGGCTCTGCGGGCCCCGCCGCTGCACGACACCTCGTACCAGCAGCAGGAAGGAGTGGAAGACGGTGTGCGCGCAGCGTTCGTGGCTGTCGTCGAAGAAGGCCAGGTCGACCAGGCCCGTCCCGTCGTCCAGCGTCGTGAAGATGACCCGCTTCCCGGAGCGGATCGGCGGGGTCTGGGTGGCCGCCTTGGCCCCCGCGACGAGCACGGTCTGCCCGTGCTCGGTGCCGCGCAGCCGGCGCGCCGGGATCACTCCCAGCTCGGCCAGGAAGGCGTGGTGGTCCCCCATCAGGTGCCGTGAGGCGTCCATGCCGAGGACGCCCAGCTCGGCACTGAGCCGCTCCGCGTCACTCAGGTCCGGCAGCCCGACGGAGGCCGTGGACCGGCCGCCCTCCAGCGGGAGTTGAGGACCGCGCACGCCTGCGGCCCGCTGCGCGCCGTGCAGTTCGGAGACGTGCAGCAGCAGGTCCCGCCGGTTGGCGCCGAAGGCGTCCAACGCACCGACCTGCGCGAGCCGTTCGGCGACCGGGCGGCCCGGGTGCGCCCGGTCCCAGAAGTCGCGCAGGGAGGCGTAGGGCTGCCCGGCCTCGATCCGGTCCGCCTCGGCCCCGCTGATGCCGTGGACGTCGGACAGCCCGAGCCGCAACCCCCACACACCACTCCGATCGGACACCAGTTCGATACGATGGGCGGCCGCCGACCGGTTCACGTCCAGCGGCAGCACCGGTACGCCCCGCCGTCGCGCGTCCGCCAGCAGCAGCCGTTTCGGGTACATCCCCGGGTCGTGGGTCAGCAGCCCGGCGTAGAAGGCCGCCGGGTGGTGCGCCTTCAGCCAGGCCGACTGGTACGTGGGCACCGCGAAGGCCACCGCGTGCGCCTTGCAGAAGCCGTACGAGCCGAAGGCCTCCACGATCTCCCAGGTCCGGGCGATCACCTCGATCGGATAGCCGCGCTCGGCCGCCCTCGCCGCGAACCAGACCTTGATCCGCGCCTGCGACTGCGGGTCGGACAGCCCGCGCCGCACCCGGTCCGCCTCGTCCCGCCCGCAGCCGGTCATGACGTGCACGATCTCGATGATCTGCTCGTGGAAGACCACCACCCCGTACGTCTCGCGCAGCGCGTCGGCGAGGTCCGGGTGCGGGAAGCGGACCGGCGCCCGCCCGTGCCGGGCCTCGATGAAGGGCCGCACCATGTCGGCGGCCACCGGCCCCGGCCGGAACAGCGAGATGTCGACGACCAGATCGTGGAAGGTGGCCGGCTGCAGCCGGCCCACCAGGTCCCGCTGGCCCGGCGATTCGATCTGGAAACAGCCCAGGGTCTCGGCCGAACGGATCAGCTCGTACGTGTCCCGGTCGCCCGGCGGCACCTGCGCCGGGTCGTCCAGGTCGAGCTCCCGCCCCGTGCCGCGGCGGATCTCCGCGACCGCGTGCGCCATCGCGGACTGCATCCGCACGCCCAGCACGTCCAGCTTGAGCAGCCCGAGCTCCTCCACGTCGTCCTTGTCGAACTGGGACATGGGGAAGCCCTCGCCACTGGTGGGCACCACCGGCGTACGGGCGAGCAGCGAGTCGTCGGAGAGCAGCACCCCGCACGGGTGCATGGCGATCCCGCGCGGCAGCGCGTCCAGCGATTCGACGAGCTCCCACAGCCGCCCGTACGACTCCCCGCGTACGTCGCGCAGTTCGGGAAGCTCCTGCAGCGCGGCGCGGGCGTCGCGGGCCCGGATGTGCGGGAAGGCCTTGGCGAGCCGGTCGGTGACGGCGGGGTCCATGGACAGGGCGGCGCCGACGTCGCGGATGGCGTGCCGGACCCGGTAGGTCTCGGGCATGGAGACGGTGGCGACGCGCTCGGTGCCGAACCGGTCCATGATCCGCCGGTAGACCTCCAGCCGGCGGGCGGACTCCACGTCGATGTCGATGTCGGGCAGGACGCGCCGCCGCTTGGAGAGGAAGCGCTCCATCAGCAGGCCGTGGGCGACGGGGTCGGCGTGGGCGATCCCGAGCAGGTGGTTGACGAGGGAGCCGGCGCCGGAGCCGCGGGCGGCCACCCGGATGCCCATCTCGCGTACGTCGTCAACAACCTGGGCGACCGTCAGAAAATACGAGGCGAAACCATGGTGGGCGATGATGTCGAGCTCCTGGTGCATCCGCTCCCAGTAGGCGCGGTCGCCCGCGTACCCGCGCAGCACCATGCCCGCCGAGGCCCGGGAGGCGAGGACCCGCTGGGCGCTGCGGTGGGCGGCGCCGACGAGGCGGGCCTCGGGGAAGTGCACGGAACCGATGCCGAGGTCGTCCTCGGGGTCCACGGAGCAGGCCTCGGCGGTACGCCGGGTCTCCGCGAGCAGGCGCCTGGCGTCGGCGGGACGCAGTCCGGCCGCCTGCGCGATCCGGTCGGCGGCCTCGGCCATGGCGGCGGGGTCCTTGAGCCAGCGCTCGCCACTGTCGAGCGGGTACGCCGGGTTGCGCGGGTCGATGGGGACCAGGCGGCGGGCCGCGTCGAGGATGTCGGCGACCGGGCCCTGGCCGGGATCGGCGTAGCGGACGGCATTGGTCAGCACGGCCGGGACGCCCTGCTCGGCGGCGAAGCCGACGGTACGGGCGGCCAGCCGGAGCGAACCGGGCCCGGTACCGGTGCGGCCGTGGTGGACGGCCTCCAGGCGCAGGGAGTCGCCGTAGATCTCCCGCCACGGAGCGAGCAGCCGGGCGGCGCGGTCGGGGCGGCCCGCGGCGAGCGCCCGCCCCACCTCGGAGCCGGGCCCGAGCAGGACGAAGACGCCCTCGCCGCGCAGGGCTCCCCAGGGGACGAGCGGGACCTCGGCGGCCCCCGCGTGCGCGGCGGTGACCATCCGGCACAGCTCGGCCCACCCGGCGGCCCCGTCCCGGGCCAGGAAGACGGCCCGCGCGGCGGACTCGTCCACGAATGCCCCGCCCTTGACGGGGGTGCGCCGCCGGTACGAGGCCTCGCCGGGCCCGGCCGGGCCCCCCGACCCGGCCGATCCCGTCGCGGACGGCCGGGCGGGAGCCCCGGAGGGAGATACCGCCATGTCCACCCCGAACAACGGCCGGATGCCCGCCTGCGCACACGCCTTCGCGAACCGCACCGCGCCCGCCACCGTGTCGCGGTCGGTGAGCGCGAGGGCGTCCATGCCCCGCTCGGCGGCACGCTCCGCCAGCCGTTGCGGGTGGGAGCCTCCGTAGCGCATGGAGAACCCCGAAACGGTGTGCAGATGCGTAAAACCAGGCACCCGCGGCCTCCTGCTTCGCTCGAATGAACACCTCCCCCGCTCTCCACCATAGAGCAATTCGAATACCTGTGCGAAACACTTGTTCGATCACCTTACGGAGTGCCCTGCGTGCTGCTCGGCGGGGTTGTACCTCGGCCCTGCGGGCTGCTTGGGGATCTGCGGCTCGGGCCGCCCTTGCCTCGGGCCGCGCCTCAATCGCCGGCGGGGCTGGGGTGTGCGGGCGCCTCGGCGGTATGCGGCCCGGCCGGGCCGCGCCTCAATCGCCGGCGGGGCTGGGGTGTGCGGGCTGCTCGGCGCAGGTCGGTCCGTGGTGCCGTGCCGGGGTATCTCCTCGGCTCGCGCCTGCGGCGGGGGTCCAGCTGTATGGCCTGGGTTGCGCGCTCGTCCTGCGGGGACACCCCGCCACGTCCCCCCTGCCCTCCGCCGGAGAGGCCCACGGGGGAACGGCTGGCACTGCCGAAGGTCTGCCGTGGGGTGGGGACACGTAGGAGGGTCCCCGGAGGACGAGCGCGCGACCGCGGCCGCCTGTCCGTGACGGGCCCGCGTGCGCCGAGCCGAGGAGACTCTCGTGCGGGGCACCGCCCCACACCACCAGCCTCGCCGGCGTTTGAGGCGCGGCCCGAGGCAGCACGCGGCCGCGCCACACACCACCGAGCCCGCCCGCAGGGCACCGGTCGAGGAGACTCCCGTGCGGGGCACCGCCCCACACCACCAGCCCCGCCGGCGCTTGAGGCGCGGCCCGAGGCGGAACGCGGCCGCGCCGCACACCACCGAGCCCGCCCGCAGGGCAGAGGCGCCCCCCGGGCCGGGACAGGCCCGCACAGACGGGCACCGCCGAGCCACACCGCCGAGCACCCCGCAGGGGACCCGGCATGATCGGAGCATGATCACCACCCTCGCCGTCGAGAACTACCGCTCGCTGCGCAAGCTGATCGTCCCGCTGGGCCGGCTCACCGTCGTGACCGGGGCGAACGGGACCGGCAAGTCCAGCCTCTACCGTTCGCTGCGCCTGCTCGCCGACTCCGCCCGGGGCGGGGCGATCGCGGCCCTGGCGCGGGAGGGCGGGCTGCCCTCCACCCTGTGGGCCGGGCCGGAGAATCTGGCACGGGCGGTGCGCGAGGGGCAGCAGCCCCTCCAGGGAACGGTCCGCAGCGAGCCGGTCAGCCTGCGCCTGGGCTTCGCGGGCGACGAGTTCGGCTACGCCGTGGACTTCGGGCATCCCGTGCCGGTGGCGGAATCCCTCTTCGCCCTGGACCCGGAGATCAAGCGCGAGTGCACCTGGGCCGGGCCGGTGCTGCGCCCCGCGGCCCTGCTGTCCGACCGCGCGGGGCCGGCCGTACGGACCCGCACCGCGGACGGCGGCTGGCACCGTACACAGAACGCCCTGCGCCCCTACGACTCCATGCTCAGCGAGCTCGCCGACCCCCAGCTGGCACCGGACCTCCTCGCCCTGCGCGAGCTGATCCGGTCCTGGCGGTTCTACGACCACGTCCGCACGGACGCCGGGGCACCCGCCCGGAACCCGCGGATCGGCACCCGTACGCCGGTGCTCGCCGCCGACGGCTCCGACCTGCCCGCCGCGCTCCAGACGATCCGCGAGACCGGGGACCATGCCGCGCTGGACGAGGCGGTCTCGGCGGCCTTCCCCGGCAGCCGGGTCTCCGTCACCGACCGCGACGGCCGCTTCGAGCTGGAACTCCACCAGCACGGCCTGCTGCGTCCGCTGGGCGCGGCCGAGCTTTCCGACGGCACCCTGCGCTACCTGCTCTGGACGGCGGCCCTGCTGACCCCGCGGCCGCCCGCCCTGATGGTCCTCAACGAGCCGGAGACCAGCCTCCACCCGGACCTGCTCGCCCCGCTCGCGGACCTGATCCTCACGGCGAGCCGGGACACCCAGACGGTGGTGGTCACCCATGCCGCCCCGCTGGCCGAGGCCCTGGCGGCCGGGACCCGCCGGCACCGGGTGGACCTGCAGACCATCACCCTGGTCAAGGAGTTCGGCCGCACGGAGGTCGCGGGCCGCGAGGGCCCGCTGGACGAGCCGCTCTGGTACTGGCCGAAGCGCTAGGTCCTGTCGTCAAAGTAGCGCCGGTTGGGTGCCGGGCGCCGCGGGCCAGGCGGGACTTCGACGACAGGACCTAGGACACGGCCGGGCCGTCGGCGCCCAGCAGGCGGGCCGCGCGGGCGGCCTCGGCGTCGTAGACCTGGAAGTCGATCCGCCGCCCGTCCGGAGCCCGGTACTCCAGCACCTGCATACCCGGCCGCCAGCTCCCACGGGCGACCACCCGGCCGCCCACGGGCAGCGCGACCGCCCCGCGCAGCGGCGCCGCGAAGACCGCTCCCGTGCCGTCCGCGCCGGTCCGCAGCTTCCCGTAGCCGAAGAACCGCCGCCGGACCCCCTGCCGCCAGCGCGCCTGGCAGGGGACGGCGGTGACGGCGCCGCCGGCGGCAGCCGCCGTCCGGGCCTCCGCCCGCCGGGCGACCGTCCTGCGCGTCAGGGTGCCTACCAGTAACGCGCAGAGCGCCAGGGCCACCATCTCGACGACCACGTCCGTCTCCCCCGCCCTCCTCAGGGGTGAACCACCCCAAGTGAGCTCACTCTAGAGGGAGTTCCGGTGGACCACCTCGCCCGCCACGACGACCGTCTCGGCGACCGTGCCCGGGATCTCGTCCGCCGGGACGGTGAGGATGTCCCGGGACAGGATCACGAAGTCCGCCGCCTTGCCGACCGTGAGGGAACCGCGCTCCTCGTCGAGGAAGTTGGCGTGGGCCGAGCCCATCGTGTAGCCGTACACGGCCGTCTCCACGTCCACCGTCTCGGCCGGCTGCCAGGCCGGGCCGTCGCCGGACAGCGGGCGGCGCGTCACCGCCGTGTAGATGCCGACCATCGGGTCCATCTCCGCCACGTTCCAGTCGCTGGAGAACGCCAGCACCGCACCCGCCGCGTGCAGGCTCCGCATCGGCCAGGCCTTGTGCCAGCGGCCCTCGCCCACGTTCTCCGCCCAGTCCTGGCCGGGGCCCGCGATCTCCGGCGCGCAGTGCCTCGGCTGCATGCACGCGATCACGCCGAGCTCCGCGAAGCGCGGTACGTCGGCCGGGTCCAGGCATTCCACGTGGACCACCTGGTGGCGGGCGTCGCGCGGGCCGTTCAGCGTCCGCGCGTGCTCGACCGCGTCCAGGACGGTCCGGATGCCCCGGTCGCCGGTCGCGTGCACGAAGCACTGGAAGCCGCGCGCGTCCAGCTTGGCCAGCAGCTGCGCGAACTCCTCCGCCGGGTAGAAGGTCTCGCCGCGGTGGGCGCCGCAGCCGGTGTACGGCTCCAGGAGCGCGGCCGTGCGCGGTTCCACCACGTCGTCGATGTACAGCTTGAGCGGGCCGACCCGCAGCCGGTCGCCGGCGAACCGCCGTGCCGCGTCGGCGAATTCGTCCAGGTCGGCGTCGCCGGTGCCGCGCGGGTGGAACAGCGCCGCGACGATCCGTGAGCGCAACCGCCCTTCCGAGCGGGCCCGTTCGAAGAGCTCGAGGTCGTCGAGGGAGTTCTGCGGCTCGACCACCGTGGTGATGCCGAAGCCGATGGCGTCGTCGAGGCTCTTGGCGAGCCGCCCGTACTGCCGGTCCGGCGAGGCCCACGGCACGCCCAGCTCGCGCAGTGCGCGGTGGCCGGCGCGGGAGAGCCCCTTGATGGCGAAGTCCTTGACGAAGCCGGTGGGTTCGCCGGTCTCCGGGTCCACCGCGGCGGTGCCGAAGGGGAGGTCGGTGTCGTCCCGGGAGACCCCGAGCCGCCGCATGGCCGCCGTGTTCAGCCAGGCCGTGTGCACGTCGTACGAGAGCACGATCGCCGGGGTGTCCCCGGTGACGGGGTCCAGGTCGGCGGCACACGGCATCCGCCCGCCGGGGATGGCGGAGTAGTCGAAGGCCTCGGCCTCGATCCATCCGGCGTCCGGGTTGGCCTCCCGCCAGGCAAGGATCCGCTCGTGGATGCCCGCGAGGGTGCGCACCCCGGCGAGCTGGACGCAGTCCGCGTCGGAGCCGAGCCGGACGTGGTTGTGGGCGTCGATGAAGCCGGGCAGGACGAGCTTGCCGCCCGCGTCGATCCGCTGGGTACCGGGGCCCGCCCAGGCGGCGGCCTCGGTGTCCGGGCCGACCCAGACGATCCGCCCGTCGTGGACGGCGAGGGCCTCGGCCTCGGGCAGGCCGGGGTCGACGGTGTGGATCCGGGCTCCGGTGAGCAGCAGGTCGGCGGGGAAGGGGTGGCGTGCCATGTGGGGGTGCTCCATTGCGGTGTGCGGTGTCGTTCAGGCGGCCGGGGCGTACGCCGCGACCCGGCGGCGGGTGAGGGCCCAGTAGGTGAGTCCGGAGACGACCGAGCCGAGGAGGGTGAGGTCGGCGCCGCCGAGCGGGGCGACCAGTGGGCCGGTCCACAGCTCGGAGTCGCAGGTCAGGGCCGCGAAGGTCATTCCGGTGAGCAGGGCGGTGATGCCCGCGGAGTGGTAGCCGGAGCGGTACCAGTAGGCGCCCCCGCTGCCCGCGTGCAGGGCGTCGGCGTCGTAGTGGCAGCGGCGCAGCAGCATGTCGGCGAGGAAGACCCCGCCCCAGGGGGCGAACACGATGATCAGCAGGGAGAGGAAGGAGAGCAGGGAGGTGGTGAAGTCGGTGAGGAAGAGCGCGGCGAGCGAGCCGAGGGCGGTGACGGCGGCACTGATGACGATGGCCCGGGCGCGGCTCCACGGGATGCCGAGGACCTGGAGGTTCAGGCTGGAGGAGTAGAGCGTGATGATCGAGTTGGTGACCGAGCCGCCGAGCACGAGGGCCAGGAAGAGCGGCTGGAACCAGCCGGGCAGCAGGCTCTCCGCCCCGGCGACCGCGTCGGTCATGTCGGTCTGGGTGGCGGCGGCGACGCCCGCGACGCCGAGGGCCACGGAGGAGAGGAAGCCGCCGAGGGCTCCCATCCAGGTGAGGGACTTCAGCGAGGTGGTCCGGGGCAGGTAGCGGGTGTAGTCGGCGGGCATCGGCAGGTACGAGAAGGGGCCGGCGAGCATGACGACGAAGGCCAGGCTCCAGCCGGAGAGCCCGGGGGCGGCGCCGGCCGGGGCGGCGGTATCGGTGCCGGGGATGACGAAGAGGAGCAGGACGCCGAAGCCGGCGGCGAGGACGTAGGCCATCCAGCGCTCGGCGAACTGCACGGTGGCGTGGCCCCACATGGCGACGGCGAAGGTCAGCGCGAGGGTGACGAGGAGGGCGACGGCGCGGCCCGCGGTGCCGCTCTGCCAGCCGATCTCGGCGAAGAAGACTTCCAGGGCGAGGGTGCCCACCACGGTGTTGACGATGGTGTAGCCGATGCTCACGACCCAGTTGAGGACGCCGGCCGGGAAGTTGCCGCGTATGCCGAAGGCGGCGCGGGAGATGACCAGGGTGGCGGTGCCGGTGCGGATGCCGCTGAGTCCGGCGGCGCTGATGGCGAAGAAGGACAGTCCGCCGATCACGACCACGGCGGTGGCCTGCCAGAAGGAGAGCCCGAAGGCGACGGCGAGGGCCCCGTTGATCACGTAGGTGAAGGTGAGGTTGGAGCCGAACCAGAGCCAGAAGAGGTCCTTGGCGCTGCCGTGGCGCTCGGCGTCCGGGATGGGGTCGATCCCGTGGGTTTCGACCCGGAACACCTCGTCGACGTCGGCTGTCTCCTGCTGTCCCATGAGGACCCCTGACCTTGAGCGATCTTGAATGGCGTTCTAACTTCTTGAATGGCATTCAAGATGAGGGGTCGACCTCGCCCCCGTCAAGACCCTGTCCGGGATAAGGTCGGCCCAGGAAGATCCGGAGGGCGGGAGCGGTGGCGGGAGCAGCACGGCGGCGCGACGGGCAGATCGCCCAGGAGCGGATGCTGGAAGAGGCCATGGCGGCCATCGCCGAGGACGGACTGGCCGCGCTCACCATGTCCGCGCTGGCCGAGCGCCTCGGCACCAGCGGCGGCCACATCCTGTACTACTTCGGCAGCAAGGACCGGCTCCTGCTGGAGGCCCTGCGCTGGAGCGAGGAGCAGCTCACAGGGGAGCGCCGGGCGCTGCTGGGCCGCAGGGTGACGGCGGCGCGCAAGCTGGACCAGTTCCTGGAGCTCTACCTCCCCGAGGGCCCCCGCGACCCGCGCTGGACGCTGTGGATCGAGCTGTGGGCCCGTACCGCCTCCAATCAGCCGCTCAAGGCCGCCCAGGAGGAGATCGACGACAGCTGGCAGCGGGATCTGGAGTCGCTCCTGGCGAAGGGCGTGGACCAGGGCCGTTTCGCGCCCATGGACGTGCCCGCGCGGGCCTCGGAGCTGCTCGCGCTGCTGGACGGCCTGAGCACCCGCGTGGTCCTGGGCCAGCGCGGCGCGGACCGCGTCAGGGCACTGGAGCAGGCCCGCTCGGCGGCGGCCCTGCTCGTCCCCCGCACGGCGCCGTAGCCCGCCCGGCGCCCCGAGCAGCCCGGCGCCCGCGCCCCCGAACCGCCCGGCACCCCGAACCGCCCGGCCCCCCGAGCAGCCCCAACCGCCCGAACGGCGGGAACTTCTCCATTCCCCACCCGGTCCGGACCACCGGCCGGCCTTTTCCCGACAGCCCGGCCCGACGGCCCGGCCCGGCGACTCGACCCGCCGCCCCAATTCGCCGCCCGAAAACGCAAGCCACCGCGCCGAAATCCCCTCCAAGGCGGCGCGAAGGGTCGTTCACACCCGTTCACGCCCCCGAATAAACCTCCTTGACCAGGGCATATGCAGGGGATTCAAAGCTCCTTTCAGGCTCGTGAACACATTCACAAGAATTCCGCTCGAAGTGCGCCCTACCGCGCTCCTCCCCCAGCGAGCACAATCGCGATGACGACCCGAATCGATCGTGAAGGAGGGAGCGCGTGCGCAATCAGGTGCGCACAGCGGACGGGCGCGCTCTGACCGTGGAGCGCTGGGGCGATCCGGACGGCAAACCCGTCTTCCTGCTGCACGGCATGCCCGGCAGCCGCCTCGGCCCGGCCCCCCGGGGCATGGTCCTCTACCAGCGCCGGATGCAGCTCATCGCCTACGACAGACCCGGCTACGGCGGCTCCGACCGTCATGTGGGCCGCACCGTGGCCGACGTGGCCCACGACGTGGCCGCCATCGCCGACGCCCTCGGCATCGACACCTTCGCGGTCGCCGGCCGCTCCGGCGGCGCCGCCGGCGCACTGGCCTGCGCCGCCCTCCTCCCCGACCGGGTCACCCGGACCGCGGCGATGGTCGGCCTCGCTCCCCGGGATGCGGAGGACCTCGACTGGTTCGCCGGGATGGCCGCGTCGAACGTACGGGAGTACACCACCGCCACCGACGATCCCGAGGAGCTGGCGGCGCGGCTGATCCCGCGCGCCGACGGCATCCGCAAGGACCCCGGCCGGCTGCTGGACGAACTGCGTAGGGAACTGACCGACAACGACCGCATGATCGTCGCGGACGCCGGCCTGCGGTCGATGCTTCTGCGCAACTACCGTGAGGGGCTGCGCCATTCGGCGTACGGATGGATCGACGACGTCCTGGCCTTCAGCCGCCCCTGGGGCTTCGACCCGGCCGACATCCGCTGTCCGGTGATGATCTGGCACGGTGAGCTGGACGTGTTCTCCCCCGTGGGCCACTCCCGTTGGCTGGCCCGCCGCATCCCCGGGGCCACCACCAACATCGAGCCCGCCGCCGCGCACTTCGCCGCCCTGCGCGCGCTGCCCGACGTACTGAACTGGCTGCTGCGCGATCTGCCGGCACCGGACCTCAACGAACAGCAGCCCGCCTAGAGGGTGTTGAACCATACGCGTTCGATCCCGGCCCAACTGGCCGGCATTCAGCACGCGGTCGAGAAGGGAGTGTGCCGCTCTGGACTCCGCGTGTCCGGGCCCGCCCCACCCGACGGGTGGGCCCCATGAGCCGTGGAGGCCTTCGCACGACCCGCCGCATCGACGACGTCGACCCGCTCGTCCTCCCGCTGTCGGACGCCTCGCCGGCCGCGCCGCCCACCGGCGCTCCGGGGCCGCCGCCGGGCCGCTTCCGAGGGGATGTCATCGGCATGATTCGGCGCCCGCCGCCGCGGCCATCACCGCGCCCTTCCCGCTGCCCGGCGCGGAAGACGCGCGAGGTGCGCCAGGTTCGTGAGGTGCGCCAGGTTCGTGAGGTGCGTCAGGTTCGTGAGGCGCATGAGGCTTGGCCCCGGCCGGGCCGGACCCCCGGCCGACGGGACACGCCCCCCTCATCACCCCAGGTCAGTGCGCGGCCGCCGGAGTGGGTACGGACCGACCGGCACCGCCGCCGGGCCCCCCGGCAGGACCTCGACAGGACCTCGGAAGGACCCCCTCCGGGACCCCCGGCGATGAAAAGGATCTTTCTTTCCGGCAAACGGCCGAATCCGCCCTCTTGAGAAATCCGGCACGCATTGGTTGCAACTCTTGACCAGGCGTCATGTCTCGTGTTGCCAAGGGGGACTGTCCTAGTAAAGTCCCTGCTTGACAGCAGCATGTAGCCGTTGTCATTCACATGTCCATTCCACATGGCTTCCCCAAGGACGGTGCCGTGAACACTTCAGCGACCCCCACGACCAGCTCGGTCAAGGCCCACCGGGTCCCGCTCAGCAAGATCGACGTCCACACCGCTTCCGCGGCGACGACGCTCGGTCGCATGCTGCCGGCCGAATCTGCTCGTCCGGTTCAGGCACCGATCTTCAACTCCGCGCTCTGACACCGAAGTAAGAGCTCTAGACTGGTGGAATGACCGGCCTGATCCCATTTCGCGAGATCGTCCTGAAAGTTCACAGCAGATGCGATCTTGCTTGTGATCATTGCTATGTCTACGAACACGCAGATCAGAGCTGGCGAGCCCGGCCGAAAGCGATCTCCCCCGAGGTTATTTCGCACACCGCGTTGCGGCTCGCCGAACATGCCCGTGACCATGCACTCCCCTCCGTCACGGTGATTCTCCATGGAGGGGAACCCCTGTTGGCGGGCCCCGCCCGGCTCCGCCTCGTGTGCGAGGAGTTCACCCGGGCGCTCGACGGCATCGCCGCCCTCGACCTGCGCATCCACACCAACGGACTCCAGCTCAGCACGCGTTACCTCGACCTCTTCGCCGAGTACGGCGTCCGGGTCGGCATCTCCCTCGACGGGGACCGCGCGGCCAACGACCGCCACCGCCGCTTCGCCGACGGCCGCACGAGCCACCCGCTGGTCCTGGCCGCCGTCGCGCTGCTCCGCTCCGAGCCCTACCGCCACCTGTACCAGGGGCTGCTCTGCACCGTGGACGTGGCCAACGACCCCGTGGCAGTTCTGGACGCCCTGGTCGAACTGCAGCCCCCGCGCGTGGACTTCCTTTTGCCTCATGCCACGTGGGAGACACCTCCGGCCCGGCCCGACGGCGCTCCCGACGCGTACGCCCGCTGGCTCCTGCGGATCTTCGACCACTGGGACCGGCTGGGACGCCCGGTTCCCGTACGGCTCTTCGAGTCCCTGCTCTCGACCCTGCGCGGCGGACCGAGCCTCACCGAGTCGCTCGGCCTCGCCCCCACCGACCTCGTCGTCGTCGAGACCGACGGGAGCCTGGAACAGGTCGACTCCCTCAAAAGCGCCTTCGAGGGAGCCGCCGCCACCGGGTTCAACGTCTTCGACCACGCGTTTGACCAGGTCGCGGGCCATCCCGGGGTCCGCGCCCGGCAGCTGGGCCTCGATGGCGTCAGCGACTCGTGCCGCCGGTGCCCCGTCGTACGTTCGTGCGGGGGCGGGCTCTACACCCACCGCTACCGCGACCGGAACGGCTTCGACAACCCCTCCGTCTACTGCACCGACCTGCGCGAGCTGGTGGACGGGGTCGAGGGCCGCACGGCGCTGCGGGAGACCGCTCCGCAGCTGTCCGACCCCGCCGAACTCGCCCGGTCCCAGCAGGAGCTGACCCGGATCCTGCTGGCCCGGCTGCACGCGGACCTCGCCGCCGATCCCGGCTGGGCCCGCGCCTGGGAGCTGCTGGCCACCGTGGAACGGGCCGGGGAGGCGGGCGCGGACGCAGTGGACGCCGTGGTGGACCACCCCTTCACCCGGACCTGGGTGCTCGCGGCCCTGGACGCCGCGCACGACGGCACGCAGGACGCCGAGGAGGCCGCGCGCCGCCTGACCGCACTGGCGGCCGCGGCCGTGCTGCGGGGCGGCCTGGATCTGCCGGCCGAGGTGGCCTACCGGGACGGCGAGGTGTATCTGCCGACGCTGGGGCTGCTGCGCCTCGGGGAGCCCGGCACCGAGGGGCGGGCCGCGCTGCACGTCACCGACGAGGGGTACGCCGTATGGGACGGCCGCGCCGAGCACCGCTTCGGGCCGGCGGCGGGGGACGCCCGCTGGCAGCCCGTACGCACCTGGTCGCCGGGGCCGGACGCGGCCCCGGTGGCCCTGGAGGACCTCGACCCGTACCGCAACTGCTTCGCCCGCCCGCCCAGGCTGCGCCTCGGCGCCGGCGAGGCCGAGGAGTGGCGGGGCAGGCTGGACCGGGCGTGGGCGCTGCTGCACGAGGCGGTTCCGGAGTTCGCCCGGGCTGCGGCCGCCGGGCTGACCACGCTGACCCCGCTCGCGGGCGGCCCGCGGTCGGGCGGCTGGGGCGAGGCCGGCCGGCACGGTCCGGGAGCGCTCGGGGTGCCGTACGCGGCGGGGGCGCGGGAGACCGCGCTCGCACTGCTGACCGGGCGGCGGCGGACGCGGCTGCGGGCGCTGACCGAGGTCGCCGATCTGTACGCGCTGGACGGTCAGTGGGAGCACCGCTCGCCGTGGCGGGAGCGGCCGGTCCCGGTGTCCCGGCTGCTGGCCGACGTGCACGAGCGGGTGGCGGTGGAGGCGTACCGGCGGGCCACGGCGGCGGCCGAGCCGGGCGGCTCGGACCGTATCCACCGGGCCCTGGACCGGCTCTCGGAGGCGGCGGAACTGACCGTCACCGGCAAGCGGCTGGTCGCGGAGCTCCGCTACGAACTGAAGACGGTCGACGCATGAGTGCCTCCTCCCCCGCCCTCGGGAGGCTGCAGCTGGCGCTGCGATTACGGCTGCTCGG
This sequence comes from Streptomyces sp. NBC_00029, assembly GCF_045160505.1. NCBI lineage: Bacteria > Bacillati > Actinomycetota > Actinomycetes > Kitasatosporales > Streptomycetaceae > Streptomyces > Streptomyces sp. NBC_00029. The sequence continues at coordinate 2,450,021 of NZ_CP108292.1, forward strand.
GGTCCGGCCCGGCATGCGGCTCATGGTGCACTCCGCCCTCGGCGGGACCGGGCTGCGCGCGGAGCGGCTGCGCGACGCGCTGATGGGCGTCCTCGGGCCGCGCGGCACGCTGGTGGTCCCCGCGTTCACCCCGCAGAACTCCAAGACCTCCAGCGCCCATCTGGAGCGGATCAGCGGTCTTGACGAGGCCGGGGTGCGGGCCTTCCGCGAGCGGATGCCCGCCTTCGACCCGGCGAGCACCCCGAGCCAGGGCATGGGCGCCCTCGCCGAGGCCGTCCGCACCGCGCCGGGGGCCGTGCGCAGCGACCACCCGCAGACCTCGTTCGCGGCCCTCGGCGCCGACGCGCGGCGGCTCTGCTCCGGGCACCGTCTCGAAAGCCATCTGGGGGAAGAGACACCCCTGGGAAAACTGTGCTGGGAGGGCGGGCAGGTACTCATGATCAATGTGGGGTTTTCGGTCTGCACCGCTTTCCATCTCGCGGAGTACCGAATTCCGAAGCCCCCCTTGCGCATGTACGAGTGTGTGGTGAAGGTGAACCTTCCGGGGCTGCAAAGGCACCGGCAGGAGGGGGAGTGGGCGGCGTACGAGGACGTTGCGCTGGATGACAGCGATTTCGCGGAGATCGGTGACGCGTTCCCGGATTCACGGGTGCGCAGGGGGCGGGTGGCAGGTGCGTCGACCATGCTCTTCTCCGTCCCGGAGGCCGTCGATCACGCCCTTGACTGGATGACCGAAAACCGACGCTGATTGACTGAACGATGAGGGGATGTGGCGAAGCAGCTCCGGAATGATGTTTCTTCGCTTCGCATCTTCGGGACGGGGGTCGTGTGCCCGCATCAGGGGAGCCGTACTTTTTTCTCAGTTACGCACATACACCGAGGTTCGGGGCCGGGGGACCCGACCCCGACATGTGGGTCGAGCGCCTTTTCCGCGATCTCTGCGGACACGTCATGGCGCTGACCGATCTGCGCGCCGGGTACGACGTCGGGTTCATGGACCGGGAGATACGCAGCGGCGAGGGCTGGTCCGAACGGCTGGCCCGGGCACTCGCCAACTGCCGCGTCTTCGTTCCCCTGTTCTCGCCGCGCTACTTCGCCAGCGAGATGTGCGGGAAGGAGTGGTTCGCCTTCGCGCAGCGCGCGGTCCAGCACGGTGCGGTCCGCAACACACCGGCCGAGGCCATCGTGCCCGCGTTATGGGTGCCGGTCCCGCCGGAGCAACTCCCCGGCCCCGCCGAGCGGTTGCAGTTCAACCACAACACCTTCGGCGAGCGCTACGTCACCGACGGCCTGTACGGGCTGATCAAACTGCGCGGTTACGCCGACCAGTACGAGCAGGCGGTCTACGAGCTCGCCCGGCGCATCGTCCAGGTCGCCGAGACCGCCCACCTGGAGCCCATCCGACCGCTGGACTACCGGAACGTGCCCAGCGCCTTCGGCTCCAGCGGCAGCCCGTCCCGCACCCTGCACGTGACGGTGGCCGCCGCCTCCCGGCACGAACTGCCGGAGGGCCGGACCCCCGAGTACTACGGGGACACCGCGCTGGAGTGGAACCCTTACCACCCGGTCGCCCAGCGGCCCATCGCCTACGTCGCCGAGGACCTGGTCAAGAACCTCAACTACCAGACCACCATGTCCTCCTTCGACGACGAGGCCGGACACCTCGACGGCAAACAGCTGCCGACCCGCCCGGAGATCCTGATCGTCGACCGCTGGGCGGTGGAGGACGAGGACCGGCGCCTGCGCCTGGCCGCCTTCGACCGGGACCCGCGGCCGTGGGTCAACGTGGTCGTGCCCTGGAACCGGTACGACCACCAGAGCCGGTCGAAGGAGTCCGAGCTGGCCGACCGGCTGGAGACCACCATGCCCAGGACGATGAGCCAGGGCCGGGCCGCCTGCCGTGCCGCGGCCAACGGCGTGGCGAACGTGGAGACCCTCGGCCAGATCCTGCCGCAGGTGGTCGAGGCCGCCGCCCAGCAGTTCCTCAGACACGCCCAGCCGTATCCGCCGAAGGGCGACACCTCGATCGACCGGCCCCGGCTGCTGGGTCCGATGGGGATGAACGGGCCGCCCGGCCCGCCATCGCCCCGTGTCCCCTTCCCGCCCGACTCCGACCGGCACCGGACCGGGCCCGCGGGCGCCGGCCTCCACGACAACGACGACAACGACACCGACCGGGGGGACGCGGATGACAGCGAGCAGTGACAGCGACAGCGACAGCCGTGACGGACGCATCGTCACCTTCTATTCGTACAAGGGCGGCACGGGCCGCACCATGGCGCTGGCCAACACCGCCTGGATCCTGGCGGCCAACGGCAAGCGGGTCCTCGCCGTGGACTGGGACCTGGAGGCCCCCGGCCTGCACCGCTTCTTCCACCCCTTCCTCGACCCCTCCACGCTCGGGGCCACCACCGGGGTCATCGACCTGATCAGTGAGTACGCCTGGGCCGCCACCAGCCCGGTCCAGCGACCGGACGACTGGCACAAGGACTACGCGCGGATACAGCCGCACGCCGTCTCGCTCACCCCGGAGACCCACGGCTGGGAGTTCCCGTACGGCGGCACCCTGGACTTCGTCTCGGCGGGCCGGCAGAACCGCGAGTACTCGGCGACCGTCTCCACCTTCGACTGGGACAACTTCTACGACCGGCTCGGTGGCGGGCTCTTCTTCGACGCGTTACGCGCCGACATGAAGCGGAACTACGACTACGTCCTGATCGACAGCCGCACCGGCCTGTCCGACATCGCGGACATCTGCACGGTCCACCTCCCGGACGTCCTCGTCGACTGCTTCACCCTGTCCGACCAGTCCATCGACGGCGCCGCGTCCGTGGCCCGCCAGATCGACGAGCGGTTCAACGACCGCGGCATCAAGATCTACCCGGTGCCGATGCGCATCGACGAGGGCGAGAAGGAGAAGGCCGACGCCGGCCGGGCACTGGCCCGGATCAAGTTCGACCGCTTCCCGAACGGCCTGATCGGGGACGAGCTCACCTCGTACTGGGGCGCGGTGGAGATCCCGTACCGCCCCTACTACGCCTACGAGGAGACCCTGGCCACCTTCGGCGACGAGGCCGGGCTCACCAACTCCCTGCTCTCCGCCTTCGAGCGCCTGACCGCCGTGGTCACCGAGGGCGACATCACCTCCATGCCGGTGATCGGCGAGGAGGTCCGGCTGCGCATCAGGGACGCCTTCACCCGGCGCCGCCCGGCCCTGCCCGCCGACCTGTTCCTGTCCTACGTGGCGGAGAACCGGATGTGGGCCGACTGGATCGAGTCGGTGCTCACCCGGGCCGGTTTCCGGGTCGTGCCGAAGGACGTCTCGGCCGAGCAGGCACCGGAGGTCCCGGCCGGGGACACCCTGGGGGGCGCGGGCATCAGCGTCGACACCGCCGCCCGGACCGTGGTGCTGCTCTCCACGGCCTACCTCAAGTCCGTCCGGGCCGTGGACGTGTGGGAGCGGGCGGCCGCCGAGGACCCGACCGGCGGCCGGCGCCAGCTGGTGCCGCTGAGGGTGGGGGACGTACGGCTCTCCACGCCGTACATCGACCGCAATCCGGTGGACCTCTTCCGGCTCGACGAGGTGCACGCCACCACCGCCCTGCTGCGTGCGGTGGAGCGGCCCATGGCGCTGCCCGACAGCGTCAACAGCGCCTCCCAGCCCGGCCCCCGCTTCCCGGGGACGGTCCCGAAGATCTGGAACGCGCCTCCCCGCAACCCCGGCTTCACCGGGCGCAGCATCGTGCTGGAGCGGATGCGCGACCAGCTCGGCGGCGGCATGGCCGTGGTGCTGCCGCAGCCGCAGACCCTGTTCGGGCTCGGGGGCGTCGGCAAGACCCAGGTGGCGCTGGAGTACGTGCACCGGTTCATGGCCGACTACGACCTGGTGTGGTGGATCTCCTCCGAGCAGACCGACGACGTGGTCGCGGCCCTCGCGGAGCTGGCGGTACGGCTGGGCGCGCAGACCGGCGAGGACATGGCGGCCGCCTCGCAGGAGGCGATCGACCTGCTGCGGCGCGGGGTGCCCTCCTCCCGCTGGCTGCTGGTCTTCGACAACGCGGACGACCCCGAGACGCTCAAGCGGTTCTTCCCGCCGGGCGGGCCCGGCCACGTCCTGGTGACCTCCCGCAACCAGTCCTGGTCGCAGTACGGCGACGCGCTGCCGGTGGACGTGTTCCTGCGCGAGGAGTCCATCGAGCACCTCCAGCGCCGGGCCCCCGGGCTCAGCAAGGACGACGCCGAGCAGGTGGCCGTGGCGGTGGGCGACCTGCCGCTGGCCGTGGAGCAGGCGGGTGCCTGGATCGCGGAGACGGCGACGCCGGTGTCCGTGTACATCGAGCAGCTGGCCCAGCAGGCGGCCCGGGTGCTGGCGCTGAACCAGCCGCCCGGTTACCCGGAGCCGGTGGCGGCCACGTGGAACATCTCCATCGAGCGGCTGCAGTCCCGCTCCCCGGCCGCGGTCCGGCTGCTCCAGCTCTGCGCCTTCCTCGCGCCCGAGCCGATCTCCGCGAACCTGCTCTACAGCAAGGAGATGATCGACGCCCTCAAGCCCTACGACTCCTCGCTGCAGGAGAAGCTGGTGCTGGGCCGGGTGATCCGGGAGATCGGCCGGTTCGCGCTGGCCAAGGTCGACCAGGTCAGCAACAGCATCCAGGTCCACCGGCTGGTGCAGGCGGTGATCCGGGCCCAGCTGACCGAGGAGGAGCAGCGGGAGGCCCGGCACGCGGTCCACCGGATCCTGGCGGGGGCCCGGCCGGACGACGACGAGCCGATCGACAACCCGGAGACGTGGCCGCGGTTCAACACCATCTGGTCGCACCTGACGCCGTCGGAGGCCCGGTTCTGCAAGGAGCCGGAGACGCGCCGGCTGCTGATCGACCGGGTGCGCTATCTGTGGAAGCGCGGTGACTTCAAGGCCGCGTACGCGCTCGGCGAGGAGCTGCGGGAGTCGTGGAAGGAGATGCTGGGCAACGACGACCTGCAGTACCTGTACCTGCGCTTCCACCTGTCGAACATCCTGCGTTCGCAGGGGCGGTTCGTGGAGGCGAAGGAGCTGGACGAGGTCACGCTGGAGCGGCAGCGCGCGCAGCTCGGTCCCTCGCACCCGCACACGTACATGACCATGAGCGGTCTGGCCAACACCCTGGGCGCGCTGGGCCAGTACGGCCAGGCGATGGAGCTGGCGACCGACGCGCACGAGGGCTTCAGCCAGATCTTCCACGAGGCGCACCCGCGCACGCTGGCCGCCGCGAACAACCTGGCGCTGAACCTGCGGCTCGTGGGCCAGTACACCAGAGCCCGCGAGATCGACCAGGAAGTGCACGACCTGCGCACGGAGGTGCTCGGGCCGGAGCACCCGTACACCCTGTCCTCGGCGCAGAACCTGGCCCGTGACCTGCGGGAGGTGGGCCGGTACGAGGATTCGGTGCAGCTGCTGAGCCGGACGTACGAGACCTACAAGCGGACGCTGGGACGGGCTTTCCCGGGCACCCTGTCGGCCGCGAAGAACCTGGCCGTGTCGCTGCGCCGGGCGGGCCAGCTGGAGGACGCCTTCCGGCTGACCACGGCCACCCGGGCCCGCTACCGGGCCAAGTACACCGCCGTCAACCCGGACCTGCTGTCCTGTGAGCTCAACCTGGCCTCGGACCTGTTCGCGACCGGGGATGCGGGCGGGGCGCGGGACCTGGCGCAGGAGGTGGTGGACGAGTACATGAAGGTGCCGGGCGAGCGGCACCCGTACACCCTGGCGGCCGTGAACAACCTGGCGGTCTTCCACTGGGGCACGGGCGCCGCGGAGACGGCGGAGACGATGCTGCGCCAGACGATACGGGGCATGCGGGACGTCCTGGGCGACAACCACCCGCACACGGTCTTCGCCCATCTCAACCTGGCGAACACGCGGGCCGACCTGGGTGATCCGGAGGGCGCCCTGGAGCTTGAGCGGCTCGCGGTGATGCGGTTGCGCGAGGCGCTCGGGGCGCACCATCCGGAGACCCTCGCGAGCAGCTCCAACATGGCGATCAGCCTGGACTCGATGGGCCGCAAGGAGGAGGCGGCCCGGCTGCGTTCGGAGGCGGTGTCCGAGCTGACCCGGCTGCTCGGCGAGGAGCACAGTCTGGCGCGCTATGCGCGCGACGAGCGGCGGGTCCACCGCGACCTGGAGCCTCTCGCCGTCTGATCCGACGGCGGGCGGCGGGGGCTCCGCGCGTGCGGGTCCCCCGCCGCCCGCCACCCGACAGCAGGGGGGCGCTGTGACCGACAGCACGACCTTTCGAAACGAGGACCTGCCGGCCCTCTTCCACCACACCGACCAGGCGGCGATCTCCCGGCAGCGGGAGTCGACGCAGGCCACCCGTGCCCAGTTGCTGCTGCTGGTCGCAGCCGCGGCGGCGGCCGCGCTGCCGGCCGGCCCGAAGCTGGGTTCGATGTACCTGTTCGGGCTGCTGAGCGTGGTCTCGTACCTGGGGGTGCTGGGCGTGGGCATGCGGGCGACCCGGCGCCGGGCCCGCCCGCAGTGGCAGCTCAACCGCAGTGCGGCGGAGTTCATCAAGTCCCTGGCCTGGCGTTACGCGGTGCACGGGGCGCCGTTCGGCAGCGAGGTGGCCGAACCGGAAGCGGCGTACCGCACCCGGCTGGAGGCGGGTCTGTCCGAGCTGCGGAAGATGGGCTGGGTGGATCCGCGGGCCGCCGGGACGGTGCCGGAGGGCGGGGAGATCACCGGCGTGATGCAGCGGCTGCGCGGGATGGACTACCAGGCGAGGCGCGAGACGTACGTACGGGACCGGCTGATCGAGCAGCGCAACTGGTACCGGCGGCGGTCGGAGGTGTCCCGGCGGGCGACGAACCTGTGGTCGTGGACGATCGTGCTGCTGACCTGTCTGGCCCTGCTGTTCGCTCTGCTGGGGAGTTTCGGTTCGGGTCCGGGGCCGAGGCTGACCGCCCTGCTGAGCGCGGCGGCGGCGGCCGGCATCGCCTGGAACGAGGTGCGCCGCCACCACCCGCTGATCGAGGCGCACACCCTGATCGAGCAGGATCTGGCGGCGATGATGGTCGTGATGCAGACGACGATCACCGAGTCCCAGTGGCCGTCCTCGGTGTACGAGACCGAGCGCTACGTGTCTCCGATGCACACGGACTGGCTGGCCCGGCACAGCAGTTGAGAGCGGTTGCCGAAACGGCCGGGGGCGTGGCTCAGTCGCGGGTCACGCCCTCGCGCCAGATGACGGTGACCGGTTTGCCGAGCGCCCGCGCGTAGGCGACGATCTCGCCGGTGCCGCCGTGGCCGCGGGCGGGCTGTCCGTCCCAGACGGCGACGAGCCGGTCGCAGGAGTCGGCGATGTAGGTGCCGGCGGCGTAGTAGGCCTCGTCCGTGGAGCGGGCGAAGTCCATCCGGATCTCCTGGGTGGCCCGGATCTTGAGCCCCCGGTAGCGGGCGAGGGCCTCGGCGTCCTCGAAGCCCGCTTCGTAGTCCCCGCTGGGGATCACCACGGTGAGGCCGGCGCCGTATTCGAGCGCGATGGCGGCGAACAGCTGGTCAGCCCCCTCGGCGAGGCTGGAGAGGGCTTCCAGCGGTCCTTCGTGGCTGCCCAGTACGGCCCGCAGGCCGCTCTCCACATGGCCGAGCACCGACTCCGGAATGGATCGGTGCCCGGTCACGCCGATGCGTTTCATGCAGAAACCAGCCTCCCCCGTGGACACGGCCGCCTGGAACATCCTCCCAGAAGGCGGGAGGACGTCCAGGGGTGCGGCGGGGGCGCGTGAGTCACCGTCAGTAGACGCTGACCCCGTAGGCGTTGAGGGCTTCGACCACGGGCTGGAAGAAGGTCGTGCCGCCCGAGGAGCAGTTGCCGCTGCCGCCGGAGGTGAGGCCGACGGCGCGGGTGCCCGAGTAGAGCGGGCCTCCGCTGTCGCCGGGTTCGGCGCACACGTTGGTGCGGATCATGCCGTAGACGACGTCGCCGCCGCCGTAGTTGACGGTGGCGTTGAGCCCGGTGACCCGGCCGCTGTGGGTGCCGGTGGTGGACCCGCGCCTGGTCACCGACATGTTGACGGTGGCGTTCACTGCGCTGGTGATGTCCTGGCCGCCGACGGTCCCGGGCGGCACCGGTGAGTTGCTGGCGTACTTGATGAGGCCGTAGTCGTTGGTCGGGAAGCTGGAGCCGACCGTGGAGCCGACGACGGTGGTGCGGGCGGAGTTGCTCCACCAGGTGCCCGCGCCGTCGGTGCAGTGCCCGGCGGTCAGGGCGTAGTAGGTGCTGCCGCTGCGCACGTTGAAGCCGAGCGAACAGCGCCAGCTCGACGCGTAGATGGCGTCGCCGCCGGAGACGAGCTTGGTGAGCCTGCCGGGGATGCGGTCGATGCGCAGGGCTCCGGCGTTGGCTCCGGCCTCGCGCTTGATTCTCGCGATTCCGGCGTCGGAGACCGTGGAGTCGGCGGAGACCACGAGGGTTCCGGTGGCGGGGTCGGTGTGCCAGGCGGTGCCCGCCACGTCGGCGCGCAGGACGGATGCGCCGGCCGAGGCGAGCCGGTCGGCGCTGAATCCGCCGTCCTGCGAGTCCGCACTCGCCGCCGTGGGGACGGCGAGCGCTGCGGCGGCGGCCAGGCCGGTGGCCGCCGCGAGCAGCCTGTTACGGGTCATGCGCTTGATCCTCACTTCTCGTCCTCCTGGAGAGGGTCGGGGGCCCGGCGGTCGTGGGGGTGCCAGAGCCCGTGAGGCGCAGCCGGGGGCACGGCGGGCGCATGAACTTTGGCCGTGCCCCTGACAAGCGCTGTCGGGAGTGTCCTGTCGGCGGATACCGGTCGCAAGAGCGGCTTTCAGCCTCCGCTCGCCCGCCGCGACCGCGAACGGCAGCGTGTTCCCGGGCGGCGGGAAAGGACGGATGCAGTGGTCCGCGAAGGCGCAGGGAGGCAGCGGGGAACGGTGGAATCCACCGTGATCGAGCCTCGCGCGTCGGGTATGCCGGGCTTCAGGAAACGGCGGCGGTGGCTGGAGAGTCCTGCGGTGGCATCGCCGAGGACGGCCCAGAGGCTGCCGTCGTCCGGGTCGACGGCGACCTGGGGGGTGTGCTCGGCTCCCTGGAGGACGAAGGCGGGGTCGAAGGGGGTGGCCTCGACGCCGGTGCGGGCCCGGCGGGCCCCGGAGGCGGGGTCCTGGACGCGGACACCCCACTCCCCCTCGCCCCGGATCACGACGATCCGGAGCCCGTCGGCACAGAGCCGGGCGTGCGCGGGAGAACCCTCGTCGGCGTCGAGGAGCACCTCACCCGTGAAGGGCTCGCCGTCGAGCCGGCAGGAGTCCTCGGGGGTTGCGGTCAGCACCGCGCCGGCCGCTGTGGCGCGCCAGCGCCCCGGAACGGCCGGAATTCGACCTTCCGGGTAGTCGGCGAGCCGGAAGGTTCCGGTCAGCGCGAGGGTGCCTTCGGGCGCGGACACGGCCGCCGCCCTGCGCTCGTGCCATTCCCGCCACGCGGCGTGCGGGTCGTCTGCGTCGTCGCTCATCCCGCTCAACCCTTCCACGCGGGTCCGGACGGGAATCCCCGCGTACGCCGTCCGGACCTGTGAAATCTGAAAGGGGGTCAGCAACCTCAGCAGTCGCAGCAGTCGCAGCACTCACAGGCGTCGCACCAGGGGTCCCGCTTCTTCCGGGACCACGGGCCCTCGTGCTCGGTGCAGCAGATCTGGCAGGTGCAGAACAGCCCGATGGCGACCGCACAGCCGGCGAGCAGTCCACGGCGGGGCTTCGGCGGGGGCGTCGCGCCCCCGAATCCGCCCGGGCCCGTGGGCGGCATCCCGGGACCGCCCGCTCCACCACCGTACGGAGCCCCGCCGTACGGACCCCCGCCGTTCGGGTTCTGGCCGTACGGGTTCCCGCCCTGGCCACCGTACGGCTGGCCCCCGTAGGGGTTGCCGCCCTGACCCGCGGAGGCCGTCGCCGTGTGGCCGCAGGTGCCGGCGCCGAAGGCCCGGTCCACCGAGGTGCGCAGCTCGTGCACGAGCAGCCGGTGGGCGAGTCCCGCGTCCGTGAACTCGACCTCGCGCAGCGCCAGCCTGATGCCGTGCAGGGCGTCGTCGCAGAGCCTGCGGGCCTCGGTGAGCGAGGTCCCGGTGGCGGCGAGCGGGTTCCAGGCGCCGGCGGCGGCGTCGGCGCCCCGGTCCTCCACCGCGTCCAGCAGGTGCGCGAGGCGGCCGAAGTACCGGCCGGCCTCGGCCAGCGCGGTGGCGTTGCCTGGCCGTCCGGCCAGCTGCGCGGTATGCGCGAAGGCCGCGGCCGTCGCGGTCTCCGTCGGCTCGGTCACCACGAGCACGGAGGTGCCGGGGCCGGCCAGCGTCTCGATGCCCGCCTGCCGGTCCACGGCGTCGACGAGCACCGCGGTGTCGAAACCGAGCGAGGCTCCGGTGCGGGCGCCGGCCCGGTCCCAGCCGCGGGCCACCTTGCGGGCGGCCAGGGCGATGGGGGCCCGGGCCAACAGCCCGTCACGGTCGGCGACGTGGTCGCGCACCTTGGCGGAGGCCAGCACGAGCGAGACGGCGGCCGCGAGCCGCGCACCCTCGCCCTGGGCCACGGAGGCGGTGCGCATCCCGCGCAGCGGGCAGGGTCCCGCGGTGCGCCGGGCTTCGGGCGCCGGACCCGACTGAGCCTCCGTCAGGACAGAGACCAGCAGCCCGTCATAGTTCGTCACGATCCGGGCGAACTGTCCGTGATCTCCGCGAAGTGCCAGGCAGAGGCCGCACAGATGGGCCATCCACTCCGTCTTGAACCGCTCCCCCAGCCGGTGCGTGCAAGGTCTCACGATGCCGAACAAGCTGCTTCCCCCGTGTGTCGTACGCGTGCTTACCGGGCATCGTATCGACCCGCGCGTTTCACCCGTACGTCCGCGTCGCTCACCCGTACGGCGGCGGCGGTCGTATTTTCACTCAGTCAGCAGTGGTAGCCACCAGGATCCTTGACCGTGCAACGGATGTTCTGCACCAGTACCGTCACGAAACCCCTGCGCGGCGACTATCCACTTGGCGCGTTGTCAGCATCATGGACGAGCATAGGGGCAGCGGAGAGAAGACAGACTGACCGCGGTGAAAGGAGGCAGTCCATGGGTTCGGTGCGCAAGGCGAGTGCCTGGCTGGGTCTCGTGGAGGACAGCGACGACGAGCGCTACTACGACGACGACTACGCGGAGGCCGCCCAGGGTTCGGTGGCCGGCCCCGGCGAGCAGTGGGTCACCGACCCCCGCGTGCGGGTGGCCTCCGAGTCGGCCGTGGAACACGGCCGCCGGATCGCGACGGTCACCCCGGACGGTTTCCGTGACGCGCGGGGGATCGGCGAGCTGTTCCGCGACGGGGTGCCGGTGATCGTCAACCTGTCGTCGATGGATCCGGGCGACGCGAAGCGCGTCGTCGACTTCGCGGCCGGACTGACCTTCGGGCTGCGCGGTTCGATCGAGCGGGTGGCGACCAGGGTCTTCCTCCTGACCCCGGCCGACACCCAGATCGTCAGTGGTGAAGCGGGCGGCCGCTCACGCGACTTCTTCAACCAGAGCTGAGCCTGGGGCACTTCCCAGAGGTAGCTGGGATCCTCACCGGAAGGCGTCGAGGCCGGTGAGTGCCTTGCCCAGCACCAGCTGGTGCATCTCGACGGTGCCCTCGTAGGTGAGGACCGATTCGAGGTTGGTGGCGTGCCGCATGACGGGATATTCGAGGGAGATCCCGTTGGCACCGAGGATGGTCCGCGCGGTGCGGCAGATCTCGATCGCCTCGCGGACGTTGTTGAGCTTGCCGAAGCTGATCTGCTCCGGCCGCAGGGTGCCCGCGTCCATCCGCCGGCCCAGGTGGTGGGCGAGCAGGATGCCCTTGTGGAGTTCCAGGGCCATGTCCGCGAGTTTGGCCTGGGTGAGCTGGAAACCGCCGATCGGCTTGCCGAACTGCTCCCGCGTCCTCGCGTAGTCGAGCGCGGACTCGAAACTGGCCCGCGCCGCGCCCATGGATCCCCAGATGATCCCGTACCGCGCGTGGCTGAGGCAGCCGAGCGGCCCCTTGAGCCCGGTGACGAGCGGCAGCACCGCGTCGGCGGGCAGCCGTACGTCGTCCATCACCAGCTCGCTCGTGACACTGGCCCGCAGCGACCACTTGTGCTTGATCTCCGGCGCGGAGAAACCGGCGGTGTCGGTGGGCACCGCGAAGCCGCGGATCCCCTCGTCGGTCTGCGCCCACACCACGGCGACGGAGGCCACCGACCCGTTGGTGATCCACATCTTGCGGCCGTTCAGCACCCAGTCGCCGCCGTCGCGCTTGGCGTAGGTCCGCATCGCGGCGGGATCCGATCCCACGTCGGGCTCGGTCAGCCCGAAGCAGCCGATCAGCTCGCCCGCGGCCATGCCGGGCAGCCAGCGCTGCTTCTGCTCCTCGGAGCCGTACTTCCAGATCGCGTACATGGCGAGCGAGCCCTGCACCGATACGAGCGAGCGGATACCGGAGTCGGCGGCCTCCAGCTCGAGGCAGGCGAGTCCGTACTGCACGGCGCTGGCACCGGCGCACCCGTACCCCTGGAGGGACATTCCGAGCGCCCCGATGCCACCGAGCTCGCGGGCCAGCTCCCGGATCCCGGGCAGCTCGCCGCTCTCGTACCACTGCGCGATGTTGGGCAGCACCCGGTCGGCGGCCCAGGCGCGGACGGTGTCGCGGACGGCGAGGTCCTCGGGCCCGAGGAGCTCGTCGAGCCCGAGCGGATCATGGGGCAGGAACGCGGACACGGGGCCTCCCGGCGGCCTGAGACGGAACCTAGCAGCGCAAGTTTTGCGCTCGCCCGAAGCTATTCGCCTCCGCCGGTCAAATCCAGCCCCCACTCGTCCGGCCCCGCAGGGCCGGCCCCGACCGTCAGCCCGCGCGCTCGGCCGGAGCCGGCAGCGTCTCGCCCTTCGCCTGCGCGGGAAGCCGCACCGCATCGGCCGGCGCCGCCTCGTCACCGGCCGCCGCCCCGCAGTCCATCACCCGCGGAAGCTTCAGCGCCATCACCGCCCCGGCCACCAGCAACGCCGCGCTCACCAGCAACGTCACGTGCAGCCCGTGCACGAACGACTGCCGCGCCGCGGCGTACAACGAGGCCCCTGCGGGCCCCCCGAGGTGCGCGGCGATCTGGTACGCCTCGCCCAGGGAGTTCGCCGCGCCCGCCGAATCCGCCGCCGAGACCCCCGGCACCCCCACGAGCCCCGGCCGGTACGCGGCGTTCATCACACTGCCGAGCAGCGCGATGCCCATGCCCGCGCCCAGCTGGTACGAGGTCTCGCCGATCGAGGCCGCGCCGCCCGCGGTGGCCGCCGGGGCCTCGCTCAGCATCGACTCGTACGCGGCGAACAGCGTGGTCTGCAGCCCGAAGCCGAGCAGGATGAAGCCGATGGTCAGCAGCAGCGGCCGGTCCTGCTGGCCCATGAGCGTCAGCAGCAGCACGGCGAAGGCCGTCAGGACGAAGCCCAGCGACACCATCGTGCGCGGCCCGACCCGCCCCAGGGTGTACGAGCCGGTGGCGCCCGCGGCCATCGCGGCGAAGGTCAGCGGCAGCAGCCGCAGGCCCGTCTCCAGCGGGCTGAGCTGCAGCACCAGCTGCAGGTACTGGACGGCGATCAGCTCCAGGCCGACCAGGGCCAGCATGGCGAGGACGATGCAGCCGACCGATGTGGAGAAGGCGGCCCGCGAGAACATCCGCATGTCGATCAGCGGGTGCTCGCGCCGCTTCTGCCGGCGTACGAACAGCACGAGCAGCACCACGCCGAGCAGCAGCGGGATCAGCGCCTCGGCGTCGAGGAGCCGGCGCTCGGCGCCCAGCCGCTTGACGCCGAGCACCGCGCCGAGCACGCCGCCGGCGGCCATCAATGCGCCGAGCACGTCCCACGGCCCGTCGGCGGAGCCGCGCGACTCCGGCAGCAGCCAGCGGCCGAGCGGCAGGATCAGCGCCATCAGCGGGATGTTGATGAGGAAGACCGAGCCCCACCAGAAGTGCTGGACGAGGAAGCCGCCGAGCACCGGGCCGCTGGCGGCGCCGATGGCCGCGACGGCGGTCCAGATGCCGATGGCGAGCGCCCGCTCGCGCCGGTCGGGGAAGACCTGGCGCAGGATCGACAGGGTGGCGGGCATGATCATCGCGCCGCCGATGCCGAGGAGGGCGCGCGCGGCGATGAGGACCTGGGCGTTGTCGGCGAGGGCCGCTATCGCGGAGGCCACGCCGAAGAGTCCGTAGCCGAGGAGGAGGACGCGGCGGCGGCCGACCCGGTCGCCGAGGGTGCCGAAGAGGATGAGCAGCGAGGCACAGACCAGCGGGTAGGCGTCGACGATCCAGAGGAGTTCGATCGGGCCGGGGCGCAGGTCCTCGGTGACGGAGGGGACGGCGACGTGCAGGATCGTCGCGTCGAGCGCGACGAGGACCAGGCTGACGCAGAGAACCGCCAGGACGGCCCAGCGGTTGGCTCCGCCGGAGGCCGCACTGAGCCGCTGCCAGGGGGAGGGGGTCCCGATCCCGGCCGCGTTCGTCCCCGACATGCATGTACCTCCCAGGTGATCCCTCGCGCTCGGCGGACCAGCGTCTTGTGGAGCCACGGGGGGTGGTGCGCTGTGCGGCGTCCAACGGGGTCCGGCATCGACACGCGAGTGAACGGTCAGCGTACGCGAGTTCGCCTGGCCCACACGTGGTCAAGCTCTCATCCCGGCGGCGGCCCCCGTGTGGCGTGTGCCACTCGCCACGCCCGCGGCCTTTCTCCGTGTACACGCGCGCTCACGGGACGTGGTTCTGCGTCTCGGCCCGGCTCCCGGTCCGAGCGGCGTGCCGCCGGTGCCACCGATAATCGTGCCCGTGAAAGATCTTGGATTTCGCCGGGCCGCGCCCGCACTGGCCGTCTTCGCGGCGGTCCGGCTGCTCGGGCTGGGCGTGCTCGCGGCGTGGGGCGCGGCGGCCGGCAGCAGCCCCCACACGCTGCTGTCCGCCCGCTGGGACTCGCTCTGGTACGCGCGCATCGCCGCGGAGGGATACGGGTACGAGGTGGCCCTCCCCAACGGGGACGTCCACTCGAACCTGGCGTTCTTCCCGCTGCTTCCGTGGCTGGAGCGGGTGGTGTCGGCCGCGACCGGGCTCTCGTACGGCTCCGCGGGCCTGGTCGTGTCGGTGGTCGCGGGGCTCGCGGCGGCCTGGGGGATCTTCGCGGTGGCCGATCTGCTCCACGGCCGCCGGGCCGGGGTGTTCGCGGTCGCGGTCTGGGCCGCGCTGCCGGTCGGGATCGTGCAGTCCATGGCGTACAGCGAGTCGCTGTTCACGGCGCTGGCCGCCTGGTCGCTCTACGGGGCCCTGCGCGGCCGGTGGCTGACGGCCGGGCTGCTCGCGGCCGGGGCGGGGCTGACCCGCCCGGTCGGCGCGGCGGTGGTCGCGGCGGTCTGGGTGGCCGCGGTGCTGGCATGGCGGCGCGGGGAGCGGTCCTGGCGGACGGTCGCGGGGGCGCTGCTGGCTCCGGCGGGCGCGGCGGCGTACGTGCTGTGGGTCGGCGCGCGCACCGGCGGCGGGCTGCTGGGCTACCTGGACGTGCAGGCCGGCTGGGGCAACGGCTTCGACGGCGGCTGGGCGTTCGCGCGGTTCATCGGGGCGAAGCTGGCCTCGTCCGCGTTCCTCGCCGGGGTGGGGCTGATCGCGGGGGTCGTGCTGGTCCTGTGGCTGTACGGGAAGTGCGTCCGGCAGCGGCAGCCGCTGCCGCTGCTCGTGTACTGCGGGATCGTCGTGGCGCTGGCGCTGTGCGCGTCCGGCTACTTCGGTTCCAAGCCCCGGCTGTTGCTGCCCGCCTTCCCGCTGCTGCTGCCGCCGGCGGTGGCGCTGGCGCGCTGGCGGCCCCGGCGGGCGGTCCTGGTGGTGGGCGCGGCGGCGCTGGCCTCGGCGGTCTACGGGGCGTTCTGGCTGAACGGCTCGGGCCCCCCTTAGGGCCTCCACGTCACGGAATGGATCATTCCGGACCATCTTTCAGCAAAAGAAATGACCTCTCGGGCAATAAAGTCCGGATAAGTGACTGAAACAATTACCGAAACAGTGGATCAAGAAGCCTCCAACCACTGTCGGAATACAGGGAATTACGTCCCGCGTGAGACCAACTCCACATCACATGGTCATCACAAAGCCCGCGATTCGCCCGGGCCGAGCGGCGACGGACGGTAACGTCGATTGAGTGCGTACCGACCAAATCCTCACCCGTCTGGAGCGGGTGTTCGCCCGGCTGGACCGGGAACCAGAGCGACCGGCTCATCTGCAAACCCCGCAGATGAGCCGGCACCGCGTCGTGCTCTTCGGATCGACCCTCGCCTTCTATCTCGCAATCGTGGTTGCCGTACTGACCACTTCCTGGCTCGTCCGCCTGGACTGGCAGATCATGTTCTTCCGGCCCTACGAGCAGTGGCCGCAGCTGCACGCCTTCCTCGACTACCTCGTCGTGCTCGGCCAGCGCGGACCCACCGCGGTCATGGTCGCCGCCTGGCTCGGCTGGCGCTCCTGGCGGCAGCACACCCTCCGCCCGCTGATCACCCTCGGCGTGGCGCTGCTGCTGCTCAACGTGACCGTGGGGGCCGTCAAGCTCGGCCTCGGCCGGCTCGGTCCGCACTACGCCACGGAGATCGGATCCGCCGAACTCTTCGCCGGCGGCGATATATTCCCTTCCGGCCACACCGCCAACGCCGTTGTGACCTGGGGAATCCTGGCCTACCTGGCTTCCACCGGAGTCACCCGGCGGGTGCTGTCCATCGTGTCCGCCGTCGTCTCGCTGAGCGTCGGCGCCACCACCGTGTACCTCGGCACCCACTGGGTCAGTGACGTCCTGCTGGGCTGGTCCGCGGGTCTGCTGATCCTGCTGGCGCTCCCCTGGTTCGAGCCGCTCATCGCCCGGGCCGAGGCCCACGTCTTCGACGTGCGCGAGCTGCTGCGCCGCCGCGCCGAGACCGGACGGATGCCCGTACCGGTGGTCTCCGCGCTCACCCCGCTGCTCTCGGCGGGCGGCAAGTGGCAGCTGCGGAGCGTCACAGAAGCCGTCGAGGAGCCAGTGCCTCAGCCCGTCACGGCCACCGTCGCCGTGGCGGCCGCGACGGCGACGGCCACCACCGCGACCGTCGTCGCCGCGCACTCCCCGGCGCCCCGGGTCACCGTGCACCCGACCGGCCGGCCCCACGTGATCCGGTCCGAGCGGACCCCGGTCACCCCGGTCGGCAGCCGCCGCCCGGCGCACACCGAACGGGCCGCCGCCCGGGGGGCCGCGGCCCGTCCGGTGGCCGGCGGCTGACCGTCCCACCGCGGGGGCGGTACGCACCACCTCCCCCCGCGACGCGAAGGCGGGCCGGGTCCTCGGACCCGGCCCGCCTTCGCGTTCGTCAGCGCCGCGCCCGGACGTTCGTCCGTCCCGGGTCACGCTTGTGTCACAGAATATCTACAGCCGAGAATTGTTTACCGGACCGCGACACGCCCGGGGTGCAGACGGTTTGGAATTCGCGCCGGACACTGCGCAATTCACGTCCGGGATTGCCATGACCCCCATGGTCCGGACCAGCTGAATCCCCCTCAGCTCCGCTACATTTCCTTCACTTCTCCGGCGTCCACTGCTCTCGCCAGGAGATCCCGCGCGCCCCTGATCCGATCAGTCAGCTCCGGCGGCTCGACCACTTCGAACTCACAGCCGAGCAGCATGATGTGAATCACCAGAACGTCCAGGTTCACCGCCCCGGTGTGCAGGAGGCAGCTCTGCCCGTCGACCTGTTCCAGGACCCCGTCACTCGGCCCGATGATCCGTGCCGCGTCCTGTGCCGGCATCTTCAGCCGGACCACCGCGCGGGCCGCGTACACCCGCTGCGAGACGCCCTCGGACACGTAGGCGGCGAGGTCCTCAGCGGGCGGCGGACGCGGAGTGAACCGCGGTCCGTGCGGCGGCCTGGGCTCGATCCGGTCCGCGCGGAAGGTCCGCCACGCCTCCCGGTCCAGGTCCCAGGCGACCAGGTACCAGCGCCGCTCGGTGCACACCAGCCGGTGCGGTTCGACGGTGCGCCGGCTGACGTTGCCCTCGTGGTCGCGGTACCCGAAGCGCAGCCGCTCGGCGTCCCGGCAGACCGAGGCCAGCTCGGTCAGCACCGAGGCGTCGACGGTGGACCGCTGCGCCCCGCGCAGCATCGGCACGGTGAACTCGTTGAGCGCGGAGACCCTGCGCCGCAGCCGCGACGGCAGCACCTGCTCCAGTTTCGCGAGGGCCCGTACGGAGGCCTCCCCGATGCCCTCGACCCCGTTCCCGGCGGCGGTGCGCAGGCCCACGGCGACGGCCACGGCCTCGTCGTCGTCCAGCAGCAGCGGCGGCAGCTCGGCCCCCGCCCCCAGCTGGTAGCCGCCGCCGGTACCGGGATTGGCGTTCACCGGATATCCGAGCTCGCGCAAGCGGTCCACGTCGCGCCGGACCGTCCGCGCGGTCACCCCGAGCCGGTCCGCGAGATCGGCCCCGGTCCATTCGCGGTGGGCCTGCAGCAGGGAGAGCAGGCGCAGCAGTCGTGCGGAGGTGTCGAGCATCCCCCGAGTCTGCCAGCGCGCCGCGGTCGGCCGGGGCTCAGCAGAGCAACGCCGGGGGCTCGGCGCCGCTCAGCCCGACGAGTTCGCAGAGGGTCTTGAGCGAGACCTTCCAGACTCCGTCCTCGAACACCACGGTCCCCTTGCTGCCGGGCAGTGTCGTGGCGTCGCCGACGCGCAGGTCGTAGGTCACCGTGGCCTCCGTGGGCGAGGTGAAGGTCACGTCCGTGACCTTCACGGAGACCTTGGCCGCCTCGGTGCCCGTCGAGAAGCCGTCGAGCAGCGCCTCGAGCAGGTCGCCGTGCTGCAGCAGATCGGCCTTCGCCTCGGTCGAGGTCTTCGGGTCGAAGAAGGCGGTCCAGTTCTTCTCGATCTGCGCCTTGGCCGCCTCGGGATCCGCGGGTCCGTCCACGGCGGGCAGGGACAGGACCGCGGCGGACGCAGGGCCCGGGGCCCCCGCCGCCACCGCGTCCGCGGACCACCCCACGACGGCCGGTACGGCCAGCAGGACCGCGGCCGCCGTGCAAGCCGCTGCCCGCCGGTGTGCGCGGTGCGGGTGTCTGCTCTGGACCATCTGGCTCACCACCGGGTGTGCGAGCGAGCCGTTCGGCTCGTTGTTTCCAGGGTCAGCGCCTTCAGGGCATCGCGCAACGCGCGAACGGTCCCGGCGGGCCGGTCAGGAACGCGGGGAAGGCGCCGCTGCGGGCGGAACCGGGGCCGGTTCCGGCGTCGGCGTCGGTTCCGGAGCCGGTTTCGGGGTCGGGGCGGGCTTCGGGGTCGGGACGGCGGGCTCCGGCGTGGGGAGGATCAGCAGCAGCCCCACCGCAAGGGCCTCCGGCCTCGGCCCGAGCAGCTCCAGGTTCGCCTCGTGGAGCGCCTGCCACCCGCCCCTGATCCGGTGCTTGCGGGCGATCGACACCAGCGTGTCCCCCTCCCGCACCGCGTGCATCCGCCCGGCCAGCCCGTACCGCTTGGAGCACACCGGCCACGCGTTCCACCCCTGCGAGCCGAGGACCTCCTCCGCGACCCGGATCTGCTGTGCGCGGGCGGCGAGGTCGGCCCGCTTCGCGAAGGCCAGCCCGCCGTACTCCTCCCACGTCGGCTGCCAGAACTGCAGCCCTCCGTAGAAGCCGTTGCCCGTGTTCACCGCCCACCGCCCGCCGCTCTCGCAGTCGGCCACGCAGTCCCAGGGCCATTCCCCGCCCGGCCCGCAGTCCCCCGGCCCGGTCCCGATCATCCCCGGCGAGCCGGGGTGCGCCGCCCCGGCCGGCCCGGGCGCGGGTGGCGGCGGAGCCACGGCTGCGGCGGCCGTGTCGCGGGGCAGTGCGCACACCAGCACGCAGGCGGCGACGGCGAAGGCGCCGACGGCCCGGCGGGTCCGGAGGTTGGGCATCGGGTCACGCTACGCAGCCGCCCCGGGCCTCTCGGCCCGCCACGCGGCAGGTCACCGCACCCCACCCGGTCGGCCGACCGCCCCAGTTACTCCAAACGGCCACACCCGACCATCAACTGCGCACAACCAGAAAACAGTTGGCACGAAAACAAAGCCCCGGTCGGACGGTTCACCCTTCCGGGCGCCCGGTTCGAATCCGTTCCCTCAAATGGCGTGACCCCGGCCGCCGCTGCGCCGTTGAGCCCGGCGAGCCGGGAGCCTCCCGGACCCGCACCTATGCCGAGGAGCCACCCCGTGCCGCGCATGCTCGACGTCAGTGATGAGGTACGTGCCGAGATCGGTGACGAAGAAGCCGACAGGCTGCTCGTCGGCGAAGACGCGCCGCGCAGTTACGACTGCACCTCCTGCCGCACCCCGGGCGACCCCGAGAACGACCGCACCAGCACGGTGCTGTTCGTCGGCGAGGA
Organism: Streptomyces sp. NBC_00029; assembly: GCF_045160505.1. NCBI lineage: Bacteria > Bacillati > Actinomycetota > Actinomycetes > Kitasatosporales > Streptomycetaceae > Streptomyces > Streptomyces sp. NBC_00029. Next base: position 2,470,428 of record NZ_CP108292.1, read on the forward strand.
GACCGCCGTCCTCGCCTTCGCCCACGCCACCTGCATCCCCTCGCAGGTCGTCTCCGTCTCCGAGGAGCAGCTGCAGGGCGCCGTCCGCAGCATCACCGGCGACAGCCCGGCCGGTGGCGCCGGCGCCGCCCCGCAGAACGTGCCCGGCGGCCAGGCCGTCCTCGGCATCACCAGCGGCCTGATCCTGATCGCCGGGGAGCTGCACCCCGCCCTGGTGGTCGAGCCGACCGCCCCGATCGCCCGCCCCGGCAGCGACGGCCCCGGCGACGACTTCCTGCCGCTCCTCATCGAGCAGGGCTTCATCCCGGTGACCGACACCTCCGAGGTCCCGACCGTGCTCGGCGGCTGGTCCGTCCTGCTCGCCGCGGGCCAGCTGCACGCCGTGCTGCAGCCGGGTGCCGAGGGCGGCGGCCAGGTCGCCTGGTGGCAGGCGCACCACGCGCTGTCCGTCACCGACGGCTGGCGGGCCGCCGTCAACAAGACCCAGCGCGTGCTCATCTACGCCGCCCCGGTCGGCTCCATCGGCCAGCAGCCCCGTGAGGACCTGCTGCGCGACGCGCTGGACAAGGCCGCCGCCGCGGGCAAGCTCGTGGCCGCCGCGATGCCGCTGGCGGGTACGCCCGGCGCCTGATCCGAGCCGGTACCGGAACGGCCGCCAGCCCCCTGCCGAGGGGGCCGGGCGGCATGCGCCGGGGGTGTGCGGTCCGTCCCGCACACCCCCGGCGATCTGCGTTTCCGCCCCCGTCACCCCGCATCCGCAGAGCGCCGGTTTCGTTGGCTGGTACGTGCATTCATACGACTCCTCCCGCGCCCCGTCCTATCCGAGCAGCGTCCCCGCGATGCGTCCCGCACGGGACCGGGACAGCTCTCCGGCCGTCTCGCACACCCCGATCTACGACACGCTGTACTCGGAGTACCTGCGCGCCTTCCGGGCGCTGCCGGGCGACCGCACCGGCGAGGAGGACCACGGGTTCACGGCCTTCTCGTACGGGGGCTCGTACACGACCGGCGGCTCGTACGGCAGCGGCTGGAGCGGGTCGGCCTGGCAGCGGGTCGACGGCTGGCAGCCCTCGTACGCGCCGCAGTCCCCGTCCCAGGCGCAGCCCTCGTCCACGTCGGCGTACTCGTACGCGGGCAGCCCCGCATACGCCGACGGGCGGCAGCACCAGACCGGGATGACACACGTCCCGGCGGCCCTGCCGCCCGCTCCGCGCCGGGGTTACTGACCCCGCCCGGCTGCTACTTCTTCTTCTTGTACTGGGCGCCGCGCTTCTCGCGCACCCGCACCGAGATGTGGATCGGGGTGCCCTCGAAGCCGAACTCCTCGCGCAGGCGGCGCTCGATGAAGCGCCGGTAGCCGTGCTCCAGGAAGCCGGAGGCGAAGAGGACGAACCGCGGCGGCTTGCTGCCCGCCTGGGTACCGAACAGGATGCGGGGCTGCTTGCCGCCACGGATCGGGTGCGGGTGCGCGGCGACGACCTCGCCGAGGAAGGCGTTCAGCCGGCCGGTGGGGACGCGCGTCTCCCAGCCCGCCAGCGCCGTCTCGATCGCCGGGACCAGCTTCTCCATGTGACGGCCGGTGAGCGCCGAGACGTTCACCCGGGGAGCCCAGGCGACCTGCTGCATCTCGGTCTCGATCTCGCGCTCGAGGTAGTAGCGGCGCTCCTCGTCGAGCTCGTCCCACTTGTTGTACGCGACCACGATCGCGCGGCCCGCTTCGACGGCCATCGTGATGATGCGCTGGTCCTGGACGCTGATGGTCTCGGTGGTGTCGATCAGGATCACCGCGACCTCCGCCTTCTCGACGGCGGCGGCCGTGCGCAGGGAGGCGTAGTAGTCGGCGCCCTGCTGGAGGTGGACCTTCTTGCGGATACCGGCGGTGTCGACGAACTTCCAGGTGATGCCGCCGAGTTCGATCAGCTCGTCGACCGGGTCGCGGGTGGTGCCGGCCAGCTCGTTGACGACGACGCGGTCCTCCTTCGCCACCTTGTTCAGGAGCGAGGACTTGCCGACGTTCGGGCGGCCGATGAGCGCGATGCGGCGCGGGCCGCCGGGGGCGGCGCCGCCGAAGGTCTGCGCGGGGGCCTCGGGCAGGGCTTCGAGGACGGCGTCGAGCATGTCGCCGGTGCCGCGGCCGTGCAGCGAGGAGACCGGGTGCGGCATGCCGAGGCCCAGCGACCACAGGGAGGCCGCGTCGGACTCGCCGCTCTGGCCGTCGACCTTGTTGGCGCACAGGACGACGGGCTTGCCCGCCCTGCGCAGCAGCCGTACGACGGCCTCGTCGGTGTCGGTGGCGCCGACCTTGGCGTCGACGACGAAGACGACCGCGTCGGCGGCCTCGATGGCGTACTCGGCCTGGGCGGCGACGGAGGCGTCGATGCCGAGGACGTCCTGCTCCCAGCCGCCGGTGTCGACGACCTTGAAGCGGCGGCCGGCCCACTCGGCCTCGTACGTGACGCGGTCGCGGGTGACGCCGGGCTTGTCCTCGACGACCGCCTCGCGGCGGCCGATGATCCGGTTCACCAGGGTCGACTTGCCGACGTTCGGGCGGCCGACGACGGCGAGGACGGGAAGCGGGCCGTGGCCGGCCTCCTCGATCGCGCCTTCGACCTCTTCGATGTCGAAGCCCTCTTCCGCGGCGAGCTCCATGAACTCCGCGTACTCGGCGTCGCCAAGTGCTCCGTGGTCGTGCTGGTCGTTCATGAAGTCCGTTCCTCGTCGTTCGTGGTGGTCGGTGGTGCCCGCGCAGCGCGGTTCCACTACTGGTTTCAAGTCTCGCTCAGCGCCCGGTGAGGCGCTTGGCGTCGGCCAGGTGGGCGGTCAGCCGGTCCTGGATGCGTACGGTGGCCTCGTCCAGCGCGGTACGGGTCCGGCGGCCACTGCCGTCCCCCGCGTCGAAGGCCGAGCCGAAGACGACGTCGACCCGGCTCTTGAGGGCCGGCAGGCCCTTGACGACCCGGCCCGGGGTGTCCCCGCTGCCCAGAACGGCGACGGGCACGATGGGGGCGCCGCTGCGGACCGCGAAGTACGCGAGGCCCGCGCGCAGCGAGGCGAAGTCGCCCTCGCCCCGGGTGCCCTCGGGAAATATCCCCAGGGCCCCTCCATTGTCGAGCACTCCGAGGGCGCGGCCTATCGCGGTGCGGTCGGGGCCGCCGCGGTCGACCTTGACCTGCCCGATCCCTTCGAGGAAGGGGCCGAGCGGGCCCACGTACGCTTCCTTCTTGATCAGGAAGTGCAGCGGCCGGGGCGCGGTGCCCATGACCATGGGGCCGTCGATGTTGTGCGAGTGGTTCACGGCGAGGATGACGGGGCCCGAGGCGGGCACCTTCCAGGCCCCCAGTACGCGCGGCTTCCAGAGCCCGTACATGAGCCCGATGCCGATGCGCCTGCCGACCGCCGCACCCTTGAGGGAGGGCGCTTCGCTCACTTGCCGGCCGCCCGCTTCTCGGTGCCCGCGGTCGCGTTCTGCCGCTCGGCCACGAGCGTGACGACGCATTCGATCACCTGGTCGAGCGTGAGCTCGGTGGTGTCCACCTCGACGGCGTCGCCGGCCTTGGCCAGCGGGGAGGTCTTGCGGCCGGAGTCGGCCGCGTCGCGCTTGATCAGCGCCTCCTTGGTGGCCGCGAGGTCGGCGGCCTCCTTGCCGCGGAGCTCTCCGCTGCGCCGGGCGGCGCGCGCCTCGGCGGAGGCGGTCAGGAAGACCTTGAGGTCGGCGTCGGGCAGGACGGTGGTGCCGATGTCCCGGCCCTCGACGACGATCCCGTCGGCCTCCTGGGCCGCCTCGGCGGCGATGGAGCGCTGCAGGTCGGTGATCAGGGTGCGCACCTCGGGGACGGCGCTGACGGCGCTGACCCTGGAGGTGACCTCCTGGGTCCGGATGGGGCCCGCGGCGTCGAGGCCGTCCACGGTGATGGTGGGGGCGGCCGGGTCGGTGCCGGACACGATGGTGGGCTTGCCGGCGGCGATCGCGACGGCCTGCGGGTCGTCGGTGTCGACGCCGTTGGTGATCATCCACCAGGTGATGGCCCGGTACTGGGCGCCGGTGTCCAGGTAGCGCAGCCCGAGCTTGGCGGCCACGGCCTTGGAGGTGCTGGACTTGCCCGTGCCGGAGGGACCGTCGATGGCGACGATCACGGCGGACGGAGCTGCGGTTTCCACGGTGCGGGCACCTTCCTGGTTGCGCGTACGTGTCCGGGCGCGGCAAAGCGCCCCTCCCCAAGGTTACCGGCCCCGGACGGCCCCCGTCCCCGCCGTGCGTTTCGGGGGCCCGGCGGCCCCCGCGGCGGGCGGGAGCTACTGCTGCCGCAGCGCCCAGCCCCGCTCGCGCAGCTCGGCCGTCAGGCCCGCCACCGCGCGCGGCTCCACCATGAGCTGGACGAGGCCGGCCTGCTGGCCCGTCGCGTGCTCGATCCGTACGTCCTCGATGTTGACCCCGGCCCGTCCCGCGTCGGCGAAGATCCGCGCGAGCTCGCCGGGCTGGTCGCTGATGAGCACGGCGACCGTCTCGTAGACGGTGGGCGCCGAGCCGTGCTTGCCCGGCACCCGGACCCGGCCCGCGTTCCCGCGCCGCAGCACGTCCTCGATGCCCGCGGCGCCGCCGCGGCGCTTGTCCACGTCGGCGGACTGCAGGCCCCGCAGCGCTTCCACGGTCTCCTCCAGGTCGGCGGCGATCCCGGCGAGGACATCGGCCACCGGTCCCGGGTTGGCGGAGAGGATCTCCACCCACATCCGCGGGTCGGAGGCCGCGATCCGGGTCACGTCGCGGATGCCCTGCCCGCACAGCCGCACCGCGGTCTCGTCGGCCTCCTCCAGGCGGGCCGCGACCATGCTGGAGACCAGCTGCGGGGTGTGCGAGACGAGCGCCACCGCGCGGTCGTGGGCGTCGGCGTCCATCACCACCGGTACGGCACGGCTCAGGGCGACCAGCTCCAGTGCGAGGTTGAGCACCTCGTGATCCGTGTCCCGGGTGGGGGTCAGCACCCACGGGCGGCCCTCGAAGAGGTCCGCGGTGGCAGCGAGCGGCCCCGACTGTTCCTTGCCGGCCATCGGGTGCGTGCCGATGTAGGTGGTGACGTCCACGCCGAGTGCCGCCAGCTCCCGCCGCGGTCCGCCCTTGACGCTGGCCACGTCCACGTAGGCCCGCGCAACGCCGCGCCCGATGAGGTCGGCCAGGGTCGCGGCCACGTGGGCCGGGGGTACGGCGACGATCGCGAGGTCGACGCGCTCCTTCGGGGGCTCGTCGGTGCCGGCCCCGAGGGCGGCCGCCGTACGGGCCCGGTCCGGGTCGTGGTCGACGAGGTGGACGGTGATCCCCCGGGCTGACAGGGCGAGCGCCGCGGAGGTGCCGATCAGTCCGGTTCCGATGACGACGGCGGTTCTCACGAGGCACTCCAGGGTTGCGAAAGGCGAGCTGACGGGCTGTCCGGCCAGGGTATCCAGCCCTCGCGCGCGGAGGACCCGACCGCCCATCCCGTGGGACGGCGGCCGGGTCCTCGCGTGCTGCGGCCGGGCCGTCAGAACTTCTGGGCCCGGATGATCTCCTCCAGCGAGCCGGTCGGGAGCTGTCCCTGCGGGCTCAGCCTGTCGACGGCCGTCGGCAGCGCCTGCGCGATCTGGTCGGCGGCCTCCTGGGGGCTGACGCCGGCCTGTGCGGCCGCCTTCTGCAGGGCCTCGTCGGGCAGTGCCTCGGCGATCTGGGCGCCGCTGACCGGCTGGTTGTCCCCGGTGCCGATCCAGGACTGGGCCTGGTCGGCCAGGCCGGACCTGGTCAGCATGTCCATCAGTCCGCCGAGCGGGTTGTTCCCGCCGGCCTGGGCGCCGCCCGGACCGGCGCCCGCACCGGCGCCGCCTCCCACGAGGGCGCCGAGGAGCGCGCCGAGGATGTTGCCGCCGCCACCGCTCCCGCCCTGGCCGCCGCTTCCGCCCAGGAGGCCGCCGAGAAGGGAGCCGAGGTCGTTACCCGCCATGGTCGCGCCTTTCGAAGAGGGACCGGACCGCGCGCGCAGCGTCGTACCCGGCTTCGAGACACGGACAATGTCACCCATACCGGAGTATGCCGCCACCTGGCGCACACGCCTTCTACCGCTGCGGTAGAACGATCTGCATGATCTTCCACATCGTCCCCCTCACCGACTGGACCGCCGCACCGGAGCTCCCGTACGCCCCGGCCTCGCTGGAGGCCGAGGGGTTCGTCCACTGTTCGGCGGACCGCGCCACGGCCCTCGCGATCGCCGACGCGCACTACCGGTCGGTACCCGGGATCCTGCTCGCGGTGGAGCTCGAGGAGGGCGCACTGACCGCCGAGGTCCGCCGGGCGAGTGAAACCGGGGGCCGATACCCACATGTTCACGGCCCGCTGAACCGGGAAGCCGTGGTCCACGTGTGGGAGGTCGTACGCACACCCGGCACTCCCACCTCACTGGCCCCGTGGGAACCGGGCCGATGAACCGGCGCGGCAGGCTTCACCTGAGGCCCGCCGCAGGCCAGGATGCTGCACGCCATCCGGCCACGAAGCGAGGAGAGACTCATGAGCGACCTCACGCACACCGCCCGGCGCACGGTACTGACGATCGGCGCGGCCGCCCTGACCGGCGGTGCGATCACCGCCTGCGGCGGTGGCAGCGCCGAGAAGGCCTCCCCGGGGGAACCGAACGACGCGGCCGTCCAGCCCGTCGCCCCGGCTCCCGCCACCCCGGACGCCGGGGCGGGCGACAAGACCCTCACCAAGAAGGCGGACGTGCCGGTGGGCGGCGGCAAGGTATTCAAGGAGGAGAAGGTCGTCGTCACCCAGCCCAAGGCCGGCACCTTCAAGTGCTTCACGGCGGTCTGCCCCCACCAGGGCTGCCTGGTCAACAAGGTGGCGAACGGCACCATCGACTGCCCCTGCCACGACAGCAAGTTCGCGATCGCCGACGGCGCGGTGACCAAGGGCCCGGCCACCAAGGGACTGGCGGAGAAGAAGATCACGGTCGCGGCCGACGGCAATATCTCGCTCGCATAGCGACAGGCCGGGCGCCTACGCTCCCCGGATGGACGATCTGGCGCTGGTACGGGACCACACGGTGTACCGGTGCGTGATGGGCTCCCGGGCGTTCGGGCTGGCGACGGAGGCGAGCGACACCGACCTGCGCGGTGTCTACCTCGCCCCGACGCCGCTGTTCTGGCGGTTCGAGAAGCCCCCCACGCACGTGGAGGGACCGCGGGAGGAGGAGTTCTCCTGGGAGCTGGAGCGCTTCTGCGAACTGGCCCTGCGCGCCAACCCGAACATCCTGGAGTGCCTGCACTCCCCCCTGGTGGAGGAGGTCACCCCGGTCGGCGAGGAGCTGCTCTCGCTGCGCGGGGCCTTCCTCTCCCGCCGGGCCCACACCAGCTTCAGCCGGTACGCGGCCTCCCAGCGCGGCAAACTCGTCGCGGACGTCCGCGTCCACGGCGCCCCGCGCTGGAAGCACGCCATGCACCTGCTGCGCCTGCTGCTGTCCTGCCGCGACCTCCTGCGCACGGGCCGGCTGACCATCGACGCCGGACCGCACCGCGACCGCCTCCTCGCGGTCCGCCGCGGGGAGCTCACCTGGGAGGAGACCGACGCCTGGATGGCGCGCCTCCAGCAGGAGACGGAGACGGCCCTGGCATCCACCGTCCTGCCCGAGGAGCCGGACCACGCCCGGGTGCAGGACTTCCTGGTCCGCACCCGCCGCGCGTCGGCCGCGTAGAGCCCGTCGCCCGGCGTCAGTCGCGCAGCGTCCGCCGCCGTACGACGAACTCGTCGAGCGCGTCGTACGCCGAACCCTGCTCGGGCAGCGGGGAAGCGGCCTGCGCGGCATCCAGCACCACGTGCAGCGCCTCGAGGTCCTCCCGCACCCCGCCGAGGGCCGGGCCCTCGTAGGCCCCGTGCTCGGCGGCCGCCTTGGCCTCGATCAGGGCGGCGAGGTACGGGGGCGCCTCCGGCACCTCGGCCAGCAGGGTCGGCAGGTGGGCCTGCACCTCGGCCGAGCGCATGAGGTGGATGCCGGTGAGCAGCGCCCGGAACGCGTAGAGCAGCGGCTTGAGTTCGGCGGCCTTCTCGAAGAGCCTCCACTGGGTGCCGGCGAACCCCCGGTAGTGGTGGGCGTGGTGGGAGGTCAGCACCCCCGGGGACAGTGCGATCAGCTCCTCGTGCGCCGGTGTGGTGTGGACGACGAGCGGGGAGAGCAGCTGCTCCAGGACGTAGCCGTTGCGGTTCAGCATCAGGCGGACGAACTTGCGCAGATCGTGCGTGACCAGGTCCATCTCCACGTCGTCCCGGTCCCACATGCGGGTCCGGGTCTCCTCCGGCTCGCGCAGGCCGAGCAGGTCCCGGGCCGGGAGCAGGTGGGCGCCGCGCAGGTCGATGTCCGAGTCCCGGGAGGGGAATCCGTACAGATGCGCGCCGGAGACCGTGGCGAAGAGCAGCGGGTCGGGCTGCTCCGCCACGACGGGGGTCAGGTCGATACTCAGTGCGTCCAGCATGGATCAAGCATCCCAGGCGGCGCCGAAGGCCAGGAGTTCGTCCCGGTACTCGATGCGGCCCTCCCACTCGCGGGGCCAGACGTCGGCGCCGAGGTGGGCTCCGGCGAAGGCGCCGGCGAGGCAGGCGATGGAGTCGGAGTCGCCCCGCGTGCAGGCGGCCCGGCGCAGCGCGGCCAGCGGCTCGTCGGGGAAGAGCAGGAAGCACTGCAGGGCGGTGGCGAGGGCCTCCTCGGCGATCCAGCCGTCGCCCGTGGTCAGGCAGGGGTCGGTCTCCGGGGAGGGGGTCCGCAGGGCGTCCGCCAGGCGGTCGAGGACGGCGAGGCACTCGTCCCAGCCGCGCGCCATGAAGGACTCCGGGGAGGCGTCGGACGCGGTCCGCATCCAGAGGTCGCCGAGCCACCGCTCGTGGTAGCGGGTGCGGTTCTCCAGGGCGTACGAGCGCAGCAGTCCGACGAGCCCCGTCACCTCGGTGCCCTGCGCCAGGAGGTACACCGCCCGCGCGGTCAGGTCGGAGGCGGCGAGCGCCGTGGGGTGCCCGTGGGTGAGGGCGGACTGGAGCTGTGCGGCGCCGGCCCGCTCCTCCTCGGTCCAGTGGGGCACCAGCCCGACCGGGACCACGCGCATGTTGGCGCCGCAGCCCTTGGAACCCAGCTGGCTGGCGTCGCGCCAGTCCCGTTCGGGCAGGTCCAGGAGACTGCAGGCCTTGAGGCAGGTGTTCCCCGGCGCCCGGTTGTTCTCCGGGGAGTGGTACCAGTCGACGAACTCCTCCCGGACCGGCCGGGCCAGGCGCAGCGGGCCCACCGGGCCCCGCTCCGCCGCCGTGCGGATGCCGCGGGCCAGGGCGAGGGTCATCTGGGTGTCGTCCGTGACGATCGCCGGGCGCGGCAGGCTCATCCCGCGCCAGGGGCCGGTCTTGGCCAGGATGGAGGGCACGTCGTTGAACTCGGTCGGGAAGCCGAGGGCGTCGCCCAGGGCCAGGCCGATCATGGCGCCGGTCGCGGCTCGCTTGGTCATCGGGTGGATCCTTCCGGTCGAAGCAGGGGTGGGTGGAGGGTGGTCGCCGGGCCGGGCCGGTAGAGGGCGGCGGGCTTCCCGCGGCCGCCGGTCAGCCGGGCGGCGCCCGGGACGGCCTCGACGAAGCCCGGCGTCGCCAGGACCTTGCGGCGGAAGTTGGGGCGGTCGAGGGTGGTGTTCCAGACGGTCTCGTAGACGGACTGGAGCTCGCCGAGGGTGAATTCGGGCGGGCAGAAGCCGGTGGCCAGGCAGGTGTACTCCAGCTTGGCGCCGATCCGCTCCCGTGCGTCCGCCAGGATCACCGCGTGGTCGAAGGCCAGCTCCGAGACGTCTTCCACGGCCAGCCAGCGGGCGTGGGCCGCGTCCCCGCCACCTTCGGCCGCCGGCTCGGGCAGGTCCGGGACGAGGGCCGTGAAGGCCACCGAGACCACCCGCATCCTGGGGTCGCGGTCCGGCTCGCTGTAGGTGCGCAGCTGCTCGAGGTGGAGCGCCGCGACGAGCTGCTCCGACAGGCCGGTCTCCTCGGCCAGTTCGCGCCGGGCGGCGGTCTCGGCGGACTCCCGCGGCAGGACGAACCCGCCGGGCAGCGCCCAGGCCCCGGCGTACGGCTGCCGGCCGCGCCGGATCAGCAGCACGTGCAGGGCGCCGGCGCGCACCGTGAACACGGCCAGGTCGACGGTCACCGCGAACGGTTCGAAGGCATGGGGGTCATAGCCGGCGGTCATCGGTTCTCCGGGAGGGGGTCGGTGAAGTGCCAGCCCTCGGCCAGCAGCTCGTCCACGGCCGTCACGGCCGCCTCCAGCCTGGCCGTCCGGTCCCCGCGCACGAGGAGGAAACGCCTTCCGGTGCGCTCCAGTTCCTCCCGGAACCGCCCGGTCATCCAGGGCCGCAGCTGCGGGCCGTCCCGCAGTCCGTCGTCCTCGAAGGGCACGTCGGTGTGGTCGGTCAGCAGGTAGAGGTCCCGCCGGGTCAGGCCGGCGATCCGCTCGACCTCGTCGTTGCGGCCGCCCATGTACCGCTCGTGCCAGATCCCGGTCGCGAAGGAGTCGGTGTCGCAGAACAGCACGGGCGAGCCGAGCCGGGCCGCGTGCTCCTCGTCCGCGTCCTGGTGCCGGGCGATGAGCGGGAACTCCCCGGAGGTGAAGGACACGTCCGCCCAGGAGGCCGCCGGGTCGGCGGCGCGGGCCGCCGCGAGCTTCTCCTCGCTGTACCGGCGCCCGTACTCGGCGACCCAGCCGGTCCTGGCCCAGACGCCGCCGCGCCGCCGGTAGTGGTCCGCCAGGGCCCGCGACAGCGTGGTGGTCCCGGTGGACTCCGCGCCGAGGACGACGACCCGCCGGGCCAGCGCGGCGCGTACGGCCGGGCCGAGGAAGTCCCAGGAGCCGGCCGGGTCGTTGCGTACCGCCGTCCCGGAAACGGGGAACAGCGTCCGCTCCCGGTCCACGAGGACCTCCTCGGCGCCGAACCGGCGGGCGAGCTCGCTCCCGTACTCCTCCGAGGTGAAGACGGCGTCCACCCGCCCGGGGACCGCGCCGCGGAAGACGGCCATGTGCGCCTCCCAGATGTCCGGGTCGTGCAGGTCGACCGGTATGTCGTCGACCGCGCCGACGACCTCGGCCCCGGGGTGCGCTTCGCGCATCCATGCGACGCGGTCTGCGAGCGGGACCGACTCGACGGAGGCCGCGCACACCAGAACGGTCAGCCGCTCGCACTGGTCCTGGGCGGTGCGCACGAGGTGGTGGTGGCCGGCGTGCGGCGGGTAGAACTTGCCGAGGACCAGGCCGTGCCCGTGGCGCCTCATGCCGTCGCCTCCGCCGCCGTACGGGCGTCCCGCGCGGGCAGCGTGCGGCGCCAGCCGAGGAGTCCGACCACGCAGAGGGCGAGGAAGCCCACGTAGAGCGCGGAGGTCAGGTAGAGCCCCTTGTGCGCGTAGAGCGGGATGTAGATGAGGTCGGCCGCGATCCACAGCCACCAGGACTCGACGAGCTTGCGGCACTGTCCGTAGGTGGCGACGAGCGAGAGCCCGGTGGTGGCCGCGTCCCAGAAGGGGACGGTGGAGTCGGTGGCGCTGCTCAGCAGCAGGGTGAGCGCGAGCACCCCCACCGCCCCCGCCGCCGCGAGAGCGGCCCATTCGGTGCGCGTGGTGCGGCGCACCGGCAGGGCCTCGGCGGTTCCTGGTCCACCCCCGTGGGTCCAGGACCACCAGCCGTAGGCGGCGAGGGCGATGAAGACGATCTGGAGCCCGGCGTCGGCGTAGAGGCCGGCCTGGGCGAAGAGCACGATGAAGAAGACGTTGTTGGCGATGCCGATCGGCCAGTTGGCGACGTGCTGCCGGGCGACCAGCCAGACGCACAGGGCGCCGGTGGCGAATCCGAGCACCTCGGTCCAGTTCATGGTCCAGCTCATGCCGACCCCCCTCACTCCGTTTAATGGTCAGGTTGACTATAAACAGGGTTGGGGGTCCCCGACAAGCCGATAACGGCCCGGCAAGCAGAAAACCCGCGGCGCCCTGGGGGCACCGCGGGTTTTCTGCGATCGGGCCGGCCGCCCGTGCGGCGGCCGGCCTGCGTACTGGAGCCTGCGTACTAGAGACCGACCTCGCGCATCAGCATGCCGACCTCGGTGTTCGTCAGGCGGCGCAGCCAGCCGGACTTCTGGTCGCCCAGCTCGATCGGGCCGAAGGAGGTCCGGACGAGCTTCTCGACCGGGAAGCCGGCCTCCGCCATCATGCGGCGGACGATGTGCTTGCGGCCCTCGTGGAGGGTGACCTCGACCAGGTAGTTCTTGCCGACCTGGTCGACGACGCGGAAGTGGTCGGCACGGGCGTAGCCGTCCTCCAGCTCGATGCCGTCCTTGAGCCGCTTGCCGATCTCGCGCGGCAGCGGGCCGGTGATGGCGGCCACGTACGTCTTCTTCACGCCGTACTTCGGGTGCGTGAGGCGGTGGGCCAGCTCACCGTGGTTGGTGAGCAGGATGATGCCCTCGGTCTCCGTGTCGAGCCGGCCGACGTGGAAGAGACGGGTCTCGCGGTTGGTGACGTAGTCGCCGAGGCACTGGCGGCCGTCCGGGTCCTCCATCGTGGAGACGACACCGGCCGGCTTGTTCAGCGCGAAGAACAGGTACGACTGGGTGGCGACGGTCAGGCCGTCCACCTTGATCTCGTCCTTCGGCAGGACGCGCTTGCCCTGCTCCAGCACGATCTCGCCGTTGACCTCGACGCGGGCCTGCTCGATGAGCTCCTCGCAGGCCCGGCGCGAACCCATGCCGGCGCGGGCGAGCACCTTCTGCAGACGCTCACCCTCCTCCTCGGCGCCCGGGAAGGTCTTCGGGGTCTTGATCACGGGCTTGTCGGCGTACCGGTCGCGCACGCGCTCCTCGATGCGCGCGTCCAGCTCGCGCGGGCGGGACTGGCCGCTACGGCTGCCCGGTCCGCTGCGCGGGCCGCCGGCGCCGCCGATGCCGGGGGTCCTGGAGGTCCGGGGACCGCCCTTGGCGCCACCGCGCGCGGCAGCGCCGCGGGCACCGCCGCCGCCGGCCTTGGGGCCGCTGCGGCCGCTGCGCTCGCCCTCGGGGCCCACGTCGTAGCGGCGCTCCTCGGGACGCGGGTTGCGGATGCGGGGGGCCGGCTGGTCACGGTCGCGCGAGTCGGAGCCGCCCTGGTAGCCACCGCCGGAGCTGCCGCCGCGGGAGCCACCGCCCTGGTAGCCACCGCCCGAGCTGCCGCCGCGCGAGCCACCGCCCTGGTAGCCACCGCCCGAGCTGCCGCCGCGCGAGCCACCGCCCTGGTAGCCACCGCCCGAGCTGCCGCCGCGCGAGCCACCGCCCTGGTAGCCACCGCCCGAGCTGCCGCCGCGCGAGCCACCGCCCTGGTAGCCACCGCCCGAGCTGCCGCCGCGCGAGCCACCGCCCGAGCTACCGCCGCGGGAGCCGCCGCCGGAGCCGCTGCCGCTCCCGCGGTAGCCACCGCCGCCGCTGGAGGAGCCGCCGCGGGAGTTACCGCGCCCGCCGCCACCGCCGCCGCCGCTGTTCCTGTTGCCGCCACCGTTGCCGTTGCCGCTGCTTCGCATCAAAGTTCCGTCGTCTTGTCGTCGTCTGCATCTGTGTCCGGTGCGTCCGGATCGAACGACGGAACACCTTCCTGCGTCTCGGCTTCGATCGCCTCCGCCTCCGGGAGGAAGGGCGCGAGCTCCGGGAGCTCGTCAAGGCCGCGCAGGCCCATCCGCTCCAAAAAGTGGTTCGTCGTCCTGTACAGGATCGCACCTGTTTCGGGTTCCGTCCCCGCCTCCTCCACCAGACCCCGCTGGAGGAGGGTCCTCATGACCCCGTCGCAGTTGACTCCGCGCACGGCCGAGACCCGCGATCGGCTGACCGGCTGGCGGTACGCGACGACCGCCAGGGTCTCCAGCGCCGCCTGGGTGAGCCGGGCCTGCTGGCCGTCCAGGACGAAGCCCTCCACGGCCGGCGCGTACTGCGCCCGGGTGTAGAACCGCCAGCCCCCGGCCACGAGCCTCAGCTCAAAGCCCCGGCTCGCGGCCGTGTACTCGTCGGCGAGCTCCCTCAGCGCCTGCGCCACCTCGCGCGGGGTGCGCTCCAGCACCTTGGCCAGGTGCGCCTCGGTGGCCGGCTCGTCCACGACCATGAGTACGGCCTCCAGGGCCGGCTTCAGCTCGAGCGCGGCCACCGCGCTCACGTCGCTGCTCAATCCTTCGCCTCCACGATCTGGTCGAACTCGTCGGTCACGGTCGGCATGCCGTCGCCGTCCCCGCCGCTCCAGCGCACGGTGAGGGTCTGCAGGGCCTCCTCCTGGTCGAGGGCGACCGCCTTCTCCCGGTAGAGCTCCAGCAGGGCCAGGAAGCGCGCGACGACGGTGAGGGTGTCCCCGGCGTCCTCGGTGAGCTCCTGGAAAGTGGCCTCGCCGCGGGTCTTCAGCATCCGCACCACGAGCCCGGCCTGCTCGCGCACGCTGACGAGGGGCGCGTGGATGTGGTCCACGTAGACCTGGGGCCTGGCCTTGGGCTGCATGGCCTTCACGGCGAGCCGGGCGAACCCCTCCGGCCCGATGCTGATGACCACCTCGGGCAGCAGGTCGGCGTGGTGCGGCTCCAGCCCCACCGTCCGCGGGTACCGCCTGCCCTCGGCCTCCGCGCGCCGCTCGAGGATCTCGGCGATCTGCTTGTAGGCGCGGTACTGGAGCAGGCGGGCGAAGAGCAGGTCCCTCGCCTCCAGCAGCGCCAGGTCCGCCTCGTCCTCGACCTCGGCGACCGGCAGCAGCCGGGCGGCCTTCAGGTCGAGCAGGGTGGCGGCGACGACGAGGAACTCGGTCATCTGGTCGAGGTCCCAGTCGGGGCCCATGGACCGGATGTGGGCCATGAACTCGTCGGTGACCTTGGACAGCGCGACCTCGGTGACGTCGAGCTTGTGCCGCGAGATCAGCTGGAGCAGCAGGTCGAAGGGGCCCTCGAAGTTGGCGAGCCGCAGGGTGAAGCGGCCGTCGCCGCCCGCGGGGCTCGTGCCGTCCGGGCCCACGGCCGTCGCGGCCGCCGGGGAAGGGCCGGGCCCAGGCGGCTCCTGCGGGCCGTCTGCGGGCTTGGGGGAACGTTCCGACTCGGTACCGCCCGCCGCCGGCGCGGGGCTCTCAGCGGGCGCCTCAGGGGCTTCGGAGGTCTCGGGGACCTCGTGGACCTCGGTGGTTTCGGGGACCTCCGGGGCTCCGGGGACGTCAGGGGTTCCGGGGGCCTCGGACGCCTGCGGGCCTTCGGGGGCTCCGGCGCCTTCGCGGTCCGCTCCCGCGTCGCCTGCGTCCGGTCGCCGGTCCGGGTCGGGGGCGCCGGGGCCGCGCCCCAGGACGCGCCGGGTCGGTCGGCCGGGTTCGGCGGGGAGGGGCATCGATGTCCAGGAGGTGCATGGGGGCGGCGTGGAGGGCCGGGCGCCATGGCCGCGGCCACCAGCAGCCTACGGGCTTCCCCACGCTCCCCGGCGGATCACCGCCCGGCACGGCGCCGCACGCCTGACCGGCGCTCCCCCGCCCGTAACGAACCCCGTGCGGGCGGCTCCCGGCGACGGGGCGAGGTACCGGGAGAGCCGGGCCGTAGAGCGCCCGGAGGCCGGTCGGCGGGCCGACGGCCGCCGGTCCCGGCTCCGGGAGGGCGCACCGCGGGCCGAGCGGCGGCGCGGGTGCGGTCCGGACGGGGCCGGCACCGG
Source organism: Streptomyces sp. NBC_00029 (assembly GCF_045160505.1). Classification (NCBI taxonomy): domain Bacteria; kingdom Bacillati; phylum Actinomycetota; class Actinomycetes; order Kitasatosporales; family Streptomycetaceae; genus Streptomyces; species Streptomyces sp. NBC_00029. The sequence continues at coordinate 2,486,127 of NZ_CP108292.1, forward strand.
GAAGGCGGGCCCGCAGGGCGGTCAGCGGCCGCGCAGGCGCCGTACGAGGATGCTCGCGTCGCCGCGGGATTCGAGATCGGCGAGAACCACCGCCACCGCCTCGCGGACGATGCGGCCCCGGTCCACCGCCAGCCCGTGCTCTCCGCGCAGCACCAGCCGCGCGTGTTCCAGGTCCATGAGCTCCTCGGCGGAGACGTAGACCGTGATCTTCTCGTCGTGCCGCTCGCGGCCGCTGGGGCGCCGGTTCGCGCCCCGGCCCTGCCCCTTGCCCCGGCGGCCCGCGCCGGCCGGGGCCGGGCCCACGCCGCCGGCCGGACCGGCAGAACCTTCCTGCGGTCGCCGCGGCTGCCCGACGACGGGCCCGCCGGACTCCGCGGCGGCCGCGGCCTCCCGGCCGCGACCGTCACTCGCCGTGCCCTCGGCCGAAGTGGCCGAGTGTTCCGCGGCGGGCGTCTCGTCGACGCCGCGCCGCGGCGAGGACGACTGGAGCGCCATCCCCCCGGTCGTACGGAACAGTTCGTCGGCTCCGGGCAGACTCACTCGGCGTGACACCGGGCGAGCACCTCCCTGGCCAGCTGGCGGTAGGCGGCGGCGCCGACGGAGTTGGACGCGTACGTCGTGATCGGCTCACCGGCGACCGTGGTCTCCGGGAAGCGCACCGTGCGGCCGATGACCGTGTGGTAGACGTGGTCGTCGAAGGCCTCGACGACGCGCGCCAGCACCTCACGGCTGTGCACCGTGCGGGAGTCGTACATCGTGGCGAGGATGCCGTCGAGCTCCAGCTCCGGGTTGAGCCGCTCCTGCACCTTCTCGATGGTCTCGGTCAGCAGCGCCACGCCGCGCAGTGCGAAGAACTCGCACTCCAGCGGGACGATGACCTTGTGAGCCGCCGTCAGGGCGTTCACGGTCAGCAGACCCAGCGAGGGCTGACAGTCGATCACGATGTAGTCGTAGTCGGCCATCAGGGGTTTCAGGGCCCGCTGCAGGGTCGACTCGCGCGCGACCTCGCTGACCAACTGCACTTCTGCAGCGGACAGGTCGATGTTGCTCGGCAGCAGGTCCATGTTGGGGACCGCCGTCTTCAGCAGCACCTCGTCGGCCGACATGCCCCGCTCCATGAGCAGGTTGTAGACCGTCAGGTCGAGTTCCATCGGGTTCACGCCGAGACCCACGGACAGCGCGCCCTGCGGGTCGAAGTCGACGAGCAGCACGCGGCGCCCGTACTCGGCGAGAGCGGCACCCAGGTTGATGGTCGACGTGGTCTTGCCCACGCCGCCCTTCTGGTTGCACATCGCGATGATCTTCGCCGGACCGTGGTCGGTCAGCGGACCCGGGATCGGGAAGTACGGGAGCGGGCGTCCGGTCGGGCCGATCCGCTCACGGCGCTGACGGGCAGCGTCGGGGGCGAGAGTGGCCGCGTACTCGGGGTCCGGTTCGTACTCCGCGTCGGGGTCGTAGAAGTGCCCCTCGGGCACATTGTCGTAGTCGGCGAAACCCACGGGCTTTTCGCCGCTCAGGTCGCCGGCCCTGGAGTTCACGTCTAGGCCGTCCATGCTCTTTTGGGGCGTCGTCATGTGCTGGTGGTTTGCGAAGGTGCGTACTGCGACGGAGCCGACAGCTTCGAGCCCGGTAGGGCCCTGGCCCCGCTCAGGCATCCCTGCTCGACCACCCCCAGGAGCAAATGTCGACTCATTCACAAGTCGTCTTACCTCCTCGGACGTGACCAGGACACTTATCGATAGGTCAGCGTGGCACCATGCCGACGGTTGGCGACTCTATGGCGTGTCACCACTCAGCGGCAACACAATCCGCCGGACCCGGCACGATGTGTCGGCAACCGAACACCGCTCTGTCAAGGGCGCACGAGCTGTCGCTGCGAAGTTTCGCGGGTGCGCGAAAGGGTTAAAGGGTTACGTTCGAGGCGAGTTGAGCGGGGTTGCGGGGCACCCCGCAAACGCGTCCGGCCGGACCTTGCGGGCAAGGTCCGGCCGGATACGTGAGATTGACGTCAGTCGTTGACGGATCAGCCGAGCAGCGTGCTCAGCTCAAGGGTCTCGAGGCCGTGGGCCTCGGCGACGGGACCGTAAACGACCTGGCCGTCATGGGTGTTGAGGCCCAGGCCGAGCGCGGGGTCACGACGCAGCGCCTCGACCCAGCCGAGGTTGGCGAGCTGCACGATGTAGGGCAGCGTCGCGTTCGTCAGCGCGTAGGTGGAGGTGTTCGGAACCGCGCCCGGCATGTTGGCGACGCAGTAGAAGACCGAGTTGTGGACCTGGAAGGTCGGCTCGGCGTGAGTGGTCGGACGGGAGTCCTCGAAGCAGCCGCCCTGGTCGATCGCAATGTCGACAAGGACACTTCCGGGCTTCATCTTGGCGACGAGCTCGTTGGTGACCAGCTTCGGGGCCTTCGCACCCGGGATCAGGACGGCGCCGATGACGAGGTCGGCCTCGACGACGGCCTTCTCCAGCTCGAAGGCGTTGGAGACGATCGTCTTGATCTTCGTTCCGAAGATCTTGTCGGCCTCGCGGAGCTTGTTGATGTCGCGGTCGAGCAGGGTCACGTGGAAGCCCATGCCGATGGCGATCTGCGCGGCGTTCCAGCCGGAGACGCCGCCGCCGATGACGACGCACTCGCCGGCGTGGGTGCCGGGGACGCCGCCCGGGAGGACGCCGCGGCCGCCGGCCGAGCGCATCAGGTGGTAGGCGCCGACCTGCGGGGCCAGACGGCCCGCGACCTCGGACATCGGGGCGAGCAGCGGGAGCGCGCGGTTGGCGAGCTCGACCGTCTCGTAGGCGATGGCGGTGGTGCCGGACTCCAGCAGGGCGTCCGTGCACTCGCGGGAGGCCGCGAGGTGCAGGTAGGTGAAGAGCGTCTGGTCCTTGCGGAGGCGGTGGTACTCCTCCGCGATCGGCTCCTTGACCTTGAGCAGCAGGTCGGCAGTGGCCCAGACCTCGTCGGCGGTGCCGAGGATCTCGGCACCGGCCGAGACGTACTCGGCGTCCGTGATCGAGGAACCCACACCGGCGTTCTGCTCGACGAAGACCTGGTGGCCGTTGCGGACCAGCTCATGCACGCCGGCGGGCGTGATGGCGACCCGGAACTCGTTGTTCTTGACCTCGCGGGGGATGCCGACCTTCATCGTCGATCACGGTCCTTGGCTCAGGGGATTTACGGGGGCACTTCCATACATACCCGCCCACAAGAACGCGCAACGGGATGCACCACAGGATGACGTGGTGAAGCCAGTCTAATGAAGGACGACGCGCTGTCTAGCCTTGCAAAGCAATAATCTCAGTCGGAACCACTGCGGATTTCGCAGGCTGCGGGGTCATCTCCCAGCAATCTGTCGGCCGCGGACCGGTGCAGCCTGGCAGCCGCGGGGTCTCCCAGCCGGTCCAGCGTGTCGGCCAGCCTGACCTGCAGCGCGGCCTGAAGTCGCTGGTCCCCCGCCCGGCGTGCCAGCTCCACCGCCTCGCGGCAGGTGTGCAGCGATTCCTCGGGCCGGCCGGCGTACTCCTGGACCCGTGCCATCTCGCTCAACGCCTTTGCCTGACCGGGGACATCGGCCAGCTTCCGGTAGCCCGCGGCGGCCGCCCGCCAGCTGCGCAGCGCGTCCCCGTACCGCCCCGCGTAGGTGTGCACGTTCCCGAGCCGCCCGTAGAGCCGGGCCTCGTCCGCGCGCTCGCCCCGCGCGAGGGCCTGGGACAGCGCCCGGCCGAACCAGTCGGAGGCCCGGTGCCAGTCCTCCAGCTCCTGGTAGGCGCCCCCTACGGATTCCATCGCGCGGCCCGTCGCGTACGGATCGTTCGCCGCCCGTCCGGCGTCCAGCGCGGCCCGGTAGCGCTCCAGCGCCTCCTGGGTCCGGCCGGTAGCGGCGTCCACGTCGGCCAGGTTCAGCAGAGCGGCGGCCTGCTCCCGGTGCAGGTTGCGGCGCTCGGCCACGTCCAGGACCAGGCGGTGCAGCCCGTACAGCTCGGGGGCGGCCTCGGCCGTGCCGCGGTGGTCCGCCAGCGCCCGTACGAGGGCTGCGACCAGCCTGCGGGCCAGGGTGTCCAGGTCCCCGTCGGCCACGGCCAGGGAGGCCGCCGCGTGGAGCGCGGGCAGCCGGGTGTCCAGCCAGGTGGCCGCGGCACGCCGGTCGGGGAAGCGCAGGGCGCGCGGCAGGCCGTCCAGCAGCTCGCGGAGGCCGTCGTCGACGGCGGCGTCGACCCCGGGCTCCCCGGGCTCGGCCATGGCCCGGCAGGAGTGCAGCAGCCGTACGGTGCGCTCCAGCATCCGGGCCCGGGCCAGCTGGACCTCGGCGGGGCGTTCCTTGGCCTCCAGCAGGGCCTGGAGCAGCGGTGCGAGGCAGCCGGGCAGCAGGAACAGGCCGTCGCGGGAGGGCCGGATCAGGCCCAGCCCGGCGAAATCGTCGAGCGTGGACTGGGCGGCGGCCACGGAGCAGCCGGCGAGGGCGGAGGCGGTGTGCGAGTCGACGATGCCGGCCGGGGCGAGCGGCAGCAGCCGCAGGGTGCGCTGGGCGGGCTGCGGCAGGGACTCGTAGACGAGCCGGAAGCCGCGGGCGAGCGGGCCGCCGGTGGTGGCGGGCATGTCGTGCAGCTGCTTGGCGACGTCGGCCACGGAGGCCTTGGGGTGGGCGGCGAGCCACCCGCCGACGAGGACGAGTGCGGCGGGCTGGCCCCCGCACTCCTCGGCGAGGGCCTCGGCGGCCCGGGGGTCCGCGGTGACGCGGGTGTCCCCGATGCGCTGCACGAGCAGTTCCACGGCGGAGAGGGTGTCGAGCCCGCCGAGGGTGCAGGGCCGGACGTCGGGGATGCCGGTGAGCGGCCCCTCGGCGGTGACCACGACGAGGCACTCGGGGGTGTCCGGCAGCAGGGCGTCCACCTGCTGCGGGTCGGCGGCGTCGTCCACCAGGATGATCACGCGTCGCCCGTCGAGGGCGGTCCGCAGGACGGAGCTCAGCTCGTCCTCGTCGGCCCCGGGCGGGGTGCACTGCCCCAGCCCCTCCAGCAGGCTCCGGACGGCCCGCTCGGTGGCCACGGCCTCCCCGCCGGGGGTCGCGAGCCGGGTGCGGAGCACTCCGTCGGGGTATTCCCCGGCGACCTCGCGCACGAAGGCCTCGGCGAGGGCCGTGCGCCCGGACCCGGGGCGCCCGGCGACGAGCAGCACCCGGGCCCGGGGCGCCTTGGCCTTGCGGCCGGAGAGGGTGTCGAGCCCGGTCCGTGCGATGTCCTCGCGCAGCTCCTTGAGCTCACGCCGCCGCCCGACGAAATCCGCCACGGATCCGCTCCTCTCCCTGCCACCGGATTGCGAGCGTAGTTCACGCAGAGCGACGACCCGTGTGGAGCGCGGCGGGCAAATCCCCCAATCGGATCAGCAGATGGACCTATTTTTCACGCACGGCCCACGTGACCCGGCCCGCGGGCCGGGTCACGCCTCGTACGGGCGGGCCGGCCAGGGGGCCAGGGCCGGACGCAGGGACTCGATGCCGCCCTCGGAGGCGAGGGCCGCGGAGAGGGCCAGTACGCCGGTCACCAGCCCCGGATTGCCCAGCTCGCCCGCCAGCACCCCGCGGACCAGGTCCGCGAGCGGAACACGGGCGATCTCCATGTCCGCCTCCTCGTCGGAGACCTCGTAACGGACGCCCTCGGCCTCCGCCAGGTTCTGTGCGAGAAAGACGCGGACGGCCTCGTCGGAGCCGCCGGGCGAGCTGAAGAAGTCGGCCAGTACCCGCCATTCGCCCGCCTTGGCGTGCGCCTCCTCGTACAGCTCCCGCTGGGCCGCGTGCAGCGGGTTCTCGCCGGGTACGTCCAGCAGCCCGGCCGGGAGCTCCCACAGCCGGTGCCGCACCGGGTGGCGGAACTGCTTGAGGACCAGCACCCGCTGCTCCTCGTCGAGGGCGAGGACGCACACCGAGCCCGGGTGCACCTGGTAGTCGCGGCGCACCACCGCGCTGTCGGGCATCCGGACCTGGTCCGACTTCACGGCCGTCTTCGCGCCCTCGAACGGGGTCCGTGAGGCGACCACCTCCCACGACTCCGGTGTGTCCACGATGTCGTTGTCCATGGCCATGGCCGATACCTTCCCCGAGAACGCGACAGCCGGGGCACGATTCGTGCCCCGGCTGTCTACGTTATGCGGTCAGGCGCTCACTTCGCGGACTGCTGCCGCTCCACGGCCGCCTTGACCAGGCCCGCGAACAGCGGGTGGGGGCGCGTCGGGCGCGAGCGCAGCTCCGGGTGGGCCTGGGTGGCCACCAGGTAGGGGTGCACCTCGCGCGGGTACTCGACGTACTCCACGAGCTTGTTGTCCGGGGAGGTGCCGGAGAAGACGATGCCGGCCTTCTTCTCCAGCTCGCCGCGGTAGGCGTTGTTGACCTCGTAGCGGTGGCGGTGGCGCTCGTCCACGTACGCCTGGTCGCCGTAGACCTCGCGCACGATGGAGCCCTCGGCGAGCTTCGCCGGGTACATGCCCAGACGCATGGTGCCACCCAGGTCGCCCGCGCCCTCGACGAAGGCCAGCTGCTCCTCCATGGTCGAGATGACCGGGTGCGGGGTGGAGGCGTCGAACTCGGTGGAGTTGGCGTCCTCGATGCCCGCGAGGTTGCGCGCGGCCTCGATGACCACGCACTGCAGGCCCAGGCACAGGCCGAGCAGCGGGATCCTGTTCTCGCGGGCGTAGGTGATCGCGCCGACCTTGCCGTTGACGCCGCGGTCGCCGAAGCCGCCGGGCACGCAGATCGCGTCCACGTCGCCGAGCACCGCAGCCGCGCCGTCCGGGGTCTTGCAGTCGTCGGAGGTGACCCACTTGATCTGGACCCGGGCCTTGTTGGCGAAACCGCCGGCGCGCAGCGCCTCGGTCACCGACAGGTAGGCGTCGGGCAGGTCGATGTACTTGCCGACGAGCGCGACCTTGACCTCGTGGTCGGGGTTGTGGACCCGGTCGAGCAGGTCCTCCCAGACCCTCCAGTCCACGTCGCGGAAGGGCAGGTCGAGCTTGCGCACGACGTACGCGTCCAGGCCCTCGGTGTGCAGCACCTTCGGGATGTCGTAGATCGACTTGGCGTCGATGGCCGCGACCACGGCCGCCTCGTCCACGTCGCACATCAGCGAGATCTTGCGCTTGATGGAGGTGGGGACGTCGCGGTCGGCGCGCAGCACGATGGCGTCGGGCTGGATACCGATGTTGCGCAGGGCCGCGACCGAGTGCTGGGTCGGCTTGGTCTTGAGCTCACCGGAGGGGCCGATGTAGGGGAGCAGTGAGATGTGCACGACGAAGACGTTGTCGCGGCCGACCTCGTGGCGGACCTGGCGGACGGTCTCCAGGAACGGCAGCGACTCGATGTCGCCGACGGTGCCGCCGACCTCGGTGATGACGACGTCGACGTCCTCGGTCGCCATGCGGCGGATCCGGTGCTTGATCTCGTTGGTGATGTGCGGGATGACCTGCACGGTGTCACCGAGGTACTCGCCGCGGCGCTCCTTGGCGATGACGGTGTTGTAGACCTGGCCGGTGGTGACGTTGGCCGAGCCGTCGAGGTCGACGTCGAGGAAGCGCTCGTAGTGGCCGATGTCCAGGTCGGTCTCGGCGCCGTCGTTGGTGACGAACACCTCGCCGTGCTGGAACGGGTTCATCGTGCCGGGGTCGACGTTCAGGTACGGGTCGAGCTTCTGCATCGTGACCCGAAGACCGCGCGCCTTCAGCAGCGCACCCAGGCTGGAGGCCGTCAGGCCCTTGCCGAGGGAGGAAGCGACACCCCCGGTGACGAAGATGTGCTTGGTCGTCATGGATTTGGGCGGCATCGCCAAGAGGGGGCTCCCGTGGTCGCGAAGTGAGGTGCGTCCGGCGCCGGCCACCGTCGATCCGGAGGGGTCTCAGGGGGCGCCGAAGCTGCGGTTTCGGGGCTCCTGATTCGCACAGGCAGACCACCGGTCCACGGGGTACCAGCCTATCAGCGCCCGGGGCGGTCCGCCTCCGGGCACGCGGCGCGCACTCCGCGTCCGGGGGCGGGAGGGTGCGCCGGGGCGGCATACCCGCTGCTCACCCGTTCGGCCCAGCCGCATTCTTCCGGGGCTCACGGAGATCACTAGGGTGCCGACATATCCTGCTCGGATATTGCACACATCACCGCCGGGCAGTCCGTCAGACGGCCTAACCGAGCCGATATACGGAATCATGGGCTCACGCGGAGATCCCTGCACACAGGAGACCGCGCAACCGCGCAATGCAAGCGCCCTTCGGGGCGGACGTGGCCGTTCGACTGGAGATGCACGTGTCCGGGCGCATCGAGGATTACGCACTGATCGGGGACATGCAGACTGCGGCACTGGTCTGCCGGGACGGGGCGGTGGACTGGCTGTGCCTGCCACGCTTCGACTCGCATGCCGTGTTCGCGAGCATTCTCGGCACCGAGGACCACGGGTTCTGGCGGATCGGCCCGTCGTTCCCCGCGGGTACCGAGGCCCCGAATGCGACCCGCCGCCGCTACCGCGGTGACTCGCTGGTGCTGGAGTCGGAGTGGGACACGCCGCGCGGCAGGGTCCGCGTGATCGACTTCATGCCGCCGCGCGAGGACCACGCGCCGCAGCTGATCCGCATCGTGGAGGGCATCAGCGGGCGGGTGCCGATGCGTTCGGCGCTGCGGATGCGTTTCAGCTACGGGCGGGTCGTGCCCTGGGTGCACAAGGTCGACGGGCGCACCGTGGCCGTCGCCGGCCCCGACTCGGTCTGGCTGGACGCCGACGCGCAGACCTACGGCAAGGACCTGACGACGTACTCCGACTTCACCGTCGGGCCCGGGGACCGGAAGGCCTTCAGCATCACGTGGCAGGCCTCGCACCGCGACGCGCCCGAGACCCCCGACGCCGAGGCGGCCCTGGAGTCGACCACCGAGTTCTGGCGCGAGTGGGTCGAGCAGTGCACGTACCACGGGCCGTACCGGGAGGCCGTGATCCGCTCCCTGATCACCCTCAAGGCCCTCACGTACGGCCCCACGGGCGGGATCGTCGCCGCGCCCACCACCTCCCTCCCGGAGGAGATCGGCGGCGTCCGGAACTGGGACTACCGCTACACCTGGCTGCGGGACGCGGCCATCACCCTCTCCTCGCTGCTGCGCACCGGCTACCGCGAGGAGGCCCGCGCCTGGCGCGAGTGGCTGCTGCGCGCGGTCGCCGGCGACCCGGAGAACCTCCAGATCATGTACGGGATCGCGGGCGAGCGGGAGCTCGGCGAGACCGAGCTGGACTGGCTGCCCGGATACGAGAACTCCCGCCCGGTCCGCGTCGGCAACGGCGCCGCGGGCCAGCTCCAGCTCGACGTGTACGGCGAGGTCACCGAGGCCCTGCACCTGGGCCACATGACCGGCCTCGCCCGCAGCGACTACGCCTCGCTGCTCCAGCTCAAGCTGATCCGGTACCTGGAGACCCACTGGGACCAGCCCGACGAGGGCATCTGGGAGGTGCGCGGCCCGCGCCGCCACTTCGTCCACTCCAAGGTGATGGCCTGGGTGGCCGTGGACCGCACGATCAAGCTGATCGAGAGCGGGGACGCGGACGGCCCGCTGGAGCGCTGGCGCGAGCTGCGCGACGAGATCCACGAGGACGTGTGCGAGAAGGGCTACGACAAGGAGCGCAACACCTTCACCCAGTCGTACGGGTCGAAGGAGCTCGACGCCTCCCTGCTGCTGATCCCGCAGATGGGCTTCCTGCCGCCGGACGACAAGCGGGTCATCGGCACCATCGAGGCGATCCAGCGCGAGCTGTCCACGCCCGACGGTTTCATCCTGCGCTACCCGACGGCGGGCGAGGAGGCCGGCGTGGACGGCCTCGAGGGCGACGAGGGCGCCTTCCTGGCCTGCTCGTTCTGGATGGCCGACGACCTGGCGATGATCGGGCGGGTGGACGAGGCACGGCGGCTGTTCGAACGGCTGCTGTCGCTCCGCAACGACCTGGGTCTCCTCGCGGAGGAGTGGGACCCGCGGCTCCAGCGGCAGGTCGGGAACTTCCCGCAGGCGTTCAGCCACGTTCCGCTGATCGACACGGCCCTGCGGCTGACGGCCAGCGGGGCGTACGGCGGCTGACGGCGGACGGACGGCCCGTGAGCGGGCGGCTCGCCGGGGGCGCGGACTTTCTCGCCGCGCCCCGGTGATCGTCCGCGCCTACGCTGGAAGGGTCCTATGCCCTCCCTCCGGTGGAAGGGGGCAGCCATGGCTCCCCTGTCGAAGGCGGGCGCGGCCCTGACCGCGCTCCGCGAGGATCTGTCCGGCGAGGTCTTCGCCCCGGAGGATCCGGGATACGACGAGGCCCGGACCCTCTTCAACGCGATGATCGACCGCAGGCCCGCCGTCATCGCCCAGTGCGAGAGCACGGAGGACGTGGTGACCGCCGTGCGCTTCGCGCGGGAGCTGGACCTGAACGTCGCCGTGCGCGGCGGCGGGCACAGCGTGGCCGGGATGTCCCTCAACGACGGCGGCCTGGTCGTGGACCTGCGGCGGATGCACAAGGTGACGGTCCATCCGGCCGCCGGGGCCGCCCACATCGAGGGCGGGGCCACGATGAGCCACCTGGACCGGGCCTGCGAGCCGTACCACCTGGCGACCACCGGCGGCCGGGCCTCCACCACCGGCGTCGGCGGCTACGTCCTGGGCGGCGGCAGCGGCTGGCTGGACCGGAAGTTCGGCCTGGCGGTGGACAACCTGCTGGGCGTGGACCTGGTCACCGCCGAGGGCGAGCTCGTCCACGCGACGACCGAGGAGCACCCGGAGCTGTTCTGGGGGCTGCACGGCGGCGGCGGGAACTTCGGCATCGCCACCTCGCTGACCCTGCGGCTGTACGAACTGCCCGCCATGTCGATCGCGTTCCTGCTGTACCTGCCGGAGCGCGGGCCCGAGGTGGTCCGTACGTACCGGGACGTCATCGAGGCCGCACCGCCCGAGGCCTCGGGCGCCGCCCTCTACCTGACCGGCCCGCCCGAGGAGTTCGTCCCGCAGCACCTGGTCGGCCGGCTGCTGGCGGGGGCGCTGCTGACGTACGCGGGCCCCGAGGAGGAGATGCGCGAGCTGGCCGGGCCGCTGCTGGCGATCCCCCACGAGTCGGAGATCGTCACGGCCATCCCGTACGCCGATCTCCAGTGCATGATCGACGACCCGGCGGGGATGCGGAACTACTGGTCGGCCGAGTACCTCACCGGCGCTCCGGACGAGTTCGTGGACGTCTTCTGTGCCCGCGCCGGGTCCATGCCCGTGCCGACCGGCACCCAGCACCTGGTCTTCCCGCAGGGCGGCGCCATCGCCTCCGGCCCGGCCGAGTACCCGGTGCCGTACCGCGACTCGCCCTGGGCGGTGCACCCGTTCGGGATCTGGGAGGACGAGGCCGACGACGAGCGCTGCCGGCAGTGGGTCAAGGACGTCCGGGCCGACGTCCAGCCTTGGAGCACCGGCGCGGTCTACCTGAACTTCACCGGGAACGAGGGCACCGAGCGGGTGGTCTCGGGCCTCGGAGCCGAGAACATGCGCCGGCTGGGCGCGTTGAAGCGCCAGTACGACCCGGACAACATCTTCCGCTTCAACCACAACATCCGGCCCGCCTGACGATGGAGACGGGTCGGCCGGTAGCGTCCCGCGCTATGGAGAACCAGGGCGGTATCACCGTTCAGCGGGCACTGGAGCTGCCGGGGCTGCGCAGCGGGCTGCCGGAGGTGGTGGCCTGCGCCGACCGCCTGGGCCGGACCGTCCGCTGGGTGCACGCGGGCGAGGTGCCGAACATCGCCTCCCTGCTCAAGGGCGGTGAGCTGCTGCTGACCACGGGGCTGGGCCTCGGCACCCGGCCGGCCGAGCAGCGCGCCTTCGTACGCCGCCTCGCCGACCGGGGGATCGCCGCGCTGGTGGTGGAACTGGGGCCGCGCTTCAGCCGGCTGCCGGCGACGATCGTGGAGACGGCGCGCTCCGCGGGGCTGCCCCTGGTCCAGCTGCACCGGGAGGTCCCCTTCGTGGCGGTCACGGAGGAGGTCCACACCGAGATCGTCAACCACCACTACGCCCTGCTCCAGCGCGCCGAGGAGGTGCACCGCCGGTGCACGGAGGCCCTGTTGGGCGGCGGGGGCATCCCGCAGGTCCTGCGGATCCTCGCCGACTTCACCGGCAATCCGGTCTTCCTGGAGACCCCCGACGGACAGCTCCTGTACGCGGCCGGCAGCGCGGCCGGGGACGCGGGCGCGGACCCGCTCCAGGTGTGGGAGGGCCTACGGGGCCAGCGCGAGGCCGAGCCCTCCGCGAACACGGTGGTGGTCGACGTACCGGGCGGGGGCCACGGCACCGGCTCGGTACGGGCCCGGGTCGTCCTGGTCGGCGTCTCGGCCCCGCTGCTCCCGGTGCACCGGATGGCCGCCGAACGCACGGCCGGCGTCCTGGCCGTCGTCCTGATGCAGGCGCGGCAGGAGGACGAGCTGGCGGCGCGCGGGCGCGGCGACTTCCTGACGGACCTCGCCGAGGGCCGCATCTCGGCGGAGGACGCCCCGGCGCAGGCCCGCGTCCTGGGCTTCAAGCCGGCCGGCGGCGCGCTGCTGCCGGTGGTCATGCGGCTCTCCTCGGACCTCGGCCCGTCCGGCAACTGGGCCGTGCTGGCCCGTGCGGTGCTGGAGGAGCTGGCGTCCGTCGGGGTGCCGGTCCTGCTGGGCGTCCGCCCGGTCGAGGGCCGGGTCCCGCTGCTGGTCTCCCTGCGCACGGAGCCGGAGCGCGCGGCCGTGGCGGACCGGGTCTCGGCGGCGCTGCGGGCGGGCGTCGAACGCGCTGGCCTGGACCGCGCGGACGCCCCGCCGGTGGTGGTCGTCGGCGTGGCGGGCGGCTGGGCGGCCGCCTCGGCGGGCCTGCGGCACGCCGCGGAGACCGCGACCGCGGCCCACGGCCTGCCTTCACTCCCCTGGTACGACGCCCGCCGCCTGGACATCGACCTGCTGCTGTGGCGGCTGCGCGAACACCCCGACCTGGCGGCCTTCGTGGACCGCGCGATCGGCCCGCTGCGCACGCACGACACGACGTCGCGGCCCCCTCTCCTGCCCACGCTGGAGACGTACCTGGCCCACGCGGGCCGCAAGGCGGAGACGGCCCGTGAGCTCCATCTGAACCGCCAGACCCTCTACAACCGCCTGGCGCGCATCTCGGAGCTGCTGGGCACGGACCTGGACGACCCGGAGACGGTCCTCTCCCTGAGCCTGGCCCTCCGCGCCCGGCGCCACACCCTTTCCTGACGCCGTTCCCCGGGCTCCGCCCGGACGGAAACCAGGCGGCACACGACAACGCAGCGCGGCCGAATCAAGCCCCGCCGGCGATTGAGGCGCGGGGGTGCGGGGGCAGCGCCCCCGGAGCGGCGGCGCGCCACGGCACGGCGCTGCCCCGCCGGGAGGCTAGCGGCGGGTCCGTTCCATCAGTTCGTCGTAGACCGACAGGACCTGAGCGACCGTGTCGTCCTCCGACGGCCACGTCGCGGCCTGGACGCGCCCCGCGGCCGCCAGCGCCGCCCTGCGGTCCGGATCGGCCAGCAGGCCGGTCACGGCCGAGGCGAGCGCCCGCGCCTCCCCCGGCGGGACCAGCACCGCGCCCTCGCCCACCAGCTCCGGCACACCGCCCACCTCCGTGGCCACCAGCGGTACGCCCACCCGCAGCGCCTCCTGCGCGAGCAGGGCCCGCGCCTCCCACCGGCTCGGCAGCACCGCCAGGTCCGCCGCCGCCAGCAGCTGCGCCGCGTCCTTGCGGCGCCCCAGCAGCCGTACCGGGAGCCCCTCCGCCTCGATCCGCCGCGAGAGTTCGGCCCGTAGCGGCCCCTCCCCCGCGATCACCAGCAGCGGCACCGGGTCCAGGCCGCGCCACTCCCGTGCCGCGTCGAGCAGTACGGAGTACCCCCGGTGCGGCACCAGGCTGCCGACCGCGATCAGCAGCGGCCGCTCCACCGCTCCGAGGTCCGCCCGCACCTTGCCGGGGTCGGCCGCGGCCTCCGGGCCCTCCGGGCCCACCGGGACCGCCACCGGGGCCAGCCGCGCGTCCCTGGCGCCCCTCAGGCGCGCGAGGTCCACCTGATCGGAGGAGGCCCCGAGCACCACCGCCGCGGCCCGCGCGACGTGCCGTTCCAGCATGCGGCTCAGCCGGCCCAGCGCACCGGCCGCCGTGGGGCCCTCGCCGTGCCAGCTCACCACCAGCGGCACCCGGCGCCCGCGCATGGCCAGCGCGGCGCGCATCCCGGCGCGCACGCCGTGCGCGTGCACGAGGTCGGCTCCGGCGCACGCGGCCCGCAGCACGCTGACCGCGTCGGGCGCGAACTGCGCCCCGGCGCCGGTGAAGTCGTACTCCCCCTCCGCCTGGACGGGCGCGCACACCGTGACCCGTACGCCGCGCGCGGCGAGCCCGGTCGCGAGCGATCGTACGTGGGCGTTGCTGCCCGCGCCCGCACCGCCGCCGAGGACCTGCACGGTGCGCAGCGGCGGCCGGCCGTAGGGCTGGGACGGGAAGGGGGTGGAGACCGGGGAGCTGCTCACGGGCCGAAGCTCCAGGGTGAGGGAGTCAGAGACGTCGCCAAGGATGCCAGTCCGCACGCGCGTTCCGGGACCATACGGGTGCGGATCCCGTACGAGATACCGCAGGACGCTCGCCAGCCTCACCCACACGGACTATCGCCGCCTCGTCCCGGAGACGGCCGAGGGCCCGGAACGCCGTGCGTTCCGGGCCCTCCCGGCGCCTCGTGACCCCATGCGCCGGATCGCCTCACGCGTCCGCGCGCGCCGCCGCCAGCAGTTCCTCGGCGTGTGCCCGCGCCGAGACCGAGTCCTCGTGTCCGGCCAGCATGCGCGACAGCTCGCGGATGCGGTCCTCGCCCTCCAGCACGGTGACACCGCTGCGGGTGACCGAGCCGTCGTTGGTCTTCTCGACGAGCAGCTGCCGGTCCGCGAAGGCAGCCACCTGCGGCAGGTGCGTGACGACCACGACCTGCGCCGTCCTGGCCAGCTTCGCCAGCCGCCGGCCCACCTCGACCGCCGCCTTGCCGCCGACGCCCGCGTCGACCTCGTCGAAGAGGTAGGTGGGCACCGGGTCGGAGCCCGCGAAGACGACCTCCACGGCCAGCATCACCCGGGAGAGCTCACCGCCCGAGGCGCCCTTGGCGATCGGCCGCGGCTGTGCGCCGGGGTGCGGGGCCAGCAGCAGTTCGACCTCGTCGGCACCCGAAGGTCCGTAGGCGACCGGGCGGCCGTCCACGACCACGCCGTCGGGGTCCTCGGCCTGCCGGATGTCGATGGTCACCCGGGCGTGCGGCATCGCCAGCGAGGCCAGCTCCTCCGTCACCGCGGAGGCGAACCGTGTCGCGGCCTCGGTCCGGGCGTCCGTCAACGCCTGTGCCAGCAGCGACAGTTCGTCGCGCAGGCCGTCGCGCTCGGCGGTCAGCTCGGTGATCCGCTCGTCGTCGCCGTCCAGTTGCAGCAGCCGCGCCGCGCCCTGTTCGGCCCACTCCAGTACGGCGTCCACGGTGCCGGCGGTGCCGTACTTGCGGGTCAGCTGGGTCAGGGCGGCCCGCCGCTCCTCCACGGCGGCCAGCCGCAGCGGATCGGCGTCCAGGTCGTCGGCGTAGCCCGCCAGCTCCCCGGCCACGTCGGATAGCAGGATGCCCAGCTCGCCGATCCGTTCGGCGAGCGCGCCCAGCGCCGGGTCGTGCGACCGTACGGACTCCAGCGCCCGGTGCGCGCCCGCGACGAGCATGTTCGCGTCGATGGCCTCCGGGTCCTCGGGGTTGCCCGCGAGCGCGGCGTGCGCCAGCTGCGCCGCCGAGGCCAGCGATTCGGCGTGTCCGAGCCGCTCCGCCTCGGCGGCGAGCTCGGTGTCCTCACCGGCCACCGGTTCCACGGCGGCGATCTCGTCCAGCCCGAAGCGCAGCAGGTCCGCCTCCTGGGCCCGTTCCCGGGCCCGGGTGGTGATCTCCTCGAGCTCGACGGCGACCGCGCGGAGCCTGCGGTGGGCCGAGCCGTACTTCTCCAGCGGGACGGCGACGGCGTCCCCGGCGTACCGGTCGAGCGCCTGCCGCTGCCTGGCCGGGCGCAGCAGCCCCTGCTGATCGGTCTGCCCGTGTACGGCGACCAGGTCGTCGGCGAGCTCGCCGAGCAGGCCGACGGGCACGGAGCGGCCGCCGACGTGGGCGCGCGAGCGGCCCTCGGCGGACACGGTCCGGCTGATCAGCAGGGCGCCGTCGTCGAGCTCGGCCCCGGCCTCCTCGGCGCGTACGGCGGCGGGGGCGCCCGGGCGCAAGACGATGCGGCCCTCGACGACCGCGGCCTTGGCCCCGATCCGTACGAGGGCCGGGTCGGCGCGACCGCCGAGCAGCAGCCCGAGGCTGGTGACGACCATCGTCTTGCCCGCACCGGTCTCGCCGGTCACCGCGGTGAAACCGGGCGACAGCTCGACCACCGCGTCGTCGATGACCCCGAGCGACCGTATCCGCATCTCCTCAAGCACGGGACGACGATACCGAGGTTTCATGGGTGCCATGTGACGTCACCCGTCCCGAGTTCTACGAACGCATGTGCTATTAGGGGGGTGCCGCCGGTCCCTCAGTGCGGCGCCCCACGCCAACCCGACACCGGCAGCGCGAACTTCGCGACGAGCCGGTCCGTGAAGGACGCGTGGTGCAGCCGGGCGAGCCGCACGGGCACCGCGCCCCGCCGCACCTCCACCCGCGCCCCGGCGGGCAGCTCCAGCGTCCGCCGGCCGTCGCACCACAGCACGCCGTGCGGAGTGCCGTTCTGCACCTCCACCGCCAGGACCGAGGTCGGCGAGGTCACCAGCGGCTTCGCGAACAGCGCGTGCGCGCTGATCGGCACCATCAGCAGCGCCTCCACCTCGGGCCAGACCACCGGCCCGCCCGCGGAGAATGCGTAGGCCGTGGAGCCCGTCGGAGTCGCGCAGACGATCCCGTCACAGCCGAAGCCGGTCACCGGGCGCCCGTCGATCTCCAGGACCACCTCGAGCATCCGCTCCGGGGACACCTTCTGGACCGCAGCCTCGTTCAGCGCCCAGTCCCGGTGGACCACATCGCCGTTCGTGCGCACGATCACGTCGAGGGTCATCCGCTCCTCAACCTCGTACGAGCGCGTCACCACCCGGTCCACGACCTTGTCCAGGTCGTCGCGCTCGGCCTCGGCGAGGAAGCCCACCCGGCCCAGGTTGACGCCCAGCATCGGCACCCCCGAGGCCCGCGCGAACTCCGCCCCGCGCAGCAGGGTTCCGTCGCCGCCCAGGACGATCAGCAGCTCGCACCCGTCGAGCGCGCCCGGGGTGAACTCGGTGACCAGCTCCACCTCGCGCGGCAGCGGCAGGTCCACCGCCTCGTGCTCCATGACGCGTACGCGCAGCCCGCACCTCAGCAGGCCCTGCACGACCAGCTCGGCGCTGCGGATGGCCGCCGGCCGCCCGGTGTGCGCGAGCAGGAAGACCGTCCGCCCCTCCCCCGAAACCCCTGAACCCGAAACCGAAACCGATGAATCTGTCACTGCGGCCCCTCCGCCACTGCACGGTCAACATCCGCCGGGTCGAGTGCCGGTGCCCCCGCCCGCAGCCACAGAAAGTACTCGACGTTGCCCGACGGCCCCGGCAGCGGACTCGCCGTCACACCGAGAACGCCCAGCCCCAGCTTCGCCGCCTGCGCCGCGACCTCGCGCACCGCCTCCGCACGCAGCTCCGGGCTGCGCACCACGCCGCCGCTCCCCAGCCGGTCCTTGCCGACCTCGAACTGCGGCTTGACCATCAGCACCAGGTCGGCGTCCGGCGCGCAGCAGCGCACCAGCGCCGGCAGCACCAGGCCGATGGAGATGAACGACAGGTCGCCGACGACCAGGTCGACCGGAACCCCGTCGAGCTGCTCCACCGTCAGCTCGCGGACGTTCGTACGGTCCTTGACCGTGACCCGGTCGTCGCTCTGCAGCGACCAGGCCAGCTGTCCGTAACCGACGTCCACGGCCATGACGTGGGCCACCCCCGAGCGCAGCAGCACATCGGTGAACCCGCCGGTCGAGGCGCCCGCGTCCAGCGCCCGGCGGCCCTCGACGAGCAGCCCCTGCGGCCGGAAGGCGGCGAGCGCGCCGGCCAGCTTGTGTCCGCCCCGCGACACGTAGTCCGGATCGCTGTCGTCCTTGAGGACCACGAGGGCCGCGCTGGTCTCGACCTGGGTGGCCGCCTTGGTCGCGGTGTTGCCTCCCACCGTCACCCGGCCCGCGGCGATCAGCTGTGCGGCGTGCTCTCGCGAGCGGGCCATGCTGCGGCGTACCAGTTCGGCGTCCAGGCGGCGGCGTGCCACTCCTGCCACGTTCGGTTCAGCTCCTGTTTTCGTACGGACCGGGGACGGGCGGTGCGTCCAGCGCGCTCAGCGCCTCGCGCAGCCCCCTGTGGACATCCTCGTACACCTCGACGTGCCCGTCCGCCGCGAGGTGGTCCGCGTCCGCCAGCCGCGCCAGGTGCGCGTCCACGCCGGAGTGGCCGGTGGACGTGCGTACGACGCCCAGCGGGGCGGGCCCCGCGGGCTCGGCGGGTTCTGCGGACTCGGCGGTGCCTTCGGGCCCGGCCCCGGCCCCGGCCCCGGGCTCGGCTGGTTCGTCGGTCATGCCCCGACGCTACCTCGAAGCGCCCGGCGACCACGTATGGCTCTGCGGTACGGTCGTGATCACGATGGCTACGATCCAGGAGTGCCGCGCAGCACTCGACAAACTCTCCGACAACCTCGCTCGGGCCGACGAAGGCGTACGCGGCGCGGCCGCCTTCGACCGCTCCCTGAGCTGCCACATCACGGACCTGGACCAGACGTTCACGGGCCGCCTGGAAACGGGCCGGATCCAGGTGGACGCGGTCGCCCCGGGGCCGCCGGCCGCGAAGGCGGAGATCCGCCTCGCGATGACCGGCGACGACCTCGTGGCGCTCGTCGCGGGCGAGCTGAAGTTCGCGAAGGCCTGGGCCTCCGGCCGGGTCCGCCTGGAAGCCGGCTTCCGCGACCTCCTCCGCCTCAAGAGCATGCTCTAAGCCGGGCGCCGGCCTCCAAGGGCCTCTCTCCCCCGGCCGGCACCCTCCCGGCCCGCACCGGCAACCCCGGTGCGGGAGCCGGACGGCCCGCGGGGGCTACTCGGCCCGGGCCACCACGCGGGCCTTGCGTGCCGCCGGAATCACCAGCGGCGTCCCCGTCTCCGGGTCGTCGATGATCTGGCAGCGCAGCCCGAACACCTCCTCCACGAGCTCCGCGGTGACCACCTCCTGGGGCGCCCCCTGCGCGACGACCTTCCCGCCCCGCATCGCGATCAGGTGCGTGGCGTACCGGGCCGCGTGGTTGAGGTCGTGCAGCACCGCGACGAGCGTGCGTCCCTGGTTCTCGTGCAGCTCCGCGCACAGGTCCAGCACGTCGATCTGGTGCTGGATGTCCAGGTACGTCGTCGGCTCGTCGAGCAGCAGCAGCGGGGTCTGCTGCGCCAGCGCCATCGCGATCCACACGCGCTGCCGCTGCCCGCCCGACAGTTCGTCCACGGCCCGGTCGGCGAGCTCGGCGACCCCGGTCGAGGCCATCGACTCGTTCACGACCCGCTCGTCCTGCGCCGACCACTGCCGCAGCAGTCCCTGGTGCGGGTAGCGGCCGCGCGAGACCAGGTCGGCCACCGTGATGCCGTCCGGCGCGATCGAGGACTGCGGGAGCAGGCCCAGCGTCTTGGCGACCTTCTTCGCGGGCATCGAGCCGATGGCCTGCCCGTCCAGCAGCACCCGCCCGGCGGACGGCTTCAGCATCCGCGACAGGGCCCGCAACAGCGTGGACTTGCCGCAGGCGTTGGGGCCGACGATCACCGTGAAGGAGTTGTCCGGGATCTCCACCGACAGGTTCTCGGCGATGACCCGCTGGTCGTAGCCGAGGGTCACGTTCTCCGCGGTCAGCCGCTGCACTTGCGTACTCCTCATGTCGCGATACGTCGCAGTCGTCGCACTCATATACGTCCGGCCTTGCGCTCGGTGACGAGCAGCCAGAGCAGGTAGACGCCGCCGACGAGGCCGGTCACCACGCCCACCGGCAGTTGGTCGGCGCCGAAGGCCTGCTGCGAGGCCCAGTCGGACACCATCAGCAGGACCGAGCCCATCAGGGCGGCGTTCAGCAGGTTCCCGCCGGGCGACCGGGTCAGCCGCCGGGCCAGCTGCGGCGCGGCCAGCGCGACGAAGCTGATGGGCCCGGCCGCGGCGCTCGACGCGGTGGTGAGCAGGATCGCCGCGAGCATCAGCAGCAGACGCGTCCGCTCCACCCGCACCCCGAGGGCGTACGCGGCGTCGTCGCCCATCTCCATCATCCGCAGGGCCCGGCCCTGTCCCAGGACCAGCGGGAAGAGCACCGCGCACACCGCGAGCAGTGGCCACACCTGCGCCCAGTCCCGGCCGGCCAGCGAACCGGTCAGCCAGACCATGGCACGGGTGGCCTCGATCATCTGGGCCTTCGTGATCAGGTACTGGATCACGGCGACGAGGATCGCGGAGACGCCGATGCCGACCAGCACCAGCCGGTAGCCCTGGATGCCCTGCTTGTACGCCAGCAGGTAGACGACGGCTCCGGCCAGCAGGCCGCCGACCAGCGCGCCGACGGCCACCTCGGTGGCGCCGCCCTTGAACAGGATGATGACGACGAGCGCGCCGACCGCCGAGCCGTAGCCGAAGCCGAGCAGGTCCGGGGAGCCCAGCGGGTTGCGGGAGACCGACTGGAAGACGGCTCCGGAGATCCCGAGGGCCGCGCCGACGAGCAGCGCGACCAGGACCCGCGGCAGGCGCAGGTCGTTGACGATGAAGTCGGTGGCGGGGGTGCCGTTGCCCAGCAGGGTCTGCACGACGTCCCACGGCGCGATCCGGAAGTCGCCGGTGCCGATGAGTACGACGGTCATCGCGAAGGCCGCGACGGTCAGCAGGACCCCGACGGCCGCTGCGCGCCGCTCGACGCGCAGCGAGATCCCGCCGGGCAGGCGCAGCGGACGGGATCCGGAGCGGCCCTTGCGGGCGGTGCCGGCAGCCGTCACGTTCTCGGGAGAGGTCGACGTCGAGGTCGCGGTCACAGCTGGGCCATCCTCTTGCGCCGAACCAGGTAGATGAAGACCGGGCCGCCGATGAGCGCGGTCACGACGCCGACCTGCAGTTCGGCGGGCCGGGTGACGACCCGGCCGACGATGTCGGCGCCGAGCAGCAGGACCGGCGACAGGACGGCCGAGTACGCGAGCACCCAGCGCATGTCCGGACCGGTGAACGCCCGGACCAGGTGCGGGACCATCAGCCCGATGAACACGATCGGCCCGCACGCGGCGGTCGCCGCCCCGCACAGCAGGGTGATGGCGATCATGGCGCCGATACGGGTCCGCGTCAGGTGCGCGCCGAGCGCCCGTGCCGTGTCGTCGCCCATGGCCATCGCGTTGAGCGGCCGGCCCAGCGACAGCGCGAGCACCGCGCCGAGCAGCAGGAAGGGGGCCACCTGCCGGACGGTGTCCATGTTGGCCGAGGCCAGCGAACCCACCGTCCAGAAGCGCAGCTTGTCCAGCGCCTTGCTGTCCATCAGCTGCACGGCGTTGATGTAGCCGACCAGGGCGGCGCTGGCCGCCGTACCGGCGAGCGCGAGGCGCACCGGCGTCGCGCTGCGGCTGCCGCCGAGCACGTACACGACGACCGAGACCACGGCGGCGCCGAGGAAGGCCCACCACACGAACTCGCTCAGCGAGCTCGCTCCGAAGAAGCTGATCGCGGAGACCACGGCGGCCGCGGCACCCGCGTTGACCCCGAGGATGCCGGGCTCGGCCAGCGGGTTGCGGGCCAGCGCCTGCATCACCGCACCCGACAGGCCGAGTCCGAGTCCGACCATCAGCCCGAGCAGGGTGCGCGGGATCCGCAGGTCCCGCACCACCACGTCGGCGGGCGTTCCCGCGTAGGCGAACAGGCCGTGCCAGACCTCGTCCAGGGACATCGGCTTGGCGCCCACGGCGATGCTCACGACGGCGATCATGGCCAGCATCACGAGGCCGGCAAGCAGACCGGCGGCGCGCACGGCATGGCGCTTGCGGGTTACGGAGGCTGCGGCGCCCTGTTCGAGCTCCGCGCTCCGTTCGGGTTCAGGGGGACTCTCGACCAACACGCAGGTTAGGCTAACCTACCCTCCGCACGGGCGGATCCCCCGGATGCCCCTAAAGACCCAGCCTGGCCAGCGCCTTCGCCGCGTCCAGCGTGCAGACCCCGTCCCCGGCCACGGTCCAGGCCGCCGCACACAGCGCCCGCAGACCGTCGAGCGGATCCCCGGCCGAGCCCTCGTTCCCCTCCTCCGCGCGCAGTTCCAGCACGCCGCCGTTCGTCGCGACCGCCGTCCAGCCGCCGCAGCGGAACCCCTCCGCGCAGGGCTCCACCTCCGGCTGACCGGTCAACAGCCCCCGCAGGTCGCGGTCCACGTAGGTCGGCCGGTGCCTGGGCTCCGCCCGCAGCAGCTGCTCCGCGTCCGTCACCCCGGTCAGCACCAGCAGCGAGTCCACCTCCCCGTTGAAGGCGCCCTCGATGTCGGTGTCCAGCCGGTCCCCGACCACCAGCGGCCGCTCCGCCCCGGTCCGCAGCACCGTCTCCCGGTGCATCGGGGGCAGCGGCTTGCCCGCCACCTGCGGCTCCGCGCCCGTGGCGATCCGTACGACCTCCACCGCAGCCCCGTTGCCCGGCGCGATCCCCCGCGCCCCCGGAATCGTCAGGTCGGTGTTCGACGCGAACCACGGCACCCCGCGGTTGATGGCGTACGAGGCCTCCGCGAACCGCCCCCACGGCAGGTCGGGCCCCCCGTACCCCTGGACGACCGCCGCGAGGCCCTCCTCCTCGGCCGAGTCCACCGGCACCAGACCCCGCTCGCGCAGCGCGACCCGCAGCCCTTCCCCGCCGATCACCAGCACCTTGGACCCCGGCTCCACCTGCTCCGCGATCAGCCGGGCCACCGCCTGCGCCGAGGTGATCACCTCGCCCGCCTCCGTCGGGATGCCCAGCTCGCCCAAGTGCTCCGCGACCGCGTCCGGCGTCCGCAGCGCGTTGTTCGTGACGTACGCGAGGTGCATCCCGTCGGCCCGGGCCGCCGCCAGGGACTCCACGGCGTGGGCGATGGCCTCGCCGCCCGCGTACACCACCCCGTCCAGGTCCAGCAGAGCGGTGTCGTACGCCTGGTGCAGACTCTGCTCACTCGCCGCGGGACTGGTCCTGCTCTGCCGGGTCATCCTGTCCGCTCCTCATGAGATCGATCTTGTCCGATTCCGTACTGCCCCGATCATCCCGCATGGCGAGACGCGTCTTACCATGCACCAATGACCACATCTGGCACCGCGGACCATGGGCTGCGCCTGATCCCGTTCCATGGCCTGCGCTACGTCCCCGAGCGTGTCGGCAGCCTCGCCGCCGTCACCTCGCCGCCGTACGACGTGGTCGTGCGCCCCGACGGAGTCGACCACCTCGAATCCGCCGACCCGCACAACATCGTCCGCCTGATCCTCCCGCAGGCCGGCACCCCGGCCGCCCGCAACGAACAGGCCGCGCGCACCCTGCACCACTGGCTCGCCGAGGGCATCCTCTCCGCCGACCCCGAGCCCGCGCTCTACGTGTACGAGCAGCGCCGGGCCGGCGTGCTGCAGCGCGGCGTCATCGGCGCCCTCGCGCTGTCCACCGCCGACGCCGGCATCGTCCTCCCCCACGAGGACGTCATGCCCGACGTCGTCACCGACCGGGCCGGCCTGATGCGGGCCACCTCCGCCAACCTGGAACCCCTGCTCCTCACCTACCGGGGCGACGACCCCGCCACGGGAGCGGCCGCGGTCGTCGAGCGGACCGCCCAGCGCGCACCCCTCCTGTCGACCACCACCGAGGACGGCTTCCAGCACCGCCTCTGGGCCATCACGGACCCGGTGGAACTCGCCGCCGTCACGGCGGACCTCAGCCACCGCCAGGCCCTCATCGCCGACGGACACCACCGCTGGGCGACCTATCTGCGCCTGCAGGAGGAGCACGGCTCCCCCACCCCGTGGGACTTCGGCCTGGTCCTCCTCGTGGACACCGCCCGCTACCCGCTCCAGGTCCGCGCCATCCACCGCATGCTGCGCCGCCTGCCGGTCGCGGACGCCCTCGCCGCCCTCGACGGCCGCTTCCGGGTCCGGCCGGTCGACGGGCCGCTCCCCCTGGCCCTGGACACCCTCGCGGACGCCGCCGAACGCGGCAACGCCTTCCTCCTCGCCGGCGACGGCGCCTTCCACCTGGTCACCGACCCCGACCTGGCGCTCCTCGACAGCACGGTCCGCCACGACCGGCCCGAGGCCTGGCGCCGGCTGGACGCCACCGTCCTGCACTCGACGCTGCTCGACGCCCTCTGGCACGTCCCGGACGCCCCCGACCAGATCACGTACATCCACGACGCGGAGTCCACCGTCGCCATGGCCGAGCGGCACGGCGGCACGGCGGTCCTGCTGCATCCGGTACGCGAGGAGGTCGTACGGGACCTGGCCCGCCAGGGCGTCACCATGCCCCGCAAGTCCACGTCCTTCGGACCGAAACCGGCCACCGGCCTGGTCCTGCGCGGCCTGGGCTGACCTCCTCCGGACATGAAGAAGGGCGGTACCCCGACCGGGGTACCGCCCTTCTTCATGTCACCGTGCCTCAGGCCTTGTCGTCCTCGACGTCGGCGTCGGCGTCGGCGTCGGCCCCGGACTGCTCCAGGGGCTCGTACTCCTCGTCGTCCTCGTCGTAGTACTCGGCGACGTCGGAGGCGCGCTCGGCCGCGGCGATCTCCGCCGCGTCCTCGTCGTCGTCCTCGTCCTCGTCGAGGTCGGACAGGTCGACCGCGGCGTCGACGAATTCGACTCCGTCGAGCTCGGCGAGACGGTCGGAGGCGTCGGTGGCGCCGTCCTTGTCCGCCTCGAGCGTCTTGCCGAACCACTCGCGCGCCTCGTCCTCACGGCCGGCCGCCAGCAGGGCGTCGGCGTAGGCGTAGCGCAGGCGCGCGGTCCACGGCTGGACGGAGCTGGAGGCCAGCTCCGGGCTCTGCAGGGTCACGATGGCCGCTTCCAGCTGGCCCTGGTCGCGCCGGGCACCGGCCGCGACGAGACGCATCTCGACCTGGCCGGCCTTGTCCAGCTTCTGCACCTCGGGCTCGCCGGCCATGGCCAGTGCCCGCTCCGGACGGCCGAGGCCGCGCTCGCAGTCGGCCATGACGGGCCACAGCTCGACCGAGCCGGTCATGCGCTTGGCGGCACGGAACTCCGCGAGGGCCTCGCTGTACTTCTGCGTGGCGTACGCGGCGAAGCCGGCGGCCTCGCGCACGGCGGCGACGCGGGAGGCCAGACGCAGGGCGATGCGCGAGTACGCGTAAGCCTGCTCGGGCTCCTCGTCGATCAGCCGCGCGACCATGACGAGGTTCTTGGAAACCTCTTCGGCCAGGCCCTTGGGCAGGCTCAGCAGCTCCTGGCGCACATCGGCGTCGATCTCGAGGCCGGTGACGTCCTCGTCGATCGGAAGCCGCTTGACCGGGTCCCGGTCGCGGTCGGCGCGGAAGTCGCGGTCGCCGCCACGGTCATCGCGACCACGGTAGCCACCACGGTCACCACCGCGGTCGTCACGACGGGGGTACGAGGGACGGTCGCCGCCACGGTCGTCACGGCCGCCACGGAACCCACCACGGTCGTCATCACGGCGCGGGTACGAGGGACGGTCGCCACCGCGGTCGTCACGGCGCGGGTAGGACGGACGGTCGCCGCCACGGTCGTCACGGCCGCCACGGAACCCACCACGGTCGTCATCACGACGGGGGTACGAGGGACGGTCCCCACCGCGGTCATCGCGGCGCGGGTAGGACGGACGGTCCCCACCACGGTCGTCACGGCCGCCACGGAACCCACCACGGTCGTCATCACGACGGGGGTACGAGGGACGGTCCCCACCGCGGTCGTCACGGCGCGGGTAGGACGGACGGTCCCCACCACCGCCGCCGGAGGGACGACCACCACGGTCATCGTCACGACGGGGGTACGAGGGACGGTCGCCACCGCGGTCATCGCGGCGCGGGTAGGACGGACGGTCCCCACCACGGTCGTCACGGCCGCCACGGAACCCACCACGGTCGTCATCACGGCGCGGGTACGAGGGACGGTCCCCACCGCGGTCATCGCGGCGCGGGTAGGACGGACGGTCCCCACCGCGGTCGTCACGGCGGAAACCACCGCCGCCACCGCCGCCGGAGGGACGACCGCCACGGTCATCGTCACGGCGCGGGTACGAGGGACGGTCGCCACCACGGTCGTCACGGCGCGGGTAGGACGGACGGTCCCCACCACGGTCGTCACGGCGGAAACCACCGCCGCCACCGCCGCCGGAGGGACGACCGCCACGGTCATCGTCACGGCGCGGGTACGACGGACGGTCGCCACCACGGTCATCGCGACGCGGGTAGGACGGACGGTCCCCACCACGGTCATCGCGACGCGGGAAGGACGGACGGTCGCCACCACGGTCATCTCGACGCGGGAAGGACGGACGGTCCCCACCACGGTCATCGCGACGGAAGCCGCCACCGCCACCGCCGCCGGAGGGACGACCACCACGGTCATCGTCACGGCGCGGGTACGAGGGACGGTCGCCACCACGGTCGTCACGGCGCGGGAAGGACGGACGGTCCCCACCACGGTCATCGCGACGGAAGCCGCCACCGCCGCCGCCGCCGGAGGGACGACCACCACGGTCATCGTCACGACGGGGGTACGACGGACGGTCGCCACCACGGTCGTCACGACGGAAACCACCGCCGCCGCCACCGCCGGAGGGACGCCCGCCACGGTCATCGCGACGGAAGCCGCCACCGCCGGCGGAGGGACGACCACTGGCACCACGGTCGTCACGACGGAACGGGGGACGGTCGCCACCACGGTCGTCACGGCCCCCGCGGTAGCCGCCCCTGTCACCGCCGTCGTTGCGCCGAGGCTCGCGCTCCGGACGATCGTCGGGAGAGTTGGACATGGGTGTGACTCCTGTCTTCGGGGTACCGCTAGTCATTCTCGCGCAACCAACCCATGGCCGCGCTTCGGCGTAAAGAGGTGAAAATAAAAAAGGACCCTTGGTCCAGCGTTGAACGCTGGACCAAGGGTCCTTTGAAAGATTGTTCGGCGGCGTCCTACTCTCCCACAGGGTCCCCCCTGCAGTACCATCGGCGCTGAAAGGCTTAGCTTCCGGGTTCGGAATGTAACCGGGCGTTTCCCTAACGCTATGACCACCGAAACCCTATCGGTTTCGAGCGAACAAGCACACTTTGTAGTTATGTTCTAGCTCTAGAAACCAGCAACTGTTCGTTGCTTCAGAACTAACACAGTGGACGCGAGCAACTGAGGACAAGCCCTCGGCCTATTAGTACCAGTCAGCTTCACCCGTTACCGGGCTTCCACATCTGGCCTATCAACCCAGTCGTCTACTGGGAGCCTTACCCTCTCAAGGAGGTGGGAATACTCATCTTGAAGCAGGCTTCCCGCTTAGATGCTTTCAGCGGTTATCCCTCCCGAACGTAGCCAACCAGCCATGCCCTTGGCAGGACAACTGGCACACCAGAGGTTCGTCCGTCCCGGTCCTCTCGTACTAGGGACAGCCCTTCTCAATATTCCTACGCGCACAGCGGATAGGGACCGAACTGTCTCACGACGTTCTAAACCCAGCTCGCGTACCGCTTTAATGGGCGAACAGCCCAACCCTTGGGACCGACTCCAGCCCCAGGATGCGACGAGCCGACATCGAGGTGCCAAACCATCCCGTCGATATGGACTCTTGGGGAAGATCAGCCTGTTATCCCCGGGGTACCTTTTATCCGTTGAGCGACGGCGCTTCCACAAGCCACCGCCGGATCACTAGTCCCGACTTTCGTCCCTGCTCGACCCGTCGGTCTCACAGTCAAGCTCCCTTGTGCACTTACACTCAACACCTGATTGCCAACCAGGCTGAGGGAACCTTTGGGCGCCTCCGTTACCCTTTGGGAGGCAACCGCCCCAGTTAAACTACCCATCAGACACTGTCCCTGATCCGGATCACGGACCGAGGTTAGACATCCAGCACGACCAGAGTGGTATTTCAACGGCGACTCCACAACCACTGGCGTGGCTGCTTCAAAGTCTCCCACCTATCCTACACAAGCCGAACCGAACACCAATATCAAACTGTAGTAAAGGTCCCGGGGTCTTTCCGTCCTGCTGCGCGAAACGAGCATCTTTACTCGTAGTGCAATTTCACCGGGCCTATGGTTGAGACAGTCGAGAAGTCGTTACGCCATTCGTGCAGGTCGGAACTTACCCGACAAGGAATTTCGCTACCTTAGGATGGTTATAGTTACCACCGCCGTTTACTGGCGCTTAAGTTCTCAGCTTCGCAACCCCGAAAGGTCACTAACCGGTCCCCTTAACGTTCCAGCACCGGGCAGGCGTCAGTCCGTATACATCGCCTTACGGCTTCGCACGGACCTGTGTTTTTAGTAAACAGTCGCTTCTCGCTGGTCTCTGCGGCCACCCCCAGCTCACGGAGCAAGTCCGATCACCAGTGATGGCCCCCTTCTCCCGAAGTTACGGGGGCATTTTGCCGAGTTCCTTAACCATAGTTCACCCGAACGCCTCGGTATTCTCTACCTGACCACCTGAGTCGGTTTAGGGTACGGGCCGCCATGAAACTCGCTAGAGGCTTTTCTCGACAGCATAGGATCATCCACTTCACCACAATCGGCTCGGCATCAGGTCTCAGCCTTAATGAGGGACGGATTTGCCTACCCCTCGGCCTACACCCTTACCCCGGGACTACCACCGCCCGGGCTGGACTACCTTCCTGC
>NZ_CP108292.1:2520000-3795000 GCF_045160505.1 Streptomyces sp. NBC_00029
TGGGCGGTGCCTTCAAGGTGCAGCCCGGCGCCCTTCACGTGGTGCCGTTCGGGCTGGAGATCCCCTGGGAGACGCCGATCACCCACTTCGGGGGTCAGCACCTGCACGGGATGAACATCGGGGTCAGCACCGAGCTGGAGATCGCGCGCGCCGTGGACGCCGGCGACCTCGACCCGATCAACGTGCACCCGGTGCCGGCGCAGCAGGCGATCCTGGACGCCTTCCGGCAGCTCGGCTTCACCTTCCGCAGTGCGGACATGGAGCGCGGCCACATCCGTGGGACGCGGCAGTCGCTGCCCTTCTACCAGGAGATCGAGTTCCTGCCGCCGTCGCAGTACCGCGGCCTGCACCAGGTCGAGCTCACCTTCATCTCGGACGGCCGGGAGATGGACGTCGTTCTGGAGATGGACAAGAAGCCGGGTCTGTTCACCGAGGGCAGTGACACCTACCGCTGCTTCCAGGTGGGTCTGCAGTCGTACCAGGACACTGACTGGGCGGCGTACCTGAATCAGTGGATCGCCTCTGTGGGTTCGCAGCGCAACTGGTTCTAGCCAGTCCTAGGCTCGGAGCCGTATCCGCGAGCGATCAGGAGGGTCAGCAGTGACCGAGCAGAACAGGCCGCCTCTTCCGCACGACTTCCACCCCGAGGTCCACGCCTTCACCGTGACCAGCACGGACCTCGCGCCCGGGGCCGATCTGGGCGAGGCGCAGGTGTACTCGGGTGGGAACGTCTCGCCGCAGTTGCGGTGGGAGGGTTTCCCGGAGGGGACGGAGAGCTTCGCCGTCACGTGCTTCGACCCGGACGCGCCGACGGGCAGCGGGTTCTGGCACTGGGTGCTCTTCGATCTGCCGGTCTCGCTGACCGAGCTGCCGGCCGGTGCGGGCAGCGGGAAGTTCGAAGGGCTGCCCGCCGGGGCCGTGCACGTGCGCAACGACTACGGGTCGCGCGACTTCGGCGGGGCGGCGCCTCCCGCCGGGGAGCGGCACCGTTACGTGTTCACGGTGTACGCGGTCGACCGGGCGAAGCTCGGTCCGGGTGCGGATGCCTCGCCGGCGGTCGTCGGGTTCAATCTGCGTTTTCACACGCTCGGGCGGGCCCAGTTGATCGGTGAGTACGAGGCGCCCGTCGGCTGATCGTTCTCCCGGTGTTTGCCCGGTCCTGGTCTAAAGAAGGCCAGGACCGGGCATTTTTATTGCGTTGTCCCGCGTGGCACGCGCGGCCAGAGTGGTCGCGGGCCCTGCCGCCATGGTGGTCGCGGGCCTGCACACGGGAGGTGGGCGAGATGCGGGACACGCTGGTGCTGAATGCGAGCTTCGAGCCGCTGTCGACGGTGACCCTGAACCGGGCTGTGGTCCTGGTGCTCCAGGACAAGGCCGTCGTCGAACAGTCGCACCCCGAGCTGCGTGTGCGCGCGGCCACCATGGATCTTCCGATGCCCAGGGTGATCAGGCTCTGCAGGTACGTCCGGGTGCCCTTCCGAAGACATGCTCCCTGGTCGCGGAGGGGGGTGCTGGTCCGGGACCAGCACCGTTGCGCGTACTGCGGGAAGCGCGCGACGACCGTGGACCACGTACTGCCGCGGGCCCAGGGAGGTGGCGACACCTGGCTGAACACGGTGGCGTCCTGCGCCGAGGACAACCACCGCAAGGCGGCCCGGACTCCGGAGGAGGCGGGGATGCCGCTCCTCCGGAAGCCCTTCGTGCCGTCGCCGGCGGACGCGATGCTGCTGGCCCTGGGGGTGGCCGGGCGGGAGGCGCTCCCGGAGTGGCTGGAGCGCACCGCCTAGGCGGATTCCCCGCTTTCGGTGGAGACGCCTGCGCTGGGCGACGTAGTTCTGCTACGTCGCTCAGCTGACGAGCAGTTGGACGATGGCGAGGATGCCCACCGTCACGATGACCGCCCGCAGGACGGTCGGCGAGAGTCGTCGGCCGACCTTGGCGCCGATCTGGCCGCCGATGGTCGAGCCGACGGCGATGAGGACGACGGCCGTCCAGTCGAACTCGGCGACGAAGAGGAAGAGGACGGCGGCGATGCCGTTCACCAGAGCGGCGATGACGTTCTTGACGGCGTTGATGCGCTGCATGTCCTCGCGGAGCAGCAGGCCCATCAGGCCGAGGTAGAGCACGCCCTGAGCGGCGCCGAAGTAGCCGCCGTACGCGCTGGAGAGCAGCATGCCGCCGAGCAGGGCCGGTCCGCCGTCGGGGTGGCCGGTGTCGCCTCCGGCGGCTTCCTGGCGTCGGCGCAGGGCGGCGGCGAGCCGCGGCTGGAGGATGACGAGGACGAGGGCCAGTCCGATCAGGACGGGCACGATCGTGTCGAAGGAGTCGGACGGCAGGGTGAGGAGCAGGATCGCGCCCGCGAGTCCGCCGACGAGGGAGACGGAGCCGAGCCGCAGGATGCGGGAGCGCTGGCCCTGGAGCTCCTTGCGGTAGCCGATGGCTCCGCTGATGGAACCGGGCACGAGGCCGAGGGTGTTGGACACGTTGGCGGTGACCGGGGGCAGGCCCGTGGCCAGCAGCACCGGGAAGGTGATCAGGGTGCCGGAGCCGACGATGGTGTTGATCGTGCCCGCGCCGATGCCGGCGGCGAAGACAGCGAGTGATTCCCAGATGGACATGGACTGTGCCATCCCCTTTGCATGAGTGAGTCGCCTCCCCGCCATGAAGGTCGAGGGGCCTCACCGATCATGCAGGAAGGGGTGGCGGGTCAGTCGATGGGGGGCTGTTCGCGGCGCTCCGCGCCGTCCTTGTCCCGTGCGGCCGGGATGCCTGCGCCGTCCTTGCCGGAGTTCCCCGGGTTGAAGCCCGAGCCGCCGCCCATGGGACCGAAGTTGCCCATGGCGCCGGACAGGCCCTTGAGGGCGTCGCCGATCTCGCTCGGCACGATCCAGAGCTTGTTGGCGTCGCCCTCGGCGATCTTCGGGAGCATCTGGAGGTACTGGTAGGCGAGGAGCTTCTGGTCGGCGTCGCCGGCGTGGATGGACTCG
Organism: Streptomyces sp. NBC_00029; assembly: GCF_045160505.1. Lineage (NCBI taxonomy): Bacteria > Bacillati > Actinomycetota > Actinomycetes > Kitasatosporales > Streptomycetaceae > Streptomyces > Streptomyces sp. NBC_00029. The sequence continues at coordinate 2,522,988 of NZ_CP108292.1, forward strand.
AAGACCGTACGGATGGCCTGCGCTTCACCCTCGGCGCGCAGGGCGGCGGCCTTGGCGTCACCTTCGGCGCGCAGGATGGAGGACTGCTTCTCACCCTCGGCGCGCAGGATCTCGGACTGACGGACACCTTCGGCCTGGAGGATCGCGGCGCGCTTGTCACGGTCGGCGCGCATCTGCTTCTCCATCGAGTCCTGGATGGAGGTCGGCGGCTCGATGGCCTTGAGCTCGACGCGGTTGACGCGGATGCCCCACTTGCCGGTGGCCTCGTCGAGGACGCCGCGCAGGGCCGCGTTGATCTCCTCGCGGGAGGTGAGGGTCCGCTCCAGGTCCATGCCGCCGATGATGTTGCGGAGCGTGGTGACGGTGAGCTGCTCGATGGCCTGGATGTAGCTGGCCACTTCGTAGGTCGCGGCGCGCGCGTCGGTCACCTGGTAGTAGATGACGGTGTCGATGTTGACGACCAGGTTGTCCTGGGTGATGACGGGCTGCGGCGGGAACGGTACGACCTGTTCGCGGAGGTCGATCCGGTTGCGGATGGAGTCGATGAACGGGACGACGATGTTGAGGCCCGCGTTGAGGGTGCGGGTGTAGCGGCCGAACCGCTCGACGATGGCGGCGCTGGCCTGCGGGATCACCTGGATCGTCTTGACCAGTGCGATGAAGACCAGAACCACCAGAATGATCAGGACGATGATGATCGGTTGCATGCGGTTCCCCGTGCCCTTCCGGCTGTCTGTGCTGCCCCGTTGATCGGAGTCTCGCAGACCTTGGGGCCGCGAGCAGGCTGGTTGTCACATGACGACGGCGGTCGCCCCGTCGATCTCCACGACGTCGACGGACTGGCCGGGCTCGAAACTGGTGTCCGCGTCGAGGGTGCGCGCGGACCAGACTTCACCGGCGAGCTTGATGCGGCCGCCGCTGCCGTCGACCCGTTCCAGGACGACGGCGGTTCTTCCCCTCAACGCGTCGATGCCGCTGCGGTGTTGGGGGCGCTGGTCGCGGTGCCGGTTGGCGATCGGGCGTACGACGGCGATCAGCGCGACCGACACGATGACGAAGACCAGGACCTGCGCCACCACTCCCCCGCCGACGGCAGCCGTGACGGCGGCCGCGACCGCGCCCACGGCGAACATGCCGAACTCCGGCATGGCGGTCAGGACGAGGGGGATGCCCAGTCCGACCGCGCCGATGAGCCACCACACCCACGCGTCGATGTCCACGTGGTCATGGTAGGTCGGGTGGGCGCGGTCGGGACAGGGTGCGGGACCCCGTGAGCGACGGTCCGGCCGGGGGCCTAACCGAGCGGCAGGCCCTGGGCGGTCCAGCGGTCGCTCCCGTTGCGCTCGACGACCAGCGGGAGGCCGAAGCAGAGGGAGAGGTTGCGGGACGTCAGTTCGAGGTCGATCGGGCCCGCGGTGACGACCTTGCCCTGACGGATCATCAGGACGTGGGTGAAGCCGGGGGCGATCTCCTCGACGTGGTGCGTGACCATGACCATCGACGGGGCGAGCGGGTCGCGGGCGAGGCGGCCGAGGCGGCGTACGAGGTCCTCGCGGCCGCCGAGGTCGAGACCGGCGGCGGGCTCGTCGAGGAGCAGCAGCTCCGGGTCGGTCATCAGCGCGCGGGCGATCAGCGTGCGCTTGCGCTCGCCCTCGGAGAGGGTGCCGAACTTGCGGTCGAGGTACTCGGTCATGCCGAGGCGGTCGAGGAAGGCGCGGGCGCGCTGCTCGTCGACCTCCTCGTACTCCTCCTGCCAGGTGGCCGTCATGCCGTAGGCGGCGGTGAGGACGGTCTGCAGGACGGTCTGCCGCTTGGGCAGCTTGTCGGCCATCGCGATGCCGGCGACACCGATGCGGGGGCGCAGCTCGAAGACGTCCACCTTGCCGAGGGTGCTGCCGAGGATGGTGGCGGTGCCCTTGGTGGGGAAGAGGTAGCTGGAGGCGAGGTTCAGCAGTGTGGTCTTGCCGGCGCCGTTGGGGCCGAGGATCACCCAGCGCTCCCCCTCCTTCACCGACCAGGAGACCTGGTCCACCAGAGCCCGGCCCTCGCGGACCACGGATACGTCCACCAGCTCCAGAACATCGCTCATGAGCGTGTTGTCACCCCTTGCAGTCACGGTTCGGCTCTCTGTGCGCCGGTAGACGCAGCCCCAGGGGAAAACCTACGCCACTCGGAGAGGCCTCCGGGGCCGGGGCCCGGTGCCGGGGCCGATCCGTAAAGTAGGGGGATGCTTTTCGAACCACGTTCAGGGCGCTTGGCCGCCTGGGGGAACGCACTGCTGGCCGGTCTGGTCTCGCCCGACGAGGCCGTGTTGTCGATCGTGGGCGAGGACGCCGTGCACCGGGTGGAGGGGCTGCCGGATGAGTCGGGCCCGGTGGGGCTCACCCTGGCGCTCGGCCGCCTGCGGGCGCTGGGGGCGACGGGGCTGCGGGTGGCGCTGCCGGCGCCCGGGCATCCGCTGGGGCTGAGCGGGCCGCCGGAGTTCAATGCGCGGGCGCTGGAGGCCGAGGAGGCGGTCGTCGCGGTGGGCTCGGCGCTGGGTCTGGTGCCGGAGGTGTCCGAGGCCGGGCCGCCCGGGGACGTGCACGTGTCGGTGACCTGGCACGTGCTGCCGGTACGGGAGGCTCCGCCGGCGGACGTGCCCTCGCTGAGCGAGGCGGAGCGGGAGCTGGCGGAGGCGCTGCGCGAGGCGACCGAGGTGCTGACCCGGCTGGACGTGGCGGGGTCGGGGCCGGTGGCGGAGGCCGCGCTGTCGGCGTACCGGGCGCGGGCGGAGGCCGGCCGGGAAGCGCTGGCGCCGGGGTATCCGCCGCGGGCGGTGCGGGTGCTGGCGCTGGCGCAGCGGGTGGACCTGATGGTGTCGCTGGCGTACGAGAACGGGCACGGGGGTGCGGTGGCCGCCTCGGAGATGGCGGCGCGGGCGGAGGCGTTGCGGCCGGTCGAGCGGGTCGCCCGGCGGGCGCTCGTGGCGGCGTACAACTCGGCCGTCGAGGCGCGCGAGCGGGGCTGAGCCCCGGGTCGCCCGGGGCCGGGGTCGATGCGCGGGCGGCCGCGGGCTGCGCCCGGGCTTTCGGGGCTCCGCCCCGGACCCCGCGCCTCAAGCGCCGGCGGGGCCGAGTGCGTGCGCCGCGACGCCGGTCGGGCCGTCTCCCACCGGGACGGTGGCCGTCGCGGACGTGCTGGTGTCGATCACCGACAGGGTGTCCGACTCGAAGTTGCTGACGTGGACGGTGCAGCCGTCCGGGCCGACGGCGAGGCCGTTGGGGCCGTCGCCCACGGGGACGGTGTCCGTGACGGTGCGGCTGCGGGTGCTGATCACCGACACGTCGTCCGACCCGAGGTTGGCGACGTAGACGCGGCGGCCGTCCGGCAGGACCCCGATGCCGGTGGGTTGGTCGCCGACCGGGATGCGGTCGGTCTCCGTGCCGTTCCGGGTGTCGACCACCGACACGTCGTCCGAGGTCAGGTTGGAGACGTAGAGGTGGCGGCCGTCCGGGGCGAGGGCCAGGGCGGTGGGTCCGCCGCCGACACGGAAGGCGCCGGTGACCGTGCCGGTGTCGGTGCGGACCACCGAGACGCTGTCGGCGCCGGCGTTGGCGACGTACAGGGTGCGGCCGTCCGGTGTCACCACCAGGCCCAGAGGTGCGTCGCCCACGGCGATGGTGTCCGTGACGGCGAGGGTGCGGGCGCTGATCACCGACACGGTGCCCGCGCCGACGTTCGCCACGTAGACGCTCCTGTGGTCCGGGGAGACGGTCACCCTGCTCGGTTCGCGCCCGACTCCGACGGTTTCGACGACCGCCCTGGTGCGGGTGTCGACCACGGAGACGGTGTCCGCCGCCGAGTCGGTGACGTAGAGGCGGGAGCCGTCGGGGCTGAGGGCCGCGCTGTCGGGTCCGTCCCCCACGGGGATGCTGTCCACGACGGTACCGGCGCGGGTGTCGACGACCGAGACCGTGTCGGAGTGGAGGTTCGCGACGTAGACGAGAGGACCGAGCCGCTCGGGCGGGGCGGCCGCCAGTCCCGTCAGGGCGATCGTCGCGCAGAGCACGGCGGTGGTCCGTCCTGCGATGTGCCGGTTCCTCGTCATGCGGGCAAAGCTAGGGCTGCCGGTGGCGCTGCGGGGTGAGGCTCGCGCCGGGGGTGCGCGACGGCCCCCGGATGCACCGACGCGGCCCCGCTTCCAGGGGAGAGGGGGAAGCGGGGCCGCAGGTCGGGGTGGGGTCAGGCGTTCACGCCGGTGTTGCCGAAGGCGCCGTTCAGCAGACCGATCACGTTGACGGTGTTGCCGACCACGTTCACGGGGACGTGCACGGGGACCTGGACCTGGTTCCCGGAGGCCACGCCGGGCGAGTTCAGGGCCTCGCCCTCCGCCGACGCACCGCCGTGCGCCGAGGAGACACCGGCGCCGGCGGCGAGGAGGCCGCCCGCGATCATGGTGACGGCTGCGGCCTTCTTGAAGTTCTTCACGTTCTCGTCCTCCAGTGCGTCTGCCGCGACCAGCCGTCGCGGCACGCCATGGAGAACGGCCGGCCGGTGTTCGGGATACGCCATGTGGGCTACATACACCCGACCGTATGAATCTCAGTCCGGAGCGAGACGATCCGATTTACCTCTGATCACTCGGCGATTCCGTGCCTGACCGCCCACAACGCGGCCTGGGTCCGATCGGAGAGGTCCAGCTTCATCAGGATGTTCGAGACGTGGGTCTTGACCGTCTTCTCGGACAGGACCAGGGCGCGGGCGATCTCCCGATTGGAGCGGCCGTCGGCGATCAGGCCGAGGACCTCGCGTTCCCGGTCGGTCAGCGAGCCGGGCCGGCCCGCCGAAGAGCCCTGCTCGTCCTGGGAGAGCAGGGCGAGGGCCACCTCCGGCTGGAGGAGGACGTGGCCCGCGTGGACGGAGCGGATCGCCGCCGCCAGCGCGTCGGGGTCGATGTCCTTGTAGACGTATCCCGCCGCGCCGGCCCGCAGGGCGGGGACCACGGTCCGCTGCTCCGTGAAGCTGGTGACGATCAGCACCCGGGCCGGATTCGCCAGCTCGCGCAGCCTGCGCAGCGCCCCGATGCCGTCCGTGCCCGGCATCTTGATGTCCATGAGGATCACGTCCGGCCGAAGTTCCTCGGCGTGGGTGATGCCCTCCTCGCCGTCCGATGCCTCGCCGACCACCTCGATGTCCTCCTGGATCTCCAGGAAGGTGCGCAGGCCCCGCCGGACCACCTGGTGGTCGTCGACCAGCAGTACACGGATGCCGTTGCCGCTGCCGCGGCCGGTGCTGTCAGCCACCGGGGACCTCCATCTCGATCGTGGTGCCCCGTCCGGGCTCCGAGTGCACGGCGAGCCGGCCGCCGACGCCGCTCGCGCGGTCCCGCATGGAGACCAGACCCAGGTGGCGGCCCGCCCGGCGGACGGTCCGGGGGTCGAAGCCGCTGCCGGTGTCGAGGACCTTCAGGACGGCGCCCCCGGCGGGGGTCCGGGCGAGGGTGACCTCGACGCGGTCGGCGCCCGAGTGGCGCAGGGCGTTGTGGAGGGCCTCCTGGGCGACGCGGAGCAGGGCTTCCTCCTGGGTCGCGGGCAGGGCCCGTACGCCGTCACAGGTGAAGGTGACGTGCGCGGTGTGGGCGCGGTCCAGTACGTGGACGTGCGTGCGCAGGGTGGCGACCAGCCCGTCCTCGTCCAGGGCGGCCGGGCGCAGCTCGGTCACGGCGGCGCGCAGTTCGTCGGCGGCCTCCGCGGCCAGGGCGGCCACCTGCTGGAGCTCGTCCTTGGCCCGGTCCGGGTCGCGGTCGACGAGGGCGGCGGCGGCCTGGGCGGTGAGACGGAGCGAGAAGAGCTTCTGGCTGACGGCGTCGTGCAGTTCGTGGGCGAGCCGGGAGCGCTCCTCGGCGATGGTGAGCTCGCGGCTGCGCTCGTAGAGCCGGGCGTTGGTGAGGGCGATCGCCGCGTGCTGGGCGAGGAGGGAGAGGAGTTCCTGGTCCTCGTCCGTGAAGCCCTGCCCGCCGCCCGGGGCGTCGCTGCGCTTGTTCGCGAGGAAGAGGGCGGCGAGGGTCTCCTCGCCGTCGCGTACGGGCATGCCCAGGAAGTCGGCCATGTCCGGGTGGGCGGACGGCCAGCCCTCGAAGCGCGGGTCCTCGCGTACGTCGGCCAGTCGCTCGGGGCCCTCTTCGTGGAGCATCGCGGCGAGGATGCCGTGCTGGCGGGGCAGCGGGCCGATCCGGCGCCACTGCTCGGCGCTGACGCCGTCCACGACGAACTGGGCGAAGCCGCCGTGGTCGTCCGGGACGCCCAGGGCCGCGTACTCGGCGTTCAGGAGCTCTCGGGCGGAGGCGACGATCGTGCGCAGGACGTCGCGGACCTCCAGGCGGCGGCTCATGGCGAGCAGTGCGGTGCTCACGGCGGCCAGGCCGCCGGTGGGCTCGCCGTGCGGGGGGCTACCGGTCATGGCCTCACCGTACCCGGGGCCGTGACCTGCGGGATCGGGCCTCGGACGTAGGTCCAACGGACGTGCGCGGGTGGGGCTCGTGGCCGACGCGGCAGGGGGTGGCCCGTTCCTAGGTTGGAGGCATCTGCTGATCGGAACGGAAGGCGAGGGTGTTGTCATGTCGGTGGCGATCGTGACGGGGGCGTCCAGGGGGCTCGGCCGGGCGCTGGCCGGGGAGCTGGCGGCGCGGGGCTGGGACCTGGTGCTGAGCGCACGGGGTGCGGCGGCGCTGGAGGAGACCGCGGCAGGGCTCGGGCGGCCCACCGGCGGGCGGGTGGTGGCGTTGGCCGGTGACGTGTCCTCGGCGGCGCACCGGGCGGCGCTGGTGGCCGCGGCGCGGGAGCTGGGCGGGCTGGACCTGCTGGTGAACAACGCGGGGGTGCTCGGGGCCGAGCCGTTGGTGCCGCTGGCGGAGCATGCGCTGGGCGGGCTGCGCGAAGCCTTCGAGGTCAATGTGGTGGGGCCGCTGGGGCTGGTCCAGGAGGGACTGCCGCTGTTGCGGGCCTCGCGGGCGGGCGTGGGCGCGGTGCTGAACATCAGCTCGGACGCGGCGGTGGTGCCGTACGCGACGTGGGGGGCGTACGGAGCGACGAAGGCGGCCGGGGATCTGGTGTCGGCCGTGCTGGCGGTGGAGGAGCCGGGGCTGCGGGTGTGGTGGGCGGACCCGGGGTCGATGCGGACGCGGATGATGGCGGCGGCCGAGCCCGGCGAGGACCTGACGGGGCTGCCGACGCCCCAGGAGGTGGCTCCGGCGCTGCTGCGGCTGGTGGAGCTCGGGCTGCCGAGCGGGCGGTACACGGCCGAGGAGCTGGCGGCGCGGACCACCCCCGGGGCGGCCTCGGAGCCGGGCGCCGAAGCAGGCACGGGGGCGGACGTGGAAGCGGACGTGGAAGCGGGTGCGGACCCGGGTGTTGAAGCGGGCGCCGGGACGGGTGTGGGGGCCGGGCGGTGAGCGGGCGCCGGGTCCTGCAGAAAACAGGACTGTATATAACGGACATACCCCCTCAATTGCTGGCCCGGGTTCCGGCCGAGCAGCGGGGCCCCGGGCTGGGGCGGGATGCCGTGCGGCTCCTGGTCTCCCGGGGCGGCGAACCGGTGTCCCTGCACCCCTTCCGGGAGCTGCCGGAGCTGATGCGGCCCGGGGACGTGCTGGTGGTGAACACCTCGACCACACTGGCGGCCGCCGTGGACGCCCGGCTGGGCGGCGAGGACCTGGTCGTGCACTTCTCCACCCGGGGCGACGGCGGCCGCTGGGCGGTGGAGCTGCGCACCCCGGCAGGCGGGGGCACGACCCGGCCGCGCCCCGGGGGCCCGGCCGGGGCGGTGGTGGAGCTGCCGGACGGGGGCCGCCTGCTCCTGGAGGAGCCGCTGGCGGCGGGAGCGGACCGGCTGTGGTGGGCACGGCCGCTCCCCGCGCCGTACGAGGTGCCGGCGCTGCTGCGCGCGTTCGGGCGGCCGATCCGGTACGCGTACACGGAGCGGGACCAGCCGCTCTCGGCCCACCAGACGGTGTTCGCGGTGCCGGCCGCCGACGGGTCGGGCTCGGCGGAGATGCCGAGCGCGGGCCGGCCCTTCACCGCAGAGCTGGTGGCGCGGCTGGTGAGCCGGGGGGTTCAGTTCGCCCCGCTGGTCCTGCACACGGGGGTGGCCTCGCAGGAGTCGCACGAGCCGCCGTACCCGGAACGGTACGAGGTCTCCCCCACGACGGCGGGGCTGGTGAACGCGGCCCGGGCCACCGGCGGGAGGGTGATCGCGGTGGGGACCACGGCGGTACGGGCCCTGGAGTCGGCCGCGGACGAAGCCGGGCGGGTGCGCCCGGCCGCCGGGTGGACCGATCTGGTGGTGACCCCCGAGCGCGGGGTACGCGTGGTGGACGGGCTGCTGACCGGGCTGCACGAGCCCGGCGCGTCCCATCTGCAGATGCTGGAGGCGGTCGCTGGGCGGGACGCCGTACGGCTCGGGTATGCCGAGGCACTGGCCCGTCTCTGCCTCTGGCACGAGTTCGGGGACGTCCATCTGCTACTCAAGGATGAGATCCGTAACCAACCGCATTGCTGAAGCAACGCACGGTGAGACCGCAACATGCCCGATGTGACCCCGCACATAGGACCCACATCACTTACGAAGCCGCCTAGTGGACGGATAAAGACCCTGTCAGCGCTGTCCCACCTAGCGCCGGGGCCCGAAATGGGGCCTCGGCGCCGGTGCGTGATCCACTAAGCGGGATCGTACGTCACACCTTTGCCACAGGATTTTGCCGCCGCTAAGAATTGCTCCCGTCGCACAGCACCGCGGATCCCCGGATCCACAAAGCGCCTTCCTGCGACTCCCGCTATTCGAAGAGGTTGCCCCGCCATGTCTGCTTCCCGCACCCCTGGTCACAGTCGTCTGACGAAGGCACACAAGCTGTCCATCGCCGGTGTCGCCACGCTGAGCGCCGCCGCCGTCGCCTTCTCCCTCGTCCCGGCCGACGCCGGTGAGGTCGAGACGGTCGCCGTCGCCCCCGTCGCCTGGACCCAGGCCGTGGGTGGCGCGCAGACGAAGACGCTGCAGGGCCACCTCTCCGCACAGCAGGTCATCGCCGACGCCAACGCGAAGGCCGCGGCCAAGATCAAGGCCGACGCCGCCGCCGCCGACGCCAAGGCCAAGGCCGAGGCCGCCGCGAAGAAGGCCCGCGAGCAGAAGGCTGCCGCCAGCCGTTCCGCCGCCCGCACCCCGGTCTTCGCGAACAACCTCGACGGCTGGATCAAGGAAGCCCTCTTCATCATGAAGAAGGAGGGCATTCCGGGCACCTACGCCGGAATCCACAAGAACATCATGCGTGAGTCCAGCGGTAACCCGATGGCGATCAACAACTGGGACATCAACGCCCAGAACGGCATCCCCAGCAAGGGTCTGCTCCAGGTCATCCTTCCGACCTTCAAGGCGTACCACGTCAAGGGCACCAAGTTCGACCAGTACGACCCGGTCGCCAACATCGTCGCCGCCTGCAACTACGCGGCCGACCGCTACGGCTCCATGGACAACGTCAACAGCGCCTACTAGGCCCTGGCGTAGCCAGACCCCATGCGCCTCAGGGCGGCACCCGGACTTCCGGATGCCGCCCTGAGGCGTTTGCCGTGCACGCGTGCGGTCGTTCCGCCCGCCCGCCCGGGTCCTGCTACTTGCCCGCGCGCATGACCTCGGGCTCGTGGCGGCGCAGCAGGCGCTGGACCGCGAAGCCGCAGGCGATGCCGAGGAGCAGCAGGATGGTGATGTTCAGGCTCCACTGCCCGACGGTGGCGTCCCAGAGCGGGTCGGTGTTGGTCGGGTTGTCGGCGTCCCACGGCGGCATCAGCGCGCCGAGGTTCAAGGTGGTGCCCGCGGCGGCGATGGCCCAGCGGGACGGCATCAGCCAGGCGAACTGCTCCAGACCCGGGGAGTCGTACACCTGGAAGAGGATGCCGGTGAAGACGACCTGGACGATCGCGAACATGACCAGCAGCGGCATGGTCTTCTCGGCGGTCTTCACCAGCGAGGAGATCACCAGGCCGAACATCATCGACGTGAAGCCGAGCGCGATCACCGACAGGCAGATCTCCACCGCGGGCGGCATGAGCAGGCCCTCGGCGGGCAGGTCGCGCGGGTAGAAGCCGATCCCGCAGATGATCACGCCCTGGATGGCCGTGATGACGCCGAGGACGATCACCTTCGACATGAGGTAGGCCGAGCGCGACAGGCCGGTGGCCCGCTCGCGTTCGTAGATGACCCGTTCCTTGATCAGCTCACGGACCGAGTTGGCGGCGCCCGAGAAGCACATGCCGACCGCGAGGATCAGCATGATCGTGCCCGCGTCGCCGTTGAAGCGGGACGGGGCCACGGGCGGGGCGAGCCCGAACTTCGCGGGGATGACCGTGGAGACCACGCCGAGGACGGCGGGCAGGATCAGCATCAGGCCGATGAAGCCCTTGTCGGAGGCGATCACCGAGACGTAGCGGCGGATCAGCGTCCACAGCTGCGAGCCCCAGCCCTGCGGCTTCGGCGGGCGCATCTGCTGGGCGGGCGGCATCGCGACCGACTGCGGGGCGACGGCGTCGATGTCGGCGGCGTACAGCTGGTAGTGCTGCGAACCCTTCCAGCGGCCGGCCCAGTCGTAGTCGCGGTAGTTCTCGAAGGCCGAGAACACGTCCGCCCACGTGGTGTAGCCGAAGAAGTTCAGCGCCTCGTCCGGCGGGCCGAAGTAGGCGACCGAACCGCCCGGGGCCATGACCAGCAGCTTGTCGCAGATGGCCAGCTCGGCGACCGAGTGGGTCACGACGAGGACGGTGCGGCCGTCGTCGGCGAGGCCGCGCAGCAGCTGCATGACGTCGCGGTCCATGCCCGGGTCGAGGCCCGAGGTGGGCTCGTCCAGGAAGATCAGCGAGGGCTTGGTGAGCAGCTCCAGGGCCACGGACACGCGCTTGCGCTGACCACCCGAGAGCGAGGTGATCTTCTTGTCCTTGTGGATGTCGAGCTTGAGCTCGCGCAGCACCTCGTCGACACGGGCGGCGCGCTCGGACTCGGCGGTGTCGCCCGGGAAGCGGAGCTTGGCCGCGTACTTCAGGGCCGTGCTGACCTTCAGCTCCTTGTGCAGGATGTCGTCCTGCGGGACCAGGCCGATGCGCTGGCGGAGCTCCGCGAACTGCTTGTACAGGTTGCGGTTGTCGTAGAGGACGTCGCCCTGGTCGGCGGGCCGGTAGCCGGTCAGCGCCTTGAGCAGGGTGGACTTGCCGGAGCCCGACGGTCCGATGACGCCGATCAGCGACTTCTCCGGCACGCCGAAGGTGACGTCCTTGAGGATCTGCTTGCCGCCGTCGACCGTGACCGTGAGGTGGCGGGCCGAGAAGGAGACCTCGCCGGTGTCGACGAACTCCTCGAGGCGGTCGCCGACGATCCGGAACGTCGAGTGGCCGACGCCGACGATGTCGTTCGGGCCGAGCAGCGCGGTGCCGGACTTCGCCAGCGGCTGGCCGTTGACGTAGGTGCCGTTGTGGCTGCCGAGGTCGTGGATCTCGAAGCGGCCGCCGGGCATCGAGCGGAACTCGGCGTGGTGGCGGGAGACCTGGAGGTCGGAGACCACCAGCTCGTTCTCCAGCGCACGGCCGATCCGCATGACGTGGCCCAGCGAGAGCTGGTGGAACGTCGTCGGGCTGCGGTCGCCGTAGGCCGGGGCTCCGCCCTGCGCCGGACGGGCCGCGCCGCCGCCCTGCTGGTGCGGGAGGTGGGCCTGCGGCTGCTGCTGCGGCTGCGCGTACTGCTGCTGCTGTTCCCAGGCCTGCTGCTGGGGCTGCTGCTGTTGCGGGGCCTGGTAGGCCGGGGCCTGCGGCTGGGCGTACGCCTGCGCCGGGGCCTGCTGGGCCACGGCGGGCTGCGGCGCGGCTGCGGCGCTCAGGTTCAGCCTCGGTCCGTCCGTCGCGTTGCCCAGGTGGACCGGCGTGCCGGGCACGAGCTCGGTCTGCTGGACCCTGGCCCCGTGCACGTAGGTGCCGTTGGTGCTGCCGTGGTCCTCGATGCCCCAACCCCGGCCGTTCCAGGTGATGGTGGCATGCCGCCACGACACCCGGGCATCGTCGATCACCACGTCTCCCTGGGGGTCGCGCCCCAGCGAGTACGACCTGGACGGATCGAGCGTCCAGGTCCTTCCATTCAATTCCAGTACGAGTTCCGGCACTCCAGCCCCACTTAAGTCCCCCGAGAATCCCCCATGACGTCAGGGAGTCTAGGGATGGCGAACATCCGGGGGAACTATTTCAGGCCCACCGCCGTATGTGGAATCCGGGCCTTGCCGGGGCGTCTACGTCTGCCCGTTGACGGGGTCGAAAGTCACCCGGAGAGTGAGATACGGGACTTCTCGCCCGGTGGTCCCGTCGCGTACCGCTCGGTAGGCATCGGGGGTTCACCGTATGCGCCGCATCCGTTGGGGAGACGTGCTGCTGTCCGCCGTCGCCGCCGTGGGCTGGGCCCTGATCGTGATGGCCGGGGTGGCCGGACTCGGCCTGCACCTGCTGGGCGCCGACGCGGCGGGAGGCTCGCTCGCGGCGATGACGGCCGCCGCCGTGGCCCTCGCGGTCGGCGGAACCGTGACCCCCTCGGGTGACGTCTCGGTCCTCGGAGTCACGGGGGCGAGCGCCGAAGCCTCCCTGGACGTGATGCCCTTGGGAGTGTCGCTGGCCGGGGCGCTGGTCCTGGCGTTCCTGTTCCTGCGTTCGCTGCGGGCCGGGGCGGGCCACGGCGAGACCGCGGCCAGGGTGGCGGCTCTCGCGGCGCTGTTCGTCGCGACGGCGGGCGCTCTGGCGTGGGCCGGGCACGACATGGTCACCCTCGACGGGACGACGCCGCTGCCGAGGACCCCGGCGAAGGTCGAGATCCCGGGGATCGGGGACATCGGCGGGCTGCTCCCCGACCGCGTCGGGGACCTGATCGGGACCCGGACCCGGGTCGGGTTCGCGGTGCAGACCGGGCCGACCCTGCTGGGTGCGGGGGTGTGGGTGCTCGCCGTACTGGCTCTCGCGCTGCTGGTCTCACGGCACGGGCCGGCGGCGACGGCCCGGCTGCGTCCGGCCGTCTCGGCCGCGGTGACGGTGCTGCTGGTCTCGGTGGCGGCCGCGTGGGCCGCGGCGGTGTGGGCGGCGCTGGGCGACGAGCATCCCCGGCGGGTGCTGGGCGGGGCGCTGCTGGGGGCGCCGAACGGAAGCGGGCTGGGGGTGCTGCTGGGGCTGTTCGTGCCGCTGCGCGGCGGGGTCACGGGGGCGCCGGCCGGGCTGCTGCCCGATCCGCTGGACGATCTGCTGGCCGGCTCCGCGCGGGAGCAGGTGACGATGGCGGGGCTCGCCGCGTACGACGAGCGGGTCTGGCTGCTGGTCGCGGGGGCGGCCCTGCTGCTGCTCGCCGCGGGGGTGCTGGCCGCCGTACGGACGCCCGTGCGCGGGATCCCCGGGTGTGCGGCGCGGCTGTCTGCGGTCACCGCGGTGACGCTGGCGTTGCTGGTGCGGCTGACGGGGTTCTCGGCCGGGGGAGCCTCTCCGGCGGTGCCGGGTTTGGGCCCGGTGGACGTGGGGGTGGAGCTGCGGGGGGACGTGTCGTACGCGCTGGTGCTGGGCGCGCTCTGGGGTGCGCTGGCCGGTGGGGCGGGCGCGCTGCTGACCCGTCGGCGGCGGGCGGCGGATCCGGCTGCCGGGGACGGCGGAGCGGGCCGGCGGGGGTGGCCGCAGGTCCCGGCCCCGGATGCGCCCACGGCCCCGTACGCGAGCGGCCCGGCCGGCCGGGGCGGGCAGGGGCCGCCGCCCGGGTGGGCGAACCCGTACCTGGATCCGGACGTCTCCTGGGACGTGACGGTCACCGGGATGCCGCCGCGCCCGCCGAGGCCCGCGCGGACCGCGCACCGGCCGCCCTTCACCCCGCCCCCGCCGCCGGGCGCCCCGCCGCCTCCCCCGAGGCCCCCCGGACCGCCGGGGCCGCCGAAGCCGCCCGGGCAGAGGTGACCCGTCGGCCCGCCCGGCCGGGCGACCGGTACGTTCAGGAAGTGGGACGGGGGTCCTGTCATGTGGGCCGGGAAGATACGGTGAGGGCACCATGAGCGCATCGCAGACCTCCGACGTCCCCACACTCCTCGTCAAGATCTTCGGCAAGGACCGTCCCGGGATCACCGCCGGGCTGTTCGACACCCTCGCCGCCTACTCCGTCGACGTCGTCGACATCGAGCAGGTCGTCACCCGTGGCCGCATCGTCCTGTGCGCCCTCGTCACCAAGCCCGCCAACGGCGCCGAGGGCGACCTGCGGGCCACCGTCCACAGCTGGGCCGAGTCCCTCAAGATGCAGGCCGAGATCCTCTCCGGTACCGGTGACAACCGGCCGCGCGGCGTCGGCCGCTCGCACGTCACCGTGCTCGGACACCCGCTCACCGCCGAGTCCACGGCCGCCATCGCAGCCCGGATCACCGCGACCGGCGGCAATATCGACCGTATCTTCCGCCTCGCCAAGTACCCGGTGACGGCGGTGGAGTTCGCCGTCTCCGGCGTCGAGACCGAGCCGCTGCGCACCGCGCTGGCCACCGCGTCCGCGCACATCGGTGTGGATGTGGCCGTGGTTTCGGCCGGGTTGCACCGCCGGGCCCAGCGCCTGGTCGTCATGGACGTGGACTCGACCCTCATCCAGGACGAGGTCATCGAGCTGTTCGCCGCGCACGCCGGGTGCGAGGCCGAGGTCGCCGAGGTCACCGAACGGGCCATGCGCGGCGAGCTGGACTTCGAGCAGTCGCTGCACGCCCGGGTGGCGCTGCTCGCGGGCCTGGACGCGTCCGTCGTGGACAAGGTCCGTGCCGAGGTGCAGCTCACCCCGGGCGCGCGGACCCTGATCCGCACGCTCAAGCGGCTCGGCTACCAGGTGGGCGTGGTCTCCGGCGGCTTCACCCAGGTGACGGACGATCTGCGGGAGCGGCTGGGGCTGGACTTCGCCTCGGCCAACACCCTGGAGATCGTCGACGGGAAGCTGACGGGCAAGGTCACCGGCGAGATCGTGGACCGGGCGGGCAAGGCCCGGCTGCTGCGCCGCTTCGCCGCGGAGGCCGACGTACCGCTGTCCCAGACGGTGGCCATCGGTGACGGCGCCAATGACCTGGACATGCTGAACGCGGCCGGGCTGGGCGTGGCGTTCAACGCCAAGCCGGTGGTCCGCGAGGCCGCGCACACCGCGGTGAACGTGCCCTTCCTCGACGCGGTGCTGTACCTGCTCGGGATCACCCGTGAGGAGATCGAGGCCGCCGACCTGGCCTGACCCCCGCACCCGCACGAGCGGGCCCCGGCAGCCGCATCGGCTGCCGGGGCCCGCTGGTGTCGTGGGGCCGGCGGTGTCGCAGGCCCACCGGTCTCGCGGGGCGTCCGGTCAGAGGCCCTTGGGGGTCCAGTAGTCGAGCAGTGTGCCCACACCGTGCTCCACGGACTTCCACGATCCGGTGAAGGAGACCACGGCGAGGGCCGCGGTCGGGAACCCCGTACGGGTCATCCGCGCGAGGGTGTCGCCCTCCGAGCGCCCGGAGAGGGCGTCGGCGAGGGCGTGCATACCGGGGTTGTGCCCGATGACGAGGAGGTCCGCGACCTCGTCGGAGGTCTCGTTGAGCAGGGCGATGAGCTCGCCCAGCGAGGCGTCGTAGAGCCTCTCCTCGTAGTGCGTCTTCGGCCGGTGCGGCATCTCCTGGACGGCGAGCTTCCAGGTTTCGCGGGTGCGGGCGGCGGTGGAGCACAGGGCCAGGTCGAAGACGATGCCGGTTTCGGCGAGCTTCAGACCGACGGCCGGCGCGTCCTTGCGGCCTCGTTCCGCGAGCGGGCGATCGTGGTCGGACACCTCGGGCCAGTCGGCCTTGGCGTGCCGGAGGAGGGCGATCCTGCGGGGTGTGTCGGCGCTCATGACTCCCAGCTTCGCATGAAACGAGCCATGGGGCGCAGGGTGTTGGGGGGGCTCACCCTCCCGGTCGAGGGGCGCGCGGGAGGTCAGCCGACGGCGCGCAGGAGCTGCTCGGCGACCTGGACGAGGCCCGGGACCTCGCCGGTGGCGGCGTGGGCCTCGCCGGATCCGGCGAGGAGCAGCAGCAGGAGCCCGAAGGCGAGGGCGGGCAGGGCCAGCGCCCACCAGTGCAGCCGGGTGCTGGCGCGGGTGGCCGCGCGGGCGCGGGGGCGGGACGGGCCCGACGGGAGGGGCCTGGTGTGCGTGGGGGCCGACATGGCCGCCTCCGTGGGTGTGGACCGGACTGACTCGCTGCCTACGAATCTATGGATCCGGGCCGGCGGTTCCCATCCGGGGCGCACCCCACTTCACCCTGAGCATTACCCCCTAGGGGGTGGTGGGGTTAGCCCCACCCTCCCGGGGGAGCGGGTTCACGGGGAGGCGATCGTGGCGATGACGGAGATGATCACGGTCACGGCGAGGATCGCGCCGAGCACGAGGCCGAGCTTCTTACGGCCGTCCTGCGGGTTCGGTTCAAGTACGGGCGACATGCAGGTCAGTCTCGCATGCCGCATTCGTCCTCGATCGTGCGGTCCCGTCCGGCGAGGACGCCGAGCGCGATCTGCGGGACGAGCAGGCCGGCCATCAGGGCGAGCGGCAGGTCCCAGCCCCCGCTGTGCTGGTAGAGGGCGCCGATGACGAGCGGGCCGGGGATGGAGATGAGGTAGCCGGTGCTCTGGGCGAAGGCGGAGAGCTTGACCACGCCGGCCGGGGACTTGGCGCGCAGCCCGATGAGGGTGATGACGAGGGGGAAGGCGCAGTTGGAGATGCCGAGCAGGAGCGCCCAGGCCCAGGCTCCGGCGGCGGGGGCGAAGTAGAGCCCGAGGTAGCCGGTGAGGCCGAAGAGGCCGAGGGTGACGGCGATGGCGCCCTGGTTCTTCATCCGGGCGGCCAGGCCCGGGATGACGAAGGCGAGCGGGACGCCCATGACCATGGTGACGGCGAGCAGCACGCCGGCGGTGGAGGCGGAGACCCCGGCGTCGCGGAAGATCTGCGGGAGCCATCCCATGGTGATGTAGGCGCCGGTGGCCTGGAGGCCGAAGTAGCAGGCCAGGGCCCATGCGGTGCGGCTGCGGACGACCCGCGGGCCGGTGTCGGCGCCCGCGCCGGACCGTGCGCCGGACGCGGCCGCGGCGGTCTCGGCCGCTCGGTCGGCCCGCCGGGAGGCGCGGGCGACGGGCAGCCAGGGCAGTACGGCGACCAGGGCGAGCACGGCCCAGACCAGCAGGCCGGTGCGCCAGCTGCCGCCGAGGGCGCCGGTCAGCGGGACGGTCGCGGCGGCGGCGAGCGAGGTGCCGGCGGCCAGGGACATGGAGTACAGGCCGGTCATGGTGCCGACGCGGTCCGGGAAGTAGCGCTTGACGATCACCGGGAGCAGCACGTTGGTGAGGGCTATGCCGGCCAGCGAGAGGGCGCTGGCGGCGAGGAAGCCGGTGGCGCCGGTCGCGAAGGGGCGGATCAGCAGGCCGGTGGCGACGGCGGCCATGCCGGCGCAGACGACGGCGGCCGGGCCGAAGCGGCGGGAGAGGCGGGGCGCGGTGACGCCGAAGACGGCGAAGCAGAGTGCCGGGACGGAGGTGATCAGTCCGGCGACCGTGCCGCTCATGCCGAGACCCGTGCGGGTCTCCTCGAAGAGGGCGCCGAGGCTGGTGATGGCGGGCCGCAGGTTGAGGGCGGCCAGCACGATTCCGACGATGAGCACCGGACCGAGCCAGGTCGGGGCGCCCTGAGCGGCAGCAGGAAGGTGCTGGTCAGGGGCGGTGCGCACGACCGCCGGGCGGTTCATGGTCTGGATTTCTTCGTCGGCCATTCAACCATCATAGAATCATGGGATGATTGGTTGTCCAGTCGCTCTCGAGAGGAACCCATGCCGCTGACCTCGCCCCGGCGCTCCGCGCTCGTCGATCAGGTGATCGCCCAGCTGCGGAACCAGATCACCTCCGGCGAGTGGCCGGTCGGCGCCCGCATCCCGACCGAGCCCGAGCTCGTCGAGCTGCTCGGCGTCGCCCGCAACACGGTGCGCGAGGCCGTGCGGGCGCTGGCGCACAACGGCCTCCTGGACATCCGGCAGGGCTCGGGTACGTACGTCATCGCCACCAGCGAGCTGGCCGGTGTCATGCACCGCCGCTTCGCCGGGGCCCAGCCGCGGCACATCGCCGAACTGCGGTCGACGCTGGAGTCCTCGGCGGCCCGGCTGGCGGCGGAGCGGCGCACCGAGCGGGACCTGGTACAGCTGGACGCCCTGCTGGCGCGCCGGGAGGAGGCCTGGGCGGGCGGGGACGCGGAGGTCTTCGTGGCGGCGGACGTGAGCCTGCACATGGCGGTGGTGACGGCCTCGCACAACGACGTACTGATCGAGCTGTACGCGGACCTCGGCGACCTGGTGGCCGACTGGCTGCGGGCGGACGTCGGCACCGAACTGCACCCTTCCGCGCACCTGGACCACGCGCGGCTGATCGAGGCGATCCGGCGGGGGGACGGGGACGCGGCGGCCTCTGAGGCGGCGGGCTACCCCTTCGCCTGTCTCGGCGGGAACCCGCAGGAGGACCGGGGCCCGCTCACGGGCGCCGGTGGCTGACCCAGGCCGAGCGGACCTCTTTCCAGCAGCGGCCGACGAGCTCGACCCGGCCGGCCGGCCCGACGGTCACGGCGACGCCGTCGCCGTCCACGTCCCACCAGCGGTCGCACTCGACGTGCAGCCGCACCTGGTCGGTCTCCGGGTAGGCGTTGTGGCAGTACGCCGTGACCTGCGAGCCCTGGATCGCGGTGTCGCAATCGGCGCCGAAGAGTTCACCGCCGGCGAGCGGCGCGGGCTGGGCGGGAGGCTCGGCGGGAAGGTCGGCGAGCTCCACGACGGCCGGGGCCACCGCCTCGGGGCCGGGCACGCTCTCGTCCTCCACGGGCTGCGCGGCCGCTCCGGGGACCAGGAGTCCGGTCACGATCACGGAGGTGACCAGCACGGATACGACTCGGCTCGGTCTCGCGCGCACTCCTACCTCCTCCCCGCAGGAGCCGAGAAGATCCCGGCATCGTCAGTTTGCAGGCATCTGTCCCGGTTTTCGACTCGGGAAGATCCGGTCGGCCGGTGAACATGCGATCGAGCGGGCCCCGCGGAACGCGGAACGGCGACGGCCGCGCCTCCCGGAGGGGAAGCGCGGCCGCCGCCGTACGGACACGGGAGAGCCGATCGGGGATCAGGCACCCATCGCGTGCAGGCCGCCGTCCACGTGGACGATCTCGCCGGTGGTCTTCGGGAACCAGTCGGACAGCAGGGCCACGACGCCCTTGCCCGTCGGCTCCGGGTCGCTCATGTCCCACTGCAGCATGGAGCGGCTGTTCCAGACCTCGGCCAGCTCGCCGAAGCCCGGGATGGACTTCGCGGCCATCGAGCCGATCGGACCGGCCGAGACCAGGTTGCAGCGGATGTTGTCCTTGCCCAGGTCACGGGCGAGGTAGCGGCTGGTGGCCTCCAGGGCCGCCTTGGCCGGGCCCATCCAGTCGTACTGCGGCCAGGCGAACTGCGCGTCGAAGGTGAGGCCGACGATGGCCGCGCCCTCTTCCGGGAACAGCGGCTTGCAGGCCATGGCCAGCGACTTCAGCGAGAACGCCGAGACGTGCATGGCGGTGGCCACCGACTCGAACGGGGTGTTCAGGAAGTTGCCGCCGAGGGCGTCCTGCGGTGCGAAGCCGATCGAGTGCACGACGCCGTCGAGGCCGCCGAGCTCGTCACGGACGAGGCCCTCCAGGCGGGCGAGGTGCTCGTCGTTGGTGACGTCGAGCTCGATCACCTTGACCGGCTTGGGCAGCTTCTTGGCGATGCGCTCGGTCAGGCTCGGGCGGGGCCACGCGGTGAGGATGACCTCGGCGCCCTGCTCCTGGGCCAGCCTGGCGGTGTGGAAGGCGATGGACGACTCCATCAGCACCCCGGTGATGAGGATGCGCTTGCCGTCGAGAATTCCGCTCATGGTGATCAGTGACCCATGCCCAATCCGCCGTCAACGGGAATGACGGCTCCTGTGATGTACGCGGCGTCGTCGGACGCCAGGAAGCTGACGGCTGCCGCGATCTCCTCGGGCTGCGCGTAGCGGGCGAGCGGCACCTGAGCCACGATGCCCGCGCGCTGCTCGTCCGTGAGCACCTTCGTCATGTCGGTGTCCACGAAGCCGGGGGCGACGACGTTGAAAGTGATGTTGCGGGAGCCCAGCTCGCGGGCGAGGGAACGGGCGAAGCCGACCAGCGCGGCCTTGGAGGCGGCGTAGTTGGCCTGGCCCGCCGAGCCCATGAGCCCGACGACCGAGGAGATCAGGACGACGCGGCCCTTCTTGGCACGGAGCATGCCGCGGTTCGCGCGCTTGACCACCCGGAACGTGCCGGTGAGGTTCGTGTCGAGGACCGAGGTGAAGTCCTCCTCGGACATGCGCATCAGCAGCGTGTCCTTGGTGATGCCGGCGTTGGCCACGAGGACCTCGACCGCGCCGTGCTTCTCCTCGATCTCCTTGTAGGCCTGCTCCACCTGCTCGGAGTCGGTGATGTCGCACCGCACCGCCAGAACACCGAGCGAGGTGAGCGCCTCCGGCGGCTCACCCGACCGGAACGTGATCGCGACCTTGTCGCCGGCCTCCGCGAAGGCTCGGGCGATGGCGAGGCCGATGCCCCGGTTTCCTCCGGTGACGAGAACCGAGCGGCTCAACGGATCACCCTTTCGCTAGCGGTCTTGAATACCAAAAACCTATAGGTCGCAGCCGTCCTACGGAGAATCGACCCCCGACAGGGCCTTGCGACGGGCTCTGTCGAGTCCCTACAGAAAGATGTAGGCACAAGGGCTCCGATCGCGACATGATCGGGGCGACCGGCTCCGACCACGGGAGGACTTCCGTGCCCCATTCCATCGATGCGGCCTTCACCGCGCTGCCCTTGCGGGCGCTCGCCGACGCGGCGCTCGCCCGGGCCCGCGCGCTGGGCGCCGACCATGCCGACTTCCGGCTGGAGCGGATCCGCAGCGCCTCCTGGCGCCTGCGGGACGCCAAGCCCTCCGGCGGGTCCGACACCACCGATCTCGGGTATGCGGTCCGGGTGGTGCACGGGGGCAGCTGGGGATTCGCCTCCGGTGTGGACCTGACCATGGACGCCGCCGCCAAGGTGGCCTCGCAGGCCGTGGCCATGGCGAAGCTGTCCGCCCAGGTGATCAAGGCCGCCGGTTCGGACGAGCGCGTGGAGCTCGCCGACGAGCCGGTGCACACCGACCGGACGTGGATCTCCGCGTACGACGTGAACCCCTTCGAGGTGCCGGACGCGGAGAAGGCGGCGCTGCTCGCCGACTGGAGCTCGCGCCTGCTGGCGGCCGACGGGGTCGCCCACGTGGACGCCTCGCTGCTCGCCGTGCACGAGAACAAGTTCTACGCCGACACCGCGGGCACCTCGACCACGCAGCAGCGGGTCCGGGTGCACCCGCAGCTGACCGCGGTCGCCGTGAACGGCACCACCGGCGAGTTCGACTCGATGCGCACCATCGCCCCGCCCGCGGGCCGCGGCTGGGAGTACCTGACGGGCACCGGCTGGGACTGGAACTCCGAGCTGGAGCAGATCCCCGGTCTGCTCGCCGAGAAGATGCGGGCGCCGAGCGTCGAGGCCGGGCGCTACGACCTGGTCGTCGACCCGTCCAACCTGTGGCTCACCATCCACGAGTCCATCGGCCACGCCACCGAGCTCGACCGGGCACTGGGCTACGAGGCGGCGTACGCGGGGACCTCCTTCGCCACCTTCGACCAGCTGGGCAAGCTCAAGTACGGCTCCCCGATCATGAACGTGACGGGTGACCGCACCGCCGAGCACGGGCTGGCCACCGTCGGCTTCGACGACGAGGGCGTCCAGGCGCAGAGCTGGGACCTGGTCAAGGACGGCACCCTGGTCGGCTACCAGCTGGACCGGCGGATCGCGAAGCTGACCGGCCTCGGGCGCTCCAACGGCTGCGCCTTCGCCGACTCCCCCGGGAACGTGCCCGTCCAGCGGATGGCGAACGTGTCCCTCCAGCCGGATCCGGGCGGGCTCTCGACCGAGGACCTGATCGGCGGGGTGGAGCGCGGGATCTACGTGGTCGGCGACCGCTCCTGGTCGATCGACATGCAGCGCTACAACTTCCAGTTCACCGGGCAGCGGTTCTTCCGGATCGAGAACGGCCGGCTGGCCGGGCAGCTGCGCGATGTCGCCTACCAGGCCACCACCACCGATTTCTGGGGCTCGATGGAGAAGGTCGGCGGTCCGCAGACCTATGTCCTGGGCGGCGCCTTCAACTGCGGCAAGGCCCAGCCGGGCCAGGTCGCGGCGGTCTCGCACGGCTGCCCGTCCGCGCTGTTCCGCGACGTGAACATCCTGAACACCACGCAGGAGGCCGGGCGATGAGCTCGTCGATTCGCATCACCAAGCCCCACGAGATCGTCGAGCGGGCCCTGGAGCTGTCCACCACCGACGGTTGCGTCGTCATCGCCGACGAGGGGTCGACCGCCAATCTCCGCTGGGCCGGCAACGCCCTGACGACGAACGGCGTGACCCGCGGCCGGACCCTGACCGTCATCGCCACGGTCGACGGCAAGGAGGGCACGGCCTCGGGGGTCGTCTCGCGCTCCGCCGTCACCGCGGACGACCTGGAGCCGCTGGTGCGTGCCGCCGAGGCGGCCGCCCGCGGGGCGGGCCCGGCCGAGGACGCCCAGCCGCTGGTCACCGGGACCCCGTCCTCGCCGGACTTCACCGACGCCCCGGCCGAGACCGGCTCCGCGGTGTTCGCGGACTTCGCCCCGGCCCTCGGCGAGGCGTTCGCCCGGGCCCGCGAGGGCGGCCGGGAGCTGTACGGCTTCGCCTACCACGAGCTGGTCTCCACGTACGTCGGCACCTCCACGGGCCTGCGGCTGCGGCACGACCAGCCGAAGGGCACCCTGGAGCTGAACGCGAAGTCCCCGGACCGGCAGCGCTCCGCCTGGGCGGGCCGCTCGACCCGGGACTTCAAGGACGTGGACCCGACCGTGCTGGACGCGGAGCTCGCCGTGCGCCTCGGCTGGGCGGAGCGGAAGATCGACCTGCCCGCGGGCCGGTACGAGACCCTGCTGCCGCCGACCGCCGTGGCGGACCTGCTGATCTACCAGATGTGGTCGGCGGCGGCCCGGGACGCGGTGGAGGGCCGTACGGTCTTCTCCAAGCCCGGCGGCGGCACCCGGCTCGGCGAGAAGCTCTCCGACCTGCCGCTCTCCCTGCGCAGCGACCCGAACGCGCCGGGCCTGGAGTGCGCCCCGTTCGTGATCGCGCACAGCTCCGGCGACGACGCCTCGGTGTTCGACAACGGCCTGCCGGTCCCGTCGACCGAGTGGATCGCGGACGGGCACCTGAACCGGCTGTCCACGACCCGGCACACCGCGGGCCTGACCGGCATGCAGCTCTCCCCCGGCTTCGGGAACCTGATCCTGGACGCCGGCGGCGAGAAGTCGCTGGAGGAGATGGTCGCGGGCACCGAGCGCGGACTGCTGCTGACCTGCCTCTGGTACATCCGCGAGGTGGACCCGGCGACGCTGCTGCTCACGGGCCTGACCCGGGACGGCGTCTACCTGGTGGAGAACGGCCAGGTGGTCGGCGAGGTCAACAACTTCCGGTTCAACGAGTCCCCCGTGGACCTGCTGTCGCGGGCCTCGGAGGCCGGCCGGACCGAGAAGACCCTCCCGCGCGAGTGGAGCGACTGGTTCACGCGCGCGGCGATGCCGGCGCTGCGCATCCCGGATTTCAACATGAGTTCGGTAAGCAAGGGCGTCTGACCACCTAGAATGTGCGGGTAACCCCCTCATCCACGTCCCTACTCACTCCATCCCAAGGAGAGTCACGACCGTGACTGACATCGTCGACGAACTGAAGTGGCGCGGGCTCTTCGCCCAGTCCACCGACGAAGAAGCGCTGCGAAAGGCCTTCGCGGACGGTCCGGTCACCTTCTATTGCGGCTTCGACCCGACCGCGGCCTCGCTGCACGTGGGGCACCTGGTCCAGGTGCTCACCGTGCGCCGGCTCCAGCAGGCCGGGAACCGGCCGCTGGCGCTGGTCGGCGGGGCCACGGGACAGATCGGCGACCCGCGACCGACGGCCGAGCGGACCCTGAACGACCCGGAGACGATCGCGAACTGGGTGACGCGCCTGCGCACCCAGATCGAGCCGTTCCTGTCGTTCGAGGGCGAGAACGCGGCCCTCATGGTGAACAACCTGGACTGGACGGCGGGCATGTCCGCCATCGAGTTCCTGCGGGACATCGGCAAGCACTTCCGGGTCAACAAGATGCTGACGAAGGACTCGGTCGCCAAGCGGCTCGACTCCGACCAGGGCATCAGCTACACGGAGTTCAGCTACCAGCTGCTCCAGGGCATGGACTTCCTGGAGCTGTACCGGCGCTACGGCTGCGTGCTGCAGCAGGGCGGCTCCGACCAGTGGGGCAACCTGACGGCAGGGCTCGACCTGATCCACCGGGTCGAGGCGGGCGCGGTCGTGCACGCGCTGGCGACCCCGCTGATGGTCAAGGCGGACGGCACCAAGTTCGGCAAGTCCGAGAGCGGGGCCGTGTGGCTCGACCCGGAGATGACCACGCCTTACGCGTTCTACCAGTTCTGGCTGAACGTGGACGACCGGGACATCTCCACCTACATGCGGATCCTGTCGTTCAAGTCCCGCGAGGAGCTGGAGGCGCTGGAGGCGCAGACCGCCGAGCGGCCGCAGGCGCGCGCCGCCCAGCGGGCGCTGGCCGAGGAGCTGACCACGCTCGTGCACGGCGCCGACCAGTGCGCCGCGGTCATCGCCGCGTCGAAGGCGCTGTTCGGCCAGGGCGACCTGGCCGAGCTGGACGAGGCCACGCTCGCCGCGGCCCTGTCCGAGCTGCCGCACGCCAAGGTGGCGGAGCTCGGCCTCGTGGTGGACCTGCTCGCGGAGACCGGCCTGGTCGCGAGCAAGTCGGCCGGCCGCCGGACCGTGAAGGAGGGCGGCGCCTACGTGAACAACGCGAAGGTCACCGCCGAGGACGCGGTCCCCGCCGTGGAGGAGCTGCTGCACGGGCGCTGGCTGGTGCTGCGCCGGGGCAAGAAGAACCTGGCTGCGGTGGAGGTCACCGGCGCCTGACGCGCCGTAGGACGCCACGGCACGCCGCGGAACACGGCGGAGGGGCCGGTTCGGACCACTCGGTCCGGCCGGCCCCTCCGTCATGACCGCGGCGGGTCACGTCATCTGCCGCTTCCCCTTGATCGCTCCGTACATCATCTCGCCGAGTCCGACGACGAGGACCGCCCCGACGATCTGCAGCAGGTGCCGGGTCCAGTCGATGCCCTTGGTCTCGCCGACGCCGATCCAGGTGGCCACCGCATTGCCGAGGACGGCACCGGCGATGCCGAAGAGGGTGGTCAGCCACAGCGGCTGGTGCTGCTTGCCCGGCAGGATGGCCTTGGCTATCAGCCCCAGCACGAAACCGACGATGATCGCCCACAACCAACCCATGTCGAGCCTCCTCCTGGCGCGTTGTGCGCACGTGGGCCCAGTTTCGGCCCATCCGGCGTACGGCGCATTCCGGACGGCGCCGTCAGGGGGTCCCCGCTCTCCGCGCGGGACGGGGGCGGGCGTACCGTGGGAGGGTCCGGGCCGGGAGTGCCCGGCGGGCGATCGGGTGGTGGAACGTGGAGCGGACGAAGCGGCAGAAGCGGAACGGGGCCGAGGTCTTCCGGATCACCGGCGCGCGGATGGGTCTCGCCGAGGACGTGCGGGGCCGTCAGCGCCGGTACGTGATCTCGATGGCGGTCAGGACCCTGTCGGTCATCGCCACCGTGCTGTTGTGGAACGTGCAGCGCCCGGTGGCCGTCGTGACGCTCGTGGCCGGCGCCCTGCTCCCGTACGTGGCCGTGGTCATCGCCAACGCGGGGCGCGAGTCGACGCCCTCGCTGCCTTCGCACTTCGTACCGGCCCCGGTACGCCCGGTTCTGGACGCCGGAAACCTCAAGAAAAGCTCAGATCAATCATGAAGTTCCGGTGCACTGTACCGGGTCCTGCGTGACATACTGCTCACGCGCTCCGCATCCCCCGTCGGAGCGACGGACCGACGCCGGGCAGCTCCCCCCGTGGCTGCTCGGCGTCGCCATTCCGTTCTAATGTGGGGCTGTGACTTCCTCCAGCGCCTCCGGCCCCGACGAGACCCCCACCTGCTCCGCCAAGGGCTGCCGCGACGCGGCCGTCTGGGTCCTGGCGTGGAACAACCCGACGCTGCACACGCCCGAGCGGCGCAAGACCTGGCTGGCGTGCGAGGAGCACCGCGAACACCTCTCCCAGTTCCTGGGGGTCCGCGGTTTCCTCAAGGACGTCGTGAAGCTGGACGAGTGGGTGCAGCCGGAGGGGTCGGAGCGCCTCCGCTGACCGCACCCGGCTCCCGGGTCAGCCGCCGATCGCCGACATCGGGCGGTCGGGCTGCAGGAAGGACGGGTCGTCGAGACCGGACCCGGCCTTCTTGCCCCACATCGCGACCTTCCACAGCCGGGCGATCTCCTCGTCCGGGGCGCCCGAGCGCAGGGCGGCGCGCAGGTCCGACTCCTCGGTCGCGAACAGGCACGTACGTACCTGGCCGTCGGCCGTGAGCCGCGTACGGTCGCAGGCGCCGCAGAACGGGCGGGTGACCGAGGCGATGACGCCGACGGTGGCCGGGCCCCCGTCGACCACCCAGCGCTCGGCCGGGGCGGAGCCGCGCTCGGCGGCGCCCTCCTCGGTGAGTGTGAAGCGGGTGCGCAGGGACTCCAGGATGTCCCCGGCGGTGATCATGCCGTCGCGCTTCCAGCCGTGCTGGGCGTCGAGGGGCATCTGCTCGATGAAGCGGAGCTCG
This sequence comes from Streptomyces sp. NBC_00029, assembly GCF_045160505.1. Taxonomy (NCBI): domain Bacteria; kingdom Bacillati; phylum Actinomycetota; class Actinomycetes; order Kitasatosporales; family Streptomycetaceae; genus Streptomyces; species Streptomyces sp. NBC_00029. The sequence goes on from NZ_CP108292.1 coordinate 2,549,857, forward strand.
TACTCGTTCTCCACGGCCCAGGCCAGCAGGTCGGGGGCCTCGTCGTCGTTGAGGCCGGGCATGAGCACGGCGTTCACCTTGACGGGGGTGAGGCCGGCGTCGCGGGCCGCGGCCATGCCCTCGATGACGTCCTTGTGGCGGTCGCGGCGGGTGAGGGTCTTGAAGACCTCGGGCCGCAGGGTGTCCAGGGAGACGTTCACCCGGTCCAGGCCCGCGGCCTTCAGGGCCTGCGCGGTGCGCTTCAGGCCGATGCCGTTGGTGGTCAGCGACATCCTGGGGCGGGGCTCCAGGGCCGCGCACTGCTCGACGATCCCGACCAGGCCGGGGCGCAGCAGCGGCTCGCCGCCGGTGAACCGGACCTCGGTGATCCCGAGCTGCGTGACCGCGATGCGGATCAGCCGGACGATCTCGTCGTCACTGAGCAGGTCCGACTTGCCGAGCCACTGCAGCCCTTCTTCGGGCATGCAGTAGGTGCAACGCAGGTTGCACTTGTCGGTCAGTGAGACGCGCAGGTCAGTGGCCACGCGGCCGTAGGTATCGAGAAGCACTGTGGGCCCCCTCCCCTGTCCGGAAGTAGAGGTACGCGCGGGATTGGATCTACTTCACGCGTTCTATTTCGAGACTACGTGACGCTCGTGCCATCCAGAGCTGCCCGAATGAACGAGACGTGACGTGGCCGCGTCGTAGGGATCTACGACGCGGCCACGTTACGTGTTCGGACGATGTCAGTGCGCCCCTGTTCCGGTGAGGGAGCGCACCTCCAGCTCGGCGAACTTCTGGGGGTCGGCCTTCTCCTTGGTGAGGACGGTTCCCAGCCAGCCCAGCAGGAAGCCCAGGGGGATCGAGATGATGCCCGGGTTCTCCAGGGGGAACCAGAAGAAGTCGGCGTCCTTGAACATCGAGGTGGGCTTTCCGGACACGACCGGGGAGAACAGCACCAGGCCGACCGCCGAGATCAGTCCTCCGTAGATCGACCAGAGCGCGCCCTGGGTGGTGAAGCGCTTCCAGAAGAGGCTGTAGAGGATCGTCGGGAGGTTCGCGGAGGCGGCGACCGCGAAGGCGAGTGCGACCAGGCCGGCCACGTTCAGGTCGCGGGCCAGCGCGCCGAGGCCGATGGCGACGGCTCCGATGACGACGGTGGACCAGCGGGCCGCGCGCATCTCCTCCTTCTCGGTGGCCTTGCCCTTGCGGATCACGTTCGCGTACAGGTCGTGCGCGAAGGACGAGGAGGAGGCGAGGGTGAGGCCCGCGACGACGGCCAGGATGGTGGCGAAGGCGACCGCGGAGATCACGGCGAGCAGGATGGCGCCGCCGGTGGAGTCGGGCCCGCCGCCGACGGCCTGGGCGAGCAGCGGGGCGGCGGTGTTGCCCGCCTTGTTGGACTTGATGATCTCGTCGCGGTCGAGCAGTGCCGCGGCGCCGAAGCCGAGGGCGATCGTCATCAGGTAGAAGCCGCCGATGATGCCGATGGCCCAGAGGACGGACTTACGGGCGGCCTGCGCGGTGGGCACCGTGTAGAAGCGGATCAGGATGTGCGGCAGGCCTGCGGTGCCGAGGACGAGGGCGAGGCCGAGCGAGATGAAGTCCAGCTTGGAGGTCGAGTCCTTGCCGTACTTGAGCCCTGGTTCGAGGAGCTTCGCCCCCTGTCCGCTGTTCTCGGCTGCCTTGCCGAGCAGGTCGGAGATGTTGAAGTTGAACTTCACCAGCACCAGGAAGGTGATCAGCAGGGCGCCCGCGATCAGCAGCACAGCCTTGATCATCTGGACCCAGGTGGTGCCCTTCATGCCTCCGATGGTCACGTAGACGATCATCAGTACGCCGACCAGCGCGACGACGGCCACCTTGCCGCCGTCACTGGTGATGCCCAGGAGCAGCGAGACGAGCACGCCGGCGCCGGCCATCTGGGCGAGCAGGTAGAAGATCGAGACCACGATGGTGGAGGTGCCGGCGGCGGTGCGGACGGGCCGCTGGCGCATCCGGTACGCGAGGACGTCGCCCATCGTGTAGCGGCCGGAGTTGCGCAGCGGTTCGGCGACGAGCAGCAGGGCGACCAGCCAGGCGACGAGGAAGCCGATGGAGTAGAGGAAGCCGTCGTAGCCGAAGAGGGCGATGGCTCCGGCGATGCCGAGGAAGGACGCGGCGGACATGTAGTCGCCGGAGATGGCGAGGCCGTTCTGGAAGCCGGTGAACTGGCGGCCGCCCGCGTAGAAGTCGGCGGCGCCCTTGGTCTGGCGGCCGGCCCAGACGGTGATGACCAGGGTGGCGACGACGAACAGCCCGAACAGGGTGATGATCAGCGGGCGGTGCTCGGAGGCGCCCGCGGCGAGCGTCGTCAGCGGGAGCGTGCTGCTCATTCGCCGGCCTCCATCCGTGCCTTGATGGCCTCGGCCTTGGGGTCGAGCTTCGCGGCGGCGTGGCGCGCGTAGAGCCAGGCGATCAGGAAGGTCGTCGCGAACTGGGCGAGTCCGAGCACGAGGGCGACGTTGATGTTGCCGAAGAGCTTGGTCCCCATGAAGCCGCCCGCGTAGTTGGACAGCAGGACGTAGAGCAGGTACCAGGCGATGAAGGCCACGGTGAGCGGGAAGGCGAAGGAGCGGTAGGAACTGCGCAGTTCGGCGAACTCGGCGCTCTGCTGGACGCTCGCGTAGTCATCGGCGGTGGGGCCCGCCACGGGCGTTCCCGCGCTGCCCGGCGGCGGCGCTGCTTCGGTGGTCACGGGGGGATCTCCTTGTGACGCGGGTGCGGTGGGGACGACGGACAAAACAACCTCCGTGTGGGGGACGGTGGCGCTGATCCCCCCTGTCCAACGGCACGGCCGGCGCGGCGGGACGGTTCAACACCCGGTGATTCTTGGGGAACTGATTTCTCGAACAGATGGCGCAGAGGGGAACGGCGACGCTAGGTTCCCTTGTCATGAACCCGCCCTACGCGACCGCGTACGGGCGGCTTTTTCGAAGATGATCTGGAGAACCCATGGATCAGCCGGGGTCACCTGCGCCCAAGAAGCGCGGCCGTGCTCTCGCCGTACCGGTCGGCCTGGCGCTCACCGCTTCGCTCGCCTTCCTGCCCGCGGTCTCGGCCTCGGCCGCCCCGCTGGGAACGGCCGAAGCGGCGACGGCATCGAAGGCCGACACCTCCGGCCCCAAGCTGTCGTACGTGGCCAACCTGAACACGTACGCCACGGTGAAGGCGGCGAAGAAGGCCGTCGAGCGGGCCGGTGGAACGGTGGTGACGGCCTATGAGCAGATCGGGGTCGTCGTCGCACACTCCCAGAACCCGGACTTCGCCAAGCAGCTTCGCGCCCAGCGCGGCCTGTTCGTGTCGGTCGGCGCCACCCGGACGGCCCCGATGTCGGCGGTGCAGACCACCGACGAGGGCGCGACCCAGCAGCTGAGCGCGGCGGACGCCGCCAAGGCGGCGGCAGCGGCCCAGGAGGGTCAGGAGCCGCTGGAACCCAACCAGTGGGACCTGCGGACGATCAAGGCCGACAAGGCTCACAAGATCAACGATGGCAGCCGGAACGTCACCGTGGGCATCATCGACACGGGTGTCGACGACACCCACCCCGATCTCGCCCCCAACTTCTCCAAGGGCCAGTCGGCGAACTGCGTGGGCGGCGTCGCCGACACCACCGAGGGCGCCTGGCGCCCGTACGCCGACGGCAGCGACCACGGCACGCACGTGGCCGGCACCATCGGGGCGGCGCGCAACGGGATCGGCGTCAGCGGTGTCGCGCCGGGCGTGCAGATCGCCGCGATCAAGGTGAGCGAGCCCGGGACCAGCCTCTTCTACACCGAGGCGGTCGTCTGCGGCTTCATGTTCGCCGCGGAGAAGGGGATCGAGGTGACCAACAACAGCTACTACGTCGACCCCTGGCTCTTCAACTGCAAGTCCGACGACGACCAGAAGGCGCTGGTGGAGGCCATCGGCCGGGCCACCAAGTACGCCGAGCGCAAGGGCACGCTCCACGTGGCCTCGGCGGGCAACTCCAACCAGGACCTGGCGGCCGACTCCCTCGTCGACGACACCAGCCCGAACGACACCACGCCGGTGCCCCGCACCATAGACCCGAAGGTCTGCCTGGACCTGCCCACGCAGCTGCCGGGTGTGGTCACCGTCTCTGCGACCGGCGACAAGGGCCTGCGCTCGTACTACTCCAGCTACGGCCTCGGGGTCGTGGACGTCGCCGCCCCCGGCGGCGACAAGTGGCAGGTCCCGGAGACCCCGGACGCCAACGGGCGCGTGCTCTCGACCGTCCCGGGCGGGCTCTACGGCTACAAGCAGGGCACCTCGATGGCCGCCCCGCACGTGGCGGGCGTCGCGGCGCTGCTCAAGAGCGCCCACCCGTCGGCCACGCCTTCGCAGCTCCAGGCGATGCTCAAGGCCCAGTCGACGAAGGCGGCCTGCCCGACGCAGATTTACGACGCCGCGGGCGCCCTGATCGACGCCACCACCTGCCAGAGCAAGTGGGGCCAGACCGGCTACTACGGCTACGGCGTGATCGACGCGCTCAAGGCCGTGAAGTAACGGCGTCCGCAACGCAGAGGACGGGCCGGGCGGGTCTTCCGCCCGGCCCGTCCCTCGTTCACGGCTTGATCATCACCTTGAGCGCGCTGCGGTCGTCCATCGCCCGGTAGCCGGCCGGGACCTCGTCCAGGGACACCGCCCGGTCGAAGACGGGCGCCGGATCGATCACGCCGCCGAGCACGTCCGCCAGCAGCTCCGGGATGTACGCGCGGACCGGGGCCACGCCCCCGCGCAGGGTGATGTTGCGGTCGAACATGACACCGAGGTCCAGGCCGGTGCCGCTGCCGTGCGGGACGCCGACGTAGCCGACGGACCCGCCGTCGCGGGTGATGTTCACGGCGGTGCGCATGGACTGCTCGGTACCGACCGCCTCGATGACCGCGTGCGCGCCCCGGCCGCCGGTGAGCTCGCGCACGGCCGCCTCGGCGGCCTCGCCGCGCTCGGCGACGACGTCGGTGGCCCCGAAGAGCTTGGCGATGTCGGTACGGGCGGTGTGGCGGCCCAGTGCGATGATCCGCTCGGCGCCCAGCCGCTTGGCGGCGAGGACGCCGCACAGGCCGACCGCGCCGTCGCCGACGACGGCGACGGTGGAGCCCTCGCGGACGCCGGCGCCCAGCGCCGCGTGGTGGCCGGTGCCCATGACGTCGGACAGTGCGAGCAGCCCGGTCAGCAGGTGGTCGTCGGAGACGGCCTCGGCGGGCAGCTTCACCAGGGTGCCGTCGGCGTGCGGGACGCGGACGGCCTCGCCCTGGCCTCCGTCGTGGCCGACCGAGCCCCAGAAGCCGCCGTGGTCGCAGGAGGTGAACAGCCCCTCGACGCAGTACTCGCAGGTGCCGTCCGACCACATGAAGGGCGCGACGACCAGGTCGCCGGCGCGCAGGCCCGACACGGCGGAGCCGGTCTCCTCGACGATGCCGAGGAACTCGTGGCCGATGCGCTGGCCGGGCTGACGCGCGGCCTCGCCGCGGTAGGCCCACAGGTCGCTGCCGCAGATACAGGCACGCAGGACGCGGACGACGGCGTCCTCGGGGCGCTGGATCGCAGCGTCGGGCACCTCCTCCACGCGTATGTCGTGCGGGGCGTGGATGACGGTGGCGCGCATGGTGGTGCAGTCCTCCGGATCGGGATCGTTCAGTCTTGTACGACTGTGGAACCGTCCTACCGTACGCCTGCTTCCCGATCGGTCGAACCAGTGGCCAGCAGGTACTGGGCGGCCAGGTAGGTGGCCATGATCCAGAAGTCCGGGCGGGGCAGCTGGGGCCACTCGGCGACACCCGACGCGATGAGGGTGTCGGAGAGCAGGAACAGCGCGCCGCCGATCCCGGCGCGCAGGCCGAGGGCGCTGGAGCGGAACGCCATGGCGGTGAGCAGCAGGCTGTATCCGGCCACGGGGATCCGCAGGTCGGCCGGCAGGTCGGACCACAGCAGGGCGACGGTGCCGAGGAGCGCGAGCAGGTACGCGCCCCCGAGCAGCGGGTTCGCGGGCCGCTTGCCGAAGAGGACGAGGTAGCAGACGTGCCCGACGGCGAAGGAGCCCATGCCGATGAGGAAGGCGGCCTCGGCGTCGAAGAGCAGGGCGAGGTCACCGCCCCAGCCGAAGAGCAGGGCGGCGAGCAGCAGGCGGGGTGCGCCGCGGGTGGCCATGTGGGTCACCAGCAGCGGCATCAGCAGCGGCTTGGCGATCACGTGGCCGAGGTGCCAGCCGGCCAGCAGCGAGACGAGGTCGACGGCAGCGGCCACGGCGAAGGCCACGAGGGCGAGGCGGCCGATGCGCGACCCGCCGGCGCTCTCGCGGTCGGCGACCCAGGAGGGGGCGGGCCGGCCCGCGGACTCGGCGGTGCTGCCGGCCGTGCTGTCTGCGGTGCTCACGCGGTGGTCTCCTGCACGGAGGGCCGGGTCTCGGCGGGTGCGGCGGCAAGGGTCTCGGAGGCGGGGGCGGCCGGGGCATCGACGGCCGGGGCCGGGGCGGCGGGTTCGACGGCCGGGGCCGGGGCCGGGGCGGCGGTCTGCCCGGCCGGTGCCGGCTGCCAGCCGGGGCCGCGGAAGACCCTGCCGGCGCGCTCGCTCCAGGTCCCGGCGGCACGCACGTCGCGGGCGATGGCGGCGTACTCGTGGGTGGCCACGCGCAGCGGGTTGTGGGTGCCGATGTTCTTGGTGAGCCCGTAGACGGGCTTGTCGGTCTCCCCCACCCAGGACCCGAACATCCGGTCCCAGAGGATCAGGATGCCGCCGAAGTTGCGGTCCAGGTAGCCGCCCTGCGAAGCGTGGTGGACGCGGTGGTGGGAGGGGGTGTTGAAGACGTACTCGTAGGGACGCGGGAGCTTCCCGATGCGCTCGGTGTGGACCCAGAACTGGTAGAGCAGATTGAGTCCGTAGCAGAACGGGATCGCCGCCGGGTGCACGCCGAGGGCCACCATGGGCAGGTAGAACCACCAGGTGGTGGCGCTGGTCCAGGGCTGGCGCAGGGCGGTGGTGAGGTTGAACCGCTTGCTGCTGTGGTGGACCACGTGGCAGGCCCACAGGATGCGGATGACGTGGTGGAGGCGGTGCTGCCAGTAGTACAGGAAGTCCTGGACGAGCAGCATCAGCAGGGCGGTCCACCACAGGAACGGCACCCGCAGCGGGGTCAGTTCGTAGACCGCGGTGAAGACTGCCACGACCGGGATCTTCCAGAGCAGGTCGAACCCGATGCTGCCGAGCCCCATGGTGATGCTCGTGGCGGCGTCCTTGGTGTCGTAGCCGGCGGCATCCTCGTCCGGATGGAGCCGGTAGCTCACCACCTCGATGACGGTGAGCAGCACAAAGGCAGGTATGGACCACAGCACGACATCGGGCAGGTTCGGCATGTGGGCACCATAGAGGCGCCTTCCGGGATGCCGCTAGAGGTTGTTACCGATCGGTATCCATCGGGGTTACCGGCGGTTCACGAGATGATGTCCGCGCCAAGGGGAGGGCGGGGTATGACGGGCTTCGAGACGGTTCTCTTACGGGTGGCGGGAACGGCGGCGGGGGCGCTGGTGAAATCCCTCCTGGCAAGGGTTCCGGGGGCGGGCCTGACGCCCGACCCGGCCCGGCCGGTGCAGCGGTGGCGCAGACCCCCGGCGGAACTGGGCGACAGCGAGATGCGGCGCCTGGCGGCCGCACTGGCGGCCCGGATCGACGAGGCGACGGTTCGGGTGCCGGAGCACGAACGGCTGGCGGCGGTGACCGCGGTCGGCGACGCCTTCGCGGCGCTCGGCCCCTTGGGCGCGGAGGCCCTCTTCGCGGCGGACCTCGACCCGGCGGCCGTGGCGGCGGCGGTCCCGCCGCCCCCGGCGGGCCTGAACGAGGCGGCCGAGGCCCTGTACGGGCGGCTGGTGCGGCTGTGCTGCGCGCACGCGGTGGAGTACGTGACGACCCTGCCGGGCTTCGCGGCCCGGGCGGACGTGGAACTGGTCCGGCGGACGGGCGAGCTGGCGCGAGCGGTGGACCGGCTGGCCGACCGGCCGGAGGGGGCCTCGTACGCGTTCGAGGAGCGGTACGCGCGCTACGTGGCCGAGACCCACGGCCGCCTCCGGCTGTTCGGCCTGACCCTCAGCCGCTCCCGCCAGGAATGGCCGCTGGACGTGGCGTACATCAGCCTGGCGGTCAGCGGTGAGCAGCAGCTGGTGCCGGGCGAGCCGGAGCTCCGTCAGACCCAGCTCCGGGCCGAGCAGGCCCTCGCCTCCGCCGACCGGGTGCTGCTGCGCGGCCCGGCGGGCTCGGGAAAGTCGACCCTGGTCCAATGGCTGGCCCTCACCGCGGCCCGGCAGGCGGAGGGCTCCTGGGGCACGTGCGTGCCGTTCGTACTGCGGCTGCGCGCCTTCACTTCGGCGGAGAGCCTGCCGCTGCCGGAGGAGTTCCTCCGCGCCTCGGGCGTACCGCTCTCGGCGCCGGCCGGGTGGGTCGAGGACCTCATGCTGAGCGGCCGGGCGCTGGTCCTGGTGGACGGGGTGGACGAGGTCCCGCAGCGGCTGCGCGCCCGCACGGAGACCTGGCTGCGCTCGCTGATCTCGGCGTTCCCCAAGGCGCGGTACGTGGTGACCACCCGCCCGTCGGCGGTCCCGGAGGACTGGCTCGCGGGACAGGGCTTCGCACCGCACTCGATGCTGCCGATGGAGCAGCAGGACATCCGGGCCTTCGTCGCGCACTGGCACGCGGCGGCGCGCGCGGAGGGGCAGGAGCTGGACGCGTACGAGGCTTCGCTGCTGGAGGCGGTCTCCTCCCGGCGGGACCTGGCCCGGCTCGCGACGAACCCGCTGATGTGCGCCCTGCTCTGCGCCCTGAACCAGGACCGGCGGATGCAGCTGCCGCGGGCCCGCAAGGAACTCTACGACGCGGCGCTGGACATGCTGCTGGTCCGGCGGGACACGGAACGGGAGATCTGCGGGGTCGAGGGGGTCTACCTGACCCGCGAGGAGCAGGTCGCGCTGCTCCAGCGGTTCGCGTACTGGCTGATCCGCAACGGGCAGTTGGAGGCGGGCCGGGACGAGGCCGTCGAGATGGTGGGTGAGTGGCTCGACGCGATGCCGCAGGTGCGGGCGCAGGGCGGGGCCGAGCAGGTCTTCGCGCACCTGCTGATCCGCAGCGGCCTGCTCCTGGAGCCGTCCCCGGGCTCGGTGGTCTTCGTGCACCGCACCTTCCAGGACTACCTGGGCGCGAAGGCGGCGGTCGAGTCGCGGGACTTCGGCGTGCTGGTGAAGAACGCGCACGACGACTCCTGGGACGACGTGGTCCGCATGGCGGTGGGCCACGCCCGCCCGGACGAACGGCTCCGCATCCTGCGTGGCCTGCTGCGCCGGGCCGACAAGGTGAAATCGGCCCACGACCGTCTCGTCCTGCTGGCGGCAGCCTCCCTGGAGCACGCTCCGGAGCTGGACCCGGTCGTGCACGCCGACATCCAGTCGCGCACGGCCGGGCTCCTGCCACCCCGTACCCCGCAAGAGGCAGAGCAACTGGCCAAGGCCGGGGAGCTGGTCCTGGACCTGCTCCCGCGTCCCGAGGGCCTGGCCGAGGCCGAGGCGGCGGCCTGCCTGCGGACGGCGGCACTGGTGGGCAGCCCGCGGGCGCTGGGCGCCGTTGCCCGCTTCCGCCACGACACCCGCTCGGCGGTGTGCCGAGAGCTCTCGCGGAGCTGGGGCGCCTTCGACGCCCGGCTGTACGCGGACGAGGTACTGGCCGACGCTTCCCTGGGCGACACGGTCCTCGAAGTCCGAAGTCCCGAACAGGTGGCCGCCCTCGCCGGTCTGCCCCACATCCGCAAGCTGTACATCAGCGAGGCGGAGGGGATCCCGGACGTCCTGGAATCCCAGCGGCAGCTGGAGGCGCTGACCCTGTACCGGAGCGGTGTGACGGGCCTCGACGCCCTCACCCGCCACCAGGGGCTCCGCTACCTGGGACTCTTCACCTGCCTGCAGCTGTCCGGGCTGGAGCCGCTCACCAGGCTGCCGGTCCTGGACAGCCTGACGCTCGCGGAGGTCCCCCGGGACTTGGACCTCGCCCCGCTCGCGGACCTGCGCGCGCTCACCGAGCTGGCGCTCAACTACGGCCTCCGCGCGGCGGGCGTCTCGGCTGTCCCGGCCCCGAAGACACTGACCCGACTGGGGCTGTTCTCTCCCGACATCGGCCTCGACTCCCTGGACCGGTGGCCCGCATTGGACTGGATGACCGTCACCGGCGACCGGCAGTTCGCCGAGCTGACGGCGCTGCTGCCGCTGCCCCGGCTGCGCACGCTCCAGCTGGTGGAGCAGGCCGACCTGGACCTCTCGCCGCTGCTCGACCAGCCCCAGATCTTCGAGCTGGCACTCGTCCAGTGCCACTGCCGGGACGGACTGGCCGCGCTCTCCGGTCTTCCCGCGCTTCGGAACCTCACCCTGAGCGGGGTCGGCGTGAGTTACGACGTGACTCCGCTGGCCGGCCTGGACCAGCTGAACATCGTGATGACCGACTGGGCCGAAGTCCGCGGCCTGGACCGCATCCCGCCCGAGCGGATCCGGCGCCTGGGCGCCTTCTGATCCGCCCGGCGGGAAGCGGGTGTCACCAGACCCGGACCGACCCCCCTCGGGCGAACGCCGGGCTGGTGGCCTCCGGCGGGATCTCCGTCAGGGGTTCGGCGATCTCCGAGACCAGCGGGCCGTGCTTGGCCGCCACCGCGTCCAGCAGGGCGAGGTCGAAGCCGTACACGCGGGCCGCGTTGCCGCCGACCATCGCGGCGACCTCCTCCCGCGGGAGGCCCGCGTAGGCGATGCGGAGGCCTTCGCGGGAGAAGGGGGTGGTGCCCTCGTCGTGGGGGTAGTCCGCTCCCCACATGATCTTGTCGAGGCCGATCCGGTCCCGCAGCGGGACCTCGTGGGGGCGCATGAAGCTCGCTCCCACGAAGCAGTTGTCCCGCCAGACCTCGCTCGGGCCCCGGCCCATCGACTCCGCGAGGCCCGCTCCGAACTTGGACTCGGCCGTGGCCGATGCCGCGACCAGGCGGCCGTGGTAGTAGTCCAGCATCTCCAGCACGCCCGGGATCCATCCGGAGCCCTGCTCCGTCAGGACCAGCTTGAGACCCGGGTGGCGGCGGAAGGCCCCGCCGAAGACGAGGTGCCACAGGGCGCGGTGCGAGAACCAGGTCGTCTCCACCATGAAGACGGCCCTCGCCGCGGGTTCGTCGCCCAGCGGCGGCGACGCCGAGCCGCCGTGGTGGTTGACCGGGACGTCCAGCTCGTCGCACACCGCCCAGATGGGGTCGTAGGCGGCGGAGTACAGCTCCGGAACCGTGGAGCCGGGCGGAACGCCCGGCAGCAGGATGCCGCCCGTCAGGCCGGCCGCCCGCACCCGGCGGATCTCGCCCACCGCCGCGTCCACGTCGTTCAGCAGGATCTGCGCCACCCCCGCCCGCCGCCCCGGTGCGTCCGCGCAGAAGTCGGCCAGCCAGCGGTTGTGCGCCTGGAGACCCGCCCACCGCATCTCGTACTCGGCGGCGGTCGGGGGCTGGGCCATCAGGGAGGCCTTGGGGAAGAACGGCGGGATGGTGTTGGGGAACAGGACTTCCGCGACGATGCCGTCCGCTTCGAGTTCGGCGAGGCGGCGCGCCGAGTTCCAGTTGCGGTCGGCGGTGTCCGCGAGAAGGTCCTCGTACGGGTTCACGTACGAGGCGGCCCAGGCGTCGAAGTCCTCGTGGTGGCGCTTGGCCAGGTACGGCTTGTAGTCCAGCAGGTCGGCGCCCGCGTGGCAGTCCGCCGAGATCACCGTGTAGCGGTCGTCGGCCGTCACGCGTTCACCCCCAGTACGGGGAAGTCGTTGTCGGTGAGCCAGTGGCGGCCCACCTCGCGGGAGCGGGCCCAGGAGGCCTCCACCGTCGCCTGGTCCGGGGACTGGCCCAGTTCCGCCGGGGTGGGGCCGATCCGGCGGGCGACCGGGGCCAGCTTCGCGGTGTCGAAGCCGAAGACCTCGGCCGCCGCCAGGCCCAGCATCCGGCGGGTCTCCGCGACCGGGATGTCGTGGAAGGTGTTCTTCAGCCAGGCCCGGGTGTTGGGCCAGGTGCCCTCGGGGTGCGGGAAGTCCGAGCCCCACAGGATGTTGTCGACGCCGATCTCGTACCGCTGGGCGAGCTCGCGCCGCTTGGTGTTCGTCGCGCAGATGAAGACCTGACGGTCCAGGTACTCGCTGGGCGGCCGCTTCAGCTCCTCGAACGGCGAGAGCTTCTTGCCGCCGTGCGCGCCGAGGTAGAGCCGGTCCATGAACCACAGCTGGTTCGGCAGCCACCAGCAGCCCGCCTCGGCGACGCCGAACCTCAGGCCGGGGTGGCGCTCGAAGACCCCGGACCAGAGCAGGAACCACAGCGGGCGGGCCGGCCACCAGGTGACCTCGGAGACGAAGATGCCCAGGTGGTCTCCGTACTCGTGGCGCGGCGAGGACCCGGAGTGGGTGACGATCGGCATCTGCGTCTCGGCGGCCGCCGCCCAGACGGGGTCGTAGCGGCGGTCGTGGTAGGGCGCCTTGTCCACCCACATCGCGGGGATCATCAGCGCGCCCAGCCCGGACTCCTTGGCCCGGTGGATCTCGGCGACGACCTTCTCCGGCTCGCCCGTGATGGGGAGCAGCGCGACTCCGCAGTGGCGTTCCGGGTTCTGGCCGACGAACTCCGCGAGCCAGCGGTTGTGCGCCTGGGCGCCCGCCATGCCGAGCTCGGGGTCCTGGTCGCCGGAGAGGCCGAGGCCGACGCCGAAGGGGGCGGCGGTCTGGCTGTCGACGGCGTCCGCGTCGGGGAAGACGACCTCGGCGGCCACGCCGTCGCCGTCGAGTTCCTTCAGCCGCTGCCCGGTGTCCCAGCCGCCCTTGAGGCCTTCCTCGTGGTCGTGGAACCACTTCTCGGCGAAGGCCTCGTTGCGGACGCCGAGTCGGGTGGCCTCGGCGCGGCGGGCGTCGCGCTCGCCGAGGAACTCGTCGAACTGGGGGTGGAAGCGGGAGTCCAGGTAGGGCCGGTACTGCTCGGTGGGCAGGCCGGCGTGGCAGTCGGAGGAGATGATCAGGTACGGGTCTTCGGTCCGGGCTTCGGTCCGGTCTTCGTGCGTACTCACCACAGACGCCCCTCAGTCGAGGATGAAGCTTTCCAGGTAGGCGGGGTTGGACCGGTCGAGCATCGACTGCGACCGGGCGCGGATCTGCCGGTCGCTGTGCTCGCCGGCCGGGAGCATCCAGAAGCGGTCGGCGCGGATGCCGTCGACGACGTGCTCGGCGACCTCCTCGACCGGTGTGAAGCGCACCTCGTGGCCGGCCTGCTTCATCGCCGCCTCGTACTGGTCGAGGCTGCGGTACGGGGCCTTGCGCGGCCGTTCCTTCGCGTACCGATCGGGCCGGTTGCGGTGCGACTCCCACAGCCCGGTGCGCAGCATGTGCGGTCCGGGGAAGAGGACGGAGGCCCCGACGGCGGCGCCCTCCGCCTTGAGGTGGGCGTAGAGCGACTCGGTCATGGTGACCACGGCCGCCTTGGTGACGGCGTACACGGAGGCGGTGGGGAGCGGGGCGATGCCGCCGTCCCCGGAGGAGGTGTTGACGATGTGGCCCGGGCCGTCGGCGGCGATCATGCGGGGGACGAAGGCCTGGATGCCGTGGAAGACCCCCCACACGTTGACGGAGAAGGCCCACTTCCAGTCGTTGGGCTCGTGCTCCCACATGCGGCCCTCGGCGCCGGAGCCCACGCCCGCGTTGTTGCAGAGCACGTGCACGGCGCCGAAGGTCTCGTAGGCGGCGTCGGCGAGCGCGATCACGGAGTCGCGGTCGCTGACGTCGACCACCTTGGCGAGGACCTGGGCCCCGTCCGCGACGAGGTCGTCGGCGGCCTTGCGCAGGGCGCCCTCCTCGACGTCGGCGAGGACCACCTTCAGTCCCTCGGCGGCGAAGCGGCGGGCCATCGCGAGGCCGATTCCGCTCGCGGCCCCGGTGACCACGGCCACCTGTCCTTCTTCGAGCCGCATGTCAGCTCCTCCCCCCTGACGATCCCTCCGGGGGCGCGTCGAGGATCTGCAGGGGGTCGTCGTAGCGCTGGTGGATGTACGGGAGCAGGGCCTGGGCGCTGACCCGTTCCACGACCCGGCCCTTCTGGTCGGTGGTCTTCTCGCCGATGGTGATCTCCACGATCCGGCGGACGGGCAGGTCGGCCACCGGGTCGAACATGGACTCCCGCAGGACGACGTCCCCGGTGACGTGCTCCAGCCTGCGGACCTTCTCGTTGCGCGTGCAGTGCACGAGCACCGGATCCCCGTCCAGGCCCGAGCCGTCGACGGCGGGCAGGAACTTGAAGTAGAAGTCGGTCTTCTGAGTGGGCTCGGGCAGCGGCAGCGCGCGGTCCACCGCCCCGCGCACCTCGACGAAGGCGATCCCGTGCCGGGCGAGGGAGGCCCGGACGACGATGCCGTCGCGCTCGACGGTGACCTCGCCCAGCTTCTTCGGTTCGCCGAAGACCTCGCGGCCCCCGGTCAGGGCGCGCTCAAGGGTCATCGGCATGACCAGGGGGTACCAGCCCTCGATCCCGCCGTGCCGGGCCGCGACGGCCACCGAGCCGGCGCCGAGCGGGTAGCCGGGCAGGTCGACCTTGCTGATGTTGGCCCGTACGAGGGGCCGCTCGGCCGGTTTGAGCGGCGGCGGCAGGACCGCCGCGACCACGTCGGGGTCGCTCTCCCAGACGGCCACGACACCGGTGGACCAGATGTCGGGGAGCTTGGAACTCTTCTCGCGCGACGCCGCGATCTCGGCCTCGGTCCGCGCTCCGTACCGTACGCGTGCCATGTCTCGCACCATCCCTCGTCTCGGGGGCGTTCGGTTCTGTAACACAGTTACACCGCTGCCGATGAAGGGTAAAGACCCCTGCACGCACGAGAACTGACGCTCCAACAGATTGGCGGTGGGACGGCCGTGGCCAGAACCACGCTCACTCGCGACGAGGTGCTGGACGCCGCCGCGTCCCTGGTCATGCAGCACGGTCCGGCCGCCCTCACGATGCGCAAGCTGGCCGCCGAGCTGGGCACCGCCGTGACGTCCATCTACTGGCACGTCGGCAACCGCGAGTCGCTGCTCGACGCCCTCGTGCAGCGCACCGTGGAGGAGGTGGGTGCGATCCGGCCCACCGGGCGCACCCCGGCGGAGCGGATCCTGTCGGTGGCCCGGATCCTGCGCCGCGAGCTGCGGGCACGTCCGCACCTGATCGCGATGGTCCACGAACGCGGGCTCACCGAGCGGATGTTCCTGCCGGCCCAGCAGGCCCTCGTCCACGAGGTGCACGCCGCGGGGCTGCGCGGCACCCGGGCCGCGGACGCCGTGCGCGCCGTCCAGTTCCAGGTCGTCGGGTACCTGCTCGTCGAGCGCAACCGTGAACGCGCTCCCGCCCAGTCCCCGGCCGAGAGCGAGCTCTGGGACCCGGCCGCGGCCCCCCACGACCCGGGCCTCGCCCGCGCCCTGGCCCGCCCCGCGGACCCGGACCGGCTGTTCCTGCTGTCCGTACGCGCCCTGGTGCACGCCCTGCTCGCTCCGGACGCGGCCGGCGCCGCCGGCCCGGCCGATGCGGCCGATCCGACCGGCGCCGCCCCGCCGCGGTAAATCGGTTGGCGCTCCCCCGCGCCCGTGGTTGTATCTGCGGCGCGGGGGCGGCTCCGCGACGTGCTTCCTTCTCACCTTCACTGACACCCGTAGCGCGTCCCCTCTCCGCCTCCGCCCACTTCCCCCTTTCCGGTTCCGGAGGAATCCCCCCTTTGCCCGAGCTGTCGACCGTCCTGTTGCGCCGTCTGCACACCGTCTACGTCGACCAGGCCGGGCCGCGCCCGGGCGACCCGTCGACGACCGAGGGCCTGACGGCGCTGGAGGCCGAACTGCTGGACCGGGGCTACGCCCTGTCGGTTCCGCTGCGTTCGGCGCTCGCCTGGCTCGGACCCACCGGACTCGCCGCCGCCGGAGCGCAGTTGATCCGGGACATCGACATCCTGCTGGGCGCGGACCGCACCCACATGCCGCTGTTCCGCTCGTTCCCGGCCTCGGTGCCCGACGACACTCTCGGACTGTGGATCGACCGGGTCCTCACGCTGCTCCTGCAGTGGCCGGACCAGCCGTGCGTGCTGTGCGCGACCGTGGGCAGCGTCCACCCCGTCGCGCCGTGCGCCCATCTGGTGTGCCGGACCTGCTGGGACGGTGCCGACTACACCGGCTGCCCGGTCTGCCACCACCGCATCGACGCCGCGGACCCGTTCATCCGGCCGTCCCCGCACCCGGGGGACGTTCCCCCCGGAGGCGGCCCGCTGCGGCTGCTGGCCTTCGCCGCCGACCGCGCGGCCGACTCCGTCACCGCCCTCGGGAAGCTGCTCGCCCGCCGCACCCCGCTCTCCCCGCAGGACAAGGAGGAGACCCGGGTGCTCCTCGCCCACGCGCCGGCCGGCCTCGACTGGCTCCCGGACGAGATACCGGTACGGGAGACCAAGGCCCTGGTCCTGGGCACCCTGCTGCGCGAGCGCCGCACGCGGGAGGCCGTACGGGCCCTGCTGCCCGGGCGGCTCACCACCGCCACCGACGTGCTGCGGCTGCTCGCCGTGTGGTCCGGCGGGGAGGCCGATCTCCTGGAACCCCCGCGCGTACGCTCCCTGCCTCGCCCGCTGCGGCGCGAACTGCTGGCCGTCCTGGACGGGCTCGATCCCGCGCTGCTCGTCGAGGACGTACTGCGCCACGAGGACCTGTGGAAGCGGGCCGCCGAGATCCTGCACCCCTTCGAGCAGCACGCCCGTCACCCGCGGGCCGCCCTCGCCTTCGCCGTGCTGCGCGGCACCGACACCGCCGGTACCGCCCTCGGCGCCGCGCTGCTCGCCACCGCCGCCGCGTACCCGCACGCGGTCCGGACCGACGGATCGCGCGTCCGGGCGGCCACCTGGCTGGCGCGCGCCGAGGAGGCCCTGCGCGGCGGGGATCCGGACCGGGCCCTGGCCGTACTGGCCGAACGCCCCGGCGAACTCGTCCGGCGCCTGGACCACCTGCTGCGGCTGTACGCGGCCGACACCCTGGCGCCGCGAGTCGCCGAAGTACTGGCCGAGCGGCTGCCGAAGGCCGGGCCCGGGCCCCTGCTGTCCGCGCTCGGACGGCTGCGGATCCGCCACCTGCCCGGCACCCGGCGGGTGTTCTTCCCGCGCGGGCAGGTCGCGCACTCCTTCACCGTCCCGGACGACCGGGCCCCGCTGGCCGAGGCGGTGACCCGTTCGGTGTGCGAGCTGTTCGAGAACGAGGTGCTGCGCAGGCTGGCCGCCGCCGACCCCTGCGACATGGCGGTCCTCGACTCCCGCCTCGCCCACCTCCACGTCCCCTCCGCCGAGCGTGCGGCGGCCAAGGCGCTGGTCACCGTACCCAAGGGCAGCTTCCAGGCGCTGCCGGACGGCGAGGTGCTGCGCATGTTCCTGCACTGGATGGAGCCGGCGCGGGGGCGCGTGGACCTGGACCTGTCGGTGGTGCTGTTCGACACCGACTGGAACTACGTCGGTCTGTGCGACTACACGAACCTCGTCCACGGCGAGCGGGCCGTCGTCCACTCCGGCGACCTCGTCTCGGCGCCGGCGCCCCACGGCGCGAGCGAGTACGTGGACATCGACCTGGACGCCCTCGCCGACACCGGCGTGCGCTTCGCCATGCCGGTCGTCTTCAGCTACAACAACATCCCCTTCGAGCTGCTGCCCGACGCCTTCGCCGGGTTCATGGCCCTGCCCACCCGCTCCGGCCGCACCGCCCGCTACGACCCCCGGACCGTGCGCCAGCGCTACGACCTGGTCGGCAACTCCCGGATCCACGTGCCGCTCCTCGTCGACCTGGAGCGGCGCGGCTTCCTGTGGACGGACGTCCACCTGCCCGACGACGAGGGCTACCACAGCGTGCGGGAGCACCAGGAGGACCTGGCCCGGATCGGCCGCGACCTGTTCCAGTACTTCTCGACCGGCCGCACCACCCTGTGGGAGCTGGCCGGCTGGCACGCGGCCGCGCGCTGCCGGGAGGTGGCCGTGCTGCGCCGGACGCCCCGTCCGAGCGACCCCGACGAGCTGTGGAGCTACCGCCGGGGCTCCGGAGAGGACACCGCGGCCTTCGCCGCCCGGCTCGTCGGCCTGCGCGATCCGGACGCCGTGCTGGCCTCCGCGGAGGTCGACGCCCTCGCGGGGAGCGCCGCCTCGGGACGGTCGGTGTTCCTCGCGCTGGTGGACGGCGGGGTCGCGCCCGCCGGCGCGAGCGGCTCCGCATACCGGCTGCTGCCGGGGCCGGTTGACGGCTGCGGCCTCGAACAGCTCGCGGCGGGCGACCTGGTCGCCGCTCTCGGCTGACGGCCGGGAGTCGCCGGCGCGGACACGGGTGTCAGTCGGGGCCGATATCCTCTGTGACCATGCTCGACGACCGTACGACCGCAGAGACGATGTGGCCGACCGCGTACCCACAGGGGTACGCGGTCGTCGACGTGGAGACCACCGGGCTCGCTCGCGACGACCGGATAGTCTCCGCCGCCGTCTACCGGCTCGACGCCCAGGGCAATGTGGAGGACCACTGGTACACACTGGTCAATCCGCGGCGGGACCCGGGACCGGTGTGGATCCATGGGCTGACGAGCGCGATGCTCTCCGACGCACCGCTGTTCGAGGACATCGCCGAGGAGTTCGCCGACCGGCTCGCGGACCGGGTGCTGGTCGCGCACAACGCCATCTTCGACTGGCAGATGATCGCCCGGGAGTACGCGCGGGCGGCGGCGACGGCGCCGGTCCGTCAGCGGCTGTGCACCATCGCCCTGTCGAAGGAACTGAACCTGCCGCTGCCCAACCACAAGCTGGAGTCGCTCGCCGCGCACTTCGGGGTGGTCCAGCAGCGCGCCCACCACGCGCTCGACGACGCCCGGGTGCTCGCGGAGGCGTTCCGCCCCTCGCTGCACGCGGCCGCGGAGGGCGGCGTACGGCTGCCGCTGCTGGAGTGCCGGCCGCTGACGGAGTGGTCGGACTCCGCCGTCACCCCGCGGGTCGGGTACCAGGCCTCCTACCGGGGCGGCAGCTGGCGGCCCTCGCGCAAGCGGCCGCCGTGCCCGCACCCCAATCCGGGGCGCTTCGAGGACGGCAAGCCGCTGAAGCAGGGCATGCGGATCGCCTTCTCCGGTGACACCTCGGTGGAGCGGGAGCTGCTGGAGGACCGCGCCGTCGAGGCGGGCCTGCACATCGCGACGAGTGTGTCGCGGCTCACGAGCCTCCTCGTGACGAACGACCCCGACTCGGCGACCTCCAAGACGGTCAAGGCGAAGAACTTCGGCACGCCGGTCGTCGACGAGGCGGCCTTCACCCAGCTGCTGCGGGACGTGGCCCCGGCCGAGTCCTGAACCGGAGGGTGCGTTGCGCCGGCCGGGTGCAGGCACGGCGACTCACCCCGCTGGATCTTGTTCCGTACCGTCCCCGTGCGCAGCATTCCGCCCATGGCACGTTGTGAGGTCTGCGGAAACGATTACGGCATGTCCTTCGAGGTGCACGCGCAGGGCGCCGTGCACGTCTTCGACTGCTTCTCCTGCGCCATCCACCGCATGGCGCCCGTCTGCGAGCACTGCCGGGTCTCGATCATCGGCCAGGGCGTCGAGGTGGAGGGACAGTGGTTCTGCGGGGCGCACTGCGCCCGGGCGGAGGGGAAGGTGGGCATCGTCGACCGCGTCTGACTCCCCCGCGTTCCGATCGCCGGCCCGCCACCCCCGTTCCGTACGCCACGACCCCGGACGGCCACCCGGCCTCCGGGGTCCTTCGCGCTGCAGGTACCGTCGTGGGCGTGTACCGCTTTGTGCTGACCCGGCAGTGGGTGTTCCTCACCCTGATCGCCCTCGCCCTCATCCCCGTGATGATCAAGCTGGGGTTCTGGCAGTACCACCGCCATGAGCACCGCGTCACGCAGAACCAGCTGATCGAGGCGAACCTGCGGGCGGAGCCGGTCCCCATGGCCGAGGTCACCTCCCCCGGTCACCGGGTCCCGCGCGCGGACTTCTGGCGCGCCGTCACCGCGACCGGCACGTACGACTCCGCGCACGAGGTCGTCGTACGGATGCGCACCGACGCCGACGACAAGGTCGGCTTCCACGTCCTGACCCCGCTGGTCCTCTCCGACGGCCGGGTGGTCCTGGTCAACCGGGGCTGGGTGCCCGGCGGCGACGACCCCCGCGCCTACCCGCCGGTGCCGGCTGCACCCACGGGCGAGGTCACGGTCACCGGCCGGCTCAAGGGCGACGAGACGAGCGGCGGCAGCGGGATCAAGGACCGCAAGGGCCTGCCCGACCGCCAGGTGATGCTGATCAACAGCACGCAGCAGGCGCAGTACCTGGGCAGGCCGGTCCTCGGCGGGTACCTGGAACTCACCGCTCCGGCCCCGGCGGACGGCGGCCCGGAGACCATCCCCGACCCGGACCACGACTCGATCGGCCCGCACATGGCGTACGCCGTCCAGTGGTGGCTGTTCACCGGCGCCGTTCCGGTGGGCTGGGTGATCCTCGTACGGCGCGAGAAGCGCGAGCGCGAGGAGGAGGCGGCCGGGGCCGAAGCCGCCCGGCAGGAGCCGGCGACGGCGTAGCGTGTCGGCATGGATCTTGGACTGAAAGACCGTGTCTACATCGTCACCGGGGCCACGCGCGGCCTCGGCCTCGCCTCCGCCCGGGAACTGACCGCCGACGGCGCGAAGGTCCTCCTGACGGGCCGGGACGAGAAGCGGGCGGCCGACGCCGCCGCCGGGCTCGGCCCGAACGCGGCCGGCGTGGCGGCCGACAACTCCGACCCGGAGGCGGCCGCGCGCCTGGTGGCCACCGCCCGGGAGCGCTTCGGCCGCCTCGACGGAATCCTCATCAGCGTCGGCGGCCCCACGCCGGGCTTCGCGGCGGACAACACCGACGAGCAGTGGGCCGCGGCCTTCGAGTCGGTCTTCCTGGGCGCGGTCCGCCTCGCCCGGGCGGCGGCCGCCGAGCTGGGCGAGGGCGGGGTCATCGGCTTCGTCCTGTCGGGCTCGGTCCACGAGCCGATCCCCGGCCTGACCATCTCCAACGGCCTGCGCCCCGGCCTCGCGGGCTTCGCGAAGTCCCTCTCGCTGGAGCTCGGACCGCGCGGGATCCGCGTCGTCGGCCTGCTTCCGGCGCGCATCGACACCGACCGCGTGCGCGAGCTCGACGCGCTGTCCGGTGACGCCGCAGCCGCACGGACGGGGAACGAGTCCCGCATCCCGCTGCGCCGGTACGGCGCCCCGGAGGAGTTCGGCCGCACGGCGGCCTTCCTCCTCTCCCCCGCGGCCTCGTACCTGACGGGCGTCATGCTCCCGGTCGACGGCGGCTCCCGGCACGGCTTCTGACCGGTCGCGACCTTCGGCTACGTCACGCGCTGGGCCCGGTGGGACGTCACTTTGAGGCGGGCCTCCGCGGGCAGTTCCGGGAGGCCCGCCGAGGTCCGGGCGTGGGTCAGGACCGGTCCGGCCACGGCGGCCAGGGCGTCGGCGGGCACCGCGTGGGGTTCCAGTTCCAGCGCGACCCGCAGTGCGGGCGAGTCGCGCCGCCCGCGCAGTGCGACCCGGCAGCCGGCGACGCCCTCCAGGGCGCCGGCCTCCGCGGCCACCGCTTCCTCCAGGGCGCGCCCGCGCAGCAGGGCGAACGCCCCGTCCCCGGTGTCCACGACCACCGCCGACAGCCGTGAGCGCCGCAGTTGGGACAGCAGCCACCACAGCGCGAGCAGCACGCACACCGCGAGCCCGGCGAGCACCGCCCACCACCAGCCGCCCGCGTGCCAGTACCGGTCCCTGGTCTCCTCGCTCAGCAGCGGCACGTGGCGGCCGTGCAGCGGCCACCGGCCCGTCAGCACCACTACGCCGGCCGCCAGCAGGACCGCTCCGGTCGCCGCCAGCAGGATCCGGTTCACCGTCCCGAGCATCCCGCTCACCTCCTGACCCGTACCCTCGGCTGCGGCGGGTGCGCGAGGCCCAGTTCCTCGATGCCGACGGCGAGCACCTCGTCCAGGTCGGCCCGTACGTCGTCCAGGTCGCGGAAGTGCGAGGTGGCCCGCACCCCGACGCGTTTGCGGCCCACCTTGACCCGGACCGACCGCACTCCGGACACCTCCATGGCCCGGTCCCGCAGGATCTGCGCGGCGTCCTTGCGGCCGAGCCCGGCCCGTACGCCCGTCCCCGGCTCCGGAGGCCGCATCGCCAGGACCCCGCGCAGCCCGGGGGCCAGGGCCAGCAGCAGGAGCACCGCCCCGGCCAGCACCAGGGCTCCCGCGACCAGCTGGACGCCCAGGTCCGCGGGGGTGTGCACGGCCAGCCGGTCGGCGAGGTCGCGGCGCCAGCTCATGCCGGGGCGGTCGGCCCGCAGGGCGGCCAGGTCGTACAGGAACAGGGCCGTCACCCCGAGCACGACCAGGGCGGTGAGCGCGGCGGGCACCCGCCGGGCCGAGCGGAACCGGCGGACCGGGCCGGTACCGGGAGCCGTCACCGCAGCCGCCTGTCCCGCCCGGCGGCGGTCCGGGTGTGGGTGGAGTGCAGGTGCTCGATGTCGATGTCCACCTCGGGCACGGACATCGACGCGCACTCCTCGATGCGCAGGGCGACCTGGCGGCGTACGGCCGCGCACTGGGCGGCCAGGTCGGAGGGGTAGTCCAGCTCCAGGCTCACCCGGACCCGTGCGATGTCGTGGTGCACGGTGACGGTGGCGTGCGCTGGCGCGCCCGAGGCCGTGTCGAGCACTTCACGGGCGGCCTGGGCCGCGATCTTGGCGACGACCCGGTCGGCGATCCGGGTGGCACCGCGGTCGGCGGCGGCGACCCGGGGCGGGGCGGAGCGCGGTGGGCTGCTGCTACTGCTGCTCATCCGCGCCTCACCCGCGCCGGTCGTCACGGCGGCGGAACAGGTCACCGGGTTCCAGGTCTCCGTCGAGGAAGCGTCCAGCGACGAAACCGATGGCGCCGAGGGCCGCCACCAGCAGAAAGGCTCCGAAGCCGCCGAAGTAGCCGGCGAACGCCAGGGCCATGCCGGCGAACATTCCGGCGATCGCCATGCTCATGCGGGCTCCTCTCGGCTACTGGAGACGGGATTCCGGCTCCTCGTCGGGCTCATCGGGCAGCTTGACGTCGCTGACCGCGATGTTGACCTCGACGACCTCCAGGCCCGTCATCCGCTCGACCGCCGAGATGACGTTCTCCCGCACCGCCCGCGCGACGTCGCGGATCGACACGCCGTAGTCCACGACGATCTCCAAGTCGAGGGCCGTCTGGACCTCGCCCACCTCCGCCTTGACCCCGCGGCTGACCCCGGACTTCCCGCCACCGGGCACCCGGTCGCGGACGGCGCCGAAAGTGCGGGAGAGGCCGCTGCCGCTGCCCATGGCGTGCACGCCGACCACCTCGCGGGCGGCCAGACCGGCGATCTTCTCGACCACCCCGTCGGCGATGCTCGTGCGTCCCCGGTCGCCGGGCTCCTTGCCGGAACCCCCGGATGCGGATTCGGTCATCGCGTGTCCCTTCGCATGGGTGGCGGACTCACTCCGCTCCACGTTAGGCGCCCGACCGCTCCGGCGCCCCGGGACTACGCCGGTCGGCTGGCCGACTTTCCCGGGGCTCCGGCCGTACCGCGGACCGTCAGTCGGACAGGCCCGCCAGGTCCCGCAGGCGGCGGGCCTGGGCCGCACGCTCGGCGGCGCGCTGGTCGTCGTAGGGGCGCGACTGCGCGGCGCGCAGCAGCGCCTTCGTCTCGATCACGGCGTCGCGCGGCGGGGCCACCAGGGCCGTGGTGAGGTCCTGGACGGCTGCGTCGAGCTCGTCGGCCGGGACCACGAGGTTGGCGAGGCCGACCCGCTCCGCCTCCTCGGCGTGCACGAAGCGGCCCGTCGCGCAGATCTCCAGCGCGCGGGCGTAGCCGACCAGGGAGGTCAGGGGCTGGGTACCGGCCAGGTCGGGGACCAGACCCAGGCTGGTCTCGCGCATGGCGAACTGCACGTCGTCCGCGACCACGCGCAGGTCGCACGCGAGCGCGAGCTGGAAGCCGGCGCCGATCGCGTGCCCCTGCACGGCGGCGACGGAGATGATGTCGTTACGCCTCCACCAGGTGAATGCCTCCTGGTACTCGGCGATCGTGGAATCGAGCAGTTCGTCCGAACCGCGTGCCAGATCGAGGAAGGACGGCTCGCCCTCGAAACCTTCGGGGGTGAACGCCTGCCGGTCGAGCCCGGCGGAGAAGGACTTGCCCTCACCGCGCAGCACGACGACCCGGACGGTGCCCGGCAACAACCTCCCGGCCTCGGCCAAAGCCCGCCAGAGCGCGGGGGATTGGGCATTTCGCTTGGCCGGATTGGTCAGTGTCACCGTGGCGACCGTGTCGTCGACGGTGAGTCGTACGCCGTCCTTGTCGAGCAGAGCCATCACTCATGCCTCCGGTGTGCAGTCGGCCGCAAGCTCGGCCTAAGTGACTGCACAGTAACCACCCAGCCGACCGGAAGGCCGACCGGGGGTCACCGAAGGAACCGTCGGATCATGATGAACCTTGGAGCAGGTGAAGCGTCGGAACCGATGGGACCGGGGGTCAGGCCGTTGCCGCCTTCTTGCCGCGTGTCGCGCCACCGCGACCACGTAGCGATACCCCGGACTCACTGAGCATCCGGTGGACGAATCCGTAGGACCGGCCGGTCTCTTCGGCCAGCGCCCGGATACTCGCACCGGAGTCGTACTTCTTCTTCAGGTCTGCCGCGAGCTTGTCGCGCGCGGCGCCGGTTACCCGGCTGCCCTTCTTCAGAGTCTCGGCCACCCGTGCCTCCTCATGGGAAGTGCGCTCTGGACTTCTCATGATCACCCCTCCCACGCTTCCTGGCCACCCATTCAGCAAGGTCGGTACGACGGCATTTCCCGAGCGGTGGACACACGAGCAGAACGGAATCTCCTCTTCCGCCGCATGACTTCCGTCACACTCCGCTGCCCCCGTCGGGAATCGCCAGGTCAGGGGCGCGGAAGCAGAAAACGAACGGCCCCGGGCGCGCACCCTGACGGGTGCGGCCGGGGCCGTCGTACGACGCGCAACGGTACGAGACCGTCTCACTCAGATGATGGATCACCCGTGAGCCGAATGATCCATAAGGAATTGGATCAGAAGCGGAACGGGAACCGGAACCCGGTCAGGCGAGGGCCACCAGGTCCCGGTAGTCCGGTCCCCACAGGTCCTCGACGCCGTCCGGGAGCAGGATGATCCGCTCCGGTTCCAGCGCCTCGACGGCGCCCTCGTCGTGCGTGACGAGGATGACCGCACCCTTGTACGTGCGCAGCGCGCCCAGGATCTCCTCGCGGCTGGCCGGGTCGAGGTTGTTCGTGGGCTCGTCGAGGAGCAGCACGTTCGCCGAGGAGACGACCAGCGTGGCCAGGGCCAGGCGGGTCTTCTCACCGCCGGAGAGCACCCCGGCGGGCTTGTCCACGTCGTCCCCGGAGAAGAGGAAGGAGCCGAGCGTCTTGCGTACGGCGACCAGGTCCAGGTCGGGCGCGGAGGAACGCATGTTCTCCAGGACCGTGCGCTCCGGGTCCAGGGTCTCGTGCTCCTGGGCGTAGTAGCCGAGCTTGAGGCCGTGGCCGGGGACGACCGTGCCGGTGTCCGGCTTCTCGGTGCCCGAGAGCAGGCGGAGCAGGGTGGTCTTGCCGGCGCCGTTGAGGCCGAGGATGACGACGCGGGAGCCCTTGTCGATGGCCAGGTCGACGTCGGTGAAGATCTCCAGCGAGCCGTAGGACTTCGACAGGCCCTCCGCGGTCAGCGGGGTCTTGCCGCACGGCGCCGGGTCCGGGAAGCGGAGCTTGGCGACCTTGTCGGACACGCGGACGGCGTCCAGGCCGGCCAGCAGCCGGTCGGCGCGCTTGGCCATGTTCTGCGCGGCGACCGTCTTGGTGGCCTTGGCGCGCATCTTGTCGGCCTGCGAGTTCAGGGCCGCGGCCTTCTTCTCGGCGTTCTGGCGCTCGCGCTTGCGGCGCTTCTCGTCGGCCTCGCGCTGCTGCTGGTAGAGCTTCCAGCCCATGTTGTAGACGTCGATCTGGGAGCGGTTGGCGTCCAGGTAGAAGACCTTGTTGACGACCGTCTCGACCAGGTCGACGTCGTGGGAGATGACGATGAAGCCACCGCGGTAGGTCTTCAGGTAGTCGCGCAGCCAGACGATCGAGTCGGCGTCGAGGTGGTTGGTCGGCTCGTCGAGGAGCAGGGTGTCGGCGTCCGAGAAGAGGATCCGGGCCAGCTCGACGCGGCGGCGCTGGCCGCCGGAGAGGGTGTGCAGGGGCTGGCCGAGCACGCGGTCGGGCAGGCCGAGGGCGGCCGAGATGGTCGCGGCCTCCGCCTCGGCGGCGTACCCGCCCTTGGTCAGGAACTCCGTCTCCTGGCGCTCGTACTGCTTCATCGCCTTGTCGCGGGTGCCCCCGCTGCCGGTCGCGATGCGCTCCTCGTTGGCACGCATCTTCTTGATCAGCACGTCGAGGCCGCGCGCGGACAGGATCCGGTCGCGGGCCAGCACGTCGAGGTCGCCGGTGCGCGGGTCCTGCGGGAGGTAGCCGACCTCGCCCGAGCGGGTGATCAAGCCGCCGGCGGGCTGGCCCTCGCCCGCGAGGCACTTGGTGAGCGTGGTCTTGCCCGCTCCGTTGCGGCCGACCAGGCCGATGCGGTCGCCCTTGGCGACGCGGAAGGAGGCGGACTCGATGAGGATGCGGGCGCCGGCGCGCAGCTCGATGCCGGTGGCGGTGATCACGGAAATACTCCAGGGCGGGTGGGGACGGCGGAAGGGGGGCAGGACGCGATGCTTCGACGCCGCTAATCCGCGAGGAGATTTGCCATGAGAGACATTCTAGCGGGGGTGTGCAACTGGTTTCGGGGCGCGGGCCGGGCCGGCCGGCACGCCGGGGCCACCGCTTCGTATCCCCCGTTCGGCCCAGCGGCGCCCCGGGGCGGCTGAAGCGCGTACCAGGATGAATGGGTTGATACTCGCCGCATGGGCGCAGCCGCGAGCGTGCCCGTTCCACCAGCGGAGGGCGGTGCGGGATGCAGTTCGACGACGACGCCAGACTCGACGGCTCCGGAGTCGAGGACAGGCGCGGCGGCAGCCGCATCCCGGGAGGGAAGGCCACCGTCGGCGGCGGCATCGTCGGGCTCATCGCGCTGATCATGGGGCTCCTGTTCGGGGTGGGTCCGGACCAGCTGGGGCTGGCCCCCACCGAGGAGCCGGTGCCGACGGCCTCGACCGCCGAGCAGATGCGGCAGGCCTGCGCCTCGGGCAAGGACGCGAACACGCGGGAGGACTGCCGGCTGGAAGCGGTCACCCGGAGCACCCAGGACTTCTGGAGGCAGGAGTTCGCCAGGCGCGGCGGCCGGTACAGCCCGTCGACGACGGTGTTCTTCGAGAACCGGACGAACACCGGGTGCGGGATGGCCACCGCGGCGGTGGGCCCCTTCTACTGCCCCGCGGACCGGAAGGTCTATCTGGACCTCGACTTCTTCAACGACCTGCGGACGAAGTTCGGCGCGAGCGGCGGCCCCTTCGCACAGGCGTACGTGATCGCCCACGAGTACGGGCACCACATCCAGAACCTGACCGGAACGCTCCAGCGGGCCCAGGACGGCCGGCAGGGCCCGAACAGCAACGCGGTCAAGGTCGAGCTCCAGGCCGACTGTTACGCCGGGGTGTGGGCGCACAACGCGACGAACGTCGCGGACGCCTCCACCGGGCGGCCGCTGATCAAGCTCCTGACCGAGGACGACATCAGGGACGGGCTGGACGCGGCGGCGGC
The DNA here is from genome assembly GCF_045160505.1 of Streptomyces sp. NBC_00029. Classification (NCBI taxonomy): domain Bacteria; kingdom Bacillati; phylum Actinomycetota; class Actinomycetes; order Kitasatosporales; family Streptomycetaceae; genus Streptomyces; species Streptomyces sp. NBC_00029. Next base: position 2,577,681 of record NZ_CP108292.1, read on the forward strand.
GGTCGGCGACGACCGGATCCAGGAGAAGTTCCAGGGCCGGGTGACCCCGGAGTCCTGGACGCACGGCTCGGCCGAGCAGCGCCAGCAGTGGTTCTACCAGGGCTACCGCACGGGCGACATGGCCCGGTGCAACACCTTCCGCTGACTGTCGGTCCCGCCTGCCATGCTGGTGTGACGCGGGTCACCGTCACGAGAGGGAGTGATCGTCATGGCAGGCGTTCCGTCCATCTGTCCCACCCTGGTCTACCGCGACGCGAAGGCGGCCATCCGGCTGCTGACCGAGGCCTTCGGATTCAGCCAGATCGCCGTCTACGAGGGTGAGGACGGGTCGGTGACGCACGCCGAGCTGGCATACGGCAACGGCGTGGTGATGCTGGGCAGCTCGGGCACGGGCGGGGTCTTCGACAAGGCCATGGAGGGCGCCGGCCCCTCGGGGGTCTATGTCGTCGTCGACGACGTGGACGCCCACCACCGTCGGGCCGTCGAGCACGGCGCGGAGATCGTGATGGAGCCCACCGACCAGGACTACGGCTCGCGCGACTACATGGCCCGGGACGCCGAGGGCAACGTCTGGAGCTTCGGGACGTACGCGCCGCAGGTCTGACCCCGCGGCGCGCCCGCCCCCTGCCCGATTCCCGCGGTGCCGGCTACCCGCGGAGCAAGCTTCCTACGGAGTCACTCGCCGCCGGTGTGGACCTGGAAGGCCGCCCTGCGGACCGCTTTGGCCAGCGTCGGGTCGGGGTGGGCCGCGGCCAGCGCGACCAGCACCTGCACCGTGCGCGGATGGCCGACCGCACGGACCTCGTCCAGCAGCCGGGGCACGGTGGTCCGGACGGCCGAGTCCAGGTGCCGGGCCAGCAGTTCGGCCTCACCGTGGTCGGCGATGGCGGCCGCGGTGTCCACCCAGAGCCAGGTCGACTCCTCGGCGGTCAGGACGTACTGCGCCTCGTCCGGGTCGATCCCGTCGTGCTCGGCGAGCCAGAGCAGGGCGTAGGGACGCAGGGCGGGCTCGCGCACGGCGGAGCGCACCTCGGGTTCGGCGGGGGCGCCCACCACGCGCAGCGCCTCGAAGGCGAGGCCGCGCAGCAGGGCGTCCTCGCCGCGGGCGGCCTGCAGGAGCTCGGCCACGGCATGGCCGACGGGCCGGGCGGCGAGCCATGCCTGGTACTCGGCGCGGGCCGGGCCCGGGGTGAGGCGTGCGCAGCCGTGCAGCATGGCGGCGGCGGACTGCTCGATGTTCCCGGCGGGGCTCTGCGCCGCGACGCAGATCTGCTCCAGCTTGACCCAGACGGCCCAGCTGCCGAGCGGGGTGAGCGCGGCCCGGGCGGGACCGAGGGTGACGGCGTCCACGGCGGCGAGTCCGCCGAGCGCCCAGCGCAGCAGCCGGGCGAGCGGGACGGGGCGGGCCTCCGCGGAACCTGCGGCCGAGGTGAGCGCCACCGCGGAGGTCGGCGCCACCGCGGGCTCGGCCTCGTAGGGGATCTCGCACCGTTCGTCGCGCAGTTCGGTGACGCGCTGCCCGAGCAGGTCGAGCAGGTCGGGGACGGTCACCGGGCCGGCGGACAGCTGGAGGAGGGAGAGGAGTTGGGGCATCGCCTCGACGACCTCGGCGACGGCCGAGGGGGCGATGTCCGCGGGAGCGGGGTGGACCAGCGACCAGGCGTCGAAGAGCGCGACCCAGCCGCGCAGTACGGCGGTGTCGTCCCGGTCCCAGGCGCGCAGCCGCCAGCCGGGCCGGGCGTGACCGCCGTGCACCTCGACCAGTCCGGCGAGCCGGGCGCGGTCCCAGCCGACCTGGATCTGGCCGTGCGTCAGTCCCAGCTCTCCGGCGGCGCGTTCGACGTCGGCCGGGGGCAGGGCGCCCGTCGGGGCGGGCCGGCCGCCGTCTCCGGCGCCGAGGTTGTGCTCGGCCCAGCGGGTCAGGCGTACGGCGTCGGCGAGCGAGGCCCGGGCCCGGTTCGCGAGGTCGGCCGTGGCGGGTGTACCCGCCGGGGGCCGGGGCGCGGGACGGGTGCGTCGGTCGGTCACCGCCTTGCGGGCCGCGGCGACGGAGCGCGGCGAGACGAGTCGGAGTCTGGAGTCGCGAGCCAACTGCTCATCAGGCTTTCGGGACGTCACGGAAGCAGTCTCGCCCGTCACTGGCCGAAAGCCCAAACGGAACCAGCCGTTGCCACCGGCCGCCCGCAGTGCAGACCGGGACAAGCCGCCCGCAGGGCCCTGTCCCTCACAGGGCCTTCACATGACGGGCCTTCATCCTGGCCCTCGTCCGGGCCTTCTCGCGGGCGTTCACCCGGCCTTCACATGAGGGGGGTGAGGAAGCGGCGCAGGGCTTCCTCGTAGCCGGCCGGGTCGGCGTTCCACATCGCGCCGTGGCCGGCCCCGTCCACGGCGTGCAGGGTGACGAGGTCGGGGCGGGCGGCGGCGAGCCGCCGGGAGGGCTCCCAGGGGGCGAGCGCGTCGTCCGGGCCGTGGAAGATCAGTACGGGGACGCGCAGCGCGCCGGGGTCCGCGCCCGCCGGCCGGCGGTCGACGCGCAGGCCCGCGCGGCCCTCTGCGGCCCGCACCGCCAGCGGAAGCAGCACGGACGGAGTGCCGCGCGCGGCCGCGAGTCCGCGCAGGGTGGCGTGCCAGTCGAGCACCGGCGAGTCCAGCACCAGTCCTGAGATCACATGGGACAGCGCCGAGCGCTCGGCGGCGTGCAGCGCCATGGTGGCGCCGGTGGACCAGCCGTGCAGGACCACGCGGCGGGCTCCGTACCGCACGGCGTAGCGGATGGCGGCGTCCAGATCCCGCCATTCCGATTCCCCGAGGTGACCGAGGCCGTCCGGGGAGGCGGGGGCGCCGAGGTCGCCCCGGTAGCCGAGGTCCAGGACGGGCAGCTGGTGGCGGTGCAGGAAGGGCATGACGACCATCGGGTGCTCGCGGCTGCTGCCGAGGCCGTGCACGGTGATCACCCAGGTGTCCCGGACCGCGGGCACGAACCAGGCGGGCAGGGCGCCGAGCTCCCCGGGGACGTCCACGTCGGCGTGCTCGAGCCCGAGGGCGGTGCCCGGGTTGCCGACGTACACCTGGGGGGTGAGGGAGACCCGCGTGCCGGGGCCGAGGGTGCCGTGGGTGACGGAGACGAGCCGCCGCACGACGGCGTCCGGGCCGGGGTCGGCGTCGGGGAGCACGGGTCCGACGACGGCGTGCACGCCGGGTGCGACCAGGCCGTAGGTGCCGGGGCGCAGGGAGGCGAGCGAGCGGGTGAGGGTGATGCGGTCGGCGGCGGCCGAGTGGACGCTGAGCTTCGGCCCGCCGGGGAGCGGACGTCCGGGTTCGGGCCGCAGGGCCGCGTCGGCGGCGTGCCTGCCGACGGCGACGGCGGCCGCGCCGGCAACCAGGAGGGTCGTGGTGACGGCCGCAGCCGTTGCTGTCGCGGTTCGCACGGCTCCAGTGTCGCGGCGCGGCCTCGGGCGGGCCACCGGAGGAGATCCCTCCGCCATCTGCGAGGGTGGAGTGATCTGGGTCTCATTCGGGGCCGGAGAGGGGGGATCGTATGCAGGGCGGAGTGCCTGCGGAGGGGTTCATTCACCCGCCTTTGACGTGCATTAATGGCGTTATCTGCGCCAGAATCAGGACGAATGACCCGATCACCCCCCGGGCCAGTACACCGCCCCGCCCGAGTCAGTTCATCTTCCGTTCATCCAGGTTGCCTACGGTCGCCGAGCCACTGACGTCAAACAGAAGCCTGGGTAAATGGAGCACATAACGCTTCTCCTCGGGATCGTGATCATTACCGCTCTCGTGTTCGACTTCACGAACGGTTTCCACGACACGGCCAACGCGATGGCCACCACCATCTCGACCGGCGCCCTCAAGCCCAAGACGGCGGTGGCCATGTCCGCCGTGCTCAACCTCGTCGGCGCGTTCATGTCCGTGGAGGTCGCCAAGACGATCTCCAAGGGACTGGTCAACGAGGACGGCATCCAGCCAGAGGTGATCTTCGCCGCCCTGGTCGGAGCGATCCTCTGGAACCTCGTCACCTGGCTGGTCGGGCTCCCCTCCAGCTCCTCGCACGCCCTGATGGGCGGCCTGATCGGTGCCGCGGTCGCCTCCGCCGGCCTCGGCGCGGTCAACGGCAGCGTCATCGTCACCAAGGTCCTCATCCCCGCGATCGCCGCCCCCCTGGTGGCCGGCATCGCCGCGTACCTGGCCGCCAAGGTCACGTACCGGATGGGGAACAAGGTCGGCGAGAAGACCTCCGCCAAGGGGTACCGCGCCGGTCAGATCGCCTCGGCCGGTCTCGTCTCCCTCGCGCACGGCACCAACGACGCTCAGAAGACGATGGGCATCATCACCCTGGCCCTCATCGCCGGCGGCGCGATCGCGCCCGACGCGAACCCGCCGGTCTGGGTCATCGTCTCCGCCGGACTCGCCATCGCGATGGGCACCTACCTGGGCGGCTGGCGCATCATCCGCACCATGGGCAGTGGCCTGACCGACCTGCAGCCGCAGCAGGGCTTCGCCGCCCAGACCTCGGCCGCGTCCGTCATCCTCGCCTCCTCCAACCTGGGCTTCTCGCTCTCCACCACCCACTCGTGCTCCGGTGCGGTCATGGGTGCGGGCCTGGGCCGCAAGGGCGGTGTGGTCCGCTGGTCCACCGCGACCCGCATGTTCGTCGCCTGGGGCCTGACCCTGCCGGCCGCCGCGCTGGTCTCGGCCGGTGCCGAACTGGTCATGCGCATCGGTGACGTCGGCATCGCCGCGGTCACGCTCTTCCTGATCGGCTCCTGCCTGGCCATCTGGCTCATCTCGCGCCGCCAGGTCGTCGACCACAACAACGTCAACGAGGTGGAGCCGGCCCACGCCGAGGAGCCGGGTGTCGTCACCACGGCGATCGCCGCGGTCACCGTCCCGCCGACCGTCGCCGCAGCCGGCATCGGCACCCCCCTCGCCGGTACGACCGCCGCGGTCACGGACGAGGACCTGAAGGCCACCATCCCGGCCGCGACGCAGACCCCGGCGGCTCCGGCCGCCGCGGTCTGACCGAGACACACAGAGGAACGGCAGTATGAAGATCGACTGGGAAGCGCTCGGCTCCGTCTTCGGGGTCAGCCTCCTCGCCACCGTCGCCCTCGTGGCCCTCTTCACCCTGGGCCTGGTGGGCCTGTCCAAGCACGAGACCGCGACCGAGCAGGGCGGCACCGCCACCCTCGCCCGTACCGGCGCGTACGCCTGCTTCGCGCTCGTCGCGGCGGCCGTGACGTACGGGATCTACCTGATCGTCGCCTGATCCGCCGCCCCGCGGCCGGCCAGGCGTGAAGGCTCCCTCCGGGTTTGTCCCGGAGGGAGCTTTTCGCATCCCGGGCCCCCCACGGCACCGCAGGTCAACGGCGAGTTGACGGGCTTCGCGGTGCATGGTGGACTGCCCGAGCCATTACGGCGGCATGGAGAGGAAGTCCGGTGCGAATCCGGCGCGGTCCCGCCACTGTCACCGGAGCACTCGGGCCGAGTGCGACCGGGAGCCAGGAACTCTCGCCGCCGGACACGTCGAACCAGGGCGCGGACCCTGAGTGAGGACATACCTGTCACCATGCGTGCCGATCGCGTTTTCGCGTACGGCGCCACGGCGGGCCTGATCGGCGACCGGATCCTCGGTGATCCGCGCCGAGGGCACCCCGTGGCCGCCTTCGGAAAGGCCGCCGCCGCCGTCGAGCGCTCCCTGTGGCGCGACGACCGCTCCCGGGGCCTCCTGCACACCCTGGTGTGCGCCGGGGGCGCGGCCGCCGTCGGGGCCCTGGGCGCCCGCGCCGTGCGCTCCCGGCCCGCGGCCGCCCGTATCGCCCTGACCGCCGCCGCCACCTGGGCCGTCGTGGGAGGCACCTCGCTGGGCCGGGAGGCCCGCGCCATCGGCGGGGCGCTCGCCGCCGGGGACATCGAGGTGGCCCGGGAGCGGCTGCCCCACCTGTGCGGGCGCGACCCGCAGGCCCTGGACGGGCAGCAGATGGCCCGCGCCGTCGTGGAGTCCGTCGCCGAGAACACCTCCGACGCGGTGGTCGGGGCCCTGGTGTGGGGCGCCGTCGCCGGAGTCCCCGGCCTGCTGGCCTTCCGCGCCGTGAACACCCTGGACGCGATGGTCGGCCACAAGTCCCCCCGCTACCTGCGCTACGGCTGGGCCTCCGCCCGACTCGACGACCTGGCGGGCTGGCCGGGGGCCCGGCTGACGGCGGTCGCCGCCGTACTGGCCGGCCCCGACCGGCGGGGCGCCGTACGGGCCTGGCGCGCGGACGCCGCCGCCCATCCGAGCCCCAACGCCGGACCCGTCGAGGCCTCCTTCGCCGGGGCGCTGGGCGTCAGACTGGGCGGGACCCTCGCGTACGGCGGCCGGGTCGAGCACCGGGCGGTATTGAACGGCGGGGCGGGGCGGCCGGTGGAGGTCGCGGACATCGAGCGGGCGGTACGGCTGTCGCGGCAGGTGAGCTGGCTGGCGCTGGGTGCCTGTGTGGCCGTCCGGCTGCTGGTCTCCCGTACGACGAAGAAGGGGCGGCGCGCATGAGCGGCGCGAAGCGCGGCGGGGGTCTGCTGGTCGCGGGCACCACATCGGACGCGGGGAAGAGCGTGGTCACGGCGGGGATCTGCCGCTGGCTGGCCCGGCAGGGCGTGAAGGTGGCGCCGTTCAAGGCGCAGAACATGTCGCTGAACTCCTTCGTGACCCTGGAGGGCGCCGAGATCGGGCGCGCCCAGGCGATGCAGGCCCAGGCGGCCCGCGTGGAGCCGACCGCGCTGATGAACCCGGTGCTGCTCAAGCCCGGCAGCGACCGCAGCAGCCAGGTGGTGCTGCTGGGCAAGCCGGTGGGCGAGATGAGCGCCCGCGGCTACCACGGCGGGCGCCAGGAGCAGTTGCTCGGCATCGTCACGGACTGCCTGGAGCAGCTGCGGGGCACGTATGACGCCGTGATCTGCGAGGGGGCGGGGAGTCCGGCCGAGATCAACCTGCGCCGGACCGACATCGTGAACATGGGCATCGCGCGGGCCGCGCGGTTCCCGGTGGTGGTGGTCGGCGACATCGACCGCGGCGGGGTCTTCGCGTCCTTCTTCGGTACGACGGCGCTGCTGTCGGCCGAGGACCAGTCGCTGATCGCCGGGTACATGGTCAACAAGTTCCGCGGTGACGTGTCGCTGCTGGAGCCGGGCATGGAGATGCTGCGCGGCCTGACGGGCCGGGCCACGTACGGGGTACTGCCGTTCCAGCACGGGCTGGGCATCGACGAGGAGGACGGCCTGCGGGTCTCCCTGCGCGGGGCGGTACGGGAGTCCGTGGTCGCGCCGCCGGTGGGCGAGGACGTGCTGCGGGTCGCCGTGTGCGCGGTTCCGCTGATGTCGAACTTCACGGACGTCGACGCGCTCGCGGCGGAACCGGGCGTCGTGGTGCGGTTCGTGGACCGGGCCGAGGAGCTGGCCGACGCGGACCTGGTCGTCGTACCCGGCACCCGGGGCACCGTCAAGGCCCTGCAGTGGCTGCGGGAACGCGGGCTCGCGGACGCACTGCTGCGCCGGGCCGCCGAGGGGCGGCCGGTCCTGGGCATCTGCGGCGGGTTCCAGGTGCTCGGCGAGCGGATCTCCGACGAGGTCGAATCGCGGGCGGGCGAGGTCGACGGCCTCGGACTCCTCCCCGTACGGATCCGGTTCGAGCGGGAGAAGACCCTGGCACGGCCCTCGGGGACGGCGCTCGGCGAGGAGGTCTCCGGCTACGAGATCCACCACGGCGTGGCCGAAGTGCTCGGCGGCGAGCCCTTCCTGGACGGCTGCCGGGTCGGCCCGGTGTGGGGCACCCACTGGCACGGCTCACTGGAGTCGGACGGCTTCCGCCGGGCGTTCCTGCGGGAGGTGGCCGCGGCGGCGGGCCGGCGCTTCGTCCCGGCGCCGGACACGTCGTTCTCCACCCTGCGGGAGGAACAGCTGGACCTGCTGGGCGACCTGATCGAGGAACACGCGGACACGCATGCGCTGCTGAAGCTGATCGAGGGTGGATCCCCTGCGGGCCTGCCCTTCATCCCTCCGGGCGCACCATGACGGGCTCAGCCCCGCACATTCGGCCCCGCCGGCGACCCGGGCGCGGGGGGCCGGGGGCGGAGCCCCCGCAACGGCGCCGCAGCGGCACCCGTACCGGCCCGCGCACTCGTACGGGCCCGCGCACACCGACACGTACCCGCACTGAGAGAGGCAACGCATGAGCACGCCCTACCCGTTCACCGCAGTGGTCGGCCAGAGCGACCTGCGGCTGGCGCTCCTGCTCAACGCCGTGAGCCCGGCGGTCGGCGGGGTGCTCGTGCGCGGCGAGAAGGGGACCGCCAAGTCCACCGCCGTCCGCGCGCTGTCCGCGCTGCTGCCGCAGGTGGACGTCGTATCGGGTTGCCGGTTCAGCTGCGCGCCCGCCACGCCGGACCCGGCCTGCCCGGACGGCCCGCACGAGTCCGGCCCCGGCGGCGCTCGGCCGGCCCGCATGGTGGAGCTGCCCGTCGGCGCCTCCGAGGACCGTCTCGTCGGCTCGCTCGACATCGAACGGGCCCTCGCCGAGGGCGTGAAGGCGTTCGAGCCCGGACTGCTCGCCGACGCCCACCGCGGGATCCTCTACGTCGACGAGGTCAACCTGCTCCACGACCACCTGATCGACCTGCTGCTGGACGCCGCCGCGATGGGCGCCTCGTACGTGGAGCGCGAGGGCGTCTCGGTCCGGCACGCCGCCCGCTTCCTGCTCGTCGGCACGATGAACCCCGAGGAGGGCGAGCTCCGCCCGCAGCTCCTCGACCGGTTCGGGCTCACCGTCGAGGTGGCCGCCTCCCGCGAGCCCGCCCAGCGCGTGGAGGTGGTCCGCCGCCGGCTCGCCTACGAGGACGATCCCGCGGGCTTCGCGACCCGCTGGGCCGGGGACGAGCACGAGGTCCGCGCCCGTGTGGTGGCCGCCCGGGCGCTGCTCCCGAAGGTCTCGCTCGGTGACAACGCGCTCCTGCAGATCGCGGCGGCCTGCGCCGGGTTCGAGGTCGACGGCATGCGGGCCGACATCGTGATGGCGCGGACCGCGACCGCCCTGGCCGCCTGGGCCGGGCGTACCGAGGTGCGCAAGGAGGACGTCCGGCGGGCCGCCCTGCTGGCGCTCCCCCACCGCCGGCGCCGCAACCCCTTCGACGCGCCCGGGATCGACGAGGACCTGCTCGACCGGATCCTGGACGAGTTCCCCGACGAGGAGCCCGAGCCGGAGCCCGAGCCGGACCCCGAGCCCGGTCCGGGCACCGAGGGCCCCGAGGACGACGGCCCGGGGGACGGCGGTCCTGACGGCGGTGGCGGCCTGCCCCCGCAGGGCGGCGAACCCCAGGACCCCGGCCCCTCGGCCGAAACCCCCGAGACCCCCGGAACCCCCGAAACCGGCGAGGCCCCCGCCGAGGCCCCGCAGCCCTCCGCCCAGGAGGCCGGCGGGCCCGAGCAGGCCGCCGTGCGCGCCGCCGAGCCGTTCCGGACCAGGATGCTCAGCGTGCCCGGCCTCGGCGAGGGCGCGTCCGGACGCCGGTCGCGCGCCCGCACCGCCCACGGCCGCACCACCGGCGCCCAGCGTCCGCGCGGGCACCTGACGAAGCTGCACCTGACCGCGACCATCCAGGCCGCCGCCCCGCACCAGAGGGCGCGTGGCCGCGACGGGCGCGGTCTGGTGATCCGCAAGGACGATCTGCGCCAGGCCACGCGGGAGGGCCGCGAGGGCAACCTCGTGCTCTTCGTCGTCGACGCCTCGGGCTCCATGGCCGCCCGGCAGCGCATGAGCGCGGTCAAGGGCGCCGTGCTCTCGTTGCTCCTCGACGCCTACCAGCGCCGGGACAAGGTCGGCCTGATCACCTTCCGCGGGGCCTCGGCCGAGCTGGCCCTGCCGCCGACCTCCTCGGTGGATGCGGCGGCTGCCCGGCTGGAGCAGCTGCCGACGGGCGGCCGCACCCCGCTGGCCGCCGGACTGCTCAAGGCCCACGAGGTGCTGCGGATCGAGCGGCTGCGGGATCCCTCGCGCCGACCGCTGCTCGTGGTCGTCACCGACGGGCGGGCCACCTCGGCCGGGAACGCCGGGGGCCGTACGGACAGCAGCCCGCGGGAGCTCGCCGGGCACAGCGCGCGGCTGCTGCAGGCCGCAGGCGTCGCCTCCGTCGTCGTGGACTGCGAGTCCGGGCCGGTCCGGCTGGGGCTGGCGGGCGTACTGGCGCGGGACCTCGGCGGACCCTCCGTCACGCTCGACGGGCTGCGGGCCGACTCGCTGGCCGGGCTCGTGAAGAACGTACGTACCGCGGTGGCATCCACCGCTTCACCCAACAGCAGCAACAGGAGGGCCGCTTAATGCCTCAGGGACAGCCGTCCGTCGTTCCGGACGACGGGCTCACGACGCGCCAGCGCCGCAACCGTCCGCTGGTCTTCGTCCACACCGGCCCCGGCAAGGGCAAGTCGACGGCGGCCTTCGGGCTGGCGCTGCGCGCCTGGAACCAGGGCTGGCCGATCGGGGTGTTCCAGTTCGTCAAGTCGGCGAAGTGGAAGGTCGGCGAGGAGAACGCGCTCAAGGTCCTCGGCGCCTCCGGCGAGGGCGGCTCCGTCGTCTGGCACAAGATGGGCGAGGGCTGGTCCTGGGTCCAGCGGGACGCGCAGCTCGACAACGAGCAGGCGGCCAAGGAGGGCTGGGAGCAGGTCAAGCGCGACCTGGCCGCCGAGACGCACAAGCTGTACGTGCTCGACGAGTTCGCCTACCCGATGCACTGGGGCTGGATCGATGTCGACGAGGTCATCGAGGTGCTCCGCAACCGGCCGGGCACGCAGCACGTGGTGATCACGGGCCGCAACGCGCCGGAGAAGCTGGTGGAGTTCGCGGACCTCGTCACCGAGATGACCAAGGTCAAGCACCCGATGGACGCCGGCCAGAAGGGCCAGAAGGGCATCGAGTGGTGACTTCGTTCGACATCCCCCGGCTGGTCATCGCCGCTCCGTCGTCCGGCAGCGGCAAGACCACCGTCGCCACGGGCCTGATGGCGGCCTTCTCGGAGCGCGGCCTCGCCGTGTCCCCGCACAAGGCCGGGCCCGACTACATCGACCCCGGCTACCACGCGCTGGCCACCGGCCGCCCGGGACGCAACCTCGACGCCTTCATGTGCGGGCCCGACCTGGTCGCCCCGCTGTTCGCGCACGGGGCGGCCGGGTGCGACCTGGCCGTGGTCGAGGGCGTGGTGGGGCTCTACGACGGGGCCGCGGGCCGGGGTGAACTGGCGTCGACGGCGCAGGTCGCGAAGCTGCTGCGGGCGCCGGTGGTGCTCGTGGTCGACGCGTCCTCGCAGTCGCGGTCGGTGGCGGCCCTGGTGCACGGCTTCGCGTCCTTCGACCCGCAGGTGCGGCTGGGGGGCGTGATCCTGAACAAGGTCGGCTCCGACCGGCACGAGGTGATGCTGCGGGAGGCCCTGGAGGAGGCGGGGATGCCGGTCCTCGGCGTCCTGCGGCGGGCTCCGCAGGTGGCCACGCCCTCGCGCCACCTGGGGCTGGTCCCCGTGGCCGAGCGGCACACCGACGCGCTGGCCTCGGTGTCGGCGCTGGCCGCGCAGGTGCGGGCGGGCTGCGACCTGGACGCCCTGATGGCCCTGGCCCGCACGGCCCCGCAGCTGGACTGCGAGGCGTGGTCACCGGACCGGGCCGCGCCGGCTGCCGGGGCGCCGGGTCCGGAGCGGAGCCCCGGCAGGAGGCCGGTGATCGCGGTCGCGGGAGGGGCCGCGTTCACGTTCTCCTACGCCGAGCACACGGAGCTGCTCACGGCCGCCGGAGCGGAGGTCGTCACCTTCGACCCCCTGCGGGACGAGGCGCTCCCCGAGGGCACCACCGGCCTGGTGATCGGCGGCGGCTTCCCGGAGATGTACGCGCCCGAGCTGTCCGCCAACGAACCGCTGCGGGCGGCCGTCGCCGCCTTCGCCGGGGCCGGCGGCCCGGTGGCGGCCGAGTGCGCCGGGCTGCTGTACCTCGGGCGGTCGCTGGACGGGAAGCCCATGTGCGGGGTGCTCGACGCCGACGCGCGGATGTCGGAGCGCCTCACCCTCGGCTACCGCGAGGCGGTGGCGGTGTCCGACAGCGCGCTCGCGCAGGCCGGCACCCGGCTGCGCGGGCACGAGTTCCACCGGACGGTGATCGAGCCGGGCGCCGGGGCGACCCCGGCCTGGGGGTTCACGCACCCGGAGCGCCGGGTCGAGGGCTTCGTGCAGCAGGGCGTGCACGCCAGCTACCTGCACACGCACTGGGCGGCGGAGCCGTCCGTCGCGCGCCGCTTCACGGAAGCCGCGGCAGCACGGCGGTGACCTCCGTCCCGCGCCGGCGTTCAGTCCGCGATGCCCACCACCAGCCAGATCCCGGCCACCCCGCCCACCGTGCACATCAGCGTGGACAGGGCGGGGTGCTTGTGGTGTGCCTCGGGCAGGATCTCGGCGGACGCGAGGTACAGCAGGACGCCCCCGAAGAAGCCGAGGTAGGCGCCGAGGGGTTCCTCCGGAAGTGTGAACAGCAAAGTGGACGCCGCGCCCACGACCGGGGCGACGGCGTCGGCGTAGAGCATCAGCAGGGCCTTGCGGCGGTCGTTCCCGTAGACCCTGGTGAGCGTGTACGTGTTGAACCCGTCGGCGAAGTCGTGGGTGATGACGGCCAGCGCGACGGCCACGCCCATCCCTCCGCCGACCTGGAAGGCCGCGCCCAGGGCCACGCCGTCGGCCAGGCTGTGGCCGACCATGGCCGCGGCCGCGGTCAGTCCGACCTGGGGGACGCGCGCACTGCCCTCGATGCCTTCCTCGGCCCCGTGCGCGGCCTGGCGGACGGCGAGCAGCCGTTCCACGACGTGCGCGACCAGGAAGCCGGCGACGAAGAGCAGCAGGGCGAGCGGGACCCCGAACACCTCGTCACCCGCCGCGTGGAGGGCCTCCGGGAGCAGGTCGAGGCCCACGACGCCGAGCATGAGCCCGCCGGCGAGGCCCAGCACGAGGTGGCGGCGGTCGGTGACGCGCTGCGCCGCCCAACCTCCCGCCAGGGTCATCAGGAACGCGCCCAACGCCACGATCACGGCCATGTGCCCCTGAATACAGATTCCTCGCCGCGGGCGCACGTCCGCGCGCGGGTGGTGGGCGGCGGAGTGTTGACGACCGGGCTGCGGACGCCGGTAATGGGCCGGAGGCGGTGTTGGTGACGGTGGCTACGGAGGGAGGATCCCCGGTGGGCGAGTACACGACGCAGGTGGTGGTCGGGGTCGGCGGACGCGCGGGGGTCTCCGTCGCGGAGGTCTGCGCCCTGGTCGAGGAGACGCTGCGGGGGGCCGGGCTGGCCGTGGGGGCGGTGACGGCGCTGGCCACCGTGGAGTCGAAGGCGGACGAGCCCGGGATCACCGGTGCGGCGAAACGTTTCGGCGTTCCCCTGGTGAGCTACCCGGCCGAACGGCTGGCCGCCATCGCCGTTCCGCATCCCTCGGAGGCCACGCGCACGGCCGCCGGGACCCCGTCGGTGGCGGAGGCCGCCGCCCTCGCGAACGGCGGGGAACTCCTCGTGCCCAAGAGGCGGTCGGTGGCGGCGACCTGCGCGGTGGCCACGGCGCACGCGCACGACCTGCGCCACCACGGGGACGCCGAGGTGATCGACGCGGGCTCCGCGCTGGTGGACCTGGCGGTCAACGTACGTGCGCAGACGCCGCCGGACTGGCTCAAGCAGCGGATCGCCGCCTCCCTCGGGGATCTCGCCGCATACCCCGACGGGCGGCCCGCCCGCGCGGCGGTGGCGGCTCGGCACGGGCTGCCGGTCGAGCGGGTGCTGTTGACGGCCGGGGCCGCGGAGGCCTTCGTACTGATCGCGCGGGCCCTGGGAGCCGTACGGCCGGTCGTGGTGCACCCGCAGTTCACCGAGCCGGAAGCGGCCCTGCGGGACGCGGGGCACCGGGTCGAGCGGGTGGTGCTGCGGGCCGCGGACGGCTTCCGGCTCGACCCCGCGGCCGTTCCCGAGGACGCGGACCTGGTGGTGATCGGCAATCCGACCAACCCGACGTCCGTGCTGCACCCGGCGGGAACGCTGGCGTCGCTGGCCCGGCCGGGCCGGATCCTGGTGGTGGACGAGGCGTTCATGGACGCCGTCCCGGGCGAGCGGGAGGCCCTGGCCGGCCGGATGGACCTGCCGGGGCTGGTGGTGCTGCGGAGCCTGACCAAGACGTGGGGGCTGGCGGGGCTGCGGATCGGCTACGTGCTGGCCGAGCCCGAGGTGATCGCGCAACTGGCGGCCGCGCAGCCGCTCTGGCCGGTGTCGACCCCGGCGCTGGTGGCGGCCGAGGCCTGTGTGGCTCCGGCGGCGCTGGCCGAGGCGGAGGAGGCGGCCCGGCGGATCGCGGTGGACCGGGCGCATCTGCTGGCCGGGCTGGCGGAGTTCGACGAGGTGACGGTCGTCGGGGAGGCGGAGGGGCCGTTCGTCCTGATCCGGGTGGCGGCCGGGGCCGAGGTCCGCACCCGGCTGCGCGCGCTCGGCTTCGCCGTCCGCCGCGGGGACACCTTCCCGGGGCTGGACCACTCCTGGCTGCGGCTGGCGGTGCGCGACCGGGCGACGACGGGCCGGCTGCTGCAGGCCATGGACCACGCCCTCGCACTGACCGGGCACTGACCCGGCGGCGATCGCGGGCCGGTTCCGCGCCGGTGCCCGATTCACCCGTACGGCCGCGTGCCATGGTGGAGGGCGCGGGGCCGGACGAGAATCCCCGCATCGGCGTACGACATCGGGGGTCGGGAATGAAGGCATCCGCCAGGATCGGCGCGGCGCTGGCCGGGCTGGCCGTAGTGGGCGGCGGGATCTACGCCGTACCGCGGCTGCTCGACAGCGGCGCGGCGCCCGCCACGGAACAGCGGCTCCGGGGCGAGCCGGGGCAGGGCGAGGCGGGGCAGGGCGAGGCGGGCCGGCCCGAGGAATCCGCCGCCGCTCCCGCCGCCGGGAAGCCGTTCACGCTGGTGGCGACGGGCGACATCATCCCGTACCCCTCCATAATCCAGCGGTCCGCGGACGACGCGGACACGGCCGGAGGGCACGACTTCCGGAAGATACTCGCCGGGGTCAAACCCCTGGTCTCCACCGCCGACCTTGCGATATGCCACCACGAGATACCGTACGGCCGCCCCGGCGGCCCCTACACCGGCTATCCCACCTTCAAGGCCCCGCACCAGCTCGCGGACGCCCTCAAGGACGCCGGGTACGACAGCTGTTCCACCGCCTCGAACCACACCCTGGACGACGGCTACGAGGGCCTCGCCCGCACCCTGGAGCACCTCGACCGCGTCGGCGTCCCGCACGTCGGGTCGGCCCGCAGCGCCGAGGAGGCCAGGAATCCGGCACTGATGGCGGCGGGCGGCGCGAAGGTCGCCCAGCTCTCCTACACGTACGGCACGAACGGCATCCCGCTTCCCGAGGGCAAGCCGTGGGCCGTCAACCTGATCGACAAGGACCGGATCATCGCCGACGCCCGGGCCGCGCGGGCGGGTGGTGCGAACGTGGTGGTGCTGAGCGTCCACTGGGGCACCGAATGGCAGACGGCGCCCGACGAGCAGCAGAAGGAACTGGCGCAGGCGCTGACCGCCTCCCGCTCGGCCGACGGCCTCCCCGACATCGACCTGATCATCGGCACGCACAACCACGTTCCACAGCCCTACGAGAAGATCAACGGCACCTGGGTGGTCTTCGGCATGGGCGACCAGGTCGCCAGTTTCGTCCCGGCCGACAAACTCCGCGGCAACCAGTCCTCGGTCCCCCGCTTCACCTTCTCCCCGGCGGCCGGCCGTCCTGGCCGCTGGGAGGTGGTGAAGGCCGAATTCCTCACGCAGTACTCGGACATGGGGCCTCCGTTCCGCGTCGTGTGCGCCTCCTGCGCGGCCTCGGACACCTCGCTCCCGGACGCGAAGCGGAGCGAGTACGCGCGGATCGACCGGCAGGTCACCGAAGCGGTGATGTCACGCGGCGCGGGCGGGCAGGGACTGGAGCACGCGGCCCGCTGAGCACGCCGCCCATCGAGCACGCCGCCCGCTGAGCACGTCGTCCGTTGGGCATGCCGCCCGGTTGAGCACTCCCCTCCAGGTGCTCCCCGGGACGGCACGCCGCCCGCCCGCCCCCGCCACCCGTCGAGCACTCCCCTCCAAGTGCTCCCCGGGTCGGGCACGCCGGACGGCGGCCCGGGGCTCCCGCCCGTCCTACGAGGCCCTGCCCCGCCGGGTCAGCAGGAGGGCGCCCCCGCCGATGGCGAGCAGGGTCAGCGCCCCGCCCGCGACGTAGGGAGTCAGTGAACCGCCGCCGGTCTCGGCGAGGTTGGCGCCGGTGGTACCGGACGCGATGCCGGAGCCGGTCCCCGTCCCGGCCTGCGGCTTGACGTCCGTCTTCACGGGCGGGGCCGACGCGGGCGCGGCGCCCGCCGGGGACTCGCAGCGCGCCTCGGCGAGCACGATCTCGCCGTCGACCTTGGCCACGTTCAGGTTCAGCGGGTTCACCGACACCTTCAGGCGGAGCGCGGCCGCGGCGGCCGTGGTGGAGGTGGTCTCCGTACCGGACAGCTCCAGGTGGACCTGGCCCACGCCGGGGACGTCGACCTTGGTGGGGCCGCCGGCCGTGAGGGTGACCTTCCTGCCGAGCGCGGTCACCTTGCCGAGGACGTTCGCGCTGGCCACCGGCTTCTTGCCCGCCTCGCAGACGGCCTTGGAGGTGACCTTCTCCACCTCGATCAGGGAGAGCAGCGGCAGTCCGGGCACGTGGACGGAGGCCTTGGCGAGGTTGGCCTCCGCCTCGGCCCGGGTCTTGTCGGCGGTCGCCTTGGACGTGGCGACGGTCGCGCGCAGGACACTGACCGGGCGGTTCCCCTCGACACCGTCCAGGGTGACGGCCAGCGCCGTCTTCTCGGCCGTCGCCGGGGCGCTGACCTCGTTGAGGGTCGCCTTCAGCGGGACGTGGACGGTCTTGTTGAGCAGACCCACGTCCAGCCCGGCTCGCAGGACGACCGCGTTGGCCTTGCCCTCGCCCCCGGCCCCGCCGCCTCCCGTGGCGAAGGCGGGCGGGGCGGTGAGGAGGGCGACCACTCCCGTGGCGAGCAGGACGGCCGCGGGCATGCGGAAGGTATGGCTGTTCAAGGTGGTGGAACCCCCGGGGAGTTGGGCGCCGTCGCGGCGCCAATGGGGGACATTGCGCGCGCCGACGGCCTCGACCCCGGAATCTTTACGCACTGTGGGTGAACGGGGGGCAACCTGACGTTACTTCACCCCAAAGGGTGGTTTCCGGGCGCACATTCGAATCATTGCGCCTCATGAAGAACGAGAGTTCTCCCCTTTCACGGACATCCGGCCCGTGCGGTCGTCTTCAACGACCGACGGGCCACCGATGTCACGCGACGTCAACAGGGTGCCGACGCGGGGCTCAGGCCCGGATTCCGCCGTTCACGACGACCCGCAGCGGCTGCGCGAGCGTCCGTACGTCGGCCCGCGGGTCAGCGGCGTAGACCACGAGGTCGGCGGGCGCCCCCTCGGTCAGGCCCGGCCGGCCGAGCCATTCGCGGGCCGCCCAGGTCGTGGCCGACAGGGCCTCGATCGCCGGGATCCCGGCCTTCACCAGCTCCGCGACCTCTGCAGCGACCAGGCCGTGCGGCAGGGAACCTCCCGCGTCGGTGCCGACGTAGACCGGGATGCCCGCGTCGTAGGCGGCGCGGACGGTGTCGTACCGCCGTTCGTGGAGCCTTCGCATGTGCCCGGACCAGCGCGGGAACTTCGCCTCGCCGCCCGCCGCCATCTTCGGGAACGTCGCGATGTTCACGAGCGTGGGGACGATCGCGACCCCGCGCTCCGCGAACAGCGGGATGGTGTCCTCGGTGAGGCCGGTGGCGTGTTCGATGCAGTCGATGCCCGCCTCGACCAGGTCGCGCAGCGAGTCCTCGGCGAAGCAGTGCGCCGTGACCCGGGCTCCGAGCCGGTGCGCCTCGGCGATGGCCGCCTCGACCTCGGCGCGCGGCCAGCAGGCCGCGAGGTCACCGGCGTCGCGGTCGATCCAGTCACCGACGAGCTTGACCCAGCCGTCGCCGCGCAGCGCCTCGCGGCCCACGTACTCGACGAGGTCGGCGGGCTCGATCTCGTGGGCGTAGTTGCGGATGTAGCGGCGGGTGCGCGCGATGTGCCGGCCGGCCCGGATGATCTTCGGCAGGTCCTCGCGGTCGTCGATCCAGCGGGTGTCCGAGGGCGATCCGGCGTCCCGGATGAGGAGGGTGCCCGCGTCGCGGTCGGTGAGGGCCTGGCGCTCGGCGGTCTCGGCGTCGACCGGGCCGTGGGCGTCCAGCCCCACGTGGCAGTGCGCGTCGACCAGTCCGGGCAGGGCCCAGCCGGTCACCGTGGTGATCTCGCGGGCGCCGGGCGGGCGCTCGTACGAGATCCGGCCGCCCACCACCCAGAGCTCGTCACGGACCTCGTCGGGCCCGACCAGTACCCGCCCCTTCACGTGCAGCACATCGCCCACGGCGCTCACATCGCTCATGGCGGCACTGTACGCGCGGGCTCCGCGGCGTCAGGAGGCGGAGAGGGCGTCCAGGAGCCGGTCCACGTCCGCCTCGGTGTTGTAGAGGTGGAAGGAGGCCCGCAGCAGGCCCGCACGGGCGGACGTGGCGATGCCGGCCGCCTGCAGGGCGGGCCGGCGGTCGGCGAGACCCGGCACGGAGACGATGGCGGAGTCCCCGGGGACGGGCTCGTGGCCGAGGCCGGCGAGCCCGGCCCGGTAGCGGGCGGCGAGGGCGGTGTCGTGCGCGTGCACGTTCTCGATGCCGATCCGCTCCAGCAGGGCGAGCGCGCGCTCGGAGGCGTGGTAGGCGAGGAAGGCCGGGGACTCGTCGAACCGGCGCGCTCCGCGGGCGAGTTGCGGCATCGGACCGTAGGTGGAGTCCCACATCGACTCGGCCGCCACCCATCCGGCGTGCAGCGGGGTCAGCGTGTCCTGGGCCTTCCGCGACACCGTCAGGTACGAGGCCCCGCGCACGCCGAGCAGCCACTTGTAGCCCCCGGTGACCGTGTACTCGTACGGCGAGGCATCGAAGGGGAGCCAGCCCGCCGCCTGGGTCGCGTCGACGAGCATCCGGGCCCCGTGGGCCGTCGCCGCCGCGCGCACCGCGGCCAGGTCGGCCTTGCGGCCGTCCGCGGACTGCACGGCGCTCAGCGCGACCAGGGCGGTGCCGGCACCGACCGCCCCGGCGACGGACTCGAGGGGCGCGAAGCGCACCTTGAGGTCGCCCCGGACCACGAAGGGATTGATCACCGAGGCGAACTCACCCTCGGGGCAGAGCACTTCGGCGCCGGGCGGGAGCGAGGCGGCGACGAGACCGACATGGGTGGACACGGCCGAGCCGACGGACACGCGCTCGGGGTCCACGCCGACCAGGCGGGCGAAGGACGCCCGGGCCCCGTTCACGCGGTCGAAGTCACCGAAACCGGCGGGGACCCCGGCCCCCGCCGCCTCGGCCAGCTCCCGTACGGCCGCGACGGCGGAACGCGGGACGACTCCGCAATTGGCGGTGTTCAGGTAGGTGGTGGAGTGGGCGAACTCGGCACGGGTCGCTTCGGCGAGCGGAAGATCCATGCCTTCAACTCTCCTCCAGGAGCAACCCAAAGTCCATTGCCGAGTTTCCTGCCCCCGCTCAAAGTATTCCTTATGCCTGCGGGACCGCGCACGCCCCGTCGGGCTCGCAGGCCTCGGCCGCTGCGGCCGGTTCCTCGACCTCGCGCCCGGCCCACGCCTGCTCCAGGGCGCGGGTGAACACCTCGGCCGGCTGGCCGCCGGAGATCCCGTAGCGGCGGTCGAGGACGAAGAACGGCACGGCGTTCGCACCCAGCTCGGCGGCCTCGCGCTCGTCGGCCCGGACCTCGTCGGCGTAGGCGGAGTCGTCGGCGAGGACGGAGCGGGCCTCGGCCTCGTCCAGCCCGGCCTCGACGGCGAGCGCGATCAGCACCTCGGGGTCGAAGACCGAGCGCTCCTCGCCGAAGTTGGCCCGGTACGCGAGGTCGAGCAGCTGCTCCTGGCGGCCGCGGGCCGCGGCCAGGTGCAGCAGCCGGTGGATGTCGAAGGTGTTGCCGTGGTCGCGGCCGTCGGTGCGGTAGGTGAGCCCCTCCGCACGGGCGCTGGCGGCGACGTGCTCCTCCATGCCGCGCGCCTCGTCGAGGGTGCGGCCGTACTTCTTGGCGAGCATCTCCACGACGGGGGCGGTGACACCCTTCGCGCCGTTCGGGTCGAGCTCGAAGGACCGGAAGACGACCTCCACCTCGTCGCGGTGCGCGAACTCGGCCAGGCCCTTGGTGAAACGGGCCTTGCCGATGTAGCACCAGGGGCAGGCGATGTCGCTCCAGATCTCGACGCGCATGATCCTTCTTTTCTCCGGGTTCGGATGGGGAATGAAACGGTTTGCGGTTCAACCGTCCGCTGCCCCGTCTCATTCCCCGGACTCAGCCCCCGGGATGATTCCCCGGGCTCAGTCCCCCGACGGGTCCGGCACGTCGCCCAGCTGCAGCCAGAGGGTGACGTGGGTGCCGGCGTGGGGGGCCGACGGGTCCGCGAGCCAGCCCCGGGTCGCGTAGAAGGCCCGGGCGCGGAGGTTGTGCTCGTAGACCTCCAGGCGGACCCGGTCGATCCCGGCCCGCCGCCAGAGCTCCACGCAGGCGGCGTGGAGGGCGGCTCCCGTGCCGTGGCGCCAGTGGACCGGGTCCACATGGAGCTGGGTGAGCGTGGTCTCGCCGTCCTGTGTGCGGTACGCGGCGACCCCGGTCAGCTCACCGTCCTGCTCGGCGCAGAGCACGCCTCCTTCTGCGGCGTCCCGGGATATGGCCCGCGACCAGCCCTCGCGGGTCCGCTGGAGTTCGGCGTCACCCAGGTACGCCTGCTCGGGAATGTGTCCCTGGTAGTAGGTGGCACGGGCCCTGGTGTGCAGGGCGGCGATCGCGGGGAGGTCGGCTGCCTGTGCGGTTCTGATCATGGGAAAGGAAACGCGCCGGGCCCCTCGGCGGTTCCCGGCGCGTCACAGTGCGGCTCCCGCCGCTACTTCTTCAGCCAGGCCGCCATCATCTTCTGGGCGATGGGTGCGGCCAGTTTGCCGCCGCCGATCTCGGAGCGGTCGGTGTCGGAGTTCTCGATCACCACGGCCACCGCGATCTGCTTGCCGTCCTGCTTGCCGTAGGAGGTGAACCAGGCCAGCGGGGCGAGGCTGTTGTTCACGCCGCGCTGGGCGGTACCGGTCTTGCCGCCCACCTCGGCCCCCGACACCTGGGCCGGCTTGCCGCCGCCCTCGGTGGCGACCGTGCGCATGGCGTCGCGGATCATCGAGGCGGTCTTCGCGTCCATGACCTGCTGGGACTTCGGATCCTTGAAGCTCTCCAGCACGTCGCCGCCCGCGTCGGTGACCTCGGAGACCATGTGCGGGGCGACCAGCTTGCCGCCGTTCTCGATCGCGGCCGTGACCATCGCCATCTGGAGCGGGGTGGCCTGTACGTCGAACTGGCCGATGCCGGTCTGTGCGACCTGGTCGACCGACATCTTCTTCGACGGGTACTTGCTCGACGGGTTGGTGCGCACCGGGGTGTCGATCTGCACGTTGAACCCGAGCTTCTCGGCCGTCGCCCGCATCTTGTCCTGGCCGAGCTTGGAGGCGAGCTCCGCGAAGACGTTGTTGCAGGACAGCCGCAGGGCGGTGCGCACCGAGACGTTGTTGCAGGCCGCGGAGCCGGCCTCGCTGGGCAGCGCGGTGCGGGTGCCGGGGATCGTGTACGGGTCGGGGATTCCGGTCTGCCGGTCGATGTCGGTGACCAGACCGTTCTCGATCGCCGCGGCGAGGGTGACCAGCTTGAAGGTGGAGCCGGGCGCCTGGGGCTTGCGCAGGGCCACGTTCTCCATGGCCTTGCCCTTGTCGGCGGAGAGCTCGGTCCAGGCCTTCTCGTCGTTGGCGCCGGTGATGGTGCCCGGGTCGAAGGAGGGGTTGTTCACCACGGCCAGGATCTCGCCGGTCCTGGGGTCCAGGGCCACGGCGGCGCCCTGCTTGCCCTGGAGCGCGTCGTAGGCGGCCTTCTGGACGTCCTTGTCGATGGTGGTCAGGACGTTCCCGGGAGCTGCCCGCTTGTTGGTGAGCATGTCCATCACGGTCTTCAGCCGGCTGTCGGAGCCGTTGAGCACGTTCTTGTAGATGCCCTCCAGCATGGTGGTGCCGTAGGCCTGGGAGCTGTAGCCCGTGATCGGTGCGTAGAGGGGGCCGTCGACGTACGTCCGCTTGTAGGCGAAGTCCTTGCCGCCCGTCTTCACCGAGCCGGTGATCGCCTCCCCGCCCACGATGATGTTCCCCAGCGGGTTCTCGTACTGCCCGATGAGGTTCCGGCGATTGTGCTTGTCGTCTGCGAGGGCCTGGCCTTGGTATGCCTGCACCCAGGTGACGCGGACCAGCAGGGCCAGCACCAGGAGCAGACAGAAGACCGACGCACGCCTGATCGTTTTGTTCATCCCCCAGAAGGACGTCCCTGGCTTCCCCGCCGTTCCGCTCTGCCCCGATTGTGGCGGGGTTCTCAGCCTTTCTTCATGATGAAGCCCCCCTCGTAGGCCGCGATGACCGCCTGGGTGCGGTCGCGGGAGCCGGTCTTGGTGAGGACCGACGCGACGTGCGTCTTGACCGTCTGGGGCCCGACCCCGAGGCGCTCGCTCATCTCGTGGTTGGACAGCCCGGTGGCCATCAGACGCAGTACGTCGGCCTCGCGGTCGGTGAGCCGGGCCACCCAGGGCGCGTCTGCGGGCGGGGCGCCGGCCGTGCGCGTGGCGGCGAGGGAGCGGACGGCGGCCGGGAAGAGCAGGGAGTCGCCGCGGGCGACGAGCCGGACCGCGCCGATCAGCTCGTCGGGGTCGGCCCGTTTGAGGAGGAATCCGACGGCTCCCGCACGCAGCGCGTCATAGACGTAGGCGTCGTTCTCGAAGGTGGTGACGACCACGATCCGGGGCGGCTCGGCCATGGTGGCGAGGATCTGTTCGGTGGCTCGGATGCCGTCGATCTCGGGCATCCGGACGTCCATCAGCACCACGTCGGGGGTCAGCGAGCGGACCAGCGAGACCGCCTCGGCCCCGGTGGCCGCCTCACCGACGACCTCCAGATCGGCTTCGGCCTCCAGGATGACCCGCAGCGCGGTGCGGACCATCCGTTCGTCGTCGCAGAGCACGATGCGCAGCGGCGGCCGGCCCGCCGGGGCGGGGCCGGTCACCGGTCGCCCCCGGCGAGCGGGAGGACGGCCCGCAGCCGCCACAGGCCCCCGTGTGGGCCGGCCACGACGCTGCCGCCGAGCAGCGCGGCCCGTTCCGCGGAGCCGCGCAGGCCGCGGCCCCCGGTGGTACGGGGCTCCCGGTCGTCGGGGGCGGCGGGCGGATTGGTCATGGTGATCTCCAGTTCACGGGATGCGGTGCCGGCGCCGGGGCCGTCGTGTACGCGGATCCGCAGATCCACCGGGCCCGCGCCGTGGCGCAGGGCGTTGCTGAGACCCTCCTGGACGATCCGGTACGCCTCGCGGGAGGCGATCGCCGGGAGCGCGGCCCAGTCCCCGACGGGTCCGGGGGCCTGGTGCGCGGTGACGGTGGTGCCGGCGGCCCGGGTGCGGGCCAGCAGCCCGTCGAGGTCGGCGCCGAGGGTGGGTGCGGGCGCGGCGTCCGGCCGGGCCGGGTCCCCGTCCCGCAGCAGACCCAGTACGGCGTCCAGCTCGCCCACCGTCCGCCGGGTGGTGTCCTCGATCGCGGCCAGCGCCTCCCGTACGAACTCGGGATCGCGCTCCAGCATCCGCCGGGCGGCGACCGCCTGGAGGGTGACGGCGCTCAGCGCGTGCCCGACCGCGTCGTGCAGCTCCCGCGCGAGCCGGTTGCGCACGGCCAGGTCGGCGGCCCGCTCCTCGGCCGCGGCCAGCTTGTCCGCGGCGGTCGGCCCGAGCAGGACGGGAGCCGTGCGGGCCATCAGCTGCCCGGCCCCGGCGGCGCACAGGACGAGCCCGGCCAGCAGGCCGATCCCGAGCAACGGGGCGCCGTACGGGCCGGCGTCCGTCGCGAACCAGCCGTACCCCAACCGGACGTCCTCCAGGCCGCCCACGATCGGAACCGCGATCAGCATGACCGCCATGGGCGGCACCGCGAGGGTCATTCCGCTGATCAGTGCTCCGGTCCCCAGGTGCAGGGTCCACCAGGCCGAGGCCCGTCCCCGGGCGGCCCAGGATTTCGCCGGCCCGTCGGCCAGCCGCTCCCCCGGCACCGCGCACATGGCCCGGACGGCGGTCACCGACATCGGCCGGACCGGCCCGAACAGCCCCGTGACGGCGACGAGGGGCAGGGAGAGCCCGTAGGCCAGGAAGGTGAGCCGCGCCGAGTTGAGCGCGTTGACCCCGCCGGCGGCCACGCCGACCACCACCTGCGTGAGCAGGAAGTACGGCATGAGCAGGGCGCCGCCGAGTATCAGGTGCACCCAGCGCCACCGGGCCCCCGCGCCCAGCAGCCGGGTCACACCGCGCGTGGTGCGGTGAGGAAGCGTATGAGGACGGTGCCGGTGAGCAATCCGGTGATCACCTGGCCAGCATAGATCAACACCATGGTGGCGGGAGGCCCTTCGCCCCCGGCCGGCTGCGGCCCCGTCGAGGCGATCAGCATCCACGCCCCCCAGCTCAGCGTGGCCGCCCCGCCGATCCAGGCGAGGCCGAGCGGCCGGCTCGCCGGGAGCGTTCCACCGCGGGCGAGCAGCAGGGCTCCCGCCGCGGCGGCGAGCGCGCACAGCGCGTGGGTCGCGGACCCCACGGCCGTGTCCGAGGACCGGTCGGCCACATGTGCGGCGCCCAGACCTGCTGTCCCGCCGAAGGTCCAGTACCCGTACACCGCCGCGATCGCCAGGCTGCCGACCGCCGCGGCTGCCGCCACCACCCCCGTGGACGGCGGCAGCCGCTTCCCCGTCACGCCCTGCCACCGCCGCCCCCAGCGCTCCCGCGCGTAGGGCACGAACAGCCCGGCCAGGGCGAGTCCTTGAACGATGAACCCGGTGTAGACAACCACGAACACCCATGGGTCCAGGAAGGGTGCGCGCGCCGCCTCCACCACCGGGTCGGGTCCGAACCCGAGTGCCCGCAGGAGCAGTTGTCCGGGGTACGCGACGACGATCGGGGTCAGCAGACCGGTGGCCACGAACACCGGGACGGTCAGCAGCCAGGCCGGCACCCGTATACCCCAGGGCCTGGTGAGCACGAGCACGAGCAGGATCACGCAGGCGTCCATGGCCAGCGTCACGGAATTGGCCACGGTGAAGAACGGGCCCTGCTCGCGCAGGACGCTTCCCTCGGGTATCCCGAGGCTGCTCCCGGCCAGCCAGGCCGCCTTGAGCCCCACATACGGCACGGTGGCGGCCACGGCCACCGCCCGCAGGATCCGCTGCCCGGTCCCCGGGCGGAAGGGCAACGGCTGCTTCGCGCCCGTCACCTCACTCGACTGCGACTGCACCTCTCGCGTGTTCATGACTCAACGGTCGCGGCTGCGCGCCCCCGCCACCTCCCCCTTGAAGGGGAACCGCCTCCCCCACGCGGGGGAGGACCACGCCCGCATCACACCCATCACACCCATCGCGCCCCGTGCGGCCTCGGATACTCACCACCTGCGGCCTCGGCCGCGGCCTCACATGCGGCGCGTCACGACCGACAGCCGGTCCCGCGCCTCGAACAGCGCCGCCTTGATGAGCTGTTCGTGCTCCCCCGTCAGCCGCGCCACCGGCACCGAACAGCTGACCGCGTCCCGGGCCGGCGTCCGGTACGGCACGGCCACCCCGAAGCAGCGCAGCCCGAGCGTGTTCTCCTCCCGGTCCACCGCGTACCCCTGCTCCCGCACCAGCGCCAGCTCCTCGATCAGCCGCTCCCGGTCGGTGATCGTGTGCTCGGTGACCGCCTCCAGCCGGCGCGGCAGCAGCCCCCGTACCTCTTCGTCGGTGTGCGTGGCCAGCAGCGCCTTGCCCAGCGCCGTCGAGTGCACGGGCAGCCGCCGCCCGACCCGGGTGAAGGGCCGCAGGTAGTGCTGGGACTGCCGGGTGGCGAGGTAGACCACGCTCGTTCCGTCCAGCCGGGCCAGGTGGATGGTCTCCGTCGTGTCGTCGGAGAGCCGGTCCAGGGTGGGCCGGGCGGCGGCGACGACCTCGTCCCCGTCGATGTACGAGCTGCCGACCAGCAGGGCCCGTACGCCGATGCCGTACCGCGTGCCCGTCGCGTCCGTCTCCACCCACCCCAGGTTCACCAGGGTGCGCAGCAGCATGTAGAGGCTGGACTTGGGCAGGGAGAGGTCGCTCTGGATGTCGGCCAGGCTGTGCAGCCCGGGCCGCGCCGCGAAGTGCTCCAGGAGCAGGACGGTCCGCACCGCCGATTTGACCGGCGCCGCCTGGGCCGGGATCCCCGCCTCGGTCGTCGTCATACGCCTGCTTCCCCCTCTGATCGCCTCTTGTCACGCCGAGGACGCGGAAATAGAGTCCACAGCAGATGTGATCATTCATCCACCGGAACAGCGTTCAGAATACTGAACGATCCAGGAGGCAGCGGGCCATGACAACGACATCAGTCTGGAGTGTGGACCCCCGCACCGGGAAGCAGCGCGAACAGGTTGCGGTGGAGGCCACATCCCAGGAGGTGGACGAATCCGTACGGGCGGCCCACGCCGCCCGCGGCGCGCTCGCCGACGCCACCGTCCGCGCCGCCTTCCTGCGCGCCGCCGCCGCACTGCTGGACGAGGCCGCCGCCCACGTCATCGAGGCCGCCGACGCGGAGACCGCGCTCGGACCGGGCCGCCTCACCGGCGAACTGGCCCGCACCACCGGCCAGCTGCGCGCCTTCGCCGACGCCGTGGACGCCGGGGCCTACCTCGACATTCGCATCGACCGCGCCGACCCCTCCCTCAGCCCGCCGCGCCCCGAACTGCGCCGCTACAAGGTTCCGCTCGGCGTGGTCGCGGTCTACGCCGCCTCCAACTTCCCGCTCGCCTTCTCCGTCCCCGGCGGCGACACCGCGAGCGCGCTGGCCGCCGGCTGCCCGGTGGTCGTCAAGGCGCACCCGGACCACCCCGCCACCTCCGAACTGTGCGCCTCGCTGCTGCGCCGGGCCGCGGTCGCCACCGGTCTCCCGGCCGAAGTGGTGAGCGTGGTCCACGGGTTCGACGCCGGCCTGGAGCTGATCCGCCACCCGCTGGTGGCGGCCGCCGGATTCACCGGTTCGATCCGGGGCGGGCGGGCCCTGTTCGACGCGGCCGCCGCCCGGCCCGTGCCCATCCCCTTCCACGGCGAACTGGGTTCCCTCAACCCCGTCGTGGTCACCCCGGCCGCCGCCGCCGAACGCGCCGAGGAGATCGGGGCCGGGCTCGCGGGCTCGGTCACCCTCGGCGTCGGCCAGTTCTGCGTGAAGCCCGGCCTGGTGCTGGTCCCCGAGGGGGCGGACGGCGACCGGGTCACCGGCGAGCTCACCAAGGCGCTCGGCGAGACCGAGCCGGGGGTGCTGCTCGACCACCGGATGCGGGAGAACTTCGTCTCCGGGGTGCGGCAGCGGGCCGCGCTGCCGGGCGTCGAGGCCCCCGTCACCCCCGGATCCGGCGGGGAGCACACCGTCGGAGCGGGCTACCTGACCGTGGGCGCCGGGCACCTCCTGGAGGGCGGCGCCTACGACCTCCTCCTCGAGGAGTGCTTCGGTCCGGTCACCGTCGTCGTGCGGTACGCCGACCAGAGCGAGGCCGGCGCGGTGCTCGGGCGCCTCGGCGGGAACCTGAGCGCCACCCTCCAGCTGTCGGCCGCCGAGACCGAGGGCGCGCCGGGCCCGGCCACCGAGCTGATCGGTCAGGTCACCGGGCTCGCGGGCCGGATCGTGGTCAACGGCTGGCCGACCGGGGTCGCGGTGGCCCCGGCCCAGCACCACGGCGGTCCCTACCCGGCGGCCACCTCGCACTCCACCTCGGTGGGCGGTACGGCGATCGAGCGCTGGCTGCGGCCGGTGGCCTACCAGTCCGTGCCGGACGCGCTCCTTCCGGCGGAGCTGCGCGAGGCCAACCCGCTGCGGCTGCCGCGCCAGGTCACCGGGGACTGAGCGGGGCCCGCCCGCGACGGCGCCCCGACGCGGGTGCCTTACCGGTGTCCCGGCGCCGGTGCCCCACCGGTGTCCCGCCGCCGCTGTCCCCCGGTGCCCGCGGTGTCCCGACGGCGGCTGACAGCCCGCCGCCGGGACACCGGCCCGCCGCAACGGCGCGTACACGTTCGAAAACGAACGCGTCGCGCTCGGCCATCCGGGCAATCAGCGCTGAAATATCCCGAATATCCCGCGAGGGTAAGGG
The DNA here is from genome assembly GCF_045160505.1 of Streptomyces sp. NBC_00029. Taxonomy (NCBI): domain Bacteria; kingdom Bacillati; phylum Actinomycetota; class Actinomycetes; order Kitasatosporales; family Streptomycetaceae; genus Streptomyces; species Streptomyces sp. NBC_00029. The sequence goes on from NZ_CP108292.1 coordinate 2,606,070, forward strand.
AACGGCAAAGCACCTCCGGTCGTTCTCCCGGCATGACCGCTATGACCCCTGGATCCAACCTGCCGCTCAACGCCGTTCGTGTGACGGTCGACGTGGCTGCGCCGGTGCGTCTCGACGTATCGGCCCTGCTCCTCACGGCGGACGGCAAGGTGCGTTCCGACGCCGACTTCATCTTCTTCAACCAGCCCACCGGGCCCGGTGTCACCTACCGGTCCGGCGGTGGTTCGACGCCGGACTCGATCACCGTGGACACCGGCGCGCTGCCCCCCGGCATCGAGCGGATCGTGGTCACGGCCAGCCCCGACGCCGCCGGGCAGAGCTTCCAGGGCATCGAGCCCACCGCCACCGTGCGCAACGCCGACGGCGGCACGGTGATCGCCGGCTTCACCCCGCCGCAGCTGGGCACCGAGACCGCGCTGGTCGTCGTCGAGATCTACCAGCGCGGAGGCGTGTGGAAGGTGCGCGCGGTCGGCCAGGGGTACGCGAACGGCCTCGCGGGCATCGCCACCGACTTCGGGGTCTCCGTGGAGGAGGAGCCCGCGCCGGCCCAGGCCGTGGCCCCGCCCGCCGCCCCGGCGCCCGTCGCGCCCCCGGCCCCGCCGGCCACCTATCCGGCCTCGCCCTGGCTCGGCGGCGCGACCACCCCCTCGGCGCCCGCGGCCCCCGCCCCGGTGGCACCCTCCGCGCCCCCGGCCGCCGCCCCCGCCACCGGAAAGATCAACCTCGACAAGGGCCGGGTCAGCCTCCAGAAGAACCAGACCGTCTCCCTGGTCAAGGGCGGCCGCCCGCTGCTCTCCCAGGTCAAGATGGGCCTCGGCTGGGAGCCCGCCTTCCGCGGCCGGGACATCGACCTCGACGCCTCCGTCATCGCGTACGGCCCCCAGCGCAACCACATCGACAGCTGCTACTTCGGCAAGCTGTCCATCCTGGGCGGCGCGATCAAGCACTCCGGCGACAACCTCACGGGTGAGGGCGCGGGCGACGACGAGGTGATCGTCGTCGACCTCGGCCGGATCCCCGCCGACGCGACCGGCCTGGTCTTCACGGTCAATTCCTTCTCCGGCCAGAAGTTCACGGACGTGGCCAAGGCCTACTGCCGCCTGATCGACGCGGCCAGTGGCGAGGAGCTGGTGCGCTTCGACCTCACGAGCGCCGAGCCCCAGACCGGCGTGATGATGGCCAAGCTGATCAAGCAGTTCTCCGGTGAGTGGGAGATGACCGCCATGGGCGACTTTGTGAAGTCGCGCACAGTGCGCGGCATGGTCAAGCCGGCCTCACAGGCACTCTGAGCAGGTGGGCGGGCACATGCGGCCACCGGTCCGGATCGCGGGTGATGGATGCCACGCGTAATCCGTAGGTGGCTGTCAGTGCCCGCCCGTAGCCTTGAAACCATGCACGAGACACTCACACCCGCAGGGCCCGCCCGCCCGTCCGCCGCCGAGGCGAACGAGGCGATACGGCACCTTGTCGAGACCCGGGTGGACGGCGAGTGGCCCTCGGAGGCGTATGAGTTCCTGCTCGCCGAGTGGGCCGAGGCCTCCCACGCGGAGGTTTCCCCGGCCCAGTGAGGCGTGGGCGCCGGGCGGGTTCCGGCGCCGGCGCACGCGTCAGTGCGTGCGCCGCCACGGCCCGGTGATGGCCAGCATGATCCCCGGGTCCTGGATGTTGGCGTACAGCGTGCGCCCGTCCGGTGCGAAGCAGACACCGGTGAATTCGGAGTACTCCGGCTCCTCGGCCGATCCGATGTTCAGCTCGTTGCGCGCCAGCGGGTAGGTGCGGCCCGACGCGGTCGCGCCGAACAGGTGCTGCAGCCCCGAGCCGTCCTCCGCGATGATCAGACCGCCGTACGGGGACACCGTGATGTTGTCGGGGCCGTCGTAGCCGCCGTCCGCCGACGGATCCGCGTTGACCCCGATCAGGACGGTGAGCCGGATCGTGCGCCGCTTGGGGTCGTAGAACCAGACCTGGCCGTCGTGGGCCGTGCCCGGGCTCTCCTCACGGGCGTAGGAGGAGACGAAGTACGCGCCGCCGTCGGCCCACCACATGCCCTCCAGCTTGCGTCCGCGCGTCACCACGCCGTCCGTGAACTGCTTGCGCACCGGAACGGTCCGGGCGTCGCGGTCGGGCACGTCCACCCAGTCGACCCCGTAGACGGTGCCGATCCTCGCGGCGCGCGAGAGGTCGTCGACGAACCGGCCGGTGCTGTCGATGCACTTGGCGGCCTGCAGCACGCCGGCGTCGGCCGCGAGCGTACGGAGCCTGCCGCGCCCGTGGCGGAAGCCGCGGGGCGGGGTCCAGCGGTAGAGCAGGCCGTTGGGGCCCGAGGCGTCCTCGGTCAGGTACGCGTGGCCCTGGCGCGGGTCGATGACCACGGCCTCGTGGTCGTAGCGCCCGAACGCCTTGACCGGCCGGGGATCCTGGTTGGCGCGCCGGTCGTGCGGGTCGACCTCGAAGACGTAGCCGTGGTCCTTGGTCATGCCGTTCTTGCCGGCGAGGTCCGAGTTCTCCTCGCAGGTCAGCCAGGTGTCCCAGGGAGTGGCGCCGCCCGCGCAGTTGGTCGACGTACCGGCGATGCCCACCCATTCGGCGACCTCGCCGCCGCGGCGGACCTCGACGACCGTGCAGCCGCCGGCCGCGGCCGGGTCGTAGACCAGGCCCTCGGCGAGCGGGACGGGGTGGGCCCAGCTCTCCCGCCTGCCCTTGAGCTCGTGGTTGTTGACGAGGAGGGTGACACCCCGGTGGCCCTCGAAGGCGGCCGTCCCGTCGTGGTTCGACGGGGTGCTCTCGCCGGAGTCCAGCTTCGTGACACCGCAGTGCGTGATGACGCGGTACGTGAACCCGGCGGGCAGGGCGAGAAGACCGGCCGGGTCGGGGACGAGCGGGCCGTAACCGGGCTCGCAGGGCCGCCCGTGCTCGTCGCGGCCGGTGCCGTCCTCGGCGGCGAGCGCACCGGGGGCGGTGGCCAGGGCGCCGACCGTCCCGGTGAGCGCGACTCCCGCGCCGGCGATGACGGTACGGGCGGTGAAGTCTCTGCGGGTGAGCGGCATCGGGGCTCCTGGGGTGGGGAGGTGGTGCGTCTGTCGTGCGGTCGTCGGCGCACACGCTCCCGCCCGCACGTGAACGGCGGCTGAACTACCCACCAAGGGGAACCGACCCCTTGGTCCGCCCCGGAATGGCCAACTCCGGCCCCAGGAACGGCGCATTGTCACCGCCCTGCGGGTGCCTTCCCGGGCATCCGGCCCGGGCACCACCCGGCCCTGCGGTCGGGGGCACGGGTTCTGGCAGGTGCGCTGGTGGAAGAACTCATAGGAACCCAGAAGCCGGTACGCAGGATCCTCGACCCGGAGGAGGCGATCGCCGCCCTGGAGCGCGCTGTTCCCGGGCTGGTGGAACTGCGTCGCAGGGACCGGGCCGCTTTCGACTGGCCCGCGGTCGAGGAAGAGCTCAAAACGGCTCTGCCCTCCGACTTCAAGGCCCTCGCCGAGTGGTATCCGGCCTTCGAACTGGACGACTTCCTGGCCCTCACCGCCCCTTTGCCCGGCGAGGAGAGCGACCGGGCCAAGGAGTGGGCCAGGGAGCTCGGGGGAGAGGGTCCCGAGCTGCGTCCCGCCGAGCTCGCCCCGACGGTCCTGATGCTCTGGGGGAACTCGAGGGAGGGCGACGAGTTCTTCTGGAGCGTGCTCGGGGACGATCCGGACCGCTGGCCCGTCACCATCAGCTCCCACAACAGCGCCTGGTGGCACTACGAGGGCGGAATGGTCCAGTTCCTGGCGGAGCTCTGCGACGGAACGCTGGAACCCTGGGCGCTCCCTGTGGTCAGGCCCGAACTCACCGGCTGAGGCGTTGCGGGCGGCGGCTGGCACAGAACGGTCTGAGTCGTCCCTGCCGGACCCCTGCCGGACCCCTGCCGGGCGGTGGGGGCCGGGCGGGGTCCGGCAGCGACGACCGGGAAGCCCCTCGATCAGGCCGGGCGGCGGGAGCGCGCCTTGAACGCGGCCTTACGGGCCTCCTTGGCCGCCTTCTTGTCCGGGTGCAGCCGGCCCATGGCCTCCAGGACGTACGCCGTCGCCGGGTGCTCCACCCGCCACACCTGATCGAAGAAGCCCGTGTGATGAGCGGTCAGGGTCTCCATCAGGAGCGGCAGCTCCTCCGTCTCCACGTCGGTGGCGAGCTGCGCCGCGATCGTGTCGACGGTCAGCCAGAACACCATCTCCGCGTCCGGCGCCGGTACGTCCCTCATCCCGCGCTCCGCCAGCCAGACCCGGGCGAGCCCGCCGAGCTCCGGGTCGTCCAGCACCGAGCGGACCGCGGGCTCGGCCTCCGGCCCGGCCGGTGCGAGGGCCTGCTGGCACCGGAGCCGGCGCAGCGGGCCGCCCTCGTCGTCCCCGCGGGCGGCGGCCAGCAGTTCGGCGGCCGCGGCGGGCAGTTCGCGGCCGGCCAGCCACTGCTCGATCTCGGCCTGGGCGGCGCTCTCGGAGTAGAAGGAGACCGCGTCCAGCAGGGCGTCGGCGCCCTTCTCGGCCAGTTCGCCGACCGCCGGGGCATCGACCCCGGCCTCCAGCATCCGGGCCCGGATCCCGTACAGGCCGAGGGGGGTCAGCCGGACCATCCCGTAGCGGGAGACGTCCTCGTCGTCCACGGCGCCCGCTCCGCCCGCCCCGCCGCCGGTCCCCGGCTCCAGGGGGCCGTCGGCCTCCGCCATCAGCTCCTCGTCGACGGGCCGGAACTCCACCAAGCCGATCGGCTCCAGCTGCCGGAACTGGTCGTCGAGGCGCATCATCGCGTCCGAGACCTGCTCCAGCACCGCATCGGTCGGCTCGCCCATGTCGTCGGGCACCACCATCGACGCGGCGAGCACCGGCAGCGGAATCGGGCCGTCCGCCGCCCCGTGCTCGGTGACGGTGAGCAGGTAGAGGTTGGCGAGAACCCCGTCGAGGAAGTCGGCCTCGCGCCCCGGGTTCCAGTCCAGCCGGTCGAAGTCGACCCCGCCGCCCGCGTCGAGGGCGTCGACGAGGTCGTCCAGGTCGGGCACGGCGGCGTCGGCGAGCACCGTGTCCAGGGCCGCCAGCCAGAGGTCGAGTACGTCGCCGGGCGCACCGCTCGTCACCAGTGCGAGGTCCTCGCCGGGCGCGGCCGTGCCGAAGCGCTCCTCGTCGCCCTCCCCGTTGTCGTCCTCCGGCTCGGTCACGTCGACCAGACCGGTGTCCACGGCCACGCGCCAGGCCTGGCTCGCGTACCCGTCGCCGTCCTCGTCGGCGGGGTCGAGGCCGAGCACCGCGGCGGCCTCGGGCAGCTGGTCGACGGCGAGCTCACCGCCGACGCCGACGCGGGTGCCGGGTCCGGCCCAGCGGGCGAGCCGTACGGCGCGCGCGAACAGCGGGGCGCCGAGGGCGTCGCGGGCCAGCTCCGCATCGGAGCGCAGCCGTACCGGCGGCAGCGTGGGGTGCGAGTCTGCGGACATGGGGCGGTTCTCCTCGCGGACGCGGTGGGGCGGGGCGTTTCGGCGTGTTTCGGGGTGTGGCGTTGGTGACACGGGCCGCGCGCCGGCCGGACCGTCATGTGCGCCCGGATTTCGATGACATGGCCGACATGACGGGCAGTACGGCATGACGGATGTGGCGCAGACGACAGACGTGGCCTTCGTGCGGCGCTCCAGCGTAGACGCATTTCGGGCGTGTCCGGCGGGCCATCGTCTTTGGTTCATCCCACAGTCAGCTGTCGTATTCCCTGGAGGGCTTGACAACTTTGCTGGCCGCACAGGAAATTGACGCGCGTAGATGTATCGGGAGCGGCAAACCTGCCGCAGATCTCGCTGCCGCACACCTCCTTCCCCTCTCCCACACCGGAGTTCCTGCCCATGCGCTCCTCGCATCCCCGTTCCGCCGCCGTCGCGGCCCTCGTCGCCACCGCACTGGCCACCGGCCTGCTCGCGGGCTCCGCCGACGCGGCCGAAGGCGCCGTGTCCGCCGATCCGATACGCATCCACGACATCCAGGGCACCACTCGGATATCCCCGCTGAACGGCAAGCAGGTCACCGACGTCGAGGGCATCGTCACGGGCGTGCGTACGTACGGCTCGCGCGGCTTCTGGATCCAGGACCCGGACGCGGACGACAACGACGCCACCAGCGAAGGCGTCTTCGTCTTCACCAACGCGGTCCCGACCGTCGCCGTCGGCGACGCGGTCAAGGTCTCCGGCACGGTCGGCGAGTACATCCCCGGCGGCCTGACCTCCGGCAACCAGTCGGTGACCCAGATCTCGAAGCCGACGGTGACCGTGGTCTCCTCCGGCAACGCGCTGCCCGAGGCCACCGCCATCAACGAGTACTCGGTGCCCGCCGAGTACGCCCCGGCCGGCGACCCGGCCGCCGGCGGCAGCATCAACGGCCTGACCCTGGAGCCCTCGCGCTACGCCCTGGACCACTACGAGTCGCTGGAGGGCATGAACGTCAAGATCGGCACCTCCCGCGTGGTCGGCGCCACCGACCCGTACTCGGAGCTGTGGGTCACGGTGAAGGGCTGGGAGAACACCGCCAAGCGCGGTGGCACCGTCTACGGCTCCTACGAGTCCCAGAACACCGGCCGCCTGCAGATCCAGCAGCTCGCGCCCCTCGCGCAGCAGCCCTTCCCGGTGGCCAACGTCGGCGACAAGCTGACCGGCACCACGGAAGGCCCGCTGGACTTCAACCAGTTCGGCGGCTACACGCTGGTGGCCCGCACCCTCGGCACCGTCAAGGCGGGCACCCTCGCCCCCGAGAAGACCAAGCCGCAGGCCGAGCAGGAGCTCGCGGTGGCCACGTACAACGTCGAGAACCTCGACCCGACCGACCCGCAGGAGAAGTTCGACGCGCTGGCGAAGGCCGTCGTCGAGAACCTCGCCTCGCCCGACATCCTCGCCCTGGAGGAGATCCAGGACGACAACGGCGCCAAGAACGACGGCACCGTCTCGGCCGAGCAGACGCTCACGAAGTTCACCGCGGCGATCTCGGCGGCGGGCGGCCCGGCCTACCAGTGGCGGACCGTCAACCCCGAGGACAAGAAGGACGGCGGCGAGCCCGGCGGCAACATCCGCCAGGTGTTCCTCTTCAACCCGGCGCGGGTCTCCTTCACCGAGCGCGCCCCGGGCGACGCGGTGACGGCGACCGGCGTGACCAAGGTCAACGGCAAGGCCGCCCTGACCCACTCCCCCGGCCGCGTCGACCCCGCCAACCCGGCGTGGGCGGACAGCCGCAAGCCCCTCGCCGGCGAGTTCGTCTTCCGCGGCAAGCCGGTCTTCGTGATCGCCAACCACTTCGGCTCCAAGGGCGGCGACGAGGGCCTGACCTCGCACCACCAGCCGCCGGTCCGCTCCTCGGAGGCCAAGCGACTGCTGCAGGCGCAGGCCGTGAACGGCTTCGTGAAGCAGATCCTGGCGGAGGACAAGAACGCCAACGTCCTGGTCCTCGGTGACATCAACGACTTCGAGTTCTCGGCGACGACGGACGCGCTGGCGGACGGCGGGGCCCTGTACCCGGCGATCAAGTCGCTGCCGAAGGCGGAGCGGTACTCGTACGTCTACCAGGGCAACGCACAGGTGCTGGACCAGATCCTGACCAGCCCGGCGATCAAGAAGTTCACGTACGACAGCGTCCACATCAACGCGGAGTTCGCGGCGCAGAACAGCGACCACGACCCGCAGGTGCTGCGCTTCCGCCCGTAACCCTTCGGGTCCGAAGCCGCAGGGGTCCGGCCGCCGTCCCGGCCGGGCCCCCGCAGCGGGGGCGGGTCTTCCCGGGGAAGACAGGGACTTTCGGCCCTGGCGTGACGCTCGACACATCTCTACCGAAACGACCGGTAGTGGTGTTGAGTATCTCCACGCCCGATCTTGTACCGGCTTGTACCGACCGCATTCCGGAGGATCCTCGTGTTCCCCTCCATCCCCCTCGCTCAGGAAACCGGCCTCGCCGTCCTGCTCGCGGCCGCGATCGTCTGGGTCACCGGCCTCGGCCACATGCTGCGGAACAGCCGCTCCCGCCACCCGGAGCCCGCCCCCGCCGAGAGCCTGCCGATGATCCCGTCCCAGCGGACCTCCGCCGCGCACCCGATGGAGTCGGTGGAGCTGACCGAGGCGGAGAAGCAGGCCTTCGCGGGCCTGGTCCGCACGATCCCCCTGCACTGACCCGCCCCCGGTCCGGCGTGAACAGACGCCCGGCTCCCGCGAGCCGCAACGCCCCTCTCCCCCTGCGGGCCGAGGGGCGTTCCGCATGTGCAGGACCGCGGTGGCCCGCTCGGTTGCGGGTCGGGCCACCCACATCGATAGTGGGAGAGGCAGCCGCACCTTGATCGGCGGCCCACCGGAGGGCGGCCACTCGGCGCCGGACCGGACCGTGGACCTGACCACCGGCAAAGCGCCCGTGGATGAACCGGTCGGCCACGGCGACAGGAGGCCCGGAGAGAGGCCCCCCGCCCCCACGCCTCACGCCCGCCCCGTCATCGGAGCTGCGCACAGGGCTGCCGAGCGGGACCCCCGATCTCGGCGCGCCTCCTGATCCCACCTCGCGGAATCAAGACAGGAGTGCTCCCATGCGCAAGAACACCCGGGCACGTCGCCTCCTGGCGGCCTCGGCGGCCTTCGCGGCCGGCGGCCTCATGCTTCTGCCCGCTCCCACCGCGGCACAGCCGGCATCGCTCGACATCGCTGCGGCCAGGATCTCGGGAGGCACCGTCCAGATCATCAACGTACAGACCGGCAAGTGCGCGACCGTCGCCGGCGGGTCTCTCACCACGAACAACCACCCGCTCGTCCAGTTCGACTGCGACTCGCACCCCTCGCGCCGCTGGAACGTCACCAACTGGAACGGCAGCTCCTTCCAGATCGTCAATGTCCAGACCGGCAAGTGCATGACGTTCGCAGGCGGGGTCTCCGACGCGAACAACGTCGAGATGCTTCAGTTCGACTGCGACTCGCACCCGTCACGCCGCTGGAACATCACCAACTGGAACAGCGCCTCCTACCAGCTGGTCAACATGCAGACCGGCAAGTGCGCCACCGTCGCGGGAGGAACCCTCACCACGAACAACCACCCGCTCGTCGTGTTCACCTGCGACAGCCACCCCTCGCGCCGCTGGTTCCTGCGCCTTGCGGGCTGAACCCCGGCCCGGCCCGACCGGGTGAACCGAGCGCCCTCCCCGGGCAGTGGTGAGACCGCGGGAGGGCGCTCGGTGGTGACCGGCGTCGGCGGCTGGTGAACCTCAGCCCCGCGCCAGGCCGGCGGAGCGTCAGTTGTGGCTGTGCAGGACCTCGTTCAGGCCGCCCCAGGCCGCCTTGTACGGGCGGGCCTCGACGGCGCCGGTGACCGAGTTGCGGCGGAAGAGGATGTTGTTGGCGCCGGAGAGCTCCAGGGCCTTGACGATCTGGCCGTCCGGGAGGGTGACGCGGGTGCCCGCGGTCACGTAGAGGCCGGCCTCGACCACGCACTCGTCGCCCAGCGCGATGCCCACGCCCGCCTCGGCGCCGATCAGGGTGCGCTCGCCGATCGAGATGATCTGCTTGCCGCCGCCCGAGAGCGTGCCCATGGTGGAGGCGCCGCCGCCGATGTCGGAGCCGTCGCCGACCACGACGCCCGCGGAGATGCGGCCCTCGACCATGGAGGTGCCGAGGGTGCCGGCGTTGAAGTTGACGAAGCCCTCGTGCATGACGGTGGTGCCCTCGGCGAGGTGCGCGCCGAGGCGGACGCGGTCCGCGTCGGCGATGCGCACGCCCTTGGGGGCGACGTAGTCGGTCATCCGCGGGAACTTGTCGATCGAGGTGACCTGGAGGTGCAGGCCCTCGGCGCGCGCGTTGAGGCGGACGGTCTCGACCTGGTCGACGGCGACCGGGCCCAGCGAGGTCCAGGCGACGTTGGCCAGCAGGCCGAAGACGCCGTCGAGGTTCTGGCCGTGCGGCTTGACCAGGCGGTGGCTCAGCAGGTGCAGGCGCAGGTACGCGTCGTGCGCGTCCAGCGGCTTGTCCTCCAGGGAGGAGATGACGGTGCGGACGGCTACGACCTCGACGCCGCGGACCGCGTCCGTGCGGATCGCCCTGGCCGCGGCCGCGCCGAGGTGCTCCACGGCCTGGTCGGCGGTGAGGCGCTCGGTGCCGGCCGGGCCGGGCTCGGCGACCAGCCCGGGGGCGGGGAACCAGGTGTCGAGGACGGTGCCGTCGGCGGTGATGGTGGCAAGTCCGGCGGCGACGGCGCCGGTGGTACGCGTAGCAGTCATATCCGAAACCTAACCGGCGACGGCCTTTGGTTGCGAACCGGTCTCATGTGCCGGTCGTACGGGTCGCTCCGCGGGCTCCGCCGCATGCCGGGCCGCGTGCCGGGCCTGCCGGACGTGCGCCCACAGGAGCGCCGCGCCCGCCCCGGCGGCCAGCACCGCGCACAGCGGCCACAGCAGCCCGGGCGCGGCGGAGTACAGGGCTCCGCCCAGGGGCGGGCCGAGGACGACCCCGCTGACCGAGACCCCCGCGTACAGGCTCTGGAACCGGCCGATGGCGTGCTCGGGCGACTGGTCGGCCACGTAGGCGGTGGCGGTGGTCTTGTAGAGGATCTCCCCCAGGCTCAGCAGGATCATCATCGCGACCGCGGTCGCGATCCCGGCCCCGAGCAGCAGCGCCGCGTAGCCGGCCCCGACCAGGACCAGCCCGGTGCCGATGACCGGCAGCGCCGGCCGCTCGCGCAGTGCGACGGCCGCGGGGAGCTCCAGCAGCAGGATCACCCCGCCGTTGAGGGCGATGACGAGCCCGAAGGCCCGTGCGTCCAGGCCGTGGTCGGCGAGGAAGACGGGGAAGGTGAAGTACTGCTGGCGGTAGACGATGTCGGTCACCAGGATCGCGCCGAGCAGGACCAGCACGGCGGGGCGGGCGCGCAGTTCGGCGACGAGTCCGCGGCCCGGACCCCCGTCCCGGGCCGCGGAGGTCGTGCGGGACGCGCCGCGGGCCGGGACGACCCGCGCGGTCCAGAGGGCGAAGAAGAGCGTGCCGAGGCCGTCACCGAGGAAGAGCCAGTCGTACGAGAGCCCGGTCGCGACCAGTGCGCCCAGCGGCGGCCCGAGGGTGAACCCGCCGTTGGAGACGCAGCGCACGACGGCGAAGGCCTGGCGGCGGGCTCCCTCCGGGACGGCGACCGCGACCAGCGCGGCGTTGGCGGCCCGGATCACGCCGGAGGCGTACTGGGCGACCGGGAGGGCCGCGTAGAGCAGCGGGGTGGGCAGCAGCGGGACGGCTGTCAGGGCGAGGCCGCCGAGCGCGGAGGCGACGAGGAGCACCCGGCGGTGGCCGAAGCGGTCGCCGTACCACCCTCCGGTGAAGTTGCCGGCGACCAGGCCGATGCCGCCGATTCCGGTGACCAGGCCGGCCTCGGCGGCCCCGAGGCCGCGCGGGCCGGTCAGATAGAGGAAGACAAAGACGAAGGTGAAGCTGACGACGGCGTTGACGAAGACCCCCGCAGCCAGCAGCCACACAACCCTCGGTATGTCCTTGAACCCCTGCAGCACACCCGTGTCCCCCTGATCCATGAGTAAGTTCCCTTTGGGAACGGACTATGTCAGCATGACAGCCTTGGGTCAACGGACGAAGGAGTTCCCATGGCCCAGCGCACACACCTCGGCGACGCGGACTGCGCCATCGCCCAGGCCCTCGACGTGGTGGGCGACTGGTGGACGCTGCTGATCGTGCGCGACGCCGCGCGCGGCCTGCACCGCTTCGACGAGCTCCAGCGCGAGCTGGGGATGTCCCGCAAGGTGCTGGCGGAGCGGCTGAAGCTGCTGGTCGAGGCCGGGGTGCTGTCGCGCGAGCCGTACCAGGAGCGACCGGTACGGCACGAATACCGGCTGACCCCGCGCGGGCGGGGGCTGCTGCCCGTCCTGGTGGCCCTCCAGGACTGGGGCGACACCTGGATCCTGGGAGAGGGAGAGATGACGGCGACGACGGACGAGGCCTCGCGCGAGGCGGACCGGGTGCACGCGCTGCGCGGCACCCGGGTGCCGGAACTGCTGCTGCCGGACCGTTTCGGCGAGCTGCGCGACCCGGTGGCGGACACCCCGTTCACGGTCCTGTACTGCTTTCCGGGCGCGTACGCGCGCGCCGAGTCCTACCCGCCCGGCTGGGCCGGGATCCCGGGCGCCAAGGGCTGTACGTTCGAGTCGTGCACGTACCGCGACCAGCTCGCGGAGTTCACCGCGGCCGGCGCCACCGTGCACGGGGTGTCGACCCAGCGCCCGGACGAGCAGCGGGAGTTCGCGGAGCAGGAGGGCCTGCGGTTCCCGCTCCTCTCGGACGCCGGCCTGGCGCTGACGGCGGCGCTGCGGCTGCCGACGTTCCGTGCGGCGGGCACGAGCCGGATCAAGCGGCTGACGCTGGTCATCGACCGTGACCGCACGGTCCGCGAGGTGATCTACCCGATCCGCGACATCGAGGCGAGCGTGCAGACGGCCCTGGCGGCCGTGCGCTCCGCGGATTGACCTCGCCACCGCGCGGCTCCCCAGGGGTGTCCTGCCGATCGGGCCGGATCGGCCCGCGAGCCCGGCATGATCGGCAGAACATTTCTTAGGAGGAGGGCCGCAGCATCCGTGCGAGCACCTCGCGGGCGTACGCCTCGTCGTACGCGCTGTCCGTCAGCAGGACCTGCAGGCCGATCCCGTCCATGACCGCCACCAGCGCCCGCGCGGTCACCGGGTCGGTCCGCGGGACCAGCGCCGCCGCGAACGCCTCGCACCACTGCGCCGCCACCGGCCGCAGCGCCGGGCGGCGCAGGGCCGCGAGGTAGAGCTCGTACTCCAGCTCGACCCGGCCCCGGTCCGCGCCCAGCAACTCCCCGAGCAGCCGGGCCAGCGCCCCGGCGAGGTCCGCACCCGGGTCCGCGCCGGGGTTTCCGTCCCCGTCCGGGGCCGGGTCCCGGTCCAGGTCCGCCAGTGCGGCCGAGCCCTCCACCGCCTGCGCGAAGCCCTCGTTGGCCTGCTGCAGCGCGGCGACCAGCAGGTCGTCGAGCGTCTTGAAGTGGTACGTCGTCGATCCGAGGGGTACGTCGGCCTCGGCGGCAGCGCTGCGGTGGCTCAGCCCCGCGATGCCCCGCTCACCCACCACCCGGATCGCCGCGTCGATGATCCGCTGGCGGCGGTCCGGGTCGTAGCGCCGCGTCCCGGGGGCCATCAGTGGGCCCCGCCGAGATTCAGCAGGACCACCCCGCCTATCACCAGGGCGATCCCGGCGATCTTGGCGGCGGAGGCCGCCTCTCCCAGGAACACCATGCCGATGGCGGCGATCGCGGCCGTGCCGACGCCCGCCCATATGGCGTACGCCGTGCCGACCGACATCGACTTCAGCGTCTGCGCGAGCAGGGTGAAGGCGATGGCATAGCCCAGCAGGGTGCCCAGCGACGGCCACAGCTTCGTGAAGCCGTCGCTGTACTTCATGGCGGTGGTTCCGGCGACCTCGGCGGCGATGGCCGCGGCAAGCATGACGTAGGGCATGTGTACAACAGTACACATCGATGCGTACGTGCGTACACATCCGTGCAGGAAACCCGATGCCATGCTCCTGACATGCTGATATACGGTGTGCGTCCGACGGGGGAACGAGAAGACGGAGCACACGCATGACGCAGAACACAGGGTGGGGACCGACGGGGGCCCCCGGGCCGGGCGGCCCGGGGGCGCCGCAGTGGGGAGGGTGGGCTCCGCCGCCACCGCCGCAGCCCGGGGTGATACCCCTGCACCCCCTGGGCCTCGGGGACGTCGTGAGCGCCTCCTTCGCCACCCTCGGCCGCTACTGGAAGCAGATGGCCGGCGTGATGCTGGCCGTGCTGGGCGCCTGCCTGCTGGTCATGGCCCTGCTGGCGGGCGTCGCCGTCGCAGCCGTGTACGACCACATCGAGCCGGTCTTCGACCCGCCCTTCGGGCAGGACCCGTCGGCCGAGCACCTCACGCCGTTCCTCGTCGCGGCCATCACGCTGTTCGTGCTGCTGCTCGCCGTGGGGCTGCTGGCCACGGCCGTGGTCACCGCGCTGTGCCCGGCGGTCCTCCACGAGGCGGTCTTCGGCCGGCCCACCACCTTCCGCGCGATGTGGCGCACGGCCCTGCAGCGGACTCCCTCCGTGCTGGGCACGCTGCTGCTCACGGGGCTGATCGCGGGCTCCCCCGTGCTCGCCGCCGTACTGGTGTGGATTCCGGTGATGATCGTCTCCGTCTCCGGCGACGACCCGTCACCCGGGATCGTGCTCCTCCTGCCCGCGTTCATACTGGCCGCCGCCCCGGTGTCCGTCTGGCTCGGCACCCGGCTCGGCCTGGCCCCCGCCGTGGCGGTCATGGAGAAGGCCGGCCCCGTCACCGCGCTGCGCCGCTCGGCCGCACTGGTCAAGGGCGAATGGTGGCGGATCTTCGGCATCACCCTGGTCGGCAGCATGATCGCGATGAGCATCGCCTACATGATCCAGATGCCCTTCCAGCTCGTCGGCATGTTCGGCATGATCCCGCTCATGGCCGAGGGCGGTGCCACGGCCGAGCTGTCGACGGGCATGATCGTCGGCCTCGCGTTCGGCTTCCTGTGCATCATGGCCGGCGGCGGCGTGAGCCAGATGTTCCAGATCGGGTGCACCCAGCTGTTCAGCAGTCTGCTGTACGTGGACCAGCGGATCCGGCGCGAGAACCTCGCCCCCGCCATCCTCGCCGAACTCGCCGCGCAGGCCCCCGGCACCGGCCCCACGCCCACGGACGCACCCGGCCCGGACGCACCCGGCCCCGCCTGAACCGCGGACCGGCCCGCACTCATCGGGCGGAACACGCGAAGGGCCCCCGGCGCGATGCCGGGGGCCCTTCGTCGTTCACAACGGCTCAGACGTTGAAGCCGAGCGCGCGGAGCTGCTCACGGCCGTCGTCCGTGATCTTGTCCGGGCCCCACGGCGGCATCCAGACCCAGTTGATGCGAAGTTCGCTGACGATGCCGTCCGTCGCCGACTTCGCCTGGTCCTCGATGACGTCCGTCAGCGGGCAGGCCGCCGAGGTCAGCGTCATGTCCAGGGTGGCGATGTTCGCGTCGTCGATGTGGATGCCGTAGATCAGGCCCAGGTTGACGACGTCGATGCCCAGCTCGGGGTCGACCACGTCGTAGAGGGCCTCGCGGACCTCCTCCTCGGTGGCCGGCTTGATCGACGCCTCGGGCGTCGCGTTCTCGGTCATGCCGTCTTCCTCTCCGCGTCGCCCAGAGCCTGGGCGGTCGCGTCCTTCCACGCCATCCAGCTCAGCAGAGCACACTTCACACGGGCCGGGTACTTGGAGACGCCGACGAACGCGACCGCGTCCTCCAGCACCTCCTCCATGGCCTCGTCGGGCTCGATCTTGCCCTTGGACTGCATCATCTCCAGGAACACGCCCTGGATCTTCTGCGCCTCGGCCAGTTCCTTGCCCACGAGCAGCTCGTTCAGTACGGACGCGCTGGCCTGGCTGATGGAGCAGCCCTGGCCCTCGTAGGAGACGTCGGTCAGCGTCTCGCCGTCGTACTTCACGCGCAGCGTGATCTCGTCACCGCACGTCGGATTGACGTGGTGCACCTCGGCGTCGCCGTCGCGCAGGCCACGCCCGTGCGGGTGCTTGTAGTGGTCCAGGATCAGTTCCTGGTACATCGAATCCAGCTTCACTGCGTCCTCGTCGCCTCGTCCGTCAGCCGAAGAAGTTCCGTACGTGCTCCAGCCCGTCGATCAGCGCGTCGACCTCGGCCGGAGAGGAGTACAGGTAGAAAGACGCTCGCGTCGTCGCAGGAATTCCGTAGCGCAGGCAGACGGGGCGCGCGCAGTGGTGTCCCACGCGGACCGCGATGCCCTGCTCGTCGAGCACCTGGCCGACGTCGTGCGGGTGGATGTCGCCCAGGACGAAGGAGATCGCGGCGCCGCGGTCCTCGGCCGTGGTGGGGCCGATGATCCGCAGGTCGGGCACCTCGGCGAGACGCTTGATCGCGTACTCGGTGATCGCGTGCTCGTGCGCGGCGATCTTGTCCATGCCGATCGCGGTCAGGTAGTCCACGGCCGCGCCGAGGCCGACGGCCTGGGCGATCGGGGGCGTACCCGCCTCGAACTTGTGGGGCGCCGGGGCGTAGGTCGAGGCGTGCATCGACACGGTCTCGATCATCTCGCCGCCGCCGAGGAACGGGGGCAGGTCCTCCAGGAGCTCCTGGCGGCCCCACAGGACGCCGATGCCGGTCGGGCCGCACATCTTGTGGCCGGTGAAGGCCACGAAGTCGGCGCCGAGCGCCTGCACGTCCAGCGGCATGTGCGGAGCGGCCTGGGAGGCGTCGATCAGCACGAGGGCGCCGACGTCCTGCGCGCGCCGGACGATCGCCTCGACCGGGTTGACCGTGCCCATGATGTTGGAGACCAGCGTGAAGGAGACGATCTTCGTCTTCTCCGTGATGACCTCTTCGATGTTGGACAGGTCGAGCCGGCCGTCGTCGGTGAGGCCGAACCACTTCAGCTTCGCGCCGGTGCGCTGCGAGAGCAGCTGCCACGGCACGATGTTGGAGTGGTGCTCCATCTCCGTGATGGCGATCTCGGTGTCGCGGTCGACCCGGTAGGGCTCGTCCGCCCAGCCGAGCATGTTCGCGACCAGGTTGAGCGACTCCGAGGCGTTCTTGGTGAAGATCACCTCGTCGCGGCTCGGCGCGTTGATGAAGGCGGCGACCTTGTCGCGGGCGCCCTCGTACAGCGCCGTGGCCTCCTCGGCGAGCACGTGCACGCCGCGGTGGACGTTGGCGTTGTGCTGCTCGTAGTACTCGTTCAGCGCGTCGAGCACCTGGCGCGGCTTCTGCGAGGTCGCAGCGTTGTCCAGGTAAACGATCTTCTTCCCGTCGTGGACCACACGATCCAGAAGGGGGAAGTCCTTTCGGATCGCCTCGATGTCGAGGAGGCCAGGCAACTGTGTCACGCGGTCGCGCCACCCTTCGTGCTGTACGACTCGTAGCCTTCGGCCTCCAGCTTGTCGGCGAGCTCGGCGCCACCGGACTCGGCGATGCGGCCCTCGGAGAAGACGTGGACGAAGTCAGGCTTGATGTAGCGGAGGATCCGCGTGTAGTGCGTGATCAGCAGCGTGCCGACCTCGCCGGTCGCGCGGACGCGGTTGACGCCCTCGGAGACCTGGCGCAGGGCGTCGACGTCGAGACCGGAGTCGGTCTCGTCGAGGATCGCGATCTTCGGCTTCAGGAGCTCCAGCTGCAGGATCTCGTGGCGCTTCTTCTCACCGCCGGAGAAGCCCTCGTTGACGTTGCGCTCGGCGAAGGCCGGGTCCATCTGGAGCTGCTCCATCGCGGACTTGACCTCCTTCACCCAGGTACGCAGCTTCGGCGCCTCGCCGCGGATCGCGGTGGCCGAGGTGCGCAGGAAGTTGGACACCGAGACACCGGGGACCTCGACCGGGTACTGCATCGCGAGGAAGACGCCGGCGCGGGCGCGCTCGTCGACGGACATCTCCAGGACGTCCTCGCCGTCGAGGGTCACGGTGCCACCGGTGATGGTGTACTTCGGGTGACCGGCGAGCGAGTACGCCAGGGTGGACTTGCCGGAGCCGTTCGGACCCATGATGGCGTGCGTCTCACCCTGCTTGACGGTGAGGTCGACGCCCTTGAGGATCTCGCGGGCGCCGTTCTCGGCCTCGACGGAGACGTGCAGGTCGTGGATTTCAAGCGTTGCCATGGATACCTCAGGACTCCTGGGTGAGGGAGACGAGCACGTCGTCCCCTTCGATCTTTACGGGGTATACGGGTACGGGGCGCGTCGCGGGCAGACCCGAGGGCTTGCCGGTGCGCAGGTCGAAGGCCGACCCGTGCAGCCAGCACTCGATCATGCAGTCTTCGACCTCGCCCTCCGAGAGCGAGACGTTCGCGTGCGAGCAGATGTCGTTGATCGCGAACACCTCGCCCTCGGTGGAGACGATGGACACCGGCGTGCCGTCGAGTTCCACCCGCTTGGGGGTGTTCTCCTCCAGCTCGCTGAGCGCACAGGCCTTGACGTAATTCATCAGACGGAACCCTGGAGCTCGGTCTCGATCTTGGTGAGCAGACGCTCCTCGATGTCGTCGACACCGATCTGCTGGACGAGCTCCGCGAAGAAGCCGCGGACGACCAGGCGGCGGGCCTCGTCGGCCGGGATGCCACGGGCCTGCAGGTAGAAGAGCTGCTCGTCGTCGAAGCGGCCGGTCGCGGAGGCGTGGCCGGCGCCGACGATCTCGCCGGTCTCGATCTCCAGGTTCGGCACCGAGTCGACCCGCGCGCCGTCCGTGAGGACGAGGTTGCGGTTCATCTCGTAGGTGTCGGTGCCCTCGGCGGTCTTCTCGATGAGCACGTCACCGATCCAGACGGCGTGGGCGTCCTGGCCCTGGAGCGCGCCCTTGTAGACCACGTTCGACTTGCAGTGCGGCGCGTCGTGCGTGACCAGGAGGCGGTGCTCCTGGTGCTGGCCGGCGTCGGTGAAGTACAGGCCGAAGAGCTCCGCCTCGCCGCCGGGGCCGGCGTAGCTGATGCGGGGGTGGATGCGCACGACGTCGCCGCCGAAGGTGACCACGATCGACTTGAAGGTCGCGTCACGGCCGACCAGCGTGTTGTGCTGGGAGCAGTGGACGGCGGTGTCGTCCCAGTCCTGCACGGACACGACGGTGAGCTTGGCGCCGTCGCCGACCAGGAAGTCGACGTTCGCGGCGCGCACGCCGTCACCGGTGTGGTCGATGACGATGACGGCCTCGGCAAAGGCCTGCACGTCGAAGACGGTGTGGCCGAAGGTGGTGCCACCCTCGCCGTGCAGCGTCACGCGCACCGGCTCGGTCAGGACCTGCTCCTTGGGCACGGTGACGACCGTGGCCTTCGCGAAGGACGAGAACGCCTGGGCGGCGATCCGGTCCACCGGGGTGCCGGCCTTGCCGATGCGCGCGTCGCCGCGCTCCACCGACTCGACCGTGACGCCCTCGGGCGCGTCGATCTGGGCCTTCATGCTGCCGTTGGCGACCGCGGTGCCGTCGTGCAGGCCCTTGAGACGGGCGAGCGGGGTGAACCGCCACTCCTCCTCGCGGCCGTTCGGGACCGGGAAGTCCGCCACGTCGAAGGACGGGGGCGCACTCATCCGGGTGGCAACGGTGGACTCGGCGGCCACCGCGATCGCGCCGGCGGTGGTCGAACCCGCCGGAATGTTCTGAGCCTCAGCCATGGCTGTCGTCTTGCTCACTCTCTTTAAAGAACACTGCCTACGTCAAAGGAGGTGCGGCGGGGGCGCCGCGTGGCCGGCGTCAGCCGACCGATCCCTCCATCTGCAGTTCGATCAGCCGGTTCAGCTCGAGGGCGTACTCCATGGGCAGCTCGCGCGCGATGGGCTCGACGAAGCCGCGCACGATCATGGCCATGGCCTCGAACTCCGTCATACCGCGGCTCATCAGGTAGAAGAGCTGGTCGTCGGAGACCTTGGAGACCGTGGCCTCGTGGCCCATGGAGACGTCGTCCTCGCGGACGTCCACGTAGGGGTACGTGTCCGAGCGGGAGATGGTGTCGACCAGGAGCGCGTCGCACAGCACGTTGGACTTCGAGCCGTGGGCGCCCTCGCCGATCTCGACCAGGCCTCGGTAGGAGGTGCGGCCGCCGCCTCGCGCCACCGACTTGGAGACGATGTTCGAGGAGGTGTTCGGCGCCATGTGGACCATCTTGGAGCCGGCGTCCTGGTGCTGGCCCTCGCCCGCGAAGGCGATGGACAGGGTCTCGCCCTTGGCGTGCTCGCCCATCAGGTAGACGGCCGGGTACTTCATGGTGACCTTGGAACCGATGTTGCCGTCGATCCACTCCATGGTCGCGCCCTCGTACGCCACGGCGCGCTTGGTGACCAGGTTGTAGACGTTGTTCGACCAGTTCTGGATCGTCGTGTAGCGGCAGCGGCCGCCCTTCTTGACGATGATCTCGACCACGGCGCTGTGCAGCGAGTCCGAGGAGTAGATCGGGGCGGTGCAGCCCTCGACGTAGTGGACGTAGGCGTCCTCGTCGACGATGATCAGCGTCCGCTCGAACTGACCCATGTTCTCCGTGTTGATACGGAAGTAGGCCTGGAGCGGGATGTCGACCTTCACGCCCTTGGGGACGTAGATGAAGGAGCCGCCGGACCACACCGCGGTGTTCAGCGACGCGAACTTGTTGTCGCCGACCGGGATGACCGTGCCGAAGTACTCCTGGAAGAGCTCCGGGTGCTCCTTGAGCGCGGTGTCCGTGTCGAGGAAGATGACGCCCTGCTCCTCCAGGTCCTCACGGATCTGGTGGTAGACGACCTCGGACTCGTACTGGGCCGCGACACCGGCGACGAGGCGCTGCTTCTCCGCCTCCGGGATGCCGAGCTTGTCGTACGTGTTCTTGATGTCCTCGGGCAGGTCCTCCCACGAAGCGGCCTGCTTCTCGGTGGAACGCACGAAGTACTTGATGTTGTCGAAGTCGATGCCCGAGAGGTCGGAACCCCAGTTCGGCATCGGCTTGCGGTCGAACAGCTTCAGGCCCTTGAGACGGAGGTTGAGCATCCACTCCGGCTCGGACTTCTTCGCCGAGATGTCGCGGACGACCTCTTCGGACAGACCCCGCTTGGCAGCGGCACCGGCCGCGTCGGAGTCGGCCCAGCCGTATTCGTAGGTGCCCAGGCCATCGAGCTCAGGGTGAGCGATCTCCGTGGTCATGCGGGGTTCCTCCCGGCCGTACTTGCAGATACTGATGTGTCGGTCTGTGCGGTGCTCGCGCTACGCGGAATGAACGTCGTGCACACCCCGTCGCCATGGGCGATCGTGGCGAGGCGCTGCACATGGGTCCCGAGCAGGCGGGAGAAGACCTCGGTCTCCGCCTCGCACAGCTGCGGGAACTGCTCGGCGACGTGCGCGACCGGGCAGTGGTGCTGGCAGAGCTGTTCACCGCTGTGCGGACCGGGAGCGCTCTTCGCCGTAGCAGCGTACCCGTCCACGGTCAACGCCCTGGCAAGGGCCTCCGCGCGCTCCTGGGGAGCGGCGGCCTCGACGGCTTCCTTGTAGGCCTGCGCCTGCGCTTCCATCCGCGCCCGGGCGAAGGCGGCGACGGCCACCTCGCCCTGCTCGCCGCCGCCGACCGACTGCGCAATCCAGCGCAGGGCGTCCGCGGCGAGCGTGTCGTAGGACTGGTCGAAGGCGTCGCGGCCACAGTCGGTGAGCGCGAAGACCTTGGCGGGCCGACCCCGGGTGCGCGCACCGTACACACGCTGCTCACGGGGTTCGACCACGTCGTCGGTGACGAGCGTGTCGAGGTGGCGGCGGACGGCGGCCTGGGTGAGGCCGAGACGCTGGGCGAGGTCGGCGACGGTGGAAGGACCGTGGTCCAGGATCGAGCGCGCCACGCGGTTGCGGGTTGACCGCTCCCCGGTGCCGAGCTCCCCCTGAGGGGTGTCGATCTGCCGTTCGCCGTATTTCACAACGCCATTGTTGCGTAATTAACCGAGCGGCGACAAGCCGTGATGGACGCCACCCCTGGTGGCCTCCATCACTAAGGGTTACCTTATTTATCGACGGAGAGTTATTCGGAGGGGGGCATTCCGCAACCTTTCCGGGTGCGGCCGGTGAGCCGGCAAACCGCTCCCCACCAGCACGGCTGCGCCCGTATTCACACTCCGCGACCGTGAACACCGAGTTCCGGAAAAGATCACCGAAAGATTCCGACCGGTTCAGGACCACCAGGCTGAAAAAGAACCGAATTCGCGACGCGAGGTCCGGATCCCGGAGGGACGCAGCGGGGTCGCAGGGGTGCGGAGGGGGTTCGGAACGGGGTCGGATCGGGGTCGGAACGGGATCCGGTCGGGGGGCGGCAGGGGCCGGGGCGAGGGCGGAGGGGCCTCGACCCCCGGGACCCGCAGCCCCTCCCCCGGCTCCGTAGACTCACCCCCCATGAGCAACGACCCCGCCGTGGAGATCCGCGGACTGGTGAAGCGGTACGGCACCAAGACCGCGGTGGACGGCCTGGACCTCACCGTCCGCAGCGGTTCCGTCACCGCCGTCCTCGGTCCCAACGGCGCGGGCAAGACGACCACGGTGGAGACCTGCGAGGGCTACCACCGCCCCGACGCCGGCACCGTCCGCGTCCTCGGCCTCGACCCGGTCGCGCAGGCCGAGGCCCTGCGCCCGCGGATCGGCGTGATGCTGCAGTCCGGAGGCGTCTACTCCGGAGCCCGCGCCGTCGAGATGCTGCGCCACATGGCCAAGCTGTACGCCGATCCGCTCGACGTCGCCGCCCTGGTGGAACGCCTCGGGCTCGGCGGCTGCGGCCGCACCGCCTACCGCCGGCTGTCCGGCGGCCAGCAGCAGCGCCTCGCCCTGGCCATGGCCGTCGTGGGCCGCCCCGAACTGGTCTTCCTGGACGAACCCACCGCCGGCCTGGACCCGCAGGCCCGCCGCGCGACCTGGGACCTCGTACGGGAACTGCGCACCGACGGGGTCACCGTCGTCCTCACCACGCACTACATGGACGAGGCCGAGCAGCTCGCCGACGAGGTCGCCATCGTGGACGCCGGCAGGGTCATCGTGCACGGCAGCCCCGAGCAGCTGTGCCGGGGCGGAGCCGAGAACACCCTGCGCTTCACCGGCCGCCCCTCCCTCGACCTCGCCTCGCTGCTGAAGGCGCTGCCCGACGGCACCGAGGCCGCCGAGCTCACCCCTGGCGTCTACCGCGTCACCGGCGACGTCGACCCCCAGCTGCTGGCCACCGTCGCCTCCTGGTGCGCGCAGCACGGCGTGATGCCGAGCAGCCTCACCGTGGAGCGGCACACCCTCGAGGACGTCTTCCTCGAACTGACCGGTAAGGAGCTGCGCGCATGAGCGCCGGTACGTTCACCCCCAGCCCGGGGGCCGCGCCCGTGTCCCGCATGATCCTCGCGCAGACGGCGCTGGAGACCCGGATGCTGCTGCGCAACGGGGAGCAGCTGCTGCTGACCGTGATCATCCCGGCGCTGCTGCTGACCCTCTTCTCCGCCGTCGACATCGTGGACACCGGCAGCGAGAAGTCCGTGGACTTCCTCGCGCCCGGGATCCTGGCGCTCGCCGTGCTGTCCACCGCCTTCACCGGCCAGGCCATCGCCACCGGCTTCGACCGCCGCTACGGGGTCCTCAAGCGGCTCGGAGCCTCCCCCCTGCCGCGCTGGGCCCTGATGGCCGCCAAGACCCTGTCGGTGATGGTCACCGAGGTGCTGCAGATCGCCCTGCTGACGGTGATCGCGCTCGCGCTCGGATGGTCCCCGCAGGGCAACCCGCTGTCGGTGGCCGCGCTGGTCCTGCTGGGCACCGCCGCCTTCTCCGGGCTCGGGCTGCTGATGGCGGGCACCCTCAAGGCCGAGATGACCCTGGCCGCCGCCAACCTGGTCTTCCTGCTCCTGCTGGTCGGCGGCGGGGTGATCGTCCCGCTGGAGAAGTTCCCGGACGCCGTGCAGTCCGTACTGGGACTGCTGCCCATCTCGGCCCTGTCCGACGGGCTGCGGGAGGTCCTCCAGCACGGGGCCGCATTCCCGTGGGGCGACGCGGCCGTGCTGGCGGGCTGGGCCGTACTCGGTCTGGGCGCCGCCGCGCGGCTCTTCCGCTGGGAATGAAATCCCGCCCGCCCCGACGGCACAGCGGCGAGGATGGTCGCCTCACACATGAAGCCGGGGGGCGGACATGGTGCAGCGGGAGGCCGTTCTACGGCTGGACGATCAATGGGCACGGGTGCGCTCGGGGGCGGAGCACGCGGCGCCCGGGGAGCGTGACCGGCTCCTCGACGAGCTGATCGGCGCCCTGCGCCCGTTCGACGACGATCCGCGGTGCACCGCCCTGCTCGGGCTGCGCCTTGCCGACCGCGCTGCCCTGAGGTTCGCCGCGGGGGACCGCGCGGGCGCCCTCGCCACGATCGAGGAGGGGCTGCGCAGCTCCGAGCGCGCGGCCGGCCAGTCCCCCGAATTCGCCCGCTGGTACGCCCGCGGGCTGATCAACCACGGGGTGTGGCTGGCCTGGCCGCTGAGCGACGGCGCCCGGCTGCCGAAGCACCCGCTGGGCCCGGCGGCCGGCGAGGGGCCGAGCGCCATGGAGCGGGCGGCAGGTGAGCGTGCCCGCGATCTGACCCGGACCGCGGTGGGGGTGTGGGCGGCACTGGACCAGCAGGATCCGGTCAACCGGCGGGGCCTGGCCCAGGCCAAGGTGTTCCTCGGGGACCGTCTCGCCGAGCTGGGGTCCGCCGAGGAGGCCGTGGCCTGGGCCGTGGCCGCCGAGTCCGACTTCCGGCAGCTGCTGCTCGCGGACCCGGCCGCGGAGGAGTCGGGGGAGGCGGAGGAGGCTCTTGATCACATCGGTCGCCAGCTGGAACTCCGCCTGCGCTTCCTGGCCTTCGACTCCCTGGTCAGCCTGCGCGCGCAGGGGCTGCTGCCCGAACGGCTGCTGCCCCGGGCCGTGGTGGCCGCACGGATCCAGGGGGTGGAGGAGCCCGGGATCGCCGCCGGGCTGGGTCTCGGCGTCGAGCAGGTGCGCACGATGCTGGAGGTCACCCCGTGGCTCGCGGTGTGGCGCTTCGAGGTCCGCGGACCTGACGGACTATGGAACGTACTGCCTCATCCCTGGCACAGCGCCACAGAAGTAAGGAATAGGACAGCCGAGGACGTAGCGGGCGAATTACTGCGCGGATTCACCGACTCCGCGGACTACCCGGGCGACGGAGGCCATTGGCGCATCCTCCTGTGGTGGCACGAGGAGGGCGACCCCGTGGGGGCCAGGTTCCGGCTGGTCGTCGGCCCCGACGCCCCCATGGCCACCCCCTCGTGAAACTTTGCACAAGGGGTCGCCTACGATATGGGGCGTGTTGAACCCCCTCGCCCACATCGCCAGCCGCTGGACCCCGTCACCCCGGACCGTCCAGCGGGCCGCACTCGCCGCGCTCGTCATGAGCGTGGTCATCGTCGTCACCGGCGGAGCGGTACGGCTGACCGGATCCGGCCTCGGCTGCGACACCTGGCCCAAGTGCACCGACGACAGCCTGCTCGTGACACAGGAGCAGGGCTTCCACGGCGCCATCGAATTCGGCAACCGCATGCTGACCTACGTGCTCAGCGCGGCCGTCGGCTGGGCGATCATCGCCGCCCGCTCGGCCAAGCCGTGGCGGCACTCCCTGACGAAGCTCGGCTGGGTGCAGTTCTTCGTCGTGATGGCGAACGCCGTACTCGGCGGCATCACCGTCCTGACGGGGCTCAACCCCTACAGCGTGGCCGGGCACTTCCTGCTCGCCACGGCACTGATCACCGTGACGACGCTCACCTGGCAGCGCACCCGCGAGGGCGACGGCGCACCCAGGCCGCGCGTGCCCGGCCCGGTGCGCAAGCTGTCGTGGGCGCTGCTCGCGACCACCCTCGTCCTGATCGCGGCGGGCACCGTCGTGACCGGTTCCGGCCCGCACGCCGGTGACAGCAGCGAGATCAAGCGCATGCCCTTCGACTGGGACACCACGGCCCACGTGCACGCCGTCTCGGCCTGGGTGGTGTGCGCGCTCGCGGTCGCGATGTGGCTGGTCCTGCGCATCGTGGACGCCCCCGCCGACACCCGGGCGCGCGCCCGCGACCTGCTGCTCGTCCTGCTCGCCCAGGGCGCCATCGGTTACGTGCAGTACGCCACCCAGGTCCCCGAGGCCCTGGTCGCCGCGCACATGCTGGGCTCGTGCCTGGTGTGGATCGCCGTGCTCCGGGTCGCGCTGAGCCTGCGCGAGCGGCCGGCCGAGCAGGCCGGGGTCCCCGCCCAGGGCGACCCGCAGCTCTCCGCGGTCTGAGCCGGGCCCGTCAGGGCCGGTCCAGCCGGTAGACGCGGCGGGCGTTGCCCGCCGCGACCATGGCCGCCACCCGTTCCGCGTCCCGCCAGGACCAGGACCCCTCGGCGACCCACCCGCCCAGCGCCCGGCCCAGCGCCTCGCGGAACACCAGGGCGCCGATCGCGTGCAGCTCGGGCAGGCGTCCGCCCCCGCTGGAGAACAGCACCTTCCCGAACGGTGCGATCTCCAGCAGCTCCGTCAGGGCCGCCGCGGCCCGCGACCCGGTCCGCCCGAGGGCCGCGCCCGTATCGGCGTAGACGTGCGGGAAGGCCGCCGCGAGCTGCGCGCTGCGGCGGTGGTCCGGATGTCCCCCGAGCAGCACCAGCCGCGCACCGAGGCCCGCGGTGGCCCGTACGAACCCGGTCAGCGGCGCAGGATCCGCCGCTCCGGTGTGCAGCTGGAGCGGCAGCCCGGACGCCACCGCGCTCCACAGCAGGTGCGCCAGGAGTACGGGGTCCCGTACGGCTCCGCCCCGCGGCCGCCCGGCCAGCCACCGTCCGGCCGCCCCGCGCACCGCGCCGGGACCGGGCGGCTCGGGCCCGACCGGCGGGGTGTCCGCAGGGTCCGCGCCGTCCGGGCGGGTGAAGGCCGTGGCGCAGGTGAAGGCGGCGGCCCCGGCGGCGGCGTGGTGGATCGCCTCGGCGAGGTTGGCGAGGAAGGCGCCCACCGTTCCGGAGGTGTCGGCGACCTGCTTGGCCAGTAACTCCAGCCGGACGGCCTCGAAGACCTCCGCGTCCCCGGCGAGCGCCAGTTCCTTGGGGCCGGTGAGGTCCCCGGCCACCCCGGTGTCGACCAGGTAGGCGGCGACCGGGGATCCCCTCAGCAGCCGCCGGGCGGTTTCGGCCGCGCCGAGCTCCCGCCGGCGCGCCAGATAGCGGGCGGGGGTGGCGTGCGGCTCCAGCCCCAGCAGTGGCGCGCACCAGCGGCGCACCGCGAAGCCGGTCTGCGTGTCGAAGAAGGTGGTGCCCGCGGCGGGCGGGCCCGCCGAGCGCATCAGCTGGGCCTCGAAGGTGCCCAGGCCCAGCTCCGTACGGAGTACTCCGTGGCAGTACTGGTCCACCAGGGGCGGCGTTTCGATCATCCGGGCATCCCGTTGCGGACGTGAGGAAGGGGCTTCCACACGTCCTAACGGGTGAGCGGGGTGTGAGGTGTTGCTCGGGCTGTTGACCGAGACGGCACTCCCCCGCCCCCCGGACGGGTTCTACGGCCTACGCGGCCGGGTTCGCCGGTCCGCCGATCTGGAGACCGGCCATGCGCGTCCACTCGTACGGACCCGTGCGCACGCGCGCGGCGAACTCGCCGTCGAACTCGTCGTGAAGGGTGAGCCCGGCCTTCTCCGCGGCCAGCTGCGCCGTCCCGAAGGTGGGGGCCACGAGGTCGCCCCAGCCGCCGTCCGTGCCCACGAGCACGATCCGGGTGCCGGCCTGGCCGATGTGGGCGAGCTGGCCCTCGGCGCCGCCGTGCTGCTTGGCGAACGCGCCGATCTGCTTGGCCAGCTTCGCGGCCTTGCGGTCCTGCTTCTTGTCCGCGGCGCCTGCGGCGGCCGCGGCGTCTGCCGTGTCTGCGGTGTCTCCCATGGAACCCATGCTACCGGCGAGTAATCAGCGGAGGAAGGGATCCACGGCCACCGCCACGAACAGCAGCGACACGTAGGTGATGGACCAGTGGAACAGGCGCATCTCCTTGAGCTTCACGCCCGTGATGCCGGCCTTGGCCCGGGCGTGCAGCGTGTGCGCCTCCCACAGCCACCAGCCGCCCGCGACCAGCGCGACCGCGGTGTAGAACCAGCCGGTGTACCCCAGCGGGGTCAGCAGCAGCGAGACCGCCACCATCACCCAGCTGTAGAGGACGATCTGGCGCGCCACGGCCCTGTTGCCCGCGACGACGGGAAGCATCGGCACGCCGGCCCGCGCGTAGTCGTCCTTGACCTTCATCGACAGCGGCCAGTAGTGCGGCGGCGTCCAGAAGAAGATGACGAGGAACAGGATGACCGCGGCCCAGGAGACCTCGTTCTTGACGGCCGACCAGCCGATGAGCACCGGCATGCAGCCCGCGATGCCGCCCCAGACGATGTTCTGCGCGGTGCGGCGCTTCAGCAGCATCGTGTAGACCACGACGTAGAAGAGGAGCGCACCGAGCGACAGCGCCGCCGACAGCCAGTTGACCAGCAGGCCGAAGAAGAGGGTGGAGAAGACCGCCAGGGAGAGGCCGAAGGCCAGGCACTCCCGCGGGCTGACCATGCCGGTCACCAACGGTCGCTGCGAGGTCCGGTCCATCAGCGCGTCGATGTCGCGGTCGATGTACATGTTCAGCGCGTTGGCGCCGCCCGCGGACAAGTAGCCGCCGAGGCAGGTCAGGAGGACCAGCCGCAGCGACGGGACGCCCTGCTCGGCAAGGAACATCACCGGCACTGTGGTGATCAGCAGAAGTTCGATGATCCGCGGCTTGGTCAATGCCACGAAAGCCATGACGCGGGTCCCGAGCGGCCGGTGGACGGGGCTCGTCCCGAGCACCCCCGCTGGACGGGATTCGACGGCCGTCACGCACACCCCTGAGAGAGAATCCAGCAAGCTCCGACTCGGACCATTCACAACATGAAGGCCCGGTTAAGGCTTGCGCGTACCACGCCACTGTAGACGTTGCACTTACGTCGCCCTGCGCCGGGGTCGCTTCGTGTTGGGCCGATCGGACCGTGCATATATACGGGAGACGGGCCCCGTCGAACGGCCGTGGGCGGGTGAACACGGATCGGCGGCACGGTGACGGACTGCCTGCACTCGAATAGCTGCACGCCGTTGCGGGGGTAGGCTCGGAATCGCGCCGGTGCACCGTTCGTCACCGGGATTCATACATGTGGAGAGGAGCCCTGACCCACGGTGAGCACCAAGCCGACCACCACAGAGCTCGAGTGGACCGAACTGGACCAGCGGGCCGTCGACACCGCCCGCATCCTGGCCGCTGACGCGGTCCAGAAAGTCGGAAACGGCCACCCCGGTACGGCGATGAGCCTGGCCCCCGCCGCGTACACCCTCTTCCAGAAGGTGATGCGGCACGACCCGGCGGACCCCGAGTGGGTGGGCCGCGACCGCTTCGTGCTCTCCGCGGGGCACTCGTCCCTGACGCTCTACACCCAGCTCTACCTCGGCGGGTTCGGGCTGGAGCTGGAGGACCTCGAGGCGTTCCGCACCTGGGGCTCCAAGACCCCGGGCCACCCGGAGTACGGCCACACCAAGGGCGTCGAGACCACCACCGGCCCCCTCGGCCAGGGCATCGCCAACGCGGTGGGCATGGCCATGGCCGCCCGCTACGAGCGCGGTCTGTTCGACCCGGAGGCCGCCCCCGGCACCTCCCCGTTCGATCACATGATCTACGCGATCGCGGGCGACGGCTGCCTCCAGGAGGGCATCTCGCACGAGGCGTCCGCGCTGGCCGGCCACCAGAAGCTCGGCAATCTCGTCCTGCTGTGGGACGACAACCACATCTCCATCGAGGGCGACACGGAGACGGCCGTCTCCGAGGACACCCTGAAGCGCTACGAGGCCTACGGCTGGCACGTCCAGCGCGTCGCGCAGCAGGAGAACGGCGACCTCGACCCGAAGGCGCTGTTCACGGCCCTCCAGGCCGCCAAGACCGAGACCGGCCGCCCGTCCTTCATCGCGGCCCGCTCGATCATCGCCTGGCCCGCCCCGCACGCCCAGAACACCGAGGCCGCCCACGGCTCGGCGCTCGGCGACGACGAGGTCGCGGCCACCAAGCGCGTGCTCGGCTTCGACCCGGAGAAGACCTTCGAGGTCTCCGACGAGGTCATCGCGCACACCCGCCGGGCCCTGGACCGCGGCCGCGAGGCCAAGGCCGAGTGGGAGAAGGAGTTCTCCGCCTGGCGCACCGCCAACCCGGAGCGCGCCGCCGAGTTCGACCGCATCAACGCCAACGAGCTGCCCGCGGGCTGGGAGGACAAGCTCCCCGTCTTCGAGGCCGGCAAGGGTGTCGCCACCCGCGCTGCCTCCGGCAAGGTCCTCGGCGCGCTCGGCGCGGTCATCCCGGAGCTGTGGGGCGGCTCGGCCGACCTGGCCGGCTCCAACAACACCACCATCGACAAGAACTCCTCGTTCCTGCCGGTGGGCAACCCGCTGCCGGAGGCCGACCCGTACGGCCGCACCATCCACTTCGGCATCCGCGAGCACGCCATGGCCGCGTCCATGAACGGCATCGCCCTGCACGGCCACACCCGCATCTACGGCGGCACCTTCCTGGTGTTCTCCGACTACATGCGCAACGCCGTCCGCCTCTCCGCGCTGATGCACCTGCCGGTGACGTACGTGTGGACGCACGACTCCATCGGTCTGGGCGAGGACGGCCCGACCCACCAGCCGGTCGAGCACCTCGCCTCGCTGCGCGCCATCCCGGGCCTGAACATCGTCCGTCCGGCCGACGCCAACGAGACGGCCATCGCCTGGCGCGAGATCCTGCGCCGTCACACCAAGGTCTTCGGCAAGGGTGCCCCGCACGGCCTCGCGCTGACCCGCCAGGGTGTGCCGACCTACGAACGCAACGAGGCGGCCGCCAAGGGCGGCTACGTCCTGTTCGAGGCCGAGGGCGGCCCGGCGCAGGTCCTCCTCATCGGCACCGGCTCCGAGGTGCACCTCGCCGTCGAGGCCCGCGAGCAGCTCCAGGCCCAGGGCGTTCCCACCCGGGTCGTCTCGATGCCGTCCGTCGAGTGGTTCGAGGAGCAGGACCAGGAGTACAAGGACAGCGTCCTGCCGCCGTCGGTGAAGGCCCGCGTCGCGGTCGAGGCGGGCATCGGCCTGACCTGGCACCGCTACGTCGGCGACGCCGGCCGGATCGTGTCGCTGGAGCACTTCGGTGCCTCGGCCGACGCGAAGGTGCTCTTCCGCGAGTTCGGCTTCACCGCCGAGAACGTGGCGGCCGCCGCCAAGGAATCCCTCGAAGCCGCTGCGCGCTGACGCCGGTACGCAACCCAAGTAGGAGATGTAACCCCATGACAGACGCACTCAAGCGCCTCTCCGACGAAGGCGTCGCGATCTGGCTGGACGACCTGTCCCGCAAGCGCATCACCTCCGGCAACCTGGCCGAGCTCATCGACCAGTCGCACGTGGTCGGTGTCACCACCAACCCGGCGATCTTCCAGAAGGCCATCAGCGGCGGCGAGGGCTACGAGCAGCAGCTCACCGACCTCGCGACCCGCAAGGTCACCGTGGAAGAGGCCCTGCGCATGATCACGACGGCGGACGTCAGGGACGCCGCCGACATCCTGCGCCCGGTCTACGACCGCACCGACGGCCAGGACGGCCGCGTGTCGATCGAGGTCGACCCGCGCCTGGCGCACAACACCCCGGCGACCATCGCCGAGGCCAAGCAGCTCGCCTGGCTGGTGGACCGCCCGAACACGCTGATCAAGATCCCGGCGACCAAGGCCGGCCTGCCGGCGATCACCGAGGTCATCGGCAAGGGCATCAGCGTCAACGTCACGCTGATCTTCTCGCTGCAGCGCTACCGCGAGGTCATGGACGCGTATCTGGCGGGTCTGGAGAAGGCCAAGGCCGCCGGCCTGGACCTCTCCCTGATCCACTCGGTCGCCTCCTTCTTCGTGTCCCGCGTGGACTCGGAGATCGACAAGCGCCTGGACGCGGTCGGCACCGACGAGGCGAAGGCCCTCAAGGGCAAGGCGGCGCTCGCCAACGCCCGTCTGGCCTACGAGGCCTACGAGGAGGTCTTCTCCTCGGACCGCTGGACCGCCCTGGAGCGCGTCGGCGCCAACAAGCAGCGTGCGCTGTGGGCCTCGACGGGCGTCAAGGACCCGGCGTACAAGGACACCCTGTACGTGGACGACCTGGTCGCCCCGAACACGGTGAACACCATGCCGGAGGCCACCCTGGAGGCCACCGCGGACCACGGGCAGATCACGGGTGACACCGTGCGCGGCACCTACGACCAGGCGCGCGCCGAGCTGGACGCGGTCGCGAAGCTGGGCATCTCGTACGACGATGTGGTGCAGCTGCTCGAGGACGAGGGCGTCGAGAAGTTCGAGGCGTCCTGGAACGACCTGCTGAAGTCGACCGAGGCGGAGCTTGAGCGCCTCGCCCCCACGGAGGCCTGAACACCTTGTCTGTGAACGGAGCGAACCCGCTTCGTGACGCACAGGACCGGCGGCTCCCGCGTATCGCGGGGCCGTCCGGCCTGGTCATTTTCGGCGTTACGGGTGACCTGTCGCGCAAGAAGCTGATGCCTGCCGTCTACGACCTGGCCAACCGTGGCCTGCTCCCGCCGGGCTTCTCGCTGATCGGGTTCGCCCGGCGCGAGTGGCAGGACGAGGACTTCGCACAGGTGGTCCACGACGCGGTCAAGGAGCACTCCCGGACGCCCTTCCGCGAGGAAGTGTGGCAGCAGCTCGTGCAGGGCTGCCGTTTCGTCTCGGGCGACTTCGACGACGACGCCGCCTTCGAGACCCTGAAGGCGACCATAGAGGAGCTGGACAAGGCACAGGGCACGGGCGGCAACTTCGCCTTCTACCTGTCCGTCCCGCCCAAGTTCTTCCCCAAGGTGGTCCAGCAGCTCAAGGACCACGGGCTGGCGCAGAAGGACGGCTCCTGGCGGCGTGCCGTCATCGAGAAGCCCTTCGGACACGACCTGAAGAGCGCCGAGGAACTCAACAAGGTCGTCCACGAGGTCTTCCCGCGTGACGAGGTCTTCCGGATCGACCACTACCTCGGCAAGGAGACCGTCCAGAACATCCTGGCGCTCCGCTTCGCCAACACGATGTTCGAGCCGATCTGGAACCGGTCGTACGTCGACCACGTTCAGATCACCATGGCCGAGGACATCGGCATCGGCGGCCGGGCGGGCTACTACGACGGCATCGGCGCCGCCCGTGACGTCATCCAGAACCACCTGCTCCAGCTGCTCGCGCTGACCGCGATGGAGGAGCCCGGCTCCTTCCACCCCAAGGCGCTGGTGGCCGAGAAGCTCAAGGTGCTCACGGCGGTGCAGCTGCCCGAGGACCTGGGCAAGCACACCGTGCGCGGGCAGTACGCGGCCGCGTGGCAGGGCGGCGAGAAGGTCGTCGGGTACCTCGAAGAGGACGGCATCGACCCCAAGTCGAAGACCGACACCTACGCCGCCATCCGCCTGGAGATCAACAACCGCCGCTGGGCGGGCGTCCCGTTCTACCTGCGGACGGGCAAGCGCCTCGGCCGCCGGGTGACCGAGATCGCGGTCGTCTTCAAGCGGGCCCCGTACCTGCCGTTCGAGTCGGGCGCGACCGAGGAGCTGGGGCAGAACGCCCTGGTCATCCGGGTCCAGCCGGACGAGGGCGTGACGGTCCGCTTCGGCTCCAAGGTCCCGGGCACCTCCATGGAGGTCCGGGACGTCACGATGGACTTCGCCTACGGCGAGTCCTTCACGGAGTCGAGCCCCGAGGCGTACGAGCGACTCATCCTCGACGTGCTCCTCGGCGACGCGAACCTCTTCCCCCGTCACCAGGAAGTCGAACTGTCCTGGAACATCCTCGACCCGATCGAGGAGTACTGGGACAAGCACGGCAAGCCCGCGCAGTACCCGTCGGGCACCTGGGGGCCGGTCGAGGCGGACGAGATGCTCGCACGAGACGGACGGAGCTGGCGCCGGCCATGAAGATCGACCTCACGGAGACCAACTCCAGCAAGATCAATGCCGCGATGGTGCAGGCACGCCGGGACATCGGCACGCCGGCCATCGGCATGGTCCTCACGCTGGTGATCGTGACCGACGAGGAGAACGCGTACGACGCGCTCAAGTCGGCGAACGACGCGTCCCACGAACACCCCTCGCGGATCGTCGTCGTCATCAAGCGGGCCAGCCGTTCGCCACGCAGCCGCCGCGACGCCCGCCTCGACGCGGAAGTCCGCGTCGGGGCGGACTCCGGCAGCGGCGAAACGGTTGTGCTCCGCCTTCACGGCGAACTGGTCGACCACGCCCAGTCAGTGGTTCTCCCGTTGCTCCTGCCGGACGCCCCCGTGGTCGTCTGGTGGCCGGACGGTGCTCCCGCGGACCTGGCGGGCGATCCGCTGGGTGCGCTGGGGCAGCGCCGGATCACGGACACGTACTCCTGCGAGGACCCGATCAGGGCGCTCGGCGGGCGGGCGGCGGCGTACGCCCCCGGGGACACGGACCTCTCGTGGACCCGGATCACCCCGTGGCGCTCCATGCTGGCGGCGGCACTGGACCAGCAGGCCCTGTCGGTCGTCTCGGCGACCGTCGAGGGCGAGGACGAGAACCCGAGCTGCGAACTGCTGGCCATGTGGCTGGCGGACCGGCTCCAGGTCCCCGTCAGGCGCACGCTGTCGTCGGGCCCGGGTCTGACGGCCGTACGGCTGTCCACCAAGGACGGCGACATCGTCCTGGACCGGGCGGACGGCGCGCTGGCCACGCTCTGCATGCCGGGGCAGCCCGACCGTGCGGTGGCGCTCAAGCGCCGCGACACGGCCGAGCTGCTGGCGGAGGAGCTGCGCCGGCTGGACCCGGACAACACCTACGAGGCCTCGGTGAAGTTCGGCGTGGCGCGGCTGGAGGCCTCGGCGGCTCCGGCCGAGCCGGCCCCCGCCGATGCTCCGGCGGAGCAGGCCGCGGAGCCGACTCCGACTCCGGCGCCGGCTCCGAAGCCCAAGAGGGCCAAGGCCAAGTAGAGGCCCCTGCGGGACCGTGCTGGGGCTCCTCCCCGGACCCCGCGCCTCGAACGCCGGCGAGGCTGGATCGTCAGCCCGTCCGGCGTTCGAGGACCGGGTCCGGGCAGAGCCCGGGAAACGGAGACAGGGGCGGGGACGTCTCCGCGCAGCGGCACCCGCACCGCATCCCACCCGCACAACCAAGAAGGCGGCAGCACATGGGTATGACGACTCCCCAGGTCGTCGTCCACCGGGACAAGGAACTGATGGCCCAGGCCACCGCGGCCCGGCTCATCACGAAGATCGTGGACGCGCAGACGGCCCGCGGCTCCGCGTCCGTCGTCCTCACCGGCGGACGCAACGGCAACGGCCTGCTCGCGGCACTGGCCGCCGCCCCGGCGCGGGACGCGATCGACTGGGCCCGGCTGGACCTCTGGTGGGGCGACGAGCGCTACGTCCCCGCCGACGACCCCGAGCGCAACCACACCCAGGCCCGCGAGGCCCTCCTGGACTCGGTCCCGGTGGACCCCGCCCGCGTGCACGTGATGCCGGCCTCGGACGGCCCGTACGGGGCGGACGTGGACGCGGCGGCTGCCTCGTACGCGGCCGAGCTGGCGAAGGCGGCCGGCCCCGAGGACCACGGTCCGGTCCCCACCTTCGACGTGCTCATGCTGGGCGTGGGCCCGGACACGCACGTGGCCTCGCTCTTCCCGGAGCACCCGGCGGCCCGCGAGACCGACCGCACGGTGGTCGGCGTTCACGGCGCGCCCAAGCCCCCGCCCACCCGGATCTCGCTCACGCTCCCGGCGATCCGGGCGGCCCGCGAGGTCTGGCTGCTGGCGGCGGGCGAGGACAAGGCCGGCGCGGTCTCCCTGGCCCTCGGCGGCGCGGGCGAGGTCCAGGCCCCGGCGGCGGCGGCCTATGGCCGCTCCCGCACCCTGTGGCTCCTGGACCGCGCGGCGGCGGCCAAGCTGCCGACCGGCATGTACCCGCCTGCCTCGTCCTGACCTGAGCGGTCCGGACGGAGAAGGGCCCGCTCCTCCCGGGGAGCGGGCCCTTCTCCGTCTCTCGGGGTCAGTTCCGGCCGCGCAGCTTCCGGTAGGTGGCCACCAGGGCCTTCGTCGAGGCGTCCAGCCCCGGCACGTCCGCGCCCTCGCTCAGCGCGGGCTCGACGCGCTTGGCGAGCACCTTGCCGAGCTCGACGCCCCACTGGTCGAAGGAGTCGATGTTCCACACCGCGCCCTGGACGAACACCTTGTGCTCGTAGAGCGCGATCAGCTGGCCCAGCACCGCCGGCGTGAGCTCGGTCGCCAGGATCGTGGTCGTCGGGTGGTTCCCGTGGAAGGTCTTGTGCGGGACCAGCGACTCCGCGGCGCCCTCGGCGCGCACCTCGTCCGCCGTCTTGCCGAAGGCCAGCGCCTGGGTCTGCGCGAAGAAGTTGGCCATCAGCAGGTCGTGCTGGGCGGCCGTGGCCGACTCCAGCTCCGCCACCGGCCGGGCGAAGCCGATGAAGTCCGCAGGGATCACCTTCGTCCCCTGGTGGATCAGCTGGTAGTAGGCGTGCTGCCCGTTGGTGCCGGGCGTGCCCCAGACCACCGGGCCGGTCTGCCACTCCACCGGGTTGCCGTCGCGGTCCACCGACTTGCCGTTGGACTCCATGTCCAGCTGCTGCAAGTACGCCGTGAAGCGCGAGAGATAGTGGCTGTACGGGAGCACCGCGTGCGACTGGGCGTCGAAGAAGGCGCCGTACCAGATGCCCAACAGGCCCATCAGGAGCGGGGCGTTCTCCTGCGCCGGGGCCGTGCGGAAGTGCTCGTCCATGGCGTGGAAGCCGCCGAGCATCTCCCGGAAGGCGGCCGGGCCGATCGCGATCATCAGCGAGAGGCCGATGGCCGAGTCGAAGGAGTAGCGTCCGCCGACCCAGTCCCAGAACCCGAACATGTTGGCCGGATCGATGCCGAAGCCGGTGACCTTCTCGGCGTTGGTCGACAGGGCCACGAAGTGCCGTGCCACGGCGGCCTGGTCCCCGCCGAGCCCGGCGAGCAGCCAGCCGCGCGCCGAGGTGGCGTTGGTGATGGTCTCGATGGTGGTGAAGGTCTTGGAGGCGATGATGAACAGCGTCTCGGACGGGTCCAGGTCCCGCACGGCCTCGTGCAGGTCCGCGCCGTCGACGTTGGACACGAAGCGCACCGTCAGATTGCGGTCGGAGAAGGCGCGCAGGGCCTCATACGCCATGGCCGGGCCCAGGTCGGAGCCGCCGATGCCGATGTTGACGACGTTCTTGATGCGCTTGCCGGTGAAGCCCGTCCAGGCTCCCGACCTGATCTGGTTGGCGAAGGCCGCCATCTTGTCGAGGACGGCGTGCACGCCGGGGACGACGTTCTCGCCGTCCACGTCGACGACGGCGTCCGCCGGTGCGCGCAGGGCGGTGTGCAGCACCGCCCGGTCCTCGGTCGTGTTGATCTTCTCGCCGCGGAACATGGCCTCGCGCAGCTCCGCCACGCCCGTGGCCTCGGCGAGCTCGCGGAGCAGGGCGAGCGTCTCGTCCGTGACGAGGTGCTTCGAGTAGTCGATGTGCAGGTCGCCGACCTGCAGGGTGTAGCCGGAGCCGCGGCCGGGATTCTCCTCGAAGAGCTCGCGCAGATGCGTCTGCCCGAACTCCTCCCGGTGCTTGCCGAGTGCCAGCCACTCGGGCGTCCGGGTCAGCTTCGTACGGCTGCCTGCATTCATCTCGGACATCAACCCACTTCTTCCGTCCTGTCGTGCCCCGCCGTTCTCCAACTTAAGGGATCACAAGCGGCACAACGCACACAAAGAGGCCCGGTCCCACAGGAGAAGTTCCTGTGGGACCGGGCCTCACGTCTTGCGTTGCGCGTCGTCTCAGATCTCGCCGCGGAGCTTGGCGAGCGCCTCGGCGAGGATCGCCTCGCCGTCGGCGTCCGAGCGCCGTTCCCTCACGTACGCCAGGTGCGTCTTGTAGGGCTCGGTGCGCGGCGGCGCGGGCGGGTTGTCCCTGTCCTGGCCGGCAGGGAACCCGCAGCGCGGGCAGTCCCAGGTGTCCGGCACCTGCGCGTCGCTGGCGAAGCTCGGCTGCGTCTCGTGCCCGTTCGAGCACCAGAAGGAGATGCGCAGGCGGGGCGCGGACTCGCCGCGCTCTGCCTCACCCATCGGCCCCGCTCCGACCCGGCTACCACGGATCGCGTTGCCACTTGCCACGGTCGTAACTCCCTGCGTGATGGTGCCGCGGAGTGTGAGTGGATATCCCGCCGCGGAGCGCCCAAGTCTACGTAAGGCCCAACGCACGTCCAGTGAGCGGAGTTACTGATTCCACGCGATGAACGCCGGCCCTCATGATAGGCCGGGTGGTGCCGACCGGACTGCCGGAATGGCCAGAACGGTCAGCTGCTCGTCTTCACCAGCAGGCCGAGCGCGACGATGCACGCGAACCACAGCAGACCCACGACCACGGTGATGCGGTCCAGGTTGCGCTCCGCGACGGAGGAACCGCCGACCGACGACTGCATACCGCCGCCGAACATGTCGGAGAGGCCGCCGCCCTTGCCCTTGTGCATCAGCACGAGCAGCATCAGCAGGGCGCTGAAGACGATCAGGGCGATCGAGAACCCCATAATCACGGCTGATTCCTACTTTCTGGCTTTTCAGGCATTCCGGCTTTGCGAGATGTGCGCGGGGGCCAGCGGCTGAAGGTTCAGCCCCTGGCCCCCGCAAGGGTACGACGGATCGGCCCTACCGCATACTCACTGGTCGCGGAAGCGGACGATCTTGACGAACTCGTCCGCATCCAGCGCCGCGCCGCCGATCAGCGCGCCGTCGACGTCGGGCTGGGCCATGATCGCCGCGATGTTCCCGGACTTCACGGAGCCGCCGTACTGGATGCGGACCTTGTCGGCCAGCTCCTGCGAGTACAGCTCGGCGAGACGGCCGCGGATCGCCCCGCAGACCTCCTGGGCGTCGTCGGGGGTGGCGACCTCGCCGGTCCCGATGGCCCAGACGGGCTCGTAGGCGATCACGATGGACTCGACCTGCTCGGCCGGGACGCCCGCCAGGCCGCCGTCGAGCTGGGTCAGCGTGTACGCGACCTGCTGGCCGGCCTTGCGGATGTCCAGGCCCTCGCCGACGCAGAGGATCGGGGTGATCCCGTGCTTGAAGGCGGCCTTGACCTTGGCGTTGCAGATCTCGTCGTTCTCACCGTGGTACTGGCGGCGCTCGCTGTGGCCGACGGCCACGTACGTGCACTTCAGCTTCGACAGCATGGGGCCGGAGATCTCACCGGTGTAGGCACCGGAGTCGTGCGCGGAGATGTCCTGGGCGCCGTACTTGATCTTCAGCTTGTCGCCGTCGACCAGGGTCTGGACGGAACGCAGGTCGACGAAGGGCGGCAGGACCGCGACCTCGACGGCGTCGTAGTCCTTGTCGGCCAGGGCGAAGGCGAGCTTCTGGACGTGGGCGATGGCCTCGAGGTGGTTGAGGTTCATCTTCCAGTTGCCCGCCATGAGCGGGGTGCGCGTGGTCATACGGGTTCAGCCCTCCAGGGCGGCGAGGCCGGGGAGCGTCTTGCCCTCGAGGTATTCGAGGGAGGCGCCGCCACCGGTCGAGATGTGGCCGAAAGCATTCTCGTCGAAGCCCAGGATGCGGACCGCGGCGGCACTGTCGCCACCGCCGACGACGGTGAAGGCACTGCTGTCGAGCAGGGCCTGGGCGACGGCCGTGGTGCCCCCGGCGTAGTCCGGGTGCTCGAAGACGCCCACGGGACCGTTCCAGAAGACGGTCTTCGCGTCGGCGATCTTCGACGCGTACAGCTCACGCGTCTTCGGGCCGATGTCCAGGCCCTCCTTGTCGGCGGGGATCTTGTCCGCGTCGACGACCGTGAAGTCGGCCGGGGTCTTGCCCTTGAGGTCCGGGAACTCCGCGGAGACCAGCACGTCGACCGGGAGGACCAGCTCGACCCCGGTGTCCTCGGCGCGCTGCATGTACTCCTTGACGACCTCCACCTGGTCCTTCTGGAGCAGGGAGATGCCGACCTCGTAGCCCTTGGCGTAGAGGAAGGTGTACGCCATGCCGCCGCCGATGAGGATGCGGTCGGCCTTGCCGAGCAGCTCGTCGATGACGGCGAGCTTGTCGGAGACCTTGGCGCCGCCGAGGACCACCACGTACGGGCGCTCGACCTCGGCGGTCAGCTTCTTCAGGACGCCGACCTCGGTGGCGATGAGGTATCCGGCCGCGTGCGGGAGGCGGGCGGGCAGGTCGAAGACCGAGGCGTGCTTGCGGTGCACCGCGCCGAAGCCGTCGCCGACGTAGATGTCGGCGAGCTCGGCGAGCTGGTCCGCGAAGGCGCCGCGCTCGGCGTCGTCCTTGGAGGTCTCGCCGGCGTTGAAGCGCAGGTTCTCGATGACGGCCACCCGGCCGTCGGTGAGGGCCGCGACGGTCTCCTTGGCGGAGGCGCCGACGGTGTCGGTGGCGAACGCGACGTCCGCGCCGAGGAGTTCACCGAGGCGCGCGGCGGCCGGGGCGAGCGAGAACGCCGGCTCCGTGCCGGTGCCCTTCGGGCGGCCGAGGTGCGATGCCACGATGACGCGGGCGCCGGCTTCGGCGAGCTTCGCGATCGTGGGCTGGACGGCGCGGATGCGGCCGTCGTCGGTGATGTTGCCCTCGGCCAGCGGGACGTTCAGGTCCGCGCGGACGAAGACCCGCTTGCCCTTGACGCCCTCGGCGAGCAGTTCATCGATCGTCTTCATGTGTTTCTACTCCTTTAGCCTTCACTCGAAGGGCGAGGAAGGAAATAACGAGGCAAGCAACAGGGCCCGTGCGGCGCTTCGTTGCGCTGCTCGGACCCTGTGCTCACATCGTGGTGCCTTGCCCTACGTTCTTAGAGCTGACCGCCGACGAAGACGGTGAGGTCGACGAGACGGTTGGAGTAGCCCCACTCGTTGTCGTACCAGCCGACGACCTTGACCTGCGTGCCGTCCTGAACCATGGTCAGGGAGGAGTCGAAGGTGCAGGACGCGGGCCAGTTCACGATGTCGGAAGAGACGATCGCGTCCTCGGTGTAGTCGAGGATGCCCTTGAGCTGCCCCTCCGAAGCCTTCTGGAAGGCCGCGTTGATCTCTTCCACCGTGGTCTCGCGGGAGAGCTCGAGGACCAGGTCGGTGACCGAGCCGGTCGGGACCGGGACGCGCATGGCGATGCCGTCGAGCTTGCCCTTGAGCTGCGGGAGGACCAGCGCGGTGGCCTTGGCGGCACCGGTGGAGGTCGGGATGATGTTCTCGGCGGCGGCGCGGGCGCGGCGCAGGTCCGAGTGCGGGAAGTCCAGGATGCGCTGGTCGTTCGTGTACGCGTGGACCGTCGTCATCATGCCCTTGACGATGCCGAAGTTCTCGTCGAGGACCTTGGCCATCGGCGCCACGCAGTTGGTGGTGCAGGAGGCGTTGGAGATGACGTGGTGGCTGGCCGCGTCGTACTTGTCGTGGTTGACGCCCATCACGATGGTGATGTCCTCGTCCTTGGCCGGAGCCGAGATGAGGACCTTCTTCGCGCCCGCGGCGATGTGCTTGGCGGCGTCGGCCTTCTTGGTGAAGATGCCGGTCGACTCGATGACGATGTCGGCGCCCAGCTCGCCCCACGGGAGGTTCGCGGGGTCACGCTCTGCGAAGGTCTTGAAGGTCTGGCCACCGACGGTGATGCTGTCGTCGGTGTGGGAGACCTCGGCCTTGAGGCGGCCCAGGATGGTGTCGTACTTGAGCAGATGCACCAGGGTCGCGTTGTCAGTCAGGTCGTTGACACCGACGATCTCGATGTCCGCTCCCTGCTCCAGGAGCGCCCGGAAATAGTTACGGCCAATTCGGCCAAAACCGTTGATGCCTACGCGGATCGTCACGAACCGATCTCCTCGTTGGTGCGCCGGTAAGAGCGCCGGCGAGCTGTATGGGATGTCCCCGACCGCTTACGACCCTACCTCTCCGTGAGCTTTTGGGTGACATCGGTCGGGGCCTGACACTCCCCCTACTTCGCGGGGGTACTCCCACGAGGTCCCGTTCCGGACGCTGTGGAACGGGACCTCGTGACCTCGGTTCCCGTCACTCAGGGTGAGTGACGGGAGGGGCTCCGATCAGTGGCGCAGCGCGCGAAGTGCCTTACCGACGAGTACGGCACGGTCCGCCGCCGTGGGCATGTGTTCCAGACCGAAGCCCAGCAGCACGGTGTTACGCGTAGTGACCGCGGCGTAGGACTTGAACAGTTCGCCGGACCGGGCCCAGTCACCTGCCACTTCGGGACTTCCCGCAGGTGCGGCCTGTGCCGTCCAGGCACCGAGGGACGTCTCGAATCCCTCGGCCGGCTGGTCGGCGCCCTTGACGGAGAGGCGCGCCTCGTCCGCGAAGACTCCGCGGCCGCCCGAGCCCGGGTCGGTGATGTAGGCGAGCGAGAGCTCAACGCTCCTGCCCGCGTACGCGCTCAGGTCGAAGGAGACCTGCTTCCAGCCGCCGGAGGATCCGGTGAAGGTGTTCCACTTGCCGCTGGTGCCCTGCGGGGTGCAGCCCCCGGCGTCGAGGGTGAGGTACCGGCGCAGGAAGGGATGGCCGTTCATGAAGAATCCGGCCTCGCACTCCTCCGGGACGGTGGAGCTGGTCAGGCCGCCCGTGTCCGGCAGCGTGGTCCAGTCGTCGCCGCCGGCGGTACGGGCCTCCAGGGCGGCGTGGTCGTAGCCCTCCTCGGTGTTCCAGCTGAGCGCCAGCTTCAGCTGCGGCTGGTCGGCCGCGGTGACCCCGGTGAGGTCGATCGTACGGACGAGGCGCTTCCAGTCGTCGTCGGTGTGCAGGGCCGAGGCCATGCCCGTGCCGGCGTACGGGGCGTACGGGTTCACGACCCCGGTGAAGGCGCCCGCCTGGGCGCTCTTGAACTGCGGGAACTGCGCGGGCGCCAGGGTCTCGGAGGTCACGATGTACGCCCCGGGGGCGTTCAGCGGATTGCCCGCGGCGTCCCCGACGGCGGCCCGCGTCCCGCCCAGGGCCCCGGCGCCGGCGAAGCCGGTGGCTCCGGCGGTGCTCGTACGGCCGTAGGCGCCGAGCCAGTACTGGCTGAAGTCGTTGGTCACGGCGCGGCCGACCTGGGCGTTGCCGCCCGCCAGCTCACCGGCCTCGATCAGCCTGCCGCCCTCGTTCAGGAAGTCGCGCACCGCCAACTGGGTTTCGCCGCCGGGGGTCTTGGCCCCGGTGTAGTGGACGGCCGTTCGGAAGTGGGACAGGACCCCGAGGTGGTGCGGGGCGCCCTGGACGGCGACGTCCCAGACCGCCGCGGACCTGCCGCCCGCCCGCAGGGCGTCGACGTAGGTCTGGGCGTGCTGGGCCTTGGCCCCCTCCTCCGCGATCACCAGGACGTCCGCGCGCGGCCGCTCGGCCACCGTGTACGTGAAGTGCTCGCTGGAGACCTGCTTGCCGGAGCGGTCGCGGCCGGTGAACCAGACCTCGACCTTGTCGCCGGGCTTCGCGCCGTCGACCTCGGCGCGGTACTCGTCGAACCAGTTGTTGTCGTCGCCGCCGTACACCTCGCCGCCCTTCCAGGCCTTGAGGTCCTCGTCGTGCGTGCGGCCGCCGTTGATGCGGTAGTTGAGTTCCTTGTCCTTCAGCGCCTTGCGCGCCGTGACCGAGACCTTCTGGTCCTCGCCGCGAGCGACGTAGGAGGTGGCGAAGGCGTCCACGGTGAAGTCGGCGGCGCTCAGGCCCAGCGAGGACTTCGGACGGTCCGGGGTCGCGGCGCTCTCGCCGACCGAGAGGGCGAAGGGGATGTTCTTGGCGAACTCCGCCTGGATGAGCTTCTCGTCGTCCGGGAAGTTGAAGCCGGAGGCGCAGTCCTCGGGCTTCCACGGGTCGTTCGGGTCGCTCGCCGAGGCGGTCTGGCAGGTGGTCATCTCCGGCGTGAACATCATGATGCCGTTGACGTTGGAGGCGTGGCCGTCGGCCTCGCCGTTGGTGGTGTAGAGCTCGGAGGACACCTGCGGGTAGTAGCCCGGCACGGCGGGGTTCTCCGGGGTGCCGGCGAGCGCCTTGTAGGCGACGTCGTCCGGGGTGGGGGTGGCCACCTGCCAGCCCACGCCGTAGAGGATCAGCTCGGCCGCGGAGTGGTAGTTGATCGCGTAGTCGAAGCCGATGCGCTTCTCGAAGCGGTCGAGGGCTGCGGTCTCGGGCTCGGAGGAGGCGCTCGGGCCGCGGTAGGTCTCGCTCCCCTGGTTCGGCGAGGAACCCTCGTTGTCGTAGCCCCACTTGTAGGCGAAGTTCCGGTTGAGGTCGACCCCGTCGCCGGGGCCGGTCTTCCCGTCGCCGTCGTTGTCGCGCAGGTTCTTGCGCCACAGCCGCTCGCCGTCGGCCGCGTGCGTGTAATCGTACCCGTCCGGGTTGGCCGAGAGCAGGAACCACAGCTCGCTGGAGTCCACCAGCTTGGTGATCCGCTGGTCCTTGCCGTAGTTGTCGATCGTGTGGTGCATCAGCCGCCGGGTCATCTCGGGGGTGATCCACTCACGGGCGTGCTGGTTGGACATGTAGAGGACGGACGGCTTGTCCCCGTCCCTGGTCTTCCCGGCGTTCTTGCTGACCTTCAGGGCGAGGATGTCCTTGCCCTGGACGGTCTTGCCGATGGAGACGACCTTGGTGAGCCCCGGGTTCTCCTGCGCGGTCCGCAGGATCTCCTCCTGGAGACCGCCCTTGCCGCTGTACGGGCGGAACACCCCGTCGCCGGCCGCCTTGGCCCGGGCCAGGCCCTGGGCGGGAACCTTGCGCTCGGCGAGCTTGACGCCCTGGGC
Source organism: Streptomyces sp. NBC_00029 (assembly GCF_045160505.1). Classification (NCBI taxonomy): domain Bacteria; kingdom Bacillati; phylum Actinomycetota; class Actinomycetes; order Kitasatosporales; family Streptomycetaceae; genus Streptomyces; species Streptomyces sp. NBC_00029. The sequence continues at coordinate 2,650,384 of NZ_CP108292.1, forward strand.
GGCGAGTTCTCCGGCCTGGGCGCCGCTGAGGAACAGCTCGACCCGGGCCGTCCCGGTCTCCGGGGCCCGGTGCGTGAGCTCGTGCGCGTCCTGCCCCGCGGCGAGGACGAGCGGGACCTGTTCCCGGGTGATGTCGGCGTCGTAGACCCGTACCTCGTCGGCGCCGGATGCGGCGCCGGGTCCCGGCTGGGCCTGCGCCGCGGCGGGTAGCACGGCGAGTGTGGTTCCGAAAACGAGTGCGCTTGCGGCGAGGATCGATCTCGCGCGGTGACTCATGTGCCCCCCTGGGCGTCGTCTGCCACGAAAGCGTTCGGACGCCAGACTCAAGACCGGCCCATGCTCATGTCAATGGGGCGTGCGGCAAAGGGGCCCGCACGAGTGATCGCGCGGGCCCCTTCGGCCGAATCGACGCCCGTGCCTAGCCGGCCATGTTGTCGGCCAGCTCCTCGCTGAGGTCGAGGTTCGACTCGGTACCCGGAATGCCGAGGTCCTGGGCCCGCTTGTCGGCCATCGCCAGCAGGCGGCGGATCCGGCCGGCGACCGCGTCCTTGGTCAGCGGCGGGTCGGCGAGCGCGCCCAGCTCCTCCAGGGAGGCCTGCTTGTGCTCCATGCGCAGGCGGCCGGCCGCGGCCAGGTGCTCCGGGACCTCCTCGCCGAGGATCTCCAGCGCACGCTGCACGCGGGCTCCGGCGGCCACCGCGGCGCGCGCCGAGCGGCGCAGGTTGGCGTCGTCGAAGTTGGCCAGCCGGTTGGCGGTGGCGCGCACCTCGCGCCGCATCCGCCGCTCCTCCCAGGCCAGCACCGACTCGTGCGCGCCGAGCCTGGTCAGCAGGGCGCCGATGGCGTCGCCGTCGCGGACCACGACCCGGTCCACTCCGCGCACCTCGCGCGCCTTGGCGGCGATGGACAGCCTGCGGGCGGCGCCCACCAGGGCCAGGGCGGCCTCCGGGCCGGGGCAGGTGACCTCCAGGGAGGAGGACCGGCCCGGCTCGGTGAGCGAGCCGTGGGCCAGGAAGGCGCCGCGCCAGGCCGCCTCCGCGTCACAGGTGGCCCCGGAGACCACCTGCGGGGGAAGACCCCGGATGGGGCGCCCGCGGCCGTCCACGAGGCCCGTCTGGCGCGCCAGCTGGTCACCGCCGGCCACGACGCGGACCACGTAGCGGCTGCCGCGGCGCAGTCCGCCGGGTGCCATCACGACCAGGTCCGAGGAATGGCCGAAGATCTCCAGGATGTCCTTGCGCAGCCGTCTGGCCGCGATCCCGGTGTCCAGTTCCGCCTCGATGACGATGCGCCCGCTGACCAGGTGCAGCCCGCCCGCAAACCGAAGGATCGCCGAGACCTCCGCCTTCCTGCAGCAGGTCCGGGTGACGGGCAGGCGGGAGATCTCATCCTTCACCGCAGGCGTCATCGCCATGGGCCGATCCTTCCATGCATCCGAAAAATACGGTCGTACGCGGCGGCCAGCAGCTCCGGGTCGTGTTTCGGAGAGCCGTCCTGTCTGGCCACGGGCGCCAGCTCGACCGCGGCACCGAACCGTTTCGCGGCATCGGCGAGGGACTCGCGGTCGGGCACGGCGGCCTGATCGGCCAGCACCACGTCCAGGGCGAGTTTAGGGGCGTGTCGGGCCAAAACCTCCAAATGACGCTGCGGAGAGAAGCCCTCTGTTTCACCGGGCTGCGGTGCGAGGTTCAGCGAGAGCACTCGCCGGGCCTTCGTCTCCATCAGCGCGTCGAGCAGTTCCGGCACCAGCAGGTGCGGAATGACCGACGAGAACCAGGACCCCGGACCGAGCACCACCCAGTCGGCGTCCAGCACCGCGGCGACCGCTTCCGGTACGGCCGGCGGGTCGCTCGGCACCACCTGTACGGAGAGCACCTCGCCCGGGGTCAGTGCCACCGTGGCCTGCCCGCGGACGGTGTCCACGTCCTCGGGGCGGGCCGGGTGGTGCCCCCTGACCAGGGCCTGCAGCTCCAGCGGGACGGCCGACATCGGCAGCACCCGGCCCTGGGCGCCGAGCAGCTTGCCGACCAGGTCGAGGGCCTGTACGGGATCGCCGAGCTGTTCCCACAGGGCGACGATCAGCAGGTTCCCGACCGCGTGGCCGTGCAGGTCGCCCTCGGACTGGAAGCGGTGCTGGATCACCCGGGCCCAGGTCTGGCCCCAGTCGTCGTCCCCGCACAGTGCGGCCAGCGCCTTGCGCAGGTCGCCGGGCGGGAGCACGCCGAGCTCCTCGCGGAGCCGGCCGCTGGATCCGCCGTCGTCGGCGACGGTGACGACGGCGGTGAGGTCGCCCGTGATGCGGCGCAGGGCTGCGAGGGAGGCCGACAGGCCCTGGCCGCCGCCGAGCGCCACCACCTTGGGCGTGGCGCCGCGCCGGCGGCCGGAACGGCCGGAGCGGCCCACGCCGTCCTCGCCCCGTCCTGGGGTGAGGCGGCGCAGGCGGCTCAGCCGCGGGGTCCGTGCGGTCACTCGCGCCCCATGTCCCGGTGGACTACGACGGTCTCGACTCCCTCGGAGGCGAGGCGTGCGGCGAGCTTCTCGGACATGGCCACGCTGCGGTGCTTGCCGCCCGTGCAGCCGACCGCGATGGTCACGTACCGCTTGCCCTCGCGGCGGTAGCCGGTGGCGATGAGCTGCAGGAGCTCGGTGTAGCGGTCGAGGAACTCCTTGGCGCCGGGCTGGCTGAAGACGTACCCCGACACCTCCTCGTTGAGCCCGGTGAAGGGGCGCAGCTCGGGGACCCAGTGCGGGTTCGGGATGAAGCGGCAGTCGACGACGAGGTCGGCGTCGACGGGAAGGCCGTACTTGTAGCCGAAGGACATGACGGTGGCCCGCAGCTCGGGCTCCTCGTCCCCGGCGAACTGGGCGTCCATCTTCGCGCGCAGCTCGTGCACGTTCAGGCTGGAGGTGTCGATCACCAGGTCGGCGTCGCCGCGCAGCTCGCGCAGCAGGTCGCGCTCGGCGGCGATGCCGTCGGTGATGCGCCCGTCGCCCTGCAGCGGGTGCGGGCGGCGGACCGACTCGAAGCGGCGGACCAGCGCGTCGTCGGAGGACTCCAGGAAGACGATGCGGCGGGTGACGCCCTTGCTGTCCAGGTCGGCGAGGGACTCGCGCAGGGCGTCGAAGAACTGACGGCCGCGGACGTCGACGACGACGGCGATGCGCGCCACGTTGCCCTGGGAGCGGGCGCCGAGCTCGACCATGGTCGGGATCAGGGCCGGCGGGAGGTTGTCCACCACGAACCAGCCGAGGTCCTCCAGACACTTGGCCGCCGTACTGCGGCCGGCCCCGGACATGCCGGAGATGATCACCAGCTCGGGGATGGCCGCCTCGGCGGTCTCGCCGGGCTCCGCTGTCGTGCCGGTACTCACCTGTGCTCCGTCTCGGTCGTGCGTGGTCTCGTGCTCGGTCATTGCTCGGTCCCCCGTTCGGACGATGCTCCTGCTGACGCAGGAGTCTCATCCTCAATGATCTCTCCTGTGGCCGTGTTGACGGCAGGACCGGCGGGAACCGCTCCGGCGAGGGCCGCGGCCACGGTCTCGGCCGTCTTGCGGCCTATGCCCGGGACCTCGCAGATCTGCTCGATTGTCGCCTGTCTCAGCTTCTTCACCGAACCGAAGTGCTTGATCAGGGCCTGCTTGCGGCTCTCGCCGAGGCCGGCCACCTCGTCCAGCGGGCCGGATTTCAGCCGCTTGCCGCGTTTGTTGCGCTGGTACTGGATGGCGAAGCGGTGGGCTTCGTCACGTACCCGCTGGAGCAGGTAGAGGCCCTCGCTGGTGCGCGGCAGCACGACCGGGTCGTCCTCGCCGGGCAGCCAGACCTCCTCCAGCCGCTTGGCCAGACCGCACACGGCCACGTCGTCGATCCCGAGCTCCTCCAGGGCCCGCTTGGCGGCGGCGACCTGCGGCTGCCCGCCGTCGACCACGACGAGCTGGGGCGGGTACGCGAAGCGCTTGGGGCGCCCGTCGTCCTCGGGCACCTCCCCGCCCGCGTCGGCGTCCTCGGGGTCCCACTCCCCCGTCCTGAGCTTCTCCTGGAGGTAGCGGCGGAAGCGCCGGGAGACCACCTCGTGCATGGAGCGGACGTCGTCCTGCCCCTCGAAGGACTTGATCTGGAAGCGCCGGTACTCGCTCTTGCGGGCCAGCCCGTCCTCGAAGACGACCATCGACGCGACGACGTCGTCCCCCTGGAGGTGGGAGATGTCGAAGCATTCGATGCGCAGCGGGGCGCTGTCGAGCTCCAGGGCCTCGGCGATCTCCTCCAGTGCCCGGGAGCGGGTGGTCAGGTCGCTGGCGCGCTTGGTCTTGTGCAGGGCGAGGGACTGCAGCGCGTTGCGGTGGACGGTCTCCATCAGGGCCTTCTTGTCGCCGCGCTGCGGTATCCGCAGGCTGACCTGGGACCCTCGGCGGTCGGCGAGCCACTGGCCCAGTACGGGCGCGTCCTCCGGGAGCGCCGGGACCAGCACCTCCTTGGGGACGGCCTCGCCCTTCTCCTCGCCGTAGAGCTGCTGGAGGGCGTGCTCGACGAGCCCGGCCGTGTCGACGGCCTCGACCTTGTCGGTGACCCAGCCGCGCTGGCCGCGGACCCGTCCGCCGCGGACGTGGAAGATCTGCACGGCGGCTTCGAGCTCGTCCTCGGCCACGGCGATCAGGTCGGCGTCGGTGGCGTCGGCGAGCACCACGGCGTTCTTCTCCATCGCCCGGCGCAGCGCCCCGATGTCGTCGCGCAGCCGGGCGGCCTTCTCGTACTCCATCTCCTCGGCGGCCGCGTGCATGTCCTTCTCCAGCCGGGAGAGGTAGGTGCCGGTGCGGCCGGCCATGAAGTCGCAGAAGTCCTCGGCCAGTTCGCGGTGTTCCTCGGGGGTGACCCGGCCGACGCAGGGGGCGGAGCACTTGCCGATGTAGCCGAGCAGGCAGGGGCGGCCGATCTGGGCGGAGCGCTTGAACACGCCCGCGGAGCAGGTCCGGACCGGGAACACCCGGAGCATCAGGTCGACGGTCTCGCGGATGGCCCAGGCGTGTCCGTACGGACCGAAGTAACGCACGCCCTTCTTCTTGGGCCCGCGCATGACCTGGACCCTCGGGTACTCCTCATTGAGGGTGACGGCGAGGGAGGGGTAGCTCTTGTCGTCCCGGTACTTGACGTTGAACCGGGGGTCGAACTCCTTGATCCACGAGTACTCCAGCTGGAGCGCCTCGACCTCGGTGGACACCACGGTCCACTCGACGGAGGCGGCCGTGGTCACCATCGTGGCGGTACGGGGGTGCAGGCCGGCGACGTCCTGGAAGTAGCTGGCCAGACGCTGGCGCAGGCTCTTGGCCTTCCCGACGTAGATCACCCGGCGGTGCTCGTCGCGGAACTTGTAGACCCCCGGGGAGTCGGGGATCTGTCCCGGCTTGGGGCGGTAGCTGGAAGGGTCGGCCATGCCAACCACCCTACTGGCGCGCACCGACAACGGACCGTACGCCTCCGGCGCGGTCCGCGGATCCGGGCGGTCCGCCGCGCGGGCCTCCGGGGCCCGAGGCCGAGCCCTGCCTTTCAGCCTCGCCGGCGTTTGAGGCGCGGGTCCGGGCAGAGCCCGGCGAACCGGCCCCGCCGGCGTTTGAGGCGCGGCCGCGGCGGCGCGGCCGGACGTGCAGGGCCCGGCCCCATGAGGGCCGGGCCCTGCCGACGGCTATGCCATGGAGCGGCGGCGGCGCAGGAGCAGCACCCCCGCGCCGCCCAGCGCGAGCACACCGGCGCCACCGGCGCCACCGGCCACGGTCGCAACCGGGGTCCCGCCTGCCGCGGATCCCGCCGCGGAGCCTTCGGCGAAGCCGCCGGCCGCGCCGCGCTCGGCGTAGGCGGAGCCGGGGAGCTTGTCCCCGTACGCCGTGACGACCCGGGCCCGGTAGGCGGCCAGGCTCGTGCCCCCGGCGCCCACGGCCCGTACCGCGTCCTCGTCCAGCGGCAGCACCCTGCTGTCCGCCGTCACGTACCAGGCGTCGATCTGCGGCTCCCGGAACACCGTCCCACCGGGCAGTTTCGCCGCGCCGAGCTGCGCGTAGCGGAACTCGTCGTCGCCGGTGGCGATGTTCACCACCTCCCAGCCGACCTCCGTCCGGGCGGTCCACAGGGCGGCCTGCTGGCCGTCGGAGGAGACGGCTCTGCTGGCGAGGAACTCCAGCCGGGCGACGGGCGCGCCCGCCTTGCCCGCGACGAACTCCGGGGAGAGGTGGTTGACCGCGATCGCCTCGCCCTCGATCCGGGGCTGCGCGGCCGTGGCGGAGACCTTGCCCTCCCGGGCGAAGAAGCGGGAGAGCGTGGCCAGGGTGCCGGGCGCGGTGGCCGCCTCGGTGGCGGCGGCCCTGTGCTCGGCGGTGGCGGCCCGGGGCTGCGGGGCCGGGCCCCCCGGGGCGGCGACGGCCTGCGGGGCGAGGCCGAGGAGGGCGGTGGCGGCGATGACCGCGGCGGCGGCAGTGGCGCGCAGGGTCATGGCGGTCACGCCCCGATCCGGTAGAGGGAGTGGGTCCAGGAGAAGGTGCTGTTGTTGACGTACCAGGAGTGCGAGGCCCAGTTGTAGCGGTCGCTGGAGGGCCAGGGATCGCCCCAGTAGACCCAGTTGCTCGCGGTGTCGTAGCCGTAGACGACGTGCATGTGGCCGCCGCCGTTCGACCACTGGATCCGGGTCTCGACCGGCCGGTTCGCGTTGATCTCGGTCTGGACGGTGGAGTACTGGAGCCAGCCGTTGACGTACGAGCCGGGGCTGATGCCGGCCCAGCGCAGTCCGGTCTGGACGTTGCCGAGGGTGGCCTGGTTGTTGGGGCATTCGCTGCCCTGCTGGCGGTTGAAGGCGGCGTTGCAGAACTGGTTCTGGCTGTAGTTCCGGCCGAACCAGCTGGCGATGGTGTTGCCGCCCGCGGCCCAGCACCAGTTGGTCTTCGTCTGGGCCTGCATGGTGATGTTCAGGCGCTTGGCGGCGAGGGCGGATTCACTGCCGGCCTCGGCAGCGGCGGCGGTGCCGGTGCCGAGGGACAGGACGAACAGCAGCGCGGTGAGCACTGCGGTGAGCGCGGCGGCTGGGGAGAGCCGCCGGTTTCGGTTGCGCATCGCGTTCCTCCCAATGTGGGGAATGGGGGGTGGAGGAGCGCGTCCGGACGCTGTTCAGGAGCATCAGGGAGTTGTCGCGATCAGGTCAACACGCTTCAATACGCGGTGACATTGCGGTGTGAACGGTGGGGCTGTGGTGTGAACGGTTACTGCCGTGTCACCTGCTCTCCCGGAGCCGCCCCCGCAACCCCCCGCGCCGGCCCGTGTGAACGTTCACAGAGGAGTCGCCATGCCACCGACCGTCGATACGGCGGAACTCGGCCGGCTGCTGCGGGCCGGCCCCTTCCACCTCGCCCTGCGGGCCGCCCTTGCCGCGCGCGGACTGCCCCTGCACCGGGTGCAGCACCGGCTCGCGGCCCAGGGCATCAAGGTCGGCGTCACCAGCCTCAGTTACTGGCAGCAGGGCGCCCGGCGGCCGCGCCACCCGGAGTCGCTGCGGGCGGTCACCGCCCTGGAACGGATCCTGGAGCTGCCCGAGGGCTCCCTGCTGCGCCTGCTGACCGACCCGGAACCCGGCTCCGGGCCCGCCCGGCCGCCCACCCGCTCGTACCGGGCCCTGCTCAGAACGGGCAGGACCGTGGAGCGGCTGCTGGACGGGATGGACCTTCCGCCGGACGGCGGGCTGCACTCGGTCGGCCATCACGAGCGGGTCCGCATAGGACCGGCGGGCGAGCTGCGGGTCCGCGAGTCGCAGCAGATCGTCCGGGCGCACCGCGACGGGGTCGACCGCTACCTCGCCGTCCACCACGGCGACCCGGGATGCGACGTGTCCCGGATGCGCGTGACGGCGTACGAGAACTGCCGCACGGGCCGGGTGCGCTGCCACCCGGAGGCCGGACTGGTGGTCGCGGAGCTGCTCTTCGACGCTCGGCTGCGGCGCGGGGACACGCACGTCTTCGGCTACGGGATCGAGGACGGCACGGGCGCCCGCAGCCGCGAGTACGTGCGCGGTTTCAGCTACGCCGGCGGCCAGTACATGCTCCAGGTCAGCTTCGACGAAGCGGCCCTGCCGGTGCGCTGCCGGCGCTTCGTCCGCGGCGCGCCCGAGGCCGCGCGCACCGGCCTCGTGGACCTGACGCCGAGCGGCCGGCACCGGGCGGTGCACCTGGTCGAACAGTCGGTGCGGCGCGGGATCCTCGGGATCGCCTGGGACTGGGACTGACGTCCGGCCGCGGGTCAGCCCGCGACGAGCTTGCCGTTCTCGGCCCGGACCGGGACGGCGGGCAGCGGGTCGGAGGCCGGGCCGCGCAGGACCTTGCCGGTGTTCACGTCGAAGCGACTGCCGTGGCAGGGGCAGTTCCCCTCGCCTTCGACGATCTTGTCCAGGACGCAGCCGGCGTGCGTGCACTGGGCGCTGAACGCCTTGTACTGGCCCTCCGCCGGGCAGCTGACGATCAGCTTCTTCTCCCGGTACAGCTTCGCCCCGCCCACCGGGACGTCGGCCGCGGCGCCCAGGTCCACCGGCGCGGTGGGGGTGGCGGGGGTGTTGCCCCCGCTGTTGGTCTCGGTGGAGCAGGCCGCGAGGGTCACTCCGGCACCGGTGGCCCCGGCGAGCGCGGCGGCGCCCTTGAGGACGGTACGGCGGGCGGGCGACTGCGACGCGGACATGCGGTTCTCCTGGGCTGCGGGCGGGAAGCGGGGCCGGGTACGAACCGGGTACGGGCCGGCTGCACGGCCTCGGCCCGGGCCGGGACCCGGCCCACCCGACGATACCTCCGCCCCATGAGGTAGCTTCCCCCGCGTGATCGTCGTCGGCGGAGAAGCCCTCATCGACCTGGTGCCCGTGGCGCAGCCGCCCGGCGCGCTGCTGCCCCGGCCGGGCGGCGGACCGTACAACACCGCGCTCGCGCTCGGGCGGCTCGGCGCAGAGGTGGCCTTCTGCTCCCGGGTCTCCTCGGACGGCTTCGGCGAGAGCCTGCTGGCCGGGCTGCGGGCGGCCGGGGTGGACCTGTCGCTGGTGCAGCGCGGACCGGAGCCGACCACGCTCGCCGTGCCCTCGCTGGCCCCGGACGGCTCGGCCTCGTACGGCTTCTACGTCGAGGGCACGGCGGACCGGCTGTTCACGCTGCCGCCCGCCCTCCCCGAGGGGGTACGGGCCCTCGCGCTCGGCACCTGCTCGCTGGTCCTGGAACCGGGCGCGAGCGCGTACGAGGCCCTGCTGCGCCGGGAGTCGCGACGCGGGCTGCTGACCCTGCTGGACCCCAACATCCGGCCGGCGCTGATCGCGGATCCGGCGGCGTACCGCGCGCGCTTCCTGGAGCGGCTGCTGCCGCACACGAGCGTCCTCAAGCTGTCGGAGGAGGACGCCGCCTGGCTGGGCGGCCGGGTCGAGGACTGGCTCGCGGCCGGACCGTCGGTGGTGGTGCTGACCCGGGGCGCGGCGGGCCTGACGGCCTGGACGCGGGAGGGCGCGGAGCACTCGGCCGCGGCCCGTCCGGTGGCGGTGGCGGACACGATCGGCGCGGGCGACACCGTCAACGCCGCCCTGCTGCACCGGCTCACGGCCGCGCCGGGACGTCCGGTGGACTGGCCGGAGGTGCTGGCGCACGCCGCCCACGCGGCGGCCCTGACCTGCATGCGGGCGGGCGCGGAGCCGCCGTACGCGGCGGAGCTCTGACGGCCCGGCTCGGCTCACCTCAGCGCGGCCCACAGGGTACGGGCGACGGCCGGGGCGAACTCCTCGACGGGCTGGACCACATGGGCCCCGGAGAAGTGCAGGAAGAAGGCCCGCTGGAAGCAGGCTCCGAGCAGCAGCGCCGCGGCGGCCCGCGGGTCGGCTCCGGGCCGCAACCGGCCGGCTTCGAGCTCGCGCCGCAGCCACCCGGCCAGCGCGTCCAGGACCAGGTGCGGGCCCGCCCCGATCTCCAGGACGCCCTCGCGGTGGCGGGTGAGCAGAGCGGGCTCGGCGAAGAGCGAGGCGGCCATGGGCATGGCGTCCGCGTAGAAGAGCGAGGCGTGCCGGGCGATGGCGGTGAGCCCCTCCTCGACCCCGTCCGCGCCTTCCTTCTCCCCCGGTTCGGCCCGCAGGGCGGCCATGAGCGGGCCCGCGTTGGGGGTGCGCTCCATCAGCACGCGGACGAACAGCTCCTCCTTGTTCGCGAAGTACTTGTAGAGCGCGGCCTCCGAGCATCCGGCCTCGCGGGCGATGGCCTTGGTGGTGGCGTTGGCCAGGCCGCTGGTGCGCATGAGCTTCTCCGCGGCGTCGAGCAGCCGCTCGGGAGTGGGGCGGCTTGACTTGGGGGTGAGCATTCGCTCACCCTAGCGGAAGCAGGGGTGAGTAAGCACTCACCCACCTCTCGGTGCGGGGGTAGGGCCATGAAGATCACGGTGTTCGGAGCCACGGGCGGCGTCGGCCGCGAGGTCGTCCGGCAGGCACTCGACGCGGGACACGAGGTGACCGCCGTCGTACGGGACCCGGCACGGCTGCCGCTTCCCGCCCACGCTCGGCTGCGCGTGGCCACGGTGGCCGACGTGACCGACCCGGAGGCGGTGCTGTCCGTGGTGAGCGGACAGGACGCGGTGGTCTCCGCACTGGGCGCGGCGAACAACAAGCAGGCCCGGACGGCACCCGTCGCGGGCCCCGCCCTGAGAGCGATCACCTCGGCCATGGACCGATCGGGAGTGCGCCCGCTGTCGGCCGTGAGCGCCGCACCGGTCGGCCCGCTGCCGGAGGGCGAAGGCGTCTTCACGCGGGCCGTGGTCTACCCGCTGCTGCGCAGACTGCTCCGGGACATCTACGCGGACCTCGCCGTCATGGAGGCGGCGATGGACGCGAGCGGTACCCGGTGGACGGTCGTCCGGCCGCCGATGCTGCAGAACAAGCCGCGCACGGGCACCTACCGCCGTGCGATCGGCGCCAACGTGCGCGGCGGCCGGGTCATCCCGCGCGCGGACGTCGCGCACGCCCTCCTGGCCACCCTGACGGACCCGGCCTGCACCGGCCGCGCGGTGGGCATCGCCTCCTGAGGTCGCGTCCCGTCCGCACAGTCCCGGCCGGCCCGCGACGAAGGGCCCGCCCCGGCGCGGCCCGGGTGTGGCCCGGGCGGACGCGGGGCGCGGCCCGGGCGGACGCGGGGCGCGGCCCGGGCGGACGCGGGAGGGCCCGGCCATCGGCCGGGCCCTCCTGTCGGACACGAACACGGCGCGGCGGCTACGCCTTGCGCGCCCGGGCCGTCGTCTTCTTGGCCGGGGCCGCCTTCTTGGCGGCGGCCTTGGTCGCCACCGCCTTCTTCGCCGGAGCCTTCTTGGCCGGGGCCTTCTTCGCCGCCGGCCCCGCCACGGGCGCCCCGTCCGACACGCGGTCCGCTCCCAGGATGTCCCGCAGGAACTTGCCCGTGTGGCTCGCGCCCACCGAGGCCACCGCCTCCGGCGTGCCCTCGGCCACCACGAGACCGCCGCCGTAGCCGCCCTCCGGGCCCATGTCGATGACCCAGTCCGCGGTCTTGATGACGTCGAGGTTGTGCTCGATGACGATCACCGAGTTCCCCTTGTCCACCAGCCCCGAGAGCACCTTGATCAGCTTCGAGATGTCCTCGAAGTGCAGACCGGTGGTCGGCTCGTCCAGCACGTAGACCGTCCGGCCCGTGGACCGCTTCTGCAGCTCGGAGGCCAGCTTCACGCGCTGCGCCTCACCGCCCGACAGGGTCGGCGCGGACTGGCCGAGGCGGACGTAGCCCAGTCCGACCTCGTTGAGCGTCTTGAGGTGACGCGCGATGGTCGGCACCGCCTCGAAGAAGCCCAGCGCCTCCTCGATCGGCATGTTCAGGACTTCCGCGATGGACTTGCCCTTGTAGTGGACCTCCAGCGTCTCCCGGTTGTACCGGTCGCCGTGGCAGACCTCGCACGGGACGTAGACGTCCGGCAGGAAGTTCATCTCGATCTTGATCGTGCCGTCGCCGGCGCAGTTCTCGCAGCGGCCGCCCTTCACGTTGAAGGAGAAGCGGCCCGGCAGGTAGCCGCGGACCTTCGCCTCCATCGTCTCCGCGAAGAGCTTGCGCACGTGATCAAAGACGCCCGTGTACGTCGCCGGGTTGGACCGCGGCGTCCGGCCGATCGGCGACTGGTCGACGTGCACGACCTTGTCGACGAGCTCGTCGCCCTCCACCCGCGTGTGCCGCCCGGGCACCGAGCGGGCGCCGTTCAGCTCGCGCGCCAGGTGCGTGTAAAGGATGTCGTTGACCAGCGTCGACTTGCCCGAGCCCGACACACCGGTCACGGCCGTGAGGACACCCAGCGGGAAGGACACGTCGATGTCCCGCAGGTTGTTCTCCTTGGCGCCGTGGACGGTCAGCTTGCGCTCCCCGTTCACGGGCCGGCGGATGTCCGGGATCTCGATGGACTTCTTGCCCGACAGGTACTGGCCGGTCATCGACTCGGCGTTCTTCAGCAGGTCCTTCAGCGAGCCGCTGTGGACCACCTTGCCGCCGTGCTCGCCCGCGCCCGGACCGATGTCCACGACCCAGTCGGCCACCTTGATGGTGTCCTCGTCGTGCTCGACCACGATGAGGGTGTTGCCCATGTCCCGCAGCCGCACCAGGGTTTCGATCAGCCGGTGGTTGTCCCGCTGGTGCAGACCGATGGAGGGCTCGTCCAGCACGTAGAGCACGCCGACCAGGCCGGAGCCGATCTGGGTGGCGAGCCGGATGCGCTGGGCCTCGCCGCCCGACAGGGTGCCGGCGGCCCGGTTGAGGGAGAGGTAGTCGAGACCGACGTCCACGAGGAAGCGGAGCCTCTCGTTGACCTCCTTCAGGACCCGCTCGGCGATCTTCTTGTCGCGGGCGTCGAGGCGCATCCGTCCCAGGAAGTCCGCGCACTCGCTGATCGACATGGCGGCGACCTCGGCGATGGACTTCTCCATCACCGTCACGGCGAGCACGATCGGCTTGAGGCGGGTGCCCTCGCAGGTCGGGCAGTTCACTTCGCGCATGTAGCCCTCGAAGCGCTCGCGGCTGGCGTCGCTCTCCGACTCCGCGTGCCGTCGCTTGACGAACGGCACGGCGCCCTCGAAGGCCGTCGTGTACGCGCGCTCGCGGCCGTACCGGTTGCGGTAGCGGACCTCGATCTGCGTCTTGTGCCCGTACAGCAGGGCCTTCTTCGCGCGCACCGGCAGACCGGCCCACGCGATGTCGGTGCGGAAGCCCAGCTCCTCGGCGAGCGCGCCGATCAGCCGCTGGAAGTAGTCCTTGGTGTGGCCGAGCGACCACGGCGAGACCGCGCCCTCGTCCAGGGACTTGTCCTCGTCCGGAATGATCAGCTCGGGGTCCACCTCCATGCGCGTCCCGATACCCGTGCACTCGGGGCAGGCGCCGAAGGGCGAGTTGAAGGAGAAGGAGCGCGGCTCCAGCTCCTCGAAGGACAGGTCGTCGTAGGGGCAGTAGAGGTGCTCGGAATACATCCGCTCACGCTCGGGGTCGTCCTCGGCGAGGTCGACGAAGTCCAGGATCACCATGCCGCCGGACAGGCCGAGGGCGGTCTCCACGGAGTCCGTGAGCCGGCGCTTGGCGCTCTCCTTGACGGTGAGGCGGTCGATGACCACCTCGATGGTGTGCTTCTCCTGCTTCTTCAGCGTGGGCGGCTCGGAGAGCTGGATGGTCTCCCCGTCCACCCGCGCCCGGCTGTAGCCCTTGGTCTGGAGGTCGGAGAAGAGATCGACGAACTCTCCCTTGCGCTCGCGCACCAGCGGCGAGAGCACCTGGAAGCGGCTGCCCTCGGGGAGCGCGAGCACCTTGTCGACGATCGCCTGCGGCGACTGGCGCGAGATGGGCCGGCTGCACTCGGGGCAGTGCGGCTTGCCGATGCGGGCGAAGAGCAGGCGGAGGTAGTCGTAGACCTCGGTGATGGTGCCCACGGTCGAGCGCGGGTTGCGCGACGTCGACTTCTGGTCGATCGAGACGGCCGGGGAGAGGCCCTCGATGAAGTCGACGTCGGGCTTGTCCATCTGCCCGAGGAACTGGCGGGCGTACGACGAGAGCGACTCGACGTAGCGGCGCTGCCCCTCGGCGAAGATCGTGTCGAAGGCCAGGGAGGACTTGCCCGACCCGGAGAGTCCGGTGAAGACGATGAGTGAGTCGCGGGGCAGGTCGAGCGAGACGTTCTTCAGGTTGTGCTCGCGAGCGCCACGAACGATGAGACGGTCGGTCACGCCGGTCCGCACCTTTCTTGAGAGAGCGGGGGCACGGGCCCCCGTCCCAGGGTATGGGGGGCGCCTCTGCGATGGACTTGGTCCTTGGACTTCCGAGCGTATAGCACGCACATTCGATTTACGGCACTCCGCAGACCGCTTCACCCAATCGTGTGGCGGCGCGGGGTGAGCCACTAGGCTCGCCGTCATGACTGATCATGTGCACGACCTGCGATCTGTACGTGAAGCCACGGACCGGCTGCTGACCGCTGTCGCGAAACTGGACAACGCTGCCCTCGCCGAGGAGTCACACCTCCCGGGCTGGACCCGTGGCCACATCCTGGCCCACCTCGCACGCAACGCCGATGCGCTCGTCAACGTCTTCGAGGGACGTCCGATGTACGAGAGCGCCACCGCCCGCGACGCCGACATCGAGCGCGACGCCGGCCGGCCCCTGGAAGAACACCTGACGGACCTGCGTGATTCCGCGGCCCGCTTCATGGCCACCACCGAGCACGACCAGGACTGGTCCCGCACGGTCGAGCTGCGCAACGGCATCACCGACCTCGCGGCCAACGTGCCCTTCCGCCGCTGGGTCGAGGCCGATCTGCACCACGTCGACCTGAACATCGGCTACGAGCTCTCCGACCTCCCGCAGGAGTTCACCGAGCGCGAGATCGTCTTCCTCGCCGACCGCTGGTCCGGCCGCCCCGAGGTGCCGCCCGTGGCCCTGGTCGCGGCCGACGGCCGGACCTGGCGCACCGGCTCCGCCGGGGATCCCGCCGTGACCGTGTCCGGCACCGACGCGGGGCTGCTGGCCTGGCTGGCCGGCCGCGGCAACAAGGGCGCCTCCCTGAGCACCTCGGGCGGCCCGCTTCCCGAGCTCCCCCCGCTCTAGACGCCCCCTAGGATCAGGACATGACGTACACCGGAGAGGTCAAGGTCGGCGGTCCCGCCGACGTGCACGAACTCGCGGACCTGATGATTTCCAAGGTCGCGGTGGGCCCGATGAACAACAATGCCTACCTGCTGCGCTGCCGCGCCACAGACGAGCAGCTGCTCATCGACGCGGCCGCCGAGGCGGGCACCCTGCTCAGCCTGATCGGCGACGACGGCATCGCGTCCGTGGTCACCACGCACCGGCACGGTGACCACTGGGGCGCCCTCGCCGAGGTGGTCGAGGCGACCGGCGCGCGCACGTACGCGGGCGCCCTCGACGCCGAGGGCATCCCGGTGGCGACCGATGTGCCGGTCGCCGACGGGGACACGGTCACGGTCGGCCGGGTCACCCTGACCGCGCGCCACCTGGTCGGCCACACCCCCGGCTCGATCGCCCTGGTCTACGACGACCCGCACGGGCACGCGCACGTGTTCACCGGCGACTGCCTCTTCCCGGGCGGCGTCGGCAACACCCACGACGACCCGAAGGCCTTCGCGAGCCTGCTCGACGACGTCCAGCACAAGCTCTTCGAGCAGCTGTCGGACGAGACCTGGGTCTACCCGGGGCACGGCAACGACACCACCCTCGGCGCCGAGCGTCCGCACCTGGCCGAATGGCGCGAGCGCGGCTGGTAGGCACCGCAACGCGTCAACTTGACGGCGCGACGCACTCCTTCCGGTCGCTTACGACCGAACTCACGTCCTGAGGGGCGGGGAACGGGTATCTGGTGCGGCATGCCACAGGACCCTTCCCCGCCGCTCGCCTCCCCCGCCCCCGAGGCCGCCCCCGCCCCGTCGCCCGCCGTCGCACCCACCGGGGCCGCCGGGGCCGACCGTTCCGCCGGGCCCGGCATGCTGCGCCTGGCCACGGCCTCGCTCGCCGGCACGGCCATCGAGTTCTACGACTTCTTCGTGTACGGGACGGCCGCCGCGCTCGTGCTCGGCCCGCTCTTCTTCCCGTCCTTCTCCCCTGTCGCCGGGACCCTCGCCGCCTTCGGCACCTTCGGCGTCGGCTTCCTCGCCCGCCCGCTCGGCTCGGTGGTCTTCGGCCACATCGGCGACCGCTACGGCCGCCGGCCGGTCCTGCTCGCCTCCCTGCTGCTCACCGGCATCGCCACCGTCGCCGTCGGCTGCGTGCCCACGTACGGCTCGATCGGCATGGCCGCGCCGGTCCTCCTGCTCCTGCTGCGCTTCCTGCAGGGCCTCGGGCTCGGCGGCGAGTGGGGCGGCGCCGTGCTGCTGACCGCCGAGCACGCTCCCGAGGGGCGGCGCGGACTGTGGTCGAGCTTCCCGCAGATGGGTCCGGCGGTGGGCTTCCTGCTCGCCAACGGGCTGATGCTGGGACTGTCCGCGTCGCTGACCGACGCGCAGTTCACGTCCTGGGGGTGGCGGGTGCCGTTCTGGGCGGCCGGGGCACTTGCGCTGGCCGGGCTGTGGCTGCGCCACTCGGTGGAGGAGACCCCGCAGTTCCGGGCGCTCGCCGCGACGGGCCGGCGGGCCGAGGCCCCGCTGGCCGAGGTGTTCCGGGGCCACTGGCGGCTGCTCCTGCTGACCGGCGGGGCGCTCGCCGTGGGGTACGCCGTCTTCTACGCGGTCACCACCTGGTCCCTCGCGTACGCCAACGAGCACCTCACGGTCGGCCGCACAACGATGCTGGCCTGCATCATGGTCGCGGTCGCGATCAAGGGCCTGGTGACTCCGCTGATCGCGATGCTCGGGGACCGCTACGGGCGGCGGCCGCTGTGCCTGGTCGGGTGCGCGCTCTGCGCGGTGTGGATGTTCCCGCTGGTGGCGCTGTTGCGGACGGCCGATCCGCTGCTGATGACGGTCGGCTTCACCGGCGCGCTGATCGGCATGGTGACGATGTTCGCGGTGGTGGCCGCCTACCTGCCGGAGCTGTACGCGCCGAGGATCCGCTGTACGGGCGCGGCCGTCGGCTACAACCTGGGCGGGGTGCTGGGCGGCGCGCTGACCCCGATCGTGGCGACGGCGCTGGCCGACGGTTCCGGTCCGCCGTGGGGCGTCGCGCTCTACCTGACCGGCATCGCCCTGGTCAGCCTGGTCTGTTTCGCGCTGCTGCCGGAGACGGGTCCGGCGGCCGTGCGCAAGCGGGCGGCGGCGGTCCGGGGCGCGGAAACGGGGGCGGCCGAAGCGGCCGCCCCCGTGTAGGTCCGTGGGTCCGTGGATCCGTAGGTCCGTGGATCCGTAGAGCTGTGGATCCGTAGGTCCGGTTACGCGTCGATGTTCTCCGGACGGGCGGCGGCCTCGGCCGCCGCCTGCTTCTTGGAGGCCATCAGGCTGGTGATCGTGGTGATGACCAGGACACCGCAGATGACGCCGAGGGAGACCGGGATCGAGATCACGGGGACGTGCACACCGGACTCGTGCAGGGCGTGCAGCACCAGCTTGATGCCGATGAAGCCGAGGATGATCGACAGGCCGTAGCTGAGGTGGACCAGCTTCTTCAGCAGTCCGCCGATGAGGAAGTACAGCTGGCGCAGACCCATCAGGGCGAAGGCGTTGGCCGTGAAGACGATGTACGGGTCCTGGGTCAGGCCGAAGATCGCGGGGATGGAGTCCAGGGCGAACAGCACGTCGGTGGTGCCGATGGCGAGCATGACGACCATCAGGGGGGTCAGCACGCGCTTGCCGTTGTTCTGGATGAAGAGCTTGGTGCCGTGGTACCGGTCGGCGACGCCGAACTTCTTCTCGACCGACTTCAGGAGGCGGTTCTCCTCGAACTCGTCCTCGTCCTCGTCCTTGCGGGCCTCCTGGATGAGCTTCCACGCGGTGTAGATCAGGAAGGCGCCGAAGATGTAGAAGACCCAGGAGAAGCTGGCGATGATCGCGGCGCCGGCGGCGATGAAGACCGCGCGCAGGACCAGGGCGATCAGTACGCCGATGAGCAGCACGCGCTGCTGGAGGTGGGAGGGCACCGCGAACTTCGCCATGATCAGGACGAAGACGAAGAGGTTGTCGACGCTCAAGGACTTCTCGGTGATGAAGCCCGCGAAGAACTCCTGGGAGGCCTGCGGGGTCCCGAAGAACCAGAGGCCCAGCCCGAAGAGGACGGCGAGGACGACCCAGACGACCGTCCAGGTGCCCGCTTCCTTGATGGACACGTCGTGGGGTTTGCGGCCGATGAAGAAATCGGCGCCGATCAGGAGGGAGAGACCGAGAATGGTCAGCGCCCAAAGGGCCCAGGAAACTTCCATGGTGAAACACGCCTCCGGCGGATGGCTCAGCACTTCGTCAGCGTCATCGCTGCCGGAGGTCTCTTCCACCCTGACGACCTGGAGGCCGTGGGCCGACGCCCCGGGACCTGCTTCGCTCGTTCAGCCGAAGTGGTCCGTATTGACGGGTACGCCGTAGCAGGAAAGCAGGAATACTCCCCTCCGCACACACGAGCATACCCGTCAAAGACGGTTTAGGTAAAGAGAGTCCCAAAGAATGGTCACGGACGGGTAGTGCGCCGGGCCTCCGCCACCCGGTCCAGCGCCTGGTCGAGGACCCGGCTGCCCTGCGGGGGCAGGTCCGGTTCGAAGGTCCAGGCGTGATGGACCCAGGGGTCGGCGAGGTGGTTGTCCGGCACCGGCGACAGCCGCATCAGGGACCGCCACAGCGGGTCGAGCAGCGGCCCGTAGGCCGAGGCCTCGTCGCGGTCCGCGACCATCAGCAGGTGCACGCCCACCGCCGAGCCCTCGTCGGCGAGGTAGCGCAGCTGGGTCACGGCGCGGTCGTCGAAACCGTGCGGGAAGTCGTGCACGATCAGCAGCTGCTCGGCCGTGTCCACGTCCGGGGGCAGGTCCTCGGGAGCACCGGCCCGCAGCGCCATCTGTACGAGGTCCACCCGCCGGGTCAGACGTGCCAGGGTCTGGGTGACCCCGGCGGCCCCGGCGGCGGGGGGCCCGGCCAGCACCCCGGCGCGTACGAGGGGCGCCAGCGAGGCGGATCCGGCCCCGGCCGCGTCGATGACGTGGACCGAGAAGCGGTCGGCGGGGTGGACCGCGAGCAGCCGGACCGCATAGGTGACGGCCATGTCCATGGCGGCCCGGCGCAGCCGGTCGGTGTCCATGGCCATCGCGGCCTCGGAGCCGGTGCGGCCGTTGTCGATCCACAGTCCGCGCTCCAGCGGGACCCGGGTCAGCATGGGGATGCGCAGGTCGGGCCGCTCGGGCAGGTACAGGTCCCCCAGGCGCAGGGCCAGCGGGCTCTCCTCGGGCGTGCGGTGACCGTGCCAGACGGGGTTGTCCCAGCGGGCGTACGCGGCCGGCAGCGCGGGCTCGACGACCTCCGACTCGGCGATGAGCTGGACCAGGTCCCGGTCGAGGACGGCCTGGGCCTGGGCGACGAGCTCCTCGCGACGGGCCCGCGCGGTGTCGCGGGCGGCGTTCCCGGAGCCGCCGAGGCGGTGGCGCGGGTCGGACAGGGCCTCGTCGAGCTCCCGGTCCATGCGGGAGTCTGCGAACTCCACGGCGCTGCGGTAGGCGGCGACCGTGCGGGCCAGGTCCTCGAACATGCCCCAGACCTGGTTGTAGAGCCGCTCCTCCATGGACCAGCCGCTGGCGTCGCCGGCGACGGGCCGCGGGGGCTGTCCGGGCTCCTGGGCCGCGGCGGCCCGCGGCGCGGGCTCGGGCGGCTCGGTGCTGGTGCGGCGGCGCCGGGGGTGGGCGTAGCTGATGGTGGGCGGGGCCCCCGGCGCGTCGCCACCGGGCGCGGGCCCGGGCGTACCGGCGTACGGGTGCCCGGAGACCGGGACCGGGTCCGGCGGCTCGGGGGTGGGCGCGGGGGGCTGCGCCGGGGTCTGCGGGGTGCGCAGGTCTCCGACGAGGGTCGGCATCGCCGCGAGGGTGATGTCGGCCTCGGCGGTGCGGGCGACCGTGCGCAGCGCGGCGGCGGCCAGCTCCGCGGCATGCGGTGCGGGCAGTCCGCCGTCGGCGAGCAGGGCGCCGAGACCCTCGGCGTAGCCCTGGCCGACGGCCCGGACCTTCCAGGCGCCCTGGCGCCGGTACAGCTCCAGGGCGACCACGGCCGTCTCGGCGTCGAGCCCCGTCAGCGTGTACCCGGCGAGCTCGGCGCCCTCCGGGTCGGCGACGGCCACGTAGGAGGCCGGTACCGCGCCGAAGCGCACCGGACCGCCGGGCGGCAGGACCAGCAGGACGGCGAGCCGGTGGACGTCCGCCGCGACCTCGTCGAGGTCGACGGCGAAGGCGTGCCGTTCCGCGAGCCCCTCCGGCGACTGCACGCCGGGGAGGGACCTGGCGCCCGGGTGGGCCAGTATCCCGCTGCCGGAGAACCGGCCCTGTTCGTCGGCGAGCGAGGCCAGGGCGAGCACGGGTGTGCCCGCCGAGACCCTGATCTCCACCCGGCTCTGGGACACGGGGTGGTTCTGCCCCCGGACCAGTTCGGCCGTCATCGTGCAGCCCCTCCCCCGTGCCTTCTTCTCTTGTCCGGTACTGCTTACAGGTGCGGCAGGATCGCCGGCATGAGGTCCTGGAAGGTGCGGCCGTTGGCCGGGTTCCCGAGGGCCGTCATCTGCCAGCCGGCGCCCGCGCGGGACACCTTGGCCATGATCTGCGCGGTGTACTGACCGCCGCCGTCGAGGGTGTAACGAGCCAGTTCCTGGCCGTTGGTCTCGTCGACGATGCGGCAGAACGCGTTCTGCACTTCCTGGAACGTCTGGCCGGTGAAGGAGTTCACCGTGAAGACGATCTGGTCGATGTGCACCGGCACGCGCTGGAGGTCGACGAGGATCGCCTCGTCGTCCCCGCCCTGGCCGACGCCGCCGACGAGGTTGTCGCCGGTGTGGCGCACCGAGCCGTCGTCGCTCTGCAGGTGCCGGAAGAAGACCACGTCCACGGGCTGCTTGTCGGCGAAGAGCACCGCCGAGGCGTCGAGGTCGATCTCCCGGGTGCGCGAGCCGAACAGCCCGCGGCGCTTCGCCGCCTGCCAGCCGAGGCCCATCCGGACCGCGGTCAGCGTGCCTCCGTCCGCCTTCTGCAGACTGATGGCCTGACCCTTGGTCATGTTGACCGTCACGTACTGTCCCCTCTCCCTGGCCCGCCCCATGACGAGCGTGCAGCGTGTACCTGCGGCTGAGACCCAACCCTACTGACAGGCCTCCGGTCAGGCGAGGCCCGCTTCCTTCATCTGCCGCAACTCCTTCTTCAGCTCGCCGACCTCGTCGCGGATCCGGGCCGCGACCTCGAACTGGAGCTCGGCGGCCGCCCCGCGCATGCGCTCGGTCATCTGCTCGATGAGCGCGGCCAGTTCGGCCGCGGGCCGGTCGGTGAGCACCTCGACGCCCGCGGAGCCCTTTGCCCCCTTCGCACCCTTACCACCCGTCTTGGCCGCGGCCGCCCTGCCACCGAGCGCCGGCACCGGGGCCTTGGCCCCCTTGCCGTCCTTCGCCTGCCGGTACCCGGTCCCGAGGAGCTCCTCGGTGTCGAGTTCCTCACGGGCGATGGTGGCGACGATGTCGTTGATCTTCTTGCGCAGCGGCTGCGGGTCGATCCCGTTCGCCGTGTTGTAGGCGATCTGCTTCTCCCGGCGCCGGTTGGTCTCGTCGATGGCCTTCTCCATCGCCGGGGTCATCTTGTCCGCGTACATGTGGACCTGGCCCGACACGTTGCGCGCCGCGCGGCCGATCGTCTGGATCAGGGAGGTCCCGGAGCGCAGGAAGCCCTCCTTGTCGGCGTCGAGGATCGCCACCAGGGACACCTCGGGAAGGTCGAGGCCCTCACGGAGCAGGTTGATGCCGACCAGGACGTCGTACTCGCCGGCCCGCAGCTCGCGCAGCAGCTCGATGCGGCGCAGGGTGTCCACGTCGCTGTGCAGGTAGCGCACCTGGATGCCGAGCTCCAGGAAGTAGTCCGTGAGGTCCTCGGCCATCTTCTTGGTGAGGGTGGTGACGAGGATCCGCTCGTCCTTCTCGACCCGCTGCCGGATCTCGTGAACCAGGTCGTCGATCTGCCCCTCGGTGGGCTTGACCACGACCTCCGGGTCGATGAGGCCGGTGGGGCGGATGATCTGCTCGACGAAGCCGTCGCCGCGCGAGAGCTCGTACTTCCCGGGCGTCGCCGACAGGTAGACGGTCTGGCCGATCCGCTCCTGGAACTCCTCCCACTTCAGCGGCCGGTTGTCCAGGGCGGACGGCAGCCGGAACCCGTGGTCGACGAGGGTCCGCTTGCGGGAGGCGTCGCCCTCGTACATGGCGCCGATCTGCGGCACGGTGACGTGCGACTCGTCGATGACCAGGAGAAAGTCCTCCGGGAAGTAGTCGATGAGAGTGTTCGGCGCGGAGCCTCGCTCGCGGTCGTCCATGTGCAGCGAGTAGTTCTCGATGCCGGAGCAGGACCCGATCTGGCGCATCATCTCCAGGTCGTACGTCGTGCGCATGCGCAGCCGCTGCGCCTCCAGCATCTTGCCCTGCTTCTCCAGCTCGGCGAGGCGCTCGGCCAGCTCCGCCTCGATGCCGCGGACCGCCTTCTCCATGCGCTCGGGGCCGGCGACGTAGTGGCTGGCGGGGAAGACGTACAGCTCGCGGTCCTCGCTGATGACCTCGCCGGTCAGCGGGTGCAGCGTGGAGAGGGCCTCGATCTCGTCGCCGAACATTTCGATGCGGACGGCCAGTTCCTCGTAGACCGGGAAGATCTCGATGGTGTCGCCCCGCACCCGGAAGGTGCCGCGGGTGAAGGCCACGTCGTTGCGCGTGTACTGGATGTCCACGAAGCGGCGCAGCAGCTGGTCCCGGTCGGTCTCCTCGCCGACCTTGAGGGAGACCATCCGGTCGACGTACTCCTGCGGGGTGCCGAGGCCGTAGATGCAGGACACGGAGGCGACGACGATCACGTCCCGCCGGGTCAGCAGCGAGTTGGTCGCGGAGTGGCGCAGCCGCTCCACCTCCTCGTTGATCGAGGAGTCCTTCTCGATGTACGTGTCCGACTGCGGTACGTAGGCCTCGGGCTGGTAGTAGTCGTAGTACGAGACGAAGTACTCGACGGCGTTGTTCGGCAGGAGCTCGCGGAACTCGTTCGCCAGCTGGGCGGCGAGCGTCTTGTTCGGCGCCATGACCAGGGTGGGGCGCTGGAGCTTCTCGATCATCCAGGCGGTGGTCGCCGACTTGCCGGTGCCGGTCGCACCCAGCAGGACGACATCCTTCTCACCTGCACGGATGCGCTTCTCCAGCTCGGCGATGGCTGCCGGCTGGTCGCCGCTGGGCTGGTAGGGGCTGACGACCTCGAAAGGCGCCACCGTGCGTTCGATCTTCGATACGGGCCGCATGGGTCAACCGTACGACTCCCCACTGACACTCATGCAGCCCCTCGGCCCGGCGGCGCGCTCCGGCCGTCCCCCGCCGCCCGCGCGGCCGTCATTCATTCTGGTCCGTTTGTCGTAGTTCGGTGGCGGCTCGGTGATCTTCAGCCCCATGATCGCGGTGAAGTGCATCGCCACAACGTCTGCCGCTCCGCACCCGTCTGACGCAGGAACAGGGCTCACGACCCGAGGAGAACGCACATGTACGTCCGACCCGCCGCCGCGGCAGCCGCCGCATTCCTGGGCTTCACCCTCACCCTGCTGGGCGGGACGGCCTCGTACGCCGCCACCGCCACCGGCCCCGGATCCGCCACCGGCGCCGGCGCCGGCCGGGCAGCGCTGGGGGGCCCTGTCGTGTACGCCCACCGGGGGGCCTCGGCCTACGCCCCGGAGAACACGCTCGACGCGATCGACCTGGCGATGCGGATGGGCTTCGACTGGGTCGAGAACGACGTGCAGCGCACCAAGGACGGCGTGCTGGTGGTGATCCACGACGACACCCTGGCCCGCACCACCGACGTCGAGCAGCGGTTCCCGGGCCGGTCCCCCTGGAAGGTCAAGGACTTCACGGCGGCCGAGATCGCCGGGCTGGACGCGGGCAGCTGGTTCGGCGAGGAGTACGCGGGCGCCTCCGTGCCGACCCTGCGGGAGTACCTCGACCGGGTGCAGCGCAACCAGCAGCGGCTGCTGCTGGAGATCAAGAAGCCGGAGCTCTACCCGGGGATCGAGGAGCAGACCCTGCAGGTACTGGACGAGGCGGGCTGGCTCGACGCGCGCCACGTCGCGCAGCGTCTGGTGGTGCAGAGCTTCAGCGCCGACTGCGTGCGCATCGTCCACGGGCTGCGCCCGGATTTGGTGACGGCCTTCCTGGGCACCCCCGCCGTGGCGGACCTGCCGCGGTACGCGGAGTTCACCGACCGGATCAACCCGTGGCACACCACGATCTCGGCCGACTGGGTCTCGGCGGTGCACGGCCTGCGCGGTGCCCACGGCAGGGCCATGGAGGTGGACACCTGGATCGTGGACGACGCGGCGACCGCCCGGAAGGTGCAGGCCATGGGGGTCGACGGGATCATCACCAACGCCCCCGACGTGGTCCGGGAGGCCGTCGGCGGGTTCTGACCCCGGGACGGGGCGGGACGGGCGGAACGGGCCGTGCGGGCGAACGGGGCGGCGCTGTCGGTCCCTGGCCGTACCGTGGACGCGTGGACAGCACCGAGCGGCCCCGCGGGC
This sequence comes from Streptomyces sp. NBC_00029, assembly GCF_045160505.1. Classification (NCBI taxonomy): domain Bacteria; kingdom Bacillati; phylum Actinomycetota; class Actinomycetes; order Kitasatosporales; family Streptomycetaceae; genus Streptomyces; species Streptomyces sp. NBC_00029. Next base: position 2,675,081 of record NZ_CP108292.1, read on the forward strand.
CGCACCTCGAATGGACCGTCGTCACCACCGACGGTGTCCTCGGCGGGCCCCTGCTCCTGGCCGCGACTCCGGAGGGTCTGGTCCGGATCGAGTTCCATGCCGAGCCGGACCGTGTCGACCGGATGATCGGCCCGCTCGTCTCCCGGCTCGGTGCCGACGCCCGGCGTCCCGCACCGGGCGAGGAGGAGCTGCTGGCCGAGCCGATACGCCAGCTCGCGGCATACTTCGCGGGTTCGCTGCGGCGCTTCGAGCTGCCGCTGGACTGGCGCCTCAGCTCCGGCTTCAACCGGCAGGTGCTCCAGGAGCTGGACCGTTCCGTGCCGTACGGCTCGGTCGTGGGCTACGGGGAGCTGGCCGCGCGCGTCGGACAGCCCGGGGCCGCCCAGGCCGTCGGCAATGCCATGGGATCGAACCCGCTGCCGCTGGTGGTGCCCTGCCACCGGGTGGTGGAGAACGACGGGGGCATCGGGGGCTTCGGCGGCGGGGTGGAGACCAAGCGACAGCTGCTCGCGCTGGAGGGCGTGCTCCCGCAGCCGCTGTTCTGAGCGCCGACGGGAGGGGTGCGGAGCCTTCCTGCCGGGCGCGGTCGCGAGCATGGCCCTGACCTGCGGATCCGACCGGACGAGCCGGACCGCGGACCGGCCGGAGCCGTGCCGGACTCCCGCCGGGATCCTGCCTGTCTCCTGTCGGACTCGGGCACGGTTTCGCCGGGCGGTAAGGGCTGGCACACTGCGGCGGTGACTACTCCTGCCGCCGCACCCGGCCTCCCCGCGTCCCCCGCGCCCCGTGTCACGCACCCACGAAGCCGGTGTACGGCGTGACCGCCTCGCCCGGCACCGACCCGTCCGTGCGGCCCCTCGGCCCGCCCGAGCTGGCCCGGCTGCAGCGGCGCACCTCCCGGGTCCTCATGGCCGGGCAGGTCCTCGGCGGCCTCGGCGTGCCCATCAGCATCGCCCTGGCCCCCGTACTCGCCACCGAGGTCAGCGGCACCGAGGCGCTGTCCGGCGTCGCCTCCACCGCCGCAGTGATCGGCTCCGCCCTGGTCTCGCTGCCGCTCGCCGCGCTGATGACCGCGCGCGGCCGCCGCCCCGGGCTGGTCCTGGCCTACGGGATCGGCGCGGCCGGAGCGGTCCTGGTCGTCGTCGCCGCCACCGTCAAGAACTTCCCGCTGCTGCTGCTCGGCATGGCCGCCTTCGGCGCAGCCTCCTCGGCGAACCTGCAGGCCCGGTTCGCCGCCGCCGACCTCGCCGCCCCCGACCGTCGCGCCCGGGCCATCTCGCTCGTGGTCTGGGCGTCGACCATCGGCGCGGTGCTCGGCCCCAACCTGTCCGCACCGGCCAGCCGCAGCTTCGCCGGCACCGCGATACCCGAGACGGCCGGCCCGTTCGTCTGGGCCGCCGCCGTCTTCCTCCTGACCGGCGCGCTGATGGGCGTACTCCTGCGACCCGACCCGCTGCTGACGGCCCGGGCGCTCGCCACGCCCGAGGAGCAGAGCCGCGAAGGGCGCTCGCTGCGGGCCGGATTCGCCGCGGTGAAGGCGTCACCGCGGGCCCGCCTCGCCCTCCTCACCGTCGCCGTCTCCCACACCACCATGGTCTCGATCATGGTGATGACCCCCGTGGACCTCGGACACCACGGCGCCGGCCTGGAGCTCATCGGGCTGGTGATCAGCATCCACATCGCGGGCATGTTCGCCTTCTCTCCCGTGATGGGCTGGCTCGCGGACCGGCTCGGCCGGCTCTCCGTGATCGGCCTGGCCGCCGGGCTCCTCTCGGTCGCCGCGCTGCTCGCCGGAACGGCGGGGTCCAGCCACGGCCGCAGCACCCTCGGCCTCTTCCTGCTCGGCCTCGGCTGGTCCGCGGGGATGGTGTCCGGCTCGGCCCTGCTGACCGACTCGGTGCCGCAGCCCGCACGGGCCGCCGTACAGGGACTGAGCGACCTCACGATGAACGCGGCCGCGGGCTTGGGCGGAGCGGCCGCCGGGCTGATCATGTCCGGCGCGGGCTACGGCTGGCTGAACGCCGTCGGCGCCGCGCTGCTGCTGCCGGTGGCGACGCTCGCGCTGTACACGGCGCGCCGCCACCCCGTACCGCCGGCGGCGGCTCCCGCTGCCGCGCCGGCTCCCTCGAAGGGCGTCAGTAGCTGATCTGGTAGGCCTTGCGCAGCGTCTCGTGCACGGTCCAGGTCGTGCGGTCGCCCTCGCGCAGGACGCACGCGGAGCCGGGGCCCACCTCCAGCGTCGCGCCGCCCTCGACCTCGACGGTGGCGCGGCCGCTGACCACCACGAACAGCTCGTCGGCCTCGACGTCGGTGACCACACCCGGGGTGATCTGCCAGATCCCGCGCACCTGCTTGCCGTCCGGCGACTCCCACAGCACCTTGCCGGTGACGACGGGCTCGCCGGAGACGATCTGTCCGGGGTCGAGGTCGTCGGCCTCCAGCTCCACGTCCGCGACGGAGACGGCGAAGGAAGCGGGGGCGGGCGCAGGGGCCGGGGCGGTGGAGTGATCGCTGGTGCTCATGGCGCGCCAGCCTAGTGCGGCCCGCCGGGCGGCGCGGTGACCACAGCGTCCAGGAACGGGCCGCCGCACGTGTCACCCTGTCCAGCGGCCGCGCCCGGCGCCGGTCAGGGTCGGGCCGGGCGCCGGGCGGCCAGTACGGGCTGGTGGAAGCCGGTGTCCGCCGGCGCGTGCCAGAGGGCATCGGCGAAGCCGGCCCGCCGGGCGTACCCGGCCGTCTCCTCCTCGGGCAGCGCCCAGTACGCCGTGCTCGACATCCGCGTGGTCCAGGTGTCGCCGGCCGGCAGCAGCTGGAACAGCTCCAGGTCGTACCGCTCCCCGTCGGCGTGCCAGTGCCACAGCTGGAAGGTGACCGTCCGCCCGTCGGGGCCGTGGTGGACGTGCGGGGGCTCGCTCTGCGGCCGTGCCCGGCGCAGCTCCCCGTACGGGCGCGTGGAGAGCAGGAGCAGTCCGCCGGGGCGCAGCACCCGCAGGGTTTCGGCCAGGGCCGCGGACACGTCCCGGGCGGTCAGCAGGTGCGGCAGGGCGTTGTCGGCGCAGACCACGGCGTCGAAGGAGGCGTCCGCGAAGGGCAGGGCGCGCATGTCGGCGACGGCGACGGGCAGGGCGAGGGAGCGCTGCGCGGCCTCGCGGGCGGCGCGGGCCACGGAGGCGGGGCTGAGGTCGGTCCCGGTGACCCGGTGGCCCAGCACCGCGAGGCCCAGTGCCTGGGTTCCGATGCCGCAGGCGTTGTCGAGCACCGTGTGCGGTCCGGGGCCCAGTGCGGCGGTGAGCAGGGAGTCGAGGGCCCTGCCCTGGCGGGTCGTACTGGCGTCCCAGTCTGCGTAGATGAGGTCGTACCGGCCCGCCAGCTCGTCGTAGAAGCCGCTCGTGTCCATGGGGGAACGCTACTCGGACAGGTTGGGACGGGTGTGGCGCGTGAGCGTTTGGGGGCGGCAATCCCGTGCCATGGATGGGGACATGTCACAGCACAGAGCAACTGCATCCCTGTCCGGTGGACCGGTCCTGTCGGCCGAGGTACGCGAGGCACTCGCCCGGGGAAAGCCCGTGGTGGCCCTGGAGTCGACGATCATCGCGCACGGTCTGCCCCGCCCCCGCAATCTGGCGGTGGGCCTCGAACTGGAGGCCCTGGTCCGTGCGGAGGGCGCCGTTCCGGCGACGATCGCCGTCCTGGACGGGGTGCCGTACGCGGGCCTGGACAAGGAGCAGCTGGAGCGGATCGCGGCAGGCGACGGGGTGCGCAAGCTCGGCCACCGGGATCTCGCCCCCGCGCTGGCGACGGGCGCGACCGGGGCGACGACGGTGTCCGCGACGGCCTTCCTCGCCGCCCGGGCGGGTCTGCGGGTCTTCGCCACGGGCGGGCTGGGCGGCGTGCACCGGGAGTGGGCCCACACGCAGGACGAGTCGGCGGACCTGTCGTTGCTGGCGCGGACCCGGATCACCGTGGTGTGCGCGGGCGTGAAGTCGATCCTGGACGTGCCGGGCACGTTGCAGCGGCTGGAGACGCTGGGCGTGGGGGTGCTCGGCTACGGGACCGACCGCTTCCCCGGGTTCTACCTGGCCGACTCCGGTGAACCGGTGGACTGGACCGTGCACCGGCCCGAGGAGGTCGCGGCGGTGATGGCCGCTCAGGACGCGCTGGGGGGAACGGAGTCGGCGCTGCTGGTGGCCAATCCGGTGGCGCGGGAGGAGCAGCTGGATCCGGAGCTCCACGACCGGGTGCTGGCGCAGGCGCTCGCCGAGTGCCGCGAGCGCGGGATCACGGGGCAGGCGGTGACACCGTTCCTGCTGGGGTTCCTGGTACGGGCGACGGACGGGGCCTCGCTGGAGGCGAACCTGGCGGCGGTGCGCGGCAACGTGCGGCTCGGGGCCCGGATCGCGGGGGCCTGGGCGGCACGGGCATGACCGGACCGGGGGCGTTGCTCGTCGTCGGGGACGTGGTGACGGACGTGGTGGCCATACATCCTGATCCACTGGCTCCGGCCACGGACACCGTGGCCCGCATCCGGACCCTGCCGGGCGGGGCCGGGGCCAACGCGGCGTGCTGGGCGGCCCGTACGGGGAGCGCGGAGGTACGTCTCCTGGCGCGGGTGGGCGCCGAATCGGCGCGCTGGCACGAGCGGGCGCTGGTGGACGCGGGGGTGCGGCCGCGGCTGGTGATCGACGTGCAGGAGCCGACCGGGACGGTCGTCGCCCTGGTCGGCAAGGACGCGGAGCGGACGTTCCTGACGGACAGCGGGGCCTCGCTGCGGCTGTGCCCCGCCGACTGGGCCCCGTCCCTGCTGGACGGGGCGGCCCATCTCCACCTGTCCGGTTATCTGTTCTTCGCCGACAGCAGCCGGGAGCTGGCCATGGTCGCGCTGCGGGCGGCCCGGACGCGGGGGGTGCCGGTGAGCGTGGACCCCGCCTCGGCCGGGTTCCTGGCCGCTCTGGGGCCGCAGCGCTTCCTCGACGCCGTGGCGGGGGCGGAGATCCTGCTGCCCAACGAGGACGAGGCCCGGCTGCTGGCCGGACTGCCGGAGCCGGCCGGGGTGGCCCGGGCGGCGGCGGAACTCAGCCGGCGGGTGCCGCTGGTGGTGGTGACCCGGGGCGCGGCCGGGGCGCTGATCGCCGAACGCGGGCGGATCACCGCCGAGGTGGAGGCGGAGCAGGCCGAAGCGGTGGACTCCACGGGCGCCGGGGACGCCTTCACCGGGGGCTTCCTGGCGGCCCGGCTGGAGGGCGCGGACCCGGCGGAGGCCGCCCGCGCCGGGTGCCGGGCCGCGGCGCTGGCGGTGACCCGGCCGGGCGGCCGGCCGTAGCGGACGGCGCAATGCGCATGTCGTGGCCGGCGGCGTCGGCGGCGGGCCGTCAGCGGTTCCGGATGCCCGTCCAGGCGGGATGGCGGGGGTCGTCGGCCCGGACCACGGCGTCGGCGGCCGACACCGGGTCGGTCTCGGCCTCGTAGCGTGCGAAGGCGGGCAGCGTCCAGCGCGCGGACTCCTCGGTGCGGCGGGCGAGCGCCCCCGCGGAGAGCCGGATGTGGACGCTCAGGTCGAAGGGGTACCAGTGGCCCAGCAGCAGCGGGCCGTGCACGAGCAGCACGCCGCCGGGCGGGAGTTCGGCGTAGGGGCTGCGGGTGGCCCGGTCGGTCACCGGGTCCCAGAGGTCGGGGAGCACCCGCCCGGTGCCACCGGGGTCGGTCGGGCCGAACACCTCCCGCCAGAGCGCGGCCGTGTCGTACCAGCCGCCGAGGTAGGAGTCCACGTCCTGGCGGCCGAACTCGAAGCGCAGCGAGGCCGGCCGCAGGAAACCGTCGGCCGCCACCACCAAAGACGGGCGTCCGCGCAGCCGCAGCGCTTCGGCGAGCCGGCCGGCGAGCGCGCCGGTACCGGCGACGGGCGCTCCGTCAATGCCCACCCGCTGCCAAGTGCCCTGCTCGGGGGCGTTGTCGCGGTCGTTGTCGCGGTCGTTGTCGAGGTCGTTGTCGAGGTCGTCGAGGTGACCGGCGAGCCGCTCGGCCATCCGCTGCCATGTGATCGATTCCCACTGCACCGGCCCATTGTCAGTGGTGGGCCTTAGCGTTTTTCACGAGGGATCACCGGCCGCAAAGGAAGTCGGCGGCCCGTGCTTTGGGGAGAGGTTTGTCATGGCTCGGGAGACCACGTATCTGGAGCTGTCGCAGGACGACGGCGGGGCGCACAAGTTCTACGAGGTGACCGTGGACGGCACGGCCGTCTCCGTGCGGTACGGACGCATCGGCGCGGACGGCCAGCTGCAGACCTCTTCCTTCCCGAGCGCCGAGAAGGCCAGGGCGGCCGCCGCGAAGAAGATCGGGGAGAAGGTCCGCAAGGGCTACGCCCCGGCCGTGCAGGGGCAGCGCGCCGCCCGGTCGGTGACCCGCCGCCAGGTGGCCTCGGCGCCGTCGACGGCGCGTGCGGTGGCCCCGGTGCTGTGGCGTTTCCGTACCGGGTCCTCGGCCTTCGGCATCCACGTGGACGAGGACCGCTGCTGGGTCGGCAATCAGGCCGGCGATGTCTACACGCTGAGCCACGGCGGTGAGGTGCTGGCCCGGTATTCGCTGCCGGACGGGGTGAAGTGCCTGGTGGCGGACGAGTTCTGGATATACGCGGGCTGCGACGACGGCACGGTGTACGACCTGTCGTCGAAGGTCCCCTTCGGGGCCTACGCGATCGCCGCGGACGTGGACATCTACTGGCTCGACATCCACGAGGGCGTGCTCAACGTCTCCGACGCGAACGGCGGCCTGACCGTCATCGACCACGAGGACGAGCACCAGTGGTCACGCAAGTCCGCCGGCGGCGGCGCCTGGATGGTCCGGGCGGACGAGCGGGCGGTCTACCACGGGCACAGCGGCGGTGTGACGGCCTACGCGGCCAACGGCACCGGGCAGTTGTGGCACACCAGGACGCCCGGCGGGGTGCTGTTCGGCTGGCAGGAGGAGCACTCGGTCTATGCGGGCACGGTCCGCAACACCGTGCAGCGGCTGTCGAAGGCGACCGGGGCCGTGGAGGCCTCCTACGCGTGCGACGCGGCGGTGTACTCGTGCGCGACCTCGCCCGACGGACGGCACGTCTTCGCCGGCGACTCCTCCTCCTCGGTCTACTGCTTCGACGCCGACGGACGGCGGCTGTGGAAGCTGGGGACGGGCGGCGGGTCGGCGCTGTCGATGCAGTACCTGGACGGGCGGCTGTACCTGGTCACCACGGACGGATCGCTGGTCTGCGTGGATGCGACGGAGCAGGCGATCGCGGCGGCCCAGCAGGGCTCGGTGCCCGCGCCGATGGACGTGAAGTCGGCGGAGGCGCTGCCGGTGTTCACCCCGGCCGCGTCGGCCTCGGCGGTGGCGACGATATCGATGGCCGCGGCCCCGGCGGGCGGCGTGGTGGTGGAGTGCGTCCAGCAGGGCAACCGGATGCGGGTGCAGGTGGTGTCGGGCGGCTTCGACCCCTCGTGGAACGTGCAGTTCCCCCGGGGGATACGGGAGGCGGGCGCCCGGTACGTGGTGGACGGGCTGCACGCGGCCTCGGGCGGCTTCTACCGGGTCCGCGGGGAGATCCGCCGGCTGGTGTGAGGCTGCCGCCCGCGGGTCCTGCCCGGCCGGGGTTCAGTGGCTGTGCGGTCCGCAGACCTCCGGTGTGATCCCGGGCAGAGCCGGGGTGGGTATCGCGAAGGGGGCGCCCTCCGGGAGCGCGGGAGTCACGCGGAGCACCACCGGCTCGGTACCGAGGTTGTGGCCCAGGTGGATGTGCCGGATGCCCGCGGGTTCCACGAAGCTGGTCCCCGCCGGATGCACCTCGACGGTGCGGTCGTGCAGGACCCGCGTCAGGGTCCCTGCCAGGACCACCGCGTCCAGCCGGACGCGGTGGAAGTGCCAGCCGGTGCAGCCGCCCGGCGGGATGACTATCTCCCGGCCATTCGGGAAGGTGGCCACGCACGCCCCGCTCGGCCGTACCGCCATCGCCTGCCGCCCACCCATGTGCCCTCCTCGGCCGGACCCCGGTCGGTCCACCGCTCCACCGTAAAAGGACCGTGGGGCATCCAGGAACAGTCGACGAAACATCAACATGCCTTCTTCACCAGGTGATATGAGGGTCATACAGCGGTATCACACGTCTATGAGCCTGGTGGTTTTTGAGTCGCTGAAGCAGATCCACTGCGCCGACTGCCGGCAGGGCCCGCTCCGGCACCTCGTGCGCGAGTCCGGCGTACCCCGCTGCCTGGACTGTACGGATCTCGGCCATCTCGTCTATCTCCCGCGCGGGGACACGGCGCTCACCCGCCGCTCCCGCGAGGCCAGTTCGCTGTGCGCCGTCGTCGTCCGCTTCAACAGGCGCCGCCACCGCTACGAACGCCTGGGGCTCCTCGTCGAGGAGGCCGCCCTGGCCCGCGCGGAACGCGCCTGTCTCGCGGACTCCGAGGCGCGGGCGCGCCGCCGGGAGCGCGACCGGCGGCGCCGCGCGGCCGAGGACACCCGGTTCACGGCGGCGTTCGCCGCCGAGATCGTGCGGCTGTTCCCCGGATGTCCCGCCGACCGGGCCGTGGCGATCGCCACCCATGCCTCGGTGCGCGGCAGCGGCCGGGTGGGCCGTACCGCGGCCGGCCGCGCCCTCGATGAACTGGCGGTGTCGGTCGCGGTACGAGCGGCGGTGCGGCACACGGACACCGAGTACGACGCGCTGCTGATGGCGGGAGTGCCGCGTTTCGCGGCCCGCGCCCGGCTGGCCCCGCGGATCGATGCCATTCTGGACGGATGGCGTACGCAGCCCGGGACGCAGCCTCCCGCGTCCGCTCCTCAGCCGATCAGTTGAGGCGGAAGCGGCGGTAGAGGAGGACACCGCCCAGGAGGAGCGCTCCGCCGCCGGGCAGCAGGTACCCGACGCCGTCGGAGCCGGTGTGGGCGAGCGCCGTCGCCTCGCTGTGCCGCGGCGGGGCGGGCCGGGGGGCCGGCTCGGCGGGCCGGACCGGAGCCGGGGGCGTGGTCACGGGCTCTTCGACGACGGGCGGCTGGACGGGCTTGCCACCCGTGGGCTCCTCGCCGTTGACGGACGTGTTGCCCTGCGAGGAGTTGCCGATGCCGACCACGCTCACCGCGTTGCCGCTGATGTTCAGCGGGAGTTCGACCGGGAGCTGGAGGCCGTTGCCGGAGAGAACTCCCGGCGAATCCTTTCCGCGACCCTCGGCGACCGCCCCTCCCCCGTTCCCGGACCGTGACGTCGAGGAATCCGCGGCCCTCGACCCGGAATGCCCTCCGCCACCGGCCGGCGCCTCATTGGCACAGCGGTTCCCGGCGGCCGAGTTGAGGACGCCGACCACGCTCACGGTGTTCCCGCACGCGTTCACCGGTACGTGCACCGGCAGTTGGATGAGGTTTCCGGACAGCAGACCCGGCGAGCGCTCGGCCCGGCCGGCCGCGTCCGCGTCGGCATGGGCGAATCCGCCCACACCCGCGACCGCCAGTCCGCCTCCCGCAACCACCGCCGCGATCAAGCCATTCCGACGACTGTGACGCATCAGTTTTCCTGCCTTCCGGACGAGTTCGCGGGTAATGTCCCCGCACCGGAAACAACGCGTCGACCCCATTCGGGTTATAGAGACGGTAGGCATTTCACTCAATCGTGTACTGGGTACTGGGACTTCATGACTGAACGCCCGCTGCTCCTCCTCGACGTGGACGGCCCTCTCAACCCCTTCCGGTCCCCTCTCGCCGGCCTGCGCGGATACCGGAGCCACCGGATGTGGCCGGACGTCTGGCTCTCCTACCGCGACCCCGAGTCCCGCAGGGCCCGGCGCGGCGCCCGGGTGCGCCTCCACCCCACGCACGGCGCCCGGCTGCTGGCCCTGCCGTTCGAGCTCACCTGGGCCACCGCCTGGACCCACCAGGCCAACACGATGATCTCCCCGCACATCGGGCTGCCGGGCGACCTCTCCGTCGTCGAGTGGCCCGAACTCTTCGCCGAGGACCCCGACGGGCTCTCGTGGAAGACCCGCCACCTGCGCGACTGGGCGGCCGGCCGGCCCTTCGCCTGGGTCGACGACATGATCACCCCGCGCGACCGCGCCTGGGTCGCCGAACACCACCCGGGCCCGGCCCTCCTGCTGCGCATCCACCCGCGTCACGGCCTGCGCGACCGCGACTTCACCACCCTGACCCGCTGGGCGGAAGGCATCAGCCCAGCAGCGCGCTGACCGGGTCCGTCGAGGGCAGGCCCCTGGGCCACCAGTCGTTGTCGCCCAGCCGGTCCTCGTAGCAGTACCAGAGGCCGTCGCGGCCGAGGCGGAGCTGGCGGGTGTGGATCGTCAGGCGGTTGCGGTCGGGGCGGAAGGCGCCCTGGCCTGCTGCGAGGAGCGCCGGGCGGGCCCGGTCGAAGGGACCGGCCGGCGGGTCCCAGGGCTCTTCGAGGGCGTCGAGGGCCGGGCGGCCGCCCTGGCGCCAGGCCGCCGCGGCCCGGGCGAGGTCGGTGGTGCTGCGGCCGGTGGCCCGGGCCAGGTCCCGGTAGAGGGTGCGGGCCGCGCCCGTCAGTCCGGCCGTGGGGTGCGCGGAGGCCAGCCGGACGGCGTCCTGCCACAGGGTGAGTCCGGCGATCGGGTCCTCTCCGGTGGTGAGCAGGGCGAGGGCGCGGGCGGCCGCGTCGGAGGCGAGCTGGTCCAGTGCCAGCGGGTCCGGCGCCGCCGGGTCGGCCGGGCAGGCGGGCGGCAGGCCCACCGCGGCCGGCACGGGAAGCGACGCGGGCAGCAGCGGCAGACCGGTCCGGGTGAGCGCCGCCCGGGCCGGAACGCCGGGGAAGCCGGGCGCCGCATCGGGCTGTTCGCGCGCGGCATGGGCGGCATTGCGGCGGGTGAGCTCGTCGAGGAGCTCCCGCTCCCCCCGGCCGCGCAGGAGCAGCAGGACGAAGGGGTCCTCGTCCAGGAGCCGGGCCGCCCGGTAGCAGAGGGCCGCCGCGTGCTTGCACGGCGGACGCCCGAAGTCCGGGCAGGAGCAGTGCGGGACGAGCTCGCCCGCGCCGGGCAGGACGCTCTCCGCGAGCGACTGCGGAACCTCCCGCTCCAGCAGGGCGGCGAGCGCCGCGGGGTCGGCCGCGACGGCCTCCAGCAGTTCGCTCCACTCCCGGTCCGCGAAGGCGGGCAGGGTCAGCTCGGTGCGGTACGGGCGGGGCCGGCTGCCCCGGACGTACGCCACGATCCGGCCGGGGGTGACCGTGACCGCGTCGACGTGCCCCGCCTCGGCGTACCCACGCCCCCGGGTCAGGCGGGCCGTGTCGTGGGAGACCTCCTCCAGCGCCGACACCCAGGCCCGGCCCCACCAGCTGACTGCCTCGGCCCCGGCGGGCACGGTCTCGAAGGTACGGCGGCGGTCGTCCCGTGCGGTGATCATCCGGGCCTCCGCAGGGAGACGAGGTCGGCCAGCTCGCGGTCGGTCAGCTCCGTCAGCGCCGACTCCCCGGAGCCCAGGACGGCATCCGCCAGGGCCCGCTTCGCCTCCAGCATCTCGGCGATCCGGTCCTCGACGGTGCCCTCGGCGATGATCCGGTGGACCTGGACGGGCTGGGTCTGGCCGATGCGGTAGGCGCGGTCGGTGGCCTGTTCCTCGACGGCCGGGTTCCACCAGCGGTCGAAGTGGATGACGTGCCCGGCCCGGGTGAGGTTCAGGCCGGTGCCGGCCGCCTTCAGGGACAGCAGGAAGACCGGGACCTCACCCGCCTGGAAACGGTCCACGAGCTCCTCGCGGCGCGGCACCGGCGTCCCGCCGTGCAGCAGCTGGGAGCTGATCCCGCGGGCCTGCAGGTGCCGTTCCATCAGGCGGGCCATCGTCACGTACTGGGTGAAGACCAGCACCGAGCCGCCCTCGGCCAGGATCGTGTCCAGCAGCTCGTCCAGGAGGGCGAGTTTGCCCGAGCGGTGCGGGATCCGGGGCTGCTCCTCCTTCAGGTACTGCGCGGGGTGGTTGCAGATCTGCTTGAGCGAGGCCAGCAGCTTCATGATCATGCCGCGCCGTTCCATGCCCTCGCTCGACTCGATCACGGCCATCGCCTCGTCCACCGCGGCCCGGTAGAGCGAGGCCTGCTCCCGGGTGAGGGAGACCGGGTGGTCGGTCTCCGTCTTCGGCGGCAGCTCGGGCGCGATGCCGGGGTCGGACTTCTTGCGGCGCAGCAGGAACGGCCGCACGAGCGCCGACAGCCGGGCGACCGCCGCCTCGTTGCCCCCGTCCTCCTCCGTCTGGTGCTCCACCGGCCGGGCGTGGCGGGCCCGGAAGGCGGTGAGCGGGCCCAGCAGTCCCGGCGTGGTCCAGTCGAGCAGGGCCCACAGCTCGGAGAGGTTGTTCTCCACCGGGGTACCGGTCAGCGCCACCCGGGCCGGTGCCGGCACCGTGCGCAGCGCCTTCGCCGTCGCCGAATGCGGGTTCTTGACGTGCTGCGCCTCGTCGGCGACGACCATGCCCCAGCTCTGTTCGGCGAGCAGGGGTGCGCTCGCGCGCATCGTCCCGTACGTGGTGAGGACGAACCCGCCCGCACACGCCGTCAGGTCCTCGATGCTGCGGCTGCCGCCGTGGAAGCGGCGCACGGGTGTGCCGGGGGCGAACTTCTCGATCTCCCGCTGCCAGTTGCCGAGGAGGGACGCGGGGCACACGACGAGCGTCGGCTCGGGCCGGTCCCGGTGCAGGTGCAGCGCGATCAGCGTGACGGTCTTGCCCAGGCCCATGTCGTCGGCGAGGCAGCCGCCGAGCCCGAGGGAGGTCATCAGGTCCAGCCATGCCAGGCCGCGCGCCTGGTAGTCGCGCAGGGTGGCCTTGAGGGCGGCGGGCTGCGGCAGCGGCGGCTGCTCCCCGGTCAGCCGGTCCCGCAGGGCGGCCAGCGCCCCCACCGGAACCGCCTCGACGGGCTCGCCACCGATGTCGGCCGTCCCGGTCAGCACGGTGGCCAGCGCGTCGACCGGGTCCAGCACGCCCAGCTCCCGCTTGCGCGCCTTGCGCACCAGGTCCGGATCGACCCGCACCCACTGGTCCCGCAGTCGGACGACGGGCCGGTGCGCCTGGGCCAGCGCGTCCATCTCCCCCGGGGTGAGCCGGTCGCCGCCCAGCGCCAGCTCCCAGGAGAAGGCGAAGAGGTGCTCGGCGTCGAAGAAGGCGGTCCCGTCGGTCGCCGAACCGGGGGCGGTGGACCGTACGACGGCGGTCGCCGAGAGCGTACGGGCCAGCTCGCGCGGCCAGTGGACCAGGACTCCGGCGGCCGCCAGCCGGCTCGCGGCCACCCCCAGCAGGTCCTCCAGCTCCGGGTCGGACAGGGCGAGCGCATCGGGCACGGGCTGGTCCAGCAGGCGCAGCAGGGGCGGCCAGACCCGGGCGGCCCGGCGCAGCGCGAGCACGGCGTCGATCCGGGCGCGCGGGCCGAAGCCGGCGGCCGCCGTGCCCGCCCACAACTGCCCGGCATCGGTGACCAGGGTCGGATCGGCGAGGCTGTGCACCTGCACGACGGCGGCCCCGGCACGCCGGGTGTCGTCCTCCTCGGCCTCGTCGAAGAGGCGGAAGGAGGACAGGTCGAGCCGGAGCGAGATCCCCACGCCCGTGTCGGATCCGGCCGCGACCTGCGCGGCCCAGTCCCTTATCCCGGGCACCTGTTGCGGCTCCCGCGCGGCGAACGGACGCCCGGCGGCCACGGCAGCGGCCGGGGTACGGGGCAGACCGTCGGCGACGGCGTCGAGGAAGGCGCGGACCAGCGCCTCCGGTTCGGGCAGCTGGAGCGGACGGCGCCCGGCCAGGGGCGTCGCGTACCCCTCGTGCGGCAGCGCGGCGGCGACCGCGCGCAGATGGTCGATGTCGGCGGCGTCCAGCGGCCCGGCCCGCCAGGCGTCGACGCCCTCGGGGGTGAGCCCGGGAAGCAGCCGGCCGCGGGCGGCGAGGGTGAGCGCCTGCCGGGCGGCGGTGCCCCAGGCTCGGGTGGCGGGATGCGCGGCGGGGCTGCGCGGGGCCTGCGCGAGCAGGGGCAGGGCGGAGGCGACGGAGAAGGTCACCGCGGGCACGGTCCGGCTGCGGACCCCGTCGCCGTGCGGGCGCACGACGGTGAGCGGCCCCTGCCTCCCGGTCTCGGGCAGGGCGTCCCCGTCGGGCGCCCAGAAGGCGACCCGCCCCTCGCGGGGGACGGCGGCGGGCAGGAAGACCGCGGCGTGGCGCAGCAGTGCGCCGGCGTGCGGCTGCGGTGTCATCGTGTCCCCCTCCCCTTCGGTTCCCATCGGTACCTGTTGGTCCCTGTGGGTGTGACCCTGTGCCGACGAGTCTAGGCGCGACCACCGACAACACCCCCTGACCTGCGGTTCAGCGGGCCCAGCGGCCCTGCTCCGGCGCGTACCCGTACACGGGCCGGCCGGTGGCGGCGCTCGTGCGCAGCGGGCGTCCGCCGTCGTCGATGCGCAGGGTGCCGGACCCGGCCGGGCCGGTCCACCGGAGGTCGAGGGACCAGTCGCAGTCGCACCCCGAGGTGGCCGCCTCCACCCGCAGGACGACCGGCTCGGACGCCGAGACGCGCAGCGGGAAGGCGGGCGCGGGCAGCCTGTTCCCGCCGTCGTTCCCGGCGACGGGCCGGGCGAGCGGGCGCGGCGCGTCCAGGTTGACGGCGAAGACGGCAGGGGTGAGCCCGCCGCCGCAGCCCTGCGACATCTGGTAGACGTTCCAGGCCGGCGGCTTGCGGCGGGCGGCCACCCGTACCTCGAGGGCCTCCAGGACCACGGCGCCCGCGCCCGTGCCGTGCAGGGTGACCTCCACGATCTGCGACCCGGCGTGCACGGCGCGCTGCGCCGACGCCCAGGCGGGCGCGTCCGCCTCCACGGGCGGCGGGGCCACCGATCCGGGACCGCGCTCGGTCAGGTAGGCATGGTCGCATCCGGCGCTCCACACGTGCGTCCGCACGGCGGCCTTGAGGGGCGCGACCGGTGCCCGGCCCGGCGCCGACGCCGGCGGTGGGGCGGAGGACGGGCCGGGCGCCGGGGCCGGTCCGCCGGCCGGTGCCGTCGGTTCCGGTGCGCCGCTCGTCGCCGGGGCCGGGGCCGGGGCGGACGCCGATCCCGGGGGCGTCGTCGGGCCCGCGGTCGCGCTCGCCCCCGCGCCCGGCACCGTTCCGTCACCCGCGTGCGGCGTGCGCGTGCCGGGTCCGGCCGCCGCCAGCAGCGCCACGGCCACCGCCCCGGCCGTCACCCCTGCGGCGGCGACCACGGCGGCCCTCCGCCGGTACCAGGCCCTGCGGACCGCGGGCCCCGGCGCCACCATCACGACGGCCTGCTCCGGCCCGGCCTCCGCGATCGGCTCCGGCTCCGGTGCGGGCTCCGGCTCGGGCTCGGGCTCCGGTGCAGGATCCGGCTCTGCCACCGAACCCGCGCCCGCACCCTCGCGTGCGCCCGCACCCGCGCCCGACCGGCGCCGCGCGTCCGCCAGCAGCCACGCCCGGTGCAGGTCCACCGCCTGCGCCTGCGATGCCCCGCAGGCCCGGGCGAAGCGGTCCACGACCGCGAACTCCGCCGGCAGCGCCTCCCCGCTGCAGTACCGGTGCAGCGTCGACGTACTCGTGTGCAGCCTGCGCGCCAGGGCCCCGTAACTGAGCCCGGCGCGCTCCTTCAGCTCCCGCAGCAGCCGCGCGAAGTTCTCGGCCTCGCTCACGCTCTCCCCCGTTCCGCGTCCCGCGACAGCGTTCCATGCATGAGGTGTTCCCCCAGGTGGCAGCCCCTACGGCCGTTCCAGCGTCCCGGATTCGCCCCAATCCGTGGCCCGCCGCGCCGTCCGGGGAACAGTCTCGTCAGGCACGGACAGCGCTCACCGCGCCGATCTCACTCATCACACTCACAGTCCGCACAGCATTCACGGGGAGAACCGACCATGTTCCGACGGACCGACACCGCCGCCACGCTCGCCACCGCGCTCGTCGCGGCGGCCGCCGCCCTCGTCCTGACCGCCTCCACCTCCGCCGCGGCCGCCACCGCCCCCGGATTCCTGACCGGCGCCGACCTTCCGCCGCACGCCACCTCACCCTGGTACGCGGGCGCGGTCACCAAGGGCCTGCCCGAGTCCGCGCCGTTCTGCCTGGACGGGGTGCTGCCGGCCGCGGGCAGCTGGCACCGCGCCTTCGGCACCGAGTACGACACGGGCGCCGTGCAGGTCTCCGTACGGTCGTCCTCGCCCTCCGCGGCGGCCGGGCTCGTGGCCACCCTGGAGCGCAAGGTCGCCGCGTGCGCGTCCGACTGGCTGCGGACCACCCCGGGCGGCACCGCCTCCTGGCAGGACTACGGCACGCTCCCCGTCGAGGAGGGCGCGCACGTCTACGGGGTCCACACCTCGATGCCCGAGTCCGAGCCCGGGGTGCACCTGTTCGGGATCGGGCGCGACGGCTCCACCGTGACCGTCGTGCAGTGGGGCGAGATGGGCGACCTGTCCCGCGCGCCGGTCGCCGGCTTCAAGAAGACGACCACCCGGGCCGTGAACAAGCTCAATCCGTAGCCGCCGAGCGCGGTGGGACCATGGACGGGAGAGGCGATGTCCATGCGTTCCGGAAATGAGCCGGTGACCGCGCGCAGTCCGCTGCGGCTGCGGTTCTGGCTGGGTGTCTGGGGGCTGGTCTGGGCCGCCGCCGGCACGGCCGTCTTCTCGCTGGTGGGCCGCCCGGGATGGGCGGCCGCCTGCGGGGTGCTCGCGGTGGTCGTGGCCGTGGACCTGTTCATGATCGTGCGCCACCTGCACCAGGGGCCGCACTACCAGCCCGGCCCGGACATCCCTCCGTACGAACCGCCCCGCGGCCGGTGAGTCAGGCGGAGTCGCTGGAGCCGGCCGAGTCGGTAGGGTCGGTAGGGTCGGCAGAGCCGGTGGGGTCGCCCGCGGCCGGACCCTCGAAACGGGCCGCCGCCAGGTACTCGGGCTGCGGGTCGAGGGCCGCGGCCAGCCGGAAGTGCCTGCGCGCCTGCTCCGGCCGGCCCGCGCGCTCGAACGTACGGGCCAGCGCGAAGTGGGCGAAGGCGTTGTCCGGCTCCCGCTCCAGCACCAGCTCGAACTCCAGCTCCGCCGGACGCAGTTGCGCCGCGGCGAAGAAGGCCCGGGCGCGCAGCAGCCGCGCCGCGGTGTTCTCCGGGTGCGCGGCTATGACCGAGTCGAGCAGCTTGACCGCGCCGCGCGGGTCGCGGGCGGCGAGCAGGTGCTCGGCGGCCCGGTAGTCGATGACGTGGGTCTCCGGGCTGGACGGCGTGGGGCGCGTGGTCTCGGACACGGTCGGATCCTTCCCTCTACGGGCGCGTTCAACGCCCCCGCCCCACCCGCTATTCCATGCACACGTCAGGCGCGTGAGGCGTGTCAGGCCGCGCCGGCCGCCGCACGCCCGGCGAGTTCTTCCCACACCTTGCGGACCTGCGGTTCCAGCGCCTCCAGCGGCCCGTCGTTGTCGATCACGAGGGTCGCCACCGCGAGCCGCTGCTCCCGCGTGGCCTGCGCGGCCATCCGCGCCCGCGCCTCGTCCTCGGCCATGCCGCGCAGCGCCGTCAGCCGCGCCAGCTGCGTCTGCGGCGTCGCGTCCACCACGACGACCAGGTCGTAGAGCGGCGCCAGGCCGTTCTCCGCGAGCAGCGGTACGTCGTGCACCACGATCGCGTCGGCCCCCGCGGCGGCCTCCAGCTCCGCCGACCGGGCCCCCACCAGGGGGTGCACGATCGAGTTCAGCGTCTGGAGCTTCGCCGGGTCCGCGAACACGATGGACCCCAGCTTCGGCCGGTCCAGCGTCCCCTCCGCGGTCAGCACCGACTCCCCGAACGCCGCCACGACGGCCGCGAGCCCCGGCGTACCGGGCTCCACGACCTCTCGCGCGATCCGATCGGCGTCGACGACGATCGCCCCGTACCCCGCCAGCAGTCGCGAGACCTCGCTCTTGCCGGCACCGATTCCGCCCGTCAGGCCTACTTTCAGCATGCCCCGCAGCATAGGCGGCCCCGCCCGTACGTCAGTTCTCGCCCTCGCGCTCGGCCAGGAACCTCTCGAACTCGCGGCCGAGCTCGTCCGCCGACGGCAGCTCCGCCGGCTCGGCGATCATGTTGCCCCGGGTCTCGGCCCCGGCGGCCGCGTCGTACTGGTGCTCCAGCCCCTGCACCAGGCTGACCAGCTCCTCGTCGCCCTCCCGGATCTGCCGGTCGATCTCCGTCTGCGTGCGGTGGGCCTCGGTGCGCAGCGCGTGCGCGACGGCCGGCAGCACCAGCCCGGTCGCTGCCGTGATCGCTTCCAGCACCGTCAGCGCGGCGTCCGGGTACGGGGAGCGGGCGACGTAGTGCGGTACGTGGGCGGCGACGCCGAGCACGTCGTGCCCGGCCTGGGCCAGCCGGAACTCCACCAGGGACTCCGCGCTGCCCGGCACCTGGGCCTCGTCGAAGGGGCTGCGGTGACCCGGCATGAGGTCGGTCCGGTTGCCGTGCGGGGTGATGCCCACGGGGCGGGTGTGCGGGACGCCCATCGGGATGCCGTGGAAGTTGACCGAGAGCCGGACGCCGAGGCGCTCGACGATCTGCCGGACGGCGACGGAGAAGCGCTCCCACTCCACGTCCGGCTCCGGGCCGGACAGCAGCAGGAAGGGGGCTCCGGTGGCGTCCTGGACGAGCCGGACCTCCAGCCTGGGCTCCTCGAACTCCGTCCAGTGGTCGCGCTGGAAGGTCAGCAGCGGGCGCCGGGCCCGGTAGTCCACCAGCCGGTCCGCGTCGAACCGGGCGACCACCTGGTGGGGCAGGGTGTCGAGCAGCCGCTCGACGATCTGCTCACCGGCCTCACCCGCGTCGATGTACCCCTCGAAGTGGTACAGCATGACCAGCCCGGCCGAGTCCTGGGCGACCGCCAGGTCGGCCACCGCCAGGCCCTTGGCATCCCATTCGTACAAGCCCTGTGGATCAAGCACCGTCACCACTCCTCCTCGCCTCGTTCCCTGCCAAGAACGTCCAAGGCAGTGCCGCCATTCCCCAGTTGGCCGCATTCACAGGAACGCAACGGAACACGGGGGAACACCGGCCCGGCGAAACGCGGTGAGGCCCGCCCCCCGAAGGGGACGGGCCTCACCGTTCACAGCAGTTCAGCTCTGCTCACACCGGAGTGTGATGCGCGCTGCGATCAGCTCTGGCCGCCGGCCAGCTTCTCGCGGAGCGCGGCCAGGGCCTCGTCCGACGCCAGGGCGCCGGAGGTCTCGTCCGACTCCGAGGAGTACGAACCACCCGAGATGCCCGCACCGGCGTTGCCGCCACCGGCGGCCGGGGCGGCAGCACCCTCGGCAGCAGCGGCCTCGTCGGCCTCGCGGCTCTTGATGACCTGAGCCTGGTGCTGCTCGAAGCGCTGCTGCGCCTCGGCGTACTGGGTCTCCCAGGCCTCGCGCTGCTTGTCGAAGCCCTCGAGCCAGTCGTTGGTCTCGGGGTCGAAGCCCTCGGGGTAGATGTAGTTGCCCTGGTCGTCGTAAGACGCGGCCATGCCGTACAGGGTCGGGTCGAACTCGACCGACGCCGGGTCGGCACCGAAGGACTCGTTGGCCTGCTTCAGCGACAGCGAGATCCGGCGACGCTCAAGGTCGATGTCGATGACCTTGACGAAGATCTCGTCGTTGACCTGGACGACCTGCTCCGGGATCTCCACGTGGCGCTCGGCCAGCTCGGAGATGTGGACCAGACCCTCGATGCCCTCGTCCACGCGGACGAACGCACCGAACGGAACCAGCTTGGTGACCTTACCCGGGACGACCTGGCCGATCTGGTGGGTCCGGGCGAACTGCTGCCACGGGTCCTCCTGCGTCGCCTTCAGCGACAGGGAGACACGCTCGCGGTCCATGTCGACGTCGAGGACCTCGACGGTGACTTCCTGGCCGACCTCGACAACCTCGGACGGGTGGTCGATGTGCTTCCAGGACAGCTCGGAGACGTGCACGAGACCGTCGACGCCGCCCAGGTCCACGAAGGCACCGAAGTTGACGATCGAGGAAACGACGCCGGAGCGGACCTGACCCTTCTGCAGGGTGGTGAGGAACGTCTGGCGAACCTCGGACTGGGTCTGCTCGAGCCAGGCGCGGCGGGACAGGACCACGTTGTTGCGGTTCTTGTCCAGCTCGATGATCTTCGCCTCGAGCTCCTTGCCCACGTAGGGCTGGAGGTCGCGGACGCGACGCATCTCGACGAGAGAGGCCGGCAGGAAGCCGCGGAGGCCGATGTCGAGGATGAGACCACCCTTGACGACCTCGATGACGGTACCGGTGACGATGCCGTCTTCTTCCTTGATCTTCTCGATGGTGCCCCAGGCACGCTCGTACTGAGCGCGCTTCTTCGAGAGGATCAGGCGGCCTTCCTTGTCCTCCTTCTGGAGAACCAGGGCCTCGATCTCGTCGCCGACCTTGACGACCTCGTTCGGGTCGACATCGTGCTTGATCGAGAGCTCGCGGCTCGGGATGACACCTTCGGTCTTGTAACCGATGTCGAGGAGAACCTCGTCCCGGTCAACCTTGACGATGACGCCGTCGACGATGTCGCCATCGTTGAAGTACTTGATCGTCTCGTCGATCGCCGCGAGGAACGCGTCCGCGTCGCCGATGTCGTTGACCGCAACCTGCGGAGTGGTGGCGGTGGTCTCGGTGCTGCTCGTCATGTGGGAAAGGGCTCCGGTTACGGACAGAAAGTCGTAGGTACTGCTACGCCGGGAGCCCTTATCGGCATCTGCCGAAGCCGGACAGCCAAGGAGACCCCCGTTCCGCAGACGCGGAGGGGCCTCGAGAACCGAGGGGACCTCAACAAATACAAGCGCAGCCTGCTAGGTCTGAGGAGCACAGGCTCGCAGCGCAACTTGTAGCATACGGGGGCAGCCGGACAGGGTCAATGCGCGAAGGCGCACACCCCGGGCGGATCACCGCACAACCGGCACAATTAATGGGCGGGAAGCCCTTCCTGGCGCTCCCTGCCACATTCAGAAGACATTCGCAGACTACGACGACGGGCCCCATGAACCAAGAGGACTACGCCTCCAAAGAAGCGTACGAAGCCGATCCGGTATCCGGGGACGACCCCGAGGCCACACGGCGTGACGCGGGGGAAGCGGAGAGCAGCCGGGCGAGCCGCAGCTGGTGGGACCGCAACGCCGACGAGTACCAGAACGACCACGGCGCCTTCCTCGGCGACGACCGCTTCGTCTGGGGACCCGAGGGCCTGGACGAGGCGGAGGCGGCCCTCCTCGGCCCCGTCGCCTCCCTCCGGGGCAAGGACATCCTGGAGATCGGCGCCGGCGCCGCCCAGTGCTCGCGCTGGCTGGCCGCCCAGGGCGCGCGCCCGGTCGCCCTCGACCTCTCCCACCGCCAGCTCCAGCACGCCCTGCGCATCGGCGACGACCTCCCGCTGATCGAGGCGGACGCCGGAAAGCTGCCCTTCCGCGCCGGCTCCTTCGACCTGGCCTGCTCCGCCTACGGCGCCGTCCCCTTCGTCGCCGATCCCGTCAACGTCATGCGCGAGGTGCACCGCGTACTGCGCCCCGGCGGCCGCTGGGTCTTCTCCGTGACCCACCCGGTCCGCTGGGCCTTCCCCGACGAGCCCGGCCCCGCAGGGCTGTCCGTCGCCGCCTCCTACTTCGACCGGACCCCCTACGTGGAGCAGGACGAGCGGGGCCGCGCCGTATATGTGGAGCACCACCGCACGATCGGCGACCGGGTCCGCGACGTCGTCGCGGGCGGCTTCCGCCTGCTGGACCTGGTCGAGCCCGAGTGGCCGGAGTGGAACAGCCAGGAGTGGGGCGGCTGGTCCCCGCTGCGCGGCAACCTGATCCCGGGCACCGCGATCTTCGTCTGCGAGCGCGACTGACGTGATCCGAACCGCCGCCCTCGACGCCCTGCCCGTGAGGGAGGCCGTGCCCGCGCTCGTCTCGGCGCTGGACGGCCACGGCACCGCCGTGCTGTGCGCCCCGCCCGGCACCGGCAAGACCACGCTGGTGCCGCTGGTGCTGGCCGGGCTGGTGGGCGGGGGGCCGCGGCGCCGGGTGGTCGTCGCCGAGCCCCGGCGGATCGCCGCCCGGGCCGCGGCGCGCCGGATGGCCTGGCTGCTGGGCGAGCAGGTCGGCGGGGCGGTGGGCTTCACCGTGCGCGGGGAGCGGGTGGCCGGCCCGGACACCGTGGTGGAGGTGGTGACCACCGGAGTGCTGCTCCAGCGCCTGCAGCGCGACCAGGAGCTGGCCGGGGTCGACGTGGTGATCCTGGACGAGTGCCACGAGCGTCACCTGGACGCCGACACGGTCGCAGCCTTCCTCCTCGACGTACGCGAGACCCTGCGCCCGGAGCTGCGACTGGTGGCGGCCTCGGCGACGACGGACGCCGCCGGCTGGGCGCGGGTGCTCGGCGGCGCGCCGGTGGTGGAGGCCGCGGGGATCTCGTACCCCGTGGAGACGGTCTGGGCCCCGCCGGCCCGGCCGGTGCGGCCCCCGCACGGGATGCGGGTGGATCCGGCGCAGCTGACGCACGTGGCCTCGGTGGTGCGCCGGGCGCTGGCGGAACGGGGCGGCGACGTGCTGTGCTTCCTGCCCGGTGTCGGTGAGATCGCCCGCGTCGCCGGGCAGCTCGGCGGGGTGGACGCGGAGGTCCTCCAGATCCACGGCCGGGCCCCGGCGGCCGTCCAGGACGCGGCGCTCTCCGTCGCCGGTCACCGCAGGGTGATCCTGTCCACCGCCGTGGCGGAGTCGAGCCTGACCGTCCCCGGGGTGCGCGTGGTGGTGGACTCCGGGCTGGCCCGCGAACCCCGGGTCGATCACGCGCGGGGGCTGGGCGCGCTGGCGACCGTACGGGCGTCCCGCGCGGCCGGGCGCCAGCGGGCGGGCCGGGCCGGGCGCGAGGCTCCGGGCACGGTGTACCGCTGCTGGGCCGAGGCGGAGGACGGCCGCCTGGCCGCGTTCCCCTCGCCGGAGATCCGCATCGCCGACCTGGCGCAGTTCGCCCTGCAGACCGCCTGCTGGGGGGACCCGGACGCAGCCGGACTGGCCCTGCTGGACCCTCCGCCGGCCGGGGCCATGGCCGCGGCGCGGGAGGTGCTGCTGGCCGTCGGCGCGGTGTCCCCGGCCGGCGGGGTGACCCCGCGCGGACAGCGGATGGCCCGGCTCGGGCTGCACCCGCGGCTGGCCCGGGCCCTGCTGGACGGCTCCGCCGCGCTCGGCGCCCGCCGGGCGGCGGAAGTGGTGGCCCTGATCGGAGAGGAGCCGCCGAGGGAGTACGGGGACGACCTGGCGGGCGCCTGGCGGCGAGCCCGGGCGGGCGGCGACGGCTACGCGGCCCGCTGGCGCACGGAGGTCCGCCGCCTGGAACGAGCCGTCGCCGTACGCGACTCTGCGGGGGCTCCGCACCCGGACCCCCGCGCCCCGGACTCCGGCGGGGCCGAAGAATCAGCCTCGCCGGCGTTTGAGGCGCGGGGTCCGGGGCGGAGCCCCGGCAGCGGTGCCGCACCCGACGATGCCGCGGCAGGCTTGGTCGCCGCCCTGGCCTTCCCCGAGCGGGTGGCGAAGGCCAGGGGCGAAGGCGCCGTCCTGATGGCCAACGGCACCGCGGCCGAGCTCGGCGACGGCTCGCAGCTGCGCAGCGCACCCTGGCTGGCCGTGGCCGTCGCCGACCGGCCCCCGCATTCCGCGTCCGCCCGGGTCCGGCTCGGCGCCGTCATCGACGAGGACACCGCCCTCGCCGCAGCCGCCCATCTGCGGACCGAGGGCGAAGAGGTGCGCTGGGAGGACGGCGACCTCGTCGCCCGCGCCGCGGAGCGGCTCGGCGCGATCGAGCTGGCCGTACGCCCCCTGCGCAGCCCCGATCCCGCCCTCGTACGGGCCGCCCTGCTCGACGGGCTGCGCGCCGAGGGCCTCGGTCTGCTGCGCTGGTCCCCGGACGCGCTGGCGCTCCGGGCCCGCCTCGGCTTCCTGCACCGGACGCTCGGCGGCGCCTGGCCGGACGTGGCGCAGGACCGGGCGCTGGTGGAGCGCGCGGACGACTGGCTGGAGCCCGAGCTGTCCCGGGCGCGTCGCCGCGGCGACCTCGGGCGGATCGATGCCGGGCAGGCCCTGAACCGGCTGCTGCCTTGGGCCACCGGGGAGGCCGTGCGGCTCGACGAGCTGGCTCCGGAGCGCCTGGAGGTGCCCAGCGGGTCGCGGATCCGGCTGGACTACTCCGCCGAGCACGGCCAGCCGGTGCTCGCGGTGAAGCTGCAGGAGCTGTTCGGGCTGGCCGAGACCCCGCGGGTGGCGGGCGTACCGGTGCTGGTGCACCTGCTGTCACCGGCCGGCCGGCCCGCGGCCGTCACCGCGGACCTCGCCTCCTTCTGGCAGGGCGGCTACCGGGCCGTCCGCGCGGAGCTGCGCGGACGCTACCCGAAGCACCCCTGGCCGGAGGACCCGGCCACCGCCGAGCCCACCCGCCACACCAACGCCCGGCTCAGGCGCTGACCCCGTCCGTCTGCGCGGCGCCCGCCTCCCGTACGCGGCGGCCGCGGGCCTCCAGCCACAGGGCCGCGCCGAGCAGGACGAGCCCGCCGGCGGCCAGGCCGATCGGTGCGTAGGTGTGCAGGGCGAGGACCTTCGTACGGTTCGCCCTGACGAGGTCGACCGTGTAGTCCGAGTAGTCCTCGCGCATCGTGACGTGCCCGGCGAAGGCGGTGAGCTTGCCGTCGGGGCCGCCGGCCGCGATGCCGCCGCGCATCTCCTGCTGGATGTCCTGCTCCGCGTTGACGGGGGCACCGGTCACCGGGTCGACCCAGAACCTCGCCTTGACCGTGTACCAGAGGGTGGTGCCGGTGGCCGCCTCGATCGTCGACGGGTCGATGCCCTCGATCGGCATCTTCTTGGGCATGGCGACCTTGGTCCACGGGACGGTCTGCTCGAAGTAGTAGACGTCCATGCCCTTGAACGTGCGCGGTCCGACGTAGTGGATCGGCGAGGAGGTACGGGTCTGCGCGTCGAAGTACAGGTAGTCGCGCGGCTCGGTGAAGAAGGGCCACTTGAACTCGATGCCCTCGCGCTTGACGGGGTCCCCGTCGACCATCTCCCCGGTGGCGTGGACCGGGTCCTGGGTGTGCGCGTCGAAGATGTAGCGCTCGGGTATCTGGGAGACCATCTTCCCGTCCGGGCCGATGATGTAGGACAGCGTGTCCCAGACGACGACGTCCTTGCCCGCGCTCGCCTCGATCTCCTTCGACGCCTCGACGTTGCCCTTGAGGGTCTGGACGATGGTGACCTTGTCGACCTTCTTGGGCTGCATGCCGCCGGTGTAGTCGAGGAGCGTCGCGTCCTTCGCCTCCAGGACCATCTCCTGGTACTGGTTCGGCGGGATCTTGGCGAGGCGGGGGTACGCGTACCAGCGCAGCAGCGGTGCGAGGGCTGCGCAGAACACGGCAAGGGCCAGCAGGACAAGGCTCGCTCTGCGTCGCACGGCCGGGCCCTCCTCTACTTTCCGGGCGCGGGGGGCGCGGTGGTGAGCAGGGGCTTGGGTGAGGTCTCGCCTTCGGGCACCCCGAACGCCGTGATGGCGAACACGAGGGCCAGCGCGGCCGCGAGGCCGATGGCGGCGGCGACGAATGCGCGCATGCCGGGGCTCCGAAATCTGATGAGGCGTCAGAGAGGGGGCACCGTAGCAACGCGGAGGCGAGATGAGAACCGTTCAGGCCATGGATCACGACCGGCCGACCGGGGGCCGTCGACCGGGGCCGCCGGCCCGCCTCGCCACCACCGGGGAGAGCCGGACCCTGGAGGCACCGCGCACCTCGGCACCAGGGCAGCACGCCCGAAATCCACGACAGCGTCCTGCGGAGGACAAGAGTGGTGGAGAACCGGGCCACAGAGCTCCATGACCGTCAGGAATGGCCACGGGTTTGCGCCGGGGCGGGGGCGGACGCCGAAGGAGTGGCGGACGTCGGGGCCGGAGTGGGCCTCGGAGTGCGGGACGGGCCCGACGTCGCGGTGGGAGTCGGCGTCGGGCTCGGGGTGGGCGTCCGGGTCGGGTCCGGCGTGGGGGTGGGGCTCGGAGTGGGCGTGGGGGTGGGCGTCGGGCTCGGCGTTGGCTTCGGGTCCGGCGTCGGCGTCGGCGTCGGCGTGGGCGTGGGCGTGGGAGTCGGCTTCGGGTCCGGCGTCGGGGTCGGGGTCGGCGTGGGCGTCGGGACCGGGGTGGGCGTCGGCTTCGGGGTCGGCATGGGGGTCGGAGTCGGAGTCGGTGTGGGCCTCGGCGTGGGCTTCGCGCCCGTGCCCGTGCCCGCGCCTGTGCCCGTACCGCCCTGGTCCGGGATCTCGTGCGTCCCCTTCAGGTAGTACGTGAACCAGGACCGCACCGTCCGCAGGTACTCCGTGGAGCGGTTGTAGGAGAGCACGGCCCGGTCCAGGTCCGCCTCCACCCGCAGGTCCCGGGTGCCCGCGCACAGGTAACGCCCGGCCGCCAGCGCCGCGTCGTGCACGTTGTTCGGGTTGCGCCGGCCGTCGCCGTCCGCGTCCTGGCCCCACGACGCCCACGTGGAGGGGATGAACTGCATCGGCCCGACCGCCCGGTCGTACCGCGAGTCCCCGTCGTAGGCCCCGCCGTCGGTGTCAGGGATGTTCGCGAAGCCGTTGCCGTCGAGCACGGGCCCGAGGATCGGCCGCAGGGTGGTCCCGGCCGCGTCGACCCGGCCGCCGCGCGCCTGCCCGGACTCCACCTTGCCGATCGCCGCGAGGAGTTGCCAGCGCAACCCGCAGCCGGGGTCGCTCTGCCCGACCTTCTTCTCCGCGCCCAGGTACGCCGCGAGCACGCTCGCCGGTATCCCCTGCGCCCCTGCTCCGGCGCCGGCTCCGGTACCGGCCGCCGCCGCGGCCTCCGTCGCCGTCGGCGCCGGTGCCGGTGCCGGTGCCGGCTGCCCCTCGTCCGCCAGTACCACCTCCGGCGGCTGCGGGCTCAGCAGCGGCGGGAGTTCGGTGAAGTAGGCGGAGTCCCCGCCGGCCGTGTCCGCGTCCCGCGGCGGCTGCGCACCGTGCTCCCCGGCTGCGGAGAGCCGGTCGGTGCTCCCGCCCGCCGGGCCCTGGGATCCGGTCACCGCGGCGACCACCAGAGCGCAGACCAGCGCGGCTGTCGTTCCCCTGCGCAGCCTGCGTCCGAATATTCGAGCCGACATGAGCCGGACCCCTCCCCCTCGACGTCCGCGTGACCCTACGTCAGCTCCCTGCACACAGCACGCATGGTGCGCCGGAATTCACCACATCCCCACGTCCCGAGGCAGGTCACGCATACTGTCTGGACCCTTCGGGAGCATTGGCCCGAAGGAGGAACGCCCACGGGAACATGCAGGAGAGGTGCCATGCCGTTCACTCTCAGCCACGCGGCCGCCGTACTTCCGGCCATCCGCCGGACCGGGCGTGCGCGGGGCCCTCTCGTCGCCTCGGCGCTCGTTCTCGGATCGTTCGCCCCCGACACGTTCTACTTCACGGACGCGATCGTCGAAGGCGTCATGAAGTACGGGACGTTCACGCATTCACTGCCGGGGATCTTCACCCTGGACGCCCTGCTGACGGCCGTCCTGGTGGGGTTCTGGCTCCTGCTGCGCGAGCCGCTGATCGCGCTCCTGCCCTCTCGGCAGCGGGGCAGGGTCCATGCCTTCGTGCGGGGTGAGCGGTGGCGCGAGCGTCCCCGGCCGGCGGCGCTCGTGGCCTGGTTCTATGTCTCGGCGGTCGTCGGCTCCCTCACGCACGTGGTGTGGGACAGCTTCACGCACATCGACCGCTGGGGCACGGACGCGCTGCCGGCGCTCGAAGAGCCGCTCGCCTTCGGCCTGCCGCTCTACTCCTTCCTGCAGTACGGCACTTCGGCGATCGCGGCGTGCGCACTGCTCTGGTTCACGCTGACCGCGCTGCGCCGGCTCCCCGCCGGCACCGCCCCCGCGTCCGTGCCGGTGCTCTCCCGCGCGGAGGTCCGGGGCGCGCTCGCCCTGCTCGCGGTGTGCGTGACGGCCGGGATCACGATGCGCGTGGTCCGCTTCTTCACCTTCTTCGACCGGATCCGTACACCGCTCGACATCATCCCGACCGTCTGCTTCGGTGCGGGCGGGGGCCTGGCCGTGGCACTGCTGGTCTACGGGGTCCTCGTACGGCTTCGGCAGCGCCGCGACCGGACCGGGCGCCCCACGGACGCGGACGAGGAAACGCGGACGCCCGTCCCCACCGCCTGAGCGGGGACGGGCGCCGGCTGTGCCGTACGGGGATCAGTGCGCGGCGGACTCCCAGTCCCGGCCGACGCCCACCGACACGTCCAGCGCGGCCCGCAACTCCACGGCGGCGCCCATCTCGCGGCGCACCAGCTCCTCGACCTGATCGCGCTCGCCCGGGGCGATCTCCAGCACGATTTCGTCGTGGACCTGGAGCAGCATCCGCGAGCGCAGGCCGGCCCCGGTGATCGCCTTGTCCACGCGCAGCATCGCGACCTTCACGATGTCGGCGGCGGTGCCCTGGATCGGGGCGTTGAGCGCCATCCGCTCGGCGGCCTCGCGGCGCTGGCGGTTGTCGCTGTTGAGGTCGGGCAGGTACCGGCGGCGGCCGAAGATCGTCGCCGTGTATCCGGTGGCGCGGGCCTCGTCGACGACCCGGCCGAGGTAGTCGCGGACCCCGCCGAACCGCTCGAAGAAGGTCTCCATCAGGCCGCGCGCCTCGGCGGGCTCGATGTTCAGCTGCTGGGCGAGACCGAAGGCGGAGAGCCCGTAGGCGAGTCCGTAGGACATGGCCTTGATCTTGCGGCGCATCTCGGCGTCGACCGCGGACCGCTCCACGCCGAACACCTGGGAGGCGACGGTGGTGTGCAGGTCCTCGCCGGTCGCGAAGGCCTCGATCAGGCCCTCGTCCTCGGAGAGGTGGGCCATGACGCGCAGCTCGATCTGGCTGTAGTCGGCCGTCATGAGGGATTCGAAGCCCTCGCCGACGACGAAGCCGCGGCGGATGGCGCGGCCCTCGTCGGTGCGCACCGGCACGTTCTGCAGGTTGGGGTCGGTGGAGGACAGCCGGCCGGTCGCGGCGACGGTCTGGCTGAAGCTGGTGTGGACCCGGCCGTCGGCGGCGATGGTCTTGACCAGGCCCTCGACGGTGACGCGCAGCTTGGCCTGCTCCCGGTGCCGGAGCATGATCACCGGGAGTTCGTGGTCGGTCTGCGTGGCGAGCCAGGCCAGCGCGTCCGCGTCCGTGGTGTAACCGGTCTTGGTCTTCTTCGTCTTCGGCAGGTCCAGCTCGCCGAAGAAGACCTCCTGGAGCTGCTTGGGCGAGCCGAGGTTGAACTCGTGGCCGACGGTGGCGTGCGCCTCCTTCACGGCCTGCTGCACCGCTCCCGCGAACTGCTGCTCCATGGCCTCCAGGTGGTCCCGGTCGGCGGCGATGCCGGACCGCTCCATCCGGGCGAGGAGCTCGGAGGTCGGCAGCTCCATGTCGTGCAGCAGCTCCGCGGCGCCGACCTCGTCGAGCTTGTCGGTGAAGGCGTCGCCCAGGTCCAGGACCGCGCGGGCCTGCGCCATCAGGGCCTCGGCCTCGGCGGTCTCGTCGGCGCCGAAGGCCAGCTGCCCGTCGGCGGCGGCGGGCGCCAGCTCGCGGTGCAGGTACTCCATGGACAGGGCGTCCAGGGCGAAGGACCGACGGCCCGGCTTGACCAGGTAGGCGGCGAGCGCGGTGTCCATGGCGACACCGGCGAGGGTCCATCCGTGCTCGGGGAAGACCCGCATCAGGCCCTTGGCGTTGTGCACGACCTTGGGCTTCGCCGCATCGGCGGCCCAGGCCGCGAAGGCCCGCTCGTCCGCCTCGTCCAGCTCGGCGGGCGTGAACCAGGCGGCGGCGCCCCCGGCCGCGGCCAGCGCGATCTCGGTGACATCGCCCTGGCCCAGCGCCCAGCTGTCGACGGTCGAGATGCCCAGCGGGCCGCCCGCGTGGCTCTCCAGCCACGGCGCCAGCTCGCCCGTGCCCAGCACCGACGCGTCCAGCTCCACCCCGGCCGCCGGAGCCGGGGCCTCCTCCACCGCAGCGCCCGGGTCCACGGCCAGCAGCCGCTCCCGCAGCGAGGCGTTGCGGATCTCCAGCACGTCCAGCACGCCGAGCATGGCGGTCCGGTCGTACGGGGCGCGGACCAGGTCGGCCGGGGCCTTGGGCAGCTCCACGTCCTTGACCATCTCGGTCAGGACCCGGTTGAGCTTGACGGCCTCCAGGTGGTCCCGGAAGTTCTGCCCGGCCTTGCCCTTGACCTCCTCGGCGCGCTCCACGAGCTCCGCGAACGACCCGAACTGGGTGATCCACTTGGCCGCGGTCTTCTCGCCGACGCCGGGGATGCCCGGCAGGTTGTCGGACGGGTCGCCGCGCAGCGCCGCGAAGTCCGGGTACTGCTGCGGGGTGAGCCCGTACTTCTCCTCGACCTTCTCCGGGGTGAACCGGGTCAGCTCGGAGACGCCCTTGGTGGGGTAGAGCACGGTGGTGCGCTCGGACACGAGCTGGAAGGAGTCGCGGTCACCGGTGACGATCAGCACGTCGAAGCCGGCCGCCTCCGCCTGCGTCGCCAGCGTCGCGATCACGTCGTCGGCCTCGAAGCCGTCGACCGCGAACCGCGGCACGTGCATGGTGTCGAGCAGCTCGCCGATCAGCTCGACCTGCCCCTTGAACTCGTCGGGGGTCTTGGAGCGGTTCGCCTTGTACTCGGGGAACTCCGTCGAGCGCCACGTCTTGCGGGAGACGTCGAACGCCACCGCGAAGTGCGTGGGGGCCTCGTCGCGCAGCGTGTTCGCCAGCATCGACGCGAAGCCGTAGATGGCGTTGGTCGGCTGCCCCGTCGCGGTCGTGAAGTTCTCCGCGGGCAGCGCGAAGAACGCCCGGTAGGCCAGGGAGTGCCCATCCATGAGCATCAGGCGGGGACGGTCCGCTGCGGGCGGCTGGTCGGTCTTCTTCGCTGATGAATCTGCCACGCCCCCGATCCTAGGCGCCCCCACCGACAATTCCGGCCCGTCGCCTCCCCCGGCGCATCCGCCCCACCGGACGCCCCCGGCGCACCCGGCCGGGGCGCGATGAGCACCGGACCGCCCTCCCCGGATTCCGTGGTCCGTGCAAGGATCGAAGGACGCGGCCACACGTGCTGCACATGTACGTACGCTCGAAGGGGAGCGCGATGGCGACCAAGCCGCCCACAGGCGATCCGGTACAGGACGCACCGCAGGTCACACCGCCCAAGCACGCGGCCGCAGGCCTGCCGGCGATCGGGCACACCCTGCGGATCGCCCAGCAGCAGATGGGCGTGGCCCGGACCGCCCGCACGCTCCTCAAGGTCAATCAGAAGGACGGCTTCGACTGCCCGGGCTGCGCCTGGCCCGAGGGCGACAAGCGGCACACCGCCGAATTCTGCGAGAACGGCGCCAAGGCCGTCGCGGAGGAGGCCACCCTGCGCCGGGTCACCCCCGCGTTCTTCGCCGCGCACCCGCTGCCCGATCTGGCCACGCGGTCCGGCTACTGGCTGGGGCAGCAGGGCCGCATCACCGAGCCGATGTACCTCCCCGAGGGCGGCGACCGGTACGAGCCGGTCAGCTGGGAGAAGGCCTTCGCGATCATCGCGGAGGAGTTGACCGCCCTGGGCTCCCCCGACGAGGCCCTCTTCTACACCTCGGGCCGCACCAGCAACGAGGCCGCGTTCCTCTTCCAGCTCTTCGCCCGCGAGTTCGGCACCAACAACCTGCCCGACTGCTCCAACATGTGCCACGAGTCCTCGGGCTCCGCACTGACGGAGACCATCGGCATCGGCAAGGGCAGCGTCTCCCTCGAGGACCTCCACCAGGCCGACCTGATCATCGTCGCCGGGCAGAACCCGGGCACCAACCACCCGCGCATGCTCTCCGCCCTGGAGCAGGCCAAGTCCGCCGGCGCGCGGATCATCTCGGTGAACCCGCTGCCCGAGGCCGGCATGGAGCGGTTCAAGAACCCCCAGACCCCCTTCGGCATGCTCCGGGGCACCGCCCTCAACGACCTCTTCCTGCAGATCCGCATCGGCGGGGACCAGGCCCTCTTCCGTCTCCTCAACAAGCTCGTCATCGAGACCGAGGGCGCCACCGACGAGGCCTTCATCCGCGAGCACACCCACGGCTACGAGGAGCTCGCGGCCGCCGCGAAGGAGGCCGACTGGGACGAGACCCTCACCGCGACCGGCCTCACCCGCCCCGAGATCGAGCGCGCCCTGGCCATGATCCTGGCCTCGGAGCGCACCATCGTCTGCTGGGCCATGGGCCTCACCCAGCACAAGCACGCCGTCGCCACCATCCGCGAGGTCGTCAACCTCCTGCTGCTCCGCGGCAACATCGGCCGCCCCGGCGCCGGCGTCTGCCCCGTCCGCGGTCACTCCAACGTGCAGGGCGACCGCACCATGGGGATCTTCGAGCGGCCCGCGCCCGCCTTCCTCGACGCCCTCGACACGGAATTCGGCATCACCTCACCCCGCGGGCACGGCTACGACGTGGTCCGCTCCATCCAGGCGATGCGCGACGGCGAGGCCAAGGTCCTCTTCGCGATGGGCGGCAACTTCGTCGGCGCCACCCCCGACACCGAGGTCACCGAGGCCGCGATCCGCCGCACCGCCCTGACCGTGCACGTCTCCACCAAGCTCAACCGCTCCCACGCGGTCACCGGCCGGCGGGCCCTGATCCTGCCCACCCTCGGCCGTACCGACAAGGACGTCCAGGCGAGCGGCAAGCAGTTCGTGACCGTCGAGGACTCCATGGGCATGGTCCACTCCTCCCGCGGCAACCTCGCCCCCGCCTCCCCGCACCTGCTCTCCGAGCCCGCGATCGTGGCCCGCATGGCCCGCGCGGTCCTCGGCGCCGCCTCCGCCACCCCCTGGGAGGAGTTCGAGCGCGACTACGCCACGATCCGCGAGCGGATCTCCCGCGTGATCCCCGGCTTCGAGGACTTCAACGCCCGCGTCGCCCGCCCCGGCGGCTTCCGGCTCCCGCACGCCCCGCGCGACGAGCGCCGCTTCCCGACGAAGACCGGCAAGGCCAATTTCACCGCCGCGCCCGTGGAGTACCCGCGCGTCCCGGCGGGACGGCTGCTGCTGCAGACCCTGCGCAGCCACGACCAGTACAACACCACGATCTACGGCCTCGACGACCGCTACCGCGGCATCACCGGCGGCCGCCGCGTGGTCATGGTCAACCCCGCCGACGCGGCCGAGCTGGGCCTGGCCGACGGCTCGTACACGGATCTGGTGAGCGAGTGGAAGGACGGCGTGGAGCGGCGCGCGCCCGGCTTCCGCGTCGTGCACTACCCGACCGCACGCGGCTGCGCGGCCGCGTACTACCCGGAGACCAACGTGCTGGTCCCGCTGGACTCGACCGCGGACACCAGCAATACCCCTGCCAGTAAGTCCGTCGTCGTGCGCTTCGAACCGGCCTGATAGAACGACCTCAGGACAAGACGGTTAACGATCGTTGACGAACGGAGCCTGACCATGGGCGAGCAGCACGCAGTGAAGTTCCCGCAGGAGGTCCTGGAGGAGTACGCGGCCCTCGGCATCGACCTGCCCTCACTGTTCTCGGCGGGGCACCTCGGCGAGCGGATGGACATCCGCATCCTGGAGGCCTCGGCCGACCGTGTCGTCGGCACCATGCCCGTCGAGGGCAACACCCAGCCGTACGGGCTGCTGCACGGCGGGGCCTCCGCCGTGCTGGCCGAGACCCTCGGCTCGGTCGGCGCCATGATGCACGGCGGCATCAACAAGATCGCCGTCGGCGTGGACCTGAACTGCACCCACCACCGGGGCGCCCGCAGCGGCATCGTCACCGGCGTCGCGACCCCCGTGCACCGCGGCCGATCGACGACCACCTTCGAGATCGTCATCACCGACGAGCAGGACAGGCGGATCTGCACCGCCCGCCTGACCTGCCTGCTGCGTGACGCCGGCCCGGCCGCCGTGGGCGCCACCGCCGGCGCCGGCGAGGCCCCGGCGGGGGCCTGACCCCGGCTCCCGGCCCGAGCTCCAGACCGCGGCTCCAGACCTCAGCTCCAGACCGCGGCTCCAGACCGCGACTTTCGGCCGCAGCACCACCCGACAGGCCCGGACCCCGCCCCCAGGGCGGCGGATCCGGGCCTGCGCGCGTTCCGGGATCCGGGCCTGCGCGCATGCCCGGACGCCACCGCACCCGCCAACCGCCCGGAATCCGCCAGTCCGCACGCTACGCGGCGACATCTGTTGTTTCACCGATCGTGACCGCCTACCGTCCCACCCATGGGGACCATGCCACGCACGGCCCGGTACGCCGCCCACATCCTCCTCGCGGCGCTCGCCCTGTCCGGATGCTCTCCCTCCGCACCACCCCCCGCGGAGGGCTCCGGGAGCCCCTCCACCACCGCCCCTCCCTCGCCCGTACAGGTGTGCACGACCCTCGTGTCCTACTGGGCGAAGGAGACCCTCATGGGCACCAAATGGTCCGGTCTCGACTGGGAACAGAAGGGCCTATCCAACGGCCAGTACGCGATCCACGAGGACGCCGTGGCCGCAGGACGCACCGAGGAGCGAACTGCCGGACGGGGCAAGGCACTTGAGCTGATCGACCGGTTCGTCGCGCAGCGCTGCGCCGAACAGGGCGGCGCGACCGCCAGTTCGGAGAACTGGCGGTCCCCGACGTGACCGGCATCACCGCATTCCCGAGCCCGCTGTCCGGCTTCCGGGCAGATGCCCCTGCACCACCGAACCGCAGGTGGGGGGCCATGCCGCCTTCGGGACAAGATCCATTCGATTACAAAAGCAACCTCTTGACCGTCACCCTCCGTAATGCCCATGAGGGCCTTAATCCGCCTTTTCCCTTAAGAAAGGCCACTCGGAGGATTCCTTTGAGCACGCGCAGCCACATTCGGCCGAAAATGATCTAAGACAGGTGCATGGAGGCCTCAAGCCCCTTAGAAGAACAGGTAATTCTCAGGATGCGGACACCCATCAAGGTAAGAAAACGTCCGATTTGTCCACACTCCCGCCACACATTCTTGGCCTTGGCATAACAAGAGCGTCACATCCTCCTTTCCCTGCTCCCCGTGCTCGCCACCTCGGGCCTAGAGTCACGGCCAGTCACCGCGCCGCAGGGCGCGAATCAGCACGGCCGTGGACCTCCCAGTGCGGCCCGGCGACCTAACGGCACCTCTCCACGAGAGAGCCGCGCCAGGGAAAGGAAGAATCGTGCGACACCGTTCTTTGCTCGTCCTCACCACCGTGATCACCACGGGAGCACTGACCCTCACCGCTTGCGGATCGCGCGACGGAGACTCCAAGGACAACGGCGGCGGCAAGAAGACCGTCGTCGTCATCGGCGTGGACGCCCCGCTCACCGGCTCGCTCTCCGCGCTCGGTCAGGGCATCAAGAACTCCGTCGACCTCGCGGCCAAGACGGCCAACAAGAACAACGAGGTCCCGGGCATCGAGTTCAAGGTCGAGGCCCTCGACGACCAGGCGGTCCCCGCCTCCGGTCAGGCCAACGCCACCAAGCTCGTCGGCAACAAGGACGTCCTCGGCGTCGTCGGCCCGCTGAACTCCGGCGTCGCCCAGCAGATGCAGGGCGTCTTCAACTCCGCCAACCTGGCGCAGGTCTCCCCCGCCAACACCAACCCCGCGCTCAGCCAGGGCGACAACTGGGGCAAGGGCGAGTTCAAGCGCGGCTTCAAGACCTACTTCCGCACCGCCGCCACCGACGTGGTCCAGGGCAAGTTCGCCGCCCAGTACCTCTTCAAGGACGCCGGCAAGAAGAAGGTCTTCATCGTCGACGACAAGCAGACCTACGGCGCCGGCCTCGCGGCGATCTTCGCCGACGAGTTCAAGAAGCTCGGCGGCGAGGTCGCCGGCACCGACCACGTCACCGTGAAGGAGACCGACTTCTCCTCCACCGCCGACAAGGTCAAGACCTCCGGCGCCGACTCCGTCTACTTCGGCGGCCAGTACCCCGAGGGCGGCCTGCTCGCCGACCAGATCAAGAAGACCGGCGCCAACGTCCCCCTCATGGGCGGCGACGGCATCCAGGACCCCGCCTTCATCAGCGCCTCCGGTGAGGCCAACGAGGGCGACCTGGCCACCTCCATCGGCTACCCGGTCGAGAAGCTGGACACGGCCAAGAAGTTCATCGAGGACTACAAGACCGAGGGCTACAAGGACCCGTACGCCGCCTACGGTGGCTACTCCTACGACGCCGGCTGGGCCGTCATCCAGGCCGTCAAGGCCGTCGCCGCCGCCAACAGCGGCAAGCTGCCCACCGACGCCCGCGCCAAGGTCGTCGAGGCGCTCGGCAAGGTCTCCTTCGAGGGCGTGACCGGCAAGGTCGCCTTCGACGAGTACGGCGACACCACCAACAAGCAGCTCACGGTCTACAAGGTCGAGGGCGGCAAGTGGGTCGACGTCAAGAGCGACACCTTCAACCAGTAAGCCCGTAGTCCCCAGCACCACCCGTAACACCTGAAACATCCGCCGCGCGAGGGCGCAAACAGCGCCCTCGCGCGGAGTCTTATCCGACACGCTCATCGGAGGCCCTGCGGTGCACGAACTGCCGCAACAGCTGGCCAACGGCCTGGCCCTCGGTGCTCTCTATGGTCTCATCGCCATCGGGTACACCATGGTCTACGGCATCGTCCAGCTCATCAACTTCGCCCACGGCGAGATCTTCATGATCGGCGGCTTCGGCGCGCTCACCGCCTACGCCATCCTCCCGACCGGCACCTCCCTGCTGATCGCGATACCCGTCATGATCGTCGGCGGCGCCATCTGCTCCGTCGCCGTGGCATGCGCAGCCGAACGCTTCGCCTACCGCCCCCTGCGCAGCGCCCCCCGGCTCGCACCCCTCATCACCGCAATCGGCCTCTCGATCGCGCTCCAGCAGCTCGTCTGGCAGTTCTACCCGGACGCCAAGAAGGCCGTCAGCTTCCCCGAGTTCAAGGGCGCAGCCTTCAAGATCACCGACAGCCTGGCGATCCAGCGCGCGGACCTCTTCGTCCTCATCCTCGCCCCGCTCTGCATGCTCGCCCTCGGCGTCTTCGTCCAGAAGAGCCGCAGCGGCCGCGCCATGCAGGCCACCGCGCAGGACCCCGACACCGCGAAGCTGATGGGCATCAACACCGACCGCATCATCGTCATGGCCTTCGCCATCGGTGCCGCGTTCGCAGCCGTCGCCGCGGTCGCCTACGGCCTCGACAAGGGCCAGATCAACTTCGAGATGGGCTTCATCCTCGGCCTCAAGGCCTTCACCGCAGCCGTCCTCGGCGGCATCGGCAACATCTACGGAGCCATGGTCGGCGGCGTCGTCCTCGGCCTCGCCGAAGCCCTCTCGATCGCCTACATCGAAGAGATCCCCGGCATGTCGCAGCTCGGCGGTGGAGCCTGGTCCAACGTCTGGGCGTTCGTACTCCTCATCGTCGTCCTCCTCGTGCGGCCACAAGGCCTGCTCGGCGAGCGCGTCGCGGATCGGGCGTGAGAACCATGACCACCAACACCACCCCCCAGACCGCCACGGTGAAGCAGGGCCCCGCGCCCGCCACGCTCCTGTACGCGATCATCGGCGGCAGCCTCCTCACCATCATCAGCGCCTTCCTGGCCTGGACCTGGACCGACGAGTTCCCCGGCGACCTGACCTACTACGGCAGCCCCGCCGACCTCCAGTACGTCACCCTCGCCGGAGCCGCCCTCACCCTCGCCTTCGCGCTCTCCGCGCTCGGCGTCAAGGGCTTCCGCTGGCTCACCCCCGCCGGCTCCCGCAAGGCCATCTTCTTCCTCACCCTCGGCAATCTCCTCGCCACCTGGTTCACGGTCATCTCCATCACCGTCGTCCTCGGCGGCGTCGTGAACCTGGACCCGGGTGCCTACGTGGCCCTCGTCGGCACGATCATCCCGGTCCTCGCCGCGAACAAGCTCCCCGACGACACCCGCAAGGCGGCCCCCGCCAAGCAGCTGCCCTCCTGGGCCGAAATCCTCGTCGTCACCGGCGTCTTCGCCCTCGGCCTCTTCGTCATCACCTTCGGTATCGACACCGATGACAAGGAACCGCAGCTCTTCGTCGCCTACCTGCTCACCGTCGGCCTCGTCGGCCTCGCACTGAACAAGGCCGGCCTCTTCGCCCGCCTCGCAGGCATCACCGCCAAGCACCGCCAGGTCACCCTCATCGGAACCGCGGCCGCAGCGATCGCCTTCCCGTTCATCCAGCAGAGCGGCGACACCTACACGCTCATCGCGGTCAACATCCTGATCTTCGCGACCGTCGCCCTCGGCCTCAACGTCGTCGTCGGCCTCGCCGGCCTCCTCGACCTCGGCTACGTCGCCTTCCTCGGCGTCGGCGCCTACGCCGCGGCCCTGGTCTCCGGAAGCACCGCATCCGCCTTCGGTATCCACCTCCCCTTCTGGGCAGCGGTCATCGTCGGCGCCCTCGCCTCGCTCATCTTCGGCGTGGTCATCGGAGCCCCGACCCTGCGCCTGCGCGGCGACTACCTCGCCATCGTCACCCTCGGCTTCGGAGAAATCTTCCGCATCGCCATGGGCAACCTCGACGGCACCTCCGGCCCGGACATCACCAACGGCCCCAACGGCATCCCCAACATCCCCCACCTCGAAATCTTCGGGTGGAACTTCGGGGAGTCCCACGTCGTCGGCGGCATCACCCTCGGCGCCTACGCCAACTACTACTTCCTGATGCTGCTCGTCATGGCACTGGTCGTCGTGGTCTTCGCCCGAGCCGGCAGCAGCCGCATCGGCCGCGCCTGGGTCGCCATCCGCGAGGACGAGACCGCCGCCGAAGCCATGGGCATCAACGGCTTCAAGGTCAAGCTCATCGCCTTCGCCCTCGGCGCCACCCTCGCCGGCCTCGCCGGCACCGTCCAGGCACACGTCAACAGCACCGTGGTCCCCGAGAACTACGTCTTCGCCGGGCCCGTCCCGCCGAACTCCGCGTTCCTCCTCGCCGCAGTCATCCTCGGCGGCATGGGCACCATCCGCGGCCCCATCCTCGGCGCCGCACTCCTCTTCCTCATCCCGGCGAAGCTGGCCTTCCTCCAGGACTACCAGCTCCTCGCCTTCGGCATCGCCCTCATCCTGCTCATGCGCTTCCGCCCCGAAGGCCTCATCGCCAACAAGCGCGCGCAGCTCGAGTACCACGACGACACCGCTGACCAGGCCCCCACGGACCTGGCCACCGCCAAGGCGGGGGCGTGAACACCATGACGACCACCACGGACACCACCACCAAGACCACGGTTCTCGAAGCCAAGGGCGTCACCATGCGCTTCGGCGGCCTCACCGCCGTCAAGAGCGTCGACCTCCAGGTCAACGCCGGCGAGATCGTCGGACTCATCGGCCCCAACGGCGCCGGCAAGACCACCTTCTTCAACTGCCTCACCGGGCTGTACGTCCCCACCGAGGGCTCCGTCAGCTACAAGGGCACGGTCCTGCCTCCCAAGCCCCACAAGGTCACCGAGGCCGGCATCGCCCGCACCTTCCAGAACATCCGGCTCTTCCACAACATGACCGTGCTGGAGAACGTCCTCGTCGGACGCCACACCCGCACCAAGGAAGGCCTCTGGTCCGCCCTGCTCCGCGGCCCCGGCTTCAAGAAGGCCGAAGCCGCCAGCGAAGCGCGCGCCATGGAACTCCTCGAGTTCATCGGGCTGGAGAACAAGGCCCAGCACCTGGCCAAGAACCTCCCCTACGGCGAACAGCGCAAGCTGGAAATCGCCCGCGCCCTCGCCAGCGACCCCGGCCTCATCCTCCTGGACGAGCCCACCGCCGGCATGAACCCGCAGGAAACCCGCGCTGCCGAAGAACTCATCTTCGCCATCCGCGACATGGGCATCGCCGTCCTCGTCATCGAGCACGACATGCGCTTCATCTTCAACCTCTGCGACCGCGTCGCCTGCCTCGTCCAGGGCGAAAAGCTCATC
Source organism: Streptomyces sp. NBC_00029 (assembly GCF_045160505.1). Classification (NCBI taxonomy): domain Bacteria; kingdom Bacillati; phylum Actinomycetota; class Actinomycetes; order Kitasatosporales; family Streptomycetaceae; genus Streptomyces; species Streptomyces sp. NBC_00029. The sequence goes on from NZ_CP108292.1 coordinate 2,714,993, forward strand.
GAGGGCACCGCGTCCGAGGTCCAGGGCGACGAGCGCGTCATCGCCGCCTACCTCGGCGAGCCCTTCGAGGGCGACCCGGGCGCCGCCGAGGTCGCCGCGGTCGAGGCCGCGGAAGCCGCAGCCGAAGAGGCCGCCGCAGCCGACGCCGAGACGGAGGCCGAGGCGGAAGCCGAAGCCACCGCCGAGACCGAAGCCGAAGCCGAAGCCGAGCCCGACTCCGACACGGCCACCGAGACCGACGCCGCGACCGAAGCAGAGGCGGACGCCGACGGCGCCACCGACGCCCCGGCCGACACCGACGCCGACTCGGACAGCACCACCAGCACCACCAGCACGGAAGGAGAGGCCAAGTGACCGCACTGCTCAAGGTCGAAGACCTCAAGGTCGCCTACGGCAAGATCGAAGCCGTCAAGGGAATCTCCTTCGAGGTCAACGAAGGCGAAATCGTCTGCCTCGTCGGCACCAACGGCGCCGGCAAGACGACCACCCTCCGCACCCTCTCCGGGCTCATCAAGCCCAAGAGCGGCACCATCACCTTCGACGGCCAGCCCCTGGCCGCCGTACCGGCACACAAGATCGTCTCCCTGGGCCTCGCCCACTCCCCCGAGGGACGCCACATCTTCCCCCGGCTGACGATCGCCGAAAACCTCCAGCTCGGCGCCTTCCTGCGCACCGACAAGGAGGGCATCGAGCAGGACGTCCAGCGCGCCTACGAGATGTTCCCCATCCTGGGTGAGCGTCGCAAGCAGGCCGCCGGCACCCTCTCGGGCGGCGAGCAGCAGATGCTCGCCATGGGCCGCGCGCTCATGTCCCGCCCCAAGCTCCTGATGCTCGACGAGCCCTCCATGGGCCTGTCCCCGCTGATGATGCAGAAGATCATGGCGACCATCAAGGAACTCAAGGCCACGGGCATGACCATCCTGCTCGTCGAGCAGAACGCCCAGGCGGCGCTCTCGCTCTCCGACAGCGCGCACGTGATGGAGATCGGCAAGATCGTCCTCTCCGGCACCGGCCGCGACCTCCTCCACAACGAGGACGTCCGCAAGGCCTACCTCGGCGAAGACTGATCCGACGAACGTGTGAGGCCCGCCTCCCCTCGGGGGGAGGCGGGCCTCACGCATGTCCGGGGGCGGCCGCTACTTGCCGCTCTCCTTCTTCTTCGCCTCGGCGTCCTCGATGACGACCTCGGCGACCTGCTGCATGGACATCCGACGGTCCATGGACGACTTCTGGATCCACCGGAAGGCGGCCGGCTCCGTCAGCCCGTACTGCGTCTGCAGAATGCTCTTCGCGCGGTCCACCAGCTTGCGCGTCTCCAGCCGCTGGGAGAGGTCTTCGACCTCCTTCTCCAGCGCCCGCAGCTCCGCGAAGCGGGAGACGGCCATCTCGATGGCGGGCACCACGTCGCTCTTGCTGAACGGCTTCACGAGGTACGCCATCGCGCCGGCGTCCCGGGCCCGCTCGACGAGGTCGCGCTGCGAGAAGGCGGTGAGCATGAGCACGGGCGCGATGGACTCCTCCGCGATCTTCTCGGCGGCGGAGATCCCGTCCAGGACGGGCATCTTCACGTCCAGGATCACCAGATCGGGACGGTGCTCGCGCGCGAGCTCGACGGCCGTCTGCCCGTCGCCGGCCTCGCCGACGACGGAGTAGCCCTCTTCCTCGAGCATCTCCTTGAGATCGAGACGGATGAGCGCCTCGTCCTCGGCGATGACGACCCGGGTCGTCAGCGGCGGAACGTGCGACTGGTCGGCGTCGGGCGTGGGCGTCGACTCGTGCTCGGCGGTCACGGATGCTCCTCGGTGCAAGGCGGTTAAGCTCCCACGAGCCTACCTAGCTCCTGTATGTTTGTGGCACGGAGGGTCTTAGGTATCCTTCGTTTCGAAGGGGCCCCGGTAGCCCAGCGGTAGAGGCGATGGATTCAAAACCCATTCAGCGTCGGTTCGAATCCGACCCGGGGTACTTCTCCTTCATTTTCAAGGTCGCCAAGCGAATTTCTCGATCTTCACTCGTCACAGTGAACGAACCTTCGAATTACGACCAACCGGGCGAATAGCGACGAGGCTGCTGCCTCGTGGAGCACAATCCCGCGATACGCGAAGAAGCAGTCCTGCTGTTGCGCCGAGGCGTGACCAATCGAGTGGTGGCCGAGAGTCTCGGCGTGCCCCGCGGAACTGTCGGCTGGTGGCGACACCAGGACCGGAAGATCCGCGGCGAGACCTACGAGCCGCCCACCGACTGCCCGAGATGCACCGGGCTCGACGTCGACCGGCCCGCCTACGCCTATCTCCTCGGCCTCTACCTCGGCGACGGCCACATCATCTCGAAGTACAAGCAGCATCACCTGTCCATCTTCTGCGACGCCACCTGGGTGGGCCTCATCGACGCCGCCGAGGAAGCGATGCACCTTGTGATGCGGATCCCCAGCGTGAGTCGTCGACAGCGACAGGGGTGCGTTGAGGTGCAGTCCCACTCGACCCATTGGACCTGCCTGTTTCCGCAGCACGGGCCCGGCAAGAAGCACGAGCGGCGGATCGTGCTCGAGGGCTGGCAGCAGGAGATCGTGGATGCGCATCCGTGGGAGTTCCTGCGGGGGCTGATCCACTCCGACGGGTGTCGGGTCACCAACTGGACCGTGCGCAACGGCAAGCGGTACGAGTACCCGCGGTACTTCTTCACCAACAAGTCCGACGACATCCGTCGGCTCTGCACGGACACGCTCACCGCGGTCGGGGTCCAGTGGACCGTTCTGGCTCGGGGCAGTGATCCGTTCAATGTGTCCGTCGCCCGCAAGTCGTCCGTCGCGTTGATGGACGCCCACATCGGGCCGAAGTACTAGGCCGTGTATCGGAAGTGAACCGTGTGCATAGGGTGTCGGCATGTCACTGGGTCACATAGTCCTCTCGTCGGGTCGTTCGATCCGGCTCACCGAGCTACGGATGTCTTCGACCTACGGCGGGATGCTGGAGGGCTACCCGTGCAAGCGCATCAACGACCGGAAGGTCAGCTGGCTCCAGCGGCAGGCCGAGCACGCATTTCCCTCCAGGCCGGTCCATCTTGTTCCGCCCTCGCGCGAGTACCCGGACGAGACCGCCGGCGCTTTCGGTCCCGTTGAGGTGCTGCCTTCAGTGGCCTGCATCGGTGTCTTCGACTCCACGGCGCTCGACCCGACAATGGACGGTTCCTCCCTCGTCGTCGCCTGGTTCCAGCCAGCACCGGAGGTACCGGCGGGCGAGGATGCTGATCACGCGCTTCACGGCATTCACTGGGAGGAGCTGGCCCAGGACTACGAGCTGTAGCAGCGTGCTGGTCACAGCCACTCGTTGATGGCCGCGACGAGGACAGTGGCTTCAAAGCGGACCGCGAGCTTGTCGTAGCGGGTGGCCACGGCCCGGTGGCGCTTGAGGCGGTTGATTCCGCACTCGACCGCGTGACGCTTGCGGTAGTCGACCGGATCGAATTGCGGCGGTCGGCCACCGCGGGAGCCTCGCTTATGACGGTTGCGGACCTGGTCGACCTTGTCCGGGATGGTGCAGCGGATCCCCCGGCGGCGCAGGTAAGCGCGGTTGTTGCGGGAAGCGTACGCCGTGTCGGCCCGCACGCGATCGGGGCGGACGCGCGGCCGCCCCGGCCCGAGGCGGGGCACGCGGACTTTCTCCAGCACCGGTTCGAACTGCGGTGAGTCGCCGCGCTGCCCTGCGGTCACCACGATCGACATGGGTTTCTGACCCTGCTCGACGGCCAGGTGCAGCTTGGTGGTGAACCCGCCGCGTGAGCGTCCCAGCCCGTGATCGACCGGCTCGGTGAAGACGCCGCCCGGCGGTTTCTTCTGCAGGTCACCCTGTCTGCGGGCCCCGGCCGCGTGCTGGTGGGCGCGGCACACCGTGGAGTCGACGCTCAGGTCCCACACGATCGCACCCTTCGCGTCGGCCAGGGACTGGAGCCGGGTGAAAACCCGGTGCCAGGTGCCGTCCCGTTGCCACCGGCGGAACAGGTCGTAGACCCGTCCCCACGGCCCGTACTCGACAGGCACGTCCCGCCATGGCACACCGGTACGGACACGGAACCGTATGCCGTCGATCAGCTGCCGCCGGGGCCAGACGGGCGGCCGCCCCGCCTTCGTCCCCTTCGGCAACAACTGCTCCAGCACCGCCCACTGCTCGTCCGTGAGATCTCCCCGCCCCATGAACCGTGATCATCCATCGGTCAAGATCCACTTTCGATACACGCCCTAGGGGCCTGTCCGGTGGATCCTGCCGGACAGGCCCCCGGTCCCGAGGTGGGCTCAGCGCTTGAGCGTGAAGGTGAAGTCGCCGGAGAGCTTGCCGCTCAGCCGGACTGCCGAAACGAGTTTGCCCTCCGTTATCAGCCTCTCGACCTCGGCCCGCGAAAGACCGAACGCTTCAGCGATCAGTCGCACGGGACGGACGGGGATCCGCGCCGCGAAGCGGACCGAGACGTCGATCACCTCCCGGTCCAGGTGATCCGATGCGCCGGTGTCGAGGCGCCAGGCGTTGTTCCAGTCGACGGCTATGCGATTGCGGCGCCGTACCACTGGATCCTGGAGCAACTCAGCGGCCAGGTCGGGGTCGTTGTCATGCATCCGGTCCAGCAGCTCAGGTCGTACGGAGCGCACGTTCACCCGCTCCAGGACCGTGAGCTTCGCCGTGTCCCCGCAAGCGGTGCAGAGCACGAGGAGCCAGGCGTCGAGGAGCTTGTGGTTCGCGTTGACGCGGAATTTGCCGTTCGCCCGGAAGCGGTCGGATGCGCACGCGGGGCAACGGCGGAGAACGGTCGGCAGGCAGGTGGGCATGACCACCCAGTCATTGAGCACAGAAGTACACCGGTTTCAGTGAGAAGTCCGCAGCAAAAAGCAGCGCGGCGCACAGGCGCGACGCGCGACAGATCAGCACTCGGGAGGTCTCACAGGGTGTACAACGGCACGTCCTTGCCCAGACGACTTGACTCGGCAGCACGGTAATGGCGCGCAGCGGCGCTGCTCCACTGGTTTTCGAGCGCCTCACCACGAGGTACTGCCCGGTGGATCATGGACGGAGCCAGAGCCAGAGCCAGAGCCAGAGCCGGAGCCGGATCGCCGCGACGGTGACGGTGCCGTGGTGGGTCGGCCCCGGAGTGAAGAGCGGGCCGAGCGGGCGGCGTCCGGGGCGGTCTGAACAGCGCCCTGGGTTCAGAGGTGGGTGGTGGTTCCGGTGGCCGGGTCGTAGGTGATCAGGGGTGGCAGCTGGTGGTGGCCGGTGACGGTCTCGGCGGTGAGGACGGCGGGGCGGGCGCAGGCCGTGCCCAGTTCGGTCAGGAAGCGCAGGACGTCGGCGACGTGGTCCGCGTCCTCGATGCTGTCGGGCCAGAGGGAGAATTCGATCCCGTCGACCGGCAGATGGGCCGAGAGCCGGGTGCGGCCGTACCGGACAGCGAGGGTTGCCGTGTAGCCGTCCTCGATGGTGGCGAACGGGTCCTCGGTGTCGTCCGGGCCGATGTCGTGCGCCTCGGGGCCGTCGTACCAGGTGAGCTGGTCGGCGGTGGCGCGGAGGTGGCGTAGGACCTGGTTCCAGTCGGTGTCGTCGGTGTCCGTGACGGTGATGTCGCGGAGGCTTCCGTCGACGTAGAACACGTCGCACATCCACGGGTCGGGCAGCCGGCAGATGCCCTGACGGTGTTCGCACTCGTGCCCGGGTCCGGCGTCCGGTGCGTGCGGCGGCTGCGTGGTCATCCGGTCGGTCCCCCGTGCGTGTCCGTCGTGAGGGGCCAGTATGGCGTTACGGCAGGTCGCCGTTGCCGCCGAGGTTGGCGACGAGGCGGCGGAGGGTGTCGATCGTGGCCGCGTAGGTGGCGTCGTCTATGCCCTGGCGCATCCGGGTGTGGACTGCGGCGTTGCGGTCGTGGGCTCGGATGCGGCCGGCTTCGCCGGTGTCGGTGAGGGTCAGGTGGTCGTCGGTCTCGGTGAGCCAGCCGCGGGCGGTGAGGTCGTCGTAGACGGTCTCGAAGTCGGTGTCCTGGTCGTCGAAGGGTGCCAGCTTTTCGGTGAGGGCCTTGCGGGTCCATTGGCCCTGGGCCCGGGCTATGTGGTTCAGGGTCCACCAGTGGGGCTGGGTGAGGTGTTCTTCGGCGAGGGCGGTGCGGAGGCCGCCGATGACCAGGTGGGCTGCTTCGCGGGTCCAGTAGCCGATCGGCTGGGCGGCGAGCTGTTCCTGGGAGTACTCCTTGGTCGTCATGGTGCGACCGTAGGACCTCAGGTTAGGTTGAGGTCAAGTGACTCTTCGGCAGGGGATTTCGTGATGAGTGAGAAGGCCCGGAAGTTGTTCGTCGCGCTCGATCTGAACGATGACGGTGAGCTGACGCGGGCGGAGGTGATTTCGGCTCTGCGGTCGAAGGGGCCGACGTTGGCGGCGCGGGGGGATCTGCCGTTCTGGGGTGTGGGGGATGCGGATGCGTCGTCGGCGCTGTTCGATGAGGCGGATGCGAACGGGGATGCGGTGTTGAGTTTCGAGGAGTTCGCCGTGGTGGTGGATCGGCGGTTCGGCTGGTAGTCGGGGGTGGCGAAAGTCGTTCCGGGGTGCGGGGGTGGGGTCCTACCGTGGCGTGGTGACGATTCGGATGATCATTCTCAATGGCGGTTCCAGCTCGGGTAAGTCGGGGATCGTGCGGTGTCTGCAGTCTGTGCTGCCGGATCCGTGGCTGGCGTTCGGGTGTGACGGGTTCGTGGATGCGTTGCCTGCGGGGATGCTGGCGTCGGACGAGGGGATCGTGTTCGGCGCGGATGGCGGGGTGAGCGTCGGGGTGGAGTTCCGGGTGCTGGAGGCGGCGTGGATGGAGGGGGTGGTGGCGATGGCCCGTGCGGGGGCGAGGGTCATCATCGATGACGTGTTTCTGGGTGGGGCGGCGTCGCAGGAGCGGTGGCGGCGGGCTCTGGGCGGGCTGGGTGTGCTGTGGGTGGGCGTCCGGTGCGAGGGTGCGGTGGCTGCGGGGCGTGAGGTGGCGCGGGGGGACCGGACGGTGGGGATGGCCGTGGCGCAGGCGGGTGTGGTGCATGAGGGGGTGCGCTACGACGTGGAGGTGGATACGACGCGTGCGGAGTCGATGGTGTGTGCGCGGGTCATCGCGGCGCACGTCGGCTGATGGTGGTCGCGCCGGCCGGTCCGGGGTGTGGGGTTTTGGCGGGGGTGGGTGCGTCTGCCCCAGGCCGGTGGGGCCTGGGGGCGGGACGTGTGCGTTCGGGGGGTGTCCTGGCGATGGGGCCGGGTCCGGCGGGATCGGCCGGACGCTCCCGACAGGGCCTAGCGGACCGGGTCGCCGATGTGGTGGATGCGGACGAGGTTGGTGGAGCCGGTGACGCCGGGGGGTGAGCCGGCGGTGATGACGACGGTGTCGCCGGGTACGCAGCGGCCGATGCGCAGGAGTTCTTCTTCGACTTGGGCGACCATGGCGTCGGTGGAGTCGACGTGGGGGCCGAGGAAGGTTTCTACGCCCCAGGTGAGGTTGAGTTGGGAGCGGGTGGCCTGGTCGGGGGTGAAGGCCAGGAGGGGGATGGGTGAGCGGTAGCGGGAGAGTCGGCGGACGGTGTCGCCGCTCTGGGTGAAGGCTACGAGGAATTTGGCGTCGAGGAAGTCGCCCATTTCGGCGGCGGCTCGAGCGACGGCTCCGCCTTGGGTGCGGGGCTTGTTGCGGTCGGTGAGGGGTGGGAGGCCCTTGGCGAGGATGTCTTCTTCGGCGGCTTCGACGATGCGGGACATGGTGCGGACGGTTTCGACGGGGTATTTGCCGACGCTGGTTTCGCCGGAGAGCATGACGGCGTCGGTGCCGTCGATGATGGCGTTGGCGACGTCGCTGGCTTCGGCGCGGGTGGGGCGGGAGTTGTCGATCATCGAGTCGAGCATCTGGGTGGCGACGATGACGGGTTTGGCGTTGCGCTTGGCGAGTTTGACGGCGCGCTTTTGGACGATGGGGACTTGTTCCAGGGGCATTTCGACGCCGAGGTCGCCGCGGGCGACCATGATGCCGTCGAAGGCGGCGACGATGTCGTCGATGTTTTCGACGGCTTGCGGCTTTTCGATCTTGGCGATGACGGGGAGGCGTCGGCCTTCTTCGTCCATGATGCGGTGGACGTCCTGGATGTCGTTGCCGCTGCGGACGAAGGAGAGGGCGATGACGTCGGCGCCGGTGCGCAGGGCCCAGCGGAGGTCTTCGATGTCTTTTTCGGAGAGTGCGGGGACGGAGACGGCTACTCCGGGGAGGTTGAGGCCTTTGTGGTCGGAGACCATGCCGCCTTCGATGACGCGGGTGTGGACGCGGGGGCCGTCGACTGCGGTGACTTCGAGGGTGACGCGGCCGTCGTCGACGAGGATGCGTTCGCCGGTGGTGACGTCGGCGGCGAGTCCCTTGTAGGTGGTGCCGCAGGTGTGGCGGTCGCCTTCGTGGTCTTCGACGGTGATGGTGAATTCGTCACCGCGTTCAAGGAGTACGGGTCCTTCGCGGAAGCGGCCGAGGCGGATCTTCGGGCCTTGAAGGTCGGCGAGGACGCCGACGCTGCGGCCGGTCTCGTCGGAGGCCTTGCGTACGCGCTGGTAGCGCTCCTCGTGTTCGGCGTAGGTGCCGTGGCTGAGGTTGAGGCGGGCGATGTCCATTCCGGCTTCGACCAGGGCTTTGATCTGGTCGTATGAGTCGGTTGCGGGGCCCAGGGTACATACGATTTTCGCTCGGCGCATGAGGCGAGCGTATTCCCCTACCTGTGGGTAGGTAATCGCTTCCGGGTGTCCACTCAACAACCTTTGAGCAAAAGCTTGTTGACAACTGTTGAATGTGCATGGGGGTGCTCTGATGAGCACCCCCGGGGCCGCTTTTTGTGGTTTTTCAGAGTTGCGGAGGGGTCATGGTGAAGCGGGCGTTCACCTGTGCGTAGACCGTCTGGCGCTGGGGTTCGAGGTCGAGGGGCGGGGGGCCTGCGTCCTCGGCGGCACTGAAGGCCATGGTGCGCATGCCTGCGCCGGGGGAGGCGGCGAAGGGGGCGGCGTTCTCGGCGCCGAGGTCGGCGAGTTCGACGAGAGCGGCGAGGCCGGCGCCGAGTGCTTCGGCGTATTCGCGGGCGCGCTGGACGGCTTCGAGTACGGCCTGCCGGCGTGCCTGTCCGTGGGCGGGCGAGGTGGGGCGCAGGGCCCACCAGGGGCCGTCGACCTGGGTGAGTTCGAGGTCGGCGAGGCGGGTGGTGAGTTCGCCGAGGGTGGTGAAGTCGTTCAGTTCGGCGGTGATGTGGACGCGGCCGTGGTAGGCGCGGATGCGTTCGGCGCGGCCGTGGCGGGTGAGTTCGGGGGTGATGGAGAAGGCGCCGGTTTCGAGTTTTTCGACGGGGTCGCCGTAGCTCTTGATGAGGTCGAGGACGGTGTTGTTGCGGCGGGTGAGGTCTTCGAGTGCGGTGCGGCGGTCGGTGCCGCGGGCGCTGACGGTGATGCCGATGCGGGCGATTTCGGGGTCGACTTCGATGCGGGCTTCGCCGCGGACCGCTACGCGGGGTACTTCGGGGGTTCCGTAGGGCTGGTGGGATGCGTGCGGGGTGTGCGCTGCGTCCTGGGTCATGGTTTCCACTGTCGCACTGTCGCTCGTACGGGCGTGGTCATCGGATCGAAACCTGTCGGGGGTGTTGCGTCTTGTTGCTGGTGGGCCAGAATCTACGCGCGTTGTTCACGCCTCAAAAGGGGAGATGGCATGGCGTTCGACCGTAGGACTTTTCTGGGAACCACGGCTGCGACGGGTGCGGCTGTGGCGTTGGCGGGGGCCACGAGCACCCCGGCCGCCGCGGCCCCGCAGGATGCGCAGGAGTCCGGGCCCCGGACGTACTCGTTCACGGTGATGGGTACGACCGATCTGCACGGAAATGTCTTCAACTGGGACTACTTCACGGATGCGGAGTTCGACGACAAGGCGCACAACGACGTCGGTCTGGCGAAGATCTCCACGCTGGTGGATCAGGTGCGGGCGGAGAAGGGGCGCCGCAACACGCTGCTGATCGACGCGGGTGACACGATCCAGGGCACGCAATTGTCGTACTACTACGCGAAGGTGGATCCGATCACCGCGCGGCGCGGTCCGGTGCACCCGATGGCGCAGGCGATGAACGCGATCGGTTATGACGCGGCGGCGCTGGGGAACCACGAGTTCAACTACGGGATACCGGTGCTGCGGAAGTTCGAGGAGCAGTGCGATTTCCCGCTGCTGGGGGCGAACGCGCTGGATGCGAAGACGCTGCGGCCGGCGTTCGCGCCGTACAGCATGCACAAGCTGCGCACGCCCTGCGGGCGGGACGTGAAGGTGGCGGTGCTGGGGCTGACGAACCCGGGTATCGCGCTCTGGGACAAGGCGAACGTGCAGGGGAAGATGACGTTCCCGGGGCTGGAGGAGCAGGCGGCGAAGTACGTGCCGAAGCTGCGGTCGATGGGCGCCGATGTGGTGATCGTGTCGGCGCATTCCGGTTCGAGCGGTACGTCCTCGTACGGGGACCAGCTGCCGTACGTCGAGAACGCGGCGGCGCTGGTGGCGGAGCAGGTGCCGGGGATCGACGCGATCCTGGTCGGGCACGCGCACACGGAGATCCCGGAGTACCGGGTGAAGAACAGGGCGACCGGCAAGGACGTGGTGCTGTCGGAGCCGCTGAAGTGGGGGCAGCGGCTGACGCTGTTCGACTTCGAGCTGACGTGGGCGAAGGGCCGCTGGTCGGTGGCGAAGGTCGCGGCGAAGGTGCTGAACTCGAACGCGGTCGCGGAGGACAAGAAGATCACGCGGCTGCTGTCGGACGAGCACCGCAAGGTGGTGGCGTACGTGAACCAGGTGATCGGTACGTCGACGCAGGCGATGTCGTCGGCGGAGGGGCCGGTCAAGGATGTCGCGATCATCGATCTGATCAACCACGTGCAGGCGGAGACGGTGAAGGGGGCGCTGGCCGGTTCGGAGTGGGCGGCGCTGCCGGTGCTGTCGCAGGCGTCGTGCTTCTCGCGGACGGCGGCGATTCCGGCGGGTCAGGTGACGATCCGGGACGCGGCGGGTCTGTATCCGTTCGAGAACACGATGGAGGCGCGGCTGCTGACGGGCGCGCAGTTGAAGGACTATCTGGAGTATTCGGCGCGGTACTTCGTGCGGACGGCGCCGGGTGATGCGGTGGATCCGGCGAAGCTGACGAACTCCGAGGGTGTGCCGGACTACAACTACGACGCGGTGTACGGGCTGGCGTACGACATCGACATCGCGCAGCCGGTGGGTTCGCGGATCACGGGGCTGTCGTTCCAGGGGAAGCCGGTGGATCCGGCGGCGCAGTTCGTGTTCGCGGTGAACAACTACCGGGCGTCCGGTGGCGGGAACTTCCCGCACGTGCCGCAGGCGAAGCAGCTGTGGGCGAACTCGGACGAGATCCGCAACACGATCATCCAGTGGGTGAAGGCGAAGGGGACGATCGACCCGGCGCAGTTCGCGTCGGTGGACTGGCGGCTGACGCGGGCCGGGGTTTCGGTGTTCTAGGTCCTGTCGTCGAAGGAGCGCCGGTGGGGCCCGTGGTGTCCGGCGCCGTGCATCGCAAGGCGGAGGGGCGCCCGAGTACTGGACGTACTTGGGCGCCCCGACAACGCGGCGAGGTGCGGTGCCGGGCGCCGCGGGCCAGGCGGGACTTCGACGACAGGGCCTTAGGCCGTCTGGGCGGGACGGGGTGGCCGGCCGTGGTGTGCTGCGGCCGGCCACCCTTGAGGGTGCGGGTTCGGTCAGCGTCCGGCGCCGGCGCGGCGCATGCGGGCCGCGAGGAGCATTCCGGCGCCGGCGATGAGCGTGGAGCCCGCGCCGCCTGCGATCAGGGTGGTGTGGTCGCCCGTGCCGGTGGTGGCGAGGGGGGCACCGCCCTGGCCCTGGGGGGTGACGGTGGTGTTGCCGGAGCCGGCGTCGGTGGTCGTGCCGCCGGTGCCGGAGCCGTTGCCCTTGCCCTTGTCGCCGTCCTGGCCGTCGTGGCCGTCCCGGCCGGGGGCGGGCTTCTCCTTGTCCTTGGCCGCCTGGTCCTTGGCGCGGGCCTCGTGCTGGCCCGTCTTGAGGAACTCGGTCCGGTCGGCGGGGGTGCCGGCGAGCGCGGCGCGGCCGGCCTTGACGAGTTCCGGACCGCCACCGTCGATGATCCTGGCGATGGCGACGCGGTTGTCCTGGTCGCGCAGCTCGTACTGGGTCACTTCCAGGAAGTGGCGCAGCTCGGCGGGGGTGGGCGTTCCGTTCATCAGCTTGCTGATGGCGTCGCTGAGGATCGGGCCGTCCCAGCCCTCGTCGATGCGGGCCAGTTCGACCAGGTCGTCGGAGGCCTGGGCGAGGTACCGGCCGGTCTTCAGGAACTCCGCGCGGTCGGCGGGGGTGCCCTGCAGGGCCTTCTTGCCGGCTTCCTTGACTGCGGTGCCGCCGGTGCCGATCAGCCGGGAGATCTCGACCTTGTTGTCGTCGTCGCGCAGTTCGTGCTGGGTGACGTCGTAGAAGTGGCGCAGCTCTTCGATGGTGTCCCCGTTGCTGAGGATCTTGTTGATGCCTCCCTTCAGGCCGGGTCCGGCGCCCGGGAGGAGGCGCAGGATCGCGATGCGGTAGTCGTCCATGCGGATCTTGTGCTGGTCGACTTCGATGAACTTGCGCATGGCCTGTGGGCCGTCGGCGATGGCCTTGCGGCCGGCTTCCTTCATGAACTCGCTGGCCATCGGGTGGGCGATGATCGCGAGGATGGTCTTGCGGTCCTCTTCGGCCTGGTCGGGCACGGTCTGGTCCGGCGTGGTCGGTGCCGGCTGGTTGCCGGGTGCCGGGGCGTCGGGGCCGGCGGCGAACGCCGGTGACGCGATGAGGACGGCCGGAGCAAGGGCAGCGGTGGTGACCGCTGCGGCGATCCGGGAAAACTTCACAGACAAAACCCCCTGGAAACGTTTCTTCGACAGAAGGGACGTTCGATCTGTCCGGATAGTTGTACCGGTAATGTTCCCGCCCCTCGTGGCGGCCTGGTGGCGGCACCGAGGCGTGCGGGGGCGGGGTCTCGGTCACCGGGCGGCGGGGCCTTTCAGGGGTGGTCGACGAGGGGGCGGAGTTCGCCGACGGGCCGGGGGCGGGTGTGCTCGCGCTGTTCGAGGCCGAAGGTGGTGAAGGCGGTGCGTTCCGGCTGGGGGTAGGGCTCTTTGCCGGTGAGGGTGTTGAGGATGGCGGCGCTGCGCCAGGCCGCGAGGCCGAGGTCGGGGGCTCCGACGCCGTGGGTGTGGCGTTCGCCGTTCTGGACGAAGACGCTGCCGGTGACGGTGGGGTCGAGGATCATCCGGTAGCGGTCGTCGATGCGGGGGCGTCCGGAGGAGTCCTTGCGCAGGTACGGGTCGAGGCCTGCGAGGAGGCTGCCGAGGGGGCGTTCCCGGTAGCCGGTGGCGAGGACGACGGCGTCGGTGGTGAGCCGGGAGCGGGTGCCCTGCTCGAGGTGTTCGAGGTGGAGTTCGACTTTGGTGGTGGCGACGCGGCCGGCGGTGCGGACGGTGACTCCGGGAGTGAGGACGGCGTCGGGCCAGCCTCCGTCGAGGGTGCGGCGGTAGAGCTCTGCGTGGATGGCGGCGATGGTGCCGGCGTCGATGCCCTTGTGGAGTTGCCATTGTTCGGGGACGAGCCGGTCGCGTACGGGTTCGGGGAGGGAGTGGAAGTAGCGGGTGTAGTCGGGGGTGAAGTGCTCGAGGCCGAGCTTGGAGTACTCCATGGGGGCGAAGGAGGGGGTGCGGGCGAGCCAGGTGAGGCGTTCGCGGCCGGTGGGGCGGGCGCGGAGGAGGTCGAGGAAGACTTCGGCGCCTGACTGGCCCGATCCGATGACGGTGACGTGTTCGGCGCCGAGGATGCGCCGGCGATTGTCGAGGTAGTCGGCGGAGTGGATGACGGGGACGGTGGGGGCGTCGGCGAGGGGGCGCAGGGGTTCGGGGACGTAGGGGGCGGTGCCGATGCCCAGGGCGAGGTTGTGGGTGTAGGTGCGGCCGAGGGCTTCGACTTCGCCGGTGGCGTCGAGTTGGGTGAAGTCGACTTCGAAGAGGTCGCGTTCGGGGTTCCAGCGGACGGCGTCGACCTGGTGCCCGAAGTGGAGTCCGGGGAGGCGGCCGGCGACCCATCGGCAGTAGGCGTCGTATTCGGCGCGGTGGATGTGGAACTGCTCGGCGAAGTAGAAGGGGAAGAGCCGTTCCTTGTGCTTGAGGTAGCTGAGGAAGCTCCAGGGGCTGGCCGGGTCGGCGAGGGTGACGAGGTCGGCGAGGAAGGGGACCTGGAGGGTGGCTCCTTCGATGAGGAGGCCGGGGTGCCAGCGGAAGTCGCGGCGCTGGTCGTAGAAGGCGGTGGCGAGTTCGCCGGCTCCTTGTTGCGGGAGGCCGTGGGCGAGGGCTGCGAGGGACAGGTTGAAGGGGCCGATCCCGATTCCGACGAGGTCGTGGGGGGCTTCGAGCTGGGCGGTCATCGGTGGGTGCTGCCTTCCAGGAGGGCGATGAGGGTGTCCAGGTCCCCCGCTGTGGTGTGCGGGTTGAGCAGGGTGGCCTTGAGCCACAGGCGGCCGTCGGCGTGGGTGCGGCCGAGGACGGCGCGGCCTTGGTGCAGGAGGGTGCGGCGCAGGGTGGCGAGTTGGTCGTCGTCGGCGTGGGTGGGCCGGAAGAGGACGGTGGTGAGGGTGGGGGGTGCGTGGAGTTCGAAGCCGGGGTGGGCGTCGAGGAGCCGGGCGAGGTGGTGTGCGGTGTCGACGGTGCGGTCGATGAGTGCGGCGAGGCCGTCGCGGCCGAGGGCGCGGAGGGTGGTGGCGATCTTGAGGGCGTCGGGGCGGCGGGTGGTGCGCAGGGAGCGGCCGAGGAGGTCGGGGAGGCCCGCTTCGGTGTCGTCGGTGGCGTTGAGGTAGTCGGCCTGGTGGGCGAGGGGGGCGAGGAGGCCGGTGTCGGGGACGACGAGGAGGCCGGCGGCGACGGGCTGCCAGCCGAGTTTGTGCAGGTCGACGGCGAGGGAGTGGGCGCGGCCGAGTCCGGCGAGTTTGTCGCGGTGGCGGGGACTGAGGGCGAGGAGGCCGCCGTATGCGGCGTCGATGTGGAGGTCGGCGCCGTAGCGGTCGCAGAGGTCGGCGATGCGGTGGATCGGGTCGATGAGGCCTGCGTCGGTGGTGCCGGCGGTGGCGGTGACCAGGGTGGGGCCGGGGGTGGTGGCGAGGGCTTCGGCGAGGCGGGCGGGGTCGAGGACGCCGGTGGGGGTGGGGAGTTCGGTGGCCGGGGGGAGGCCGAGGAGCCAGGCGGCGCGCGGGACGGAGTGGTGGGCGTTGGCTCCGTGGAGGACGGTCAGGGCGGGGCCGTGGCGTTCGCGGGCGAGGAGCAGGGCGAGTTGGTTGGCTTCGGTGCCGCCGGTGGTGACGAGCGCGTCGGGGTGGGGGGTGTCGTAGAACTCGGCGGCGAGGGTGCGGGTGAGGAGGGCCTCCACGGCGGAGGCGGCGGGGGCCTGGTCCCAGGAGTCGAGGGAAGGGTTCAGCACGCTGGCGGCGAGGTCGGCGGCTGCCGCGACGGCGAGCGGGGGGCAGTGCAGGTGGGCTGCGCAGAGGGGGTCGGCGGGGTCCGCGGCGCCGGCGGCGAGCGTGTGGACGAGGGTGCGGAGGGCTTCGTGGTCGCCGGTGCCGTGGGCGGGGAGTACGCCGGCGTCGCCGAGGGCGGCGTGGACGCGGGCGGTGACGGCGTCGGGGCCGCCGGCGGGGAGGGGGCCGCGGCGGGCTTCGGCGCCGGTGGTGAGGGCGTCGAGAACGGTGTCGAGGAGGGGGCGCAGGGCGGTGGGGCCGTTCGCGCCTCCGGCGAGCGGGGGTGTTGCGCGTTTGCCGGGCGGCGCGGTCATCGGGTCCTCCGGGGGCTGGCCGGGTGCGGTGGGAGGCACCTGGCAGCCAGTACAACGATCAGACCCGAATGGGGTAACCGCCGGGGTTTGTCCGAATCGGTGGTGGCGTGTGGGGGGGCTTGGCGGGGGCGGGGCCCTGCCGGGGCGGGGCGGGGGCCGGGCCGGGAGGGGGGTCGGGAGGGGGCCGGGGTGGGGGGTCCGGGGCCGGGGTGGGGGGTCCGGGGCCGGGTGGGGGGTCCGGGGCCGGGGTGGGGGGTCCGGGGCCGGTGCCGGGGCGGGGTGTCGTCCGGGACTGCATGATTTATGGCGCCCTGGCGGCGGTTTTGCCTCGTACGGGCTGCTACCGCGCCAACAAATCACGTTTTACGTCCCGGACAACACCCCGCCCCGTCCCCGTCCCCGGCCCCCGGTCGCGGTTCCCCGTCCCCGGCCCCCGGTCGCGGTTCCCCGTCCCCGGCCCCCGGTCGCGGTTTCCCGTCGTCGGCTCCGGCTTTCGGCTTCGGCTCAGAGCACTACTGGCCTCGGACCTTCAGTGCGCGGGCGAGGTCGTCCAGCTGGTCGACCAGTTTGCGGCGCAGGAGGGGGAGGATGTCCGGGTCGCCGAGGCAGGTGCGGCCGGCCTGGAGGTTGGCCTCGTCGATGGCGTGGACCGGGAAGGCGTAGCGGCCCGCGGCTTCGCCGATGGCGGGGCCGCGGCGGGCGCCGAGGGCGACCGCGTCGGGGTAGTAGCGAGTCACGTACTCGGTGGTGAGGTCGCTCTGTTCGGGCTGCCAGAAGCCCTGGGCGGTGGCGCTGAAGAGGTAGTTGGACAGGCTGTCGTCATGGAAGAGGCGGTCCCAGGCGGCGGCCTTGGCCTCGGGGGTGGGGAGGGCGGCACGGCAGCGGGCGGCGCCTTCCTGGCCGGTGGCGCTGGTGTCGGCCTCGAGGGCGGCGTCGATGTCGGCCTCGTCGACGGCGCCGAGGACGGCGAGGCGGCCGAGGATGCGCCAGCGCAGCTCGGGGTCGAGGGCGGGGCCTCCGGGGACGGTGTCGTCGGTGAGCCAGGCGGCGATGGTGTCGGGCTGGGTGGCGCTGTCGACGAGGGTGCGTACGGCGGTCAGCCGCATGCCGGGTTCGGAGCCGTCCTCGGTGCGCCGCAGGAGGTCGCGGGCGATGGTGGTGAGGGTGGCGAGGGCTGCGGTGCGCTCGTCGGGGGCGACGAAGCGTACGGCGATCTGGGTGCGGGCGAAGGTGAGGACGCCCTGGACGATGGCGAGGTCGTCCTCCTCGGGCAGGTGCGCCGCGGCGGTCGTCAGGTAGTCGTGCGGGTCGAGTTCGCCGTCGCGGACCATGTCGCGCAGGGCGTTCCAGACGACGGCGCGGGTGAGGGCGTCGGGGATGCCGGCCAGGCCGCGCAGGGCCGTTTCGAGGGAGTGCTCGTCGAGCCGGACCTTGGCGTAGGTCAGGTCGACGTCGTTGAGGACGAGGAGGGCGGGGCGGGCCCCGGTGACGGAGATGATCTCGTCGGAAGGGACGTCGAGGTCGAGGAGTTCGCGCAGTTCCAGGAAGCGGCCGTCGACGGGGTCGCGGTCGTAGACGCCGACGGCGATGTGGTGGGGGCGGCTGCCGCTGCGGTCGACGGTGAGGGTCCAGCCGGGGGCGCTGTCGGGGCCGCCCTCGGATTCCTCGATGCGGGGGGTGAGGGTGTCGATTCCGGTGGTGCGCAGCCAGATGCCGGCCCAGGCGCGGACGTCGCGTTCGGTGTGGGCGGCGAGGGAGTCGATGAAGTCGTCGAGGGAGGCGTTGGCGAACTTGTGGCGGGTGAAGTGGGTGTTGATGCCGGCCAGGAAGTCCTTCTCGCCGAGCCAGGCGACGAGCTGGCGCAGGGCGGAGGCGCCCTTGGCGTAGGAGATGCCGTCGAAGTTGAGGAGGGCCGAGGCGGTGTCGGGGACGTCTTCGGGGGCGGGGGCGACGGGGTGGGTGGAGGGGCGCTGGTCGGCGTCGTAGCCCCAGGGCTTGCGGGTGACGCCGAAGTCGGTCCAGGTGTCGGTGAAGCGGGTGGCTTCGGTGAGGGTCTGGTAGCCCATGTATTCGGCGAAGGATTCGTTGAGCCAGATGTCGTCGAACCAGGCGAGGGTGACGAGGTCGCCGAACCACATGTGGGCCATCTCGTGGGCGATGACCATGGCCCGGGACTGGCGTTCGGTGTCGGTGACGGCGGAGCGGAAGATGAACTCGTCGCGGAAGGTGACGAGTCCGGGGTTCTCCATGGCGCCGGCGTTGAACTCGGGTACGAAGGCCTGGTCGTAGGAGTCGAAGGGGTAGGGCTCGGTGAACTTCTCCTGGTACCGGTCGAAGCAGTCCTTGGTGATGGAAAGGATTTCCTGGGCGTCGACGTCCATGTGGGGTGCGAGGGACTGGCGGCAGTGGATGCCGAAGGGCAGTCCGGCGTGCTGGGTGCGGACGCTGTGCCAGGGGCCGGCGGCGACGGCGGCGAGGTAGGTGGAGATGAGGGGGGTGGGGGCGGACTGCCAGACGCCGGCGCCGCTGCCGTCGGGGGCGTCGCCGGTGCGGGTGGTGATGCCGTTGGCGAGGACGGTCCAGTGTGCGGGGGCGGTGACGGTGAATTCGAAGACGGCCTTGAGGTCGGGCTGGTCGAAGGCCGGGAAGACCCGCTGGACGTCGTCCAGGAACATCTGGCTGTAGACGTACGTGTGTCCGTCCGCGGGGTCGGTGAAGCGGTGCAGGCCCTCGCCGGTGCGGGAGTAGCGCATGAGGGTGTCGAGGTGCAGCTCGTGGTGGCCTTCGGTGAGGCCGGTGAGCGGGAGGCGGTTGTCCTCGAGGGTCGCCGGGTCGAGGGGGTTGCCGTCGAGGGTGGCGGAGCGCAGCTCGACGGGCTTCAGCTCGACGAAGGTGTCTGCGGCGGTCCGGGCGGTGAACCGGATGACGGTGGTGGAGCCGAAGGTTTCGTCGTCGTCGCCGGTGAGGTCGAGGGTCACGGCGTAGTGCTGGACGTCGAGGAGCTGGGCTCGGAGCTGCGCTTCGTTGCGCGTCAGTGCGGACATGGGGCCCATGCTGCCCCAGTGGGCGGCCGGACCCCGGTGTTCTACTCTTCGCCCGCAGCGATCGTCTCGTGGTGGCGGATGACCTCGGCGATGATGAAGTTGAGGAGCTTCTCGGCGAAGGCGGGGTCGAGTTTGGCGTTCTCGGCGAGCTGGCGCAGCCGGGCGATCTGGCTGGCCTCGCGGCCCGGGTCGGCGGGGGGCAGCTGGTGCCTGGCCTTGAGGTGGCCGACCTGCTGGGTGCACTTGAAGCGTTCGGCGAGCATGTGGACGACGGCCGCGTCGATGTTGTCGATGCTGTCGCGCAGTCGGGCGAGTTCGGCGGTGACGCTCTGGTCGATGCCCTCGTCGCCCTTGGCCGCGTCGTCGGCCGCACCCGCGCCCGTGCCGGTGCCGTTGTCGAGGTCGCTGATGTTCATGGTTCCCGAGAATACGTGGCGGCGGCCGCTGGTTCGTCGGGCAGTCGGCCTGTGAGACGGCGACCTTTACTTGCCAAAGTGGAAAGTGCTCGCCATAGTGGAAATCGACTGGAACGATCATCCGTGTGCGAGCTTGGGGGGACCTGTGGAGGAGACGGCGAAAGCGGTCGGGGCGCTGGGGCGGGCGGCCGGTGCGGAGAAGGCGGCGCGGCGGCGCAGCGGCTGGTACGCGCGCTACCTGTGGGCGTACGCGGCCGGGCAGCTGGTGCTCGTACCGGTGGCCGTGCTGTGGCACGGGCCGGTGTCCGGGGTGGTGTTCGCGGTGACCAACGCGCTGCTGGTGACCGGGCTGAGCGTGTACGCGGCGCGGCAGCGCGTGGTGCGGCGGGGGTTCGGTGTGAAGCACGGGGTGGTGATGGCGTCATGGGCGGTGGTGTTCGCCCTGACGATCACGGTCGGGGTCGCTGCCTTCGGGCACGGCGTGCCGTTCGCGGTGGCGGGCGCGCTGGCGTGTGCGCTGCCGCTGGCCGTCGGGGCCTGGACCGAGACGCGGGGCGCGGCATGACGGACGGGACGGACGGGACGGACGAGGGGGCTCCGGCCGCCGGGGCGGACAGCGGGGCGCAGGCGAAGCGCGGCGGTCATCCGCGGCACGATCTGGCGCCGCTGCTGAACGCGCCGGTACGGCTGTCGGTGGTGGCGGCGCTGGCGCCGCTGGACAAGGCCGAGTTCGGTTTCGTACGGGACCTGGTGGAGGTTTCGGACTCGGTGCTGTCCAAGCAGGTCGCGGCGCTGGAGGAGGCGGGCTGGGTGGCCGTCCGCAAGGGCCGGGTCGGACGCCGTCCGCGCACCTGGATCTCGCTGACCGCCGAGGGCCGGGCCGTCTACGAGCGGCACCTGGCCGCACTGCGGGCCATCGCGCTGGGGCAGCCCGGCAGTACGTCCGGCTAGGTCGTCTCTTTTGGATCTTGTCGGTCGGCCCGCGTCGTCCGGTGCCGTGCATCGCAAGGCGGAGGAGCGCCGTTGTACTGGACGTACTGCGGTGCTCCGACAACGCGGCGAGGTGCGGTGCCGGGCGACGCGGGCCTGGGGGCACCTCCCAGCGGTAGCTGGGGGAGCAAGATCCGAAAGAGACGACCTGGGCCGTGTCCTGCGGATCCTGTCGGCCGAGCCCGCGTTGTCCGGTGCCCGGCGTGATCGGCAGGACCTAGAGGGGCAGGGTCGCGGTGACGAGCCAGCCGCCCTCGGGGGTGGGGCCTGCGGTGAGGAAGCCGCCGAGGGCCTCGGCGCGCTCGGCCATGCCCGCCAGGCCGTAGCCGCCGCCCCGGGCGTTCTCGGAGAGTCCGGCCGGACGGCCGCCGTCGTCGGCGACGCGGACCTCCAGGCCGGCCGGGACGGTGCGCAGGGTGACCCGGACGGCGGTGGCCGTCGCCGCGTGCTTGCCGATGTTGGTGAGGGCTTCGAGGACGATGCGGTGGGCGGTGGCCGCGACATGGGCGGGGAGCCGGCCCTCCAGCCCTTTCTCGATGCCGAGGGTGACGGGCGGCCCGGTCACCGTGAAGCGTTCGGTGAGCTCGCGGATGTCGGCGAGGCCGGCGACCGGGTGGGTGGCGGCCGTGGTGTCCTCGTCCTCGCGGAGGATCTTGACGAGGCGGCGCATCGAGCCGAGGGCCTCGTCCCCGGCGTTCTCGATCCGGCCGAGGATCTCGGCCGCGCGTTCGGCGGAGACGTTGGTGAAGCGGGCGGCGCGCGCCTCGACGACGATGCCGGTGACGTGGTGGGCGACGAGGTCGTGGAGTTCGCGGGCGAGCTCCAGGCGTTCGGCGGTGCGGACGGCGCGCAGGTCGCGCACGCGCTGGGTGGCCTGCAGCCGCAGCACGAGCGAGTACGCGGCGACGACGACGGCGAGCACGGAGAAGAGCAGGGTGAACCGGCCCGGCGCGGCGTCCCGGGCCGGTACGGCCATGCAGCCGAGGGCGAGGACGGGGCCGAGGACGGCGGCGGTGCGGGCGGGGGCGCGGAGCAGGACCTGGGAGAGCAGGACGAGGAGGGCGAGGGCCTCCCCGCCGCCCCAGACGACGCGGGGGTGGTGGCTGAGCATCAGGAGGAGGGTGACGGTCCAGGTGACGGCGGCGGCGAACCGGGCGCGGGTGAGCAGGGGGACGGCGGGCCAGGGCGCGGCGCTGAGGCAGACGAGGATGCCGGACACCCAGACGGCGGCGTGCGGGAGGCTGGGCTGGCGGGCCAGGACGACGCCCTCGAAGGAGACGAGGGCGAGGAGGACGAGGGAGAGGGAGAGGCGCAGCCAGGTGGCGGCGTGCGGGTGGCTGCGTGCCCAGCCGGACAGGGGGCTCATCGGGTGGCCCTGGGCCGCTTCGGGGCCCGGCGTGGGCGTTGGCCTGCGGCGGCGGTACGGGGGCGGGTGCGGGAACGGCTGCGCGGGCGCGGGCCGGCTGCGCCGTGGCCTCCCGGGACTCCGCCCCGGAGCCCGCGCCTCAAACGCCGGCGGGGCTGGATGTGGCCGGGCTCCGAAAGGCCACGGGGCTGGATGTGCCCGGGACCGGAAAGGCCGCGGAGCTGGATGTGGCCGCGGGGCTGGACCGGGGTCACGCCGAGGTGGCGGCCAGGCCGCTTTCCCAGGCCCAGGCGGCGATCTCGACGCGGTTGCGGGCGTCGAGCTTGGCCTGGACGTTGGCCAGGTGGGTCTTGACCGTGGAGAGGGAGACGAAGAGCTCTGCTGCGATCTCCGCGTTCGTCAGCCCGCGCGCGAGGCAGCGTACGACGTCGCGTTCCCGCTCGGTCAGGGGTTCCGCGGGGCGTCCGGCCCGGGTGGCCGGGGTGCGCGGGGCCATTTCGCGCAGCAGCCGCACCGTGATGGCGGGTGAGACGAGGGAGTCGCCGACGGCCGCCGCCCGTACCGCTTCAACCAGCATGGCCGGGCTGGCGTCCTTCAGGAGGAAGCCGGATGCTCCGCCGTGGAGCGCCGCGTGGACGTACTCGTCGAGGTCGAAGGTGGTGACGATGACGATGTGCGGGCCGCCCTCTTCGCCGGACAGCCGGCGGGTGACTTCGAGGCCGTCGAGTTTCGGCATGCGGATGTCGAGGAGGAGGACGTCCGGCCGGTGTTCGGCGACGGCCGCGAGGGCCGCTTCGCCGTCGACGACGTCGGCGACCACTTCAATGTCCGGCTGGCTTTCGAGGATCATCCGGAAGCCGGTTCTGACCATCTCCTGGTCGTCCGCGATGACCACTCTGATCGCCATGCGCCACCTGCCCCACTGTCGAACGCTGCCGTCACCGGTTCACTCCCATGGGACGGGTGGGCGGGGCGGCCCGCAACCGCACGGCGGGGCGCCCCGTCCTTCCGGCCGGACCGGGCCCGGCCGGAAGGACGGTCAGGAGGGGCTACATGCCTGCCGCGGCGCTCTTGATCGCGGCGGCGAAGGTCGAGACCTCGGTGTACACGCCGGGGTAGTTGGGCCGGGCGCAGCCCTCGCCCCAGCTGACTATGCCGACCTGGATCCAGGCGTTGTTGTTGTCGCGGCGGAACATGGGGCCGCCGGAGTCGCCCTGACAGGTGTCGACGCCGCCCTGGGGCAGGCCGGCGCAGATCTCCTCGCTCGGGACGAGGGAGCTGCCGTACGCGGCCTTGCAGGTGGCGTCGGAGACGAAGGGGACGGTGGCCTTCATCAGGTACCGCTGCTGGCCGCCGCCCTCGCGAGTGGCTCCCCAGCCGGCGACGGTGAAGGTTCCGCTGTCGTAGGCCTTGGTCTCGGCGATCTTGAGGGTGGGCAGGTTGATGGGCTTGGCGAGCTTGATGAGGGCCCAGTCCTTGCCGGTGCCGTTGTAGCCGGGGGCCTGGAGGACCTTGGTGGACTTGACCTTGATGGCGCTGGAGCTGTTGAGGTCGACGACTCCGGCGGTGGCGGTGATGGAGGTGTTGTTGCCGGAGCCGTTCACGCAGTGGGCGGCGGTGAGGACGATCTGCTGGGTGTAGAGGGCGCCGCCGCAGCCCATGGAGAGGCGCACCATGAAGGGGAACTCGCCCTGGGCGGCGCGGGTGCCGCCTACGACCGGTGCCGTGCCGGCGGTGGCGGTGCCGGGCTGGAGGCTGACGGCGGCGAGGGCGACCGCTCCGACGGCGAGGGTGCGCTTCATGAACTGCACAAGGGTGGTCACAGTCAACACACTGCCTTTCGTGGGGGGTTGGGCTGTGCGTGCCATCGGGTGAATGACGGGTCCATGACACAACAGGCGTGTGGTGGACATCAAGAATGCAATTTCGGCCAACTCCCGCCCCTGCGGCAGGGATTGCTGTAAGGAGGGCCCGATGACGGAGAACGGGGGGCCGCGCGGCCCCATCGCGCACGGATTTCCGCATCTGGCGACCGTGCGCGCCTCGATCACCGCGCTCCACCGCCGGCTGTCGGCCGACGGGATCCGCGCCTACGACACGAGCCTGACCCCCGCCGACGCCGCCTTCGACGCCGACGACGACCTCCACCTGGGCGCGCAGCGGGTGGCCGCCGCGACGGTGCGCGCGCTGCAGCTGCCCGACGCGCGCATGGTGGTCTCCTTCCGGCCGATGGAGCAGGCGGCGACCGTGGAACTGGCCGCAGGTCCCGAGTACTTCGTCGAGGTCAACGACCGCTTCCGCACCCACCGCCGGGACCTGGCGGCGGCCCTGTCGCACGAGGTCGCGCACGTCCTGCTGCACCGTCTGGACCTGCGGTTCCCCGGCACCGAGGAGAACGAGATCCTCACCGACACGGCCGCCGCGTACCTCGGGGCGGGCTGGCTGCTCCTGGACGCCTACCGTGAGGACGCGCTGACCCACCAGAGGTTCGGCTACCTCACCCCGGAGGAGTTCGGCTACGTCCTGGCCAAGCGTGCCGCACTGTTCGGCGAGGACCCCTCCCCCTGGTTCACCAGCCCTCAGGCGTACGAGGCGTACGTGCGCGGGCGCGCGCTGGCCGGGCGCGAGCACCGCCGGGCCCCGCTGGCGGCGGCCGGGCCGCTGGCGCGGCGGCGGTACGCGAAGGCGCGGCGCGCGGGGGCCGGTGCGGGCGAGGCGGGCGACACGGGTGACACGGGTGGCGGATCCGCGTACCGCTTCGAACGGGGCGGCTCCGGCGCCGGGTTGCTGGTGAGCTTCCCGTGCCCGGTGTGCGCCCAGCGGCTGAGGGTTCCGGTGCGCGGGCGGCTGCGGGCCCGGTGCGGTCTGTGCCGCACCGTCCTCGACTGCCTCACGTAGATCCATTCATCACGCGGCCACGAAAAGTTTCCTACCGGCCAGTAGACAGGGGGTCGGTTCTCGCCAACTCTGGTCACGTACATGCCAACTCGTGACCGAGGGAGCGCCCCCCATGCGCAGTACCCGCACCCCCCGCACCCGCATGCCCCGTACCGCCGCCGCAGTGGCCGCGGCCGCCGCCGTCCTGACGCTGGTTCCGGCCACCATCGCCCAGGCCGCGCCCGTTCCGGCGCCCGCCTCCGCGTCCCCGGCCGCCTCCGCGCCCGGCGGCAACGCGGCGATCCTCGGCATCGACTACGCCACCTGGCAGCGGGACGTCGCCGCCGTCGTCGACGCGGCCCGGCCCGCCATCGAGGCGCGCATCGCCGCCTCACCGGCCGGCGAGAAGCCCGCCCTCGTCCTCGACATCGACAACACCTCGCTGGAGACGGACTTCCACTGGTTCTGGACGTTCCCGACCCCCGCGATCTCCAAGGTCCGCGCGCTGACCCAGTACGCGCACGCGCGCGGTGTCGCGATCTTCTTCGTGACCGCCCGCCCCGGGATCATCCACTCCCTGACCGAGCACAACCTCAGGGCCGTGGGTTACCCGATCTCGGGGCTCTACGTCCGTGACCTGCCCGACCTGTTCGAGGAGGTCAGCGCCTACAAGACGGGCAAGCGGGCGGAGATCGAGGCACGCGGCTACACGATCATCGCGAACATCGGCAACAGCCCGACCGACCTCGTCGGCGGTCACGCGGAGCGCACCGTCAAGCTGCCGGACTACAACGGCAAGCTGTCCTGACCCGAGCACGGTGTCAACGGGGCGGCGGATCGTGCGAGTCCGCCGCCCCGCCGCCCCGGCCGAGTCCGGCAGCGACGGCGTTGACCGCTCCGGCATTCCGCGCTCCGGGCGGGCTGCGTCAGCGCTGCCCCAGGACCCGCAACCGGCGGTCTCGGAACAGGAAATGGACAACTTGATGGGCCGGCTGCGGTTCAGCGAGTGGATGTAGCGGGTAGTCATAGGACATCGCACCGATGAAGACTCGGGCCCGACCCCTCGCCAGGGGGCCGGGCCCGCTTCCGTGCCACGCCGTTTCAGCCCTCGTAGGGTGATCCGCAGCGGGTCGTCGCCGAGCCGTCGTGCCTGGCAGGCCAGGATGTACCCCTCGGCGAGGTCCGTCTCGTCCAGGACCTCGTTGCCGGGGACGGCCCCCCGGGGCTCGGCGCCCGGGCCCCGGGGGTTTGCGGCGGCCGTCAGCGCCCGGGCGCGGTCACTGCCCCGGAGCGGCCTCGCCCGGCAGGTTCAGCTGCCAGGAGACGCCGAAGCGGTCGTTGACCCAGCCGAAACGGGTGCTGAAGCCGTACGAGCCGAGCGGCATCAGCTCGCTGCCCTGCTCGGAGAGGGCTCCGTAGAGGCGTTCGATCTCGGCTTCGCTCTCGCACTGGACGTAGAGCGACACCGCGGGCGTGAAGCCGAATGCGTGCTTGGCCGGGCTGTCGATGCACATGAACGTCTGCCCGGCCAGGGAGAAGGCCGCGTGCCGTACGGTCCCCTCCTCCCCGGCTCCCGCCGCGGCCTCGTCGGCGCCGTAGTGGCTGATGCCCAGCACCTCGGCGTCCTCGAACAGCGAGAGGTAGAAGGTCATCGCCTCCTCCGCACGCCCCTCGAACATCAGGAACGTGGTGATCTTCTGCGGGCTCGGCGTGATGGTCATCGCTGGTCCTGTCCCTTCGCTCTCCGGTCCTCCCGGACCAGAAACCCTAGGGGGTCCCCTGTCGATCGGGCCGGACGCGGGACGGGACGCGGGCCCGGATCCGGGACGGCCCGCGCCCGCACCGCCCGGCCCGCACCGCCCGGCCCGGTCACCGCGCGCCGTAGACCGGGAGCGGAGCCTGCGCCGACGCGAGGAGTTTCAGCGCGGCCTCCCCCGCCTCCGCCGGGGTCCACCGTGCGCCCCGGTCCGCCGTGGGACCCGGCCGCCAGCCCTCCATCACCGTGATCCGGCCGCCCTCCGCCTCGAAGACCCGGCCCGTGACGCCCGCCGAGGCGTCCGCTCCCAGCCACACCACCAGCGGGGACACGTTCTCCGGGGCCATCGCGTCGAAGCCGCCCGCCTCCGGGGCGGCCATCGTCTCGGCGAAGGTCTGCTCCGTCATCCTGGTCCGCGCCGCCGGGGCGATCGCGTTGACCTGCACCCCGTAGCGGCCCATCTCCTCCGCGGCGACCATCGTCAGGCCGAGGATGCCCGCCTTGGCCGCGCTGTAGTTGCCCTGGCCGACCGAGCCCAGCAGCCCGGCCCCGGAGGAGGTGTTGACCACCCGGGCCGCCACGGGCCGGCCCGCCTTCGCCTCCGCCCGCCACCACGCGGCCGCCGACCGCAGCGGCAGGAAGTGCCCCTTCAGGTGCACCCGCATGACCGCGTCCCAGTCGTCCTCGTCCAGGTTGACCAGCATCCGGTCCCGCAGGAAGCCCGCGTTGTTGACCAGTGTGTCGAGCCGCCCGAAGGTGTCCACGGCCGCCGCGACCAGCGAGGCGGCACCCTGTGACGTGGCGATGTCCCCGCCGTGGGCCACCGCCTCCCCTCCGAGCGCCCCGATCTCGGCCACCACCTGCGCCGCCGGGCTGTCGGGGCCCGGCCGACCGTCCAGCCCGACCCCCAGGTCGTTCACGACGACCCTCGCCCCCTCCGCCGCGAACGCCAGCGCATGCGCGCGCCCCAGCCCCCGGCCCGCGCCCGTCACGATCACGACCCGGCCCTCGCACAGTCCCGCCATCTCAGCTCTCCTTGTTGACAGTTGCCGCATCCAGGAAGGCGGGGCGCTCCCCGCCCCCGTGCACCAGCAGGCTCGCCCCGCTCACGTACGCCGCCCGGCCGGAGGCCAGGAACACGGCCGCCTCCCCCACGTCCGAGGGGTCGGCCAGCCGCCCCAGCGGGACGGTGGCGCCGACCGACGCGATGCCTGCCTCGTCCCCGTAGTGCAGGTGCGCCAGTTCGGTCCGCACCATGCCCAGGACCAGCGAGTTGACCCGTACTTCGGGGGCCCATTCGACGGCCATGGACCGGGCCAGGTTCTCCAGTCCCGCCTTGGCCGCGCCGTACGCCGCCGTCCCCGGTGAGGGCCGGGTGCCGCTGACGCTGCCGATCATCACCACCGAGCCCCGGGCCTCCCGCAGCCAGGGGTACGCCGCCAGCGAGGCCGTCATCGGTGCGAGGAGGTTGAGCTCGACGACCCGTGCGTGGCGCTGCGCCTCGCCCTCTCCCAGCAGCCGGTACGGGGTTCCGCCCGCGTTGTTGACCAGACAGTCGAGCCGCCCGTACCGGCCCGCGACCGCGCCGAAGAACTCGTGCACGGCGGCGGGTTCACGCAGGTCGACCGGGATGAAGGCGGCCTTGCGGCCGTCCGCCGACACCGGTTCCTCCGGGGGCCGCCGGGCGCAGACGACCACGTCCGCGCCGGCCGCGAGGAACGACCGGGCGATTCCGGCGCCGACGCCCCGGGTTCCTCCGGTGACGACGACAACCCTCCCGTCGAGCTCCATAGGCTGCTACCTTCCTCACCTAACAAATGTTTGGTGGAAAGGTAGCTGATCCGCTCATGGGTGTCTCCACCTCAAGCCCGGACAAGGGCATCGCACTGGTCACAGTCGACTTCCCGCCCGTCAACGCGCTCCCGGTACAGGGCTGGTACGACCTCGCCGACGCCCTGCGCGCCGCCGGCCGCGATCCGGAGGTCCGGTGCGTGGTGCTCGCCGCCGAGGGCCGCGGCTTCAATGCCGGCGTCGACATCAAGGAGATGCAGCGCGACACCGGACACGCGGCCCTCGTCGGCGCCAACCGGGGCTGCTACGAGGCCTTCGCCGCCGTGTACGAGTGCGAGGTGCCGGTCGTCGCGGCCGTGAACGGCTTCTGCCTGGGCGGCGGCATCGGACTCGTCGGCAACGCCGACGCGATCGTCGCCTCCGACGACGCGACCTTCGGCCTGCCCGAGCTGGACCGGGGCGCGCTCGGCGCCGCCACCCACCTGGCCCGGCTGGTCCCGCAGCACCTGATGCGCGCGCTGTACTACACCTCGCGCACCGCGACCGCCGCCGAACTGCACGCCCACGGCTCGGTGTGGAGGGTGGTCCCACGGGCGGAGCTGCGCGCGGCCGCCCTGGAACTGGCCGCCGAGATAGCGAAGAAGGACGGCTACCTGATCCGGCTCGCGAAGGCGGCCATCAACGGGATCGACCCCGTGGACGTGCGCCGCAGCTACCGCTTCGAGCAGGGCTTCACCTTCGAGGCCAACCTCAGCGGGGTGGCCGACCGGGTCCGCGACACCTTCGGGAAGGGAGAGCACGCATGACCGCCAGGACGGAAGGCTCCGCCAGGACGGACTCGGCCGACAGGGCCGACAGGGCCGACAAGGTACTGACCCCCGAAGAAGTGGTCGGGCAGCTCCGCAGCGGGATGACCATCGGCATCGGCGGCTGGGGGTCCCGGCGCAAGCCCATGGCCCTGGTGCGAGCACTGCTCCGGTCGGAGATCACCGATCTCACCGTGATCTCCTACGGCGGCCCCGACGTCGGCCTGCTGGCCGCCGCCGGCCGGATCCGCCGGCTGGTCGCCCCCTTCGCCACCCTCGACTCCATCCCGCTGGAGCCACACTTCCGGGCCGCCCGCGAGCGCGCCGCCTTCACCCTCACCGAGCTCGACGAGGCCATGTTCATGTGGGGCCTGCACGCCGCCGCCAACCGGCTGCCCTTCCTCCCCGTCCGCGCCGGCCTGGGCTCCGACGTGATGCGGGTCAACCCGGAGCTGCGTACCGTCACCTCGCCCTACGACGACGGCGAGGAGCTCGTCGCCGTCCCCGCCCTGCGCATGGACGCCGCCCTGGTCCACCTGAACCGCGCCGACCGCCTCGGCAACGCCCAGTACCTGGGCCCGGACCCGTACTTCGACGACCTCTTCTGCGAGGCCGCCGACGCCGCCTACGTCTCCTGCGAGCAGCTCGTCGAGACCGCCGAGCTCGCCAAGGCGGGGCCGCCGCAGTCCCTCCTCGTCAGCCGCCACTCCGTGACCGGGGTCGTGGAGTGCCCGAACGGCGCGCACTTCACCTCCTGCGCCCCCGACTACGACCGCGACGAGGCCTTCCAGAAGCTGTACGCGGCCACCCCCTGGACCGAGTTCTCGGCGCGCTTCCTGTCCGGGGCGAGCGAGCACGACTACCAGTCGGCCGTCCGGACCTGGCACGAGGAGCAGCAGTGACGACCACCGGGACCACCACCGCCCCCCGCACCGTCTCCCGCGCCGAGTACTGCGTGATCGCGTGCGCCGAGGCCTGGCGCGACAACGGCGAGGTGCTCGCCAGTCCGATGGGCCTGATCCCCTCCTTCGGGGCCCGCCTCGCGAAGCGGACCTTCTCCCCCGACCTGCTGCTGACCGACGGCGAGGCCATGCTCGTCGGGCTGGACGGCTCGGCCGAGGGCTGGCTCCCGTACCGGCGTCATCTGACGATGGTGACCGGCGGCCGACGGCACGTGATGATGGGCGCCAGCCAGATCGACCGGTTCGGCAACCAGAACATCTCCTGCATCGGTGACTGGGAGCGGCCGGCCCGCCAGCTCCTCGGGGTGCGCGGCGCGCCCGTCAACACCCTGAACAACCCGGTGAGTTACTGGGTGCCCAAGCACTCCACCCGGGTGTTCGTCGAGCGCGTGGACATGGTCAGCGGTGTCGGCTACGACCGCGCGGAGGCGGCCGGGGTGACGCGCTTCCACCGGCTGCCCCGGGTGGTGAGCGATCTCGGCGTCTTCGACTTCGGCGGGCCCGGCCACGCGATGCGCCTGGCCTCCCTCCACCCGGGGGTCACCGTCGAGGACGTCCGTGCGGCCACCGGCTTCGAGCTGGTGATCGCGGGCGAGGTCCCGTGCACACGGGAGCCGTCCGCCGAGGAGCTGCGGCTGATCCGCGAGGTGATCGACCCCAAGGGGCTGCGCGACCGGGAAGTGCGGGTCTGAGGCGATGGCGACGACGATACGGACGGCCTTCACCGAGCTGGTCGGGGTCGAGCACCCCCTGGTGCAGACGGGCATGGGCTGGGTCGCCGGGCCCCGTCTGGTGTCGGGCGCGGCCAACGCGGGGGCGCTGGGCATCCTGGCCTCGGCCACGATGACCGTGGACCAGCTGCGTTCGGCGGTCCGCGAGGTCAAGTCCCGCACGCCGGACGGCACTCCCTTCGGGGTCAATCTGCGGGCGGACGCCGGGGACGCGGCCGAGCGCGTGCGACTGATCATCGACGAGGGAGTGCGGGTCGCCTCGTTCGCGCTCGCGCCGTCCGAGGAGCTGATCGGGCGGCTGAAGGACGCGGGGGTGGTGGTCATCCCGTCGATCGGGGCCCGGCGGCACGCCGAGAAGGTGGCCGCGTGGGGCGCCGACGCGGTGATCGTGCAGGGCGGCGAGGGCGGCGGTCACACCGGGGACGTGGCCACGACGGTGCTGCTGCCGCAGGTCGTGGACGCCGTGGACATCCCGGTGATCGCGGCGGGCGGCTTCAGCGACGGGCGCGGCCTGGTCGCGGCCCTGTCGTACGGGGCCGCGGGCATCGCCATGGGCACCCGTTTCCTGCTGACCTCGGACTCCACCGTCCCGGACACCGTGAAGGCCGAGTACCTGAAGGCCACGGTCAAGGACGTCACCGTCACCACGGCCGTCGACGGGCTGCCGCACCGCATGCTCCGTACGGAGCTGGTCGACTCGCTGGAGCGGGCGGGCCGTACGCGGGCGCTGGTCCGGGCGGTGCGGCACGCGGCCGGCTTCCGGAAGCTGTCCGGCCTGAGCTGGTCGCAGATGGTCCGCGACGGGCTCGCGATGAAACACGGCAAGGACCTGTCCTGGAGCCAGGTCCTGCTCGCCGCGAACACCCCCATGCTCCTCAAGGCGTCCATGGTCGAGGGCCGTACGGACCTCGGCGTCATGGCATCGGGCCAGGTCGCGGGGGTGATAGACGATCTCCCGTCCTGCGCGGAGCTCGTCTCCCGCGTCATGGCCGAGGCACAACAGGCACTCGAAGCACTCGAAGCACTCGAAGCACTGCACATGCTCCGCACCCTGCCACCACCAGGGTGATCCCCCTTCTCCGTCACAGGAGTTGCCCATATGAGCCGTGCCCGCATCCGTCTGGCGAGAGCGGCGGCCGCCGCCGCTCTCGCCATCGGGATCCTGCCCGCCTCCGCGTACGCGGCGACGGCACCCGGAGCCGGGGTCAGTGCCCGGCACCACCAGCAGCAGGCCGAAACGATTCGCCAGATCCCCCTCCAGGGCGCCGTCAACCTCCGGGACCTCGGCGGCTACCGCACCTGGACCGGCGGCCAGGTCCGCCAGGGCCTGGTCTACCGCTCCGACGCACTGAGCAAGCTGACCGACGCAGACGTCACCACCGTCGCCGGTCTCGGCCTCAAGAAGGTCGTCGATTTCCGCATTCCGATGGAGCTCCAGTACGACGGCGCCGACCGGCTGCCCGCTGGCCTCTCCCCCACCGCACGCCCGGTCAGTGACCTCGGCCTCTACGGAACCCTCGTCGGCGCGATCGGCAGCGGCGATCCCGTGGTCCAGGAGCAGATGCTCGGCGGCGGCCGCGCCGAGGCCTACATGCGCGACATCTACCGCACCTTCGTGAGCAGCCCCGAGAACCGGGCGCAGTTCGCGGCGACCCTGCGGGAGATCGCCGACGGCCGGCAGGGCCCGGTCCTGTACCACTGCACGTCCGGCAAGGACCGGACCGGCTGGATGAGTTACGTCCTGCTGCGCGCCCTGGCCGTCCCCGAGGACACCGCGGAGCGCGACTACCTGGCGTCGAACACCTTCCGCGCCGCCTACGACGCCCGGGTGCGGGCGGGCCTGAAGCAGTCGGGCCGGATGCAGAACCCGGACCTGCTGATCCCGCTCCAGGAGGTCCGCCAGGACTACCTGGACTCGGCGACGGCCCAGCTGGAGGCCGACTACGGCAGCTTCTTCGGCTACCTGACGCAGGGCCTCGGCCTGGACCTGCGGACGCTGGCGAAGCTGCAGGACCGGATGGTCCGGTAGCGGGGGCGCCTGCCCCGGAGCGCACGATGCCGGGCAGCACGATGCCGGGCAGCGCGTCCTGCGCTGCCCGGCATCGTCGTGCCTGTGTCCTGCGGTGTGGCCGGTCAGACCGTCCGGCGGCGGCCCTGGCCACCGGAGCCGACCCTGCTGCGCGCGGAGGCCGCTGCCGCGCCACCGCCGGCGCCGCCCGTCCCGCGCCGGCTGCGCTCGCCGGTGCCGGTGGCCGCGCCACCGCCGCCCTGGCCGCCGCGACGGGCCTGGCCCGACCCGGAGGCCGCCGGGGCCTGCCCGGAGGCGCCCCCGCCGGAGCGGCGGGCACGGCCGCCGTTCGCCGGAGCGCTGCCCGTGGCGGCACCGGTGCGCGGTCCGCCCGAGCGGCGGCGCGAGCCGGAGCCCGTACCGGAGCCGGAGCGCTGCTTGGGCGCGGTCGGCTGCGGAACCTCCAGCACCACCGGGATGCCCGAGGGCTCCTTGGCGCCGGTCAGCCGGGCCAGTTCCTCGTCGGAGGACTTGATCTGCGCGGTGCGCGGGGAGATCCCGGCGTCCGACATCAGACGGGTCATGTCCCGCTTCTGGTCGGGGAGGACCAGGGTGACCACGCTGCCGGACTCACCGGCACGGGCGGTACGGCCGCCGCGGTGCAGGTAGTCCTTGTGGTCGCTGGGCGGGTCCACGTTGACCACGAGGTCGAGGTCGTCGATGTGGATGCCGCGCGCCGCAACGTTGGTGGCGACCAGCGCGGTGACCTCGCCCGTCTTGAACCAGTCCAGGGTGCGGTTGCGCTGCGGCTGGGAGCGGCCGCCGTGCAGGCCGGAGGCGCGCACGCCGTCGGCGAGCAGCTTCTTGACCATGCGGTCGACCCCGCGCTTGGTGTCGACGAACATGATCACCCGGCCGTCGCGAGCGGCTATGCGCGTCGCCACGGCCTTCTTGTCGGTCTCGTCCATGACGTACAGGACGTGGTGCTCCATGGTGGTGACCGCACCGGCCGACGGGTCGACGGAGTGGCCGACCGGGTCGGTCAGGAACATCTTGACGAGCTTGTCGATGTTCTTGTCCAGCGTCGCGGAGAACAGCATCCGCTGGCCGCCGGCCTCGACCTGCTTGAGCAGCGCCGTGACCTGCGGCATGAAGCCCATGTCGGTCATCTGGTCGGCCTCGTCGAGGACGGTGATCGAGACCTGCGAGAGGTCGGCGTCACCGCGGTCGATGAGGTCCTTCAGACGGCCGGGGGTGGCGACGAGCACCTCGGCGCCGCGGCGCAGGGCGCCCGACTGCCGGTTGATCGACATGCCGCCGACGACGGTCGCGATGCGCAGGTTGACAGCCGTGGCGTACGGGGCCAGCGCGTCGGTGACCTGCTGCGCGAGCTCACGGGTGGGTACGAGGACCAGCGCGAGCGGCGCCTTCGGCTGCGCGCGGCGGCCGGCAGTACGGGCCAGCAGCGCCAGGCCGAAGGCCAGCGTCTTGCCGGAGCCGGTGCGGCCGCGGCCGAGCAGGTCACGGCCGGCGAGCGAGTTCGGCAGCGTCGCGGCCTGGATCGGGAACGGCTCGGTGACGCCCTGGGCGGCGAGGGTCTTCAGCAGCGCCTCGGGCATGTCCATGTCGCCGAACGACTCGACCGGCGGCAGCGCCGGGGCGATCGGCTCGGGCATGGTGAATTCCTGGGGCCGGGCAACGGGCGCGGACTTCTGCCGTCCCGCGCCAGACTTCGGACGCCCCTGGGCCGCACCTCGACCCCGGGTGGGGCGGCGGCTGGGTCGTGCGGAGCTGGAGCTGGTCATGCGAGAAAGCCCTCCTGAAACCGGCAGGTAAAACAAAGGTCGAAACAGCAGACAAGCCGGGGCCCGCACCTCGCGGTGCGGACCCCGGCATGCTGAAGAACTTAGGCGGGGATGATGTTCTCCGCCTGGGGGCCCTTCTGGCCCTGGGTGACGTCGAAGGACACGCGCTGGCCCTCCTGGAGCTCACGGAAGCCCTGGGTGGCGATGTTCGAGTAGTGGGCGAAGACGTCCGGGCCGCCACCGTCCTGCTCGATGAAGCCGAAGCCCTTTTCCGAGTTGAACCACTTCACGGTGCCAAGTGCCATTTTAAATCTCCTGAATAGGCGGCAAAGGGCCCCATCCGGAGATTCCGGCAAAACAATAAAAGCGCCTGCGGAGCATTCCCGTCAGGCGCACATAAAGTTCATGGGTACCACAACTGCAACGAGCTCTAAGCTAGCACACCTCGCTGCGGGGAGTCCCGGGGCGAGGGGTGTGACCTGCACCCTCCGGCCCGTCGGCGGGGGTCCCGCCGGTGGCGCCGCGGGGCGGTCCGGGAGGCCGCAGGCCCGGTCCCCCTTGGGCCGTGGGCGGCCCGGTCCCGTCCGGACGCCCGCCCCGACCCCGGCGGCCCGATCCGCCCTGGGCGAAAAGATTCACCCCTACGGGTCGGACCGGGCCGGCCGGCGGGCGGCGGAAGTCCCTGGCGGTGGCCCGGCTGCCGGGCGTCCTGCGCGAGCCCGGCATACCGCGGGCTCCCTCCCTGCTCCCCTCGTGAGCGGTACCGCCGCTACAGCCGCTCGATGATCGTGACGTTGGCCTGGCCGCCGCCCTCGCACATGGTCTGCAGGCCGTAGCGGCCGCCGGTGCGTTCCAGTTCGTGCAGGAGGGTGGTCATCAGCTTCACCCCGGTCGCGCCCAGCGGGTGGCCCAGGGCGATCGCGCCACCGTTGACGTTGACCCGCTCCGGATCGGCGCCGGTCTCCTTCAGCCAGGCCAGCACCACCGGGGCGAAGGCCTCGTTGATCTCCACCAGGTCGATGTCGGCCAGCGACATGCCGGTCTTCTTCAGCGCGTACGCCGTGGCCGGGATCGGCGCGGACAGCATGCGGATCGGGTCCTCGCCGCGGACCGAGAGGTGGTGGATGCGGGCGCGCGGCCGCAGGCCGTGTTCCCGTACCGCCCGCTCGGAGGCGATCAGCATGGCCGCCGCTCCGTCCGAGACCTGGGAGGAGACGGCCGCGGTGATGGTGCCGCCCTCGACGACGGGCTTGAGGGTGGCCATCTTCTCCAGGGTCGTGTCCCGCCGCGGGCCCTCGTCGACGCTCACGTCGCCGTAGGCCACCGTCTCGCGGGCGAAGCGGCCCTCGTCGATGGCGCGGATCGCCCGCCGGTGGGAGCGGAGCGCGAACTCCTCCATGTCCTGCCGGGTGATCCCCCACTTCTGCGCGATGAGCTGCGCGCCGTGGAACTGGTTCACCGGGGCGTCCCCGTACCGGGCCCGCCAGCCCGCCGAGCCCGCGTACGGCCCCTCCGTGAGGCCGAGCGGCTCCGCCGCCTGCCGCGAGGCGAAGGCGATCGGGATCATCGACATGTTCTGGGTGCCGCCCGCGACCACGAGGTCCTGGGTGCCGGACAGGACGCCCTGCGCCGCGAAGTGCACCGCCTGCTGCGAGGACCCGCACTGGCGGTCGATGGTGACCCCGGGCACCTCCTCGGGCAGGCCGGCCGCCAGCCAGGCCGTCCGGGCGATGTCCCCCGCCTGCGGCCCCACCGTGTCGAGGCAGCCGAACACCACGTCCTCCACGGCGGCCGGGTCCGCCCCGGACCGCTCGATCAGTGCCTTCAGGACGTGTGCGCCCAGGTCGGCGGGGTGGACGGCGGCCAGGCCGCCCTTGCGCCGCCCCACGGGGGTGCGTACCGCATCGACTATGTAGGCCTCGGGCATCGGGACTCCTCAGACGGTCGGGTCTGTCACGTGGGGCGCAGGGCGATCCCGTCCAGCACCATCGACAGGTACTGGCGGGCGATCTCTTCGGGGCTGTGCTGTCCGCCCGGCCGGTACCAGGACGCCGCCACCCACACCGTGTCGCGCACGAAGCGGTAGGTGAGGCGGATGTCGAGGTCGGCGCGGAAGACCTTGGCGGCGACCCCCCGCTCCAGCGTCCCCAGCCAGGCCTTCTCGAACTTCTGCTGCGAGTCGGACAGGTAGTGGAAGCGGGGCTGGGCGGAGAGGGTGCGGGACTCCTTCTGGTAGATGGCGACGGCGGCGCGGTGCCGGTCGATCTCCCGGAAGGACTCGGTGACGAGGGCCTCGATGGTCTCCCTGGGGCCGAGGCCCGCGGCGAGGACGGTGTCGTACCCGTCCCACAGCTCGGTCAGGAAGGCCGAGAGGATCTCGTCGAGCATCGATTCCTTGGAATCGAAGTGGTAGTAGAGGCTGCCGGCGAGCATTCCGGCGGCATCGGCGATCTTGCGGACGGTGGTGGCGTTGTAGCCCTGTGCGGCGAAGACCTCGGCGGCGGTGTCGAGGAGTTCACGACGCCGTTCGGGGGAGGCCGTCACCTGTGGCTTCTTCTGGGATGTCGGCTTGTTCGTTGGCACGCGTCCATTCTCGGCCTACGCGTGCTGGCTGCTGACCGACACCGTCTCGCCGGTCATGTACGACGAGTAGGCGCTGGCCAGGAAGACGATGACGTTGGCGACCTCCCATGGCTCGGCGTACCGGCCGAAGGCCTCGCGGGCGGTGAGTTCGGCCAGGAGCTCCTCGCTGGTGACCTTCACCAGATGCGGGTGCATGGCCAGGCTCGGGGCGACCGCGTTGACGCGTACGCCGAACTCGGCGGCCTCCAGGGCCGCGCAGCGGGTCAGTGCCATCACCCCGGCCTTGGCGGCGGCGTAGTGGGCCTGGCCGGTCTGGGCGCGCCACCCGATGACGGAGGCGTTGTTGACGATCACTCCGCCGCCGCCGGAGGCCTTGAGGGCGCGGAGGGCGGCGCGGGTGCAGCGGAAGGTGCCGTTCAGGGTGACGTCGAGGACGCGGGACCACTGGGCGTCGGTCATGTCGACGAGGGCTGCGGTGCCGCCGAGGCCGGCGTTGTTGACGACGATGTCGAGGCGGCCGTGGGTCTGCTCGGCGAGCGCGAAGAGGGCCTGGACCTGGTCCTCGTCGGTGACGTCGCAGGGCAGGGAGGTGACGCGGTCCGCGCCGAACTCGGCGGCGAGCGTCTCCTCGGTCTCCTTCAGGCGGCGGGCGTGGGCGTCGCCGATGACGACGGCGGCGCCCTCTTCGAGGAGGCGGCGGGCGGTGGCTCCGCCGATCCCGGCCCCGGCGGCGGCGGTGACGACGGCGGTGCGGCCCTTCAGCAGTCCATGCCCGGGGACATAGTCGGGGGTGTTCACGCCCGTACCTCCTTGGGAAGGCCGAGGATCCGCTCGGCGATGAGGGTGCGCTGGATCTCGTCCGAGCCCGCGTAGACGGTGTCGGCGCGGGCCCGTAGCCACCCCCGGACCTCGGTGCGGAACTCCTCGACGCTGCTCATGGCCGTACGTTAACCTACCAAACACTTGTTAGGGAAGCTTCGCCCGTGAAGGATGGCAGCCGCATGCCCGACGACCGCACGCCCGACGACACACCCGTGCTCCACGAGCGCCGCGGCCCGGTCGCGTACGTGACCATGAACCGCCCCCGCTATCGCAATGCGCAGAACAGCGCCATGACGTACGCGCTGGACGACGCCTTCTACCGGGCCGCCGAGGACCCCGCGGTGAAGGTGATCGTCCTGGCCGGGGCCGGTGACCACTTCTCCGCGGGCCACGACATCGGCACCCCGCAGCGCGACGCCCACCTGCCCTTCGAGCGGCGGGCCGGCCTGTGGTGGGACCACACCGGGCGGCCGGGCGCCGAGTCCCGCTTCGCGCGCGAGTCGGAGGTGTACCTGGGGATGTGCCGGCGCTGGCGCGAGCTGCCCAAGCCGGTGATCGCCTCGGTGCGCGGGGCATGCGTGGCGGGCGGCCTGATGCTGGCCTGGGTCTGCGACCTGATCGTGGCGAGCGAGGACGCCTTCTTCGCCGACCCGGTCGTACGGATGGGCATCCCGGGGGTCGAGTACTTCGCGCACCCGTGGGCGATGCCGCCGCGGATCGCGAAGGAGTTCCTCTACACCGGCGACCGGATGTCCGCCCGGCGCGCGTACGAGGTCGGCATGGTCAACCGGGTCGTGGGGGCGGACGTGCTGGAGGCCGAGACCGAACGCCTCGCCCTGCGGATCGCCGAGATGCCGGCCTTCGGACTGGCGCTGGCCAAGCGGGCCGTCAACCAGGCCGAGGACCTCCAGGGCCTGCACACCGGAATGGACTCGGTGTTCGGCCTGCACCACCTCGCGCACGCGCACAACGCGGAGACCGCGGCGGACTCGCTCGGCGGGATGGACATATCCGCCATGAAGGAGGCGAACACCTGATGGACCCGACGATGAACCTGACCCAGACGGCCGAGGTGGAGGAGTTCCGGGCCGAGGCACGGGACTGGCTGGCCCGCCGGGTCCCCTCCTCCCCCCTCCCCTCCCTGGAGACGGCGGAGGGCTTCGCGGCGCACCGGGAGTGGGAGGCGCAGCTGCACGCGGACCGGTGGTCGGTGGTGTCGTGGCCCGAGGAGTACGGGGGCCGGGGCGCGGACATCGTGAAGTGGCTGGTCTTCGAGGAGGAGTACTGGGCGGCGGGCGCGCCCGGCCGGGTCTCCCAGAACGGCATCAACCTCCTCGCGCCGACCCTCTTCGACCACGCGAGCCCGCAGCAGCGGGCGCGGGTGCTGCCGTCGATGGCGAGCGGCGAGGTGATCTGGGCGCAGGCCTGGTCGGAGCCCGAGTCGGGGTCCGACCTGGCCTCGCTGAAGTCGCGGGCACGGCGGACGGACGGCGGCTGGCTGCTGTCCGGCCAGAAGACCTGGTCCTCACGGGCCGCCTTCGCGGACCGCGCCTTCGGGATCTTCCGCACCGACCCGGACACCCCGAAACCGCACCAGGGGCTGACGTACCTGATGTTCGACCTGCGGGCGCCGGGCGTGACGGTGCGGCCGATCGGTCGCCTCGACGGCAAGCCGGCCTTCGCGGAGCTCTTCCTGGACCGGGTCTTCGTCCCGGACGAGGACGTCATCGGGGAGCCCGGGGAGGGCTGGAGGATCGCCATGTCGACGACCGGGAATGAGCGCGGGCTGACCCTGCGCTCCCCCGGCCGGTTCCTGGCGGCGGCCGACCGGCTCGTCGGGCTGTGGCACGGGCACGGCGACCCGTCCGACACCGCGCTGCGCGACCGGGTGGCGGACGCGGTGGTCGGGGCCCGCGCCTACGAGCTGTTCACCTGGGCGAACGCCTCCCGCTTCGCGGCGGGGGAGACGATCGGCGCCGAGTCCAGCCTGAACAAGGTGTTCTGGTCGGAGTACGACATCGCCCTGCACGAGACGGCGCTGGACCTGCTGGGCCCGGACGCGGAGCTCGCGGACGGCGAGTGGGCCGAGCCGTGGGTGTTCTCCCTCGCCGGGCCGATCTACGCGGGGACGAACGAGATCCAGCGCGACATCATCGCCGAGCGGCTGCTCGGCCTCCCGAAGGGCCGCCGCTGATGCGTTTCCTGCTGACCGACGAACAGTCGGACTTCGCCCGGACGCTGCGCTCCCTGCTGGGTTCGGCGCAGGTCCCGGCGGCGGTACGGGCCTGGGCGGACGGCGACGCCGGGCCCGGGCGGGCGCTGTGGTCCCGGCTCGCGGCGACGGGTCTGTTCGCGCTGGCCGTGCCGGAGGCCCACGAGGGGGCGGGCCTGCTCCCGCTGGAGCTGTCCCTCGGCCTCGTGGAGCTGGGCCGGGCCGGGGTGCCGGGGCCGGTGGTGGAGAGCGCAGCCGCCTGCGTGCTGCTGTCGGAGCTGGCGGACGAGTCGCTCGCCAAGCGGTTCCTGCCGGGGCTGGCCCTGGGCGAGGCCTCGGCCACGCTGACCCTGCCGGGCGGGAGTCCGTACGCGCCGGACGCGGACGCGGCCACGTACTGCTTCACGGTGTCGCAGGCGGGCGTACTGCGGCTGGCGGGCGCCCCGGCCGGGCCGCTCAGGTCGACCGACCCCGCGCGCCGGCTGTCCCTCCCGCCGGCCGACGGGGGTGAACTGCTCGCGGAGGGCCCGGAGGTGACCCGGGCGGCCGGAGTTGCCGGGCGGTGGGCCCGGCTGCTGACGGCCGCCCAGTGCCTGGGCGTCGGTGAGGCGCTGCTGGCCCGGACGGTGGAGTACGCGAAGCAGCGCACGCAGTTCGGGACGCCGATCGGGTCCTTCCAGGCCGTGAAGCACCGGCTGGCGGACACCCTGCTCGCCCTGGAGTTCGCCCGGCCGCTGGTGTGGGCGGCGGCGCTGTCCCCGGGGCCGGGCGAGGTGGCGGCGGCGAAACTGGCGGCCGGCGAGGCGTCCTACCGGGCGGCGATGACGGCGCTCCAGCTCCACGGTGCGGTGGGCTACACCGAGGAGCTGGACCTGTCCCTGTGGCTGCGCAAGGCCCGGCCGCTGCGCGATGCCTGGGGTACGCCGTCGGCCTGCCGGGCCGAGGTCCTGCGGTCGCTCACACCACGGCGACGCTGAGGCTCACGACGTACTGCTCCTCGACGATGCCGTCCGGGAAGAGCGGGCCGAGCAGTTCCCGCTCCCCCTCGAGGTACGCGCGGGTCCGGACCTCGCCCAGGACCAGGAAGGCGGAGTGGCTGGCCAGGTTGGCGAGGTGATCGTCCAGCGTGATGCGCCGCGACCACGTCACCGACCGGGTGGCGAAATCACCGAGCCCCTCGGGCAGGGTGCGGCAGGGCTGGCCCTCGACCTCGAAGAAGGCCCGGAGCCGCTCCTCCTGTCCGGCGATCCACGGGACGGTGGCGTCCGTGTCGTTCCACCAGATCGCGAGCGCGCCGCCGGGGCGCAGCACCCGCCGGGCCTCGGGCACGGAGCGCGCCGGGTCGGTCCAGTGCCAGGCCTGGGCGTAGGTGAGCAGGTCGACGGAGCCGGTGGCCAGCGGCAGCCGGTCCCCGTCGCCGCGCACGATCGGGATGCCGGGGTGCGTCCGGCGGAATTCGGCGGCCATCCCGTCCCCGGGCTCCACCGCGACGACCTCGGCCCCGCGCTCGTGCAGGAGCGTGGTGGCGATCCCGGTCCCGGCTCCTACATCGGCCACCCGGGCCCCGGCGAGCGGCCGGCCGGTGAGGGACTCGACGGCGTCGAAGAGGGCCGGGGGGTAGCTGGGGCGGTGGGCCGCGTACAGAGCGGCTGCTGCGTCGAAGGAACGGGCACGTGTGGTCATGCGCCCATTCTTTTCGATCACGCAATCGGCAACAAGATCGCGGTACTTGCACCGTGCGGAGAGCGACCGTGGAGGGCTGCTCCTGCACGGTCGAGCGGCCGCGGCCCTCAGGGCCGGCGGCGCAGGGAGATCCGTACGACGAGGGCGGTCTGGAGCAGGATCAGAGCCCCGGTGCCGAGGGCCGGCCAGCGCGGCCGGTCCGGGCGTCCGCCGAGGGACCAGGCCGGTCCGTCGGGGTCCACGGTCACCTTCAGCCGGGCGCCGACCGGGAGGTCCGTCGCGACGGGGCCGGGCAGGTCCCGGCCCGCCTCCGTGCGCAGCCGGAGCGAGGGGGCCGGCGCCCCGCCGTCCTCCACCATCTTCCGCTCGGCGACGACCGCCAGCTCCTCGCGGCCGCGGTCGTGGAGGGTGTGCCGGTCCCAGGTGATCCCGCCGGCCACCGCGATCGCGACCGCGAGGAGCGCGACGGAGGTGCGGGCGACGAACTCGGCGTCGGTCCCGTGCGGTACGGCGGCGCCGACGACGAAGACGGCCAGCAGGACCGGGACCCAGGCGCCCTCGGGGCCCTGCAGGAACCAGATGGCACCGAACTCCACTGCCAGGAGCAGGCAGTTGCGCAGCACCGCGCCCGGCAGTCTCCGTATCAGTTCAGCCATGGACACATCATGCCTGGGAGGCCGGCGGGATCACCCCCCGGACCCCCGCCACCCAGGCCCCCGCCGCCCGCAGCGCGGCGGCGCCCGCCGGGAGGGGCAGGCCCAGGAAGCCGTGGAAGACGCCCGGGTGGATCTGGACCGTGCAGTCGACCCCGGCAGCCGCCAGCCGACGGGCGTACGCGAGGCCCTCGTCGCGCAGCACGTCGCAGTCCGCGAGGACGATGAGCGCGGGCGGCCGGCCGGCCAGGTCGGGGGCGCGCAGCGGCGAGACATACGGGTGTTCCGGGTCGCCGCCGTACTGGTCCCAGTACCAGGCCATGTGGGCGGCGGTGTGGAAGTAGCCCTCGGCGTACCTCTCCACGGAGGCGGATTCCATCAAGGCGTCCAGCGGCGGATAGAACAGCAGCTGTCCCGCGACGAGCCCGGGCGCGCGCAGGGCGGTCACGGCCGCGAGATTGCCACCGCTGGAGTCCCCCGCGAGCACCACGCGGCCGGGGGCGCAGCCGAGCGCGCGGGCCCGGTTCCGGGCCCAGAGCAGTACGGTCAGCGCGTCGTCGGGGGCCGCCGGCCAGGGGTGCTCCGGGGCGAGCCGGTAGTCCACCGAGACGACCACCGCGCCCGCGGCCACGGCCAGGGAGCGGCAGGTCGCGTCGTGGGTGTCCAGGCCGCACATCACCCAGCCGCCGCCGTGCAGGAAGACGACCAGCGGCCGGCCCTCCGGGCCGGGGGCGGGGGCGGGGGCGGGATCGTAGATCCGGACCGGGACCCCGCCCGCGACGGTGTCGGACACCGAGGCCATGGCCGGGCCCGCGCGGCCGGCCCCGGAGGCCGCCGCCGCCCGCAGGGCCTGCGTGTCGCCCGGCCCGGGGAAGGCCGCCGTCATCACGTCGCACAGCCGCCTGGCCTCCGGCGACAGCGGGTCCGTCGTCGAAAGGTCGCTCATGCCGCCGTCATCCCCCCGTCCACGGTGAACTCGGTGCCCGTCATGTACGAGGACGCGTCCGAGCAGAGGAAGAGGACGAGCTCCCCGACCTCCTCCGGGCGGCCCATCCGTCCCAGCGGCACGTGCGACCAGTCCCGGCCCGCGACCGCCTCGGCCACCATCGGGGTGTCGATGGCCCCCGGGTGCACCGAGTTGACCCGGATCCGGTCCCGGGCGAGGTCGAGGGCCGCCGACCGGGTCAGTCCGCGCAGCCCGAACTTGGTGGATCCGTAGGCCGCGTGGCCCGGTATCCCGACCAGTCCGGCGGTGGAGGAGATGTTGACGATCGAGCCGCCCCCGCCCGCCCGCAGCACCGGCGCCACCGCCTGGATGCCGAGGAACGGGCCGAGCAGGTTGACCCGCAGGAGTGCCTCGAAGTCCTCCAGCCGCTGCTCCTCCACGTGGGCCGTGCGCCACAGGGCCGCGTTGTTGACCAGCGCCGAGACCGTTCCGAAGGCGCGGACCGCCTGCTCCACGACCGTCGCCCAGCCCGCCGGGTCGGCCACGTCGTGGCGTACGTAGAGCCCCTGGTCGCCGAGTTCGGCGGCCACCGCCC
Source organism: Streptomyces sp. NBC_00029 (assembly GCF_045160505.1). Lineage (NCBI taxonomy): Bacteria > Bacillati > Actinomycetota > Actinomycetes > Kitasatosporales > Streptomycetaceae > Streptomyces > Streptomyces sp. NBC_00029. The sequence continues at coordinate 2,758,909 of NZ_CP108292.1, forward strand.
GGCCCTCGTCCTCCCGTACGTCGGTGACGACGACCCGGGCTCCCGCCGCCGCGCACAGCCGGGCCCCGGCGGCGCCCTGGCCGCGCCCGGCGCCGGTGATCACGACGACCTTGCCGTCGAGCTGCTTCCCCATGGCTCAGCCCTCCAGGGCGCGGAAGTGCGGGATGACCTTCTCGCCCCACTGGCGGATGGTCTCCATGCACGCCTCCTGGGGGACGGTGCCCATCTGGATCAGGCACATCACCTCGTCGACGCCGATCTCGCGCAGCTGCTCGACGTAGGCGATGGCGGTCTCGGCGCTGCCGTACGCGTGCTCGGCGTTGTAGGTGCCGGTGTCGACGGGGCGGACGGGGATGCGGGCCTCGTGCAGCTTGGCGACGAGCTCCTCCCGGCCGCGTGCCAGGGCCGCCACATGGGTCTCGGCGCTCTCCTCCTCCGTGTACCCGGCCGGCTCGGGGCCGTTGCCGTACCAGTGGGCGATGGACTCGGCGAAGAAGCGCTGCCCGCGGGTGCCGAGGCGCAGGGCGCGCTCGGCGTCGTCGAGGACGATGGTCGGGCAGAGGGCGGAGAGATGGTCGTTGGGCTCGGCCCCGACCAGGCGCTCACCGCTGCGTGCCGCGATGGCCCCGTCGTAGACCTTCCGCATGGCGCGTACGTCGTCGGCGCCCGCGAAGCCCATCACCAGGGCCCCGATGCCGAGTTCGGCGGCCAGTTCGAGGGTGTCGTGCCTGGAGCAGGCCATGAACAGCGGCGGGTGCGGATCCTGGACCGGGCGGGGCAGGATCGCGCCGGGGCCGATGTCGATGGAGCCGTGCCATTCGAAGGTCTCCTCCTTCCAGGCCGAGGAGAAGATCCGCAGCGCCTCCTCCATCTGCGGGTAGGTGTCCTCGGGCCTGACCCCGTACATGGACATCTCCTGGCGGGTGGCGCCGCGACCGGCGCCGATGTCGACGCGCCCCCCGGAGAGGACGTCGAGCATGGCCGCGCGCTCGGCGACGCGCACCGGGTGCTGGTAGCCGAAGGGCATGGTGACGACGCCGTGGCCGATGCGGATCCTGCTGGTGCGGGCGGCGACCCAGGTCAGGAAGATCTCCGAGGCGCTCATGTGCGCGTACCGGGTCAGGGAGTGGTGCTCTACGGCCCAGATCCGGTCGAAGCCCATCTCCTCGGCATGGACGGCCTGTTCGACGCAGTCGTGGATGACCTGGCGTTCGCGTTCGGGGGTGGGGTCGGCGAGCTGCGCCTCGAAGATCATCGAGAACTTCACGGTGAGATCCCTCCGTCCGGTGTTTCGTGCCGGCGTTCAGAAGTGGAGTACTTCTAATAGGAATACTTCTAGCAGGCATACCCTTCAGGGGGAAGGGTTGCTGCGGGGACCGGTCGTAGACTGCGCTGCGTGGCAGACGAGACGAACAAGCGCGCGCTCCCCGCGACCAGCTGGGCGGTACTCGGGCTGCTCTCCTTCGGGGAGGAGCTCTCCGGTTACGACCTGAAGAAGTGGTCGGACCGGTCGCTGCGGTTCTTCTACTGGAGCCCGTCGTTCAGCCAGATCTACAGCGAGCTCAAGCGCCTGGAGAAGGCGGGCTACGCCTCCTCGCGGACGGTCGCCCAGGACACCGGGACGCGCGACAAGCGGGTGTACCGGATCACGGACGAAGGCATGACGGCCGTGCGGACATGGGCCCGCGAGGCCCCTGTCGACCCTCCCGTCCTCAAGCACGGGCCGATGCTGCGGCTGTGGCTGGGCCACCTGCTGGAGCCGGAGCAGATGCGTGAAGTCCTGGTCCAGCATCAGGAGTTCACGGAGATGATGCGCCGGCGCGCGGTGGCCGACGCGGAGGGCGCGAAGGACGAGAGCGCCTGGGCGTACCCGACGCTCACCCTCAAGTGGGCGGAGCGGTACTACGCCTCCGAGCGCGACCTCGCTGCCGCCATGCTCGACGACATCGACGCGCTGGCCGCCGGGCGGGGCGAGAGCGAGCCGCGCGGCACGCTCCCGTAGGACCGCCGGAAGTACAGCAGCGGCGGCGCGTCGTCGCGGTGCACGGTCTGGGCCGGTGACCCGGCCCAGCGCGATGTCGTGGTCCCCGCCGTCCAGTACGCAGCTGCACGGCGGCATCGGCATCACCTGGGAGCACCAGGCGCACGCGTTCTTCAAGCGCGCCCACGGCTCCGCCCTCCTGCTCGGCGCACCGGCCACGCACCGAGCCCGGCTGGCAGCCGATCCGGGTTTCACCGAGACGGGCTGACAGGCCGGCGCGCTCCCGTACGCTCGCCGCATGACGGGCAGTGCGATCAACCTCCGCAAGGTCGAGGAGACGGCTCCGGCGCTCGTGAGCCTCTACAAGAGCGCCGGGGTCTCCTTGCGCAAGTACGGCATGGAGGGCGGACGGGCCGCGGTCTACCTGGTCCTGGACTACTCCGGGTCGATGAAGCCGTACTACGCGGACGGCAGCGTGCAGGCCCTCGCGGACCGGGTGCTGGGGCTGTCCGCGCACCTGGACGACGACGCCCGCGTACCGGTGGTCTTCTTCTCCACCGAGGTCGACGCGGTGGAGGAGATCTCCCTGGCCGGACATGAGGGCCGGGTCACCGAGATCGCCTCGCGGCTGGGCCACATGGGCAAGACGGCCTACCACGCGGCGATGGACGCGGTCATCGACCACTACCTGGACTCGGGGTCAACCTCCCCCGCCCTGGTCGTCTTCCAGACCGACGGCGGGCCGATCAACAAGCTCGCGGCGGAAAAGTACCTGTGCAAGGCGGCCCGGCTGCCGCTCTTCTGGCAGTTCGTCGGCTTCGGCAACACGCGCAGCACGCAGTTCGACTTCCTGCGCCGGCTGGACGAACTGCCCGTTCCGGCGAAGCGGGCCGTGGACAACGCGGGCTACTTCCACGCGGGAGCGGACCCCCGCACCGTGCCGGACGGCGAACTCTACGACCGCCTGGTCGGGGATTTCCCGGCCTGGCTGGCTGCGGCGCGAGGTGCGGGCATCGTGCGCGCCTGACCGGCGACCACCGGGGCCACGCGCTTTGATGGGACGCATGACGACGAACAACTGGGCAGCGTTCGAGAAGGCGGAGCCGGAGTTCGCGGCAGCCGTCCAGGCCCGCTTCGCGCAGTACCCCCATCATGTCCTGGCCACCCTCCGCAAGGACGGCTCCCCCCGGGTGACGGGCCTGAATGTCGACATCCGGGGCGGGGAGCTGTGGCTCGGCATGATGGCGGGCTCCATGAAGGCAAGGGACCTCCAGCACGACCCGCGCTTCGCCCTGCACACCAACCCGGGCGAGGGCGAGAGCATGCCGGACGGGGACGTACGGATCTCCGGGCGCGCGGTGGAGCAGGTGGACCCGCCCGAACTGCACCGGTACGCGGAGGAGACCGACACCCCGCACCCGTTCCACCTCTTCCACGCCGACCTGACGGAGGTCGTCCGCGTCGAGGTGGAGGGCGACGACCTGGTGATCCGCACATGGACCCCGGCACACGGCATCCGCACCCTGCGCCGCGGCGACGACGACGAACCGCCCCGCGAGGACCCGGCCGAATAGTCCCCCTCGCCTAGGTCGTCTCTTTCGGATCTTGCCGGGCCCGCGTCGCCCGGCAAGATCCGAAAGAGACGGCCTAAGCCTGCGGCTTCTTGTCCTTCCGGGCGAGGACGGTCGGGTCGACGTCCACCCAGTTGCGGTCGATGTTGAGGGTGATGCCGCCGTAGGTGGCGTTGTGGTCGCCGCGGAACTGGTGGGCGCGGCGTCGGCCGGCCCACTTGGCGGTGCCCTTCTTCAGGCCCATCTCGGTGTCGGCGACCGAGGCCGAGAGGTTCCAGCGGGCGGCCCAGAGCACGTCCGGCATGACCTGCGGGGCCTGGTGGTAGTGGGCGCTCAGCGCCTTGACCCCCGAGCTCACGGAGACGTAGGCGGCGGAGCGGAAGCCCAGCTCGTGCAGGCGCTGCGTCCAGGCGGTCAGGTAGGCGACGACCGGGGCGTCCCAGGTGGCACGGTCCGAGTAGTTCTCCACGTCGTTGTAGAGCACCGTGCCCCGTGGCAGCCCCAGCGACCGGGCCGCGGCCACCGCGCCCTCGGCGGCCTCCAGGCCCTGCCCGTCGGCCTCGGAGGGGTCGGCGGACAGGCCGGTGCCGGCGTGGTGCCAGGGCTGCGGGCCCACCCAGATGGGCATCAGGTGCCAGCCCGCGGCGGCCTGCCGTTCGACCCAGCGGGCGGTGAGCCGCGGCTGGGCGCAGGCACGGGCCCGGCCGCCGATGTAGACGCCGACCGCGCCGAAGGGGGAACGGGCCCGCCAGGTGTCCATGGCCTTCTGGGTGGGCGCGGTGCAGGCGTCGAAGCCCTCGCCCTTGAAGGGTTCCTGTGGGCTACGGGGCTTCGGGCCGCCGGCGGTCGGCACGGCGACGGCGGGGGCCGGTGCGGGCGGGGGCGCCACGGCGCGCGCCTGCGCCAGTACCCGGCGTACGGCGTCGGGCGTGGCCCCGTAGGAGAGGGTGGCCATGACCGCGGGCCGGCGCAGGGCGTAGCGCAGCTCGTTGCTGTCGGAGCGGGGCGGGGCCTCGCGCAGCGCGCTCCAGGAGTCCACGGCGACGGTCGGGATGTCGGCGCGCTCCGGGGCTCCGTCGAGGGGTTCGAGATGCAGGGTGTCGGCGCGGCGGGCGACGGCGCGGCCGGTGCATTCGGCCTGGGTTCCGGCGTGGCCGAGGTACAGGGTGGGCAGGTCCAGGCGCACGCAGGCGTCGGGGTACCGGTCGAGGTCGACGATCCGCCAGCCGGCGGGGAGGGTCACGCGCAGCCCGCGGTAGTCGACGCGGGTGGGGGGCGGCCGGTCGTCCGCGGCGGCGGGCTGGAGGGGAAGGAGCAGGGCGGCGGCGAGCAGGCCGCTCAGCAGGGTTCGGACGGGAGCCATGATCCAGATGGGTACCAGACGCGGGCCGCCGTGAACTTCGCATGCGCCGATCGCAGTTGGCCCGTACGGCCCAGCCGGGTCCGGGCCGGCCCGTCGGGGTGCGTCACCTGCACGAGTGATGCGCTCCCGGGCCCGTCACGGCGGGCGACGGGCGGGCGACGGGCCCCCTTCCGCGGGCGAGTAGGGTCGAGGGGCGGCCGAAGCCAGTTGCGTTGGCTTCGGCCGCCCCTTTTTCCCCTCCCGGTCAGGCCGTACGGCGGCGCAGCCACCAGGTGCAGAACCCGGCCAGCAGGCCGGAGAGGGCGAGGAAGATCCCGGTCTCGATCCACTGGAAGGTCCAGTAGCGGTCGGCGGGCTGGTACTCGACCTCGATGTGAAGGTCCGAGGTGGCGAAGCAGCCGAAGGGGTCCGCCCTGGGATCGGCGCAGCCCTTGACCCCCCGGACCTCGTTGCCGGCCGGGTCGAGCACCGCACCCGGGTCGGACACGACCCAGACGCCGGGCTTGAGGACCCCGACCCGCAGATAGGTGTCGTCTCCGGAGCCCATCAGCTGGACGTGGTTCCCGTTCCAGCCCTCCGCCGGCGCGCCGGACGATCCGTCGCTTCCGATCGGCGCCATGACGAGGGAGCTGAGCGCGACCTCGGCGCGCTCCGGCGTCATGTAGTGCGGGCGGATCGCGAAGGGTACGAGGATCTGGACCGCGAGGAAGGCGACGAGGGTCGCGGCCATCGCGGGCACGGTGCGCCGGATCAGGAGTCCGGCGCAGGCGCCGAGGGTGAAGGCGAACGCCGCGTAGCCGAGGGGGACGATCGCCCGTCCGCTGAACATGAGGGCGGTGAACCGGTCCAGGTTGACCCGGTCGACGGGGCTCGCCCACCAGGTCACCAGGAGGCTGAGCAGCCCGGTGACGGCGACGGCGGTCAGGCCGACGCCCGCGAGCTTGACCAGGAGCCAGTGGCCTCGGGTGATGCTCTGGTTCCAGATGAGCCGGTGGGTGCCGGTCTCCAGTTCACGGGCGATCAGCGGGGCGCCCCAGAAGAGTCCGATGATGCCGGGGACGGCGAGCAGCAGGCTCGTGACGTAGTAGGTCAGGGTCCGGTACTCGACGACCAGCGCGCTCCGGGCCCTCTCACAGTCACCCTGGCAGTCGGCGACGGTGCTGTCGTAGAGGTCACGCATCTGGAGGCCGGTGACCGCGAGGAATATCGCGAGCGCGGCCAGGACGGCGAGCGCGGCGAGGGTCTGGACGCGGTACTGGCGCCAGGTCAGCCAGATCATCGCTGGTTCTCCCCGGTGGGTCGGAGGCCGGAGCCGGGCCTGGCCTGGCTCATGTAGGTGAGGACGAGGTCCTCCAGGTTGAGCTGCTCCAGAATCCAGGAGGCATCCTGGACCGCCTGGTCGGAGCGCACGATGAAGGTGCTCTGCCGCTCGGTGTGGGTCTCCAGGACGACCTGCATGCCCTGGGGCAGGGTGGCCGCCTCGCGCCGGGCGGTGATCAGCCGGAAGTGGGTGGAGAGCAGGTCGTCGACGTCGCCGGCGATCTGGACCCGGGAGGCGACCAGCGAGATGAGGTGGTCGCAGACCCGTTCCAGGTCGGAGACCAGGTGCGAGGAGAGCACGACGGTGGTCCCGTGCTCGGCCACGACCTCCATCAGGCTCTGCAGGAACTCCCGCCGGGCCAGCGGGTCCAGGGCGGCGACGGGCTCGTCGAGGATCAAGAGCTCAGGCCGTTTGGCCACGGCGACGGTCAGGGCCACCTGGGCGCGCTGGCCGCCCGAGAGCTTGCCCGCCTTCTGGGTGGGGTCCAGGCCGAGCTGCCGGATCCGGTCCGCCGCCAGCTGTGCGTCCCAGCCCGGGTTGAGCCGGGCGCCGAGGCGCAGGTGATCGGCGATGGACAGGCCCGCGTAGGTGGGGGTGTCCTGGGCGACGAAACCGACCTTGGCCAGCTGCCCGGGGCCGGACGCGGGGCGGCCGCCGAGCACCTCGATGGTGCCGGAGGTCGGGCCGATCAGCCCGCAGGCCAGCTGTAACAGGGTCGACTTGCCGGCCCCGTTGGGCCCGACCAGGCCGACGACCCGCCCTGACGGCACGCTCAGGGTGCAGTCGCTCAGCGCCTCTTTGCGGCCGTACCGCTTGCCCAGGGCGCGGGCTTCCAATATGGCGGTCATTTCTCCTCTTCGGTGTGCGTGTCCGTGCCGGTGCGGGCGCGGAAGGTGCTCAGGAACAGGGCCTCGATGCTCTCCTCGCCAAGCCCGGCGGCTCGCGCCCTGTCGAGCCACAGCTGCAACTCCCGCCGCAGCGGCTCGTGTTCGGCGATCGAGTCGTCGCCGAGCGTTCCGGAGATGAACGTGCCGACGCCGGGCTTCTTCGCGACCAGGCCCTCGTACTCCAGCTCCCTGTACGCCTTGAGCACGGTGTTGGGATTGATCGCGACGCCGGCCGCGACGTCCTTGACCGTCGGCAGCCGGTCCCCCTCGGACAGCAGCCCGAGCCGCAGGGCCTGACGCACCTGGTGGACGAGCTGCATGTACGGGGCGACGCCGGAACGGGCATCGAGGTGAAACTCGATCACTGTCCTCCTCTATTCATCTAGCTTCCTAGCACTATAGGACTATGCACATCCGATCACTGTCAAGCGAGTGGACGTCAACACGGCTGCGAGCAGCCCGAATTGATGACGGAGCGGACTGAGTACGCGTACTCAGGCAGATGTCGGTACCTCTGGGTAGCGTCGCGACTGTCCGGCGAACGGACGACACGACAACCTGGGGGACGACATGAAGAAGCGCACGACCGCCCTGGCGGCCCTGGCCCCGGCTCTCGCACTGGTCCTGGCGGCGAGCCCGGCCCAGGCCGCGCCGACGGGCGAGGTCATCGGCTACCCGGGCCCCGACGGCCTGATCTGGATCGCCGACCAGGCCGGTTCCAGCGGCTTCGTCTCGGGCGGCCTCTCCGAGCGACTGGACACGTTCATCACGTTCGGCTGCGCCGACGGCGGGAGCATCGAGGTGTCGTTCCGGCTCCAGGAGCACCCGGACCGCGACCCGGCCCCCTTCACGGTCGACTGCCCCGGCACGGACCCGACGGTCGTCACGGTCCCCCTCGGCACCGGCATCCACGGCGGATTCACCGCGTGGGTGACGGCCTCGACCCCGACCACCCGCTGGGGCGCCACGGTCACCCAGCCCGAGTAGCCCCGAACACACCGCAGCGACTTGAAGCCGGCTCCGTCGCATAGCGTGGAGTCGACGGAGCGGGCTTCAGGCGTGGGAGGCATGGTGAGCGGCGGCGAGTGGACCAGTAGGTCGATGCCGTATCTGACCGCCCGGCCGCCGGGCGCAGCGGACGCGTGGACGGAGGAGGCCGCGGAAGCCGGGCGGCGGGGCAGTCAGCGCATCCTGCATGCCGGAGAGGTGGTGGCCCCCGCCCGCGTCGCCCTCATGCTCGGGCTGGCGGCCGGAAGTACGGTCGTGACGCGACGCAGGCTCATCGAACTCGACGCCGAGCCGACGGAGTTGACCGACACGTACTACCCCCGGGACATCGCCGTCGGCACGGCTCTCACCGGCGCGGCGAAGATCCGCGGCGGCGCCGTGACGCTGCTGGCCGCCTTGGGGCACGTCGGCGCGCGGGTCGTGGAGGACGTGACGGCGCAGATCCCGCGCGAAGAGGAACGTGAGCGACTGCGTCTCGGGGCGGGTGAACCGGTCCTGCGCCTGACCCGCACCACCTACGACGCCACGGACCGCCCCATCCAGGCGGACGTGATGCTCATGCCGGCCGGACGCCAACAGTTGCGCTACGAGATCAGGCTCGGCCCTTCACAGCCCGGATGAACGGAGCCCATACGGCGGCGGGGAAGACCAGGACCGGGCCGACGGCCCCGAGCTTGGTGTCGCGGACCGGGACGAGGTCGGGGAGGTCGTCGGAGACCTCGACGCAGTTCCCACCCTCGGCGTTGGTGTAGGAGGACGTTCGCCAGGACAGACCGTTCACGTCTGCGCGCATCTCGCGTGCTCCTCTGCCACCGACTCGATCAAGGTCAGGGACACCTCCGGCGACAGTGCGGCAGCCCTGGCAAGATCGTAAGACTTCCAGTGGCGCCGAACCAGTGCCGGACAGTCGAGCAACTGCCCTGCATGAGGACCCTCGGTGTACGCCACATCGGGTGCATCACTGAACTGCATGATCCTCACGGACGCGTCCAGGACACCATGGGCTCCGGCGGAGAACGGAACCACCTGCATCGTGATCCGGTGGGCACGAATGCACGACGAGATGTGGCGCAGCTGAGCAGCCATCACAGCAGGCCCTCCAACTGCCGTCCGCAACACTGCCTCGTGCAGGACAACCCATACCTCAGGGGTCTCTGGATCAATCAGGAGCCGTGCGCGTTCAACACGTTCCGAAATGAGGGCATCGACGTGCTCCGCCAGAGCCGTGGGGCTGGCTGCTCGAATGAGGGCCCGTGCATAGTCCGCCGTCTGGAGCAGTCCAGGAACCAGTGTGGAGCCGTAGTCGAAGATGGCCGTCGCCAATCGTTCCAGCTCGGCGGCCTCCGCGAAGTACTCGACATGCTTGGACTTGAACGCTTTGGCCAGGCGAGTGAAGTAGTCACCGGTGCCGAACACCCCGTCGATCACCTCCGCGATCTCCGGCCGCAGCCGCCGCGTACCGCACTCCATCTGCCCGACGTACGCGCCGCTCGTGAAGATCCGCTCGCCCAGACCCTCCTGGGTCAGCCCGGCCGCTTCCCGGTGGCGCCGCAGCTCCTCGCGAGCGAACTCCTCCGGCGTCTGCGCCCCGCGCAGATCCTTCTGCTTGGCCACCAGCCAACTCCCCGCTTCCGCAGTGCCCTCGCTCCGCGAAAAGCGTAGTCCCGGCCGCACCGACGGTTCAGCGGAACGCATTGATACGACTACCCAACGCCACAGCGCCCGCCACCCCTGGTCGGGGACGTGGCGGGCGCTGTGTCGGAGTACCGCACACCGTTGTACGGACCGTATGAGGGGTCCCGCCCCTTCGCGGGGGCGGGGGTGCCGAGGGTGTTGTTACACCATCAGCGAGCGGTCCGTCGGCTTGACCGGGTACGGGAGGGCACTGCTGCCGGTCAGGAAGCGGTCCACGCCGCGGGCGGCCGAGCGGCCTTCCGCGATGGCCCAGACGATCAGCGACTGGCCGCGGCCCGCGTCGCCGGCGACGAAGACGCCGTCCACGTTGGTCGCGTAGGAGGCGTCGCGGTCGATGTTGCCGCGGGCGTCCATCTCCAGGCCGAACTGCTGGGTGAGACCGTTCTCCTGGTCGGTGCCCGTGAAGCCCATCGCCAGGGTGACCAGCTGCGCGGGGAGGACGCGCTCGGTGCCGGCCTTCTGGACGAGCTTGCCGTCCTCGAAGGCGACCTCGATCAGGTGCAGGGCCTGGACGTTGCCGTCCTCGTCGCCCTCGAAGTGGGTGGTGGAGACGGAGTAGACCCGCTCGCCGCCCTCCTCGTGGGCCGAGGTGACCTTGTAGAGCATCGGGAAGGTCGGCCAGGGCTGGTTGGCGTTCCGGTCCTCGCCCGGCTTGGGCATGATCTCCAGCTGCGTGACGGAGGCCGCGCCCTGGCGGTGGGCGGTGCCCACGCAGTCCGCGCCGGTGTCGCCGCCGCCGATGACGACCACGTGCTTGCCCTCGGCCGTGATGGGGGGCGCCATGAAGTCGCCCTCCTGGACCTTGTTGGCGAGCGGCAGGTACTCCATCGCGAAGTGGATGCCGTTCAGCTCGCGGCCCGGGACCGGCAGGTCGCGGGAGACGGTCGCGCCCGCCGCGATGACCACCGCGTCGAACCGCTTGCGCAGGTCGGTGGCGGTGATGTCGCGGCCGACCTCGATGCCGGTGCGGAACTTGGTGCCCTCCGCGCGCATCTGCTCGATGCGGCGGTTGATGTGCACCTTCTCCATCTTGAACTCGGGGATGCCGTAGCGCAGCAGGCCGCCGATGCGGTCGGCGCGCTCGTACACGACCACGGTGTGGCCGGCCCGGGTCAGCTGCTGGGCGGCGGCGAGGCCCGCCGGACCGGAGCCGATGACGGCGGCGGTCTTGCCGGACAGCCGCTCCGGCGCCTGCGGGGTGACGTCGCCGTTGTCCCACGCCTTGTCGATGATCGAGACTTCGACGTTCTTGATGGTGACGGCGGGCTGGTTGATGCCGAGCACGCACGCCGACTCGCACGGGGCCGGGCACAGCCGCCCGGTGAACTCCGGGAAGTTGTTCGTCGCGTGCAGGCGCTCCGAGGCGGCGGTCCAGTCCTCGCGGTACGAGAAGTCGTTCCACTCCGGGATCAGGTTCCCGAGCGGGCACCCGTTGTGGCAGAACGGGATGCCGCAGTCCATGCAGCGGCCGGCCTGCTTGCTGATGATCGGGAGCAGCGAGCCCGGAACGTAGACCTCGTTCCAGTCCTTCAGCCGATCGGCGACGGGACGGGAGCAGGCGGTCTCGCGCGGGGTGGTGAGGAAGCCCTTCGGGTCAGCCATGGGTCGCCGCCTCCATCATCTTCTCCGTGGTCTCGGATTCCGAGAGTCCGGCGAGCTCAGCGGCGTCCTTGGCGGCGAGCACTGCCTTGTACGTGGTGGGGATGATCTTGCTGAAGCGGTCCACCGCGACGGACCAGTCAGCCAGGAGCTTCGCGGCCACGGTCGAGCCGGTCTCCTCCTCGTGGCGGCGCACCACATCGTGCAGCCACTGCTTGTCGGTGTCGGACAGGGCCTCCACGGCGCCCGTGTTGCCGACGTTGACGTTGTGCGGGTCGAGGTCGATGACGTACGCGACGCCGCCCGACATACCGGCCGCGAAGTTGCGGCCCGTCTCGCCCAGGACGACCGCCTGGCCGCCGGTCATGTACTCGCAGCCGTGGTCGCCCACGCCCTCCGAAACGACCAGCGCACCCGAGTTGCGGACGCAGAAGCGCTCGCCGGTGCGGCCGCGCAGGAACATCTCGCCGCCGGTGGCTCCGTAGCCGATGGTGTTGCCGGCGATGGTGGAGTACTCGGCGAGGTGGTCGGCGCCGCGGTCCGGGCGGACCACGATGCGGCCACCGGAGAGGCCCTTGCCGACGTAGTCGTTGGCGTCGCCCTCCAGCCGGAGGGTGATGCCCTTCGGCACGAAGGCGCCGAAGGACTGGCCGGCGCTGCCCGTGAAGGTCAGGTCGATGGTGTTGTCGGGCAGGCCCGCGCCACCGAACTTCTTCGTGACGTGGTGGCCGAGCATGGTGCCCACGGTCCGGTTGATGTTGCGGATCGAGACCTGGGCGCGGACGGGCAGGGCCGCCTCGGCGGAGTCCGCGTTCAGCGCGTCGGCCGCGAGCTCGACGAGCTCGTTGTCGAGGGCCTTCTCCAGACCGTGGTCCTGCTCGATCAGGGCGTGGCGGACCGCGCCCTCGGGCAGCTCCGGCACGTAGAAGAGCGGCTCCAGGTCGAGACCCTGCGCCTTCCAGTGCGTGACGGCCTTGGTGGTGTCGAGGAGCTCGGCGTGGCCGACGGCCTCCTCGATCGTGCGGAAGCCCAGCTCGGCGAGGATCTCGCGCACCTCCTCCGCGATGTACTCGAAGAAGTTGACGACGAACTCGGGCTTGCCGGAGAAGCGACTCCGCAGGACCGGGTTCTGGGTGGCGATGCCGACCGGGCAGGTGTCCAGGTGGCAGACGCGCATCATGACGCAGCCGGAGACGACGAGCGGCGCGGTCGCGAAACCGAACTCCTCGGCGCCGAGCAGCGCAGCGATGACCACGTCGCGGCCGGTCTTGAGCTGGCCGTCCGTCTGGACCACGATGCGGTCGCGCAGCCCGTTGAGCAGCAGGGTCTGCTGGGTCTCGGCGAGGCCGAGCTCCCAGGGGCCGCCCGCGTGCTTGAGCGAGGTGAGCGGGGAGGCGCCCGTTCCGCCGTCGTGGCCGGAGATGAGGACGACGTCCGCGTGGGCCTTGGAGACACCGGCCGCGACCGTACCCACGCCGACCTCGGAGACCAGCTTCACGTGGATGCGGGCGACCGGGTTGGCGTTCTTGAGGTCGTGGATCAGCTGAGCCAGGTCCTCGATGGAGTAGATGTCGTGGTGCGGCGGCGGGGAGATCAGGCCGACGCCCGGGGTGGAGTGCCGGGTCTTGGCGACCCACGGGTAGACCTTGTGGCCGGGCAGCTGGCCGCCCTCGCCGGGCTTCGCGCCCTGCGCCATCTTGATCTGGATGTCGTCCGCGTTGACCAGGTACTCCGAGGTCACACCGAAGCGGCCGGAGGCGACCTGCTTGATGGAGGAGCGGCGCGCCGGGTCGTACAGGCGGTCCGGGTCCTCGCCGCCCTCACCGGTGTTGGACTTGGCGCCCAGCTGGTTCATGGCGATGGCGAGGGTCTCGTGCGCCTCCTTGGAGATGGAGCCGTACGACATGGCGCCGGTGGAGAAGCGCTTGACGATGTCGGCGACCGACTCGACCTCGTCGATGGAGATGGCTTCGCGCTCCGACTTGAAGCCGAACAGGCCGCGGAGCGTCATCAGGCGTTCGGACTGCTCGTTCACCCGGGCCGTGTACTGCTTGAAGATGTCGTACCGGCGGTTGCGGGTGGCGTGCTGGAGGCGGAAGACCGTCTCCGGGTCGAACAGGTGCGGCTCGCCCTCGCGGCGCCACTGGTACTCGCCGCCGATCTCCAGCGCGCGGTGCGTGGCCGCGATGCCGGAGACGGGGTACGCCTTGGCGTGGCGCGCGGCCACCTCCTTGGCGATGACGTCCAGGCCGGCGCCGCCGATCTTGGTGGCGGTGCCGTTGAAGTAGGTCTCGACGAACTCGTCGTTCAGGCCGACGGCCTCGAAGACCTGGGCGCCGCGGTAGGAGGCGACGGTGGAGATGCCCATCTTGGACATGACCTTCAGAACGCCCTTGCCGAGCGCGTAGATCAGGTTCTTGATGGCCTGCTCCGGCTCCAGGCCGGACAGGAAGGTACCGGCGCGCAGCAGGTCCTCGACGGACTCCATGGCGAGGTACGGGTTGACCGCGGCGGCGCCGTAGCCGATGAGCAGGGCGACGTGGTGGACCTCGCGGACGTCACCGGCCTCGACCAGCAGACCCACCTGGGTGCGCTGCTTGGTGGCGATGAGGTGGTGGTGCACGGCGGAGGTGAGCAGCAGCGACGGGATCGGCGCGTGCTCGGCGTCCGAGTGACGGTCCGAGAGGACGATCAGGCGGGCGCCGTTGGCGATGGCCGCGTCGGCCTCGGCGCGGATCTCCTCGATGCGGGCGGCCAGGGCCTCGCCGCCGCCGGAGACCCGGTAGAGGCCGGAGAGCGTGGCGGCCTTCATGCCGGGCATGTCGCCGTCGGCGTTGATGTGGATGAGCTTGGCCAGCTCGTCGTTGTCGATCACCGGGAAGGGCAGGGTGACGCTGCGGCAGGACGCGGCGGTCGACTCCAGCAGGTTGCCCTGCGGGCCGAGCGAGGACAGCAGCGAGGTGACGAGCTCCTCGCGGATGGCGTCCAGCGGCGGGTTGGTGACCTGCGCGAAGAGCTGGGTGAAGTAGTCGAAGAGCAGCCGGGGGCGCTCGGACAGGGCCGCGATCGGGGAGTCCGTACCCATGGAGCCGAGCGGCTCGCCGGCGGTACGGGCCATCGGCGCGAGGATGACGCGCAGCTCTTCCTCGGTGTAGCCGAAGGTCTGCTGGCGGCGGGTGACCGAGGCGTGGGTGTGCACGATGTGCTCACGCTCGGGCAGGTCCGACAGCTCGATCTCGCCGGTCTCCAGCCATTCGGCGTACGGAGCGGCGCCGGCCAGCTCGTTCTTGATCTCGTCGTCCTCGATGATCCGCTTCTGGGCGGTGTCGACGAGGAACATCTTGCCGGGCTGCAGGCGGCCCTTGCGGACGACCTTGGCCGGGTCGATGTCGAGCACGCCGACCTCGGAGCCGAGGACGACGAGGCCGTCGTCGGTGACCCAGTAGCGGCCGGGGCGCAGACCGTTGCGGTCGAGGACCGCGCCGACCTGGACGCCGTCGGTGAAGGTGACGCAGGCCGGGCCGTCCCAGGGCTCCATCTGGGTGGAGTGGTACTTGTAGAACGCGCGGCGGGCCGGGTCCATGGAGGTGTGGTTCTCCCACGCCTCCGGGATCATCATCAGCACGCTGTGCGGGAGCGAGCGGCCGCCGAGGTGGAGCAGCTCCAGGACCTCGTCGAAGGAGGCCGAGTCGGAAGCGTCCGGGGTGCAGATCGGGAAGATCCGGTCCAGGACGCCGTCACCGAAGGCCTCGGAGGCCAGCTGGGACTCGCGGGCCTTCATCCAGTTGCGGTTGCCCTTGACCGTGTTGATCTCGCCGTTGTGCGCGACGAAACGGTACGGGTGGGCGAGCGGCCACGACGGGAAGGTGTTCGTCGAGAAGCGCGAGTGGACCAGGGCGACGGCCGAGGCGAAGCGGCGGTCGGAGAGGTCGGGGAAGAAGGGCTCCAGCTGGCCGGTGGTCAGCATGCCCTTGTAGACGATGGTGCGGGCGGAGAGCGACGGGAAGTACACGCCGGCCTCGCGCTCGGCGCGCTTGCGCAGCACGAAGGCCTTGCGGTCCAGCTCGATGCCCGTGCTTCCGTTGCTGACGAACAGCTGCGAGAAGGCCGGCATGGTGGCGCGGGCGCCGTTGCCGAGCAGGTCCGGGGTGACCGGGACCTCGCGCCAGCCGAGGACCGTGAGGTTCTCCTCGGCGGCGATGGCCTCGATCTGCTCCACGGCGACGGCCTGTGCGGTGCCGTCGGCGGGGAGGAAGGCGATGCCGACGGCGTAGCCGCCGGCCTCGGGGAGCTCGAAGCCGGCCACCTCGCGCAGGAACGCGTCGGGGACCTGGCTGAGGATTCCGGCGCCGTCGCCCGAGTCCGGCTCGGAGCCGGTCGCGCCGCGGTGCTCGAGGTTCCGCAATACGGTCAGTGCCTGCTCAACGAGCGTGTGGGTGGCCTCGCCGGTGAGGTTCGCCACGAATCCGACGCCACAGGCGTCCTTCTCGTTGCGCGGGTCGTACATGCCCTGCTGGGCGGGGCGACCGTCCATGGGCGACCAGGCGGTGGTGCTGGGGCCGGTCGCGGAGTGCGTGGATGCGGAACGCATCGGCTCTCCCGTCGTCGTCGTGGCATATGTGCATAGCCGAGGGACGACGTTGGCCCTCTGCGAAATTTCGTGCAGATTACATGATGACGACAATCCCGAGAAGCGGATACGTCATTCCAGCATGCGGACACTGCACGGGGCAGGAAGAGGGGACTTTCGCGGCGCTCCACGAGGTGGCGCGGGGCGGAGGTCCCGGTGCAGGGCGGGCATCGTTGCCCGGAGTCCTGGTCTGATGCCCGGCGGACACAGGATCGAAACCGCCGAGTAATGAACTATTTATGTGGTGCTCTGCATAGTGTCTCACTCCAGCCGCGGTCAGCCTATGGCTCCACCGATCCAGGTTCCCAGGATGTACGTCACACCCGCGGCCGCGCCACCCAGCGCCAGCTGACGCAGGCCGCTGTACCACCAGGACCGCGCGGTGACCCGGGAGACGACCGCCCCGCAGGCGAAGAGCCCGGCCAGCGCGAGCAGCACCGCGGGCCACAGCGCCGTGGCGCCGAGCAGGTACGGCAGCACGGGGAGCAGCGCGCCCAGTGCGAACGAGCCGAAGGACGAGACCGCGGCGACGAGCGGCGAGGGCAGGTCGTCCGGATCGATGCCGAGCTCCTCGCGGGCGTGGATCTCCAGCGCCTGCTCGGGGTCGCGCGACAGCTGCATGGCGACCTCGCGGGCGAGCGGCGGCTCGACGCCGCGGGAGACGTAGAGCTCGGCGAGCTCCTCCATCTCGTCGACCGGATGCTTGCGCAACTGCTGTCGCTCCACATCCAGTTCGGCGAGGACCAGTTCGCGCTGCGAGGCGACGGAGGTGTATTCGCCGGCCGCCATCGAGAAGGCGCCGGCCGCGAGCCCCGCGAGCCCGGTGATGACCACGGTCTGCGGGGCGACGGCGCCGCCCGCCACGCCGGTCATCAGGGCGAGGTTGGAGACGAGCCCGTCCATGGCACCGAAGACGGCCGGTCGCAGCCATCCGCCGTTGACGTCCCGGTGGGTGTGGTTGTCGCGGTGGGCGGTGTGCAGCGGTGCTTCGATGTCGATGATGGACATGCGTGAAATCTCCCCAAATATGCGAACGGACGCCAGGACGCGCGCCGCTCCCCCTGAACACCTCGAAACTACGCACGATTTCTGTCGCCCGCCAGCAAGGAAGGCCGTACTTACCTGGGCTTTTACGGGTCGGCGACCGGGTGACGAGGGTGCGCGCGGGGTGTTTCGCGACAGGCGACAAACCACATGCCATGGCACAAATCCCCCAAGGGCTCATGATGAGCCCCATCCAATGTGGGAGAGGCGCGCCATGGAGCCGATGAAGCTGATTGCATGCAATCCGCAGGTCCTCCTCGAACGGGCCAGGGGCGCTCTTCTCGGACTCGCCGTGGGTGATGCGCTGGGCGCCCCCGCGGAGAACATGAAGCCGTCGGAGATCCGGGCGAAATGGGGCCGCATCGAGGGTTTCGTGTCGGAGGACCCGGCAGGCACGGACGACACCGAGTACGCGATCTTCTCGGGGCTGCTGCTGGCCCGCCACGGCTCGGCGCTCACCGTCTCCCACGTGGAACGGGCCTGGCACCACTGGATCGCCGATCTCGACGAAGGCCCGTTCCGCGGCGCCGGATTCTCGGAGCGCGGCACCCTGGAGAACCTCCGCAGGGGCCTGGCCGCACCCATCTCGGCCCAGCACCGGCACGCGTGGTCGGACGGTCTCGCCATGCGGGCGGCGCCGTTCGGCGTCTTCGCCGCGGGCCGGCCGGCGGAGGCCGCCCGGCTGGTCGCCATCGACGGCTCGGTCAGCCACGACGGCGAGGGCATCTACGGCGGCCAGGCGGTGGCCGCGGGCGTGGCGGCGGCCATGGCGGGCGGCTCCCCCGCCTCGGTGGTCTCGGCGGCCCTGTCCGTCATCCCGTCCGACTCGTGGACGGCCCGCTCCCTGCGCCGGGCGGTCACCGCCGCCCCGCGGGGCGAACGGGCGGTGCGCTCGGCGGTGGTCATCGGCGGCTACCCGTGGACGGACCTCGCCCCCGAGGCGGTGGGCCTGGCCTTCGGCGCCTTCGCCGCGTGCCGGGGGGACTTCCCGTCCTCCGTCCTCACCGCCGTGAACATGGGCCGCGACGCCGACACCACGGCCGCGGTGGCGGGCGCGCTGGCCGGTGCGCTGTCGGGCGCGGCCGCGATCCCCGCCGCCTGGTCCTCGGCCATCGGCCCCGTCCGCGGCAGCTGCCTCCCCTCGATGCGGGGCTATCACGTCCTGGACATCGCGGACCTCCTCACCCCCGAATGCGAGGCCCCCCGATGACCCTCTCCCCGGACGACCTGACCACGACTGCGCCGACCACCCACGAACCGGCTCCGGCCGGCCGGGCCCCGGCCGGAGCGGAACGAGGGATCGGCAACCCGGCCGGTACGGGGCCGGCGGAACCGAGGGCCGCAGACCTGGCCCCGGCCGGGCAGGACCCGGCCGGGCCGCCGTCGGCCCTGCGGCCGGTCGGTCCGGTACGCCTCCCGGCGGACCCGGCTCCGGCCAGGGCGGAGCGCGGACTCGAGGGCGCGACCACCGCTACGGGTCCGCCTCCGGCGAAGCCGGGGGCGGGAGACGGGAGCCCGGACCCCGGGGGGCCGGGCCCCGCCGGGGCACTGCCCGGCACGCCGGCGACGAGCCCGATCCCGGGTCCGGTGCCCGCGCCGGATTCGGCGGAGCGGGAGTCCAGGAGCCCCGCCGCGGGTGCGGGGCGGGACAGGGCGGCGGCCATCGCCGCCCTCGCCGCCACCGACCCGGGATCCCGCATCGTGATCCGTACCGGCCAGGCGGTCCCGGCCCGGGCAGGGACCGGGGTCGGGGTCGGGACGGGGACCGGCACCCGGGCCCAGGTCGCCGCCAGGGCCGAGGCCGAGGTCACGACCCGGGCCGGGGAGGAGTCTGCCGAGCGCCCCGCAGGGGTCCCGGCCGGGACCCGGCGGATCGAGGGCCTCCTCCTCGGGCTCGCCGCGGGCGACGCGGCCGGCTGGCCCGCCGCCCGCCACCGCGCCAGCCGGATGCCCGAGTGGACCCGCCGCCTCACCCGCGAGCTCGACACCTTCGCCGAGCAGAACGCCACCACCACCCTCCCCGTCCCCATCGCCCTCAACCAGCCCCCCGAACCGCTCCGCCTCGGCCCCTCCGACGACGCCGAATGGGCGGCCTTCGTCGCCGAGTCCGTGCTCACCGCCGCCGGGGTGCTGCTCAGCGACCTCTCCCGCTCCCGCCGCATGCGCGCCGCCATCGACCTCGCCTGGAACGCCCTGGCCTCCGAGGTCGCCGCGGCAGCGGAACGCGCGCCCGAGGTCGAGTCCGCCGTCCTGCCCCTGCGCGCCCGGATCTCCGTACGCGCCGGCCTCGGCAATCTCGCCACCGGCCTGCGCCCGCCCGCCACCGGCCACGACAACCCGCACTACTTCGACGACGCCGCCTGCGTCCGGGCCTGCGTCCTCGCCGTCGTGCACCCCGGCGACGCCCGGGCGGCGGCCGACCTCGCCGAGTTCGACGCCCGCTACACGCAGGACGGCGACGGGGTCCACGGAGCCCGCGCCATGGCCGCCGCCATCGCCACCGCCCTGAGCGCCGCCGGCGCCGACGACGCCGTCGACGCCGCCGTGGACGCCGCCCTCGCCCAGCTCCCCGAGACCACCGAGATCGGCCGCAACGCCCGCCACGCCGTCCGGCTCGCCCGCACCCACAAGGGCGGCGGCGCCTTCGCCATCGTCCCCACCCTCGAACACGAGATCGTGGACCACGTCTACAGCTACGGGATCGCCGCCGCCGAGACCGTCCCCGTGGCCCTCGCCCTCGCCACCGCCGCCCGCGGCAGGATGACCGAAGCCGTCCCGGCCGCCGCCTGCCTGTCCCGCGTCGCGGACTCCGCCCCCGCCCTGGCCGGCGCGCTGACCGGCGCGCTCGGCGGCGGCGACTCGATCCCCGCCGCCTGGCGCGAGGCCTGCCGCACCCTCTCCGGCTGCGCCCTCCCCCGCCTCGCCGGCACCGACCTCGTGGAACTCGCCGCGCTCCTCGCGGCCACGGAACTCACCTCACCCAAGGGATGATTCGGACATGACGCTCACGTTGGAGGACCGGGCCCGCGGCGCTCTCGTCGGGGCCGCCGTCGGCGACGCGCTCGGCGGCCCGGTGGAGGGCTGGACCCCGGACCAGATCGTGGAACGGCACGGCGGCCGCGTGCACGGCATCGTCGGCCCCTGGCACGAGAACTGGCGCACGGCCCGCCCCATCGCGCCGTACCACAAGGGCGACGGACACGTCACCGACGACACCTTGATGACGCACGCGCTGGTCCGCGTCTACGAGACCGTACGGGACCACCTCGACGCCTACGCCATCGCCGAGCACCTGGTCCCCGACCTCATGTCCACGCCCCGCTGGATCCCCGAACTGGAGGCCGAGGCACTGCCGTTGCAGCGGATCTTCCTCGCGGAGAAGTGGATCGTGACCCGGCTGCACTACGCGCACGCCGACCCCCGCGAGGCCGGCAGCGGCAACATCGTGAACTGTGGCGCGGCGATGTACATGGCGCCGGTGGGCATCGCCAACGCGGGCAACCCGGCGGGTGCGTACGCGGAGGCGCTGGACATCGCCGGTGCGCACCAGTCCTCGTACGGGCGGGAGGCGGCGGGCGTGTTCGCGGCGGCGGTGGCGGCCGCATGCGTGCCGGGGGCGACGGCCGCCTCGGTGGTGGACACGGCCCTGTCGCTGGCCAAGGACGGCACGCGCGCCGCGATCGCCGCCGTCCGCGAAGTCGCCTCCGCGCACCGGGACTTCGAGTCGGCGCTGGCTCCACTGCGGGCGGCGGTGGCCCCGTACGACTCCGTCGGCCCGGACTACCGCGCCCCCTCCCTCGACGCCCGCCGCCCGTCCCGCCTCCACGCGATCGAGGAACTCCCGGTCGCGCTGGGCATGCTGCTCGTCGCCGACGGGCGGTACGAGACCGCGGTGCTCGGCGCGGTCAACTACGGCCGGGACTGCGACTCCATCGCCACCATGGCGGGCGCGATCGCCGGGGCCCTGGGCGGCGAGGCCGTGGTCCCCGCCGCATGGGCCAAGCAGGTTGCCGAGGCCAGCCGCCTCGACCTGCACGCCCCGGCCGTGGCGCTGGCCGCGGTGGCCCGGGAGATCTTCGCACTCGACCGGTCCCGCCGCCGCTCCCACGAGTCGGCCTTCACCGCGATCGCGGCGGACCGGTGACGGGCGGCGCCGGGTCCGCCCCGGCCGCTCCCGCGCACCCGCCGGAATCCCTCGACGCCCCCGGCCCGGCCCGGCACCGCTCCCCGCGGGAGCGTGGGGCGGGCCCGGAGTCCGGACCGGCGTGCGGGCTCCTGCGGCTGACCTGGGCCCAGCCCGAGGACCTCGTCGGGCACGAGCTGCGCCAGGCCGCCGAGGACGGCCGGGACCCGGCCGGCGCCCTGCGGACCTGGCTCGCGGCGGGCGGCCGCCCCGCCCCCGAACGCGCCGGATCCTCCCCCGCCCCGGCCCCGCCGGGACTCCGCGCCCTGGCCAACCGCCTCCTCGACGACCTGGCGCAGCTCCCGCCTCCCTCCCCCACCGACGAACCCCAGTCCTGGCCGGACATCACCACGGCCTGCCGAACCGGCCACGTGCCACCCCGCGCAGCGGGAGCACCGCCCGCCGGACAGGAACCCCACCCACGAACCGGACCGGAAGCCGCACCGCACACCGGCCCGCAGGCCGCACCGCGAACCGGGCCGGAGGCCGCCCTGCGGACCCGGCTGGAAGCCGCCTGGCTGGGGCGGGCCGTCGGGTGTCTGCTCGGGAAGCCCGTCGAGAAGCTGCCGCTGTCCGGCATCCGCACACTCGCCCGCGCCGCCGGCAACTGGCCGCTGGACGACTGGTTCACCGCACGCGGCGTCCCACCGGAGGTGCTGGCCGCGTACCCCTGGAACCGCCGCTCCGCGCCCACCTCCCTCGCCGAGAACATCGACGGCATGCCCGAGGACGACGACCTCAACTACCCGCTCCTCGGACTGCTCCTGCTCCAGCGGCACGGCAAGCGCTTCACCACCGCCGACGTGGCCCGCCTCTGGCTCGACGAGCTGCCCGCCGGGCGTACCTTCACCGCCGAACGGATCGCCTACCGCAATCTGCTCCTCGGGCTGGAGCCGCCCGCCACCGCCACCCACCACAACCCCTTCCGCGAGTGGATCGGCGCCCTCATCCGCGCCGACGTCCACGGCTGGACCAACCCCGGCGACCCGGCCGCCGCCGCGGCCCAGGCCTACCGGGACGCCGCCCTGACCCACACCGGCAACGGCGTCTACGCCGCCCTCCTCGTCGCCGCCGCCACCGCCGAGGCGGCCACCGGACGGGCGGACGTCCACACCGCGCTCCGGGCCGGACTGGCCGTCGTACCGCCCCGCTCCCGCCTCGCCGAAGCCGTCCGCTTCGGGATCCGCACGGCCGGGCGGGAAACGGACTTCGAACTCGTCGTCGACCGGCTGCACGCCCGCTACGGGCACTACCACTGGGTCCACGCCGTCCCGAACACCGCCCTGATCGCCGCCGCCCTCACCCACGCCGACGGGGACTTCACCCACTCCGTCTGCCGTGCGGTGTCCGGCGGCTGGGACACCGACTCCAACGGGGCCACCGCCGGCGCCCTCGCCGGGCTCCTCGCCGGCTCCCCGGAACGGATCCCGCACCGCTGGACCGCCCCCCTCAAGAACCGCCTCGCCACCACCGTCCCCGGATTCGACGGCATCGGCTTCGACACCCTCGCCCACCTCACCGCACAGGAGGCAGCACGCTCATGACGGCCATCGCCGTGCTCGGCAGTACGAACATGGACCTCGTCGCCTACGTCCCCAAGGCCCCCCGCCTCGGGGAGACCGTCACCGGGCGCGCCTTCCGCACGGTCCCCGGCGGCAAGGGGGCCAACCAGGCCGTGGCCGCCGCCCGCTCCGGCGGAAAGGTGGTGATGATCGGCGCGGTCGGGGCCGACGAGTTCGGCGTACGGCTGCGCTCCGCGCTCACCGCGGCCGGCGTCGAGACGGCGTCCCTGCGCACCGTGGAGGGCGCCAGCGGCACCGCCCACATCACCGTGGACGACGAGGGCGGCAACAGCATCATCGTCATCCCCGGCGCGAACGCGGCCGTCACCGGCCTGGAGGCGGGGGACGAGGCCCGGATCACCGCCGCCCGCTCCCTCCTCCTGCAGCTGGAGCTGCCGATGCCCGCCGTCCTCGCCGGGGCCCGCGCCGCCCGCGCGCACGGCGTCCGTACGGTGCTCACCCCCGCCCCCGCCCAGCCGCTCCCCGCCGAACTCCTCGCCGCCACCGACCTCCTCGTCCCGAACGAGCACGAGGCGGCGGCCCTCACCGGGCTCACCGACCCCCTCCAGGCCGCCGAGGCGCTGCTGGCCGACGTGCCCGAGGTGGTGATCACCCTCGGCGCGGCCGGGGTGCTGTACGCCGCCCGCGACCGGGATCCGCTGACCGTGCCCGCGCCCCGGGTCCGGGCCGTGGACACCACCGCCGCCGGGGACACCTTCGTCGGCGCCCTCGCCGTCGCCCTGGGCGAGGGCCGGCCGATGCCCGTGGCCCTGCGCTGGGCCTCGGCGGCGGCCGCGCTGTCCGTGCAGCGTCCGGGGGCCCAGGACTCGATGCCGACCCGCGCCGAGACCGACGCCTTCGCCGCGGCGCAGCCCGGAGCCGCCTCGTGACGACCACCGGGCCGCTGGAAGGGCTCCGCGTGCTCGACCTCGCCACCCTCTTCGCCGGTCCGCTGGCCGCCACCCTGCTCGGGGACTTCGGGGCCGAGGTCGTCAAGGTCGAACACCCCGGCCGCCCCGACCCCTCCCGCGGGCACGGCCCCGCCAAGGACGGCATCGGCCTGTGGTGGAAGCTGCTCGGCCGGAACAAGCGGACGACGACCCTGGACCTGTCCACCCCGGGCGGCCGGGACACCCTGCTGCGCCTGGCCGCCACCGCCGACGTGGTCATCGAGAACTTCCGCCCCGGCACCCTGGAGAAGTGGGGGCTGGGCTGGCCCGAGCTGTCCGCCGCGAACCCGCGTCTGGTCCTGGCCCGTGTCACGGCCTTCGGCCAGCACGGCCCGTACGCGCACCGCCCGGGCTTCGGCACCCTCGCCGAGGCGATGAGCGGTTTTGCCGCGATCACCGGGGAGCCGGACGGGCCGCCGACCCTGCCGCCCTTCGGGCTCGCCGACTCGATCGCCGCGCTGACCTGCGCGTACGCGGTGATGACGGCCCTCGCCGGCCGGGACCGCACCGGGCACGGACAGGTCGTCGACCTGGCCATCGTCGAGCCGATCCTCACCGTGCTGGGCCCGCACCCGCTCTGGTACGACCAGCTCGGCTACGTCCAGCCCCGTACGGGCAACCGCTCCACCAACAACGCCCCCCGCAACACCTACCGCAGTGCCGACGGGCGCTGGCTGGCGGTCTCCGCCTCCGCGCAGTCCATCGCCGAGCGGGTCATGCGGCTGGTCGGCCGCCCCGAGCTGATCGCCGAGCCCTGGTTCGCGACGGGCGACGGGCGGGCCCGGCACGCGGACGTGCTGGACGAGGCGGTCGGCGGCTGGATCGCCCGGCACAAGGCCGACGAGGTGATCTCCGTGTTCGAGGACGCCGAGGCGGCCGTCGCCCAGGTCTACGACGTCCGGGACGTGATGGCCGATCCGCAGTTCGCGGCCCTCGACACGGTCACCGAGGTCGAGGATCCGGAGCTGGGCCCGCTGCGTATGCAGAACATCCTGTTCCGGCTCTCCGGGACCCCCGGCGGGATCCGCTGGGCGGGCCGCCCGCACGGCGCGGACACCGAGGAGGTCCTGGGCGAGCTCGGGCTCACCGACGCCGAGATCACCGCACTGCGGACGGAGGGGGCCCTGTGATCCTGACCTGGCTGTACGCGCCCGGAGACCGCCCGGAGGTCGTCGCCAAGGCCCTCGGCTGCGGGGCGGACGCCGTCATCATCGACCTGGAGGACGCCGTACCGGCCTCGCGCAAGGAGTACGCCCGCGCCGCGACCGCCGATCTGCTCGCCGAGCGGCCCCCGCTGCCCGTCCACGTCCGTGTCAACGCTCTCGACTCCCCCTGGGGCGGCGCGGACCTCACCGCGCTGGGCCGACTGCACGGCCTCGCCGGGCTGCGACTGCCCAAGATCAACGCCCCGGCACAGATCACCGCCGTCGCGGACCGCACCGGCGGCGTGAGCCTGCACGCCCTGCTCGAATCGGCCGTGGGCGTGGAACGGGCGTACGAGATCGCCCGCGCGCACCCCGCCCTGCGCGGGCTCTCCCTGGGCGAGGCGGACCTGCGGGCCGACCTGGCCGTCAGCGCGGAGACGGGCCTGGACTGGTGCCGCTCCCGGGTGGTGGTCGCGGCCCGCGCGGCGGGGCTGGCGCCCCCGGCGCAGTCGGTGTTCCCCGACATCCGGGACCTGGAGGCGCTGGCCGTCTCCTGCGTCCGGGGCCGCTCCCTGGGCTTCCTCGGCCGGGCGGCAATCCACCCGCGCCAGCTCCCGGTGATCGAGCGGGCCTACCTGCCGGCGCCCGAGGAGGTCAGCGCCGCCGTGGAGGTGCTGAGCGCGGCCCGGGCCACCCCGGGGGCGCTGGCCCTGCCCGACGGGCGGTTCGTGGATCCGGCGGTGGTGGCCGCGGCGCACCGCACGCTGGCGCTCGCGGCGCGCAAGGCCGTCCACTGAACCCGGCGCCGCCGGCCGGCGGCGGGTTCGGGCGGCGGAACGACGAAGAGGGGGCGCCGCGGTCTGCGCGGCACCCCCTCATGGACCGTGCGGTCAGCGCTTGCCGGCCTCCGGGGCCTCGGCCTCGGCCGGGGCGTCCTTCGTGAGGACGGGCGCCTTGGTCTCGGCCTGCTCCGGCTTCGCCGCGTCGGTGGACCCGGCGGCGGCGTCCGCGGGCTCGGCGCCGACGGCGGTGTCCGCGTCGGCCGGAGCCGCCTTGTCACCGTCCTTGGCGCCGGAGCCGTCCCGGTCCGGTTCGACGATCTCCTCGCGGCCCGGCCGCAGCTTCGCCGACAGCACCAGGTAGACGACCGCCAGGACGAAGACGACGATCGAGGTCCAGACGTTCAGGCGCAGGCCCAGGATGTGGTGGGCCTCGTCGACGCGCATGTACTCGATCCAGACGCGGCCCAGGCAGTAGGCGGCGACGTACAGGGCGAAGGCCCGTCCGTGACCGAGCTTGAAGCGGCGGTCGGCCCAGATCACCAGGAACGCGACACCGACGCACCACAGCGACTCGTACAGGAAGGTCGGGTGGTAGGTGCCGGCGTCCCGGTTCGGGCCCGCGGAGATCTCCACCGCCCACGGCAGGTCGGTGGCCCGGCCGTACAGCTCCTGGTTGAACCAGTTGCCCCAGCGTCCGCAGGCCTGGGCCAGCGCGATGCCGGGGGCCAGGGCGTCGGCCCAGGCCGGCAGCGGGATCCCGCGCAGGCGGCAGCCGATCCAGGCACCGACCGCGCCGAGCGCGATGGCGCCCCAGATGCCGAGTCCGCCCTCCCAGATCTTGAGGGCGTCGACCCAGTTGCGGCCCTCGCCGAAGTAGAGCTGGTAGTCGGTGATCACGTGGTAGAGGCGACCACCGACCAGGCCGAAGGGCACGGCCCACACGGCGATGTCCGCGACCGTGCCCGGCTTTCCACCGCGCGCGATCCACCGCTTGTTGCCGAGCCAGACGGCGACGAAGACGCCGATGATGATGCAGAACGCGTAGCCGCGGAGCGGGATCGGTCCGAGATGGATCACGCCGGTCGACGGACTGGGGATGTAAGCAATGTCCATGGCAGACATGACGCTACCTTGCCGGGCGGTACCAACGGCAACCCGCCCGGCAAGACGAAACCAAATCCACACATGGCGCGGGCGCCGGTCAGTCCTGCGAGGACCCGTTCGACGAGCCACCGGTGGACCGGTTCGAGGCCGTTCCGGACGATCCGCCGGAGCCCGTCCGCGACGCGGACGGTGAGGCCTTGGCCCCGTTCTTCCCTCCGGATCCGGGTGTCGCGCTGCCCGACGGTGACGGCTTCACGACCCCGCCCGCGGCTTCCACCTGCTCCTTCAGCTTCTGCGGGGTCACCGGGTTGGCCTGGTCGGAGAAGATGTCCTTGCCGTTCAGCAGCACGGTGGGCGTGCCCCGGAACTTTCCGGCCCTGAAGGCCTCCTGCGACTTGCCCACCCAGCTGTTGTGGGTGCCGTCCTCGACGCAGGCGCGGAACGCGGGGGTGTCGAGCCCTTCGACCTTGCCGGCGAGTTCCAGCAGCCTGGCGTTCTTGCCGTAGGCGTCGTCGACCTCCTGCGGCTGGTTCTGGAACAGGACGTCGTGGTACTCGGAGAACTTGCCGGCGTCCTGCGCGCAGGCCGCCGCGTTCGCCCCCTTCAGGGAGCCGCTGCCGCCCATGTTGCCGTCGATGAGGGTGACCAGGTGGTAGTCCACCTTGAGCAGGCCCTTGGCCTCCAGCTCGTGGACGATGTCCCGGTAGTTGTCCTCGAACGCCTTGCAGGCGGGGCAGCGGAAGTCCTCCCAGACGGTGAGGGTGGACTTGGCCTCCGGCCTGCCCGTCTGGATGGCGAGCGCGTCCTTGCCGGTGGCTCCGGAGGGGGCGACGACCGGGCCGCCCTTGGCGCTGCTGTCCTTGCCGGTGTTGGCCGCGATCACGCCGACGACGGTCGCCAGTCCGAGGACGCCGACCACCGCCGCCGTCACGACGAGGGTCCGCCGGCGCTTGTCCCGGGTCTTCTGCCGCTCGCGCTCCACGAGGAGTCGCTCCCGGGCCGATCGTTTCGTCGCATCGCGGTTCGCACCGTCGTTCTTCTCGCTCACGTTCCGCCAAACGAAGCAGGGAGGCACTCGCGTGCCTCCCTGCCCCCACTTCCACCCGATCGGGCTACAGAACCCGATCAGACATCCGTGCCCGTGCTCGAACGCGCGGTCAGCTCCGGCGTACGCCCTGCGCGAGCTCGCCCGCCAGCGCCCGCACGGCGTCCAGCCCGGCCGGCAGGTCCGGCGCGTCCAGCAGCAGCTTGACGAAGGCCGAGCCGACGATCACGCCGTCGGCGAAGCCCGCGACCTCCTTGGCCTGTACGGCGTTGGAGACGCCCAGGCCCACGCAGACCGGGAGGTCGCTGGTGGCGCGGGTGCGGCGGACCAGGTCCGCGGCCTCGTTGCCGACGGACTCGCGGGTTCCGGTGACCCCCATGAGGGAGGCCGCGTAGACGAAGCCGGAGCCCGCCGCCGTGATGGTGGCCAGACGTGCGTCCTTGCTGCTGGGAGCCACGACGAAGACGGTCGCCAGACCGTGCTTCTCCGCGTGCTCTCGCCACAGCGCGGACTCCTGCACCGGCAGGTCCGGCAGGATGCAGCCGGCGCCGCCCGCCGCGGCCAGCTCGGCCGTGAACCGCTCGACGCCGTAGCGGTCGATGGGGTTCCAGTAGGTCATCACCAGGACCGGGGCCCCGGTCGCCTCATGCGCCTCGCGGACCGTGCGGATCACGTCGGCGATCTTGACGCCACCGCGCAGGGCGATGTCGTCGGCGGTCTGGATGATCGCGCCGTCGAGCACCGGGTCACTGTGCGGCAGGCCGATCTCGACCACGTCCGCGCCGCCCTCGATGACGGCCTTGACCGCCTCGATGGCGCCGTCGACGGTCGGGAAGCCCGCCGGCAGGTAGGCGACGAGGGCCGCGCGGTCCTCGGACTTGGCCTTGGCGAGGGTGTCGCTCAGAAGCTGGATGCGCCCGGTCTTCTCACTGGCGGTGCTCACTGGTTCTCCCCCTTGCCGTCGTACAGCCCGAAGTAGCGGGCCGCCGTGTCCATGTCCTTGTCGCCGCGACCGGACAGGTTGACGACCAGCAGGCCGTCCTTGCCCAGCTCCTTGCCCAGCTCCAGGGCGCCCGCGAGGGCGTGCGCCGACTCGATCGCCGGGATGATCCCCTCGGTGCGCGACAGCAGGCGCAGGGCCTGCATGGCCGCGTCGTCGGTGACCGCCCGGTACTCGCCGCGGCCGGAGTCCTTGAGGTAGGAGTGCTCCGGGCCGATGCCCGGGTAGTCCAGGCCGGCCGAGATGGAGTAGGGCTCGGTGATCTGGCCCTCCTCGTCCTGGAGGACGTAGGAGCGGGAGCCGTGCAGGATCCCGGGCTCGCCGGCGGTCAGCGTGGCCGCGTGCTCGCCGGTCTCGACGCCGTGTCCGGCGGGCTCGAAGCCGACGAGGCGGACGCCGGCGTCCGGGATGAAGGCGTGGAACAGGCCGATGGCGTTGGAGCCGCCTCCGACGCAGGCCGCGACCGCGTCGGGCAGCCGGCCGGCGCGCTCCAGGATCTGGCGGCGGGCCTCGACGCCGATGACGCGGTGGAAGTCGCGGACCATGGCCGGGAAGGGGTGGGGACCCGCGACCGTGCCGAAGAGGTAGTGGGTCCGGTCGACGTTGGCGACCCAGTCGCGGAACGCCTCGTTGATCGCGTCCTTGAGCGTCCGGGAGCCGGACTTCACGGCGATGACCTCGGCGCCCAGCATGCGCATGCGGGCCACGTTGAGGGCCTGGCGCTGGGTGTCGACCTCGCCCATGTAGATGGTGCACTCGAGGCCGAAGAGGGCGCAGGCGGTGGCGGTGGCCACGCCGTGCTGACCGGCGCCGGTCTCGGCGATGACGCGGGTCTTGCCCATGCGCTTGGTGAGCAGCGCCTGGCCCAGCACGTTGTTGATCTTGTGCGAGCCGGTGTGGTTCAGGTCCTCGCGCTTGAGGAAGATCCGGGCGCCGCCGGCGTGCTCGGCGAAGCGGGGCACCTCGGTGAGGGAGCTCGGGCGGCCGGTGTAGTTGACCATGAGGTCGTTGAGCTCGGCCGCGAAGGCCGGGTCGACCTTGGCCTTCTCGTACTCGACGGCGACCTCGTCCACGGCGGCGACGAGCGCCTCCGGGATGAACTTGCCGCCGAAGTCACCGAAGTAACCCTCGGCGTTGGGAACGTGACCCTCCGGGTCCGGAAGGAAGAACTCGCTGGACATGTCCAGTGCTCCTACGGGTGCGAGATGCGGCGGGTGGATTCACCGTATTGCGCCGACCGCAAGTACCGCGCACACCCCGCTGGGGAATGTGCGTGCAGTACGTGCGGGCAGCCCGCGTCCGGAGCCGGCGGCCCGGGACGTCAGGCCGTACGGGAGCCGCTCGCGGCGCGGTACGTCTCGCGTACCGGGCCGGGGCAGCCCTCGTTACAGCGCGCCTCCGCGGCGCCATCGCATGCCGTTGACCTGACCGGGCTCCGAGCCGATCACGTACCGGACCCGCCGCCCGTGCACGCGCCGGGCCGGGGCGCGGCAGCCGCGGGGGCGGCAGCCGCGCGCCAGGGGCGCGTGCGTCGTCGACACCGCGGCCGGGCGGGAGCCGGGCCGGGTGCGGACGGAGGAGCGGTCGTGGGCCATGGTTTCGGGTCAGCTCCGCCCGTGGCGCAGGGCGGGGTGGGCGCCGGCGGCGACGAGGTCGGCCACGGCCGCCTTCGGGTCGCGGCCGGTCACCAGGGACTCCCCGACGAGGACGGCGTCGGCGCCCTCGTTCGCGTAGGCGATCAGGTCGTGCGGGCCACGGATGCCGGACTCGGCGATCTTGACGATGTGGTCCGGGATCTCGCCGACGACGCGCTCGAAGGTGGAGCGGTCGACCTTGAGGTCCTTGAGGTTGCGGGCGTTGACGCCGATGATCTTGGCGCCGGCGGCGACCGCGCGCTCCACTTCCTCCTCGTCGTGGACCTCGACGAGCGGGGTGAGACCGATGGACTCGGCCCGCTCGATGAGGGAGACGAGGGCCTCCTGCTCCAGGGCCGCGACAATCAGCAGGACGAGGTCGGCGCCGTAGGCGCGGGCCTCCCAGAGCTGGTACGCCGTGACGATGAAGTCCTTGCGCAGGATCGGGATGTCCACGCGGGCGCGGACGGCCTCCAGGTCGGCCAGCGAGCCGCCGAAACGGCGCTGCTCGGTGAGGACGGAGATGACCGCCGCACCGCCCGCCTCGTAGTCGGCGGCGAGCCCGGCCGGATCGGCGATGGCGGCCAGCGCGCCCTTGGAGGGGCTGGAGCGCTTGACCTCGCAGATCACCTTGACGCTGTCACCGCGCAGTGCGGCGACGCCGTCCTTGGCCTGGGGCGCCTTGGCGGCACGCTCCTTGAGCTCGTCGAGGCTCACGCGGGCCTGCCGTTCGGCAAGGTCTTCGCGGACCCCTTCGATGATCTCGTCGAGCACACTCACGCGAGCGGCCCCCTTCCGGGTCGATGACGTTCGGCCGCCTTGCAGACACGTACAAAAACAAGGTCGGCATTCAAATGGTATCCGCAGGACGCGTCGCCCTCCGCACCCGGTTGACGTCGTCCCAGTAACTGGACATTCGGAATCCGTGCTTCATAGGGCCTGCCCCGGGGGCTCAGGGCGCCAGTGCGGAGCCGAAAGAGAGATTTCGGACAATGACGAAAACCAGCGCCAGGGCGCCGATCGGCCACCAGTACCTCGGACGCAGGACGAACTTCGGGGTCGGCCCGCCGCGATAGGCGCGAACCAGCCACAGGGTCATGAAACCCGCGAAGACGAAGTAGCCCACGACCGCGAGCGCGTTCGCCCCGAATGCGGTCACCAGATCGCCGTGGGCGAACGCGTGCGCGCTGCGCAGGCCGCCGCAGCCCGGACACAGGACGCCCGTCAGCCGGAACAGCGGGCACACCGGGTAGTGGCCGGGCTCATTGGGATCCACGGCGCCCACGTACCCGAAGGCGGCCACGGCCCCGGCCAGGTAGAGCGCCGGGACGGCCAGCCGCCGGACCCGGGAGGGCCGCTCGGCGGGCGCCGCGGGCGGGACGGGCACGGGCACCGGGGTCGGCGCGGCATCGGGGGTACGAGAGGCGTCCACCTGCTGATTCTCTCCGCTCATGACAAAAGGCGCAGCCCGGCGGGGCCGCGCCTTTCGGCTGCGTTGCTTCGGCGCGCGTCGCTCCGGACCGCGTCGCTCGCGCGCTCAGACCTTGGCGGGAACCTTGGAAGCGGCGATGACCTCGGCGAGGTCCTTGTGCGCGGCCTTCGGCGCGCCCATGCCCGCGGCCCGCATGGCCATGCCGACGACACCGCCGAGCACGACGACGACGAGGCCGGCCCAGAAGCCCAGCGGGTTCGCGATCACCATGAAGGCGCCGGAGATGCAGAAACCGATGAAGGCGATGATGACACCGGTCCAGGCGGCCGGGGTGTGTCCGTGGCTAGTGCCCGCCATGAGTTGCTCCTCGTTGCTCTGTCGCGCTGCTGGGTCGAACGTGCGGTCTGTGTCGGACGCTCGGGGACATTGTCCCGCACCGGGCGGCCTCGCCGTCCAGGGGGGTCGGGTCAGTGGGCCCGGTCGGCGCCCGGGTCGGTGGTCGGGTCCTCGCCGCGGTCCAGAGCCTTCCACAGATCTTCCGGCCGGTCCGGATCCACCGCCGCGACAGTCCGCCGGCGCGGGCTGCCGTCACGCTCGTAGCGGCCCCCCATCGAGGGCCAGCTCCGGCCGAAGCGCAGGGCCAGCAGTCCGGCGGCCAGGATCAGGACCGCACCGGCGGCCGTCACGTAGGGCCACGTGGTCTGGGTCAGGCCGGCCACGTGCGCCGCGCTGTCGGCGGTCGTACGGACGGCCTGCGCGTCCAGGGCGCTGCGGCCGTCGCCGCCGAGGACCGCGGACAGCGCCGCACCGAGGCCGCTGAGCGCGAGCAGCCCCGACACCAGCAGCCGGCTCCTGCCGCGTACGGCGAAGACGGCGACCAGGGCGGCGAGGCCCACGATGGCCAGGGCCGCGGGGAGGCCGGTGACGGCCCGCCCGTCGGCGGCCAGCTGGAGCGAGTCGGTGCCGATGGCGGCGGTGCCCCGGGCCCAGGTCCGGCCGGAGGCGAGCAGGACGACAGTGGCGCCGAGGGCGCCGAGCAGCAGGGCGACGGCCACGCTGCGGCGGCCGCTGCGGCTGTCCGGGGCCTCGGGCTCGGCGTCGGGGTCGGCTTCGTTTCGGGGCGGGGGTACGGCACTCACGTACCCCACTATCCCCTACGCCCTCACGAGCCGTGGAGGCGGTTCGCCGCTCCCACCGCCCGCAGCACGGCGGCCGCCTTGTTGCGGCACTCGTTGTCCTCCAGTTCGGGCACCGAGTCGGCGACGACACCGGCTCCGGCCTGCACGTACGCCGTGCCGTCCCGCAGCAGCGCGGTACGGATGGCGATGGCCGTGTCGGAGTCCCCGGCGAAGTCCAGGTAGCCCACACAACCGCCGTACAGGCCGCGGCGGGAGGGCTCCAGCTCCTCGATGATCTGCATGGCGCGGGGCTTGGGCGCGCCGGACAGGGTGCCGGCCGGGAAGCAGGCGGTGAGCACGTCGAAGGCGGTCCGGCCCTCGGCGACCCGCCCGGTGACGGTGGACACGATGTGCATGACGTGCGAGTACCGCTCGACGCTCATGAAGTCCACGACCTCCACGGAGCCCGGCTCGCAGACCCGGCCCAGGTCGTTGCGGCCCAGGTCGACGAGCATCAGGTGCTCGGCGCGCTCCTTCGGGTCCGCCATCAGCTCCTCGGCGAGCTCGTGGTCCTCCTGCGGCGTCGCGCCGCGGTGGCGGGTGCCCGCGATGGGGTGGACCATGGCCCGGCCGTCCTCGACCTTGACCAGCGCCTCGGGGCTGGAGCCGACCACGTCGAAGCCGTTCTCGAAGCGGAAGAGGTACATGTACGGGGACGGGTTGGTGGCCCGCAGCACCCGGTAGACGTCCAGCGCGGAGGCGTGGCAGGGGGTCTCGAACCGCTGCGAGGGCACCACCTGGAAGGCCTCGCCGGCCCGGATCCGCTCCTTGATGTCCTCGACGGCCGCCTGGTACTTCTCGCCGCCCCACAGGGCGGAGAACTCGGGCAGCTCGGAGGCGGGCAGCGCGGCCGGCACGTACGGGGCGGGGCGCGCCAGGTCGGCCTCCATCGCGTCGAGGCGGGCCACGGCGTCCGCGTACGCCTCGTCGACCCCGGAGTCCAGGTCGTTGTGGTTGATGGCGTTGGCGATGAGCTGGACGGTGCCGTCCCAGTGGTCCATGACCGCCAGGTCGGAGGTGAGCAGCATGGTCAGCTCGGGGAGCTCCAGGTCGTCGCTGGTGTGCTCGCCGATGCGCTCCAGGCGCCGCACGATGTCGTAGCCGAGGTAGCCGACCATGCCGCCGGTGAAGGGGGGCATGGCGCCCGCGAGGTCGCGGGGGGTGTGCAGGGCCTCGACGGTGGCTCGCAGCGCGTCGAGGGGATCGCCGTCGGTGGGCACGCCGACGGGCGGGGTGCCGATCCAGTGCGCCCGGCCGTCCCGGGCGGTCAGGGTGGCGTTGCTGCGGACCCCGATGAAGGAGTACCGGGACCAGGAGCGGCCGTTCTCGGCCGACTCCAGGAGGAAGGTGCCGGGGCGTTCGGCTGCCAGCTTGCGGTAGAGCCCGACGGGGGTGTCCCCGTCGGCCAGCAGCTTGCGGCTCACGGGAATCACGCGGCGGTCGGCCGCGAGCTTGCGGAACGTCTCAAGATCCATTGCGTGGGACCCTACCTAGTCGGCTGCGCGGAGGAGGACATCGTCGTCGAAGCAGGTGCGTGCCCCGGTGTGGCAGGCCGCTCCGACCTGGTCGACCCGGACGAGCACAGTGTCGGCATCGCAGTCGAGCGCGACGGACTTCACGTGCTGGAAGTGGCCGGAAGTGTCCCCCTTCACCCAGTACTCCTGGCGGCTGCGGGACCAGTAGGTGCAGCGGCCGGTGGTCAGGGTGCGGTGCAGGGCCTCGTCGTCCATCCAGCCGAGCATGAGCACCTCACCGGTGTCGTACTGCTGGGCGATGGCCGGGATCAGGCCGTCCGCGGAGCGCTTGAGGCGCGCGGCGATGGCGGGGTCGAGGTTGCCGGGGCGGGGGGACGTACTCATGTGGACATTGTGCCGGGCCGGGGTGGGGGTATTGATCCCCGTCCGCCTGATGAGCGGGCGCTCGGCGTGTTACCGCCGTAGGCTGGCCCGCATGTCTACCCATGCGAAGCGTGAACGCCTGCTGTTGGCGGACCTGTTGGAGGCGGCCGGTCCGGAGGCCCCCACGCTGTGCGCCGGCTGGACCTGCCGTGAGCTGGCCGCGCACGTGGTGGTGCGGGAGCGGCGGCCCGACGCGGCGGGCGGCCTGCTGCTGAACGTGCTGAAGGGCCGCCTGGACCGGGCGATGGAGGAGTACGCGGCCAAGCCGTACGAGGAGCTGCTCCAGCTGATCAGGACCGGCCCGCCGAGGATGTCGGTGTACTCGCTGAAGCAGATCGACGAGGCGGCGAACGCCGTCGAGTTCTACGTGCACGCGGAGGACGTCCGCCGGGCGCAGCCGGACTGGTCGCCTCGGGAGCTGGACCCGGTGTTCTCGGACGCGCTGTGGTCCCGGCTGGAGAAGCTGGCCCGGCTGACGGGCCGCCGCTCGCCGGTGGGCCTGGTGCTGAGGCGCCCGAACGGGCAGACGGCGGTGGCGCACAAGGGCGCGCCGGTGGTCACCGTGACCGGCGAGCCGGGTGAACTGACGCTGTTCTGCTTCGGCCGGCAGGAAGCGGCGGCGGTGTCGCTCGACGGTGAGAAGGAGGCGGTCGCCAAGCTGACGGTGGCGGCCCTCGGCATCTGACCCCGGCCGCCTTTGCCCTGGCCGGGCGGTGCGGGTGCGGGCCGGTGCCCGCCTTTGCCCTGGCCGGGCGGTGCGGTTGCGCTCCCGGGTGCGGGCCGGTGCCCGCACCCGGAAAGACACCGGCACCGCCCGGGAGGGGAAGCCGCACCACCCGGGAGGGGGTCAGCGGACGGGGTGGCCCGCTTCGCGGAGGGCGGATTTGACCTCGGCGATGCGCAGGTCGCCGAAGTGGAACACCGACGCCGCGAGCACCGCATCCGCCCCCGCCTCGATCGCCGGGGCGAAGTGCGCCAGCTTCCCCGCGCCGCCCGAGGCGATCACGGGCACCGTGACGTGCTTGCGGACCGCCGCGATCATCTCGACGTCGTAGCCGTCCTTGGTGCCGTCCGCGTCCATCGAGTTGAGCAGGATCTCGCCCGCGCCCAGCTCCGCGGCCCGGTGCGCCCACTCGACCGCGTCGATGCCGGTGCCCTGGCGGCCGCCGTGCGTGGTGACCTCGAAGGTCCCGGCGGCGGTGCGGCGCGCGTCCACGGACAGGACGAGCACCTGCCGGCCGAAGCGCTCCGCGATCTCCTGGATGAGCTCGGGGCGGACGATGGCGGCCGTGTTCACGCCCACCTTGTCCGCGCCGGCCCGCAGCAGCTTGTCCACGTCGTCGGCCGTGCGGACGCCGCCGCCCACCGTGAGCGGGATGAAGACCTGCTCGGCGGTGCGGCGCACCACGTCGTAGGTGGTCTCGCGGTTCCCGGAGGACGCGGTGATGTCGAGGAAGGTCAGCTCGTCGGCGCCCTCGGCGTCGTACAGCTTGGCCATCTCCACCGGGTCACCGGCGTCGCGCAGGTTCTGGAAGTTGACGCCCTTGACGACCCGGCCGTTGTCCACGTCCAGGCAGGGGATCACGCGTACGGCGAGGCTCATGCGGTCACCGCCTTGAACGCCTCGACCTCCACCTCGACGACCATGCCGGGGTCGACGAAGCCGGAGACGATGAGCATGGTCGCGGCGGGCCGGACCGCGTCGAAGAGCTGCTTGTGGGCGCGGCCCACCTCTTCGACGTCCCGGGCGTGCGTGAGGTACATCCGGGTGCGGACGACGTCCTCGGGGCCCATGCCGGCCTCGGCGAGGGCCTTGAAGGCGACCTCGAAGGCCTTGACCGTCTGGTCGTACGGGCCGCCCGCGTCGGCGGCGGTGCAGCCGGAGACCAGGACCAGGCCGTTGGAGAGGGCCACCGCGCGCGAGTAGCCGATCACGTCCTCGTAGGCACCGCCGGAGGAGATGCGGCGTACGCCGGCCGTGGAGTCGGGGGAGATGCTCATGCGGAGACCACCTTCAGGGCTTCTTCCAGGGTGAAGGCCTTGGCGTACAGGGCCTTGCCGACGATCGCGCCCTCGACGCCGAGGGGGACCAGCTCGGACAGCGCCCGCAGGTCGTCGAGCGAGGAGATGCCGCCGGAGGCGACGACGGGCCGGTCGGTGGCGGCGCAGACGTTCTTCAGCAGCTCCAGGTTGGGGCCGGTGAGCGTGCCGTCCTTGCCGATGTCGGTGACGACGTAGCGGGCGCAGCCCTCGGAGTCCAGGCGGGCGAGGGTCTCGTAGAGGTCGCCGCCCTCGCTGGTCCAGCCGCGGCCCTTGAGGGTGGTGCCGCGGACGTCGAGGCCGACGGCGATCCTGTCGCCGTGCTCGGCGATGGCCTTCGCGGCCCACTCGGGGGTCTCCAGGGCGGCGGTGCCCAGGTTGACGCGGGTGCAGCCGGTGGCGAGGGCCGCCGCGAGCGAGGCGTCGTCGCGGATGCCGCCGGAGAGCTCGACCTTGATGTCCATGGCGCCGGTGATCTCGGCGACCAGGGCTCGGTTGTCGCCGGTGCCGAAGGCGGCGTCCAGGTCGACCAGGTGCAGCCATTCGGCGCCGGAGCGCTGCCAGGCGAGGGCCGCCTCCAGGGGGGAGCCGTAGGAGGTCTCGCTGCCGGACACCCCGTGCACGAGGCGGACGGCCTGCCCGTCGCGGACGTCGACCGCGGGGAGGAGTTCGAGCGTGGGTGCGGTCATCACAGGGTCTCGATCCAGTTGGTGAGGAGCTGGGCGCCGGCGTCACCGGACTTCTCGGGGTGGAACTGGGTGGCCCACAGGGCCCGGTTCTCCACCGCCGCCACGAACCGCTCGCCGTGGGTGGCCCAGGTGACCTTGGGGGCGCGGATCAGCGGGTTGGTGATCTCCAGGCTCCAGTCGCGCGCCGCGTAGGAGTGCACGAAGTAGAACCGCGCGTCGTCGTCCAGGCCCTTGAAGGCCTGGCTGTCGGCCGGGGCCTCGACGGTGTTCCAGCCCATGTGGGGAACGATCGGGGCCCTGAGCGGGCCGACCGTGCCGGGCCACTCGTCCAGGCCCTCGGTCTCGACGCCGTGCTCGATGCCGCGCTCGAAGAGGATCTGCATGCCGACGCAGATGCCCATGACGGGGCGCCCGCCGGAGAGCCGGCGGCCGATGATCCAGTCGCCGCGCGCCTCCTTGAGGCCCTGCATGCAGGCGGAGAAGGCGCCGACGCCGGGGACGAGGAGTCCGTCGGCGTCCATGGCCTTGTCGTAGTCGCGGGTGATCTCGACGTCGGCGCCGACGCGGGCGAGGGCGCGCTCGGCGGAGCGGACGTTGCCGAAGCCGTAGTCGAAGACGACGACCTTCTTGGTGGGGCGGACTGCGCTCATTCCCAAATTCCCTGGATTCGCAGGACTCCGGCGACCAGACACATCACGGAGCCGAGGGCGAGCAGGACGATGACCGACATGGGCATCTTCTGCTTCTGGAAGGAGTAGACGCCGCCGGCCAGGAACAGGCCGACGACGATCAGGACGGTGTTGAGGCCGTTCACGGCTAGAGGGCGCCCTTCGTGGAGGGCAGGATGCCGGCCGCGCGCGGGTCGAACTCGGCGGCGTAGCGCAGGGCGCGGGCCAGCGCCTTGAACTGGCACTCCACGATGTGGTGGGCGTTGCGGCCGTACGGGACGTGGATGTGCAGGGCGATCTGGGCCTGCGCGACGAAGGACTCGAAGATGTGCCGGGTCATCGTCGTGTCGTACGTGCCGATCATCGGCGCCATGTTCTCGGGCTCGGTGTGCACGAGGTAGGGGCGGCCGGACAGGTCGACGGTCACCTGGGCGAGGGACTCGTCGAGCGGCACGGTGCAGTTGCCGAAGCGGTAGATGCCGACCTTGTCGCCGAGGGCCTGCTTGAAGGCGGCGCCCAGCGCGAGCGCGCTGTCCTCGATGGTGTGGTGGCTGTCGATGTGCAGGTCGCCCTCGGTCTTGACGGTGAGGTCGAAGAGGCCGTGGCGGCCGAGCTGGTCGAGCATGTGGTCGTAGAAGCCCACGCCCGTCGAGACGTCGACCTGGCCGGTGCCGTCGAGGTTTATCTCGACGACGACCGAGGTCTCCTTGGTGGTCCGTTCGACCCGTCCGATGCGGCTCATGCGTGCTGCTCCTTCTTCAGTGCGCGAACCGCTTCCAGGAACGCGTCGTTCTCCGCCGGGGTGCCCGCGGTGACCCGCAGCCATCCCGGTACGCCGTTGTCCCGGACCAGGACGCCCTGGTCGAGGATCTTCTGCCAGGCGGTGTGCGAGTCCTCGAACTTCCCGAACTGGATGAAGTTCGCGTCGGATTCGGTGACCTCGAAGCCGATGGCCCGCAGTTCCACGACCAGGCGGTCGCGCTCGGCCTTGAGCTGCTCGACGTAGCCGAGCAGGGTGTCGGTGTGCTCCAGGGCGGCCAGCGCGGTGGCCTGGGTGACGGCCGACAGGTGGTACGGCAGGCGCACCAGCTGGACGGCGTCGACGACGGCGGGGTGCGCGGCCAGGTAGCCCAGGCGCAGACCGGCCGCTCCGAAGGCCTTGGACATGGTCCGGGAGACCACCAGGTTCGGGCGGCCCTCGATGAGGGGCAGCAGCGAGTCCCGGTGGCTGAACTCCACGTACGCCTCGTCCACGATCACCAGGGACGGCTTGGCCGCCTGCGCGGCCTCGTAGAGGGCGAGGACCGTCTCGGCCTCGACCGCGGTGCCCGTGGGGTTGTTGGGCGAGGTGATGAAGACGACGTCGGGGGCGTTCTCGCCGATGGCCTGCTCCGCCGCCTCCACGTCGATCGTGAAGTCCTCGCGGCGCGGCCCGGAGATCCAGCCGGTGCCGGTGCCGCGGGAGATCAGCGCGTGCATCGAGTAGGAGGGCTCGAAGCCGAGGGCGGTGCGGCCGGGTCCGCCGAAGGTCTGCAGCAGCTGCTGGATGACCTCGTTGGAGCCGTTGGCCGCCCATACGTTCTCCCGCGCGACCGGGTGCTTGCCGGTACGGGTGAGATAGGCGGCCAGCTGGGTGCGCAGCTCGACCGCGTCCCGGTCGGGGTAGCGGTTGAGGGTGCGGGCGGCCTCGGCGACTCGCTCGGCGATGCGCGCGACGAGCTCCGGGGGCAGCTCGTACGGGTTCTCGTTGGTGTTCAGCTGGACGGGCACGTCGAGCTGCGGGGCGCCGTAGGGGCTCTTGCCGCGCAGCTCGTCCCGGATGGGGAGGTCGTCGATGCCGATGCCGGCGGTCATACGGTGGGCACCTTCCATCCGAAGCGCGCCTTCAGGGCGGCGCCGTGCGCGGGCAGGTCCTCGGCCTCGGCCAGCGTCACCACGTGGTGGGTGACCTCGGCGAGGGCGTCGCGCGTGTAGTCCACGATGTGGATGCCGCGCAGGAAGGACTGCACGGACAGGCCGGAGGAGTGGCAGGCGCAGCCGCCGGTGGGCAGCACGTGGTTGGACCCGGCGCAGTAGTCGCCGAGGGAGACCGGGGCCCACGGGCCGACGAAGATCGCGCCGGCGTTGCGGACCCGGGCGGCCCAGGCGGCCGCGTCGGCGGTCTGGATCTCCAGGTGCTCGGCGCCGTACGCGTCGACGACCTTGAGGCCGTCCTCCAGGCTGTCGACCAGCACGATCGCGGACTGCTTGCCGGCCAGCGCGGGCTTGATCCGGTCCTCGACGTGCTTGGTCGCGGCGACCTGGGGCTCCAGCTCCTTCTCGACGGCGTCCGCGAGCTCCGCGGAGTCCGTGACGAGCACGGCCGCGGCCAGCGGGTCGTGCTCGGCCTGGCTGATCAGGTCGGCGGCGACGTGCACCGGGTCGGCGGTGGAGTCGGCGAGGACGGCGATCTCGGTCGGGCCGGCCTCGGTGTCGATGCCGATCCTCCCGGTGAAGTAGCGCTTGGCTGCGGCGACCCAGATGTTGCCGGGGCCGGTCACCATGTTGACCGGCAGGCAGTCCTCGGTGCCGTACGCGAACATGGCGACGGCCACGGCGCCACCGGCCGCGTACACCTCGTCCACGCCGAGCAGCGCGCACGCGGCGAGGATCGTCGGGTGGGGCAGCCCGTCGAACTCCTTCTGCGGCGGGGACGCGAGCGCGATCGACTCGACGCCCGCCTCCTGGGCCGGGACGACGTTCATGACGACGGAGGACGGGTACACCGAGCGGCCGCCCGGGGCGTACAGCCCCACGCGCTCCACCGGAACCCACTTCTCGGTCACCGTGCCGCCGGGGACCACCTGGGTGGTGTGCTCGGTGCGGCGCTGGTTGCGGTGCACGATCCGGGCGCGCCGGATCGACTCCTCGAGGGCCGCGCGGACGGCCGGGTCCAGCTGCTCCAGGGCGGCCTTGATGGCCTCCTCGGGCACCCGGACCTGCGAGAGCTCGACCCCGTCGAACTTCTGCGCGTACTCGATCAGCGCCGCCGTGCCACGATGATGGACGTCCTCGCAGATGGGCCGCACCTTCTCCAGGGCAGCTTCTACGTCGAACTCGGCACGGGGCAGCAGATCGCGCAGGGCGCCGCCCTCGGGGAGGGCGTCACCGCGCAGGTCGATACGAGAGATCACCTCACAATTCTCTCAGACCGCTTCGCGCCACCGTTCGCCCGTATCACTGGCTGATACGGGCCCCGGATGTCACAGGCGCCCGTTAGCGTTCCCCTACACGTAGATGACAGCGGAGGGGGGCCGCCGTGACCGAGGCGCGCACGGACGAGGAACCGGCGGATCTGACCGCCGCCGAACGGCGCATGTGGGAGGCGTACCGCACGGGCAGCGTCTGCGATCTCAGCACCCGCGTCGCCGACCGCGACGATCCGCACGCCGAGCACGTCTGGGGGCCCGAGCGCAGCGTCCGCGCCCGGGTGGTCGCACGGCTGCTGCTGCACGGGCCGCCGCCGGTGCCGGGCCGGGTGGCCTCCCTCAAGCTGCGCGGGGTGCGGATCAGCGGGCGGCTGGAACTGTCCGGCGGCGCGGTGGCCCCGTACGTGGAGGTCCAGTCCTGCCGCTTCGACAGCGAGATCCAGCTGTCCGAGGCCCGCTTCGGCACGCTGCGCCTGATCAACTGCGCGATACCGCGGCTGGAGGCCGCCCGGCTGCACACCGAGGGCGATCTGCATCTGCCGCGCTGCCGGGTGGCGCGCGGGATCCGGCTGACCGACGCGCAGATCGGCACCGACCTGCTGGTCAGCCAGGCCGTGGTGCAGCGGGACAGCAAGGGGCGGGCGATCGCCGCGGACGGGATGTCGGTCGCACAGGACTTACAGGGCGAGCTGTTGGAGACGTACGGCGAGGTGAGCCTGCGCGGGGCCAAGGTCGGCGTGTCGATGAACCTGCGCGGGGCCCGCCTGCGCAATCCGTACGGGCGGTACGCGATGAACGCCCCGCAGCTGACCGTCGAGCGGACCCTGTACCTGACCTCGATCGCGCTGGACTACGCGGCGGGCGGGGGCTCCTCCACTCCCCCGTACGGGCTGGGGGCGACGCCCACGCGCGGTCAGCGGGCCCGGCCCTTCGAGTGCCGGGGCGGGCTCCGGCTGGACGACGGCCGTTTCGGGGACGCCATCGACTTCTACGGCGCGCGCTTCACGCTCACGGCCGATCAGGAGATCTCCCTGCGCCGGATCCAGACCCCCGAGTTCCGTTTCGTCGGCGAGCGGCCGGAGCGGGGGCGGGTGGTGGTGTCCGGGGCCAAGGTGGTCAAGCTCGTCGACACGTCCACGGCCTGGCCTGGCCCGGGCGGGGTGTCCATCGAAGGGTTCGTCTACGAGACCCTCGCGCCCCGGGGACACTTCCCGCTCTCCCGGCGCCTGGAGTGGGTGGCTGCGGCGACTCCCGAGTACTCGCCGGAGCCGTACGAGCGGCTGGCCGCCGTACTGCGGGCGAGCGGCGAGGACCAGGACGCCCGGGAGGTGCTGCTGGCCAAGCAGCGCCGGCGCCGGGCCACGCTGCCGCCGGCGCCGAAGGCGTGGGGGTACCTCCAGGACTGGACGGTGGTCTACGGGTACCGCCCGGGCCGGGCCGCGCTGTGGATGGCGGTGCTGTGGGCGGCGGGGGCGCTGATGTTCTCACAGCTCGACCCGCCGGCGATCAAGCAGGACGAGCACCCCGAGTGGAGCGCCGCCCTGTACGCGCTGGACCTGCTGCTCCCGGTGATCGACCTCGGTCAGCAGGGCCAGTGGAAGCTGGCGGGCGGCTGGCAGTGGGGGGCGGCGGGCCTCGTGATCATGGGCTGGATCCTCGCCACGACGGTGGCGGCGGGAGCCTCCCGGCTGCTGCGGCGCGGCTGACGGCGGCGGGGGTCGTCCGGCCGATCGCGGACGTGCCGCCGTCCGCCCCTCAAACGCCGGACACCCTCCGGGTCCCGGGCGATTACCC
The DNA here is from genome assembly GCF_045160505.1 of Streptomyces sp. NBC_00029. Classification (NCBI taxonomy): domain Bacteria; kingdom Bacillati; phylum Actinomycetota; class Actinomycetes; order Kitasatosporales; family Streptomycetaceae; genus Streptomyces; species Streptomyces sp. NBC_00029. The sequence goes on from NZ_CP108292.1 coordinate 2,802,300, forward strand.
TGTGCCAGGTGACCACCGTTCGCCTGCCCCTCTTCCCGCTGAACTCGGTGCTGTTCCCGGGACTCGTCCTCCCGCTGAACATCTTCGAGGAGCGTTATCGCGCCATGATGCGCGAGCTGCTGAAGACGGGCGAGGACGAGCCGCGACGCTTCGCGGTCGTCGCGATCCGCGACGGCCGGGAGGTCGCGCCGACCGCGCCCGGCCTGCCGGACCAGACGGCCCTGCCCGAGCGCGGCCCGGCGGCGGGCTTCGGCCCCGACCCGATCCAGTCCTTCCACCGGGTGGGCTGCATCGCCGACGCGGCGACCGTCCGGGAGCGGGAGGACGGCAGCTTCGAGGTCCTGGCGACCGGTACGACGCGGGTCCGTCTGGTCTCGGTCGACGCCTCGGGTCCCTTCCTGACGGCGGAGCTGGAGGAGCTGCCGGAGGACGCGGGCGACGGTGCGGGCGTCCTGGCCGAGGGGGTGCTGCGGGCCTTCCGCACCTACCAGAAGCGGCTGGCCGGGGCCCGGGAGCGGTCCCTGACCGGCGCGGAGCTCCCCGACGAGCCCTCGGTGGTCTCCTACCTGGTGGCCGCGGCGGCGGTACTGGACATCCCCGCGAAGCAGCGGCTGCTCCAGGCCCCGGACACCGCGACCCGGCTGGCGGAGGAGCTGAAGCTGCTGCGTACGGAGACGGCGGTGATCCGCCACCTCCCGTCCCTGCCGGCGGTGGACCTGACCCGTGCCCCGACGAGCCCGAACTGAGCGCACCCCGATGGCGAAGAAGACCAAGCAGGCGGCAGGCACCCCGGCGATCGTCGCCCTGACGGCGGCGGGCGTCGCCTTCACCACGCACGCCTACGAGCACGACCCGGCGCATCCCTCGTACGGGGAGGAGGCCGCGCAGGCGCTCGGCGTCTCGCCCGCCCAGGTGTTCAAGACCCTGGTCGCGGACGTGGACGGGGTCCTGACGGTGGCGGTGGTCCCGGTGTCGGGATCACTGGACCTCAAGGCCCTGGCGACGGCGGTGGGCGGCAAGCGGGCGGCGATGGCCGACCCGGCCCTGGCAGAGCGCACCACGGGCTACGTCCGCGGCGGCATCTCCCCGCTGGGACAGCGCAAGCGGCTGCGTACGGTGATCGACACCTCGGCCTCGGAGCACGCCACGGTCTGCTGCTCGGCGGGCCGCCGCGGACTGGAGATCGAACTCTCCCCGTCGGACCTGACCACCCTCACCGCAGCCACCCTGGCCCCGATCGCCCGCGCCTGAGCCGTCTCCTTCGGGTCGTGCCGGGGCGGAGCCCTGCGGGATCAGGCGCGGGGGGTCTCCGGGGCCGAGGAGGCGGAGCCGGCGGGCGGCGGCGCCTGGTAGTACCCGCTCCAGCCGTGCACGGGCTCGGGATCGGGCTCCCGCGGCGACCACAACGCGGTCAGCCCGAGGTGCAGCAGCACGGCGGTCATCGGCCACGCCAGCAGCGCCCCGTGCGCGAGCAGCTCCAGCGGCGCGTCGAACGGAACCCCCTTGCCCGCCGCCTTCGCGGCGGCGACCAGGTCCGACGACGGTCCCAGCCACAGCCCGAACCGCCACCCCACCAGCGCGCCGAACACGGCCCCGAGCCCGAGCCCGATCACCAGCGGCACGCCACCGGCCCGGCGCCACAGGAAGGTGCCGACGGCGCTCAGCACGCCCAGCCCGAGCGACAGCAGGAAGAAGGTGCCGTCGGAGGCGATCCGCGCCTCGCTCTCGCTGTCGCGCAGGAACACGGCCTCCCCGTTGGAGACGTACTGCACGCGGGGCGCCAGCCACACCCACAGCAGGCCGAGGAGCAGTCCGGCCAGCCCGACGAGCAGGGCGACGACGGCCCCGTCACGGATGTCCTCCGGGGTGATCGCCCCGGCGGCGGCGCCCGGCTTCTCGGGCGGGAGCGGCGGCGGGTCGAGGGGGGAGGGCGGGGTCACGGCTTCGGTCACCCCCACATCGTGCCAGGTGTGCCCGGCAGCGGCGTCGGCGGACCGCTTCAGCGGACGGCCGCCCGGCGGTACGCCCAGGTCGCGACGGTCAGCGAGAGGACGCCCACGGCCCCGCACACGCCCAGGTCGAAGGCGACGGCGGCCCAGTCCGGTTCCGGGGCGAAGGTACGGGCGAACGCCTCGACGCCGTACGTGGACGGCAGCAGGTCGCGGGCCCACACGATCACGTCCGGCATCCGTTCCGGCGGCAGCACCCCGAGCAGCAGCGCCGCCGACATGCCGAGCTGCCCCGCGAGGGTGGCCAGCTCCTGCCGCGGTGCCAGCAGCCCCAGCGCCGCGCCGAGTCCGGCCAGTGCGGCCCCGGCCAGCGGAACGACGGCGGCCAGGATCCACAGCCCGCTCATCGGCAGCCCGAAGAGCAGACAGCCGAAGACGGCGGTGACGAGGGTGCCGGGCAGCGTGAAGGAGGCGTACGCGGCGGCCGCGCCCAGCACCACGGACGCGGGCGGCACCGGCAGGGTGGCGTAATGGTCGAGCCCGCCGCCGGCCCGCAGCTGCCCGAAGTACTGGGCGAGCAGGTTCAGCGCGACGAAGGCGACGACGAGCACCGAGGACCCGGCGACGACGGCGCGGGCCTCGGATCCCCCGTCGACGACGCCCCGCATCAGGATCATGATCCCGACGGACTGGAAGGTCGCGACGAACAGCAGCGGGATGCGTGCCACCCGGGCGCGGGACAGCTGGGCCCGGTACACGGCGGCCAGGGCGGGGAAGAAGCGCGCGCGGGGCGCCAGCGGTGCGGGCTGCGGTGCCTGGGCACGGCCGTCGTCCGCGGCCGCCGGCGCGGCGCCCACGGCCGGTGACGGCGCGGTACCGGGCTCGAGCACGGCCCGGACGGCTCCCGTGGAACGGTCGCTCACGACTTCACCAGCCCTTTCGTCCTACCGCCGAGGGCCAGGTACACGTCTTCCAGGCTGGGGGTCGCCAGGGTGAAGTCGTCGAGCGCGGCGAATGCGGGGCTCCCGGTGACCGAGGCCACCGCCGCCCTCGCCTGGTCCGGCGCCAGCCGGAGCACCCAGCGGCGCCCGGACTCGACGGCCAGGTCGCGCAGCCGGGCGACCTCCGGCACCTCCAGCGGAGCGTCCTCGCGCCACACCAGCTCCAGCCGGACCTCGCCCGAGACGGTGGCCTTGAGCCCGGCGGGCGTGTCGCAGGCGATGACCTTGCCCTGGTCGACGACGGCGACCCGGTCCAGGACGGTCTCGGCCTCGATGACGTTGTGGGTGACGAGCAGCACCGTCGTGCCGTGCTGCGCGCGCCGCCGGTCGACGGCGGACCACACGGCCCGCCGGGCCAGCGGGTCCATCCCGGTGGTGGGCTCGTCGAGGACGAGTACGGGCCGCTCCCCCACCAGTGCGGTGGCGAAGCAGGCGAGGCGGCGCTGGCCGCCGGAGAGTTTCTTCAGGGCCCGTCCTGCGATCGCGGTCAGCCCGAGTTCCTCGAGCACGGCGTCGCGTGCGGCGCGGGCGGCGCGGACGCCCTGCCCGCGCAGCCGTCCGGTGGTCTCGACGGCAAGCGCCACGGTGAGCTCGTCCAGGGCGGTGGATTCCTGCCCCAGGTAGGCCAGGAGCCGCGCGGCCCGCTCGGGGTGGCGTACGAGGTCGTGGCCGAGCAGGGTCACCGAGCCGGAGTCGGGCCGCATCAGGCCGGTGAGCTGGCGGACCAGCGTGGACTTGCCGGCGCCGTTGGGGCCGAGCAGGCCGAAGATCTCGCCGCGCCGGACGTCCAGGCAGATCCCGTCGTTGGCGCGGGTCTCGGGCAGGGCGGGGGCCCCGCGCCGGCCGCGTACCGCGGGATACGTCTTGACCAGGTCACGCACCGCGCAAATCACGTCCGGCGCCGCTCCTGCGGCTGCCGCCGTGCCTTCTCGCGCCTGTGCTGTGCCCGTACTCACGAGGGAGCAGCCTACGGGGTTCCCGCCCCTACTCGGCCGTCGGGGTCAGCGGGGCGGCGAGGTCGCCGGGGCCGGCTCCGGGCGCGGAGGCCGGTACGGCGGCCACGTGTTCGGCGGCGGCGCGGACGTCGATCTCCCGCCAGAACCCGGCCCTGATGGCGTAGCGGTCGTGCTCGTCGATCTGGTCGTCCTTGTGCGCGAGCAGCCCGAACCGGGCGGCGTAGCGCAGCAGTTCGCCGTCGATCCGGTGCGGGATCCGCGGGTACATCGTGGCCAGCTTCTGCAGGTGCACGGTCTCCGGGAGGCGTTCCATCCAGCGCCGGGCGAACACCTGTCCCACCTCGAACGGGTCGCCGCCGACGGTGGTGATGTCCTCCTCCCGGTCCGCCCAGCGCTGTTCGGCGCTGGTGAGCTGGGCGAGGGTGGGCAGCGAGGCGGTCTCGGCGGGCTCGCCCAGCGGTCCGGCCCGGTCGATCCAGCCCTTGTCGGAGGACCAGCGCAGGGCGCTGGCGGGGGCGTGGGCGCCGCTCGGCGCGGCCTGCGGGCCGCCCTGCTGTCCGGGGGCGCGCAGGGCTCCGGCGAGGTCCTTGGGGGTCGGTACGGGTTTGCCGCCGGGGGTGGTGGGCGCCGGTACGGGGACCCCGCCCGGCTCCTCCTCGCCGGTGACGGCGGCGCCGTTGCGGGCGGCCTCGGCGAGCGCGGCCTCGGGCAGCGGCGCCGAGAGGATGGCGGCGATGTCGGGGCGGGGTGCGGGCGGCGGGGAGCACAGTCCGGTGAGGTCCTTGGCGCGGACGGCCCGGGTGATCCAGGCCCGGTCCAGGACGCGGCGTTCGTCGGCCTCGGCGACGAGGTCCTCGGACTGGTTGTAGTCCCCGTCGGCGGCCTGGACGGCCCACAGGTGGACGGCGACGCCGTGTTCCTTGGCGGACATCAGGCCGGGCAGCAGGTCTCCGTCGCCGGTGACGAGTACGACGTCGGAGCAGGCCCGGTTGCGGGCGAGCTCGGTGAGCTCGGCGTGCATGGCGGCGTCGACGCCCTTCTGCGCCCAGCGGCCGTCGCTCCGGGTCAGGGCGCCCAGGCGGACGGTGACGCGCGGCATGACGCGCAGCCGCCGGTGCTCGGGCTGGGGCACCCGGTCGGGCGCGCCGTCGAACCAGTAGATGCGCAGCAGGGGCTGCTCGGTGTCGGCCTCGGCCCGCTCGCGCAGGCCCTGGATGAGGGCGGCATGGTCGATGGTGATCCGGGAGCGGGAGGGCTCCCCGGCGAGAAGGCTGGCGGCGGCACCCAGCAGGTAGCCGGCGTCCACCAGGACGACGCAGCGGTCCACGCGTTCCACCCTCTTCCCTGGGGGTCCTCTGTGCTTTTCGGCGGGTTCCCCGAGTCTGCCCGACCCCAAGGGCGTTGAAGGCCGGAACTCGATCATCGGCGTGGCGGATCTCACTCCCGACGGGGCGGGGGGCACCGGCTACGCGCAGTAATGATCCAAAATGCGCGGTTTCTGGCCCTGTGTGAGTGTGAAGGCGGTCCTGGCCCCTAGACCCTCACGGAGGTTCCACCATGGCCAAGAACAAGAACCAGAAGCAGCCCGCCAAGCAGCAGCCCCGGTCGGGGCAGGATCCGACCAAGGGCACGTCGGAGACCGAGTCGATGCCCTCCTCGGCGCCGAGCCCGATGGACATGGCGCACAAGCGCAAGGAGAAGAAGTTCGGCCACAACTGACGGCCGTACTCGAACGCGGAAGGGCCCGCCCGGTGACACCGGGCGGGCCCTTCCGCGCGTACTGCCGCTCTCGTGCCCGGGATGCTATCCGGCCAGGCAGGACGGCCCGAGCAGCACCTTGAGGTCGCCGAAGAGGGCGGGGTCGGGCTTGACCCGGTGCTTGTCGAGACGCAGCACGGTGGTGGTGCGGGGTCCCTGGAGCTTGATGCGGACTTCGCTGTTGCCCTGGTGGTGGCGCAGGATCTCGCCCAGACGGGTCACCATCGGCGGGGTGACCTTCACGGTGGGGATGGTGAGGACCACCGGGGCGTTGGTGCCGGCGGAGGAGAGGTCGGGGACCATCATCTCCATGGCGACCAGGCGGGGGACGTCCTCGCGCTTGTCGAGGCGGCCCTTGACGAAGACCACGGTGTCCTCGACCAGCTGGGTGGAGACGAGCTGGTAGGTCGCGGGGAAGAACATGCATTCGATGGAGCCGGCCAGGTCCTCGACGGTGGCGATGGCCCAGGCGTTGCCCTGCTTGGTCATCTTGCGCTGGAGGCCCGAGATGATGCCGCCGATGGTGACGACCGCGCCGTCGGAGTGCTCGCCGCCGGTCAGCTGGGAGATTCCGGCGTCGGTCTTGTCGGAGAGCACGTGCTCCAGGCCGAAGAGCGGGTGGTCGGAGACGTAGAGGCCGAGCATCTCGCGCTCCTGGGCGAGCAGGTAGGACTTCTCCCACTCGACGTCGGAGAACTCCACGTCGAGGCCGAAGCCGGGCTCGTCGCTCGCGTTCTCGTCACCCATTCCGCCGAAGAGGTCGAACTGTCCCTCGGCCTCCTTGCGCTTGACCGCGACCACGTTGTCGATCATCGGCTCGTGGTGCGCGACCAGGCCCTTGCGGGTGTGGCCCATCTCGTCGTAGGCGCCGGCCTTGATCAGCGACTCGACGGTGCGCTTGTTGCAGACGACGGCCTCGACCTTGTCCAGGAAGTCGGGGAAGGAGGAGAACTTCCCCTTCGCCTTCCTGGTCCTGATGATCGACTCCACGACGTTCGTGCCGACGTTGCGCACCGCGGTGAGGCCGAAGAGGATCACGTCGTCGCCCTGGGCCGCGAAGTTCGGCTCGGACTCGTTCACGTTCGGCGGCAGGACCTTGATGCCCATCCGGCGGCACTCGTTCAGGTAGATCGCGGACTTGTCCTTGTCGTCCTTGACCGAGGTGAGCAGGCCGGCCATGTACTCGGCCGGGAAGTTCGCCTTGAGGTAGGCGGTCCAGTAGGAGACCAGGCCGTACGCGGCCGAGTGGGCCTTGTTGAAGGCGTAGCCGGCGAAGGGGACCAGGACGTCCCACAGCGCCTTGATCGCCTGGTCGCTGAAGCCCTTCTTCTTGGCGCCTTCCTCGAAGATGACGAAGTTCTTCGCCAGCTCCTCGGGCTTCTTCTTGCCCATCACGCGGCGCAGGATGTCGGCCTCGCCGAGCGAGTACCCGGCGATGATCTGGGCGGCCTTCTGGACCTGCTCCTGGTAGACGATCAGGCCGTAGGTGACCGCGAGCACCTCTTCGAGCGGACCCTCCAGCTCGGGGTGGATCGGGGTGATCTCCTGCTGCTTGTTCTTGCGCAGGGCGTAGTTCGTGTGCGAGTTCATGCCCATCGGGCCCGGCCGGTACAGGGCCGAGACGGCGGAGATGTCCTCGAAGTTGTCGGGCTTCATCAGGCGCAGCAGGGAGCGCATGGGCCCGCCGTCGAACTGGAAGACGCCGAGGGTGTCGCCGCGGCCGAGCAGTTCGAAGGTCTTGGGGTCGTCGAGCGGGAGGCCGAGGAGATCGATGTCGATCCCCTTGTTGGCCTTCACCATCTTGACGGCGTCGTCCATGATCGTGAGGTTGCGCAGGCCGAGGAAGTCCATCTTCAGCAGGCCGAGCGACTCGCAGCTCGGGTAGTCCCACTGGGTGATGGTGACGCCGTCGGTGTGCCGCACCCAGACGGGTACGTGGTCGGTGATCGTCTCGCTGGACATGATCACGCCGGCGGCGTGCACGCCCATCTGGCGGACCAGGCCCTCGACACCGCGGGCGGTGTCGATGACCTTCTTCACGTCCGGCTCGTTCTCGTACATCCCGCGGATCTCGCCGGCCTCGCCGTAGCGGGGGTGCTGCGGGTCGAGGATGCCGGAGAGCGGGATGCCCTTGCCGAGGACGTCGGCGGGCATGGCCTTGGTGAGCCGGTCGCCCATGGCGTAGGGGTAGCCCAGTACACGGGCCGAGTCCTTGATCGCGTTCTTGGCCTTGATGGTGCCGTAGGTGCCGATCATGGCGACCTTGTCGGCGCCGTACTTCTCGGTCACGTACCGGATCACCTCGACGCGCCTGCGCTCGTCGAAGTCGATGTCGACATCGGGCATGGAGACGCGCTCGGGGTTCAGGAAGCGCTCGAAGATCAGACCGTGGGTGAGCGGGTCGAGGTCGGTGATGCCCATGGCGTACGCGACGATCGAGCCGGCCGCGGAGCCTCGGCCCGGGCCCACCGCGATGCCCTGGTTCTTGGCCCACATGATGAAGTCGGCGACCACGAGGAAGTAGCCGGGGAAGCCCATCGAGATGATCGTGTCCATCTCGTACTCGGCCTGCTGCATCCGGTCCTCCGGAATGCCTCCGGGGTAGCGGCGGTGCATGCCGCGCATGGTCTCCTCGCGGAACCAGCTGACCTCGGTGTGGCCGTCCGGGATGTCGAACTTCGGCATCAGGTTCCGGAACTTGAACATGCCTTCGGTCTCGATCTGGTCCGCGACCAGCCGCGTGTTGGCGCAGCCCTCCTGCCAGGCGTCCGAGGAGTCGATCGCGTACATCTCGTCGGTCGACTTCAGGTAGTAACCGGTGCCGTCGAAGCGGAAGCGGTCCGGGTCCGAGAGGTTCTTGCCGGTCTGGATGCAGAGCAGGGCGTCGTGGGCGCCGGCCTCGCTGGCGTACGTGTAGTGGGAGTCGTTCGTCACCAGCGGCGGGATGCCGAGCTTCTTGCCGATCTCCAGCAGGCCGTCGCGGACCCGGCGCTCGATCTCGATGCCGTGGTCCATCAGCTCCAGGAAGTAGCGCCCCTCGCCGAAGATGTCCTTGTAGTCGGAGGCGGCCTGCACGGCCTCGTCGAACTGGCCGAGCCGCAGCCTGGTCTGCACCTCGCCGGACGGGCAGCCGGTGGAGGCGATCAGGCCCTCGGACCACTTGGAGATGGTCTCCTTGTCCATCCGCGGCCACTTCGTGAGCCAGCCCTCGGCGTACGCGTCGGAGGACAGCCGGAAGATGTTGTGCAGGCCGGTGGCGTTCGACGCCCAGATGGTCTTGTGGGTGTAACCGCCGGAACCGGAGACGTCGTCGCGCTTCTGGTGCGGCTGGCCCCACTGGATGCGCCGCTTGTTGCGCCGGGACTCGGGGGCGACGTACGCCTCGATGCCGATGATCGGCGTGACCCCGGCCTTCTGCGCCGTGTGGAAGAAGTCATAGGCGCCGTGCAGATTGCCGTGGTCGGACATCGCGATGTGCGTCATGCCCATTTCGTTGCACGCGTTGAACATGTCCTTCAGCCGCGCGGCACCGTCCAGCAGGGAGTACTGGGTGTGGACGTGCAGGTGCGTGAACGGCGGCTTTGTCACGGCGCGGGTCCTCCGGGGGCGGGGGTGAGGGGGCAGCTTCGAATCCTACGTCGGCCGGGTGACAGATCGCGGGCACTGAGCGGTACGGTCGGGCGTTGCAGAACCAGGAGGACCGGTCCGGCGTCCAGTCGGTCGGAACCTGAAACAGCACGTGCACCAGGAGGCACCCGCCATGGCGGTCCCCGAGACGACCGACGAGCAGCGCGCCGAGGAAATCCTCGATGTGTTCGACACCGCGTTCGGTGAGCTCCTCGCCGCCGACCCCGCTGCCTTCCAGGTCAAATTCCGCAAGATGGCGGCCTCGGCCTTCGCCTTCTACCGGGGCACGGCCTGCCTCTTCTACTCCGACCTGGAGCGGGACCGGCACGGCGGGCCGTTCCTGGACGAGCGGACGGGCCGGGTGTGGATCCACGGTGACCTGCACGCCGAGAACTTCGGCACGTACATGGACTCCAACGGCCGGCTGATCTTCAACGTCAACGACTTCGACGAGGCCTACGTCGGCCCCTTCACCTGGGACCTGAAGCGGTTCGCCGCCTCCGTCGCCCTGATCGGCTACACCAAGGCGCTCAGCGACGACCAGATAAGCGAGCTGGTGCGGATCTACGCCGGCGCCTACCGGGAGCGGATCCACCGCCTGGCGGCCGGCGCCAAGAACGAGGAAGTACCCTCCTTCACCCTGGACACCGCCGAGGGCCCGCTGCTGGCCGCCCTGCGCTCGGCCCGCTCCCGGACCCGCTTCTCCCTCCTGGACTCCATGACGGAGATACGGGACTACGAGCGCCGCTTCGCCTCCGGCGGGGGCTCCATCGAGCTGGACGCCGCCACCCGCTACAAGGTGCTGGCCGCCTTCGACGGGTATCTGGAGACCCTCCCCGACGAGTCGCTCGTGCGGCCGGACTCCTACCGGGTCAAGGACGTGGTGGGGCGCCGCGGCGTCGGGATCGGTTCGGCGGGCCTGCCCTCCTACAACATCCTGCTGGAGGGGCACAGCGACGCCCTGGAGAACGACGTCGTGATCTACCTCAAGCAGGCGCAGACCCCGGCGGCCTCCCGGCACATCACGGACCGGGCGGTGCGGGAGTACTTCCGGCACGAGGGGCACCGTACGGTCATCTCCCAGCGCGCCCTGCAGGCCCACGCCGACCCGTGGCTGGGGTGGACGGAGCTGGACGGCAGCGGCCAGCTGGTCGCGGAGGTCTCCCCCTACGCGGTGGACCTGGACTGGTCCGACCTGGACGACCCGGAGGAGATCGCGGCCGTCGTCGCGGACCTGGGCCGGGCGACGGCGACCATGCACGGGGCCGCCGACGCGGACGAGAGCGGGCAGACCCTGGTCCCCTTCTCCACCGAGCGGGCCATCGACGCGGCGATCGCCGCCGACGAGAAGGGCTTCCCGGAGCTGCTCGTGGACTTCGCCCACGCGTACGGGGCCCGGGCGCGCGCCGACCACCAGATCTTCGTGGACCTGTTCCGTAACGGGCGTCTCACTCCCTGAACGTCTGTTCCACAGGAACGCATGGCACACTCGCGAGGATGGACGTTTCGGGGACGGGACTCAGAGGGCTGCGGGCCGCGCTGTTCAGCGCGCTCGTCGTGCTGCTCTCGTCCGGCTCGCACGTCCTGATGTCCCGGGTCCCGCTGCCGCCCGCGCTGGTGGCCGGGGCCTTCGCGGGTGTGTTCGCGATCACCTACGCGCTCGCCGGCCGCGAGCGGGGCTTCGGCCCCATCGCCGCGCTGCTCGTCCCGCTGGAGCTGGCCGCCGACACCGTCTTCACCGCCGGGCAGCACCTCTGCTACGGCCCGGCCGGCGGTCCCGTCGCGGGCCCGCTGCGCGCCATCGGTCTGGACGCGCTGTGCGGCGGCACGCCCGTGGGCGGGCCGCTGACCGAGGTCACCGGGCCCGCCGCCGATGCGGCCGCGCTGCTGGCCGCGCCCGGCCCGTACACACCGTGGCTGCTGCTCGGCGCCCACGTCTCGGTGGGACTGCTGGCCGCCGGCTGGCTGCGCCACGGCGAGCGGGCGCTGGGCCGGCTGCTGCGGGCCATGGCCGCCTTCGCGTTCCGGCCGCTGCTGCTGGCCGCGGCTTCGGTGGCGGTGGCCGGCCGGCCGGCGCGGGAGCTGCTGCGGTCGGTGCTCTCGGGCACCAGGGCGCGCACCCGGTTCCCCGCACACTCCGTGGGACGGCGGGGACCCCCCGTGCTCGGCGCGCTCGCCCGCGCCTGACGCACGTACGGCAGTCCCTTCCACACGTCACACCCCACGGAGATCACGATGAGTTCACGCAACAGCCAGGCGAACAAGGCAGCGGCCCGCGAGCGGCTGCGCGCCGAGCGCGAGGCACAGGCCAAGAAGGACAAGGTGCGCCGCCAGGTGACAGTGGCGGGCGGGGTCCTGGTCGCGCTCGGCGTGATCGGCGCCATCGCCTACGGGGTCATGCAGGCCAACCAGCCCTCCTACTGGGAGAAGGCCGCCAAGGCCGAGCTGGTCAAGCCGAAGAACACCGAGGGCGAGGACGGCACCACGGTCGTCGTCGGCAAGGCCGACGCGAAGAAGACCCTGGAGCTGTACGAGGACTCGCGCTGCCCGGCCTGCGCCTCCTTCGAGCAGGCGGCCGGTGAGCAGATCAAGAAGGACGTCGACGCCGGCAAGTACAAGCTCCAGTACATCGGTGCCACCTTCATCGACAACGCCGTCAAGGGCGAGGGCTCGAAGAACGCGCTGAGTGCCCTGGGTGCCGCGCTGAACGTCAGCCCGGAGGCCTTCTTGCAGTACAAGGCCGCGCTCTACTCCAAGGACCTGCACCCGGAGGAGACCGTCGACAGCTTCGCCAAGGACGACTACCTGGTGAAGGTCGCGGACACGGTCCCGGCGCTCAAGGGCAACGCCGAGTTCAAGAAGGCCGTCGAGGACGGCACGTACGACCGGTGGGCGCTGGAGATGTCGAAGACCTTCGACAAGTCCGGGGTGAAGGGCACGCCGACCCTGAAGATGGACGGCAAGAAGATCGAGACCCCGTCGACGGCGGAGCAGTTCACGGCGGCGATCGACAAGGCGCTGCAGGGCTGATCCCTGGACAATCCGGGACGAGCTTTCCGGACGGGCCGCGTCAACAGGCGGGCGAACTCCCAGAGTTCGCCCGCCTGTTGCATTCCCACATCTGTTCCCGCGGGTGTACCCGTCGGTAATATGATCATCCGTGACCAGTCATCTCACCCCCTCCCGGACCACGGCGACTCCCGGTCGCCGTACGGTCGTTCTCGCCGCCGCGGCCACCGCCGCGCTGGCCCCCCTGACCTCGCTGGGCGCCGGGGCCGCCCACGCGGCAGGCACCGCACCCGCCTTCCTGCACGGCGTCGCCTCGGGCGACCCGCTGCCCGACGGGGTCCTGCTGTGGACCCGGGTCACCCCGACGCCGGAGGCCGTACCCGGCTCCGGCCTCGGCCCGGCCACCCAGGTGGGCTGGGAAGTGGCCTCCGACAAGGCCTTCTCCCGTATCGTCGCCTCCGGCTCGGTGACCGCGAGCGCCGCCACCGACCACACGGTCAAGGTGGACGTGCGCGGGCTCCAGCCGCAGACGCCGTACTGGTACCGGTTCACCGCCGGCGCCGCGGCCTCCCCCGTCGGGCGCACCCTGACCACCCCGGCCCACGAGGCGACGACCGAAGGGGTCCGCTTCGGCGTGGTCTCCTGCGCCAACTGGGAGTCCGGCTACTTCTCCGCCTACCGCCACCTGGCGGCCCGCACGGATCTGCACGCGGTCCTGCACCTGGGCGACTACATCTACGAGTACCAGTCCGGGGGATATCCGGAGGCGAAGTACGTCGTACGTCCGCACGAGCCGAAGCACGAGATCGTCTCGCTGGCCGACTACCGCACGCGGCACGGCAAGTACAAGACGGACACCGATCTCCAGGCCCTGCACCACGCGCACCCGGTCATCGCCATCTGGGACGACCACGAGTTCGCCAACGACACCTGGGCCGGCGGCGCCGAGAACCACACGCCGGGCGCCGAGGGCGAGTGGGCGGCCCGCGCGGCCGCAGCCAAGCAGGCGTACTTCGAGTGGATGCCCGTACGCGCCTCCATCGCGGGGACCGTCTACCGGCGGCTGCGCTTCGGCACCCTCGCCGACCTGCACCTGCTGGACCTGCGGTCCTTCCGTTCGCAGCAGGTCAAGGTCGGCAGCGGCGCGGTGGACGACCCGGAGCGCACCATCACCGGGCGCGCCCAGCTGGACTGGCTCAAGTCGGGGCTCGCGGGCTCGGCCGCGACGTGGAAGCTGGTCGGCACCTCGGTGATGATCTCGCCGGTGGCCTTCGCCTCGCTGCCCGCGCACCTGCTGAAGCCGCTGGCCAAGCTGCTCGGCCTGCCCGAGGGCGGCCTCGCGATCAACGTGGACCAGTGGGACGGCTACACGGACGACCGCAAGGAGCTGCTGGGCCACCTGCTGGAGCGCAACGTCAAGAACACCGTGTTCCTGACCGGCGACATCCACATGGCCTGGGCGAACGAGGTACCGGTGAACATGGCCACGTACCCGGGCTCGGGGACGGCGGCGACCGAGTTCGTCGTCACCTCGGTGACCTCGGACAACCTCGACGACATCCTGCACGTCCTGCCGGACACCGTCTCGCTGGTCGCCGAGTCGGCCGTCAAGGCCGCCAACTGGCACGTGAAGTGGCTCGACATGGACGCGCACGGCTACGGCGTGCTGGACGTGACGGCGGAGCGCTCGCAGATGGACTACTACGTGGTGTCCGACAAGCGGCAGCCGGGTGCCACGTCCGCGTGGACGCGGTCGTTCCGGACGCTGAACGGGACCCAGAAGGTGGAGAGGGTCCATCAGCCGGTTCGCTGATTGACCGTCAAATTTCCTGCCACATGGGGCGCCTGGTACATACCAGGCGCCCCATGTGCATCAGAAGCAACAAATCTTTTACGTAGAGCACTTGACCTGAATATGTCATGCACACATAAGCTTCCCGCCAGCTGAAGAAGATCCTTCAGGCCACCACCCTCACAACCCCCCACGCGAGGAGCACACGTGCGCGCAGTTGCCCGCATATCCCCCCTTCTCCGCCGCCGCCTGATGGGCACGGCGGTTCTGGCCGGAACCCTGGCCTTCACTCCGCTCGCGTCCCCCACCACGCTCGCGGCCGCCAAGTCCCCCGCCGAGGTCTGCGCCGACCAGCCCGCCGCCTCCGGCGCCGCGAACGCCCGTGTGGCGCGCGCCCACGACGAGCACGCGGACGAGCCCAACGCCGTCAGCGACGCGCAGGCGAAGGCCATGGACGCCGACCTGAGAGCCAAGCTCGACAAGGCCCTCAAGAACCAGCCGCAGCGCAGCCTCGCCGCTGCCGAGGCCGTCGTGAACATCCCCGTGTACTTCCACGTCGTGCACTCCGGCACCACCGGAAAGCTGACGGCCACGGACGTCAGCAAGCAGCTGGCGGTCCTCAACGCGGCCTACGGCGGCCAGGGAACCGGAAACGTCAACACGAACTTCCAGTTCACCCTGGCGGCCACCGATTACACGGACAACGCCTCCTGGTACAACCTGGCCTCCGGCTCCCAGGCCGAGAAGGACATGAAGAACACCCTGCGCAAGGGTGGTCCGGGCGCGCTCAACTTCTACACCGCCAAGCTCTCCGGCGGCCTGCTGGGCTGGGCGACCTTCCCGACCTCCTACGCCTCCAGCCCCAAGATGGACGGCGTGGTCGTGCTCGACAGCTCGCTGCCGGGCGGCTCCGCGGCCAACTACAACGAGGGTGACACCGCCACCCACGAGGTCGGCCACTGGCTGGGGCTGTACCACACCTTCCAGGGCGGCTGTAACGGCAACGGCGACTACGTCTCCGACACCCCGGCCGAGAAGAGCGCCGCGTACGAGTGCCCGACCGGGCGCGACAGCTGCGCGAGCAAGCCCGGTGCGGACCCGATCCGCAACTTCATGGACTACACGTACGACTCGTGCATGTACCAGTTCACCGCCGGCCAGGTGGCTCGCATGTCGAGCAGCTGGACCGCGTACCGGGCGGGCTGACCCTCCCCTGCGACAAGGGCCCGGTCCGGCATCCGCCGGGCCGGGCCCCTTCGTTCTCCGCGCCTACGCGCCCGGCTGCAGGTCGTCGAGGAAACCGACCGCGACCTTCCAGACCTGCTCGGCGGCCTCGGCGTCGTAGTCGTCCAGCTCCGGGTCGGTGAACAGGTGCCCGGCCCCCGGGTAGCTGTGGACCTCCACGTCGGCGCCCGCCCGTTGCATCCGCAGGTACCAGGCGGTCAGCCAGTCGTGCGGCTCGAAGGGGTCCGGGTCGGCGATGTGCAGCTGCACGGGCAGGTCGTCCACCGAGGCGCCGTCCTCCAGGTCCGCCGTCCCGTGCAGGAGCAGCAGCCCGCGCGCCTTCTCGTCGGCCATCGCCAGGTGCTGGGCGACCGAGCCGCCGAAGGAGAAGCCCGCGTAGACCAGCCCCTGGTCCGAGTAGGGGGCGGAGGCCAGCACCGCGCGCTTCAGCAGTTCGTCACGGCCGATCTCGTCCCGGTGGGCCATGCCCTCCTCGACGGTCCCGAAAGTGCGTCCCTCGAAGAGATCCGGCACCTGGACCTGGTGCCCGGCCGCGCGCAGCCGGTCGGCCGCCGCGTGCACCGCGGGCCGCAGCCCGTACGTCGAATGGAAAAGCATGATGTTCATGCCTCCATCGTGCCAGCTACGTTCATCCCCATGGAGATGGAGAACGTCCTGCGCCCCGTCACGGTCATCGGCGGCGCACTGGTCGCCACCCTGATCGCGGGATGGCTGCTGGACCTGCTGCTGCGCCGGGCCGACGCCCGGCACACCGAGACCCCTCTGTGGGGCCTGCTGCGCCGCTGCCGGTTGCCCTTCCAGGTGGTGCTGTGCACCTCGCTGCTCAGAGCCTCGTACCGGCAGGCCGGGATCCTCCCCGGCCATCACCTCGGCGTCGGCCGGTTCCTCACCCTCGTACTGATCGCGTCCGCGGCCTGGCTGGCGGTGCGCATCGCGACGGCCGCGGTCGACTCCACCTACGCGCGCTACGCCGCCGTGACCGAGGACGACGCCCGGGTCCGCCGGGTCCGCACCCAGGTCACGCTGATCCACCGGGTGGTCACGGCGCTGGTGGTCGTGGTCGCGGTGGCTGCGATGCTGCTGACCTTCCCGCCGATGCGTGCGGTCGGCGCCTCGCTGCTGGCCTCGGCGGGCGTCCTCGGCATCGTGGCGGGCATCGCCGCCCAGGCCTCCCTGAGCAATCTCTTCGCAGGCCTGCAGATCGCCTTCGGCGACACCGTCCGCATCGGCGACACGGTGGTGGTGGACAAGGAGTGGGGCCGGGTCGAGGAGATCACCCTGACCTTCCTGACGGTCCGCACCTGGGACGAGCGGCGCATCACGATGCCCGTCTCGTACTTCACGAGCAAGCCCTACGAGAACTGGTCGCGCGGCGGGGCGCAGATGACCGGAACGGTCTTCTGGCACCTGGACCACAGCGCGCCGATCGGCTTGATGCGGGACCGCCTCCAGGACATCTTGAAGGAGATCCCGGAGTGGGACGGCCGCGGGGGCGGGCTGGCCGTGACGGACACCACACCGCACACGGTCCAGGTCCGCGCCGTGGTCACGGCGAAGGACGCCGACGACCTCTGGACGCTGCGCTGCGCGGTGCGCGAACGCCTGATCACCTGGCTGGTGGCCCACCACCCGTACGCCCTCCCCCACATCGCCACCGCCCCGGCCGCGGAGGGCCCGGCGGGCGGCTAGGCGGCGGCGGTGGGGGCGGCGAGGAGCGCCGCCGCGCTCTCCTCGGCGAGGTCCTCGGCGTGCGGCGGCAGCGGCTCGCTGGCGCGCAGGTGGCGGCGGACGACCGAGAGCGGCAGGTCGACCAGCGCCAGTGTGATGCGGTCCAGGTCCTGGGGCTCCGTCGCGCCGAGGGACGCGGCGAGGGTGTGGAGGGCGCCGTACACGCGCCGGTTGCCGGAGTCCGCGCGTCCGGTGTGCTCCTCGGACCAGTCGGCGCGGCCGAACTCCCACGGGCCGTGCAGCAGCAGGGCCGCCTCCTCGGGGTGGGCGCGGCTCCAGCCGACGACGTGCCGGGCCGCCGCGCGGGCGGCCAGCCGGGGGTCGGGGTCGCTGTGCAGGCAGGCGAAGTAGCCCTCCTGGAACCGCTCGACGGTACGCAGCCACACCTCGGCGAGCAGCGCGCTGCGCCCGGCGAAGCGGTGGTACATGGAGCCGCTGGGCGCGCCGATCGCCTGGGCGACGGCGGACATGCTCACGCCGCCCGGGCCGCCGGAGGCTGCCAGCCGGACGGCGGCGTCGAGGATCTGGTCGGTGTCGAAGCGGGGTGGTCTCGCCATGAATCAGAGAGTACCCTCCAGATTATTAGAGACCTATCTCTAATAATGCGAAGGGGAGAACCGGGCCATGGGCGTCTACAACGTGCACGAGCGTCTGATCACGGCGAAGGAGAGCAAGGTCGGCGCACTCATCGACACGCTGGCCTGCGGGGAGGACGACCGGCTGTGGCCCGGACGGCTGTGGGAGGAGATGGAGTTCGACCGCCCCCTGGGCGTCGGGGCGGTGGGCGGACACGGACCGGTGCGCTACACCGTGGCCGCCTACGTGCCGGGGACCTGGGTCCGCTTCACCTTCACCGGGCCACGCGGATTCCACGGCTTCCACGAGTTCACCGTGCTGCCCGTCGACGCCGAGCGCACCGCCCTGCGGCACACCATCGCGATGCGGATCACCGGCCTCGCCCGCATCACCTGGCCGCTGGCCTTCCGCTCGGCGCACGACGCCGTCCTGGAGGACTGCCTGGACCTCGCCGAACTGGCGTGCACGGGCACGATCGCCCGAAAAGCCCGCTGGTCCCCTTACGTCCGCCTCCTGCGCGCCGTGGAACGCCTCTCCCTGCGGCTCGCCCCCGCCGGCACCTGAGGGGGCACGGGCACACAGCCCCGTTCAGGGAGCGCGCAGGCTCCGTACGTCCAGATGTCGCAGCACCCGGTCCACGATCTCCGGATCGGAGCCGGGT
The DNA here is from genome assembly GCF_045160505.1 of Streptomyces sp. NBC_00029. Taxonomy (NCBI): domain Bacteria; kingdom Bacillati; phylum Actinomycetota; class Actinomycetes; order Kitasatosporales; family Streptomycetaceae; genus Streptomyces; species Streptomyces sp. NBC_00029. The sequence continues at coordinate 2,820,602 of NZ_CP108292.1, forward strand.
TCGCTGCGGGCGGCCAGGACCTCGTGGCGGGCGGCCGACATCATCTCCCGCTGGATCCGCTGGATGTCGTGGAGCCGCTCCACCCGCTTCGCGTACGCCTCGCGCCGCTCCTCGTCCACCATGTCGGGGCTGATCCTGGCCCCCACCTCGTACGCCCGCCGGTAGAGCTGCTCGACCAGGTCCTCCGGCAGCTCCTCCGCCTCCTGGATCTCCTTCAGGCGCTGCTTCGCGGCCTTCGCGGCGCGGATCGCCAGCTGCCGCTCGGCGTCCCGGTAGGCGTCCGTGTCGGCCTCCACTCCCAGCCGCCGCACGAGCCACGGCAGCGTCAGCCCCTGGCACACCAACGTCGTCATGATCACCGCGAACGCGATGAAGATGATCTGGTCCCGCCCGGGGAACGGCTCCCCTGCGTCCGTCCGCAGCGGAATGGCCAGCGCCAGGGCCACCGAGGCCACGCCGCGCATCCCGGCCCACCACATCACCACGCTCTCCCGCCAGCTCAGCGGGATCTCCTCGTCGTAGTCGCGCAACTGGTGCAGCTTCTTGGTGAGCCAGCCGGCCGGCAGCAGCCACACCAGCCGTACTCCGACCACCACCGCGACCACGACCGCCGCCCAGCCGGCCATCTCCCAGAGCCGGTCCTCCGCCGTGCCGAAGACGTTGTGCAGCTCCAGCCCGATCAGTCCGAAGGCCACGCCGGTGACCAGCATGTCGACGACCTCCCAGAAGGTGTGCCCCGCGAGGCGCCCGAGCACGTCGTCGGCGTCGCTCGCGTACTCGGCGAGGAACAGGGCAGTCGTCAGCACGGCCAGCACCCCCGACCCCTGGAGCTCCTCCGCCACCACGTACGAGACGAAGGGCACCAGGAGCGTCAGCCCGATCTGCAGGGTGGCGTCGCCGAGCAGTCCCATGAGCCGGTTGGTGACCCAGCCGAGCGCGAGCCCGACGGCCACGGCCACCACGGCGGACAGTACGAATTCCCCGAGCGCGTCGGGCCAGGAGAAGCTGCCGCTGACGACGGCGGCGACGGCCACGTGGTAGAGCACGATCGCCGTCACGTCGTTGAAGAGACCCTCGCCCTCCAGGATCGACACCATGCGGCGGGGCAGTCCGAGCGATCCGGCGACGGCGGTGGCGGCCACCGGGTCGGGCGGGGCGACGAGCGCGCCGAGGGCCACGGCGGCGGCGATCGGCAGCCCGGGCACGACGGCGTTGGCGACGGCGGCCACGGCCGCGGTGGTGACGAACACCAGGGCCACGGCCAGCAGCAGGATGGGCCGGACGTTGGCCGCGAACTGCCGCCAGGAGGTGCGCTGCACGGAGGCGTACAGCAGCGGCGGCAGCACCAGCGGCAGGATGAACTCGGGCGGCACCTCGACGCTCGGCACGGCCGGCACCAGGGCGAGGACCACCCCGCCGATGGTCATCAGCACGGGCGCGGGCAGTCCGAGCCGGTCCCCGAGCGGCACCGTGACGACGGCCCCGAGCAGGAGGACGAACAGCAGAGCAAGCTGATCCACTCCCCCACCCTGCCAGTCCGCTGCGCTTGGCCGGTGCGGTGACGGGCCCGCGGCTCCGTGTCGGGCTCCGCCCCGAACCCCCTACGGCGCTCCGCGCCCGCGCCTCGATCGCCGGCGGGGCTGGATTTTCCGGCCCCGGCAGCGGCGGCTACGTGAGCGGGCGGCGCATCGCGCGGTGCGGGATGCGCGCGTCCTGGAACTCCGGGCCGTAGGCCACGTACCCGAGCCGCTCGTAGAAGCCCAGCGCGTGCGTCTGCGCGCCCAGATCGACCGCGGCCAGCCCCCTCCGGGCCGCCTCCGCCTCGATCGCGCGCACCAGCGCCACACCCACGCCCAGCCCGCGCGCGGACTTGGCCACGGCCAGCCGGCCCAGCGAGCCGACCGTCAGGTCGCCCGTCTTGCCGAGGGCCACCGGCCCGTGCAGCAGCCGGCCCGTGCCCAGCGGCACACCGTCCGCGCCCACGGCCAGCACGTGCACCGCGTCCGCGTCGTACGCGTCGTACTCGATCGACTCCGGCACCGACTGCTCGACCACGAAGACCTCGGACCGCACCGCGAAGCACGCCTTCAGGTCCTCCTCCGAGGCGGCGACCCGGACCTCGACCGTGCCCGGGACCGGCGAGGTCACTCGCTCTCCGCCCGGATCACGTCCAGCGCGTGCTGGAGGTCCGCCGGGTAGGTGCTCTCGAACTCGACCCACTGCCCGTCCGACGGGTGCTCGAAGCCGAGCCGCACCGCGTGCAGCCACTGCCGGGTGAGGCCGAGCCGCTTCGCGACGGTCGGGTCGGCGCCGTAGGTCAGGTCGCCGACGCAGGGGTGCCGGTGCGCGGACATGTGCACGCGGATCTGGTGCGTACGGCCGGTCTCCAGCTTGATGTCCAGCAGCGAGGCGGCGCGGAAGGCCTCGATCAGGTCGTAGTGGGTGACGGACGCCTTGCCGTCCTGGATCACCGCCCACTTGTAGTCCGCGCTGGGGTGCCGGCCGATCGGCGCGTCGATCGTGCCGCTCATCGGGTCCGGGTGGCCCTGGACCAGCGCGTGGTAGCGCTTGTCGACGACGCGCTCGCGGAACTGGTTCTTCAGTGAGGTGTAGGCGCGCTCCGACTTCGCGACGGCCATGAGGCCGGACGTACCGACGTCGAGGCGGTGCACGATGCCCTGGCGCTCGGACGCGCCGGAGGTGGAGATGCGGTAGCCGGCCGCGGCGAGGCCGCCGATGACGGTGGTGCCGGTCCAGCCGGGGCTCGGGTGGGCGGCGACGCCCACCGGCTTCATGATGACGACGATGTCGTCGTCGTCATGGACGATCTCCATGCCGGGGACCGGCTCGGCGACGAGCTCGACCGGACGCGGCGGTTCGGGCATCTCGACTTCGAGCCAGGCGCCACCGTGCACACGCTCGGACTTCCCGACGACACTGCCGTCGACCGACACCTTCCCCGCGGCCGCGAGATCGGCCGCCTTCGTCCGGGAAAATCCGAACATACGGGCGATGGCGGCGTCGACGCGCTCGCCCTCGAGGCCATCGGGAACGGGCAGGGTGCGGATCTCGGGAATCGTACTCACCCGTCGAGTATGCAGGACGGGGCGGACGGGCCGTCCCGCGATCAGTCCTTGTGGACGGTCCCGTCCGGGTCCAGACCCTTGAAGGACAGCAGGACGATCAGGATGCCGCCGCACACGATCGCCGAGTCGGCGATGTTGAAGACGGCGAAGTGGGCCGGCGCGATGAAGTCGACGACCGCACCCCGGAACACGCCCGGCGAACGGAAGATCCGGTCGGTCAGGTTGCCCAGCGCACCGCCCAGCAGCAGGCCGAGCGCGATCGCCCACGGCAGGCTGTAGAGCTTGCGGGCCAGCCGCACGATCACCACGATCACGGAGGCCGCGATGCAGGTGAAGATGATGGTGAAGGCCTCGCCGAAGCCGAAGGCGGCGCCCGGGTTGCGGACCGCCTCGAACCTCAGCAGGTCACCGATGATCTCGATCGGCGGCTGGTGCTCCAGCTTCGCCACGACCAGCATCTTGGTGCCGAGGTCGATCAGGTAGGCGAGGACCGCCACGACGAGCAGAGCCGCGATCCGCCGGCGCCCCTTGGGCCCGGCGGACTCCGGCTGGGCGTCGTCCCCGACCTCCGGCGTACCGATGATGCGCTCCGCCTCTGCCACGTGAGTCCCTCGAACTAGCTCGAACAGGCTCCTCCTGGACCCTGACGGACACGAGGGTACGTCAGGGCCCCCGCGGACCGCCTGCCCCACCTCCCCGAATCCGGCCGGGACCCGCCTGCCGGGCCCGCCGGACCCGGCAGGACACCGGCTAGTGGCGCCGTTCCTGCTTCTGCTTGCAGTCCACGCACAGCGTGGCCCGCGGGAAGGCCTGCATCCTGGCCTTGCCGATGGGCTGCCCACAGCTCTCGCAGAGCCCGTACGTGCCCGCCTCCAGCCGTTCCAGGGCCCGCTCGGTCTGCTCCAGCATCGAGCTGGCGTTCGCCGCGAGGGCCAGCTCGGACTCCCGGGTGATGTTCTTGGTGCCCGTATCGGCCTGATCGTCGCCCGCACCGTCCCCGGAGTCCCGCATGAGGCCGGAGATGGCCACCTCGGAGGCGTCGAGCTCGGCCCGCAGCCGCAGCACCTCCGACAGGAGCTCCGTACGGGCGTCCTCGACCTCCTTGGGGGTCCAGGGGTCCTCCCCGGGCCGTACGGCGAGCTCGCCCGGGGCCAGGGCCGCCGTGGCCCGTGCCTTGGGGAGCCCGCTGGTGGCGGCCGCGGCCGTCTTCCTCGCCGTACCTGCGCTCTTCTTGGCAACCACTTTCCGGACTCCCGTCTTCTTCGCGGCATGCGCCGCCCCCTCGGCCGCGGCCTTCTTGGCCGTGGCCGTCCGCTTCTCGACGGCGGTCGTCTTCTTGACGGCGGTCGCCTTCCCGTCCGGAGCCGACGCACCGGCAGCGGTCTTCCGGGCAGCGGCCGCCTTCTTGGCGGGAGCCGCTTCCTCGGAGCCCTCCGCCTTCCCGGCGGCCTTCCCGACAGCCTTCTTGGCAGTACTCCCGGCGGTCTTCTTCGCCACCATGGCCGCGGCCCCTTCACATACTGTGATCTTTGCTCGCGAATCGTGCCGGAACGATAAATCGACACCGGCCCCGCGGCAACGGGGCACGCATCCATCGAGGTCAACCTGCATCCGTTGTGCCCATCAGGAGCCCCGGTAATCCGCCACTCCCGCCCCACCCGATCCGCAAGCGGCTGCGCAGGCCCATTCGGGTCACGCCGTGGTCCCGTGCGGACCCTGCGCGCGCCCCCGCCACGCCGGGGCGTCGGCCCCCGCACGGGCCCCCGAAAACCGGTCTGCCGCGCGCCCTGCGGGCCCGTACACTGGGCCCAGCGAAAGGCATGGACGGGGACGAGTAGCGTCGTACGCAGCCAGGAGCGACCCGGGGACGGTGAGAGCCCGGGGGCGAGCGCGATGTGAAGGATCACCCCTGAGCCGCCGGAAGAAAGCCCGCACGGCATCCCCGTACGGCGAGTAGAACCGGCTTCGCACCCCAATGAGGGGGCCACCGGATCCGTCCGGCGGCCAAGGAGGGTGGTACCGCGGGAGCAAGGCGTCCTGGATTCCCAGGAACGGCTCTCGTCCCTCCGGACGGAAGTGACACCCCGCCGGAGGAAGAGTTCAGCCTCATGACCACACCGCCGCAGTACCGCCCGGTACCCGCCCAGGTCGACCTGCCTGCCCTCGAGCACGCCGTCCTCGACTTCTGGCGCGAGAGCAAGACCTTCGCCAAGACCCTGGAGCAGTCCGAGGGCCGCCCCGAGTGGGTCTTCTACGAGGGCCCGCCCACCGCGAACGGCATGCCCGGCGCGCACCACATCGAGGCCCGCGTCTTCAAGGACGTCTTCCCCCGCTTCCGCACCATGCGCGGCTACCACGTGGCCCGCAAGGCCGGCTGGGACTGCCACGGCCTGCCCGTCGAGCTCGCCGTCGAGAAGGAGCTGGGCTTCAACGGCAAGCAGGACATCGAGGCGTACGGCATCGGCGAGTTCAATGCCAAGTGCCGCGAGTCCGTGACCCGCCACACCGACGCGTTCACCGAGCTCACGACCCGGATGGGCTACTGGGTCGACCTGGACGACGCCTACCGGACCATGGACCCCGAGTACGTCGAGTCCGTGTGGTGGTCGCTGAAGGAGATCTTCAACAAGGGTCTGCTCACCCAGGACCACCGCGTCGCCCCCTGGTGCCCCCGCTGCGGCACCGGCCTGTCCGACCACGAGCTCGCCCAGGGCTACGAAACGGTCGTCGACCCCTCCGTCTACGTCCGCTTCCCGCTGACCTCCGGCCCCCTCGCCGGCGAGGCGGCGCTGCTGGTCTGGACGACGACCCCGTGGACCCTGGTGTCCAACACGGCCGTGGCCGCGCACCCCGAGGTCACGTACGTCGTCGCGACCAATGGTGAAGAGAAGCTGGTCGTCGCCCAGCCGCTGCTCGAGAAGTCCCTCGGCGAGGGCTGGGAGGCCACCGGCCGGACCTTCACGGGCAAGGAGATGGAGCGCTGGACGTACGAGCGCCCCTTCTCCCTCGTGGAGTTCCCGGCCGAGGCCCACTACGTCGTGAACGCCGAGTACGTCACGACCGAGGACGGCACCGGTCTGGTCCACCAGTCCCCCGCCTTCGGCGCCGACGACCTCGCGGTCTGCCGCGCGTACGGCCTGCCCGTCGTGAACCCGGTCCGCCCCGACGGCACCTTCGAGGAGGAGGTCCCGATGGTCGGCGGCGTCTTCTTCAAGAAGGCCGACGAGAAGCTGACCGCCGACCTCGACGCGCGCGGCCTGCTCTTCAAGCACATCGCCTACGAGCACAGCTACCCGCACTGCTGGCGCTGCCACACGGCCCTGCTCTACTACGCGCAGCCGTCCTGGTACATCCGCACCACCGCCGTCAAGGACGCGATGCTGCGGGAGAACGAGAAGACCAACTGGTTCCCGGACTCCGTCAAGCAGGGCCGCTTCGGCGACTGGCTGAACAACAACATCGACTGGGCGCTCTCCCGCAACCGTTACTGGGGCACCCCGCTGCCGATCTGGCGCTGTGAGGAGAACCACCTCACCTGCGTCGGCTCGCTCGCGGAGCTGTCGGACCTGACGGGCACCGACCAGTCGAACCTGGACCCGCACCGTCCGTACATCGACGACGTGACCTTCACCTGCACCCACGAGGGCTGCTCCCTGCCCTCGGTCCGCGTGCCGGAGGTCATCGACGCCTGGTACGACTCGGGCTCGATGCCGTTCGCGCAGTGGGGCTACCCGCACAAGAACAAGGAGATCTTCGAGAAGCGCTACCCGGCGCAGTTCATCTCGGAGGCCATCGACCAGACGCGCGGCTGGTTCTACACGCTGATGGCGGTCGGCACCCTCGTCTTCGACAAGTCCTCCTACGAGAACGTGGTCTGCCTGGGCCACATCCTCGCCGAGGACGGCCGCAAGATGTCCAAGCACCTGGGCAACACCCTGGAGCCGATCCAGCTCATGGACACGCACGGCGCCGACGCCGTGCGCTGGTTCATGGCGGCCGGCGGCTCCCCGTGGGCGGCCCGTCGCGTGGGCCACGGCACGATCCAGGAGGTCGTCCGCAAGACCCTCCTCACGTACTGGAACACGGTGGCCTTCCAGGCCCTGTACGCCCGTACGTCGAACTGGGCGCCGTCCGCCTCCGACCCGGCCCCGGCCGACCGCACGGTCCTCGACCGGTGGCTGCTCTCCGAGCTCCACACGCTCGTCGCCGAGGTCACCGAGGCCATGGAGTCGTACGACACCCAGCGCGCGGGCAAGCTCCTCTCCGCCTTCGTGGACGACCTGTCGAACTGGTACGTCCGCCGCTCGCGCCGCCGCTTCTGGCAGGGCGACGCGGCCGCGCTGCGCACCCTCCACGACGTGGTGGAGACGGTCACCCGGCTCCTCGCCCCGCTGACCCCGTTCATCACGGAGCGGGTGTGGCAGGACATGGTCGTCCCGGTGACCCCGGACGCCCCCGAGTCGGTGCACCTGTCGTCGTGGCCGGTGGCGGACCGGGCGGCGATCGACCCGGCCCTGTCCCAGCAGATGCAGCTGGTCCGCCGGCTGGTGGAGCTGGGCCGGGCGACGCGCGCCGAGTCCGGCGTCAAGACCCGCCAGCCGCTGTCGCGCGCGCTGGTCGCGGTCTCGGGCTTCGAGTCCCTCTCCCCCGAGCTGCACTCGCAGATCACGGAGGAGCTGAACGTCTCCTCCCTGGCCTCCCTCTCGGAGGTCGGCGGGTCCCTGGTGGACACGACGGCGAAGGCGAACTTCCGGGCGCTGGGCAAGCGCTTCGGCAAGGGCGTCCAGGACGTGGCGAAGGCGGTGGCCGCGGCCGACGCGGCGGCGCTGTCCCTGGCCCTGCGGTCGGGCTCGGCGGTGATCTCGCTGAACGGTGAGGAGATCTCCCTCTCTCCGGAGGAGGTCATCATCACGGAGACCCCGCGCGAGGGCTGGTCGGTGGCGTCCGACTCGGGCGCGACGGTCGCCCTGGACCTGGAGATCACGCCGGAGCTGCGGCTGGCGGGCCTGGCCCGTGACGCGATCCGCCTGATCCAGGAGGCCCGGAAGAACTCCGGCCTCGATGTGGCCGACCGCATCGCGCTGCGGTGGTCCTCGGCGGACCCGGAGGTCGTCACGGCCCTCACGGACCACGCGGGCCTGATCGCGGACGAGGTCCTCGCCACGGACTTCGCGTCCGGCGATGCCGATGCGGCCTACGGTGACCCGTTCACGGACGAGCCCCTCGGCCTGACGTTCCGCCTCCGCAAGGCGTAACCCGGCCCCGAGCGGCCCGTACCTCCCCTCGCCGGGAGGTACGGGCCGCTTCCGTCTGCCCCGCCGTTTCCCGGGCTCCGCCCGGACCCGCGCCTCAAACGCCGGCGAGGCTGGATCCCCCAGGAGCGGGGTTCGGGGCGGAGCCCCGGTCTTTCAGCCTCGCCGGCGTTTGAGGCGCGGGGGCTCGGGGGCGGAGCCCCTGCGACGGCGACGCACGCGGGCAGCAGAACGGGCCGGGCCCGGTGCCCCCGAAGGGGAACCGGGCCCGGCCCGTAGAGCGCGGCTGCCGACCGCAGAACGGCGGCGGCGCCTAGTTGTCGTCCTCGTCGATCAGGAAGCCCCGCATCGGCGACGGCGCCTGCATCGGCTGCGGCGCGGCCGGCCGCACCGGAGCCATCGGCTGGGTCATCGCCGGGGACATCTGCTGCTGGCCGCCGTAGGACGGACCGGCGCCCATCGGGGAGGGACCGCCCATGGGGGACGGGCCACCCATCGAGGGACCGCCCATGGAGTGGCCCATCGCACCGGCCGGAGCCATCGAGGGGGACGGCGACGGCGGAAGCGCGGGACCGGCCGGCCCACGCGGCGGGGCCAGGGAGTCGTCGGCCTGGGTCTCCAGCTGACGCAGCTGGGACTCGAGGTACGACTTCAGACGCGTGCGGTACTCACGCTCGAAGCCCCGCAGGTCCTCGACCTTGCGCTCCAGTGTGGCGCGGGCGGACTCCAGGGAGCCCATCGCGACGCGGTGCTTCTCCTGCGCGTCCCGCTCCAGCGCGTCGGCCTTGGCGCGGGCGTCCCGCTCCAGGCCCTCGGCGCGCGACCGGGCCTCGCCGACGATCTTGTTGGCCTCGGAGCGGGCCTCCGCGATCGCCTGGTCGGCGGTCTGCTGCGCCAGCGACAGGACGCGGGCGGCGCTGTCGCCACCGGGGCCCTGCTGCGGAAGCTGCGGCTGCTGCTGGTGCATCTGCTGCATGGGCTGCATCTGCTGCCCCATCTGCTGCATCTGCTGGCCCATGGGCTGCATCTGCTGCCCCATGGGCTGCATCTGCTGGCCGAGGGGGTTCTGGCCGCCCATCGACTGCTGCTGCATGGGCTGGCCCATGCCCTGCGGTCCGCCCATGGGGTGCTGCTGCATGGGGCCGCCCATCGGGCCCGGACCCTGCGGTCCGTTTCCGCCGGGACCGGCCGGGAGCTGCGGCGGGCCGCCCGGGAGCTGCGGCGGGCCCATCTGCGGCTGCTGCTGCTGCGGCGGGCCGGATATGGCCGCGGGCACGGGGGCGCCGGGGCCGCGCTGGTCCTGGGGCTCAGGCTTGCGCATGCCCTGCTGCTGCTGGTTCTGCGCGGCGGCACGCGTAGCGGCGGCCAGCTTGGCGCGCAGGTCCTCGTTCTCGCGCAGCAGGCGCGTCAGTTCGGACTCAACCTCGTCGAGGAAGGCGTCGACCTCGTCCTCGTCGTAGCCTTCTCGAAGGCGGACGGTCGTGAACTGCTTGTTCCGCACGTCCTCGGGAGTCAGCGGCATGTCTTCTTCACCTCTACGTAGTCGTCGGCAGTCGGCAGGACCGTATCGGGACTGTCCCCGCGCGTGCGGGGGAGCTCATCGTTCACACGCTTCTCGCAGCGGTGCTCACGAAACTGATGAGGATGTAAACGATGATCATCAGAACGAAGAAGGACAGGTCGAGTGCCACGCCCCCGAGACGCAACGGCGGAATGGCCCGCCGAAGAAGCTTGAGCGGTGGATCGGTGACAGTGTAGGTGGCCTCCAGAACGACCACCATCGCCTTGCCGGGTGTCCATGAACGTGCGAACTGGAACACATAGTCCATGACCAGTCGGAAGATCAGCACGATGAGGAAGCACATCAGCGCGATGTAGACCACTTGCAGTGCGACGCCCATCCCGCGCTTCCCTCTCCCCGTTCTACGTTCTGTTCCCGGCCCCGTGTCTGACGGATCGGTCTAGCTTTGGTTGAAGAACCCGCCCTCCGCGATGCGGGCCTTGTCCTCCGCCGTGACATCGACGTTAGCAGGCGACAGCAGGAACACCTTCTGTGTCACCCGTTCAATGCTGCCGTGCAGACCGAAGACGAGTCCGGCGGCGAAGTCCACGAGACGCTTCGCATCCGTGTCGTCCATCTCCGTGAGATTCATGATCACCGGAGTGCCCTCACGGAAGTGTTCCCCGATGGTACGGGCCTCGTTGTAGGTCCGGGGGTGCAGCGTCGTGATGCGGTACGGCTCCCGCTCGGAGACGACCTTGGGCATGATCACGGGGGCGTTCTTCTCCAGGTTCGTGCGATCAGGTGTGATGGATGCCACGGGGGCGATTCGCGCAGGACGTCCGTTTTCCACCGGAATTGGGATGGGTTCACGCTGCGCCGGAGGCTGTACGGCTCGTACCGGTTCGTCCGATACGGGCGATTGGTGCACGGGCTGCTGTCGGCGATCCCGTTCCCGAGCCCGCTCCATCTCCGGCTCGGGCTCGAACTCGTCGTCGGGGTCGTACCCCGGGTTGTCGTACCGGTCGTCCTCCACGAGGCCGAGGTAGACCGCCATCTTGCGCATCGCGCCGGCCATTCTCCGAGTCCTCCGCTCTGTGGTGGATCGCCCTGTCGCAGGTGCCGCCGTGTCACGAATGTCACCAACTGCCCGCGATCCACTTGGTCTGCCCGCCCATCAGCGGGAATGACCATATTTTCTGCTGTGGTCCGACTTTCTTCGCGACGTTACCCGAGCCGGGGTCTCGCGCCGAGTACCGCAGTGCCGACGCGTACATGTGTCGCACCGGCCGCCACGGCCTGTTCCAGGTCTGCGCTCATCCCGGCCGACACCATCGTGGCAGCCGGATGGTCCACGCGCACGCGGGATGACAATTCCATCAACCGCTCGAAAGCGGCCTGTTCGCGTCCCGCGTACCGGCCGGACAGCGGAGCGACCGTCATCAGGCCGTCGAAGCGCAGTCCCGGGGCCCCGGCGACGAGGTCCGCCAACTCCGCGAGCTGCTCCGGCGCCGCGCCGCCGCGGGTCCCGCGCTCCCCCGACTCGGCGTCGAGGGCGATCTGCACGAGGCACCCGAGTTCCCGGCCGGCGCTCACCGCGGCCGCCGAGAGGGCGGTCACGAGTTTCGGTCGGTCGACCGACTGCACCACTTGCGCGTATCCCGCCACGGAACGGACTTTGTTCGTCTGCAACTGACCGACGAAGTGCCAGCTGAGCGGCAGATCCGCGCAGGCCGCGGCCTTGGGGGCGGCGTCCTGGTCACGATTCTCCGCAACATGACGGACACCCAGGTCCGCCAGCAGTCGTACGTCGCTCGCGGGGTAGGTCTTGGTGACCACGATGAGCGTCACCTCGTCCCGCCCCCGCCCCGCCGCCGCGCAGGCGGACGAGATACGTTCCTCCACCCGCGCCAGGTTCTCGGCGAGCTCCGACTTACGATCCGTCATTCTTCTTTTCCCCCGGGGGTCCGGGGGTCTCCCCCCGGGAAAGCTCTGTCAACCAGACATATCCGGCAAGGCGGCCGGTCACCCGGTCGCGGCGGTACGAGAAGTGGTCCCGCGACTCCAGTGTGCAGACCGGGGAACGGCCGGTGTTCACCACCCCCACCCCCGCGAGCTGGGAGTGCACTCCCGCGACCACGTCGACCGCCGGTGTCCCCCAGCTCGTCTCGGCCCGGGCGGCGGGCACCACTTCGGCCACCGCCTCCCGCATGTCGGCCGGCACCTCGTAGCAGTGCCCGCAGACCGCCGGTCCCGTACGGGCCACGATCCGTCCGGGCTCGGCCCCCAGGGCGACCATCGCCTCCACGGCGGCGGGCACCACCCCCGCGACCAGTCCCGGCCGCCCGGCGTGGGCGGCCGCGACGACCCCGGCGACCGGGTCGGCCAGCAGGACCGGCGTGCAGTCGGCGGTGAGGACCGCGAGGGCGAGCCCGCGACGGGCGGTCACCACCGCGTCCACCGCGGGGACCTCCGCGTCCGCTCCCCAGGGACCGTCCACGACCGCCACGTCCCGGCCGTGCACCTGGTTCATCCAGACCACCCGGTCCGGCGCCAGCCCCAGGGACTTCGCCGCCCGTGCCCGGTTCGCGAGAACGGCGGCCGGGTCGTCTCCGACCGCGCCGCCGAGATTGAGCTCCTCGTACGGAACGGCGCTCACTCCGCCCCACCGGTCGGTGAAGGCGAAGTGGGCGCCGCCCACGTGATGCTGCTCTGGTGTCACTTCAAGAAGTCCGGGACATCCAGCTCCTCGGCCGGGCTGTCCTGGTACGGCCGGGCCGTGGGGACCTGCGGCGCGGGGGCCTGGACCTCGACCGGGGCCGCCTCGACCGGAGCCGGGGGCTCCTCGCGCGGGGTGACCGAGCCGAGACCGCCGAAGGCCGGGCGGACCGGCTCGGCGGCACGGACCGGAGCCGGTGCCGGCTCCTCGCGCTTGGTGGACGCGGCGCCGATGACGTTGTCCCGGCGGGCCGGGGGCTGTCCGCCGTCGAACCCGGCGGCGATGACGGTGACCCGTACCTCGTCGCCGAGCGCGTCGTCGATGACGGCGCCGAAGATGATGTTCGCCTCGGGGTGCGCGGCCTCGCTGACCAGCTGCGCGGCCTCGTTGATCTCGAAGAGACCGAGGTCCGAGCCACCGGAGATGGAGAGCAGCACGCCACGGGCGCCGTCGATGGACGCCTCCAGCAGCGGCGAGGAGATCGCCATCTCGGCCGCGGCCACCGCGCGGTCGTCGCCGCGGGCCGAGCCGATGCCCATCAGGGCCGAGCCCGCCTCGGACATCACGGACTTGACGTCGGCGAAGTCGAGGTTGATCAGACCCGGGGTGGTGATGAGGTCGGTGATGCCCTGGACGCCGGACAGCAGGACCTGGTCGGCCGACTTGAAGGCGTCCAGCACGCTGACCTGGCGGTCCGAGATGGACAGCAGTCGGTCGTTGGGGATGACGATGAGGGTGTCGACCTCTTCGCGGAGCTCGGCGATGCCGTCCTCCGCCTGGTTCGCGCGACGCCGGCCCTCGAAGGTGAACGGCCGGGTGACCACACCGATCGTCAGGGCGCCGAGCGAGCGCGCGATGTTGGCGACGACAGGTGCGCCGCCCGTGCCGGTGCCGCCGCCCTCACCGGCGGTGACGAAGACCATGTCGGCCCCCTTGAGGACCTCCTCGATCTCCTCGCGGTGGTCCTCTGCCGCCTTGCGACCGACGGCCGGGTTGGCGCCGGCGCCGAGGCCACGGGTGAGTTCACGGCCGACGTCGAGCTTGACGTCGGCGTCGCTCATCAACAGCGCCTGGGCGTCCGTGTTGATGGCGATGAACTCGACGCCCTTGAGACCGACCTCGATCATTCGGTTGATGGCATTGACACCACCGCCGCCGACACCGATGACCTTGATGACTGCGAGGTAGTTCTGCGGTGCTGCCACGTCGAAGGCCTCTCGCCTCGAGTTACGTGTCGCCGCCTCGCGGGCCTGCGTTGCGACGACTGATGCCGAAATAGGGACGGTCCGAACACGCCGACCCGAACCCTCACCCTGAAGTTTAGGGTTAGGGGTGTGTCTGTTCCTCGGACTCTTCCGAACAGGACACTAAGTCGACAAGTAGCGCGTGTTCAACGAACACGCCGAACCTCCCGTTTTTCTTTTCACCCTATGTGATCACCCGTATCGCTGGCCAACCAGGGTGCGCCGCTGTTGGACCGGACGTCAACTCCCGGACGCAGCAGGGGCGGTGGGGACGCTCACGTCGAAGTGAACAGCCTTGGGCGCGGCTTTCAACAAAGCGTTCAAAGCACGCCCCTTCGCATCGCTCTGTTCACCGCTCCCCCACGTCACGGACCGCCCCCGGGTGAGCTCCAGGACCACCGAATCATAGGAACCCACCTTGACCTGCACGGTTTCCTTGGCGATCGACTCCGGGAGGGCGCCCGCGACGAGAACGGCCTCGTGCAGCAGCCGCTCCTCGTCGAAGCGGCGGGCGCTCGGCGATCGACCGGCGTTCAATTCGAGGACCGGAACACCCGCGGGTGCTTTCGGAACCGTGTCGAATCGCACACCCGATGCGTCCACTTCGACGAAGTTGGCGCCCTTTTTGATGAGCAGGACGGGTTTGCGTTCCGTCACTTTCAGACCGATGCCGTGCGGCCAGGCGCGCACCACGTCGACCGTGTCGATGCGGGGCAGCCTGCCGCGGACGCGGCCCTCGATCTCCTCGGTGTCGACGCTCATCAGGGGGGCGCCGACCGGGACCGCCGCGGCGCCGAGGACCTGCTCGGAGGTGAGCACGTCCATGCCGGTGGCGGCGACCTTCTCCACGCGCAGCCAGGAGGAGCCGTAGAGCACCCAGGTGCCGCCTCCCACGAGGAACACGGCGGCGGCCAGGGACGCCAGCACGGGGCCCCGGCGCAGGCGTGCACCGGGGCCCTGTGGGCGGGGTCCCTTCGCCGGCTCGGAACCCTTCGGGACCTTGGGGCCTTTGGGGCCCTTCGGTGGCCTGGGAGCGCCGCTGCCCTTGCGGGCAGACGGGCCGGACCGATCAGAAAACGGTGTCCCGCGCTGTGCGGTCGTCCCTCCGGCCACTCCTGTGCCTCCTGCGTCTGCGCTACCCGCCTCAGCGGGACCTGTGGGCCGCGATCGCCTCGTAGACCATGCCGACCAGGAGCTCGTCGGCGTCCCGGCGGCCGAACTCACCGGCGGCGCGGGACATCTCGTACAGGCGGTGCGGGTCGGACAGCACCGGGAGGATCTGGCCCAGCACCCAGTCGGGCGTCAGTTCCGCGTCGTCCACGAGCAGGCCGCCGCCGGCCTTGACCACCGGCTGGGCGTTGAGCCGCTGTTCGCCGTTGCCGATCGGCAACGGGACGTAGGCGGCGGGAAGCCCGACGGCGGAGAGTTCGGCGACGGTCATCGCGCCCGCGCGGCACAGCATCATGTCGGCGGCGGCGTACGCGAGATCCATCCGGTCCACGTACGGTACCGGCACATACGGCGGCATCCCGGGCATGTTGTCGACACGCGGCAGTTCGTTCTTCGGTCCGACGGCGTGCAGGATCTGGATCCCGGAGCGCTGGAGGGTCGGCGCGACCTGCTGGATCGTCTCGTTGAGGCGGCGGGCGCCCTGCGAGCCGCCGGAGACCAGCAGCGTGGGCAGGTTGGGGTCCAGGCCGAAGGCGGCGCGCGCCTCGGGGCGGACGGCGGCCCGGTCGAGGGTGGAGATGGAGCGGCGCAGCGGGATGCCCACGTAGCGGGCCCCGCGCAGCTTGCTGTCGGGGGTGGAGACCGCGACGGCGTGCGCGTACCGGGAGCCGATCTTGTTGGCCAGTCCGGGCCGGGCGTTGGCCTCGTGGACGATGATCGGCACCCCGAGCCGCTTGGCCGCGAGGTAGCCGGGCAGGGCCACGTAGCCGCCGAATCCGACGACGCAGTCGGCCTTGGTGCGCAGGAGGATCTCCTCCGCGGCCTTGATGGTGCCGCGCAGCCGTCCGGGGACGGTGATCAGTTCCGGGGTCGGCTTGCGGGGCAGCGGCACGGCGGGGATCAGTCCCAGCTCGTACCCGCGTTCCGGCACCAGGCGGGTCTCAAGTCCGCGCTCCGTGCCGAGGGCGGTGATGCCCACTGAAGGGTCCTGCCTGCGCAGGGCGTCCGCGAGGGCGAGCGCCGGCTCGATGTGGCCGGCGGTCCCCCCACCGGCGAGTACGACATGCACCGAAATTCACCGCTCTCCGGACGGACGCTTCTTGACGCGCCGTCTCATCGACTTCCATCTCACCCCGGTCCGCCACCAGCCGGTCTTCGGCTGTCGCATCGCGAGGGCCGCGCGCGCCGCCGGTTCCTCTCGCGCGAAGGCGATGAGCAGTCCGACCGCGAACATGGTCGGGAGCAGGGCCGACCCCCCGTAGGAGAACAGCGGGAGCGGGACTCCGGCGATCGGCAGCAGGCCGAGTACCGCACCGATGTTGATCACGGCCTGGGCCGTGATCCAGGTGGTCACACCTCCCGCGGCAAACCGTACGAAGGAATCCTCCGTGCGTCCGGCCACGCGGATACCCGCATAGCCTAGAGCCGCGAACAGGGCGAGCACCGACAGCGTCCCCGCCAGACCCAGTTCCTCCCCGGTGATGGCGAAGATGAAGTCGGTGTGGGCTTCGGGTAGTTGCCCCCATTTTTCCACACTTGCACCGAGGCCGGAACCGAACCAGCCGCCCGATGCGAGGGCGTAGATCCCGTGAACGGCCTGCCAGCAAAGGTCGTTCTTGCCCGGTTCTGTCGCACCGAGGCATTCCAGCCGGTCCATCCGGTGCGGGCTCGTCTTGATGAGCAGTGCGACGATCGCACCCGCGAAGACGAGCACCCCGACGAACATCCGGGTCGGGGCCCCGGCCAGCCAGAGCAGTCCGAACAGGATGGCGCCGAGGATCATCGCGGTGCCCATGTCCCCGCCCAGCATGATCAGCCCGAGCAGCAGGAAGGCCACCGGGACCAGCGGGACCAGCAGGTGCTTCCACTGGCTCAGCAGCCCCTTGTCGCCCTTGCGCGCCAGCAGGTCGGCGCCCCACAGGATCAGTGCCAGCTTGCCGAACTCGCTGGGCTGGAGCATGAACGGACCGCCGAGGGAGATCCAGTTCTGGTTGCCGTTGATCGAGACGCCTATCCCCGGGACCTGGACCAGGACCATCAGGAAGAGCGTGCCGGCGAGCACCGGATAGGAAAGCGCCCGGTGCAGTTTGACCGGCATCCGGGAAGCGGCCAGCAGGAGTACGCCGCCGATGAGGGCGGCGAGGAACTGCTTCTTGAAGAAGTACGCGTCGCCGAGGCCGAGCTGGAGGGCCTTGATCATCGAGGCGGAGTACACCATCACCAGACCGAGCACGGTGATGAGCAGCGAACTGCCGAAAATCAGGTAATAGGCAGTGAGCGGGCGGTCCCACGCCTTCTCCAACTGCCGCTGCGTACGGCGCAGCCGGGCCAGCGGCCCGCGCCCGGCGGGCCGCTTCGAACTCACCGCGGGGCGTTTGCGGCCCTGCGCCTTGACGGCGGACGGCCGCCGCCCCGGCAGCATCTGCTTGGCCGGCATCTGTGATCTTCCCCTCCACTCGTACGAGGCGAGCAGCCGGCCGGAGGGAACCTGTCCCGGAGCCCCCGGCCTAGGCCGTGTCCGCAGCGTTCTCGGCGGCCAGTTCGCGCACCGCGTCGGCGAATGCGTCCCCACGCTTGTTGTAGTTCGCGAACATGTCCATCGAGGCGCAGGCAGGTGCCAGCAGGACCGTGTCGCCGGGCTCGGCGAGCGCGGCGGCTTCCCGGACCGCTGCGAGCATCGCCCCAGTGTCGGTCCGGTCGAGGTCGACGACCGGGACCTCGGGCGCGTGTCGCGCCAGCGCCTCGGCGATCAGCGCCCGGTCGGCGCCGATCAGCACGGCGCCGCGCAGCCGCTTCGCGGACTTCGTGACGAGCTCGTCGAAGGTCGCGCCCTTGGCGAGACCGCCGGCGATCCAGACGACCGGCTCGAAGGCCGCGAGCGAGGCCTCGGCCGCGTGCGTGTTGGTGGCCTTGGAGTCGTCGATGTAGGTGACCGAGCCGATCTCGTCCACGTACGCGACGCGGTGGGCGTCCGGGCGGAAGTCGCGCAGCCCGTCGCGGACCGCGCGCGGCTCGACGCCGAAGGCGCGGGCCAGGGCTGCGGCGGCGAGCGCGTTGGCGATGTTGTGCGGGGCCGGCGGGTTGACGTCCTTGACCTCGGCGAGCTCCTGGGCGTTCTTCTGCCGGTTCTCCACGAAGGCCCGGTCGACGAGGATGCCGTCGACGATGCCGAGCATGGAGGGGCCGGGGGCGCCGAGGGTGAAACCGATGGCCCGGCAGCCCTCTTCGACGTCGGCCTCCACGACCAGGCCCTCGGTGGCCGGGTCGGCGACGTTGTAGACGCAGGCCACCGTGTTGCCCTCGTAGATCCGGCCCTTGTCGGCGGCGTACGCCTCCATCGAGCCGTGCCAGTCGAGGTGGTCCGGGGCCAGGTTGAGCACGGCCGCCGAGTGGACGCGCAGCGAGGGCGCCCAGTGCAGCTGGTAGCTGGAGAGTTCGACGGCGAGGACGTCGTACTCCTCCTCGCCGAGCACCACATCGATGATCGGGGTGCCGATGTTGCCGACGGCTGCGGTGCGCAGGCCCGCTGCCCTCAGGATCGACGCCAGCATCTGCGTGGTCGTGGTCTTGCCGTTGGTGCCGGTGATGGCGAGCCAGGGCGCAGCGGCCCTCGGGGCTCCGCCGGCCGCGGCGGCCCGGCGCTCCTGGCCGACCTCGCGCAGCAGCCAGGCGATCTCGACGTCGCCGACCACGTCCACACCGGCCGCGGCGGCGGCCTCGAACAGGGGGCTGTCGGGCTTCCAGCCGGGCGAGGTGACGACCAGCTCGGTGCCCTCGGGCAGGGTTTCGGCGTCCCCGAGGCGCACGCTGATGCCCAGCTCGCCCAGTTCGGCGGCGCGGGCCCGGTGGCCCTCGCTGTCGCCGCCGTCGACGACGGTCACCGATGCGCCGAGGCCGGCCAGGGCGCGGGCGGCACTGATGCCGCTCACGCCGAGACCGGCGACGGTGATGTTCTTGTCCTGCCAGGACGTCACTTGTCGGCTGCCCATCCCGCGTAGAAGAGACCGAGACCCACGATCACGCACATGCCCTGGATGATCCAGAAGCGGACGACGACGAGGACCTCGGACCAGCCCTTGAGTTCGAAGTGGTGCTGCAGCGGTGCCATCCGGAAGACGCGCTTGCCGGTCATCTTGAAGGAACCGACCTGGATGACGACCGACATCGTGATGAGCACGAACAGGCCGCCGAGGAGCGCCATCAGGAACTCCGTGCGGGAGCAGATGGCGAGGCCCGCGAGTGCGCCGCCGAGGGCGAGCGAGCCGGTGTCACCCATGAAGATCTTGGCGGGCGAGGTGTTCCACCACAGGAAGCCGAAGCAGGCGCCCATGAGGGCGGAGGCGACCACGGCGAGGTCGAGGGGATCTCGTACCTCGAAGCAGGCGTTCGGGTTCGTGAGGTCGGCGGCGAAGGCGCAGGACTCCTGGAACTGCCAGACGCCGATGAAGGTGTAGGCGCCGAAGACCATCACGGCGGCGCCGGTCGCGAGACCGTCCAGGCCGTCGGTGAGGTTCACGCCGTTGGACATCGCCAGGATCATGAACAGCGCCCAGACCACGAACAGCACCGGTCCGATCGACCAGCCGAAGTCCGTGACGAAGGACAGCCTGGTGGAGGCCGGGGTGAGCCCGCGCGAGTCCTTGAACTGGAGGGCCAGCACCGCGAAGGCGATGCCGACGATCAGCTGGCCGGACATCTTCGCCTTGGCCCGCAGACCCAGCGAACGCCTCTTGACGATCTTGATGTAGTCGTCCAGGTACCCGACGAGGCCCATGCCCGCCATCAGGAACAGCACGAGCAGGCCCGAGAAGCTCGGTTCGCTGCCGGTGAGGATCTTCGTCAGGGCGTACGCGATGAGCGTCGCCAGGATGAAGGAGATACCGCCCATGGTGGGCGTGCCCTTCTTCCCGGCGTGGCCGCGGGGGCCGTCGTCGCGGATGAACTGGCCGTAGCCCTTGCGGGCCAGCAGCTTGATCAGCAGCGGGGTGCCGACGACGGTGAGGAACATGCCGATGACGCCGGCGAACAGAATCTGCCTCATCGGTCGGCGACCTCGCCCTCGACAGTGCTGTCGAGAAGGCCCTGGGCCACCCGCTCCAGACCGGCCGACCTGGAAGCCTTCACCAGCACGACGTCACCCGGGCGCAGTTCACTGCGCAACAGGTCGACAGCCGCCTGCGCGTCGGACACGTGCACCGACTCCTCACCCCACGAACCCTCGTTATATGCGCCCAGTTGCAGCCAGGATGCTTCCCTGCCCCCGACTGCGACGAGCTTGCTCACGTTGAGCCGGACGACAAGACGTCCGACCGCGTCGTGCTCGGCGAGAGCGTCGTCTCCGAGCTCGGCCATCGGGCCGAGCACCGCCCACGTGCGCCCCCCGTTCGCCCTGCCGGCACCGCCCATCGCGGCAAGCGCGCGCAGTGCGGCCCGCATGGACTCGGGGTTCGCGTTGTAGGCGTCGTTGACGATCGTCACACCGTCCGCCCGCTCGGTGACCTCCATCCGCCACCGGGA
The DNA here is from genome assembly GCF_045160505.1 of Streptomyces sp. NBC_00029. NCBI lineage: Bacteria > Bacillati > Actinomycetota > Actinomycetes > Kitasatosporales > Streptomycetaceae > Streptomyces > Streptomyces sp. NBC_00029. Next base: position 2,841,091 of record NZ_CP108292.1, read on the forward strand.
CAGCGTGCCCGCCCCGGAGAGCGCCGTGGCGATCTCCTGTGCGGACATGCCCAGGACATGAGCGACGGCGGCCGCGGCGAGCGCGTTCGACACGTGGTGCTCACCGTACAGCCGCAAGGTCACGTCACTGCACCCGGTCGGTGTGTGCAGTGTGAAGGAAGCCTGCCCCCTGTCCGTCATGCGGACTTCGGTGGCCCGGATTTCGGCGTCCTCGGCCTCTCCGAAGAGGACCGTACGGGCCTTCGTGCGCGCGGCCATCTCGCGAACCAGCAGGTCATCGGCGTTGAGGACGGCGACGCCGCCCTCCGCCTCGGCCGGCAGGGCCTCGACGAGCTCCCCCTTGGCCTGCGCGATCTGCTCGCGGCCGCCGAACTCGCCGATGTGGGCGGTGCCGACGTTGAGGACCAGACCGATGCGCGGGGGCGTCAGTCCGGTGAGGTAGCGGATGTGGCCGATGCCGCGGGCGCCCATCTCCAGGACCAGGTGCTGGGTGTCCTCGGTGACGCGCAGCGTCGTGATCGGCAGGCCGATCTCGTTGTTGAGGTTCCCGGGGGTCCACACGGTCGGCGCGTGGTGCTGCAGCACCTGCGCGATCAGGTCCTTGGTGGAGGTCTTGCCGGCGGACCCGGTGAGGGCCACGACGTCGGTTCCCAGGCGGGTGACCACGGCCCGGGCGAGTGCTCCGAGGGCGGCCACCACATCGGGGACGACGATGGCCGGCACCCCGACGGGCCGGGTCGCGAGGACGCCCACGGCGCCGGCGGACACCGCGCGTTCGGCATAGTCGTGGCCGTCGACCCGCTCGCCGACGAAGGCGGCGAACAGGCTGCCGGCCCGGACCTCACGGGAGTCGTAGACCACGGGACCGGTGACCTGGACGGACGTATCCGGTATGTCATGGGGCCGCCCGCCGGTGATGTCGGCGATCTCGGCCAGGGAAAGGGCGATCACTGGTTCACCTCGGCCTGTCGGACCTGGGTCGTTCGGTCGAGCACGGCCTGGTGCTCGATCGCGGCACGGAGCACCGTGCGGTCGTCGAAGGGACGTACGACACCGGCGGTGTCCTGGCCCTGCTCGTGGCCCTTACCGGCCACCAGCACGGTGTCGCCGGGCCGGGCGCGGGCGACGGCTGCGGCGATGGCCGCGGCCCGGTCGGCGTCGACCAGGACCGTGCCCCGCTCCGCGGCCGGTACGGACACGGCGCCCTCGAACATCGCGGCGAGGATCGCGAGAGGGTCCTCGGAGCGCGGGTTGTCCGAGGTCAGGACGGCCACGTCGGCGTACCGGGCGGCCGCGGCGCCCATCGGGCCGCGCTTGGTGGTGTCACGGTCGCCGCCGCAGCCGAGCACGATGTGCAGCTTGCCCTCGGTGACCTCGCGCAGCGCGCGCAGCACCGATTCCACGGCGTCCGTCTTGTGCGCGTAGTCGACGACGGCGAGGTACGGCTGTCCCGCGTCCACCCGCTCCAGCCGGCCGGGGACCCCGGGGACCGCGGCGACGCCGTCGGCGGCGGTCTGCGGGTCGAGGCCGGCGGCGGCGAGCGTGACGATCGCGGCGACGGTGTTGGCGACGTTGAACGGGCCGGGCAGCGGCGCGGTGGCCCGTACGCGCTGTCCGTCGGGGCCCAGCAGGGTCAGGGTGGAGCTCGCCGGTCCGAAGACCACGTCCTCGGCACGCCAGTCGGCGGCCGGGTCGCCCGCGGCGGAGAAGGTGACGACCGGGATCGTCGCCTCCTTGGCCAGGCGGCGGCCGTACTCGTCGTCGAGGTTGAGCACGCCCAGGCGGGCCCGGCGGGCGGTGAACAGCCCCGCCTTGGCCTGGAAGTAGTCCTCCATGTCGGAGTGGAACTCCATGTGCTCCGGGCTCAGGTTGTTGAAGACGGCGACGTCGAAGACACAGCCGTCGACCCGGCCGAGCACGAGCGCGTGGCTGGAGACCTCCATGGCCACGGCCTCGACCCCGCGTTCGCGCATGACCGCGAAGAGGGCCTGGAGGTCGGTGGCCTCGGGGGTGGTCCGCTCGGACTTGATGCGCTCGTCCCCGATGCGCATCTCCACGGTGCCGACCAGTCCGGTGCTGCGGCCCGCCGCGCGCAGGCCGCCCTCGACGAGGTACGCCGTGGTGGTCTTGCCGGAGGTACCGGTGATGCCGATCCGGAGGAGGTCCTCGCCGGGGCGTCCGTAGATCTCGGCGGCCAGCTCTCCCATCCGGCCGCGCGGATCGTCGACGGTCAGGACCGGCAGGCCGGTCGCCGCGGCGCGCTCCGACCCCGCGGGGTCGGTCAGCACGGCGACGGCGCCGAGGCCGGCCGCCTGGGCGGCGAAGTCGGCGCCGTGCGTCCTGGCTCCCGGCAGAGCCGCGTACAGGTCACCGGGGCGCACCGCACGGGAGTCGTGCGTGATGCCGGTGATCTGCGCGGCGCCGGGGGCCGGGATGCCCAGCAGGGCGGCCAGCTCGCCCAGCGGGCTCGGGCTGGCGGACGCGGGCCGGGGCGCTCCCGGCGGCGTTGCCGGGGCTTTCTGGGCGGTTCTGGGCTGATCAGCGTGGGGCACGGCGGTGAGCGTACCGGGCGCGGCGGGCCGCCCGCGAAGTGAGGGCCCGGCCTCGGCTTCGCCGGTCGTACGGTTCCCGGGTTTCGGGGTGATCGTTGTCACGGATGGTGCCTCACGCTTTTCTGGCGGGCCGGCCGGGCTGTGGGTCACTGACCGGGCTGCGGACTGGGCTGCGGGGCGGGCTGAGGAGCGGCGTCATAAGTGACGGGAAGCCCGGCGGGTGCGGTTCCCGTGGGGGCCACCTGGAGGGTCTTGAGCGCGAACTCCATGACCTTCTTGTAGATGGGGCCGCAGATCTGGCCGCCGAAGTAGCTGCCCTTCGTGGGGTTCTGGATGGCGCAGTAGACGGTGATGCGCGGGTTGTCCGCAGGTGCGAATCCGGCGAACGAGGCGGTGTAGCCCTTGTAGCGGCCGGTGGCCGGATCCACCCGGTTGGAGGTGCCGGTCTTGCCGCCGACCCGGTAGCCGGGGATACGGGCCTTGGTACCGGTGCCCTCCTGGTCGTCGACCACGGATTCGAGCATCGCGGCGAGGGTCTTGGCGGTCTCCGCGCTGACCACGCGGGTCCGCTCGGGGGCCGGGGCCGGGGTGAAGCGGCCGTCGGGTCCCTTGGTGCGGCGCACCAGCGTCGGCTCGATGCGCACCCCGCCGTTGGCGATGGTCGAGTACACGGAGGCCGCCTGCATGGCGTTGAGGGAGAGTCCCTGGCCGAAGGGGATCGTGTACTGCTGCGAGGTCGACCAGTCCTGGGGATCGGCGAGGATGCCGCGGGACTCGCCGGGGTAGTTCAGGCCGGTGGGCCGGCCGATGCCGAACTTGGTCAGGTAGGAGTGCAGGACCTTGTTGGCCTCGGGCTGGGTGGGTCCGAGCTGGCCGGTGGCCAGGATGGTGCCGATGTTGGAGGACTTGGCGAGGACCCCGTTGAGGGTCAGGTACCAGGTCGGGTGGTCGATGTCGTCCTTGAACAGCCGGTCGCCGCGGTGCAGTCGGTTGGGGACCTCGACCCGGGTCTCCGGGGTGGCCTTCTTCTCCTCGAGCACGGCGGCCATCGACATCACCTTGGCGGTGGAGCCGGGCTCGTACACGTCCTGGAGCGCGGCGTTGCCCATGGCTGCGGAGCTGGCCCGGGTCAGGTCGTTGGGATCGAAGCCGGGGGCGTTGGCCATGGCCAGGATCTCGCCGGTGCCGGTGTCCTGGACGATGACGTAGCCGCGGTCTGCCTCGGACTTCTGGACCTGCTCGGCGATGGCGCTCTGCGCCGCCCACTGGATGTCCCGGTCGATGGTCAGCTCGATGTCGTCGCCGGGGACGGCGGGCTTGCCGTCGGAGCCGGCCGTGGGGACCTGGCGGCCGCCGGACTGGGCGTAGGTGATCTCGCCGTCCTTGCCGGACAGCTTCTTGTCGAGGGAGGACTCCAGACCGCCGCCGCCCTTGCCCTCGGCGTTGACGTAACCCAGTATCCCGGCGGCGAGGTCGCCGTTCGGGTACACGCGCTTGCTGCTGGTCTCCTTGAACACGCCGGCGAGGACGTTGGCGCCGGGGCCGTTGCCCCGCTTGTCGGCCTGCGCCTTCTCCGCGAAGACCCGCTTGAGGTCCTTGATCTGGTTCCAGACCTGCGGGGTCTGGCGCTGGGCGAGGACGACGTACCGGGAGTTCTTGGTGCTCAGCCGCTGGGCGAGCTCCTTGGCGTCCTTGCCGAGGATGGGCGCGAGGAGGGCCGCGGCCTGCTGGGGGGCGTCCGGAGCCTTGCTGTCCTGCGGGGTGAACATCTTCGGGTCGGCGGTGATGTCGTACGCATCGACGCTGGTGGCGAGTGCCACGCCCCTGCGGTCCGTGATCTCACCGCGCTCGGCCGCCAGCTTGACGCTGGTGTAGCGGTTCTTGGAGGCCTCGGCGGAGAACGCCGAGGCGTCGACGGCCTGCACCTGGAGCAGGCGGACCACGAAGGCCAGCATGACGAGGGTCAGGCCGACGCCGACCAGGCGCAGCCGGGGCCGCGGGCTGCCGAGCCGGATCGTGTGCGGGGTGCGGGGGCCCGTCGGCCTGCGGGTCGCCGGGCGCGAGGCCGGGCGGGCGCCCGCCCTGGCCCGGTCGCCGGGCCGGGCTGCTCCTCTGGCCGGACCGGGCACCCGCCGCCGGGGCGGTTCCTGCGGGCTCACGCGGCCACCGCCGGGGCGGCGGGGCTCCGCCCCGGACCCCGCACCTCGAACGCCGGAGGGGCTGGATGGGAACGGTGGATCACGGCGTCACCTTCCGGGGGTCTGGTCGGGCTGCGGGGAACCACTGGCCGCGGGGGGCGCGGCGGAGGGCGCCGGCTGGCCCGGAGCCGGGGCCGACGCAGCGGGTGCGCCCGCGGGGCCGGCCGGCGGAGCGGCCGGGGCGGTCGGGCTCGGGGTCGGCGACGGCGGGGCCTCGGCCGGTGCGGCGCTGCCGGAGATCTTGCCGTCCGGGCCCATGAAGACCGGGCTGCCGCCGGGCACCAGGCCCAGCTCGTGCGCACGGCGCTGGAGCGCGTCGGGGGCCGAATGGGCGTCCACGTCCCGCTGCAGCGCCTGCTCCTCGTCGGTGAGGGCGGTGGTCTCCTTCTTCAGCTTGGACAGCTGGAAGGAGCCTTCGTTGAGTGCCGAGTTCAGCAGCAGCAGGCTGATCAGGCCGCCGCCGAGCAGGGCCACGACCAGCAGGACGAACGGCATCCGGGCCGCCTGCCCCCCGGAACGCGGGCGGGCCGGGCGGCCGCCGAGCGCCCGGCCGAGGCGGGCCGCCTGCCCGCGGGTCAGCGTGGCGACCTTCCCGGCCTTGGTCACAGCCGCGCCTCCCGGATGCGTTCGACCCCGCGGAATCTCGCCGGGGCGGCCCGCCGGTTCTCGGCGATCTCCTCCTCGGTCGGCAGTTCGGCTCCGCGCGTGAGCAGTTTCAGCTTGGGCTGGTACTTCTCCGGGACCACCGGCAGGCCGGGCGGGGCCGTGGACGTCGCGCCGGCCGCGAAGACCTGCTTGACCAGGCGGTCCTCCAGCGAGTGGTACGAGAGCACCGCGATGCGGCCGCCGACCGCGATCCGGTCCACCGCCGCCGGAATGGCCCGCTCCAGGCCCGAGAGCTCCCCGTTGACCTCGATCCGCAGCGCCTGGAAGGTTCGCTTCGCCGGGTTTCCGCCGGTCCGCTTGGCGGCCTGCGGCAGGGAGTCGCGGATCAGCTCGACCAGCCGGGCGCTGTTGGCGAAGGGCTCCTTCTCCCGCTCCCGGACGATCGCGGACACGATCCGCTTGGCCTGCTTCTCCTCGCCGTACTGGCGCAGGATCCGGACGAGCTCGCCCGGCGCGTAGCTGTTGAGGACCTCGGCGGCGCTGATGCCCGTCGTCTGGTCCATGCGCATGTCCAGCGGCGCGTCCTGGGCGTACGCGAACCCGCGGTCGGCCTCGTCCAGCTGCATGGAGGAGACGCCCAGGTCGAAGAGGATGCCCTGGACCGCCGGGATGCGCAGCCCGTCCAGGACCTCGGCGAGGTCGGCGTAGATCGCGTGGACGAGGGTGGCCCGGTCGCCGAAGGGCGCGAGCCGCTCGCCGGAGAGCCGCAGGGCCTCCTTGTCGCGGTCGAGGCCGATCAGGTGCGCCTCGGGGAACCGGGTCAGCAGGGCCTCACTGTGGCCGCCGAGGCCGAGGGTGCAGTCGACGACGACGGCCCCGGGCCTCTCCAGCGCCGGGGCCAACAGGTCCAGGCACCGCTGGAGCATCACCGGGACATGTCGGGACTCGCTAGTCAAAGCGCCCTCTCAGATAACGGCGCGGCAGGCGTACGCACCACCGGGTCCCCGCATCCGCGGCCGGCGCCGGGGAAGATGGCGCCGGCCGGCCGGTGAGCGGGAGAGGGCCGGGCCGTACGTACGCGCCGCGCACGCGGAGTGTTCATCGGGGGCCGGGCGGCCGGTCAGGGCCGGGCTCCGGCCGGTTCGCGTCACTTTAGTGCAACGGTCGCCGCGGTCAACGAACCGCCCCGCGCGCCGTGCGCAGCTCTCGGAGCGAACCGGCAAATGCCGCGAATCACCCGGACGGCCGCCTCTCCCCCACCCCTGTGGGTTAGCTCACAACAAGCCTTGTTGACGTTCTTTGTCCGCTCTCACGCGAGGCCTCAACCAGCGGTGACCATTAACGTCGTACCCATGACGACTTCCGCATCCCTGCCTGCCGAGTCCGCGTCCGAGGCATCCGCCGGCGGATCCGTCACCGACCGACTGGTCGAGGCGAATAAGCGTTACGCCGCGCAGTTCTCCGATCCCGGCATGGACGCCCGGCCCGTTCTGCAGGTGGCCGTCGTGGCCTGCATGGACGCCCGCCTCGACCTGCACAAGGCCCTCGGCCTCGAACTCGGTGACTGCCACACGATCCGCAACGCGGGCGGTGTGGTCACCGACGACACCATCCGCTCCCTCACCATCAGCCAGCGGGCACTGGGCACCCGCACGGTGATACTCATCCACCACACCGGCTGCGGTCTGGAGAACCTGACCGAGGACTTCCGGCACGAGCTGGAGGACGAGGTCGGCCAGCGTCCCGCCTGGGCCGTCGAAGCCTTCCGGGACGTGGACCAGGACGTTCGCCAGTCCATGCAGCGGGTTCGCACCAACCCCTTCCTGCCCCACAAGGACGATGTGCGAGGCTTCGTCTTCGATGTGCACACCGGGCTCCTGCGGGAGATCGATCCCAGCTCTTGAGTGACACAAGGCCTTAACGCCGTCAAGAATGCGGGGTGGCACCACCCGGGATCCCCCGGGACGGTGTCCGTGTTTCGGGGTGGGCCGGTTCATGCGCCAAGAGCGTCGGCCCTGGAAATGGGCCGAGGAGAACCAGGTGACGACGTACGACGACCGAGCGAGCCTCGCGGATCTGACCAGCACGGCGGAGCGGGTGCGCCAGTCGGTCGAGAGCGTGATCGAGGGCAAGCCCGAGGTCGTCCGCCTCGCGCTGACGGTTCTGCTCGCCGAGGGGCACCTGCTGATCGAGGACGTGCCCGGCGTCGGCAAGACGATGCTCGCCAAGACGCTCGCCAAGTCCATCGACTGCTCGGTGCAGCGCATCCAGTTCACCCCGGACCTGCTGCCCTCCGACATCACCGGTGTCAGCATCTACGACCAGCAGCGCCGCGAGTTCGAGTTCAAGCCGGGCGCGATCTTCGCGCAGATCGTCATCGGTGACGAGATCAACCGCGCCTCGCCGAAGACCCAGTCCGCGCTACTGGAGTCGATGGAGGAGCGCCAGGTCACCATCGACGGCACCACGTACACGCTGCCCAGCCCCTTCATGGTCGTCGCCACCCAGAACCCGGTGGAGATGGAGGGCACGTACCCGCTGCCCGAGGCCCAGCGCGACCGCTTCATGGCCCGGGTCTCCGTCGGCTACCCCAGCCCCGAGGCCGAGCTCCAGATGCTCGACGTGCACGGCGGGGTCTCCCCGCTCGACGACCTGACGTCCGTCGCGCACTCCCACGAGATCGTCAAGCTCATCGAGGCGGTCCGCGAGGTGTACGTGGCCGCGCCCGTCCGGCGCTACGTCGTGGACCTGGTCTCCGCCACCCGCAGCCACCCCGACCTGCGGCTCGGCGCCTCCCCCCGGGCCACCCTGCACCTGCTGCGCGCCGTGAAGGCCTCCGCCGCGCTGGCCGGCCGGGACTACGTCCTGCCCGACGACGTCCAGGCCCTGGCCGCCCCGGTCCTCGCGCACCGGCTGCTGCCCACCGCGCAGGCCCAGCTGAACCGCCGCAGCGCCGAGCAGGTCGTCGCCGAGATCCTGCAGCGCACCCCCGTCCCGGCCGCGCACGCCCGCGGCGAGATGCCGCCCGGCGCGGGCATCCGGGGCTTCTGATGAGCACCGGTGCCCCGCGCGGCGCCGGTGGCCCGGGGGACGGCGGCGGACTGCGCGCATCGCTGTCCGGGCTGACCACCCGCGGCCGCTCCTTCCTGGCCGCCGGGATAGCCGCCGCGGCGTGCGCGTACGTCCTGGGCCAGGGCGAACTGCTGCGGGTCGGCATCCTGCTCGCCCTCCTGCCGCTGATCTGCGTCTACGCCCTGCACCGGACCCGCTACCGGGTCTCCGGCAGCCGCCGGCTCAGCCCGGCGCGGGTCCCCGCGGGCGCCGAGGCCCGCGTACAGCTGCGCATGGACAACGTCTCCCGGCTGCCCACCGGTCTGCTGATGCTCCAGGACCGGGTGCCCTACGTCCTGGGCCCGCGCCCGCGCTTCGTACTGGACCGGGTCGAGCCCGGCGGACGCCGCGAGGTGTCCTACCGCGTCCGCTCCGACCTGCGCGGCCGCTACCCGCTCGGACCGCTCCAGCTGCGCCTCTCCGACCCCTTCGGGCTGGTCGAGCTGACGCGCTCCTTCAGCACCTACGACACCCTCACCGTCATCCCGCGCACCGAGCCCCTGCCGCCGGTCCGCCTGGCCGGCGAGTCCAACGGCTACGGCGACGGCAGCCGCCGCTCCCTGGCCCTGGCCGGCGACGACGACGTGATCCCGCGCGGCTACCGGCGCGGCGACGACCTGCGCCGCGTGCACTGGCGCTCCACCGCCCGCTACGGCGAGCTGATGGTCCGCCGCGAGGAACAGCCGCAGCGCAGCCGCGCCACCGTCCTGCTGGACACCCGGCGCCTGGGCTTCGACGGCGCCGGCCCCGACTCCGCCTTCGAGTGGGCCGTCTCGGCAGCCGCCTCCAGCCTCCTGCACGTCCTGGAGCAGGGCTTCTCCGCACGGCTGCTCACCGACACCGGCAACTCGGTGCCCGGTGAGGGCGGTGGCGGCTTCTCCTCCGGCGGGCAGGAGTCCGCGGAGGCCGCCGGGCTGATGATGGACACCCTCGCGGTCATCGGGCACTCCGACGGCGCCGGGCTCTCCCGCGCCTACGACGCGGTGCGCGGCGGCGGCGCCGACGGCTTCGGCGGAGGCGGCGGCGACGGGCTCCTCATCGCCTTCTTCGGCGACCTGGACGACGTACAGACAGAACTGGCGGCCAGGATGCGCCAGCGCGCCTCGGGCGCGGTGGCCTTCGTACTGGACTCCGCGAGCTGGGGCGGACAGCCCGCCCCCGGCCATGCCGTGCCCCCGCTGGAGGAACGGCTGCGCAGGCTGCGCGACGCGGGCTGGACGGCACTGGCCGCCCCGCCCGGAGTGCCCTTCGGCGAGCTGTGGCGCCGGGCCGGGAGCGCTCGCGCAGGTACGGGAACCTCCGGAGGTCGGGAATGAGCGGGCGCGCAAAACTGACGCTGTTCGCGGCACTGGCGACGCTGCTCACCTCGTGGTCGCTGAGCCCGCTGGTGGACTCGCAGGCCTGGCTGCTGCAGGCGGGGCTGCTGCTGATCGCGCAGAGCGCCGTGGGCGCCGCTGCCCGGCGGGTGCCGCTGGCCCGGACGCTGACGGTGGCCGCGCAGGTACTGGTGTCGCTGCTGCTGCTCGCGTTCCTCTACGCCGGCAAGGGCGAGTCCCAGGGCGACGGGCCGCTGGCCTACCTGGTCACGGACTTCGGCGCACTGTTCGGTCAGGGCGTCCGGGACGTGGGCGAGTTCGCGATCCCGGCTCCGCTGACGGACGGCATCAAGCTGCTGCTCGTCTCCGGCGTACTGCTCATCGGACTGCTGGTGGACCTGCTGGCGGTGACCGTACGCACGGCCGCCGCGGCCGGGCTGCCGCTGCTCGCGCTGTACTCGGTGGCCGCCGGCCTGTCGGGCGGCGGCGACGCCTCCTGGATCGCCTTCCTGCTGGCGGGCTGCGGCTACCTGATGCTGCTGCTGTCCGAGGGCCGGGACCGGCTCGCCCAGTGGGGCCGGGTCTTCGGCGCGGCCCCCCGCCGGGGCGCCGCCGACTCCGGTCTCGCCGGCGCGACGGGCGGTCAGGCGACGGCTCCCGTGAAGTTCGGCCGACGGATCGGCGTGGTGGCCCTGGGCCTCGCGCTGGCGGTGCCGGCCGTACTGCCCTCGCTCGGCGGCGGGCTGCTGGGCGGCACGCAGGACGGTGACGAGAGCGGCAGCGGGCCGGGCGGGACGATCACGGCGGTCAACCCGCTGGTCTCCCTGCAGAGCAACCTGAACGCGCAGGACAACCGCGTGATCCTGCGCTACCGGACGAACAATCCGCAGCAGGGCGAGCAGTACCTGCGGATCCTGGCGCTGGACGAGTTCAACGGCGTCAAGTGGGAGGCCTCCGGGCGGGCCCTGGTCGACGTGCCGGAGCAGCTGCCGGAACCGCCGGGCCTCGGCTCCCAGGTCCGCGGCACCGCGGCGGAGGTCAGCACCAGCATCGTCGCGGCGGACAACTACACCCAGCGCTACCTGCCCATGCCGTACCCGGCGACATCGGTGGCCATCGGCGGAAAGTGGCGGTTCGAGCCGGCCGGCCGGACCCTGGTCGGCGACCAGCTGGGCAGGGACAAGTTCCAGAACGTCCAGGGCGCGGAGTACACGGTCCGCAGCCTGCTGCTGAAGCCGACGGCCCAGCAGCTGCAGAAGGCCGGGGTGCCCGACCCCGCGGTCCGGGAGGAGTACACGAAGTTCCCGGACAACCTGCCGCCGGTGGTCGCCGAAACGGCCCGCCAGGTGACGCAGGGCGCGAAGGACGACTACTCGCGGGCCGTGAAGCTTCAGGACTACTTCGCCGTGAACGGCGGGTTCCGCTACAACACGAAGACGGCCTCGGGCACGGGTCCGCAGGCGGTCGCCCGGTTCCTCGCCGACAAGGAGGGCTTCTGCGTCCACTTCGCCTTCTCGATGGCGGCGATGTCCCGTTCCCTGGGCATTCCGGCCCGGGTCGCGGTGGGCTTCACCCCCGGTGAGAAGCAGTCGGACGGCAGCGTGACCGTGTCGATGCGCGACGCGCACGCCTGGCCCGAGCTGTATTTCCAGGGCGTGGGCTGGACCCGCTTCGAGCCGACGCCCCGCGCCGGCATCAACATCCCGGAGTACTCGCGGCCGCAGGCCCCGGCCGCCCAGCCGTCGGCGCCGGCTCCGCTGCCCTCGCAGGGTGCGGCCCAGCCGTCGACGGGGCCGACGGCGACCCCCGAGTGCCCGCCGGCGCTGAAGAAGCTCGGTGAGTGCGGTGCCGCTGCGCCCGCGCAGAACGGTCCCCACGACGACGGGCCGTCGGTGGCGGCGATCCTCGGCTGGGTGGCGCTGGCCGTGGCGGTACTGGGCCTGCCCCTGCTCCCGCTGCTGTGGCGGACCCGGCTGCGGGCCCGGCGCCTGGCGACCCGGGAGGTCCTGACGGCCTGGCGGGAACTGGGCGACACGGCCTGGGACGTGGGCGTGGTCCCGGACGAGGCGCTGTCCCCGCGCCGGGCGGCGAGCCGGATCGTGGAGCTCGGCCGCCTGGAGCCGGAGCCCGCGGCGGCCGTGCACCGGGTCGCCGGTGCGGTGGAACGTGCCCTGTACGCGCCCCCGGGCGCGGAGGTCTCGTACCCGGAACTGGCGGACGACGTACTGCTGGCCCGTACCGGCCTGCTGGCGGCTGTGGACCGGCTGCCGCGACTGCGCGCCCTGCTTCTGCCGCGCTCGGCGGCCCGTATCTCCTGGGCCCTGGCCGCCCGCTGGGCGACGGCGTCGGGGGCGGTCTCGGCCCGGGCGACGGCCCTGCGCCTGCGCCTCCCCCTCCGCAACCGCGGCTGAGTCACGCCCCCGCCCCGCTCCTCCAGCCAGTCGGCGTTCGAGGCGCGGGGTCCGGGGCGGAGCCCCGGCTGCGGCGGAGCGGACGACCGCGGCACCCGCCGAACCCGCGGACGCGAAACGGCGAGGCTCGATCCCCCCGAGCCCCGCCGTTTCGCGTACCGCTTCACCGGGTCGCCGATCCCCCGTCGTTCCCCCGTCCCGGTCACGGCAGGAGGTACCCGGTCCGCTCCGCAGCCCCGTGTCGGCGGTGCGGACCGGGCCTCCTGTCCGTTGCTCCCAGTCTGGCGTCCGCCCAGGTGGGAGCCCATCCGCGCACGTACTCATTTCCGCGCCTAGGTACGGATACTCAGCCGTCGCGGCAGGCCCCACCAGTTCTACGGGGCGGCGCGCCCGCACGGCACCGCCGACTGGGGGGTGGTGCCGGGCCGCCGGGACTCAGCGGTTGCCGCTGACCCGGCCCCGCAGGAGCAGCGACAGCGCCGAGTGCACGTCGTCCAGGGACCGTTCGCTCTGGAAGGACTGCCAGTCCAGAGCGGCCACCAGCACCATCCCGACCATCGCGGCGGCCGTCAGCGGCACATCGATCTCGGCGCTCAGCTCACCGCGCTCGACGCCCTCGCGCAGCACCTTCTCCACGACGGCCACGGCCTCCTGCCGGACCACCATCAGCGTGGACTGCCAGGCCCGGTTGGTGCGCCACAGCTCGGCGACGTACAGCTGGGTGAAGGCGGGGTAGCGGTCGATGAAGACGAGCCCGGCGCGGATCATCGCGTCGAGCGCCTCAACGCGGCTGCCGCCGCGGGCCTCCGTCTCCTCGGCCGCCGTCCTCAGCGAGGCCGTCAGCAGGCCGACGCCGTGCCGCAGCAGCTCTTCGAAGAGGTCGTTCTTGCTCGCGAAGTTGTAGTAGACGGTGCCCTTGGCGACGCCCGCCCGCTCGGCGATCTCATCGACCGTGGTCGCGGAGAACCCCTTCTCGGCGATGAGGGTCACGGCCGCTTCGTAGAGCTTCTGCCGGGTGGCCGCACGACGGCCCCCGCCGGTACCCGTACCGGTGCTGCTGCTTTCCATGGCGCTGATTGTCACAGGTCAACACGTCCCTACAGGCTCAGTTCGGGGTGCAGTCGGTCCATGGTCCACACCTGCTTGCCGCGGGCTGCGAGCGCGGTGAGGGCGAGGGCACCGACGGTGAAGGCGAGCAGGACCGCGCTCCCCTGCCAGACCGGGCCGAGGCCGCCGCCGGTGATGAGGCGGCGCAGGCTCTCGACGATGTACGACATCGGCAGGTACGGGTGGATCCAGTTGAAGAAGTCCGGACTGGTCTGGACGGGATACGTGCCGCCCGCCGAGGTCAGCTGGAGCATCAGGACGGCGAGCACCAGGATGCGGCCGGCGGCGCCGAACTTGGCGTTGAGCCACTGGACGATCGCCGCGAAGCAGCCGGTGACCAGTATCAGGAAGCCGATGGTGAGGGCCGGGTGGGCCATCTTCAGGCCGAGGCCGGGCGCCCAGTGGAGTACGGACATCAGCAGGACCACCTGCGCCGTGCCGAGGCCCGCCACGGGCAGCCAGCCTGCGAGGGCGACCCGCCAGGGCGAGGCGCCGGCGGCCAGGGCCCGCCGGTTCATCGGGGCGATCAGCATGTAGGCAACCATCGCGCCGACCCAGAGGGAGAGCGGGATGAAGTAGGGGGCGAAGCCGGTGCCGTAGTTGGGCGCCTTGTGCAGGGACTGGTTGGCGAGCTGGACCGGGTCGGCCATGGCCTCGGTGCGCTCGTCGCGCTGCTGCTGGTCGTAGTCGGGGATCTTGCCGGCGCCGTCGTGCAGGCCGCCGGCGAGTTCGCCGGTGCCGTCGACGAGCTTGTACATGCCGCCGTCGAGGCGGTGGGCGCCGTCGCCGAGCTTGCCGACGCCGTCGGAGAGGGCACCGGAGCCGGTGGTGGCGGTGCCGAGGCCGGTGTGCAGCTGGGCCATGCCGGTGGAGACCTTGTGGGCTCCGCTGTTGAGGGCGTTGACCTTGGCGACGGCCGCGTCGAGGTCGCCCGCGAGCTGGGGAGCCTTGACGACGAGCTCGCGGGCCTTCTTCTCCAGGTCGGTGAGCTGGGTGCGGAGCTTGGCGACGTCCCCGTTCGCGTTCTTGACCAGGGCGTTGACGTCCCCGCTGAGCTCGGCGGCCTCGGCCGCGCTGTCCCTGACCTTCTTCAGGTCGGGGCAGGAGGCCAGGTGCGGTTCGCCGCCGGGGGTCACGCAGTGCTTGGTGTAGTAGGCGTCCGCCCCGGTCGCGGCCTTCTTCGCGGCGGCCGCGGCGGCCGGGGCCTTCTCCGCGAAGGTGCCGAGGTGGTTGTTGACCACCTTGGCGCTGTCGGCGACGAGTTCGGCGGTGTCCGCCAGGTTCTTGGGGTCCTTGACGAAGGGACGGGCCTTGTCCGCGGCCCCGTTGACCTTGTCGGCCAGCGCCTGGGTACCGTCCGCGACGTCCTTGGAGCCGGTCTCCAGCTTGCCGGCCGCCGTGTTCAGCTTCCGCAGACCGCTGTTGAGTTCGCCGGACTTCTCCTGCGCCGTGTCGAGGCCGTCGGCGAGCTCCTTGGCGCCTTCCTGGGCCTTGCCCGCGCCGTCCTTGAGCTTGTCGGCGCCGTCGGCCGCCTCGGAGGTCTTGTCGTGCAGGTCGGAGAAGTTGACGAAGATCCTGTCGAGGAACTTGCGGGAGGCATTGGTGGACGCCGCCGAGCGGACCTCGGCGAAGACGGTGCGCGAGATCGAGCCGACGATGTAGTTGTTGGCGTCGTTCGTACGGACCTGGAGGGCCCCGGTGGTGGGGTCGTCGCCCGAGCTGGAGGCGATCTTCGCGCTGAAGTCGGCGGGCATGGTCAGGGTCAGGTAGTACGTACCGTTCTCCAGACCCTCGGCCGCCTCCTTCGCGCTCACGTCGTGCCACTCGAAGGACTTCTTGCTGTCATGCAGCTTCTTGGCGATCTCGGCGCCGGCGTCGAAGCTCTCCCCGCCGACGGTCGCGCCCTTGTCGGCGTTGACGATGGCGACGGGCACCTTGTCGAGGCGGCTGTACGGGTCCCAGAAGGACCACAGGTACAGGGCTCCGTAGAGCAGCGGCAGCAGGAGCAGCGCGACGAGAGCGGCCCGGGGCAGCTTCCCCCGCCCGAACCGCTTCAGCTCAAGCGCGGCCAGCTTCGGCGAGCGCATCGTCCGCCCCCTTCGTGTCGTCGTTCTCGGAGTCGTTCTTCGTGTCGTTCTTCGTGCCGCTCCCGGCGTCGGCGTCGCCCTCCGCGACGGCGGGCGCGTCCTGGCCCTGCGCCTCGTCCGGGTCCTTGGGACAGGTCCGCAGGACGACCGCGTCGGCGGGTGCCTCGCTGCACACCGCGAGGACGGTGATCCCGCGGGCGGCGACCGAGCGGAGCAGGGCCCAGGCCTCGGCGCGTTCGCTGTCCGACAGCTTGAGGTCGAGGTCGTCGAGTGCCAGCAGCCCCGGGGAGCCCAGCAGCGCGATGGCGACGGAGAGGCGTACGGACTCCAGCCGTTCCAGGTCCCGTACGGAGGTCCGCCCGGCCTTCGGCAGCGTGGCGAGGTCCAGTCCGGCGGCCGCCAGGGCGGAGGCGATCCGCGCCTCGGCGGCGGCGCGGCGCTCGGCCCGGGGCCGGAGCATCGCGCGGACCGGAGCGCCGTAGTGGCGCTGGAGCAGAGCGCCCTCGCGCAGCTGTTCCGCGACGGTGAGGGCCTGGTCGAGGTCGTTGACCCCGGAGACGGGGCCGAGGGCCGCGAGGCGGCGGACCGCCGCCATCTTCTTCGGCAGCCGGTGGCCGCCGACCTCGGCGTGCCCCGCAGTCGGCTTCATCCGTCCGGTGAGGGCGAGGAGCAGGCAGGTCCGACCGCTGCCGGAGGGGCCTTCGACCGCGATGAGCGAGCCGGGCTCCGCGTCGATGCCGACTCCCCGGAAGGCCCAGCCGCGCGGTCCCTTGAGTCCGAAGTCCTCGGCCTTGACGGCCGCGCCGTGCGGGCTGTCCACGCCGTCCCCCTTCTTTTTGAACTGACCGGTCAGTTCAAAAACTAGCATCCTTCTGCGCACCTGGTGTGCAGGAGGGGGGAGTTGCCCGGTTCGTGGGCGTAAATCCGCAGGTCAACGCGATTGTCAGTGGTGACCGTCACGATGGGGGCAACGCATCGACAGGAGGTTCGTCATGGCCACACCGTCCCCGTCCCCTGTCCACCCCGTCCTACGGAAGTCGACGGCCCCTCCGGCCGCCCTCGACCTGCTCGCCAAGGCCCACAGCGGCCTGGCCGAGGCCGCCCGGCTGACCCGCCCCAACGAGCGCTACGCCACCGCCCACCTCGCCGCACTGCGCACCGCCGCGGCCGTGCTGGCCGCGCGCGGCCGGCCCGAACCGGTGAACCCGCGGCGGCGGCCCCGGATCCGCAGCGCGTGGGAGTTGCTGCCGGAGATAGCGCCGGAGCTGACCGAGTGGAGCGCGCTCTTCGCCTCCGGCGCCGCCCGCCGGGCCAGGGCCGAGGCGGGGATAGCGGACGCGGCCAGTGGCCGGGACGCGGACGATCTGGTCCGCGCGGCCTCGATGTTCCTTCGCCTGGTCGAGCGGATGCTCACCGTCCGGACGGCGCCCCAGCAGCCGTCGCAGAGCCTGCCGCAACCACGTCCGGAGCATCCGGACGCGGGATGAGCTGCCCGGCCGCGGAAGGCAATAGGGTGGGCGCAGACCGCTCACCTTTACCGCGCCGAGGAGCCATCAGCCGTGTCGGACACTTCCCGCCCCCGTGCCTCCCTCCGCACCGCCGTGGTGTGGGAGGTCCTCAAGGAGGCACTCGACCGCCGGGTGAAGGCGACCGGGCGGGATGTGCTGGACGTGCTCGACACCGGCGGCGGCACCGGTAAGTTCGCCGTCCCGGTGGCCCGTCTGGGCCACCGGGTCACCGTCGTCGACCCCAGCCCGAACGCCCTGTTCGGGCTGGAGCGCCGGGTGGCCGAGGCCGGTGTCGCCGATCTGGTGCGCGGCGTCCAGGGCGACGCCCAGGGCCTGTTGGACGTCGTCGAGCAGGACGCGTACGACGTGGTGCTCTGCCACGGCGTGCTGGAGTACGTGGACGACCCGGCCGAGGGCGTGGCCAACACGGTGGCCGCGCTGCGCGCCGGCGGCACGCTCAGCCTGCTGGCCGCCGGCCTCGGCGGGGCCGTGCTCGCCCGCGCGCTCGCGGGGCACTTCACCGAGGCCCGGACCGCCCTCACCGACCCGGCCGGCCGCTGGGGCTCCGGCGACCCGGTACCGCGCCGCTTCACCGCCGAGCAGCTCTCCGAGCTGGTCGGCGGCGCCGGCCTCGCGGTGGGCGCGGTGCACGGCGTGCGGATCTTCGCCGACCTCGTGCCCGGGGTCCTGGTGGACACCGAGCCCGGCGCGGTGGAGGCGCTGCTGCGTCTGGAGGAGGCCGCGGCCGAGCTGCCCGCCTTCCACGCGGTAGCCACTCAGCTGCACGTCCTGGGCGAGAAGCAGGCCTGAACTGCGACCTTCCGCGCCCGGAGTCGGCCACAGGCCCTCCGTTCCGACGGTCGGCCACGTATGATCAGGTGCAGTGACCGGCATGGCGGGTGGACCATTGGGGAATAAGGGCCTCAGTGACCGCCCCCTCGGCGGTACGGTTTTCGCGCAGCGCTTTCACCGGCTGCGTCTTTTCTGCGCCGTGTGTTTTTGGAACGTGGCGCAGAGGGCGGGTGTCACGGGGGCGATTCCCCGCCTATCCTGAAGGGGACCCCTGGTCGCTACCCCCGCGACCGACGGATGAGGAGGACTCCCGTGCCGCTCTCGGAGCACGAGCAGCGAATGCTCGAGCAGATGGAGCGAGCGCTGTACGCCGAAGATCCCAAGTTCGCGACAGCGCTTGAGGGAAGCGGACTGCGTACGTACACCCGGCGACGGGTCTACCAGGCAGTCGCAGGCATTGTGGTGGGTATCGCGCTCCTCATGACCGGTGTGATCATTCCGAACGTGCTCTGGATCAGCGTGGTGGGGTTCCTCGTCATGCTGGGATGTACGGTCCTGGTGGTCACCGGTTGGCGCAAGGCACCCAAGCCTGGCGAGCAGCCCGTCTCCGGTAGTACTGGCGGTTCGGCCCACGGCCGCAGCCGGCAGCGTCGGTCGATGATGACCCGTATCGAGGAACGGTGGCAGCGCCGCCGTGACGAGCAGGGGCACTAGCCCCGGACGACGTGGGTGAGGGGATGACCGCCGTGCGGCCGTCCCCTCACTTTTCTGCGTTCCCGTACGGCATGATGATCCGATGAGTGTGCTCCCCCTGGTCTTCACCAGCGGCTGGGCCAGTGGGATCAACGCTTACGCCGTGGTCCTCCTGCTCGGCATCTTCGGCCGTACCGGCCTGACCGAAGAGGTCCCCGCGTCGCTGCAACGCACGGACGTGCTGGCCGTCGCGGCCGTGCTGTTCCTGTGCGAGGCGATCGCCGACAAGGTCCCGTACATGGACTCGATATGGGACACCGTCCACACGGTGATCCGCCCGGTGGCCGGTGCCGTGATCGGTGCGCTGCTGGCCGGGCAGAGTGGCTCGCTCTCCGACATCACCGCCGCCGCGGTCGGCGGCTCCACGGCTCTGGCCAGCCATTTCGTCAAGGCCGGCACCCGAATGGCGATCAATACGTCGCCCGAGCCGTTCACGAACGTGGGGATGAGCATCGCCGAGGACCTCGGCGTGGCCGGTCTCGTCACCTTCGCGATGTTCAACCCGGAGGCCGCGGCGATCATCGCGGCCGTGCTGCTGGCCGTCGGACTCGCGATACTGATCTTCCTCTGGAGCCGGATCCGCCGCTTCCTCCGCCGCCGCGCCCAGCGCCGCGAGGAGAAGCGGCTGGCCGCCGAGGCGCGCGAGACCACCGGGGCCCCACCCCACTGACCACAGGGCCACCACCTGGGTCGATAGGCTCGGCCGCATGGCACGAATTGCGGTGATCGGCGCCGGCATGGGCGCGATGGCGACGGCGGCCCGGCTGGCCGTGGCGGGGCACCTGGTGACGGTGTACGAACGCGGGACGACCTACGGCGGAGCCGTGGGCCGGTACGAGCGCGACGGCTTCGCCTTCGACACCGGCCCCGGACTGCTGCACCTGCCGGCCGTCTACCGCGACCTGTTCGTGAAGACCGGCAAGCGGCCGCTGGAGACGTGCGTCGACATGGTCCAGGTGGACCCGGCCGTCCGGCACGTGCTCCCCCACCACGGAATCGACGTCACCCTCCCCGGGGCCTCGCACGGCGGTGTCGCCGCCGCCCTGGAATCCGCCTTCGGCCCGGGCGCGGGCGAGCGCTGGAACGCCGTCCTGGGACGCGCCCGCGACGCCTGGGACGCCACCCGGCGCCCGCTCCTGGAGGAACCGCTGCGGCCCGGCGCCCGGCAGACCCTCGGCGGCGACCCGTATCCGGCCCTGCGCAGGAGCGGCCTGCTGCGCCGCCGCCCGCCCACCCTCGCCGAGATGGCCGACCGGGAGCTGGGCGGCACCCTCGCCGACGTGCTGACCGGCGTGGTGCGCGGGTACGGGATCGACCCCGCCACCGCACCCGCCTCGGCGGCCGTGCTCCCGTACATGGAGCAGACCTTCGGCAGCTGGTACGTGCGCGGCGGGATGCGGGCCCTGGCCACCGCCGTGTACGAGCGCTGCCTGGAGCGCAAGGTCGCCTTCGTCTTCGGGGCGGAGGTCCGGGAGGTCCTGGTGCAGGGCGGCCGGGCGGCCGGTGTGCTGCTGGCCGACGGCAGCGAGGCGGCCGCCGACTCCGTCGTGTGCGCGATCGACCCGCGGCAGCTGCCGGCCGGTTCGCTGCCGTGGCCGCCGGAGGCGGTTCCCGCCCGCGGGGACGGCGTACCCTCCCGGCTCACGCTCCTGCTGGCGCTGCGCGGCGCACGCCCCGCCGCGGCGGTGCACCGGACCCTGGTCCACTCCCCGGGGGCGCAGGTCACCGTCCTGCGCCCGGACGATCCGGCCACCCGGCCCGACGGGGAGCACGAGGCGGTCACCGTGAGCGCCGTGCACGGGCCCGGGACCTCGGAGCCCGCGGAGCTGCTGAACCTCGCGGAGAAGGCCGTACAGGGCCTGCGGGAGCGGTTGTTGTGGCACGAGGTGCGCACCCCGGCCGACATCGGGGCGGCGACGGGTGCGCTCGGCGGCGCGGTGCCCCCGCCCGCCCTCGCGGGGGCCGGGGGCCGGCTGCTCCATCCGGCCAACTCCACGGCCGTGCCCGGGCTGTACCTGGCGGGCGGCTGGGCCCACCCCGGCGGCGGGCTGCCGCACGCCGGGATGACCGGGGCCCTGGTGGCCGGACTGATCGTGGAGGGCGCGGACTTCCGCGGCTCCCAGTGACCGGCGGCGGAGGCCGTCAGTAGCGGTACTGCTCGTACCCGCCCTGCTGGGGGTACGGGTACTGCTGCGGCTGCTCGCCCTGGTCCTCCATCGGGTAGGCCTGGCCGGCCCCGTCGGTGGACCGCTGCTGCGGGACCCAGACCCCGCCGGGCGGGGTGTCCGTGGAGTACTGCTGCTGCCCGTAGTCGGCGTACGGGGTGTAGTCGTACTGCTGGGGCGGGGCGACGCCACCGCCGGTGCCGATGTACGGGTCCGAGTAGGCGGCGTAGACCTGCTGCTGGTCGCCCGTCCCGTAGCCGCCCGAGTAGTCGTAGCCGCCCTGGTTCGACTGGTCGTAGTACGCCGCGTACTGGTGGGCGTCCTGCTCGGCGGTGGTGAACGGCGAGGCGAAGGCCGCCGTCCGGTCGGCCTCGGGGGCCGACGCGAAACTCTGTATCCCGTAGGACCCGATGTCCTCCGGCACCGGCTCCGGGCTGTAGACCTCTTCGGCCCGGTCCCGGAGCGGGCGCTCCTGCGCGGCCCCGTCACCGTCCTCGTACTCCAGCGCGGTGACCTGGAGCGCCGGCTCCTGCTTCGGCGCGCCACCGGCCCGGCGGCGTCCCGTCTGCCGTACGGGCTCCCCGCCACGGCGCAGCGCCCAGCCGGCGACGAAGCCCTTGCGGAAGGAGAGCGTCACCAGGGTCTGGCCCACGGCGAACGCCAGCGCGCCGGCACCGATGACCGGCACCGACGGCAGGATCACCCCGGCGACCACGCCGAGGAAGCCGGCGAAGGCGAGCAGGCGCCAGCGGAGCCGGGCCTTGTACTGCATCAGGACCTCGGCAAGCAGCCACAGCGCGACGAAACCGAACGCGATGTAGAGGACCGTCATTCCCATGCATGGGCCCCTCTCGGTACGGCCGCCGGCGCGGGAACGGGGGACGGCCGATCAGGCCCGCTGGTGCAGGCCCAGGTTCTCGTAGATTTCGAGAGTCGCCGTGGAATTGTTGAGCGTGATGAAGTGCAGACCCGGGACACCCTCGGACAGCAGTCGCGCGCAGAACTCCGTGGCGAACTCGATGCCAATGGAGCGTACAGCGGCCGGGTCGTCCTTGACGGCGAGCATGCGCTCTTTCACGTCCGCGGGGAAGACCGCGGTGCTGAGCTGGGGCAGTCGGTCGAGCTGCTTGATACCCACAACAGGCATGACCTCGGGGATGATCGGGGTCTCGCAGCCCGCCTTCTCGACGCTGTCGCGCAGCCGCAGATAATTCTCGGGATCGAAGAACATCTGGGTGATCGCATAGTCCGCGCCCGCACGGCACTTGTCCACGAAGTGCCGGATGTCCGTATCCCAGTCGCTCGATCGCGGGTGCATCTCGGGGAAGGCCGCGACGCCGACGCAGAAGTCTCCGGACTCCTTGAGCAGCCGCACCAGATCGGCCGCGTAGTGCACGCCCTCGGGGTGCGCCACCCAGTCGGCCATCGGGTCGCCCGGCGGGTCGCCGCGCAGGGCGAGCATGTTGCGGATCCCGGCGTCGGCGAACTGGCCGATGACGTGGCGCAGCTCGGCGATGGAGTGGTCCACGGCGGTGAGGTGCGCGACCGGGGTCAGCGTGGTGTCCGCCGCGATCTCCTGGGTGGCCTTGACGGTGCCGCCGCGGGTGGAGCCTCCGGCTCCGTAGGTCACGGAGACGAAGCTCGGGGATACCGCCTCGACCCGGCGCAGGGCGTTCCAGAGGTTGCGTTCGCCCTTCTCGGTCTTCGGAGCCCAGAACTCGAACGAGTAGGAGCGCCCGGACGCGAGGAGGTCGCGGACCGTGTGTGCACGATCCGACCAGGTGGAAGCGGTACCAGAAGCCATGGGGGCAGGTTAGACGCGGCCCGGCGGACACCGAAGCCCTGTCCATGCTTTGGACACGTTTTTGGACACCCGGGGGCCAGCTCTGGCCGAAAAGCAGCCCGCGAGGGGCGGTGGGCCGGGCTCAGGCGAGCCGGTCGCGGACCCGCTTGGCGAGCTCGGCGGCGGCCGCGCCGGGGTCGGTGGCCTCGGTGAGTGCGCGGACGACCACGATGCGGGTGGCGCCGGCGTCCAGCACCTCGTCCAGGTTCGAGCCGTCGATGCCGCCGATGGCGAACCAGGGGCGGTCCTGCTCCAGGGAGGCCGCGTACCGGACCAGGTCGAGGCCGGGGGCGTGGCGGCCGGGCTTGGTGGGGGTGGGCCAGCAGGGGCCGGTGCAGAAGTAGTCCACGCCGGCTTCGGCGACGGCCGCGTCGACCTCGTCCTCGGCGTGGCAGGACCGGCCGATCAGCACCCGGTCGCCGAGGACGGCGCGGGCGGCGGGGACGGGGATGTCGCCCTGGCCGAGGTGCAGGACGTCGGAGCCGATGGCGTGGGCGACGTCGGCCCGGTCGTTCACGGCGAGGAGCCTGCCGTGGCGGCGGGCGGCCTCGGCGAAGACCTGGAGGTGTTCGAGCTCCTCGCCCGCCTCCATGCCCTTGTCGCGGAGCTGGACGATGTCCACGCCCGAGGACAGGACGGCGTCGAGGAACTCGGGAAGGTCACCCTGGCGCTTGCGGGCGTCCGTGCAGAGGTAGAGCCGGGCGTCGGACAGCTGCATGGGTGTACCCCCCGTGATGGAGGCGGTGTACGGGCCGGGCCGCGGCCGTGGGCCCGTACACCGCTGTGGAGCGAAGACGATCAGGTCAGAGGGCGAGCGCCTGAGCGCGGCGCTTCACCTCCGTGCCGCGATTCTCGCTCAGCGCCTGCACGGGGGTGCCGGGCAGGGTCGGATCCTCGGTGAAGAGCCACTCCAGGATCTCCTCCTCGGTGAAACGGTCGTCGCGCAGCACGGTCAGCAGACCGACGAGGCCCTTGACGACCTTGTCGCCGTCGATGAAGGGGGCCGGCACCTGCAGGGAGCGGTTCTCGCCCCGGCGGACGGCGATGAGCTGCCCTTCCTTGACCATCTGGCGGACCCGGGTCACCTCGATGTTCAGCATCTCCGCGATGTCGGGGAGGTACAGCCATGAGGGGACAAGGGCATCGATCTTTGCGTCAATCTCGGTCACAGGCACAAGCCTGCCATCTCGGCTCCGCCGCCGGTACCTGAGCGGCCCCGTCCGGGTCGCGGCCCGTGGCGGGGCGGAGCCCGGACGGCGGTCAGGCCACTGCGGACTTCAGCGGGACCGAGGGGTCGCCGGCCTTGGCCGGGTCGAGAGGGACGGCCGTCTCGATGAGCTTGCGGCCCTGCGCCAAGTCGCGGGGGCGTCCCACGGCCAGGACGGCGACCAGGACTCCGTCCCGGAGCCAGCACACCGACCAGGAGGGGCCGGCCGGGTCGCCACGCAGGAGCAGGGTGTCGGCCTCACCGTGGTGTCCGGCGTACTGCACGAAGCGCCCGAACTGCTCCGACCAGAAGTACGGCACCGGGTCGTAGACCTGGGCCTGCTCCCCGGCCAGGATGTTCGCCGCGACCGTCCGCGGCCCCTGGAGCGCGTTGTCCCAGTGGTGCACGAGCAGCCGCTTCCCGTACCGCCCGGACGGGAAGGAGGCGCAGTCGCCGACCGCGTACACCCCGGGCAGGGAGGTACGCAGGTACGCGTCCGTGGTGATCGAGCCGTCGGGTCCGCGCTCCACCGCGGTCCCGGCGAGCCAGCCGGTGGCGGGACGCGCGCCGATGCCCACCACCACCGCGCCGGCGGGCAGGACGCGCCCGTCCGCCAGCAGGACCCGGCCCTCCTCGATCCCGGAGACCTTCGCCCCGGTGATCAGCTCGGCGCCGGCCTCCTCGTACCAGCGCGCCATCGGCCCGGCGACCTCGGCGGGCATCGCCCCCGCCAGCACCCGGTCCGCCGCCTCGACCACGGTGACCTCACAGCCGGCCTCGCGGGCGGCGGTGGCGAACTCGGCGCCGATCCAGCCGGCCCCGACGACCACGGTCCGGGGCGCCGTCGCCAGCACCGGGCGCAGCCGGGCCGCGTCGTCCAGCGTGCGCAGCAGGTGGACGCCCGGGACGCCCTCGGTCCCGGGCAGGGTCAGGGGCTGCGCGCCGGTCGCCAGGACAAGCACGCCGTACGGGACCGGTCCCGCCTCGGTGTCCAGCTCGTGGTCGGCGGCGCGCAGTCCGGTGACCTCGGTGCCGAGCCTGAGGTCGATGTCGAGCCCTTCGAAGTCCACGTCGAAGGCGGAGTCCTCGGCCTTGCCGAGGAGGACCGCCTTGGACAGCGGGGGCCGGTCGTAGGGCTGGTGGGGTTCGGCTCCCAGCAGGGTCACCGGGCCGGTGAAGCCCTGTTCGCGCAGGGCGACCGCGGTCTGCACCCCGGCCATTCCGGCGCCGACGATCACGACGCCGCGCTGATTCTGTTCCGTCTGCTCGCTCACCCGGCCACCCTAATCATCTGACGCTCCGTCAGGAATAGGTGCCGCCTTACCCGCCCTCCACGGCCGGGTTAGTCTGGCCACCGTACCTATCGCGGGAGTCCGGCGCACCGGGCTGAGAGGGAGGCTGGCCGGCCTCCGACCGTACGAACCTGATCCGGGTCATGCCGGCGAAGGGAGGGGCTGGACGCCCATGCACTCATCCCGAACATCCCGAACATCCCGAAACGGATCCGACGTCCTCGTCGTCGGGGGCGGAATCATCGGCCTGGTCACCGCCTGGCGGGCCGCCGCGCGCGGACTGCGCACCGTACTCGCCGACCCCGCGCCCGGCGGCGGCGCCGCCCAGGTCGCGGCCGGCATGCTCGCCCCCGTCACCGAACTGCACTACGGCGAGGAGGCCCTGCTCGGCCTCGGCCTCGCCTCCGCCGCACGCTATCCGCAGTTCGCCGCCGAGCTCGCGGAAGCGAGCGGCGGCATGGACATCGGCTACCGCGCCTGCGGCACCCTCGCCGTCGCCCTCGACGCCGACGACCGCCTCCACCTGCGCGAACTGCACGCACTGCAGCGCCGCTGCGGCCTGGAGTCCGAGTGGCTCACCGGCCGCGAATGCCGCCGCCTGGAGCCCATGCTCGCCCCGGGCGTACGCGGCGGCCTGCGCGTCGACGGCGACCACCAGGTCGACCCCCGCCGGCTCGCGGCCGCCCTGCTGGCCGCCTGCGAACGCTCCGGCGTGACCATCCACCGCGCGGCCGCGGAGCGGCTGCTCACCACCGGCGACCGAGCGACGGGCGCCCTCCTCGACGACGGCACCGAGCTGCTCGCCGACCAGGTGGTCCTGGCCGCGGGCTCGCTCACCGGTCGGCTGGCCGGAGTACCGCCGGAGGTCGTGGCCCCCGTACGGCCGGTCAAGGGCCAGGTCCTGCGGCTCACGGTGCCGGCCGCCTACGCGCCGTTCCTGTCCCGGACCGTACGGGCCGTCGTGCGCGGCAGCCACGTCTACCTCGTGCCGCGCGAGAACGGTGAACTCGTCGTCGGCGCCACCAGCGAGGAACTCGGCTGGGACACCACCGTCACCGCGGGCGGGGTCTACGAACTCCTGCGCGACGCCCACGAACTGGTCCCCGGCATCACCGAACTCCCGCTCACCGAGACCCGGGCGGGACTGCGCCCCGGATCCCCCGACAACGCCCCGCTGCTCGGCCCGACCGACCTGCCGGGCCTGCACCTGGCCACCGGGCACTACCGCAACGGGGTACTGCTGACCCCGCTCACCGGCGAGGTCCTCGCCGAGCTGCTGGCCACCGGCGAACTGCCGGAGATCGCGCGCCCCTTCACCCCCCGCCGGTTCTCCGCCGCACGTCAGGAGTCGTACGCATGACCATCTCCGTCAACGGCGAGCCGCGCGAGGTCGCGGCCGGAGCCACCCTCGACACGGTGGTCGCCGCCCTGACCACGGCCCCCTCCGGGGTCGCCGCCGCGCTCAACGAGACCGTGGTCCCGCGCGGTCAGTGGCCGGCCACCGTCGTGGGCGAGGGCGACCGGATCGAAATCCTGACCGCCGTACAGGGAGGCTGACCGGCATGGCGGACGACCTCTTCACCCTCGGCGGACGGACCTTCTCCTCCCGCCTGATCATGGGCACGGGCGGCGCCCCGAGCCTGGACGTCCTGGAACGCGCACTGGTCGCGTCCGGCACCGAGCTCACCACGGTCGCGATGCGGCGGCTGGACCCCACGGTCCAGGGCTCCGTCCTGTCCGTGCTGACCAAGCTGGGCATCTCGGTCCTCCCCAACACGGCGGGCTGCTTCACGGCGGGCGAGGCCGTCCTCACGGCCCGGCTGGCCCGGGAGGCGCTCGGCACGGACTGGATCAAGCTGGAGGTGGTCGCGGACGAACGGACCCTCCTGCCCGACGGCGTCGAACTGCTCGACGCCGCCGAGATCCTGGTGGACGAGGGCTTCACGGTCCTCCCGTACACCAACGACGACCCGGTGCTCGCCCGGAAGCTGGAGGACGTGGGCTGCGCGGCCATCATGCCGCTCGGGTCCCCCATCGGATCCGGCATGGGCATCCGCAACCCGCACAACTTCGAGCTGATCACGGAGCGCGCGTCGGTCCCGGTCATCCTGGACGCGGGCGCGGGCACGGCGTCCGACGCCGCGCTGGCGATGGAACTGGGCTGCGCGGCGGTGATGCTGGCCTCGGCGGTGACCCGCGCGCAGGAGCCGGTCCTCATGGCGTCGGCCATGCGGGACGCCGTCTCGGCGGGCCGCCTCGCCTTCCGTGCGGGCCGCATCCCCCAACGCCGCTTCGCGGAGGCCTCGTCCCCCACGGAGGGCCGCGCGACCCTGGACCCGGAGCGCCCGGCGTTCTGAGGGGGCGGGGCGAAGGGGAAGGGCGGGGCGGGAGAGCGGGGTCGGTCGGTGGGGCGGGCTTCGGGGGCGGCGGGAGCCGCTGGGGCGGTGGTCTGGGATGTGTATGGGGGTTTCCCGTCAGTCTCATCGTCTCTCCGGTTCGGGCCGGCCCCTCAAGGGCGCTCCTCCTTCGTCGTCGCGTCGCTACGCGATGTCGCTGCGCTCCACCCTTGACCGCCCGTCCCGCCCCGGACATACGAAGACTGCCGGGAAACCCCCAAAGGAACGGGCCGGGGGACAAGAGACAGGAACGGGACGGCCGGAGAAGCCCTGCCCGGTCGGGGGAAGGCACATCCCAGAGGCGGGGCCCATCCCGCACACCGGCCGGGACGGGGGTAGCGCAGCAAATCGCTACGCGCTCCTCATCCTTTAGCGTCTCCAGCCCGTCTTGGGCCGTACATAGGCCGCCCACGGACCTCGGTCCGTCTCACGAGATGCGTCCGACGACCGTCCGGGGCCGTTGAACGGGATTGACGGCTGATTCCCCGGCTATTTCGTCGTGGATCCGGGTCAGGGCAAAAGTGACATCGCGCACCCATCATCAAACAGGGGCAATTGGGGCAAACCACCAGCCTTTTGGGTCGCCGACGCACGCTGACCCGACTCCACCACGGAATGGCCGCTGTCAGGCGTCTTTCCACCCCGGACAGCCCTCGGACGCCCTCCATGAGGAGCATCGGTGCCTCTTGGGCGGCCTATGACCAGCTCCAGACGGTCGTCGGACGCATCTCGTGAGACGAACCGAGGGCGTGGGCCGCCTATGTCCAGCCCCGGACGGTCGTCGGACGCTGAGAGATGAGGAGCGCGTAGCGATGGGAGGCGCTACCCCCGACCCGGCCGGTAGCGCGCATGGGCCCCGCCTCGGGGAAGTGCCCCTTCCTCCGACCGGGCAGGGCATCTCCGACCGCCCCGTCCCTGTCTTGATGGCCCGGCCCGTTCCTTTGGGGGTTTCCCGGCAGTCTTCGTATGTCCGGGGCGGGACGGTCGGTCAAGGGTGGAGCGCAGCGACATCGCGAAGCGACGCGACCGTAGGGAGCGCCCTTGAGGGGCCGGCCCGACACGGAGAGACGATGGGACTGACGGGAAACCCCCATACGCATCTCCGATGCCGGTCGATGAGATCCCGCACACAGAAGCCGCCCCGCCCCTGTCCGGCCCCGCCCTCCGCCACCCCCGCCGCCGAAGCCGCCCCGCGTCCGTCCGGCCCCGGCCCACCAGGGCCCGCCTTCCAGAACCACCCCTCGCCCGGCACCCCGCCCCCACGTCACAGCTGCGCTGCAAGCCGCCCCGCCCAGGACGGCGCCTGCGGCGCGGCTCGTAGAATCGGCGGGTGGATACGACCCTGGATGACCCCCTCGTCGGGCGCGTGCTCGACGGCCGCTACCGCATCGACGCCCGCATCGCGGCCGGCGGCATGGCCACGGTCTACCGGGCCGTCGACACGCGCCTCGACCGGGTGCTCGCCCTGAAGGTGATGCACCCTGCCCTCGCCGCCGATGGCGCCTTCGTCGACCGGTTCATCCGGGAGGCGAAGTCCGTGGCCCGGCTCGCGCACCCCAATGTGGTCGCCGTCTTCGACCAGGGCACGGACGGGCCTTACGTCTACCTCGCCATGGAGTACGTCTCGGGCTGCACCCTGCGCGACGTGCTCCGCGAGCGCGGCGCGCTCCAGCCCCGCGCGGCCCTCGACATCCTCGAACCGGTCCTCGCCGCCCTCGGCGGCGCCCACCGGGCCGGCTTCGTCCACCGCGACATGAAGCCCGAGAACGTCCTGATCGGGGACGACGGCCGGGTGAAGGTCGCCGACTTCGGGCTGGTCCGGTCGGTCGACTCGGTCACCAACACCACGGGCTCCGTCCTCGGCACCGTCTCCTACCTGGCCCCCGAGCAGATCGAGAACGGCACCACCGACACCCGCGTGGACGTCTACGCCTGCGGTGTCGTGCTCTACGAGATGCTCACCGGCTCCAAGCCCCACCTCGGCGGCACCGCCGCGCAGGTGCTCTACCAGCACCTGAACGAGGACGTGCCGCCCCCGTCCGCGGTGGTCCCCGGGCTCCCGGTCGGGCTCGACGAGCTCGTCGCGCACGCCACGGCCCGCAATCCCGAGCTGCGCCCCTACGACGCGGCCGCCCTGCTGGGTCTGGCCCGTGAGGCCCGTGCGCTGCTCAGCGACGCCGAGCTGGACGCCGTACCGCCGCAGGCGCGCGCCGAGGAGCGGTCCTCCGCCGAGGACCGGACCGGTGTGATCCCGCGTCCGGTGGCCGCCGCGCAGCAGCCGGTGCAGCACACTTCCCGCCTGGAGATGCCGCCCGCCCCGCCCGCGCCCCCCGCCCACCGGTCGGCCGCCGCCGCGCGGCGGCCCCGCCGCGGGGTGCTGCTCGTCGTCGCGGGCGTGCTGCTCGCGCTCGGGCTCGGTGTGGGCGTCTGGTACATCAACTCCGGCCAGTTCACCAAGGTCCCGAACCTGCTCGGCAAGACCGAGGAGCAGGCCCGTTCGCAGCTGTCGGCGGCCGGGCTCGGTGTGAAGGGGGTGGACCGGAAGTTCAGCGAGTCATTCGACCGCGGGACGGTGATGAACACCGATCCCCCGGGCGGCCGGCGGATCCGCGGCAACGGCGCGGTGACCATCACCATCTCCCGCGGCCCCGAGGTCGTGGCCGTGCCCAACCTGAAGGGCCGGCCCCTGGAGGAGGCCAATGCCGAGCTGACCCGGTCCGGGCTGGCGCCCGGCATGGTCACGCAGGCCTTCAGCCAGGACATCGCCCAGGGTTCGGTGATCAGCACCAATCCGGCGGGCGGCGAGAAGCGGGCGCCCGACACGGCCGTCTCGCTCGTCGTCAGCAAGGGCCGCCCGGTGCCGGTGCCGAGCGTGACCGGGCTCCCCGTCGACCAGGCGAAGGCCGCCCTGGAGGCTCTGGGCCTCAAGGTCGCGACGGCCCCCGAGCAGGTCAACGCCCCCACCGCCGCCGGTACGGTCGCCAACCAGTCGGTCGGCGCCGGCACCCAGGCCGCGGCCGGGGACACGGTCACGCTGACCGTGTCCAAGGGCCCCCGCCAGCTTCCGGTCCCGAACGTGACCGGTCAGGACGTGGACGCGGCCCGCAAGGCGCTGGAGGCCGCCGGCTTCAAGGTGAAGGTCGACCGGCCGCTGATCTCCTTCAGCAACACGGTGGACACCCAGTCGGTGCCGGCCGGACAGAGCGCCCCCGAGGGCAGCACGATCACCATCAAGACCAAGGGGCTGTAACTCGTGGTGCTGCGCAATCCAGTGGGCGGGCACGTCCCCGTGGCCGGTGGGCTCGCCTCGGTCGGGCTGCCCTACGCCCGGGAGATGGGCGCGGAGGCCGTCCAGGTCTTCGTCGCCAATCCGCGCGGCTGGGCCACCCCGGTCGGCAGTCCCGCGCAGGACGAACGGTTCCGGGCGGAGTGCGCGGCCGAGTCGATCCCGGCGTACGTGCACGCCCCGTACCTGATCAACTTCGGCTCGCACACCGAGGCGACCGTGGAGAAGTCGGTGGAGTCCCTGCGCCACTCGCTGCGCCGCGGCCGTGAGATCGGTGCGCTCGGGGTGGTCGTGCACACCGGGTCGGCGACTGGGGGCCGGCCGCGGGAGGTGGCGTACGCGCAGATCAGGGAGCACCTGCTGCCGCTGCTGGACGAGCTGACGCACGACGACGACCCGTTCCTGCTGCTGGAGTCGACGGCCGGGCAGGGCTCCTCGCTGTGCTCGCTCGCCGAGGACTTCGGCCCGTACTTCGACGCGCTCGACCGCCATCCGAAGCTGGGCATCTGCCTGGACACCTGCCACATCTTCGCGGCGGGTCACGACCTGGCGGAGCCGGGCGGGACGAAGCTGATGCTGGACCTGCTGGTGGACACGGTGGGCGAGGGCCGGCTGAAGCTGGTCCACGCGAACGACTCCAAGGAGGGCGTCGGCGCCCACAAGGACCGGCACGCGAACATCGGCCAGGGGCACATCGGCAGGGACGCCTTCGCCGAGCTGATCACGCATCCCGCGATGGACGGCGTACCGCTGATCATCGAGACGCCGGGGGGCAAGGAAGGGCATGCGGCGGACGTGGCGCTGCTGAAGGAGCTGCGCAGCTCGCAGTGATCCACTGACTCCTTGAGGAATACCCCAGGGGGGTATACGGTTCGGTCATAACGACGGACCGCTACCCGGCGTTCCCACGAGGGGGTTGTCATGGAGCAGAAGCACGAGGGCCACGAAGGTCACGAGGGCCACCAGCACCACGGGCACGAGCAGCACGGGCACGAGCAGCACCAGGGACACGGCCACGCACACGGCGCCGGCGGACCGGTCAGCTGGGGCATGGCCGCCCGGGCCACCCTCCACTGCCTCACCGGATGCGCCATCGGCGAGGTGCTCGGCATGGTCATCGGTACCGCGCTGGGCTGGGGGAACGTCCAGACGATGATCCTGGCGATCATCCTCGCGTTCTTCTTCGGCTACGCGCTCACCCTGCGGGGGGTCCTCGCCGCAGGTGTTGACCTGCGTACGGCCATCCGGGTGGCCCTGGCCGCCGACACCCTCTCGATCGCCGTCATGGAGCTGATCGACAACGGGGTGATCGCCCTGTGGCCCGGCGCGATGGACGCACACCTGTCGGATCCGCTGTTCTGGATCGTCCTGGCGATCGCGCTCGCGGCCGCCTTCGTGATCACGACCCCGGTCAACAAGTGGATGATCGGCCGCGGCAAGGGGCACGCGGTCGTGCACCAGTACCACCACTGAGCGGCCACCACTGAGCGGCAACCACCGGGCGGCCGTCGGGTGAGCGCCGGGGCGCCCCCTACAGTTCGGGGCCCTCCCCGGGCTCCTCCTGGTACGAGTAGCGCTGCTCGCGCCACGGGTCGCCGATGTTGTGGTAGCCGCGCTCCTCCCAGAAGCCCCGGCGGTCGGCGGTCATGTACTCGATGCCGCGGACCCACTTGGGGCCCTTCCAGGCGTACAGGTGCGGAACCACCAGCCGCACCGGGAAACCGTGTTCGGCGGTGAGCAGTTCACCGCCCTCATGGGTGGCGAAAACGGTCCGCTCGGAGGCGAAGTCGGCCAGCCGGAGGTTGGAGCTGAAGCCGTACTCGGCCCACACCATCACGTGCGTGACCTGCGGTGCGGGCGGCGCCAGGGCGAGGACCTCACGGGCGAGCACACCGCCCCATTCGGCGCCCTGCATGCTGAACTTCGTGACGCAGTGCAGATCTGCCACGACGGAGTCGAACGGCAGGGCCGTGAACTCCTCGTGGTTCCAGCAGTGCTTGTCCCCGTCGGCCGTCGCGCCGAAGACGCGGAACTCCCAGCGGTCCGGCTTGAACTTGGGTACGGGCCCGTAATGGGTGACCGGCCAGCCCCTCTGCAACCGCTGCCCCGGTGGAAGCTCCAGCTGCTCTGCTCCCGGAGATTCCCGGCTTTCCGGCTGACCCATGAGTCCATGGTGACAGACTGGGCAGGGTGGTCATGACCAGGTCTGGGCCGATTCGGGCAAGTCACGGCAACTCCCACTAAGGAGGCACTTACTGGACGGCCCTCAGTGGCGGTGCAAGGATGCGCGCATATCCCCCAGTTACGGCTGGGAGGTGCCCCCAGCCCCGTCATTGATGACATTGCCTGGAAGGAGCCTCTGCGATGCAGGGCGACCCCGAGGTCCTTGAGTTTCTGAACGAGCAGCTGACCGGCGAGCTGACGGCCATCAACCAGTACTGGCTGCACTACCGCATCCAGGACAACAAGGGCTGGACCAAGCTCGCCAAGTACACGCGTGAAGAGTCCATCGATGAGATGAAGCACGCGGACAAGATCACCGAGCGCATCCTGATGCTCGACGGCCTTCCGAACTACCAGCGCCTCTTCCACGTGCGCGTCGGGCAGACGCTCACGGAGATGTTCCAGGCGGACCGCCAGGTCGAGGTCGAGGCCATCGACCGGCTCAAGCGGGGCATCGAGGTCATGCGCGGCAAGGGCGACATCACCTCGGCCCGGCTCTTCGAGGAGATCCTGGAGGACGAGGAGCACCACATCGACTACCTCGACACCCAGCTGGAGCTCATTGAGTCCATGGGCGAGCCGCTCTACATCTCGCAGCTGATCGAGCAGCCGAGCTGACCGCTCAGGGCTTCCGGGCCTCGGAACCTCTAGGCCGCTTCCGCCAGCTCCGCCGAACGGCTCGAACCCGGGTCCGCGGCGAGCACGGAGGCCGCCTCGCCCTTCTCCAGCAGCTCCCGGCGCGGGCACGCCCCACGGCCGAGGATGCCCTGGATGGTGCGTACGCAGGAACCGCAGTCGGTGCCGGCCTTCGTGGCCGAGGCGATCTGGCGCGGGGTGCAGGCCCCGGCAGCCGCGTGCTCCTTGACCTGCTTGTCGGTGATCCCGAAGCAAGAGCAGACGTACACGCGGTTCACCTCCCAGGGCGGAATGGTTCTGCGGTTCGGCGAGCCATCCCCATTTCGGTGAGGCTTACCTAACCGTACCCAAAGTTAGGGTGACCTAAAAGCCCTGGATACGACAGTGGGGCGCGGATCACATCGATCCGCGCCCCACTGTCGTACGAAGGTACTGACTGATCCCTACTGGTCGCGGTACATCTCGGCGACCAGGAACGCCAGGTCCAGGGACTGGCTGCGGTTGAGCCGCGGGTCGCAGGCCGTCTCGTAGCGCTGGTGCAGGTCGTCGACGAAGATCTCGTCGCCGCCGCCCACGCACTCGGTGACGTCGTCACCGGTGAGCTCGACGTGGATGCCGCCCGGGTGGGTGCCCAGCGCCTTGTGGACCTCGAAGAAGCCCTTGACCTCGTCGAGCACGTCGTCGAAACGGCGCGTCTTGTGGCCGGAGGCCGCCTCGAAGGTGTTGCCGTGCATCGGGTCGGTGACCCAGGCGACGGTCGCACCGGACGCGGTGACCTTCTCGACCAGCTCGGGGAGCTTGTCGCGGACCTTGTCGGCGCCCATGCGGACGACGAAGGTCAGCCGGCCCGGCTCGCGCTCGGGGTCCAGGCGGTCGATGTAGGTCAGCGCCTCGTCCACCGAGGTGGTGGGGCCGAGCTTGATGCCGATCGGGTTGGCGATCTGCGAGCAGAACTCGATGTGCGCGTGGTCCAGCTGACGGGTGCGCTCACCGACCCAGACCATGTGGCCGGAGGTGTCGTACAGCTTGCCGGTACGCGAGTCGGTGCGGGTCAGTGCGCCTTCGTAGTCGAGCAGCAGCGCCTCGTGGGAGGCGTAGAACTCGACGGCCTTGAACTCGGCCGGGTCGGTGCCGCACGCCTTCATGAAGTTCAGGGCGTTGTCGATCTCCCGGGCGAGCTGCTCGTAGCGCTGGCCGGAGGGGCTCGACTTCACGAAGTCCTGGTTCCAGGCGTGCACCTGGCGCAGGTCGGCGTAACCACCGGTGGTGAAGGCGCGCACCAGGTTGAGGGTCGAGGCGGACGCGTTGTACATCCGCTTCAGCCGCTCGGGGTCCGGGATCCGGGCCTCTTCGGTGAAGGCGAAGCCGTTGACGGAGTCGCCGCGGTAGGTCGGCAGGGTGACGCCGTCGCGGGTCTCGGTGTCCTTGGAGCGCGGCTTGGAGTACTGGCCCGCGATACGGCCGACCTTGACGACGGGCACGGAGGCGGCGTAGGTCAGGACGGCGCTCATCTGGAGCAGCGTCTTCAGCTTGGCGCGGATGTGGTCGGCGGAGACGCCGTCGAAGGCCTCGGCACAGTCGCCGCCCTGAAGGAGGAACGCCTCGCCCTTGGCGACGGCTCCCAGACGGGCGCGCAGCTGGTCGCATTCACCCGCGAAAACGAGCGGGGGATACGACTCGAGGTCCGCGACGACAGCGCGCAGGGCCTCGGCATCGGGGTACGAAGGCTGCTGCGCCGCGGGAAGGTCTCGCCAGGTCGCCTTGGCGGCGGGGGCTTGGGTTTCAGCGTTCACGGTCACCTCGTACACATTACGGCGTCACAGGCCGCGTTCGGCCCCCCGCCCACAACGTGAGACGAACCGGCTCAAAGGTTCCGGGCGCCCAGCGGAACGGAATCCATGGTTCAGCCCACGCCGTGAGACGGATCCTGCGCCGCGGGACCGCCCTGGGCTAAGGTGGCGGCCATGTACGCGCTCTCGCACCAGAACTGGTGGTGGCCCGCTCCCGGCGGTCCACTTCTCGCGCGTACCTGAAGACACGCACGACGCGAAGGCCGCCCCGAGGGGCGGCCTTCCGCGTTTCCGACTGCGATGTCGGATCCCGGGCGGCGGCTCCTCCCCCCGGAAGGACGCTCCGCCCATGGCAACCAGCCCGCTCAGCCCTCTGAGCCGACTGCTCGACCCCTCCTGCCCGCCGTTCGCCCTGCTGCGCCGGCGGACCCCCGGCCGCGACCACGACACCGTCGAGGTGCTGATCGGGCAGGTCGGCGAGGTCGAGCGGCTCGCCGACCTGCCCGTCGGCGAGCTGCCCACCCTCGCCCTCGTCCCCTTCCGGCAGATCCGCGAGCGCGGCTTCGACGTGCGCGACGACGGGACGCCGCTGAGCGTGCTGGCCGCCGAGGAGGCGTACGAGATCCCGCTCGCCGAGGCGCTGGCCGCGCTGCCGCGGCACCCCGTGCGGGTCGACGGCGGGGGCTTCGACGTCCCCGACGAGGAGTACGCGGCCACCGTCCGCCGGGTGATCGAGGACGAGATCGGCCGCGGCGAGGGCGCGAACTTCGTCATCCGGCGCACCTACGAGGGCCGCATCGACGGCTTCGGCCGGGCGGACGCACTCGCGCTGTTCCGGCGTCTGCTGGAGGGCGAGCGGGGGGCGTACTGGACGTACGTCGTGCACACCGGGGAGCGGACGCTGGTCGGGGCCAGCCCCGAGGTGCACGTACGGATGTCCGGCGGGACGGTCGTGATGAACCCGATCAGCGGCACGTACCGCTATCCCGCCGGGGGGCCGACGGCCGAGTCCCTCCTCGATTTCCTCGGCGACCGCAAGGAGACCGAGGAACTGTCGATGGTCGTCGACGAGGAACTGAAGATGATGTGCACGGTCGGCGACATGGGCGGGGTCGTCGTCGGACCGCGGCTGAAGGAGATGTCCCACCTCGCGCACACCGAGTACGAGCTGCGCGGCCGGTCCTCGCTGGACGTGCGGGAGGTGCTGCGCGAAACCATGTTCGCGGCGACGGTGACCGGGTCGCCGGTGCAGAACGCCTGCCGGGTGATCGAGCGGTACGAGACGGGCGGGCGCGGCTACTACGCGGGTGCGCTGGCCCTGCTGGGCCTGGACTCCGCCGGGGCGCAGACCCTCGACTCCCCCATCCTGATCCGTACCGCCGACATCGCGGCGGACGGCGCGCTGCGGGTGCCGGTGGGCGCCACGCTGGTGCGCCACTCCGACCCGGCGGGCGAGGTGGCGGAGACCCACGCGAAGGCGGCGGGGGTGCTGGCGGCGCTCGGGGCACGGCCGGCCGCGCCGCGCCCGGCGTTCGAGGGTGCCGCCCTGGCGGACGACCCCCGGGTCCGGGCGGCCCTGGCGGCGCGCCGCCAGGACCTGGCGCCGTTCTGGCTCCGGATGCAGGAGCGGCCGCCGTCGGTGACCGGGCGCGCGCTGGTGGTGGACGGTGAGGACACCTTCACGGCCATGCTGTCCCACGTCCTGCGGGTCGCCGGGCTGGAGGTGACCGTACGCCGCTACGACGATCCGGGGCTGCGGGCCGCGGCCCTGGCCTGGGAGGGCCCGGTCGTCCTGGGCCCCGGCCCGGGCAATCCGGCCGATGCGGCGGACCCCAGGATGCGGATGCTGCGCGCGCTGGCGGCCGACCTGCTGGCCGGGCACCGCCACGGTCTGGTCGGGGTCTGCCTGGGCCACGAGCTGCTGGCGGCCGAACTGGGCCTGCCGCTGATCCGCAAGGCGGAACCGGCGCAGGGGGCGCAGACCCGGATCGATCTGTTCGGGGCCGAGGAGGTGGCCGGCTTCTACAACACGTACACCGCGCACTGCGACGACGCCCGTGCCGCCCGGCTGGCCGCGGAGGGGGTGGAGGTCGCGCGGGACCCCGCCACGGGCGAGGTCCACGCGCTGCGCTCCCCGGTCCGGGGCTTCGCGGGGGTCCAGTTCCACCCCGAGTCGGTGCTCACCCTGCGGGGCGCGGACCTGCTGCGCGAGCTGCTGACCGGCATCCGGGCGGTGGCCCCGGCCTGAGGCGTGGCGTGCCGGGCGGGCGGGCCGGGCCCCTGGGGTGGTCAGCTCGTCCGGCGCTCGATGCCTTGGGACCCGCCGGAGCGGAGGTGGCGCGCCAGCTGCCAGGTCAGGACCGGCCCCAGCACGGCCAGCCCGCACAGGAGGGCGGTGACGTTGCCGGTCGCCATCGCCACCGACACCGCGGCGCCGACCAGGTGATCGGCGAAGGTCAGCCACGGGTCCACCCGCCGGCCCGGCTCGGCGCGGAGGGCGGGCCGCAGGGCCCGGACGGCGTAAACGAGCTGGATGGCGGCGAAGGCCGGCATGATCCAGCGGAACACGGTAGGGACGTCCACGTGGCCGAATCTAAGCCCCGCCCCGGCCCGCCGGTAATGACCGTATGCCGAAGTCCGGGTGAACTCGCGGATCCGGGAGCCTATGCGGACGGGACGAGGGTGTTCCCGGAGCGGCGGCCGGCGAGGTAGTCCGCCACGTTGGCGACGGTGGTGTCGATGATCTGGCCCACCGCGTCCGTCGTGTAGTAGGCCTGGTGGGAGGTCACGACGACGTTCGGGAAGGTGACCAGCCGGGCCAGGGTGTCGTCCCCGACCGCCTCCAGGGACTTGTCCTGGAAGAAGACGCCGGCCTCCGCCTCGTACACGTCCAGGCCGACGCCCGTGAAGCGGCCCTCCCGGAGCTCGTCGACCAGCGCCTCGGTGTCGATCAGCCCGCCGCGGCTGGTGTTCACCAGGATCGCGTCGTCCCGCATGCGCCGCAGCGCCGCCGCGTCGATGATGCGCCGGGTGGACTCGAGCAGCGGCACGTGCAGGCTGACCAGGTCGCTGGAGGCGAGCAGCTCGTCCATGTCCACGTACGTCATGCCGAGCTCCACGCAGGCCGGGTTCTGCACCGCGTCCCAGCCCAGCAGGCGCATGCCGAATCCGTGCGCGATCCGGGTGAACGCCTCCCCGATCTTGCCGGTGCCCAGTACGCCGGCCGTGCGGCCGTGGAAGTCCCGGCCCATCAGCCCGTTCAGCCGGAAGTCGAAGTCCCGGGTGCGGTTCGACGCCCGGACGATCCGCCGGTTCACTGTCATCGCGAGGGCCCAGGCGAACTCGGCGACCGAGTAGGGCGAGTAGTACGCGACCCGGCTGATCGTCATGCCGAGGCGCCGGGCCTCGTCCAGGTCGATGTTGTTGAAGCCGGTGGAGCGCTGGGCGATCAGTTTCGTGCCGCCCGCCGCCAGGACCCGCAGCACGCGGCCGTTCAGATCGGCGTTCACGCTGGAGGAGACGATCTCGTACCCGGCGGCGATCGGTGCGGTGTCCTCGCCCAGGAAGACGTCCAGGCAGCGGACCTCGTGCTGCCCCGCGAAGGCCCGCTCCAGGAGCGGCTTCTCGTCGGCGGTCACACCGAACGCAAGGATCTCCACGCTTGCTCCCGCACCTCGAACCATGGGCCGTTTGTCACCATACGGCCCATGGTGTCGGGTCGCCGCTCAGCCGAAGAAGACCCCGGCCTCCGTGTAGAGCGCGGGATCGACCGTCTTCAGCTTCGACGTGGCCTCCGCGATCGGCACCCGGACGATGTCCGTCCCCTTGAGCGCGACCATCTTCCCGAAGTCCCCGTCGCGCACCGCGTCGATCGCGTGCAGCCCGAACCGGGTCGCCAGCCACCGGTCGAAGGCGCTCGGCGTGCCGCCCCGCTGGATGTGGCCGAGGACCGTCGTGCGGGCCTCCTTGCCGGTCCGCGCCTCGATCTCCTTGGCCAGCCACTCGCCCACGCCGGAGAGCCGGACGTGACCGAAGGAGTCGAGGGTGCCGTCCTTCAGCACCATCTCCCCGTCCTTGGGCATCGCGCCCTCCGCGACCACCACGATCGGCGCGTAGCTCGCCCGGAACCGGGAGGTCACCCAGGCGCAGACCTCGTCCACGTCGAAGCGCTGCTCCGGGATGAGGATGACGTTGGCGCCGCCGGCGAGTCCCGAGTGCAGGGCGATCCAGCCGGCGTGCCGGCCCATGACCTCGACGACCAGGACCCGCATGTGGGACTCGGCGGTGGTGTGCAGCCGGTCGATGGCCTCGGTCGCGATGCCGACCGCCGTGTCGAAGCCGAAGGTGTAGTCGGTGGCGGACAGGTCGTTGTCGATGGTCTTCGGCACGCCGACGCAGGGGATGCCGTACTCCTCGAACAGCCGGGCCGCGACCCCGAGGGTGTCCTCGCCGCCGATCGCGATGAGCGCGTCCACCTCGTACTTCGCGAGGTTGTCCTTGATGTCCCGCACGCCGTTCTCCGTCTTGAACGGATTGGTGCGCGAGGAGCCGAGGATGGTGCCGCCGCGGGGCAGGATGCCGCGGACGGCGGGGATGTCGAGGGGGACGGTCCGTCCCTCGATCGCACCCCGCCAGCCGTCCTTGAACCCGACGAACCCGCAGCCGTACTCCTGCTCGCCCTTGCGGACGACCGCCCTGATCACCGCGTTGAGCCCGGGGCAGTCGCCGCCGCCGGTCAGCACTCCGACCTTCATGGAATCTCCAATCGCCATGACGGTCACGCTAGTGGTGACCCACGTCACATCAAGGGTGCTGGAGAGGGCAATTCCGGTGGAATCGTGAGGCGTTGCGTACGCCCGTTCACTCGTACGAGGACGTAAGTACGATCGTCGGGCGGTGCGGACCCCCGAACAGGGCTGCGCGTCGGCTAGGTCGTCTCTTTCGGATCTTGCCGGGCCCGCGTCGACCGGCACCGCACCTCGCCGCGTTGTCGGAGCACCGCAGTACATCCAGTACAACGGCGCTCCTCCGCCTTGCGATGCACGGCACCGGACGACGCGGGCCCGACCGACAAGATCCGAAAGAGACGACCTAGGCGTCGTCGAGGCCGCGCTCTATGGCGTACCGGACGAGCTCCACCCGGTTGTGCAACTGCAGCTTGCCCAGGGTGTTCTGGACATGGTTCTGCACGGTGCGGTGGGAGATGACGAGCCGCTCGGCGATCTGCTTGTACGACAGCCCCTTGGCCACCAGCCGCAGCACCTCGGTCTCGCGGTCGGTGAGTTGGGGCGCCTTCGGCTCGTCGGAGGTGGCCGGCAGGGGGTCGGTGGCCAGGCGCCGGTACTCGCCGAGCACCAGCCCGGCCAGGCCCGGGGTGAAGACCGGGTCGCCGGCCGCGGTGCGGCGCACGGCGTCGATCAGCTCCTGGGCTCCGGCGGACTTCAACAGGTAGCCGGTCGCACCGGACTTCACCGCTTCCAGGACGTCCGCGTGCTCACCGCTGGCCGACAGGACCAGGACCCGCAGGGCCGGGTTGGCGCCGACCAGCTCCTTGCAGACCTGCACGCCCGGCATCCCGGGGAGGTTGAGGTCGAGGACCAGCACGTCGGGCGTGACGGCGTGGGCCCGGCGGACCGCCTCGGGGCCGTCGCCGGCGGTGGCGACGACGTCGAAGCCGGCAGCGGCCAGGTCGCGGGCGACCGCGTCCCGCCACATCGGGTGGTCGTCGACGACCATCACCCTGATCTCGTGCAGCTCGTTCGGCCTGTTCGGGTCGTTCACGTCGGTGCGCTCGCTCATCTCTTGTCCGTCCTCCCCCTGGGTACCTTCAGTTCCACTTCGGTGCCCTGCCCGGGAACGGACACCAGATCGGCACTGCCGCCGAGATCGCGCAGCCGGCCGCGGATGGACAGGGCCACCCCCATCCGGCCCTCGCCCGCCGCCTGGTCGAGCCGGCCCGCGGGGATGCCGGGGCCGTCGTCGCGAACCGTCACGATCACTTCGTCGCCCCAGTCCTCGACCAGGATCCAGGCCCGTGCCCCGTCCCCGGCGTGCTTGCGCACGTTGTCCAGGGCGGCGCCGACCGCCGCGGCCAGTTCCTTCGCGGCGGGCGCGGGCAGCGGCACCGGGGTGCCCGGCTCGGCGAAGCTCACGCGGGACCCGGCGTGCGGGGCGAGGAGCGTGCGCAGATCCAGCTCGGCGTCGTCGCCGCCCGGCTCCTCCACCTCGTACGTGTCCACCAGCGCGCCCCGCGATTCGTCGCGGGAGACCCGGGAGGGC
The DNA here is from genome assembly GCF_045160505.1 of Streptomyces sp. NBC_00029. Taxonomy (NCBI): domain Bacteria; kingdom Bacillati; phylum Actinomycetota; class Actinomycetes; order Kitasatosporales; family Streptomycetaceae; genus Streptomyces; species Streptomyces sp. NBC_00029. The sequence goes on from NZ_CP108292.1 coordinate 2,882,649, forward strand.
TGTGTCAGCCCGCTGGACACCAGCGTGCGCAGCGCCACCTCCTGCTCCCCCGCCATCCGGCCGAGCTCCTCGGCCTCGCCGCCCAGCTCGCTGCCGCGCCGCTGGACCATGGCGAGGACCTGGAGGACCCCGTCGTGGATGTCGCGGGCGAGGCGCTCGCGTTCGCGGGTGGCGGCCTCGATCTCCAGGGCGCGGGCGAGGGTGTTCTCACTGGCCCGGGCGACCTCGACCACGTAGCCGATGGCGACCGAGGCGACCCAGACGAGCAGGACGTTGTGCAGGGTGTCCCGGGTGGGCTGGCCGGTGTGGATGGCCAGGTTGGCGGCCGCGACGAAGGTGGAGGCGAAGCAGGCCCAGCGCCAGCCGCCCTTGATGGCGAAGGCGAGGACCGCCCCCGCCGTCCAGATGGTGGGGAGGGTGCTGCCGCCCTCGGTGATCCGCTCCTGGGTGTCGGCGACCGGCGTGAGCACGATGCCCACGATCGCGACGGTGAGGTCGGCGACGAGGAAGCCCTTGGTGCAGCTGGCGGCGTTCGCCACCTTGCGCGAGGTCGCGAAGGTCCAGATCGCCAGGAAGGCGAGGTAGCCGACCGCGACCCCGGGGTGGGGGAACTCCTTGTACGCGGCGGCGAACAGCAGCACCGCGTAGACCATGGTCAGCAGCCGGTACGCCGTCAGGGCACGCCAGAGCGGCTGCTCGACCGACATGCGTACGACGCGTTCGCGTTTCGCCATCTCCCCCACCCCTCGCGGGCCGTGCCGCCCGCGCCCGGCTAGACCGACGTACCGTCGGCCTTCCCGGTGTTGTCCGGCTTCTCCGCCTTCTCGGCCTTTTCCGCCTTCTCGGCCTTGGCGGCCTTCTCGGCGTCGGCGATCTGGCGCTTGGCCGCCGTCGCGTAGATGTCGACGTACTCCTGGCCGGAGAGCTTCATGATCTCGTACATGACCTCGTCGGTCACCGAGCGGAGGATGAAGCGGTCGTTGTCCATGCCGTGGTAGCGGCTGAAGTCGAGCGGCTTGCCGATCCGGATGCCCGGGCGCATCAGCTTGGGGACCACCTTGCCGGGCGGCTGGATCTTCTCCGTGTCGATCATCGCGACGGGGATCACGGGCGCACCGGTGGCCAGGGCCACGCGGGCCAGGCCTCCCGGCTTGCCGCGGTAGAGGCGTCCGTCGGGTGAACGCGTGCCCTCAGGGTAAATACCGAACAGCTCCCCGCGTTCGATGACGTCGATGCCGCTCTGGATCGCGGCCTCGCCGGCCCCGCGGGCGCCGGAGCGGTCCACCGGGAGCTGGCCGACGCCCTTGAAGAAGGCGGCGGTCAGCTTGCCCTTGACCCCCGGGGAGGTGAAGTACTCCGCCTTCGCGATGAAGGTGACCTTCCGGTCCAGCACCGCCGGCAGGAAGAAGGAGTCGGAGAAGGACAGGTGGTTGCTCGCGAGGATCGCCGGCCCCTCCGCGGGAATGTTCTCGAGGCCCTCCACCCACGGCCTGAAAGCGAGCTTCAGTGAACCGCCGATCGAGAACTTCATTGCGCCGTAGATCAACTCGAAAGCCTTCCTGTGTCTGTCGAACAGACCATATCCCGTGCCTACACCGGCAGCGGCCCGACGACCCTGGCCGGTGCCACCCCGGTCGCGTACGGTGAAGTCACACAGAGCAACGCACCCACCCGACGTACATCATGATCAAGGAGACCCTGGTGCCCGTCCTCCCTGGAGCCGAGCCGTTCCGCCACGAGGGCGGAGAGGTCGGCGTCCTCCTCTGCCACGGCTTCACCGGTTCCCCGCAGTCGCTGCGCCCCTGGGCCGAGTATCTCGCCGGGCGGGGCCTCACGGTGTCGCTCCCGCTGCTGCCCGGACACGGCACGCGCTGGCAGGACATGCAGCTCACGGGCTGGCAGGACTGGTACGCCGAGGTCGACCGCGCCCTGCGGGAGCTGCTGGACCGGTGCGAGCAGGTGTTCGTCTTCGGGCTGTCCATGGGCGGGGCGCTGACCCTGCGGCTGGCGGCCAAGCACGGCGACGCCATCAGCGGCATCGTGCTCGTCAACCCGGCCAACAAGGTGCACGACCCGCTGGCCGTGACCCTGCCGGTGACCAAGCACTTCATCCGGTCCACCCCGGGCATCGCCAGCGACATCGCGAAGCCGGGCTCGGAGGAGGTCGGCTACGACCGGGTCCCGACCCGTGCCGCGCACTCGCTGAAGAAGTTCCTGCAGCTCGTGGACGCCGAGCTGCCGCAGGTGACGCAGCCGTTGCTGCTGCTGCACAGCCCGCAGGACCATGTCGTGCCGCCTGTCGACTCCGCACGGGTACTGGCCCGGGTCTCCTCGACGGATGTCACCGAGACCCTGCTGGAACAGAGCTACCACGTCGCGACGTTGGACCATGACGCGGAGCGGATCTTCGCGGACAGCTATGCGTTCGTCGGCCGCCTGGCGGAGAGCGTGGGCAGGGAGGGGGCGGAGGCCGGTGGCTGAGCACGAGGAGCAGTCGGGCGGGGTGCCGCCGCTGGACGAGGAAGCGGCGTGGGCGGCAATCGTCGCCGGGTACGGGCAGGAGCCGCCGGACCCGCCGGGGGCCCGGCCGTTCAAGCCGATCGAGAACCTGCTCCTGCCGGAGGAGGACGTCAAGCCGCTGCCCGCGGAATCCGGACCGGAGCAGAAGCCGGGCGCGGAGCCCGGCCCGAAGCCGGACGGAAAGTCCGACGCGAAGCCGGACGCGAAGCCCGGGCCGGACGCGGACCCGGAGCCTCCGGCGGCGCTGGGCAGCTCCGTGGTCTTCGCCCCGGGCGTGGGCATGGCGGGCCCCCGGGACCACTCGCTGTCGGAGCCGAAGGACGACGACCTGACTCCGGCGGAGGAGGGTCACTTCGTTCCTCCGGAGCCGGAGCTCCCGGAGGCGGACACGACGTCGAAGTTCGCGTGGCTGGCGGTGGTCGGCGGCCCGGTGCTGCTGCTGCTGGCGGTGCTCCTGCAATGGGAGATGACCTGGTGGCTGACGACGCTGGGCATCGGCGGCTTCCTCGGCGGCTTCGCGACGCTGGTGGCGCGCATGGCGCACGGCGACGAGGACGATGACGACGATCCGGGCCGCGGCGCGGTCGTCTGACCCCGCCGCCTCCCGGGCAGTCGGCGGCGGCGCCGGTTTCGGCTGATACCGGTCGCCCTGCTCCTCGCAGCCCCGCCGGCGATCGAGGTGCGAAGGTCCGGGGGCAGCGCCCCCGGCCACGTCGCCGCACCCGGACCCCTGGACCGCCGGTCTACGGCGCAGCCGCGAGGCGCAGGACCGCCAGCACCGGCAGGTGGTCCGTCGCCGCCCGGAGGTCCCCGGACGAGACGCCCGGCAGGCCCTCCGGGACCCCGCAGGCCAGTACCTCCACCCCCTTCGTGGCGAAGACGGCGTCGATCCGGCGGTCCGGCGCCTCCGCCGGGAAGGTCGCTCCGCCGCCCCACGGGGCCACCGCCCGGCAGTCCTGCAGCTCGGCGGCCAGCCGCCCGTACGCCGGCCCGTCCGGGCCCTCGTTCAGGTCGCCCCCGACGATCGTGTACGGCACGTCCAGCCCGGCGAGGCGCTCCAGCAGCCTCTCCGCGTGGTCCCTGCGCTCCTCGGGCTGGAGCGACAGGTGTACGGAGGCCAGGCCCACCCGGACGCCCCCGACCCGGATCACCGCCGTGGCGAAGCCCCTGCGGTGCAGTCCCGGCGAGCGCGGCAGCAGGACGTCCTCCGTCCGCTCCACGAAGACCCGGAGCGAGCACAGCAGCAGCGGCCCGGCCGCCGTCGCGCCCCCGCCCAGCACCACCAGGTCGCACTTGGCGGCGAGGCGCGCGGCGTGTTTGCGCCACCGGAAGAACCGCGGGGCCTCCTGCACGAGGACGAGGTCGGGCTCGCACGCCCGGATGACCCGGGCCAGCGCCTCCTCGTCGTCGCGCAGCGAGCGGATGTTGTAGCTGAGTACCCGGATCACGGCAGAACCGTCGGGCTCCGTACGGGACTTCGGCAGCTGGTCCATGCTTCGCAAGATACGCAGCCGCCCGCCGCTCCCCCAAGGGGCGCGGCGGGCGGTGAGCGTGGAAAGAAGGGTGAAAGCGATCAGCCCTGGCGGGCGAGGTCGGCCGCGCCGACGAGCCCGGCCTTGCCGCCGAGCTGCGCTGCGAGCACCTGTGCGTGCGGGCGCCAGGCGCCGCCGACCAGCCAGCGCTTGAAGGACTTGCGGATCGGGTCGAGGACGAGGTCGCCCTCGTCCGAGACGCCGCCGCCGACGATGAAGGCGGAGGGGTCGAACAGCGAGGCCAGGTCGGCCAGTCCCGCTCCGGCCCAGCGGGCCAGTTCGCGGAAGGCGTCGATGGCCACGAGGTCGCCCTGCCGGGCGGCCTCGCTGATGTGCTTGCCCTCGATGCCCTCGGCGGTGCCGTCGCCGAGAGCGAGCAGGATGGCCGCGTTCTCGGGGGTGGCGTTGGCTCGCTGCTTCGCGTACCGGACGAGCGCGCGCCCGGAGGCGTACTGCTCCCAGCAGCCCTGGCTTCCGCAGCCGCACAGCAGTCCGTCCGGGACGACCCGGATGTGCCCGAACTCGGCGGCGACGCCGAAGCGTCCGCGGCGCAGCTTGTTGCCGATGATGATGCCGCCGCCCAGGCCGGTGCCGAGCGTGATGCAGATGACGTCCTCGTGGCCCTGGCCGGCGCCGAAGCGGTATTCGCCCCAGGCCGCGCAGTTCGCGTCGTTCTCGACGACGACGGGCAGGCCGATGCGCTGCTCGACCTTGTCCTTGAGCGGCTCGTGCCGCCAGTTGATGTTGGGCGCGAACAGCACGGTCGCGCGCTTGTCGTCCACGTATCCGGCGGCGCCGATGCCGACGGCCTCGATGGTGTGGTTGCTGCTGACCTCGGATACGGCGGCGCAGATGGCCTCCGTCACTCCGTCCGCGGTCGGCGGGGTGGGCACCTTGTACGTCTCAAGGATGGTGCCCTCTTCGTCGACCACGCCGGCCGCGATCTTCGTGCCGCCAATGTCGACGCCGATGGTGAGTCCCATTAGTCCCTCGGTTTCCGGTCAAACCCCGCCACGGCCAACCGTACCCGAGGGGCCGGGGGTGTCCGGTGGATCAGTCGAGATCGATCCGCTCGGGCGGGCCGTCGTCGGGGCCCTCGTCGCGGGGGTCGCGGTCGTGGGACGCCTGCCGGGGGGCGGGGGGTTCGTCGCCCCGCGTCCAGCGGCGTTCGTGGCCCTCGACGGCCGAGCGGTAGGCGGCGAGCAGTTCCGAGCCGGCGGCCGCGAGGTGGTCGAAGACCTCCGGGTTGCGCTCGATGACGGGCTTGGCGGCGGTCTTGGCCTGGTCGACGATCTGGCGCACCGCGCCCTGTGCTGCCACGCCGAACAGCGGGTTGTTCAGTCCGGAGACCTTGTCGGCGACGGCTTCGAAGAGCTTGAACAGCTCCTCGGCGGCGGTGCCGGTGGCGCCGGCTCCGCTCTCGCCCGCTCCGCGCAGGCGCTCCTTCTCCGCGGCGAGGTCCTCGGCGCAGGCCCTGGCCCAGGCGTCGTCGTCGGTGGGACGGTCGGTGGCCTCGCTCATGGCGGACTCTCTCCTGCGGCGGCGGCTGGGCGTGCGGTACTGGCTACCTTCGACGGTACCCGAACGGGGGTACGCGGTTCATCGCGTACGGGGCCACAGCCCCGGGTCGGGGGTGAAGCGGATGCGGAGCTCCCCCTGGGCGAGGGCGGCGCCGGAGACGGTGCAGCGGCGCAGCGCCGAAGGGAGCGGAACGATCCTGCGGTACGGGCCCGCCGTGAGCAGCAGCTCGTCGCCGCGGCGGACGAGGTCGAGGTCGCTCTTGGTGGCGCCGGGCAGCGGTACCACCCAGACGAGCACCCCGTCCTCGGCGAGCCGGTCCTCGACGGCCCAGGCCCGGCGGGGTGCGGGCGCCCCGGGTACGAGCCCGCGGGCGGCGGCGAGCCGTTCCAGGTCGTGCGGGCCCCGCGGGTCGTGGCCGAGGTGGGTGAGGGCCACCACCGGGAGCTCCTCGGCCCACTCGGCGGCGTACTTCTCGTGCTGGGCGGCGAGCCCGGCGAGCCACGGGTCGGCGGAGCCCTGCGGGGCCATGCGGTTGGCGACGACGGCGGAGACGGGCAGCTGCTGGAGGGCGAGCCCGAGCCGGCCGAGGCGCAGCGCGTCGGCGGCGGCGGGGCCGGGTTGGGCGACGAGCCGCAGCTCGGTGGTGTCGGCCTCGACGACGGCCTGGACGGCGGCCAGCTCCTCGTCCCAGCGGGCGGCGGTCTCGTAGAGCCACTGCGCGGGCATGGGTACGCCGGCCAGCTGGGCCAGTACGGGCCTCAGGGCGCGGGCGGCCTGCTTCTCCGCGGGGAGCAGCCGGGCGAGGTAGCGGCGCAGCTGGGCGGGGAGGGCGAGGACGGCGAGGGTCCGGTGCAGCGGCGGCATGTCGACGACGACGAGGTCGGTGCCGGGTGCGGCGGCGGCCCGCCGCAGGGCGCGGAGCAGGGCGAACTCTTCGGCGCCGGGCAGTTCGGTGATCTCCTCGGCGCCCAGGGGCCGGGCCCCGACCATGCCGAGCAGGGCGGATCCGCGCTGCTGGAGGGCGACGAGTTCCTCGCGGAACTCCTCGCCGGAGTCGACCCGGGCCACCCGCAGCCCGGGGACGGCGGTGTCGCCGGCCGGGTCGCCGGCCAGGGCGGCGAGCGGGTCGCCGATGTCGCCGGAGAGCAGCAGCACCCGCCGCCCTTCGCGGGCCGCCGCGAGGGCGGTGGCCGCCGCCACGGTGGTCCGCCCGGCCCCGCCGGGGCCGGTGATCAGCAAGGTGTGCATGTGCGGGTGCTCCGGTGTGCGGGAAGCGGGCTCAGACGGCTTCGACGCGCTTCTTCAGGCCCGCGAGCGCCCGGTCGATGATGACCTTCTCGGCCTTGCGCTTGATCATGCCGAGCATGGGGATCTTGACGTCCACGGTCAGCTGGTAGGTGACCTCGGTGCGCTTGCCTCCGTCGACCGCGGTGAGGCGGTAGGAGCCGTCCAGCTGGCGAAGCATCTGGGACTTGTCCAGGGTCCAGCTGACCTCGTCCGTGCCCTTCCAGGTGTAGGCGAGGGTGTGGTCGTCCTTGATCGCGCCCGCGTCGAGCAGCAGGCGGACCTTCTCGGCGCGCCCGTCGGCGTCGGTGGCCAGCACCTCGGCCTCCTTCACCTCGCCGGTCCACTCGGGGTACCGGGCGAAGTCGGCGATCACGGCCATCACGTCGGTGGGCGCAGCCTCGATCGTGATGCTTGAGCTGGTGTGTTCCGCCATCGCGGTCGCTCCTCCGGGCTGGGGGTACCTCCCAGCGGCAGCTGGGGTGGTTCGAGGATGTGTGCGGCCTGGGGCCGCCGCGTGAAGGCTACCGCGCGTGCGGACGTCGCCACTCCAGTGCCTCCCGGACCCTGCCGGGGCCCGCCGTGATGCGGCTTGATCCCTACCATTCGAGAGCCCAGGGGCGGCCGGTGGCCGCGAAGTGGCCGACGTTCACGCACTCGGTGGCGCCGATGCGCATCCGCCGGGCGAGCGGCTGGTGGACGTGTCCGAAGAGGGCGTAGCGGGGCCGGGTGCGGCGGATCGCGGCGAGCAGGGCCTCGCTGCCGCGTTCGAACCGGCGGGCGACGGTGTCGTAGCAGAGCTCGGGCACTTCCGGCGGGATGTGCGAGCACAGGACGTCGACCTCGCCGAGGGCCTCGACCTTGGCGGCGTACTCCTCCACGTCCACTTCGTAGGGGGTGCGCATGGGCGAGGGCAGTCCGCCGCCGACGAAGCCGAAGACGCGGCCGGCGATCTCGACGCGCTGTCCGTCGAGCACGGTGAGGCCGTGGCGGTCGGCGTACTCCGGCCACAGGCCCGGAATGTCGACGTTGCCGTAGGTGGCGTACGTGGGGGTGGGGAAGGCGGCGAACATCTGCGCGTACTGGCGGCGCACGGCGCCCTCGATCAGGGACTCCCGGTCCAGTCCGGCCCACAGCTGCCGGCCGAAGGCGTGGGCCTCCTCGAAGCGGCGCGCGGTGCGCAGCTCGACGATCCGGTCGGCGTTCTCGACGCCGAACAGGTCGGGGAAGATCCCGCGCGAGTGGTCGGCGTAGTCGAGGAAGAGCACGAGGTCGCCGAGGCAGATGAGGGCGTCGGCGCCCTCCCCCGCCCGGGCGAGGGCCTCGGTGTTGCCGTGCACGTCGCTCACGACGTGGACCCGTGTTCGGCTCGATCCGCTCGTGCCGCCGCCGTTCTCGCCCCGCTTCGTGCCAGCCATGCGGACAACCCTAGGGGGACTCGTGAGGGCCGGGTAGTGGGAGTGTGAAAGGTCGGCCTACCTGCGGTTACTTCCGAGTCGCCAGAGGGGTCGACTACTGTCGGCACGTTGGAGCCGGGCTGTGTGAGTGCAGAATGTGACGCACGGAACATCTGGCCGGTTCCCTCTATCGGGAACCCACTACCGGTGGGTAACGTCCGGTCGGTCCACATGGTGGCGATGGCGCCCAGAGGAGCAGCAGTCTTGCGCGAGTTCAGCCTTCCGGCCCTGTACGAGGTCCCGTCGGACGGGAACCTGACGGATCTCATCCGCCGCAACGCCGCTCAGCACCCAGACACCGCCGTCATGAGCCGCAAGGCCGACGGCCGGTGGCAGGACGTGACGGCGACCGAGTTCCTTGCCGAGGTCCGTGCCACGGCCAAGGGCCTGATCGCGGCCGGCGTCCGTCCCGGCGACCGTGTCGCCCTGATCTCCCGCACCCGCTACGAGTGGGTACTGATCGACTTCGCGATCTGGAGCGCGGGCGGCGTCACCGTCCCCGTGTACGAGACCAGCTCCCCCGAGCAGATCCAGTGGATCCTCGGCGACTCCGGCGCCGTCGCGGTCGTCGTGGAGAGCGCCGGGCACGGCAAGGCCGTGGCCTCGCTGCGCGACCGCCTGCCGGAGCTGCGCGAGGTCTGGGAGATCGAGCAGGGGGCGGTGGAGGCGCTGAAGGCCGCGGGCGCGGCCGTCACCGACGCCGAGGTCGAGGAGCGCAGCAGCCTCGCGAACGCCGACGACCCGGCCACCATCGTCTACACCTCGGGCACCACCGGCCGCCCCAAGGGCTGTGTGCTGACCCACCGCAACTTCTTCGCGGAGTGCGGCAACGCGGTGGAGCGCCTGAGCCCGCTGTTCAAGACCGGCGAATGCTCGGTGCTGCTGTTCCTGCCGGCCGCGCACGTCTTCGGGCGCCTGGTGGAGGTGGCGGCCGTGCTGGCGCCGATCCGCCTGGGCTGCGTACCGGACATCAAGAACCTCACCGACGAGCTGCAGTCCTTCCGTCCCACGCTGATCCTCGGCGTCCCCCGGGTCTTCGAGAAGGTCTACAACTCGGCGCGCGCCAAGGCGCAGGCCGAGGGCAAGGGGAAGATCTTCGACGCGGCGGCCGACACGGCCATCGCCTACAGCCGTGCGCTGGACACCCCGCGCGGCCCGTCGTTCGGGCTGAAGCTCAAGCACAAGATCTTCTCGAAGCTGGTCTACAGCAAGCTGCACGCGGTCCTCGGCGGGCGCGGCGAGTACGCGATCTCCGGCGGCGCGCCGCTGGGCGAGCGGCTCGGGCACTTCTTCCGCGGCATCGGCTTCACGGTCCTGGAGGGCTACGGCCTGACCGAGTCCTGTGCCGCGACCACCTTCAACCCGTGGGACAAGCAGAAGATCGGTACGGTCGGCCAGCCCATGCCGGGCTCCGTGGTGCGCATCGCCGACGACGGCGAGGTGCTGCTGCACGGCGAGCAGATCTTCACGGGGTACTGGAACAACGAGGCGGCGACCGCCGAGGCGCTGACCGACGGCTGGTTCCACACCGGCGACGTCGGCACCCTCGACGAGGACGGCTACCTCACGATCACGGGCCGCAAGAAGGAGCTCATCGTCACGGCGGGCGGCAAGAACGTGGCCCCCGCGGTGATCGAGGACCGGATCCGGGCGCACGCGCTGGTCGCGGAGTGCATGGTGGTCGGCGACGCGAGGCCGTTCGTGGCCGCGCTGGTCACGATCGACGAGGAGTTCCTCGGCCGCTGGGCCGCGGAGAACGGCAAGCCGGCCGGGGTCACGGCGGCGGAGCTGCGCGAGGACGCGGACCTCATCGCCGCCGTCCAGAAGGCGATCGACGACGGCAATGCGGCGGTCTCCAAGGCGGAATCGGTGCGGAAATTCCGCATTCTGCCCTCCCAGTTCACGGAGGAGTCGGGCCACATCACGCCGTCGCTGAAGCTCAAGCGCAACGTGGTGGCGAAGGACTACGCGGACGAGATCGAGGCGCTCTACCGCGGCTAGTCCGCGGCCGGCCTCGCGCTAGCGGGGGTCCTCGGCGAGGATCCGTGCCATGTTCCGCTCCGCGAGGGCGGTGACGGTCACGAACGGGTTCACGCCGAGCGATCCGGGGATCAGGGAGCTGTCGACCACGTACAGCCCCTGATATCCCTTGGCCCGCCCGTACACGTCGGTGGCGTCCCCGAGGACGCAGCCGCCGAGCGGGTGGTAGGTGAAGTTGTCGGCGAAGGCCTTGTTCCCGCCGAAGAGGTCGTAGCGGTAGATGGTGAAGTTCCGCCGGTTGATGCGGTCGAAGAGGTTCTTCGCCGCGTTGACCGAGGGCGTGTTCTGGTCCCGCCGCCAGTTGAGCCGCGCCGAGTCGGTGGCGGCGTCGTAGGTGAAGTGCCCGCGCTCCCGGTTCTTGGTGATGGCCAGGTACATCGAGATCCAGTGCTCGATGCCCATGGGGAGCGGGGCGATCTCGGCGAAGACCGGATTCGCGGCGTTGTCCCAGTCGTCGATGCCCATCGCGGGCATGGTGGCCTGGTTGCAGCCGACCGTGTCCCACAGGTGGTTGGCGCGGGCCGTCATGATGTTGCCGTTGGGGCCCCAGCCGAGCCCGACCCTGTCGCTGAGCGCGGGCAGGGTTCCGCTCTCGCGGGCCCGCAGCAGGATCTCGGTGGTGCCGAGGCTCCCGGCCCCGAGGAAGAGCTGCCTGCAGCCGAGTTCGCGGACCTGGGTGACCCGTCCGGTGACATCGCTGGTCCGCACCGTCAGGACGTACCCGCCGGCCGGATCGGGCCGTACGCCGACCACGCGCTGCATGGTCTCGATGGTGACGTTCCCGGTGCCCAGGGCTGCGGCGAGGTAGGTCTTGTCGACGCTCTTCTTGCCGTGGTTGTTGCCGTAGATGACCTCGCCGGCCAGTGCCGAGCGGGGGGCGGTGCCGGCCGCCTCGCGCTTCATGTGCTCGAAGTCGTAGACGTTGGGGACGAAGACGGTCTTCAGGCCGGTGTTCTGGGCGTGCTTGCGGGAGATCCGGGCGAAGCGGTACCACTCGGTGGACTCGAACCAGGCCGGGTCGATGTCGTTCACCCCGAGCATGGCACGGGCGCGGGGGTAGTACGTGCCGTACATCTCGTCGGCGTCGACCTGGGGCAGCACCTCGGAGAAGTACGAGCGCCGGGGCGTCGGGGCCATCCCGCCGTTGACGAGCGATCCGCCCCCGACCCCGCGCCCCACGTACACGGACATGTCGCCGTAGTTCACGCGGTCGAGGACGCCGGGGTACGGGCTGATGTCGCGGTTGACCACGTCGAGCCAGAGGAACTGGGCGAGCGGGGCCTCGGTGCGGTTGCGGAACCACATGGAGCGCTGGTCGGGCGCGGAGGTGGAGGGGAAGACCTTGCCGTCGGGTCCGGGAGTGTCCCAGAGCCGGCCCATCTCCAGCACGACGGTGCGTACGCCCGCCTGCCCGAGGCGCAGGGCGGCGACGGCGGATCCGTAGCCGGAGCCGACGACGATGGCGGGGGCGTACTGGGCGGCGGCGGGCTCCACGGCCGCGGCGGAGGCCGCCCCGATCCTGGTGAAGCCGAGTGCGGCGGCGGTCGAGAGGGCGCCGAGTCCCAACAGGTGACGGCGCGTCAGATTGGATGTCATGGCCGCATCATGGGCGGAATCCAGCCTTCCGCCCAGCCGCGGTATTGACAGACATCTGAGGAACAGTCAGACGTGGCTGCGCAGATGCTTACCGGCGGCTCCGCCGTCGGGGCTCCGCCCCGAACCCCGCTCCTCAAACGCCGGAGGGGCCGGATATTGCCGGCGCGGGCTGACAGTTTCAGCCCGCGCCAGGCGAACGGCAGCAGCCGAATCCAGCCCCGCCGGCGTTTGAGGAGCGGGGGTCCGGGGGCAGGGCCCCCGGCAGCGGCGCCGCACCCGGCGATCAGAGCAGCTCGCGAAGCCGTTCGGCCAGAAGGTCCCAGCGCCAGCGGTCCTCGACCCATGCACGGCCGGCAGCGCCCATACGCGCCCGCAGCTCCGGATCCTGCAGCAGGGTGACGATCCGGTCCGCCGCCTCCTCGGGGGATCCGCCCCGAACGACCCAGCCCGTCTCACCGTCCAGCACCGCGTCCGGCGCCCCGCCCGAGTCGCCCGCGATCACCGGCAGACCCGTCGCCGAGGCCTCCAGGTAGACGATGCCGAGCCCCTCCACGTCCAGTCCGCCCCGCCGGGTCCGGCACGGCATGGCGAAGACGTCACCCGCGCCGTAGTGGGCCGGGAGCTGCGACCACGGGACGGCTCCGGTGAAGACGACCGAGTCCGCGACCCCCGTCCGGACGGCCAGCTCCCGCAGGTCCGCCTCGTAGGGCCCGCCGCCCACGATCAGCAGCACCGCGTCGGGCACCGCCGCCAGGATCCGCGGCATCGCCTCGATCAGCGTGTCCTGCCCCTTGCGCGGCACCAGCCGGGAGACGCAGACGACCACCGGCCGCTCCGTCAGCCCGAGGCGGGCCCGCACCTCCGCTCCGCCCGATCCCGGGTGGAAGGTCTTCTCGTCCACGCCCGGCGGGAGTTGGACCATCCGGGCCGCCGCCCGGTCCGTCACCGCGGAGGCGATCCGCGAGCGCGTGTACTCCCCCAGGTAGGTCAGCGTGTCGGTGCCCTCGCCGATCCGCCGCAGCAGCTGCCGCGCGGCCGGCAGCTGGGCCCAGCCCGCCTCGTGCCCGTGCGTGGTCGCCACGATCCGCCGCGCACCCGCCCGCCGCAGCGCCGGGCCCATCAGCCCGAGCGGTGCCGCCGCCCCGAACCACACCGACTCGCAGCCGTGTTCGCGCAGCAGGCCCACCGCCCGCCGCGTCACGCGCGGGGTCGGCAGCAGCATCGTCGTACGGTCGCGGACCACCTGGAACGGCTGCTCCGCGTCGAAGGCCGCGGTGGCCTCGCGGCCCTCCGCGCTGTGCTTCCAGGTGGAGGCGTAGACGACGATCCGGTCGGGATCCAGCCGTAGCGCCATGTTGTGCAGGAAGGCCTGAATGCCGCCCGGTCGCGGCGGGAAGTCGTTGGTCACGATCAGCGTCTTGTGCATCGCTGCCAACGTACCGGACGCCCTCAGCGGAACTCCTCCCGCAGGGCTTGGCGCCAGTCCTCCGTCAGCGCCGCCGGATCCACGCCGAGGGCCCCCCGCACCGCCACCGGCCACGGCTCGCGCCCCGCCCTCCCGTACAGGTCCACCAGCGCCGCCTCGCCCCATCGCTCCGCGATCATCCGGCAGGCCAGCCAGGACCCCTCGTAGGCCCGCGCCAGCGCCTCCGGGTCGCCGCCGAAGGCGAAGTCCCGCGCCCCGGGCAGCTCGCCCGGCACGTCGCCCCGCCGCACGGCCCTGGCCAGCGCGGGGGCGGCCTGCTCCGGGGTGGCGGGGCCCGCGCGGTACGCCGCCCAGTCCGCGAAGCCCTCGGAGAGCCACAGCGGGGTGGTCGCGGTGGTCGCCGCCCGGGTGGCCACATGGGTGACCTCGTGGGTCAGGACGACCGCGCGGCCCGCCGGGCTGAGCTCCGCCCACCCCTCCGGGTTGACGACGACGCGGTCGGCGGGGGCCGCAGCCGCACCCACCCGGCCGGTCGTGACGGCCCCCATGCCCCGGTACTCGGCGGCCGGGCGGCCCAGCAGCTGCGCCATCCGGTCCACCGAACCGGGCACCAGGACCACCGCCCGCCCCGCCCAGGGCCCAGGCCAGGCCTTGCTCACCGCCGGCACCGCCCGGTCGGCCTCCGCCGCGATCGCGGACAGCGTCCCGGCGTCCTGCCCGACGCCCAGCACCAGCGAGTGCGCCCCGCGGACCACCGCCACCGGGCCCTGGTCCCAAAGCTGCGGCAGCGCGCCCGGCGCGGCCCGGTCGCCGGTGACCCGCCACCGCCCGCCGTCCCGGGTGAGGCGCACCTCGCGGGCCGAGGCGGCCGCGGCCGCGTCGTAGCCGGCCAGCCGGTAGCGCAGCTCGGCCCGGGCGGTGGCCCCCGCGCCGTCGCGCCCGACCGCGGAGACCTCGTACTCCCATCCCTCCAGCGGGATCCCGGCGAGCTGCGCGGGCGGCGTCCGCGACCAGTCGGCGACGGCCTCCCGGATGTCCCGCTCGGCGCCGTCCCGCGGTGCGGGCGCCCCGCACCCGGCGAGCAGCGCGCTCAGCAGGAGCGGCAGCACGCGTACGAGGGACCGTCGGACGGGGGACATCCGACGATCGTACGCACGGGTGCGGTCAGGGGCGGGTCACCGAAGAGACGGGCATCATCCCGACGGGGTCGTAGCGCACCCGGGCCCCGGGGTACGGCGCGTGCACCACCTGGCCGTTGCCCACGTACATGCCGACGTGGCTGGCGTCCGAGCGGTACGTCACCAGGTCGCCCGGACGGGCCTGCGACAGCGGCACCTGCCGCCCGGCGTGCCGCTGGGCCTGCGAGGTGCGCGGCAGGGAGACCCCCGCCTGCCGGTACGACCAGACCATCAGCCCGGAGCAGTCGAAGCCGGAGGGGCCGGTGGAGCCCCACACGTAAGGCCGGCCGACCGCGGCCCGGGCCGCCATCACGGCGGTCGCGGCGCGCCCCGAGGAGGGGCCGAGGGAGGGGAGGTCGGGCAGCCCCTCGGGGCGGCCCCCTGAGCGCGAGGCGCGCTCGTAGTCGGCCCGCTCCTCGGAGGGCATGGCGTTGAGCAGCCGCCGGGCGGCCGCGAGCTTCGCGGTGACGGAGCGCTTGTGCCGGGCCACGTCGGAGCGCAGGGCGTCGAGTTCGGCGAGCTTGCGGGAGGCCTCCTGGCGCTCCTGGCCCAGTTCGCGCTGCTCCTCGCGGAGTTCGTCGAGCTGCCGGGCCTGGCGGCCGGTCAGCCGGTCGAGGGCGGCGGCCTGCTCCAGGTACGCGTCGGGGTTCTCGGCCAGCATCAGCCCGACGGCGGGGTCGATGCCGCCGCTGCGGTACTGGGCCCCGGCGAAGGTGCCGAGGACGCCCCGCATGGTGTTGATGCGTTCCTGGCCGCGGGCCACCGCGTCCTGGGCCCGGTTGACCTCTGCGCGGAGCCGGTCGGCCTTCTCGCCGGCCTCGTTGAAGCGTTCGGTGGCCTGCTCGGCCTCCTCGAAGAGCCGGTCGACCTGGGCGCTGATGCCGGTTCTCGCCCCGCCGCCGGGTTCGTGCGGGAGTCCGGGGGCCGCACTTGCGGGTACTCCCGTCATGGCGACCGCGGCCGTGGCCGCGGCGGCGGTGAGGACGGTGACCTTCGTGTTCCGGTCGAGGCTGCCGAGCCCGGGCCGGCGATGGGACGCCACGTGAAACCGCTCCCTTCCGCTGTGCGGGGCCCGGGTCCGCCCCCCGTGGACGGCCGTGTGCCGGGTTCCGCGCTGGCAGACAGTAGCGGCGCCACCACACGTCGGCCAACGACCGCCGGAGGGCGCACATGCCGACGCCCCGCAGGAGACGCAGGTCACCGGCGGGGCGTGTGGTCAGACGCGGGCCCGGGAATTCGCCCGGATGGGCGGCGTACGGCGCGTCCCGGACCGCGGGGCGGAGCGGATCAGCCGATCCGGACGCCGAACTGGAACGGCATGTTGTCCATGGACTCGTACTTGATGCCGCTGCGCGGGTTCGAGGCGTGCAGCGTCATGTTGTTGCCGGCGTAGAGGCCGACGTGGTGCAGGTCCCCGTAGAAGAAGACGAGGTCACCGGGCTGGAGCTGGCTGCGGCTGATGCGCGTGCCGTCGTTCACCTGGGTGAAGGTGGTGCGGCTGATGTTGACGCCGGCCTGCTTGTACGCCCACTGGGTCAGGCCCGAGCAGTCGTAGACGTTGGGGCCGGTGCCGCCGGACTGGTAGGTGAAGCCCAGCTTGGTCTTGGCGGCGGCGAGGGCGGCTCCGGCGCGGCCGGAGGCCTTCACGTTGCCGAGGTCGACGCGGGAGCTGTCGGCGCGGCTCGCGCGCGTCTCCTCGTCCTTGAGCGCGGAACGCTCCTGCGCGGTCAGGGTGTTGAGCAGGGCCTGGGCCGCGGCGAGCTTCTCCGTCGAGACCTTCTTCTTCTCGGCGAGTTCCTTGCGGGTCGCGTCGAGGTCGGCGAGCTTGCCGGAGGCCTCCTGACGCTGCTGCGCGAGGGTGCGCTGCTTCGCCTGGATCTTCTGGACCGCTTCGACCTGCTTGCCGCTCAAGTGCTCCAGGGTGGAGGCCTTGTCGAGGTAGCTGTCGGGGTCCTCGGAGAGGAGGAGGGCGAGGGAGGGGTCTATGCCTCCGTTGCGGTACTGGGCGCTGGCCATCGAACCGAGCGTGCTGCGCAGGTCGTTGAGGTCGCCCTGCCCGCGCGCCACCTGGTCCTGGAGCTGCCCGATCTCCTTCTCCAGCTTGTCCTGGCGTTCCTGGGCCCCGTTGTACTTCTCGGTGGCCTGCTCCGCCTCTTCGTAGAGGGCGTCGACCTGGGTCTTGACCTCGTCCTTGCTCGGCTTGGCCGGAGCGGCGGAGGCGCCCTGGGCGGAGAGGGCGACGGCCGCGGCCGCGACCGAGGTGAGCACGGTCACACGAGCGCGGGTCGGCTGCTTGGGTCGACGGTGGGACGCCACGAAGGCGAGCTCCTTCTTCCTCGAGCCGCCGAAGAACGCAACTCGGCAGCACCTTCGCCGCCACTCCGAATGAGTGATCTACCGCACGAAGGTTTGACCAGACCCTAGTGACCCATCTGTGATCAGTTCAAATCCTGCCGGGAAAAAATTCGGTCCCTCACCAGGTTCTTTACCTACAGCGCACGCTCTGTGCAGGGCACTTGACGGTGCGTCCTCCACAGGACCCATCAATTCCGGCATTCGGCACGGGAGTTAGGAAACGCGCGAAAGCCGCTTCAGCAACAAAGCGGACGTTACGGGCCTCGCTCCCGCCTTGGCCACCCCGTCGGCGACCTCCCGGTCCGTGGAGACCACGACCACCGGCCGGCCGGGCGGCTCCGCACGCACCAGCTGGCGGATCAGCTCGTCCGCCGTCACCCCGGCCTTGGAGAACAGCACCCGCACCCCGCGCGGCGGCGCGAGCAGCACCGGGGCCGCCAGCTCCGCCCCGTCGAAGACACAGGTCATCTCCGCGCCCGTCTGCGCGGCCAGCATCGACAGCCCGCCCAGCAGCCGCAGCCGCTGCTTCTCCAGCGGCATCGTCGGATAGCCGGTCTTCGTCACGTTGTAGCCGTCGACCACCAGATGGGCCTGGGGCAACGCCAACAGCTGGTCCAGCAACGCCGGATCCGTCTCCGACAGGGCCCGCGCCGCGATGTCCTTCGGCGTCATCCGGCCCGGCTCCACCGCCTCCACGGTGTCCGCCGGCCGCGTCGACAGGGGCGGCAGGGCGAGCTCCCGGCGCAGCCCCTGGGCCGCGTCCAGCACGGTGTCCAGCAGCAGCCGCAGCCGCATGTCCTCGATGCTGCGCCCCTCGCGCGTGGCCCGGCGCGAGGTCTCCAGCGCCGTCTCCACCTCCGCGAGACGCGACTTGACCCGACGGGACTCGCTCTCGGCGGCGGCCACCCGGGCGGCCGCGTCGCCGCGGATCCCGTCGATCTCCGCATTCACCTTGCGCAGGGCCGCTTCACCCCGCTTGACGTCGCTCAGGGCGCTGCGCAGCTTGCGCTGAAGCGATTCCGCTTCCTTGCGGGCCGCGTCCAGCTCGGCCCGCACCTGATCGCCGCCCGTGCGCTGCAGTTCCCGTACGTGGGCCAGCTCCTCGCGCAGGCGCTCCAGCTCGCGCCGGGTCTCTTCGCCGACCCGCTCGGCGTCGGCGCGCTGCGCCTCCTCGCCCGCGGCGGCCACCAGCTTGACCCAGCCGGCCGGCCGCAGGACGAAGGCGGCGGCCGCGACGTCCAGCGGATCCGCGGCCGCCGGCGGCGCGCCCGCCTCCAGCGCGGCGGCCAGATCGGCCTGCGCCTCGCGCACCTTGTCCGCGACCCTGCTCCGGAACACGGCGTCGGACTCGACCGCCGCGGCCATGGCGTTGCCCGCGAACTTGGCGCGCCGGGTCGGGGTGAACCGGGCATACTGGCGCAGCTGCGCCGGGAGGTCCGCGACCGTCAGTCCGCCGAAGGCGTCCGAGACGAGCGCGACGACCCGGCGCCGCACGCCTTCCGGCAGCGGGTGGTCGAGCGCCTCGGCGGCGTCGCCGGCCGCGTCGGCCGGCTCAGCGCCGCTTGCTGGCTCCACAATCCGTCACCCCTACCGTGATCTTCCTGTGGGTGCGCCTCCGTCAGGAGTCCGCGCCCGGCCTGTCCACGAGCTCGATCTGGTCCACCGCGTTGCACCAGCGGCAGCGGACCGACTCGATGGTCTCATTGACCACCTCGCGTTCCTCGACCTTGGGCTCCCCGGCGAGGTCCAGGTGGACGTACTCCACGACCTTCGACGATCGGGTGACGTCGAAGCGCGTGAGGTTGCCGCACAGGGTGCAGCGCCACCGGGTGGTGTCGGTCGGCAGGGGAACCGTCATCAGGCCGCTCTCTCCTTCGTAGCTGATTCAATTAAAGCTGCCCGCGCCGCCGTATGCGTCGTCCTGCGGACCGCAGCTCGTAACCCTACGGCCTGCCACCGCTTCAGGTGGGTCCCCTTGCGTCATGCTCTGTCACATGATCGTAAGGTGGCGGGCCGTTCGCGAGGCCGCCCGGGGACCGGTGGTCACCCATGCGCTGATGGCGGGCTGCGCCGTGGTGTTCGTCCTCGGTCCGGCCTCGGGACTCAATCCGGTCTACGGGACGGGCGACGAGCTGCTGTCCGCCGGGGCCGCGTACTTCCGGCGCTGGGGCGTCGTCCCGGACGAGCTCTTCACGGGCACCCCGCGCGCCTGGCTGACCCCGCTGACCGCATTGTTCGTCCACGGCAGCTGGCTGCACCTGCTCGGGAACATGCTCTTCCTGCACGTCTTCGGCGCGATGGCGGAGGAACGGATGGGCCGCCCGGCCTTCATCGTCTTCTACCTCTGTACGGGCTACCTGGCGATGGCGGCGTACGCGGCGGCCAACGCGGGGTCCCCGCAGACGCTGGTCGGTGCGTCCGGTGCCATCTCGGCCGTACTGGGCGCCTTCCTCTTCCTGCTCCCGCGGGCGAGGGTGACGAGCCTGTTCCCCTTCCTCTTCTTCCTGCCGCTGCGGTTCCCCGCGTGGATGGTGCTGCTCTTCTGGTTCGCCCTGCAATGGGTGGCGGCGCAGCGGGCCGGCAGCGGGCCGGGGGTCGCCTATCTGGCCCATCTGGTGGGCTTCTCCCTCGGCTTCCTGTACGCGTGGGCCCGCTATCGGGGTGCGACTAGAGTGAGGCGACCAGCGACGGCCACCGAGGGAGACAGCCAGCCGTGATCACCGCGATCGTGCTCATCAAGACCAGCGTGGACCGGATCCCCGAGATCGCCGAGTCCATCGCCGCCCTCGAGAACGTCAGCGAGGTCTACTCCGTCACGGGGACGTACGACCTGATCGCGCTGGTCCGCGTGGCCCGCCACGAGAACCTGGCGGACATCATCCCCGGCCGCATCAGCAAGATCCCGGGCGTCGAGGCGACGGACACGCACGTGGCCTTCCGCACGTACTCGCAGCACGACCTGGAGGCGGCGTTCGCGATCGGCCTGGACGCGTAGCACCCTGCGGGCTGCTCGGCGGTGTGCCCTGCGGTGTGCGGCTCGGCCGCGTCGTGCCTCGGGCCGCGCCTCAATCGCCGGCGGGGCTGGGGTGTGCGGGCTGCTCGGCGCAGGTCGGTCCGTGGTGCCGCACCGGGGTATCTCCTCGGCTCGCGCCTACGGCCGTGGTCGAACTATGCGGCCTGGGTTGCGCGCTCGTCCTGCGGGGACACCCCGCCACGCCCCCTCCCCTCCGCCGACGGCTGGCACGGTCGGAGTCCTGCCGTGGGGTGGGGACACGCAGGAGGGTCCCCGGAGGACGAGCGCGCGACCGCGGCCGCCTGTCCGTGACGGGCCCGCGTGCGCCGAGCCGAGGAGACTCTCGTGCGGGGCACCACCCCACACCACCCAGCCCCGCCGGCGCTTGAGGCGCGGCCCGGGCCGGGACAGCCCGCGCCGCAGGGCATTGGCCGAGGAGACTCTCGTGCGGGGCACCGCCCCACACCACCCAGCCCCGCCGGCGCTTGAGGCGCCCCCCGGGCCGGGACAGGCCCGAGCAGACCGGCACCGCCGAGCCCGCCCGCAGGGCACCGGCCCCGCGCTACGGTCACCGCAGGGTCAGAGCCGCGGCAGGCGGTCCGACGGACCCGCCGGGCGGCCTTCCGCCAGGTGGAAGACGTAGCCGCGCAGGTACTCCTCCAGGCCGTCGTCGATGTACGCCACGTACGCCCCGGCCCCGCCCGCCGCCTCGCGTTCGTCCGGCCGCGCCGACACCGACCAGCTCCGCTCCAGGCCCACGGCCCACTCGCGGACGCGGCCCCGGTCCCGCCACCACTCCCGCACCAGCTCCGGCGTCCACCGCTCGTCCCCGTCGCTCGCGAATCCGGCCATCGGGTCCTGCCAGGCCGCGGCCATGACCCGGTACGTCTCCTCGGGCGTGCGCGGCTGGCGGTAGACGAACTCCTGGCCGGACTCGTCGTCGTAAAGGATGTGGTCCGGCGCGACCTCGCGGCCCACCCAGCAGGTGTCCGTCACGGCTCCGTAGAACGGCCCCGGCACGTTCCGCCAGTTACGGTCCGACCACGCGTCGGGCCAGGCGTCCCACAAGAGGGTGTCGTACACGGGCACCCACTCGGCCAGGCCCGGCAGGGGCTGGCCCTCCACGCAGGCGCGGAGGGTCGGTATCGGATCCCAGTAGCTCATGATCCGTACGGTGTCACACGGCCGGGACGCAGCGGCCTTCCTCCGTGCGGTACTGCCACTTCGCACCGTCCGCGACGAGTTCCTTCACCGCGCGGACGAAGCGGTCCACGTGCTCGTCGGGGGTGCCCGCACCGAAGCTGACGCGGATCGCGTTCAGGGAGCGCTCCCCCGGGGCTGCCTCCGGGGCACCGCATTCGCCCTGGGCCTGCGGCTCGCTGCCGAGCAGGGTGCGGACCAGCGGGTGGGCGCAGAACAGGCCGTCGCGGACGCCGATCCCGTACTCCGCGGACAGGGCCGCCGCGAAGTGGGAGCTGTTCCAGCCGTCCACCACGAAGGAGATGACGCCGACCCGCGGGGCGTCGTCGCCGAAGAGGGAGAGGATCCGCACCGCCGGGACCTCCGCCAGGCCGCTGCGGACCTTCGCGACGAGGTGCTGCTCGCGGGCGACGAGGTTCTCGAAGCCCGCCTCGGTCAGGGCCTTGCAGGCCGAGGCGATGGAGTAGACGCCGATGACGTTCGGGGAGCCGGCCTCGTGGCGGGCGGCCGTGGTGTGCCACTCGACGTCCACGCCGCCGTCCTCGCGCCGGGCGACCTTGCGGGAGGCCCCGCCGCCGGCCAGGTACGGCTGGGCCTGCTGCAGCCAGTCCGCGCGGCCGGCGAGCACGCCCGAGCCGAAGGGCGCGTAGAGCTTGTGCCCGGAGAAGGCGACCCAGTCGACGTCGAGCTCCTGGACGGAGACGGGGTGGTGCGGGGCCAGTTGAGCGGCGTCCAGCACGATGCGCGCGCCGTGGGCGTGCGCGGCGGCGGCGAGTTCCTTGACGGGCCACAGCTCGCCGGTGACGTTGGAGGCGCCGGTGACGCAGACGAGGGCGGGACCGTAGGGGTCGCGGTCGGCGAGGGCCCGCTCCAGAGTGGCGACGGCCTCGGCCGGGGTGCGCGGCGCGTTGAGGTAGGTGACCTGCGCGTCCACCCACGGCAGCAGGGAGGCGTGGTGTTCGGTCTCGAAGACGAACACCTGGCAGTCGGCGGGGAGTACGGCGGCGAGCAGGTTCAGCGAGTCGGTGGTGGACCGGGTGAAGACGACCTGGTCGGTGGGTCGGCAGTCGAGGAACTCGGCGACGGTGACGCGGCTCTGCTCGAAGAGGTCGGTGGAGAGCTGCGAGAGGTACCCGGCGCCGCGGTGCACGCTGCCGTAGTACGGGGCGTACGCGGCCACGTCGTCCCAGACGCGCTGCAGGGCGGGGGCGCTGGCCGCGTAGTCGAGGGCCGCGTAGGTGACCTCGCCGCCGGTGACGAGGGGAACGGTGACGTCCCGGCCGAGGACCGCGAGCGGCTCGGCACAGGCGGGGTCCACGGCGGTGGCGACGGCGGCGACGGCGGGGGCAGCGGTGTTCAGGGATGCGGACATGGCGATATCTCCCGGCAGGCAGGGCTGAATGGCTTCGGTGTGCCCGTACGCACGTGGGTACGGGAAGATCCCCGGAAGGTGAGGAGGCCGCACGGAAGCAGCCCTGGTCCGAGGGTGAAGTGGGGGCGGAGTCGCCCTATCGCATTCGCTTGCTCACGGAAAACGCTCCTCGAGAGACCAGGACCCCTGGTGTCGAGGGATCCGCGCTTGCCGTAGGCCTTGCTGCCTACGACCTGGTCATCACCCGGGGCACCCCGCCACGGAAGGAGGGTTGCCGGACAGCAAGCCGGGGCCTAAACGCTGTCACTCGTGACCTGTTCAGCATCCTGCCACAAGATCACGCGAACGCAAGACCCCGGTCCGCATGGTGGAACGGGGTCATCGCTTTCACGCCGTTCCGGCGCCGCTACGCGTTGCTGGCCGCCACCCAGCGCTCCAGGGCGGCCCGCGCCGCACCCGAGTCGATCGATTCGGCCGCACGGGTGATGCCGGCCGCGATCTGCTCCTCCAGGGTGCCCGTGCCGGGGTCCAGGGCCACCAGGGCCGCCGCCGAGTTCAGCAGCACGGCGTCACGGACCGGGCCGGTCTCGCCGGCCAGCAGGCGGCGGGCCACGTCCGCGTTGTAGGAGGGGTCCCCGCCGGCGAGCGCGGAGACGTCGACCAGGGAGATGCCCACGTCGCGCGGGTCGAAGGTCTGCTCGGTGACCTTGCCGTCGCGGACCCACCAGATCCGCGAGGTCGACGCCGTGGTCAGTTCGTCCAGGCCGTCGTCGCCGCGGAAGACCAGCGCGGAGGAGCCCCGCTCGGCGAGGACGCCCGCCACGATCGGAGCCATCCGGGGGTCGGCCACGCCCGAGGCCTGGGCCCGCACCCGGGCCGGGTTCGTCAGCGGGCCGAGGATGTTGAAGGTGGTGCGGATGCCGAGTTCCTTGCGGGCCGCCGCCACGTGGCGCAGGGCCGGGTGGAACTTCACCGCGAAGCAGAAGGTGATGCCCGCCTCCTCGGCGACCTCGACGACCCGGGCGGTGCTGAGGTTGAGGTTGACCCCGAGCTTCTCCAGCACGTCCGAGGAGCCGCTGGCGGAGGACGCGGCCCGGTTGCCGTGCTTGACGACCTTGGCGCCGGTGCCGGCCACCACGATCGCGGACATCGTGGAGATGTTCACCGTTTTGGCCCCGTCGCCGCCGGTGCCGACGATGTCGACCGTGCGGCCCGGGACCTCGATCAGGTTGGCGTGCTCGTACATCGCCCGTACGAGGCCGTTGATCTCCGCGACCGTCTCGCCCTTGGCCCGCAGCGCGACGGTGAAGCCGGCGATCTGGGCGTCGGTGGCCTCCCCGCGCATGATCCGGTCCATCGCCCAGGCGGTGTCCTCGGCGCGCAGGTCCTGGCCGGTCAGCAGAGCGTCGAGAACGCCCGGCCACCCACGGGCCGCCACGCTGTCGCCGCCTGCCGGGGTCGCAACGTTCATGGTCCGCTCCTGCTGTTGGTGGGCCGTCCCCATATTCTGCCGCCCACGTCGAATCGGTCGGGTTCAGCCTATCCAGCCCCGGTTACGGCAAAGAGCCCCGTCCAGACACTGGACGGGGCTCTCGCCGTGGCGACACCAGGACTGACCGAAATCAGTCCCTCATGCGTTCATGCGGGGATCAGTGGTGGCCGTGGCCGGACTGGATCTCCTTGTATTCCTCCACCGTGGGCTTCGGAATCTGGTTGTTCTCGCCGTAGAAGCCCTTGCTGAGCTTCGCGCGCAGCTTCTCGGTGGCCTTCACCTTGCGCTCGACACCGTTCTCGTCGACCGTCGGGCCGATCTCGATCGGCTTGTACTGCTCGTGCGTGGTGAGAGTGTGCAGCTTGCCCTGCGACAGCGGCTCGTGGACCTCGACGAACTCACCGTGCGGCAGACGCTTGATGATGCCGGTCTCTCGACCGTGCAGCACCTTGTCGTGGTCCCGGCGCTGGAGGCCGAGGCAGATCCGCTTGGTGACGATGAAGGCGAGGACCGGGACGACGAAGAAGCCGATCCGGACGAACCAGGTGATCGAGTTGATCGAGAGGTGGAAGTACTGCGCGAACATGTCGTTTCCACCGCCGATCAGGAGCACGATGTACTCCGCGATCCAGGCGACACCGAAGGCGGTGCGGGTCGGGACGTTGCGCGGGCGGTCCAGGATGTGGTGCTCGCGCTTGTCCCCGGTGACCCAGGACTCGATGAAGGGCCAGACGGCGATCGCGCCCAGGACCAGCGGGAAGAGCAGCAGCGGGATGAACACGCCCAGGACGAGCGTGTGGCCCCACAGGTTGATCTCCCAGCCGGGCATGGCCCGGATCAGGCCTTCCGGCATACCCATGTACCAGTCGGGCTGCGCACCGGTGGACACGTGGTCCGGGCGGTACGGGCCGAGCGCCCAGATCGGGTTGATCGTGGCGATGGCCGCGACGGCCGAGATGACACCGAAGACCAGGAAGAAGAAGCCTCCGGCCTTGGCCATGTAGACCGGCAGCAGCGGCATGCCGACGACGTTGTTGTTCGTCTTGCCGGGGCCCGCGAACTGGGTGTGCTTGTGGTAGAAGACCAGGATCAGGTGGGCCACGAGCAGGCCCATCATGATGCCGGGCAGCAGCAGGATGTGCACCGAGTAGAACCGTGCGACGAAGTCGCCGCCCGGGAACTCCCCGCCGAACAGGAACATCGACAGGTACGTGCCGACGACCGGGACGGACAGGATGGCGCCCTGCATGAAGCGGACACCGGTACCCGAGAGCAGGTCGTCCGGCAGCGAGTAACCGGTGAAGCCGGTGAACATGCCGAGGACCAGCAGCAGGAAGCCGAAGATCCAGTTGACCTCACGGGGCTTGCGGAACGCGCCGGTGAAGAAGACGCGCATCATGTGCACGATCATCGCCGCGACGAAGATCAGCGCCGCCCAGTGGTGGATCTGGCGGATCAGCAGGCCACCGCGGACGTCGAAGCTGATGTCCAGCGTCGAGGCGAAGGCCTCGGACATCATGACGCCCTGCATCGGCACGTACGAGCCGTGGTACACGACCTCGTTCATGCTCGGGTGGAAGAACAGCGTCAGGTACACACCCGTGAGGATGATGATGATGAAGCTGTAGAGGCAGATCTCACCCAGCATGAAGGACCAGTGGTCCGGGAAGATCTTGCGCATGTTGGCCTTGGCTAGGCCGTAGATGCCCAGGCGGCCGTCCGCCCAGTCGGCTACTCGCTCGCCGGCGGGCGCCTTGCGCGCCTTGCCGGCCGGTGACTTGGTAGAGGCAGTGCTCATCCGCGCTCCCAGAATGCAGGACCGACGGGCTCTTCGAAGTCGCCGAGCGCTTCGAGGAAGCCTTCGTCATTCACACCGATCCGCAGCTGCGGAAGCGCGTGACCGGCCGGGCCGAAGATGACACGGGCGCCGTCGGAAAGGTCGAAGGTGGACTGGTGGCACGGGCAGAGCACGTGGTGCGTCTGCTGCTCGTACAGGCTGATCGGGCAGCCGACGTGGGTGCAGATCTTGGAGTAGGCCACGATCCCGTCGTGGGACCACTCCAGTTCCTTCTTGTCCTTGATGTCGTCCGGCTGAATGCGGACGATCATCAGGGCGGCCTTGGCGATCTGGACCTGGAAGTCGTGCTGCTCCTCCTCCAGGCCTTCCGGCCTGGCGAAGGTCAGCGACCCGACGAGCACGTCCTCGGGACGCAGCGGCTCGTTCGTGTTGTCGTTGATGAGCAGCTTGCCCTTGGCCCACAGGGTCTTGCGCAGCTTCTGCTCGGGCAGCGGGCCCAGGTCGCGCAGCAGCATGACACCGGCGAGCGGCACCATGGCCATCGCACCGAGCAGCGTGTTGCGGATCAGGGGACGCCGGCCGATGCCGGACTCGTTGGCGCCGTCGGCGAAGTCCTGCAGGACCTGCGCCTTGACCTCCGGCGGAGCGGCGATCTCGTGGCGCTCGGCGGCGACCTCGACGTCGGACATCAGGGTGCGGGCCCAGTGGACCGCGCCCGCGCCGATGCAGAAGAGGGCCACGCCCAGGGTCATGCCCAGGGAGAAGTTGAGCGCGCTGATCTTCCCGATGGGGAAGATGTAGACGATCTTGTCGACCGGGAAGATCACGTAGGACGCGATGAAGCCGATCGTCGCCAGCATCGACAGCGTGAAGAGCATCGCGACGGTGCGCTCGGAGCGCTTCGCCGCCCGCTCGTCGATGTCCTGGATGCGGGGCTTGTGGACCGGCAGGCCCGGGTCGGCGAACGGGTCGTCCGCGACCGCGACGCCACCGTGGTGGGCGTCTCCCTGCTCGGTCGGCAGGTGCTTCTCTTCGGGAATCTCTTGGTTACTCATGACTTCTTGGCCTTAGCGGTGTGGGCCGCGACCCAGACGGCGACAGCGATCAGCGCACCCAGGGCGAAGATCCAGCCGAACAGACCCTCGGAGACGGGGCCGAGGCCACCGAGCTTCAGGCCACCGGGGCTGGTCGACTTCTCGCCGTTGACGTTCTCGAGGTACGCGATGATGTCCTTCTTCTGCTTCTCCGGCATGGTGCTGTCGGGGAAGGAGGGCATGTTCTGCGGGCCGGTCTGCATGGCCTCGTAGATGTGCTTCGGCGAGACGTCCTCAAGGTTGGGGGCGTACTTGCCGTTCGTCAGCGCGCCGCCTTCGCCGGTGAAGTTGTGGCACTGCGCGCAGTTGTTGCGGAACAGCTCACCACCGTTGGCGATGTCGGCACCCGCCGGGTCGTACTGCTTCTCGGTCGGCGTGATCGGACCGGCGCCGAGCGACGCGATGTACGCGGCCAGCTGGTCGATCTGCGCCTGGTCGTAGATGACGGGCTTCTTCGGCACCTGGGCGCCGGGCTGCTGGGCGGGCATGCGGCCCGTGCTCACCTGGAAGTCGACGGCCGCGGAGCCGACGCCGACCAGGCTCGGGCCGTCAGAGGAACCCTGACCGCCGGTTCCGTGGCAGCTTGCGCAACCCACGGCGTAGAGCTTCTTGCCCTCCTCGATGGCGAGGGACTGGGCGGTTTCATCGGCCTGCGCCTTGCCCGCGGGGGCGAAGGCGGCGTACAGCCCCCCAGTGGCCGCCAGCGCGAGGAGTAGAACGACGACCGCCGCCAGCGGATGGCGTCGTCGTGCGGAGAGCTTTTTCACGGATTACCCCGGTGTCAGGATCTTCTGCGTCGGTGTGTCTGGATGGAGTGCCGGGTCTTGCCCGGTGACGTGTTCGCTACTTGATCAGGTAGATCGTCGCGAAGAGGCCGATCCAGACGACGTCGACGAAGTGCCAGTAGTAGGACACGACGATGGCCGACGTGGCCTGTTCGTGGGTGAACCTCTTGGCCGCGTACGTCCGGCCGAGGACCAGCAGGAAGGCGATGAGACCGCCCGTCACGTGCAGACCGTGGAAACCGGTGGTCAGGTAGAAGACCGAGCCGTACGGACCGGACGAGAGGCTCATGCCCTCGTGCTTGACCAGCTCGGTGTACTCGAACACCTGGCCGCCAATGAAGATCGCACCCATGACGAACGTGATGATGAACCACGTCCGGAGCTTCTTCACGTCACCGCGCTCGGCTGCGAATACGCCGAGCTGGCAGGTGAGCGAGGAAAGCACCAGGATCGTCGTGTTCGTCGCCGAGAAGGGCAGATTCAAGGCCGAGGCCTGCTCTGTCCAGTACTCGGGTCCTGTCACGGATCGCAGGGTGAAGTACATCGCGAAGAGGGCCGCGAAGAACATCAGCTCGGAACTCAACCAGATGATGGTTCCGACGCTGACGAGGTTCGGCCGGTTGACCGTCGGGTGCGCGTGCCCGGTATCTACTGTCGTTGCTGTCGCCACGACCGACATTATGTCGGTCGCTTATCCCGCCCTCACCCCGGGGGGTGCCGTTCGGAGTGTCAGGGGCGTGTGCAAGGCCCGAACGGCCCATCAGATGACCTCTGCGGGATGCCCCGTGCTTCCCTCGGCGAACCGATGTTGGCCGTCCACCGGGAGGAGTAGCATCCCGCGCAACATCAACGTGATTCACGGGCACACGTGGAGGAACGAAATGCGGGCGACTGCGCGGGTTCTGGTCTACAGCGACGACGCGGGCACCCGGGAGCAGGTGCGGCTGGCGGCAGGACGCAGGCCGGCGGCGGATCTGCCGCCGGTGGAGTTCCTGGAGTGCGCGACGCTTCCGGCGGTCCTCTCGGAGCTGGACGCGGGCGGCATCGACGTGTGCGTGCTGGACGGCGAGGCGGTTCCGGCCGGGGGCATGGGGGTGTGCCGGCAGATCAAGGACGAGATCTTCCGGTGTCCGCCGGTGCTGCTGCTGATGGGGCGCCCCCAGGACGCCTGGCTGGCCACGTGGAGCCGCGCCGACGCCGCGGTCACCCTTCCGGTCGACCCGGTGGAGTTCGCGGAGGCCCTGGCGGGCCTCCTGAGGACCCGTCTGTCCCTGGACGCCTAATACGTCCCGCCGGGCCGCATGCGCCCCGCATACGGCCGTACGAGTGATTGAGCCGGTGTTTCTCCCCCCGGACGGGGTCCGGGGGGAGGAGACGGCCTCCGGAGCACCTAGACGGTGGGGCGCAGGCGGGCCTGGTCGACGGCGCTCCGGCCTTCCTGGGTGCCCTTGAGGAGGGCGCTGCCCTGGCGCCAGTCCTTCCAGTCCATGTTCCAGTCGCCGAAGCCGTTGCCGAAGATGTCCATGTCGTCGCCGATGCTGTTGATCACCTGGACGATGTCGCCCTCGGTGATGTTCTCGTAGAACCAGGCGGCGTTGCCGGTGCTCATGCCCGTGCAGCCGTGGCTGACGTTCGCGTAGCCCTGGGAGCCGACGGACCACGGCGCGGCGTGGACGTATTCACCACTCCAGGTGACGCGAGTGGCGTAGTAGACGGGCAGGTTGTAGTACTCGCTGCCGCCGATGCCGACGGTGTCGCCGCGCATCTGTACGAAGTACTGCTTGCCCAGCACCACCTTGATGCCGTTGCGGGTGGAGAAGCCGGGCTTTCCGGTGGTCACCGGAATGGTGTTGATCACTTCTCCGTTGCGCTTGAACGTCAGGTAGTGCGAGGAGGCGTCGGTGGTGACCTCGACCCGGTCCCCGATCTCCAGCTTCAGCGGCTTGGCCGCGGCCCCGTGGAGCTCGTCGGTGATCCTGACGCCCTCCAGGTTGCTCCGTACGGAGACGGCGGAGTTGGCGGGCCAGTAGTCCTTGGGCCGGTAGTGGAGGGTCTTGTCGTCCACCCAGTGCCAGGCGCCCTCGACTCCGGGCGGGGCGTCGACCAGGAGGCCCCGTTCCACGACCGCGCGGGCGGCCTTGTCCTTGACGGGCTCGTTGAGTTCGGCGGTGATGGGCTGCCCGACGCCGTACTTGCCCTCGTCCGGGCCGAATTCCACCTTGAGGATCCCCTTGGACGGGGTGGTGTCGAAGGTGAGCGTGCGCTGCCCGGGCGCGCCCCGCTCGTCCTCGGTGCTCACGGTGACCGTGTAGCGGACGCCTGCGGCCATCGGGACCGTGCTGTGCCAGCGGTCCCCCTTGGCGCTGAGTTCGCCCGCGAGGCGACGGCCGTGGGTGTCCACGGCCAGCACGTCGGTGATCCGGCCGCCGCTGTTCTTGGCGGTGATCTCGAGGGGCCGGTCGGGGTCCACGGGGCGCCTGCCGGCGCTCTGGTTGAAGGCGACCTGCTCGCCCGCGTCGTACGGGCGGGCTGACAGCGGGTTCTTGTCGCCGGACCCGCATGCGGTGGCGCCGGCCCCGAGGGACGCGACCAGCAGGGAGCAGCTGAGTACCGTCCAAAGACGCGGTGAGTGCTTCATGGAGCCAACGCTATGAAGATATGACAATTACGGCGCGCGGGATGACTGCAAACGAGGGGCCCGGGCTCCTCCCAAAGAGGTGCCCGGGCCCCAAGTGCCGCGCGGCGAGGCCGCGAGGGTGCTGCTACTGGTTCTGGTTCTCACCGCGGTAGTACTCGTACACCCAGCCCCACAGACCGATGAGGATCAGCGGAGTGGAGAAGTACATGAGCCACCAGCCGAAGATGACGCCCATGAAGGCGAAGGCGCCACCGATCGCCAGCGAGAGCGGCTGCCAGCTGTGCGGGGAGAAGAACCCCAGCTCGCCCGCCTCGTCGGCGACGTCGGCCTCCAGGTTGTCCTGGGCCATCTCGTCGACACGCTTGGCCGTGAAGGCCAGGTAGTAGCCGATCATGACGCTCAGGCCGAAGGCCAGGAAGAGCGCGGTGGTGCCGACGGGCTCCTTCGACCACACGCCGTACACGACGGCCATGATCAGGATGAAGAAGGAGAGCCAGAGGAACATCTTGCCCTGGATCTTCACTTGCCGGCCTCCTTGCCACCAGTGACGGCCTTGGCGGCGACGCTGTGGTCCTCGAGGTGGTCGAGGGCCGCGATCTCAGGGTGGTGCAGGTCGAACGCCGGGGATTCGGAACGGATCCTCGGCAGGGTGAGGAAGTTGTGCCGCGGCGGCGGGCAGGACGTCGCCCACTCCAGCGAGCGGCCGTAACCCCACGGGTCGTCGACCTCGATCTTCTCGCCGTACTTGGCCGTCTTCCAGACGTTGTACATGAACGGCAGCATCGACAGGCCGAGCACGAACGAGCTGATCGTCGAGATCGTGTTCAGCGCGGTGAAGCCGTCGGCGGCGAGGTAGTCCGCGTAACGACGCGGCATGCCCTCGGCACCGAGCCAGTGCTGCACCAGGAAGGTGCCGTGGAAGCCGATGAACAGCGTCCAGAACGTCATCTTGCCGAGGCGCTCGTCCAGCATCTTGCCCGTGAACTTCGGCCACCAGAAGTGGAAGCCGGCGAACATCGCGAACACCACGGTGCCGAAGACGACGTAGTGGAAGTGCGCGACGACGAAGTACGAGTCGGAGACGTGGAAGTCCATCGGGGGCGAAGCCAGGATGACGCCGGTCAGACCACCGAAGGTGAAGGTGACCAGGAAGCCGATCGTCCAGAGCATCGGGGTCTCGAAGGACAGCGAGCCCTTCCACATGGTGCCGATCCAGTTGAAGAACTTCACACCGGTCGGTACCGCGATCAGGAAGGTCATGAAGGAGAAGAACGGCAACAGCACACCACCGGTGACGTACATGTGGTGGGCCCACACGGTCACCGAGAGGCCGGCGATCGCGATCGTCGCGGCGATCAGGCCGATGTAGCCGAACATCGGCTTGCGGCTGAAGACCGGGATGATCTCGGAGACGATGCCGAAGAACGGCAGGGCGATGATGTACACCTCTGGGTGCCCGAAGAACCAGAAGAGGTGTTGCCACAGCAATGCGCCACCGTTGGCGGCATCGAACACATGCGAACCGAACTTGCGGTCCGCCTCCAGCGCGAAGAGCGCGGCGGCCAGCACCGGGAAGGCGAGCAGGACCAGAACACCGGTCAGCAGCACGTTCCAGGTGAAGATCGGCATGCGGAACATCGTCATGCCGGGTGCGCGCATGCAGATGATCGTGGTGATGAAGTTGACCGAGCCGAGGATGGTGCCGAAGCCGGAGAAGGCCAGACCCATGATCCACATGTCGGCGCCGATGCCCGGCGAACGGACCGCGTCCGACAGCGGGGAGTAGGCGAACCAGCCGAAGTCGGCGGCGCCGTTCGGCGTCACGAAGCCGGCCACCGCGATGGTCGAGCCGAAGAGGTACAGCCAGTACGCGAACATGTTCAGCCGCGGGAACGCCACGTCGGGCGCGCCGATCTGCAGCGGCATGATCCAGTTGGCGAAGCCCGCGAAGAGCGGGGTGGCGAACATCAGCAGCATGATCGTGCCATGCATGGTGAACGCCTGGTTGAACTGCTCGTTCGACATGATCTGCGTGCCCGGACGGGCCAGCTCGGCGCGCATGAAGAGCGCCAGCAGGCCGCCGATGATGAAGAACACGAACGACGTGACCAGGTACATCGTGCCGATGGTCTTGTGGTCGGTCGTGGTCATCCACTTCACGACCACATTGCCCGGCTGCTTGCGCCGTACCGGCAGCTCGTTCTCGTACGAGTCGGCGGCGGCACCCTGGGATTCGTTGAGGATGCTCACAGTTTGTTCACTTCCGCATTCCGGGCCGGGTCGGTCTGCTTGATGCCGGCCGGGAGGTAGCCGGTCTGACCCTTCTCCGCGAGGTCCTTCAGGTACGCCCGGTACTCCTCGGGGGAGACCACCTTGACGTTGAAGAGCATCCGGGAGTGGTCAACGCCGCAGAGTTCGGCGCACTTGCCCATGAAGGTGCCGTTTTGGGACGGGGTGACCTCGAAGACGTTGGTGTGGCCCGGGATGACGTCCTGCTTGAAGAGGAACGGGACCACCCAGAAGGAGTGGATCACGTCGTTCGACGACAGGATGAAACGGACCTTCTCGCCCTTGGGGAGAACCAGGGTCGGACCCGGGTTGCCCGTCTGCGGGTTCCGGTCGCCGGGGACGCCCTTCTGGTAGACGCCCTCGGCGCCCGCCGGGAAGTCCTTGGTGAAGCGGTCCGGGATGGAGGCCAGCTCCTTGGGAACCGCACCCGCCTTCGGGGTCGCCGGGTCGCCGTCGACGTCCTCGATGTAGTTGAAGCCCCAGCTCCACTGGAAGCCGATCACGTTGATCGTGTGCGTCGGCTTCGAGAGGGCGAGCAGCTTCGACTCGTCACGAGCGGTGAAGTAGAAGAGCACCGAGACGATGATGAGCGGGACCACGGTGTACAGCGCCTCGATGGGCATGTTGTACCGGGTCTGCGCGGGGACCTCGATCTTCGTCCGGCTGCGCCGGTGGAAGATGACGCTCCAGATGATCAGGCCCCATACGAGGATGCCCGTGACGAGCGCGGCCGCCCAGGATCCCTGCCACAGGGAGAGGATGCGCGGCGCCTCCTCGGTTACCGGAGTCGGCATTCCGAGGCGGGGGAAGTCTTTCCATGTATACGAGCAACCAGTGGCGGTCGCCAGGACCACGCCCGCAGTCAGCGCCTGCAGCAGCTTCCGCCGCATCGGGCGCCGCGGCGAGCGGTCGGAGCCGTAGGGACTCACGTAGCGCCTTCCCGAGAGTCTCGGCCCGCGCGGCCGGCCGCGGCCGTGTTCGGGTCGGTCGCCGGCCCTGACGCAGGCAGGGGTTTGGATGTTTATGCGGACCAAACCCTACTGGACGCTATTTGGGGTCGCGCGGGGAGGGTGCCCAACGCGCCGCTACTGCCCCCGAAGGGATGGATCCGCCGTCCGGGGGACGGCGCGAATGGCCCTGAATGGCGGGCTCCGGAGCACATCTGACGCCCCCTGACCTCGAACGCCGCGGGGCCCGGGTTAGCGTGACCGGATGCCGTACTTCGACAGCGCGTCCGCCGCTCCCCTGCACCCCGTGGCCCGGCAGGCGTTGCAGGCTTCCCTGGACGAGGGCTGGGCCGATCCGGCCCGGCTGTACCGGGAGGGCAGGCGGGCCCGGCTGTTGCTGGACGCGGCGCGGGAGGCCGCCGCGGAGGCGGTGGGATGCCGCGGCGACGAGCTCGTGTTCACTCCTTCGGGGACGCACGCGGTTCACACCGGGGTGGCGGGGGTCCTCGCGGGGCGCCGGCGCGTCGGAAACCATCTGGTCGTATCGGCGGTCGAACACAGTTCGGTATTGCACGCGGCCGAGGTGCACGAGGCACACGGCGGAACCTCGACGCAGGTCCCGGTCGACCGGTGGGGCGCGGTGACGCCCGCCGGGTACGCGGACGCGCTGGCCACCGGGACCGCCCTGGCCTGCCTCCAGTCGGCCAACCACGAGGTGGGCACGGTCCAGCCGGTCGCGGAGGTGGCCGAGGTCTGCGCGGCAGCCGGGGTGCCGCTGCTGGTGGACGCGGCCCAGTCGCTGGGCTGGGGCCCGGTGGAGGGCGCCTGGTCCGTCCTGGCCGCGAGCGCGCACAAATGGGGCGGCCCGCCCGGGGTCGGACTGCTGGCGGTCCGCAAGGGCGTGCGCTTCTCCCCCCAAGGCCCCGCGGACGAAAGGGAGTCGGGGCGCTCCCCCGGCTTCGTCAACCTGCCCGCGATCGTGGCGGCGGCGGCGTCCCTGCGGGCCGTACGGGCCGAGGCGGACGCGGAGGCGGCCCGGCTGCGGGTCCTGGTGGACCGTATCCGGCGGCGGGTGGTGCGGCTGGTCCCGGACGTGGAGGTGGTGGGCGATCCGGAGCGGCGGCTGCCGCACCTGGTCACCTTCTCCTGCCTGTACGTCGACGGGGAGACGCTGCTGCACGAGCTGGACCGGGCCGGCTTCTCGGTCTCCTCGGGCTCCTCGTGCACGAGCTCCACGCTGACCCCCAGTCACGTGCTGCGGGCGATGGGCGTGCTGTCGGAGGGGAACGTACGGGTGTCCCTGCCACCGGGGACCCCGGCGGAGGAGGTCAACGCGTTCCTGGAGGTGCTGCCGCGCGCGGTGGCCGGCGTACGGGAACGGCTCGGCGTGTCCGAACCCCCGGCGGTGGCTCCGGTGGCGGACTCCCTGGAGCTCGACGCGCTGGGGCTGCGCTGCCCCCAGCCGGTGATCGAACTGGCCCGGGCGATCGTGACCGTCCCGGTGGGCGGCACCGTCACGGTCGTTTCCGACGACGAGGTGGCCCGGCTGGACATCCCGGCGTGGTGCGCGATGCGGGGGCACGCGTACGTGGGCGAAGCCCCGCGCGAGGCCGGCACCGCCTACACGGTCCGCCGCGCGATCTGATCCCTCCGGCAAATCCGGCCTCGCCGGCGTTTGAGGCGCGGGTCCGGGCGGAGCCCGGTGCCCGGCGGAGCCGGGTTTCCCGGGGCGCCGCCCCGGACCCTGCTCCTCAAACGCCGGAGGGCTGGGATTGCCCGGCCGAGTCCCGGTGGCGGCGGGGGCGGGCCCCCGCCGCCAGGGCGAAGCGGTGGCTACGCCAGGTGGGCGCGGACCTCGGACGCCGCGTCCTCGCCGTAGGCCTTGGTGAAGCGCTCCATGAAGTGGGCGCGGGCCAGGGTGTACTCCTGGGTGCCCAGCGTCTCGATGACCAGGGTCGCGAGCATGCAGCCCAGCTGCGCCGAGCGCTCCAGGCCGACGCCCCAGCCCAGACCGGTCAGGAACCCGGCGCGGAACGCGTCGCCGACGCCCGTCGGGTCGACCTTGGCGGTCTCCTCGGGGCAGCCGACGACGATCGGGGCCTCGCCGACTCGCTCGATCTTGACGCCGTTGGAGCCCAGCGTGGTGACGCGGGTGCCGACCTTGGCCAGGATCTCCTCGTCGGTCCAGCCGGACTTCGACTCGATGAGGCCCTTCTCGTACTCGTTCGAGAAGAGGAAGGTCGCGCCCTCCATCAGGGTGCGGATGTTCTCGCCGTCCATGCGGGCGATCTGCTGCGAGAAGTCGGCGGCGAAGGGGATCCCGCGCGTGCGGCACTCCTCCGTGTGGCGCAGCATCGCCTCCGGGTCGTCCGCGCCGATCAGGACGAGGTCGAGCCCGCCGACCCGGTCGGCGACGGACTTCAGCTCGATCAGCCGGGCTTCGCTCATCGCGCCCGTGTAGAAGGAGCCGATCTGGTTGTGGTCGGCGTCCGTGGTGCACACGAAGCGCGCGGTGTGCAGCACCTCGGAGATCCGGACGGACTCGGTGTCGACGCCGTGCCGGTCGAGCCAGGCGCGGTACTCGTCGAAGTCGGAGCCGGCGGCTCCGACGAGGATCGGGCGGGTGCCGAGCTGCCCCATGCCGAAGCAGATGTTCGGGCCGACCCCTCCCCGACGTACGTCGAGGTTGTCGACGAGGAAGGAGAGGGAGACCGTGTGCAGCTGGTCGGCGACCAGCTGGTCGGCGAAACGGCCGGGGAAGGTCATGAGGTGGTC
Source organism: Streptomyces sp. NBC_00029 (assembly GCF_045160505.1). Taxonomy (NCBI): domain Bacteria; kingdom Bacillati; phylum Actinomycetota; class Actinomycetes; order Kitasatosporales; family Streptomycetaceae; genus Streptomyces; species Streptomyces sp. NBC_00029. Next base: position 2,918,961 of record NZ_CP108292.1, read on the forward strand.
GGTGGCGATGGAGCCGGTGACTGCGATGCGCACGGCGAGGACGCTCCTGCTGAGGACGGCAAGGGACAGTCAAAACTACCCGGTCGGCGGCCCCAGGCCGAACCCCAGAAACTACCCCTTAGTAGGTCTTTCTTCGCGTGAGCTCCGATGCCTACGGTGCCTCCATGACCTATACCGACGGTTTCGGCTACTCCGAGTACACCGCCGACAGGCGCGCCGCGGAAGCCCCCCGGCAGCCCGGCTTCGCCCGTCTGCTGGGTGACTGCGCGCGGATGGCCCCGCACTGGGCCGTCCCGGCAGGTCCCCGGCCGGTCCGCGTGGCCCCTTCGCAGATCCACGGGATCAGCGTTCCGCCCGCCTCGGCGCGGCTGATCGCGGCCACGTCCGTGTACGGGGACCAGTAGGAGGGAACCGGTTTCGCTCCTGCTCCGTCACACCCGCATCAGGTACGACGGACCGGAGAAGGAGCGATGCGGTGACCAGCGAACAACCCGACACATCACGCGGCACACGGCGGCGGCCCGCCTGGGCCGTCGGCTCGATCGCAGCTGCCGTCCTGCTCGCGGGCGGCGGCACCGCGTACTGGGCCTCGACCGCGCACGGCGACGGCGGGTCGGGCCACCGTACGGGCGACAGCGCGGCCTCCGCGCCCCGTGAGGCGGGAGACCCCTCGGGGCCGGGCATCGCGCCCGGGGAGCCCGACCCGTCCGGCGGCGGGGTGGTCTACCGGGCCGATGTGAAGCTTCCGGAGGCTCCGGCCACCGCGCCGGCCTTCGCGCTGTCCGGTGAGGTCACCTCGGCGGAGGTGGCCCGGCTCGCGGCGGCTCTCGGCCTGCCGGGCGAGCCGCGCCTGAGCGGGGACGTCTGGCTGGCCGGGGAGGCCGCCGACGGCTCGGGGCCCCGGCTCACGGTGAGCCGTACGGCGCCGGGGACGTGGAACTTCGCCCGGTTCCAGGCGCCGGGCAGCGGCACCGGGAGCGGCGGGGACGACTGCGTGCGCGGCAAGGACACCTGCGGCCCGGCCACCCTCCCGCGGGACGCGAGCGGGGCCGAGGCGGGCGGTGGGGCGCCTGCGGGCAAGCCGGTGTCCGAGGATGCCGCCAGGGCGGCGGCGGCGCCCGTGCTGGCCGCCGCGGGGATCGAGGGGGCCAAGCCGGACGCCAGGCTCACGCAGGGTTCGGTCCGGGTGGTCTCGGCCGACCCGGCGGTCGGCGGGCTGCCCACGCAGGGCTGGTCGACGAAGGTGAGCATCGGCGGCGACGGCTCGGTCGTGGGGGGCAACGGGGAGCTGAAGCAGCCCGTACGGGCTGCGGAGCAGCCGGTGGTCGGGGCCGTGGAGGCATTGGCCAGGCTGAACGCGAAGTCGGGCGGGCGGGAGGGGAACCCGGAGCCCAGCGGCTGCGCGAGCGCGGTCCCGCTGGCCGGGGACAACGCGGTGGCGGCGGGCACGGACACGGTGCCCTGCAACCCGGAGCCGCGGCCCATGAAGCCCCCGCGGACCGAGACGGTGAAGGGTGCGGTGCTCGGGCTGACTCCCGGCACGGTGAACGGGGCGCAGGGGCTGGTTCCGGCCTGGCTCTTCGAGGTGGCGGGCCGGGACGGCGGGTCCGGCCACACGGTGGCCCAGCCGGCCGCGGCCGAGCAGAGCACTCCCGGCCCGAAGGACGGTCGTACCGTGCCCGGGTTCTCCTACGCGGAGGCGGACCGGAAGCTGACCGTGAACTTCTGGGGCAGCCCCTGCAGCACCTACGCCGTGGAGGCGCGGGAGCAGGCGGAATCGGTCATGGTGAAGATCACTGACACCCCGAAGAAGCCGGGTCAGGCCTGCATCATGGTGGCCGAGGAGATGTCCTCGACGGTGACGCTGCAGCAGCCGCTGGGCGACCGGAAGGTGCTCGACGCCACGACGGGCAAGCCGATCCCCCGGCAGTAGCCGGCGGGCGCCCCGGCGCCCCGGCACCTCTTGGGTCATGCGCGAGGGCCCGCCTCCCGGTCGGATTCGACCGGAGGCGGGCCCTCGCGTCATGCCGTGCTGTGCGTCGTCCGGACCGAGCCGGTGCGGGCTTAGCTGAACGAGTCGCCGCAGGCGCAGGAGCCCGTGGCGTTGGGGTTGTCGATCGTGAAGCCCTGCTTCTCGATGGTGTCGACGAAGTCGATCGAGGCACCGTGGAGGTACGGGGAGCTCATCCGGTCCGTGACGACCTTCACACCGTCGAAGTCCTTCACGACGTCGCCGTCGAGGGAGCGCTCGTCGAAGAAGAGCTGGTAGCGCAGGCCGGAGCAGCCACCGGGCTGGACGGCGACGCGGAGCGCCAGGTCATCGCGGCCTTCCTGCTCCAGCAGGGTCCTGACCTTCTCGGCGGCGGCGTCGGACAGGAGGATGCCGTCGCTCACAGTGGTCTTGTCGTCCTGTACGGACATCTGCATTCACTCCCGAAGTGGGCGGCTCCCCGCCGGGGGCGGGGAAACGTCGGACTCTTGCCGTCGGTGGCAACGAGCGGGACCGCGGATTCATTCCGGGACCCGACGCTTGTTTCAGATAATCCATGCTCGCACACCGCGCGCGGGGGTGGGCCCGATGAATCGTGAGCTGATGCGTCACATTGACACTATCGGCATCGTCAAACTGACGTGAAGCGGTTATGATAGATAACGTCAAGTAGACGAGAAGTCGAAGCGATGATCCAGAAGTCCCTAGTCGCAGAACAGAAAGGGTGCGTGTCGTGACCACCGCCCAGCCTTTGGACGTCCAGCCGACGCCCCTTGCCCTGCTGCTGCTCGGCCGTGAGGCCGACCCCAAGAGCGAGCGCGGGGTGGAGTGCCCCGGCGACCTGCCCTCGCCGTCGGACCCGAACCTCGTGGAGCGTGCCCGCGCGGCCAAGGAGAAGCTCGGGGACAAGGTCTTCATCCTGGGCCACCACTACCAGCGTGACGAGGTCATCGAGTTCGCGGACGTCACCGGCGACTCCTTCAAGCTGGCCAAGGACGCGGCCGCCAAGCCGGAGGCCGAGTACATCGTCTTCTGCGGCGTGCACTTCATGGCCGAGTCCGCGGACATCCTGACCTCGGACGACCAGAAGGTGGTCCTGCCGGACCTGGCCGCCGGCTGCTCGATGGCCGACATGGCCACCGCCGAGCAGGTCGCGGAGTGCTGGGACGTACTGACCGAGGCCGGCATCGCCGACGCCACGGTGCCCGTCTCGTACATGAACTCCTCCGCCGACATCAAGGCCTTCACCGGCAAGCACGGCGGCACGATCTGTACGTCGTCCAACGCGAAGAAGGCCCTGGAGTGGGCGTTCGAGCAGGGCGAGAAGATTCTCTTCCTCCCGGACCAGCACCTGGGCCGCAACACCGCCGTCCGCGACATGGGCATGTCCCTGGACGACTGCGTGCTCTACAACCCGCACAAGCCGAACGGCGGCCTGACCGTCGAGCAGCTGCGGAACGCCAAGATGATCCTGTGGCGCGGGCACTGCTCGGTGCACGGCCGGTTCTCGGTCGACTCGGTCAACGACGTCCGCGCCCGGATCCCCGGCGTGAACGTCCTCGTCCACCCCGAGTGCAAGCACGAGGTCGTGGCGGCCGCGGACTACGTCGGTTCGACGGAGTACATCATCAAGGCGCTGGAGGCGGCCCCGGCCGGCTCCAAGTGGGCGATCGGCACCGAGCTGAACCTCGTCCGCCGCCTGGCGAACCGTTTCGCCGCGGAGGACAAGGAGGTCGTCTTCCTCGACAAGACGGTCTGCTTCTGCTCGACGATGAACCGCATCGACCTCCCGCACCTGGTGTGGACGCTGGAGTCGCTGGCCGAGGGCAACCTCGTCAACCAGATCCAGGTCGACAAGGAGACGGAGAGCTTCGCGAAGCTCGCGCTGGAGCGGATGCTGGCGCTCCCGTAGCCGCCGCCCCCGGTACGCGCGAAGGGCCGCCCCTCGATACGAGGGGCGGCCCTTCGGCCTTGGTGCGAGGGGTCAGACCGTGGCCGGGGACTCCTCGTCCTCCGCCGCCGAGGGAGCCGGGACCACCGTCAGGCGGGCCGTCTTCTTCGCACGGCGGCGCTCCTTGCGGAGCTCCACCATCGTGTAGAGGGTCGGCACCAGCAGCAGCGTCAGCAGGGTCGAGCTGACCAGGCCGCCGATCACCACGACCGCGAGCGGCTGCGAGATGAAGCCGCCCTCGCCGGTGACGCCCAGCGCCATCGGGAGCAGCGCGAAGATCGTCGCCAGGGCCGTCATCAGGATCGGGCGCAGCCGGTGCCGGCCGCCCTCGATGACCGCCTCGACGACGCCCAGGCCCTGGGCGCGGTACTGGTTGACCAGGTCGATCAGGACGATCGCGTTGGTCACCACGATGCCGATGAGCATCAGCATGCCGATCATCGCCGGGACACCCATCGGGGTGCCGGTGATCAGCAGCAGGCCGAGTGCGCCGGTCGCCGCGAACGGGATCGAGACCAGCAGGATCAGCGGCTGGATCAGCGAGCGGAAGGTCGAGACCAGCAGCATGAACACGATCGCGATGGCCGCGAGCATGGCCAGGCCGAGCGAGCCGAAGGCCTCGTCCTGGTCCTCGGAGACGCCGCCGATGGAGGCCGAGGCGCCGTCCGGCAGGTCCAGGGCCTTGAGCTTGGTCTGGAGCTCGGCGCTGACCGCGCCGGTGTTGTCGCCGAGCGGCCGTGCGGTGACGGTGGCGGCGCGGGCGCCGTCGATCCGGGTCATCGCGACCGGGCCGGGGACCTCCTTGACCTCGGCGATGTCACCGAGCCTGACCGGGCCGACCGGGAGCGCCTGCAGTTCGGCCAGGGTGGTGGCCGGCCGCGCGGACTTGATGACGATGTCCCGCTCGGTGTCGTCGAGGACGGCCTTGCCCGCCGGGTTGCCCCGGACGGCCTGCGCGACGATGACGCCGAGCGTGGCCTGGTCGAGGCCCGCGTCCGCCGCCTTGGCGGTGGCGGTCACGGAGATGCGGGGCACGGACTGGGACAGATCGCTCTGCACGTCGGCGACGTTCTCGAGCTTCGCCACCTCCGCGCGGACCTGCTCGGCGGCCTCGCCGAGGACCTTGGCGTCACCGGCCTTGACGACCACGCTGAGGTTCTGGCTGCCGAAGCCGTCGCCGGCCACGATGCGGGTCTCGCCGATGCCGTCGAGCGCGGCCAGCTTCTCCTCGATCCGCTTCTTGACGGCGTCGCCCTCGCCCGCGTCCTTCAGGGAGACCTGGTACGAGGCCTGGTTGGAGCCCGTACCGCCGCCGAAGGCCGCGAGGAAGCCGGAGGAGCCGACGGTGACCTGGTAGCTCTTGACGCCCTCGACCGAGGACAGCACCTTCTCGACCTTGCGGCTCGCCTCGTCGGAGGCGGCCAGCGAGGTGCCCGGGGCGAGCTCCTGCTTGACCGTCAGGACTTCCTGCTCGCCGGCGTCGAAGAAGTTGGTCTTCAGCATCGGAGTCATGCCGAGGGTGCCGATGAGGACGACCACGGCGATGGCCACGCTGGTCAGCCGGCGCCGGGTGGCGAAGCCGAGCACGCGGACGTAGATGAGCTGGAGGCGGCTGCGCGCCTCCTTCTCCTCGGCCTCGCGGCGGGCCTTCGCGGCGCTCTCGGCGTTCCCGGGCTCAACGCCCTTGGGCGCGCTGAGGAACCAGTACGAGAGCACCGGCACGACCGTCAGGGAGACGAGCAGCGAGGCCAGCAGCGCCGCGGTGACGGTGAGCGAGAACGAGCCGAAGAGCTCGCCGATCATGCCGCCGGTGAGACCGATCGGCAGGAAGACGGCGACGGTGGTGAGCGTGGACGCGGTGACCGCGCCGGCGACCTCCTTGACCGCGGCGATGATCGCGGCCTCGCGCTCCTCGCCGTAGCCGAGGTGGCGCTTGATGTTCTCCAGGACCACGATCGAGTCGTCGACGACACGGCCGATGGCGATGGTGAGGGCGCCCAGGGTCAGCATGTTGAGCGACAGGTCGCGGGTCCACAGCACGATGAGCGCGAGGACGACGGACAGCGGGATGGAGACCGCGGTGACCAGCGTCGAGCGCAGCGAGGCCAGGAAGACCAGGATCACGATCACCGCGAAGAGCAGGCCCAGCAGGCCCTCGGTGGTGAGGCTGGAAATGGACTTGGCGACGGCCGGGCCCTGATCGCTGACGACGGTCAGGTCGGCGCCGGCGCCGAGCGTGGAGCGCAGCTCGGGGAGCTTGTCCTTGACCGCGTCGGAGATGGCGACGGCGCTGCCGTCCTTGTCCATGGTGAGGACGAGGGCGAGGCTCGGCTTTCCGTTCGTCCGGGTGAGGGAGACGGCCTTGGCCGGCTCCTGCTTCACGGCGGCGACGTCGCCGAGGCGGACGGCCGGCTTGCCCGCACCGGGGCTCAGGCGCAGCTCCTCCAGCTGGGAGAGGGAGGTGAAGCCGGAGCCCACGCGCACGGTGCGGTTCTTGCCCGCCTCGTCGAAGGAGCCGGCGGGGACGGCCGCGCCGCCCGCCTGGAGGCCCTTGGCGAGGGCGCCGCCGTCGAGGCCGGCGGCCGCGAGCTTGGCGTTGTCGGGGGTGATGGTGACCTGGAGGTCCTGGACGCCGTCGACGGTGACCTGGCCGACGCCCTCGATGTCCGACAGGACGGGGACGACGGAACGTTCCAGCTGGTCGGCCAGCGCCTGCTGGTCCTTGTCGGAGGTGACGGCGAGGATGACCGTCGGGATGTCGTCGGTGGAACCGGCCACCACCTGCGGGTCCACCTCGGCGGGCAGCCGGACGCGGGCCCGGTTGACGGCCTGCTGGACGTCGGCGACGAGCTGCTTGGTGCCGCTGTCGCCGTAGTCGAAGGTGGCCATGATGAGGGCGTTGCCCTCGCTGGCGGTGGAGGTGATGCCGGTGATGCCGTCGACGCCCTTGAGCATGGCCTCGATCGGTTCGACGACCTGCTTCTCCACCACGTCGGGCGAGGCGCCCTGGTACGGCGCGAGCACGGACACCATCGGCAGTTCGATGGAGGGCAGCAGCTGCTGCTTGAGCTGCGGGATGGCTATGGCGCCGAAGAGGAGCGCAACGATCGACACGAGGCCGACCAGAGCCCTTTGGGCAAGGCTGAAGCGGGACAGCCAGGACATGGGTATGGGATCTCTCTGCAGTGACGAACGCGAGGGCAGTCCCACCTTGTCCCATCGCGGTGGCGCATTTCGTCGCTCGCAGGTGCCGTCCTTATGTGCGGCATACCGCGTCCGCAGTACGCGTACTGCTCCGTCGCTACTCCGCCCGCGGTCGGACCAGTCCCGATTCGTAGGCGATGACCACCAATTGCGCACGGTCGCGGGCACCGAGCTTGGCCATGGCCCGGTTCACATGGGTCTTGACGGTCAGCGGGCTGACCTCCAGCCGTCCCGCGATCCCGTCGTTGGACAGCCCCGCCGCCACGTGTACGAGGACCTCGCGCTCCCGGACGGTCAGCGCGGCGAGCCGCTGCGCGTGCGCCCCGGCCGAGGCCCCGGCTGCGGGGTCGGCGCCGCCGCCCTGGGCGAGGAAGGTGGCGATGAGGCCTTTGGTGGCGGCCGGGGAGAGCAGCGCCTCGCCGGCCGCGGCGACGCGGATGGCGTTGAGCAGTTCGTCGGGCTCGGCGCCCTTGCCGAGGAAGCCGGAGGCGCCGGCCCGAAGGGCCGAGACCACGTACTCGTCGACCTCGAAGGTGGTCAGCATGACCACGCGCACGGCGGCGAGTTCCGGGTCCGCGCTGATCATGCGGGTGGCGGCGAGTCCGTCGGTACCGGGCATCCGGATGTCCATCAGGACGACGTCGGGCCGTGTCCGGCGGGCGAGTTCGACGGCCTGCGCCCCGTCGGAGGCCTCCCCGACGACTTCCATGTCGGGTTCGGAGTCCACGAGCACCTTGAAGGCGCTGCGCAGGAGCGCCTGGTCGTCGGCGAGCAGCACCCTGACGGGCGCGGCGGAGGGCTGGTCCGTCGCAGTGTGATCCACGGTGCGAGGGTACGCGGGCCCGTGGGCCGCGCGCTCAGCCCAGGGCGAGGACGATCAGGGCGGTGGTCGCCGCGATCTCGGCCAGGGCGCCGAAGACATCGCCGGTGACCCCGTCGAAGCGGCGTACGCAGCGGCGCAGCAGCAGTTCCGCGGTGAGCAGGGCGGCCAGAACCGCCGCCGCGCTCCGGCCTGCGGCGGGCAGGCCCATCGGGAGGGCGGCGGCCGCGGCGGCCACGACCACCAGCGCGGTGACCGCGGCGGCGACGCGGCGCGGGACCACCCCGGCGACCGCGGCGCCGAGGCCTTCGGGCCGGGCGGCGGGGACGCCGTCGCGGGAGGCCAGGGTCATGGCGAGGCGGGCCGTCACGGCGGCGACGACGGCGGCGAGGGCGCCGCGGATCCAGCTGTCGGCGTAGATCTCGGACAGGGCGGCCACCTGCACCAGCAGTACGAGCACCAGGGTCACGACGCCGAAGGGGCCGATGTCGGACTGCTTCATGATGCGCAGCGCCTCGCCGGCGGGTTTGGCGCTCCCGAGGCCGTCCGCGGTGTCGGCGAGCCCGTCCAGGTGCAGTCCCCGGGTCAGCGCCGCCGGTACGGCGACGGTGAGGGCCGCGGCGAGCAGCGGGCCCGCACCGAGCAGCAGCAGGAGCACTCCGGGGACGGCCGCGAGCAGGCCCACGGCGAGCCCGGCGAGCGGGGCGCAGGCCATTCCGGTGCGGGCGGCGGGGCGGTCCCATCGGGTGATGCGGGCGGGCAGCACGGTGAGGGTGCCGAACGCGAAGCGGACGCCGTCGGGGAACGAGGCGCGTTCCGGGGGCGGCGTCTGGGGCGGGCTGTCGAACGAATCTGTCATCGGCGGGAACGGTACCCGCTCGGCGCGGACGGTAAATTACCCATTACGTTCCAAATAGGGAGTCAGTGGGATGGGTCACTGGTGGTATCGGAACATCGTCGAACCGGGGAAGCTGCCCCTCCTGCTCGCCCTGCTCGCCTTCGTGATGTCCTTCCTGGTCACCCGCGTGATCACCAGGATGATCCGGGCCGGCCGGGGCCCCTTCAAGAACGTCACGCCGGGCGGTCTGCACATCCACCACGTGGTGCCGGGCGTGATCCTCGTGATCATCGGCGGGTTCGGCGCGGTCGGCAGCGGCCGGTACGGCTTCGGCGCGTGGGCCTCGGCCGTGATCTTCGGCCTCGGCGCGGGCCTGGTCCTGGACGAGTTCGCGCTGATCCTGCACCTCGACGACGTCTACTGGAGCGAGCAGGGCCGCAAGAGCGTGGAGCTCGTGGTCGTCACGGCCGCCGTCGTGGCCCTGGTCATCGGCGGGTTCGTGCCCTTCGGGGTGAACGACCTGTCCAGCGAGGAGCGCCAGAGCCGCGGCCTGGTCGTCATGAACGGGGCCACCAACTTCTTCCTGGCCCTGATCGCCCTGTGGAAGGGCAAGGCGCGCACCGCGCTCTTCGGCCTCGTCGTCCCCCTGGTGGCCCTGGTCGGCGCGATCCGGCTGGCCCGGCCCGGATCCCCGTACGCGAAGAAGTTCTACGCGAACCGTCCGCGCGCCCGGGCCAGGACCGAGCTGCGCGCCTTCCACCACGACCGGCGCTGGGCGAGCCCGCGGCGCAGGTTCGAGAACTTCATCGGCGGGACCCCCGACCCCGAGCACCCCGTGTCCCTGGAGAAACCTCCCCCGCACTGAGACACCAAGGCACGGCACGACAGCACGGAAACGACGGCGGGCCCTCCCCGGGAAGGGGAGGGCCCGCCGTCGTGTCGGTGCCGGAAGGGCCGCAGAAAAGGCGCGGGCGCCGGCGCAGAGGGTCGGAATCAGGCCGAATTCAGCCCGGGATCAGGCCGTCGTCGCTGAGCATCTCCCGGACCTCGTCGAGCGTCGCGTCGGGTGCCGGCAGGATCAGCTCGGACGGCTCCAGCGCGTCGTCGGGCAGCGGCTCGCCGAGCCGCCGCACGGCTTCGAGCAGTGCTCCCAGCGTGCGCCGGAAGCCCCCCTCGTCGCCGCCCTCGATCTCCGCGAGCAGTTCGTCGTCCAGCTTGTTGAGCTCGGTGAAGTGGCTGTCCGCCAGCTCCACCTGGCCTTCCCCCATGATGCGGACAATCATGACGGGCCCCGTCCTACTGCTTGTCGAACCGGTGCGGGGTCTGCGACTGCTGGCCGTTGCCCTGGGCGCCGCCCTCGATGGCCTGCTGCTGGGCGGACGAGCCACCCGCCAGCTCGGCCTTCATGCGCTGGAGCTCCAGCTCCACGTCCGTACCGCCCGAGAGGCGGTCCAGCTCGGCCTGGATGTCGTCCTTGGAGCCCAGCCCGCTCTGGTCGTCGAGCGCGCCGGAGGCCAGCAGCTCGTCGATCGCACCGGCGCGGGCCTGCAGCTGGGCGGTCTTGTCCTCGGCCCGCTGGATGGCCAGGCCGACGTCGCTCATCTCCTCGGAGATGCCGGAGAAGGACTCCGCGATCCGGGTCTGCGCCTGGGCCGCCGTGTAGGTGGCCTTGATGGTCTCCTTCTTCGTGCGGAAGGCGTCCACCTTGGCCTGCAGCCGCTGGGCGGCGAGCGTCAGCTTCTCCTCCTCGCCCTGCAGGGTCTGGTGCTGCACCTCCAGGTCGCTGACCTGCTGCTGGAGCGAGGCGCGGCGGGACAGGGCCTCACGGGCCAGGTCCTCGCGGCCGAGGGCGAGGGCCTTGCGCCCCTGGTCCTCCAGCTTGGCGGACTGCCCCTGGAGCTGGTTCAGCTGCAGCTCCAGGCGCTTGCGGGAGGTCGCGACGTCGGCGACTCCGCGGCGCACCTTCTGCAGCAGCTCCAGCTGCTTCTGGTACGAGTAGTCGAGGGTTTCGCGCGGGTCCTCGGCCCGGTCAAGGGCCTTGTTCGCCTTCGCGCGGAAGATCATCCCCATACGCTTCATGACACCGCTCATGGGCTTCGCGCGCCCCCTTCTAGACGGACTGTGCTCCAGGTCACCGACAGGACCCACAGTACGGGCCCTGTCTCCATTACCGCACTGTTCGAGTACGGATGCGCTCCTCCTCCAGGACGACTACGCCAGCGCCCCATCAGGCGTAAGGAGTAGGTGATCCCAGGAGAACGGGCCCACCGAACACACCGTGCAATGGGAAGACGCCCGCCGTTGCCGGATCGTTCCCCAGCAGGGTGGGGCCCATGCCCGCAACCACGTACGCTTGGGTTTTGTGTTTGGTAGCCGCTCCTCCAAGGAAGAGAAGGCCGCCGCCACCGACAAGGTGAGCGCCGACCTCTCGCAGCCCCGTGACCCGCAGGCCCCGAAGGGCCGCCCTACGCCGAAGCGTGCTGTGGCCCAGTCGCAGCGCAAGGCCGTGGTGGCCTCGACCGGCAACCGCAAGGAGGATGCCAAGCGAGCCCGTGAGCGTCGCCGTACCGAGATGGCCAAGCAGCGCGAGGCGCTGGCCAATGGCGACGAGCGTTATCTGCCCACCCGCGACAAGGGCCCCGTCCGCCGCTTCGTCCGCGACTACGTGGACTCCCGCTACTCGGTCGCCGAGATGTTCCTGCCCCTGGCAGTGATCATCCTGGTGCTCAGCATGGTGCGGCAGCCCGCGATCCAGAGCGTCGCGCTGATGCTGTGGCTCGGTGTGATCGCCCTGATCCTCCTCGACTCCATCGGCCTGGTCTTCCGCCTCCGCAAGACCCTCGTCGAGCGCTTCCCGAACGAGCCCCGCCGCGGCGCCATCGCCTACGGCCTCATGCGCACCCTCCAGATGCGCCGGCTCCGGCTGCCGAAGCCGCAGGTCAAGCGCGGGGAACGGCCCTGAGCCGAGCGACGCCCGGCGCGTCGGGGGAAGGCTTCGCGGAAGGCGCCCGGCTCTGGCTCGAAGGCCTGGGCGGGCTGCGCAACGCGGTCCGGCAGGAACTCGTGGGCCGTCAGGTCGACGAGCAGATCGCGCAGCGCTTCCCCGTCGGGCAGCGGCTGCGCGTCCTCGACGTCGGCATGGGCCAGGGCACGCAGGCACTGCGGCTCGCCCGCGCCGGGCACAAGGTGACGGGCCTGGAGCAGGACCCCGGCATGCTGGCCGTCGCCCGTGACGCGCTGGCCGCGGAACCCGCCGGGATCCGCGACCGGGTCAGCCTCATGGAGGGCGACGGCCGCGAGACCGGCGCCCACTTCCTGCCGGGCAGCTTCGACGTGGTCCTGTGCCACGGGGTGCTGATGTACGTGCCCGAGCCGGACGCCATGCTGGCCGGGCTCGCCCGGATGCTGGCCCCGGGCGGACTGCTGTCCCTGCTGGTGCGCAACGGCGACGCGCTCGCCATGCGGCCCGGCCTGGACGGCGACTGGAAGACGGCGCTCGCCGCGTTCGACTCCACCGAGTACACGAACCGGCTGGGCCTGGACGTCCGCGCGGACCGGCTGTCCGGGCTGACGGCCACCCTGTCGGGGATCGGCGCGCCACTGCAGTCCTGGTACGGCGTACGCGTCTTCACCGACGGCACCGAGGCGGGCGAGGTCCTGCCGCCCGACGAGGAGCTGGAGCGGCTGCTGGCCGCCGAGGACCGCGCCGGCCGGATCGACCCCTACCGGGGTGTGGCCGCGCTGCTGCACCTGTGCGGTGTGCGGGGCTGACCCGCTGCCCGGACGACGGAGCCGCCGGGTCGCTGCCGACCCGGCGGCCCGGTCGTTCCCGGGCCTACCGAAGCGCTACGCGTCCAGCGCGGCGCGCAGGCTCATCGTGTAGAGCTCGGTCCCGGCGTCGTCGGACAGCTTCACCTGCTCGACGCCCCCTTCCAGCAGGTCCTTCCAGTACTCGCCGACCCAGGACTCCGCGTCGCCCTGCGTGGTGAACTCCTCCGGCACCACCGACGGGCTCGTCTCGGTACCGTCGGCCGTCTCGAACCGCCACGTCCACGCCATGTCCGCCTCCGTTGCTCGCACGCTTCGTGTCCTGAGTCTGCCCGCAGAGTAACCGGGCGCGCAGCAGTCTCGGCGACGCGGGAGGATCATCCTGTGGAACTCACTCTGCTCGGCACCGGAACTCCCGAGGGCCTGCCCCGCCCCGGCTGCCCCTGCGCGGCCTGTGCGGTCTCCGTCGGCTCGCGCTCACGCGCCGCCACGGCCCTCCTCGTCGACGGGGCGCTGCTGCTGGACCTGACCCCCGGGGCGGTGCTGGCCGGTGCCCGGGCCGGGCATTCGCTGGCCGGTGTGCGGCAGGTGCTGCTGACCCACCCGCACGACGGGCCCGCGGTCGAGCTGCCGCCCGGGTTGCCGGCCGCCGGGCGGGTGCCGGACGGGCGGGAGCTCGCGGTGATCTCCGGGCACCGGGTGCGGGCCGTACCGATGGACGCGCCGGGCACCGGGTACGAGGTGACCGGCCCGGACGGCAGCAGGCTGCTGTACCTGCCCCCCGGCGGGGCTCCGGCCGGGGCCGCCGACCGGGCCGGGGGGCGCCCGTACGACATGGTCCTCGCCGATGTGCTGGGCCGGCCCGAGGCGCTGGCGCGGCTGCGGGCGAGCGGCGCCGTCGGCCCGGCCACGGACGTGATCGCCGTCCATCTGGACCACGACACCCCGCCGGGCCGGGAGCTGGACCGCCGGTGCGCGGCGGCCGGGGCCCGGGCGGTGCCGGACGGGACGACCGTGATCGTCGGCGACTACCGCGCGGTGCCGGACCTGCCGCGCCGGACCCTGGTGCTGGGCGGTGCCCGCTCCGGCAAGTCGGTGGAGGCGGAGCGGCGGCTGGAGTCCTTCCCCGAGGTGGTCTACGTGGCCACCGGCGGCACCCGCGACGGGGACGCGGAATGGGCGCAGCGCGTCGGCCTGCACCGGGAGCGCCGGCCCGGGGGCTGGCGGACGGTGGAGACGTGCGACCTGGTCCCGCTGCTGGCCGCCGAGGGTCCGCCGCTGTTGATCGACTGCCTGGCGCTGTGGCTGACGGACGCGATGGACGAGGCCGGGGCCTGGGACGACTCCGTGTGGGCGGGCGGCGGGCAGCACCGGCTCGGCAGGCGGACTGCCGAGCTGGCGGCGGCCGTGCGCGCAACGCGCCGTCCGGTGGTGCTGGTCAGCAACGAGGTCGGCTCGGGGGTCGTCCCTGCGACCGCCTCGGGCCGCCGCTTCCGCGACGAGCTGGGCCGGCTGAACGCGACGGTCGCGCGCGAGTGCGAGCAGGTGCTCCTCGTCGTCGCGGGCCTGGTGTCCGTACTCAAGGAGTAGCCCGGCCACGCCCGGCGACGAGGAGCTGACGGCCCGTCTTCCGGTGGCCGCCGCGCTCGCCTTGCGGGGGTCCGCACCGGTGCTCCGCGACCGGGCCGGAACCCTGCGCCCAAGGCCTGAGGGAGGGCCTCACCGGCTGTACTCTCTGGCAGATGAGCACGCTGAATCTCGACGACTTCTCCGATCTGATCGAGCGCCCCGACGGGGGCGTCCGGCGTGATGCCGAGGAACGCCGTGAGCGCCTCGCCGTCCCGCCCGGCGCGCTGGGCCGGCTCGACGAACTCGCCGAGTGGCTCGCCGCCGCGCAGGGTCGGGTTCCGGTCAAACCGATCGAGCGCCCCCGCGTGGTGCTGTTCGCCGCCGACCACGGGATCGCCGCCGAGGGCGTCTCCGCCCGGGCCGCGTCCACCGGCCACGAACTGGTGCGTGCCGTGCTCGACGGGACCAGCCCCGTGGCCATCCTCGCCGGCCGGCTCGGCGCCACCATACGGATCGTCGACGCCGGGCTCGACTGCGAACCCGGGCTGCTCCCCGCGGACGTGTCCGCGCACCGCGTCCGGCGCGGCAGCGGCCGGATCGACGTGGAGGACGCGCTGACGGCCGAGGAGGCCGAGGCCGCGGTGCGGCTCGGGATGCGCATCGCCGACGAGGAGGCGGACTCCGGAACGGACCTGGTCGTCCTCGGTGACCTCAGCGTCGGCGGGACGACCGTCGCCGCGACCCTCGTCGCCGCCCTGTGCGGAACCGACGCCTCGGTGGTCACCGGCCGTGGCGGAGTGCCGATCGACGACCTGGCCTGGATGCGCAAGTGCGCGGCGATCCGCGACGCGCTGCGCCGGGCCCGCCCGGTCCTGGGCGACCAGGTGGCGCTGCTGGCCGCGGTCGGCGGCGCGGACGTCGCCGCCATCACCGGATTCCTCCTCCAGTGCGCGGTGCGCCGTACTCCGGTCATCCTCGACGGTGTGGTTTCGGCCGCGTGCGGACTGGTGGCGCAGCGGGCGGCGTTCCGGGCTCCCGACTGGTGGCTGGCCGGTCAGGCCAGCGGCGAGCCGGGTCAGGCCAAGGCACTTGACCGAATGGCGCTCAACCCCGTGCTCGATCACGGCGTCACAGTAGGTGAAGGTACCGGGGCACTGCTGGCTCTCCCCCTCGTCCAGGCGGCCGCCGCACTCGCGGCGGAACTCCCGGAGCGGGCGGCGGAGGAGCCGACGGAATGAGCCGCCGGGGCCCCCGGTCCTGACCAGACCGTGGCCCCCGACCGCGCAATCACGGACAGCTGCGCCCCATATGATCGCTTTTTATGGGAGAGGTCCGTTTGACCAGCGCAGAGACCGACCGCACCGCCTCACCGGCGACCGGTCCGTCAGCCGGCAGGAAAGAGACCGGCGGCGACCCCGCCGGCAGGGCGGCGGGTGGCGGCCGGGAGACCGGCCGGGGGAGCACCCGCTCACGGCGCGGCGCCGCGTTCGCGGTGTGGTACCTGCGCGCCGTCACCTTCCTCAACTTCCTCAGCGCGGTGTGGGTTTCGCTCGGGCAGGACGTGCGGCGCCACAACACCGAGGACTTCTACACCCCGTACATGCTCACCGCGGGCTTCGCCTCCGGGCTGTTCACACTGCTGCTCGCCGTCACCCTCGGCCGCCGCAAGCGGGCCTCCTGGATCCTCAGCCTCGTCCTGAGCGGCCTCCTGGCCCTGCTGCTCGCCTACGCGCTCTCCACGCACGAGGAGATCCGCCAGCACCCGCAGAACTGGGTCTCCCTGGCCCTGACCGCCGCCTTCACCGGCGCCCTGCTGCTGGGCCGTCACGAGTTCTACGCCAGGGGCGACCGCTCCAACCCGGCGCTCGCCACCGCCGTGGCCGCCGTCGGCCTGCTGGTCACCTCGCTGGTCGCGGCCCTGCTCGTCGGCGCCACCAACACCTCCGCGCTCAGCTCCGAGGCCTCCTTCCCGGAACGCTGGAAGTACGGCGTGATGCGGCTGATCACCCTGGCCCCCGACGACCGGGCCTCCGAGGCGATCGCCCCGCCCGGCTGGGTGGACGTCTCCATCAACGTCATGTCGATGCTGCTGCTGCTCGCCGTGCTGTTCGCCGCCTTCCGCTCGCGCCGCGCCG
Organism: Streptomyces sp. NBC_00029; assembly: GCF_045160505.1. Lineage (NCBI taxonomy): Bacteria > Bacillati > Actinomycetota > Actinomycetes > Kitasatosporales > Streptomycetaceae > Streptomyces > Streptomyces sp. NBC_00029. The sequence continues at coordinate 2,935,236 of NZ_CP108292.1, forward strand.
TCGACCCGATCAGCGAGGAGGACGAGGAGCGGCTTCGGGCACTGCTCGCCAGGCAGGGCGACCGCGACTCGCTCGGCTACTTCGCACTGCGCCGCGAGAAGTCCGTCATCTGGTCCCCCACCGGCAAGGCCGCCGTCACCTACCGCGTCGTCGGCGGGGTCTCGCTGGCCTCCGGCGACCCCATCGGCGACCCCGAGGCCTGGCCCGGCGCCATCGACCCGTGGCTGGCCGAGGCCCGCGAGCACGGCTGGGTGCCGGCCGTGATGGGCGCGAGCGAGGAGGCCGGGCAGATCTACGCCCGGCACGGCCTGGACGCCCTCGAACTCGGTGACGAGGCGATCGTCGAGACCGCCGAGTTCACCCTGGAGGGCCGCGCCATGCGGACCGTCCGGCAGGCCTTCAACCGCGTCAAGCGGGCCGGGTACACCGTCCGCATCCGCCGCCACGCCGACATTCCGGCCGACGAGATGGCCGAGCTGGTGCGCCGGGCCGACGACTGGCGCGACGGCGCCACCGAGCGCGGGTTCTCCATGGCGCTGGGCCGGCTGGGTGATCCCTCCGACGGCCAGTGCGTGATGCTGGAGTGCACCGACGGCAACGGCGATCTGCGGGCCGTGCTGTCCTTCGTACCGTGGGGCCCCAAGGGCCTTTCGCTGGACCTGATGCGCCGTGACCGGGACTCCGAGAACGGCCTGATGGAGTTCATGGTCATCGAACTCCTGGAACGCTCCAAGGAGATCGGGGTGACCCAGGTCTCCCTCAACTTCGCGATGTTCCGGTCCGTCTTCGAGCGCGGGTCCCGGCTCGGCGCCGGTCCGGTGCTGCGGATGTGGCGCTCGCTGCTCAGCTTCTTCTCCCGCTGGTGGCAGATCGAGTCCCTCTACCGGGCCAACGCCAAATACCGGCCGATCTGGGAACCGCGGTTCATGCTCTTCGAGAAGAGTTCGGACCTGCTGCGGATCGGTGTCGCGGCCGGCCGGGCCGAGGGCTTCCTGGAGGCCCCCGGCCTTCCGAAGTGGCTGCACCGCAGACACCTGGAGACCCGCCGTTGACAGCGTGGAACGCCTCCTCACTCCGGCGGATCGCCCGCCGTGAGTGGGGACCCATGTTCTGGACCGTCCGGGACGCGCTCGTCCGCGACAAGTGGCGGGCGATCCCGATGACCGTCGGCGCGGTCTGCCTCACCTCGGTCTTCCAGATCGTGCAGAACACCTCCTGGGGCTTCCAGCCGGTCCAGGACCTCGGCTCGGTCAAGGCCGTCGACCCCTTCTGGCTGGCTCTCCTGCGCACCCCCCTGTCCCTGTTCGTCCCGGCCCTGGACCTGCCGGTGTGGGGGGCGCTCGCGCAGATCCTGCTCGTCTTCGGCATCGCCGAGATCTGCATCGGCTGGTGGCGCACATTGCTGGTCGGCTACGTCGCCACGCTCGCCGGGACCACGTTCGCGCGGATCGGGCTCGCGCTGGGACCCGACCATCCCCTCGGCCTGCCGGTGTCCGACCGGATCGTCAACGACACCGGGCCCTCGGCGGCGGTGGTCGGGCTCGCCATCTACGTCTGCTGGCGCTACCGGGCGTACCCGACCGCCGCCCTGGTGGTCCTGGCGATGATCGTCGAGGTGCTGATCAAGGACAATCTGGCGGGCAAGGAGCACCTCGCGGCCATCGCCGCGGTCATGGCGGTGTGCGTGGTGCGGGCACAGTGGGGTGGCCGCGTGCGCTCCCGCGTGACGGTGGGGCACCAGCCGCCGTAGGGGACGCCGCCGGATCAGGCCGTACCGTATCCGGGTGACGACAGACCTCGGGCGGTTCGCCCCCACCCGGCAGTGGATGCGGGCCCATCCGCTCGCCACCGATGCCGTGCTGGCGTTCGGGGCGTTCGTGGCCATGGTCGTCGGCTCCTTCGCCGATCCGCACGGGCCCCACGGGCCCACCTTCGGGACCCGCACCCCCGAACCCTTCTCACTGCTGCTGATGCTGCTCGGCGCGGCCGCCCTGGTGTTCCGGCGCCGGCAGCCGCGCACCGTGCTCGCCGTGACCTGCGGACTGTCCCTTCTGGAGCTGACCACCGGGGAGCCCCGGGCGCCCGTCGCCATGTGCACGGTGATCGCCCTGTACACAGTGGCCGCCCACACCGACCGGCCGACGACCTGGCGGATCGGGCTGCTCACCATGGCGGGGCTGACGGGCGTGGCCATGCTCGCCGGGCCGCTGCCCTGGTACGCGCAGGAGAACCTCGGGATCTTCGCCTGGACCGGGATGGCCGCGGCCGCCGGGGACGCCGTGCGCAGCCGGCGGGCCTTCGTCGACGCCATCCGGGAACGGGCCGAGCGCGCCGAGCGGACCCGGGACGAGGAGGCCAGGCGGCGGGTCGCCGAGGAGCGGCTGCGGATCGCCCGGGACCTGCACGACGTGGTCGCCCATCACATCGCCCTGGTCAACGTGCAGGCGGGAGTCGCCGCGCACGTCATGGACAAGCGCCCGGACCAGGCGAAGGAGGCGCTGGCGCACGTACGGGACGCCAGCCGGTCGGCGCTGAACGAACTGCGGGCCACGGTCGGGCTTCTGCGGCAGTCCGGCGACCCGGAGGCGCCGACGGAGCCCGCGCCGGGGCTCGGTGTCCTGGGCGAGCTGGTGGACACCTTCCGGCACGCCGGGCTACCGGTGGAGGTCATCGTCCAGGTGGACGGGGAGCCGGGACCGCTGCCGGCGGCCGTGGACCTGGCTGCGTACCGGGTGATCCAGGAGGCGCTGACCAACGTACGCAAGCACGCGGGCCCGGGGGCGAAGGCCGAGGTCAGCGTGGTCCGGGTCGGGCCCTCGGTGGAGGTGACGGTCCTGGACGACGGCGGCCAGGCGGCCGACGGGGCGGCGGAGCCCGCCGATCCGGGGGGCGGGCACGGTCTCCTCGGCATGCGCGAACGCACGGGCGCCCTGGGCGGCTCCTGCTTCGCGGGCCCCCGCTACGGCGGCGGCTACCGCGTCCACGCCATCCTTCCTCTGGCCTAGCCACCGTCATGTTTCAGCCCCGGCGGGGCTCAGAGGCGGCCGGGCTAGCGGCAGACCTGGCGCCAGGCGTCCAGGTCGTAGCGCTTCTGCAGGGAGCTGAGCTTCGCCTCGCGCGCCGCCGGGCACCACCGGCTCAGCCGGCCCTCGTACTCGACGTGGAAGACGGCTTTGCCCGCGTCGATGAACGGGGCGTACCGCTCGCACTCCTCGTACTCCATGCACTGCTCGTTCACCGCGAAGTCGAAGTCGGCCACCAGCTGCGGGATCTGGTCCAGGTCGTTCTTCAGCCCGACCGACATGCCCCGGTCGTGCGCGAGCCGGGCGACCAGACGGTTGTACTTCAGCTGGTCGTCGGCGGTCAGCGGGAAGCCGGACCGGTTGGCGTAGCCGTCCATGTTGTCGGGCTCCACCGCGTCGAAGCCCTTCTCCCTGCACATGTCGAACCGTTTCCCCATCAGCGGTTCCAGCTCGGCGGTGCGCCGGATGTCGAGCCAGCGCTCGCCCTCCCAGCCGTTGCCCTCCCCCAGCAGCGCCTTCGGGAAGGCGTCGGCGTCCGGCCGGAAGTCCTCCCAGGCGCCGGTGGAGATGTAGCAGATGGTCTTGCGGCCGGCCTTCTTCAGGGTGGCGATCTGTTCCTTGGTGGTGTTGAACCCGTCGACGTCGTACACGGCCGCCTTCACCGTGGTGTCGAGCTTCCCGGTGAGCTGCCACTGCCAGCCGACTCCCGGCTTCGGCTGCCACCGCTGGCCCGGCGCCGGGTCGGACGACAGTTCCTCCCGTTCCGGTTCCGGCTGCGACGTACAGGCGGCGAGCAGCAGCAGGGGGACGGCCAGCAGGAGTCCGAGCCTTCTCATCCCGCCGCCTCCAGCTCGTACGGGAGGGTGCCCCAGGGGTGCGCGCCGCTGCCGGGGACGGCGCAGTGCACCCCGGCCCCGCGTTCGGCGGCGAGTTCCTCGGCGAGCCGGGCGGCGAGCGCGCCCGGCGGGACGGCGTACACGAGGTGGCAGAACCGCTGGGCCGGGTGGTCCGCCGTCCAGGACGGCGCGGCGTCCGCGTTCCGGTAGGCGTCCCAGGGTCCCTCGAAGGTGACGAGGAGGTCGGCGAGTTCGGCGTAGCCGGGGTGCGGGTGGACCCCGTGGTTGAGGACGAGGGTGCGGGCGCCCGCGGCACGGGCGGCGACCGCCAGGCGCCCGTAGTGCGGGAGCAGCTCCGGGTCGGCGGAGGCCTGGTCGAGGAAGGCCCCGTCGGCGGCGTACCAGTCGCGGTGGCGCAGCAGGTCCTGCACCACCTCGGCGTGCGGGCGCCTCCCGTAGTCGGTGTCGGCGTACCCGAGGACGGGTACGCCGGCCTCGCGCAGCCGCTCGGCGACGAGGGCGAACCGCTCGTCGCGGGCGGCACCCGGCCCGCTGTCGGGGTTGAGCACCACCGAGTGCAGCCGGCCCGCGGAGCGGATGAGCCGCTCCCAGGCCTCCGGCCTGTCGGCGGGATGCTCGTACAGGGGCACCAGCAGCATGGGGTCCTTCTCCTCGGGCGTGGCGTACGGATCGTGCGTCATCGGTGGGCGGTCGCGCGGCCGAGGAGCAGGCAGACCAGGGCGGTCAGTACGGCGGCGGCCGCGCCCGCGACCACCAGCTGGACCGCCCGGGGCTGGCCCAGTCCGGTCAGCAGGGCCAGGCTCTGGGCGACGGCGGCGGAGGCGCAGACCACGGCCGCGGGCCGGACCGCCCCGAAGGACTGCAGGAGCAGCCCGGTCCACATGACGGCCCCGAGCAGCAGCAGGGTCGCGATGCGGACTCCGGTGAGGACGGGGGCGTCCGGCCAGAGCAGGGTGCCGGTCAGCCCGAGGGCCAGCAGGACCGTCAGGTAGAGGGCGAGGCACCGGCCGAGGGTGGCGAGCATCCGCCGCCGGAAGGCCCGGGGCGAGCGGGCCCCCTGGAGCCCGGAGAGGCTGCCGCTGCGGAACCGGTGGAGCAGCCATTCGGCAGGGCCCATGCTGAGGGTGAGGGCAACCGCGGAGGGGGCGGCGACCGCCTCGGCGGGTCCGCCGGCGAGCACCTCCCCGAGGGCGGCGTACAGCACGAGCAGTCCGGTGCCGAGGCCGAAGACCCCGTACGGGACCGAGTCCCCGAGCCGGGGCCCGCGGTGTGCGAACTCCTCCTCGGCTCCGCGCAGCATCTGCCAGCGCACGGGGCCGTCCTTGCCGGGCCGGCGGTCCGCCCAGCCGCGGATCCGGTGGGCGGCGGCCCGTAGCCCGTCGGCCAGCGGGAGCTGCCGTACGGCCATGGTGCAGGCGGCCAGCAGGGACACCACGAGGAGGGACACCCTTACGGGCACGGGCAGGTCGACGAAGAGCACGAGCAGCGCTCCGGCGGCCATCGGGGCGAGTGCGGCGAGCAGGACCCGTTCCCGGCCGAGGACGAGCAGGACGGTGGCGGCCCCGACGTAGAGGGCCTGTCCGGCGGCGAAGGCGTAGGAGAAGGGCGGCCCGCCGGGCACGGCCAGTGCGGCGGCGGTGCCCAGCAGGGATCCGACGGGCGCGCCGACGAGCAGGGTCCGCCCGGCGGCGCCGCGGTCGCCGAGGCCGAGCCAGGAGTAGGCCCGGTGGGAGAGGGTCTGGTCCCAGACCCAGCCGATGAGCGCACCGGCGAGCAGGGTGAGCGTTCCGGCGGGCAGGCCGAGGCGGTCCTGCGGGCCTTCGAGCAGGGGCGCGCCGAGCAGGTAGGCCAGGCCGGGCAGGGCGAAGATCACCCCGCGCAGGAGACAGGCGGTGAGGGAGACCTTCCAGGGGTCGGGGGCGGCGCCCGGCTCCGGGAAGGAGCGGGGCACCCGGGCGAAGAGTTCCTCGGCGAGTCCGAAGGAGTCGTGCCGGCCGTAGGTGAGCCGGATGTACTCGTCCGTCATGCCGTCGGACTCGAGGATGGCGGCGATCTCGTCGGGGTGGACGGCGGAGGCGATGAACGCGTCGAGGCGCTCGGCGAGTTCGTCCATCGGGTCGGCGGCGGTGGCGCCGGGGCCGTCGCGCCGCGGCCGGGGGATGGCCGGGAGCGTGTCGGCGGCGGGGCCGGTGCCCGTGCCCGGACCGGGCGGTTTCAGCCAGAGGGATCCGCTCACCACAGGCTCCCGTCGGCGGCGAGTTCGCGATACCAGGGATCGGCGAGCCGCTGGGTCCATTCGTCGCCCGCGTGGACGGGCAGGACGGGCTGGCCGGCGAGTTCGCGGTAGATGTGCCGGAAGCCGTCCACGGACTGGTGGAGGGTGAACTTCTCCACCACCCGCTTGCGGGACATCCGGCCCAGCTCGGCCCGGCGTTCGTCGTCGCGGAGCAGGGCGAGGGTGGCGCGGGCCATGGTCTCGGGCTCGCGCGGCGGTACGACGAGGCCGGTGTCGCCGACGGCCTCGCGGACTCCGCCGACGTCGGTGGAGACGGTGGTGCGGCCGCAGGACATGGCCTCGATGATGCTGAAGGGGAAGCCCTCGCTGATGGAGGAGAGCATGACGACGCTGCCGGCCGCGTAGGCCCGGGCCACCTGCTCGATGCGGCCCTCGTAGGTGATCCCGTCGCTCACGCCGAGTTCGGCGGCGAGCTTCTCCAGGCGGAGCTTGTACTCCTCGCAGCCGGGCGGGACGGGGCCGAAGAGGCGCAGCCTCAGGGCGGGCAGCTCCTCGCGCATGAAGGCGTAGGCCCGGATGAGGGTTTCGAGGTCCTTGATCGGGTCGACGCGGCCGCACCAGCTGAGGGTGGGCACGTCCGGTTCGGGGCCGGCCTCGGGGAAGGCGTGCGGGTCGACGCCGTTGTAGACGGTGCGGATACGTTCCGACTCGGCGCCTCCGCGCTCCTCCCAGCGGCGGTTGTACTGGTTGCAGGGGGTGATCAGGTCGGCCTGCCGGTAGCCCTCGGTGTTGAGCTCGCGGTAGAAGCCGAGCATGAGCGCCTTGACGGGCCAGCGCTGGGCGGCGCTGCGGTAGCCGAGGTAGCGCTCGCGGAGGTAGATGCCGTGCTCGGTGAGCAGGAAGGGAACCCCGTCGAGGTATTTGGCGGCGAGGGCCGGGAGGGTGGCCAGGCCGCTGCTGACGGCGTGCGCGACGCTGTCGGGCGGGATCCGGACGCTCAGCGGGCGCAGCGCGTGTTCCAGCAGGTCGGTGGCGGTGAGCGCGTCGTGGATGGTGGGCTCGGCCTCGGCGGTGGCGAGACCGGGGCGGGTCCATACGTTCATCAGCAGGCGCAGAACCGATTCGGAACGCAGGGCCGGTGCGAGTTTCCCGGCCCGGGCGAGGATGGTCAGTTCGCGCAGGGCCTCGGAGAAGGTGTGCCGGGCGGGATCGCCCGCGGGGTCGAGGAGGGAGAGCAGGAAGCTCTCGTAGACCTCGGTGAAGCGGCGCTGCGCCCTGCCGCGCAGGCCCGACCGGCGGATGCGCGAGGGGAGCGGTCCCCAGAGCGGGAAGGACGTGTGCCGGTAGACGTTGCGGGGCAGTTCCCAGGTGACCGGCTCGCGTCCGGAGCCGGTCAGGGCTATGACGTTGAAGTCGACCTCCGGCATGCCTCGCACCAGTTGGTCGCACCAGGTGCTGACGCCCCCGTGGACGTGCGGATAGGTGCCTTCGGTGAGCATGGTGACGTGACGCCCATGACTCATGCGGTGTGTCCCCCCAGGACGGAAAAGGGGCCGGCGCCCGTGGGTTCGCGGAGCGCCGGCGCTAGGTGGTACTGGTGTTGGCTTGCGGGTCGGTCAGCTGGGCAGCTTGAGCGTGACGGCGCTCTGGAGCAGCTCGGGACCGGTCCAGGTGGAGCGGTTGCCGGCGTACGCGGTGCCGAAGTCGGCGGTGCCGAGCAGCATTTGCTTCTTGGTGCCGTTGGGAGCGGTGACCGGGGCGACGACTCCGGAGGGCGCCTTGATGGTGACGTCGTTGCCGATGCGGTAGGCGGTGACCTTGCCGTCCGCGAGTGCCTTGTCCCAGGCGGCGCGGCGCTGGAACTCGACGCCGGTGTCCTTCATGCTCTGGTTGACGATCGGAGCGCTGGGGGCGTAGAGGGCGCGGTAGGTGTCGAGGACCTGGTTGAGCACGGGGTAGAGGGTGCGGTCCTCGGCGAGGTTGGACTGGTGGACGTAGTGCGGCCGCGGGTCGTTGGCCAGGACGTGGCGCAGGGCGGTGCGGGCCTCGGCCGGGACGATGGTGCTGAGGTAGCCGGTGTTGACGTCCAGCGGGGCCGGCAGGCAGGTGGAGGTGCCCGGGTTGTCCTCGCAGATGCCGCTGCCGCCGTGGGCGCGGCTGGTGTAGATCCAGTTGTACTCGTCGGCCATCTCGGCGTTGGTGCCCGTGTTGTAGTACACGTTCATCGGGTGCCGGGGGACCGTGAGGGCGGAGCCGACCGCTCGCTGCGCGGGTTCGCGGGAGTTGTCGCTGCCGGCCCACTTGACCCCGTTGTCGGCGAGGGCGCCGGCCAGGTTGGGGTTGTCCGCGGGCTGCTGCGGCCCGGTCTTGAGCCCGGAGTGCTCGCCGGTGACCAGCTCGGTCCGGTCGAGGGTGATCCCCTTGGACGCGGCCCAGTTGTTGTTGTCGCGGATCTGGGCGGAGATCTCGGCGCGGCTCATGTACTGGATCGCGCCGGCGGCGTTCTTCGTACAGGTCCACGGGGTGACGGCGGTGTTCTGGATGCAGCCGAGGAACGGGTGGGTGTAGGTGTGGTTCATCCAGCGGTACTTGGCGCGGTCGGCGACGAGCTGGGCGGTCATCGCGTCGACGCCGCCGTTCTCGGCCTTCCACTCCTCGCCGGCTCCGCCGTTGAAGAGCATGTCGAGCTTGAAGCTCTTGGAGGTCTGCCACTGCGCCGCGTACACGGCGTCGGCGGCGGACATCCGGATGGTGCTCTCCTTGCCCTCGCCGCCCGCGCAGGCGTAGTCGCCCGGCGTGCAGTTCAGGTCCTTGTTCCAGCGGGCGTCGGGGGCGAAGACGTCGTCGACGTGGACCGCGAAGTAGTTGCGGCTCTGGCCGAGGTGCACCCCCTGGGTCAGCCAGTCGACGATGCCGCGGGCGAGCAGCCGGAACTGCTGCTGGTACTGGTTGTAGCCGAAGGTGACGACCAGTTCGCTGCGTCCGTCGTGGGTGTACTCGCCGACGAGCGAGGCGCGTCCGGTACCGACCGGGGCGTCCAGGTAGCTGGTGTAGCCGGGCCGGGGCTTGCCCATGAACCCGAAGCTCTCGGGGACGAGCGCGGAGTTGTCCTCGAAGGTGACCTGGCCGCCGAGGTAGGCGAACGGGCCGGCCTTGCCCGCGGTGGTGACGGCGGCCTGGGTGCCGTCGAGCTGGCCGCTGTAGCCCCCGTTGTCGGTGTATTCCAGCCCGACTCCCGGGTGGGACCAGGTGTAGGCGTCGACCTGGCGGATCCCGTACGTCGTCTCGTAGGCGGCGAGCGCGGCCATCTCGGCCGAGCCCTCGCCGAACGGGTTCTCGTTCGGCAGGACGACACCCTGGTACTTGGCGCGCGGACGGCCGTCCACGGTGTCGCTGAGGAAGCCCGCGTTGATGACCGGGCGGCCGCTGCTGCCCAGCTGGACGCGGGTGTAGGGCACCCCCGTGTCGCGGAGTTCCGCGGTGATCGCCTCGACCGAGCTGCCGCCGTCGTCGACGACCAGCACCTTCAGGTCGATGCGCGGTGTCACGGCCGCCGTGGCGGTCGCGGCGGGTACTGCCACGGACACCAGGGCGGCTGCGGCCATCATCGCCGCGACCCTGTTCATCCGATTCTTGTTGACCATTTCGGCCTTTCCCCCCGCAGGCGTCCCTCGACTCGGCCCTGGCGGAGCGCCGGGCCTGGGAGGCTCTGTGGAAATCATGCAAAGGAACCCCGCGTCCCCTTGCGAGAGTGGACCGAGTCTCTCGGACCTCGTCAGGTCTACGAGGCAAACCTGGAGCAGAGTCCACAGATGGGTGAACCTGATGGCGTCTTGATCGAACAACTTGCCAAACCTTCGAGTGACGTACGGACGAGCGCGTGCGCGTAGGCTCATTTCTGGCGGCCGTCGGGCCCGAATACGATCGCTACGGATGGCCGTCCACCCACTCGGCCCACATACACAAACGGAAGCGAGACTTCACCACCGTGACTGCTCTGACTCTCAGCACTGCCGGCGCGGCGACGCTCCGCGCCGACGCCCTCGTCGTCGGCGTGGCGAAGGGCCCCAAGGGGCCGATCGTCGCCGCGGGCGCCGAGGCCGTGGACAAGGCTTACGACGGTAAGCTCGCCGGCGTCCTCGACGCGCTCGGCGCCTCGGGGGCCGAAGGCGAGATCACCAAGCTGCCGGCCCCGGCAGGCCTCAAGGTCCCGGTCGTGCTGGCGGTGGGGCTCGGCTCCGTCCCCGAGAAGGACGAGTCGTTCGACGAGGAGGTGCTGCGCCGCGCCGCCGGCGCCGCCGCCCGCGCGCTGCACGGCAGCAAGAAGGCCGCCTTCGCGCTCCCGCTCGAGGACGCCTCGGCCGTCACCGCCGTCGCCGAGGGCGCACTGCTGGGCGCGTACGCCTTCACCGCCTACCAGGGCGGCGAGAACAAGGTCCGCAAGGAGGCCAAGGGCGCGGCCCCGAAGGCCCCGCTGGCCGAGGTGGCCCTGCTGGGCGCCAAGCCCCGCGACAAGGAGCACAAGGCCGCCGTCGAGCGCGCCGCGGTCGTGGCCACCGAGGTCAACATCGCCCGCGACCTGGTGAACACCCCGCCGAACGACCTGACCCCCGAGGCCTTCGCCGCGGTCGCCTCCGCGGCCGCGAAGGAGAACGGCATCAAGGTCCAGGTCCTGGACGAGAAGGCCCTGGTCAAGGGTGGCTTCGGCGGCATCATGGGCGTCGGCAAGGGCTCCGAGAACCCGCCGCGCCTGGTGAAGCTCACCTACACCCACCCCAAGGCGGAGAAGACCCTGGCCTTCGTCGGCAAGGGCATCACCTACGACTCGGGCGGCATCTCCCTGAAGCCGGCCGGCCACAACGAGACGATGAAGTGCGACATGGCCGGCGCCGCCGCCGTCTTCGCCTCCGTCGTCGCGGCCGCGAAGCTGGGCCTGCGGGTCAACGTCACCGGCTGGCTCGCGCTCGCCGAGAACATGCCGTCCGGCTCCGCCACCAAGCCCGGTGACGTGCTGCGCATGTACAGCGGCAAGACCGTCGAGGTCCTCAACACGGACGCCGAGGGCCGCCTGGTCCTCGGTGACGCCCTGACCAAGGCCTCCGAGGACAACCCGGACGCGATCGTCGACGTCGCGACCCTGACCGGCGCGATGGTGCTCGCCCTCGGCGACCGCACCTTCGGGATCATGGCGAACGACGACGCCTTCCGCACCTCGATCCACGAGATCGCCGAGGAGGTCGGCGAGTCCTCCTGGCCGATGCCGCTCCCCGCCGAGCTGCGCAAGACCATGGACTCCCCCACCGCCGACATCGCGAACATGGGTGTCCGCATGGGCGGCGGCCTGGTGGCCGGCCTCTTCCTGCAGGAGTTCGTCGGCGAGGGCATCACCTGGGCCCACCTCGACATCGCCGGCCCGGCCTTCCACGAGGGCGCGCCGCACGGCTACACCCCCAAGGGCGGCACCGGCTCCGCCGTGCGCACCCTGGTGCGGCTGGCCGAGCGCACGGCCACGGGCGACCTGGGCTGACGTACCACGAGTGATGTGACGTGACGCACCCCGGGCCGGGTCAGGGCCCGGGGTGCGTCCGTCCGTGTGCCGTGCGCGTCCGTCTCACGGCGAAACCTCAAGGAATCGGTAGGTATCTCCGTAGGTACCTACGCATCGGTAACCCTCGGTCCGGGTGGATCGCCCGATCACATCGTGGGCCCGGCGTCCCGCGTTCCCCCGACAAATGCGAAGATGGGTTCTCGGCAGGACAGGGCCCCCACCACAGGGCCGAAGAAACAAGCGGCCGATTACCAGCCGCCGCCCGGTCACAGAGGACCGGTGCCCGGCGCACATGCATGGAGGACGTGACGTGGCGAACGACGCCAGCACCGTTTTCGACCTAGTGATCCTCGGCGGTGGCAGTGGCGGTTACGCCGCGGCGCTGCGCGCATCCCAGCTGGGTCTGGACGTTGCCCTGATCGAGAAGAACAAGCTCGGCGGCACCTGCCTGCACAACGGCTGCATCCCCACGAAGGCTCTGCTGCACGCGGGCGAGATCGCGGACCAGGCTCGTGAAGCCGCCCAGTTCGGTGTCAAGACCTCTTTCGAGGGGATCGACATCGCGGGTGTCCACAAGTACAAGGACGAGGTCATCTCGGGCCTGTACAAGGGTCTGCAGGGCCTGGTCGCCTCCCGCAAGGTGACCTACATCGAGGGAGAGGGCCGCCTCTCCTCCCCGACTTCCGTCGACGTGAACGGCCGGAGCATCCAGGGCCGCCACATCCTGCTGGCGACCGGCTCCGTGCCGAAGTCGCTGCCGGGCCTGAACATCGACGGCAACCGCATCATCTCCTCGGACCACGCCCTGGTCCTGGACCGCGTCCCCGAGTCGGCGATCGTCCTGGGCGGCGGCGTCATCGGCGTCGAGTTCGCCTCGGCGTGGAAGTCCTTCGGCTCCGACATCACCGTCATCGAGGGCCTCAAGCACCTCGTGCCGGTCGAGGACGAGAACAGCTCGAAGCTGCTGGAGCGCGCGTTCCGCAAGCGCGGCATCAAGTTCAACCTGGGCACCTTCTTCGACAAGGCCGAGTACACCGAGAACGGCGTCCGCGTGACGCTGGTCGACGGCAAGACCTTCGAGGCCGAGGTGCTGCTGGTGGCCGTGGGCCGCGGCCCCGTCTCGCAGGGTCTGGGCTACGAGGAGCAGGGCGTCGCGATGGACCGCGGCTACGTCCTGGTCGACGAGTACATGCAGACCAACGTGCCGACCATCTCGGCCGTCGGTGACCTCGTCCCGACCCTCCAGCTCGCGCACGTCGGCTTCGCCGAGGGCATCCTGGTGGCGGAGCGTCTGGCCGGCCTCAAGGCCGTCCCGATCGACTACGACGGTGTCCCGCGCGTCACCTACTGCCACCCCGAGGTCGCTTCCGTCGGCATCACCGAGGCCAAGGCCAAGGAGATCTACGGCGCGGACAAGGTCGTGGCCCTGAAGTACAACCTGGCTGGCAACGGCAAGAGCAAGATCCTCAAGACCGCGGGCGAGATCAAGCTCGTCCAGGTCAAGGACGGTGCCGTGGTCGGCGTCCACATGGTCGGTGACCGGATGGGCGAGCAGGTCGGCGAGGCCCAGCTGATCTACAACTGGGAAGCTCTTCCGGCCGAGGTCGCGCAGCTCATCCACGCGCACCCGACCCAGAACGAAGCGATGGGCGAGGCCCACCTGGCCCTGGCCGGCAAGCCGCTTCACTCCCACGACTAATTCGTCACGGGCGCGACGACCACTTCCGCACTTTCGTTAGGAGCAACTGAAACCATGTCGGTTTCCGTAACCCTTCCGGCGCTCGGTGAGAGCGTCACCGAGGGCACTGTCACCCGCTGGCTGAAGGCCGAGGGCGAGCGCGTCGAGGCCGACGAGCCGCTGCTCGAGGTCTCGACCGACAAGGTCGACACCGAGATCCCCTCCCCCGTGTCGGGCATCCTGGCCTCCATCAAGGTCGCCGAGGACGAGACCGTCGAGGTCGGCGCCGAGCTGGCCGTCATCGACGACGGCTCCGGCGCTCCGGCCGCTGCCGCGGCTCCCGCCGCCGAGCCGGCCGCCGCCCCGGCCGCCGAGGCCGCTCCGGCTCCGGTCGCCGAGGCCCCCGCGGCCCCGGCTCCCGCTGCCGAGGCTCCCGCCGCCGCTGCCGCTCCGGCCGCGTCCGGCACCGATGTCGTGCTCCCCGCGCTGGGCGAGTCCGTCACCGAGGGCACCGTCACCCGCTGGCTGAAGCAGGTCGGCGAGTCCATCGAGGCCGACGAGCCGCTGCTCGAGGTCTCCACGGACAAGGTCGACACCGAGATCCCCGCGCCGGTCTCCGGCACCCTGCTGGAGATCCGGATCAACGAGGACGAGACCGCCGAGGTCGGCACCGTCCTGGCCGTCATCGGCGCCGCCGGTGCCGCTCCGGCCGCCCCGGCTCCGGCTGCCGCCCCGGCCCCCGCGGCCGCTCCGGCTCCCGCCGCCCCCGTCGCCGCGCCGGCTCCGGTCCAGGCCGCCGCTCCGGTCGCCGCTCCGGCTCCGGTCGCCCCGGCCGCTCCGGTCGCCGCCCCGGCTCCGGTCCAGGCCGCCGCCCCGGTGGCCGCTCCGGCTCCGGTCACCCCCGCTGCCCCGGCTCCGGCCGCCGCCCCGGCGTCCGCCGGTGACGAGGCCGCGTACGTGACCCCGCTGGTGCGCAAGCTCGCCTCGGAGTCCGGCGTCAACCTGTCCACGGTCTCGGGCACCGGTGTCGGTGGCCGTATCCGCAAGCAGGACGTCCTGGCCGCCGCCGAGGCCGCCAAGGCCGCTGCCGCCGCCCCGGCTCCGGCCGCCGCTCCGGCCGCGAAGGCTCCGGCCGCCGCGGTCTCCGAGCTGCGCGGTCAGACGGTCAAGATGACCCGCATGCGCAAGGTCATCGGCGACAACATGATGAAGGCCCTGCACTCGCAGGCTCAGCTCAGCTCCGTGGTCGAGGTGGACATCACCAAGATCATGAAGCTGCGCGAGAAGGCCAAGGGCGCGTTCCTGGCCCGTGAGGGCGTCAAGCTCTCGCCGATGCCGTTCTTCGTCAAGGCCGCGGCCCAGGCGCTGAAGGCCCACGCGGTCGTCAACGCCCGGATCAACGAGGACGAGGGCACCATCACCTACTTCGACTCGGAGAACATCGGCATCGCCGTGGACTCCGAGAAGGGCCTGATGACCCCGGTCATCAAGGGTGCCGGTGACCTCAACCTGGCGGGCATCTCCAAGGCGACCGCCGACCTGGCCGCCAAGGTCCGCGGCAACAAGATCACGCCGGACGAGCTGTCGGGCGCGACCTTCACCATCAGCAACACCGGCTCGCGCGGTGCGCTGTTCGACACGGTCATCGTGCCCCCGAACCAGGTCGCCATCCTGGGCATCGGTGCCACGGTGAAGCGCCCGGTGGTCCTGGAGACCGCCGAGGGCACCGTCATCGGCGCCCGCGACATGACGTACCTGACCCTGTCCTACGACCACCGCCTGGTGGACGGCGCGGACGCGGCCCGGTACCTCTCGGCCGTCAAGGCGATCCTCGAGGCCGGCGAGTTCGAGGTCGAGCTCGGCCTGTAGGGCTCACGCCCCCGCGGCAGCCACTCGATACGGCGCCCTCGCCCGGAACACCCTCCGGGCGGGGGCGCCGTCGTCATACGCTGACTGGTCCAGCAACGAGTCGGCGGGGGCACGCATGTCACGCGCACGGGTGAACGATCTTGTAGTGGTACTGCCGGGCATCATGGGCAGCCGACTGGCGAACGCCGACGGCAAACCGGTCTGGGACCTGTCCGGCGGCGCCCTGGCGCGAGCACTGCGGACCGTCGGCGGCTCGGTGAAGGGGCTGCGCCTCCCGAGGGACATCGGAAACGACCACCCCGGCGACGGTGTCGTCCCCATCGGCGTCATGTCCGACGTGCACGCCCTCCCCGGACTCTGGCAGCCGGTCGACGGCTACACGGACCTGCTGGGCTGGCTGGAGCGGTCCTTCACGCTCACGCGCGGGGAGAACCTGGTCCCCTTCGCGTACGACTGGCGTTTGTCCTGCCGCTACAACGCGGAGCGGCTCAAGGAGGTCGTCGACCGCGCCCTGGAGCGCTGGCAGGACTCGGCGGCCGAGCGCCGGGACGCCCGCGTCGTCTTCATCTGCCATTCCATGGGCGGGCTGATCGCCCGCCAGTACGTGGAGCTGCTCGGCGGACACGAGACCACCCGCCGTCTGATCACCCTGGGCACCCCGCACCGCGGCTCGCTGGACGCCCTGGCCCACCTGGTGAACGGCCTCCGCAAGGGGTGGGGCCCGCTCGGCGTCGACCTCAGCGCCTTCGCCCGCAGCCTGCCCTCCCTGCACCAGCTGGCCCCCGACTACGCGTGCGTCACGGCTCCCGGAGGTCTCGTGTACGCCCGTGAGCTGACCGGTCTGCCGGGCGTCGACCCCGGGCTGCTGGCGGACGCGGCACTCTTCCACGCGGACCTGCGCCGCGCGGCGGCCGGCCGGCCCGAGCCGACCCCGCTGCACGCGATCACCGGTATCCGCCAGCCGACGCTCACCACGGCGGAGCTCTCCGGCGACGCCCTGACCCCGCTGTGGGACATCGACGGCGTCTACGAGCACGGTGACGGCACGGTCCCCCGCCTCTCGGCCCGCCCCGCGAACGCCGACTACACGGGCTACGCCGTGCCCGAGGCCCACACCCCGTGCGAGCAGCACGGCTCCCTGCAGAACAACAGGGGCGTACGGGACGCCCTGTGCGGCCTGCTCGGCCACGAGCGGCCGTTCCACCGGGGCGGGGAGGACGGCGACATCACGCTGGGCGTCCTGGCCCCCTCGCTGCCGGCCCCGGGCGATCCGTACGAGGTCACGGTCACGGTCCCGCCGGAGGTCCCCGACCACGACGCACTCCACCTCACGGCGGAACTCCGCCCGGCCGACGGCACCCCGCCGCTCTCCCGCACGGTGCGCCCCCTGGGCGAGGGCCGCTACACCGCAGCCTTCCCGGCCCCGGAGCCGGGCGCGTACCGGCTGGCCGTACGGGTGACCGCGCGCGCGGAGACGACCGTGACGGCGCTGACGGTGGTGGGGGAAGCCGGTGAGTGAGGCATCCGAGGGCATCCGGGGCACGGCCCTGGGGGTCGTGGTCGAGCGGTACGAGAAGCCGAGGTTCCGGCGGCTGACCGGGGCGACCGAGCAGATGCGGGAGCTGTGCGAGCTGCTGGAGGGGCACGGGTACACGGCGACGGTGCTGGCCGATCCGCAGTGGAACGCGATCGGTGCGCCCGTCCGGGAGTGGGCAGTGGACTGGGGGCGGGGCGGCCGCAACGGACCCGCCGTCGTGATGTGGTCCGGGCACGGCGTGCTGGACGACGGGGAGCTGCGGCTGGCGCTGTGCGACACCGAGAACGCCGAGTACGAGGGCGAGACGTTCTCGGCAACGGAGCTCACCGCGGCCGCCCTGCTCGGCAGGGCGGACCAGGTCTTACTCCTCATCGACACGTGCCATGCCGGCGCGGGCGTCTGGGAGTCCCTGCAGAAGGCCCTGAACAAGCTGTCGGCGAAGAACCTCCCCCCGGGCAGGTCCGCCTGGCTCGGAGTGATCGCCAGCTGCCGCCCCCAGGAGGAGGCGGAGGCCGCCGGCATCCTCCTCGATTCCTTCGGCCGCCTGCTGCGCGACGGGCCGCAGACGGATGCGTACCGCCACGAGTGGAGCCGCCGCAACGAGCAGATCAGCGGGAGCACGGTCATCAAGACCCTGCTCACGCAGTGGCCCGAGGAGGTCGGCCACCGTCCGCTCGAGGCCATGACCGGCCGGGACCTCCCGATGTTCGCCAATCCGCTCCGCAGGGCCGCTCCGGAGCCGGAGCTGGTGGAGCACCTGGTCCAGGCGGCTCGCGGGGCTGCCGCGACCGACGAGGGGTGGTTCTTCAGCGGCCGGCGCCGCGTGCTCGGGGACATCGTGGAGTGGATGGGAGCGGGTCGGCCCGGCCTGTTCCTGGTGACGGGGAGTGCCGGCAGCGGTAAATCGGCTGTCCTCGGGCGGATCGCCACGCTGTCCGACCGGGAACACCGAGCGAGCATCGTGGCGCACAGGCCGCTCACGAAGGACGATCCGGACCCGGGTGAGGGGTCGGTGCACGTCTCGCTGCACCTGCGGGGCTTCACCGTGCAGCAGCTGGCCGAGGCCATCGCCCGCCGGCTGAACGTGGACCCGCCACAGACCCCCGCCGCCCTGATCGACGAGGTGGAACGGGGCTGGCCCGGCTCACCGCAGCGCCTGGTCCTGGTCCTGGACGGCCTGGACGAGGCAGCACCGGAGCAGGACTTCGCGATCATCGAACAGCTTCTGGCGCCCCTGAGCCGGCTGGCGTGCGTACTGCTGGGCTCCCGGGGACGGTCCTTCCGGCCGCAGGGGGATCTCCGGGAACCGCTGGACCAAGTGGTGAACCGCCTGGTCGACGCCCGGGCCCGGACGACCGACCTGGACGACGAGGCCGGGACGGAGCGCGACATCGAGGAGTACTGCCGACGACGGCTGGCGCGCGAGCTGCCGCCCGGGGACGCCGCGACCGTCGCGGCGGGCATCGCGCAGCGAGCGGCTCCTCATGACGGCAGTTTCCTCTTCGCCAGGATGGCGACGGACTCGGTGATCAGGCATCTCACCGCATCAGGCAACGAGGAGCGGGATTGGGAGGCGGCCATTCCGTTGTCCATCAGCGCCGCCTTCACGGAGGACCTCAGGGGCGGGCCGCAACGGAAACGAGACGGCGAACTCCTGCCGTCCGCAGCCGAGGACCTGCTGATGGCGCTCGCGTGGAGCGTCGGGAACGGCATGCCGGCGCGGGGCGTCTGGGAGACGGTGGCCTCGGCGCTCGGCCCGGACGGGGTCACGTACGGTCCGGAGGACGTGGACTGGCTGCTCAACACCTACGGCCGGTACGTCGTGGAGGACAGCGACGGCGTGCAGGCGGTCTACCGGCTCTACCACCGGGAATTCGTGGCCCACCTTCGGCAGAGGAGCGAGCCGTCCGATCAGGCGGCGTATCGCGTGGCCCGTGCGCTGGTCGATCTCCTCAGGGCGCAGTCCGAGGCTTTCACGGCCCTCGAGAACGCAAACCCTTACCTCCGCAGGACATTGTCCGCCCATGCGGCCGAAGCCGGGAACGAGGGAGTGACCCTGATCCGCGAGCTCGTCGATGTCGCGGGTGAGGCGTTCCAGCCCGATCTCGCCGATGCGCTCAGGGAGGTGGCCGTCATGCTGAGCAGCGCCGGCCGACGGGAGGAGGCCCTGGCATCGTCACAGGAAGCGGCCGACCTCTACCGCGCCCTCGCCCAAGCCAACCCCGCCGATCACCTCCCCGCCCTCGCCGGCTCCCTCAACAACCTCGCCAACCACCAGGCCGAGACCGGAGACCGAAACAGCGCACTCACCACCATCACCGAAGCCGTCACCATCCGCCGCGCCCTGGCCCAAGCCAGCCCCGCCGCCTACCTCCCCAGCCTCGCCATGTCCCTCAACAACCTCGCCAACCGCCAGGCCGAGACCGGAGACCGGAACAGCGCACTCACCACCATCACCGAAGCCACCAACCTCTACCGCGCCCTCGCCCAAGCCAGCCCCGCCGCCTACCTCCCCAACCTCGCCACCTCCCTCAACAACCTCGCCAACCACCAGGCCGAGACCGGAGACCGGAACAGCGCACTCACCACCATCACCGAAGCCACCAACCTCTACCGCGCCCTCGCCCAAGCCAGCCCCGCCGCCCACCTCCCCGACCTCGCCATGTCCCTCAACAACCTCGCCAACCACCAGGCCGAGACCGGGGACCGAAACAGCGCACTCACCACCATCACCGAAGCCACCAACCTCTACCGCGCCCTCGCCCAAGCCAGCCCCGCCGCCCACCTCCCCAGCCTCGCCGGCTCCCTCAACAACCTCGCCGTCCGCCAGGCCGAGACCGGGGACCGAAACAGCGCACTCACCACCATCACCGAAGCCGTCACCATCCGCCGCGCCCTCGCCCAAGCCAGCCCCGCCGCCTACCTCCCCGACCTCGCCGGCTCCCTCAACAACCTCGCCGTCCGCCAGGCCGAGACCGGGGACCGAAACAGCGCACTCACCACCATCACCGAAGCCACCGACCTCTACCGCGCCCTCGCGCAAGCCAGCCCCGCCGCCTACCTCCCCGACCTCGCCGGCTCCCTCAACAACCTCGCCAACCGCCAGGCCGAGACCGGGGACCGGAACAGCGCACTCACCACCATCACCGAAGCCGTCACCATCCGCCGCGCCCTCGCCCAAGCCAGCCCCGCCGCCTACCTCCCCAGCCTCGCCGGCTCCCTCAACAACCTCGCCGTCCGCCAGGCCGAGACCGGGGACCGGAACAGCGCACTCACCACCATCACCGAAGCCGTCACCATCCGCCGCGCCCTCGCCCAAGAGAGCCCCGCCGCCTACCTCCCCAACCTCGCCACCTCCCTCAACAACCTCGCCGTCCGCCAGGCCGAGACCGGGGACCGAAACAGCGCACTCACCACCATCACCGAAGCCACCAACCTCTACCGCGCCCTCGCCCAAGCCAGCCCCGCCGCCTACCTCCCCAACCTCGCCGGCTCCCTCAACAACCTCGCCGTCCGCCAGGCCGAGACCGGAGACCGAAACAGCGCACTCACCACCATCACCGAAGCCACCAACCTCTACCGCGCCCTCGCCCAAGCCAGCCCCGCCGCCCACCTCCCCAACCTCGCCGGCTCCCTCAACAACCTCGCCGTCCGCCAGGCCGAGACCGGAGACCGAAACAGCGCACTCACCACCATCACCGAAGCCACCAACCTCTACCGCGCCCTCGCCCAAGCCAGCCCCGCCGCCCACCTCCCCGACCTCGCCACCTCCCTCAACAACCTCGCCGTCCGCCAGGCCGAGACCGGGGACCGGAACAGCGCACTCACCACCATCACCGAAGCCGTCACCATCCGCCGCGCCCTCGCCCAAGCCAGCCCCGCCGCCCACCTCCCCAACCTCGCCACCTCCCTCAGCACCCTCGCCAGGCTGGCCCCCACTCGCGATGCCGTTGCCGCCTACTCCACAGCAGAAAGATCACTTTCCGCGCATCCGCAAGCGTCCCGGCACCTCGCCGTCCAGCGCGCCGGCCTGGAGCTCGCGAGCATCGATGCAGAACTCGGCATCCGCAGCCTCATAGCCCTGGCGGCAGCGCCTCAGGTCTCTGGAACAACCGATCCGCCAGCCTTCGAAGCCATCCTCCGACTCCGCGCCTACCATCAGGCCGACGAGGTACAAGCGGCCCAGGTCATGGCCTTGTGGCGTGACGAAACCGGCGCTGAGCCCCCACCCTGGCTCGCCCTCCCCCAAGCCGCACTCGATCTCGCCACCGCCTGGATCAGGTGCCCCACCTGGGCGGACTCCCGCGCGTTCTGGAACGATCACGCGGATGACCTCGGCTCGGCCGAGACCACCTTGGCCCTGCAGACACTTGCCCTGGTCACACCGGTCGCCGACCAGCATCTCCGGATCACCCGCGAGGCCGCCGCCACCGGCCCGGACACCGCCTTCCGCCCCTTCCTCACGGTCGAACTCCTCGATTCCTGGATCAAGCTCCCGAACTGGCAGGAGTCCCAGGCCTACCTCGCCGACCACGAGGCGGCGCTCCTGCATGATCAGGCCCTCGCACTCCTGGGGTCCGACATCCAAACGGCCGACTCCGCCGTGCACTTCGCGCTGATCACCCTCGCGCGGGCGGACGGGATCCCCACCGCCTACGAGTACGCCGAGAGTCGTTCCGCGCTGCACGACCGGCTCCAGCAGCTCCTGAGGGCACCCGCCGCCGAGCCCGACCTCGTGCAGGCCATCGCCCTGCTGGAGTTCTTCGTCTACCAGGAGCCATTCACCGCGCTCGTCCACCTCGCCGTCGCCGGCGCCCTCAAAGGCACCTCGCCGGATCTCACCACCGCCTGGCCCCCTGCCGAACCCGCCGACCGGGACCGGGTGATCGCCGAGATCGCCACCCTCATCGGGATCCAGCCCCGGCACGCCCCGGCCCTGAGCGCCCTCATCCCGAGCATCCTGGCGGCGAGCGCTGCCCCATGACCGGCGGACCCTCCCGGATCCTCGTCGTCCAGGCGGCCTCGCCCCACGTGCACGGCTCCCCCGACACCGGCGCCGAGTTCCGGGAGATCCAGCGCAGCATCGACGGCTCCCAGTACCGGGACGCCGTCACCCTGGACAGCCTCCAGGCCGCCCGGCTCGTCGACCTGAGCGACCGGCTCATCAAGGAGGTGCCCGCCGTGCTGCACTTCTCCGGTCGCGGCACCCCCGACCGCGGCGGGCTGCGGTTCCTGACCGACGACGGTGCGGACGCCCCGGTGTGCGACCGGGGGCTGGGCAATCTGCTGGCCCAGTTCGTCGACGAGGGGCTCCGGATCGTCGTGCTCAACGCCTGCTGGACCTCGGAGCTGGCCGATCTCATGGCCGTGGCCGTCCCGTGCGTGATCGGCACCGCCGGGCCCATCGGCGATCAGGACTGCCGTACGTACTCCCGTACGCTCTACAGCTCGCTCGCGCACGGGCGTTCCGTCGGCCAGTCGCACGCCATCGCCCACGCCACGGCCGAGGCTTCCGGGGCCCACCCGGACCATCTGCCCGGCTTGCGCAGCTCGCCCGGAACCATCGCCGAAGCGGTGCACCTCATCGGCTCCGAGTTCCGTGCCCCGCCGCCCCGCGACTCCGTCAAACCACGTGGCGGGGCGCCCAGCTGGCTGGGGATCGCCAAAAAGTGGCGCTTGTAACCAGCCTCACCCAGCGTCCACGACCGGGAACGCATCCGGTGGCGCTACTCGGCCGTATTGTCTACGCATCGAAGCGATGCCTGCCCCTATCAGGAGATGAAGCCCCGATGATCACCCCACCCGTCGTGCACTCGCTGCGCGAGCAGATCCGCGAGCACATCGTGGAGGGGATCGTCAGCGGGCGCTGGAAGCCCGGTGAGCGGATCGTCGAGCGGCGGATCGCCGTCGAGCTGGAGGTCAGCCAGACCCCCGTGCGGGAGGCCCTGCGCGAGCTGGAGACCCTGCGGCTGATCGAGTCCGCGCCGAACAAGGGCGTGCGCGTGCGGAACCTGTCCGCGGCCGACCTGGAGGAGATCTATCCGGTCCGGGCCGGCCTGGAGCAGATCGCGGCCGAGCTGGCCGCGCCGCGGCTCGCGACCGACTGCTCGGCCCTGGAGCCGCACGTGGCGGCGTTGTGGGAGGCCGACCGGACCGAGGACGGGACCGCCCAGGTGCGGCACACCGTCGGGTTCCACCGGGAGATGGTGCGGGCGGCCGGGAACAGCGTGCTGCTGCACACCTGGGAGAGCCTGGGCATCGAGGTCTTCACGGCCCTGTCGATCCGCTGGCTGGGTACCGTCCAGAAGTCGTACGCCGAGGAGCACGAGGCGCTCGTCGAGGCCTTCCGCCGTCAGGATCCGGAGATCGGGCTGCTCGTGAAGCGGCATGTCCTGGGGTGCGCCCCGCGCGCTTGATCGACTGAGAGCGGGCTTGTTTGCCCCGGTTTGCCCGGCACCGCGTGCCTTTTTCTCTGGCACGCGGTGCCGACTTTCGCCGGATGGACGTTTCTTCGTCACTTTCATTTGATCGATCATCGATCAGCGATTT
Organism: Streptomyces sp. NBC_00029; assembly: GCF_045160505.1. NCBI lineage: Bacteria > Bacillati > Actinomycetota > Actinomycetes > Kitasatosporales > Streptomycetaceae > Streptomyces > Streptomyces sp. NBC_00029. Next base: position 2,958,533 of record NZ_CP108292.1, read on the forward strand.
ACAGTCGTCGCGGACCTCAACCAGGTCCACCGACCCTGTCCTGCCCGTCAGGGATTTTTTCACCACCTCTCCTTTGTCCGGAAGGCGGCGCACAGCAATGTCCGACCCCGTAGGAAAGCTTCCGAGCGAGCTCGACCAGCTCCCGGATCGCGACACCGAGGAGACCGCCGAATGGGCGGCCTCCCTCGACGCCGTCGCACAGGCCGCCGGTACGCGCCGCGCCGAATACCTGCTCCGCCGCACGCTCCAGCACGCCGAGGCCGCCGGCCTCGCCCTGCCCAAGCTGCTGGAGACGGACTACGTCAACACCATCCCGACCGCCGCGGAGCCCGAGTTCCCCGGTGACGAGGCGATGGAAGCCAGGATCACCGCGTGGAACCGCTGGAACGCGGCCGCCATGGTGACCCGCGGTTCCAAGTACGGCGTCGGCGGCCACATCGCCACCTTCGCCTCCGCCGCGTGGCTCTACGAGACCGGCTTCCAGCACTTCTTCCGCGGGAAGGAGGCCGACGGATCGGGCGACCAGCTCTACATCCAGGGCCACGCCTCCCCCGGCATCTACGCCCGCGCCTTCCTCGACGGCCGGGTCTCCGAGCAGCAGCTCGACAACTTCCGCCAGGAGTCCGGCGGCAACGGCCTGCCGTCCTACCCGCACCCCCGGCGCCTGCCGTGGCTGTGGGAGTTCCCGACGGTGTCCATGGGCCTCGGCCCGCTGTCCGCGATCTACCAGGCGCGTTTCAACCGCTACCTGCAGAACCGCAGCATCAAGGACACCGCCAACTCGCACGTCTGGGCCTTCCTGGGCGACGGCGAGATGGACGAGCCCGAGTCGACCGCCGCCCTGGCCCTCGCCTCCCGCGAGCAGCTCGACAACCTGACCTTCGTCATCAACTGCAACCTGCAGCGCCTCGACGGTCCGGTCCGCGCCAACTTCCGCGTGGTCCAGGAGCTGGAGGCCCAGTTCCGCGGCGCCGGCTGGAACGTCATCAAGTCGCTGTGGGGCTCCGCCTGGGACGAGCTGTTCCAGCTCGACACCACGGGCGCCCTCGTACGCCGCCTGCGCGAGGTACCGGACGCGCAGTTCCAGACGTACGCGACCCGCGACGTGGCCTACATCCGCCAGCACTTCTTCGGCGCCAACGCCGACCTGGTGCAGCTGGCCGGCGTGCTCACCGACGCGAAGATCGCCGAGTGCTTCCACAGCTCCCGCGGCGGCCACGAGCCCCGCAAGGTCTACGCCGCGTACAAGGCCGCCCTGGAGCACAAGGGTGCGCCGACGGTCATCCTCGCGCAGACCGTCAAGGGCTACACGCTGGGTGCCGGGTTCGAGTCGAAGAACGCGAACCACCAGATGAAGAAGCTGACGATCGACGAGTTCAAGGACATGCGTGACCTCCTTGGCCTCCCGATCCCGGACAGCGCCTTCGCCGACGGCCAGGTCCCGTACGGCCACCCGGGCGCGAACAGCCCCGAGGTCCAGTACCTGAACGAGCGCCGCGCGGCGCTCGGCGGCCCCGCCCCGGCCCGCAAGGTCAAGCACGTGGCCCTGCCCGCCCCCGCGGACCGTTCCTTCGCCCCGCTGCTCAAGGGTTCCGGCAAGCAGGAGATGGCCACCACCATGGCCTTCGTCCGGCTCGTCAAGGACCTGATGCGGGACAAGGAGACCGGCAAGCGCTGGGTGCCGATCGTCCCCGACGAGGCCCGTACCTTCGGTATGGAGTCCCTCTTCCCGTCGGCCGGCATCTACTCGCCGCTGGGCCAGACGTACGAACCGGTCGACCGCGACCAGCTCATGTACTACAAGGAAGCCAAGGACGGCCAGATCCTCAACGAGGGGATCACCGAGGCCGGCGCCATGGCCGACTTCATCGCCGCCTGCACGTCGTACGCGACGCACGGCGAGCCGATGATCCCGTTCTACATCTTCTACTCGATGTTCGGCTGGCAGCGCACCGCCGACCAGATGTGGCAGCTCGCCGACCAGCTCGGCAAGGGCTTCATCGTCGGCGCCACCGCCGGTCGTACGACCCTGACCGGTGAGGGCCTGCAGCACGCGGACGGCCACTCGCACCTGATCGCGTCCACGAACCCGGCGTCGCTCAACTACGACCCGGCCTTCGCGTACGAGATCGCGGTGATCGTCAAGGACGGTCTGCGCCGGATGTACGGCCAGACGCCGGAAGACGTCTTCTACTACCTGACGGTCTACAACGAGCCGAAGGTGCAGCCCGCCATGCCGGAGGGCGTGGAAGAGGGCATCCTCAAGGGCCTCTACCGCTTCAACACGGCGGCGGACCTGGCGGAGGCGGCCCCGGCCGCCGACGCCCCCAAGGTCCAGCTGATGGCCTCGGGCACGGCGATCCACTGGATCCTGGAGGCCCAGAAGCTGCTGGCCGCCGAGTGGAACGTGGCCGCCGACGTCTGGTCCGCCACCTCCTGGGGCGAGCTGCGGCGCGACGCGCTGGAGTGCGACGAGGCGCTGCTGCGCGGCGAGGTGCGCACCCCGTTCGTCACCCGCGCGCTGGAGGGTGCCGCCGGCCCCGTCCTCGCGGTGTCCGACTGGATGCGCCAGGTCCCGGACCAGATCAGCCAGTGGGTGGAGCAGGACTACACCTCGCTCGGTACGGACGGCTTCGGCCTGTCCGACACCCGTGAGGGCGCCCGCCGCCACTTCGGTGTCGACCCCCAGTCGATCGTGGTGGCCGCGCTGGCCCAGCTCGCCCGCCGCGGCGAGGTACCCGCGTCCTCCGTCAAGGAGGCCCGGGAGCGCTACGGCCTGTAAGGTCCCGCGCCCGCGCACAGCACGGTGAAGGCCGGTGCCCACCCCCGTCGAGGGGGTCGGACACCGGCCTTTGGCCGTATGCGCGGTGGCGGCGCCGGGGTGAACCCGTGATGCTGGAGCGGTGATGGACGAGACGGAGTTCTGGGAGATCATCGACCGTACCCGCGAGGCCGCCGACGGCGACCCCGAGGAACACGCCGAGCTGCTCGTGGAACGGCTCGCACAGCTCGACCCGGACTCCGTCCTGGACTTCGCCCGGCACTTCGAGTCCCGGTACAACCGGGCGTACACCTGGGACCTGTGGGGGGCCTCTTGGGTGCTGCTCGACGGGGCGAGCGACGACGCCTTCGACTACTTCCGCTGCTGGCTCATCGGGCAGGGGCGGGAGGTGTTCGAGGGCGGGGTGCACGATCCGGACCAGCTGGCGGAACTCCTGGGCGAGTTCGACGAGGAGATCGACGGGGACGGCGAGGAGCTGGGGTACGCGGCGGACGAGGCGTACGAGCAGCTGACCGGGGCGGTGGCGCCGGACCTGGGGATCCCGCTGCAGGCGGCGGAGCCGGAGGGCGCCCCGCTGGACTTCGAGAACGAAGCCGTGCTCGCGGAGCGCTACCCCCGGCTGTGGGACCGGTTCCGTGCTTGATCACATCACGTGAGCAGCCTGAGCAGCCTGAACTTGGGGCCTGCGCCTGAGCCTGAGCAGCCTGGACAGGCTGCTCAGTAGTGCGTGCCGCCGTCGATGCGGATCTCCGTGCCGGTGATGAAGGCCCCGTCCTCGGAGCCCAGCATGGCGACGACGCCGGCGACCGTCTGCGGGCCGGCGAAGCCCTGGCCGAGGGCCGGGGCGAGCTTGGTGAAGAGCGACCAGTCGGTGTCCTCCGGCAGGCCGGGGCCGCTGCCGGTGGTCATGCCGCTTTCGATGGAGCCGGGTGCGACGCTGACGAAGCGCAGGCCCTGCTTGCTGTACTCGGCGGCCAGCGCGTGGGTCATGGACTGGATGCCGCCCTTGCTGGCCGCGTAGGCGGACATGTAGGGGTGGGCGAAGGACGCCGAGGTGGAGCTGAAGTTCACGACGGCCGGCCGGTCGCCCGCGAGCAGCGCCGGCAGGGCCTCGCGGATCATCAGGAAGGTGCCGGTCAGGTTGACCCCGATGACCTGGTTCCAGAGGTCGAGCGTGGTCCGGTGGGTGTGCGCCGAGCGCAGGATGCCGGCGGCGTTGACCAGTACGTCGATCCCGCCGAGGGCAGCGACCGCGGTGGCCACGCCCTCCTTGACGGCGTTCTCGTCGGATATGTCGAGGAGCGCGGTGGTGAGCCGGGCCGCGTGCCCGTCGGCGGCGGCGCGGTCGGCGGTGGCCTTCAGGCCGGCCTCGCTGACGTCCACGGTGTGGACCCGGCCGCCCTCGGCGAGGATGCGGTGAACGGTGGCCTGTCCGATGCCGGAGCCACCGCCGGTGATGAGGACGCGACGTCCTTCGTAACGGTTCATGGCGCGAGCGTACCGAAGTCATGTCACGTTTTGCCATGGCGACAAAGGATGTAATTGTCGAGGTTCGCGGAGGGTACGCTTCACTCGTGAGATCCCCACGTCCGTACGCTCCCCAGGCCGGCCCCGGAACCCAGTCGCTGACCGAGCGCCGCAAGGCCGCCACCCAGCTCGACATCGCCCGCGCGGCCTGCGAGCTGTTCGCCGAACACGGCCCGGACGGCACCACCGCCGAGGACATCGCCCACCGCGCCGGGGTGGCACTGCGCACCTTCTACCGCTACTTCCGCAACAAGCAGGAGGCGGTGGCCCCGCTGCTGGCGGGCGGCGGCGACGCGTGGCGCGCCCTGCTCGCCGAGGAGCACCCCGGGACCCCGCTGGCCGAGGCGCTGGAGCGCGCGGTGACCCGGTCGCTGAGCGGACAGCAGGCGGTCGAGGAGGGCCTGGAGGTGACCCGCGGGCTGCTGCGCGCGGCGGTGGACGACCAGGCCCTGCGCGCGGTCTGGTACCGCGTGAACCAGGACTCCGAGGAGCATCTGGTCCCGGTGATCACCCGGCTGGTGGGCCCGGAGGCCGACCCGCTGGAAGTACGTCTGCTCGCCGCGGCGGCCACGGACGCGATCCGCGTCACGCTGGAGCTGTGGTCGACGACGGACGCCCCGGTCTCCGGTCCGGGCTCTCCCGCGGAACTCGCGGTCCGCTGCCTGCGCGACCTCACAGGAGCGATGCCCCTGCTCCTCCGGTAGGCCCGGAGGAGCAGGGGCATCGCATCGCATCGATCGGTTCGGGGTACGGGATCGGACCCGTGGGCCCTAGGCGTCCCGGTGGGGCTCAGCGACCACCCCAGCCGCCTCCGCCGCCTCCGCCACCCCCTCCACCGCCGCCGCCACCCCAGCTGCCGTTGCCGCCGTCGCCACCGCGACCGCCGCCGCCACCCCAGCTGCCGCCGCCGTCACCACCGCGACCGCCGCCGCCACCCCAGTTGCCGCCGCCGTCGCCGCCGTTACCGCCACGGCCGTTGCCCCAGTCGCCGTTGCCACCGCGACCGTTGCCCCAGTCACCGTTGCCATTGCCGCCACGGCCGTTGCCCCAGTCGTCGTGGTTGCGCCAGTCACCGTTGCCACCACGGCCGGAGTCGTTCCAGTTCGACCAGTCGCGCCAGTTGTGGTTGTCGCGCCAGTTGTCGTTGTATCCGCCGACGCCGCCCTGGTCCCAGCACCAGCTGGGCCGGTTGCGCCAGTCGTGGTTGCAGCAGGCGTCCCACCGGGCGTCGGAGCGGTTCGAGGGGTAGCGCCAGCAGTCGTAGCCGCCGTTCCCTCCGCCGCCACCACTGCCGGTGACGACCGAAGCCGAGGCGCTGGCGACGGGCAGCAGACCTATCGCGATTCCCGCGGCGCCCGCCATGGCTGCCGCAACGATCTTACGGCGCATTCTCATGCACCTCCGCACATGTCTCGCTTATGAGCTTTTTAGGTCATTTCCACCCTCACTCGCCCATGCGGCCCTGTCAAAGCGGAAAGGCCCCCCGCCGCTCTCCGAAGAGAGTGGCGGGGGGCCTCCCATCAGGCATTTTTAGAGGTCGAAGTACAGCTCGAACTCGTGCGGGTGCGGACGCTGCGCGATCGGGGCGATCTCGTGCGTGCGCTTGTAGTCGATCCAGGTCTCGATCAGGTCGGGGGTGAAGACACCGCCGGCCAGGAGGTACTCGTGGTCCTCCTCCAGGGCCTTGAGGACGTCCTCGAGGCTGGTCGGGACCTGCGGGACGCTCGCGTGCTCGTCGGGCGAGAGCTCGTAGAGGTCCTTGTCGATCGGCTCCATCGGCTCGATCTTGTTCTTCACGCCGTCGAGGCCCGCGAGCAGCAGCGCCGCGAAGGCGAGGTACGGGTTGGACGACGGGTCCGGGGCGCGGAACTCGACGCGCTTGGCCTTCGGGTTCGAGCCCGTGATCGGGATGCGCATCGCGGCGGAGCGGTTGCGCTGCGAGTACACCATGTTGACCGGCGCCTCGAAGCCCGGAACCAGGCGGTGGTAGGAGTTCACCGTCGGGTTGGTGAACGCCAGCAGCGACGGGGCGTGCTTGAGAATGCCGCCGATGTAGTAGCGCGCGGTGTCCGACAGGCCCGCGTAGCCGGCCTCGTCGTAGAACAGCGGGTCGCCGTTCGCCCACAGCGACTGGTGCACGTGCATGCCCGAGCCGTTGTCACCGAAGATCGGCTTCGGCATGAAGGTCGCGGTCTTGCCGTTGCGCCAGGCGACGTTCTTCACGATGTACTTGAAGAGCATCAGGTCGTCGGCCGCGGCGAGCAGCGTGTTGAACTTGTAGTTGATCTCGGCCTGGCCACCGGTGCCGACCTCGTGGTGCTGACGCTCGACCTGGAGGCCCTGGGCGTCCAGCTCGAGGGAGATCTCGGCGCGCAGGTCGGCGAAGTGGTCGACCGGGGCTACGGGGAAGTAACCACCCTTGTAGCGGACCTTGTAACCACGGTTGTTCTCCTCGGAGCCGGTGTTCCACGCTCCGGCCTCGGAGTCGATGTGGTAGAAGCTCTCGTTCGCGGTGGTCGCGAAGCGCACGCTGTCGAACACGTAGAACTCGGCCTCGGGGCCGAAGTACGCGGTGTCGGCGATGCCGGTGGAGGCGAGGTACGCCTCGGCCTTCTTCGCGATGTTGCGCGGGTCGCGGCTGTAGGCCTCGCCCGTGATCGGGTCGTGGATGAAGAAGTTGATGTTGAGCGTCTTGTCCTTGCGGAACGGGTCCAGACGCGCGGTGCTGATGTCGGCACGCAGCGCCATGTCGGACTCGTGGATCGCCTGGAAGCCGCGGATCGAGGAGCCGTCGAAGGCGAGCTCCTCGTTCGGGTCGAACGCGCGCCCCGGGATGGTGAAGTGCTGCATCACACCAGGCAGGTCGCAGAAGCGGACGTCAACGAACTTGACGTCGTTCTCCTCGATGTACTGCTTCACTTCGTCGGCGTTCTGGAACATCCAACTCCTCCTACTCCCGGCCCCGGGGCAGGGACGGGTTTTTTTAGCTCGTGGTGCGTCAGTGCGGTGCCGCACGCTGACCCGACCATAAGCAGACGGGATTTCCCAAGCATGACCCATTTGTTTCGCACAAGTTAACCAGGGTCCCGGCACAGGGCCGTGCGACGCCACGGGTACCGTGTTCGGGTGGACAACAGACAGGCAATCGGATCCTGGCTCTCCGGCCCCCGCGCGGCCGCCGAGGAGATGGGCGTCGACTTCGGCTATCCGGGCCAGCGGCTCGGCCTGCCGCAGCAGGGGCCCGGCTCGGTGGCACGGTTCGGGCGTCGGCTCGGAGCCGTCGCAATCGACTGGATCGGCTGCCAGCTGATTGCCTACGGGCTGATCACCGGCGGCAACCTGGCCGCGACGGGCGACTGGACCCTCGGGCTCTTCCTGGTTCTCACGATCCTGACGGTCGGCACCGTGGGCTTCACCCCCGGCAAGCGGATCCTGGGCCTCCGGGTGATTTCGGAGTCCGGCGGCCGCCTCGGCATCCTCCGCGTGGTCCTGCGCACGCTGCTGCTCGCCCTGGTCATCCCGGCGCTGATCTGGGACCGCGACGGCCGCGGCCTGCACGACCGGCTCGCCCGCGCCGTCCAGGTCCGCATCTAGGAACCGCATCCGGACTCCGGCAGCACGCGTACGACACAGGGGTGCCCCCCGAGCCTGCGGGCTCGGGGGGCACCCCTGTGTCGTATACGAAAATCAGGTGACCGGGTCAGCGCATCTTTCCGCCGCGCGGCATCTTCATGCCCTTCGGCATGGGGCCCTTCGGCAGCGGCATGTTGCTCATGAGGTCACCCATGGCGCGCAGCTTGTCGTTGACCTGGGTGATCTGCGGGCCGGCCAGCACGCGCGGCAGCTTGAGCAGGGTGGTGCGCACCTTCTTGAGCGGCACCTCGCCCTCGCCCGTGCCCACGATGAAGTCGTGCACCGGCACGTCCGGCATGATCCGGGCCAGCTTCTTCTTCTCGTTCGCGAGCAGCGGCTTCACGCGGTTCGGGTTGCCCTCGGCGATCAGCACGACGCCGGCCTTGCCGACGGCCCGGTGGACGATGTCCTGCTGTCGGGTCATCGCGACGGCCGGGGTGGTCGTCCAGCCCCGTCCCACGTTGTCCAGTACGGCCGCGGCCGCTCCCGGCTGTCCCTCCATCTGCCCGAAGGCAGCACGCTCGGCCCGCCGCCCGAAGACGATCGCCATCGCGAGGAAAGCCACCAGGAAGCCCAGGGCCCCCAGGTAGATCTCGTGGTCGATCAGGAAGCCGATCGCAAGAAAGACACCGAAGGTGATGATTCCCACGCCCGCGACGATCAGACCGACCTTCGGGTCCGCCTTGCGCGTCATCTTGTACGTCAGGGCGATCTGCTTCAGTCGCCCGGGGTTCGCAGCAGTCTCTGCGTTTGACTTCCTCGCCATACAGCGAAGTTTACGTGGCCTGCGGGGTTCGGGTAGCCGCAGCCTCAAGTACGTGTTCGGTTTCGACCCGGTCCTTGGCCCTCTTGCGGTCCTCCAGGACCGCCGTCCAGGCGTTGCGACGGGCCCCGCTCATCAACAGGGACTCGATGCCCCGGAAGGCGTCGGAGAAGGTCGGGATGGCAATGGCGCGTACGGGCGCGGCCTGCATGATGTCGATCCCTTTCACGATGCTCGCCCTCTGTGTGATGCGAGCGGTGTGTGCGGTGCGTGGACCAATCGTCACTGACTGGTGTTACCAGGGCATGACCGGTCGGTCAAATGTGATGTACACGTTGCAAACACTGACGCGGCCCGCCGGACTCTTCCTCGGGAAGAGCCTAGGGGCCGCGTCGGCGCGGTGTTACTCGGTAGTAACGCTTTGTGCTCGACTTCACACGTTCGCCGCAGGGACGATCACGCGGGCGGTCGGGCGATCAGACGCTCGCGCGCTTCTTCGTGCCTGCGGTCGGGCTCCGCCTCGTACCGCTCCGGCCGAGCACCCGCCCTCGTACCTCGGGCGGACCCTCAACCTGCACTCAGACTCGGCTGCGCTTCTCCATCGCCTGCTGGTAGAGGCGACCCGCACGATACGAAGACCGGACCAGCGGGCCGGACATCACGCCGGAGTAGCCGATCTCCTCGGCCTCCTTCGCCAGCTCCACGAACTCGGCCGGCTTCACCCAGCGCTCGACGGGGTGGTGGCGCGGCGAGGGGCGCAGGTACTGGGTGATGGTGATGAGCTCGCAGCCGGCCTCGTGCAGGTCCTTCAGGGCCTGCGAGACCTCCTCGCGCTCCTCGCCCATGCCGAGGATCAGGTTCGACTTGGTCACCAGGCCGTAGGCACGGGCCTTGGTGATCACCTCGAGCGAGCGCTCGTAGCGGAAGCCGGGGCGGATCCGCTTGAAGATCCGCGGCACCGTCTCGACGTTGTGCGCGAAGACCTCGGGGCGGGAGGCGAAGACCTCCTCCAGCAGCTCCGGCACCGCGTTGAAGTCGGGGGCCAGCAGCTCGACCTTGGTGTGGCCGGCCTCACGGCCCGCCGTCTGCTGGTGGATCTGGCGCACGGTCTCCGCGTACAGCCAGGCACCGCCGTCGGCCAGGTCGTCGCGCGCGACGCCCGTGATGGTGGCGTAGTTCAGGTCCATCGTGACCACGGACTCGCCGACGCGCCGCGGCTCGTCACGGTCCAGCGCCTCGGGCTTGCCCGTGTCGATCTGGCAGAAGTCACAGCGCCGGGTGCACTGGTCACCACCGATGAGGAAGGTGGCCTCGCGGTCCTCCCAGCATTCGTAGATGTTCGGACAACCGGCTTCCTGGCACACCGTGTGCAGTCCTTCGCCCTTCACCAGGGCCTGCATCTTGGTGTACTCGGGACCCATCTTCGCCCGGGTCTTGATCCACTCGGGCTTGCGCTCGATGGGCGTCTGGGCGTTACGGACCTCCAGGCGCAGCATCTTGCGTCCGTCGGGTGCGACTGCGGACACGACCGGCTCCCTGTGACTTCGATTGTTCGGCGCCCACCAGGGTACGCCCGTAATTTCATACGCTCTTACGTCGGCCAACCTATGGACGGCCGAGTGCATTCCCGAGGGCTAGGCGCCCACGGCAGGCTCTATTTCGCGGGGCCGCAGCTCCGCGTGCTCCAGTACGTCCTTCAGGTGCCGTTCGGCGACCGGCAGGACCTCGGCGATGGTGATCTCGCGGCCCAGTTCGTACGAGAGCGAGGTCACACCGGCGTCCCGGATCCCGCAGGGGATGATCCGGTCGAACCAGGTGCTGTCCGGGTTCACGTTGATCGCGAAGCCGTGCATCGTGACGCCCTTGGCGACCCGGATGCCGATGGCGGCGAGCTTGCGGTCCTCGCGGCGCTGGCCGGCGTTGGACGGAGCGTACTCGGGGCCGTTCAGACGGGCGTCGAACTCCTCGTCGTGCAGCCGCGGGTCGAACTCCAGCGACAGCCCGCCGAGCCTGGGACGCTCCTCGACCGGGTCCCCGAGCACCCACACCCCGGAGCGGCCCTCGACCCGGGTGGTCTCCAGGCCGAACTCGGCGGCGGTGCGGATCAGGGCGTCCTCCAGGCGGCGGACGTGCGCGACCACGTCCACCGGGCGGGGCAGCTTCATGATCGGGTAGCCGACCAGCTGGCCCGGGCCGTGCCAGGTGATCTTGCCGCCGCGGTCCACGTCCACGACGGGGGTTCCGTCGAGCGGGCGCTCGCTGGGGTCGGTGCGCCGGCCCGCCGTGTAGACCGGCAGGTGTTCCAGCAGCAGGCAGGTGTCCTCGATCTCGTCCGCGAAGCGGGCCGCGTGCACCCTGCGCTGTTCTTCCCAGGCCACGGTGTACTCGACGGAATCCGGGCCGAAGCCCAGATGGACAAACCCCAGCTCAGCCACCGCAGCGCCTCCTCATTGAACCTGCTGTGTGCACGTACCTCACTGAGCAAGAGTACGGCGACCCGTGCCGGCCCCTTCAGGGCCCCGGCGCAGGCTCCACGAGCGGCCACGGCAGCTGCTTCGGCCGGCGCCGTCCCTTGGGCGGCCGGTCCGGGTCCTCGTCGGCGCGCGGCAGCCGCCGGTGGCCCTCCGAGTGGTCGTTCACCCAGCCGCACACCCCGCACGCGTACCGGCCGTCGAGCCCCGCGATGTAGGTGCCGCAGCGGCGGCACTCCGCCTCGGTCAGTTCGGGCGGGGGCAGGGGTGCGGTGGATTCGGTTCGCTCCTCGGGGAGGTGCGCCCCGTGGGGCCGAGGGGTCATGGGCCGCAGCGTACGCGGGCGGAGGGGGCCGGTCCGTAAAGGGCCCTACGCATTCTGCACACGATCGGATGAATGTGGGGCAGAGAGGGCGGCATCGGCGAAGTTCGCCGCTACATTCACGCCGTTCACAGGGCCGGGACTCCGGTCCGTCACGTCAGGAAACCGTGGAGCCGATGACGGAACGACCTGCCCAGCGCGTCCCCAACCGGCAGCTCGCGGCGCTGATCGCGGAAGCCGGGTTCTCCAACGCCGGGCTCGCCCGCCGCGTCGACCAGCTCGGCCTGGAGCACGGTCTCGATCTGCGGTACGACAAGACCTCGGTCACGCGGTGGCTGCGCGGGCAGCAGCCCCGCGGAACCACCCCCGCGCTGATCGCCGAGGTCTTCACCCGCCGCCTCGGACGGCGGCTGTCCGCCCAGGACCTGGGCCTGGACGCCTGCGCGCCCGTGTACGCGGGGCTGGAGTTCGCGGCCACCCCCGAGGAGGCCGTCGACATCGCGAGCGGACTGTGGCGCAAGGACTCCGGCTCCCACGCCGAGCTCCGGAAGATCGCCTTCACCCCGGCCGGGCTGGTGGTGCCCAGCCGGGACTGGCTGATCGGGCGGGCCGACGAACGGGTCGGCCGCGGCGCCGAGCCCGCCGCGGCCCGCGTCCCGCTGCAGGGGCGGGCCTCGGTGCCCCGGCAGCGGCAGATCGACCGCGGCCCCGGGCAGCGCGTGACGAGCGGGGACATCGCCGCGCTGAGATCGGTGAGCGAGCTGTTCCGGACCCTGGACCAGGCCTACGGCGGCGGGCACGCCCGCCAGGCCCTGGTGCGCTACCTGGAGCACGAGGCCGAGCCGATGCTCCGCGGGACCTACGGGGAGACCACGGGGCGGCGGCTGTTCTCGGCCGCCGCCGATCTGACCCGGCTCGCGGGCTGGACCTCGTACGACATCGCCGCGCACGGGCTCGCCCAGCGGTACTTCGTGCAGGCCCTGCGGCTCGCGCAGGCGGCCGCGGACCGCCCCTACGGCTCGTACGTGCTGGTCACCATGAGCCGCCAGGCGGTCTACCTCGGCCACGGGCGCGAGGCCGTGCAGCTGGCCCGGGTGGCCCAGCAGGGCGTGGGCTCCGGCCCGCCGCCGGTGGTGCAGGCGCTGCTCCACTCGGCGGAGGCGCGCGGGCACGCGGTCCTCGGCGAGGTCCGCGCGTCGACCGCGTCCCTGGTGCGGGCCGAGCGGGCGCTGGGCGCGGCCCGGCCGGGGGACGACGTACCGCACTGGGCCCGGTTCTTCGACGAGGCGCAGCTGGCGGACGAGTTCGGGCACTGCCACCGGGACCTCCAGCAGTACCGGGCCTCGGCACAGCACGCGGAGCGGTCCCTGCAGCTGAGGTCGCCGGGGTACGCGCGGTCCCGGCTGTTCTGCCGGGTGGTGCTGGCCACGGCCCGGCTGGGGCTGGGCGAGCTGGACCAGGCGTGCGCGCTGGGCGCGGAGGCGGCGCAGCAGGCGATGGAGATGCGGTCGGTGCGCGCGGTCGAGTACGTAAGGGACTTCGAGCGGCGGCTGGAGCCGTACCGGGACGCCTCGGCCGTGCGGACCTACCGGGACCGGGTGGCCGCCCTGTCGTGAACCGGCGGGTCCGCTGCCCGGTCCCCGGGCCCCGAACCCCGAACGCCGGCGGGGCCGCATCACGGCCCCGCCGGCGTCGTCGAGTGGTTCTCAGGCCGCCACCGGGAGTGCGGGCTCCGGGGCGACCGGGAGCGGGATGCCGAAGTCGCGCAGGACGGCGCCGGCCGCCCGGCGGGCCGAGTGCAGGGCTCCCTGGACGGTGTTGGTGTCGCGGTGGTCACCGCACACGTACAGCCCGGCCAGCACCCGTACCGGACGCCGCAGGTCGTACGGCGGGGGCATCGCGGGGACCGCCTCCGAGGTGTGGTGGACGGCCAGCAGCTCCCACTCGCGGGTGGGGGTGTCGTAGAGCCGGGCGAGCCGCGCGGCGACCGTGCGCGCGGGCGGCGGCGGGCCGAGCACGGTAGTGGTGACCAGGCTCCGGCCGGCGGGGGCCCGGGTCGGGTCGACCGCACTCATCACGGCTGTGTGGGAGACGGGCCAGTTGGGGTCGCCGTCCACGAGCAGCGAGCCGTCCCTGGGCAGGGGTGTGGTGGTGGCGTGGTGCAGGACGGTGACCTCGTGGAAGGCGGGCACGCGCAGGCCGGGCAGGAGTTCGGCGGCGGCGCGGGCCCCGGTGGCCAGGAGGACGGACCGGCAGCGGAAGTCGCCGTGCTCCTCGGTGGTGACCAGGTTGGTCGCCACCGACCGGACCCGCACTCCGGTTCGTACGGTGCCGGGCGGCAGGGCGGCGGCGAGCAGGTCCGGCAGGACCGCCGCGCCGCCCTCGGGCACGGCGAGCCGGCCACGGGCGAAGGTGCGCAGGGCGAGGTCGGCGACCCGGCTGGAGGTGGTGAGCTCCGGGTCGCGCAGCAGGGTGGCGAGCAGGGGGCGGAGCACCCCGTTCAGGGTGCGTGCCGGCAGAGCGCGGGAGCGCAGGGCGGCGTGCGCGGTGCGTTCGGGACGGGCGAGGAGCTTCTCCTCGGACAGGGTGGCGAACCGGCCGAGGGCGGCGCTGATCCGGGCCTGGTCGAGGGAGCGGCTGGCCAGGGCCCGGGCCGGAGTGAGGACCCCGACCCGGAGCTGTTTCCCGTCGGTGTGGACGAGGACGCCCGGTGTGAAGGGGCGCAGGGTCAGGGCCCGCAGGCCCGGGGTGCGTTCGAGCTCCGTGTACGTGGTGTTGAGCAGTTGGCCGATCCGGTCGAGCCGGAACCCGTCGGCGGACTCGGTGGCCATCCGCCCGCCGGGGTCGTCCGCGGCTTCGAGGACGGTGACCGTGACTCCGGCGGCGATCAGGTGCTGCGCTGCCGCGAGTCCTGAGACTCCGGCTCCTACGATGACGACGTCCGCATGGTGTGCGGCATGGTGTGCGCTGCTGAGCACGTGCCCCTCCCCGAGGTCGGCGCGGCTGTGTGGGGATCCTCCTTCCCCCAACCGGTTAAAGGGGAACCCGAGTTCGGTGTGGTATTGCGGTCAACTCCGGTCGCACAGCGGTCGCATACGGGTCACAAACGGTCGCACGGCGGTCGCACACACAGCTCAGAGCGCGGCGCGGATCTCGGAGTGCGGCACGCATCCCGGAGCGTGGCGCGGAGCTCAGAGCGCGGCGCGGATCGCCTGCTCGATGCCCGGGTCCGTGAAGACGAAGCCGGACTCCAGCAGCCGGACGGGCCGGGCCCGCTGACTGCCCAGCACGTCCTCGGAGAACTCCCCGAGCGCGACGCGCAGGGCCACGGCCGGTACGGGCAGCACGGCCGGCCGGTGCAGCACCCGCGCCATGGCCTCGGTGACCTGGCGGTTGGTCAGCGGCTCCGGGGCGGTGAGGTTGACCGGGCCGGCCAGGCCGGGGGTGTCGATGATGTGCCGCAGGGCCGCGATCTCGTCCCGGAGGGAGATGTACGACCAGTACTGGCGGCCGTTGCCGAGCCGGCCGCCGAGTCCCGCGCGGAAGAGGGGGAACATCCGCCCCCAGGCCCCGCCCTCCCCGGCGACGACCAGGCCGGTACGGGCGAACGCGGTCCGGATCCCGGCCGCCCGGGCCGGGGCGGCGGCCGCCTCCCACTCCACGCAGACCGAGGGCAGGAACCCGCGCCCGGCCGGGGCGCTCTCGTCCACGGCCCGGTCGCCGGTGTCGCCGTAGTAGCCGACGGCCGAACCGCTGACCAGGACGGTGGGCGGCTCGTCGAGGGCGGCGAGGGCGGTCGCGAGCGCGGCCGTGCCGAGCACCCGGCTGTCGCGGATCTCCCGCTTGTACGCGGCCGTCCACCGGTGGTCCCCGACCCCGGCCCCGGCCAGGTGCACGACGGCCCCGCAGCCGGCCAGCCCGGCGGGATCCACGTACCCGCGCGCGGGGTCCCACCGCGCCTCGTCGGCTGCGGCGGGCTCCCGCCGCACGAACCGCACGACCTCGTGCGCGTCCGCCCGAAGGGACCGCACGAGTGCACTTCCGATGAGCCCGGTCGCCCCGGTGACAGCAATCCGCATCCCCCCATCCTGCCGGGTCGCTGCGCGGGCTCGGCGGGATTCGGGGGTGCGTCGTTGTCCTTCGCCGGACGCGCGTGCCCTGGCGGGCGCCACCCCACGGCGCTCCGCGCCCGCGCCTCAATCGCCGGCGGGGCTGGAAAACCAGCCCCGCCGGCGATTGAGGCGCGGGGTCCGGGGCGGAGCCCGGTTCAGGCGGTCGTGCCGAGCCAAGTGCCGACCGCGTAGGTCACGGCCATGGCCAGGGCGCCGCCCAGGACGTTGCGGGCGACCGCCCTCGGCACCGGCGCCCCGCCCAGCCGCGCGCTGATCACCCCGCACAGCGTCAGCGCCGCCAGCACCGCAAGCACCGTCACCGGCACCCGCGCCGACGGCCCCGGCAGGAGGATCGCCAGCAGCGGCAGCAACGCCCCCACCGTGAAGGCGATCAGGCTGGCGAAGGCAGCGTGCCAGGGGTTGGCCAGCTCGTCGGGGTTGATCCCGAGCTCCACCCGGGCATGGGCCCGCAGCGCGTCCCGCTCCGTCAGCTGCTCGGCGGCCTCCCGCGCCACCTCCCGGCTGAGTCCCCGCTCCGCGAGCAGGTCGGTCAGCTCGTCGAGCTCCGCCTCCGGCTCCTCGGCCAGTTCCCGGCGCTCCATGTCCAGGGCGGCCCGCTCGGAGTCCCGCTGCGAGCTCACGGAGACGTACTCCCCCGCCGCCATCGACAGCGAGCCCGCCAGCAGCCCGGCGACGCCCGCCGCCAGGATGGCCGGGCGCGAGGTGGTGGCCCCGGCCACGCCGACGACCAGGCCCGCGGTGGAGATGATCCCGTCGTTGGCGCCGAGCACACCCGCGCGCAGCCAGTTGAGCCGCGTGCTGATCTCCGCGCTCTGCGTGCCGCCGCCCTCCCCGTGCGCCTCGATGTGTGCCCGGCCGGGCGGCCGTTTCCCCGCGCTCTCGCTTCCGCTCACGCCCCCACTGTCAGGGGCCGGGGCCCATGGGGCCACCCGGCGGACCGGTCCGGGGTGCGCGGGCCCCGCCCCCGTACCAGGGTGGAGTAGTGAGACGCCGACGTCAGGAGACGGGCTGGCTGCGCGGCGAGCCGCCGCCGCGCTGGGCCCGGATCGCGCCCGCGGTGGCCCTGGTCGTGCTGGTCCTCGCCCAGGCGATCACCCCTGGCGATGTCGAGCTCGGGTTCTTCCTGGCCGGCCTGCCGCCGGTGGCCGCCTTCGCGTACGGGGCGGCCGGCACCGCGGTCTTCGCCGCCATCGTGCTCCTGCTTCTGGGGGTGCACGAAATCGGCGTCGCCCACGCCCGCGGGACGGACCTGGCCACGGTGGCCGTCGTCGGCGTGCTGAGCGTGGTGATCGCCTGGGTACGGCAGCGCCGGGACGCCCAGCTGGTCAGCGTGCGTACGGTGGCGGAAGCGGCCCAGCTCGCGGTCCTCCCGCCGGTGCCGGAGCGGGTGGGTCCGGTGCGCTGCTCCGGCCTCTACCGGGCGGCGCAGCAGGGCACCCTGGTCGGCGGGGACCTGTACGACGTACGGGCCGGGCCCTACGGCGTGCGGGCACTGGTCGGGGACGTGCAGGGGCACGGCCTGGCGGCGGTCGGCACGGTGGCGGCGCTGCTCGGCGCCTTCCGCGAGGCCGTGATCGACGACGTCGGACTGGGCGCGGTCGCGGCCCGGCTGGACCGGCGGCTGGTGGCGGACGCGGCGGCCACCTCGGTCGAGCCTGCGGAGCTGTTCGCGACGGCGATGCTGCTGGAGTTCCCGCCCGGGCTGGATCTCGTACGGATCGTGTCGTGCGGGCATCCGCCCGCCCTGCGGGTGCGCGGGTCGGTGGTGGAGGAAGTGACCGTGGAGCCGGGGCCTCCGCTCGGCCTGGGTCTCTCGGGCTCCAGCCCACCGGCGGTGAAAGAGCTGTCGGTGCGCCCCGGGGACCAGCTGCTGCTGCACACGGACGGCGTGACGGAGGCCCGGGACGCGACGGGGCACTTCTACCCGCTGGCGGCCCGGGTGCCCGTACTCGCGCGGGATCCGGACGGCCTGATCGGGGCGGTCTGGCGGGACCTCGCGGCCTTCACGAACGGCGGTCCGCACGACGACGTGGCCATGCTGCTGCTGTCCCTGGACGGCGCGGAACCGGAGGTTTAGGCGAGGACCGGACAGCCGTGCGCGGTGCAGCCGTGCGCCATGCAGCCGTGCGCCGCGCCCGGGGCCCCGACCACGCTCGGTCGGGACCCCGGCTCACGGTGACGCGCCGCAGCGACGACCACCGCTGCGGCCGCGACGGCGACTGCGCCCGGGCCTACGCTTTCGTCTACGCCTCCGTGATGAACGCGCGCACCATCTTGCAGGTGACGTTCGACGGCCGGTGGATCCCCGTCCGGACAGCCATCGTCCGGATCTTCCGGTTGGTCGCGCGCCGAGCGTCGTACGTCCCCGAGTCGAGCAGGGATATCGCCAGCCGCATCGCCTTCAGCCGCCGGTTGTGGCTCTCGTACCACTCGCGGGGCAGGCCCGCCGGCAGCGGCTTCTTCTTGACGTGCTGAATGGTGGTGGCAGTGGCCATCTACAGCCTCCCAAACGGTAGTTGGCTTCCTGTCGTTCTCCCTCGATTTTACCGGGGACCACTGACAAAAGACCCTGGCCAGACCGGCCCTGGGTAGGGTTGGCGGCATGGAGATCTGGATCAATCCCGCCTGTTCCAAGTGCCGCAGTGCCCTGACCCTGCTGGACGCGGAGGGCGCCGACTACACGGTGCGCCGCTACCTGGAGGACGTGCCCTCCGAGGACGAGATCCGCGAGGTGCTCGGCCGCCTCGGACTGGAGCCCTGGGACATCACCCGCACCTCGGACCCGCTGGCGAAGGAGACCGGCGTACGGGACCTGCCGCGCGAGGAGACGGCCGTGGCGCGCGGGCTCTGGATCGCCCACCTGGCCGCCCACCCGAAGCTCATCCAGCGCCCGATCATCACCGCCGAGGACGGTACGGCCGTGGTCGCCCGCTCCGAGGAGGCCGTCCGCGACGCCCTGTCCCGCAAGAGCTAGAGGTTCTCCCTAGACTGGCGGGCATGGCATGCCGCATCAGTGAGCTCGTCATCGACGCCGCCGACCCCGGCCGGCTGGCCGCGTTCTGGAGCCAGGTCCTCGGCTACGTCGAGATCGGCCGGGAGGACGACGGAAGCATCGAGATCGGGCCGCCCGGCGTCGGTTTCGGCGGCCCGCAGCCCACCCTCGTCTTCGGCCCCAGCAGCGACCCGCGGCCCGGGAAGCTCAGACTGCACATCGACGTCAACGCCACCGACCGCGACCAGGACGCCGAACTGGAGCGGCTGCTCGCCCTCGGTGCCAGGCCCGCGGACGTCGGCCAGAGCGGCAACGAGAGCTGGCACGTCCTGGCCGACCCCGAAGGCAACGAGTTCTGCCTCCTGCGCAGGCGGCTCCAGCCCTTGTGACCGGCCGGTGCGGCCCTACGACCCGTACGGCCTCAGGGCGCGAACCGCTGCGCGATCTCCGCGGCCCCGGTCAGCGGCAACGCGTGGTGCGAGACGCCGGGCAGTACGTCGACCCGCGCGCCCGGCAGCACGGCACGCGCGGCCCGGGCGGCCCGGGCGGAGTCGTGGCAGCGGGCGCGTTCGGCGAAGAGGACATCGACCCGCGGGCCCGCGAGTCCCGCCAGGTCCGGGCGCGGCCCGGTGACCGGCCGGACGGCGGGGAAGCCTGCGCTCTCCTCCTGCAGCCGCAGCCAGGCCGCGTCGAGCGCGGCCCCACGGGTCTCCCAGGCGAGGAAGGAGCGGATCCGCTCCGGGGTGGGCCGTACCAGAATGGGCAGCGCGCGCACCGCGTACCCCGGGCGCAGCCCCGCGAAGACCTGCGTCGGGTCGAGCAGCACCAGCCGGCCGAGCCGGGCCGGGCGCCGGGCCGCGTAGTGGGCGGCGATCCAGGCCCCGTACGAGTGCCCGGCGAGCGTCACGGACCTGCGCGGACCGGGCCCGCCGCGGTCCTCGCCAAGGAGGCCGTCGCGGCCCTCGCCAAGGACGCCGCCCACGACCGCGTCGAGGACTGCATCGAGCCAGCCGATCAGGTCCTCGGCCGTCCGGATCGCCCGCCCGGGCGCCGGGACGCTGAGCCCCGGATCCCCTACCAGGTCCACGGCGTGCACCCGGTGGGCGCGGGCCGCCCCGGCGGCGACGCAGGACCCCCACACGACGGAAGTGGCCCCGCCGCCCGGCAGCAGCACCAGCGGCGGGGCGTCGGCCGGGCCGCAGCTGTTGACCCGGGTGACCCCGTACGGGGTGGCCAGGTCGACGGCCTCGACCGACCCGGGCCACCGGCCGAGCGCCTCCTCGTAGGCGGCGCGGAAGGAAGACGTTCGGGGCATGTCCGGCTCCAATGTCTCGCCAGGCGTTAATCTCGCTCAGCGAGAGATTTTAGGCGGGGACGAGATGGACGACAACGACGGCCTGGACCAACGAGCAGCCGGGGGCGGGGAATTGAGGAGCGAGGAGCCCGTGGCCGGACCCGCGAACCGGGAACCGGACAACCTTCGACTGGTGCATCTACTGAGGGCGGTGACCGTCGAGTTCGGCCTGCGCCAGGCCGACTTCGCCGCCCGCAACGGCATGCACCCCACCGACGTACGCGCCCTCATCTGCCTGCTGGACTCGGCCCGCGCGGACGAGCCGGCCACCGCCGGCCTGCTCGGTGCCCGGCTCGGCCTCAACTCCGCGGGCACCACTGCAGTGATCGACCGCCTCGAGCGGCTCGGCCACGTGGCACGGATCCGCGACGGCCATGACCGCCGCCGGATCCTGCTGCGCGTGGAGCCGGGGGCGATCCGCCTGGGCCGGGAGTTCTTCGGCCCCCTCATCGACGGGGTGCTCCACGTGCTCGACTCCTTCGACCCCGCCGAACGGGAGACCGTGCGCCGCTTCCTGACCGCCGCCCACACCGTCTTCACCGCGGAGCGCCCATGACCTCCCCCGACCCGGGCGGCTCCGACCTGCACCTGGAACTCCCCGCCGGAGGCGCCCGGCGGACCGCCCTCGCCCAGGCCCTGCGCGAGGCCGTACGCAGCGGGCGGCTGGCCGGCGGGACCCGGCTGCCGCCGTACCGGACACTGGCCGCCGACCTCGGGCTGGCCCGCAACGCCGTCGCCGACGCGTACGCCGAACTCGTCGCCGAGGGCTGGTTCACGGCCCGGCAGGGCTCCGGCACCCGCGTCGCCGAAGGAGCCGCCACCGCGGACGCACCGGCCGCCGCGGCCGGACCCGCGCCCGCACGGCCGCGCCACGACCTCCTCCAGGGCAAACCGGACCCCGCCTCCTTCCCCCGTAGCGCCTGGGCCGCCAGCGCCCGACGGGCCCTGGCCGAGGCACCCACCGAGGCCTTCGGCCCCGGAGATCCGCAGGGCCGCCCCGAACTGCGGCGGGCCCTGGCCGGCTACCTGTCCCGGGCGCGGGGCGTGCACTGCACCCCCGAGAACATCGTGATCTGCTCCGGCTTCGCCAACGGACTGCGGCTCCTGGCGTCCGTCCGGCCCCGCGACTGGGCGGTCGAGGAGTACGGACTCCCCTTCCACCACGGCATCCTCCAAGCCGCCGGGGTACGACCGCACCCGGTCGCGATCGACGAGGACGGCGCCCGCACGGACGAACTGCCCTCCCGCGCACGTACGTTGCTGCTCACTCCGGCACACCAGTTCCCGACCGGCGCCCGCCTGCTGCCCGCGCGGCGCGCGGCTGCCGTGGAATGGGCCCGCGCCGGCGATGCGGTGATCGTGGAGGACGACTACGACGGGGAGTTCCGCTACGACCGCAAACCGGTCGGCGCACTGCAGGGGCTGGCGCCCGAACACGTGGTGTACGCGGGCTCGCTGAGCAAGAGCCTCTCCCCCGCGCTCCGCCTGGGCTGGCTCGTCCTCCCGGACCACCTCCGCGATCAGGTCCTCGCCGCCAAGGGCATGCGGGAGTCCTGGGCGAGCGCGCTGGACCAGCTGGCGCTGGCCGACTTCATCGAGTGCGGGGCGTACGACCGCCACGTCCGCCGGATGCGGCTGCGTTACCGGACCCGCCGCGACCAACTGGTCGCGGCACTGGCGGCACGCGCCCCGGAGGTCAAGGTGACGGGCATCTCGGCCGGACTGCATGCCGTACTGGAACTCCCGCCGGGCCGGGAAGCCCCCGCTCTCGCGGCGGCCCACGCCGCGGGCCTGTCCCTGGACGGCCTCTCGTCCTACCACCACCCGGCGGCCGGCACCCCACCCCGCGAGGGCCTGGTGGTCGGCTACGCGGCACCCCCGGACGCGGCATTCACCCGGGCGGTGGCAGCACTGGCGCGGGTGACGGGCGGGCACGGCGGGGCGGGGGCCTGAGAGGCGGGGGGCTTCGGGGGCGGCGGGAGCCGAGCGCTCGGGAGTCAGGGATGTGTATGGGGGTTTCCCGTCAGTCCCATCGTCTCTCCGTGTCGGGCCGGCCCCTCAAGGGCGCTCCCTACGGTCGCGTCGCTGCGCGATGGCCTGCGGCCACCCTTGACCGACCGTCCCGCCCCGGACATACGAAGACTGTCGGGAAGCCCCCAAAGGAACGGGCCGGGGGACAAGAGGCAGGAGCGGGGCGGCCGGAGAAGCCCTGCCCGGTCGGGCGCGAAAGGGCACCTTCCCGAGACGGGGCCCATCCAGACCACCGGCCGGGTCGGTGGGCGCATCAAATCGCTACGCGCTCCTCATCTCTCAGCGTCCGACGACCGTCCGGGGCCGGACATAGGCCGCCCACGGCCTCGGTTCGTCTCACGAGATGCGTCCGACGGCCGTCCGGGGCCGTTGAGAGGGATTGACGGCTGATTCCCCTGCCATTCCGTCGTGGATCCGGGTCAGTGCACAAGTGACACCACAAACCCGCCCCCAAACAGGGGTAATTGGGGCAAACGGTCGGCGATCCGAGCGGTCCGCTCTCGCTGACCCGACTCCACGACGGAAAGGCCGCTGTCCGACGCTTTTCCACCCCGGACAGCCCTCAGACGCCCTCCATGAGGAGTGCTGGGGCCTCTTGGGCGGCTTATGACCGGCCGCAGACGGTCGCCGGACGCATCTCGACAGAGGAACTGAGGCCGTGGGCGGCCTATGTCCAGCCCAAGACGGTCGTCGGACGCCGAGAGATGAGGAGCGCGTAGCGATGGGACGCGCTTCCCCCGACCCGGGCCCTGGTCCGGATGGGCCCCGTCTCGGGGGCGTGCCTTCCCCCGACCGGGCAGGGCTTCTCCGGCCGCCCCGCCCTTGGAAGCTCGGACCGGCTCGTTCTTTTGGGGGCTTCCCGACAGTCTTCGTATGTCCGGGGCGGGACGGTCGGTCAAGGGTGGCCGCAGGCCATCGCGCAGCGACGCGACGACGAAGGAGGAGCGCCCTTGAGGGACCGGCCCGACACGGAGAGACGATGAGACTGACGGGAAACCCCCATACACATCCCTGACTCCCGAGCGCTCGGCTCCCACCATCCCCCAGCCACCCCGCGCCCCTCAAGCCCCCGCCCCACCACCTCCGCCCCGCCCCGCCCCACACCCTCTTCATCTCACCCCCACCTCGCACCCCCTAGGGTGACCGGAGAGCCAAAAAGGATGAATCGCACCAAAGGACGCGTCGTGAGTGAGCAGCAGTCGCAGCCCCAGGCCCGGCCGGCCCGACCCTCCCGGCGGGGGGCCGACTGGATGTTCGGCGGGGTGTACGGGACCGTTCTGGCGAGTGCGTTGCTGGCCGCGCTCGACCAGAAGGGGGACGAGTTCACCCCGTACTACGACGCCAGCTGGGTGTTCGTGACCGCCGCCACGGCCGGGCTCGCGCACGGGTATTCGCACCACATGGCCTCCCACCATCAGGACTCCGCCGCGCACCGGTGGCGGATGCTGGTCCTGGCGCTGTGGAACGAGTGGCCGCTGATCGTGGCCGCCCTGCCCACGGTCCTGCTGCTGGTCGCCGCCGGGCTCTTCGGCTGGGACTCGTACGGGGTGACCGCCGTCGGGCTGGGGCTGAACACCGCCCTGCTGTTCGGCTGGGGGTCGTTCGTGGCGCTCCGCGTGGGATACCGGCTCGGCTCCGCCCTGCTGATCGGCCTGGCCGACGCCACCATCGGCCTGGCCATCATCGTGGCGAACGCGGTGATCAAGTAGGGAGCTGGGCCTCCGCCTCGGCCAGGATCTCCGTCAGGCGGGCCCCGAACTCCACCCCGCGAGGGTCCGGCACTCCGGTCCGGGCCGCGGTGAGCAGGGCGTCAAGCGCACGGCCGTAGGCACCGGGTACGTCGCTCCAGCCGGGCAGTTCGTGCACGCCTTCGGTGCCGCGCAGTTCGAGTCCCACGCCGGCGGCGGCGCGCGGCGCGCCCAGGCTGAGCACTGCGGTGCTGGCCGCGCCCGAGGAGTGCCGGAGCGCCAGCTGGACGACGTCGGAGGGGCCTCGGGTGGCGCTGACCTCGGTGACGTCGCCGAGGATCGGGATCAGGACGGAGAGTGCGTGGGGGCCGACGTCCCACAGTCCGCCCTTGGCCTTGCGCCAGGGCGAGTCGGCGTAGGCGCTGGGCGTTCCGTCGGGCGGGAAGACGGCGCCGAGCCAGTGGGCCGCGGCCGTGAACCAGCCGGAGCGTCCGGCCTGCTCCTCGACCCAGCCGGCGGTGGGTTCGGCGAAGCGCAGGGTGAGGAAGACGACGGAGGCGACCCGGTGGCGCGCGACGGCTTCGGCGAGTGCGCGGGCGTCCTCGGCGGTGGTGGCGACGGGCTTGTCGAGGAGGACGTGGCATCCGGCGGCCGCGGCGCGGACGGCCATGGGGGCCTGCACGTCGGGCGGCAGGGCGAAGGCCACGGCGTCACATTCGGCGAACAGCTCGTCGGGGTCTTCGTACACCTTCACCCCGTACTCGTGCGCCAGCTCGGCGGCGGCCTCGGGCCGGCGGCCCCATACGCCGGCGAAGTCGGAGCCTGCGTGCGCGGCGAGGGCGGGCGCGTGGGTGCGGTGCGCCCACGGGCCGGTGCCCATGAGTCCGACCCGGGGCAGGCGGCCTGCGGCGGCCTGCTCGGCGGCATGTCCGGCCACGCTCTCGGCGGGACCCTCGGCAGAGTTCAAATCAGACGAAATGCTCACGCGGCAAGTCTGCCGCACCCGGAAGGGCGCGCCGCCACCAACCCGCACAACCCGCCCGACCTGCGGCGCAAACCTCGGTAACACGGGGTTCACACACGGGCAACGGAAGAGAAATCGCGGGCGGGCACGCTGCGGTCATCACCGCAGCGATGAAGCAGCGACCAGCAGCACCCGCAGAGTCTGAGGATGGGGCCCGTGAGCTACAAGGCTGAGTACATCTGGATCGACGGCACCGAGCCGACGGCGAAGCTTCGCTCCAAGACGAAGATCCTCGGAGACGGCGACGCGCTGCCGATCTGGGGCTTCGACGGATCGAGCACGAACCAGGCCGAGGGCCACGCCTCCGACCGGGTGCTCAACCCGGTCTTCTCCTGCCCGGACCCGATCCGCGGCGGCGACAACGTCCTCGTCCTGTGCGAGGTCCTGAACATCGACATGACGCCGCACGAGTCGAACACCCGCGCGCTGCTGCGTCCGGTCGCCGAGAAGTACGCCGGCCAGGAGCCGATCTTCGGCATCGAGCAGGAGTACACCTTCTTCGACGGCATCCGCCCGCTCGGCTTCCCGGTGGGTGGCTTCCCGGCCGCGCAGGGCGGCTACTACTGCGGTGTCGGCTCGGACGAGATCTTCGGCCGCGACATCGTCGAGAAGCACCTGGACCACTGCCTGGCTGCCGGTCTGAGCATCTCCGGCATCAACGCCGAGGTCATGCCCGGCCAGTGGGAGTTCCAGGTCGGCCCGGTGGGTCCGCTGGAGGTCTCCGACCAGCTGTGGATCGCGCGCTGGCTGCTCTACCGCACCGCCGAGGACTTCAACGTCTCCGCGACGCTGAACCCGAAGCCGGTCAAGGGCGACTGGAACGGCGCGGGCGCGCACACCAACTTCTCCACGAAGGCGATGCGCGAGGACTACCGCGCGATCATCACCGCGTGCGAGTCGCTGGGCGAGGGCAGCAAGCCGCTCGACCACGTGAAGAACTACGGCGCCGGCATCGACGAGCGTCTGACGGGTCTGCACGAGACCGCCCCCTGGAACGAGTTCAGCTACGGCGTCTCGGACCGCGGCGCGTCGGTCCGCATCCCGTGGCAGGTGGAGAAGGACGGCAAGGGCTACATCGAGGACCGCCGCCCGAACGCGAACGTGGACCCGTATGTCGTGACCCGCCTCATCACGGACACCTGCTGCACGAGCCTGGAGAAGGAGGGCCTGGTCTAGGACCCGGCCCCGCACAGCCGGAACCGCATCCGGCCGATGACCAGCTACGCCCGCCGCGCCCCCCGGGGCCGGCGGGCGTTGTGCGTGGCTGCGGCACGACGGCGGCGACGCCCGCCAGTTGGAGAAGGGCCGGGCAATCGGGCCCCCGGGGTGGCAGCCCGGGTGCGGGCACAGGGGGCGTTGCGGTTTGTCCTGGATTGACAGGGGGGTGGGCTCGGAATGTGAGATTTCGATCCATGAGGTGAGACGGGGCCTGCCCCGGAGGGGCGGCATCTGCTTGAATGGGGCCATGGCCAGCCATTCGCACACCTCGTCAGGTCGCAGCGACCTCGAGCCTTTCTGGCCGTCCCGTCAGGATCACGATTACGACCGGGAGTGTTGCCGCGCGAAGAACGCGCCGGCCCTCTAAAGCCTCCGGGATCACCCATCCGACCTTTCCCGAGGCCTTCGGTCTGCGCGGTATCGACATCGACGACGTACGCACGTCTCCCTGCCGACCACTCGCGTGAAAGAGCTGACCACTCATGGCGAACACTCGCTCCCTCTCCTCCGCCGCCACCGCTGCGACCGCCTCCCTGACCTATCCCCCCAGTCCGCGCCACCGGCTCCGTTCCGTTGACCGGGACGAAGTGGCCCGAGTCGTGGACTTCCTCCCGCCGGGGGCCACCTGGCTGCCCGCGCCCCAGCACACCCTGCCGACGCTGCCGGGCCAGCCGCCGATGATCGGCTACCTGGTTCTCGTACCGGCCGACCAGCAGCCCCCGGTCGCCTTCGCCCCGCAGGCGGTGGCCGCCGCCGTCCCGACCACACCCGCCGCACCCACCCAGGCTCCGGCCCCGGCCGGTCCGGGTGACGGGCTGGTCCGCATCGACTCGGCGCAGCGCACCGCGCAGGTCGACGGCCGGGTGCTCGACCTGACGTACCTGGAGTTCGAGCTGCTGGCCCACCTGGTGCAGCACCCGCACCGGGTGCACAGCCGGGACCAGCTGGTCACCACGGTCTGGGGCTACGGCCACGTCGGCGACGGCCGGACCGTGGACGTCCACATCGCCCGCCTGCGCCGCAAGCTGGGCGCGTCCCACCGCTCCGCGATCCAGACCGTGCGCCGGGTCGGCTACAAGTACGCGCCCTGACCGGCCGGTTGACCCGAAAACGACGGCGGGCCCGTACTCCCCCGGGGAGTACGGGCCCGCTTCGCTACGCGGCCTTGGCCCGGCGGCCCGCGACGAAGCCCAGCAGGACGTCGATCGCGAGGAAGACGACCAGGCTGATTCCGAGCAGCGGAATGAACCAGCCGGTCAGGGCGGTCACCGCGGCCAGCGGCAGCAGCGCGGTCACCGGCAGCCTGCGCCAGGCGCCGCGCGGCTGCGGACGGCCGGCGGACAGCTTGCGGTCCTTGGTCGGACGGCGCAGCCACCACATGCGGTAGCCCCAGAAGACCAGGAACATCACGGCTATGGCGAGCGCGGCCAGCGCGAGCTGGTTGGCGAGCCCGAAGGTCGTGCCCATGTGCAGGTCGATACCGAAGCGGGTCATCTGGGCGAGCACGGGATAGTCTCCGAAGCGCAGTTCGTCCATGACCCGGGCGTCCGCGGGGTCGACGGACACCGCGTCCAGGTGCACCGGCACCAGCTTGTCCTGCTCCTTGATGACGTACCCGTTGCCCTTGGCGGGCAGGGTCACGCGCAGCGCCTCGGTGACCCCGGCGTCCCGGGCGGCGTCCACGGCCCTGTCGAGACCGACGTCGGCGGTGGGCGCGGGCGGCGGGGTCATCTGCGTGCCGTCGGGCATGGTGTGCCCGGCGTGCTCGCCGGAGCCGGTGTCCGCCCCGGAGCCCAGCTTCGCGGAGACGGCGGGGGTGGCCCCGCCGAGCTTGTCCTGGAGCTGCCCGATGTTCTCACCGGCGTACTGGGACCAGGTCAGACCGGTGGCGGACAGTACGACGAGTCCCGCGACGGCCCACAGACCGACGGCGCCGTGCCAGGACAGGGTCCGGCGGCGGCCGGTGGCCTTGCGGTCCGGGAGGACGAGCTGCGCACGGCTCTTGCGGCGGCGGCCTGCCCACAGGGCGAGGCCGCCGAGCGCGACGACCCACATCCAGCTCGCGGCGAGCTCGCTGTAGTTCCGGCCGAACTCGCCGAGCTGGAGGCTGGAGTGGAACTCGCTGAGCCAGGCCCGCAGCGGCAGCGCGTCGCCGACGGTGGCGAGCTGCCCGCGCACCTCGGCCGTATACGGGTCGACGAAGACGGTGAGGGTCTCGCCCTCGGGGAGGCCCGGGGCCTCCATGATCACCCGGGTGGTGGCCTCGGTGTCGGGGGCGGGCCACACGGACACGACCCGGCCCTCGGGGGCGGCGCCCTTGGCCGCGTTCACCTGGGAGCTGAGCGGCAGGACGCTCTCGCCGACGCGGGCGACGGTGAGCTCGTCCGAGTAGATGATCTTCTCGGCCTGCCAGGAGGCGGCGTAGAGCAGCCCGGTGGCGGCGGCGAGGAAGAGCAGCGGGGCGATGAGCAGGCCGGCGTAGAAGTGCATGCGCAGGAGCAGCGGGCGCACGGCGGCCCAGTTGCCGCCGCGGCTGTTGGCCGCCGCGGCCGGTTCGGTCGCCTCGGCCGGTTCGGTCACACCGGCCGGTTCGGTCGCCTCGGCCGGCTGGGTCGTATCGGCGGATTGGGTCGTATCTGCCGGTTCGGCGTCCGGGGTGCGGACGTCCTTAACCTCGTCAAGAGACATGGGGATCCTAGGTGTTGGCGAAGACATGGGGAGTCGGCCCCGGTCGTCGCCGCTTCGCCAGGGTCAGGCGTGGGCAGGGCGGCCGGGGGCCGTGAAGTTCAGGAGCGGACGGCGTCCGGGCGGTCCGCGGCGCACCACGGCATGGGCGTGCACGGCTCCGCGCAGGCGGCGCGGCCGTTCGCAGGGGGCCGGGAAGGCGGGCGGTGCCGGTACGGCGGCCACTCGGGCCCGGACCAGGGCGAGCGCGCGGGCGAGCGGGCGGGCCGCGTGCAGTGCGGCGGCGGCCAGGACGCGGGCCAGCCGGAAGACGGCGGCCTCGCCGCGCGCGAGCCAGGCGGCGCAGAGCAGCCCGGCGAGCACGTGCGCGGCGAACATTCCGGCGCCGCCGTGACCGGCCGCGCCCGTCACACCGGCCAAGTCGGCCATGACTGCCATGTCGGCCGTTCCGGTGACTTCGGCAGCCAGCGCGCCCGCCTCCGCGGCGGGCATGTGCTGGTGCCCCGGCATAGGGGCGGAAGCGCTGAAGGGCTCGGCGGAGGCGCCGGTCCCCGAGAAGACGAGGTGCAGCACGCCCTGCACGGCGAGCACCGAGACCGTGATGCCCACGGGTCCGCGGCGCCGTCCGGCGGCGAGCCACGCGAACCCGGAAGTCACCCCGAAAGCACCCAGAAGGCCGTAGAGGGGAATATCCGTTCCGGACATGTACGAATGCCCCACCGCGCCCAGGGCGACGCACATCGCCGCGAAGGTCGCGGCTCGCGTGGCGCGCATCGGCGCGAAGGATTCGAACATGGCCGGGACATGTTCGCACGGGGCCCCTTGGTTTCCGCCAGAGGCTTATCCGATCATGAGTGGATGAACGCAATTCCGTGGGGAGCGGTGTACGCCGCCGGGGTCCAGCTCGGGGCGTACGCCCTGGAGCGCACGGGAACGGCCGAGCGGGAACGGCTGCTCCGGGACTGCTCGACGAATGTCGACAATCTCGCCGCCGGCCGTTGGGAGACGCTGCTGAGCAGCGCTTTCCTCGTCGAGGAGCCCATGCCGCTGCCCTACGCGCTGCTGCTGGTCGCGGTGCTCGGATACGCCGAGTACGCCTACGGGGCCTGGTGGGCGGCCGCGGTGTTCCTGTTCGGGCACGCCTCGGCGACCCTCCTCGTCTACGGCGCCCTGCGCAGGACGACCGATCCGCAGACCCGGCGCTCGCTGGACGTGGGGACGAGCTACGGGTTCAACGCCGTGCTCGGCGCGCTGACCTCGGCCCTTCCGCGCGGGGCGGTCCGCACGGCCGCCCGGGTGGGGCTGCTGGCCCTCGCGGCGGCCCCGGTGGTCCGGCGCGGGCGGAACTTCACGGACGCCGGACACCTGGCCGCCCTCGGAGTGGGCGTGGGGGTCTCGCTGGCCTTCGATTGCCTTTCCGGGGCGAAGCATCAGAAAATTGCATGAACCGGAACACGGTCGCCGTACAACCGACTGACCTCCCGGCCCGACCCGCCGGCCTGGCCCCCGGCCCGACCGCGGACCGGACCACCGCCACACCACCGCTGGACCACCGCATGGCAGTACCGCCTCATGACACGAGTAACTCGCACCTCGCTGGAGCCGCCACGATGACCGCCACCCCGTCCACCACCGTCGCCAATCTCCGCGACCTCGGCGGCACCCCGCTCCCCGGCGGCCGCACCGTCCGCCCCGGCCTGATCCTGCGCTCCGGCCAGCTGGACCGGCTCGACCTCGACGCCGACCCGGTGGTGGCCGCGCTCGGCCTGCGCACCGTCATCGACTTCCGCACCGACGCCGAGCGCGCCGACCACCCCGACCGGATACCCGCCGGGGCCCGGGTCCTGGTCGGCGACGTGCTCGCCGACAAGCTGAACTCCGCCAGGGTGCCGGCCGCGGTGCAGCTCAAGGACCTGCTGTCCGACCCGGCCGTGGCCGAGGAACACCTGGGCGGCGGGCGGGCGCAGGCGCTGTTCGCCGACACCTACCGGTCCTTCGTGAACTCCGGCTCCGCGCAGGCCGCGTACCGGATGCTGCTGACGGAGGCCGCCGACGCCGGATCGGGCCCGCTGCTGTTCCACTGCACGGCCGGCAAGGACCGTACGGGCTGGGGCGCGACGGTCATCCTGGCGCTGCTGGGCGCGGACGACGAGACGCTGATGGCGGAGTACCTGTCCGTCAACCCGGCGGTCAAGCAGGCCTTCGCCCCGATGATCGAGGGCTTCACGGTGGCCGGCGGCGACCCGGACATCGCGCTCGCGCTGATCGGGGTCTTCCCCTCCTACCTGCGGGCGGCGCTGGACGAGGTCGAGACGCGCTACGGCTCGATGGAGAAGTACGTGCGCGAGGGACTCGGCATCGGCGACGAGACGGTCGAGGCGCTGCGCGCCCGTCTGGTGCTCTGACCCCGAAGCCTTCCTGACACCGGGATACCGGAGGCCGGGGCACGGGACGCCAGGGCACCGCTGACCGGTGACCATCCGACGATTCGCTCGTTCTGCTGAACGTGACTGCGCCGGATACCGCCACCCGCTCCATGCCTCCCGTGTCTCCCGTGCCTCCGGACGTCGAGCAGGCCGAGGCCGCCATCGTCGAGCACTACCCCCGGCTGGTGCGGCTCGCCTATCTCGTGCTGCCCCCCTCGCTCGGCCGCAACCGGCGGGTGCTCACCGCGCACTCGCTGGTCCAGCGGGCGCTGCCGCGCGGGCGGCGGGACTCGGCGGCCGCCGCGGCCACCGTGCAGGGCGGGGTTCCGGGGCAGCGGGGCGGCCCCGACGACTCCGGGTACGCGTACATCCGGCTGCGGGTCCTGCGCGCCGCCCTGGAGGCGGGTATTCCGCTGACGTTCCGGGCGCTGCCCCGGCGGGCGCAGCTCCCGCCGCTGCTCCCCCAGGTGTGGGGGCTGCGGCTGTTCCCCCGCGCGGGCGGGGCCGAGGAGCTCGCCCTCGACCAGTGGCTGGCCACCCTCGACGGGCCCGGCCGGGCGGCCTGCGTACTGCGGGCCCTGGAACGGCTGCCCGAGTCGGACGTGCTCCGGGTGCTCGACGAGGCCGGGGTCCCGGACCCGGCCGCCGCGGTCGCCGAGTCCGGCGATCCGGCGAACGACGCCCTGTTCGCCTCCCCCGAGTTCGACCCGTGCGTGCTCCAGGCCCGGCCCACCGACCTGCTGCGGCGGCGCCGTCTCGGGCGGGCCGCCCTGGCAGCCGGGGCCGCCCTCGCCGTGTGCGGGGCACTGCTCGCGCTGCCGGGCGGGGGCTGGGGGTCGGACGGGGCCGCCGCCCCGCTGTACTCGCGCAACGCGGCGGCCGAGCAGGCCCTGGATCCCGGGAAGCTGGTCCGGGCCGCGCCCGCCCTCTGGCGCGCCTCGTCCCGTACGGACTTCTCGACGTGGCCCGCCCGCGGCGACCGCGCCGCCGACACGGAGCTGCTGCGCCGGGCGCTGGCCGTCTGGGCCCGGCCCGGCCCCTCGGTGGTCACCTCGGCCACTCCTGGCACGCCCTCCGGACCGCCGATGGGGCCGGCGCAGCTGCTGTTCGCGGGCGCCGTGGACCAGGCCGTCGTGGTCCTGATGTACGACGGCCTGCGCGTGGTCCGCTACGCCGAGCCGCGGACCGGGACGGCGGGCGCCGCCCTCGACTTCGCCCGGACCGACGGCGCCTCCGCGGACACCGCGACCGCGCTGGTGCTCAGCCGGGTCGACGGCAACGTCCGCTACCTCACCGCGCCGTGGGTCACCGGCGTGGCCGTGCGGGACCTGATCAAGCCGGCCGCTGCGGCGGTGGTGCTGAAGCCCGCTCCGGACGGGGTGACGCCGCCGGTGGCGAGCCCGGCCCCGGCGGGCAGCTGCACGAGCTGGAACGCCCTGGCCCTGACCGGTGACGGCGCCACCCGGCTGATCACCGACCTCGGTGAACTGACCCCGGCCCGGCTGACGTCGGGCGCGCCGGGCGCGGAGCGCAATGTGACGGAGGCCGCCGAGCTCGGGGACTGGTCGAGGATCGCCTGCCTGCTGCCGGCGGTCCGCTCGCACGGGGTGCGTACGGTCAACGCCTGGACGTACGCGAAGCAGCCGCTGCCGGAGGGCGACGGGACGGCGGCCTGGCTGTGCACGCGCGCCGAGACCTGGCAGGGCGCGGCGGACCGGGTGCAGGCGCAGTTCCTGGCCCCGGGCGCCCCGATGGCGGCGCAGGCTGCCAGGTCGGAGGGCTCGGCCGCGTGCGGGCCGCGGGAGCCGCGGGTGCTGGCGGGCGTGCTGTGGAAGTCGCGTGCGGGCCAGTGGTACGTACTGGCGGCGGGCAGCGCGCAGTTCGCGTCGTTGTCGGTGTCGGGCGGCGGGGTGAACGGTTCGGCGAACGGCAACCGGCTGGCGGTGAAGGCACCGGCGGGCGCGCAGGTCGACCTGTCGGGCAGGCTGACGGACGGGACGAAGGCGGGCGTGCTGCGCTAGGAGTTGTCGTCAAAGTGTCACGCCCACATCAGGAGCGATGCCTGGACGTAGCCGTTCACGCCACGCCATTGCGCCGCAGGTCGTGCAGTACCTCGCGGGCGGCCCGCGCACCGGAGGCCAGCGCACCCTGGGTCGAACCGGTGGCCCGGTGGTCGCCGCACACGTAGCGGCCCGGCGCCACGCGCGTGGTACGGGTCAGCGGCTGCGGCGGAGCCATGACGGGCAGCGCGTCCTCGATGGTGCGGACGGTGACGAGGTCCCAGCCGTCCGTGCCCGTGCCGTACGCCTCCGCGAGGGCCGTTCGGAGCTCGTGCTCACGGCCCTGCCGGTCCCGGCCGGTGACCGACGTGGCGATGAGGGCGTGGCCGGGTGGGGCGTAGCCGGGCGCGACGTCGCTCAGGACACAGGTGTTGAGGAAGCGGCGGCGGGCATCCACGAGCAGGGTCGGCTCGCCGATGGGGGACCGCGGAGCGACGTGGTAGTACGTCGTCACCATTCGGTAGGCGGGCAGGGTCACCTCGGGAAGCAGTGCCGGGACGGCTCCCGGTCCGGTGGCGACCACGACGGCGAGCGCCGGGATCTCCCGTCCCTCGGTGGTGAGCACACCGTCGGCCGTGAGCTCGGCCACCGGGGCCTCGAGCTGCACGGCCCCCTCTGGCAGGCCGGTGGCGAGGGCCTGCGGGACCGCCCCGATGCCCTCGGCCGGCAGGCAGATGGTTCCGCGCAGCATGCTCCGCCAGACCATGTGGAACACCCGGGCTGAAGTCTCCAGTTCGTCCTCCAGGAAGACCCCCGCCACGAAGGGGCGGAAAAACCGCTCGACGAACGCTTCGGAGATCCCGGCGTCGGCGAACGCGGTGCGGGCGGTGGTGTCCGGCCGCCGTTTGAGCCGAGCAGGGGGCAGCAGCATGTCACGAGCAGACAGCAGGCCGAGGGCGGCCAGGTCGCGACGGCCGGCGAGGCGCCCCGAGAGCAGATCGGGCAGCGTGCGCGGGCGACGGGTGGGATCGTTGAAGCTGAGCCTGCCGGTCGGAGTGTGGACGAGGAAGCCTGGCGTGAAGGGCCGAAGGCGGAGCTTCTTCAGGTCGAACCTGCGCCGGACCTGGGGGTAGGCGGTGTTGAACACCTGGAACCCGCGGTCCACGAGGAAGCCGTCGACCCGGTCCGAGCGCATGCGTCCGCCGACCGCGTCGCCGGCCTCCATCACCCGTACGCGCATGCCGGCCGCCAGCAGGTCCCGGGCGCACGCCAACCCGGCGACTCCGGCACCGACGACCAGCACGTCCGCCGCGTCGAGGCCTGAGGACATACGACCACCTCTCTCACGTGTCGCTTCGATGCGGCCCGTGCCGCTCGTTCACTGTGTGCCGCGTACGACCCCGACACACAGGCGACACCGCCCGGAGGCTCGACGGCCGCCCGTCCGGGTGTGTCCCTGTGCGTGTGCGGGTACGGGACGGACGGCCGTCGCCGACTTCCTGCGCGCCTCCGGCACGGGCAACCGACCAGCGTCGCACACCCCCGTCGGCCGCGTCGGGATGGACGGTGGTGCCGGCCGCCGAGGTGGTGCCTGCGGCATCGACCGCAGCGTCCACGAGCGCCACAACGTCGTCGAACGGTGCTTCAACCGCCACTCGGGAGCCCCGACAACGCAGGCAGGCGCGGTGCCGGGCAGCGGGGGCCGGGGGCACCTTTCAGCGGTAGCTGGGGGAACAAGATCCGGAAGAGACGGCCCAGGGGTGGGTGAAGCTTCAACAGTGGGGCAACGCAGGGCAGTTGGCGGGATCCGGACATGACGGTCGCAGGGGACACATGGCATGATCGGGTTCCGGTTACCAAGCGGTAACCGCCAACACCCCTCCCCCACCTGAAGGTCACCCCACGTGCGCACGCTCGCCCGACGCCTCCTCATACCCGGCCTGACCGCCCTCGCGCTCACCGCCACCGGCTGCTCCTCCTCCCCCCACACCGGCGCCGCCGGGTCCACCTCCCCCGCCACCCGCACGCCCGCGGCCGACGGCACGTCGCAGCAGCTCGACGTGGCCGCGGCGCCCGAGGGGTCGCCCACCCCGGCGGCCGTGGCACGCGCCGACGGCAAGGGCCGGACCGAGAAGTCCACTCTGAAGGTCGCCTCCTACGACAAGGCCAGCGGCCGGGCCGTCATCGCCAAGGCCGCGCAGGAGCCCGGCCGTTCGCCCTCCCCGGGCAAGTCCCCCGACAAGTCGCCCGGAAAGTCGCCCGAGGCGGACAAGCCCGTCGCCGTGGGCGACGTCATCGCCAGCGCACCGGCGCCCGGCGCCCCCGCCGGTCTGCTCGCCAAGGTCACCGAGGTCGTCGGCAAGACCGACAAGGGCACCGAGGTCAAGACCGCCCCCACCACGCTGGCTTCCGTCCTGGGCGACGACAAGGCCGACGGCAAGGTCCCCGTCGATCCGGCGGCGGTCACCGTCGAGCCCCTGATGAAGGGCGTCACCTTCTCCTGGGCCAAGGGTCAGGGCCTGACGTTCGGCCCCGAGGGCGCGAAGCTGCCGCTCGGCAACCTGCGGCTCGACGTGAACGCCGCCGTCGACACCGCCCCGGGTGCCCCCGCCTCGGCCGGCGCCTCGGTGTCCGGGTTCGTCCAGCTCGCCCCGCAGGTCGAGTTCGCGTACGACGGCGGCCCGGGCGGGACCCCCGGGCCGCGCGGCGCCTTCCTCGGCATGAGCGGCGACTGGTCCTCGCAGTGGAAGCTCCAGGGCCGCGCCGCCGCCAGTACGGGAGCGCCCAAGCGGATCCCCTTCGCCAAGCTGCACAGCTCCCCGGTCATCCAGGTCGGCCCGGTGCCGGTCGTCGTCAACCTCGACCTGACCTGCTACATCCAGGTGGAGGCCGACGGCAGCGTGACCCTCGAGGTCCAGCAGGACGTCAAGGGCGACTTCAAGGTCGGCGGCAGCTACGCCGCGGGCAAGGGCTGGACCCCGGTGAGCACCTCCAACGTGCAGAGCACGCCCGTGCGGGCGAGCGTCACCGCCGCCGGGCGGGTCAAGGGCGCGCTCGGCGCCGAGGCCTCCGTCGGCCTCTACGGGGCCGTCGGCGTGACCGCTGACTTCGCCCCGTACCTGCGCGGCGAGGCCGACCTCAAGGCGGCCGCGTCCAGTGACGGCAAGACCTCCGTCGAGGGTGCCTGGGCGCTCTACGGCGGCTTCGACCTGAGCGGGAACCTCCAGCTCCAGCTGTCCCTGTTCGGCACGCCCCTCTTCGAGCGCCGCATCCCCCTGGGCACGCTCAACCGCGAGTGGGCGCTCTCGACCGGCCACACCGGCCGGTAAGGGCCAACGGCCGGCCCACGACGGGCCCACGGCCGACACCGGCCGGGAGGAGAAGTCCGCGCAAGGGGCTTCTCCTCCCACTTACCCATCAGTACATTGACGCCATGTCTAATACGCCGCTCGCGCCCGCCCCCGTGGCGTCGGAACACGTGGACCTGAGGCCCCGGAACGTGTCCTTCGGCTGGGAGGACACCCCGCTCCACTGGCTCCCCGGCGACCCCTTCGCCGGGCACATGATCAATGTGCTGCACCTGCTCCTCCCTGCCGGAGAGCGCTGGTTCGTGCACGTCTACAAGCAGGTGCTCCCCCACATCAAGGACGAGCGGCTGCGGGCGGACGTCGTCGGCTTCATCGGCCAGGAGGCGATGCACGCCACCGCGCACGACGACGTGCTCCCCCACCTCAAGCGGCTCGGGCTCGACCCGACCCCCTACACCGCCCAGGTGGACTGGCTGTTCGAGAAGCTGCTCGGCGACCGGACCCTGCCGCCGGGCCGGGCCCGCCACTGGTGGCTGATGGAACGGGTCGCGATGATCGCGGCGATCGAGCACTACACCGCCTTCCTGGGCGACTGGGTGCTCAACGCCGACGCGCTCGACCGGCGCGGCGCCGACCCGACCATGCTGGACCTGCTGCGCTGGCACGGCGCGGAGGAGGTCGAGCACCGCTCGGTGGCCTTCGACCTCTTCATGCACGTGGACGGCAACTACCGCCGCCGGGCGCGGACCTGGGCGACCGCCTTCTCGGCCCTGGTCTTCCTGTGGCAGCGCGGGGTCCGCTTCTTCATGGAGAACGACCCGCACCTGGCCGACGGCAAGGCCTCCCTCGGGCAGTTCTTCCTGGCCGGGCAGCAGGGCGTGCTCCCGTCGACGGGAGCGATGCTGAAGTCCATCCCGAAGTACCTCTCCCGTACCTACCACCCCTCGCAGGAGGGCTCGACGGCCCAGGCGGTGGCCTACCTCGCCGCCTCCCCCGGCGCGAACGGCGGGGTGCGGGCATGAGGCGCGCGCTCGCCGTCACGGCCGTCGCGGGAGCGGCCTGGGTGACCAGGCGCGCCCTGCGGCGCCGCATCGAACGGTCCCCGCTCTGGCCCCTGCCGGCCCTGGAGACCCCGGTCTCGGGCCACTCTCCGCGCCGTGCGCTGCGCGCCCTGATCGTCTCCCGTACGGAGCCGGCCCGCGGCGTGCTGCAGCTGACCCTGGAATCACCGGACCTCCCGGCGTGGTCCCCGGGCGCGCACGTGGACGTCACCCTGCCCTCCGGCCTGGTCCGCCAGTACTCGCTGTGCGGGGACCCGGCGGACGGCGGCCGGTACACGATCGCGATCCGGCTGATCGAGGACGGCCGGGGCGGCTCCCGCGAGGCGCACGCGCAGCTGGTCGAGGGCGCCGAGCTGGAGCTGCGCCCGCCGCGCAACCGCTTCGAGCTGGTTCCGGCGGCCTCGTACGTCTTCGTCGCGGGCGGCATCGGGATCACCCCGATCCTGCCGATGCTGCGGGCCGCGACGGCGGCCGGTGCCGACTGGACCCTCCTCTACGGGGGCCGCTCGCGCGCCTCGATGCCCTTCCTGGCCGACCTCGCGTCCTACGGGGAGCGGGTGTCGGTCCTCGCCGAGGACGAGTCGGGCCTGCCCGACCTGGCCGCGGTCGCCGGGGCGGGGCCGGGCACGCCGGTCTACTGCTGCGGTCCGGAGCCGCTGATGCGGGCCGTGACGGAGGCGGCCCCGGATCCGGCGGCGGTGCACCTGGAGCGCTTCTCCCCGGCGGCGGAGCCCGGTCCGGGGAGGGCGTTCACGGTCGAACTGCGCCGCTCGGGACGGGTCGTCGAGGTGGCGGCGGACGAGAGCGCGCTGGCCGCGGTGCGCCGGGAGCTGCCGGACACCCCGTACTCCTGCGAGCAGGGATTCTGCGGTACCTGCCAACACCGGGTGCTGGCGGGCGGAGTGGACCACCGGGACGAACTGCTCACGGACCAGGAGCGCGAGGACTCGATGCTGCTGTGCGTCTCGCGCGCGAAGGAGGACCGCCTCGTCCTGGACCTGTGAACGCGCCCCAGTAGGGTGTCCGCATGACAACCGGAGTGCGACGCAGGATGGGTGTCGAGGAGCGGCGGCAGCAGCTGATCGGGGTTGCCCTGGAGCTGTTCAGCCACCGCTCGCCCGACGATGTGTCGATCGACGAGATCGCGGCGGCCGCGGGGATATCCCGGCCGCTCGTCTACCACTACTTCCCGGGCAAGCTGAGCCTGTACGAGGCCGCGCTGCGGCGGGCGGCCGACGAGCTGGCGCTGCGGTTCGTGGAGCCGCGGGAGGGGCCGCTCGGGGCCCGGCTGCTGCGTGTGATGGGGCGGTTCTTCGACTTCGTCGACGACCACGGGCCGGGCTTCTCGGCGCTGATGCGCGGCGGTCCGGCCGTCGGCAGCAGCCGGACGAACGCGATGATCGACGAGGTCCGGCAGGCGGCGTACGAGCAGATCCTCACGCATCTGGGCATCGGGGCCGAGCACACGCCGGCCCGCCTGGAACTCGTGGTGCGGTCCTGGGTGTCGCTCGCCGAGTCCACGGCGCTGATCTGGCTGGACGGGCGCCGGATCCCGCGGGCCGAGCTGGAGTTGCAGCTGGTGCACGACTTCGCGGCGCTGGCCGCCGTGAGCGCCGCGTACAACGCGGAGATGGCGGGGGTCCTCGTACGGATCCTGGCCGACGAGCCCGCCGACGGGCCCTTCGGGGAGCTGGTGGGGCGGCTGGCCGGTCTGGTGCCGGGCGAGGCGCCGGCCGAGGTGCCGCAGCCGCGCTGATCCGCGGCGATCACAGGTGATCAGGGGATGATCTGCGGGCGATCCGGGGGTGATCCGGGGGTGTGGCGGCCGCCCATGATCATCGATAATGCCCGCGTGATCATTGACGACGAGATCCTGTTCCGGCCGGCCCAGGAGAAGGACGCCGGCACGCTGGTGCAGCTGTACGACCAGGCCGCCCGGTGGATGCGCAAGCACGGGATCGATCAGTGGAAGCCCGGCGACAAGGACGCCGCGCACTTCCGGTCGAAGATGCGCGAGGGCGAGGTGTGGCTCGCCGGCGACGCCGACGGGCGCGTCTGCGGGGCCTACGAGTTGTGGTGGTCCGACGAGGAGGCCTGGGGGGTCCAGCCGCCCGTGGCCGGCTACGTGCACCGGCTGATGGTGGCCCGCGAGGTGGCCCCCGCCGGTGCCGGGCGGCGCCTGCTCGAACATGCGGAGCGGCGTACCGCCCGGACCGGTCGGGAACGGGCACGGCTGGACTGCGTCTCCACCAACCCCCGGCTGCTCGCGTACTACCGGGGTGCGGGCTACCGGGTGGTCGGGGAGCTCCCCGACAAGCAGGGGAAGGACGGCAGGACCTACGGGGTGATCCTGCTGGAGAAGCGGCTGGACCGGCTCAGCGCCGTGTGAAGACCGAGACGGTGCGGGCGGGGACGGTGAACTCTCCTGTCTTCGCGTCGTACGCGGACTGCTTGACGGTGGCGTCGGAGCCCGCCGCCTGGACCGGGTGCAGCCGGTAGGCGGTGCCGGCGAGGGCGGGAACGCGCTGGGCCGAGGCGGTGGGGGCCGCGTTGAAGACGACCACCAGGTCGCCCAGGGTCATGGTGATCACGCCGGGGGTCTCGTCCTTGCCCGAGAGGGGGAAGGCCAGCCGGGACTGGACCGCCTCGGTCGTGGTGAGGGCGAAGTCCGGTTCGGTGGTGCGGATCCTCAGCAGGTCGCGGTAGGCGGCCGAGGTGGCGTTGATCTCGGTGCAGGTGGGCGCGGGTCCCGTCAGGAGCGGCTTCGCGTGGAGCCACTTCGAGGCGTTGTCGGCGGCCGGGGGCAGGCCGCGGCCGAAGCCGTTGCCGTCCCGGCAGTCCCAGTGGATGGCGTTGAACCAGTCGCCGCTGTCGTAGGAGTTGCGGTCCAGGGACTTGGAGCGGAGCAGGTCGGTGCCCGCCTGGGAGAGGGCCGGGCCCTGCGAGAGGGCGGCCGTCGCCATCGCCAGGACCTGCATGCGGGCCTGGTCGCGAGGGGTGGTGCCGGTCGCGAGCTTGTAGGTCAGGGCGTCGGCGAGGCTCTCGTTGTCGTGGGCGTCGGCGTAGGCGAGGGCGTCGCCGGGTGCGGCCGCGTAGCCGGCCGGGGCGCCGTTGTAGTCCAGCTCGGAGCCCTTGATGCGGCGGCCGGTGGTGTCGGTGAAGGCGTACGAGGCGAGGTTGCCGGAGAGCCCGACCTTGATCAGGTCCTGGGAGTGCAGGAGGCGGGCCTTCTGCTGCTCGGCGGTGCCGTTCGCGGGCGAGGTGTTCGGGCTGGTGAACAGGCCCGACGCGAAGCCCTGTACGCGCGGGTCCTCGTCGAAGGGGCCACCGCCGCGGACGGCGTCGCGGGCCCGGTCGGAGAAGGTGGCGATGCCGGTGCCGGCCATGTTCTTCTGCGTGGCCTGTACGAAGCGGGCGTCGTCGGCGATCTCGCCGAAGTTCCAGCCCTCCCCGTAGAGGACGATCTTCTTCCCGTCGACCCCGTCCTTGGCCGGGGTCAGGGCGTCGAGGGCCTGGCGGACGGCCAGGATGTTGGCCTTCGGGTGGTGGCCCATCAGGTCGAAGCGGAAGCCGTCGACCTTGTACTCCTTCGCCCAGGTGACGATCGAGTCCACGACCAGGCGCCCCATCATGGCGTTCTCTGGGGCGGTGTTGGCGCAGCAGGTGGAGGTGGCGACGCTGCCGTCGGCCAGCAGGCGCTGGTAGTAGCCGGGGACGATGCGGTCCAGGACGGACTTGTCCGACTGGCCGGCGGCGACGGTGTGGTTGTAGACGACGTCCATCACCGTGCGCAGCCCGGACCCGTTGAGGGACTGGACCATCCTGCGGAACTCGACGGTGCGGGCCGTGCCGTTCGGGTCACTGGCGTAGCTGCCCTCGGGGACGGTGTAGTGCAGCGGGTCGTAGCCCCAGTTGTAGGCGTCCTTCGCGGCCGCGGCGGCCACGCACGCCTGCTGTTCCTGCGAGTCCGGGGCGTACACCTTCAGGTCGCACGCGGGCTCGGTGCGGTCGGCGGCCTTCTCGGGGATGGTGCCGATGTCGAAGGCCGGGAGGAGGTGGACGTACGAGGTTCCGGCGGCGGCCAGGTCCCGCAGGTGCCGCGTGCCCGCCGAGGCGGTGTCGGTGAAGGCCAGGTACTGGCCGGGGTGGGTGCTGGTGCGGTCCGCGACGGAGAAGTCGCGGATGTGCAGCTCCTGGATCTGCGCGGAGGTGAAGGGGACGGCCGCGGGCTTGCGCAGGGTCTTCCAGCCGGGCGGGGCGAGCTTCGGGTCGGCCAGGTCGACGACCAGGCTGTGGACGGAATCGGCGGTCAGGGCGGTGGAGTAGGGGTCGGTGACGAGGTTCCGGACCACCTGGCGGGTGGTCGGGGCCCAGACGGTGACGTCGAAGCGGTACGGCTTGCCGGTCCAGGAGCGTTCGCCGCGCACCGACCAGACGCCGGTGGCGTCGTCGCGGCGCATGGCGACGGTGCGGCCGTCGAGTTCGAGGGAGACCTGCTGGGCGGTGGGGGCCCAGACGGAGAGGGTGGGGCGGCCGTCCTTGAAGACGGGGCCGAGGGAGGCGGTGGTCGCGTACAGGTCGTCGAGGACGCCGGCGAGCTGTACGCCGGTGGCGGCCAGGACGGCCCCGCCCGCGGCGCGGGCGCTCGCGACGAGCTGGCCGCGCAGGGCCTCGCGGACGCGGTCGCGGTCGCGCGGGTCGACCGTGTACGCGCCGTAGGCGGCGAGGTGCGGGAACTTCTGCTTCTGGGCGGCGGTGAGCTCGGTCCGGGCGCCCAGGCGCAGCCACTGGGCGCGGCCGGTCAGGGTGCCGTTCTCCGCCTTGACGGCGCCTTCGCGCGAGGCGAGGAGCTGTACGGAGGCGGCTGTCGCGGGTGCGTTCCAGGCGAGGGTGTCGCGGTCGATCCAGACGGCCTGGGACTTGGTGAGGTCCAGGGCGGCGGCGGAGCCGGCGGGCTGCGGGAGGAGGTACTTCTCCTGGCCGCCGAGCATCCAGACCTCGTGGCCGGTGGCCTTGAGGTCGAGGGACTGGTCGGAGGGGAGGTCCTTCTCGTCGCCCTTGTGGAGGATGTAGCTGAGGCCGGTGGCGCCGGCCGCGAGCGGGACCTCGTAGACCGCGCCGTAGGAGTCGGTGCGGGTGGGGAGGACGGGCTTGGACCAGTCGGTGGGGTTCGCGGCGCCGGTCCAGACGTGCAGGCCCCAGCCGTCGTAGGCGCCGTCGGGGCGCTGGTAGTGCAGGACGGCCTTGTTCTGGTCCTGCGGCGGGTAGGAGGGCCGGTCGGTGCGGGCGGGCTCCTTGCCCTGCTCCAGCCAGATCTCGCCGGTCTTCGTCACGTCGACGGTGCGGTCGGCGGCGACGTCCTTGTTGCCGTCCTTGTCGATGACGAGGTAGCCGACGGAGGAGGCACCGGGCTTGAGCTTGACGTACGCGAAGGCGCCGTAGGCGTCGCGGCCGGTGAAGTCGTGGCCGGCGGGCCAGGGGGTGGCTTCGCCGTCGGCGATGTCGCCCCAGGCGTAGAGCCGCCAGTTCGTGTAGTCGCCGTCGGGGCGGTTGTAGTGAACGACCGCGTAGTCCCGCTGGGTGGCGGTGGGTACCTCGGTGGGCGGGGCCTGGCCGGCGGCGGACTCGGCGAGGGCGCTCGCGGTGCGGCCTGCGGCGTCGATGACGACGGCCTTGTAGCGCAGGGCGGTGCCGGCCGGGGCGGTGACGTGCTGGGTGACCTTGTAGGGGGCGTGGTCGGCGGAGCCGAGGACCTGCCACTTGTCGGTGCCGGTCTGGGCGGCGAAGACGACCCGGTTCTGGCCGCCACCGGTGACGTCGGCGGAGAGCTCGACGGTGCCGGTGGCGCCGGGGGCGGGGGCCTTGAGGGTGAGGCCGGGCTTGACGGCCGGCTTGGCGGCGGGCGTCACCGCCTGGAGGACCACGGAGCCGAGGGCCGGCACGGGGACGGTGAGCTTGCCGGCGGCGGAGGCGCGGATGAGCGCGGTGCCGCCGTGGAGGGTGCGGTACTGGGCGCCGGCCGGGGCGTCGATCTCGATGGTGCGGGACTCGGCGCCGTTGTTGGCGGCGACGAGGTATTCGGTGCGGGTCTTGGTGTCGGTGCGGGCGAAGGCGTAGACGGAACCGTCGGAGAAACGTTCACTCTGAACGCCGTCGCGCAGGGCGGGGTGCGCCTTCGTCAGCTTCGCGAGAGCACTGATCTGCTTGTAGAGCGGGTGTCCCGGATCGTAGGCATCGCTCCCATGCGTGCGCACCGTTCCGAGCTGGTCGTCATCGAGGTAGTCGGCGACCTGCGTGGCGAACAGCGGCTGCCGGGCGTCCTTGTCACCGCCCGCGCCCGTGAAGCCCTGCTCGTCACCGGAGTAGATCACCGGGTTGCCCCGGGAGAAGAACATCAGCTCGTTGGCCAGCCGGTAGCGGTCCAGCAGCTCCTGCTCCGTGGCACCCGGCCGGTCCTGCTTCAGGAAGGCGGCGAAGCGGCCCATGTCGTGGTTGCCGAGGAAGGTCACCTGCTCGTAGGCGTTGGCCTTGCCGGAGGTGTACCGGTAGTCGTCACCGAGTACGGAGGCCAGCCGGCCGGCGGGCGCGCCCTGGGAGGCGTACGCCCGGATCGCGTCCTGGAGCGGGAAGTCGAGGGTGGCGTCGAGCTTCCCGCGCGTCACGTACGGGGAGGTGACGGCGGTGTCCGCGGAGTAGACCTCGCCGAACATGAAGAAG
The DNA here is from genome assembly GCF_045160505.1 of Streptomyces sp. NBC_00029. Taxonomy (NCBI): domain Bacteria; kingdom Bacillati; phylum Actinomycetota; class Actinomycetes; order Kitasatosporales; family Streptomycetaceae; genus Streptomyces; species Streptomyces sp. NBC_00029. Next base: position 3,002,668 of record NZ_CP108292.1, read on the forward strand.
TCGTCGCGGCCGCGCTTGGCGGCGTAGGTGTCGAGGGCCGTCGCCCACTGCGTCCAGAACCCGGTGTCGACGTGCTTGACCGTGTCGATCCGGAAGCCGTCGATGTCGAAGTCGCGGACCCACTTCTCGTAGATCTTCTCCATCCCGTCGACCACCTCGGGACGCTCGGTCCACAGGTCGTCGAGACCGAAGAAGTCGCCCTGGTCGGAGGACTCACCGGCGAAGGTGGAGTCCCCGCGGTTGTGGTACATCGTCGGGTCGTTCAGCCAGCCCGGCACCTTGAGGTTCTTCTTCGCGTCCGGCACGAAGGGAGTCCTCGGGAAGGACTCGCCGTCCACCTTCGGGAACTTCCCCTTCCCGCCCGCGTAGTCGGCGTCGTCGAACGGCACGCCGTCCTTCGTCAGATAGGGGAACGCCCCCTTCGACAGGTAGGAGTAGGAGGCCTCCCGGTAGTCCACGACATCGGCGGTGTGGTTGGTGATGACGTCGAAGAAGACCTTCATCCCCTTCCCGTGCGCCTTGTCGATCAGCCGCTCCAGGTCCGCGTTGGTGCCGAAGTGCGGGTCGACCTGGGTGAAGTCGGTGATCCAGTAGCCGTGGTAGCCGGCGGAGACATCGGCCCCCTTGCCCTGCACCGGCTGGTTCTTGAAGATCGGCGCCAGCCAGATGGCCGTGGTGCCGAGCCCCTTGATGTAGTCGAGCCGGTCGGTGAGCCCCTTGAGGTCGCCGCCCTGGTAGAAGCCCTTGTCCGTGGGGTCCAGGCCGGTCTCCAGGCGCGAGCCGGTCAGGCCGCCCCGGTCGTTGCGCGGGTCACCGTTCGCGAACCGGTCCGGGAGTACGAAGTAGAACTGCTCCCTGGTCAGGTCGTGCCGGGCCGGTTCGGCGGCCAGTTTCGCGTCCGAGGGCGGGGAGGGCGGCCCGGCCGGGGCGGCCGCGGCGGGGAGGGCGGGCAGGAGCGTCACGGCCAGGGCGGCGGCGAGCACTCCTGCGGCAGGGCGTATCAAGGCAGGTCTCCTTGTGTACGTGTCGCATGGATGAGGGCCGCCCGGCACGGCGGGGATGAAGGTGCCGGACGGCCCTGGTCGGTGGAGCGGCGGCTCAGCTGCGCCAGGTGTCGGTCAGCGTGACCCTGCCGCTCGCGGGGACGGTGGCGGTGCGGTTGGCGCCGCTCTCCCAGGTGACGTTTCCGACGGCGTCCTTGCGGACGTACTTGTACGAGAACGCGGTCCCGGCCGGAAGGCTCACGTCGAGCTTCCAGACGGGGTAGGCCGCCGGGTCGAGCTTGAGGGCGCTCCCGGTGTTCCAGCCGCCGAGCTCGGCGCGGTCACCGGTGACGTAGATGTTCTGCCCGGGAACGGTGGTCGCGCTCACACCGAAGGAGGCTCCGGCGGGCCCCGCCGGGGTGCCCGGGCAGGTGCGGGCACCGGCGTGCAGGGCGAGGGCCGTCCCGGCGCCGAGGGTGGCGGTGAACTGCCCGCCGGCGTTCACGGTGACGGTCCGCCCGCTCTGCACGTCGCAGTAGTCGCCGCCCGGCAGCGAGGTCTGGAAGGTCCGGGTCAGGGCGGAACCCTCGTGGTTGATCGCCACGTACGCCTTGGTGCCGCGCCCGAAGGCGATCCGGTCGCCGCCGTTGTCCCACCAGTTCGTGACGGACTGCCCGCGGGCGGCGTTGCGGAAGCCGACCATGGAGGAGATCTCCCGCCAGGCGTGCTGGCACTTCCAGCCGTCGGAGTAACAGGCGTTCACCGTGCCGCCGTTCGGCGGGCCTGCGTCCTTGTCGCTCCACTCGTAGCCGGAGTGCACGTCGGGCGAGCCGTAGGGCCAGGCCAGCGCGAAGACGCTGGCCAGCGTGTAGGCGGACCCGTCCTTGTAGCTGAGGGTGTCGCCACCGCGCTCGGTGTCGTGGTTGTCGACGAAGACCCCGGCCTGTCCGCCGGGCATGTAGCCCCAGGCCTCGCCGAAGTTCTTCAGGTGGGCGAGGTTTTCGCTCTGGAAGACGCGCTTGAGGTCGCGGGCGTACCGGAACTCCTGCACGTCCCCGTTCCCCAGGTACTCGCTCGGCGAGACGGCCTCGCCCGCCCCGTATATCGCCTCCTGCTTCCAGTACACGCCGGGGTTGGTCAGCCGGGACTTGATGTTGGCGAGGTCGCCGGCGGGCATGTGCTTGGCGGCGTCGATCCGGAAGCCGTCCACGCCCAGCGACAGCAGGTCGTTCAGGTAGCCGGCGATGCGCCCGCGCACGTAGTCCTCACCGGTGTCCAGGTCGGCGAGCTGCACGAGTTCGCAGTTCTGGACGTTGCCCCGGTCCTGGTAGTTCGTGATCGAGGCGCGGCAGTCGTCCATGTCGGCGCCCGAATAGATCCCCGGGTACCCGTACTTCGTGTACGAAGATCCCCCGGTCCCGGTGTGGGTGGCGCCCGCGTCCGCGGGGCCGGCCATGTGGTTGACGACGGAGTCGACGACGACCTTCACACCGGCGGCGTGACAGGTGTCAACCATCGCCTTGAAGGCGGCCCGGTCACCCAGCCGTCCGGCGATCTTGTAGCTGACGGGCTGGTACGAGGTCCACCACTGGCCGCCCTGCACGTGCTCCTGCGGCGGCGAGACCTGCACGTACCCGTACCCTGCGGGCCCGAGCGAATCGGTACAGGCCCTGGCGACGGAGTCGAAGCGCCACTCGAACAGCACGGCGGTGACGTCCTTCTCACCGGGGGGCGTGGCGACGGCCTGCGGCCCGACGGCGGTGAGCGTGGCGGCGGCGAGTGCGGTGGTGGCGAAAAATGTTGCAGCTCTGGCGGCTCTGGCAGGCATGCGGGGGGCCTCCTGGCGGAAGACGTGGGGATTGGAGCGACCGTAGGGGCCAGGTAGGAGCCCTGCAAGAGTTTGCGCAAGAGATTGCAGAATTGTTTCCGAGGCGTGTCCTGCCGGGCGGGGGCCCCGACTCCGGGTGCTGCACGGCGAGTTCGGCCTCCTGCCCCGTCCTCGCGGCCGCCCGGAGGGAGGGCGGACCGCCGTCGGCCCGACACCCCGGGGGGCGGAAACGGCCCGCACCGCACGCTCCACCGGGCGGGTCGGTTTACAGGAATTCGGACGGGCGGTAATCATTCGATGCCAAGGCGGGCGCGAAGGAGATCTGGGAGTACGTCAATCCCCACCACGACGCGCACCCCATGCACGTCCACCTCGTCAACTTCCAGGTGCTGAACCGGCAGCCGATCGACGCGGCCGCCTATCAGGCGGATTCCGAACAGCGGAACCGAGCTCCCGGCGACGTACGTCCACCACTGCCACCTCCTCGAGCACGAGGACGACGACCTGATGCGCCCGTTCACGATCGTCGACCCCGACGCCCCGCTCCCGGTCGAGCAGGACGGCGGCCACCGCGGGGGTAACGGCGGCGGAGGCCATGGCCGATGAGGTCGCGGCCGCTGCCGCATCGACCGCGCGCTGATGATCGGACAGCCCGCCCAGGGGGCCACGTGGGCGGGTCATCACAGCGTCGGCTCGGCATCGCACCGGGGGCGGCGTCCGCCGCCGGGTTCGGGACGGCCGCAACGGCCCTGGGCGCCGTCGTGCTGGTGGCCTCGCTGTGCTCGGGGGCCGGAATGGACGACGTGGACCACTCCGGGACCTGGACCGCCCGCGAGGGCGGCCCCGCCCTCACCCTGAGCAGCAGCTCCCCCGGGCAGAGAGAGGAGCGGAAATGGCGGAGCGGGGCCGGGCGGGGCCGCTCGCGCACCCCGGTCCGGCCCCGCCCGGAAAACTACGGCACCTGTCCCGTCGAGCCCCGTACCACCAGTTCCGGCTGGAAGACGTACTCCGTGCGCTGGACCGGGGTGCCCGACACCGCCTCCAGAAGGGCGCCCACCGCCGCCGTCGCCATCGCCCGCACCGGCTGGCGGACCGTCGTCAGCGGCGGGTCCGTGAACGCGATCAGCGGTGAGTCGTCGAAGCCGACCACCGACACGTCCTGCGGCACCCGCAGCCCCCGCTCGCGCGCCGCGCGGATGACGCCGAGCGCCATCGGGTCGCTGCCGCACACGATGCCCGTGCAGCCGCGGTCCAGCAGGGCCATGCCCGCCGCGTGTCCGCCCTCCACCGTGAAGAGGGTGCGCTGGATCAGCCCGTCCGCCTCCGCCGACGGCAGGGCGGTGAGGAAGCCCTGCTCCTTGCGGGCCGACGGCACGTACCGCGTCGGTCCGATCGCGAGGCCGATCCTGTGGTGCCCGAGGTCCTGGAGGTGCCGTACGGCCATGTCGGCGGCCGCACGGTCGTCCGGGGAGATGAACGGGGCGTTCACCTGCTCGTTGAAGCCGTTGATCAGAACGAACGGCACCCCGCGCGCCGCCAGTCGCTGGTAGCGCGCGGGGTCCGCGTGGGCGTCGGCGTGCAGGCCCGACAGGAAGACGATCCCGGTGACCCCGCGTTCCTCCAGCTGCTCCACCAGCTCGTCCTCGGTGGCCCCGCCGGGGGTCTGCGTGCAGAGCACCGGCGTGTACCCGTGCCCGGCCAGCGCCTGCTCTATGACCTGCGCGAACGCCGGGAAGATCGGGTTGGTGAGCTCCGGGATGAGCAGCCCCACCAGCCCGTTGCTGCGCCGCTTGAGCCGTACGGGCCTCTCGTAGCCCAGCAGGTCGAGCGCGGCCAGCACCTTGTGACGGGTGCCGGCCGCGACGCCCGGTTTGCCGTTCAGCACGCGGCTGACGGTCGCCTCGCTGACCTCGGCCTGCGCGGCGATGTCCGTCAGCCTCAGCGGGGAAGTCACCCCTGCCACCACACCGTGCAGTCCGCCGGAAGGACATCGGGCTCGGCGAGGTCACCGCTCGCGAGCAGGACCGTGCCCTGCGCGGGCAGCCGCACCGGCTCGTCCGTGGTGTTCACGGTGCAGACGAAGTCCCCGCGCCGGAAGGCCAGCACGCCGGCCGGGGCGGGAAGCCACTCGACGCCGTCGCCCGCGCCCAGCGCCGGGTGCGCGCGCCGCACCTGCAGGGCGGAGCGGTACAGCTCGAGCGTGGACTCCGGGTCTCCGGTCTGCGCCTCGACGCTGAGCCCGGCCCATTCCGCGGGCTGCGGGAGCCAGCTGCCGCCCGTGCCGAAGCCGTACGGGGCCTGGTCGCCGCTCCACGGGATCGGTACGCGGCAGCCGTCGCGGAGCCCGTCCTGGCCGTTCGCCTTGAAGAAGGAGGGGTCCTGGCGCACCTCGTCCGGGAGGTCCACCACCTCCGGCAGCCCGAGCTCCTCGCCCTGGTAGACGTACGCCGACCCGGGCAGGGCCAGCATCAGCAGGGCGGCGGCGCGCGCCTTCTCCAGGGTGCCGAAGCGGGTGCGGTGGCGGACCACGTCGTGGTTGGACAGCACCCAGGTGGTGGGGGCGCCGACGGGCCGCATCGAGTCGAGCGACTCGTCGATGGTGGCGCGCAGGGCCTCGGCGTCCCAGCCGGTGTTCAGGTAGTGGAAGTTGAAGGCCTGGTGCAGCTCGTCGGGGCGCAGGTACATGGCGGTGCGGTCGGCGCTGGGGGTCCAGGCCTCGGCGACGCCGATGCGGTCGCCCGCGTACTCGTCGAGGACCAGGCGCCAGGAGCGGTAGATCTCGTGGACGCCGTCCTGGTCGAAGAAGGGCAGGACCTGGTTGCCGAGCAGCTTGAGCTGTTCGTCGCGGCCGAGGTCGGGCAGGCCCGGGGCCTTGACCAGGCCGTGGGCCACGTCGATGCGGAAGCCGTCGGCGCCGAGGTCGAGCCAGAACCGCAGGATGGAGCGGAACTCGTCCTGGACGGCGGGGTGTTCCCAGTTGAAGTCGGGCTGCTCGGGGGCGAAGAGGTGCAGGTACCACTCGCCGTCCGCGACGCGGGTCCACGCGGGACCGCCGAAGATCGACTCCCAGTCGTTGGGCGGGAGCTCACCGTTCTCGCCCTGTCCGGGGCGGAAGTGGAAGCGCTCGCGCAGCGGGGTGCCGGGGCCTTCGCGCAGGGCCTGCTTGAACCATTCGTGCTGGTCGGAGCAGTGGTTCGGGACGAGGTCGACGATGATGCGCAGGCCCAGTTCGTGGGCTTCGCGGATCACGGCGTCGGCATCGTGCAGGGTGCCGAACATCGGGTCGATGGCCCGGTAGTCGGCGACGTCGTAGCCGGCGTCGGCCTGCGGGGAGGCGTAGAAGGGGCTGAGCCAGACGGCGTCGACGCCCAGCTCCTTGAGGTAGGGCAGTCGGCTGCGGATGCCTTCGAGGTCCCCCATGCCGTCCCCGTTGGAGTCGGCGAAGCTGCGCGGATAGACCTGGTAGATCACCGCTTCTCTCCACCAGCCGGGCTGCGTGCCGGTGGAGGTGGGGAGCGCGTCGGCGAGGTGCTGGGTCATGGTGTCCTTGGAGAGATCGGGCCGGGGGTGAGAGGGGGCAGGCTCGGGTGGTCAGCCCTTGGTGGCGCCTGCCGTCATCCCGGCGACGAGGTGACGCTGGGCGAAGACGAAGAAGATCGCCGCGGGGATGGCGATGAGGACCGAGGCGGCGCTCATGGCTCCCCAGTTGGAGGTGTACTGCGTGACGAAGGTCTGCAGGCCGCCGGCCAGGGTGAGGTTCTCCTCGCCGACCATGAAGGCGGAGGCGTACGCGACCTCGCCCCAGGCGGTGATGAAGGCGTAGAAGCCGGTGACGGCGAGGCCGGGCTTGGCGAGCGGCAGGATGAGGCGCCAGAAGGTGCCGAAGGGGTTGAGCCCGTCGACACGGCCGGATTCGTCGATCTCCACCGGGATGGTGTCGAAGAAGCCCTTCATCATCCAGGCGCAGAACGGCACGGCGATGGTGAGGTAGGTGATGATCAGGCCGAGGGGCTGGTTGAGCAGGCCGAGATCGCCCATGAGGTTGTAGAGCGGGACGATGAGGATCGCCATGGGGAACATCTGCGTGATGAGCAGGGTCCACATGAGCGGCCGCATGCCGGGGAACTTGAACCGGCTGACCGCGTATCCGGTGGTGGCGGCGATGAAGACACCGAGGACGGTGGTGACGCCGGCGACCAGGACGGAGTTGGCGAACCAGCTGAGGAAGTGACTCTGTTCCAGCAGGTACGTGTAGTTGCCGAGGGTCGGTTCCTTGACGAAGTCGGTGGTGATCGCGTGCTTGGCCGGCTTGAGCGAGGTCAGCAGGATCCACAGCACCGGGAAGACTGCGATCACGGATGCCACGACGAGGGTGGCGTGCAGGGCGACGGAGGCGAGCGGGGAACGGCTGCCCCGGGGGCGCCCGGCCGGCGCGGCCGCGGTCGCCCCGGGGGCGGCGGCCTTGGGGGCGGTCGCCTCGGGGGCGGTGGCCGTACGGGCGGTGTTCGCAGTGGACATGGTCACCACACCTCTCCCTGCTTGCGCAGCGAGCGCCGGTAGACCAGCGCGAAGATCATGAGCAGCGCGAGGATCAGTACGCCCCACGTCGCGGAGCCGGCGAAGTCGCGCGGGCTCGACACGAACGCCTCGCGGAAGGCCTGGGTCACCAGGATCTCCGTGGAGTCGCCCGGTCCGCCCCGGGTGAGCAGGAAGATCACCGGGAACATGTTGAAGGTCCAGATGGTGGAGAGCAGGATCACCGTCATGCTCACCGCGCGCAGTCCGGGCAGGGTGATGTGCCGGAAGCGCTGCCAGGCGCTGGCACCGTCCATCTCGGCGGCTTCGTAGAGCTCGCCGGGGATCGACTGCAGGCCGCCGAGGAGGGCGACCATCATGAAGGGGACGCCGAGCCAGACGTTGACGGCGACGACCGAGAACTTGGCCCAGGTCGGGTCGTCGAGCCACGGGATCGCGGCGATGCCGCCACCGTCGAGGATCTTGTTGAGGATGCCGTTGTCGCGGTTGAAGAGGAACCGCCAGGCGAAGACGGAGACGAAGCCGGGGACGGCCCAGGGCAGGATGAGCGCCATCCGGTAGGCGGCGCGGCCCCGGAACTCCCGGTTGAGCATGTTGGCCAGGGCCAGGCCGAGCGTGAAGGTGATGGACACGCACGCGACGGTCCACACCACCGTCCACACCAGCCGCTGCAGGAACACCGGGTCGCTGAGCACGTCCACGTAGTTGTCGAGTCCGATGAACTCGTACGTGGCCTCGATGTGCCGGACGCCGATGGTCCGCGAGACGTTGCGCTCATTGGCGTCGGTCAGCGACAGGTAGATGCCCCGGACCAGCGGCCAGCCGATGATCACGCCGAGGACGAGCACCACCGGGGCGACCATGGCCCAGGCGTACCAGTGCGTGCCGAGGGCGCGCCGGAGACCGGACGCGCCTTTTGCACCGCGGCTGCCGCCGCGGTTACCGCTGTCGCTGTCAGTCCTGCGGCTCCGGCCGCGGGCGGCGACGTCGTTCTCGACGTCGTCGCCCGCGGCCTTCGCCACCGACTGGCTGGTGTGAGCAGCCATGGTTTCGTTACTTCCAGCCCTTGAGGATCTTGCGGAACTCGACGCCGGCCGCCTTGGCCGCGTCCTCCGGGCTCGAGGCCCCGGTGATCGCCTTGGTGTATTCGACCTTCAGCGGCTCGAAGAGGGAGCCGTTCTCCGGGATCCAGGCGCGCTCGACGGCCTTGTCGACGGCCGGCTTGAAGAACTGGACCATCTCGCTGCTCTTGACGTCCGGCTGGTCGTAGGCGGCGGTACGGGTCGGGAGCAGGCTGAGCTCCTTGGCCGACTGCACCTGGACCTCCTGCGAGGTCATGTACTCGACGAAGGCGTGCGCCGCGGCGGTGTTCTTGGAACCGGCGTAGACGGCGAGGTCGTGGCCGCCCTGCGGGGCGCCCGCCTTGACGGAACCGGCCGGGACCGCGGCGATGCCGAGGTTGGCCTTGTCCTTGAACTGGTCACCGGCGAAGCTGTCGGCGACGGCCCACGGACCGTTGATCATCATGGCGGCCTCGCCGGACTTGAAGGCCGTCTGCATGTTGGTCCAGCCGTCGGTGGCGTTGGTGATCGCCGCGCCGGAGGTGACCAGGTCACGAGCGGTCTTGAAGGCCTTGACGCCCGCCTCGTTGTCGACGGTGACCGTCTTGTTCTTGGCGTCGACCAGGTCGCCGCCCTCACCGTAGATGAGGGGGAGGAACCAGTACGAGTCGTCGCCGCGGAGGTAGAGGCCGGCCTTGCCGGTCTTGCTCTTGATGGCGGCGGCGGCGGTCTTCACCTCTTCCAGCGTCTTGGGGGGCTGGACGCCGGCGTCGGCGAGCATCTTCTTGTTGTAGAAGAGGCCGAGGGTGTCGATGACCTGCGGGACGGCGTAGGTCTTGCCCTCGTACTTGCCGCTGGCCGCGGCCTGCGAGAGGAACTCGGCGTCGATCTTCTTCGCCGTCTCGGCCGGGACCTCGTCGAGGTAGCCCAGCGAGGCGAAGTCCGCGACCCAGCCGACGTCGGCGCGGATCACGTCAGGTGCCTCGGAGCCGCTGCTGAAGGCGTTCTTGACCTTGTTCTGCGCGTCGCCGTACGGGACGTTGACGTACTTGACGGTCACCTTCGGGTGCTTCGCGGTGAACGCCTCGGCGAGCTTCTGGAAGCTCGCCTTCTCGGCGTCGTTCGAGGTGTCCCACCACGTGACCGTGCCGGAAAGCTCGCCGCCAGCCTTGGACCCGCCGGCTGCGTCCTTGTCGTCCCCACCGCAAGCCGTTGCCGCGAGCGCCAGGGTCGCGACCAGCGCGGTGGCCGCTATGCCACGCCGCATATGAACTCCTTCGATGATCCCGGCCGCGCCCTCGCGGTCCCGAGTTGCCGAGAACGTAACAAGACTGAAAGAGGACCGAAAGGCCTTGCGGCAATTTTCTGCAAGCGACGCCGATCGTTACATCCGTGTGTCCGGACGGTTGCCGTGCCTTGCTGTTAGTTCGAGTCACCTTCGACCGTCCGGGCCCGCAACCAGGGGGCGTGTAACCGCGTTGACCCCGATATGACCCATGACGCGACGGCCGTCGAGCTTGCAAGATCTTCCAGCAACGTGACCGCGACCGGTGGCGGCTGGTGGCGCGATGCCGTCATTTATCAGGTGTACGTACGCTCCTTCGCCGACAGCGACGGGGACGGCATCGGCGACCTGCGCGGGGTCCGCTCCCGTCTCCCCCACCTCGCCCGCCTCGGGGTGGACGCCGTGTGGCTCACCCCCTTCTACGTCTCCCCGCAGGCGGACGGCGGCTACGACGTCGCCGACTACCGGGCCGTCGACCCCCTCTTCGGTGACCTCTCCGACGCCGACGAGCTCGTCCGGGCCGCGCACGCCCTGGGCCTGCGGGTCATCGTGGACGTGGTCCCGAACCACACCTCCGAGCAGCACCCGTGGTTCCGGGCCGCGCTCGCCGGCGATCCGGGGGCCCGTGAGCGCTACCACTTCCGGCCGGGCCGGGGCGCCGCCGGGGAGCTTCCGCCCAACGACTGGGAGTCGATCTTCGGCGGCCCCGCCTGGACCCGGGTCGCGGCGCCGGCAGGCGATGGGGGCACCTCCCGGCCGGAGGCCGGGGGAGACTGGTACCTGCACCTCTTCGCCCCCGAGCAGCCCGACCTCGACTGGAGCCGTCCCGAGGTCTCCGCGGAATTCGCCTCCGTCCTGCGGTTCTGGCTCGACCTCGGCATCGACGGCTTCCGCATCGACGTCGCCCACGGCATGGTCAAGGCCCCCGGCCTCCCGGACATCGGCCGCGGCGCCCAGGCCACCCTCATCGGCACCGAGCCGCTCCCCTTCTTCGACCAGGACGGGGTCCACGAGATCCACCGCTCCTGGCGCCGCCTCCTCGACTCCTACGGGGGCGGGCGCATCGGGGTGGCCGAGGCCTGGGCGCCGACCTCCGAGCGGCTCGCCCTGTACGTGCGCCCCGACGAGCTCCACCAGGCCTTCAACTTCCGCTTCCTCAATTGCCCGTGGGACCCCGCCGCGATGCGCACCGTCATCGACGAGTCCCTGGCCGCCACCACCGCCGTCGGCGCCCCGACCACCTGGGTGCTGTCCAATCACGACGTCGTACGCCATGTGACCCGCTACGGCGGCGGGGCCCGCGGCCTGGCCCGGGCCCGGGCCGCCGCCCTGCTGATGCTGGCCCTGCCCGGGTCCGCGTACATCTACCAGGGCGAGGAGCTGGGCCTGCCGGAGGTGGTGGACCTCCCGGACGGGGCACGCCAGGATCCCGCCTTCCTGCGCACCGCCGGACAGGACGGACTGCGCGACGGGTGCCGGGTACCGCTCCCCTGGTCCGGTGCGGAGCCCCCGTACGGCTTCGGGCCGACGGGCAGCTGGCTCCCGCAGCCCGCCGGCTGGGGCGACCTCAGCGTCGCCGCCCAGACCGGCGACCCGCACTCCACCCTGGAGCTCTACCGCGCCGCACTGGAACTGCGCCGGGTGATGCCGGGCCTGGGCGCGCCCGAGGCCGGGAGCGGGCCCGGAGCGGAGAGCGGGCCCGGAGCGGGGGCCGGCCCGGAGGACGAAGCCGCGTACCCCTGCGGGATGCGCTGGCAGTCCGCCCCCGAGGGCGTGCTCCTCTTCACCCGCCCCGGCTTCGCCTGCACCCTCAACAGCCGCTCCGTCCCGGTCGAACTTCCGGCGCCCGGACGTCCCGTACTTTCCAGCGCCCCGGTGGAGACGGACGGCCGGACCGTCCGGCTTCCCCCGGATTCGTGCACCTGGTGGTCATCGTGAACGTCCGACCGGTACAGTCCAATCCCGTGACCGCACGGCTAGCCGACATCGCAGCCCAGGCGGGGGTCAGCGAAGCCACAGTCAGCCGCGTGCTCAACGGCAAGCCCGGTGTGGCCGCAGGCACCCGTGAATCCGTGCTGGCCGCCCTCGACGTACTCGGCTACGAGCGGCCCGTGAAGCTGCGCCAGCGCAGTGCGGGGCTCGTCGGTCTGATAACTCCGGAACTGGACAACCCCATCTTCCCGGCACTCGCCCAGGTCATCGGCCAGGCCCTGACCCGGCAGGGGTACACGCCGGTGCTGGCCACGCAGACGCCCGGCGGGTCCACGGAGGACGAGCTGACCGAGATGCTGGTCGACCGCGGGGTCTCCGGGATCATCTTCGTCTCCGGCCTGCACGCCGACACCACGGCCGACATGGGCCGTTACGACCAGCTCCGCGGGCAGGGCGTTCCCTACGTCCTCATCAACGGGTTCTCCGACAAGGTGCAGGCCCCCTTCGTCTCCCCCGACGACCGGGCCGCGATGGTCCTCGCCGTCACCCACCTCACCGCGCTCGGGCACACCCGCATCGGGCTCGCGGTCGGGCCGAAGCGGTTCGTGCCGGTCCTCCGCAAGATCGAGGGCTTCCGGCTCGGGATGAAGGAGCGGCTCGGGCTCGGCGAGGCCGAGGTCGAGGAGCTCATCCAGCACTCCCTCTACTCGCTGGAGGGCGGCCAGGCCGCCGCGGCCGCACTGATCTCGCGGGGCTGCACGGCGGTGGTGTGTGCGAGCGACATGATGGCGCTCGGTGCGATCCGGGCGGCCCGGCAGCTGGGGCTGAAGGTGCCGCAGGACGTGTCGGTGGTCGGCTTCGACGACTCCCCGCTCATAGCGTTCACCGATCCGCCGCTCACCACCATCCGGCAGCCCGTGCTGGCGATGGGGCAGGCCGCCGTCCGGACCCTGCTGGAGGAGATCGGCGGTACGCCGGCCCCGCACAGCGAGTTCGTCTTCCTGCCCGAACTGGTGGTGCGCGGCTCCACGGCCTCGGGCCCCGGCCAGCGCCGCAGGGACAGCTAGGCCGTCTCTTTCGGATCTTGCCGGGCCCGCGTTGCCCGGCACCGCACCTCGCTGTGTTGTCGGGGCTCCCGAGTACGTCCAGTACGCGGGGAGCTCCTCCGCCTTGCGATGCACGGCACCGGGCAACGCGGGCTCGGCCGACAAGATCCGAAAGAGACGGCCTAGCCGTCCAGGGACAGCCGGGCGGTCCGGGCGCGGCAGGAACGGCCTGGCGGCCCGTGCCGACGGACGTGTCCCTGCGGGGGCGGACCGGTCCCGGTCCCGATACTGGGCAGATGCCCATGCCCGGCCGTGTCCGCGACAGGATCCTGCCCGACCATCAGCGCCGCTCCCTGGAGGACCTCCAGCAGGATCTCGATCTGTCGTCGGGGGACCACCGGGCGAAGCAGTCGGCCTTCTGGACCATGCTCACGCTGTCCTCCGTGATCGCCGCGTGCGGGATCCTGACGGACTCCACCGCCACCGTCATCGGCGCGATGATCATCGCGCCGCTGTCCACGCCGATCATGGGGATCGCCCTCGGCGCCGTGCAGCGCCGCCGCTCCACGGCCGCCGCCTTCGTGGCGCTCGGCGGGCTGCTGGTCCTCGCCATCGGCGCGGTGGCCTCCCTGGTGGTGCCCGGCTCGTACGACCTGCTGACGGACAGCCAGATCTCCAGCCGGACCTCCCCCGGGCTGCTCGACCTGGTCGGCGCGCTGGCCACGGGTTTCGCCGGCGCGGTGGCGCTGTCCCGCAAGGACGTCGCCGCGGTCCTGCCGGGGGTGGCGATCGCGATCTCCCTGGTGCCGCCGCTCGTGGTCACGGGCGTGTGCGCCGGCCAGCAGGCGTGGTGGCTCGCGCTGGGTGCGCTGGTGCTGTTCCTGTCCAACCTGCTGTCGATGGTCTTCGCGGGCATGGTGGTCTTCGCCGCCCTCGGGTTCAGCCGCGACGGCGGACCCGGCGGTCGGCGGGCTCCCCGGCGCGCCTACGTGATGCTTGGGCTGCTGTTCGCCGCGGTCGTGCTGCCCCTGGCCGCCAACACGGTGGCCACCGTCCTGCTGGACGCGTGGACGGCGCGCACCAGGAGCGCCGCGCAGAAGTGGCTCTCGGACAGCCCCGGCGCGGCCGTCACCAGTGTCGACGCCCAGTCCAGAACCCTGTACGTCCACGTGCGCAGCCCCGGCGCCCTCCCTCCGATCGCAGATCTGCTCGATGACCTCGAAGGGCAGGTTCCGGACGGCGTGCCCATCGTCGTCGATGCCACGCGGGGCCAGCAGATCATCGCCGGGAAGGTGGGAGACTGACGCCGCCGGGTCGAGGTGTCGTACTCAAGGGGGACCGGAGGCGCCGAAGACCGTCCCGAGGGATGATCGGAGGCGAGAACGCATCTGGCAGACTCTCTCCCCATGGGTGAATCGAGCGTGAAGACACTGGAAACCCGGACGGATGTCTCATCACCCACGGTGGCTGAGACCGAGACCCGCCCGGGGTCCGAGCGCACCCTGATGTCCCGGTTGCGTGCCCCGCGCCGGCCTCGGATCTGGTTCGAGGTCCTGCTCATCGCGGTCAGCTACTGGATCTACTCGCTGATCCGCAACGCGGTGCCCGAGCAGAAGGCGGCCGCCCTCGCCAACGCCGACTGGATCTGGGGCGTGGAGCGGACCCTCGGCATCGCCGTCGAGGAGTCGGTCAACCACGCGGTCAACTCCGTGACGTGGCTGATCGTGGGCATGAACTACTACTACGCCACGCTCCACTTCGCCGTGACCATCGGCGTGCTGGTGTGGATCTACCGTTTCCATCCCGGGCGGTACGCCGCCACGCGCATGGTCCTCTTCGCCACCACGGGCGTGGCCCTGGTCGGCTACTACTGCTACCCGCTCGCGCCGCCCCGGCTGATGAACGGGCAGAACTTCATCGACACCGTGCTGGTCCACCACACTTGGGGCTCCATGGCCTCGGGCAACCTCAAGCAGATGTCGAACCAGTACGCAGCGATGCCGTCCATGCACATAGGGTGGTCGCTCTGGTGCGGGCTGACGATCTTCGCGGTCGCCTCGGCCCCCTGGGCCCGGATCCTGGGCCTGCTCTACCCGACGGCGACGCTCGTCGTCATCGTGGCCACCGCCAACCACTTCTGGCTCGACGCCGTGGGCGGCATGCTCTGCCTGGCCTTCGGCTACACGGTCTCGCGTTCCTGGTACGGGTCCTTCGCCCACCACCTGCCCCGCCACCCCGAGCACGCGGGTCCGCACCCGGCGTCGGAACTGCTGAACCGCGTCCGCGGGCGGGCGTAACCCCCGCGGCGCCGGGAGGACGGCTACTGCTCCCCGAGGGCCATCCACTTCTCGGGCGTGGCCAGCGGCTCGAAGCCGGACCGGGCGTAGACGGCGTGCGCATCGGCGGTGGCGAGCATGACCCGGCGCAGCCCGTAGGGCTCCAGGTGCGCGCACACCGCGTCGACGAGGGCCCCGCCGAGCCCCTTGCCGCGGGCGCCCGGATCGACGTACACGTCGCAGAGCCACGCGAAGGTGGACCGGTCGGTGACGATGCGGGCGTACGCGAGCTGCGCGCCGGAGGCCTGGTCGTAGAGGCCGAAGTTCAAGGAGTTCGCGATGGCGTCCTCCTGCTTCTGCCGGCTGCGGCCGAGGGCCCAGTACGCGTCCTCGGACAGCCACCGGTGGAGGAGCCCGACGTCCAGTCGGGCGGCGTCGGTGGAGATCTCGTAACCGTCGGGGAGGTCTTGGCTCATCCCGGCATCCAATCAGCGCCCGCGCGCTCCGCGCCAGCGCATATCCGCCGCCGGCCGGACCCGGTTGCACCGCGTCCACCGCGGCAGACTGCCGTACGACCCGAGGCGACCAGCGCCGACGCCGAGCGGGGAGTCCGGGGGTGTCAGCACGTCCGCTCGTATTCGACCTGGGTGAGGGGATTCCCGTCGCCGAAGTCGAAGGGGCGTACGGTGCCGCTCTCGGTGAAGCCGCACTTGGTATAGAAGCGGCGGGAGCGCGGGGTGTCGCGCAGGGTCCACAGGTGGGTGCGAGCGAACCCGCCGTCGCGCAGGTGGCGCAGGGTCTCGGTCATCAGCGCGGCCGCGATGCCGCTGCCCCAGCTGTCGGGGTGGGTGTAGAAGGAGAGGATCTCGGCAAGGCCCGGCCGGGTCGCGGATGCCCGGAAGGCGGTCAGCGCGAGCGGGCGACCCTCGTGTTCGGCCAGCAGGATCGGGGTGTCCGCCTGCCCGACCCTTTCGTGCCACCGCGTCCGCCTGCTCCGGACACCGTCTGCGGCGAACCCGGGATCGAAGAAGGGGGCGTAGGCCGCCTCCCAGGCCGCGGCGTGGATCTCGCCGAGGACGTCCCCGTCGTACGGGCCGGCGCGCCGAACTGTGAACATCCGAGCACCCTATCCGCGGGCGGCGGGCGGCGCGCCGGTTCAGCCGTGGGGCCGGGATCCGGGGACGAAGCGGAACCTGTCCTCCGGGTCGATGTCGTCGTCGTGGTCGCTGAAGTAGAGCGATGTCGTCGTGCCGGCCACCACCTCGAGGAGGAACTGGCTGCACGAAGCCGGGTGGGCCTCCCAGAGGGGGCCGCGGCCCTCGTTGAGGATGACCGTCCACTCCTCCGGCTCGACCCCGGGCCGGACCAGCCAGTACAGGACGTGTCCCGAACCCTCCGCGTACCCCCAGGGCACCAGCCGGGTGTCGCCGTCCAGGAGTTCCGCCGGCTTGGCCTCGCCCGCCTCCCAGAAATCGGCGAGGTTCTCCTCGCGCTCCGCGGTCTGGGCGAAGAGGTCGTACATCTTCTCCGGGCAGTCCGGTTCCAGCAGCCAGATCATTCCCGCGAAGACCCCGCCCCCATAGGTGTCGACGAGTCGCTTGTAGTCGGCCGGCAGGGCGGTGCCCATCGCCTCCTCCACGACGGCCCACTCCACGCTCCGGGCTTCGCCGGGCGGCGGACACAGCCGCCTCAGCGGTTGGGTGTGGCGCAGGCTCCGGGCGATCCGGACGTCGTCCGGCAGGGCACTGAACCGGGCCGGTGTCCTGGTGGGGTCCAGCACCACGGCGAGCATCCGGTCTCCGACCTCGGCGCGTGGCACGTCCGCCCACCACGAGGGGTGTTTGGCCCGGTCGATGAAACCGTCGTGCCCGTCCGCGTCCACGGCGCATCCCACCGGGGCCACGGCCGTGACGACCACGTCGCACTCCTGATGATCCATGAGCATGCCCCCACCCTGCACCATGCCGACAACGTGCCTGCCGCCCGGGCCCGTTCGGTCGCGCAGGCGGTCAGCGCAGCCGTCTCCGGAGGAACCCCGGCCCGGCCGCGGGCGAGGACACCGGCACGAGCTCCTTCGAGGGCGGCGCCGGTACGGAACCGGCCGCGCCCGGAGCGATCCGCTGCAGGGCCTCGGTGAGGGTGCGGACGTAGGCCGTGTCCGCCAGGATCCGTACGCTGTCGAAGGGGTGGCCGAGGCGTTCCTCCTGCGCCAGGATCCAGCCCAGCAGGGGTGCCGCGGCGGCGGCCGGCGCCCCGATCTCCCCGAGGTGGCGGACGGCCTCCAGCACCGGCATGGCCGGCCGTCCCGTCCAGGCCGGATCGACCTCCGCCAGCAGCACCGGTACGGCGGGCTCCGGATCTCCGGTGATCCGCCGGTACGCGTGCGCGGCGGCGACCCGGGTCCACGCACCGGGCGACTCCATCAGCCCGCGCACGGCGTCCGCGTGGGCGGCGGCCAGCGGGCCGAGACCGGCGAGGAAGGGCAGACCGTGGGCGGCCGTCCCGGACCGCACCGCCACCCCGCACACGTCGAGGGCGAGGGTGGGATCACCGGTCACCCTCCAGTGCGCCCAGGCGGCCCGCCGCCGGAGATGGCCCGGCCCCTGGCGCCCGGTGGCGTACGAGGCCAGCCGGCTCGCGGCGACGGCCGCCGCGGGGCCGATCCGGCCGAGGACGCGCAGGGCGTCGTAGGCGTACGGCGTCCCCAGGTACCGGACCACTTCGGGCACGGCGGGCGCGGCGGCCGGGCCCCAGGCGGCGAGGAGTTCCAGCATGGAGGTACTCGTGTGGTACTGCTCCGGCTCCCGCCGCAGGCCGGGCAGCAGGGTGGGGAGCAGCTCCGCGGCGGGCAGTGCGGCCAGGATGCGTGCGTGGGCGCGGTTGTACGTGAGCGGTGGGTCCTGCGCGAGCCGCTGCAGTCCGGGCAGCGCCCGGAGGTCGCCCATCCCGGCGAGGGCGAACGTGACCGCCTCGACCTCGTGGTGGGAGACCCGGACGAAGAGGCCGAGCCGCTTCTTGAGGGAGGCGGCGATCCGATCGGCATGCGCGGAAAGGGCAGGACCGGCCTGGGTCAGCGCGCGATCGGCGTTCCAGGTGCCGCGGCTGCGGATGCCGTCACAGACGGCCTCGACGACGAGCTCCCAGCACCACGCCTCGGGCCGCCGGTATCGGAGTACGGCCTCGGTGGCCGCGTCGATTCCTCTCACGCGGCTCATGCCTCCCCCAGCACCTTCTCGATGAACGCCCTCGACTCACACTACGCACGGCCGTTGCCGTCCGTGCCGCGGCTCCCCGACCCGGGCCCGCGCGCGGCCCGCCCGCCGGACGGCGGCTGCCGACCGGCCGGCGGCCCAGGAGCGGCGGTAGTTACACCGGGAGCGATGGCGGGGGGCGATGGCGGGCGGCCCGGCGGGAATCAGTGACATGCGTCACGCAACGGCTGCTGGTCGAAGTCCTTCTTGACGGAGCGTTAACCCTCCGACATTTCGATATTTGTCCCTTTTGGAATTGACATTCCCCTCTCCGCCGGAAACGGAATCCACGGCACCGATGCACCCGCCCCCGACCGGCCAGGTCACAGCCGTTTCTGATCACCCATCAGACGGTTGCGGGGGTGACCAAATCGTGATGATGCACGATCACGGTCCTGTTTCAAGCCGTGCGCCGACCGCCCCGGGCTCGTGATCAGCGGAAACTTGCCAGGCCATTCAGGCGCTTTTAAGAATGGCGGCCTCTTCGGCGCCCTGCACTTCCGGCGCCGGAAGCTTCGCGATCACTGAATGAGGTCAGGCATGCAGAAGCATCGGAAGAAGTCGTCCTACAAGAAGATAGCCATCGGCGTCGGCGCGCTCGCCATCGTGGGTGTCCCCACCGCCGCCATGGCCTGCTTCGACGGTCAGGACGACGGCAACAGCCGGACGCGGACCGCGAGCCACCAGCAGCAGCGCCCGTGGCAGTGGCAGCAGACGCCGTCGGCCGCGCCGACCACCCCGGCACCCGTGGACGCACCGCTCCCGAGCGAGACGCCGAGCAGCAGCCCCTCCGAGGCCTCCCCCAGCAGCCCCGCCGCGCCCGCGCAGCCGGTCGTCGAGACCACCCCGCCCGCGCAGCCCAAGCCCGCGAAGCCGCCGGTCGCGACGGAGAAGCCGCAGGCGCCCCAGCCGTCGAAGACCGCCGCCCCGCCGGCCACCGGCTCCGTCGCCCAGGTGCTCGCGCTCGTCAACCAGGAGCGCGCGGCCGCAGGATGCTCGGCCGTCTCCCTGAACGCGAAGCTCACGAAGGCCGCGCAGGACCACAGCGCCGACATGGCCTCCCACAGCAACATGTCCCACACCGGCTCCGACGGCTCGGACCCGGGCACGCGCATCACCCGCGCCGGGTACACGTGGCGGACGTACGGCGAGAACGTCGCCTACGGCTACAGCACTCCCGAGAAGGTCATGGAGGGCTGGATGAACAGCCAGGGCCACCGGGAGAACATCCTGAACTGCGCCTTCAAGGAGATCGGAATCGGCCTGGCGCAGCCCGGCAACTACTGGACGCAGGCCTTCGGCACGGCCCGCTGACGCCGGCGCCGTCCCGACACGACGGACCGCCAACCACGGACCGCGGACCGCGGACCCACTCAGGGTCCGCGGTCCGCCCGTCCGTTCCGGTCACAGCCTGAACAGCACTCCGCGCCCCCGGGGCGCCGTCCGGCTACGCGCCGTAGAAGAGTTCGTCCACCACCGCCCGGGCACGGCGGGTGATGCGGCGATAGTCGTCGAGCATCTCCCCGGCCGTGCCTTCGGCGTATCCGAGGTAGCGGCCCACCGCCCCGAGTTCGCGGGCCTCGGTCGGAAAGGTGTCCCCGGCGCGGCCGCGCACCAGCATCACGGCGTTGCGGACCCGGGTCGCCAGGACCCAGGCCTCGTCGAGGATCTGCGCCTCCTCGGTCGGGATGAGCCCGGCCGCGTGCGCGGCCGCGAGGGCCTCGCGGGTACGGGTGGTGCGCAGGCCCGGTTCGGCCCAGGCGTGCCGCATCTGGATCAGCTGGACGGTCCACTCGACGTCGCTGAGGCCGCCGCGGCCGAGCTTGGTGTGCAGGGTCGGGTCGGCCCCGCGGGGCAGCCGCTCCGACTCCATGCGGGCCTTGAGCCGGCGGATCTCCCGTACGGCGTCCTCGCCGAGCCCCTCCATCGGGTAGCGCAGCGGATCGATCAGCTCGATGAACCGCGCTCCGAGGTCGGCGTCGCCCGCCACCGGTTCGGCGCGCAGCAGCGCCTGGCTCTCCCAGGTCAGGGACCAGCGCCGGTAGTAGGCGGCGTAGGAGGAGAGCGTGCGCACCAGCGGGCCGGAGCGGCCTTCGGGGCGCAGATCGGCGTCGATGAGCAGCGGCGGGTCGGTGGTGGGCAGCTGGAGCAGCCTGCGCATTTCGGCGACGACGTTCTGGGCGGCCTTGGCGGCCTCCTGTTCGTCGACGCCCTCGCGGGGTTCGTGGACGAACAGGACGTCGGCGTCGGAGCCGTAGCCGAGTTCGTGGCCGCCGAAGCGGCCGACGCCGATGACGGCGAAGCGGGTGGGCAGCGTGTCGCCGTAGTGGCTCTGGACGGCGGCGCGCAGGGCCCCGGCGACGGTGGCGGCGGTGAGGTCGGAGACGGCACCGCCGACCCGGTCCACGAGGGCTCCGTGGTCCTCCTCGGCCGGGTTGTCCTCCGTACCGTACGAGCCGATGATGTCGGCCGCGGTGGTGCGGAACAGCTCCCGGCGGCGCACTCCGCGGGCGACGGCGACGGCGGCCTCGGGGTTCTCGGCGCGGCCGACGGCGGCCAGGACCTCCTGCTGGAGGGCCTCGTTCGTACGGGGCTGCAGGCCTTCGGGGTCGCCGAGCAGGGCCACGGCCTCGGGGGCGCGCATCAGCAGGTCGGGGGCGAGGCGTCCGGCGGACAGGACGCGGGCGAGGTTCTCGGCGGCGGCGCCCTCGTCGCGCAGCAGGCGCAGGTACCAGGGGGTCTTGCCGAGGGCGTCGGAGACCTTGCGGAAGTTCAGCAGGCCGGCGTCCGGGTCGGCGGAGTCGGCGAACCAGCCGAGCATGACGGGGAGCAGGGTGCGCTGGATGGCGGCCTTGCGGGTGACGCCGGAGGCGAGGGCTTCGAGGTGGCGCAGGGCGGAGGCCGGGTCGGCATAGCCGAGGGCTTCGAGGCGCTGGCCGGCGGCGCGCGGGGAGAGCCGGGTCTCGCCGGGGGTGAGCTGGGCGACGGCGTCGAGCAGCGGCCGGTAGAAGAGCTTCTCGTGCAGGCGGCGGACCACGGAGGCGTGCCGGCGCCAGGCCTTGTTGAGCTCGGCGACGGGTTCGGTGCGCAGGCCCATGGAGCGGCCGAGGCGCCGCAGGTCGTTCTCGTCCTCGGGGACGAGGTGGGTGCGGCGCAGCCGGTAGAGCTGGATGCGGTGCTCCATGGCGCGCAGGAAGCGGTACGCGTCGTGCAGTTGGGCGGCGTCGGCGCGGCCGACGTAGCCGCCGGCGGCGAGGGCGTGGAGGGCGTCGAGGGTGGTGCCGGAGTGCAGGGTGGCGTCGCTGCGGCCGTGCACGAGCTGGAGGAGCTGGACGGCGAACTCGACGTCGCGCAGACCGCCGGGGCCGAGCTTGAGCTCGCGGTCGACATGGGCGGCGGGAATGTTGTCGACGACGCGGCGGCGCATCTTCTGGACGTCGGCGACGAAGTTCTCGCGTTCGGCGGCCTGCCAGACCAGCGGGCTTATGGCGGCGATGTACTCGGCGCCCAGGGCCTCGTCGCCGGCCACGGCGCGGGCCTTGAGGAGGGCCTGGAACTCCCAGGTCTTGGCCCACCGCTGGTAGTAGGCCAGGTGGGAGGAGAGGGTGCGGACGAGGGGCCCGTTGCGGCCCTCGGGGCGGAGGTTGGCGTCGACGGGCCAGATGGTGCCCTCGACGGTGGTCTCCGAGCAGATCCGCATGAGGTGGGAGGCCAGGCGGGTGGCGGCCTGGAGGGCCTTGGCCTCGTCGGCGCCGGGGGCCGAGTCCCCGACGAAGATGACGTCGACGTCGGAGACGTAGTTCAGCTCGTTGCCGCCGCACTTGCCCATCGCGATGACGGAGAGCCGGCACAGGGCGGCATCCTCGGGGGCGGCGGCGCAGGCGATCCGCAGGGCCGCGCGGAGGGTGGCGGTGGCGAGGTCGGCGAGCTCGGCGGCGGTCTGGGCGACGTCGATGGTGCCGCAGACGTCGCGGGCGGCGATGGAGATCAGGCAGCGGCGGTAGGCGACGCGCAGGGCGACGGGGTCGTGCGCGTCCGCGAGCCCGCGTTCGAACTCGGGAAGTCCGGGGTGCAGGTCGGCGGCCTCGTAGGTGATGAGGCTGAGCCAGTCGCGGGGGTGGCGGGCGAGGTGGTCGCCGAGGGCCTCGGAGGCGCCCAGCACGCCGAGGAGGCGGTCGCGCAGCGGCTTGGCGCTGACGAGGGTGTCGAGGAGCCCGGGTAGCTCGCCGTCCGGCTGCGCCTCGGCGAGCCGGACGAGCCCGAGGAGGGCGAGGTCGGGGTCGGCGGTCGCGCCGAGGGCGTCGAGGAGCACCGGGTCGGTGCGTACGGCCGCCAGTGCGTCGGTGTCGAGCAGCCGGGCGGCGGCCGAGGGGTCGGTGAAACCGCTGCGGAGCAGCCGGATGAAGGTGCTGCTCCTGCGTCCCGGGACCGTCATCCCGCCGCCTCCCGCGGTCGTCGCTGCCACTGCCCTGCTGGTACTGCCCTGCTGGTACTGCCCTGCTGCGGCGGTGCCGCTGCGGTGCTGCTGCCCTGCCACTGCCCTGCCGCTGCCGGAACAGTGACGGTCACTCCTTGTCACCGTTCCGGGGTGCTCTGGTCCTGAGCCTAGGCCCTGGGACCTGTCGACGGAGTTCCGCCCCGGCCGCGGCGCAGCCCGGGGCGTGTCCGGACCAGGCGTTCGGCTCGGGCACACACCGTGCCAGGGGTGATCGGATGCTCCGGACAACCGGGCTCGGAGCACCGGGGTCGGGGCGGTCCGGCCCGCGCCGGGGTCGGGGCGGTCCGGCCCGCGCCGGGGTCGGGGCGGGCGGGGTCGGGGCGGCCGCTTCTCCCCGTGGCCGGCCGGGCAGGGTCCACATCCCGTTCTCGGAAAAGGGGAGTCACCGGCGGGTCCGGAGAACCAACTCCCCTGATTTCGCCTCTCTCTGACTGCTCAGCGCTTTCTTCCGCCGGATCGAACCCGAGGGCGTGACCCGATGCCCGTGACCCGTCGCCGTTTCGCGGCCCTGCTCACCGTGCTGACAGCCGGCGCCACCGGCGTGCTCTCCGTGGCCGTCGGCCAGCAGACCTCCGCCGAAGCCAACCAGGAGAAGAACCCGGCCGCCGCCCTCGCCGCGAGCGTCACCGCCGGGTCGGTCGTCCAGGTCGTCGCCCACCCCGACGACGACCTGTTCTTCATGAACCCGGACCTCAGCCGTTCCCTGCTGTCCGGCACCCAGGTCACCACCGCGTTCCTCACCTCCGGCGAGTCCGACGGCCGCAACGAGGCCCGCGGCGCCGCCGCCACGGACCCCGAACAGCCCGCCGACCGCACCCACTACGCGGAGGCCCGGCAGAACGGCATCCGCTCCGCGTACGCGCAGATGGCCACCGGGGACCGCACGAGCGCGTGGAAGCGTACGGTCATCCCCACCGCCGGCGGCGGCCGGGCCGAGCTCGACGTCCTCATAGCGAAGCCACAGGTCAACCTGGTGTGGCTGATGCTGCGGGAGGCCCGCAGCACCGGTGGCGACACCCCCGAGAGCCTGCGCGGCCTGTGGAACGGCCGGATACCCTCGCTGGATGCCCAGCTGACCTCCGGGACACCGGTCAAGCAGCCGTTCACGTACACGAAGGACCAGCTCGTCCTGGCGATAGCCGGGGTCCTGGAGCGCTACCGGCCGACGACGATACGGATGCAGGACCCGACGCCGAACCGGTACGGCGAGAACGGCCGTTACACCGACCACCAGGACCACATGTACGGCGCCCGCTTCGTGCAGGCCGCCACCGCCGCCTACGCCGAACGGGTCCGGAACCGCCCGCACTTCTCCGTCCAGAGCTACCTCGGATACCACAACGGCGCCCTCCCGCACGCGCTGGACCCGCAGACGGCCGAGACCAAGACCGGCTTCCTGAAGACCTACGCCTGGCAGGACCGCCAGGACCACTGCGGCAGCCCGTCGGGCTGCGGCGACCGCAAGGTCGCGGGCAGTCCGACCGGGCGCAACTGGGCCCAGTCGCTGCGCTACACCCGCGCCGAGACCACCTCCTGGCTGACGGAGGGAACGCCCGGCCGCCTGTGGGCCTTCGCCGCGCTGGACGGGCAGACCGCGTACTGGACGCGCAGCCCGGGCGGCACCTGGGCGGGCCCGGTCCTCCTCCCCGGCGCGGGCATCGATCCGGGCGCCAGTGCCGTCCGCCTCCCCGGGGGCCGCATCGGCGTCCTGGCCACCCGCACCGCCTTCGGCTCCACGCCCTCGGAGTACCGGCGCGAGGTCGTGTACGCGGTCCAGTCCGTGCCCGACGGCCCGTTCGGCCCGTGGCAGTCGCTCGGCACCCCGGAGCGGACCGACGACGAGGGCACCTCGGCGATCAGCGCCCCCGCGGCGGCCGTGGACGCGGGGGGCCGCCTCACCGTCTACCTGCGTGACGCGCGCCGCACCCTGCGCGCGACCACCCAGCAGCCGGACGGCCGCTTCTCCCCGTGGGAACGCCTCGGCGGCGAGGACCTGCAGAGCGACCCGGTGACGGCGATCGACGCGGCCGGGCGGCGCCACGTGTACGCGACCACCACCACGTCCGTCCTGGCCTGGACCCAGCGCACCCCGGACACCCCGCTGGTCGGCCCCGCACCGACGGGCCTGCCGGCCACCACGGTCCCCCTCTCGGCCTCCCCGGACGGCACCGGGGTCCGGCTGTTCTTCCGTCGCCCGGACTCGGGGGTCGTCCGCACCGCCCTGGTCACGGCGGGCCCAGCGAGCCGTCCCCGGGTCTCCAGCGTCACGGAGGCGGGCGGCCGGGCCGGCTACGGCGCGGTCGGCGCGGCGGGCCGCCTCGTGGTGGGCCGCGCGGAGACCGGCACGATCAGCACCACGGGCCTCGGCGGCCCGCCGGCCTGGGCGGAATCCCTCATGCTCTTCACCGGAGCCCCCTCGGCCGTCCTCGAAGCCTCCGGCACCGCCACGACAGCGGTCCTGGGCCTGGACGCCGAACTCCACACCACAACCACCCCCACCACCCCGGCCCGCCCCACCTGGCACCGCGCGGTCCGCTGACGCGCGCGCGTGACGCGCGCGCGTCAGTAGGCCGACCAGGGAACGCGGCAGGTGTGAGGACCCGTCCCCTCCGGGCACAGGGTCCTGATCACCGTCTTGCGGATCGCCCGCCAGGTACGCAGCGAGCACGCCAACCGGACGTGCAGCTCCAGCGGTTGCCGTGTGCCGCTGCTCTCTCCGGGGTGTTCCACCGCCCACTGCTCCGCCAGGAAGTCGTACGCGTCGGCGATCGACAGCTCGCTCCCGGGAAGGGTCCGTACAACACTCTCGCCGACGACCCGGGCGCGGCGGACGCCCCGGGAGCCGCGGGAGCCCTGGGAGCCGCCGGAGCCGACGGCGTCCTCGACGAGCCCCCTGACCCAATACAGCCCCTGCTCGTCCGCGTACAGACCGAACTTCAGGTCTCTCGTCCTCATCGCGTCAGCCCTTCGCCAGAACGGTGGTGAACCAGGAGTGCACGGGGGCGAGCGTCGGCGACGCGGGCCATCCGTTGACCGCGGCCAGAAGCTGCCAGTAGCGCCTGGTGTGCGGGTCGGCGGTGGTCCGCAGCCGGGCGAGGAGCCAGCGTCGCAGACCGCCTTCGTCGGCGCGCTCGAACGCGTGGGCGTACAGACCGCCCAGTGAGCCGGTGACGTCCGCACCCTCGGCCGGGGCCGGCAGAAGCCCGGCCGCCACGGCTTCACCGATCCGTGCGCGCATCTCCCGGCCGAGCTCGTCGTGCAGCGCGCCGACGCCCTCCGCGGCGGGCTCCTGCGCCTGCTCCTCGGCCGTACGGCGGATCGCGGCACGGAAGTCCTCGTCCTGGCAGAGTCCGGCCAGTTCGGCCCAGGCCTCGACCTGTTCGGGCGTGGGGTCGTCGGGGAGCTCGGGCATGACGGATCGCATCAGGGTCACGAACTCGGGATTGGAGTGCGGACCTGGGAAGGCGGCGTCGATGAATCCGCGGACCAGTCGGTGCTGTTCGGCCCGGGAGAGCGTGGCAAGTCGGTGCATGAGGTCCATCTCCATGGTGGTGGGGCCGCCTCCGGCGACCGCGCGGAGCACTGCCCGGCGCAGGCGGAGCGTCCGGATCTGTACGTCCAGGGCGTCGGCGTGCGCTGCCGCGACCTCCGCCACGGATGCCTCCTGGTCCAGCACCGTGCGGACGGTCGCGAGATCGAGCCCGAGATCGCGCAGCGTGCGGACGAGGCCGAGGCGGGCGAGTGCGTCAGCCCCGTAGAGCCGGTATCCCGCCGGGCTCCGCCCGGCGGGCGGGACGATGCCCTGGTCCGAATAGAACCGGATGGTCTTCACGGTCAGACCGGTCCGCCGGGACAACTCCCCGATGGAATAGAGCGCGTCGCTGTCCATGCCCCCAGCTTGGGGTCTCCCCCGGGGGGAGACTCAAGCCGGTCCGCCGGACAGCGTGTGAGCAGCCGCCCGAAGGTCATCGCCCTAGTACTGCAACGGTGTTTGCTGTGATGGTTTGTTGGCTTCTGGTGGTGTGTGACCGCGTTGTTTGTAATGGCTGACACGTGCCTGGAACTGTCGACGCCGTCGCCAGTGTGACCAGTGCAGGACGTGGTCGATGCTCGGGCGGGGCCGGGTGAGGCGGTGGATCAGGCGTCGGAGTTCGGGGAGGGTGAGGGGTACGAGCTGGGAGGATCCGTTTCTGCTTTCCCGGTGTCGATTTCGCGGGCCCGCAGGACGGTGAGGCAGGCATGGGCGGCGATAGCCAGGGTCATGTGGCGGTGCCAGCCGTCATAGCGGCGGACCTGGTAGTCGTCCAGGCCGCACTCCTGCTTCGCGCTCTGGAAGCATTCCTCGACCGCCCACCGGGCACCGGCGATACGGATCAGCTCGTCGAGTGTGGTCTCGGCCGGGCAGTAGGCGATGTAGTAGGAGATCTCGTCCGGCCGTCGGACGCTGCGGCGGGCGATCACCCAGTGCCGGCGGTCCTCGCGATGCCAGGGACGGACCTCGACCCTGGCCCAGTCGTAGACCCGCGGGCCGTGGGCTCCCTCCCCGCAGGAACGGCGCTTCCACTTCTGCCGGGGCAGCCCCGGGAACAGGTCGTGGACGGGGTGGTCGATGGCCCAGCGGGTGACGACGGTGTCGTGCCGGGTGGTGGCCATGACGTGAAAGACATCGGCCCGCTCCAGCTCCGTGCGCCAGCCTTTGGAGAAGCCGTAGGCGGCATCCGCCGTCACCCACCGGAACGGGATCCGGTCCGCGATCGCCCGGCGGACCATGGCCTTGGCCATCACCACCTTCGTCTCGAAGCCGACCGTGTCAACGATGCCGGCGGCCCGGCACCGATCGCGGTCATCGGTCCATGACGTGGGCAGATAGAGGCGGCGGTCGATCAACGTGCGGCCACGGGCGCCGGCATAGGCGAGGAACACCCCGATCTGGGAGTTCTCCGTCCTCCCGGCGGTTCCGAAGTACTGGCGCTGGACGCCGGCCGAGCGGACACCCTTCTTCAGAAACCCCGTGTCGTCCACGATCAGCACCGCTCCCGGGTCGCCGAGATGCTCGACGACGTAGTCCCGCACATCGTCCAGGACCTGATCCGCGTCCCAGTCGATCCGGTTCAGCAGCCGGTGGATCCGGTCCGGACCCGCATACCCGGCCTCCTCCGCAAGCGTCCAGCCGTTCTTCCGCTCCAAAGGAGCTATCAGCCCCCGCATATAGGCAAGAGCCGACTCCCGCGGCTCCGACCTGGCGAAACGCTGCACGAAACGCTCATGCAAAACCTTCAGTTCACCAGCCCACAACCGAGCATCCCCAAGTTCCCCACCCATGAACTGACCAACGAACGACCTGCCCAACCGTCACAGCAAACACCGTTGCAGTACTAGGGGGGAATCGGTCCGTTCGGCGGCGAGGCCGTGCTCACCACCGCTTCAATGTCCATCATGGAACTCCGAGAGAAGTGCCCATGGGCGGCGGACAACCACCGGGCCGGTACTGCCTCCGCGCGGGGCGAGTGCACCTGGGCGGCCCCCTGCTCCCACCCCGCGGTGTGGAGCGTGCTGGTCAGCAGCGCCGGCGGCGACAGCTGGTGGGCCGCCTGCACGGATCACGCCGACTCCTCCCCGGTCCTGTCGCCCGAAGCCACCGACCGATAGCCGCACGGCTCCGGAGCGGCCGCGCGTGGTCTCACGAACCTGCACCAGACGGCCCGGGGCCGGTGAGACAGCTGCGGGCCGGTGGTCATCGACCACCGGCCCGGAGTGTTGTGCGTGGCCCGCAAGGGCGCTGACCTGTGGTTACAGCACCGGGAGGTTCTTGCGGAGTTCGAAGGCGGTGACCTCCGAGCGGTACTCCTCCCACTCCTGCTTCTTGTTGCGCAGGAAGTCATGTCCGCCTCACCCCTCCAGGCGGATCCTCTACAGACCCCATCCCAACCAGCATCTGAGGGGCCGTCGTCGGTCGTTGCCGGTGACCTCTGGCCACCCTCCGACGGCCCAGAGACGGCCCAGGTGTGTCCCGACCGCAGCTTCCGACGGCTTCAGCAACGACTCCGGAGGCCCCGCGCGTCTCACGAGTTTCAGCAGTTCAGAGCCTTGTAGACGTCGATGCGCCCATGTTGGGTCCGCGAATCGGCCGCAGACCGCCGATCTGAGGTAGGACGTACGGGATAGGGCTCGGCTCGTCCTGCGACCCCGGCCCTAACTACACGGCAGGTACTAGCCTGTCCCGATGGGACTCGACATCACCGTGCTCATGGTCGACTGGGAGCATCTGGCGCGGATACCGGCGGACGACAGGGTGAGCGTACTGGGCGATGCCGCCTGCCCTGACTTCTGCTGCGAGGCGTGCGAAGACGCCGACTACGCCGTGACGGGCGGCTGGGTGTGGCAGCGGCAGGTGTCCTGGTGCGCCGAGTACCGGTTTCACGGAACCACCGGTTCCTACGGCTGGCACCCCCGATTGGGCAATGCCTGGGAGGACATCCGGACCTCGGTGGCGCCCGAACTGCGGGACGCCCTGGACCACTTCCTGTGCGGCCTGTTCTGGGACAACCCGGACGACCTCACGGGAACAGACCCCACGACCGCCGCGGGGAGGGAACGGCCCACCGCGCACGGCTTCCCCGACGACCCCGCTCCGTGGCGCCCCCGGGTGCTCCTGCTCAGCGCTCCCGAGGAGGTGTCGGAGCTGGTCCGCTCCTGGCACGTGGCCGCGCCTCGGCTGGAGGAACTGCGCGGGCCCTTCGAAGCCGAGGCCGCCGGGTGGGCGGGCCGGCCCGCTGGCTTCGACGCTGCCGCAGCGCTGTTGCGTGAATGGGGCGACGTGGCCACGGAGGCCGGCGCCCGGCGATGGGGCCTGGTAGGTCTCCCCTTCTAGGCCCGATGCCGTGTCGTCAGCGTTTGGTGTCCGGCGTCAAGGGGTCCGGGTGGTCAGGACGTCGATGGTGGCCTTGTAACTGGTCCTGTCGACGGCGCCTTTGGCGTTGTACTTCGAGATGGCGCGTTTGGCAGCGCATGGCCGGGTACGCACGCGCCTGGCGGGCATAAGGGAGGCCAGGGCCCGGTGGCCTATGGTGCCGGCGAGGTCGACGGTCGTGTAGCCGAAGATGGCCGCGGCCTGGACGAGCAGGTCGCGGGCGATGTTCAGCGCGCTGGAGAAACTGGCCCGGTCGAGGTCGGTGTCCGACCGAGTACCGGTGGCATCGGCCATGGCCAGTCGCAGGGCCTGGTAGGTCACCAGCAAGGCGAAGGCTTCCTGGGCAACGCCGGCCGGGTCGGGGCACGAAGGACCCGGCCGCCCAGAATGGTGGACGGACACGGTTCTAACAGGATCCCCATCTCTCCTTCAGTCTGCTTGACGCACCGACCCCGGCCCTAACTACACGACATGGGGCCTAGAACGCGAGGGGACCCTCTGTGCCAGAATCCGGGGCGAGGGACCAGCTGGGACTGGTTTTGCCTCACAGCTGAAAAGGCGTACGCCGGGTTGCAGCCTGTCTTTCACTAAATCTCCGCCGCACGTCAGGGGGGCCATGCCCCGTTACCAGTTCTCGTTGTATGAGATCAAGATCCGTCGACTTCGCGACAAGGAATTTCTGCCGGTTTCTCAATTTGGGTTGCCCCGAAAGGACCTGATCGAGGCGTACAGTCAATTCCTGGACGAGAACCTCAAGGGGGCGGGGAAGAAAATCGGCAAAGGCGAGCGATACCTGCGCCTAAAAGAGGCTGATGTCGACTTCCGGACGCTGTGGTTCACTGTCGAGGCGGGGAGAGGGCCCGTGCAGCGGTGAATGAGGCCGCGCCATACGCATGCCGATTGATCGCTGTAGCAATGCGAGGGCCCAACGGTCGGCTGGCAGCAATACCGCTTCAGCCTCGCAACGTTCACAGATGGGTGCCTCAGGTGGCGGCAAGGGCCAAGACGAACAACACTGACACCCGTGACAGCTCCACGCTTCGGAAAGCGCCAGGCAACAGGGTCAAGCGGCCGGCATGCGCCGAGGCTGTCGAATGTCTGGATCGCAGGCACACTAGCCCTCATTGTTGCTGTAGCAGTCGGCTGCGGGATCTACTGGATCGTCGAGCATCTTGAGGAAGGCGAGGCTAAGACAGGGGAATCCATCAGGAGCACTCTCGCAATGCTCACCCTGATCGCTGCCATCTTTGCCGGAGTATACGCCTACCGTAAGCAACGAATTGCCGAAAGTGAAGCTGACCGCGCCGACGACAAACAGCTCCTTGAGCGCTACACTTCCGCAGCCGAACAGCTAGGTCACACCATGGCCGCCGTACGCCTCGCTGGCGTTTACGCCATGGCGCAGCTCGCGGATGAGTGGCTCGAGCAACGGCAGGTTTGCATCGACGTCCTATGTGCGTACATGCGTATGCCTTTCGAGCGCGACGAAGCATCCGACAACCATAAGCCGGGCGAAAGGGAAGTACGCCAAACAATCATCCGGGTCATCCGCAGCCACCTCCAAGACCCACAATCTCCAACGTCCTGGTCAGAGTCTGATTTCGACTTCACCTCTGCCAGGTTCGAAGGCGCCGACTTCTCCGACTGCCACTTTCATGGCAAAGCGTCCTTTAAGCTCGTAATCTTCGACATGTGGTTCAACTTCACAAATTCAGTTTTTAAAGGCACAACATCTTTCGCCGCCGCACGTTTTTACGCCGGCGGGACAACAATTTTCAATGGCGCACAGTTCAGCGGCGGCGACGTATACTTTAACGCACTATTCGGCGGCGCCAAGGTCTCCTTCGAAGGAGCTAACTTCAGCAGCGTAATGATGAATTTCAAAGCCTTGATCACTGATGGTGAGGTCTCGTTTAACGGTGCGACGTTCAGCGGCAGCGAGGTTGACTTCGCTGCCGCTTTTGAAGGCGGCACAGTCTCCTTCGACGGCGCACAATGCGACGGAGGAACAGTCTCCTTTGATGGGGCCGAATACGGTGGAACTCGCATTATTTGGGGTGAATTCTCTCCCTCAATGAGTTGAGCGGGAATGACGTCAACCAAGCTGGCCGTGGACGCAGTCAGCCACGAGACCCGTGGCTCCACGTAGCCCATCAAGTGAAGGTGGTCAACGGCCACCTTGGGTTCTCGCCTCCCAAGGGTGGGAAGGAGCGAGATGTTCCGCTCTCCAACCGCATCGCGCATGTCCTCAAGCAGCACTGCCCTGGCCCCGACCGGACGGGCCTCCCGTCACCAACGACCGCTGTTCTCGCTCTCTGGCGGTGGAACGGTGCGGCGGACCGACGACTTCAACACACGCGTGTGGAAGCCCGCCCTCGTCGAGGCAGGGGGGATCGAGGAGCCGAAACCCGGGCAGCGGCACGAGGCCGCACGGGAGCACGAAGTGCATGCCCTGAGGCACTTCTACGCCTCAGTGCTGCTGGACGCCGGGGAGAACATCAAGGCGCTCAGTACGCACCTTGGGCACGCCGTCCCGGGCTGCACCCTCCGCACGTACACGCACCTCATGCCGAGCAGTCAGGGACGGACCCGGAAGGCCGTGGACGGGATGTACGAGGCCTCAGCTTCTGCGTCGGACGGCCCACAGACGGCCCAGGGGGATTGAGACGGCTCCGGGCCGGCAGTCAACGACCGTCGGCCCGGGATTCCGTGCATCCCCAAAGGGGCTTTGAGCTGCGGTTACAGCACCGGGAGGTTCTTGCGGAGTTCGAAGGCCGTGACCTCCGAGCGGTACTCCTCCCACTCCTGCTTCTTGTTGCGCAGGAAGAAGTCGAAGACGTGCTCGCCGAGGGTTTCGGCGACCAGTTCGCTGCGTTCCATCAGGGCGATGGCCTCGCCGAGGTTCTGCGGGAGGGGTTCGATGCCCATCGCGCGGCGTTCGGCGTCGGAGAGGGCCCAGACGTCGTCGTCGGCGCCCGCCGGGAGTTCGTAGCCCTCCTCGATGCCCTTGAGGCCGGCCGCGAGGAGGACGGCGTAGGTGAGGTACGGGTTCGCGCCCGAGTCGATCGAGCGGACCTCGACGCGCGAGGAGCCCGTCTTGCCCGGCTTGTACATCGGGACGCGGATCAGGGCCGAGCGGTTGTTGTGGCCCCAGCAGATGTACGAGGGGGCTTCGCCGCCCGCGCCCGCGCTGCGGGAGGAGCCGCCCCAGATGCGCTTGTAGGAGTTGACCCACTGGTTGGTGACCGCCGCCGTCTCGGCGGCGTGGCGCAGCAGGCCCGCGATGAAGGAACGGCCGACCTTGGAGAGCTGGTACTCGGCGCCCGACTCGTAGAAGGCGTTGCGGTCTCCCTCGAAGAGGGAGAGGTGGGTGTGCATGCCCGAGCCGGGGTACTCCGAGAACGGCTTCGGCATGAAGGTGGCCTGCACGCCCTGCTCCAGCGCGACCTGCTTCATCACCAGGCGGAACGTCATGATGTTGTCGGCCGTGGAGAGCGCGTCGGCGTAGCGGAGGTCGATCTCCTGCTGGCCGGGGGCGCCCTCGTGGTGGCTGAACTCCACCGAGATGCCCATCGATTCGAGCATGGTGATCGCCTGGCGGCGGAAGTCCATGCCCACGTTCTGCGGAGTGTGGTCGAAGTAGCCGGAGTTGTCGGCCGGGACCGGGCGGGTGCCGTCCAGCGGCTTGTCCTTCAGCAGGAAGAACTCGATCTCCGGGTGGGTGTAGAAGGTGAAGCCCAGGTCGGAGGTCTTGGCCAGGATGCGCTTGAGGACGTACCGCGGGTCCGCGAAGGACGGCGAGCCGTCCGGCATCAGGATGTCGCAGAACATCCGGGCGGTCCCGGGGGCCTCCGCGCGCCACGGCAGTATCTGGAACGTGCTCGGGTCCGGCTTGGCGATCATGTCGGACTCGTAGACCCTCGCGAAGCCCTCGATCGCGGAGCCGTCGAAGCCGATGCCCTCGTCGAAGGCCTGCTCCAGCTCCGCGGGCGCGACCGCGACGGACTTCAGGAAGCCCAGTACGTCGGTGAACCACAGGCGCACGAAGCGGATGTCGCGCTCCTCAAGCGTCCGGAGGACGAATTCCTGCTGCTTGTCCATGCCTTCATCCTCGCAGTTCAGACGGCCTGTGCACCACCGCCTCGACGGTCGGGGCACAGTCGGGCGGACCCAGTATCGCCAGCGGTGGTTTCCGCCACATTACGCACCCCGGAAAGCCGGCGGCACCCCCGCACTGACCTGGGAGCCGTCATGAGCATTACCATCTGCGCCCATGGGGGGCCGGCAGTACACGCAGCAGGGGCGTCGAGGACGTCCCGGACTTCGGCGTGCCGTGCTGTTCACGCTCTTCGGGGTGCTGGCCGGAGCGCTCCTGCTGTGTGCGCGCTCGGGCGAGTCGCACGTCTCGGCGGGGGCGCATTCCGTGCAGGCTGCGAAGGCGCACGCCGTCTGCGTGTCGCCGTACGACCTGCCCGGCTGCTCTCCGCTCGCGCACGTCACCCCGGGTGTGCTGCCCGTTCCGCCGCCGGCCGTGACCGGTCCCGTCGGGGATCCGGCGCCCGCCGCGGCGTCCTTGGGGGCGTCGCGGATCCGGCTCTACGGGGCGTCGCCGCGCGCTCCCGACCTGTATGCCCTCCAAGTGCTGCGGACCTGACGGGTCCGGTTTGGTTTCGCGTTCATCCACCCCCCTCAGCAGAAGGAACCAGGGCACATGGCCAGCAAGTCCGGCAGGACCAACCAGAACACCGACCCGAACTCCCGGCAGGCGCGCATAGCCGAGATGCGCCGCGCCGAGAAGATCCGGGAGCGGCGCAACAAGGCCATCGCGATCACCGCCGCGTCGGCGATCGTCGTCGGCCTGGTCGGCTTCGGCACCTGGGTGCTGATCGACCAGAAGCAGGCCGAGGAGCGCAAGCAGGCGGCCGCGGAGAAGCTCCGCAAGGAGGCCGAGGAGATCCGCAAGCAGCCCGTGACGGGCGAGCAGCTCTGGGACGCGAAGAAGCTCGGCCGCAACCACGTCGAGACCCCGGTGAAGTACGAGATGAACCCGCCGGTCGGAGGTGACCACCACCCCCGCTGGATGAACTGCAACGGTGACGTCTACAAGAGCCCGGTGCCGGAGGTGAACGCCGTGCACTCGCTGGAGCACGGCGCGGTCTGGGTGACGTACAACGAGAAGGCTCCCAAGGCCGACGTGGACAAGCTCGCGGCGACCGTCGGCAAGACCCCGTACACGCTGATGAGCCCGGTCAAGGAGCAGACCGGCTCGATCATGCTGAGCGCGTGGGGCAAGCAGGTGACCGTGGACAGTGCGGACGACCCCCGGGTGGCGCAGTTCTTCACCAAGTACGTGCAGGGCGAGCAGACCCCGGAGCCGGGCGCGGCGTGCACGAGCGGGCTGGCCGGCAAGTGAGCCGCCCGGTCCGCGCGGCCCGCCCGGTTCCCCGTACGTACTGGGTCGCGGGCACGGCCGTCCTGCTGGCCCTGCTGTTCGCGGCGGCGGCCACGGTCGCCGCCGCGAACGGCAGCGGTTCCGCCGGCTCCGGCACGCCTGCCGCGACGGCGCCGCGTACGCCGGGGCTGCACTCGCCGGACGCGGGCTTCGCCCGGGACATGGCGGTGCATCACCAGCAGGCGGTGGAGATGTCCTTCATCGTCCGCGACCGCACGCAGGACGAGGCGGTGCGCAGCCTCGCCTACGACATCGCCAACACCCAGGCCAATCAGCGGGGCATGATGCTCGGCTGGCTGGACCTGTGGGGGCTGCCGAAGGTGGTGGCCGGCGAGCCGCCCATGTCCTGGATGGCGGCCTCGGACGGCCACGGCGGGCACGCGGGGCACGGTGCGGCCAAGCCCGGCGCGCTGATGCCCGGCATGGCCACCAAGGAGGAGCTGGAGCAGCTGGGCGCGGCCTCGGGCCGGGACGCGGAGGTGCTCTTCCTCCAGCTGATGACCGACCACCACAAGGGCGGCGTCACGATGGCCGAGGGCTGTGCGCAGCAGTGCGAGACCCCGGTCGAGCGGGCGCTGGCGCAGGGCATGGTCGATGCGCAGCGCTCGGAGCTCACCCTGATGGCGGACATGCTGAAGCAGCGCGGGGCTGCGCCGCGCGGGTGACGGGACACGCCCGTACGGTGGGGGGAGGCGCCCCCTCACCCCTACGGGCGTGTGCTCCACCGCGTGGGCGTGGGCCCGGCGGGCGGGGCGTACGGGGACGCCGCGCCGGACGTGTCCGCGCCCGGCGCCGAACGGCGTGCTCAGGAGGTTCAGCGATGACCACTGCCGCAGACATCATGCACCCCGGGGCCCAGTGGATCCCTGCCACCGAGACCCTCGACCGGGCTGCGCAGCTGATGGCCCGGCTCAATGTGGGCGCCCTGCCGATCAGCGACTCCGAGGAGCGGCTGTGCGGCATCATCACCGACCGCGACATCGTCGTGAACTGTGTGGCCAGGGGCCACGACCCGGAGAAGGTCACGTGCGGTGAAATGGCTCAGGGGACGCCGCGCTGGATCGACGCGGGCGCGGACGTCACGGACGTGCTGGAGGAGATGCAGAGCCACCAGATCCGCCGCCTGCCCGTGATCCGGAACAAGAAGCTGGTGGGCATGATCAGCGAGGCCGACCTCGCCCAGCACCTCTCCGAAGACCAGATGGCCACCTTCGTGGAGAAGGTCTACGCGCGGGTCTGAACCGGCTCCTTCAGCACCCGGCGTTCAGGATCGTCCGGGCCACCTGGTCCGGACGATCCAGCATGATCAGGTGTCCCGCGGGCTCGGCGACCTCGAAGCGGGCGCCGAGCAGGTCGGCGAGGTCCGCCTGGCGGGACAGCCAGTGCAGGGCGCCGCGGCCGGCCGAGCCGTCGTACGCGGCCAGGACGGTGGTGGGGGCGGCCAGCGGGTGCGTCCCGCGCAGGGCCTGCAGTTCGGCGGCCATGTCCGGGTAGCGGGAGTTCTCCAGCAGGGCTCCGCGCCAGACCCGGCCGGTGCGGTAGCAGCGTCGTACGAGGTCCTGCGCGGCCGGGTCGGAGCCGCCGGTGCGGGAGGCCCGTACGGTGGCGCGCCGGGCCGACGGCCCCAGCGCGGCCGGCAGGCCCACGGCGGTCACGGCCCGGCCGAGGGCCCGGGCGGCGCCGGTGCGCAGCGCGACGGGCAGGGCCGTACGGGGGTTCTCCTCGACGCTTCCGTCGACCAGGACCAGCGCGGCGGCGCGCTCGGGGTGGAGGCGGGCGAAGGCCTCGGCGTGAAACGCGGCGATGGAGTGCCCGACGACGGTGACGGGGCCGGCCGCGTCGGCGCCGAGCACGAGCGCGAGCGCGTCCAGCAGGCCGGCGATCCGGTGGGCCTCCCCGGCGGTGGTCGGCGGCTCGGTGGCCGGGCCGCTGAGGCCGTGTCCGGGGCGGTCGAAGCGGACGACGGTGCGTCCGGCGGCGACGAGCGGTGCGACGACCGGGTCCCAGTCGAACCAGGCCATGGCGAGCCCGGCGCTCAGTACGCACACGGGGCCGCGGCCCTCGACGACGACGTGCAGCGGGACCCCGTCCACCCGGACGAAGCAGTCGGCGCCGGCGGCGCTCCAGGCACCGTCCCCGTTTCCGTCCCCGTTCCCGTCCCCGTTCCCGTTTCTGTTCCCGCGCACGTTCGCGTTCACGTTCACCTTCACCTTCACGTACGGCCTTCCTTGTGCACCGAGTAGGCGAGCAGGCCCAGCCAGAGTGCGACGAGCAGCACCTGGAGCCGCTGGCCGGCGCCCAGGGCCCAGGTGCCGCGCCCGGCGGTGAACATGGCTATCGCGTACAGGGTCCAGGCGGTGGCGGCCAGTTCGAGGGCGACGAGTGCGGGGCCGTAGCGGGCGAGCGGGGCGAACCAGCCGTAGCGGCGGGCGGCGATCGTCAGGGCCACCAGGCCGACCAGCGCGCCGGTCATGGCGAGGCTGCTGCTGACGGCGTGGGCCTGGTGGGTGGCGGGGACCAGTTTGGCGGTCTCCCTGGCGGCGCATTCGGGGTCCACGGTGGGGGTGCAGCTCAGCGGCAGCCAGGCGTCGGCGGCGGTGGCCGCGCCGAAGAGCGTGACCCCGGCCCAGCCGATGACCGCCCAGGGACGGCGGGACTCGGCGTACTTCAGCAGGCGGGAGAGCGCCAGCAGCCCCCCGGCGAAGGCGAGCATCCCGGCGGTGAAGTCGGTGGCCCGGAAGAGGCCGCCGAGCGGCTGGTCCTGGGCGGCGAGTTCGCTGACGTACGTCTGGATGGGGTTGAGGCCCGTGGAGAGGACGACTTCGAGCACCCACGCGGTGTAGGTGGCCGCGGCGAGACCGATCAGTACGGCGACCGGCCAGGCGGTCCGTCGAGAAAGTCCATGTGGGGACATAGTGTGACTAATCCTAGGCAGACCCGGGGTCGGTCCTCCGGTCGGATACCCACCCCGGGTAGGGTTCCCGCCATGACGCGCAGCGCTCAGCGAGCCGCCCCCGGGGCCCGGCTGCTGCTGCTCGCTGCACTTCTGCTGGGCATCGTCACCATGCACACCTTGGGCCATCCGGCTGAATCCCACGCAAGGGAGGACGGATCCCCGGCGCACTCCGTTGCCTCGGAGAAGCAGCCCGAACCGGCGGCGCATGGTGGTGCTCGCCACATTCAGGCACCGGAACCCGCCCCGGCACCCGCCCCGCAGCCGGTCCTGGAACCGGTTCTGGAACCGGCCCCGGAACCGCGGCCGGCCGCCGAAGGGCCCTCCTCGACGTCCTCCTCGTGGGGTCGCCCGACGCCCGCGACCGGCATGGACCCGATGTCGGTCTGCCTCGCCGTGCTCGCGGGGCTCGTCGTGCTGCTCATCAACGCCGGCCGGGGCGGAAGCCGCGGCGCCGCGCCGCTCGGGGGTGCGGCCCGCATACCGGGCCGGTCCGACAGCGGTCCCGACCCGCCCTCCCCCCGCGAGCTCCTCACCCGGCTGGCGGTCCTGCGGGTATAGGCCCGGCCCCGGCCGTCGCCCCCACATGCCCGTATGTGCCCGTATACGCCCGTGCATGCCCTCGCATGCCCGCGCATGCCCGTGAGGCGGCGCCGAACCGTGCCCACGCATCCGTAACACCACACCCACGAGGTGCTCCCATGCGCTCTCTTCCCACCCGTCGCACCGTGCTCGGCGCGTCCGCGGCCGTCCTCGGCTCCGGGCTGCTCGCCGCCTGCTCGGGCCCTTCCGGATCCTCCGGCGCCGCCGGCGCCGGCCACGGCTCCATGAACCACGGCGGCCCGGCCGCCGACGTGCCCGAGGGGTACGTGGACCCGGCCGGGCCCGAGGTGCGGGCCGCCGAGGCCGCCCGCAAGGCCACCGGCCCCCTCACCGAGGTCAAGGT
This sequence comes from Streptomyces sp. NBC_00029, assembly GCF_045160505.1. Taxonomy (NCBI): domain Bacteria; kingdom Bacillati; phylum Actinomycetota; class Actinomycetes; order Kitasatosporales; family Streptomycetaceae; genus Streptomyces; species Streptomyces sp. NBC_00029. The sequence continues at coordinate 3,041,625 of NZ_CP108292.1, forward strand.
CACCGCCACCGCCACCCCGCTCGACCTCGGCGGCGGAGTCACCGTCCGCTCCTGGGCATACGGGGACAAGCTGCCGGGCCAGGAGATCCGGGCCACCGCGGGCGGCACCCTCGCCCTCACCCTGGCCAACAACCTCCCCGAGGCGACCTCCGTGCACTGGCACGGCCTGGCGCTGCGCAACAACATGGACGGGGTCCCGGGACTGACCCAGCGGGACATCGCCGCGGGCGGGACCTTCCCGTACAGGTTCGCCGTCCCGGACCCGGGGACGTACTGGATCCACCCGCACACCGGGGTCCAGCAGGACCGCGGCCTGTACGCCCCGCTCATCGTCGAGGACCCGAAGGAACCCCTCTCCTACGACAAGGAGTGGGTGGTGGTCCTGGACGACTGGATCGACGGAGTGGACGGCGCCACTCCGGACGCCGTCCTCGCCGAGCTCCGCAAGGGCATGAGCAAGGACGGGGCCCACGCGGCCCACGGGAAGACGCCCACCCCCGCCACCGGCGGCAGCGGCAAGCGCTCCTACGTCGGCATGGGCGGCCACAGCGACTACCTCGGCGGCGACGCGGGCGACGTCGTCTACGCGCACTACCTGATCAACGGGCGGGTGCCGGCCGACCCGTCCGTCTTCACCGCCCGCCCCGGGGACCGGATCCGGCTGCGCATCATCAACGCCGGCGGTGACACGGCCTTCCGCATCGCCCTCGGCGACCACGAGCTCGACGTCACCCACACCGACGGCTTCCCGGTGGAGCGGACGAAGGCGGGATCGCTGCTGCTGGGCATGGGCGAGCGCTACGACGTCCTGGTCACCGCCAAGGACGGGGTGTTCCCGCTCACCGCGCTGGCCGAGGGCAAGGAGGGGTCGGCGCTCGCGGTACTGCGCACCGGGTCGGGGACGGCGCCCACGGCCGGGACCCGGCCCGCCGAGCTGAACGCGCCGCCGCTGATGGCGGACGCGCTCAAGGCCGCCGGAGCGGCCGTACTGGCCCCGCGCGATCCGGACCGTACGGTGGAGATCCGGCTGACCGGCTCCATGACCAGGTACAACTGGGCCTTCGACGGCAAGCCGTACACGCCCGACCAGCGGCACCCGGTGAAGGCGGGCGAGCGGGTGCGGCTGGTGTTCGCCAACGCGACGCGGATGTGGCACCCGATGCACCTGCACGGGCACACCTTCGCCCTGGGCGGGGAGGCGGGCGGGGCGCGCAAGGACACCGCGATCCTGCTGCCGGGCCGGAGGCTGACGATGGACTTCGACGCGGACAACCCCGGGCTGTGGATGATCCACTGCCACAACGTCTACCACTCGGAGTCCGGGATGATGACGGTGCTCGGCTACCAGCTGTAGGCCACGGCCGCCCGGCCGCCGCCCGGCCCCCGGTTCACGGGCGGCCGGGCGAGACCGGGCGCGGTCAGGCGCGGCCGGGCTGGAATTCGGACGGGCTCCGGGCGCGGACATGGCACTCTTGCGGTGATCACGACTACCGCGACAAAGGACGACCCCGCCGGTATGAGCACCCCGCCGACCCCGCCCAGCACCCCCGCCGGTCCGCCGACCGAGCCGGAGGGCACCCCGATACCCGAGACGGACTCCATACCGGCGCCCGCGCAGCCCCTCTCACTGCAGAAGACCCCGGCAGCACCCGAGGCAGCGGCAGCACCCGGGACCCCGGCGATGGCCGAACCGGAGCCCGCGCAGCCCCTCTCACTGGACAAGACCCCGGCAGCTCCCGAGGCACCTGCAGCCCCGGCAGCCCCCGAGGCACCCGCGGCCCCCGCGGAGACGCCCGCGGCGCCGGCCCCCGCCCCGTGGGCGTTCGCCCCTCCCGGCGCCGGGACGACGCCCCCGCCCGCACCCGCTGCCGCCCCTGCGGCACCCGCGGCCGCAGGCTTCGCCCACCCCGGCGCGCCCGCAGCACCCGGCACGCCCGGAGCCCCCGGCAACGCATGGGGCGAGCCCGCTCCCGGCTTCGCCGGAGCCCAGTACCCCGCGTACCCCGCCTACCCGCAGGACACCGCGCCCGGCAACGGCCTGGCCGTCGCCTCCCTCATCACCGGCGGCTTCGGCATCATCCTCGGCATCATCCCCCTGCTCTTCTGGATGGGCGCCATCACCGCCGCCGTCGGCGTGGGCCTCGGCATCGCCGCGATCGGCCGCGCCAACAAGGGCGCCCCGAACAAGACGATGGCCGTCGTCGGCACCGTGCTCTCCGTGCTGGGCCTGCTCGCCTCGGTCGGCGGGTTCTTCCTCACCGCCATGGTCTTCGACCGGGCCGACCGGGGCTTCGACCGGCGCATCGAGGAGGAGATGGACCTGGACGGGCTCCACCCCAGCGGTGAGCCCTGGCCGTCCGGGTACCCGTCGCCGTCCAAGTCCCCGTCGCCCTCCCAGGTCCCGGGCCTGACCAGCGCGCTGCCCTTCGGCGAGACGTTCACCTACCCGAACGGCATCAAGGTGAGCCTCTCGGTCCCGACGAAGTTCGAGCCGAAGGACAAGTACTCCCGCGAGCGGATCAAGAACGCGGTCCAGATGACCGTCACCATCACCAACGGCACGAGCACCCCGCACGAGGTGATCTACGCCATGCCCAACGTCCGCGACGACAAGGGCATGACCGCGGAGGTGGTCTTCGACGGGGGCAGCGTGCCGAAGATGATCCGGGGCTCCATCATGCCGGGCGAGTCCGCCAGCGGACTCGTGGCCTTCGAGGTCCCCGAGGGCACCAAGAGCCTCACCGCGGACATCTCCGCCGGGACGATGCTCGACGACGTGAAGTACGCCGGCCCGATCGGCTGACGGAGCGTCACCACGCAGGAAACAGGCGGGGCCCAGGACATCGCGTCAGAAAGACGATTACACTGGGCCCCGTGCCTCAACTTCGACTCGCTCTGAATCAGATCGACTCGCACGTCGGCGACATCGCCGCCAACGCCGACTCGGTCGTCCACTGGACCCGGCACTCCGCCGAGCAGGGCGCCCACCTGGTGGCGTTCCCGGAGATGATGCTGACCGGGTACCCCGTCGAGGACCTCGCCCTGCGCGGCTCCTTCGTGGAGGCCTCCCGTACCGCTCTGCGCGAGCTCGCGGCGCGGCTCGCGGCCGAGGGCCTCGGCGAGCTGCCGGTCGTCGTCGGCTACCTCGACCGCACCGAGCGGGCCGTGCCCCGGCTGGGCCGTCCGGCCGGCTCCCCCGAGAACGCGGCCGCCGTGCTGCACCGCGGGCAGGTCGTCCTGCGGTTCGCCAAGCACCACCTCCCCAACTACGGCGTGTTCGACGAGTTCCGGTACTTCGTGCCGGGCGACACGCAGCCGGTGATCCGGGTGGGCGGGGTCGACGTGGCCCTGGCCATCTGCGAGGACCTCTGGCAGGAAGGCGGCCGGGTGCCGGCCACCCGCTCCGCCGGGGCCGGGCTGCTGATCTCCGTCAACGCCTCCCCGTACGAGCGCAACAAGGACGACCAGCGCCTCGAACTGGTCCGGAAGCGGGCCCAGGAGGCCGGCTGCACCCTCGCCTACCTGGCGATGATCGGCGGCCAGGACGAGCTGGTCTTCGACGGCGACTCGATCGTCGTCGGCGCCGACGGGGAGGTCATCGCCCGCGCCCCGCAGTTCTCCGAGGGCTGCGTCCTGGTCGACCTCGACCTGCCGGCCGCCGGCACCGAAGCGCCCGAGGGCGTGGTGGACGACGGACTGCGGATCGAGCGCGTGATCCTCTCCGAGGAGCCCGTGGAGCCGTACGAGCCGGTCGTCACCGGCGGCTACGCGGAGCGGCTCGACGACGACGAGGAGGTCTACGACGCGCTGGTCGTGGGGCTGCGCGCCTACGTCAGGAAGAACGGATTCCGCTCCGTTCTGATCGGGCTCTCCGGCGGCATCGACTCCGCACTCGTCGCCGCCATCGCCTGCGACGCGATCGGCGCGCAGAACGTCCACGGCGTCTCGATGCCCTCGAAGTACTCCTCGGACCACTCCCGCAGCGACGCGGCCGACCTGGCCGAGCGCACCGGGCTGAACTTCCGGACCGTCTCCATCGAGCCGATGTTCGACGCCTACATGGGCTCGCTGGGCCTGACCGGCCTGGCCGAGGAGAACCTGCAGTCCCGGCTGCGCGGCACCATGCTGATGGCGCTCTCCAACCAGGAGGGCCACATCGTGCTGGCGCCGGGCAACAAGTCGGAGCTGGCCGTCGGCTACTCCACCCTGTACGGCGACTCCGTGGGCGCGTACGGCCCCATCAAGGACGTCTACAAGTCGGACGTCTTCCGGCTCGCGGAATACCGCAACCGGGCCGCCGCCGAGCGCGGTGAGGTCCCGCCGATCCCGGAGAACTCGATCGTGAAGCCGCCGAGCGCCGAGCTGCGCCCGGGCCAGGTGGACACGGACTCGCTGCCGGACTATCCGGTGCTCGACGCGATCCTGGCCATGTACGTGGACCGCGACCAGGGCATGGACGCGATCGTCGCGGCCGGCTTCGAGGCGGAGCTGGTGGCCAGGACCCTGCGGATGGTGGACACGGCGGAGTACAAGCGCCGCCAGTACCCGCCGGGCACGAAGATCTCGGCGAAGGGCTTCGGCAAGGACCGCCGGCTGCCCATCACGAACGGCTGGCGCGAGCGGGCGTAGCGGATGCGCGAGGGCCCCGGCCACTCTCCGGGGAGAGCGGGCCGGGGCCCTCGCGCAGGTACGTCCGTCAGGGCTTCACGGTGACCCGGGCCGCGACGGGAAGGTGGTCACTGCCCGTACGGGGCAGGGTCCAGGAGGCCTCCGGCCGGATCCCGCGGACCATGATCTGGTCGATCCGGGCCATCGGGAACTCCGCCGGCCAGCTGAAGCCGAAGCCGTCGCCCGCGGCTCCCTGGGTGGAGCGCATCTGCGAGGTGACCTCGGAGAGGGCGCGGTCGTTCATGGTGCCGTTGAGGTCGCCGAGCAGGATGACCTTCTTCAGCGGTTCGGCGGCGAGCGCGGCGCCCAGCGCGTCGGCGCTGTCGTCGCGCTGGTTGGCGGTGAAGCCTGCGTTCAGCTTGACCCGGACCGAGGGCAGGTGGGCGACGAAGGCGGCGACCGGCCCGTGGGGGGTGGCGACGGTGGCGCGCATGGCCCGGGTCCAGCCCATCCGGATGTCGACGGGCGCGCTGCCGCTGAGGGGGTACTTGCTCCACAGGCCGACGGTGCCCTCGACCGAGTGGTACTTGTACGTGGCCGCGAGGGCCTTCTCGTAGACGGGGACGGCGCTTCCCTTGAGCTCGGTCAGGGCCAGGACGTCGGCCCCGGAGCGGGCGACCGACTCGGCGGTGCCGCGCGGGTCGGGGTTGTCGGCGTCCACGTTGTGGGTGGCCACCACCAGGTTCCCGCCGGCGCCGGACTTGTCGCTGACCAGGCCGCCGAAGAGGTTCGCCCAGACCGCGGCCGTCAGCAGGACGGCGATGAGCGCGGTGGCGGACCTGCGGTAGACGGCGCCGGCCAGCAGGAGCGGGACGGCCAGGCCCAGCCAGGGCAGGAAGGTCTCGGTGAGGCTGCCGAGGTTGCCCACGTCGTTGGGCAGATCGGCGTGGAAGATCATGACCAGCGAGATCAACACGGCGATCCCGGCGAGCACCAGTCCGCGCCGCCAGATGCCCGGGTCCCTGCGCAGTGCGGTCAGCCGGCGCCGGAGGCGGGTTCCGGAGGGCTCGGGGTCCGAGCCGCCGTTCCCCGACTCCGTCATGTACGCCTGTGCCATACCACTGCCCTCACTGCCGCGCTCGCGCTCCGTCCCCGCCCCTTGACCCTAGGCGATGAACCGGAGCCTTCCGTGCCGTACGTCACGACCGCCGGTCACGGTCGTACGTCCGGGAGGACGAACGGCCGTGCGCAGGGGGTTCCGCTTGTCACGAAACGCGCACATTGGATCCCGTGGCGGGGCTCGCAGCGCGGACCACTTCCGCCTTCGGCCCCGCGGGTGCCACCATGGGGGGTGAGTCCGGGGACGCCGTAAGGGCGCCTCGAGATGAACAAGGAGCAGTTGCAATGACGCATGCCGTTTCGCCTGCCCGCGAACCCGCAGCAGCATCTCCGTCGGGCACACCCACCCTGTACGGAGGCACGGGCACCCGGCGCATCACCGTCCGCGACCTCACCCTCGCCAAGGAACGCGGCGAGAAGTGGCCCATGCTCACGGCCTACGACGCCATGACCGCGTCCGTCTTCGACGAGGCCGGCATCCCGGTCATCCTCGTCGGCGACTCCATGGGCAATTGCCACCTCGGCTACGACTCCACCGTCCCGGTGACGATGGACCAGATGACCATGCTCTCGGCGGCCGTCGTACGCGGCACGAGCCGCTCGCTGGTCATCGGCGACATGCCGTTCGGCTCGTACCAGGAAGGCGCCGTGCAGGCCCTGCGCAGCGCCACCCGTCTCGTCAAGGAGGCCGGGGTCGGAGCGGTGAAGCTGGAGGGCGGCGAGCGCTCGCTGGCCCAGACCGAGCTGATCGTGCAGTCCGGCATCCCCGTCATGTCCCACCTGGGCCTGACCCCGCAGTCGGTCAACGCCATGGGCTACCGGGTGCAGGGGCGCGGTGACGAGGCCGCGCACCAGCTGCTGCGCGACGCGAAGGCGGCGCAGGACGCGGGCGCGTTCGCGGTGGTGCTGGAGCTCGTTCCGGCCGAGCTGGCCGCCGAGGTCACCCGGTCCCTGCACATCCCGACGGTCGGCATCGGTGCGGGCGCGGAGTGCGACGCGCAGGTACTGGTGTGGACCGACATGATGGGCCTGACCGGCGGGAAGATGCCGAAGTTCGTCAAGCAGTACGCGAAGCTCCGCGAGACCATGACCGGCGCGGCGAGGGCCTTCGCCGAGGACGTGGTCGGCGGAACGTTCCCGCAGGCGGAGCACGCCTTCCACTGACGGGGTGGGCCGGGCTCCCCCGGCTCCCCGGCAGTCCGCCGACAGCCCGCCGACCGCGTGTCGGCGGGCTGTCGTACGTCTGCCGTACGTTTGTCGTACCTCTGTCGGTCGGCTGTCGGTGCTTTGTCAGTGGCGGCTGCTCCCATAGGGGCATGACGCGAAACGACAACAAGCCCAACGCCGTGGAGGTACGGGGGCTGGTCAAGCACTACGGCGAGACCAAGGCCCTCGACGGTGTCGACCTGGATGTCCGGGAGGGCACGGTCCTCGGGGTCCTCGGCCCCAACGGCGCAGGCAAGACCACGCTGGTCCGCTGCCTCTCCACCCTGATCGTCCCGGATGCCGGCACCGCGACCGTCGCGGGCTACGACGTGGTCCGCCAGCCGCGCCAGCTGCGCCGCACCATCGGCCTCACCGGCCAGTACGCCTCGGTCGACGAGAAGCTCTCCGGCTGGGAGAACCTCTACATGATCGGGCGGCTGCTCGACCTCTCCCGCAAGGACGCCCGCCGCCGCGCGGGCGAGATGCTGGAGCGGTTCTCCCTGACCGAGGCGGCCAAGAAGGCCGCCATGAACTACTCCGGCGGCATGCGGCGCCGGCTGGACCTCGCCGCCTCGCTGATCGGCAACCCGGCCGTGCTCTACCTGGACGAGCCGACCACCGGTCTCGACCCCCGCACCCGCAACGAGGTGTGGGACGAGGTCCAGCGCCTCGTCGCCGAGGGCGCGACCGTGCTGCTCACCACCCAGTACATGGAGGAGGCCGAGCAGCTCGCCAGCGAGCTCACCGTCATCGACCGCGGCAAGGTCATCGCCAACGGCAAGGTCGACGAGCTGAAGGCGCGCGTCGGCGGCCGCACCCTCAAGATCCGCCCCGTGGCCGCCTCGGACCTGCCGGGCATGGCCCGCTCGCTGGCCGAGGCCGGACTGGACGGCGTGGCCGGCAGCCAGGCCGTACCGGACGAGGGCGTCCTGCTGGTCCCGATCCTGAGCGACGAGCAGCTGACGGCCGTGGTCGGCCTGCTGGCCGCCCGCGGCTACGCGATCGCCGACCTCGGCACCTACCTGCCCAGCCTCGACGAGGTGTTCCTGGCCATCACCGGCCAGAAGCCCGCCGCCGTCGAGGACTCCGTTCCCACCGAGAAGACCGAGGAGGTCGCGGCATGAGCACCGTAACCACGACGAAGCCCGCGCCCACCGCGCCCGGTCCGGCCTCGGTGGCCGCGTACCCCGGCGAGGGCCGGATCGGCCTGCGGGCCAACCTGCGGCACATCGGCGCCCTGGTGCGCCGCAACGCCCTGCAGATCAAGCAGGATCCCGAGTCGATGTTCGACGTCGTGTTCATGCCGATCATCTTCACGCTGCTGTTCGTGTTCGTCTTCGGCGGTGCGATCTCCGGCAAGGGGAACCAGGCGGACTACGTCAACTACGTGGTCCCGGGCCTGATGGCCATGATGGGCATGAACATCGCCATGGGCGTCGGCACCGGGGTCAACGACGACTTCAAGAAGGGCGTCATGGACCGGTTCCGGTCGATGCCCATCGCCCGGTCGTCGGTGCTCATCGCCAAGATCCTCGTCGAACTGGGCCGGATGATGGTCGCCATCGCGATCCTGCTCGCGGTGGGCTTCCTGCTCGGTCTGTCGATCAAGGGTCCGGTGGTGGGCCTGTTCCTCGCCATCGCTCTGTCGGCCGTCTTCGGCGCCTCGCTGATGTGGATCTTCGTTCTGCTCGGTCTCACCCTGAAGACCCCGCAGGCCGTCCAGGGCATGGCGATGATGGTCCTGATGCCGCTGCAGTTCGGCAGCTCGATCTTCGCCCCGCCGACCACGATGCCGGGCTGGCTGCAGTCCTTCACGGACTACAACCCGCTGTCGAACCTGGCGGACGCCGCCCGTGCGCTGATCAACGGCACTCCGGTCGGCGACTCGGTGTGGATGACCCTGGTCTGGTCGCTCGCCATCACCGCGGTCACCATGCCGCTCGCGGTGCGGAAGTTCCGCCAGAAGACCTGACCCGCGGACCGATCCGTTCCGGATCGCGTCCCGGACGGACACCGGCCGGGGGCCGGGTCAGATGAGGGCGGTGGCCTCCTCCAGGGAGAGGCCACCGCCTTCGGCGTACGCCTTCTCGTAGGCGGCGTCCCCCAGCGCCGCCCGTGCCAGATCCTGCGCTCGGGCGAAGTCATCGCGCTCCGTGGTGACGGGGAAGTGCCCGGGCGGCAGCAGCGCCCGGTAGGCGCCCAGCAGCCGGGCCGCGTCGTACTCGCGGCGCGGGCCCCCGAGCGAGGCCAGGGAGACGGCCGCGGTCATCAGGTAGACCGCCGGCATCTGCGGGGCCACCATCCGCGCCATCGGGTCCGAGGCGGTCCCCAGAGCCTGGCGCAGCCGGCCGAGGGCCTCCTCGTACAGCCCCTCCTGGTTGTCCAGCCAGCCCATCGTGCCGAGCAGGAAGCCGTCGAAGATGGCGAACGCGCCGAAGGCGAACTCGTCGCGCAGGAGCTGCAGCTGGCGGCGTGCCTCGGCGAGCCGACCCGTGCGTCCGAGGATGCCCGCGAGGAACATCCGGGCGGCGGGCATGGCCTCGTTGCCGTACCGCTGCACCGTGGCGGTGATCTCGGTGAGGATCTCCTCGGCCTCCTCGATCCGGCCGTCCTCGGTCAGCGTTCCGGCCATGCGTACGCGCAGCACCGTCACCTGGGCCATGGCGCCGAGGCGTTCGGCGTACGCGATCGCCTCGCGGTAGTCGCGGGCGGACAGCGCGTACTCCCCGCGCTTCTCCCGGGCCTCGGCGCGGGCGGACAGGGCCTCGGCGCAGCCCCAGGCGTCGCCGAGTTCGCGGAACAGGGCCAGGCTCTCGTCGGCGTCGCGCGAGGCGTCCCCGGCCCAGTCGGCCCGGTTGGCGAGGATATTGGCGCGCAGCTGGAGCGCGGAGGCGAGCTCCCAGCGGTAGCCGAGCTCACGGGCGGTGGCGACGGTCGCCTCGACGACCTTCCGGAGCAGCCCCGGGTCGCCGGCGATCATGACCGCGTAGATCCACAGGGAGGCGGGGGTCCGGCAGGTCTGCGGGAGTCCGGGCCGGTAGGTGGCGAGGACCCCGTCGATCAGGGCACGGACCGCGGGGGTGTTCCAGTTCTCGTTGGTCTGGTCGCGCGAGGCCAGCAGGACCAGGTTGAGGGCGCGCCAGCCCTCGGTGCGCGTTTCGCCGGAGTAGGGCGGGGGCGTGTCGACGAGCCGTTCGTAGACGGGCTCGGCGGGGGTGACGGGCGCCTCGAACGGGTTGGGGCCGAGCGCGGCGGCGGCCTCGGCCCAGTGCCGGGACTCGGAGCGCAGGTCGTGCATGTGCCAGTACCAGCCCAGGGAGTGGACCAGGCACAGGGCTTCGTCTGCGTCGCGGACGGCGATGGCCCGGCGCAGGGCGGTACGCAGGTTCTCGTACTCGGTGGCGAGCCGGTCGGCGGCGGCGCGCTGGCCGTGGCCGCGCAGCACCGGTTCGGTGGTCCGGGCCAGTTCGCGGTAGTGGACGAGGTGGCGGTGCTCGGTGGCCTCGCGGTCGCCGTGGGTCTCGGCGAGGCGCTCGGCGGCGTACTCGCCGACCGTCTCCAGCAGGCGGTAGCGCATGGCGGAGCCGTCGGATCCGGGGGCGGCGACGACCAGGGACTTGTCGACGAGGGAGCCGATGACCTCGGCGGCGTCGTAGGAGGCGGGATCGGAAGGGTCGGCGCAGACGGCCTCGGCGGCGGCCAGGTCGCAGCCGCCGGCGAAGACGGACATCCGGCGCAGGGCCGTGCGCTCGGCCTCGTCGAGGAGGTCCCAGGACCAGTCGACGACCGCGCGCAGGGTCTGCTGGCGGGGCAGGACCGTACGGGCGCCGCTGGTCAGGAGCCGGAAGCGGTCGTCGAGCCGGTCGGCGATCTGGCGCGGGGTGAGCAGCCGCAGCCGGGCGGCCGCCAGCTCGATGGCGAGCGGCAGACCGTCGAGGCGGCGGCAGATCTCGGCGGCCGCGGCGGGGTCCTCGTCGACCGTGAAGCCGGCGCGGGCGGCGGCCCCGCGGTCGCCGAGCAGCCGCAGCGCGATCGGGTCGGGCAGCGGTTCCACCGGGCGCAGGGACTCCCCCGGGACGCCGAGGGGTTCGCGGCTGGTGGCCAGGATCCGGACGCCGGGGCAGTGCGTGAGGAGCCGTTCGGCGAGGGCGGCGGCCGCGCCGATGACGTGCTCGCAGTTGTCGAGGAGCAGCAGGAGCCGGCGCCGTGCGCAGTGCTCGGCGAGCCGGTCGAGGGGGTCGTCCCCGGCGCGTTCGGTCAGGGCCCGCAGTTCCTCGGCGGCGGCGGCGCGCAGCTTGGTCTCGCGGGCGCCGAGCGCGGCGAGGGTGGCTTCGGCGACGTCCTCGGGGTCGCCGGGCCCGTCGATGGGGGCCAGTTCGACCAGCCACACGCCGTCGGGCCAGGCACTCTCGTCCTGGGCCTCGGCGGCCTCCTGGGACAGCCGCGTCTTGCCCGCGCCGCCGGGTCCCAGGAGCGTGACGAGGCGGGACCGCGCCAGGTCCTCGCCGATGGTGCGGATGTCGTCCTCGCGCCCGACGAAGGTGGTCAGGCGGGCGCGCAGGTTGCCCGCGGACACGGGGGCGGGTTCGGGGGCGGCCGCGGACGGGGCGGCGGTCGTGGCGTTGGCGGTCGTGGCGTTGGCCGTGGCGTTGGCCGTGGCGTTGGCCGTGGCGTTGGCCGTGGGGCGCGGGGCGGGATCCGAGGCCAGCAGTTCGGCGTGCAGGGCGCGCAGTTCCGGGCCCGGGTCGGTGCCCAGCCGGTCGGAGAGCTCCCGGCGGACGCTGTCGTACGCGGCCAGTGCCTCCGCCGGGCGGCCCGCGTCCCGCAGGGCCTTGATGCGCAGGGTGTGCAGCGGCTCGTCCAGCGGCTGCCGCGCGCACAGCGCGGTCAGCTCCGGCAGGAACCGCTCCGCCTCGCCCAGCGCCAGGGCCGCGGCGAGGCGTCCCCGGCGCGCGTCCGTCCGTACGGCCTCCCAGCGCGCGGCCTCCGCACCCGGGTCCGGCAGGTCGGCGAGGGCCGGTCCGCGCCACAGGGTGAGGGCCTCCTCGTACAGGGCCGCCGCGCCGGCCGGATCAGCGGCCTCGCCCGCGGCCCGGACCAGCCGCTCGAAGCGGTACAGGTCGATGTCCTCCCGCCCGGCGACCAGCTCGTAGCCGCCCTCCGCGGAACGCACGGCCGCGTGCCCGAGCGCCCGCCGCAGCCGGGCCACCAGCGCCTGCAGGGCCGCGGGCGCGTCGGCCGGCGGGTCCGCGTCCCACACCTCGGCGACGAGCAGCCGGGCCGTCACCACCCGCCCCGGCCGCAGCGCGAGCGCGGTCAGGAGCGCCCTGAGGCGTGCTCCGCCGACGGCCACGGGGGTCCCGTCGTCGTGGATGGCCTGGGCGGTTCCGAGGATTGCGTAACGCACCGGCCCATTGTCCCCGCACCCGGCCCGGGACCCGCACCGTTTTCCGTCGAGCCCGCGGGATAGGTTGCCCGCATGGGTCATCAGGGCGGCCGCGGTGAGCGGCAGATCAGTTCGGTATTCCTCGGCATCGTCGCGATCATGGCCGTCACGGGCTGGGCGGTGTGGACGGGCTACTCGACGAGCGCCGGTCTCGCCGTGTTCCTCTTCGTGACGTCGGCGTGGATCGTCTCCCTGTGCCTGCACGAGTACGCGCACGCCCGGACCGCCCTGCACGGCGGCGACCTCACGGTGGGCGCAAAGGGCTACCTGACGCTGAACCCGCTCAAGTACACGCACGCGCTGCTCAGCATCGTGCTACCGGTGATCTTCGTGATCCTGGGCGGCATCGGCCTGCCCGGCGGCGCGGTCTTCATCGAGCGCAGCCGCATCCAGGGTCGCTGGAAGCACAGCCTCATCTCGGCGGCGGGCCCCCTGACCAACGTGGCCTTCGCCCTCGTGTGCACGGCCCCGTTCTGGCTGGACGCCCTCGAAGGGGTGCCGCTGGGCTTCCGCTACGCGCTCGCCTTCCTCGCCATGCTCCAGGTCACGGCGGCGATCCTGAACTTCCTTCCGGTACCGGGCCTCGACGGCTACGGGGTCATCGAGCCCTGGCTGTCGTACCGGGTGCGCCGGGAGGTGGAGCCGCTGGCGCCGTTCGGCCTGCTGGCCGTGTTCGCGCTGCTGTGGATCCCTGGCGTCAACGCGTTCTTCTTCGACGCGGTGGACGGCCTGATGTCCGCGCTCGGCGTGTCGGACCTGGAGACGTACTGCGGCCGCGACCTCTACAACTTCTGGCGGGACACCGACGGCTTCTGCGCGATGCCGCAGGACTAGGCCGTCCTAGGCGTTGCGGGCGGCGGCGGCCTTCTCGGCCTTCGCCTTGCGCAGGTAGTACCAGGCCATGTTGGACGTGAGGCCGGCCAGCAGCACCCACACGATCCCGAGGAAGCTGCCCTCCACGAAGGCGACGACGGCCGCGGCCACCGCACAGACGCAGACGACAACGGCGAAGACGGCAAGGCGGGGCATGGGTGGGGCTCCTCGGAAACACTGAACGGGGTCGAACCCGTCCAGTGTCCCCCATGCCGCGCAGTGCTGCCGTAAGGACCGCCGGGCGGGTCAGACGTCCGTGATGCGCAGGCCCGCGTGGGCCTTGTAGCGGCGGTTCGTGGAGATCAGGTTGGCCACCAGGGACTCGACCTGGTGGGCGTTGCGCAGGCGGCCCGCGAAGACTCCGCGCATGCCCGGGATGCGGGCGGCCAGGGCCTGGACGATGTCCGTGTCGGCGCGGACCTCGCCGAGGACCATCACGTCGGTGTCGATCTCGTCGATCGACTCGTCCTGGAGCAGGACGGCCGACAGGTGGTGGAAGGCCGCCGTGACGCGGGAGTCCGGGAGCAGGGCGGCGGCCTGCTGGGCGGCGCTGCCCTCTTCGACCTGGAGGGCGTAGGCGCCCTGCTTGTCGAAGCCGAGCGGGTTGACGCAGTCCACCACGAGCTTGCCCGCGAGGTCCTCGCGCAGCGCTTCGAGGGTCTTGGCGTGGCCCTCCCACGGCACCGCGATGATGACGATGTCGCTGCGGCGCGCGCACTCGGCGTTGTCCGCGCCCTCCACGCCGAGGCCCAGTTCCTCGGCCGCGGTCCGCGCGCGGTCGGCGGCGCGGGAGCCGATGATCACCTTCTGGCCGGCCCTGGCGAGCCGGTAGGCCAGGCCCCGGCCCTGGTCGCCGGTGCCGCCGAGGACGCCGACGACGAGGCCGGACACGTCCGGCAGCTCCCACGGGTCCTTGACCGGCGGCTTCTGCGTGTTGTCTGAGGAAGTCATGGGGGCGAGGGTACTGCCGGGTAGCCCACAGTCGAAGGGTGTCGAAGAGGAAGGAATCCCTCCCCGTGTCCCCTGCATGGTGCAGGATGCCGATATGGACGCCGTGAGGGTCGCGCTGCTGCGCGAGGTGCTCGCCGGTACGCAATGGCCGGGCGCCGCACGCTGCTTCGCCGCATCGCTGCGCCGGTCCGTCGTACCGGCCGGCGGGCACCTGCTGCTCGTGGGGACCGAGGGCTACGAGCCCTGGCACATGGCGGCGCACCTGGTGGACGAGGCCGCCTGGTCGGGCCGGCCGGAGCTGGCGCCCACGCTCGTACGCCACCACGTGCGGCCCGGGGAGCCGCCGCACCTGTCGGTGGGGCTGGGCCGGCTGGAGGCGGCCCGCCGCGGGCACACCCTGCTGGTGGTGGCGCCCGGGGCGCCGGGCGAAGGGCTGCTGGAGCGCGTCCACGACGCGCGGCGCGCGGGGGCGACCGTACTGTCCCTGGACGGCGGGGACCCGGGTCTGGGCACGCTCGCGCACGATGTCCTGTCCGTGCCGGGCGGGGACACCGGCGCGCAGGACGGTGGGATGGATCTGGACACCGTGCAGCACCTGGTCAGCGCGGCGGCCGGGGAGAACGGTCTGCCGGTGCAGCGCGGAGCCCGCCGGTTCCGGGACCGGCTGGCGCGGCTGGCCGACCAGCTGACCTCGCCGCCGCCCAGCCGCTGGTAGGGCCTACGCCGTACCCGTGCCGGTGGTGCCGGTGGTGCCCTCTTCGTCCTCGCGGGTCCTGTCGTTCCACTTGGGGTCGTTCTGCCATTCGAGGTTGCGTTCCTGCGCCGTCTCCATGGCGTGGTTCGCCTCCTCCGGGGTTTCGTACGGCCCGAACCGGTCCTTGGCCGGGCACTCGGGGCCTTCCTCGACCTTCTTGTGGACCAGGCAGTAGTACCACTCGCCGGGTTTGCCCACCTGACGCTTCTTGAACAGGGCCATCGTCGTCGGGCTCCTCTCGTACCTCTCTATGCCGCCATGCTGCCCCATCCCCGCTGGATACACTCGCTCGCATGTCTGGCCAGTCGCTGCTCGTACCAGGCGAGCTCTCTCCCGTCCGTTCCGTTCCCGGAAACATCCGCCGGCCCGAGTACGTGGGCAAGCCCGCGCCCACTCCGTACACCGGACCGGAGGTGCAGTCGGCCGAGACCATCGAGGCCATGCGCATCGCCGGCCGGATCGCCGCCCAGGCGATGGAGGAGGCCGCCAAGCTGATCGCGCCGGGGGTGACCACCGACGAGCTCGACAAGGTCGCCCACGCGTACATGTGCGACCACGGGGCCTACCCCTCGACGCTCGGCTACCGGGGCTTCCCCAAGTCGCTGTGCTCCTCCGTGAACGAGGTCATCTGCCACGGCATCCCCGATTCCACCGTCCTGCGCGACGGCGACATCGTGAACCTCGACGTGACCGCGTACATCGGCGGCGTGCACGGCGACAACAACGCGACCTACCTGTGCGGAGAGGTGGACGAGGAGTCGCGGCTGCTGGTGGAGCGCACCCGGGAAGCCCTGAACCGGGCCATCAAGGCCGTCAAGCCGGGCCGCCAGATCAACATCATCGGCCGCGTCATCGAGTCGTACGCGAAGCGCTTCGGCTACGGCGTGGTCCGGGACTTCACCGGCCACGGCATCAACTCGTCGTTCCACTCCGGCCTGATCGTCCCGCACTACGACAGCCCGCACGCCACCACCGTCATCGAACCCGGCATGACCTTCACCATCGAGCCGATGCTCACGCTGGGCACCCACGAGTACGACATGTGGGAGGACGGCTGGACGGTCGTCACGAAGGACCGCAAGCGCACCGCACAGTTCGAGCACACGCTGGTGGTGACGGACTCCGGCGCGGAGATCCTGACCCTGCCGTAGCCGGTCCGGCCGGCTCCGCGGCCCGGGATTTTTTACCGACAGGACGTCGGGAACACATTGACTTAGGCAAGCCTAAGTAGGAGGATCAGGCGTGGCGGCATTGCCGTCACGCCTGTTTCCTCTTCCTGGAGGTCCGCCTTGGACGCCTTCTCTACGGTCATCCGCGTCGCCTCGCACGAGCAGCACACCGAGGCCGAGACGTCGACCTTCATGAGCGATCTACTGGGTGGACGGCTCGGCGTGGACGCATACACGCGCTACACCGAGCAGCTGTGGTTCGTGTACCGGGCCCTGGAGGACGCGGCCGAGTCCCTCAAGGACGACGCGGTGGCAGGACCCTTCATCCGGCCCGAGCTCATGCGCGTCGCCGAGATCGAGCGCGACCTGGCACACCTGGTGGGCCCCGACTGGCGCGAGCGCGTGGTGGCCCTGCCCGCGACGCGTGCGTACGCCGACCGGGTCGCCCAGTGCGCCGCCGAATGGCCGGGCGGGTACGTCGCCCACCACTACACCCGCTACCTGGGCGACCTCTCCGGCGGACAGATCATCCGCGACAAGGCCGAGCGCACCTGGGGCTTCGAGCGCAAGGGCGACGGCGTCCGGTTCTACGTCTTCGCGGACATCTCCAACCCGGCGGCCTTCAAGCGGACCTACCGCGAGCTGCTGGACGCGATCGCCGCGGACGACCTGGAGAAGCAGCGCATCATCGACGAGTGCAAGCGCGCCTTCGACTTCAACGGCGCGGTCTTCCGCGAGCTGGGCGAGCAGTTCCCGCTGAGCGCGTAGCCCCTCCGGGGAGGTCCGGGGAGCGGGACGGAAACGGAAGCGAGCGTGGGACCGGTCCGGGTGCACATGTGTACCCGGACCGGTCCCACTGCCGTTTCAAGCGTGCGGGGCGAAGCGGACGCGGCCGCCGATCTCGACCGTGCCGTCCGGGCCGGGGGCGGTGAGGATCTGGGAGCCGGCGCCCTGGGTGATGTTCAGGGCGCGGTTCAGCTGGGCCGTCAGCAGGATCGCGGCCGAACCGGTGGCCTCGTCCTCGGTGATGACCCCGTCGGGGCGGCGCGGAAAGCCCCGGGCGCGCACGCGGCCCGCGGCCTCGTCCTCCCAGGCCCAGGCGTACAGCCAGCCCTCGCCGGGCGGCGGCGCGGGCAGCGCCTCGACCTCGGCGACGGACCCGAACTGCTCGGTGCGCTTGCCCTCGACCCACTCGGGGCGGGCCGTGATCCAGGTGAACTCCCCGTCGTCGCGGGCCCATACGGATCCGGCGGGCGGCTGGAGCTCCTCCACGTCCAGCAACCACGCGACCCCGACCAACGGATGTCCCGCGAAGGACATGCGCGTGCCGGGGGTGCGGATGTCGACGACCCCGCGTTCGGGGTCGTCGACGAACACCGTCTCGCTGTAGCCGAGTTCGGCGGCCAGGGCCTGCCGCGACGCGTCGTCGGGGCAGGTCCGGCCGTCGCGTACGACACCGAGCAGGTTGCCGAACCGGCCGTCACCCGCGCAGAAGACCCTCAGCACGTCCAGATCATTCACGCGGGAAATTGAAGCACGGCTCAGACGTGCGACGTACGGCGCCTGCGCGCGAAGTACACCGCGCCCGCGCCGGCCGCGATCACCACGCCGGAGGTGGTGAGCAGGGCCGCGGCCGGGATCTCGGCGCCGGTGTTCGCGAGATTGCCGCCGACGGTGGAGGAGCCACCGCCCACCGTGCCGCCCGTACCGCCGGTGGTGCCGCCCGTCGTTCCGCCGGTGGTGCCGCCGTTCGAGCCGCCCGTGGAGCCGCCGGTCGTGCCGCCCGTCGAGGGCAGCTGGGCGTCCTTGTCGACCGCCACGGCGAAGGTGAGCGGGTCGATCGGGTCGCCGGCCTTGTACATGGAGCCGGTGGTGTCGTTGGCGAAGGCCGCCGCACCCTCGGCGGTGAAGGCCGCCGGGACCGCGTTCAGCGCCAGGACGCCCTTCGTGGTCTTGTAGTCGGTCTTCGACAGGTCGAGCGTGGCGAAGCGCAGGCCCGTCTTGGTGCCGGAGCCGTTCTTCACGTCCACGTAGAGCGTGCCGGTCTTGCCGGTGGCCTCCACGCGGGGGTTGCCGAAGGTCATGTCTATGCCGTGGGCCGCGTACTGGAAGCGGAGGTTGCCCGCGAAGGAGGCGTTCAGCTTCTGCTTCTTGACGTCCAGGTCACCCTTGCCGAAGGCGAAGTCGAAGGTGTCGCCGTTCTTGGCGGCGCCGCCGGCCGGGGTGATCGAGCCCGCGCTCAGGACGTACTTGCGGAAGGACTCCTTCACGCCCCACGTCAGCTTGCCGCTGAGCACCTTCTGCGTGTCGTCGGCCGGAGGCGTCGGGTTCTTGGTGGTGTTCTCCGGGGTGGGCTCGGGGGCGGGCTTCTCGAACTCCAGCTTCGCCGTGAGCGGGTCGCCGGGCTTGTCCTTGTAGCCCGGCGACCCGAGCGCGTCCGCGGCCTCCTGGGTGAGGGTGGTAGCCAGGCCGGTCATCGACTGGCCGGCGAAGGCCACGGTGGCCATGGGCACGTCCTGGGTGGTCGTGCCGCCCTTGGTGACGTCCGCGGTGAGCTTCTTGGTGCCGGTGTCGATACGGATGTCCGAGAGCTTGACCTCGAAGCCGTGGCCGGTCGGCGGGGCGGGCGACGAGAAGGTCACGCTGCCCTTGAAGGCCGCCTTCACCACGTGCCCGTTGGCCGGCTCGTACGCGCCGGTCGGCTCGACGAAGCGCAGGGTGCCGTCCTCGTTCTGCTTGGCCCCGTCCGCCACCGTGATGGTGCCCTTGGCCATGCCGGTCACGTAGGCGCGGTAGCTCGCAAGCACGCCCCAGTCGAGGGTGCCACCGGTGATCTTCATCGGTTCGGTGGGGGCGCCGCCCGCGGCGGTGGCGGGCAGGACGAAGGCGGTGGCGCCGAGCGCGGCGGCGGTCAGGACTGCGGCCGCGAGGGAGATCGGGCGTCGGATGGACGACATGGCTGGGTACTCCTGAAGGAACGGAGGGAGAAGGGAAGGAGGAGCGGGCCTGCTACGGAGCGTCGGTGGACGTGCCCTTGGGGGCTGCGGCGTCCGGGTCGGAGGCGGCGGCCGGGTCGGAGGCGGCGGCCGGAGCGGGGGCAGCAGCCGGAGCGGGGGCAGCAGCCGGGGCGGGGGCAGCGGTCGGGGCCGCCTGGGCCGTACGCCGCTTGCGCACGACCAGGAGGGCACCGCCGCCGGCCAGGACCAGGACGGCCACGGCGAGGGCGATGAAGAGCCCGGCGTCGGAGGACTCCGCGTCCTTCGCGACCGGGGCGGGCTCGGCGGAGGGCGACGCGGCCGCGGGGGCGGCGGGCGAGGCCGTGGAGCCCAGGTCGGGCAGGGCGGGAAGCTTGGCGGTGGCGTCCAGGGCGACGGCGAGCGAGACGGGGTCCATCTCGGTGCCGGCCTTGTACATGGAGTTGAAGGCCTGGGAGCCGCCGTCGGTGAGGGTGGCGGGGGCTTCGGTCAGGGTGGCCAGCTTGCCCTCGGTCTTCAGGCCCTTCGCGTCGAACTCCACGAGGGGGACGGCGTTCTTCGTCTGGCCGCCGGCGGTGACGTCCGCGGACAGGACGCCCTTTCCGTCCGCCACCTTCACGCTCAACTTGCCGAGCGTGAGGTCCAGGTGGGCTCCGGTGAACTGGACGGTGCCGGCGAAGGCCGCGTCGAGAGTGCCTTTCGCGCCGTCGAACGAACCCTTGCCCTGCGGGAAGCGGAACAGCGCACCGCCGTCCTGGGCGCCCTCGGCGAGGGTCCACTTGCCCTGGCCGATCGAGCCGGTGACGTACTCGCGGAAGGTGCGGCGCACCCCCCAGTCGACGGCGGCGTCGGTGAAGGCGCCGGGCGCCTGGGCGGCTTCGGTGGTGGCGCTCGACTGCGGAGTCGCCGACTGCGGGGGCGCGGCGGCCGGGGCGGTCCTGACGTCGGCGGAGAGCGAGACGGGGTCGAGCTGGGTGCCGGCGCCGTAGTAGCCGGCGAAGGCCTTGGCGCCTTCCGCGGTGAGGGTGGCCGGGAGGTTCGTGAGGGTCAGCGGGCTGGCGCCGCCCTTCATGTTGATGCCGCCGACGCCGAGGGAGGCGAAGGCGACCTGCGACTGGCTGGTGACCGCGCCGCTGTCCTTGGCCTTGCTGGAGACGTCCACGTACAGCGTGCCCTTGCCGCCGGAGATCTTGACGGTCGGGCGGCTGATGGTCATGTCCAGTTCGTAGACGCCGTCGGACTTCTGGTGCCCCTGGAAGGTCACCCCGCCCGAGTAGGAGGCCTCGAAGGCACCGGAGTCCGGGTCGTACGAACCGCTCGCGGAGTGGAAGCGGAAGAGGCTGCCGCCCACCGTGGCGGCGCCGCTCTTCAGCTTGAAACTGCCTTTTGCCACCGGACCCGTGACATAACTCTGGAAAGACGATTTGATGCCCCAGTCGAGTCGGCCCCCCTGCACGGTGCCCGCCCGGGCGGCGGTCGCCGGGAGCAGTGCGCCCAGCAGGGCCGCCAACAGGGCGACGGCGAACGTACGGACGGGTCTCGTGGGCATGACCGCCCCCTCCTAAGGCCTAGCGGGCAAGGTTAGGCTAACCTAAGCTAACCACGGCCGGATGAACACCCCCCGGTCCCCAGAACCTCAGTCGGACGATCAGGACGGTGCATTCGTGCCTACGCCCGCCGCGTCACACCGCTTTCCCCGTCTCGCCGTTGCCGTGGCAGCACTGGCACTCGCGCTGACGGCCTGCGGAGGTACGGCCACCACCCCGGGCTCATCGGCCCCCGGCGCAGCCTCGGTTCCGGACCGGGTGGAACCACTCGCTCCGGCGCCCCGGCCCGCCCTTCCCGTCACGGTGCCCTCCGTCGACGGCGCCCAGGTCACGATCACCTCCGCGGATCGGGTCGTCCCCCTCAGCGGCAGCCTCAACGAGATCGTCCACACCCTGGGCCTCGGCGAGCAGGTCGTCGCCCGGGACATCACAGCCACCTTCGAACAGGCCGCCCGGCTGCCGGTGGTGACACGTGGACATGACGTCTCCGCGGAGAGCGTGCTCTCGCTGCGCCCGACGCTGGTGCTCGCCGAGACCACCACCGGACCGGGAGAAGCGATTCAGCAGATCCGCGACGCCGGTATCCCGGTCCTGGTCATCGCCCCCGCCAAGGGACTGGACGACGTACCGAAGCGGATCGACGCGGTGGCCGCCGCGCTCGGCGTCAACGAGGCAGGCACGCAGCTGAACCGGCGCACCGCCGACCGGATCGCCACCGTCCGCAAGGACATCCCGGCCGCCTCCGGCAAGAAGCCCCGGGTGGCCTTCCTCTACCTCCGCGGCACGGCCTCCGTCTATCTGCTGGGCGGATCCGACTCCGGCGCCGCATCGCTGCTGGAGGCGGCCGGCGCGGTCGACACCGGCAAGGAGTCCGGACTCGGCAAGGACTTCACCCCGATCACCAGCGAGGCCCTGGCGGCCGCCGCGCCCGACGCGATCCTCGTCATGTCCAAGGGCCTCGAATCGGTCGGCGGCATCGACGGCCTGGTGAAGATCCCGGGCGTCGCCCAGACCCCGGCCGGCATGGACCGCCGGGTGGTCACGGTCGACGACGGCGTCCTGCTCAACTACGGCCCGCGCACCGACCAGGTCCTCTCCTCCCTGGTCGACCAGCTCTACGGCAAGGGCGCCTGAGGTGGCCCTCCACGACCCGGAAGCCCGGGACCTGCCCGCGACCGCCGGATCCGACGGGACCGCGAGCGCGCCCGGCCCATCCCCGCGTGCCGAACGCACCGCCGCCACCCCCACCACCGCCACCGCTCCCCGCGACACCTCGTCGCATTCGGCGCCCGAGGAGCTGCCCAGGCAGGCACCCGGCCCCACCGGAACCGGCCCGGCCGACCCGGCCGGCGCACCCGGCCCCACCGGAACCGCAGCCACGGGCCCCGCCGACCCGGCCGCCCTCGCCCCGGCCCCCGACCCCGCCCCGGCAACGCCCAAGCCGCGGTCGCGCGGCCACCGCCGGGGCGCTCTGCTCACCACCGCCCTCGTGGCGGTCCTCGCCCTCCTCGCCCTCTTCTCCGCGGGAACCGGCGCCTACGACATCCCCCTGCCCGACGTCCTCGCCTCCGTCCAGCACCACCTCGGCCTCGGCGGAGCTCCCCTCGACCGCGTCGGCGAGAGCGTCCTGTGGAACGTCCGCCTCCCCCGCGTCGTGCTCGCCCTGCTCGTCGGCGCCAGCCTCGGCTGCGCCGGCGCGCTCATGCAGGGCGTCTTCGGCAACCCCCTCGCCGAGCCCGGCGTCATCGGCATTTCGGCCGGAGCCGCCGTCGGCGCGGTCGCCGCCATCGGCCTCGGCCTCAGCTTCTTCGGCAACTGGACCATCACCGTCTGCGCGTTCGTCGCGGGCCTGATCACCGTCAGCTCGGTCTACCTCCTCTCCCGCAACGGCGGCAGGACGGAGGTCGTCACCCTCATCCTCACCGGCATCGCCGTCAACGCCTTCGCCGGCGCCCTCATCGGCCTGTTCGTCTTCTTCGCGGACAGCGGCCAGGTCAACCAGATCACCTTCTGGCAGCTCGGCTCCCTCGCCCAGGCCACTTGGCCCAAGGTCCTCGCCGTCCTTCCCTGCGCCCTGGCCGGCCTGTTCGTCGCCCCCTTCTACGCCCGCCGGCTCGACCTGCTCGCGCTCGGCGAACGGCCCGCCCGCCATCTGGGCATCGACGTCGAACGGCTGCGCCTCGCCCTCATCCTGGTCGTCGCGCTGCTCACCGCCGCCGCCGTCGCCGTCGCCGGCGTCATCACCTTCATCGGCCTGCTCGTCCCGCACCTGCTGCGCATGGCCAACGGCCCCGGCCACCGCTTCCTGGTCCCCGGCAGCGCCCTCGCCGGCGCCGTGGTCCTGGTCGCGGGCGACCTGGCGGCCCGGACCCTCGCCCAGCCCGCCGAGCTGCCGCTCGGTGTACTGACCGCCCTGCTCGGCAGCCCGTTCTTCTTCTGGCTGCTGCGCCGCACCCGCCGCAAGCAAGGAGGCTGGGCGTGACCAGCAGACTGACGGGGCTGCTCACCCGCACCCGGAGGACCGTCCCGGCCCGCCCCGCCCCCGGTGAAGCCGTCGCCGAGGCCGTGGACCTGCACGTCCGGCTCGGGCACCGCGAGGTCCTCGCCGGGATCGACCTGACCGCCCGGGCCGGTGAGGTGGTCGCACTGGTCGGCCCCAACGGAGCGGGCAAGTCCACGCTGCTGAGCGCGCTCGCCGCCGACCTGCCCGCCGCCTCCGGGGAGATCCGGATCGACGGCCGCCCGGTGGGCGACTGGAGCGCCCCGGATCTCGCGCTGCGCCGCTCCGTCCTCCCGCAGTCGGCCGCACTGTCCTTCCCCTTCCCCGTGGAGGACGTCGTACGGATGGGCCGCGCGCCCTGGGCCGGCACCCCCCTCGCCGACGCCGACGAGGAGGCGGTGGCCCTCGCCATGGCCGCCACCGAGGTCACGGACTTCGCCGCGCGCCCCTTCTCCGCCCTCTCCGGGGGTGAGCGGGCCCGGGTCGCGCTGGCCCGCGTACTGGCCCAGCGGGCCCCGCTGCTCCTGCTCGACGAGCCCACCGCCGCCCTCGACCTGCGCCACCAGGAGCTCGTGCTGCGCATCTGCCGGGAGCGGGCCGCGGCCGGGGACGCGGTCGTCGTCGTCCTGCACGACCTGGGGCTGGCCGCCGCCTACGCGGACCGGGCCGCCGTCCTGCACGACGGGCGGATCGCCGTGGACGGCCCGCCGGCCGAGGTGTTCGAGGGCGAGCTGCTGAGCCGCGTCTACCGGCAGCCGGTGGAGGTGCTCCCGCACCCGCGCACCGGGGCGCCGCTGGTGGTTCCCGTCCGGGCCGCGAAGGCGTCCGCCGGTTCCGCGGGTTCCAGCGCTTCCGCCGGTTCCGCCATACCGAACGCACACCTGACTTGACCCCGGCTTGACCGTGCCATGGGCCTGCCGTGGAGGGCCCGTGACAGGGCCGTGTCCGGAGCGAAAACCTATGACCTGAATCACGGTACGAGAGGGTATGGGTGAGGTAAGCCTCGGTTAAGTTAGGTCCGCCTCACCGGCCTCTCCCTCCTCGGGACGGCCCCTTCGCCCGACGCCAGGAGCCTCCGTATGCGCCCCGCTCGCCTCACCGCCATCGCCGCAGCCACCGTCGCGGCCGCACTGACCGCCGTCACCGGCTGCTCCCAGAAGAGCGCAGCGGGCGGCGACGACGTGATCAAGGTGGCGGCGTCCGACAGCGCCTGCGAGGTGTCCAGGACGGAGTTCCCGTCCGGCAAGGTGCAGATCGACGTCGAGAACAAGGGCTCCAAGGTCACCGAGGTCTACGTCCTCTTCCCGGACGCCCGCATCGTGACCGAGCGCGAGAACATCGGCCCCGGCACCAAGGCCTCCATCACCGCCGAGATCAAGGCGGGCGACTACGAGATCGTCTGCAAGCCCGGCATGAAGGGCGACGGCATCGCCCAGAAGGTCAAGGCCACCGGCAAGGGCGGCGAGGAGAAGCGCAGCCCCGAGATGGACGCCGCGGTCTCCGCCTACCGCGGTTACGTCGTCACCCAGGCCGAGGAGACCCTCCCCAAGGCGCAGGCCTTCGCGGACGCGGTCAAGGCCGGCGACGTCGAGGCCGCGAAGAAGCTCTACGCGCCCTCCCGCATCGGCTGGGAGCGCACCGAGCCGGTCGCCGAGTCCTTCGGCGACATCGACCCGAAGGTCGACGTCCGCGAGGACGGCCTGGAGGCCGGCCAGGACCTGGAGAAGGACTGGACGGGCTGGCACCGTCTGGAGAAGGCCCTCTGGGTCGACGGCAAGATCACCGACCGGGAGAAGCAGCTCGCGGACACCCTGATCGCGGACCTGACCGACTGGCAGAAGAAGGTCGGCCAGGCGGAGATCACCCCGACCTCGATCGCCAACGGCGCCAAGGAGCTCCTCGACGAGGTCGCCACCGGCAAGGTCACCGGTGAGGAGGAGCGCTACTCGCACACCGACCTGGTCGACTTCAAGGCCAACGTCGAGGGTGCGCAGCAGGCGTACGAGCTGCTCAAGCCGATCGCCGTGAAGAACGACCCGGAGCTGGTCAAGCAGCTGGACACCCAGTTCGCGGCGCTGACCGTGCTGCTGGACAAGTACCGCGCCGACAAGACCACCTACGAGTTCACCTCGTACGACAAGGTCGGCGAGCCGGAGCGCAAGGAGCTCTCGGACGGCGTGAACGCGCTCGCCGAGCCGCTCTCCAAGCTCGCCGCCGCGGTCACCAAGTAGCGGACAGGGACAGGGACGAGAAGCAGGCGGGAGAACACGATGACCGAGTCGGACTCGGCTGCGCAGCAGCCCGGGCAGGACGGTGACGGCGGCGCGCCGGTTTCCGGCGGCGCGCCCTCGCGGCGCGCGGTGCTGGGCTGGGGCGGGGCCGGTTTCGCGATCGGCGCCGCCGCGGCCGGCGGTGCGGTGGCTTCGTTCGGCGGCGGCTCGGACATGGTGTCGGCGGCGGCCGCCGGGGCGGCCGTGCCGTTCCACGGCGAGCACCAGGCCGGAATCGCGAGCGCCGTGCAGGACCGCCTGCACTTCGCGGCCTTCGACGTGAAGACGAAGGACCGCGGGGAACTGGTCGAGCTCCTCAAGGAGTGGACGGTGGCGGCCCGGCTGATGACGGCCGGTCTGCCGGTCGGTGACGGCGGCTTCGGCGGTCTCCCGGAGGCCCCGCCGGACGACACGGGCGAGGCGCTGGGGCTGAAGGCCTCCCGGCTCACCCTGACCATCGGCTTCGGGCCGGGGCTGTTCGCCAAGGGCCGGTTCGGTCTGGAGGGCAAGCGCCCCGAGGCGCTGGTGGACCTGGAGCTGTTCCCCGGCGACAACCTGGATCCGGCCCGCTCCGGCGGCGACCTCTGCGTCCAGGCCTGCGCCGACGACCCGCAGGTCGCCGTGCACGCGATCCGCCAGCTGGCCCGCATCGGCTTCGGCCGCACCGCCATGCGCTGGTCGCAGCTGGGCTTCGGCAAGACCTCGTCGACCACCCCCGACGAGCAGACCCCGCGCAACATGATGGGCTTCAAGGACGGCACCCGGAACATCTCCGGCACCGACCGGGCCGCCCTGGACAAGCACGTGTGGGTCGGCGCGGGCGACGGCAGCGACTGGCTGACCGGCGGCTCGTACCTGGTGGCGCGCCGGATCCGGATGAACATCGAGACCTGGGACCGGACCCCGCTCCAGGAGCAGGAGGACATCTTCGGCCGCGACAAGGGCGAGGGTGCCCCGGTCGGCAAGTCCAAGGAGCGCGACGAACCGTTCCTGAAGGCGATGAAGCCGGAGGCGCACGTGCGTCTCGCGCACCCGGACACCAACAACGGTGCGACGATCCTGCGCCGTGGCTACTCCTTCACCGACGGCACGGACGGTCTGGGCCGCCTCGACGCGGGCCTGTTCTTCCTCGCCTACCAGCGCGACATACGCAAGGGGTTCGTCCCGATCCAGCGCAATCTGGCCCGGTCCGACGTGCTCAACGAATACATCCAGCACGTGGGTTCGGCCGTCTTCGCCGTCCCGCCGGGCGTCCGCGACAAGGACGACTGGTGGGGCCGGACGCTGTTCGGTTAAGCAACCGCCGGAGAGGAACAACCGCCGTGTTCGGCAATTATCTGATCGGCCTGCGCGAGGGGCTGGAGGCCAGCCTGGTCGTCTGCATCCTCGTCGCGTACCTGGTGAAGACCGAGCGCCGGGACGCCCTGCGTCCGGTGTGGCTGGGCATCGCGATCGCCTGCGGGCTCTCGCTGGCCTTCGGCGCGATGCTCGAATTCGGCACCCAGGAGCTGACCTTCGAGGCGCAGGAGCTGCTCGGTGGCGCCCTGTCGATCATCTCGGTGGGTCTGGTGACGTGGATGGTCTTCTGGATGAAGCGCACCGCGCGCCATCTGAAGGCCGACCTGCACGGGAAGCTCGACACGGCGCTCGCCATGGGCACCGCCGCGCTGGTCGCCACCGCCTTCCTGGCCGTCGGCCGGGAGGGCCTGGAGACGGCGCTGTTCGTGTGGGCGTCGGTACGGGCCAGCGGCGAGGGTTCGTCGGCGCCGCTGATCGGTGTGCTGCTGGGCATCGGCACGGCGATCGTGATGGGCTACCTGTTCTACCGGGGCGCCGTGAAGATCAATCTGGCGAAGTTCTTCCGGTGGACCGGCGCCATGCTCGTGGTCGTGGCCGCGGGCGTGCTCGCGTACGGGGTCCACGACCTCCAGGAGGCCCGTTTCCTGGGCGGACTGGGCGACAAGGCCTTCGACATCAGCGAGACGATCCCGCCGGACAGCTGGTACGGGACCCTGCTCAAGGGCGTCTTCAACTTCCAGCCGGACCCGACCGTCCTCCAGCTCACGGTGTGGCTGCTGTACCTGGTCCCCGTGCTGACGCTCTTCCTCGTCGACCGCGGACGCCCGGCGGCCGCGCCGCAGGCGCGGCCCGCGGACTCGGGCTCCACGCCCGCCGGCTGACCGGCCGCGGGGACACTGCCCCCCTCTGCGGATACAGCCGAGGCCGACGGGCTGTGGTGAAGGGCTCGCGGGCCCGTCACCACAGCCTGTCGGTGTTTCCGGGGTGCAGCGGGACGCGGACGCCCGTGAAGGCGGCACGGTCCCCTTCCGGGTCGTCCGTGAAGAAGGCCGCCGGGACCACCTTGTCGAAGCCAGGGGCGTCGGTGGGCAGTGGGTCCTCGGGGGTTCCGCCCACCAGCACCGTTCCGGGCAGCACGGCAAAGCCGGCCGCCCCGTAGAAGGGCGCCAGGGGACGGTCGCAGCTGAACAGCGCCAGGTCCACGGCCGGGTCGGCCGCCAGCTCGGCGTGGGCCGCCGCCACCAGCCGGCCGCCGTGCCCGCGGCCGCGCAGCTCCGGCCCGGTGGCCACGGAGCTGAGTCCGGCGGCCCGGTACGTCCGCCCGGCGAGCGGGACCGGCTTGTACAGCAGCGACAGCGAGGCCGCAACCGTCCCCGCCCCGTCCACGAGCAGCATCGTCCGCGGGTGGAGCGCCGGGTCGTGGCCGGGTGCGGAGCCCGGCCAGGCCGCCGCCTCGATGGCGGCGACCTGCCGGGCCAGCTCCGCCGGCACCTCGGCCTCGGCGAAACGCAGGACCCGCATGCCCCGGTCCCGCTGTGCCTGCCGGTGGGGGGCCGGCTCCGGTCCGGTGTGCGCGCTCACGCGATCCGTACTCCCGCGCCGCCGACCCGCACCCGCGGGTCGCCCTCGCGCAGTTCCACGGTGAGCACGCCGGGGCGGCCCATGTCCTCGCCCTGGTGGAGGGTGAGCACGGCGTCGGCCGGGACCAGGCCCCGCTCGCGCGCGTACGCCCCGAAGGCGGCCGCGGCGGCTCCCGTGGCGGGGTCCTCGACCACGCCGCCGACCGGGAAGGGGTCCCGTACGTGGAATTCGGCCGGGCCCGCCCGGTGCACCAGCTGGACCGTGGTGAGGTCCAGACGCCGCATCAGGGCCTCCAGCCGGGCGAAGTCGTAGGCGAGGTCCGCGAGCCGGGCCCGGGTGCGGGCGCCGATCACCAGGTGCCGGGCTCCGGCGTAGGCGATGGCGGGCGGGAGGGCCGGATCCAGGTCGGCCCCGGGCCAGTCCAGCGCGGCCAGTGCTTCGGTGAGGTCGGCGGCGCCGATCTCCTCGGTGTGCGGCTCGACGCTGGTGAGCGTGGCCCGCAGCCGCCCGTCCTCGGAGGTGACGGACACCGGTACGGTCCCCGCCTGGGTGGAGAAGAGGAGCTGTCCCGGCCCGATCCGCTCCCCCAGCGCCACGGCCGTGGCCACGGTCGCGTGCCCGCAGAAGGGGACCTCCGCCTTCGGGCTGAAGTAGCGGACGGTGAAGGACCGGCCCTCCTCACCGCCGAGCCCCTCGGGGGGAGCGGTCAGGAACGCCGTCTCGCTGTAGCCCAGCCCGGCGGCGATCTCCAGCATGGCGTGCTCGTCCAGTCCGGAGGCATCGAGCACGACCCCGGCGGGGTTGCCGCCGTCCGGGTCGTGGGAGAACGCGGTGTAGCGCAGCACTTCGGTCGTCATGACCGCCTCAACCCCGGCCGGCCGGGCGCCATTCCCGTCCCTCAGCCGCGGCCGATGTACGGCATGGCCGTCGCCATGACGGTCGCGAACTGCACGTTCGCCTCCAGCGGGAGTCCGGCCATGTGCAGGACCGTGCGGGCCACGTCGGCGGCGTCCATCACCGGCTCGACGGCCAGCTGCCCGTTGGCCTGCAGGATGCCGGTCTGCATCCGCTCGGTCATCTCGGTCGCCGCGTTGCCGATGTCGATCTGGCCGCAGGCGATCCGGTACGGCCGCCCGTCCAGCGACAGGGACTTGGTCAGGCCCGTCATCGCGTGCTTGGTCGCGGTGTAGGCGATGGAGTTCGGGCGCGGCACGTGCGCCGAGATGGAGCCGTTGTTGATGATGCGGCCGCCCTGCGGGTCCTGCTGCTTCATCAGCCGGAAGGCGGCCTGCGCGCACAGGAAGGCGCCGGTCAGGTTGACGTCGACGACGGAGCGCCAGGCCTCGTAGGTGATGTCCTCCAGCGGGACCCCGCCCTGGCCGAAGGTGCCCGCGTTGTTGAAGAGCAGGTCGAGGCGCCCGTACCGCGCGCGGACCGACTCGAACAGCGCAGTCACGTCGTCCGGGTCGCTCACGTCCGCCGGTACGCGCAGTACGTCGGCGCCGTCACCGGCGGCCTCGGCGGTCTCCTCCAGCGGCTCGGGCCGGCGGCCGGCCACGGCCACGGACCATCCGGCGGCGGCCAGGGCCAGAGCCACGGAGCGGCCGATTCCGGATCCGGCACCCGTCACCACGGCGATCTTCTTCGTACTTTCGTCCATGGGGCCGCAGGGTACGTCACACGGCGCCCCGCTCCCCGGACGTTCCGATTGCTGAGAGCATGGGTCGGTCAGGGGTGCGTAGATCAGATGAGAAGACTGGAGTTCCGCATGTCGGAGAGAGGCCCCGCGACGGCCCCCCCGCACGACTCGTCGCCCGCATCGCCCTCTGCCCCCACCGCCACGACGCCCCTGACGGCCGCACGCCGCACGGGCCTTCTGGTCACCTTCATACTCGGCGGGCTCACCGCCCTCCCGCCGCTGTCCATGGACATGTACCTGCCGGCCCTGCCGCAGGTCACCGACGCCCTGGACAGTCCTGCCGCGACCATCCAGCTCACCCTCACCGCCTGCCTCGCCGGCATGGCCCTGGGCCAGCTCGTCATCGGCCCGATGAGCGACAAGTGGGGCCGCCGCCGGCCGCTGCTCATCGGCATGGTCGTCTACGTCCTGGCCACCGCGATCTGCGCGCTCGCCCCGACCGCCCAGCTGCTGATCTCCTTCCGGCTGCTGCAGGGCCTCGCCGGAGCCGCCGCGATCGTCATCGCACGGGCCGTCGTGCGCGACCTGTACGACGGCGACGAGATGGCCCGCTTCTTCTCCACCCTGATGCTCATATCCGGGGCCGCCCCGATCATCGCCCCGCTCATCGGCGGCCAGGTGCTCCGCTTCGCCGACTGGCGCGGGGTCTTCGTCGTCCTCACCGTCGTCGGCGCGGTGCTCACCCTGATGGTCTGGCGCAGCCTCGGCGAGACCCTGCCGCCCGAGCGGCGCCACACGGGCGGCGTCGGCTCCGCCCTGCGGACCATGCGCGGCCTCCTCGGCGACCGCGTCTTCGCCGGCTACACCCTCACCGGCGGCTTCGCCTTCGCCGCGCTCTTCTCCTACATATCCGCCTCGCCCTTCGTGGTGCAGGAGATCTACGGGGCTTCGCCCCAGGCCTTCGCCCTGCTCTTCGGGCTCAACTCCGTCGGCCTGATCCTCGTGGGCCAGATCAACGGCAAGCTGCTGGTGGGCCGCGTCAGCCTGGACAAGGTCCTGGCCGTCGGGCTCGGCGTCGTCGCGGCCTCCACGGTGGCCCTGCTGCTGATGTCGACCGGGGTGTTCGGGGAGGTCGGGCTGACCCCGATCGCCGCCGCCCTGTTCGTGCTGATGTCCGCGATGGGCGTGGTCCTGCCGAACACCAACGCGCAGGCCCTGATGCTGACCCCGCACGCGGCCGGATCGGCCTCCGCGCTGCTCGGCACCACCTCGTTCCTGGTCGGCGCGATCGCCTCGCCGCTGGTGGGCATCGCGGGCGAGGACACGGCGGTCCCGATGGCGCTGGTGCAGCTGGTGTGCGCGGTGCTGGCCCTGAGCGCCTTCTTCGGCCTGTGCCGCCCGTGGCAGAACCGCAAACCGCTGGAGCCCGCGGAAACCCGGATGGGCTAACGCGACCAGCGGGGGCATCAGCGGTGTCACGCCGTGACGGTTTCCGCTGGCCAGAGACACGGCGAGGCGTGCGGCCGGCTGGCGTCGGGGGCATCATTGCGGGCGATTCCCTTGGGCCGAACAGGTGGTCTTCGCCGCCCGGGTGCACGCCTCGTCGGCTCGGGTATGCAGAATGCTTTTGGCGACAGTTGTCGGGTTGTGCACTTCTGCATGAGGCCCTGTAGTTGGAGGTAGACCGCCCATGGCGGCGAACGGAAGCCCCACCGTCAGAAGACGCCGCCTGGGGGCGGAACTTCGCCAACTACGCCGCGCCGCGGGCATGACGTCCCAGCAGGTTGCGGGTCGGCTGCTGGTGTCCCAGTCCAAGATCAGCCTGCTGGAGACGGGTCGTCGCGCCATCAACCCGCGCGACGTGCGTGATCTGTGTGAGCTCTACGAGGTCACCGACCAGTCGCTCGTCGCCTCGATGATGCGGATGGCGAAGCAGTCCCGGCAGCAGGGCTGGTGGGTCGCCTACGGCGACGTCCCCTACAGCGTGTTCGTCGGGATGGAGACGGAGGCCGTCGCCATCCACTCGTACGAGCCCCTGGTGATCCCCGGCCTGCTGCAGACCCCCGCCTATGCCGCCGCGGTCATCGGGGAAACGAACCCCCACATCACAGCCGAGCAGGCCGCCACCTGTCTCGAGGTGCGGCTACGGCGCCAGCATCGCGCCCACCACCCCGCCCGCTCCCTCCGCTTATGGGTGGTTCTGGACGAATCGGCGTTACACCGCGCCGTCGGCACCGCCGACATCATGCGCGAACAGCTTGAGCATCTGAACCGGCTCGGCGCACAACCGCACATCACCGTGCAGATCCTCTCGCACGACGCAGGAGCCCACCCCGGCGTCTCGGGGCAGTTCTCCATCCTCACGTTCCCCGACAGCGACGCGGGAGTCGTGTACCTGGAGCGCTTCACCAGCGACCTCTACCTGGAGAAGCCGGCGGACCGCCAGCCCTACCACCTCATGTACGACCATCTCCAAGCACAAGCGCTCGGCCCCGAACAGAGCCGCGGGTTCATCCGTGACACCAAGCGGATCTACACCCGGCCCTCGTAAGCGGTGGGCAGCGCCGGAGCTCAGCCGGGTACACCGCCTTCCCAACCGGACAGGGCCCCGCAGGCGGCACACGTCGCACCGCCGCCGGGTTCTCGCGCCGGTTCGGCGGCCGCCGGGGCTTCCGGCGGGGAGGGCCGGCCGGCATGCGCGTTCCGGGCCAGGACATACCTGAAGCGCTGCTGACGCCTCAGCTCGAGGATGTCCCTGTGCCGCATTCGGCCCACCCCGGACGATGCCAGTGCGCTCCAGAACGCACCCAGTACTGCACAGATCAGCACAAGCCTCATCAACACATCTGCCACAGCGGTCCCTTTCCGGTGACGGATTCATTCAGCGGGCCCGCGGTCGAACCCTCAGCAACACAACGACACAACGCATCGGCATATGCAGGGTTATGGCCCCGCCCCCTCATTGCAGCCATGTGCAGCAGCACGAAGCCGGATTGCAGTTTTTCCGATTTGCATGAGGCGGCACCGAGGGCACGAAGCGCGACGCCGAGGTGTTGGGCAGGGTGCAGAAACGATGAACGGAAGCGGTCAACACGCGCACGCCCCGCCATCATCACTCGCATGGCGCATACCCTGCCCGCCGCCGGGAGCGTTGGGTGGACTATGACAAGAGCAAGCCTCGGAAGAATCTTCAATCGTCAAACAACAGACATGGATGTCCCCGTTCCGCCCGGGGGCGCCCACATGGGCAAATGGACATTCACGCCGGCCTCACCGGACCGCGCTCAAGGCGAGAACGCGACTCTGCATCACGAAGGCCGGGAAATCGAACTGAGTTACTCGGCCTCGGTCGTCGAGGACTTCCTGAAGGAGATCAGCGCGATCCATCGCGAGTTCGACCTGCGGTCGCGCGCCGTGGCCGCGTCCGGGACGTGCCCCGACGACCAGGTGAGGCACGACTCCCGTGTATGAGACGTACGGATCGCTCGGTCATCCCGACTGGAACGGCTTCCCCACACCACCGGAGGCCCGCACGTTCCGGCCGGGGCCGGATCCTGAACAGCACACGGCCACGGGGCATCCATCGCTCGGACTGGGCCGGGCGAACAGCGGATGGGATCCGGCGGAGGAGCTCGCCTGTCTCCTTCAGGAGAGCGCGGCCGCCAGCCGGGAGCAGGCCTTCGGCAAGGCCGTCTTCGACGATGCGAACGACACGATGAGCACCGACGGGCTGGTGGCCGGACCGCCGGACATCATCGGATTGCCGGAGGCGCACGTGTCCCGCGGACACCGTCGGACCGTCGCGGCCAAGGCGCCGGCCATGGCCCTGATGCGGACGGGCAGTCTGTGCACGGCCTTGCTGGTCGCGCTCATCGCCGCCGTCGTGAGCACCCTCAGCGGCCTTGCCATCTGTGACGCCCTTCGGCACAGCGCCATGGACCGCACCGCCCAGGACATGGTCGGCTGGTGGCCGCTGCTGATCTACGGACCATGGACGGTCGCCTCCCTGTCCATCCTCAGGGCGGCCCTGCACCAGCGCCGCGCCACCCACTCGTGGTCCGTCGTCCTGCTGTTCTCCACTCTGGCCACGCTGCTGTGCGTGTCACAGGCGCCGCGAACGCTCGCCGCCCAGGCCGCGGCGACCCTTCCCGCCATCGCCGCGCTCGCCTGCTTCCAACAGCTCGTCCGCCAGATCACGCTCACCCGGCCGCCCCGCCAGCCGGCGCCACGGCACCGCAACTCCAGGCCCCCCGCTGCCCCCAAATTCCATTACGGGGCATGACGACAACGTCCGGGAAGCCCCCCGCCGGATGCGGCCCGCCGGGCAGCGCCGGAGCCTGCCACCCCAGCCGTGGCCGCCCCGGCGAGCCCAGAGCCGGTGCAGCCGCGTACGGCGCCAGGGACGAAGGCGCAACAGCCGCTAACCGCATGGAGAACGTGGTCCTTCCCAGAGCCGCAGTGATCGTTTTCACCTGAGGAACGACAACCGAATCCGATAAGTCACGGGCGGTCCGCGATCTTGCGCCGACGGCTGCCCGGACTCCGTTGCCACCTGCGCGACCGCACGGTTCACCGATCCGGACCGACCCGGCTCGCGCAGCGCCGAAGCACCACGCACCACACCCACGACAGACCGAGAGGACAGCAACGATGGCGTACGAGCCCTCCCACGCCGAGCGGATCCGTTACAAGCGACTTCAGGACGCCGCCTACCAGGCGGGCCTGGACGCTGTCACCAGTCTCGAGGCGGCCCTCGCACTCGCAGGGCTGGTCCTGCCCTCCTTGACCAACGACGGGCCCGTGGGCTCACGCGGGTTCGTCCGGCTCGGCGGGTGCAGCGTATCCGTCGCCAACCAGCTCGCCGCGGTGATCGCCGCGGGCGCCCATGTCCTGCATGAGCAGCGGACGTGAGTGCGTGCCCCCTCCTCCACCGCGCCCGAAGACGTCCGATCCGCCGCCCACCCGCGCCGCCCCCGCACGGCCCCACCGCAACGTCCCCGCACTCAGGCAGATTCCAGGAGGTCCCTGCATGAAACCGTGGCGAGCTTCCTCGCACGCGCTGAAACCACAGGAGGCACTCGACCCCTACCGCTTCCCCGGTGTGCGGGGGCTCGGGGACAAGGAGCAGGCCCGCCTCGAAAGCACCGCGGCGACCCCGGACCCACAGGAGCAGTCTGCCGGCCGGATCAGTGCGGCACACGGCAGGCGCCTCGCCCTGCACGCCGCGCTGACCACCGCCGGCATCCCACCACTCGCCGGAGACTGTCACGCCATCGAAGTCGTCTCCGCACTCGACGACACCACCAATGCGGCCATCCGGCGATGGATCGCGGGCACCCGATGACCCACCGCACCTCGCGGCGCTGCGGTCCGCTCGCTCCGTCGCCGTTCCCGCCCGTCCCGTGCGGGCCCACGCGGACGGGCGGCATAAACTTCGCAGGTGAACGCCTCCGCCCCCACCTCCGCCGAGACCCTCCGCCGCACCCTCGGCGGCCTGCTCGACGGACTCCCGCCGAAGCAGGCCGCGGCCGCCGTCGAGCGGCTCATCGCCAGCTACCGGGGGCAGACCCCGACCGACGCGCCCGTACTGCGCGACCGCTCCGACGTGGCGGCGTACGCGGCGTACCGGATGCCCGCCACCTTCGAGGCCGTCCGCAGCGCCCTCGACGCGCTGGCCGAGGCCGCCCCCGACTGGGTTCCGGGCTCGCACGTGGACGTGGGCGGCGGCACGGGAGCCGCGACCTGGGCGGTGGACGCCACCTGGGACGGCCCGCGGGAGACCACGGTGCTGGACTGGGCGGAGCCGGCGCTGGCCCTCGGCCGGGAGCTCGCGGCGGCCTCGGCCTCCGAGGTGCTGCGCGGCGCCGCCTGGCGGCGGGCCGTCATCGGCTCGGGGCTGAGCATCCCCGAGGCCGACCTGGTGTCGGTGTCGTACGTGCTGGGCGAGCTGACCCCGCAGGCGCGCACGGCCGTCGTCGCCGAGGCGGCTCGGGCCGGACAGGCGGTGGTGCTGATCGAGCCGGGCACTCCGGAGGGCTACCTGCGCATCCGCGAGGCCCGTGACCAGCTGATCGCGGCCGGGCTGCGGGTCGCCGCCCCGTGCCCGCACGACGGGACCTGTCCGATCGAGGTCGGCCAGGACTGGTGCCACTTCTCGGCGCGGGTCAGCCGTTCCTCCCTGCACCGGCAGGTCAAGGGCGGTTCGCTGCCGTACGAGGACGAGAAGTTCAGCTACGTCGCCGCGACCCGCTTTCCGACGGAGCCGGCCGCCTCCCGGATCACGCGGAAGCCGCAGATCCGGAAGGGGCTCGTCCTGCTGGAGCTGTGCGGCACCGGGGAAAAGGGCCTGACCCGGGTCAATGTGACCAAGCGCCAGGGCGATCTCTACAAGGCCGCACGGGACGTCGACTGGGGCCAGGCCTGGCCCCCGGCGCCGTAGCCGTTCCTACGGCCGCAGCTCCTGGGTGCAGCACTTCACGCTGCCGCCGCCCTTGAGCAGCTCGCCCAGGTCCATCGGGACCGGCTCGAAGCCCCGGTCCCGCAGCGGTGCCAGCAGTCCGGTCGCCGCCTGCGGGAGCAGGACGTGCAGACCGTCGGAGACGGCGTTCAGTCCGAGCGCGGCAGCGTCCCGGCCGTCGGCGATCAGGGCGTCCGGGAAGAGCCGCCTGAGCACTCCCTGGCTGCCGGGCGAGAAGGCGTCCGGGTAGTACATGATCTCGTCGCCGTCGAGGACGCTGAGCGCCGTGTCCAGGTGGTAGTAGCGCGGATCCACCAGGTCGAGGCCGATGACCGGACGGCCGAAGAACTCCTGGGCCTCGTCGTGCGAGAGCGGGCTGGAGCGGAAGCCCCGGCCGGCCAGGATGTAGCGGTCGGTGACGGCGAAGTCCCCCTCGCCCTCGTTGACGTGGGACGGCTCGTGGATCTCGGTGTAGCCGTCGGCGCGGAACCAGTCGAGGTGGAGCTCGGCCTCGGCGGCCCGTTCGGGGTGGGCGAAGCGGGCCCCGAGGACCCGGCCGTCGACGACGAGGGCCCCGTTCGCCGCGAAGACCATGTCGGGCAGCGCCGGGTCGGGTTCGAGGGTCTCGACGATGTGCCCGAGGGAGCGGTAGCGGTCCCTCAGATCCTCCCACTGGGCCAGTGCGAGGGGCAGGTCCACCGGTTTCGTGGGATCCATCCACGGATTGATGGAGTACGTGACCTTGAAGTGTGCGGGTGGGCACATCAGGTAGCGCCGGGGTGTGGCGTCTCTGCGCAAAGAAGGCTCCTCACGACTTTCACGACTCGGGACGAGTGCTGGAGAGAATCGTCTCTCCTCCACCAGGACAGCACAGTGAACTGATTGGGTGGTTTAAGCAAACCTATGGAAAGACGAGACGTCTCGCTTTGATAGTTTCGGGCCATGCCCAAGACCCCTGACGCCACCCGCCGCAGCGACCGCTCCCGGCGCGCCATCCTCGACGCGGCACTCGCCCTCGTCGGGGAGGTCGGCTACAACAAGCTGACGATCGAGGCCATCGCCGCCCGTGCGGGCGTCGGCAAGCAGACCATCTACCGCTGGTGGCCCTCGAAGGCCGCCGTCCTCCTCGACGCCTCCCTGGCCCTGGCCGGCGACGCGGAGACGGAGGCCGAGTGGACCGGCTTCCCGGACACCGGGGACCTGGCGGCCGACCTGAAGAACGTCCTGCGGGCGACGGTCGACGAGTTCAACGACGAGAAGTACGACGCCCCCGCGCGCGCCCTCACGGCCGCCGGGGCCACCGACCCCGAGCTCGGCGCCCGCTTCACCGAGCAGCTGCTGGAGCCGCAGCTCGCCCTGTACGAGGCCCGGTTGGACACCGCCCGGGAGGCCGGCCAGCTCGCACCGGACACGGACCTGCGGCTCACGGTGGAAATGCTGCTGGGGCCGCTGACCTACCGCTGGCTGCTGCGCACCGCGCCCCTGACGCACGCTTACACCGACGCGCTCGTGGACCGGGTGCTGGGCGGGGTGGCCAACGTCACCGACCGCTAGCAGGCCGGCGATCCAAGATCGGCCGCGAAATTTGGCCTGTTTCTGTGCTTATGTGGGGCTTTCCGGTCGCACATCTCCAACCCCCCGCTCGTCAAGAGCGGTCACCCGGGGCTCAGGATGGTGGGACGATGGGTTGGTCCGCCGGGGATACGGTGAGGTGAGGGGATAGATGGGGTCTGAGTCCGGCCGCGTCAAACGCGGCGAGCAGAGCAGGATTTCCCAGTGGCTGCGCCGGCGGCAGAAACCCACCGCCGAGGATCCCGGAGCCGAGCGCGAGGCGCTCCTCCTGGCCGTCGCCGCCGCAGGCCTGCCGCTCGCCCCCGCCGCCCATCCCGCCGGTTACCGGTGTTCGTGCGACCGGATCGGCTGTCCGACGCCCGCAAGGCACCCCGTCTCCTTCGCCTGGCAGACCCAGTCGACCACCGACCGTGCACAGGTCGAACGCTGGGCGCGCAACGAGCCCCAGGCCAACTTCATCACCGCGACCGGCATGGTCCACGACGTGCTCGACGTCCCGCTGGAAGCCGGAGCCGACGCCCTCTCCCGCCTGCTGGAGGCCGGGATCGAGGTCGGCCCCGTCGCCGAATCGGGCGGCACCGGCGACCAGGCCCGGATGCTCTTCTTCACCGCCACCCGCGGCACCCCCGAGGACGAGGACGAGTGGTGGCCGTGCGCACTGGACTGCCACCCCGAGACGATGGACGAACACCCGGGCCTGCGCTGGCACTGCCGCGGCAGCTACGTCCTGGTCCCGCCGGCGGCCCTGCCCGGTGACCAGGCGGTGACCTGGATCCGCGGCATGGAACACCCCCTGCCGGACCCGCTCACCCTGCTGGAAACCTTGACGGACGCCTGCGCCGCGTACGCGGACACCACGGACCGCACCCCGACGGCGGTCGCCTGGCCCCTGGGCCGCTAGCGCCTCTTTCGGACAAGATCCGAAAGAGGCGGCCCGGGTCCGGGGACCTGAGGAAACGGGGTCCGGACGCGCCTGCACGTACGGGGTTCGTGCGGGGGGCCCGTGCGTCCGCCATTCGGGGGAAACCGCCCACACGGGCGGCAGCTCCGCGCTCGGCCCGTGGGGTTGCTGGCATCTTGAGGGTTCATGCAAGCACCCATCGGCAACGCCGCCGCGCTTCCACTGCAACAGTCGGGTACTGAGGAACGGGCGGCTCCGGAGACGCCTGCGGGAAGACGCCCCGGGGCCACCTGGTGGATCTGGGCCATGGCGGGGGCACTGTGCTTCGCCTACACGGCCTTGTCCCTGCGGATCCACGAGCATCTGCTCTCCCACTCCTTCGACCTGGGGATCTTCGTACAGGTCGTGCAGTCCTATGCGGACGGGAACCTGCCCGTCTCCGAGGTGAAGGGGCCGGACTTCCCCGTCCTGGGCGACCACTTCTCTCCCGTCCTGGCCCTTCTCGCGCCGCTGTACCGGTTGTGGCCGTCGGCGGAACTGCTGCTCGTCGCGCAGGCCGCACTGGTCGCCGCGAGCGTGCTGCCGCTGGCGTTCTGGGCCCGCAGGACACTGGGGTCCGCCGCCGCCGTGGTCATCGGCACCTGTTACGGCGTCTCGTGGGGCATCGCGAGCGGGGTCGGCTACGACTTCCACGAATGGGCCTTCGCAGTTCCCCTGCTCGCCTTCTCCCTGACCGCCCTCGGCAGCGGCCGGCTGCGCGCCGCCGCGTACTGGGCGCTGCCGCTCGTGCTGGTGAAGGAGGACCTCGGCCTCACCGTGGCCGCGATCGGCCTGGTCATCGCGTGGCGGGGTGGGCGCGGTGGCCGCAGGCTGGGGTTCGTCACGGCCGCGGCCGGGCTGGCCGCGGTCGCGCTCGCCGTGCTGGTGCTGGCCGCCTCCCACCCGGGCGGCTTCGACGGCTACTTCGCCTCCCACAATCCCGGAGGCGGCGCGGGCACGTCGGGAGGCGGCCTGATCGGGTTCCTCCACCAGGTGACCCTCGGTCTCATCACCCCGCAGGAGAAGGTCACGACCCTCATCCTCATCCTGGCTCCCACCCTGTTCCTGGCGCTGCGCTCGCCGCTCCTGTTGATCGCGCTGCCCACCGTGGTGTGGCGTCTCGCCTCGGATTACCCGGCCCACTGGGGCACCGGCTACCACTACGCGCTGCCGATCATGCCGATCGTCTTCGCGGCATTCATCGACGCCCTGCACCGGCGGCGTGCGAGTGGCCACAGCCTGGGCCGCTACCTGGCGGGCTCCGCGGCCGTCACTCTGCTGCTGCTGCCGCACTTCCCGTTGTGGCAGCTGGTCCAGCCGGCGACCTGGCGGACCGATCCCCGTAGTGCGGTGGCCCGCAGTGTGATGGCCGAGATCCCGGACGGAGCCACGGTCCAGGCGTCGAACAACCTGGGGCCCCACCTCGCCGGCCGTACCAGCGTCAGTGTCTACGGCTGGAAGGACAGCCGGCCCGATCCCGAGTGGATCATGGTTGACACCAAGGTCGTGCCGAACCACCGTTGGCCGATGTCGGTCGAGCAGGAGCTGGTCGCCCTCGACATCGCCCGGTTCCGGGGGTACCGCACCGTTGCCGAGCGGGACGGTTTCGTCCTGCTGAGCCGCACGGGGCAGCAGGACGCCACTCGGCCACGCCCGGGACAGCTCCCGGGTACGGCCGGGTAAACCCCGCCCCCGCAGCGGCAGAGCCGTGGCGCCGCCGCGGCCCCGCGACGTCGCGTCAGTGGTGGATCTGCGTCACGACCACATCGAGCGCCCAGGCCTTCGCCGCCTTCGCGGGGGCCTCGGCCTCGACGGTGTACCCCAGGTCCCGCAGGGCCGTGACCAGCTCCGCGGGCCCGCCCGGCACCGCCCCCGCCGTCAGCAGGTCCCGTACCAGCCGACCCTTCGTCGCCTTGTTGAAGTGGCTCACCACCGACCGCTTCTCCACCCCGTCCACCAGCTGCGAGTGCAGCACCCGGACGGTCGCGGTCCGCCCCGCCACCTCACCCTTCGGCTTCCACGCCGTCCCGTACGCGGCCGACCGCAGGTCCAGCACCAGCCCGTCCCCCGCCGTCTCCGGCATGACCTCCGCCATCGGCCCCCGCCAGTACGCGCCGAGCGCGCCCAGCCCGGGCAGCTTCACCCCCATCGAGCAGCGGTACGAGGGGATCGCGTCGGTGATCCGCACCGCACCCCACAGTCCCGAGAAGACGAGCAGCGAGTCCTGCGCCAGGGCGCGCGCCGCCGCGGGCAGGTCCGTCAGGCCGAGCGCGTCGTAGAGCACGCCCGTGTAGATCTCGCCCGCCGGACGCGCACCGGCCGTGCGCAGCTCCAGATTCTTGGCGACCTCGCCGCGCAGGCCCTCGCTCAGGCCCAGCACCTCGCGCGCCTTCGTCTCGTCCGCCGCGCACAGCTCGACCAGCTCCTCCAGCACCGCCGCACGGGCCGGAGCGAGACCGGGCAGGGACAGCGCCTCCGGCTTCAGGGGTGCGCCGGGGCCGCCGGCGGCCTTTCCCTCGGACGGCGGCAGCAGCACGAGCACAGTGGTTCTCCTTCGGTACGACGTCGCAGGGGGTGCGGCCCCCGAGCCAGGGTAGACGTCCGCCGCCCCCGCCCGCCGCGCCGTCCGAGCCCGCCGCACCTACGCTCGACGCATGCCACGCCGTCAGATGCACATGACCGGCGCAGACGGGACTGCTCTGCGGGCCGCGCTGCGTGAACTGCGGACGAAGCTGGACGTGCCGGAGGCCTTCGCGCCGGCGGTCCTCGCCGAGGCCGAGCACGCGGCGGCGCACCCCCGCCTCCCGGACCTGGACAGCACGGACATCCCCTTCTTCACGATCGACCCGCCCTCCTCCGTCGACCTCGACCAGGCCATGCACCTGGCGAGGCGTTCCGGCGGCGGCTACCGCGTCCACTACGCCATCGCCGACGTCGCCGCCTTCGTCACGCCCGGCGGCCCGCTCGACGCCGAGGCCCACCGCCGCGTGACCACCCTCTACTTCCCCGACGGGAGGGTCCCGCTGCACCCGGCCGTCCTCTCGGAGGGCGCCGCCAGCCTGCTGCCCGACCAGGTCCGCCCGGCACTGGTGTGGCGCTTCGACCTGGATCCGGACGCCCGGGTCGAGACCGTCGACGTGCGCCGCGCGCTGGTCCGCAGCCGGGCCCGGCTCGACTACGACGGCGTCCAGAAGGCCATCGACACCGCCACGGCGGAGGAGCCGCTCGCCCTGTTGAAGGACATCGGTCTGCTCCGCGAGGCCCTGGAGCAGGAGCGCGGCGGCATCTCCCTCAACGTGCCCGAGCAGGAGGTCGTCGAGCGCGACGGCACGTACTCCCTGGCCTACCGCGCCCCGCTCCCCGCCGACGGCTGGAACGCGCAGATCTCGCTGATGACCGGCATGGCCGCGGCCGATCTGATGCTGGCCACGGGCACGGGGGTCCTGCGCACCCTGCCCAGCGCCCCCGACGGCGCGGTCGGCAGGCTCCGGCGGACGGCCAGGGCCCTGCGGATCGACTGGCCGCACCACGTCCCGTACGCCGAGCTCGTGCGCTCCCTCGACCCGCACCGCCCCGCCCACGCCGCCTTCCTCCAGGAGTGCACGGCCCTGCTGCGCGGCGCCGGCTACACGGCCTTCACCGGCGGCGAGAGCCCCGACCCGGCGATCCATTCCGCGGTGGCGGCCCCGTACACGCACTGCACCGC
Source organism: Streptomyces sp. NBC_00029 (assembly GCF_045160505.1). Classification (NCBI taxonomy): domain Bacteria; kingdom Bacillati; phylum Actinomycetota; class Actinomycetes; order Kitasatosporales; family Streptomycetaceae; genus Streptomyces; species Streptomyces sp. NBC_00029. The sequence continues at coordinate 3,084,237 of NZ_CP108292.1, forward strand.
GCCGCTGCGCCGGCTCGTCGACCGCTACTGCGGCGAGCTGTGCGTGGCGGCCGCGGCCGGGACCGAGCCGCCCGACTGGGTGGGGGCGGCCCTCCCCGCGCTCCCGGAGGAGATGGCGGCGGGCACGCGGCTGGCCAACACGGTGGAACGCGAGTCCGTGGACCTGGTCGAGGCCGCCGTGCTGAAGGACCGGGTCGGCGAGTCCTTCGAGGCCACGGTCATCGACGTCAAGGACCGGGAGCCGCAGGTGGGTACGGTCCATCTGGAGGACCCGGCGGTGGTCGGCCGCGTCCGGTCCGCCTCCCGGGCCCTGCCGCTGGGCGACCGGATCCGGGTCCGCCTGACGGAGGCCGACCCGGGCACCGCGAAGATCCTCTTCGCGGCCGTCTAGGAGCCGGCGGGCTGCCGGCGCAGGGCGGTGACCAGCGCGCGCGGGTCGTCGGCGTGGAAGCGGACGGTCCGGGCCTCGCCGGTGGCGCCGAGCGGCCGGATGAAGGGGAGGGTCCGGTTCAGCTCCACGGTGACGGAGGTCTGGCTGCCGACGATGAGGTCGAGCACCCCGTCCTGGGACAGGGTGACCAGCCGGCCCTCGGGATAGCGGCGGTCCACCCGTACGGAGGCCACCGCGTCCGCCGGCACGGCCAGGTCGAAGAGGGCCCCGTAGCGGATCCGCAGGGACCCGTCGGGTCCGACGACGTGCGGCCGGGTGACACAGGCGGCGTGCAGGGCGAGGACGAGCAGGATTCCGTACACGTCGAGCACGAGCACCACCCGGTGCACGACCGGCCAGGGGATGAGCACGGCCAGGGCGACGGTCTCGATCACCGAGACGAAGACCATCCCGTACATCATGGCCGTCTGCGGGCCGGTGTACGCGGCGGCGAGGTCCCCGGGGCGCACCCCGTGCTTCCGGCGGACCGCCCACCGGCCGAGGGAGGCGGTGGCGCGCAGCTCGTGCAGCAGCAGCCGCCGCACCTGCACCGGGACGACGGCCCGGACGGCCGCCCGTGCGGCGGCCCGCCGGCCGGTGCCGGCGCCGCGGGCCCGCTCGGCGGCGTAGAGGCCGTACAGCACCCAGGCCTCCAGCAGCAGTGCGCCGACGAGGACCGCCTCGGTGGCGGCGAGCGCCCAGCCGGGCAGGCGCACCCCGGCCGCCAGGCACACCACGAGCGCGAGCTCGGCCGGAACGACGGCGGTGACGGCGATCCGTGCGGCCCGTATGCGGGTCATCCCCGCCCCCTCTCGATGAACGCCTCCATGACGCCGCGGACGACTTCCGCCTGCGCGGGCGCGTACTCGGCGAGCAGCGCCTCCTTGAACCCGGTCACGACCGGCCCGCCGGTGGGGATCGAGGCGAACACCTCGTCGGGGACGGCCGCCACCAGCTCCGCCACGAGGGGCGTGATCCGCGGGTCGTCCACGGGTGCGTCGGCGAGGTCGTCGAGCCGCTCGTACAGCGCGAGCACGGCGGGATCGGCGGCGAGGGGGCCGAGCGCGGCGTAGATCTCCTGGCCTCCGGCGCCCGCGGCGTCGAGGAGGATCAGGTGTTCGCGGTCCTTGGCGGCGGCCGGGGAGTCGGTCCTGGGTGCCATCGCCAGCAGCTCGGCGAGCGCGGGCGAGAGCGGCTCGGCCTCCCCCGGGCCGGCGGCGAGCAGCACCGCGAGCCGGCGGCGGCGTTCCTGGATCTCGGCCTCCTGCCGGGCCAGGTCGGCGTCGAGTTCCGTGAGGACGTCGGCCAGTTCGCGTCCGGCGTCGTCCGCGAGGACGTCCCGGACCTCGTCGAGGCTGAGGCCGAGCTCGGTGAGCCGGCGTACGCGGGCGAGCAGGACGGCGTCGCGGACGCTGTAGGCCCGGTAGCCGTTGGGGCGCCGCTCCGGTTCCGGGAGCAGCCCGACATGGTGGTAGTGCCGGATCGCCCGGGTGGTGACCCCGACGACCGCGGCGATCTCTCCGATCCGCATGCCCCCAGTAGAAACCCTGCCGCTGCGTCAAGGTCAAGCCAGGTCGTCGCCCCGGGTAACATGGTCGCCACGGCAGACGAGTCGGCCGGGCGGCCGCGTCGGGATCCTCGGATCCCGCCGAGGAACGTCCGGGCTCCACAGGGCAGGGTGGTGGCTAACGGCCACCCGGGGTGACCCGCGGGACAGTGCCACAGAAAACAGACCGCCAGGGGCTCCGGCCCCCGGTAAGGGTGAAACGGTGGTGTAAGAGACCACCAGCGCCTGAGGTGACTCAGGCGGCTAGGTAAACCCCACCCGGAGCAAGGTCAAGAGGATCCGTCCCCGGACGGGTCTGCGCGAACGCTCGAGGGCTGCCCGCCCGAGTTCGCGGGTAGACCGCACGAGGCCGGTGGCAACACCGGTCCTAGATGGATGGCCGTCTCCCCGGCGACCGCGAGGTCTCCGGGCGACAGAACCCGGCGTACAGGCCGGCTCGTCTGCCTTCTCCACTCCCGTTCGGGGCGCCGCCGAGGATTCCGGCGGCCGCCCCGCTCCCGGCAGTCGGTGCACACGCCTATCGGCGGTCCGGCCGATGCGGCACTCTCGGCCACATGACCGAGCACCCTGCCCGCGCGGCCGCGGCTGCCGCGCACATACGCGAACTCGCCGAAGCGACCACCGATCACCGCACCGCCTATGCGAGCCCCGCCGAGATCGCTGCCGTGACCGGGAGCCTGCGCGAACTCGCCCGCCATCTCGAGGACGCGCTGGACCAGTTGGAGACCCACGTGCGGCGGCGGGACAAGGGCGACTGGGTCCCGCCGGACGGGGAGGCGCACCGCCCGTACGCACGGCAGGCGGCCGATGCCGTCCAGTCCGCCCGGGCCGACGCGAAGACCATGGTCCGCCACCTCGACCGGGCCATGAACGCCCTCGGCCCCTTCAAGGCCGCGCCCTGACCGGCACACGGGAACGGACGCGTACACGGACGCCGACGCGGGCGCCGACGCGGTGACGAGCCGCCCCCGCCGGCGGACCGCCGTCGGCGAGGGCCTTCCCCGGCGGGGTCTACCGCAGGTGGGACGTGTCGTTCAGGAGACGGACCGAGGCGTTGCCGTCCGCGTAGTAGGCCACCGCCGAGAGGGAGGCCGCCGAGAGTTCCATGCGGAACAGGGCCTCCGGCGGGGCGCCCAGGGCCAGGCGGACCAGGATCTTGACCGGGGTCACGTGGGTGACCAGCAGGACCGTGCGGCCCGCGTGCGCGGACAGCAGCCGGTCCCGGGTGGCCGAGATCCGGCGGGTGGCGGCCATGAAGCTCTCGCCGCCGCCCGTGGGCGCCGCCTTCGGGGAGTCCAGCCAGGCCTGGAGGTCGTCCGGGAAGCGCTCCTGGACCTCGGCGAAGGTCATGCCCTCCCACGCCCCGAAGTCCACCTCGCGCAGCCCCTCTTCGACCGTCACGGTGAGGCCGAGGCGGTCCGCAACGGCCCGGGCGGTCTCGCGGCAGCGGCGCAGCGGGGAGCTGATGACCGTCTGGACGGTGCCGCGGGCGGCCAGCGCCTCGGCCACGGCGGCGGCCTGGCGGTGGCCGGCCGGGGACAGTTCGGGGTCGGTGCCGCCGCTGCCGGAGAAGCGCTTCTGCGGGGTGAGGGCGGTCTCGCCGTGCCGCAGCAGCACGAAGGTGGCGGGCGCGCCCATGTCCGGGCCCCAGCCGTGGCTGCCGGCGGCGACCGCCGGGGCGTCGGCGTCGAGGCAGGGCTCGATCGCCTCCGTCAGGGCCTCGGCGTCGGCGAACAGTGTGTCGTTCAGCTCCTGGGCCGCCATGCCCTTGGCCGCGCCCGCGGAGGCGGTGACCAGGGCCGCACGCACGGCCGCGGCGCCCTTCGCCGCGTCCCCCGGCGGACCCACCGGAGCCGGCGGGGTGGCCAGGGCACGCGCGGCGCCGTGGTCGAGGGCGGCCGTGGACGCCGAGGGCTCCCACTGCCTGCCGCGCTTGCCCGCGTCCATCGCCTCGTTCGCGAGCCGGTCCGCGTGCTTGTTCTGCTCGCGCGGGATCCACTCGTACGTCACCTGGGCGCGCGGCAGGATCCGCGCGGCCTCGGCCGCGAGCGGCTTCATGTCCGGGTGCTTGATCTTCCAGCGGCCCGACATCTGCTCGACGACCAGCTTCGAGTCCATCCGGACCAGGACCTGCGCGTCGGAGGCGAGGTCACGTGCCGCCGCGAGCCCGGCGATCAGGCCCTTGTACTCCGCCACGTTGTTCGTCGCGACGCCGATGTACTCGGCACGCTCGGCCAGCGTCTCGCCCGTCACCGGGTCGAGCACCACGGCGCCGTAGCCGGCGGGCCCGGGGTTGCCCCGGGACCCGCCGTCCGCCTCCACGACAAACCGGACGGGCCTCTGCATCAGATGCCCGAGTCGGCCGTACGGACCAGGATGCGGCCGCAGTTCTCGTGGCGGACGACCTGGTCGCGGGCCGCGGCCTTGATCTCGTTGACCTCGGCCATGTCCAGCTCCAGCCGGCAGCCCTCGCAGCGGCGCTGGTAGAGGCGCGCGGCGCCGACCCCGCCCTGCTTGACGCGGATCTTCTCGTACAGCGCCATCAGGTCGGCCGGCATGGACGCGACGATGACCTCGCGGTCCTTGGTGACCTTCGCGGCCTCGGCGTCGATCTCGGTGGTGGCGGCGTCACGGCGCGCGGTGGCGTCCGCGGCCTTGGCCTCCAGGGCGGAGACGCGCTCGGTGAGCCCGGTGACGCGCTCCTGCGCACCCTCCAGACGCTCCATGACCTCCAGGACCACGTCCTCCAGGTCGCCCTGGCGCTTGGCGAGGGAGACGACCTCGCTCTGCAGGTTCGCCAGGTCCCGGGCCGAGATGCCCACGCCCGAGTCGAGCCGCTGCTGGTCGCGGACGGCGCGCTGGCGCACCTGGTCCACGTCCTGCTCCGCCTTGGTCTGCTCGCGCGCGGTGTCGCTCGCCTGGGTCTGGGCGGCGACGAGCAGGTCGCGCTGCTGCGCCAGGTCCTTGGTGAGCGAGTCGAGCTCGGCGTGCTCGGGCAGCGACTTGCGCTTGTGGGCGAGCTGAGACAGCCGGACGTCCAGGGCCTGGACGTCGAGAAGTCGGATCTGGTCGGCGGGCTCGGCGTTCAGTTGGGGGCTCCAGAGATAGAAGGGGGTGTGACGGACGGCGCGTGGGCCGTCCACGGATCGGTGACCGTGTGCGACACGTGGGTCCGCAGACCCCAGCCGTGGCGCTCGGAGATGGCGTCGAGCTGCGCGGCCGCCTGCTCGCACCAGGGCCACTCGGTGGCCCAGTGGGCGGCGTCGACGAGCGCCAGCGGGCGGCTCGTCTCCCGGGCCTCGGACGCCGGGTGGTGGCGCAGATCGGCGGTCAGGAAGACGTCCACGCCTGCGGCGCGGACCTGCTCGAAGAGGCTGTCGCCGGAGCCGCCGCTGACGGCGACGCGACGGACCGGCATGTCCGGGTCGCCGGCCACGCGGATGCCCTGGGCGGTCGGCGGCAGCCAGGCCGCGGCCCGCGCGGCGAACTCGCGCAGGGTCTCGGGGTGGTCCAGTTCGCAGATCCGGCCGAGGCCACGGCGGCCTTCCCGATCGGTCGGGTCGGGCACCAGCGGGCCGATGATGCGCAGGTCCAGGGCGCCGGCGAGGGCGTCGGAGACTCCGGGGTCGGCGGTGTCGGCATTGGTGTGGGCGACGTGCAGCGCGATGTCGTTCTTGATCAGCGTGTGCACGACGCGGCCCTTGAAGGTGCCGGCCTCGACGGTGGTGGTGCCCCGCAGGTAGAGGGGGTGGTGGGTGATGATCAGGTCGGCGCCCAGCTTCACCGCTTCGTCGGCGATCTCCTGGACGGGGTCCACGGCGAACAGGACCCGGGTGACCTCGGCGTCGGGGTCGCCGCAGACGGTGCCGACGGCATCCCACTGCTCGGCCCGCGAGGGGGGCCAGAGAGCGTCCAGCGCGGCGATGACTTCAGAGAGACGGGGCACGGGCCAAGGCTACCGTCCGGGGCGACCGTCCCGGTCAGCCCCGTCCGGCCCCGTCCCCCGCTGCCAGACCGGGAAGCCGCGCGGGTCGTGAGGAACCTCGTCGCGGACATCGTCGCGAGCCTCGGCGCGGACCTCGTCGGCGGCGGTCACCCCGGGCTCCAAGCGCCGAGTTCCGTCCGGTACGGAGTCCCGTCCGGCACCTCCGCGGCCCGCGCGGAGCCGATCGCGGCGGCCGGTGAGGCACGGCTGACATCGCCGCACCCCAAACGCCCCGATATCGCACAGCACAATCGCCTCGTCCACCACGCACGAATCGCCGTGCGGACACCCGTATGTGTGAAGCGGTGTTGGTGGTGTTGTTCGCCGCGATGCCCGAAAACTACCTTCCCCCCCGGAGGTGACCACGGATGACTGTCTGTGCCATCGAAATGACGACCACGGCCGCGTTCACCATCGCCGCGGACGGGTCGTACGCCGCCCGGCTGGCCGGGGAGGGCGAGTCGCTCTACGTGGAGCGCTGGACCCTGGCCGGGCCCGAGGCGTACGCGGTACCGCTGCCGCTCGCGCAGCCCGAGGAGGCGGACAGCGAAGTGCTGCCGCTGGCCGACGGGCGGGTCCTGATCCACCGGCGGGTCGCCGACCGGCACGCCTTCGCTCTGCTGTACCCGACGGGCGCCGAGGCCGGGCCGAGCACCGGGGAGCTCCAGCTGGGCGCGGTGGACGTGCGGGAGGGCGTACGGCTGCGCCTGCTCCCGCCCTCCCCGGACGGGTCCGCGGCCTTCGCCCTGGCCGCGGAGGACACCGTGACCACGGTCTGGCAGGTGGCCGGTACCCCCTTCGGGCCGCAGCCCGTCGCCCGGATCCCCGGGCGGTGCTCGGGCGGCGTCTGGCTGGACCGGGCGGGCCGGCTGCTGGCCCTGGACCGCGAGCTGGAAGGGATCACCAAGGCCGTCGCCGTGGACCTCGGGCCCGGCGACGTCTCCCCGCTGCTGCAGATCACCGAGGACAGCGACGACCGGCTGCTGCTGGCCGACCCGGACAGCGGGCTGCTGCTGATCCGCTCCGACGCGCCGGGCGAATCACGCCTGGGCTGGGGGGTGTCGGGCAGCTCCCTGCCCGTCCGGTTCCCGGAGTGCCTCGCCCGCCTGGGGGCCGCGCACCCCTTCGCGGTCCAGCCGGGCCAGGCCCTGATGCCGGAGACGTGCGGGGTGGCGCTGCGGCTGCCCGAGGGCGGCATCGGGCTGTGGCGTCCCGCGGACCGGCACGTCTTGCGGGTCGGCGCCCCGGCGGGCTGGCTCGGCGGCACCGGCCTGTGGAGCCCGCAGGGCCGACTGCACCTGCCGTACGCGACGCCCGAGGTGTCCTGCGGGATCGCCGGCCTGAACCTGCCGGTCGCCCCTCCCCCGCCGGTGGTCCTGGACCCGCCCGCGCCGACCGCCCCCCGCCCGGTCCCCCTCCAGCAGGCACCACTGGCGGGACGTTAGGGCGGGGGGCGGCAGGACGGGGCGGAGGTTGCCCGCTATGCGTGCTTGAGGCTCAGGACCTCCGTCGCGGCGAAGGTCTCGTTCGCCGGGCGGGAGGCGTAGTGCGGGGTGAGCAGCTCGTCGAGCTCCTCGAAGGAGAAGGACTCCTTGGCCGTGTCGAACTTGGCGGCCACCTTCGGGCGCTCCATCACGACCACGATGCCGCCGTGCACGACGAACAGCTGGCCGTTGGCCCCGGCGGAGGCGGGCGAGGCCAGGTAGCCGACGAGCGGGGAGACGTGCTCGGGGGCGAGGGCGTCCAGCTTGCCCTCCTCCGGGACCTCGAAGCCGGCGAAGACGTCCTCGGTCATCCGGGTACGGGCCCGCGGGCAGATGGCGTTGGCCGTCACCCCGTACTTCGCGAGCGCGAGCGCCGTCGAGGTGGTCAGGCCCACGATGCCGCCCTTGGCCGCCGCGTAGTTCGGCTGGCCGGCCGAGCCGCCGAGGAAAGCCTCGGAGGAGGTGTTGACGATCCGGCCGTAGACCGGGCCGCCCGCCGCCTTGGACCGCTCGCGCCAGTGCACGGACGCGAAGTGGGTGGTGTTGAAGTGGCCCTTGAGGTGGACCCGGATCACCGAGTCCCACTCCTCCTCGGACATCGAGAAGACCATCCGGTCGCGCAGGATTCCCGCGTTGTTGACCAGGATGTCCAGCTTCCCGAAGCTGGACACCGCCAGCTCCACGAGCTCCCGCGCCTGCTCGAAGTCGGCCACGTCGCCCAGGTGCGCCACCGCCCGGCCGCCCGCGGCGCGGATCTCCGCGGCGACCTCTTCCGCCGGGGCGGCCGAGGCCTCCCCGGAGCCGTCGCGGCCCGGCTGGCCGAAGTCGTTGACGACCACGCTCGCGCCGAGCCGCGCGAGCTCGACCGCCTCGGCCCGGCCGAGGCCGCGGCCCGCGCCCGTGACGATGGCGGAGAGCCCCTCAAGTGGGAGTGACATCCGTAGCGTTCCTCTCGCAGTTCTCAGAGCGGTCAGCGATCCGCGGTCAGCGATCCGCAGCCGGCGGTCAGCGGTCAGAGTTCGATGCAGGTGCGCAGGGCCACGCCCGTACGCATCTGGTCGAGCGCGTCGTTGATCTCGGCGAGCTGCACCCGGTGCGTGATCAGGCTCGCCAGGTCCACCCGGCCGGCCCGCCACAGGGCGATGGTGCGCTCGTAGGAGCGCAGCACGTCCCCGCCGCCGTACATCGACGGCAGGATCTTCTTCTCGTCGAAGAACAGCGAGAACATGTCGATCTGGAAGTTGTCGTCCAGCGCACCGGCCCCGACGATCACCACGCTGCCGCCGCGGCGGGTCATCTTGTACGCGGTCTGCGCGGTCGCGGACTTGCCGACGACCTCGAAGACGTAGTCGAAGCCCTCGCCGCCGGTGATCCGGTTCTTGGCGTCGTCGAAGGCCTCCGGCCCCACAGCTTCGGTGGCCCCGAACCGCAGGGCCGCCTCGCGCCGCGACTCCACCGGGTCGACGGCGATGACCTGGGCGGCGCCCTGGACCTTGGCGCCCTGGATGACGGATATGCCGACGCCGCCGCAGCCGATGACGGCGACCGAGGATCCGGCCTCCACCTTGGCGGTGTTGATGGCGGCGCCCAGACCGGTGGTGACACCGCACCCGATGAGCGCGGCGATGTCGAAGGGCACGTCGTCGGGGATCGGGACGGCGCACGCGGCGTCGACCACGAGCTCCTCGGCGAAGGTGCCGGTCGCGGCGAAGCCGAAGATGTCGCCGCCCGCGCGCCGGAAGTTGGGGGTGCCCGCGTTGACCAGGCTCGCCAGGCACAGGTGGCCCTGGCCGCGCCTGCAGGACGGACAGCTGCCGCAGGGCGGCAGCCAGCAGACGAGGACGCGGTCGCCCTGCTTGAGGGTGGTGACCCCGTCACCGACGTCGGAGATCACTCCGGAGCCCTCGTGGCCCGGGACGAAGGGGGCGGGCTGCGGCAGGACCCCGCTCATCGCGGAGAGGTCCGAGTGGCACAGGCCGGTGGCCCTGATCCGGACCTTCACCTTGCCGGGGCCGAGGCCCACGGCCTCCATGTCGTCGACGACCTCGAGCTTGTCCTGGCCGATCTCGCTCTGCAGTGCTGCGCGCACGGTGCGGCTCCTTGGTCTCGTACGGTCTGTGCTCGTTCTCGCTGCTCGTTCTCGCTGCTCGTTCTCGCTGCTCGTTCTCGGTTCGCGTGCTCGTGCCCGGTGCTCTGTTCGCGTGGGCCTGCTTACGCGTGTTCGACGACGGTGTCGGCGAGGACCGGCGCGTCGTCCCGTTCGACGGCTGTCACCGACACCAGCACCCGGCCCGGCTCCTGCCACATCCGGATGCGCAGCGTCTCGCCGGGGAAGACGATCCCGGCGAAGCGCGTGCGGTAGGCGCGGACCCGCGAGACGTCCCCCTGGAGGACCGTGTCGACGACGGCCTTGAGGGTCATCCCGTACGAGCACAGCCCGTGCAGGATCGGCTGGTCGAAGCCGGCCGTCTTGGCGAACTCGGGGTCGGCGTGCAGCGGGTTCCAGTCGCCGGAGAGGCGGTAGAGGAGCGCCTGGTCCTCGCGGATGTGCCGCTCCTCGATGCGGTCCGGGGCGCGCTCGGGCAGTTCCTCCCGGACGGAGGGGCCGCGCTCGCCGCCGAACCCGCCCTCGCCCCGTACGAAGATCTGCGCGTCGCTCGTCCACAGCGGTCCGTCGGCGTCGGCCACCTCGGTGCGCAGGACGACGACGGCGGCCTTGCCCTTGTCGTAGAGGGCCGCGACCCTGGCGGTCGAGGTGGCACTGCCCTTGACGGGGATGGGCCGGTGCAGCTCGATGGACTGGCCGCCGTGCAGGACGTTCGCGAGGTTGATGTCGATCCCGGGGGCGGCGAGGCCGCCCATCATGGCCATGCCGGCACCGGCCACGGTCGCGAAGCTGGGGAGGACGTGCAGCTTGGATTCGAGGGTGTAGCGCAGCTCGTCCGGGTCGGTGGCCGGCAGGCCCGCGCCGAGGCCGAGGTGGTAGAGCTGGATGTCCTTGTGGTCCCAGCCGATGTCCCCCTGGCGGGGGTCGGCGGCGAGGGCCTTGGCGGCATCGATCGGCATGGGGATGCTGCTCCCTGTCATTGGAGAACCGGGGCCGTGGAAGAGCCGTCGGAAGAGCTGTGGAAGTGCTCTGGAAGACCTCGGTGCGACCGTCCGCACCGTCGGCCGCACCGAGGTCGTCTGCGGGGGCCGGTTCTAGAACGCGTTCTAGGCCCGACCGGTGAGGGAATGTATAACGCACGCCCCCGCACTTGGGAAGACTCTTGACTTCACGTCAGATCGGCTGTCTGCGGAGCGTGTTGCGTGCCCGCCGGGAGGCGGGGCAATAGCCTGCCCGCGTGGACGAAATGCCTGTTGATCACCGTGATGTCCGTGCCCTGCGGGTCCTGCTGGAGCCGCCGAATCCGGCCCTGGCGCTCCAGCTCGGCCTCCAGCCGGACATCGAGGTCGTACAGGACCCGATGGCCCGGCCCGCGGTGGCCCTGGTGGAGGAGCTCGCGGCCGTGACCGCGCTGCTGGCCGACGATCCCCAGTGCAGGGTGCTGGTCCTCACGGGCTCGGCGCACCCGGGCCTGGCGGAGGCCGCCCTGGCCGCGGGAGCGGCGGGGCTGGTGCTGCGGGACGGCCCGGTCGAGGATCTGGCGGACTGCGTCCGCCGTGCGTCGATGGGCGAAACGGTGGTGGACCCGGCCCTGGGATGAGCCGTGGTGCATCCTGGTGCCTCCGGAGGATCCCGGGGACCCGGGTGAATCCCATGGTTCCCGTGAATCCCATGGTTCCCGTGAATCCCGTGAATCCCGGTGAATCCTTTCGTGGCACCCGCGCCTCTTATGCATGTGCCGACGCCAAGGTCGGCACCTGACCCGGAGGTTGTCATGATCGCTGTTGTTGCCGGTGCCGTGGCCGTTCTGCTGCTCTGCACGTGCACCGTCCTCGTGGTGCGCCGACGGGCCCGCTCCCGTGGCTGAGTCGTCGGCCTGGCCCGCCGAGGCGCTGATCGTCGCCGCGCAGGGCGGGGACCTCGATTCGATCACCGCGCTGGTCTCCGGCTCGCACCCGAACGTCCGCAGGTTCGCGTACTCGCTGTGCGCCTCGCCCGAGGACGCCGAGGACGCGGCCCAGGAGGCGCTGATCATCCTCTACCGGAAGATCGGGATGCTGCGCGCGTCCGGCGCCCTGGCCTCCTGGATGTTCCGCATCGTCCGCAACGAGTGCCTGCGCCGGGCCCGGCTGATGCCGCGCGAGCGCGCTCCGCTGCCGGACACCGCCGTGATGTCGGCCGAGGAGGAGGTGCTGCAGCGTCTGGAGGCGGCCCGCGTGGCGCGGGCCGTCGCCGCCCTGCCCGCTGACCAGCGGCGCGTGCTCATCATGCGGGACATCCAGGGCTACAGCGGGCGGATGGCCGCCGACGCGCTCGGCATCGGTACCGCCGCGATGAAGTCACGGCTGCACCGGGCCCGGACGACCCTTCAGGACACCTTGCGCAACGCCCCCGGAGGCAACGATGAAGACCACTGACGGCCCCGACTTCGCGAGCTCCTCCGTGCCCCGCCACCTGGTCCGCGGCGCGATCGGATTCGGCTCGCTGATCGGGGCCTTCGCCCTCCTCCCGCTCTACGGGCCGCTCACGCTGCTGCTCGCCCCGGTCGGCGTACTGGCACTGCGCGGCTGCCCGATGTGCTGGGCGATCGGCCTGGCGCAGACCCTTTCCCGGGGCCGCCTGCGCCGCGAGTGCACGGACGGCCGCTGCGAACTGAAGCCGACCGGCTCCAGCCCCGCCGGTGTGTGAGGTGCGGGTCCGGGCAGCGCCCGGCGAGGCGCAGGCGGGTGACCCGATATGAGCGCAACTGCGCGGTCCCGGCCACTGATTGACGGATTCCGCAGCAGCGCGCGTCCACGTACGGGGACCAGGATGGGACTCCCTTCAACCTAGCTTCGTGGAGACGGAACCATGCGCTTATCCGCCCTGTCCGCCACCGCCGCGCTCGTGCTCGCGACCCTCGCCGGAGGCGCGGCCCCGGCTACTGCCGACGCCCCGGCCGGCCCGGTCCTCCAGGTCGACCTGGACGCCGGCAAGGGCCTCCACCACAACATGGGGACGGTGATCTACGAGCGCGTCGACGGCGCGGCGAACTCGGTCAGGATCATCTCCGTGCAGATCACCAGCGGCGAGCGCGACTGCGCCTGGGTGTCGTGGAACGACCCGCACAACTTCAACGGCTGGACGAACCTGACCACCGAGCCCTCCTGCAACGGAGGCGGCATGGGGGAGAACCCGGACATCATCATCAAGGCACCGGTCGGCCACCCGCTCAAGGTGCGCCTGTATGCCGACCACCCCGGCTCCGACGTGGTGCACAAGGACATCCAGAAGCTCTGACCGGGGCGGGCGGGGCCGGGGCGCTACGAGCCGTCCCCGCCGCCTTGGCGGCCTCGTCGTACTCGTCCCTGGTCACGCTGCCGGTGGCGCTGAAGGACGCCTCACGTATGTCGCTCACGGGGGCGGAGCCTGGCGCTCCGCCCCCACGGCCGAAAGCGCGTTCAGCGCTGGCCCCGCCGCAGCAGCGTCACCACCGCGGCGCCGCCCAGGCCGATGTTGTGCGCCAGCCCGACCCGCGCGCCCGAGACCTGCCGCGGCCCGGCCTCGCCCCGCAGCTGCCAGACCAGCTCCGCCGCCTGCGCCAGGCCCGTCGCTCCCAGCGGATGCCCCTTCGAGATCAGCCCGCCGGAGGGGTTCACCACCCACCGCCCGCCGTACGTGGTCGCGCCCGACTCCACCAGCTTCCCGGCGGCGCCGTCCTCGCACATGCCCAGCGCCTCGTACGTCAGCAGCTCGTTGACCGAGAAGCAGTCGTGCAGCTCCACCACGTCCACGTCCTCGATGCCGAGCCCCGAGGTCTCGTACGCCTGCCGCGCCGCGGCCGCCGTCATCGGCTTGCCCACCACGTCGATGCACGAGCCCGAGGCGAAGGAAGCCTCCGTGTCCGTCGTCATCGCCTGGCCGACGATCTCCACCGCCTTGTCGTGCAGCCCGTGCCGCACCACGAAGCGCTCCGACACCACCAGCGCCGCCGCCGCGCCGTCCGAGGTCGGCGAGCACTGGAGCTTCGTCAGCGGCGCGTGGATCTCCTTCGCCGCCAGGATCTCCTCCACCGTGTACGCGTCCTGGAACTGCGCGTTCGGGTTGTTCACCGAGTGCCGGTGGTTCTTCGCGCCGACCGCCGCGAGCTGCGCGGCCGTGGTTCCGTACCGCTCCATGTGCTCCCGCGCCGCGTTGCCGAAGATCTGCGCCGTGGGCGGGGACATCTCGAAGCCGTGGCCCGCGGCCATGATCCCGTAGTGCCGGGCCACCGGTGACGTCTTGAAATCGCCGCCGTCCGAGCCGCCGCCCAGTGCGCCGCGCTTCATCTTCTCGAAGCCGAGCGCCAGCACGCAGTCGCTGATCCCGCCCTGCACGAACTGCCGCGCCATCATCAGGGCGGTCGAGCCCGTCGCACAGTTGTTGTTGACGTTGTAGACCGGCACCCCGCTGAGCCCCAGCTCGTACGCCGCCCGCTGGCCCGCGGTCGAGGCCTGGAAGCAGTAGCCCACCGGGACCTGCTCGACGAGCCCGTAGTCCACACCCGCGTCGGCGAGCGCCGCCGATCCGGCCTCCTTCGCCATGTCCCAGTACTGCCAGTCCCGCGACTCCGGCTTCTCGAACTTCGTCATGCCGACGCCCACGATGTACGACTTCATGCCCCTGGTGTCCCTTCAGTCCCTCGGGAGGCCGAGAATCCGCTCGGCGACGACATTGAGCTGGACCTGTGTGGTGCCCCCGGCGATGGTCAGGCAGCGGGACATGAGCATCCCGTGCACCGCCCGCTCCCCCGCTCCCTCCCGCACCGCGCCCGCCGGCCCCAGCAGTTCGAGCGCGAGCTCGGCGGTCCGCTGCTGGTGCGGGGTCTGGACGAGCTTGCGCACGGAGGCGCCCGCGCCCGGCTCCAGCCCCGACACCTGCTGGAGCGTGGTGCGCAGCCCGATGCAGGCCAGGGCGTGGGCCTCGGCGGCCAGCGCTCCGATCCGCGCCCTGTACGTGCCGTCGAGACCGGCGGCGCGCGCCAGCAGCGCCTCCAGGCCGGTGTCGAAGGTCATCTGGTCGGCCATGTGGACGCGTTCGTTGCCGAGGGTGTTGCGGGCCACCTTCCAGCCGCCGTCCGCGGCGCCGACCAGCGCGTCCGCCGGGAGCTCCACGTCGTCGAAGTACACCTCGTTGAAGAGGGCCTCGCCGGTGATCTCCTTCAGCGGCCGGACGTCGATGCCGGGGGTGTTCTTCATGTCGACGACGAAGTAGCCGAGCCCCTTGTGCTTGGGCGCGTCCGGGTCGGTGCGGGCCAGCAGGATCCCGAGGTCGGCGCTGTGCGCGGAACTCGTCCACACCTTCTGCCCGTTGACCTTCCAGGAGCCGTCCTCCCGCCGCTCCGCCCTGGTCCGCAGCGAGGCCAGGTCCGAGCCCGCGCCCGGCTCCGAGAAGAGCTGGCACCAGGTGAGGTCCCCGCGCAGGGTCGGCAGGAGGTAGGCCTCCCGCTGCGCCTGCGTCCCGTAGGCGAGCAGTGAGGGCACCACCCAGGTGGCGATCCCGAGGTCGGCGAGCTTGACCCCGGCAGCGGCGAGCTCCTGCTGGACGACGAGCTGCTCGACCGGTCCCGCGCCGAGCCCGTACGGGGCCGGCAGGTACGGGGCGGCGTAGCCGGTGGGGGCCAGGATCCGGCGGGCTGCGGCCGGGCCCTGCCCACGCGCTTCCCCGATGGCGGTACGGGCCTCCGCACGGTACGTCTCGGCCTGCGCGGGCAGTTCCAGCTTCAGCTCCCGGCGCGCCCCGGCGGCCGCGAGCCGCACGGCCCGTACGCGGTGTCCGTCGCCGGGCCCCAGCAGCTGGCGGGCGACCAGGGCCCGCCGCAGGTAGATGTGGGCGTCGTGCTCCCAGGTGAAGCCGATCCCGCCGAGGATCTGGATGCAGTCCTTGGCGCAGGTGTAGGCGGCGTCCAGGGCGGTGCCGGCGGCGAGGGCCGCCACCAGCGAGCGCACCTCGGCGGGCTCGTCCATGGCCTGTGCGGCGTCCCAGGCCAGCGCCCGGGCCTGTTCGAGGCGGACCAGCATGTCGGCGCACAGGTGCTTCACGCCCTGGAACTGCCCGATGGGCCGGCCGAACTGCTCGCGCACCTTCGCGTACTCGGCGGCGGTGTGCAGGGCCCAGGCGGCGGTGCCGCAGGCGTCGGCGGCGAACAGCGTGCAGGCCAGGTCGCGCACCAGGGCCGCGTCCAGTTCCAGCAGCCGGTCCGGGCCGGTGGCGACCCCCCGCGCCCGGACCTCGGCGGTGGGGCGGGTCGGGTCGGCGCTCTCGTGCGTACGGATGTCCAGCGCGGCCGCGTCCACCGCGAACCACCGGGTGCCGTGCGCGGCCTCGGCGGCGAGCAGCACCAGGTCGGCCTCGCCGGCGCCGAGCACGGGCGGCGCGAGCCCGTCGAGCAGGTACCCGCCGCCCGGGGCGGCGACGGCGGTCAGGGTCCCGGGCCCGAGCGCGACCGCGCCGACCCGGCCTTCGAGCGGCTCGGCCCCGGCCCGGTCCAGCAGTACGGAGGCCAGCGCGCTCGGCAGGTACGCCCCGGGCAGCGCGGCCCGGGCCGCCTGCTCGACGACGACGGCCAGGTCGAGCAGGGTCCCGCCGTCCAGGTGCGGGTCCAGCAGGCCCTGCGCGGTCATGGCGTCCCAGTAGGCGGGCCGCGCCCCGGTCTGCGGCGGGGTGTCGAGCAGTTTGCGGACCTCTTCCGGAGGCGCGGCCCGCGCGACCCAGCCGCGCACCGCCTCGGCCAACTCGCGCTGCTCCTGCGTGATTCCGATGCCCATGCGCGGCAGACTAGAACACGTTCCAATCTGACGGAAGGTCAGATGACCGGTCGGATGGACGCGTTCTTCGTTCGGCGGCCGAGACCGCAGGTCGGGGCCCCGGCCGGTGACCCGCCCACCGCCACGGGCCTTGCCCGCCGGCGCTCTCAGATGTTGCGCAGCGCCCAGACCGCCCAGACGAGGGCGCCCGTCACCGTCACGACGGCCACCGTCCCGAGGGTGATCCCGGCCCGCGCCCGGGTGCGGCTGGCGCCCTCGTCGCCGCGCACGCGCCGCAGGGCGATGCCTCCCGAGACGACCGCCCAGACCCCCAGCGGCAGGACCAGGTAGAGCGGGAGGAAGCGCAGCAGGTTCGGAACGGACTCCGGAAGCAGCGGACAGCCGGTGGACGCGACGGCCACGCTCCCCAGCACGAGTGACCAGGTGCCCGTCACCTGCGGGAGGGCCTCGTCTTCGAACGGATCGGTCTGCGTGGAACTCATGGTCCGCACGCTAGGCGGCGGACGGTGTGCTCCGCCTGAGTACGGCTACCCGGACGGGCGTGAGTAGGCCGTGGCGGACCGCCGGTCCTCGCCCACCGCCCGCCGTAGGGTGGATTCCATCCGCGACGGACAGGAGCCCGTGATGACCGAGACGACGGTGGCGCAGGTCATGGCCGAACTGGCCGGGCTCGAGGACCCGAAGATGCGGGCGGTGAACGAGAAGCACGGCGACGACCACGGTGTGAACCTCGGCAAGCTGCGCGCGATCGCGAAGCGCCTCAAGACGCAGCAGGACCTCGCGCGCGGGCTCTGGCGGACGGACGACACCGCGGCCCGGCTCCTGGCACTGCTGATCTGCCGCCCGAAGGCCTTCGAGCGCGACGAGCTGGACACCATGCTCCGCGAGTCCCGCACCCCCAAGGTCCACGACTGGCTCGTGAACTACGTGGTGAAGAAGAACCCGCACGGCGAGGAACTGCGCCTCGCCTGGTTCGCGGATCCGGATCCGGTCGTCGCGAGCGCCGGCTGGGCCCTGACGACCGAGCGGGTGGCGAAGAAGCCCGACGGTCTCGACCTCCCGGGACTGCTCGATCTCATCGAGGCGCGGATGAAGGACGCCCCGGACCGCCTGCAGTGGGCGATGAACCACTGCCTCGCGCAGATCGGCATCGAGCACCCCGAGCACCGCGCCCGCGCGATCGCCATCGGCGAGCGCCTGGAGGTCCTCAAGGACTACCCGACTCCCCCGAACTGCACGTCTCCCTTCGCGCCCCTCTGGATCGGCGAGATGGTGCGACGGCAGGACGAGAAGCGGTAGGAGGGATTCAGCCGGCGTCGGCGGGCACGGCCGCCAGCGCGGCCTTGGCGACCGACTTGGCCTTGTCCTCGCACCCCCCGGGACGGTGGAGGCCGACCCAGACGACCAGATTGCCCTGCCGCACGGAGAGCGCGCAGGTCCATTCGGCGTTGGAGGACTCCCAGTACGCCCCGTCGCCGAAACCGAGGTTGTTCGCCCGCCTCCCGCCGTCCGCGTCCGCGGCGAAGCCGACCTGCTGGAGCCGCGCGTTGGCGGCGTCGTCACCGCCCCGCTTGACGTCCCACCGGACCAGCGCGCTCCGCCGGGTGGACCCGGCCTCGTACCAGGAGCACATCGTGTGCGCCTGATTCGCGGTCGTGCTGTGGAAGTCCTCCTTCGATTCCCGCCCCGCCAGCTGGAGGTTCCTGGTGGCTTCCCGGCAGGCCGGTACGTCGGGGTAGGCGGCGGGACCGGTGCCCCCCGCCCGGTCCAGGGCGTACGCCCCCACTCCGGCTCCCGTCGCCACGAGCACACCGGCGGCCACCAGGGCCACGGTCCGCGACCGCAGCCCCGGGGCGGGGCGCGGCGGCGTGGCCGACGGCTCGGTCGGCGGGGTGTCCGGCCGGGCAGGAACGACGGACGGCCCGGCCTGCGCCGCCTCGTCCCGCACGGGCTCGGGGGCCGGGGCGGGAGCGGGCTCGGCAGCAGGCCCGGGCCCGGGCTCGGGAGCAGGCTCGGCTTCCAGCTCGGGCTCGGGCTCGGGAAGCTGTTCGGGGAGCTGTTCGGGCGGGGCCACGGCGGTCGCCGTCCCCCCGGAGAGCAGCCCGTCGATGTCCGCCCGCTGCGCGGCGAGCATCCGGTACACGGCGGGCGGCCACTGCAGCCCGGCCGGAGCGACCGGTCCCAGCAGTTCGAGCAGCTGCGCCGGGGTCGGCCGGGCGGCCGGATCCTTGGCCAGGCACTGCTCCACGATCCCGCGCAGCCCGGCGGGTACGGCACTCAGATCGGGCGTCGAGTGCACCACGTCGTAGAGCGTCTGCAGGGTCGAGGCACCCGCGAAGGGGCTGCTGCCGGTGAACGCCATGACCAGCATCGAACCGAGCGAGAACACATCGCTCGCCGGGGTCAGCGGCTTGCTCTCGGCCTGCTCGGGCGACATGAACGCGGGCGAACCGATCACCCACCCGGTGCGCGTCAGCCCGGTCTCACCCTCGGACTCGTCCTCCGTCGCCCGCGCGATGCCGAGGTCGATGACGCGTACGCCGTCCTCGGCGAGGAGCACGTTGTCGGGCTTGAGGTCGCGGTGGATGAGCCCCGCCCGGTGGATCTCCGCGAGCGCCGACGCCAGACCCGCCGCGAGCCGGTGGACGACGGCCTCGGACAGCACCCCGTCCGCCTTGACCACGGCGCCGAGCGAGGGCCCGGCCACGAACACCGAGGCCAGCCACGGCGTCGGCGCGTCCGCGTCGGCGTCCATCACGGCCGCCGTGTAGGCACCGGAGACCTTGCGCGAGGCCACGACCTCACGACGGAAACGGGCCCGGAAGCCGGCGTCGTCGGCGTAGTGCGTGAGCACCTGCTTGACGGCCACGAGCCGCCCGTCGGGCCCCGCGCACAGCAGGACCCGCCCCATCCCACCCTGCCCGAGCACACCGGCCACCTTGAACGGCCCCACATGCGTCGGACCGTCCGGTCCTACGTGCTTCATGTCCCCCCGACTCCCTCCCCCTCGTCAGGGGCGGATCATACAGAGAGGGACCTCACGAACGCCTGGAACGCGGCCGGTTGGACGGTGAAGACGGGACCTTCGGGGTTCTTGGAGTCCCGCACGGCGACGAGGCAGGGCTGAGCGGCGATCTCGACGCAATTGCCTCCGGTGTCCCCGCTGTACGAGGCCTTGAGCCAGCCGGTGTCACCGAGCGGCGCGCACTCGACGCAGTCGCCGCCGGTGTCACCGCTGTACGAGGACTTACGCCACTGCGCGCCCGTCAGGTTCTGGTTGGTGTCCATAACGCTCCTCCATTACGCGGGCGATCCGTTCCGCCGAGTCGTCCAGAGACAGGGCGGCTGCCTGCAAATGATCGTATCGGAGCGAACCCTCCCTGAGAGCTTGCGGATTGGCCGTCATATGGCCCTGCACGAAGTCCTCGGTGTAGACGATGTCGGGGTCGTCCTCGAATCGCAGAAGGTTGAACGAGCCCATCACCCCCGCATGGGCGCCCGCCTCGAACGGCAGGATCTGCACCTTCACCCACTCCCTCCTCTGCTGTTCCAGCAAGTGGGCGAGCTGGTTCCGCATGACCTCGCGGCCACCGACCTCCTGGTGCAGTACGGCCTCGCTCATCACCACCCACATCAGTGGCGGGTCCTCGCGGTCGAGGATGCGCTGCCGCTCCATCCGGGCAGCCACCTTGGCGTCGAGGCCCCCCTCGGTCCGCACCCCGAGCACGGCCCTCGCGTACGCCTCCGTCTGCAGCAGTCCGTAGACCAACTGCGCCTGGTACGTCGAGATGTACGAGGCGCGCGCCTCCATCTCCGCGTACGGCTGGAACCACGTCGGCAGCTGGCACCTCAGCACCAGCCCCACCAGCCGGGAGAACACCCCGCCGGTACCGAGCGCCGCGTCCACCCGCTCCGAGAAGTCCCGCGTCGGGACCCGCTTCGTCGTCTCGATCTGGCCGACCAGGGAGCCCGTGCAGAAGATGATGTCGCCCAACTGCGCCTGCTTCAGGCCCGCCTGCTCTCTCAGCCGCCGCAGTTCGTAGCCGTAGTAGTCCAGCGGAGAGGCGCTGGGATCGAGCTCGCGGATCTTGACCATGAGGCGGTCACCCCCAAGTACACCTGTGTTCGGCGGTCGTTTCGCGCTGTCGCCGAGCGTAATCAGCCCGGTGCGCTCCGGTGGCCCGAATGGCTCGATCGGTCGCAGTCGGGCAGAAAGGGACGCGCGTGCCCGGCGATAATGCCCTGCTGGACCGATCTTGCGGCGACGGGGGCCGAGCACGTGCGGGAACTGATCGAAGACCGTTATGCCCTGGACGAGTTGCTCGGCCGGGGCGGCTTCGGCGAGGTGTGGCGGGCCGAGGACAGCCGGGTGGGCCGTCAGGTCGCGATCAAGATCGGATATCCGCAGACGCCGGAGGAGACCCGCCGTTTCGAGCGCGAGGCCAGCCTCGCCGGGAACCTCGCGCACCCCAACATCGCCACCGTCCACGACTTCGGCCGCACCGAACGGGCCGGTCGCAGCGCCGTCTTCCTCGTGATGGAGCTGCTCCAGGGCCGCAGCCTCGCCCAGGTCCTGGACGAGGGCGTGCCCCCGCTGGCGGACACCCTGGACTGGGCGGCGCAGGTGGCGGCCGCCCTCGGCGCCGCGCACGCCGGCGGGGTCGTCCACCGCGACATCAAGCCCGCCAACGTGATGGTCACCGGAGCCCGGGTGGTGAAGGTGCTCGACTTCGGGATCGCCAAGGCCCAGGGCGGCGCCGGTACGGAGCTGACCGGCACCGGGATGGTCATCGGCTCGTTCCCGTACATGGCACCCGAGCGCTGGACCGGCGGGGCGAACGGCGTCCCCGTGGACGGGCGGGCCGACCTGTACGCCCTCGGCTGCGTGCTCATGGAACTGCTCACCGGGACACGGCCGTTCGCCGCCCGCGAGATGCACGAGCTGCTCGCCCAGCACCTCACGGCCGTACCGCCCGCGCCCGGCACCCTGCGCGCGGGGCTGCCGCCCGCGCTGGACGCCCTCGTACGCGACCTGCTCGCCAAGGACCCGCGCGAGCGGCCCGCGGACGCGGGAGAGGTGTCCCGCCGGCTGGCGGAGATCGCCCGCGGACTGCAGCCGGCGGACCTGCCCGGGGCTGCTCCGGCGCCCGCCCCCGCTCCGCCCGCCCCCGCCCCGACCGCGGTGGTGACGGCCGTCGTGTCCTGGCCGCCGCCGCCCTCGTACTCCCCCACCGTGCACACCACGGCCGGCGACCCGGTCCGCACGATGCTGGACCGCAGGCTGACGCAGCTGCTGGAGGACGATCCGGCCGACATCGTGCAGCGGCTCACGATGCTGGTGGCCGACCTGACCGAGGAGGTGGGCGCGCAGGACGCGCTCACGGTGCGCGCCGCGTACCACCGGGCCCTGCTCGTCCGGAGGCAGTCCGCCATGGACCTGGAGCGCATCCTGCCCCGCATGGTGCGGGTCCTGGGCCTGGAGCACCCGGACACGATCACCGGGCGCGCCACCTCGGTCGGCGAGGCCGCGGCCTTCGGGCCCGGCGACGGCCGCCGCCACGAGGCGGAGCTGCGCGAGATCATCGGGCAGGCCGCCCGGGTGTTCGGCCCGCACGCCCTCGTCACGCTGACCGCCCGGTACCACCTGGCCTCGGCCATGCACCGGGGGGCCTCGGACCGCGACGGCCAGTGGGACGAGCGCACGCACGAGCGCGCCGTGAGCGAACGCCGTTGGCTGGGACCGCTGCTGCCCGATCTGGAATGGGCCCTGACCGCCGACAGCCCGATGCTGCTGGACGTGCGGCGGCGCCTCGCCCACGATGCCTGGCTGGTCGGCGACTTCGCGGGCGCCGCGCTCCTGTACTGGCGGCTCTTCCCCGACCTCGCGGAACTCGCCGAGTACGGGGACCCCGAGGTGGCGTACCGGGTGCTGCGCAGCATCGGCGAGGCGGGGGATCCCGTGAGCGCCCTGGCCCACATGGACCTGCTGCTGCACCGGCTTCCGCTGCTGTCCGGCACCCGGTGGCTGGCCCAGGAGGTCTCCGACACCCGGGCGGACTTCCGGCGGGTCGTACGGGAGCGGCGGCGCGCGGAGGGCACCGGCGGAACCGGCGGACTGTCCCGCCTGTTCGGCCGCTGACCGGGCGGCGGCGTACGGGCCCACCCCGGCCGTAGCGTCCTACCAGCGGGTAAGGCACCATGGGCCGCCACCGCCCCCACACGTTCAACGCCGGAGGAACACCATGGCCACCCCCAAGCCGGAGACCCTCGCCGCCTTCGAGGCCGCCAAGGGGTTCATGCCCGTGCGGGAGGGTCTCGCCCTGTACGAGGCGGCCGTCGCGGCCGGGGCGCTCGGGCTGCCGCTGCTGGAGGTCGGCACGTACTGCGGCCGCTCCACGATCCTGCTCGCCGACGCCGCCCGCGAGGCCGGCGTCGCGGCGATCACCGTCGACCACCACCGGGGCAGCGAGGAGCAGCAGCCGGGCTGGGAGTACCACGACCCGACGGTCGTGGACCCGGAGGTCGGGCTGATGGACACCCTGCCGACCTTCCGCCGGACCCTGCACAAGGCAGGGCTGGAGGACCACGTGATCGCGATCGTGGGCCGGTCCCCGCAGGTCGCGGCGGCCTGGGGCGGCAGCCTCGGCTTCGTCTTCATCGACGGCGGCCACACCGACGAGCACGCCACCGGGGACTACGAGGGCTGGGCCCCGCACGTCGCGTCGGGCGGCACGCTCGTCATCCACGACGTGTTCCCGGACCCGGCCGACGGCGGCCAGGCCCCGTACCGCATCTACCTGCGCGCCCTCGCCTCCGGTGCCTTCGAGGAGATCTCCGTCACCGACTCGCTGCGCGTGCTGCGCCGCACGGGCGCGGGCATCTAGGACCCCTGGGACACAGGAGGGAGCCTCCGTGCGGTCAGGGACCGTACGGAGGCTCCTTCTTCACCGGCGGGGCGCCGGGGCCCCTGGGCGGCTCAGTGCCAGTACGCCCCGAGCTGGCCGTTGCAGCTCCACTGCTGGGCCCGAGCGCCGTTGGACTTGGAGGAGTTCTCGATCTCCAGGCACTTGCCGCTCTTGGCGTTGACGACCTTGGCCGCCTGGCCGGCGACCACGTAGAAGCGCCACTTCGAGCCGGCCTGGCCCTTGCAGTCCCACTGCTGGGCCCGCGCGCCGTTGGCGGTGGAGGAGTTCTCGATCTCCAGGCACTTGCCGCTGTTGGCGTTGACGAGGTAGTAGTTGCCGCCGCCCGCGTCGGCCATGCCCCACTTCGAGCCGGCCTGGCCCTTGCAGTCCCACTGCTGGGCCCGTGCGCCGTTGGCCTTGGAGGAGTTCGAGATCTCCAGACACTTGCCGCTCTGGTTGTAGATGTACCCGATGGCGGGCTCGGCCTGGAGGGCCAGGTCGACCGTCCCGCCTTCGGTGAGCTGCGCCAGGATCGACGCGGAGCTGCTGCCGGACGGCGCGGTCTCGAGCGCCGTCGCGGATGCCGGTGCGAGGAGCACGGACAGGGCGAAGGCGGACACACCGACAGCGAGTGTTCCCTTGAGCTTCATGAAAGGTTTCTCCCCGTTTGCTGTGATGCAGTACGGCCTGAGAACGGCCGCTCCGAGCATGGCGGGGGCGCAAGTCGTCCTGCTATCCGCTTTCGGCGGGGCGCGGACACGTTTCCGGATAGCGAAGAGCCAGGTCGTTCGTTTTCACCCGAAGCCGAAGGAGCTGCGCAGGGTCTGCGAGGGGGTCTCTCCGTAGGCTTTGCGATAGTGGCCGGTGAACCGGCCCAGATGCGTGAACCCCCAGCGCAGGGCCACATCGGTGACGGTCCTGGGCGCATCGCCGTCGGCCGCCGCGAGGAGATCGCGGCGCGCGAGGTCCAGCCGCACGCCGCGCAGGTACGCCAGCGGGGTCGTGTCCAGGTGCATCCGGAAGCCTTCCCTCAGACTGCGCACCCCGACCCGGGCGGCCTGTGCCATGTCGGCCACCGAGATGGGCTCGGCGGCGTGTTCGGCGCAGAAGGCGGTGGCGCGGCGTACGGCGCTGGGCAGGGCGGCGCAGCCGCGGCCCGCCACGGCTTCGCTGAGCACGTGGGGCTGCGCGTCGAGCAGACCGTTCACGAGGAGCTGCTCGAAGTGTTGGACGGCCAGGGGTGAGCGGGCGGCGAGGGCGGAGCCGGCGAATTCGGCGAAGTGCGCCACCGCCGTCAGCCACGCCTTCACCGGTTCCGCCCGGTCGTCGAGGACCGGCACGAAGTCCACGGGGCGTTGCGGCAGGTCCCCGAGCCGGACGGCGACGGCCTGGTCGATGCTCCGGCGCGGGATGATCAGGACCCGGTTCACGCTGTCGTGGCTCCAGCGCATCCCCAGCTTCTGGTCCGGTCCCGCGACGCTGAGCGGGGAGGAGAGCAGCTTGCCGTTCAGGGTGACGGCGCCGTCACCGGCGAGCGGGACGTGGATGTTGTAGAAGTCCAGCGGCGCCTCGGGCGTGACGTCGACCTCCGAGCCGTATCCCAGCTCGTAGAGTGCGACCGTCCCCTCCCGGACACACCGGAAACGGCCGTCGAGCGGGAGATCCGCCAGGACCGATAATCGATGGGGCGCGAACCGCACGCGGATCAGATCACTGAGCTCCTCGACGTCCCTCCCGCGGAAGAGCAGACCTCCGTCTCCTGCTGGGGTTTGCGGCTCCGAACCAACTGCGCCGACCTCGGACATGTTCTTGACCTTCCGGTAACGTACAGGTGGATTTTGGAATGTACCGGTCAAGAAAATGGGCGTCGCTCATATAAGCGCACCGCGCCCTCGGACGGCCTACGGTCCGGACGGGCGCCGGGCCCCGGGTCTAGCATCGCCGCGTGCGCAACGACAACAGCCCCCCGCCCCCCGAGTCCGGCTCCTCCATCAGCACGGACCGGCCCTGGTTCACCCGACGCTCCACGCTCGTCGTCGGGGTTGCCGCGCTCGCCCCGGCCGCCCTCGCGGGCTGGGTCCTGACCCAGGCGTTCGCCGGGTCCGGGCCGGACGGGCAGGCGCGCCCGGCGCCGTTGCCCGCCTCGCACTCGGCCCTGTCGCCGGGCCAGCGGGACGCCAAGCCCGGATCCACCCCGAGCGAGAGCGCGAGTACGAGCCCCGGCGCCGGTACGAGCAGCCCGGCGGCCGCGCCCGCACCGGCCCCCGCCAAGGGCCCGCTCACCGGCCGGACCGTGGTGGTCGACCCCGGCCACAACACCGGCAACTTCAAGCACACCGACGAGATCGACCAGCAGGTCGACATCGGCACGAACCGCAAGGAGTGCGACACCACCGGCACGACCACCAACTCCGGCTACATGGAGGCCGAGTTCACGATGGACGTGTCGAAACGGCTGCGGACCGCCCTGGAGGCCCAGGGCGCGAAGGTGGTCCTCACCCACGAGACGGGCGACCGCGCCTGGGGGCCGTGCATCACGGAGCGCGCCCGCATCGGGAACGAGGCGAAGGCGGACGCCGTCGTGTCCGTCCACGCCGACGGGGTCTCGGCAGGCAACCGCGGCTTCCACATCATCCTCCCGGCCACGGTCAAGAGCGGCAGCGCCGACACCGCCAAGATCGTCGGCCCGTCCCAGGAGCTCGGCGAGCGCATCGCCGGGAACTTCGCCCGCACCACCGGATCGGCCCCCGCCAACTACCTCGGCAGCGGCACCGGCTTGGTCGTCCGCGACGATCTGGGCGGACTGAACCTGTCAACTCAGCCCAAGGTGTTCATCGAATGCGGCAACATGCGTGACGCCAAGGACGCGGCGCAGCTGACGAGTCCGGAGTGGCGGCAGAAGGCGGCCCAGGGCATCGCGGACGGCATCGTCGGCTTCCTCGGCGGGTAGTCACTCTCGGGAGTCCGGAGGGTCCACCCGTCGACCCGATCATCTCGGCCGCCGGAAACCTCCGTACGATGGTGCCGCCCGCCCCGCTGCAGGCATGATCTGCGACCGCGGCACCACGAGACGACCGAGACCGAGAAGGACACCTGAGACGTGAACATCCGCTCCCTCACTCGAGGCGACGGCGTGGTGATCGGAGCAGCGGCGCTGCTGTTCATCGCCTCGCTCCTCGATTTCTACTCCACCGACGTAGGTGAAACGCCGAACGGATGGAGCACCGACGCCTACCACCTGGTGCTCCCCACCATCTTCCTCGTCGGCTTCGTCGCCGCCGGCCTGCTGATCGCGGCCCGCTTCCAGCCGGAGACCCGCAAGGTGCTCGGCATGCCGCTGGCGACGTGGGGCACCGTGCTCGCCGTCTCGGCCGCATGGTCGTCTCTGTGGTCGCTGATCACCTGCCCGGACGTGCTCGACCTGGGTGCCGGCTCCATCCTCGCCTTCCTCGCCACCCTGGCCCTGGCCGGTGTGGCCCTGGCCGGCGCGAAGATCCCGGCGCTGGCCGGCCAGCTGGTTCCGGAGCCGAAGCCGGCCGCCGTGCCGCCGTACGCGGGCCAGCCGGGCCAGCCCCAGCCGGGTGCCGGGTACGGCTACCCGGGCGCGCAGCAGACCCCGTACGGTTCCACGCCGCAGCCGGTCCCGCCGTACGGCGGCTCGCCGAACCCGGCCGCCGGCCCCGGTCCGCAGGACTCCCAGCAGACCCCGGCCCCGGCTCCCGCGGCGGACTTCACGCCGTTCTGGTTCGCGGTCCCGGTGGCCCGCCCCCTCTTCGCCGAGGACGGCTCCCCCACCCCGATCGCCGAGCTCGCCCCGGGCACCTGGTACCTGGCCGTCGAGCAGCGTGGCGCGGCCACCCTGATCGCCCAGACCCAGGACGGCCGTCGCGGCCTCCTGAACGACACCTCGGGCATCCAGCGCGGCTGACCGCACCGGACCCGGCACCAGCGGCCCCCCGCCCTTCCGGGCGGGGGGCCGTTGCCCTACAGTCACCTGACGCCTCGTCAGATCCTGGAGGGAACGCGCATGCGCCTCGGACTCGCACTCGGCTACTGGGGCCGCGGCCCCAACCCCGGCCACCTCGACCTCGCCACCGAGGCCGAGAACCTCGGCTACCACTCGGTGTGGACCGCCGAGGCCTGGGGATCGGACGCCTTCACCCCGCTGACCTGGATCGCCGCGCACACCTCGCGGATCCGCCTCGGCACCGCCATCGCCCAGATGGCCGCCCGCACCCCCACCGCCACCGCGATGCACGCCCTGACACTGGACCACCTCTCCGGCGGCCGGATGATGCTCGGCCTCGGACTGTCCGGCCCCCAGGTGGTCGAGGGCTGGTACGGCCGACCCTTCCCCTCCTCACCGCTCACCGCCACCCGCGAGTACGTGGAGGTCATCCGGCAGGTGCTGCGCCGCGAGGGCCCGGTCGCACTGGACGGCCGCTTCCACAGCCACCCGTACCGCGGCGACGACGGCAGCGGCATCGGCAAACCCCTGAAGCCCATCACCCACCCGCTCCGCGCGGACCTGCCGGTGCTGCTGGGCGCCGAGGGACCGAAGAACATCGCGCAGACGACCCGGATCGCCGACGGCTGGCTCCCCCTGTACTGGTCGCCGACCCGCACCGATGTCTACCGGGCCTCCCTGACCGACCTCCCCGAGGGCTTCATGATCGCGCCGATGGCCCGCGCGAAGGTCTGCGACGACGTCGCGGAAGGACTGCTGCCGGTCAAGGCGATGCTCGGCTTCTACATCGGCGGCATGGGCCACGCGGCCCGCAACTTCCACGCCGACCTGATGGCGCGCATGGGCTACGAGGACGAGGCCCGTCGCATCCAGGAGCTGTTCCTCGCCGGCCGCAAGGAGGAGGCGGTCCTGGCGGTACCGGACGCGTTCGCGGACGAGATCTCACTGATCGGCCCGCGGGAACGGATCGCCGAACGCCTGGAGCTGTGGCGCAAGGGCCCGGTGACCGACCTCCTGCTGACGGCCCCGGACCCGCACACCCTGCGCGTCCTGGCGGAGCTGAACAGCTGAGGGTCGCCCCCGCAACGGCGGCCGCCCTCCGGGCAGGGGCCGGATCGATAGGGTCCGGATCGCAGCCGACCGAGGGGGCGGTCTACTTCGTCGCGCCCGACGGGGAGGCACGGTTCGCCAACTCGGGCGTCGGCCTGTGGCTCGACGTCCTGCACCGCTACGGCAGCCGCGTCACCGCCTCAGAGCTTCTCGGCGAGCCGGACGGTCCCGAGGAGTACCTCTCCGAAGAGGAGGAGGAGCAGGCCTTCGCCGAGCTGGACCGGCTGGCCGAGGAGCTGAAGGAGATCGACCCTGCGGCCTTCGACGGCTACGAGTACCTCCTGTGGCCGCAGCTCCTGGACCGATGGCTCTACTGACGGGTCGCACCGGTCACCACCTCCCGGGAGACCCCTCGGCCGGCCTCGCCGCGAAGTGACCGAAAAGACCCATTGGTCGCATCAACAAAAGATGCCCTCAAGCGGAATTACTAAAATCTCTTTGCAGCGGCGACGGTTCATTGCAGACTGTTCTCGATCTTGCTCAGCGAGACCGAAGGGGAATGCAAGAATCATGAAGATGTCCAGCAAGACTTTCGCCATTGCCGCCGCATCCGTTGCAGCCGTCGGAGCTTTCGCCACCGCGACCCCGGCCATGGCCGCGACGCCGCAGCCGTTCGTCTACACCGCCGCCGCCTCGGCGACCCCGCCGGCCGAGCTCATCGGCCCGAATGGCGAAAAGCCGACGCAGTGGGGCGTTGCCGCGGTTCCCGTGAACTCTTCCCGGGGCGCGTTCGCACCGCTGGCCAGCAAGAGCGTCGGCGGGGGCACCTGGAACTACGGCACCCGGGCCGCGGCCACGGGCACCACGTGCTACTCCAACTACATCCACCCGTCGAAGAAGCACTCAGCCACCGCCATCAAGGCAGGTCACACCAGCAAGGTCATCAAGGATGCCGACATCTGGGCCAACGCCTCGATCACGGCCGGCGCCGCCTACACCTGCTACACGTACTGGGGCGTCTACTAAGCCGACCGCTGAGGGCGCGCAGTAAGTCATCCACCCGAACCCCCTGGCCGTCGAATTCGGGCCAGGGGGCCGGGCCCGGAAACGGCGATGGTAAAATCTCTGCGCAATTCATATCGGGCCACATATCTTAAGGTTTCGATTTATGCGCTCTTATTTTACAGCGGGAATGTATGCGCTCGTCGCCGGTGTAATTCTCGGGGTTTCCGGCCCCTTGCTCCTCTCCGCCGACGGCGCAGTGGGGCATGCGGCGCATCTGGTCCTGAGCGCTGGATGGAGCTGGGCCGCCCTGGCCTTTTGCGTAGGCATAATTTCCAGTTCCAAACGGCAATCTGCGGTCCTGGGCGTCCTGTCGCTCGTCGCGGCCTCCCTCGCCTACTACCTGGTGAAGGCGGGCCAGGGGGAGTTCATGGCGGCGGACCTGACCGACACGACCGGGCAGATCACCCACTTCGACTGGGCCGGCCTGATGACGAAGGTCGTCGTGTGGTGGGTCTTCGCCGCTCTGCTGGGACCGCTCATGGGCGTGGCGGGCAACCTGGCCCGCAACGGGCCCTACCGGCTCCCCTGCAGGCTGGTCATCCCGTTCGTGGCCGTCGTGGAGACGACGATGCGGCTCAAGAACGAAGCCCCCATGCTGAACGACGCCCTCGTCGAGGCGACCTGGACCGCCACCCGCCTCGTGGCGGTGGCCGTCGCCCTCGGCCTCGTCTGCATCGAGGTGGCCGAACGACGGCGCCGCGCCTGAGGCGGCCGCGGGGTCAGGCGGGCGATTCGGCCTGCGGCACCGCTTCCAGCAGTTCCCGCACGTCCAGCGGCATCACGGCGATCTCGATGCTCCCGCCGCCCTCGTAGGCGCAGGTGACGATCCGTGAGCTCGGGTTGATGGAGATCCCCTCCTTCACGGAGGGCACCCGGACCCCGGTGGCACGCCCGCCGGGCAGCTCCACGGGCTCGCCCCGCTGCGGAACCCACCGGGCCGCGCCCCGCTCCCCGTACACCCGCCCGGGCCGCCAGCGGCCTTGACCGGCCGGGAAACGGACCATGCAGGGAATCCCGGGCACGGGCCCTGCGGCCGTCCGCTCACGATGCTTGCGCCGCAGGAGCCACCCGGCCCCTGCGGCGGCGAGGACGACCACCACGATCTCGATCACTCACCCATTGAATCAGCCGGGGTACGGCGCCGGCCGCTAGGACCTAGCCGCCCAGCTGCGACGCGCTCGGGACCTGGTCCGTCACCACCGCGCCCGCGCTCTTGCCGGCGTCCTTCACGCTGTTGATGACACTGTCGAACGCGTCGATGTCACCGTCGCCCGCCTGCCCGCTGCGGAGCTTGCTGCCCAGCCCCTTGAGGGACTCGATGCCCGCCGTGAGCGGAGCCACGGCCTTCGACAGCAGCGGGTCGCCCTTCGCGTTCTCGGACGCCGCCTTGAGCCGGTTGTACGCGAACGCCCCCGCCAGGCCGGCCTTGATCAGCGCGAAGGTGCGGCCCTTGGCGCCCTTCTTGAACTTGCCCGCACGGTACGGCTTGATGATCCACTGATACGTCGCACCGGCCGCCAGGCTCGCGTTCGCAACGAACCGCGTCTTGGCGAACTTCTGCTTCTCCACGGACGTACTGGGCGAGGGCGTCACCGCGGCGGCGGCCTGCTCGTCGGCCTCGGCGGCGACGGGCTCCGCCGCCGCGAGGGCGGCCAGCTCCCCCATCGAAGCCGCGGAGAGCTCCTCGCGCGGGCCGTTGCCGCCGCTGCCGCATGCGGTGGCGCCGACCATCAGCGCGGTGGACAGCACCACCGCCGTGACGGCGCGGCGAAGTCGAACGGTCGTGGGTACGGACACGGTTTCCTCCGGGGACTGAGGCGTCAACCGCAGCCTCGCCCCGGTCCACCGGCCCCGCCACCCGGGCCGCCCGTTCGGGTTCACGGCACGGGTTTACGACCCGTCAGCGCGGCAACACGCGCCCTATGAGCACTCACACACGAGCACGCACCCGAGGAAGCAGTCAGGCAGGCCGTGCCGTCGCACTTGTGGCGGACGTGCTCGCCTTCGTGATCGGACTCTGGATCCTGCTCTACCTGCTGGAGGCCAACCAGGGCAATTCCCTGGTCGACCTCGTCCACGACGTCGCCTCCTGGCTCGCGTCCTGGTCCTACGACCTGTTCACCTTCAGCCGCGAATGGGTCCAGGTCGTCATCGGCTACGGCATCGCCGCCGTGGCCTACCTCCTCGTCGGCCATGCCGTCGCCGGCTGGCTCTACCGCCGCTGAGCCCGCACCCCGCTCACCCGCAGCAGTCGGGCTCCAGCCCGGCCGGGAGCGAGGTCCCGCCGAACACCTCGGTGGTGGCCTCGTCCCCGCCGAGCGCCGCGACGGCCAGCAGCAGCGACCCGGCCGTCCAGGTGGTCTGCTCGACCGGCCAGACGGCCTTGTCCTGGAACACGTAGCCCGTCCAGTACATGCCGTTGTCCGCGCGCAGGTGCGTGATCGAACGCAGGATCTCCAGCGCCCGGTCCGACTCCCCCGTCGCCCACAGCGCGAGCGCCAGCTCGCAGGACTCGCCGCCCGTCACCCACGGGTTGGGCAGGACGCAGCGCACACCCAGGTCCGGGACCACGAACTCGTCCCAGCGGCCGTCGAGGCGCGCCTTGGCCTCGGAGCCGGTCAGGGCCCCGCCGAGGACCGGGTAGTACCAGTCCATCGAGTAGTGGTTCTTGTCGAGGAACCGCTCCGGGTGGCGCCGGATGGCATGCCGCAGCGCGCCCGCCGCGAGCTCCCAGTCGGGCTGCGGCTCCTCGCGGTGCTCGGCGATGGCCAGCGCGCAGCGCAGCGCCTGGTGGATGGAGGAGGAACCGGTGAGCAGGGCGTCGGTGACGGCCGTACCGTCCGCCTCCCGCTTCCAGCCGATCTCGCCGCCGGGCTGCTGGAGCGAGAGGACGCACTCCACGGCCGCGTAGACGGCCGGCCACATGCGGTCGAGGAAGGCGTCGTCGCCGGTGGACAGGTAGTGGTGCCACACGCCGACGGCTATGTAGGCGGTGAAGTTGGACTCGCGGCTCGCGTCCTGCGGCTCCGCGGTGTCCACGCCGTCCGGCCGGTCGGCGTAGGCCGCGTACCAGGAGCCGTCCCGGTTCTGGTGCCGGGCCAGCCACGCGTACGCGCGCTCGGCCGCCTCGTGCTCACCGGCCGCGTCCAGCGCCATCGCGGCCTCGGTGTGGTCCCACGGGTCCAGGTGGTGCCCGCGGAACCACGGTATGGCGCCGTCGGACCGCTGGGCGGCGAGGATGCCCGCCACCGTGAGGGCGGCCTCCTCGGCCGTCAGTACGCCGTCCAGGACCAGGTGTTCGGTGCGCCCGGGCGAGCTCACTGGGTGGCGCCGACGGGGAGGTGGGGCTTCGTCGCATACGCCACGAAGCTCTTGCCGATGAGCGGGTTCAGGGCCTGCTCCGCGAGCCGCGTCGCCATCGGCTTCTTCATGATGTCCCAGACCAGGAGCTTGTGGTACGCCTTGACCGGCAGCGCCTTGTCGTTGTCCACGCCGAAGGCGCACTTGAGCCACCAGTACGGGGAGTGCAGCCCGTGCGCGTGGTGCGTGCCGTACGGCTTGAGGCCCGCGGCCTTCATCTTGCCGAGCAGCTCGTCCGCCTTGTAGATGCGGATGTGGCCGCCCTCGACCTCGTGGTAGGCGTCGGAGAGCGCCCAGCAGATCTTCTCGGGGCCGTAGCGCGGCACGGTGATCGCGATGCGTCCGCCGGGCTTGAGCACGCGGACCATCTCGGCGAGCACGCCCTTGTCGTCGGGGATGTGCTCCATCACCTCGGAGATGATGACGACGTCGAAGGAGTCGTCGGGGAAGGGCAGGGCGAGCGCGTCGCCCTCCATGGCGGTGGCGGTGGCCCCGACCGGGGCCTCACCGGCCTCCTTCATGGCGGCGAACCACTTGGCGACCTCGCGGATCTCCTCGCCGTTGCGGTCGACGGCGACCACCTGGGCGCCTCTCCGGTAGCACTCGAAGGCGTGCCGGCCTGCGCCGCAGCCCAGGTCGAGTACGCGGTCGCCTGCGGCGAGCGGGAACCGGGAGAAATCGACGGTCAGCACGGGGTCCTGCCTTCGCGGTCGCGGGGGAATTCGGGGGTGGTGGGGAAAACAGCGGTGTGGCCGGGGCGGAAGGTCACCGCGCGCGGCGGGTGCGGGCGGCCCGCTCGACGGCGGCGCGGTAGTGCGCGACCGTGCCCTCGGCGGCCTTGGCCCAGGTGAACCGGGTCAGGACCCGTTCGCGCCCGGCGGCGCCGAGGCGGGCCCGCAGCTCCGGGTCGCCCAGCAGCCGGCTCAGGGCGGCGGCCAGCGCACCCGCGTCGCCGGGGGGCACCGCGAGGCAGGTCTCGCCGTCGGGGCCGGCGACCTCGGGGATCGCACCGCCGGTGGTGGCGACCAGCGGGGTGCCGGTGGCCATGGCTTCGGCCGCCGGGAGCGAGAAGCCTTCGTAGAGGGAGGGCACGCAGGCGATCTGGGCGCTGCGGACGAGGTCCACGAGTTCGGCGTCGGTGATGCCCTTGACGAAGCGGACCGCGTCCTGGAGTCCGTACGTCTCGATGGCGCGGGCGACCGGCCCCTCCTCGGCGCGCTTGCCGACGACGACGAGGTGGGCCTCGGGCTGCTCGGTGCGCAGTTTCGCGAGCGCCTCGACGAGGTGCACGAGGCCCTTGAGGGGCACGTCGGCGCTGGAGGTGGTGACGATGCGGCCCGGCACCTCGGCCACGGACGGGTCCGGCGACCACAGGTCGGTGTCGGCGCCGATGTGCACGACGTGGATGCGCTCGTCACGGACGCCCAGGTGCTGGGCGATCTCCTGCTTGGAGGAGCCGGAGACGGTGAGCACGGACGGCAGGCGGCGGGCCACGCGGCCCTGCATGCGGGTGAAGGCGTACCAGCGGCGCACGGAGGCCCGCTTCACACGGCCCGTCGCGGCGTCGAGGTCGAGCTTGCGGTCGACGGTGATCGGGTGGTGGATCGTGGTGACCAGCGGGGCGCCGAGGTCGGCGAGGAGGCCGTACCCGAGCGTCTGGTTGTCGTGGATGACGTCGAAGTCACCGGCGCGCGCGGCCAGGTGGCGGCGGGCGCGCAGCGAGAAGGTCAGCGGCTCGGGGAAGCCGCCGGTCCACATGGTGGCGACCTCGACGGCGTCGATCCAGTCCCGGTACTCGTCGCGCTTCGGCGTCCGGAAGGGGTCCGGGCTGCGGTACAGGTCCAGGCTCGGGAGTTCGGTGAGCGAGGCGCCCGTGTCGAGGACCGGGTAGGGCTGTGCACCGAGGACCTCGACGGAGTGCCCCAGCTGTACGAGCTCGCGCGCGAGGTGGCGGACGTAGACGCCCTGGCCCCCGCAGAACGGGTTCCCCTTATAGGTGAGGAGTGCGATGCGCAGCGGGCGGTCGCCGTCGGCGGCGGAACCCGCGAAAGGGCTCGTCACCATGGCCTCTGCGGTCACTCTCGGCCCCCTTCTCACTGCAACTTTCGCCGGAGCGTAACCGCTCGGATAATGTAGAACAAGTTTCAGACTTGATCCGTCGAAGACCATTGAATCTACCGGCCGGAAACCACACCGTAAGAGGCGGAGCAGGTGATTCACGCCACGGCTCCGGCGCCTACGATGCCGGCTGCGGATCAGCCCTGATTCAGCCCGCGCAACGACACGGAACGGGACACATGACAGCGGAAGTGAAGGCCGTCACCACACCGGCGTCGCCTCCCCTGACGGAGCGCCAGGAGGCACGCCGCCGGCGGATCCTGCACGCCAGCGCCCAGTTGGCCAGCCGGGGCGGATTCGACGCCGTGCAGATGCGCGAGGTCGCGGAGGCGGCGGGCGTGGCACTGGGCACGCTCTACCGCTACTTCCCGTCCAAGGTGCACCTGCTGGTCGCCACCATGCAGGACCAGCTCCAGCACATGCACACCACGCTGCGCAAACGCCCGCCGGCCGGGGACGACCCGGCGGCCCGGGTCGCGGAGACCCTGATGCGGGCCTTCCGCGCCCTGCAGCGGGAGCCGCAGCTGGCCGACGCGATGGTGCGGGCACTGACGTTCGCGGACCGGAGCGTGAGCCCCGAGGTGGACACGGTGTCCCGGCTGACCACGGCGATCATCCTGGACGCGATGGGCCTGGAGCAGCCGCCGACGGCGGAGCAGCTCTCGGCGGTCCGGGTCATCGAGCACACCTGGCACTCGGCGCTGATCACGTGGCTCTCCGGCCGCGCCTCGATCGCCCAGGTCAAGATCGACATCGAGACGGTCTGCCGCCTGATCGACCTGACGTCCCCGGAAAAGGCCTGAAGCCGCCGCTGCGGGGGGCGGGGCGGGGCGGGGCGGGGGCTTCGGGGGCGGGAGCCACGCGGGCGGTGGTCAGTGACGCGTATGGGGGTTTCCCGTCAGTCCCATCGTCTCTCCGCGTCGGGCCGGCCCCTCAAGGGCGCTCCTTCGTCGCGTCGCTACGCGATGTCGCTGCGCTCCACCCTTGACCGACCGTCCCGCCCCGGACATACGAAGACTGCCGGGAAACCCCCAAAGGAACGGGCCGGGCGTTCCTTTTAGGGACGGGGTGGCCGGAGAAGCCTTGCCCGGTCGGGCGTGAAAGGGCACCTTCCCGAGACGGGCCCATCCCGCACACCGGCCGGGTCGGTGGGCGCATCAAATCGCTACGCGCTCCGCACGTCTCAGCGTCCGACGACCATCCGGGGCCGGACATAGGCCGCCCACGGCCTCGATTCGTCCGTCGCCATGCGTCCGACGGCCGTCCGGGGCCGGACATAAGCCGCCCACGGCCTCGGTTCACCTCGCGAGGTGCGTCCGACGGCCGTCCGGGGCCGTTGAGAGGGATTGACGGCTGATTCCCCTGCCATTCCGTCGTGGATCCGGGTCAGAGCACAAGTGACACCACAAACCCAGCCTCAAAGCTGGGCAATTGGGGCAAACGGTCGGCGATCCGAGCGGTCCGCTCTCGCTGACCCGACTCCACGACGGAATAGCCGCTGTCGGCCGTCTTTCCACCCCGGACAGCCCTCAGACGCCCTCCATGAGGAGCACTGGGGCCTCTTGCGCGGCTTATGACCGGCTCCAGACGGTCGCCGGACGCATCTCGCGAGACGGACCGGGTCCGTGGGCGGCCTATGTCCGGCCCAAGACGGTCGTCGGACGCTGAGAGATGAGGAGCGCGTAGCGATGGGACGCGCTTCCCCCGACCCGGGCCCTGGTCCGGATGGGCCCCGCCTCGGGAAGGTGCCCCACCCCGACCGGGCCGGGCATCTGCGACCGCCCCGTCCCTCGGACCTCGGACCGGCTCGTTCTTTTGGGGGCTTCCCGGCAGTCTTTCGTTTCTCCGGGGCGGGACGGTCGGTCAAGGGTGGCCGCAGGCCATCGCGAAGCGACGCGACGACGAAGGAGGAGCGCCCTTGAGGGACCGTCCCGCCCCGGAGGGACGATGGGACTGACGGGAAACCCCCATACGCGTCACTGACCACCGCCCGCGTGGCTCCCGCCCCCGAAGCCACCGCCCACCGCCCCCTCACCGCCGCGTGAGCAGGGCTCCCCATACGGCCCGCGAACGGTGCAGGCGGTAGGAGAGCTTCCCCCACGGGCGGTACCTCCACGGGATGGCGTTCGTGTATCCGTCGACCTCGCGGAACTGTGCGAGGGCCGCACGGTGGCGGCCCTGCTTGACGAGGAAATAGGCGAGCAGGTGCCGCGCCTCGGGCAGGTACGCGTGCCCCTCCGCAGCAGCGACGTCCTCCAGGGCCGCGTCCACCATCGCGATCGCGTCCGGCATCCCGTAACGCCCCGCGCTGTCGCCCTCCTCCTCGTGCTCGAACCACACGAGGAGGGGCAGCAGGGTCATCAGGTGCCCGCGCGGCGCCTGCTGAACCGCCCGTGCCGCGAACTCCTCCGCCTCGGCCCGTGAACCGCGCCACTTGCGGCAGTAGTACTGCACCGCGGCATGGTGCGCGGCGAAGTGGTGCGGCGACCTGGCCTGGACCTCGGCCCACAAATCGGCCATGGCGTCCTTGGGATAGCCAAGCCCGAGGGCCACCCAGACGGTATCGGCCAGTGGCGTCGGATCGTCCGGACAGACCTTCGCCGCGTGCGCCAGCGCCCCGCGCGCCGAGTGGAGCTCGCGGTGGAAGGCGTCGAACTGCCCCTGCGACGTCGCAACCGCCCGCTGCGCTCCGCGCAGCTTCCAGGCCTGCTTGACGCGCGCACACGCGGCGACCATGACCGCATCGGGATGGTCCGGGTCGGCCGCCTGCCACGCCTTCAGCCAGGCATCACCGTCGTGGACGGCCGAGTAGGCCAGGCTCCCCGCACAGCGCGTTCGGCGGTCCCAGTCCGTACCGGCCGCCGCGAGCAGTTCGGCCGCGGGCTGCCACGCTCCGGAGCGGACGGCCTTGAGCGTGCGCCGGAGTTGGGGATCGGGGCCGGCCATACGTCCGTTCAGGAGCCGCAGGGGCATCAGGGTGGTGAGGAGAAAGCACACCGCCACGACCGCCACCACAGTGAGGAAGATCGGGACGGACACGGAGGGATCGACCACTGGGGTGACGTCCGGCGGGCGAAGGGCCACTGGGGTTCCTGTCGTTGGACTCGTCCGCTCGTCCGTCCATCCGTTCGAGACGTGAGCGCAGCGGAGTATGCAACACCGACAGCGGAACCTCCAAGGGGCGGCCGGGCCCTCGACCGAGGGCCCCGACCGCCCCGACCGAGTGGCCCCGACCGAGCAGCCCCCGGAGCCGCCCCTCCCCTCTCTACTCCTCCGGCGGGAACACCGGTTCGCCCGTCGCCGCCAGGGTGATCAGGATGGCCTCCACCGGACAGCCCTCCGCCGCGGTGAGGGTCGGTTCGTTCGCGTCCGACTGGGGTGCGCGCGGGTGGGACTGGCGCGCCGAGTCCAGGACGAAGCCGTCCGGGGCGTGGTTCACGCACATGCCCGAGCCGATGCAGACCCCTCTGTCCACCTCGACCTGCCAGCGGTCACCCATCAGGCACCCGCCTCGTAGCCTGCCGGGAGGTGGATCATCTTGTGCTCCAGGTACTCGCTCAGGCCCTCCGGGCCGAACTCCCGTCCCACGCCGCTGTTCTTGTAGCCGCCGAACGGCCCCAGCATGTCCAGGCTGAAGGTGTTCACGTTGAAGGTGCCCGTGCGGATCCTCCGGGCGAAGTCGATGCCGTGCTCGACGTCGGCGGTCCAGACGCTGCCGCTGAGGCCGAAGTCCGAGTCGTCGGCCACCCGTACCGCCTCGGCCTCGTCCTCGTACGGGATCAGGCAGACGACCGGGCCGAAGATCTCCTCGCGCGCGATCCGCATGGAGTTGTCGACGTCTCCGAAGAGGGTGGGCTCCACGTACCAGCCCTGCTCCAGGCCCGCCGGGCGGCCGCCGCCCGCCAGGATCTTCGCGCCCTCCTCCTGGCCGATCCGGATGTAGTCCAGGGAGCGCTGCTGCTGGCGCTGCGCGACGAGCGGGCCGAGCTGTGTCGCCGGGTCGAGCGGGTCGCCGACGACCAGCGCGCCGGCCGCGGCCGCGAGGGCCTCGGCCACCTCCTCGTACCGGCTGCGGGGCGCGAGGATACGGGTCTGGGCCACGCACGCCTGGCCGTTGTTCATCCAGGCCGCGGGCACGATCCCGGCGACCGCGGTCGCCAGGTCGGCGTCCGGGAGGATCACTGCGGCGGACTTCCCGCCGAGTTCGAGGGTGACGCGGGTGAGGTTGCGCGCGGCGACCTCCATCACGCGCTTGCCGGCCGCGACCGAGCCGGTGAAGGCGACCTTGTCGATACCGGGGTGGCCGACCAGGTACTCGCTGACCTCGCGGTCGGCGGGCAGGATCGACAGCACGCCCTCGGGGAGGCCGGCCTCCCGCACGATGTCGGCGAGGATGTAGGAGTCCAGCGGCGCCTCGGGCGACGGCTTGAGGATCACCGTCGACCCGGTCAGGAGCGCCGGGGCGAGTTTGGCCGCGGCCACGAACTGCGGGACGTTCCACGGGATGACGGCGGCGACCACGCCCACCGGCTCCCGGCGCACCAGGATCGGGCCGAGGACGCCCTGGCGGTGCTCCTCGTAGGGGTAGGCGCGGGCGACCGTGATCGCGGCGTCGTAGACCATCATCGGGCCGAGGGCCTGGGCGAGGACGCTCCAGGAGTACGGGGACCCGTTCTGGGAGCTGATGGAGCGGGCTATCTCCTCGTGCCGGACGGCGATGGCGTCCTTGATCCGGGAGACGACGGCGATCCGCTCGTCCAGGGTCATCCGCGGCCAGGGGCCCTCGTCGAACGCCTTGCGCGCGACCGCGACGGCACGGTCCACGTCCGCCTTCGAGGCGTGCGGGACGGATCCGATGACCTGCTCGGTGTGGGGGGAGACGATCCGGATCGTGTCGGTGCCCAGCGGATCCGTCCACTCCCCGCCGATGAACAGTTGTCCGTGTTCCACGAGCTCGGTCATGGCTGAGGCCTCCTGCGGCTTGGCGTTCCAGAACTGATACCAGTTCTAGTTAGAGGAGTCCACGGCCAGGACCGAACCACCGGCGCCGCTGCGGAGAAGATCGAACGACTAGTCAGAGAGCCGGGAAAGTGGTCGACTTGGGCTACTACTGAAACACGTTCTCATCCGAGGGCGGCAACAGGGGAGGGCGAGGGCGCATGACGGAGGACGGCACGTCACAGGCCGCGCAGGACGCACCACAGGACACGCAGGACAGGCGGGCTCCACGGGCCCCGCAGGACGTGCCAGCCCCGCAGGCCCCACAGGCAGCGCCGGTCCCGGCAGCCACGCCGGCCCCGCAGGACGCACCACACGTCACCGACCACGGCGGAGGCGTGTGGGCCATCAAGGTCCCCATCCCCGACAACCCCCTCGGACACACCCTCGTCCACGTCCTCGACACCGACCGCGGCCCGGTCCTCGTCGACACCGGCTGGGACGACCCCGCCTCCTGGAACACCCTCGTCGCCGGCCTCGGCGCCCTCGGCATCGCCGTCGCCGACGTCCACGGCGTCGTCATCACCCACCACCACCCCGACCACCACGGCCTCTCCGGCCAGGTCCGCGAGGCCTCCGGCGCATGGATCGCCATGCACGCCGCCGACACCGAGGTCGTCGTACGGACCCGCTCCTCCGAGCCCGGCGTCTGGTTCGACTACATGAGCGCCAAGCTCGCCGCCGCCGGAGCCCCCGAGGAGCACATCGCCCCGCTGCGCGCCGCCCGCGCGAGCGGCCGCATGCGGACCCTGCCCGGCCTGCGCGCCGCCGTCCCCGACCGGGAGATCGTCCCCGCCGAGCTGCTGCCCCTGGCCGGGCGCCGGCTGCGCGCGATCTGGACCCCGGGCCACACCCCCGGCCACGTCTGCCTGCACCTGGAGGAACAGCACCCGGCGAACCTCCCCGGCAACGGCCGCCTCTTCTCCGGGGACCACCTGCTGCCCGGGATCTCCCCGCACATCGGCCTGTACGAGGCCCCGGAGGACACCCGCGTCACCGACCCGCTCGGCGACTACCTCGACTCCCTCGAACGCATCGGCCGCCTGGGCCCCGCCGAGGTGCTCCCGGCCCACCAGCACGCCTTCACCGACGCTCCCGCCCGCGTACGGGAGCTCCTGGACCACCACGAGCAACGGCTCACCGGCCTCCGGGAGCTGCTGGCCGAACCGCTGACCCCGTGGGGGCTGGCCGAGCGGATGGAGTGGAACAGGCCCTGGGAGCAGATCCCGTACGGCTCCCGCAACATCGCCGTCTCGGAGGCGGAGGCCCATCTGCGACGGCTGGTCAAGCAGGGCCGCGCGGAGGCGGTGCCGGGCACGGACCCGGTCACCTACCGGGCCGTGTAAGGGGCACCCGGTCCCTGCACCCCGGAGCCCGCCGGTTACGGGCCGGTAGAGTGAACCTGTCGTCCACACCTCTGTACGGGGGGAAGCCGGTGCGATTCCGGCGCTGACCCGCAACCGTGACCCAC
The DNA here is from genome assembly GCF_045160505.1 of Streptomyces sp. NBC_00029. NCBI lineage: Bacteria > Bacillati > Actinomycetota > Actinomycetes > Kitasatosporales > Streptomycetaceae > Streptomyces > Streptomyces sp. NBC_00029. The sequence goes on from NZ_CP108292.1 coordinate 3,125,529, forward strand.
ACCCGGCACCGCTCCGCGCCCGGGCGGGGAGCCGGAATGCCCCGTACCGGAGGTGCGCGGCTCGTGTCGCCGGGAACCCCCGGCGGCCGGCACCGTCGAGGTAAGCGGAGCCGGAGCCCGGTGCCTGTGCGTGCCTGCTGCCGGTTCCCCCGTACGAGAGGCACTCGCCCCCCATGAACGTCCGTCGCAGCGCAGCCGCGCTCGCAGCCTCCGCCGTGCTCTGCGTGGGCGTCGCCCCCGCAGCCCTCGCCGACACCGCGCCGCCCGCCTCGCCCTCCGCGCCCCCGGTGATCCCCTCCGGTCTCTTCGGCAAGAGCGACCCCACCTACGACGGTGTGTGGCGGCAGTCCTTCGCGCTGCTCGCCCAGCACACCGTCGGGCTGAAGCCCTCCCGGGAGGCCCAGGTCTGGCTGGCCGGCCAGCAGTGCGACAACGGCGGATTCGCCTCGTTCCGCCCGAACGCCGCCATGGCGTGCGACGCGAACACGATGTACGACACGAACGCCACCGCCGCGGCCGTGCAGGCGATGAAGGCCCTCGGCGGCCAGGACGCCTCGGTGAAGAGCAGCGTGGACTGGCTGAAGTCCGTCCAGAACGAGGACGGCGGCTGGAGCTACGTGCCCGGCTCCCCCAGCGACGCCAACTCCACCGCCGTGGTCATCAGCGCGCTGTCCGCGGCGGGCCAGAAGCCGGCCGAGGTCAAGTCGAAGGCGGGCAAGTCGGCCTATGAGGGCCTGCTCTCCTTCCAGCTGGGCTGCACCGCCGAGCCGGCCGCCGACCGCGGCTCCTTCGCGTACCAGCCGGCCGACGGCAAGCTCCTCGCCAACGCCGATGCCACGGCCGCCGCGGCCCTGGCCGGCCTCGGCAAGGGCGCGGCCGTCGTACCGTCGGCCGAGAACACCCCCGCGGCCCCGCTGGTCTGCCCGGCGGCGAACGCCGCCGACCCGGCGGCCGCCGCCCAGGGCGCGGCCGGCTACCTGGCCGAGGCCCTCAAGAAGGACGGCCACCTCGTGGCCGTCACCCCGGGCGCGGACCAGCCCACCCCGGACACCGGCAACACCGCCGACGCGGTGATCGCCCTGGCCGCCGCCGGGCACAAGGAGTCGGCGGCGGGCGCGCTGGAGTGGCTGAAGGCCAACTCCGCCGAGTGGGCGAAGGGCAGCCCGGCGGCCCTGGGCACGCTCGTGCTCGCCGCGCACGCGACCGGCACCGACCCGAAGTCCTTCGGCGGCACCGACCTCGTCGCCGCACTGAACGCGACCGGCCCGGCCCCGCAGGGCGCCGACACCGAAGCGACCAAGGTGAACGGTGAGAAGGACAAGCCCTCCAGCGGCCAGAACGTCTGGTGGATCGTCGGTGCGGGTGCCGCGGCCGGTATCGGCATCGGCATCCTGCTGAGCGGCCGCCGGAAGAAGAACCAGTCCTGATGCGCCGCCGCCTGCCCGCCGTGGCCCTCGCCCTCGGGATCGCACTGGCCCTGCTGGCCGCCACTCCGGCGCTGGCGGCCGGCTACCGCTACTGGTCGTTCTGGGACGGCGCGGCGGGCGGCACATGGGTGTACGCCACCCAGGGCCCCTCGCTGGCCCGCCCGGCGGACGGCGCCGTCCAGGGCTTCCGCTTCTCGGTGAGCAAGGACGCGGCGGCGCAGGCGGCCCAGCCGCGCGCCGCGGCCGACTTCGAGGCCGTCTGCGGGGCGACCGCCCCGGCGGAGGGCAGGAAGCGGGTGGCGCTCGTCATCGACTTCGGCGTTCCCGAGGACGCCCCGGCGGGCGACACCCCGCCCGGGGCCGCGCCGCGCACCGCCTGCGCGCAGGTGGCCCCGGACGCCACGGCGGCCGAGGCGCTGGCCTCGGTCGCCAAGCCGCTGCGCTACAACAGCGCGGCACTGCTGTGCGCGATCTCCGGCTACCCGAAGCAGGGCTGCGGCGACCAGGTCGCGGACGGCCCGACGCCGTCGGCCTCCCCGGCCGCCCCGGCCGAAGCCGGCGACGGTGAGGGCGGGGGCCCGTCCGCGGGCCTGCTCGCGGGCATCGCCGCGGTGGCGGCCCTGGCCGCGGCCGGCGTCTGGCAGTCCCGCCGCCGCAGCCGATGACCGGCCACACCGCCGCGGTGCCCCCCGGCGACAGCGCCGGACCGTCCACCGGCACCGGCACCGGCACCGGTACCGGCACCCGCGGCGCCCGGCCTCAGGCCCACCGCACCCCCACCGGAGCAACACCCACCGGAGCGACACCCGGCGGCGTGACCCCGGCCCGCCGGAGCGAGGCCGCGGCGCCGGAACGCCCGCACCGGTCGACGTACGAACGCTGGAGGCCCCCGCAGGCCGGCCGGGCCACCGCCCTGCACGCAGGGGCCTGGTGGCTGTGGGCCCTCGGCCTTGCCACCGCAGCCTCCCGCACCACCAACCCGCTGCTCCTCGGGCTGATCATCGGCGTCGCCGGTTACGTGGTCGCGTCCCGCCGCACGGACGCGCCCTGGGCCCGTTCCTACGGCGCGTTCCTCAAGCTCGGGCTCTTCGTCATCGGCCTGCGCCTCATCTTCTCCATGCTCCTCGGCTCCGCCATCCCCGGCTCGCACACCCTCTTCACCCTCCCCGAGGTCCCGCTCCCCGCCTGGGCCCAGGGCATCCGCTTCGGCGGCCGGGTCACCGCCGAGCAGCTCGTCTTCGCCTTCTACGACGGCCTGAAACTGGCCACGCTCCTGGTGTGCGTCGGCGCCGCGAACGCCCTCGCCAATCCGGCGCGGCTCCTGAAGTCCCTCCCGGCCGCCCTGTACGAGGCCGGCGTCGCCGTCGTCGTCGCCATGACCTTCGCGCCGAACATGGTCGCCGACGTCGTCCGCCTGCGGACCGCCCGCCGGCTGCGCGGCCGCCCCACCGGCGGCGTGAAGGCCATCCTCCAGATCGGCCTGCCGGTCCTGGAGGGCGCACTGGAACGCTCCGTCGCCCTCGCCGCGTCGATGGACGCGCGCGGCTACGGCCGCACGGCCCGGGTCCCGCCCGCCGTCCGGCACACCACCAACGCCCTCACCCTCGGCGGCCTGCTCGGCATGTGCGCGGGCACGTACGGCCTGCTCGCCGCGCAGGGCGCCGCGTACGGGCTCCCCGTGCTCGGCATCGGCGCCGCCCTCGCCGTCGCGGGGCTGCGCCTCGGCGGCCGCCGGTCGGTGCGCACCCGCTACCGGCCCGACCGCTGGGGCGTACGCGCCTGGCTGGTCGCCGGATCGGGCGCGGCCGTCGCCGCCCTGCTGATCCACGCCGGCACCGTCGACCCCGCCGCCCTGCACCCGGGCGTGGTCCCGCTGGCGGCCCCCACACTTCCGCTGTGGCCGGCGGCCGCGATCCTGATCGGCCTGCTGCCCGCCTTCGTGGCACCCGTACCGCCCAAGGAGGCGTCGCAGTGATCCGCTTCGAGCAGGTGTCGGTCACCTACGAGGACGCGGCCGGCCCCTCCCTGCAGGGCGTCGACCTGGAGATCCCGGAGGGCGAGCTGACGCTCCTGGTCGGCCCGTCGGGCGTCGGAAAGTCCACCCTGCTGGGGACGGTCTCCGGGCTGGTCCCGCACTTCACGGGCGGCACCCTGCGGGGCCGGGTCACGGTCGCCGGCCGGGACACGCGCACCCACCTGCCGCGCGAGCTCGCGGACGTGGTCGGCACGGTCGGCCAGGACCCGCTCGCGCACTTCGTGACGGACGTGGTCGAGGACGAACTCGCCTACGGCATGGAGTCCCTGGGCCTGCCACCTGCGGTGATGCGCCGCCGGGTGGAGGAGACCCTGGACCTGCTGGGCCTGAACGAGCTGCGCGACCGGCCGATCGCGACACTGTCCGGCGGCCAGCAGCAGCGGGTCGCGATCGGCTCGGTCCTCACCCCTCACCCGAAGGTGCTGGTGCTGGACGAACCGACCTCCGCCCTGGACCCGGCGGCGGCGGAGGAGGTCCTCGCGGTCCTCCAGCGCCTGGTCCACGACCTGGGCACCACGGTGCTGATGGCGGAGCACCGGCTGGAGCGGGTGGTCCAGTACGCCGACCAGGTCCTGCTCCTGCCCGCCCCGGGCGCGGCTCCGCTGATCGGCACCCCTGCGGAGGTCATGGCCGTCTCCCCGGTCCACCCGCCGGTGGTCTCCCTGGGCCGCCTCGCGGGCTGGTCCCCCCTCCCCCTCTCGGTCCGCGACGCCCGCCGCCGGGCCGCTCCCCTCCGCTCCCGCCTGACATCCGTTCCGAATCCAGCCCCGCCCGCGCTCGAGGCGGATTCAGCCCCGCCGGCGCTCGAGGCGAATCCAGCCCCGCCGGCGTTTGAGGCGGATTCAGCCCCGCCGGCGTTTGAGGCGCGGGGGTCCGGGGGCGGAGCCCCCGCCACCGGAGCCCCCGGGTTCCTCTCGCGCCTGCTCCGCCGCGGCAGGCCGACCCCCGCCCCCGCCAACGCCAACGGCACCGCCACCGGCACGGCCCCCGCCGGAGTCCGCAACCTCTCCGTCCGCCGCGGCCGCGTCCAGGCCCTGCACGGCGTCACCCTCACCGTGTCCCCCGGCGAGACCGTCGCCCTCATGGGCCGCAACGGCGCCGGCAAGTCCACCCTCCTCTCGACCCTCGTCGGTACGGTCCCGCCCACCACCGGCGAGGTGACCGTCGGCGGCCGCGCCCCCCACCGCACGGCCCCGCCCGAGATGGTGCGCCGCGTCGGCCTCGTCCCGCAGGAGCCCCGCGACCTGCTCTACGCCGACACGGTCGCCGCCGAGTGCGCCGCCGCCGACTCCGACGCCGCCGCGCCCCCCGGCACCTGCCGCGACCTCGTCTCCGCGCTGCTCCCCGACGTCCCCGACGACACCCACCCGCGCGATCTCTCCGAGGGCCAGCGCCTGGCCCTCGCCCTCGCGCTGGTCCTCACGGGCCGCCCCGCCCTGCTGCTGCTCGACGAGCCCACCCGCGGCCTGGACTACGCCGCCAAGGTCCGCCTGATCGAGATCCTTCGCGGCCTCGCCGCCGACGGGCACGCCATCGTCCTGGCCACCCACGACGTGGAGCTCGCCGCCGAGCTGGCCCACCGCGTGGTGATCCTGGCCGGCGGGGAGGTCGTCGCGGACGGCCCGACCGCCGAGGTCGTCGTCTCCTCCCCCGCCTTCGCGCCGCAGGTGGCGAAGGTCCTGGCCCCGGGCCACTGGCTCACGGTGGCCCAGGTCGCCGAGGCGCTCGACGCGGCGGAGGCGCTCGACGCCGCGGAGGCGGCCCGATGAGCCGCCCCGTCCGCATCGGCCCCCGCGCCGCCGTGGCCCTGGTCCTCGTCACCCTCATCGGCATCGCGGCCTTCGGCTGGCCGCTGCTCGCCGACCGCCAGTCGGGCCTCGCCCACTCCCAGGACGCCCCCTGGCTCTTCGCCGCGCTCCTTCCGCTCCTGGTGGCGGTGGTCGTCGCGACCGTCGCCGACAACGGCATGGACGCCAAGGCGGTGGCGATGCTCGGCGTGCTCGCCGCCGTCGGGGCGGCGCTGAGACCGCTGGGCGCCGGCACGGCCGGGCTGGAGCCGATGTTCTTCCTGATGGTGCTCAGCGCACGCGTGCTCGGCCCCGGCTTCGGCTTCGTCCTGGGCTCGGTGACGATGTTCGCCTCCGCCCTGCTGACGGGCGGGGTCGGGCCGTGGATGCCGTTCCAGATGCTGGCGATGGGCTGGTTCGCGCTGGGGGCCGGGCTGCTGCCGGGCGCGATGGGGGTCCCCCCTGCTCGAGCGAAGCCGAGAGCTTGGGGGAAGATCAGGGGCCGGGCGGAGCTGCTGATGCTGGCGGCGTACGGCTTCGCGGGCGCGTTCGCGTACGGCACGATCATGAACCTGCAGGGCTGGGTGATCCTGCAGGGGATGGACCAGGGCGTCTCCTTCCATGCGGGGGAGCCGGTGGCCGCGAACCTGGTGCGGTTCCTCGCGTACTGCCTGGCGACCTCGGTGGGCTGGGACCTGGGCCGGGCCGTGCTGACGGTCGTACTGACCCTCACGCTCGGGGCGACCCTGCTGAAGGCCCTGCGCCGGGCGACCCGCAAAGCCGCCTTCGACGCGCCCGTCGCCTTCGATCCGGGGACCGGAACCGGCAGCGCCCCCGTCCTCGAGAGGGGTACGAAGGGCGACGGAGGGTGACATTCGGGGCCTCCGCCGGTGACCCGCCCCATAGGAGCCACGTCACATACGACGGCGGCTAGTAGACCCCCGGCCCGCTCCGCTGCGGGGGTTCGGCGCGCACGGCCGGCCCCTTGCTGCGAGGAGCGCTAGTAGGAGCGACCTTTGCCAGGCCGTCGGGGCGTCTGTAGAACTGGATGAGTCGCAAGGCGGCAGGGGTACTTCAGGTACTTCACCCGCCGCCGACGAACCCCTCTCCTTTGCGTGAGTGGCTCACGCATGTCTTCGGCATGCGTGCGACCGCCCTTGTCCCCGTCGGAAGGTCCATCCGTGTCCAACGCCATCATCCGCCGCATCGCCACCTCCAAGAAGGCCCTCGCGGGCACCGTCGTCGCCCTCGGTGTCGCCGGTTCCATGCTTGCCACGGTTCCCGCCCAGGCGGCCCCGATGAGTGCCAAGGCGATCGCGCAGCAGATGATCAAGGACCCGGCCCAGTTCGCCGCCTTCGACAAGATCATCTCGCACGAGAGCGGCTGGAACCACACCGCGACCAACGCCTCCTCCGGCGCGTACGGCCTGGCCCAGGCCCTGCCGGCCTCGAAGATGGCCTCGGCCGGCGCGGACTGGAAGACCAACCCCGCCACCCAGATCAAGTGGGGCCTGGACTACATGAACGACCGCTACGGCAGCCCGGTCGGCGCCTGGAACTTCTGGTCCGCCAACCACTGGTACTGAGCCACCAGCGGGCAGCAGCACAGCAGACATACGAGGGCCCCGGTGGCCGGCCTCCCCAGGTCCGGCCACCGGGGCCTTCTGCATCCCATCCCACGGGACTCAGGGGCGCCTCACAGGCGCTGGATGATCGTGCCGGTCGCCAGCGCGCCTCCCGCGCACATGGTGATCAGCGCGAACTCCTTGTCGCGGCGCTCCAGCTCGTGCAGCGCCGTGGTGATCAGCCGGGCGCCGGTGGCGCCGACGGGGTGGCCGAGCGCGATGCCCCCGCCGTTGACGTTGACCTTCTCCAGGTCCTGGTCGAAGACCTGCGCCCAGGACAGGACCACGGAGGCGAAGGCCTCGTTGATCTCGACGAGGTCGATGTCCCGCAGCGACATCCCGGCCTTGCCGAGCACGGCCCGGGTCGCGTCGATCGGCCCGTCGAGGTGGTAGTGGGGGTCGGCGCCGACGAGGGTCTGGGCGACGATCCGGGCGCGCGGCTTGAGCTTGAGTGCGCGGGCCATCTTGCGCGAGGCCCACATCACGGCCGCGGCGCCGTCGGATATCTGCGAGGAGTTCCCGGCGGTGTGCACGGCCGTGGGCATGACCGGCTTGAGCCGGGCCAGCGCCTCCATGCTGGTGTCGCGCAGGCCCTCGTCCCGGTCGACCAGGCGCCACATGCCCTGGCCGGCGGCCTGCTCCTCCTCGGTCGTCGGCACCTGCACGGCGAAGGTCTCGCGCTTGAACCGCTCCTCGGCCCACGCGGCGGCGGCCCGCTCCTGGGAGAGCAGCCCCAGCCGGTCCACGTCCTCGCGGGACAGGCCCCGGTGGCGCGCGATCCGCTCGGCGGCCTCGAACTGGTTGGGGAGGTCGACGTTCCACTCGTCCGGGAAGGGCTTCCCCGGGCCGTGCTTGGATCCGGAGCCGAGCGGCACACGGCTCATGGCCTCGACGCCGCAGGCGATGCCGATGTCCATGACCCCGCCGGAGATCATGTTGGCGACCATGTGGTTGGCCTGCTGCGAGCTGCCGCACTGACAGTCCACCGTCGTCGCGGCGGTCTCGTACGGGAGCCCCATGGCGAGCCAGGCGTTGCGGGCGGGGTTCATCGACTGCTCGCCTGCGTGCGTCACGGTGCCGCCCACGATCTGCTCCACGCAGTCGGGCTGGATTCCGGTACGGGCCAGCAGTTCGCGGTAGGTCTCACCGAGCAGGTAGGCGGGATGGAGGTTGGCGAGAGCGCCCCCGCGCTTACCGATGGGGGTGCGTACGGCTTCGACAATGACGGGTTCCGCGGCCATGAGCTCGTCCTCTCCTGCACTGCGTCAGCACGGCGGGCCGTCCCGGCGCCCCGCCCGAACTAGTACGCGTTCTAGTTCTCCCCCGCAGTCTTATGACCTGAGGCCCCGGCACGCAAGGGTCTTGCACGCGCCCTGCACGGATTCCACACGCAACAGTTGGCGCCGCGACCCTTGTCACTTCTAGAACTCGTTACTACCTTCAAGCCAACTTCTGATGGTCCGTCAGACTTTGGAGTTGCCCGATGTCCTGCCCCGCACTGCCCGAAGGCTTCGACGCCACCGACCCAGACCTGCTCCAAAGCCGCGTCCCCTTCCCGGAGTTCGCGCAGCTGCGGCAGACCGCACCCGTGTGGTGGTGCCCGCAGCGGCGGGGCGTCACCGGCTTCGACGACGAGGGCTACTGGGCCGTGACCCGGCACGCGGACGTCAAGTACGTCTCCACGCACCCGGAACTGTTCTCCTCGACGACCAACACCGCCATCATCCGCTTCAACGAGCACATCCAGCGTGATGCGATAGATGCCCAGCGTCTGATCATGCTGAACATGGATCCGCCGGAACACACGCGCGTACGCCAGATCGTGCAGCGCGGCTTCACCCCGCGGGCCATCCGCGGCCTGGAGGAGGCCCTGCGCGACCGCGCCCGGAAGATCGTCGAGGAGGCCTCGGCCTCGGCGGCCGACGGCAGCTTCGACTTCGTGACGCAGGTGGCGTGCGAACTCCCGCTGCAGGCCATCGCCGAACTGATCGGCGTGCCACAGAAGGACCGAACCAAGATCTTCGACTGGTCGAACAAGATGATCGCCTACGACGACCCGGAGTACGCGATCACCGAGGAGGTCGGCTCCAACGCGGCGATGGAGCTCATCGGTTACGCGATGAACCTCTCCGCCCAGCGCAAGGAGTGTCCGGCCAAGGACATCGTCACCCAGCTGGTGGCGGCCGAGGGCCAGGGCAACCTGGGCTCCGACGAGTTCGGCTTCTTCGTGCTGCTGCTGGCGGTCGCGGGCAACGAGACCACGCGCAACGCCATCAGCCACGGCATGCACGCCTTCCTCACCCACCCCGAGCAGTGGGAGCTCTACAAGGCGACGCGGCCGTCGACGGCCGCCGAGGAGATCGTGCGCTGGGCCACCCCGGTGGTGTCCTTCCAGCGCACCGCCACCCAGGACACCGAGTTGGGCGGCCAGAAGATCAAGGCGGGCGACCGGGTGGGGATGTTCTACTCCTCCGCCAACCACGACCCCGAGGTCTTCACCGACCCGGACGTCTTCGACATCACCCGCGACCCCAACCCCCACCTGGGATTCGGCGGCGGCGGCCCGCACTTCTGCCTCGGCAAGTCCCTGGCCGTGATGGAGATCGACCTGATCTTCAACGCCCTGGCCGACGCGCTCCCGGACCTCCACCTGACCTCCGAACCCCCACGCCGGCTCCGCGCGGCCTGGCTCAACGGCATCAAGGAACTCCGCGTCACCCACCCCTGACCCATCGACCCACGCCCAGCCCCACGGACGCACTTCGAGCCCCACCGGTGCGCTGCCCCCCTGCCCGGCACACCCCCAGCCCCGCCGGCGCTTGAGGCGCGGGGGTCCGGGGGCAGGGCCCCCGGCAACGGCGCCGCACCCGTTCGAGTGGCGCCCCACCCCGATCAGGGCGATCCTGGCAAACAGCGGCGATCCAGCCGAAGGGGCGCCGGGGCAGCGAATGCCCCGGCGCCCCTTCGGCCTTCCCGAGCCAAGCCTGGCCAGGCGGCGGCCAGGCGGCGGCCAGCCGGCGGCCAGCCGGCGGCAGCGCAACGGCCCGGCCAGGGCTACGGCTCCGACGGCCGCCCCGCAACCACGTCGTACACCCGCACCCGCACCCGCCGCTGCCACCCCTCCCTCTCCTCCCGCACCCGCGCCCTCCGCTCCTTCCGCCCCCCGGCGGGATACCGCGCCCGCGCCCACGGCGACCCCGGCCGGGCCAGCCGTACCGCCCCGACCAGCGCGAAGAACGGTACGAGGATCCCCAGCAGCCCGGTGAACACCTTCCCCTTGGCCAGCGTCACCAGCGCGAACGCCGCGTTCAGCGCGACCACCACCACGTACGACCAGTCGGAGACCCTCGTACCGCCCTCCGAGACCTCGGCGTCGTCGACGCCGAAGGGCGACGCCCCCAGCAGCAACAGCCCGCACGCCGCCGCGCCGACCACCACCGCGTCCACCGAGAGCCGGCCCTCCTCGGACCAGTAGACGTCCTTCAGGTGCAGGATCAGCGCGAACTCGTCGAGCACCAGCGCCGTCCCGATGCCGAACACCGCCGCATCGATCTCCGCCCACGGAGTCTTGTTGCCGATCGGGGAGGCGAGCCCCAGCCCGCCGACGATCATCAGCACCACGCCGAACACCACGTGGTGGATGTGCAGCCCGCCCGGCGTGACGTTCTTCGGCCACCAGGAGACCTGCGCCCGGATCAGCCGGACGCTGATCCGGATGAAGAGGAACGCGCCGAGGAAGCCCAGCAGCAGGCACAGCAGCGGCTGCTTGCCGGGCTCGACGATCTGGCGCTGGTACCAGTCGCCCACGGTCAGGCCGCCCGCCCGGCCGGGGCGACCCCTGTCGGCTTTGCGCTCATGACCCGATGCTGGCACCGCGGCGGACCCGCCGCCCGGCGGGAGCGGACGTCGCGCCGGCGCCGGCTACGAGCTCCGCGCCGCGTCCCGCAGCTCCCGCTCCGTGTCGCTCGACCCTTCGCTCGACCCTTCGCCCGGCGCCTCGCCCGACCGCTCGCCCGGCGCCGGCGCACCCGTACGCTGCCCCGGCAGGCTCAGCTGCAGCCCCCGCGGCCCGGAGAGCGCGTACACGAGCCCGAATCCGGCGCCCACGACGACCGCCCCGCCCACCGCGTCCAGCACCCAGTGGTTGGCGGTGGCGACGATCGCGCACACCGTGATCAGCGGGTGCAGCGCCCCGAGCAGCTTCTGCCAGCCCTTCGGCGCCAGCACCACGATCACGATCCCGCACCACAGCGACCAGCCGAAGTGCAGCGACGGCATCGCCGCGTACTGGTTGGAGATCGCGGTCATGGCCCCGTACGAGGGGTTGGCCAGGTCCTGCGGCCCGTGCACGGTGTCGATGAAGCCGAGACCCGGCATCAGGCGCGGCGGCGCCAGCGGGTAGAGCCAGAAACCGACGAGGGCGAGGACGGTGGCCAGGCCCAGGGAGGCCCGTGCCCAGCGGTAGTCGCCGGGGCGCCGCCAGTACAGAACCGCCAGGATCGTCAGCGGGACGACGAAGTGGAAGGAGGTGTAGTAGAAGTTGAAGAACGCCTCCAGCCAGGGCGTACTCACCACGGCGTGGTTCACGGCGTGCTCGATGTCGAGGCCCAGCGCCCGCTCGATCCCGAGGATCTGGTTGCCGTTGCCCTCGGCGAGGGAACGGCTGGTGGGGGCCGCTGCCCGGATGTGGGAGTAGAGCGAGTAGCCGACCCGTATCAGCAGGAGTTCCAGCAGCAGGTTCGGGCGGGACAGCACGCGCCGCCAGAACGGCAGCAGCGGCACCCGCGACCAGCGGGCCGCCGCCGGGCGCCCGTAGTCGGTCGGTACTGGCTCGCGCCAGTACGGCGAGGAGCGCGGCAGGAACGGCACCGCGCAGGCCGCCGCCACCGCGGTGAGCAACAGCACGTTGTCGCGTACGGGGGCCAGTGCGGCCAGGTTCGGCAGCAGCACCGCGCTCGGCAGGGTCATGGCGAGGACCACGGCCACCGGCCACACGGGCCGGTCGGCGGCGCGCTTGCCCACCTTGCCGGCGACGGCGAGCAGCACCCACAGCAGCTGGTGGCGCCAGCCGGCCGGGGACACGGCGACGGCCACGCAGCCGGTGACTGCGACGGCGAGCAGCAGCTGGCCGTCGCGGGCGTAGCGGACGGCGCGGCGCAGGCCGAACCAGACGATGGCGCCCGCGAGGGCCGCGTAGAGCAGGATCTCGAGCGGGCCGGTCAGGCCGAGGCGCAGCAGCGCGCCGTGCACGGACTGGTTGGAGAGGCCGTCGGGGGCGCCGCCCAGGCCGGTGCCGGCCAGGTGCTCGATCCAGTACGTCCACGAGTCGCGCGGCATGGCCGCCCAGGACAGCGCGGTGGCCGCTGCGAAGGTCACGGCGGCGGTGCGTGCGGCGGGGCGGCGTCCGGTCAGCCACAGCAGCGGGGCGAAGAGCAGGAGGGCCGGCTGGAGCGCGGCGGCGAGGCCGACGAGGAGGCCCGCGGGCCGGTCGCCCGGCACCCGGAAGACGGCCAGCAGCACCAGCAGGACGGGCAGGAGAGCGGTCTGGCCGGGTGAGGCGGCCTCGCGGACGGGGAGCGAGACCATCATCAGGGCCGTGAGCACGGGCGCGGCGAGCAGCGCGGTGCGCCGCGGCACCGGGTCGGGAAGGCCGCGCGCGGCGACGAGCCCGATGGCGGCGACGCACAGCAGCGTCAGGCAGGTCCAGGCGACCTCCAGCGACGGGGCGGCGAGGCCGGCCAGTGGCTTGAGGACCAGCCCGGCGAAGGGGGTGCCGGAGAACTGGCCGGTTTCGTAGATCGACCCGGGCAGGCTCCCGGGGAGGTGGAAGCCGTTCAGCCACTCGCCGGGTGGCACCCGCAGCACTGCGGCGGCCTGTCTGACGGCGAGGGCGCCCGCCAGCGCCCACAGGAGGAGGCGTGCTGCCCCGAGCCTGCTCTCATCGCCTATGACTCCGGCATGTCCGTTCGCACCGCTGTGCTCTGCCGCGTTAGCCACGCCTCGCCGGCCTCCCGCCGTTTTGACCGCAACCCTGACTTCGCCCGGCTGCCGCGCTCCATTACCCGCACGACGATATCTCCCGCGGGATACCTAGGATGGCCCTCATGAGCATCGTGAAGATCAACGCACTGACGGTTCCCGCCGAGCAGCGGGAAGTTCTGGAGCAGCGTTTCGCCTCGCGGGCCGGGACGGTGGAGAGCTCGGACGGGTTCGAATGGTTCGAGCTGCTGCGTCCCGTGGAGGGTACGGACCAGTACTTGGTCTACACGCGGTGGCGTTCGGAGCAGGACTTCCAGGCGTGGATGGAGGGGCCGATGAAGGCCGCTCACCAGGGCGGGGGCGGCGCGGCGGGCGGCGCGGCGGCCGGCGGTGAGGGTGGTGGCGAGCGGCCGAAGCCCGCGGCCTCCGCCTCGACGGTGTGGTCCTTCGAGGTCGTGCAGCAGGCGGCGCCGAAGCAGGCCTGACGCGGTGCGGGGCCCGGCCCTCTTCCGGGCCGGGGCCCGTGGTGGTGCGTGTCGCAAGCGTCGCGGATACCGCGGGTTCTACGGGCCGGGCAACGGTCAGGCCCGCAAAGCGCCGTGGTCAGGCCCAGAAGGCGTCTTCCTCGTCGATGTCCGCGGTGCACGCGTCAATGTCGGTGATCTTGTTGCCGATGATCGTGAAGAAGAGTCCCTGGCGGATCTCGATGCCGCGGTCTCCGCGGTCACCGCGCGCCGTGTGGAAGCTCATCACGTGGCCGCGCCCGTCCGCCAGCACCGATTCCAGGTGCACCTGGAAGGTGCCGCTGGTCTCCTCGCCGAGGCGGCGGTAGAGGTCGAGGACGTTCTCCCGCCCCTTGTGATGCCCGGACAGGGGGTTGCTGCCGGGCACGTGGTGGATGGCGTCGGCCGTCAGCAACGTGCCCATCATCTCCATGTCGCCCTTGCCGAAGGCTTCGTAGCCGCGGCGGACCAGGGCACAGTCGGGATGCTCTGACATGGCGTTTCCCACCCTCCGGGTACGCGAGGAATGTCCTTTTTCCTATCATCGGCCCGGCCCTGTGGATATTCCACGCGGGAGATCCTCCGCGAACTCCACAATGACGCCATGACCACTCACAGCGAACACCGCACAGCCACCTCATCCGCCACCCCGTCTGCCACCCCGTCCGCTTCGGCCCGGTCGTGGACCGTGACCCCCGAGCCCTTCACCACCCGGGACGCCACCGCCCTGCGCCGCGCGTACTACGCCGAGGTCGCCGGCCGGTACTGGGAACGGCAGGTCACCGAAGCCGAGATCGACCAGGGGCTGCTGGACTTCCCGGACGACGAGCTGGTCCCGCCGACCGGGCGGTTCGTCGTGGGCAGGCTGGACGGCGAGCCCCTGGCGTGCGGCGGGGTCCGGCTGCTCGACCCGGTCACCGCCGAGCTCACCCGGGTGTACGTCGACCGGCGCGCCCGCGGCACGGGCGGCGGGGCGGCCCTGCTCGAGGCCCTGGAGGCGGAGGCCCGCGCACTGGGCGCCGGGCGGGTCCGGCTGGACACCCGGTCGGATCTCGTGGAGGCCCGGACGCTCTACGCGCGGCACGGGTATGCGGAAATACCGGCCTACAACGCGAGCCCCTACGCCGGCCACTGGTTCGAAAAGATCCTCACGGCGCCGTAGCCACTGGCCGGCGACCACCGTCGGGGCGGCGGGGCAGCAGGGCAGCAGGGCAGCAGCTACGGCCTAGTGGGCGGCGTGGTCCCGGCGCGGCTCGGAATCGTAGGGCTCCTCGGCATCGGAACCGCACAGCTCCGTATTGAGCTGCTCCACCAGTTTCACCAGGTCGGTCGGACGGTCCGGGCCCCACCAGTCGCCGAGCAGCTCGGCGAGGGACTCCTGCCGGGCGTCGGCGAGCTTCGCGGCGCAGATCCGCCCCTCGTCGGTCAGGACCAGCGGCAGCCCGTCCCGGACGGCGAGCCCGCGCCCCTCGATCTGACGGGCGGCATCCGTGATGATCTTCAGTGGCACATTGGTGCGGTCGGCGAGCAGCGAGGGCTCCGCGGAGCCGTACTTCTTGATCCGCAGCAGCAGCCAGCTGGCCGCGGGCAGCAGGTCGTAGCCTGCCTTCTCGGTGATCTTCTCGTAGACGTGGCGGCGGCCCTCACGGGTGCCGAGGACCGACAGCGCGCGGGCGACCTCGTCGTGGGAGGAGCGGTGGACGGGGTTGGAGGCCAGGGTCTCCGTCACATCGGGGGCGGTGACCGAGCCGCGGAGCTTGTCCTCCTTCAGGAACCAGGCGATCACGAAGGCGATCAGAACGATCGGCACGGCGTACAGGAACACGTCGGTGATGGCGGTGGCGTAGGCGTCGAGCACCCGCGGCTGGAGGTCGGCGGGAAGTGCGCCGATGGCCCGTGGGTCGGCCTCCAGCTGCGCGACGCTCGCACCGGCCGGCAGCGTGACACCGGCGAGGGAGGCGGACAGCTTGTCGTCGAGCTGGTTGGTGAAGACCGTGCCGAAGATCGCGACGCCGAAGGAGGCTCCGATGGAGCGGAAGAAGGTGGCACCGGAGGTGGCGACCCCGAGATCGGCGTAACTGACCGCGTTCTGCACCACCAGGACGAGTACCTGCATGACCAGGCCGAGCCCGGCGCCGAAGACGAAGAAGTAGACGCTCATCTCCAGGGTGGAGCTGGTGCGGTGCAACTGGTGGAGGAGGAGCAGGCCGAGCGCGGTCACCGCCGTGCCGGTGATCGGGAAGACCTTCCAGCGCCCGGTACGGCTGACGATCTGACCGGAGACGGTGGAGGTGATCAGCATGCCGATCACCATCGGCAGCATGTGGACGCCGGACATGGTCGGTGAGACGCCCTGGACGATCTGGAGGAAGGTCGGCAGGTAGACCATCGCGCCGAACATCGCGAAGCCGACGACGAAGCTGATCACCGAGCAGAGGGTGAAGGTGCGGATCCGGAACAGGCCCAGCGGCAGGACGGGCTCGGCGGCCTTGCGCTCGACGAGGAGGAAGCCGGCGAGCAGTACGACACCGAGGACGGCGACGCCGATGATCCGGGCCGAGCCCCAGCCCCAGGTGCCGCCGAGGGAGGCGACGAGCACGAGGCAGGTGGCGACACAGGCGATGAGGAAGGTGCCGAGGTAGTCGATGCGGTGCTTCGAGGAGCGTGCCGGGATGTGCAGGACGGCGGCGATGACGACGAGCGCGACGAGACCGATGGGGAGGTTGATGTAGAAGACCCAGCGCCAGGACAGGTTGTCCACGAACAAGCCGCCCAGCAGCGGGCCCAGCACGCTGGTCGCACCGAAGACACCGCCGAAGAGGCCCTGGTACTTGCCGCGTTCACGCGGCGGGACGATGTCGCCGACGATCGCCATCGACAGCACGATCAGTCCGCCGCCGCCGAGGCCCTGCAGGGCGCGGAAGCCGATGAGCTGGGGCATGTCCTGGGCGAGCCCGCACAGTGCCGACCCGATGAGGAAGAGGACGATGGCGTACTGGAAGAGCCTCTTGCGTCCGTACTGGTCGCCGAGCTTGCCCCACAAGGGGGTGGCGGCGGTGGAGGCGAGCATGTAGGCGGTGACGACCCAGGACAGGTGCGCCATGCCACCGAGGTCACTGACGATGGTCGGCAGGGCGGTGGAGACGATGGTCTGGTCGAGTGCGGCGATCAGCAGGCCCAGCAGCAGGGCTCCGATGGAAACGAGTACCTCGCGGGAGGTGTGCTCGGCGCCGGGGCCGGTCTTCGCCGGGTCGGGAACAGGGTCCATCGCTTCCGCGGTCACATCCTGAGCCATCGATACCTCCTCAGGCCGGATCAACATCTCCATCCTGAGCGGTGTGTCCGGTTATGGCCTCTCGGGCGGTTGGGAGGGCCCCTGCGGGTCTGCATAATCGCAGGCAATAGCCAGGAGGGGAGTCCAGTGAGCCGTCAGCACTGTCCAGAATGCGGCGCCGCCGGCGCGGGCTGCGGGTGTGTGCCGGGGGTCGGTTTCAACCCCTTGCGCATCCGCCCGTACGTGACGTTGCCCGACCCCGGCGAGCCGGACACGCAGGTGTCCCCGCAGCCGGTGTCCGGCGCGGTCGCGCCGAACCCGCATCAGGCACCGGCTCCGGTGCCGGTGTCCGGGCAGGACGACACCCCGGCGTACGGGATACCCGTGCCACCACTCGACGTGCCGTGGCCGGCCGGGCCGCAGCACGCGCCGCATCCGGCCGAGACGGTCCAGCTCCGCACGATCCCGGCAGCGGACCACACACCCGGCGGCGGATGGGGAGGGGGAGGGGGCGGCCCGGAGAGGCGAACCGGCCCCACCTCCCGGAAGCCCTTGGCGCTGCTGCTCGGCGCCGCGGCGGCGGTCGCCCTCAGCGGGACGGCCGTGGCGGTGTGGGCGCTCCCCAGTTCCAGTGGGAGCGATGCGGCGCTGGTCGAGGCGAAGCCGCCGGCGCCCGTGTCGAGCGCCGCCCCTGCCGCGCCCTCCGCGAGCCCGTCCCCGCGGAGGACCGGCCCGTCCGCCTCGGCCTCCCCGTCGCCGAGCGCCTCGAAGTCGGCGTCCCCGTCGCCCAGCGCGTCCCGTACGACGGCGCCGGCGTCGCCCAGCCCGACTCCGAGCGCGAGCCGCGCCTCCAGCCCGCCGCCCACCCACGCCCCGACCCTGCGGTACGGGGACACGGGTCCGGAGGTGGAGAAGCTCCAGCGGCTGCTGTCGGCGCAGGGTCTGTACCGGGGCAAGATCAACGGCCGGTTCGACTGGCGGGTGGAGGACGCCCTGTCGGAGTTCCAGTACGACATGGGCATCGACCATCAGGAGTGGGGCTTCTACGGCCCGATCACCCGCAAGGCTCTGGAGGGATGAGGGTCACATGCCCGCCGGTGGCGCAGACCGCCCTTTATTTTGTATCGTGAGGGAACAAAGTGGTTCCGTCCTCATTCCCTGACCGGTGGACGGAACCACTTGTTCTCTTTCCCGCCCCGTCTGGAGCCCCGCCGATGCCGGCCAGCACCACCACCGCACCTGTCGTCCTCACCGCCAAGGCCCTGCTCCTGGACATGGACGGCACGATCGTCAACTCCGACGCGGTGGTCGAGCGCTGCTGGCGCGACTGGGCGGTGTCCCACGGGCTGGACCCACAGGAAGCCATGAAGGTGGTCCACGGGCGCCAGGGCTACGCCACCATGGCCGTACTCCTGCCGGACCGTCCCATGGAGATCAACCACGCCGAGAACGCGGTGATGCTGGCCCGCGAGACGGCCGACACCGACGGCGTGATCCCGGTCGCGGGCGCCCCCGAGTTCATGGCCTCGATCGACGGGCTGCCGCACGCCCTGGTCACCTCCGCCGACGCCGCCCTGGCCACGGCCCGGATGACCGCCGCCGCCCTGCCGATGCCCGCGATACGGATCACCGCCGAGTCCGTACAGGCCAGCAAGCCCGATCCCGAGGGCTTCCTCATGGGCGCCGCAGCACTGGGCGTGGACCCGGCCGACTGCATCGTCTTCGAGGACTCGGCGGCGGGCATCACCGCGGGCCGGGCGGCGGGCATGCGCGTGATCGGCGTGGGCCCCCGCGCAGCCACCCACGCCCCGACGGCCCACGTCCCGGACCTGACGGCCCTCCACGTCACGACCACCGCGGACGGCTCGATCACCCTCACGGTGCGGGCAGCGGCGTAGGACGTACGAACCCACCGCGCCCGGGACCAGGCCGCAGGACGGCGGCTTCGGGCGGCGGGATCCCGGCTGGGCGGTGGCCGGAGACGTGTATGGGGGTTTCCCGTCAGTCCCATCGTCTCTCCGTGTCGGGCCGGCCCCTCAAGGGCGCTCCTCCTTCGTCGTCGCGTCGCTACGCGATGGCCTTCGGCCACCCTTGACCGACCGACCCGCCCCGGACATACGAAGACTGCCGGGAAACCCCCAAAGGAACGGGCCGGGGGACAAGAGACAGGAGCGGGGCGGCCGGAGAAGCCCTGCCCGGTCGGGGGAAGGCACGCCCCCGAGACGGGGCCCATCCAGACCAGGGCCCGGGTCGGGGGAAGCGCGTCCGATCGCTACGCGCTCCTCACCTCTCAGCGTCTCCAGCCCGTCCTGGGCCGGACATAGGCCGCCCACGGTCCCGGCATGCCCGTCGCCATGCGTCCGACGACCGTCCGGGGCCCGCCATAAGCCGCCCACGACGCCCCGGCGCTCCTCATGGAGGGCGCCTGAGGGCTGTCCGGGGTGGAAAGACGCCTGACAGCGGCCATTCCGTCGTGGAGTCGGGTCAGCGTGCGTCGGCGATCCAAAAGGCTGACTGTTTGACCCAATTACACCGTTTGGCGATGGTCAGGACGGCTGGTTGATCCCGCCAGCGAACGACGTACGAGCGAACCAGGTCCGCGTCTCGTCTGCGGTCAGGACGCGGCTCAGTTCGGCCGTGCCGGGGAGATGGGGGAAGAACCGGTCGGCGTTCCAGCTGCGCCGGTACGTCGGCTCGTCGAGCACGAGCAGGCGGCGCCCCTCCACTACGGGAATGTCGTCGGGCAGCCCTTCGTTCCAGATCCGCTCGCCGTCCGGGGCGAGGAGCTCGAAGGCGCCGGTCGCGGCGGCCTGGGTGCGCCCCTGGGCAGGTTCGGGATCCGTGGCCAGGCGGACGCTCTCCGCCGAAGGGGCAGTGCCGGGCACCTGGCCGCCGCCGATGAGGACATGGGCGAGCAGGGTGTGCAATTGGAAGTTGTCCCCGATGCCACCTATGCGCACCTCGAAGCCGGTCCCGGTGGGCTTGTGCAGCACCACGAGGGGCTCGTCGTCCAGAACCGCCAACGCGTACGCGAGGCATTTGAGGTCGTGACGGTCCAAGGCAGCCACATCACGGCAGGCGGGGAGGATCGCGGATGCGTGCCGTCGGCGCACTTCAGCACTGCGGCACAGCACGGCCAGCGCGGGCGGCTGCCATCCCTCGACCGAGCACCAGGCCAACGCCAACCGCAGGGCATCGTGCACGTCGCCGCCGAGGCGGGCCAGCAGCGCGTCGTCGATGATCTCTTCGTTCGGCTCCGGCAGTTCGTCCCCAGCAGCGCCGGTGGAGGTCCAGCGGCGGGCGAACTCCAGGGCGTCCATCAGCTCCTGGTGGACGCTGCTGAGGATCGGCACGGCGCAATCGGCCGGATCGGCCCCGCGCTCGACACAGAAGCCGGCCGCCATCGCGAGCATCCTCCGCGGGCCGGTGGGCGGGAAGTCCGGAAGCAGCGCCGCCAACCGGGGTCCGGCCAGAACGCGTTCAGTGTTCGGCGCCGACTGCACGGCCTTCACCATGGCGGTGAAGGCACGCTCGGTGCGGCCGCCATCGCGAGCGGCAACCGCTTCCTCCAGCTCGGACACGATGGCGGTGAGGCCAGAAGCCTTCCGCTTCCACTTGAAGATCACCGGCACACCTTAGGCTCGAGGCCTGTCCGACATCGTCTGACCAAGACCGTTCGAATCCTTTCGACCGCTATCTGCTGTCGAAATCGTTACCGCGCAAAGAGCCACCCCAGCCGGCCGTCAGCCGCCGTCGATGCCAGATACCTGGGTCATGGGCGTATGTCCGGCCCAAGACGGGCTGGAGACGCTGAGAGGTGAGGAGCGCGTAGCGATCGGACGCGCCTCCCCCGACCCGGGCCCTGGGCTGCATGGGCCCCGTCTCGGGAAGGTGCCCTTTCACGCCCGACCGGGCAGGGCTTCTCCGGCCGCCCCGTCCCTGAAAGGAATGCCCGGCCCGTTCCTTTGGGGGCTTCCCGACAGTCTTCGTATGTCCGGGGCGGGACGGTCGGTCAAGGGTGGCCGCAGGCCATCGCGAAGCGACGCGACGAAGGAGCGCCCTTGAGGGGCCGGCCCGACACGGAGAGACGATGAGACTGACGGGAAACCCCCATACACGTCCCTGACCACCGCCCCAGCGGCTCCCGCCGTCCCCGAAGCCCCCGCCCCACCCCTACTGCCCCACCCGTCCGTCGATCCGTTCCCGCAGGAAATCCGCGTGGCCGTTGTGGCGGGCGTATTCCTCGATCATGTGGACCAGGACCTCTCGGAGCTCCATGGGCCCGTCGCCGTGTCCGGCGTCACCCGTGACGTCCAGGCTGGGTGCCTCCGCAACGAGTCGTTCCGCGAAGGCGACTTCGGCCCGCCAGGTGGACCACGCTTCCGCGACCACCGCCGGGTCGGCCACCGCGCCCGTGAACTCCCCCGCACGGTCCTCCTCCGAGCGGTAGTGCCGACGTATCTCCTGGCCCGCCATGACCTGCCGGAACCAGTGCTGCTCGACGCCCGCGAGGTGGCGTACGAGACCCAGCAGCGACAGGTTGGACGGTTCGACTGAGCGCCGCGCCATGGCCTCCGTGTCGAGGCCCGCACACTTGAGCTCCAGCGTCAGGCGCTGGTCCCGCAGGTAGCCGGCGAGTACGGCGCGCTCGCCCTGGAACCCTCCGTCGGTCCGGGTGTCCTCGTCGGGGTGGACGAACATGTTGGACCAGCCGAACTTCCGCTCCTCCGCAGGCACGGACGCAGGCACGGACGCGGACACGGGCGCATGCACGGGCTCGACGATGGAGCCGACAGGAGGAGCGGCAGACCGGTCGGCAGGAGGAGCGGCACACCGGTCGGCAGAAGAGGCGGTGGAAGCGGCGGAAACGTCGGTATCGGTCACGCGCCCGAGCGTGACCCGCGCCTTCACCTCCCGCAAGGAAATATCCGCCCGCCTCCCGGCCCGCCCCTCCCGCCCCGCCCGGCCCCCTCCCCGACCGTCAGCCCGCGATCGCCTCGTACAGCGAGAACGCGGCCAGTGCCGCCATCACGGCAGCCGCGATCTTGGTGATGAGCCGCAGGGGCACGTACTTCATCAGGGTGCGCCCGCCCAGGATGCCGATGCCCGCGACCGCCCAGAGGGCGAGCACGGCGCCGATGCCGACCGAGACGGGGTTGTCGTACCGGGCGGCGAGATTGGCGGTCATGATCTGGGTCAGGTCACCGAACTCCGCCACCAGGATCAGCATGAAGCCCGCCCCGGAGACCTTCCAGAAGGACTGGTCGGCGGGCGGCTTGATCTCCTCGTCCCCGTCGTCCTTCTTCAGGAGCAGCATGGCCGCGCCCGCCAGGAAGAGGATGCCGACGACGGCTTGGACGAGCCGGTGCGGGAGCAGCGTGAGGACGCTGCCTGCGGCGATGGCGAGTGCGACGTGTACGGCGAAGGCGGCTGCGACGCCCGCGAAG
The DNA here is from genome assembly GCF_045160505.1 of Streptomyces sp. NBC_00029. Lineage (NCBI taxonomy): Bacteria > Bacillati > Actinomycetota > Actinomycetes > Kitasatosporales > Streptomycetaceae > Streptomyces > Streptomyces sp. NBC_00029. The sequence continues at coordinate 3,147,606 of NZ_CP108292.1, forward strand.
ACGTAGGAGGCGCGGTAGCGCGTGCCGAGCATCAGACCGGCGAGGGCCGTCTTGTCGGGGAGTTCGGCAAGGAAGACGACGCCGAAGGCGATCGCCGTGATGCTGAAGCTGAACACGGGGGTGGAACCTCAATCGGTCGGGCAGGACGCCATCGGGACCGAGAGACCTGGGGTGTTTCAGGGGTCGCTTCGGCTCGGCGGCGCCCTGGCTTGCGCATGCGCGTACGAAACGCGCCTGCGCCTGAACAGGACACTGCGGCCGAAGGTCTCGCTGGCCGGCCGCTGTCCGCGGCCTGCCTCCGGGCGCCGGCTGGGGTGACCCAGCAGTATGTCGACGGTCCGGCGAAGAGCTACTCCCCTTCTGCTCCGAACAGGGTACGCGACGCCCGCCACCGGCCGGAATGGGCCTTTGGTCCTCCCGCGACTCCGGATCCGGCGCGCCCCGGCCTTCCCCTGCAGGACCCCGAGCCCCGCTCCGCCCCTCGCCCGGCCCCACCGCTCGCCCGCTCCTCACCCGGCCCGTCCCACCCGGCGCCGCCCGCCCCCACCATCGGAATCTCAAATTCCGTTTAAATCGGCCTCGTTGACGACTTGATGTGACGTGCTCATGTCGCCAGGCTGTCACCTGGCGCCCATCCCCGCGATACCCGGCGCCGCCAATATGGCCACGCCCCGCCGGGGTCGCACGGCCCAACCCCCCGCACCCAGGGAGCCCCTCATGGCACTCATACCCAGCATCTACGCGCGTCGAATTGGCGTGCTCGCGTCAGCAGCGGCGCTCGCCGCGCTGACTTCCCTCCTCAACGCCCCGGCCGCCCAGGCCGCCCCGCCCACCCCCATCAGCGCCTCGGCCGCCCGCGCCTACCTGGCCACGGTCACCCCGAAGACCGAGGGATCAACCAGCGGCTACAGCCGCGACCTGTTCCCGCACTGGAGCACCGTCTCCGGCAGCTGCAACACCCGCGAGACCGTCCTCAAGCGGGACGGCGTCAATGTCGTCCAGGACTCCGCCTGCGCCGCGGTGAGCGGAAGCTGGTACTCCCAGTACGACGGCGCCACCTGGACCGCGGCCTCCGACCTGGACATCGACCACGTCGTCCCGCTCGCCGAGGCCTGGCGTTCCGGTGCCAATTCCTGGACCACGAGCAAGCGCCAGCAGTTCGCCAACGACCTCACCCGCCCGCAGCTCATCGCGGTCACCGACAACGTCAACCAGGCCAAGGGCGACCTCGACCCCGGCAAGTGGCTGCCCTCGCGGACGGCCTACCGTTGTACGTACGCACGGATGTGGGTCAACGTGAAGCAGTACTGGGGTCTGAGCATGGACTCCGGCGAGAAGACGGCCCTGGTCAACATCCTGAACGGCTGCTGACCAAGCCGGCCGATCTTTCCCCCGCCAGGGGGAGGCGTGGCTCCCCCCACCCGTCGTACCGTGATCGAAGGGGATACGGAGGAGGGGGAGTTGGATGGCCGGACTGCGTCTGGGACCACTGCTGCGCCACGTCGACTGGGACACGGGCGCCTCGGCCACGATATGGGTCGAGGCGGACCGCCCGTGTACGGCCGAGGTGCGGTGCGCCGACGGGGCGGGCGGCAGTGCACGCACCTTCCAGATCGCCGGCCACCACTACGCACTGGTGCCGGTGACCGGCCTCACCCCGGGCACGACCACGGCGTATGAGGTGCTGCTCGACGAGCGGCCTGTGTGGCCGCTGTCCGGCAGCGGCTTCCCGCCGAGCACGATCACCGCTCCGGCCGTGGCGGGTCCCGGCCGGCCCGGGCCCGGGCTGCGCGTCACCTTCGGCTCCTGCCGGCAGGCCGCGCCGCCCGCCGGCCGGCACGGGCCGCACGGCGCGGACGCGCTCGACACCCTCGCGGTGCGGCTGGCCGCCGACCCGGAGGCCGAGCGCCCGGACATTCTGCTGCTGCTCGGCGACCAGGTGTATGCCGACGCGCTGTCCCGCGAGACACGGCAGTGGCTCGCGGCCCGGCGGGATCTGCGGGAGCCGCCGGGCGCCCAGGTCGCGGACTACGAGGAGTACACCCGGCTCTACTACGAGTCCTGGCTCGACCCGGACATCCGCTGGCTGCTGTCGACGGTGCCCAGCCTGCACATATTCGACGACCACGATGTCATCGACGACTGGAACACGAGCGCGGCGTGGCTGGCGGAGATGCGGGCGACGCCCTGGTGGCGCGAGCGTGTCCTCAGTGGGCTGATGTCGTACTGGGTGTACCAGCACATGGGCAATCTCTCCCCCGCCGAGCTGGCTGCCGACGGGCTGTACGAGGCGATACGGCAGACCCCGGACGGCACGGACGTACTGCAGGCCTTCGCGTCCGCGGCGGATGCCGATCCGGGCACGGTGCGCTGGAGCTACCGTCGCGACTTCGGCCGGACCCGGCTGCTGATGGTGGACACCCGGGCCGCGCGGGTGCTGGCCGAGGATGGGCGGGCGATGCTCGATCCGGCGGAGCAGCAGTGGCTCCGGGAGAACGCCCTGGCCGGGCACGGAGGGTACGACCACCTCCTGATCGGGTCCTCGCTGCCGTGGCTGATGCCGCCGCTGATCCACGATGCCGAGACGTGGAATGCCGCGCTGTGCCGTGGTGAGCGGGGTCCGCGTTGGGCGAGGATCGGGGAGGACCTGCGCCGGCGCAGCGATCTGGAGCACTGGGCGGCGTTCCCGGCCTCGTTCGCGGCGCTGACCGATCTGATCGAGGAGGTCGGGACGGGGCCGCGGGCTCCGGCGACGGTGTGCGTGCTGTCCGGGGACGTGCATCACGCGTATGTGGCCGAGCCTCGAATAGCGAGTACGGCTCAGGTGTTCCAGCTGACGTGCTCGCCGGTTCACAATTCCATCCATACCGCGGTGAAGTGGGGTTTCAGGCTGGGCTGGTCCCGGACGGGGCGGTGGCTGGGGCGCGGCTTCTCCCTGCACGCGCGTACGGGGCGGCCGCCGGTCAACTGGCGGCGTACGGGTGGGCCCTGGTTCGGCAATCAGCTGATGACGCTGGCCCTGTCGGGGCGGACGGCACGGCTGCGGCTGGACCAGGCGCGCAAGAAGCGTGCGGGAGCAGTGCTGGTGACGGTGCTGGACCGGGATCTGACGGCGGCGGAGTAGGAGCTGCGGCGGGCTCAGGCTGTGCGGGGCGGTGCGGTGCGGCGGACCCGGCACGGCGGTGGTCCGGGAGGCGCCCCGGGCGTCCGGGGTGCCAACGCCGGGCGTACGCTGTATGGCTGTCAGCCGCTCCTGCCGCTCCCCCGCGACGTCGCGGCGCTTCATGCCGCAGCACGTCAACCGGACTGGGGAGTCCCGCTTTGTTTGAGACGCTGGGTTCGCTGACCGCGAGCCCATGGATCTACGCCCTCGTGGCGCTGTCCATCGTGCTCGACGTCTTCCTCCCGGTGCTCCCGAGCGGGGTTCTGGTGATCACCGCTGCGGCGGCCGCTGCGGCCGCCGGGGCGGCGGGACCTGTGCCGGTTCCGGTGCCCGAGCAGGTGCCGGACATCCTGCTCCTGCTCGTGATCGCCACGACCGCTTCGGTGCTGGGTGACATGGCCGCGTTCCGGCTGGGCCGGCGTGGTGGAGCCCGGCTGGACCGGGCCATCGCCCGTTCCCGTCGGCTGACCCGGGCCCATGAGCGCCTCGGTACGGCTCTGGCACGCGGGGGTGGCGCCCTGGTGGTGATCGCCCGCTTCGCCCCGGCCGGACGTTCGGTGGTGTCCCTGGGGGCGGGCAAGACCCAGCGCAAGGTCGCAGAGTTCCTGCCCTGGTCGGTCCTGGCGGGCATGGCCTGGGCCGGCTACAGCGTGGCCCTCGGCTACTTCGGCACCCAGTGGCTCGGTACTCAGTGGCTGGGCACCGCGCTCTCGGTGGTCGCCCTCTTCGCCGCGGGCGCCCTGGCGGCGTTCCTCGTGCGCCGGCCGCCGCCGGCCGCGGCGACCGCGGCGTAGGCCGTTCGCCGCGCACGGGGCTCGGCTCCCCCGTGCGGAGCAGTGGCTCACCCGTTCACCCGGCCCCGATCGCCGCCCCCGGCCCGGGCTCCTAGCGTCCAGAGCACGGTGCGCTCCGAATCCGCGTCACATCCGTGGCCCGGCCGCGCCGTTTCGACGAGCCGAGGAGTCCTCTCCATGCCCGCCAAACCGCCCCCCGCCCCGGCAACCGCACCGTTCGCACTGGCTTCCGCACCGGCATCCGCATCGTCCGCGGCAGCGCGCCGTCTGATGACGGTCGCGGCCGCAACCCTCATCGCCGCTGCCGCCGCTCCCGCCACCCTCGCCTACGCCATCCCCTCCGCCACCGTCTCCCCCACCGCCGTCGCCCCGGGCGGGCGGGTCGCGCTCAATGTCGCGGGATGCGGCACGCAGGTCGCCCGGGTCACGTCGACCGCCTTCTCTGAGGTACGGCTGACCCCGGGCAACCCGGCGGCCGCCAACCTCATCGGCAGCGCCACCGTTTTCAACAACGCCCCCACGGGAGCGCACCGCGTCCTCTTCGAGTGCGGCGGCCCCGGCGGTGAGCGGGTCACCCTGTCGCTGCAGGTCACCACGGGGGCGGCGCGTGGTGGCACGGGCGGCAGCATCGGTTCGATGAGCCCCGGGCAGATCGCTCTGGGCAGCGTCCTCACCGCGGGCGCGCTGGGCGCCGGAGTGTGGGTGATGCGCCGCCGCGCGGCGGCCTCGTAGGCCGTGTCCGGGTTATGCCGGGGCGGCCTGCCCCCGTACGTGCACCCCGTCGAGCAGGGCCGCGGTGGCCTCGGCGACGGCGTCCACCGCCGCCTCGAACACCTCGCGGTTGTGCGCGGCGGGCACCCGGAACCCGGACACCTTCCGTACGTACTGCAGGGCGGCGGCGCGGATCTCCTCCTCGGTCGCCTTCTCGGGGATGGCGGGCGGGCGCAGGGTCTTAATGGAACGGCACATACCCCTACTATCCCGCTAGCGGGGCAGCTCGGCCCCGGAAAGTTTCATGATCAACCCGGCTTGGAGCCGGGCCCTGAGCCCCGGATCCTCGACCGCCTCCAGCAGCTCGATGGCCTGCTGGGTCGTTTCGACGGCCCGCCGGTCGTCGCGCAGCGAGGCGGTCTGTTCGGCCATGTGCTTGAGCGCGATGTCGGCCCGCCGGTGGAAGAGCTGGCCGATCAGGGTGGTGACCACTCCGGCCGAGCTCGTGACGATCCCCAGGTACAGCTCCCCGCCGGCCTCGGCCTTCCAGACGGCCAGCCCCACTCCGAGGAGCAGGATCGCCGCCCCGACCCCGGCGAACCGCTGGCTGGTCGCGAAGCTGCTGCGCGCCTGGGTCAGCCCGTAGGCGTAGTACTCCACCAGAATCGGCGTGAAGTCGTCCCGCCGGTCCCCGGACCGCGCCGCGGGGTGCTGGATCCCGCCGACGTCCTCGAACTTCCGGGCTCCCGGGATCACGGTCGGCCCACCGGCCTCGGCCGGCTCGGCCAGGCGCTCGAGCAGCCGCGCCCGCTCCTGGTCCCGCTTGCGCTCGAACCCCGCCCCCAGGGACCGCTCCATCAGCGCCAGCACCCCGGCGACCACGGCCACGACCAACCCACCCCACGCGAGCTCGCCCATCCTCCGACGATCCCACGCCCCGAACCGGCGGCCAAGAGAGCGTCCGCCTCCCCAAATGCGGATGAACCCCACCGAACCTAGACTGACCGAGGCATGAACCTGTCGCCGACGAGGGAGACCACGACCATGGCGAAGCGAGGCAACAAGCGTCGGGCCCGCAAGAAGAAGAAGGCCAACCACGGCAAGCGCCCCAACGCCTGAACCGAAAGGCCCCCGACCACCCGTGGCCGGGGGCCTTCGCGTTTCAGTTCCTCGTTCGGCCCACTAGCGTCGGGCGGTCAGATCGGCCGTGGTACCGCCGCTGAACAGCGAGTCGTGCAGCTCGATGCGGACGGGGTCGGCTCCCTTGGGGATGTCGAAGACGACGATGCCGTCGACGGCGTTGCCGGGGTTGATCTGCTCGAGGAACGACTCGCTCCCGTCGATGAGCAGCGATGCGCCGACGTCCGCGCTGTACTTGCTGCCGTTGCGGTCGATGAGCTTCTGGTCGGACCCGTCGAAGATCTGGGCCCTGTCCCCGATGTTCCTCACGGTCATGTGCACGAGGAAGAACTGGCCTTGTGCATCCCGGCCGTACGCGCCGCCTCCGACATGGCTCACCCCGGGCTGGAGCCTGGTGACCGTGAACTCGAACTTGCCGTCCCGGACCGGCTCTCCGAGGCCGGGCGTGGGCTCGGGCTTCGCGACCGCCTTGGCCGACGGTACGGCGGCAGGCTCCTTGCCGCCGACCGATCCGGCGATCCCGAAGGCCACGAAGAGGGCGGTGACGGCGAGCAGCACCGTCAGCAGCGGATGCCGGGAGAACCACGTGCGTCTGCCCGGCGGACGCTCCGGGGCGGGCCCCCACTGCGGCGGTGGCTGAGGGCTCATGGCGACCTCCGGGCTCGGCCCTGCGGATCCCATTGTCACGCCGCGGGACCCACCCGGCGCCCCGAGCCCTTCCGCCGCTCTGCAGGGCCGAGGAAGCACAGTGCGTCCGCACCGGAGACCGCGGTCGGGCCGGAGCACTACGGGCCGGTGACCGCGAGCGCGGAGCGGTTGGCCTCGGCCTGCGCCGACAAGTCGCCCAGCGGGCAATGGATGCGGGCCCCGGGGATGGGGTCGAAGTCCCGACCCCGAGGTGCCGTGGCGAGGTGGTCGGAGGGGACGATGCTCCTCGCCTCGATCAGACTCCAGCCGGCCTGGACCTCCGCGGTCTCCCCGTCTCCGGACGAGACCCGCAGGAGCCGATGCGCAGCCTGAGGTCCTCGTGGGCGCCCTTGGCGGAGACGCGATCGAAGTGCAGCGCGATCCCTGCGGGCATGGCGGCTTCTTCCGTACAAGTACGGGTCGGACGCAGGTCGCCGTCCGCCGTCACGCGTCGGAGCGCAACTGGTCCAGCTCGCTGCCGATCGCCTCGCGCAGTCCGTCGTGCTGCGGGCCGAGTGCGTGCTGCTCGTCGCTCCAACTGCTGGGCGGATAGAGCCATACCGGCTTCCGCACCAGGTCGGACGGCTCCCACTCGAACCGCGGCCATACGTGCGCGTGCAGGAAGCCGTCGGTATTGCCCAGGATCTCCAAGTTGACGCGGCGGAAGGCCCCGTCGAGCCGACGGCAGGCCCGCTCGACCGCTTCTCCCAGTCGGTCCATGTCGGACAGGAACGCCAGCCGCCTGCCCTTGGTCAGGTCCGACAGCCTCTCCACCGCCGGATCGTCGACCAGGAGCACCGAATAGCCCGGCAGGAACTGCACGTCGCCGATCACTGCGAACCCGGCGTCCAAGCGCCTGAGCACCGAAGGGTTTTCACCCCGCAGCGCAGTTCCGATCCGGTCCGCCCGCCAGTCAACAGTCATGGCCAGAACCTACCCGGATGTGATCACTCAGCGCCCCGGGGCACGCCGACGGCCGCCATCCGCCAGTCCGGGAACACGGGACGGCAGCCTTGCCGACCACCGCCCCCGCCCCGCCCCACCCCGTCCCGCAGAGTTCTCGGCGCCCCCAATCCGCTCCCGCAGGTGTCAGATCCGGACGCAAAAGGCCCCCCGCCATGATCGGCGGGGGGCCTTTGTGCTGGTGGGCGCGGACGGTTTCGAACCGCCGACATCTGCTTTGTAAGAGCAGCGCTCTACCCCTGAGCTACGCACCCGTGGATGAGTGGACAGCCTACATGGCGGGCGCACCCCCCACGCAAACCCGTTCGCGTGGGGGAGAATGGATCGGGGCATGGCGGACGCGGTACGGGAGAGGGATTGTGACGACGGCATCCCGGCGGTGGTTCGGCGGGCGGGACGAGAGTCGGCGGGCGGATGCGCAGGCGGCGAAGGATGCCGCCGCGGCCGCGTTCTACGAGCTGGATACGGCGCAGCGGGATCTGCGGATTTCGATCGAGACGATCGCCGCGGCGGACGGGTCGCCCGCCGCGCGGCAGGCGACCGAGGGGTTCGCCGCGCTCGGGCAGCGGATCGACCAGGTCAGTCATGTCTACATCGAGGCGGTCGACGCGCACGACCTGGACCGGGCGGAGTTGGAGGCCTCGGCCGCCACGCGCGCGCGGGAGCAGCTCACCCGGGCCCGCGATGAGCTGGTGCGGGTCCAGCGGGAGCTGGAGCGGTTCGCGCAGGGGCTGCAGCCGCTGCTGGACAAGGCCGAGACGCAGCTCGCGCGGGTGGCGCCGGCCCGGGAGCGGGCCAGGGCCGCGCTGCTCGGGGCCAGTGACGCGCTGGACGCCGTACGGGCCAAGGGGATGCGGGCCGATGATCTCGCGGCGCGGCTGGCGGCGCTCGGTCCGGAGCTGACCATGCTGAACCAGGGCGCGGCCCGGCACGGGGTGCAGGAGACCGTGCAGCGCGCCGACCGGATCCTGCGCGACGCGGAGGCCATACGGGCCGAGGCGGCGCGGCTGCCCGAGCGGGCGGCGGAGATCGACCGGCGGCTGGTGAGTCTGCGGACGCGGGCGCAGGCGTTGCGCAACCGGGCGGACCGGGTCGATCCGGTTCTCAGTGAGCTGCGGCGGCGGTTCAGCGCCGCGTGCTGGCAGGACCTGCAGCACGTGCCGGACCAGGCGGTACGGGACGTGGCGCGGGCCGAGGAGCAGCTGCGGGAGGCCGGCCGGGCCCGGGACGAGCAGCGCTGGGCCGATGTGGCGGCGCTGATCGAGGCGGTCCGCGGCTCGCTGGACGCGACCGACGAAGCGGTGTCGGCGGCACAGGACCGGCTGACGCGGCTGGAGGCGGTGGCGCGGGATCCGCAGGCGGAGGTGGACCGGACCCGTTTCGCGATCCGGGATGCGCAGCGGCTGGCGATGGCGGGGCGCAGTGTGCCGGATCCGCGGCATGCGCGGCCGCTGGACGATGCGGTGGCGCGGGTGAGCCGGGCGCTGGAGGGCCTGGAGGGCCGGCACCCCGATTACTGGGCGTTCCTCCATGAGATGGAGGACGTGCGGGCCGCCGTGAACCGCGTGGTGGGCGGGATCCGGGCGGAACTCGGGCAGGGGTAGCGCACGGGGCGGTCGCGGCGGATGCTGGGAGGTGCCGGGAACGGACCAGAGGAGGGCACCATGGCTGCCCACACGTCCCACAAGCCCCCCGTGACCCATGAGCCTTATGTGGCTCATGCGGCGTACGGGTGCACCGAGCCGCACGAGCACTACGCGCCCTACGTGGCCCACGAGCCCGATCCCGATGCCCCGCCCGAGCCACGCCTCGCCGACACGGTCTCGCGGCGCATGGAGCGCGCCCTGCATCCGGTCAACGCACGGCTCGACGATCATCTGCCGACCGACCACAAGCTCAGCAAGGTCTACCGGATCGGTGCGGGACTGACGGGTCTGCTGCTGGTGGTGTTCGGGATCCTGGGGCTGATCAACCGGATCGGCTTCTTCGACACCGGCGGGGACACGGTCCTCGCCCTGAGCACCAACGGGGCGCTGAGCGTCCTGTCCATCTGCATCGGCGCGCTGCTGTTCTACGGGATGGTGGTGGGCGGCACGTTCGCCTCGACCCTGAACATCGTGCTGGGCGTGCTGTTCATCGCGAGCGGCTTCGTGAATCTGGCGCTGCTGGACACGGGGCTGAACTTCCTGGCCTTCGAGATCCAGAACGTGCTGTTCAGTTTCGTCGTCGGCGTGATGCTGATGTGGTTCGGGATGTACGGGCGGGTGGGTAGCGCGCTGCCGCACGACAACCCGTACTGGCGGGCTCGCCACCCCGAGCAGGCGGCTCGGGAGGACCGGTCGTACCGGGCCGGCCCGCGGCGCACGAGCGGGACGTAGCGCACGGCGGCCGGGCGCGCTTAGCCTGTGCGCATGCCTCGATACGAATTCCGCTGCCGGACCTGCGACGACACCTTTGAGGTCAGCCGGCCCATGGCCGAGTCCTCCGCGCCCGCCGACTGCCCGGCGGGGCACTCCGACACCGTCAAGCTGCTGTCCGCCGTGTCCGTGGGCGGCGCGAGCAGCGCCCCCGCGCCCGCGATGGGCGGCGGGGGCGGAGGCGGCTGCTGCGGTGGCGGCGGCTGCGGCTGAGTCCACGACCGCAGCCGGACCCGCACCCGGAACGGGACCCGAGGCCGGGCCCGAGGCCGGACCCCGCGCCCGGACCGTCAGTTCTTGCGCGACAGGGTCAGGCCGTCCGAGATCGCCAGGAGGACGGAGTCCATCCGCGGGTCCGCCGACACGTGGTCGTTGAAGGCGCGGACGCCGGCCGCCGCGCCGGTGGCCGACTCGTCGAGGACCGTGCCGTGGTACAGCGTGTTGTCGGTGACGATCAGGCCACCGGGACGCAGCCGCGGCACGAGCTCCTCCCAGTAGGCGATCTGGCTCTGCTTGTCCGCGTCCACGTACGCCATGTCGATGTGCGGTTCCGCCGGCATCGCGCGCAGGGTTTCCAGCGCCGGTGCGATGCGCAGCTCGATGCGGTCCGCGACGCCCGCCTCCTCCCAGGCCTGCCGGCCGTACTGCGTCCACTCCTCGGAGACGTCGCAGGCGATGAGGCGGCCGTCCGCCGGCAGCGCCTGGGCCATCGACAGGGCCGAGAAGCCGGTGAAGGTGCCGACCTCGACGATGTGGCGGGCGCCGGTCAGCCGGACCAGGAAGGCCAGCAGGGGTCCCTGCTCCTCCGCCGACTGCATCCCGGCCACGTCCGGGAACTTGGCGTACGTCGTCGCCACCAGCCCCCGCTGGACCCGGTCCAGCGGGGGGTTGTGGTCGAGCATGTACCGGTACAGCTCGTCCGTGATCTTGGTGCTGTTGCCCTTGGTCATACGTCCAGTCTGCCGAGTCGGGCGGCTTCCCGGGCGAATGCGCGCACGATTTCCTCGCCCGCCAGGACGCCCGCCGTGGCCAGCGCGGTCACCGACGGCGCCGTCCAGGCCGCGTCGGCCAGTTCGCCGTGGCCCGGGCGCCAGCCCGCGTCGGCGGCCAGCAGCAGGTCCGCGTCCAGCAGGGAGTCGCCGGCCGCGAGGGTCGTGGTGGCTCCGGTACGGCGGGCGACCTCGTGCATCGCCGCGCTCTTGGTGAGCGGGCGCGGGACCGCGTAGATCTTCCGGCCCTGGAGGGAGACCGTCCAGCCGCGGGCCTCGGCCCACTCCGTCAGGGCCTTGAGCCATTCGTCCGGGACCAGGGCCCGCTCGACGACGAGGTACGCGAAGAGGTCCTCCGCCAGCCGCGCCTTGCGCAGCCAGGCCGGGTCGGCCACGGCCAGCAGGTGCTGGTGGACCTCCTCCAGGGGTGCGCACTCCTCGGCGAGGCGCGCCGCGACCTGCCGCCGCCAGTCCCGGTCGGGCACGCCGTCGACGAGCAGCTGCCCGCCGTTGGCGCAGATGGCGTAGGGGGCCGGGCGGCCGGGGAAGCGGATGCGCTGGTACTGCTTGCGGGTACGGGTGGTGGTGGGGACGAACACCACCGAAGGGTCGGCCGTCAGCTCCGCCAGCAGTCCCGCCGCCGTCTCCGTCATGTAGGACAGCGGCTTGCTCTCGTGGACCTCGACGCACAGCAGCCGCGGGGCCACCGGGTCGGGCATGGTCAGACCGAGGGCGGCCGCCGAGTAGATGAGCGTACGGTCGAGATCACTGGCTACGAGGACAGTCACTTCGAGGCCACAGCCTTTCCGTCGGCGCCCGTGGCGCCGCGCGTGTATCGGGGGTGGATGAGTCCTACGCACGTGTAGGGCAGTCCGTCGACCTCTTCCACCGGGACGCCGCGCTGCTCGGCGAGCAGCCGTACGTGGTCCAGATCGGCCCCGGCGCCACGCTGCGCCAGGATTTTCCACGGCACCCTGCGCAGCAGGACGCGGGTGGTCTCGCCGACGCCGGGCTTGACGAGGTTCACGTCGTGGATGCCGTACTCCTCACTGATCCGCTCGACCGCCGCCCAGCCCTCCCAGGTGGGTGTGCGGTCGGCCGCGAGGAGTTCCTTGACCTCCTCGGCGACCGCGTCGGCCACCCCGTCGAAGTGGGCGGCGACGGTGTCGACGAATGCGACGGAGACGTCGGCTCCGGCGAGCTCGCGGTAGAACTTCGCCCCGTGGAAGTCGGCGGGACCGACCAGGTCGGACCTCAGAACCGTACGCGATATGAGACCGGACACCGTGGAATTGAGACAGGCGGAGGGGATCAGGAAGTCCTCACGGGTGCCGTAGGTGGGCACGCAGGAGCCGGGGTCGGCGAGGACGACGATCTCCGGGTCGAAGCCCGGGAACTCGTCCAGGGCGACCTTGAGCTCGCGGGTGATGGCGCCCTTGCCGGTCCAGCCGTCGACGAAGACGACATCGGCCGGGTCGTGGTGGGCGGCCAGCCAGCGCAGGGCGTTGGCGTCGATGCCGCGGCCGCGCACGATGGAGACGGCGTAGTGCGGCAGGTCGAGGCCGTGGCGGGCGCGGGCCCAGCGGCGCATCAGGACGCCCACGGGGGTGCCGGCGCGGGCCAGGGAGACCAGGACCGGGGACGGGGAGCGCTCGGCGAGGACGGTCTCGGTGACCGTGCCGACGGCCCGGGCCACGCGGACGGCGGAGGCGGCGAGCGCGCTCGCGTACAGCTCCTGGTACTGGGGGGACGGCTGGTACTCGACGGGGAGGGACTCGGCGTAGTGGGCGCCACCGGCCTGTATCGCCTCCTCGCGCTCCTCCGTCGGTGCCTCCAGCTCGACGTCGGAGAAGTCCTGGAGCAGCCAGCCGACGTCCTCGGGGGCGTACGAGGAGAAGGCGGGGCCGCGCAACGGCTCGCGCGTGATCGGCTCGGTCGGCTCGGTCATGATCGGCTTCGGCTCCCGCCGGTCGGGTACGTAGGACGGGACGACGGCCAGGACGACGCGGCCGGTGTGCGGGGCGAGGGCCGCCAGCAGTCCCGTGTGCAGCTCGGGGGTGTCCCCGGCCGAGTCCACGACGGCGACGACGGCGTCGAAGCCGGCGCCGTCCGTGCCGCGGACGTTGTAGGCGTAGCGGTCGCCGGGGCCGTCGGCCGGGGCGTCGTGGGCCGGGAACACCAGCCGGGTGCGGATGGCGTAGCCGGGGTCGTCCACGGCGAGCACGGGCGAGCGCGTGGTGGTCGAGAAGCGGACCTCGCGGGCCGCCCCCGCCTCCTCAAGGGCCTTGGCGAGGCGCAGCGGCGCGTACATCAGCTCCTCGTTGCCGAGTACGAGGACCCGCCCGGGTTCGGTGCCGAGCGCGGCGGAGAGCCGGCCGGCCAGCGCGGGGAGAGCGGCCTCCAGTGCCGTGCGGTGGGCGGGGGTGAAGCCGTGGCGTCCGCCGTCGGGAACCCCCGCCGGCCAGTGCAGGTCGACGCGCGTGACCGGCTGCGGGCCGGCTGCCGGGGCTCCGCCCGGGCCGTCCGCCGGGGCTCCGCTGCCCGAAAGCGGGAGGGTCTGATGCGGCTCGGCCTGGGCCTCGTACTCCTCGACCAGCGCCCGGCCCCTGTCCAGGACACCGTCCGGGAGGGACACGGTGCCCGAGGCGAGGGCGATCAGGTCCACGCGCGCGCCCAGCTCGGCGGCGAAGGCGGTGAGCCGGTCACGGTCGGCGGCGGAGCGCATGTCGACGAGGGCGACGACCACGTAGTGCGGGCGCGGGTGGCGGGCGTGCAGGTCGCGGATGGTGTTCAGGACCGTGTTGCCGGTGGAGAACTCGTCGTCGACCAGGACCAGGGGGCCGCTGCCGGCGAGCAGTCGCGGGTCCTCGGGGAGCAGCAGGTGCGAGGTGGCGTGCGAATGCGCCTCCTCGAAGCCGCCGGCCGCCTCCACGCCCGGCACGGGCCGGCGGGTGGAGTGCAGGTAGGGGGCCGGGCCCAGGCCGTCGGCCACGCAGTGGCCGAGGCCGGTGGCGGTCTCGGCGTAGCCGAGGACCACCGCGGCCGCGGCGGCCTCCTCGCCGAGCAGCGCCCGTACGCGTTCACCGAGCCCGAAGCCCGCGGCGTACACGACCTCCGGGGACTGCGGGACGTGCTTGCCCAGCACCTGCGAGACCAGCAGGTGCGCCCGCTTGGGGTTGCGCCGCAGGGCCAGTCCGAGCAGCTCCGTCAGCCGCGGACTGCCACCGGAATCCTCCAGGCTCACGCCCAGCCGGTCCGCGACCCAGGTACCCGACCACACCGCTTCGATCGTCTTGCCTTTCCTCGTCATCGTCATTGTCCGCGCCCGGGCCCGCGTCCGCCTGCGCGTCCGTGGGGGCTGCTCACACCTGGAGCCCGGCCGTCAGGAGGTCGACGAAGCCGACCTCCTCCTTCGCCACACCGAAGACCTCGGCGCGCAGCATGGTGCGCTCGGCCCAGGCCCGGTGGGGCTTCACCTCGTTCATCTTGTTCGTGTAGGCGCTGCGCATCACTCCGCCGCCGCCGCGCTCGGGCCGCAGGATGTCCTGCGCGTCGCAGAACTCCTCGTGCGAGACCACCGACAGCGCGTGCACGGGCGTGACGTGGGCGGGGTGGATGCAGGTCTTGCCGAGCAGTCCGTTGGCCCGGTCCAGTTCGATCTCGCGCAGCAGTCCGTCCAGGTCGTGCTCGATCAGGGCGGTGCGCAGTTCCTCCACGCCCTCCTCCAGGAAGGGGCTGCGGCGCAGCTGGGGCTTGAAGAGGCGCTGCTGGCTGCGGAAGTACTCCCAGACGGGCCCGGTCACCGTGAAGCCGGTGCCGTCGGCGCGGCTGAGGACGTTGACGACGTCCGCGATGACGCCGGCCACGATCTGGACGTCGTACGCGGTCATGTCGGGCGTGCGCCGCAGGCCGTAGGCCGAGCAGAAGTCGGTCACGCCGAGCCGCAGCGCCAGGACCCGCTCGCGGTGGCTGTTGACCGTGCGGGAGATGCCGGCGAGGGCCAGGGCGCGGGTTTCGAGGTGGAGGAGGCCCGGGGTCTCCAGGACGGGCATGGCATACAGGCGGGGCAGGCCGCAGGCCGCCTCCGCCTCGGCGACGGCTTCGAGGAAGGCGATTCCCCGGTTCTCGTCGAACTTCGGGAGTACGAATCCGGACAGCCGCCGCACGGAGCCGCCCAGCCGGCGCACCAGGTCGGGAATCTGCTCGGGCGTGCGGACGCGGATGAAGAGCAGCGGGAGCTCCGCCGGGTCGGCGTCGAGCTCGGCGAAGTGCCGGACGAGGTTCTCCTCGGCCCCTGCGACATCGGCGTCGCTGATGGAATCCTCCAGGCAGAGGACCATGGAGACGACTCCGCGGGCCGCCTGCTTGCGGATGTCCGCGGCGAGCGTGGGGCGGGTGGCCGGGCTGTAGAGCGTGGCCCCCAGGGCCGCTGCGAGGACGCGGGAAGGCGAGGCGCCGGTGAATTCTGCCGGTTCCTGGTGGAAGAGATCCTTCCGGACAGTGGGCCTTATGTGCCCAAAGTGACGCATGTGCTTCCCCCGTACTGCCTCGGCGGCCCAACTGGCATGGCCGGTAATAGTACGTACGAACGTGAGTCAGGAGTTCCTCAAGCACATGAAGTTCAGGTAACCCTCTTGCACCATGCCCAGGTCTCGCGTTCGAGACAAGGCCCTACGGGGGGCCGCATTGTCGCTGTCCACCCCGGGAGGGCAGGATGACGTGCATGACGCACGCGATGCAGAAGGGCTCGAACATCCCGGTGGCCGCCGTGGCGGTCCGGGCGGTGCTGCGCTGGACCGGCGGCCCCGAGGTGCCGGACGTGGACGCCTCGGCGCTGCTCGTCGGCCCGGACGGCCGGGTGCGTTCGGACTCGGACTTCGTCTTCTACAACCAGCCGCGGCACCCCTCCGGAGCCGTATGGCGGCTCGGCAAGAAGCAGATCGGCGACGCGATCACCGACGCCGTCCAGGCGGACCTGCGCACGGTGACCCCGACGGTGGACCGGATCCTGGTGGTCGCCTCCGCCGAGGACGTCCCGTTCCGCCGGGTCCACGACCTGCGGATCCTTCTCTACGACGCCACCGCGACCGGCAGCTCCGAACCCCTGGCCTACTTCGACGTACGGCCCGAGACCGGCGCGGAGACGGCCCTGATCTGCGGGGAGCTGTACCGGCGGGGCGAGGGGTGGAAGTTCCGGGCGCTCGGCGAGGGCTACTCCGACGGGCTGGTGGGTCTGGCGACCGACCACGGGATCTCGGTCGACGAGAACGCCGCCGAGCCCGACGCGAACCCGGCCGCCGGGGTGGCGGCCGACGGCGCCTCCGAGCAGACGGCGATGATGGCCCCGCCCACGCAGGCCCCGCCGCCCATCCAGCCCGCGTACGGGTACCCGCAGCCGGTGTCCCCGGCCCCGGTGCCGGGGCCGGGCGGCGACCCGTCCTTCCGGCTGCCGGTGCAGGGCCCGCAGTTCATCCGCCACTGACCCCACTGACGCCGCTGACGTCACGGACATCCCTGATGTCCGTGGCCTCTCCGGCATCGCCGACACCGCCGGCGTCACCGAGGGCCCCGGGGACGCTGTCGCGTCCCGGGGCCCCGGTCAGCTCTTGGTGCTCTTGTAGCCCCGCCCCCACTGGAGCCCCCAGCCGTACAGCCGGTCGAGCTCGGCCTGGAACCCGTACACGAACTTCACCTCGCGCCGCACGACGAGCTCACCCTTGACCTTCTCCAGGGAGACGACCGCGCAGGAGCGGGCCTGTGGCTGCCGCTCGTCCAGCGGGATCTCGATCCTCGGCCCCGTGACGGGGTAGAGGGTCACCATGGCGTGTGTCCGGTCAAAGGCCGGGGTCTGGTCGTAGATGTAGACGAAGACCAGCAGCCGCTTGATCTCGTCGGCGTGGTCGAGGTTGACGTAGAGGGTCTCCCCCGACGCCGAGCCGAACCGGTCGTCCCCGCTGAGCTTGACGTACGGCGGGTCGTTGAGGTCGCCCAGCAGGTTCCCCAGCGGCTGCACGGCCCCGCGGGTACCGTCCGTCAGCTCGTAGAGGCAGCCCATGTCGAGGTCGACGTTGACCATGCCCTGGGTGTGTGCCTGGACCATGTCCGGCTTGAACAGCTTGAACGGATGCCGGAAGAGCTGGCCGCTCTGGCCGGAGCGGCCGCCGATGTCCGAGGTGCGCATGCGCCAGGACAGATTGACGCGCAGATTGCCGTGGACGGCCCCCTGTTTGGTGAGCGACACCGTCGAATGTCGTTTCGTCAGCTCGATCGCGTTCGACGAGGCATTGCCCGACTGGAACTGCACGGCCCGGCTGCCCAGAATGCCGTCGAAGAAGCCCATCCCCTACCCCCCTTGGTCCCCTGATCCCCTGATCGTTCCGAGCCTACGGAAGCGGGGCGGCCCGCCGGGTCCGTGAACCCGGTGGACCGCCCCGCAATGGAGCGTTCCGCATTACCGCCGCGGTCATGCCTCGGCGGTGGAACCCTCCAGTTCCATGCGCTTGTTGCGGCGCACCGAGGACCAGAAGGAGGCGGCGATCAGCACCACGCCGATGAGGCCGGTGATGATCTCGCTGATCTCGTGCTGGATGGTGACCAGCAGGATGACCGCGAGGGCACCGATCGCGTAGTGCGCACCGTGCTCCAGGTACACGTAGTCGTCCAGGGTTCCCTGGCGGACCAGGTAGACCGTGAGCGAACGGACGTACATGGCACCGATACCGAGGCCGAGCGCCATCCAGAAGATGTGGTTGGTGATGGCGAAGGCGCCGATGACCCCGTCGAAGGAGAACGAAGCGTCGAGGACCTCGAGGTAGAGGAAGAGGAAGAACGCGGCCTTGCCGGCCAGACCCACCGCGGAGACGGGCTTGCCCGCCGCCTTGGCCTTCTCCTCCTCCTCGTGCTCGCGCTCCTCTTCCTCCTCCAGCTTGTCCTCGAAGTACGAGGACAGGCCGCCGACGATGAGGTAGGTGATCAGGCCGGCGACGCCGGCGAGCAGCACGGTGGCGGACTTGTCCGCGTGGCCGGTGCTGGTGTGGGCGTTGACGGCGAAGGTCATCGCGGAGACCAGCAGCGCGATCAGGGCGATGCAGACCGACAGCATGTCGACCTTGCCGAGCTTGGCCAGCGGACGCTCAAGCCAGGCGAGCCACTTGTGGTCCCGCTCCTCGAAGATGAAGTCGAGGAAGATCATCAGCAGGAACATGCCACCGAAGGCCGCGATGGCCGGGTGGGCGTCGGTGACCAGGGCCTCGTACTGCTCGGGATGGTCGAGCGCCAGCTCGATGGCCTCGATGGGCCCGACCTTGGCGCTGATGGCGACGATCGCCACCGGGAAGACCAGCCGCATTCCGAAGACGGCGATCAGGATGCCGACGGTGAGGAAGATCTTCTGCCAGAAGGCATTCATCTTCTTCAGAATTCCTGCATTGACGACCGCGTTGTCGAAGGACAGCGAGATCTCGAGGACCGACAGGATCAGTACGACCCCGAACGCCTCCCACCCCCACTGCCACGCGGCAAAGGCGAGGCCGAGCGCCGTGATGGCGAACGACCAGCCGAAGGTTTTCAGAACCACTGGCACCTGGCACCCCATGCGTCTTGTACGGCTTTACGAAACGTTGACCCCGAAGTCTAGAGCGATGCCCCTGAGCCCCGACGCGTACCCCTGTCCCACTGCACGGAACTTCCACTCGCCGCCGTACCGGTAGACCTCACCGAAGATCATCGCGGTCTCGCTGGAAGCGTCCTCGGAGAGGTCGTAGCGGGCCAGTTCCTGGCCGTCGGCCTGGTTGACCACGCGGATGAAGGCATTGCTGACCTGGCCGAAGCTCTGCCGGCGGGCGTCCGCATCGTGGATCGAGACCGGGAAGACGATCTTGTCGACGGCCTCCGGCACCTTGGTGAGGTCGATGATGATCGACTCGTCATCGCCTTCACCCTCGCCGGTGAGGTTGTCCCCGGTGTGTTCGACGGAGCCGTCGGGGCTCTTCAAGTTGTTGTAGAAGACGAAGTACTCGTCGCCCAGCACCCGGCCGCTGTTGCACAGCAGCGCGCTGGCGTCGAGGTCGAAGTCGGCTCCCGTGGTCGAGCGCGCGTCCCATCCGAGACCGATCAGAACCCTGGTGAGGTTCGGTGCGGCCTTGGAGAGGGAGACATTGCCCCCCTTGGCGAGTGTGACGCCCATGTTGTGGTCCTCCCCGGACGACGGTGTGGCGGTGTGGCGGAGTGCCGTGGTGACGGGTGTGGCGGTGGTGCAGTGCTGCGGTGGTGCGGTGCTTCCGTAGTGCGGTGGTGCGGTGCTTCCGTCCTGCGGTGGTGCAGTGCCGCGGTCCTGCCGTGCTGCGGGCGTGACGCGCCTTGCGGTGCGCCGGCCGCGGTGGCGGTGCCCGCGGGTAAAGCCGGTCCGGCGCCGTACACACAGTGCACGGCGCCGGACGGACGAACTGCTCTCAGGCTCAGACGTTGACGCCGAAGTCCTGCGCGATGCCGCGCAGGCCCGAGGCGTAACCCTGGCCGATGGCGCGGAACTTCCACTCCGCACCGTTGCGGTACAGCTCGCCGAAGACCATCGCGGTCTCGGTCGAGGCGTCCTCGGAGAGGTCGTACCGGGCGAGCTCGGTGTTGTCGGCCTGGTTCACGACGCGGATGTACGCGTTGCGGACCTGGCCGAAGCTCTGCTGGCGGCTCTCGGCCTCGTAGATCGAGACCGGGAAGACGATCTTGGCAACGTCGGCCGGGACGCCGGCCAGGTTGACCTTGATCGCCTCGTCGTCGCCCTCGCCCTCACCGGTGGTGTTGTCACCGGTGTGCTCCACCGAGCCGTCGGGGCTCTTCAGGTTGTTGAAGAAGACGAAGTTCGCGTCGCTGGTGACCTTGCCCTGGTCGCTGGTCAGGATCGCGCTGGCGTCGAGGTCGAAGTCGACACCGGTGGTGGTGCGAGCATCCCAGCCCAGACCGACGATGACCGCCGTCAGGTTAGGCGCGGCCTTGGTCAGCGAGACGTTGCCGCCCTTGCTGAGGCTGACTCCCACGGGTCCTCCATTGGGTTCTGTGTGTGGGGCGGTGCCCCGTCGTGCAGGGGGCCCTCCCGGTCGTGACCGGGGGAGCTACCGGATCAACGTTTCGATCCTAGTGACGGGTTCCCGCCTGGAAAGCGGTTTTCGCAGGGAAACTGCGTGGACGGCCCGCGCGGGCACGCTCAGAGACTGTCGAGTGCCTTGATGTACTCGTTCAGGTCACGTGCGTCGGGCAGTCCGTTGACGACAGTCCAGCGCACGATGCCGTCCTTGTCGATGATGAAGGTGCCTCGGACCGCGCATCCCTTGTCCTCGTCGAAGACCCCGTACGCGCGGGAGGTCTCCCCGTGCGGCCAGAAGTCCGACACCAGCGGGTACTCCAGACCCTCCTGCTCGCCGAAGACCCGCAGGGTGGGCACCGAGTCGTTGGAGACGGCGAGGAGCTGCACGTCGTCGTTCTGGAAGCGCGGGAGCTGATCGCGCAGCTCGCACAGCTCGCCGGTGCAGACACCGGTGAAGGCGAACGGGTAGAAGAGCAGCACCACTGCCTTCTCGCCCCGGAAGTCGGAGAGCCGCACGGTCGCACCGTGGTTGTCCTTGAGCTCGAAGTCCGGAGCCTTGTCGCCGACCTGGATCGCCATCTCTCGCTTCCCTTCGTTCCTGCATCCCTGCGTTGGGCTGTTCGGGTGGGTCCAGCCTATGGGGACCGTGTCCCCGGAACGCACGCACCCCGCCGACCCGGATGGAATCCGGCCGGCGGGGTGCGTGTCCGCTTGGCTGCGGGGCGCGGCTCAGCGCTTGGACTTGGCCACCTTGGGCGTGGCCAGCTTGGTCGCCGTCCACTCCTTGCCGATGGGGAGACCCTTGGCCAGCGAGAGGCCCGCGGTCTCGGCCGCCTCGCTGATGTCGCTGGCCTCGACGAAGCCGGGCTTGCCGGTCTTCGGGGTGACCAGCAGGATCAGGGCGTCGTCCTCGACGAGCTCGGTGGCATCGACCAAGGTGTCCGTCAGATCGCCGTCGTCCTCCCGGAACCACAGCAGCACCGCGTCGGCGACGTCGTCGTAGTCCTCGTCGACGAACTCCTCGACGAACTGCTCGACGGCATCACGGAAATCCTGATCGACGTCGTCGTCGTAGCCGATCTCCTGGACCACCTGTTCGGACTGGAAACCCAGCCTGGCGGCCAGGTTCTCCGCGTGGTCCGCGGTCGCGCTCACGGGGTGCCTCCTGCTCATGTTCGGTGAATGTCTCTCGGCGGCGCGCGTACGCGCAGCATTGGGCGTAGTCCACACGGGCGCGGCGGATCGCGCAAGTACCCGGCCGCCGAGACCGTCGAAACGGTGACGATTGCGGCCGTCTCGCCGCAACTTTCAGCCTCCCCGTGTGCACCTCTCGTGATTCATCCCACACCATTCCAGCTCATTCGGCATCATCGTCGACGCTTGATGCCTTTCCTACCTGTTTGAGGGACGAACGGCCTTGCGAAGCGAGCGCCCGGCTTGGGCGTAAGGTGCGGTTCGGTCGGATTCGGTACGGATCCCCGCCGGTCCTCACCTCCCGGGTTTCCTGCGGTTTCCGGGGATTACCCGGTGGTAAAGATGAAGATTTCGGCCCAGCGTAAGAGCATGGGAGGCGGCGAACCCAAGGCACGACTCCCCCGACAGCGAAGGAACAGCGTGGCTTCCGCATCCGATCGCAATCCGATCATCATTGGCGGCCTGCCGAGTCAGGTCCCGGACTTCGATCCGGAGGAGACGCAGGAGTGGCTCGACTCCCTCGACGCCGCGGTCGACGAGCGGGGCCGTGAGCGTGCCCGCTACCTGATGCTGCGGCTGATCGAGCGCGCCCGCGAGAAGCGCGTGGCCGTGCCCGAGATGCGCAGTACGGACTACGTCAACACGATCGCCACCCGGGACGAGCCGTTCTTCCCCGGGAACGAGGAGATCGAGCGCAAGGTCCTCAACGCCACCCGGTGGAACGCGGCCGTGATGGTCTCGCGCGCCCAGCGTCCCGGTATCGGCGTCGGCGGCCACATCGCCACCTTCGCCTCCTCCGCCTCCCTCTACGACGTGGGCTTCAACCACTTCTTCCGGGGCAAGGACGAGGGCGACGGCGGCGACCAGATCTTCTTCCAGGGCCACGCCTCCCCCGGCATCTACGCTCGCGCCTACCTCCTGGACCGGCTCACCGAGCAGCAGCTCGACTCGTTCCGCCAGGAGAAGTCGAAGGCGCCGTACGGCCTTTCGAGCTACCCGCACCCGCGGCTGATGCCGGACTTCTGGGAGTTCCCGACCGTCTCGATGGGCCTCGGTCCGCTCGGTGCGATCTACCAGGCGCGGATGAACCGGTACATGGAGGCGCGCGGAATCGCGGACACCTCCAGGTCCCACGTTTGGGCGTATCTCGGCGACGGCGAGATGGACGAGCCGGAGTCGCTCGGCCAGCTGTCGATCGCCGCGCGCGAGGGCCTGGACAACCTGACCTTCGTCGTCAACTGCAACCTGCAGCGCCTCGACGGCCCGGTGCGCGGCAACGGCAAGATCATCCAGGAGCTGGAGTCGATCTTCCGCGGTGCCGGCTGGAACGTCATCAAGCTGATCTGGGACCGCTCCTGGGACCCGCTGCTGGCCCAGGACCGCGACGGCATCCTGGTCAACCGGATGAACACCACGCCCGACGGGCAGTTCCAGACGTACGCGACCGAGTCGGGCGCGTACATCCGCGAGCACTTCTTCGGGGACGACCAGCGGCTGCGCGCGATGGTCGAGAACATGTCCGACCAGCAGATCCAGCACCTGGGCCGCGGCGGCCACGACCACAAGAAGGTCTACGCGGCGTACGCGGCGGCCAAGGCCCACAAGGGCCAGCCGACGGTGATCCTGGCGCAGACGGTCAAGGGCTGGACGCTCGGCCCGAACTTCGAGGGCCGCAACGCCACGCACCAGATGAAGAAGCTGACGGTCGACGACCTCAAGCGCTTCCGCGACCGCCTGCACATCCCGATCACGGACGCGCAGCTGGAGGGCGGGGCGCCGCCGTACTACCACCCGGGCCCGGACTCCCCCGAGATCCAGTACATGCACGACCAGCGCAGCGCGCTGGGCGGGTACGTGCCGACCCGTGTGGTGCGTGCGAAGCCGCTGCAGCTGCCGGACGACAAGACGTACGCGGCCGCCAGGAAGGGCTCCGGGCAGCAGTCGATCGCCACGACCATGGCTTTCGTCCGCATCCTGAAGGACCTGATGCGGGACAAGGAGATCGGCAAGCGCTTCGTGCTGATCGCGCCCGACGAGTACCGCACCTTCGGTATGGACGCCTTCTTCCCGAGCGCCAAGATCTACAACCCGCTGGGCCAGCAGTACGAGGCGGTCGACCGCGACCTGCTGCTCGCGTACAAGGAGTCCCCGACGGGCCAGATGCTGCACGACGGCATCTCGGAGGCGGGCTGCACGGCCTCGCTGATCGCCGCCGGTTCGGCGTACGCGACGCACGGCGAGCCGCTGATCCCCGTGTACGTCTTCTACTCGATGTTCGGTTTCCAGCGCACCGGTGACCAGTTCTGGCAGATGGCCGACCAGCTCGCGCGCGGTTTCGTCCTCGGCGCGACCGCGGGCCGGACCACCCTCACGGGTGAGGGCCTCCAGCACGCGGACGGTCACTCGCAGCTGCTGGCCTCGACGAACCCGGGCTGCGTGGCGTACGACCCGGCCTACGGCTACGAGATCGCGCACATCGTCAAGGACGGTCTGCGACGGATGTACGGCCCGGAGGCGGAGGACGTCTTCTACTACCTGACCGTCTACAACGAGCCGATCCAGCACCCGGCCGAGCCGGCGGACGTCGACGTGGACGGCATCCTGGGCGGCATCCACCGGGTGTCGCAGGGCACCGAGGGCACGATCGGGGCGCAGCTCATGGCCTCGGGCGTGGCGGTGCCGTGGGCGCTGGAGGCGCAGCGGATCCTGGCCGCCGACTGGGGCGTCCGGGCGGACGTCTGGTCGGCGACCTCCTGGAACGAGCTGCGCCGCGAGGCGGTCGAGGTCGAGGAGCACAACCTGCTCCACCCGGAGGAGGAGCAGCGCGTCCCGTACGTGACGCGCAAGCTCTCGGGTGCCGATGGGCCGTTCGTGGCGGTCTCGGACTGGATGCGGGCGGTTCCGGACCAGATCTCGCGGTGGGTGCCGGGTGCGTACACCTCGCTGGGCGCCGACGGCTTCGGCTTCGCGGACACCCGCGGCGCGGCGCGGCGCTTCTTCCACATCGACGCGCAGTCGGTGGTCCTGGCGACCCTCACCGAGCTCGCGAAGGCGGGGCGGATCGACCGTTCGGTGCTGAAGCAGGCGGTCGACCGCTACCAGCTGCTGGACGTGGCGGCGGCCGACCCCGGTGCGGCGGGCGGCGACGCGTAGCACCTGCGGCGTGTCCGACGGGCGGGTCCCGGCTTCGGCCGGGGCCCGCCCTTCTTTATGCGTTGCTTACGATGCTCGGCATGAAGGAACCCTCCCGCCTGCGACAGTGGGAGCGGCGGAGCCAGACCCCGCTGCTCCTGCTCGCCGTGGCTTTCGCCGTGGCGTACGCCGTGCCCATCGTCGCCCCCGACGCGCGTGCGGACGTGCACCGGGCCTGCACCTATGTGGAATGGCTGGTGTGGGGGGCCTTCGCCGTCGACTATCTGGTCCGGCTGGCCCTGGTGGCCGACCGCCGGCACTTCGTGCGGACCCACTGGCTGGACCTGGCCGCCGTGGTGCTGCCGCTCGTGCAGCCGCTGCGCCTGCTGCGGCTGGTCGCCACCCTGATGCTGGTGGGCCGGCGGGCCCGGATGGCTCCGCAGATCCAGCTGACGACGTACGTGGCCGGGGCCGTCGTGGGACTGCTGATGTTCGGGTCGCTGGCGGTGCTCAGCGTGGAGCGGGACGCCCCCGACGGGAACATCAGGAACCTGGGCGACGCCGTGTGGTGGTCCTTCACCACGATGACGACGGTCGGGTACGGCGACCACTCGCCCACCACCGGCCTCGGCCGGGTCCTGGCGGTCGGTCTGATGCTGTCCGGGATCGCCCTGCTCGGTGTGGTGACCGCGAACATCGCCGCGTGGTTCATCTCCCGCTTCGAGCGCGACGACCGGGCGGACATGCTCCAGCTGGCGGCCATCCAGGAGCTGCAGGCGGAGGTACGGGCGCTGCGCGGCGAGGTCGCCCGGCTGGGCGGCACGCCGGCCGATGCGGCCGGGGCCGATGCAGCCGGGGCCGATGCAGCCGACCGGCCGAGCGCCCCGGCGCAGCGGGGGGCTACCTCTCCCACACCTTGAACGCCCGCACCTGGTAGGGCGACTGGGGCAGCCAGACCCCGTCGCCCGGGTAGGTCTGGAACTCGCCCGTCTCCGCGCACTCGGCCGACTGGTACGTCGTCACCGGGCGCCCGGTGCGGTTGGTGAGGGACTGGGCGCTGGTCCCGGCCGGCAGCGCGGTGCAGCTGTTGACGTCCAGGTTGCTCAGCTCGTGCGTCTGCCGGGCTCCCTTGAACTCCGGTTTCGCCCACAGGCACAGCTGCCCGGTGGCACAGGCGCCGAGGACCGGCGGGCCCGCGGCGTGTGCCGTGGTGGCCGCACTCGGGACGAGGGCGGTCAGGGCCAGGAAGGCCGCGGCCAGGGCGGTCGTGGTGGTGGCACGGACGGTTCGACACGTACGCATGACGGGTCAACTCCTTGTGGACGGCGAGCGCCCGGACCGATTCCGGAGCTCCGCCGACACCACGCTGACCTGCGGCGACGGGCGGGCGGAAGAGGCGCCGGGCGGGTCCACCCTGATAGGCGACAGCCCTGCCGGAACCCTCCGGCGGGGCCTTCGTCCGTGCGGAGTTGACGCCTCCGGAGACTGCCGGATGGACCCGCGGCCGTCCCTGCCGCCGTGCGGACGGGCCCGCGACCCGGTCAGCGACCCGGTCAGCGGCACGTCCGGTGGCCGACCCGAACGTGTCATGCGCGGGCGGGTGCGGGAGCGGGCCGAGGGCGTCGGACGGCACGTCGCAAACGGCTCAACGAAGCGGCCGTCACCCCGCCGGTCACAGGTACTCTGACCGCCCACTCGGCGTCGGAAGGGAGCCCCCGCGGTGGTGATCGACGAGCGGCCGGCGACGGCCGCACCGGTGACCGGACTGCGCGAACGCAAGAAGCGGCGCACCCGGAACGCGCTGCTGCGCGCCGCCCTCCTGCTGTTCCTCTCCCAGGGGTACGAGCGCACCACCGTCGACGAGATCACCGACGCCGTGAACGTGTCCCAGCGCACCTTCTTCCGCTACTTCGCGAACAAGGAGGAGGTCGTCTTCGCCCTCCAGGAGCTGGTCGAGTCGCGGTTCGTCGCCGAACTGCACGCCCGGCCGGCCGCGGAGGGGCCCTTCGAGGCCATGCGGGGCGCGGCGCTCGCCGCCTGGGACACCGTCGAGGTGGCCCTGTCCGAGGTGGTCCCGGTCGATCTCTACATGCGCAGCTACCGGTTGATCGAATCCACCCCGGCCCTCCTCGCCGTGCACCTGCGGCGCTCCACCGAGCTGGAGGAGCGGATCTCCCGGCTGATCGGCGCCCGCGAGGGCCTGGACGTGGACGCCGATCCGAGGCCGCGCGTCGCCGTCGCCGCGTTCTGCGGTGTGATGCGGGTCACTGGGCGGCTCTGGGGGCAGGGCGAGGACACCAGCGTGGAGTCGATCCGCCGGCTGACGGAGGCCTACCTCGACCGGATCGGCCCGGCTCTGACCTCGAGTTGGCGCGGGCCCGCGTAGCCGGACCGCGCGGGCCGTCGTCGTCCGGCGGCGCGGCTCCCGGCCCCCCCGCTCGGGCCTCACGGGGTCCCACGGTCGGCCGTGAGTCCGGTCACCCGGCACGCCCGGGGCGCAATACGTCTCATAGTCTGGTCGTAGTGAACGTGCCCGGCCTTGCCCACCCCACCGCTCTCGGCGCCGACCCGCGCCCTGCCGCCCTGCGCGCCCTGCTCGCGCTGGCGGTGGTGTTCATCATGCTGGCGACCACCGGCTGGACGGCCGTGCACCGGCCCGAGGGGGGTACCCCCCTGCGGGTCGCCGCCCTCGGCGCCTGGGCCAAGGCCCGGATAGACGGCCGCCCGGTACCTCCCGCGAACGCCCCGGCCCGTACGGTGGCCCGTTTCTTCGCCGGCCTGGACGGCGCCCAGCGGGCCCGCCTCGCCGACGGCTACCCCCTCGTCGTCGGCAACCTCGACGGGGTCCCGACGGCCGTGCGCTACCGGGCGAACCTGCAGGGTCTCGAAAAGGCCCGCCGGGTCGAGGAGGCGCGCAGCCGCGATGTCGCGCTGACCCCCGCCGACCGGGCCACGGCCACCCGGCGCTCCCACCGCTTCGCCTCGCTCGCCGAGCCCGGGCGGCAGATCCTCGCCTTCGACCCGACCGGTGGCGGCCGCGTCGCCGAGGTCTTCGGTGACCTCACCGTGGCCGAGCGCGTCTCGGTGATCGTCCCCGGCGTCGACACCGACGTGCTCACCTTCGAGCGCACCCAGCGCCGCCTGACCTCGCCGGTGGGCATGGCCGAGTCCCTGTACGCGGCCCAGCGCGCGGCCGCGCCGGACAGCCGGACAGCAGTCATCGCGTGGGCCGGCTACACGGCCCCCACCGGGGTCGGCGTGGACGCCGCCACCGGCCGCATGGCCTTCGACGGCGCCGTCCTGCTGAAGGACCTCACCACGACCCTGCCCGGGGACGCGAGCGTGGCGCTGTTCTGCCACAGCTACGGATCGGTGGTCTGCGGGGTCGCGGCGCACGAGCTGCCGCGCCGGGTGACGGACGTGGTGGTCGCGGGCAGCCCCGGGATGCGCGCGGAGAACGTCGCCGGGCTGCGCACCTCGGCGCGCGTCTGGGCCACGCGCGACGAGGGCGACTGGATCGCGGACGTCCCGCACCTCGAGGTCGGCGGGCTGGGCCACGGCGCCGATCCGGTGTCCCCGGACTTCGGCGCACGGCTGCTGTCCTCGGCCCGGGCCAGGAGTCACACCGGCTATTTCGCGCCAGGAACCGACTCGATGGACAATTTCGCCCGGATCGGAACCGGCGCGTTCGGTTCCGTTGTCTGCGCGACCGGCGACGACGCCTGTCGGCGCGGAATTTCCGGGACAGAGCAGGACTGACGCGCGTAGAGGCGCGGAAATCGGGCCCCGCAACCGGGGGGACGCATGGGGGCACCGCCGATTACGATGTGCCGCATGGGTGACGTACTGGCCGGAAATCATGCCGTCTGGGAGTTCGACTCGGACTCGGTGCTCATCCGCTTCGCACGGGGGATCAGAACGCCGAGGCTGCCAAGACTCTTCCACGCCCTCGGCACGCGCCGGATCCCCCTCGAAGCGGTGTCCGCCGTGACCGTGACCGAGGGGAAGCGGGACACCGTGGTGCTCCGCGCCGTCCCGCGGCCCGGCGCGGATCCGCTGATGGAAGCGGCCGCCGGGCAGCTCAAGGATGTCTGCGACCCGTACCGGCTGGTGCTGCCCGGCGACCGGGCGCCGCTCGCCGCCGCCTTCGCCGACGCGCTGCGCTCCCGGCTCGGGCCGGATGCCGACGAGCCGTCCTCCCGCTTCCTCGTCGACGTGCCGCAGCCGCCGCTGCACCTGAAGGCGTACGACGCCAGGGTGGGCTTCGACGGCTCGGCGATCACCTTCCAGTGGTCGCGCACGGGCGCCACCAGCACCAAGTGGAAGGCGGGCGACCAGCGCTACCCGCTGGCCGCTCTCACCGGCGTGGAGTGGTACTCCCCCCAGGGCCCCGGCGGCCATCTGCGGCTGGTGGTGCGGGACACCACCGGTGACCCCCGCCCGGACCACGACCTGTCCGCGGCCGTCTTCCGGGTGGGCTACGGGGCGGTGCACGAGTCGCTGCCGTTCGCCGCGGCCGTCCTGGCCGCCGTGCGCGGCGGCCGTACGCCGGTCGCCGCCGCGGTGCCGCGGGCCCGGTCCGGCGACGACCGGCTGCGGCACCTGAGCGAGCTGCACGCGGCGGGACTGCTCACGGACGCGGAGTACGCGGCGCTGCGGGACCGGTTCGCCGCCGAGTCGCTGTAGCGGACCGGCCGTCCAGCGGCGGACCGGCCCTCCGCACGGTGGACAGCCCTCCCCACCGCGGACCGGCCCTCCCGCGGCCTCAGCCCTCGCGCACCGTCGAGGTGCTGCTCATGTCCGGGTAGCGGTCCCCGGCGACCTGCGCGGCGATCGGCTCCAGCAGGTCCAGCTCGGGCTGCGTGAGGGTGATCCGGGCCGCCCCGGTGTTCTCGCGCAGCCGGCCCGGCTTGCGGGTGCCCGGGATGGGGACCACGGTCAGCCCGTGGACCTGCGCCCGCTGCTGCACCCAGGCCAGGGCGATCTGGGCCGGGCTCGCCCCGCGATGCTTCGCGATCTCCCGGACCGGGTCCAGCAGCGCCGCGTTGGTCTTCGCGTTGTCGCCGTTGAAGCGCGGCTGGAAGCGCCGGAAGTCACCCTGGGAGAGGTCCGCGGAGGCGTCCGCGAAGGATCCGGTCAGGAAGCCCCGGCCGAGCGGGGAGTACGCGGCGATCGCCACGCCCAGCTCCGCGGCCGCGCCCACCGCGCTGCGCTCGACGTCCCGGCTGAACAGCGACCACTCGGACTGGAGCGCCGCGATCGGGTGGACGGCGTGCGCCTCGCGCAGTTCCGCACCGGTGACCTCGCTGAGGCCCAGGTGGCGCACCTTGCCCTCCCGCACCAGCTCCGCCATGGCGCCGACGGACTCGCTGAAGGGCACGGCCGGGTCGCGCCGGTGCATGTAGTACACGTCGATGACGTCCACGCCGAGCCGGCGCAGGCTGGCCTCCACGGACGCGCGGACGGAGGCGCGGTCGTTGCGGATGCCCCGGTGGTGCGGGTCGTCGGTGCGCTCTATCGCGAACTTCGTCGCGAGCGTGATCCGGTCGCGGTGCGCGGCCACGAAAGGCGCCAGGAACTCCTCGTTCCGGCCTCGCCCGTAGATGTCCGCCGTGTCGAAGAGGGTGACCCCGGCGGCCAGCGCCGCCTCCAGGGTCTCCCGGGCCGCCGCCTCGTCCGTGTCCCCGTAGAACTCGCTCATGCCCATGCAGCCGAGCCCCTGGACGCCGACCAGCGGGCCGCCCCTGCCGAGCTCGACCTGTTCGAGGGTGGTGCCGTGCTCCGTCATTGCTGTGCCTTCCCGGGTACCGTTTTCATGGCGTACATGTCGATCTTGTAGTCCAGTACGGCGAGTGCGTCCGTGAGCTCCGTGATCCGCGAGCGCACCTCGCGGCGCGTGCGTTCCAGCAGCTCCCGGCGCTCCTCGACCGTGTGCCCGCCCTCGCGGACCAGTTCGGCGTACCGGACCATGTCCGCCACCGACATGCCCGTGGCGCGCAGCTTGCCCACGAAGGCCAGCCAGTCCAGGTCCTTGTCGGTGAAGCGCCGCTGTCCCGAGTGGGAGCGGTCCACGTGCGGCATCAGGCCGATCCGCTCGTACCAGCGCAGGGTGTGCTGGGTCAGACCGGTCCGGGCCTCGACCTCGCTGATCGTGTACCGCGTCTGCGTCAGGCTCTGGCTCATGGCCCCACGCTAAAACCTTGGAGTGCACTCCAAGCAAGTAGGCTCGGCCCCATGGAGAGCGTGGAGGCCGTGAGCGGCATGGACAGCCTGCGGATCATAGAGACCTGGCCGGTGCCGACCGCCGCGGCGGCCGTCGTACGGGCCGACGGGAGCCTCGTCGGCTCCCACGGGCCCGTCGACCACCGGTTCGCGCTGGCGTCGGTCACCAAACCGCTGGCCGCGTACGCCGCCCTCGTCGCGTATGAGGAGGGGGCGATCGAGCTGGACGAGCCGGCCGGGCCCGAGGGGTCGACGGTCCGTCACCTGCTCGCGCACACCAGCGGCCTGGCCTTCGACGAGCACCGCGTGTCGGCCCCGCCCGGGCAGCGCCGGCTGTACTCGAACGCCGGTTTCGAGGACCTCGGCGACCACATCGCCAAGGCCACCGGCATCCCCTTCGGGGAGTACCTGCACCAGGCGGTCTTCGAGCCACTGGGCATGACGCGGACCACCCTGGAGGGCTCGCCCGCCAAGGACGGCGTCTCCACCGTCTCGGACCTGCTGCGTTTCGCCGCCGAACTGCAGGCGCCGCGGCTGCTGGACGTCCGCACGGTCGCCGAGGCCACCTCCGTCGTCCACCCCGGCCTCAAGGGCGTCCTGCCGGGCTACGGGCACCAGTCCCCCAACGACTGGGGCCTCGGCCTGGAGATCCGCGGCCACAAGTCCCCGCACTGGACGGGCGCTTCCTCCTCGCCGCGCACCTTCGGCCACTTCGGCCAGGCCGGCACCTTCCTGTGGGTGGACCCGGACGCGCGCGCCGCGTGCGTGGCACTGACCGACCGGGCCTTCGGCCCGTGGGCCGTCGAGGCCTGGACCCCCTTCACCGACGCGGTGCTGGCGGAGCTCCGCTCCAGCTAGGTCGTCTCTTTCGGATCTTGCCGGGCCGACAAGATCCGAAAGAGACGACCTAGTGACCTGAGTCAGAGATTCGGTGGCAGTAGGCGGCGACTTTGTCGAGGATCTCGTCTGCCGTCTTCGTCCAGACGAAGGGCTTGGGCTGGTCGTTCCAGTCGGTCAGCCAGGCCCGGATATCGCGTTCGAGGGCCTGGACGGAGCGGTGGACTCCCCGCTTGAGCTTCTTCTGCGTGAGTTCGGCAAACCACCGCTCGACCAGGTTCAGCCAGGACGCACTGGTCGGCGTGAAGTGCAGGTGGAAGCGAGGGTGCGCCAGCAGCCACTTCTTCACGTCCGGCGTCTTGTGGGTCGCGTAGTTGTCGAGGATCAGATGGACCTGGAGACCGGCCGGGACCTCCTTGTCGAGCTTGGCCAGGAACTTCTTGAACTCGGCGGCCCGGTGGCGGCGGTGGAGCGAGCCGATGACCTTGCCGCTGGCGACTTCGAGGGCAGCGAAGAGGGTGGTGGTGCCGGCGCGGATGTAGTCGTGGCTGCGACGCTCTGGAACACCGGGCATCATCGGCAGGACCGGCTGGGACCGGTCCAGGGCCTGGATCTGCGACTTCTCGTCCACGCAGAGGACCAGAGCCTTCTCCGGCGGGTCGAGATAGAGGCCGACGACGTCACGGACCTTGTCGATGAACAGCGGATCCGTCGACAGCTTGAACGTCTGTGTCCGGTGCGGTGCCAGTGCGAACGCCCGCCAGATCCTGGAGACCGTCGACTGCGACATGCCCGTGGCCGCGGCCATCGACCTGGTCGACCAGTGCGTCGCGTTCTTCGGCGTCTCTTCCAGGGTTTTGACGATCACCCGCTCGACATCCGCATCGGTGATCTTCCGCGGGACACCCGGCCGCGGCTCGTCGCCCAGCCCGTCCAGGCCGTGCTCGAGGAAGCGCCGCCGCCAGGTGCGGACCGTGTCCGGAGCGATCCGCAGCCGCCGCGACACTTCCATGACCGAGTGCCCCTCCGCGCACTCCAACACGATCCGCGACCGCTGAGCCAACGCCTGGGCCGTCGTGCGACGACGTAACCAGCCCTCCAGCACAGCACGCTGGGCGTCAGTGACCGACAACGGCGGAATCTTCGGACCCGGACGACTCATACCGAACTAACGACAAACCTCAGACTCAGGTCACTAGGCCCCGTCGGGGAATTCCCAGATCAGCAGTTCCCCCGGGGAGCCGGCGACGACCTCCAGGTCGCGCTCGGCGGTGATCCGCGCCGAGTCCCCGGGGCCCAGCTCCGCCCCGTCCAGGCGCAGGTCCCCGCGCACCACGTGCAGGTACACCCGGTCCGCCGCCGGTACGGCGACGCGCTCGCCCGCGCCGGGCCGCCGGACGTGCAGGACGCCGCCGGCCGCGGGGACCTCGTAGGGCGCGCCGTCCGTGATCCCCCGGACCACCCCGTACGAGGGCTCGCCGCCCGCGGCGAGGGGCGCGAGCCACATCTGCACGAAGCGCAGCCGCCCGGCGCCGTCGTTGCGCTCCACGTGCCGCGCCCCCGATCCGGCGCTGAGCCGCTGCACGTCGCCGGGCCGGACCAGGCTCTTCTCGCCGGTGCTGTCCTGGTGGGTGAGCTCGCCCTCGATCACCCAGGTGACGATCTCGGTGTGGCTGTGCGGGTGCTCGTCGAAGCCGGCGCCCGGCGCGAGGGTCTCCTCGTTGCAGGCGAGGACCGGGCCGAAGCGCAGATTGTCCGGGTCGTAGAAGGCGCCGAAGGAGAAGGCGTGCCGGGTGGAGATCCCGGCGGCGGGGTCCCCGCCCTCGTACCGGTCGGCGCCGCGGCGAACATCAATCATGAAGGCCACCGTAGACCCAGCCGGGAGCCGGGGCGCGGGGCGGACACGGGACCGGATCCCGCGCACCCGTCCCGATAAGGCAGTCTTGTCACGTGCCCCAACCCGAACGTGAGCATTCGCCCGCCACCCATGCCGCGCATCCCGCTCCCGCCCATCCGCACACCGCGACGCTCCGCCGACTGGAGAAGTCCTCCGGACGGCTGGCGGCGAACGCGATCGCGCGGATGGACGAGACCCTGCCGTGGTACCGGGCCATGCCGCCCGAGAACCGGTCCTGGATCGGCCTGGTCGCCCAGGCCGGTATCGCCGCGTTCACGGAGTGGTTCAGGCATCCGGAGACCCCGCAGGCGATCTCCACCGATGTCTTCGGGACGGCTCCGCGCGAGCTGACCCGGGCGATCACCCTGCGGCAGACGGTCGAGATGGTCCGCACCACGATCGAGGTCATGGAGGCCGCGATCGAGGAGGTGGCTGCCCCGGGCGACGAGTCGATCCTGCGCGAGGCGCTGCTCGTGTACGCCCGGGAGATCGCCTTCGCGACCGCCCAGGTGTACGCGCAGGCCGCAGAGGCGCGCGGGGCGTGGGACGCCCGGCTGGAGTCCCTGGTCGTCAACGCGGTGCTGTCCGGCGAGGCGGACGAGGGTGCGCTGTCGCGGGCGGCGGCGCTGGGCTGGAACTCCCCGGAGCACGTGTGCGTCGTGCTCGGCACGGCGCCGGAGGGCGACAGCGAGCTGACGGTCGAGGCGATCCGGCGCGCGGCCCGCCATCACAAGCTCCAGGTCCTCACGGGTGTGCTCGGGGACCGGCTGGTGGTCATCGCGGGTGGCAGCGACAACCCGATCCAGGTGGCCAAGTCGCTGATCGGGCCGTTCGCGGCGGGTCCGGTGGTGGCCGGACCGGTGGTGTCCGACCTGCTGAACGCAACGAAGTCGGCACAGGCCGCGGCGGCCGGGCTGAAAGCGTGCACGGCCTGGCAGGATGCCCCTCGGCCGGTCCTGGCGGACGATCTCCTGCCGGAACGGGCCATCGCCTCCGATCCCGCTGCCAGGGATCAACTGGTGGAGGAGATCTACAGACCACTGGAGGAGGCGGGGTCGGCACTACTGGAGACCCTGAGCGTCTACCTGGAGCAGGCCAGCAGCCTCGAAGGGGCGGCGCGGATGCTGTTCGTGCACCCCAACACGGTGCGCTACCGGCTCCGACGTGTGACCGACGTCACCGGATGGTCTCCTTCTGATGTCCGCTCGGCGTTCACGCTGCGGATCGCCCTGATTCTGGGGCGTCTGGCCGACGGCGATGCCCAGTCCTAGACTTTTGTCGGACATCAACAATTACCCCGACGGTTCTTCGTCCCTGTCCCCACCGGCGGCAGGGGCCATCCACAAGAGAGAGTGTGAGGGTGCTCGTACTCGTCGCTCCCGGCCAAGGCGCTCAGACGCCCGGCTTCCTGACTCCCTGGCTCGAACTTCCCGGTGCCGCCGACCGCGTCGCCGCGTGGTCGGACGCCATCGGGCTGGACCTTGCCCACTACGGCACGAACGCTGACGCCGAAGAGATCCGCGACACGGCCGTGGCCCAGCCCCTGCTGGTCGCCGCCGGTCTGCTGTCCGCCTCGGCGCTCGGTTCCCCGGCCGCCTTCGGCGCGGTCGCGGGCCACAGCGTCGGTGAGATCACCGCCGCCGCCTACGCCGGCGTCCTGTCCGAGGGCGACGCGCTGTCGTTCGTCCGGACCCGCGGCCTGGGCATGGCCGAGGCCGCCGCCGTCACCGAGACCGGCATGGCCGCGGTCCTCGGCGGTGACCGCGACGTGGTCGTCGCACACCTGGAGAAGCTGGGTCTGACGCCCGCCAACATCAACGGCGCGGGTCAGATCGTGGCCGCCGGCACCATGGAGCAGATCGCTGCCCTGGAGGCCGACAAGCCCGAAGGCTCCATGAAGGTCGTCGCCCTCAAGGTCGCGGGCGCCTTCCACACGCATCACATGGCCCCCGCCGTCGCCACGCTGGCCAAGGCCGCCGAGGCGCTCACCCCGGCGGACCCGGCGCTGAAGTACGTCTCGAACAAGGACGGCCTCGTCGTCACCACGGGCGCCGACGTCGTCGCCCGCCTGGTCGGCCAGGTCGCCAACCCGGTCCGCTGGGACCTGTGCATGGAGACGTTCGCCGAGCTGGGCGTCACGGGGATCATCGAGCTCTGCCCCGGTGGCACCCTGACGGGTCTGGCCAAGCGCGCGCTGAAGGGCGTACCGAGCGTGGGTCTGAAGACCCCGGACGATCTCGACAAGGCCGCGGCGCTCATCGCCGACCTGACGGCCTGAGAGAAGGAGCCCACACAGCATGTCCAAGATCAAGCCGGCCAAGGGCTCCCCCTACGCCCGCATCCTCGGTGTCGGCGGTTACCGCCCGACCCGTGTGGTGCCCAACGAGGTCATCCTCGAGACCATCGACTCGTCCGACGAGTGGATCCGCTCCCGCTCCGGCATCGCGACCCGGCACTGGGCCTCGCCCGAGGAGACCGTCGCCGCGATGTCGGTGGAGGCCTCGGGGAAGGCGCTGGCCGACGCCGGTGTCGCCCCGGAGCAGATCGGTGCCGTGATCGTCTCGACGGTCTCGCACTTCAAGCAGACCCCGGCCGTCGCGACCGAGATCGCGCACCGGATCGGCTCGGGCAAGCCCGCCGCCTTCGACATCTCCGCGGGCTGTGCCGGATTCGGCTACGGCCTGACCCTGGCCAAGGGCCTGGTCGTCGAAGGCTCCGCGGAGTACGTCCTCGTCATCGGCGTGGAGCGGCTCTCGGACCTGACCGACCTGGAGGACCGCGCGACGGCCTTCCTGTTCGGTGACGGCGCCGGCGCCGTCGTCGTCGGTCCCTCGGACGAGCCGGCCATCGGCCCCACGGTGTGGGGTTCGGAGGGCGACAAGTCCGAGACGATCAAGCAGACCGTGCCGTGGGACGAGTACCTCGGCAAGGACGGCGGCGAGAAGTTTCCGGCCATCACCCAGGAGGGCCAGGCGGTCTTCCGCTGGGCCGTCTTCGAGATGGCCAAG
Source organism: Streptomyces sp. NBC_00029 (assembly GCF_045160505.1). Taxonomy (NCBI): domain Bacteria; kingdom Bacillati; phylum Actinomycetota; class Actinomycetes; order Kitasatosporales; family Streptomycetaceae; genus Streptomyces; species Streptomyces sp. NBC_00029. The sequence continues at coordinate 3,183,839 of NZ_CP108292.1, forward strand.
GTGGCCCAGCAGGCGCTCGACGCCGCCGGGATCACCGCGGACGACCTGGACGTCTTCATTCCGCACCAGGCGAACATGCGGATCATCGACTCGATGGTGAAGACTCTGAAGCTGCCGGAGCACGTCACGGTCGCCCGTGACGTGGAGACCACCGGCAACACCTCGGCCGCCTCGATCCCGCTCGCTATGGAGCGGCTCCTGGCGACCGGAGCGGCGAAGAGCGGCGACACCGCGCTCGTCATCGGCTTCGGGGCGGGACTCGTCTACGCCGCGACGGTCGTTACCCTCCCCTAGGGCCGGGACACACGTCCCACCCTGTTCCACCCCAGTTAGCTATAGAAGGAGCGCCACATGGCCGCCACGCAGGAAGAGATCGTCGAGGGTCTCGCGGAGATCGTCAACGAGATCGCCGGTATCCCCACCGAGGACGTCGCGATCGAGAAGTCCTTCACCGACGACCTGGACGTCGACTCGCTCTCCATGGTCGAGGTCGTCGTCGCCGCCGAAGAGCGCTTCGACGTCAAGATCCCGGACGAGGACGTCAAGAACCTCAAGACGGTCGGCGACGCCGCTGACTACATCCTGAAGCACCAGGCCTGAGCCTGACGAGCGTTTGTCGCCACCTGGCGGTGGCGCCGTGACAATTCAGCACCCCCTGAGACGTGGAGAAAGAATTCCTGTGAGCCCGACCAATCGCACCGTGGTCGTCACCGGTATCGGCGCAACCACTCCGCTGGGTGGCGACAGCGCTTCGACCTGGGAAGGTCTGCTTGCCGGCCGTTCCGGCGTCAAGCCCCTGGAGGGCGAGCGCTTCGCCGAACTCCCGGTACGCATCGCCGCTCGGGCCGCCGTCGACCCGAGTGAAGTCCTGCCCCGGCCGCTGGCCCGCAAGCTGGACCGCTCTGCCCAGTTCGCCGTCATCGCCGCCCGCGAGGCGTGGGCCGACGCCGGTTACACCACCCCGGCCGGCGAAGAGACGGAAGAGGGCGCCTTCGTCGCTCCCGAGCGTCTGGGCACCGTGATCGCCTCCGGCATCGGCGGTGTCACCACCCTGCTCGACCAGTACGACGTCCTGAAGGACAAGGGCGTGCGCCGGGTCTCCCCGCACACCGTCCCCATGCTCATGCCGAACGGCCCGTCGGCCAACGTCGGCCTGGAGGTCAACGCCCAGGCGGGCGTGCACACTCCGGTCAGCGCCTGCGCCTCCGGCGCCGAGGCCATCGGTTACGCCGTCGAGATGATCCGTACCGGCCGTGCCGACGTGGTCGTCGCGGGCGGTACCGAGGCTGCGATCCACCCGCTGCCGATCGCCGCGTTCGCCAACATGATGGCGATGTCCAAGAACAACGAGAACCCCGAGCAGGCCTCCCGCCCGTACGACAAGGGCCGTGACGGCTTCGTACTCGGCGAGGGCGCGGGCGTCGTCATCCTGGAGTCCGCAGAGCACGCCGCCGCGCGCGGCGCCCGGGTCTACTGCGAGGTGCTGGGCCAGGGTCTGTCCGCGGACAGCCACCACATCGCGCAGCCTGAGCCCACCGGCCGCGGTGTCGCGGCCGCGGTGCAGAACCTGCTCGACAATACGGGTCTCGACCCGGCCGAGCTGGTCCACCTGAACGCGCACGCCACGTCGACCCCGCAGGGTGACACGGCCGAGCTGAAGGCCCTGCGCAAGGTGCTGGGCGACGACCTCGACCACATCGCGATCTCCGCGACCAAGTCGATGACCGGTCACCTGCTGGGCGGTGCGGGCGGTATCGAGACCGTCGCGACCGTGCTGGCGCTGTACAACCGGCTGGCCCCGCCGACGATCAACGTCGACGAGCTCGACGAGGACATCGACGCGGACATCATCGTGGGCGAGCCGCGCAAGCTGCCGGCCGACGGTCCGATCTCCGCGATCAACAACTCCTTCGGCTTCGGCGGCCACAACGTGACCCTGGCTTTCCGCACGGTCTAGTACCCCCGCAGCAGTTGCGCGAAAGGGCCCACCCGGTGAATCCGGGTGGGCCCTTTCGCGTATCCGCCGCCGCGGCTCGGGCCGGGCTCAGACCACCTGGTGGAGCCAGCGGACCGGGGCGCCCTCGCCCGCGTAGCGGAAGGGCTCCAGCTCGTCGTCCCACGGCTTGCCGAGCAGTTTGGCGATCTCCGCCTCCAGGTCGGTCTCACCGCGCGCGGACCGGGCCAGCGCCGCGCGCAGCCGGTCCTCCGGGATGAGGATGTCGCCGTGCATTCCGGTGACGGCGTGGAAGATCCCGAGCTCCGGGGTGGAGCTGTAGCGCTCGCCCTCGGCGGTCGGGCACGGCTCCGCGGTCACCTCGAAGCGCAGCAGGTGCCAGCCGCGCAGCGCGGAGGCGAGCTTCGAGGCGGTTCCCGCTTCGGCCTGCCAGGAGAACTCGGCTCTCCAGGTGCCCGGGGAGGCGGGCTGTCTGATCCAGTCGAGGTTCACCCGCACCCCGAGCACGCCCGCAACAGCCCATTCCACGTGCGGGCAGAGCGCGCGCGGTGCGGAATGCACGTACAGAACTCCACGTGTCGTCACCGGGACCTCCAGTGTGGGACGAGGTCGGGAATAAACTCCAGAAAACGGACAGTATGTGACGTGATGTAATGTAACGGAAATTATTTGACATTGCGCTACGGGACCGGCGGCCGAAACGCCACGGGGAAAAGCTACCGTGCGCCAGGGGTCATGGTGTGACGTACGGTCGCTCCAAGACCGGTAAACACAGAGCTTTCACTCAGCAGGACCCCCCGAACGATGCGGGGTAGACAAGGAGGACCCCTTCCCATGCGCATCACCGCTCCGCGCCCCCGCGCGCGCCGGGCTCTCGCAGGGGCGGGCGCTGCGGTCGTAGTCCTGGCCGGGGCGGCCACCGGGTGCAGCTCGGGCGGGTCGGGCGAGCAGGGCGAGCGGGGGGCGCAGGCGGCACCGCGCTGGAACACGGCACCCGGATCGATCGCGGCCGTGGGCGACTCCATCACACGTGGTTTCGACGCCTGTTCCGTGCTGGCGGACTGCCCCGAGGTCTCCTGGGCCACCGGCAACGACCCCGCGGTCCGCTCCCTCGCGGCCCGGCTGCTCGGGGAGGCGGAGGTGCCCGCCCGCAGCTGGAACTACGCGGTGACCGGCTCGCGGATGGAGGACCTGCCGGCCCAGCTGGCCGGGGCCGCCGCGCACAAGCCCGACCTGGTCACGGTGATGGTGGGCTCGAACGACGCCTGCCGGCCGACGGCTTCGTCGATGACCCCGGTGGCCGACTTCCGGGCCGGATTCGAGAAGGCGCTCGCGGAACTGAGGGCCGCGTCCCCGGCCTCCCAGGTGTACGTCTCCAGCGTGCCGGACCTCCAGCGGCTGTGGGAGCAGGGCAAGGACCTCCCGGTCGTGCGGCAGGTCTGGAAGCTGGGCATCTGCCAGTCGATGCTGGCCGATCCGCTGTCGCTGGCCACGGGGGCCACGGCGCGGCGCGAGCAGGTGCGGGCGCGCGTGGTGGAGTACAACGAGGTGCTGCGCGAGGTCTGCGCGAAGGATCCGCTGTGCCGCTACGACGGCGGCGCGGTGTTCCAGTACCCCTTCGCGGCGGAACAGTTGAGCCGCTGGGACTGGTTCCATCCGGGCAAGGACGGCCAGGCGCGGCTCGCGGAACTGGCGCACCGCCAGGTGACTGCGGCCGAACCGCCACGTTGACGCTCGGGCGGCGGAGAGGTCCGGAGGCGGGTGTCAGGGCCCGCCCCCGGACGGTTTCAGGGGTGATTTCCGGCCATACGGTGTGTCAGGCGAGGTCGAGCGTCGCGGTCAGCCGGGTGTCGCCGTGCGAGTGGCTCGCGCGGACCTCGTAGGTGCCGCCGATCCGCCGCCAGTCGCGGACCTCCTCGTCCCAGATCTCGAAGGCCCGGGCGGGCAGCGGGATCTCGGTCTCGACGCTCTCTCCGGGGCCCGCCACGACGCCCGCGAAGGCGGCCAGCCAGCTGGCCGGGCGTTCCACGCCGTCCCGCTCGGGGGCCAGGTAGACCTGGACGACCTCGCGGCCGGGCCGGGTGCCGGTGTTGGTGAGGCGGACCCGGACCGTGTCGGGGGTGACCTCCAGCGAGTCGTAGGTCCAGTCGGTGTAGCCCAGTCCGTGCCCGAAGGGGTAGGCGGGGCTCACGCCGTGCTTCTCGTACGCGCGGTAGCCGATGTGGATCCCCTCGCCGTACTCCAGGCGCCCGTCGGTGGGGACGACCTCGGTGACGGGCGCGTCCGCGAACCGCGCGGGCCAGGTGGTGGGCAGCCGCCCGCCCGGCTCCGCGTCGCCGAGGAGTACGTCGGCCAGCGCGGCCCCGCCCTCCTGCCCGGGGAACCAGGTCAGCAGCACGGCGGCCACGTCCTCGCGCCACGGGAGCTCCACCGGGGAGCCCGCGTTGACGACGACCACCGTGTTCGGGTTCACGGCGGCGACGGCGCGCACCAGGTCGTCCTGGCGGCCCGGCAGGCAGAGGTCCTGCCGGTCGAAGCCCTCGGACTCCACGCGCTCGGTGGTGGCGACGACCACGACGGCCGTGTCGGCGTCCCGGGCGGCGGCGACGGCCTCGGCGATCAGCTCGTCGGCGTCGCGCCGCGGGCCGAGGTGGAGCAGCGAGAACATGATCGCCCTGAGCGGCAGCGAGGTCATGTCGGGGACCTGGAAGGTCAGTGAGACCTCCACGGGCTCGCCCTCGGTGAGGGTGAGGCGGGCGCGCTCGTTGGGGGCGCCGAAGAACGCCTCGAACGGGTCGGCCTCGTTGCCCATCTCCTGGACGCCGCTCCACAGGCTCTCGCCGCCGACGGCGAGGGCGAAGGCACCGAGTCCGCGGGTGCCGAAGGCGTGCTCGCCGCTCTCCCGCGGCACGAACGTCCCCCGGACCTCGATGCTCGCCATGGTCTCGTACGTGACCCCCGCGGGCAGGTCGTCGCCGATCCACTGGACCTGGCCGGACGGCAGGCCGCCCTCGCCGATGACGGCCCCGGAGGCGTCGCGGCAGACGGCGTGGAGCTCGAAGCCCTGACCTGCGGGGGTGAGTTCGTCGGAGGGGTCGGCGCCGACGGAGTAGGCGAGGGCGCCCTCGGGGAGGGCGGCGGTGAGGCCGTCGAGCGGGGAGACGATCCGCTCGGGGAAGACGGTGGCGCTGCCCCCGCCGAGGACGCGGGCGTCGCGGGCCGCGGCGCCGGCGAGGGCGACGGTGCGGCCCGCGGTGGTGTCGAGCGGCAGTGCGCCCTCGTTCCTGACCAGGACGAAGCCGCGGGCGGCGAGCTCACGGGCCAGCGCCTGGCCGTCGATCGGGGCCGGGAGGTTCTCCACGGCGGCGGGGGCGCCCTCCAGGACGCCGACGCGGGCGGCGAGGCGCAGGACGTTGCGCGCGGCCTCGTCCACGGCGGACTCGGGGACCTCGCCGGCGCGGACGGCCTCGGCGAGGGCGGGTCCGTAGACGGTGGTGGGGCCGGGCATCGCCACGTCCATGCCGCCGAGGATGTCGCCGGCGGTGGAGCGGGCGGCCATCCAGTCGGAGACGTTGCAGCCGTCGAAGCCCCATTCGGCGCGCAGGACCTCGTTCACGAGGTACTGGTGCTCCGTCATGGTGGTGCCGTTGACCTGGTTGTAGGCGGTCATGATGCCCCAGGGGTGGGCATGGGCGACGATCGCCTCGAAGGGCGCGAGGTAGAGCTCGCGCAGCGGGCGCGGGGCGATGACGCTGTCGACGGTGAACCGGTCGGTCTCGGCGTCGTTGCCGACGAAGTGCTTGACGGTGGTGCCGACCCCGCCGTCCTGGACGCCGTTCACGTAGCCGGCGCCGATGGCGCCGGTGAGGTAGGGGTCCTCGGAGTAGCACTCGAAGTGCCGGCCGCCGAGCGGGGAGCGGTGCAGGTTGACGGTGGGCGCGAGGAGGACGTGGACGCCCTTGCGGCGGGCCTCCTGGGCGAGGAGCCGGCCGGCGCGGCGGGCGAGCTCCGGGTCCCAGGCCGCGGCGAGCGCGGTCGGGGACGGCAGGGCGATGGACGGGTCGTCGGCGGTCCAGCGCACGCCGCGGACCCCGATGGGCCCGTCGGAGAAGACCAGGGACTGCAGCCCGATGGCGGGGACGGCGGGCAGGGCCCACATGTCCTGCCCGGCCAGAAGTCCGGCCTTGGTGTCGAGATCCAGTTTGCCCAGTGCCGCCTCGACGGCGTCGTTTCGTGTCTGGTCGCGGACCTGATCGGCATCGGTCACGGCCGTGCCTCCTCGTTGAGTGCGGTGCGATGCGGTGCGGTGCCCCCATCGTGGACCTGCTACCTGTTGAACGGTAGGGTTCGTAATGTGTTCGTGATATTCGGATGCCGTACGGTCCTGTGGGCAGGGTGCGAGCGGGCGGGTGCGAGCGGGAAGGGGTGCCGGGGAGATGGTCAGGGCGAGGAGCGAGGAGCGCCGCGGGGAGATCGTCCGCGCGGCCGTCGAAGTGATCGCGGAGCGCGGCTACCGCGGCGCCTCCCTGGCCACGGTCGCCGAACGCGTGGGCCTGACCCAGCAGGGGCTGCTGCACTACTTCCCGACCAAGGAGGCCCTGCTGGTCGCGGTGCTGGAGGAACGCGACCGCTGGGACACGGGCGGCGGCTCGCGCTCCGCGGCCGACACCTGGCGCCTGGACCTGCTGGCCTCGCTGGTGGAGTACAACGCGATGCGTCCGGGCATCGTGCAGACCTTCTCGGCGCTGCTGGGCGAGAGCGTCACCGACGGGCATCCGGCCCGGGAGTTCTTCACCGAGCGCTACGCCCAGGTCCGTTCGGAGATGGCTGCGGTGCTGCGCGTCGAGTTCGGCGACCGGCTCCCCTCGGGCCTCACCCCGGAGCAGGCCGCGCCCCTGCTGACGGCCGTCATGGACGGCCTCCAGTACCAGTGGCTGCTGGCCCCCGAGTCCGTGGACATGCCGGCCGCGTTCCGCGCCTTCCTGACCCTGCTGCGGGGCCCCGGGACCCAGGTCTGACCCGCGCCGACCCTCCGGATACCTTGATCATCGAACGGGTTCGATCGAAGGTTGGGTAGTTCATGCGAATGTCCGGATGGATGAGGCGGAGCGCCGGAGTGCTGAGCGCGCTCCTGCTCGCGGCAGGCCTGGGGACGCCGGCGGCCGCGGCCGCCGAGACGAAGAACCTCCAGGTCATGTCATGGAACATGTGCGGTTCACAGCGTTCCAGTTGGCACTGTGCGGACACCGGCACGCCGCAGCAGAAGATCGACGTGGTCAGGTACCACGTCCAGAACAACTACGTGCACGTCGCGCTCCTCCAGGAGGTGTGCGAGGACGACCTCACCGCGCTGATGGCCCAGTTGGGGCCGGGCTGGAACAAGAACTTCGCCGCGTACCAGTGGTCGCAGGGAGCCTCCGGGAAGTGGAACAGCCGCTGCGGTGAGGACGACGGGCGGGCCGACCGCATCGGCACCGCGATCGTGGTCAAGGGCCAGATGGCGGACGCGCAGGAGTACCCGCTGCCGCAGCCGTACGTCGGCCAGCAGCGGCCCTTCCAGTGCGCGACGGCGGTGTACTGGGGCGTCCGGCTCTGCAACGTCCACCTCTCGCCCCTGGGCAGCAACCCGGACCACCCGACCTGGGACTACCGCGACGACCAGCTCGCGCAGCTCAAGGCCATCGTGAACACCTTCCCCCGGACGGTCTTCGGCGGGGACTTCAACAGCCTGTCCCCGGACGACCCGAAGAACAAGGCCGCCCACGTGTGGCCCGCCGGCCTCTACTCCACCGGGCCCGGCACCGAGGGCTACCAGGAGTGCGATCAGCAGGGCGCCTCGCGGACCGGCCGGGCGACGCACTCCTCCGGCGGGAAGATCGACTACCTGTTCGCCAGTGAGACCCGGCGCTGGTGCGCGGTGGCCGACTCGGCCTTCTCCGACCACCACGTCGTGATCGAGTCCCTGGCCGTCCCCGCCTGACGGTCGGACGGCCACGCCGCGACCACCGTCCGGCCGGAGTGCGCAGAGGTCCGGTCCGCGCGCTCCGGGCGGGCGGTGGGCGCGGCGCGCACCGCCTCCAGGACCGGCAGGGGGCGTGGCCGGCGGCCGGGGCCACGTCCCTCGCGGCCAGGGCCACCGGGAAGTCGCCGTCCGGTTCCGGACCGTCAGCCCGCGCCCCGGGACGGCAGGTGACGGGCCGTCGGAGATCCCGTCCGGCCGAGGCCGAGGCCGAGGAGCACGGTCCTCAGTGCTGCGCACATGCCCACGACGCCGGGCGGGGCCCGTGCATGTGACGAGCAACTGCCTAGCATGCCTGCCATGCCCTCTTCGCACAGCCTGTACGAGGTCTTCCTGTCCGTGGCGCGCCTGGCCTCCTTCACCGCCGCGGCCCGCTCCCTCGGCTACACCCAGTCCGCGGTCTCCCGGCAGATCCAGACCCTCGAGGACGAATGGGGCACCGCGCTCTTCGACCGCCTCCCCCGCGGGGTCCGCCTGACCGAGGCCGGGCGGATCCTGCTCCCGCACGCCGAGGCCGTCGGCGAGCGGCTGCGCACCGCCCGCGCCGAACTCGACGCGCTGCGCAGCCTCGGCGCCGGGCGCCTGCGGATCGGCGCCTTCTCCACCGCCGACGCCGCCCTGCTGCCCCGCACGCTGGCCGCCTTCCTGGCCCGCCACCCCGGCGTGGCCGTCACCCGCACCGAGGGCCCCTCCGCCAAGCACCTGGCCCTCCTCGCCGCCGGGGACCTCGACCTCGCCGTCGTCGCGGACACCTCCGCGGAGCCGCCCGGCGGCTGCACCCCGCACCACCTGCTCGACGAGCGGATGTACGTGGCCCTGCCGCTCGGCCACCGCCTCGCCGGGCGCGCCGGCGTACGGCTGGCCGAACTGGCCGACGAGGAGTGGATCGCGGCCGACACCCGGCCCGAGGAGACCCTCATGCACTCCGCGCTGGCCGGCGGTTTCCGCCCGCGCACCGGTTTCGTCGCCGCCGACTGGACCGCCAAGCAGGGCTTCGTCGCGGCCGGGCTCGGCGTCACCCTGGTCCCGGCGCTCGCCGCCTCCTCGGCACGGGCCGACCTCGCGCTGGTCCCCCTGCACCCGGACGACACCCCGCGCCGCCAGATCTACGCCGCCACCCCGCGCGGGATCGCCCCCTCCCCCGCCGCCCTGGTCTTCCTGGCCCTGCTGAGGGAGGTCGCCGGCGAGCTGGCATCCTGACCGCGTGAAGATCGCCGCAGCCCAGCTGACCTGCATCCCCGCCGACGTCCGCGCCAACGTCGACCGGGCCGCCGCCCTCGCCGCCTCGGCCCGCGACCAGGGCGCCGAGCTGGTGGTGTTCCCCGAGCTCGCGCTCACCGGGTACGAGCTCGGCGCGCTGGCCGCCGACCCCTCCCTGTGGACGGCCGCGGACGACCCGCGGCTGGATCCGCTGCGCTCCGCCGGGATCGCCACCGCGGTGAACGTCGCCCTGCCCACCGGCGGCCCGCGGCCCGCCGTCGCGACGCTGGTCCACGACGCGGACGGCGCGCACGTGACGACGTACGCGAAGCAGCACCTGTACCGGCAGGAGCAGGAGGTCTTCGCGGCCGGCGAGGGCGACGGACGGTTCGAGCTCGGCGGGATCCGCTTCTGCCTGGGCATCTGCTTCGACAACCACTTCCCCGGACTGCCCGGCCGGGGCGCCGCCGACGGCTGCCGCGTCCACCTGGCGAGTTCCCTGTACGGGACGGGCGACGGGATCCACGAGCGCGCCACCGTGTACCCCGGGATCGCGCGCGAGCACGGCCTGTACGTGGTCCTCGCCAACCACGTCGGCCCGGCCGGCCCCTGGACCGGCTGCGGCCGCGCGGCCGTGTGGGGCCCGGGCGGCGCCCTGCTGGCCGAGGCGGACGACCGTACGCCGTCGGTGGTGACGGCCACGGTGGTGACGGCCTCGGCCGGGAGCACCCCGGTGTGATGAGGTGGGCGCCATGAGCGACTTCGAGACGATCACGGTTCCGGAACGCCTCCACGGATATCCGGGGGTGGCCTTCGGCGGCTACGTGGCGGGCGTGCTGGCCGCCCGGGCCACGGCGAAGGGCGTACGGGTGGACTTCCGGCGGCCCGTGCCGACCGGGGCGCCGGTCCGGCTCGCCGCGACCGCGGACGGCGGCTGCGAACTGACGGACGGCGAGCTGCTGCTGGCCCTGGCCACCCCGGCCGAACCGCCCCGCGCCGGATCTCCCAAAGCCCCTTCCTGGGACCGGGCGGTGGCCGCGGCCGAGGCCTTCCGGGCGGACCCGCCGGACGGCCAGGCCGACTGCTTCGGCTGCGGCCTGGACCGGACGCCCGCCACCGGGCTGCGCCTGCACTGCGGTACGGTGCCGGGCCGCGAGCTGGTCGCCGCCGCCTGGACCCCCGCGCCCGGGCTGGGCGGCGCGGACGGGCTGCTGCCGCCCGAGCTGGTGTGGGGCGCGCTGGACTGCCCCGGGAACGCGGCCGGGCGGCTGCTCGACGGCCGCCGGGCCGGTGCGGTCACCGCCGCGCTGAGCGCCCGGCTGCTGCGGCCGGTGCCGGTGGGCGAGGGGCTCGTCTCGTACGCCTGGATGCTGTCGAGCTCGGGCCGCAAGTACACCGTGGGCACGGCGCTGGGCACGGCCGACGGCGAGCTGTGCGCCGTCGCCGAGGCGCTGTGGGTGGAACCGCGCGCGTAGTCGCTCCCCTGCGGATCCCGCCGGGCCCCGACGTCACACCGAGTCGGGCAGCAGGTGCTTGCTGCCCCACGCGCCCAGCGGCGCCAGGGCCGCGTTCAGGTCCTGGCCCAGGGGGGTCAGGGAGTACTCCACGCGCGGCGGGACCTCGTCGTACACCTCGCGGTGCACGATGCCGTCGGTCTCCAGCTCGCGCAGCTGGGCGGCGAGCACCTTCTCGGAGACGCCGGGGACGAGCCGGCGCAGTTCGCCGAACCGGCGCGGGCGCTGGTCCAGCTCCCACAGGAGCGACACCTTCCACTTGCCGTCGATCACGGACATCGCCGCGGCGATCCCGCAGTGGTCCGCACCCGGCCTTCGTGTCACCGTCATCGCACACCCTCCCCCACCTGGACGCTCACCTTGGGGTAACCACCCACTCCAAAGTGCGTACTTGAGCGCTCTCCCGCCCGCCACCAGGCTAAGCGCCATGACCGACACCACTACCGGAACCCATACCGGCACCGCAGCTCAGACCTCCCTGACCCTCCTCGGCCTCGGCGACATGGGCACCGCCCTCGCCCGCACCTGGCTCGCCGCCGGGCACTCCCTGACCGTCTGGAACCGCACCCCCGCCAAGGCCGCGGCACCGGCCTCCGAAGGGGCGAGCGTCGCCCCGAGCGCGGCGGCGGCCGTCGCCGCGAACGATCTGGTCGTCCTGTGCCTGCTGGACGACGCCAGCGTCGGCTCCGCCCTGGACGGCATCGACCTGGCCGGCAAGGACCTCGTCAACCTCACCACCGGCACGCCCGCGGAGGCACGCGCCCGGGCCGCTTGGGCCGAGGAGCGCGGCGCCCGGTACCTGGACGGCGGGATCATGGCCACGCCGACGATGATCGGCGTCCCCGAGGCCGGCGGGTACGTCTTCTACAGCGGCTCGCACGCGCTCTTCGAGACCTGCCGGGCGGTCCTGGAGGTCCCGGCCGGGGCCCGCTTCGTCGGCGGGAACCCCGGGCACGCGGCCCTGCACGACGTGGCGCTGCTCAGCGCGATGTGGGGGATGTTCGCCGGCATCTCGCACGCCTACGCACTGATCGCGGACGAGGACATCGCCCCGAAGGACCTGGCTCCCCTGCTGTCCGAGTGGCTCGGCGCGATGAACTTCTTCGTCGGCAACGCCGCCGAGCGGCTGACCTCGGGGGACTTCACCTCCGGGGTGGTGTCCAACCTGGCCATGCAGGTCGTGGGCAGCGGCACGATGCTGCGCACCGCCGATGAGCAGGGCGTCAGCACCGAGCTGGTCGCCCCGTACGTGGACCTGCTGCGCCGGCGGCTGGCCGCGGACCCGGCCGCGCACGGCGGGGAGGACACGACCGGGGCCGTCCTGCTGCTGAAGCGGTAGGAGGTCCCGGGGAGCGGCCGTCACGAGTAGGCGGTCGGCGGCTCCCGGGGAGCGGCCGCTACGAGTAGGCGGGCGGCGGCGGTCCGAAACCCGCGGGGGTGGTTTCGGCGGCCGGGGCCTCGTCGGTCCGCATGAGGTCGCGCGCCATCAGCGTGGCGCCGGCCACCGCGCCGGGCATCAGGAACACCGCGACCAGCGGCACCAGGAACGCCAGCACCAGCGGCACCCCGAAGCCCAGCACCAGCATCCGCCGCGACCGCATCAGCTCCAGCCGGTCCGCCAGCTCCACCTTGCGCCGCTGGAGCGCCACGGCGGTGAGCTCCTGGGTCAGGAAGTACCCGGAGACGCAGAAGCCGAGCACCGGGATCACGGTCTGCCCGATCACGGGGAGAAAACCGAGGGCGAAGAGCGCGATGCCGTACAGCAGCACCCGCCCGAGCACCTTCACGCTGTCCCGGGCCGAGACCCACAGCTCCCGCCAGAGCGGGAGCCCGGACTCGGGGACCTCGCCGCCCTCGCTGCGGTCGACCTGCTCCGAGAGGGACTCGTAGAACGGCTGGCCGATCAGCAGGGTCACGGCGGTGAAGGTGATCACCGCGAGGAAGAGCCCGAGGCTGAAGAGCAGGGCGGTCAGGAAACCGCGGAAGACCGGGAGCCACGGCGAGGACCAGTCGTCGGCGAAGGGGGTGGCCCAGGCGGTCAGGTCGTCGGCCCCGTAGCCGAGGCCGACCAGGGCGCCGGCGTAGAGGACGAACGCGACGAGCCCGGGCAGCAGGCCGAAGCCCAGCCACCGGCCGTGGCCGAACACCCATCGCTGTCCGGCCAGCAGATACCGGAAACCCCCCGCAAGATCACGCATGGGGTCAGTTTACGGCGAAGGCCGCACCCCGGTCGGGGTGCGGCCTCCGCTGTGCGAGCGCCGGATCAGACGGCGAGCTCGACGGTGATGTTTCCGCGGGTCGCCTTGGAGTACGGGCAGACCTCGTGGGCCTTCTCGATGAGGTCCTTGGCGGTCGCGGCGTCCACGTTCGGGATCACGGCGGAGATCTTGACGATCAGGCCGAAGCCGTCGTCGTTCTTGCCGATGCCGACCTCGGCGGTGACCGTGGAGCCGGAGATGTCGGCGTTCACGTTCTTCGCGACGACGCCCAGGGCGCCCTGGAAGCAGGCGCTGTAGCCGGCGGCGAACAGCTGCTCCGGGTTGGTACCGGCGCCGCTGCCACCGAGCTCCTTCGGCGGGTTCACGACGACGTCGAGCTGACCGTCGTTGGTGGCGACGCGACCGTCGCGGCCGTTCTCGGCGGTGGCGACAGCGGTGTAGGCGACGTCGGACTGCTGGATGGACATAAAGGAAAATCCTCCTGGTAATCGCCGTGAGTCGCGCCCACGATCACGACGGTGTGCAGTGAGCCTAACCGGTGAAAGAAACGATCATCTTTCCGGTGTTCTCGCCGCGGAGCATGCCGAGGAAGGCGGAGGTGGCGTTCTCGACGCCCTCGACGACGGTCTCGTCGTAGCGCAGCTCACCGGATCGCAGCCATCCGGCGACGTCCTGGACGAACTGCTGCTGCAGTCCGTTGTGGTCGTTGACGAGGATGCCCTGCAGGCGCAGGCGCTTGCCGATGACCTGCATCAGGTTGCGCGGACCGGGGGCGGCCTCGGTGTCGTTGTAGCCGGCGATCGCGCCGCACAGGGTGGCGCGGCCGTTCACCTTCATCGAGGAGATGGCGGCCTCCAGGTGGTCACCGCCGACGTTGTCGAAGTAGACGTCGATGCCCTCGGGGGCGGCGGCCGGCAGCTGCTCGGCGACGGGACCGTTCTTGTAGTTGAAGGCGGCGTCGAAGCCGTACTTCTCCGTGAGCAGCGTCACCTTCTCGTCCGAGCCGGCCGAGCCGATCACCCGGGACGCGCCCTTGATCTTGGCGAACTGGCCGACGAGGCTGCCGACGGCGCCGGCGGCGCCGGAGACGAAGACGGAGTCGCCCTCCTTGAACGAGGCCACCTCGAAGAGTCCGGCGTAGGCGGTCAGGCCCGGCATGCCGAGGACGCCGAGGTAGGCGGAGAGCGGGGCGAGCGAGGCGTCGACCTTGACGGCGTGCGCGGCGTCGAGGTCCGCGTACTCGCGCCAGCCGAAGGGGTGCAGGACGTGGTCGCCGACGCTGAAGCCCTCGGCGGCGGAGGCGACGATCTCGCCGACCGCGCCGCCCTGCATCGGCTCGTCCAGCTGGAAGGGCGGGATGTAGGACTTCACGTCGTTCATCCGGCCGCGCATGTACGGGTCCACGGACATGTACAGGTTGCGCACGAGGATCCGGCCGGCCGCGGGCTCGGCGGACACGGGCACCTCGCGCAGGGCGAAGTCCTCGGCGACGGGCCAGCCCTGCGGGCGACGGACGAGGTGCCACTCGCGGCTGACGGCGGGGATCTGAGACATGCGGCGCTCCTGGTCAGAACGAAATTGCTTCACTAGGTGAAACAACCATGCGCCTAGATATTTCATGTTGTCAAGTAAATGGGTACGCTGGTTCCATGCCCAGTCGTCGCGCAGACCCAGTGACCATCGAAGTCGTCGAGCTCATCGGCGACGTCGTGGCCCGCTATCACACGGAGTACGAGCACGCGGCCGCCAGCCACCAGCTCACCGGCGCCCAGGCCAAGGTGCTGACCATGCTCGCGCTGGAGCCCATGCCGATGCGGCGCATCGCGCTGAAACTGCGGTGCGAGCCCTCGAACGTGACCGGCATCGTCGACCGCCTGGAGACCCGCGGGCTGGTCGAACGCCGCCCGGACCCCGCCGACCGCCGGGTGAAGCTGGCCGCCCCCACCGAGGAGGGCACCCTGACCGCGGAGCGACTGCGCGAGTCGCTGGACTTCGCCCGCGAACCGCTGGCGGGCCTGTCCACGGAGGAACGCACGGCCTTGCGGGACCTGCTCAAGCGGATGCTGGACGGCTAGGTCCAAGCCCGGACCCGCTCGGGGCCGATCGGCGCGACGCCGCCTAGAACCAGCCGCAGAAGATCCAGCAGTCCTTGGTCGGGGTCGGTGTCGGGCTCGGCGACGGGGACGTCGTCGGCGACGAGGGCTGCGTGCTCGCGGTGGGGCTCTGCGACGGCCTGCCCGACGGGCTTCCCTGTACGGACTTCCCCGGGCCGGGAGTGCGGGAGGCCGGGCCCGACGTGCCGGGGGCGGGGGCGGACTCCGTCCCGCCCGGCTCCGCGACGCCCCCGGAGGGCACCGCGGCCCCGCCCGTCTTCGTCCCCGCGGCAGGGGCCTTCGCCGTGGCCTTCCCGGAGCCCGTCGGCGCACCGGCGGTCGGTGTGTCCGGCAGCGGGGCGGGCTGCTGCGGGCCGTCCTCGGTCAGCAGCACCTGCGCGGCCCGGTCGCTCCGCTCCCCGTCAGTGGCCATACGGGCCACCGCCATCGAGCCCCCGACGGCGATCAGCAGGCCGAGGGAAAGGGTCAGCACCGTCCGGCGGCGGCGCCGGTGCGTGACCCGGCGGCGCCCACCGGCGCGCCGCTCGTTCGGGGCGGACAGCACGACGAGCGAGTCGGCGTACACGTCGGCCAGTGCGGTCGGCAGGCTCGGGGACGGCACCTCGGCGACGGGCACGACGGGCGGCGCGGCTGCGGAGGCCGCGGGGATCAGGTATTCGGCGGGAGTTCCGCATCCGGCGCACGCCAGTGCGCCGTTGAGGTGCCTCCGGCAGGCGTGGCAATAGTTCATGGCGCCCGCAGGCTACGTGCTCCGCGGCAACATCCAGATCCCGAGAACGTAAGGATCCTGTGTGGAATCGTTGCTTCCATGACATCTTTCGGGCCGGCCGCATTCCAGTTGGTGCTGCTGCGGCGGATGGCCGACTTCCAGCCGGACCTCGCCGACCAGGCCCGCCGCCGGCTGGGCGCCTCGCTCGCGGACCAGCGGGAGGCGAACAAGCACTGGCAGGCAATGGTCCGATCGCCCCGCTCCCGCGGGGCCCTGGCCCGGTACCGCTCGGTGCTCGGCCCGCCGGAGTCCGCCGAGCACCGCGCGATCGGCGATCTGGAGTGCGAGGCCCTGCTCTGGCCGCTGCCGCTCTGGCCGGACCTGCGCTTCGAGGTGCTGGCCGCGCCGGACGGGGCCGTGTGGAACGAGTGGCTGGTGCGGGCACCGGGCGCGCGGGGGCCCGTACTGGAGTCACCGGAGGATCTGCGGCCCTGGGCGGCGACGGTGGACGAGGTGGCGCGGGCCTTCGCGCCGGTCCGGCCGATGGAGGGCACCGCGCCCACCCGCTGGCGCCTGGCCTTCGCCGCGCGGGGGCGTCCCTGCGTCGCGGAGTTCACGTACGGCCTGCTCCAGCGGTTCTCCCTCGACGGGACGACCTAGACACCCCTCGGGTGCCGGACACCCGCTAGGAGGCGAGGAAGGCGCGGACTCCGGCCGAGGTTCCGTCGTCGCCGAGCAGGTCGTTGTGCCCCAGGCAGCCCACCGGCGTATTGGCGGCTCCGGCCAGCGGGACGCTGTCGTCCGGGTTGACGACCTCGTCGCAGTCGGACCAGAAGGTCGCGTACTTCACGGCGCCCGGGGTCCCGTCGCCGGCGTTCAGGTTCTTCACCACGTACGACCCGGGGGTCATGTCCCGGCAGGCCTGGTCCCACAGGGCGCAGGCCCAGGCGGTGGAGGTGCCGCGGTTGGGTCCGGCCAGCGAGACCCAGTGGTCCACGGCGGCCGCGCCGCCGCCGAACTTCACGTACCAGCGGCTGACCAGCGAGCCGAAGGAGTGCGCGACCACGTCGACCCTGGCGGCGCCGGTCTCCCGGCGGACCTGGTCGACGTAGGCGCCGAGCCGCCCGGCGAGGACCTCGTTGACGGACAGGTGGGTGTCGTAGCCGAAGGAGAAGAGCTCCGCGTCGGTGTACCCGGTGGCCCGCAGGTCCGCGCGCAGGGCTCCCCAGACGCCCGGGTCGGCGTTGTAGCCGTGTACGAAGACGACCGGGTTGCGGGGGACGGCCCGATCGGCGGCACCGGCGGCGCGGGCGGGGGCCGCCAGCGCGAGGCAGAGCGACAGGAGTGTCAGGAGCGCCGGAAGTGCCTGCATTCTCTGTCGGGCCGTCAGCATCGGGTCCCCTTTACCTTGTTACGCGCGAGTAGCGCGTGCGGTGCGGGCATGGTGCTGCCTGTCGGTACAGAAATCCACCCCCATGCAGCCGCGAGGCACCCCCCGGCCGGAGCATCTCAACGGGCCATGAGACCGAATTGCCCGCGATGATATGAGAAGTGACCGACATTTCCGTCGGTCCTCTTGCGTCAGCGCTCTCGGGAGGATCTGCCGTGACCGTCAGTCTTGAGCAGTTGCGCCGCTGCCACGTCGCCGTCGACCTGGGGGCGGCAAGGACCCGCGTGTACGTCAAGGGCGCCGGCCTCGTGGTCGACGAGCCCAGCGTCGCCGCGGTCAACACCCGCACCGGTGCCCTCATCGCCGTCGGCACCTTCGCCGAGCGGATGACCGGCCGCACGCCCGACTACATCCGGGTCGTGCGCCCCGTCTCCGGCGGCACCGTCGTCGACATCGAGATGGCCCAGCGGATGCTGCGTCACCTCCTCGGCGAGAAGCTGCGGCGCGCCCTGCGCCGCAAGCCCCGGCTGCGGGCCGCCGCCTGCACGCCCCACGACGCGGACCCGCTCGCCCAGCGGGCCACCGTGGAGACCCTGGTCGGGCTCGGCGCCCGGCGTGTCGAACTGGTCGACACCCTGATCGCGGCTGCCGTCGGCTGCGGACTCCCCGTGGAGCAGCCGACCGCGACGATGATCATGGTGTGCGGGGCCGCCGCCACCCAGGTGGCCGTCCTCTCCCTCGGATCGATCGTCACCGCCCAGCGGATCCCGGTCGGCGGCGAGGCCATCGACCACGCGGTGGTCCAGCACCTGCGCCACGCGCACGAGCTGATGCTGCCCAGCCAGGCCGTCCGGCCGCTCCAGCTGGCCCTCCACGGCAACGGGCTCACCGCTGGAGGACCGGCCTCCACCCTGATCCACGGCCGCGACGTGGCCACCGGCCTGGCCCGGTCCGTCCACGTGGACACCGCGGCGGTACGGGATGCCATCCACACGCCGCTGACCGCCGTCCTCGACGGCATCGGCAAGGTGCTGCGGGACTGCCCGCCGGACCTGGTCGCCGATCTGACGGACCGGGGGATCATGATGGTGGGCGGCAGCGCCCTGCTGCCGGGCCTGGACCAGATGCTGCGGGACGCCACCGGAATGCCCGTCGCCATCGCGGAACGGCCGGACGTGTGCGCCGTACTCGGTCTCGGCGCGATGCTCGAAGGGAAGATCGCCCCCATGGTCCTCAACCCGCTGGCCGAATGAGGCCCCAGGAGCCCGCGAAGCCCGACCGGCCCGGCGAGGAGGCGGCGAGCCTTCCGGTACTGCTGGAAGCAGTCCTCAACGTCGGGTCCGAGCTGGAGCTGCACGCCACCCTCCAGCACGTCGTGGACTCGGCGACCGAGCTGTGCGCGGCCCGGTACGGAGCGCTCGGGGTCGTCGACCCCGAGCGCGTCCTGCTGACCCAGCTGTTCACGGCCGGGCTGACCGAGGAGGAGCGGGCCGCGATCCCACACCTGCCGGACGCACGGTCCGGCGTGCTCGGAGCCCTCGTCAGCGACCCCCGCCCGCTGCTCCTGGACGACGTCACCCAGGACCCGCGGGCGGCCGGTTTCCCGCCGGGCCACCCGCCCATGCACAGCCTCCTGGGTGTCCCGATCCGGGTGCACACGGAGGTCTTCGGCAACCTCTACCTCACCGAGAAGCGGGGCGGCGGCCCCTTCACGGACGACGGCCTCTCCCTGCTGCGCGTCCTGGCCTCGCAGGCGGGGATAGCGATCGGCAACGCCCGGCTCTACGAGACCGCGCGCCGCCGGGAGCGCTGGATCGACGGCGCCGCCGCCGTGACCACGACCCTGCTCGCCGGCCGCCCGGCCGCGGACGCCCTGATGTGCGTGGCCGAACGGGCCCGGCTGCTGGCGGACGCCGCGGCCGGGGTGGTGCTCCAGCCGACCCCCGAGGGCGGCATGGAGATCGTGGCTGCCTCCACGCAGGGGGACCCCGGGGACCTGGTGGGGACGGCGATCGCGCCCGGTTCGCCGGTGCTGGTACAACTCCTCGGCGGCGAGCCCGTCTTCATCGAGGACTCGGCGACGGACCCCCGGATGACCACGCACGTGCGCGAGCGGTTCGGGCCGAGCATGATGCTCCCGCTGCAGAGCGGCGGCCAGCTGATCGGCACCCTGGCCCTGCCCCGCGCCCGCGGCGGTCCCGCGTACGACGCGGTGGACCGGCTGCTCGCCTCGCAGTTCGCCTCCCAGGCCGCGCTGGCCCTCGTACTGGCGGACGCCCAGCACGACCGCGAGCAGCTGGCGGTGTACGAGGACCGCGACCGGATCGCGCGGGACCTGCACGACCTGGTGGTCCAGCGGCTCTTCGCCACGGAGATGATGCTCGAGAGCACCCGGCGGCGGGCCGCGAACGCCCCGTCCGGGGACACGGTGGGCGACGAACTGGGCCGGGCCGTGGACGAGCTGGACTCCACCATCCAGGAGGTCCGGACGGCCATCTTCGCCCTCCAGCAGCCGCCGACCGACGCCCCGACGACCTTCCGGGGCCGGGTGCTGCGCGAGACGGGCGGGGCGGCCGCCGTGCTCGGCTTCCAGCCGTCGGTGCACTTCTCGGGTGCGGTGGACGCCCTGCTGCCGGAGCCGGTGGCGGGCGACCTGCTCGGGGCCCTGCGCGGCGCCCTGGCCGCGGCGCACCGGCGCGGCGGGATCACCTTCATCGAGGTGCAGGTGGAGGCGGACCCGTCCCGGGTCCGTCTGACGGTGGCGGACGACGGCCGTACGGAGTCGGGAGCGCGGGGCACGACGGTGACGTGGGAGTCGGCGCTGTAGTGCGCCCGGGTCACTGGCCCGGGCGGGTGGCGGCGCGCAGGGCGATCCGGGTGTTGGACTGGGCCACCCCCGCCTCCCGCTTCAGCCGGCGGAGCAGCCCGTCGAGGGCGGCGGGGTCGGCGGCCCGGGCGCGGACGAGGTAGTCGTGCTGGCCGGTCACGTGCACGACCTCGGTGATCCCGGGGAGCCTGGCGACCTGCCGCTCGAACTCCTCGTTGGTGGTGTCCTGGCGCAGGGTGACGTCGATGAAGACGACGAGCCCGCCGCCGGTGTCAGCGGCCGGATCGACGATCGTGGTGAAGGCACGGATCACCCCCTCGCGGCGCATCCGCCGCACCCGGTCGGCGGTGGCATTGGCGCTGAGGCCGACACGGACACCCAGGTCCCGGTACGAGATCCGTGCATCCTGCTGCAGGATGCCGAGGATTTCCCTGTCGAGGCGGTCCATACCGCGATTCTCGCAGCCGGGGCCGATATTCGCGCTCGTCCTGCCGGGGCCGGGGCCGAATCTCGCCCCATGAGCGAACTGATGACACCGGCGCTTGCGGGCACGGTCGCGGGGCTGGGCGTGGCGATGCCCATGGGTGCGATGAGCGTGCTGCTGCTCCAGGAGGCGATGCGCAACCGCCGTACGGCCGTGGCCGCGGCCGTGGGAATCGCGGCGGTCGACCTCGGCTACGCGGCCCTCGCCACCGCCCTGGGGCCCTGGGTGGCCTCCCACGTCTCGCCGGTCGAGGCCTGGGTCCGGCTGGCCTCGGCGGTGATCCTGCTGGTCATCGCGGCCCACGGCCTCTCGCGGGCCTCCCCGGCCCCGCCGCCGGCCCCCGGGGCGGCGGCGCCCCCGGCCCCGGCCGGAGGGGGCCGGGCCTCCGTCGCCGCCCCGGCACGGCCGGCCAAGGCGTTCGCCCGGTACGTCGGCCTCACCGCCCTCAACCCCACCACCGCCCTCTACTTCGCCGCCCTCACCACCGCCCAGGGCGCGGATCTGCGGGCCGGCCCGGCGGGAGCCGCCTTCCTCCTCGGTGTCGGCGCCGCCTCCCTCCTGTGGCAGCAGGCGCTCGTGGCGCTCGGCTCCCTCGCCGGTCACCGCATCCCGCACGGCGCCCGCGTCTGGACCTTCCGCCTCGGCTACGGACTGGTCGCCGCCTACGCCCTCAAGATCGCCTTCCCCCTGCCGGGCCTCGGGTGACGGCTCCGGCGGGCGGTCGGGGGCGGGGACGGGGCGGGAGTGGTCCGGGAGCGGTCGGGGACTGCTCGGGGGCGGGTCGGGGTGAGCTCGGGGTGGGCTCGGGGTGGGCTCGGGGTGATGCCGGATACGGCGCGGACGCCCGGCCCCAATGATCGGTACATGACCAATCAACCGCCGCGTCCGCGCCGGGCGGCCCTCACCCGGGCCGCCTTCGTCACCGCTCCCCTGTGCATGCTGGTCTACGGCCTCATCCGGCTCAGCGACCCCGACCACGGCCCCGGCGCCGCCTGGACCGCGGGCCACATCGCGCTGCTGGCGGGCGTGTTGCAGTTCGCGCTGATCCTCCCGGCCCTGCACCGGATGACGGGGCCCGCCCGCGGGGCGGGCCGCCTCGGCGCCGCCGCAGCCACCCTGCTGGGCCTGGCCGGCATGCTGGCCGTCACCGCCCAGGCCGTCATCGACCTCGTCGTCGGCTTCCGAGCCGCCGACCGCCCGGAGATGTCCCGGCTCTTCGACGAGATCCAGAGCCACCCCGGGGTGCTGCCCGCCGTCTACACCGTCGGCCCGATCCTCTTCTACGTCGGCCTCCTGTGGCTCCTGGTCCATCTCGCCGTCCAGCGCCGCGTCAGCCCCTGGCGGCCCGTCATGGTGCTGCTGGGCACGGCCACCACCGCCGTCAGCCTCGACCTGCTGCCGCTCGGCGCGCTCTTCTTCACCGCGGCCCTCCTGCCCCTGTCCCTCCCCCTGACCGCCCGACCCGAACGACAGGAACCTTCTAGTGTGACCCCGTGACGACCCGCCTCTCGGCCCGCGCGGCCATCGCCTCCGTGACCGACCCCGGCAGCTTCGCCGAACTCCCCGCCCCCGGCGGGGAGTCACCCGCCGACGGCCCCCATGGACCCGACGGCCCCCTGGAGTGGACCGGCTACGCGGACTCCCGCGCCCGCGCCGTCGCGCGCACCGGCGAGCAGGAGTCCGTGGTCACCGGTACCGCCCGCATCGGCGGCCACGAAGCCGCCGTCATCTCCTTCGAGTTCGGCTTCCTCGGCGGCTCGCTGGGCGAGCGCACCGGGGACCGGCTCGAAGCCGCGTACGTCCACGCCCGCGAACACCGCCTCCCCCTCGTCTCGCTCATCGCCACCGGCGGCTCCCGGATGCAGGAGGGCATGCTCGCGCTGACACAGCTCCAGCGCGTGGCCCGCCAGTGCGTCCTGACCCGGGCCGCGGGCCTCCCCCAGCTCGCCGTACTGCGCGATCCGACCACCGGCGGCGGCTGGGCCACCCTCGGCGCCGGGGCCGATGTCGTCCTCGCGCTCCCCGGGGCCCAGGTCGGCTTCGCCGGGTCCCGGGTGCGCCCGGCGGACGCGGACCCGACGGCCTACTCCGCCGAGGGCCAGTACGCCGCCGGCCACGTGGACGCCGTGGTGCCCGCCGCCGGGCTGCCGGGCACCCTCGCCGACTGGCTCCGCGTGCTGGCCGCGCCCCGGCCCGCCGGGCCGGTCGAACCGCCGGCGGCGCTGGGCCGCGCGGCGGGCGGAGAACCTCCGCGGACCGGCTGGGGCGCCGTGCTGCAGGCCCGTCACCCCGACCGGCCGCGCGCCGCCGCGTACCTGGACGCGTACTTCGAGCTCCGCCTGCCCCTCTCCGGGGACCGCGCGGGCGCCACCGACCCCGGCATGCTGTGCGGATTCGGGCTGCGCGAGGGCCGCGCCGTCGCCTACGCCGCCCAGTGCGGCACGGCCACCCGCCCGGCGGGCTACCGTACGGCCGCCCGCGTCGTCCGCCTCGCCGAAAGGCTCGGCATCCCCGTGCTCACCCTGGTGGACACCCCGGGCGCGGCCAACGACGCCGCCGCCGAGCACGCGGGCGCCGGCGCGGCCATCGCGGACGCCTTCGCGGCGCTGGCCGCGGCCACGGTCCCCGTCACCACCCTGCTGATCGGCGAGGGCGGCTCGGGCGGCGCCCTCGCGCTGGCCGCGCCGGGGAACACGTGGGTCACCCCGGACAGCTACTTCTCGGTGATCGCCCCGGAACTGGCGGCGGCCATCCTCAAGCGCCCGCCGTCGGCCGCCCCGGCCACGGCGGACCAGCTCCGCATCCGCCCCCAGGACCTGGTCGCCCTGGGCGTGGCCCGCGGCATCGTCGGCCCGGCCCGGCCCGGCCACGGCGAGGACACCGCCTAGGGACCGGTCCCGGCGGGCCGGAAGCCGGACGTCCACCCGGCACGGCAACGAACCGGCCGGCTTCCCTTCACAGCCGGCCGGACCGGGCGAACCGCGCCGGGCTGATCCCGACGTGCCGCCCGAAGTGCCGTGTCAGGTGCGCCTGGTCGTAGAACCCCGCGGCCACCGCCGCCTCGGCCGGCCGGACCCCCGCCAGCAGCAACCGCCGCGCGAGGGCCACCCGCCGCGCGGTCAGGTACGCGTGCGGCGGCAGCCCGTACGCCGCGCCGAAGCTCCGGATCAGGTGGGTGGGGTGCAGGCCGAGCTCGGCCGAGGCCTCCGCCAGGGTGATCCCCTCGGCCACCCGCGCGTCGAGCAGTTCGCGCAGCCGTACGGCGACCTTCGCGCCCGGCGCCGCGCCCGGCCCGGGCCCCGGCAGCTCGGCAGCGTGCCCCGCCAGCCACCCGTGCAGCCGCTCCGCCACGAAGGCGAGCCGCGACTGGGCCTCGAAGGGGTCCCGCTCCGCGAGCGCCAGGTGCAGCCCGTGCACCCGCTCGCGCAGCGCCGGACCGGCCGGCAGCGGGGCGTCGACGGCGGCTCCGGCCAGCCGCTCCGGCAGCACCGAGGTCTCCAGGTACAGCACGCGCTTTCGGAACCCCGTCCCATTCACGGTCCGCCCGTCGTGGGCCACCCCCGGCGGCAGCAGGATCACCTGGTCCGACACCCCGACGCGGTGCCGTTCCCCGTCGAGGGCGAAGTCCACCCGCCCGCCGTCGAGGATCATCAGCGCCCAGGTGTCGTGCACATGGGCCGGGTACGCGTGCTCGGTGAAGCGGGCGTGGAAGACCTCGGCGATGCCGGTCACCGGTGGCTGCCAGGCGGACACGGTGCTGCGCGGACGTATAGCGGCCATGTCAGGAACGTACAAGACCGCCCGCGGGCGTGCCGCCAGGCTGTCCGCATGACGACACACAAGGTCAACATCGCCGAGAAGCTGGCCGGTTTCACCGAGCAGTGGGCCCCGCGGCGCATCGCCCGCGTCAACGACTACGAGGTCAAGGCCGCCCGGCTGCAGGGCGAGTTCATCTGGCACACCCACGAGGACACCGACGAGCTCTTCCTGGTGGTCGGCGGCACGCTGACGATCCGGCTGCGCGACGGGGACGTGGTCCTGGGCCCCGGGGAGATGTACGTCGTCCCGCGCGGGGTCGAGCACTGCCCCGCGGCAGCGGAGGAGGCGCAGATCCTCCTCTTCGAACCGGCCGGAACCCCGAACACCGGCGCCGAGGGCGGGGACCGCACCCGCGAGCCGGTGGACGCCTAGGCCGTCTCTTTCGGATCTTGCTCCCCCAGCTACCGCTGGGAGGTGCCCCCAGGCCCGCGTTGCCCGGCACCGCACCTCGCTGTGTTGTCGGGGCTCCCGAGTACGTCCAGTACGCGGGAGCTCCTCCGCCTTGCGATGCACGGCACCGGACAACGCGGGCTCGGCCGACAAGATCCGAAAGAGACGGCCTAGGCCTGCGGGGACCGCGCGTCGTAGCGGGCGAAGTTCCGCCAGCGCAGTGCGAGCAGTCCCAGCACCAGCACGCAGGCCAGTCCCCCGCCCGTGACGGCCGTGGTCGGGGAGGTCAGTTCGGCGGCGGTCCCGGCGAGGAAGTCCCCGAGCCGGGGCCCGCCCGCGACGACCACGATGAACACGCCCTGGAGGCGGCCCCGCATGTCGTCGGGGGTGGCGGCCTGGAGCATGGTGGTGCGGAACACCATCGAGGCGGTGTCCGCGTAGCCGGCCAGCGCCAGGAAGAACATGCCGAGCCACAGGTTCCGGGTGAGCCCGAACACGGCGACGGCCAGCCCCCAGCCGGCCACGGCGAGCAGGATCGCCAGTCCGTGCCGGCGGATGCGGCCCTGCCAGCCGGAGAACAGACCGCCCAGCAGCGCCCCGGCGGCCGAGGCGGCGACCAGCAGGCCTACCGTGCCGGCGCCGCCGCCGAACCAGAGCCCGGCGACGGCCGGGAACAGCGCCCGGGGCTGCGCCAGCACCATGGCGGCCAGGTCGGAGAAGAAGGTCATCCGGATGTTCGGCCGGGTACCGAGGAAGCGCAGGCCGTCGATGACGGAGGCCCGGCCCCGCGCGCCCTCGGCCCGGTCGGGCTTCATCGACGGCAGCCGCCACATCGCGTAGAGCGCGGCGGTGAAGGTGACGGCGTCGATCAGGTAGGCCGTCTCGTAGCCCCCGAAGGTGACGATGACCCCGCCCAGGGCCGGGCCGGCCATCATCCCGAAGGTCATGGTCACGGAGTTCAGGGCGTTGGCCGCGGGCAGCAGTTCGGTCGGCAGCAGCCTGGGGATCATGGCGGAGCGCGCCGGTCCGGTGAGCGCACCGCAGACCGCCTGGAGCGCGACGACGGCGTACAGGAACCAGACGTGGTGGAAGCCGAGCAGCGCCGCCGCGGCGAGCGCGACCGACAGCGTGGCGGCGCCCAGCGAGCTGTAGAGGCCGAGCTTGCGCCGGTCCACGGTGTCGGCGATCGCGCCGCCGTAGAGACCGAAGACGACGAGCGGGACGAGCGAGAAGAGCCCCACGAGCCCGACCGAGAAGCTGGACCCCGTGATGTCGTAGACCTGCAGCGAGATCGCGAGGGTGGTCATCGCCTGGCCGACCCAGGAGATGGTTCCGCCGAACCACAGCCGCCGGTAGTCCAGGGACACGCTCAGCGGGGTGAGGTCGGCGAATATTCGCTGCGGGGGGCGGGGCGGAGCGGTCTCGGGGGTCACAGCGGATGATAACCACCGGCCGTCCGCGGCCCTCCGGGATTTTCGTCCCTCCCACCCACCGGCAACAGTCGCCCCACCCGGCCCCGGACTCCCCGCGCGGGCGACTCGTTACCGGTAACTCGCCACTATCACCGGACATTTGACCGAATCGACGTGCGCTCCTCCCCTCGCGTTCGGCTCATGATGAAAAGACTCGTATGTCCAGGGAGGCGTAGTGATCGAACCTGGCAACAGCACCACGAGCACCGGCACGACGCAGAACACGGTGCGCCCCACCGTCCCCCTCACCGTCGGAGTCGAGGAGGAGTTCCTGCTCGTCGACGCCCGCACCTTCCGGGTGGTCCCCGCCGCCCCGCTGGTCCTGGCGACGGCCGGCGGGCTGCCCGGCGAGCTGCATCCCGAGGGCACCCGCTACCAGGTGGAGATATCCACCCCGATAGCGCACTCGGCCGCCACCCTGCGCGCCGAGCTCGCCGCCCTGCGGCGCACCCTCGGCCGGGCCGCCCGCGCCCACGGCTGCCGGCTGCTGGCCGCCCCCTCGCCGGTCGTCGCCGTGCAGGGGCCGCTGCACCTGACCGACGACGAGCCGCGCCAGCGCGAGCAGCACCGCCGTTTCGGCGCGCTCACCGACACCCTCGTCAGCTGCGGCCGCCACATCCACATCGGCACGCTCGACGTGGACACGGCGGTGGCCGTGTCCAACCGGATCAGACCCTGGCTGCCCACGCTGATCGCGCTGGCCGCGAACTCGCCGTTCTGGGGCGGCCGCGACACCGGTCACGCCAGCTGGCGGGCGATGGCCTGGTCCGGCTGGCCCTCGGCGGGCCTGCCCCCGCACTTCACGTCCACGGCCCACTTCCGGCGCTCGGTCCAGACCCTGCTCGGCTCCGGGGCGGCCCTGGACACCAAGATGGTCTATTGGGACCTGCGCCCGTCCGGGCACTGGCCGACGCTCGAGATCCGGGCGCCCGACATGTCCCCGGACATCGACTCGGCCGTCCTCCAGGCGGAGCTGGCCCGCGCCCTGGTCTCGACGGCACTGCGCGAGATCGCGGAGCGGCGTCCCGAGCCGGCCGTACGGGACGACGTACTGCGTCTCGCGCGCTGGCGGGCGGCCCACGACGGCCTGGAGGGATTCGGCCTCGACCCGTACTCGGGGACGGAGCTCCCCGCGGCGGACCTGGCGGAGGCCCTGCTGGACCTGGTCGCCCCGGAACTGGCCGCCTCCGGCGACCTCGACCACGCGGCCAAGACCCTGGCGGGTCTCCTGCGGGACGGGTCGGGTGCCCACCGCCAGCGTGCGGCGTTCGCCCGCCGCCAGGACCTGACGGACGTACTGCGCCACCTCACGGACGAGACGGAGGCCTTCTGACCCGACGCCCGGCCCGCTCCCCTCACCCCCGGAAACCCCCGGAGCCCCGGAGCCCCGGATGCACCCGGGCCGAGGGGCGGGGGTGAGAGGAGCGGGGCCCCGGGTGCCGGGGCGGACCGGTCCGGCGAACGCGACGGCGCCGTCAGTCCCCCCACGCCGTGATCCCCCAGCGGACGGTGTGCTCCTCGCCCGGGGCGAGGGCGATCAGCCCGGTGCCGCTGCGGAACGCGTCCGGGGGGCAGGTCATCGGCTCGACGGCGATCGCGCGACGGCGCTCCCCCGGCGGCAGTGTGTCGCCGGTGTAGAGCTGTACGTAGTCGGCGCCCTCACCGAGCCACACATCCGTGCCGTACCCGCCCGACGGGTGGGCCAGGCGCACCACGGCCCGGCCGTCCGCGTCCCGGTCGAGGTCGCCGAAGGGGGTGTCCAGCCGGAGCGCACCGACGGCCCGCGGCGTTCGCAGGTCGTACTCGGTCCCGTCGACCGGCTCGGCGGCCACCGGCAGACCGCGCTCATCGGTGCGCAGCCAGGTCCGGGCGGGAACGGTCAGCACCGCCGGGTCGACGACCGCCGTGCCCGCGGTGACGTAGGGGTGCTGGCCGAAGCCGTAGGGTGCGGCACTCGCGTCGAGGTTGCGCGCGGTGACGGCGACTTCGAGCCCGCGCTCCCCCAGGGCGTACTCGGCACGCACGTGCAGGTGGAACGGGTAGCCCGGCTGCGGCCACAGCGGGACCTCCAGGACGGCCCGGCTCTCGCTCGCCTCCACGACCTGCCACGCGACCCACCGGAGCAGCCCGTGGATGGCGTTGCCGCCGGCCGGCTCGGTGAGCGGCAGCTCCTGGTCGTGCCCGGCCCAGGAGTAGCGGCCGTCGCCGATCCGGTTGGGCCACGGCACGAGGAGCTGGCCGCGCCCGCCGGTGATCGGGCCCTGTTCGGCGAATCCGTCGATCACGGCCCGTTCACCGACCGCGTACGACCGCAGGGCCGCGCCCAGCTCGACGACGACGGCGCGCTGCCTGCCGTGGCGGAGGGTCAGTTGCCGTCCGGTACGGCTTCGCTGCACGCGTGGCCTCCTGGGTCCGCCCTGCCGGTGTCCTCGGACTCCGGCGCCGTGGTGGCCTGCGACGCGGGCCCGTCCGTCGGGAGCCTGCGGCCCCGCGTCGCACCGGTCAAGCGCAACACGTTCCCGCCGGTGAAATCGCCGGGCGCATTCGCCTGTTGGGGCCCACGGGCGGGCAGAGACCCCACCCGGCGACGGCGGCCGGTGCCGCGACGCCCGCTCGGGAGGGTCCCGTGCGCCGGATGGGGCGCCCGGCTCGGGCGGGCGGACACCCTCCGCTTCGACGCGCAAGGGCCACCCGAGTGGCCGATAGTGGGAGCAGGGGGCTCTTCCGCGACCTCGGAGCAGCCATGGACCGCTACCCTCCCATTGCCGAACACGGCTTGGTGGGCGACCTGCAGACCGCCGCGCTCGTCTCGTCGCAGGGGGTCGTGGACTGGTTCGCCGCTCCCCGGTTCGACTCGCCCAGCATTTTCGCCGCCCTGCTCGACCATGACGGCGGCGGGTACATGCGGCTGGGCCCCGAGCACCCCGACACGACCTGCAAGCAGCTCTACTACCCCGACACCGCCATTCTGGTGACCCGGTTCATGTCGCCGGACGGGGTGGGCGAGGTGGTCGACTTCATGCCTCCGGACCGGACCCGCACCGCCACCGACCGTCACACCCTGGTGCGCGTCGTACGCGCCGTACGGGGGACCGTCGAGTTCACCTTCGAGTGCCGGCCGCGCTTCGACTACGGGCGGGCCGAGCACCGGCTGGAGCTCGGCGGGAACACCGGTCTGTTCCGGGCCCCGGACATGGACGCGCACCTGCAGACCTCCTTCCCGCTGGAGCGGGACGGCCAGGACGTGCGCGGCAGGGTGACGCTGAGCGCCGGCGAGTCCGGCGGCGCAGTTTTCACCGTCTGCGCGTCCGGCGGCGAGGCACCCGCACCCCCGACGGTCGACGGACTCACCGCGCAGGTCGCCGACACCGGCGAATTCTGGCAGTCCTGGCTGCGCCAGTCCCGCTACCGGGGCCGCTGGCCCGAGCTGGTGCACCGTTCGGTCATCACCCTCAAGCTCCTCACCTACGCCCCCACCGGCGCCCTCGTCGCGGCGGCCACCATGGGCCTGCCCGAGCAGGTCGGCGGAGAACGCAACTGGGACTACCGCTTCACCTGGGTGCGCGACAGCGCGCTGTCCGTGCGCGCCATGCTGGACCTCGGGTTCGCCGAGGAGGCCACCGCCTTCCTCCACTGGCTGATCGACAGGCTGCAGGAACGCGAGGGCAAGGACGACGAGCCGCTCCAGACGATGTACCGGGTCGACGGCAACCCGGACCTGCCCGAGGAGACGCTCGAACACTTCGAGGGCTACCGCGGCTCCTACCCCGTCCGCATCGGCAACGGTGCCGCCGACCAGCTCCAGCTGGACATCTACGGCGAGGCCCTCTACGCACTCTCCCAGGGCCGGGAGATCGCGCAGCAGTCCACCTACCGGGGATGGAAGTCGATGGCCAGGATGCTCGACTGGTTCGCCGAGGCCTGGGACCGGCCGGACGAGGGCATCTGGGAGACCCGCGGCGGCCGCCAGGACTTCACCTACAGCCGGGTGATGTCCTGGGCGGCCTTCGACCACGGTCTGAGCCTGGCCGAGCACTTCCGCAGGCCCGCCGACGTGCTGAAGTGGCGCGCCGCGAGGGACGCCATCCTGGAGCAGGTCATGGAGCGCGGCTGGAGCGAGCGGGAGGGTGCCTTCATCCAGCACTACGGCAGTGACGTCCTGGATGCTTCCCTGCTGCTCATGCCGAGGGTCCAGTTCCTCTCCCCCAGGGACCCGACCTGGCTCTCCACCCTGGACGCGATGGACCGCAAGCTCGTCTCCGACAGCCTGGTCTACCGCTACGACCCGGCGGCGTCGCCGGACGGACTGCGCGGCTCGGAGGGCACCTTCAGCCTGTGCACCTTCCTCTACGTCGACGCGCTGGCCCGGGCGGGGCGGCTGCCCCAGGCCCGCTACACCTTCGAGAAGATGCAGACCTACGCCAACCACGTCGGGCTCTTCGCCGAGGAGATCGGGCCGAGCGGGGAGCAACTGGGCAATTTCCCGCAGGCGTTCACCCACCTGTCGCTCATCATGGCGGCCACCACCCTCGACGAGGCCCTCGACGCGGAGACCGGGCGCTGACCCATGGTCACGGATGCCCGTCCGCCGCGCGCTCCGCGGCTGACCGAGGACGAGTTCGGCGCGCTGTACCGGCGCCTGCGCGCGGGCGCGGTCTGGGCCGCGGGTGACCGGGGCGCTCTGGCCGCGCTCACTCCCGCCACGGTGCTGGCCGCGACCCGGGAGGCGGTGACCGGCCGGACGATCACGCTCGCCGCGCCGGTGGAGACGCGGCCCGGCCCGGACAATCCGGAGCCCGCGGAGCACCGGATGAGCACGCGGCCCGGGGAGGACGGCTCCGGCGGGCTGCAGTTCGCGACGGACAGCTTCGCGATGAACGTCCACGGCGACGCCGACAGCCACATCGACGCCCTCTGCCACGTGATCTACGACGGCACCCTGCACGGGGGCGTATCGGCCGGCAGCGTCACGGCGGACGGCGCGACGTCGCTCTCCATAGAGGTGGCGGGCGACGGGATCGTCGGACGCGGCGTGCTGCTGGACATCCCGCGGCTGCGCGGCGCGCCCTGGCTCGAACCGGGCGATCATGTGAGCGCCGAGGACCTCGGCGCGGCCGAGGCCGCCCAGCACCTGCGCGTGGGAGAGGGCGATCTGCTCTTCGTCCGCGTGGGCCATCGCAGGCGCCGCGCCGAACTCGGGCCGTGGCACGCGGCGCGGGAGCGCGCCGGACTCCATCCGTCCGCGCTGGAGTTCCTCGCGGACCGGCGGGTCGCCGTGCTCGGCGGGGACGGGAACAACGACACCGCGCCGAGTTCCACCGAGGGCGTCGCCTTCCCCGTCCATGTGCTGGCGATCCACGCCATGGGCCTTCACCTGCTGGACTACCTGCAGTTCGAGGACCTGGCACCGGCCTGCGAGGCGCAGGGGCGCTGGTCCTTCCTCTGTGTGATCGCCCCGCTGAGGCTGCCGGACGCCACCGGCTCACCGGTCAACCCGATCGCCGTCCTGTGAACGCGCCGCCGACGGTCGTGGTGGTGATGGGCGTTTCGGGATCGGGCAAGTCCACCGTCGGGGCGCTGCTCGCACAGCGGCTCACGGTGGCCTTCCTGGACGCGGACGACGTCCACCCTGCCGCGAACCGCGCCAGGATGGCCGCGGGTCATCCGCTCGACGACGAGGACCGGCGGCCGTGGCTGCTGTCCGTCGCCCGATGGATCCGGGAGGCGACCGACGCCGGCCGGGGCGGGGTGGTGGCGTGCTCGGCCCTCCGGCACGAGTACCGGGACCTGTTCCGCGGGGCGGGCGCGGGCACCTGGTTCCTCTACCTGGCGCTCGACAGCGCGACCGCGGACCGGCGGGTCGCCGGCCGGGCGGACCATTTCATGCCCCGCTCCCTGGTGGACTCCCAGTACGCCGCCCTCGAACCGCTGCGGCCGGATGAGCCCGGCCTGACCGTCGACGCCACGGCCGGCCCGCAGACCATCGTCGACCGGGCGGTGCGCGCCCTCCGGGCGGCGGGATGACGGGCGTCCGCCGGACCCCGTCGGGTCGCCACCGCCCGACCCACCCGATAACTTGGGAAAGGAGCCGAATATCCCGATTGTGCGAGTGTCCGCGCGGAACGGCGCAGACCGGAGCCCCAGGACGGGCGCCACGGCCAGGACAGCCGAAGACTCCAAGAACGGGACCCTCTCATGGCCGACGATCAGCACTACGACGTCATCGTCATCGGTACGGGAGCGGGCGGCGGAACGCTCGCCCACCGGCTGGCCCCCACCGGCAAGCGGGTCCTGATCCTGGAACGCGGCGGCTACCTGCCCCGGGAGCGGGACAACTGGGACTCCACCGCCGTCTTCGTCAAGGGCAAGTACCGCGCCCCGGAGTTCTGGTACGACAAGCACGGCAACCGGTTCCCCCCGGAGGTCAATTACTACGTCGGGGGCAACACCAAGTTCTACGGCGCCGCGCTCTTCCGGCTCCGGCCGGAGGACTTCGGCGAACTGCGCCACCACGACGGCGTCTCCCCGGCCTGGCCGATCCGCTACGAGGACCTGGAGCCGTACTACACCCAGGCCGAACACCTCTACCTGGTGCACGGCCGGCACGGCGAGGACCCCACCGCGGGACCGGCCGGCGCGCAGTACGCCTACCCGCCGGTCGAGCACGAGCCCCGCATCCAGCAGCTCAGCGACGATCTGGAGAAGGCCGGCCTGCACCCCTTCCACCTGCCGATCGGCGTGAACCTCACCCAGGACGAGAACGGCCGGGCCACCCATGACAGCGTCTGCATCCGCTGCGAACGGGTCGACGGCTTCCCCTGTCTGCTGGGCGCCAAGTCCGACGCGCAGGTGATCTGCGTCGATCCGGCACTGGCCCACGACAACGTGACGATGGTGACCGGAGCAGATGTGCGGCGCCTGGAGACCGATCCGACCGGACGCACCGTCACCGGAGTCGTCGCCGAGCTGGCGGACGGCACGACCGAGGTGTTCGGCGCCGACATCGTGGTGGTCTCGGCGGGAGCGGTCAACTCCGCCGTCCTGCTGTTGCGTTCGGCCAATGACCGGCACCCCGGCGGACTGGCCAACAGCTCGGACGTGGTCGGACGCCACTACATGCGCCACAACAACCTGGCGCTGATGGCGGTGTCGAAGGAACCGAACCCGACCCGGTTCCAGAAGACCCTGGCGCTGAACGACTGGTACCTGGGCGCGGACGACTGGGAGTACCCGCTCGGCGGCATCCAGATGCTCGGCAAGTCGGACGCCGACCAGATCCACGGCGAGGCACCGCGCTGGGCCGGCGCCGTCATGCCCGGCATGCCCTTCGAGGTGCTGGCGCACCACGCCGTCGACTTCTGGCTGTGCGGGGAGGACCTTCCGCTGCCCGGCAGCCGGGTCACCCTCGACAAGGACGACGCCATCCACCTGGCCCTCGACGAGGAGAACAACATCGCCGGGCTGAAGCGCCTCCAGCACAAGCTGCGGGGGATGCTCGGTCATCTGGGCATGCACGAGCACCACCTGCTGGACCACAGCATCTACCTGCACAAGGGCATGCCCATCGGCGCCACCGCTCACCAGGCCGGCACCGTGCGGTTCGGCGACGACCCGCGGAGCTCGGCCCTCGACGTCAACTGCAAGGCCCACGACCTCGACAACCTCTACGTCGTGGACACCAGCTTCTTCCCCAGCATCGGCGCGGTGAACCCGTCGCTGACCGCCATCGCCAACGCCCTGCGGGTGGGCGACCACATAGCCGCCCGCCTGGGCTGACGCCGCTACAGGTTGTCCCCGGGGGCGCCGGCTGCCTGGGTGTCTGCGTCGGTGAGGGGCTCCAGTTCGCCCATGGTGTCGAGCCGGTAGAGCAGGACGAGCGCCGGGCCCACCAGCAGGACCGCGATCGCCGTGACGATGGCCAGCCAGTGCATGCTCTGCGGGGCCCCGGCCCCGTCGGCCACCGTCAGCGTGGTGGGCAGCAGGTAGGGCCGCTGCGCGCATCCCCAGGCGCCGACGGTCAGGGCGACGCTCGCCACCGCGGTGTAGCGGGACCAGCGGTAGGACCGGCGCAGCAGCAGCACCGCCGTCACCAGACCGCAGATCGCGGCCAGCACGAGCAGCAGCAGGCCCCAGCCCCCGGTGAGCCCCTCCCAGACGTACCGGGCGTCGTCATGGGTGACCGGCAGACCGATGAGCCCGAGGACGACGACGGCGCAGAAGGCCAGCAGTGCCCTCAGCCGGAAGTGGTCCACCAGGTCGTCGGCTCCGAAGCGGCGTGCGTCGGAGCAGAGGAACACCGCGCCGAGGAACGCGGTGGCCGCGATGGCCAGCAGGCCCGTGAGGACGGAGGTCGGATTGGCCCAGGCGTGCGCGGAGGCGGCCGTGCCCACCGCGACCCGGCCGGAGGCCACCGCCCCCAGCGCCGCCCCGAGGAAGAACGGCGTGAGCAGCGAGGAGACGGCGAACATCGCGCCGTAGATCCGCCGTTGCGCCAGTCGCCGGGTCGGCTTGCGCAGGGCGAATCCGGCGCCGCGGAGCACGAGGCCGATCGCCGCCAGGGCCAGCGGCAGCCACAGCGCGCCGAACACGGCCTGGAACATGGCCGGGAAGCCCGTCCACATCACGATGAAGACGAAGATCAGCCAGACGTTGTTGACCTCCCAGACGGGCGCCATGGCGTGGTCGATCAGCCATCGCGGACGCTTCCCCCGCTCCGCGCCGCCCGCCGTGAGGTCCCAGAAGCCCGCGCCGTAGTCGGTCCCTCCGGCGCAGGCGTAGGCGGCGAGTGCGAGCACCATCACCCAGGCGACGAGGTCGGCCGTCACGCGGCACCTCCGGGGGTGCCGTCGGACCCGCCACCGGGGGTCGTTCCCGCGCCTGTCGGCTCGGGTTCGCTTCTGGGCCCGTAGGGGGTGTCGGTCTCGGGGGGCGGATCGACGGGCCCGGCGGTCCCGCCCTCGTCGGCGATGCGCCAGCGGGTCCGCATCTTCAGGATGACCGCGAGGAACGCCCCGAACACCCCCACGTACACGACGATCATGATGCCGAGCATCGCCCACAGCGATCCCGCGCGCGTGTCGGTCACCGCCTCCGAGACCCTCATCTGGTTGTAGACGATCCAGGGCTGGCGGCCCACCTCCGTGGTGATCCAGCCGCACTCCACGGTGAGAAGGCACGCGGCTCCCGCGACGGCGGCGCACCGGAAGAACCAGCGGCTGCGGGGCAGGTCCCGGTGTCTGAGCCAGCACCAGCCGTACCAGAGGGCGAGCAGGATCAGCAGGCTGCCGATGGTCACCATGATGTCGAACGCCCAGTGGGCGATGGTGGCCTGGACCACCGTGGGACGGGCATCGGCCGGCACCGCGGTCAGCCCGGTGACCCGGGTGCTGGGCTTGAATCCGGCGAGGATGGAGTCCAGCTGAGGGATCTTGATTCCGCCGGAGATCGTTCCGTCGCTGTTCAGCCGTCCGAACAGGTACTCCGGCATATGGGTGCCGGTCTCCCAGACGATCTCCATGGCGGCGAACTTGATCGGCTGCTTCTGGTAGACGGCCCGCGCGGCGGAGTCGCCGATCATGAACTGGACCGGTGTCAGGACCGCCGCAACCGTGAACGGCAGCGTGAAGCCCAGCCGGTGGTACCGGTCACGGCGCCCCCGCAGCCAGCCGACCGCGTACACGCCGGCGACCACGTAGCCGGCGGTCAGGAACATCGCGACCACGAAGTGCCAGTACTCCGGGCCGAACATCGGCGTGAAGATCGCCTGCCGTACGTCGATGTCGACCGGCTTGCCCTGGGCGTCGAGGCGGAACCCCTGCGGGGTGTTCATCCAGGAATTGGCGGCGATGATGCCGAAGGCGCCCATCAACGCGGCGAAGGGCAGCGGTGCGGCCAGCCAGAAGTGCGTCCAGGGCTTCAGCCGCCGCCAGCCGTAGAGGTAGATCGCGATCAGGACCGCTTCCAGGAAGAACGCCCAGGCCTCGATGCCGAACCCAAGTCCGAAGACGTCGCCCCAGCGGCCCATCATCCCGGGCCACAGCAGCCCGAGTTCGAAGGACAGCACGGTGCCGGTGACGACCCCGATGGCGAACTGGACGGCCATCACCGCCGACCAGCGCCGGGCGAGCTTCAGTGCGACCTCGTCCTTGCGGCGCAGCCCCCGGTGGTGCATCAGCAACGTGATGAACGGCAGTGCCACGCCGAACGGGACCAGCAGGATGTGCGAGGCCAGCGTGAAGGCCATCAGCTCTCGCGCCGGCAGGAGTTGGGGCGGGGTGCTGTTCGCCAGAAGGGCCGCGGTGCTGAGCATGTGTGCCTCGATGGTCTGCCCCGCGCGGTGGCGGGGCTACGGAGGGACAGGATGCGGAGGGGCCCGGGGCCGGGCCCGCCCTCACGGAGGCGGAGGGGGAGGCACGGGCGCCTTCGGCCCGGGCGCACGGACCGCCGACGCGTCGGGGCCGGAGTCGACGCCTGAGTCTGAGCCTGAATCGGAGCCGGAATCGGTCATGGTGAAGGCGCGCTCCCGCCGGGAGCCGGTGGCGAAGGCGACCGACCAGCTGAGCACCGCTCCCAGCCTGCTGCGGAAGCCGGTGAGGAAGGCCAGGTGGATGAAGAGCCAGACCAGCCAGCCGGTGAAGCCGGACAGGTGCAGCGGGCCGGCCTTGACGACGGCCCGGCCACGGGCGATGTAGGCGGCGCTGCCGAGGTCCACGTACCTGAAGGGCTTCGGCTCCTTCGTCCTGCCCTCGACGGCGTGGCGCACTCTGCGGCCCGCGTACGCACCCGACTGCATGGCGACTTCGGCCAGTCCCGGCAGCCCGTTCAGCCCCATCACGTCGCCCGTGACACGGATCTCCGGATGGCCGGGGACGGTGAGGTCGGGTTCCACGAGGATGCGTCCCGCCCGGTCCTGTTCGGCGCCGGTCGCCCGGGCCAGCGCGGCCGCGATCGCAGGCGCCTCGACGCCCGCCGTCCAGAGCACGGTGCGTGCGTCGAACCGGGTCGTCCGGCCGTCACGGTCCTCCACCGTCAGACCGTCCGCGCTCACGCCGGTGACCCTCGTGCCCAGGTGGAGCTCCACTCCGAGATCCTGCAGGGTCCGGGCCGCGCGGTGGGCCAGCCGGGGGCCGAAGGAACCCAGCACCGCGTCGGACCCCTCGAAGAGCAGCACCCGCGCCCTGGCGGAGTCGATCTTCCGGAACTCCCGGTCGAGCGTGTGGCCGGCGATCTCCCTGATCTGTCCAGCGAGTTCGACACCGGTCGGCCCGGCTCCGACGAGCGCGAAGGTGAGCCACTGCTGCCGTTCCCGGTCGTCGGCAGCCGTTTCGGCCATCTCGAACGCCCGGTAGATCCGCCGGCGGATGTCGAGCGCGTCGTCCAGGGTCTTCATGCCGGGTGCGTGCGCGGCGAACTCGTCGTGGCCGAAGTAGGACTGCCGCATGCCCACCGCGACGATCAGATCGTCGTACGGCAGCACGACGGCTCCGCCCCCGGGCCGCCGGGCGTGGACCAGCCGGGCGCCGGCGTCCACGTCGGTGGCCTCGGCGAGCACGCAGCGCACGTTGTGGTGGCGCCGCAGGACCCCGCGGAGCGGCTGTGCGATCTGCCCCTCGGACAGGATCCCCGAGGCGCACTGGTAGAGCAGCGGCTGGAAGAGGTGATGGGCGCGGCGGTCGACCACGGTGACCGCGACCGGAGACTTCCGCAGGGCTCGGGCGGCGAACAGCCCCGCGAACCCTCCGCCGAGGATCACCACCCGGCGGGGCGTGATGTGATCCTGCACCTGGGATCAGCCTCCGGTGGCGAAGCCGGGGAAGAGCGTCATTCCGCCGTCGACGTAGAGGGTGGCGCCGACGACGTAGTCGAGCAGGTCGGACGCCACGGCGACGACGGCATTGGCGATGTCCTCCGGATCGCCCACACGGCGGTACGGGATCAGCCGCAGGAGATCGGCCTCGGCCTCGGGGGTGGACCAGGCGTCGCGGTTGATCGGCGTCCGGATGGCGCCGGGTGCGACCGCGTTGACCCTGATCCGCTGGGGGGCGAGCTCCTGGGCGAGGGTCTGCATCAGCATGGCCACACCGCCCTTGGAGGAGGCGTAGTTCACGTGCCCCGCCCACGGGATGATCTGGTGGACCGAGCTCATGCAGATGATCTTTCCCGCCGAGCGGGAGACCTCCTCCACCACGCCGCGCCGGACGAACTCCTTGGCGGCCTCCCGCGCGCACAGGAACTGGCCGGTCAGATTGACGTCGATGACCTTCTGCCACTGGGCGAGCGTCATCTCCGTCAGGGCCGCGTCCCGCTGGAGGCCCGCGTTGGCCACCATGATGTCGATGGTGCCGAACTCCTCGACCATCCGCGCGACCATGGCGACCACCTGGTCCTCGTCGGACACGTCGGCCTCGTGGGCGTAGGCGCGCACACCGAAGCCCTCGATCCGCCTCACGACCTCCTGTGCCTCGTCCGCACCGGCGACGTAGTTCACCACGACGTCCGCTCCGGCCCGGCCCAGGGCGACGGCGGTCGCCAGGCCGATGCCCGAGTTGGCGCCGGTCACCAACGCCTTCTGGCCCCTGAGGAGCTGCGCGGACGCCGCCCCGCGGCCCTGGTCGGCGTTTGCTGCCACCACGTTCTCTCCTTCTGCCTTTCGGCGGACGCACTCGGGGACCGGACGATGCGCAGGAGGGACGCTGGACAGCGGCCGGCCCGTCGGGACGGCCACGGGAGCCGTCGCGCACCCGGCCCCCAGACAAAAGCACCCTGTGCGGCGGGTGGGAGAGACCGGCACGCAACGCGGCCGTACTTCGTCCGGGCGCGTCACACGGTCGGGCTACGGGTGCCCCGGACCCCGCGCCCGCCCGAGAGGGAGCGCCGGCGGCTGCGGGCGGGTACGGCCGCACGGTCCGCGGACGGCACGGGGGAACCCCGGAAACGCCGAAGCCGCAGGTGCGATCGTTTCTGCACCTGCGGCTCGCAGTGGGGCGGGTGGGACTCGAACCCACGGCCGACGGATTATGAGTCCGCTGCTCTAACCGGCTGAGCTACCGCCCCTTCACGGCGTGGCGCGTACACGTGTGCGCGCCGTCTGCCGCAGCATAGCCGCTCATACGATCTCCTGCCTCGGATGCCTCGCATGATCGGCTTCGCCTGTTCAGAGAGACCGCGCTGAGGGCTGTCCGGTTCCCGGACGGGGCGACAAAGAGAAAAAGAGGACCCCTCGGGGTCCTCTTCTTCTTCCTTGCTCCCCCGGCTGGACTCGAACCAGCAACCCTCCGGTTAACAGCCGAATGCTCTGCCAATTGAGCTACAGGGGACCGCGCTCCCCCGACTGGACTCGAACCAGTAACCTGCCGATTAACAGTCGGCTGCTCTGCCAATTGAGCTACAGGGGATTGCTGCGGTGCATCGAACAGCCCACCTCCGGCCTTGCCGGGGGGCGAGTGCCCGTTGCGAGTCATAGATTAGCGCAAGCAGGGGGGTGCTCCGCCAATCGGTATCGCCAGCAGGCCGGGCACCACACGACGAAGGGTGGCAGGCATGCGTTACAAGGTCACGTTCGTGGTCGGACTGGCCCTCGGGTACGTGCTCGGAACCCGGGCCGGACGCGAGCGCTACGAGCAGCTGCGGAAGTCCGCGCGGCAGATCGCGCAGAACCCCGCGGTGCGCAACGCCGCCGAGACGGCGGGCCAGACCGGGCGCGAGTTCGCCGGGAAGGCCTTCACCGCGGTGAGCCAGAAGGTCGGCGACGCCGTCCCGGACTCGCTCGCCGGGCGGGTGCGCGGACTGCGCGACCGGGTCGGCGGCGGCGGCGCCGACGACGACTGGGGCACCAGCAACACCTAGCCGCACAGGTCCGCGCACCGGGGCCCCCGGGATCCATGAGGTTCCGGGGGCTACGGAGCGGTCGAGTCCGGCCCCGCGTGCGGCAGAATTCACTGCATGGGGATAGTCGCCGGGCTGGACAGCTCTTCCGCCTTCACACGCATCGTCGTCTGTGACACAGAGACCGGCGCCGTGCTGCGCCAGGGGTACGCACCCCATCCACAGCCCACGAGCGAACCCGACGGCGCCAGCCCCCACGAGACCGACCCGCAGGCCTGGCTGCTCTCGCTCGGCGAGGCCGCCGGCGGCGGGCTCCTCGAAGGTGTCCAGGCCATAGGGGTCTCGGCCCAGCAGCACGGCCTGCTGCCGCTGGACCCGCAGGGCGGGCTGGTACGGGCCGCCCTCGTCGGCAACGACAAGCGCGGCCAGGTCGCCGCCGCCGACCTCATCGACGCCTACGGCGGCCGGCACCCCTGGGTCGAGGCGGTGGGCTCGGTCCCGCACGCCGCGCAGCCGGTCACGAAGCTGGCCTGGCTGGCCCGCACCGACCCCGAGGCCGCCCGCCGGATCGCTGTGCTCATGTCCCCGCACGACTGGCTGGTCTGGCAGCTGCTGGGCCGGCCGGCCCGGCGCACCACCGACCGCGGCGGCGCCTCCGGTACCGGGTACTGGTCGGCGGCCACCGGCACCTGGCGCCCCGACCTCGTCGAGCTCGCGCTCGGGCACCGCGCGCTGCTGCCCGAGGTCCTCGGCCCGGCCGACGCCGCCGGGACCACGCCCGAGGGGCTGCTGATATCCGCCGGCACCGGCGAGACCATGGCCGCCGCACTGGGGCTGGGACTGGGTCCCGGCGACGCGGTGGTCTCGCTCGGTGCGTCCGGTTCGGTGATGGCGGTGCACCACGAGGCCGTGTCGGAGCCGGGCGGGCTGGTCACCTCGCTGGCCGACGCCACCGGCATGCACCTGCCCGTGGTGAACACCTCCAATGCCGTACGGGCCCTGCGCGGCACCGCCGAGCTGCTCGGCACCGACCTGGAGGGGCTGTCCGAGCTCGCGCTGAAGTCGACGCCGGGCGCGCACGGCCTCGTGCTCCTGCCGTACCTGGAGGGTGAGCGGACCCCGAACCTGCCGCACGCGGCCGGGACCCTGTCCGGGCTGCGCCGGGACTCGATGAAGCCGGAGCACCTGGCCCGGGCCGCCTTCGAGGGCATGCTGTGCGGGCTGGTGGACGCGCTGGACGTGCTGCGCTCGCGCGGGGTCGAGATCCGCCGGGTGTTCCTGCTGGGCGCGGCGGCGGAGCTGCCCGCCGTGCAGGCGGCCGCGCCGGGGCTGTTCGGTACGCAGGTCGTCGTACCGGCCCCGGCCGACTACGCGGCGCTGGGCGCGGCACGCCAGGCGGCCTGGGCGCTCGGCGTGGCGCAGGGCACCCTGTCCCCGCACACCCCGCCCGTGTGGCCGGGCCCCGCGGCCCAGGTCTTCGAGCCGGGCGACGAGTTCCCGGCGTGGCAGGGGGTGCGCCAGCAGTACATCGCGACGCGGGAGCAGATCCACCCCGGGGCGTTCTAGGACCCGTCCCGGCTCTGTTCGGGTGGCGGTTCAGGCCAGCTGGGCCGCCACGTGCTTGACCACCGCGTCGAACTCCGCGGTCGGCGAGAAGTCGATGAACTCGGCGTCCTCGGCGGCCTCGGGGGCGTGGCCCGGGGCCCAGTAGAAGGCTTCGCCGGCCGAGTAGAGCGCGTCCCCGTCCCTCGTGTGCAGCTTGATCCTGCCCTTGAGCACGTAGCCCCAGTGCGGGCACGTGCACAGGTCGTCCGGCAGCCCCTTGAACGCCGGGCTCATGTCCACACCCTGGTCGAACCGCACGAACGCGACGGTGAAGCCCCCGCCGATCTCGTGCGTGCGCAGTTCGACTCCGTCGGCGTCGAAGGCGACGGGTGTCTGCTCCCGTGTCGTGGCCGTCATGACTCCTCCACGGTTGATCTGCTCCGGCGGTCCGGAGTTTCCCCCTGGCCCCCGTCCTCCCTCCAGTCTCCGCCTCCCGGCCCCTCCCGGCCCCGCCGGCCGGCGACCTGGGTCCGGGGCCGTCGGTCTCTTCCTTTTGACCGGCCTTTGCGAAATCCGGTGGGGATCGGTGGGCCGGTTGGCCGAAGATGGGTTGAACCCCTCGATCATGCCGACCGGAGCCTGCGCGTGCTCATACGACTTCTGCGGACCCATCTGGGGACGTACCGGAAACCGATCGCCGTGCTGGTCCTGCTGCAGCTGCTGCAGACCAGCGCGAGCCTCTACCTGCCCACCCTCAACGCCGACATCATTGACAACGGTGTCGTCAACGGTGACACCGGCTACATCCTGCGCTTCGGCGCGCTGATGCTCGGTGTGTCCCTCATCCAGCTGATCTGCAACGTCGGAGCCGTCTACTACGGCGCCCGCACGGCCGCGGCCTTCGGCCGGGACCTGCGCGCCGCGATCTTCGACCGCGTGCAGAGCTTCTCGGCGCGGGAGCTCGGCCAGTTCGGCGCCCCGTCGCTGATCACCCGTACGACGAACGACGTCCAGCAGGTCCAGATGCTGGTGCTGATGACCTTCACCCTGATGGTCTCGGCCCCGATCATGTGCGTCGGCGGCATCGCCATGGCGCTCTCGCTCGACGTGAAGCTGTCGGGCGTCCTGCTGGCCGTGGTCCCCGTGCTCGGGATCTCGGTCGGCGCCATCGTGTTCAGGACGCGGCCGCTGTTCCGCCAGATGCAGACGCGCCTGGACACCGTGAACCGGGTCCTGCGCGAGCAGATCACCGGCAACCGGGTGATCCGCGCCTTCGTCCGCGACGACTACGAGAAGGACCGCTTCCGCGAGGCCAACGCCGACCTGACCGGCATCTCGCTGGCCGCCGGCAAACTGCTGGCGTACATGTTCCCCACGGTCATCGTGGTCGTGAACATCTCCAGCGTCGCCGTGATCTGGTTCGGCGCGATGCGCGTCGACAGCGGCGGCATGGAGATCGGCCAGCTGACGGCCTTCCTCGCCTACCTGATGCAGATCGTGATGGCCGTGATGATGGCCACCTTCATGTTCATGATGGTGCCGCGCGCCGAGGTCTGCGGCGAGCGCATCCAGGAGGTCCTGGACACCGAGTCCAGCGTGGTCCCGCCCAAGGACCCGGTGCTCGAACTCGCCCGCCGCGGGCGCCTGGAGCTGCGCGGCGCCGACTTCCGCTACCCGGGCGCCGAGGCGCCGGTGCTGCGCGGGGTGGACCTGGTGGCCCGCCCCGGCGAGACCACGGCCGTGATCGGCTCCACCGGAAGCGGCAAGTCCACGCTGCTGGGCCTGGTCCCGCGACTGTTCGACGCGACCGGCGGCGAGGTCCTCGTCGACGGGGAGGACGTCCGCGCCCTGGACCCGGAGCTGCTGGCCAGAACGGTGGGCATGGTGCCGCAGAAGCCGTACCTGTTCTCCGGAACGATCGCCTCCAACCTGCGCTACGGGCGCCCGGAGGCGAGCGACGAAGAGCTCTGGCAGGCGCTGGAGGTGGCCCAGGCCAAGGAGTTCGTCTCCGCGCTGGAGGGTGGCCTCGACGCCCCCGTCACCCAGGGCGGGACCAATGTCTCCGGCGGCCAGCGCCAGCGTCTGGCCATCGCCCGCACGCTCGTGCAGCGCCCGGAGATCTACCTCTTCGACGACTCCTTCTCGGCCCTGGACTACGCGACGGACGCGGCGCTGCGCGCGGCGCTCTCCCGCGAGACCGAGGACGCGACCGTGGTCATCGTGGCCCAGCGGGTCTCCACGATCCGCGACGCCGACCGGATCATCGTCCTGGACGAGGGTCAGGTCGTGGGCGAGGGTCGCCACCACGAGCTGATGGCCGGCAACGAGACCTACCGGGAGATCGTGCTCTCCCAGCTGACGGAGGCGGAGGCCGCATGAGCGGGCCCGGAGGACGGATGATGATGGGGCCGGCCCAGCGGTCCATGGACTTCAAGGGTTCGAGCAAGCGGCTGCTGCGTCAGCTCGCCCATGACCGGGCCAAGATCTGGGGCATGGTCGCGGCCGTCGTCGGCAGCGTCGGCTGCGCGGTGGTGGGCCCCAAGATCCTCGGCGAGGCCACCGACCTGGTGTTCGCGGGGATCGTCGGCCGGGAGATGCCGGCCGGGACCACCAAGCAGCAGGCGCTGGACGGGCTGCGGGCCAAGGGCCAGGACGGCATGGCGGACATGCTCGCCGGTACCGACTTCACCCCGGGCCAGGGCATCGACTTCGGCGCCGTCGGCGTCGTGGCGATCTGGGCGCTGGTGGTCTTCACCCTGGCCGGCCTGCTGATGCTGGTCGCCACGCGGCTGTCGAACCACGTCATGAACGGCACCGTCTACCGGATGCGCGAGGAGCTCCAGGCGAAGCTGTCGCGGCTGCCGCTGTCGTACTT
Source organism: Streptomyces sp. NBC_00029 (assembly GCF_045160505.1). Lineage (NCBI taxonomy): Bacteria > Bacillati > Actinomycetota > Actinomycetes > Kitasatosporales > Streptomycetaceae > Streptomyces > Streptomyces sp. NBC_00029. Next base: position 3,228,194 of record NZ_CP108292.1, read on the forward strand.
CGACCAGCAGAAGCGCGGCGAGGTGCTGAGCCGGGCCACGAACGACATCGACAACATCGGGCAGACGCTCCAGCAGACGATGGGGCAGCTGCTGAACTCGCTGCTGACCATCGTCGGCGTGCTCGTGATGATGTTCTGGATCTCGCCACTGCTGGCGCTGGTCGCGCTGGCGACCGTACCGCTGTCGATCTACGTCGCGGCGAAGATCGGCAAGAAGTCGCAGCCGCAGTTCGTGGCGCAGTGGAAGACGACCGGCGCGCTCAATGCCCACATCGAGGAGATGTACTCGGGGCACAACCTGGTCAAGGTCTTCGGCCGGCAGAAGGAGTCCGCGGCCGTCTTCGCCGAGCAGAACGAGGCGCTGTACCGGGCCTCGTTCAAGGCGCAGCTGGTCAGCGGCATCATGCAGCCGGTGATGTTCTTCATCTCGAACATCAACTACGTGCTGATAGCCGTCGTCGGCGGGCTCCGGGTCGCCTCCGGCACCCTGTCGATCGGTGACGTGCAGGCCTTCATCCAGTACTCGCGGCAGTTCTCGATGCCGCTGACTCAGGTCGCCTCGATGGCGAACCTCGTGCAGTCCGGTGTCGCCTCGGCGGAGCGGGTCTACGAGCTGCTGGACGCGCCGGAGCAGGAGTCGGACGCCGAGGTTCCGGAGCGTCCCGAGGAGCTGCGCGGTCAGGTCACCTTCGACAAGGTGGCCTTCCGCTACGAGCCGGACAGGCCGCTGATCGACAACCTCTCGCTCACGGTCGAGCCGGGCCACACGGTCGCGATCGTCGGCCCCACCGGCGCCGGCAAGACCACGCTGGTCAATCTGCTGATGCGGTTCTACGAGGTCACGGGCGGCGAGATCGCCCTCGACGGGGTGGACATCGCGAAGATGACCCGCGAGGAACTGCGCGGCGGCATAGGCATGGTGCTCCAGGACACCTGGCTGTTCGGCGGCACCATCGCGGAGAACATCGCCTACGGTGCTTCGCGCGAGGTCACGCGGGCCGAGATCGAGGCGGCGGCGCGGGCCGCCCACGCGGACCGGTTCATCCGCACCCTGCCGGACGGCTACGACACCGTCCTGGACGACGAGGGCGCGGGGGTCAGCGCGGGCGAGAAGCAGCTGATCACCATTGCCCGGGCGTTCCTGTCGGACCCGGTGATCCTGGTGCTCGACGAGGCGACGAGCTCGGTGGACACCCGTACCGAGGTGCTGATCCAGAAGGCGATGGCCCGGCTCGCCCGTGGCCGTACGTCCTTCGTGATCGCGCACCGGCTCTCCACGATCCGCGACGCGGACGTGATCCTGGTGATGGAGAGCGGCTCGATCGTGGAGCAGGGCACGCACGAGGAGCTGCTGGAGTCGGACGGCGCGTACGCGCGGCTGTACGCGGCGCAGTTCGCGCAGGCGGTGGCCGAGGTCGACTAGGTCGTCGCGGTCGTCGTAGGGCTCAAGGGGCCGAAGGGGCACCCGTGTACGGGACGTACGCGGGTGCCCCTTCGGCCTTCGGGGTCCGCGGCGCGACGGCGTGGCTAGCATGGCGGCATGGCATCGGACGTGGTGATCCGCCCGGCTCGGGCGGAGGATGAACGCGAGATAGTGGAGCTGCTCCGCTCGGTGTGGTCGCGGGTGAGCGAACCCGGCCCCGAACGCCCGGCCGGCGCGGGCGTCTTCGACGAGCGGCATCCCGTGGAGAGCTACCTGGTCGCGGTGAGCGGACGGAGGATCGTCGGGTACATCGCCCAGGCCCCGGCCAGCCCCCTGGAGACCAACCGGCACGTCCGACACATCCAGGGACTGGCCGTCCTCGAATCCGCCCGCGGCAGCGGAGTCGGACAGGCCCTCGTCGAGGCTGCCTGCGCCGCCGCCCGGGCCGGTGGCGCCCGCCGGATGGCCCTGCGCGTGCTCGGCCACAACGAGCCGGCGCAGCAGCTCTACCGGCGGTGCGGCTTCGCGGTGGTCGGTGTCCTGCCCGAGGAGTTCCTGCTGGACGGGGCCTATGTCGACGACGTCTGGATGAGCCGGCCCCTGTCCGATGCCGACGCGCCCGCGCACCGGTAGCCACCGGGGCAGAACGGGGCCGGGCCGGACAGCGGAGCGGGGGCGCCTGGCGGGGCGCCCCCTTTTCCCGTTGGTCCGTCAGTCCAGGTAGCCGCGGAGCTGGTCGGCGAAGGCGTGGTCGCGCAGCTTGTTGAGGGTCTTGGACTCGATCTGGCGGATCCGCTCGCGGGTCACGCCGAAGATCCGGCCGATCTCCTCCAGGGTGCGGGGCCGCCCGTCGGCGAGGCCGTACCGCAGCTGGACGACCTTGCGCTCGCGCTCGCCGAGGGTCGACAGGACGGCTTCCAGGTGCTCACGCAGCAGGAAGAACGCGGCCGACTCCACGGGCGAGGCGGCGTCCCCGTCCTCGATGAGGTCGCCGAGCGCGACATCGTCCTCCTCGCCCACCGGGGCGTGCAGGGAGACCGGCTCCTGGGCGAGGCGGAGCACCTCCAGGACCCGCTCGGGGGTCAGCTCCAGGTGGACCGCCACTTCTTCGGCGGTGGGTTCGTACCCGCGCTCCTGCAGCATGCGGCGCTGCACGCGGACGACGCGGTTGATCAGCTCGACGACGTGGACGGGCACGCGGATCGTCCGTGCCTGGTCGGCGAGGGCCCGGGACATCGCCTGCCTGATCCACCAGGTGGCGTAGGTGGAGAACTTGTACCCGCGGGCGTAGTCGAACTTCTCGACCGCCCGGATCAGCCCGAGGTTGCCCTCCTGCACGAGGTCGAGCATGGTCAGCCCGCGGCCCACGTACCGCTTCGCGACGGAGACGACCAGCCGCAGGTTCGACTCGATGAGACGGCGCTTGGCCATCCGCCCCATGACGACCAGCTTGTCGAGGTCGAGGGCGAGCTGGGAGTCGAGGTCGGGGGTGGAGCCGAGCTTCTCCTCGGCGAACAGGCCGGCTTCGACGCGTCGCGCGAGGTCCACCTCCTCGGCGGCGGTGAGCAGCGGGATCCTGCCTATCTCGCGGAGGTACTGCCGGAACAGGTCGGCGGACGGACCCGCTCCGCCTCCGCTGTCGCTGCTGCTGCGCCTGCGCTGCACGGGCACCGGCTCGATCAGCTCCAGTACCTCGGGCTCTTCGTCCACGGCCTTGGCCTCCGAGGACTCGCTCGCGTTCACGGTCAGGGTCCGGGTCTGCACGGGGGCGACCTCCAGGGCTCCGAGGACGGGGGCTCCGCGCTCAGTGTGGGGTACGACACATCGCGTCCACGAGGGGCGTGCGAGCACTTTCTGAGTCCGGTGCGTGACCGATGGTTACCCCCCGGCGGGAACCCCGATGCGGATCGGACGCATGTCCGAGATGATCGACTCCATGTCGGAGTACGAAACCCATGTGACGGTGCGCTGCGCGGATGCGGCGGAGCTGGCACGCCTCGATATCTGGGCCGGGGCGCGGGAGTTGAAGGTGACCCACATCCTGCTGGCCCGGGGCCGGATGGTGTCCCAGCCCATGCTGACCCTTCCGGACCGGACGGGCCACGAGCACCTCGTGCCGCGGCTGCGGGCGGCCGGCTTCGACCCGGTCCGGGTCAAGGTGGAGACGGTCCCGTGGACCACGGACTCCCCCGGCCCGGGCGGCGGTTACTTCGAGCACCACCTGAAGCTCCTCGTCCCGGCGGACTTCGACCGCCCGGCCCTGGAGGCCCTGGTCGTCCCGCACGGGGCCCACCTGTCCTGGAACGCCCGCCGGGTGCTGGCCGGGGGCGCACACGAACGCTTCGTGACGCAGAGGTGGCGCGGCACGGCGGCGGGAGCGGGGGCGGCCTGCGACGCGCTGATCGCCGCGCTGGGCTCGGCCGGGTACGAAATCCGTTCGGAGGAGCGGGAGTTCGTGCTGTACGACAGTGACCTGTCGGTGGACGACGGGTGGATCGACGAAGGGGTGAGGGCATGACCGGGACGAGCGCGCAGGACGCGGCCAGGGAGGACTGGAGGAGGCGCCAGCGCGAACTGCCGCGCACCTCCACGGCCGGCCTGGACCGCGCCGAACCCGACGTCCGGGTCTTCGACCCGGCGCTCAAGCACTTCGCGTACGGCTACCGGATCACGGACGCCGCCGTTGACGAGGCGCTGCGCCCCGCCTGGCGGGCCGCGCGCCGGACCGCGCTGGACGTGGTGGCGCAGGGCGTGGCCCGCTCGGGCTGGGCGGACTCGCTGGTGCTGCGCGGCAGCATGCTCATGGCGGGCTGGTTCGGGGCGACGGCCCGGGAACCGCACGACCTGGACTTCGTGGTGGTCCCGCAGGAGTGGGGGATCGAGGAGCCGCGTACGGGGCAGCTGCTGGCGGCCGTCGCGGAGGCGGCCGAGCGGGCCGCCGCCGAGGGGGGCGAGCTGGTGATCGCGGCCGACGCGGCGGTGTCCGAGGACATCTGGACGTACGAGCGCGTCCCCGGGCGCCGTCTGGTCCTGCCCTGGTCGGCCCCGGGGCTGCCCGGGGGCCAGGTCCAGCTGGACTTCGTCTTCAACGAGCGGCTTCCGGCGCCGCCGGAGCCGGCCGATGTCGCGGGGGTGCGGCTGAAGGCGGCCACGCCGGAGCTCTCGCTGGCGTGGAAGCTGATCTGGCTGGCCAGTGACATGTACCCGCAGGGAAAGGACCTCTACGACGCGGTCCTGCTCGCCGAGCGCTGCACGGCTCCGTACGAGCTGGTCCACACGGTCTTCCTGGAGTCCGGGGAGTACTTCCCGCGGAATGCGACCTCGGACACCCCGCTGACCCTGGAGGCCTTCTCCGAGGTCAGATGGGCCGACTGGGACACCTTCCGGGCGGACTACCCGGGGGTCCCGGGCTCGGCCGAGTCCTACGCCGAGCGGCTGCTGGCCGCGCTGGCGCCGACCTTCGCGGGGCGGGCCGGCTGAGGCTCAGGCCGGCTCGACGCGGACCGCGCAGACCTTGAACTCCGGCATCCGTGACACCGGGTCGAGCGCCGGATTGGTCAGGGAGTTGGCCCGGCCCTCGCCCGGCCAGTGGAACGGCATGAAGACGGTGTCCGCCCGGATGGTGTCCGTGATGCGGGCCGGGGCCACCGCGCGGCCGCGGCGGGAGGTCACCGCGAGCGGGCTGCCGTCGACCGCGCCGATCCTGGCGGCCAGCCGCGGGTGGAGTTCCACGAAGGGGCCGGGGGCGGCCGCGTTGAGCTCGTCCACCCGGCGGGTCTGGGCGCCGGACTGGTACTGGGCGACCACCCGGCCGGTGGTGAGCAGCAGCGGGTACTCCGCGTCCGGGACCTCGGCGGCGTCGCGGTGGGAGACGGGGACGAAACGGGCCCGGCCGTCGTCGGTGGCGAAGCGGTCCAGGAAGAGGCGCTCGGTCCCGGGGGAACCTTCGGGGCCGGGAGACCCTTCGGGGCCGGGAGACCCTTCGGGGCCGGCGGGGCCTTCGGGGCAGGGCCAGAAGACGCCCTGCTCGGCCTCGATGCGGGCGTAGGTGATGCCCGAGTAGTCCGCCGGGCCACCGGCCGAGGCGCGGCGCAGCTCCTCGAAGACCTCCTCGGGCTCGGTGGGGAAGCCCTTCTCGACGCCGAGGCGGGCGGCGAGTCCGTGGAGGACGTCGAGGTCGCTGCGGACACCGGCCGGCGGGGTCAGGGCGCGGCGCCGGAGCAGGACGCGGCCCTCCAGGTTGGTGGTGGTGCCGGTTTCCTCCGCCCACTGGGTGACCGGGAGGACCACGTCCGCGAGGGCCGCCGTCTCGGAGAGGACCACGTCCGCCACCGCGAGGAAGTCCAGGGAGCGGATGCGGTCCTCGATGTGGGCGGCGCGGGGGGCCGAGACCACCGGGTTCGAGCCCATCAGGAGCAGGGCCTTCACGTCCGTGCCGAGGGCGTCGAGGAGTTCGTAGGCGCTGCGCCCCGGGCCGGGGAGGCTGTCGGGGTCGATGCCCCAGACCCCGGCCACGTGGGCGCGGGCCGCCGGGTCGGTGAGCTTGCGGTAGCCGGGGAGCTGGTCGGCCTTCTGGCCGTGCTCGCGGCCGCCCTGGCCGTTGCCCTGCCCGGTGAGGCAGCCGTAGCCGGAGAGCGGGCGGCCGGCGCGGCCGGTGGCCAGGCACAGGTTGATCCAGGCGCCGACGGTGTCGGTGCCCTTGGACTGCTGCTCGGGGCCCCGGGCGGTGAGGACCATGGCGGATTCCGGGGCGCAGAACATGGCCACGGCCTCGCGGAGCCTGGGGACGGGCACCCCGGTGATGCGTTCCACCAGTTCCGGCCAGTGGGCCATCGCGGCGGCCCGTGCCTCCTCCCAGCCGGTGGTGCGGGCGGCGATGAACTCCTCGTCCGTGCGGCCTTCCGCGACCACCAGGTGCAGCAGGCCGAGGGCGAGCGCGAGGTCGGTGCCGGGGCGCGGGGCGAGGTGCAGGTCGGCCTGTTCGGCGGTGCGGGTGCGGCGCGGGTCGATGACGATCAGCGTGCCGCCGTTCGCCTTGAGCTCGGTGAGGTAGCGCAGGGCGGGCGGCATGGTCTCGGCCAGGTTCGAGCCGACGAGGATCACGCAGCCGGTGCGGGGGATGTCCTCCAGCGGGAAGGGCAGTCCGCGGTCGAGCCCGAAGGCGCGCTGGTGGGCGGCGGCGGCCGAGGACATGCAGAAACGGCCGTTGTAGTCGATCTGCGAGGTGCGCAGGGCGACGCGGGCGAACTTGCCGAGCGCGTAGGCCTTCTCGTTGGTGAGCCCGCCGCCGCCGAAGACCCCGACGGCGTCGGGCCCGTACGAGCGGCCCGTGCGGGCGAGCCCCTCGGCGACGGCGTCGAGGGCCTCCTCCCAGGTGGCCGGCTCCAGCCGCCCGGCGTGGGTGCGGACGAGCGGCTGGGTGAGGCGCACCCGGGAGGAGAGCACGGCTGGCGCGGTGCGGCCCTTGCCGCACAGCGCGCCCCGGTTGACGGGAAAGTCGGCCCGCTCCTCCACTGCCACGGAGGCGCCGCCCGGTTCGGGGCGGAGCCTCATCCCGCACTGCAGGGCGCAGTACGGGCAGTGCGTGTCGGTGGCGGAGTCGGAGGTGCGCATGGCCCCAGCGTGCGCCGCCGGTGTTACGCGGGCCGCCGCCCCGCGTTACGGCCCGGGGTGCTCCGCCTCAGCGCGCCCCGTCGCCGCCGGTGAGGGCGGCGTCGACGGAGGCGGTGACCGGCACCGCGACGGGCGCGGTGAGGGCCTCGGTGAGGGCCGCGGTGAGGGGCGGCCGCAGCTCGGGCCGGTCGAGGACCTCCACGAACATGATCCGTCCGTGGACGACGTCGAGGATCAGGTACCCGCGGTCCGGGAGGAGCGGCACGTTGCGGTGGCCCGGACCGAAGGGAGTCCCCGGCGGGTGGGGTTCGGTGCGGAAGCTCTGGCAGAAGTCGTCGCCGCAGCCGCAGTCCGCGACGATGCGGAGATCGTGGGCGCAGATGGCGAGTTCACGTTCGCCCTCCTCCTCCAGCAGCCGCACGAGTTCGGCCGCCAGAACGGGGAGGACGTCACGTACGAGGGGCGCTGCGTCGTCCTGTTCCACGGGGTTTTCCTGTTCCACAGGCCGGACCGTAACGCGGCGCCCCGTCGGCGGCACGCGACTATCGGGCCGCCCCGCGCCGGGCACCGGGCGGGGATCACTGGCCGGTCAGGTACTTCACCGTCAGGCCCGCGGTCCAGCCGCCGTCGACCGCCAGCTCGGCGCCCGTCATGTAGCCGGCGGCGTCGGAGAGCAGGAAGGCGATCGCGGCCGCGATCTCCTCGGGGGCGCCGACGCGGCCCAGCGGGGTGCCCGGATAGTTGCCCTCGCCCGGCTGAATGCCGATCGGGGCGGTCATCGGGGTCAGGGTCATGCCGGGGTGGACGGAGTTGACGCGGATCCTCGCCTCGGCGAGCTCCACCGCGCCGATCTTCGACAGGCCGCGCACGCCCCACTTGGAGGCCCCGTACCCGGCGGTGAGCGCGAGGCCGGTCAGGCCGGCGGCGGAGGAGATGTTGACGATGGACCCGCCACCGTTCGCGCGCAGCAGCGGGATCGCGGCCTTGATGCCGATGAACACGCCGACCAGGTTGATCTCGACGACCCGGCGGAAGTGCTCGACGCTCTCGTGCTCGAGGAACTGGCCGGTGGATATGCCCGCGTTGTTCACCAGGCCGTCGATCCGGCCGAACTCGGCGACCGCGTGGTCCAGGGCCGCCTGCCAGTCCGCCTCGCTGGTGACGTCGTGCCGTACGAAGCGCGCCGCGTCCCCGAGCTTCACGGCCGTCTCGGCGCCTTCCGCCTCCAGCACGTCGGTGATCAGTACCCGGCCCCCGCCGTCCACGACGGCCTGCGCGGCCGCGGCGCCCAGGCCGCGGGCTCCCCCGGTGATGACGACGACCTTGCCGCTCAGATCAGCAACAGCCACGGTTCCGCACCCCTGACGCTCTCGTACCGACTGACCGGCATATGACTAATCGGCATAACCGGCGGGGCGTCAGTCTGCCAGAGCGGCCAGGGCCTGCGACACCCCCTCCTCCTTCGGTCCCAGGAAGTGCGGGGCGGGCTTGAAGACCGCGTCCAGCGCCGCCTTGCCCGCCGCGAAGACCTCGCGGGTCTCGCCGTAGTACCAGGTGGCGTCGTGCACGTCGGCCACCCCGACGCCGTACGAGTCCAGCCCGGCCGCCTGGCACAGGGCGACGGCCCGGCGGATGTGGAAGCCCTGGGTGACCAGCACCGCCCGCTCCACGCCGAAGATCTCCTTGGCCCGCACGCAGGAGTCCCAGGTGTCGAAGCCCGCGTAGTCGCTGACGATCCGCCGGTCCGGCACCCCGTGCGCGGTGAGGTACGTCCGCATCGCGTCGGGCTCGTCGTACTCCCTGCGGCTGTTGTCCCCGGTGACCAGCACGACCTTGACCTTGCCGGTGCGGTACAGCTCGGCGGCGGCGTCGAGCCGGTCGGCCAGGTAGGGAGTGGGCTGCCCGCGCCACAGGCCCGCACCGAACACCACGGCCACCTCGGCGGCAGGCGCGTCGGCCGTGGACCGGAGCCGGTCGGCCGCCACCGCGTGCATCCACGCCGACGGCAGCAGGGCCAGCACGCAGGCCGCCATGAAGGTCTGCACCGCCAGCCGCCGGGTCCGTACGCTGCGCAGCGCCGCCACCGCCCGGCTCCACTCGACTCTCGGCAGGCGCGGTCCGCGCATCATCCATCCCCTGGTGTCTCGGCTGCTGGTCCGCTGGTCAGGACGCACGCGGGGGCCGCGCGGTTCACCCGGCCCCGCTCCGCGGCCCGCCTCCCGGCGCCCCGCGCCCCGACCCGCACCCCTGCCACGCGCCCCGCTCGCCGCACCCGCTCCGACCATCGCGCCGGCCGCCCTGTGAGGACACGGCAAACACCCGTCATCCCGGCGCAACGCACCGGCAACCTCCGGCACGGAGGATCGGTTCATGACGGAGTCGGTGCACCCTCCCGAGTTTCCCGCCCTCCCCTTCGACAGTACGGCCGAGCTCCTCGGCCGCATCACCCTCCAGCTGGGCACCCAGCTCAGCGGCCTGCGCCGACCCGGAGACCGCCCATGCACCCCACCCTCGTCGCCGTGGCCCACGGCAGCCGTGACCCGCGCGCCCTGCACACCGCCCACGCCCTCCTCGAACGGGTCCGCGAGCTCCGCCCCCGGCTCGACGTCCGGCTCGGTCACATCGAGCTGAACGAGCCGCTGCTCGACGACACCCTGAACGGGCTGTCCGGCTCGGCCGTCCTCGTCCCGCTGCTCCTCGGCCGCGGGTACCACGTCAAGCGCGACCTGCCCGAGGCCGCCGCCCGGGCCTCCCACCTGCTCACCCGCATCGCCGCCCCGCTGGGACCGCATCCGCTGCTCGTCGAGGCCCTGTACGAGCGGCTCCTGGAGGCCGGCTGGACCCCGGCCCCCGGCTCGGCCGTCGTGCTGGCCGCCGCCGGCTCCCGCGACCCCGACTCCGCGGCCGACACCCGCCGCACCGCCGACCTGCTCTCCGAACGCCTCGGCGGCGTCCCGGTGACCCCCGCCTACGCCTCCGCCGCCGCGCCGACCGCCCCCGAGGCGGTCCGGGCCCTCGCCGCCCGCGGTCACCACCGGATCGCCGTGGCCTCGTACTTCGCCGCTCCCGGCCGGTTCGCCACCCAGACCGCAGCGGCCGCGCCCGGCCTCGCCGCCGCCCCGCTGGGCGACCACCCGGCCCTGGCCCGGCTGCTGCTGCACCGCTACGACGAGGCCCGCGCCCTGCCCCTCGGCCGGGTGCGGCCGGAACTCGTCTCCGCCTGATCCCGGTTTGTCAGTTGTTCCGGTTACCGTCTCTGCATGGAAGGCATGAAAGGCACCGCGCACGCCCCGGCAGACGATCTCGACACCCTCTACGACGCGGCCGACACCGAACGCTGGGCCGCCGAGCCCGACAAACGGCCCGGCCGGACCGCCTTCCAGCGCGACCGCGCCCGAGTGCTGCACTCCGCCGCGCTGCGCCGCCTCGCCGGGAAGACCCAGGTCGTCACCCCCGGCAGCCGTTCGTACGACTGGGACGCGAGCCCCCGTACCCGCCTGACCCACTCCCTGGAGTGCGCCCAGGTCGGGCGGGAGCTCGGCGCCGCGCTCGGCTGCGACCCCGACCTCGTCGAAGCCGCCTGCCTCTCCCACGACATGGGCCATCCGCCCTTCGGCCACAACGGCGAGGAGGCGCTCAACGAGTTCGCCAAGGACTGCGGCGGCTTCGAGGGCAACGCCCAGTCGCTGCGCCTGCTGACCCGTCTGGAGCCCAAGCGGTTCGTGCCCGACCCGGCGGGCGGCGAACCCGTCAGCGTCGGCCTCAACCTCACCCGGGCCTGCCTGGACGCCGCCACCAAGTACCCGTGGGCGCGCGGGGACCACCCCACCGACCCCGGCTCGGTGAAGTTCGGAGCGTACGAGGACGACCTGCCCGTCTTCGCCTGGCTGCGCCGCGGCGCGCCCGCGGACCGCAAGTGCTTCGAGGCCCAGGTCATGGACTGGGCCGACGATGTCGCGTACTCCGTCCATGACTTCGAGGACGGCCTGCACGCCGGCCACCTCGACCCCAACCTCCTGTTCTCCGAGCCCGAGCGCACGGCGATCTGGCAGGTCGCCATCGGCCGGTACGTCCCCGCCGACACCGCTCCCGATGAGCTGCGGGCCGCCCTCGACCGCCTGATGGAGCAGGAGTGGTGGCCCCACGGGTACGACGGTTCGGCCGTCGCCCAGGCCCGGCTGAAGGACGCCGCGAGCCAGCTGATCGGCAGGTTCTGCCTGGCCGCCGAGGGGGCCACCCGCGAGGCGTACGGCTCCGGCCGCCTCACCCGGTACGGTGCCGAACTGATGATCCCGCGCGATGCGCGCAACGAGTGCGCGGTGCTCAAGGCGGTCGCCGACCTGTACGTCATGCAGCGCGACGAGCAGGAACGGATCCGCGCCGACCAGCGCATCGTCCTGGCCGAACTCGCGGAGGCACTCAGCGCCCGTGCCCCGGAGGGGCTGGACCCGCAGTTCCGGGCGATCTTCGACGCCGCCCCCGACGACCGGGCCAGGAAAAGGGCGGTCATCGACCAGATCGCGTGCCTCACCGACGCATCCGCCCGTTCCCTTCACGCACGCCTCACCCGGCGCGGCCGACGCGCCGAAAGGTGAGCTGATCGAGCCACTCCCCCTTCACGCGGCAGGCTCGGTGCGGGACGCTCGCATGTGGTCGCATGTGGCGGAGAGGTTATGAGGAGGCATCAGGTGGTCGACGCACACCGGACATTCGTCATCGTCGGCGCAGGGCTCGCCGGAGCAAAGGCGGCCGAAACGCTGAGGTCCGAGGGGTTCACGGGGCGGGTGATCCTGATCGGCGACGAGCGCGACCATCCCTATGAACGCCCCCCGCTGTCCAAGGGCTACCTGTCGGGCAAGGACGACCGGGAGAGCGTCTTCGTCCACGAGCCGTCCTGGTACGCGGCCGCCGACGTCGAGCTGCACCTCGGCCAGCCCGCGGTCCACCTCGACCGGGCCGCCAAGAAGGTCGTCCTCGGCGACGGCACGGTCCTGCACTACGACAAGCTGCTGCTGGCCACCGGCGCCGAGCCCCGCCGGCTGGACGTACCCGGCACCGGCCTGGTGGGGGTGCACCACCTGCGGCGCCTCGCGCACGCCGAGCGGCTCAAGGGCGTCCTGGCCGGACTCGGCCGGGACAACGGCCACCTGCTGATCGCCGGCGCCGGCTGGATCGGCCTGGAAGTGGCCGCCGCGGCCCGCGGCTACGGCGCCGAGGTCACCGTCGTCGAGCCGGAGGCCACCCCGCTGCACGCGGTCCTCGGCCCGGAGATCGGCCGGCTCTTCGCGGACCTGCACGCCGATCACGGGGTGCGGTTCCACTTCGGGGCGCGGCTGACCGAGATCGTGGGCCACGACGGCATGGTGCTGGCCGCCCGTACGGACGACGGGGAGGAACACCCGGCGCACGCGGTGCTCGCCGCGATCGGTGCCGCGCCGCGGACCGCGCTCGCCGAGACGGCCGGGCTCGCCCTGGTGGACCGGGAGCACGGCGGCGGGATCGCGGTGGACTCCTCCCTGCGCACCTCCGATCCGGACGTTTACGCGGTCGGGGACGTGGCCGCCGCCCACCACCCGGTGCTCGGAACCCGGCTGCGGGTCGAGCACTGGGCCAACGCGCTCAACGGCGGCCCGGCCGCGGCGCGGGCCATGCTGGGCCAGGAGGTCGGCTACGACCGGGTGCCGTACTTCTTCTCGGACCAGTACGACGTGGGCCTGGAGTACTCGGGGTACGCGCCGCCCGGCGGCTACGACCAGGTGCTGATCCGCGGGGACGTGGCCAAGCGGGAGTTCGTCGCCTTCTGGCTGTCCGACGGGCGGGTGCTGGCCGGGATGAACGTGAACGTGTGGGACGTCACCGCTCACATCCAGGCTCTGATCAGGTCAAAGGCGCCCGTCAACCGCGAGGCACTGGCGGACCCGTCCATTCCGCTGGAGTCCCTGGTGCGGGCCGAGGGGGCCTGACAGCTTTGCCGTCGCCCGGCCGTAGACTTCACGGGTGGCAGGACGGATCAACGACGACGACGTGAAGGCGGTACGGGACGCGGTCCCGATCGACGCCGTGGTCTCCGACTACCTCCAGCTGCGCAACGCGGGCGGCGGCAACCTCAAGGGCCTGTGCCCCTTCCACGACGAGAAGTCCCCTTCCTTCCAGGTCAGCCCCAGCAAGGGGCTCTACCACTGCTTCGGCTGCCAGGCGGGCGGGGACACCCTCGACTTCGTCATGAAGATCGATCACCTCTCCTTCTCGGAGGCGGTCGAGCGCCTGGCCGGCCTGGCCGGCATCACCCTGCGGTACGAGGAGGGCGGCTACACCGCCGGCACCAGCGGCCGCGGTGAGCGGATCCGGCTGGTCGAGGCGCACAAGGCCGCCGCCCAGTTCTACGTCGACCAGCTGGACGGCCCCGAGGCGGAGATCGGCCGCAAGTTCCTGGCGGAGCGCGGCTTCGACCAGGCCGCGGCCGCCCACTTCAGCGTGGGCTACAGCCCGGCCGGATGGGACCACCTGACCCGCTTCCTGCGCGGCAAGGGCTTCACCGACAAGGAACTGATCACCTCCGGGCTCGCCCAGGACAGCCGCAGCGGCAAGCCCATCGACCGCTTCCGCGGCCGCCTGATGTGGCCGATCCGCGACATCAGCGGCGAGGTGGTCGGCTTCGGCGCGCGCAAGCTGCGCGACGACGACAACGGGCCGAAGTACCTGAACACCCCCGAGACGGCGATCTACAAGAAGTCCCAGGTCCTGTACGGCATCGACCTGGCGAAGAAGGAGATCGCGAAGACCTCCCGGGCCGTCGTCGTCGAGGGCTACACGGACGTGATGGCCTGCCACATGGCCGGGGTCACCACCGCGATCGCGACCTGCGGCACGGCCTTCGGCGGGGACCACATCAAGATCCTGCGCCGGCTGCTGATGGACAACGCCACCGCCGAGGTGATCTTCACCTTCGACGGCGACGCGGCCGGCCAGAAGGCCGCCCTGCGGGCCTTCGAGGACGACCAGAAGTTCGCCGCGGAGACCTCGATCACCATCGCCCCCGGCGGGATGGACCCCTGCGACCTGCGCCTCGCGCAGGGCGACGCGGCCGTGTCCGGCCTGGTCGAGGCCCGCACACCGCTGTTCGAGTTCGCCCTGCGGCACATCGTGGCCCGGCACAACCTGGAGAACCCGGCGGGCCGGGCGGCCGCGCTGGACGAGGCCGCGCCCGTCGTCGCCAACATCAAGAACATCGCGATCCAGCACGAGTCGGCGGTCCAGCTGGCCGGCATGCTGGGCATCCGCGACGAGCAGTTCGTGGTCAAGCGGGTCGCACAGCTGGCCCGCTGGGCCCGCGAGCGCGGTCAGGGCGACGGCCCGCAGGGCGGCCGGCCCGGCGGGGACCGGCAGCGTGGCCGCCAGTCCTCCTACGAGGCCACCCCCGCGCCCGCCGCCCAGCCGGCCGGCGGTCCCGCGCTCAACCTGCGCAGCCCGGCCCACCGCACCGAGCGCGAGCTGCTGAAGCTCGCCCTGCAGCGGCCGGCCCTGGTCTCCCCCGCCTTCGACGCCTACGGGATGGACGAGTTCACCGCCCCGCCCTACGCGGCCGTGCGCCAGGCGATCCTGGACGCGGGCGGCGCCTCCCTCGGCACGGACGACTACCTGGCCCGCGTCCGCGAGGCCGCCCCGAACGACACCGTCCGCGCCCTCGTCACGGAGCTCGCCGTCGAGGCCATCCACGCGAAGACGGTGGACGAGATCTACGCCGGTGTCCAGCTGGTCCAGGTGCGGCTGCGCGCCGTCGACCGGCGGGTCCACGAGATCCAGGGCACGCTGTCGCGGCTGGGCCCGCAGGCGCCGCCGGAACAACTGGCCGCCGTGCAGGAGGAGCTGTGGGTGCTCCAGCAGTACGGCCAGCGGCTGCGCAACCGCGGCGCCGAGGGGCTGTAGCCGCCGCTTCCGGCGCTGCCACCGCGCTCCGCGATCGGGCTCCGTGAGCGGCTCCGCTACCGGCGCCGGAACCAGTCGCCGCCCGGTATCTCGGTGCCCGATTCCCGCAGGTCCCGGGCGATCAGCGGGGACGCCAGGTAGACCCAGGCGCGGACGGTGGTGCCGTCGGGGCGCAGGGCCGAGCGGGCGATCCGGTCGTAGATGTTCCCCGGGCGGCCCGGACCCCCGTACTCCTCCAGCTGGTCCAGCGCGGCCAGCAGCTTCCCGTACGCCCCCGGCGCCGCCGTGATCAGCTCGCCGACGACCGCCGTGCCCGGGCGGTGGACCGCGTACGGGTATCCGGGGCCGTCGTAGAGCGCCGCGTCCGGGAGGACGGCGGGCTCCTCCGCGGCCGTGCGGCCGCGCAGGAACAGGTCGTGGTTGACCTCCCCCGGGCGCAGGGTCCCGTAGACGAAGAACGGGAGCGGATCGCTCAGCTCCGGTAGCCGTTCGACCGATGTCACGGGGCCCTCCCTCGGATGTGGCGCGGCGGTGCGCGGGCGGGCCGACCGTCCCGGCCTCCCCGCGCCCCACCACCGTACGCACCGCTCCGCGGGGCTGGGACGCCCGCCCCGCCGCCGGCCGGGTCACCCGGACGGCACGGGCTGCCCGGATGGCCGGAAAACCCCGTCGACCTGCGGAAACGACCTGCGTCCAGGCCGGGCGGAGACATACCTGACGGGACATCAGCAGGCGCGCGGCGGGCGGGCCGGGTTTCCTCGGAATCACGACCCCGTGTCTCCAGGAGAGCCCCATGCGCCGACGTACCGCACACGTGCTGACCGCGACCGCGCTGACCGCCGCCGCGTTCACCGGGCCGGTCGCCGGCGCGGTCGCCGCCGCGGAGCTCGGCATGGTGGGCTTCGCCCCCGGGGACTTCTCCCCGCTGGAGGTGTGGCCCAAGTCCGCCTCCCCCGGCGCCACCGTCACCGTGAACACCACCGCCTGCGGCAGTGGCAGCCACGCGGACGGCGATGCCACGACGGTCGGCGGCGGCCGGTTCAAGCTGGTCCCGGGCACCCACAAGGAGGTGGTCGTGGGGCAGTTCCAGGTCGCCCACGGCACCCGTGCCGGGACCTACGGCATCGGCGCGACCTGCGCGAACGGCAAGTTCGCCACCGGCAACCTGGTCGTCACCGAGCGCGGCCCGCAGGGCCACGTCAACACCGGGGTGGGCGGTGGCACGACCACCACCACCGACCCCGCCAAGATCGCGGCGGGGGCGGCCGTTCTGGCCGCTGCCGCCGTCGGCGGTACCTGGCTCCTGCGTCGCCGGGCGAGCGGCACGCGGAGCTGACGGACGCCCACCGCGGCTCCGGCCGCGGTCCGACCGGTACCGTCCCCCGTCGCCCGCCCCGCGAGGTCCCCCCGTTCGCGGGGCCGGGCGACGGCCAGTCACCCCGAAACGGAGAACCGAGGGGGTACGCATGGGTGGCGATTTCGGTGGCGCGCGGGGCCGCGACCGGCAGCCCCGGCCCGCGAACGGCGGCCGCCCCGGATCCGGAGCACACCCCCGGCAGGCGGCCGAGCGGGCCTCCCGCACCCTCACCGCCCGCCACGGAGGACTCGTCGCACTCGCCGCCTGCGTCGGCATCTGGCTCGTGACCAGCGGCTCCCGCGAGCCCGTCGGGCCGCCGCTGCCCTCCCCCGCCGAGTCCCTGACCGCCGCCGGCGTGGTCGGCCCCGGTATCGCCCCGCTCCCCGGTTCACCGCCGGGCCGGATCCGGATCCCCTCCATCCGGGTCGACGCGCCGCTGACCGGGCTCGGACTCGACGCGCGCGGCAGCCTCGAAGTGCCCCCGCCCGACCGGCGCGACCTGGCCGGCTGGTACCGCGAGGGCACCACCCCGGGCGCCACCGGCACCGCCGTCATCGCCGGACACGTGGACGACGCCGCCGGGCCGGGGGTCTTCTACCACCTGGGCGCGCTGCGCCGCGGGGCCTCCATCGAGATCCCGCGCGCGGACGGCCGTACTGCGGTGTTCACGGTCCACGCGGTCGAGGTCTACGACGCCAAGGCCTTCCCCGACACCCGCGTGTACGGGCCTTCGGCGCGCGCCGAGCTGCGGGTGATCACCTGCGGCGGCGGCTTCTCACCGCGCACGGGCTACCGGGGGAACGTGGTCGTCTTCGCGCACCTCACCGGGACGTACTAGCGGCCGCTCGAAGGGCTGCACCAAGGGGCGCTCGAAGGACTGCTCACCGCGGTACCCGGAGGGGTCAGCCCCACTGCTCCAGGCCCAGCTTGATCACCAGCGCGCCCACCACCGTCAGCAGCACCCCGCGGACGAAGCCGCTGCCCTTCTTGAGCGCCATCCCGGCCCCGATCATGCCGCCGGCCAGGTTGAACACGGCCATCAGCGCGGCCAGCTGCCACAGCACCATGCCCTGGTAGGCGAACATCGCGAGCGCACCGCCGTTGGTGCAGCAGTTCACGATCTTGGCGGTGGCGGAGGCGGTGACCAGGTCGAGGTGGAGCAGCGCCGTGAGGGCGAGCACCAGGAAGGTGCCGGTGCCGGGCCCGATGAGGCCGTCGTAGAAGCCGATGCCCAGGCCCGCGAGCGCGATGGTCAGCAGCACCCGCTGCCGGCTGAGGGGCGTGGTCGAGGGGGCCGTGCCGAAGCCCGGCTTGAAGATCACGACACCCGCGACGAACACGAGTACCACCATGATCAGCGGGCGGAGCGCGTCCTTGCTGATGCCGCCCGCGAGTGCGGCGCCGCCCATCGAGCCGGCGAGCGCGGCCAGGCCGATGCGGACGGCCAGCTTCACGTTCACCGGTGCCTTGCGGACGAACGTCACGGCCGCACCGGCGGTGCCGACGATGGCCACGGCCTTGTTGGTCCCGAGGACGGTGGCGGGGTGGGCGTTCGGCAGGCCGAGCAGGAGCGCGGGCAGGAGCAGCAGGCCGCCGCCGCCCACCACCGCATCGATCCAGCCGGCGGCCGCTGCGGCCACGCACAGGACGATGATCATGGTCGTTGATATGTCAGGCACGGACCGACCCTATGGAGCGGTTGGGTGCAGTGACCATCAATCTCCGGAAAGTTGTGCAAACGTTGAGCTTTGCCGGGCCGGCACCCGGTCCGGGGCCACCGGAGCCGCCGGGTCCACGGCCACCGTGAGCACGCTCGCGGCCAGCACGCTGACCGCCCCCAGCCCCGCCGCCAGCCGTCGTGCCGGCGGTACGGAGGCCAGCGCGGCGAGCACGGTCCGCACCGGCGAGGGGCCGCGCGGCTTGCGGTGCCGGGCGACCGCCGGAGCCTCGGCCCCGACGGGTACGGAGAGGGCGACGTGCAACGGGTGACGCATGGGGCGGTGACTCCTCGGGGTAACGCGGGGGAACGCGGGGGAACGCGGTTCAGAAGCTGAAGCACTCGGAATGGATACGACCGGCCGGCACCCCGGCCCTCAGCAGCGCGGCCCGCGTCGCCCCGGCCATCCCCGGCGGCCCGCACAGGTACACGTCGTGCTCGGTCAGGTCCGGCACCAGCGCGGCCAGCGCCTGCGGGGCCAGCGGATCGTAGGCGGCGCCGGAGGGCCCGAGCAGGTAGTGCAGACCGGCCTGCCGCTCGGCGGCGATCGCCTCCAGCTCGGCCCGCAGCACCAGGTGCTCCTCGCCCCCGGCCCGGTAGAGCAGGGTGATGTCCCCGGGACCCCCGGGCAGCGTCTCGAACAGGGCCCGCATCGGGGTGATCCCGACCCCGCCCGCGATCAGCAGCACCTTGGGCCGCGTCCGCCGGGCGGCGGTGAGCGCGCCGAACGGCCCGGTCGCCAGCACCCGCGTCCCGGGGCGCAGCCGGCGGATCCGGCGGGAGTGGCCGCCGAGCCCCTTGACGGTGATCCGCAGGGCGTTCCCGCGGACCGGCGCGGACAGCGAGAACGGCAGGGCCGTGTGCCACAGCCGGCGCTGCAGGAACCGCCAGCGCAGGAACTGCCCCGGCTCCGCGCGCAGTTCCGCCAGATGCTGCCCGTAGACGACGACCGAGACCACCCCGGGCCCCTCGACCCGGACGTCCGCGACCCGCAGCGCGTGCCGCAGGGCCTGCCGTACGGGAACCACCACGCGGTACCAGACCAGCAGGACGGCGACCACGGTGTGGGCGAGCGCCCAGAACCAGGCGGCCGCGGCCAGATCGGGTCCGGCGAGCTGGTGCCCGAAGGCGAGGGCCGCGGCGAGGTAGACGAGCAGGTGCACCCCGCGCCAGGTTTCGTGCGGCACCCGGCGGCGTACCGCCCGGGCGGAAGTCACACCGACCGCGGCCAGGAGGACGGTCCCGGCCGCGGCGGCGGCGAGCGCGGGGTAACCGAGCAGCTCCGAGGCGGCGGAGACCACGTCGATTCCCTCGTGCACGGCGTAACCGAGCAGGGCGAAGAGCCCGTGCCCGAAGACGAGGAGCAGTACGTACCGGCCGCCGAAGGCGTGCCAGCGGGCGAGCCGGTCGGCGCCGACCCCGTGCTCGACGGCCGGCACCCGGGCCATCAGGAACAGCAGCACCAGCACCCCGTAACCGGCGAGCAGACCGGACAGGTGCGCCGCGGTGGCGAACAGTGCGTCGGGCCGGGCCGAGGGCCGCACCTGCGCCGCCCAGAGCAGGATCACCACCCCCGCACCGCCCAGCATCCCGCCCCTCACCCGCACCACCGCATCTCGCATACGGAGCACGCTAAGGGCGCCGGTGGCGGCTCCGATGATCCTTAAGGCGGCCTTGAGGAAGGCCTCACCGACCCTTAACCCCGGCGCTGAGGTCGGCGTTCCGTCCGGGTAACAGAGGCGATGTCGTGGGGAAACAGCGGCCGCGCACGCTCATGGCATGACCTCGGAAAAGCGTGTGGTGGTGATCGGCGGCGGCCTCGCGGGCCTACGGCTCGCGCAGCGGCTCGGCCCGGCCGCGGCGGTGACCGTCCTCGGCGAGGAGACGCACGTGCCGTACAACCGGGTCCTGCTCGCCGAGGTCCTCGCGGGCCGGTACGCCCCCGAGGTGACCGCCCTGCCGGCGCCGGGCCCCGCGCTGCGGCGGGGGGTCCGGGCGGTGCGCGTGGACCGCACGGAGCGGGCCGTGCACTGCGACGACGGCACGGTGGCCGCGTACGACACCCTGGTGCTGGCCACCGGCTCGAACGCGGTGCTCCCGCCGCTGCGCGGGCTGTTCGAACCCGAGGGGCACACGCTCCCTGACGGTGTGCACGCCTTCCGCACGATGGACGACTGCCTGGCGCTCTCGGAGGCCGTGCGCCCCGGGGTCCGCGTGGTGGTGATCGGCGGGGGCCTGCTGGGCGTCTCGGCGGCCCGCGCGCTCGCCGCGCGGGGCGCACAGGTGGTCCTGGCACAGCAGGGCGAGCGCCTGATGGAACGCCAGCTGGACACCGAGGCCTCCGCGTTGCTGCACACCCACCTGACCTCACTCGGCGTGGAGATCCACACGGAATGCCGGGTCCGCGGCCTGCTCATCGAGCCTTCAGCCTCGCCGGCGTTCGATGCGCGGGGATCCGGGGGCGGCGCCCCCGGCCGCGGCGCCGCGCCCGCGCAACGGCGGGTCACCGGGGCCGAGCTCGCCGACGGCTACCGCCTCGAAGCCGACCTCGTCGTCCTCGCCTGCGGCGTACGCCCCCGCACGGGCCTCGCCCAGGCCGCCGGACTGGAGACCCGCAAGGGCATCGTGGTCGACGACCACCTCCGCACCAGCGACCCGGACATCCACGCCATCGGCGACTGCGCCGAACACGCCGGCCAGGTGTACGGCCTCGCGGGCGCCGCCCTGGAGCAGGCCGACACCCTGGCCGCGTACCTCACCGGCGGGCCCGCGCAGTACATGGGCACCCGCGCCCTCACCCGCCTCACCCTCACCGCCGACGGGGACCGGTCCCTCGATCTCGCCGCCTTCGGCGAGACCACCCCGCTCCCCGGCGACGACGTGGTCCGCCTCGCCGACGCCACCCGCCGGACCTACCGGAAGGTCGTCCTGCGGGGCGACCGCCTCGTCGGCGGCGTGCTGCTCGGCGAGCTCTCCACGGTGGGGGCCCTCGCCCGCACCTGGGAGGGCGAGGAATCACCGCACGACCTGTTCCACCTGCTCACCGACGACGGAGGCCACTGACATGACCGAGCCCCTGCCCACGATCGTGCTCATCGGGCACGGCATGGTCGGCCAGCGCTACCTCGAAGCACTCGCCGAGCGCGGGGTCACCGCCACGCACCGGATCACCGTGCTCTGCGAGGAGCCCCGGCCCGCCTACGACCGCGTGCACCTGACCTCGTACTTCTCCGGCAGCACCGCCGAGGACCTCTCCATGACGCCCGCCGGGTTCATGGAGCAGCACGGCATCGCCCTCCACCTCGACGACCCCGCCGAGAGCATCGACCGGGCCGCCCGTACCGTCACCTCCCGCTCCGGGCAGGTGTTCCCGTACGACGTCCTGGTGCTGGCCACCGGCAGCTATCCCTTCGTGCCGCCGGTGCCCGGCAAGGACGCTCCCGGCTGCTTCGTCTACCGCACCATCGAGGACCTTCTCGCCATCGAGGAGTACGCGAAGACCCGGAGCTCCGGCGCGGTCGTCGGCGGCGGTCTGCTCGGGCTGGAGGCCGCCGGCGCCCTCCAGGGGCTGGGACTGGCCACCCGGATCGTCGAATTCGCCCCGCGCCTGATGCCCGTACAGGTCGACGAGGGCGGCGGCGCGGCCCTGCTGCGCACCATCGAGTCCATGGGCCTGACCGTCCACACCGGCGTCGGCACCCAGGAAGTGGTGGTCGGCGAGGACGGCCACGTCAGCGGAATGCGGCTCTCCGACGGCTCCACCGTCGACACCGACCTCGTCGTATTCTCCGCCGGCGTCCGCCCCCGCGACCAGCTGGCCCGCGAGGCCGGACTGAATGTCGGCGAGCGCGGCGGCATCGCGGTCGACGCCCGCTGCCTCACCTCCGACCCGCACGTCTACGCCATCGGCGAGTGCGCCCTCGCCGTCGACGGCCGTGTCTACGGGCTCGTCGCCCCCGGCTACGAGATGGCCGAGACCGCCGCCGACGATCTGCTGGGCCGCGAAAAGGAGTTCACCGGAGCCGACCTGTCCACCAAGCTCAAGCTGCTCGGTGTGGACGTGGCCTCCTTCGGCGACGCCCACGGCGCCACCCCGGACGCCCTCGACGTCGTCTGGTCCGACTCCCGCTCCGGCGTGTACAAGAAGCTCGTCGTCTCCCCCGACGGAGTCCTCCTCGGCGGGGTCCTGGTCGGCGACGCGGACTCGTACGGCCTGCTGCGCCCGCTCACCGGAAGCGTCCCGCCCGTGGCCCCCGAGCAGCTGGTGCTGCCCGCCGGGGTCGGCGCGCCCGTCGCGCTCGGACCGTCCTCGCTCCCCGACGACGCGGTGATCTGCTCCTGCCACAACGTCACCAAGAAGGCCATCGCCGCCTGCGCCACCCTCCCCGAGGTCAAGAAGTGCACCAAGGCGGGCACCGGCTGCGGCAGCTGCATCAAGGTGATCGGGCAGCTGCTCCCGGCCGCCGCCGACAAGGGACTGTGCGGCTGCTTCCCCTTCACCCGGGCCGAGCTCTACGAGATCGTCCGCACCCGCCGGCTGACCTCGTACCAGGAGATCCTCGACGGCCACGGCCGCCCCGAGGCCCGCGGCGGCGACGGCTGCGAGGTCTGCAAGCCCACGGTCGGCTCGATCATCGCCTCGCTCGCCCCGACCCTGGGCGCGAGCGGCTACGTCCTGGACGGGGAGCAGGCCGCCCTGCAGGACACCAACGACCACTTCCTCGCGAACCTGCAGCGCAACGGCTCCTACTCGGTCGTCCCGCGCATCCCCGGCGGTGAGATCACCCCCGACAAGCTGATCGTGATCGGTGAGGTGGCCCGTGACTTCGGCCTCTACACGAAGATCACCGGTGGCCAGCGGATCGACCTCTTCGGCGCGAGCGTGGACCAGCTCCCGCGGATCTGGGCGCGGCTCGTCGACGCCGGGTTCGAGTCCGGGCACGCGTACGGGAAGGCCCTGCGCACGGTGAAGTCCTGCGTGGGGCAGACCTGGTGCCGCTACGGCGTCCAGGACAGCGTCCGGATGGCCATCGACCTGGAGCTGCGCTACCGGGGACTGCGCGCCCCGCACAAGCTCAAGTCGGCGGTCTCCGGCTGCGCCCGCGAGTGCGCGGAGGCGCAGAGCAAGGACTTCGGCGTCATCGCGACGGCCAGTGGCTGGAACCTGTACGTCGGCGGCAACGGCGGGGCCACCCCGCGCCACGCGGACCTGCTGGCCCAGGACCTGTCGGACGCTGAACTGGTCCGGCTGATCGACCGGTTCCTGATGTTCTACATCCGCACCGCGGACCGGCTGGAGCGGACCTCCACCTGGCTGGACCGGCTGGAGGGGGGCCTCGCGCACCTGCGGGACGTGGTCGTGCACGACTCGCTCGGACTGTGCGCGGAGCTGGAGGCCCTGATGGCCGACCATGTGGCGCACTACCGGGACGAGTGGGCCGAGACGCTCGAGGACCCGGAGCGGCTGCGCCGGTTCGTGTCCTTCGTGAACGCGCCCGGCGCCCCCGACCCGACCGTGAAGTTCGTCCCCGAGCGCGACCAGGTCAAGCCCGACCTGGCCGTTCTGACCATAGGAGGAGCCGTCCGATGACCGTGGAACTGAAGGTTGCGCAGGGCTGGCTGACGGTGTGCGAGCTGTCCTCGCTCACCCCCGGGCGAGGGGTGGCGGCGCTGCTGCCCGACGGGAGCCAGGCCGCGGTGTTCGTCGACCGTGCGGGGCGCCCGTACGCCATCGGCAACCAGGACCCCTTCACCGGGGCTCATGTGCTCTCGCGCGGGCTGGTGGGGACGGCCGGGGGCCGGCCCTTCGTGGCGTCGCCGCTGCTGAAGCAGCGCTTCGACCTGGAATCGGGGCGCTGCCTGGACGACGAGGAGATGGCGGTCCGGACCTACCCGGTGCGGACCGCCGTGACCTCGTGAGTGCCCGCGGCGGTGTCGTCAGCTCTGGATCATGGACGGGTCCATCCACATGATCTCCCAGGTGTGGCCGTCGAGGTCGTCGAAGGCACGGCCGTACATGACGCCGTGGTCCTGGGCGGGGCGGGGCTCGGTGGCGCCGGCCGCCAGGGCCCCGTCCACCAGCTCGTCGACGGCGGTGCGGCTCTCGGCGCTCAGACAGAGCAGCACCTCGGACGTCTTCGTCGCGTCCGCGATCTCCTTGTGGGTGAAGTCCTTGTAGCGGTCCTCGGCGAGGAGCATGGCGACGATGGTGTCGCTGATGACCATCGAGGCGCAGTTCTCGTCGGTGAACTGGGCGTTGAAGGAGTAGCCCAGCTTGCTCCAGAAGGTCTTGCTGGCCTCCAGGTCCTTGACCGGCAGGTTGACGAAGATCATGGTGGCGGACATCGAGGTCTCTCTTCTCTCGGATGCGGCTGCGTGCGGTGTGCGGTGTGCTGCTCGGTGCTTTCGAGGGGTAGACCCGGGGGCCCCCGGAAACTCATCGCTCCCCGCGAAGTTTTTTCGCACTCTCTTCCCTGACCCACGAAACCACAGGTCAGGAAGCTTCCACCGGGCGCAGCCGTCCAGGGTGGAACGTCCCGCGGTGTGCCGGCCACGCCGCTGCCGGGGTATTGAACGTCGAGCGGTCGCTCGTGCGTAATGAGGAGTTGGCGCTCCGGCTACTGGCGCCTCCTAGGTTCCTCGACGCGTGCGACCCCGCGTCCGACCGGCCGCGGGGCCTTCCTCCCACAGGAGTGACCGTGGAACGTCGTACCTTCCTGCGCGGCGCAGTGATCGGTTCGTCGGCCGCCGCCTTCGGCGGCACGTTGATGCACGGGGCCGCCTACGCCGCCCCCGCCCAGCCGGGTGCCGGGCCCTACGGGGCGCTCGGCGCGGCCGACGCCAACGGCATCATGCTCCCCAGCGGCTTCACCAGCCGGGTGATCGCCCGTTCGGGCCAGATCGTGAGCGGTACCTCGTACACCTGGCACAGCGCGCCCGACGGCGGTGCGTGTTTCGTCGACGGCTCGGGCTGGATCTACGTCTCCAATTCGGAGATCAACCCCTCCGGCGGCGCGAGCGCGGTGCGGTTCAATTCCTCCGGCACCGTCACCGGCGCCCACCGGATCCTCTCCAACACCCGGCAGAACTGCGCGGGCGGCAAGACCCCGTGGAACACCTGGCTGTCCTGCGAGGAGGTCGACCGCGGCTTCGTCTACGAGACCGACCCGTACGGGGTGAACGCGGCCGTGCAGCGCCCGGCGATGGGCCGCTTCAAGCACGAGGCGGCCGCGGCCGACCCGGTGCGCCAGGTCGTCTACCTGACCGAGGACGAGACCAGCGGCTGCTTCTACCGCTTCGTGCCGACGACCTGGGGCAACCTCTCCTCCGGCACCCTCCAGGTGCTGAAGGCCGGCACCGCCACCTCCGGTTCCTTCACCTGGCAGAACGTCCCGGACCCGGACGGCTCGCCGACCGCGACCCGCAGCCAGGTCTCCGGCTCGAAGAAGTTCAACGGTGGCGAGGGCTGCCACTACGCCAACGACACCGTCTGGTTCACCACCAAGGGCGACAACCGGGTCTGGCAGCTCAACCTCACGAACAACACCTACGAGCTGGCCTACGACGATTCGCTCGTGCCCGGCGGGGCGGCCCCGCTGACCGGCGTCGACAACGTCACCGGATCGTCGTACGGCGACCTGTACGTCGCGGAGGACGGCGGCAACATGGAGATCTGCGTGATCACCCCGGACGACGTGGTGGCACCCTTCCTGCGGATCACCGGCCAGTCCTCCTCGGAGATCACCGGCCCGGCCTTCTCGCCCGCCGGGAACCGGCTCTACTTCTCCAGCCAGCGCGGCACGACCGGCAGCTCGTCCGCCGGCATCACCTACGAGGTGACGGGCCCGTTCCGCGTTTAGAGCCCCACCCTCCCGGCCCCGCCCTTCCAGCCCCGCCGGCGCTTGAGGCGCGGGGCCCGGAGGCAGCGCCCCGCCCTTCCAGCCCCGCCGGCGCTTGAGGCGCGGGGCCTGGGGGCTGGCCCCCGCAACGGTGCCCACCCGCACACGAGACCGCGCCCCGCCGGGTACGCCCCGCCGGGGCGCGGCCGCGGCCGCAGCCGCGTTCACGAGGCCACGGCCCCGCCCTTCAGCAGCGCGGCCCCCAGCGGCGTCACGGTGTGCAGCACCGCGTTCCCCCGGCGCAGCGTGGTCACCAGCCCCGCCTCCCGCATCACGCAGGCGTGCTGGCTCGCGGAGGCCAGCGAGACCCCGGCCCGGCGGGCCAGCTCGCTGGTGGTCGCCCCGTCCCCTATGGCCCTCAGCACCACCGAGCGGGTGTGCCCGACCAGCTTGCCCAGGGTGCGCTGGCGCTGCTCCTCGACGGGCCGGGCCGCCTCGCCGCCCGCGGGCGCCGACGCCAGCTGCGCGGCCGCCGGGTAGACCAGCACCGGCGGCAGCTCCGGATCGTGCAGGGTCACCGCGGTGCGCCGGCAGAAGAAGGACGGCTGGAGCAGCAGCCCGCGTCCCCGCAGCCGTACGTCACGGTCCACCGGGTAGTCGCACTCCAGTACCGGGGCCCGCCAGCGCAGCATCGGCGGCAGCGAGGCCAGCAGCTCGTCCGCGCCCCCGTCCAGCAGGGCCCGGCCCCGTGCGGCCCGCTCGGCCTCGATCTGGGCCTGGATGTGCGTCCAGTACGGCTCCACGGCCGCCCGGTGATAGGCGCGCAGTTCGCCCATGAGCCGGGGCAGCTGTTTGCCGGCGTCGTCGTCCATGAACTCCCGCAGCCGCGGCGTCATCGGCGCACCGGCGCCGAGCAGCTGCAGCTCGCGCCGCATGCGCTCGGGACGGATCCCGCGCAGCGCGTCGAGGCCCACGTCCCACCCGTACTGCCCCTCCACAGGGGTCAGGAAATCGGGGAAATAACCATGACTCGGTATGAGCATACCGAGCGTGCGTGTTTCACTATTCAACCTGCTCCGGGTTTCCGTACGCCATTCACCGAACAACCGGGCATCGCGCCGGTCTCTTAAGCGGTGAAAGCTGAGAATCGTTTCCCACAACGCATCGGGACGCCCTGCCATCCGTACGCGTGCCAGGTCCACTCCAGTGAAATGGATACGCAGCACCGAACCCCCACCTGTGCAACCGCAATCCCCCCGCCCCATGAGTATGCATGCCGTCACACGTTGTCACCACGCCCTTTCGGCCACAGTTGAAACCCCTTTCGGCGGGGGCGTGACAACCGAAATCCTGTACTCCGCCGGGCACACTCCGGTGCGACCGAAACGCTCCGCGAAGGCCGTGGGGGGCTTTGCGGGGCCTGGCGGTCGGTCGCACCGGGAAGCGCCGACGTGCCCGGCAGAATGACAGCGGCGGTGGACGGGTGGGGATCCGTCCACCGCCTGCTGGCGTAAAGATTTGTTGAACAAGAAAAATAGGGCGCGCCCGCCCCCGGGTCGTCAGGGAACCCGGGGACAGGCGCGGTCTATGGGGCCCTTGGCGGCCCAGGGGTCAGCGGCTGTCGCTGCCCTTCGCCTCGGCGGCCGCACGGCCCGCCTCGAGGCGCGCCACCGGGATCCGGAAGGGCGAGCAGGAGACGTAGTCGAGGCCGACCTCGTGGAAGAAGTGGACGGACTCGGGGTCGCCGCCGTGCTCGCCGCAGACGCCGAGCTTGAGGTCGGGGCGGGTGGCCCGGCCCTGCTTGACCGCGTGGCGCACGAGGGAGCCGACGCCGTCCTTGTCGATGGTCTCGAAGGGCGAGACCCCGAAGATGCCCTTCTCCAGGTAGGCGGTGAAGAAGCTGGCCTCGACGTCGTCGCGGGAGAAGCCCCACACCGTCTGGGTCAGGTCGTTCGTGCCGAAGGAGAAGAACTGCGCGGCCTCGGCGATCTGGGCGGCCGTCAGGGCGGCGCGCGGCAGCTCGATCATCGTGCCGATGCTCAGCTTGAGGCTGGTGCCAGTGGCGGCCTCGACCTCGGCGATGACCTGGTCGGCCTCGTCGCGGACGATCTCCAGCTCCTGGACGGTGCCGACGAGCGGGACCATGATCTCGGCGCGCGGGTCGCCCTTGGCGTTCTTGCGCTCGGCCGCGGCCTCGGCGATCGCCCGGACCTGCATCTTGAAGAGGCCGGGGATGACCAGGCCGAGGCGGACACCGCGCAGACCCAGCATCGGGTTCTGCTCGTGCAGCTTGTGCACGGCCTGGAGCAGGCGCAGGTCGTTCTCGTTGGCGTCCTTGCGGGACTCGGCGAGGGCGACGCGGACCGACAGCTCGGTGATGTCGGGCAGGAACTCGTGCAGCGGCGGGTCCAGGAGGCGGACGGTGACGGGCAGGCCGTCCATCGCCTCGAAGAGCTCGACGAAGTCCTTCTTCTGCAGCGGCAGGAGGGCACTGAGTGCCTCCTCGCGCTCTTCGTCGGTGTCCGCGAGGATCAGTCGCTCCACGAGTTCACGGCGCTCGCCGAGGAACATGTGCTCGGTGCGGCACAGGCCGATGCCCTGGGCGCCGAAGCGGCGGGCGCGCAGCGCGTCCTCGGCGTTGTCGGCGTTGGCGCGCACGCGCAGGCGGCGGACGCGGTCCGCGTAGGCCATGATCCGGTGCACGGCGGCGACGAGCTCGTCGGCGTCGTCGGCGCCGGCGTGCATGCGGCCCTCGAAGTACTCGACGACCGGGGACGGTACGACGGGTACCTCGCCGAGGTAGACCTTGCCGGTGGAGCCGTCGATGGAGACGACGTCGCCCTCTTCGATGACCGTCCCGCCGACCGTCAGGCGGCGGCGCTTGGTGTCGACGTCGAGGTCCTCGGCGCCGCAGACACAGGTCTTGCCCATGCCGCGGGCGACGACGGCGGCGTGCGAGGTCTTGCCGCCGCGCGAGGTGAGGATGCCCTCGGAGGCGATCATGCCGTCCAGGTCGTCCGGGTTGGTCTCGCGGCGGATCAGGATGACCTTCTCGCCGGAGCGGGACCACTTGACGGCCGTGTACGAGTCGAAGACGGCCTTGCCGACGGCCGCGCCCGGGGAGGCGGCGATGCCGCGGCCGAGCAGCTCGGTCTGCGCGTCCTCGTCGAAGCGCGGGAACATCAGCTGCGCCAGCTGGTGGCCGGTGACGCGCTGGAGCGCCTCGGCCTCGGTGATCAGGCCCTGGTCCACGAGCTGGGTGGCGATGCGGAAGGCGGCGCCGGCGGTGCGCTTGCCGACACGGGTCTGCAGCATCCAGAGCTGGCCGCGCTCGATGGTGAACTCGATGTCGCAGAGATCCTTGTAGTGGTTCTCCAGCGTCGTCATGATCGTCATGAGCTGGTCGTACGAGGCCTTGTCGATGGCCTCCAGGTCCGCGAGCGGCACGGTGTTGCGGATGCCCGCGACGACGTCCTCGCCCTGGGCGTTCTGCAGGTAGTCGCCGTAGACGCCCGCGTGGCCGCTTGCGGGGTCGCGGGTGAAGGCGACGCCGGTGCCGGAGTCGGGGCCGAGGTTGCCGAAGACCATGGAGCAGATGTTGACCGCGGTGCCCAGGTCGCTCGGGATGCGCTCCTGGCGGCGGTAGAGCTTGGCGCGTTCGGTGTTCCACGAGTTGAAGACGGCCTCGACGGCGAGGTCGAGCTGCTCGCGGGCGTCCTGCGGGAACTCGCGGCCGGCCTGCTTGGCGACGATCTTCTTGAAGCGGGTGACCAGCTTCTTGAGGTCGGCGGCGTCGAGGTCGGTGTCGACGGCGACCTTCTTGGCGGCCTTGGCCTCGTCGAGGGCTTCCTCGAAGAGCTCGCCGTCGACGTCCAGCACGGTCTTGCCGAACATCTGGATGAGGCGGCGGTACGAGTCCCACGCGAAGCGCTCGTTGCCGGCCTGGGCGGCGAGGCCCTTCACGGAGTCGTCGGAGAGACCGATGTTCAGGACGGTGTCCATCATGCCGGGCATCGAGAACTTCGCACCGGAGCGCACGGAGACCAGCAGCGGGTCGTCCGACTGTCCGAGCTTCTTGCCCATCTTCGCCTCGAGGGCCGCAAGGTGGGCGCTGACCTCTTCGCGCAGCTCGGCCGGGGCCGTGCCGCTCTCGAGGTAGACCTTGCAGGCCTCGGTGGTGATGGTGAAGCCGGGAGGGACCGGCAGACCCAGGTTGGTCATCTCGGCGAGGTTGGCACCCTTGCCGCCGAGAAGGTCCTTGAGGTCGCGGTTGCCCTCGGTGAAGTCGTAGACGAACTTCTGATCTTTGTTTTCCGACACGGGTCTCGACTCCTCGAGGCTCGGTGGCTGCCCTGACGGCCAGGAACATACCCAGATCGAAGGCTTCTGGGTACGTCCACTTGGCCGTCATACGGCCGTAACCACCCGTGCGCCAGCAGATCGAAAGTAACTCATGGGTAATCAGAAAGTAGGAACAGCGTTCACCTCCCGAAGGGCGAGGGGGCTCCTGAGGCCTGATCACGCTCGGATGAGCGATCATCGATACATTTGCGTTCAAGTATTGAACGCACAAAGGGTGGCACCCAGTGCCACCCTTTGAAAGTCTTACCCGTGATTTCTGTGCTCATCTGAGCGAAACCCTTCCCATGCGTGGCGTATATCACGCACCACGGAGGGCGATTTGTCAGCCTCCGGAGGTGTCCAGTTCAGCGTCCTCGCTCACACCGGCACAGTCGTACGGGTCCTTCAGCCAGCCGTCCGGCAGGACAACTCGGTTGTTTCCGGACGTCCGACCGCGAGGCCCGTCCGCGCTCTCCGGCCATGCTTGATCCAGATCGAGCTCGCTCAGATGAGCATCCAGTTCGGCCAGGGAGGAGGTGACCGCGAGCTTCTGACGCATCTCGGAGCCCACCGAGAAGCCCTTGAGGTACCAGGCCACGTGCTTACGGAAGTCGATCACCCCGCGTGCCTCGTCGCCGATCCACTCCCCCAGCAGCTCCGCGTGGCGGTGCATGCTGGCGGCCACCTCGCGCAGGGTGGGCTTGTGGAAGTCCTCGGGCCGCCCCTCGAAGGCCGCCACCAGGTCGTTGAACAGCCACGGCCGCCCCAGGCAGCCGCGGCCCACCACCACGCCGTCACAGCCGGTCTCGCGGACCATGCGCAGCGCGTCCTCGGCGCACCAGATGTCGCCGTTGCCGAGCACGGGGATCTCGGGCACGTGCTCCTTGAGCCGCGCGATGGCGTCCCAGTCGGCGGTGCCGCCGTAGTGCTGGGCGGTGGTGCGGCCGTGCAGGGCTATGGCGGTGACGCCCTCCTCGACGGCGATCCGGCCCGCGTCGAGGTAGGTGAGGTGGTCGTCGTTGATTCCCTTGCGCATCTTCATGGTGACCGGCAGGTCCCCAGCGCCGGCGACGGCCTCGCGCAGGATCGCCCGCAGCAGGTTGCGCTTGTACGGGAGGGCCGATCCGCCGCCCTTGCGGGTCACCTTGGGGACCGGGCAGCCGAAGTTCAGGTCGATGTGGTCGGCGCGGTCCTCGTCGACGATCATGCGGACCGCCTTGCCGACCGTGGCCGGGTCCACCCCGTACAGCTGAATCGAGCGGGGCTTCTCGGTCTCGTCGAAGTGGATCAGCTGCATGGTCTTGTCGTTGCGCTCGACCAGGGCGCGGGTCGTGATCATCTCGCTCACGAACAGCCCCTTGCCGCCCGAGAACTCCCGGCAGAGGGTACGGAACGGGGCATTGGTGATGCCGGCCATGGGTGCGAGCACCACCGGGGGCTGCACGGTGTGCGGGCCGATCGCGAGAGGCTGAGGGAGCGTGGTCATCCGCCCATTGTCCCGCATGCCGAGGGGGTGGCGCGGACGTAGCATCGGCGCATGATCGAGCCGAGTCCCCGGCAGCGCATGCTCGTCCTCGCGATCTGCTGCATGAGCCTGCTGATCGTCAGCCTCGACAACACCGTGCTCAACGTCGCCCTGCCCTCGATGCGCCGCGAGCTCGACGCCTCGGTCTCGGGGCTGCAGTGGAGCATCGACGCCTACACCCTCGTGCTGGCCTCGCTCCTGATGCTCGCGGGCTCCACGGCCGACCGGATCGGCCGCCGCAAGGTGTTCGTGGCGGGTCTGGTGGCCTTCACCGTCGGCTCCCTGCTGTGCTCGCTCGCCCCCAGTCTCGACTGGCTCATCGTCTTCCGGATGGTGCAGGCGGTGGGCGGCGCGATGCTCAACCCGGTGGCGATGTCGATCATCACCAACACCTTCACCGATCCCGCCGAGCGGGCCCGCGCCATCGGGGTGTGGGGGGCGGTCGGGGGCATCTCCATGGCCGCGGGCCCCCTCATCGGCGGGGTACTGGTGGACTCCGTGGGCTGGCGCTCGATCTTCCTGATCAATCTGCCGATCGGTCTGGCCGCGTTCGCGCTGACCCTGCGGCACATCCCCGAGTCCCGGGCCGCCCGGCCGCGCCGCCCGGACCCGCTGGGGCAGGTGCTGGTCATCGCCCTGCTGGGCAGCCTGACGTACGGGATCATCGAGGCGCCGGCCGCCGGCTGGCGCTCGCCGCTGATCATGGGGTGCGCGGTGGTGGCCTTCGCCTCGTTCGTGGGGCTGCTGATCCACGAGCCGCGGTGCAAGGAGCCGCTGATCGATCTGCGGTTCTTCCGGAGCGCGCCCTTCAGTGGGTCGACCGTGATCGCGATCAGCGCGTTCGCCGGGCTGGCCGGCTTCCTCTTCCTGAACACGCTGTACCTCCAGGACGTACGGGGGCTGAGCGCCCTGCACGCCGGGCTGTACATGCTGCCGATGGCCGGCCTGACCGTCGTGTTCGCGCCGCTGGCCGGACGGCTGGTGGGCAGCCGCGGGCCGCGGATCTGCCTGCTGATCGCGGGCGTGGCGATGGCGGCGAGCGGGCTGCTGTTCGCCCTGTTCGAGGCCGAGACGTCCAACCCGCTCCTGTTCACCGGATACATGCTGTTCGGGCTCGGCTTCGGCATGGTGAACGCGCCGATCACCAATACGGCGGTGTCCGGCATGCCCCGCTCCCAGGCGGGCGTCGCGGCCGCCATCGCCTCCACCAGCCGGCAGACCGGCGGCACGCTGGGCGTCGCGGTGATCGGCTCCGTGCTGGCGGCCGGGCTGGCGAGCGGCTCCGACTTCTCCGCGGCGGCCCAGCCGGCCTGGTGGATCATCACGGTCTGCGGGCTGCTCGTGCTGGTCGTGGGCGCGGCGACCAGCGGCAGCTGGGCCCGCGCGACGGCGGAACGCACCGCCCGCACCCTGGAGGACCCGGTGGGCGCCGCCGCCGTGACGGGCTCACCGCGCGGCTAGGCCGTCTCTGCCCCGGCTCTTCGGCGTCTCTTCGGCGTCTGGTGCGGCGCGTGCGGGCCGGGCCCGGGCGGCTATTCGCCGCAGCTGAAGTCCTCGGCCGAGGTGTTGACCCGGCCGAGGAGGCCGCGCAGGAGGTCGCACTCGGCGGCCGAGAGGCCCGCGAAGATGCCGCTCTCGACCTCGTCGAGGGCGGTGTTCGTCTTGTGGAGGGCGGCTTCGCCGGCGTCGGTGATGGCGACGATGTGCCGGCGTCGGTCGGCCGGGTCCCGGCGCCGTTCGGCCAGGCCCTCGCCCTCCAGGTCGTTCAGGATCCCGACGAGCACGCTCGGGTCCACCTCCAGCCGCTCGGCGAGCGCCCGCTGGCTGACGGGGCCGGCTTCCAGGTGCATCAGCGTCATCGCGTGCCGCGGGGTGAGGCCGGCCGCGCCGAGGGCCCGCTTCATCCGGGTCTGGGTGACCGATCCGTGCCAGGCCAGCAGCAGACCCAGCCGCTGCGGGGGGTGCGGTCCGTCCTGATCTGCCGTCATGGTCCACATCGTAGCAACCCTGAAATGATTGCGTTGGCGATATCATTGATGCCATTCAATGATTCCACACCATCGATCGTTGGAGACTTCCATGTTCACCGCCTACGCCGTCGTCGGCGTCCTGCTCGCCCTCGCCCTCACCGCTTCGGCCACCTTCACGCTCCAGCGCAACGACCAGATCGTGGCGAACATGCGACGCGTCCAGGTCCCTGACTCCTGGCTGCCGCGCCTGGCCTCCCTCAAGGCCGCGGGTGCGATCGGCCTGGTGGCCGGCCTGTGGGTGACTCCGCTCGGCGTGGCCGCGGCCGTCGGCGTGACCCTCTACTTCGTCGGCGCGGTCATCAGCCATCTCCGGGTCAAGGACTACGACCTGGCGCCGGCGGCCGTCCTCACCCTGGTCGCGGCGGCCGCCCTGGTGCTGCGGATCCTCGCCTGACACTGACGAGTGACAGATATTGAAATCTGTCACTCGTCATGCCATTCTCATTCCATGACGAAGAACGAGAACGCTTCCGCCACGACCACCGACCGACGGACCCTCGGCAGTACCGGCCCCTCCGTCTTCCCGCTGGGGCTGGGCTGCATGGGCATGTCCGCCCTCTACGGGGAGGCGGATCGCGCCGAGTCCATCGCGACCATCCACGCCTATCTGGAGGCAGCCCCCGACGGCACCGACACGCTGCTGGACACCGGCGACTTCTACGGCATGGGCCACAACGAACTGCTGATCAACGAAGCCCTGCGCACGGCGCCCGCCGCGGCCCGCGAGCGGGCGCTCACCAGCGTCAAGTTCGGCGCCCTGCGCACGGTCGAGGGCGGCTTCACCGGCTACGACGGCCGGCCCGAGGCCGTCAAGAACTTCCTGGCCTACTCGCTCCAGCGGCTCGGCCGGGACCACATCGACATCTACCGGATCGCCCGCGTCGACCCGGACGTGCCGATCGAGGAGACCGTCGGCGCCATCGCCGAGGCGGTCGCGGCGGGGCACGTGCGCCACATCGGCCTCTCCGAGGTCGGCGCGCAGACCCTGCGCCGGGCCGCGGCCGTGGCCCCGATCTCCGACCTCCAGATCGAGTATTCGCTGGTCTCCCGCGGCATCGAGGACGAGATCCTGCCGGCCGCCCGCGAGCTCGGCATAGGAATCACGGCGTACGGGGTGCTGTCGCGCGGCCTGATCAGCGGCCACTTCTCCCGCGACCGCACGCTGGCCCCGGGCGACTTCCGCGGGATGAGCCCCCGCTTCCAGGGCGACAACCTCGACCGGAACCTCGACCTGGTGGAGGCCCTGCGCAAGGTGGCCGAGAGCAAGGGCGTGAGCGTCGCCCAGACCGCCATCGCCTGGGTGCTCGCGCAGGGGCCGCGGCACGGGGTCGACATCGTGCCGCTGGTGGGTGCCCGACGCCGGGACCGGCTCGCCGAGGCACTGGGTGCCATGGACGTCACCCTCGACGCCGCCGACCTGGCTGCCGTCGAGGAGGCCGTCCCGGCCGGCGCCGCGGCGGGCGAGAGGTACCCGGCAGCGCAGATGGCCCACCTCGACAGTGAGCACTGAGCTGACGGTACGGTCGTACCCATGTCCCCCGCTGCTGCCGAGCCACTGACCCCCGAGCGCATCCTCGAAACCACCGAGGAGGTGCTGCGCCGCTTCGGCCCCACCAAGGCGACCGTGGTGGACGTGGCCCGCGCGCTGGGCGTCAGCCACGGCAGCGTGTACCGGCACTTCCCGTCGAAGGCGGCGCTGCGCGAGGCCGTCACGGACCGCTGGCTCGCCAGGAGCGTGGTCCTGCTGGAGGAGATCACCTCCGACCCCACGGGGAGCGCCCCGTCCAAGCTGGAGGCGTGGCTGGAGGCCCTTTTCGAGGCCAAGCGCCACAAGGCGGGCGACGACCCGGAACTGTTCGCCACCTACACGGTGCTGATCACCGAGAACAGCGACGTGGTGGACGCGCACCTGACCGAGCTGATCGACCAGCTGGGCCGGATCATCGCCGAGGGCGTCGCGGCCGGCACTCTCGCCGCCGACGATGTGCCGGCGGCGGCCCGCGCGGTCTTCGACGCCACCGGCCGTTTCCACGACCCGCAGTACGCGGCCGACTGGCTCTCGCCGACGATCATCACCGAGTTCGAGGCGGTCACTGCCCTCGTGCTCCGGGGCCTGCGCGCCTGACCCGGGAAGGCCACCAGCCGGAATCAGTCACTCCGGACAACTTGATGATCATTTTGGACGCGTTTGGGTTGTTCGCGTCCCGTCAAACTCCTTACGGTCCCCCTGCCGCACTTCATTTGGCACGTCTCAGGGGGAACCATGTCCGCTTCGGCAACTCAAGACACACAACCGGCGCCCCCCAAGCGCTCGGGCGGCGCCGCCGCACTCGGCTGGATCCTGACCATCGGGCTCAACGTGGTCGCGCCGATCATCACGTACAACGTGCTCACCGAGGACCACGGCTGGAGCGAGTTCTCCGCGCTGCTGCTGAGCAGCGCCTGGCCGGTGCTCGACAGCGTCATCAGCCTGGCCTGGCGGCGCAAGCTCGACGAGTTCGCCGTCGTCACCCTGGTTTTCCTGGTGATCACCGCGGTCGTCTCGCTCGTCGGCGCGCACTCGGCCCGCGCCCTGCTCATCAAGGACTCGGGGGTCACCGGGCTGTTCGGGCTGCTCTGCCTGGCGACGCTGCTCACGCCGCGCCCGCTGATGTTCTACTTCGGCCGCAAGTTCGCCACCGACGGCACCCCCGAGAGCACCGCCTGGTGGAACGGCCTGTGGCAGTACGAGGGCTTCCGCACCAGCATGAACCGGATGACGCTGGTGTGGGGCGTCGCGTACGTCACCGAGGCCGTCGTCCGCGTCGTCCTGGCGTTCACGCTCAGCACCAGGACCATGGTGGTGGTCAGCCCGGTCATGATCTACGGGGTGCTCGCCGCGCTCGGTGTGTGGACCGCCATGTATGGGAAGCGGTCCAGGGCCGAGGGAGAGCGCCGCGCGGCCGAGGCGGCGACCCGGGCGGAAGCGGCCTCCTGATCCGGGCCCGCCCCACGCAAAGACCGGTGGCCCGGTGCGCTGCGAGCGCACCGGGCCACCGGTCTTCGTACGTCAGGACCTAGCAGCCGAGCAGACGGCTGCCGAGGTAGGCCTGGATCTGGTCCAGGGAGACGCGCTCCTGCTTCATGGTGTCGCGCTCGCGCACGGTCACCGCGTTGTCGTCCAGGGTGTCGAAGTCGACGGTGACGCAGAACGGCGTACCGATCTCGTCCTGGCGGCGGTAGCGGCGGCCGATGGCGCCCGCGTCGTCGAACTCGATGTTCCAATTCTTGCGCAGGTCGGCGGCGAGGCCCTTGGCCTTCGGCGACAGCTGCGGGTTGCGGGACAGCGGCAGGACGGCGACCTTGATCGGGGCCAGGCGCGGGTCGAGGCGCATCACGGTGCGCTTCTCCATGACGCCCTTGGCGTTGGGGGCCTCGTCCTCGTTGTACGCGTCGAGCATGAAGGCGAGCATGGCGCGGTTGACACCGGCCGCCGGCTCGATGACGTACGGGGTGTAGCGCTCACCGGCCTCCTGGTCGAAGTAGGTGAGGTCCTGGCCGGAGGCGGCGGAGTGCGCCTTGAGGTCGAAGTCCGTGCGGTTGGCCACACCCTCGAGCTCGGAGAACTCGTTGCCACCGAAGTTGAAGCGGTACTCGATGTCGGCGGTGCGCTTCGAGTAGTGGGACAGCTTCTCCTTCGGGTGGTCGTACCAGCGGATGTTCTCCTCGCGGATGCCGAGGTCGCGGTACCAGTTCCACCGCTCCTGCATCCAGTACTCCTGCCACTGCTCGTCCTCGCCCGGCTTGACGAAGAACTCCATCTCCATCTGCTCGAACTCGCGCGTGCGGAAGATGAAGTTGCCCGGAGTGATCTCGTTCCGGAAGGACTTGCCCATCTGCGCGATGCCGAAGGGGGGCTTCTTGCGCGAAGTGACCTGCACCTGGGCGAAGTTGGTGAAGATGCCCTGGGCGGTCTCGGGGCGCAGGTACGCCTTCGAGCCGGTGTCCTGGGTCGGACCGAGGTGGGTCTCCAGCATGCCGGAGAACTGCTTGGGCTCGGTGAACTGGCCCTTCACACCGCAGTTGGGGCAGTTGATGTCGGCGAGACCATTGGCGGGCACACGGCCGTGCTTGGCCTCGTACGCCTCTTCAAGGTGGTCCGCGCGGTGGCGCTTGTGACACGAGGTGCACTCGGTCAGCGGGTCCGAGAAAGTGGCGACGTGGCCCGAGGCCACCCACACCTCGGGGGCCAGGATCACGGAGGAGTCGATACCGACGATGTCCTCACGCCCGGTGACCATCGCCTTCCACCACTGGCGCTTGATGTTCTCCTTGAGCTCGACACCGAGCGGGCCGTAGTCCCAGGCGGCCTTGGAGCCGCCGTAGATCTCACTGCACGGGAAAACGAAGCCACGGCGCTTGCTCAGGCTGACGATGGTTTCGATCTTGTCGGCGGCCACGGTGCTCTCTTCATTACGAGGACGAACGGCGAAGCCTTTAGATTACCGGCGCCCGCACCCCCCCTTTCAAATCGGTTCCCGTTCCAGGCCCGGCCACCCAGGCCTCCCACCTGCGTTTTTGACAATCGTTTCCATCTTTGATGAAAATGGATGTCATGAACGTACGCCGCCTCATACCCACCGCCGCCCTCGCCGGAGCCGTCGCCCTCGGCGCGACGACCCTGACCGCCTGCTCCGGAGCCGCCGCGGACGACGCCGGTGCGGACGGCAAGCTGGGCGTGACGGCCTCGTTCTACCCCCTGCAGTTCCTCGCCGAGCAGATCGGCAAGGACCACGTGCGGGTCACCACCCTGACCAAGCCGGGTGTGGAGCCGCACGACCTGGAGATCACCCCGAAGCAGACCAGCCGCCTCGGCCGGTCCGACGTGGTCCTCTACCTCAAGTCCCTCCAGCCCGCCGTCGACAAGGCCGTCGCCCAGTCCGGCGTGAAGACGGTCGTCGACGCCGCCGCCCTCACCTCGACGGAGTCCCACGGCGCCGCCGGCCACTCGCACGAGGGCGAGGAGGGCCACGGCGACGACCACGGACACAGCCACGGCGGGGACGGCAAGGACCCGCACGTCTGGCTCGACCCGGTCAAGTACGCCGAGATCGCCAAGGGCTTCGGCGCGGCCCTGGAGAAGGCCGACCCCGGCCACGCGGCGGACTACCGGAAGAACACCGACGAACTCGTGGCCAAGCTGACCGCGCTGAACACCGAGTTCGAGGGCGGCTTGAAGAACACGGCCACCAAGACCTTCATCACCACCCACTCCGCCTTCGGGCACCTCGCCGAGCGCTACGGCCTCGACCAGGAGGGCATCTCCGGCGTCGACCCCGAGGCCGAGCCGAGCCCGGCCCGGATGAAGGATCTTCAGGCCATCGCGAAGAAGGACAATGTCTCCACCGTGTTCTTCGAGACCCTGGCCAGCGACAAGACGGCCAACAGCCTCGCCTCGGACACGGGCCTGAAGACCGACGTCCTCGACCCCCTCGAAGGCATCACCGACAAGTCCCAGGGCGCCGACTACTTCGAGGTCATGCGTTCCAACCTGAAGAACCTCCAGAAGGCGCTCGGAGCCAAGTAGATGACAGCAGCAACGGAGGCGCGAGCCATGCAGTCGACGCCGGCACAGTCAGCGGACCAGCCCGTCATATCCCTGCGCGGGGCCACGGCCTCGCTCGGCTCGCGCCCCGTGCTGCGCGGAGTCGACCTCATCGTCCGCCGCGGCGAGGTCGTCGCCCTGCTCGGCGCCAACGGCTCCGGCAAGTCCACGGCCGTCCGCGCCGTGGTCGGCCAAGTCCCCCTCAGCGGCGGCGAGCTGTCTCTGTTCGGCACCGACTTCAAGCGCTTCCGGCAATGGTCGCGCATCGGGTACGTCCCGCAGCGCACCACCGCCGCGAGCGGCGTCCCCGCCACCGTCCGCGAGGTCGTCTCCTCCGGGCGGCTGGCCCGCTCCCGCTTCGGGATCCCGCGCAAGGCCGACCGGGCCGCCGTCATGCGCGCACTGGAGCTGGTGGAGATGGACGGGTACGCCGACGCCTCGGTCAACGCCCTCTCCGGCGGTCAGCACCAGCGCGTGCTGATCGCCCGGGCCCTCGCCGTGGAACCCGAACTGCTGATCATGGACGAGCCGATGGCCGGCGTGGACCTCGCCAACCAGGAGGTCCTCGCGAGTGCCCTGCGCGCGCAGGTGGCCGCCGGCGCCACCGTGCTGCTCGTCCTGCACGAGCTGGGCCCGCTGGAGCCGCTGATCGACCGCGCCGTCGTCCTGCGCGACGGGTGCGTGGTCCATGACGGTCCGCCGCCGGAGGCCGTGGGACAGCACGCCCTGCCCGGCCACGACCACGTACACCCCCACGCGGCGCACGACGCCGAGCCCCTCCGGACGGGACTGCTGAGCTGATGGACCTCCTCCAGGACCCCTTCATGGTGCGTGCGCTGATCGCCGCCGGACTGGTCGGACTGACCGCCCCGGCCATCGGCACGTATCTCGTCCAGCGCCGTCAGGCGGTCATGGGCGACGGCCTCGGCCACGTGGCCATGACCGGCGTCGCGCTGGGCTTCGTGCTCCACACCAGCCCGGTGTGGATGGCCACGCTCGTCGCGGTCATCGGTGCGATCGCCATGGAGATGATCCGGGCCCGCGGCAAGACCAGCGGCGACGTCGCGCTCGCGATGCTCTTCTACGGCGGCCTGGCGGGCGGCGTCATGATCATCAATGTCGGCGGCGGCACCACGGCCATGCTGCTGGGCTCGATGTTCGGCTCGATCACCACCGTGTCCGCGTCGGACGTCGTCGCCATGGTGATCCTGGCGGTCTTCGTCCTCTCCGTCACCGTCGGACTGCGCCGCCAGTTCTTCGCCGTCTGCCAGGACGAGGAGTTCGCCCGCGTCACGGGGCTGCCCGTGCGGGCGCTGAACCTGCTGATCGCGATCACCGCCGCCGTCACCGTCACCGTCGCGATGCGCATCGTCGGCCTGCTGCTGGTCAGCGCCATGATGGTGATCCCGGTCGCGGCCGCGCAGCGCCTGACGCGCGGTTTCGCCGCCACCCTCGGCCTGGGCATGGCCATCAGCCTCACCGTCGCGCTGACCGGCACGACGGCCACGTACTACCTCGACGCGCCCTCGGGTGCGACGATCGTGCTCCTCGCGATCGCCGTCTTCATGGCGATGACGGCCCTGTCCGCCCCCCTTGCCCGACGCCGGGCCAGAGCGGCGCTCGCGGCCGAAGAGGTCTGCACGGGCGACGATGTGAAGGTCTAGCGGGCTGGCACAATGGCCGCAGGCCTATACGAGGAGGAACCGGTGGCGACTGCGCCTGGCGAGATGAATACCGCGCCAGTACGAGGGCGATCCACCCGGCAGCGGGCCGCGGTCGCGGCGGCGCTGGACGAGGTGGACGAATTCCGCAGCGCCCAGGAGCTCCACGACATGCTCAAGCACCGCGGCGACTCCGTGGGCCTGACCACCGTCTACCGCACCCTGCAGTCCCTCGCGGACGCCGGTGAGGTCGACGTCCTGCGCACCAGCGACGGCGAGTCCGTCTACCGCCGCTGTTCCACCGGCGACCACCACCATCACCTGGTCTGCCGCAAGTGCGGCAAGGCGGTCGAGGTGGA
Source organism: Streptomyces sp. NBC_00029 (assembly GCF_045160505.1). Taxonomy (NCBI): domain Bacteria; kingdom Bacillati; phylum Actinomycetota; class Actinomycetes; order Kitasatosporales; family Streptomycetaceae; genus Streptomyces; species Streptomyces sp. NBC_00029. The sequence continues at coordinate 3,269,568 of NZ_CP108292.1, forward strand.
GGGACCGGCCGTGGAGAAGTGGGCCGAGTCCATTGCGGCCGAGCACGGCTATGTGAACGTGGCGCACACGGTGGAGATCTTCGGCACCTGCGCCGACTGCGCGGCCGCGGGCTAGGTCGTCTCTTTCGGATCTTGTCGGCCCGGCAAGATCCGAAAGAGACGATCTAGATCCTGCGCAGGTTCCGCTCCAGGACCGCGCGCAGCCGGTCGGCGTCGGCCGGGGCCTGGGCTCCGCGCTTCGGCAGCACCTGGACGGCGCTCTCGCGCCTGCCGCCGAAGAGGACGAACAGCTCCGGCGTCTCGGCGTATGCAGGGAAGCCCGTCCAGTCGACCGTCACGGCCTCGATTTCGCCCGTAGTGACGGCGCCCAGCTCGTCGACGACCGTGCGGCACTGCCCGTACCGCTCCGCCGCGGCGTACGCCTGGCGAACCGTGCTGCGCCGGGCCCATCCGAGGGCGACCACCGCGATGCCCGTGGTGATCACCGTCGAGATCGTGGTCGCGGCCGGGCCGGAGCCCCGGAACACCCCCAGTCCCACCATGACGGCGGGCGGCAGCAGCAGGATCAGCAGCGCCTCCAGTCGGCCTGCGGCGGTCCGGCGGGCTCGGATCCGGGCGGCTCCCCGGAGGTCGGCGAGCGTCAGCCGGTAGACGAGCACGACCTGCTCACCCGTCTGCCCGGCCCGCTCGCCGCTGCCCTCGGCCTGACCTGTGTGTTCCCCGCCCGTGTTCACACGGGTGACCATAGGCCGCGGCTCAGCCCGTGGCGCCCTCGGACTGGTTCGGGACGGCCCCGCCGAAGCGGCGGTCGCGCTGGGCGTACTCCAGGCACGCCGCCCAGAGGTTGCGGCGGTCGAAGTCCGGCCACAGCACGTCCTGGAAGACCATCTCGGCGTACGCGCTCTGCCAGAGCAGGTAGTTGGAGGTGCGCTGCTCCCCGCTGGGGCGCAGGAAGAGGTCCACGTCCGGCATGTCCGGGTAGTACATGTACTTCGCGAAGGTCTTCTCGTTCACCTTCGACGGGTCCAGCCGGCCGGCGGCCACATCACGGGCGATGGCCTGAGCCGCGTCCGAGATCTCCGCGCGGCCGCCGTAGTTGACGCAGAAGTACAGGGTCATGGCGTCGTTGTCGACGGTCTGCTCCTGTGCGACCTGGAGCTCTTGGACGACCGACTTCCACATCTTCGGCATGCGGCCGACCCAGCGGATGCGGATGCCGAGCTCGTTCATCTCGTCGCGGCGGCGCCGGATCACGTCGCGGTTGAAGTTCATGAGGAAGCGGACCTCGTCGGGGGAGCGCTTCCAGTTCTCCGTCGAGAAGGCATACAGGGAGAGGTTCTTGACGCCCATCTCCAGGCAGCCCTTGAGCACGTCGAGCACGACGCCCTCGCCGACCTTGTGGCCCTCGGTGCGCGGCAGCCCGCGCTCCTTGGCCCAGCGGCCGTTGCCGTCCATGACGATGGCCACGTGGTTCGGGACCAGCTCGCCGGGGATCTTCGGCGGAACCGCGCCGGACGGGTGCGGCTCGGGAACCTTGTACTCGCGGCGAGAGCGCCCCAGAATCCCGCGTCGTGCCATGTGCCCAGCTCCTATTTCTCGACGTATCGCAGGGAGCGTAGCCCGCGCTCCAGATGCCAGTGCAAATAGGCGGAGACCAGCCCGCTGCCCTCCCGCACGTGACGCGCCTCGCACGCGTCGGCATGCCCCCAGTCGCCCGTCAGCAGGGCGCTGAGCAGGGCGATGGCCTCAGACGAGGGTACGACGCTGCCGGGCACCCGGCAGTCCCCGCATATCACTCCGCCCGCGGCGACGGAGAAGTGCCGGTTGGGTCCGTGGATGCCGCACTTCGCGCAGTCCTCGAAGCTGGGCGCGTAGCCGTTGACGGCGAGGGAGCGCAGCAGGAAGGCGTCGAGGATGAGGTGGGGCTCGTGCTCGCCGCGCGAGAGGGTGCGCAGGGCTCCGACGAGCAGCAGGTACTGCTGCACGGCGGGCTCGCCCTCGTTCTCGGTGAACCGCTCGGCGGTCTCCAGCATGGCGGTGCCGGCGGTGTAGCGGGCGTAGTCGGTGACGATGCCGTTGCCGTACGGGGCGATGATCTCGGTCTGGGTGCAGAGCGGGAGGCTGCGGCCGATCAGCTCGCTGCCCCGGGCGAAGAACTGCACGTCGGCGTGGGAGAAAGGTTCCAGCCGGGCGCCGAATTTGGATTTCGTACGCCGGACCCCGCGGGCGACGGCCCGCACCCGGCCGTGACCGCGGGTCAGCAGCGTGATGATGCGGTCCGCCTCACCCAGCTTCTGGGTGCGCAGCACGATGCCGTCGTCGCGGAACAGACTCATGCGCCCATTGTCACCCGCCCGGCGGTGGTTCCGGGGACAGCACCGGCCCCCCGCCCGGACCGCGGGGGTCCGGACGGGGGGCGGGCACCCCTTGGGAGGATCAGGGAGCGGAGGTGTCCGCGCCGTTCGCCGGCCCGGAGCCGCCGGACGTCTCCGCACCGGCCTTCTCCGCGCCGGCATTCTGCGCATCGGCCTTCTCGGCACCGGCCTTCTCCGCGCTGCCCTTCTCCGCGCCGGCCGCCGGGGCCGCCGCCTGTCCGGGCACCGCCGCGGAGACCGCCTCGGCCACTTCGATGCCGCGTCCGTGCGCGTCGTCCTTGCCCAGACCGTTGAAGATCAGGTTGAGGACGATGGCCGCCGTGGCGCCGAGCGTCACACCGCTGTTGAGCAGCGAGGACAGGTCCGGGTCCATGTGCTTGGCGAAGAAGACCGGGACGGTCGCCGGAAGCAGGGCGAAGGCGAGGGAGACGCCGACGATCAGCGCGTTCTTCTCCTCCTTCAGGTCCACCTTGCCCAGGGTCTGGATACCGGCCAGGGCGACCATGGCGAACATGACGGTCGCGGCGCCGCCGAGGACCCCGTGCGGGACGGCGGCGACGATCGCGGCGGCCTTGGGCAGCATCCCCAGGATGATCATGAACACACCCGCGGCGACGACCACGAACCGGCTCTTCACCTTCGTCATCCGCACCAGGCCGACGTTCTCGGCGAAGGCCACGTACGGGAAGGAGTTGAGGACACCGCCGAGGGCGGTCGCGGCGCCGTCGGCACGCAGGGCGCGCGCCACGGTCTCGCTGTCGACCTCCTTGCCGACGATGTCGCCGACGGCGTACGTGTCACCGGTCGTCTCGACCATGGTGATCAGCATGACGATGAGCATCAGGACGATCGGGAACCATTCGAACTTCGGGACACCGAAGTGGAAGGGGGTGGTGACGCCGACCCAGTCGGAGTTGCTCACGTCGCCGAACTTCGCGTCTCCGAGGAGGAAGGCGACGGTGGTGCCGACGACCAGGCCGAGGAGGATCGAGATGCTGGAGAGGAACGGCTTGCCGATCTTCATCAGGATCAGGATGAAGAGCATCGTGCCGCCGGCGTAGGCGAAGTTCTTCGGCTCTCCGAAGTCGGGGCTGCCGAGGCCGCCGGCCGCGTCGTTGAGGCCGACCGGGATCAGGACGATGCCCAGAACGGTGATCACCGTGCCGGTGACGACCGGCGGGAACAGCCGCATGACGGTCCGGAAGGCCTTGGCCGGCAGCCAGGCGAAGGCGAAGGTGGCGATACCGGCGGTGATCACCGCGCCGTAGATGACCAGGAGGGCGGCGGTACCGCCCCCGGCGCCGAGACCGATGGCGATCATCGGGGAGACCGCGGTGAAGGTCACGCCCTGGATCAGTGGCAGTCGCGCACCGATCCGGCCTATGCCCCAGGCCTGGATGATCGAGGCGATACCGCAGGTGAAGAGGTCCGCGTTGATCAGGTAGACCAGCTGTTCAGGGCTCAGCTTCAGCGCATTGCCGACGATGATCGGAACGATCACCGCGCCGGCGTAGAAGGCGAGTACGTGCTGGAAGCCGTACAGCGCGAGCTTGGGGACGGGGAGCACCTCGTCGACCGGGTGCGTGCTCTGCTCTCCGTCGGTGGAAAGCCGGGCGGCGACACGTGCCATCTCAGCCTTGCCCTTCAAGGTAGGTAAGTGAGAGGAGATCTGGTTGTCCCTGGGCGCAGTGGGTCGCTAACCCGTTGGTACGCCAGGGTTGTCAGTGCGTTCACGGTGAGGTGAATCGAAGCCGCGCTGTGTTAACGGCGCCGTCTTGTCGTGTGACCGGAATTGAACGCCTGTGGGGGGCCTCACAGATATCGTCGACTTCTACAAACTGTTGACCTTGAGGCAGGCCCGATCTGTAGGTTTCTCCAGTGGTGCGGGCTCGTCGACAGGGGTATGTGCACAGCCCTCCAGGGCCGGCCGTTCCTGCCGCGCGTTCGCCGAGCGCACCCACCGTGACGTGCGCGTATGGGCTCTACGATCCTCCGGGCAGGCGCATCCGAATGCGCCGTTCCGGCCGTCCGACTGGTGGACACGTCGAGCGTGGAGGAGACGCGTCCGGCCTTCACGCGGCGTTCACGCGTCCCGAAATCGTCCCTGTGAGGCCGGATCGTTACGTCACGGAAGGCCGTTTCGGACGGATCGGAGTCCGCGGACCGGACACGCAGCGGCCCCACCCGTGGATCCGCGCGGGGCCGCCTCGTATCCGGTCCGCGGGAGCGGGGATCCGGGCCGCGGGTCACAGGCCGCGCGGACCACGGAACCACCGGGCCGCGCAGCTGCGCGCTACGGCGCGCGTACCGCCGACAGCAGCCGGGCCACCTCGTCCGTGTCGATCCGCAGCGCCGAGCCGACCGTCGCGAGCACCTCGCGCTCGGCCGGGGTGTACGGGCCGTCCGCGAGCGCGATACGGGCCCCCTGGAGCAGGATCGATTCGCGGCCCGGGCCGGCCAGGTGCGGAGCCAGCGGCTCCAGGGCCTCGTGGAGCTCTATCGACAGCGCGGCCCCGCAGCACTCGGGGACGTCGTACAGCCCGAGCCGGCCCTCGTCGGTGGACAGCGCCTCCACGAGGGACTCCAGCTGCTCCTCGGTGCAGTCCTGGAAGCCCGCGGCCCGTACGGCGCCCACGGCGGCCTCCAGTGCGCTGCGCGAGGCCGTCCCGCCCGCGGTGAGCACGGCGAGCGCCACGGTGTGCACGGCGTCGCGCAGGAGGGCCGTGAAGCGCGTGGTGGTGAGGTGGTCCAGGACGTCCGTGTCGAAGCGGGCGCGGCAGCCCTGGCACTCGATGACGGGCCCGTCCTGCCCGCGGGGCAGCAGCGGCACACCGAGGACGGTGAACCGGCGTCGTCCGGTGCGCCGGCGGTAGTTCCGGTCGCCACCGCAGGCCGGGCAGAAGAACTCCCCGTCACCCACGGTGCTCCAGGTGGTACGGGTGCCCCAGACCGTCAGCTTCCGGCCGTCCCCACCCCGAACTGGCAGCACGTCGCACCTCCGTAACCCTCCGGCAACATCGCCGGGTGGGCGTGATGTTAGCCACATCGGTGAGGATGCGTCAGTCGTGTGACAAGACAACATGTGCCGGGCCGCGGACTTGGCCGGTCTGCGCCCCCCGGCATCCCCCGGACCCGGCGCCGCTCCCTCTAGGGTTCGCCGCATGAACGAGAAGTCCTGTCTGGTCACCGGCGCCGCGAGCGGGATCGGCCGGGCCACCGCCCTGCTGCTGGCCCGTTCGGGGGCCCTGGTGACCGCGGCCGACATCAACGGCCCCGGGGTCGAGGACCTGCGTACGGAACTGGCCGCCGAGGGGTACGCGATCACGGCGGTCGCCGGTGACGTCGCCGATCCGGAGGCCAATCACGCGATGGTGGCCGCCGCGGTCGGGGCGTACGGACGCCTGGACGTCGCCGTGGCGAACGCCGGGGTCCTCCCGCTCTCCGACGTACGGGAGACCAGTCCCGAGGACTGGGACCACGTCATGGCGATCGACGGCCGCGGCATGTTCCTGACCTGCAAGTACGCCATCGAGGCGATGACCGCGCAGCCGCGCCCCGGCGGTGCACTGGTCTGCGTGTCCTCGATCTCCGGAGTGGCCGGGCAGGCGCGCCAGGCCGCCTACGGACCCGCGAAGTTCGTGGCGTCGGGGCTGACCAAGCACCTCGCGGTGGAGTGGGCCGCGCACGGGATCCGGGTCAACGCGGTGGCTCCGGGAACCATCCGTACGGAGCGGGTCATCGCGCTGGAGGACGAGCCCGGCGGGCCGGAGTACCTGTCGCAGATCACGGGGGCGCACCCGATGGGCCGCCTCGGCGAGCCGGAGGAGGTGGCCCGGGTCATCGCCTTCCTGGCCTCGGACGCGGCCTCGTTCGTGACGGGCGCGATCGTGCCGGTGGACGGCGGCTACCTGGCCCGCTGAGCCCGCCGGGCGGGCGCGGGAACGACGGAGCCCCGCCCCCTTCGGAAAGGAAGGGGGCGGGGCTCACGTACGGAGGATCAGCGGCCCGCGCGGTTGACGGCGGAGATGACCGCCTTCAGGGAGGCGCGGGTGGTGTTGGCGTCGATGCCGATGCCCCACAGGACACGGCCGTCGATCGCGCACTCGATGTACGAGGCGGCCACGGCGGAGGCGCCCTCGCTCATGGTGTGCTCGGTGTAGTCCAGCAGGCGGGCGTCGATGCCGATGCCGGCCAGCGCGTCGAAGAAGGCCGAGATGGGACCGTTGCCGGTGCCGTTCAGGACCGTGTCCGCACCGTCCACGACCGCCTCGACGGTCAGCGTGTCCGTGCCGTCCTTGTCGGTGGCGGTGGAACCGGAACGCAGCTGGATGCGCCCCCACGGGTTCTCGGGGTTGGGCAGGTACTCGTCCTCGAAGACCGACCAGATCGCCTTCGGCGTGACCTCTCCGCCCTCGGAGTCGGTCTTGGCCTGGATGATCCGGGAGAACTCGATCTGCATGCGGCGCGGCAGGTCCAGCTTGTGGTCGTTCTTCAGGACGTACGCGATGCCGCCCTTGCCGGACTGCGAGTTGACGCGGATCACGGCCTCGTAGGAACGGCCGACGTCCTTCGGGTCGATCGGCAGGTACGGGACGGCCCACTCGATGTCGTCGACGGTCTTCCCGGCGGCCGCGGCGTCGGCCTCCATGGCGTCGAAGCCCTTCTTGATGGCGTCCTGGTGGGAGCCGGAGAAGGCGGTGTAGACGAGGTCGCCCGCGTAGGGGTGGCGCGGGTGGACTTCCATCTGGTTGCAGTACTCGCTGGTGCGACGGATCTCGTCGATCTGCGAGAAGTCGATCTGCGGGTCGATGCCCTGGGAGAACAGGTTCATGCCCAGGGTGATCAGGTCGACGTTGCCGGTGCGCTCGCCCTGGCCGAACAGGCAGCCCTCGATGCGGTCGGCGCCGGCCATCAGGGCCAGCTCGGCGGCGGCGACGGCGGTGCCGCGGTCGTTGTGCGGGTGGACGGAGATGCAGACGTGCTCGCGGCGGGTCAGGTTGCGGGCCATCCACTCGAAGCGGTCCGCGTGCGTGGACGGCGTCGAGCGCTCCACGGTGGCGGGCAGGTTCAGGATGATCTCGCGGCCTGCGGCCGGCTGCCAGACGTCACAGACGGCCTCGCAGACCTCCAGGGCGAAGTCCAGCTCGGTGTCGGTGAAGATCTCCGGGCTGTACTGGTAGCCGAAGGTGGTCTCCGGGCCCAGCAGCTTGTCGGCGTACTCCATGACCAGGCGGGTGCCGTCGACGGCGATCTGCTTGATCTGCTCCTTGGAGCCGCGGAAGACGACCCGGCGGAAGGTCGGGGCGGTCGCGTTGTACAGGTGGACGGTGGCGCGCCTGGCGCCGACCAGGGACTCCACGGTCCGCTCGATCAGGTCCTCGCGGGCCTGGGTCAGTACGGAGATGGTGACGTCGTCGGGGATCGCGCCCTCTTCGATGATGGAGCGCACGAAGGCGAAGTCGGTCTCGCCGGAGGAGGGGAAGCCGACCTCGATCTCCTTGTAGCCCATGCGCACCAGCAGGTCGAACATCTCGCGCTTGCGGGCGGGGGTCATCGGGTCGATCAGCGACTGGTTGCCGTCACGCAGGTCCGTGGAGAGCCAGCGGGGGGCCTTGGTGACGCGGGCGTCCGGCCAGGTGCGGTCCGGGATGTCCACCTGTTCGTACTGTCCGTACTTGTGGACCGGCATCCCGGAGGGCTGCTGGGTGTGGGTCGCGTTCGTGATGGGCGTGGGGCGACCGACAAAAGGCTGCTGGCTCATGGCGTTGGGCTCCTCGCGTGTCCGCGTGTAGTTCGCTGGGACGGCCGACGGCGGTCGTAAAAACCGCGACACCAAACTCCGCGGGGAGGGGGTCGGCCTACGACTACAGACCCTCGCCGCGGCAGCTAAGGAGAAGCAGCCCGAAACGCATGATGGGCCGAGCCTAGCCGAGCCGCGCGGTAACGCGAGGACCTGTTTCAGTATGCAAGACCCGAGGGTCCGATTTGCCCCAAATGTGAGCCAAGCCTCTTTCCTTCGCACCGGGTGTGGTTGTTCCGTCAATCCGGCGTCACCGCTTTCAGACAAGTGAATGAATCATGGTCGCAGGTAGTGACACAGTCATGACTCACTGCCACATTGCCGGGCATGGATGCCTCCCACACCCACCGCCGTCACCCCGTCTTCTGCACGGTCGTACCGCCGCACCTCCTCGACAGGGCCGCCCGCTCCGAGGACTCCCGCCGCGCCGACCTCGCCCAGCGCACCCTCGAACGCGACTCCCTGCTGCGCACCCGGCGCCGGGTCACCGCCGTCCGAGGGATCGTCCCCACCCTCGCCGCACCGGCCTCCGACACACCGGACCGGACCGTCCACGACGCCGAGCACCGCACCCGGCTGCCCGGGAAGAAGGTCCGCGGGGAGGGCGACCCGCTGAGCCAGGACGCCACCGTCAACCGCGCCTACGCGGGCCTCGGGGCCACGTACGAACTGTTCCTGAAGGGCTTCGGCCGGCGCTCGATCGACGACTCCGGGCTCCCGCTGGACGCGACCGTCCATTACGGCGAGGAGTACAACAACGCCTTCTGGGACGGCCGCCAGATGGTCTTCGGCGACGGGGACGGGGACCTCTTCCTCGACTTCACCGTGTCGGTGGACGTCATCGGGCACGAGCTGACCCACGGCGTCACCCAGTACACGGCGAACCTGGTCTACCGCGGCCAGTCGGGCGCCCTGAACGAGTCGATGTCGGACGTCTTCGGCTCGCTGATCAAGCAGTACTCGCTGGAGCAGACGGCGGAGCAGGCCGACTGGCTGATCGGGGCCGGACTCCTCGGCCCCAACGTCACCGGGGTCGCGCTGCGGTCGATGAAGGCACCCGGCACCGCCTACGACGACGACGAGCTCGGCAAGGACCCGCAGCCGGCCACCATGGACGACTACGTCAACACCCACAGCGACAACGGCGGGGTCCACATCAACTCCGGCATCCCCAACCACGCCTTCTACATCGTGGCGACCGAGCTGGGCGGCAAGGCCTGGGAGCGGGCCGGGCAGATCTGGTACGACACCCTGACCGGCGGTGAGCTCACCCCGAGGGCCGACTTCGCCGACTTCGCCCGGCTCTCGACGGCTGCGGCCGTGACCCGGTACGGGGACGGCGGCACTGAGCACCAGGCGCTCCAGAAGGCGTGGTCCGCGGTGGGTGTCCCGCTCGCGGGGTAGAGGGCTCCCATGCGCATTCAGGTGGTAAGGACGGGCGGCTTCGCGGGCATCGAGCGCCGGGCCGAGGTGGACACCACGGGCCGGCCGGACGCGAAGGAGTGGCAGGCCCTGGCCCAGCTCGCGCTGCGGCCCGGTCCGCCGGGAGACCCGACGGACCGGGTACGGGACGGCTTCTCGTACCGGATCACGGTGGACGGGCGGACGGTGACCTGCGCGGAGCCGAACCTGTCGGAGGCCCAGCGGGCACTCATCTCGCGCGTGCTGAAGGAGGGCGCCTGAAAGCAGGTGCCCCCGGGGCACCACTTTGTTTGGATGGCCGGATGACCAATCACATGATCGATTCGACGCTGTCCGAGCTGGAGCGCTACTTCGACACGGTGCCGCGGGTGGGCGGGGCCCGCGCCGAGGACTTCGGGGCGCTGACCCTGTTCGTCCAGGAGGGCACGGGCTGGCAGTACTACGCGCGGCCCGCGCTCGGCGGCCCCGAGGCCACCCGGGCCGACGTGGAACGGGTCTGGCAGCGCCAGCGGGAACTGAAGGTGCCCGAGGCCTTCGAGTGGGTGGCCGAAACCAGCCCCTCGCTCCGGGCTGCGGTGGAGGCGGCCGGTCTCCAGGTCCACGAGCACCCGCTGATGGTGCTGGACCCCTCGGCCGAGGTCCTGCCGCCGCACCCGGAGGTCCGCCTGCTCGACGCGGACGACCCGCTGCTGACGGCCGCGGTGACGGTCCCGGCCCTGGCCTTCGCCGCCCCGGGAACGGCCGTGGGCGAGGCCGGGCCCGCGGAACTGGCGGCCGCGATCACGGACCCGGCGGCGGAGGAGGGCCGGGCGCGGGTGTCCGGCAAGCTGACGGCGGGCACCACGGCCCTGGCTGCGGCCGTACGGGACGGCGTGGTGCTCTGCGCGGGCCAGTACAACCCGGTCGGGGACGTCGTGGAGGTCGTGGGCGTCGGCACCCTCCCCTCGGCCCGCCGCCAGGGACTGGCCCTCGGGGTCACCGCCGCCCTGGTCGCCCGGGCCCGCGAGCGCGGGGCCCGTACGGTCTTCCTCTCGGCCGGCGACGAGGCCGTCGCCCGCGTCTACTCCCGCATCGGCTTCCGCCGGGTGGCCACGGCCCTGATCGCCGAGCCGGGGGTGTGATGCGCCTGCTCCGACGGCTGCGGGCAGCCCGCAGAGCGCCGGCCCCGACGCCGGACCCGCCTCCGATCCCGGTCCGGGCGCAGGCCCGGGGGTGGCCCGCGCCGCCGCCTCCGCCGAACCACCCCCCGCTGACCGCGGCCGAGGTGACCGAGGCCGAGGAGGAGCTGGGTATCCGCTTCCCGCCCGCGTACCGCTCGTACCTGACCGAGGTCAGCTCGGGCGGCAGGCTGCACCGGCTGGCGAAGGGTCCGGCCGGCTGGTGGTGGGACGAGAACGACACCGTGCAGCGCGACCTGCTGCGCCTCCCCTTCCCGCACCCGGACTCGTACGCCGCGGACGGCGGCCCGTGGGGCGGGGCCGACGAGTACGAGGACCGTGAGACGGCCGGCGCCGTCGTCCTCCAGGACAACGGCTGCGGTTTCGCCACGCTGCTCGCGCTCACGGGACCGCTGGCCGGCACGGTGTGGTGGGACGGCCGCGCCACGTGCGAGCTGATCGTGCCGCTGTCCTTCGACCACCCCGGCGGCGCGCCCCCGCTGACCTTCCAGGAATGGCGGGACCTGGGCCTGACCGACCTCTCGCACCTGCTGGGGCCGGACTGGGGCGGGCCCGCGGATTTCTGACCCCGCCAGACTCCTCTTTTGCCGGGTCGGCAACAAAGTTTGCCGTACCTCGTCGGGCGGGCGGAGCATCGGCCGTACCGGCACCCGACTGGAAGAGGAATCCATGACCGAGCACGCGCACGCGCACACCCACCACCACCCCGAGCCCGGGGCGCTGGCGGGCGAGGAGTTCTGGGACGGCCGCTACGGCGAGAGCGACCGGATCTGGAGCGGCGAGGCCAACGCCATGCTGGTGCACGAGGTGTCCGGCCTCGCCCCGGGCCGGGCCCTGGATCTGGGCTGCGGGGAGGGCGGCGACGCCGTCTGGCTGGCCCGCCGCGGGTGGACCGTCACCGGGACGGACATCTCCGGGGTCGCCCTCGGCCGGGCCGCCGAGCACACCGCGGACGCCGGGGTCGCGGAGCGCGTCTCCTTCGCGCAGCACGACCTGACGGAGTCCTTCCCGGAGGGGGAGTTCGACCTCGTCTCGGCCTGCTTCCTGCACAACTACGGGGACTTCCCCCGGGACGCCGTCCTGCGCAGGGCCGCCTCGGCCGTCGCCCCCGGCGGCACCCTGCTGGTGGTCGGCCACGCGGGCTGGGCGCCGTGGCAGGACGAACGCGAGGAGGCGCACTTCCCCACGCCCGACGAGGTGCTCGCGCAGCTGAAGCCGGTCACGGCGGGCTGGGAGGTGCTGCGGGCCGAGGAGACCGAGCGGGTCCAGCAGCAGCCCGACGGTACGCCGGGGACCCGTACGGACAACGTGGTGCGGGTGCGCCGGCCCGCGTAGCCGGCTGACGGACGGCTCGGCGAAGGACCGGCGAACGGAACGACGGACGGACGCGGCCCCGTGCGGGGCCGCGTCCGTCCGTCGTGGTGTCGCCGGGTGCCTCAGAAGCCGAGCTTGCGCAGCTGCTTGGGGTCCCGCTGCCAGTCCTTGGCGACCTTCACGTGGAGGTCGAGGAAGACCGGGGTGCCGAGCAGCGCCTCGATGTGCTTGCGCGACTTCATCCCGACCTCCTTCAGGCGGGAGCCCTTCGGGCCGATGATGATGCCCTTCTGGCTCGGCCGCTCGATGTAGACGTTCGCGTGAATGTCGAGCAGCGGGCGGTCCGCCGGCCGGTTCTCGCGCGGGATCATCTCCTCGACGACCACGGCGATGGAGTGCGGGAGCTCGTCCCGTACGCCCTCCAGCGCGGCCTCGCGGATCAGCTCCGCGACCATGACCATCTCGGGCTCGTCGGTGAGGTCGCCCTCCGGGTAGAGCGGCGGGCTCTCCGGCAGCAGCGGCGCGATCAGGTCCGCCAGCAGCTGGACCTGGGTGTCGCCGACCGCCGAGACGGGGACGATCTCGGCCCACTCGAAACCGAGCTCCTCGGCGAGCCGGTGCACGGCGATGAGCTGCTCGCCCACCACCTTGGACTCGACCAGGTCGGTCTTGGTGATGATGGCGATCTTGGGGGTCTTCTTGATCCCCGCCAGCTCCTTGGCGATGAACTTGTCGCCGGGGCCGAGCTTCTGGTCGGCCGGCAGGCAGAAGCCGATGACGTCGACCTCGGCCCAGGTGGTCCGTACGACGTCGTTGAGGCGCTCGCCGAGCAGGGTGCGCGGCTTGTGCAGGCCGGGCGTGTCGACGAGGACGAGCTGGGCGTCGGGGCGGTGCACGATGCCGCGGACGGTGTGGCGGGTGGTCTGCGGCCGGTTGGAGGTGATCGCGACCTTGGTGCCCACGAGTGCGTTGGTGAGGGTCGACTTCCCCGCGTTGGGGCGGCCGACGAAGCAGGCGAACCCCGCACGGTGCGGGGCGGTGGACTCGGGGGAACGATCGCTCATACGGGCCATTCTCCCCGATGCGGCTCCCAGCGCCGACCAGATCACCACGGCGAGGGCCGGCACGGCCGTGAGCGAGGGGTACTCGGCGAGGTCCGCACGGCCCTGAGCTGTGGTTCCGTCCGCCCGGGCATGCACCGCGACCTCGGCCCATTCCGCTCTGGGCGCGCCCTCCCAACGGGCGCCGAGCCGTACTTCCTGACCCGGCAGCAGTTCTGCGGGCAGCCCGCCGAGCGGGCGGCCGAGGAGCGTGCGGCCGAGGGCGCCGGTCGCGGTGAGGGTGGCGCGGGGGCGGAGGGTGACATTGCCGGTGTTGTGGAGCATGTACGAGATCTCCGCGTCCGGGCCGCGACGGCTCACGGTGACTCCCCGGACGGCGAGGGCCGGGGCGGTGGGGCCGGTCACCCGCAGGTACACCCGGGCGGCGACGGCCTGCTGCACGCCGATCCCGCCCCCGGCGGTGGCCGCGGCGGGCCGCTCCTCCAGGGCCACCACGGCGCCGGGGTGGTCCCCGGGCTCCGCCCGGTCGGGGACGGTGAGGGTGAAGCCGACGGCGGCCGACCCCCGGGCCGGTACGGTGACCCGCTCCCGGTCGAGCTTCGCCCACGCGGCGGTGGCCAGCCTCGGCCCGTCGGGTCCGCGCACGGCGAAGCCGCCGTCGCGGGCGGTGTTGTAGGCGTCGGCGGCGTAGAGCCGGAAGGTGCGGGGCCGGTCGCTGGGGTTGGTCAGGGTGACTGCGTCGAAGACGCTCTGGCCGGGTGCGGCGGCGAGGTAGAAGCAGGGCCGCTGCCCGACGCCGTTCGCGACGGGCAGCACCGACCACCGGCCGTCGTCCGCGGCCGCTGCCGTTGCCGTCCCGGCGGGCCCGCCGAGAACGATCCCGCCGAGCAACAGGACCGCCGCTGCACGGAGCAGTCCCCGCCCCGCCCTTCTGCCGTTCCCCGGGAGGCGGCGCGGCGGCCGGGCCGGGCGGCTCGTCACGACAGGGTCAGGGTCAGGGTCGCCGTGTACGCGCCCGGCGGGGTGTACGGCGGCACCTGGAGGGTGACCGTGGCGTCGACGGTGAAGGTGCCGCCGACCAGCGGGCCGTCGGGGGCGGAGGCGAGGAGCGCACCGTCGGGGCCGACCACGCCCGCGCTGCCCGGCGTACAGGTGCTCCGGCTGCCCGCGGCCGCCACGCACCTCGGGGTCCAGGACAGGGAGGCGCCGGGGATGCGGATCCCGCCGGGTCCGGTGAAGTCGGTGACCTTGCCGGTCAGGGACCAGCCGGCCGGGCCGCCACGGGCGTCGGTGACGGTCACCGTCCCGATCCGGCCGGGGGCCGCGCCGCCGTCGCCGTAGGGGACGGCCCCCAGGGTGATGGCCTCCCCGGTCTGGGTCATGCCGAGGGCGCCCGGCTCGACCGTCGCCGTGACCTTCTGGGTGCCGGAGGAGGGCGGCGGGGTGACGTCGATGACGGTGTACGCGGCCGGGCCCGAGCCCCGGCCCGCCGACCAGGCGGCGCCCTCGTAGGCGATCACCGCGGTGGTGGCCCTGTCCGTGACCGGCAGCTCCACCAGGGCCGTGCCCAGCTCGTCGGCGGTGGCCCGCACCCGGTCGGCGGTCTCGGCGGCGCCCGCCCGCCCGGCCACCGTCACGGCCGCGCCCGGCGGGAAGCCGGCGGCGGTGACCTTGACCCTGCCGCCCGGTCTGCCCTGGGCGGCGCCGAGGAAGACGCTGCGCAGGTTGGCCGTGGGCAGCGCGGTCGCGGTCAGGCGGGCGGAGACGGGCGTGGGGGACACCGGGTCCGCGGTACAGGTGGTGGTGAGGTCCATCGGGTGACTGCTGTGCAGGGTGTAGCCGCCCGGGGCCAGGGTGGTCTCGCCGGGCGCGGTGACGGTGAAGGTGCCGGTCATGGTGACGGCGGGGAGGGCCGCGCCGGCCGGAACGGGATCGTTGCGCTTGGCCCCGACCACGGTGACCTCACCGCTCTGGGCGCCCGCCAGCACGATCCGGCCGGTCGGGGTCAGTACGTCGGCGGGGAGTTCGCCGTCGCCCCCGCCCGGACCCAGGGGCGCCACGGCGGGGGTCCGGAGCACCTGGTAGGTGACGGTGACGGTGTCGCCGGCCTGCGGGGCCGGATTGTCGACGGTGATCCGGGCGGTGGTCGGTCCGTCCGCGGGCGGGAGCCCGGCCTCCTGGGGCGGCAGGCAGTGCGTCGGGAACTCCACCTGGCCCGGGGGCGTCTCGCCCTCGGCCGCGGCGGGCGCGCCGAGGGCTCCTCCGGTCGTGGCGGCCAGCACGGCCATGCCGACGGCTGCCGACCATCTCCGCTTCCGCGCCCCTGTTCGCACTGCCCGCCCCCTGGATTCCCTCGCGCCCGAGCCCCGCGCAGGGGGCCATTCACGAGCGGGGGGAGGGAGAAGTCAATGCACGGGTCCGGCATCAACTGATGACCCATCAGGAGATGGCAGGGTGCCCGTCGGTCCCGTCGCGGCGGCCGCCCGGAAGGTGCGGCGGTAGGCCGTCGGGCTCACCCCCAGCGCCGCCTGCACGTGCTTGCGCAGCGACTGGGCCGTACCGAAGCCGCTGTCCCGCGCGACCTGCTCCATCGGCAGCTCCGTCTGCTCCAGCAGCTGCCGGGCCCGCTCCACCCGCCGGCCGGCGATCCACCGGCCCGGACTGACGCCCGACTCCTCCCGGAAGCGGCGCGTGAAGGTCCGTACCGACATGGCCTCCTGCCGGGCCAGATCGGACAGCCGGATCGGCTCGTGCAGCCGTTCCATGAGCCAGGCGCGGGCCGCCGTCGTGCTGGCGAGCTGCGGCTCCGGCATCGGGCGCGCGACGAACTGCGCCTGTCCGCCCTCCCGGTGGGGCGGCACGACGGTCCGCCGGGCGGTCTCGTTCGCGACGGCCGCGCCGTGGTCGCGGCGCACGATGTGCAGGCACAGGTCGATGCCGGCCGCGACCCCGGCCGAGGTCAGCACGTCCCCGTCGTCGGTGTAGAGCACGTCCGGGTCGACGAGCACGGCCGGGAAGAGCTGCTGGAAGTGCTCGGCGGAGGCCCAGTGGGTGGTGGCGGGGCGCCCGTCCAGGTACCCCGCGGCGGCCAGCACGTAGCCGCCCGTGCAGATGGACACGAGCCGGGTGCCGGGCCGGATGTGCGCGAGGGCGGCGGCCAGCTCGTCGCTCAGCCTGCCCTCCTCGTGCACCGGGCCCAGCTCGTACGAGGCGGGCACCACCACCGTGTCGGCGGTGGCCAGCAGTTCGGGGCCGTGCTCGACCTGGATCGCGAAGTCGGCGTCCGTGTGCACGGGCCCGGGGGCGAGCCCGCAGGTGAGGATCTCGTACAGCGGCCGCCCGGCCGGATCCTTGGCCCGCCCGAAGATCCGGTGCGGGATGCCGAGCTCGAAGGGCAGCAGCCCGGTGAGCGCGAGGACGACCACGCGGTGGATCTGCGGTTTCGACTCCATGGCCCGATCGTAGCGAAGCATGACAGTCAGGCCACTTTCGAAGGAGATGCCCCGGGCCGGAAGCTGGCCGCGTGACACAGACAGCCCCTGCCTCCACGGCCACCCCGCACGCTCCCCGCCGGGCCGGGCGCGTGCACCGCGCCTGGTTCGTCGCCGCCGTCGCCTTCGTGACGATCATCGGCGCGGCCGGCTTCGCCTCCCTGCCCGGACTGCTCGTCGAGCCGCTGCACGCGGAATTCGACTGGTCGCGCGGCACCATCGGCCTCGCCGTCTCCGTCAACCTCGCGCTGTACGGGCTCACCGCGCCCTTCGCCGCGGCGCTGATGGACCGCTTCGGCATCCGCCGGGTCGTGGCGCTGGCCCTGACCGTCATCGCCGGCGGGGCGCTGGCCACGGTGTGGATGACCGCGCCCTGGCAGCTGGTGCTGTACTGGGGCGTACTGGTGGGCCTGGGCAGCGGCTCGATGGCCCTGGCCTTCGCGGCGACGGTGACCAACCGCTGGTTCACCGCCCGGCGCGGCCTCGTCACGGGCATCCTGACCGCGGCCGGGGCCTCCGGCCAGCTGGTCTTCCTGCCGTTGCTGGCCTGGCTGGTGGACCACCACGGCTGGCGCCCGGCGACGGTGACGGTCGCACTGGCGGCGCTGGCCGTCGTCCCCTTCGTGTGGCTGCTGCTGCGCGACCACCCGTCGGACGTGGGGCTGGCGCCGTACGGCGGCACGTACGCCCCCAAGCCCGCTCCCGTACCGGGCGCGGCGCGGCGGGCGCTGAAGGTGCTCCTCGACGCGGCCCGGACCGGCCCCTTCTGGCTGCTGGCGGGCACCTTCGCGATATGCGGGGCCTCCACCAACGGGCTGGTGCGGACCCACTTCGTGCCGTCGGCGCACGACCACGGCATGCCGGTGACGGCGGCCGCGGGGCTGCTGGCGGTGATCGGCGTCTTCGACGTCGTCGGCACGGTGGCCTCGGGCTGGTTCACGGACCGCTTCGACTCCCGGCGGCTGCTGGCCGTCTACTACGCCCTGCGCGGGATCTCGCTGCTCTTCCTGCCGATCCTGCTGGCGCCGTCCGTGCGGCCGCCGCTGGTCTTCTTCATCGTCTTCTACGGCCTGGACTGGGTCGCGACCGTCCCGCCGACGATCGCCCTCTGCCGCGAGCACTACGGGGACGACGGCGCGATCGTCTTCGGCTGGGTCCTGGCCTCGCACCAGATCGGCGCGGCGGTGGTGGCCTTCCTGGGCGGCCTGGTCCGCGACCTCACCGGCTCGTACGACGCCGTCTGGTACGCCTCGGGAGCACTGTGCGCGATGGCCGCGCTGATGGCGATGGTGATCCGCCGCCGCCGCTAGCCTCCGGCGGCCCGCACCTCCGACCCCGTGGCCCCGCCGCCGCCTTCAGCCCCGCCCGGGCCCAACCAGCCCCGCCCGGACCCAACCAGCCCCGCCGGCGTTTGAGGCGCGGGTCCGGGCAGAGCCCGGTGCCCGGCGGAGCCGGGTTTCCCGGGGCTCCGCCCCGGACCTCGCGCCTCAAACGCCGGCGAGGCTGGGACCGGGAGGCTAGTGGCCCGCCAGGGTGGTGGACTTCAGGGTGCCGTCCGGGGCCGCCAGGAGCACCGGGGTGTCCGGGCCCCCGAGGTCGCGGACCGCCGCGCGGTCGGCATCGGCCGGGGCGTCGGCCGCGCTGACCACGGCGGCCGCCTCCAGCGACCTCGCTCCGCTCGCCACCGCCATCGCGACCGCGGTCTGCAGCGCGCTCAGCTTCAGGGAGTCGAGCTCCACCGTCCCGGCGACGTACGTACGGCCCGTCTCGTCCCGCACCGCCGCCCCCTCCGGCACCGCGTTGCGCGCCCGGGCGCTGCGCGCCAGCGTGATGATCTTGCTGTCCTCGGGGTCGATCCCGGTGCTGTCGGTCATGGTCGAAAGCATAGGGAGCGCCCGGGCGCCCCCGTGCGACCACCCCGCCGAAGCCCCGGAGGGACCGTCACGGCCGGTCGAGCCGCAGCCGCTCCGCCTTCGGCAGGCCCGCCACCACCAGGTCGTACGAGTCCTCCACCAGCTCCCGCACGAGCCGGTCCGGCAGTCCGTCCGGCCCGCCCACGGTCACCGTGTTCCAGTGCCGCTTGTTCATGTGGTAGCCGGGCACGATCGCCCCGTGCTCCTCCCGCAGCCGCACCGCCAGCTCCGGGTCGCACTTGAGATTGACCTTGAGCGGCTGCGCGTCCAGCGCCGACAGCGCGAAGACCTTGCCCAGCACCTTGAACACCGAGGTCTCCGGCGTGAAGGGGAACTCCTCCACCGCCGCGTTGAAGTCCAGACAGAACGCGCGCAACTGCTCCGGGGTCATTCCCCCTCCTCCCCCGCGGCCTGCTCCGCGGCCACCGGCTCCACCAGTACCGTCACGATCTTGTTGCGCCGGCCCGCCGGGGACTCGGCCGTCAGCCGCAGCGGACGCCCGTCCGGCAGCTCCACCACCGCCGAGGCGCCCGCGATCGGCACCCGGCCCAGCGCCTTCGCCAGCAGTCCGCCGACCGTCTCCACGTCCTCGTCGTCGAAGGCCTCGACCTTGAACAGCTCGCCGAGGTCGGTGATGTCCAGCCGCGCGGTGACCCGGTAGCGGTCCTCGCCCAGGTCCTCGACCGGCGGGAGCTCGCGGTCGTACTCGTCGGTGATCTCCCCGACGATCTCTTCCAGGATGTCCTCGATGGTGACGATGCCCGCCGTGCCGCCGTACTCGTCGATGACGACGGCCACGTGGTTGCGCACCTGCTGCATCTCGCGGAGCAGATCGCCCGCGTTCTTGGTGTCCGGTACGAAGACGGCCGGCCGCATCGCCGTCGAAACCAGGTCGGTCTCCGCCTCCCGGCTGATGTGCGTCTTGCGCACGAGGTCCTTCAGGTAGACGATCCCGACTATGTCGTCCTCGTTCTCCCCGGTCACCGGGATGCGCGAGAAGCCGGACCGCAGTGCGAGCGTGGTCGCCTGACGGACCGTCTTGTACCGCTCGATGCACACCAGGTCGGTGCGCGGCACCATCACCTCGCGCACCAGCGTGTCGCCGAGTTCGAAGACCTGGTGCACCATGCGGCGCTCGTCGTCCTCGATCAGTGATTCCCGCTCGGCGAGGTCCACCATCGCGCGCAGCTCGGCCTCGGAGGCGAACGGCCCCTTGCGGAAGCCCTTCCCGGGCGTGAGCGCGTTGCCGATGAGGATCAGCAGCTGCGGGATCGGCCCCATGATCCGGGCCAGCGGTACGAGGACGTACGCGGCCGCCGTCGCCGTGTTCAGCGGGTGCTGGCGGCCGATCGTACGCGGGGACACGCCCACGGCGACGAAGGAGACGAGCACCATGACGGCGATGGCCACGAGCAGCGCGGTCCAGTTCTCGCCGAACTCGTCGAGGCAGACGTAGGTGACGAGCACCCCGGCGGCCATCTCGCAGGTGACCCGGACCAGCAGGGCCACATTGAGGTAGCGGGTGGGGTCGCCGGCGACCTGGGCGAGCTTCTCGCTCCCGCGCCGGCCCTCCCGTACGGCCTGCTCGGCCCGGAAGCTCGAAATGCGGGCGATGCCGGACTCGGCGCACGCGGCGAACCAGGCCACCACCACCAGCAGGACGGCCCCGGTGATCAGTTGCGGGGCGTTCACGAGACGGTCGGAGCCGGGGACGGACCGGTCATGCCGCGGTCACCGCGCCAGCCGTCGACGATGGCCGCCTGGAGGCCGAACATCTCGGCCTTCTCGTCCGGCTCCTCGTGGTCGTAGCCGAGCAGGTGCAGCACTCCGTGGACGGTCAGGAGCTGGAGCTCCTCGTCCATGGAGTGCTGCGTCGGGGCTTCCTCGCCCTGCCGCTTGGCGACCTCGGGGCAGAGCACGATGTCCCCGAGGAGCCCCTGCGGGGGCTCCTCGTCGTCCTTCGCCGGCGGACGGAGCTCGTCCATCGGGAAGGACATGACGTCGGTCGGGCCGGGCAGATCCATCCACTGGATGTGGAGCTGCTCCATGGCGTCCTCGTCGATGACGATGACGGAGAGCTCGGAGAGCGGGTGGATCCGCATCCGGGTGAGCGCGTAGCGGGCGATGTCGAGGATCGCCTGCTCGTCGACCTCGGTTCCGGACTCGTTGTTGACGTCGATCGACATGGTGCGCTGGGTTCTACTTCCGCTGGTGGCCGGATCCGGCCTGCTGGCCGTCGTCGTACTTCTCGTACGCATCGACGATACGGCCGACCAGCTTGTGGCGGACGACATCCTCGGACGTGAGCCGCGAGAAGTGGATGTCCGGGACCCCTTCCAGGATCTTCTGGACCTCCCGCAGACCGCTCCTGGCGCCACCCGGCAGGTCGATCTGCGTGACGTCACCGGTGACGACGATCTTCGAGTCGAAGCCGAGCCGGGTGAGGAACATCTTCATCTGCTCGGCGGTGGTGTTCTGCGCCTCGTCGAGGACGACGAACGCGTCATTGAGGGTGTTGTGCGTCAGCAGGTAGTCCTGCGTCACGTACAGCGAGTCCTCGGCTGCCACCTGGATGCACACCGCCTCCTCGCGGCCCGCGGGCTCGATGGAGTCGATGAAGCGCATCGGGCGCCCACCGCCTCCGGCCGCGTGGTACTCGTCCCGCTTGCGGGCGAGGCGGAAGGGCTCGATGCCCTCGGGGAGCCGGATGTCGACGACGTGCGCGTCATAACGGTGTGCGGCGATGGCAGTGCCTCGCACCTGGCTGTCTGCCATGCGGCGTCGGGTGTAGGCAATTCCGCCGAGGGACTGCACCAGAGCGATCACATCGTCGCGCAGGACGATCGACGCCGTTGAGTACTGGATCCGGCAGGTGCGACCCTGCTGAGTGACCGGTCCGCCATCGGAGTCGAGCAGGCCTTGGAGTACCGCGAGGCGGACGTCTGCCGTGTTGAACAGGTAGTCGTCCGGGACGAACTTCGAGTGCGAACGGCTGCCGAGCAGATCCAGTTCACGCATCACCCGGGTGACGGGGTTTTCCAGGGTGACCACATCACTGGGCGACTTCACCCTGTTCAGGACGTAGTCAGGGCCGCCCCTGTGCCGTGCGGTGACCCCGGGAAGAGCCGCCTCCAGGGCCCGGACGAGCTCTTCGTCCTCCGTCGCGAACGATGGCGTGGTGGAGCCGGTGAGGCAGCCGTCACCGAGCAGCAGCCCCAGCGCGTACGGGTCCATCGGGACCTCGCGCTCGGGGAATGCAACGGGAGCGGTGAGCATCGGCAGCTCGTAACGGCGGGCGTGTGCCGCGCGGAGGTTGCCGATCATCTCCTTGGTTTCAAGTACCCGCCACGGCTTGTCGCGGCGCTTGTCGTCGCGCGTCCTGACGGTCCACAGGTGCTCGCCGCAGCACAGCGTCCAGGAGCCGTCCTGGGCCGTAAGGCGGTAGATGTCCTTCTCGCCCTGCGGGTACACGCCGAGGACCGGGGTCGGCTCACCGTTCGACCCGACGACGAGGTCGCCCACCTGGAGATCACCGATGGGGCGCCAGCCGTCCGGCGTCAGCACGTTCGTGAAGACGGGCATCGCACGCCCCCTCATGTACGCCAGCGGGGCCACCTCGATCGTGCCCGCCGCCATCAGGCGCGGGATCGAGTCGGGGTCGATCATGTCGTGGAGCGCGTCGTAGAGCGGGCGCAGATACGGGTCGATCTTGTCGAAGAGGGTGCCCGGCAGGAAGCCGAGCCGCTCCCCCGCCTCGACGGCGGGCCTGGTCAGGATGATCCGGCTGACCTGCTTGGACTGGAGGGCCTGGACGGCCTTGGCCATGGCGAGGTAGGTCTTGCCGGTACCGGCGGGGCCGATGCCGAAGACGATGGTGTTCTTGTCGATCGCGTCGACGTACCGCTTCTGGTTGAGGGTCTTGGGGCGGATGGTGCGGCCGCGGCTGGAGAGGATGTTCTGGGTGAGCACCTCGGCGGGCGTCTCAGCGGGCCCGTCGCTCTTGCCGTTGCCGTTGCCGCTCGCCTTGAGCATCGCGATCGAGCGTTCCACTGCGTCCTCCGTCATCGGCTGCCCGGTGCGGAGCACCAGCATCATCTCGTCGAAAAGCCGCTGGATCAGGGCGACTTCCGCCGCTTCACCGATCGCGCTGACCTGATTGCCCCGAACATGGATGTCGGCCTTCGGGAAGGCCTTCTCGATCACGCGCAAGAGGACGTCGCCCGAACCGAGCACGGTCACCATCGGATGCGTGGCCGGAACGGTGAAGTGGGCTCGCGCCTGCCCCGGCGCCGGGATGTGGGCTGTGGGTGTCTGAGTCATGGGCCGGCACTGTGGCCTGCACATACCTCCCGCTGAGGGGCCGCGCCGATCGACGACCTCCGGATAACCAAGCCTACGTCTCCGCCTCGGCTTCCCCGAGGGGTTTTAGCGGCGGCCCGCGCGGCTACACGGAGTGCCGGAAGCCGATCGTCGGGACGGCCCTGCGCCGGGCCGCCGGGGCCCCGCCGGGCGGGATCAGGTCGTCCAGGAAGCCGTACCGGCCGCGCAGCTCCTGCGGGGCGCCCAGCCACCAGTGAGCCACCTCGGGCCAGCCCGGGGCCGACAGGGAGCCGCCGAACTCCTGGACCGACAGGGCCGCGGTCAGCCCGGCGAAGGCGAGCCGGTCCGCGAGCGGCCAGCCCGCCAGGGTGCCGGTCACGAAGCCCGCCACGAAGACGTCGCCCGCGCCCGTCGGGTCCAGCTCGTCCACCGTGATCCCGGGGACGTCCGCCGTCTCCCCGGTGCGCCCGTCCACCGCGTACGAGCCCTCCGCGCCCATCGTCACCACCGCGATCGGCACCTTCTCCGCCAGCGCCCGGGCCGCGGCTCTCGGGCAGTCGGTCCGGGTGTACCGCATCGCCTCGCCCGCGTTCGGCAGGAAGGCCTCGCAGTGCTCCAGGTCGGCCAGGGCACCCAGGTCCCACCGGCCGCTCTCGTCCCAGCCCACGTCCGCGAAGATCCGCGAGCCGCGCCGGGCGGCCTCGCCGATCCATTCCTCGCCGCGGCCGGGCCCGAGCGCGGCCACGGCCGCACGGGCCCGCGGCGGGCACTGCGGGAAGGGCCCGGGGCCGGCGGGCGGAGGGGCCTCGTGTCCGTGCGAGACCATCGTGCGCTCGCCCTCGTAGGCCATCGAGACGGTGACGGGACTGTGCCAGCCTGGAATGGTGTGCGACATGGACAGGTCGATGCCCTCGCCCTGCTCCAGGGCGTCCCAGCAGTACTCGCCGTAGTGGTCGTCCCCGAAGGCGGCGGCCAGCGAGGTGCGCAGGCCGAGCCGGGCCAGGGCGGTGGCCATGTTGGCGACGCCGCCGGGGCTGGACCCCATGCCGCGCGCCCAGGACTCCGTACCGCGCACGGGGGCCGAGTCGAGGCCCGTGAAGATGATGTCGAGGAAGACCGTTCCGGTCAGGAAGACGTCGCAGCCCGGTTCCTGGGGGTCACGCAGCGGACCGAGCGGGTCCACTGCAGCTGCGCGGATTTCGAAGTCCCGACCGGTCACGGCGATCTCCCCGTTGTTTCTCGAAGGCCCGTTTCTGCATGACGTTTTCCCGTGGAAAGCTGCCAGCCCTGCCCCCACCGGGCGGGACCAAAACCCAGTGTGGCGCAGATCACCCTCGGATCGCCCTTCGTCACTCGGCCCACTCGGCGAACACGGCCCCGGGCGGGGTCCGTGCCCGCCGTCAGCCCCGCTTGGGCAGGGGGACCCGCATCAGGTCCGCGGCCACCGTGAGGTCTCCCTCGAAGCCGGCCGCACGCGCCTGGCGCTCGAACTCGGCGGGGTCGGTGTAGCGCTGCGAGAAGTGCGTCAGCACCAGGTGCCGCACGCCCGCGTCCCGCGCCACCCGCGCCGCCTGGCCGGCGGTGAGGTGCCCGTGATCGGTGGCCAGCCGTTCGTCCTCGTCGAGGAAGGTCGACTCGATCACCAGCATGTCGCAGCCCTCGGCGAGCGCGTACACGCCGGGGCAGAGCCGGGTGTCCATGACGAACGCGAACCGCTGCCCGGGCCGGGGTTCGCTGACCTCGTCCAGGGTGACGCCGTCGAGCTGCCCCTCGCGCTGGATCCGGCCGACGTCCGGCCCCTTGATCCCGTGCCTCGCGAGCAGCCCGGGCACCATGCGGCGCCCGTCGGGCTCGGTGATCCGGTAGCCGAAGGACTCCACCGGGTGCGAGAGCAGCCGGGCCTCCAGGACGTACGAGGACCCCTGTGCCAGCGTGCCGTCCGCGGCGACCGGTTCCTCGCGGAGCGGGACGGTCTCGCGGTAGGCCGTGGCGTAGCGCAGCCGGTCGAAGAACTTCTGCCCGGAGGCCGGGTAGTGCGCGGTGACGGGGTGCGGGACCTGGTCGAGGTTGATCCGCTGGATCACTCCGGCGAGGCCGAGGCTGTGGTCACCGTGGAAGTGGGTGATGCAGATCCGGTTGATGTCGTGCGCGGCCACCCCGGCACGCAGCATCTGGCGCTGGGTCCCCTCGCCCGGATCGAAGAGGATGCCCTCCCCGTCCCAGCGCAGCAGGTAGCCGTTGTGGTTGCGGTGGCGGGTGGGCACCTGACTGGCGGTGCCCAGCACCACGAACTCTCGTACGGACACGTGCTATCCGGGGGGCCACTGGAGGCCGCGGCCACCGAGGACGTGCGCGTGGGCGTGGAAGACGGTCTGCCCGGCGCCGGAGCCGGTGTTGAAGACGACCCGGTAGCCGTGGTCGACGATCTTCTCGTCGGCGGCGACCTGTGCGGCCTCACGCAGTATGTCGGCGGCGACGGCCGGCTCGGCCGCGGCGAGGGAGGCCGCGTCGGCGTAGTGCACCTTGGGGATCACGAGCACGTGCGTGGGCGCCTGCGGGTTGATGTCCCGGAAGGCGACCGTGGTCTCGCTCTCCCGTACCACGGTCGCGGGGATCTGCCCCGCGACGATCTTGCAGAACAGGCAGTCGGCCTGCGGTTCCCCGGCCATTGCTGAGCCTCCCGTGACGGTGATCGGTCCGGGCATCGTATCCAGCCCGACACCTGCCACGGGCGGGCATTTCGGCCCGGTGGGCCGAAGTCCGGGGCCGGAGGGCCGCTAGGACCGGGGATCGGAGCGGGCCCTCAGGATCCGGAGCGGGCCCTCAGGACCAGCGGCCCGTGCGGGCCAGCAGGACGGCGACCGCCGCCGTACCGGCCGTGGAGGTGCGCAGCACGGAGCGGCCCAGGCGGTAGGGGTGGGCGCCGGCCCCGGCGAAGACCGCGAGTTCCTCCGGGGAGACACCGCCCTCCGGCCCGACCACCAGCACGACGGAGCCGGTCTTCGGGAGTTCGACGGTGGCCAGCGCCCCGGAGGGGGTGTCGCGGTCCTCGTGGAGCACCATCGCCAGGTCCGCGTCGGCCAAGAGGGCCGCGACCTGCTTGGTGGACATGGCCTCGGCCACCTCCGGGAAGCGCACCCGGCGGGACTGCTTGCCCGCCTCCCGGGCCGTGGCCCGCCACTTGGCCAGGGACTTGGCCCCGCGGTCGCCGCGCCACTGCGTGATGCAGCGCGAGGCCTGCCACGGCACGATGGCGTCCACGCCGGTCTCCGTCATCGTCTCGACGGCCAGCTCGCCCCGGTCCCCCTTGGGCAGGGCCTGGACCACCGTGATCCGGACCTCCGCCTCCGGCTCCTCCGCGATGGCGTGCAGGTCCATGACGACCAGCCGGTCCTTGCCCTCGGCGGCCTTGACCACGCCCTCCGCCCAGTGACCGCGGCCGTCCGTGAGGACGACGTCCTCGCCCGGGTTGAGCCGCTTCACGGAGACGGCGTGCCGGCCCTCCGGGCCGTCCAGCACGAACTCCGGTCCCGCGGGGACCTCCTCCACCACGAACACCGGGGCGGTCATGACGCACTCCTCATCTGCATTTCCTTCAACGTGCTCTGTGCCTGCGCCAGTTCGGCGGCCAGCACCTCCACCAGCTCCCCCGCCGGCAGCGGCCGCGCCAGCCGGTGCCCCTGGCCCGCCCACAGGGCCATGCCCTGCGGGTCCCCGGCCGCGGCGGCCGCCTTGCGCAGCCCCGAGGTCAGGTGGTGGACCTGGGGGTATGCGGCGGGGGCGTAGGGGCCGTGCTCGCGCATGAAGCGGTTCACCAGCCCCCGTGCCGGCCGCCCGGAGAAGGCCCGGGTCAGTTCGGTGCGGACGAACAGCGGGTCCGTCAGCGCCTTCTTGTGCACGGGGTCGGCCCCCGACTCGGGACAGGCCAGGAAGGCCGTCCCGAGCTGCGCCGCGTCCGCGCCGGCCGCCAGCAGGGCCGCGATCTGCGAGCCCCGCATGAGGCCGCCCGCCGCGATGATCGGAAGGGCCACGGCCTCCCGTACCTGGCCCACCAGTGCGAGGAGGCCCACGGCCGCCGTGCCGTCGATCTGCGGATCGTCCCGGTGGGTGCCCTGGTGACCGCCGGCCTCGGCGCCCTGGACGCAGACCGCGTCGGCGCCCGCGTGCTGGGCCCTGCGGGCCTCCTCGACGGAGGTCACCGTGACCACGGTGTACGTACCGGCCTTGCGCAGGGCGGCGAGGGCCGCGGAGGAGGGGCAGCCGAAGGTGAACGAGACCACGGGGACCGGGTCTTCGAGGAGGATGGCCAGCTTGGCGTCGTAGCCGTCGTCGCTGGTGCCGATGATGTCCTCCTCGGCGAGCGAGATCTCGTACCAGCTCGCCTCGCCGGCCAGCTGCCCGCGGTACGCCTCCACGGCGGCCGGGTCGACGTAACCGGTCTGCGGCATGAAGAGGTTGACGCCGAAGCGGCGCCGGGTGAGCGCCCGCACCTGCTTGATCTCCTGGTACATCCCGTCGGCGGTCTTGTAGCCGCCGGCCAGGAACCCCAGTCCGCCCGCCTCGCACACGGCCGCGGCGAGCGGGGGACAGGAGGCGCCGCCCGCCATGGGAGCCTGCACGATCGGGTACGGGGAGAGACCGTTCGGTGCCGAGGACATGGACTGCATCGTGCCACGTCCCGGGCGGGCGGCCGAATCATGGCATTCGCCTGGCATAGTCCGCTTCCCGGCGGCGTTCCGGGCCCCGCTGGGGCCATGCGACGAGCCCGGCCCGGGAATTCCCTGGCCGGGCTCGTGACGGTGGATCCAGGTCGGTCAGCGACCGTTGAAGGCGTCCTTCAGCCGGCTGAACAGGCCCTGCTGACCCGGCGCGAACTGGCCCATCGGCCGCTCCTCGCCGCGCAGCTTCGCCAGCTGGCGGAGCAGGTCCTCCTGCTGGGCGTCCAGCTTGCCCGGGGTGGTCACCTCGACGTGGACGATCAGGTCGCCGCGTCCGCCACCGCGCAGGTGGGTGACACCGCGCCCGTGCAGCGGGATCGCCTGGCCGGACCCGGTGCCGGGCCGGATGTCGATCTCCTCCAGCCCGTCGAGGGTCTCCAGCGGGCATTTGGTGCCCAGCGCGGCCGCCGTCATCGGGATGGTGACCGTGCAGTGCAGGTCGTCCCCGCGGCGCTGGAAGGTCGGGTGCGCCAGCTCGTGGATCTCCACGTACAGGTCGCCGGCGGGGCCGCCGCCAGGGCCGACCTCGCCCTCGCCCGCGAGCTGGATCCGGGTGCCGTTCTCGACACCGGCCGGGATCTTGACCGTGAGGCTGCGCCGGGAGCGGACCCGGCCGTCGCCCGCGCACTCGTGGCACGGGGTCGGGACCACGGTGCCGAAGCCCTGGCACTGCGGGCAGGGGCGCGAGGTCATGACCTGGCCCAGGAAGGACCGGGTGACCTGCGAGACCTCACCGCGGCCGCGGCACATGTCACATGTCTGCGCCGAGGTGCCGGGAGCGGCGCCCTCGCCGGAGCAGGTGTTGCAGACGACGGCCGTGTCGACCTGGATGTCCTTGGTGGTCCCGAAGGCCGCCTCGTCCAGCTCCAGGTCGAGGCGGATCATGGCGTCCTGGCCGCGCCGGGTCCGCGAGCGCGGGCCGCGCTGCGAGGCCTGGCCGAAGAAGGCGTCCATGATGTCGGAGAAGTTGCCGAAGCCACCCGCCCCGAATCCGCCCGCTCCGCCGCCGCCGCCCGAGGAGGACAGCGGGTCGCCGCCGAGGTCGTAGACCTGCTTCTTCTGCGGGTCCGAGAGCACCTCGTAGGCCGCGTTGATCTCCTTGAAGCGCTCCTGCGTCTTCGGATCCGGATTCACATCCGGGTGGAGTTCACGCGCGAGGCGCCGGAAGGCCTTCTTGATCTCGTCCTGCGATGCGTCGCGGCGCACGCCGAGAACGGCGTAGTAGTCCGTGGCCACTTACGACTCCGCCAGGATCTGTCCGACGTAACGTGCCACTGCGCGTACCGCTCCCATCGTTCCGGGGTAGTCCATGCGGGTCGGTCCGACCACGCCGAGTTTGGCGACTGCTTCGCCGCCCGAACCGTAACCGACCGAGACGACCGACGTGGAGTTCAGTCCCTCGTAGGCGTTCTCATGCCCGATCCGTACGGCCATTCCCGACTCGTTGGCCTCGCCCAGCAGCTTGAGGAGCACGACCTGCTCCTCCAGCGCTTCGAGCACCGGCCTGATCGTCAGGGGAAAATCGTGTCCGAAGCGGGTGAGATTGGCGGTACCGCCGATCATCAGCCGCTCTTCGGCTTCCTCGACCAGGGTCTCGAGGAGTGTCGCGAGCACGGTGGAGACCGTGCCGCGGTCCTCCGCCTCGAAGGACTCGGGGAGGTCCTGGACGAGCGGGGGCACATCGGTGAAGCGCCGCCCGACGACCCGGCTGTTGAGCCGGGCCCGCAGGTCCGCCAGCGAGGTCTCCCCGAAGGGGCCCGGGCAGTCGATGAGCCGCTGCTCGACGCGTCCGGTGTCCGTGATCAGTACGAGCATCAGGCGCGCGGGAGCCAGCGAGAGCAGCTCCACGTGCCGGACGGTCGACCGGGTCAGGCTCGGGTACTGGACGACGGCGACCTGCCGGGTGAGCTGCGCGAGCAGCCGCACCGTGCGGCCGACCACGTCGTCGAGGTCGACGGCGCCGTCGAGGAAGTTCTGGATGGCCCGGCGCTCGGGCGACGACAGCGGCTTGACCCCCGCCAGTTTGTCGACGAAGAGCCGGTAGCCCTTGTCGGTGGGGATCCGGCCGGCGCTGGTGTGGGGCTGGGCGATGTAGCCCTCCTCCTCCAGCACGGCCATGTCGTTGCGCACGGTGGCGGGCGAGACGCCGAGCCGGTGCCGCTCGGTGAGCGCCTTGGAGCCGACCGGCTCCTCCGTCCCGACGTAGTCCTGGACGATGGCGCGCAGCACTTCGAGTCTGCGTTCGCTCAGCATCGCGCGCACACCTCCAGCTGTGGTCCGTTGCCGTGTTCTGCCGTGGTCGTTGGCACTCTGATCGTTCGAGTGCCAGAGAGCCCCCGCTCAGTGTACGGCCGGGCGGTAAGCCCCTGGCAAGGGAGGCCCGCCAGGGTAGCGTCGCCGTATGGACGTGCGTTGGGAAGAGTCCGGCTGGGAACGGCTGACCGGACGGGCCGGCCGGCGGCGGCTGCCGGTGTGGGACTGCACCGTGGGGCTGGTGGTGGGCGAGGATTCGGTCCTCCTGATCGACCCCGGGTCGTGCCTGCGCGAGGGCGCCGAGGTGCGCGCCGAGGCGGAGCGGCTGACGGGCCGGCGCGTGACCCATATCGCATTCACCCACGGTCATTTCGATCATGTGCTGGGCGGGGCCGCCTTCGCCGGGGCCGAGGTGTTCGGCGCGGTCGGGCTCGCCGCGGTGCTGTCGACGGGCCGCGAGGAGCTGCGCGGGGACGCGGTGCGGCACGGGCTCGCGGAGGCGGAGGCGGCCGAGGCGGTGGACCTGCTGGTGCCGCCCCGGCACGCGGTGTCCGGCGAGTGGACGCTGGAACTGGGGGGCGTCCAGGTGCTGCTCGCCAATGTGGGGCCCGGGCACACCGGGCACGACCTGGCCGTCTTCGTGCCGGGCGAGCGCGAGGTGGTCTTCTGCGGGGACCTGGTCGAGGAGTCGGGCGAGCCCCAGGCGGGCCCTGACGCCACGCCGGGGCAGTGGCCCGCAGCCCTGGACCGGCTGCTGTCGCTGGGCGGGGACGACGCACTGTACGTACCGGGTCACGGAGCGGTGGTCGACGCGGGCTTCGTCCGTGCGCAACGCGCCACACTGGCGGCCCGTTTCGGCGTGTCGGAGGCGTGACGCGCGAGGCTCTCCTACTGTCGGCCGGATGCGCGAGTACTCCCCCGACCTGACCCCGCAGTGGAAGCGACCCAAGGCCGTGCCGGAGGTGGCGGCGGACCCCGACCTCGTGGTCGAGGTGGCCGGTACGGACTTCTGCGGCGCGGTGGTGGCCTGCGAGGCGGGCACGGTGACCCTGGAGGACCGCTTCGGCAAGCGGCGGGTGTTCCCGATGGAGCCGCGCGGGTTCCTGCTGGACGGCGAGGTGGTCACCCTGGTCCGGCCCGCGCGCAGGCCCTCCGGGCCACGTCTGACGGCGTCGGGCTCACTGGCCGTCCCGGGAGCGCGGGCGCGGGTGGCACGGGCGGGCCGGATCTACGTCGAGGGCCGGCACGACGCCGAGCTGGTGGAGCGGGTCTGGGGTGACGACCTGCGGATCGAGGGCGTGGTGGTGGAGTACCTGGAGGGCATCGACGACCTCCCGGCGATCGTCGCCGACTTCGCCCCGGCCCCGGACGCCCGCCTCGGCGTCCTGGTCGACCACCTCGTCCCGGGCTCGAAGGAGTCCCGCATCGCGGCGTCGGTGACCTCGCCGGACGTCCTGATCGTGGGCCACCCGTACGTGGACGTCTGGCAGGCCGTGAAACCGTCCGCGCTGGGCATCCCGGCGTGGCCGGTGATCCCGCCCGGCCAGGACTGGAAGACGGGCATCTGCCGGGCCCTGGGCTGGCCGGAGAACACCGGCGCCGCCTGGCAGCACATCCTGTCCCGGGTGACCTCGTACCGGGACCTGGAACCGACCCTCCTGGGCTCGGTGGAACACCTCATCGACCACGTCACGACCCCCGCCGCATCCAGCCCCGCCGGCGCTTGAGGCGCGGGGGTCCGGGGGCAGCGCTCCCGGCAGCGGCGCCGCAGGCCGTTCAGTCCACCAGGTCCCGGACCACCGCATCGGCCAGCAACCGCCCGCGCAGCGTCAGCACGGCCCGCCCGCCCTCGTACGGCCCCGGGTCCAGCAGCCCGTCCGCAAGGGCCTTGCGGGACGCCGCCAGCCCGGCCGGAGCCAGCAGCGACAGCGGTACCCCGTCCACCAGCCGGAGCTCCAGCAGGATCCGCTCCACCCGCCGGTCCTCCTGCGACAGGAGCTCCCGTCCCGCCCCGGGCGACCGCCCCTCCGCGAGCGCCGCGGCATACGCCCCCGGGTGCTTCACGTTCCACCACCGGACCCCGCCCACGTGCGAGTGCGCGCCCGGCCCGGCGCCCCACCAGTCGGCGCCGCGCCAGTACAGCTCGTTGTGCAGGCAGCGCCCGGCCTCCGAGGTGGCCCAGTTGGAGACCTCGTACCAGGAGTACCCCGCCCCGGCCATCACCGAGTCCGCGATCAGGTACCGGTCGGCGTGGACGTCGTCGTCCGTCATCGGGACCTCACCCCGGCGGATCCGGCGCGCCAGCTGCGTGCCCTCCTCGACGATCAGCGCGTAGGCGCTGATGTGGTCGGGCCCGGCCCCCAGCGCCGCCGAGAGCGTCGCGCGCCAGTCCTCGTCGGACTCCCCGGGCGTCCCGTAGATCAGGTCGAGGTTGACGTGCTCGAAGCCCGCCGCCCGCGCCTCCGCCACGCACGCCTCGGGCCGCCCCGGCGTGTGGGTGCGGTCGAGCACCTTCAGGACGTGCTGCTTGGCGCTCTGCATGCCGAAGGAGACCCGGTTGAAGCCCCCGGCGCGCAGCTCGGCCAGGTACCGAGGGTCGACCGACTCCGGGTTGGCCTCGGTGGTGATCTCGGCGTCCTCGGCCAGGCCGAACTCGTCCCGGATCGCCGCGAGCATGCGTACGAGGTCGGCGGCGGGCAGCAGCGTGGGCGTGCCGCCGCCGACGAAGACGGTCCGGACCTGCCGCGGGTCGTCCCCGAGCACCTTCCGCGCCAGCCTGACCTCGTCGATCAGGGTGTCGGCGTAGTTCTCCCGGGAGGCGAGCACACCGCCGGTGCCCCGCAGCTCGGTGGCCGTGTAGGTGTTGAAGTCGCAGTAGCCGCAGCGCGTGGCGCAGTAGGGGACGTGCAGGTAGAACCCGAGCGGCCGCTCCCCCGCGCCCACCAGGGCATGCGACGGCAGCGAGCCGTCTTCGGGCATGGGTTCACCGTCGGGGAGTGCGGAAGGCATACCCCCATCATCCCGCACCCACCACACCGCCCGGCCCCACGCACGCCGGCTCCGCCGGCGTTTGAGGCGCGGGGTCCGGGGCGGAGTCCCGGGAGCCGGCTCCCGGCCGACACCCGGGGCCGCCCGGGAACGGCGGGGCCGCGGGGCGGTCCACCGCCCCGCCCCGCCGGGCCCGCCGCAGGCGCTACGCCTCGCGGGACCCCTCGTACATCTCCTCGATCAGGTGCTTGAACTCACGCTCGACCACCGGCCGCTTCAGCTTCAGGCTGGGCGTGAGGTCGCCGTGCTCGACATCGAGGTCGCGGGGCAGCAGCCGGAACTTCTTGACCGTCTGCCAGCGCTGCAGACCCTCGTTGAGGGTCTGGACGTACGTCTCGATCAGGCGGTTGGTCTCCGGCGCCGCCAGGACCTCTCCGTACGTCTTGCCCTCCAGCCCGTTGTCGGCCGCCCAGACCAGGATCGACGGCTCGTCGAGGGCGATCAGCGCCGAGCAGAAGTTACGGTCGGCGCCGTGCACGACGATCGTCGACACGTACGGGCAGATCGCCTTGAACTGGCCCTCGATCTCCGCCGGGGCGACGTACTTGCCGCCCGAGGTCTTGATCAGGTCCTTCTTGCGGTCGGTGATGCGCAGGTAGCCGTCGGCCGACAGCTCGCCGATGTCGCCCGTGTGCAGCCAGCCGTCGGACTCCAGGACCTCGGCGGTCTTGTCCGGCTGCCCGTGGTAGCCCTGCATGATGCCGGGGCCGCGGAGCAGGACCTCGCCGTCGTCGGCGATGCGGACCTCGGTGCCGGGGAGCGGCTTGCCGACCGTGCCGGTGCGGTAGGCCTCGCCCGGGTTGACGAAGGAGGCCGCGCTGGACTCGGTCAGGCCGTAGCCCTCCAGGATGTGCACGCCCGCGCCGGAGAAGAAGAAGCCGATGTCGGGTGCCAGGGCGGAGGCGCCGGAGACGGCGGCGCGGAGCTTGCCGCCGAAGGCGTCGCGGAGCTTGGAGTAGACGAGCGCGTCGGCGATCTTGTGCTGGGTGGTGAGGCCGAAGGGGGCGGTGGCCCGGCCGGTGCGGCGGAAGTTGTCCTGCGTGACCTTGGCGTACTCGCGGGCGACGCCCGCCGACCACTTGAAGATCTTGTACTTGGCTCCGCCGGCGGCCCGGGCCTTGGCGGCCACGCCGTTGTAGACCTTCTCGAAGATGCGCGGGACGGCGGCCATGTAGGTCGGCTGCACGACCGGCAGGTTCTCGATGATCTTGTCGATGCGGCCGTCGACGGCGGTGACGTGACCGGCCTCGATCTGGCCGGAGGTCAGTACCTTGCCGAAGACGTGGGCCAGCGGCAGCCACAGGTACTGGACGTCGTCCTTGCCGATCAGCCCGGTGGCCGTCATGGCCTTGGCCAGGTACGACCAGTTGTCGTGCGGCAGCCGGACGCCCTTGGGGCGGCCGGTCGTGCCGGAGGTGTAGATGAGGGTCGCGAGCTGGTCCGAGGTGATCGTCGCGATCCGCTCCCTGACCGCCTCGGGGTGCTTGGCGAGGTACTCCGTGCCGCGCGCCTCCAGCTCGGCGAGGGAGAGCACCCAGCCCTCGGGGTCGCCCTCGGCCGCGACCGCGTCGGCGGCGTCCAGGACCACGACGTGTGCGAGGTTCGGCAGGTCGGCGCGGCGCTCACGCGCCTTCGCCAGCTGCTTCCCGTTCTCGGCGATGAGCAGCCGGCTCTCGGAGTCCGAGAGGATGAAGGCCGACTCGTCCGCGTTGGTGCTGGGGTAGATCGTGGTGACCGCGCCGCCGGCACACATCACGCCGAGGTCGGAGAGGATCCAGTCGACCCGGGTCTCGGAGGCGAGCGCGACGCGCTGCTCCGTCTCCAGGCCGAGGGAGATCAGTCCGGCAGCGATGGCGAATACCCGCTCGGCCGCCTGGCCCCAGCTGAGTGATTTCCAGTCGTCGGGGCCTCCGCGGCCGGCGGCCGCGGGCACCGGATACCGGTAGGCCTCGTCGTTCGGCGTCGCTGCGACGCGCTCAAGGAAGAGCACCGCCACGGTGGGCGGGCGGTTCTCGAGATAGGTCTGTGTGTCGCTCACGACATCCTCCGGACCGTTCCACGCGGCAGAGCGTGGGCGTGGGGCGCTGGGGGCGCTTGGGGACTGGCGGGTTTGCAGCCATTGACTTTTTAAACTGGCGAGTAACCGTCGAGCAGTGATCAGACTAGAGCGCGTCCGGCGCCTGCGTAAGAGCCCGCGAGCGGCCGCTTCATAACGAAACAGGCCCCCGAACCGGAGTGCGGGGGCCTGCTCGCGTCGGGTGACGGCGGGACTACTACTTCTTCTTGCCGCCGGACTCGTCACTGGAGAGGACGGCGATGAAGGCCTCCTGCGGCACCTCGACGGAGCCGACCATCTTCATCCGCTTCTTGCCCTCCTTCTGCTTCTCCAGCAGCTTCCGCTTACGGGAGATGTCACCGCCGTAGCACTTGGCGAGGACGTCCTTGCGGATGGCGCGGATGGTCTCGCGGGCGATGACGCGGGAGCCGATCGCGGCCTGGATCGGCACCTCGAAGGCCTGCCGCGGGATGAGCTCGCGCAGCTTGGCGACGAGGCGCACGCCGTAGGCGTAGGCGGCGTCCTTGTGCGTGACGGCGGAGAAGGCGTCGACCTTGTCGCCGTGCAGCAGGATGTCGACCTTGACCAGGCTGCCGGACTGCTCGCCCGTGGGTTCGTAGTCGAGGGAGGCGTAACCGCGCGTCTTGGACTTCAGCTGGTCGAAGAAGTCGAAGACGATCTCCGCGAGCGGGAGGGTGTAGCGGATCTCGACCCGGTCCTCGGAGAGGTAGTCCATGCCGAGGAGGGTGCCGCGGCGCTGCTGGCACAGCTCCATGATCGCGCCGATGAACTCGGTGGGCGCGAGCACGGTGGCCCGGACGACCGGCTCGAACACGTCCGAGATCTTGCCCTCGGGGAACTCGCTCGGGTTGGTGACGGTGACTTCCTTGCCGTCCTCCATGACCACCCGGTAGACCACGTTGGGCGCGGTGGCGATCAGGTCGAGGCCGAATTCGCGCTCCAGGCGCTCGCGGACCACGTCCAGGTGGAGCAGGCCGAGGAAGCCGACGCGGAAGCCGAAGCCGAGCGCCGCCGAGGTCTCCGGCTCGTAGACCAGCGCGGCGTCGTTGAGCTGCAGCTTGTCCAGGGCCTCGCGCAGGTCCGGGTAGTCCGAGCCGTCGAGCGGGTACAGGCCGGAGAAGACCATCGGCCGCGGGTCCTTGTAACCGCCGAGGGCCTCGGTGGCGCCGTTGTGCAGGCTGGTGATCGTGTCACCGACCTTGGACTGACGGACGTCCTTCACGCCGGTGATGATGTAGCCCACCTCGCCGACGCCGATGCCGTCGGAGGGGGTCATCTCCGGGGAGGAGACACCGATCTCCAGCAGCTCGTGGGTGGCGCCGGTGGACATCATCCGGATGCGCTCGCGCTTGTTGAGCTGGCCGTCGACCACACGTACGTACGTCACGACGCCGCGGTACGAGTCGTAGACCGAGTCGAAGATCATGGCGCGGGCCGGGGCGCCCTTGACGCCGACCGGGGCCGGGACCGTGGCGACGACCTTGTCGAGGAGCGCCTCGACACCGAGGCCGGTCTTCGCCGAGACCCGCAGCACGTCCTCGGGCTGGCAGCCGATGAGGTTCGCGAGCTCCTCGGCGAACTTCTCCGGCTGGGCGGCCGGCAGGTCGATCTTGTTCAGGACGGGGACGATCGCGAGGTCGTTCTCCATCGCCAGGTACAGGTTGGCGAGGGTCTGGGCCTCGATGCCCTGGGCGGCGTCCACCAGGAGGACGGTGCCCTCGCACGCGGCGAGGGAGCGCGAGACCTCGTAGGTGAAGTCGACGTGCCCGGGGGTGTCGATCATGTTGAGGATGTGGGTGTTGCCCTGACCCTCGCCCGTGGTGGGTGCCCAGGGCAGACGGACCGCCTGGGACTTGATCGTGATGCCGCGCTCACGCTCGATGTCCATGCGGTCGAGGTACTGGGCGCGCATCTGCCGCTGGTCGACCACACCGGTGATCTGGAGCATCCGGTCGGCAAGGGTCGACTTGCCGTGGTCGATGTGCGCGATGATGCAGAAGTTGCGGATCAGCGCCGAGTCGGTACGGCTCGGCTCGGGCACGTGGCTGGGGGTCGCGGGCACGCAGTGTCCTGATTCTCGGTCGCAGTCGGAAGCGTTTGCGGAGCGTCGGTGGGAGCGAAAGTCCGGCTCCCGTCGCCGTCGGCGGCGCGATGTCGGATCTATACGCAGACTCCCATGGTCCCATGGACGGGGCAGTGCGCTCGGTTTGGGCCGCCAGGAGCGTGCCTGGTAGCCTGGGCAGCTGTGTCTCGTATGCCCTCTCAGCTGTCGAGGCACAATCCGAAGAACAAAACTCTGAACCTGAAAAGGCTCTTTCGTGGCGAACATCAAGTCCCAGATCAAGCGGAACAAGACGAACGAGAAGGCGCGCCTGCGCAACAAGGCCGTCAAGTCCTCGCTCAAGACCGCGATCCGCAAGGCCCGCGAGGCCGTCGTCGCCGGTGACGTCGAGAAGGCCACCGTGGCTTCTCGCGCTGCCGCGCGTGCGCTCGACAAGGCTGTCTCGAAGGGTGTCATCCACAAGAACGCCGCCGCCAACAAGAAGTCGGCGCTGGCCACCAAGGTTGCCTCCCTGCAGGGCTGAGCTCCCTGATGTGATCGCCGGAAGGGACCCAGTGGGCCCTCTCTCCCGCTCCTGACCGGCACCCCGCTCCGCACACGAAGCGTTCGCCACGCGGGTGCGGAGCAATCCAGAAGTACCGAAGGCCCCGGCCACCACCCTTCCCCAGGGTGGCGGCCGGGGCCTTCGTGCTGCCGGACACGCCCACCGGGCCGTGCCGGCTCTGTCGTACAGGTGCTGAGGCGGTACGCGGTGCGGCGAGGGGCGGCGCCAGTCGCCCGTGCGGGCGACGAGGATCCGGCGGGCCAGGGCGCGCACCTCGCTCCAGGCCGGCTCCGAGGCCAGCGACGCGGCCCATGGGCCGGCGCGGCCCGGGGCGTCGTTTCGATCAGGCCGGATCAGGGAGCGGGTTCTGGCTCCGTGCGTCGCGAGGCGGACGAGGCGCGGTGCCGGAGCGTCCGCTAACGGCGCTGGGGGCGGGCCGCGCGGGCCACCGCGACGACGGCCTTCTCCAGGGCGTACTCGGGATCGTCGCCGCCGCCCTTGACCCCGGCGTCGGCGGCGGCCACGGCGCGCAGGGCGTCCGAGACCCCGTCGGCCGACCAGCCGCGCATCTGCTGGCGGACACGGTCGATCTTCCACGGGGGCATGCCCAGGTCCCGGGCGAGGTCGCCGGGGCGGGCCCCGCGCGGGGCGGAGGCGAGCTTGCCGATCGCGCGGACCGCCTGGGCCAGGGCGCTGGTGATCAGGACGGGAGCGACCCCGGTGGACAGCGACCAGCGCAGCGCTTCCAGGGCCTCGGCCGCACGCCCCTCGACCGCGCGGTCGGCGACCGTGAAGCTGGAGGCCTCGGCCCGGCCGGTGTAGTAGCGGGCGACGACGGCCTCGTCGATCGTGCCCTCGACGTCGGCGCACAGCTGCGCGGCCGCGCTGGCGAGCTCCCGCAGGTCGCTGCCGATCGCGTCCACCAGGCTCTGGCACGCCTCCGGGGTCGCCGACCGGCCCAGCGTGCGGAATTCTCCGCGCACGAACGACAGCCGGTCCGCGGGCTTGGTCATCTTCGGGCAGGCGATCTCCCGGGCGCCTGCCTTGCGCGCCGCGTCGAGCAGGCCCTTGCCCTTGACGCCGCCCGCGTGGAGGAGGACCAGGACGATCTCCTCGTAGGGCGCGGCGAGGTAGGCCTTGACCTCCTTGACGGAGTCCGCGGACAGGTCATGCGCGTTGCGGACGATCAGGACCTTGCGCTCGGAGAAGAGCGAGGGGCTCGTCAGCTCGGCGAGCGTGCCGGGCTGGAGCTGCTCGGAGGCGAGGTCGCGGACGTCCGTGTCGGCGTCGACGGCACGGGCGGCCGTCACCACCTCGCGCACGGCGCGGTCGAGCAGCAGCTCCTCCTGCCCCACCGCGAGGGTGAGCGGGGCAAGCGGATCGTCGGTGGAATTCTTCCTGGTGGCCATCGCCTCCAGCATCCCACGCCGCACTGACAGCCCTCCGCCCCGCGTGCCCGAGAATGGTCGCGTGAATGTGCGACATGTACTCGTCCTGCCCGACCGCGACGCCGCCGAGGAGGTGGCCCGGGAGGCCGTCGACCGCTTCGGCCTCCCGGAGGAACCGCAGTTGGTCCGCGACGCGCTGGCCGGCGAGGACGACGCCGAGGACGCCCAGTGGCTGGTGGTCGTCGAGGATCCGCAGGAGCGGCTCGACACCGGCTCGCTGGACGACCTCGCCGCCGAGTACGAGGGCTGGCTCGAGGCCCCGTAGCCGCCTGCGCGTTCAGGCCTTGCGTACGGCCTGAATGTCCAGCGTCACATCCACGTTCGAGCCGATCGCCGCGATCCCGTGTGCCAGCATCGACTGCCAGTTCAGGGTGAAGTCCTCGCGGTGCAGTTCGGCGGTGGCCCGGCAGGCCGCCCGCAGTTCGCCCTCCAGGCCGGTGCCCAGACCCAGGTACTCGGTGTCCAGGGTGACCGACCGGCTCACGCCGTGCAGGGTGAGTGCGCCGGCGACGGCCCAGCGGCTGCCGCTGCGGTGGATGAAACGCTCGCTGTAGAACTCCACCGTGGGGTGGCGGACCGCGTCCAGGAAGTCCCCCGACCTCAGGTGGTCGTCGCGCAGCCGCACCCCGGTGTCGATGCTCGCCGCATCGATGATGACGTGCATGGAGGAGTCCTCCATGCGCTCGGCGATCCGTACCGCCCCGGCGAACGTGGTGAACCGGCCGCGGATCCGGGCCAGGCCGATGTGGCGGGCCGTGAAGCCGATGGTCGAGTGCGTCGGGTCGAGCTCCCAGTGGCCGGGCTGCGGCAGCAGCGGGGGCTCCACGGTGTCGAGGATGATCTCCGCGGTGCCGGGCTGCCCCGGGTCTCCCACGATGGTCACGCCGTGGAACGGCGCGTACCCCTCGACGGTCACGGAGAGCCGGTACTCCCCCTCCGGCACGGCCGCGGTGAAACCGCCGTACGGGTCGGTCTCGCCGCTGACGATCCGCCGGCCGATCGGGTCGGTCACCTCGACCACGGCCTGCCGGATCGGCCGGTGGACGGTGTCGAGGACCCGGCAGCTGAGCAGACGCGCCGTCGGCGGCAGCGTCAGTGTCGCCGATGTGGACGGACTGGAACTTCCGGCCGTCTCCATCCCCCGTCTGCGACCGAACATGGCTGATGCACCCCCGTGCTGTGTGGACTTGGACCGTTCTGGCGAAGACGCATTCGATCATGCTGTCGGGTTGTGGGCAAACAGAGTGGTCGCGCCCGGTATGACCGCGCCGATTCCGCCGCCGGCTGGCTGGAAATGCCCGTAGGCGAACTCCGGTTCCGCTGACGGCGATCGAGCCGTCGGTATCCGTACGCAGCACGGTCGCCCCCGCCTCCCGCAGCCGGGCGAGCGTACCCGGCGCGGGGTGTCCGTAGCGGTTGGCCACGCCGACGGGAACGAGCGCAATCCGCGGCCGGACCCGGGCGTACAGCTCGGGGTCCTGGTGCGCGGAGCCGTGGTGGGCGACCTTGAGGACGTCGACCGGACCCAACTGCGGATGCTCCCTCAAGAGGGTTTGCTGCGCGGGTGGTTCGAGGTCGCCGAGCAGGAGCAGGGTCAGGCCCGCGCCACGCACGAGCAGGGCGACGCTCGCGTCGTTGGGACCCTCGGGCGGCGGTCCGGCGACCGGCGGCCAGAGCACCTGCCATTCGAACGGCCCGGCCCGACGCCGCTCCCCCTGCATCGCGCGCACGATCGGCACACCGGCCGCCGCCGCGGTCCGCCGGACGAACTCGGCCTGCCCCGGCGGCTCTTCCAGCGCGGTGGCCTGGATCACTCCCACGGACCGGCCCCGCAGGACTCCCGACAGGCCTCCCACATGGTCGGCATGAAAGTGCGTCAGGAGAAGCAGCGGCACCCTGCGGACACCCAGGGTGCGCAGGCAGTCGTCCACCGGTCCCGGATCCGGACCGGCATCCACCACCAGGGCCTCCCCGGGGCCGACGGCGAGGACGCCCGCGTCCCCCTGCCCCACGGCGCACTGGACGTAGCTCCAGTCGGGCGGGGGCCAGCCGCCGAGCGTACGGGTGAGCTGCGGCGGCCGCAGCACGGCCAGGAGCAGCAGCACCGACAGGGCCGAGCACAGCCACCCCCGCCCGCGGAACCGGACGGCGACGATCGCCACCGCGGCCAGGGTGGCGACCACCAGCAGTGCGCCGCCGGTGAGCCCACCCGGCCAGGGCAGCTCCGCGCCGGGGAACCGCGCCCCGGCCCGGGCCACGCCTGCGATCCACCCGGCCGGCACCCCCGCACACCAGGCCAGCGCCTCCGCGGCCGGCATCGACACCGGGGCGACCGCGAGGGCTGCGAAGCCGAGGACCGTCGCCGGACCCGCCGCCAGCTCGGCCAGCAGGTTGCACGGCACCGCCACGAGGCTGACCCGCGCGGCGAGGACGGCCACCACGGGCGCGCACACCGCCTGTGCGGCCGCGGCGGCCCCCAGGGCGTCGGCGAGCCGGGTCCCCGCCCCACGGCGCCGCAGGGCCTCGCTCCAGCGGGGTGCCAGGGTGAGCAGTGCTCCGGTGGCCAGCACGGAGAGCAGGAAGCCGTGGCTGCGGGCCAGCCACGGGTCGTAGAGCACCAGCAGCAGCACGGCGGCGCCCAGGGCCGGGATCAGGGACCTGCGCCGCCCGGTGGCGATGGCGAGCAGGGTGACCGCCCCGCACGCGGCGGCACGCAGCACGCTCGGCTCCGGCCGGCACACCACCACGAACGCGAGCGTCAGGGCCGCCCCGCCCAGAGCCGTCACCCGCAGCGAGAGCCCGAGCCGGGGCGCCAGACCGCGCCGTTCGGCCTGCTGCGCGCGGGCCGGGGGCCCGATGAGCAGGAACAGCACCACGGTCAGGTTGGACCCGGAGACGGCCAGCAGGTGCAGCAGGTCGGTGGCACGGAAGGCCTCGTGTAGATCGGGCGGAACCCTGGACGTGTCCCCGACGACCAGCCCCGGCAGCAGGGCCCTGGCGTCCGGTGCGAGCCCCTCGGTGGCCTCGCGCAGCCCTGCCCGCAGCCGCCCCGCGAACCGCTGGACGGTGTCCGGGCCTCCGGTCACCCCGGGCGGGGTGTCACCGGCCGGGCGCAGCAGGGCCACGGCGCGCTCCCCGTCCCGCGCCGGAGCCAGCCGGGCGACCGCCGTCACCCGGGTGGACGGCTGCAGCCGGGCCCATCCCGCATGCCCGGCCAGCACCCGTACCGGCGTCTCGACCCGGGTGCTCGTCCCGTCGGGCCCGGTCACCCGGGTCACCACCGCGTCCAGCACGACGACCGGTGGCCCGCTCCCGCTCCGGGCGGCCCTCGGGTCGGAGCCGACCGTGAGCTCGGCGAGGACTCGGGCATGCTCCCGCGCCAGCCCCGCCACCGGCCCGGCGCGCTCCTCGGCCCGCTGGAGGCCCGCCACGCCTGCGCCGGCGGCCGCGCACAGCAGGGCCGCCGCCGTGGCCGGGCCGAGCCGCCACAGCCGGCCCGGACGCCGGCAGCCGCCCAGCATCAGCAGGC
Organism: Streptomyces sp. NBC_00029; assembly: GCF_045160505.1. NCBI lineage: Bacteria > Bacillati > Actinomycetota > Actinomycetes > Kitasatosporales > Streptomycetaceae > Streptomyces > Streptomyces sp. NBC_00029. The sequence continues at coordinate 3,312,121 of NZ_CP108292.1, forward strand.
CCGCACAGGTCACCCCCAGACCCACCCCGAGGGCGGTCCGGCCGGCGGGTGCGTCCAGGGCGAGGGCGGCCGCCGCCCAGGCGGCCACGGCGGGCACCGCGAGGCGCAGGTCCACCGGGCCGCGGCCCTCGGGCCGGTTCACGGCCGCACCAGCGGGCGCAGATCGGCGAAACGGCGCTCCCCGATGCCGTTGACCTGGCGCAGCTCCTCCACGGAACGGAATCCACCGCGGGCGGTACGGAAGTCGACGATGTGCTGCGCCAGCACCGGCCCGACGCCCGGCAGGCCGTCCAGCTGGGCGACCGTCGCCGAGCCCAGGCTGAGCGGGCCGGTGGCGGTGCCCGTCCCGGCGCCGATGCCTGTGCCGATGCCCGGCCCGCCGCCCGGCCCACCCGGCAGGGGCTGCACAGTGGCTCCGACCACCACCTGCTCACCGTCCACCAGGACGCGGGCCCGGTTGAGCCCGGTGGTGTCGGTGCCGGGGCGCACTCCCCCGGCGGCTGCCAGCGCGTCCTCCACCCGCGAACCGGCGGGCAGTCTCCGCACGCCGGGGTCCCGGACCTTCCCGCTGACGTCGACGACGACCCGCGCCGCTCCGCCGGTGCCCCCTCCCGGGGCAGGAGCCCCCGCCGGTGCCGTGGCAGCTGCCGCTGCCCCCGGTGCCACCACCGCGGGCACGGTCACCGCCTGCGGCCGGCCCGACCAGTACTGCTGTCCGGCGAATCCGACGGCGACCACGAGCACCACGCCGACCGCGGCCACCGCACGCGGCCGTACACCGCAGCGGTCCTGCAGCCACAGCGGCAGCCGCTCCCGCACGGCCAGGCTCCTCGCGGCCCCCGGGGACAGCCCGGACACCTCCTCGGGCGGCTCCTGGGGATCCACCCCGCCCGGGACTGCCTCCGGGGCCACGGCGCGGCCCACGGAAAGCTCCGGGGGCGGCTCCGAGGGCGCCTGTGGCGGGCTGCTGCCGCCCAGCAGGGCCTCGGCCCGCCGGCGCACGGCCCCCGGCTCCGGATGAGGCACCCGGCGCTCACGACGACGTCGGAGACGGCTGCCGGAGGCACGACTGTCGGAGAGACGGCTGTCGGAAAGACGGGGGCGGCCCGGACCACTGGTGGCACCCGACCGAAACGAAGCACGCGTTCGAAGAGTCATGCCACGACCGTAGGGGCCGATCCCGGCCCCCGTTCGGAACACTCAATTCCGGTGGAAAAAACTCCCGTTGTGGATAACCGGGCCACCCGTTCCGGTGATCAGCGGGGCGAGACGACCGCCGCCAGCAGTCCCGGTCCGGTGTGTGCCCCGATCACCGCGCCGACCTCGCTGACGTGCAGCTCGACCAGTCCGGGGATGCGCTCGCGCAGCCGCTCGGCGAGCTTCTCCGCCCGCTCCGGAGCCGCCAGGTGGTGCACCGCCACATCGACGGCGGCGGACCCGGCGCGCTCGACGGCCAGCTCCTCCAGACGGGCGATGGCCTTGGACGACGTACGGACCTTCTCCAGCATCTCGATCCGCCCGCCGTCCAGCGTCAGCAGGGGCTTCACCGCCAGGGCGGAGCCGAGGAGGGCCTGCGCGGCCCCGATCCGTCCGCCGCGGCGCAGGTAGTCGAGGGTGTCGACGTAGAAGTACGCGGACATGTCCGCCGCCCGCTTCTCGGCGGCCGCCACGGCCTCGTCCACGGACCCGCCGGCCTCGGCCACCTCGGCGGCGGCGAGCGCGCAGAAGCCGAGGGCCATCGCGACCATGCCGGTGTCCAGGACGCGGACGGGCACGGGCGCGGTCCTGGCGGCGACCACGGCGGCGTCGTAGGTGCCGGAGAACTCCGCGGACAGGTGCAGGCTGACGATGCCGGTGGCCCCGGCGTCCGCCGCCGCACGGTAGGCCCGGACGAACTCCTCCGTGCCGGGACGCGACGTGGTGACCGAGCGGCGCTTCTGCAGGGCCAGGGCGAGGCTGCGCGCCGAGATCTCGGTGCCCTCCTCGAGTGCCTCGCCACCGAGTACCACGGTGAGCGGGACGGAGGTGATTCCGTGCCGCGCCATGGCCGGTCGGGGCAGGTAGGCCGTGGAATCGGTGACGATGGCGACATGGCGGGACATGAGCCGGAGGTTACCGCCAGTGGGGGCCGGACGGCAGCCTGGCCCCATGACGTGACCGTCGACCGGACTTTCGGGCACAGCCGAAACCTACGGTAGGAGCCGCCGCACCACCCGCCCGCCCGGCCTTGCAACGCGGCTCGCCAGGCCCTACGGCACACGCTTCACCCGGCCGCGCATCGCGCTTCACCCGGCCGCGCATCGCGCTTCACCGGGCCCCGCAGCGCATGCCTCGCCGGACCTTGGCGCCGCTTCCGCCGCCGCGCCACGCCGCGCCCCGAACCGCCCTCTCAGGTCGGGTTCAGGTCGTGCCGTGGTCGCTCAGGTCGTGCTCTCCGGCCGGCGCGTCTTCTGCCAGGAGTACTGCGGCGCCGGAGCGGCAGGATTCAGAGCCGCCTGCGTAGGCTCCGCACCCCACCTGCCCGAACCCGAAGCCGGGCCCTGCTCCGCACCAGCGGCCGGACCCGCCCCGGCCCCGTTCGCCTGCGCCGCGTCCCATGCCGCGGCCGCCGCCGCGAGGTCGTCCACGGGCTCCCGCTGCCAGTCCCGCAGCGCGTCGGACTCGACCTCGATCTGCTCGGACAGCGTGGACAGGTCGTCCTGCGCGAAGCGCTGGGCCCGGTCCCGCGCGGCCCACCGCAGCGAGTCCGCAGCCTGCTTGATCTTGGCCGTCCGTTCCCGCAGGTCCGGCAGGCGCTCCGCGATCCGCCCCCGGTCCGGGTCCTGCTCCAGGCGCTTCAGCTCGTCGTCGAGCTCGCGCCCGTGCGCGCTCAGCCGCTCGAACAGCGCGATCGACTCCTGCAGCGACGCGTCCGTACGGACCCCGTCCTGCAGCGCCTGCTGTGTGGCACGCATCGAGGTGCGCAGGTCGAGCCGCAGCTGCGCCAGCGCGCCGGTGACCCCGACCTGGCCGAAGCTCTTGGCCCTCAGGGTGGTGTCCTCCACGGTCCGCCGCGCCTGGGTGATGGTCCGGTCCACACCGCGCTTGGTCGCCTGCACCACCTTGACGGTCGCGTACACACCCAACCCCAGGAAGGTGAAAAGCACCATCAGCGCGAAGATGATCAACGCGGCATCCATGAGCGTCCCTTCCCCAGACCCGACGGCTATTTTCCGTCCCCTCCACCGTAAACGCCACGGGCAGGTCAAGGGTTCCAATCGAACCCCCAACCTGCCCGTACGGGATCCCCCCTAGGCCGGGGGGTGCGCTCTCGTCGGCTCAGATGACGATGTTGACCAGCTTCGGCGCGCGCACGATCACCTTGCGGATCTCCGCGCCGCCCAGCGCCGCCACGACACCCTCGTCCGTGACGGCCAGCTGCTCCAGCTCCGCGTCCGAAATCGCCGGCGACACCTCCAGCCGTGCCTTGACCTTGCCCTTGACCTGCACCACGCACGTCACCGTCTCGTCCACGACGTACGCCGGGTCCGCGACCGGGAAGTCCTGGTGGACCACGGACTCGCTGTGACCCAGGCGGTGCCACAGCTCCTCCGCGATGTGCGGGGCCAGCGGGGCGACCAGCAGCACCAGGGACTCGGCGACCGAGCGCTCCAGCGGGCGGCCGGCCTTCGTCAGGGCGTTGTTCAGCTCGGTGATCTTCGCGATGGCGGTGTTGAAGCGCAGCCCCGTCAGATCCGAGCCGGCCCCGTCGATCGCCTTGTGCAGCGCACGCAGGGTGTCCTCGGCGGGCTCCCCGTCGACGACCGTGACCGCGCCGGTCTCCTCGTCCACGATGTTGCGCCACAGGCGCTGCAGCAGCCGGTACTGGCCCACCACGGCCCGGGTGTCCCACGGACGGGAGACGTCCAGGGGGCCCATCGCCATCTCGTACAGGCGCAGCGTGTCGGCGCCGTACTCCTCGCAGATCTCGTCCGGCGTGACGGCGTTCTTCAGGGACTTGCCCATCTTGCCGTGCTCACGCTTGACCGGCTGGTCCTGGTAGAAGTAGCCGCCGTCGCGCTCCTCGACCTCGGCCGCGGGCACGTAGACGCCGCGCGCGTCGGTGTAGGCGTACGCCTGGATCATGCCCTGGTTGAACAGCTTGTGGAACGGCTCCGCCGAGGAGACGTGGCCCAGGTCGAACAGCACCTTCGACCAGAAGCGGGCATACAGCAGGTGCAGCACCGCGTGCTCGGCGCCGCCCACGTACAGGTCGACGCCGCCGTGCGGCGCAGCCTCGCGCGGGCCCATCCAGTACTGCTCGATCTCCGGGTCCACCAGGGCCGACGCGTTGTTCGGGTCCAGGTAGCGCAGCTCGTACCAGCAGGAACCGGCCCAGTTGGGCATGGTGTTGGTCTCGCGGCGGAAGGAGCGCACGCCGCGGCCGTCGCCCAGGTCCAGCTCGACGTTCACCCACTCGCCGTTGCGCGACAGCGGCGTCTCCGGCTTGGAGGCGGCGTCGTCCGGCTCGAAGGTGCGCGGGGAGTAGTCCTCGACCTCCGGCAGCTCCAGGGGCAGCATGGACTCGGGCAGCGGGTGTGCGACGCCGTCCTCGTCGTAGACGATCGGGAAGGGCTCGCCCCAGTAGCGCTGACGGCTGAACAGCCAGTCGCGCAGCCGGAAGTTGACGGTGCCCTCGCCGATGCCGCGCTCGGCCAGCCAGTCGGTGATGGCGGCCTTCGCCTCGACGACCCCCAGGCCGTCCAGGGCGATGCCCTCGCCCGTCGAGTTGACCAGCTTCGCGTCGTAGGAGACGAAGGCGTCGTCCCACTCGGCGGTGTCGGTGCCGCGGCCGTCCGAGGGCTCCACGACACAGCGCATCGGCAGCTCGAAGGCCCGCGCGAACTCGAAGTCGCGGCCGTCGTGCGCCGGGACGGCCATGATCGCGCCGGTGCCGTAGCCCATCAGCACGTAGTCGGCGATGAAGACCGGGACCTTGTCGCCGCTGACCGGGTTTACCGCGTACTCGCCGGTGAAGACACCGGTCTTGTCCTTGGCCTCGGCCTGCCGCTCGACGTCCGACTTCGAGGCGGCCTGCTTGCGGTAGGCGCTGACGGCCTCCGCCGGCGTGGCGTGCCCGCCGGTCCACACCTCGTGGGTGCCCTCGGGCCAGGCGGCCGGGATGAACTTCTCGACCAGCGGGTGCTCGGGCGCCAGCACCATGTAGGTGGCGCCGAACAGGGTGTCCGGGCGGGTGGTGAAGACGGTGATGGCCTCGTCGCCCAGCGCGAAGTCGACGCGCGCGCCCTCGCTGCGGCCGATCCAGTTCCGCTGCTGCAGCTTGATGGCCTCGGGCCAGTCCAGCGCGTCCAGGTCGTCGATCAGCCGGTCGGCGTACGCGGTGATCCGCATGTTCCACTGGCTCAGCCGGGACTTGAAGACCGGGAAGTTGCCGCGCTCGGAGCGGCCGTCCGCGGTGACCTCTTCGTTGGCCAGTACGGTGCCCAGCCCGGGGCACCAGTTGACGGGCGCGTCCGAGGAGTACGCCAGGCGGTACTCGTTCAGTACGTCGGCCCGCTCGGCCGCGGTCAGGCCGGCCCAGGCGCGGCCGCCGGGGACCTCACGGGAGCCGTCCTCGAAGGCGGCGACCAGCTCGGTGATCGGCCGGGCCTTCTTCGCGTCGGAGTCGTACCAGGAGTTGTAGATCTGCAGGAAGATCCACTGGGTCCACTTGTAGTAGTCCGGGTCGATCGTGGCGAACGAGCGGCGCTTGTCGTGGCCCAGGCCCAGCCGGCGCAGCTGGACCTTCATGTTCTCGATGTTGGCCTCGGTCGACACGCGCGGGTGCGTGCCGGTCTGCACGGCGTACTGCTCGGCCGGCAGGCCGAAGGCGTCGAAGCCCAGGGTGTGCAGCACGTTGTGGCCGGTCATCCGCTGGTGGCGGGCGAAGACGTCGGTGGCGATGTAGCCCAGCGGGTGTCCGACGTGCAGGCCCGCACCGGAGGGGTACGGGAACATGTCCATGATGAACTTCTTGGGCCGTGCGACCACCGCGGGGTCCCCGGCCAGGTCACCGGTCGGGTTCGGGGCCTCGTACGTGCCCTGCGCGTCCCAGGCGTCCTGCCAGCGTGCCTCGATGTCGGCGGCCATGGCAGCCGTGTAACGGTGCGCCTCGGCCGCCTCGGGGGCCGGGGTGTTCGTCTCGCTCATGATTTCTGAAGCTCCATCGATCGTCTCTGCCGTCTCTGCCTGCCCAAACGAAAAAACCCCTCGCACAGGAGGGGACGCCGCGCCGGGTCCGACCGTCTCGAGGGGTCGGTACTGATCAGCGCGGCTCGGTAAGCAGAAGGCGTACGGCACGCATGGCGTCAGGGTACCGCAGCGGCCCCTTGGGACGCTCAGGCGTTCCGGGACCTGGGACCCCGGTGCCTGGACCTGGAAGTCCGACCCGCGACCCGGGACCCTGGACCCGGGGCACAACGAGAAGCGGGCCACCCGATCCGGGTGGCCCGCTTCTTCACTGTGGAGCTAAGGAGAATTGAACTCCTGACCTCCTGCATGCCATGCAGGCGCTCTACCAACTGAGCTATAGCCCCTTGTTGTGCTTGCCGCTTCGGTTTCCCTTGCCGGTCCCCCTTGGCGACATCCCAAACATTACACGGTCATGGCCCTGGTCCAAAAATCGGTTTCCACCGACCAAAGGCCATGTCCGATTTAATCCAACTTGTCGCGTTCGCTCTGTCATGCCCGCGCGAACTGGTAGAACCGCTTGAGCGTGCAGTGCTCGTCGAGCAGCCGCCCGTAGATCGGCTCCCCTTCCAGCTCACGGTACGTCTCGATCGGGTCGCCCTTTATGATCAGCGCCCGCGCGCATTCCTCGCACCAGTACTGGTAGTCGGGGTTGACCGGGTCCATGTCCCGCACGATCGGCGTGCCGTTGTTGCACCAGTCGCACCGGCGCCGGTGTGCACCCATCCGTCAGCGACTCCCTCCCGCGTCGGGCCGTCGTCTCCCCCTCCGGCGGTCCGATTCTGCCATGCCGGTGCGGGCCAGGTCAGCAAACGCAAAGGGTACAAAAGCAAGGATCCCGCCCCCCATTGGGGACGGGATCCTGATTGTGGAGCTAAGGAGAATTGAACTCCTGACCTCCTGCATGCCATGCAGGCGCTCTACCAACTGAGCTATAGCCCCGCTCTCCGCCGCGCTCCCCCCGTCTCCGGTGTTCTGCGCTGCGAACAAGAAGAACTCTAGCCTGTGACCAGCCGGAAAGTGAAATCCGGGTGGAAGCCCCGCCGGGGAGCGGCAGAAAGCTGCTCAGTCGTCGTCGCCGAGCACCGGTTCCGGCAGCGTGCCGGCGTTGTGCTCCAGCAGCCGCCAGCCGCGCGCGCCCTCACCGAGGACGGACCAGCAGCAGTTGGAGAGCCCGCCGAGGCCCTCCCAGTTGTACGAGTCCAGGCCGAGCAGGCGCCCGATCGTCGTACGGATGGTGCCGCCGTGGCTGACCACGACGAGGGTGCCGGACTCCGGCAGCCGGGCGGCGTGTTCCAGCACCACCGGCGCGGCGCGGTCGGCGACCTCGGTCTCCAGCTCACCGCCGCCGCGGCGGACCGGTTCGCCGCGCTTCCACGCCGCGTACTGCTCGCCGTACTTGCCGAGGATCTCGTCGTGCGTGAGGCCCTGCCACTCGCCGGCGTACGTCTCGCGCAGCGCCGCGTCCCGCGTCACCGGCAGCCCGGTGATCGCGGCCAGCTCGGCAGCCGTGTCGGAGGCACGCCGGAGGTCGGAAGCCACGATGGCGTCCGGCTTCAGCGAGGCGAGCAGCCGTGCGGCGCGGCGCGCCTGCGCCACGCCCGCTTCGGTCAGCTCGATGTCCGTGGAGCCCTGGAAGCGGCGCTCCAGGTTCCACGAGGTCTGGCCGTGCCGCCAGAGGACGATCTTCCTGCCGGGTTTGCCCGAGGTGGTCGCGCTCAGAACAGATCACCGTCCAGTTCGTCGTCGCCCGCCGCCTCGCGCAGCTTGGCGTGCTCCTCGGCCTTGCCGATGGTGAGCTTGGCGTCCTCGGGGAGCTCGATCTCGGGGCAGTCCTTCCACAGGCGCTCCAGCGCGTAGAAGACACGCTCCTCGCTGTGCTGGACGTGGACGACGATGTCGACGTAGTCGAGCAGGATCCAGCGGGCGTCGCGGTCGCCCTCGCGGCGCACCGGCTTGGCGCCGAGCTCCTTGAGCAGGCGCTCCTCGATCTCGTCGACGATCGACTTGACCTGGCGGTCGTTGGGCGCCGAGGCGAGCAGGAAGGCGTCGGTGATCGACAGCACGTCGCTGACGTCGTACGCGATGATGTCGTGCGCGAGCCGGTCGGCCGCGGCCTGGGCGGCGGCGGTGATGAGCTCGATGGAGCGGTCCGTGGCGGTCACTGGCCATGCTTTCGGGTTGGCGGGCAGATCCTTACAAGGGTCTCATGTACCGCCGACACCGCCCGCGCGCAGCGTCGCGCGCGGGCGAATGCCTCCCTCGGAGCCGATCCGGAGCCGGTCAGCAGCCGATCCGGAGCCGGGTCAGGACCGGTCAGGACCGGTCACGACGCCTTGTAGTCCTTGCCCAGGATCACCACGACCTCCGCGTTCACCGCGTTCTCGGCCTTCTTCACGGCCGTCTCGGGCAGTCCCAGCGTCTTGGCGACCTCGATCGCACGGTCCCGCTGCGCATCGTCCTGGTAGGTGATCTGCGAGGTGGCCGCCGTTTTGTCGGCCTTGCCGCCGTCGACGAAGGCGTAGCCGCCGTTCATCAGCGCCGCCTTCGCCGCGATCTGCGCCTTCTCGTCGCCGGTGGCGTCCTTCATTCCGACGCGCGGGGCCGCGCCGGGCTGCGCAGCGGCGCCGGATCCGCCCAGCACCTCCTTGACGACCTTCTTGTTCGCGTCGTCCGTGAGCGTGCCGTCCGGCTTCACCGCGAGGACGTCGGTGCGGTACGCCCCCACCTTGGCGTGCTCGCCGAGCCGGGAGAGCAGGGCCCCGAGGGTCTGCGCGTTCAGGGCCGGATCCAGGATCTGGCCCATGCTCTCGACGGTCACGGCCGCCGCCTTCGGGTCGCTCGGAACCTTGCGCAGCACCGCCTGGAGCACCTTGCCCACGCGTTCCATCTGCTTGGTCTCCGGTTCGCCCTCGCCGCGGAAGGTGGCGTAGGCGACGGCCATGGGGCCGCTCAGGCTCTGCTTCTGGCCCTGGGCCACGGCCGGGACCTTGGCCGCGTCGTCGGCCGGGACCGCCGTGTCGGTGTCGACCTCGATGCCGCCGACCAGCTCTACCAGGTTCTCCAGGAACGGGGTGTCAAGGCGCCAGGTGCCGCCGATGCTGGTGCCGAGCACGGAGTCGAGGGCTTCCCGGGTTCCGAGACCGCCTTCCTCGACCGACTTGCCGAGCGCGATCGGCGTCCCGTCCTGGCCGGTCACGGAGAGGGTGTTCGGCAGCAGGACGGTGGCGCCCTGCTTGGTGGTCACGTTGTCGACGAGCAGCACCGAGGAGGTGCCGCCCTTCTTGGTGTTGTGCAGGTGGACGACGATCATGTCCCGCTTCTGCGCACCGGCGGCGGCCGTCGCGCCGGTCTTCTTCTCGCCGGGACCGTCGATGAAGGGCAGCTTGCCCGCGTACCAGAGGTAGCCGAGGCCGCCGACGACGAACAGTGCGAGGACGACGATCAGCGCCACCACCCGGTTGCGGCCGCGGCGGCGGGCCTCCTCGCGGCGCTCGGTGCGGCTCTCGGTGAATTTGAGCCAGTCGATGACGTCCTCGGAGTCCTCGTCCGGCTGGTCGATGAACGCGAACATCTCCGTGCGGTAGTCCCGGTCCGCCTCGGGTCCGCCGCCGGGCTCGGCGCCCGGTTCGCCGCCGGGGCGGCGCGGCTCGGGGACCCGGTCGGCCGGCCGCTCGGCGGGGGCCGGGGCCGGGGCTTCCGGGGCGTTCTGCTGCGGGATCCACTGCTGGGTCTGCTGCGTGTCGTACCCGTAGGCGGGTGCCTGGGTGTACTCCTGCTGCCCGTACTGCGGGGCGGCCGGCTGCTGCGGGTAGTACTGCTGCTGCGGCTGTTGCGGCTGCTGCTGGGGGTAGCCCCGGTAGTCGTAGCCGTACTGCTGCTGCTCGTACTGCTGCTCGTACTGCTGGGCGGCAGACGGAGCGGGCTGGGCGGGCTGCGCGGGCACCTGGCCGTACACCGGCCGCCCGTACGCGTCGTAGCCGACGAGCTGCTGCTCCTGGGCATACGGGTCGTACGGATCCTGTCGGTCGTTCACCGCGGGCCCCTCTCTCCGGAAGCTCAGGCTCCCCGGTACAGCTCACGCTTGTCGATGTAACGCACGACACCATCCGGCACCAGGTACCAGACAGGATCCCCCTGGGCGACCCTCGCCCGGCAGTCGGTGGACGAGATCGCGAGCGCGGGGACCTCCACCAGGGAGACGCCGCCCTCCGGGAGCCCGTCGTCGGTGAGCACGTGGCCCGGCCGGGTGACTCCGATGAAGTGGGAGAGCGAGAAGAGCTCGTCGGCGTTGCGCCAGGTCAGGATCTGCGCGAGCGCGTCGGCACCGGTGATGAAGAACAGGTCGGCGTCGTCGTTCTGTGCCTTCAGGTCCCGCAGGGTGTCGATGGTGTACGTCGGCCCGCCGCGGTCGATGTCGATGCGGCTCACCGAGAACTGCGGGTTCGATGCCGTGGCGATGACCGTCATCAGGTAGCGGTCCTCGGCCGGTGACACGGCGCGCTGCGACTTCTGCCACGGCTCGCCGGTCGGCACGAACATCACCTCGTCGAGGTGGAAAAGGGCGGCCACCTCGCTGGCGGCCACCAGGTGTCCGTGATGGATCGGGTCGAATGTCCCGCCCATCACGCCGAGCCGGCGTTTGACCGGACCGGTAGGCATCTCCTGCTCTCCCATGAGCGCAGAGCCTACTGGCCCGGCGGACGCTGCGGACGCTGCGGTCTCGGCGGGCTCAGTGGCTCAGCGGTCGCGGTTCAGGCGCGTGGTCACCCAGAGCATCAGCATGAGGATCACGAAGGCGGCGCCGCCGGTCAGGTACGGGTTGAGGCTGTCGTGGTTGCCGCCGTGCTGCTCGGCCCCCTCCGAGGCGAGGACGACCAGGTTGTGGGCGGTGGAGGAGAGGCTCATCAGGCAGGTACCTATCGAGTCGGGGAGCGGACGGAGACTTCGCTCACATCGTATGCGGGGGCCTGGGGCACGCTCACGCAGACTCAGGCGTTGGAGAGGATAGACGCAGCGTCGAGCAGGTCGATCCAGGGGAGGGCGCAATGACGGAAACAGGCTTCGAGAAGGCACCGGCGCGGGACCGCAGGAGGTTTCCCGGTATTTCCTCGAGGGCGTACGAGCATCCGGCGGACCGCTCCGCGCTGGTGGCTCTGCGCAGGCTGAGCGGCTTCGACACCGTGTTCAAGGCCCTGAGCGGGCTGCTTCCGGAGCGGAGCCTGCGGCTGCTGTTCCTGTCGGAATCGGTGCGGGTGGGCGAGACGCAGTTCCCGCACCTGTACGCGATGCTGCGCGACGCCTGTTACATCCTGGACCTGGAGAAGGTCCCGCAGATGTACGTGCAGCAGGACCCGAACCCCAACGCCATGTGCATCGGGCTGGACGAGCCGATCATCGTGGTGACCACCGGTCTCGTCGAGCTCCTCGACGAGGAGGAGATGCGGGCCGTGGTGGGCCACGAGGTGGGGCACGCGCTGTCGGGGCACGCGGTCTACCGCACGATCCTGCTGTTCCTGACCAACCTGGCGATGAAGATCGCGTGGATCCCGCTGGGCAATGTGGCGATCATGACGATCGTGACCGCCCTGCGGGAGTGGTTCCGCAAGTCGGAGCTCTCGGCCGACCGGGCGGGGCTGCTCGTGGGGCAGGACGTGCAGGCCTCCATGCGCGGGCTGATGAAGATCGCGGGCGGCAACCACCTCCACGAGATGAACGTGGACGCCTTCCTCGCCCAGGCCGAGGAGTACGAGTCGAGCGGCGATCTGCGCGACTCCGTCCTGAAGATCCTCAACCTGCTGCCGCGGACCCACCCCTTCACGACGGTGCGGGCGGCCGAGCTGAAGAAGTGGGCGGAGAGCCGCGACCACCAGCGGATCATGGACGGTCATTACCCGCGGCGGGAGGACGACAAGGACACCTCGGTGACCGATTCCTTCCGGCAGTCCGCCGCGCACTACGCCGACACGGTGCGCACCAGCAAGGACCCGCTGATGAAGCTCGTGGGCGACATCGCGGGCGGCGCGGGCGACCTGGGCGGCAAGCTCCGCGACAAGTTCACCGGCGCCGGTGCCGGGGGCGGTTCCGGCGCAGGCACGGCGTCCGAGGGCAAGGGCGGGGCTACGGAGCAGGGCTGACCGGGTCGGCCTGCGGGGCCGACGGGGTCTGCGGGGCCGCGGGTGGTGCCAGTACGCCGCACAGCCCGGCCGTGCGGTGCGGCCGGCCGCTGGCGTACGGGTCGCTCGCGGCCGGGCCCACCGTGGTCGGGCCGGCTCCGGCCAGGAGCGGGCGGAAGGCCCCCGCCGGGTCGGCGGAGCAGTCCTGCGGCCCGGCCATCACATAGGCCGAGGCCAGCTCCAGCCGCCGGGCCCCCAGGTCGTCCCGGTCGAAGCGCAGCCGCAGCTCGCGCCGGACGGTGAAGAGCGAGGCGCCGTCCGCCGCGGCCGGGGACCCGGTGGCCGGGCGTACGGCGTACACGAAGGTGTGGTCGGTGGTGACCTCCAGCGTGTCCGGGGCCACCTCCTCGAAGGCCAGGGAGCCGCTCACCCGGACGCGTGAGTCGGCCATGACGGCGGTGGCCTGGTCGAAGCGGACCAGCCAGCCGGTGGCCGCGTGCCGGCCGTCACCGGAGGGCGAGGTCATGCTGCGGTCGAACTGCGCCAGCTGGTCGGGGTCGAGCAGGACGCGCACCGGGCGGGAAGCGGCTCCGGCGAGGATGTCGGGGTCCAGCGAGGACTGCACGAGGTAGTCCTTGGCGATGGACAGTGCGGCGACGACCTGGGCGTCGGTGAAGTGGTGCGTGCGGCGCACGGCGGGCAGGGTGATGCCGGCCGCCCCGACCCGGTAGTCGGCGGCGGGGCTCTTCGCGTACAGGTCGGCGGGTCGCCCGCCGGGCACGACGGTGGTCGGCGCGAGCGGGACCACCGTGCTGCTGAGCGCCTGCGCGGGTCCCCCGGGTGGAGGCACGTAGGGGTTGCGCAGCCCCATGTAGACGGCAACGGCGAAGGCCGTGGCGATGAGCAGCACGAGCAGCATGCCCTGCCGGGCGCCCCGGCCGGGGGTGCTGGTCCGGGACGCGGCGCCGTTGCCGGACCAGATGGAGCGGCTGCGTACCGCGCGGGCGTGCTCGCCCATGCGTTCCTGTGCGGAGTATTCCTGGAGCCGGGCAGCCCGGACGAAGTCCTCGTCGAACACCACCGACCGGTATTCGTCCGACCGGAATTCGTCGTCGCCCCCGCCCATGCCCTCGGGGGTGCTGTTGGGCGGATCTCCTGGCACGGCCATCGCTTCTCCCCGCTGTCCCCGCTTCAGAGAAGCCCCCGGCTCCGGCGTACGCGAGTGGGGTCGTACCTTCAGGGTTGGCGAACGGAGGGGTACGTAAACGCGCCGACGCCAGTGACTTCGCTCCTGGGGGTGCTGGCGGGCGCCGGAGCGGGGTCCGCCTCGCCCGACGTACTGCGGTAGACGGCGCTGAAGGCGAGCGCGACCATCCCGAGCCCCATCACGAAGGCGAGCACCCAGGCGACGGGGCGCAGCCAGGGGGCGCGGCCGCGGTAGGGGCGCAGACTGCCGCCGTAGGCCCCGTACGGGCCGTCCGGGTAGCCGTGACCGTGCTCGTGGTCCCAGCCGTGGTCGTCGTCGTACCCGTCGGGGTGGCCGTAGCCGTAGCCGTCGTCGTCGCCCGTCCAGCCGCCCGGGACGGCACGGGCGGCTTCGGCCTCCGCGCGCGCTCGGTCGGCCGCCCGCTGGCGCTCGGCGGCGCTCGGTTCATGGATCTCGGCGTTCCGGACGAAGTCCTCGTCGAACACCACGGAGGCGAAGTCGTGATCCGCGCCTCCGCGGTCGTCGTCGGGCTCCCCGTCGTCCGGGAACGGCTTGCCCCCCACGTCGTCCGGCACAGGAACAGCCTAGACCTGGGGGGCCTCCTTGGGCAGGGTGTCCGCCGAATTCCGGCCACACCGCGCTCAGGGGTTGACTACCGAATGTGACCGTCGCCGGTGACGATGTACTTGGTGGAGGTCAGCTCGGGAAGGCCCATCGGGCCCCTGGCGTGCAGCTTCTGGGTGGAAATACCGATCTCGGCGCCGAAGCCGAACTGGCCACCGTCCGTGAACCGAGTGGATGCATTCACGGCGACGGTGGTCGAGTCGACCAGCTGGGTGAATCGGCGGGCGGCGGCCTGCGAGGTGGTGACGATCGCCTCGGTGTGACCGGAGGTCCAGCGGCGGATGTGGGTGACGGCATCGTCGAGGGAGTCCACGACGCCGGCGGCGATGTCGTAGGACAGGTACTCGGCGGCCCAGTCCTCGTCCGTGGCGGGCAGGGCGGTGACCTTGCCGCCCTCGGCGGCGGCGAGGACCCGTGCGTCGCCGTGGACGGTGACGCCGGCGTCGGCGAGCGCGTCGAGGGCGCGCGGCAGGAAGGCGTCGGCGATGTCGCGGTGCACGAGGAGGGTCTCGGCGGAGTTGCAGACGGAGGGCCGCTGGGCCTTGGAGTTGATGAGGATGTCCACGGCCATGTCCAGGTCGGCCCGGGCGTCGACGTAGACGTGGCAGTTGCCGGTACCGGTCTCGATGACCGGGACGGTGGATTCCTCGACCACGGTCTTGATGAGGGAGGCGCCACCGCGCGGGATGAGCACGTCGACGAGGCCGCGGGCGCGCATCAGCTCGCGGACGGAGTCTCGGGACTCGCCGGGGACGAGCTGGATCGCGTCGGCGGGCAGGCCGGCGCTCTCCACGGCGTCCCGCAGGATGGCGACGAGCGCGGTATTGGAGG
The DNA here is from genome assembly GCF_045160505.1 of Streptomyces sp. NBC_00029. Taxonomy (NCBI): domain Bacteria; kingdom Bacillati; phylum Actinomycetota; class Actinomycetes; order Kitasatosporales; family Streptomycetaceae; genus Streptomyces; species Streptomyces sp. NBC_00029. Next base: position 3,327,127 of record NZ_CP108292.1, read on the forward strand.
AGTAGGCGGAGGAACTGCCGCGCAGGAGAACCGCGTTGCCGGACTTGAGGCAGAGGGCGGCGGCGTCCACGGTGACGTTCGGGCGGGCCTCGTAGATGATGCCGACGACGCCGAGCGGGACGCGGATCTGCCGGAGGTCGATGCCGTTGGGGAGGGTGTTGCCGCGGACGACCTCGCCGACGGGGTCGGGGAGGGCAGCGACGTCACGCACGTCGGAGGCGATGGCGGCGATCCGCTCAGGGGTCAGCGTGAGGCGGTCGATGACGGTCTCGCTGGTACCGGCGGCGCGGGCCTTGTCCGTGTCCACGGCGTTGGCGGCGATGATCTCGGCCGTACGGGCCTCCAGCGCGTCCGCGATCGCCAGCAGGGCGGTGTCCTTGGCGGACCGCGGGAGTGGGGCGATGACGGCGGCGGCGGTACGGGACCGCTGCGCGGTGGCGAGGACGGGCGAGGTGGCGGCATCGAGCGAGGTCATGCCGCCCAGGGTAAGCCCCGGGCCGGGGCGGACGGCCGGGGTTCCACCCCGCGAGACGGCCTCCGGCCGGGTCAGCAGGGGGGCCGTGCTCCGCGCCGCTCCCGGGAGCCGGACCCGGTGGTCGGTACCGGTCCGTGGCGCTGTGCGGGCACAGGACCGGGGCTCCGCCCCGCACCCCGCGCCTCAAACGCCGGCGAGGCTGGGTTGGGCCCCGTGCCCCGAACGCCGGCGAGGCTGGGTTGGGCCCCCGTGCCCCGCACGTCGGCAGGCCGGGTTGGGTCCCGTGCTGCGAACGTCGACGGGGCCGGGTTGGGCCCCGGGCCTCAATCGCCGGCGGGGCTGGAGTTAGTACGGGTGGACGCCCACCGGGTGGGCCGGGGGTGGGCCGTAGCCCTCCGCCACGCGTTGGTGGTAGGTGGCGCGGTCGATGACCTCCAGGCCGACGATCTCCCAGGGCGGGAGCTGCGCCGAGGAGCGGTGTTCGCCCCACAGCCGCAGGGCGACGGCCGCCGCGTCGTGGAGGTCGCGGGCCTCTTCCCAGTAGCGGATCTCCGCATGGTCGTCCGCGTACCGGCTGGTCAGCAGGAAGGGATGGTCGTGGGCCAGTTGTTCCAGCCCGCGCCGGACCTCGGAGAGCGGAGCCGGCTTGCCGGAGACGCTGAGGGTCACGTGCCACAGGCGCGATGCGTGATCCTGCTCCTCCCCGCCACCGCCGCCGTCACCGTCCCCTGTGCCGACGCTGGTCAGCGCTCGTCCCACCAGCCGCCTCCTGTCTCCGCCACGCGGGTCCGCCCGCCTCTCACAGTTGACCAGTCCACGGGCCGCCGCGCTGCGCTTTTGACGAACCTCAGCCCTCCAGCAGGACCAGATCGTCCCGGTGTACGACCTCCCGCTCGTACGCGGGTCCGAGTTCCCGCGCGAGCTCGCGAGTGGAGCGGCCGAGGAGCTGCGGAAGCTCCTTGGCGTCGAAGTTGACCAGGCCCCGGGCCACGGCGCGGCCGTCGGCGGAGCGCAGTTCCACCGGGTCCCCGGCGACGAAGTCGCCCTCGACCGCCGCGATCCCCGCGGGCAGCAGCGAGCTGCCCCGCTCGGTCACCGCGCGGACGGCTCCCTCGTCCAGAACCAGGTGCCCCTGCGGGGTGGACGCGTGCTGGAGCCAGAGCAGCCGGTCCGCCGAGCGGCGCCCGGTGGCGTGGAAGTGCGTACCGGTCCCCCGTCCGGCGAGGGCGTCGGCCGCCTGGCTCGCGGAGGTCAGCACTACCGGGATCCCGGCGGCGGCGGCGATCCGGGCCGCCTCGACCTTGGTGACCATGCCGCCGGTGCCCACGCCCGCCTTACCGGCGCTGCCGATGGAGACGTGCGCGATGTCCTCGGGCCCGCGGACCTCTTCGATGCGGGTGGTGCCGGGCTGGGACGGGTCGCCGTCGTAGAGGCCGTCCACGTCGGAGAGGAGGACGAGCAGGTCCGCGCGGACGAGGTGGGCGACCAGCGCCGCCAGCCGGTCGTTGTCGCCGAAGCGGATCTCGTCCGTGGCGACGGTGTCGTTCTCGTTGACGACGGGCAGGGCGCCCATGGCGAGGAGCTGGTCGAGGGTGCGGTAGGCGTTGCGGTAGTGGGCGCGGCGGCTGGTGTCGTCGGTGGTGAGGAGCACCTGGCCGACGCGGACGCCGTACCGGGCGAAGGAGGCGGTGTAACGGGCGACGAGCAGGCCCTGCCCGACGCTCGCCGCGGCCTGCTGCCGGGCCAGGTCCTTGGGGCGGCGGCGCAGGCCGAGCGGCGAGAGCCCGGCGGCGATGGCTCCGCTGGAGACGAGGACGATCTCCTTCTCGCCTCCGCTGCGGGCCTTGGCGAGGACGTCGACCAGGGCGTCCACCCGGTCGGCGTCGAGTCCGCCCGCTGCGGTGGTCAGGGAGGAGGATCCGACCTTGACCACGATCCTGCGGGCGTCCACGACACCTTGCCTAGCCGCTGACACGTCTGTCCCCTTGCCCCTGTTGCCCAAAGAACTGCCTGCCACCTCAATCTACGGGGTGGCCCGACGGGGCCGCTCAGGGGTTTCAGACCGTGGACGAGTTCGACGGGCTCGACGAGGGCCGGGACGGACCCGGCCCCGGACCAGGCCCCGACCCCGGACCCGGCTCCTGCCCCGGTCCCGGTCCCGGTCCCGGCGAGTCCTGTCGCTGCTCCTGCGGATCCTGCTGCTCCTGCTCCGCCCCGGCCCCCGCCTGCGCTGCGGCCGCACGGGCGGCGCGCGGGACGAGGATCTTGCGCGAGAGCAGGAAGGTGAACGGGATGGCCACGATCGCCGCGACGAGCGGGGCGATGCGGGTGTCCATCCCGGCCCAGGCCACCAGGGCGTAGAGGCCTGCCGACTGGATGACGTAGTTGGTGACGTTCGTCAGAGGGAAGAGGAGGAACTTTTTCCAGGTCGGCCGGGTCCGGTAGGTGAAGTAGGTGTTCATGAAGAACGAGCCGACCATGGCCAGGAGGAAGGCGAGGGAGTAGGCGGCGAAGTACGGCATCCACGGGTGCAGGAGCAGGTAGATGCCGAAGAAGGTGCCGGTGTTGACCGCGCCCACCAGGGCGAAGCGGAAGATCTGGCCGAGCTGCTCCCCGCGTCTCATCGGGTGCTGCGCTCCACGATCGTCGGCTCCTCGATCACGGCGGCCGTCGGCGGCCCGGTCCGCGGGAGCGGCTGCGGCTGCGGCTGCGTGCCGTGCGACTCCTTGACCAGGAAGTGCGGCCTGCGCTTGGTCTCGTAGTAGATACGGCCGATGTACTCGCCGATCAGGCCCAGCATGATCAGCTGGACGCCTCCCAGGCCCGTGATGATGGCCACAAGAGTGACGTATCCCGGGGACTCGACGCCGTTGGTGATGGCGACGGTCGTGATCCACAGCGCGTACATGCCGGTCAGGGAGAGAAGCGACACGCCGAACCAGATGGCGATCCGCAGCGGCCTGTTGTTGAAGGAGATCAGGCCGTCCATGCCGTAGTTCAGCAGGGAGCCGAACTTCCACTTCGTCTCGCCGGCCTCGCGCTGCGCGTTGCGGTAGTCGAAGTGGACGGTGTCGAAGCCGATCCAGGAGAAGAGGCCCTTGGAGAAGCGGTTGTACTCCGGCAGCGACAGCAGCGCGTCGACGGCCGGGCGCGAGAGCATGCGGAAGTCGCCGACGCCGTCGGCGAGTTCCACGTCCACCCAGCGGTTGACGCCGCGGTAGTAGAGGCTGCTGAGGGCGGAGCGGACCTTCTTGTCACCCTCGCGCGTGCGGCGGGCGATGATCTGGTCGTGGCCCTGCCGGAAGTGCTCCAGCATGGTCGCGATGAGTTCCGGCGGGTGCTGCAGGTCGGCGTCCATGATCACGACGGCTTCGCCGGTGGCCTCGCGCAGGCCCGCGAGCATGCCGGCCTCCTTGCCGAAGTTGCGGCTGAAGGAGACGTACCGGGTCCGGTCCCTGTGCTCGGCGGCGATCTTCCGGAGCTTGTCGAGCGTGCCGTCGCGGCTTCCGTCGTCGACGTAGCAGACCTCGTACTCGACGGAAAGGGTGTCCAGGACTCTTCGGATCTCCACGTCGAAGCTGTCGATGACGGCTTCTTCGTTGTAGCAAGGGACGACTACGGAAAGCTTCGTCATGAACACTTCCTGCTGGGTCCGAACGGGTGATTGTCGACGACCACACCCGTTCCTCACCTCTTCCTTAGAAGTATGCACGGCGAGGGTCGGGCGGGAGTCGGGCTGCCGGAGTCGACGGCGGCACACGGTAGCTTTGACGAGATAAGCGGAATCCGAATGAGCTCAACGTAACGAAACGAAGGGATCGAGGTGCACGTGCCCGACGTCTCCGTGGTCGTCATCGTCTACAACGACGCAGAGCGTCTGCCGACAGCAGTCCGGTCGGTTCTGGACCAAACCCTGCACAGCGTCGAAGTCGTGATCGTCGACGACTGCAGCAAGGACCACTCGTACGCGGTCGCCCAGGAACTGGAGTCCGAGTACCCCGGAAGGGTGCGCGCCTTCCAGCTGCCGGAGAACAGCGGCGGCTGCGGCGCGCCGCGCAATCACGGCATCCAGCAGGCCACCGGAACGTACGTGATGTTCCTCGACAGCGACGACGTGCTGGAGCGCAACGCCTGCCGGAACATGCTGGACGCCGCCGAGCGGACCGGATCCGACCTGGTCTCGGGCATGTGCGTGCGCGTGCACCTCGACAACCGGTGGGGCAAGACCACCGAGTGGTACCCCTGGATCTACTCGCGCACCCGCACGCTGGAATCGATCACCGAGTTCCCCGACCTGCTGGTGTACGACACCCTCTCCACGAACAAGTGCTACCGGCGCGAGTTCCTGCTGGAGCAGGGCCTTCAGTTCCCGGTCGGCATCCACTACGAGGACCTGCTGTTCTCCGCGCAGGCCTATGTGGCCGCCCGTCGCATCACGCTGATCCCGAACCACGTCTACTTCTGGAACGTGGTCGAGAAGGCCGCGGCCAAGTCGATCAGCAACCGGCGCCACGAAATCGCGAACTTCGTCCACCGGATGGAGATCCACCGCCGTGTTGACGCCCTGCTGGCCGAAAAGGGTCATACGGACATCAAGTCCGCGAAGGACGCCAAGTTCCTCAAGCACGACCTGGTGCTGCACCTGCGCGACCTGCCGCTGCTGAGCGACGAGTACCGCCAGGAGTTCGCCCGCCTCGCCAACGGCTACCTGGCGGGCATCGACCCGGCCGCGTACGAGAACGTCACGTACCTCCAGGCGATCTGCGCCTACCTGCTGGGCAAGGAGGACTGGGACAACCTGCTCCCGGCCGCCGACGCCATGACCAACAAGGGCCGGCTCACCTCCCCGCTCGCCGAGCGCGACGGCCGCGTCTACTGGTGCGCGCAGCACATCGACGGTCCCGACGCCGACGAGGCCCGCCGGATACTGGACGTCACCGAGCAGGCCTTCCACACCACGCCGCTCACCTCCCTCACCGTCGGCAACCGCCTGACCTCCTACGAGGACGACGGCCGCGGCACGGTCACGCTGTCCGGCTCCGTCGTGAACCCCCTGGGCCGGATCCCGCAGGACGCCGACCTCAAGGCCACGCTCGAGTTCCGGGCCCGCCGGCAGATCGGGGTGCGGTCCTTCAGCTTCCCGGCGGCAGCCGTGCGCCACGCCGGTGACACGATCGAGTGGACCGTCACCGCCGACGTCGCGAGCACCGTCCGCCCCCTCGGCATCATCGACGCCGTTTGGGACGTCCGCCTCAAGCTGACCGCGGGCGGCGAGCGGATCACCACCCGCGTCTCGGTCGGCGGCGTCGACCTGGACTCGGCGGCCCGGCTGCGCGTGCGGCCCCGGCTGACCCGGCTGGTCTCCGACCGCTTCGGGCCCGAGGTGACCAAGAAGGGCAACCTCAGCTACGTGCTGAGCGCCGAGGGCGCCGCCGCCGTCCGCACCCAGTCGCTGATCAACAACGCCATACAGGGCAAGGCAGCGGGCGTGGTCAAGCGGGGTCTGCGCAAGGCGCTGCGGGCCCGCCGGAACATCGGCTCCGGCGAGCAGAAGGTGAAGATCTACCACGAGGTCTTCTCGAAGCTGCCGATCAAGAAGGGCACGGTCGTCTTCGAGAGCCACATGGGCAAGCAGTACAGCGACAGCCCCAAGGCGATCTACGAGGAGATGGTCCACCAGGGCGTGCCGTTCGAGGCGATCTGGTCGTACGCGGGCGCCAAGCCCACCGGCTTCCCCAAGGAGGCCACCCTGGTCAAGCGGTGGAGCTGGCAGTACCTGCGCGCCCTGGCCCAGGCCGAGTTCTGGGTCGACAACCAGGGCTTCCCGCTGGCGCTCGCCAAGCGCCCGGGGACCACGTACATCCAGACCTGGCACGGCTCGGCGCTCAAGCGGATGGGCTTCCACGAGCCCCGGACCAAGGCGCAGGGCCGGGCCGGCCAGGCCCGCTTCCAGGCCGCCGTGGACCGCTTCGACCACTTCCTGATCCGCTCCGAGCACGACACCCGCACGCTCGCCAAGGGCTTCCGGCTGCGCGACGAGGTGCTGCTGCGCACGGGCTACCCGCGCAACGACGCCCTCGTCGAGGCGCACCGGACCGAGGCGAACAGCGGTGAGCGGGTGCGCGGCCCGCTCGCGGGCGAGCTCGGCATCGACCCGGACAAGAAGGTGCTGCTGTACGCGCCGACCTTCCGGGCGGGCGCGGACGGCACGGTGGAGGGCTTCACCTTCCCCTTCGACGTCGAGGAGTTCGCGGACCGGCTCGGTGACCGCTTCACGCTGCTGGTGCGGACGCACTACCTCAACAGCGTCTCGCTGCCGCCGTCCGTCGCGGGCCGGGTCGTCGACGTGTCCCGGCACCACGACATCACCCCGCTGCTGGCCCTCGCCGACGGTCTGATCACCGACTATTCGTCCGTGATGTTCGACTACGCGGTCCTGGACCGGCCGATGCTGTTCTTCGCGTACGACTACGAGGAGTACGCCACCGACATCCGCGGCACCTACTTCGACCTGAAGGAGAAGGCCCCGGGCCCGGTGGTGGCCACGGCGGACGAGCTCCTGCAGGCGCTCGACGCCTTCGAGGAGGCGGACGCCAAGTACGCCCAGGCGCGGCAGCGTTTCCTCGTCGAGTTCGGCGAGTACGACCGCGGGGACGCGGCCCGCCAGATCGTAGAGAAGTTCTTCACCAGGAGCGGCAAGTGAGCCAGCAGACCGCCACCCCGGGCGGCCGTGACATCTTCATCGTCTCCAACAACGTCGACGAGCTCGGCGGCGTGACCACCTGGTCGCACCAGATGGCCCGGCAGTTCACCGACCGCGGCCACCGGGTGCACATCGTGGGCATCGCCCCGGTCGCCGAGGAGATCCGGCAGAAGCTGCCGCAGGACCTGCCGTACGAGATGACCACGCTCTACGACACCCACCCGCCGTCGGCCCGCCGGCTGCGCGGGATCAAGGGCCGGCTGAACGCGCCCGAGCGGCGCCGCCAGTCGGCGCGGCGTGCGCTGATGCGGGCCAAGGCCGAGCAGCTGAGCGAGCTGCTGCGCGCGGCCCGCCCGGGCGGTGTGGTCATCGTCACCCAGGTCTGGGCGATGGAGTGGGTGGCGCTCGCCGACACCAAGGGGCTCTCCGTCATCGGAATGAGCCACGAGTCGTTCGAGGCCAGCCAGAAGTCCACCCGCGGGGAGCGGGTCCGCCGCTTCTACCCGCAGGTCGACCGGCTGCTGGTGCTGACTCCCGAGGACGCGGACCTGTGGATCCGGTCGGGCATGGAGAACGTCGGGAGCATGCCGAACCCGCTGCCGTTCATGCCCGCCTCCCCCGCTCCGCGCACGGAGAAGGTCGTGGCGTCCGTCGGCCGCCTCGCCTTCGAGAAGGGCGTCGACCTGCTGCTGGACGCGTGGGCGGACGTGGCACCGCACCACCCCGACTGGACCCTGCGGATCTACGGGGCGGGCATGGAGGAGGCGACGCTGAAGGCGCACTGCACCTCGCTCGGCGTGGACGACTCCGTGGAGTGGATGGGCAGCACCGACGACGTGCTGGGCGCGCTGTGCGCCGCCTCCGTCTTCGCCCAGGCCTCACGGGCCGAGGGGTTCCCGATCACGCTGCTGGAGGCGATGGCCGCGGGCGTGCCGGCGGCCGCCTTCGACTGCGCTCCCGGCGTACGGGAGATCGTCGAGCACGGCGAGGACGGGCTGCTGGCCCGGCTGGGCAACACGATGGAGCTGGCCGGGCACCTGCGCGTGCTGATGTCCGACCGTGAACTGCGCGACCGGCTCGGGGACAACGCCTTCCGTTCGGTGCAGCGCTACTCCAGCACCGAGATCACCGACCGGTGGGAAGAGCTGTTCTCCTTCCTGGAGCGCTGACCCCGGCGTCCCGTGGACATGTGCGAGCGGCCCGCCCCGGATCCTTCCGGGGCGGGCCGCTCGCGCATGTGCCGGCCGGGTCAGGCCTGGAGGACGTCCCGGTGGGAGTCCCGGCGGGCCACCTTGTTGGCCTCCCAGCCCGCCCAGGCGGAGGCGACCATCTCGCGGACGTCGTGGCGGGCCTTCCAGCCCAGCTCGCCGGTGATCCGGTCGGCCGAGGCCACGACCTTCGCCGGGTCGCCGGGGCGGCGCGGGCTGATCACGGGGGCGATGTCGTGGCCGGTGATCTCGTTCATCAGCGCGACCATCTCGGCGACGGAGACGCCCTCGCCGCGCCCGATGTTGACGGTGAGGTCCTTGTACTCGCCGGCCGCGCCCCACTCGGCGAGCTTGCGGGCGGCCGCCACATGGGCCTCGGCGAGGTCCTCGACGTGGATGTAGTCGCGGATGCAGGTGCCGTCCGGGGTCGGGTAGTCGTCACCGAAGATCTTGGCGCCCTGGCCTGCGTCGAAGCGCTCGAAGACCATCGGGACCAGGTTGAAGACGCCGGTGTCGGCGAGCTCGGGGGTCGCGGCGCCCGCCACGTTGAAGTAGCGCAGGCAGGCGGTGGAGATGCCGTGCGCCTTGCCCGCGGCGCGCACCAGCCACTCCCCGGCCAGCTTGGTCTCGCCGTAGGGGCTCAGCGGCGCGCACGGGGTGTCCTCGGTGACCAGGTCCACGTCGGGCATGCCGTAGACGGAGGCGGAGGAGGAGAAGAGGAAGTTGCGGATGCCCGCGTCGGCCACGGCCTGCAGCAGGACGGCGAGGCCCTGCACGTTCTCGTGGTAGTAGTGCATCGGCTTCTCGACGGACTCGCCGACCTGCTTCTTGCCCGCGAGGTGCACCACGCCGGTGATCTTGTGCTTGCGGATGACCTCGTCCACGACCAGCCGGTCCAGGACGGATCCGACCACCAGCCCGACGCCTTCCGGCACGCGGTCCTCGTTGCCCGTGGAGAGGTCGTCGAGGACGACGACCTCCTGCCCCGCGAGCATCATCGCGCGGACGACGTGCGAGCCGATGTACCCGGCGCCACCGGTGATCAGAAACGTCATGTGTATCTCCTTGGTCCTGTCCGACTTCGGGATGAGAAGCACAGTGGGGTGAACCGGCCCGCACGGGCCCGGTCCGGGGCCGTCAGCCCGCCCCCCGGCCCGACCGGGCCCGGTGGAGGCGGTTGCGTACGAGGTCCAGCGCTCCCTCGGCACCCGGCGCGAGGCGCAGTGCGAGGGCACCGGCCCCCGTCCGGTAGGGCTGCGCCAGCAGAACACCGTACCGGCTGCTGGGCAGCGCCTGGCGGCGGAGCAGCCGGCCCCGGGGGCGCAAGGAGGTGAACACCGAGCTCCCGTCGGCGCACCGCACGCCCACCCCGACGTTCCACGCCTGCATCCTGCGCAGCCCCCGGCGGCGGCCGGTGACGGCCAGATCGGCGAGGCGGAAGGGCAGAACGGCGATCCAGCCGCCGCCGTGGCCGGGGTCGGGATCGGGCTTCAGTTCGACCGGCTGCGCCAGGACCGCCTCGCCTCCCGCACGGGCCATGAAGCTCAGCTGCGCGGTGACGGGCCCCGCCTCGGCGAGGCGCCCGTACAGGTCGTGCACGCGGATCCGGACGGCGCCGCGGCCGGCCGGTTCGGCGTCGACGGTGACGGGCAGCCCGGCGACCGGCAGCGTGCGCAGGCCGGCCAGCTCCACCGGGAGCTCGTCGCTCCACACGGGCTCGCCGGAGGGGCCGTTCGCGTACGGGGGCAGCAGCCGCGGCGGTTCGGCGGCGAGCCGGGTGAGCCGCTCGACGTCGGCGGGCGGGGTGGGGGTGGCGCGCAGCACGGAGACGATCCAGCGGGCATGGGCCGCGGCGGACTCGATGTCGGCCTCGGGGAAGGTGTCGACGTACTCCCGGGTCAGGGTCCACCAGGCGGCCTGGTACTCGGGGTCGCGGCCGAGCTCGCGCAGGTACATGCGCAGGTCGTACTCCAGGAACTTCACGCGGCAGGCGCTGCCCAGCAGCGGGGAGGCCTCGGAGAGGATCCGGGCGGCCGTGCGGTGCGCCTCGACGCGCGAGCGCCAGTTCCCGACGTCCTTGCGGTCCAGGGAGATCGACTTCTGGGCGGCGCTGCGGCGCACGTGCCAGACGTAGACGAGGTCGCCGGTGACGGCGATGCGGGGGGCCGCGGCGAGCACGCGGGCGGTGAAGACGAAGTCCTCGTAGACGAACCGGCCGTCGGGGAAGCGCAGCCCGTGCTCCTCGAGGAAGGCGCGCTCGTACAGCTTGTTGACGCAGAGTGTGTCGCGGACGAGATCGGGCCGGTCCGCCGGGCGTTCGATCACATCGCCCGGGGTGTGGAGTCCGGGCATCCACGGCACGTCGTGGCCCTGTGGCAGCTCCCGCCGTACCGCGGCGCCCACGGTGACCGGGGCGCCGTGTTCCCCTGCCGTGCGGACCAGGGCGTCGGCCGCCCCCGCCGGCAGGATGTCGTCGCTGTCGAGGAAGAGGACGTACCGGCCGGACGCGGCCGCGATCCCGTCGTTGCGCGGGGTGCCGCACCCTCCGCTGTTCTCCGTCCGGTGCACCACCTTGAGGCGGGGGTGGACGGCGGCCAGCTCGTCCAGCACCTGAGCGGTGCCGTCGGACGAGGCGTCGTTCACCGCGATGACCTCGGTGACCACCGGGCCCTGGGCGAGGGCCGAGGAAACGGCCTCGCCCACGAGCCCGGCGTCGTTGTACGCGATGACCACGACGGAAACCGTGGGGAGGTTGCTGCTGTTCACCCGGAAGATCCTAGGCGACCGGCGTAAAGGCGCCTTCAAACCTTCCGGGCACATGTCCCTCGGGAAGGAATCAGAACGGCCGGAACTCGTCGTACTCCTGCTGCGCCGAGTCGCCGCGCTTGGCGTCCTTCTCCTTGCGGCGAGTCGTGGCCGGGCGCGGAGCATCCAGGCGGTGGTCCTCACCGCGGCGGCCCAGCATCTCGGCACCGGCCATCATGGTCGGCTCCCAGTCGAAGACGACGGAGTTCTCGTCGGAGCCGATGGCCACGCCGTCACCGGCGCGGGCGCCGGCCTTCTTGAGCGCGTCCTCGACGCCGAGGCGGTTGAGGCGGTCCGCGAGGTAGCCGACGGCCTCGTCGTTGTTGAAGTCGGTCTGGCGGACCCAGCGCTCGGGCTTCTCGCCACGCACCTTGTAGACGTCCTCGGCCTCGTCGTAGGTGACGGTGAAGCCGGAGTCGTCGACAGCCTTCGGGCGGATGACGATACGGGTCGCCTCCTCCTTCGGCTTGCGGGCACGGGCCTTGGCGATGACCTCGGCGAGGAAGTAGGAGAGCTCCTTCAGGCCGGTACGGGCGACCGCGGAGACCTCGAAGACCTTGTAGCCGCGGGCCTCCAGGTCCGGGCGGACCATGTCGGCGAGCTCCTGGCCGTCCGGGATGTCGACCTTGTTGAGGACGACGAGACGCGGACGCTTCTCCAGGCCGCCGCCGTAGAGCCTGAGCTCCTCCTCGATGACGTCGAGGTCGGCGATCGGGTCGCGGTCGGACTCCAGCGTGGCGGTGTCCAGGACGTGCACCAGCACCGAGCAGCGCTCGACGTGGCGCAGGAACTCCAGGCCCAGGCCACGGCCCTGGCTGGCGCCGGGGATCAGGCCCGGGACGTCGGCGATCGTGTAGACGGTCGAGCCGGCCGTCACGACGCCCAGGTTCGGGACGAGGGTGGTGAAGGGGTAGTCCGCGATCTTCGGCTTGGCCGAGGAGAGCACCGAGATCAGCGAGGACTTGCCGGCGCTCGGGAAGCCGACCAGCGCCACGTCGGCGACGGTCTTGAGCTCCAGGACGATGTCGCCGGTGGTGCCGGGGACGCCGAGGAGCGCGAAGCCGGGGGCCTTGCGGCGGGCGGAGGAGAGCGCGGCGTTGCCGAGGCCTCCGCGGCCGCCCTCGCCCGCGACGTAGGTGGTGCCCTGGCCGACGAGGTCGGCGAGGACGTTGCCCTCCTTGTCGAGCACGACGGTGCCGTCCGGCACGGGCAGGATCAGGTCCTGTCCGTCCTTGCCGGAGCGGTTGTCGCCGGCGCCGGGCTGGCCGTTGGTGGCCTTGCGGTGCGGGCTGTGGTGGTAGTCGAGCAGGGTGGTGATCGACTGCTCCACCACCAGAATGACGTCGCCGCCACGGCCGCCGTTGCCACCGTCGGGGCCGCCGAGCGGCTTGAACTTCTCCCGGTGAACGGAGGCGCAGCCGTGGCCCCCGTTACCCGCGGCGACGTGCAGCTCGACGCGGTCCACGAAGGTGGTCATGGGTGTTCCTCCAGATACAGCGGGAATAGTCCGGAAAATCCGGTGGCAGGCCTTGCTGCCCATTAAACGTGTCTATGTGACAACGCGCCGAGGGCGGACCTCTCTTCCCGGCTCGCGCCGGAAAGAGCTGAGATCCGCCCTCGGGAAGTTACGTACGCTTGATCAGCAGAAGCTGGATCAGGCGGCCGGAACGATGTTGACGACCTTGCGGCCACGGTGCGTGCCGAACTGAACGGCACCCGCCTGCAGCGCGAACAGCGTGTCGTCGCCGCCACGGCCCACACCCGAACCGGGGTGGAAGTGGGTGCCGCGCTGGCGGACGAGGATCTCACCAGCGGAAACGACCTGACCGCCGAAGCGCTTCACGCCGAGCCGCTGAGCATTGGAATCGCGCCCGTTCCGGGTGGACGATGCGCCCTTCTTGTGTGCCATGTCTCAGTCCCTCTTACTTCGCAGCCGCGGGGATACCGGTGACCTTGATCGCCGTGTACTGCTGGCGGTGACCCTGGCGACGGCGGTAGCCGGTCTTGTTCTTGTAGCGCAGGATGTCGATCTTGGCGCCCTTGTGGTGGTCCACAATCTCGGCCGTGACCTTGATACCGGCCAGGACCCACGGGTCGCTGGTCACGGCGTCGCCATCGACAACGAGCAGGGTCGAGAGCTCGACCGTGTCGCCAACCTTGGCAGTGGAAATCTTGTCAACCTCAACGATGTCACCAACAGCAACCTTGTGCTGGCGACCACCGCTGCGCACGATGGCGTACACGCGGATCTCTCTCTCGCTCGATTCGGGAACCCCTGAAGCCAGCCGGCCCCGCGGGAACCGCAGGCCGGCCTCCCCCGCGCCGCGAGGCGGTACGGGAGGTGAGGTGCTCAGTGGATGGCGTGCACATAGACACGCCAGCGACCCAGGTTACGGGCCCCGGTTTGATGGGTCAAACCGGGGCCCGATCACACACCGCCGTCGCCTGCTACGACCCGAGGACCGACGGGTCGAACCGCGCGGGATATCCGTTCTCCCGCAGGTCGTCGAGCTCGACCGTCGCTCTCACACGCTGGTCGGCCCCTGCCTCGGCCAGCCGCAGCAGGACCTCGACCGCTCGGTCGTAGCAAGACCTGCTGAAGCGTGCACACGTGGAGAACAGGTCGATGCAGACCAGTCGCTCCTCGCCGGAACCCGAATCCGCCACCGCCTCGAACGCCGGCAGTCCCCTCTCGATCTCCCGACGCAGTTCGCGCACGGAATCGGGGTCGTCGGCCTCGACCACCGCAGCAGCGAGCTGGAAAAGGAGGTACAGGACCTCCGCCCGCGAAGCGGCAGTCGCGGTCGCGAGACCGGACACGAGGCACGCGGCCATCACGTCCGCACCCGGCTGGAGGGCGCCGTTGACCGGGACCACCAGCTCTTCGATCTGGTCCACCCGTCGCCCGACCGACACCTCGTCGGAGGCACTGATCAGGGACGCCACCAGCTGCCGTGCTTCTTCGTGCTGCACGCGATCATCCCTTCGGAAGGTCGGACTGGTACGTGGTCTCCGGGTCGGGGAACGCACGCCTGCCGTATGCGGGCTCGCAGAACGCCTCGCAGACGGGCTGGTCCTTGGGCGGGAGTCCCGAGCCTCTCGGCCGGACCGCCCTGGTGAAGCGGACGTCCGCCACATCCCCACCGACATTACGCGCCGCGCAGGCCTCGGCACATTCGCCCGGGAAGTCCCCCTTCGCCTTGGAGGCCACGCCGGACGCCACCTTGCCCGTCTTGACGTTGTAGGCACCGACAACGACCGAGTGCTTCGACCGCCCTGATGCAGGTCCCGCCGCCAGTTCTTGGACCACGACGTCCCGCGCCGCGTTTGCCTCCTGCAGCAGCGCTCCCTCGTCGAACGACGGACCGGACTTCAGTTTGGCCTTGGCGGCCGCCAAGGCCCCCTTGGCCTTGCCGACGGCATCGGCGGCCTTCCACCAGGCCTTGGCACCATCGATGAGCTCGCCCGCCAGGCCGGCCACGCGCTTGATCAGCTTCGCGGCCTTCTCCCACTTCCATGGGGCTCCGTACTTGGCCAGGATCTTGCCCGCCAGGCCGCCTGCGAAGCTGCCGGCGACATTCAGCGCGGTTTCGCCGCACGAGCCCAGGTCACCGCTGGAGAAGCAGTCCAGGGCCGCAGTCACACCAAGCTCGTCCATGAGGATCTTGGCGATCTGCTTGACCGCGTTCTTGACCTTGTTCTTGGCCCCCCGCAACTGGTTCTCGGAGTTGTTCAGGTTGTCCGAGGCCTCGTTGTAGTCCTGCTCCTCCTCACTGGCCGGAGGGGTGTACGTCAGCTTGCCCCCGCACTGCTTCACGTTCGCCTGGCAGAACGCCCGCTCGTCCGGGTCGTACAGGCCGGTCGGGTCGCTCGCCGAAACCGGGCGGTTGTGCGCATAGGCGTACGCGTTCAGCTGCTGTGCGTCACTCGAGTCGACGACCGGGTCCGGGGTGATGAACTTCCCCAGGAACGAGTCGTACTCTCGGGCCCCGATCGTGGTGAGACCCGTGGAAGCGTCGATCGTGCCTCCGACGAAGCCCTTCTCGCCCTTCCAAGTGCCCTGCGGGGTGCCACGGCTGTTGCCGTAGGGGTCCATGCGGCGCTGGGTCACCGCGCCCGTGGCGGCGTCGACCGAGACTTCAGCCGTCCCGTGGTGGTCGGAGGCCAGGAAGGACAGCTTCTTGTCCGGGGTGCGGATCGCGATGCTCTGGCCTGCGAAGGAGTAGTACCGCGTCGCCTTGGCCGTGGTCGTGCCCGTGTCCAGGCGCAGCTCCATGCCCGGCAGGTACACCGTGGTACCGGTGGCGTCCTTGCGCTGGACCCGGCTGCCGTCGGGGCCGTAGAGGAACGTCGTCTCCGACGCCTCGTTCTTGCCCGGCGTCGTGGCGTCGTCCGGCTGGCTGTTCTTGACCGGGTCGCCGAGGGAGTTGTACTCCAGGGTCTGGGTGTTGCCTCCGATCGTGCGGGTGGTGGTGTTGCCGGCCGCGTCGTAGCCGTAGTCGGACTGACGGCTACCGGTCGGGGTGGTCTCGACGACCTTCTGGACCTGGTGCGTCCCCGCCTTGTAGGTGAAGGTGCGCTTGGTGTCCTTCGAGGCGTTCAGACCGGTGTCGTGCGCCGTCTCGGAGAGACGGTTGCCGACGGCGTCGAAGGTGTACGAGTTCCAGTACGGCGCCGGTCCGCCGAGCGCGGAAGCGCCGGGAGCCGTGTTGCACGCGGCCGGACCGGAGCCGGAGACGGGAACCTGGCTGCCGATCGTGCCGGAGGCGGTGGCCGCAGCCTTGGTGGTCGCCGGAGTCCAGGACTCCGTCATGCGGTTCTGGTAGTCGTACCCGAAGCACTGCAGGTCCGGCGTTGCGGCGCCCGCGGTGTCCGCGATGGACTTGACGTTGCCGACCTGGTCGTACGAGTAGTTCGATTCCTTGGCCGGGCCAGTGGTGGAGCCGTAGACGTCCACCTTCGACTGCATCAGACGGTCGGTGCCGGTCTCGTACTGGAAGGTCTGCCAGACCTTCTTGCCGCCGTTGTTCAGCTCCAGCTGCTGGAGCAGGGTGCGGCCGGACCAGATCGTGTTCGTGACGTACGGCGTCGCGCCCGTCATCCCCTTCAGACGCTGCATGTCGTCGTAGGTGTAGGCGAACGTCTCCGCGTCGAGCCCGCCCGCCGCCGGGACCGAGTCGCTCTGCTTGGTGCCGTCACGGTTGTAGGCGCTGGCGAAGACGTAGGTGCCGGACAGCCCCGTACCCGAGGAGGCGGGGACCGTGTAGGCGGTCTTGACCGGCTGGTAGAACTCGTCCATCGCCTGGACGACCGAGGCGAAGTACTCCGTCGCGTTGATGTAGCGCAGCGACGCGTAGCCCTTGCCGAGCCAGCCCGCCTTGTCGTAGCGCTGCTCAGTGAGCTTGGTTCCGGTGACAGCCGGGCCGTCCCACGTCGTCAACGTGCGGCCGAGCTTGTCGTAGACGGTCGACGTCGTCTTGCCGCGGCCGTCCGTCACGGATGTCGGGCGGTCGACCTCGTCGTACGTGGTCGTGGTCTTGCCCGAGTCCGGATCGAGGCTTTCGATCATGTGGCTGAGCTGGTCGTACTTGTAGGACCACACGTTGTTCTCGGCGTCGGTGACCTTCTTGAGCTGGCCCGCCGGGGTGTAGTCGTACTTCGTGACGTCGTAGCCGGACGTCGGACCGTTCGGCACCGGTGAGGCGCCCTTGTAGTGGCGCACCTCCGTGCTGCGGTCCTTCGCGTCGGTCAGCGTCGTCGTCGGTGTGCCGCCCACCGGCGGATCGATGTGGGGGCGGTCGCCGCCGTGGACGTACGTCGTACGCCACTGCTCTCCGCCCGCCACGGCGAAGATCTCGGCGGTGGTCCGGCCCAGACCGTCATATTCATACAGCTTCTGGGCGCCGACATCGCCGTTCCGGACGATCAGCAGTTCGTCGGACGGGGCACCCGTCGCGTTGTATGTGGCGTTGGCCTTCGCCAGCCTGCCGGTCGGCGTGTAGAAGGTGTCGGCCACCATGCGGGTGCCGCTCGGGCCTTCGGTCTGCTTCTGGCGGGGCCGCAGCAGGCTGTCGTACAGCTGGTACTCGGCTCCGTACGAGCCGTCGATCTCGATCTTCTCGGTCTTGACGGAGACCGGCTTGTCGAGGCGGAAGTTGTAGCTGTACTTGATGCTCGGAGTCTGGGCGGCGCTCTTCGAGCGGTCCGCGAGCCAGACCGAAGCCAGGCGCCCCAGGCCGTCCAGCGCAAGGTCGTTGCGCTTGCCGTTCGGGTCGGTCTGGCCGGTGGACTGGCCCCAGGCGGGGTCGTAGTCCGTAGTGGTGACGTGGCCCAGTGCGTTGGTCACCTTCACCTGGGAGATGAGGCCGTTGACGTCGGTGTACGCCGTCTTGGTCTCGGCGCCCGAGGCGTCGGTCTGGCCGGTCGGCCGGCCGTAGGTGTCGTAGGTCGTCGTTCCTGTGACCTGGTAGGTGGCGTCGGTCCCGTTGTGGGACGTCATCCGCTCGGTCTTCGTCGCCTTGCCCACGGTGGGGGCGGCTCCGAAGGCCAGGTTGTCGTAGTAGGTGCGCTCGTCGGAGAGCACCTGAGTTTTGCGGTCAGGGGTGGCGCCGCAGTTGACGGAGACCGTCTCGCTCCGTGAGGCCACGACGAGAACGTTGGCCGCCGCGTTGTCCGCGTAGGTGGTTCGGGTGCAGGTGTCGTCAGCGGGGGTCGAAAGGTCGCCCAGGTCCTCCGACGTGAGGAGCCGGCCGGTGCCGTTCGTCAGGTCGTACGTGGCGTTCGACTCGGTCTCGCGGCGGCCGTCGCCGCCCTCGGTCACCAGGTAGCCGCGCGTCTTGACGGTCTTCGTCAGCGAGGCGTGGCTGGTGCCCCAGGTGTTGGTGTCCGTCGCGGTGTGGTGCCGCATCGGGGTCTTGATGACCTTGGAGACGAGCTTGGTGCCGTCGTACGTGGCGGCCTCCAGCTCGTGGCCGCTGAACTCCTGATGGTCGGTGTACGAGCCACCCTCGGAATCGGTGACCGAGACCGCACGGGTAGTGCCGTCCGGCTTCTTGTCCCCGTCCATGCCCTGGAGGTACGTGTAGTCGATCCGGGTCGGCTTGGCGCTGCTGCCGCCGGTGGTCACCTTGACCTTGCCGTAGCCCTGCCAGCCGCCCCAGGTGAGGTACTTGTCCTCGGTCATGCCGTCCGGCTCGGCCTTACGCCAGGCCGCGGGGCCCTGGTACTCGTAGTCCGTGACCTGCTCGGGGGCACCGCCGGTACGGTCGGTCTCGATGACCTGCGCGACGACGTACTTGTGGAACCAGTCGGTGATCGGCTCGAGGAAGCCCGGCGGGGACCAGACGACCGGGTAGCAGCGCTTGGTGGACTCGCCCGGCTTGGGCAGGGCGTCCTTCGTGCACTCCGCCGGGGCGTAGTTGACGTCCAGCTGGGCGCCGGTCTCGCTCAGGACCGTGGACAGACGGAAGCGGTAGAAAGGATCGATGCTTTCGTTCAGGCCGTCGACCCGGTTCTTGAGCTGAGTACCCATCAGTTCGACCGAGGGGACCTTGGCGGTGCCGCCCCGGCGACCCTCATGGTCGATCTTGGACAGCCACAGGCTCTTGGACTGGTCACCGTTGTCGGTGAACTGGTGGGTGAACGTCCAGGCTTCGACGTCGTCGTAGGTAGTGGCGTCCTTGCGGATCTGCGTGGTGACGCCGGTCAGCCGCTGACGGGTCCAGAAGGAGGCAGCGACCTGCGTGGCGTTGCACTTGGTGCTCGGCGCGCAGTACCGGTCCATCGGGACATCGGGCCAGAAGGCGGCGTTCGCCGTCTTGAAGTCGGCCGGGAGGCACTTGAAGGTATCGGTCTCCAGGCAGCGCTCCTTCGTGGTGAACACCACGCGGGCCGGGGCCTTCGCCGCGTAGACGCTGCCGTCGCGCTGGCCGTAGTCGACGCGCTTGAGGTAGCCGCCGGCCGTGTACGCGGTGCCGTTGACGTCGGTCTTGCCGTTCAGGGCGTAGTGGTTCGTCTCCTTGCCGTAGAAGTACGACATGACGTTGCCCTGGCGGTCCTTGACGTAGTCCAGGTTCCAGCGCCAGGCCTGCTGGCAGGAGGCGTTCGCGAAGGTGGCGTTGTAGCAGGGCTCACCCGTGTTGTTGCCGAAGACCGGGGCAGTCCAGACGGAGGAGGTCTCCTCGTTGCCCGTGGCCCAGCCCGGCAGACGATTCTTGCCGAAGTAGTACTCGGTGCCGTCGGTCGTGGTGATCTTCCAGTGCTCACCGTCGTTGTCGCCGTTCACGGCGCCGGTGAGCTGCTCGACCTTGGAGCCGTCGTCGGACGCGAATCGCCACTTCCCGTCGGCGTCGTTCTTGACCAGCTCGGTGGCCGAGCCGTTGAGCATCACGGTGGCGTTGTCGAAGGCCCAGCACTGCTCGGCGGAGGCCGTCTGGCCGTCCTTGGCGCAGGGCTTGTAGTTCCGTGTGACGTATCCGGACTCGTACGTGAAGCCCTCACCGAGCCAGGAACCCTGGTTGTTGGTGTCGGAGGTACGGCCGTCCGCGGACTGCGAGGAGTAGCCGAGGCCTACGGTGGGCACTAGGCCGCCCGGAACCGGCGGCGTGCGCAGCGGGTACGACCAGGAGAAGCCGCCCGAGGAGTTCGACACGCTCCACTTGGCCGAGGGGGCCAGCGGAGTGGCCGCGTAGTTGCCCTGAGAGGAAGAACCGCCCGCGGCCAGGGCCACCATCGAGCCGCCACCGGCCGAGCCGGCCGCCATGGCGGACATGCCCGCCTGGCGCGCCGGGGCGCTCACGTCGGCGGAAACCGTCTTCGTCTTCGGGTCGTTGACCGTCTTGAGCGGCTTGGGCAGGTCGGGACAGGCGGCGGTGCCCGGGTCGGCGACCGCGGCGCAGGCCGGGAGCTGGACGAGCTGCAGGCGGGAGCCGTAGGCGCCGCCGAAGCCGTCGGCGAAGGCCGAGTAGTCGACCTTCAGGCGGACGTCGCCGCCCGCCGGTGCCGTGTCGGCCCGCTGGACGCGCAGCAGGGCGCCGGCGCCGAGCTGGGTGGCGCGCTTGGGGTCGACGACGTCGACCCGGACCTTGCCGGGGGCCTTTCCGCCGGAGACGGCGGCGGCCTTGAAGGACACCGCCGGGGCGGCGGCCTCCTTCGCGGGGGCGACGGCAACCGGCAGGCCGCCGACCTTCACCGGCGCCGGGGCGGTGCCCGCGGCTGCCGGTACGGCGACCTCGGCGCTGCCGCTGCCGGGCCAGACGGGCTTGTCCAGCTTCTTGACGGCCGCCTTGGCGGTGGCGTTCGCCGGGCGGCCCTTGGACTTGGCCTTGGTTCCCTTGACGGGGTCGCCGAAGTTCTGGACTCCGGGCCGCTTGGTGCCGCCGGGGGCCAGTTCCAGCGCCTGGACGGACGAGGCGGACAGGGCGAGGCTCAGGCCGATGACGACTGAGCCCAGTGTTCGCCGGTGTATGCGCCGATTGAGCAATCGGCCGCGTAGAGACATCAGTGCACTCCACAACAGAGGGGCAGGAAGGTACTGCGGAAGCGGACAGGTGTGCCCGCCCTGCGAGGGGCGGGCACACCTGTCCGGGGAGGGGTCTAGCTCTGGGCCAGCTCGATCGTGCTGGCGAGCTGGACGACGGAGATCGGGTCGAGGGCGCCGTTGTAGGCGCGGACCTCGTCGATGGCTCCGGCGAAGTACTCGGCGTTGCCGCGGGCCGAACGGCCCACCTGGAGCCCGCCGGTGGCGGCCCAGGTCGTGTTGTCCACGCCCTGCGCCGCGGCCAGCTGGCCGTTGACGTACAGGCGGATCTGACCGGCGAACGCGTCGTAGACGACGGCCAGGTGCTGGCCGACGGGGTTGGTGTCGGGCAGGACCTGGTTCTCGGAGAAGGCCTTCACCGAGGCTCCGGCCGTGTCGGTCGTGGCCACGGCCAGCTCCCAGCGCTTGGTGGCGCCCTGGTAGCGGACCTGGACCCGGTTGGCGTTCGTACCGGGCAGCGAGAACACCGTCTGCGAGGCCGTGGCGTCCTGCGAGGCGATCTGGACGCGCGCCGAGAGCGTGAAGCTCGTGGCTCCGGTGACCGGGGCGGCCGCCGTCGAGGCGTAGTCCCCGTTGCCGTCGAGGAGCATGTGGCCCGTTCCGACCATGGCGTCGACCGGCGGCGGGTCGGCCAGCGGGTCGGGGTTCGGGACGTAGATGGCCGCGTTGCCGGCCATCGTCAGGCCCTGGCCGTTGCCCGCCTCGGGGGAGGTTCCGGACTGGGCCGTGTTGAGCTGCCAGTAGCCCTTGCGCTCCGGCCTGACCGTCTTGATGTCGGTGATCTGGGCGGGCAGGAGCGGCCGGCTGAAGACCCGGACCTCGGCGAGGTCGCCGACGAAGGCGTCCTCGTAGCCCGCCTTGTCGATGTGGCGGCCGATCTGCAGTGCGCCGTAGGACTTCCAGGTGGAGCGGCGGACCGTCTCACCCTTGAGGTCCTTGTCGACGTACAGCTGGATCTTGCCCGCGGCACCGTCGTAGATGCCGGTCAGCAGCACCCACTGGTCCTTGACCGGGGTGACACCGGTGGACAGGGCCTTCCATTCGCCGAGGGTGTCGACGTCGTCGACCGGGACGGAGAACTTCCAGGTCTTGGCCATGGCGTCGTAGCCGAGGACGAAGCCCGGCTCGCCGGTGCCGTCCTGGCTGATGACCGTCATGTCGCGGCTCAGGTCCGCGGGCCGGACCCAGGCGCTGACGCTGAAGCCCTTGAGGGTGTCCAGCACCGTGCTGCCCGCGTCGACCCAGCTGCCGGCGGTGCCGTCGAAGCGGGCCGCGCGGTCGATGGTGCCGCCCGGGCCGGGTACGCCGAAGGTGACACCCGGGCCGAAGCCGGCCGGGTACTTGCCCTGCTCCTCGTCGGCGGCGTTGCCGCCCGCCTCGTCGGCGAGGTTCCACTGCGCGGCCGCGGCTGCGCCTGCGGCGACGTAGAAGGAGTGACGGGCGATGGCACTCGGGTGCCCCGCCTTGTCGACCGCGACGACTTCGACCCAGTGCGGACCGGAGCGGGTGGGCGTCCAGGTCACCGAGGCCGGGCCGCCCGCCGTGGTGTTGGCGACCTCCTTGGCGGTCTCACCGGCGAAGGTGTAGCGGTACTTGACGATGTCCGTGTCGGGCACGGTGTCGTTCGGGTTGGGCGAGAAGGTGAACGTGCCGGGAGCCCCGACACCGTCGTGGTAGACGTTGGTGGCCGGGTACTGGGTGCTGAAGACGTTGGGCTTGCCCGGGAACGTCTTGTCGTACATGAACTCGCACTTGCCGCTCCACGGCCCCCATCCGTCGCCGTCATGGGCGGCGACGCTCCAGGAGATGGCCGTGTTCTCGGGGATCGTCGTGCGGGCGGTGTGCTCGAAGGGGGTGGAGCTGGTCGGCGCCTTGTAGTTCGTGTCCTCCTCGTAGGACTTGGCGGCGCCCGCCGCGTCCTTCCACTCCAGCTTGAAGCGGACCTTGACCTGCTCGCCCGCGTCGGCGTCGTTCGCGATGGCGCGCAGCGTCGGCGGCACGTCGCTGTAGGGCCGGCCGGTACCCGTGACGCAGGCGCCACCGGGGTTGGACGACATGGAGGTGGTGTTGATCAGGCCCGGCAGCGTGTTGTAGCTGATGCTCAGGTACGCGTTGCCGCAGACCCGCTTCCAGCCGCCGAAGCTGCCCTCGTTCTGGGCCTTGAGGTTGAAGAGCATCGAGGGCCAGCCCTCGTTGGCCGCGGTGCGCACGCTGTTGGTCAGGCCGCCGGAGGCACCGGACTTGAAGTGCATGTTGGCCTGGGACGTGCAGTTCGTCGGCTGGATCTTCTCGTTGAGCGTCTCCAGCGTCGTCAGCGTCACGTTCTGGGTGTTGTTCCAGTTGCTGCCGCTGTCGATGTGGGCGCTGCTGCCGCCGATCCGCTGGAGCTGGATGGGTTCGGCCCGGGCGTCGGCCCAGTACACGTGCTGGACGCGCGCGCTGAAGGTGGCGCCGAGGATCTGCTTGCCGCTGTAGAAGGACAGCGGGATCTGGAAGGCCACACGGCGCGTGCCGACACCGGCGCAGGAGGCGGCGCTGTAGTCCGTCGGGCACTTGCCCACGCCCGCGCTGCCGGAGTACTGCCACTCGCCCACCGTGGGCTTGCCCGACATGACGCCGGTCCAGCCCGAGCGGTCGGCCGTCTTCTGGATCGGGTCGATGACCACGGGGAAGACCGTCGCGCCGTCACGCAGCAGCTTCTGGTCGGGGACCAGGGTCAGCTTGTCCTTGGACACCTCGATGCCGAGGGCCGCGGCCTTGCCGCCGCCGCCCGGGCCTTCGAGGGCCGGAGCCAGCTCCGCGGCGGCGGCCGGTCCGGTGGGGGCGTCGGCGCGGGCCGCGGACAGCGACTGGGCCACGGCCTTGGGGCCTTGGTGCTGGCGGCGGCCTCCTGGGAGGCGGCCGAGTCCCACATGGACGGGGCACCGGACTGGAAGACCGTGCCGCCGACTGTGCTGTCCTCGGCGGTGACGGCGCCGTTCGCGTCCTTCTTGTACGTCAGGCCCTTGGCCTTGAGGCCGAGGTCCAGGCGCGTCAGGCGCGGGTCGGCGGCGGCCTGCGGGGTCTTGACGACCAGCAGGTGGCCGAAGCCGTTGGCCTCGGCGCGCACCTTGAGGTCGACGCCCGGCAGCGCGTCCGGGTACGTGGCGGTGTCGCCGTCGAGCACGGGCGCGGGGAGCTTGCCGTAGGGCCAGGTCAGCGCCATCTCATGGGTGTTGCGGGTCATCGTGACGAACGGCTTGCCGGCCGCGCCGTCGGAGAAGGCCAGACCGACGGTGGTCGCCTTCGGGACGACACTGCCGTCCGCGCGCTTGACCAGCGTCCTGTCGATGTCGACCCACTTGCCGTTCTTCACGGCGTGCACCGGTTCGGTGTACTCGCGGGCCGTGTACGAGCCGTCCGGCGCGGCGAAGATCTCCCGCTGCTCGGTGCGCAGGCCGAGGACCTCGACCTGCTTGCCGCTCTTGCGGGCCGCGACCCGGGCCTCCGACTCCGTCTGGACGGGGGTGCCGACGGCGACGGGCTCCTGGGTACGGGCCGTGTCGGGGCCCTCCCAGATGTCCAGGCCGAGGGTGGTGGCCACGACGGCGCCGGCGGTCACCGCGGCGATCGAGGCGCGGCGCAGCACGGTGCGGCCGATGCCGCGGGAGGTGCGTGGCTGGTGCGTCATCATCGGACCACCGTTCCGAAGGTGTTGCGGTCGGCGGGCAGACCGCCCTCGCCGGGCTTGAACGTCTCGGTGGGGGCGCCGCCCGTGCCGCTGATCGTCCACGGGAACACGTAGACCGCGTGGCCCGCGGCGGGGCCGTACGGCATGCCCACGTAGACGCCGGCCGCTCCGCCGCCGATGCTCATCCCGGCGTACTCGCGCGGGGCCTCGGGGGTCGGGATCTCGGAGCCGGGCTCCAGGATCTTGTCGGTCTCGCCGGGCGCTCCGACCATCCCGAACATGTGCACCACGCCCCGGTCGACGACGCCGTTGGCGCCGTCCTCACCCGGGACGCCCACGGCGAGCTTGACGTTGGCGCCGGTGCTCGTGCTGGTCGGGGCGGTGTTGTAGGCGGCGACGCGCTGGCCGAAGTAGTCGCCTGCCTCGGACTCGCCGCCGACGTCGGTGGTGTTCTGGTCGATCCAGGCGAGCTCGGTGTACGCACCCGCCGCGTCGATCTTGAACACCTGGACGGCGCCCGCGTCGACGGTCGTGGACAGGTCCTCGCCCGGGATTCCGACGGCGATGAGGGACTCGGTGGTGCTGGTGGCTCCGGCGGCGCGGTAGGAGGTCGCGGACAGCGCCCGGCCGAAGCCGTCGCCGGTCTCGCAGGCACCGAGCACGTTGGGCGTGTCCTGAGTGATCACGTTGAGCGGCTTGGGGTAGCCCGCCGTGAGGGCGTGGCTGAAGATCGTCACTGCGCCGGATTCGGCGATGGTGCCCTGGGCCTCGCCCGGGGAGCCGACCGCGAGGTGGGTCGCGGTGGCCGCGACGGTGGTGCCGAAGCGGTCGTACTCCTCCTTGGCGTCGGGCACGGCTCCCGCGTTGGTGGTCTCCTGCGTGACGAGCGTGGCCGTCATGGTGGTCGAGCCGGAGATGTAGAGGAAGGCGCCCGCGTCCACCGTGGTGCCGACGTCCTCGCCGGGCACACCGGCGACGAGGAACGGCACACCGGCCGAGGTCTTGCCCGCGGCGAGGGAGTAGCCCGTCCAGTCGTACGACTCGGAGCCGATGGCGGAGATCAGGCCTGCGCCCTGGACGTACTCGACGCTCGCCTTGCCGGCGGCCAGGCCGGTGGGCGAGCCGTGGACGACGACGATCCGGCCGGCGTCGATGCCCGCGCCGGTGCCGACGTCCTCGTAGGGCGTTCCGATGGCGAGGTCGCTGCAGCCGTCGAGGTCGGCGTCGTACACGGCCATCGAGTAGCCGAACTGGTCGCCCGCCTCGGACCCCCCGGACTTGGCGGTCTCCTGGGTCAGCGCCAGGACTCCCTTGCCGCCGCCGTACACGATGTGCACGACCCCGGCCTTGGAGACGCCGTTGGCGGTGGCCTCGGGGTCCGCGATCGCGGTGTCCCGGATGCCGTCCCCGTTGAAGTCCGATTCGGCCCCGGAGCAGCCGGCGGCCGCGGTGGCCGTGCTCACGAGGGGGGTCGGTCCTGCCGTCAGGGTCAGGGTGAGGGCCGTGGCCGCCAGGGCCCACGCTCCTCTGGCGGCACGCCGCCTGGCCGCGCCGTGCGGCGCGGTTGTCGCTCTGCTCACGTAGTGGTTCCGTTTTCGTCGATTTCGAAGCTGCTGAGCGGCAGCCGGAAACCAGGAAGGAGCAACGGAACGTGAAAGATGTGCAGCAAAGAGCGACGCGGGCGCGGGTCAGTGCGCGTGCGTCGGCCCATCCCCCCGCTCGCCAGGGATCCCCCCGTGACAAGCCGCTTGACAGCAAGCGTTGAGCCACTGTGGCGTGAACTCGCCCGCTGAACAAGAGTCAATGTCCGACATTAGGTGATCCAGACTCCTAACGGATTGATCACATCCGGAAAAGAAATGGCCCTGCCCGGCACCAACTGGTGCCGGGCAGGGCCGTTTTGAACCGTACGCCGCGAAATCAGCCCTCGGTCGGAGCCGAGACGGACGGCGGCGTCTGCTGCTCCGCCGCCGCGGTCTTCTTCGTCGTCCGCTTCGCCGCGGTCTTCTTGGTCGTGGCCGCCTTCTTGGTCACGGTCTTCTTGGCGGCCGCCGCCTTCTTGGCCGGAGCCTTCTTCGCCGCGGGCGCCTTCTTGGCCGGAGCCTTCTTGGCGGCCTTCTTGGCCGGTGCGGCCTCCTCGGCGGGAGCGGCTTCCCCGGCCGGCGCCGCGACCTCGGTCACCGGGGTCTCCACGACCACCACGGCGGCCTCCGCCGCACCTGCCGGGGAACCGGCGGGCGCGGTGGCCTTACGGGTGGCGCGGCGGCGCGGACGGGCCGGAGCGGCCTCCACGACGGGAGCCTCCTCGACCTCGGCAACGGCGACGGGCTCGGCCTCCACGACGGGCTCGGGCTCCGGCACGACGACCGGCTCGGGCTCGACGACCGGCTCCGGGGCCACCTCGGCCGCGGGCGCCGGGGCGCCCGCCGGGGCGGTGGCCTTACGGGTCGCCCGGCGACGGGTACGGCCCTTCGGCGCGGCCTCCTCGACCGGGGCGACCGGGGCGGCCTCCACGGCTTCGACGGCCTCGACGACGACCTCGGCGGCCGGCTCCAGGACGGTGTCGACCGGCTCGGTCACCGGCTCGGCGACGACCTCGGCCACGGGGGCCGGAGCCTGCGCCGGAGTCACCGCACCGCGCGGGGCGCCCGCCGGAGCGGTCGCCTTGCGGGTGGCACGACGCCGGTTGCGGCGGCCGCTGATGCCCGCGGCGGCCTCGGCCTCGGCCGGGCTGCCGTAGAGCTCCTCGTCCGCGACGAACTCCGGCTCGGGCAGGGCCCGCGGCGCAGCGGCCTCCGCGGCCACCTCGGCCTCGGATTCAAAGCCCTCCGTGTCGACCGTCTCGACCTCGTGGTCGTGCTGGTCGAACTCGCCACGGCCACCGCGGCGCTTCGAGCGCTTGCCGTTGCCACCGCCGCCGACCACGGTCGGCGTCTCCATGTGGACGATGACACCGCGGCCGTTGCAGTGGACGCAGGTCTCGGAGAAGGACTCCAGCAGACCCTGGCCCACTCGCTTGCGGGTCATCTGGACCAGGCCCAGCGAGGTGACCTCGGCCACCTGGTGCTTCGTACGGTCACGGCCCAGGCACTCCAGCATGCGCCGCAGGACCAGGTCGCGGTTGGACTCCAGGACCATGTCGATGAAGTCGATGACGACGATGCCGCCCAGGTCGCGCAGCCGCAGCTGGCGCACGATCTCCTCGGCCGCCTCCAGGTTGTTCCTGGTGACGGTCTCCTCGAGGTTGCCGCCCTGACCGGTGAACTTGCCGGTGTTGACGTCGATGACGATCATCGCCTCGGTCTTGTCGATCACGAGGGAACCGCCCGAGGGCAGCCACACCTTGCGGTCGAGCGCCTTGGCGAGCTGCTCGTCGATCCGGTACGTCGCGAAGACGTCGACCTCGGAGGTCCAGCGGGACAGCCGGTCGGCCAGGTCCGGGGCCACGTGGTTCACGTAGCCGTGGATGGTCTCCCAGGCACTGTCACCGCTGACGATGACCTTCGAGAAGTCCTCGTTGAAGATGTCGCGCACGACGCGGACGGTCATGTCCGGTTCGCCGTACAGCAGGCTCGGCGAAGAGGTCGAGATCTGCTTCGACTTCTTCTGGATGTCCTCCCACTGGGCCTGCAGACGCTCGACGTCGCGGCGCAGCTCGTCCTCGCTCGCACCCTCGGCGGCGGTGCGCACGATGACGCCCGCGTCCTCGGGGACGATCTTCTTGAGGATGGTCTTCAGGCGCGCGCGCTCGGTGTCGGGCAGCTTGCGGCTGATGCCGGTCATCGAGCCTTCGGGCACGTAGACCAGGTAGCGGCCGGGCAGCGAGACCTGGCTGGTCAGGCGGGCGCCCTTGTGGCCGATCGGGTCCTTGGTGACCTGCACGAGGACCGACTGGCCGGACTTGAGGGCGGACTCGATGCGGCGCGGCCCGTTGGCCATGCCGAGCGCCTCGAAGTTGACCTCACCGGCGTACAGGACGGCGTTGCGGCCCTTGCCGATGTCGATGAAGGCGGCCTCCATCGACGGCAGCACGTTCTGGACCTTGCCCAGGTAGACGTTGCCGACGTACGAGGTGGCTTCTTCCTTGTTGACGTAGTGCTCGACGAGCACGTTGTCCTCGAGGACGCCGATCTGGGTGCGCTCGCCGGCCTGGCGGACGACCATGACGCGCTCCACGGCCTCACGGCGGGCCAGGAACTCGGCCTCGGTGATGATCGGAACGCGGCGGCGGCCCTGCTCGCGGCCCTCGCGGCGGCGCTGCTTCTTCGCCTCCAGGCGGGTCGAGCCCTTGATGGACTGGACCTCGTCGGACGGCTCGGCCTTCTCGCGGGCCGGGCGCGGCTCGCGGACCTTGACGATGGTACGGACGCCGTCCTCGTCGCCCGCTTCGGCGGTGTCGGCCGCGCTCTCGCCACTGCGACGACGGCGACGGCGACGGCGGCGGCTGGAGCTGGAGCCGAGTGCCTCCTCGGCGTCCTCGTCCTCTTCCTCCTCGCCCTCCTGGTCGGCGGCGTCCTGCTCGGCGGTCTCGGCCTCTTCCTCGGCGGACTCGTCGAGGTCGGCGGCCTCACCGCGACGGCGACGACGGCCACCGCGACGGCGACGGCGCGAGGGGCGCTCGCCCGACTCGTCGCCCTCCTCGAAGTCCGCGGACTCCTCGTCGAGCTCGGCGGCCTCGGCCTCCGGCTCCTCCTCCGCGAGCACCTCGGGAAGGGACACGGGGGCGGACTCGGCGACCGGAGCGGACTCGGCGGCGCCGCGCCCGCGGCGACGGCGACGGCCGGCGGGCTGCGCGGCGGGGGCCGGGGCGGCCGCGGCCTCGGTGACGGCCTCGAGCTCCTCCTCCTCGTCCTCCTCGACCGGGGCGGCGGCGCGGGCGGCCGCGGCGGCCATGGCGGCGGTCTCCGGGGTCTGGAACATCGGCTCGGCGAAGACCGGGGCCTGGAAGACGGCCACGGCGGGACGCGCGGCGCGGCGGGTACGGGCCGGGGCGGCGGGCTCGGCGCTCTCGGCGGGCCGCTCGGCCGGCTGCGGCGCGGCGGCCGGGGCGGCGGAGCGGGTGGCGCGGCGGCGGCCGCCGCGCTTGGGCGAGTCCACGGCGTCCGCGACGGTCACGGCGCGGGTGGCCCGGGGGGCCTCCTCCGCGGCGGGAGCGGGCTCGGCGGCCGGGGTCTCCACGGCGGCGGCCTCGGCGGCGGGAGCGGTCACGGCGCGGGTGGCACGACGACGGGCACGCGGAGCCGGAGCAGCCGCAGCCTCCTCCTCGACCGGCGCGGGCGCGGGCGCGGCCTCGGCTGCCGGAGCCTCCGCGGCGGCGACGGCCTCGGTCGCGGGAGCGGTCACGGCACGGGTCGCACGACGACGGGCACGCGGAGCCGGAGCAGCCGCAGCCTCCTCCTCGACCGGCGCAGGCGCGGGCGCGGCCTCGGCTGCCGGAGCCTCCACCACAGCAGCGGCCTCAGTCGCGGGAGCGGTCACGGCACGGGTCGCACGACGACGGGCACGCGGAGCCGGAGCAGCCGCAGTCTCCTCCTCGACGACCGGCGCGGGCGCGGCCTCGGCCGCGGGGGTCTCCGGGGCGGCGACGGCGCGGGTGGCGCGGCGGCGGGCCCGCGGTGCGGGAGCGGCGGAGTCCTCGGCAGCGGCGGCGGGCTCGGCGGCCGGAGCCGCGGCCACGGCCGGAGCCGGGGTCTCCGCGACGACGGCCTCGGCGGCCGGAGTCACCGGAGCGGCCACGGCGCGGGTCGCGCGGCGGCGGGGACGAGCGGGCGCGGCGGCCGGAGCGGCCTCTTCGGCGGGGGCGGCCGCAGCGGCCTCCGTCACGGGGGTCGTCTCCGCGACGGCCCCACCGGGCGGACCGGCGGGCCGGGAGGCGGCACGACGGCGACGGCGCGGCGGCAGGTTGTCGCTGGGGCTGCCGCTGTCGGCGCTACCAGCAGTGGTGATGTCGTTTTCGTTGTTGAGCATTGCGGGCGGTTCTCCCGTCACGCTCCCGGGCGCCGCGGCTGACTTCCGGTCCGGCACGGCTCCGCGTAATGAGCGCGGAACCGGCCTCCGGGGCGCGTTCGCCACACGGGAGCTGTAGTCCATGGCCGCCGGTTCCGTACGTGTTGTCCGTACGGCCTGGCGGAAGTCTTCAGGTCAGTGCGCGGCCCGACCCAGGTGGCTCCCGAGTGCCAGGGCTGCGCGACGACGGCGTTCCTTACGCGGCGGGACCTTCCGGCGCCTTCGCGTCGGCTGCTACGGCGGCCGTGGGTGGGGCGGCCGTGACAGCCTCGCGGTCGGGCGCGAGCGGGTCGGTCACCGTGCCGGACTCCTCGTCGAAGAGCCCCTGCGCCAGCCTGGTCACCGCTGAGGGGACCGGCGGCGCCAGGTCGGCCACAGCTCGGAGACCGGACAGGACGTCGTCGGGTCGCACGGCAGGTGTCAGATGCCGAACAACCAGGCGCAGTATCGCACAGGCATTGTCCAGCGGCCTATCAGCCGGGGCGGTAAGGGCTTCCAGACTGACGACCGCGCCACGCGTGTCGAAGGTCCGCATACCGTTCTTGGTCCGACGCTGCACCTCCACGGTCTCGGCGGCGAGGAAGGCCGTCACGGCCCGCTGGGCCTCCGCGGGCTCCACGCCGTCCAGGCGCAGCTCCCAGATGGAGGCGGTCAGCCGGTCCGCGAGACCCGAGGTACGGGCCTCGACGGCGTCGATGATGTCGAGCCCGGTCGGCATCGACTCGTCGAGCAGCTCACGGAGCTTCTCGGGGTCGCGGGGCTCGGCAAGGGCGATCTCCAGGTACTCGGCCTCGCTGCCGGTCCCGGTCGGGGCGGCGTTCGCGTACGAGACGCGCGGGTGCGGGGTGAAGCCGGCCGAGTAGGCCATGGGCACTTCGGCGCGGCGCAGGGCCCGCTCGAAGGCGCGCTGGAAGTCGCGGTGGCTGGTGAACCGGAGGCGGCCGCGCTTGGTGTAGCGCAGTCGAATGCGCTGCACCACCGGTGCGGGAGGCGGGCCTTCGGGCTGTCGCTTGCCCAGTGGTTCTTCTCCTTGTGCGGGGCTCCGCGGCTCGCGCGTCGCCCTGAGCGTCTGGGGGCCGTCGGGCGCCGCCCTGCCTCCGGCTCACCCCTGCCGTTCATGGAGGGAGATCTCGGGAGCGGGCGTGTTGCCTGCGGCTGTCGTACTACCCAGAGTACGCGCCCGTGACCTCGCCGGTTCCACGGGAGGAGCACCGAACAGCGCGCGGCGCACCTCGGCCCGCGCCTCACGGACCGCGGCACGGGCGGTCCGCCAGACATCGCGCACTGCGTGCCCGACGGGGGTCAGCACATACCGGTAGACCCGGGACGCGGGCCACCCGACCAGCACCCAGCAGACCCATGAGAGCCCGCGCCACAGAGCGGCGGCGATGCGCCCGCTCACGTGCCAGGCCCATACGAGGACCTGCCCGACCGGGGTCAGGACATACCGGTGGAGGCCGTGGGCCAGCCATGCGATGCCGAGGCCGACGGGCCGCAGCAGGTACCGGTACAACGCGACCGCCAGCCGTACGAGGCCCAGCCCGACCGGCCGCAGCAGGTACCGGTACAACGCGACCGCCAGCCATACGAGGCCGTGCCCGAGCGGGGTGAGCACGTACCGGTAAACCGCCACGGCCAGCCATCCGATCCCGCGGCCGACGGGCACGAGCACGTACCGCCACAGCCCCACCCACGGCCACACGAACAGCGCCATGCCGAGGACCCACGCGACCCAGGTGACGCCCTTGGCGAGCGGGGCGAGCAGGTACCGCAGCCCGCCCCGGCCGACCCAGGCCAGCGCCCGGCCGAGGGGAAGCAGGACGTAGGTGCTCAGGAGCCGCCCGGCCGGTGCGAACAGGCGGTCGTACGCACCGCGGACCAGCCACGCCAGGCCCCGCCCGACCGGGGTGATCACGTAGCGCCACAACCCGACCCACGGCCATACGAGGACCAGCTTGAACAGGGTGGCCAGCAGCCATCCCAGTCCGCGGAACACCGGCTCGAGGACGTGCGCCCAGAGCGGCCCGAGAACGTGCCGGTGCACGGCCCGGCCCAGGGCGACAAGCAGTTCCCAGGCCACTCGTACGGGCAGTACGACGAGTACGGCGACGATCTTCACGGGAATCCTGATGACGCCCACCAGGCACCCGTCGCCACCGCCGGCGGGAGGCCTCTTGTCCGTTTCCATGCAGTGAAGGACACGACAGAGGGTCCCGCCCGTTGCGAGCGGGGGCCTCTCGTGACCCAAGGGTTACTTCACGACGGACAGCGGCAGCAGTTTCCTGCCCGTCGGGCCGATCTGGATCTCCGTCTGCATCTGAGGAAAGACGCCCACACGCGCACATCCAGCGACAGCACCGTGTCGTTGGGAAGAACATGAGGAAGCTCACGGGAAACCGGCAGAGGCTCCACCTGGCGGACGTTCAGTGGCGCGATACGGATCTGGCTCTACTGCAGGAGCTCATAGCGGCCGAGGCGTCCCTGCCCGACGATGCGCCGCGGGCGCTGCTGTCCGTAAGGCTCTCGACGCTCACCGTCGAGACCACGTCCCCCGTCCGGCAGGAACTCGACCTCCGGCGTCTTGCCCGGGAGCGGGGATACCGGGTCGTCGGTGTCGCCAGAGATCTGAACGTCTCCGCAACCCGGGTGCCGCCCTGGCGCCGCAGAGAGCTGGGGGCACTGGCTGAACGACCGGGTGCCGGAATTCGACGTCCTGCTCTTCTGGAAGCTGGACCGCCTCGTCCGTCGGCTCACAGATCTCAGCACCATGATCGAATGGTGCCTCGCGCACGGGAAGAACCTCGTCTCCAACCACGACACCGTCGACCTGACCAGCCCGACCGGAAAGGTGATGGCAGAGATCATCGGCGGTATCGCCGAAATCGAGGCATCGGCCATCAGCACTCGAGTGACAAGCCTCTGGGACTACACCAGGACGCAGTCCGACTGGCTCGTCGGCAAGCCGCCCTACGGCTACACGATCGACGATCGAGGCAGACTGGTCATTGATCCTCAGGAGCAACGGGTGTTGCGCTGGTGTCTGGGCGCCGCCTTGCGCGGGGTCTCGGCCCGGCGGATGACCACCGTCCTCATCCGGGCCCGGGTGCCGACCGGCGGAGGCGGGCAGTGGAGCGCGGGCACGCTGCTGCGAAGGCTGCGCAATCCAGCACTCATGGGGTTTCGAGTCAGTGAGAGCAAGGACGGTGGCGCGAGGCGGTCGGTGACCGTCCTGGGCGCGGACGGCAATCCGATCAGGGTGGGCGATCCCATCGTCACGGAAGCTGAGTGGCTCTCCCTCCAAGCGGTATTGGATGAGCGGTCCAAGTCGCAGCCGGTCCGGCGCAAGGGCGGCGCGACGCAGTTCCTGGGTGTTCTGGTGTGTGCGGATTGCGGCACGCACATGACAGCGCACAGGAGCAGGGGGAAGGTCCGCACCTACGAGTATCTGCGCTGCCGAAGGTGTCCCAGTGGTGGTCTCGGTGCTCCGGATCCGCAGTCCGTCTACAGCCGACTGGCCGGTGAGGTCATGAGTGTGCTGGGTGCGGAGCCGGTCAGGGTCAGGGAGTACGCACCGGGCGCGGACGGCCGCGATCGGCGGAGGACGGTCGAGAACACCATTGCCGACTACATGACCGGTCTGGAACCCGGCGGGTGGTACTCCCGGACCCCTTTCACACGCCGGCGGGCGGAGCAGTCCCTGGAGAGGCTGATCACCAAGCTTCAGGGGCTGGATCCGGACACGGCCCAGGACCGCTGGCTGCAGACTTCCAGCGGCGGAACCTTCCGCGAGCGCTGGGAACAGGCGGACGGAGAAACCATGGCCGGCGACTTGCGGCGAGTGGGAATCACCTGCTCGGTCAGCCGGCACAGACTTCCCGGTGTCCGGGCGCCGGAGGTGGGTCTGAAGCTGATCATTCCCGCGGATGCGCGGGAGCGGCTGGTCATCAAGAGGGATGCCTTCAGCGACTGACCCCCGTGATGCGCCGTCGGCCCTGTCGAGGACAGGGCCGACGGCAGCGTGCCTACTTGTTGACGACCGACAGCGGCAGCAGCTTCTTGCCGGTGGGGCCGATCTGGATGTGCGTGTCGAGCTGAGGACAGACGCCACAGTCGAAGCACGGGGTCCAGCGGCAGTCGTCGACCTCGGTCTCGTCGAGGGCGTCCTGCCAGTCCTCCCAGAGCCAGTCCTTGTCGAGACCGGAGTCCAGGTGGTCCCAGGGCAGGACCTCCTCGTAGGTGCGCTCGCGGGTCGTGTACCAGGCCACGTCCACGCCGTAGGCGGGCAGCGTCTTCTCTGCCGCCTCCATCCAGCGGTCGTAGCTGAAGTGCTCGCGCCAGCCGTCGAAGCGGCCGCCCGACTCGTACACGGCGCGGATGACGTCGCCGATGCGGCGGTCACCGCGCGAGAGCAGGCCCTCGACGATGCCCGGCTTGCCGTCGTGGTAGCGGAAGCCGATGGAGCGGCCGTACTTCTTGTCGCCGCGGATCTTGTCTCGGAGCTTGCCCAGGCGGGCGTCCGTCTCCTCGGCCGACAGCTGCGGCGCCCACTGGAACGGGGTGTGCGGCTTCGGCACGAATCCGCCGATGGACACCGTGCAGCGGATGTCGTTCTGGCCGGAGACCTCGCGCCCCTTGGCGATGACGTTGACCGCCATGTCGCCGATCTGGAGCACGTCCTCGTCGGTCTCGGTGGGCAGGCCGCACATGAAGTACAGCTTCACCTGGCGCCAGCCGTTGCCGTACGCCGTGGAGACGGTCCGGATCAGGTCCTCTTCCGAGACCATCTTGTTGATGACCTTGCGCATGCGCTCGGAGCCGCCCTCGGGGGCGAAGGTCAGGCCGGAGCGGCGACCGTTGCGGGTCAGCTCGTTGGCCAGGTCCACGTTGAAGGCGTCCACGCGGGTCGACGGCAGGGACAGGCCCACCTTGTCGTCCGTGTAGCGGTCCGCGAGGCCCTTGGCGATGTCGGCGATCTCCGTGTGGTCCGCGGAGGACAGCGACAGGAGGCCGACCTCCTCGAAGCCCGTGGCCTTCAGCCCGCGCTCGACCATCTCGCCGATGCCGGTGATGCTTCGCTCCCGCACGGGGCGCGTGATCATGCCGGCCTGGCAGAAACGGCAGCCTCGGGTGCAGCCGCGGAAGATCTCCACGGACATGCGCTCGTGGACGGTCTCGGCGAGCGGGACCAGGGGCTGCTTGGGGTAGGGCCACTCGTCGAGGTCCATGACCGTGTGCTTGGACACGCGCCACGGCACGCCGGAGCGGTTGGGCACGACACGGCCGATGCGGCCGTCCGGCAGGTACTCGACGTCGTAGAAGCCCGGCACGTAGACGTTGCCGGTCTTCGCCAGGCGCAGCAGGACCTCTTCGCGCCCGCCCGGCCGCCCCTCGGCCTTCCAGGTGCGGATGATCTCGGTCATGTCGAGGACGGCCTGCTCGCCGTCGCCGATGACGGCGCAGTCGATGAACTCCGCGATCGGCTCGGGGTTGAAGGCCGCGTGGCCGCCCGCGAGGACGATGGGGTGGTCGACCGTACGGTTCCTGGCCTCCAGCGGGATGCCGGCGAGGTCCAGGGCCGTGAGCATGTTGGTGTAGCCCAGCTCCGTGGAGAAGGACAGGCCGAACACGTCGAAGGCGGAGACCGGGCGGTGGCTGTCCACGGTGAACTGCGGCACCTTGTGCTCGCGCATCAGTTCTTCGAGGTCGGGCCACACGCTGTAGGTGCGCTCGGCGAGGACGCCCTCGCGTTCGTTGAGCACCTCGTAAAGGATCATG
Source organism: Streptomyces sp. NBC_00029 (assembly GCF_045160505.1). Taxonomy (NCBI): domain Bacteria; kingdom Bacillati; phylum Actinomycetota; class Actinomycetes; order Kitasatosporales; family Streptomycetaceae; genus Streptomyces; species Streptomyces sp. NBC_00029. The sequence goes on from NZ_CP108292.1 coordinate 3,363,307, forward strand.
ACGCCCTGGTTGGGCAGCCCGACTTCGTACGCGTCCGGGTACATGAGCGCCCAGCGGACGTCGCAGCTCTCCCACTCCTTGACCGTGGAGTTGAGTTCACCGCCGACGTACTGGATGGGCTTCTGCACATGCGGAAGCAGGGCCTCAAGCTGAGGGAAGACCGACTCGGTCATCACGCGACTTTCGTGAAGCGGGCAGGGGGCAGCTCTCAAGCGTACCCCGAGGCTCGGCCGCCCCCACCCACATGATCATCCAAGTCCGGACCGCAGCGCCGGGTCGGAGGCCTTCGCCCAGATGGCCGGAAGCTCCCGCTCGCGCCGCTCGGCCAGGGCTTCCTCGCGGCCGTGGAGCACGCCCCAGGTGAAGGCGGACTCTCCCGCGCCCGTCGCCTGGACCCCGAGGCCGCGCAGTGCCTCGCGGGCCACCACGCTGTCCTGGTGGTCGCCGAGCAGGGTCTGGACCTTCTTGGCGGCCTTGGCCAGGTGTTTCGCCGGCCTGCCCAGGACGGGCTCGGCCGACTCGGCCGCGTACCGGACGCGCTTGGCCGCCTTGCGCGCGTTGTGCAGAGCGACATCGCGCTCCTCCCCCTCCGTGAGGGAGAGCGCGCTGTCGACCCGGTCTGCGAGACGGGAGTAGTCGCGCAGCACCGCCTTCGGCAGGACCGCCTCCGGGGGCCGGGCCGCGCGCTTGCGCAGCGGCGGCTCCTCCAGCAGGGCGTCGAGGGAGTCCAGCAGGGCGAGGTAGCGCGGGCTGTCGAGCGCGGCGAGGGCCCGGCGGCGCGATCCGGAGCGGCGGGTGGTGTTCCACACGCGCAGCCTGCTGCGTACGGGGCCGATCACCAGGGGGCGCGGCAGCTCGCCGAGGTGGGCCTGGATGCGTTCCAGCAGCACCTCCTGGTCGCGGTCGACCCCCAGCTCCGCGGCCAGCCAGCGCAGTTCCTCGCCGATCGGGTCGGTGACCTCCTGGTCGAGCACCTTGCGGTAGGTCTTGAAGGCGCTGCGCAGCCGGCGGCTGGCGACCCTCATCTGGTGGACGGAGTCGGGCAGGGACCGTCGCACGGCCGGGTCCTGGGCGATCAGGGCGTCGCGCTGTTCCCGCAGGTACGTGAGGACGTGCGCGCCCGTGGTGCCCTCGGGGCCGCCGCCCTCGGGCCGGGCCGGGGGTTCGGCGTCGGTTTCGGAGAGGGCCCGGGCGAGCTTGGAGGGGGCTTCGGAGACGCGGAGCCCGGCTTTGCGGAAGGCCTTCTCCACGGAGTCGAGCAGGGCGGGATCGACCCCGTCGGCGAGTTCGACCTCGACCTCGGTCCAGGCGGCGGTGGTGTCGCCGCGCTCGGCGAGGACCTCGTCGGTGCTCAGTTCGGCGAGCAGGGCGCCGCCCGCGTCGAGCAGGTGGCTGAGGCGGCGCGAGGAGACCAGCCTGACCTGTGGCTGGAGCCCGGCGTGGCGGACGCGGGAGCGGACGAGGGCGGCGAGGGAGGGCGGGACCGTGTCGCTGAGCGCGGCCCCGACCTCGTCGCGCACGCCGGGGGAGACGGGCAGTTTGAGGTGCCAGCCCTCGTCCGCGCCGCCGGTTCTGCGCCTCAGGGTGAGGCCGTCGGCGGCGAGCCGCTGGTCGGGGGTGTCGTAGTAGACGGCGTCGAGGTCGACGGTGCCCTGGTCACAGACGGCCGCGATCGCGGCCGTGCCCGTCAGGTCCGGTACCCCGCGCCTGGCTGCAGAGGCCTTAGTGAACTCGAATTTCCGCTCGATCTCGCGCTTCGTGTCCGCCATAGACCGAACTTAGTCCTGAACGGAACACGACGGCAGGGTGAACGGGGCATCAGGCCGACAATGGTCGCTGCACCTTGATCGACTGCAGTAGCCCGATGGCCACCCAGACCGCGAACATCGACGAACCTCCGTACGAGACGAACGGCAGCGGAAGCCCGGCGACGGGCATGATCCCGAGGGTCATGCCGATGTTCTCGAAGGACTGGAAGGCGAACCAGGCGATGATCCCGGCGCACACGATGGTCCCGTACAGCTCGGTGGTCTCCCGGGCGATCACGCAGGAGCGCCACAGGATGATGCCGAGCAGCAGCAGGATCAGCCCGGCCCCGACGAAGCCCAGCTCCTCCCCCGCCACCGTGAAGACGAAGTCGGTCTGCTGCTCGGGCACGAACTGGCCGGTGGTCTGCGAGCCCTTGAAGAGTCCGGATCCGGTCAGTCCGCCGGAGCCGATCGCGATGCGCGCCTGGTTGGTGTTGTAGCCGACGCCCGCCGGGTCGAGCTCGGGGTTGGCGAAGGCCGCGAAGCGGTTGATCTGGTACTCGTCGAGGACGCCCAGCTGCCATATCAGGACGGCACCGCCCGCGCCCGCGCCGAGCAGGCCCAGCACCCAGCGGTTGGAGGCGCCGGAGGCCAGCAGCACGCCGAGCACGATGACGATCATGACCATCACGGAGCCGAGGTCGGGCATCAGCATGACGATGCCCATCGGGGCGGCGGCCAGGCAGAGCGCCTTGACGACGGTGCGGTGGTCCGGATGGGCGAGATCGCCCGCGTCCACCCGGGTGGCGAGCAGCATCGCCATCACCAGGATGATCGTGATCTTCACGAACTCGGAGGGCTGGAGGGAGAATCCGCCGCCGATGACGATCCAGGCGTGGGCGCCGTTGATGGTCGCGCCGAGCGGTGTGAGCACGGCGAGGATCAGCACGAGGGAGAGCCCGTAGAGGATCGGTACGGCGCCGCGCAGGGTGCGGTGGCCGAGCCAGATCGTGCCGATCATCAGCACGAGGCCGATGCCGGTGTTCAGGGCGTGGCGGGCCAGGAAGTAGTACGGGTCCCCCTGGTTCAGCTGCGTCCTGTTGCGGGTCGCCGACCACACCAGCAGGGCGCCGATGAAGGAGAGGGCCAGTGCGGAGAGGAGTATCGGCCAGTCGAGCCGGCGCACCACCGAGTCGCGGGCGGTGAGCTTGGCCATCGCCCCGCGCTCGGGCGCGTACCGGGAGACGGAGAACTTGTTGGCGGTCTGCATGTCGGTTTTCGGTCCTCAGTCCCGTACGGGGGGCAGGGCGGGCGGCCCGGCGAGCACGGGCGGCGCCGGCGCTTCCGGGGACGGCGGCACGTACGGCCGGATCTCGGGGGATTCGATGGAGCCGTCGGGCTGGATCTTGGGCAGCTTGGCCTCGGGCTGCGGCAGCAGGGCCCTCTTCGGGTCCGGGTTGCCCTCCATGTCGAGACCGTAGATGGCGTTGTAGAGATTGCGGACGGCGGGGCCGGAGGCTCCCGAGCCGGTGCCGCCCTGGGAGATCGTCATGACGATCGTGAAGTCCTTGGTGTAGGTCGCCAGCCAGGACGTGGTCTGCTTGCCGTAGACCTGTGCGGTGCCGGTCTTGGCGTGCATGGGGATCTTGTCCATCGGCCAGCCGCCGAACCGCCAGGCGGCGGTGCCGCCGGGTTCGACGACCGAGCGCAGGCCCTTGTCGAGGTCGCTGACGGTCTTGGCGTCGATGGGCAGCCTGCCGTGGGACTGGGGCTTGATCATCTCGATGTGCTTGCCGTCGGGGCTGATCACGGCCTTGCCCACGGTGGGGTTGAAGAGGGTGCCGCCGTTGCTGATGGCGGAGTAGGCGGTGGCCATCTGGATGGGGGTGACGAGGACGTCGCCCTGGCCGATGGCGAAGTTGATGCTGTCGTAGGCCTTCAGCTGGTTGCCCTCGAGGCAGCTTTCGTAGGCGATCTGCTGGACGTAGGTGCCGCCCCGCTTGCCCTGCTTGCACCAACCGGCCTTGTTGGCCTTCCAGAAGCTCTGCTTCCACTGGCGGTCGGGGATCCGGCCGGTGACCTCGTTCGGCAGGTCCACCCCGGTCTCGGAGCCCAGCCCGAACTCGCGTGCGGTCCGGTAGAACCAGTCGTGCGCGCCCTTCTTGGGGCTGAGGCCGCCGTCGCGCTGCCACTCCTTGTGCCCGAGGGCGTAGAAGACGGTGTTGCACGAGAACTTGAGGGCGTCGCCGAGGGTGATGGGGCCGTGCCCCTTGGACTCGAAGTTCGCGAAGCTGCGGCCGCCGAGGCTGTAGGAGCTGCTGCAGTTGTACTTGCTGTCGAAGGCGTAGCCGGCCCGGACGGCCGCGCTCGCCGACACCACCTTGAAGATGGAGCCTGCGGGTGCCTGGCCCTGGATGGCCCGGTTGAGCAGCGGGTAGTTGGAGCTCTTGCTGGTGAGCCGGGCGTAGTCCTTGGCCGCAATGCCGCCGACCCAGGTGTTGGGGTCGTAGTCGGGCTGCGAGGCCATCGCGACGATGCGGCCGGTCCTGGCCTCCATCACGACGACGGCGCCCGAGTCGGCCTCGTACTTGCGGCCGGTGATGTTGTCGGTCTCGTTGCGGACGACCTTCATCGCCTGCTGGAGCTCGTACTCGGCGACGGACTGGACCCGGGCGTCGATGCTGGTGATCAGGGTGGCCCCGGCGATGCCCGGGTCGGACTTGGTCTGGCCCATGACGCGGCCGAGGTTGTCGACCTCGTAGGAGGTGACTTCCGCCTTGCCCCGCAGCTGCCGGTCGTAGGTGCGTTCGATGCCGGAGCGGCCGACCTGGTCGGAGCGCAGGTGCGGTGAGTCGCCGTCCTTCGCCTTCTGGATCTCCTCGTCGGTGACCGGCGAGAGGTAGCCGAGCACCTGCGCGGTACGGGCCCCGCCCGGGGCCGGGTAGCGGCGCACGGCGGTGACCTCCGCGGTGATGCCGGGGAAGTCCTCGGGGCGTTCGCGCAGCTGCAGCGCCTGCTGCGTGGTCGCTTCGAGGGTGACCGGGATCGGCTGGTAGGGGGAACCGTTCCAGCAGGGTGCGGGGGTCTGGGAGTCGCAGAGCCGGACCTTCTCCATGACCTCCTTGGGGCTCATGTCCAGGACGCCGGCGAGGCGGGTCATGACGCCCTTGCCCCTGTCCTTCATCTTCATCAGCTTGGTGCGGCTGGCGGAGACGACCAGACGGGTCTCGTTGTCTGCGAGGGGGACGCCGCGGGCGTCGAGGATCGAGCCGCGCACGGCGGGCTGGACCACCCGCTGGACGTGGTTGCTCTTCGCCTCGTGGTAGTACTCCGCGCCTTCGCGGATCTGGAGGAGCCAGAGCCGGCCGCCGAGGGTGAGCAGCATCGAGAAGACGAGGACCTGGATCATGACGAGCCTGATCTGCACCCGGGAGGTGCGGCCGGTCTCCGGAACGTTGGTCACGACTGCTCCTCCCTCACAGCTTTTTGACGCTCTTCACACCCTTGACCGGCTTGACCCCCTTTATACGGACGGCTTTGTTGGCCCGCGAGCGCGCGGTCTTCAGACGCAGGCCGCCGCGCTGGCTGCCGATGCGCAGGCCCGTGCCGCCGGCCAGCCAGCCGGCCGAGACGTCGGCGGCCTTGTTGGCGGGGCCGCCGCCGGCTTCGACGGCCATCGGGTCGTTCTCGGCGCGCCGGGCGAGGGCCATGATGAACGGCACGGTGAACGGCGCGAGCAGCAGGTCGTAGAGGGTCGCGGTGAAGAGCAGCCCGGTCAGGCCCACGTGGCGGGCGGCGGTGTCGCCGACGAGGGCGCCCACTCCCGCGTAGAGCAGGGTGGAGCCGATCGCGGCGGCCACGACGGCGAGCATCGGGCCCCAGGCGGAACGGAACCGGCCGCCGTCGGGGCGGACCAGGCCCACGGCGTAGCCGATGACGCACAGGACGAGCGCGTACCGCCCTGCGGCGTGGTCGGCGGGCGGGGCCAGGTCGGCGAGGAGACCGGCGGCGAAGCCGATGAGCGCCCCGCTGACGTGCCCGTACACGAGTGCGAGCGAGACGACGGTGAGGAGCAGCAGGTCGGGGACGGCCCCGGGCAGTTGGAGCCGGCCCAGGACGGTGACCTGGACGACGAGGGCGACCACGATCAGGGTCGCCGAGAGCAGGATCCGGTTGAAGCGCATGCGGGGTCTGCTCCTAGTCGTCGGCCGGCTTGGCGGGCACACTGGCGGACCCGGACGGGGTGACCGTGACGGTGACCGTCGGGGTGGGCTTGGGAGCCTCGGGCTTGGGCGGCAGGACCGCGTCGCGGGGGTCCTCGCGCGGCGGCATCACGACGACGCCGACGATGTCCAGGCGCGAGAAGCCGACGAACGGACGCACCCATACGGTGCGGGTCAGGTCGCCGCGCGAGGGGTCGACCTTGACCACCTCGCCGATCGGCACGCCGGGCACGAAGGGCTTGTTGCCGCGTGAGCCGAAGGTGACGAGCCGGTCGCCGGGGCTGACCTTGGCCTTGCCGTTGAGCATCTGGACGGACAGGGCGCGGTCGCCCTGGCCGGTGGCGAAGCCCAGTTCCCCGGTCTTCTCCAGACGGGTGCCGACGGTGAAGTCGGGGTCGTTGGCGAGGACGACGGTGGCGGTGTCGGGGCCGACGGTGCTGACCCGGCCGACGAGTCCGTCCCCGTTGAGGACGGTCATGTCGCGTTCGATGCCGTCCTTGCTGCCGGCGTCGATGGTGACGGTCCAGGAGAAGCCCTGGGCCGCTCCTATCGCGATGACCTCGGCGCCCTTGATGCCGTACTGTCCGGCGCCTGCCCGCTTGAGCATCTGGTCGAGCTCGTGGATGCGGCTGCGGGTCTGGTCCTCACTGCCCATCTTGGCCTTCAGCGCCGCGTTCTCGCGCTCCAGGGTGGCGATGCGGTTGTGGCGCTCGCCGGAGTCCCGTACCGCCCCTATGGCGTTGGCGACCGGATCGACCGCGGTCGCCACACCTTCCTCGACCGGGCCGAAGACCGCTGCGGCGGCCTGTCGGGCACCGTCGACCGGCGACTCCTCGCCTGCCCTGATGTCCACCGTGATCAATGCGAACGCGATGGCGATCAGAAGCACCAGGAGCAGCCGGCTTTCTCGTGTGTCCCTCACGTGCGGCGGCCGTGCCTTCCTCGTCGGAATTCTCTTTTGCCTGTATATCAACGATCCGCCGCACGGGCCCGGTAGCACCCGTACGGCGGATCCTTGTGTTCCGCATGGCCCCTCCCCCGGCGGGGAGGGGCATCTGTCAGCGTCGGGGCTGGGCGTCCAGGACCTGCTGGAGGGCCTCGAACTCCTCGACGCACTTGCCGGAGCCGAGCGCGACCGAGTCGAGCGGATCCTCCGCGATGTGGATCGGCATGCCGGTCTCCCGGCGCAGCCGCTCGTCGAGGCCGCGGAGCAGGGCGCCGCCGCCGGTCAGGACGATGCCGCGGTCCATGATGTCGCCGGAGAGCTCCGGCGGGCACTTGTCGAGCGTGGTCTTGACCGCGTCCACGATGGCGTTGACCGGCTCCTCGATGGCCTTGCGCACCTCGGCGGCCGAGATGACGACCGTCTTGGGCAGACCGGAGACCAGGTCGCGACCGCGGATCTCGGTGTGCTCGTCCTTGTCGAGGTCGTACGCCGAACCGATGGTGATCTTGATCTGCTCGGCCGTGCGCTCACCGAGCAGGAGCGAGTACTCCTTCTTGATGTGCTGGATGATCGCGTTGTCGAGCTCGTCGCCGGCCACCCGGATGGACTGTGCCGTGACGATTCCGCCGAGGGAGATGACGGCGACCTCGGTGGTGCCGCCGCCGATGTCCACGACCATGTTGCCGGTGGCCTCGTGGACGGGCAGGCCCGAGCCGATGGCGGCGGCCATGGGCTCTTCGATGATGTGCACCTGGCGGGCGCCGGCCTGCGTGGACGCCTCGATGACCGCGCGTCGCTCGACTCCGGTGATGCCGGAGGGAACGCAGACCACCACGCGCGGGCGCGCCAGGTAGCGGCGCTTGTGGATCTTGAGGATGAAGTACCGGAGCATGCGCTCGGTGATCTCGAAGTCGGCGATCACGCCGTCCTTGAGGGGCCGTACGGCGACGATGTTGCCGGGCGTGCGCCCGATCATCTTCTTCGCCTCCGAGCCGACCGCCAGGATGCCACCGGTGTTCGTGTTGATGGCGACCACGGACGGCTCGTTCAGGACGATCCCCCGGCCCCTCACGTACACCAGCGTGTTGGCGGTCCCGAGGTCGATCGCCATGTCACGGCCGATGAACGACATTTTGTTCCCCTTGTTCCCCATGAGGAGCGTCTGGCCTTCCAGTTGATAGCGGCTGCTGTCAGGTCGGCGAGGTGGGTGTGTGGGTGGAGGCCCCATCGTAGTGCCGCAAGTACGAAGACCGCGCGACGGGACTCCGGCAATCCCGCCGGAATGGATACCCGCCCCCTCAGTGGTGACGACGTGTCCTGCCCAGGCGTTCCCGCTCCGGCCCGGAAATACCGAAGGGCGACCGAAATTACTTCGGTCGCCCCAGGTCATGAGCGCTATTCGGCTGATGTTGCGTCAGGAAAGAGTGCTCAGAGCGCCGGGAAGAACAGCTTCAGCTCACGCTCGGCGGACTCCTGGGAGTCCGAGGCGTGGATCAGGTTCTCACGCGTGATCGAACCGAAATCACCCCGGATGGAGCCGGGCGCCGCGGCGATCGGGTCAGTGGGTCCGGCCAGCTGGCGGACACCCTCGATGACGCGTTCCCCTTCGACGACCAGCGCGACGACGGGACCGCTCGACATGAAGCCCATCAGCGGCTCGTAGAACGGCTTGCCCTTGTGCTCGCCGTAGTGCGTCTCCAGGGTCTCCTGGTCCAGCGTACGCAGCTCCAGTGCGGGGATGGTCCAGCCGGCCTTCCGCTCGATGCGGCCGATGATCTCGCCGACCAGACCACGACGGACGGCGTCGGGCTTGAGCAGGACGAGGGTGCGCTGGGTCATGTTGCGGCTCCTTGCGGCAAACGGGTGCGGTAGGGCGAATCTACAGGGCCGATCAGGGGGCCGGTCACGCAGCGTCAGGCGCCCCGGGAGCCCCCTGCGCCTCCTGGGCGGCCGCCCAGCGCGCCTTGATCGTGTCGATCTTGCGGCCGTAGTGCACGGAGCACCACCACAGTCCGGCGAACACCGCGCCGAGGAAGAACATCGTCGGCACGACGAAGCCGCTCAGGATCAGGCCGATCTGCAGCGCCCAGCCCAGCTGGACCGCCCCGGGACGCGACAGCATCCCGCACAGCAGCACCGACAGCGCCATGGTGACCCCGCACACCGTCCAGACCACGGCCTGGGTCAGGTCGGGGTCCTTCATCGCCACCAGCCCCGCGAAGCCGATCACGAAGAACTCGCCGATCAGCGTGCTCGCACACAGCGTGCGCATCCCTCAGCCCCTCTTCAGCAGCAGGCGGGCCTCGCCCACCGTGATCACGGAACCGGTCACCAGGACCCCGGCCCCTCCGTACTCGGCCTCTTCCTCCGCCAGGGTGATCGCCGCCTCCAGGGCGTCGTCCAGCCGCGGCTCGACCTGCACCCTGTCCGCGCCGAAGACCTCGACCGCGACGGCCGCGAGCTCGTCCGCGCCCATCGCCCGGTGGCTGGAGTTCTCCGTCAGCACCACCTCCGCGAAGATCGGCTCGAACGCCTCCAGCACCCCGCGGACGTCCTTGCCCTCGCTCGCGGCCACGACACCGATCAGCCGGCTGAAGCCGAACGACTCGGTGACCGCCTCCGCGGTGGCCGCCGCGCCCGCCGGGTTGTGCGCCGCGTCCAGGACCACCGTGGGGCTGCGCCGCACGACCTCCATGCGGCCCGGCGAGGACACCGAGGCGAAGGCCTTGCGCACGGTGTCCTGGTCCAGGACCCGGGCGTGCTCGCCGCCGACCCCGAAGAAGGCCTCGACGGCGGCCAGCGCCACCGCCGCGTTGTGCGCCATGTGCGCGCCGTACAGCGGCAGGAAGATGCCGTCGTACTCGCCGCCCACACCGCGCAGCGTCAGCTGCTGGCCGCCGACGGCGACCTCGCGCGAGACGACGCCGAACTCCATGCCCTCGCGGGCCACCGTCGCGTCGACCTCCACGGCCTTCTTCAGCAGCACCTGCGCCGCGTCCACCGGCTGCTGGGCCAGGATCACGGTCGCGTCCTGCTTGATGACGCCGCCCTTCTCCACGGCGATCTCACCGGGCGTGGAGCCGAGCCGGTCGGTGTGGTCCAGGCTGATCGGGGTGACCACCGCGACGGACCCGTCGATGACGTTGGTCGCGTCCCAGCTGCCGCCCATGCCCACCTCGACCACGGCCACGTCCACCGGGGCGTCCGCGAAGGCCGCATAGGCCATTCCGGTGAGCACCTCGAAGAAGGACAGCCGGTACTCCTCGGCGGCGTCGACCATCTCCACGTACGGCTTGATGTCGTGGTACGTCTCGACGAAGCGCTCGGCGGTGATCGGCGCCCCGTCGAGGCTGATCCGCTCGGTGATCGACTGCACGTGCGGGCTGGTGTAGCGCCCGGTGCGCAGCTCGAAGGCGTTCAGCAGGGACTCGATCATGCGGGCCGTACTCGTCTTGCCGTTGGTGCCGGTGACGTGGATGGACGGGTACGCGCGCTGCGGCTCGCCCAGTACGTCCATCAGCGCCGCGATCCGCGACACCGAGGGCTCCAGCTTGGTCTCGCCCCAGCGGGTGGCGAGCTCCTGCTCCACCTCCAGCAGCGCCTTGGCGACCTCGGGGTCGACGGGCCGGGCGGGTACCGGGTCGCCCTGGGGCGGTCCGGCCTGGGCGCGCAGGGTGCGGCTACCGGCCTCGATCACCGCCAGGTCGGGGTCGCGGTCGGACTCTTCCGCCACGATCTGGTCGAACTCGTCGAAGGTACCGGCGAGGTCGTCGTTGTCGTCGCGGTCGTGGCTCTCGGGCTGCTGGTCACTCACAGGGCCAGTCTACGGACGGGGACCCGGAGGACTTTCGGCCCGGCCGTTTCGGGACTTCCGGCGGCCGGAGCGACCGGATCGTTATGCAAGCCTTGCGCCAGGAGATAGGGGAATAAATGCCGCAGGCCAGCAGCAAAAAGACAGCATCCAGCCGCGACATAGGGATGGACCTGGGCACCGCCAACACCCTCGTCTACGCACGGGGGCAGGGGATCGTCCTCAATGAGCCGTCCGTGGTCGCCGTCCGGACGGGCACCACCACCGCCCTGGCCGTCGGCACGGACGCCAAGAAGACCATCGGCCGCACCCCCGGCTCGATCACCGCGATCCGCCCCCTCAAGGGCGGAGTGATCTGCGACTACGAGGCCGCCGAGGAGATGATCCGGCACTTCGTCCGCAAGGCGGTCCCGGGGCGCCGGCCCCGCACCCGGATGGTGATCTGCGTACCCTCCGGCGTCACCCCGGTCGAGCGGCGGGCCATCGTCCGGGCGTCCACCCGCGCCGGGGCCAGGGCCGTCCACCTCATCGAGGAGCCGATGGCCGCGGCGATCGGCGCGGGACTGCCCGTGGCCGAACCCCGCGGCTCCATGGTCGTGGACATCGGCGGCGGCACCGCCGAGGTCGCCGTCATCTCCCTGGGCGGCATCGTCACGTCGCAGTCGCTGCGCGTCGGCGGCGACCGGCTGGACGCGGCGATCATGGACCACGTACGCAGGGAGCACGGCCTCCTCATCGGCGAGCGCACCGCCGAGGACGTCAAGGTCGCCATCGGCTCGGCCTGGCCGGTGCCGGACCGGCCGGAGCTGGAGACCCGCACCTTCACCGTGCGCGGCCGCGAGAAGGCCGGCGGCATGCCCAGGACCCTCTCGCTGACCGCCCCGGACGTCCGGGCCGCGCTCGACGAGCCGGTCGAGTCGATCATCAACGCCGTCCGCACCACGCTGGAGGAGTGCCCGCCGGAGCTGTCCGGCGACGTGATGGAGCACGGCATCGTGCTCACCGGCGGCGGCGCGCTGCTCCCCGGCCTCGACCTGCGGATGGCCTCGGCGACCGGCATCCCGGTCTTCGTCGCGGACGACCCGCTGGACTGCGTGGCGCTGGGCTCCGGCCGGTGCGTGGAGGACCTGGACACCCTGGACGGCCTGTCGGCCCCGGCGAGGGCCTGAGTCTCAGCCGCGCGGGAGGGTGGCGACGACCTCGTACGTGTCCCGGGTGCGGGTCGCCGCCAGGGTCCCGCCCAGGCTGCGCACACGCTCGGACATGCTCGCCGTGCCCGAGCCCGCCGAGACGGGGGCCCGGCCCGGGGTGCGGGCCGGCAGCGCGTTGCTGACCGCGATCCGCAGCCGCGGGCCGTCCGCCGTGATCGACACGTCGATGGTCTCCCCCTGCGCGTGCTTGGCGGCATTGGTCAGGCACTCCTGCACCACCCGGTAGACCGCGGCCTGCCGCAGCGGCGACAACCCGCGCACGTCCTGGTCCATGGCGAGGCGGACGGGCGAGCCGGCCCGCCCGCTCTCCTCGGCCAGAGCCGCCAGTCCGTCCACGCCCGGGGTCGGGGCCCGCTCCCCGCGCTGCACGATGATCTCGTTCAGCACCAGGTGGGCCCGGCGCGCGGTGTCGGCCAGCTCCTCGAAGTCCTTCGCGTGCGCCGTCTCGCGCGCCCGTACCGACAGCACCTCGGAGCGGACCGTGAGCAGGGTCAGCTCGCGCCCGACGAAGTCGTGGACGTCGCGGGCCACGGAGGTGCGCTCCTGCTGGACGGCCTGGAGCACCGCGGACTCGGCCCGCCGCGCGGTCAGCTCCCCCACCAGGTCGTGCCGGTAGGCGGCGATGCCGACCGCCGAGGCGAGCACCCCGATGGGCACGACCACGCTGAGGAAGCCGCTGAGGGTCTGCACCCGGGGCTCGGGCCAGCCGGGCAGGATGAACATGATCAGCGCGAAGGCGACGTACCCGAGCGTGGCGAGGATCCCGGCCCGGCGCCCGCGGTAGCGGCCGACCGAGTAGAGGGCGAACTGGATCAGGGTCAGTTCGTGCAGCCACCCGATGAAGAGCAGGGCGGCCAGGTACGAGATCCAGGGCTGTCGGCGGCGCACGAGCAGGGTCGTGCAGCCCAGGGCGAGCACGACGGCCGCGGCGGGTCCGTTCAGCGAGTTGTCGGCGGCGGCGAGGCCCGGCAGGTCGAGGGCCATCAGGCCGAGGCAGCCGAGCGCGGTGAGCACGTCCATGGCCCGCGGCGACCCGGCCCAGCTCTCGGTGAGCCGACGGCCGGAGGCCACCAGCCGGTCGAAGGCTGTGACGACGGGCTTGACGCGCATGCCCTCCATCATCCGTGGTCAGCGCGTCGGTTCGGATCACCCAGGATGGAAAAAGTAGTGATTTAGGGCACTTCGGACAGGATCCCGACGTGATGCCGGACCCCGCAGGGGGAAGGGATACGGCGAAGACCCCCGCGTCGACCGACGGCGCGGGGGCCTTCTCCTGTGCGTGCGTACAGGACCTAGGCGGCCGGCAGGCCCGCCAGCTGCGCCTGGAGCCGGTCGATGTCCGCCTCGGCCTTGGCGAGCCGGCCCTTGATCTTGTCCACGACGTTGTCGGGCGCCTTGGCGATGAACGCCTCGTTCCCGAGCTTCGCCTCGGCCTGCTGCTTCTCCTTCTCGGCCGCGCCCAGGTCCTTCGTCAGGCGCTTGCGCTCGGCGGCCACGTCGATGGTGCCCGACAGGTCGAGCGCGACGGTGCCGCCGGCGACCGGGAGGGTCGCGGTGGCGCTGAAGGAGTCACCTTCCGGCTGGAGGCGCAGCAGCTGCCGGATGGCGGCCTCGTGCGCGCCCAGCCCGGTCGCGGCCAGCTCCAGACGGGCCGGAACCTTCTGGCCGTCCTGCAGACCCTGCTCCTTGCGGAAGCGGCGGACCTCGGTGATCACCGACTGGACGGAAGCGATCTCCGCCTCGGCGGCCTTGTCGCGGAAGCCGCTGTCCTTGGGCCAGTCCGCGATGACGAGGGACTCGCCGCCGGTCAGCGTGGTCCACAGGGTCTCGGTGACGAAGGGGACGACCGGGTGCAGCAGCCGCAGCATGACGTCGATGACCTCGCCGAGGACGCGGCCGGAGATCTTGGCCTGCTCGCCGCCCGCGAAGAAGGTCGTCTTCGACAGCTCGACGTACCAGTCGAAGACCTCGTCCCACGCGAAGTGGTAGAGCGCCTCGCTGAGCTTGGAGAACTGGTAGTCCTCGTAGAAGGCGTCGACCTGAGCGACCGTCTCGTTCAGCCGGGACAGGATCCAGCGGTCGGTGGCCGACAGCCGCTCGACGGGCGGCAGCTCGCCCTCGATGGTGGCGCCGTTCATCATCGCGAAACGCGTCGCGTTCCAGATCTTGTTGGCGAACTTGCTGGACGCCTGGACCCAGTCCTCGCCGATCGGGACGTCGACACCCGGGTTGGCGCCGCGGGCCAGGGTGAAGCGGACCGCGTCGGAACCGTACTTGTCCATCCAGTCCAGCGGGTTGACCACGTTGCCGAAGGACTTCGACATCTTCTTGCCGCGCTCGTCGCGGACCATGCCGTGCAGGGCGATGGTGTGGAACGGCGGGGTGCCGTCCATCGCGTACAGGCCGAACATCATCATCCGGGCGACCCAGAAGAAGAGGATGTCGTAGCCGGTGACCAGGACCGCATTCGGGTAGAACTTCGCCAGGCTGTCGGTCTGCTGCGGCCAGCCGAGCGTGGAGAAGGGCCACAGGCCCGAGGAGAACCAGGTGTCCAGGACGTCGGTGTCCTGGGTCCAGCCCTCGCCGGTGGGCGGCTGCTCGTCCGGTCCGACGCAGACGACCTCGCCGTTCGGGCCGTACCAGACCGGGATGCGGTGGCCCCACCACAGCTGGCGCGAGATGCACCAGTCGTGGAGGTTGTCGACCCAGTCGAAGTACCGCTTCTCCATCTCCTGCGGGTGGATCTTGACCTCGCCGTTGCGGACCGCGTCACCGGCGGCCTTGGCGAGCGGGCCGACCTTGACCCACCACTGCATCGAAAGGCGCGGCTCGATGGTGGTCTTGCAGCGCGAGCAGTGGCCGACGGAGTGCGTGTACGGGCGCTTCTCGGCGACGATCCGGCCCTCGGCGCGCAGCGCGGCGACGATGGCGGAGCGGGCCTCCAGCCGGTCCAGGCCCTGGAAGGGGCCGTGGACGGTGATGATGGCGTGCTCGTCCATGACGGCGAGGTTCGGCAGGTTGTGGCGCTGGCCGATCTCGAAGTCGTTCGGGTCGTGCGCCGGGGTCACCTTGACGGCGCCGGTGCCGAACTCCGGGTCGACGTGCTCGTCCGCGACGACCGGGATGCGGCGGCCGGTGAGCGGCAGCTCGATCTCGGTGCCGACGAGGTGCTTGTAGCGCTCGTCCTCGGGGTGGACGGCGACGGCCGTGTCACCCAGCATCGTCTCGGCACGGGTGGTCGCGACGACGATGGACGCGTCGCCCTCGCCGTAGCGGATCGAGACGAGCTCGCCCTCGTCGTCCTGGTACTCGACCTCGATGTCGGAAATCGCGGTCAGGCAGCGGGGGCACCAGTTGATGATGCGCTCGGCGCGGTAGATCAGCTCGTCGTCGTAGAGCTTCTTGAAGATGGTCTGGACGGCCTCGGAGAGGCCCTCGTCCATGGTGAAGCGCTCACGGGACCAGTCGACGCCGTCGCCGAGGCGGCGCATCTGGCCGGAGATCTGACCGCCGGACTCGCCCTTCCACTGCCAGACGCGCTCGACGAAGGCCTCCCGGCCGAGGTCGTGGCGGGACTTGCCCTCCTTGGCGAGCTCGCGCTCGACGACGTTCTGGGTGGCGATGCCGGCGTGGTCCATGCCGGGCTGCCACAGCGTCTCGTAGCCCTGCATGCGCTTGCGGCGGGTGAGGGCGTCGATCAGCGTGTGCTCGAAGGCGTGGCCCAGGTGCAGGCTGCCGGTGACGTTGGGCGGCGGGATGACGATCGCGTACGGAGGCTTCTCGCTCTTGGGGTCCGCCTCGAAGTAACCGCGCTCTACCCAGCGCTCGTAGAGCTTCCCTTCTACCTCGGCCGGCGCGTACGTGGTCGGCAGTTCGGAGTCGGGGCTGCTGGGTGTCTGCGTGTTCTCGGTCACGGGGCACAGTTTAGAGCGGTAACAGTCCAGTCATGAAACCGGTATTCCCGGGGCCCGGCGCCCTGCCCGCGCCTGCCTTCCGTCAGGATGTGTGAAACGGATAAGCAACCTCATTGGGGGACGCGGGATGAGCTACAACCAGCCAGGGCCCTACGGGCAGCAGCCTCAGCAGCCGGGACCGTACGGGCAGCAGCCCCCGCCGCCGCCCGGCCCGTACGGCCAGCCCGCCCCCCAGGCCGGCCCGTACGGCCAGCCCGCGGGCGCTCCGCAGCCGGGCTACGGCTACCCGCAGCAGCCGGGTGTCCCCCCGCAGGGCTACCCGCAGCAGCCGCCGGCCCCCCCGGCCTACGGCTACCCGCAGCAGCAGGCCCCGTACGGCGGCGAGCCCCCGAAGAAGTCCAAGGCCGGCGTGATCATCGCCGCGGTCGTCGCCGTCGCGGTGATCGCGGGCGGCGGCTGGTACCTCCTGGGCGGCGGCGCGGGCGGCAGCGTCTCCACGGACACCAAGGGCTACAAGCTGGTGGCCCCGGAGTCCGTGGACGACTTCAAGAAGGACCCGTCGTACAAGGACAAGCCCTTCACCGACGAGGACAAGAAGGAAGCCGAGGCGGCGGGCGTCAAGAACCCGACCCGGGTGGGCATGACCTACACGGGCGGCGACCCGAAGAACCCTCTGGCGGCCAAGGGCCTCAACTTCCAGGGCGTCTACGGCGAGGTCGCCGACCCGGAGAAGTCCGTGGACGGCTACTTCACCATGGCCAAGCTGAACGCGGCCAAGGAGGGCAAGCAGGAGGTCCAACTGATCGGCACCCCCAAGGCGATGACGCCGGCCGGCTTCAAGGGCGCCGTCATGAAGTGCCAGGACGCGAAGTTCACCCTGAAGGACACGGCGACCAAGGGACCCAAGGAGTTCACGCTCCCGATCTGCATCTGGGGTGACTACAGCACCCTGACCATGGTCACCGCCACCGATGTGGCTTCCGTGCTCGCGGGCAAGCCCGGCTACACCCTGGAGCAGGCCTCGGAACTGACCGCGAAGCTCTACAACACCGCCCGCGTCAAGAAGTAACGAAGCGCGCGGCACACGCAGAAGGGCGCCCCCGTCGGGGGCGCCCCTTCTGCGTACTGCCCGGCACTGCGCGCGTGCGGTTACGCCGACTTCTCGTGCGGGCCCTGGTCCTTCGGGACGATCCGCGGGACCAGCGTCGGGTTGACGTTGGAGCGGACCACGTCCGAGGTGATGACCACGCGGGCCACGTCCTTGCGGGACGGGACCTCGTACATCACCGACATCAGGACCTCTTCCATGATGGCGCGCAGGCCGCGCGCGCCCGTCTGGCGGAGGATCGCCTGGTCCGCGATGGCCTCGAGCGCCTCGCGCTCGAAGTCCAGCTCCACACCGTCGAGTTCGAACAGCCGCTGGTACTGCTTCACCAGCGCGTTCCGCGGCTCGATCAGGATCTGGAGCAGGGCCTCGCGGTCCAGGTTGTGCACGGAGGTCAGCACGGGGAGGCGGCCGATGAACTCGGGGATCATCCCGAACTTCACCAGGTCCTCCGGCATGACCTCCTGGAACTGGTCGCTGGCCTCGATCTCGCGCTTCGAGCGGATCGTCGCCCCGAAGCCGATGCCCTTGGCGCCCGCACGCGACTCGATGATCTTCTCCAGGCCGGCGAAGGCGCCGCCCACGATGAAGAGCACGTTCGTCGTGTCGATCTGGATGAACTCCTGGTGCGGGTGCTTCCGGCCGCCCTGCGGCGGTACGGAGGCGGTCGTGCCTTCCAGGATCTTCAGGAGGGCCTGCTGCACGCCCTCGCCGCTCACGTCGCGCGTGATCGACGGGTTCTCGCTCTTGCGGGCCACCTTGTCGATCTCGTCGATGTAGATGATCCCGGTCTCGGCCTTCTTGACGTCGTAGTCGGCCGCCTGGATCAGCTTCAGCAGGATGTTCTCGACGTCCTCACCGACGTACCCGGCCTCCGTCAGCGCGGTCGCGTCGGCGATGGCGAACGGCACGTTCAGCATGCGGGCGAGGGTCTGCGCGAGCAGGGTCTTGCCGGAGCCCGTGGGGCCCAGCAGCAGGATGTTGGACTTCGCGAGCTCGATCGCGTCGTCCCGGCCCTGCGCGCCGCCGTTCTCGCCGGCCTGAACGCGCTTGTAGTGGTTGTAGACCGCTACCGAGAGCGCCTTCTTCGCCGGCTCCTGGCCGACGACGTAGCTCTCCAGGAACTCGTAGATCTCACGGGGCTTGGGGAGTTCCTCCCACCGGACCTCGGAGGTCTCCGCGAGCTCCTCTTCAATGATCTCGTTGCAGAGGTCGATGCACTCGTCGCAGATGTAAACACCGGGTCCTGCGATGAGCTTCTTCACCTGCTTCTGGCTCTTTCCGCAGAACGAGCACTTGAGCAGATCGCCGCCGTCACCGATGCGTGCCACGAGGTGCTTCCCCTTCGCCTGGGAGACGCCTGGTTCAGCGCTCCTGGTGCCTCATATCCGACGGTACCTTGCCGGGGGCCCCGAGCGGGGCCCCCTTGACGTGGTTCACATCGCCGAATCCGACGACGTGCTCACGCCAACTGGTGGCAAGGATCAGGCCTTGCTGCTCTTACGGGTGGAGATGATCTGGTCGATCAGCCCGTAAGCGAGCGCGTCCTCGGCCGTGAGGATCTTGTCGCGCTCGATGTCGTCGCGGATCTTCTCGATCGGCGTCGTCGAGTGCTTGGCCAGCATGGTCTCCAGCTGGTCGCGCATGCGGAGGATCTCGTTGGCCGCGATCTCCAGGTCGGAGAGCTGCTCACGGCCGGTGCCGCCCGAGGGCTGGTGGATCAGCACACGGGCGTTCGGCAGGGCCATGCGCTTGCCGGGGGTACCGGCGGCGAGCAGGACCGCGGCGGCGGAGGCCGCCTGGCCCATGCAGACCGTCTGGATGTCCGGCTTCACGAACTGCATCGTGTCGTAGATCGCCGTCAGCGCGGTGAAGGAGCCGCCCGGGCTGTTGATGTAGATGGAGATGTCGCGGTCCGGGTCCATCGACTCCAGGCACAGCAGCTGCGCCATGACGTCGTTGGCGGACGCGTCGTCGATCTGCACGCCGAGGAAGATCACGCGCTCCTCGAAGAGCTTCGCGTACGGGTCGTACTCGCGCACGCCCTGCGAGGTGCGCTCGACGAAGCGCGGGATGACGTAGCGGTTGTCCACCTGCGGGCCGGTGTAGAGGCCGCTTGCGGAGAAGTTGTTCTGCATCTGGGTGTTCACCATCCTGGTGGCGTTCTGCGGGCTGTCGGCTGCTGGGTACTGACGGTGGATACCGGGATCAGGCCCCGGTGCCGCCGCCGCCCGGAACGTTGGACGCGGCCGAGATGATCTCGTCGATGAGGCCGTACTCCTTGGCCTCCTCGGAGGTGAACCAGCGGTCGCGGTCACCGTCGCGGATGATCGCCTCGACGGTCTGGCCCGAGTGGAACGCGGTGATCTCGGCCATCCGCTGCTTGGTGCGCAGCAGGTACTGGGCCTGGATCTTGATGTCCGACGCGGTGCCACCGATGCCGGCGGAGCCCTGGTGCATCAGGATGTCGGTGTTCGGCAGGGCGAAGCGCTTGCCCTTGGCGCCACCGGTGAGCAGGAACTGCCCCATCGAGGCCGCCATGCCCATACCGATGGTCACGACGTCGTTGGGGATGTACTGCATGGTGTCGTAGACGGCCATACCGGCCGTCACGGAGCCACCGGGGCTGTTGATGTAGAGGTAGATGTCCTTCTCCGGCTCGGCGGCCAGGAGCAGGAGCTGCGCGGTGATCTTGTTGGCGATGTCGTCGTCGACCTGCTGGCCGAGGAAGATGATGCGCTCGCCGAGCAGCCGGTTGTAGACATGGTCGCCGAGGCCGCCACCGATGGACGGCTCACCCGCGGCGTAAGGCTTCAGATTCGTCACGTATCCACCTGCTCGTCTCCGACGGCCATGTGCCGTCTCAGCGTCTCGTTCTGGGGCCCGGTCCGGCCGGAGCGGACGAGTCCGCCGGCGCCCGGGTACTCACGTGCCCTCGTATTCATGGACCCTAACGCGCAGGTAGGACAACGCCATCCCGCTTCCCGAACTGTTCGCTCGGAGCGCAAGGTCCCGGAGCCCCGCAAGACCATGCCGAAGGGCCCGTACACCGCTGTGTACGGGCCCTTCGGGGCACTGCTCAGTGGGCTTCGCCCGGGGTGTTACTTGGCCTCGTCGGCCTTGACCTCGTCGTCGCCGTCGACGGCGGCCTCGACGGTCTCGGCGGCCTGCTCCTCGTCCTCGTCGGACAGGTCCACGACCTCACCGTTGGTGTCGACGACCTTGGAGGCCTCGACGACGACCGCGAGGGCCTTGCCGCGGGCGACCTCGCCGACCAGCATCGGAACCTGGCCGCCCTCGACCACGGCCTGGGCGAACTGGTCGGGGGACATGCCGGAGGAGGCGGCGCGGCGCATGAGGTGCTCGGTGAGCTCCTCCTGGTCGACGCCCAGCTTCTCCTTGTTGACCAGCGCGTCGAGGACGAACTGGGTCTTGATGCCCTTGACGGCCTGCTCGGAGGTCTCGGCGTCGAACTCCTCGACCGTCTTGCCCTGGAACTCCAGGTACTTCTCGATGGTCAGACCCATCTGGCCGAGCTGGTGGTGCTCGAGGTTGTGCTTGCGGGTCTGGACCTCGTCCGCGAGGAGCTTCTCGGGGATCGGGACCTCGACGAGCTCCAGCAGCTTCTCCAGGACGCGCTCCTGGGCCTGCGTGGCCTGGTCGTACTGCTTCATGTTCTCGAGGCGCTTGCGGCTGTCCGCCTTGAGGTCCTCGAGGGTGTCGAACTCGCTCGCCATCTGCGCGAACTCGTCGTCCAGCTCCGGGAGCTCCTTGGCGGAGACCTTGGTGACCTTGACGGTGACCTCGGCGTCCTTGCCCTCGGCGGAGCCGCCCTTCAGCTGCGAGGTGAAGGTGGCCTCGCCGCCGGCCTCCAGGCCGGTGACGGCCTCGTCGATGCCCTCGAGGAGCTCGCCCGAGCCGATGGTGTAGGAGACGTCGGAGGCGACGCCGTCGGGCAGCACCTCGCCGTCGACCTTGGCCTCGAGGTCGATGGTGACGACGTCACCCTCGGCGGCGGCGCGCTCGACGTCCTTGGTGGACGCGAAGCGGCCGCGCAGCTGCTCGACGGACTTCTCGACGTCCTCGTCGGAGACCTCGATGGCGTCGACCTCGACCTCGATGCCGGAGTAGTCCGGGATCTCGATCTCGGGACGGACGTCGACCTCGGCGGTGAAGGCCAGGATCTCGCCGTCCTTCAGCTCCGTGATGTCCACGTCCGGCTGGCCCAGCGGGTTCAGGTCGGCCTCGTTGACCGCCTCGGTGTAGAACTTCGGGAGGGCGTCGTTGACGGCCTCCTCCAGCACCGCACCGCGGCCGAAGCGCTGGTCGATGACGCGGGCGGGGATCTTGCCCTTGCGGAAGCCCTTCACCGTGACCTGCTGGTTGATCTTCTTGTACGCCGCGTCGAGGCTGTCCTTGAGCTCCTCGAAGGGCACCTCAACAGTGAGCCGAACCCGAGTCGGGTTCAGGGTCTCCACGGCGCTCTTCACGGTTCGGTCTCCTTGTGGCTGACTGCTGGGGATTCTGCCGTCACGCTGTGATTCAGCGGTTCAGCGGACTTCGGCCCGGTACATCAGACACACGGGCACGCAGCTTGCATAGTAACCGCAAGCGGCAATCAGCCCACAACGCGATCTTGTGGAGACACTGCTGTTGGTCGGGGTGGCCGGATTCGAACCGACGACCTTCCGCTCCCAAAGCGGACGCGCTACCAAGCTGCGCCACACCCCGTCGGTGCGACACGTAGGGTACATGCCCGGAGACACTCTGATGCGCGGGATTTCCGAGGTGTTTCCGGCAGGTCCCCGGCACGGCGTCGAATGTGGTGTGCACCCACAGGGAGCGACCCGCTAGGATGCTGTCCGTGCCGCGGTCCCCGGACCTTCGGCGCGAGCGTTGCGGGTGTAGCTCAATGGTAGAGCACTAGTCTTCCAAACTAGCTACGCGGGTTCGATTCCCGTCACCCGCTCAGAAGTACGAAGGGCCAGGTCAGAGGAGGTTTCCTCGACCTGGCCCTCCGTCGTTCCCGGGGCCGTGATCAGCCCCGCGTGCCCCCTGCGTGCCCCTTGCGCTGTGGATCTTCCTTCGTGCCCTTGGGGCCCTTCCGGCCCTTCTTCACGAGCCCGCTCAGCGCGTCGGCGATCAGCCGGTCCCGATCGGCGCTCGCGTGCTGGTAGATCAGTGCGGCGCGGGCGGTGCTGTGGCCCATACGCGTCATCAACTCCCGTGTGCTGGCACCTGTTGACGCGGCGAGGGTGTTGCCTGTGTGCCGAAGATCATGAAAGTGCAGCCCCTTGATCCCGGCCTCACGACACGCTATGTGCCACAGCCGGTTGAAGTGGTTCCGGCGCGGGGTCGCCCCTTTGGCCCCGACGAAGACACGCCCGTCGGGGCCGGCCTCGGCGTACCGCTTCAGGTGCTCGTGGAGGTCCGGAAGGATCACCCCCGGGATGGAGACCGTCCTCTTGCCCGCAGCGCTCTTGGGCGCCTTGATCTCCCGCTGCCCGTTGCTCAGCTCGGCGACGGCCCGCCGGACGCGTACGGTCCTGTGCTCCATGTCCACGTCCCGCCGATGGAGGCCGATCAGCTCGCCCCAGCGCAGTCCGAGGAATCCGGCCATGAGGACGAGGGTGCGGTAGCGCGGCTGGATCGCCTCGGCCAACGCGTAGACCTCCTTGACCGTGGCGGTCGGACGTTCCGGGGTGTGCACGGAACTCGCGCCCTTGACCTGGCAGGGGTTCCGCCGGATCAGCTCGTCGGACACGGCCGTGCCCAGGATGGCCCGGAGCAGGGCGTATGCCTTGGCGACGGTGGTGGGCCCGGTGCCGGCGGCGAGCTTGTCGGCGCGCCAGCTCCGTACGAGGGGCGGCGAGATCTCCGCCAGGTTGACGCCGCCGAGGACAGGCTCCAAGTGGTGCTTGAGGAGCGAGCCGTAGAGCTGCCGCGTGGTGCTCGTCAGCTCACGCTCTTTGATCCAGGCGACGGCGTACGGCCCGAAGGCGACCTTCCCGGCGTCCGGGTCGCGCCAGTCCCCCTTACGCATCTCGGTCTGCTTGTCGGCGAGCCAGTCGTCCGCGTCCTTCTTGGTACGGAACGTCTCGGGCGCGGGACGGAGCTGTCCGTCCGGGCCGAGGTATCGAGCCTGATACCGGCCGGAGGGCAGCTTGCGGACCCGGCCGAACGGGCGGCGCTTCCCAGCCATCAGGCAGCCACCCCCAGACGGCGACGGCGCGGCTCGACGGTGTGGGCGTCGATGTAGGCCTGGACGGCGCTCTCGGGGATACGGACGTGTCGGCCGACCTTCACGTAGGTGATCCGGCGCTCCTCGACGAGGCGTCGGGGGAACCGCACGGTGGTGCCGAGCAGTTCGGCGACCTGGACGACGCTGAGGCGTTCGCCGGCTTTGAAGTGGCCCGATGAGATCTGGTGGCGGAGGTCGTCGGCGATGGCGTGGCGGCGGGAAGACACGGAGGCAGTCACCACTTCCTCATCAGTCGGAGAGCGATAAGGCGGCTCCGCGCGTGCATCGTCAGGACCTCGCCCGACTCGAAGAACAGCCGCTTGGCGCCGGCGGGAAGCTGGACGAGATCGGTGACACGGCACGGTTGGCCGCCGATCTGGATGACGTCGCCACGTTGCACGTTGATCGAGGTGATCTCGATGTTGGCGGCGAGCGCGCCGCTGGGAGCCCAGCCACTCATGGGTTCACCTGCCGCGGGTCCGGCGCAGCGTCCGGGACGTGGCAAGAGCAGTCACAGGCCTCGTAGATCACGGGGACGCCGACGGGTGCGGCTGCGGGGGACGACTGGGCGCACTCGTGGTGTGTGCCGATCGCGCACGAGCTCGACCGGTAGATGGCCCTCGTGGGCGGCGCAGGAGGGGGTGTGGGGAGGTGCCGCCCACTGGTGCGGGCGGCGGTGGGACCCATACGGTTGTGCACGCTGATCAGCTCCTATCGCTGACGGCCAGGTCCCCGGACGTCGCCCGTCGCGGGGACCGCTTTGTTTACGGCGGCCCAGAGGGTGCGGCCGGTCAAGCTGCTGGCGAATAGCCCGAATCGGTCGGCCTCCGCCACGACTTCCAGGACCTCCCGCCACGATTCAGCGGGCAGCGCTTCCGGTACCTCCACTTCGATCGACGTGTACGTGGTGTGCGGCTCCACGCGCGTGGCCAGCCCGAGGGCCGACAACCGGGCGGCGAGGTCCTCGGCCCTTGATTCCGATGCGGGCACAGGGCCTCCGTCGCCGTTTGAACACGTTGAGTGAAGCTAGTTAACTAGATTAGACCTAGTGGACTAGATTTTCCACATGCCTGAGCAGCCGCCTTATCTCCGCATCGCCGACGTCCTGCGGCAGCGGATCGCTGAGCATGTGTGGACGGTCGGCGATCGGCTCCCTTCCCGTGCTCAGATCGCCGAGGAGTGTGGGGTCGGCGAGAACGTGGTTCGCCGGGCGCAGGAGTTGCTGATCTCCCAGGGAGTGCTGGAGGGGCGCGCGGGTTCGGGCACGTACGTTGCCGAGCCTCGTCGGCGTGTGCGGGTCGTGCGGTCCTCGGCTCGTGAGCAGCCCGGTGGCTCTCCGTTCCGGGTGGACATGCAGGCCCTGGGGAAACAGGGCAACTGGGAGAGTCGGACGGAAGCGAAAGTGCCGGCTCCGGCCGAGATCGCGGCGCGACTCGGGATCGCCGCGGGTGAACTGTGCGTGCGGACCGTTTACGAATTCCTCGCTGATGGTCGGCCCGTGCAGTTGTCGACGAGTTGGGAGCCGTACGAGCTCACCGCGGGCACGCTGGTTGTCCTGCCGGAAGGCGGACCGCATGCCGGCGTTGGCGTCGTGAACCGGATGGCCACGATCGGGATCACGGTCAGCCACGCTGTGGAGCAGCCGGAGCCGCGGCAGGCGACGGCCGAGGAGGCATCGCTCCTCGGGCTCCAGAAGGCCGCTCTTGTCACGCACATCCGGCGGACGTACTACAGCGACCAGGGACAGCCCGTCGAGACGGCGGACATCGTCGTCCCCGCCGCGCTGTGCGAGATCGTCTACGAGATCCCTGTCGTTCGCTAGCGCGCCGATCGGCCCCAGGTCAGAGCTGGCGTGCCGGGCGGAGGTCCTGGGCGGCCAGTACGGCCCACAGCGTCCTCCTGCCCCACTCACGGGACTCTGAGCAGCCGGCATGACTGTCGCTGACCGGTCTGGCTAGGGCTACGGATCAGGTGTTGCTGCCGGCGTTCAGTTCTGCCTTCCGCCGGCGCGAGTAGCCCTGGAGGTCCTGCTTGATGGCCATGACTTCCTCGACCGGGATGCGGATGGGCCCGCAGTGCTGGGCGTCGCACGAGCGGGGATACGTGCCGTCAATGAGTGACACGCCACTGAGGACGACCCAGCCGTCGTCGTCGATCTCCGTGCAGAGCACCGGGTGGAAGAAGCAGTCCTCGTAGATCTCCCCTACTCGGATCCCGGCCGGGTTTCGGGGGTCGATGTCCTTGGCCATGGCCCTCAACCTGCCACACGCGGGTGGACGAAGGCTCCGGAGATTGGAGCAGCATCCGTCACCTCCATCGAGCTAGGGCCAGGCTGATGGGTCGGGAAGGGGGGTGGAGTCGGAGCTGCACGAGGACGCGGAGCCCGCAGGCTCGGCGCACTCTTCTGAGCCACCCCCCATGGCCGCGTCGTACCGTCGTGCGGTGCCAGGCCGGCCCAACATCGGGAAGGCTAGTCCGGGGCACTGACAGCAGGCCGTGTCCCCCGCCTGCCCGAACGGGAGGGCTTCCGTGGGGAGCCTCGGGGAATGCCGGCGAGGCGGGCGGGGGCGTGCAGGTCAGGGTCTTGACCGGTCAGGGGGTGGGTGCGTACGCGATCTTCCACAATGCGTTCATGGAGGAGCTTGAGCGGTCTCAGGGCGACGTCTGACCCTCCGAGCGCGCTGCTACTGGAGTGCGCGCCGCTCGGGCAGCCGTCCGCCGATGCAGGCCACCAGTTCGCTGCCGTCTTCGGTGAGGAAGAGTTGGTAGATCCATGAGCTGTCGACGGCTGTGATCTTCCCTGTGCGGACCGGCTGAGCGTGCTCGCGGAGCAGTTGCACCCCTCGTTCCAGGCCGAGGGTTTCTACGCCCCTTCGCTGGTACGACCTGCGCCGGCTCTCATAGCCCCGGGCGCGGACCTCGGAGGACAACGTGATCTCCTCCCACACGACATACTCGCCGCCGCCGACGAGGGCCGCCAGAGCAGCCTTCGATGCCTCGTCGTCGCCGGCCAGCAGCCGCATCAGCTCATGTCGTTCCATGGTCAGCCCTCCCCCCATCTGAATCCTGCTGGAGCGCGGCAGGGCAACGCAACGCCGTTAAGGTCCTCGGCATGACCAGCAATGTGCCGACCTGCCCGGAGTGCAGCCAAGCCATGAAGTTCGGCGGATTCGTACTCTGTCAGCGGGAGGACGACGGCGAGCGGGTCTGCCGGGGTGTGTGGAAGTGCCCTACGCCGCATGTCTGGTGGAACTGGGCCGACCGGCCGCACGAGACGTTGGAGGCGTGCCCGATGCCGGAGATGTTTCTCTGACATTCGTGTCTGCCCGCGTGCCCTTCGTGTGCCCGGTCGGACGGCGAGTGGTGGGGAACCACGGTCATCTGTGGTGGCCACTCGGCTCGTGTGCAGGTCAGCGGCTTGGCAGGTCGGGCCTCCTGCTCATACGCGATCTTCCAAACTAGCTAAGCGGGTTCGATTCCCGTCACCCGCTCAGAAGTACGAAGGGCCAGGTCAGAGGATGTTTCCTCGACCTGGCCCTTCGTCGTTGCCGGGGCTGTGATCAGCTCCCCGCTCAACGCGCCGTCAACTCCCGTATGCCGAAGATCACGGAAGTGCAGCCCCTTGTCCCGGCCTGCCCGTTGCTCATCTCGGTGACGGCGCGACTGACCCCTACGGCCCGGTGTTCCAGGTCTTCTCCAACGGTCCGCTCGAGCACGAGCGTGGCGATCCATACTCTTTGCCGACTTATGGCCGGGAGCAGGACGACGAGCCGGTAGAAGCGGCGCCGTGGCAGCCGTGAGCGCGGCCCATACGGCGAAGGGGCGTCGCCCACGTGATGTCCACGCAGGCGACGCCCCTTGCAGGGACGCGTCCGGATCAGTTCACCGCACGGTCTTCGAACCGAGTTCGCCGGGCTTCTTCGGCACCCACGGGTGCACGGCGGTGGCCTCCTCGGGGGCGGACTCGTCCATGGTCACGCGCCAGACGTCCTTGCCGTCCACGCTGATGGCCCGAACCTGGATCTGCTTGATCTGGCCGGTGTCGTGCAGATAGAGCACGACCTCCTGCCGGACCGAGCCCTCGTCGTAGAACTCCGCGGTCACCTTGCCCCGGGCTCCCTTGCCGAATGCCGCGATCCAATTCTCGGCAGTCTTCTCGGGAACGCCCTTGTCCTCCTTGTCGGCCACCAGCGACGCCAGCTCGCCCACCTTGCCGTCCGCGATGCGCCACACCACCTGCTGGGTGATGCCCAAGGATCCCGTGGACGGATATCCGACCACGGCGAGCGGCGGGTGGCTGCCGTAGTCACCGGCGTACGCCACGTCTTCGGCATCGTAGGCCGAGGAGCAGGCGGTCAGCATGCCGACGGTCAGCGCGGAGACGGCCACCGCCCGCAAGGCCGGACCCGGCCTCATCGAGACCTCGGCCTGAGCGCGCTGACCCCGACGATCGGGTTGGGGCCGGTCCTGTTCCGGGCCATGATCGCCTGAAGCGTGTCGTGGGGGTTGTAGCCGTGCTGGGCGACACTGACGACGCCTTGGTTATTGCCGGTCACGACCGCCGCATGGTTGTGCACACCGTTGTCCTTCTTCCATTCGAAGAACAGGATGTCTCCGGGGCGGAGATTGTACACACGGTTGACGTATCCGGGCTGGCGGTAGTTGAACATGTGCTGGAACAGATTCTGAGCCGCTGACCAGGTGTGGCTGTTCTTCTTCCACGACGTCCAAGAGGTGTTCCGCCACCAGGCACGGTCCTGCCAGTACGCCCAGTGGCGCATCTTCATGCCGCCACCGTTGTAGAGGGCCTTGGACACGAAGTTGGTGCAGTCGTTGGTGCCGTACTCCCTCGGAATCCGGCCGGCGTAGTTCCAGGCCCAGCTTGCGGTGCCCGAACCGTTGACGTAGGAGGCCGTGAGAGCGCCGGCCGCGGAGGGGTCCGACACAGGGAACCCGTCCTCGCCCAAGAGGATGCTCTCTGCGCCATCGGTGGGCACGCCCGTGATGTCGGCCGGCGTAGCGGCCACCTGGGTTCCCGCCGCAGCCGTGGCGGACAGTTTCTGCCCCGCCTCGCTGTCATCGGATTCGCTCTCGAGCTTCACGGTCCCGCCCGAGACCGTGAATACGAACCGCTTGGCCCGCCGGTCCTCCGACACCTCGTCGACGCCGTTGACCCGCAGGGTCATCGTCTGGATGACAGTGGTCCGTACCAGCACGCGGTCAGCCCCACCATTGGCGATCATGGTGTCCGTCAGGGCCGAGGAGGCACCCACGTATGCCTGGTTCTGCGTCCCCAGCGCCACGAGCCCCCCGATGAGGGAGGCTTCCTGCACGTCGAGGACCGCACCGAAGACCGCACCGTGCGGAGACTCGGCCGCCGCCTCGGCAGTAGTGGCCCTGACACCCGTGGTGACCTTGTTGCGGGCGCTCAAGTAAGCCTGGACATAGTCCTTGTACGGCGTGGTTCCGCCGAGCACGGAAGCACCCTGAGCCAGTGCGGAGCGGGACACCGGGCCGCTGCCGACGGCGTTCTTCGCCGTCACCGAGACCCGGTAGGAGGTCGCGTTGTTCAGCCCGGAGAAGACGGCGCGGAGCGCCGTGCCCTCCCAGGTGCCCACCACCGTACCGTCGCTCTTCTCGGCCTTGGCCACGTACGTGACGTCACCGGTCGTCCCACCGTCGAGCGGGGCGTTCCAGGTGGCGAGCAGGCCGGTGTCACCCGGGGTGGTGACGACCTCGCTGACCGCGCCGGGAGCGGTCGGCGGCAGGTACTCGACCGTCAGCTTGGGACGCAGGGCGGGGTCCGCCGCCGCACCCGAGTGGTAGGAGGCTCCGGCCACCGTGCCGGGGACGGTGAGGGCCAGTCCCTCGTTCTTGCCGCGGTCGATCCAGGACTGCACCAGCATGCCGAAGTCGACCTCGGACAGCGCGAGGTCGGAGACGTAGCTGTCGCTGCCCGCGGCCGTGAGGAGATCCTTGCCGCTCTGTGTCGCGGTCCACGGCGTGGACAGCTCGAACGCCTCAGGCTTCTGCGCCTCACACGCCGTGGTGCAGTCGGCACGGGTCAGCGACAGCTTGGCGGAGGTGACCCGCGCCCCCACCGGCAGTGCGGTGAGGTCCGCCTTCAAGTGGACGGCCCACAGGTGGCCGTCAGCGCTGCCGAGCCGGAGCTGCCCGTTCGGCGGCGTGGCGCAGCCGGGCGCGTCGCAATCGGTGGCCACCGTCACGCCCGTGAGAGAGGTGCCCGTGAGGACCAGAGACTGCGTGGCGGGCATCGGCGGCAGCGGCTGGAGGCGGACGGTCAGGCTCTGTTCGGCCGACCAGGGCGAGCATCCGACGCTGTCGCAGGCCCGTACGGACCAGCGGTAGCTCGCGCCGTCCGCCAGTTTGCCGTCCGGGATCTCCAGGGCGGCCCGGCTGCCGCTCTCCACCCACACGGGGGGCAGCGGAACACCGGGGATCGGGTTCCCGGCCGCGTCCTTCAGCGAGAACTCGGCGCTCACGCGGGTCTGCGCCGGGGTCGTGACGACCGCGGACAGGATGGGCGTCAGGGTCTGCTGGGCGCCGGCCTGGATGTCCTGCGGAGCGTCGGGCAGCGGGCTGACGGTGAAGGTGGTCCAGTTGGACCAGGGGGACCAGCTGTTGCTGTAGTGCGTGCCGTCGTACGGCGAGGTGCGGAAGCGGTACATGCGCCCGTGCTGGAGCACGCCCGCGGGTACGACGACCGAGGCCGGGGTGCCGGCGGGTACGTACGGCGAGACCAGGGTGCTGCCGACCTGGGTGTTGGTGGCCGCGTCGAAGATCTGGAAGGTGCCGTTGACCGTGTCGCCGTCCTTGTCCGCGAACGTGTCGCGCAGGGTCGGCGTCGTCGTATCGACGCGCCAGGCGGGGGTCTTGTCCTGGACGAACGGAGGGCCGGCCTCCTGCTTCGTGCCGGTCTGCGGACGGTAGTTGTAGGTCACCGTCAGCTTCGGCGGGTTGGCCGTGGCGTTCGCGGAGTTGACGCGCTTCCACTGCCCGCCGACCGACTCCGAGGCGGCCCGCAGGCCCATGCTGGACAGCGGCGCCTTCGCGGAGGCCCACGTCTGCACGAGGGTGGTCACGTCGGCGTTGATCCAGCCGTCCGGTGCCGAGGCGCAGCCGGGGTTGCCGCGGGTCTCGGTGGAGGTGGCGTACTTGGTGGTCATGGCGGGCTGGTTGGTCCAGCGGGACGCGGTGCTCGGTGCTCCGGAGCTCCAGACCTCCCACGGCTGCGCGACGCAGTCGGTGTTCCCGGAGTGGAAGTTGAACAGCGAGAGCTTGGCGTCGGAGACCAGCGCGTCCGCGATCGGAGCCGTGTTCCAGGTGAGGAAGGAGCGGGCGGTACGGAAGGTGCCGTCGCCGTTCTTCGTGCCCGGGTTGCCGAGGTCGAGCTCGGTGTCGTTCGACCAGTCGACGGTCTCGCCCTGCTGGACGTAGGTGTCGAAGACGCTGCCCAGGGAGGAGGTCGACGGGTCCACGGTCACCGGGTACTTGGTGGCCGGGTCCGCGAGGAACTTCGCGTCCGGGGTGACGACCAGGTCGACCGTGCCCCTGCCCTGGACGACCTTCATCGCCACGGGCACCTTGCGGGTGTGCTCGCCGGAGACCGGGTCGACCGTGGAGTCCCACATCACCGGCGCCGGCATGACCGCGGTCCGCTTGCTCTTGCGGTCGGTGAACTGCACGCTGCCGTCGGCCTGCTGTTCCACCTTCAGGCCCTTGGCCACCAGCGGCAGGGTGTACGCGTAGTTCCCGCCGGCCGGCCGCTGCTTCAGCTCGACGAACTGTTCGAAGCCGCTGCGGGTGGCCTCGATGACGACGTCACCGCCGGGGACGGCGTCGGTGTACTCGGCGCGGGCCCCGTCGAGCTTCGGGGTCGGCAGGGCGCCCTTCCACTTGAGGGCGATCTGCTGGTCGCCCTCGCCGAGGGTGACCAGGTCGGTGCTGATGAAGCTCGCCGACGGCGCGGCCGAGGGGGCGGCCTTGGCCATGCGCGGGAGGCTGCCCGCGGCCAGCTTCAGGCCCTGCGGGTGGGCCTTGGACGCCACGGAACCGTCCGAGCCGCGGCCCAGGTTCACATCGACGCTTCGCCAGCCGCGCGCCTGCTGGTCGTAGAACCGGACCGGCCCGGCGGCCACTTCGGTCGTGAGGGTGCCGTTCGGGTTCACCCAGGTGGTGGAGGTCTCGGACCGTTCCGAGACGGCCTCCACGCGGTGGCCGGCCGTGCGCGCGGCCACCCGGGCACGCGCGAGGTTGAGTTCTTCGGTCACCTTGCCGGTCTTGGTCGCGGACCCGGCCGGAGCCGCGCCCGCCGTGCTCGAGCCCTGGAGCAGGGTGGCGGTCACGATGAGGGCCGCCCCGCCCGCTATCCAGTGCGAGGTACCCCAGGGCCCTCTCCCACGGCGTCGCGCCGCGGAGAAACGAGTAGCCATACTTCCTCGGTCTTTCGGTCAGTACCTGGTGATCCAGGTACGAGAGGAGCAACGTAGCGCTCTGACCAGGAAGTTCTGACTCGCATTCGGACAATGAGGACACAACTCGCGCCGCAGTGATCCACTTGTGATGTGCTCGGGCCGAGCCGGAGAGTGTTCGGCTCAGCGGCCTCCGATACGGCGGCCTCCCGGATCGCGGCACCCTCGCGGTCCGCGGGAACCATGCGACGATCGCCCGGCCGGCGGCTCGGACTCCGTCCGGGCTCCCGCCGGTCCGGCGGGTGTGCTGAGGCGACCACGCCGAGGGACGGGGAGGGCCGACGCGGTACGGAGGGGCGGGACCGGTGATATGAGGGCGGGTGCGCGGCCGGTCCGCGCAGGACGCACCACGCCGCCGGGGGTGGCGCCCGGGACCCGGTCAGAGCTTGATGTTCGCGATCATCGTCGCCAGTGAGTTCAGGAAACGGTTCACGTCGTCCGCGATCGAGCTCGACGCGAGGAAGAACCCGAAGAGCGCCGCGACGATGGCGGGACCCGTCTTGATGTGGTTGCCGCGGATCAGCACCACCAGAATGACCGCCAACAGAACCACCACTGACAGCGAAATGGCCACTACTGATCACACCTTCGGTCGTCCCCTGGTCGGCCCGGGGGGTACGGCCAGGCACACCCCCACATGGACCATCCTCCCACCAACGGGCCCCGGCTATACGCCCCGTGACGAACAGCCCTGGTTCCGTTTCCGCCAAGCCTCATGTGCGACAGGAATATTTCGGGCGCGAGGCGCAGGTCACGGGGTGGTGAGGCCGAGGAGGGAACGGATATTCGCATACTTTGCGGACAGCCGCTCGCGCGTGGGGTCGTCCAGTACGGACAGGCGTACGGGGTCCGCGTTGTGCGCGATGTCCGCCTCCTTGACCAGCAGGGCGCCCGGGGTGGCCAGGATGCGGGCCGCGTACTGCTCGACCGGTTCGCCGGGGCGCTTGGTGACCGCGAGGACGATGTCCTTCACCGTCTGCGGGAGAGCCGCCGCATCCAGCCAGGTGAGGCTGAGGGCCTCGTCCTCGATGGAGTCGTGCAGCCAGGCCGCTGCCTGCTGTTCGGCGCTGCCGCCGCGCAGCCGGACGCCCTCGGCCACCGCCGCGAGGTGTTCGGCGTACGGCCGGCCGGCCTTGTCGGTCTGGCCCTCGTGCGCGCTGCGCGCCAGGGACTCGACCTCGATGAGGGTCAGGGGGCTGTTCGTCATGCGATCTCCCTTGCCGCTGCGCCGAGTGCCTCCGCTGCCCGGCGCACATCGTCGTGTGTGGTGCGCCAGTTGGAGAACGCGGCACGCAGGCCTGCGGTTCCCTCGTAGACGGTCGGAGTGACGAACACCTCGGCGCCGGCGGCTTCGCGCAGCGCGGTCAGCCGGTCCGGGGTGGGGGCCTCTGCGAGGGTGAAGCAGACGACGTTGAGGCGGACCGGTGCGAGGAGGGTGAAGGCGGGGTCCGCCTCCAGGGCGGCGCCCAGGGCGCGGGCGCAGGCGATGTCGCGTTCGACGATCTCCCGGTGGCCCTCGCGGCCGTACGCGCGGAGCGTGAACCAGGCGGCGAGGGCGCGCAGCCGGTGGGAGTTCTCCGGGGTGAGGTGGACGAGGTCGGGGTGGTCGCCGAGGGGGCCGAGGTAGGCGGCGGAGTTCTGGAAGACGCGGGCCTGCAGGTCCCGGCGGCGGGTGAACTGGACGGCGCTGTCGTAGGGGACGTTGAGCCATTTGTGCAGGTCGACGCAGAGGGAGTCGGAGGCGTCGAGGCCGTCGGCGAGGTGTGCGTGTTCCGGCGAGAGGGCGGCGAAGGCGCCGAACGCGGCGTCGGTGTGCAGCCAGAAGTCGTGGCGCTCGCGGAGGGCGGCGACGGCCCGGAGGTCGTCGAAGTCGACGGTGTTGACGGTGCCCGCATTGGCGACGACCACGGCCGGTCCGGGCGTGTCGGCGAGCGCCCTGTCCAGGGCGGCGGGGTCGACGGCCTCGCGGCCGGGGAGGGTGGGGACGCGGACCAGGGAGTTGCGGCCGAGGCCGAGGACGGAGAGGGCCTTGGCGATCGAGGAGTGGGGGGCGCCGGAGAGCACGCGGACCGGACCGAGGGCCGCGGCGCCGTCGTCGGCCGGGGAGACGCCGAGGCGTTCGCCGAGCCATTCGCGGGCGATGGCGAGGCCGGTGGTGTTGGACATGGTGGCGCCGCTGACGAAGGTGCCGGTGTGGGCGGGCGAGAGGTGGAAGAGCTCGCGGAGCCAGCCGACCGTCTCGCGTTCGAGGTCCTGGCCGACGCCGTCGAGGGCGGAGTTGGAGTTCTGGTCGTGGGCGGCGGTGAGCCAGTCCCCCACGAGGGCGGCCGGGGTGGCGCCCCCCGTGACGAAGCCGAGGTAGCGCGGGCCCGCGGAGGCCGACAGCCGCGGCTCCCAGCGGTCGCGGAAGTCGGCGAGGGCGGCTTCCGTACCCCTGGCGTGCTCCGGGAGGCCTTCCGGGAGG
This sequence comes from Streptomyces sp. NBC_00029, assembly GCF_045160505.1. Classification (NCBI taxonomy): domain Bacteria; kingdom Bacillati; phylum Actinomycetota; class Actinomycetes; order Kitasatosporales; family Streptomycetaceae; genus Streptomyces; species Streptomyces sp. NBC_00029. Next base: position 3,397,462 of record NZ_CP108292.1, read on the forward strand.
GGCTGCGGGGAGTGCGGCTCTCCGGTGGGCGCTACGACGGGACGCGCGTCCAGGGTGGCGAGCGCGTCGGCGGCGGCTGCGCGGGTGGCGTCGAGGAGTTCGGGGAGCCGGGCGAGGTCGGCGGCGAGCGTGCGGTCCATGGGGGCACGGTAAGCGCGGCCGGGGCCGAGGGGGCGATCCAATCCGCGGGGAGTGGCCCGCGTGCCGTCGTAGGCTCATCGGATGATCACGGAGCAGTGGGGCGCGCGGTGGACACGGGGCCTGGCCGGCGGCGTGATCGCCGTGGCGGCCGTGACAGCGGTGGCGGGGTGCGACGCGCCGCCTCCGCCGGAGCCGGCCCCGAGGCCGACGGCGGCGGCCCGGGCGGACCGGCCGACGCAGCCCACGCAGCCGACGCAGCCCACGCAGCCCACGCAGCCCACGCAGCCCACGGCTGAGCCGTGCCCGGACGGCGGGGTCAGGCTCGTCGAAATGGACGGGAACGCGGCGATGGGGCTGCGCGTGGCGGACTTCCGGCTGGTCAACTGCGGTGCGCAGCCGTACGTCCTGGAGGGCTACCCGCAGCTGTCGCTGCGCGACGACCGCAACGGCCCGGTGGAGGTCGCGGTGGAGCACGGGACGGAGGGGATCACCACGGGAGTGCCGGACATCGGGGAGGCGCCGGGGCAGGTGACGCTGGCCCCGGGGCAGGCGGCCTCGTTCGTGATCGTGTGGCGCAATCTCGTCACCGACTCGTCGGTGCCGGCCACCACGGCGCGGAGCGTGGAGGTCGAGCCGCGGCCCGGCGCGCCCCGGCTGTCGCTGCGCCTCTCCGCGCCGGTGGACCTCGGGAACACCGGGAAGCTGGGGCTCGGGCCGTGGCGGCCGGTGGTCCGCTGAGGCTCAGCCGGCGGCGAGGGCCGGAGCGCGCCGGGCGGTGAGCGCTGTCATCCGGGCCGCGACGGCCGCGGCCGGGCTGCGCGGCAGCCGGTCCGCGATCAGGCCGTCGGCGAGGAAGAGCACCTGGTCGGCGTGGGCGGCGGCGGCCGGGTCGTGGGTGACCATGACGACGGTGGCCCGCAGGGAGTCGACGGCGTCCCGGAGCAGCGCGAGGACCTCGGCCGCGGTGGTGGTGTCGAGCGCGCCGGTGGGTTCGTCGGCGAAGACCACGTCGGGCCGGGTGACGAGGGCCCGGGCGATGGCCACGCGCTGCTGCTGGCCGCCGGACAGTTCGGCGGGGCGGCGGCCGCCCTTGCCCTCCAGTCCGACGCGGGCGAGCAGCTCGGCGGCGCGGGCCCGGTCCCGGTGCGCGGATCGGCCGCCGGCGAGCCGTACGGGGAGCAGCACGTTCTGCTCGACGGTGAGCGAGGGCAGCAGGTTGAAGGCCTGGAAGACGAAGCCGAGGCGGCTGCGGCGGAGTTCGGTGAGCTCGTTCTCGTTCATGCGGGTGATCTCGGTACCGCCGAGCCGGACGGATCCCTCGGTGGGCAGGTCGAGTCCGGCGGCGCATTGCAGGAAGGTGGATTTGCCGGAGCCGGACGGGCCCATCACGGCGGTGAAGCTGCCGCGCGGCAGGCCGAGGTCGATCCCGCGCAGCGCGTGCACGACGGAGCCGCCGCGTCCGTACGTGCGTCGTACGCCGCGCAGCTCGACGGCCGGAGCGGTGTCGTACCGCTCGTCCGTCGTGTGCTTCTGCCGCCGCTCGCTCCGTCGGAGCCCCATGGTGTGCCGCCTCTCGCCGCCGCCTTGACCGTGCCTGTGACGCTACGGATCACGGCGGGCCGGCGGCCATGACGCCGCCCGGCGGACCGGGGGTGGGGCCAGCCCCACCCCCGGTCAGGCGGAGCGGCGGATGAGCAGCAGGGCGCGGTCGTCGTTGACGTCCTTGGCGACCTTCTCGATCAGGTGCCAGGTCGCGCCCTCCCAGCCGGCGGCGACGTAGCGGTCGGCCTCGCCGGTCAGGCGGTCGATGCCTTCGCTGATCTCGCGCTCGGCGGTCTCGACGAGGCCGTCGGTGAAGAGCATCAGGACGTCGCCGGGGCGCAGGTTGCCGCGGGCGGGGATGAACTCGGCCCCGTCGTAGACGCCGAGCAGCGGTCCCTCGCCCGACTTCTCCTGCCAGCGGCCGGTGCCCGCGCAGAGCTGGAGGGCGGGGAGGTGGCCGGCCGAGAGGAGTTCGTAGTCGCCGCTCTCCAGGTCCAGGACGAGGTGGATGGAGGTGGCGAAGCCCTCGTCCCAGTCCTGGCGGAGCAGGTAGCCGTTGGCGGCGGGCAGGAAGCCGTGAGGGGGCAGTGCGCCGAGCAGTCCGCCGAAGGCGCCGGACAGCAGCAGGGCACGGGAGCCCGCCTCCATGCCCTTGCCGGAGACGTCGGTCAGGACGATCTCCAGGGTCCGGCCGCCGTTGGTGCGGGCCGCGACCACGAAGTCGCCGGAGAAGGACTGTCCGCCGGCCGGGCGCAGGGCCATCTCGCGGTGCCAGCCGCGCGGCAGGGCGGGCAGCTTGCTCTGCACGCGGATGCGTTCGCGCAGGTCGAAGAGCATGGTGCCGCCGCGCCGCCAGGGCACGCCGACGCGGCTGCGGAACTGGGCGATGACCAGGCCGAAGAACCCGCAGGCGGCGACCACCAGCACGGTGCCGGGGGTGACGCGTGCCGGGCCCTGGGTATAGGGGCCGAGGACGAGGGCCTCGACGATCAGTGCGGCCGCGGAGGCGGCGTACAGGGCGAGGAGGCTGGCGGGGCGCAGCAGCAGTCCGCCGGCCACGATCGGCAGGACGAGCGCCGAGGGCGAGAACCAGACGGGCAGCATCAGCGTGCCGCACGCGATGGCGGGCACGGTGAGGAGGAGTCCGCCGAAGGCGAGCCAGTCGGAGGCGTCGCCGCGGAAGTAGTCGACGGCCGATTTGCGCAGGGCTGTGCGGCCCCGGTGCGACAGCATGCGCATCCGGGCCATGAGGGATTCCACGCGTGCTCCGGCCATTGCTTCGGGACCTTATCCATCCTGGCTGTGGATGCGCAGGGGTACCCCCGGACCAGAGGTCCGGACCGGCCCGAAAACCGATCGACTGGGAGGGAATGCCCTGATAGGGATGGCCATATGGCTCTTGAGATGCGCGTAGCACGAGCGGATGAGTGGGATGTCTGGTACGGCCAGCTGGAGCTGGCGTTCGGCGGTGTACCCGAATCCCCCGAGGATCGGGAGTTGTACAGGTCGCTGACGGACATCGACCGCTCGCTCGGCGTCTGGGACGGTGACGCCTGCGTCGGCTCGGCGGGCGCCTTCACCTTCCGGCTGTCCGTGCCGGGTGGCGCGATCGTACCGGCGGCCGGTGTCACGGCGGTGGGCGTCTCCCCCACCCATCGCCGGCGCGGGATACTCACCTCTTTGATGCGGCGCCAGCTCGACGACATCCGGGCGGGCGGCGAACCGCTCGCCGTGCTGACGGCCTCGGATCCGGCGATCTACGGGCGCTTCGGCTACGGCACGGCCACCTACGCCTTGTCGCTGGAGGTCGACACGACCCGCGTACGGCTGTCCGTACCGCCGGGGACGGACGCGGTACGGCTGCGGCTCGTGGACCCGCAGGAGGCACTGGCCGACTGCGAGCGGGTGTACGCGGCGTTGGCCCCCACCCGGCCGGGCATGCTCGCCCGGCAGCCGGGCTGGGAGGCACTGCCGGTGCTGGACGCGCCGTCGGGCCGCGGCGGCGCGTCGGAGCTGAAGTGTGTGGTCGCCGAGCGGGAGGACGGCGAGGTGGTCGGGTACGCCCGCTACCGGGTCAAGCCGGACTGGGACCAGTCGGGTTCGGACGGCAAGGTCGAGGTGAGCGATCTCGACGCGCTGGACCCGGCTGCGTGCGCGGCCCTGTGGCGCTACCTGTTCTCGATCGACCTGACGTGGACGGTACGGGCGCGGCGGCCGGTGGACGATCCTGTGCTGCACCTGGTGAGCGACATCCGGCGGTCGAGGCCGCGGATGCGGGACGCGCTGCACGTACGGCTGGTGGACCTGGCGGCGGCGCTGGAGGCGCGGACGTACGGGGCGCCGCTGGACGTGGTCATGGCGGTGGCGGACGCGTTCTGCCCCTGGAACGAGGGGCGGTGGCGGCTGGTGGTGGACGCCAAGGGCGTGGCCCGCTGCACCCGGACCGAGGAGCCGGCGGACCTGGAGCTGTCGGTGCGGGAGCTGGGGTCGGCGTACCTGGGCGGGATCATCCTCGCCTCGCTGGCCGCGGCCGGCCTGGTGCGGGAGTCGCGGCCGGGCGCGCTGACGGAGGCCTCGCGGGCCTTCGCCGGGGACGTGGCGCCCTGGCTGCCGCACGGCTTCTGACGCGCCCGCGTCAGCGGGACTGACAGCCGGGGCACCAGAAGAGGTTGCGGGCGGCGAGGTCGGCGGTGCGGATCTCGCCCCCGCAGATGTGGCACGGCATGTTCGCCCGGCGGTAGACGTACACCTCGCCGCCGTGGTCGTCGACGCGGGGCGGGCGGCCCATCACCTCGGGCAGGTGCTCGTCGCGGACGGTGTCGATGCGGTTGTTGCGCACGCCCTCGCGCATCAGGGCGGCCAGGTCGGCCCACAGGGCGTCCCACTCGGCGCGGATGAGGTCCCTGCCGAGGCGGTAGGGGTCGATGCCGTGCCGGAAGAGGACCTCGGCGCGGTAGACGTTGCCGACGCCCGAGACGACCTTCTGGTCCATGAGCAGCGCGGCGATGGTGGTGCGGGAGCGGGAGATCCGGGCCCAGGCGCGGTCGGGGTCGTCGCCACTGCGCAGCGGGTCCGGTCCCAGCCGGTCGTGTATCGCCTTCTTCTCGCCCTCGCCGATCAGTGCGCAGGCGGTGGGGCCGCGCAGGTCGGCGTAGTGGTCCTCGTTCAGCAGGCGCAGCCGGACCGTGTCCGTGGCGGGCGGGGCCGGGGCGGGGCCGAAGCCGAGCTTGCCGAAGAGACCGAGGTGGATGTGGATCCAGGCGTCGCCGAGTTCCAGGAAGAGGTGCTTGCCGTGGGCCTCGGCACCGTCCAGCTCGCGCCCGTCGAGTACGGCCGCGCTCTGCTCGAAGCGGCCCTGGGGGCTGCTGACGCGGACCGGCCGGCCCGCGAACCGCTCGGCGTGGTCCTCGGCGAGGCGGTGGATCGTATGCCCCTCGGGCACGGCACTGCTCCTACGTCTGGAAACGGCCGTGCCGCCGGGGACTCCGGCGGCACGGCGAAGCGGAAGATCAGCCCTGCGGGTGGTGGGCCGGGATCGGGGGGAGCTCGCCGGTCGTCTCGTAGGCGGAGAGCATCTCGATGCGGCGGGTGTGGCGCTCCTCGTCGGAGTACGGGGTCGCCAGGAAGGCCTCGATGAAGCTGACGGCCTCGTCCTGCGTGTGCATCCGGCCGCCGACGGAGATGACGTTGGCGTTGTTGTGCTCACGGCCGAGCTGGGCGGTCTGGACGCTCCAGGCCAGGATGGCGCGGACGCCCTTGACCTTGTTGGCGGCGATCTGCTCGCCGTTGCCGGAGCCGCCGATCACGATGCCGAGGCTGTCGGCGTCTGCGGCGGTCTTCTCCGCGGCGCGGAGGCAGAACGGCGGGTAGTCGTCCACCGCGTCGTAGATGTGGGGCCCACAGTCGACGGGCTCGTGGCCGTTGTTCTTGAGCCAGTCCACCAGGTGGTTCTTGAGCTCAAAGCCGGCATGGTCGGATCCGAGGTACACGCGCATGGGACGAGTGTGGCACGTGGAGGTCCGACAGCCTCCAGCGGGTGTCGCGTAAGTCACTTCTAAAGCTCAAGTAAACCCAAAGAGCCCAGATGGGACAGGGCGGACGGGGGGTCCTGGATGTTCACCCCAAGGCAACGATCCGGATTGAGGTCTTCCGTCCTGCGTTCATCTCAGGTTTGAATGCCGGGGCTCGCAACCCGAGAACCTAAGGATCCGTCCATGAGCTCCACGACGACCCTTCAGAAGGAAGGCGGCCCCACCGGCAACCCCGGTGACGGCCAGCCCTCCGACGGTCTGAAGGCCGGTCTCAAGAACCGCCACCTGTCCATGATCGCCATTGGCGGCGTCATCGGCGCCGGCCTCTTCGTCGGTTCCGGCGGCGGTATCGCCAAGGCCGGACCCGCCATCCTGATCTCCTACGCGCTCGTCGGCGCGATGGTCGTCTTCGTGATGCGGATGCTGGGCGAGATGGCCGCCGCGAGCCCGAACTCGGGTTCCTTCTCGGCGTACGCCGACCGCGCGCTGGGCCGCTGGGCGGGCTTCTCCATCGGCTGGCTCTACTGGTTCTTCTGGGTCGTCGTGCTCGCGGTGGAGGCCACCGCCGGTGCCGCCATCCTGGAGAACTGGATCCCGGCCGTCCCGCAGTGGGCCTGGGCGCTGATCGTGATGGCGGTGCTGACCGCCACCAACCTCGGCTCCGTCGCCTCCTACGGTGAGTTCGAGTTCTGGTTCGCGGGCATCAAGGTCGTCGCCATCGGCGCGTTCGTGATCGTCGGCATGCTGGCCGTCTTCGGCCTGCTGCCGGGCTCCGACAACCCGGGCGCCGGCTTCGCGCACCTCACGGACACCGGCGGGTTCTTCCCCAACGGTTACGGCGCGGTCCTCACCGGTGTGCTGATGGTCGTCTTCTCCTTCATGGGCAGCGAGATCGTCACCCTGGCCGCCGGCGAGTCGGAGAACCCCCGCAAGGCGGTCACCCGCGCCACCAACTCCGTCATCTGGCGGATCGGCGTCTTCTACCTGGGCTCGATCTTCATCGTGCTGACGCTGCTCCCGTGGAACGACAAGTCGATCACCGAGAAGGGCTCGTACGTCGCCGCCCTGGACTCGATCGGCATCGCGAACGCCGGCACGATCATGGAGGTCATCGTCCTGACCGCCGTGCTGTCCTGCCTGAACTCGGGCCTCTACACCGCTTCCCGCATGGCCTTCTCGCTCGGTGAGCGCGGTGACGCCCCCAAGGCGTTCGCCAAGGTCAACAAGAACGGTGTGCCGGTCGCCGCGATCCTGGGCTCCACGGTCTTCGGCTTCGTCGCCGTCTACTTCAACTACGCCTTCAAGGACACGGTCTTCAACTTCCTCCTGAACTCCTCGGGTGCCATCGCGCTCTTCGTCTGGCTGGTGATCTGCTTCACCCAGCTGCGGATGCGCGGGATCCTGGTCCGCGAGGCCCCGGAGAAGCTCACCGTGAAGATGTGGCTGTTCCCGTGGCTGACCTGGGCCACCGCCGCACTGATCATGTTCGTGATCGGCTACATGTTCGTGGACGACGCGAACCGCGAGGTCGTCACCCTGTCCACGCTGGTCGCCGGCCTGGTCGTGCTCGTCGGTGTGATCCTGGACTTCCGCCGCAAGAAGGCCCTCCAGGGCTGATCGCTCGTGCACGTACGCCGGAGCCCGGCCCGCCTTCACAAGGCGGGCCGGGCTCCGGTGCGTGCGGCCCGTGTCGGGGGCGGCTCAGCCGCGACGGCCGGCCAGCTTCCAGGCGGCGGGCAGGGCGCCCATGGCCAGCGCGGCCTTGAGTGCGTCGCCGATCAGGAACGGGACCATGCCCTTCGCGACGGCCACGCCGAGGGACATCCCGGTGGCGGCCATCAGGTACGGCACGCCCACCGCGTAGATCACGGCGGAGCCCAGCACCATCAGGCCGGCCGTGCGCAGGACCGAGCGGTCGCCGCCGCGCCGCGCGAGGGCGCCGACGACGGTGGCGGCCAGCAGCATGCCGAGCACGTAGCCGAAGGAAGCGCCGCCCGCACCGGAGGTCCCGCCCGCGAACCACGGCACACCGGCCATGCCGACGAGGGCGTACAGCGCCAGCGACAGGAAGCCGCGGCGGGCACCGAACGCGGTACCGACGAGCAGGGCGGCGAAGGTCTGGCCGGTCACGGGGACCGGGGAGCCGGGAACGGGAACCGCGATCTGGGCGGCCAGCCCGGTGAGCGCGGCGCCGCCGACGACGAGCGCGATGTCGCGGACGCGGCTCGCGGGCAGCAGGTCGGCGAGGACGGCGCCGGGGCGCAGGGAGACGGAGGCAGTGCTCATCGGGAGGCTCCACGGGTGGGGGTGGCGGGACGATCACCGACGCTAATGCGCGGTCCCCCGCCGCCCCAGCGCTGCCCGGGACAAGCCCCGCTCCCCGCTTTGGTGGGGATCACACAAACCCTGAGCCCCACACCTAAGACGACGTGATCCTCGTCACGAGGAAGATCCGACAACACGTCCGTTTTGCACGGACGACCGCCGCTCAGCAAGACTGTAGGGTCCCGCCAATCCTGTTGCGGAGCCACCACCGCCGCTGGGCCGAACGAGAGTACGAGCACCCTTCATGCGCGAGCGCCTGGAAGAAGCACCTCCCACGACGGGCGACCTGCCCGCGGAACCCCTCAGCCACAGCCTCAAGCAGCGCCACCTGACCATGCTGGGCCTCGGCGGCGTCATCGGCGCCGGGCTCTTCGTCGGCTCCGGAGCCGGCATCGGCATCGCCGGTCCCGCGATCATCTGCTCCTACCTGCTCGCGGGCGTCCTCGCGATGCTGGTGATGCGGGCGCTGGGCGAGATGTCGGCCGCGATGCCCGCCTCGGGCTCCTTCTCCGTCTACGCGGAGCGCGCGCTCGGGCGCTGGGCCGGCTTCTCGGCGGGCTGGCTGTACTGGTTCCTGCTGGTCGTGGTGCTGGCCGTGGAGGCCACCGGCGCGGCGAAGATCGCGAACGGCTGGGTGCCGTCGGTCGACCAGTGGATCTGGGTCCTGCTCTTCATGGTGGTCTTCACCGTGAGCAACCTGGCCGCGGTGAAGAACTTCGGCGAGTTCGAGTTCTGGTTCGCCGCCCTCAAGGTCGGCGCGATCGTGCTGTTCCTGATCCTCGGCACCCTCGCGGTCTTCGGCCTGCTCCCGGACACGGACCCGGTCGGCATGGCCAACCTCACCGGCCAGGGCGGTTTCTTCCCCGCGGGCTTCGGCGGCGTGGTCGCGGGCATGCTCGCGGTCATCTTCGCCTTCGGCGGCCTGGAGGTCGTCACCATCGCGGCCGCCGAGTCGGACGACCCGGCGCGCTCGGTGTCCCGGGCGGTGCGCAGCGCGGTGTGGCGCATCCTCTTCTTCTACGTCGGCTCGATGGTGGTCATCGTGACCCTGCTGCCGTGGAACTCGCTGAAGCCGGGCGAGAGCCCCTACGTCGCCGTCCTCGACTCGATCGGCATCCCGGCGGCCGGCCAGATCATGAACATCGTGGTGTTCGTGGCGCTGCTGTCGGCGCTCAACGCGAACCTGTACGGGTCCTCGCGGATGGTGTTCTCGCTGGCCGAGCGCCGTGAGGCGCCGCAGGCGCTCCTGAAGGTCTCGGGCGGCGGGGTGCCGCGCCGGGCGGTGTTCGCCTCGGTGGCCTTCGGCTTCGTGTCCGTGGTGCTCAACCTGCTGTGGCCGGACACGATCTTCCTCTACATGCTCAACGCGGTCGGCGCGGTGCTGCTGTTCGTGTGGGCGCTGATCGCGGTCTCCCAGCTGAAGCTGCGCCGGATCATCGAGCGGGACATGCCGGAGCGGCTGACCCTGCCGATGTGGCTGTTCCCGTACGCCACCTGGGCCGCGCTGGCCGGGATGGCGGCGGTCCTGGTCCTGATGCTGTTCGACGATTCCGCCCGTCCCCAGCTGCTGTGGTCCACGGGTGCGGCGGCCGTCGTCCTGGTCGTGGCCCTCGTACGGGAGCGGCGCACCCCGAAGTCCTGACCGGCCGCCGGCCCACGGCGCCTCGCGAAGAAGGCCCCCCGCGCACCCGGCGCGGGGGGCCTTCGCGTCAGGTGCGCAGGTGGGAGGCGCCGTTGACGTCGAGCACGGTGCCCGAGCTCCAGCGTGCGGCGGGCGAGGCCAGGTGCAGGACGGCCGCGGCGACCTCCTGCGGGGTGCCGACCCGGCCGAAGGGGCTCTGTGCCCGGATCCGCTCGCCCTCCTCCCCCTCGAGCCGGTCGGCGACCCGCTCGGTGGCCACGAACCCGGGCGCCACGGAGGCCACGGCGATGCCGTGCGGGGCCAGGGAGACGGCGAGTGACTGGCCGAGTGCGTGCAGGGCCGCCTTGGTGGCGCCGTATGCCGGGTGGTCCGGCTCGCCGCGGAACGCCCCGCGGGAGCCGATGTTGACGACGCGGCCCTCCCGCCGGCCGGTGATCATGTGCCGGGCGACGCAGTGGGTGAGGTTGGCCGGGGCGAAGAGGTTCACGGCGGCCGTCTGCCGCCAGGCCTCCTGCCAGTCGGCGTACGAGGTCGTGGGCAGCGGATGCGCGACCATCACGGCGGCGTTGTTCACGAGGACGTCGATGCCGCCGAGCGCCTTCTCGGTCTCGGCCGCGAGCGCTTCCACGCGGGCCGGGTCGGTGAGGTCGCCGCTGACCAGGATGTGCCCCTCGCCCGGCAGGTCCGCGAGAGTGCGCTCGGCGTCCGCCCGCCGGACCGTGCAGTGCACCGCCACCCGGTCGCCCCTCTCGGCGAAGGCCGTGGCGATGGCCCGCCCGATCCCCCGGGACGCCCCGGTGACGAGCACCCCCCGGCCCGTGGCGGGCAGTTCCCTGATCCCGTGGTCCGTTCGGTCGTCCACCGGTCCCCCTGTCATCGCGGCTGTGCGTCCTGTCGGCAGCGTACGGGGGTGATCACGGCCGGTCATCCGGCTGTCCGAATATCGGACACAGTCGTTCCGGTGATCGGACACTCGGCACACTGGGCCCCGCTCCACCCCCGCACCTGACAGGCACCCAGCCATGAGCCACAGCAGCACCACCGTCGCACCGCCCGAGCCGCCGCAGGCCGACACCGGGTCTCCCCTCGGCAACGGGCTCAAGCAGCGCCACCTCTCGATGATCGCCCTCGGCGGTGTCATCGGTGCCGGACTCTTCGTCGGCTCCGGCGCCGGCATCGCCGCCGCGGGCCCCTCGATCGTGCTCGCGTACGCCGCGTCCGGGCTGCTCGTGATGTTCGTGATGCGGATGCTCGGCGAGATGTCCGCCGCCAACCCCGCCTCCGGCTCCTTCTCCGTCCACGCGGAGCGGACGATCGGCCCCTGGGCCGGATTCACCGCCGGCTGGATGTTCTGGACACTGCTGTGCGTGGGCGTGGCCATCGAGGCCATCGGCGCGGCGCACATCATGACCGGCTGGTTCCCGGGCACCCCCTCCTGGATGTGGGTGCTGGTCTTCATGGCCCTCTTCTGCGGCTCGAACCTCGCCGCCGTCTCCCACTTCGGCGAGTTCGAGTTCTGGTTCGCCGCCCTCAAGATCGGCGCGATCGCGCTCTTCCTGGGCCTGGGCGTGCTCGCCGTGCTCGGCCTGCTGCCCGGCACCGACTCCCCCGGCACCGCCAACATGCTCCACGACGGCGGCTTCCTGCCCAACGGGGTGGACGGCCTGCTGGTCGGACTGCTGGCCTCGGTCGTCGCGTACGGCGGACTGGAGACGGTGACCATCGCGGCCGCCGAGTCCGAGGACCCGGTCAAGGGCGTGGCCAGGGCCGTGAGGACCACCATGTGGCGCATCGCGATCGTCTACGTCGGCTCCATGCTCGTCATCGTCACCCTGCTGCCGTGGAACGACCCGGCGGTCACGGCCGAGGGCCCGTACGCCGCCACCCTGGACCGCCTGGGCATCCCGGCCGCCGGCGAGATCATGAACGTGGTCATCCTGATCGCCTTGATGTCCGCGATGAACGCCAACATCTACGGCTCCTCGCGCATGGCCTACTCGCTGGTCTCCCGCGGCCAGGGCCCCAAGGCACTGGGCAAGGTGAGCGGCCGGGTGCCGCGCCGGGCGGTGCTCGCCTCCTGCGCCTTCGGCTTCGTCACCGTGCTGCTGTCCTACTGGTACCCGGACACCCTGTTCGCCTGGCTGCTGAACATGGTGGGCGGGGTCATCCTGGTCGTCTGGGGTTTCATCGCCGTCTCGCAGTTCGTGCTGCGCCGGCGGCTGGAGCGCGAGGCCCCCGAGAAGCTGGTCGTCAGGATGTGGGGCTTCCCGTACCTGACCTGGGTGGCGCTGGCCGGGGTGGCCGGGGTCCTGGTGCTGATGGCCCTGGGCGAGGACACGCGCGTCCAGGTGATCTTCACCGGCGGGCTGACCGTCGCCCTCGCGGTGACCGGTTACGTGATGCAGCGCCGGGCGGCCGGCCGGGCCTGACGGATCGTCGGAAGACGAAGGCGGGCTCCGTGCGAAGACACGGGGCCCGCCTTCGTCGTTCAGAGGTAACCCTTACATGTGGCCTGGAATAGATACTGCTAGCGTGCAGTTGCGCATTGATTGCAATAAGCAGTTGGCACGCTGAGGGGACCGGATAACACGCATGGCCATCTACACGCTTCCTGAGCTTCCGTACGACTACGCGGCACTGGAGCCGGTGATCAACCCGCAGATCATCGAGCTGCACCACGACAAGCACCACGCGGCCTACGTCACGGGCGCCAACAACACGCTGGAGCAGCTGGCGGAGGCGCGCGACAAGGAGAACTGGGGCGCCCTCAACGGCCTGGAGAAGAACCTCGCGTTCCACCTCTCCGGCCACATCCTGCACAGCATCTACTGGCACAACATGGCCAGCCCGAAGACCGGCGAGGGCGGCGGCGAGCCCACCGCGGCCGACGGCCTGGGCGACCTGGCCGACGCGATCACCGAGTCCTTCGGCTCCTTCGCGAAGTTCAAGAAGCAGCTGACCTTCGCCTCCTCCGCCACCCAGGGCTCCGGCTGGGGCGTGCTCGCGTACGAGCCCGTCAGCGGCCGTCTGGTCGTCGAGCAGGTCTATGACCACCAGGGCAACGTGGGCGTGGCGAGCACCCCGATCCTGGTCTTCGACGCCTGGGAGCACGCCTTCTACCTTCAGTACAAGAACCAGAAGGTGGACTTCATCGAGGCCATGTGGAACGTCGTCAACTGGCAGGACGTGTCCCGGCGCTACGCCGACGCCAGGGCGAACACCCCGCTGCTGATCCCCGCCAAGGGCTGATCGCGCCACCACAAGCCCGTCCGCCTCGTGATCGTCTTCTCAACCTTCACCGGCGGGCGTGTCGAACGGAAGACCCCCGTGAGGACGTGACTCACGGGGGTCTTCTGTGTGGTGCGCCGGCCGGGCCGACGGGTCCGCCTACTCGAAGGACGGGCCCTTGGTGCGGGTGCGCTTGATCTCGTAGAAGCCCGGGGTCGAGGCGACGAGCAGGGTGCCGTCCCAGAGCCGGGCGGCCGCGTCGCCGCGCGGGGTCGGGGTGACCACCGGACCGAAGAAGGCCACGTCGTCACCCTCGGAGCCCGGAACGGAGATCACCGGGGTGCCGACCTCCTGGCCCACCCGGTCTATGCCGTCGTTGTGCGAGGCCCGCAGCACCTCGTCGTACTCGTCCGAGTCGGCGTACGCGAGCAGCTCGGCCGGCAGACCGACCTCGGCGAGCGCCTCGGCGATCACCTCGCGCGTCGGGCCCTTCTCCTCGTTGTGGATGCGGGTGCCGAGCGCGGTGTAGAGCTTGCCGGTGACTTCCTCGCCGTGCTTCTGCTGCGCCGCTATGACCACGCGCACCGGGGCCCAGCCCTTGGGGCCGAGCAGCTCGCGGTAGACCTCGGGCAGTTCGTCGAGCTTGTTCTCGTTGAGCACCGCGAGGCTCATCACGTGCCAGCGGACCTCGACGTCGCGGACCTTCTCGACCTCGACCATCCAGCGGGACGTCATCCAGGCCCAAGGGCAGAGCGGGTCGAACCAGAAGTCGACCGGGGTCTTCTCGCGCACCTGGGTGTCGGTCATGTCTCTCCTCAGTCTCGGCATGGGTCGCAAAAGCGCATCACTGGGCTCACGTTCCCCGTCACCAACCACTACCGGGTGGCGCTGATTCCCTCGTGCGAGGATTCGACACAAGAACGCGATCACGCACGAAGGAGTGCACGTGCCCGGAGAGAATCTGTCCCGCGACGAGGCCCGTGAGCGGGCCGAGCTGCTGTCCGTCGACGGGTACGAGGTGGTCCTCGACATCCGGTCCGCGGTCGACGAGGCCGAGCCGGCCGAGGGTCCCCGGACCTTCCGCTCGGTGACGACCGTCCGCTTCCGGGCGGCGGCCGGCTCCGCCACCTTCGCGGACCTGATCGCCCCTTCGGTGAACGCCGTGACCCTGAACGGGCGCGCGCTGGACGTGGCCGCGGTCTTCGACGGAGCCCGGATCGCCCTCGACGGCCTGGCCGCCGAGAACGTCCTCGTGGTGGACGCGAACTGCGCGTACAGCCGGACGGGCGAGGGCCTGCACCGCTTCGTGGACCCGGAGGACGGCGAGGTCTACCTCTACACCCAGTACGAGCCGGCCGACGCCCGGCGGGTGTACGCGAACTTCGAGCAGCCCGACCTCAAGGCCCCGTACCGCTTCGAGGTGACGGCCCCCGAGGGCTGGCAGGTGTGGAGCAACGGCGCGGAGGAGTCCCGCGAGGCCGGGGTGTGGCGGTTCGCCGAGACCGCGCCGATCTCCACGTACATCACGTGCGTGGTCGCGGGCCCCTACCACTACGTGACGGACACCTACACCCGCGGGGACCTGACGATCCCGCTGGGCGCGATGTGCCGCAAGGGGCTGGCGAAGCACTTCGACGCCGATGACATCTTCCTCATCACCAAGCAGGGCTTCGACCTGTTCCACGAGCTCTTCGACTACCCGTACCCCTTCGGGAAGTACGACCAGGCCTTCGTGCCGGAGTACAACCTGGGCGCCATGGAGAACCCGGGGATGGTGACCTTCCGCGAGGAGTACATCTACCGCGGCAAGGTGACGCAGGCCTCGTACGAGGCGCGCGCGAACGTCATCCTGCACGAGATGGCGCACATGTGGTTCGGCGACCTGGTCACCATGAAGTGGTGGGACGACCTGTGGCTGAAGGAGTCCTTCGCGGACTTCATGGGCTCCTTCGGGCTGGTCGAGGCCACCCGCTTCGACCAGGCGTGGATCACCTTCGCCAACCGCCGCAAGTCATGGGCCTACCGGGCCGACCAGCTGCCGTCCACGCACCCGATCACGGCCGACATCCGTGACCTGGAGGACGCCAAGCTGAACTTCGACGGCATCACCTACGCCAAGGGCGCCTCGGTGCTCAAGCAGCTGGTCGCCTATGTGGGACGGGAGGCCTTCCTGGAGGGCGCGCGGCGCTACTTCAAGGCCAACGCCTACGGGAACACCACGCTCGACGACCTGCTGTCGGTGCTCGCGGAGGTCTCCGGGCGGGACATGGCCGAGTGGTCGCGGGCCTGGCTGCAGACCGCCGGGGTGAACGCTCTGACCCCGGTGATCACCTACGACGCCGGCGGCCGGGTGACGGAGCTGGCCGTCGTGCAGGAGGGCGACGAGCTGCGTCCGCACCGGGTCGCGGTGGGCCTGTACCGGCTGGATTCCGACGGGACCCTGGTCCGCTACGCGCGGGCCGACGCGGACGTCTCGGGCACGCGGACGGTCGTCGCGGAGCTGGCGGGCACGGACCGCCCCGACCTGGTTCTGGTCAACGACGAGGACCTCACCTACTGCAAGATCCGCTTCGACGAGGGCTCGCTGGAGACCCTGCGGGCGCACCTCGGCGATCTGAGCGACCCGCTCGCGCGGGCCCTGAGCTGGTCGGCGCTGTGGAACCTGACGCGCGACGGCCTGATGCCGGCGCGGGACTTCGTCTCGCTGGTCCTCGCGCATGCGGGCCGCGAGAGCGACGTCGGCGTCCTGCAGATGCTGCACACGCAGGCCCTGACCTCGGTGACCCACTATGCGGCGCCCGCGTGGCGCGAGCAGGGCGGCCGGGAGCTGGCGTCGTGCGCGCTGCGCGAACTGCGGCTCGCGGCGCCGGGGTCGGAGCACCAGCTGACGTGGGCCCGCTTCTTCGCGGCGAGCGCGGCGACCGAGGGCGACTTCCAGCTGCTGCTGGGGCTGCTGGAGGGCACGGCGCGGATCGACGGGCTGGAGGTGGACCAGGAGCTGCGCTGGGACTTCCTGCTGCCGCTGGCCGCGCACGGGGCGGTGGACGAGGGCGTGCTCGCCGCCGAACTGGCGCGCGACGACACGGCCTCGGGCAAGCGGCACCAGGTGCGGTGCCTGGCGGCGCGGCCCTCGCAGGCGGTGAAGGACCAGGCGTGGGCGGCGGTGGTCGAGTCGGACGCACTGTCCAACGCGCTGGTGGAGGCGACGATCGCGGGCATGCAGCAGTCCTCGCAGCGGGGCCTGCTCGCGGCCTACGCGGGGCGCTACTTCGAGGTGATCGAACGGGTGTGGGCGGAGCGGTCGATCCAGATCGGCATGGACGTGGTGAGGGGTCTCTACCCGGCGCTGCAGGGCGACTCCGCCACGCTCGAGGCCACCGACGCCTGGCTGTCGACCCACGCCGACGCGGCTCCGGCCCTGCGCCGCCTGGTCCTGGAGGCCCGGGACGACCTGGCCCGGGGCCTGCGCGCCCAGGCCTGCGACGCGGCCGCGGGCTGACCTGCGGGGCCTTCCCCCACCCCGCCCCTTCCCGAGACCGGGCGCCGCCCGGACCCGGTCCTCGAACGCCTCGAACGCCGGACGGGCTGGAAAAGAGCCAGCCCTGCCGGCGTTGGAGGCGCGGGGGTCCGGGGCGGCGCCCCCGCAACGGCGCCGACCCGGGTCCCCCGTACGGGCGCACCCCATCGGCAGTCGAACGCCCGTACTTTAGCCCCGGCTTGTCCGGATTTGTCGACGGGCGTGTAACAGGGGTTAGCAAGGCCATGGCCTGAGGGAATCACCGCGTCATGAACCACAACGCACCCCTCCCCCTCGCCCACCTCACCGGCACCCGCCCCCGCGTGCTGACCCTGGCCCAGCTGCGCGAGCACGGCGTCACCGCCTCCGACGCGGCCGGGCGGCCCTGGCAGCAGATCCTGCCCGGGGTGTTCCTGCTCCACTCCGGGCCCGCGACCAGCGAGGAGCGCCTGCACGCGGCGCTGCTGTACGCGGGACGGCGCGGCAGCGGCGAGGCCATGATCACCGGGCTGGCGGCGCTGGCCCTGTACCGGTTCAGCTCCGCGCCCGCGCTGCTCGCCCTGTCGCACATCGACGTACTGGTGCCCGGCACCCGGCGGCTGCGCTCCACCGGGGACGTGCGGATCGTACGGACGCACACGCCGCCGCGGTCCCAGGAGGTGACCGGACTGCCGGTGGCGCCCGTCGCGCGGGCCGTCGCCGACGCCGTCACCCAGCTCTCCGACGCCGGCGTCGTACGCCGCCTGCTGAGCGAGGCCGTCCGCGGCGGGCACTGCGAACCGGCCGCCGTCGTACGGGAGCTGACCGTCGCCCGGCTGCTGAACCGGCCGCACGTGGTCGACGCGGTCGAGTCGCTGCTCGCGGAGGGCCGGGCCATCGCCGAGGACCGGCTGTACCACCTCGTACGGGGCCACGAGCTCCCCGACCCCGTCTGGAACGTGGACCTGCGGCTGCCCGGCGGCCCGCACCTCGGCGGTGTCGACGCGTTCTGGCCCGAGCACTCCGTCGCCCTGGAGATCGACACCCGCGCCCCCCGCCAGGGCGAGGACGAGCAGTGGTCGGAGTCCGTGCGCAAGCGCGAGACGCTGGAGCGGCTCGGGGTGACCGTCATCCACATCACCCCCCGCAAGCTGCGCGACTGGCCCGAGCAGCAGGCCGCGGTGATCCGGACCGCCCTGACCGCGGCCGACGACCGGGAACCCGCCGCCTACCTGGTGGTACTGCCCAGGTGAGGCGAGTACTCCGGGGTGCTCCACAGCAGCCGCCCCGGGTGCACGCTCTCCACCACCGACTCCACCCGGAAGCGGGTGCGGCGGCTCCCGTCGGCCCCGAACTCCGTCCGGGCCCGGCCGCTGAGCTGAAGGACCGCCCCGCTCTCCCAGTCCGGGAAGAGCAGTCCGGCCCGCGGGTCGGCCGTCAGGTTCCCCAGGGTCAGGAACATGGCGTTGCCCGCGTAGTCCGGCCAGGCCAGCTCGGCCGGCGAGAGCACCTCCACGAATCCCGGCAGTCCGCCCCGGTGACTGGCGTCGGCCCCGTCCGCCTCCGCCGTGGTGGCGACGAAGAAGGTGTCGGCGCCGCGCACCGTCCGCTGCTGGTCCTGTGTGAGCACATCCCCGCGCCGCACCACACCCGCCCCCTGCCGGGCGAGCTCCAGCGGCCGGCGCCGCTGGATGTACTTGGGGCAGTTGCCGAAGACCTGCTCGGCCTCGACGGCGAAGCCTCCCCGCGTCACCTCCAGGGTTCCGTTCAGCCGCATCCGGCGCCGGGTGCGCGGGTCGAGCGCGAGGGTGCCGACGCGGGTCCCTGCCGTGGCCAGCGCCTCGGCGAGCGGGTCGCCCGCCGGTGGACCGCCGGCGACCGCGATCCGGTCCGGCCCGGTGGCCCGTACGAAGCCGGGCGCGCCGGTGAGCAGGGAGGCCCACACCCGCCCCGCGCCGTCGGTGGCGCCGACGACCAGGTGCGGCTGGAGCCCCAGGAAGGCCGCCGCGACGTCGCGGATGCCCCTACCGATCGAGCGCCCGACATGGTCGGCCAGGTCGCGCACGCCGACCCGCTCCTGCACGGCCAGCGGGCCCCGGTGGTACGCCCCGTGGGTCATGACGTTCCTTCCGCAGAGGGTTCCCGCACACATCTTGCCTAACCTTCTAGAACCAATTTAAGGGTTAGGCAAGGAGGTGTCAACCGTTCACGTACCCTCAAAGGGTTAGCCATCCGGCGGGAGAGGGGCACGAGGGACATGACGGCGGCGGATCCACGACCCCTGACCGGGGAGCCGGTCGCCCTCGACCTGCTCAACACCCGTTGGGTCGTCGACGGCGAACCACTGGACCTCTTCGCCGGCGCGGCCGGGCTCACCCGCGTGCAGGGGCTCGCGGTCTGGCTGGAGAGCACCGGCCTGGCCGGGCGCTTCCGCGCCGACGCGGCGACCCTCGTCCATCTGCTGACCGCTCGCGAGGCCCTGGCCCGCGCGGTCGCGGACCCGGCCGACGAGAGTGCCCGTACCCTGATCGACGCCGTACTGGAGCACGGCCGCATCCGCGCCACCCTGACCGCCGAAGGCCCGGGCGAGCGGGCCGAGTTCGCCGATCCGGCCTGGGGGCCGGCCTGGACGGCGGCGCGCGACTACCTCGGCCTGCTGGGCGCCGCGCCCGGCCGGATCCGCACGTGCGCCTCCGAGAGCTGCGTCCTTCACTTCTACGACGTCTCGCGCAACGGCACCCGGCGCTGGTGCTCGATGGCCGCCTGCGGAAACCGGGCGAAGGCCTCACGTCATTACGCGCGCACGCGCGAGCGCTGACCACTCGAAATCTGTCACACCCGCACCGGGGCGCGAGCGCGTCCCGGTGCCGCCATATGGCCGTCAAGTCGATAAATCGACCGATCAGCCCCTGTGGTTCGCACCGCTGTGCCCCGGTAAGGCCGCGCTGGCGCATTCCTCGCGCTGGCGAGAGTCCGCCATGGCAGGTCTCGGTCAATGACAACTCTCCCCAAAGAGCTGTCGCTTAGGCCAAGCTGACCGGTCATCCGGCACCGAAATCCGGACCGTATCTTTCACTTACCAGGGATGCTGATGACCCTCGAATCCCCCAGCTCCATATCCGGGGCCAGACGCGTCGCGCGCGTCGCGGCCGCGGCCGGCCTGGTCGCCGCCCTCGCGGCCACCGGCGCCGGGCCCGTCCTCGCGGCGACCGGCGCGGACACCCCGGGCACCTCGCCCGCGGTCAAGTCCGCAGACCAGAAGCTCGGTTCGGCCGACGCCGAGCTGCTTCAGCAGGCCAAGGCCAAGGGTGACGCGAACGTCACCGTCATGGTCGCGACCGCTCCCGGCCAGACCAAGCAGGTGGCCGATCAGCTCGATGCCGTCCAGGGCGCCTCGGTGGGCCGGACGTACGACAACCTCGGTTACGTGCGCGCCACCCTGCCCACCGCCCAGGCCGAGGCCGCGCTGAAGGCGGCCGCCAAGCTGTCCTCGGTGCACGGGATCGACCTGCGGCACGAGATCCAGCTGCCGGACCCGCGCCCCGACGCGGACCGCGAGAGCGGCACGGTGAAGAAGACCGCCGCCGAGACGTACGCGGCGCCGGACAAGAACACCCCGGCGAAGAACCCGTACAACCCGTCCTTCGAGACCGGCGCGGTCGACTTCGTCAAGGACAACCCGCAGGCCGACGGCCGCGGCGTGACCATCGGCATCATGGACTCGGGTGTCGACCTCGGCCACCCGGCCCTGCAGAAGACCACGACCGGCGAGCGCAAGATCGTCGACTGGGTGACGGCCACCGACCCGATCACCGACAGCGACGCCACCTGGCGCCCGCAGATCACCCCGGTCACCTCCAGCGGCGGCGCCTTCACCGCGGGCGGCCAGAGCTGGAAGGCCCCCGAGGGCAGCTTCCAGTGGAGCCGCTTCAGCGAGTCGATCACCGCCACCGGTGACATGGCGGGCGACGTCAACCGGGACGGGGACACCACCGACCGGTTCGGCATGCTCTACGACGCCGCCGCCGGCACCGTCCGCGTCGACACCGACCAGGACGGCGACTTCACCAACAACGAGCCGATGAAGCCGTACAAGGACGGCTACCAGATCGGCTACTTCGGCACGGACAACCCGGCGACCGACGTCGCCGAGCGCATCCCGTTCGTGATCGAGATCCGCAAGGACGTCCCGATGGACCCGCTCGGCGGGGACTGGGTCGGCAAGAAGGCCGACTTCGTCAACATCGGCATCATCGAGTCCGAGCACGGCACGCACGTCGCCGGTATCACCGCCGCCAACAGCCTCTTCGGCGGCAAGATGAACGGCGAGGCGCCCGGCGCCAAGCTCGTCTCCTCGCGCGCCTGCTCCTGGTCCGGCGGCTGCACCAACATCGCGCTGACCGAGGGCATGATCGACCTCGTCGTCAACCGCGGTGTGGACATCGTGAACATGTCCATCGGTGGCCTGCCGGCGCTGAACGACGGCAACAACGCGCGCTCCGAGCTCTACAAGAACCTCATCGACACCTACGGCGTCCAGCTGGTCATCTCGGCCGGCAACTCGGGCCCGGGCGTCAACACCATCGGCGACCCCGCCCTCGCGGACAAGGTCATCTCCGTGGGTGCCTCGGTCTCCAAGGAGACCTGGGCCGCCAACTACGGCTCCGGTGTGAGCACGAAGTACAACATGTTCCCCTTCTCCTCGCGCGGTCCGCGTGAGGACGGCGGCTTCACGCCGACCATCAGCGCCCCCGGCGCGGCCATCAACACCATCCAGACCTGGCTGCCCGGCGCCCCGGTGAAGGAGGCCGGCTACACCCTGCCGGCCGGTTACGGCATGCTCCAGGGCACCTCGATGGCCTCGCCGCAGGCCGCGGGCGCCAGCGCCCTGCTGATCTCGGCCGCCAAGCAGCACAACATCAAGCTGACGCCGGCCTCCCTGCGGGTCGCGCTCACCACGGCCGCCAAGAAGATCGACAACGTCCCCGCGCACGCGCAGGGTTCGGGTCTGATCAACGTCCCCGGTGCGTGGGAGTCCATCCAGCGCGACGCCAAGGCCAACGAGTTCACCGTCCAGGCGCCGGTCGACACCGCGATCGACCAGTTCCTGAAGACCCCGGGCTCCGGCACCGGCCTGTACGACCGCGAGGGTGGCCTCAAGGTCAACCAGAAGAAGGTCTACAACGTCGTCGTCACCCGCACCACGGGCGTCAAGTACGGCACCCGGCACGACCTGAGCTGGCGCAACAACGACGGCACCTTCAAGGTCGTCGGCGGCTACGACTACGTCACCCTGCCGCTGAACAAGCCCGTCACCATCAAGGTCGAGGCCAACGCCAAGTCGGCCGGCGTCCACAGCGGCATCCTGCAGCTGGACGACGAGACCACCGAGGGCATCGACAAGCAGATCCTGACGACCGTCGTGGCTTCCGCCCCCCTGGCCGCGCCGTCGTTCGCTCTGTCGCAGTCCTCCACCGTGCAGCGCAACAGCCACAAGTCGTACTTCGTGACGGTGCCGCCGGGCGCCAAGAGCCTGGAGGTCGCCCTCGGCGGTCTCGCGGCGGGCGCCCAGACGCGCTTCATCGCGATCCACCCCTACGGCGTGCCGGTCGACCCGACGGCCACGACCAACTGCTACCCGAACTACGACAACCCGGCCAACACCTGCCGCCCCGACGTGCGCTCGTACCCCGAGCCGACGCCGGGCGTCTGGGAGATCGAGGTCGAGGCCCGTCGTACGTCGCCGGTCCTGGACAACCCGTTCAAGCTGGACGTCTCCGTGCTCGGCGCGGCCTTCGACCCCGCGGTCAAGGTCCTGCCCGAGGTGAAGCAGGGCACCCCCGCACCGGTCCAGTGGAGCATCAAGAACGCCGGCGCGGCCATCACCGGCGGCAAGCTCCAGGGCGGTCCGCTCGGCTCCGCGAAGGTCGCCAAGCCGACCCTCGCGAACGGTGAGACCCACACCACCGAGATCGCGGTCCCCGCGGGCACCTCGCGCCTCGACGTCTCGATCGGCAAGGTGTCCGACACCGCCGCCGACCTCGACCTCGAGGTCTACAAGGACGGCATCAAGGTCGGCTCGGCCGCCGACGGCGACTCCGAGGAGGCCGTGAGCCTGGTGAACCCGGCCGCGGGCACCTACACCGTCAAGGTGATCGGCTACGCGATCCCGTCCGGTTCCACCACGTACGACTACCGCGACGTGTTCTTCTCGGCCGCCCTGGGCTCCGTCCAGGTCGACGAGGCCGCCGCGGTGAACCTCGCCACCGGCGCCACCGCGCAGGTCTCGGCGAACGTCCTGGTCAGCAGCGCGGCCCCCGAGGGCCGTCAGTTCTTCGGCCAGGTCCAGCTGCTGAACGCCCGCGGCACCGCCGCCGGCACCGGCAGCGTGCAGATCGAGAAGGTCCTCCCGTAGGACCCCGCAGTACGAAACCCGAGGGGGCGGCGCTCTGACGAGCGCCGCCCCCTCGGGCCTTTCCCGAGTCCCGCGCATCGGATGGTTCGTTCTGCGGTCGGGCATGTCCGGAAAACGGACCCGGCAGACCGGCCGCCAACCGCCTCCGACCAGGCAAAACGCGTGTTCAGGGGCTCTGCAACACGCCCGCCACGAACCCGACACGGGGGTTCACGATCGGGACACCGTCCGTTCCTCGGACAATGGATTGGACAAGGCTCGTGGGGTCGAACGCATGATGGCTCCACGCGCGCCCGCGTCGTACGTACCAAAAGGAGTCACCGTGAGGGTCGGAATCGTCGGAGCCACCGGACAGGTCGGCGGAGTCATGCGCGGCATCCTCGCCGAGCGGAAGTTCCCGGTGGACGAGCTGCGGCTGTTCGCCTCGGCCCGTTCCGCGGGCTCCACCCTCGAGTGGGAGGGCCGGGAGATCACCATCGAGGACGCCTCCACGGCCGACTACGCGGGCCTGGACATCGTGCTGTTCTCCGCCGGCGGCGCCACCTCCCGCGCGCTGGCCGAGAAGGTCGCCTCCCAGGGCGCCGTCGTGATCGACAACTCCTCCGCCTGGCGCGGCGACCCGGAGGTCCCCCTCGTGGTCTCCGAGGTCAACCCGCACGCGATCAAGAACCGCCCCAAGGGCATCATCGCGAACCCGAACTGCACCACCATGGCCGCGATGCCGGTGCTGCGCCCCCTGCACGAGGAAGCCGGCCTGACCGCGCTGATCGCCACCACCTACCAGGCCGTCTCCGGCTCGGGCCTCTCCGGTGTGGCCGAGCTCAAGGGCCAGGCCTGCGCGGTCGCCGAGGCCGCCGACCAGCTGACCTTCGACGGCGGCGCGGTGGACTTCCCGGAGCCGGCCGTCTACAAGCGCCCGATCGCCTACAACGTGATCCCGCTCGCCGGCAACCTGGTCGACGACGGCTCCTTCGAGACCGACGAGGAGCAGAAGCTCCGCAACGAGTCCCGCAAGATCCTGGAGATCCCGGAGCTCAAGGTCTCGGGCACCTGCGTGCGCGTGCCGGTCTTCTCCGGCCACTCCCTCCAGGTCAACGCCCGCTTCACGAACCCCCTCAGCGTCGAGCGCGCGTACGAGCTGCTGAAGGACGCCCCGGGCGTCGAGCTCTCGGAGATCCCGACCCCCCTGCAGGCGGCGGGCAAGGACGCCTCGTACGTGGGCCGCATCCGCTCCGACGAGACCGTGGACAACGGCCTCGCGCTGTTCCTGTCGAACGACAACCTCCGCAAGGGCGCGGCCCTGAACGCGGTGCAGATCGCCGAGCTCGTGGCCGAGGAGCTGCGCGGCTGATCCCGCGGGCGTACGACGAGGAGGGCGGGCGCCCCGGGGCGCCCGCCCTCCTGGCACGTCAGGTCCTGCGCACCTCGAACTGGAAGCAGCCGAACTCGGCGAAGCGCAGGTGAACGAGGGCCACGGCGGGATCGGCGAAGGCCTCGGCGAGGGCCTGCTCGATCACCCCGTCGGGGTCCTCCCCGAGGTCCAGGACCCGCCCGCCGAGGATGTGCCCACGGGCGTCGTACCGCCGGGCGGTGCGCTGCACCCCTGCCCGGGCGAAGGGGTGGCCACCGCCCCCCACGGGGCCCGCGCAGTCCTCGGCGTGGATGAAGACGGGCCCCTGCTCGTCGTAGGCGCCGGGATCGGCCCCGGTCCGCGCCGCCCAGCGGCGCAGCGGCGCGTAGGAGACGAGCGCGATCCGCTCCCCCGCCTCACTGGTGCGCAGGCAGCACCGCAGCGGCGCCCCGCCCTCTCCGTCGGTGTACGGGACGGGGCCGCGTCCCGCGTCGTCCTGCACGCGGAGCTCCTTGAGCGCCGCCTCCTCGATGGGCCTGGCCCGGTATGCACTGGTCATGGCAACCAGCGTGGCGCGGCGGCCGTCCGGTGTCCGGCGGGAATACGACGTCGCGTTCGCCCGTGGATTAGTCCGAGGCAGTGATGCTGTCCGGATGGCAGGATGGCCGGGCAACGTCACCATCGAAGGAGATGAACGCGTGCCAGGCACGAATCTCACCCGTGAAGAGGCTCAGCAGCGGGCAAAGCTGCTCACCGTCGACTCCTACGAGATCGAACTCGATCTCAGCGGCGCACAGGAGGGTGGCAGCTACCCGTCCGTGACCACCGTGCGCTTCCAGTCGGCCGAGGCTGGGGCGGAGACCTTCATCGACCTGGTCGCTCCGGCCGTGCACGAGGTCGTCCTCAACGGCAAGTCGCTGGACGTCGCGGCGGTCTTCCAGGACTCCCGGATCGCCCTGAGCGCCCTGGAGGCCGGGGCCAACGAGCTCCGCGTCGTCGCGGACTGCGCGTACACGAACACGGGTGAGGGTCTCCACCGCTTCGTGGACCCGGTCGACCAGCAGGCCTATCTCTACACCCAGTTCGAGGTGCCGGACGCGCGGCGGGTCTTCGCCAGCTTCGAGCAGCCCGACCTGAAGGCCACGTTCCAGTTCACCGTGACGGCCCCCGAGGGCTGGACGGTCATCTCGAACTCCCCGACCCCCGAGGCCGCGGACGTCAAGGACAACGTCTGGCGCTTCGAGCCGACGCCGCGCATCTCCTCGTACATCACGGCCCTGATCGTCGGTCCGTACCACGCGGTGCACAGCTCCTACGAGGGCCCGGACGGCCAGTCCGTACCGCTCGGCATCTACTGCCGCCCCTCGCTCGCCGAGTTCCTCGACGCGGACGCGATCTTCGACGTCACCCGGCAGGGCTTCGACTGGTTCCAGGAGAAGTTCGCCTACGACTACCCCTTCGCCAAGTACGACCAGCTCTTCGTCCCGGAGTTCAACGCGGGAGCCATGGAGAACGCGGGCGCCGTCACCATCCGAGACCAGTACGTCTTCCGCTCGAAGGTGACGGACGCGGCGTACGAGGTGCGCGCGGAGACCATCCTCCACGAGCTCGCGCACATGTGGTTCGGCGACCTGGTCACCATGGAGTGGTGGAACGACCTGTGGCTGAACGAGTCGTTCGCGACGTACACGTCGATCGCCTGCCAGGCGTACGCGGAGGGCTCGAAGTGGCCGCACGCGTGGACCACCTTCGCCAACTCCATGAAGACCTGGGCGTACCGGCAGGACCAGCTGCCGTCCACGCACCCGATCATGGCGGACATCCGTGACCTCGACGACGTCATGGTCAACTTCGACGGCATCACGTACGCCAAGGGCGCCTCGGTGCTCAAGCAGCTCGTGGCCTACGTCGGCATGGACGCCTTCTTCAAGGGCGTGCAGGCGTACTTCAAGGCGCACGCGTTCGGCAACACGCGCCTGTCCGACCTGCTGGGCGCCCTGGAGGAGACCTCCGGCCGCGACCTGACGGCCTGGTCCAAGGCGTGGCTGGAGACGGCCGGCATCAACATCCTGCGCCCGGAGGTCACCACCGACGCGAACGGCGTGATCACTGCCTTCGGCATCCGCCAGGAGGCGCCCGCGCTGCCCGCCGGCGCCAAGGGCCAGTCCACGCTGCGCCCGCACCGCATCGCGGTCGGCCTGTACGAGCTCCAGGACGGCGCCCTCGTGCGCACCGACCGGATCGAGCTGGACATCGACGGCGCGCTGACCACGGTGCCGGAGCTGGTCGGCCGCACGCGCCCGGCGGTCTTCCTGCTGAACGACGACGACCTGTCCTACGCGAAGGTCCGCCTGGACGAGGAGTCCCTCGCCACGGTCACCGCGCACATCGGCGACTTCACGGAGTCCCTGCCGCGCGCCCTGTGCTGGGCCTCGGCCTGGGACATGACGCGTGACGGCGAGCTCGCCACCCGCGACTACCTGGCGCTGGTCCTCTCGGGCATCGGCAAGGAGTCCGACATCGGCGTCGTCCAGTCGCTGCACCGTCAGGTGAAGCTGGCCATCGACCTCTACGCCGACCCGGCGTGGCGGGAGCAGGGCCTGGCGGCCTGGACCGAGGCCACCCTGGAGCAGCTGCGCGGCGCGGAGCCGGCCGGGGACCACCAGCTGGCGTGGGCGCGGGCGTTCGCGGCCACCGCCCGCACCGAGGGGCAGCTCACCTACCTGTCGGCGCTGCTCGACGGTGCGGCGGAGATCGAGGGCCTGGCCGTCGACACCGAGCTGCGGTGGACGTTCCTGGAGCGGCTCGTCGCGACGGGCGTCGCCGGGGAGCCGGCCATCGCGGCCGAGCTGCTGCGGGACGCCACGGCGGCCGGCGAGCGCCACGCGGCGACCGCCCGTGCGGCGCGCCCGACGGCGGAGGCCAAGGCCGAGGCGTGGGCCTCGGTGGTGGAGTCCGGCGACCTGCCGAACGCGGTGCAGGAGGCCGTGATCGGCGGCTTCGTCCAGACCGACCAGCGCGAGCTGCTGGCCCCGTACACCGAGAAGTTCTTCTCGGCGGTCAAGAACGTGTGGGAGACCCGCAGCCACGAGATCGCCCAGCAGATCGCGGTGGGCCTCTACCCGGCGCTGCAGGTCTCGCAGGAGACCCTGGACGCGACGGACGCGTGGCTGGCCTCGGCCGAGCCGAACGCGGCCCTGCGCCGCCTGGTCTCGGAGTCCCGCGCGGGCGTCGAGCGCGCGCTGAAGGCCCAGGCCGCGGACGCCGCTGCCGCTCAGGCCTGACGGCTCGCACCGTAGCCGGGGCTCCGCCCCGGACCCCGCGCCTCGAACGCCGGCGGGCTGGATTTTCAGCCCGCCCGGCGTTTGAGGACCGGGTCCGGGCGGAGCCCGGAAGCTGCTACCGCCGGGCCGAGGCCGCCTCGCGCAGGGCGGCGAGGACGTGCGCCAGTGCGGGTGCGGATTCGGCGCCCCGGCGGACCGCCGCGATCACGTGGCGGGTCGGGCGGTCGTGGGCCAGGACCCGCACCGTTCCGCCCGAGGCCCGGCTCGACACCATCCGGGGCACCAGGGCCACGCCCATCCCCGCCTCGACCATGGCCAGGATCGCCGTCCAGCCTGACGCCGAGTGCGCCTGTTCCGGGACGAAGCCCGCGGCTTCGCAGGCGGACCGGGCGATCTCCGACCAGGGACCGCTGCCGCCGTAGATCCACGGGTCGCCGGAGAGGTCCGCCAGCCGCAGATCGGCCGCGTCCGCCCGTGGATGGCCCGGCGGGAGCGCCACGTCCAGGGGGTCCTCCAGGAGCGCCACCCGCGTGAACCGGGGGTCCCGCGCGGTCGGTGCGTGGGCCGCGAGCGACAGCGCGAGGTCCACGCCGCCGGCCGACAGGAGCTCGTACGACTCCGCGGCCTCCGTCTCCCGGACCCGGACCTCCACCCCGGGGTGGGCCCGCCTCAGCGCGGCCACCGCCGGGACCACGAGCGCCGGTACCGCGGTGGAGAAGGCGCCCACCCGTACCTCACCCGCGTCCCCGGCGAGGTATCCGGCCAGTTCCGCGTCGGCCCGCTCCAGCTGGGCGAACACCGCCTCCGTGTGCCGCAGGACCAGGTGGGCCGCGTCGGTGAGCCGCACCCGGCGGCCCTCGGCCTCGAGCAGCACCACGCCCAGTTGCCGGGCCAGGTTCGTCAG
Source organism: Streptomyces sp. NBC_00029 (assembly GCF_045160505.1). Taxonomy (NCBI): domain Bacteria; kingdom Bacillati; phylum Actinomycetota; class Actinomycetes; order Kitasatosporales; family Streptomycetaceae; genus Streptomyces; species Streptomyces sp. NBC_00029. Next base: position 3,425,821 of record NZ_CP108292.1, read on the forward strand.
TTGCTGCGAAACGGCCGAGGGCGTCATGTGCAGCGCCTCGGCCGTCCGGGTCACGGTCCCCCGTTCGGCGAGGGTGCGCAGGATCCGCAGCTTCTTGATGTCCCACTCGGTCATGGGACCGAACCTACCGCCGGGCACTCCCCAGCCCGACCCCTCCGAGGATCAGCGCCATGCAGAGCAGCTGCGCCGGTCCGGTCCGCTCGCCCAGGAGCAGGAGGCCGAGGCCGGCCACGCACACCGGCTGGAGGTAGTAGACGACTCCCGCGCGGGCCGCCCCGATCATCGAGACGGCCCTGTTCCAGGCGAAGAAGGCGACGGCCGAGGAGAACACCCCGACGTACAGCAGCGGTCCGACCGTTCCGGCGTTGACCGCGAAGCCGCCCTGGACGGCGACGGAGACGGCGTAGGCAGGTGCCAGCATCAGCGCGCCGAGCACGAAGGTGGTGATCAGGAAGGCCAGGCCGCCGAGTTCTGCGGGCTTGCGCTTGAGCAGGGCGCTGTACGTGGCGAAGGAGAGGGCGGCGCCGAACATCCACAGGTCGCCGGCTCCGAAGTCGAAGCCGATGGAGCCGTCGCCGACGAGCAGCAGCACGCCGAGGGCGGCGAGCAGGATGCCGAAGGCCCGCCGCGTGCCGAGCCGTTCGCCGCCGATGCGGGCGTAGAGCGCCATGATGACGGGCGAGGCCGCCATGATCATGCCCATGTTGGAGGCGGATGTGGTCAGTCCGGCCTGGTGCACGAGCGTGTTGTAGAGGGTGACGCCGAACAGCGTGGCGAGGGCGATGTACCCGAGGTGCCGCCGGATCAGGGCCCGCTGCTGCCAGGCCTGGCGGGCGGCGAAGGGGGCGACGGCGAGCAGAGCGATGATCCAGCGCCAGAAGACGGCCTGGACGGGCGGTACGGTCTCGGCCATGCCCCGGGTGGCGACGAAGCTGCCGGACCAGACGACCGTCGCGAGCAGGGCGAGGAGTACGCCGAGCCCGGCGGCACCCTTCTTCCCCGTGCTGCCGGGCCTGGCTTGCGAGACGGTACGGACGCGGTCCATGACGGCCACTGTGGGTCTGCTCCTCGGGGTTGCGGCGGGTCCTTCGTGCGGTCTACCGTCGCACCCTCTCATCCGTCAGGTCTATCGAAATGTTCTGATCGTTCTTTTCAGTAGAACTGAACGGTTGCGTGGTGCGGGCGACCGCCAGCTGGCCGGCGACGGTGGCCCCGAAGGCGATCGCCATGCCCACGAGCTGTACGGGCGACAGCGCCTGCCCGAGGGCGGCCCAGCCGATGACGGCGGCGGTGAGCGGGGACAGCGGGCCGAGCAGGGTGACCGAGGTGGCGCTGAGGGCTCCGATGCCGCGGAACCACAGCCAGTACGCGATGCCGGTGTTGATCAGCATCATGTACCCGTAGCCGAGGAAGGCCTTGCCGTCGAGGGCGGGCGGGGCCCCTTCGACGAGGGCGGCGACCGGGATGATGAACAGTCCGCCCGCGGTGAGCTGCCAGCCGGTCATCGCCAGCGGGCCGACGCCTTCGGGGCGGCCCCAGCGCTTGGTCATGACGGTACCTGCGCCCATGGAGGCGGAGGAGATCACACCGGCGACGACGCCGACCGCGTCCAGCCCGGCCTCCGCCGTGAGGACGACCATGCTGACGCCGAACGCCCCGACCACGGCGGCGAGCACGGTGCGCAGGCTCGCCCGCTCCCCGAGGAGGAGTGCGGCCAGTCCTACGACGAACAGCGGGCCGGCGGCGCCCAGTACGGCCGCGACGCCGCCGGGGAGCCGGTAGGCGGAGAGGAACAGCAGCGGGAAGAAGGCGCCGATGTTGAGGATGCCGAGGACGGCGGACTTCCACCACCACTGGCCCTTGGGGAGGGTACGGGCCAGGGCGGTCAGCAGCAGCCCCGCGGGCAGGGCCCGCATGACGCCGGTGAACAGCGGCCGGTCGGGCGGCAGCAGCTCGGTGGCCACCGCGTAGGTCGAGCCCCAGGAGATGGGGGCGAGCGCGGTCAGGGCGACGGTGGCTAAACGCTTCATGGCGGGTGGCTCCTCGGTCGGGTGGAAGCTGGTGGGGCGGGCTCAGGCGGCGGAGGTCACCGGGACCGGCCCGGTGACGGCCTCGGCGGCCGGCGGCGGCTCGGCGTGCACGGCCTCGGCCGGCAGATGCCGCTCCAGCCGGAGCAGCGCCAGGGCTGCGCCGGTCGCGGCGACGGCCAGGACGGCCCAGGGCAGGCGGCCGTCGACGGCGAGCAGGGCGGTGAAGAGGGAGGGGGCGAGCGCGCCGGCCAGCGAGTAGGACAGCTGGTAGGTGGCCAGGTAGCGGCCACGGACAGGCTCGGGGGCGGCGGAGACCGACAGGGCGCCGCCGGAGGGGCTGTGCACGAGTTCGCCGAGGGTGTAGACGACGACGATGACCAGCAGGGCGATCAGGGTGACGGTCCGGCCGGGTCGCAGGGTGCCGAGCACGATCTGCCCGGCGAAGGCGGCGGCGAAGAGCAGGGCGCCGAGTGCGGCGGAGCGGGTGCGGCGGGCGCCGGAGCGGCGGACCCGGCCGGCGATCAGCACGCCGATCCCGGCGCACAGGACGGTGTTGACGGTGAAGGCCGCTCCGGTGAGGGAGTCGGGGGCCTTCAGCCAGGTGGAGAGGTAGAGCGGGAAGAGGACGGAGAGGGCGCAATAGCCCAGTGCGGTGAGGAAGTTGGCGGCGGTGAGCCCGAGGAAGGGGCGGTCGCGCAGGACCGTCCGGTACCCCACCGGGCCGACGGGCTCGGCGCCGGCCGCCCCTGCCGCCCCTGCCGTGCGGACCGCCCGGACCCGGCTGACGAGCAGTCCGGCGAGCGCGAAGGCGAGGGAGTTGCCCCAGGCGGTGTAGGTGAACCCGCCGGTGCCCCACAGTGCCAGCACTCCGGAGACGAGCAGGGCGCCCGCGCCCATCCCGGCGTTCTGCAGGGCCCGGGTGGATGCCTGGAGCCGGTCGCGGGCGGCGCCCCGTGCCACCTCGCCCATCAGGGACTGCTGGACGACGCCGAAGGAGCGGTCGGCGAATGCGGTGACGAGGGCGACGGCCGCGAAGGCGGGCAGGGAGGTCGCGAAGGGGTAGAGGGCGAAGCCGAGCGCCCGTGTCGCATGGAGCACCAGGTTGACCCTCTTGGCGCCGAACCGGTCGACGGCCGAGCCGGCCAGCGGCATGAGCGCCAGCCCGGCCAGTCCGGTGACGGTCATGACCAGGCCGACGAGGGTGAGGGAGAGGCCCGTGACGTGGTGGAAGAAGACCAGCGAGAAGGGGATGTACATTCCGATCCCGACCGCGCTGATGCCGATTCCGAGGAGCAGCGACCGCTCCCCCGCGACCTTCGCTTCCCCTGATCCAGCCGTCTTTCCCCCGAACAACGCCATGACCTCTCCCCCGGACTCGGTTGCCACTAAGTAGCTTACCGCTAAGCTACTTAGTGGCAAGCAACTTTTTTGCGAACGATCTCAGGGAAGCCGGATACTGCAGCCATGAGTGACGACAAGGACGCGGTGGACGCGATCACGGCCCAGTGGTTCGCCGTGCGCCCCGACCTGGAAACGGCGCCGATGGCCGTCTTCGGACGCATCTACCGGATCGCCAGGGCCATGGGCGACGCGATGGAGGAGTGCTACGCGCGCTTCGGCATCTCACGCGGCGAGTTCGACGTGGTGGCCACACTGCGCAGGTCGGGCGAGCCCTACACCCTCTCGCCCCGCCAGCTCTCGGCCACCCTCATGCTCACCACGGGCGGCATGACCGGGCGTCTGGACAAGCTGGAGAAGGCCGGACTGCTCGTGCGCAAGCCCGATCCGCACGACCGGCGGGGGCTCCAGGTGACGGTCACCGACCGTGGCCTCGCGCTCATCGACGAGGCCGTCGGCGCGGGCCTGGAGGTACAGCGCTCCGCGCTCACCGGGCTGACCGACGAAGAGGTCGCCGTGCTCACCGGTCTGCTCCGCCGGCTGCTGGCCGGCGTCTGAGGACACGACAAGGCGCCGGGGGGCGTCGCACGGCCGATTCGATACGGCGGTGCGGACCCCCGGCGCCCGGGAAATGTCTGCTGGTCCCGGCCCCGTGGGGCCGGACCGGATCAGGCCTGCTTCGGCTTCCGGTCCGACGACTTGTCGAGGGCCATCACGAGACCGATGATGACCAGGAAAATCACGATGGGCAGGGCCACGTACAGGCCGACCGTCTCGCCGACGCTCAGGCCCGGACCCGGGTCGTCACCGTCGTCGCGGGTGAGCGCGAGGGCGGGAGACGTCATCAGCAGCATCATCAGCGCGGTTCCGGCCGTGACGGCGCCGGCGCGCAGAGCGTTCTTCTTGTCCACGGTGCAAACGTAGCGAACACCTAAACGGGGCGCGCGCCCGGGGGTGCCGTACGAGGTCGTGCGCCCTCCCCCACCGCGCTCAGCAGGGCGTTCGCCCGCGGCGAGGAGATCAGCTCCTCCAGCGTCAGCGGCCGCCCCCCGGCATCGGCGACCGGCAGCCGCCAATTGGGGTACTGGTCCCACGTACCGGGCAGGTTCTGCGGCCGCCGGTCCCCCACCGCGTCCGGCAGCCACACGCCGACCAGCCGCGCGGGCGTGCGCAGCAGGAAGGCGTACAGGGCCCTTACGGCCGCCTCCTCGCCCTTGGTGTCCAGCCCCAGCCCGTCCAGCAGCTCCAGCCACTCGGCGGTGTCCGCGGCGTCCTGGGCCCGCTCCAGCTCGGCCGGGCGGGTCAGCAGGCCGAGCCGGTCGCGCAGTTCCACATGGCCGCCGGCGAGCTTGGCGGCCGTGGGCGGCAGATCGTGGGTGGTGACGGTGGCCAGGCAGTCGGCCCGCCAGGCCTGCGGGGCCAGCGGGCTCCCGCTGCCGTCCCAGTCCCGCTCGAACCAGAGCACCGAGGTGCCGAGCACCCCGCGCCGGGCCAGCTCCTGACGGACCCGCGGCTCCACCGTCCCGAGGTCCTCGCCGATGACGAGCGCGCCCGCGCGGTGGGCCTCCAGGACCAGGATCGCCAGCATGGCCTCGCCGTCGTAGCTGACGTACGCGCCGTCCGCGGGCGGGGTCCCCTCCGGGATCCACCAGAGCCGGAACAGGCCCATCACGTGGTCGATCCGCAGGGCGCCCGCATAGCGGAACACCCCGCGCAGCAGGGACCTGAAGGGGGCGTAGCCGGTGGCGGCCAGCACGTCCGGGCGCCACGGCGGCAGGCCCCAGTCCTGGCCGCGGGCGTTGAAGGCGTCCGGCGGGGCCCCGACCGAGATGTTCCGGGCGTGGCAGGAGCCGGTCCCCGCGTCCGAGCCCTCCGGGTGCACCCCGACGGCGAGGTCGTGCACGATGCCCACGGCCATGCCGGCCGCCCGGGCCGCCTGCTGGGCGGCCGCGAGCTGGGTGTCCGTCAGCCAGACCAGCCAGCGGTGGAAGTCGGCCCGCGTCCGGGGGTCCTCGCCGGCCGCGGCCGCGCACCAGGCCGCGTGGGTGTCCAGCGAGGGGCCCTGTGCCGCGCGGAACTCCCCGTAGGCGGCTTCGCGTTCGGGTGTGCGCGGGACGGCGTACAGCAGCTCCAGGGCGGACCGCTTGAGTTCCCAGACGGCGTCCCGGTCGATCAGCGCGCCCTTCTCCAGGACCTGGCGGCGCAGTTCCCCGCCGCGCGCGGCGAGCTCGTCGAGGGCCCTGCGGTCGGGGCAGTCGGCGTGTTCGGGGACGTCCTCGATCCGCAGGTGCACCGGATCCGGGAAGCGCCGCGAGGAGGGCCGGTAGGGGGAGGGGTCGGTCGGGGCCCCGGGCACGGCCGCGTGCAGCGGGTTGACCTGGATGAACCCGGCGCCGTGGGTACGGCCCGCCCAGCGGGCCAGTTCCGCGAGGTCGCCGAGGTCGCCCATGCCCCAGGAGCGTTCGGAGAGCAGGGAGTAGAGCTGGACGAGCAGCCCGTGGGCCCGCTCGGGCGCGGCCGGGGCCCGCTCGGGAGCCACGACCAGGGTGGCCTCCGCCGTGCGCCCGTCGGTGGCCTCGGCGGTGAGCCGGTGGACGCCGAGGGGCAGCCCGGGGCCCCACAGGAGCACCTCGCCCGTCTCCTCCTCCACCACCCGCACCCGGGTGCCGGGCGGCAGCCCGGCGGGCTCCGATGCCACGGGCTCCCCCTGCCAGAGGACCACCGTGGGCGGCAGCAGCCGCCCGGCCGCCTCCCGCGCGGCGGCCTCGGCGCACACCCGGATGCTCGACGCGTCGTCGGTGACCACCCCCAGCAGGCCGAGGACCGCCCTGACGGTGGTCTCCGGAACCGGGACGGTGACGTCGGCGGCGGGCCGGTAGTCGGTGGCGACGCCGTACTGGGCGGCGAGCCGGGCCAGGTCGTCCATCTGCGGGCGCTCCTTCGTGCGTGCGGGCATGAGGGCATGAGGATGTGTCAGAACAGTGGTGCACAGAGGTCGGACGCCGCCGGGGAACACCGCGTCCATACCCACTCGGAGGCACCGCATTCCTGGCATATCCGGGTCAGATCACCCACTCGCATTGACACTCCAGCCGCACGGATGGTGGGCTCGGGTTCATTCGTACGAGTGGGTGACGTCTCGCGATCGGGAGGCTCTGTGCAGCTCAGGGGCAGGAGGCGGACCACCGCCGCCGCCGTGGCGGTCATCGGCTCGCTGCTGGGCGGCGCCGTGTCCGCCGGGCCACCCGCGGCGCTCGCGGGACCCTCCGCGCCGGACGGACCGGCGCGCACTCCGGCCCCCGGATCCGCCCCGGGGTCCGCCCCCAACACCACCACTCCCGCGGGCACCGCCGCCGGGGCCCCGCTCGACCCCGGGGCCGACACTCCCCGGGCGGCCTCCGAGGGTCCCGCCGTCTGGCCGCGGCCGCAGTCGATGGCCGCCGATCCGAAGCGCGAGCTGCCCCTGGGCTCCGAGGCCGTCCTGGTCGCTGCGGCCGACGCCGATCCGTACGCCGTCAAGGTGGTCCGGGACGCCCTGCGCGCGGCCGGCGTACGGACCGTCCACGAGCCGGCCCCCGGAGCACCGCTGCCCCCGCGGGGCACCCTCGTACGGCTCCAGGACGCGGGCGCCGAGGAGGCGCTGCGGGCCCTGGGCGCGGCCGCGCCGGGCGACATGCCCGGCGGGGGCTACCGGCTGGCCGTGGGACGGCCCGGCGGCCGGGACACGATCGCGCTGGCCGGCGTCGGGGACGAAGGGCTGTTCCACGCGGCGCAGACGCTGCGGCAACTCCTCGCCGCGGGCGGCGGGAAGGTGCCCGGGGTACTGGTGCGCGACTGGCCGGCCGCGCCGGTGCGCGGGATCACCGAGGGCTTCTACGGACAGCCGTGGACCCGGGAACAGCGCCTCGCGCAGCTGGACTTCATGGGCCGTACCAAGCAGAACCGGCTGCTGCTCGCGTCGGGCGACGACACGTACCGCACGACGGGCTGGCGCCAGGACTACCCGCAGGAGCAGCAGGAGGAGTTCCGCGCGCTGGCCGAACGGGCCCGGGCGAACCGGATCGTCCTGGCCTGGGCGGTGACCCCCGGGCAGTCGATGTGCCTGTCCTCGGAGGCCGACCGGGCGGCGCTCGCACGCAAGCTGGACGCGATGTGGGACCTCGGCTTCCGCGCCTTCCAGGTGCAGTTCCAGGACGTCAGCTACACGGAGTGGGGCTGCCGGGCCGACCGGGAGCGGTATGGGAAGGGCCCGGCGGCGGCCGCGAAGGCGCACGCGGAGGTCGCGGGCGCACTGGCGGCGCACCTGGCCGCCCGGTATCCGGGGGCGCCCGCGCTGTCACTGCTGCCGACGGAGTACTACCAGGAGGGCGCCACCACCTACCGGACGGCCCTGGCGGGCGCGCTGGACCCGCGGGTGGAGGTGGCCTGGACGGGCGTGGGCGTGGTGCCCCGCACGATCACGGGCAAGGAACTGGCCGGGGCGCGCTCCGCCTTCGGGCGCCCGCTGATCACCATGGACAACTACCCGGTGAACGACTGGGACCCGGGCCGCATCTTCCTCGGCCCCTACGCGGGCCGCGAGCCGGCGGTGGCGGGCGGTTCGGCGGCGCTGCTGGCCAACGCGATGTCGCAGGGCACGCTGTCGCGGATCCCGGTCTTCACGGCGGCGGACTTCGCGTGGAACCCGCGCGGTTACCGGGCCGGGGAGTCCTGGGCGGCGGCGGTGCGCGAGCTGGCGGGCGGCGACCCGCGCACGCGGGAGGCGCTGGCGGCGCTGGCCGGGAACACCGCGTCGTCCGGGCTCAAGCAGGAGGAGTCCGCGTATCTGAAGCCGCTGGTCGAACAGTTCTGGAAGGCTCGCGCCGCGGGAGATCCGGCGGCCGGGACCGCGCTGCGCAAGGCGTTCACCGTGCTGCGCGAGGCCCCGGAGCGGCTCCCGGCCCTGTCGGACGAGGCGGGCCCCTGGCTGGAGCGCCTGTCGCGCTACGGGACGGCGGGCGAGCTGGCGGTGGACGTCCTGCAGGCCCAGGCCCGCGGGGACGGGGCGGCCGCCTGGCAGGCCTCCCGGGCGCTGGCCGAGGCGCGCGAGGCGCTGGCCGAGCCGGGGACGGCCCGGGTGGACAAGGCGGTCCTGGACCCCTTCCTGGCGAAGGCGGCGGCAGAGGCCGACGCCTGGACCGGGGTCGCCCGCAAGGCCGGCACGGTGACGAAGGAGGCCGAGGCCTGGACCGTACGGCTGGACGCGGCGCGCCCGGTGTCGGCGGTGACGGTGATGACCGACCCGCTCCCGGCGGGGGCGCGGGGCGCCGTGGTGGAGGTGCACGTGCCCGGTGAGGGCTGGCGCAAGGTCGCCGACGCCGCGGCCTCGGGCTGGACCCAGGTGGAGACGGCCGGGCTGAACGCGGACGGGGTGCGCCTGTCCTGGGCCGGGGCCGAGTCCGCGCCCACGGTGCATCAGGTGGTGCCGTGGTTCGGGGACGGCCCGCGGGCCCGCTTCGAGCTGATGGACGGGGCCGCGACCGACGCCGAGACCGGCGGCGCCGCGCAGCGGGTCACGGCGCAGCTGTCGGCCCTCGGCCCCGGCGAGGTCCGCGGCCCGCTTTCGGCGCAGCCCCCGGCGGGCATCGAGGTCCGCCTTCCGCAGACCGCGGTGGTCCCGCGGGGCGGCCGGGTGTCGATCGCGCTGGAGGTGAGCGTCGCCGCGAACACCCCGCCGGGCAGCTACCAGGTGCCGGTGACCTTCGACGGGGAGTCGCGCGTGCTCACCGTGCGTGCGGTGCCCCGTACCGGCGGCCCGGATCTGCTGCGGACCGCGCGGGCGGCCTCCTCGGCGAACGAGACCCCGGACTTCCCGGCCTCGGCGGCCGTGGACGGCTCCTCGAGCACCCGCTGGTCGTCACCGGCGGTGGACGGTGCGTGGTGGCAGGCGGAGCTGCCCGCCGCGGCGCGGGTGGGCCGGCTGGAGCTGCACTGGCAGGACGCGTACCCCTCGGCGTACCGGGTGGAGACCTCCGCGGACGGCGTGACCTGGCGGCCGGCAGCATCCGTCGCGGCCTCGCGGGGCGGCCACGAGTCGCTCCGGCTGGACGCCCCGGGCACCCGCTTCCTGCGGGTCACGTGCGAAACCCGTGCGACGCGGTACGGCTGCTCCCTCTGGTCGGCGGAGGCCTACGCGGTCACCCCGTGACCCCGCCGCCGGTCCCGGGCGGGCGCAACCCCGCGGGGGACCGGCGGCCCCGCGGGCTCTATGACGCGGCGACCCCGATCCGTTCCAGGGCGTCCTCGGCCCCGTACGGCTGGAGGTACGGCATCCACCGCGGATCCCGGTGCCCCGTACCGATGATGCGCCAGGCCAGACCGGACGGCGGGGCCGGCTGGTGCCGCAGGCGCCAACCCAGTTCCAGCAGGTGCCGGTCGGCCTTGACGTGGTTGCACCGGCGGCACGCGGCGACGACGTTGTCCCAGGCGTGCTGGCCGCCCCGGCTGCGCGGAATGACGTGGTCGACGCTGGTGGCGACGGCCCCGCAGTACATGCAGCGACCGCCGTCCCGCGCGAACAGTGCGCGCCGGGTGAGTGGAACGGGCCCCCGGTAGGGGACCCGCACGAAGCGCTTGAGCCGTACCACGCTGGGCGCGGGGACGACCCTTGTCGCGCTGTGCAGATAGGCGCCGGATTCCTCCAAGGAGACTGCTTTGTTCTCCAGGACGAGGACGAGCGCGCGGCGGAGCGGTACGACGCCGAGGGGCTCGTACGACGCGTTGAGGACCAGGACGTGCGGCACGGACTGCCTCCTTGTACGCCGGCGGCGCGTGGCTCGCGCCGGGACGATCTGCTCTCCAGTCTCTCCTTACGGCTGGTCGAAGCGCCACCACGCGCCCGTAACGGGTCCGAGGTGTTTTCGACCACAGTCAGTCATCCCCGGGTGAGTCTGGTCTCTCCCTCGAACACGGCACCAAGGTGAAGGGATTGCCCCGTTAGTGTGGATGGCCTGCCCCTCATACCCCCGGTTCCGTCCGGGGGCACCACCGGTTCCGCGGGCAGACCGCTACACCTGGAGGTTCCCGTCGTGCCCTGGCCCGCCGTTCTGCTGCCGCAGGCAGCCGAAGTCCCGGACGCGCCCGCATCGGTCAAGGAGGCGCAGGAGAGCGTCACCGAGGCCGCCAGCTTCATCGAACAGAACTGGGCCACCTGGCTGAGCATCGGTCTGCGGATCCTGCTGATCGTGGTGATAGCCGCAGTGATCCGCTCGGTGGTCCGCAAGGCCCTGACCAAGCTCATAACCCGGATGAACACCAGCGCCGAGGCGGTGGAGGGTACCGCTCTGGGTGGACTGCTGGTCAATGCCGAGCGGCGGCGCCAGCGTTCGGAGGCGATCGGCTCGGTGCTCCGGTCGGTCGCCTCGTTCCTCATCCTCGGTACGGCCGCACTGATGGTCCTGGCCGCGCTGAAGATCGATCTGGCCCCGCTCCTGGCGAGTGCCGGTGTGGCCGGTGTGGCGATCGGTTTCGGCGCCCGGAACCTGGTGACGGACTTCCTCTCCGGCGTCTTCATGATCATGGAGGACCAGTACGGCGTCGGCGACAAGATCGACGCGGGCGTGGCCTCGGGCGAGGTCATAGAGGTCGGCCTGCGCGTGACCAAGCTCCGCGGGGACAACGGCGAGATCTGGTACGTGCGCAACGGCGAGATCAAGCGGATCGGCAACCTCAGCCAGGGCTGGGCGACCGCGGGCGTCGACGTCCAGGTCAAGCCCTCGGAGAACCTGTCCAGGATCCGCGAGGTGGTCCAGGGTGTCGCCGACTCCATGGCCAAGGAGTCCCCGTGGGACGAGCGCCTGTGGGGTCCGGTCGAGGTGCTGGGTCTGGACGAGGTGCTGCTCGCCTCGATGACCGTGAAGGTGTCCGCCAAGACCATGCCGGGCCAGCAGTTCGCGGTGGAGCGGGAGCTGCGCTGGCGGATCAAGGAGGCCTTCGACGCCGCGGGCATCCGGATCATCGGCGGCATGCCGGCCGCCGACGAGGACGAGGAGGCCCCGGCCGACCCGTCCGCCTCGGTCGCCGCGCCGTCCGCACTGGCGAACCCGGCCTCACCGCAGTCGCTGGCCGCCACCCCGATCCCGCCGCAGGCCGGCCCGCGGATCACCAAGTAACCGCCCGCCGCACGGGCCCCGCACGCCCCCGCTGCCCCGCAGGTCATCCGTGAAATGACACGTGAAATGACACAGCCTGCGGGGCAGCGGCATTGACACAGTTCAACAGGTGATAGGAAACTTACCTAACAGATCACCTCGGTGAGGGAGAGCCGCTCGATGCCCGCCGCCACGCCCGGAACGCCCAGCCTGTTGCGCGCCATGAACGACCGGGCCGCACTCGAACTCCTGCTCGCGCACGGCCCGCTGTCCCGGACCCGCATCGGGCACCTGACCGGACTGTCCAAGCCCACCGCCTCCCAGCTGCTGGCCCGCCTGGAAGCGGTCGGGCTCGTCGTGGCCACCGGCACGGACGGCGGACGCCCCGGCCCCAGCGCCCAGCTCTACGCGATCAACCCGCGGGCCGCCTACGTCGGCGGCCTCGACGTCACCCCGGAACGTGTGCTGGCAGCCGTCGCCGACATCACCGGCACGGTGATCGCCACCCACGAGGTCCCCTACACCGAGGGCGCGGAGGCCGTCGACCAGGTGACCGAGGCCCTCGGGGGCGCCGTCAAGGCCGCCGGGCTGCACCGCTCCGACCTGCGCCGGGTGGTCATCGGCACGCCGGGTGCCTTCGACCCGCAGACCGGCCGGCTGCGCTACGCCAGCCACCTCCCCGGCTGGCACTCCCCCACGCTCCTGGAGGACCTGGCGGCCGCGCTGCCGATGCCCGTCGAGTACGAGAACGACGTCAACCTCGCCGCGGTCGCCGAACAGCGGCTCGGCGCGGCCCGCGGCCACGAGGACTTCGTCCTGCTGTGGAACGAGGAGGGCCTCGGCGCCGCCCTGGTGCTCGGCGGCCGGCTGCACCGCGGCTGGACCGGCGGCGCCGGCGAGGTCGGCTTCCTCCCCGTGCCGGGCCGCCCCCTGGTCCGGGAGGTCACCCGGGCCAACTCCGGCGGGTACCAGGAGCTCGCCGGTGTGGAGGGCCTGCCCCGGCTCGCCGCGGACCTGGGCGTCGAGCCGTTGGAGACCCCCGCGCCCGGAGCCCCGTACGGCCGGGAGGTCGCCGCCGCCGTCGCCCTGCTCGAGCAGGCCGCCGCCGCGCCCGAGGGGGCGCACCTGCGCTTCCTCCAGTCGTACGCCACCGCGCTGGCCACCGGTCTCGCCTCGGTCGTCGCCGTCCTGGACCCGGAGATCGTGGTCCTGTCCGGGTCCGCGATCAGCGCGGGCGGCGAGCCGCTGCGCTCGCTGCTGGAGGCCGAGCTCACCGAACTGGCCCCCTCCCGGCCCCGGCTGGTCCCCGGCCAGGTACGGGAGCGGCCCGTCCTGCACGGAGCGCTGGAGAGCGCGCTCGCCGCCACCCGGGACGAAGTGTTCGACACCTCGGGCTGAACCGCCCGCCCCGGGCCGGCCGCCCGCATCCGCCCCGTCACCTCCGCACCCCCGCACCCCCGCACCGCCGCACCGCCGTGCACCGCACCGCCATGTCCCACCCCACCGGCACCCCCCACGGAAGTTCCTCCCGCAGAGAGCGAGCCCCGCCATGCCCAGAACCGGACGCCTGACCACCGCGACCGCCGTCCTCGCGGCGATATCCGCCCTCGCCACGGCCTGTACGGGCCAGAGCGCGGACACCGCCTCCGACGATCCGAAGGCGGACGTCACCCTCACCTTCTGGCACGGCTGGTCCGCGCCGAGCGAGGCCAAGGCGATCGAGGACAACATCGCCCGGTTCGAGAAGGCGCACCCGAACATCAAGGTCAAGGTCACCGGCAACATGACCGACGACAAGATCAACCAGGCGCTGCGCGCGGGCGGGGACAAGGCCCCCGACGTGGTCTCCTCCTTCACCACCGACAGCGTGGGCAAGTTCTGCAACTCCCGCGCCTTCGCCGATCTGAACCCTTTCCTGGAGAAGTCCGGGGTGGACAAGAAGAAGGTCTTCCCCAAGACCCTGCTGGAGTACACGGAGTTCAACGGCAACCAGTGCACGCTGCCGCTGCTCAACGACGCGTACGGCCTCGTCTACAACAAGACCGCCTTCGCGGCGGCCGGCATCACCGAACCCCCGAAGACCTGGAGCCAGTTCGCGGAGGTCGCCCAGAAGCTGACCAAGCCCAAGGGGGACTCGTACGAGCAGGTCGGCCTGATGCCGACCTTCCACGGCTACGAGACCACCCCCATGCGGCTCGCCGCGCAGTGGAGCCCCGCCTACTTCGGCGCGGACGGGAAATCCAACCTGGCGAAGGACCCGGCCTTCGCGAAGATGCTGACCGCGCAGAAGGACCTGGTGGAGCGGCTCGGCGGCTACGAGAAGCTGGAACGGTTCCGCAACACCTTCGGTGACGAGTGGGGCGCCGAACACCCCTTCCACACCGGCCAGGTGGCCATGCAGATCGACGGCGAGTGGCGCGCCCCGATGGCCAAGGAGGCCGGCGTCGCCTTCGAGATCGGCACAGCGCCGCTGCCCGTGCCCGACGAGCAGGCCGCCGACTACGGCAAGGGCTACCTCTCCGGCACGATCATGGGCATCGCCTCGGGCAGCAAGAAGCAGAACGCCGCCTGGGAGCTGGTCAAGTACATGACCACCGACACCGAGGCGGTGGTGGCCTTCGCCAACGGCATCCACAACGTGCCGTCCACGCTCGCCGCCCTGGAGTCCCCGGACCTGCAGGTGACCCCCGAGTTCAAGACCTTCCTCGACATCGCCCGGCACCCGAAGTCCAGCACCACCCCGGCCAAGGCCGACGGCGGCACCTACCAGCTGACCTTCACGGACTTCGCGTACGCCGTCGAGAAGGGCGACGTCACCGACATCCCGGCCGGTCTCGCGAAGACCGACCAGCAGATCGACACGGACATCGCGAAGGCGAAGTAGCCCGATGACCGGCACGCACCCGCTGCGCTCGAAGCGGCGGCGGTCCGCCCTGCGCACCGCCGCCTTCATGTCCCCCTGGCTGATCGGCTTCACGGTCTTCTTCGTCTACCCGCTGCTGTCCACCCTCTACTTCTCCTTCACCCGCTACGACGGCTTCCGGCAGCCCTCCTTCAACGGTCTGGACAACTGGAGCTACGTCTTCACGGACTATCCGCTGTTCTGGCCGGCGATGCGCAACACCCTGTGGCTGGTACTGGTGATGGTCATCTGCCGGGTCGCCTTCGGCCTCGGCATCGGCCTGCTCATCACCAAGATCAAGACGGGTGCAGGGATCTTCCGGACCCTGTTCTACCTGCCCTACCTCGCCCCGCCCGTCGCCGCGACCCTGGCCTTCGTCTTCCTGCTCAACCCGGGCACCGGACCCGTGAACACCCTGCTCGACGCGGTGGGGCTGCCCACGCCCGGCTGGTTCACCGACGCCGACTGGTCCAAGCCGGCCCTGACCGCCCTCGCGCTGTGGGGGGTGGGCGACCTGATGGTCATCTTCATGGCCGCGCTGCTGGACGTACCGAAGGAGCAGTACGAGGCGGCCGAGCTGGACGGGGCCGGGGCCTGGGCGCGGTTCCGGCACATCACCCTGCCCAACATCTCGCCGATCATCATGTTCGCCGTGGTCACCGGGGTCATCCAGGCCATGCAGTACTACGCCCAGCCGCTGGTGGCGGGGAAGGTCGCGGCCGGGGTGATCGGCGGCTCGGGCCAGCAGTTCGAGCCCGGCTACCCCGACAAGTCCACGCTGACCCTGCCCCAGCTCGTCTACAACCTCGGGTTCCAGCGCTTCGACTACGGCACCGCGTGTGTCGTCGCACTCGTCCTGTTCGCCCTCTCCATGGCCTTCACCGCGCTCCTGATGCGCCGCCGTGGCGGTCTGATCGGAGCAGGTGAATGAGCACGTACGACGGCAGGAGAACCTCCAGGGCGGTACTGCACTGGGTCGGGGTGCACTCGCTCGGCGTGGCCGCCGCCCTCTTCTTCGTCCTCCCCTTCGTCTTCCTGCTCCTCACCTCCCTGATGGGCGACCGGCAGGCGCTGACCCGCGACCTGTGGCCCGACACCTGGCAGTGGGGCAACTACGCGAAGGTCTGGCACACCCCCGGCTTCCTGACCTGGTGGCGCAACACGCTCCTGTACGCCGGACTCGGCACCCTGTTGACCGTGGTCTCCTCCGTGCCCGTCGCGTACGCGCTCGCCAAGTTCCGCTTCCGCGGCCGGCGGCTCTCGCTGCTGCTCGTCATCGCCATGATGATGCTGCCGCCGCAGGTGGTGGTCATCCCCATGTACCTCTTCTGGGCCAAGCAGCTCGACCTGTCGGGCACCCTGTGGCCGCTGATCGTCCCGATGGCCTTCGGCGACGCCTTCTCCATCTTCCTGCTCCGCCAGTTCCTGCTGACCATCCCCGACGAATACCTGGACGCGGCCCGCGTCGACGGCTGCGGCGAGGTGCGCACCCTGCTGCGCGTGGTCCTGCCGATGGCCAGGCCCGGGATCGCCGCCGTCGCCCTCTTCCAGTTCTTCTGTGCCTGGAACGACTACTTCGGCCCGCAGATCTACGCCTCCGACAACCCGGCCGCCTGGACCCTCAGTTACGGGCTGGAGTCCTTCAAGGGGGCGCACCACACCAACTGGAACCTGACCATGGCCGCGACCGTACTGGTCATGGCCCCGGTGATCGTCCTCTTCTTCTTCGCTCAGAAGGCGTTCGTCGAGGGAGTCACCCTGACCGGCGTGAAAGGCTGACGACGATGAAACTCGCAGTGGTGGGCGGCGGTTCCACCTACACCCCCGAACTGATCGACGGGTTCGCACGACTGCGCGACACCCTGCCCGTCAGCGAGCTCGTACTGATCGACCCGGCCACCGAACGGCTGGAGCTGATCGGCGGTCTGGCCCGGCGGATCTTCGCCCGGCAGGGCCACCCCGGCCGGATCACCACCACCTCCGACCTCGACGCGGGCATCGAAGGCGCCGACGCGGTCCTGCTCCAGCTGCGCATCGGCGGACAGGCCGCCCGGCTGCAGGACGAGACCTGGCCGCTGGAGTGCGGCTGCGTCGGGCAGGAGACCACGGGCGCGGGCGGGCTCGCCAAGGCGCTGCGCACCGTCCCCGTGGTCCTCGACATCGCCGAGCGGGTCCGGCGGACCAGCCCGGACGCGTGGATCATCGACTTCACCAACCCCGTCGGGATCGTCACCCGGGCCCTCCTGCAGGCCGGGCACAAGGCGGTCGGCCTGTGCAACGTCGCCATCGGCCTCCAGCGGAAGTTCGCGGCCCTGCTGGAGCTGGCGCCGGCCGACCTCCACCTGGACCACGTCGGCCTCAACCACCTCACCTGGGAGCTGGGCGTGCGCCGGGGCGGCCCGGACGGCGAGGACCTGCTGCCGGGGCTGCTCGCCGCGCACGGGGAGGCCGTCGCCGGGGACCTGCGCCTGCCGCGGGCGGTGCTGGACCGGCTCGGCGTCGTGCCCTCGTACTACCTGCGCTACTTCTACTCGCACGACGAGGTCGTACGGGAGCTGGGGACCAAGCCCTCCCGGGCCGCCGAGGTCGCCGCGATGGAGCGGGAACTGCTCGCCCGGTACGGGGATCCCGCGCTGGAGGAGAAGCCGGCGCTGCTGGCGAAGCGGGGCGGCGCCTTCTATTCCGAGGCGGCCGTGGACCTGGCCGCCTCCCTGCTCGGCGACGGCGGCCCCGCCGTGCAGGTGGTCAACACCTACAACCGGGGCACACTGCCCTTCCTGCCGGACGACGCGGTGATCGAGGTACAGGCCCGCGTCGACGGATCCGGTGCCGCTCCCCTTCCGGTGCCGCGGCTGGACCCGCTGTTCGCCGGCCTGGTCTCGCACGTGAGCGCGTACGAGGACCTCGCGCTGGACGCGGCGCTGCGCGGCGGGCGCGAGCGGGTCTTCAGGGCACTGCTCGCGCACCCCCTGGTCGGGCAGTTCGACCTGGCCGAGGGCCTGACCGACCGGCTCCTCGCCCACAACAAGGAGCACCTGCCATGGGCGTGACCCTCCCCTCGGTGCTGGCGATCGACGCGGGCAACAGCAAGACGGACGTGGCCCTGCTGGGCCCGGACGGCTCGGTGCTGTGCTCCGGTCAGGCCGGGGGCTTCCAGCCGCCGCGCACGGGGGTGGCCGCGGCCGTCGACGTACTGGCGGAGGCGATGGCCGACGCCGGGCTGCCCGCCGGCCGTGCGGGCGGGCCGCTGGCCCAGCGGGTGTCGGCGTGCCTGGCCAACGCCGACTTCCCGGTGGAGGAGGAGCAACTGGCGCGCGAGATCGAGCGCCGGGCCTGGGGCCGTACGACGGCGGTGCACAACGACACCTTCGCGCTCCTGCGCTCCGGGCTGCCGACGGGCGCCGACCCGTGCGGCGTCGCGGTCGTGTGCGGGGCGGGCATCAACTGCGTGGGGATGACCCCGGACGGGCGGACCGCGCGCTTCCCCGCGGTCGGCCGGATCTCCGGCGACTGGGGCGGCGGGGGCGGACTGGCCGAGGAGGCCCTGTGGCTGGCGGCACGGGCCGAGGACGGCCGGGGCGCGGCGACGGAGCTGGCCCGGGCGCTGCCCGCGCACCTGGGCCACGACTCGATGGCCTCGCTGATCGAGGCGCTGCACCTGGGCCGGGTCCCCCGCGGGCGGCTGCACGAGCTGACTCCGGTGCTGTTCGCGGTGGCGGCCGCCGGGGACCCGCCGGCGCTGTCGCTGGTGCACCGGCAGGCGGACGAGGTCGTGGCCATGGCCTCGGTGGCGCTGGGCCGCCTGGGCCTGCTGGAGCAGGAGGTGCCGGTGGTGCTGGGCGGCAGCGTGCTGGCGGCCGGGCACCCGCAGTTGAACGACCGGATCGCGGAGGGGCTCGCCGGACGGGCCCCGCTCGCCCGGATCTCCGTGATCACGGCGCCGCCGGTACTGGGGGCCGCCCTGCTGGGCCTGGACGCGCTCGGGTCCCCGTCCGGTGCGTACGAAAAACTCCGTACCCATTTCGGTTGAACCCGCCCGGGAAGTTCATCCGGTCTGGAACCGTGGCGACCGTGCGGACGTATTGACGGTGAAGGGGCGACGAAGGACGAAGGGGGCCCTCGGGGACGGATCGCCCCGGATGCAGCACCGGGTGCTGTGGTCGACCGGCACTACGGCCATACTGCTGCGCAGGGGGTACCTCCCAGCGTCGGCTGGAGGACGACAGGACCGAGGGGGAGGTCACGGTGGCGATCACATCACGCGCGCCCGCGCCCGGGGGCGGCGTTTCCGTGCCGCCCGCCGGGTCATCGGCGCCACCGCCCGACGGACCGCCCGGGCGGGGCACCGCCTGGGCCGAGGGCGTGCAGCGGCTGCGCGAGGCGGCGACCACCGAACCGGGCCGGCTGCGGATCATCGGAGCGGTACTGGCCGCTCTGATCGTGCTGTTCGGCACGGTGAGCGTGTGGGAGATCTCCGACCGGGCCGCGGCCGCCGACGACGTGGTGGGCCGCAGCCAGCCGCTGAGCGCCGACGCGGCGAGCATCTACCGCTCCCTGGCCGATGCCGACACGACCTCATCCAGCGGGTTCCTCCTGGGCGCGCAGGAGCCGCGCGAGGTCCGACAGCGGTACGAGAAGGACATCTCCAACGCCTCCAAGCTGCTGGTGAGCGCGGCCGCCAATACCGGCGGAAACGAGGACTCCCGCGAGCAGATCGCCCTGCTGAGCGAGCAGCTGCCGCGCTACACCGGCCTGATCGAGCAGGCCCGGGCCACCAACCGGCAGGGCCTGCCGCTGGGCGGCGCCTACCTCCGTTACGCCAACGAGCAGATGACCACCCAGCTGCTGCCCGCCGCGCAGCGGCTGTACGAGTCGGAGACCAAGCGGCTCTACACGGACCACGACGACGCCCGGTCCTGGCCGCTGGCCTCGATCGCCCTGGGCCTGCTCGCGATCGCCGCCCTGGTGTGGGCGCAGCGGCGCAACTACCGGCACACGAACCGGGTCCTCAACCACGGACTGGTGGCCGCGACGGCCGCGTCCCTGGTGGTCCTGCTGTGGCTCACCGTGGGGCACACGGTGGCGCGGTCCTCGCTGAGCGAGGCCCGGGCGGACGGGCAGGAGTCGATGAAGGTGCTCAACGACGCGCGGATCGCCTCCCTCCAGGCTCGGGCCGGTGAGAACCTGACCCTGATCGCGCGGGGCGCCGTACTGGCCGAGGACAAGAAGTCCGACAAGTACGACGTGGACTTCACGAACAACATGAAGCAGTTGGACGCCGGGCTGGCGATCGCGCTGCGGCTGGCCGACGACGAAGCCGGCCGGGGCCCCGTGAGCCGGGCCGTGGACGGCGTGAAGCAGTGGAAGCAGCGGCACTCGGCGGCCCGGGAGGCGGACTTGAAGGGGGACTACGAGGCCGCACTGCCCCAGGTCGTCGGGGACGAGAAGCACAAGGAGAGCAGCGGCGCCGCCTTCGACACCGTGGACGCCTCCCTGGAGCAGGCCGTCGCCCACGAGCAGCAGGAGTTCACCCGGGCGGCCCGGGACGGCCTCGGCGCGCTGGGCGGTCTGGTGACGGGCGCCGCCGTCCTGGTGGTCGTCGGCGCGGCAGCGGCTCTGCTCGGCATCGGGCGCAGGCTTTCGGAGTACAGGTGAGCGCGATGCGGATACGGGCGAGGCGGGCCGCCGAAGGCCACGGGAACCACGAGGGCA
Source organism: Streptomyces sp. NBC_00029 (assembly GCF_045160505.1). Classification (NCBI taxonomy): domain Bacteria; kingdom Bacillati; phylum Actinomycetota; class Actinomycetes; order Kitasatosporales; family Streptomycetaceae; genus Streptomyces; species Streptomyces sp. NBC_00029. The sequence continues at coordinate 3,445,992 of NZ_CP108292.1, forward strand.
CCGGGGGCGGCGCGAGCGCCGGGAGCCGGGAGGCGGCTCCGGTCGCGATGTCCGGGTTCCGTCGCGCGGTGGGCCGGCTGCGCGGCTGGGGCGGGGTGAGCGCGATGGCCGTCGCCTGTGCCACGACCGCCGCGGTCGTCCTGCTGCCGCTGGCGCACGCGACGCCCGACACCGGCCGTCCGGTGGTGCGCCGGCCCGCCTCGATGGCGGCGGCCCCGGCCGCGCCATGGGTCCCCACCGACACCTGCCAGGACCCCGAGGCCAGCCTGCGCCCGTCCGACGTGGACGGGGCGGCCATCGCGCGGATCAAGGCGGCGGGCAAACTCGTCGCGGGCGTGGACCAGAACAGCTTCCGCTGGGGCTACCGCAACCAGACCGCCGAGGGCAGCCGCCTCGACGGCTTCGACATCGACCTGGTCAAGGCCATCGCCAAGGACATCCTGGGCGACGAGAACGCGGTCATCTACCGCGCCATCCCCACCAGTCAGCGCATCCCCGCCCTCCAGGAGGGGCGCGTCGACATCGTCGTGCGGACCATGACCATCAACTGCAAGCGGCTGGAGGACGTCGCCTTCTCCACGGCCTACTTCGAGGCCGGACAGCAGGTGCTGGCGCCCAAGGGCTCGCCGATCACCGGGTACGACACTTCGCTGAAGGACCGGCGGATCTGCTTCGCGGCCGGATCCACCGCGGAGGCGGCGCTGAAGGCCCAGTCGTACGGCTCGGTGCCGGTCACCGTCGCCAACCAGCTGGACTGCCTGGTCCGGCTGCAGCTGGGCGAGGTCGACGGCATCATCACGGACAACGCCCTCGCCGCCGGCCAGGCCGCCCAGGACCCCTCGGTGCAGCTGGTGGGCTCGCCCTTCACCCGTGAGTTCTACGGGGTGGCGATGAACAAGGACGCCTCCGACCTGGTCCGCCGGGTCAACAAGGTGCTGGAGAACTACCGCGCGGGCGGCGGCGACAGCCCGTGGATGAAGGCGTACCTCAAGCACCTGCAGCCCGTGCTGCCCGGCGTGACCGCGCCCCCCGCACCCAAGTACCGGGACGGCTGAGGCCCGTGACGGTTTCGGACACGGGACCGGGCCCGGGCGCAGGGCAGGATACGGAGACGGACACGGAGGCGGCGGCGGAAGCGGAGGCACAGTCGGTGGAGGCGGGGTCTGCAGTGATGGACCGGGACGACGTCGACCGCGCCCTGGCCCGGCTGGGCGCGGAGCACGAGGCGGTCGAGACCTCGCTGCTCGCCCTCCAGGACCACGCCGGGCGCCGGCTGCTGGAAGGCGCCTCGCTGGCGGGCGTCACCAAGGACCGCTGGACGGCCGCCGACGCGGACATCACCCGGCTGTGGACGTACTTCGACGCCTACAGCGGGGCCCTGACCGCTGCCCGCGAGGTGCGGGAGCGGCGCCGCTGGCCGAACCGTGACGACCTCATCGAGCTGACCGAGCGGCTGCGCGGGCCCGGAGTGCTGATCGCCGGGGCCGCTGCCGAGGGCGTCGCGCTGGCGGAGCGGCTCTCGCTCGCCGAGCTGGTGTCCCGGATGAACGGCCTGTACGCGCGCTCGCTGGACGTGGTGGTCGCCGCCGACGCCGTGTGGTCGGCGCTGCCCGCCCGCATCGACCTGCTCGCGGCCGAGCTGCACCGCACCCGCTCGCTGGCCCACTCGGTGGGCGTTCGGCCGGGCGAGCATCCTTCGGGCGACGACCTGGAAGACATCACCGCCGAGCTGACGGAGCTGCGGACGCAGGTGATCGCGGACCCGCTGGCTTTCTGGCTGCCGGCGACGGGCAGTTCGGCGCCCGGCGGCGGCCGTCCGGACACCGGGCGCTACGACCGGGCCGCGCTCGCGCTGGAGGACGTACGCCGCGAGGTCGAGGCGGTGCTGGACGTGCGGCAGGACGCCGAGCAGCGGCTGATCGCCCTGCGGGACGTGCTCTCGCGGGCCGACCGGACGCTGGCGGAGGCACGGACCGCGCGCGGCGAGGTGCTGGCGAAGATCGCCGCCTCCGAGGTGCCCGCGGTGAGCGGCCCGCCCACGGTGCTCCAGGAACAGCTCGCGGCGGCGGCCGAGCACCGCCGCCAGGCCCGCTGGCACCGGCTCTCGCCCCTGCTGGAGTCGCTGGAGGAGCGCGCCGACGAGGAACTGCGGCGGGCCCGTGAATCGTTGACCGCGGTGACGGCGCCGCTGGCCGTACGGGCCGAGCTGCGCGGGCGGCTCGACGCGTACAAGGCGAAGGTGGCCCGCCACGGAATGGCGGAGGACCCCTTGCTCATCGAGCGGTACGACGCCGCACGGCGGATGCTGTGGAGCGCGCCCTGCGACCTGCGGGCCGCCGAGCAGGCCGTCCTGCGCTACCAGCACGCGACCGCGGAGTCGCTGACGGCGCCGCAGGACCGGCCCGAGCAACTGCCACACCGAGAACAGCGGCCCGACGGGCCGGGGGAGGAGGACGCATGAGTCTGATCGGAACCGCGTGCGTTCGCCCCGGCTGCCCGGGGTCGTACGAGGACATGGGCGGCGGCGAGGTCTACTGCGACACCTGCGGGCTGGCGCCGATCGGCTCGATCGCGGCGGGCGCCGACGAGCTGGTGTCGCCGCCGACGGGGATGACGAGCGCGGCCCGGGGCTCCCTGGGCTCCGGCGGGTCCCGCGGGTCGATGGGCTCGCAGGGCTCCCACGGGTCGGCGCGGTCCTCGGCCTCGGCGCGGTCCTCCCGCTCCTCCTCCTCGCACCGCTCGGTGTCGGGGCGGCTGTCGCGCTCGGTCTCGGGGACGACGTCCACCCGGTCGGTGTCGGTGCGCAGTTCGGGCTCGGCGGCCTCGGGCCGCAGCCGGCTGGGGGCCGGGCTGGTCAACGTACCGGAGGTGCCGCGTCCGAATCCTTCGACCGCGGTCCTGGAGAACCCGGAGGTGCCGGAGCGCAAGCGGTTCTGCTCGCGCTCGGACTGCGGGGCGCCGGTGGGCCGTTCCCGGGGCGAGCGGCCGGGCCGGACGGAAGGGTTCTGCACCAAGTGCGGTCACCCGTACTCCTTCGTGCCCAAGCTGCGCTCCGGTGACGTGGTGCGCGGTCAGTACGAGGTGCTGGGCTGCCTCGCGCACGGCGGCCTCGGCTGGGTGTACCTGGCGGTGGACCGGGCGGTCGCGGACCGGTGGGTGGTGCTCAAGGGCCTGCTGGACACCGGGGACCAGGACGCGATGGAGGCCGCCATCTCGGAGCGGCGCTTCCTCGCGGAGATCGAGCACTCCAACATCGTGCGGATCTACAACTTCGTGGAGCACCTGGACCAGCGGACCGGTTCGCTGGACGGGTACATCGTCATGGAGTACGTCGGCGGCAAGTCGCTGAAGGAGATCGCGAACGAGCGGCGCCGGCCGGACGGGCGGCGTGACCCGCTGCCGGTGGAGCAGGCGTGCGCATACGGCATCGAGGCGCTGGAGGCGCTCGGCCACCTGCACAGCAGAAACCTGCTGTACTGCGACTTCAAGGTCGACAACGCGATCCAGCAGCAGGACCAGCTGAAGCTGATCGACATGGGCGCGGTACGGCGGATGGACGACGACGAGTCGGCCATCTACGGCACGGTGGGCTACCAGGCCCCGGAGGTCGCGGAGCTGGGCCCCTCGGTCGCCTCCGACCTCTACACGGTGGCGCGCACGCTGGCCGTGCTGACCTTCGACTTCCAGGGCTACACGAACGTGTTCGTGGATTCGCTGCCGGATCCCGAGCACATCGAGGTGTTCCGGCGGTACGAGTCCTTCTACCGGCTGCTGGTACGGGCGACCGACCCCGACCCGGGGCGGCGGTTCGCGTCCGCGCAGGAGATGGCGGACCAGCTGACGGGCGTGCTGCGGGAGGTGGTCGCGCTCCAGACGGGGCGGCCGCGGCCGCAGCTGTCGACCCTCTTCGGACCGGAACTACGCGTTCCGGACACCCGCTTGTTCGCCGACGCGGCCGACCCGGTCGTCTCCCGGCTGGGCCACCGGCCGATCGCCTCCCGGCGGGGCGGCGGGCTGTTCGGTGTGCTGGGCCGCGGCGCGGCCGCCGGGCCCGCGGCGGCTTCCGGAGGCGTTTCCGCGGGCCTTTCCGCAGGCCTTTCCGCACCGGGTGGGACCGTTCCGGTCGAGTCCGGTCCGGTCGGATCCGTTCCGGTCGGGTCCGGTCCGGTCGGGTCCGCTCACGGTGGGGCGTTCGGGCCGCCGGGGCACGCCCCTGCCGCGGGCGCGCCGCTGCCCTCCCTCGGGACCACCGCCACGCACGTGACGGGTGCGCCGGTGCCGGGACCGCGGTCCGCGCCGCCCGCTCCCGTCCGGGGCCCGGGGGCCGCGCCCGTCCCCGTACTCCTCTCGGCATCGCCGGCCGCGAGAGCGAGCACCCTCGACGCCCGCGACACCGCGCTGGCCCTGCCCGTACCGCTGGTGGACGCCGGCGACCCGAACGCCGGATTCCTGACGGGTCTGCTGGCCTCCGCGCCCGGTGACCTGCTGGGCGCCCTGAGCGCGGCGCCGGCCGACTCGGCCGAGCTGCGGCTGCGGGAGCTGCGGGCCCGCCTGGAGCTGGGCGAGCTGTCCGAGGCCTGCCGCACCCTGGCGGAGCTGGAGGCACGCCATCCGGACGACTGGCGGGTGGTGTGGGCCCGCGGCGTCGCCTCGCTGGCCACCGGTGACGACGAGATAGCGGCCCTGTCCTTCGACGCGATCTACGACGCCTTCCCGGGCGAGCCCGCGCCGAAGCTGGCCCTCGGGCTGTGCGCGGAGGTGCTGGGCCAGCTGGACAACGCCGCTGAGTACTACCGCCTCGTGTGGATAACCGACCCGGGATTCGTGAGCGCGGCCTTCGGGCTGGCGCGCGTCCAGCTGGCCGCCGGGGACCGGGACGCGGCCGTGCGCACGCTGGAATCCGTGCCGGAGGCATCCATTCACTACACCGCCGCGCGGGTGGCGGCCATACGCGCACGTCTGCGCGACCGGTCTCCGCAGGAGCCGTTGCTGGCCGACCTGACGGCTGCCGCCGACCAGGTCGAGGCCCTGCGGAGGTTCGGGCTGGACCCGGAGCGGCAGGAGCGGCTCGCGACGGAGGTTCTGGGCTCGGCCCTGGACTGGGTACTGTCGGGTGGCCGGGGTTCCGACCCCGGCCGGACCTCGCTGCTCGGCAGTCAACTGGACGAGCGGGGCCTGCGCTTCGGACTGGAGCGCTCGTACCGCGTACTCGCACGGCTGGCGAGGCGTGGCGAGGAGAGGATCGAACTGGTGGAGCGGGCAAACCGTTTCCGTCCCCGGACGTGGGTGTGAGTGATGTCGATGCATCGGCTGTCGGGCTGCCCCAGCTGCGCGGAACCCCTGGAGGAGGGTGACCGTTTCTGCGGCGTCTGCGGCTACGCCGTGAGCGCTCCTCCCCCGGCGGCGTCCGTGGACAACCCGACGATCCCCATCCCACCGGCGCCACAGGCTCCGCCCGCCCCGCCGGCCGCCGCGCCACCGGCGCCGGCCGCCGCGGGCGGTTACGGGACCCCGGCCCCCGGCGTTTCGCACGCCGCCGCCGAGCCCGCCCCCGGCTGGGGCAGCGCCGCCTCGGCCGCGCCGACGCTGGTGGACGACCCGGCCGCCTGGGCCGTCGCCGCCCCGGCGGAAGCGGAGCCCGAACCGGAGCCGGAGCCGCGGCAGGGCCCGGCCGGCGCCACGTACGTCGCCTCGGGCCACGCGAACCCGTACGGCGCCGGCACGCCGCCGGAGGGCACCCCGTGGGGCCCGGCGGAGCACCCGTACGCCGGGGACGCGGAGGCGTCGCAGGCCCGGTACGACATGCCCGGCGGCGGCACCCCGCCCGACGTGAGCGGGCACTCCGCGGGCGAGAACCCGTACGGCGTCCCGCAGCCCCCGGCCGCGGCACCCGAGGGCGGGAGGACCTGCATCGCCTGCCGGGCCGGCCACGTCGACACCGACGGGTACTGCGAGCACTGCGGGCACGCCCAGCCCCGCGAGCGCGACCACCTCGAGGAAGAGCTCGGGAGCGTGGCCGCCGTCAGCGACCGGGGGCTGCGCCACCACCGCAACGAGGACTCCTTCGCCGTGGCGGCCACCGCCCTGCCCGACGGCTCCGCCGCCACCGTGGCCATCGTCTGCGACGGCGTCTCCTCCGCCAGCCGGCCCGACGAGGCCTCGGCCGCCGCGGCCGGCGCCGCCAACGAGGCGCTGCTCGAGGCGCTCCCCCGCGGCGCCCACCCCCAGGAGGCCATGCACGAGGCCATCCTGGCCGCCGCCACCGCGGTGAACGCCCTGGCCCCGGAGACCCCGGGCGCGCAGAACGCCCCCGCCTGCACACTGGTCGGCGCCGTCGTCAGCGGCGGCCTGCTGACCATCGGCTGGGTGGGCGACAGCCGCGCCTACTGGGTCCCCGACGACCGCGCCGCCCTGCCCCGCCGCCTGACCGAGGACGACTCCTGGGCCGCCCAGATGGTCGCCGCCGGCCTGATGGGCGAGGCCGAGGCCTACGCGGACGTCCGCGCGCACGCCATCACCGGCTGGCTGGGGGCCGACGCGTACGACCTGGAACCGCACACCGCGACCTTCAAGCCCGACCACCCCGGAGTGGTGGTGGTCTGCACCGACGGACTGTGGAACTACGCGGAATCCGCGCGGGAGATGGCCCAGGTGCTGCCCGCCGACGCCGCGACCCGCCCGCTGCACAGCGCGCAGGTACTGGTGGGCCACGCCCTCGACGGCGGCGGCCACGACAACGTCACCGTGGCGATCGTGCCGTTCGCCACGCACCCCGAGCAGGAACCGGGACCGGATGCGGAGCCGGGACCGGCGGCAGGACCGGAATAGGTAGTGGAAGCGCGCCCGCAGGTCTGACCCGCCTGCCCGAGCCCCCTAGGAGTCCAACCGATGGCGAATTTCGCCAAGCCGAGTGCCCCGCGCTTCAGCGTGGAGGTGTACCAGAACGAGTTCCTTCCCGAGGGCGGACGGGACGTCCACGCCATCGTCACGGTCACCGCCACCGGCGGTGCCAGCGCCACCCGCACGGCGGTCGCCGACGGCACGGCGGCCGTGGTGCTCATGGTCGACTGCTCGGGGTCCATGGAGTACCCGGCGGAGAAGATGCGAGGCGCCCGCGAGGCCACGGCGGCAGCCGTCGACACCCTGCGCGACGGCACCGCCTTCGCCGTGATCGCCGGTACGCACGTGGCCAAGGAGGTCTACCCGGGCCAGGGCCGCCTCGCGGTGGCGGACGCGACCACCCGGGCCCAGGCCAAGGAGGCCCTGCGCGGCCTGACCGCCGGCGGCGGCACCGCCATCGGTACCTGGCTGCGCCTCGCCGACGGCCTGCTGCGCGGCTCCACCGCCGCCATCCGGCACGGCATCCTGCTCACCGACGGCCGCAACGAGCACGAGGAGCCGGCCGTGCTCCGCGCCACCCTGGACGCCTGCGCGGGCCGCTTCACCTGCGACGCCCGTGGGGTGGGCACCGACTGGGACGTCAAGGAGGTCACCGGGATCGCGAACGCGCTGCTCGGCTCCGCCGACATCGTGGCCGACCCGGCCCACTTGGCGGAGGACTTCACGCGCATGATGGAGAACGTCATGGGCAAGGAGGTCGCGGACGTCGCGCTGCGCCTGTGGACCCCGGTCGGCGTGGAGATCCAGTACGTCAAGCAGGTGGCGCCCGCCCTCCAGGACCTGACCGGCCGCCGCACCGACTCCGGCCCGCGCGCCGGCGACTACCCGACCGGGTCGTGGGGCGACGAGTCCCGCGAGTACCACGTGTGCGTCCGCGTCCCGACGGCCATCGTGGGCCAGGAGATGCTCGCCGCCCGCACCACGCTGGTCCTGCCGGGAGCGGCGGGCCAGCCGGCGACCGTGCTGGCCCAGGGCCTGGTGCGCGCGGTGTGGACGAACGATCTGGCCGCTTCCACCGCCATCAACGCGCAGGTCGCCCACTACACCGGGCAGGCGGAGCTCGCGGAGGCTATCCAGCAGGGCCTGGAAGCCCGCAAAATGGGCGATGTGGGTGGTGCCACGGCCAAGCTGGGGCGTGCGGTACAACTGGCGAGTTCCTCCGGGAACGCCGACACAGCACGACTTCTGTCGAAGGTGGTGGATGTGGTGGACGCGGTGGCGGGTACTGTGCGGCTGAAAGCGAAGGTTGCCGACGCCGACGAGATGACCCTCGACACGCGTTCGACGCAGACCGTCCGAGTGAAGAAGACCTGAGACCTGACGTGATGACGCAGGGAGAAGAAGGGGGAAGCGCCGCCATGCCGACCTGCCCGAACGGGCACCAGTCCGCGTCCGACGACTGGTGCGAGGTCTGCGGCCATCGCATGGCTGCCTCGGAGGGCCCGCCCCCGGTGCCCTCCTACGGCTACGGCTTCCCCCCGACCGCCGGTGAACCGACCGCCCAGGCCGAGCTCTGCCCGCAGTGCCGGACCCCTCGCGAGGCGATGGCTCCGTTCTGCGAGGAGTGCCGCTACAACTACCTCACGCGTTCGGCGACTTCGTACACGCCGCCCCCGCAGGCCCCGGACCCGGGGCCCCAGGCGACGGGCGTCGGCGGCATCGGTGGCGGCGGCCGCGGAACGCCCCCGCCGCCCGTACCCGCTCCCGCTCCCGGGAGCTACTCCCAGGACCACTTCGAGTACCAGGGCTCACGGCCGTCCCGGGTCAACCGCCCGGCCGAGCCGCTCCAGCGCGAGGACGACTGGCTGCTGCCGCCGCCGGCGCACGAGTCGCCGCTGGAGTACCAGCAGGCCCCGCAGCCCCAGTACCAGCAGCAGCCCCCGCCGCCGCCCCAGCAGCGGGAGTACCAGCAGGAGTACCAGCAGCAGGGACCGCCGCCCCAGCAGCAGTACCAGCAGCAGCCCCCGCCGCAGCAGCACCAGCCCTTCCCGCCCCAGGGCGGCGGTGCCTGGAACGCGACGATCGGCCCGGACCGCTCGTACTTCATGGCGATGATGCAGCGCAGCGGTCCCGAGGCCGCCGGGCTCAACCTGCCCGCGTACTCCCCGGAGCAGCACCTCCCGCTGTCCGGCGGCCAGATCACCATCGGCCGCCGCCGCGCCTCCACGGGCGAGTCCCCGGACATCGACCTGTCGGTGCCCCCGGAGGACCCGGGCGTCTCCCACCAGCACGCGGTGCTCGTCCAGCAGCCCGACCTCAGCTGGGCGGTGGTGGACCAGAACTCCACCAACGGCACCACGATCAACGGCGGCGAGGAACCGATCCAGCCCTACGTCCCGGTCCCCCTCTCCGACGGCGACCGCGTCCACGTGGGCGCCTGGACCACGATCACCATCCGCCGCGGCTGACCGGCTGATTCGGTTCAGCCCTGCCCCAGGGGCCATACGTACGGCCCCTGGGGATCGTCCAGCCAGGACCACTGGCCGGACGCGCTGACCGAGACGCCGAAGCGTTCGCGGGCCGGGCGGCCCTCGCGGCGCCAGAGGTCCAGGGCCTCGCGGGGGTGCAGGACGCCCGCGGTCAGTACGAGCATGAACTGGAAGCGCTCGTTCTCCACCAGCTCGTACGGGAGGCCGTACTCCGCACCGGCCGGATCGGGCGGCGGTGCCGCCGTGGCACCGCGCAGCGGGACGAAGTAGGCCGGGGTGTGCAGGAAGTTGCCCTCGGCGAAGCCCGGGTCCCGCACGGTCAGCGCGATCAGCCCGGTCGACAGCGGGGCCAGGATCCGGGCCCCCGGCCGGCACTGGCCGAGCCAGGCGTACGGGACCAGCGGCAGCGTGCAGGTCACCATGATCCGGTCGAACGGGGCCCGGGCGGGGCAGCCGCGGGCCCCGTCCCCGGTGACCACCACCGGGTGGAGGCCGAGCTCGGCCAGGTGCGCCCGCGCGGACTCGGTGATCTCCTCGTCCAGGTCGACGGTGGTGACGTGCTCCTCGCCGAGCCGGTGGCAGAGCAGGGCCGCGTTGTAGCCGGTGCCCGCGCCGATCTCCAGGACGTCGTCGCCGTCGCGCACGTCCAGGGCGGCCAGCATCTTCGCCATGAGGGAGGGCTGGCTGCTGGAGGAGACCAGCCGGCCGTCGCGCAGCCGGGTCGCCAGCGGGGTGTCGACGTAGACCCCGCGCAGCCAGCGCGCCCGGCGTTCGGGGTCGGCGTCCTCGGCCCAGAGCCGCTCGTGACCGGCGCCGCGGCCGGTCCAGAAGTACGGGACGAACACGTGCCGGGGCACGGCGGCGAAGGCGGCCCGCCAGCGCGGGTCCTCCAGCACCCCGGCGGCGGTCAGCTCCCGCACCTGGGCGGCGTGCGCGGTCTCCCGCAGGTCCCGGGTCTCGGCGTGTGCGGTGTGTGCGGCCATGCCTCCACTGTCCTGCGCGCGGGCGCGGCGTGCGAGCGCGAGGGCTTCCGGGGCGGCCCCAAGGCCTTTCCGGGGCCGTTCCGGGGCCTTTCCGGAGCGGTTCCGAAGCGGTTTCGGGGCGGTCCTAGGACCTCGGTCCTGCATCCGGGCGTCTGAGACGATGGTCGGGTGAATGAGATTCCGCGGGGCACGGTTCAGGAGCAGTCCTTCTACGAGCAGGTGGGCGGCGAGGACACCTTCCGCCGTCTCGTCCGGCGCTTCTACCAGGGGGTCGCGGAGGACCCGCTGCTGCGCCCGATGTACCCGGAGGAGGACCTGGGTCCCGCCGAGGAGCGCTTCGCGCTGTTCCTGATGCAGTACTGGGGCGGTCCGACGACCTACAGCCAGCACCGGGGCCACCCCCGGCTGCGCATGCGGCACGCGCCGTTCCAGGTGGACGCGGCCGCGCACGACGCGTGGCTGAGCCACATGCGGGTCGCGCTGGACGAGCTGGGCCTGGCGCCGGAGCACGAGGCGCAGCTGTGGAAGTACCTGACCTACGCCGCCGCCTCGATGATCAATACAGCGGGCTAGCGGACGTCACGCAGGTCAGACCGGCCGGACCTGGAGGGCGCCCAGACCGCCGGTGACACCGGGGCGTCGCATGGCGACGGAACCGTACGGGGTGCGCAGCCGCAGCCAGGTGCCGGCGGCGAGCAGCGCCACGGGGGCGGCGGCGGGGGCGCCGGGCAGGGAGGCCCGGTCGGGCACGGCCGCCCGTACCGGCCGCAGGAAGCCCAGGGACTGCGCGGCGTGCACGGCGCGCAGCGGCAGTTCGGTGTCGCCCAGGGTGCGGGACCAGATCTCGCGGCCGATGCGGTCGCGCTCGGACCGGGTCCGGTGCTGGACGGGCAGGGCCTCGTCACGGGCCCGGAACTCGGCGACGGCGGCGGCCACGGCCTGCCCCATCTCCTCGGGGCCGGGCAGCCCGGGAACCTGACGCCAGCCGCCGCGGGGCGGCAGCACTCCGGCCCAGGGCGGTCCGGTGACCGGACCGGGCACGGTGGCCCCGGCCGAGGCCTCGTCCACGGACTCCAGCAGCTCGCCGGCGGACACCGTCAGGTCGAGCGGCGTCGCGACGGGTGCGGCGAGCCGCACCGTACGGATGGCGAGGATGTCGAAGGAGGGCGGCCGCCCGAAGACGGCGAGCGCGCCGCCGCCCGCCTGGAGGCGTACGGCGGCGGCGCGGTCGTAGTGCACCAGCCGGCCCAGGAAGGCGGCGAGGTCCGCCGCCTCCCCGGAATCGGCGAAGCGCAGCTGGTCGTTCATGCCGCGAGGGATCCGTTCGAGGACGCGGTCGCGGGCTTGTCGAGGTACTCCTCGAGGAAGTGCCTCTCCTCGGCCGTGATGCGGCGGGGCCGCCCCGCGGCGAGGTTGTAGGGCACGACCACGGTCTCGGCGCGCACGTAGACCGTCTCGGGCGCGTCCTCGGTCGCCTCGTCCTTGACCTCGTAGCGGATGGTCAGGGACGCGGCGCCTATCCGGGTCACCCAGGATTCGATGAGGACCGGCTCGTGACGGTGCACGAGGGGCAGCTTGTAGTCGATCTCGTGGCGGGCCACGACGGACCCGCCGGTGAAGGACTCACTGCCCTCCCCCGGCGCGAGGCGGAACATGAAGTCGATCCGCGCCTCCTCCAGATAGCGGAGGAAGACGACGTTGTTGACGTGCCCGAAGGCATCCATGTCCGCCCAGCGCAGGGGGCACCGGTAGTGGTGTCTGGCCATGACGGCGACCTCAGCCTCGGGTGAGCTTCTTGTAGGTGGCACGGTGCGGACGAGCCGCGTCCGGGCCAAGACGCTCGATCTTGTTCTTCTCGTACGACTCGAAGTTGCCCTCGAACCAGTACCACTTGGACTCGCCCTCGTACGCCAGGATGTGCGTGGCGACTCGGTCGAGGAACCAGCGGTCGTGGGAGATGACCACGGCCGCACCGGGGAACTCCAGCAGCGCGTTCTCGAGCGAGGAGAGGGTCTCGACGTCGAGGTCGTTGGTGGGCTCGTCGAGGAGCAGCAGGTTGCCGCCCTCCTTGAGGGTCAGCGCCAGGTTGAGGCGGTTGCGCTCACCACCGGACAGGACGCCGGCCGGCTTCTGCTGGTCCGGACCCTTGAAGCCGAAGGCGCTGACGTACGCGCGGGACGGCATCTCGACCTGGCCCACGTTGATGTAGTCCAGCTCGTCCGACACGACCGCCCAGAGGGTCTTCTTGGGGTCGATGTTGGCGCGGGACTGGTCGACGTAGCTGATCTTGACGGTCTCGCCGACCTTGACGGAGCCGGAGTCCGGCGCCTCCAGGCCCTGGATCATCTTGAAGAGCGTGGTCTTGCCGGCGCCGTTCGGGCCGATGATGCCCACGATGCCGTTGCGGGGCAGCGTGAACGACAGGTCGTCGATGAGGACCTTGTCACCGAACGCCTTGGAGAGGTTGTTGACCTCGACCACGATCGAGCCCAGACGCGGGCCCGGCGGGATCTGGATCTCCTCGAAGTCCAGCTTCCGCATCTTGTCCGCCTCGGCGGCCATCTCCTCGTAGCGGGCGAGGCGGGCCTTGGACTTGGTCTGGCGGCCCTTGGCGTTGGAGCGGACCCACTCCAGCTCTTCCTTGAGGCGCTTCTGGCGCTTCTCGTCCTTGCGGCCCTCGACCTTGAGGCGGGTGGCCTTCTTCTCCAGGTAGGTGGAGTAGTTGCCCTCGTAGGGGTGCGCGCGGCCGCGGTCGAGCTCGAGGATCCACTCGGCGACGTTGTTCAGGAAGTAGCGGTCGTGGGTGACGGCCACGACGGCGCCCTTGTACTGCGAAAGGTGCTGCTCCAGCCAGTTCACCGACTCGGCGTCGAGGTGGTTGGTGGGCTCGTCGAGGAGGAGCAGGTCCGGGGCCTCGATCAGCAGCTTGCAGAGCGCCACGCGGCGCTTCTCGCCACCGGAGAGGGTGGTGACCGGCCAGTCGCCGGGCGGGCAGCCCAGGGCGTCCATGGCCTGCTCCAGCTGGGCGTCCAGGTCCCACGCGTTGGCGTGGTCCAGGTCCTCCTGGAGCTTGCCCATCTCGTCCATGAGGGCGTCGGTGTACTCGACGCCCATCAGCTCGGCGACCTCGTTGAAGCGCTTGAGCTTCTTCATGGTGTCGGCGGCGCCGTCCTGGACGTTCTCCAGAACGGACTTGGACTCGTCGAGCTTGGGCTCCTGCATGAGGATGCCGACGGTGTAGCCGGGCGACAGGAAGGCGTCACCGTTGGACGGCTGCTCCAGGCCCGCCATGATCTTCAGAACGGTGGACTTACCGGCGCCGTTGGGGCCGACCACACCGATCTTCGCGCCGGGCAGGAAGTTCAAGGAGACGTCATCAAGAATCACCTTGTCGCCGTGCGCCTTGCGCGTCTTGCGCATGGTGTAGATGAACTCAGCCAAGAGAAACCGTCCGGCAGATCGATGGTGGGCAGATACACCCCATCTTGCCGTACGTCCATACCCGCGGGCGAATGGGTAGGCCGGGGCGCGGTGACCTGCGGCTCGGCCGGAGGGGCGCGAGCGGGCGGTCGGCGGGCGGCAGGGGGCGGGACGAGCGGAGGGCAGGGCGAGGCGCGGGCTCACTCTCCGGTCACGACCGGTGGTCGTCGGTGAGCATGAGGGAACCGCCTCGCCGCGGGCCCGGCCAGCAGGGGCTGGTCAGCGGGGGCTGGTCAGCGGGGCCCGTCAGCGGGGGCGGTAGACGGTCAGGGCGTCGGGGAGGCTGTCGAGGACCAGTGCGGAGGGGGCCGCGGAGTGTTCGCCGTCGTAGGCGAGCGGGGTGCCCGCGGGAATGTCCGCGATGCGCAGGCTGCGCAGACGGGTGGCCACGTGGACGGGGGAACGGCTCAGCGGGCCGGTGAAGGCGGCCGCCAGGAGCCGGGGGCCGGGACGGCCGCCACCGTGGACGAGGCGGAGGTCCAGAAGGCCCTCGCCCAGGTTGTCGCGGCGGCGGGGGGTGGGGCCGGTGCCGTGGTAGGTGCCGTTGCCCGCGAAGAGCAGCCATACGCTCCGGGGCCGCCCGGCCAGCCGCAGCCGTACGGGCCGCTGGGCGCGCAGCACCCGCCAGGCCGCCAGCAGCGCGGCGGGGCCCCCGCCGATCGTCGGGGCCCAGCGCAGCCGGTGGCCCAGCAGCTCCGGATACGCGCCGATGCTGAAATTGTTGAGGAAGTAGCCGGGCTCCCCCTCGGGCCCCGGGGAGAAGCGGCCCACGCCGATGTGGACGGCCTCGCCCTCGGCCACGGCGTGACAGGTGGCCTCGGTCCCGGCGAGGCCGAGGTCCATCGCGAAGTGGTTGAGGGTGCCACCGGGGAAGAGCGCCAGCGGTACCCCGGCGCGCAGTGCGGCGGTGGCCGCCGCGTTGACCGTGCCGTCGCCGCCGCAGACCCCGAGCACGGTGGCCCGCGAGGCCGCCTTGGACAGCGCGGCGGCCAGCTCCGAGCCGTCGCACTCGATCACCTCGGCCTCGGGGAGGCGGTCGCGCAGGACGTCGAGCCCCGCGGCGGCGGCCGTCCCCGACCCGGTGTTGACCACCACGACGAGCCCGGCCCCGTCGGGCAGCGCGGGGGCGCCGACGGCCGGCCGCTCGTCGCCCGGCACGATCTGGGCCTCCCGCGCGTCCCGGGCGAGGCGGCGTACGACGAATCCCGCGGCCACCCCCAGTGACGCGCCCACGAACACGTCGGAGGGGTAGTGCACGCCGGTGTAGACCCGGGAGAACGCCACGGACGCGGCGACCGGTGCCACCACGGCCCCCCAGCCCGGGGACGCCAGCGCCACGCCGGTGGCGAAGGCGAAGGCCGATGCCGAGTGCCCCGACGGGAAGGAGGTGGTCTGCGGCTGCGTGGCCAGCTGCCGGGTCAGGGGCACGCCCTCCAGCAACGGCCGCGGCCGGCGTACGGACCACTTGCCGACGGTGTTGATGGTCGCCGAGGCCAGGGCCAGCGAGGCGACCCCGCGCACCGCGGCCTTACGGGCACCGGCCGAGCCGAAGACGGCGATCGCGGCGGCGGCCCCGCCCCACAGCACCCCGTGGTTCGCGGCCCGCCCGAGCCGCGGCAGCACCCGGTCGGCCCCGGGCCAGTGCCGCCGGGCCACCGCGTCGAAAAGCCGGCGGTCCCATCGCGCGAAGACACCCGACCACGTCAGTTCTTGATCAGCCATCTTCTGCCCCTACCCCGGGCCGCGGATCCGAACCGGTCCCCGCGGCCACCCGGCCCACCCGGCCCACCCGTCCGTGCCGCGAAGGCCGCGCGCAGCCCTACGCCCCGTCCTCCTCGTCCAGCGGGCGCTTGCGGAGCAGCAGCACCACCAGGCCGCCGAGCACCACCAGGCCCACCGCCAGGGAGGCGATGACCGGAGTGGCCGCCGAGCTGCCGCTGGTCGCCAGCCGCTCCTCGTCCGGGGAGGTCGTCGGGACGGCTGCGGACTGCGCGCCCATCGCCTCGGCCGCCGGTCCGGAACCCGTGCCCGAGGTGTCGCCCGGGTCCGTCCCCACCGCGGTCACCGGGGGCTGCGGCCAGAGCGCGGTGGCCGTGGCGGCGGCCGCGGACTCGCTGGAGCCGGCCACGATCTGCGCGTGGGCCGGCAGCTCGCCCGTGAAAACCCGCCCGACCGGCACCTTGGTCGCGCCCTGGACGGTGACCGAGGCCGTGCCGTCCGGGGTGCCCGCGGGCACCTCGAAGTACAGCCGGCTCCCGTTGACGGCGGTGGTCAGGGGCTGCCCCTCGGCGTCCACCACCCGCACCCCCATCGCGACGGCCGCCGCGTCCGGGATGACCGACACGCTGCGCGCCCCGGTCCGCACGGTCACCGGGCCGAGCCGGGTGCCGACCGCCCCCGACACCTCGCCCGGGTCCAGCCGGAGCGAGGCCGGCGGCTCCGGCAGCTGCCCCGCCGCCCGCTGCAGGTAGTCGGCCAGCTTCTCGGCCGCCGGGTCCGCGGCCTCGACCTGCACGCCGTCCGCCAGCCGCCAGATCGCCACCTGGGTCCCGGCCGCCGCGCTCTGCGCGGTGAGGGCGCCGGCCCCGGCCGCCCTGGCGAGTCCGGCCAGATCGTTCAGCTGCGGGTAGGAGTGCTCCAGGACCCAGCGGATCCGGCCCGCCTCCCGGTGCCCGGCGAGCGGGCTTCCGCTCCAGCCGCTCTCGGTGTACCGGGCCTGGGGCTGGGCGTTGCCCGTGACGCCGACCCCGTACGTCTGGAGCATCCCGCCGCCGTCGACGCGCATCTCGTAGAGCCCGGCCGGGATCTGCCGGACTGATCCGTCCGCGCCGCGCAGGACCGCCTGCCCGTACGTCTTCAGCCCGTCCAGCACGGCGCGCGCGCCCTCCGGTGACCTGGGCGCCGCCGGGCCGGAGTCGGCGGCCGCGCGGGCCGCGGGCGCGGCGGTGAGGGCCGCGGCCAGCAGGGCCACCGCCAGCGGCCGGCGCGCGGAGCCCCGTACCGCGGCGGGTGGCTCGAGGCGAGCCGGAGCAGGAGCAGGAGCAGGACCAGGAGCAGATGCGGCCGCAGACGCAGATGGAGACGCAGACGCAGGAGCGGACGCAGCAGGTGGCGCAGGCGCGCGAGTGGGATCAGGAGCGGAGGATGCGGGAACGGCAATCGACACAGTCTTCCCCTTCGGGCCAAAGACCCAGGTGCCCGTGAGTACCGGGGAATCCTATCCGCCTCGAACACTCAGACCACCGCCGCCTTCTGAGTGGTCATCAGTGGCGTGTCCGTACGGACCACCCGGCGGAAGGCCGCGGTGCCGCGGTTCAGGTCGTGGCCGATGGCCGTCGCGTCGATCTCCGCGGAGAACCACCGGTTGCCCTCGCCGTCGGGCGGGTCCTCCCGGACGCGCAGCCGCCCGTGTACCACCAGCGGCTCGCCGACCGATACGGAACCGGCCAGGTTCACGGCGAGGGTCCGCCGCGCCCACACCGTGTAGAAGCTGGTGGTCCCGTCGGTCCAGGTGTCCTTGCGCCGGTCGAAGTACCGCGGCGTCACCGCGAAGCGGAACCGCGCCGCCGGGCCGTTCACCGTTTCCTTGTAGTCGATCTGCGTCGCCACGCAGCCCACCAGCGTCACCTGGGTGTCATACATCCCGGCCGCCCTCCCCCGTGGTTCCGGCCGTACGAACCCCCGTACGACCGCGCGTACGGACCATCCGTACGCGCTACGAACCATGCTGGGCCGGGCCGCCGATCCCCGCTCCGGCCTGTGGATTACTGGCGGGTTGTGGACAACTTGCTCCCCCCTGCGGCGACGGTGGCGTACTGCTCCCGCACCTCCCGGTAGCGCAGCAGCTCCGCCGCGACCGGTTCCAGCACCCGGGCCCGCCCGCACCCGGCCGCCGCCTGCCGCAGCCTGCGCTCCGCGTCCTGCCCGTACCGCCGCGCCGGGCCGCGGGCCGCGATCGAGCAGGACCATTCCACGAGCGGTCCGCCGATGATGCCCGCCACCATCAGCAGCACCGGCGGCAGCAGCCTCGGTTCCAGGACCCCGACGATCTGCCCGACCAGCCACAGCCCGCCGAAGATCTGCAGCAGGGTCATGGCGGCCTGCGCCAGCACCGCCGCCGGCCACCACGTGGGCCGCGGCGGCTTGACGCTCGGCACCGCGACCGCCGCCCCGAGCGTCACCGCGATGTCGTCGAGCGCCTCCGGGAGCCGGTCGGCGCCGCGCACCGCGGTCTCCCGTACCGCCTGCGCCCACGGCTCGGGCAGCCCGGTGACCGCCTCGTCGGCGACGGCCCGGACGGCCTGTTCCACCCGCTGCCGTGCGGTCACCTCCTCCTCCACCGGGGCCTCGGCGACCGCCGGGCCGCGGCCGCCGATCGCCGCCAGGGCCGCCAGCCCCGCCAGGGTGCGCGGCGCGCGGCGGCTCTCGTACCAGCGCCACAGCCGCAGCCACGGTGTCCCGCACGCCTTTCCGGCGTTGCGCCGCCATGCGCGCTCGGCGGCGAGCCCGGCCGCGTACGCCCCGACCGCCTCGGCGAGCCGGTCCTCGAACTCGGCGCGCGCCGCCTCCCCGATCTCCGGCCCGGCGTGTCCGTCGGCCACGTACAGCGGCCGCAGGCGCGCGGCCGCGCGGTCGACGTCGGCGGAGATCCGCCGGGTGGCGGCGCCCTTCTCCTGGGTGAACTGTCCGAGGAGCTCGCGCAGTTCCCCGACGCCCTCCCCGGTCAGTGCGGACAGCCCGAGGACGGTCGCGCCGGGCTCGCCGTGCTCGCCGAGGGCGATGCCGTCGTCGTCGAGGAGCCGGCGCAGGTCGTCCAGTACGAGGTCGGCGGCCTCCCCGGGCAGCCGGTCCACCTGGTTCAGGACGACGAAGGTCACCTCCGCGTGCCCGGCGAGCGGCCGCAGGTAACGCTCGTGCAGCACGGCGTCCGCGTACTTCTCCGGGTCCACCACCCACACCACGGCGTCGACCAGCGCCAGGACGCGGTCCACGTGGTCCCGGTGCGCGCCGACCGCCGAGTCCAGGTCGGGCAGGTCGACGAGGACCATCCCGCGCAAGGCCTCCGCCTCCGAGGTCTCGCGGGGCCGGCGTCGCAGGCGTCCGGGGATCTCCAGCCGGTCCAGCAGGCCGGCGGCTCCGTCCGACCAGCTGCACGCGATGGGTGCGGCGGTGGTCGGGCGGCGCAGGCCCATCTCCGAGATCTGCACCCCCGCGAGTGAATTGAAGAGAGTGGACTTGCCGCTTCCGGTGGCTCCGGCGATCGCGACGACCGTGTGCTGGGGCGAGAGCCCGCGGCGCGCGGCCGCCTCGTCCAGCACCCGCCCGGCCTCGGCGAGGGTCTTGCCGTCGAGCCTGGTCCGGGACAGCCCGACCAGCTGGCGCAGCGCGTCGAGGCGCAGCCGCAGGGCCTGCCCCTCCGGGCTGAGCGGCGGCGTGGCCGACTTGCCGCCGTCGCTGCCCTCGCCGGAGACGGCCCGTACGAGCGCCTCGTCGCCCTCGTCGCCGTCCGCCTCCTCGTTCCCGGTGACGGCCCGGGGGCGCGAGCGCGCGATGAAGCCGTCGTCCCAGCGGTCGTCGGTGCGGTCGGTCAGGGCGGTCACCGCGTCACCTCTCCTTCTGCAGTACGGACAGCGCGGCGATCAGCTCGGCCTGTGGTTCGGGGGTCACTTCGAGCGCCTCCAGCGGGGCGAGCCGGCGGTTGCGTTCGGCGCGCAGCACCTGGTCGAGGTGGTCGCCGACCAGTTCCCCGCCCCGGTCGCGCAGTCGCAGGGCGGCCTGTGCGCCGATCCGTTCGGCGAGCTTCTCCCCCGCGGGCCGGGCCCGCTTGCCGCCGAGGAGGGCGGCGGCGAGCAGGGCGGCGACGCCGCCGGCGTCGGGTGCCGGCTGCTTGTCGAGCTTGGCCACCTCCTCCTCGGCGAGCTCCTCCAGGACCCGCCGCCACCGGCGTACGGCCATGCCGATGCGTTCGCCGGCCTCCCGGTCGGGTGCGGGCAGCGGGACGGCGCCGGCGGCCGGCTCGCGGCGCCAGGCTTCGGCGATCCGCTCGTCGGCGGCGGCGACGGCGCACTGGAGGAGCGCGGCGAGGGATTCGGCGAGCGAGTCCAGCAGTTCTTCGGCGGTCGTGTCGAGGGGGTAGCCGCGCCACCGGGTCAGTGCGTCCCCGGCCAGTACGGCGCCGTGGTCGAGGCGGCCCCGGACCCGCTTGCCCTCCCGTTTGTACGCGTCCTCGACGGCCGAGGTCAGCCGTACGGCGGCGGCGTGCTGGGCGGCGACGGCGGAGGCGAGCTCCGGCATCCGGCGCCCGAGGGAGTCCAGCGCGCCGAGCGCGGTGCGCCCGACGGCGTACTGCCGGGCGGCCGGGTCCTGCGCGTGGTGGGCGAGCCAGGCGAAGAGCGGGGCGACGGCACTGGCCGGAAGCAGCCCGCCCCCGCCCGCGGACTCGGGCAGTTCGGGCACGGTGAAGCGCGGTACGTCGCCCAGCCCGGCCTTGGTGAGCAGGGCCCCGTACTGCCGTGAGACCTCGGCGAGCACCTGGTGCGGGACCCGGTCGAGGACGGTGATGAGGGTGGCCCTGTACTGCTTGGCGGTGCGCAGCAGGTGCCAGGGGACGGCGTCGGCGTACCGCGATGCGGTGGTGACCATCACCCAGACGTCGGCGGCGCAGATGAGTTCGGCGGCGAGGGTGCGGTTCTCGACGACGAGGGAGTCGATGTCGGGGGCGTCGAGGATGGCCAGCCCGCGGGGCAGGCTGGAGACGGTTTCGATCCGCATCTCGCGGGTCGCGTGGGTGCCCGCGGACCCCCGGTCGCGGGCCCGGGACTTGGCGGCGGGGGGCGTCTCCTCCTCCTCGTGCGGCACCCAGACCCGCATCAGGTCGGGGAGTACGCGCATTCCGGCGAACCAGTGGTGGTCATCCGGATGGCAGACGAGCACCGGTGTGCGCGTGGTCGGTCGCAGCACCCCGGCTTCGCTGACCTGCCGGCCGACGAGGGAGTTGACGAGGGTGGACTTACCGGCCCCGGTGGACCCGCCGACGACGGCGAGCATCGGCGCCTCGGGCGCCTTCAGCCGGGGTACGAGGTAGTCGTCGAGCTGCGCGAGCAGCTCGGCTCTGGTCTGGCGGGCGCGCGGAGCGCCGGGCAGGGGCAGCGGCAGACGCACGGACGCGACCCGGTCGCGCAGGGCGGACAGGGCATCGAGCAGCTGAGGCCGAACATCCAAGGTCACCACATGCGAAGAATGCCCAATTTGGGACCATTTTTGAAGCTTATACGTCCTCTGCGCGCCGACCGCGACTCCAGTGGGACATTCTGGGCACGACGGACGAGTGGGGCGCAGGCATAACGAGTGCACAACACCAGGGGCGACGCGGCGCAAAAGCGATGCGAGAATCGCACCTGCCTGCGATTATCGGGACCGCTTCACCGAACCTCCACATCGTGGCCCGCGAGTGAAGCAACCGGGACAAGGCAACCGGAGCCCTATCCTTGACCCGGCACGGACCTCAGCCCCACCCCCACCGGGGGCTCCAGGCCCACCAAGGCCACCTTCCGGCCCCCGTAGCTCAGTGGATAGAGCAGGTGCCTTCTAAGCACTTGGCCGCAGGTTCGAGTCCTGCCGGGGGCACTCTTCACGTCCCACCTCAAGCCCTCCCCCCGGGGAGGGCTTTCGTGCGTACGGGGACGCGGGCGTACGGGGGCAACGGACGCGCCCGGGCGCGACGACGGCCCGCCGGGGGTGCGGCGGGCCGTTCGTGCGGGTGCGGGTCAGCCCTCGGTGCCGAGGCCCGGGCCCGCCATGCCGGCGGCGAGGGTGGTGCCGTCCGAGGGCTCGATCAGCAGGAACGAGCCCGTCAGGCGCGAGGCGCCGTACGGGTCCAGGGCCAGGGGCTCGGCCGTGCGCAGCAGGACCCGGCCGATGTCGTTGGCCACGAGCCGGCCCGGGTTCGGCTGCCGGGTCAGGTCCTGCAGGTCCAGCCGGGACTCGATGTCCCGTACGACGGCCTGCACCGTGCGGGTGGTGTGCTTGAGCAGGACGCGGGCGCCGACGGTCAGGGGCCGGTCCGCCACGTGGCAGACGGTGGCCTCCACGTCCCGGGTGGTGTCCGGGGCGCTCGCGGAGGGGGCGATCAGGTCGCCCCGGGAGATGTCGACGTCGTCCTCCAGCAACAGCGTCACCGACTGCGGGGCGCGTGCGGCGTCGGCGCGCTCCCCCAGGACGTCGATGCCGCGGATGGTGCTGGTCAGCCCGGACGGCAGGATGGTGACCTGCTCGCCCACGCTGAGCGTGCCCGCCGCCAACTGGCCGGCGTAGCCGCGGTAGTCGGGGTGCTCGGCGGTCTGCGGACGGATCACGTACTGCACCGGGAAGCGGGCGGGCGCCTCGGCGGCGTCCCGGCCGACCGGGACGGTCTCCAGGTGTTCCAGCACCGTCGGGCCCACGTACCAGTCCATGTTGGCGGACGGGTCCACCACGTTGTCGCCGTTCAGGGCGGAGATCGGGACGGGGGTGACCGCCGGGATGCCGAGGGAGGCCGCGTACGTGGCGAACTCGTCGGCGATGGCGGCGTAGGCGGCCTCGTCGTAACCCACCAGGTCCATCTTGTTGACGGCCAGGACCACCTGCGGGACGCGCAGGAGGGCCGCGACGGCCGCGTGCCGGCGGGTCTGCTCCACCACCCCGTTGCGGGCGTCGACCAGGATGATCGCGAGCTCGGCCGTGGAGGCTCCGGTGACCATGTTGCGGGTGTACTGCACGTGCCCGGGGGTGTCGGCGAGGATGAACCGGCGCCGGGCGGTGGCGAAGTAGCGGTAGGCCACGTCGATGGTGATGCCCTGCTCCCGCTCGGCCCGCAGGCCGTCGGTGAGCAGCGCCAGGTCGGGTGTGTCCTGGCCGCGCTGGGCGGAGACGGCCTCCACGGCCTCCAGCTGGTCGGTCAGGATCGACTTGGAGTCGTGCAGCAGCCGGCCCACCAGGGTGGACTTGCCGTCGTCGACGGAACCGGCGGTGGCCAGGCGCAGGGTGTCGATGGCGACGGCGGCGTCCTCGAGTACCGGTGCCGGGGAGTCCAGGATTGTCATTAGAAGTACCCTTCGCGCTTGCGGTCTTCCATCGCGGCCTCGGACATCTTGTCGTCGGCGCGGGTCGCGCCCCGCTCGGTGAGCCGGGAGGCGGCGATCTCGGCGATCACGGCGTCGAGCGTGGTGGCGTCGGAGTCCACCGCGCCGGTGCAGGACATGTCGCCGACGGTGCGGTAGCGGATGAGCCGCTTCTCGGGCGTCTCGCCCTCCTTCGGACCGCCCCACTCGCCGGCCGTCAGCCACATCCCGTTGCGCAGGAACACCTCGCGCTCGTGGGCGAAGTAGATCTCCGGCAGCTCGATCTCCTCGCGGGCGATGTACTGCCAGACGTCCAGCTCGGTCCAGTTGGAGAGCGGGAAGACCCGCACGTGCTCGCCGGGGGCGTGGCGGCCGTTGTAGAGCTGCCACAGCTCGGGGCGCTGACGGCGGGGGTCCCACTGGGAGAACTCGTCGCGCAGGGAGAAGACGCGCTCCTTGGCGCGGGCCTTCTCCTCGTCGCGCCGCCCGCCGCCGAAGACCGCGTCGAACCTCAGGCTCTGGATCGCCTCCGTCAGCGGGACGGTCTGGAGCGGGTTGCGGGTGCCGTCCGGGCGCTCGTGCAGCCGGCCGTTGTCGATGTACTCCTGGACGGAGGCCACGTGCAGCCGCAGTCCGCACCGGGCCACCGCGCGGTCGCGGTAGTCCAGCACCTCGGGGAAGTTGTGGCCGGTGTCCACGTGGAGGAGGACGAAGGGCACCGGCGCCGGGGCGAACGCCTTGCGGGCGAGGTGCAGCATGACGATGGAGTCCTTGCCGCCGGAGAAGAGGATCACCGGCTTCTCGAACTCCCCCGCCACCTCACGGAAGATGTGCACGGCCTCGGACTCGAGGACGTCCAGGTGCGTCAGCGGCGCGAGCCGGACGGCGGTGGTCACAGCAGTCCCCTTTCGGACAGCAGCGCCCATACCGCGTCCGCGGATTCCTGGCTGCTCTGTTGGTGGGTTTCCAGCCGCAGGTCCGGCCGGGCCGGCTGCTCGTACGGGTCGTCGACCCCGGTCAGTCCGGAGATCTCGCCGGCGGCCTGCTTGGCGTACAGGCCCTTCACGTCGCGCTCCGAGCACACCTCGACCGGGGTGGCCACGTGGATCTCCAGGTAGGCGGTGCCGCGGTCGGCGTGCCGCTTGCGGACGGCCTCGCGGCTGTCCTCGTACGGGGCGATCACCGGGACCAGCGTGACGACCCCGTTGGCCGAGAGCACGTCGGCGACCAGGCCGATGCGCTGGACGTTGGTGTTGCGGTCCTCCCGCGAGTAGCCGAGGCCGGCCGAGAGGAACCGGCGGATCTCGTCCCCGTCGAGTATCTCCACCCGGCGGCCGGCGGCGCGCAGCCGCTCGGCGAGGAGCCCGGCGATGGTGCTCTTGCCGGAGCTGGGCAGGCCGGTCAGCCATACGGTCGCACCGCAGGTGCAGCTGGGGCAGGGCGGGGCCGCCGGCTCGGCGGGCGGACTCTCCTGAGTCAGTGTCATGGTCAATCTCCTGACGGGCTCGGCCTGGTTCTCAGGCCCGGGTCCCTGCGGGAACGGACGCGGTCGCGGGGGTGGCGGACGCGGATGCGGACGCGGATGCGGTCGCGGCGGGCCGGGGGGCGCGGTGGCGGCTCCGGTCGGCCCGGCGGAGCGGGGTGCGGCTGACCTGCTTGGCCGCCTCCTCCTCAATGTGGACGGCCAGCCCGGCCACGGTGGGGTGCTGGAAGAAGGCGCCGAGGCGGACCTCGGTGGAGCAGGCGTCGCCGATGCGGGCGGCGACGCGGGTGGCGAGCAGCGAGTGGCCGCCCAGGTCGAAGAAGTTGTCCAGGGCGCCGACCCGGGCCACGCCGAGCACGTCCGACCAGACCGTGGCGATGGCCCGCTCGGTCGGGGTGCGCGGCGCGACGTAGACCGTGGTGGCGGCCTCGCGTCCGGTGCTGGGGGCGGGCAGGGCCTTGCGGTCCAGCTTGCCGTTGGCGCTCAGCGGCCACGCGTCCAGGACGAGGAAGTGCCGCGGGATCATGGATTCGGGGAGCATGGCGTGCAGGTGGGCACGGAGCTCGGGGACCAGGGCACTGCGCCAGACCGCCTCGAGCGGGTCGTTGGAGTAGACGCCCCAGCCCCGGTCGGGCGCGGTCATCGCGAGTTCGCGCACGGGGCGCAGGGCGCGGGCGGCCGACCGGGTGATCAGTACGTCGAGACGGCCGGGCCGCTCGGGGTGCAGGGCGGGGACCACCTGGTAGCCCAGTTCGCCCACCCGCTCGCCCAGTTCGTGCGGGTCGAGGGTGGCGTCCGGGCCGCCGTCGGCGGGCAGGTCGGCCGCGAGCCGGGCGTCGGTGACCGCGGAGATCAGAGCGCTGTCGGGCTGCTCGGCGCGCAGTCGTTCGACCAGTTCGGCGACCGGTGCGACCGGCCACTCCTCCAGCGGCTTGCCCTCGTCGGTGGCCGGCTCGGCCCCGGCGAGGTGCAGGACGGCGTCGTAGCGGTACTTGACCAGCTCGTTGCGGTGGCCGCCGCGCTTCGAGAGCAGGGAGACGCCCGCGATCTCGGGCCGGTCGCCGGCCAGTGCGGTGAAGAAGCCGGGGTCGATGACGAGTTCGGCGTCGCGGGCGACGCGGTCCGCCACGGCCCGGTCGAACTCCGGGCCCTCGGAGGGACCTTCGGCATCGGCGCGCTCGAGGGAGGCGTGGAAGGTTTCCAGCAGGGCCTGGTTGCGTACGTCGCCGACGATCACGGCGCCGCCGGGGCGGACCACGCGCAGGGCCTTGGTGAGGACCTCGGCCAGGTAGTCGGCGTTCGGGAAGTACTGGGCCACGGAGTTGATCAGCACGATGTCGAAGCTGTCGTCGGCGACCCCGTCGAAGTCCTCGGCGGAGCGCTGGAGCAGCTCGACCCGGCCCGCCCCCTCGGGCAGCAGCGGCAGCTTGGCCTCCAGGTCGCGGATGGCCACCTCGGAGACGTCGATGCCGCAGTAGTACTCGGCGTGCGCGGCGATCGGGAACATCAGCAGACCCGTGCCGCAGCCGATCTCCAGGACCCGCCGGTGGGGCAGGGCCAGGACCCGGCCGACGATGGAGTCGACCCAGGAGCGCATCTCGTCGGCGCCGAGCGGCTCGCCGGTGTAGGAGCTGATCCAGCCGGAGATGTCGAAGGTGGGATCGGCGGTCTGCTGTTCCCCGGCCTGGTAGATCTGGTCGAAGACCTCGCTCCACCGGTCCACCTGGGCCTCGTCCCCGCCGACGCTGCGGGCGGCGCCTGCCGCCTTGGTGAGGTAGGCGACGAGCTGGGGGGTGCCGTCGGCGTCGGGTACGGCGGTGACCAGGGCCTGGTCCACCGTCGGGTGTTCGACGAGGGCGGTCTCGATCTCGACGGGCTCGATGCGCTGGCCGCGGATCTTGATCTGGTGGTCGAGGCGGCCGAGGTACTCGACGGTGCCGTCGGCCCGCCAGCGGACCAGGTCGCCGGTGCGGTAGAGCCGGCCGCCCGCGGAGAACGGGTCGGGCACGAACCGGTCGGCCGTCAGCCCCGGACGCCGGTGATAACCACGCGCCAGCGGGACACCGCCGATGCACAGCTCACCCGGCACACCCACCGGCTGGACCCGCATGGCCGCGTCCAGGACGTGGATCCGCGCGCCGGTGATCGGGGCGCCGATCGGCACCCGGCGGGCCGGTACGGGGCTGGTCACGTGGTGGGCGGTGACGTCGATGGAGGCCTCGGTGGGCCCGTACAGGTTGTGCAGTTCGGCGTGCGGGAACAGCCGGTGGAAGGTGGCGCAGACCTCGGCGGTGAGCTCCTCGCCGCTGCACACGACGCGGCGCAGCTCGGGCAGTCGCACGCCCGCCGCGTCCTCGGCCGCCTCGGCGGTGTCCAGGAACACCTTGAGCATGGACGGGACGAAGTGGGTGGTGGTGACGGAGGCCGCGGCGGCGGCCCGGGCCAGGTAGCCGGGGTCGCGCTGGCCGCCCGGGTCGGCCATGACGATGCGGGCGCCGGTCAGCAGGGCCCAGGTGAGCTCCCAGACGGACACGTCGAACCCGATGGGGGTCTTGTGCAGGACCCGGTCGGTGTGGTCGAGGCGGTAGCGGTCCTGCATCCACAGCAGCCGGTTGGTGATGGCGTGGTGGGAGTTGGCGGCGCCCTTGGGGCGGCCGGTGGAGCCCGAGGTGTAGAGCACGTAGGCCGGGTTCTGCGGGTGGAGGGGGACCGCGGGACGGGTCGCGGGAAGCCCGGCGAGGTCCTCGGTGAGGTCCTCGACCCGCACCACCTCCACATCCTCCGCCCCGGCCAGCACGGCATCCGCACCCGCCGAGGTCAGCACCACGACCGGACGACCGTCCTCCACCAGATAACGCACCCGCTCCGCCGGATACGACGGATCCAGCGGCAGATACGCCGCCCCCGCCTTCAGCACACCCAACAGCGCCGGCACCAGATCCGGCCCACGCTCCAGGCACACACCCACCAAAGACTCGGCACCCACCCCACGCCCACGCAGCCACCACGCCAGACGATTCGCCCGCTCATCCAGCTCCGCATACGTGTACGACCAGGCACCCGCCCCACCGACACCATCACCCGACACCGCAACCTCACCGGGCGACACATCCACCCGGCCCTCGATCAACTCATGCAGCA
Source organism: Streptomyces sp. NBC_00029 (assembly GCF_045160505.1). Classification (NCBI taxonomy): domain Bacteria; kingdom Bacillati; phylum Actinomycetota; class Actinomycetes; order Kitasatosporales; family Streptomycetaceae; genus Streptomyces; species Streptomyces sp. NBC_00029. The sequence goes on from NZ_CP108292.1 coordinate 3,473,506, forward strand.
ACGCGGGCGCATACGGCTCCACACCCACACCACTGAAACCGGCCAGCACCTCACGCTGACCCGAACCCACCACATCCAGACTCTCCACCGGCACATCCGGAGCCACCACAGCCGACTCCAGCAACGCCACCACACCCTCGACCAGACGCACCGCCGTCGCCCGGTCGTACAACTCCGACGAAAACTCCAGAGCGCCGGACAGAGTGCCCTCGGCGGTCACCGTGAGCTCCAGCTCCAGGTCGAACTTGGCGGTGCCGGTGTGCAGCGGAACCACCTCGAAGGTGACGCCGGGCAGCCGCACCTCGGGGTAGGGGGTGTTGTGCAGGACGAGCATGTGGTTGACGAAGGGGATCCGGCCCGAGCTGTGCCGGTCGGGGCTGAGTTCCTGGACGATCCGCTCGAAGGGCACGTCCTGGTGCGCGAAGCCGTCCTGGGCGCTCTGCCGGGAGCGGCGCAGCACCTCGCGGAAGGAGGCACCGCCACCGACGTCCACCCGCAGGGCCAGCGTGTTCACGAAGAACCCGACCAGCGGCTCCAGTTCCGTACGCGTACGGCCCGCGACGGCCGTGCCCACGACCACGTCGCTCTGCCCCGACCAGCGGCCCAGCACCGAGGAGAAGGCGCCGAGCAGGCCCATGAACAGGGTCGCCGACTCCTCCTCGACCAGCCGGGTCAGGCCGGCCACGACCGGCGCCGGGACCTCGATCCGTACGGAGTCGCCCGCGAAGGAGTCCACGGCGGGCCGCGGCCGGTCACCGGGGACCTCCGGGGCGGTGGCCCCGTCCAGCTGCCCGCTCCAGTACGCGAGCTGCTTCTCCAGCCGCTCGCCCGACAGCCACTCGCGCTGCCACACCGCGAAGTCTGCGTACTGCACCGGCAGTTCGGGAAGGTCCGCGCTGCGGCCCGACACGGTGGCGGCGTAGATCGCGCCGAGTTCCTCGACGAGGACGCCCAGCGACCAGCCGTCGACCACGATGTGGTGCATGCACAGGACCAGGACGTGCTCGGAAGGGTCGACGGCGATCAGCGAGCCGCGCAGCAGCGGTCCGGTGGACAGGTCGAAGCCGCGGGCGGTCTCGGCGCGCACCCGCTCGCGCACCGCTTCCTCGCCGCGTCCGGCCGCCTCGGTCACCGGCAGGGTGACCGTGACCGTGGCGGCGGGTCGCACGACCTGGTGGACGGAGCCGTCCGCGTCCTCCTGGAAGACGGTGCGCAGCACCTCGTGGCGGGCGACGACCTCACCGAGCGAGCTCTCCAGGGCGGCCACGTCCACGGCTCCGCGCAGCCGGACCAGGCCGACCATGGAGTAGAGGGGGGAGCCCTGCTGCATGCGGTCGAAGAAGTGCAGCCGCTCCTGGGCGAAGGACAGCGGGGCGGGTGCCGAGGGGTCGGGCCGCCGTTCGACGGCCGTCGCCGTGCGGGCCACGCCCTGACGGTCGAGCAGCTGGTCGAGGAGCTTCTGCTGCTCGGCGGAGAAGGAGTCGAGGGCCATGGGGTCGTACCTCCGTGGTCACGTACGAGGTCAATAGGCGCGCGTGCGCGATGGACTGGGGGGCTCCGGTGCGGCCGGTCAGGCCTGGAGCTGTGCGGCGATCTCGTCCGCCTGCAGCCGGCTGATCTGGAGCACGAGCTCGGCGATCTGATCGGCGTCGTGTCCGCCGGCCGCGCGGGCCGTGTCGCGGACGACGGCGGCGAGCTGGCGGACGGTGGAGATCCCCACGAAGGAGCGCAGCGAGACCTCGACGCGCAGCATCGTGTTGATCCGGGAGACCACCTGGGTGGCGAGCAGCGAGTGCCCGCCGAGGTCGTAGAAGTCGTCCTGGGCGCCGACCCGGTCGACCTTGAGGACGTCGTGCCAGATCCCGGCGAGGACCTCTTCGAGGGCATCGGCGGGCGCCTCGTACGTACGCTCCACGACGAGCCGTTCGCCGGGTGCGGACGGCAGCCTCTTGAGGTCGACCTTCCCGTTGGCGAGCAGCGGGAAGGCCTCCAGGCGGACCAGTACGCCGGGGACCATGGCGGCGGGCAGCCGCTCGGCGAGGAAGGCGCGCAGCGGTCCGGCGGCCAGCGGCTCGGCGTCCAGGTGTGCGGCGCCGGGGCGTTCGGTGAGGTAGGCGACGAGCTGGGGGGTGCCGTCGGCGTCGGGTACGGCGGTGACCAGGGCCTGGTCCACGGTCGGGTGTTCGACGAGGGCGGTCTCGATCTCGGCGGGCTCGATGCGCTGGCCGCGGATCTTGATCTGGTGGTCGAGGCGGCCGAGGTACTCGACGGTGCCGTCGGCCCGCCAGCGGACCAGGTCGCCGGTGCGGTAGAGCCGGCCGCCCGCGGAGAACGGGTCGGGCACGAACCGGTCGGCCGTCAGCCCCGGACGCCGGTGATAACCACGCGCCAGCGGGACACCGCCGATGCACAGCTCACCCGGCACACCCACCGGCTGGACCCGCAGAGCGGCGTCGAGGACGTACACGCGGGAGCCGGGGACCGGGCGGCCGATGGAGGTCCGGCCGGGCGGTACGGGGGCGGTGACCTGGTGGGTGGTGGCGTCGATGGTGGTCTCGGTGGGCCCGTACATGTTGTTCAGGCGGGCGCCGGGGAGCTGGCGCAGGAACTCGGCGGCCAGGTCGGGCGAGAGCTCCTCACCGCCGCACAGCATCAGCCGCAGGTCCGCCGCGCGGGCGGAGAGCCCGCCGTGGTCGAGGAGGGCGCGGAGCATGGACGGCACCACGTCGCAGCAGGTGATCCGGGACCGCTCGCACAGGTCGAGCAGGTAGCCGGGGTCGCGGTGGCCGCCGGGGGCCGCCATCACGATCCGCCCGCCGGTCAGCAGCGGGACGAAGCACTCCCACAGGTGCGGGTCGAAGCCGAGCGGCGACTTGTGCACGACGCGGTCGCCGGGGTGGAAGCCGTACTGGTCGACCATGCCGCGCAGCCGGTTGGTGACGGCGTGGTGGTGCAGCAGGGCGCCCTTGGGGCGGCCGGTGGAGCCCGAGGTGTACAGGGCGCACAGGGGGTTCTGCGGGTGGAGGGGGACCGCGGGACGGGTCGCGGGAAGCGCGGCGAGGTCCTCGGTGAGGTCCTCGACCCGCACCACCTCCACATCCTCCGCCCCGGCCAGCACGGCATCCGCACCCGCCGAGGTCAGCACCACGACCGGACGACCGTCCTCCACCAGATAACGCACCCGCTCCGCCGGATACGACGGATCCAGCGGCAGATACGCCGCCCCCGCCTTCAGCACACCCAACAGCGCCGGCACCAGATCCGGCCCACGCTCCAGGCACACACCCACCAAAGACTCGGCACCCACCCCACGCCCACGCAGCCACCACGCCAGACGATTCGCCCGCTCATCCAGCTCCGCATACGTGTACGACCAGGCACCCGCCCCACCGACACCATCACCCGACACCGCAACCTCACCGGGCGACACATCCACCCGGCCCTCGATCAACTCATGCAGCAACGCGGGCGCATACGGCTCCACACCCACACCACTGAAACCGGCCAGCACCTCACGCTGACCCGAACCCACCACATCCAGACTCTCCACCGGCACATCCGGAGCCACCACAGCCGACTCCAGCAACGCCACCACACCCTCGACCAGACGCACCGCCGTCGCCCGGTCGTACAACTCCGAGGAAAACTCCAGAGCACCCGTCAGTCCGCCGTCGGCCTCCGGAACCAGCTCCACGCTGAGGTCCAGCTGGGCGACTTCGCGGGCCAGTTCGACGACCTCCACGCCGAGTCCGCCGAGCGTCGGCGGCCGCATCGGGACGTTGCGCAGCGCGAGCATCACCTGGACCACCGGCGGGCGGCCGCTGCTGCGGTCGACGCCCAGCTCCTGGACGATCCGCTCGAAGGGCACGTCCTGGTGCGCGAAGCCGTCCAGGGAGCTCTGCCGGGAGCGGCGGACCAGCTCGCGGAAGGAAGCACCGCCACCGGTGTCCACCCGCAGGGCCAGGGTGTTCACGAAGAACCCGACCAGCGGCTCCAGTTCCGTACGCGTACGGCCCGCGACGGCCGTGCCCACGACCACGTCGCTCTGCCCGGCCCAGCGGCCCAGCACGGCGGCGAACGCCCCGAGCAGACCCGTGAACAGGGTCGCCGACTCGCCTTCGACCAGCCGGGTGAGGCGGGTGACGAGCTCCGGGGACAGGGTCACCGGCACCGAATCACCGGCGAAGGACTGCTCGGCCGGCCGGGGCCGGTCGCCGGGCACGTCGAGCACGGCGGCGCCGGCCAGCTGCCCGCGCCAGTACGCGAGCTGCTCCTCCAGCCGCTCCCCCGACAGCCACTCGCGCTGCCACACCGCGAAGTCCGCGTACTGCACCGGCAGTTCGGGGAGCCGGGGAGCACGCGCCTGCGCGCAGGCGGCATACATCTCGGCGAGCTCGTCGACGAGGACGCCCAGCGACCAGCCGTCGACCACGATGTGGTGGACGCAGAGCACCAGCGCCCAGTCGTTCTCCGTGCGGCGCAGCAGCGAGGCCCGCACCAGCGGTCCGCGGGCGAGGTCGAAGGGCAGGGACACCTCGGTCCGCACCCGCCCGAAGAGTCCTTCCTCGCCGGTACCGGCGGGCAGCTCGACGACCGGCAGCGACACCCGGCCGGCAGGCCGGACGATCTGCTGGACGGTGCCGTCGGCGCCTTCGCCGAAGACGGTGCGCAGTACCTCGTGCCGGGCGACGAGCGCGTCGAGCGCGCCCTGGAGGGCGGGTACGTCCACGGCCCCGGTCAGGCGGAGCACGATGGGCAGGACGTACGCGGTGGAGTCGGGCTCGAGGGCGTGGAGGTACCAGAGCCGCTCCTGGCCCGGCGAGGAGGGGAAGGTGTGCTCGGCGCCCTCGGTCCGCGGGCGGCGGGAGACGGCCGGATTCTTCAGGGCCTTGCGGCGGGCCAGTTCGAGCGTGAGCCTGGCCCGCTGCTCGGGGGTGAGCCCGGCCAGGGCATGGGTGAGTGCTGCTTCGGTGGTCATCTGCTGCTCCTGGGCTCAGGCGCCGGGTGTGATCAGTTCGAGGTCGCGTGCGAGCGCGGCGAGTACGGGTCCGGGGTTCTCGTGGAGGAAGAAGTGACCGCCGGGGAAGACCCGCAGGAGACGGTCGCCGTCGACTTCTCCGGGCCCCCACGGCCAGGCTTCGTCCGGGCCGACCAAGGGGTCGTCGCCGCCCGTGTAGACGCGCAGGGCGCAGGGCATCGGGCGCTCCCGGCGGGCCCGGTGGCGCGCGAGCACCTCCAGGTCGGCGCGGAGCACCGGCAGGTACAGCCGCAGGAACTCCGGGTGTTCGCGCAGTGCGGGCGGCAGGCTGCGGGAGTGGTCGAGCAGGGCGAGCAGCTCCTCGTCCGGGGTGTCGGCCCCGGCGGCCCAGCGGTCGGGCCGGTCCGCGGCGGGGTGGGCCGAGGCGGCGACGATGATGCCCCGCACCGGCTGTCCGCCGCTCCCCGCGCCGATGGCGACGCCGCCGTCGCCGCTGTCGCCGCCGTCGTTCCCCCGCCGCCCGTACCGGTGGCGCAGCGAGCGGGCCAGTTCCCAGCCGACGACCGCTCCCATGCTGTGCCCGAAGATCACCAGCGGCAGCTCGGGGAGCGCCGCCAGGGCGGTCTCGATGCCGTCGATCACATCGGCCATCCGGTGCAGGGCGGGCTCGCCCATCCGGGAGCCGTGGCCGGGCAGCTCGACGGCGACCACCTCGGTGCCGTCGGGCAGCTGCTCGGCCCAGTGCCCGTACGCCTGGGCGGTGCCGCCGGCCGGCGGCAGGCAGAGCAGCCGGCGGCGGGCGGGGCCGGGGGACCGCCGGATGCGCAGCCAGCGCGAGCCGGCGACAGCGGCAGCGGCCGCGACGGGGGCAGAGGTGGTGAGGGCGGGGGCGGGGGCGGGGCGGCCCGGCGCGGTGGCCGGGCCGCTCAGCAGCGGGGAACTGATGCTCATCCGGGTCCGCTACTCCTCGAAGTGGCCGGGGGCGAGGCTGCGCAGCACGCAGAACTCGTTGCCCTCCGGGTCGGCGAGCACGGTCCAGCTCGATTCCTTGGGCGTGCCGATGTCGATGCGGCGGGCGCCCAGCGCGACGATCCGCTCCACCTCGGACGCCTGGTCCGAGTCGATGGGGCAGATGTCCAGGTGGAGCCGGTTCTTACGGGTCTTCGTGCTGTGGGCGCGCTGGAAGACCAGCTGGGCGGGCACGGCGGCCCGTCGCAGCTCCTCCAGCGGGGCGATCTCGGCCGGGCCGATCTCCACGAGGTTCCCGTCCCGGTCCTCGTGGACGGTGTAACCGAGGACGGCGCACCAGAACTCGGCGACCTTGCGCGGGTTGGCGCAGTCGACGACGAGCTGCTCGAAACGGCTGGTCATGCGGCCGCCCCTTGCTGCCGGGCGGTGATCCGGTGCGCGCGCAGGTGCTCGTAGAAGGGGAGCTGGGCCTGGTGGAGCGCGGCCAGGTGGGTGTTGTTCCCGACGGTGTCGGCGTACTCGCCGGTCCGGTCGTGGATGCCGGTGCTGGCGGCGGCGTCGCGGTGCCAGTCCTCGAAGACCTGCCATTCGCTGCGCTCGCCGGCCTGCCAGCTGAGTGCGCCGGGCAGGTCGGGCAGTCCGGTCAGCGAGCTGTACGTGGCGGCGATGCCCGCCGGGTCGGCGACCAGGTCGGCCGCCTCGACCACGGGCGGTACGGCGCCGGTGGCCGCGCGGACCAGGTCGAAGATCTCGGCGCAGTGGCCGAAGCCCACCTCGTCGGCGGTCAGTTCGGGGTTGCGGGCGAAGTGGGAGGCGATGGCCTCGGCGGGCTCGCGGATGATGAAGGTGTGCCGCAGGACGGTGGTCAGCCGGGGGTCGGCGAGCAGTCCGGGGTAGCGGAAGTCGGTGGTGTCCTTGAAGTAGACGGGGCGGCCACCGGTGGCGGCCAGCTCCACGATCGCGTCGAGCAGCTCCGTCTCGCTCCGGTGGACGCGCCCCTCGATCTCGAAACTCCCCTTGCTGGCAAGGATGTTGAAGGGCTCGTGGAGGACGGTCAGGTCACCGCGCTCGATCATCATCCGCTCGAACGCGGTCGAGCGGCAGCGCGGCGGACTCCACATGGCGATCACGGCAGGGCCGGAGGCCACGGCCTCGGAGGTGGTCACGGGGTTCCTTTCGTGGAACGGAGCATCACGGGGAGACTGAGCGCCCAGGCGGCGGCGACCACCCCGGCGGCCAGGTAGAAGGGAGCGCGCAGTCCGGCGTACGAGGCCATGGCCCCGCCGGCGAGGGCGCCGAGGGGGGACATGCCCACCGCGACGAGCCGGTAGGAGCTGCCGACCCGGCCGAGCAGCCCGGCCGGGACCAGGGTCTGGCGCATGGAGGTGGTGGTGATGGTGAGCACGGCCAGGGCCATGCCGACGGTGCTGAGCACTGCGGCGGCCGCCAGCGGCCGGGAGACGGAGCCCGCGACGACGAAGGCGACGGGCGTCAGCCCGCAGAACAGCAGGACGGTCCGCTCGCGGCCCAGCAGGCGGGTGAGCAGCGGGGAGAGCGCGACGCCGGCCACCCCGCCGACGGCGATCACGGCCATCAGCAGGCCGTAGCCGACACTGCCGACTCCGAGTACCTCGTAGGCGTAGAGCACCCCGACCGAGACCACGGCACTGAGGCCGAAGTTGAAGGCGCCGACCAGGGCGCACACCGAGCGCAGCAGCCGGTGCCGCCACAGCCAGCGGATGCCTTCAGCGGCGTCCGCGAGGAGGGTGGTCGGCTGCCCGGTGCGCGGCGGCAGGGCCGGAGCGGCTCCCGCCAGGGTGGCGAGGAACAGGGCGGAGACCACGAAGGTGACGGCGTCGATGGCGTACGGGAAGGCAATCCCCGAGGTCAGCAGCAGGGCGGCGAGCGGCGGACCGGCCAGTTCCACGCACAGCATCGCCACGCCCTGGAGCAGGCTGTTGGCCTTGTCCAGGACGGGGGCCGGCACCAGGCGGGGGACGATGGCGAGGGTGGCGCTGTCCCGCAGCGTCTCCACCACGCCCATGACCAGGGCGAAGGCCAGCAGCAGGGCGATGCTTCCGTGGCCGGTGAACAGGGCGAGCGTGAACAGGGAGGCGATCACGGCCCGGACGGCGTCCGACCAGAACATGACGCGCTGCTGGTCGTGCCGGTCGACGAAGGCTCCGGCGAAGGTCCCCGCGAGCACCCAGGGCAGCTGTCCGGCGAAGGTCACCAGGGAGAGCAGCATCGGGTCGCGGGTGAACAGCGCGGCGGTCAACGGCAGCGCGGCGAGCCGCAGCCCGTCGCCCCAGGAGGCGGCGAAAGTACTGGTCCACAGCCGCCAGAAGGGGCGGCCGAGGGCCGGTTTCGGCGCCGGCCCGCCGGAGGGCCCGGCGGTCGGGGAGGACGCGGACGGGGCGTGCGGCGCGGAGGTCATCGCACCGGCCGTCCGCTCGGCACGGTCTCGTGCGGCTGCGGGTGCGGCTGCGGGTGCGGCTGCGGCTGCGGCTGCGGCTGCGGGGCGGCGCGCCCGACCATCGCGGCGACCTCGGCCCGCGAGCAGACCCCGAGCTTCTTGAAGATCCGGGCGAGGTACGTCTCCACGGTCTTCGGGCTCAGTTCCAGGAAGTGGGCGATCCGCTGGTTGGTGTGCCCCCGGCTGACCAGGACGGATATCTCCCGCTCCCGGCCGCTGAGTTCGGGCAGCATCGGCTGCGGCGCCTCCGGTACGGGCGTGGCCGGGCGGACGATGCCGTGCAGCAGGTCCAGCTCCTCCCGCAGCACAGTGACGTGCGCCGGCGGCCGGCTGCTGCCGCTGGCCAGGGAGGCCTCCTCGGCCTCGTCGGCACAGGCCAGCGCCTCGGGCAGCAGGCCCAGGCGGAGCCGGGTGTGGCCGAGTCCGGCGAGCAGCCCGGCCAGCAGGTGGCGCTGGCCGAAGCGGCGGGCGAGGGCGGTGGCCCGTTCGGCGTGGGCCTCGGCCTCCCGGGTCCGGCCGAGGAAGAGCTCGGCCCCGACCAGCCACTGCACGGCTTCCAGATGGGCCGCGAGGTCCTCGTCGGCGAGCGAGTCGATCAGTTCGGCGGCCCGTACGGTGTGCTCGGCCGCGTCCGAACTGCGGCCGAACTGGGCCTCGGTGGCGGCGAGCGCGACCAGGGCCGTGGGGTGCGCGGGGTGTCCCGCCGCGTCGGCCAGCACGGTGAGCGCGGCCCGGTCGGCGCTGCCCCACTGCCCGCCGGCCTCCAGGACCAGGGCGGTCATGGCCAGCCGGAGCCGGCCGCAGCGGGAGACGGACCCGGGATCCGCGGCGGCGGCCCGGTCGCAGTGGGCGGCGCAGGCACTGCCGCAGAGCGCGGCCCCCGCAACCGCACCTGCCGCGGCGCCGGCATCCGCTCCGGCCGCATCGCTCCGCGCGATCTCTTCGCGCAGCAGCTCGCGGGCGGCCTCGTGGCGGCCCAGCATCCGCTGCACCTGGGCGTACGAGGAGACCACCTCGGCCCGCAGTGCCACGGGCAGCCCGGCCCCGGGGGCCAGCAGCCGCTGGAAGGCGGCGGCGGACTCCTCGAACTCGGCCTCGTGCAGCAGCGCCCGGCCCTGCACGCTCTGGGCGCGCGCCCTGAGGAGCGGGTCGGCTGTGACCACCGGCCGCAGGGCGTGCCGGGCCCAGCGCAGGGCGGCGCCCGGGTCGTGGAAAACGGTGTCCTCGGCGGCGTCCACGAGTGCCTGGACGTCGTCGTCGTCCGCGACCTCGACCGTGTGCAGCAGCTGCTGCGCACGGAGTTCGGCCGGGCCCTGGTGGATGCGCAGGGCGGCGGCGGCCCGGGCGTGGGCGCCGGAGCGCCAGCCGCGGCCCGCCGAGTGGTACGCCACGGCCCGTACGACGGGGTCGCGGAAGCGGAAGTCGGGGCCGTCGCCGACCGGGCGGACCAGGTCCTCGGCGAGGGCCTCGTCCAGGCCGGTGCGGGCCTCGGCCTCGTCGAGCTGGGAGACCTCGACGGCTATGCGCAGGCCGAAGGTGTCGCCGAGCACGGCGGCCGCCCCGACCATCGCCCGGCCCGCGGGGCCGAGCAGCTGGAAGTCGTCGAGGGCCGCGGCGGCGGCCCGGGCGGACGGCTGGGCGGGCACGGACGGCAGGCCGGAGGGGCTCGCGGGCTCCATCTCGGCGAGGGCCAGCAGCAGCCCCGGGTTTCCGCCGCTGCGCCGCAGCAGGGAGCGCCGGGCGCCGTCGTCGAGGCCGTCCGGCACGAGCGCGGCCAGCTCGGCGTCCTCGCAGCCACCGAGCTCGACCCGGCGGGTCAGACCGCGGGCGGCGGCCTCGGCGAGCACGGCACGGGTGCGGTACCCGAGCTGGCGCGGACGGTGGGCCACCGCGATCATCACGGGCGCCGTGAGCGGACGCTCCAGCAGATAGCCGAGCAGGTCCAGCGAGTCGGCGTCGGCGCGGTGCAGATCGTCCAGGACGATCAACAGGCCGCAGTCGTCGGCCAGGTGGCCCACCAGGCTGCGCACCGCACGGCATTCGCGGTACAGGTCACGGTCCGGCCGGTCACCGGGCGCGAGGTGGCTCATGGAGGGGAAGAGCACGGCGAGCCGCTGCTGTTCGTCCTCGGTGAGCCGCTCCCGCAGCCTCGGTCCGGCCTCGGTGACCAGGTCGTCCAGCGCGTCCAGGAACAGCCCGAAGGGGGCCGAGTGCTGGAGCCGGTCCGGCCGGCTCCGGCCCACCTGCCATCCGGTGCCGGTCGCACGGCGGGTGAGTTCGTCCAGGCGACGGGTCTTGCCGCTCCAGGCCTCCCCCATCAGCTCGAGCCCTCGGGTGGGTGCACCCGGGGTGAGCATCTCATCGAGCAGTTGTTGCCAGTGGGCCGTCACAGCTCGTCCCCCTCCTTGTGTCCTTTGCGTAAGTGGGCGGTCGCGGTCAGCCCTGGGAGGCCGTCCCGGCGCCGTCCATGGCGCGGCGGAGGCTGAGCGGCCGCATGTCGGTCCAGTTCTCGTCGATCCACGCGAGGCATTCGTCCTTCGGGCCGGTCTTTCCCGGCGCCTGCCAGCCCTCGGGAATTTCCTGGCCGACGGGCCAGACCGAATACTGCTCCTCGTCGTTGACGACGACCTGGTAGGACTCCACGGATGCGTTGATCATTAGCTGGCTCCAGTTCCGGTTTCCGGCTTTTGGCTTTCGGCGGGAAAGCGATCCGGACGCCAAACTAGCCAGCCGCCCAGGTGGCGCCACCCGCCCGGCGCGGACTTTGTCAGCTGCCCCCGACGGCCCCGCGGAACTATGTCAACTCGCCCGGAGATCGTGTCAGGTAGCCGCGACAGGGCACTGAACTGCTCTTGATAATTCCGGTGAAGTACGCGTTCCGAACGTCCCGCCCGAAATGCCGAACGTACCGAGACCCGGAAAGACTGGTGCTCCGTCATGCCTGATTCCGATCCGAATTCGCCACCCTCCCGGCCTGCTTCCCCGCCGATCTCCCGCCTCTTCGCGCGCGTGCTCACGCGAGGGCGGCCGGCCCGGTCGGCGCGGCCCGCCGGGCTGCTGCTCCTCGGGCTGTTCCTCCTGCTGACGGCCGCTTCCGTGTGGACGCTCCAGCCGCCGGACCCCGAGCCCGCCTCCGCGCCGGCGCGCGAGTTCTCGGCACGCCGGGCCCTGGTGGACGCCGAGGCCATCGGCCGGCAGCCGCGCCCGGTCGGCAGCCCTGCCTCGGCCGCCGCCCGCGCCCACCTCACGTCCCGGCTGACCGCGCTCGGCGCGCAGGTCGAGGCCCGGCCGCAGCCCGTGGCCCGCGACGAACAGGACGGCACCGCGCTCGTCGCCGAGGTCACCAACATTCACGCCTCGTTCCCCGGCACGGCCGGCCCGGACGCTGGGCACCTGGTGCTGATGGCGCACTACGACTCGGTCCCGGCCGGTCCCGGCGCCGCCGACAACGCGGCCAACGTGGCGGCGGTCCTGGAGGTCGTACGGGCCCTGCGGGCCGACGGCAGGGCGGCGCGCAACACGGTCGACGTGCTGTTCACGGACGGCGAGGAGCCCGGACTGCTCGGCGCGCACGCCTTCCTCGCGGACGGCGGTCTCGACCCGGCGAACACGGTGATACTCAACCTGGAGGCGCGCGGGGTCTCCGGCCCCTCCATCATGTTCGAGTCCGGCCCCCGCAACAGCGGCGCCCTGTCGGCCCTGAGCCGCGCGGACCGGCCGATCGCCACCTCGCTGGCCGACGAGGTGTACACGTTCCTGCCGAACGACACCGACTTCAGCGAGTTCAAGAAGAAGGGCTTCGGCGGCCTCAACTTCGCCTTCGTGGACGGCTCGGCCCGCTACCACACCCCCGGCGACTCCCTCGAGAACCTGTCCGCCGCCAGTGTCCAGCACCAGGGCGACAACGTCCTGGCCGCCGCCCGCGCCCTCGCCGGGAAGGACCTCACCGAGGTCCACGAGGGCACCGACAGCACCTACTTCACCGTCCTGGGCCTGCTGGTGCGCTACCCGAACGCGCTGGTGCTGCCGCTCGCTCTGCTGGCCGCCGCCGGATATGCGGGCGTCCTCGTGCACTCCGGCCGGCGCGGCCTCGCCCGCCGCGGCGTGGTCCGGGCCGCGCTGACCTTCCCGCTCGCCCTGGCCGGGGCCGCCGCCGTCGCCTTCGGCGGCTGGGAGCTGCTCTGCCTGGTCCGCCCCGGGTACGCCGACCTGTCCATGGGCGACAGCTACCGGCCCGGCTGGTTCCGGGCCGCCTTCCTGACCCTGACCGCAGCCGTGGCCGTCGGCTGGTACCTGCTGACGCGGCGCCGGACCGGGGCCGCCGAGGCCGCGCTGGGCGTGTGGGGCTGGCTGACCGTACTGGGCCTGGTCACCGCCGTGCTCGCACCCGGCGCTTCCTACCTGTTCGTGTGGCCGCCGCTGGTGGGCTGCGCGGCGCTGTTCCTCGCCGCACGCCGCCGTACCGGCGGGGAAGGGGAGTACGTCCGCACCCTCGCCGTGTCCCTGTCCGCGCTCGTCGCGCTGCCGCTGCTGCTGCCGGTGATCGTGCTGGTCTTCCCGACCCTCGGCCTGTCCCTGGCTGTCGCCCCGCTGATCCTGATGGCGCTGCTCGTCACCGTCTCGCTGCCCCTGCTCGGCCTGCTGCCGCGTCGCACCGCCCCGGTGGCGGGCTGGCTGGCCCTGGCCGCCGGGGTCGCGCTGGTCCTGACGGGCCTGCGGGTGGACACCTTCGACGCGGAGCACCCGCGGCACACCAGCCTCGCGTACGCCTGGGACGCCGACCGGGGCACCGGCCACTGGCTGAGCTCCGACAACGCGCCGCCGCGGTGGACCGGCGCCCTGGCCGGCTCCGAGCGGGCCGACGTGCGGGCCCGGTTCCCCACCTTCCCGACGACGCTCGCGGGCGACCTGGTCACCGAGGCGCACATCGCCAAGGCCGCCGCCGCGAGCGGCCCGGCCGGCCCGGGCGTTTCGGTGACGTCGGAGCAGGCGGGCCCGGACGGGGTCCGTACGGTGCGCCTGCACATCGAGCCCGCCGCCGACACCTCCTACATCAGCCTCTTCGCCGACACCTCGGCGCACGAGGTGCGGGGCGCGGAGGTCGCCGGCACCACGGTGCGGGGCGGCACCAACCGGCCGCTCTCGGCGGGCCCGTGGAAGTGGGGCTTCGCCCTGTGGAAGGTCCCGGCCGAGGGCTTCGACATCACCCTGAAGGTCTCGGGCGCCGGTGAGGTCCCACTGCGCGTCACCGCGTACACCCGTGGCCTGCCGCAGGGGGCCGGCGCCCTGCCGCAGGACCTGACCTGGAGCACGTGGGGCGCGAACCTCACCGATGTCACGGCGGTCGGCCTGACCGTACGCGGCTGACCCGCGCTCCCTGCCACCACCCGGACGGCCCCCGCACCGTGCTCCCCCGACCTGTCGAAGGCCGGACGGGAGACGATGCGGGGGCCGTCGGCGTACGGGCCGGCCTGGCCCTGTCGTCAAAGTCCCGCCTGGCCCAACCGGCGCTACTTCGACGACAGATCTAGAGCGCGGCGAGGGCGGCGAGCAGCTCGTCCTCGTCGGCCTCGGAGAGCTGGATGTCCTGGACGGTCTCGGCGAGCGCCTCGACGGTCAGCCGGCCGGTGAGCATCCGGGTCAGCGGGACCTCCACCCCGAAGGTGTCACGGACCCGCGAGGCGATCTGCACGGCGAGCAGCGAGTGGCCGCCCAGCGCGTGGAAGTCGTCCCGTACCCCGATGGCCTTCGAGGCGCCGAGCACCTCGGACCAGATCGCGGCCAGCTCCTTCTCGACCTCGTTCCGCGGCTCCACGTACTCCCCGGCTGCACCCTCGAACTCCTCGCTGGGCGGGGGGAGTTGTTTGGTGTTGGTCTTGCCGTTGGGGAGTTGGGGGAGGTGGGTGAGGTGGGTGAGGTAGGTGGGGATCATGGCGGTGGGGAGGTGGGTGCGGAGGTGGGTGCGGAGTTGTTGGGGTGTGGGGGGTGTGGTGTGGGGGTGGTGGTGTAGTAGGTGGCGAGGTGGGTGGTGCCGTCGGGGGTGGTGTGGGTGGTGGTGATGGTGTGGGTGATGTCGGGGTGGGTGTGGAGTGCGGTGTCGATTTCGGCGGGTTCGATGCGTTGGCCGCGGATTTTGATCTGGTGGTCGTTGCGGCCGAGGTATTCGAGGGTGCCGTGGGTGGTCCAGCGGGCTTGGTCGCCGGTGGCGTAGAGGCGGTGGCCGGGTCGGGTGGGGTGGGGGGTGAAGCGGTCGGCGGTGAGTGCGCTCTGGTGGTGGTAGCCGCGGGCGAGGGCGGTGCCGCCGATGTGGAGGTGTCCGGTGACGCCGATGGGGACGGGCTGGTGGTGGGTGTCCAGGACGTGGAGTTCGGTGCCGGTGATGGGGGTGCCGATGGGGATGCGGGTGGTGGTGTGGTGGGGGTCGACGGTGTGGGCGGTGACGTCGATGGCGGCTTCGGTGGGGCCGTAGAGGTTGTGGAGGCGGGTGTGGGGGAGGGTGGTGTGGAAGGTGGTGGCGAGGTGGGGGGTGAGTTCTTCGCCGGAGACGATGACGTCGGTGAGGGTGGTGGCGTCGGGGGTGTCGGGGTGTTCGAGGAAGTAGCGGAGCATGGAGGGCACGAAGTGGCAGACGGTCGTGCCGGTCTTCTGGATGAGGTGGGCGAGGTGGGCGGGGTCGCGGTGTCCGCCGGGGGTGACGAGCTGGATGGTGGCGCCGGCGGTCAGGGGCCAGGTCCATTCCCAGCCTGAGACGTCGAACCCGATGGGGGTCTTGAACAGGACCCGGTCGGTGTGGTCGAGCTGGTAGGCGTTCTGTGTCCAGGCGATCCGGTTGACGAACGCGGCATGCGTGTTGACCGCGCCCTTGGGGGCACCGGTCGAACCCGACGTGTAGAGGACGTAGGCCGCATTGTCGGGACCCACCCCGGTCCGCGGGGCTTCGGCAGAAGCCCGGTCGATAACCGTGCGGTCGGTGTCGAGGTTGACCAGGCGTGCGCCGGCCGGGAGTTCGAGGGACGAGGCAACGTCCTGGGCGAGGTCGTGGGTGAGGACCAGCGGGACCCGTGAGCCGGTGGCCATCGCGGTGAGGCGCCCGGTCGGGTAGTCGGGATCCAGGGGGAGGTAGGCGGCGCCGGCCTTCAGCACACCGACCAGAGCGACGACGAGATCAAGGGAGCGGTGCAGGCAGACGCCCACCACGTCCTCAACACCGATACCCGCAGTCTGCAGGTGGTTGGCGAGACGGTTCGCCGCAGCGTCCAGCTCACGGTAGGTGAGAGACGCGCCGGTCTCGTCGGTGACGGCGAGGGCGTCGGGGGTCGCGGCGGCCTGCCGGGCGATCTCCTCGTGCATCAGACCCGTCACCGGCTCCGGATCCGGAGACGTGAACGACGCGATCAGGGCCTGCTCGGCCGGACTCGACAACTGGTGCGAGTTCAGGACCGTTTCGGGGGTGGTGACGGCTGCTTCCAGGAGTCGCAGCCAGGCACCCGCCAGGCGTTCCATGCCGTCCGCGTCGAAAAGGTCCGCCGCGTATTCCAGACGCCCCTCCAAAGACCCGTCGCCACGCTCACGCAGGTGCAGAGCAATCTCGAACTGGGCCCGCCCCCCACCCGCCTGGAACTCCGAAACGACCGCTCCGGGGAGTTCCCAGCCGCCGCGCGGGGTGTTGTCCAGAGCCAGCAGGACCCGGACCAGGTCACTCCCGGCGGCCTGCGCGACCTTCTCGAACGGCACGTCCTGATGCGCCAGCGCACCCAGCACCGTCTCACGGGCCCGGCCCAGCATGTCCGTGAACGAACCACGGCCGGAAGTGTCCAGACGCAGGGCGATCGTGTTCACGAAGAACCCGACCACATCCTCCAGCTCGGCCCGTGAACGACCCGCCACCGGCGTCGCCACCACCACATCCGACTGACCCGACCAACGCCCCAGCACCGACGCAAACGAAGCCAGCAGACCCTGGAACACCGTCGCCCGGCCCGTCTCCGCAACCGTCTTCAGCCGGCCCGCAAGAGCGGCCGGAACCACGACCGGGACCTGTCCGGCCGGGTAGGAGGACGCCGAATCAGTACGGGGACGCTCAGCCGGCACCTCCAGACCCGAAGCACCCGCCAGCGTGTCCTTCCAGTACTGGAGACTTTCCTCCAGCGCATCGCCGGAGAGTTCCTCGCGCTGCCACACCGCGAAGTCCCCGTACTGCAGATCCAGAGCGGGCAGGACCGTCTCCGGATCGGCACCCGCAGTGAAGGCACCGTAGAGGGCGCCGAGTTCCCGCAGGATCAGGCCCATCGACCAGCCGTCGACGATCGTGTGGTGCGCGACCAGACCGACCGCCCACTCACCCTCACCCAGCCGGCCCACGACCACACGCACCAGCGGACCCGCGGCCAGGTCGAAGGGCTCCTCCACCACACCCTCGAACCACTCCTCCAGCAGACCCTCGACCACCACCACCGGCACGGACACCGGCAGATCGTCCGCCTCCGTCACCACCTGCTGCAGCGCACCGTCCACCCACGCGAACCGGGTACGCAGCGCCTCATGACGAGCCACCACCCCCGCCACCGCAGCCTCCAGCACACCCACATCAAGCGAACCCGAAACCCGCAGACCACCCGCAACGTGATACGCCGAACCCGCACCCAGGCAATCCAGCAACCACAACCGCTCCTGCCCGAACGACGCGGCGGAGGTCATGACACCGGCCTCGCGGCGCGGGATCGGAGCGACGGTGCGGCCCTCGGCGGCGCCCTCGCGGACCAGCTGTGCGAGCCGGACCACGGTGGTGTCGTCGAGCAGCACGGTGAGCGGGACGTCCACGCGGTGCTCGGTCTCCAGGACCGCGCGGAGCTGGACGGCGCGCAGCGAGTCGAGCCCCTGGGCGACCAGCGGAAGGGCCGCGGAGATGCGGTCGGCGGAGATGCCGAGCACGGCGGACACCCGGTCGAGCACGAGGGCGCCTTCGGCGTCCCCGGCGAAGTGCGCGGCGGCGCTGTCCTCGACGGCGACGGTGGCGCCGGAGCTGTTGGCGAGGGCGACGAACTCGCCCGCGGTGTAGCGCTCGCGGCTCTCACGGCGGCGGATCTTGCCGCTGGAGGTACGGGGCAGGGCGCCCATCTTCACGAGGACGATGTCGCGCAGGGACAGGCCGTGTTCGAGGGTGACGGCGGAGCGGACGGCGGCCAGTACGGCCTCCGCGTCCTCGTCGCGGAACTTGCGGCTGACCTCGTGCAGCAGCACCACGCTCTCGCCGGCGCCGTCGTCCAGGCCGAAGGCCGCGGCCCGGTTGGGGACGAGCAGCTCGTGGCTCAGCTCGGCGGTGTACTCGATGTCCTGCGGGTAGTGGTTGCGTCCCCGGATGACGATGAGGTCCTTGATCCGGCCGGTGATGAACAGCTCGCCGCGGTGGCGGAAGCCGAGGTCGCCGGTGCGCAGGTAGGTGCGGCCGTCGGGCTCGGCGAGTTCGGCGGCGAAGGTGAACTCGGTCAGCTCGGGGCGGCGCCAGTAGCCCTTGGCCACGGACTCGCCGGTGACCCAGACCTCGCCGATGGCGCCGTCGGCGGCGGGCAGCAGGGTCTCGGTGTCGACGACCTTGATCCGGTCCTCGCCCTGGATGTCGCCGCAGCCGATGAGGGTGGTGCCGGCGGCGCCCTCCTCGACGGGGCGGGGGCCGTCCTCGGTGAGGGTGACGGCGAGCGGCTCGGGGCCGGGCTTGCCGCCGGTGACGAAGAGGGTGGCTTCGGCGAGTCCGTAGCAGGGGTGGAAGGAGGTGCGGCGGAAGCCGGCCGGGCCGAAGACGCGCTCGAAGTCGTCGAGGGTCTGGCGGCGGACGGGCTCGGCGCCGACCATGGCGTGCTGCCAGCTGCTGAGGTCGAGGCCGGCGACCTCTTCCTCGGTGATGCGGCGGACGCACTCGGCGTACGCGAAGTCGGGGGCGGCGCTCATCGTTCCGCCGTGCCGGCTGATCGCGTCGAGCCAGCGGAACGGGCGGCGCAGGAAGGTCATGGGCGCCATCAGGACGCAGGGGAAGCCGCTGTACAGGGGCTGCAGGATGCCGCCGATGAGGCCCATGTCGTGGTAGGGCGGCAGCCAGCTGACGCCGACGCTGTCCGTGGTGGAGCCGTTGGCCCTGGCGATGGTGCGGGAGTTCTCGATCAGGTTGCCGTGCCGGAGCATGACGCCCTTGGGCGAGCCGGTGGAGCCGGAGGTGTACTGGAGGAAGGCGAGGGCGTCACCGCCCGGGGCGACCTCCGCCCATGCCTGCGAGGCGGCGCGGTCGACGGTGTCGGTGGCGGTCCAGGCCAGCTTCGAGAGGTCGCCGAGGGCGTCGCCCATGCCGGTGACGAGCTGGAGGGTGGAGTCGTCGGTGAGGGCGACGGTGGCCTGGGCGTCGATGACGATGTCCATCAGGCGGTCCAGGCCGCGGGCGCCGGACGGCGGGTAGACGGGGACGGCGGCGGTGCCCGAGTAGAGGCAGCCGAAGAAGCCGACGATGTACTCCTCGCCCGGCGGGTAGAGGAGCAGGGCGCGGCCACCGGCCGCTCCCTGCTGCTGCATGGCGGCGGCCGTGGCGCGGGCCCGGGTGTCGAGCTCCCCGTAGGTGAGCCGACGCTCCGTACCGTCCTCTTCGAGCAGGATGTACGCGGTGGCCTCGGGAGTGGCGGCGGCACGGGCACGCAGCATCTCGACGAGGTCGGCGGGACGGAACGACATGGTTCTCCTCCGGGTTCCGGGCAGGCTGGATTCTCTGTGTCGCGGGCGGTGCCCGGCGGCGGGGATCAGGGGTGGTCGATGAGCAGTTGGTACAGGCAGTCGGCGCCGAAGCGCACGGCGTCGGCGGGGACCCGCTCGTCCGCGTCGTGCATGTTCTCCTGGTAGCGGGAGCCGGCCGGGAGGAGCATCGGGAGCCAGCCGTAGCAGTCCATGCCGAGGTTGGCGAAGAGCCGGGCGTCGGTGGACGCGGGCGTGATCATCGGGACCGGGACGCCCTCGGGGTCGGCGTCGCGCAGGATCTGGGTGAGGCGCTCGTAGAAGGCGCCCATCTCCGGCTCGTTCTTCGGGTTGCGGGAGCCCTCGAGCAGCAGCTCGATGCCGATCTCGTCGCCGAGGGTGCCGGAGGCGCTGAACTCGTTGATCAGCGCCCGCAGTTCGGCGACGTAGTCCTCCACGTAGAACTCGCCGGGCAGGATCCGGCCGTCGATGTCCACGGTGATCTCCGAGGGGATCATGTTGATCTTCTCGGGGGTGCGGATGATCGTGGCGTTCGCGGTGTGCCGGATGGTCGAGTCGAGGTAGACGGCGTCCTCGGTGCTCATCAGTTCGTACGGGACGGTGCTGCGCTCGCCCTTGCGCAGGGCGACCAGCTCCGCGGCCAGTTCGTCGCCGACGACCTCGCCGAGGTCCTGGAGCATCCGGTCGAAGGCCGGGGTGATGTGCACGGGGAGGCGGCCGTCGCGCAGCGCGGTCAGCACCTCGGTGAGCTGGTGCACGGCCAGGTTCGGCCAGCCCTGGCGGGAGGCGTGGCCGCCGCGCCCGCGCAGGGTCAGGCGCAGCCAGCAGGCCCGCTTCTCGGCGACGCCGACGGGGTGGAAGCGGCGGGCCGGGTCGACGGTGAGCACGGCGCCGCCGTCCTCGCCGATGCAGTACGGGATGCCCTCGAAGAGCTCCGGGTGGTTGCTGGTGAGCCAGCCGGCGCCGACGCGGCTGCCGTTCTCCTCGTCGGAGACGACGGCGAGCAGCACGTCTCCGGCCGGGGCCTCGCCGCGGGCCCGCAGGGTGAGCAGGGCGGAGAGCATCATGGCCAGCCCGCCCTTCATGTCGATGGCGCCGCGGCCCCAGACCTCGCCGTCGATGAGCAGGGCCTCGAAGGGCGGGTGGGTCCATTCCTGGCCGTCGGTGGGCACCACGTCGGAGTGCGCGTGGAGCAGCAGCGGCGGGGCCTCGCCGCGGCCCGGGATGCGGGCGACGAGACTGGGCCGCTCGGGGTCCGGGCCCAGGAACTGCGAGGTGATCCCGGCCTCGGCGAGCAGCGCGGCGATGTACTCGGCGCAGGCGCGTTCCTCGCCGGGCGGGTTGACGCTGCGGAACCGGATGAGGTCGCGCAGGATCGGGATCGGGTCGACGGGCGCGGCGGCGGGGTTTGCGAGCTGCATGGCCGTCCTTTCGTACGAGGTCGGGGGCGCGGGGCGGATCACAGGAGGGTGGCGGCCCGGGCCCAGAGCTGGGCGGGGCTCCCCCACAGCAGGGCGTCGAGCGCCGCGCGCCGGAAGTAGAGCTGGCTGTCGGCGTCCTCGGTCATGCCGTGGGCGCCGTGCAGGTGCAGGCACTGTGCGGCGGCGTCGCGGACCAGGCCGGCGGCGAGCGCCAGGGTCTGCAGCACCGCCAGGCGGGAGCCCGGGCCGTGCGGGTCGCGGTCGAGGCCGCGGGCGGTCTCCTCCACGAGGGAGCGGACGGCGGTGATCCGGGCCGAGAGGGCGGCCAGGGTGAAGGCCACGCTCTGGTGGCGGGCGAGCGGCTGGTCGAACTGGACGCGGGACTTGGCCCGTTCGACGCCGAGTGCGAGGGCGCCCTGCGCCTGGCCGGTGAGGGTGGCGGCGTGGCGTACCCGCAGGGTGGCGAGCGCCCGGTGCCAGGCGGCCTCGGCCGGGGCTCCGGATCCGATCGGCCGGCCCCCGTACAGGGGCACCCGGTGCAGGTCGACGCAGTGCAGGTCGCCGCGGCTGATGTCGTCGTGCCGGCGCAGGGTGACGCCGGGGTCGTCGGCCCGTACCAGCGCGAGCACGGTGCCGGCTCCGGCCCCGGCCGCGGTCCCGGCCGCGGAATCCGTGCCGACCACCAGGAGCCAGTCGACGGCGTCCGCGAAGGCCACGAACCGGCGACGGCCCGACACCCACGGCCCGTCCGGCCCGTCGCCGGTCGTGAGCGGCGACGGGTCGTACGGGTCGTCGGTGCCCCCGGCGCGGGGGGCCAGTGCGATGGCGGCGGCCCCGTCCGCGACCGCGTCGAGCACGTCGGCGAAGACCTCGTCGGTGTGCGCGTCCAGGGTGGTGATCAGCTCGACGGCGGCGGCGGTGTCCAGGTACGGGCCCCGGTAGAGGGCCCTGCCCATCGCCTCGCCGAGCCGTACGAGGTCTCCGGGCGCCTGGGTGCCGTCCACGACCTCGTCGAACACGCCCGTCTCGGCGAGGGTCGCCCACACGGCTGCGCGGGCTGCGGCCTGCTCGTCGGCGACGGGGCCGCCGCCGAGCGGGCGCTCGCCCATCCGCCGTACGGTCGGGGCGAGTTCACCGTCGAAGAGTTCCGCGAGCTCGGCCGGCAGGGCGGCTACGGAGGTCATGTGGATGGTCCTCTCAGATGTTCCGGGTCGTTCACGAGAAGAGGTGGAGGCCGCTGGCGGCGATGATCTGGAGCATGACCTCGGAGGTGCCCGAGGCCAGCGTGTGCGCGGGGCTCTGGCGGTAGACCGCCTCCAGCCGCCCGAGGTCGGGCGCCTCGCCGTCCCAGGTGCTCAGCAGTCCGTCCAGGCCGACGACTTCGGAGCCGAGGCGGACCACTTCGTCGGAGTACTGGGTGATGAACCACTTGGCCGCGGCCGAGGCCACCGGGTCGGGCTCCCCCGCCACCTGCGCCAGCACCATGCTCCAGGCGAGCGCACGGCCCGCCCGGAGGTTCGCGTCGAGCTCCACCAGGCGCTGGGCGTAGGCCGGTTCGGTGATCCGCCCGGTGCGCCGGGCGTCCTCGACGACGGCGTCCAGCCAGCGGCGCAGCTTGGCCTGGAAGTCCATGCCGGTGCGCTCCAGCAGCAGCATGTCGTTGATGGGCTGCCAGCCCTCGTGGACCTGCCCGACGATGTGCTCGGCGGTCAGCCGCACGTCCTCGATGACGATCTCGTTGAACCGCTCGTCGCCCATGCTCCACACCGGGCTGATCACCACGCCGGGTGAGCGCAGCGGCAGCAGGAAGAGGGTGATCCCGTGGTACTTGACGGGGCCGTCGTCGGTCCGGGCGGCGCACAGGGCCCACTCGGCGAACTGCGACTTCTGGTTGAAGATCTTCCGCCCGGAGAGCCGCCAGCCGTCGCCGTCGCGGACGGCCCGGGTGCGCAGGGCCGCCAGGTCCGAGCCGCAGTGCGGTTCCGTGAACAGGACGGTGGCGATCTCCTCGCCGGCCGCCAGCCTCGGCAGGTGCCGGGCGCGCTGCTCGGGCGTTCCGACCTCGAGCAGGAACTGGCCGACGGTGTCGATGCTCAGCACCCGCTGGTCCTCGGGCAGCCCGTGCAGGACCATTTCCTCCAGCACGATGCCGGCCTCGACGGGTGAGAGGCCCTGACCGCCGTACTCCTTCGGCCAGGCGGGCGCGAGCCAGCCGCGCTCGCCGAGCATCCGGTAGACGTCGATCAGGCCGCTCTCCTCGCGCGGGGCGTGGTCCTGCAGGGCGTCGATCGCCTTGCGCACCTCGTCCGCGGCGAAGAAGTCCTGGACGGCGCGGCGAAAGGCCCGCTGCTCGTCCGTGAACCAGGTGTCGGCCAGGTCCTTCTCGCCCGGGTCCGCGTGGCCCGGGTCCTTCTCGTTCAGGTCCGTGCCGCTCATGCCGTGGCTCCCCGGTGTCCCGCGGTGGCCCGGTCGAGGATCTCCTGGAGCACGTCCGCGACGGTGCCCACGTGCGGCACGGCCACCATGGCGTAGTGGTCGCCGGGCACCTCCCGGTGGGTGAACCCGCCGGTGGTGCGGGACTCCCAGAAGCCGGCCCGCTCGTCGGCCCCGGGGGCCTCGGAGGTGAGCAGCACCAGCGGTACGTCGGTGGGCTCGGGCCGCCAGACGGCGCCGGCCCGGACGGTGGCGACGAAGGTCCGCATGCGTTCGGCCAGCTGCTCCGCGCCGGCCTCGGGGGCCAGCTCGGATACGGCGAGGGTACGTACGGCCACGGCGATCTGCTCCTCGTGGTCAAGGGAGTCGATGTCCAGGACGGGAGCGGTCGCCGGGTCGACGCCGCGCAGTCCGGCCAGGTCCGCCACGTACAGCGCGATGGTCTGCGCGGTGCTCGGCGGTTCGGTCAGGCCGGGCGGCACGTCGGTGTCCAGCAGGGCGACCAGCGCGACCTCGGCTCCTTGGAGCCGCAGCCTGCGGGCCGTCTCGAAGGCGACCGCGCCACCGGTGGACCAGCCTCCGAGGAGGTACGGGCCCTGCGGGCGCGCGGCCCGGATCGCGGCGGCGTGCGCCTCGGCGAGGGCGGCCACCGGGTCCTCGGTGGAACCCAGTTCGGGGGCCTCCAGGGCGTAGAGCGGCTGCTCGGGGTGGAGCGAGGCGGCGAGCGGGACGTAGGGGGCGACGGAGCCGCCACTGGGGTGGATGCAGAAGAACGGGGTCCGGTCCCCGCCGGCGGCGAGCACCACGGGCGCGGCGACGGCCGCCCCCGGCCGGACCGGGGCACCGGAGGTCTCCGGCACGGCGCGGCCGGCGTCCACCAGTGCGGACAGCTGCTCGATCGTGGCGTGCGTGAAGAGCTGCCGGAGCTGGACCTCGACGCCGAGCACCTCGTGGAGCCGGGCCAGCAGCTGGGTGGCCTGGAGCGAGTTGCCGCCCGTCATGAAGAAGTTGTCGTCGCGGGCGAAGTCCTTGCCCGGCAGCAGCCCGGCCCAGATTCCGGCGACGGCCCGTTCGGTGTCGGTGGCCGGTGCCTCCCGGTCCTTGCGGACCCGCTGCTCGGGCTCGGGCAGCCGCGCCCGGTCCAGCTTGCCGTTGGGCGTCAGTGGCAGGGCGTCCAGCATCACGAAGGCGCCGGGCAGCATGTACGGGGGCAGGTCCTCGGCCAGGTGTCCGCGCAGGGCGGCCGGCTCGGGCCGGGTCCCGGACTCGGGGACCACGTAGGCCACGAGCTGGGGCCCGCCGGGCAGCGAGGTCAGCACGACCACCGCGGCCTGCCGTACCCCGGGGTGCCGGCTCAGCACCTGCTCGATCTCGCTGGGCTCGATGCGCAGCCCGCGGATCTTGACCTGGGTGTCGGCGCGGCCGAAGAACTCCAGGTCGCCGTCGGAGCGGCGCAGCGCCAGGTCGCCCGTCCGGTACATGCGGCGGCCGCCGCCGGCGAACGGGTCGGGCAGGAAGCGGTCGGCGGTGGCGCCGGGCGAGCCGGCGTAGCCGCGGCTGAGCCCGAGGCCGCCGATCCACAGTTCGCCGGCCACGCCGAGCGGGACCGGCTCGCCGGTCCGGTCGAGCACGTAGGCGTACTGGTTGGGCAGCGGGCGGCCGATCGGCGGGCTCGCCGATCCGTTCTGCGGGCCGCACAGGTGGTCCACGGAGGCGACGGTGGTCTCGGTGGGGCCGTAGCCGTTGTGGAAGGCGCGCCGGCCGCCGTCGCGCCAGCGGTCGACGAGGTCGCCGGGGAAGGACTCCAGGCCGACGAACATCTTGCGGAAGTCGGGGAGTTCGGCGGGGTCGAGGACGCCGAGCACCGACGGCGGGATGTCCGCCGTGGTGACACCCTCCTCGCGCATCAGCGCGGTCAGGGCGGCCGGGTCGAGCAGGGTGCCGCGCGGGGCCGTCACGAGGGTGGCTCCGGAGGCGAAGGCGCTGTAGATCTCGAAGACGCTGACGTCGAAGGCCGGGTTGGCGAACTGGAGCATCCGGTCGTCGGTGCCGAGGCCGAACATCTCCACCGACGCGGTGGTGAAGTTGACGGCGCTGCGGTGCTCGACGAGGACGCCCTTCGGCTTGCCCGTCGACCCCGAGGTGAAGATCACGTACGCGAGGGAGCGCGGGTGCACGGCCACGTCGGGCCGGGTGTCCGGCCGGGCCGCGACGGCGTCCAGGAACTGCGGGTCCCGCCAGTCGAGCCGGGTGACCGACTCGGGCAGTACGTCGCCCAGGGCGCCCTCGGTGACGACGATGGTGGCGCCCGCCCGCTCCAGCATGTACGCGAGCCGGTTCGTCGGGTGGACCGGGTCGAGCGGCACGTACGCGCCGCCCGCCTTGAGGATGGCGAGCTGGGTGACCGGCAGGTCCGGGCCGCGCTCCAGCAGGATGCCGACCCGGGTCTCCGGCCCGACGCCGAGCGAACGCAGGTGGTGGGCCAGCCGGTTGGCTCGCCGGTCGAGCTCCGCGTAGCCGAGGCCGCTGCCGCGGAAGCGGACGGCGGGCTGCTCGGGGTGGCGGTCGGCGCTGCGCTCGAAGAGCTGGTGCAGGCCGAGTTCCGCCGTCCCGTACGCGGTGTCGGTGCGGTTCTCGCCGAGGACCAGCCGCTCGCGCTCGGCGGCGTCGAGCAGCGGGATCCGGCCGATGCGGATGCCCGGGTCGGCGACGACCGCTTCGAGGAGGCGTCCGTAGTGGCTGATCAGGCGGTCGATGCGGTCGCTGTCGAAGAGCTCGGTGGAGTACTCGATCCACACGTGGTAGCCCTCGCCGGGCACCTCGGTGAGCTGGAAGGCCAGGTCGAAGCGGGCGGTGCCGACGATCAGCGGGACCTGCTCGATGCGCAGGTCGCCCAGGTCGTCCCCGTCCGCGCTGGCGTTCTGCAGGGTGAAGGAGATCTGGAAGAGCGGGTTGCGGCCGGCCTCGCGCTCGGGCTGGAGGGCGTCCACCAGCTTGCCGAAGGGCACGTCCTGGTGCATCAGGCCGCCGACGACCGTCTCGTTCGTACGGGCCAGCAGCTCGCGGAACGTGGGGTCGCCGGAGGTGTCGGTGCGCAGGACCAGCGTATTGGCGAAGAAGCCGACCAGCGGCTCGATCTCCGGCTGGGTACGGCCGTTGACCACCGAGCCGACGACGATGTCGTCCTGCCCGGTGTAGCGGGTCAGCAGCGTCTGGAAGGCGGCGAGGGCCACGGTGAGCACGGTGACGCGCTCGGAGCGGGCCAGCTCCACCAGGGCGCGCTGGAGGTGCGCGGGCAGCCGGCTCTCGCGGACCGAGCCGGCGCCGGTGGGCTGCTTGGGCCGCGGCCGGTCGGTCGGGAAGTCGAGCACGGGCAGGTCGGCGAGGCGCTCGGTCCAGTAGCCGAGGCGGTCGCCGAAGGTGGACTCGGCGAGCTTGCGGCGCTGCCACACCGCGTAGTCGGCGAACTGGACGGGCAGCGGGGGCAGCGGGTCGGGCAGCCCGGCCGCCTCGGCGGCGTACCGGACCATCACCTCGCGGGTGACGATCGCGGTGGACCAGCCGTCGGTGGCGATGTGGTGGATGTTGAGGAGGAGCACGTGCTCCTCGTCGGCGAGCCGGAACAGCTCGGCGCGCAGCACCGGGCCGGCGGCCAGGTCGAAGGGCCGGCCCGCGCCTTCCGCGATGAGCTCGGTGACGTGCTTCTCGCGCTCGTCCTCGGGGAGTTCGCGCAGGTCGGTGCGGACGATCGCGACCGGTCCGGGCTCCTCCACGATCTGGTACGGCAGCCCGTCCGCGCTTCCGTACCGGGTGCGCAGGATCTCGTGCCGCTCGACGACCCCGCCGAGCGCACGGCCCAGCACCTCGGGGTCGAGCGGCCCGGTCAGCCGCAGGGCGAGCGGGGCGTTGTAGGCGGCGGAGCCGGGGCTCCACTGGTCGAGGAACCAGAGGCGCTGCTGGGCAGCGGCCAGCGGCAGGCTGCGGTCGCGGTCGGCCCGCTCGATGCGCTGCTCGGTCCTGCGGCTGTCCTGCAGCCGCTGCAACGCCTGGCGGGCCCCACCGGCCCCCGGGGCCCCGGCGCCGGGAAGGGCGCCGGGGGCGCGGGTGGCCCGACGGGGCACCCGCTTGAGGTCACTCATGGTCCGCTCCCCCTGCTTCGGATCCTGCAACGGATCCGGCCACGGACCCTGCACCGGATCCGTCCTCGGATCCCGTCCCGGCCTCCGGGTCGATGACGACCGCCGTCGACAGGCCGGTGAGGGCGCGTCGCACCGGGTCCTCGGCACGGCCGTCCGCGATCAGTACCTCGCGGACCCCGCCCTCCAGCGCCTCGCGGGCGGCGATGAGCTTCACGACCATGCCGCCGCCGACCCCGGGCGGGGTCCCCTCGGCGGGCAGCCCGTACCGGTCCAGCCGGCTCGACTCGTCGGACGGGTCCGCGAGTACGCCGGGGGCCGCGGTCAGGAACACCAGCCGGTCGGCGCCCAGGGCGACCGCGATGGCGGTGGCCGCGCGGTCCGCGTTGACGTTGACCGGACGGCCGTCCTCGGCGAGGGCCGGCGGCGAGACCACCGGTGTGATCCCGGCGTCGAGGAGCACCTTGAGGGCGGCAGGGTCGACCTCGTCGATCCGGCCGCTGTGGTCGTCGCGCACCAGCACGGTGCGGCCGTCCACCCGGGCCCGGATCGCGTTCTTGCGGCGGGCCCGCAGCAGGCCGGCGTCGATGCCCGTCAGACCGACCGCGGGCACGCCGTGCCCGGCCAGCTCGACCAGCAGGGCCGGCTTGACCTGCCCCGCCAGCGTCAGCGTCAGCACTTCGAGCGTCGCGTCATCGGTGTAGCGCGAGGTGACGCCGCTGCGCGAGGTGATGCTGCGCTGCGGCACCCCGAGCCGCCCCGCGAGCTGTTCCAGTTCGGCCGAGCCGCCGTGCACCAGCACGACCCGCCCGCCCGCCTTGACCAGCGCGGCGACATCGGCGCAGACCCGGGCCGGATCCACCCCGGCGGCGCCGCCGCACTTCACGACGGTCAGTCCGTCGGACCCTGCTGACGACACAGCTGTTCCCTTCTCTCGGTGCTCCACAGGCCGCTTTTAGACCGGGTGCAGGCCGGTGAACCCGAGACCGAGGGTCTCCGGACGGCCGAAGCGGATGTTCATGCTCTGCACTGCGTTGCCCGCCCCGCCCTTGACGAGGTTGTCCAGCGCGGCGATGAGGACCGCCGTGCCGTCGTCGGGGTCGGTGGCGAAACCGATGTCGCAGAAGTTGGAGCCGTTGAGGATCTTCGGCTCGGGCAGTCGGTACAGGCCGCGCTTCTGCGCGACGATCCGGACGAACGGCTCGTCGCCGTAGTAGCCGCGGTAGAGCTTGCGCAGCTCGCGCTCACCGAGCGAGACGCCGTCGGCGGCCTCCACCCGGATCAGCACCTGGACCCCGCGCACGGCCTCCACGCCGGTCGCGCTCATCCGCGCGGTCAGCCCGGTGCCCTGCGCGACCTCGGCCTCGTGACGGTGCCGCTGCGGCTTGAACACCCGCATGGCCCCGCTGCGTTCGGCGTGCAGGTTCATCGCGTCGGCGGTGATGCCGGAGCCGGACGAGCCGACCCGGCCGTCGATGGTCACGTCCTGGCGGATGAGCCCCTCGGCGGCCAGCGGGTAGAGGGCCAGCGTGGCCGCGTTCGCCATGCAGCCCGGCATGGAGATGCGGTCCGCGGTCTCCAGTTCCTTGCGGTAGCGCTCGGGCCAGCCGGTGACGAAGGTGTCGAGAAGGTCGGGCCGGGTGTGCTCGCCGTAGTAGCGGGCGTACACCTCCGGGTCCCGGAGCCGGTAGCCGCCGCTGAGGTCGATGATGACCTGTGCCTTGTCGGTGAGATTCGGCACGAGCTCCATCGCCACGGAGGGCGAGACGGCCGTGAAGAGAACGTCGCAGTCGGCGACGTCCTCGGGTGAGCAGAAGAGCAGATCGGTACTGCCGCGCAGGTTGGGGTGGGCGGTGTCCACCCGGCGGCCGGAAAGCCTGCTCGACACCGCGCTGACGATGTCCACTTCGGGGTGGCCGAGGAGCAGCCGCAGCAGCTCACCGCCGATGTACCCTGACGCGCCGTAGACGCCGGCACGGATCACAAGGGCCTCCAGGTCTGAATGACGGATGGATCGGTGGAACGGATGGGGCACGCCTGACCCCGGACACGCGTCCGGGGCACCGGCGTACGGGTCCTACTCGCCCCAGTCCTCTTCGACCTCCGGGGCCAGCGCGAGCAGCAGGGGCTCGGCGGTGATCACTTCGAGCTCGCTCAGGCAGCCGCCGCATTCGACGATCTCGCTCTGGCGCACACCGTCGGGAACGGTGACGGTGCCTTCACACTCCGGGCAGGTGGCAACCGCGGTGGCGGTGGTCATCCCAGTCCTCCTCGTATCGGACGGGCCGGGTCATCTCTCCGGCTCCGCCACGAGCGTCGGTGCTGGACGGGTCCCCGGGGTAGTCGGGGGAATCCCCTACAGCCCCGGCGACGCGGGGCGCCGGCCGGCGTAGGGATACCTCCCGACTGTCGGGGGACGGGGCGCGCTGCGAGCCTCGATAGCGGGCTCGATCCGAGATCCCGTAACCCATGCACCGGAGGGCTGAAACCGCCATGTCTGACGCCGAATTCGACGAAGAGGTCTTTCTGTTCCCCGCGTCGTTCGGGCAGGAGCGGTTGTGGTTGCTGGATTGCCTGGGTGCGGGTTCGGCGTATCACGTGGCGGGTGGTCTGCGGGTTTCGGGTTCGCTTGATGTGGGTGTGCTGGAGGCTGCGGTGGCGGGGGTGGTGGCTCGTCATGAGGCGCTGCGTACCCGGTTCGCGTGGGTGGACGGTGCGCTGCAGCAGGTGGTGACGGAGGCGGACGATCTGCCGGTGTCCGTGCCGGTGGTGGTGGTCGAGGGTCTGCTGGAGGAGTGGTTCGAGGGTGTGGTGGAGGAGCCCTTCGACCTGGCCGCGGGTCCGCTGGTGCGTGTGGTGGTGGGCCGGCTGGGTGAGGGTGAGTGGGCGGTCGGTCTGGTCGCGCACCACACGATCGTCGACGGCTGGTCGATGGGCCTGATCCTGCGGGAACTCGGCGCCCTCTACGGTGCCTTCACTGCGGGTGCCGATCCGGAGACGGTCCTGCCCGCTCTGGATCTGCAGTACGGGGACTTCGCGGTGTGGCAGCGCGAGGAACTCTCCGGCGATGCCCTCGAAGAGGGGCTCGCCTACTGGAAGGAGACGCTGGCGGGTGCTTCGGGTCTGGAGGTGCCGGCTGAGCGTCCCCGTACTGATTCGGCGTCCTCCTACCCGGCCGGACAGGTCCCGGTCGTGGTTCCGGCCGCTCTTGCGGGCCGGCTGAAGACGGTTGCGGAGACGGGCCGGGCGACGGTGTTCCAGGGTCTGCTGGCTTCGTTTGCGTCGGTGCTGGGGCGTTGGTCGGGTCAGTCGGATGTGGTGGTGGCGACGCCGGTGGCGGGTCGTTCACGGGCCGAGCTGGAGGATGTGGTCGGGTTCTTCGTGAACACGATCGCCCTGCGTCTGGACACTTCCGGCCGTGGTTCGTTCACGGACATGCTGGGCCGGGCCCGTGAGACGGTGCTGGGTGCGCTGGCGCATCAGGACGTGCCGTTCGAGAAGGTCGCGCAGGCCGCCGGGAGTGACCTGGTCCGGGTCCTGCTGGCTCTGGACAACACCCCGCGCGGCGGCTGGGAACTCCCCGGAGCGGTCGTTTCGGAGTTCCAGGCGGGTGGGGGGCGGGCCCAGTTCGAGATTGCTCTGCACCTGCGTGAGCGTGGCGACGGGTCTTTGGAGGGGCGTCTGGAATACGCGGCGGACCTTTTCGACGCGGACGGCATGGAACGCCTGGCGGGTGCCTGGCTGCGACTCCTGGAAGCAGCCGTCACCACCCCCGAAACGGTCCTGAACTCGCACCAGTTGTCGAGTCCGGCCGAGCAGGCCCTGATCGCGTCGTTCACGTCTCCGGATCCGGAGCCGGTGACGGGTCTGATGCACGAGGAGATCGCCCGGCAGGCCGCCGCGACCCCCGACGCCCTCGCCGTCACCGACGAGACCGGCGCGTCTCTCACCTACCGTGAGCTGGACGCTGCGGCGAACCGTCTCGCCAACCACCTGCAGACTGCGGGTATCGGTGTTGAGGACGTGGTGGGCGTCTGCCTGCACCGCTCCCTTGATCTCGTCGTCGCTCTGGTCGGTGTGCTGAAGGCCGGCGCCGCCTACCTCCCCCTGGATCCCGACTACCCGACCGGGCGCCTCACCGCGATGGCCACCGGCTCACGGGTCCCGCTGGTCCTCACCCACGACCTCGCCCAGGACGTTGCCTCGTCCCTCGAACTCCCGGCCGGCGCACGCCTGGTCAACCTCGACACCGACCGCACGGTTATCGACCGGGCTTCTGCCGAAGCCCCGCGGACCGGGGTGGGTCCCGACAATGCGGCCTACGTCCTCTACACGTCGGGTTCGACCGGTGCCCCCAAGGGCGCGGTCAACACGCATGCCGCGTTCGTCAACCGGATCGCCTGGACACAGAACGCCTACCAGCTCGACCACACCGACCGGGTCCTGTTCAAGACCCCCATCGGGTTCGACGTCTCAGGCTGGGAATGGACCTGGCCCCTGACCGCCGGCGCCACCATCCAGCTCGTCACCCCCGGCGGACACCGCGACCCCGCCCACCTCGCCCACCTCATCCAGAAGACCGGCACGACCGTCTGCCACTTCGTGCCCTCCATGCTCCGCTACTTCCTCGAACACCCCGACACCCCCGACGCCACCACCCTCACCGACGTCATCGTCTCCGGCGAAGAACTCACCCCCCACCTCGCCACCACCTTCCACACCACCCTCCCCCACACCCGCCTCCACAACCTCTACGGCCCCACCGAAGCCGCCATCGACGTCACCGCCCACACCGTCGACCCCCACCACACCACCACCCGCATCCCCATCGGCACCCCCATCACCGGCACCGAACTCCACGTCCTGGACACCCACCACCAGCCCGTCCCCATCGGCGTCACCGGACACCTCCACATCGGCGGCACCGCCCTCGCCCGCGGCTACCACCACCAGAGCGCACTCACCGCCGACCGCTTCACCCCCCACCCCACCCGACCCGGCCACCGCCTCTACGCCACCGGCGACCAAGCCCGCTGGACCACCCACGGCACCCTCGAATACCTCGGCCGCAACGACCACCAGATCAAAATCCGCGGCCAACGCATCGAACCCGCCGAAATCGACACCGCACTCCACACCCACCCCGACATCACCCACACCATCACCACCACCCACACCACCCCCGACGGCACCACCCACCTCGCCACCTACTACACCACCACCCCCCACACCACACCCCCCACACCCCAACAACTCCGCACCCACCTCCGCACCCACCTCCCCACCGCCATGATCCCCACCTACCTCACCCACCTCACCCACCTCCCCCAACTCCCCAACGGCAAGACCAACACCAAACAACTCCCCCCGCCCGAGGCGCTGTTGAGCGAACGCACGCCGGTCGCTCCACGTACTCCGGACGAGTTCGTGCTGGCCAAGCTCTGGTCCGAGGTGCTCGGGATCCAGGACGTCAGCGTCCAGGACGACTTCTACGACGTGGGCGGCGACTCTCTGCGGGCGGTCCAGGTGTTCCAGCTCCTCTCCGACGCCGGCTCCCCCGTCCCGCTCTCCGTACTGCTCGGCAATCACACGATCGAGCAGCTCGCCACCCAGCTCGGCAGTGGCACCGGCACCGGCACCGGCACCGGCAGCAGCCCCGCATCCGATGCCGATACCGATTCCGCCGAGGTCCGCGAGGTCCACGAGGCACTCGCCCCCTGAACCACCGCACACGTACCGATCCCGCCCGGACGTCCCGGGCAGCCGAATGGAGAACTTCGCATGACCACCGCACCAGTGAGCATCGAGACAGCGATCACCGAGGACCGCCTCCGGACTGCCGTCGCCGCCGGGCTCGAACTCTTCCTGAAGGGATTCACCGTCTTCCGCGCGGCGCAGAAGACCCACGACATCCCGCCGGCCGAGCTGGCCTCGTTCCAGGCGCTCTGGAACGACCTGGCCCCCGACGAGAACCTGAACGGCGGGACGTACCGCACCCGCCGCTACGGCCGGGTCCGCGCCCAGATCCTCGCCGACGGACCGGTGTTCACCGCTCTGCCGCACAGCACCTTCCAGCAGTCCGCCGAGCACATCCCGATCCACATGGGCAAGGCCCGTCACTTCGAGCCCATAAGCCAGGAGAACCTCTCCCACCCGGCACTGCTGACCCTGCTCACCGACGGGCTGGGGCTGATCGCGTCGAGCGACAGCCGCAAGGAATGGGAGATCGGACTGCACATGGTGCGGACGGTCGCCGACGAGAACCCCGGTCTGCCGACCCCCGAGGGCCGTCACCGCGACGGTCACGACTACGTGGGCATGCACCTGCTGGGCCGCCGCGACTGCGTCGGCGGCACGTCCATCGTCTACCGCGAGGGCCAGCCGGACACCACGCTGACCCTGCTGGAGCCGCTGGACGGAATGATGGTCGTCGACGCCGCGGTCATGCACGAGGTGACCCCGATCGCCGCGACCTCCGGCCTGGGCACGCGCGACATGCTGCTCGTGGACTACAACGCGATCGGCGACGAGATGCGGGAGTCCCGGCCGTGACGCTGCCGAGCTCCGCCCCGGCGCAGGACGGTACGGACCCCGTACCGCTGCTGCTGGAACTCGTACAGACCCCCTCCGTGTCGGGCGGTGAGGCGGCGGCCGCGCAGGCCCTGGTCGACTGGTTCCGCCGGTCCGGCTTCACCGCGTACGTCGACGGGGCCGGCAATGCCGTCGGGGAGATCGGCGGCCGCGCCGAGGACCCGGTGATCATGCTGCTGGGCCACATCGACACGGTCCCCGGCATCCTGCCCGTCGAGGTCCGCGGCGAGATCCTGCACGGCCGCGGCACCGTCGACGCGAAGGGCCCGCTGGCCGCCTTCGCCTGGGCCGCGGCCCGGGCGGCCGCCGCCGGGGTCCGCGCCCGGATCCTGGTGGTCGGGGCCGTGGACGAGGAGCGGGAGTCGGTCGGCGCGCTGCACCTGGTCGACCGGTACGCGCCGGACGCCCTGGTGATCGGTGAGCCGAGCGGGGTCGACGGGGTGGTGCTCGGCTACAAGGGCATCCTGCGGCTGCGGTACGAGGTGGAGCGGCCCGCCGCGCACACCAGCAGCCCGGAGGAGAAGGCCACCGAGGTCGCCACCGAGTTCTGGGACCTGCTCCGGGACCGGCTGACCGGCCACCGGCCGGACGCCTCGTTCTTCGAGCAGGCCCTGCCCGCCCTGGTGGGCATGGCCGGTGACATCGAGCGGGCCTCGCTCGACATCTCCGTGCGGCTGCCCCCGGACTTCGACACCGACGAGCTGCTGGGCTGGCTCGACGAGCAGGCGCGGGGCGGCCGGATCACGGTCGTCGAGCGCACCGCGGCGGTCCGCTCCCCGCGCACCGACCCGGTGGTGCGGGCGCTGACCACCGCGATCCGGGGCCGCGGGCTGCGGCCCGTGCCCAAGGTGAAGCTCGGTTCGTCCGACATGAACGTGGTCGTGCCGCAGTGGCGCTGCCCGGTCGCCGCGTACGGACCCGGCGACGCCCACCTCGACCACACCGACCACGAACACATCGATCTGCGTGACTACCGGCTCGCCATCGACGTCCTGACCGATGCCCTCGGGCTCCTCGCCGCATCACTCGGCGGGGTCACCGTGAGCGCCGGCGAGAAAACAGGGGCCCTCCAATGAACGAATCCCTCACGACCCGCACGCCCTTCCGTCCGGGCGACCCGGACGCGCCGCTCGCAGTGCTCTACTCCCGCATCCGCGTCGAGGAGCGCAAGCTCCTCGAGGAGCTCGACCGCCGCAACGTCCCGTACGACCTGATCGACTCCCGTACCGCGGTGTTCCGCCCGGACGGGCCGGGACTGCCCTACCGGGGCGCGCTGAGCCGGGAGATCTCCCACACCCGCAACGTGTACGCGACCCGGCTGCTGGAGCACGCGGGGCTGACCGTGGTCAACAGCCACGACATCATCTCCACCTGCGGCGACAAGCTGCTGACGACGCTGCGGCTGCTGCAGGCGGGCATCCCGACCCCGCGCGTGCTGGTCGGCCTGACCCCCGACGCGGCGCTGGACGCCCTCGAGGAGTTCGGCTACCCGGTCGTCGCCAAGCCGCTCACCGGTTCCTGGGGCCGGCTCGGCGCCCGCCTCAAGGAGCGCGAGACGGCGGAGGCGGTGCTGGAGCACAAGGCCGCCCTGACCGGTCCCCAGCACCAGATCACGTACATCCAGGACTACATCGACAAGCCGGGCCGGGACATCCGGGCGTACGTGTTCGGCCGCGAGGTGGTCGGCGCGATCTACAAGTACTCGGACCACTGGCGCACCAACACCGCGCGCGGCGGCAGGCCCGTGGTCTGCCCGGTCACCCCGGACCTGGAGAAGCTGCTGGTCGCGACGGCCGAGGCGATGGGCGAGGGAGTGCTCGCCGTGGACCTCCTGGAGGGCCCGGACGGCGAGGTGTTCGTCAACGAGATCAACCACACGCCCGAGTTCCACGGCGCGATCGACGTGCTCGGCACGGGCATGGTCGGCCGCTACGTGGACTACGTCCTGAACCGGCTGGCCGCCCGATGACGAACGAGACGAACGGGACCACCCCGATGAGCACGCACAGCACCCAGAGCACGCACACCACCGCCACCCGGGTCACCGCGATCGCGCTGGCCGGCCCCACCCCCTGCGACGGCCGCCTGCTGGACGTGCCGGCCGGACAGTACGACTGGCTGCGGCTGCTCGTCACCACCGACGGCGCGGAGCAGCAGGACGAGCTGGACGAGGAGGTGTGGCTCCACTACCGGGGCGGCGCCGACCCCGAGTGGCTGCGGACCACCGGCACCGGGGCCGACGGCCGCCGGACCGCCCGGATCCCCGTGACCCGCCGGGACGACCTGCTCGCCGTCCGGCTGCCCGTCCGGGCCGGGATCACCGTGCACGCCGCCGACCTCACCGCCGATACGGCACCTTCCGCACCGACCACCGACTTCCCGATCGGAGCATGACCTCCATGTCCAAGCTCGCCATGTTCGGCGGCACCCGCACGGTGACCGCCCAGGACGCGGACCCGTCACTGATCGCCTGGCCGGTGGTGACCGACGCGGAACGCGAGTCGGCGCTGCGGGTCTTCGACAGCGGCCAGTTCACCTCGAACAACACCAACGGCGAGGTCCAGCTCCTGGAGCGGGAGTGGGCCGAGTACGTGGGCGCCGCGCACTGCGCCGCCGTGTCCAACGGCACCGCCGCCATCGAGCTGGCCCTGGCCGCGGCCGGGATCGAGCCGGGCGCCGAGGTGCTGGTACCCGCGTTCACCTTCATCGCCAGCGCCATCGGCCCCGTCCAGCGCTCGCTGACCCCGGTGTTCGTGGACATCGACCCGGTCACCTTCTGCATGGACCCGGTGGCGGCCGAGGCCGCGATCACCCCGCGCACCAAGGCGATCGTGGTCGTGCACCTGCACGGTCTGCCGGCCGACATGACCGCCTTCCGGGCACTGGCCGCCCGCCACGGGCTGCTGCTGATCGAGGACGCCGCCCAGTCCCACGCGGCGACCTATCAGGGCGCCCGTACCGGCTCGCTCGGCGACATCGCCACCTTCAGCCTCAACGTGGTGAAGAACCTGCCGACCTGCGGCGAGGGCGGGCTGGTCACCACCAACTCCGCCGACCTGCACCGCGAGGTGGAGCTGCGCCGGCAGTTCGGCGAGAAGCTCCAGGGCGCCAGGGAGCGCGACTACCGCTCGCGGATGCTCGCCGGGAACGAGAAGCTCAGCGCCGTGCAGGCCGCGTTCGCCCGCGCCCAGCTGGCCCGCCTCGACGAGTACCACGAGGCGCGCACCCGCAACGTCGAGGCCTTCCTCGACCGGATCCGGCACCTGCCGGGCCTGCTGGTCCCGCACACCCCGGCCGACCGCACGCACGCCTGGCACATCCTGCGGCTGCGCTTCGACCCGGCCGCGATGGGCCACGCCGGGGTGGCACCGGGCGCGATGCGCTCGATCCTGCACCGCGCGCTGCGGGCCGAGGGCGTTCCCGCGCAGCCGTACCAGCTGGTGCCGCTGCCCGGCCAGCCCGCCTTCCGCGAACTGGGTTACCGGGCCGAGGACTTCCCGGTCACCTGCGAGGTGATCGAAGACTCGCTGACCCTGCAGCGCTGGCACCTCAACCCGGCCTCCGGTCCGGTGCTCCAGCGCATCGCGGACGGCTTCGAGAAGGTCTGGGGTCACCTGGACACGCTCGGTGCGGCCGCCGCCGGCCTGGACTACCGGCCCGTGTGGGCGACCGCGCAGAAGGCGGGGGTCTGACATGGCCACCGCCATCGGCACCCGGTCCACCGAGGAGCTGGCCGAGGTCGTCCGGGAGCAGATCCTGGAGATGGGCCTCAGCGAGCACGGTACGCACATCGGCGGCAGCCTCTCGGCGGCCGACGTGATGACACTGCTCTACAACGAGGTGCTGCGGCTGCGCCCGGAGGAGCCCGAGTGGGCCGACCGGGACCGCTTCATCCTCAGCAAGGGTCACGCCTCCGCCGCCCTGTATGCGGTGCTCGCGGCCCGCGGCTTCCTGCCCGTCGAGGAGCTCGCCCAGTACGGGGTCTCCGGTGGCCGGCTGGCCGGCCACCCGCTGCGCCGGCTGCCCGGTGTGGAGTTCCCCTCGGGTTCGCTGGGCCACGGCCTGTCGCTCGGTGTCGGCAGTGCCGTCGCCGCTCGCCGCCAGGGCCGCCCCAGCCGGGTCTTCGTCCTGATGGGCGACGGGGAGATCCAGGAGGGCTCGGTGTGGGAGGCCGCGATGTCGGCGGCCCACCTGCGGCTGGACAACCTGGTCGGGATCGTGGACCGCAACCGGCTCCAGATCACCGGGCACACGGAGGAGCGGATGGGCCTGGAGCCCCTCGCCGACAAGTGGCGCAGCTTCGGCTGGGACACCGTCGAGGTGGACGGGCACGACCTGGACGCCCTGCGCGCCGTGTTCGCCGCCCTGCCCGCCCCGTCGGGCCGGCCCACGATGGTGATCGCCGAGACGGTCAAGGGCAAGGGCGTCCCGCTGTTCGAGGACAAGAAGAAGTCTCATTCGGTGAAGCTCAGCCCGAATCTGCACCGGCGCGCGCTGGGCGGACTCCGGGCCCGTTCGAGGAGGAACCCGTGACCGTCGTCGAGGAAACAGCCCCGGCCTCCGTGTCCGCGTGGCAGGAGCGGTACGCGGCCGCCTGCCGCGACGTGTACCGGTCCACCCTGTTCGACCTGGCCAAGTCCGATGCCCGGATCTTCGCGGTGGACACGGACATGGGCGGGCTGGAGGACAGTTTCGAGCCCGAACTGCCCGCCCAGTACGTGAACGTGGGCATCGCCGAGGCGAACCTGATGGGCGTCTCGGCGGGACTCGCCGCCGACGGCCTGGTGCCGTTCGCGAACACCATCGCCTCGTTCGCGGCCACCCGGGCCTGCGAGCAGGTGAAGGTGGACATCGCGGGCAACAACCTGCCGGTGCGGATCGTGGGCACCCACGGCGGTTTCTCCGCCGGGCACTACGGGCCGACGCACCACTCGCTGGAGGACGTGGCGATCCTGCGCACCCTGCCCAACCTGACGGTGGTGGTGCCGGCCGACGCCGCGGAGACCGAGTACGCCATCCGTGCGATCGCCGACACCGAGGCCTTCCCCGGTCCGGTGTACGTGCGGCTGGGCCGCAGTGCCACGCCGCTGGTCCACCAGGGCCCGTACGAGTTCCGGATCGGCAAGGCGGACCTGCTGCGGCCGGGCGGCGACGTGACCATCGTGGCGACCGGCCCGCTGCCGGTGTCCGAGGCGCTGGCCGCGGCCGGACTCCTCGCGGAGCGCGGGATCGACGCCCGGGTGCTGAACATGCACACGGTCAAGCCGATCGACGAGGAGGCCGTACTGGCCGCCGCGCGCGAGACGGCCGGGCTGGTCACCGTCGAGGACTCGGTGCTGGTCGGCGGTCTCGGCTCGGCCGTCACCGAGCTGACCTCCGAGCGGTGGCCGTGCCGGGTGCGCCGGATCGGCGTCCCGGACGGCTTCCACGACGAGGTCGGCAGCGAGCGCGAGCTGCTGGTGCTGGCCGGGGTGACCGCGGAGCGGATCGCCGAGGCCGCCGAGGACGTGGTCGTGCGCAGTCGCTGACGTGACGTCAACGGCCTCCGTCCGCCCGCAGCGGGGCCCTCGGGAACGAGCGGCACAGCGCGAGGGCGGGCTCCACGAGGGTGCGGGGCATCAGGTAGGGCGCGATCTCGGCCGGTGTACGGCCGAAGGTCAGCAGGTCCCCGCGCACCGGGTCCACGTCGACGGAGTCGGCGTGACCGGCGAGCAGCTCGCGCCACCGGTCCGCCGCGGAACGGTCCACCCCGGTAGATGTCACCCAGGCGTCCGTGCCCAGGTGCAGGGTGGTCCCGCCGGCCCGCAGCGCGCGGTCCGCCAGCCCGGCGAACTCGTCCACGGCCCTGTCGCGGTGCGTCGTGAGCACCGCGGCGACCCGGCCGTCGCCGGTGGCGAACCAGTCCACCAGGGCGGTGCCCGCCGGCAGGGTACCGGTCGGGTACGGGTGGGCGGCGGGTTCGGGCGGCCCGTCGAGCAACCGCTCCATCGTCACCTCCGACAGCGGCTTGTCGGGGTTGGGGAGGTAGCGCACCGTCCGGTAGCCGAGCCTCGCGTACACCGGCGGATTGCCCCGTTCGACCACCGCGTCGAGGACCACCCGGTCCGCGCCGGCGGCGGCGGCGACATCCGTCTCCAGGGCTCGTACCAGGCGCCGGGCCAGACCCGTTCCGAGGGCTTCGGGGGACACGCCGAGCCGGCCGACCCCCCAGGTGGTGGGGCCCTTGGGAATCGCGCGGATGCTCCCGACCAGCCGGCCGTCCGCGTTGCGGGCGATCCACAGCCCGGCCCCGCCGGCCAGATCGGCCCGCACGTCCTCGGCGTTCTCGAAAGCGCCGTCCGGTCGCGGGAGTCCGGGCAGGGGATCCGCGTCGGCGAATGAGGCGCGAGTGACCTCCGCGATCCGTTCCGCGAGATCGATGGAGGCGGCCGCATCCGGGCCGAATCCCAAGAATTCAATTCCTATCGCACTGTCAAGGAGGTTCATATGCCGAACCTAATGGATGTCGCACAACCTCGGGTGAACCAAGTGACCTTCACCCCGGTGCCCCTGGACGGCCTTTTCAATGGAAAGGGCGTTTCCACGCCACGGCGCTGGCCGACGACCGGCGGCTTCAATGTGTGGGGCAATACCTTTCCGGCCGAGGGATTTCCCGGCACGGACGGTGAGACCTTCGTGGAGGGCGTCCCGTACCTGCTGCCCGGCAAGGGCGGCCCGGCTGCGGCCGGCACCGCGATGGACAACGTCCGCTGCCGCGGCCAGCTCCTCGAGGTGCCCGCCGGCGAGCACCGGTGGATCCACGTCCTGGGCGCCGCCGAACGCCGCACGGAGGACGAGCTGCTCGTCCACTACGCCGACGGCGCGGTGCGCCGCCAGTGGCTCCGGATCTCCGATTTCTGGCCGGAAACCGACCAGAGGTTCGGGGAGTTGCTGGCCTTCCGGACCCGCTACCTGATGTACCCGCGGCACTCCCAGCACAACATGCCGCCGTCCGTGTGGGCGCAGCGCGTGCCGGTCACCGTGCCCGGCACCGTGACCGCCCTGGAGCTGCCGGACAACCCGGCCATGCACCTGTTCGCCATCACCCTGGAGACCCGAGAGACGGTGGAATCATGAGGGTCGAGCTGCCCAACATCGCGCACTGGCGCCACGACCTGGGCCACTGCCTGCACACCACCATGGGTGTGCTCCTGCAGCACCACGGCCTGGACCCGCTCCAGGTTCTCGGCGCCAACTGGGGCTTCTTCCACCGGCCCGGAGACGTCCGCCGCGAGGAGTACTACTTCCCGCTGCACCGGGACGGACTGCTGGAGAGCCTGGCCCCGCACCACCCGGTGTGGTCGCGCTGGCACTGGCCGAAGGACGCGGAGTCCGGCTGGCGGGAGGTCCGGGAGGCGGTCCTCGCCGGGAACGCGGTCGCGGCCGCGGCCGACAACTTCCACCTGCCGTTCCGCCCCGCCTACCGCGACGTGCACACCAACCACCTGCTCACGGTGTACGGCTTCGACGACGAGCGCGAGCTGGTGCTGATCTCCGACCCGGTGCCGCCCCGCTTCCAGGGCGCCATCCCGCTGGGGCAGTTCACCGACGCCCGCGACTCCGCCAACCCGGTGCTCCACGACCGCGACCTGTTCTTCACCGACAACCCGGTGGCCAACCGCTGGCTGGAGGTGGGCGTGAGCGGTGAGGTCCCGCCGCACGACCGGGACTTCGTACGGGGCGTCCTCGCGGCCAACGACGCCGGATTCGCGGCCGTCCACCCCGGCCCCGAGCTCTCCGGCCTGGCGGGCCAGCGGGTCTTCCTCGACGGGCTGGCCGACCGGCTCGGCGACGGCGACGCGTCCGTGATCGACGAGGCGTTCATCGCCACCGGCGCGGTCCTCGCGATGACCGGCGTGCACGGCGACTACCTGGCCGCCACGGCCCGCCAGTTCGACTCCCCGCAGCTGATGGAGGCCTCCCGCACGGTGGACCGCGTCGCCCACTCCTGGAGTGCGCTGCGCATCGACGTGGCGATGGCCCGCGACGAGCCGGCGAGCGCCGAGACCTCCGTACGCAACCGGTCCAAGCTGCTGCTGGCCGAGCAGGAGCTGGCCCTGGAGCGGCTGCGCGCCGCGGCCCGCGCCCTCTGAGCCCGGCGTCCGGCGCCCGCCCTCCTCCCCCGCATCCCTCTTCCATCTCCCTTCGAGAGGCCGAGATGAACGACGTAAAGATCCATTCGCTGCCCGCGCACCTGCGCGTGGCCTTCACGGAGGCGGTGGCCGACCGGGTCGCGGCCGGCGCCCGGGGCGACACGGTGCTCGGCCGCCCCGAGTGGGAGCTGCCCGAGCGGCTCGCCGACCAGCTGCGGGACTGGCTGGGCAGTCCCGACCCGGTCGACGGCTTCCGGGTGGTGCGCGGCCTGTTCGACGGTTTCGCCCAGCCCGGTCCGACGCCCGCGCACTGGGCGGAGACCGACCCCGACGACTCCGCGGCGCACGACGTGGCGCTGGCGCTGGCGGCCCGGCTGCTCGGCCGGGTCTTCGGCTGGACCGACCAGCAGGACGGCCGGGTCGTCCACAACATCCTGCCCAGCCGCGGCTACGAGCAGATGCAGGTCGGCGCGAGCAGCACCGTCCCGCTCACCTGGCACACCGAGGACGGGTTCCACCCCGAGCGGGCCGACCTGCTGCTGCTGGCCTGCATCCGCAACCCCGATGCCATCGGCACGCTGCTGGCCGGAATTCAACGCGCTCCGCTGTCGCCGGAGGCGATCGAGCAGCTGCGCCGGCCGCTGCTGGTGATCGAGCCGGACGACAGCTACGAGGACGAGGACGCGGCCCACGAGGAGCGGATCGGCATGGCCACCGTGTGGGACGGGGACCATGGCCTGGGCGTCCGCTACGACCCGAGCTACACCGTGACGCTGACCGACGACCCGGCCTTCTCCGCGGCCTATCAGCAGCTGGGCGCCGCTTTCGAGGAGTGCGGATTCATCGTCCCGCTGGAGCCGGGCGACCTGCTGATGGTCGACAACAACGCGGTGGTGCACGGGCGGATAGCTTTCCGGGCCCGCTACGACGGCACCGACCGCTGGCTCAAGCGGGTACTGGTCCGCGCGCAGGGGGTCCGGCCCGCTCGAGAACTGCTCGAGCACGGATACCACCAGCAGCAGACCGACCCGGAGAACCAGGTGGTCCCGGCCGGGGTCTGACCGGACTTTGTCAGATTGCGGCCCTGTTTCCCCCCGCATCTGACAAGGAATCACCCGCGCATTGGCTCTCGCGTCACCGTGTGGCTACGTTCGGCTCGCCGAATACCCATCAGACGCTCTGTGAATGGAGGGCCCATGGACGTGCAGCTGCCCGGACGTCGGGCCGATGCCGAGAGAACGGGAATGACGACCGAACCCCTCAAACAGCTGGCCGCCGAGGGCGTCTCCCTGTGGCTGGAGGGCGTCGGCCACCGCCGGCTGTCCTCCGGGGAACTGACCGGCCTCGTCACCTCGCACGGCGTCAGCGGTGTCAGCTGCGCCCCGCACGGGCCCTCCGGGCTGCTCGACCGCAGCGACTACCGGGCCAGGCTCGACGAGCTGTCCTCCTACGGAGCGGGCGTCGCGGAGGCGGCCCGCGCCCTGGCCGCCCGCGACGTGCGGACGGCGTGCGACACCCTGCTGCCGATGTGGGAGCGCAGCCGGGGCGCCGACGGGCAGGTGTGCGCGGCGATCGGCCACACCCGGGACGTACGGGGGGCACTGGCCGAGGCGCGTTCGCTGCACTGGACGGTGGACCGGCCGAACCTGCTGGTGCGGCTGCCCGCCGACCCGGTGGGGCTGGCCACGGCGAGCGACTGCCTGGCCGAGGGCATCGGGGTGGCCTTCGGGCCGGTGTACAGCGCCGAGAGCTACGAACTGGTCCTGGAGGCCTGGCTGCTGGGCCTGGAGCGGGCGGTGGCGGCGGGGCTCGCGCCCGGCCGGATCCCGGCCGCCGTGCAGGTGCCGGTCAGCGAGATCGACACGGCCGCGCGGGCCCTGCTGGGCGCGCATACCGGGCGGACCGCGGAGGCACTGCGCGGCCGGGTGGCCGTCGCGGTGGCCCGGCTGGTCTTCAGCGCGTACGAGCGCCGCCTCGACTCCCCGCGCTGGCGGGAGCTGGTCCGCGCCGGGGCCCGGCCGCACCGGCTGGTGTGGTCCTTCGACGGGGAGGCGGCGGACCGTCTCTCGGGCGGTCTGGTGGCCGAGGGGACCGTGCAGTCGCTGACCGCCGAGGGGCTGCGGACCCTGTCGGCGACGGTGGTCCTGATGGAGGGCGACACCCTGTCGGGCCGTGTGCACAGCGCGCGGGAGGACCTGAGGCTGCTGGCCGATCTGGGCGTGGACTGGGAGCAGCGGGCCAAGGAGCTGGGCACCGAGTCCCCGCACCGCCAGTACGGCGCCTGGCGCGAGCTGGTGGACGCGGTGGGCGCGGCCATGGAACAGCAGACCGGCCGGTGACCCCTGGGGGGCACCGGCCGGATCCTGCGGGGACGGGGGTCAGCCCGTAAGCGCTGCGAAGGTGCGCTCTCGGCCCGGGAAGCCGCTGTCC
The DNA here is from genome assembly GCF_045160505.1 of Streptomyces sp. NBC_00029. Classification (NCBI taxonomy): domain Bacteria; kingdom Bacillati; phylum Actinomycetota; class Actinomycetes; order Kitasatosporales; family Streptomycetaceae; genus Streptomyces; species Streptomyces sp. NBC_00029. Next base: position 3,517,803 of record NZ_CP108292.1, read on the forward strand.
GAGAGGCCGAGCAGCGGAGCGGACTTGACCGCGGTCTCCTCGAACTCCGCCTCCGGGCCGGACAGGGCCACGATGGCCCCGCCGATCCCGTAGCGGACCCGGCCCGGGGTCATCACCAGGGTGCGGATGACGATGCTCAGGTCGGCCTCGCCGGAGAGCGAGAAGTACCCGATGGCGCCGGCGTACACCCCGCGCGGGCCCGCTTCGAGCTTGTCGATGAGCTGCATGGTGCGCCGCTTGGGAGCGCCGGTCATCGAGCCGCCGGGGAAGGCGGCGCGGACGCAGTCCACGGCGGCGAGTTCGGGCCGCAGCCGGGCCCGGACGGTGCTGACGAGCTGGTGGACCGTCGCGTACGTCTCCACGCGGAAGATGTCGTCGGCTTCGACGGAGCCGGTGCGGGCACAGCGGCCCAGGTCGTTGCGGACCAGGTCGACGATCATCAGGTTCTCGCTGCGGTCCTTCTCGCAGCCGGCCAGCTCGCGGCGGATCTCCGCGTCCTCCGCGGGGGTTGCCCCGCGCGGCCGGGTGCCCTTGATGGGCCGCGATTCGGCGTACCCCTCGCCGTCCACCCGGAGGAACCGCTCGGGCGAGGTGCTGAGCACCGAGACGTCCCCGAACCGGAGCAGCGCGCCGAAGGGCGCCGGGTGGCTGCGGCGCAGCTGCCGGTACGTCTGCCAGGGATCGGGCGAGCCGTCCGCCTCGGCCATGTTGGTCAGGCAGACCTCATAGGTCTCACCGGCCGCGATCTCCTGCTGGCACTCGTCGATGAGCGAGAGGTAGCTGTCCCGGTCGTGCCGCAGCCGCAGTCCGGTGAGCGGCTGCTGCGGCAGCGGCTCGGGCAGGGAGCGGCCGGCGGTGGCGCGCAGCCGGTCGGCGGTGGTGCGCAGCCAGTCGCGGGCGGCGCCCTCGTCGCCCTCCGGGGCGAGGGCGAGCAGGTAGGTGGTGCCGGTGTGGTGGTCGAGGACCACGGCCCGGTCGGCGAAGACCATGACCGCGTCGGGCTGTTCGGACCGGTGGGCCTGGTCGCCGCCGCACTGGGCCTTGAGCTCGTAGCCGAGGTAGCCGACCCAGCCGAGGGCGAAGCCGAAGGGCAGTTCGGGGACCTGGACGTCGAGGGACTTCAGGTCGCGGGCGATCCAGTCGAGGAAGTGCTCGGCCACGATCTGGCCGGTGGCGCCGGCCTCGCCGGTCACGGTGACGGTGCCGCTGGCCACGTCCCCGGTCGCGACCCGGGCCATCGGGCCCTTGTCGTCGCCCATGAAGGAGAACCGGCCGGCGCTGTCGGTGCGGCTGCTGTCGAGCCAGAAGGCGTGGGCGCTGCCCTGGAACAGCTCCTCGAAGGCCGCCTCGTCGTCCCAGCGGGTGGTGAGGAAGTCGGCGAGGACCCGCAGCCGGGTGCGCGGGGCCTGCGGTCCGGCGGGGAGGGCGGCCGCAGCGGTGACGGCTGCAGCAGCGGCGGCGGGAGCGGTGGGACGCGGCAGCGCGGGGCGGGCCGCCCGGCGGGAGGCGGTCCGGCCGCGCCCCTCGTGGTGCTCGGCGACCAGGCGCCGGAAGTTGCGGACGAGCTCGTGCCCGTACGTGGTGGAGATGGACTCGGGGTGGAACTGCACGCCCCAGCGCGGCAGCTCGCGGTGGCGCAGCGCCATCACCACGCCGTCGTCGCTCCAGGCGGTCGCCTCCAGCTCGTCGGGCAGGTCGGTGACGGCGAGCGAGTGGTAGCGCACCACCTCGAACGGGGAGGGCAGACCGGCGAAGAGGCCGGTGCCGTCGTGCAGTACGGGCGAGGTCCGGCCGTGCCGGGGCTCGGCCGCCCGGACCACCCGTCCGCCGTGGGCGTGGGCGAGCCCCTGGTGCCCCAGGCAGATGCCGAGGAGCGGCAGGTCCCCGTGGTCCAGGATGTCCCGGCAGATCCCGAAGTCCGCCCGGCGCTCCGGCGTCCCGGGCCCCGGCGACAGCACCACGGCGTCGAACCCGTCGAGCAGGTCCGGGCTCCAGCGCGTCTCGTCGTTGCGGACCACGACGGGCTCGTGGCCCGTCACCTCCGCGATCTGGTGGAAGAGGTTGTAGGTGAAGGAGTCGTAGTTGTCGACGAGCAGGGTGCGCACGGGGACCTCGCTGGGGCAGAGGGAGCTGAGGGGTGGGAGGCGGCTCAGACGGCCGGGACGATCTCCAGCAGCAGGTGGTCGACGGGGTGCGCGCCTTCCTGCACGACGGTGGAGCTCAGGGTGCGCAGCTCGCGGCCGGTCTCGGCGGCCAGGGCGTGCAGGGCGCGGAGGTCGCCGCGCGAGCTGAAGTGCAGCAGCGCCGAGCCGCCGGGGGTCAGCCGGTCCGGGGCCTCGGCCAGGAAGCGGCGGTGGGCGGCGTATCCGGGGTCGACGTACGCCATGTCGTGGACCGAGCCGTAGACGTGCCCGGCCGGGGCGAGCACGTAGTTGGAACTCCAGAAGACGAGGTCGAAGCGCTCGGCGGGGTCGAGGGAGTCGAAGAGGTCGCTGTGGACCGCCTCGACCCGGTCGGCCAGTCCGTGGCGCTGGGCGTTGAGCCGGGCGTTGGCCACGGCCTGGGGGTTGATGTCGGAGGCGACCACCCGCTCGCAGCCGGCCAGCGCCCCGGTGATCGCGATCACGCCGGTGCCGCAGCCGATCTCCAGCATGGAGCCGCGGCGGGGGGTGGTCCACTCCTCGGTCCAGCCGAGGAAGTCCAGGGCGATGCCGGTGCTGGGCGAGTAGGTCGGGCAGAACACGTCGTCGAGCAGATTCCACTTACGGCCGCGCAGGTCGAACTCGCGGGGCCGGTCGGCCCGGGTGCGGGACTGGGCGCTCCGGGCCAGCGAGCGCTCGTAGTCGCGTACTTCGGCAGCCGGATCCGCGCTCTGCGCCGGCATTCCGGCGGGCAGCGGCGCGATGACGGATGCGGAGATCGGCTGGGACGAGGCGCTCTGAACCCGGGTCTGCTGCATGACGTAATTTCCCCCTTGTGGCATTCCTGCGTGAGATTCACGACTGGCCCCCGCCGGGGGACCGGATGCCCGAAGTCTGGTTCGCAGACGCCTGCTTACGGAAGGTGAGCCCTCAACACACCCGGTGCCCATAAGTGGTGCCGCGACCACTGCCCCGGCTCCAAAAACAAACAATCGCCCCAAAGGAGACGGAAATACGGAATCCTTTAATCCGTCTGCAGGTACGGATTGTTGACAATTGACTGTGGAGAGTGCATCGCCTAGGTTCGCGGGACCGAGATGTCACCACGAACCCAATCCATGATCTGGAGGAAGAAAAGTGGCGCTGGACCCTGTCTCCATCGAGGTCAGGGCCCTGGCCGTACTCGAACTGCTCGCGCAGGAGGCCCCCGCCTCCGCCTACGAGGAAATCGCCGCCTCCGCCCGCGCCGCCGGCGCCACCGAGGCGGAACTGGCCGCTGTGGACAAGGCCCTGGAGCACGCCGCCGTCGTCCGCGCCCAGCTCGGCCGCCGCCAGCAGCGCGAGGCCAGCCTCTCCGCCCTCGTCGACACCGCCCGGGACCTGACCCTCCCCTTCGACCTCGACGCCCTGCTCAAGGTGATCACCCGCCGCGCCCGGCTGCTGCTCAACCTCGACATGGCGTACATCAGCTTCTACGAGGACCCCGAGAGCGACGGCTACGTCCGCACCGCCGACGGCCACGCCACCGCGCTGACCGTGGGCTTCCGGGTACCCCGCCAGGGCGGGCTCGGCAGCGCCTCGCGCAGCAACAGCGCGCCGTTCTGGACCTCCGACTACATGGCCGACGAGCGGATCGCCCATCACCCCGTGATCGACGAAGTGGTGCGCGCCGAGGGCCTGCACGCCATCCTCGCGGTGCCGCTCATCGGCCACGGCACCTCCTTCGGCGTGCTCTACTCCGCCGACCGCAACGTCCGGCACTTCACCCCGGAAGAGGTCTCCCTGATGGCCTCGCTCGGCGACCTCGCCAGCGTGGCCATCGACAAGGCCCGGGTGCTCAACCAGGCCCGCACCGACATCACCGCCCTGGAGCAGTACAGCTCGAAGGCCAAGTCCCACCTGACCTCGGCCCACCGCGTCAACGAGATCCACCAGCGCATGATCGGCCTGCTGCTCGAGGGCTCCGGCCTGACCGCGCTGACGGCCCTCACCGCCGACGCCCTCGGCGGTACCGTCTCCGTCCTCGACCCCCGCGGCCGCACCCTCGCCGCCACCGGCGACCTGCCCGCCGGCAACACTCCCGATGTGGCCGAGGCCCTGCTCACCCAGTTCGCCGACGAGCCGGTGCAGTTGGCCGGCGACCACTGGCTCGTGCCCGTCACGGCCGGCACCGAGCGGCTCGGCGGCATCCTCCTGCACACCACCGCGGTGCTCGACGAGGACGAGCTGCGCCTGCTGCAACTGGCCGCGGGCACCACCGGCGTGCTGCTGCTCATGGAACGCAACACCGCCATGGCCGAGAGCCAGGTCCGCGACGAGTTCTGCGACGCCCTGCTCAGCACCCCGCTGCGGCCGCTGCCCCAGCTCCGCGACCGGGCCCGGATCCTCGGCATCGACCTGGAGCGCCCGTACGCCGTCGTGGCCATCCGTCCCGAGGGCGGCTCGCAGGGCCGGGCCGTCGTCTGGGCCTCCTCGTACGCCCTGGTCTCCGGCGGCCTGTGCAGCGTGCGCAGCGACAGCATCGCCCTGCTCTTGCCCTCCGAGGATCCCGGGGCGACCGCCCGCCAGGTCTCCCAGGAGCTGTCCCCGCTGCTCGGCCACCCCGTGACGGTCGGCGCGGCCGGGCCCACGAACCGCATCGAGGACTTCCAGCCGGCCTACGCCGAGGCGGTCCGCTGCCTCAGCGCCCTGGGCGCCATCGGCGGCATCGGCTCCAGTGCCTCCGCGAAGGAACTCGGCTTCCTCGGGCTGCTGCTCGGCGACCACCACAGCGTGCGGGACTACATCACGCACACCATCGGCCCGGTCATCGACTACGACACGCACCGCTTCACCAATCTCGTCCAGACCCTGGAGGCGTACTTCGAATCGGGCGGCAGCCCGACCTACGCCGCCGAGGCCCTCCACGTCCACCCGAACACCGTCTCCCGCCGCCTGGAGCGAATGACGGCCCTGCTCGGCGACGACTGGCAGGAACCGGCCAGGGCCCTGGAGGTCCAGCTCGCGCTGCGGCTGCACCGGACCCGCGACACCCTCGGGAACCGCCAGGAGGACCGCCCGCTCTGACGGCCCGCCCGACGGCCCGGCCGTACGGCGTAGGCCGCCCCCCGGCGGCCTACGCCGTACGCCTGCGTCCCGCGTAGCCGCGGTCGGCGAATCCGGTGCGCCGGTCCGCTGCCGCGTAGCCGCCGAAACCTCCGAAGCCGGTGGCCGCGTCACCGAACCCGCCGCCGTGGCCCGGCCGCTGTACGTAGGCGTGGCTCGATCCGTGGCCGTAGCCATGGCCGTAGCCGGGTCCGTAGCCCGAGCTCATCCGCTCGGCCGCGACCGCCGCCATCGCCGCGGTGGCCTGCGCCACCGAGGCCAGGGTCACGTGCCGGTGCCATCCCTGGTACGAGCGCCCCTCGAAGTCCCGCATCCCCACCCGGTCCGACAGATCGGTGGCTCCGCGCTCGATCCGGCGCGACAGCTGCCCCAGCCTCATCAGCACGGCGGGCGGCGCGCCGGTCATGTCGGTCAGCCAGTACCGCTCCGGCCGGCGCCGGGCGTCCGACCACTCCCCCACCAGCAGCAGCGGCCCGCGGCCGGCCGGCCGGCGCCGGACCCCGGCGGCTCCCGCGCCCGCGCTCTCCGGCAGTTCCACTTGCAGGGTCGCCAGGAAGCCGAGGCGTACGGTCCGGTCCGCGCGGTCCTCGTAGCGCACCGGGCGGCGCAGCATCCCCGCCGCGTCCATGATCTGCCCGGCCGTCACCGGCTTCCCGGCCCCCCGCGGCAGCTGCGGGTCGGTGACGTGCAACGGGGTCGCTGCCGACACCTCCACCATGAACGGCATCTCGGCCGCCCCCAGCCACCCCGTGATCAGTTCCGCGCCGCCCTCCACCGCGTCCACGACCACCGGCAGCCGGCGCACCGCACGGGTCCGGGCGATGTCCAGCACGGCGCGCGCCGCGCAGTCGGCCAGGGTGGTCTCCTCCGGCAGGTGCAGGGCCCAGCTCACCGGGACGCTCGCCTCCTCGGAGGCGGCCCAGGCCCCGTACGCCTGCTGCCCGTTGACCACGTGCCCGGTCTCGGGGTCGAACCGGCGCTCCACTCCCACCGAGTGCGCCCCCGACTTCGGGATCACCATCGGCTTGACCACCCAGGCCTGCAGCTTGAGCATGCCGTCGAGCTGGACGGCGAGGTTCTCGCGGACCGAGTCCCAGTCCCAGGTGGAGCAGGAGATGAAGTGGTGCAGGCTCTGCTCCCCGGCCGGCATCCCGGCGTGCGCGGCGATGTTCCGCATGGTCTTGCGCCCACGGGCGGTGAGGAGCCCCCGTACGTACAGCTCGGCCTTGCGCCGCTGGTCGGCACGCGGCAGCGGGTCGAAGAGGGTCTGGCACAGCTGGCCGACCTGGTCCAAGGCCGTGAGGCCGGTCTGTGAGCGCGTGAACTGCACGAGCTGCGATCCCATGGAGATCTCGCCCTCCCCCTCGGTCGGTTGCTGTACCCCCAGAGCCTCTCCCGGGGGAGGGCCTCACCACGAGGGCCGTCCGGCACACACCCTGCCCCGGGGGTGGTGGCCGGACCACCACCCCCGGGTCCCGGGGGCCCCGGAAGCCGGGATCGCGGCCCGGGGGGTGGTGGCCGGACCACCCCCCGCTCCCGGGATCCCGCCCCGGGGCGGGACCGACTTGCGCGAAGGCCTGAGATGGGGTTGCGTCGAAGGAGGTGGGTACGTGGGTTTCCGTCTCCCCCGGGTTGGGTGGTGAGCCATCGTGCTGTTCACCCATCGCGCGGACGCCGGCGAGCAGCTCGCCCAGGCGCTGCAGCACCTGCAGGGGACGGATCCCGTCGTACTGGGCCTGCCCCGCGGCGGCGTCCCGGTCGCCTTCCGGGTGGCCCGCGCGCTCGGCGCCCCGCTCGATGTGATCGTCGTGCGCAAGCTCGGCGTTCCCCACCACCGTGAGCTGGGCTTCGGCGCCATCGGCGAGGGAGGCGTACGCGTCATCAGCGAGGACATCGTCCGCAGCGGCCGGCTCCGCCGGGAGGACGTCGAGGCCGTCGAGCACGCCGAGGAGGCGGAGCTCGCCCGGCAGGCCCGCAGGTTCCGCGGGGACCGGCCGCGGACGCCCCTCACCGGCCGGACCGTGATCGTCGTGGACGACGGGATCGCGACCGGGGCGACGGCGGCGGCCGCGTGCGAGGTCGTACGGGCTCAGGGCGCGGCCCGGGTGGTGCTGGCCGCTCCGGTGGCCCCGCCGGACGCGGTCGCACGGCTGGGCTCCGCGGCCGACGAGGTGGTGTGCCTGTCCACTCCGCACGCCTTCCGCGCCGTCGGCGAGTGGTACCAGGACTTCTCCCAGACCTCCGACGAGGAGGTCGTCTTCCTGCTGGCACGGGCGGCGGCCGACTCCGCCGCCCGTCCGCCCGTGCGGGCCGTCGCGGTCGAGGTGGACGCCGACGGCCTCGCCCTGGCCGGGGACCTCGCCCTGCCGGAGGGCGCCGGGGCGGTCGTGGTGTTCGCCCACGGCTCCGGCAGCAGCCGCCACAGCCCGCGCAACCGGTCGGTGGCGGCGGACCTCAACCGGGCGGGCCTCGGCACGCTGCTCCTCGACCTGCTCACGCCCGCCGAGGAGACCGACCGGGCCAACGTCTTCGACATCGGGACGCTGGCCGGACGGCTCGCGGCCGCCACCGCCTGGCTGCGCCGCCGCGAGTCCCTCCCGGTCGGCTGGTTCGGGGCGAGTACCGGGGCCGCGGCGGCGCTGTGGGCCGCCGCATCGGACCCCGGTATCGGCGCCGTGGTCTCCCGCGGGGGCCGGCCCGACCTGGCCGGTCCGCGGCTCGCCGCCGTACGGGCCCCCACACTGCTGATCGTGGGCGGCCGGGACACCACGGTGCTCGACCTCAATCGCTCGGCCCTGGGCGAGCTGCGCTGCGAGAACCGGCTGGAGATCGTCCCGGGGGCCACGCACCTCTTCGAGGAGCCGGGAGCCCTGGACCGGGTGGCCGGCCTGGCCCGCGACTGGTTCACCCGCCACCTGACGCCGGGGCCCGGCGGCGGGTAACGGCGCGCAGGCTCCGTGGCGCGGTGGCGGGCCCACGGCGCCGCGCGCGACCATGGGGGTATGGAGCAGGCGTCGGTGCACGATGTCAGCACCCCGGGCCGCATCGCGTCGCCGGGTGAGGGCATCAGCCCGCAGGAGCTGGCGCTCGCGGCCCGTAACCACGGACTTCCGCTGGAGGCCCTGCGCTACGAGGTCACACCGCCGGGACTGCACTACGTCCTGGTCCACTACGACATACCCGCCGCCGACCCCGCCGGATGGTCCCTGGCCGTCGACGGCCGGGTCCGTACCCCGCTGACGCTGGACCTCGCCGCCCTGCGCGCCTTCCCCGCCGTCACCCACCGCGTCACGATGGAATGCGCGGGCAACGGCCGGGCCCGCCTCACCCCCCGGCCGGTCAGCCAGCCGTGGCTGCTGGAGGCGGTGGGCACCGCCGACTGGACGGGGGTGCCGCTGCGCCTCGTTCTCGACGGGGCCGGGGTGGAGCCGGACGCCGTGGAGGCCGTGTTCACCGGGGCCGACCACGGGGTCGAACGCGGCGTCGAGCAGGACTACCGGCGCAGCCTGCCGGTGGCGGCCGCCACCGGGGACGACCACGGGGTACTGATCGCCTACGCCATGAACGGCCTGCCCCTGCCCCCGCAGCACGGGTGTCCGCTGCGGCTGGTCGTCCCGGGCTGGTACGGCATGGCGCACGTCAAATGGCTCCGCGGGATCACCCTGGTCGACACGCCGTTCACCGGGTTCCAGCAGGCCGAGGCCTACCGGTACCGGCGGTCCGCCGACGATCCGGACGACCCCGGCGTGCCGGTCACCCGGATCGCACCGCGCGCCCTGATGGTCCCGCCGGGATTCCCCGACTTCATGACCCGCACCCGTGTGGTGCACCCCGGCCCCGTACCGCTGGAGGGGCGGGCCTGGTCCGGCCACGGGGCCGTCACCCGGGTGGAGGTGAGCGCCGACGGGGGCCGCTCCTGGATCCGGGCCGTGGTGGCGCCCCGGGGGCCGCACCGGTGGGCCTGGCAGGCCTGGTCCTGCGTCTGGACGGCCACACCGGGCCATCACACGCTCACGGTCCGCGCCACGGACGCCGAGGGCCGTACGCAGCCCCTCGAACAGCCGTGGAACCGGGGTGGTTTCGGCAACAACCTGGTCCAGGACGTCCCGGTCCTGTGCTGCTGATCAGGAGATGCCGAGGAGCCTGACCGCTTGGTAGTAGGTCCACGCGGTGCCGTCGCACGAGCTCCTGCGGGGGCCCGAGTACTGCGCGCAGACCCTCTTCAGGTCCGCGTGGAACGCCAGGTCCAGCCGTGCCTTGGCGGCCGGGAACAGCCCTGCCGCGCGGTGGTTGCGGTAGCCGAAGTCGTGGCGCGCGCAGGCCGCGGCGAAGGGGAAGCCGAGGGGGTTGTCGGGGGACGAGGTGCACTGGTCCGTCGACCAGTCGAAGCCGTACGCGGCCCAGGCCTCCCGGTGCTCGCGGGCGTCGGCCCACGCCTGGTAGCTGGCGGCACTGGTCTGCGTCCAGCGGGTCAGCACCAGCGGTTTGTCGGCCGGGACCTGCGGTGCGGCCGAGGCCGCCGGGGCGAGGGCGAGCACCGCCGTGGCGGCGGCGGTGGCGAGGGCGGGGACGAGAGCGGGGACGAGGCGGCGACGGCGCATGGATCTCCTCGGTGCCGGGGCGGACGGGTCACCTGCGGCCAACTCCCCCGGGCACCTCTCGGTTACTGCGCGCCCGACGGCACCGGGCCCCGCCAACCCTCAGGTATGAGTCCGTATGGGACTTGCGGCGCACTCCGGGTTCGTCCTGAGGAGGGACGCGCGACGGGGCCCTGCCCGCCGAGACTGTGAGCATGAACCGCCGCCCGCTCGTCATCGCCGCAGCCACCGTGGGAGTCCTCGCCACCGCGGCCTTCGCGCTGCCCAACCTGCCGCCGAACCCCGTGACCGACACGATCGACCGCAAGGTGTACAAGGAGACGGGCAAGCGCTTCGCGAGCGCCGCCGACGCGCCCCGGCGCGCGGAGGCCGCGTTCGCCCTGCCCGCCTGGATACCCAAGGACGCCACCGACGTCCGCATACGGGTGCGCAACACCGGCGAGGCCCGGCTGATCCGGTTCACCCTCGGCGCGACGCCGCTGGACGGCCCCCAGTGCAGCGCGGGCACGCCGAAGCCGGTGGCCGCTCCCGCTCTGCACGCCAAGTGGTGGCCGGACAGCCTCCGGACCGAGGGGCGGTCCGAGTGCCGGGACGCCCAGCAGTACCAGGTCGCGGTGCGCGGCAAGCGGGTCTACGCCTGGACGGACGGCACCCCGTCCCCGGGCGCCGGGCCCCGGGGCGGCGCCGCCGCGCCGCGGACCCAGGGCTGACCGTCCCGCCGGGGCGGGGCCTGCCCGGTCAGTCGCGGGCCAGCGCCGCCGCGGTGGCCCGGGCGAAGCCCTCCGGGTTGTCGAGCATGATGTTGTGCCCGCAGTCGGGGACGGAGACCACCGTCACGCCCGAGGCCTCCAGGGCTTCGGCGCCCGGGAGCGGGCCGTCCGCCTCCGGCAGCAGGTAGGTGCACGGGACCTTCGACTCCAGCAGCAGCTCACGCATGGTGGGTGTGGTGCCGGCGGCCAGGTGAACGGCGCTGCGGTACAGGGCGGTTCGGCCGGCCAGCCGCATCGTGGCCCACCAGTGCGCGCTGACCCGGTCCCGGACCTCGGCCCAGCCGCCGGCCAGGAATTCCTCCTCGGTGTAGGAGGCGATCCCGCTGCTCCCCGGCATGACGGGGACGGGCTGCTGCGGATCCAGATTGGCGTCGACGAGCACCAGACGGGACACCAGGCGGGGATGCCGGTCCGCGAGCACGATGGCCACGGCCCCGCCCATGCTGTGGGCGATCAGCTCGGCGCCCTCCACACCGGCCTCGGCGAGGGCGGCCGCCAGCGCGTCCGCATGCGCCTCGAGGGTGTAGGTGAACCCCTCGGGCCGGTCGCTGTGCCCGTGCCCCAGCAGATCGACCAGCAGCGAACGCCGCCCCGCCAGCAGCGGATGCGTGGCGCTCGCGGCGAAGTACGCGGGCGAGGTGGATCCGAGCCCGTGCACGTAGACCCGGGCCGGTTCAGCCCCCGGCAGCTCCACCCAGCGGATCCGGTCGCCCTCCGGCGTGACCACGGCGTTCCTCACGATGCTCCCCCTCGAATCCACAAGACACTCGCTTACGGCCGCAGCGGCCGCACGGCCGCAACAGGCTAAGGGCTGCCCCGGCCGACGGGGCGCCGCGGGCCGCCACGCCGCGTCGCGGATCGGCTGACCATCCGTCACGGGCGCACTATCGTGGCCGCCATGGAAATCCGCCGGGCCCTCACCACCGCCGAGCTCTCGGCCGCCGAGCCCCTCTTCGACGGGCCCGCCCGCGAGGAGTGGTCCGAGCGCTTCCTCGCCGCCCCGGGGCACGTGATGCTCATCGCCTACGTCGACGGAGTACCCGCCGGGATGGTCTCCGGCATTGAGATGATCCACCCCGACAAGGGCACCGAGATGTGCCTGTACGAGCTCTCCGTGGACGAGGGGTACCGCCGCCGCGGCATCGGCCGCGATCTGACCCTGGCCCTGGCCGAGGAGGCGAAGTCGCGCGGCTGTTACGGCATGTGGGTGGGGGTCGACACCGACAACGAGCCCGCTCTGGCCACCTACACGGCCGCCGGCGCCCGCGACGAGGGCGTCTTCTCGATGCGCGGCTGGCCCCTCGCCCCGTAGCCGGGAGGGCACCCGCCCACCGCCTCCCCGCACGCCGCCTCCCCGCCAACCCTGCGCCGCCGAGCGGCGCTTAGGGTGAGCGCGGATCAACTCATCGGTTGATCAGGGATGGGGGGAGACCGATGAACAGCGCGACCGAGGTGTTCGAGCCACTGCGGGCGGACGATCCGTCCACCGTGGCCGGATACCGCATCGCGGCCCGGCTCGGCGCGGGCGGTATGGGCCGGGTCTACCTTTCGCACACCCAGGGCGGGCGACCGGTCGCGATCAAGGTCGTACGGCCGGAACTGGCCGAGGACCCCGCGTTCCGAAGACGGTTCCGCCGCGAGGTGGAGGCCGCCCGCCGGGTCCGGGGCGCGTACACCGCCGAGCTGATCGACGCCGACGCGGACGGGATTCCGCCGTGGCTGGCCACGCTCTACGTACCCGGGCCCTCTCTGTCCCAGGCGGTGGACCGGCGCGGCCCGCTGCCCGTACCCGCCGTGCTGTGGCTGATGGCGGGCGTGGCCGAGGCCCTGCAGGCCATCCATGCCGCGGGCATCGTGCACCGGGACATGAAGCCGTCGAACGTGCTGCTGGCCGCCGACGGGCCCCGCGTCATCGACTTCGGCATCTCGCTGGCGTCCGACTCCACCGCGTACACCGCCACGGGCGCCACCATCGGCACGCCCCAGTACATGTCGCCCGAGCAGGCCTCGGCGGGTGAGGTCACGGCAGCCGCCGACGTCTTCTCGCTGGGCCAGACGGCGGCGTTCGCCGCACTGGGCGAGCCCCTCTACGGCACCGGCCCCTCCCCGATGGTGCTCTACCGGATCGTGCACTCCGAGCCCGATCTGTCCCGGCTGCCGGAGGAGCTGCGTCCACTGCTGGCCCGGTGCCTGGCCGCCGATCCGCAGGAGCGGGCCACCCCGGCGGAGATCGTGGAGTGGTGCCGGCGGCAACTGGGCGAGGACGCCGACGCGGACAGCGGCCCGGCCCTCTGGCGGGAGGTGACCGGGCCCGAGCTGACCGTCCCGGAGCCCGTCGCGGATCCCGCCCCGCAGCCCGGCCCGGAGCCCGGCCAGGCGCATGCCGCGCTGCCCGTTCCGGCGCCCGCCGGGGCGCCCGTTCCTCCGGACACGATCCACCGGGTATGGCAGCCTCCGCAGACGGCGGCGCCGGAAGGGCCGGAGCAACGGCGCAGGCGCCGACGGCGCAACGCGCTGCTCACCGCCGTGTCCGCGACGGCCCTCGCGCTGGTGGCGGGCACGGCCTGGACGGTCGTCGACAGGATGTCGGACGGCAGGCAGGACCCGGCGCGGGCTCAGGCCAAGCAGTCCCCGGCGGCTTCGACGGCCGGCCGGGCGGGCGGTCCGGCGAGCGGCGGTCCGGCCCCGGAGGCCGTGAAATCCACGCCGAGCCCGAGCCCGAGCGCGCCGCCGAGGCCCATGCCCTACGGCTCCCTGCACCTGGACGAATCGAACTCGATCGGCATCCAGGAACCGGTGGAGCGCGCGAACCCCACGGGCGACATCCGCCTGGACTGCGAACGGGTCGGCTGCGAACTGCAGAGCGACACCAGCGCGATCACCATGCTGCGGGGCAAGCCGAACGGCTCCCTCGAGACCTGCCGGACCGCCCTCAAGGACACCACCGCCCGGCGTCAGACGCTGATCACGGCGGCGGCCGGCAGCGAATTCTGCGTCAAGCACCCGTCGGGTGAGATCGCCCTGCTCGTGCTCACGCTGAAGTCGACCCCGGGGATGTCGGACCGGGAGAGCTTCCTGGTGCTGGACATGACGGTCTGGCGCACGGCCTGACCGACGTGCCGGCGTATCCGTGCCCCGGCTCGGATACGCCCGCGCGGCGGCGTGTCGTGCGCCCACTCGGCGCACCCTCCGCGCGCCCGCTCCGCCGCTCGCCGAGCATCGGCCGCATGACCGCATTCGCCGCGTTCCTCCCCGCCGCCGCACTCCTCGCGGCGGCCACCACGGGCGCCCCTCCCGCCCTCCGCCCCGACGCTCCCCACTCCGACGCCGCCCCCTATGTCGTCGTCCTCAAGGACACCGCCTCCCGAGCCCCGGCCCGCACCCTGGCCGCCGAGGCGGTGGACGCGGGTGACGAGGTCGGGGCCGTCTACGACGCCGCCCTGAACGGCTTCGCCGTCCGCACCACGGCCGCCCGCGCCGCCGCCCTGGCCGCCGACCCCCGGGTGGCCTCCGTGGAGCCGGACACGGAGTTCCACACCACCGGCACGGCCGACACCACCGACACCCCCGACGCGGCCGACACCCCCGGCATCCCCGGCACGCCCGGAGCGCGGATGCAGCCCCAGGCGCCCGCGCCCTGGTCCCTGGACCGGATCGACCAGCGCGAACTCCCGCTCGACGGCTCGTACACGTACCCCACCAGGGCCGAGGGCGTCACCGTCTACGTGGTCGACACCGGGATCAACACCGGCCACCGGGAGTTCGGCGGCCGCGCCCGCAACGGCTACAACGCGGTGTTCCTCGGCAGCTCCCGCGACTGCAGCGGCCACGGCACGCACGTCGCGGCGACCGTGGGCGGGGAGACGTACGGGGTCGCCAAGAGGGTCTCGCTCGTCGGGGTGAAGGTGGCCGACTGCCGCGGTTCCGCGAGTCTTTCGGCCATCCTCAAGGGGCTCGACTGGGTGGTGAAGGACGCGACCCGGGCGCGGGCCACCCCCGCGGTGGCCAACATGAGCATCGGCGGCACCCCCAGCTACGCCCTCGACGCGGCGGTGGTCCGGGCCGTGGCCTCCGGCATCACCTTCACCGCGGCCGCCGGCAACGACGGCAAGGACGCCTGCTCCGGGTCCCCGGCCGCCGTCCCCGAGGCCATCACGGTCGGCGCGACCGACGCCGAGGACCGGCGCGCGCCCTTCTCCAACCACGGCCGCTGCGTGGACATCTCGGCGCCCGGCGTGGGCATCACCTCGGCCTGGAAGGACACCGAAACCGCCACGGCCCGCGCCTCCGGCACCTCGATGGCCGCCCCGCACGTGGCCGGGGCCGCCGCGCTGATCCTGGCGCGCGGGATCGCGCGCACCCCGGCGCAGGTGTCCGAGGAACTGCTGCACAGCGCCGTGCCCGACCGGATCTCCGGCCTCCGGCCCGGCACCCCGAACCTGCTGCTCCACACCCCCACCGGACGCTAGGTCCTGTCCACCTGCTCCGCAGCCACCCCGACCAGTCGGTATCCGACGGGCCATCAGACTCTCCCTGATGGCCCATCAATTTCTGTGTGCTTCGGGCGAAAGCAAGTCATTGACTTCTCATCACGGCGACGCGTCAATATCGGCCACCGCACCGGCTCGGCCTCCCCCACACAGCGGGTGGGGGGAGGGGTTCGTCATGACGAAGGAGTCGCGACCCAGTGAGTACGAGAATGCTCAGACGAAGAGTGCTGGCCGGGGCGGGAGCCCTGTCTCTGGCCCTGACGGGCGGCGTGGTGGCCCTGACGGGTTCCGCGCAGGCCGCGACCAAGACCACGGCCGTCTTCGAGAACTGCGACGCCCCGGCGCCGCAGCCGGACGGCTCCGGCAACCAGAACTTCACCGTCACCCTGCCCGACGGCGCCAAGGCCGGCGATGTCGTCCCGATCACGATCGACCCGGGTGCGAGCCCGCTGATCCCCTCGTTCTCCGTGACCACGGTGAACACGTCCAAGATCACCCTCAAGGTCGGTACCACCACCCAGGTGGTCACCAGCCCGCCGGAGACCGTCTCCGTCGTGGCCGGGCAGCCCCTCGACCCCAAGGCGTTCTCCGGAACGATCAGGATCCCGGACGGCACCGAGGGCACCACGGTCCAGGTCGCCCTCGACCTGGCGGTGACCGACGCGGACCTCTCCGGTTCGGTCTTCACCACCACCTGCACCCCGGCGCCGCGTCCCAGCGCCTCGCTCGGCTCGGTCGCCGTGGAGGCCCTGCCCAAGGACCCGGTCACGACGAGGCTGACGCCCAACAGCGGACCGGCGGGCACCGTCGTCGCCGTGACCGGCGCCAACTTCCCGGCCGGCGCCGTCACGTGCTCGGCCCTGCTCGCGGGCACGGCGACCGGTGACACCGGTGCGGGCACGGCGGACGCGTCCGGCGCGGCCACCTGCAACGTCACGGTCACCAAGAAGGCCGACGCGATCAGGATCGACGGTTCGATCACCCCGTACAAGGCCTTCGTGTTCCTGGAGGAGCAGGCCGGCGTGAAGAACCCGGTCGACATCGAGGTCCTGCCCGGCCCGCTGGGCCTCGGCCCGAAGGACGGCCAGCCGGCCGTCAGCTTCGGTTCCGTCACCATCAACGGCAAGGCCCAGTCGGTGGTCGGCGTCTTCAACGCCGCGACCGTCCAGGACTTCCGCGGCGGCTCGCTCGGCTGGGACGTGACGGCGACGCGCACGCCGTTCCTGAACCAGGCCACGGGCCACTCGATGGCGAAGGCGCAGATCGGCATCCAGCCGTCCTGCACCGTGACCAACCCGGACAGCCCGAGCACCTGCACCGCGGGCACCCCCGGCGCGATCTCCGACGTCCCGATGAAGGTGGCCTCCCAGGCCGCCGGCGGGGACGAGCTGACCGGCGGTGAGTTCGCCGTCGGCGGCGCCGGGATGATCCAGCTCCCGCCCTTCATGTTCGCGGACACCTACCAGACGGTCGTGACCTTCTCGATCGCCTGACCCGTACGGCCGCTCGACCAGGGTGGTGCGGCGCTCCGGCGCCGCACCACCCCTTCCCCTTTCCGCGCCGACTGGAGACCGCCCATGCCCCTCCGCAGCCGCAGCCGCACGTGCAGCCGCCCCCGTAGCCGCACCCGCACCTTCCTGTACGGCCTTCTCCTCGGCCTGCTGCTCGGCGCGGGCCTGTTGCCGGCCACCGCGGCGACGGCCGCGGACAACGGCACGTGGGGGGTGTTCCCGACGCCCGCGGCCGGCGCGGCGATGACCGACCGCGCCTACTTCTTCCACCAGGGCACGGCCGGGAGCACCCTCAGCGACAGCGTGACCCTCCTGAACTCCTCCGACAAGGAGCTGACGTTCCAGGTCTTCGCCACCGACGCCGTGAACACCCCGGCCGGCGGCGCCTTCGCGCTGCTGCCGGTGGAGACGAGGCCCAAGGACGTCGGCGCCTGGATCACCCTGGCGCCGGAGACCGCGAGCACCGTCACCGTGCCCGCCAAGGGCCGCAAGGACATCCCGTTCACCGTGCAGGTCCCGGCGGACGCGACGCCCGGTGACCACGTCGGCGGGATCGTCGCCCTGGGCACCGCCGTGGAGGGCGTACAGCAGGACGGCAAGGTCCAGGTCGGCGTGAAGCGCTCGGTCGGCGCCCGGCTCTACTTCCGGGTGCCGGGGCCCGTCACGGCGGGGCTGAGCGTGGAGGACGTGCGGGTGAGCCGGTCGGCGCCGCTGCTGCCCTGGATCGGGAACGCCCGCGCCACGGTCTCGTACACACTGGTCAACCGGGGCAATGTCGTCGTGGAACCCGAGGTGACGGTCTCCGCCGAGGGGCTGTTCGGGCGCAAGGTGCTGGACCGGCCCGCCCGCGGACTGAAGCTGTCCCTGCTGCCGGGCCAGCGGATCGAGCTGACCGAACCGTGGCCTGACGCCCCCCAGTCGGACTGGGTGACCGTCAGGATCAGGGCGGGCGCGGCGGGCCACCCCGATCTGCTCCCGGAGGCGGAGACGGAGTTCATCGCCGTGCCGTGGCCGGCCGTCGGCCTGCTCCTGGTCCTGGCCGGCGCGACGGCCACCGTGTGGGCGCTGCGCCGCCGGCGTCACGCGGAGGGCGAACAGCAGGAACCCGTAGCGGACTTGGCTGGGACGCGCTGACCGGCGAGGGTGTCCCCGGGTGACGGTATTCGGCCATCACCGGCGGGCGGGGAGGCACCACATGGAACGACAGCACGGCGACGCGGCCAAGGGCACGGGGCTGTTGACCCGCATCGAGCGGGCGCTGGGCACCGGCACCGCCGCCTACCTGCCCGGCGACGGCTGGATCCGCCTCACCCTCCCGCTGGAGGACGGCGGACCGGCCCCCGTCACGGTGGACGTGATCGCGGACACCGGACGGGCGCCGAAGGGGATCGTGTACCTGCTGCCCGGCGGCGGCCTGAACTTCGCGGCGGACTTCTTCACCCCGGGCGGACCGGCCGACCACAACCTCGCCCACGAACTGCGGCGCCGGGGCCTGCTCGTCGTCGGGGTCACCCCGCGCGAGGACGCGGCCGCGGCCGCCGGCATCACCGCCGGGCGGGGGCTCGCGGCGCACCGCCGGGACCTGGCCGCGGTGGTGCGCGCGCTGGATTCCCTCCTGGGCCTGCCGTACCAGTACGCGGGCCACTCCGCAGGGGCCGCCCTCGCCCTGGACGCCGCCTCGCACGACACCTCGCCGCGGCTGCGCCGGGTGGTGGCGCTGGACACCACCGGCCCGTACACGGGTGAGCGGGCCCTGCGGGCGGCCGCGACGTGCGACGCGTACGCCACCCAGCTCGCGCAGGGCGTCACCACCGTCGATCCGGGGCTCGCCGCCGTGGTCGCGAAGGCGGTGGCCGATCCGGACGGCGTCTCCCCGGTGCCCTGGCCGTCGGACCCCGCTCAGCGCTTCACCCATGCGGGGCTGGCCCACTTCGCGCTGATCCGCACCGCCGCCCTCCCGGGCCCGGCGAACTGGATCTACACCCAGGGGCACAGCGCCGGCAGCCATGCCTTCGGCCCGACCCCGGCCGAGGACCGGTTCGCCCTGACCCACACCCCGCTGGCCGTCTGGCACGCGGCCACCTCCGCCCTCGGCAGCGGCCTCGTCGCGACCGCCCTGATGCGGGATCTCGCGGCGGTCTGGGCGGGCGACGACGCCACCTACCGGATCGCCTGGGACCGGATCCGCGCCGAGGTCGTCTGGGTGAACACCGCCCTGGGCCGCGGGGACCACCCCCGGGGAGCGGAGCTGATCCGCGCCGCCGGGAACGAACGGGTCACCTTCACCGTGGTCCCCGGCTACGGCCACGGCGACGCGGTCTGGGGCGCCAAGGCCGCCACGGACGTCTGGTCGAGGTTCTGACGGGCGCCGGGAAACGCGACTCGCCCCCGCGGTGAGGGTTGCGGGGGCGAGTCGGCCGGTCCTACGGGGCTTGCCCGCGGTCAGTGGTTGCGGGGGAAGCCCAGGTCCACGCCGAGGTGGCCCTCGGAGGGGTCCGGCCAGCGGGTCGTGACGACCTTGCCGCGGGTGTAGAAGTGGATGCCGTCGTTGCCGTAGATGTGGTGGTCGCCGAAGAGCGAGTCCTTCCAGCCACCGAAGGAGTGGTAGCCCACCGGCACCGGGATCGGCACGTTGACGCCGACCATGCCGGCCTCGATCTCCAGCTGGAAGCGGCGGGCGGCGCCGCCGTCGCGGGTGAAGATCGCGGTGCCGTTGCCGAACGGCGAGGCGTTGATGAGCGCCACGCCCTCCTCGTAGGTCTCGGCGCGCAGCACGCACAGCACCGGGCCGAAGATCTCGTCGCGGTAGGCGTCGGAGTCGGTCTTGACGCGGTCCAGCAGGGACAGGCCGATCCAGTGGCCGTTCTCGTTGCCCTCGACCGTGAAGCCGGTGCCGTCGAGGACGACGTCCGCGCCCTGGTCGGCCGCGCCCTTCACGTAGGAGGCGACCTTGTCGCGGTGGGCGGCGGTGATCAGCGGGCCCATCTCGGAGTTCGGGTCGTTGCCGGGGCCGATCTTGATCTTCTCGGCGCGCTCGCGGATCTTCTCGACGAGCTCGTCGCCGATCGCGCCGACGGCGACCACGGCGGAGATCGCCATGCAGCGCTCACCGGCCGAGCCGTAGGCGGCGGAGACGGCCGCGTCGGCGGCGGCGTCCAGGTCGGCGTCCGGCAGGACCAGCATGTGGTTCTTGGCGCCGCCGAGGGCCTGGACGCGCTTGCCGTTGGCCGAGGCGGTGGTGTGGATGTGGCGGGCGATCGGGGTCGAGCCGACAAAGGAGACGGCGGCGATGCCGGGGTGGGCGAGCAGTGCGTCCACGGCCACCTTGTCGCCGTGGACCACGTTCAGCACGCCCGCCGGCAGACCGGCCTCGCTCGCCAGCTCGGCGAGCTTGTTGGCGGCCGACGGGTCCTTCTCGCTCGGCTTGAGGATGAAGGTGTTTCCGCAGGCCACAGCAAGCGGGAACATCCACATCGGGACCATCGCCGGGAAGTTGAAGGGGGTGATGCCCGCGACGACGCCCAGCGGCTGGCGGATCGAGGAGACGTCCACCCGGTTGGAGACGGAGGTGGACAGCTCGCCCTTGAGCTGCGTGGTGATCCCGCAGGCCAGCTCGACGATCTCCAGGCCCCGGGCGACCTCGCCGAGCGCGTCCGAGTGGACCTTGCCGTGCTCGGCGGTGATCAGCTCGGCGATGGCGTCACGGTTGGCGTCCAGCAGGGCGCGGTAGGCGAACAGCACCTTGGTACGGGCGGCCAGCGAGGACTGGCCCCAGGTGAGGTAGGCCTCCTGGGCGACCCGTACGGCCGCGTCGACCTCGTCGGCCGAGGCGAGCGCGACCTGCGTGGTGACCTCGCCGGTGGCCGGGTCGGTGACCGGGCCGTAGTTGCCCGACGCGCCCTCGACGGTCTTGCCACCGATCCAGTGGTTGACGGTCTTCATTGCCTTGCTCCTTCACAGATGGCGACGTCGCTGCGCGGCTTGCCGGTCGTACTCTTCACGGGCCGTGGCAGCGGCCTTGCGGGTCGCGGTCTCGGCCACAGGAACATCCCACCACGCCTGTGCCGGGGGTGGGCCCGACACAGTGTCGGGCGTTCGGGTCTGTACGTAGACACATGTGGGACGGGTCGCCGAGCGGGCCTCGGCGAGGGCTTCGCGCAGGTCACGCGTGGTGCGGGCACGGATCACGGCCATTCCGAGGGACGCCGCGCAGGCCGCGAGGTCCACCGGAAGGGTGTCCCCCGTATACCCGGAGTCGGGTGCCCGGAAGCGGTACGCGGTGGCGAACCCCTCGCCGCCCACCGCCCCCGACAGGCCGCCGATGGAGGCGTAGCCATGGTTGTCGAGGATCACCACCCTGACCGGGATCCCCTCCTGCACGGCCGTGACGATCTCGGTCGGATTCATCAGGTACGTACCGTCGCCGACCAGCGCCCACACCGGGCGGCCGGGTGCGGCCAGCGCCACCCCGATGGCGGCGGGGATCTCGTAGCCCATGCAGGAGTAGCCGTACTCGACGTGGTACTGGTCGTGCGACCGGGCCCGCCACAGTTTGTGCAGGTCGCCGGGGAGGGAGCCGGCCGCGTTGATCAGGATGTCGGTGTCGTCGACCAGGGCGTCGAGCAGCCCGAGCACCTGGGCCTGGGTGGGCGGAGCGTCCTCGTCCGCCTCCGGGACGGCGTAGGCACGGTCGACGCGGCTCTCCCATCGGGCCCGCTCCGCCGCGTACCCCGCCCCGTACGCCGGATCGGTGCGGTGACCGGCGAGGGCGTCCCGGAGCTCGTCGAGGCCCTCGCGGGCGTCGGCGACCAGAGGCAGGGCGGCGAGCTTGTGGGCGTCGTACGGGTCGAGGTTGAGGCCGATGAACCGGACGGCCGGATTCTGGAAGAGGGTCGCGGAGGCGGTGGTGAAGTCGGTCAGCCGGGTCCCGGCGGCGATGACGAGGTCGGCCTCCCGGGCGAGCGCGGCGGCGGTGGAGGTCCCGGTGTGGCCGATCCCGCCCACGTCGGCGGGGTGCCCGTACGGCAGGACGCCCTTGCCCGCCTGGGTGACGGCCACCGGGATCCCCGTGGCCTCCGCGAAGGCGGCCAGCGCCGCGCGGGCCTCGCTGTGCCGGATCCCGCCGCCGGCGACGATCAGCGGGCGCGCGGAGCCCCGTACGGCCTCGGCGGCGCGGGCCAGCTCGTGCCGGTCCGGCCGGGGCCGGCGCACGCCCCACACCCGCTCGGCGAAGAACTCCTCGGGCCAGTCGTACGCCTGCGCCTGCACGTCCTGCGGCAGGGCGAGGGTGACGGCGCCGGTCTGCACCGGATCGGTGAGCACCCGTACGGCCTGCAGCGCGGCCGGGATCAGGGCCTCGGGGCGGGTGATCCGGTCGAAGTGGCGGGAGACGGGCCGCAGGGTGTCGTTGACGGAGACGTCCCCGGCGTACGGGACCTCCAGCTGCTGGAGGACGGGGTCGGCGGGCCGGGTGGCGAAGGTGTCCCCGGGCAGCAGGAGCACCGGGATCCGGTTGATGGTGGCGAGGGCGGCACCGGTGACGAGGTTGGTGGCGCCGGGCCCGATGGACGTGGTGACGGCGTGCGCGGAGAGCCGGCCGCACTGACGGGCGTACCCGACGGCGGCGTGCACCATGGCCTGCTCGTTGCGGCCCTGGAGGAACGGCATCGCCTCGGGCCCGCTCTCCAGGAGGGCCTGGCCGATGCCCGCCACGTTCCCGTGCCCGAAGATCCCCCAGGTGGCGGCGATCAGCCGGTGCCGGTGCCCGTCGCGCTCGGTGTACTGGCGGGACAGGAAGCGGACGAGCGCCTGCGCGACGGTGAGCCTCACCGGTGGTCCTCCGCCCGGGAGCGGGGCGGCCGGGGGAACGGCAGCCGGGGGTCGACGTCCTGCCCGTCCCAGGTGCCGCGGATCCAGCCGTGGTCGGGGTGGTCCCGGATCAGCCACTCCCGCGTCGCGCCCGGTCCGGCCATCACGTTCAGGTAGTACATGTCGTGCCCGGGGGCGGCGATGGACGGCCCGTGCCAGCCGTCGGGGATCAGCACGGCGTCCCCGGTGCGCACCTCGGCGAGGACGTCGGTCTTCCCGGCCGGGGAGGGGGTCACGCGCTGGTAGCCGAGCCCGGGGGTGTCCCCGTGCGGGGCGATCTCGAAGTAGTAGATCTCCTCCAGGCGGGACTCCTCGCCGGGGTGGTGCTCGTCGTGCTTGTGGGGCGGGTACGAGGACCAGTTCCCACCGGGGGTGAGCACCTCGACGGCGATGAGCCGGTCGCAGTCGAAGCCGTCCGGGCCGGCGGCGGCGAAGTTGTTGACCTGTCGCGAGCACTGGCCCGCGCCGCGGAGTTCCACGGGGACCTGTCCAGCGGGCCCGTACCGGGCAGGGAGCCGCGTCTCGCACCGCGCCCCGGCGAGGGCGAACCGGCCCCCGGCGGCCGATCGGATCTCCGCGTCCGCGTCCCGCGGCAGGTAGACGAAGTCGCTGACGCCGCTGAACACCCCGTTCCGCCCGTGCAGTTGGAACACCTCCGGCCCCGCCGGAGGACGGGGGGCAGGGTTCGGGCCAGAGCCCCGCTCTTTCAGCCCCGCCGGCGTTTGAGGCGCGGGGTCCGGGGCGGCGCCCCGGCAGCGGACCTCGCACCCGCCCGACAACGGGAGCACGATCCACTCCGACTCCCCGCACTCGTGCCCGTACACCTCCCCCGGGGCCAGGTCGAGGACCGTCAGCCTCGTCCACTCCATCCCCCACTCAGACACCACCGGCACGCCCCAGCACCTCCTCCACCTCGTGAGAGAACGGCATCGCCGCCCCGCACGCCAGCCGCGAGGCGACGATCGCCCCGGCCGCGTTCGCGTACCGCATCACCGCCTCCAGCTCCCACCCCGCCAGCAGCCCGTGGCACAGCGCCCCGCCGAACGCATCTCCCGCGCCCAGCCCGTTGACCACTTCGACCGGCACCGGTGCGACCTCCGCCACCGTCCCGTCCCGGTGGACCGCCAGCACGCCCTTCGGTCCCCGTTTGACGACGGCCAGTTCCACGCCCGCCGCCAGCAGGGCCCTCGCCGCCGCGTGCGGATCGGTCTCGCCCGTGGCGATCTCGCACTCCTCCGCGTTGCCCACGGCCACCGTCGCCCACCGCAGCGCCCGTTCGTAGTACGGCCCGGGTTTCTCCCGCCACAGCATCGGCCGCCAGTCCAGGTCGAAGACCGTCGTACCGGTGCGCGCGCGGGCCTCCAGGGCCGCCAGTGTCGCCGCCCGCGAGGGCTCCTCGCTCAGGCCCGTGCCCGTCATCCAGAACAGGCGGGCGGCCCGTACCGCCGCCAGGTCCACCTCGTCCGCCGCGATCTCCAGATCCGGCGCCTTCGGCAGCCGGTAGAAGTACAGCGGGAAATGGTCCGGCGGGAAGATCTCGCAGAAGGTGATGGGGGTCGGCAGTCCGGGCACCTCTGTCACCCAGCGGTCGTCCACCCCGAATCCCCGCAGTTCGGACCGCAGGTACCCGCCGAAGGGGTCCGCGCCGGTCCTGGTGATCACCGCCACCCGTCGCCCCAGCCGGGCCGCCGCGACGGCCACGTTCGTCGGGGAGCCGCCCAGGAACTTGCCGAAGGTCTCGGCCTCGGCCAGTGGAATGCCGGTCGTCAACGGGTAGAGATCCACCCCGATCCGGCCCATCGTGATCAGGTCGAACGCGAACGGATCGCCGGTGCCGGTCACAGTCAGTCCTCCCGTTGGTCCTCCACCCTAAGGTGGCCGTTATGACGTCCTCCCCGCCCGCGTTGACCCGTATCCGCATCGGTTCGGCTCCGGACTCCTGGGGGGTCTGGTTTCCCGACGACCCCCGGCAGACCCCGTGGGAACGCTTCCTCGACGAGGTCGCGGACGCCGGGTACGAGTGGATCGAACTCGGCCCCTACGGCTATCTGCCCACCGATCCCGCCCGCCTCGCCGAGGAAACGGCCAAGCGCGGGCTGCGCGTCTCGGCCGGCACCGTCTTCACCGGACTCCATCACGGGCCCGCCGTGTGGGAGGACACCTGGGCGCACGTGTCGCGGATCGCGGCGCTCACCCGGGCCATGGGCGCCGCCCATCTCGTCGTCATCCCCTCCTTCTGGCGGGACGACAAGACCGGGGAGGTGCTGGAGGACCGCACCCTGACCCCCGGCCAATGGCGTGAACTGGCCTCCCAGACCGAGCGGCTCGGCCGGGAGGTCCAGGACCGGTACGGGCTGCGGATCGTCGTCCATCCGCATGCCGACACCCACATCGACACCCCGGAGAACGTGGCACGTTTCCTGGACGCCACCGACCCCCGCCTGGTATCGCTCTGCCTGGACACGGGGCACTACGCGTACTGCGGCGGGGACAGCGTGCAGGCCCTCGAGACCTTCGGCGAGCGGATCGGCTACCTCCACCTCAAGCAGGTGGATCCGCGGATCCTCGCCGAAGTCGTCGCGCAGGAACTGCCCTTCGGTCCGGCCGTGGGCCGGGGGGTGATGTGCGAACCGCCCTCGGGGGTGCCCGCGCTGGAACCGGTGCTCGCGGCGGCCCAGCGTCTGGGCGTCGACCTCTTCGCCGTCGTGGAGCAGGACATGTACCCGTGCCCGCCCGACCGGCCGCTGCCGATCGCCCGGCGCACCCGCGCCTACCTCCGCTCCTGCGGAGCCCGCTGACCCACGCAAGGAAAGGAAGGACGACATGAGCACGCTCGGCATCGCAGTCATCGGCACCGGGAAGATGGGCGCCGACCACGTGCGCCGGATCGGGGGGACCGTCGGCGGGGCCCGCGTGGTGGCCGTGGCCGACCCGGACGGGGACCGGGTCAAGGAGATCGCGGGATCCCTGGACGGGGCGACGGCGCACACCGACCCGGCGGCCGCGATAGCCGCACCCGGGGTGCAGGCCGTACTGATCGCCTCTCCCGGTCCGGCCCACGAGGAGGCGATCCTGCGCGCCCTGGAGCGGGAGCTGCCGGTGCTGTGCGAAAAGCCGCTGACCCCGGACCCGGCGGGGGCGCTGCGCGTCATGGAGGCCGAACAGCGGCTGGGGCGGCGCCTGGTGCAGGTGGGGTTCATGCGGCGGTACGACGCCGAGTACGAGCGGCTGAAGCAGCTGCTGGACGCGGGCGGGATCGGGCGCCCGCTCTTCCTGCACTGCCGTCACCGCAATGCCTCGTCGCCGTCGTTCTTCACCAGCGACATGCTGATCAGCGACTCGGTGGTGCACGAGGTGGACGCGGCCCGGTGGTTGCTGGGTCAGGAGATCACCGCCGTCACGGTGCTCTCCCCCAGGCCCACGGCGGCCGCTCCCGAGGGGCTGAGCGATCCCCGGCTGGTGCTGCTGGAGACCTCCGGCGGGGCCGTGGTGGACGTGGAGATCTTCGTCAACTGTGGTTTCGGCTACCAGGTGCAGTGCGAGGCGGTCGGCGAGGCGGGCAGCGCCCGGATCGGCGACGGTCACGCGATGGTGGTGCAGTCGGCCGGCCGGTGGGGCGGCGAGATCGCCCAGGACTTCACGGTGCGCTTCGCCGATGCCTACGACCGGCAGCTGCGGAGCTGGGTGGCGGCGGCCGGTCGCGGCCGGGTCGCCGGGCCCGACGCATGGGACGGCTACGCCGCGGCCGCAGTCTCCGAGGCGGGTCTTTCGGCCGCACGCAGCGGCGTACGGACCGAGGTGGAGCTGGCGGAGCGTCCGGCCCTGTACCGCTGACGCCCCGCCGGTTCCTCACGGGACCTCTGTGGCCCCCTTGTCACAGTGATCCCTCTTCTGTCACGCATGTCCGCATCACGCGGGTATTCCGTCACAGGCGCTCGACAGCCCCTCCCCTGCCGTCGCTCCGCGTCGTTCCCCGGGCACAACGCGAGTGATCGTCAGTGTCCACGTGCCGGCTCCCCCGACGGCCTCCCGGCCGGCCCCGCGGCGTGGACAAGGAGGTGTCCAGCATGAGCGACCGACAGCTGTGGTCGTACAAGGAGATCGCTGCCCACATCCGGGTCCAGCCGGACACCGTGCGCTCGTACCGCAAGCACGGGCTGCTGCCCACGCCCGACCACGTGGAGAGGGGCAAGCCCTACTGGTACGCCGACACCGTGCGCGCCTGGGTGGCCCGCCGGCCCGGGAACCGGGGCCGCCGCGAGGACTGACCGGTGCGGCGGCGGTGCGGCGGCGGTACGGGGCCCCACGCGGGTCCCCCGCACCGCCCCCGCCTAGGTACCGGCGCCGACGGGTATCCGGTCCGGCTCCTGCTTCGGGGGCGCGGACTCCCCCTCGCTCAGGCCGAACCTCTCGTGCAGTCGGCGCAATGGGGCGGGGGCCCACCAGGTGGCCCGGCCGGTCAGCTTCATCACCGCCGGGACCAGAAGGCTGCGGACGACCATGGCGTCCATCAGGACCGCCAGCGCGATCCCGAGCCCCAGCATCTTGGTGTTGGTCACCCGGGAGGTGCCGATGGCCACCATCACCACCGCCAGGATCACGGCGGCCGCGGTGATCAGCCCGCCGGTGCGGGCCAGCCCCGTCCGGACGGCGCTCTCATGGTCCCCGGTCCGGTCGTACTCCTCCTTGATACGGGAGATGAGGAAGACCCCGTAGTCCATGGAGAGCCCGAAGGCGATGCAGAACATCAGCACCGGCAGGGTGGTCTCTATGTCCCCGGTGGCGGTGAAGGAGAGGAGCCCGGAGAGGTTGCCCTCCTGGAACACCCACACCACCGCCCCGAACATCGCGGTGAGACTGAGGGCGTTGAGCAGCACCGCCTGCAGCGGTATCAGCAGGCTCCCGGTGAGCAGGAACACCAGCAGCAGCGTGGCCAGGACGACGAGGGCCGCCGCCGCGGGCAGTGCGCCCGTGATGGCCTTCTGCGCGTCGACGAGCACGGCCGCCTGTCCGGTCACCGAGGTCTTGAAGCCGGCGTCCACGGCGCGGACCTCGTCCACCAGGTCCCGGGCCGTCTGTCCCACGGCCTCGCCCTCGACGGCTATCGAGAAGGAGGCGTAGTCGCTTCCCGTCGCGGAGGCGACCGGCCCGTCGACCCGGACCACTCCGGGCAGCGCTGCCAGCCGGTCCCGGTAGTCCGCGAGGCGGTCGGGGCCGGGCGATCCCTCGGCGAGCACCGTCAGACCGCCGCCGGGGCTGTTCGGGAACCCGTCCCGGATCTGCTCCTGCACCACGTGCGAGGGGGCGTCCTTCGGGAGCTGCCGGTCGTCCACCGTGCCGAACTTGACGCCGATGAAGGGCAGTCCGAGCAGCAGCAGGCCAACCGTGGTGGCCACGGCGAACACCGGGGCGCGCCGCATCACGAGGGCGGCCGTCCGGGCCCAGCCCTTCCCCGTCTCCTCCGGTCCGGCGGAGGCCCGCGGCCGGCCGCGCCGCCACAGCCGGCGCAGGTCGAGGGCGTTGACGCGCTCGCCGAGGAGCACCAGGGCGGCCGGCAGCACGATCAGTGCGGCCGCCGCCGCGAGCAGGACGACCGCGACTCCGGCGTAGGCGAAGGAGCGCAGGAAGTACATGGGGAAGAAGAGCATCGCCGAGAGCGAGACGGCGACGGTGAGCGCCGAGAACAGCACGGTGCGCCCGGCGGTGCGCAGGGTGGCCCCGACGGCGGCCACGGGATCGCGTCCGGCGGCGAGTTCCTCGCGGAACCGGCGGACGATGAACAGGGCGTAGTCGATGGCGAGCCCGAGGCCGAGTGCGGTGGTCAGGTTCTGGGCGAAGACGGAGACGTCGGTGACCTCGGTGAGCCCGCGCAGCACGGCATTGGTACCGAGGATGGCCACGATGCCGACACCCAGCGGGAGCAGGGCGGCGACCGCGCTGCCGAAGACGAGGACGAGCAGGACGAGGGTGACGGGCAGCGCGATCAGCTCGGCGCGCAGCAGGTCCTCCTGGATGGTCTCGGTGACCTCGCGCTGGACCGCGGCGGGGCCGCCGAGCGAGACCCGCACCGGGCCGTGCGCGCCCTCGTAGCGCGGGGCGATGCGCTCCAGCGCGGCGGTGGCCGTCTTCTCGTCGCCCTGGACGCGGGCGGCGATGAGTGCCTGCCGGCCGTCCTCGGAGCGCAGCGCGGGCAGCCGGGTGCTCCAGTACGAACCGACGCCGACGACCCCCCGTTCGGCGGCGAGCGCGGTGGCGAGCCGTCCGGCCTCGGCGGCGACGGCGGGATCGTCGACCCCGCCGGTGCCCGGCGCGGCGTCGACGAGCAGGAGCAGGTTGGGCTCGGAGTGCGGGAACTCGCGCTCCAGGGCCTGTGTGGCGTAGGTGGACTGGGCGCCCGGGTCCTCCCAGCCGCCACTTCCCAGCCGGTCGGCGACGCCGCCGCCCGCGAACACGGCCAGGGCCGTGACCAGCAGGGCGAGCAGCAGCGTGAGCCGCGGCCGGGCCGTGACGAACCGGGTCCACCCCCCGGCCGCCGCGGAGGACGGCGGATTCTTGACTTCGGACATGACTCGGTGTCCCCTTCACCGTGATTGCCAGGCCACATAGACTGGCAAACACGAGCAGTCGCTCGCGTTTCTCAAGAATGCGAGCGATCACTCGCGTTTGTCAATCGCCCACGGGAAGCAGGGGATTGGACATGCCGAGGACGCCAGCGGCCAAAAGCACTGAAAAAGGGACCAAAAGCTCCGCCGAGATCGCCGCGGCCACCGCCGACTCGGCCACCGCAACCACGGCCGCCGCGACCACGGCCGCCCCCACCCCGCGCCGCCGCCAGGCCCGCGGCGAGCGCCGCATCTCCCAGCTGCTCTCCGCCGCCGCCGGGGTGTTCTGCCGTACCGGCTACGCCGCGGCCAGCACCAACGCCATCGCCCGCGAGGCAGGCGTGTCGCCGGGCACCCTCTACCAGTACTTCCCGAACAAAGAGGCCATCGCGATGGAGCTCGGCGGCCAGCTGCTCCAGCGCGCGAACGAGATGCACGGGCAGGCCTTCCGCCCCGAGAACCTCAAACGCCCGCTGCCCGAGCTGCTCGACGCCGTTCTCGACCCCGTCATCGCCTTCAACTGCGAGAACCCGGCCTTCTGGGCCCTCATGCACGGCACCGGCGTCCCCGGCATCGCCCAGGAGCACGAGGAACTGCACGCCGGCCTGCTCACGCGGATCGACGCCGTCCTGCGCGACTTCTGCCCGCAGGCCGCGCCCCACGAGCTCGCGCACACCTCGAACATGATCCTGGGCATCTTCAAGGCGTCCCTGGACCTGATCCTGGCCCACGAGGGCGACGAGCGCGCCGCCTACATCGCCGAGCTCAAGACCGTCCTGCTGCGCTACCTGGAGCCGATGATCACCGCGACTCCCGCCCACTGACCCGCCCGGCCCGCCCGGCCCGCAGCACCTCGCCACCCTCCGGGCCCCGTGCGCGGGCCGGCAGCAGAAGGACCGGCCGTACGGCGAACCGCGCGCCGCCGCGCGGGGTCCGGGCGATGACCCGGGAGAGCCACGACGGTCCGGGCCGCAGCGCACCGCCGCCGCCACGATCAGCGCGAGGCCTCCCGGGTGATCCATACCGGCCATTTATGTACAGTCCGGCCATACCGGCCAGTTTTCCGTCCAGGATCGAAAGACCGGGAGCCGATGCTCGCTTTCATACCCCCCAGGGGTATAGTCTCGAAGAGTCGGGAGGACGGTGGAAACATCGGCCGCCCCTCCCGGTGACCGGCACACGCCCCTGAAGAGGAGAACGACATGACCGCCGAGACGGACACCCAGACCACCACCGTCTACCGGGTGACCGGCATGACCTGCGGGCACTGTGAGGGCGCGGTGACCGCCGAGCTCTCCGCCCTGCCGGGCGTCAGCACGGTCAAGGCCGTCGCCGCGACCGGCGAGGTCACCGTGGTCTCCGCCGCCCCGCTCGCGGACGAGGACGTCCGCGCCGCCGTCGACGAGGCCGGCTACGAGCTCGTCGGACAGGTCTGAGCGGCCCGCACCTCCCGCACGGCATCCGCGGCAGCAGCCCCGCGGAACCCTGCCGGGCCGTGCCGGCCAGCTGATACTGGACCCGTACGGCCCGGCCCTCCCCCTGGAGCCGGAACATGAGCAGCAGCACAGTGCACGACGGACCCATAACGGCGGTCGAGCTCTCGATCGGCGGGATGACCTGCGCCTCCTGCGCGGCCCGCATCGAGAAGAAGCTCAACCGGATGGACGGCGTCGAGGCCTCGGTGAACTACGCCACCGAGAAGGCCCTCGTCTCCTACACCGGTGACGTGCAGGTCGCCGACCTGATCGCGACCGTCGTCAGGACCGGGTACACCGCCGAGGAGCCCCCGCCGCCGGCCCCGGAGGCCGCCGAGGAGGCGGAGGGACGGACCGAGGCGCCCGACCCGGCACTCGCCGCACTGCGGCAGCGACTGCTGGTCTCCGTCGCGCTCGCCCTGCCCGTCGTCCTGCTCGCGATGGTCCCCGCCCTGCAGTTCGACAACTGGCAGTGGCTCTCCCTGACCCTCGCGGCCCCCGTCGTCATCTGGGGCGGGTTCCCCTTCCACAAGGCCGCCTGGACCAACGCCCGGCACGGCGCAGCCACCATGGACACCCTGGTCTCCGTCGGCACGCTGGCCGCCTTCGCCTGGTCGCTGTGGGCCCTGTTCTTCGGCCACGCGGGCATGCCCGGCATGCGCCACGGGTTCGACCTCACGATCTCCCGCACGGACGGCTCCTCCGCCATCTACCTGGAGGTCGCGGCCGGCGTCGTCTCCTTCATCCTGCTGGGCCGCTACCTGGAGGCCCGCTCCAAGCGGAAGGCGGGCGCCGCCCTCAAGGCCCTGCTGGAACTGGGGGCCAAGGACGTCGTCGTCCTGCGCGCCGGCCAGGAGGTCCGGATCCCGGTGAGCGCCCTCGCGGCCGGCGACCGGTTCGTCGTCCGCCCCGGCGAGAAGATCGCCACCGACGGCACCGTCGTCGAGGGCAGCTCCGCCGTGGACGCCTCCATGCTGACCGGCGAGTCCGTCCCGGTCGACGTCACCGTGGGCGACTCCGTCACCGGGGCCACCGTCAACACCTCCGGACGCCTGGTCGTCGAAGCCACCCGGATCGGCGCCGACACCCAGCTCGCCCGGATGGCAAAGATGGTGGAGGACGCGCAGAACGGCAAGGCCGAGGTGCAGCGCCTCGCCGACCAGATCTCCGGGATCTTCGTGCCCGTCGTCCTGGTGCTCGCGCTCGGCACCTGGATCACCTGGCTGCTGATCACCGACGACCCCGCCGCCGCCTTCACCGCGGCCGTGGCCGTCCTGATCATCGCCTGCCCCTGCGCCCTGGGCCTGGCCACCCCGACCGCGCTGATGGTCGGCACCGGGCGGGGCGCGCAGCTCGGCATCCTGATCAAGGGACCCGAGGTACTGGAGTCCACCCGCCGCGTGGACACCGTCGTGCTGGACAAGACCGGCACCGTCACCACCGGCCGGATGACGCTCTCCGGCGTCTTCACCGCCCCGGACGTGGACGAGCGCGAACTGCTGCGCCTCGCCGGATCCCTGGAGCACGCCTCGGAGCACCCGATCGCCCGGGCCGTGGCCACCGGGGCCGTGGAGCGTGCGGGCGCCCTGCCCGTCCCGGAGTCCTTCGAGAACGTGGCCGGGCTCGGTGTCCAGGGCGTGGTCGACGGGCACGCCGTCCTGGTGGGCCGCGAGCGGCTGCTGGCCGACTGGTCGATCGAGCTGCCGGCCGCACTGGCCGGGGCCAAGGCGGCCGCCGAGGCCTCGGGCGGCACCGCCGTCCTGGTGGCCTGGGACGGCGCGGCACGCGGGGTCCTGACTGTGGCCGACGCGGTCAAGGAGACCAGCGCCGAGGCGGTCGCCCGGCTCCGCGCGCTCGGCCTCACCCCGGTGCTGCTGACCGGTGACAACAGGGCCGTGGCCGAGACGGTGGCCCGCGAGGTGGGCATCGACGAGGTGATCGCCGAGGTGCTCCCGCAGGACAAGGTGGACGTCGTACGCCGCCTGCAGGCCGAGGGCCGTACGGTCGCCATGGTCGGCGACGGGGTCAACGACGCGGCGGCCCTCGCCCAGGCGGACCTGGGACTGGCCATGGGCACCGGCACGGACGCGGCCATCGAGGCCGGGGACCTGACCCTCGTCCGGGGCGACCTGCGGGTCGCGGCGGACGCCATCCGGCTCTCCCGCCGGACCCTGTCCACCATCAAGGGCAACCTGTTCTGGGCCTTCGGATACAACGTGGCGGCCCTGCCGCTGGCGGCCGCCGGTCTGCTCAATCCGATGATCGCGGGGGCCGCGATGGCCTTCTCCTCGGTCTTCGTGGTGACCAACAGCCTCCGGTTGCGGTCCTTCCGCTAGTGGCCCGCCTCCCCACGGTGCGCACACTTCCTTCACGGGAGACGCAGATCACAGTGACCGCAACGTAACCATCCGGGGTCGTCACAGGTCTAATGGGGCGATACCAAGAACGTCTTGGGGGACGTTTCACGGAGACCTGGGGGGTTTCCGTGGGTATCAGACGGCCGGGACACGTACCCGCGGGAGGCTTTGAGCGGCCCTCCCGGACGAACGGGTCCCGGCACACCGACGCCCCGACTCGGGTCCCGTGGGGGGAATCCGTTTCGGGGAAAGGGAAGCGCCCCGACCGTCGACCCGTGGGGGGATCGACGGCGGGGCGCTTCTCGTACGAGCAGGACCACCTGCGGCGTGCAACCGCGCGGCCGCACGCCGCGCGGAGGAAAGCCTCGGGTCAGCGGGCTTCCACGGGGACGAAGTCGCGCAGGACCTCGCCGGTGTAGATCTGGCGCGGGCGGCCGATGCGGGAACCCGGCTCCTTGATCATCTCGTGCCACTGGGCGATCCAGCCGGGAAGGCGGCCGAGCGCGAAGAGCACGGTGAACATCTCGGTGGGGAAGCCCATCGCCCGGTAGATCAGACCGGTGTAGAAGTCCACGTTCGGGTAGAGGTTGCGCTCGACGAAGTAGTCGTCGGCCAGCGCGTGCTCTTCCAGCTTGAGCGCGATGTCGAGCAGCTCGTCGCTCTTGCCGAGCGCCGAGAGGACGTCGTGCGCCGCCGCCTTGATGATCTTCGCGCGGGGGTCGAAGCTCTTGTAGACACGGTGTCCGAAGCCCATGAGGCGGACGCCGTCCTCCTTGTTCTTCACCTTGCGGATGAAGGCATCGACGTCGCCGCCGTCGTTCTTGATGCCTTCCAGCATCTCGAGGACGGACTGGTTGGCGCCACCGTGCAGCGGACCCCACAGGGCCGAGATGCCGGCGGAGATCGAGGCGAACATGTTCGCCTGCGAGGAGCCGACCAGACG
This sequence comes from Streptomyces sp. NBC_00029, assembly GCF_045160505.1. Classification (NCBI taxonomy): domain Bacteria; kingdom Bacillati; phylum Actinomycetota; class Actinomycetes; order Kitasatosporales; family Streptomycetaceae; genus Streptomyces; species Streptomyces sp. NBC_00029. The sequence continues at coordinate 3,551,663 of NZ_CP108292.1, forward strand.
CACGGTGGAGGTCGAGCAGTTCTGCTCGTGGTCCGCGTGCAGGATGAGCAGCTTGTCGAGCGCGGAGACCACGACCGGGTCCAGGTCGTACTCCTGGGCCGGCACGGAGAAGGTCATGCGCAGGAAGTTCTCGACGTAGCCGAGGTCGTTGCGCGGGTAGACCACCGGGTGGCCGACCGACTTCTTGTACGCGTAGGCCGCGATCGTCGGGAGCTTGGCCAGCAGCCGGATCGTCGAGAGGTTGCGCTGCGTCTCGTCGAACGGGTTGTGGCTGTCCTGGTAGAACGTCGACAGCGCGCTGACCACGGAGGACAGCATCGCCATCGGGTGCGCGTCACGCGGGAAGCCGTCGTAGAAGCGCTTCACGTCCTCGTGCAGCAGCGTGTGCTGGGTGATGTCGTTGCGGAACGACGCGAGCTGGTCGACGGTCGGCAGCTCGCCGTTGATCAGCAGGTACGCGACCTCGATGAAGGTCGAGCGCTCGGCGAGCTGCTCGATCGGGTAGCCGCGGTAGCGCAGGATGCCCTGCTCACCGTCGAGGTAGGTGATCGCGGACTTGTAGGCCGCGGTGTTGCCGTACCCACTGTCCAAGGTGACGAGCCCGGTCTGGGCCCGCAGCTTCGAGATGTCGAAGCCCTGGTCACCGACGGTGCTTTCGACCACCGGGTAGGTGTATTCACCGTCCGCGTACCGGAGTACTACAGAGTTGTCGCTCACGTCATCCCTCACCGACGTAGTGCCTCTTCTTCGAGGTGCCCTGACTGCCTCTACCTTCCCCCATTTGGCGCAGGAGAGTGCACTCGGGGTCGGCCTTTGGTGCTTCTGACGGCACTGAGTGCCGCCAACCTCCTCATCCTGCCCCCCAGCACCGGATGCCGGAACCCCAAATGATCGATCATCTAGGTGATGTTTCCCACCGGTATCCGGCCGGACAGCCGGGCAGCGACCGCCGTGTACCTCCTGCCTGCGGAAACGGTACGCACCGCTTGGCCGAGCGCCTTGCGGGACCCGACGAGGACGACCAGTTTCTTCGCCCTGGTCACCGCCGTGTAGAGCAAGTTGCGCTGGAGCATCATCCAGGCCCCGGTGGTGACGGGGATCACCACGGCCGGATATTCACTCCCCTGTGAACGGTGAATGGTGACGGCGTAGGCGTGGGCCAGCTCGTCGAGCTCCCCGAACTCGTACACAATCTCCTCATCCTCCTCCGTCCGCACCGTCAGGCGCTGTTCGTCCAGGTCCAAACCGGTGACCACGCCGACCGTGCCGTTGAAGACGCCACTCACGCCCTTCTCGTAGTTGTTCCGGATCTGGGTCACCTTGTCGCCCACCCTGAAGACCCTGCCGCCGAACCTCTTCTCCGGCAGACCGGGCCGGGCCGGCGTCATGGCCTGCTGGAGCAGCCCGTTGAGGTTTCCGGCGCCGGCCGGACCGCGGTGCATCGGCGCGAGCACCTGGACGTCCCGCCGCGGATCGAGTCCGAACCTGGCCGGAATCCTGCGGGCCGCCACGTCCACGGCCAGCACCCCGGCCGCCTCGGTGTCCTCCTCCGGGAAGAGGAAGAAGTCCGGCAGCCCGTCCGTGATCGGCGGCAACCCGGTGTTGATCCGGTGGGCGTTGGTGACCACTCCGGATTGCTGCGCCTGCCGGAAGATCCGCGTCAGGCGCACCGCGGGCACCGGGCCGCCCTCCGCGAGCAGGTCCCGCAGCACCTCCCCGGCGCCGACCGACGGCAGCTGGTCCACATCGCCGACCAGCAGCAGGTGCGCGCCGGGGGCCACCGCCTTGACCAGCTTGTTGGCCAGCAGCAGGTCCAGCATCGAGGCCTCGTCGACCACGACCAGGTCCGCGTCCAGGGGCCGCTCCCGGTCGTACGCCGCGTCCCCGCCCGGCTTGAGCTCCAGCAGCCGGTGCACCGTGGAGGCCTCGGCCCCGGTGAGTTCGGCCAGCCGCTTCGCCGCCCGGCCGGTGGGCGCGGCCAGCACCACCTTGGCCTTCTTCGCCCGGGCCAGCTCGACGATCGAGCGGACGGTGAAGGACTTGCCGCAGCCCGGGCCGCCCGTGAGGACGGCGACCCGGCGGGTCAGCGCCAGCTTGACCGCGTCCCGCTGCTCGGGGGCGAGCGTGGCCCCCGTCCGCCCCGCGAGCCAGCCCAGGGCCTTGTCCCAGTCCACGTCCTGGAAGCCCGGCATCCGGTCGTCCTCGGCGTGCAGCAGCCGACGCACCTGCCCCACCAGGGACAGCTCGGCCCGGTGGAAGGGCACCAGGTACACGGCGGTGAGCGGATCCGGCCCGCCCTGCGGATCCGGTACGGACTCCCGCACGACCCCTTCCGGGTCGGCGGCGAGTTCGGCCAGGCAGTCGATCACCAGCCCGGTGTCCACCTGGAGCAGCTTGACCCCGTCGGCGATGAGCCGGTCCTCGGGCAGGAAGCAGTGGCCCTGGTCGGTGGACTGGGACAGGGCGTACTGCAGGCCCGCCTTGACCCGCTCGGGGCTGTCGTGCGGGATGCCGACGGCCTGGGCGATGCGGTCGGCGGTGAGGAAGCCGATGCCCCACACGTCGGCGGCGAGCCGGTAGGGCTGGTTCTTCACCACGGAGATGGAGGCGTCCCCGTACTTCTTGTAGATGCGCACGGCGATGGAGGTGGAGACGCCGACGCCCTGGAGGAAGACCATGACCTCCTTGATCGCCTTCTGCTCCTCCCAGGCGGCCCCGATCAGCTTCGTCCGTTTGGGGCCGAGCCCGGGCACCTCGATCAGCCTCTTCGGCTCGCCCTCGATGACATCGAGGGTGTCGGTGCCGAAGTGCTCCACGATCCGGTCGGCGATCTTCGGTCCGATGCCCTTGATCAGACCGGAGCCGAGGTAGCGGCGGATGCCCTGGATGGTCGCCGGGAGCACGGTCCGGTAGTTCTCCACGGTGAACTGCTTGCCGTACTGCGGGTGGGATCCCCAGCGTCCCTCCATGCGCAGGGACTCGCCGGGCTGGGCGCCCAGCAGCGAGCCGACCACGGTGAGCAGGTCACCGCTGCCGCGGCCGGTGTCCACGCGGGCGACCGTGTACCCGCTCTCCTCGTTGGCGTAGGTGATGCGTTCGAGCACGCCGTCGACCACCGCCAGTTGCACCGCCCGCGGCGCCCCCTCTGCTGCCATGCCCCGAAACTACCGGGCGGCGCCGACAGCGCGCCGGTCCTGTGGACAACGCAAAGGGGGTCCCGCCTCGCGGCCGGACCCCCTCACGGTTACCCCTCCCGTGTCGGACTTCCCGATCCCCCCAGATCCCTCCCCGGAAGCACCGACGCAACATACGACCCTCGATACGCCCGGAGGGTTGCATCCGGAATCGCAGCTTTACGTTTCCGTTACCCAACGCCTACTCAAGGTGCCGGCGAATCGGCACAGAAGTAGCGTTTCCGGCATGAGTGAATCTTCATTCCAGGACGACGTGCTGGGCGAGCTCGGCGACGACAGGCTGACCGAGATCGCCGGCCTGCTCGGCACGGACACCGACGGCGCCAGGGCCACCGTCACGGAGACCGTCGGCGCCATGACCGGCGACCTCCGGCAGAAGGCGGACGCGGACGACGACGAGGGCGTGGAGGTGCGCCGGGCCCTCGCCGAAGTGGCCGAGCCCCCGCTGCAGGGCGTGTCCACGCTCGGCGGCCTCGGCGGCCTGCTCAGCGGCGGAATGATGGCCGGGGTGCTGGCCAAGGTGAGCAAGCCCGTGGCGAACGCCGTCTCGAAGAAGACCGGCATCCCCGCCGCCACGGTCAGCCGGGTGATCGAGATGCTGATCCCGGTCCTGCTGGCGGTCCTCGCGAAGCGCGCCTCCGGCAAGGCGGCGGGCGCCGGGACGGCGGGTACGGCGGGTACGGCGGGCTCGGCCCCCGGCAGCGCCCCCGCGGCGGGCGGCGGCCTCGGAGACCTGCTGGGCGACATCCTCGGCGGCGGCAAGAAGTAGCCCCTCGGGCCCGGCCCGATCGGCAGGACACCCCCTAGAGTTGCCCCATGGCTGAGAGCGTGCGGCTCCGCGACCCGGAACCGGGGGACCTGGGGTGGATCGTGCAGCGCCACGGCGCGCTGTACGCCTCCGAGTACGGCTGGAACAGCGACTTCGAGGGCCTGGTCGCCCGGATCGTCGCGGACTTCGCCCAGGACCACGACCCCCACCTCGAACGCGTGTGGATCGCGGAGCTGGACGGCCGCCCCGTCGGCTCGGTGATGTGCGTACGGGAGGAGGGCGCGCCCGGCACCGCCCGGCTGCGGCTGCTCCTGGTCGACCCGCAGGGCCGCGGCCGCGGCGTCGGCACCCTGCTGGTCGACACCGTCGTGGCCTTCGCCCGCTCCGTGGGCTACCGCGAGCTGGTGCTGTGGACCAACGACGTGCTGACCGACGCCCGCGAGCTCTATCTGCGGGCCGGCTTCACCCTGATAGCGGAGCGGCAGCACCGCTCGTACGGAGTGAGCCTGACGGGACAGGACTGGCGGCTCCCGCTGCAGGAGGGCTCCCCGCGCTGACGCCCGAACCGACCCCCGTACGGTTCACGGCGCGCGCGGGGGCCAGCGAGGTCAGCGCCACGCCGCCCACCAGCAGGAGGGTCGCCAGCCAGCGCAGCCCCGAGACGGACTCCCCGAGGACCAGGGCAGCCGAGGACATCCCGAAGACGGGGACCAGCAGCGAGAACGGCGCCACCGAGGAGGCCGGGTAGCGGCGCAGCAGGTAGCCCCAGGCGCCGAAGCCGAAGACGGTGGACACCCAGGCGACGTAGCCGATGACGGCCGCCCCGGACCAGTCCAGCGCCCGCAGCGCGGCGAGGTCCCGTTCGGGGCCCTCCAGCAGCAGCGAGAGCGCGAGCAGCGGCAGTACCGGAACCGTGCACACCCACACCATGAAGTTCAGGGCGTCGGGCGGCGAGGCCTTGCGGGTCAGGACGTTGGACACGCCCCAGCAGGCGGCGGCCGCGACGACCAGGGTGAAGCCGAGCACCGGCCCGGAGGTCCCCCCGTCCACCGCGGCGACCGCGATCCCGGCCAGCGCCACGGTCATCCCGAGCACCCGCACCCGGCCCGGCCGTTCGCGCAGGACGACGGCGGCGAGCACGGCGGTGAAGACGGCCTGGACCTGGAGGACGAGGGAGGACAGCCCGGCCGGCATCCCGGCGTCCATGCCGGTGAAGAGCAGGCCGAACTTGGCGATGCCGAGCGCGATCCCGACCCCGACGATCCACTTCCAGGCGACCTTGGGCCGACCGACGAGGAACACCGCGGGCAGGGCGGCGACCAGGAAGCGCAGGGCGGACAGGAGCAGCGGCGGGAAGTGGTCGAGGCCGATCTCGATGACCACGAAGTTGAAGCCCCAGACGGCGGCGACGAGCACGGCGAGTGCGGTGTGTACGGGACGCATGCTCCGAGCATCGACCCCCCGACCATGTAGCACCAGCTCGGATCTCTTCCGGGATGGATGAAGCATTGCTTACGCATGTCCGCGGTGCCACGATGGAGGCATGCTCGATCTCGCCCGGCTGCGCGCCCTGCACGCCGTCTCCGTCCACGGCTCGGTCGCCGGCGCGGCGGCCGCCCTCGGCTACACCCCCTCGGCGGTCTCGCAGCAGATCTCCAAGCTGGAACGGGAGACCCGCACCACCCTGCTGGAACGGCGCGGCCGTGGGGTCGCACTCACCGAGGAGGCCCGCCATCTGGCCGACACGGCCCAGGAGTTGCTGGCGATCGTGGAGCGCGCGGAGACCACCCTGGAGGAGCGGCGCGGGCAGCCGAGCGGGCTGCTGACGGTGGCCGCCTTCGCCTCGGCGGCGCGCGGGCTGATGCCGCAGGTGCTGGCGGACCTGGCCCTGCGGCATCCGGCGCTCGACGTACGGCTCACGGAGGTGGACCCGCACCTGTCCGTGGAACTGGTGGCCCGCGGGGTCACCGATCTGGCAGTGGCCCACGACTGGGACATCGCCCCGCTGCCCGCGCCCGAGGGGATCGAGCAGGCGGTGATCGGGGACGACCTCTGCGATCTGGTGGTGCCGGCCGGACACCCCTTCACCACCCGCCGGGTCATCCGGCGCTCCGACCTCGGCGGCGAGCGCTGGGTGTGCCAGCCGCCGGGCCGGGTCTGCCACGACTGGCTGATGCGGACCCTGCGCACCGCCGGTTTCGAGCCCGACATCGCGCATGTCGCTGAGGAGAACCACACCATCGTCGCCCTGGTCGCGGCCGGCCTCGGGGTGGCCGTCGTACCCCGGCTGGGCACCGGAGCGCTCCCGCCGGGCGCGGTGGCCGTACCGCTGGAGCCGGGACCCGTACGCCGGCTGTACGCCCTGTGGCGCACCGGCGCCGCCCGCCGCCCGGCGATCACCGAAGCCGTCCGCACCCTCCAGGACCACTGGGCCGCACGCGGCTGAGCACCGGCCGCACATACGTCGCCCGGGGCGACACGCCGCCGACACGCCCGGTCCCGCCCGGAGGGCAGCGGTAGGGTCCGGCGCGTGCCGAACCACGCCTCGCGCCGGAATCTGCTCGCCGCGGCCGCCATGGCCGCCGTCACGGCCGCCGGGGCCGCTTCCGCCGCGGCGGGACCCCGCCGCGGCAGCGTCCCCGACGACGCGCGGCCCCCGGGCAGCCGCCCCGGCCGGGCGCGGCTGCGCGCGATCGTGGACGGGATGAGCCTCGACGAGAAGGTCGGGCAGCTCTTCGTCTCCCGGGCGTACGGGCATTCGGCGACCGATCCCGAGCCGGCGGACGCCGAGCAGAACCTGGCGGCCTTCGGGGTGCGCACCGCCGCCGAGCTGGTCTCCCGGTACCACCTCGGCGGGATCATCTACTTCGCCTGGGCCCACAACACCCGGGACCCGCGGCAGATCGCCTCGCTCTCGGTGGGCCTGCAGCAGGCCGCCCTCACCACCGGCGCCCGGATCCCACTGCTGCTCTCCACCGACCAGGAGCACGGCGCCGTGGCCCGGATCGGCAGGCCGGCGGCCCTGCTCCCGGGGGCGATGGCGCTCGGTGCGGCCGGTTCCACCGCGCACGCCCGGCGGGCCGCGCGCATCGCGGGCACGGAGCTGGCCGCCATGGGCATCCGGCAGGACTACGCGCCGGTGGCCGACGTCAACGTCAATCCGGCCAATCCGGTGATCGGCGTACGGTCCTTCGGCTCCGACCCGCACGCCGTGGCGGAGCTGGTGGCCGCCCAGGTCCACGGCTACCAGGGCGCCGGGGTGGCCGCCACCGCCAAGCACTTCCCCGGCCACGGGGACACCGAGACCGACAGCCACGTCGGCCTGCCGGTGATGCGGCACACCCGCGCCGCCTGGGAGGAGCTGGACGAACCGCCCTTCCGGGCCGCGGTGGAGGCGGGCGTGGACGCCATCATGACGGCGCACATCGTCTTCCCCGCGCTCGATCCCTCGGGGGACCCGGCGACCCTCTCCCGGCCGATCGTCACCGGCCTGCTGCGCGAACGCCTGGGCTTCGAGGGGGTGGTGGTCACCGACGCCCTCGACATGGCCGGGGTCCGCCAGAAGTACGGGGACGACCGCGTCCCCGTACTGGCCCTGCTGGCGGGCTGCGACCAGCTGCTGAACCCCCCGGACCTGGGGCTCGCGCACCGCAGCGTGCGGGCGGCCGTCGAGGCGGGCGAGCTGTCCGCGTCACGGATCGAGCAGTCGGTGCTGCGGATCCTGGAACTGAAGGCCCGCCGGGGCCTGCTCGACGAGGCGTACACCACGGGCCGGGATGTGGACAGCGTCGTGGGCATCCAGGAGCACCTCGACGCCGCCGACACGATCGCGGCCGCCGCCACGACCCTGCTGGCCGATCCCCGCGGGCTGGTGCCCTTCGACGGGACGGCCGGGCCACGGCTGCTGGTCACCGGGGCGGACCCGGTCTCCCCCTCGGGTACCACCGGGCCCCCTACGGTCGTACTGGCCCGGGAACTGACCGCACTGGGCTGCCGGGCCACGGCGGTGCCGCCCGCCCGCGCCGTGGCGGCCGCGCCCGGTCACGCGGCGGTGCTGGTGTGCACGTACAACGTCCCGGAGGGGATGAGTCCGCAGCGCACGCTGGTGGCGGACCTGATCGCGACCGGTGTTCCGGTCGTCTCGCTGGCCGTCCGCAATCCGTACGACCCGGCCCGGCTGCCGGCCTGTGCGGCGGAGCTGGCGACGTACTCCTGGACGGATGTGGAGATGCGGGCGGCGGCCCGGGTGCTCACCGGGAGGGTCCGGCCCTCCGGCCGGCTCCCCGTCCCCGTCCCCGGCCGCTACCCGCTGGGCCACGGGCTGACGCGCTGATCGCTCAGGCACCGGCCCGCGGCCCGCGTGTCCCGGTTACGGCCGCAGCTGCGGCTCGCGCTCCAGGTCGGGCTGGTCGAGCTGCGCGTCCGGCGCCGCCAGCGGCGTCGCCTTCCCCGCGTCGGCGAGCGCCGCGGCCGGGGCGACCCCGGCCCACTGCAGGATCTTCGAGGTGGCGAGGGCCTTCTCGCCGTCCATGAGCCTGGAGACGTTCGCCCCGTGGTTGGCGCCCGGCGCGATCATGACGTGGCTGTCGCGCACCCCGTAGCCGAGGCGGAACGGCTCGGCGCCCCACGGGTCGTTCTGCCCGTACACGAAGAGCATCTGGTTGGCGTTGTTGCGCACCCACTTGTCGACGTCCGCCATCACGCCCGGCTGGAAGGTCATGGGGATGTCGCGGGGCACGAAGTTGCGCGGCGGCTGGTAGCCGTAGCGGCTCAGGCCCTTCAGGTGCGGCTGCTTGATGTCCGGGGAGCCGAGCTGCGTACCCGCCTGGTAGTAGTACGGCGTGTACGTCTGCAGGCCCTGGTCGGAGTAGGCCGAGAAGCCGGAGATCGCGTCGATCGTGTCCCAGATCTCCTGGTCGCTCGCGGTGGCGGCGGCCGGGACGGAAGCGCAGTCGGCGAGCAGGCTGTACTGCCAGAAGGCCCACACGTAGTCGAGCACGACGGCCTCGTAGGCCTTGTCGAGGTCGCCGACGGTGGTGAAGGTCCAGCCGTTCTCGGCCGCGGCGACCGCGTACTTGGCCTCCAGCGGCTCGCGGCGCACCAGCGCCTCGCGCTGCACGGCGTTCAGCCGGTCGCGGCACTCCTTGGTGCCGACCTTGGCGAAGAACCGGTCGTAGGCCGAGTCCTCGTTGTTGACGACGTCGTTGGGCGCGACGTACGCGACGACGCCGTCCATGTCCCGCGGGTAGAAGCGCTCGTAGTACGTCGCCGTCATCCCGCCCTTGCTGGCGCCGGTGGACAGCCAGTTCTTCGGGTAGATCTTCTTCAGCGCGGTGAAGATGCGGTGCTGGTCACTGGCGGCCTGCCAGATGTCCAGGTGGGACCAGTTGGCCGGGTCGGGCCGGGAGGGAGTGAAGAATCGATACTCCATGGACACCTGGTTGCCGTCGATGATGGTCGTCGGCTCACTGCGGCGCGGGCTGGTACTGACGTTGTAGCCGGAGGTGAAGAACACCGACGGCCGCGAGACGTCCTTGTGCAACAGGGTCAGGCGCTGCTTGAAGGTGCCCTTCCACGGCTGCCGGTGGTCCACCGGCTGCTCGTAGTTCAGTACGAAGAAGCGGTAGCCGGGGTACGGCTTCTCCTCGATCAGGCTCATCCCGGGAATGCCGAGGATCTGGTCCTTGATGTCCGTGGCGGCCGTGGGCTCCGCGGCTGTGGCCGCTTGCGCCGTTGAGCCGGCCGCGCCCATGGTGCCGATGAGCACCACGAGCGACAGCAGCCATCCGAGCGTCTTGCGCATTCACCCTCCCCTTGAGTTCACTTCGGTCGCCGTGAACCTAGCCGGGCCAACACGTCACTGACCAGACCTAGTTGGGCCTGTCCCTCAGCACAGGATCCAGCCGGAATCCACCGATCCGGACCCGACGCTCCCCTTTACATACACGCAGCGGCTGATCGCACCGACGGTGACGGGACCGGCATACCGGGTGAATCGCCCGGCCTCGCGCACCGGGGCCCCGCCGCGCGGCTGGATGCTCACCGCCATCCGCCGCCGCTCGCCGGAGACCCGCGCCACGGTCACCGCGCAGGCCTGGTTGCGGCTCTTGTAGACGCGGACCTCGCCCGTCTCGAACTCCACCGTCCTGGCCAGCCGGCCGGCACACCCCTCGGTCGCGGCCCGCGCCACGGGCGGCGTGAACAGCCCGCCCACGCAGAGCCACAGGGCCGCCACGAAAACCCCCAGGGACGCGGCCCGGCGGCCGCGTCTCCCCCCTTGCTGCAACATCCAGTCCCCCGATCGGTCGTACGTACAGCACGCGCACGCACGTACGACGCCCGAACCTTCCGGATGGTTGCCGACCGCAAGGGTCCGTCCCGCCGGTACCGGCCACCCCTCCCTCGTACGAGTGCATCCACAACTTCCCGGCGGGACAGCGGGAGTTCACGCCCGGGACGGCGATTACGCTAGGTGATCACCACTCCGCCCGCCGTAGCCGTGGCTGCAGCCGTGAAAGGCAAAGAGATGACGAACGACCTGCTCGACCGCAAGCTGGAGCGCGCCTTCACGCACCTGGACGCCGACGGGAGCGGCGTGATCGACGCCGCCGACATCATCGCGCTCGGCTCCCGGCTGCTGTCGGCCCTCGCGGAGCCGGCCACCTCTCCCAAGGCGGACCTGGTGATGGGCGGGCTGGCCGACTTCTGGCAGGACCTGTTCACCGAGCTGGACATCGACCGGGACGGCAAGGTCACGCCCGAGGAGTACAAGCTGGGCATGACCCGCCTGTACGCGCAGGGCGGCCCCGCCTACGACCGCTCGTTCCGCCCGATGATGCGGGCCATCCTCACGATCGTCGACACCGACGACGACGGGCGCATCAGCCCGCAGGAGTTCCACCGGGCGCAGGAGGCCTTCGACACGCAGCTGAGCCCCGCCGACACCGAGGCGCTCTTCCGGCGGATCGACGCGGACGGGGACGGCTCCCTGACCGTCGACGAACTGCTCGACGCAGTACGCGAGTACTACACCGGCACCGACGAGGACGCCCCGGGGAACCTGCTCTTCGGCGAGTTCTGATCCAGAGGCGCCCCCGGGCCCGGCGCAGCCCGGGCCCGGGGGCGCCGCTCAGGCCGCGGCGCGCTCGTCCTCGCCGACGAAGGTGCGCCACAGCTCGGCGTACCGGCCGCCGCGCGCCAGGAGTTCGGCGTGGGTGCCGTCCTCCACGACCCGGCCGCGGTCCATGACCACGACCCGGTCGGCGCGCGCCGCGGTGGTCAGCCGGTGCGCGACCACCAGGGTGGTGCGCTTGCCCGCGAGCCGGTCCGTGGCCTGGTTGACCTGGGCCTCGGTGGCCAGGTCGAGGGCGGCGGTGGCCTCGTCGAGCAGCAGCACGTCCGGGTCGACGAGCTCGGCCCGGGCCAGCGCGATCAGCTGGCGCTGGCCCGCGGAGAGGTTGCGGCCGCGCTCGGCGACGGTGTGCAGGTAGCCGCCGTCGAGGGTGGCGATCATGTCGTGGGCGCCGACCGCGCGGGCGGCGGCCTCCACCTCGGCGTCGCTCGCACCGGGCAGCCCGTAGGCGATGGCGTCGCGGACGGTCCCCTGGAAGAGGTAGGCCTCCTGGGGGACGACCCCCAGACGGTGGCGGTATTCCGTCAGCTCCAGCTCCCGCAGGTCGGCGCCGTCGGCGGTGACCCGGCCGGAGGTCGGGTCGTAGAACCGGGCCACCATCTTGACCAGCGTGGACTTGCCCGCCCCGGTCTCGCCGACGAAGGCGACGGTCTGCCCGGCGGGTATCCGCAGGTCGATTCCGGCCAGCGCGTACCCCTTCTCGCCCCGCTCCTCGGCCGTCCCGTACTGGAAGCGGACGTCCTCGAAGACGATCTCCCCGACCGGTGATTCCGGTGTCCGCGGCCGCTGCGGCAGCGGGGTGCTGGTGGGCTCGCGCAGCAGCCCCTGGATCCGGCCGAGGGCGACCGTGGCCTGCTGGTAGCCGTCGAAGACCTGGGAGAGCTGCTGGACGGGCGCGAAGAACAGGTCGATGTAGAGCAGGTACGCGACCAGGGCGCCGGTGGTCAGGGTCCCCGCCTCCACGCGGCCCGCGCCGACGATCAGCACGGCGGCCGCGGCGCCCGAGGACAGCAGCTGCACGAAGGGGAAGTAGACGGATATCAGCCACTGGCCGCGGACCCGGGCCTCGCGGTACGAGTGGCTGCGCTCGGCGTAGCGCTTGGCGCCCGAGCCCTCGCGGCGGAAGGCCTGGACGATGCGCAGGCCCGAGACGGACTCCTGGAGGTCGGCGTTGACCAGGCTGACCCGGTCGCGGGCGAGCTCGTAGGCGGCGACGGACTTGCGGCGGAACACGATCGTGCCGACGACCAGGACGGGCAGGGTCGCGAAGACGATCAGCGCGAGCTCGCCGTCCAGGACGACCAGGGCGATCAGGATGCCGAAGAAGGTGAAGACGGAGACCACGGCGGTCACGAGCCCGGTCTGGAGGAACGAGCTCAGCGAGTCCACGTCGGTGGTCATCCGCGTCATGATCTTGCCGGTGAGCTCGCGCTCGTAGTAGTCGAGGCCGAGGCGCTGCAGCTGGGCGAAGATCTTGACGCGCAGGGAGTACAGCACGCGCTCGCCGGTACGGCCCGTCATCCGGGTTTCGGCGAACTGCGCGGCCCACTGTGCGACGACGACCACGAGGGCGAGCCCGGCGGCCACCCAGACGGCGCCGAGCACGGCCTGCTCCACGCCCTGGTCGATGCCGTGCCGGATCAGGATCGGCAGCAGCAGTCCGGCTCCCGCGTCCGCGGCGACCAGGCCGAGGCTGATGGCGAGCGGCGCCCAGAAGCCGTGGAGCAGACGGCGCAGGCCGTAGCTCTCCTCGGCGGCGGCGGCACGGGTCTCGTCCACCTCGGGGAGGTCGTCGGCGGGCGGCAGCGCGGCCACCTGCGCGAGCAGTTCGGGGGTGGCCGGCATCCCGGCGACCGACCCGGCCATGGAGTGCCCGGCTCCGGGACCGCCGCTCCCCGGCGCGGGAGCGGAGCCGGCTCCGGGTCCGGTGGCGGCTCCAGTGGCGGCTCCGGGTCCGGTGGCGGTCGTGCCGTCGGACTCCTCCTGGCGCCGCCAGAGCTCGGGGGTGACCCCGCCGGCGACCCGGCGCTTGGCGTTGACGGGCTCGGAGTCGATCTCCGCCTCGAGCTCGATGCCGCGTTCGACGTCGCGGTCGAGCTCGCGCTCGAACTCGGTCATCACGCGGGCGTCCGGGGTGCGCGGCGAGGCGGCGCCGAGCGCCTCGGGGTCGGTGAGCAGCCTGCGGTAGAGCGCGGAGCGGCTCTCCAGCTGCGCGTGCGTCCCGATGTCGGCGAGCCGCCCTCGGTCGAGCACGGCGATCCGGTCGGCCAGTGCGAGCGTGGAGCGCCGGTGGGCGATCAGCAGGGTGGTCCGGCCGGCCATGACGGACCGCAGGGCCTCGTGGATCTCGTGCTCGACGCGGGCGTCGACGGCGGAGGTGGCGTCGTCGAGGAGGAGCAGCCGGGGGTCGGTGAGGATGGCCCGGGCCAGCGCGATGCGCTGGCGCTGGCCGCCGGAGAGGGTGAGGCCCTGCTCGCCGACCTCGGTGTCGTACCCGGCGGGCAGCGCCCGGATGAACCCCTCGGCCTGGGCGGCGCGGGCGGCCGCCTCGATCTGCTCCTCGGTGGCGCCGGGGTGCCCGTAGGCGATGTTGGCGCGGATGGTGTCGGAGAAGAGGAAGGAGTCCTCAGGGACCAGTCCGATCGCGCCGCGCAGGGACTCGTACGTCAGCTCGCGGACGTCGTGGCCGCCGACGCGGACCGTGCCGCCGTCGGCGTCGTAGAACCGGGGCAGAAGGAGGGCGACGGTGGACTTGCCGCTGCCGGAGGACCCGACGACGGCGACGGTCTCCCCCTCCGCCACCGTGAGCGAGAACCCGTCGAGGACGGGCCGCTCGGGGTCGTAGCCGAAGCGGACGTCGTCGAACTCGACGGTGGCGGGCACGTCGGCGGGCAGCTCGCGCTCGCCCTCGCGGATCTCGGGCTCGGTGTCGATGAGCTCGAAGACGCGCTCCACGCCGGCGCGGGCCTGCTGTCCGACGGTGAGGACCATGGCGAGCATGCGGACGGGTCCGACGAGCTGGGCGAGGTAGGTGGAGAAGGCGACGAAGGTGCCGAGGGTGACCTGGCCCCTGGTGGCCATCCAGCCGCCGAGGGCCAGCATGGCGACCTGCGCGAGTGCCGGTACGGCCTGGAGGGCGGGGGTGTAGCGCGAGTTGAGGCGGATGGTGCGCATCCGCCCGGCGAACAGCCGGCGGCCGGCCTCGCGCAGCTTGCCGGTCTCCTGCTCCTCCTGGCCGAAGCCCTTGACGACGCGTACGCCGGTCACGGCCCCGTCGACGACGGTGGCGACGGCGGCGGCCTGGCCCTGGGCCCACCAGGTGGCGGGGAAGAGCTTCTTGCGGCTGCGCTTGGCTATGAACCACAGGGCGGGAGCCATGAGCAGGGCGACGAGGGTCAGCAGCGGCGAGAGCCAGAGCATGATCCCGAGGGATATCCCGAAGAGCAGGAAGTTCCCGATCGTCATGGGGAGCATGAAGAGCAGGCCCTGGATCAGCTGGAGGTCGCTGGTGGCGCGGCCGACGATCTGGCCGGTGTTCAGCTCGTCCTGCCGCCGTCCGTCGAGGCGGGCGATCGTGGCGTACATGTCGGTGCGCAGGTCGTGCTGCACGTCGAGGGCGAGCCGGCCGCCGTAGTACCGGCGTATGTAGGTCAGGACGTACACGAGCAGGGCGGCGGCTATGAGCATGGCGGCCCAGGGCGTCATGGGCCTGGTCCGGTCGCCGATGACGTCGTCGATGATGACCTTGGTGACCAGCGGCACGATCGCCATGAGGGCCATGCCGGCCAGCGAGGAGCCGAGCGCGAGCAGCACGTTGGTCCTGTACCGCCAGGTGTAGGCCGCCAGCCGCTTGCCCCAGCCCTGTTTCTCCCCAGCCGCTGTCTCTGCCGCCGCCACGTGAGCCTCCCCGTTCGTCCTGTCCTGCCGGAAGCGCCAACGCTCCGACCGGGGTATTTCATCCCGCCGCAACAATCGCACTGCCGTACGGCAGGGGCGCGCGGGCCGCGTCCGACCGGGGCGGGGACACGGCCGGGGCCGGGTGCGGCCCCTGTCAAGCCACGACTTTCCGGATCTGGGGCGGACGGGGCGCGCTGCGGATGCTGGAGGTCGGCCGCCCGCCGATCGCGGTGGCGCAGCGAAGGGATCGAGGACCATGTCCACTCACCACGAACACCCGACCGGCGCCGGCACGAGCACGGGCACCGGCTTGATGCAGCGGACCGCCCGCGCCGTCGTCCCCTATGTCACCGCGTTCCTGATCGCGCTGCTCGCGGCCAAGATCGTCGGTCTGCTGACGGAGAACCCCTGGGCCCGGCTGGCCACGGCGCTGGGCGTGGCCGTGGTCAGCCTCCTCCTCCACACCTACGACGAGGAGGAGGCCGACGGTGACTGAGGGATGACCGTCTCGAAGTACGAGGTCCTCGGGCACCATCCGGAATGGGACACCGCACACCGGCGACCCCGGGCGCGCCCTAAAGGTGCGTCGGGGCGAACATTTTCAGGAGCGCCGGCAGGACGACCACCGAGGGGCCGGGGGTGGCCAGGGCCCTCTTGAGGTCGGCCGTCAGCGACTCCGGGGTGGTCGTGGTCGCCGGGACGTCGAAGGACGCCGCCAGGGCGGCGAAGTCGGGGCGGGTGAGCTCGGTGGCCGTCGCGGTCCCGAAGGACGCGGTCATGTACTCGCGCAGGATGCCGTAGCCGCCGTCGTCCACGATCAGCCAGGTGACGTCGAGGTCGTGCTGGCGGGCCGTGGCCAGTTCCGCGATCGAGTACATCGCGCCGCCGTCGCCGGAGACCGCGAGGACCGGGGTGTCCGGTTCCGCGACGGCCGCGCCGATGGCCGCCGGGAAGGCGTAGCCGAGGCCGCCCGCGCCCTGGGCCGAGTGCATGGTGTTGGGGTGCTTCGGGTCGAAGGCGGACCAGGCCCAGTAGGACAGGACCGTCATGTCCCAGAACGACGGGGAGCGCGGCGGCAGTGCCTTGCGGACAGAGGTGAGGAGGTCCTGCTCCAGGGTGACGTCCTGGGTCGCCAGACGGGCGGCGATGTCCGAGAGGACCAGGCGGACGCGCTCCGGGGCGGACGGGTCCTCGCGCTCGGAGACCGTCTCCAGCAGGGCCTGGAGGGCCAGGCGGGCGTCCGCGTGGATGCCCAGGGCCGGGTGGTTGGACTCCAGCTTGCCGAGGTCCGCCTCGATCTGGACGACCCGGCCCGTGGGGAAGAACGTGTGGTAGTTCGAGGACAGTTCACCCAGGCCGGAGCCGACGACCAGCAGGACGTCCGCGTCCTCCAGGAAGTCCGTCATGTGGCGGTCCTCCAGCCAGGACTGGAGGGAGAGCGGGTGCGTCCAGGGGAAGGCGCCCTTGCCGCCGAAGGTGGTGACGACGGGTGCGTTCAGGCGCTCCGCGAGCTGCTTGAGCTTGCCCGCCGCGTCCGAGCGGATCACCCCGCCGCCCGCGATGATCACGGGGCGGGTGGCGTTCTCCAGCCAGTGCGCGGCCAGCGCCGTGAGCTCGGGGCGCGGCGCGAGCTCGTGCGGCGTCGCGTCCATGCCGCTGACCTGCGGGATGACGGTTTCCGTCCGCAGCACGTCCTCCGGGATCTCCACCCAGACCGGGCCGGGCGGGACCGTGAGGGCCGATTCCCAGGCCTCGGCGATCACGCCGGGGATCTGGGAGGGGGTGCGGGCGACGTGGACGGACTTGACCACGTCCCGGAAGGACGCGGACTGGTCCCGCAGCTCGTGCAGGTGCCCGCGCCGCCCGCCGCCGAGGCCCGCCACCGGGACCTGGGAGGAGATCGCGAGCACCGGGGCCGAGGCGGCCGCCGCCTCCGCCAGGGCGGGCAGCGCCATCAGCGCGCCCGGGCCGGTGGACAGCAGCAGCGGTACCGCCTCGCCGGTGATCCGGCCGTACGCGTCGGCCGCGAAGCCCGCGTTGTTCTCCGTACGCAGCCCCACGAGGCGCAGGTCGGAGCGGCCGACCGCGTCGAAGAGGGCGAGGGCGTGCTGGCCGGGCAGGCCGAAGACGGTGGTCGCCCCGAGGCCGCGCAGCGTTTCCACGACCAGGTCCCCGCCCGTCCGCCCCGGCGGCGGCGCGAGCGCGGCCGCCTTCTGGGCTTCGGTGGGACGGAGTACCAGGTCGTGGTCGTGCGTCACTTCGCTTACTTGCCCTTCGCCTGCGCGATCTGTCGCGACATGATCGTGGTCAGCTCGTACGCGGTGTGCGAGGCCGCGACCGAGGTGATCTCGGCGTGATCGTACGCCGGGGCGACCTCGACGACGTCGGCGGAAACGAGGTTGCAGGAGGACAGGCCGCGGATGATCTCCAGCAGCTCGCGGGAGGTCATGCCGCCCGCCTCGGGGGTGCCGGTGCCGGGCGCGTGGGCCGGGTCGAGCACGTCGATGTCGATGGAGATGTACAGCGGGCGGTCACCGATGCGCTGGCGCAGCTGGTCGGCGACCTCGTCGGCGCCGCGGCGGTAGACGTCGGCCGAGGTGACGATGCCGAAGCCCATCTTGGCGTCGTCGTCGAGGTCCTGCTTGCCGTACAGCGGGCCGCGGGTACCGACGTGGGAGAGCGCCTCGGTGTCGAGGATGCCCTCCTCGACGGCACGGCGGAACGGGGTGCCGTGGGTGTACTCGGCGCCGAAGTAGGTGTCCCAGGTGTCCAGGTGGGCGTCGAAGTGGAGCAGCGCGACCGGGCCGTGCTTCTTCGCGACGGAGCGGAGCAGCGGGAGGGCGATGGTGTGGTCGCCGCCCAGGGTCATCAGGCGGGAGCCCGCGGAGAGCAGCTCGTCGGCGGCCGCCTCGACCGTCTCCACGGCCTCGTTGATGTTGAAGGGGTTCACGGCGATGTCACCGGCGTCGGCGACCTGCGCGAGCGCGAACGGGGAGGCGTCCTGGGCCGGGTTGTACGGGCGCAGCAGGCGCGAGGCCTCGCGGATGGCGTTGCCGCCGAAGCGGGCGCCGGGGCGGTAGGACACGCCGGAGTCGAAGGGCACGCCGACGACGGCGACATCGGCGGAGCCGACCTCGTCGAGGCGGGGCAGACGGGCGAAGGTCGCCGGGCCCGCGTAGCGCGGGATGCGGGAGGAGTCGACGGGGCCGCGCGGCTGCGTGCTCATGGGGGGTGCCCTTCTGGTGGTCCTGCGTGTGCGGTACTTCGAGCGTAAGCGGGCTGCCCGGGGGTGGGGAGTGTACGTTTCATCCATCTGGCACAGCTGAAATGTACGGAGTATCCATGTCCGGCCTTCCCCGTGATCCGGCGGACGACCACGCCCCTCCCGGCGCCTCCGCCGCGCCCGGCGGCTCGGGCGCTGCGGGAGCCTCCGGCGCCTCCGGGGTCGCGGGCACCTCCGGCGTCGCGGGAGCCTCCGGCGGCCCTGCCGGGGAGCCGCTCACCCCGCCCGTGCTCCTCTCCTCGCTCCTCGGCGACCGGGAGCTCGGCCTGCGCCACCTCGCCGGGCCGGCCACCGCCGGGGTCCACGGGGTGCACGCCTCCGAGATGCCCGACCCCTCCCCGTACCTGCTCGGCGGTGAGCTGCTGCTGACCGCCGGGGCGGGCCCCGCCGACGACCCCGACAGGTACGTGGCCCGGCTGGCCCGGGCCGGGGCGGCCGCGCTCGGCTTCGGGGTGGCCCCGGTGCACGAGGAGGTCCCGGCCGCGCTGGCCGAGGCCTGTGCCCGGCACGGGCTGCCGCTGCTGGAGGTCCCGCCGCGGACCCCCTTCTCGGCGGTCGCCCGCGCGGTGGGGCGGCTGCTGGCGGAGGCCCGGACCCGGGAGCTGCGCCGGGTCACCGAGGCCCAGCAGGCCCTGGCGGCCGCCGCGGCCCGCCCCGATCCGGTCCCGGCGGTGCTGGCCAGGCTCGCGGCGAGCCTGGGCGGGTCGGTCGCCCTGTGGCCGGGTGGTCGGCAGGCGGGCCCGGAACTGCCGGCTCCGGCCCGGGAGGCCCTGTCCGCGCTGCTGGCCCGAGTCGGCCGCGAGGGCGGGCCCGCCACCGCCACGGACCGGGCGGGCGGACACCATCTGGCCGCCTACGCCCTGGCCGGCCGGGCGGCGCTGGGCACCGCGACCCCGGCCCGCGCGCCCGGCGACCACACCGTGGCCTCGGTGGCCGCCGTCCTGCTGACCCTGCTCACCGCCGAGCGGCCCGCCGGGGCGGAGGCCGCGGCCCTGACCCGGCTGCTGCTCGGGGACGCCGTGGACGGGGTGCTCGGCCCGGGGCCCTGGTACGTCGTCCACGCCCGCGGGGCCGGGGATCCGCAGGCCCTCGCGGCCGCGCTGGGCACCGTACTGCTCGACCCGCACGAGGGCGGCGTACGGCTGCTCACCGACCGGGAGCCCGCACCGCAGCCCGGCTGGCGGCTGGGGGTGAGCGACCCGGCCGCGCCCGACGCCCTTGCCACGGCGGACGCCCGGGCCGGGCGGGCCCTGCAGCGCGCGGAGGCGGCCCGCGCCCCGCTGGCCCGCCACACCGACCCCGGCCTCGCGGGCCTGGTCGGCGAGGCCGAGGCCCGCGCCCACGCCGAGGCCCTGCTCGGGCCGCTCTCCCCAGCCCTGCGGGAGACCCTTCGCGGCTGGCTGGCCCACCACGGCAACTGGGACCGCACCGCCGCCGCGCTCGGGATCCACCGCAACACCGTCCGCCAGCGCGTCGCGCGCGCCGCCGAGCTGCTGGACCGGGACCTGGACGATCCGGACGTGCGGATGGAGCTGTGGTTCGCGCTGCGCAGCACCTCCGCACGAGGGGGAGGGTGAGCCACCCCACGCTTTCCGCTGCGCCTCCGCTCTGGACAGTCAGATTGACCGACCGGTAACTTAGCCTGAGCAAGCGCTTAGCCATAGGCGGCGGACCGCCGCGACCGAAGGGAGCCGGCCGTGCGCCGTACCGTTTTCAACGAGGACCACGAGGCATTCCGCGAGACCATTCGCGCCTTCATCGAGGCCGAGGTCGTCCCCGTCTACGACGAGTGGTTCGCAGCCGGTCAGGCGCCGCGCGACTTCTACTACAAGCTCGGCGAGCTGGGCGTCTTCGGCATCAACGTGCCCGAGGAGTTCGGCGGCGCGGGCCTGGACACCCACAAGTTCGAGGCCGTCCTCTACGAAGAGACCTCCCGCGCGGGCGTCAACTTCGGCGGCTCCGGCGTGCACGTGCTGCTCGCCCTCCCCTACATCAAGATGCTGGCCGACATCGAGCAGAAGAAGCGCTTCCTGCCGAAGTTCGTCTCCGGCGAGGAGATGTGGGCCCTCGCGATGACCGAGCCGGGCACCGGCTCCGACGTCGCGGGTATGAAGACCACCGCCAAGCTCTCCGAGGACGGCACGCACTACGTCCTCAACGGCTCCAAGACCTTCATCACCGGTGGCGTCCACGCCGACCGCGTGATCGTCTGCGCCCGTACCTCCGCCCCGAGCGAGGACGACCGCCGCTTCGGCATCTCCCTCTTCGCCGTGGACACCAAGTCCGAGGGCTACTCCATCGGCCGCAAGCTCGACAAGCTGGGCCTGAAGACCTCCGACACCGCCGAGCTGGCGTTCGTCGACGTGAAGGTCCCGGTCGAGGACCTGCTCGGCGAGGAGGGCAAGGGCTTCTACTACCTCGGCCACAACCTGGCCTCCGAGCGCTGGGGCATCGCCTTCGGCGCGTACGCCCAGGCCGCCGCGGCCGTCCGGTTCGCCCAGCAGTACGTCACGGAGCGCACCGTCTTCGGCAAGCCCGTCGCGCACTTCCAGAACACCAAGTTCGAGCTGGCCGCCTGCCAGGCCGAGGTGGACGCCGCGCAGGCCGTCGCCGACCGCGCCCTGGAGGCCCTGGACGCCGGCGAGCTGACCCCGGCCGAGGCCGCCTCCGCCAAGCTGTTCTGCACCGAGGTCGCGCACCGCGTGATCGACCGCTGCCTCCAGCTGCACGGCGGCTACGGCTACATGAACGAGTACCCGATCGCCCGCCTGTACGCCGACAACCGCGTGAACCGCATCTACGGCGGCACCAGCGAGATCATGAAGTCCATCATCGCCAAGTCCATGGGTCTGTAAGGAATTCGGGCACCTACCCTTCCCCCATGAACGAGGCACTGACGAATCTCCTCGATCTGCTCGATCTCGAGCAGATCGAGGAGAACATCTTCCGCGGTACCAGCAGGCCTTCGCTGGTACCGCGGGTGTTCGGCGGCCAGGTCGCGGCCCAGGCACTGGTCGCGGCCGGGCGGACCGTCCCCGCGGACCGCACCGCGCACTCCCTGCACTCGTACTTCCTGCGCACCGGGGACACCGGCGCGCCGATCGTCTATTCGGTCGACCGGATCCGCGACGGGCGCTCCTTCACCACGCGCCGGGTCGTCGCCGTCCAGCACGGCCAGCCGATCTTCCACCTCTCCGCGTCGTTCCAGAAGTACGAGGACGGCCTCGACCACCAGGTCACGATGCCGCCGGCCCCGGACCCGGAGACCCTGCCGACCGCGGCCCAGTCGCTGCCGGCGTACCGCGAGATCTTCCGCGACCCCGGCACGGTGGAGCGGCTGATCGAGACGCGGGAGGCGGTGGACCTGCGCTACGCCACGACCCCGCCCTGGGGCAGCGTCGGCGAGCCCGTGGAGCCGCGCTCGCAGGTGTGGTTCCGTACGGCCGGCAAGCTCGACAGCGCCGATCCGCTGCTGCACACCTGCCTGGCCACCTACGTCTCCGACATGACCCTGCTGGACTCCGTACTGCTCGCGCACGGTCGGGGCGGCTGGGCGGTGGGTGACGTGGTCGGCGCCTCGCTGGACCACGCGATGTGGTTCCACCGGCCGTTCCGCGCGGACGAGTGGCTGCTCTACGACCAGGAGTCGCCCTCGGCGGCCGCGGGCCGGGGCCTGGGCCAGGCCCGCATCTGGACCCAGGACGGCCGGCTGGCCGTGACGGTCATCCAGGAGGGTGTCGTACGCGTCCCGCGTGCGTGACGTCCGCCCGGCCGCTCAGTCCCACCAGAACCCCCAGTGGTTGCTACCGGTGACCGCCTCGTCGGCGTAGGCACGGATGCTCCCGGAGCCCTGGCAGATGTTGTCGGGCGAGAAGGCGAAGTGCTCCGCCGCGACGGGGAGCGCGTGGGCGGCCGTACGCGGCGGGGCCGCCACGGACACGTGGAGCTCGTCGAAGCCGAGGGCGACGACGCGGGCGCCGAAGCGGTCCTCCCAGGAGCGCAGGACGGCGCTGATGAGGGCGGTGTCGTTCTCGAAGTTGGCCGGCCCGCCCCAGCCCATCGCGGTCGGTACGTCGGCCCCGCGGCCGGCGGGGATCAGCGCGAGCCGCGGGCTCGGCAGGAAACCGCTCGCGATCAGCTCGTCCGCGAGCGCGCGGGCGGCGGCCTCCGGATCGACGCCGTCCGCCCCTGCCTCCGCGAGGCCCGGCCAGTCCCTGCCGAAGGGCGCGATGATCTCTTCGCCCTCCTCCCCCTCCTCCGGATCGGGAACCGCTCTGCTCCAGAACTCGCGCAGCACCGGCTCGACGTGGTGGTCGTCGGGGTCGGACATCCGCTCGGGCGAGAACTCCCGCTCCTGCCACCACCGTTCGAGCCCGCGCCGCCCCTGGATCAGCACGGCCTGCAGCCCGGCGGCCGCGAGCGCGGAACTCCGGTACGCGGCGAGCGCCCCGACTCCCACGGGCTCGTCGGACACCCACAACAACGACTCGGGCTTCCTGCCACGACTCCGCCGCCCCGGCGCGCTGACGAGCGCTCCCGGCGGCAACTCAAGCCCGATCGACCGCCCTTGGGGATCCTCCGCCAGGGCGGACAGCGGGGTGCGCACCTTCGAAGACTTCGCCATGGGCCGACCGTAACGACCACCACTGACAACCGGCGGGCCTGGAGCGCGCGTCGGTAGGCAATGACACGGAAGGCCCCGGCCGGGAGTCCTGGCTGGGGCCTTCCGCTGTCCGCGCGGCTGCGCCGTCAGCTCAGGCCCGCCGCGTCCAGGAGGTACGCCACCATCGGGTCGTAGTGGCGCGGGTCGCGGACGTGGTCGTCCAGGGGGATCGCCACCTGGAGGGTGCCCTCGGCCTCGCCCAGGAAGAGCGCCGGGTCGTTGCAGTCGGCGTAGCCGACCGCGTCCAGGCCGCGCTGGGCCGCGCAGCCCGCCCAGCCGTGGTCGGCGACGACCAGGTCCGGCTGCGGACGGTTCTCCGCCGTCAGGCCGTCCAGGATCGCGGCCATCGGCTCCGGCGAATGGGTGTGCCACAGGGTCGCGCCGCGCTCCAGGACCGCGACATCGGCGAACTGCCACACCGAGCCCTCGTCCGCCGTCAGGCCCCGGGGGATGACGACGATCTCGCAGCCCGCCGCCCGCAGAGCCGCCGCCGTCGCCCGGTGGACGTCCAGGAGGCCGCCCGGGTGGCCGGTGGCGAACAGCACGCTCTGCCGGTCCGCCGCCGCCTTGCGCAGCCGCGCCGCCAGCCGGTCCAGGCCGGCCACGGTCAGCTCCGGGTCGATGGTGTCCTGGCCGTACCGGATGGCCGGGTCGTCCACGACCCCGCACCGCTCCGCCATCACCGCGAGCACGTCCTGCTCGTCCGCCCAGCGGTCGCCCAGCTCCAGGCCGAGCCAGTAGTGCCGGTCGCCGTTGGCGAGCTTGCGGTAGTGGGAGAGGTTGTTCTCGCGCGGCGTCGCGACCTGCCCCGCGATCCGCGTGCGGACCAGATGGTCGATGAGTTCGGCGCGGGTGGGTACGGGCGTCTCTATCGGCTTCGGCATACGGGCCATTCTGCCGCCGCCGGGCCGGAGGCGGCGCGTCCATTCCGGTCGGCGGACGCCGCGGATCATGCCGACAGCGCCCCGAACGCGCCGTGCGCGAGGCGCCGCAGCAGCGATTCCGTCGCCTCCCGCCCCAGGGCCGCCAGGTGCGGGGTGGAGTTGAGCAGGCCGAAGACCGCGTGCACGGAGACCCGTACCTCAGCCTCGACGACCTCCGGGTGCAGTTCCCGTACGACCTCCACCCACAGCTCCACGTACTGGCGCTGCAGCTGGCGGACGAGCTTGCGGTCGGTGTCCCGGAGCCGGTCGAGCTCCCGGTCGTGCAGGGTGATCAGCGCCCGGTCGTCGAGCGCGAAGTCGATGTGTCCGTCGATGAGGGAGGACAGCACCCTGGCCGGTTCGCCCGCGGCCTCGGCCACCCGGTGGCGGCCGCCGGTCAGCAGCCGTTCACTGATACCGACGAGAAGTTCGGCGAGCATGGCGTCCTTGCCCGCGAAGTGCCGGTACAGGCCGGGGCCGCTGATGCCCACCGCGGCCCCTATCTCGTCGACGCCGACGCCGTGGAAGCCGCGCGCGGCGAAGAGACGAGCGGCCTCACTGAGGATCTGCTCGCGACGGGTCGGGGCGGCCGCTCTGGTGCTCATGGGAAACCATTCTAGACAGGGCCGTTAGCGGTCGTTAACCTAAGCCCCACACACGTTAACGCTCACTAACAGCGTGCACCGAGCAAGTGGAACGAGCAAGGGAGCTCGACCGATGCAGCAGGCACCAGTGCTGACGAGCGCCGCGGACCCGGCGTCCGAGGCCTGGCGGACCAACGAGGCCGCCCACCGCGAGCTGACCGAGGGCCTGCGCGCCCGGCTCGACGCGGCCCGGCTCGGCGGCGGCGAGAAGGCCCGCGCCCGCCACACCGCCCGCGGGAAGCTCCTCCCCCGCGACCGCGTGGACGCCCTCCTCGACCCCGGATCCCCCTTCCTGGAGCTGGCCCCGCTGGCCGCCGAGGGCATGTACGGGGGTGCGGCCCCCGCCGCCGGGGTCATCGCGGGCATCGGCCGGGTCTCCGGCCGCGAGTGCGTGATCGTCGCGAACGACGCCACCGTCAAGGGCGGCACGTACTACCCAATGACCGTCAAGAAGCACCTCCGCGCCCAGGAGGTGGCGCTGGAGAATCGTCTCCCCTGCCTCTACCTGGTCGACTCCGGCGGCGCCTTCCTCCCCATGCAGGACGAGGTCTTCCCCGACCGGGAGCACTTCGGCCGCATCTTCTACAACCAGGCCCGCATGTCGGGGGCCGGCATCCCGCAGATCGCCGCTGTCCTCGGCTCCTGCACCGCGGGCGGCGCGTACGTACCGGCCATGAGCGACGAGGCCGTCATCGTCCGCAACCAGGGCACGATCTTCCTCGGCGGCCCGCCGCTGGTGAAGGCCGCCACCGGCGAGGTGGTCACGGCCGAGGAGCTCGGCGGCGGCGAGGTCCACTCCCGGATCTCCGGCGTGACCGACCATCTCGCGGAGGACGACGCGCACGCGCTGCGGATCGTCCGCAACATCGTGGCGACCCTGCCCGACCGCGGGGCCCTGCCCTGGTCGGTCGAGGCACCGGAAGAGCCCAAGGTGGACCCGGACGGGCTGTACGGCGCGGTCCCCGTCGACTCGCGCACCCCGTACGACGCCCGCGAGATCATCGCGCGGATCACGGACGGCTCCCGCTTCCAGGAGTTCAAGTCCGAGTTCGGCCAGACGCTGGTCACCGGCTTCGCCCGGATCCACGGACACCCGGTCGGCATCATCGCCAACAACGGCATCCTGTTCGCCGAGTCCGCCCAGAAGGGCGCGCACTTCATCGAGCTGTGCGACCAGCGCGGCATCCCGCTCCTCTTCCTCCAGAACATCTCCGGCTTCATGGTCGGCAAGGACTACGAGGCCGGCGGCATCGCCAAGCACGGCGCCAAGATGGTGACCGCGGTGGCCTGCACCCGGGTGCCGAAGCTGACGGTGGTGGTCGGCGGCTCGTACGGCGCCGGCAACTACTCCATGTGCGGCCGGGCGTACTCGCCCCGCTTCCTGTGGATGTGGCCCAACGCCAAGATCTCCGTGATGGGCGGGGAGCAGGCGGCCTCGGTCCTGGCGACGGTCAAGCGCGACCAGATCGAGGGCGCGGGCCAGGACTGGCCCGCCGAGGACGAGGAGGCCTTCAAGGCCCCGGTCCGCGCGCAGTACGAGGAGCAGGGCAACGCCTACTACGCCACCGCGCGGCTGTGGGACGACGGGGTCATCGACCCGATGGAAACCCGGCAGGTGCTGGGACTGGCCCTGACCGCGTGCGCGAACGCCCCGCTGGGCGACTCGGGCTTCGGCATCTTCCGTATGTGACGTGAGGACCTCACTGATGTTCAGCACTGTTCTGGTGGCGAACCGGGGCGAGATCGCGGTCCGGGTCATCCGCACCCTGCGGCAGCTCGGCATCCGCTCCGTGGCCGTCTTCAGCGACGCCGACGCGGACGCCCGCCACGTACGGGAGGCCGACACGGCCGTCCGCATCGGCCCGGCCGCGGCCGCCGAGAGCTACCTCTCGGTGGAGCGGCTGCTGGATGCCGCCCGGCGCACCGGCGCCGAGGCCGTCCACCCCGGCTACGGCTTCCTCGCCGAGAACGCCGCCTTCGCACAGGCCTGCGCCGACGCCGGCCTCGCCTTCATCGGGCCGCCGGCGAGCGCCATCTCCCTGATGGGCGACAAGATCCGCGCCAAGGAGACCGTGAAGGCGGCGGGCGTGCCCGTCGTACCGGGCTCCTCGGGCAGCGGCCTGACCGACGCCGAACTGGTCTCCGCCTCCATGGAGATCGGTATGCCGGTGCTGCTGAAGCCCTCGGCGGGCGGCGGCGGCAAGGGCATGCGGCTGGTGCGCGACGAGGCGGTGCTGGCCGAGGAGATCGCGGCGGCCCGCCGCGAGGCGCGGTCCTCCTTCGGCGACGACACGCTGCTCGTCGAGCGGTGGATCGACCGGCCGCGGCACATCGAGATCCAGGTGCTGGCGGACGCCCACGGGAACGTGGTGCACCTCGGCGAGCGCGAGTGCTCGCTGCAGCGCCGCCACCAGAAGGTCATCGAGGAGGCGCCCTCGGTCCTGCTCGACGAGAAGACCCGTGCGGCGATGGGCGCGGCGGCGGTCGACGCGGCCCGCTCCTGCGGGTACGTGGGCGCGGGCACGGTGGAGTTCATCGTCCCGGGCGGTGACCCCTCCTCGTACTACTTCATGGAGATGAACACCCGCCTCCAGGTCGAACACCCGGTGACGGAGCTGATCACCGGACTGGACCTGGTGGAGCTCCAGCTCCGGGTGGCGTCCGGCGAACCGCTGGGCTTCGACCAGTCCGACGTGACGCTGACCGGGCACGCCATCGAGGCCCGCGTCTGCGCGGAGGATCCGGCGCGCGGTTTCCTGCCGTCCGGCGGCACCGTCCTGGCCCTGACCGAGCCCTCGGGCGGTGCGGTGCGCACGGACTCCGGGCTGACGGCGGGCGTGCCGGTGGGCTCGACGTACGACCCGATGCTGTCGAAGGTCATCGTCCACGGCCCGGACCGGCCGACGGCCCTGCGCATGCTGCGCGCGGCCCTGGCCGACACCGTGATCCTGGGCGTCCAGACCAACGCGGGCTTCCTGCGCAGGCTGCTGGCGCACCCGGACGTGGTCTCGGGCGACCTGGACACGGGCCTGGTCGAGCGCGACCTGCCGTCCCTCCTGCCGGAGGGGGTCCCGGACGAGGTGTACGCCACGGCGGCCCTGCTGGCGCAGCCCCTTCCGGGAGCGGACCGCAACGGCTGGACCGACCCGTTCGACGCCGCCAGCGGCTGGCGCCTGGGCGGCACGCCCGCGTGGACCGTGCACCACTTCCGCCTGCCGGGCCAGGACCCGGTCACCATCGAAACGCGGCTCAGCGCAGCGGGTTCAGCCTCGCGGGCGTCTGAGGTGCGGGGTCCGGGGCAGAGCTCCGGCGCACCGGCCTGCGGCCGGATCCTCAGCCGCACCCCGGACACCGTCACCGTCGAACTCGACGGCGTCACGCACCGCTTCAGCCACGCCGCCTCCCCGGAGGGGACCTGGCTCGGCCGCGACGCCGACAGCTGGCACGTCCAGTCGTACGACCCTGTCGTGGCGAACCTCGGCGGAGCCGGACACGGCGGCGCGAACACCCTCGCCGCCCCCATGCCCGGCACCGTCACCGTGGTCAAGGTGGCCGTCGGCGACACGGTCACGGCCGGGCAGAGCCTCCTGGTCGTCGAGGCGATGAAGATGGAGCACGTCATCTCCGCCCCGCACGCCGGCACGGTCACCGAGCTGGACGTCACGCCCGGCACCACCGTCGCCATGGACCAGATCCTGGCCGTCGTCACCCCGGACGAGGAGGAGGCCGCGTGAACAGGCTGCCCATGAACGTCCCGGCCCCCGGCCTCCCGGCCCGGGTCCGCATCCACGAGGTCGGCGCCCGCGACGGCCTGCAGAACGAGAAGACCGCCGTCCCCACGGCCGTCAAGGCGGAGTTCATCCACCGCCTCGCGGCCGCCGGACTGCGCACCATCGAGGCCACCAGCTTCGTGCACCCCAAGTGGGTGCCCCAACTGGCCGACGCGGAGGAGCTGTTCCCTCAGCTCGCCGACGTCGGGGCGGAGCTGCCCGTCCTCGTCCCCAACGAGCGCGGCCTCGACCGCGCCCTCGCCCTCGGCGCCCGGCGCATCGCGGTCTTCGGTTCGGCCACCGAGACCTTCGCCTCCCGCAACCTCAACCGCACCGTGGCCGAGTCCCTCGCCATGTTCGAGCCGGTCGTGGCCCGGGCCAAGGAGGGTGACGCACCGGCGCACGTGCGCGGCTACCTCTCCATGTGCTTCGGCGACCCCTGGGAGGGTCCGGTCCCGGTCCACCAGGTCGTCTCCGTGGCCAAGGCCCTGCTGGACATGGGCTGCGACGAGCTGAGCCTCGGCGACACGATCGGCGTGGCCACGCCGGGCCATGTCCGGGCGCTGCTCGCCGCGCTGAACGAGGCCGGTGTCACGACCGACCGGATCGGCGTGCACTTCCACGACACCTACGGCCAGGCCCTGTCCAACACCCTTGCCGCGCTCCAGCACGGGGTGACCACCGTGGACGCCTCCGCAGGCGGCCTCGGCGGATGCCCGTACGCGAAGAGCGCCACCGGCAACCTCGCGACCGAGGACCTGGTGTGGATGCTCGACGGCCTCGGCATCGAAACCGGGGTCGACCTGGCCGCCCTCACCGCCACGAGCGTGTGGATGGCCGAACAGCTGGGACGCCCCAGCCCCTCCCGTACCGTCCGCGCCCTCTCCCACAAGGAGTAGTCACACCATGTCCCTCGACCACCGGCTCACCCCTGAGCACGAGGAACTCCGCCGCACCGTGGAGGCGTTCGCGCACGACGTCGTCGCCCCGAAGATCGGCGACCTGTACGAGCGGCACGAGTTCCCCTACGAGATCGTCGCCGAGATGGGCCGCATGGGCCTGTTCGGCCTGCCGTTCCCGGAGGAGTACGGCGGCATGGGCGGGGACTACCTCGCCCTCGGCATCGCCCTGGAGGAGCTGGCCCGCGTCGACTCCTCGGTCGCGATCACCCTGGAGGCCGGGGTCTCCCTCGGCGCCATGCCGATCTACCTCTTCGGCTCCGAGGAGCAGAAGCAGCAGTGGCTGCCGAAGATGTGCTCCGGCGAGATCCTCGGCGCCTTCGGCCTGACCGAGCCGGGCGCCGGCTCCGACGCGGGCGGTACCCGCACCACCGCCGTCCGCGAGGGCGACGAGTGGGTGATCAACGGCTCGAAGTGCTTCATCACCAACTCCGGTACGGACATCACCGGTCTGGTCACGGTCACCGCCGTGACGGGCCGCAAGGCGGACGGCCGCCCGGAGATCTCCTCGATCATCGTCCCGTCCGGCACCCCGGGCTTCACGGTGGCCGCCCCGTACTCGAAGGTCGGCTGGAACTCCTCGGACACCCGCGAGCTGTCCTTCGACGGCGTACGGGTGCCCCTCGCCAACCTGGTGGGCCAGGAGGGCCGCGGCTACGCGCAGTTCCTGCGGATCCTCGACGAGGGCCGCATCGCCATCTCGGCGCTCGCGACCGGTCTCGCGCAGGGCTGTGTCGACGAGTCGGTGAAGTACGCCAAGGAGCGGCACGCCTTCGGCAAGGCGATCGGCGACAACCAGGCCATCCAGTTCAAGCTGGCCGACATGGAGATGCGCGCCCACATGGCCCGCATCGGCTGGCGCGACGCGGCCTCGCGGCTGGTGGCCGGGGAGCCGTTCAAGAAGGAGGCGGCGATCGCGAAGCTGTACTCCTCGACGGTCGCCGTCGACAACGCGCGCGAGGCGACCCAGATCCACGGCGGCTACGGGTTCATGAACGAGTACCCGGTGGCCCGGATGTGGCGGGACTCCAAGATCCTGGAGATCGGCGAGGGCACGAGCGAGGTCCAGCGCATGCTGATCGCCCGTGAACTGGGCTTCGCCGCCGGCTGACCCGAACGCACCGCCGCCCGGCGCGGGTGCCCGCACCCGCGCCGGAGCCGGCGCCTCCTCGGCCGCCTCCTCGGACGCCCGCGCGGCCGCCCCTGCGCCTCCCCGCCTCCGCGCCCCTGCGCCTCCGCGCCTCCGCGCCTCCGCGCATCTTCGCTCCGCCCCGGAGGCCCCTGAGGCCCCAAAGCGCCCGTACCTGCTGCGTCCTGCTCCCCGGAACGACGACCGGCAGCCGCAGGGCGGCATGCCGTTCCGCGCCCTCCCCGGTGGAGGGCCGCCGGATCCGTCCCCGGCATGATGATGCCCGGTCGGCCCGCGACGCCCGCGCCGTCACCACTGCCCCGGCGGACGTGCCCCACCTCGCGAGAAGTGATCCACCTCACGGATGGATCTTGCCCCGCCTCTGGACATACCCTTAGGTTAGGCTAACCTTCTCAGCGAACGGCCCAGCGGCCACCCTGCACGCACGAAAGCAGACATCGACATGCCCAAGTCCCGCACCTCCTCCTTCACTCGCCGCGGCTTCGTCGCAGCGGGTGGCGCCCTCGGCCTCGTCGCGGTCCTCGCCGCGTGCGGTGGCACCGACAAGGCGAAGGGTGACGGCGGCAAGGACAACGGCGCCGCGGCCGCCGGTGCCTGGACCTTCAAGGACGACCTCGGCAAGGACGTCAGCAGCCCGGCCAAGCCGAAGAACATCGTCGCCTTCACCGGCACCGCCGCCGCGCTGTACGACTACGGCGTCACGGTCAAGGGCGTGTTCGGCCCGACCAAGACCGCCGACGGCAAGCCCGACGTCCAGGCCGGCTCGCTGGACATCTCCAAGGTCGAGATCCTCGGCAACGTCTACGACGAGTTCAACGTCGAGAAGTTCGCGGCCCTCCAGCCCGACCTGCTGGTCACCAACAGCTGGGACGGCACCTACTGGTACGTGCCGGAGGCCTCGAAGGACAAGATCCTCGGTCTCGCCCCGCACGCCGCGATCAAGGTGGGCGGCGACGTCACCCTCGACAAGGCGCTGGAGCGCACCGCGGAGCTCGCCAAGTCCCTGGGCGCCGACCTGAACTCCAAGAAGACCGTGGACTCCAAGGCCCGCTTCGAGGCCGCCGCCGCGAAGGTGCGCGAGGCCACCAAGGCCAACCCGGGCGTCAAGGTGCTCGTCGGCTCCGGCTCGGACGCGCTCTTCTACGCCTCCACCCCGGACACCTCGGCCGACCTGAAGTACTTCAAGCAGCTCGGCGTCGAGTTCGTCACCCCGGACAAGCTGGACGAGGGCGGCTTCTTCGAGGGCCTCAGCTGGGAGAACGCCGGCAAGTACAAGGCCGACGTCATCCTGCTCGACAACCGCACCGGCACCCTGCAGCCCGAGCAGCTGAAGGACCGGCCGACCTGGGCCGAGCTGCCCGCCGTCAAGGCCGGTCAGGTCACCCCCCGCGTGACCGAGCCCATCTACTCGTACGACAAGTGCGCGCAGATCCTCGAGGACCTCGCGAAGTCCATCCAGAACGCCAAGAAGGTCAGCTGACCCCGGGCGCCCGGTGACCCCGGGCGCCACGCAGGCCGTTCCGACTTCCAGGGGGACCTCTCCGCATGACCGACACCGCATCCGACGCCGCCCCGGCCGTCGCCCACTTCCGGTTCTTCGAGCTCGAAGTGGTCCGCACGCTCCGGCTCGGCCACTCGTTCCTGCGGGTCACGTTCGGCGGGGAGTCCCTCGAGGGATTCCGCTCGGGCGGCTTCGACCAGAGCCTGTCGCTCTTCCTGCCCGCGTCCGGACGCGAGCACACGGTGCTCCCGTCCACGGACGAGGACACCTGGTTCGCCGCCTGGCGCGCGATGCCGGACGAGGAGCGGCCGGTGATGCGCTCCTACACGGTGCGCGAACAGCGCCGTACGCCCGAGGGTGCGGACGAGGTCGACATCGACTTCGTCCTCCACGGGGACACCGGCCCGGCGTCCCGCTGGGCCGGGCAGGCCGTGGCCGGCCGCCGGATCCTGGCGATCGGACCGGCCGTCGCGGAGAACAAGTCCGTACGCTTCCAGCCGCCGGCCGACACCGACGCGATCTGGATGTACGCGGACGAGACCGCCCTGCCGGCCGCGGCCGCGATCCTGGACCGGCTGCCCGCCGGGACCGGGGTCAGGGCCTGGTTCGAGGTCCCGCACGAGGACGACCGGATCGAGCTGGCGGCGCCCGCCGACGCGGACATCACCTGGATCGTGCGCGAGAGCGAGGGCCGGGAGCGGACGGAGCAGGTGCTGAGCGTGCTGCGCGCGGCCGGACCGGTTGCCGCCGAAGCCCCGTACGCCTGGCTCGCCGGCGAGGCCGGCACGATCCGCTCGGTGCGCCGCCACTTCGTGCAGGAACGATCCGTCGACCGCCGCGCGGTGCGCTTCACCGGCTACTGGCGACTCGGCGCGAGCGAGGAGCAGCTCCTCGCGGAGGCGTACGCGGGCAAGGCTCCGAGCGAGGACCCGACGTCCGAGCTGTAGCCAACTCGCATTCACCGCAGACCAGTTGAGATGGGCCCTGGCTTTCCAGCCAGGGCCCATCTGTATTTGGCCAATCGATAAGGTTAGGCTAACCTAAACGACGCACGCCACACCCCCGCCCCCTTCTGCCCCTGCCCGGAGGAAAGTTGATGCGCTCGCATCTGCTGAACGAGACGACCGCGGACCTCTACCGGCGCTCCGTCACCGAGGGCGTCGACCGTGTCGCCGCCAAACTCGCGACCACGGAGCGGCCCCACACCGGTATATCCGTCGACGAACTCGCCCCGGTCATCAACGGAATCGACCTGGACAAGCCGCTCGAGGACGCGGCCGCCGTCCTGGACGAGCTGGAGGACGTCTACCTGCGCGACGCGGTGTACTTCCACCACCCGCGCTACCTGGGCCACCTCAACTGCCCGGTCGTCATACCCGCCGTGCTCGGCGAGGCGATCCTCTCGGCCGTCAACTCCTCGCTCGACACCTGGGACCAGTCCATCGGCGGCACGCTGATCGAGCGCCGCCTCATCGACTGGACCACCGAGCGCATCGGCCTCGGCCCGGCCGCGGACGGCATCTTCACCTCCGGCGGCAGCCAGTCCAACTTCCACGCCCTGCTCCTCGCCCGTGACGAGGCCTGCCGGCTCGTCATGAAGAAGGCTCTCGACGAGGGACGCGAGCTCACCAAGGCCGAACTCCTGCCGAAGCTGCGCATCTTCACCTCCGAGGCCAGCCACTTCAGCGTCCAGAAGTCCGCCGCCATGCTCGGACTCGGCTACGAGGCCGTCATCTCCGTCCCGGTCGACCGCAACCGCCGGATGGACACCGCGGTGCTCGCCCTGGAACTGGAGGAGTGCGCCGCCGAGGGCCTCTTCCCGATGGCCGTCGTCGCCACCGCCGGCACCACCGACTTCGGGTCCATCGACCCGCTCCCCGAGATCGCCCGCCTGGCCGACGAGCACTCCGCGTGGATGCACGTGGACGCCGCCTACGGCTGCGGACTGCTGGCCTCCCCGACCCGCCGGCACCTCCTCGACGGCATCGAGCGCGCCGACTCGGTCACCGTCGACTACCACAAGTCGTTCTTCCAGCCGGTCAGCTCCAGCGCCATGCTGGTGCGCGACCGCGACACCCTCAAGCACGCCACGTACCACGCGGACTACCTCAACCCGCGCCGCATGGCCGAGGAGCGCATCCCCAACCAGGTCGACAAGTCCATCCAGACCACGCGCCGGTTCGACGCGCTCAAGCTCTGGGTGACCCTGCGCGTCATGGGCGCCGACGGTGTCGGCTCGCTCTTCGACGAGGTCATCGACCTGGCCGCGGCCGGCTGGGACATCATCGACGCCGACCCGCGCTTCGAGGTCGTCGTCAAGCCGCAGATCTCCACCCTCGTCTTCCGCTACGTCCCCCAGGACGGCGAAGACATCCGCGCCGACCTGGTCGACGAGGCCAACCTGCACGCCCGCAAGGCCCTGTTCGCCTCCGGTGAGGCCGTCGTGGCCGGCACCAAGGTGGACGGGAAGCAGTACCTGAAGTTCACCCTCCTCAACCCGCAGACCACGACGGCCGACATCACCGCCGTCC
The DNA here is from genome assembly GCF_045160505.1 of Streptomyces sp. NBC_00029. NCBI lineage: Bacteria > Bacillati > Actinomycetota > Actinomycetes > Kitasatosporales > Streptomycetaceae > Streptomyces > Streptomyces sp. NBC_00029. The sequence goes on from NZ_CP108292.1 coordinate 3,586,079, forward strand.
TCGACCTTCTCGCCGCACATGCCGAGCAGTTCCTGGGAGAATCCCTTGCCCTCCACCGCTGAGACCCACGACTTCATCGGCATCGGCGTCGGTCCGTTCAACCTCGGACTCGCCTGCCTGACCGCCCCGCTCGACGAGATCGACGGCCTCTTCATCGAGTCGAAGCCGCACTTCGAGTGGCACGCCGGGATGTTCCTGGACGGCGCGCACCTGCAGACGCCGTTCATGTCGGACCTGGTCACGCTCGCCGACCCGACCTCGCCCTTCTCCTTCCTGAACTACCTGAAGGACAAGGACCGGCTGTACTCCTTCTACATCCGGGAGAACTTCTACCCGCTGCGGGCCGAGTACAACGACTACTGCCGCTGGGCCGCCGACCGCCTCGACAACGTCCAGTGGTCCACCTCGGTCACCGAGGTCACCTACGACGAGCAGGCCGGCCTGTACGAGGTCCGCACGGACAAGGGCGAGACCCACCGGGCCCCCCGCCTGGTCCTGGGCACCGGCACCCCGCCGCACGTCCCGCAGTCCTGCGAGAACCTCGGCGGCGACTTCCTGCACAACTCCGCCTACATGCAGAACAAGGCGGAGCTGCAGAAGAAGAAGTCGATCACCCTCATCGGCTCCGGCCAGAGCGCGGCCGAGATCTACTACGACCTGCTCGCCGAGATCGACGTCCACGGCTACCAGCTCAACTGGGTCACCCGCTCGCCGCGGTTCTTCCCTCTCGAGTACACGAAGCTGACCCTGGAGATGACCTCCCCCGAGTACGTGGACTACTTCCACGCGCTCCCCGAGGACACCCGGTACCGGCTGGAGACCCAGCAGAAGAACCTCTTCAAGGGCATCGACGGCGACCTGATCAACGCCATCTTCGACCTGCTCTACCAGAAGAAGGTCAGCATGCCGGGCGCGGTCCCGACCACCCTGCTGACCAACACCTCCCTGAACAGCACCGCGTACGACACCACCACGGGCACGTACACGCTGGGGCTGCGCCAGGAGGAGCAGGAGCGCGACTTCTCCCTCAGCTCCGAGGGCCTGGTGCTGGCCACCGGCTACAAGTACACCTTCCCGGAGTTCCTGAACCCGGTGCGGGACCGCCTGAACTTCGACGGCCACGGCCGTCTCGACGCCGCCCGCAACTACAGCATCGACACCACGGGCCGCGGGGTCTACCTGCAGAACGGCACCACCCACAACCACTCCCTCACCTCGCCCGACCTGGGCATGGCGGCGTACCGGAACGCGTACATCGTCGGTGAGCTCCTCGGCCGCGAGCACTACAAGGTCGAGAAGTCCATCGCGTTCCAGCAGTTCGCCGCCCCGGAAGGCACCCTCTGATGAGCACCACCGAACTCCTCTACTCCCGCACCGACAAGGAACTCGGTTCCTTCGCCGTGCGCCCCCTGGACCCCTTCGCCGACGCGGAGCTGCTCCACGGCTGGGTCACGCACCCCAAGGCGTCGTTCTGGATGATGCAGGACGCCTCCCTGCCGGACGTCGAGCGCGAGTACATGAGGATCGCCGCCCACGAGCACCACCAGGCCTTCATAGGCCTGCACGAGGGCCGCCCCGCCTTCCTGATGGAGACCTACGACCCCTCCGAGCTGGAGCTGGTCGGCCTCTACGACGCCCTGCCCGGCGACGTCGGCATGCACTTCCTCGTCGCCCCGAGCGACACCCCGCTGCACGGCTTCACCCGCGCGGTCATCACCACGGTGATGGCCGCGGTCTTCGCCGACCCGGCCACCGAGCGCGTCGTGGTCGAGCCGGACGTCGCCAACACCGCCGTGCACGCCCTGAACGAGGCCGTCGGCTTCGTGCCGGAGCGCCGGGTCACCAAGCCGGAGAAGGAAGCCCTGCTGAGCTTCTGCACCCGCGCGCAGTTCGAGGCCGCCACGGACGTCCAGGAGGTCCGCGCATGAGCCTCGCCGACGCCGTCGCCCACCTCTCCCCCCAGCTGTGGGCCCGCGCCAACCGCGCCCTCGTCCGCAAGGGCCTCGCGGAGTTCTCCCACGAGCGCCTGCTGTCCCCGAAGCCGCTCGGCTCCGGCCTCTACTCGGTCCTGAGCGACGACTCCACCGTGGAGTACCGCTTCAAGGCCGTCCTGCACGCCCTCGACCACTGGTCGGTCGACGAGGCCTCCATCACCCGGCACCGGGACGGCGCCGAGCTGGAGCTGGACGCCCTCGACTTCCACATCGAGCTGCGCGAGTCCCTGGGCCTGAGCCCCGAGGTGCTGCCCGTCTACCTGGAGGAGATCTCCTCCACCCTGGCCGGCACCGGCTACAAGTACACGAAGCCGCAGATCTCCTCCGACGTCCTCGCGAAGTCCTCCTTCCAGGACATCGAAACCGGCATGACCGAGGGCCACCCCTGCTTCGTCGCGAACAACGGCCGGCTCGGCTTCGGGGTGCACGAGTACCTCTCGTACGCCCCGGAGACCGCCAGCCCCGTCCACCTGGTGTGGGTGGCCGCCCGCAAGGACGTCTCCACCTTCACGGCGGGCGCGGGCCTGGACCACGACTCCTTCATGCGCGAGGAGCTCGGCGAGGAGACCATCGGCGTCTTCGCGGAGCGGATGACCGCGCTGGGCCTGGACCTGGCCGACTTCCACCTCTTCCCCGTGCACCCCTGGCAGTGGTGGAACAAGACCACGGTCACCTTCGCGGCCGAGATCGCGAACCACCGGCTGGTGCTGCTGGGCGAGGGCCCGGACGAGTACCTCGCGCAGCAGTCGATCCGCACGTTCTTCAACCGGAGCGCTCCGGAGAAGCACTACGTGAAGACGGCCATCTCGGTCCTGAACATGGGCTTCATGCGAGGCCTGTCGGCCGCGTACATGGAGGCCACCCCGGCCATCAACGACTGGCTGCACCAGCTGATCGAGGGCGACGAGGTCCTGAAGTCCGTGGACTTCTCGATCATCCGCGAGCGTGCGGCGATCGGCTACCACCACCGCCAGTACGAGCGCGCCACCGACCGGTACTCCCCGTACCGCAAGATGCTGGCCGCCCTGTGGCGCGAGTCCCCGGTCAACCGGATCGAGGGCGACGAGCGCCTCGCCACGATGGCCTCGCTCCTGCACGTGGACGCCGAGGGCAAGTCCTTCGTCGGCGCGCTGATCGCGGAGTCGGGCCTGACCCCGGCCGAGTGGCTGCGCCACTACCTGCGCGCCTACCTCGTGCCGCTGCTGCACTGCTTCTACCAGTACGACCTCGCGTACATGCCGCACGGCGAGAACACCATCCTCGTCATCGAGGGCGGCCTGGTGAAGCGGGCGATCTTCAAGGACATCGCCGAGGAGATCGTCATCATGGACGCGGACGCGGTACTGCCGCCCGCGGTCGAGCGCGTCCGGGCGGACATCCCCGAGGACATGAAGCTCCTGTCGATCTTCACGGACGTCTTCGACTGCTTCTTCCGCTTCCTCGGCGCGATCCTCGCCGACGAGGGCATCTGCGACGAGGACACCTTCTGGCAGGCGGTCGCGGACTGCGGCCACGAGTACCAGGAGTCCATGCCGCAGCTCGCGGAGCGCTTCGAGCGGTACGACCTGTTCGCGCAGGAGTTCCAGCTGTCCTGCCTGAACCGCCTCCAGCTGCGCAACAACAAGCAGATGGTCGACCTCGCCGACCCGGCGGCGGCCCTGCAGCTGATCGGCAACCTCAAGAACCCCGTCGCGGCCTTCGCCCGGCGGTGACACACGGGGCGGGGGAGGCATCGATACGGTCCCTCGGCGCCTCCCTCTCCCCACCCCCGAAATCCCGACGGCGTGACCGCGAAGCACCATGGCCCTCTTCGCGGTCACGCCTTCGTGTTCCTCCTTTTACGGCCAGGGGACGTCCGGCGCCCGGAAGAATCCGATCCCCTGCGCGTCCAGCCGGGGTGCCTGCGCGGCCAGCCGGCGGCCGTACGAGGCCCAGTCGAGCGCGGCCGCCGGTGACCAGCCCAGTTCCGCCAGGCCCATGACCCGCGGGAACGCCATCAGCTCCCACTCCGCCCGCGTCGCGACGTTCTCGGTCCACAGCGGGGCCTCCACCCCCAGGACGGAGGACTCCGGCACCCCGGCGAGGTACGCCCCCGGGTTCCAGGAGTAGGCCCGCTGAACCGGTACGTACCCCGCCCACGCCAGGCCGGGCTTCGTCGCCGCGTCGTACTTCATGTCCAGGTACAGCCGGTCCGCCGGCGACAGGATCAGCGGGTGCCCCGCCTTCGCCGCCGCCACCACGGCCGCCCTGTCCGCCGCCGGGGTCTTGTCGTGGCCCCAGTACTGGAGCACGGAGCCCCGCGCCGGGCGGGCCGTCGCCAGCTGGTGCCAGGCGACCACCGTCTTGCCGTACCGCCCCACCACCGCCTGGGCCCGGTCCATGAAGGCCGCGTAGTCCGCCGCCGGGGTCGCGTGCGCCTCGTCGCCGCCGATGTGCAGGTAGCGGCCGGGCGTCAGCCCGGCCAGCTCGCCGAGCACCTCGTCGATGAACTCGTAGGTCCGCTCCTTGGCCACGCACAGCGAGCTGAAGCCGACCTTGGTCCCGGTGTACCGCTCCGGGGCCTTCCCGTCGCAGTTCAGCTCGGCGTAGGAGGCGAGCGCCGCGTTCATGTGCCCCGGCATGTCGATCTCGGGGACCACGTCCACGTACCGCTGCCCCGCGTAGGCCACCAGCTCCCGGTACTCGTCCTTCGTCCAGTGGCCGCCGGGCCCGCCGCCGACCTCGCTGGCGCCCCCGTACTCCGCGAGCCGCGGCCAGGAATCGACGGCGAGGCGCCAGCCCTGGTCGTCGGTCAGGTGCAGGTGCAGGGTGTTGACCTTGTACTGGGCGAGCTGGTCCACGTACCTCTTCACCTGCTCCACCGAGAAGAAGTGGCGCGCGATGTCGACCATGGCCCCCCGGTACGCGAAGCGCGGCCGGTCGGTGACCGTCCCGCCCGGCACCGTCCCGGGACCGGTCGCCGGCACCAGCTGGCGCAGCGTCTGGCCCGCGTGGAACAGTCCGGCCGGCGTCCGCGCGGTGAGGGTGATCCCGCTCGGGCCGGACTCCAGCCGGTACCCCTCGTCGCCCACCTCCTGGGCGCCTTCGTCGATCCTGAGCCGGATCCCGTCCCCCTGCGCCCCGTCGAGCACCGGCAGCGGCAACCCGCTCGGGCCGCGCAGCTGCTCGGCGAGGAGCTCGCCGACCCGGCGGACCTCCTCGTCCGGGCGGCCGGTACGGATGACCGTGCCGGGCCCGAAGGAGTAGCCGGGCCCTTCGGCGCGCGCCGAGACGGGCGCCGGCAGCAGCCGTTCGAAGGGGGCGAGGGCCGCGGGCGGGTCGTCCCCGGGTCTGGCGTCGTCGCCGTGGGCCGGGGCGCAGGCCGTGACCATGGCCGGGGCCGCACCGAGGGCGAGGAGGGCGCCGAGCGTGCGTCGCAGGACTCTCATGCGCACAGGTATAGGCCAAGCGGGCCGCGACGTCAGGTGCGGTCACCGAGGACGGGCGGAAATCATCCGAAGGAGGTCACTCCGGGCGCTCCACTGGTCCAGACCAGAGGGATCCTGCCCGGAATCGGGCAGGATCTTTGCGTTCACCGCCGCAAGACGCCACTATCTACGGGTGCTCGATCGCCGCCCGTCGCATGACGACCTCGTCGACCACCTGGTGCGCAGCACCGCGCTGCAGCGCGGTGAGGCCGCCCGGGTGGTACTGGACGTGCTCGCCTACTTCGACGAGACGACCGAGGAGTTCGTCCGCCGCCGCCACCGGGAACTGCAGTCCGGCGGAGCGGTCAACGCGGAGATCTTCGAGCGGATCGCGGCCGAACTGCCGCACCGCGCCGTGGCGCCGCCGGAGCTCTCGCTCCGGCAGTTGCGCCGCATCGTCTACGGCTGAACCTGCCGCCGCACCCGCGGCCGCGAGCGAGTACACGAACCGAACTTCAGGAGGGGCTAAACCGTATGTGCGGAATCGTCGGTTACATCGGCAAGCGTGACGTGGCACCGCTGCTGCTCGAAGGTCTGCAGCGGCTGGAGTACCGCGGATACGACTCCGCGGGCATCGTCGTGAACAGCCCGAAGGCCTCCGCCCTCAAGGTGGTCAAGGCCAAGGGCCGGGTCCGCGAGCTGGAGTCCCGCGTCCCCAAGCGCTTCGCCGGCACCACCGGCATCGCCCACACCCGCTGGGCCACGCACGGCGCCCCGAGCGACATCAACTCGCACCCGCACCTGGACGCCGAGAACAAGGTCGCCGTCGTCCACAACGGCATCGTCGACAACGCCTCCGAGCTGCGCGCCAAGCTGGAGGCCGACGGCGTCGTCTTCGTCTCGGAGACCGACACCGAAGTCATCGTCCACCTGATCGCCCGCTCCGAGGCCGAGTCCCTGGAGGACAAGGTCCGCGAGGCCGTCAAGGCGATCGAGGGCACCTACGGCATCGCCGTCATGCACGCCGACTTCGCCGACCGCATCGTCGTCGCCCGCAACGGCTCCCCCGTCGTCCTCGGCATCGGCGAGAAGGAGATGTTCGTCGCCTCGGACGTCGCCGCCCTGGTCGCCCACACCCGCCAGGTCGTCACCCTCGACGACGGCGAGATGGCCACCCTCAAGGCCGACGACTTCCGCACCTACACCACCAGCGGTGCCACCACGACCGCCACCCCGGAGACCGTGGAGTGGGAGGCCGCCTCGTACGACATGGGCGGTCACGACACCTACATGCACAAGGAGATCTCCGAGCAGCCCGACGCGGTCGACCGCGTGCTGCGCGGCCGGATCGACGACCGCTTCAACACCGTGCACCTGGGCGGCCTGAACCTGGACCCGCGCGAGGCGCGCGGCATCCGCCGGGTCAAGATCCTGGGCTGCGGCACCTCGTACCACGCGGGCCTCATCGGCGCCGGCCTCATCGAGGGCATGGCCCGCATCCCCGCGGACGCCGAGCCGGCCTCCGAGTTCCGCTACCGCAACCCGGTCGTGGACCCCGACACCCTCTACATCGCGGTCTCGCAGTCCGGTGAGACGTACGACGTGCTCGCGGCGGTGCAGGAGCTCAAGCGCAAGGGCGCCCGCGTCCTCGGCGTGGTCAACGTGGTCGGCTCCGCCATCGCCCGCGAGGCCGACGGCGGCGTGTACGTGCACGCCGGCCCCGAGGTCTGCGTCGTCTCCACCAAGTGCTTCACCAACACGGTCGTGGCCTTTGCGCTGCTGGCCGTACACCTGGGCCGCATCCGGGACCTCTCGGTCACCGACGGCAAGCGGATCATCGAGGGCCTGCGCAAGCTGCCCGCGCAGATCCAGGAGATCCTCGACGGCGAAGAGGACATCAAGAAGCTGGCGGCCCAGTTCGCCGAGGCCAAGTCGATGATGTTCATCGGCCGGGTGCGCGGCTACCCGGTGGCGCTGGAGGCCTCCCTCAAGCTGAAGGAGATCTCCTACATCCACGCCGAGGCCTACCCGGCCTCCGAGCTCAAGCACGGTCCGCTGGCGCTGATCGAGCCCTCGCTGCCGACGGTCGCGATCGTCCCGGACGACGACCTGCTGGAGAAGAACCGCGCGGCGCTCGAGGAGATCAAGGCCCGCAGCGGCCGGATCCTGGCGGTCGCGCACCGCGAGCAGGAGAAGGCGGACCACACCATCGTGGTACCGAAGAACGAGGACGAGCTGGACCCGATCCTGATGGGCATCCCGCTCCAGCTGCTGGCGTACCACACGGCCCTGGCCATGGGCCGGGACATCGACAAGCCGCGCAACCTGGCGAAGTCGGTCACCGTCGAGTAATCGCCGTCCCCCGACAGCGGAGAACCCCCGTGCGCACCGCGCACGGGGGTTCTCCGCTGTCCTGCCCTGCCGGTCAGCCCGCGGCGACCGCGCCGCTGCGGGCCTTGCCGAAGGCCATCGGCCAGTGGGCGAGGGCGGCGGTGGCTCCGTACCAGGCCAGGAGTCCGCCGACCGCGGCCACCCAGCCGGCCACCTTGGCCAGCATGCTGTTGCCGGCGAAGGCACCTATCGCCAGCAGCAGCAGGGAGAGGGTGAACAGGCCGTACACGCCCTGCCCGAAGAGTCCGCTCGCCGCGCCCACGGTGAGGGTGAGGCCGAGGAGGGCGAACAGGACGAGGAACGATCCGGCGGCGTCCGCCGAAACCTTTCCGTCGGCTCCCGCGGCCCAGGTGAACCAGAAGGCCCCGAGTCCCGCGAACGCCGTGCCGTTGAACCCGTTGCCGCCGCGGAATTCGAGGACTCCGAGGACGAACAGGGCCAGACCGCCGACGTAGGTCGCGAGCGACACGGAGCTGGCAGCGGACACACCGTCGATGACACCGGTGTGGCCGATACCGAATGCGAGAAGGGTGAGACCCAGGGCGATGTGCCCGAGGGTCGAAGTCGAGGCCGTGCTTCCCGCAGAGACACCATTGTCCACGGCGGGCTCCCTTCGATCTGCAGTTGTTTGCTGCGTCCCAGCAGCATTTATCTACCCTTTACACAGGGACACAACCGCACAAGCGCCTTAACAAGCGGTCACGGAATGAAAACGGCGAGCGACCGGATCGGTCACTGGTTCGAGGGAACGTCACGAAATCCGGGCGGACGGCGAAGGGCACGGCCTTACGGTCGCGGCATGACGACACCACGAGTGGCCGAGGACGCCAGGCACTCCGCCCGGTACACCTTCAGGCTTCGGGTGTCATCCGCCGCCCACGCTTCTCTACTGGGGGAGTGGGACCGGATCCGGTGGATCTGGAACGAGTGCGTCGCCAAGTCCAAGCAAGTCCACGCATGGAACAGGACCAGGCCCGAGGGCACGGACAAGCACACCTGCGGCCCCGCGCAACTCGACAAAATGTTGACCGAAGCCCGGCAGGCGAACGCCTGGCTGAGAGACGGGGCCTCTGTCCCGCAGCAACAGCTGATACGCGACTTCGGCAGGTCCAGGGCCAAGGCGCAGAAGGACATCAAGGACCGCCTGCCCATGGCGCGTCGGGCCGGGATGCCCAAGTACAAGAAGAAGCGTGAGGCCGCCCCGTCACTGAACTACACAAAGCGCGGCTTCCGCGTGAAGCACGGCACTCTGCACCTGGCCGGGGGCATCATCCTGACGGTGGTGTGGTCGCGCCCACTGCCCGCCGACCCGTCAAGCGTGCGCGTCTATCAGGACAGCCTCGGACACTGGTACTGCTCATTCGTCGTCCCCGCCCAGGCAGAGTTGCTGCCTGCCACCGGGCGCGCGATCGGTATCGACTGGGGTGTGCGCGAGACCGCGACCACCACCAGCGACACCCACGATCTGCCACACGCCGAGCACGGCAGAAAGGCCGCCGCGAAGCTGACCCGGTACGACCGGATGGTGGCCCGCCGGAAACCTGGGAAGGGACGGGCCGCATCGAAGGGCCACCTCAAGGCGAAGAGGCAGCGCGCCAGGCTGCACAAGAAGGTCGCCCGGCAGCGGCAGGAGACAGCCCGCAAGTGGGCCAAGTCTGTGGTGCGCGACCACGACGTCCTTGCGGTGGAGAATTTCCGGCCGAAGTTCCTCGCGAAGACCACCATGGCCAGGAAGGCAGCTGACGCCGCCATCGGCGCCACCAAACAAGCCTTGATCGAAATGGGCCGCAAGCACGGACGTGCCGTGCACCTGGTACACCCCGCGCACACCACGATGGACTGCGCGCAGTGCGGAGCGAGAGCCAAGCACGCACTGCCGCTGGGAGAGCGCACATACACCTGCACCGCGTGCGGAGCAGTGTCCCCACGGGACAAGAACTCCGCGCGCGTGATGCTCGTCCGGGCAGGTCTGATCCCGGTTGGTACTGATCGTGGAAGACCTCTCGGGGCGCCGCCCCGGGAGGCTGCGTGAGCCAGGAATCCCCTTCCCACAGGGAGGGGAGCAGTCAAGGAATGACAACGACCGGTCGCTGTGCGCGCTTGGCCAGTCGGCCGGCGACCGATCCGAAGATCCGGCCCACGATCCCGTGCGTCGAGCCGACCACGATGGCGTCGGCCGAATACTCCCGGCCGACCTCCTCCAGCTCATGGCAGATGTCACCACCCCGCTCGACCAGGATCCACGGCACTTCGGCCAGATAGTCCGCGCAGGCGAGCTCCAGCCCGAGCACCTCGGTGCGGTGGTCCGGCACGTCGACGAAGACGGGCGGCTCGCAGCCGGCCCACACCGTGGTGGGCAGCCGGTTGGCGACATGGACGATGATCAGACCTGATCCTGAGCGACGGGCCATGCCGATCGCATAGGCGAGCGCGCGCTCGCTGGAGGTGGATCCGTCGAATCCCACAACGACGCCGTGCCGGAAGGCCGGATCGCAGTGCACGCGTGTCTGTTCCACCGCGCGCAGATCGGCGGCCGACGCGGGGTCGACGACGCGTTTGCGCTTGCGGTCCGCGGGTTCGGAGAATTCGTGACCGGCCATGGGTGTCTCGGCGAAGAGGTCCTTGGAGGAAGCAACAGGGGCGAAATCGGCGACGCAGTGTGACGGAGCTCTGTCCGGGAAGCATCTTCCCAAGCCCATACCCACCAGGGTACGGCGACACTCCTGTCCTGCACAGGGCATGCCGCCCTTGGAGAGCGTCCCAGGGAGCATGCCGGAGCGAACGCGCCTTGGCAATGACCACTGTCCCCTACAGCCAGTGACGAGTCCGGGCGTTGCCACCCGTGCGCGCAGTGACCGAGCCCTGCCGCCGGGCGTTGGGACATGCGTCCGACCAACAGGTAAGAGCCCGCAGGGAGCACGCCGTGCCCGGTCATCCGGTTCACCCCGTCCAGCCAGCTCGGCCGACGCAGTCCGTCCGGTCCCTCCACGACGCGGACGCGGTCCCGCACTTCACCCCGTCCCCCCGCTCACCTCTTCACCCGTCCGGGCGTCGCGGCGGACACCCCCATGACGACCCCGCGGGTGACGTCGTGCGCTGGGCCGCCTTCAGCTGTCTGCTCGTCCCCGTGGTCCTCGTCGTCTACGGAACCTCCTTCGGCGGGGCGGCCGTCGCGACCCTCGGCCTGCTCGCCGTCACGGCCGCGTGCCGGGTCCTGCTGCGGCACTCGGAGCGGACGGCCGCCCGGGTGCGGGCGCAGGAGCCGCTCGCACCCGCCGGCCGCCGCCGGCATTCGCGCGGCGGAGCCGGGATGCGCCGCACCTGCCGGGGCTCCGACCCCGCCTCCCCGCACGACTGACTCATTCGCACACCCACACACGCATGTTTTCAGCCAACTTCCCGGCAGGTTGGCCTGCTTGCCGGAATGTCCCCCCGCCCCCCTCACCACCAGCGACGACGGACCCCGGGGGGCGTTCTGGCCCTACCGGTACTGGCCATGGCCGGGCGGCACGCTTCCCGTTCGGGTAGCGGAGTGGAACGCTTCCTGATCGAATGCTTTTCGCCAAGTTGAGAAGTCGACATAGCGCTGCGTGCTGAACTTGTCACGCCGACACCACGGGACGCAGTAGATTCGATCATGTATTTACGGCGGGGGATCCACGTGCAAGGCCGAGGGGAAACGTGCAGGTGCGACCAGACCAAGGAGTCGCGACACCCAAGGGGGGCTTAGCGCCATGAGCCAGGATTCCACCGCCGTCGTCACAGACGCCGGCCGGAAGCTCGCGGGGCGTCGCCGCAGGGAGATCGTCGCGGTGCTGCTCTTCAGCGGCGGACCGATCTTCGAGAGCTCCATTCCACTTTCCGTGTTCGGCATTGACCGGCAGGACGCGGGAGTTCCACGCTATCGATTGCTCGTGTGCGCCGGTGAGGACGGTCCGCTGAGGACCACCGGCGGGCTCGAACTGACCGCGCCATACGGGTTGGAGGCGATCGCCCGGGCAGGGACGGTCGTCGTTCCCGCCTGGCGCTCCATCACTTCACCACCGCCACCGGAGGCGCTCGACGCACTGCGTCTGGCGCACGAGGAGGGGGCCCGGATCGTCGGACTGTGCACGGGAGCCTTCGTGCTCGCCGCCGCCGGTCTGCTGGACGGCCGGCCCGCGACGACGCACTGGATGTACGCGCCGACGCTGGCCAAGCGGTACCCGTCCGTCCATGTCGATCCGCGCGAACTGTTCGTCGACGACGGCGACGTGCTCACGTCCGCCGGCACGGCGGCCGGAATCGATCTGTGCCTGCACATCGTGCGCACGGACCACGGCAGCGAGGCGGCCGGGGCCCTGGCCCGCAGGCTCGTCGTGCCGCCGCGCCGGACGGGCGGCCAGGAACGCTATCTCGACCGGTCGCTGCCGGAGGAGATCGGCGCCGACCCGCTGGCCGAAGTCGTCGCCTGGGCACTGGAACACCTCCACGAGCAGTTCGACGTGGAGACCCTCGCCGCCCGCGCCTACATGAGCAGGCGCACCTTCGACCGGCGGTTCCGCTCGCTCACCGGCAGCGCTCCGCTGCAGTGGCTGATCACCCAGCGGGTGCTCCAGGCACAGCGGCTGCTGGAGACCTCCGACTACTCGGTCGACGAGGTCGCCGGACGCTGCGGGTTCCGTTCGCCGGTCGCCCTGCGGGGTCACTTCCGGCGGCAGCTGGGGTCCTCCCCGGCCGCCTACCGCTCCGCCTACCGGGCACGGCGGCCGCAGGCCGAGGTGGCACAGGTGGCCGAGATCAACGCGGGTCCGGTTCCGCACCAGCGCACTCCGCAGCCCCACCGGGCGGCGGCGGCCCTGGCCGCGGCGGGTCCCACGGTGACGGAGCTCTACGCCCCGGGCCGGGCGCTGCGGGAACACGCGTAGCCGCTCTCCGGGTACGACGCACGAAGGTCCTCCATCGGTCACCGCCGATGGGGGACCTTCCGCATATGCGGTCCGCGCCGTGAGGGACCGCATAAGGTGGGACACATGAACGATCGCATGGTGTGGATCGACTGCGAGATGACCGGGCTCTCGTTGACGGACGACGCACTTATCGAGGTGGCCGCACTGGTCACCGACTCGGAGCTCAACGTGCTCGGCGAAGGCGTGGACATCGTGATCCGCCCGCCGGACGCCGCCCTGGAGACCATGCCCGACGTGGTGCGCGAGATGCACACCGCCTCCGGCCTGCTCGACGAACTGGCCGGGGGGACCACTCTCGCGGACGCCGAGGCACAGGTCCTGGCCTACGTGCGGGAGCACGTGAAGGAACCCCGCAAGGCGCCGCTCTGCGGGAACTCGGTCGGCACCGACCGCGGCTTCCTGCTGCGCGACATGGCCGCGCTCGAGAGCTACCTCCACTACCGGATCGTGGACGTCTCCTCGGTCAAGGAGCTGGCGCGCCGCTGGTACCCGCGGGCGTACTTCAACAGCCCGCCGAAGAACGGCAACCACCGGGCGCTGGCGGACATCAAGGACTCCATCACCGAGCTGCGCTACTACCGGGAAGCGGTCTTCGTGCCGCAGCCCGGGCCCGACTCGGACACGGCCCGGAGCATCGCCGCCAAGCACGTCGTGCCGGGCGCGTAGATCCTGCCGCCGGACCTCCGGAGGGGGGCGCCGGGAAAGGAGGGAGCGAGCACCCTCCCGGACCCTGTACCCTTTTCTTCGGCCGGTCGGTTTTCCGACCGGACATGGTGGGTGTAGCTCAGTTGGTAGAGCACCTGGTTGTGGTCCAGGTGGCCGCGGGTTCAAGTCCCGTCACTCACCCTGAAGAAAGGCCCCGGTACGCGAAAGCGGACCGGGGCCTTTCGCATGCCGCGGCCGTCAGGACGACTCCCGGACCACCAGCCGGTTCGGCAGCACGGCGGCCGCCTCGCCCGTCTCCCCCGCGATCCTCCCCAGCAGCATCCTCGTCATGGTCCGGCCCATCTCCTCGATCGGCTGGCGGACGCTGGTCAGCGGCGGGTCCATGTGCCGGGCCACCACCGAGTCGTCGAAGCCGACCAGCGCCACGTCCCGCGGAATCCGGCGGCCGGCCGCGCGCAGCTCCCGCCGGGCGCCCGCCGCCATGACGTCGGAAGCGGCGAAGACCGCGTCGAGCGCGGGGCGGCGGGCCAGCAGTTCGCGCATCGCCCGCCGGCCGCCCTCCTCGGTGAAGTCCCCGACCGCGATCAGCGGCTCGTCGACGGGGTGTCCGGCGCCGGCCAGGGCCTGCCGGTAGCCGTCGAGCCGGCACTGGGCCCCGTACACGTCCAGCGGCCCGGTGATCGTGGCGATCGTGCGGCGGCCCCGGCCGAGGAGGTGGCGTACGGCCTCGGCCGCGCCCGCCAGGTTGTCGGAGTCCACACTGGGCAGGGTCTCGGCGGCGGAGCGGCGACCGCTGACCACCGTCGGGATGCCGAGCTCGGCGAGCAGCTCGGGCAGCGGGTCCCCGGCGTGCACGGACACCAGCAGCACGCCGTCGACGCGGTGCCCGGACAGGTACTGGGCGAGGCGGCGGCGCTCGCGGTCGCTGCCCGCCAGGGTGAGGACGAGCTGGACCTCGGTCTCGGCGAGGGCGGCGCCGACCCCGCGGACCACTTCGGAGAAGTAGGGCTCGGCGAAGAACCGCTCCTCAGGTTCGGGGATCACGAGGGCGATGGCGTCGGTGCGGTTGGCCGCGAGGGCGCGCGCGGCGCGGTTCGGTACGTACCCCAGCTCGGCCACGGCCGCCTCGACGGCGACCCTGGTGTGCTCGCTGACCTTGGAGGATCCATTGATCACCCGGGAGACCGTGCCGCGCCCGACACCGGCGCGCGCCGCGACCTCCTCCAGGGTCGGTCGTCCCCCACTGCGCCCATGCCCGTTCATGGCTTCCTCCCGGTTGTGAATCTACCTCTTGACGACTGTGGGAGCGCTCCCACACTGTGTCACACGACACCTGGCACGTTTCGTCCTCCAGGGAGGAAGCACATGCGCGTCCGAGCCCGATCCCGAAGAACCCTCCTCACGACCGTCACCGCGGTGGGGGCGGCGGCCCTGCTGCTCGCGGGGTGCGCGCAGGACCCCGAGGAAGGCCCCGGCAAGGGGACCCCTGCCACCGGCAAGTCCGGCGGCGCCGCACAGACCACCCTCACCGTCGGCGTCTTCGGCGCCTTCGGGCTCCAGGAGGCCGGGCTCTACGACGAGTACATGGCGCAGAATCCCGGGATCCGCATCGAGCAGACCTCCATCGAGCGCAACGAGAACTACTACCCCCAGCTCCTCACCCACCTGGGCACGGGCAGCGGCCTCGCGGACATCCAGGCCGTCGAGGTCAACAACATCGCCGAGATCACCGCCACCCAGGCCGACAAGCTGGTGGACCTGGGCAAGGCCCCCGGCGTGGACAAGGCCGCGTACCTGCCATGGAAGTGGGCGCAGGGCACGGCGAGCGCGGCCAAGGGCGGGGCCACGGTCGGCCTCGGCACCGACATCGGCCCCCAGGGCATCTGCTACCGCAAGGACCTCTTCGAGGCGGCCGGACTGCCCAGCGACCGCGCGGCGGTCGGGGCGCTGTGGGCGGGCGACTGGAACAAGTACCTGGAGGCGGGCAAGGCCTACAAGGCGAAGGCCGGCGAGGGGAAGGCCTTCGTCGACTCTGCGTCGGGCGTGATGGCGGCAGTGACCGGCAGCAGCGCCCAGCGGTTCTACGACGAGCAGGGCAAGGTCGTCTACAAGACCAACCCGGCGGTGCGCGGGGCCTTCGACCTGGCGGCCTCCTTCGCTACCGACGGGCTGAGCG
Organism: Streptomyces sp. NBC_00029; assembly: GCF_045160505.1. NCBI lineage: Bacteria > Bacillati > Actinomycetota > Actinomycetes > Kitasatosporales > Streptomycetaceae > Streptomyces > Streptomyces sp. NBC_00029. The sequence continues at coordinate 3,601,662 of NZ_CP108292.1, forward strand.
CCAAGCTCCAGCAGTTCACCCCGGGCTGGGACCAGGGCTTCTCCAACGGCTCCTTCGCCACGGTCTCGTGCCCGGCCTGGATGCTCGGCTACATCCAGGACAAGGCCGGCCCGGCGGGCAAGGACAAGTGGGACGTGGCGCAGGCGCCGAAGCCCAGCAACTGGGGCGGTTCCTTCCTGGTGGTCCCGAAGGCGGGCAAGCACGCCGAGGAGGCGGCGAAGCTGGCGGCCTGGCTGACGGCTCCGGCGCAGCAGGCGAAGCTCTTCGAGAAGCGGGGCAGTTTCCCGAGCGCGAGCGCCGCGTACAAGCTGCCGGCGGTGTCGGGTGCGCAGCACGCGTACTTCGGCGGCGCCCCGATCGGCGAGATCTTCTCGAAGGCGGCGGAGGGCGTGCCGGTGACGGTGGTCGGCCCGAAGGACCTGGTGATCGCGCAGAACCTGGCGGACATCGGGATGCTCCAGGTCGACCAGAAGGGCCGCAGCCCGCAGGAGGGCTGGGAGGCCGCGGTGAAGGCGATCGACAACGCCCTGGACCAGTGAGGCGCCGGTGACGGACGAGACGGCTGTTCTGTCCCCCTCCACCGTCGGCCCGGAGCGGCCGGCGGCGGAGGGGGGCGGCCGGGGCCGCCCGGGACAGGTGTGGCGCTCGCGCCGCTACCGCTGGGACCTGCGCTGGAGCCCGTACGCCTTCGTGGCGCCCTTCTTCCTCTTCTTCGCCGCCTTCGGGCTGTTCCCGCTGCTGTACACGGGCTGGGCGGCGCTGCACCAGGTGGAGCTGACCGATCCCGACAGCATGACGTGGGTGGGGCTGCGGAACTTCACCCGGCTGTGGGACGACGAGTTCTTCTGGAACGCGCTCCGCAACACGGTGACCATCGGTCTGCTGTCCACGGTGCCGCAGCTGGCGATCGCGCTGGGCCTGGCCCATCTGCTCAACTACCGGCTGCGGGGCTCCGCCTTCTTCCGGGTCGCGGTGCTCACCCCGTACGCGACCTCGGTGGCGGCGGCCACGCTCGTCTTCGTACTGCTCTTCGGCCGGGACTACGGGATGGTCAACTGGGCGCTGTCGGCGGTCGGTTTCGAGGCCGTCGACTGGCAGAACGGCACCTTCGCCTCCCAGCTCGCCGTCTCCACCATCGTGATCTGGCGGTGGACCGGCTACAACGCGCTGATCTACCTGGCGGCCATGCAGGCCGTACCGGCCGAGCTGTACGAGTCGGCCGCGCTGGACGGGGCCTCGCGCTGGCAGCAGTTCCTCCACGTGACGGTGCCCTCGCTGCGCCCGACGATCTTCTTCACCTGCGTCGTGTCGACGATCGGGGCGACCCAGCTGTTCGGCGAGCCGCTGCTGTTCAACGGCGGGGCGGGCGCGACGGGCGGCTCGGACCACCAGTTCCAGACGCTCGGGCTGTACCTGTACGAGCAGGGCTGGGTGAACCTGCACCTGGGGCGGGCCTCGGCGATCGCGTGGGCGATGTTCCTGATCCTGCTGCTGATCGCGGGTGCGGCGCGGCTGCTGCGCGGACGGAAGGACTCCCGATGAGAGCACTGCGCGCGGGCCGGCTCACGTACGTGGTGCTCGCCCTGTTCACGGCCGGCTCGCTCTTCCCGCTCGTGTGGACGGCGATCGCGGCCTCCCGGAACAGTACGCGGCTGGCCCAGACCCCGCCGCCGTTCTGGTTCGGCGGGAACCTGGGGCGCAATCTCCGGGTCGCGTGGACCGACGCCAACATGGGGGAGGCCCTGCTGAACACGGTGATCGTGGCGGGCACGGTCGCCGCGGGCACCGTGTTCTTCTCCACGCTCGCCGGATTCGCCTTCGCCAAACTCCGCTTCCGCGGCAGCCGGCCGCTGCTGGCGCTGGTGATCGGGACGATGCTGATCCCGCCGCAGCTGAGCGTGGTGCCGCTCTACATGCTGATCGCGAAGCTGTCGTGGACCGACCGGCTCCAGGCGGTGATCCTGCCGACGCTGGTGGGCGCGTTCGGGGTGTTCTTCATGCGCCAGTACCTGGTGCACGCGCTGCCGATGGAGCTGATCGAGGCGGCGCGTACGGACGGGGCGAGTTCGCTGCGGGTCCTGTGGCACGTGGTGTTCCCGGCGGCCCGGCCCGCCATGGCGGTGCTGGGGATGCTGACCTTCGTCATGGCCTGGAACGACTTCTTCTGGCCGATCGTCGCGCTGACCCAGAACGGCAGCCCGACGGTGCAGGTGGCCCTGACCGGGCTGGGCCGGGGCTACATCCCCGACCAGTCGGTGATCATGGCGGGCGCGCTGCTGGGCACGCTCCCGCTCTTGGCTGTGTTCCTCGTCTTCGGCCGCCAGATCGTCGGCGGCATCATGCAAGGAGCGGTGAAGGGATGACACGAATCCCGACGAACACGAACACGAACGCGACGGCGGACCCGGTCGTGGACCCGGTCGCGGACCCGGTCGCGGACACGGTCGCGGACACGAACGCCGTCCCGGACACGGACACCGGAGCGCGGGAACTCCGGTTCCCCGACGGGTTCCTGTGGGGCACGGCCACGGCGGCCTTCCAGATCGAGGGCGCCGCCGCCCTGCGCGGCCCGTCCATCTGGGACACCTTCTGCCGTACTCCGGGCAAGGTGCACGCCGGCGACACGGGCGACGTGGCCGCCGACCACCACCGGCTGTGGCGGGAGGACGTCCGCCTGATGGCCTCGCTCGGGCTGGGCGCCTACCGGTTCTCGGTGTCCTGGCCGAGGGTGCTCGCCGGCGGGATCGGCTTCTACGACGCGCTGGTCGACGAGCTGCTCTCGTACGGGATCAAGCCCTGCGTGACCCTCTACCACTGGGACCTGCCGCAGGAGCTGGAGACCGCGGGCGGCTGGCCCGAGCGGGAGACGGCGTACGCCTTCGCCCGGTACGCCGAACAGGTCGCGGGGGCGCTGGCCGACCGGGTGGAGCTCTGGACCACCCTCAACGAGCCCTGGTGCAGCGCCTTCCTCGGCTATGCCTCGGGGGTGCACGCCCCCGGCCGCACCTCCCCCGCCGACTCCCTGCGCGCCGCCCACCACCTCAACCTGGCCCACGGGCTGGCCGCGGCGGCCCTGCCCGCCGGGACCAGGGCGGGCATCGCCCTCAACCCCAGCGCGGTACGGCCGCTGACCGGCTCGGCGGCGGACCTGGACGCGGCCCGCCGGATCGACGCCCTGGCCAACCGGGTGTTCACCGGACCGCTGCTGCACGGGGCCTACCCGCAGGACCTGTTCGAGGACACCGCCGCGGTGACGGACTGGTCGTTCGTCCGCCATGGCGACGAGGCGCTGATCCACCAGCCGCTGGACTTCCTCGGGGTGAACTACTACACCCCGGCGGTGGTCTCGGCCGCCCCCGACGGCAACGGCCCGCGCGCCGACGGGCACGGGGCCGCGGCGCACTCCCCCTGGCCGGCCGCGGACACCGTCGCCTTCCACCAACCCCCCGGCGAGCGGACCGACATGGGCTGGTCGGTCGACCCGACCGGCCTGCACGACCTGCTGATGCGCTTCACCCGCGAGGCGCCCGGACTGCCACTGATGATCACCGAGAACGGCGCGGCGTACGCCACCGGTCTGCACGACCCGGAGCGCATCGGCTACCTGGAGGGCCACCTCGCGGCCGTGCACCGCGCCCTGGCGGACGGCGCCCCGGTCGAGGGCTACTTCCTCTGGTCGCTGATGGACAACTTCGAGTGGTCCTACGGCTACGGCAAGCGCTTCGGCATCGTGCACGTCGACTACGAGACCCAGGTCCGCACCCCGCGTTCCAGCGCCCACTGGTACGCCCGCCTGGCCCGGAAGGGAGGCTTCCTCACCTACGGGGACGAGGTGCTCTAGGTCCTGTCGTCAAAGTAGCGCCGGTCGGGCCCTCGGTGTCCGGCGCCGTGCATCGCAAGGCGGAGGGGCGCCCGAGTACTGGACGTACTCGGGCGCCCCGACAACGCGGCGAGGTGCGGTGCCGGGCGCCGCGGGCCAGGCGGGACTTCGACGACAGGACCTGGGCCGGGTGGCCGGGCGGGCTCAGCGGAAGGCCGGGGCCGAGCGGGCCGCCCAGTCCGCGAAGGGGCGGGGCGCCCGGCCGAGGATCTGCCGCACGGCCGGGCTCGGTTCCCTTTCGGCAGGCAGGGGTTCGCCGAGGATCCCGAGCGTGCCCTCCACGACCGGCTCGGGCATGAAGGCCAGCATCTGGGCGCGGGCCTCCTCCCGGGTCTGTTCGACGAAGCGGACGGGCTCGCCCAGGGCGGCGCCGATCGCCCCGGCGCGCTCCCTCGGGGTGACCGGGGCGGGCCCGGTGAGCTCGTAGGTCCGGCCCGCGTGGCCCGGCTCCCGCAGAACGGCGGCCGCCACTTCGGCGACGTCCGCCGGATCGACGACCGGGAGCCCGACGTCCGCGAAGGGTGCGGCGGCCGTGCGCGTCGTACGGATGCTCTCGGCCCAGGCGTAGGCGTTGGAGCCGAGGCCGCCGGAGCGCAGGACCGTCCACTCCAGGCCGCTGCGGCGGACGGCGTCCTCGAACCGCGCGGGGTGGGCGTAGACCTCCGGGCGGGTTCCGGCGCCCTGGGAGGAGAGCAGGACGACCCGGCGGATCCCGGCGGCGGCCGCGCGTTCGAGGATGCTCTGCGGGTCCTCTCCGGCGACGAGCAGGAACAGTGCGCCGGCCCCGTCCAGCGCGGGGGCGATGCTCTGCGGCTCGGCGAGGTCGCCGAGGTGGTGGCGGATCCCTTCGGGCAGCAGCCCCGGCCGCCGGGAGACGGCGGTGACCGCATCACCGCCGTCGGCGAGGATCCGGATGAGTTCCCGTCCCACGTTCCCGGTCGCACCCGTCACTACGATCACGACGACCCCCCTTGATCGACTCCCTCACCTGAGGGCCACCGGAGATGACGATGCACACAGGTGACGGGACATCCCCCGGCCGCACCACGCCCCCGCGCCCCCTGAATGTGGAGTCCCTCTTCCCCGGGCTCGCCGCGCACCGCCGCACCGCGACCCGGCTCCACCCGCGCCCCGGGACGCCCGGTCCGCACGACAGCCACGTCGGCGGGCCGCTGCTGTGGCCGGCCGGCGAACCGTGGCCGGTGTGCACGACCCCGCACCGCCGCGCCCCCGGACCGGAACCACTGCCGCTGCTCGCCCTGGCCCAGCTCCGCACGCAGGACGTGCCCGACCTGCCGGCCGGGCCGGACGGCTGCGATCTGCTCCAGGTCTTCTGGTGCCCCTTCGACGCCCACGGGCCCACCGGATACGGCATGTACGTGCACCTGCGGTGGCGCCGGGCGGCGGAGGTCCGCTCGGTGGCGGCGGACCAGCCGAGGCCCCCGGCCGTCGGCTTCGACGGGTATCTGCCCGAGCCGTGCGTCCTGCACCCGGAGCAGGTCACCGAGTACCCGTACATCGAACTGCTCACCGGGGAGCTGGGGGCGGCGGTCGAGGAGTGGGAGGACGCCCAGGAGGAGGCCGCCTACGAGACCGAGGAGGAAGCCCGGGAAGAGGACGAGGAGGACGGCGGGGAGGACCGGCCGCCGACCTACCAGAGCGATCTGTCCGTCGCCCCGGGCTGGAAGGCCGGCGGGCACGCCGCCTGGAACCTCACCGGGCCGGGCGCCATGGACTGCGACGCCTGCGGGAGCCCGATGGAGCTGCTGCTGACCGTCGCGACGAACGAGTGGCACGCCGACAGCAGGAGCTGGATCCCGCTGGAGGACGGGCCGCGGAACCCGACCGGCGTGGTCGTCGGCAACCACGGCAGGCTCAACGTCTTCGCCTGCCCCGGCGATCCGGCCCACCCGCACGGCTTCAGCGTGCAGTAGGACTTCCGGGGCGCGGGTCCCCGTACTAGCGTCCCCGGGCAACGGGCAACGCAGTGCGCCGGAGACACGGGTGGGTCGGCGTGCGGATGGAGGCTGTCCGTGACCCTGCCCGTTTCCGCGCCCCCGCGCCCGCCCGCCGGTTTCCGCGCCGTGCTCGCACTCGGCGGTACCGCGCTGCCCCTCTACGCGTTCCTCGCCCGGCTCCCCGCCGCTCTGTGCCCCATCGGAACGCTCCTGCTCATCAACGCCCGCGACGGCATCGGGGACGCCGGCACGGTGGCCGCCGCGCTCTGGCTCGGCCAGGCCCTCGGCGGCCCCGTCATCGGCCGGCTCGCCGACCGGCGCGGCCACCGCCCGGTGCTGCTCCTCGCCTGCGGTGCGAACGCCGCCGTGCTGTGCGCCCTCGTCGCGGCCGTCCTCGGCGGTCTGCCGCTGACCGCCCGCATCGCGCTCGCCGTCGCGGCCGGCCTCACCGTCCCGCAGGTCGGCCCGCTGGCCAGGGCCCGTTGGGCGCGGCTGGCCGGCGCGGACCGCAAGCTGCTCGGCTCGGCCCTGTCCTTCGACACCACCCTGGACGAGGTCGGGTTCATGGTCGGCCCCGCACTGGCCGGCATCCTGGCCGTCACCGTGCACCCGGCCTCGGCGCTCGTCCTCGCCGCCGCGCTCATCCTGGTGTTCGGCACCCTCTTCGCGGTGCATCCGACCGCTCCGGGCCCGGTCGCCCCGGCCCCGGGCGCACGGGCCGGCGTACGGCTGTGGTCGCCCGGGCTGGTCCTGCTGTGCGTACTGGCCGTCCTGCAGGGGGCCGCGTGGAGCGGGGCCAACACGGGGGTCAACGCGCTCGCCGAATCCCTCGGCGAGGCGGGCGCGGCCGGGCTGGTGTGGGCCGCCATGGCCGTGACCAGCTCGGTCGCCGGCTTCGTCACGGTCGCCCGGCCGGGGTCGGCGGACCTGACCGTACGGCTGCGGTGGACGATCGCCGCCCAGGCCGTCCTCACCCTGCCGCTGCTGGTGGTCTCCGGGCTCTGGGGGGCCGCCCTCGCCGTCGCGGGGATCGGACTGGCCGTGGCCCCGCACCTGATCGCGCTGTTCGGGCTGGTGGAGAGGACCGGGCCGGCCGAGCGGATGGGCGAGGCCATGACGGTGGCCGGCAGTGGCCTGATCCTCGGTCAGGCGCTGGCGGCGGCCGCCTCCGGACCACTGGCGGACGCCTACGGACACCGGGCGGCGTTCGCCGTTTCGTGCGCGGCGGTCACCGCCTCCGCCGTGCTGGCGATGGCCACGGCGAGGACGACGGCGTACGGGAAGGGCCGCTAGCCGGGCACGTCAGGAGGAGGACCGCATCGCCGCCAGGCCCTTGGCCAGGTCCTCGGCGTTCATCACGGGGGCGACCTCGACCTCGGCGTTGAACTGCAGGAACAGGTCCTCCATCAGCGCCGGCATGTGCGAGCTGTCCTGGAGGTCGAAGACGATCCAGCAGGAACGCACGCCCTCGTGCAGGCCGAAGTAGGCCGCCTCCGGCTTCAGCTTCTCCATCAGCTGCTTCATCCCCTGGGGCAGCGCGCCGGTCTTGATGCCCTCGTTGGTGGCGGCCGTGTCCATGTGCGCCCTGAGCATGACTCTCATGCGTGGCTCCTTCCGTCACGCCCACCCTCGGCGCGGTCCGGGGGCGCGGCAACATTTGCGCCCCCGTCCGGGCCGGTTCATCGCACGGCCGGCGGACGGCACGGCGGAAGCGCCCGGCCGAAGCGCCAGGACCTCCCGGAGTGCGGTCAGGCGCGCGGTCGGGCGCCCTGGATGTGGAAGTTGAAGTCGGCGTGCCCGAGCCGGCCCATCAGCGTCAGCCAGACCGGCAGCAGCATCTCGACGCCGCGCGCGGTCTCGATCCCGCCGAGGTCCAGGATGCAGTCCGGCGGCCACCCGAAGGACTGCAACAGCTCGCGCACGCTGCTCTTGGCGTCCTCGTCGTCCCCGGACAGGAAGACGTGGTGGTCGCCGGGCACCCGGGCCGGATCGACCATCACCGCGCAGTTCATGGTGTTCAGCGTCTTGACCACCCGCGCGCCCGGGAAGGTCCGCTGGATCAGCTCGCCGAGGCTGTCGCTGTTGGCGGGGTCGAGCACGGGCGGCCACCCGCCGGAGAAGTCGAGCGGATTGGCGAGGTCGATGAGCACCTTGCCGTCCAGGTGCCCGGCGCCCGCCGCGGTCAGCACCTCGATGCTGACCCGGCCGCCCGTGGCGTTGACGAGGACCTCGCCCGAGCGGGCCGCCTCGGCGAAGGTCGCCAGCCCCGCCCGGGGATGCCCGGCCTGCCAGGCGGCGTACGGCTCGACCGGGGCCCCGCTGCCCGCCGGTCCGGTGCGGGCCAGGGTGGCGGCGGGGTCACGGGTGCCGAGGACCACGTCGTGCCCGAGGGAGAGGAGCCGTTCGGCCAGCGTCCGGCCCACCGCCCCGGTGCCGAGGACTGCGTAGCGCATTGCGGAAGTCCTTTCGCTCGCGGGCCCGGTCAGCCCTGCAGTCCGATGTCGCGGAAGAACCGGTAGCCCTTCGGGGCGTCCGGGAGGAACCAGTGGAAGCCCTCCTCCAGGAAGACCGCCAGCAGGCTCACGGCGATGACCAGGCCCAGGAACCACAGCGCGCCCAGGCCCGCCGTGCGCAGCGCGCCCGGCCGGACCGCGGGGACGGCGCGGTCGGTCGTCGCGTGGGCGAAGGCCAGGGCGATGCCGATGGCGACCACCGACACCTGGAAGAGGATCCACGCCCAGACGTACAGGTGCAGGCCGAACACCTCGCTCCCGTACCCCTTGTCCCCCGGCAGGATGTGCAGCATGGTCTGCCGCCAGGACGCGAAGGAGCCCCCGATCGACGCGACCAGGGACAGGCCCCAGCCCGTCATGTAGGCGCGGCCCGTCACCGTGCCGCTGATCAGCGCCGCGCGGATGATGTACGCCGCGCCCAGGGCGGCCAGCAGCATGAACATCCGCTGCGCGACGCACAGCGGGGACGGGACGTCCCCCGCGCCGAACTGCTGGTAGAGGCCGCCCAGGACGACACCCGTCCAGCCGACGGCGAAGGAGCAGGCGAACCAGTACTGGACGCGGCCCAGCAGGCCGCTCTCCGGCGGGGCGTCCGGCACGAGGCTGTGCATCGTCGCGGCCACGGTCAGTAGCTCAGTTTCAGGGCGAGACCGCTGGTGATGTGGTGCGCCGTCAGCAGGGTGACGGCGATCAGCACCGCCCACCACGCTCCGAGCACGACCATCCGGGACGCGCCCCGGTACAGGGCGATCAGCGTGGCGAGGAGCCCGCCGAAGATCAGGGTGTCCATGCCGCGGACCGTACCGAGACGGCGACATCACGCCTGCGAGGCGCGCCCCCGGTTACGTCGGTTGCCGCGTCGGCCGCGGCCGGCGCGGCCCGCTCCGGGCCCGCCGAGGGTCCGGCCGTCCAGGCCGATCCAGACCCGGACCTCGGTCCCGCCGAGCACCGAGCGCCCCAGCCGTACGTCGCCGCCGGTCGACTCCGCGACCCGGCGCACGATGTCCAGGCCCAGGCCCGTCGACCCGTCGCGGCCGCCGTCGTTGCCGCGGCGCAGGGCGGCGTCCGGGTCCTCGATGCCGGGACCCGCGTCCGAGACGAGCACGATCACCGCGTCGCCCGCGTCGTGCACGTCCACCGCGAAGGGGGTGCCCTCGGGGGTGTGCCGGAAGACGTTGCCGAGCATGGCGTCGAGGGCGGCGGCGAGCTCGGGCCGCGCCACGGGGATCCGTACCGTACGGTCCACCCCGGCGAGCCGGACCTCGCGGCCCTCGTCCTCCGCGAGCGCCGACCAGAAGCCCATCCGGTCGCGGATCACCTCGGAGGCGTCGCAGCCCGCGCCGGCCCCGGCGCCCGGGCCGGTGGCGGGGCGCTGCTCCCGGGCCGTGCGGATGATCGTGTCGACCTCGCGCTCCAGCTGCTCCACGGCCGCCCGGGTCTGTTCGGCGGCCGGACCGTCCCCGAGCGAGGCCGTGTTGAGCCGCAGCACGGTCAGCGGGGTCCGCAGCCGGTGCGAGAGGTCGGCGGCCAGTTCCCGCTCGTTGGCGAGGAGTTCGACGACCTGGTCCGCCATCGCGTTGAACGCGACGGCCGCGGACCGGAGTTCCTTCGGCCCGTCCTCGGGCACCCGGGCGCCGAGCCTGCCCTCACCGAGCTGGTGGGCCGCGTCCGCGAGCCGTTCGGCGGGCCGGACCAGCCGGGCGCCGAGCCGGTCGGCGACCCCGACCGAGCCGATGATCAGTGCCAGCCCGACGCCCGCGAGCACCAGCCATGCGGTCCCGACGCCGTTGCTGACTTCGCTCTCGGGTACGAAGATCTCCACCACGGCGATGTCGCCGGACCCGAGCGCGGTCGGCTGGAGGAGCGCCGAGCCCCCGCCCGCCACCTTGGCCGTCGTGGCCCGCCCCATCCGCCGGGTCTCCGCGACGGTGTGCTCCCCGGCCCGGCTCTCGCCGATGTTCACCGGCGGGCTGTCGCCGATCGCGGGCACGTGGACGGCCATCCGCCGGGCGGCGCCCATCTGGGTGGACTCCACCGCCTTCTGCAGCTGCACGGGGTCGGTGGTGATGGACAGCGTCGGCCCGATGGTGGCGGCCTGCCGTTCGGCGTTGGAGAAGGCACGGTCGCTGGCCATTTCCTGGACGACGAGCCCGAGGGGTACGGCGAAGGCGACGACCACCATGGCCGTCACCGCGAGGCACACCTTGACCAGGGCCCATCTCATCGCGCGCTCACCGGGGCGGCTCCAGCTTGACCCCGACCCCCCGCAGCGTGTGCAGGTAGCGCGGCCGGGCGGCGGTCTCGCCGAGTTTGCGGCGCAGCCAGGACAGGTGGACGTCGATGGTCTGGTCGTCCCCGTACGACTGCTGCCAGACCTCGGCGAGCAGTTCCCGCCGGGCCACGACCACCCCGGGGCGCCCGGCGAGGAAGGCCAGCAGATCGAACTCCCGCCGGGTGAGGTCCAGTACGGCGCCGTCGAGCTCGGCCTGGCGGCGCAGCGGGTCGATGGCGAGCCCGCCGACGCGCAGGACGCGCGAGGGCGGCTCGGCCCCGGCAGCGGCCCGGGAGCGGCGCAGCACGGCGGCCATCCGGGCGGAGAGGTGTTCCACCGAGAAGGGCTTGGTCAGGTAGTCGTCGGCGCCGTCGTTGAGCAGCCGGACGATCTCGGCCTCGTCGTCGCGCGCGGTCGCGATGATCACGGGTACGTCGGTGATGCCGCGCAGCATCTTGAGCGCCTCCGACCCGTCCAGGTCGGGCAGTCCGAGGTCGAGGATGACCACGTCGAAGCGGTGGTGCGCGACCTCGCGCAGGGCCTCCAGGGCCGTGCCGACGCTCCGCACGGTGTGCGAGGCCTCGGTCAGGTGCCGGATGAGGGCGGAACGTACGAACTGGTCGTCCTCGACCACGAGCACACTTGCCATGGCCCGCACGGTAGTCCATCCGGGCGACCCAGCGGGGTGTCGGGCCACACTTGGGGCGGGTGGTGCAGTATGTGCCCTGATGCGACGAGGACTTCTTCATGCCATGGCTTGGACGCTGGCGACCGGGGCGGCGGTGACGCTGTCGTGGTGGGGCGTGCACACCGTCATGTCGGGGACGGCCTACGATCCACCGCTCGCTGTGCCCCTGGCCACCAAGCCGCTGTCCTCCTCGACGCACGAGGCGAAGGCGTCCCCGACCCCGTCGGCGTCCGCCTCCCCGTCGCCCTCCGGGTCGGCCGGGCCGGACCCGTCGCCGACCGCCGGGGCGACCCCCGGGACGTCGCAGAAGCCCTCGCCCTCCGCCGGCACGGACCGGCCGGCGGAGGGCGGGGCCTCGGACTCGGGCAAGGTGCAGGCCTATCCGGTGTCCGGCGGCCGGGTCACCCTCTCGCTGGGCGCGTCCACAGCCGAGCTGGTCTCGGCCACCCCGGCGGCCGGGTGGCGGATGCAGGTGTGGAAGCAGGACTACCTGATCCGCGTCACCTTCACCCGGGACGGCCAGGAGGTCTCGGTGTTCTGCACCTGGTACAACCACCCGCCGCTGGTGGAGATCGTCGACCCCTGAGGCCGCCCCTCGGAGCGTTCCGGCCTAGGCCGGAACGGTGCCGACCAGCACGAACTCGTTGTACGGGAAGACCTTGCCCATCGGGCGGGGGAAGGGGAAGGAGTAGGTCCGCCGGACGGCGATCCCCGCCTTGCCTGCGTGGCCGCGCAGCTCCTCGAAGCCGACCCAGCGGACGTGGGTGGCGTCGGTCTTGTAGCCGAGCTCCTGCGGGGTGATCATGACGACCGAGCCGCCCGGCCGGACCAGCGGAAGGTACTGCTCCAGCAGCGAGCCCGCGGTCTCCTCGTCGATGTGCTCCAGCACGTGCGCGATCAGCAGGCTGTCGAAGGATCCGGGCCCGCAGTCCGGGGCGGCGGCCAGCTCGTCGGGGGTGAAGGCGTTCAGTCCGCGCTCACGGCAGGTCTGCACCGAGTGCGGATTGTGGTCGACGCCGACGCTGTCGGGTCCGCAGTTGAGCAGGTTGCGCCCCAGCCCGCAGCCGACGTCCAGGACCCGGCCCAGCTGCAGCCGCTGCAGGTTCCACCGGTAGGGGGCCTGCGTGGGCACGAACCGCTTGATCCCGGACTGCTCCAGGCGGGCCAGCCGCTTGGTGTAGTCGGAGGAGGCGGTGCTGGGGGTGGACGGGCTGCCCGAGGTCGGAGCACCGGAGGTTGCGGGGGAATCAGACATTGCTTTTGCCGTCTCCTGAACGCGTCGTAGAAGGGGCGAACCTCCCAGGGGCTTACAGGCTACGCAGAGCGGCCGCTCACCGGGAGTCCTCCGGCGATCTTTATCTGCGAGAGCCCCGTCCGTACCGGGCCGGCTACCGGAAGACCGAGGGCGGCGGCTGCGGCGAGGCCACCGCAGAGGCGTCCGCGACCGGTGCGGCACCGCCCGCGAAATCGGCCAGCGCCCGGCCGTGCTCGACCCGGCCCGGGTGCGGATCGCTCGCGACCCGGCGGGTGAATTCCGCCACGGGCAGCTCACGGTCGGCAGCCACCAGGACGGCATTGCCGAAACGTTTCCCTCGCCAGACTACCGGGTCGGCCGCCAGCGCCAGCTCCGTGAACCGGGACGCGGCCGTCGCGATCTGCCCCCGCAGATGGGTCAGCGGCGGACCGTCCGCCAGGTTCGCCACATACCACCCGGTGGGCGCCAGCGCACGGCGTACGTCGTCCAGGAACTCGGTGCTCGTCAGGTGCGCCGGGGTACGGGCCCCGCTGAACACGTCCGCGATCACCAGGTCCGCCCAGCCGTCCGGGACCTTGGCCAGCCCCGCCCGCGCGTCCACCGCCCGGACCCGGACCCGCGCCTGCGGATCCAGCGGCAGGTGCTCCCGTACGAAGGCCACCAGGGCGGCGTCGATCTCCACGATCTGCTGGGTGGAGCGAGGACGGGAGGCGGCGGTGTAGCGGGCGAGGGTGAAGGCGCCGCCGCCCAGGTGCAGCACGTTCAGGGGCTGCCGGGCGGGCGCGACGAGATCGATCAGATGACCGATCCGCCGCTGGTACGCGAAGTCCAGGTACCCGGGATCACCCAGGTCCACGTGCGACTGCGGAGCTCCGTCGATCAGCAGGGTCCAGGCCCCGGCCCGCTCCCGGTCCGGCTCCAGCTCCGCCCGGCCGCCGTCCACCTGCCCGACGACCGCCTCGGCGCTGCCGCGTCCGCGCTGCTTGCCCTTGTTCCTGTCCTTGCCTGCCACCACCCCATTGTGACGGGCGGCGGCACACCCCGACGGTTTCAGCGGCAGTTGTCCGCGGCCTCGATCAGCCGGGCCGCCTCGCCGAGCGCCGCGCGCAGCACCTCCGGATCGGTGACCGGCCCGACGGCTTCCGGCGGGAGCAGCCAGCCGGTGGCGCCCGCGTTGGGCAAGATCCCGTCGCCGAGGCGCAGCCCCCGCCCGTTGGTCTGCGTACACGCGCTGCCCGGCAGGTCCCAGGCGTCCGCGGTGCCGGACGGGACGAGGAAGCCGAGGGTGTCGCCGGATCCGTCGTGCAGGACGGGCCCGACCCCACCGGCCTGGCTGGCGGCGCGGCGGATGATGTCCACCGCCTCCAGCCCCTGCCGGGTAGGAACGGTCACCAGGTCCAGGTCCGGGGCCGCGCCGGGCTCGGACGCGGTATTCGTTCCAGTGCTCTCCATGCCGCCCTCCACCAAGGGAACCCCTCCTCGATCCGTATCCGCATGGGTTCAACGCACGGGAACGTCAACGGGTGCGGTGGCAAGACGCCGCAAAGGATGGCAGTTCATGGCGGATCGCGGGTGAGATATCCGTTTTGTAGCCAAACATCGCATGAACACCCTGTCACTGGCGGTACGTTCATGCGCGCCGGACCCCACGTCACAGCCCCGGTGCAGCGTTCCTTGCCAGAGAGGCCACGTCCATGGCGGCGTTCCCCCACTCACCCAACTCCACGTTCCGGCGGCTGCGCGGGCAGCACTCCCCGGCCGAGTTCGCTGCCCTGGTGCGCAGGGCCGCGAAGGAAATCGGAGAAACGGTTTCCTGCGATGCGCGCTACATCGGCCGCGTCGAGTCCGGCGAGATCCGCTGCCCCAACTACGCCTACGAGCGCGTCTTCCTCCACATGTTCCCCGGCCGCGCCCTGGCCGATCTCGGCTTCTCCCCCCGCGAGAGCGTCCGAGGCCGCTCGGCCCACCGCGATCCCGCCCCCTTCTCCGTGCCCACCCCCCGATCCCCTTCCGGTTCCAGTTCCAGTTCCAAGGAGAGCGACGTGTTGCGTCGCGCGTTCATGGCGGGCGGCTCCGCGACCGTGGCGGCCGCCACGCTCAGCCTCACCCTGCTCGGCGACACCCGCCGGATCCCCTCCCGCGCCGGCGAGTCCGAGGCCGCCGCCGTCGAGGACGCGGTACGCCAGATCCGCCTGCTGGACGACCGGCACGGCGCCGATGCCCTGTACCGGCGGGCCGCCGAACCCCTGCGCACCGCCTACGCACTGCTCGACGCGGGAGCCACCCGGCAGTCCACCGAGGACCGGCTGCACTCGGGCGCCGGCGAACTGGCCGTCTCCGTCGGCTGGTTGGCCCACGACTCCGGCCGCTTCGACGACGCCCGCTCGCACTACGCGGAAGCCCTGGCGACGGCCCGGGTGGCCCGGGACGCAGGCCTGGAGGCGCACGCCTTCAGCAACATGGCCTTCCTGGCCCGGGACTGCGGCCGCTCCCGCGAGGCGGTACGGGCCGCCCAGGCGGGCCGCCGCGCCGCCCGCTCCCTCGGTTCCCCGCGGCTGCTGTCGCTGCTCGCGCTGCGGGAGGCCGGCGGGTGGGCGGGGCTGGGCGACCGCAAGGCCTGTGAGGAGTCGCTGACCCGGGCGCACACGGAATTCTCCCGGGGCGAGTCGGACGACGACCCCGAGTGGATGTCCTTCTTCGGGCAGGCGGAGCTGGAATCCCTGGAGGCGCGGTGCTGGTCGGCGCTCGGCGAGCACGCCCGCGCGGCGCGGCACGCCCGCCGCGCGGCCGACCTCCAGGACCCGCACTTCGCCCGGAACGTGGCCCTCTACACCGCCGAGCTGGCCGGTGACCTGGCCCGCGCGGGTGCCCCTGACGAGGCCGCGTGGGCGGGGGGCCGCGTACTGGACCTCCTGGCCGAGGTCCAGTCCACCCGCATCCGCTCGATGCTGGCGGAAACGGCCGCCGCCCTCGTCCCCCACCAGCGCTCCCCCCGCGTCTCCACATTCCTGACCCGCGCGGCCCGCCCGGGCCCGGGGGGCGCCTGAACGCCGGTGCCCTGCGGGTGGCTCGGCGGTGCCCGTCTGCGCGGGCCTGTCCCGGCCCGGGGGGCGCCTGTGCCCTGCGGGCGGGCTCGGCGGTAGCGGCGCGGCCGCGTTCCGCCTCGGGCCGCGCCTCAAGCGCCGGCGGGGCTGGTGGTGTGGGGCGGTGCCCCGCACGAGAGTCTCCTCGGCCAATGCCCTGCGGCGCGGGCTGTCCCGCCTCGGGCCGCGCCTCAAACGCCGGCGAGGCTCGGTGGTGTGGGGCGGTGCCCCGCACGAGAGTCTCCTCGGCTCGGCGCACGCGGGCCCGTCACGGACAGGCGGCCGCGGTCGCGCGCTCGTCCTCCGGGGACCCTCCTACGTGTCCCCACCCCACGGCAGACCTTCGGCAGTGCCAGCCGTTCCCCCCGTGGGCCTCTCCGGCGGAGGGCAGGGGGGACGTGGCGGGGTGTCCCCGCAGGACGAGCCCGCAACCCAGGCCATACAGCTGGACCCCCGCCGCAGGCGCGAGCCGAGGAGATGCCCCGGCACGGCACCACGAACCGACCCAGCCGACAAACCCGCACACCCCAGCCCCGCCGGCGATTGAGGCGCAGCCCGCGGCAGAACCCGGCCGAGCAGCCCGCAGGGCAGAGTCGCCGCCCGCCGCACACCGCCGAGCACCCGGCACGGACACCGCCGAGCCGCCCGCAGGGCACCCGGCGCAGCCCGCGGCAGAACCCGGCCGAGCAGCCCGCAGGGCAGAGGCGCGGCCCGAGCCGCACACCGCCGAGCAGCCCGCGCATCCCAGCCCCGCCGGCGATTGAGGCGCGGCCCGAGGCAGAACCCGGCCGAGCCGCACACTGCCGAGGCGCCCGCACCCCCCAGCCCCGCCGGCGTTTGAGGCGCAGCCCGAGGCGAGGGCGGCCCGAGCCGCACATCGCCGAGCCGCCCGCAGGGCACCCGGCGCAGCCCGCGGCAGAACCCGGCCGAGCAGCCCGCAGGGCAGATGCGCGGCCCGCCGCACACCGCCGAGCACCCGGCACGGACACCGCCGAAGCCCAGTGCTAAACGTCCAGGTGGCCCGTGTCGTTCCAGCGTTCCAGGGCCGGCGCGCCGTACGCCCAGCCCAGGACCGACAGGGAGGTCGGTTCCAGGCGGATCCTGGCGCCGAAGGAGGGTTCGAGGCCGAGCCAGCGCGCGGCCAGCGTGCGCAGGATGTGGCCGTGCGCGAAGACCAGGACGTCGCGCTCCGCCGAGCGGGCCCAGGCGACCACCTCGTCCGCGCGGGCCGCGACGTCGGCGACGGACTCACCGCCCGGAACGCCGTCGCGCCAGATCAGCCACCCGGGCCGGACCGCCTGGATCTCGGCCGGGGTCATGCCCTCGTAGTCGCCGTAGTCCCATTCCATCAGCGTGTCCCACGGCTCGGCCCGGGCGCCGAAGCCCGCCAGGTCGCAGCTCTCGCTCGCGCGGACCAGCGGGCTGGTGCGGACCTCCACGCCGGGCAGTGCCCGCCACGGGTCGCGCGCCAGCCGCTCGCCGAGCAGCTTCGCGCCCTGCTTGCCCTCCTCCAGCATCGGCACATCCGTGCGTCCGGTGTGCTTGCCGAGCTGGGACCACGCCGTCTGGCCGTGGCGGGCCAGCAGGATGCGGGGGGCCATGTGTTCTTCTCCCGGTTCGTGATTCCCTCGTCCGTCCATCATCCATCACGCGAACACGGGCCCGCGCCCGCCCGCATCCGACCCCGCGCGCCCCGCCCGCACCCGCCCCCACCGCCGGTTTTCGCGCTAAGTCCACGATTGTCAGTGGCGGATGGGACACTTCCGCGGGTGAGCTCCTACCCGCCCAGCAGCCCCGCGCAGCCGACGTCGCTGCGGCAGCGGCTCGCCGGTCTGCGCGGCCCCGCCGTGCCGCCCCGCCCGCTCGACGCCCGGGCACTGGCGGCCCTCGCCGCCAATCCCGGCTGCGGCAGACGCGCCCTGCTCGACGGCGCCGGCGTGGACAAGACGGCCCTCGCCACGGCGCTCGGCTCCCCCGCCTCGTTCGGGCAGTCGCAGTTCGCCATAGTCCGCGGGAACTCCTTCGAGGCCAAGGTCAAGGGCGACGGCGGGACCGAGCTGCTGCGGCTGGTCCACGCGCACCTCGCGCCCGCGGCCGAGCCCCCCGGTCCCGGCGCCCGCGTCCCCGACCTCGCCGCGGCCGGGCCCGAGGGCCGTGCCGCCCGGACCGCGCTGGCCCTGCGCGAGGCCACCTCGGCGAAGGACTGGACGCTGCTGGACCACCCGATGCTGGCGCTGGAGGTGGCCGGCACCCCGGCGTACCTGGAGCCCGACGCCGTCGTCGTCCACCCCGACGGCCGCTGGACCGTCGTGGAGATCAAGTCGTTCCCGATGATCGACGGCGCCGCCGACGCGGCGAAGGTGGGCGCCGCCGCCCGCCAGGCCGCCGTGTACGTGCTGGCCCTGGAGAAGACCGCCGAGAAGCTGCCCCGCGCCGAGGTCGGGCACACGGTGCTGCTGGTCTGCCCCAAGGACTTCTCGAACCTGCCGACCGCCTCCCCCGTCGACATCCGCCGCGAACGTTCCGTGACCCGCCGCCAGCTGGACCGGCTGACCCGTGTGGAGGAGCTGGCCGCCGCGCTGCCCGAGGGCGTCAGCTTCGATCCGGCGACCCGGACCGCCGAGGAGCTCGCCCTGGCGGTGTCCGCGGTGGACGCCTCCTACGCCCCGGAGTGCCTGGCCGCCTGCGAGCTCGCCTTCCACTGCCGTGACCGGGCCCGCGCCGCCGACCACGTCACCGCGCTGGGCCGGTCCGTGCGCGGTGAGCTGGGCGCGCTGACCACCGTCGAGGCCGCCCTCGAGGCGGCCGCCGGGGCCGGCTGCGCCGGGGATCCGACCGCCGCCGCACTGAACCGCGCCGCCCGGCTGCGCGCCGAGGCCCTGGAACTGGCCGCCGCCCGTCCGCCGCACCACGCTCCGGAGACCCCCGCATGCCCCTGCTGAGCACCCTGGCCCGGCTGGAGGCCGTACGCGCGGGCCGCGCCCAGCCGCTCGCGACCGTGCGGCACCGCCATCTGAGCGAGCGCCCGATGGTCCTCGTGCCGCTGACCACGGCCGGTGAGGCGGGCGCCCCGCTGGGCGCCATGGTGGGCACCGACCGGCACGAGCCGCGGGTGTTCGTGATACCCCAGCCGCGCGACCGCGACCGGCGCTGGGCCTTCCTGGCGGACCTCGCGGTCCAGGTGCTGGCCCACATCGACGCGTACGCGGACGCCGTGGAGCCTGCCGAGCGCAGCGAGACCGACCCGGAGACGGGCAAGCGGGTCAAGGTGGAGACCGAGCTGTGCGTGGATGCGCCGCAGCTGATCGTGCCGAGCCGGGCGGGCATCGAGTACGTACGGCTGCTGGGCCGGTCGATGCGGTTCCGGCGCACGGCCGAGGAGGACCCGGACAATCCGTATCCGGCGCCCTCGCAGGTGCCGATGCTCGGCCGCTGGTTCACCCACCTCGGTGAGCGCTCGCGGGTGCCGGGCTCCTCGATGCTGCTCTCGGCCACCGATCTGCTGTCGCGGCACTGGGCCACCGGCCAGAGCAATCTGGAGGACCAGCACCTGGGTGCGCTCCTGGGCTGGATCGATCCGCCGGAGGGCCGGTCGGGCGCCGAGGAGGCCCACCGGGCCGAGCTGGGCCGCGACAAGGACGGCCAGCTGCTGTGTCCGCCCGCCGGTCCGGCCACCGACCCGGCCTTCGACAACAAGCTGCTGGCCCCGGCGATCGCGCGCTACGACGCGGCGCGCGCGGCCCCGGCGGCCGGGCCCGGGGACGACGAGGAGCGGGTCCGGGCCGCCGAGCGGGAAGTTCACCGGCTGGTGGCGTCCCAGCTGTCGGGCACCTGGCGGATGACGTGGGAGGCGATCGACCTGCTGCGCACCCTGCCGCCGGGCGAGCGCGCGGAGGAGCGCTGGACGCGTGACCGCTGGTCGTACACCGGCCACCGGGACCGGGTACGGGCGGGCGAGCCGCCTCAGCCTCGCCGCGACGACGCGGTGACGGCGGCCCAGAAGCTGGCCACGCGGGAGACCGAGCAGGTGCGGCTCGATGCCCAGGAGGCGCTGGACGACCCGCTGGTGATGGCGGGCCGGCGTCTCGCGGGCGAGGCCTTCGCCGGTGAGGTGACCGACGTGGTCATGGAGTGGACGGAGTCGAAGCGGCCGAGCCCCCGCCCGCTGGTGACGGTGGCGACGGAGGACCGGCCGCAGCTCGCGGACGGGGGCGGCGCGAAGGTGTTCCGCTCGCTGGACGGGCGTCCGCAGAGCGCCCGGTTCGTACGCTTCGAGGAGGACGGGCAGGTGGTGCTGCGGCTCCTGGACAAGATGGGCCGCGGCCGGGATCCCGAGCCGGGTTCGGTGCCGGAGAAGGGCGACCGGGTCTGCTGGACGCTCTTCGAGCACGACGCGCGCGGCGGTCCGAAGCTCCCGGAGCCCGAGCAGACCCCGTGGACGCACGGCGGCCCGCCCGGGAGCGCGGGCGCCCTTCCCCTGCCCGACACCGTGACCGACGAGGACCTGCTGTGACCACGACCGCACCCTTCGATCCGGGTGCGGCGGCCGCCCGGGCGACCGCAGCGATCCTGGCCGACACCCTGCACGGGTCCGAGCGGGGGGTGGTCGTCGACTCCCCGCCCGGGGCCGGCAAGTCCACTCTCGTGGTCCGCGCGGCCCGGGAGCTGGCGGCCGCCGGCCGCCGGCTGATGGTGGTGGCGCAGACGAACGCGCAGGTCGACGACCTGGTGCTGCGTCTTGCCGACAAGGATCCGGGGCTGAAGGTGGGCCGGCTGCACAGCAGTGACGGCGATGCCTACGATCCGGCGCTGCGCGAGCTGCCCTCGGTCACCCTGTCGGCCAAGCCGGGGGATCTGGCGGAGCTGCCGATCACGATCTCGACGGCTGCGAAGTGGGCGTTCGTCAAGGACGTCGAGCCGTGGCAGCACGCCATCGTCGACGAGGCGTACCAGATGCGTTCGGACGCGCTGCTGGCCGTGGCCGGGCTGTTCGAGCGGGCGCTGTTCGTGGGCGACCCGGGGCAGCTGGACCCCTTCAGCGTGGTGGGCGCGGAGCAGTGGGCGGGCCTGTCCTACGATCCCTCCGCCTCGGCGGTGAGCACCCTGCTCGCGCACAATCCGCAACTGCCGCAGCACCGGCTGCCGGTGTCCTGGCGGCTCCCGGCGACGGCGGCTCCGCTGGTCTCCCGCGCCTTCTACCCGTACACGCAGTTCCGCAGCGGTACGGGCCCGGGCGAGCGGCGGCTGTCGTACGGGGTGCCGTCGGACGGGTCGGGTCCGGACCGGGTGCTGGACGAGGCGGCGGAGGCGGGCTGGGGTCTGCTGGAGCTGCCCGCGCGGCACACTCCGCGCACGGATCCGGAGGCGGTGGGGGCGGTGGCCCTGGTGGTCCGCCGGGCCCTCGACCGCGGGGCGGTGACCTCCGACGAGCAGTCCCCGGGTCCGGCTCCGCTGACGGCGGACCGGATCGCGGTCGGCACGGCCCACCGCGACCAGGCGTCGGCGGTGCGCTCGGCGCTGGCCTCGCTGGGGGTCACGGGGGTGACGGTGGACACGGCGAACCGGCTCCAGGGCCGCGAGTACGACCTCACCGTGGTCCTGCACCCCTTGTCGGGCCGGCCGGACGCGACGGCGTTCCACCTGGAGACGGGCCGCCTGTGCGTCCTGGCCTCCCGGCACCGGCACGCGTGCGTGGTGGTGGCCCGGGCGGGGATAGCGGAACTGCTGGACGACCATCCCTCGACGGAACCGGTCCAGCTGGGGGTGACGGTGAAGTTCCCGGACGGCTGGGAGGCGAACCATTCGGTGCTGGCCCATCTGGCCGAGCACCGGGTGTCCTGGCGGCCCTAGGTCTCGTCGATCAGGCTGGAGCCCGTCCGCCGGCTCCGAGGCCCCGCTGTCGTGCGCCGGATCAGCTCTTGCGCCGGGCGCCCAGCCGTTCGCGGAGCACCTCGCCGACCTCGGCGAGGGTGTGCAGCTGCTGTGGCGTCAGGATGTCGATGAGGTGGCGGCGTACGGATTCGACGTGGAGCGGGGCGGCCTGCGTGATCATGGTGACGCCGGCCGTGGTGAGGACGACCTCCGCACCGCGGCCGTCGGAGGCCACTTCCTCGCGGCGGACGATGCCGCGTTGCTCCATACGGGTGAGCTGGTGGGACAGCCGGCTGCGTGACCAGCGCATCAGCTCGGCCAGTGCGCTGATGCGCATGCGGTGGCCGTCCGTGGAGCCGAGGACCGAGAGCACGTCGTAGTCGGCTTCGGAGAGTCCGCTGTCCTGGTTGAGATCGCGTGCGATCTCCGCGTTGACCAGCGGGAACATCCGCCGCCACGCATACCAGGCGTCCTGTTCGGACTCGGTGAGCCAGCGGGGCCCGGGCTCCGTTGCGGGGGTCATGCCCGCCACTGTAGCCACGTCGGTGACACATCACTTATCTGGTTGACATGTCACCCAGATCCTGGATTCTATTAGGTGACACATCAACAACCACGCCGACCGAAAGTGCTCACCATGACCCGGCCGACCCGCCTGCACGTCATCTCCGCCGCCACCCGCCCCACCTCCTCCGGCCGCCCCCTCGCCCAGTGGGTCACCGAGCAGGCCCGCGAGCGCGACGGCTTCGACGTCACCCCCGTCGACCTCGCCGAGATCGCCCTGCCCTTCCTCGACGAACCCGAATACGCCTCCACCGGCAATTACGCCCATCAGCACACCCGCGACTGGAGCGCCCTGGTCGACTCGGCCGACGCCTTCCTCTTCGTCCTGCCGATGTACAACGGCGGCTTCACCGCCCCCTTCAAGAACGCCATCGACTTCCTCTACAACGAGTGGAAGGGCAAGGCGGTCGGCATCGTCAGCTACAGCGCCGGCCCCACCGGCGGCGCCCCGGCCGCGGAGATGCTGCTGCCCGTCCTCACCCGGCTCGGCATGCTGCCCGCCGAGCGCTCCGTCGCGATCCCCGGCATCCCCAAGCTGATCGGACCCGAGGGCTTCCGGGCGCCGGAGCCGCTCGCGGGCGAGCTCGCAGGCGTCCTGGACGACGTGGCCGAGCTGGCGGCCCGGCGCTCCGAGGAGGCCGTCACGGTGTGAGCGCGTGAGGCGTGCGACTGACAGCCGGTCAGCACGATGCGGACCGGGCAGGGCGCGCCGCACACGGCCGCCCGGCGATCCCGGTCCGCGCCTCGTCGCGTTCGAACGCGCGCGGCCGCCCGGCGACGGGTCCGGCGGCCCCCGATCCGCGGCCGGGCAGCCCGGGATCCCGGCGCGGACACCGGCGCCGGCCGGCCATCCGTGCGACTCCCCCGTCACCGAAACCGCCGGCCTTCTCCTGCATCCCACGGGCCGTACAGGTGTTCCCGCCCGTCGCGCAGGGGTCTTGCGCGGCGTTGGACAATGGACGGTGGCCCGGAATCAATTCGCACGCGCAACAGGAGGACACGCATGGCAGAGCCCGAGCGGACCGAGCGGCGGCTGCGGCCGGCGCCGCTGCTCTTCGAGCCCTCGGAGTCCGTGGCGGACCCGGAGCACTTCTTCGACCTGGAGTCGATCGAGGACCCGCGCGAGCTGCTGGCCCGCGCGACCGAGCTGACGCTGGCCTTCCGGGCCGCGCAGGAGCGGGCGGTGGAGTTCCAGGCCCTGGCGGCGGCCCAGCTGGCCGATCCGCGGCGGTTCGACCGGCTCTCGCCGGCGCTGATCGCCGAGCAGGCGGAGTGGACCGAGGACTACGCCCTCAAGATGATCGAATTCGGCGAGACCCTCCAGCGCGGCACCGGCACCGACCTCACGTAGAGGTGTCCGCGCACGGCGAATCGGCATATGCGGGGCGCAACATACTCCAGCGGCACCCTCCCTGTCCCGATTTTCGTGACTCCGGGGAGCTGAATCGCTACGGCGGGTAGACCTTGGCATATGACGACGCTGACGACGGCTCCTCTCCGCACCGCGCCCGCCACCCACGTCACCCCGCAGGGCGCAGCCTGGCTCACCTCCGCCTCCGCCCACCCGCGGCACACGCTCGCACTGTGGGAGGCGCGGCCGGGGCTGCCCGCCACGCTGCCCTGCGGGGATCCCTTCGACGTCGTCAACGTCCCGCTCGTGCTCGGGCGGCGCATCCTGGACCTGCTCTGGGCCGAGGGCCCCGGCTCCGGGCCGGTCGCCGTGCACCGCGGCCGGATGCTGCTGTTCGCCGCGCCCGGCACCGCGCACCGGCTGCCCGCCCTGCTGGCGTGGGAGGAGTGGGGAGGCTCCCGCACGGCCCCGGCGCCGCTCTGCCACGGCCGCGGCGACGCCGTCACCGTGCCGCCACTGGCCGCCACGCCCGGGCCCTCCCGGTGGCTCGTGGCGCCCGACGCGCGCCGGCCCCGGCTCCCCGGGCCGGAAGCCCTGCTCTGGGCCTTCGTACGGGCGTCCCGCACCCCCGCACCGACCGGACCTGGGGATATCGATTTTTCGTTCCGCGGATCCTCCTGCTAATGTCTTCCTCGTCAGCAAGCGCCGCTAGCTCAGTTGGTTAGAGCAGCTGACTCTTAATCAGCGGGTCCGGGGTTCGAGTCCCTGGCGGCGCACAGACGGAAGAAGGCCCCCACGCGAGTGGGGGCCTTCTTCGTTGTGCCGTGGCACGCCACGGTCATCCCGCGGTCACGTGGTGATCTTCACCGTGTACGCGCCGGACCGGGTGCGGTCCGCCACCTCGATGGTGATCCGCTCCCCCGGCACGGTGTACGTCTCGCCCACCTCCAGCGGCGCGTCCGCCAGCGGCGGGTACACCGAACGGTCCCAGCACGCCTCCGTCGACGGGTGCGCGTCCAGCACCTCGATGGGGCCGCCGCCCGACGAGGCCTCGTTGCGCACCCGGTAGACCAGGACGCCTTCCGTGCAGGTGTCCCCGTCGTTGCCGGCGGAGCCGCGGGCCTCGACGGCGATCGCGCTGCCGGGGCCCGTACGGATCACCGCGAGCCGGGTGCCGCCGGTCCCGCCGCTCGGCGGGGCCTGGGCCAGCGGCTGGAGGGTGTGCATCGAGGATCCCGACTGCACGCAGTCCACCTGGGAGGAGTCCAGCCAGCCGAGCTTCCACTTGTGCCAGGCGAACAGGTCCGGGGCCATGCCGAACTGGCTGCCCATGACGTCCCAGTCCCCGACGTACGTGTCCCAGTCGCCCTTGCCGTCCGTGGGCCGGTGGTAGAGGTCGGGCAGGTCGAAAACGTGCCCGGTCTCGTGGGCCAGGACGTTCCGGTCCGGCGGGTGGCGCTCGAAGACGGTGACGATCCGCCGCAGTTCCGTGCCGTCCGCGACGATCGGGTTCTCGAAGTTGACGACCTTCGTGGCGTCGGAGTCCACGCCGGGTGCGTCCGGGTCGGCGACGAAGTAGACGATGTCGTACTTGCGGAAGTCCACCCGGGCGTCGGCGGTGGCGACCGCGTCCCGCAGGTAGGCCGCCCTGTCCCCGGCGGCCCAGTCCCGCCTTATCCCGTACGCGGTGGACGGCTTGGGCATCTGCATCCACTGCTTCTGCGGGTGCGGGGCGAGCCGGAAGCGCCCGTACGAGGCCTGCTCGAAGAATTCGCTGGTGGCGGGAAAGTAGTCGCCGACGATCTCCTCGGTCGTCAGGGCGCTGCGGTGGTCGGGGAAGGAGAGGAAGACCATGACCGCGTCGAGTGTGCGCTCGGGTTTGGGGTAGGCGCCGTTCCAGGTGTCCAGGCCGAGGGAGTGGTGCGCCGCGGTACGGGTCAGCGCGCAGGGTCCGGCCCCGGAATCGGCCACCGCGGGACCCGCGACGAGCGACATGGCGGCGAGCGCCGTCAGGGAGGTGAGCGCCGCGGCGGTACTTCGGACGCGGGAGCGGTCCACTCCCCCGGGTGTCTGCTGTCGCGCCACATCGACCTCCGGTGGTGGATTCGTGCCTGTTCATCCACCTTGAGGCGATTGTCTTACTAATGCCCAGTTCCGCTGCCCCACATGAGTGAGGAACACTTCAAGCCGCTGACCCTCGAACTTCACGCACCTGCCTACAGAACGTCACGACCGATCACCTGAGATCAGCAGGAGCACTCGCATGCTCAGAGCCGCGCAGAAACGATCGCCCCGCCATCGGCCGCCGAACCGTCATCACGCCGAACCACCCCGTCTCAACCGGTGGCGCCGCTGGATAGGGCCTCCCGGCAGCCTCTATGATCGGCACACTTTCCTGCGCGGACACTCACGAACACTGCGGGAGCCAACGGTGAGCGGAACCTCAGAAGGAACCGGTTCGGCGGCCGACAGCATCCGATCGGCCATTACGGAGCGTCACCCGGCAGTGCCGGCAGTGCCGTCGACTTCGGCCATCCCGGCCGCCACGGGGTCGCCGCACCGCGCCGAGTCCGAGCTGCGCGACTACCGGGCCGCCTTCAACGCGGCCCACCTCGCGATGGCCGTCGTGGACCGCGAGGGCTACGTGGTCGCCGCCAACCAGGCCTTCGCCGGACTGCTCGGCAGGGAGCCCCACACGCTCGTCCACCGGTGCGCCGCCGACCTGGTGGACCTGGCCGCGGAGGCCCGCACCTGGGCCGCGTACCAGGAGGTGCTCCGCGGCCGCCAGGCCCGGCTGCGCTGCACCCGCCGCCTCAAACACCCCGACGGGCACTCGCTCTGGACCGAGGTCACCCTCGGGCCCGTCCCCGGCACCGGGGACGTCCTGCTGTCCGTGGCCGACATCAGCGACCGCCGCGATCTCCAGGCCCGGCTCCGGCACCTCCAGATGCACGACCCGGTCACACGGCTGCCCAACCGTGCGCTGTTCTTCGAGCGGCTCTCCGGCGCCCTGGAGGCCTCCTCGTACGAGCACGGCGGCGGCACCGGCCGGATCGGCCTGGTCTATCTGGACCTCGACGGGTTCAAGGCCGTCAACGACACCCTCGGCCACCGCGTCGGGGACCGGCTGCTGACCGCCGTCGCCGCCCGGCTGACGCAGTGCGCCGACCAGTCCGGCTACGGGCGCACCGGCGGCCACCTGGTCGCCCGCCTCGGCGGCGACGAATTCGCCCTGCTGGTCGAGGACTCCACCGGTACCGAGCAGCTCGCGGACCTGGCGCGGAGCGTGCTGGCCGCCGTACAGGAACCCTTCGACCTGGCCGGGCAGCGGCTGTCGGTCTCCGCCTCGATCGGGGTCGTGGAGCGGGCGACGGCCGGTACCTCGGCGACCGGTCTGATGCAGGCGGCCGACACGACCCTCTACTGGGCCAAGGCGGACGGCAAGGCCCGCTGGACCCTCTTCGATCCGGAGCGCAACGCGCACCGCATGACCCGTCAGGCGCTCTCCTCCACGCTCCGGCCGGCCGTGGAGCGGGGCGAATTCGAGCTGGAGTACCAGCCGCTGGTGGACCTGGAGAGCGGGGCGGTGCGCGGGGTCGAGGCCCTGGTGCGCTGGAACCACCCGCAATTCGGCACACTCACGCCGAATCGGTTCATCGGGATCGCGGAAGAGGACGGCTCCATCGTCCAGTTGGGGCAGTGGGTCCTGCGGACCGCGTGCCGGCAGGCGCGGCGCTGGCAGATCGAACAGCCCAGCGACGCCCCGGTCTTCGTGTCCGTCAACGTCGCCGTCCGGCAGGTCTGGGACTCCGACCTCGTGGGCGACGTCGCGGAGATCCTGGCCGAGACGGGCCTGGCCCCGCAGCTGCTGCAGCTGGAACTGACCGAGTCGGCGGTGATGGGCTCGGCCGGCCGCCCGCTGCAGGCCCTCCAGGCGCTGAGCGACATGGGCGTGCGGATCGCCATCGACGACTTCGGCACCGGCTACTCGAACCTCGCCTACCTCAGCAGGCTCCCTGTATCAGTTCTGAAACTGGACGGTTCCTTCGTGCGCGGATTCCGCTACGAGGAGGGCGCGCACCCGAACCCGGCCGACGAGACCATCGTCGAGGCCCTGGTGCAGCTGGCGCACCGGCTCGGCCTGACGGTGACCGCGGAGTGCGTGGAGACCGCGGGACAGGCCGCACGGCTGCGGCGCGTGGGCTGCGACACCGGCCAGGGCTGGCTCTATTCGCGCGCGGTGGCCCCGGAACGGATCGCCGAGATGATCGGCACCCGCCCGGGTGCCGAACACCCCTGTTAGCCGATTCCACTTGGCCGTTCCGAGGGCTTAAAGGGGCCCTTTCACCGTTGGACAGGCCGGGACCCCGCTGTGACGATCTTCGAGCGAAGACGTTCGTCAACTTCCGTGATCTGTGGGGGAATCCAGCATGAAGCTCACCCGTTCCGCGCTCGCCCTGACCGTAGGCGCGCTGGCCCCGGCGCTGCTGCTCGCCACTCCGGCCCTCGCCGCCGGCCCGGCGGCCGCCGCTCCGGCCAAGGTGGCGGCGGTGACGGCCGGGGAGTCGCCGTACGACACCATGTCGGATGCCGACCTGCGCGTGGAGGTCGCCCGCATCCTGGCCACCAACCCGGGCAAGGGCGTCACCCGCGCGGCCAACAAGGCCCTCGACGGCACCACCGAGGACGTGCGCACCTTCCTGAAGACCGGCTACGCGATCGCGCAGGACGAGGACAACAAGGTCGCCATTCTCCGGATCCTTGCCGGCAAGCCGGGCAAGGGCGTGACCCGCGAGGCCAACAGGGCCCTCGACGGCACCCCGGCCGACCGCGTCGCCTTCCTGGCCACCGGCCTCGCCAAGGCCCAGGACGAGGACAACAAGGTCGCGATCCTGCGGATCCTGCACACCAACCCGGTCACCGGAAAGGGCGTCAAGCGCGAGGCGAACAAGGCCCTCGACGGCACCCCGGCGGACCGTACCGCCTTCCTGAAGACCGGCTTGCGTCTGGCCCAGGCCGAGGACGACCGCGTGGATGTCGCACGCATCCTCGCCCGCCCGGGCATCAGCGCGGCCCTGGACGCGGAGTGCCAGAGGCTGCTGGACGGCGGCACCCCGGAGGAGCTCCGGTACTTCATCACGGTCGGCCAGTACCAGTTCTGACCGTGGTGACGGAGTCCGCCCCCGCCTGGCCGCCGGGGGCGGAGCGCGTTGTCAGAGGCTCCGGACGAAGGCGGTGAATGCCTCGGGGGCGACGGTGAAGGCGGGCCCGTCGGGGTTCTTGGAGTCCCGGACGGCCACCTTGCAGGGCTGTGTGGCCACCTCGACGCAGCAGCCGCCGGTGTTCCCGCTGTACGAGGCCTTGCGCCAGGCGGCAGCGCCGAGCGGGGCGCACTCGACGCATTCGCCACCGTTGGTACCGCTGTAGGACGACTTACGCCACTGCACGCTCATCAGGTCCACACTTGTCCCCATAGCGTTCCTCCATTACGCGTGCGATCAGAAGGGCCGACTCCTCCGGCGAGAGGGCTGCGGCCTGCAGCCGAGCGTATCCGACGGAACGCTCCCTGATCACTTGCGGATTGGCCGTCATATGGCCCGAGTCATAGCTCTCCGCGTAGAAGAGATCGGGATCGCCATCGAAACGGAGGAGAGTGAACGACCCCATCATCCCGCTGTGTTCGCCGGTCGAAAAGGGGAGCACCTGGATCTGGATCCATGGCCGGTCGACGAAGGTCAGCAGATGGGCCAGTTGCTCCCGCATGACCTCGTTGCCGCCGACGTTCCGATGCAGCAGCGCCTCGTCCAGCACTACCAGCAGCACCGGTGGGACCTCACGGGCCAGTATGCGCTGGCGGTCCATGCGAGCCGCCACGATCTCGTTCACCCTGTCCGGGTACTCCACGGCCAGCAACGCCTTTGCGTACGCCTCTGTCTGGAGCAGTCCGTGGACCAACTGAGCCTGGAACGTGGAGATGAACGTCGCCCGGGCCTCCATCTCCGCGTACGCCTGGAACCACACCGGCAACACGCTCCTCAGGACCAGCCCCACCAGGCGGGAGAAGTGCCCGTCGGTGCCCAGGGCCGCGTCCACGCGTTCTGAGAAGTCCCGGGTCGGGACCCGCTTGCCGTTCTCGATCATGCCGATCAGGGAGCCCGTGCAGAAGATGATCGCGCCCAACTGAGCCTGCTTGAGGCCCGCTTCCTCTCTCAGTCGGCGCAGCTCGTAGCTGTAGTAGTCCAGCGGCGAGGCACTGGGATCGATGTCGCGGGCCTGAACCATGAGACGGCACCTCCAAGCGGAGAACGAGCTTGTCGCCGAGCGTAGCGATGCCGACACGCGGCGGTGCCGCGAATCCCGCAACCATGTCACACACCTCCGCCCCACCCCCGGGAGAGTGGGGGCAGGGCGGAGGCGTCGCTCGGCGCGGGGTGGGGGGAGATCAGCAGGCGCCGAGGTCCTTCCAGACACCCCACTCACCCGTGGTGCCCGGGGTCTCGTTCTGCGTCCACCACTGGGCCTTGTACTTGCGGCCGTTGTGCGCGACCTCGTTGCCGGCCGTGTAGACCGTGCCCGCGACGTACGCCGGCGTCGAGCCGCAGCCCGTCGGCGGGGTGGTCGGGGGCGTGGTCGGCGGGGTCGTGGGCGGAGTGGTCGGAGGCGTCGTCGGCGGGGTGGTCGGCGGGACCGTGGTGCCGCCGAGGGCGTCCGAGATCTGGTTCAGCAGGGTCGTGTTGTTGTCCAGGCCGAGCAGGGAGTACATCATCGCGCCGGCCAGGCCGCGCTGCTTGCCGTAGTCGACCCGGGCCTGGATGGACTTCTGGTTCAGGCCGGTGAAGAACTCGCCGTCCTTGTAGAAGTACGAGGCCTTGGCCTGGTCGTCCCAGAAGGTGGTCGCCGGGTTGTCGACGAGGCCGCCGAGCTCCTTGTAGTTGGCGATGCCCGCCTGCTGGCTGGTGGGCCGGGCGCCGGAGGCGCCGGTCGCGGACTGGGCGAGGCCGTTGTTCGCCCCGGCGGGGACGCCCTTCCAGCCGCGGTAGTAGAACTCGTAGCCCAGCGTCAGCTTGTTGGCGGGGAAGCCGCCGGTGATGCCGTAGGCCGGGTTGCCGTCGATCCAGGAGTCGATGGCGTTGTCGATGCTGTACTTCTGGGTGCCCGGCGCGATCGGGTCGGTCGGGTCGCCCGCCGGGGAGTAGAGCGGGGACTGGTGGTACGTCGGGCCGTCGCTGTCCCAGGCGCCGTGCATGTCGTACGTCATGATGTTCGCGTAGTCGAGGTACGCGCCGATCTTGTCCGTCTCGATGTACTTGATCTTGTCCTGGCCGGCCGGGAGGGCCGAGGTCAGCATGTACTTCTTGCCGCCGTTGGCCTGGCCGTAGGCGTCGAGCTGCTCGCGGAACTCCTTGAGCAGGAGCGTGAAGTTCTGCTTGTCCTCGGGGGCGTAGTGGTTGCCGAGGTGGCCGCCGGACGAGCCCGGGTACTCCCAGTCGATGTCGATGCCGTCGAAGATGCCCGCGGCGACGCCCTGGCCGCCGTAGCCGCCCTCGACCGGCAGGTTGCCCTTGATGTACTGGTCGATGCAGGAGGACACGAGCTTCTTGCGGGAGGCGTCGGTCTTCGCCGCGTCGCTGAAGTACTTGGAGTAGGTCCAGCCGCCCAGCGAGATGTTGATCTTCAGGTGGGGGTACTTGGCCTTCAGCTGCTTGAACTGGTTGAAGACGCCGACGATCGGCTGGTCCCACTTGTCGGCGACCCCGCTGACGCTGTCCGCGGCGCTGAAGGACTTCTGGTAGTCGGCATACGAGTCGCCCGCGCCGTCACCGGCGTTGGGGTTGTTGTCGTCGCCCGCCGCCTTGTTCGCCTCGAAACAGGTGAGGTTGGTGGGGTGGATGTTGCCGAAGGAGTAGTTGATGACATCCAGCTTGCCCGCTATGCCGCGGGTGTCGAGGTGCTTGGGGTAGAAGGCGTTGCCGTACACGCTCCACTGGTCGTAGTAGGCGATACGGACGCCGCCCGCCGCGGCGCCGGCCGAGGCGTCGGCGGCCTGGGCCGTGCCGAGTCCCGCGAAGGAGGCCAGCGCTCCGGCTGCCAGCGCGGCCGTGGCGGCGGCAGCGATGAGGGGTTTACGGATGTGCATGAACTGTCTCCGTGGGGGTGGGAGGGGCGGTCAAGCGGTTCGGGTGAGAGCAGTGATAGCGATCTCTGCATGACCGCGTCAATGGTTCGGACCAAAGAAGGACTAGACCACTCCGGCGATATTTCCCCAAGTCAGAGACCTGAGCGCACATCAGAAACCGCTCGCCACCCCGGGTGACGAGCGGTTTAAGGCTGCCTTCAGGCAGCTCCGCGCAAGGTTTCGGCAATGAACCAGCTAAACCCCGTTCGCACGCCGTCAATCGGCGGCGGGCGCCTCCTCGGGCATGCCGTACGCATCTGCGACGAGCGCGTACGAGCGCAACCGGGCCGACCCGCTGTGGGCGTTGGAGGTCAGCATCAGTTCGTCGGCACCCGTTCGACCGGCCAGGTCGTCCAGCCCCGTGCGGACCTCGTCGGGGGTGCCGTGCACGACGTTCGCGAGCCAGCCGTCCACGAACTCCCGCTCCGGCGGGGAGAAGTCGTACGCCGCCGCCTCCTCGGGGGTCGGGATCAGGCCGGGCCGTCCGGTGCGCAGGCGCAGCATCGACAGGGCGCCCGTCAGTACCTGGGCGCGGGCCTGCCCGTCGGTGTCGGCGGCGAGCGCCGAGACGCCGATGGCGGCGTAGGGGGCGTCCAGGACAGCCGAGGGGCGGAAGCTCTGGCGGTAGAGGTCGAGCGCGGGGACGGTCCCGGCCGCCGAGAAGTGGTGGGCGTAGGCGAAGGGCAGGCCGAGCTCTCCGGCGAGGCGGGCGCTGAAGCCGGAGGAGCCGAGCAGCCACAGCGGCGGCCGTCCGGCGGGGCCCTGGACGGGGCCCGGTACGGCGTGCACGCGGGCGTACGGATGCCCGTCGGGGAAGTCGTCGTCGAGGAAGCGGGTCAGCTCCGCGAGCCGCCGGGGGAACTCGTCCGCGGCCTCGTCGAGCCGCCCGGGTCCGCGCAGCGCGGCGGCCGTCCGGCCGTCGGTGCCGGGGGCGCGGCCGAGTCCGAGGTCGATGCGGCCCGGGGCCATCGCCTCCAGGGTGCCGAACTGCTCGGCGACGGCCAGCGGGGCGTGGTTGGGCAGCATGACCCCGCCGGAGCCGAGCCGGATGCGGGAGGTGTGCGCGGCGAGGTGGGCCAGGATCACGGCGGGCGAGGAACTGGCGACGCCGGGCATGGAGTGGTGTTCGGCGACCCAGTGGCGGTGGTATCCGCGGGCCTCGGCGAGGCGGGCGATCTCCACGCTGGTACGGAGGGAGGCGTGGGCGGTGCTTCCCGCGCCGACGGTGACGAGGTCCAGCACCGAGAGCGGTACGGTCGCCCGGCCGTGGGCTGCGCCGCGGATCCCGTGCGGATTCCGGTTCCGGTCCGCCTCCCCGTTCGAGGCCCCGCTCGTACCGCCCCGCGGGTCGTCCCCTGCGTCACTCATCGTTGCTCCCGTTTCGCTCTCCTGTGTGCACGACATCAGTGCGACACCGTACGAAGAACTCGAACCGTGGACGGCCACCGGGCATTCCCGGTGCCAGGAGGCGGAGCGCATGACCTTGGCATATGCCACTGGAGTAGATCCAGGCAGATGGACCTGATTGAGCCATCAATCTCCTCAACAGGCGCTCCACATGGGCCTCTTGATGGCTATCGTGGTAGGGCAAGCGGTAACAACCTGCTAGGGGGAAACCGTGGCGCTGAAGCCCGAGCCGACCGCGCCGTTCCACTCGGTGCAGTACGCACTACGCGTACTCGAAACGATCGCACGTCACACCGGTGGTGTGACGGACGTGCAGATCGCGCGTGAGACCGGCCTGCCCGCAGTCCATCTCGCCCCGATGCTGCTCATGCTGCGCCGGGAGGGATACGTCCTGCAGGTGTCCGACGGTGCTTACGCCATAGGGGATTCCCTCGTCCTGCTCGGTTCGGGCATCGACCGGCAGCAGGCACTCACGGACAAGCTCCAGGAAACCCTGGACCGGCTGCGCGACTCGGTCGGCGCGGCCGTCTACATCAGCCGGTACGTGGACGGCGAGGTCCGGATCACGCAGTTCGCGGACAGTCCCCGCACCCCGAAGGTGCACGAGTGGGTCGACTTCCGCTCCGCCGCGCACGCCAGCGCGGTCGGCAAGTGCCTGCTGACCCAGCTCGACCTGAATGGGCGGCGCGACCATCTGTCCCGGCACAAGATCGCCCGGCTCACGTCGAAGACGATCGTGAACGAGCGGATCCTGTTCTCCAAGCTGGACGCCCAGCCGGCCACCGTGCCGATGCTCGACCTGCAGGAATACGCGGTGGGCACGGTCTGCGCGGCGGTTCCGATCACGGCCGGGGCCTCGGTGGGCTGCCTGGCGCTGTCGATGCCGGTCGAGCACGCACACCGGCTGCGGGCCGCGGCGGACACCCTGAACCGGAAGGCCGCGCCGCTGCTGCTGTCGCTCACGCTCTAGGACGGGCGGGGCCGACGGGGCGGGCCGGCTGGGGCGGGCCCACCGGCCCGGAAAACACTTCGGGCGGTTCCCGGTGACCCGGAAACCGCCCGAAGGACAGGTGCGCCGCCAGGGACTCGAACCCCGGACCCGCTGATTAAGAGTCAGCTGCTCTAACCAACTGAGCTAGCGGCGCCTGCTGACAGAGAAAATACTACCCGGTCCTCAGGGGTGCTCAAAACCATTACCCGCGGAGGTGCGCGGGGCCCCGGGGCGGCGCCCCGGGAGCGGCGGTCAGCGGGCCAGGAGGTCCGTACGGCCGTGGGACTCGTACGCCGCGAGCAGGGCGGCCAGGGCGGCGGAGTCCAGGCGGTGGTAGCCCCCGGCGGGGGCGCCGTGCCAGACCGGGTCCTCGCAGCGGAAGCCCTCGCGACGCAGGGCGGCCCGGTGGATCTTGTTCGTCGCCGTGGTCGGCATGGAAGCCACGATCCGGACGTAGCGCGGGGCCATCTTCGTGCCCAGGTCCGGCTGGCGGGAGAGGAAGGCCCCGAAGGCCTCCGGGGAGAACACCGCGCCCTCCCGGAGGGCGAGCGCCGTCATGACCTGGTCCCCCGCCGCCTCGTCCGGGACGGCGTAGACGGCGACCGCCGCCGCGTCCTGCCAGCGGGCCAGGATGTTCTCGATCATCGCGGCGGCCAGGTTCTCGCTGTCGACCCGGAGCCGGTCGTCGGTGCGGCCCGCGAAGTAGAGGAAGCCCGCCGCGTCACGGAAGAAGAGGTCCCCGGTCCAGTACCAGCCGTCGCGGGTGCGGTCGGCCTCCGCGTCCGGGTTGCGCCAGTACCCCTCGAAGAGGCTGCGGCCCCGGTTGACCAGCTCGCCGATCGCCTCCGAGCCGTTGAGCAGGCGGCCGTCCGGCGCCAGGACCGCGGGCGGGCACGGCTCACCGGTGGCCGGGTCGATGACCGCCAGGTCGTCCCCCGCGCCCGCCCGGCCCAGGGCGCCCGGCGGGGTGTCCGGGGTGCGCTGGACGGAGGCGCCGCCCTCCGTGGCGCCGTAGCCCTCCACCAGCCGGACGCCGAAGCGCTCGGCGAAGCGGGCCGCGTCCACCGCCCCGGCCTCGGTGCCGAAGCCGAGCCGAAGGGTGTGGCTGCGGTCGTCGGGGCGGGGCTCGGTGGCCAGGAGGTACTGGATCGCCCGCCCGACGTAGGTGAAGTACGTCGCCCCGTAGGCCCGTACGTCGTCCAGGAACGCGGAGGCCGAGAAGCGGCGGCGCAGGGCCACGGCGGCCCCGCCGACGAGCGCCGGCAGCCAGTCGGCGATGACGGCATTGCCGTGGAAGAGCGGCATGCAGATGTAGTGGACGTCGTCCGGGGTGACGGAGAACTGGCGGGCCAGCGCGGATCCGGCGGCCGCGAGCCGGCCCTGGGTGCAGATGGCGGCCTTGGGGGCGCCGGTGGAGCCGGAGGTGAAGTAGAGCAGGAGGCGGGAGTCGGGGGCCGGGGTGCGCAGGGCGGCTTCGCCGGGCTCGGCTGCGGCGTAGGGGGCGAGGAGGGCCTCGTACTCCTCGGTTCCGGTGACCAGGATGCGTACGCCGGGCAGGTCGAGGCCGCGCAGCAGCGGCAGGTGGGCGGGCTCGGTGATCAGCATCCGGCAGTCGGTGTGCAGGATGTCGCGGGCCAGCTCGGGGCCGCGCCGGGTGGGGTTGATCCCGGCGACGGCGGCCCCGGCGAGGGCCGCCGCGCCGAGCCAGAACGGGAACTCGGGCGTGTTGTCGAGCAGGATCCCGAGGTGCGGTTCGGCCCCCGGAGGCATGAGGTCGACGAGGAGCGCGGCGCGCGCGGCGGCCTCCTGGGCGGTCCGGTGGCGGGTGAGGAGGCCGTCCTCGTGTTTCAGCCCGGGCCGGTGATCGCCCCATTGGCGCGCTATGAGCTCCGCGACGGTGTCGGGTGCAGTCGTCGTCCGCATGCCGCCGGAGGGTAGCTGACGTAGCGTCAGAACTGAACGTCGGAGCAGGCGTAGAAGGCCATCGGGGTGTCGTTGACGGTCCAGACGGCCAGGATCAGGTGCCGGCCCGACTTGCCGCTGGGCATGGCTCCCTGGTGGACGGTGGTCATGGCGGGGCGGGCGCCGTTGTAGGCGACGGTGAGGAAGGGCTGCGGTTCGAGGTCGGCGCGGGTGAGGGCCCTGGTGCCGGTCCAGCCGTTCTTGGTGA
Organism: Streptomyces sp. NBC_00029; assembly: GCF_045160505.1. Taxonomy (NCBI): domain Bacteria; kingdom Bacillati; phylum Actinomycetota; class Actinomycetes; order Kitasatosporales; family Streptomycetaceae; genus Streptomyces; species Streptomyces sp. NBC_00029. Next base: position 3,637,841 of record NZ_CP108292.1, read on the forward strand.
CGTAGTACTTGAAGTCGGTGGTGGAGTGGTTGGCGGTGAACTGCCACCGGAAGCCGTAGCTCTGCCCGCTGGTCACCTTGGTGGTGGGCCAGGCGCCGCCGCGGGCGTTGTCGAGCTCGGAGAACTGCGGGAGTCCGCCGGAACATATCTTGCCGTCGGCGGGGCCGGCGGCCGGGAACCCCTTGAAGCCCTCGACGCTCTGCGGCTCCCACTGGATCGCCCCGCAGTCGGAGACGGTGCGGTTGGCGCAGAGCTTCTGGCGGCTGATCGGAGTGTCGGTGTAGCCGTGGCTGCTGGCGCTGGGGGCGCCGAGGAGGGTGATTCCGGCGACGAGGCCGAGGCCGAGCGTGGCGACGCCGGCCCGTTTGGGCATGCGGATGGGACGCATGATGCTCCTTGAACGTGGGGGGAGTTCGGTGAGCGCGCGCGTGTGGGGATTCAGGTCTAGACCAAGTCCCAGATTATTGAGGAGAGTTGGCCATGTCCATACCAATGGGAAAACGGGTGGTCCGGTCACTTCCGGCCACCCGTTCCCGTACCGCTGGACTACCGCCGACTGGCGCTGAATCACCGCCGGACCGCTGCCGGACCCCCCTGCCGCTCCCCTACTCCGAGCGGCCCGTGTAGAAGGCGACCGTGAGGTCCTTCACCAGCGCCTTGCGCTCATAGTCGTCGAGCTCGACCAGCCCGCGCGAGGTCAGCCGGTGGACGGTGTCGTCCACCGCGTCCACCACCGACGTCAGCACGGTGTCCCGGTGCTTGGCGTCGATCGCCGCGACCCGGCGGCGGCGCATGGCGTCGGCCACCTCGGCCGCGTACTCGATCCGCGTCGGCTGGGCCGAGAACACCTCGATACCGACGGCCTCGGTCTCGGCCGCCAGCATCCGGGTCAGCGCGTCACCGACGGCCTCGGCGTCGCGCAGGGTCGGGGCGTCCTCGTGGAAGGCGTCCGCGGGCAGCTGCGACAGCACGCGGGCCATCGCCGACTCGACCTGCTCGGCGAGGTACTCGGTGTGGTCCTCGACGGCGAGGGTGGCCCGTGCGGTGTCCCTGACCTGCCAGACGACCTGGACGACGACCTGGAGGGCGAGACCGCCCGAGTCCACGGCGGGCATCGGGTCGCTGCGCCAGTGACGCAGCCGTACGTCGACCCTGCGGCGGAGCAGGAGGGGGCTCACCCAGGTCAGGCCGGTACGGCGGACCGTGCCGCGGTAGCGGCCGAAGAGGGTGAGCACCCAGGCGTGCCCGGTGCGGGCCCGGCCGAGCCCGCCGAGCGCGACGAGGGCGACGATGCCGAGGAAGGCGAGCGGGGGCCAGTGGGTGGCGCGCAGGCCTTGGTAGGCGCGGGGGGCCGCGCCGAAGGCGGCCACGAAGGGGGCGGGGACGACCCCTGCCCGCCAGAGCACGGCCACGCAGCCGGCCAGGGCCATCCCGCCGACGACCACGCCGACCCAGCCGGGCAGCACCGGGCCGCGGTGCTCGCGGAGCCGGTCGTCGCCGCGGGGGACGCGGCGGCCGGGGGCGGGCCGGGAGGCGCGGGCGGCGGGTGCGGTGGCCGCGGAGACGGGCCCGGGCGCGGCCGCGGTCGGGCGCGGCCGCGTGCTGCGGAACGGGAGGTGTACCGGCACCTCGACGACCGAGGTGCCCCGGTGGGCTCCGGCGCGGGGGAGCTCCGGCGCGCCGCCCTCGTCCAGGCCGCGCGCCACCGCCCGGGCGACGATCTCGACCGGTCCGGGCCCGGGGACGCCGGAGAGCGGCGCGGCCGCGTCCACCGGTTCGGGCGCGGTGCCGATGGCGGTGCCGGTGCGGGTGCCCGTGTCGGGTGCGGCTTCGGGTGCGGCTTCGGGTGCGGGCACGGCGACGGCTTCGGCTTCGGCTTCGGCTTCAGCTTCGACATCGGCTCGGGCGTCGGCCTCCGCTTCGGCTCGGGCGTCGGCCACGGCCTCGGCCTGCGCCTGCGCCTGTGCCTCCGCCCCCGCCTCCGCCTCGACCGTGGTTTCCGGTGCGCGGCGGGCCTCGGCCTCGGCGGTGCGCAGGCGCAGGGTGGCCACTCCGGTGTGGGCCTCCGCTTCCTGCGGGTGCGGGATGTCCAGGGAGGCGGTGGCCGGGAGGCCGGCGCCCTGGTCCCCCTCGTCGTACGGGTGGGCCCGGGCGGCCGGCACCTCCCACCCGTGCGGCAGCTCGGGGCCGGGGCGTGCGGCCTGGGACGCGGCCCAGCCGAAGGAGGTCTCGGCGGCGACCGCGTGCTCGGCAGCGGCGGCGCTGCCCACCAGGGCCGGCGGGGGGCCGGGCTCGGTCGCCTCGCGCGGCGCGGCGACGGCCACCGCCACGGCCGCGTGTTCCTGCGCCGGCTCCGCGGCCCACACCGGCTGAGCGGCGGGAGCCGGGGCAGGTGCCGGGGCGGGCGCCTGGGCGGGCGCCTGGGCGGGAGCGGGGGCCGGCGCGGGATCGGCCGCCCGGACCGCCACCGGGGCGGCCAGCGGCGGCACTCGGAAGGTGCCCGTCGTCGAGGTGGTGCGCGTGGGGAACATCGTTACCTCCGTCATGCGAACAGCCGGCGCCAGGTTTCCGGGCCCGGGTAGCCGTTGGCCGAGGCGCCGGTCCAGCCCTGCGCACGCTGGAACGCCTCGACGTTGCGGCGGTCGGCCTCGCTCCAGCGCAGGCCCGGACCGGATGTGTAGTACTTGCCGAAGCCCTTCTTCACCAGCTGCCGGCCGAGGGCCCTGATGGCCTCGTGCGACATGCCCGGACGGAACACCGCGGCACCCGGGAAGGCCCGTACCCCGCCCGGTCCCGGCGCGCCCGCCACCGTCGGCGGGATGTTCTTGCCCTGCTTCTCGACCAGCAGCTTCCAGGTGTGCGTGCCCGGGATGCCGTCGGCGTCCGCACCCGTCCAGCCCTGTGCGCGCTGGAAGGCGGCGGTGGCGAGCTTGTCGTGCTCGCTCCACGTCCGGTCGGCCACCCCCTTGGGGTAGAAGCGGTACGCGCCGCGCTCGATCAGCATCCGGCCGAGCTGGGCCACGTGGTCGTTCGTGGCGCCGGGGCCGAACTTGTCCGCGCCCGGGAAGGTCTTCGCGTCCCCCGGCTTGGGGCCGGCCGCGGGCGGCTCGGCGCCCGGGGCCTCGGGCAGGATCCCGCCCGGCACCCCGTTGAACCGGTACGGGACGTACTTCGTCGCGTTCGCCCAGTACCCGTAGGGCGTGGCCAGCTTCCGCGTGTTCGGGCGCGTCTGCTCGTAGGCGACGTAGTGCGTGTGCGTCTCGTCGACCCAGCCACCGAAGATGACCACGTGCGAGCCGTTGTTGGGGTCCGCCAGGTTGTGGAAGAGCAGCATGTCCCCCGGCAGCAGCTCATCCTTGGTGATCTTGGTGGCGAACTTGTCGAGGCTGCCGGTCCACTCGTTCGTACCGAGGTTCCAGACCATGGAGACGTAGCCCGAGCAGTCCTGCCGGTACCCGTCCGTCCAGTACTCGGACATGCTGTACGGGACCTTGGCGTCGAGCCACAGCTTCGCCCGGTTGATGATCGTCGCGCGGTCGATGCGGCGCACGGTGCCCGGCGTGGCCGGAGCGCCGGGCTGTCCCACCGGACCGCCCTTGGGGCCGTGCAGCGGGGTCCGGGCGCCCTGCGGGGAGCCCGGGTCGTCCAGTGCCACCGGCCCCGGAGCAGGGGTGGTGACGGCCATCGCGGTCATGCTCCCGCCGCCCAGGACGACTCCCGCGGCGGTGGCCAGCACCAGCGCCCGGCGGGCTCCGCGTGCGGCCGGGTGCCCCCCGTCCCGGAGCGGTATGGCCCGCGCCCGGGCGAGGGCGCGGCGGCGCTGGGCGCAGCCCCGGCACGCACAGTCGCCCGCGGGCTCGTACTCCTCGAAACCGGGCATCGGCATCTGCACATGCGTCGGAGGCTGCATCGTCATGCGGTTCCGTCCACTCCCCTGCTCGTCCACTCGTCCACTGGTCGGCGGGAGCCGCACCTGATAGAGCATCAGATGCGGCACGCGCAGACATATCGTGCACGATAAACCCCCCAAACATGGGTTAATCGGACAAGGTGGGCGTGGCTGGTCACGGGCACCCCCGGACGTGGGGTAGAGTTTTCTCTGTCAGCAAGCGCCGCTAGCTCAGTTGGTTAGAGCAGCTGACTCTTAATCAGCGGGTCCGGGGTTCGAGTCCCTGGCGGCGCACAGACGGAGGAAGCCCCCCGCAGCGAAAGCTGCGGGGGGCTTCCTCGTTTCCGGTCCGACCCGAGCAAGTTCGCTCAGGCCTGCTCAGGCCTGCTCAGGCCTGCTCGTATCTGCTCAGGCTGCGGTGCCCGGTTCGCCCGGGCGGGCTCCCACACCCGTCAGGTAGGCGGAGACCACCACGTTCGCCGTGTACTCCTTGGCCGCCTTGTCGTACGTGCCGCCGCAGGTCACCAGCCTCAGCTCCGCACGGCCGCGCACCCGCTGGCCGTAGGCCTTGTGCGCGTCGAAGGCCGCGCGCTCGTAGACCCGTACGTCCTCGACCGTGAACTCGGCGACCGAACCGTCCGCCCGCACCACCCGTACCTTGTCGCCCGGCTGCGCCGAGCTCAGGCCGTAGAACACGGCCGGCTTCGAGCGGGTGTCCACGTGCCCCACCATCAGCGCCGCCCCGGCCGTCCCCGGCTGGGTGCCCCGGCCCCACCAGCCCACCGTGCCCGGCTGATCGTACGGGGGCGGGTCGATCGCTCCGTCCTTGTCCAGGTCCCGGGAGATCACCGGAGCCTGGATGCCTATGGAGGGCACGTCGACGCGCTGGGGCAGGGACCCGGCCAGCGGCGCGTGCGCGGCCGGCAGCCCCCGGCCCACCGTGCCGCCCGCCGGACCCGCGGGCGGGGCGGGCGGCACGGTGAGCTGGCGGCCCCACAGCCACAGGCCGAGCACCAGCACCGCCCAGGCGGCGAAGGTCAGCAGCCGGCCGCCGGAGGAGGCCCTGTCCTCACTCACCGCCCTCACTCACCGCTGCGGCGGCGGCGCAGGGCCAGCGCCCGGCCCGCCACGGCCAGGGTGGCCACCGCGGCGAGGATGGCGCCGATCACCGTGTGCGGCAGCCCCGGGCCGTCGGCATCGTGGTCCTTCTTGGCCGAATCCGCCGCGAGTTCGGCGGCCATGCCGCCGCCGCCCGCGTGGACCGGCCAGATGGGACTGGGGTGGTGCGAGGGGCGGTACTGGGAGATCTGGACCGAGCCGCTGATCTTCTCGTGGCCGTCGCACATCACCCGGACGGAGTGCCAGCCCGGCGAGACGTGCGAGCTGATCATCGCGTCGCCGTAGAGCGGGCTGCGGCCGCCGTCCCGGCCGTAGAGGTCGACGTCCGACACGAAGGCGGCGGACTTGGCCGATCCGCGGTTGCCGTCACAACCCTGGACGCGCAGCTTGACCTGCGCTCCGGGGTGAGCCGGATTCGGGTCGACTGTGATGCTGCCGCGGTCTCCGCGGCCACCGCGGTCCTCCTCGCCCGCGAGGGCGATCGGCGCGGTCACCGCCGAGAATGCCGCCAGGGTGACGGCCATCACGGTGGCGCGGACAGCGATCGGAACACTGCGCATGATGAACCTCCTCGACAAGGAGATTCACGCGCGCCGCGCCGCCGCGCATCCGGAGCGGCGCCGTACGTGTCGGCCGTACGCCCCAAACGCGGTAGGCCCGTTCGGCCGTACGCCACACGCGACGGGCGGTGCGCGTCAGACCAGGTCGACCAGGTCCGCGATCGAGGCGACCGTCTTCGTCGGGCGGAACGGGAACTTCTCCGTGTCCTTCTCGGTGGTCAGACCGGTGAGGACGAGGAAGGTCTGCATGCCCGCCTCCAGACCGGCCAGCACGTCGGTGTCCATCCGGTCGCCGATCATCGCGCTGGTCTCCGAGTGCGCGCCGATGGCGTTCAGGCCGGTCCGCATCATCAGCGGGTTCGGCTTGCCGGCGAAGTACGGCTTCTTGCCCGTCGCCTTGGTGATCAGTGCGGCGACCGCGCCGGTGGCCGGGAGCGGGCCCTCGGTGGAGGGGCCGGTCTCGTCGGGGTTGGTGCAGATGAAGCGCGCGCCCGCGTTGATCAGCCGGACCGCCTTGGTCATCGCCTCGAAGCTGTACGTCCGGGTCTCGCCGAGGACCACGTAGTCGGGCTCGTGGTCGGTCAGGATGTAGCCGATGTCGTGCAGGGCGGTGGTCAGACCGGCCTCACCGATGACGTAGGCCGTGCCGCCCGGCCGCTGGTCGTCGAGGAACTTCGCGGTGGCCAGCGCCGAGGTCCAGATGTTCTCGACGGGAACGTCCAGGCCCATCCGGTGCAGCCGGGCCTGGAGGTCGCGGGGGGTGTAGATCGAGTTGTTGGTCAGCACCAGGAAGGGCTTGCCGGACTCGCGCAGCCGCTTGATGAAGGCATCGGCGCCAGGGATCGGGGTGCCCTCGTGGATGAGGACCCCGTCCATGTCGGTGAGCCAGGATTCGATCGGCTTGCGCTCTGCCACGGGACTGTTCTCCGCTCTCGGTGACCTGCGACCTCTGGTCTGTACCACCCTATCCGGGCCGGGCTGCGGACGTCCCTGCCGTCCACAGCCCGGACCACGGGGGGCGATCAGCCGGGGCGGATCAGCCGAGGCGGACGTCGTCGACGGTCCAGTACCAGTTGTTGTCACCGCTGTAGCGGAAGCGGATCTGGACGTCGGTGGCGCCGGCCGGGACCTGGAGGGCGAGGGACTCGGACCTGGCGACGGCGTCGGCGGTGTAGGACTTCACCACGGTCGGGGCGGCGCCGTCGTAGGAGACCAGGACCTGGGCGGTCTGGCCGGCCTCCTGGCGGTAGTGGGTCCGGAAGGTCAGATTCCGCGTACTGCCTCCGGTGACCGCCCACTTGGGAGTGATGAGGGTGGAGTCGAAGGTGCCGGTGTGGCTCTTGTCGTCCCACTCGTCGGAGTCGGCGACGGCGAAGACGTCACGGGAGCGGACGTTCAGCTCGCGCCACTGGTCGCGCTGCGACTGGCTCCAGAACTCGTCGGTGGCGAAGGCCCAGCCGGCCCACTCGGTGACACCGCCAGTGCCCATCTTCGAGTTGTCGACGGACCAGCCGGCGGGCGGGGTGTGCGTGAAGCCCTTCACGCCGGCCGGGATGCCCGTCTCGTCCACGCGGGCCCGGAGGTTCGGGCGCAGCGTGTCGAAGGGGTCGCCGTCCGGGGCGTTCAGCGGTACGCCGTCGAGGCCGGGGGCGCCGACGCCGACCTGCGCGAGCGCGGTGGCGGCGACGTCGACCAGCTTCACGTCCTCGCGTACCGAGCCGGCCGGGATTCCCGCGCCCCTGGCGATGACGAAGGTGCCGCGCTCCTGGATGGTGGAGCCGCCGTGGCCGCCGGAGTCGGTGTGGCCGTGGTCGGTGGTGACCAGGACCTTCCAGTTCTCCTGGGCGTACGTCGGGCGGTTCTGGACCGCGGTGAGGAGCCGGCCGACCAGGACGTCGACGCGGGCGACGGTGTCGAGGTACTGCTGGCTGGCGGCGCCGTAGGAGTGACCGGCCGCGTCGATCTCGCCGAGGTAGACGAAGGCGGCGTCCGGGTTCCGGTCGCGCAGTTCGGCCTCGGCCGCGGCGGCGATCTTCGGGTCCTCGTTGCGGTAGCCGTCGCGGTCCCCCTTGAGGGAGAGTCGTTTGTCCACCTTCGGGGAGAAGATCGGGCCGTTCTGGTCGGTGGAGGTGATGGGCTCCCAGTCGGCGGCCGCGTACGTGTTGAGCTCCGGCCGGGCGTTCTCGATGCGGGTCAGGAAGTCCGGGTGGGCGGTGTAGTTCTTGCCGGTGAAGGAGTTGTCCTTCACGCCGTGCTTGTCGGGCCAGACGCCGGTGGCGATGGTGGACCAGCCGGGGCCGGAGGAAGTGGCGGCCATGGGGCTCGCGTAGAGGGTGCTGCGGGCGGTCAGTCCCTGGGCCATCAGGCCGTTCAGGTTCGGCGCGTTCGCGGCCTTGACGCGGTCCAGGACCGCGCCGTCGATGCCGATGACGAGGACCTTGTCGGTGTTGGCCGCCGCGCCGGCGGCGCCTGCGGGGGTGGCCGCCACGGTGGCGGCGATCAGGGCGGAGGTGACGGCGGTCGCGGCGACGGCACGACGTCCGGGCAGAACAGGGGACACGTACTCCTCCTGGGAGCAAGTGAGCGGCGGACGGAGCGGGGGCATTGCGCAGGTGCCGGGTCCGGGCCGAGGGTGAGGTCCTCGGTCCAGACCGGTTATGCAAGCGTCACTCTGCCGTTCCTGGGTGGCCAGGAAGTAACCGGTCAGCTTCCGGTTGCCGACTTCCACGCATCGACGTAACCGGTGAGGTTCTTGCCGATGTCGGCCCAGTCCGGCTCGAAGATCTCCACACCCGTCATGATCCTGGTGAGCTCGACGGCGTTGGCGTCGGTCGGCTTGACGTCGGTGCGCGCCGGGAAGCCGCCCCCGACCCCGCTGACCAGCTGCTGGGCCTGCTCGCTGAGCAGGTGGTCGAGGAGCTTCCTGCCGTTCTCGGTGTGGGGGGCCTTGTCGACGAGGCCGGCCGCGTACGGCAGGGCGAAGCTGGTGGGCCTGCCGCCCTCCTTCGCCGGGAACCAGATGCCGAGGTTCGGCATGGACCTGGACTGCGCGAAGTTCATCTGCACGTCGCCGTTGGCCACGAGCAGCTCGCCCTTGTCGGTCTTGGGCGCGAGCTTGCTGGTGGAGGAGGACGGGCCGACGTTGTTGGCCTGGAGCTTCTTCAGGTACTCCATCGCCGGCTCCTTGCCGCCGAAGTCGTGCATCGACTTGATGAGCACGGCGGTGCCGTCGCCCGCGACGCCCGGGGTGGAGTACTGCAGCTTTCCCTTGTACTTGGCGTCCAGCAGCTCCTCCCAGGTCCTGGGCGCCTCGGCGAGCTCCTTCTTGTTGTAGACGAAGCCGAAGTAGTTCTTGACGACCGAGGTCCACCTGCCGTCGGGGGACTTGTCCGCGCCGTTGACCTTGTCGGAGCCCTGCGGCACGTAGGACTGGAGCAGGCCCTTGCCGTCGGCCTGCTGGATGAAGGGCGGCAGGGTGATCAGTACGTCGGCCTGGGTGTTGGTCCTCTCGCGGACGGCGCGCTGCACCATCTCGCCGGAGCCGCCCTCGACGTACTTGACCTCGATGCCGGTCTTCCTGGTGAAGTCGGCGAAGACCTTGTCGTACCAGCCGTCGCCCTTCTCGCTCTTGAGGCCGTCGGCGCTGTAGACGGTGACGACCTTCTCGCCGGCCCGGGAGTCGGCGGAGGGCGAGCCTCCGCAGGCGGTGAGGGGGGCGGCGAGGGCGAGGCTGCCGGTGAGGACGAGGGCGGTGCGGAGGAATCTCTTGCCGGTCATGGAACTTCCTTACGGGGAAAGGGAGTCGGCGGGGGTGGGGTGGGCGTACGGGGTTCAGCGGTAGGAGGCCCTGGTGCGAACGCGGGAGACGGCCAGCAGGACCAGCAGGGTGGTGGCCATCAGGACCACGGCGACGGCGGAGCCGCTGAAGAGCGAACCGCGGTCGGTGGCGGTGAAGATGCGGACGGGCAGGGGCATCCAGTCCGGCGGGTAGAGCATCATCGTGGCGCTCAGCTCGCCCATGGACAGGGCGAAGCAGAGACCGGCCGCGGCCGTGAGGGACGGCAGTAGGAGGGGGAGCCTGACCCGCCACAGGACGTACGCGGGACGGGCGCCCAGGGAGGCCGCCGCCTGCTCGTACGCGGGGTCGAGTCGTACGATCGCCGCCGAGACCGACTGGTGGGCGAACGCCGTGACGAGGACCGTGTGCGCCAGGACGACGATCGAGCCGGTGCCGTTGAGCAGGACGGGCGGCCGGCTGAAGGCGACGAGCACGGCGAGGCCGACGACCACGGACGGCACGGCGACGGGCAGCATGAACAGCGCGTCCAGCAGTCGCCTGCCCCGCTTGCGCAGCGCGGCGCCGGCCAGCGCGGCCCAGGTGCCGACGGTGAGCGCGAGGAGGCTGGCGGCGACGGCGGTGACCAGGCTGGTGGTGAGGGCCCGGAGGGATTCGCCGCGCACGGCGGCGGCGTAGTTCGCGGTGGTCGGGCCGGAGGGGAGGGCCCCGGACCAGTGTGTGGAGAAGGACGCGGCCACCACGACGAGCAGGGGCAGGGCGAACAGCGGAAGGAAGAGGAGGCCGAAGAGGCCCCAGGCGGCCCAGCGGCCGCTCTTGCTACGCACCAGCACGCTTGCCCACCACCCGGTAGAGACCGAAGAGTCCGACGGAGATCGCGATGTTGACGACGGCGACCACGCAGGCGGCCGGGTAGTCGGATTCGAGGATGGCCTTGCCGTAGATGAGCATCGGGAGGGTCGTGACGTCCTTGGCGCCGGTGAACAGGACGATCCCGAACTCGTTGAGGCACATGACCAGCACGAGGCTGCCGCCGGCGGCGAGCGCGGGGAGGGCCTCGGGCAGGATCACCTGCCGGACGATCCGGGCGGGCCGGGCGCCGAGGCCGGCGGCGACCTCCAGCTGGGCGGTGTCCAGCTGGGAGAAGGCGGCGAGCAGCGGGCGCATCACGAAGGGCGTGAAGTACGTGATCTCCGCGAGCAGGACGCCCCAGGGAGTGGTGAGGAAGTGGAAGGGCCCCTCGGCGGCGCCGGTGAGGCCGGTGACCAGGCCGTTGGCCATGCCGACGGTCCCGTAGAGGAAGAGGAGGGCGAGGGTGATGAGGAAGGAGGGGAAGGAGAGGAAGACGTCGATGAACCTGGCGACGGCGCGGGCCCCGGGGAAGGGCACGAAGGCGATGACGAGCGCGAGCGCGAAGCCGAGGACGAGACAGCCGGCGGTGGCTCCGACGGCCAGCCATACGGTGGTGCCGAGGGCCTCGCGGAAGCTCTGCGAGGCGAAGACGGAGGCGTACGCGTCGAAGGCGCCGCCGCCGTTCTCGGGGGTGAGGGACTGCTGGACGACCAGCGCGAGGGGATACAGGAACACCAGCGCAAGCACGACCACGGGCGGCAGAGCCCACAGACTGCCCGGCACGCGCAGCCGGTCCAGCCCCGCCGGCGTGTGAGGCGCGGGGTCCCGATCTTTCAGCCCCGCCGGCGTGTGAGGCGCGGAGCCCTGCCCTCCCAGCCCCGCCGGCGATTGAGGCGCGGGGTCCGGGGCGGAGCCCCGTGGGGGTTCGGCCCGGAGCGGGCCGACGGCCGTACGGGGCGCGGCCCGCCGCGAGGCGTCAGGCACGGGACACCCCCGCCCCCAGCAGCACCGCGTCCCGCGGCTCGAAGTGCAGGGTGACCCGGTCCCCCGGCGCCGGAGTCTCCCGCAGCTCGGGGAGGTCCGCCTTCACCCGGTGGCCGCCGATGTCCACGTACAGCCGGTGCGTCGAGCCGCGCCACTGGACCTCGGCGAGGGTGCCGCTCAGCGCGTTGGGGCCGGCCCCGAGGCCGAGCAGGTGCGGCCGTACGCACAGGGTGGCCGTCGAGCCCGGCGCCGCGCGCCCGCGGTCGAGGGCCAGCGTCCGGCCCTCGAAGACCGCGCCGCGCTCGGCCACCGTCACCGGCAGCAGGTTCGCGTTGCCGACGAACGAGGCGGTGAACTCGGTGCGCGGGGCCCGGTACAGCTCCTGCGGGGTCCCGCAGTCCTGCAGCCGGGCCCGGTCCATGACGGCGATCCGGTCGGCCAGGGTGAGCGCCTCCACCTGGTCGTGGGTGACGTACAGAATCGATACGTCGGGCAGTTCGCGGTGCAGCCGGGCCAGTTCGGCGAGCATCCCGGAGCGCAGCTGCGCGTCGAGCGCGGAGAGCGGCTCGTCGAGCAGGAGCACGCCGGGGCGGATCGCGAGGGCCCGGGCGATGGCCACGCGCTGCTGCTGGCCGCCGGAGAGCTCGCGCGGGTGGCGCTTCGCGTAGGCGGCCATGCCGGTCATCTCCAGGGCCTCGGCGACGCGCCCCGGGATCTCGGCCCTTGCGGCCTTCTGGGCCTTGAGGCCGAAGGCGACGTTGTCCTCGACCCGCATGTGCGGGAAGAGCGCGTACTGCTGGACGACCATGCCGATGCCGCGCTTGTGCGGCGGGAGCGCGGTGACGTCGCGGCCGCCGATCAGCACCCGGCCGGCGAGGGGCCGTACGAAGCCGGCGACGGCGCGCAGGGCCGTGGTCTTGCCCGAGCCGGAGGGGCCGAGCAGGGCCATCACCTCGCCCGGTTCGACGGTCAGGTCCAGGGAGTCCAGGACGGTGTTGCCGCCGTAGGCGACGCTGACCCCGTCGAAGCGGATCCCGCTCACGGTGACTCCACGAGGAGGGAGGGGAGTTCGGCGACGGAGGCCAGGACGTGGGTCGCGCCGTGCTGCACGAGCGCGGCGCGGTCGTGGGCGCCGGTGAGGACGCCCGCCACGATCCCGGCGCCGGCGCGGCGGCCGCTGAGCATGTCGTAGGCGGTGTCGCCCGCGACCACGACGTCGCTCACGTCGGCCACGGCGCCGGTGCGCAGGAACGCGGTCAGCACCATGTCCGGGTAGGGGCGGCCGCGGCCGCCCGCGTCGGCGGGGCAGAGGGTGAGGTCGGCGAGGTCCTGCCAGCCGAGGGCGTCGAGGATGGCGTCCTGGGTGACCCGGGCGAACCCGGTGGTCAGGGCGACGGTGCGGCCGTCGGCGCGGAGCTGCTCGATCGCGGCTCGGGCGCCGGGGAGCGGGGTGACGAGACCGCTGTCGACGAGTTCCCCGTAGGCCTCCTCGAAGGCGGAGTTGGCGCGCCGGGCGAGTTCCTCCGTACCGAAGAGGTGGCGGAAGACGGAGATCTTGGACTCGCCCATGGTGTCGAGGACGTACTGGAGCTTCGCGGCGTGGTCGGGGGTGCCGGGTTCGACTCCGAGGCGCTCGGCGGCCCGCCCGAAGGCGCGCTCGACGAGGCCACCGTCGGAGACGGTGGTGCCGGCCATGTCGAGGACGATCAGCTTGTGCGCGGTGTTCAGGTCGTTCATCTGACTTACCAGCCCAGTTCGTTCGCGGTGGTCTCGGCTATGGCGGGCGAGCAGGTCATGCCGCGACCGCCGGGTCCGGTCACCAGCCAGACGCCGTTCGCCACTTGCCGGCGGTCGACGACGCGGGTGGTGTCGGTGCACTGGGCGTACACGCCCGCCCAGCGGTGGCGGATCCTCGGCAGCGGGCGGCCCAGGAAGGACTCGGCCACGGCGGCGACGTGCTCGTAGGGGTCTTCGAGGGTGTCGAAGGCGAAGGGGTGCTCGTACTCGTGGGTGTCGCCGATGGTCAGTCCGCCGTCCCGGCGCTGGACCATCAGCAGCTGCATGCTGTGCTCGGCGGCGACCGGCGCCTGCTCCTGCCCGGCGTTGAGGGCGTCGAGGGCGGGGGACTTGTAGGCCGGGTAGTAGCGGAAGCTGTCGGCGTCCGCGACCGAGGTGGTGAGGCGTTCGCCGAGCGGGTCGGTCTGCATCATCTGGAGGCGGACGCGGCGCACGGGCAGGTCGGGGACCAGTTCGCGGACCAGCCCGGACAGCCAGGCGCCGGTGGCGAGGACGACCGCGTCGCCGCGGTGGACGTCGCCGTGGTCGTCGCGGACGGCCGCGGGGCCGACCACCTCGCGGACCTCGCGACCGGTGAGGAAGGTGTAGCGGCCGGCGGCGCGCGTGCGCAGAGCTTCGCGCAGGTGGAGCTGTGCGGTGCGCGGCTCGACGGCCGCGTCCCGTTCGCACCACAGCGCGGCCTCGAACGCGCCGCGCAGGGCCGGGTTGATCCCGCGCGCCTCGGCCGCGGTGACCAGCCGGTAGCCCCGGGCGGCGGCGTCCGGGCGGGCCAGGGCCGCCTCGGCGACCGCGAGTTCGCGCGGGGTGCGGACGGGAGTGAGGGAACCGTTCGGGCGGAAGCCCAGGCCGGGCACCTCCGCGCCGATGCGCTCCCAGAGTTCGCGGGCCCGCAGGGCGGTGTCGAGTTCCTCTCCCCCGGCCCGTCCGCTGACCCAGATCTGGCCGAAATTACGCAGTGACGCGCCGCGGGCCTCCGCTTCTCGCTCGATCTGGACGACCTCGTGGCCGCGTTCCACTGCTTGCCAGGCGTGCATGGTGCCGACCACGCCGCCTCCGACGACTATGACTCTCACGGCGACAACGGTGGGTTCGTCCGGTGACCCGGGAAGGGCCGTACGGCAACGCGACGGTGAACACGCCTCGACACTTGGACTAGACCCGTTACTGTTTCGTGATGCAAGCGCGCCCCTTATGGGCCGGTACGGCAGGACATCGCTGCGCCGCTCGACGCCGTGGGCGCGGCGCGGCGCGCCGCACTGCGGTGCGGCGCTATTCGGCACGCAGACGGGTCGTGAAGCTGAACCGGTCGCCGCGGTAGAGCGAACGCACCCGTTCCAGCGGCCGGCCGTCCTGGTCCCGCGAGAAGCGGTGGATGAGCAGCATGGGGAGCGCCGGCGGGGTGCCGATCAGCAGGGCTTCGCGGGGGGTCGCCAGGACCGTCTCCAGCTTCTCGTCGGCCTCGCCGAAGGAGATGCCGAGACGGTCGCGGAGGTATCCGTAGAAGGAGGAGTCGGGCGGGAAATCGCTGTCCAGGCGAGGGGCCCGGGCCACCCGGATGTACGTGCTCTCGAGGCCCACGCGCTCGTCGTCGGCCAGCAGGACCCGCTCCAGGTGCCATACGGGCTCCCCCGGTTCGGCCCCGATGCCGGGAGCGACGTCGGGCGGGCAGGGGAACTGCTCCAGCCCGATGAGGTGACGGCCCGGACGGCGGCCCTGGCGGCGCACACCCTCCGTGTAACTGGCGAGGGAGAGCGGCTGCTCCAGCTTCGGCCCCGCGGCGACGGTCCCACGGCCGGAACGACGCAGCCGGCCCTCCAGCAGCAGCTCTCGCAGGGCCTGGCGGACGGTCTCGCGGGACACCTCGTACCGCTCGGCGAGATCGCGCTCGGTGGGCAGCGCGCCGCCCTCGCCGAGCTCGTCGAGGAGCTCGGCGATCCGGGCCTTGACGGCGTAGTACTTGGGGATGCGGCCGTGCTCGGGGATGCCGGAACGCACGGGTGAACCGGGGCGGTGGCGCTGGGTCTGTTCTTCCACGGTGGGACTCTATGCGGGGCTGCCGACGCCCCGGGGCCACGGGGCCGGGGGGTGCCCTGCCGATCGGGCCGGAGCGTTCAGCGTGCGCAGCGGCGCAGCCGGCGGGCCCCCAGCAGGAGTCCGCCGCCGGTGGCGAGCGCGGCCACGGCCCCGGCTCCGTACGCCCACTCGCGCTGGCCGGTCCGGGCGAGGGCGCCCGCCGCGACGGGATCCGCCGGGCCCTCGACGGAGAACTGGTAGCCGCCCGCCTCGCCGATCCAGTCGCCGTCGTCGCCCTTGCGCTGGACGAGGGCGGCGTCGGCGACGACCTCACCGACGGGGGCGTCGGGGGCGAAGGAGAGGCCCACCTTGACGGTCAGGGACCCGCCGGGGCCGACGGCGAAACCGGGGAAGGCGTCGCCGCCGTCGAAGACGGCGATGATCTCGTCGCGGTCGCTGCGCTCCAGGCTGACAGGGAAGGTGCCGCCCGGGGCGTCGAACTCCATGCGCAGGTGGGCGGGGCGCAGGGTGCGGGCCTTGTCGGTGAAGACGACGATCGGGTGGATGTCGGTGCACTCGGAGTTCGTGGTGTTGGTCAGGTCCAGGTACCAGGTCTGCGCCCCGGCGCCGGTGCGGTACACGGCCGGACCGCCGCGGATGCGCGCCCCGATGGGGAAGGCGGGGCTCTTCCCGTCGCCGCAGACGGCCTGGGTACGGGAGGGCAGCGCGGGCGCGGGCCGGCCGCCGCCCGCACCGATGTCCGCGACGGCGGTGGCGGGCACGGTGGCGGTGACCAGGGCCGCGGAGAGGACGGCGGTGAGGGCAAGGGCTTTGCGCAGTCGCATGGAAGACCTTCGCTGCTCGCCGGACGGGACAATGATCGGACCAGGTGACAATCCCCCCGGCCCTGCCCGCACCCTGCCACCCCTGCGCGAACCCCCGCGGGGAGCCACGCCTGAGTTGTTCTGGTTTACGCCCGATTGCCACATCGGTCAAGCCACCCACTCCAGCCCCGCGGCCCAACCCCGCCGACGCTTCAGGCGCCCTCCAGCCCCGCCGGCGTTTGAGGCGCTCTTTCAGCCCCGCCGGCGCTTGAGGCGCTCTTTCAGCCTCGCCGGCGTTTGAGGCGCGGGGGTCCGGGGGCAGCGCCCCCGGCAACGGCGCCGCACCCGGGCCACCGGGCCACCGGGCCACCGGCACACGTCACCCCGCCCGCCCGAACAACGGCGCCAGCGCCATCTCCGCCGCCCCTTCCGCCACACCCGCCCCCGCCAGCGCAACCACCGGCCGTGCCGGATCCAGCGCCCGGGCCGCGAGAACGGCTCCGACCTCGGCCACGAACACGTCCGGCGCCGCCGCCACCACGCGCCCGCCGAGCAGCACACGGTCCACATCCAGCAGCGCGACCAGATTGGCCGCGGCCTCGCCCAGGATCCGCGCCGCCTCGGAAAGCTCGCCTCGGGCCACCGCCCCCAGGCACAGCACCTCCACGCAGCCGCGCGCCCCGCACCGGCACGGCGGGCCGTCCAGCAGCAGCACCTGGTGGCCGAACTCCCCGGCCGCCGAGCGGGCACCCCGGTAGACGCCGCCGCGCAGCCACAGCCCCGCACCGAGCCCGGTCCCGACGTGCAGGTACACACAGGTGTGGGGCCCGTCGCCGGCATAGGCGTCCACACCCGGCCCGGCACCCACGCCAGCCCCGGCACTCAAGCCGACGCCCACGCCACCCCCGACATCCGCAGCGACAAAAGCACCCGCACCCACACCCGCACCGGCATCCGCATCCGCATCCGCATCCGCATCCGGCCAAGCCGCCCGGAGCCACGCCCCCGCGGCCGCCACCGCACCGGCGTTCGTGTCCTTGTCCAGCAGCACCGGCAGGCCCAGCCTGCCCTCCAGCACTCCCCGCAGCGGGAAGCTCTTCCAGCTCGGGTATCCCGTGACCCGCCCCATCGCCCCGGCCCGGTAATCGAGCGGCCCGGGCGCGGCCACTCCGACGCCCAGGAGCGGCAGCCCGGTCGGGTCCTTGACCCTCGCGACCGCCCGTACGACCGCCTCCACCGCCGCCTCCGGCCCGGCCCCGAAGTCCAGCGGGCCCCGGCTCTCGGCGACGACACGCCCCGCCAGGTCCACCCGTACCGCCCGGAGCTCGTCGCGGTCCATGTGCACGCCGACCGCGTGACGCGCCTCCGGAATCAGACGCAGCAAGGTGCGTGGCTTGCCGCCGGTGGACGCGGCGCGGCCGGCCTCGGCGATCAGCCCGTCCGCGGCGAGCCGGGCCGTGATCTTGCTGACGGCCTGCGGGGTGAGCCCCGCACGGGCCGCGAGTTCGGCGCGGCCCAGACCTGCCGGGCCCGCGCCGCGCAGCAGATCCAGCATCAGCGCCTCGTTGTGCCCGCGCAGCGCCGGCAGGTTCACCCCGCCGCGCCCGTCCCCACTCCTGCTGTTCACAAGCCCATTGTCCACCTTCCTTGCACTTTGACAACACTGTTGCCAAAGTGGTCTCCATGAGCACCTCCGCCCCCGCCTCCCCCGGCTCCCCCGCCTCCCCCGCTCCCGCCCCCCTGCGCGTCGGCCTCATCGGCTACGGACTCGCCGGTTCCGTCTTCCACGCCCCCCTCGTGGCCGCCACGGACGGGCTCGCCCTCGACACCGTCGTCACCTCCGACCCGGACCGCCAGGCCCAGGTCCGCGCGGAGTTCCCCGGTGTGCACGTCGTCCCCACCGCCGCCGAACTGTGGGACAGGGACCTCGATCTGGTCGTGATCGCCTCCCCCAACCGGACACACGTCCCGCTCGCCACCACCGCGCTCGAAGCCGGCATCCCGGTGGTCGTGGACAAGCCGCTCGCCGCCACGGCCGCCGAGGCCCGCGCGCTCGCCGACCTCGCGGAGCGCAGCGCAACCTTCCTCTCCGTCTTCCAGAACCGCCGCTGGGACAACGACTTCCTCACCCTGCGCCGCCTCCTCGCCGACGGCGAACTCGGCGAGGTCCAGCGCTTCGAGTCCCGCTTCGAGCGCTGGCGCCCGCACCTGAAGGGCGGCTGGCGCGAGTCGGGCGCCCCCGAGGAGATCGGCGGCCTGCTGTACGACCTCGGCAGCCACGTCGTGGACCAGGCGCTCGTGCTGTTCGGCCCGGCAGTACGGGTCTACGCGGAGACCGATGTGCGCCGCCCCGACGCCGAGACCGACGACGACACCTTCATCGCCCTCACCCACGCGAACGGGATCCGCTCCCACCTCTACGTCAGTGCGACCACCGCCCAGCTGGGACCGCGGATGCGCGTCCTGGGCTCCCGCGCCGGGTACGTGAAGTACGGCCTCGACCCGCAGGAGGGCGCCCTTCGGGACGGGCTGCGGCCGGACGGCGTCATGCCCTGGGGCGAGGAACCCCCGCACCTGTGGGGGCGGCTGGGCTCCGGGGAGTCCCCGCTGACCGGCGGCGGGATCCCGGTGCCGACGGAGCCGGGCGACTACCCCGCGTACTACGCGGCGGTGGAGGCCGCGCTGCGCACGGGCGGGCCGGCGCCCGTGACGGCGCTCGAGGCCGCGCACTGCCTCGACGTACTGGAGGCGGCCCGCCGGTCGTCCCAGGAGGGCGTGGTGGTGGAGATTCCCGCCACGGCGTCCGACTCCGAGTGAAATCCGCGGTACGGGCGGTGGCCCGCCTCGGCGGACCGCCGCACCTGCTCGGCGGACCGGCGTACCTGTGCCTGCTCCGGCGTCGCCGCATGCCGGCCGGGGGCTGAGCACCCCGCGCACGCACACGGAAGGGGCGGGGCCGCCGGTGGCAGCCCCGCCCCTGTCCACGCCCGTACGGGTGCCGGCTACGCGCCCTTGAACTCCTGGCGCTGGCGGCCGAGACCCTCGATCTCGACCTCCACGACGTCACCGGCCCGCAGGTAGGGCTTCGGCTCCGGCTGGCCCATGGCCACGCCGCCCGGCGTACCGGTGACGATGACATCGCCCGGGTACAGGGTCATGAAGTGGCTCAGGTACCTGACGACCTCACCGACCGGGAAGATCTGGTCCGAGGTGTTGCCGTCCTGCTTGAGCTCGCCGTTGACCCACAGCTTCACGTCCAGGACCTGCGGGTCCGGGATCTCGTCCGCGGTGACCAGCCAGGGGCCGAGCGGGGTGAAGGTCTCGCAGTTCTTGCCCTTGTCCCAGGTGCCGCCGCGCTCGATCTGGAACTCGCGCTCGGAGACGTCGTTGACCAGCACGTAGCCGCCGACGTGGGCGAGCCCCTGCTCGGCGGAGTCCAGGTAGCGGGCGGTGCTGCCGATGACGACGCCGAGCTCGGCCTCCCAGTCGGTCTTCACGCTGCCGCGCGGGATCAGCACGGTGTCGTCGGGGCCGCCCACGGTGTCCGGCGCCTTGAGGAACAGGATCGGCTCGGCCGGCGGCTCCGCGCCGATCTCGGCCGCGTGCCCGAAGTAGTTCAGGCCGATGCCCACGACCTTGCCGATGCGGCCGACCGGCGCACCGATGCGCAGGCCTTCGGCGCCCAGGACCGGCAGCTCACCGGACTCGGCCGCGTCCCGTACCCGGGTCAGCACGGAGTCGTCGGCGAGCAGGCCGCCGTCCACATCCGTGATCAGGCCGGACAGGTCACGCAGGGTCCCGTCCCGGTCGAGCAGTGCGGGACGTTCCGACCCTACGGGTCCGACACGCAGCAGCTTCATGGGCATTCTCCCGTGGTCGTGGGTGGTCGGCCCATGGGCGTGCCCAGGGCCGGCCGATGGGTTGCGGCCATCGGAGGATTTGGTCGATCCTCCAAGATGTCCACCCAATCCGCAAGACCCTGTTCACAGACTGGAACGCCCGCCTCCACGCGCCCCCGCCCCCGCCGGCTGCTCGGCCTGCCCGGCCCGCTCCGCCCGCTCCTTGCGGTACTGGAGCCAGACCCGCTCGGCCACCGTCCAGGCGGTGGTGGTCAGCAGGTAGAGCCCTGCGGCCAGCGGCACCACGGCAGCCGTGATCAGCGTCCCGAACGACAGCAGGGGCAGTACGCCGCCCAGCTTGCGCATGACCTCCTGCTGCTCGGCGCTCACCTCGGCCATCGCCCCGGCGCGGCCGGCGGCGGGGGCCCGGCCCTTCTTCGGGGCGGCGGCAGCGGCGGCGGCAGCAGCGGCGGCCGCCCGACGTCCCCGCACCGCGCTCCACGCGGCCACCACCGCGATCGCCCCGAAGAGGCCGAGGAACACCAGCCCCTGCGGCCCGAACACGCCGCCCTCGCCCAGCGCCCCGGTCCACCGGGCCCCCAGCGGCGCGGCGAAGAGCCGGTGCCCGAGCAGCTCATTGGCCTTCCCGCCCACCTCGGCGGAGGAGAACGCGTGGTACATCACGAAGAACACCGGCAGCTGCAGCAGCAGCGGCAGGCACCCCGCCACCGGAGTCGCCCCCCGGAAAGCCGCCCGGCTCAGCGGGTGCAGGGCGAGCCGTACGAGCACGGTGAACAGCACGATCGCGGCAGCGGTCGCGGATTGCGCCAGCACCGGCTCCAGGAGCCGGCCAAGCGCAGCAACAAGGTGGGTGAAAACGGACACGTGGGCCCTCCGAAGGGTCTCGTCGAACGTCGAAAGAGATGCATTTCGGCGTGACGACCCACGAGGGGCGACAACAGTGATCAGTCAGCAGAAGGCGAGAGGTACTGCGCGCCCCTACGCGGCCGTCGGGACGAGACGGCCGGGCGCCCTGGGCCGCGACCGGCCCGAGGCATCGGGATCACGCTGCGGCAGGAACGCCGTGCGCTGCTCGCGATCACGGATCGCGGTGCGTATTCGGTGCGGCGGCACGGGGCGCACGAGCCGCGCGGCGGCTGCGAGTGCCTGGGTACCCACGGCGACGGTGGCCGCGAGGGCGACCACCACGGCGCCCAGCCCGCCCTCTCCGGCGAACAGCCCGAGGAGCCCCCCGAGCAGTACGAGCGAGAGCAGCGTCCGGACGAACAGGGAGAAGGACAGGGGGAACGGCGGCGAGAAGGACGAGGACAGCGAGGGCAGCACACCCCGTCGCTGTTGCCGAGCCATGCAGACCACCCCCTCTCCACTCCCGCGCACGAACTCCCGTACGAGACCGATATTAACCGGGCCCACCGACAAAGCGCCCGGGTCAGGAGGACTTGAGGGTCCCCCAGACCACGAGCCGGTACTTCGAGCTGTACTCGGGCGTGCAGGTGGTGAGCGTGATGTACGCGCCGGGCTCGCTGTACCCCTGGTCCGGCTTGACCACGCTCCGCGGCACGGGCGCGATCACCCCGGTGTCCCGCTCGGTCGTCTGGCTCAAGGTCTTCCCGACCATGTACGTGTACCGGCGCCCCCGCATCTCGACGATCAGCTCGTCGCCCGCCCGCAGCCGGTTGATGTACCGGAACGGCTCGCCGTGCGTGTTGCGGTGCCCGGCCAGCGCGAAGTTCCCCTGCGCCCCGGGCCCGGCGGTCCCCGGGTACTGCCCGGCGTACCCCTTGTCCAGGACGGACCGCTTGTCGACCCCCTGCGCGACGGGGACGACGAGGCCGAGGCGCGGGACGCGCAGAACGGCGTACGCCGGCTCCCGGTCCGGGGCCCTGGCGGGCCGGGTCGCGGCGGGGCCCGGCCCGCGCCCGGCCGCCGGAACCCCGTCGCCCTCGTACCCGGCCCCGTCCGCAGGCTCCGACGGAATCCCGGCGACGGGCTCCGCACCGCCGCCGTCCGCACCGCCGGCCTCGCCATCGGCTCCGTCGCCGTCACCGTCACCGTCGCCCCAGGCCCGTTCCAGCGCCCGTACCTGCTCCTGCGCGGCGGCCACGGCCTGCCGATTGGTCCACCACACCTGGTGCACCACCAGCAACAGGACCACCACGCCCACGGTGACGATCAGCTCGGCGCCCGCCCACAGCACCCCCGCGAGACCGGCCCGGCGCCCACGCCGGCCGCTCCCCTGCACCACCACAGGTACGCGATCTCGCACGGGCGGCACCTTAAGTCCTCCCCCGTCAACTGACCAGCGGCAGTACGGTGTGAACCATGCGCCCCGACACGCCTGCCGAGCACATCGCCGAAGCCGAGCGCCTCATCCGCACGGCGACCCGCTACCCCGAGGACCAGGAGCCCTTGCTCCTCCAGGCCGCGGCCCACCTGGAACTGGGGGACGCACGCGACCGGGCGAGTGCCCTGTACGACCAACTCCTCTCCTCCTCCCCGTCCGACCCCCACCTGATCAAGGCCCTGCAGGCGGCGAACCTCTGGGAGTACGGTCACGAGGCGGAGGCCCGCGCACTCATCTCGGGCATCCGTGCCGCCTCGCCCAAGGACCCGGCGCCGTGGGAGGTCATCGCGGAAGCCCTGGAGGCCCACGACGAGTTGGAGGCCTCGCACGACTGCTTCACCGAGGCGGCCGCCCTCCTGGTCGCGGAGGACGACCCGCTGACGCCGGCCACCACCGCCCTGCTGACGGGCCGCCACCGCGTACGCCGCCTCCTCGGGCGCCCGCACGACGACTGGGACATGGTCGCGGACACCCGGCACATCGGCCCGATCCCCCTGGACGAGCTGCACGACCCGAAGCGCATCTGGGCCCTGGGCTCCGACGACCCCGCCGAGCTGCGCGCCGAGATCGCCCGCCTGCGGGCCGAACTGGGCGACCGCCGCGCGGCGCTCTCCCGCCCCTTCCCGGTGGCGATCCTCCACTGGCCCGCGCGCGAGCTGGCGGAACTCCTCACGTCATACCCGACCCTCGCCTCGGAGTACCCCTCGCACGAGGCCCACCTGAGGGACATCGAGTCCTCCCTCCGCGCCCTGGCCGCCTCGGGCACCACGAACCTCGGCATCGTCACCGCGAGCGTCCCGTCCTACGAGGCCTTCGCGGCGTCGGAGAAAACCTCCCCGGCCTCCCCGTCCCTCCTGGCCGAATACGCAACAACCCTGGCCGCCCGCGGCAAGGCCACCCCTTGGCCCCCCACCCCGACGGCCCCCTGCTGGTGCACCTCGGGCAAGCCGTACGCGGAGTGCCACGGAGGTTAGGGCGTCCCTACCCCTTAGGGGAGCCGGTTCGCCCACCGTTCGCGGTGCTTGCGCGCAAACTCAATGCCGATGTTGTGGCCCTTGACCTGCGCAAGCTCCGCGCGAAAACGACCGGTGAGTCCGTCGATCACATGGAGCTCGTCCGTAAGCTGCAGTGCCCCTCGGTCGAACAGCACATGACAGGTGGGGCACAAGCACAGGACGTTCTCAAGCCTGTCGTCGCCCATGTGCGGCTTACCGACGGCCTGTATGTGCGCCCCCTCGCTGTAGGCCTGACCCCCTACCGAGACGATCAGCCGCGTGCGACAGATCTGGCAGGTGTTGTCGTACATCTTCTTCACCGCACTCACGACCTTGGAGTCGCGCACCAAGCGGTCCTGGGAGATGTAGCGGCGGGCTTGCTCCTCGAATGCCGTCTCGGCGCCGGCCAGCGGGTCCACCGGCTGAGGGGTCGGCGCATCACCCGATTCGATCTTGACCAGTTTGAATTGGCAGATGCGGAAGCCTTCTTGCCCGACCGTCATCCAGTGTTCCGCTGCCTGGAACAGCCCCCGGTAGACGTACCCCTTGGTCGCCCTCCGGCGCTTGCCCTGGGTAACCCCTAGGCCCTCGATCACGCGTACGGGATGCCCCATGGCCTGCGAAACGACCAGGGCGGCATTGCCCCGCTCCCCGAGGGTCTGGTCGGCGACCATCTGTCCCGAATCCCGGTCCCGTCCGCCCTCGCCCGTGTAAATGATCACGTCGCCTTCGTCGCGATCGTCCACGTACCCGCCGGAGAGCACGATGGAGTCGGCCCCAGTCTTCTCGGTCCCCGAGATTCCGCGGCCACTGAAGCGATGCAGACCCTTGGCGTGGAGTGCCGCATGACCCGCGAACCAGTCCCCCTCGGTCACACCGTCAGGGGTACCAAACGCAACGGATCTTGAAGGCGTAGTCATGCACGCATCATGCCAAAAGATCACTGGCGGGTCGGGGCAATAGTCGAGGCGCTGCAAGGCACTGATGGCCGGGCGGGTTCAGCATGCCCGGCCTGCGCATCGACCGGCCGCCACGGCCCGGCGAAGCAGCCAGACTAGGCCCGGTCCGCCGCCGCGTAGGAGGCCGTCGCCATCGCCGCCGCTGCCGTGAAGACCGCCGGCCAGGGGCCGATCTTCTTGGCCAGGGGGTGCGATCCCGCGAACGCCGCCACGTAGGCCGCGCCCAGGAGGGCCGTCGTCGTCGGGGTCGTGCGGCGGTGCCATTCGCGGGCCGCCAGGGTTCCGGCGGCTGCGAGGATCACCCCGCCGAGCGGTCGCCTGCCGGTCCAGCGTGCCGTGGCGTAGCCGCCGACCAGGCCGGCCGCCGCTATTGCCGAGGTGGGGATCTGCGCCATTGTGAGGCCTCCGGTCGTTCGAAAAGTGACGGTACGAGGCTAACGCGCGCGGCGCATGAAGCGGCGCGCGGCCGCCACGCCCAGCACCACGACGGCCCCGCCGAGGATGCCGGGCGGGACGGTGTCCTGGACGGCGCGGGGCAGTACCGCCATGACCCCCAGGATGATGAAGAACGCCACCGCGCACGCGGTGAGGCCGACCAGGGCTCGGTTCAGGAGAGAGGTGCGCACACCGGTTCAACGCCGGGCCCGGGCCCGGCGATACGGGCGGCCCGGCCCGGCACACGGAAGTCGGATTTGTCGCACACCCTCCGGATCCGCCCGCGTGCCCTCCGTGGAACCTCCCCGGCGTAGATTCACTCTCCTACACGGGCGATACGACCGAAGCCGCCCAAGCCGGCCCAAGGAGCTGCAAACGTGATCTGCTATGGACCGGCCGTGCTGGACCTGTCGGACGAACTGGCCGACGCCTACAGCGAGGTCTTCTCCGCTCCACCGTGGAACGAGGGCGAAGAAACCATTCGCCAGTTCGCCCTCCGCCTCCAGGCGGACAGCCGCCGCACCGGATTCCGTACCGCCTTCGCACAGTCGGCCACCGGCATCGACGGCTTCGCCACCGGCTGGCTGACCCCCAGGACCTTCCCCCGGGACCGCGCATACGGGCAGGTCACCGCACAGCTCGGCAGGCAGCGCGTACGGGAACTCCTCATCGGCGCCCTGGAGATCGACGAGCTCGCCGTACGCCCGCACGCGCGCGGGACCGGCACCGGGCGCGCCCTCCTCGCCGAGATCACCGCCGACGCCCCGGACGACCGGGCCTGGCTGCTGACCGCCCGGGTGGCCACCGACACCGTCGCCACCTACCGCCGCCTCGGTTGGCACGAGGTCACCCCGCTGCCCGACACTCAGAACGGCGTCGTCGTCTTCCTCGCCCCGAACCACCCCTCGGCCTGAGCATCGCCCGCGCCCCACCCGGGCATACCCCGGGCATGATCGCCTGCAAGGATTCCGTCGCCCGCATCGCCCAGCGCCAGCTGAACATGGCCACCTACCACCAGCTCAAGCAGGCCGGCATCCCGGCCGGCACCATCAGCGGCCGAAGCCGCCGCGGAGGACCCTGGCAGCGTCTCCTGCCACGGGTGTACCTCCTGCAGACCGGCCCGCCGGACACCAGGCAGCGGGCGCTGTCCGCCGTCCTGTACGCCGCCCACCCCGCGGCCGATCCCCTCTCCGGATCCACCGCCGCGCTCACGGGCGGCGCCGCCCTTGCGCTCCTGGGCATCCGCGACGCCCCGCCCGAGCCGCTGGACGTCCTCGTCCGCGCCCCGCGCTCGCCGGCCGCCGCAGGCCGGGTCCGCCCCGCCGCGACCTCGCGCTGGCCCGCCACCATCCACATCTCCGGAGTCCCCGGCACCCGCCCGATCCGGGCCGCCGCGGACTTCGCGGCCCGCACCGACGATGCCGATCTGGTGCGCTCCGTACTGGCCAACGTCGTCCAGGGCGGCTGGTGCCACCCGCACGACCTGCATGCCGAACTGCGCGCGGGCCGGGTCCGCGGGCGCCCCGCCGTCCGGGTGGCCGCCGCGGAACTCGTCGCCGGGGTCCGTTCGATCGCCGAGGGCCGGGCCCGCGACACCCTGGCGGCCACCGACCTCCCGGCCCCGCTCTGGAACGCCCGCCTCCACGGCCCGGACGGGGCGTTCCTCGCCAGCCCCGACGCGTACTGGCCCGACGAGGGCGTGGCACTGGAGATCGACTCCGCGGAGTACCACTACACGCGCGACGCCTGGCAGGCCACCCTGCACCGGCGACTGCGCCTGGAGTCCCGGGGCGTCCTGGTGGCCAGTACGACGCCGGGGATCCTCCGCGACAGACCGGCCGACGTGATCGCCGCCCTGCGCGCCCTCCTCGCCCTAGGCGCCGCCCGCGCCGCGCCCCCGGACGTCACCGCCCGCGGCCACGCGCAGCTGGAGCTGCCCCTCCCGGCGGCCTATGCGCCGAAGGCGCGGGACACCGTGTAGATCAGCAGGCCCGCCAAGGCGCCGACCACCGTGCCGTTGATACGGATGAACTGCAGGTCGCGGCCGATGTGGGCCTCGATCTTGCGGGAGGTGTGCTCGGCGTCCCAGCCCGCGACCGTGTCCGTGATCAGCGAGGTGATCTCGGTCCGGTAGTGGGTGACGACATAGACGACCGCGCCCTCGATCCAGCCCTCCACCTTCGCCTGGAGGCGGCCGTCGGTGGCCAGGCGCGCACCGAGGGACATCAACGAGGCGCGGACGCGCAGGCGCAGCTCGCTCTGCTCGTCCTCCGCCGCCGAGATGATCATCGAGCGGATCGCCGACCACGCGGAGGCGATGACGTCCTGGACCTCGTCGCGCGCCAGGATCTCGGACTTGAGCCGCTCCACCTTCGCCCGGGTCTCCCTGTCCGACTGGAGATCGGCGGCGAAGTCGGTGAGGAAACGGTCCACCGCCCCGCGCGCCGGGTGTTCGGGCATGTCCCGCATCTCCGTGACGAAGCGGAGCAGCTCCTTGTAGACGCGCTCGCCCACCTTGCGGTCCACGAACCGCGGGGTCCAGCCGGGCGCTCCCCCCTGGACCGCGTCCGTGATGGAGGCCCCGTGCGTGATCAGCCAGTCGTGGGCCTTGGCACAGATGAGGTCGACGGCGCGGCGGTGGCCGCCGTCCTCGACGACCCGCTCCAGGGTCTTGCCGATGCCGGGCGCGATCTCGGCGGTCTCGGCGCGCCGGGTGATCGCCTCGCCGACGACGGCCTGCACGTCGGAATCGCGCAGGACGGTCAGGGCGCCGCGGAGCGCCGCGGCGAGCTCGGCGGTGACCCGGTCGGCGTGTTCGGGCTCGGCCAGCCAGGACCCGAGGCGCCCGCCGATGCCGAGGGAGTGGAGGCGGGCCCGGACCACGTCCGCGGAGAGGAAGTTCTCCCCGACGAACTCGCCCAGGGAGACCCCGAGCTGGTCCTTCTTGGTGGGGATGATCGCGGTGTGCGGGATGGGCAGGCCGAGCGGGCGCCGGAAGAGGGCGGTCACGGCGAACCAGTCCGCGAGCGCGCCGACCATGCCGGCCTCGGCCGCGGCGGCGACGTACCCGGCCCAGCCGCCCGCGCCCCAGGCGTGCTGGGCGTACTTGGCCAGTACGTAGACCAGCGCGACCAGGATCAGCAGACCGGTCGCGGTGACCTTCATCCGGCGGACCCCGCGGCGGCGCTCCTCGTCGGCGGCGCTGAAGACGAACCCGCCGCGGGAGGGTGGCGGCGGTGGGGGCGGTGCGGGTGGTGCCGGTGGCGGTGCGGTCCCGGCACCTCCTGCGGTGCCGGGACCTCCGGTGGTGCTGCGGTTCTCCACGTGCTCCTGCCTTCCCCCGGGGGCGCCGGTTTTGTCTGCATAGCATCCGACTCCCGGGAGGGGCGAGGAGTTCCCGCCACGCCAGTCCGCTCCCGCGAGGGGTGCCGGTCCGGGGTGGCCCCCGCCTTCCCCGTCATACCCGCCGGTCCGGAGCGGGCAGCCTTGCCGGACACCCCGTTCCGGACGATCGACCGGCTCACTGCGGCGTGCCGCCGGCCCGAGCCCGGGCCGCTCCCGCACGACCCCGGTCGGGGCGCCGGTTGCCGCTCGCCCGCGACCCGCCGCCGCCGAGAGCAGCTCCCGCCGCCTCACGGACACCCCTGCCCGCCGGGCCCCGGCCCGTGCAGCGCGTGCCGCCGTCGAGGCCGGGGCGCGCCCGAACCACCGGCTCCGCAGTGAGCACCGCCGCCCAGGGACCGGGCGGTCCAGGACCGCCGGGGCGGTGGCCCGCTCGCGGTGGCGAACCGCTGCCCAGAGCCGATCGCGGCCGTCGGCCGGAGCCACGCCGGCCGAGGCTCCACCCGGGCAGCCGGCCCGGGTGGAGCCTCGGCCGGACCGGGGCCTAGGCCGTCTCTTTCGGATCTTGTCGGCCGAGCCCGCGTTGTCCGGTGCCGTGCATCGCAAGGCGGAGGAGCTCCCCGCGTACTGGACGTACTAGGGAGAACCGACAACACAGCGAGGTGCGGTGCCGGGCAACGCGGGCCCGGCAAGATCCGAAAGAGACGGCCTAGAGCTGTTTGCGGAGGGGGTCGTCCGTCAGTGGGGGCTTGCGCTTCTTGATCTTGATTTCGACGCCGCCCCAGAAGGCGAAGCCCGTCACGACCACCCGCGGAGCACCCGGCTCGGAGGGGCCCGGGTTGTCCCGCTGGTCGAAGGCGCCCATGACACCGAAGCCACGGACATCGAGCTCCACCCCCGGCGGGACCGTGATCTCGATGCCGCCCATGATCGCGACACAGTTGATCACCACCTCGCGCTGCGCGAAGTCCGCCTCGCGCAGGTCCAGCTCCCCGCCGCCCCAGAACGCCAACGCGTCGAACCGCGCCGGCACCGTCCACCGGCCCTTGCGCTGGAAGCCCGACATGACGGCCACGGCCGCCGTCGAGGATCCCGCGCCGCCGATCCGGCCCCGCCAGGGCTCGGCCGCCGACCCGGCGACCGCCGCCGGATGGGAGGACGGCCCGGTGGGCGCCGGCAGGTCCTGCGTCAGTGGTTCCAGTTCCGCGTACGTACGGGACTTGTACGCCGCCTCCAGCCGCTCCTCGAATTCCTCCATGTCGAGCCGGCCCTCGGCGACGGCGTCCCGCAGGCGCTCGACCACCCGGTCCCGGTCGGCGTCCGACGCCCTCAGCTCCGGCAACGGCTTCTCCGGCCGCTCGTCACTCATACCCACCAGACTATGCAGAGTGCGGGGGGGAGTTGTATGACTGCGCCCCTGAGATCGCCCCCGGATCACCCCCGGCTTTCCCCTGATTCAGGACCCAGGAGACGAAAGACGCGAGACGTGAGCCGCGCGTCAGCCCCGCCCCGCGTACATCCGCGCGATCACGTCCTCGATGTCCGGCTCCCGCACCGACAGGTCCACCAGCGGGTAATCCGCCGCCACCGCCGCCACCAGCGGCGCCGCCGACGCCCCCGCCGGGAAGGCCAGCCACTGCCGCGGCCCCTCCACCTTCACCACCCGCGCCCCCGCCACGCTGATCGGCGCGAGCTCCCGCTCCAGGTCCACCACCAGCGTCCGCTCGCTCTCCCCCGCCGACCCCGCCGCGTGCAGCCCGCCCAGCGCCCCGTCGTACATCAGCCGCCCGTGGTCGACCACCATCACCCGCTCGCACAGCTGCTCGATGTCCTGCAGGTCGTGCGTGGTCAGCAGCACCGTCGTCCCGAGCTCCTCGTTCAGCTGACGCAGGAAGCCCCGTACCTTCGCCTTGCTCACCACGTCGAGCCCGATCGTCGGCTCGTCCAGGTACAGCACCTCCGGATCGTGCAGCAGCGCCGCCGCGATGTCCCCGCGCATCCGCTGCCCGAGCGACAACTGCCGTACCGGTACGTCCAGCAGCTCGGCCAGGTCGAGGCGCTCCACGCAGCGCTCCAGGTTCTCCTCGAACCGCGCCCGCGGCACCCGGTACAGCCGCCGCATCAGCCCGTACGAGTCCTTCAGCGGCAGGTCCCACCACAGCGTGGTGCGCTGCCCGAACACCACCCCGATCCGGTGCGCGAGGCGCATCCGCTCCCGCGCCGGGTCGATGCCCGCGACCCGCAGCCGGCCGCCGCTCGGCGTCAGGATGCCGGTCAGCATCTTGATCGTGGTCGACTTCCCGGCGCCGTTGGGCCCGATGTAGCCGACCATCTCTCCCCGGGCGACCTCGAAGCTGATCCCGTCCACCGCCCTGACCTGGCGTTTCTCACGGCGCATCAGGCTCACCCGGCGCCTCACGTCGAAGACCTTCTCGACCCCGTCCAACGAGATCAGCGCATCCGCCACAGCTCTAGCTCCCCGTGCTTCGGTACGAACGGACTCCCGCGCGCCACGCCAGCGACGCGGGCAGGAACACCACGAAGGCCACCAGCGGGCTCAGGAACGCCACCCACCCCGGCAGCCCCAGCGGATCGGGCCGCCCCAACACGTGCAGTGCGGGAAGCCAGTTGACGAAGGCCAACGGGACGATGAAGGTCACCCCGCGCACCAGGTCCTGCGCGAACACCGTCGGCGGGTACTGGAGCATCGTGCAGCCGCCGTAGGTGAAGGAGTTCTGCACCTCCGCCGCGTCCCCGGACACGAACTGGAAGGCCGCGCCCGTCACCATCACCGCAGCGAAGATCGCCGCCCCGGCGAGGACCATCACCGGGACCAGCAGCACCTTCCCGGCCGTCCACTCCACGTCCAGCGTCCAGACCGCCCAGCCCATCACGCCCAGCCCCTGCCCGATCCGGCCCAGCCGGCGCAGCGCGAACCGGTCCGCCGCGACCTGCGCGAGCACCGGGACCGGACGCACCAGCATCGTGTCGAGCGAGCCGTCGCGGATCCGGGCGCCGATCCGGTCGGTGTTGCCCAGCAGCATGTCCGCCAGGCCCAGGGAGGCCGAGCAGGAGCCGTAGAGCAGGGCGATCTCGGGCAGCGTGAAGCCGCCGAGGGCGTCCACGTGGGAGAACATGATGTAGATCGCGACGAAGTCCAGCAGGGTGATCGCCGCGTGCCCCACGGTCGTCAGGACGAAGGAGGTCCGGTACGTCATCGTGGACCGGATCCACATCCCCACGATCAGCCGGTAGCCGCGCAGCCCCTCGCGCACACGACCGCGCCGCGCCTCCTGCGCCACCGCCCCGTCACCCGCGAACCCGCCCGCCCGGAACCTCGGACCCGCAACCGCCCCCGCAACCGCCTCCGCCTCCACTCCCGCCTCAGCCACCCTGGACCACCACCTTCCGCGTCGCGGCCGACTGCAACAGCCGCCCCGCTCCCAGCAGTACGAGCGCCCATCCGGCCTGGAAGGCCAGCGCCTCGGCCGCACCCCCGGCCCCCGCGTGCTTGCCCAGCAGGACGTCCATCGGCACCTGGAGCATCGCCGCCCACGGCATGGCCCGGACGAACTCGCCGAAGCCGCCCGGGAAGACGGTCAGCGGCAGCAGCATCCCGGAGAAGAAGATCGAGGAGACGGTGGCCATGATGTTGATCCCCTGCCCGTCCATCAGCCAGAAGGCCACCAGCCCCACCATGTAGCGCAGCGCGAAACTCACCACCAGCGCGAGCAGCACGGACACCAGGAACAGCAGCCAGCGCACCGGATCGACGGGCAGCGCCAGCGGGAACACCAGGGCTCCCGCCACCAGCGGCACCACCCCGCGGCCCAGCAACTGGAAGCCCGCCCGGCCCAGATCGGCCGCGAGCCACCACATCTGCAGGTCCGCCGGCCGGTACAGGTCGACCGCGACGTCGCCCGTCCGGATCCGCTCCTGCAGCTCCTCCTGGAACCCGCCGCCGATCAGCGCGGCGGCCGCCAGCAGCGACTGGCTCACCCAGACGAAGGTGAGCGCCTGCGCCTGGTCGTAGCCGCCGAGTCCGGGGCGCTGGTCCCACAGCGCGATGTACGTGTACGCGACGATGAATCCGAACACGGTGTTGGTGAACACCCCGGCCGCTGTCGCCGTCCCGTAGGTGGCGTAACGCCTGAATCCGCCTGCCGCGACCGCCAGGTGGAGACGCACTGCGTGACCTACTCCGTGACCTACTCCGTGACCCACTCCGTGACCCACTCCGCGTTGCACTCTGCGACGCACTCTCCGGCGCACCGTATCCCTCCGTTTCCCACGTCGTTCCTACGTCGGCCAAAGCGCGCGAGCTTAGTGCGGAGGGGCGAGCCACGCGACCGATTTATGCCCGTCCGGAGCGGATTCAGCGGCCATCGGGTAGACACCATGAGGTACAGAAGTGGATATTTCGAACGGCGTCGAGGAGTCCTGGAGATGAGCGACCAGTCACCACCCCCTGGCTGGACCCCTCGCGACCCCGACACCCCGCCCGGCGGACCGCATGACGTCCCGCAGCCGCGGGCGCACGACCGGGCCGGGCCCCGGCAGAGCCGGCCGGGGAAGAACGACCGGCGCAAGAGAACCGGCTGGCGCCGCCTCCTGCCCACCTGGCGCATGGTCCTGGGCGGTGTCCTGCTGGTCGCCCTGCTGCTCGGCGGCGCCCTCGTGGCCGGCTACCTGCTGGTCGACATCCCGCCGGCCAACGCCGCCGCCACCGCGCAATCGAACGTCTACCTCTACTCCGACGGCTCCCAGATCGCCCGCGACGGCGAGGTCAACCGCGTCAACGTGCCGCTCTCGCAGATCCCGCGGACCGTGCAGGAGGCCGTACTCGCCGCCGAGGACCGGGACTTCTACTCCGAACGGGCGGTGGATCCCAAGGCCATGATCCGTGCCGCCTGGAACACCGCGACCGGCAAGGGCACCCAGTCCGGTTCGACCATCACTCAGCAGTACGTCAAGAACTACTACTTGGGCCAGGAACAGACGATCAAGCGCAAGGTGAAGGAGTTCTTCATCGCGATCAAACTCGGTCGCGAGAAGTCGAAGAACTACATCCTCGAGGGGTATCTGAACACCAGCTACTTCGGCCGCAACGCCTACGGCATCCAGGCCGCCGCCCAGGCCTACTACGGCAAGGACGTCGGCAGGCTCACCACCGCCGAGGGCGCCTACCTCGCCACCCTCCTCAACTCCCCCAGCGCCTTCGACGTCGTCTCCCACCCCCAGAGCCGCCCCCGCGCGCTCGCCCGCTGGAACTACGTACTCGACGGCATGGTCAAGAAGGACTGGCTGCCCGCCGCCGAACGCGCGACGACCCGGTTCCCCGAGCCGGGCAAGGCCCGCGCGGCCGCCGGCCTGTCCGGCCAGCGCGGCTACCTCGTGGAAGCGATCAAGGACTACATCGTCGAGAACAAGATCCTCGACGACAAGACCCTCGCCGAGGGCGGCTACCGCATCACGTCCACCATCGACAAGCGCCGCCAGACCGCCTTCGTCGACGCCGTCGACGAACAGATGGTCGGCAGACTCGAACCCGAGACGCGCAAGGCGGACCGGCTGGTCCGGACCGGCGGCGTCTCCATCGAACCCACCACCGGCAAGGTCGTCGCCATGTACGGCGGCATCGACTACACCAAGCAGTACGTGAACAACGCGACCCGGCACGACTACCAGGTCGCCTCCACCTTCAAGCCGTTCGTCTTCGCCGCCGCCTCCGAGAACGACTCCCGCACCCAGGACGGCCGCCGGATCACCCCGAACACGATCTACAACGGCGACAACAAACGCCCGGTCGTCGGCGGCCGCATCCGCTTCGCCCCCGAGAACGAGGGCCAGGTCTCCTACGGCAACATCTCCGTCAACACCGCCACCGACCTCTCCGTCAACGCCGTCTACGCACAGATGGCCGTCGACGTCGGCACCGCCGAGGTCAAACAGACCGCCATCGACCTCGGCATCCCCGAGAACACCCCCAACTTCGTGACCGGCCCGGCCATGGCACTCGGCACCCTCCAGGCCAGCGTCCTGGACATGGCCCAGGCGTACGCCACCCTCGCCGACCACGGCCGCCGCACCCCCTACACCCTCGTGGAGAAGATCACCAAGGGCGACGACACCATCAACCTGCCCGAGCGCACCCCCACCCGGGCCATCAGCCGCGAAGCCGCCGACACCACCACGTCCATGCTGGTCAGCGTCGTGGACAACGGCACCGGTACGGCAGCCCTCGCCGCCGGCCACCCGGCCGCGGGCAAGACCGGCACCGGCGAACTGGACCGCTCGGCCTGGTTCGCGGCCTACACCCCGGAGCTGGTGACGGTGGTCTCGATGATGGGCCAGGACCCCGACACCGGAACCCTGCAGTCCCTCTACGGCGCCCTCGGCGAGTCCCGCATCGGCGGCGGCGGATACCCCGCCCGGATCTGGGCCGCCTACACCAAGACCGCCCTGGAGGGCACCGACCCCGTCGACTTCGACCTGGAACTCCAGCCCGGCGCCGCACAGCCCCCGCCGCCCCCCAGCCCGGAGTCCGAACCGCCGCAGGAAACGACGGGCGAACCCTCACCCAGCGCTCCGCAACGCCCGACCCGGCCCACGCCCTCGAACCCGACGGGCGGCCGCAACCAGGGCGGACAGAACAACGGCGGCCAGAACCAGGGCGGCCAGGACAACGGCGGCCGCACGAACTCGGGCCAGGACAACGGAGGCCAGGACAACGCGGGCACCACCCAGGGCGGCGACCAGGGCGGCACCACACAGGGCACACAAGGCACACAGGGCAGCGCCCAGGGAGGTACGGAGGGAAGCGACGGCGGCCCGGCGGAAGGCCTGCGCCCGCCGTCGGCGTTCCTCGAATAGCGGGCCGGCCGACCAGCGGGCCGGTCAGTGACCGGAGGTCGCCTTCAGCCCCACCACGGCGACCAGCAGCAGACAGATGAAGAAGATCCGGGCGGCGGTGACGGGCTCACCCAGCACCGCCATACCGAGCACGGCCGCACCGGCGGCGCCGATGCCCACCCACACCCCGTACGCCGTACCGATGGGCAGGGTCTTCGCGGCGTAGGACAGCAGCACCATGCTCGCGACGATCCCGGCGCCCGTGAACACACTGGGCCACAGCCGGGTGAAACCTTCGGTGAACTTCATGCCGATCGACCAGCCGACCTCGAGCAGACCGGCGACGAGAAGAAGAACCCATGCCATGACGGCACCTCCGAGACATCGAGCGATACGGGGTGCGTCGTCTTGTCGTACCCGGTACGGCGCGTCTCGTCGGGGTTCTCCCCCACCGTAGCAAAGGGCAGCAAAAAGGGCCGGTGACCTGGGCCACCAGCCCCTTCCCGCTTCTCTGCTCCCCCTGCTTCCCTGCTTCCCTGCTTCCCTGCTTCCCTGCTACAGGTACAGCCCGGTGGAGTCCTCCGACCCCTCCAGCCGCTCCGCGGCCACGGCGTGCAGGTCCCGCTCGCGCATCAGCACGTACGTCGCGCCCCGCACCTCGACCTCGGCACGGTCCTCGGGGTCGTACAGCACCCGGTCACCGGGCTCGACCGTCCGGACGTTCTGACCGACGGCGACCACCTCGGCCCAGGCCAGCCGCTTGCCCACCGCGGCCGTCGCAGGAATCAGGATGCCGCCGCCCGAGCGACGCTCGCCCTCCGGCAGGTCGGACTTCACGAGCACGCGGTCGTGCAGCATGCGAATGGGTAGCTTGTCGTGGGTGGTGTTCTCGCTCACGCCCCGAACCTACCTGTCCGTACCCGCTCCGTACCGCTCAGGGTCATCCGCGCCTACGGCGCGCCGACACCACGAGCAGGCCGACCACGCCCACCGCGACCAGGGCGACGGGCACGATCCGGTCGATGCGCGGAGCCCCGTCGTCGTCGCGCAGGCCGTCCCGCAGGTCCGTCACGATCCGGTTCACCGTGGCGAAGGCCCGCCCGGCGGTGTGGTCGACGGTCGAGGCGACCCGGGCCTTCGCATCCCCGATGATCGTCTTCGGGTGCATGCGCACGCCGATCTCGTCGAGCGTCTCGGCGAGCTGCTCGCGGCGGCGGACGATGTCCGCCTCGATCTGTGCGGGGGTCCTGGCTTCCGACACCGCGCTGCCTCCGTCGTCGTGGTCCTGTGGGGCGTAGTCCGCCATGAACAGTCTGTCAGCTTAGTCTCATGGCATACCGATCCCCTCCCGAGGAGCAGTCAAGATGAGCGAGCGACTCCAGCCGGGCGACACCGCCCCCGCCTTCACCCTGCCCGACGCGGACGGCAACGAGATCTCGCTCGCCGACCACAAGGGCCGCAAGGTGATCGTGTACTTCTACCCGTCCGCGCTGACGCCGGGCTGCACGAAGCAGGCCTGCGACTTCACGGACAACCTGTCCTTCCTGACGGGCCACGGCTACGACGTCATCGGCGTGTCCCCGGACAAGCCGGAGAAGCTGGCGAAGTTCCGCGAGAAGGAGGACCTGAAGGTCACCCTGGTCAGCGACCCGGAGAAGGAGACGCTGACGGCGTACGGGGCGTACGGCGAGAAGAAGCTGTACGGCAAGACGGTCACGGGCGTCATCCGCTCCACGGTGGTCGTCGACGAGCAGGGCAAGGTCGAGCACGCCTTCTACAACGTCAAGGCCACGGGCCACGTAGCCAAAATCATCAAGGACCTGGGCCTCTGACCCCCGCCCTCCCGTACGGAAGCGGCCCGCACCCCCACCGGTGCGGGCCGCTCCGCTTATCGGACGAAACAGCCCGTAACCGTCCGCCAACCGGTGCGTTACTCCGTACGAGAGCCGCACGCGCGGCCGAACAGAGCACGGAGAGGGGCGGGCATGCCGATCAGCCCGTACACGAAGGAACGCCTCGCGGAGGCGGCGCGTACGTCGCGCACGCTGTCGGAGGCACTGGAGAAGCTGGGGGTCGACCCGAAGAGCGGCTCGCGGCGCTATCTGCACGACCGCATGCGGAAGCTGGGCGTGAACGTGTCCCACTTCGAGGCGGAAGGGGTGAAGTGGACGAGGGAGGTTCTGGCGGAGGCCGTGGCCGGCTCGACGACCATGTGCGAGGTCCTGCGTCGCCTCGGCCTTGAGGTCGTGGGCGGCCACCACACCCACATCAGCCGCCGGGTGAAGGCCTTCGGCATCGACACCTCGCACTTCAAGTTGCCCTCACCAGCGGGGCGGCCCAAGATCCGGCGAACACCGGAGGCGCTCCTGGTCCAGCAGGCCGGTCCGCGTGCCCGCCGAGCGCAGAGCGAGCAGCTGAAGTGGGCGCTCAGGGCGCGGGGCGTACCCGAGCAGTGCGCGCGATGCGGTGTCGAGGCCCGCTGGCGGGGGCACCCGCTGCCACTGGAGGTGGACCACATCGACGGAGACTGGCGCAACAACCAACCGGGAAACTTGCGGCTGCTGTGCCCCAACTGCCATTCGACGACGGACACGTATCGCGGTCGAGGCAAGGCCCGCCGATGACCAGCAGAGCCCACTACACAGCCGAGCTCCTGGCCGAGGCCGCGGCACGATGCAAGGACATCGACGAGGTCATCGCCCGCTACGGCGTGGAGCCGTTCCCGCAGAGACTGAAGCAGTACCTCATGCGACGCTTCTCCGCCTACGGCATCGACGTCTCCCATTTCGACCGACGCCCCTACCGGCGCCATGAGAAACCGCACGAGTCGCTGCTGCGGAACGCCGTCGCCGCTTCGCAGTCCTGGGCGGAGACCCTGAGGCGTCTCGAACGTCCCGACACCGCACCATGGCGAGCCTCGCTCAGAACATGGGTCCTCGAATCGGGGCTGGACACCTCGCACTTCCTCGGCCAGGCCCACAACCGGGGCAAGCCGCAGCGCCCCGTCAGGTCTGCCGAGGAAATCCTCGTGAAGCACGAGGGACGTCGGCGCACCCGCAGCCGCCTTCTACGAAGGGCCATGCACGACATAGGGGTCCCGGAGCGCTGCGCCGAGTGCGGCACGCCCTCGGAGTGGCTGGGTGCCCCGATGACGCTTGAGGTCGACCACATCAACGGGGATTGGAGCGACGACCGTCGGGAGAACCTGCGCCTGCTGTGTCCCAACTGCCACGCCATCACCAGCACCTGGTGCAGAGGAGGTCGGCGAAACCCTTGATGCCGCTTCCCCTGCACGGCACGGTGCGCAGTAGAGTGTCCATGACTCGCGCCCGTACGCGACCTGGTTAGCGGTGGTCTTTAGGTGGCCACGTATGTCGGTTCGAATCCGACCGGGCGTACCCAGGACGAGGCCTGGTTCCCGACATCCGGGAACCAGGCCTCACTGCGTCAGCCCAGGAGGGCGCGGATGAAGGGGACCAGGGCGCGGAAGGCCTGGCCGCGGTGGGAGATCGCGTTCTTCTCCGCCGGGGTCAGCTCCGCGCACGTGCGGGTGTCGCCCTGCGGCTGGAGGACCGGGTCGTAGCCGAAGCCGCCCGTGCCGGAGGGGGTGTGGCGGAGGGTGCCCAGGAGGCGGCCCTCGACGACGCGTTCGGTGCCGTCCGGGAGGGCCAGGGCGGCCGCGCACGCGAAGTGGGCCCCGCGGTTCTCGTCGGCGATGTCCCCGAGCTGGGCCAGCAGCAGGTCCAGGTTGGCCTTGTCGTCGCCGTGCGTGCCGGCCCAGCGGGCCGAGAAGATGCCGGGGGCGCCGTGCAGGACGTCCACGCAGAGGCCGGAGTCGTCGGCGACGGCCGGGAGGCCGGTGGCGCGGGCCAGGGCGTGGGCCTTGAGGAGTGCGTTCTCGGCGAAGGTGATGCCGGTTTCCTTGACGTCCGGGATCTCCGGGTACGCGTCCGCACCGACCAGCTCGTGCGGCAGGCCGGCGTCGGACAGGATCGCGCGGAGTTCGGAGACTTTGCCCGCGTTGCGGGTGGCCAGGATCAGGCGGCTGGGCGTCGGGGTCATGCCCCCATTATCCCGGGGTGCAGACCTTGGAGATCTCGCCGGCCGCGTCGGCCACCGGCTGGATGTCCGGGGCGGTGTTGCCGCTCTGGATCGAGGTGCGGACGTTCTTGACGGCCGTGTTCATCGAGTCGATGGCCTTGCCCAGGTCGGCGTTGTCCGTCTGGTCGCCGATCTTCTTGAGGTTCGTCTCGATCTGGTCGAGCGCGTTCTGGGCGTCCTGCGGGCTGTTGCCCGCCTGGGAGACCGCCTGCTGGAGGTCGTTCGCGCCGTCCGTGATGGCCACGGCCGTGTTCGCGCAGTCCATCGCCGTGGAGATCGCGTTGCACGCGGACAGGGCCGGGACGGTGAGTACGGCGGCCACGGCCACGGCGGCTATGCGGAACTTCATGCGGTTCTCCCCTGAGGACTTGGACGGTGTCGGTGTCGATGTCGGTGTCGAGGACGACGGCTGGGTCGGTGACGACGGCGAGGACGGGCGCACGGCTTCGAGACCGTGCGCCCGTACCTTCCTGGACGCCGGGCACGGCCCGGCGGTTGCCGCCTACAGTTCGAGCGCGCCCAGCTGGATGGCTTCCAGGTCCGCGCAGCCGCCGGCCGCGAGGTCGAGGAGGGCGTTGAGCTCCTTGCGGTCGAAGGGCTCGCCCTCGGCGGTTCCCTGGACCTCGACGAAGCGGCCGTCGCCGGTGCAGACCACGTTCATGTCGGTCTCGGCGCGCACGTCCTCCTCGTAGCAGAGGTCGAGGAGCGGGACGCCGTCGACGATGCCGACGCTGACGGCGGCGACGGTGCCGGTGAGCGGCTTGCGGCCGGCCTTGATCAGCTTCTTCTTCTGGCCCCAGGCGACGGCGTCGGCGAGGGCGACGTAGGCGCCGGTGATGGCGGCGGTGCGGGTGCCGCCGTCGGCCTGGAGGACGTCGCAGTCCAGGACGACGGTGTTCTCGCCGAGGGCCTTGTAGTCGATGACGGCGCGCAGGGAGCGGCCGATCAGGCGGGAGATCTCGTGGGTGCGGCCGCCGATCTTGCCGCGGACGGATTCGCGGTCGCCGCGGGTGTTGGTGGAGCGCGGCAGCATCGAGTACTCGGAGGTGACCCAGCCTTCGCCGCTGCCCTTGCGCCAGCGCGGGACGCCTTCGGTGAAGGAGGCGGTGCAGAAGACCTTGGTGTCTCCGAAGGAGATGAGGACGGAGCCCTCGGCGTGCTTGCTCCATCCGCGTTCGATGGTGACCGGGCGGAGCTGTTCGGGCGTACGGCCGTCAATGCGAGACATGGCTCCGAGCCTAGTCCCTGGGAGGGAACGCGAAGACCCCGTCCGGGTGCTTCCTGGACGGGGTCTTCGATGGCCGGGCGGAAGGCCGGGCGGGGCCGGGTCCGGCCGGACTCTAGGGAGTCCGGATCACATCATGTCTTCGATGTCGGCGGCGATCGGGTCGGCGTCGGTGCCGATGACGACCTGGATCGCGGTGCCCATCTTGACGACGCCGTGGGCGCCGGCGGCCTTGAGTGCGGCTTCGTCGACCTTGGAGGGGTCGATGACCTCGGTGCGCAGGCGGGTGATGCAGCCCTCGACCTCTTCGATGTTCTCGATGCCGCCGAGCCCGGCGACGATCTTCTCAGCCTTGGTGGCCATGTGTTTCTCCCTGAGTGTTTCGAAGAACGAGTCTCGGCGGCCAGTACGTGGATCCTCACCTGCACGGTCCGCTTTGTCACGGTAACGCACGGTTGGCCCATCTACGCGAGCGCGTGACCGACCCCTGCCGAATGATGACGATCAGCAGCAACCTACCCACAACTGGTCTACACCAGTGTGCCGTACGTGTTGCGGCAGCCAAAAACGGGCCGGTCAGGGAGGACGCCGATGAGCGCGGAGAGCGCCACCGCAGTGCCGCAACCGAAGTGGTGGAACGGCCTGTTCCAGGCGCTGCAGAAGATGGGCCGGAGCCTGCAGCTGCCGATCGCCGTCCTCCCCGCGGCCGGCATCCTCAACCGCTTCGGCCAGCCGGACATGTTCGGCGCGGAGGGCCTCGGCTGGACGGACGTCGCCAAGGTCATGGCGGCCGCGGGCGGCGCCCTGCTCAACTCCGACCTCGGCCTGCCGCTCCTCTTCTGCGTCGGCGTCGCGATCGGCATGGCCAAGAAGGCGGACGGCTCGACCGCCCTGGCCGCGGTGGTCGGTTTCCTCGTCTACCGGAGCGTGCTGCGGATCTTCCCCACTCCCTGCCCGACGGGGACGAAGGACATCGGGGGCGGCTGCCTGGGGCCGGACGACACCTTCGCCGAGTACACCTTCCAGAATCCGGGGGTCTTCGGCGGCATCGTCATGGGCCTGCTCGCCGCCTGGTTCTGGCAGCGCTACCACCGGGTCAAGCTGGTGGACTGGCTCGGCTTCTTCAACGGCCGCCGGCTGGTCCCGATCATCATGACCTTCGTCGCGATCGCCTTCGCCGTCATCTGCCTGTGGATCTGGCCGCCGATCGGCGACGGGCTGGAGAGCTTCTCGGACTGGCTGGTCGGCCTGGGCTCCTGGGGTGCCGGCATCTTCGGCATCGCGAACCGGGCGCTGCTGGTGATCGGCCTGCACCAGTTCCTGAACGTGCCGGTGTGGTTCCAGTTCGGCAGCTACACCAAGTCGGACGGCCAGGTCGTGCACGGTGACATCCCGATGTTCCTGGCGGGCGACCCGGATGCCGGTCAGTTCCTCTCCGGCTTCTTCCCGATCATGATGTTCGCCCTGCCGGCCGCGGCCCTGGCGATCACGCATTGCGCGAAGCCTCAGCGGCGCAAGGAGGTGGGCGGGCTGATGCTGTCGGTGGCCCTGACCTCGTTCGTCACGGGCATCACCGAGCCGCTGGAGTACTCGTTCCTGTTCGTGGCGCCCGCGCTGTACGCGGTCCACGCGGTGCTGACGGGCGTCTCGATGGCGGTGACCTGGGCGCTGGGTGTCCACGACGGCTTCAGCTTCTCGGCCGGCCTGATCGACTACGTCATCAACTGGGGGCTGGCGACGAAGCCCTGGCTGATCATTCCGATCGGTCTCGCCTTCGCGGTCGTCTACTACGCGATCTTCCGCTT
The DNA here is from genome assembly GCF_045160505.1 of Streptomyces sp. NBC_00029. Taxonomy (NCBI): domain Bacteria; kingdom Bacillati; phylum Actinomycetota; class Actinomycetes; order Kitasatosporales; family Streptomycetaceae; genus Streptomyces; species Streptomyces sp. NBC_00029. Next base: position 3,679,593 of record NZ_CP108292.1, read on the forward strand.
CGCGATCACGAAGTTCGACATCCCCACCCCGGGGCGGGAGTCGGACGAGGAGATCGCGGCGATGCAGGCGGAGAACACCAAGGCCTGAGCCGCTTCGCGGAGGCTGCGGGGCCGGTCCGTCAAGGGCCTCCGGATCACGATCCGGAGGCCCTTCGGCACGCCCCGCCGGATGTGATCCAGGCCACAGGAAATCGAAGGTTCCTTATCTAACCCTCACCGTGTTACAACTGGTCTACACCATGAATTGGTGTAGACCACGACCGCTTCCCCCGGCGGCGTGTCCCCCTTTCTGAGACGTCGCCGTCCCTCTTGGTTGCACCCCTTGGCGGCGCCTTGCTCCCCCCGGAGGAAGTTATGAGTACGGCTACTGACGCCGCTGCGCCGCCCGCCAAGAAGCGGGGATCCGGCCTGATCCAGGGTCTGCAGAAGGTCGGCCGCAGCCTCCAGCTGCCCATCGCCGTCCTGCCCGCCGCCGGCATCCTGATGCGCCTCGGCCAGCCCGACGTCTTCGGCAAGGACGGCCTCGGCTGGGGCAAGGTCGCCACGGTGTTCGCCACCGCCGGTGACGCCGTCTTCGCCAACCTGCCCCTGCTGTTCTGCATCGGCGTGGCGATCGGCTTCGCCAAGAAGGCGGACGGTTCCACGGCGCTCGCCGCGCTCGTCGGCTTCCTGGTCTACAAGAACGTCCTCACCGCCTTCCCGGTGACCGAGGCCGTCATCAACACCACTGAGAACAAGGGTCTCGACGTCGCAGCGACGTACAACAACCCGGGCGTTCTCGGCGGCATCATCATGGGTCTGCTCGCCGCGGTCCTGTGGCAGCGCTACCACCGCACCAAGCTGGTGGACTGGCTCGGCTTCTTCAACGGCCGCCGGCTCGTCCCGATCATCATGGCGTTCGTCGGCGTCCTCGCCGGTGTGTTCTTCGGTGTGGTCTGGGAGCCGATCGGCGAGGTCATCTCCAACTTCGGTGAGTGGATGACCGGTCTGGGCGCCGCGGGCGCCGGTGTCTTCGGTGCCATCAACCGCGCGCTGATCCCGATCGGCATGCACCAGTTCGTCAACACCGTCGCCTGGTTCCAGATCGGTGACTTCACCAACGCCGCCGGCGAGGTCGTCCACGGTGACCTGAACCGCTTCTTCGCCGGTGACCCGGACGCCGGTCTGTTCATGACGGGCTTCTTCCCGATCATGATGTTCGGCCTCCCGGCCGCCGCCCTGGCCATCGCGCACACCGCCCGTCCGGAGCGCCGCAATGCCGTCACCGGCATGATGGTCTCGCTCGCGCTCACCTCGTTCGTCACGGGTGTCACCGAGCCCATCGAGTTCTCGTTCATGTTCATCGCGCCGGTGCTCTACGCGATCCACGCGGTCCTGACCGCCCTCTCCATGGCGATCACCTGGGCGCTCGGGGTCCACGCGGGCTTCACCTTCTCCGCGGGTCTGATCGACCTCGGCCTCGGCTGGAACAAGGCGACCAACCCATGGATGATCATCCCGATCGGTCTGGTCTTCGGAGCCATTTACTACTTCGGGTTCCGTTTCGCGATCACCAAGTTCAACCTCCCGACGCCGGGCCGCGAGTCCGACGAGGAGCTGGCCGAGATGGCCAAGGCCGAGGCCAAGTAGCAGGCCCAGCCCCGCAGCACCGCAGAAGCCCCCGCTCTCCCGGAAGGGAGGGCGGGGGCTTTTCGCTGTCGGGAGCCGGGAGCCGGTGAGCCGGGCCGGGCTCAGATCTCGTACACCGCGCCCGCGTGCGCCAGGTCGACCCGGCCGCCGTAGACCGCGCGGGCGTCGGCGAGGTTCTGCTCGGGGTCGGTCCACGGCGGGATGTGGGTGAGGACGAGCCGGCCCACGCCGCCGCCGGCCGCGTACTCGCCCGCCTGGCGGCCGTTCAGGTGCAGGCCCGGGATGTCCTCCTTGCCGTGCGTGAAGGAGGACTCGCACAGGAAGAGGTCGGCGCCGTCGGCGAGCAGGCCCAGCTCGGGGCAGGTGCCGGTGTCCCCGGAGTACGTGAGCGAGCGGCCGGCGTGCTCGATGCGGATGCCGTACGCCTCGACCGGGTGGGAGACCCGCTCGGTGCGGACCTGGAAGGGGCCGATCTCGAAGTTCCCGGACTTCAGCGTGCGGAAGTCGAAGACCTCGCTCATGGAGCGCTCGTCGGGGACGTCGTCGTAGGCGGTGGTGAGGCGCCGCTCGGTGCCCTCGGGCCCGTAGACGGGGATGGTGCCGCAGCGGCCGCCCTCGTGCCGGTAGTAGCGGGCGACGAAGTACGCGCACATGTCGATGCAGTGGTCCGCGTGCAGGTGGCTCAGGAAGATCGCGTCGAGGTCGTAGAGGCCGCTGTGGCGCTGGAGCTCGCCGAGGGCGCCGTTGCCCATGTCGAGGAGCAGCCGGAAGCCGTCGGCCTCGACGAGGTAGCTCGAACAGGCCGATTCCGCGGAGGGGAACGACCCCGAACAGCCGACGACGGTGAGCTTCATGGAGCGTGAACCTCCGAGGACGGTCCGTGGACGGAATGCGGGCCGTGCGTGCGTCGAGCGTAAGGCGCGAAACGTCCGGTCGCTCCTCCGCGGCAGGCCGTTGTGGGGGGAATCACCTGCGCTGTCACCCGGGGGAGCGACGGTGGGCACGGGCGTTGCCATGCCGGGGCGTTCCGGCGCGGCTACGGTCGAAGCATGGACACGTCCTGGTGGCCCGCGGTGGCCGCGGTGGTGGCCGTGGCGCTGCTGGTGCTGGTCGCCGGAGGCCGGCTGGGTCTCCCGCGCCGGGCCCGGCCGGCGCACGGGCCCGGTCCGCCGCCGCAGCCGAAGGCCGGTGAGCTGTGGTCGCTGGCGGACGGCCGTACGTGCCTGGTCCTCGCGGTGAGGTCGGTACGGGGCCACCGGGCGCGGGTCGCGTGGATCACCGGGAAGTACGACGACCGGCGGGCCGGGGTGATCCCGCTGCCCCCGGGGACGGTGGGCTCGCAGGGCCGGGCGGCTTTCCTGGAGGCCGACCGGCCGGCGGAGGTGTCGCTGTGGGAGTTCCGGACCCGGATGGGGATGCTGGACCCGGCGGTGTGGGACGAGATCAAGGGGCTGGGAGGCGCACGGTGACACGGGAGCCGGTGATCCGCCTGCGGCGGGTGTACGACGCGCCGGATCCGGCGGCGGACGGGGTGCGGGTCCTGGTGGACCGGCTCTGGCCGCGGGGTCTGGCGAAGGCGGCGGCCGGGGTGGACGAGTGGCCGAAGGCGGTGACGCCGTCTTCGGAGCTGCGGAAGTGGTTCCACGCGGGCGGGTCGGCGCGGGAGTTCCGGGAACGGTACGAGGCGGAGCTGGCGGAGCCGGAGGCGGTGGCGGAGCTCGCGCGGCTCCGGTCGCTGGCCGCGGCAGGCCCGCTCACCCTCCTGAGCGCGGTCAAGGACCCGGCTTCCAGCCACGCGGCCGTGCTCGCGGAGCTGCTGTCCGACTAGCGGTGCGGTGCGGTGCCGCGGGGCGGAGCCTCTCCCCGCCCCGCCCTTTCGCCGTTTCCCGGGCTCTGCCCGGACCAGCGCCTCAAACGCCGGCGAGGCTGACTCTCAGCCTCGCCGGCGTTTGAGGCGCGGGGGTTCGTGGGCGGCGCCCCCGACAGCGGCGCCGCAGGGGCTACGCCCAGAGCTGGCCCTGGAGGACCTCGATGGCCTCTTCCGTCGTCGCCGCGGTGTAGACGCCCGTCGAGAGGTACTTCCAGCCGCCGTCGGCCACGACGAAGACGATGTCGGCCGACTCGCCGGCGGCCACCGCCTTGCGGCCGACGCCGATCGCCGCGTGCAGGGCGGCTCCGGTGGAGACGCCCGCGAAGATGCCCTCCTGCTGGAGCAGCTCGCGCGTACGGGTCACCGCGTCCGCCGAGCCCACCGAGAAGCGGGTGGTGAGCACGGAGGCGTCGTAGAGCTCCGGGACGAAGCCCTCGTCCAGGTTGCGCAGCCCGTAGACGAGGTCGTCGTAGCGCGGCTCGGCGGCGACGATCTTGATGCCGTCCACGTGTTCGCGCAGGTAGCGGCCGACGCCCATGAGGGTGCCGGTGGTGCCCAGGCCCGCGACGAAGTGGGTGATGGAGGGGAGGTCCGCGAGGATCTCCGGGCCCGTGGTGGCGTAGTGCGCGCCCGCGTTGTCCGGGTTGCCGTACTGGTAGAGCATCACCCAGTCCGGGTGCTCCGCGGCCAGTTCCTTGGCCACCCGGACCGCGGTGTTCGAGCCGCCGGCGGCCGGCGACGGGATGATCTCGGCTCCCCACATGGCCAGCAGGTCGCGCCGCTCCTGGCTGGTGTTCTCCGGCATCACGCACACGATGCGGTAGCCCTTGAGCTTGGCCGCCATCGCCAGCGAGATGCCGGTGTTGCCCGAGGTGGGCTCGAGGATGGTGCAGCCGGGGTACAGCCGGCCGTCCTTCTCGGCCTGCTCGACCATGTGGAGCGCGGGGCGGTCCTTGATCGAGCCGGTCGGGTTGCGGTCCTCCAGCTTCGCCCAGATGCGGACGTTGTCCGAGGGCGAGAGCCGGGGCAGCCGGACCAGCGGCGTGTTGCCGACCGCGGCCAGCGGGGAGTCGTAGCGCATTACTTCGATCCGCCGGCCACGGCCGGGAGGATGGTGACGCTGTCGCCGTCCTTGAGCGCGGTGGAGATGCCGTCGAGGAAGCGGACGTCCTCGTCGTTCAGGTAGACGTTGACGAAGCGGCGCAGCTGGCCGCCGTCGACGATGCGCTCCTCAATGCCCTTGTGGCGGGTCTCCAGGTCGGCGAAGAGGTCGGCGAGGGTCGCGCCCTCGCCGGAGACGGCCTTCTCGCCTTCGGTGTAGGTGCGGAGGATGGTGGGGATGCGGACCTCGATGGCCATGGCTGTCTCCAGTCGTCGGGGAGTGCGTGCGAAGCGTGGGAAGGGTGCGGCGCGCGGTTCGTCGGCCCTCCGCGCGGAGGGCTCCGGTGCTCAGAGCGCAGGACAGATGGCACTGGCGAGGCGGCACAGGTCGACGTGCAGCCGCGCCACGAGCAGTAGCCTGCCGGGCGTCTCGATGCTCACGTCGTGGGAAACCATGCGGTCATGTTAACGATTCCCGGTCCCCCGTTTGGAGTGTGATCCCGCATCGTGGACGTCAAGCGCTCACATACTGGTCAGTAGGCGTCGACGACCTGCACTTCTTCCTCGGTGATCACTCCGTCGAGGATCCGGTACGAGCGGAACTGGAACTCCCCGAGGCCGTCCTTGTCCGCCGTCGAGACGAGCACGTAGTGGGCGCCGGGCTCGTTCGCGTAGGTGACGTCCGTGCGCGAGGGGTAGGCCTCGGTCGCGGTGTGCGAGTGGTAGACGATCACCGGCTCCTCGTCGCGGTCGTCCAGATCGCGGTAGAGCTTCAGCAGATCCTTCGAGTCGAACTCGTAGAACGTGGGCGAGCGGGCCGCGTTGAGCATCGGGACGAAGCGCTCGGGGCGGCCGGTGCCCGCCGGGCCGGCCACGACACCGCACGCCTCGTCGGGGTGGTCCTGGCGGGCGTGCTCGACGATCCGGTCGTACAGGGCCTGGGTGAGGGTCAGCATGAGCGACAGGATAAGCAGACGGGCCCTTCCGTACCGAGGAGTGGTACGGAAGGGCCCGCATGATGGACACAGGGTCCGTGGGAACGTGGTTCCGGGCCTGGTTACGAGGCCTTGCTGAAGGCCGCGGCGCGCGGGTCGCGGGACTTCATGACCAGGTACGAGACGCCCAGGATCAGGCCCCAGAGGGGGGCGCAGTACAGCGACACGCGGGAGTCCTTGTCGGCGCCCATCATCACGATGACCATGCCGATGAAGAGCAGCGCGAACCAGCTGGTGTACGGGGCGCCGGGGGCGCGGAACGCGGACTGCGGCAGCTCGCCGCGGTCGGCCTTGGCCCGGTAGCGGATCTGGCAGACCAGGATCATGATCCAGGCCCACATGCCGGAGATGGTGGCGAAGGAGACGACGTAGTCGAAGGCCTTGCCCGGGGCGACGTAGTTGATCCAGACGCCCACCAGCATCAGCGCGGCGGAGAACGTGGTGCCGATGAGCGGGGTGCCGCTCTTGGTGAGCCTGGTGAAGAACTTCGGGCCCTGGCCGTTGAGGGCGAGGTCGCGCAGCATGCGGCCGGTGGAGTACATGCCCGAGTTGCAGGAGGACAGGGCGGCGGTCAGCACGACGAAGTTGACGATCGCGGCGCCGATGCTGAGGCCCATGCGCTCGAAGGCGGCGACGAAGGGCGAGACGCCGGGCTGGAAGTGCGTCCACGGGACGACCGAAAGGATCATGATCAGCGCGCCGACGTAGAAGACGGCGATGCGCCACGGCACGGTGTTGATGGCCTTGGGCAGGGTCTTCTCGGGGTCCTTGGACTCGCCGGCGGTGACGCCGACCAGCTCGACCGCGAGGAAGGCGAACATCACGATCTGCAGGGTCATCAGCGTGCCGCCGATGCCCTTGGGGAAGAAGCCGCCGTCGTTCCACAGGTTGGAGACGGTGGCGGTGTCGGCCGCGTCGGAGAAGCCGATGGTGAGGATGCCGGCGCAGATCAGGATCATGCCGACGATGGCGGTGACCTTGACCATGGAGAACCAGAACTCCAGCTCACCGAAGAGCTTCACGGAGATCAGGTTGGCGGCGTAGAGGATGACCGTGAAGATCAGCGCGTAGGCCCATTGCGGGAAGCTGTCGTGGGTCCAGTACGACATGTACTGCGCGGCCGCGGTGACCTCGGTGATGCCGGTGACCACCCAGAACAGCCAGTAGGTCCAGCCGGTGACGTATCCCCAGAACGGACCCAGGAACTCGCGGGCGTAGTCCGAGAAGGAACCGGAGACGGGCCGGTACATGAGCAGCTCGCCCAGGGCCCGCATGATGAAGAAGATGACCAGGCCGGCGATGGCGTACGCCAGGATCAGGCTCGGGCCGGCCTTGGAGATGGCCTTGCCCGCCCCCAGGAACAGGCCGGTGCCGATGGCCCCGCCGATGGCGATCATCTGGATCTGGCGGGCGCCGAGCGTGCGGTGGTAGCCCTCGCCGCCCTCGCCCTGTGTGCCCTCACCGGGCGTCTTGTCGTGCTGCTCGACCTGCACAGAGGTCATGTCTGGTGCACCTTTCTCCACGCCGGTCCGCGCCTTCATTGGCTGCGGATCGGGTCCTCGATCCCCCCGGATACGGATGGAGTTGCACGCCGGCGATCAGCCGGTCCAAGCGAGCCGGGGGACATGGGTGGCGTCCCGTCGGCGATCGTGAAGATTTATCACGTGCTTACGGCTGCCCGCGGGGGAGAAATGTGGCGCAGGGCATCAAAAATTCACCCCAAAGGCGCTCAAATGGATCAGATCACCGCATGGCGGTGATCTGATCGTTATCCGGATTTGAGCGTCCGCTGAGCGAACGGAGTGCCCTCTTGAGGATCTTCAGAGGGTTTCGATCAAGGTCTCCTGGAGACCGCCGAGCCACAGGTACGCCATCACCATCGGCTTGCGCGGGTCCTCGTCCGGCAGCCGGAACAGCATCGCGCTCTCGTCGTCCTCGGTGATGTCCAGGCGGGCCGCGATGGTCAGTCGCAGGTCGTTGAGCGCGCCGAGCCAGCGCAGCGGCAGCTCGCCGGACAGCTCCAGCACCGCCGCCCCGTCGCCGGCCGGGGTGAGCCCGTTCAGGCTGTGCACGACCGCCAGCGCGTCCTCGCGCTTGCGGGCGCGCAGGTCGTTCTCGGTGAAGCGGCGGAACTCCGCCGCACGGGCGGCGATCTCCTCCGGGTCCACGCCCTTGTCACCGTCGCCGTCGGGGGACCCGTACGCGTCGGGGAAGAGCCGGGCCAGCGCCGGGTCGGACGGAGGCTCGGAGGGACCCTCGGCGAACAGTGCGGCGAGCGGGTCGTCGTCCTCGCCGGGCTCCGGCCAGCCGGGTCCGATCAGCTCCAGCAACTGGACGGCCAGGGAACGAAGGATCGAGATCTCGATCTCGTCGAGCGCGATGGCGGCGCCGCCGCCCTTGAGGGACTCGAAGGTGCCGCCCATCAGTTGCGGTCCTGCGTGAGGGTCGCCCACAGGCCGTAGCCGTGCATGGCCTGCACGTCGCGCTCCATTTCCTCGCGGGTGCCGCTCGAGACGACCGCCCGTCCCTTGTGATGGACATCGAGCATCAACTTGTGTGCCACGTCCTTGGAATAGCCGAAGTACGCCTGGAACACGTACGCCACGTAGCTCATGAGGTTGACCGGGTCGTTGTGCACCAGGGTCACCCAGGGGACGTCGGGTTCGGGGACCGCGAAGGTCTCTTCGGCCGATTCGGTGCGTTCGATCTCAACAGGAGCAACACTCACTCGTCCCATGCTGCCACCTCGACTGCGCCGCTGCCCAAACAGGGACCGCACGGCCCCCGCCACCGAGCGCTCTTCTACCCCGCGAAGGGCCGGTCTCACAATCGGCACCCACATCTCGTCACTTTGACGAAATGTGCGCTAGCATCCCAGCCATGAACCCTGCGGACCTGGGCCTGCCGGTGGACGTGCCGTCGACAGCGCTCTTCACGGACCATTACGAGCTCACGATGCTGCAGGCCGCACTGGCCAACGGCACCGCCGACCGACGCTCGGTCTTCGAGGTGTTCACCCGGCGGCTGCCCGAGGGACGCCGCTACGGGGTGGTCGCCGGAACCGGGCGGGTGCTCGACGCGGTGGAGAACTTCCGCTTCGACGGCGCCGTGCTGGAATTCCTGCGCGAGCGGGCCGTCGTCGACATGCGGACCCTGGACTGGCTCGCCTCCTACCGCTTCTCCGGCGACATCTGGGGCTATCCGGAGGGGGAGGTCTACTTCCCCGGCTCCCCCGTCCTGCGGGTGGAGGGCAGCTTCGCCGAGTGCGTCCTGCTGGAGACCGTGATCCTGTCGATCCTGAACCACGACTCGGCCATCGCCGCGGCCGCCTCCCGGATGTCCTCGGCGGCGGGCGGACGCCCGCTGATCGAGATGGGCGCGCGGCGCACCCACGAGCTGGCCGCCGTCGCCGCGTCGCGGGCCGCGTACGTGGGCGGCTTCACCTCGACCTCGGACCTGGCGGCCGGATTCCGGTACGGCATCCCGACGGTCGGCACGAGCGCCCACGCCTTCACCCTGGTCCACGACAGCGAGCGGGACGCCTTCACCGCGCAGGTGGCCTCGCTGGGGCGGGGCACCACCCTGCTGGTGGACACCTACGACGTGGCCGAGGCGGTCCGCACGGCGGTGGAGATCGCCGGACCGGAGCTGGGCGCGGTCCGGATCGACTCCGGCGACCTGCTGCTGGTGGCCCACCGGGTACGGCAGCAGCTGGACGAGCTGGGCGCGACCTCGACGAAGATCGTGGTCACCTCGGACCTCGACGAGTACGCCATCGCCTCGCTGGCGGCGGCGCCGGTGGACGCGTACGGCGTGGGCACCCAGCTGGTGACGGGCAGCGGGCACCCGACGTGCTCGATGGTCTACAAGCTGGTGGCGCGGGCCACCTCGGCGGACCCCAAGGCTGCGCTGGCGCCGGTGGCGAAGAAGTCCTCGGGCGGGAAGACCTCGATCGGCGGCCGCAAGTGGGCCGCGCGGCGGCGGGACGCGGAGGGCGTGGCGGAGGCCGAGGTGATCGGCGTGGGTCCCGTGCCGGCGGCCCTGGCCGACGACCAGCTCCTGACCCAGCTGGTCAAGGCCGGCGAGGTGGTCGCCCGCGAGCCGCTGGAGGCCGCGCGGGACCGCCACCGCGCCGCCCGCGCGGGCCTGCCGCTCTCCGCGACACAGCTCTCCCGCGGCGAGGCCGTACTCCCGACCGAGTACGTCTAGGTCCGCGGGCCCGCCGGCGGGGCCGAATGAGCCCCGCCGGCGATCGGGGCGCGGGCGCGGAGCGCCGTGGGGTCCGGGGCAGGGCCCCAGTTTCGGGAAGGGGCGGGGTGGGGGAAGAGCCCCCCGCAAGTCCCGCCGCAGCACACCATCGAGCCGAAGGGCACGCGAAATGCACCGCGCACTGATCGTCGTCGACGTACAGAACGACTTCTGCGAGGGCGGCAGCCTCGCGGTCACCGGCGGAGCCGACGTCGCCGCCGCCGTCACCGAGTACATCGGGCAGGCCACGCCCGCGTACCGGCACGTCGTCGCCACCCGCGACCACCACGTCGACCCCGGGTCGCACTTCGCGCACCCCCCGGCCGAGCCGGACTTCGAGACTTCCTGGCCCGTCCACTGCGTCGCCGGGACCGAGGGCGTGGGCTTCCACCCGAACTTCGCCCCGGCCGTCGCCTCGGGAGCCGTCGCCGCCGTCTTCGACAAGGGCGCGTACGAGGCCGCGTACAGCGGTTTCGAGGGCGCCGACGAGAACGGGGCGACCCTCGGCCAGTGGCTGCGGGACCGGCAGGTCACCGAGGTGGACGTGGTCGGCATCGCCACCGACCACTGCGTGCGGGCCACCGCCCTCGACGCCGCCCGCGCCGGCTTCGGCACCCGCGTCCTGCTGGACCTGACGGCCGCCGTGGCCCCGCACACGACCGCACGGGCCCTGGACGAGCTCCGTGCGGCCGGTGTGACCCTCGTCGGCGGCCAGACGGCCCGGACCGCCCAGGACGCGCCCTGACCCGCTAGGTGCCCAGCAGGGCCCGGATGGGGTGCCAGAGCTCCTGCGCGCGGTCCGGTGCGCCGCGCCACAGCAGGCCGTCCGGATGGTGCAGGACGGCCGTCACCTCGTCCGGCGTCGGCGGGTGCGCGTTGCCCCGCAGGTACACCGCCCGCATCCCGAGGTTCCGCAGCCTGGTCAGGGCGCGGGCCCGGTTCGCGGCGTGCACCAGCACGCGGACATTTCCACCTTCTCCGGACGGCCTCGGCAGCGTGAGCGCAACCACCACACTGCCGCCCGGCAATCTGACGAAACCTCCACCTGGCACGGCTGTCATCTCCCCCGTCAATAAGAAACTCGTACCGGGCATCTAAACGCGATCGGCCGCCGCCCGCTAGGGGGCGACGGCCGATCATGCTTTGACCTGCAGTTTTACCGAGTTACTTCTTCGAGGGACCCACCTCGACGGTCATGACTTCACCGTCGTAGGTCTCCTTCAGGATCTTGATCTTGGTGTTGGTGTCAGTGACCTTCACCGATCCGGTCGGGTTCTCGTCGTAGTAGTACTTGCCCTTGCTGTCGTCGAAGACCAGGTTCGCGGGCTTCGGCTTCAGGAACAGCGACTCGCCGTTCTTGTGCAGGGTGAAGGCATCCGTCGAGTACGCGCTGAACGCGGCGTCGTACGGCTGGATCTTGTTGCGCAGCAGGGTGCCGTCCGCCCACTTCATGGGCTTGGCGTTGGCGTCGATCGGGAGGATCAGACCCTGGCCCGGGTGGGCGCTGGTGTTGTTGTCCTTCTGGCTGGTGTCCCACTGCCAGATGAGCAGGCCGTCCTGGTACGGGTAGTGCTCGACCCAGTCGGGCTTGGTGTTGCCGAAGCCGAAGTTGTACGGGCCGACCTTGAGGGTCTTGTCGTACGAGACGTAGCGGCGGTTCTCGGCCAGGTAGTACTGCGCGTACTCCTTGGTGAAGCTGGCGCCGATCCGCGTGAAGCCCTTGCCGGTCCAGCCGTTGTCGCCGTTCTCGGCGCCGTCGGTGAACAGCGCGGAGCCGTCCGCGGTGATGGTGAGGGCGTCACCGGTGAAGCCCTTGCCGCCCGCGCCGCCGTCCGTCTGGTAGCGGAAGCGGAGGTCGACCTTCTTGCCCGCGTAGGCGTCGAGCGGGAAGTTGAGGTTCTTCCAGGCGCCGGAGACACCGGTCAGCGACGGGCTGCCGGAGGCGTCGACCGGGAGGGCCGTGCCGTCGGCGGTGCCGGCGAGAGCGGTCCAGGTGGCGCCGCCGTCCGTGGACACCTCGGTGTAGAGGTAGTCGTAGTCGGCCTCGATGTCCCACCAGCCCTTGAGGGACACGGCGGCGGACGTCTTGCCCGTCAGGTCGACGGAGCGGGTCAGGGTGTTCTTGAGGTCGTCACCCATGCCGCTCCACCACTGGGTGGAACCCTCGGCGGGCGCGACGACCTCGGTCTTGACCTGCTTCTTGGGCAGCTCGACGACCAGCGCCTGCTTGTCCTTGGTGTTGAACGCCGACACGCCCAGCTTGTGGGTGGACTTCGTTGCGGCCTTCGCCGTGTCGTAGTTCAGCCAGCCCAGCTGGAGCTTGTCCCAGGCGGTCATGTCGCCCGGGAGGTCGCCGATCGAGTCCTTGCCGGTGCCGAGCCAGGAGCCGGCCGACATCAGGGACCAGAAGCCGACGCCGTTCTCGCCGCCACCGGAGGTGTCGTAGAGGTCCGGCAGGCCCAGGTCGTGGCCGTACTCGTGCGCGAAGACGCCGAGGCCGCCGTTCTCGGGCTGCATCGTGTAGTCGCCGACCCAGATGCCGGAGTTGCCGATCTGGGTGCCGCCGGCCTTGTTGTTGTCCGGGCCGGTCTTGCCCGCCGCGGTGCCGTAGGCGTACCAGCGGTGCGCCCACAGCGCGTGCGTGCCCTGCACGCCGCCGCCGGCCGACTCGTCCTCGCCCGCGTGGACGATCTGGAAGTGGTCGATGTAGCCGTCGGGCTCGTTGAAGTTGCCGTCGCCGTCGAAGTCGTAGCGGTCCCAGAGGTCGTACTGGGCCAGCTTCGCCTTGATCTCGGCGTCGGACTTCCCGGCCTTCTTCTGGCCCTCCACCCACGCCGTGACGCCGTCCTTGACGGTGTCCCAGACGTTGGAGCAGTTCGACTGGCCGCAGTAGTTGGAGCCGTAACGGCCCTCGTTGTACGGGACCTTGACCCAGTCGGCGACCTCGCCCTCGACCGAGTAACGGCCCGAGGAGGTCTTCTCGTAGTAGGTCTTCAGCGAGTCCTTGCCCTGACCCGACGCGAAGTACAGGTCCTGGAAGTAGTCGCGGCTGAAGTCCTTGCGCCAGGCGGTGCTGTTGTCCTTGGCGCGGTCCGGCTGGGCGATCGTGTTGTGCAGCGGACCAGGGGTGCCGCCGTACTTCGGGACCGCCGGCTGCGGGCCGGGACCGTCCGGGTCGTGCATGGTCGTGTTGTCGACCTGGTCACCGAACTCGACGAGGATCGTGAAGATCTTGTCGGTCTTCTCGCGGCCGAGCTCGACGTACTTCTTGTCGTCGAGCTTGACGACCTTGGAGGCGCCGCGCTGCTCGACGTCCTTCTTGCCCTGCAGAACCTGGTCCAGAGCGGCCTTGCGCTGCTGCGCCTGCTGCTCGCTGAACGGGCCCTTGAGGTCGTGCTCGACGACCTTGGCAGGCGCGGTCGGGTCCTGCCGGTCGGCGACCGGGGCGGCCGGGGCCTTGCCCTCGGCCTGAGCCGCGGTAACGGTGAAGAAAGTGGCGCTCGTCGCACAAGCTGCCATGGTCACGGTGACGGCTGCGGCACGTATCGCACGCCGTCTGGCGGAATTGCTGGTCACTTGATGTCGTTCCCCTCCCGCGGCCGCAACGTAGGTCGGAACTTCTCCATAGGAGCGGGGGGTTCCGCGCGGCGCGCGTCTCAAGTGACGACATTTGACCGGAGAGACGCAAGAAAAGACAGACCTTGACTTGACCCTTACAACTGCACTATGCGGTCAGGGAGTTCCGGTATCCGGACGTTCCGCTGTCATACGGGGCGAACGGCGCTTCCCGACCCCGGCACAGGTCCGTCCCGTCCCCCTTTCTCCCGCTGCGGCGGCCCGCGACCGGCCGACGTCGCCCGGAAAATGATCCCGTGCGCCCCCCATGCTCCGGCACCGTGTGTTAGGTCACGCTTACCGGTGGTCCGACTAGGGCATCTCCCGTCATAGAGTCACTTGACGCGCGAACCGGTTGAGCCGACTCCCCCTCCCCTCACCGAGGACGGATATCGCCATGCCGCGTCCGACTGCCGCACAGCTCGCTTACGGGTCCGCCACGGTCGTCGTGTCGACGATCGCCATGCTGCTGCTCTCGCAGACGAGCACCGGGCTCGGCGTCGCGGTCATCTCCGCCGCCGCGCTCGCCCTGGGTCTGCTCGTCGCCGTCACCGTGCCCGCCCCGCGGCGCCGCGGCCGCCATGCGGCCCGTACGGGCGCCCCCGCGGCCGCCGTCACGCCCGCGGCCCAGGAGGGCGCGGCACAGGGCTCCCGGGTGCCCGAGTCCCGTTCGGCCACGGTCGACCACCCCGTTCACCACTGACCTTCCGCGCCCAACGCGACGCGGGCGGCCTCCCGTTGGGGAAGGCCGCCCGCGTTGCGGTGCGTGCGGTGACGCCTAAGTGGTGGACTGGACGACGACCGTCTTGCCGACCTTGTCGTGCAGGCCCTGCTTGTACGGCTTGTCGACCAGGATCGAGACGACCAGCGCGATCGGCCACAGGCACGCGCAGCAGATCAGCGTCGGCAGCCAGAGCACGGCGGCGCGGCCGAGGGCGGCGCCGGAGTTCGGCACACTGCCGTCGTTGAGCATCGCGACGCGCAGGTTCATCAGCTTCTTGCCGACGGTCTGGCCGTTCTTCTTGGTGAACCACCAGTCGTAGCCGACGTACGCGACGATCGAGATCAGCGTCATGACCAGGCCGCTGCCGCTGTAGGACTGCGAGACGACGTCGCTGATGTCCTCGCCCTGGCCGCTGTCGAACCGGTAGCGGCTCGTGCCGAAGGCCAGCTGGATGAGGGCCAGCGGGATGGCGATGATGACCACGTCGATGATGCGCGCGAGGAGCCGCTTGCCGAAGTCGGCGAGCGGGGGCATCCCGGCGAGCGGATCGGGCATGCCGTAGCCGCCGCTCCCGCCGTAGGGGTCCCCTCCGCCGTACGGAGGCGGCGGGGGCGGGTATCCCCCTCCGCCGCCCGGGCCTCCGGGGGGCGGCGGCGGAGGACCACCGCTTCCGGGAGGCGGCGGGCCGTACGGCGAACCGCCCGACGGAGGCGTCGGTTCCTGGGGCTTCTTGAGGAACGGGTCGTCCTCGGGCGGCTGGCCCGGCGGCGGCTGGTCGGTACTCATGGCCCGAGTCGAACCCGGCTCCGGCCACCTCGCAACGGGACCGCGTCCATTCGGGGGGAGGCGCGGGTCCGGGGCAGCCCGAACCGGTCAGCGGGCCACGTACGTCCTGGCCGCCTTGTCGTGCCAGGCCTGGCGGCGCGGGCGGTCCACGAGGCACCAGAGGCTGCCCGGGAGGCCGAGGAAGGCGTACACGAGCCAGCGGCGCAGGGCCGCGCCGAAGGTGGGCGGGCGCAGCGTGGCGGTGGCCAGGACCCGAATGCCGAGCAGCTTCTTGCCCGGGGTGCGGCCCCAACGGGCGGTGGGCAGCGCCTCGTACAGGATCCCGAAGAGGAGGACCGCGCCGAGGACCAGGCCCAGGTGACCGGCGATGGTCGTGTCGAGGAGCCAGACGGTGGTGGTGCGGCCGCTCGCGCGGGCGGCGTCCACCTTGGCCTCGACGTGGGCGGTGGCCCCGGGCAGGAGGGGCCGGGCGACCGCCACCGCGACGGCGGCGAGGACGAGGGAGTCCAGGGCGCGGGCCGTGGCACGGCGCATCAGGCCCGCGGGGCGCACGGCCCGTTCCGCCATCCGCTCGAACACCTCCCGGGGCGTACGGGCCCCCGCGGGGCGGGAGCCGGAGGCGGAGCCGGCCGGGCGTTCCTGCCCGGGGGTGCTCGGCTCCGGGTTCCGGGGCCGGGGCTCGGCGGGAGCGGCCGCCGTCTCGGGCCGCGCCGCGATCCTCGGGCGTACTCCGGCGGGGCGCGGGGCCCACACCTCGGGCCGGTCGGCGGCCGGGGCCTCGGGCGCGGGCACCCGGGCAGGGGTGGGGACGGGGGCCGGCGCCGGGACAGGAACGGGCGCGGGGGCAGGTGCGGCGGCCACCGCCTCGGGCCAGGAGGAGGTGAGCCCGGAGGCACCGGGCCCGCCGGTCCCGGGGGCGTCGGGCCAGGCCTGGGCCGGGGTGCGGTCCTGCGCCGGGGTCCGGTCCTGCGCCGGGGTCCGGTCCTGCGCCGGGGCCTGGGCGGCCGGGGACCGGTCCGGTGCCGGGGCCTGGGCGGCCGGGGACCGGACCGACAGGATCCCGGCGGAGGCCTGCCCGGAACGTCTCGAGGCCGCTGCGGCGGGGGCCGCCGCGGCAGCCGCCGTACGGGCCAGGGAGATGCCCGCGGACCGCGGGGCGGCCTGTCCCGCGCCCGATTCCGGCAGGGGTTCCGGCCGGGGTTCCGGTTCGGGACGGGGCGCGGAACGGGGGGCGGGCTGCGGGTCCGGCGCGCTGCCCCACGACACCCGGTGGTCGCGGGGCCCGCCGAAGCCGGCCTGGTGCAGGGGGTCTGCCTGCCACACCACGGGCTCGGCGGCCGCCTCGGCGACGGGCACAGGAGCCGGGGCCGGGGCGGCGGCGTGCTCCGGCAGCGCCTCGGCCGTGGAGGTGTCGTCCAGGAACACCGGCCCGGTCTCGTCCGCGCGCGGGGCGTGCCCGCCGCGGACGGCGGGGGCGGCGACGGGCGCGGGCGCGGCGGGCGCCGGCTCCGGGGCAGGGGCAGGGCGGCTCGTTCCCGGAACCCAGGCCGCGCCGTTCCAGTAGCGGATGTACCCCGGGATGGACGGATCCGGGTAGTAGCCCTCGCGGGCCGCGTGCTCGCCGTCACCAGGGGAGGCCGTCATGTCCCCAACTCCGATCGTGGCTTGAGGCTTGTGCAAGGGAGGACCATAGCCAAGAACCACCCCCCGGCAGGTCCGGTAACGGGAGAATCCAAGCAAACGAGCGAACGTCACCCTCCATGACGGTTTTCGGTCAGCCGATAGAAATCGGCCAATCTCCGGTTCGCCTCCGGAAGTCGCGTCATACCCGGGCACACCGGTGCTCTCTCCGGGTGTGGGGCGCCGTCCGGCCCCGCACACCGAACCGAAGTGAGGCCGTCATGCACCACCCCGTCATCGAGCGCGAGCTGGAACTGAAGCTGGTCCTGTCCCCCGAGCGCAGCATCCCCGTCCCCGCACGGCTCCTCTACCTCGCGCACGACCCGTACGCCGTGCACATCACCTTCCACACCGGCTCGAACACCCCCGTCAACTGGACCTTCGCGCGCGAGCTGCTCGTGGAAGGGGTGTTCCGCCCCTGCGGGCACGGCGACGTCCGGATCTGGCCCACGAAGGTCGACAACAAGGCCGTGCTCTGCATGGCGCTCACCTCCCCCGACGGTGACGCCCTCCTGGAGGCCCCCGCGACCTCCGTGTCGGCCTGGCTGGAGCGCACCCTGCGCGCCGTCCCGCCCGGCACCGAGACCGACCGCCTCGGCCTCGAGGCGGCGCTGGCCGAACTGCTCACCCCGACCCCGGCCGATGACCTGTGGCTGCGCGACCCGTGGCCGTCGGACGAGTCGGCGGACGGGGACCTGTGATGGCGGGCGGCCGTACGCCCGGCGGCGGACCCCGGCGGGGTACGTCAGAAGAGCTTGCCCGGGTTGAGCAGCCCCAGCGGGTCGAAGGCGTGCTTGACGGCGCGCTGCATCTCCAGCCCCACCGGTCCGAGTTCGCGGGCCAGCCACTCCTTCTTCAGCACGCCGACCCCGTGCTCGCCGGTGATGGTCCCGCCCAGGGAGAGCCCGAGCGCCATGATCTCGCCGAAGGACTCGCGGGCCCGCCGCGTCTCGTCCTCGTCCGCGGGGTCGAAGCAGACGATCGGGTGGGTGTTGCCGTCCCCGGCGTGCGCGCAGACCCCGATGAGCAGGTCGTGCGTACGGGCGATGGCGGCCGTCCCGTCGAGCATCTCGCCGAGCCGCGAGCGCGGTACGCAGACGTCGTCGATCATCGTCGCGGGCCTGAGCGCCTCCAGGGCGGGGAAGGACATCCGCCGGGCCTGGAGCAGCAGTTCGGACTCCGCCTCGTCCTCGGCGGGGACCACGGCGGTGGCCCCGGCGGCCGTGCACAGCTCTCCCACGGCCGCGAGGTCCTCGGGGGCGTGCGGGGTGTCGAAGGCGGCCAGCAGCAGGGCTTCGGTGGCCTCCGGCAGGCCCATCTTTCCGAGGGCGTTGACGGCCCGGACGGTCGTCCGGTCCATGAGCTCCAGCAGGGACGGGGTCAGGCCCGCCTCCATGACGGCGCAGACGGCGTCGCAGGCCGCCGCGACGGTGGGGAACTCGGCGGCCAGCGCCAGCTGACGGGGCGGCGCCGGCCGCAGGGCGAGGACGGCCTGGACGACGACACCGAGGCTGCCCTCGGAGCCGACGAAGAGCCGTGTGAGGTCGTAGCCGGCCACGCCCTTGGCGGTACGCCGGCCCGTGCGCAGCAGCCGTCCGTCGGCCAGGACCACGTCGAGGCCGAGCACGTACTCGGCGGTCACGCCGTACTTGACGCAGCACAGGCCGCCCGAGGCGGTGCCGATGTTGCCGCCGATGGTGCACTGTTCCCAGCTGGAGGGGTCGGGCGGGTAGTACAGGCCGCGGCGGGCGACCTCGCGGGAGAGCACGGCGTTCACCACGCCCGGCTCGACCACGGCGATCCGGTCGACGGCGCTGATCTCCAGGATCCGGTCCATCTTGACGAGCGAGAGCACGATGCAGCCGTCGGAGGCGTTGGCTGCGCCCGACAGGCCCGTCCGGGCGCCCTGCGGGACCACGGGGATCCGTAGCGCGGTGGCGGTGCGCATGACGTGCTGGACCTGTTCCACGGTCCGGGGCAGGACCACGGCGGCCGGGCTGCCGGCGGCGCAGAAGCTGGCCATGTCGGTGGCGTAGGAGGTGGTCACCTGGGGGTCGGTGAGCAGGGATTCGGCGGGGAGCCCTTCGAGCAGGCTTGCCCGCAGACGTGCGAAGAGATCGTCATCCATGGGACCAGCGTGGCAGTCGGCGGGGGCACTTCCCAGGGGTGGCCGAGGGACCATCGGTGTGAACACGCCCGCGCCCCTCTTCGGACACCTCGGCGAGCTCTTCATATTGACGCACAGTGACCCCATGGACCGTATCGACGAGGAATCGCAGACGCCGGCGCCGCCCGTGACCTTCACCGGCCGCAAGACGCTCGTGGCGGCCGCGGTCGCCGTGGTCCTGATCGCCGGGGCCCTGCTGATCCGGCCCGCCCGGACCGGTGACGACGCCCGCCCGCCCGAGCCGAGCGAGCGTGCCGCGTCGGCGGTGGGGATGGGCGCACCCGCGTCGGCGGTGGACGTGACGGCGCTGGTGGCGGACCGGGAGAAGTGGCTCGCGGCGCATCCGGACGACGACGCCTCGTGGGCCGTCCTCGGCTCCGCCTACCTCGAACGGGCACGGCGCACGGCCGATTCGGGCTGGTTCCCGAAGGCGGAGAAGGCGCTGAAACGCTCGCTGGAGGTACGCCCGGCCGAGAAGGGCAACTTCGACGCGATGACGGGCATGGGCGCGCTGGCCAATGCCCGGCGCGACTTCGGGACCGCCCGCAAGTGGGGCGAGCTCGTACGGGCGCAGGCGCCCAAGCGGTGGACGGCGTACCCGGTGCTGGTCGACGCGTACACCGGGCTCGGCGACTACAAGGGCGCGCAGCAGGCGATGGAGCTGCTGCTGGAGATGCGGCCGGGGCTGGCCGCGTACGTCAGGGCCTCGCAGGTCTACCGGGACCGCGGCTGGCGCGAGGACGCGGTGGTGGCGATGGAGCACGCGGCGGGCGCGGCCAAGGCCCCGGCGGAGAAGGCGTACGCGCTGTTCCGGCTCGGGGAGCTGTCCTGGGAGCGGGGCGACGCGACGGAGGCGCTGCGGCAGTACGAGGGTGCGCTGCGCACGGATCCGGCGCAGGCGCAGGCTCTGGGCGGGCGGGCCCGCGTGCTGGCGGCACTGGGGCGCGGCGGGGAGGCGGTGCGCGACTACCGGATGGCGCTGGGCCGGACGCCGGTGCCGCAGCTGGCGCGGGAACTGGGCGAGCTGCTGGAGTCGCTGGGGCGGGCGCAGGAGGCGCGCGCCCAGTACGACGCGCTGGCCACGATGGCGGCCCGGGACAGCGGGAACGGGGTCGACGACGACGTGGTGATCGGCCTGTACGAGGCGGACCACGGCGATGCGGCGGCGGCGGTGAAGCGCCTGTCGCAGGAGTGGTCGCGGCACAAGAGCGTGCAGGTCGCGGACGCGCTGGGGTGGGCGCTGCACCAGGCCGGCGAGGACGCGGCGGCGCTGGAGTACGCGAAGAAGGCCACGGAGCCGGGGCTGCGGAGCGCCGACTTCGCCTACCACCGGGCGATGATCGAGCAGGGGCTCGGTGACGAGGAGGCGGCCCGCCGGCACCTGCAGGAGGCCATGCGGACGAACCCGCACTTCTCGCCGCTGCGCGGGCCGCTGGCGAAGGAGGCCCTGGCGGCGATCGCGGCGCCGCCGCCGGGGGGCCCGGAGAACATCCGGCCGACGGCCCCGTGGGTGGAGCCGGAACTCCCGAAGGCGGCGAAGCCGACCCCGACCCCGGATCCGAAGGCCACGCCGGACCCGAAGGCCACGCCGGCACCGACGCCGTCGGGCCGTTGAGCCGCCGGAAGCACAGGGGCGCCGCACCCGTGCACGGGTGCGGCGCCGGGCCCCCCTCGGGCCGTGCCGTGACGACCCGCTGCCCGGTGCACCGAAGTGGTGCGGGCAGCGCGTCGGATTCTGCGGGCCGAGCCGCAGGCTAGAGGTTGCCGCGCTTGTCCTGCTCGCGCTCGATCGCCTCGAACAGGGCCTTGAAGTTGCCCTTGCCGAAGCCCATCGAGCCGTGCCGCTCGATGATCTCGAAGAAGACCGTCGGGCGGTCCTGCACCGGCTTGGTGAAGATCTGCAGCAGGTAGCCGTCCTCGTCGCGGTCGGCCAGGATCTTCAGCTCGCGCAGCTCGTCGATCGGGACGCGGGTGTCGCCGACCCACTCGCCGAGGGTGTCGTAGTACGTGTCCGGGACGGACAGGAACTGGACGCCCGCCGCGCGCATCGAGCGGACCGTGGAGACGATGTCGTTCGAGGCCAGCGCGATGTGCTGGACACCGGGGCCGTTGTAGAACTCCAGGTACTCGTCGATCTGCGACTTCTTCTTCGCGATCGCCGGCTCGTTGATCGGGAACTTGACCTTCTTGGTGCCGTCCGCGACGACCTTGGACATCAGCGCCGAGTACTCGGTCGCGATGTCGTCGCCCACGAACTCCTTCATGTTCGTGAAGCCCATGACCTTGTTGTAGAACGCGACCCACTCGTTCATCCGGCCGAGCTCGACGTTGCCGACGCAGTGGTCGATCGCCTGGAAGGTCCGCTTGGCCGGGGCCGCGACCATCGGCTCGGCGGCCGCGTAGCCCGGCAGGTACGGGCCGGTGTAGTCACCGCGCTCGACCAGCGTGTGGCGGGTCTGGCCGTAGGTGGCGATCGCGGCCAGCACGACCGTGCCGTGCTCGTCCTTGACCTCGTACGGCTCGTCCAGGCCGCGGGCGCCCTGCTCGACGGCGTACGCGTACGCCGCACGGACGTCGGGGACCTCGATGGCGAGGTCGATCACGCCGTCGCCGTGCTCGGCGACGTGCTCGGCGAGGAAGCGGCCGTGGTCGGTCGTCGCCTTGATGACCGAGGTCAGCACGAAGCGCGCGGAGCCGTTGGTCAGGACGTAGCTGGCCGTCTCGCGGGTGCCCGTCTCCGGTCCGGAGTAGGCCACGAGCTTCATGCCGAAGGCGGTCGAGTAGTAGTGCGCGGCCTGCTTGGCGTTGCCGACGGCGAAGACGACCGCGTCCATTCCCTTCACCGGGAAGGGGTCTGCCTCACGCGCGGTGTGCGGGGTGGTTTCGAGGTTCGCCAGAGACTCAGTCATGACCGCAGAGTCCCGCCGAACCACAAGCTGCGCAATAGTTTCCTCTTTGACTGTACAAACTGCCCAGGATGACCGCAGGCTGGTTGAAACATCTGTGCACTATGACCACCCACGAGCACGCGTGGGAACCCGGAGGCATCCATGGGCATCGACGAACTCGACGGCCGGCTCATCGTCCTGCTCGCCCGCGAGCCGCGGATCGGGGTCCTGGAGGCCTCGCGCCGGCTCGGCGTGGCCCGCGGGACGGTGCAGGCACGCCTGGACCGGCTCCAGTCGAACGGGGTGATCCGCGGGTTCGGCCCGCAGGTGGACCCGACGGCCCTCGGCTATCCGGTGACCGCGTTCGCGACGCTGGAGATCAAGCAGGGGCAGGGGGCCGACGTACGGGCTCACCTGAACGGGGTGCCGGAGGTGCTGGAGCTGCACACGACGACGGGGCACGGGGACATGCTGTGCCGGCTGGTGGCCCGCTCCAACGCCGACCTCCAGCGGGTCATCGACCGCGTCGTCGGCTTCGAGGGGATCGTGCGGGCCTCGACGGCGATCGTGATGGAGAACCCGGTACCGCTGCGGATCATCCCGCTGGTGGAACAGGCGGCGGAGGACGGCACCGGGGCCTGAACCCGGGCAGGCATCCAAAGAAGACGTTGCAAAGAAACCCTTGCATAGAGTTCTTTGGAACTCTATCGTCGAGCCATGCCCGAAAAGCCCCGGCCGCCGGAAGCGGCGACAGAGCCCAAGGTCCGCGCACTCGACGCACGTTCCCTGCGCGGCCTCGCCCACCCCCTGCGGATGCGGATGCTGACCGCTCTGCGGCACGACGGTCCGGCGACCGCGTCCCAACTCGCCGAACGCTTCGGTGAGTCCAGCGGCTCGACCAGCTACCACCTGCGCCAGCTCGCCACCCACGGCTTCGTCGAGGACGCGGTCGGGCACGGCAAAGGCCGCGAGCGCTGGTGGAAGGCCTCCCACGAGGGCAACAGCCTCGACGAGTCACTGATCCAGGACGCCGACCCGGCCACGCGCAGCGCGGCGGAGGTCTTCCTGCGGGAGATCGCCACGACCCACGCGCAGGAGGTCGGCGCCTGGCTCAACGACGCGCCCAACTGGTCGACGCAGTGGCGCAGCGGCTCCGACCTCAGCAACTTCACCCTGCGGCTGACCGCGGCACAGAGCGAGGAACTGCTGCACAGGATGCACGACTTGATCGACAGCTACCGCCGCCTGCCCGAGACGGACGGCACGGAGACGGTCCGTCTCCACACGCACGTCTTCCCGCTCGGCGCGTCCGAGTAGCCCCCTCTTTCCACCGGAACCGAAGGAGCCCTGCCGTCGTGCGCGCCTTAGCCCACACCCGCAGCCAGCCCGAGAGCCACGCGCGGAGCGCCGTATGAGCCGGCGCCCCCTGGTCGGCGTACTGGCCGCCAACACCATTTCCATAGCCGGGAGTTCACTCACCCTCATCGGCGTCCCGTGGTTCGTGCTCCACACCACGAACAGCGCCGGCCGGGCCGGGATCGTCGCCTTCTGCGCCACCCTGCCCGTCGTCGTGGCCGCCCTGGCCGGCGGACCGGTCATCGACCGGATCGGCCGTCGCCGGGTCTCCGCCGCCTCCGACCTGATCAGCGGCCTGTCGGTCGGCGCGATCCCGCTGCTGCACTACGCGGGCGTGCTGGAGTTCTGGATGCTGTGCGCGCTGATGGCCGTCGGCGGCCTGGTGCACACGCCGGGCCTGACCGCCCGCGCCGTGCTCCTGCCGGACCTCGCCGAGCACGCGGGCACCACCATCGCCCGGGCCGCGAGCCTCTACGACGCGGTCTCGCGCGGAGCCCGGATGATCGGGGCCGCGGTGGCGGGACTGCTCATCGCCGCGTTCGGCGCCGAGACCGTACTGCTGCTGGACGCGGCGACCTTCGGGGCGTCGGCGCTGCTGGTCACCGCCTTCCTGCGCGGTGTCCCGGCCGCCGAGCCGCAACGGGCCGCCGGGAAGGCGTCCTTCGGGGCGTACCGCGCCGAACTCGCCGAGGGCTGGGCCTTCATGACCCGCACCCGGCTGCTGCTGGGCATCACCGTGATGGTCATGATGACCAACGGGCTCGACCAGGGCTGGTCGTCCGTCCTGCTGCCGGTGCACGGCCGGGACGCCCTCGGCGGCGCCACCGCCCTCGGCCTGCTGATCTCCCTCTTCGGCGGCTTCGCGCTGCTGGGCGCCCTGCTCTACGGAATGTGGGGCGAGCGCTTCCCGCGCCGCGTGGTGTTCACCGTGGCCTTCCTGCTGTCCGGGGCGAGCCGGTACGTGGTCGCCGCCTTCACCGACACGACGCTGCCGCTCGCAGTGACGATGGCCCTGGCCGGCCTGGGCGTGGGCGTGCTCAACCCGATCCTGACCACGGTCATCTACGAGCAGGTGCCGGAGGCGCTGCGCAGCCGGGTCTCGGGCGTGACCACGGCGGGCTGCGAGCTGACCATGCCGCTGGGCGGACTCGCGGCGGGCCTGCTGGTGGACGGCTTCGGGGTGGGCACGGCGCTGCTGCTGTTCGGCGGAACGTTCTTCCTGACGACGCTCGCGCCCGCGGTCTTCCCCGCCTGGCGCGGGATGGACCCGGAGCCGGCCGTCAGCAGGACGGGGCGGGTTCTCCCCGGTTCAGCGCGCGAAGAGCGTTCACCGCATCCGTCAGCGAAGTGACGGGGACGAGCCGCAGCCCTTCGGGGAGCTCCGACTGGGCGTCCGCGCACTCGGCCTTCGGTACGAGGAACACGCTCGCCCCGTCGCGCCGCGCGGCCTGGGTCTTCAGGGCCACCCCGCCGACCGCGCCG
Organism: Streptomyces sp. NBC_00029; assembly: GCF_045160505.1. Taxonomy (NCBI): domain Bacteria; kingdom Bacillati; phylum Actinomycetota; class Actinomycetes; order Kitasatosporales; family Streptomycetaceae; genus Streptomyces; species Streptomyces sp. NBC_00029. The sequence goes on from NZ_CP108292.1 coordinate 3,704,134, forward strand.
ACCTCACCGTCGGCGGTGATGGTGCCCGTACCGGCGATGCTGCGGCCGCCGGTGAGATCGCCGCCGCTGCCGTCACCGTCGAGCTTGTCGATGATGCCGAGGGAGAAGAGGAGCCCGGCGCTCGGGCCGCCCACGTCGGCGAGGTTGAGATCGACCTTCACGTCCTTGGGGTCCTTGTGGAGGAAGCCGAGGGCCGCATCGGTGGCGACCGACTGCGACTTGGCCATTTCCTCCAGATTGTGCTTCTCGATCTCCTCATCGCTTCCGCCCGTGGAGTAGACGGCCTCCCTGGGCATGACCGCTTCATCGGTCTCGAACCAGTGCCCGATGAGCTCGTGCAGCCTCATGGACGAGGACGGGCCGGTGGCCCGGATGGTGGTCATCCGCAGCTCACCCTTGGTCTCCCGGACCGGGGCCCCGGTGACGGTGATGACCGGCTTGCCCTGGTCGGACCCCAGAACGTCGGCCGTCAGCCCCGGGATGGCGACCACGAAGGGAAGCGGCGCGAAGGCCGCGGCGACGAACAGCCCGAGCACGGGCACGGCGCAGACGGCCAGGGCGGCGGGACGCGGCAGACGTGTGAGGCGAGTGAGCACCCGCCCAATCTATCCGCCCACTCCCACCCCACCGGCCCGCCCCGCTCCTTCAGCCCCGCCGACGCCTGAGGCGCTCCTTCAGCCCCGCCGGCGTTTGAGGCGCGGGGGTCCGGGGGCAGCGCCCCCGGCCACGGCGCCGCACGCGGCAACGGCACGGCACGGCACGGCCCGGCAGCGGACCTCACGCGTGAGGACACCGCCGGGCCCGCGGCTCAGCGAAGGGCGTCGGCGACCTCGCGCGCCGCGTCGACCACCCGCGGCCCGACCCGCTCCGGCACCGCATCCGCCAGCATGACGACGCCGACGCTGCCCTCCAGCCCGGTGATGCCCACGAGCGGCGCGGCGGCGCCACTGGCGCCCGCTTCCAGCTCTCCGTGGGTCAGCGTGTACCCGGGTTCGATGAGCGAGCCCTGACGGGCGGCCAGGATGGCCCGCCCGGCGGCCCCGCGGTCCAGCGGGTGGCGGAAGCCGGCCCGGTAGGCCACGTGGTAGTCCGTCCAGGTCGGCTCCACGACGGCGACGGCCAGCGCCTCGGTGCCGTCGACGAGGGTCAGGTGCGCGGTGGCACCTATGTCCTCGGCGAGGGACCGCAGCGCGGGCAGGGCGGCCTCGCGTACGAGCGGGTGGACCTGCCGGCCCAGCCGCAGCACTCCGAGGCCGACCCGGGCCCGGCCGCCGAGGTCACGGCGGACCAGGGCGTGCTGTTCGAGGGTGGCGAGGAGCCGGTAGACCACGGTGCGGTTCACACCGAGGCGGTTGGAGAGCTCGGTGACGGTCAGACCGTGGTCGGTGTCGGCGAGCAGTTTGAGGACTCTGAGCCCTCTGTCGAGAGTCTGGGAGGTTTCCGCGGTCACGACGCCTCTCCCTCTTTCGGTGAGCGGCGGTGACTCTCGGGGCGGCACGCCGCCGGTCCCGCGGCGACGCACGGAGAGGCCGCCGGTAGCGGCCATTGCACCGGCTGCGCTCCCGCGGCGGCGCTGCCACGGTGCGTTTGTTGCGGGGACAGTAGCGAGCGGGTCCGCTCAGCGGAAGGGCTCGTCCAGAATCCGGGCGCTCACTACCTGTTTATGCCGTTTCCTGATCGGCCTCGGTGTCAATTCGTGACCTCGATTGCCACAGGACGTCTTTGCCGCCCCATTACTCTGAGCATGTTCAAAACGATGGTGATCGGCTCCAGGGGGGATGCGCGCACGCGCACCTGGGGCCGCACGAGGCCGGGAAGGGCGGGCAGACCGGGAAGGCCGAGGAGCAGGCCGCCACCGCGGGTCCGAGGCGCGAGTTCTCTCTGTACGTGGACCGCTCGGGCCGCCCGGCGGTCGACGACTGCTCGCTCGCACTGGTCCTGTGGATGCTCGACACCTTCGGCCGGGAGGCGAGCGACATCCGGGCGGAGGTCTGCGCCCCCGATTCCGAGGGCACCCGGGGCCGGCACCCCGTTGCGGCGGACGGATCCGCGGAGGTGTACTCCTTCAGCCTGGCCGACCTTGATGTCGAAAAGAACGAGGTCTTCGACCTCAAGCTTCGGATGAAGTTCGGCAAGGCGCCCCTCCCTCCCGCTTCTCGTAGCGGCGAAGCCCCGTAACGGCGGACGGGGTCCGTGCGAAACACCGCACGGACCCCGTCCCCACTCCGTATGAACTCACCGCATACGGGTGGCCCACTCCTGCACCTTCTTGATCCGCTCGCGCAGCTGCCCCGCGGTCGCCTCGGCGCTCGGCGGACCTCCGCACACCCGGCGCAGCTCCGTGTGGATCACCCCGTGCGGCTTCCCGCTCTGGTGGACGTACGCGCCCACCATCGTGTTCAGCGACTTCCGCAGTTCCAGCAGCTCCTTGTGCGAGACCACGGGCCGCCGGTCGGCCGGCAGCTCCAGCAGGTCCGCCTCCGAGTCCGGCTTGCGCCGGCTGTGCGCGATCTGCCGCGACTGCCGCTTCTGCAGCAGCATCTGCACCTGGTCCGGCTCCAGCAGCCCGGGGATGCCGAGGTAGTCCTGCTCCTCCTCGCTGCCCGGGTGCGCCTGCATGCCGAACTCGGCGCCGTCGTAGAGGACCCGGTCGAAGACCGCGTCGGACTCCAGCGCCTCGAAGGACATCTGCTCCTCGTCGCCGGTGTCCTCGTCCTCCTGCTTGTTCGCCTCGTCCATCTCCTTCTCGGACTCGGCGTACGGATCCTCCTCGCCCTGCTTCTTCGGCTTGTCGAGGACGTGGTCCCGCTCGACCTCCATCTCGTTGGCGAAGCCGAGGAGATAGGGAATGGTCGGAAGGAAGACGGACGCGGTCTCGCCGCGCCTGCGCGAACGCACGAAGCGCCCGACGGCCTGCGCGAAGAACAGCGGGGTCGAGATGGTGGTGGCGTAGACGCCGACCGCGAGGCGCGGTACGTCGACGCCCTCGGACACCATCCTGACCGCGACCATCCAGCGGCTGCCGTCCTCGCTGAACTCGTCGATCCGCTTCGAGGCGCCGGTGTCGTCGGAGAGCACCACGGTCGCCTTGGTGCCGGTGATCTCCTTCAGCAGCTTGGCGTAGGCGCGCGCCGACTCCTGGTCGGAGGCGATGACGAGGCCGCCGGCGTCCGGGATGCCCTTCCTGACCTCCGTGAGCCGCTGGTCGGCGGCCCGCAGCACGTTCGGCATCCAGTCGCCGCGCGGGTCCAGCGCCGTGCGCCAGGCCTGGGAGATGGCGTCCTTGGTCATCGGCTCGCCGAGCCGGGCGGCGATCTCGTCGCCGGCCTTGGTCCGCCAGCGCATGTTGCCGCTGTAGGAGAGGAAGATGACCGGCCGGACGACGCCGTCGCCGAGCGCGTTGCCGTAGCCGTAGGTGTAGTCGGCGGAGGACCGCCGGATCCCGTCGTTCCCCTCCTCGTACGCGACGAAGGGGATCGGGTTCGTGTCGGACCGGAAGGGCGTTCCGGTCAGCGCCAGGCGCCGGGTGGCCGGGTCGAAGGCCTCCAGGCAGGCCTCGCCCCAGGACTTCGAGTCACCGGCGTGGTGGATCTCGTCGAGGATCACGAGGGTCTTGCGCTGCTCGCAGCGGTTGCGGTGCAGCATCGGGCGCACGCCGACACCGGCATAGGTGACGGCGACCCCGTGGTAGTCCTTGCTGAGCGGTCCGGCGGAGTACTCGGGGTCGAGCCGGATGCCTATCCGGGCCGCCGCCTCCGCCCACTGCTTCTTCAGGTGCTCGGTCGGCGCGACGACGGTCACCTGCTGGACGATGTGGTGGTGCAGCAGCCACGAGGCGAGGGTGAGCGCGAAGGTGGTCTTGCCGGCGCCGGGCGTGGCGACCGCGAGGAAGTCCCGCGGCTGGCTCTGGATGTAGCGGTCGAGCGCCCCCTGCTGCCATGCACGCAGCTTGTTGGCGGTACCCCAGGGGGCACGGCCGGGGAAGGCGGGTGAGAGATGGTGGGAGGCGGTAGTAGTCACGGTCTCCGGTTCGTGCTCTCGGCGTATCTGGTACGGGTGGCAGGCAGTCGTACGTAGGACAACCGGGCCACCCTACCGGCCCGGGCCCGCCCCTCGCGGAGGGACAGGCCCGTGACCTCGGCGGGTGCGGCGAGCGTCACACCGCTTCGGTCAGCGCCCTCAGTCGGCGGGCGATCCGCGCGACTTCCGTCTCGCCTCCGGCGGCCACGTCGATGACCAGGCCGTAGGCGGCCTCCTGGTCCGCATCGCCGAGGTCGACGCCGTTCACGGCGAGGAAGGTCGCCGCGGCGAGCCAGGCGGTGCGCTTGTTCCCGTCGACCAGGGGGTGGTTCGTGGCGAGGGCGTGGAGCAGCGCGGCGGCCTGCTCGTACAGGTCCTCGTAGGCCGGAGTCCCGAACATGCGGGCCCGGGGCCGGTGCACGGCCGACTCCAGCAGCCCGGGGGCCCGCAGCTCCACGGGCTGGTCCTGTGCCAGGCAGGCGTGCCGGGCGAGGTCCAGGACCTCGGCGAGCGTGAGGTGGCGCACCGGGGCCGTGACGGCGCTCATGCGCCGAGCCGCTTCAGCAGGGGCGCGTGCCGCAGCGCGAGCCGTCCCGCCTCGGCCCCGACCCGGTCCCGCTCGGCCCGCAGCCGTGCCCGCACGGCGTCGAGCGCGAACTCCTCGGGCGTGCGGCCGGTGGCGTCGGCCAGGTCGGCCCATTGCGCCCGCTCCGCGTCGGACAACCGGATGATCAACTCGTTCATGGCGGGAACGGTAGTGCCGGCGCCGGTCCGGACGCACCCGGATTCCCGGCGCTCACACCTTCGCGGGCTCCAGCCGGGTCGCCACCCACGCGCCGACCAGCGCCACGCAGGCCATCGGCAGGAACACGGCGGCGAACGCGGCCGGGTGCGAGGCCGGGGCTCCGGAGGTCACAGCGTGCGCGGCGCCCACCGCGCCGCCCCCCAGTGCGGCGAAGGCGGCGCCCCCGCCGGCCAGCAGCACCACGTTCGCCAGCGCGTCCGAGATCTGCAGCGAGGCCGAATTGGAGCCCGCCTCCTCCGGGGCCGACAGCTGGAGCAGCAGCACGCTCGTGGAACCGATCACCAGGCCCATGCCGAGGCAGCCGACCGCCCATGCCAGCGCCAGCGTCCACACGGGCACGGACTCGATCAGCACGGCGGGCGCCGCGGCGATGGCCAGGGCCACCAGCACCATCCCGCTCACCATCAGCCGTTCCCGGTACGGCGCCATCCGCCCCTTGGACTGCACCCACGAGCCGCCCGCCCAGGTGAGCCCGCCCAGCGCGAGCGAGAACCCGGCCATCGTCGGGCTCAGCCCCCGCTGGGTGACCAGCATCAGCGGTACGAAGCTCTCCGCGGCGACGAACGACCCGGCGGCCACCCCGCGCAGCAGCACCACGGACGGCAGCCCGCGCCGCGCCAGGTAGGTCCCGCGCGGCAGCAGCCCCAGCACGGCGGGCACCAGCAGGACCGCGCCCGCGATGCCCGGCACCAGCGACAGCCACCGCAGGTCCTGGGCGGCGTACTGGAGCAGCCCCGCCCCCACCGAGATGCCGAAGGCGAGCCGGATCCGCCGCCGGTCGAAGGCCATGGGCGGGGCGTCGGCGTCGACGGGTCCGGACGCGGTGCGCCGTATCGCGGGGAGCGCCACCACGAGGGGGACCACGACCAGCGCCGGTATCCCGAGGAAGACCCACCGCCACCCGAGGTGCTCGGTGACGGTCCCGGAGGCCAGCGGCCCGACGATCGAGGGCACCACCCAGCTGGCGGCGAAGGCCGCCATGATCGCGGGCCGCAGCCGCTCCTCGTAGGCCCGGCTGACGACGACGTAGAGGGCGACGATGACCAGCCCGCCGCCGAAGCCCTGCACGGCCCGGCCGAGCACGAACACCCACATGGCTCCGGCCGTCCCGGAGATCACGAGCCCGGAGGCGAAGGCGCCGATCCCGATGGTCAGCGGCCGCAGCGGCCCCTGCCGGTCGGCCCACTGACCGGCCAGGACCATGCCGAAGAGGCTGGTCGTGAAGTAGGCGGAGAAGGCGAAGGCGTAGAGCCCGATCCCCTCCAGCTCGCGCGCGGCGACGGGCATGGCCGTGCCGACGGCGGTGGCCTCGAAGGCGATGAGGAAGACGACGGAGATGATCCCGATGCTGAGCGTCCGGTACGCGGGCCCGAGGATCCCGCCCCGGGGCGGGGGCGGGATCGGTGCGGTTCTCTGGGGCACGCGGGGTTCAAGGGCGCTCATCGCCCCAGAGTAAGGTGCGTAGCCCTGCATCGACCCTGTCTTTTAGACGGATCCGGCTCTCGTCCCGAAGTCCTAGGTCGCCGGACTGTGAACGCGGCATGGCAGTCGCATTGCACGGCCGCCGAACCCCTTCCCGCCCCCCGCGGGCCCCCCGTACGGTCGTGCACATCACCACCTCACAGCCGTGTGCCCGAGTGGTTGAGGGACTCGCCTGCAAAGCGGGTTACGCCGGTTCGATTCCGGTCACGGCTTCGCGGCGGGCCGCTCAGGGGCAGGCGCACCCCTGAGCGGCCTTCGCCTTTTCCGGCTCAGGCACCGCAGCCGGTCTGCTCCCTGGCGAAGTCGAGGTACTTCTTCATGAGCCCCGCGAACAAGGGGCGGCGTTCCTCCTGCTTGATCTGCTCCGTCGAGCCGTCGAGCCACAGCTTGAGCTCGAAGGCATCGGCGGGGCCGTTGCAGGAGAGGAAGATCGCGGCACCGCTGTCCCACAGCTTGCTGTTCTCGGCGAAGGCAAGCGGCTCCGGTTTCTGCTCGTCGACCGCAGGAGCCCAGAAGAAGTGCTGCCCGTGCGGCAACCGCTCCGCCGAGGCGAAGAAGCGGGTCTTCCCGTCCACATAGATGTTGCAGATCGCGCTCTTCCGGCCGGCGCTCAGACGAACGTCGGCCGGCCCGTCCACCTGCACCTTCTCCCCCGTGCCCATGAAGGGCGCGAGCTCCGTCGGCGTGAAGGCCCCGAAGCAGGTGGAAGCGGGCAGCTCGGGCGCAGCCGACGTCTTGCCTTCGGAGCAGCCGGCGAGCAGTGCCGCCCCCATGGCGACGGTGACGACCACACGAGGGGTGCGGGGACGGAACATCAGGATCCTCCGTTCATGGTGGCCACCAGGTCCCGGCCGACCGAGTAGGCGTTCGCCGTCTCCGTTGACGCGACACCGGCGTAGGAGTCGATGGTCCGCTCGGACAATCCGGATCCGCGGGCTGCGATCCGGACCGAGGCCGCGGCCGAGTCGGACGCGCCGGTCTGCGCGCGCACGTACTCCTCGCCCGCCTTCTGGTTGCTGTCCTCGACCTTCTTCGCCGCGTCCTTCTGGGCCCCCTCGACCACGCTCTCCGTGATGTCCTCCTGAAGCCATTCGACGACGTCGCCGGCCAACGGCACCAGTTCGAGGTACTTGCCGCCCGCCGCGGTGATACCGCGGTTGACCCACTTGGCGTTGTCCTCGACGCCCTTGACGTACTCCTCCTGCTTGTGGGCGTTCTCGCCGAACGTGCCCTCAGCACGGGCCTCGGACAGCATGCCGGCGATCTGTCCGCCGGGGTGCACCGCGACCTTGACGGCCGCATCGACGTCGTCGTACTCGCCCCGGTGGTCGAACACGTCGTTGACCAGTGCTGTGGTGAAGGTGCGCTGGGCGGTGGTCATCGCACCGTAGGCGTCCGGATCCTGGCCCACCGCGCCGATGAACCGAGCCATGCCGGCCTTGTCGAACTCGGCCATCTCGCCGTTGGCCTTGATCGTCCCGCTGCCGTTCTCCGCGGCGGCCTGCATGTCCGGCATGTACTCGGCCGCCATCTGGCCGAAGTGCCCGGACAGCCCGTTCAGCGGCCCGTCCGGTTCCTTCGGGTCCGCGTCGACCAGCTCCGGCTTGTCGCCGATCTTCTCGACGACCCGTTCCATGACGGCCGCCATCTCCTTGGTGTGTGCCACCGGCGGGGAATCCTCGTCGCCGGGGCTCCGGTGCGAGACCGCCGCCATCAGGGCATCGCCGACGGCCTGCTGGGCCGGGTGCAGCTCACCGGTCCGCGAGATGTCGAAGCTGTCCATGTACGGCTTCTTGTCGAGCATGTAGTCGACCATGCCCTGATCCTTGCCGTGCTGCCCCGAGACCGGCTTGTCGTCCTTCGTGACGATGCCGTCCTTGTTGCTGTCCTCGCGGACCGGCTCGTTGAAGAAGGCCGTCGCGGCGTCCGGGTTGTTGCCCAGCGCCTCCATCAGGCCGGTCAGCGGGTAGAAGCCGCGGCCGTCCTTGCCCTGGCTGAGGACCGACTCCAGTCCGTACGGGGTGTGGAACTCCCAGGCCCGCGGGTCCTTGCGGTCCATGGCGACCATGTCCCGGCCGACGGAGGTGAGGAACTCCGTGTCGTACTTCCCCTCGCGCAGCAGCGCGCCCAGGGCCTGGTAGCCGTAGATCTGCTGCACTCCGCCGTAGACGGCCATCTCCTTGCGGCCCGCCTTCATCAGCTGGGTGGTCCAGGTCGCATCGAGGTGGTTCGGGACGTCCTTGTGCGTCGCGAGGCCGAGCATCGCGCCCATGTCGCTCTGGATGTTCGCGACCATCAGCGCGCGGTCCTTGCCGGGCGCCCCCAGACCGGTCGCGTCGAGGGACATCTTGGAGTACATCTCCAACGTGCCCTCGGCGCCGATCGTCCGGTAGAAGCCCGTGGAGAACTCCGGGTCCGTGCGGTTGTCGTCGAGCAGTTCCTCCAGCTCGCGCAGCGCCTCGACGTTGCGGGCCGTGCCGCCCTCGCCGGTGACCTTCTTCATCAGATCGGCGGCTCGGGAGGCCTGTTCGGCATCGAGGGTGGTGAACTTCGGTCCACTGAAGTCGTGTTCGTCGGCGACGTTCGCCTGGAGGACCCGGACCAGGGAGTCATCGGCGTCCTGGGCGTCCTCGACCGCCCGGTTGATCCGGGTCTGCCACGCGTTGCGGGCCGCGTTCAGGGTCGCCTGGTAGTCGGGGTCGTGCCGGGCCGCGTTCCGCTCGCCCTCGGTGGGCAGCGGGATGGCGGTGACCCGCCCGTCCGCATCGACCTTGAAGCCGGCCGCCGGGGCCTCGGCGGCGAGCTTCTTCAGCTCGTCCTGGGCGGCCTTGAACGTCGCGTGCGCGTCGGCGAGGACCTGGCGCATGCCCTTGGCGGCCTTGGCCGCGTCCTCGAACTCCTTGGCCGTCTTGTCGACGAACCCGCGCGCCACTCCTGCGGTGACCCCGCTCCACTCGGCCTTGTCGGACTTCGCCTTCATGCCGTTGCGAGCGGCCTCGGCCATCTCGTCCAGCTTGCCGGCCATCGCCGTCCAGTCGGTGACGGCGCTCTGGAGCTTGCCCAGGGGCGCGTTCATCACGTTCTCGTACGTCAGCATGAAGGCGCCTACTTGAGGTATTTGTCTATCGCGGATGCGGTGAAGTCCGCATGGAGCTGCTGCTCGTCCTTGGCGTGGGAGGAGAGCGAGTAGTTCAACCCGTTGGAGATGTTGGCGCAGGCGGCCACGAGGGTCTTCACCTGGCTCTCCCACGCACTGCTGGCCTTGAGCAGCGCCGCCCCGCTCGCGAAGCCCTCCTTGGTGAGGGCCCCGGCCGCCTCGGCGGTGGCGGTGGCGGCGTGCTTGCCGTCGGTCTGCAGGCGCGTGTGCAGCTTGTACGCCTCGGAGCCGATCGCCCCGATGTGGTCCTGATTGAGCTCGAGGTCACCGCCACCGCCACCACCACCGCCGGGGTCGGTGGGCACCTGATTGAGGCGCATGGTGACATTGGCGGAGGCCGAGGCGCGAGCCGCCGACCATTCCTCGTCGAACGACATTGCGTGCACTCCCGGATTGTCAGTAGGTCAACGGTTGCGGCGTACGACGACCACGGTCACGGCCCCACCGATCAGCACGCAGGCTCCCAGACCAAGGGCGATCCAGGGAAGCACACTGCCGCTCTTCTTCTCCTCGGCCTGGGCGGCGGGCTTGGACGCGGCCGCGTCGGGGGCCTTGGCGTCCGCGGACGCGGAGGGCTTGCTGGCCCCGTCCGCCGCTGCGAGATCGGGCAGCGGATAGACGTCGGCCGGCCCGGGGTCGCCGGGGGTCTGCAGCGCGACGCGGGGGCGGACGATGCCGTAGCCGATGTAGTCGTTGCGCTCGACGCCGTCGACGGGCTTACCGGCGGTGTTCAGGAGGACGCGGAGGACCTGGTTGTTGGTCCACTCGGGGTGGGCGGACCAGATGAGGGCGGCGGAGGCGGAGGCGAGGGCGGATGCGTCGCTGGTGCCGTGGGTTTTGCACAGCCCCGTCTTGCCAGAGCAAGCGGTGACAACATCGATACCCGGGGCGGCAAGGTCCACCTGGGGACCATGTTGGGATTCCGCGGTCGCCTTGCCCTTGGCATCTGTCGCGCCTACGCCGACCACCCCTGGGGTCGCACCCGGGTACTCGACTTCGTTGCCGGCGTCCCCAGAATTCCCTACGGCAGCGAAGACCAACTTTCCCTTCGAGAGCGCATACTTCACCGCTTCGGCACGCGCCCGGTCAGTCTCAGGCGTACCAGCGATTCCTAGGGAGATATTGATGACCTTGGCATCCGATTCTGCAGCGAACCGAATAGCCGCGGCCCAAGACGGTGTGGCCAATTCAGCGTTGGCGACACGGATTGGGAGGACCTTGACGCCGGGTGCCAGTCCGAAACCACCGTCGCCGCTCGGGTGTCTACCCGTCGCAGCGATCATGGCCGCAATGCCTGTGCCATGACCACTGTCGTCGTTACGCCCATCTCCACCTTGCGACACGAGATCTGCGCCAGGGACGATCTGCCCCTTCAGTTCAGGGATCTCCTTGACGCCATCGTCGATGATCGCGACGGTCACGCCCGTGCCCGTGCTGACCTTCCAGATGTCGTCGGCCTTCATGGCGTCGAGATGCCATTGCTGGGATCGAACGGTCTCCGCATGGGCCGGGGTCGCGGCGACCCCGGCCAGAAGGAGACCCACCAGGGCCGAGGTCGCCTTGCGCATGCGCATCCCGTGCATTGTCCGTTCTGCTCAGTCGATCACCGGCGGAACAACACGACGGCTGCCCTGCCAGGTCTCTTCGTCCTCGGCCAGGTAATCGGGGCGCTCGCCCCCCTGGTCGTTCCGTCGCCTACCCGGAGTCTGCGTGCCGGCGCCCGCGTGGCCCATGGGACCCATGCCCGCGCCCCCGGCACCATTGCGCACGAGACCCGAACCGCCCTGGGTGAAAGGCTGCCCGCCCACGACCGGGCGACCTGCCGCACCGGTCTGACGCCCTCCGACGACGCCGCCCGGCTCCGAGGCCAGTCGACGTCCGCCGGCGAAGCCGCCCTGGCCGCTGCCGTGGGAGCCACCGCCCCCGTGACCCATGCCGCCGCCACCCATGGGACGGCCCGCCTGGGCGCCTTCGCCGATGACCGTACCCCGCGGGATACCCGAGCCGGGGCCGGTGGAAGTCACCGGGCGGCCGCCCATGATGCCGCTGTCACGCGGGAGCATGCCAGGCACAGTGCCACCCCTGCCGAGGGGACCGGTCGTGCCCGGGACGGGGCCGCCCGGGCCGAAGACACCGGGGAGACCCGGCCCTTTCACCCCGCTGATCGGCGGGACTCCCATGGGCGGCACGAAGGGGCCGGGGGGCGGTCCGCCCGGGCTCGTGGGCAGCGGCCCACCGGGCGTCGTCGTCACCGGAGGCAGCGTCTGGTTCGGTGGCAGCGTGCCGACGGTGTCGAGGTCCACCTCCACGTCACGGTCGGGAGTCACCGGCGCGGGCGCAGTCGTCGTCGGCAGAGTGTTGTCCGGCTGCGACGGACGTCCCTGGACAGAGCCCGGTTCGTTCGCGGACGCACTGCCGCCAGGACCTGTCGCCGGGTACGACGAACCGGCGGAGCCGACTCCTCCGGAGCCTCCACCAGACCGTTCCATGTCCTCGCTCCCATAGCGGGCCGGCGGCAACAGCACCGGCGGCGGCTCCGGGAACGTCGGGATCGTCGCCTTGTCCATCTCCGAGGACGACTGCTGGTACGACTGCGCCAGGTTTGTCATCAGCCGGACCGCCTCGCGGTGGTCCGCGTCCAGCGTCGTCTGGGCCTCCGCGCGGACCGCCGCCGCGTCCGGGTCGTTGTGGTGCTTGAGGGCCGCTGCGAGGTTCTTGGTCGCGGTCGCGTCCACCGCGGTCATCTTCGTGGCCTCGGTCATCGTCTGGACGACCGAGCCCATCCACTCCCCGCCCTTGGCGCTGTACTCGCCCAGACGTAGCGTCGCATTACCCGCGCGGCCCACCCACAGCTGGAAGGCGTCAGCTCCTTCGCCTTCCCAGCCGGTCACGACATGGTCCTTGAGCGCCTCGCCGATCTTCTTGATGTCCTCGGCGGCCTTCTTCAGCTGATCGGCACGTGCCTGGACCGAGGTCGGGTCCAGCGAGGCGATCATGTCCCGCATCTGCTGGTGCGTGAAACCTTCGAAATCCGTTGCCATCAGTAGGTACCTCCCGACGGAGTCGGAGTCGGCGGCGGGTTGGATGCCGCCAGGCGGCGCTGCTCCTCCGGCCACGGGTCGCGTTCCAGCACGTACTCCGCCTTCGCCTCCTTGGCGATCGCCGCCATGCGCTGCTTGGTCTCCTCGTCCACGCCGACGTAACCCTTGCCCGCCGTCTGGACCGCGATGCCCAGGGCCTCGATCTGCCCCGCCAGCCCCTTCGAGAGCTTCTGCAGCTCCGTGATGACCGTGTCGTACGACTTGAACAGCGCGTCGACCTCCGCGAAGCCCTTACCCAGCTTGCTGGCCGGCAGCTTGCCGTCCGCCAGCTTCTTGTGGTCCGCGTCGGAGCCGGTGAGGTCGTCCAGCAGGGTGTCCACCATGCGCTTGTACTCGCTCAGCGAGTCGTACTCGACCCGCATCGCCGCAGAGGCAGCACTGTAGGCCGCCCCAGCGATCGCGCCCATCGGGCCCGCGATCCCCATCGCGAGGGCCGTTGCTACTTGGCTCGCCCCGTTGTCCTCTGCCACGTTGGCCTCCCCGACTCCCCGTCTCCCCGCGGTCGCGGCGCTCGCGCCGCTCCCCGTCCCCGTTCGCATCCGCGTGCGCACCTACGCATCCACCCGGAGCGATCACTCTAGCGATCGGCACCGACAGGCCCAAGCCCGGGTTGCACGTGCAATGTGGGTCACACGGTCACGAGTTGGGCGCACCCACCGCCGCCGACGGCCTGATCGGCAGGCGGTTCACCGGGCGGCCCGTGGCCGCGCGGACCGCCGAGGCGATCGCCGCCGGGGTCGTCACCACCGGGACCGCGCTCGCCGCCTTCGCTCCGAAGGGGGCCACCACGTCGCGTTCCTCGACCAGTTTGACGATCCGGACCGCCGGGGCGTCGAGCGCCGTCGGCAGGGCGTAGCCCGTCAGGTCCGGGTGGCGGACCAGGCCGGCGACCGTGCGGAGGTTCTCCGTCAGGGCCGCGCCCACGCCCTGGGTGACGCCCGCCTCGATACGGGCCTCCAGCTGACGGGGGTTCAGGATGCGGCCCACGTCCTGGGCGACCGCGAGTTCCACGACCCGTACCGAGCCCAGTTCGATGTCCACGTCCACCACCGCGCGGATCGCGCAGAAGGCGAGGCCCACGAACGCGTCGCCCTGGCCGTCCGCGTCCAGGGGTTCCGTCGGGTGGGGGCGGCACTGGGCCGTCGCCCAGAGTTCCTTGCCCGCCATCGCCTCCCCGACCGACATCGAGAAAGCGCCGTCGTACGACGTGATGCGGCCGTCCTGAATCTGCAGCAGCTCCGTGGACATGCCCAGCTTGTGGGCCATCGGCTGGAGGAGCTGGGTGCGGACCATCTTGGCCGCCCGTTCCACCGCGCCGCCGGACACCCACGTGTGGCGGCCGTGCGCCGACGGGCCGGCCGGCGGCTGGTCGGTGTCCACCGGGGCCATGGTGACCTCGTCGACGCCCAGGATCTCCTGGACGATCTGGCGGGCCAGCGTGGCGAAGCCCTGGCCGGTGTCGACGGCCGCGCAGATGACCGTCGCCGCGCCGCCCACCACCTTCACCGTGGCGGTGGAGACCTCGTCGGTCCCCTCCGCGCCGAGCATGTGGACCATGCCGACGCCGTAGCCCACCCCGCGCCGTACCGCGCCGGGCTCGCCCGCGCCCTCGGGGCCGCCCGGCAGCAGCCACTCGTCCTCGGGGGCGTCCTTCGGCAGGGCGGGCAGTTCGAAGTCGCGGACCGCGCGCAGCAGTTCGGCCACCGGGGCAGGGCAGGTCACCGTCTGGCCGGTGGGCAGCAGGTCGCCCGTCGCCAGGACGTTGCGCATGCGCAGCTCGGCCCCGTCGATGCCGAGGGCCGCCGCGAGCTTGTCCATCTGGCCCTCGTACGCGGCGCACACCTGCATGGCACCCTCACCGCGGACGTGGCCCGACGGCGGGTTGTTGGTGCGTACCGCCCAGCCCTCGACGAAGGCGTGCGGGACGACGTACGGGCCGCAGGCGAAGGCCACCGCCGCGGCCAGGGACTCCGAGGAGGCGTCCGCGTACGCGCCCGCGTCCATCAGGATCTGCGCCTCGACCTTGACCAGCCGGCCCTCCGCGTCCGCGTGGTGGCGGTAGCGCAGCAGGGTCGGGTGGCGGTGGGTGTGGCCGAGGAAGGACTCCTCGCGGGTGGCGGCCAGCTTCACCGGGCAGCCGGTGCGCAGGGCGAGCAGCCCGAGCGGGAGCTGGAACGCCGCGTCCTCGCGGTCGGCCGTGGCGCCCGGCACGCCGGTGACGACCACGCGTACGCGGTCCGGTTCCAGCCCGAAGCAGGCGGCGGCCAGGTCGCGGTCGGTGTGCGGGTCGGTGGAGGCGGTGTAGAGCTCGACGCCGCCGTCGGGGCGCGGTACGGCCAGTCCGGCCTCGGCGCCGATGGGGGCGGGGTCCTGGCGGCCGATCCGGTACAGGCCCTCGACGACGACCTCGCCGGTGGCCTCCGGGTCGCCGTAGCGCAGCGGGATGTGCCGGATCAGGTTGCCGTCGGGGTGCAGGGCGGGGGCGCCGAAGGACTGCTCGGGGTCGGTGACCGGGTCGAGGAGTTCGTACTCGACGGCGATCGCGGCCGCGGCGAGGCGTGCCGTGTCCGGGTGGTCGGCGGCCACGGCGGCGATGGCCTCGCCGTGGTGGCGTACGACGTCGTGCGCGAAGACCGGCCGGTCGGCGATCCGGCGGCCGTGCGTGGTGGCACCGGGCACGTCGGCGTGGGTGACGACGGCGCGCACGCCGGGCATCTCGGCGGCGGCCGTGGTGTCGATGGAGAGGATCCGGGCGTGGGCGTGCGGGGAACGCAGCACGGCGGCCCACAGGAGGCCCTCGGCCCACAGGTCGGCGGCGTAGGGGAAGGTGCCCTCGGCCTTGGCGCGGGCGTCCGCGGCCGGGACGGAGACCCCGATTCCGCGCGGCACCTGCGGCTCGGAGGCCTCGGAGGCGGGGGCGGCCATGGCCGTCACCGTGGGGTTCACCGTTGTCGTCGCGGTCGCCGCGTCCTGCCCGCTCACGCCGTGCCTCCGTGGTGGATGCCGCCCTCGCCGGGCGCTGCCTGGTGCGGGATGCGAGGCTCCGGTGCGCCCGCGCTCGGGGCTGCCGCCGGGTCCGCGGCCGCCGCCTCGCGCTCGGCCACGACCTCGCGCACGGCGTCGACGACCCCGGCGTAGCCGGAACAGCGGCAGAGGTTGCCGCACAGGGCCTGACGGGTCTCCAGCTCGCTGGGGGCGTGATTGCCCTCCAGCAGGTCGTGGATGGTCATGGCCATGCCGGGGATGCAGAACCCGCACTGCACCCCGCCCGACCTGCACAACGCCTGCTGTACGTCCGAGAGTTCCCCGTTCGTCGCAAGCCCCTCGACGGTGCGGACCTCGCTGCCGGCGGCCGTCGCGGCCGGTACCAGGCAGGAGGCGACGAGCCGGCCGTCGACCTGCACGGCGCAGGCGCCGCATTCGCCCTGCGAGCAGCCGTCCTTGGCGCCGGCGAGGCCGAGGCGCTCGCGCAGCACGTACAGCAGGGACTCGCCGATCCAGGCGCCGGTGACGGGGCGGTCGGCGCCGTTGACGCGCAGGACGTAGGAGGCCGACGGGTGCTCGTGATGGGCGACGGCCCCGGCGTCCGCTTCTTCCTCGTACGCCTCCACCTCGGCCGGGAGACCTTCGGTGGTGCCCTCGTCCGGGATTCCACCGGCATGGTCGGCGGTGTCCGCGTCCGGCGTGCGGCCGGCCGGCGGCTCCTGCGCGGCCGGCTCGTCCCCGGCCGCGGGGTCGGAGACCGCCGGGCCGTGCTCGCCGCTCGCCGGGGCGGGCTCCGGAGCGCCCGGCTCCCCCTGGTGCGCGGCGTCGTGCGCGGCCTCGCGCCCACCCTCGGGACCGGCTTCGTACCCACCCTCGGGACCGGCTCCGTGCCCGTCCTCGGGACCGGCTTCGTACCCGTCCTCGGGACCGGCTTCGCGCAGTGCCGCGGGACCGGGCTCCGGCGCGTGGCCGAAGGCCGCGAAGCCGTGTCCGTCGGTGCCCGGGGGCTGCGCGGGTCCGGCGGCCGGCGCCTGCGCGCGCACCCCGCCGAAGAGATCCAGGTCACCGGGAGCCACCGGCTTCGCGGCGGCGGGCTCCGGAGCCTGCTCCGCGTACCCCGCGTAGTCACCCTGCCCGGCGTACTCGCCCTGCTCCGCGTGCCCGGCGTACTCGCCCTGGCCGGTGTACTCGCCCTGCCCCGCGTGCCCCGTGTGCTCCGCGTGGTCGGCGCCCCTGGCGCCCTCGGCCGGCTCCGCCGCCGGGCCGTGCGCGGCCTCGATGTCGTGCGGGGCCTGGTGGACCGGCTCGCCCTCGGGCAGGGGGGTACCCACACCGGGGCCGCCCAGCACGCGCGGACCACGGCCCGCGGCGCCCACTCCGGGCCCGCCGAGCAGCCGCCCGGCGGCGTGCGCGGTCGCGGCGGCGGCGGCCGAAGCGGCCGCGGCCTCGTCCGTACCGGGCAGCACACCGGCGCCGTGACCGGCACCGGCACCGTGCCCGGCGACGCCCGCGCCCGTGTCCCTGGCCGGCTGCTGCGTCAGGTACGCCCACGGCGCCGCGGCGCCGCCCGGCAGCGTTGCCGGGGCCTGGCTCCAGTCGGCGTCCAGTCCGCCCGGCCGGTAGTCGTTCGGCTGTTCCGGGTACTCGGTGAACTCGGGCACGGCCCACTGGCCGGTCGCCGAAGACACCGCCCCGGGCTCGTGCGCCGCCTCCGGGAACCGCCACTCGGCGGTCGCGCTCGGGTCGGGCTGCTGCTCCGGCTCCGCCTCGGCGAACGCCGCCGCGACCGACGCCGGGATCGGGACCGACGCCGGGATCGGCCCGCCCACCGGACCGGTCCCCGGGCCCTGGCCCGCACCCGGACCGTGCCCCGCACCCGCCTGGCCGGCCTGGCCCGTGCCGCCCGCCTCCGGCCACTGCACCGGGATGGTCCATGTGCCGGTGGCCGCCGGATCCGTACTGGCCGAGCCGAGCGGCACGATCATCGGCGGCGGCACATAGCCGTGCCCGGGCGCCGCGAGCGGCTCCCCGGTGCCGAGCGCGTCCAGCATGTCCTGCGGCAGTTTCACGAAGGCCGTGGCGTCCGAGTCGTACTCGCCGCCCTGCGGGACCGGTTCCCAGCCCCAGCCCGCCGTGCCGTTCCCCTGGGTCACGTTCTCGTTCTCGTTCTCGCTCATGAGGTCAGCGCCCTCCCCAGGGCCCTGCGCGCCAGCACGGCCACCGTCCGCCGCAGATGCAGTACTCCCGGAGCCACCGGTTCGCCCTGGTCGGGCACGCAGGCGGCCGCGACGTACTCGCCGAAGGCCTCCAGCGCCTCGGGGGCCAGGCTCCGCTCGCCGTCCCAGTCGATCAGCGAGGCCACCCACTGCTCGGCCTCCAGCGGCCGCAGCGGCATCGGGGCGACCGCGCCGATGGCACAGCGCACGCCCCGGCGCGCGGGATCGAGGACGAGCCCCACGGATGCCACGGCACGCCCCGGCCCGGTACGGCCCGTGGCCTTCAGGAACACCTGCGGTGCGTGCAGCAGCGGCACCCGCACGAAGCCGATCAGCTCGCCGGGCCGCAGCATCTCCCGGCCGGCCAGCAGGTACGACACCGGGATCTCCCGCTGCCCGCCCGGGCCGACGATGACGAGTACGGCCTCCAGCGCGGCCAGCACGGGCAGTGCGTCACCCGTGGGCGCGGCGGTGGCGATGTTCCCGCCGAGGGTGCCGGCGTTGCGGATCTGCGGGGGGCCGGCGGCACGGGCCGCGGCCGCCAGGGCGGGGATCAGAGCGGCGAAATCCGGCCGTCCCATCCGGGCGTGGGTGAGGCCCGCGCCGAGCAGTGCGTGGCCGTCCTGGTACTGCCAGCCGCGGATCTCGTTGATCCGGCCGAGGCCCACCAGTGCGGCGGGCCGCAGCAGCCCGGCGTTGACGGCGGCCATCAGGTCGGTGCCGCCCGCGACCGGCACGGCGGCGGGCATGGCGGTGAGCGCCGCCACGGCCTCGTCGAGCGAGGCCGGCAGCGTCACGGACTGCGCCGCCTGCGGGCCCTGCGGCCCCTGAGGTGAATCCAGTGCGTGCGGTGCGTGCGTGGTCAACCCAGCTGCCCCTTCCCGATGTCCCGGTTCCGGCGCTCACGCCTGTTCCGCCGTACGGTACGTGCTCACCGCCGGGACGTGGCAACTCTGGCACATCTTCCGGGCCGCCCGGCGCGAGGGTCCGCCCGCTGCGGCCGCCTCCGCGCGTGGTGCCCCGTACGGGGTGTACGGCCCTGTCGCACCGCCTTCGGCAGCCCTGCTCCCCGATTGCCCGATTTTCCCTGTATCGGGGGAAATTGAGGCAGAGTTCCGGTCCCGTTCCCTTTCGGTTCGGGTGCGCGCCGTCACTCCCGTGTCACACGTTCGGGGGCGCGCCCTCGATCGGGCGTCCCAGCACCCCGGGCCTCCGCTGCCGCGGCAACGGGCCGCCCGGCGGCCGGTAATCGACCCCCTGGGCGTCCAACCGCGCGTAGTGCGCGGCCATCCGGCCCTCGAACCACGCGAAGTCGCGCTCCCCCGGCGCCGGCTGCCACGACCACACCACCTCGGCGAAGGCCGCGAGCCTCGGGAACACCTGGTAGTCGACCCGGTCCCGGTTCTCCATCACCTCGGTCCAGACGTTGGCCTGCGCGCCCAGCACGTGGGCGGCGGCCTCCGCCGACAGCTTCGGCGGCACCGGTTCGAAGCGGTAGACGTCCTCCAGCGAACGCACGTACCCGATGGGCATCGGCTCGTCCGCGCCGCCCGCCTGCCGGTGGTCCAGGTACACCTGCTGCTCCGGGCACATGACCACGTCGTGCCCGGCCTCGGCGGCGGCGATGCCGCCCTCGTAGCCGCGCCACGAGGACACCGCGGCGCCGTCCGCGAGCCCGCCCTCCAGGATCTCGTCCCAGCCGATCAGCCGCCGGCCCCGCTCTGCGAGCCAGCCGTCGAAGTGCCGGATGAACCAGGACTGCAGCCCGTCCTCCCCGTCCACGCCCAGCTCGCGGATCCGCTCCTGGGCGACCGCGGAGGCCTTCCACTGCGCCTTGGGGCATTCGTCCCCACCCACGTGCACGAAGGGCGAGACCTCCGCCGGGAACAGTTCCAGCAGCTCCTCGAAGACCCCCTCGTAGAACCGCAGCACCGCCTCGGTGGGCGCGAGCACGTTCTCGGTGATCCCCCAGTCGTCCCACACGCCGAGCGCCGCGGTGTCGACGACGTCGGTGTTGCCCAGCTCCGGGTACGCGGCGATCGCGGCCTGCGAATGCCCCGGTACGTCGATCTCCGGGACCACCCGGACGTGCCGCTCGGCGGCGTAGGCGACGATCTCGCGGATGTCGTCCTGGGTGTAGTACCCGCCGTGCGGGGTCTCGTTCCACAACGGCGAGGCCCGGTGGCCCCACCGGCTGCGCGGCCGCCACCCGCCGACCTCGGTGAGCCGCGGGTGGCGCTTGATCTCGATCCGCCAGCCCTGGTCGTCGGTGAGGTGCAGGTGCAGGACGTTGAGCTTGTGGGCGGCGAGCAGGTCGATGTAGCGCAGCACGCCGTCCTTGGGCATGAAGTGCCGGGCCACGTCCAGCATCATCCCGCGCCAGCCGAACCGCGGGCCGTCCACGACTGCGGCGTACGGCAGGCTCCACGTGCGGCCCGGCAGCGGCGCCCTGCGGTACGCGTCGGGTCCGAGCAGCTGACGCAGCGTCTGCGCACCCCAGAACAGGCCGGCCGCGCTCGCGCCGGTCAGCTCCGCCCCGTCCGGGCCGATGTCGATGCGGTACGACTCCGGCCCGCGGTCCCACGCGCCGTCCGGGTCGATACGCAGCCGCAGCTCGGCGGTGACGCCGGCCGCGGCGGCGGGCAGCTCCCAGCCGGTGGCGGCCCCCAGCTCGCGTCGCAGCCAGCGCGCGACCGTCCCGGTGCCCGGACCGGCGTCCAGGACCGGCTGCGGCCCGAACGCGAAGCGGCGCCCGTCCTCGTCGAGAAGTGCGACCCGGGGTGCGGGGATCAGGTCCATGCGTGAGCCCTTCACGACTGCGTGCGCCTGTTGCGTCCTGCGCAACGCTCGTTCCGCAGGGCGCTCGTCGCGCCGACCCTAACGCGCCGTGCGGGCACGGCAAAGACCCCCGGACGCGCGATGGCGCGCCGGGGGTCTCGGTCCTGCGGAAGAGAGGGGGCCGGGGGCCGGACTACTTGTCCTTGCCGCCCTTGTCCTTGTCCCCACCGGGGCCCATGGACTCGTAGATCTCCTTGCACATGGGGCAGACCGGGTACTTCTTCGGGTCCCGGCCCGGTACCCAGACCTTGCCGCAGAGCGCGACGACGGGGGTCCCGTCGAGCGCGCTCGCCATGATCTTGTCCTTCTGGACGTAGTGGGCGAAGCGCTCGTGGTCGCCGTCACCGTGCGACACCTGCGGCGTCGGCTCTACGAGGGTCCCCGTGCCAGTCCCGCGCTCGGGCTCAAGAGTGCTCATGGACCCAGGGTACTTAACCCCGCGCCAGTCAGTTGAGCGACGGGTCGTCCGGATAGGTGGCGACCATCGCGAGGTCACTGCGCTGGCGGCGCAGCACCGCCCGCCAGAGCCGCTCCGGGTCCGGGAAGGACACGTCCCCGGGCTCCGACTCCACCACGTACCAGGCGCCCTCGCCGAGCTCGGCCTCCAGCTGACCCGGCCCCCAGCCGGAGTAACCCGCGAAGATCCGCAGGGCCCCCAGGGCCGCCGCGAGCAGCTCCGGCGGCGCCTCCAGGTCGACCAGTCCGATCGCCCCGTACACCCGGCGCCAGCCGAGCGGACCCTCCTCGCCCGGGATCACCGCGATGCCCAGGGCCGAGTCCATCGCCACCGGCCCGCCCTGGAAGACCACACCGGGGGTGCCGGCCAGCGGAGCCCAGGGCAGCAGGACGTCGCCGACGCCCACGGGGGTCGGCCGGTTGAGGACCACGCCGAGGGAGCCCTGCTCGTCGTGATCGAGCAGGAGCACGACCGCGCGGTCGAAATTCGGGTCCGCGAGGGCGGGGGTGGCAACGAGCAGCCGCCCTGTGAGGGAGGACACCTCGGTCATGCCGCCATGATCCCGCACATTCGCCGATTCCGGGGGGCGGGCGGAAAGATCGGATCGACCGCAGCTCAGGGCGCACGGGAGCAGCGAGGAGCGCGCGCGGAAACCGCAGGCGGAACGCAACGCTCCGCCATGTGGTGGATACGGAGGGTGTTGTGCCGAATTCATGACAGTCCTACGGCCACGTCGGCCTTACGAACAAGGGGGTGGTGGCCCTTACCCTTTTCCCTGGCCCCCTGCCCTCCCTCCCCCTGGCTGCCGCCGGGGGGACCCCACTCCGGAACGCGAGATTCATGACCGGCATCAGTGACGATGTACTGCTTGTCCACGGCGGTACCCCGCTCGAGGGCGAGATCCGTGTCCGCGGTGCGAAGAACCTCGTGCCCAAGGCCATGGTCGCCGCTCTGCTCGGCAGCGAACCCAGTCGGCTGCGCAACGTTCCCGACATCCGTGACGTGCGCGTCGTCCGCGGGCTGCTCCAGCTGCACGGGGTGACGGTCCGTCCCGGCGAGGAGCCGGGCGAGCTCGTCCTCGACCCCACCCATGTCGAGAGCGCGAACGTCGCCGACATCGACGCCCACGCGGGTTCCTCCCGCATCCCGATCCTGTTCTGCGGCCCGCTGCTGCACCGCCTCGGCCACGCCTTCATCCCGGGCCTGGGCGGCTGCGACATCGGCGGCCGGCCGATCGACTTCCACTTCGACGTGCTCCGCCAGTTCGGCGCGACCATCGAGAAGCGCGAGGGCGGGCAGTACCTGGAAGCCCCGCAGCGCCTGCGCGGCTGCAAGATCCGCCTCCCCTACCCGTCGGTCGGCTCGACCGAGCAGGTGCTGCTGACGGCCGTCCTGGCCGAGGGCGTCACCGAGCTCAGCAACGCCGCGGTGGAGCCGGAGATCGAGGACCTCATCTGCGTCCTGCAGAAGATGGGCGCGATCATCTCCGTCGACACCGACCGGACCATCCGGATCACCGGCGTCGACCGCCTCGGCGGCTACAACCACAAGGCCCTCCCGGACCGCCTGGAAGCCGCCTCCTGGGCTTCCGCGGCCCTCGCCACCGGCGGCAACATCTACGTGCGCGGCGCCCAGCAGCGCTCGATGATGACGTTCCTGAACACCTTCCGCCGCGTCGGCGGGGCGTTCGAGATCGACGACGACGGCATCCGCTTCTGGCACCCGGGCGGCCCGCTCAAGGCCATCGCACTGGAGACGGACGTCCACCCCGGCTTCCAGACGGACTGGCAGCAGCCGCTCGTCGTGGCCCTGACGCAGGCCTCCGGCCTGTCGATCGTCCACGAGACGGTCTACGAGTCGCGGCTCGGCTTCACCTCGGCGCTCAACCAGATGGGTGCTCACATCCAGCTGTACCGCGAGTGCCTGGGCGGCAGCGCCTGCCGCTTCGGCCAGCGCAACTTCCTGCACTCGGCGGTCGTCTCCGGCCCCACCAAGCTGCAGGGCGCCGACCTGGTCATCCCCGACCTGCGCGGCGGGTTCTCGTACCTGATCGCGGCGCTGGCCGCCGAGGGCACCTCGCGGGTCCACGGCATCGACCTGATCAACCGCGGCTACGAGAACTTCATGGAGAAGCTCGTGGAACTCGGCGCGAAGGTCGAACTGCCGGGCGGCGAGCTCGTCTGAGCCACCGTACGGCCGCATCCCACGGCCGTGGCGCGCACGTCGTGCCGTGCACGCAGAAGCCCCCCGGGCCCCGCACAGGGCCCGGGGGGCTTCCTCGTCCCCGGGGGCCATCTCGTGGCCGCCGGCGGCCCGGTGGGGCATGCCAGGGGCATACCGGAGGCATTACGGGGGCTGCCGCGGGCCATTCAGGGCCCCGGCAGGGCCCTGACGGCCCCTCACAGGGCCTTCCGGGCCTGCCGGGCACGCCCGGGACCCGCGCCGGCCCGCCGGGCCCACCGGTCGCGTCCCGCCCGTGTCCGGCCCCTGCCCGCCCTCGCCCCGTCCGCGCCCGCCCCTCGCCCCGTCCGCACCCGCCCCGCGCCCCGTCCGCGGCCCGGCCTGCGCTCCGCCCGCCCGTTCCCGGCCGCACCGGCCTGCGCCCCGCCCGTACCCGGCCCCGGACAGACCGAAGGGCGGCCACCCCGCCCGGGGGTGACCGCCCATCGTCGTTCTGCGTACTACTGCCGTTCCAGAGGCCTGTGCGGCCTCCGGCGCCGGGGCAGGACTACTTGCCCTTGGCGGCTTCCTTGAGCTTGGAGCCCGCGGAGACCTTCACGCTGTAGCCGGCCGGGATCTGGATGGGGTCGCCGGTCTGCGGGTTGCGCGCGGTGCGAGCGGCACGGTGGGTGCGCTCGAAGGTCAGGAAGCCGGGGATGGTGACCTTCTCGTCGCCCTTGGCGACAATCTCGCCGACGGTCTCGGCGAGCGCGGCCAGAACGGCGTCGGCGTCCTTGCGGGTCACCTCGGCGCGCTCGGACAGAGCGGCCACCAGCTCACTGCGGTTCATGTTGTACTCCCGTGTTCAACTTGCCTTAGAGGCGTGAGATCGAAGCCGATGCTGCCAGGGCCCTAGGACAGTCCCCGGACCCGGGTCTGAACGTCAGACCCTCTCGCCCGGTTACGCATCCTGCCCCCACCAGCGGCGGGAAAGCCAATCCGGCACCCGTCGGGGTCACACGAAAAGCGCCACAGTCACGCCGCGGTGACGCTCCGTCCACGCCCTCGCTCACACGCCGCTGCGGACCGCGGACCTCGCGGGCATCCCCGCAACCCTAGAGGCGGCCCGACGGGCCCGCATCTCGCGACGCGCCGGTATCAGAGCGCCGTGAGGGCCGTCACAGCTGGGCTCAGGCCCCTGCGGCGGCCTTGCGGACGGCACCCGCGACGGCGCCCGCCACCTTGTCGTTGAACACCGACGGGATGATGTAGTTCGCGTTCAGCTCGTCCTCGCCGACCACGTCCGCGAGCGCGCTCGCGGCGGCCAGCATCATCTCCGTGTTCACGGTGCGGGACTGAGCGTCCAGCAGACCGCGGAAGACGCCCGGGAAGACCAGCACGTTGTTGATCTGGTTCGGGAAGTCGGAGCGGCCGGTGGCCACGACGGCGGCCGTCTGGCGCGCGACGGCCGGGTCCACCTCGGGGTCCGGGTTCGCGAGCGCGAACACGATCGCACCCTCGGCCATGGCGGCGACGTCCTCGCCGGACAGCACGTTCGGGGCCGAGACCCCGATGAACACGTCGGCGCCGACCACGGCTTCCTTCAGCGTGCCCGTGTAGCCCTCGGGGTTGGTGTTGTCGGCGATCCAGCGCAGCGGGGAGTCGGCGGCCGCGTCGACGAGGTCCGGGCGGTCCGCGTGCACGACACCGTGGATGTCGGCGCTCACCGCGTTCTTGACACCCGCCGCGAGCAGCAGCTTGAGGATGGCGGTACCGGCCGCGCCGGCGCCCGACATGACGACCTTGACGTCGCCAACTGCCTTGCCCACCACGCGCAGTGCGTTGGTGAGGGCCGCGAGGACGACGATCGCGGTGCCGTGCTGGTCGTCGTGGAAGACGGGGATGTCGAGGGCCTCGCGCAGCCGGGCCTCGATCTCGAAGCAGCGCGGCGCGGAGATGTCCTCCAGGTTGATGCCCGCGAAGCCGGGGGCGATGGCCTTGACGGCGGCCACGATCTCGTCGGGGTCCTGGGTGTCGAGGCAGATCGGCCAGGCATCGATGTCGGCGAAGCGCTTGAACAGGGCCGCCTTGCCCTCCATGACCGGCATGGCGGCCATCGGGCCGATGTTGCCGAGGCCCAGCACGGCGGAGCCGTCCGTCACGACTGCGACGGTGTTGCGCTTGATGGTGAGGCGGCGCGCGTCCTCGGGGTTCTCGGCGATCGCCATGCACACGCGGGCCACACCCGGGGTGTAGATCATCGAGAGGTCGTCACGGTTGCGGATGGGGTGCTTGGACGCCATCTCGATCTTGCCACCGAGGTGCATCAGGAAGGTGCGGTCGGAGACCTTGCCGAGGCTGACGCCCTCGATGCCGCGCAGCTTCTCGACGATCTCGTCCGCGTGCGCGGTGGAGGTCGCGGCGATGGTGACGTCGATCCGGAGCTTCTCGTGGCCGGATGCGGTCACGTCGAGGCCGGTGACCGATCCGCCGGAGGATTCCACGGCGGTGGTGAGCTGGGAGACCGCGGTTCCGCTCGCGGGCACTTCCAGACGGACCGTCATCGAATACGAGACGCTGGGCGCCGTTGCCATGGCCGTGTTCCTCTTCTGTCCCTGGTTCGCTGTAACACACAGAGCCCCGCTGCACAGCAGATGCGGCAGGACCTGTTGTCCGATCGTCCCACCTACCAGCCAGTACAAGGTAACCAGCTACAAAATTCGGAAAGACTCTTCCACCATACGAGATTCCAGGGGGGTTCGGAAGGGTGGGGTCATACAAAACAGGTCCGCGCCCCCCACTGAGTGGAGGGCGCGGACCTGGTGATTCGTACGTCTATGACACCGACCCGCCATGCTCGCCTCGCGGCAAGTGGTCGCTCTGAGCGACGAAGGTTGGGCCCGGGGGCTTGGATCGAGTCGGTGCCGTACCCAGGCTAACAAAGGATCGCCGAAAGTGATCCCCCTGCTCGCACCCGTATCCGAGCACCACGCTCCTGGTCGCCGCCCATCCGGCCGTACGGGGCCCTGAGCGGGCCGGGACCCGGGCGATGAACCGCCACCGCCGGGCCACCGTCCGGGGCCCGCTACGGCAGCAGCAGCTCCGGCACCCCGTCCGCGTCCGGCTTGTCCCGGTCGGCCGAGACCACCGTCAGCTGCTGCGTCGCGCGCGTCAGCGCCACGTACAGCACCCGCAGGCCCGCCGGGGACTCGTCCGCGATCTCCGCCGGGGAGACGACCACCGTGGCGTCGTACTCCAGGCCCTTGGCCTCCAGGCTGCCGAGCGCCACCGCCCGCCCGCCGAGGTCCGCGAGCCAGCCCGCGGCCTCCGCGCGCCGGTCCATCGCCACGACCACGCCGACCGTGCCGTCCACCTGCTCCAGCAGCCGGCGGGTCTCCTCCCGGACCGCGGCGGCGAGGTCTCCCCCGGCAGCCGTGAAGCGGGGCTCCAGGCCCGTGGAGCGCACCGCGGTCGGCGGCTCCATGCCGGGCATCGCCAGGCGCAGCACCCGGGAGGCGACCTCGGCGACCTCGGCCGGGTTGCGGTAGTTCACCGTCAGGGTGAACCGCCGGCGCGGGCGCGAGCCCAGGGCCTCGTCGCGGGCCGCGGCGGCCTCCTCCGGGTCCGTCCAGGAGGACTGCGCCGGGTCGCCCACCACCGTCCAGGTGCCGTGCCGGCCCCGGCGGCCCACCATCCGCCACTGCATCGGCGTCAGGTCCTGGGCCTCGTCCACGATCACGTGCGCGTACTCGGTGCGCTCCGCCGCGAGCCGCTCGGCCCGCTCCCACTGCGTCTCCTCGCGGGTCGGCATCAGCTCCTCCAGCCCGCTGAGCTGGTCGAGCGGATCCATCTCCCGCCGTCTCTTGGGCCGCGCCGGGGCGCCGAGCAGCTGCTGGAGCTCGTCCAGCAGCGCCACGTCGTGCACCGACAGGGGGCCCTTGCCGTCCGGGCCCACCCGGCGCAGCGAACGGGCCAGCTGGCGGGACTCGCGCGGGTTGAGGTCCCGGCGCGACCAGCGGCCGAGGTGGCGCTCGTCGGCGAGCGCGGCGAGCACCGCGCGCGGGGTCAGCTCGGGCCACCAGGCATTGAGGAAGCCGATGAAGGCGTCCTCGGTGGAGATGTCCTCGTCGAAGGCGGAGCGCAGCTCGGCGGCCAGCTCCGGGTCGCTGTGCCGGCCGGCGCCGCCGGACTTCGCGTAGAGGGCGTCGAGGAGCAGCTTGCGGGCGCGCGGGCGCAGCAGGTTGACCGGGGCGGTGCCGCTGAGGACGTTCTGCCGGATCCGGTTCAGCTCGTCGGCCTCCAGCTCCTGGCGGCGGCCGAAGGCCACCACGCGCAGCCGGTCGGGGGCGCCGCCGAGCTCCAGTGCGCCGCGTACGGCCTTGCGGAGCACCTTGAGCATCCGGGAGGAGCCCTTGACGCGGGCCACGGCCGGGGAGTCGTAGGTGGTGGCCTCCGCGCCGTCGACGAGGGAACCCAGCGCCCGGATGGCCACCTGGCCCTCCTCGCCGAGCGAGGGCAGCACGCCCTCGGTGTAGGCGACGAGCAGCGGGGTCGGGGAGACGATCAGGATGCCGCCGGAGTACCGGCGCCGGTCCTGGTAGAGCAGGTAGGCGGCGCGGTGCAGGGCGACGGCCGTCTTGCCGGTGCCGGGACCGCCCGCGACCTCGGCGACGGAGGCGGCGGGGGCCCGGATGACCAGGTCCTGCTCGGCCTGGATGGAGGAGACGATGTCGCGCATGGAGTGCGTACGGGCCCGTCCGAGGGCGGCCATCAGGGCGCCGTCGCCGATGGCGGGCAGCTCCCGGCCGTCCAGGAACGCGGTGACCTCGGGGCGCATCAGGTCGTCCTCGACGCCCAGCACCTTGCGGCCCTTCGAGCGGATGACGCGGCGGCGCACGACCCGGCCCGGGTCCTTGGGCGTCGAGCGGTAGAACGGTGCGGCGGCCGGCGCGCGCCAGTCGATGACCAGCGGCGCGTAGTCGGAGTCCAGGACTCCGATGCGGCCGATGTGCAGCGTCTCGGCGACGTCGGCCGTGAGGTCCTCGCGGATCGCGTCGTCGGCGGGCTCCACGGAGGTGTAGGCGCCGTCGGCGCCGCGCTCCCCGTCCTTGCCGAGCACCAGGTCGATGCGGCCGAAGAGGAAGTCCTCGAACTCGTTGTTCAGCCGGTTCAGGTGGATGCCCGCCCGGAAGACCTGCGCGTCGCGCTCGGCGAGCGCGCCGGGCGTACCCACTTGGCCGCGCTTGGCGGCGTCGTTCATGAGGAACTCGGCCTCGTGGATCTTCTCCTCAAGGCGTCGGTACACCCGGTCGAGATGCGTCTGCTCGACCGCGGTCTCCCGATCGCGGACGGAATCCGCCGTGCTGTCGACAGCGGCATTCTGCGCGGCCACCAAGGCCCCCTTCTGACGTGCATGGGCGACCGTCAACCGTACGCGAATCGGCCCCTTGTCCGCACGCCCGTTCCGGAACCGGTCTCGCTGGGTGGTACGCCCCGGGCCGGGACCCCTACCGGGGCCCGGCCGCCAGCGCCCGGCGGCGGTGCCTGGCCACGCGCTCCCGGTTGCCGCAGCGCTCGCTGGAACACCAGCGGCGCCGGTGGCCGCGGGAGGTGTCCAGGTAGACGCGGGTGCAGCCGTCGCCGGCGCAGGCCCGCAGCAGCGCGCGGTCGCCGGGGTCGGTCAGCAGCTCGACGGCGTCCCGGGCGACGGCCGCGAGCAGCGCGCCGCACTCCACGCCGCCGCACAGCTCCCGTACGAGGTGCCCTTCCTGGTCCCGTACGGCGCACAGACCGGGGGGTGGTCCGGCGGCCAGGGCGTTGACCCGGGCGAGGGCGTTCTCGTCCGTGTCGGTGCCGAGCAGCTCCGCCCGTACGAGCGTTTCCACGTCGGCGCGCAGGGAGCGGAAGGCCTCGGCCCAGTCGGGACCCACCCGGACGAGCGGCGTCCGGTCGGGTACCAGGCCGGCCCCGGCGAGCCACACCCGCAGCTCGTCACCGTCCGGGATCCCCTCGTGGGGGGTGAAGGTGGCCACCAGGTCCAGGCAGACCCGCCCGGAATCGAACCGCATGCCGTCAGCCTCCCGTCGTGGGGTGCCGTACCAGATTGCCGCTCGGCGGGTCGCAGCGGAAGCCCCCGAACCGGTACCTCCGGTGGCTGCAGCCGCGCACCTTCAGCCTCGTCGGCCGGAACCCGGCGGGGGGTCGTCGTGGAGGAGGCGCTGGAAGAGGCGGTGGTCGCGCCAGGCGCCGTTGATGTGGAGGTAGCGCGGCGCGAGGCCGAACTCCACGAAGCCCGCCTTCGCCAGTACCCGCTGCGAGGCCAGGTTGTCGACCAGGGTGCCCGCCTCCACCCGGTGCAGGCCCAGCTCGTCGCGGGCGACCCGGCAGACCTCCGCCACGCCGGCGGTGGCCAGGCCCTTGCCGTGCCAGGCGCGGTCGACCCAGTAGCCCACACCGCCGCTGCACAGCGGACCGTGCACGATGGAGCCGAGGTTGATCGCGCCGACGGGCGTACCGGTGGCCGTCTCGACGAACAGGTAGGGGACGATCCGGCCCGCGTCCCGCTCGGCGAGCACGCCCTCGATCCGTTCCCGCTGGCCGTCCTCCGTGTAGAAGGAGTCCGGGCGGTCCGGTTCGAAGGGCGTCATGAACGCCCGGTTCCGGGCGAACGTCTCGGCCAGCCCGGCGGCGTCGCCGAGCGCTACGCCCCTCATCTCCACCCCGTCAACGATCATCCGGGCACGCTAGCCGACGACTCCCCTGGCCGTCACCGCGTCGGCGGGCAGCTCCCCGTACTTGGCCTCGCCGCCCGCGTCCAGCGACAGCCGGTACCCCCGCTTGACCACCGTCTGGATCAGGTTCGGGACGCCGAGCGCCACCCGGAGGCGGGCCATCGCCGTCTCCACCGCGTGCTCGTCCCGCCCCGCGCCCGGCAGCGCCCGCAGGAGTTCCGCACGGGCCACCACCCAGCCGGGCCGCCGGGCCAGGGCCCGCAGCAGGGCCATCCCGGCGGGCGGTACGGGCCGCAGCTGCGCGTCCACCAGCACCGCGTGGCCCCGGATCTCCACCCGGTGCCCGGCCACCGGCAGTACGCGGGCCCGGCCGGGCAGCTCCTTGCAGAGCAACTGCACCAGCGGGCCCAGCCGGAACCGCTCCGGCTGCACCGTGTCCACCCCCAGCGCCTGCAGCGGCAGCGCGGTCACCGGACCGACGCACGCGGAGAGCAGACTGCCGCGCAGCGCGTCCAGCACGGCCTCCTGCAGCCCCCGCTCCTCGGCCCGGGACAGCAGCGAGGCCGCCGCCGGCGCCGAAGTGAAGCTGACGGCGTCCACCGAGCCGCCGATCATCGCGTCGAGCAGCCGGTCCAGCGGTGCGAGGTCCTCCGGCGCCATCCACCGGTACACAGGGACCACCACCACCTCGGCCCCGCCCGCCCGCAGCGCCTCGACGAAGCCCGGCAGCGGCTCGCCGTGCAGCTGGAGCGCGATCCGCCGGCCGTCGACTCCCGCCGACAGCAGCCGCTCGAGCACCTCGGCGAGCGACTCCGAGTCCGGGGACCAGGTCTCCACGAGCCCGGCGGCCCGGATGGCGCCCTTCACCTTCGGTCCGCGCGCCAGCAGTTCGGCGGCCCGCAGCCGCTCCAGCAGTTCCTCCCCGACGCCCCACCCGTCGGCGGCCTCGATCCAGCCCCGGAAGCCGATGGCGGTGGTGGCCACGACCACGTCCGGTGCGCAGCCGATCAGTTCCTTCGTGGCGGCCAGCAGCTCGCTGTCGTCGGCGAGCGGCACGATCCGCAGCGCCGGCGCGTGCAGCACCGCAGCCCCGCGCCGCCGCAGCAGCGCGATGAGCTCGTCCGCGCGCCGGGCGGCCGTGACCCCTACGGTGAAGCCCGCGAGCGGGCCGGTGTTCGTGTCGTCCATCGTGACCTGCCTAGTGACGCATGTGGGGGCGGTACGGGTGGACCGAGCTTCCCAACACCCCGTGTCGGACTCGGTTCACCCGTATTTCGCCCCGGTTACACCGACGTGAGCTGCGGTTTCGTCTCGGCCCCGGCGGTGTGGATCACCGGGGCGGCCGGGCGGCGAAGGTATACCGCCCAGGTGACCGCGCAGCACAGGGCGTAGAAGCCCAGGAAGGTGACGAAGGCGGCCGTTCCGGAGCCGGAGGTGCGGAACGCCTCCCGGAAGACCAGGTTGATGCCCAGACCTCCGAGTGCGCCGACCGCGCCGATGAGTCCCATGGAGGCGCCGGAGAGCCGCCGCCCGTACGCGGCCGCGCTCTCGCCGCTCATGCCGCGGGCCAGCGCCTTCGCCTGGAAGATGCCGGGGATCATCTTGTACGTCGATCCGTTGCCGAGGCCGCTCAGGACGAACAGGGCCACGAACCCGACGAGGAAGACCGGCAGCGAGGACCGCTGCGAGGCGAACACCACCACGGTGGTCGCCGCCGCCATCGCCACGAACGTCCCCAGCGTGATCCGTGCCCCGCCGAACCGGTCCGCGAGCGCCCCGCCCACCGGCCTGATCAGCGATCCGAGCAGCGGTCCCATGAAGGTCAGCGAGGCGGCCTGGAGCGGGGTGCGGCCGAACTGGGTCTGCAGCACCAGGCCGAAGGCGAAGCTGTAGCCGATGAAGGACCCGAACGTGCCGATGTAGAGGAACGCCATGATCCAGGTGTGCGCGTCCTTCAGCGCCTCGCGGACCGCGCCGGTGTCGTTGCGCACGGGCGCCAGGTTGTCCATGCGTACGGCCGCCAGCACGGCCGCGAGCACGATCAGCGGGATGTAGGCGGCCAGCAGGTACCGCGGGTGCGAGGCTCCGGCGGTCGCGATGACCAGCAGCCCGGCGAGCTGGACCACGGGCACGCCGATGTTGCCGCCGCCGGCGTTCAGGCCGAGCGCCCAGCCCTTCTTGCGCAGCGGGAAGAAGGCGTTGATGTTGGTCATGGAGGAGGCGAAGTTGCCCCCGCCGACACCGGTGAGGGCCGCGACGAGCAGGAAGGTCCCGTACGAGGTCCCGGGCTCCATCACGACGATCGCGGCGACCGTGGGCGCCAGCAGCAGCAGGGCGCTGACGACGGTCCAGTTCCGGCCGCCGAAGCGGGCCACGGCGAAGGTGTACGGCACCCGGACGACCGCGCCGACCAGGGTGGCGGTCGCGATCAGGAAGAACTTCCCGGCGGGGTCGATCCCGTAGGCCGGCCCCATGAAGAGGACCATCACCGACCAGAGCGACCAGATGGAGAAGCCGATGTGCTCGGAGAACACGGAGTAGACCAGGTTGCGCCGGGCGATGCGCTCCCCCGTCCGGCTCCAGAAGGTCTCGTCCTCGGGATCCCACTGCTCGATCCAGCGGCCCCCCTTGCGCGGTGCGGTCGTACCGGTCATCACACGCCTCCACAAACTGTCGCGTCCGTGGAACGACCGTAGGAACGGCGCGTTTCCGCCCCGGTCCCCGCCGGATGACCGCCGGGAAACCTTGCTCTCACCCGCCGCCGTGGGCACCTGTGAGCGTGGCCGGGCGCCAGCTCGCCGGGGGCACGTCCAGCCAGCCGCGTGCGGCACCGAGGTCGGCCACGGCCCGGTGCAGCGCTTCGAGTCCGGGGTGGCCGAAACCCTTGCGCCACACCATGGACAGCGGGGACAGCGGTACGGGGTCGACCAGCGGCCGTTTCACGGACCCGGGCATGTCGACGAAGTCGACGGTCACCAGCACCGGATTGCCGGTCTTGGCCATGACCCGGCGGAACTCGTCCTTGCCGATGGCCACCGGTGCGGGCGGCGCCATGAGGATGCCCCGCCCGGCGAACAGCTCGCGCGCGAGTCCGGTCCACTCCGGCGTCCGCGGGTTCCCGGCGCCCGCGTACACCGTCTCCCCGGCCAGCGCGTCCAGCGGTACGGTCGCCCGCCCGGCCAGCGGGTGCCCGTCGGGCAGCAGCACGGCGAGCGGCTCGTAACGCACGAGGCTGTGCGCGATGCGGGACCGCCACACCGGGTCCAGCCCGGCGGCGTAGCCGAAGGAGACGTCGAGGCGGCCGGCGGCGACCTCGGCTGCGGCGTAGGTCAGCCCGCTCTCCCAGCGGGCCATCAGCTCGCAGTCCGGGGCCAGCTCCCGGGCCTGCTCCAGCACGGTGCGCGCGGTGCTCGGCCCGTCGGTGTTCAGGTCGACGAGAAGCGGCCGGGGAGCGGCGAAGGCGGTGGCGACCGCCTCGTGCGCGGCCAGTACCCGCCGGGCGAGCGGCAGCAGCCGCTCCCCGTCGGGGGTCGGCTCGACGGCCCGGGTCGTCCGGACGAACAGCGTGGTGCCGAGGGCCTCTTCGAGCCGCCGTACGTCCCGGCTCAGCGCCTGCTGGGCGACGTACAGGCGGGCGGCGGCGCGGGTGAAGTGCAACTCCTCGGCCACGGCGACGAACCCGCGCAGCAGCCGGGGATCCACATCACGGGGCATCATCCCCGGAGACTAACAACCGATCGGCGTGAATGGCCTCCGGACAGGTGTTGGACGCTGCGCCCGGTCACGGCCGAGGGTGGTGGTCATGCCCCTCATGGCCGTCACCGGCAACACCCTCGTCCTCGCCGCCCCGCCCGCACCCCTCCCCGACCGGACTCCTCCGCGCCCGCGGGGCCCCTACCGGCGCCTGTTCGCCCTGCCGGGCACCCGCGGCTTCACCGCCGGGAACCTGCTCGCCCGGCTCCCCATGGGCATGTTCGGGGTCAGCGCGGTCATGATGATCGCCGGGCAGCGCGGCTCGTACGCCCTCGCCGGCGCGGTCACGGCCACCGGCCTGGCCGCCACCGCGCTGGTCGCGCCGTGGACCGCCCGGCTGATCGACCGTCACGGGCAGGCCCGGATCGCCGTCCCGGCCACCCTGATCGCGGTCCTCGGCTCGCTGTCCCTGATCGCGTGCGTCCGTACCGGGGCACCCGCCTGGACCCTCTTCGCCTCGTACGCCGCGACGGCCACCACCCCCAACATCGGCGGCATGTCCCGGGCCCGCTGGACGCACCTGCTGAAGGGCTCCCCGGACGCGCACCACACCGCGATGTCCTTCGAGCAGGCCGCGGACGAGCTCTGCTACATGCTCGGCCCGGTCCTTGCGGCCCTCCTGTGCTCGCTCCTCTTCCCCGAGGCCGGCACGCTCACCGCGGCCGCCCTCCTGCTGACCGGCATGCTGGTCTTCACCTCCTGCCGCTCCACCCAGCCCCCGGTGTCGGCGGCCCCCCGCCACGGCTCCCCACTGCGGGTCCTCGCCCCGCTGCTGCCCCTCTTCCTCGCCACGGGCGTGGTCTTCGGCTCGATGGAGATCGCCTCGATCGCCCACCTCGACGCCCTGGGCCTGGGCGCCGCCTCCGGCCCGGTCCTGGCCCTCCAGGCGGCGGGCTCCTGCGCGGCCGGCCTGCTCTACGGCACGCTGCGCCCGCGCGGCCTGCGCACCTGCCTGACCGCCATGGCCGGCGCGATGATCCTGCCGTGGCTCGCGGCGGCCACGGGCTCCCTGCTCCCGCTGGCCTGCGCCCTGCTCCTGGCGGGCATGGCCACGGCTCCGACGATGGTCACGGCGATGTCCCGGGTCCACGCCCTCATCCCGGCGGGCCGCCTCAACGAGGGCATGACCCTGACGGTCACCGCCATCCTCGCGGGCATATCCCTGGGTGCGGCGACGGCCGGCACCCTGGTCGACCACCTGGGCCCCACGACGGCCTACGCCCTCCCGGCTGCAGCGGCCCTCCTGGCCCTCGCGATCGGCCTCCGCCCCCGCAGTCCCCACTGACCTCTGCCGTGAGGAGCGTTCACTTCGACCCCGCCGCCTGGGAGGACTTACTGTTCCGGCTCTCCTCCGACCGGAAGATGGCCCGCCGGATCACCCGCCTGATCGGCGAGATCCAGCGGGACCCGTTCGCCGGCATCGGCAAGCCCGAGCCGTGAAGGGTGAGCTGTCGGGCTCCTGGTCCCGCCGCATCGACGACGAGCACCGCCTCGTGTACCGGGCCGACGAGAAGGAAGTGAAGGTCCTCGAGGCCCGCTACCACTACCGACGCATGACAAAGGCCCCGCAGCCGAGAGGCTGCGGGGCCTTTGCCCACATGGGATGAGTGGAGATGGCGGGAATCGAACCCGCGTCCAACGGTGCAGAAGCAGGGCTTCTCCGAGCGCAGTCCGCTGCGCTTTTCTCAGCCCCGGAGATCACACGGACAAGTCTCCGACGGGCTCAGTCACTGTTTGATTTCCCTCCAACCCCCGTGACCGGGGCTAGAGGTTTAGATCCCTAATTGACGCCAGGATCCGGACCGGGACCACTTCCGGGCTGACGCTCCTCACAGAGGCTTCAGCTCACTGTTATTAGGCAGCGAGGGTGAAGCGGGAGTTATCGCTCTTGGAGTTGGCGATTATTGTTTGCGACATATGGTTAGCGAGATCATTGCCGCTTCCTCGGCTCGCTTCCCCTGCATCGACATCCGCTGTCGAAACCGATCATCCCCATGTTGTTTTTTCAAGCTGCGCCGACCCCTGGGGGACGGTGCTGACGCCATGGTACGCGAAGTGGACCACCGCGTGCCAGATGATTAAACCGTGCCGCGCTGCTTGCGACGGATGGCCGAGATCGTCCGGTTCGTCTCGCGGGTGTCCTGCTTCTCCCGCATGGTCTGGCGCTTGTCGTACTCCTTCTTGCCCTTCGCCAGCGCGATCTCGACCTTCGCGCGGCCGTCCTTGAAGTAGAGCGAGAGGGGCACGATCGTGTGACCCGACTCGTCCGCCTTGCGCTCCAGCTTGTCGATCTCCTCGCGGTGCATGAGGAGCTTGCGCTTGCGCCGGGCGCTGTGGTTGGTCCAGGTGCCCTGGCTGTACTCCGGCACGTGCACGTTGTAGAGCCAGGCCTCCCCGCTCTCCACCGACACGAAGCCGTCCACCAGCGAGGCCCGGCCCTGGCGCATGGACTTGACCTCGGTGCCCGTGAGCACGAGACCGCACTCGTAGGTGTCGAGGATCGCGTAGTCGTGCCGCGCCTTCTTGTTCTGGGCGATCAGCTTGCGCCCTTTTTCCTTAGCCATAGTGCGCTCATTTTCGCACTACGGACCCACCCCGAGGCCACCCAATACCGTGACGGCCCGCTCCTCGACCCGGTCGCCGGCCGTCACGTCCGGGGTGATGCCGTCGCCGTCCAGGCTCCGGCCCGCCGGTGTGCGGTACGTGCCGACCGTCAGTTCGGCAACCGAACCGTCCGGGAGTTCGGTCGGCATCTGCACCGAGCCCTTGCCGAAGGTCCGGCTGCCCACCGCCACCGCCCGGCCGCGGTCCTGCAGGGCGCCCGTCACCAGCTCGGCCGCGCTCATCGTGCCGCCGTCGACGAGGGCCACCAGCGGCCGGGTGGTGTCCCCGCCCGGGGCCGCATGCAGGACCCGCTGCTCGCCCCGTACGTCGTACGTGGCCACCAGCCCGCCGTCGAGGAAGGCGGAGGCCGCGGTGACCGCCTCGGCGACCAGCCCGCCCGGATTGCCGCGCAGGTCCAGCACGACCCCGGCGCCGGGCGGGGCCGCACGGACGGCGGCCCTGACGCGCTCGCCCGAACCACGGGTGAAGGAGGCCACCTTGATGACGGTCACCCCGTCCGGGCGCCGGCGGACGGTCACCGGCTCGGTGCGCAGCTGTTCGCGGCGCACGGTCTCGGTGAGGTCGGCGCCGTTCCGGCTCAGGTTCAGCACGACGGGGGTGCCCGCCTCGCCGCGCAGCAGCGCGACCACGTCGGCCACGGCCAGACCGGTCACGGCCTGCCCGTCGACGCTCAGCAGCCGGTCCCCGGCCCGCAGCCCGGCGCGGGCGGCGGGGCTTCCGGGCTGGACCGTGTCGACCTCGATCATTCCGTCGCGGGCCCGCTGGGCCCACACCCCGACGCCGGTCCAGTGGCCGTCGAGGCCCTCGGCGAAGGCGGCGTACTCGCCCTGGTCGTAGACGGTGCCCCAGCGGTCACCGCTGCGGCTGACCACCTCCTGGGCGGCCTTCTTCCCGGACTTCCCCTCGGCGACGGCCTCGGCCGCGGCGCGGGCGACCGCGTCCCGGTCGGCGGTGCCCGCCTCGCGCGGGGCCTCGGCGGCGGGTGCTCCCGTCAGGGCCGCGGCGGCCGCGGCGCCCTCCTCGCGGTCCCAGCAGCCGGTGTACGCACCGGCACCGACGGCGGTGAGGAACGCCAACGTCAGAACGGCCCCGCGACGCAGGTCGCGGGGCCGGAGACAGAAGGCGGGAATACTCGGCAAGCCCAGCATGGCGCCGAGTCTAGGACAAGCCCCGCGCCGGTACGGGTGGTTGACCGGACCGCTCGCGGGGCGCTTGTCACACCTTCAGGTACTTGCGCAGGGCGATGAAAGCGGCCACGGAGGGCATCAGGAGGCCGATGAAGAGCACGTACGGGAGCTTGGCCAGCACCGATCCCCAGCCCATGAAGTCGATCAGCTGGATCTTGTCGCGCAGGCCGACGCCGTGGTCGATCACGAAGTACTGACCGGACACGAGCATGGCGCAGGCGAAGAGCGCACCGATGAGGCCGGCGACGGCGGCCTCCATGATGAAGGGGACCTGGATGTAGAAGCTGGAGGCACCCACCAGCCGCATGATCCCCGTCTCCCGCCTGCGGCTGAACGCCGAGACGCGCACGGTGTTGACGATCAGCAGCAGCGCCACGATCAGCATGATCAGCATGATGCCGAGGGCCGCGAAGTTGAGGTAGTTCAGGATCCGGAAGAGGTCGTCGATCGCCTGGCGCTGGTCGTCGACGGTGTGGATGCCGTCGCGGCCGGCGAAGGCGGAGGTGACCACCTTGTACTTCTCCGGGTTCTTGAGCTTGACCCGGAAGGACTCCTGCATCTGGTCGGGAGTGATGGAGGAGGCCAGGGCGGTGTGGCCGTACTGCTCCTGGTAGTGCTTGTAGGCCTCGTCCGCCGACTCGTAGGCGACGGACTTCACCAGGGACATCTGCTTGAGCTCGGACTCGATCTGCTTCTTCTGCTCCTCGGTCACGGCGCCCTTGCGGCAGGTGGCGACGCCACCGGCGCCGCCACCGGCCGAACCGTCCGGCTTGGCGGCGACCTCGCCCGCCTCCTGGGCGTCCTGCTTGTTGCAGAGGTAGATCGAGACGTTGGCCTTGTCGTACCAGAAGCCCTTCATCCGGCTCACCTGCTCGCTCATGAGCATGGAGCCGCCGAACAGGGCCAGCGAGAGGGCCACGGAGATGATGACCGCGAAGGTCATGGTGAGATTGCGCCGGAGACCGACGCCGATCTCCGACATGACGAACTGGGCGCGCATTGCGTCTCAGGGACCTTTCAGTGCTGGTAGCCGTAGACGCCGCGCGACTGGTCGCGCACGAGTCGGCCCTTTTCGAGTTCGATGACGCGCTTGCGCATCTGGTCGACGATCTGCTGGTCGTGGGTGGCCATGATCACCGTGGTGCCGGTCCGGTTGATCCGGTCCAGCAGCTTCATGATCCCGACCGAGGTCTGCGGGTCGAGGTTGCCGGTGGGCTCGTCCGCGATCAGCAGGGCGGGGCGGTTGACGAAGGCGCGGGCGATGGCCACGCGCTGCTGCTCACCGCCGGAGAGCTCGCCCGGCATCCGCTCCTCCTTGCCGCCGAGGCCCACGAGTTCGAGGACCTGCGGGACGGCCTTGCGGATCTCGCCCCGCGGCTTGCCGATGACCTCCTGGGCGAAGGCCACGTTCTCGGCCACCGTCTTGTTGGGCAGCAGGCGGAAGTCCTGGAACACGGTCCCCAGCTGGCGCCGCATCTGCGGAACCTTCCAGTTGGAGAGCTTCGCGAGGTCCTTGCCCAGGACGTGCACCTGGCCGTGGCTCGCCCGCTCCTCGCGCAGGATGAGGCGCAGGAAGGTGGACTTGCCGGAGCCGGAGGAGCCCACGAGGAAGACGAACTCCCCCTTCGCGATGTCGAGGGAGACTTCTCTGAGTGCGGGACGGCTCTGCTTCGGGTAGGACTTGGAGACACTGTCGAATCGGATCACGGGTGCACCACGGTCGCCGGGAGTAGGTGTGCGTGACCATACGCGAACGGGCGCGACGTGTGGACCCTGCCTCCGGACTTGCCCTATTTATCCCCCGGTCCCGGAGGGTACGGACCGTGATTGCCCGGACGGGCCGCGCCGAATGTCGACGAAGCTGGCACAGTGGTAGGGGGAACGCTCCGGTTCCCCACGCCGTTATAGGACACGAGAAGCCCTAGGGGACGAGAGGAGGAGCGCATGACATATGACCGGCTCGTGTGCGCGAACTGCGCCGCACCCGTCAGCCAGGGCCGCTGCCCGGTGTGCCGGGCGAACCGGGAGCGCCTCCAGCAGGAGGGCCCCTTCTCCGGTCTGGACCCCATGGCCATCGTCGTGCTCATGGTGGTCCTCGTGGCAGTTCTGGTGCTGACGGCTCAGGTCTGAGCCGCCCGGACCGCCCGGTCGCGGTGCACGCGGTGTTCGTGCCGCGTACCGATCACACACGCGCGAGAAGGGCCCGGACACCTGGTGTCCGGGCCCTTCCGCTTGCGTGCGCGCGTGCCGGTGGCTACGCGGTCTGCTCCTGCTGCTTGCGCCAGCGGATTCCGGCCTCCAGGAAGCCGTCGATCTCGCCGTCGAGGACCGCCTGCGGGTTGCCGACCTCGAACTCCGTCCTCAGGTCCTTGACCATCTGGTACGGGTGCAGGACGTAGGAGCGCATCTGGTTGCCCCAGGAGCTGCCGCCGTCCTTGAGGGCGTCCATCTTGTCCTTCTCCTCCTGGCGGCGCCGCTCGAGCAGCTTGGCCTGGAGGACGTTCATCGCGCTGGCCTTGTTCTGGATCTGCGAGCGCTCGTTCTGGCAGGAGACGACGATGCCGGTCGGCAGGTGCGTGATGCGGACCGCCGAGTCGGTGGTGTTGACGCCCTGGCCGCCGGGGCCGGAGGCGCGGTACACGTCGACGCGCAGCTCGGTCTCGTCGATCTCGACGTGGTCGCTGGTCTCGACGACCGGGAGCACCTCGACGCCCGCGAAGGAGGTCTGGCGGCGGCCCTGGTTGTCGAAGGGCGAGATGCGCACGAGGCGGTGGGTGCCCTGCTCGACGGAGAGCGTGCCGTAGGCGTACGGGGCCTTGACGACGAAGGTGGTCGACTTGATGCCGGCCTCTTCCGCGTACGAGGTCTCGTAGATCTCGGTGGAGTAGCCGTGCCGCTCGGCCCAGCGCAGGTACATGCGCTGGAGGCGCTCGGCGAAGTCGGAGGCGTCGACGCCGCCGGCCTCGGCGCGGATGTTGACCAGGGCCTCGCGCTCGGCGT
The DNA here is from genome assembly GCF_045160505.1 of Streptomyces sp. NBC_00029. NCBI lineage: Bacteria > Bacillati > Actinomycetota > Actinomycetes > Kitasatosporales > Streptomycetaceae > Streptomyces > Streptomyces sp. NBC_00029. The sequence goes on from NZ_CP108292.1 coordinate 3,744,651, forward strand.
ACTCGCCGGAGAGCAGGGTCCGGACCTCCATCTCGTCCAGCGCCTTGCGGACGGAGACCAGCTCGGTCTCGGCCTCCGCGAGGGTGTCCGCGTCGTCCATCTCCTGGGCGAGCTCGAAGAGGACCGCGAGGTCATCGATGCGCCCGCGCAGGGTCTCGGTCTTGCGGACCTCGGCCTGGAGGTGCGAAAGCTTGCTCGTGATCTTCTGAGCGGCCTCCGGGTCGTCCCACAGGGACGGCGCGGCGGCCTGCTCCTCGAGCACGGCGATATCTGCCCTCAGCTTGTCGAGGTCCAGGACGGCCTCGATCGACCCCATGGTCGAGGAGAGGGACTTCAGCTCTTCGGAAACATCGACGACTGCCACGGGTCCAGCGTAGCCGGTCCCCGGACAACGCCGTCCGGGCAGGCCGGATCACCCGTACTGATGAGAGGTCGTACGGGCGTACGCTCACGGTATGACCGTTCTCCTCGTCAAGCGCCGCCATGTGGGCAACATGCGTGTCACGACGACGAGCTGTCTGCCGCCGGACCGTTCACAAGCCTGATCCACCCCGATCCGACTTGGTCCTGTACGCGCGGCTCCCGCGGTCCCGGCACCACCCCTGTCGGCGACCCTCCCCCGCCCCGCGGCCCCCGCCACCTCTGGGGAACAGGACCCCGTGACATCCCGAAACGGAGCCGTCATGCCGTCCGCGCACACTCTCCCGGTCCTGGACCTCTCCCAGGCCGACGACCCGGCCCAGCGGGCCGACTTCCTGAAGAAGCTGCACGCAGCCGCCAGGGACTCCGGTTTCCTGCACCTGACCGGGCACGGCGTCACCGCCGCCGAGAGCGCCCGCATCCTCGATCTGACCAAGGCCTTCTTCGCCCTCCCGGAGGACGACCGGCTCGCCGTCAGCAACCTGAACTCCCCGCACTTCCGCGGCTACACCCGCATCGGCCACGAGCTGACCGGCGGGGCCTCCGACTGGCGGGACCAGCTGGACGTCGGCGCGGAACGCCCGGCGCCGGCCGTGGGGCCGGACGACCCGGCGTACCTGTGGCTGGAGGGCCCGAACCAGTGGCCCCCGGCGCTCCCGGAGCTCCGTACGGTGGTCCTGGACTGGCAGTCCAGGCTCGCGGCGGTCGCCCACCGCCTGCTCCGGGAACTCCTCGTGGCGATCGGCGCCCCGGCGGACTTCTTCGACGCCGCCTTCGCTGACCGCCCGCACCTGCACACCAAGCTGATCCGCTACCCCGGATCGGCCCCCTCCGGCGCCGACCAGGGGGTCGGCGCGCACAAGGACTACGGGTTCCTGACGCTCCTGCTCCAGGACTCGGTGGGCGGCCTCCAGGTGGTCCGGGACGGCGGCTACCTGGACGTGCCGCCGATGCCGGGGGCGTTCGTGGTGAACCTGGGCGAGCTGCTGGAGATCGCGACGGAGGGCTATCTGACGGCGACGGACCACCGGGTGGTCAGCCCGCCGGGCGCGGTGGAGCGGTACTCGGTGCCGTTCTTCTACAACCCGCGGCTGGACGCGGTGATCGACACCGTCCCGGGGGACTACCTGCGCTCCGCCCCGGGTGTCGCGCACGACGAGACGAATCCGCTGCACGCCGAGTACGGCCGCAACGAACTGAAGGGCTGGGTGCGCGCCCACCCGGCGGTGGCGCGGCGCTGGCACCCGGAACTCGTCGCGGCGTAGCGGCGTTCCGCACGCGTCGGCGATCGGCGATCGGGGCGCGGGGCGCGGGAGGCCGGGGGCGGCGCCCCCGGCCCCGGCGTCGCACGCCCCTACGGGACCCGCGGGGTCGACTGCTTGTTGTCCTGCCGGGGGGCCGGGTCGTCGCCCGAGACGGCCAGCCACGTGCCCAGGCCGACCGCCGCGGCCAGCGCCAGGGCCGATACGGACAGGACCAGCCGGCGCTTGCGCGCGGCCTCCGCGCGGTGGCGGGCGGAGCCCGGCCGGTGGCCGCCCGCCGGACGGGGTACGCGGGCGGTGCCCAGGGCCCCGCCCGCCAGCTCGTCCGGCCCGGGCACCCGCATCGAGGTGTGGGTGTCCCGGTTGGAGTCGGTCGCCGACCCCGGCACCAGCGGGACCACGCCCCGCCGCCGGACCGGGTCGGCCGCCGGTTCCTCCGAGGGCTCGGGGTCCGGATCCGCGTCGTCCGGCTCGTCCACGTCCAGCGGCGGCATCCCGGCCAGCATCGGCAGCAGGTCCCGCAGCCGGACCGACAGCTCCGAGGCCCGCAGCCGTGAGGCCGGGGCCTTGGCCAGGCACTGCACGATGAGCTGCCACAGCTCGTCGGGGATCCCGGGCAGCGGGACGACCGTCTCGGTCACGTGCCGCCGCAGGACCGCGCCAGGGTGGCCCCCGCCGAAGGGGGTGAACCCGGCCAGCAGCTCGTACAGCACGGTGGCCAGGGCATATATGTCCACCGCTGCGCGCGGAGGGAGGCCCTCCACGATCTCCGGCGCCAGGTAGTCCGGGGTGCCGATGATCCGGGTCGTCGGGGCCGAGACCCGGCCGGCGGAGGCCCGCCGCGGGGAGTCGATCAGCTTGGCCACGCCGAAGTCGGTGAGCAGCGCCGGGTGCGAGCCGCCGGGGCCGAGCGGGCCCTGCATGTCCAGCAGGACGTTCTCCGGCTTGACGTCCCGGTGGACGACCCCCGCCGCGTGCGCCGCGGCCAGCGCGTCGGCGACGTCCGCGACGATGGCGACGGCCGCCTCCGGGGCGAGCCGCCGCTCGCGGTCGAGGCGCGTGCGCAGGTCCGTACCGCGGACGAGGTCCATGACGAGGGCGAGGTCGTTGCCGTCCACGACGAGGTCGCGGACGGACACGACGTGCGGATGGTCCAGGCCGAGCAGCGCGCTGCGCTCCTGGACGAACCGTCCGACGAGTTCCTGGTCGGACGCGAGGTCCTCGCGCAGCAGTTTGACGGCGACGGGCCCGTCAGGCCCCTCGCCCAGCCACACCGTGCCCGCGCTGCCACGCCCCAGGATCTGGTGCGCGGTGTACCGGCTGCCGATCTTCCGTGCCACGACTGCTCCCTCAGCGGCTGGCGTACCGCACCGAGGCTACGCGGCCGGGTGGGCCTTGGAGGCCAGCAGGGGGCCCGATTCGCGGCGACCTTCACTTCTGCGCGTGAAATCACGTCCCAGAAGTCGACAAATCCACGAAGTCGGCGCTACGCGGGCTCTCCTCAGGGCGTGGAGGAGCCCGAGGAGCCGGCCGAGTCCCCGATCGTGCTGACCCAGTCGACGGCGTCGGAGCCCCAGGTCCACACCTGGTCCCACCAGCCGCGGCCGGTGCCGATCCACCCCTGGAGCGGGGTGAGCTCCCAGACCAGCCAGCCCGCGACGAAGAACACCAGGATCAGCACCAGGCAGCCCTTGAGGCAGCCGAGGCCGGGGATCCGCACCGGATTGGCGCTGCGGCGGCGCGGCTCGCGCGGCTCGCGAGGGGCGGGCCGCTGCTGCGGCGGGGCCTGCGGGGGCTGCTGCTGGGGCTGGCGGTACTGGGGCTGCTGCTGGGGCTGCTGCTGGTACGGCTGGGGCTGGTGCTGCTGCGGCTGGTAGTGCTGCGGCGGCGGCTGAGGCGCGTACTGCTGCTGGGGCGGCTGCTGCGGCTGGCGGTACTGGGGCTGCTGCGGCTGCTGGTACTGCTGCTGCTGGGGCGGCGGACCCTGCCGGTACGGCTGCTGCTGCTGGGGCCGGTGCTGCGGCGGCGGGGGCGCCTGTCGCTGCGGGCGGCGGCGCAGGGGGTCCTCGTTCGGGTCGAGGTACTGGATCTGCGTCTGCTCGTTGCGGTCACGGGCGGCCTGCATCTGCGACTGCCACGGATGCGGCTGGTCGGGGCGCTGGACCGGGGGCATGACCGAGGTGGGGTCGGCCCCGGGGGCCCCCGTGCTCGGCAGCACCGAGGTGGCGTCGGCCGCACCGACCGGCGGCAGGACGCTCGTCATGCCGTTCGGGTCGTACGCGCCGGCCAGCGGGCCCGCGCCGGGAAGCATCTGGGTGGGGTCCGCGGCGCCCGGGGTCTCGGGGACCGGCGCCGGCGAGGGGTCGGGCGCGAGCAGCGCGCCCACACCGAGCGCGGCCTCGACCTCGGCGGCGGAGGAGTGCACGCCGATGCCGGCGGCCACCACGCGCAGGGCGCGGGCCAGGCTCTGCGAGCTGGGGCGCTCGTTCGGCTCCTTGCGCAGGCAGCGCTCGATGACCGTCCACAGCGGCTCGGGCACGGTCGAGGGCCGCTGGGGGTCCTCGCTGAGGTGGCGGTGGAGCACTTCGAGCGCGGTGCCGCCGGCGAAGGGCGGGCGGCCGGTGAGCAGCTCGTAGAGGAGGATGCCGGCGCCGTAGATGTCGACGGCGGAGGTCTGCGGGCGGCCCTCGGCGGACTCGGGGGCGACGTAGGCCGGGGTGCCGACGAACTCGTGGGTGCGGGTCAGGCCCGGGGAGTCCGCGAGGCGGGCGATGCCGAAGTCGGTGAGCATCGGCTTCATCTGTCCGCCGCGCTCGTCGAGCAGCACGTTGGCCGGCTTCAGGTCGCGGTGGACCACTCCGTCGGCGTGGCTGGCGGCGAGGGCGTCGGCGATCTGGGCCGTCAGCAGGCTCGCGGCGACGGGCGTGAAGGGGCCGTTCTCCCGGAGGTACCGGTGCAGGTCCGGGCCGTCGATCAGGTCCATGACCAGGGCCAGCAGATCACCCTCGACGACGAGGTCGCGGGTGCGGACGATGTTGGGGTGGGTCAGGCGCAGCAGGACCGAGCGCTCCCGCAGGAAGCGCATGACGATGTCGGGATCCTGGGCCAGCTCCTCCTTGAGGACCTTGATGGCCACGGTCTCTCCGGGCTGCCCCGCGACGGCCGCCTCCGCGCCGGCGGCCTCCCTCTGGCGTGCACGCCAGACAGTGCCCGTGGCGCCGCGCCCGAGCGGCTCCTCGAGCAGGTACTTGCTGCCGACTGGCCGCACGTCTCGCGCTCCCCTGCTGTCGTCTGCTGTGGTCGATCTGCTGATTGGTTTTCCGGCCCACTCTAGGGGGTGTCCCCCGGGAAGACGCCGGTCCTCGGAGGTTGGTTGCCGCACATATGTACGGAGGGTGATGTTTGCGGGGTATGCCGGAGGCGATTTTCCCCGTCTTTCCCCGTCCCGGCGTCCGGATCCGGCCGGGGTCCGCCCCGGGCCGCGATCCATCAAGATCATTTGTTGCCGGGTGCCGGGCGTGTTGTCCGCGACAGGTGCGAGGATGCACACGTACGGAACGGCACGGGACGGGAGCCCCGCCTTCCGGGCAGACCTGACCGGACGACGCGTCCGTGCCGGGTGGGGGGCGACCGGACGGTCATGTCACGGGATTCCCCTGCCGGGCGCACACACCGCGCACCGCGCAGAAGGGACCGCTGACGGCGATGCAGATCCGGCTGACCGTCCTTGGGTCGCGCAGCGGCCACCAGACCGCGACCGCCCCCGCGAGCTGTGACGTCCTCGTCACCGCACCCGTCGGCACCGCGCTGGCCGCGGTCGCCTCCGGGCTCGCGGCGACCGTCGGCGGGCCCGACACCGGGGGCACGGTCGTGCTCTACGCCGGCTCCGAACGCCTCGACCTCCAGCGGCGGGTGCTCGGTGAGCCGCCGCTCGTGGACGGCGCGGTGCTGGCCCTGCACGGCCCGGTCCCGGACGTCCTGCCCGAGGACAGCCTCGGCGCACCCCAGCTGCACGTCGTCGCCGGACCCGACGCGGGCGGGGTGCACCTGCTGCACAGCGGTCAGATCCGGGTGGGCCGCTCCTCCGACGCCGACGTCCCGCTGGACGATCCCGACGTCTCCCGGCTGCACTGCGCGGTGACGGTGATCCGCGACGGGCGGGTCGCGGTGGCCGACCTGGACTCGACGAACGGCACCACGCTGGACGGCGCCCCGGTCGGGGCGCAGCCCGTGGGCCTGCCCCCCGGGGCGCTGCTGCGGGTCGGCGAGTCCACGCTGCGCCTGGCGCCCGCGGGCACGTCCGTGCTGCCGGTCACCCCCGATCTCCAGGGCCACCTCGCGGTGTCGGCGCCGCCCGCCGCGGGCCCGCTCCCCGCGGCGGATCCCGCCGCCCCGGTCCCGGCGCCGGACGCCGCCGGCGAAGCCGGCCCCGACGGTGCGCCTTCCGGCCCCGGGGCCGGGCGGCGCAAGGGCATCGGGGCCTGGGCCCGCAAGTGGGTGCGCGGCGAGGAACCGGCCGGGGCCCCGCAGGAACCGGTGGCCGCCGCACCCGACCCCGACGATCCCGCCGCCCTGCTGCTGGCCGCGATGGGGCCCACCGAGCGCCTGTGGTCCCGTACGGCCGGGCGCGCCCCCGTGCTGGACCTGGGCCTCGGCGCCGGAAGCCGGGTCTCCCTCCCCGCCGTCGGCGCCCTCGGGCTCGCCGGACCGCGGGCCCGGCTGGCCGGGGTGGCCCGCTGGCTGGTCGCCCAGACGGCCGCACTGCACGCGCCGGGGCAGCTGGAGATCGTGCTCATCTCCGCCGACCGGGCGCGCGGCCTCGCCGACCGGCGGCGCGACTGGGGCTGGCTCGGCTGGCTGCCCCACCTGCGGCCCGCGCACGGCCAGGACTGCCGGCTCCTGCTCGCCTACGACCGCGACCAGGCCGTCGCCCGTACGGGTGAGCTGATCCGGCGCCTCGACGAGTGCCCCCTCGGCACGCACTGGGCCGCCGCCGACGCCGGGCAGGTCCGGCGGGCCGCCGCCGTCTACGAAGGCCCGTACACGCTCGTCGTCCTCGACGGCGATCCCGGGGCCGGACCCCTGCGCGACGTCACCGGGCGGCTCGCCTCGCACGGCCCGGCCGCCGGGATCCATGTGCTCGCGCTGGCCGAGGCCCCGGCCGCCACCCCCGCCTCCCCGGTCGCCGAGACGTACGAGGCCGCGTGCGCGAGCACCCCCGTCTTCCGGGACTGCGGCGCGGTCGCCCTGCTCAGCGGCGACGTGGCCACGGCCGTACGGACCTTCGAGATCAGCGGCGGCCGGCCGGTCCCCTCCGGGGGCACCGCCACCGCCGACGCGGTCTCCGCCGCCTGGGCCGAGCGATTCGCCCGCGCCCTGGCCCCGCTGCGCAGCGCCGAGGGCGGCTCCGCCGAGGCGTACCGGCCGGCCGCCGCCACCCTGCCCGCCACCGCGCGGCTGCTGGACGAGCTGGGGCTGGCCCGCGCCACCCCGGCCTCCCTGATGGCCCGTTGGGCCGCCGCCACCGACCAGGGGCAGGGCGTGGGCGGCCTCGCCGAGATCGTGCTGGGCAGCGGGCGCCGCGGGCCGGTCGGCACCGAGCTCGTCCACGACGGCCCGCACCTGCTCATCGAGGGGCCCGCCGGGAGCGGGCGGACCGAGCTGCTGCGGTCGGTGGCCGCGTCGCTGTCCGCGGCCGCCCGGCCCGACCGGCTCGGGCTGCTCCTCCTCGACGGGGCCGGCGGCGAGCGCGGCGACGGGCTGCTGCCCTGCACCGAGCTCCCGCACGTCTGCGCCCACCTGGTCGCCTCCGATCCGCTGCGCATGCGGGAATTCGCGCAGGCCCTGGGCGCGGAGCTCAAGCGCCGCTCCGAACTGCTGGAGGAGCTGTCCTTCGCCGAGTGGCACGCGCAGCGCGAGGTGTCCGGCCGGATGATCTCGCCCCGCCGTCCCACCCCGGGCGAGCAGCGGGGCGACCTCGACCCCCCGCGCACGGGCACCTTGCGGCTGCGCGCCGCGACGCCCCGTACCGACCCGGCAGGGCCCAGTCCGCTGCCCCGCCTGGTGGTCCTCGTGGACGACCTCGACGCGCTGGTGGCGCCGGGGCTGGGCAGTACGGGCCGCCCCGCCGCCGGCTCGGTGGTCCGCGCCCTGGAGGCGGTGGCCCGCGAGGGTGCCCGGCTCGGCGTGCACCTGGTGGCCACCAGCGCCCGCCCGGACCGTACGGCGGACACCGGGCTGGCCCGGCTGGCCACCCTGCGCGTGGAGCTCGACGCCCCCGACCAGCCGGGACCGGGCCGCGGCCTGCTCCGGTTCGAGGACGGCCGGACGGTCCCGTTCCAGGCCGGCCGGGTCACCGGCCGGATCCCTCGGACGGCGACCCTGAGACCGACCGTGGTCCCGGTGGAGTGGGAGCGGATGGGTGATCCGCCGGCCCGCCGTCCGGTGCGTGAGCTGGGCAACGGACCCACCGACCTCGCGCTGCTGGCCAGCGCCCTGGACCGGGCCTCGAACCTGGTCTCGGCGATACCCGTGCTGTTCCCGCCCGCGCCCTGACTCCCGCTCGAGCCCCCCTCACGCGGTATTGCGGGGGCGGACGCCTCGGCGTAGACCTTGTGGTCCGGGACACACCACGGGCATCGGGGGCACAGCCATGCGCAGGCACGGAACGAGCCGTACGACACTCACCTGGACGGCGCTCGCCGCGGCGGGCGCCCTCGTACTCACCGCGTGCGGGGACGACGGGAAGAAGGAGCCGCAGGGACCTGCGGGAACCACGGCCGCCCCCCGCGTGGAATTACCGAAACTGCCCGGCGAGAAGCTGGAGGTCGCCGCGGTCTGGACGGGACCGGAGCAGGCGAACTTCACCAAGGTCCTCAAGGAGTTCGAGAAGCGGACGGGAGCGTCCGTCACCTTCGTACCGGCGCAGGACCCGATCGTCACCTTCCTCGGCTCGAAGATCGCGGGCGGGGCGCCGCCGGACGTGGCGCTGCTCCCGCAGGTCGGCGCACTGGTCTCGGCGGTGCAGAACAAGTGGGCGCAGCCGGTGGGCCCGGAGGCCGCCGCCCAGCTCGACGCCAACTACTCGCCGGGCTGGAAGAAGCTCGGCGCGGTCGACGGCACCCAGTACGGCGTGTACTACAAGGCCGCCAACAAGTCGCTGATCTGGTACAACGCGAAGGCCTTCGAGGCGGCGGGCGTCAAGCCCCCGAAGACCTGGAAGGAACTGATCACCGCGGCGGACACGCTGTCCGCCTCCGGAACCCCGGCCGTGTCGGTGGCGGGCGCGGACGGCTGGACCCTCACCGACTGGTTCGAGAACATCTACCTCTCCCAGGCGGGCCCGGAGAAGTACGACCAGCTGGCCAAGCACCGGATCAAGTGGACGGACGACAGCGTCAAGCAGGCGCTGACCACGCTCGGCGAACTGTTCGGCCGCAAGGACTTCCTGGCGGGCGGGCCGAGCGGGGCACTGTCCACCGAGTTCCCGAAGTCGGTGACGCAGACCTTCACCGGCGGTGACCGGCCGGCGGCCGCGATGGTCTTCGAGGGCGACTTCGTGGCGGTGAACATCGCGCAGACCGAGGCGAAGGTCGGCGAGGACGCACTCGTCTTCCCCTTCCCGGCGGTCGGCGCGAAGGCCCCGGTGGTCTCGGGCGGCGACGTGGCGGTCGCGCTGAAGCCGTCGAAGGGCGCGCAGGCGCTGCTGACCTTCCTGGCCTCGGCGGACGCGGCGGAGATCCAGGCGCGCGAGGGCGGCTTCGTCTCCCCGAACAAGGCGGTGGACCCCGCGGCCTATCCGAACGACATCCAGCGGAACATCGCCAAGGCGCTGATCGCCTCGGGTGACGACTTCCGCTTCGACATGTCGGACCAGGCCCCGGCGGCCTTCGGCGGGACCCCGGGCGCGGGCGAGTGGAAGGCGCTGCAGGACTTCCTGGCGAACCCGTCGGACGTGGCGGGCACCCAGGCGAAACTGGAGGCGGACGCGGCCAAGGCCTACGGGAACTGATCCGGTGCGGTTCTCTGCCGCAAAGGGCCCTTCCCCGAAGGGCCCTTCGGGGAAGGGCGTCTCCGCCGGGGCACGCCGCCGTCTGATCGCGGCGGCGTTCCTCCTCCCGGCCCTCGTGCTGCTCGGCGCGCTCGTCGTGCACCCGATCGGCTACTCCCTCTACCGCAGCTTCTTCGACCGCTCCGGCGGCACGTTCGTCGGCGCCGACAACTACCGGGAGATCCTCGCCGACCGCACGATCCGCACCGCTCTGAAGAACACCGCGGTGTGGGTGGTGCTCGCCCCGGCCACGGCCACCGCCCTCGGCCTGATCTTCGCGGTGCTCACCGAACGGGTGCGCTGGGGAACGGCGTTCAAGCTGCTGGTGTTCATGCCGATGGCCATCTCGATGCTGGCCGCGGGCATCATCTTCCGGCTCGTCTACGACCACGACCCCGACCGCGGGGTCGCCAACGCGGTCTGGGTCGGGGTCCACGACACCTTCGCGCAGTCCTCGGCCTTCCCCAAGGCCCGCCCGGGCCGGGACTCGCCGCTGGCGGACGCCGGCGGGGGCGCCTTCGTGACCCGCGACCCCGTCCGAGCGGGCACTGCGGTGCTGCTCCCGCTGGTCGGCGTGGCCCCCGAGGCCCTGCCGGAGGGCACCCGTACCGCGGGCACCTCCGAGGCCGTACCGGGAAAGGTCACCGGCACGGTGTGGCAGGACTTCACCCGCGGCGGGGGCGGACGGACGAACGCGGTCGACCCGACGGAGCAGGGCTTCTCCGGGATGCGGATCGAGGCGGTCAGGGACGGCCGGGTGGTCGACACGGCGACGGCCGGCCCCGACGGCACCTTCACCCTGTCCGCGAAGGCCGACGGCGCGCAGCTGCGGCTGCCCGCCGCCAACTTCCGGGAGGCGTACGCCGGGGTGCAGTGGCTCGGCCCGTCGCTCGTCACCCCGGCGGTGATCGGGGCGTACGTATGGATGTGGGCCGGTTTCGCGATGGTGCTGATCGGGGCCGGGCTGGCCGCCGTACCGCGCGAACTGATGGAGGCGGCGCGCGTGGACGGGGCGAACGAGTGGCAGGTGTTCCGCCGGATCACCGTCCCGCTGCTGGCACCCGTCCTGGCGGTCGTGCTCGTCACCCTCGTCATCAACGTCATGAAGATCTTCGACCTGGTCTTCGTCATCGCACCCGGAGCGGTCCAGGACGACGCGAACGTGCTCGCGCTCCAGCTCTACCGGACCTCCTTCGGCACCGACGCCGATCCGGGGCTGGGCAGCGCCATCGCCGTATTGCTGTTGGTGCTGGTGATCCCGGTGATGCTCGTGAACATCCGCCGACTGCGCAAGGAGGGGGCCCGATGAGCCGTTCCGACATGACGCCGGACCCCGCGAGGGCCCCCTTCGCCGAGCGGGCCGCGGCCCGGCTGGCCGCGGGTGCGCTGCGCGTCTTCCTGGTCGTCGCGGCGATGTTCTGGCTGCTGCCCACCCTCGGACTGCTGCTCTCCTCCTTCCTCTCCCCCACCGACCTCAACAGCGGCGGCTGGTGGCAGGTACTGACCGCGCCCTCGCGCCTGACGGCCGACAACTACGAGCGCCTCCTCGCCAACGACACGATCACCGGCTCCCTCCTGAACACCTTCGCGATCGCCGTCCCGGCCACCCTGCTGGTCCTGGCCCTGGGCTCGTTCGCCGGATACGCCTTCGCCTGGCTGGAGTTCCCCGGCCGGGACTGGCTCTTCCTCCTCGTCGTCGCACTGCTCGTCGTCCCCGTCCAGGTGGCGCTGATCCCCGTCTCCGAACTCTTCGGCTCCATCGGGCTGTTCGAGACCACGGCGGGAGTGGTGCTCTTCCACACCGCCTTCGGGCTGCCCTTCGCCGTGTTCCTGCTGCGCAACTTCTTCGCGGAGATCCCGCGCGAGCTGCTGGAGGCGGCCCGCCTCGACGGTGCGGGTGAACTGCGGCTGTTCACACGGGTGGTGCTGCCGCTCGGCGGGCCGGCGATCGCCTCGCTCGGCATCTTCCAGTTCCTGTGGGTGTGGAACGACATGCTGGTCGCGCTGGTCTTCGCGGACTCGGCCAGCCCGCCGGTCACGGTGGCGCTGCAGCAGCAGGTACGGCAGTTCGGGAACAACATCGACGTGCTCGCGCCCGGCGCGTTCCTGTCGATGGTGATCCCGCTCGTCGTCTTCTTCGCCTTCCAGCGGCAGTTCGTGTCGGGGGTGATGGCCGGGGCGATCAAGTGACCCGCCCTCCGCACACCGAGTGACGTGCGCCGTTGACGCTGCGTAACCCGAATGCCACGCACCGCGTAACCCGATCGCCACGCCGGGGGTTCCTGGGCAAACAGCCCGCGCCGACCCCTGGATGTGCCGTGCCCCGGTTCAGCGTCATCGTGCCCGCGTACAAGGTCCAGGCCTACCTCCAGGAGAGTCTGGACTCGGTGCTGACGCAGTCGTGCCCGGACCTGGAGCTGATCGCGGTCGACGACGCCTCGCCGGACGCCTGCGGTTCGATCATCGACGAGTACGCGGCCCGCGACCCCCGGGTGACGGCCGTGCACCTGGCGCAGAACCTGGGCCTGGGGCCGGCCCGCAACGCGGGCCTGTCCCGCGCGAGCGGCGACTACCTGATCTTCCTCGACGGCGACGACACCCTCGCCCCCGGCGCCCTGCAGGCCATCACCGACCGGCTGAAAGCCACCGGCTCCCCCGACATCCTGGTCTACGACTACGCGCGCACCTTCTGGTCGGGCGAACTGGTGCGCAACAGCCTCTCGAACCGGCTGTCCGAGGAGGGCCCGGCCAGCTTCCGCCTCGCCGACCGCCCGGCCCTCCTCGGCATGCTGATGGTGGTGTGGAACAAGGCGTACCGCCGCGAGTACGTGGAGCGCGAGGGCCTCGTCTTCCCGCCCGGCTTCTACGAGGACACCCCCTGGACCTACCCGGCGCTGCTGGCCGCCGAGTCCGTCGCCGTCCTGGACCGGGTCTGCGTCCACTACCGGCAGCGGCGCACCGGCTCCATCCTGACCACCACCAGCCGCCGCCACCTCGACATCTTCGACCAGTACGACCGGGTCTTCGGACACCTCGCCGGCCGCCCCGAGCTGGAGCGCTGGCGGCCCGCCCTGCACCGGCGCATGGCCGAGCACTTCTGCACCCTGTACGCCGACCCGCGCCGCCTCCCGCGCGCCGCCCGGGCCGAGTTCTTCGCCCGGGCCTGCCTCATGCTGCGCCGCTACCGCGCCCCGGGCGGCAGCGGCGCGCTGCCGCTGTCCCTGTCGCGGACCGACCGGGTCCGGCACACCCTGATGCGGCTGGGCACCCGGCGCACGTACCGGCTGCTGTCGGCGCTGCGCTCGGCCGGACTGGCGCTGGGCCGGGCGGCCTCGGGTCTGTGGCGCGGCCTGCGGGAGTCCGGGATGCGGCTGCACTACCGGATCCAGCGGCTCCTGCCGCTGGATCCGGAGCTCGCGGTCTTCTCCGCGTACTGGCACGGCGGCTACGCCTGCAATCCGGCGGCCATCGAGGCCAAGCTGCGGGAGCTGGCACCGCGGATGCGCACGGCGTGGATCTGCGACCCGGCGCACGCCTCGACGCTGCCCCGCGAGACGACGGCGCTGCGGCCGGGCTCGGCGGCGTACTGGACCGCCCTGGCCAGGGCCGGCCACCTGGTCACGAACGTCAACTTCGACCGCGCCCTGGTCAAGCGGCCGGGCCAGGTCCTCGTCCAGACGCAGCACGGCACCCCGCTCAAGCGCGTCGGCCTCGACCTCCAGGACCGTCCGGCGGCCACCCCGACGACGGACTTCGCGGGGCTGCTGCGCGGCGCCGACCAGTGGGACTACCTGCTGTCCTCGAACCGGCACTCCACCCTGGTCTGGGAGAAGGCCGTCCCGTCCTCCTACACGACGCTGGAGTACGGCTACCCCCGCAACGACGTCTTCCACCGGGCGGGCCCGGCCGAGGTACTGGCGCTGCGCGAACGCCTGGGCATTCCGGCGGGTTCGACGGCCGTCCTGTACGCACCCACGCACCGCGACTACCGGCGCAGCCGGCCGGAACACCTGGACTTCGAGCGGGTCCTGCGGGACCTGGGCCCGCGCTTCACGATCCTCGCCCGCACCCACCTCACGTACGCGGACGTCCCGCCGTCGCCGGACACGCACCCCCGCCTGATCGACGTCTCCTCGTACCCCTCGGTGGAGGAGCTGGCCCTGGCCTCGGACGCGCTGGTGACGGACTACTCGTCGCTGATGTTCGACTACGCGGTGCTGGACCGCCCGATCGTCATCCACGCGGACGACTGGGAGGCGTACGAGGCGGCCCGGGGCACGTACTTCGACCTGCGGTCGTGCCCGCCCGGCGCGATCGCCCGGACCGAGGACGAGCTGGTGGACATCTTCAGCACCGGCCACTGGCAGGGCTCGCGCTCCGCCCAGCTGCGGGCGGCCTTCCGGGCGCGCTTCTGCTCGTACGACGACGGCCACGCGGCGGAACGGGTGGTGCGCCGGATCTTCCTGGGCCAGAGCGCCCCGATCCCGGCGGTCGTGCCCCTGGCGGACCGCCGCCCCGCCCCGTCGGCCCCCGCAGCCACCGCTTCGGCCCCGGAACCGATGCTGGCCCCGCTGGCATCGAGCCGGTGGCCGTAGCGGACCGAAAGCCGGCCGCCCCGGGGTCCGCCCGCAGACGGCCCCCGGCCGGCCGGCCCGCTCAGCCCGCGTCGAGCGCGTCCAGACCCGCCCCGTCCAGGTCGAGCGGCGCCCGCTCCCGCGCCTGCTCCACGGTCCCCCGGGCGATGGCCGCCATGTCCACCTCGATGTGACCGGACCCGTCGAGGCCGAAGCCTCCACCGCGCTCGAACATCAGCACGAGAGGCTCGAAGGGCGAGGGCAGGTCCGGGAGAACGGGGGCGGTGTCCGAGAGCACTGCGAAGTTCAGGGCCCACGTGACGGTGTTCAGAACGACCGGCTGCTGCAGACCGATCCTCTCCGCGACACCCTTCACCGACTCGTCGTCGATCCGCGCCGAAGGATCGATACGCTCGGCGATGTCGAAGAACGGCCACTCCGTGGAACCGGTCGCCCCGGCCCACAACGCGGAGCGCCGCAGGAACTCACGCATGAGCGCGACACGCGACCGGGTGCGGTCGAACGAGCCGACCCAGTCGGCCCTTTCGAGCCTCGCTGCGAGCGCCAGGGCAGAATCCGTCCTCACGGCTTGTTCCTCCGGATGTAGTCGATGAGGTCGTCCAAGTTTGACAGGTCGGGCCGGATCTCGAAGGGCGGCGGATCCATGCCCAGGGAGCGCCATGCGACGTACGGGTTCGCATGGGTCTCGTGCGGCGAGACCTCGTGGGCGCCGTAGTGCTCCTTCGTGAACCAGTTGACGCCGTCGGCGTCGTAGTTCATGCCCCGGTACGGCATGCCCTCCGCCATGAGGACTCCCTCGACGCCCTCATGGACCATCAGCCGCCTGAAGGCCACCTGCCCCGCCTCGTCGAGGGTGCCGGCCTCGGCCCGCTGCCACAGTTCGGCCACGTGCTCCATGGGAGCCACCCGCCCGTTGCGGACCTGACCCGGACCGATGGGGAAGCGCTCGTGCACCGTGAAGAAGAGGTGCTGCCGCACGCCGTCGAGGACCTCCCTGGATATGCCCGTGTTCTCGGCGATCCGGATCGTGTCGCCCTCGTTGGCGCGGATCGCGTCGTAGGCTTCACCGGCCTTGCCCTGGGGCTCGTCCACGTACGGCGCACCGTCCGACGCGAAGTGCTCCGGCGGGACAGTGACGACGTCCGGCTGGTCCGGCGGGGGGGCGTCCCCGTCGCTTCCGGTGTCCCGGCCCGGAGGAACTTCCCCGTCCCCGGCACCGGACGGGGCGCTGTCGCCGTGGACACCGCCCGTGGACGGGGGTTCGTGGTGGCTGCCGGCGCCCGGGCCGTCCGTGTGACCCGTGCCCTCGGGGCCGTCCGTGTGCCCGCCACCGCCCGAGCCGGTGTCACCGTGGCCGCCGGTGGACGGGCCGTCGGCCCGGCTGGTGCCGGTCGGAGGGTCGTAGCTCCCGGAGGGGCCCGTGGCGGGCTCGTGGGCGTGGCCGCCGGGGGTGGTGTGGTCGCCGGCGCGGCCGGTGGGGGTGTTGTCGAAGCCGCCTGTGTGGTGGGCGGCGTTGTCGATGGTGTGGACGGGGCTGGAGATGTCGGAGGTGAGGTGGATGGGGTTGTCGCCGCCGCGGGCGGCGACGCCGGCGAGTTCGGGGACCCTGACGGTGGCGGGGGAGTCGGTCTTCGGGGCGTCGGTGCGCGGCAGGTCCGCGCCCGCGTTGGTGTCCGGTGAGGGCTCCTGGGTGGAGTTCTTGCCGCTCTGCTCGAGGGACCCGTCGGCCTTGTAGATGTTGCCTTCGATGTCCATGAACTTCGTGGTGCCGTCGGGCGTCGGCAGTTTGACCGTGTTCGGCGGGAGCGTGGTGGTTTTCTCCGGGAGTTTGATGTTCCCGTCGGACAGCTTGATCGCCCCGTCCGGAACAGCGGTACCCGACGGGAGGTGGATGACACCGTCGGGGAGCATGACGGCGCCTTCGGGGAGGGAGATCGCGCCGTCCAGGTTGATGCTCGGCGTCTCGATCTTGCCCATGCCCTTCAGACCGGCCATCACATCACCGATCTTCGAGAAACCGGCGCCCGCGCCCTTGAAGATGTACGTCATCGGGTCGATCGCCCGGCCGGCCTTGCCCGCGAACGACAGGGTCTTGGCGACCGCACCCGCCTTGCCCGCACCCGAGACCGCACCGCCCGCACCACCGGTGAACACCGTGGTCACCACATTGAACGTGACCGCACCCGCCGCACGACCCGGGTTCGAACCCCACTGGTCCCACGCCAGGAGCGCCTTGCCCGTCTCCTTCATCGCGGTACGGGAGTCACGCAGCCACGAGGGCAGCTTGTCGTCCGGAGCCGCCATGAACAGCGGGCCCACACCCGGGATCATCGCGATGCCCAGACCGGTACCGAGCTTGGCAAGGCCCGTCCAGGACTGCTTGAACACGTCCCAGCCCTGCAGGCCGACCAGACCGCCCAGGCCCTTGAGGGTTCCCCAGATACCGTCGACGACGATGCCCTTGCCGAACTCCCAGGCATGCTCCCAGACCTGCCAGCCGGGAATCGACTCCTCCACCGCGTCACCCCACGGCAGGGACTTCGCCTGCTTCAACGCCTCCGCGTCATACCCGTACATGTCGGCCGCGTTGGAGCCGTCGTTCACCCGCAACGGCTTCCCGTTGACCAGAGCGACGATCTTCGCGTGAGCGGCCCGTTCCACCGCGTGGAACTCTTCCCACACCTCCGCGACCTTGTTACGCCGCTCGAGGTTCTCGTCGATCAGATCGCCGTCCTCAGCCCACTTGTCCTCCTTCTCCGTCTTCTCCCGGAACGCCTGCGCCTCCGCCCGCAGACTCTCCAGCTTCTTGATGATCGGAGCCGCGTCACGCGAGTACGTCCCCAGCGCACCCGCGATCGTGCACATGTCAGAACTGAGCTTCAGCCCCAGATCCTGGACCGGCTTCGTCGTCGCGAACAGCTGATCCGCCTCCGGCGCCTGATAGAACGCCTGCAACCCACCAAAACTCGTATGGACGTCCGAGGCCTTCGTCGAAACGGTGGCACCACCCGACGAGATCAGCTTCACCTTCTCGTCCAGCACCGCCAGATCACCCGTGAAAACCGGTATCTCAGCCGGATCGACCGGCGCGCCCCCACTCATTCCTTACCCCCCGAGTGATCCAGCTACTGCGTCCCCCACCATCCCTATCAAGATCGGCGTTGCGGATGCAATTGCACATCCGGTTCCGTGACAAAGACATGACGTTGGATCACATCGGGGAGACGTCCGCCCTCAGGCCCGCCACCACCTGGCGGGCCAGGGTGTCCAGTTGGGCGGCCGTCATCGCGTCGCGGACGACCACCTGACGCCAGTAGAGCGGGCCGATCAGCAGGTCGAGGGTACGGTCCGGGCCGATGTCCGCCGGGAGTTCACCCCGGGCGACCGCATCCGCGACGACGCCCTGCGCCATCCGCTGCTGACCGTCGAGCAGAGCGCCGCGCACCGCGTCCGCGATGTCGGGGTTCCGCGCCGCTTCCACCAGCAGGTCGGGGATCACCGCAGAGGCCACCGGATGCCGCAGCACGTGTGACATGACCTCCAGCAGGGCCCGTACGTCCCCGTACAGCGACCCCGTCGCCGGCGCCGGCAGGCCGTCCGCCGCGAAGGCCCCGACCAGGTCCAGCACCAGGTGCAGCTTCGACTTCCACCGCCGGTAGACCGCGGTCTTGCCGACCCCCGCCCGCCGGGCGATGCCCTCGATGGACATCCGGGAGAAGCCGACCGCGGCCAGCTCCTCCACCACTGCGTCGCGGATCGCCTCGGTCACGTCCGCGCGCAGGACGGCGGCCCCGGCGGGGGCTCGGCGGGCGGGGGCGGGGGCCGAGTCGGCGGCGGGGTCGGTGGTCATGCACAGAGCATAACCGCGTCTCGTCAGGACGATACGGTTGCGTTCCGACGTACGACACCCTAACCTCGCCGTAGCGACGATACGGACCCGTCCCGACCTCAGAAGCGACGTACTGACCCCGTCGAAAGCGAACCCTGTGACCACCGCGACCGCACCCGAAACCGCGCCCGCGCCCTTCGCGCCCTCCGCGGAACTCGCGCAACTCGCCGCCGCCCACGGCCTCACCCTCAGCGGCGCCCGCCCCACGCTCCCCCGCTACATCGCGGAGCTCTGGGACCGCCGCCACTTCGTGACCGCGTACGCGACCGCCCGCATGCAGGCCACGTACAGCACGGCCAAGCTCGGCCAGCTCTGGCACCTGGTGACGCCGCTCCTCAACGCGGCCGTCTACTACTTCATCTTCGGCATCGTGATGAAGGCCAGCAACGGCGTGCCGGACTACGTCCCCTTCCTGATCACCGGCATCTTCGTCTGGGACTTCATCGGCAGCTCCGTCAACGCCGGCACCCGCGCCGTGCACAGCAACCGCGGCCTGGTCCGCGCCCTGCACTTCCCGCGCGCGAGCCTGCCCATCTCCACCGTCGTCCAGCTCTTCCAGCAGCTGCTCGTCACCATGGGCGCCCTGGTCATCCTGCTGCTGGCCTTCGGCCAGCGGCCCGCCTGGTCCTGGTTCCTCGCCGTCCCGACCCTCGTGCTGATGGCCGTCTTCGCCGCGGGCTGCGCGATGGTCATGGCGCGCATCGGCAGCAAGAGCCCGGACGTCAGCCAGCTGATGCCCTTCGTCCTGCGCACCTGGATGTACTCCTCGGGCGTCATGTGGTCCATCGACCAGATGCTCAAGACGGACCACCTGCCGCACTGGGTGCTGATGCTGCTCAAGTTCAACCCCGCGGCCGTCTACATCGACCTGATGCGCTTCGCGCTGATCGACAGCTTCGGAGCGCACTCGCTCCCGCCCCACGTGTGGCCCCTCGCCATCGGCTGGGCCCTGCTCGCCGGCATCGGCGGTTTCATCTGGTTCTGGAAGGCAGAAGAGGAGTACGGCCGTGGCTGACACCGCAACGAAGACCGGCACCGCCGGCACCACCGGCGCCACCGGCACCCGGGTGCCCACCGTCATCGCGGACGGCGTCCACGTCGTCTACAAGGTCCACGGCGCCGGCGCGGCCAAGGGCGGAGCCACCGCCGCGCTCGGCCGGATCTTCTCCCGCAGGCCGTCCCCCGGCATCAAGGAGGTGCACGCCGTCAAGGGCGTCACCTTCACCGCGTACAAGGGCGAGGCCATCGGCCTCATCGGCTCCAACGGCTCGGGCAAGTCCACCCTGCTGGCCGCCATCGCCGGCCTCCAGCCCGTGGCCCGCGGCCGGATCTACTCGCACGGCCAGCCGTCCCTGCTGGGTGTGAACGCCGCCCTGATGAACGACCTGACCGGCGAGCGCAACGTCGTCCTCGGCGGCCTCGCGATGGGCATGTCCAGGCAGCAGATCCGCGAGCGCTACCAGGACATCGTCGACTTCTCCGGCATCAACGAGAGGAACGACTTCATCTCCCTGCCCATGCGGACGTACTCGTCCGGCATGGGCGCCCGGCTGCGCTTCTCCATCGCCGCGGCCAAGGACCACGACGTCCTGATGATCGACGAGGCCCTGGCCACCGGAGACGCCGCATTCCAGCGCCGCAGCCAGGCCCGCATCGAGGAGCTCCGCGAACGCGCCGGCACCGTCTTCCTCGTCAGCCACGCCATCAACACGGTCCGCGAGACCTGCGACCGTGCGATCTGGCTGGAGTCGGGCGTCCTGCGTATGGACGGCCCCTCGAAGGAAGTCTGCGACGCCTACGACGCCTTCACCCGCCGCTGACCCTTCCAGCCCCGCTCCTCCACGAACGGGCCGGGCCCGGGACCACAAGGTCCCGGGCCCGGCCCGTTCCGTACAACCCGCGATCAGCTGTGCGCGCGCAACAGCGACCGCATCGTCCGCATCGCCACCGACAGGTTCGCCAGGTCGAAGTCGTCCGACCCCTGGATCTCGTCCAGAGTCGTCCGCGCACGCCCGATGATCGCCGCGTTCTTCTCCTCCCACGCCTTGAAGCGCTCCTCGGGAGTCGACGAACCGTTGCCCACCGACAGCACATCGGCCGTCAGGGCCGCGTGCGCCGCGAACAGGTCCTCGCGGATGGACGCACGGGCCATCGACTGCCAGCGGTCGGACCGCGGCAGCTCGATGATCCGGTCCATCAGCTGGGTGATGTTCAGGCGGTCGGCGAGGTCGTAGTACACCTCGGCGACCTCCAGCGGGTCCACACCCGTACGGTCCGCGATCGCCACGATGTCGAGCGCCGGGAAGGCGGAGGAGAAGCCGGCCACCTTGGCGGCCAGTTCCTCCGGGACGCCCTCACCCGTCAGCTCGTCCATGATCGACTGGTACCACTCCAGGTCGGCGCCGCGCACCAGCTTCGGCAGCTCGGCCCAGACCTGACCCACGCGCTCCGTGAAGAAGCCGATGGTCTCGGTGATCTGGAGCGGCTGCGGCCGGTTGTTCAGCAGCCAGCGGGTACCGCGCTCGACCAGGCGCCGCGAGTGCAGCCGCACCCGGGTCTGGACGTCGGCGGCGACCTTGTTGTCGAGCGTCTCCACCGCGTCCCACACGTCGGCCAGGCCGAAGATCTCGCGGGCCGCGAGCTGCGCCCGGACGATCTCCTCCGTGGAGGCCCCGCTCTCCTCGCGCAGCCGGTGCAGGAAGGTCGAACCACCGGTGTTGACGGTGTCGTTGACCAGGATGGTGGTGATGATCTCCCGGCGCAGCGCGTGCGCGTCGATCTGCTCGGTGAGCTTCTCGGCCAGCGCGGCCGGGAAGTACGCGAAGAGCAGGCGGCGCAGGTACGGGTCGTCCGGCAGCTCGGTGGCGATGAGCTCGTCCGCCACCGTGATCTTGGTGTAGGCGAACAGCACGGCCAGTTCCGGCTGGGTCAGGCCCTTGCCGCCGCTCAGCAGCTCGCGGATCTGCCGGTCGGTGGGCAGGAACTCCAGCGCCCGGTCGAGCAGCCCGTCCCGCTCCAGCCGGCGCATGTAGCGCTGCTGCGCGTGGAGCAGGCTCGGGGCCTGCGCCGCGCCGTTGGCGAGCGCGGTGTTCTGCGCGTAGTTGTTGCGCAGCACCAGGTGGCCGACCTCGTCGGTCATCTGGGCCAGCAGCTTGTTGCGCTGCTTGACGGTCATGTCGCCGTCGGTGACGACCGCGTTGAGCAGGATCTTGATGTTCACCTCGTGGTCGGAGGTGTCCACGCCGGCGCTGTTGTCGATGGCGTCGGTGTTGACCTTGCCGCCCTCGCCGCCGGCGCCGCTGCGGGCGAACTCGATCCGGCCGAGCTGGGTCAGACCCAGGTTGCCGCCCTCGCCGATGACCTTGGCCCGCACGTCGGAACCGTTGACGCGGATGGCGTCGTTGGCCTTGTCGCCGACGTCCGCATGCGTCTCGGCCGTCGCCTTGACGTACGTACCGATGCCGCCGTTCCACAGCAGGTCCACCGGGGACTGCAGGATCGCCTTCATCAGGTCGGCCGGGGTCATCTTGGTGACGCCCGCCTCGATGCCGAGGGCCTCGCGGACCTGCGCGGTGATCGGGACGGCCTTCGCGGAACGCGGGTGGATGCCACCGCCCGCGGAGATCAGCGTGGTGTCGTAGTCGGCCCACGAGGAGCGCGGCAGCTCGAACAGGCGGCGGCGCTCGGCGTACGAGGTGGCCGCGTCCGGGTTCGGGTCGATGAAGATGTGCCGGTGGTCGAAGGCGGCGACCAGGCGGATGTGCTCGGAGAGCAGCATGCCGTTGCCGAACACGTCGCCGGACATGTCACCGACTCCGACGACGGTGAAGTCCTCGGTCTGGGTGTCGTGGCCGAGCTCGCGGAAGTGCCGCTTGACGGACTCCCACGCGCCGCGGGCGGTGATGCCCATGCCCTTGTGGTCGTAGCCGGCCGAGCCGCCCGACGCGAAGGCGTCGCCGAGCCAGAAGCCGTAGGACTCGGCCACTCCGTTGGCGATGTCGGAGAAGGTCGCGGTGCCCTTGTCCGCGGCAACGACGAGGTAGGTGTCGTCCTCGTCGTGGCGGACCACGCCCTTGGGCGGCAGGACCTCGCCGGCGACCATGTTGTCGGTGATGTCGAGCAGCGCCGAGATGAAGATCTTGTACGAGGCGATGCCCTCGGCGAGCCAGGCATCGCGGTCCACCGACGGGTCGGGGAGGTTCTTCGCGACGAAGCCGCCCTTGGCGCCCACCGGCACGATCACGGTGTTCTTGACCATCTGCGCCTTGACCAGGCCGAGGATCTCCGTACGGAAGTCCTCACGGCGGTCGGACCAGCGCAGGCCGCCTCGGGCGACCTTGCCGAAGCGCAGGTGGACGCCCTCGACGCGCGGGGAGTACACCCAGATCTCGAAGGCCGGGCGCGGGGCCGGCAGGTCCGGGATGGCCTGCGGGTCGAACTTCATCGACACGTACGAGTGCTGCTCGCCCACGCCGTTGAGCTGGAAGAAGTTCGTGCGCAGCGTGGCCTTGATGAGCGTGAGGAAGGCCCGCAGGATGCGGTCCTCGTCGAGTGAGGCGACCTGGTCCAGGGCCCCGTCGAGCTCCTCCAGCATGGCGTCCACGAGCTCACTGCCGGCGGTCTGGCGCACGGGCGCCATGCGGGCCTCGAAGAGCGAGACCAGCAGCCGGGTGGTGTGGACGTTGTTGCGGAGGGTGTCCTCCATGTAGTCCTGGCTGAAGGTGGAGCCGGCCTGGCGCATGTACTTGGCGTACGCGCGCAGGACGACGGCCTGCCGCCAGGTGAGCCCGGCGCTCAGCACGAGGGCGTTGAAGTTGTCGTTCTCGGCGTCGCCCTGCCAGACCGCGGCGAAGGCGTCCTGGAAGCGCTCGCGGGCGTCGTCGCCGAGGTAGTTGTCCCCGCTCCCGGAGACGGGCATCCGCAGACCGAAGTCGTAGATCCACGCGCTGACGCGGTCGGAGCGGCGCAGCTCGTACGGGCGCTCGTCGGTGACCTCGACGCCCAGGCGCTGCAGCACCGGCAGGACCGCGGAGAGCGACACCTGGTCGCCGGTGCGGAAGATCTTGAACCGGCGCTCGCCGGGGCCCGCACCCACGGGCTCGTACAGCGAGAGGGCGAAGCGGCGCTCGCTGGCGGCGAGCTTCTCCAGGTGGACCAGGTCGGCGACCGCCGCGCGCGGCGAGTGGTCGGCCTTGTAGCCCTCGGTGAAGGAGGTGCCGTAGCGGCGCAGCAGCTCGGCGGCGCGCTCCTCGCCGCATTCGGCGATCAGCGCTTCCTGGAAGCCGTCGGCCCAGGAGCGGGCGGCCTCGACGAGACGGCCCTCGATGCGCTCGACGTCGGAGTCGGTCAGGGCGGGCAGCTCGGTGCCCTGCGGGACGCGGACGACGAAGTGGATGCGGGAGAGGATCGACTCGGTGTTCCACGCGGTGAAGTCGACGCTGATGCCGCCGAGCTCCTCCCGGAGGATGTCCATCAGACGCAGCCGCACGCCGGTGGTGAACCGGTCTCGGGGCAGGTAGACCAGCGCGGAGTAGTAGCGGCCGTACTCGTCCTGGCGCAGGTACAGCCGCAGCCGGCGGCGTTCCTGGAGGTACAGGACGGAGGTGACGATGGCCTGGAGCTGGTCGACCGGGGTCTGGAACAGCTCGTCGCGCGGGTACGTCTCGAGGATCTGCAGCAGGTCGCGGCCGTCGTGGCTGCTCGGCGCGAAGCCGGCTCCGTCGAGGACCTCGACGACCTTGCGGCGGATGACCGGGACGCGGCGCACGGACTCTGTGTACGCGGCGGAGGAGAACAGGCCGAGGAAGCGGCGCTCGCCGACGACGTTGCCGTCTGCGTCGAACTTCTTCACGCCCACGTAGTCGAGGTACGAGGGGCGGTGCACGGTGGAGCGGCTGTTGGCCTTGGTCAGCACCAGCAGGCGGTGCTCGCGGGCCTTGGCGCGGGCGTCGGCCGGCAGCCGGTTGAAGGACGGCGAGACCGGGTGGCCGTCGTCCTTGCCGCTGTGGTGCGGGTCGGAGCGCAGGATGCCGAGGCCGGTGCCGGGCACGGCGGCCAGGGAGTCGCCGTCGACGAGGTTGTATTCGCGGTAGCCGAGGAAGGTGAAGTGGTCGTCGGCGAGCCAGCGCAGCAGCTCACGGGCCTCTTCGAGCTCGTACTCGCGCAGGTCGGGGGCGGTGTGCTCCTCGGGCAGGCCCTCGGCGATGCGCAGCGCCGCGTCGCGCATCTTCTCCCAGTCCTCGACGGACTCGCGTACGTCGGACAGGACGCGCAGCAGGTCGGCGTTGATCTGCTTGAGGTCGGCGCGGTCGGTCTCGCGGTCGATCTCGACGTGGATCCAGGACTCGACGAGGGAGTCGTGGGGACGCGAGGTGCGGGGGCCGTGGGCGTCGCAGTCGGGACCGAGGATCTCGATCAGCTTGCCGGTGACGTCACGGCGTACGACGACCTGCGGGTGGATCACGACGTGGATGCCGCGGCCCTGGCGGGACAGCTCGTTCGTCACCGAGTCCACGAGGAAGGGCATGTCATCGGTGACCACCTCGACGACGGAGTGGCTGGAGGTCCAGCCGTTCTCCTCCACCGTGGGGGTGTGCACGCGCACGTTCGCGGTGCCCTGCGGCCGGTTCTCGGCGAGCCGGTAGTGCGAGAGCGCCGCGCCGAATACGTCGACCGGGTCCCGGTCCGCGAGGTCCTCGGGCGCCGTGTGCAGGTAGTAGCGCTGGAGGTACGAGAGCACTGTGTCCTGGTCTGGACGCTCTCCCCGCTCGGACCCAGTCGGAAGTAGCCCCCCGGCCGGGCTGTGCTCAGCTACCCGGGCCGCCCGTGCGAGCAGCTCGGCCTTTGCTTCGTCCAGCTTGGTCTGCATGTCCTCTGGCTCCTGTCGCGCGCCATTGCGTGACGTAGGTGAAGGAAGGAATGACATAGCGCCGCGAGGCGGGGTGTCCGTTCGGGATCGACGCTATGCCGTCGAGAGAGCCGACCGGGAGGGAATGAGCCATGATCGGCCGGATGTCCCGGGGGCGGGGATCAGCGAAGGCCCGGGCACGGTCGTGCGCCGGGCGCAGGCCGGAGGCTCCAGTGCCCCCGATGACTATCGCGCTGATCACGGGTACCAGGCTATCCCGACCTACCCCCAGGACGTCATTCGCTGCATCTGTACAAATCTTGGGGTGGAACTTTGACACTCTGGCCAGCGACGTGACCGCCCGTCCGTGCAGCAGCCTGTCCAGTCGCTATCCGGCCAGCTCACGAGCGGTCATTACGGCCTCTGCCAGGCTGTCCACGACCGGCACACCGGCCGATTCCAGACTGCTGCGGCTGTGCGAACCGCCCGTGTAGAGAACCGCGCGGGCACCCACGTGGGCAGCGGCGAGCGCGTCGTCCACGGCGTCTCCGATGAGGACCGTACGGTCGGCCGTCACGCCCGTCCCGTCCAGGGCGGTCAGGTGACGTACGAGGTGTCCCGCCTTGGACGTGTGGGAGGGGCCGGTCCGCCCGTCGACGCGCAGGAAGTGCTGCTCGATGCGGTGGAACCGGACCAGGGGCACCAGCTTCTCGTGGGGCGCGAGGGACAGCAAGGACTGCGTGAGCCCGCCCTGCTGCCAGTCCTGGAGCAGCTCCCGGGCACCCTCGGCCAGCCCGGCGTCCTCGGCGGCGGCCCAGTAGTGGCGGTGGAAGGTGTCGTCCATGACGAGCCACTCCTCCTCGGTGGGCAGCCGTCCCATGAGGCGCTCGTAGAACTTCGGCACCGGTACGACGTACAGGTCCCGGTACGTCTCCAGGGTGATCGGCTCGAAACCGAGCTCGGCGAAGGAGGCGTTGGTCGCGGCTATGACGGCGTCGATGTCGTGGAGGAGCGTGCCGTTCCAGTCCCAGACGATGTGGTTCGTGGCGGTCACTTCAGCAACCCCGCGATCTCCTGCACGCCGAACCACAGCAGCTCGTGGTCCTCGGCCGCGTCGACGACGGCCTGTGCGGCCGCGTCCCCGCCGTCGGCCGCATCGAGGGACCGCGCGGCCGCGGCCACGTCCTCGTCGGCGTCATCGGCGTCCGCGTGCACGGCAGCCGCCACGGCGAGCCGTACGGCGGCGCCGAGGGTCACCCGGCCCAAGGCGGCCTCGTCGTCGCCGGGGGCGGCGGTGGCGGCCTTGTCGTCGACGTCGAGGGCGACCACGACGCGCCGGCGCGGGGCGTCCGCGTCCGCGGCGAGCAGCCGCAGCGAGGCGAGCGCGGCCCGGTTCAGGGCCGCGTACTCCAGCTCCTCGATGTCGTCCGACACGTACCACTCGCGCAGCCCGGGGGTGACGGCGTACGCCAGCAGCGGGGCGGGGCCCAGCTCACCCGCCTTGTGCACCTCGGCGAGCCCGGGGAGGGTCAGGGGGACGTACACGCGCATGGCCGGCTGCTTTCGGTAGTCGGAAACGCACCCAGGATACGACTCGGACGGGGCCGGCCGGGTGATGGACTCCGTCCCCCATCGGGCCGTCGGGCCACGGCCCGCCCCCGTCCACCCGGGTCCTCGTGGGGCGCCGGCCGGGGCCGGGGAGCGGGCGCCGCCCATCCTGATAGGTGAACCGGGCGGGTGGCCCGCCGGAGCGCGGGCGTGGTTGCGGAGCGTGTTCGGCGGCCGTAGAAGATCCCCATCAAGTTACCGCCCGGTATGGCTCCGGGCCCGGCCTGTTCGGGGGCAGATCGCGATGGACACCACGACGCGCGGCACGATGACCGGCAACGAAGGCAGCCGTCGGCGGCCCGCCGGGCGCGCCCGGACCCGGCCGGCCGGGCGCCGCGATCCGCGGCGCCCCGCGGGCCCTCCGCGCACCCTGCGGCTCGGCCCGCACCACTGGTTCGCCGAACACCTCCTCGCGGTGGTCAGCGGCCTGCGCCCGGTCCACTCGCTCCTCGGCCACACGGTCGGCCCCGCCTACCAGCAGCTGATCGCCCTGGCCCCCACGGCCCCCCTGCGCGAGCGCCTGCGCCCGGTGGTCCGCCAGTGCGGCCGCTTCACCCCCGGCCCGGGGGTCATCGAGGCATTCGCCCGCATCGCCACGGGCGAGCGCCTGACGGCAATGGCCTTCCGCCTCGAACAGGGCCCGGACCTCCGCTGGCGCTGCGCAGCGGTAGAAATCCAGGGCCCCCGCCCCTGACCCCCCACCGGCCCCACGCCCACCCCCGCGGCGCTCCCGTCAGCCCCGCGGGCGCTCCCCTCAGCCCCGCGGGCGCTTGAGGCGCTCCCCCAGCCCCGCCGGCGCTTGAGGCGCCCCCCTCAGCCCCGCCGGCGCTTGAGGCGCCCCCCTCAGCCCCGCCGGCGCTTGAGGCGCGGGGGTCCGGGGGCGGCGCCCCCGGCAACGGCGCCGCAGGGCACCGCACCACCCGGCCGGCACCACACGACCCGGCCGGCACCACACAACGCGGCCGGGGCCGGACACCCGTAGGTGTCCGGCCCCGGCCGACAGCTCGCGCTCAACCCGGCGGTGGGTTACTTCTTCCGCCGACGCCCGCCCGCGGCCTTCTGCGCCTTGCGGCGCTCCGCCCGCGTCATCCCGTCGCCCTCACCACCGGCAGCGTCACTGTCGAAGTCGCCCTCGATGACACCGCCCTCCCCGTCCACCGTCGGCGCCGAGAAGTGCAGCCGGTCCGGCCGCTGCGGAGCGTCGAGGCCCTTCGCCCGGATCTCCGGACGCGCACCCGCCGGCTCCTTCGACAGGGACGGCGCCGCGTCCTGCACCGGAAGCTCCTCGACCTGCTGCTCGACCTGGACCTCCAGGTTGAACAGGTAGCCGACGGACTCCTCCTTGATGCCTTCCTGCATGGCGTTGAACATGTCGAAGCCCTCGCGCTGGTACTCGACCAGCGGGTCCTTCTGGGCCATCGCCCGCAGGCCGATGCCCTCCTGCAGGTAGTCCATCTCGTACAGGTGCTCGCGCCACTTGCGGTCGAGCACCGACAGGACCACGCGCCGCTCCAGCTCACGCATGATCTCGGAGCCGAGCGTCTTCTCGCGGGTCTCGTACTGCTCGTGGATGTCGTCCTTGACGGACTCCGCGATGAACTCGGCGGTGATGCCCGCGCGGTCGCCCGCGGCCTCCTCCAGCTCCTCGATGGTGACCTTCACCGGGTAGAGCTGCCGGAAGGCGCTCCACAGCCGCTCCAGGTCCCACTCCTCGGCGAAGCCCTCGACCGTCTCGGCCGCGATGTACGCGTCGATCGTGTCGTCCATCATGAAGCGCACCTGCTCCTGGAGGTCCTCGCCCTCCAGGACGCGGCGGCGCTCGCCGTAGATGACCTCGCGCTGGCTGTTGAGGACCTCGTCGTACTTCAGGACGTTCTTGCGCGTCTCGAAGTTCTGGGTCTCGACCTGCGACTGGGCCGACGCGATCGCGCGCGTCACCATCTTGTTCTCGATCGGCACGTCGTCGGGAACGTTCGCCATCGCCATGACGCGCTCGACCATCTGCGCCTTGAACAGACGCATCAGGTCGTCGCCCAGCGACAGGTAGAAGCGGGACTCGCCCGGGTCGCCCTGTCGGCCGGAGCGGCCGCGAAGCTGGTTGTCGATACGGCGCGACTCGTGGCGCTCGGTGCCCAGCACGTACAGCCCGCCGAGGTCCTTGACCTCCTCGAACTCCGCCTTCACCGCCGCCTCGGCCCGGGTGAGCGCCGAGGGGAGCGCGTGCGCCCACTCCTCGATGTGCTCCTCCGGGTCCAGGCCCTGCTGGCGCAGCTCGGCCTCGGCCAGGTCGTCCGGGTTGCCGCCGAGCTTGATGTCGGTACCGCGGCCGGCCATGTTCGTGGCGACCGTGACCGCGCCGCGGCGGCCGGCCTGGGCGACGATCGTCGCCTCACGGTCGTGCTGCTTGGCGTTGAGCACCTCGTGCGGGATGCCGCGCTTGGAGAGCTGCTGGGAGAGGTACTCGGACTTCTCGACCGACGTCGTACCGACGAGGATCGGCTGGCCCTTCTCGTGCTTCTCCGCGATGTCGTCGACGACGGCGGCGAACTTCGCGACCTCGGTCCGGTAGATCAGGTCCGGCTGGTCCTTGCGGACCATGTCGCGGTTGGTCGGGATCGGGACGACACCGAGCTTGTAGATCTGGTGGAACTCGGCGGCCTCGGTCATGGCCGTACCGGTCATGCCCGACAGCTTCGAGTAGAGGCGGAAGAAGTTCTGCAGGGTGATCGTGGCGAGGGTCTGGTTCTCGTCCTTGATGTCCACCCCTTCCTTCGCCTCGATCGCCTGGTGCATGCCCTCGTTGTAGCGGCGGCCGGCGAGGATACGGCCGGTGTGCTCGTCGACGATCATGACTTCGCCGTCGATGACGACGTAGTCCTTGTCGTTCTTGAAGAGCTCCTTGGCCTTGATCGCGTTGTTGAGGTAACCGACGAGCGGGGTGTTCACCGACTCGTAGAGGTTCTCGATGCCGAGCCAGTCCTCGACCTTGGCGACGCCGGTCTCGTGGATGGCGACGGTGCGCTTCTTCTCGTCGACCTCGTAGTCGCCGGTCTCCTCGATGCCCTTCAGCGGCTGGCCGGCCTCGCCCCTGGTCAGGCGGGTCACCAGCTTCGCGAAGTCGCCGTACCACTTCGTGGCCTGGTCGGCGGGGCCGGAGATGATCAGCGGGGTACGGGCCTCGTCGACCAGGATCGAGTCGACCTCGTCGACCACGGCGAAGTTGTGGCCGCGCTGGACGAGCTCGTCCTGGGACCACGCCATGTTGTCGCGCAGGTAGTCGAAGCCGAACTCGTTGTTCGTGCCGTAGGTGATGTCGCTGCCGTACTGCTCGCGGCGCTGGGCGGGCGACATGTTCGCCAGGATGCAGCCGACCTCGAGGCCGAGGAACTTGTGCACCCGGCCCATCAGCTCGGAGTCGCGCTCGGCGAGGTAGTCGTTCACCGTGATCAGGTGGACGCCCTTGCCGGACAGCGCGTTCAGGTACGCGGGCAGCGTGCCGACGAGGGTCTTGCCCTCACCGGTCTTCATCTCGGCCACGTAGCCGAGGTGCAGCGCCGCGCCACCCATGATCTGGACGTCGTAGTGCCGCTGGCCGAGGACGCGCTTGGCCGCCTCGCGTACGGTCGCGAAGGCCTCGGGGAGCAGGTCGTCCAGGGTCTCGCCGTCCTGGAAACGCTGCTTGTACTCGTCCGTGAGCGCACGCAACTCGGCGTCGGAGAGGTTGACGAAGTCCTCTTCGATGGAGTTGACCTGGTCCGCGATGCGGTGCAGTTTGCGCAGGATCTTGCCTTCGCCTGCACGCATGAGCTTGTTGAAGACGGACACCGAGGTTTGTCTCCTTGCCGGTCGGGCCTGAGCACTGTACGTACACGGGCACGGCAGGTGGGCCCCACCGCAACGGCCATCGTAAGCGAGGACGTGGCCGCGTCGGGAGGTCCGCCGTTCCCGTGAGGGCACGGGTGCCCGGATTGAGAACGTACGGGGGACACCGAAGGTGCCGCATCGCCCGGAGGGATTACCGAAAATACTTCGCCCGCGGTACTGCGACGGCAGCAGAATTCGTTCATGGAGCCCACGACACTGAGTACGGACCGGCTGGTATTGCGTCCTTTCGTCCCGTCCGACGAGGACGAGGTGTATGCGGCGGCCCAGGACGCCGACATCCAGCGCTGGACGCTGGTCCCCTCCCCCTACGAGCGCGAGCACGCGCACGCCTTCGTGAACGAGATCGTCCCCAACGGCTGGAGCGAGGGCACGGCCTTCCCCTTCGCCGTACATCTGGCCACCGACGGCACCCTGGTCGCGTCCGTCGGCGTGCACGTCCACGGCGCGGAGAGCTACGAGATCGGCTACTGGGCGGTCAAGGAACACCGCGGACGGGGCTACATGGCCGAGGCCGTCCTGGCCGTCGCCCGCTGGGCCTTCACCGAGCTGGGCGTCGCACGGCTGGAATGGCGGGCCGAGGTCGGAAACACGGGCTCGCGCGCCGTGGCCGAGAAGGCCGGCTTCCGGGTCGAGGGCGTCATGCGGGCCGGCATCGAGCAGCGCGGCACCGCCCGCGACTGCTGGGTCGGCGCCCTGCTCCCCTCCGACCTGGGCCTGTCCTCGGCGATCCCCTACCTGCCGTCTTCCGCCGCCTGAGGCCCCTGCAGAATCCGGTCATGGAGACGATCACTCTGACCACCGATCGCCTCGTGCTGCGCCCTCACACCCCCGAGGACACCGCCGAGGTGCACGCCGCCTGCCAGGACCCCGAGATCCAGCACTGGATCCCGGTACCG
The DNA here is from genome assembly GCF_045160505.1 of Streptomyces sp. NBC_00029. Classification (NCBI taxonomy): domain Bacteria; kingdom Bacillati; phylum Actinomycetota; class Actinomycetes; order Kitasatosporales; family Streptomycetaceae; genus Streptomyces; species Streptomyces sp. NBC_00029. Next base: position 3,776,103 of record NZ_CP108292.1, read on the forward strand.
GTGCCGTACCGCCGCGAGGACGCGGAGGAGTTCGTCACGGAAACGGTTCCCCGGGGGTGGCGCGACGGCACCGAGTTCAACTTCGCGGTCCGGCTCGGGGCGGGCGGCCCGCTCGTGGCCGCCCTGGGCGTCATCCCGCGCGGCCCGCACGCGCACGAGGTCGGCTACTGGGCGGTCGCCGGGCACCGGGGCCGCGGCTACATGACCGAGGCCGTGCGGGCCGCGGCCCGCTGGGCCTTCACCGAGGCCGGCTGCGTACGCCTGATCTGGCGTGCCGGGATCGGCAACACCGCCTCCCGCGCCGTCGCCGAGAAGGCCGGCTTCGTCGTCGAGGGCGTCCAGCGCGCGGGCATGGAGCACCGAGACACCCTGCGCGACTGCTGGGTGGGCGCCCTGCTCCCCTCCGACCTCGGCCTGCCCTCCCGGCTGCCGTACCGGCCGGCTGCCGGTGACCGGCTCCAGGCTGCGGACGTGGCCCCGCTGTCAGTGGGCGCCCCTAGGCTGCGGGCATGACCTCGCTTTCGCTGTCCGCCGACGAAGCCCGCCGGATCGCCCTGCGCGCGCAGGGCTTCCTCGGGGCGCCCGACCGGCGCGGAGGGGTGCGCGGCGTCCTGCGCAACCTGGGCGCCGTGCAGCTGGACACCATCTCGGTCCTGGCCCGCTCGCACGAGCTGATCCCGTACGCACGACTGGGCGCGGTGGGCCGGGACACCGTGGAGAAGGCCTACTGGTCGGACCGGCACGCCTTCGAGTACTGGTCGCACGCGGCCTGCATCCTGCCGATCGAGGAATGGCCGCATTTCGCCTTCCGCCGCCGGGCCAACCGGATCCGCGGCCACCGCTGGCACATCCTCCAGGACAAGCAGCACTCGACGCGGGCGGTCCTGGACCGGCTGAAGGCGGACGGCCCCCTGACCTCCACCGAGCTGGGCGGCGCCAAGAACGGCGGCGAGTGGTTCGAATGGTCCGAGACCAAGATCGCGGTGGAGTGGCTCCTCGACACCGGCGAGGTGGTGTGCAGCGAACGCCGCAGCTGGAAGCGGGTCTACGACCTCCCCGAGCGGGCCGTGCCCGACGCGCTGCTCCACGACGACCTCGACGACCGCGAGTGCCTCCGGCGCCTGGTGGCCCTGGCCGGCCGCTCCCTGGGCGTCGGCACCCGCGCCGACATCGCGGACTACCACCGCCTCAAGGGCGAGCAGTTCGACGCGGTGGTCGCGGACTCCGGGCTGGTCCCGGTGGACGTGGAGGGCTGGTCCAAGCCCGCGTGGGCGGACCCGGCGGCGCTCGCGCAGGCTCCCAGGGGCCGCCATCGCACGACGCTGCTGTCGCCCTTCGACTCCCTGGTCTGGGACCGTCCCCGGACGGAGCGGATCTTCGGTTTCACGCACCGCCTGGAGGCATACGTCCCCAAGCCGAAGCGGATACACGGGTACTTCGCGATGCCGCTGCTGGCGGGCGGCCGGCTCCAGGGCCGCGTCGACCCCGCCCGCGAGGGCCGCACGCTGGTCGCCCGGCAGCTCTCCCTGACCTCCCCGAAGGCCGCCGGCCCGATGGCGCAGGCCCTGCGGGAGGCGGCGGAGTGGGTCGGCTGCGAGGACGTACGGGTCGAGCGCGCGAGCTCGCCCGCGGAAGCGGCGGCCGTCACGGCGGAACTGGCCGCGCTCTGAGCCCCGGGGGTGTCCTGCCGGTCGGGCCGGACACCCTCAGTCCGTCTCAGCGGATTTCGAGGATCTTCTCCCGCATCGCGTAGACCACGGCCTCCATCCTGGAGTGCAGCTGCAGCTTCTCCAGAATGTTGCGGACGTGGTTCTTCACGGTGTTCTCGGAAATGAACAACTCCTTCGCGATGTCGCGGTTGTTCATACCGGTGGCCACCAGTTTCAGGACTTCGAGTTCACGGTCCGTCAGCCTCGGCGCGGGCACCAGCCGCCGCTCGTCGGTGCGCTGGATCATCGACTTGAACTCGGTGAGCAGCTTCGACGCCATCGACGGGCTGATCTGCGACTGGCCGTCCGCCACCGCCCGGATCGCCGTGGCCACCTCGTCCGTCGAGATCTCCTTCAGGAGGTACCCGGTCGCGCCCGCCTTGATCGCGTCGTAGAGGTCCGCCTCCTCGTCGCTGATCGTCAGCATGATGATCTTCGCCGAGGGGGCCACCTCCTTGATCGAGGTGCACGCCTCGATCCCGCCGCGCCGGGGCATCCGCACGTCCATCAGCACGATGTCCGGAAGCAGATCGGCCGCCTTGTCCACGGCCTCCGCCCCGTCCCCCGCCTCACCGACGACCTGGATGTCCTCCTCCTGCGCGAGGACGATCTCCAGTCCCCGCCGGAAGAGCGCGTGGTCGTCGACCACGAGCACCCTGATGGGCTCCCCGGCGGGCTCCGCCGCCGGGTCCGCCTCACGGCAGCCCGCGACGCCGTCGTCCCCGCGCACCGGCCCGAAGCTGTCCGCCATCGTTCCTCCCCCTGCATGTGCTCAGCTGCTGGGCCAACCGGACACACACCGCAGCCGGTTGACTGCACGCCATGATTCCATGCCCGCACCACGGCGCGGGGGCCACAAGTGAGCCACCTGGCGCATACCCGTCGCACACCCGTCATGCAGGTGCCCCCGCCCGGGCGCCGGAGCGCCCGTGCGGGGGCAACGAAACGGGTGGTGATCAGCCTCAGCCGCCGAGCGCGCCACCGGCGCCGCCCCGCGGCTCCTCCGAGCTGGAGGCACCGTCGGGGTTCACGTGGATGACGCCGTAGTCATAGGCATGACGGCGGTAGACAACACTGGGCAGCTTCGTCTCGGAGTCGACGAACAGATAGAAGTCGTGGCCGACCAGTTCCATCTCGTACAGGGCCTGGTCGAGGGACATGGGTGCGGCCGAGTGGGTCTTCTCGCGGACGACGAGCGGGCCTTCGCCCTGCACCTCGATGGATCCGATCCGGGTGATCGGCACCCCGTCCGTCTTCTCCTCGGACACCGGCTGGCCGCTGCCGTTCAGCGACGCGACGCCCGGCACCACGTCGGCGACCTCTGCCGCCGAGAGCCGGCCGTTGCCACGGCGGGTGTAACGCTTGTCGTGCTGCTTGCGCAGCCGGGCCTCCAGCTTGTCCTGAGCCAGGTCGAGCGCCGCATACGCGTCGGCGGCGGCGGCCTCGGCACGGATCACCGGGCCCCGCGAACGCAGGGTGATCTCCACGCGGTCGGAACGGTCGGCCTGACGCGGGTTGTGCTCCTTGGACACCTCGACGTCCAAGCTGATCACCTTGGCGTCGAGCTTCTGGATCCGCTCCGGATTCAGCTTCTCGGCCACGTGCTTGCGGAACCGCTCGGGCACCTCGGTCTTGCGGCCCTTGACGACGATGTCCACGCAGAACTCCGTTCCCGGATAGCTCCGCCCGACGGGGCGAAGCGTCTCCCTTTCGCACCAGACTCCGGTGAAGGCCGGAGCCTCGGACTTGGCGACTTTCACCTCCTCCTCCCCCATCGGCAAGATCAACACCCCACCGACTTCGGAGTCGAGAGACAGCCTCCTGAGTTCCTTACAACCGAACATATCCCTCTATGGCGGTTGTCGGCACCCGCTACCGGAATGTACTTCCGACGAAGTGGCTGTTCCCTCTTACTACCTGCAACGATGGGCCTTCCCCGCCAGTTCCAAATCTATTCACAAGATTCTTGTTCTGTGCGAGTTGCTCAAACGCGTGGCGTCCGTTCGATCCGTCTGAACGAGTCCGCCGGCGCGGCGACCACCGCCGCCCGCAGCACCGCCCCCGGGCCCGTGGCCAGCCCCGCGGCGCGGACCGCGCGGGCCGCCTCCGCCAGCGTCGCCCCCGTGGTGATGACGTCGTCCACGAGGACGATCTCGGCCCCGTACGTGAGCCGGGCCCCGCCCCGGCGCACCGCCAGCGCGCCCGTGAGGTTCTCCCGGCGCTCCCGGGCCCCCAGCCCCGCCTGGTCCGCCACCGCCCGCCGCAGCCGCAGTACGGGCGCCACGCGCGCCGGAACACCGGCCCGCCGCAGCCGCCCCGCGGCCGCCAGGGCGATCCTGCGCGCCGGATCGTGCCCGCGCGCCCGGATCTGCCGCCGCGCCGACGGAACCGGCACCAGGGCCACCTCACCCGCACCGCGGCCCCCGTCCGCGCCCTCCGCCCCGGCCGCCAGGACCGCGCCCGCCAGGGCCGCGCCGAGCACACCGGCCAGCGGCAGCGCCCCGCGCTCCTTGTGCGCCAGCAGGAGGCCCCGTACGGCCCCGTCGTAGCTGGCGCGCGCCCACACCCCCGGAAGCCCCACGGGGCACGGAGACGGCCGCACCGGGCCCGCCCCGGCCCCGCTCAGCCCGTCCCGGCAGTCGGCGCACACCAGCACCCGGACCGCCCCGCAGCCGGCGCAGTCGACCGGCAGGACCAGCCCGGCGAGCTCCTGCCACCACCCCCGCATGGCTCCACACTGACGGGCCGCACCGCGGCGCGCGACCCCTGTGGACAACCGGCGCGGCCCCGGCTCAGCCCGGGTACACCGGAGCCCGGCCGCCCAGCGCCACCGTGCGCCACTGCGCACCCGGCGGCAGCCACACGATCCCGTCCTCCGAGAACGCGACCACCGGCTTCGGCTTCGCCTCGTCCTCCGTGGCCGCGACCGCCACCGCGGACAGCCCGGTGGCCCCGGGCAGGCTCGCCGCGACCATCGACCCGTCGGCCAGCATGTAGCGGGCCTGCTGGACGCCGCCGTTCTCCCGGCCCACCACGAGCAGCCGCCCGCGCGGCGCCCAGCTCATCGCCGTCACGTCCACCATCTGCGGAGCCGCCGGACGCAGCTCGCGCACCGACACGGCGGAGAGGTCCCCCTTGGCGTCGGGCCGCTCGATCCGCCCGACGTAAAGGATCTTGCTGGTTTCGCTCTCCTCCACCAGCAGAGCGATCCGCGCCCCGTCGGCGGACGCCTTCAGCGACGCGATGCGCCGCCCGTCGAGCCCCGCCACCTGCACCTTCTCGGGCGTTCCGGTGCCACCCGGCACCCGCCACAGCGCCGGGGACTGCGGATCCCGGTCCGCCACCCACAGGTCGCCCGAGGCGTCCCAGCTCGGCGCGGTCAGAGTCGGCGCCTTGCCGCCCTTGCCGATCGGCACCGGCGGCGGCATCGGGCCGCTCCCGACCAGCGAGACCACGTACAGCCCGTGACCGTCCTCGGAGACCACCCCGGCGCGCCGCTCGTCGTGCGACACCGCCGCAGAGCTGACCTTGACGACGGGAAGCGCGGCCAGCGGCCCCGGCACCGGTTCGGTGCGGACCTGCTGGTCCTCGCTGCTCACGTCGAGCTTCATCCGGACCAGACGCTTCTCGTTGTCGACGAAGTACTGGAACTCGGGGATCTTGGGCCGGCCCGCGATCGCGGTCGCGCTCACCTCGGTCACCGAGCACAGCGACGACGACTTGTCGTCGGAGCGCAGCAGTTCGACCTGGTCGAGCCGAGAACCCGTCAGGTCCTTGACGGTGTAGAGGAGTTGGGTGGCCATCTTCTTGCACTGCGGCTGCGCGACGTTGTTGGCCTTGTCGTTGAGCGGCACGCGCAGCGTGTTCTGCCCGTCGTACGAAAGGGACTTGGTGCCCGTGCGCAGTTCCGTACCGGTGGGGAAGCTGGACTCCACGACCGGTGCGAGCCAGCGGGACGGCCCGGCCAGCAGCGACTGGACGGTCTGCGTGGTCGGGTCCATCCGCGAGTCCGGGTCGGTGCGCTGGCGCACGTAGACCGGGTCGGCGACGAGCGTGCCGCCCGCGAAGTAGTACTTGTTCACCGGCATGTATATGCGCTGGAAGTCCGACTCGCTGAGCACGAGACCGCTCGGCGGGGTCGAGATCCGCCACTGCTTGTCGCCGTCCTGGATGAGCTGGAGGTACTCCTCGTACTCCCTGGCGCCGGTCTGCGGCTGGTACGCACTGTGCTCGTCGACGGTCGCGAGCTTCTTGCCGGTCACCTTCCAGCGGGGCCCGTCGGGGTCCTTCTCGCCCCGGGTCGCCACCCGGTTCAGGCCGGAGGAGAGCACGGTGACGGCGGAGCCGGGCTTCCAGTTCTTCGCGGCGGCCTCGGTGAGGTACTTGCGGGCGGTCTCCAGCTGCGGGTCGTCGCTGGTCATCGCCTCCAGGAAGCCGTCGACGATCTCGGCCGGGCTGGCCTTGTCCGCCGGGGGCACGCCGAACACCCGGACCTGCGAGTCGACGCCCTGCGAGGCCTGCACCGGGCGGATGTCGCCGCTGTCCGGCATGGAGGCGCAGCCGGCCAGCAGCAGCCCGGCCACCCCGAAGGCGTACGCCCGTACGGTGCGCAGGCGTCTGCCCCTCGCCCGCACGGCCCCTGCCCGCGCGTCCAAGGGCTCAGCGTCCATCGGCTCGGTCCTCCTGTTGTGCCTGCTCGGCCGGGCGGGACACGACCCGTGCCCCGTTCCCCGGCAGTGCCGTCGGGTCGGCGGGCACCGGCATGGCGCCGGCCACGGGCGAACGCGGCGGTATCGGCGAGCGGCCACCGTTGTCGGCGGGCGTACGGTCCGCGGTGCTGCCCGCGGCATCGGCCGCGGCGTCGGCCGCGGCCCTGGCCCGGTTCGCCCGCGAGTCCTCGGGCTCCAGCGGGATGGGCGAGCCCCGCAGCGGCTCGTCCGCCGTGCGCGGCAGGGTCAGGCGGAACTGCGACCCGCCGCCCGGCTCGCCCCAGGCCTGCAGCCAGCCTCCGTGCAGCCGGGCGTCCTCGACGGCGATGGACAGGCCCAGGCCCGTTCCGCCGGTCGTGCGCGCCCGTGCCGGGTCGGCCCGCCAGAAGCGGTTGAAGACGCGGGTGGCCTCACCGGGCTTGAGCCCGACGCCGTAGTCCCGTACGGCGACCGCGACGGCCCCGCCCGCGGACGCCAGCCGGACCACCACGTCGCGGCCCTCGCCGTGCTCCACGGCGTTGACGACCAGGTTGCGCAGCACCCGCTCCACCCGGCGGGCGTCCGCCTCGGCGATGACCGGCTGGGTGTCGCCCAGCACCCGGATCCGGGTGCCCTTGTGCTCGGCGAGCGGCTCGGCGCCGTCGATGACCCGGCGCACGACGTCGCGCAGGTCGATCGGCTCGGCCTCCAGGGCCGCGGCCCCGGCGTCGAAGCGGCTGATCTCCAGCAGGTCCGCGAGGAGCGACTCGAACCGGTCGAGCTGCCCGGCGAGCAGCTCGGCGGAGCGCGCGGTGATCGGGTCGAAGTCGACCCGGGCGTCGTGGATGACGTCGGCGGCCATCCGTACCGTCGTCAGCGGGGTGCGCAGCTCGTGCGAGACGTCCGAGACGAAGCGGCGCTGCATCCGGGACAGCTCCTCCAGCTGCTGGATCTTGTTCTGGAGGTTCTGCGCCATCTTGTTGAAGGCCTCGCCGAGGCGCGCGATGTCGTCCTCACCGGTGACCTTCATCCGCTCCTGGAGCCGCCCGGCCGAGAGCCGCTCGGCGATCCCGGCGGCCATCCGGACAGGGGTCACCACCTGGCGCACGACGAGCCAGGCGATGCCGCAGAGCAGGACGACGACGAACAGGCCCGCGGTCACGATGGTGACCTTGATCAGGTTGAGGGACTCCTCCTCCTGGGTGAGCGGGAAGAGGTAGTACAGGTCGTACGGGTCGCCGTTGATGTCCGAGAGCCGCTTGCCGATGACCAGCGCCGGCTCGGGCTCCTTCTTCCCGTCCCCGCTCGTGTACCGGATCTCGGAGAAGGTCTTGAAGGCACCGGTGGCGTGGTTGACGGCCCGGCGCAGGCCCAGCGGCACGCTGGCGGTCGGGTCCACGTTGCCGGAGGCGCGGGCGCCCTTGACGCCCTGCACGCCGGGCAGCGCCTGCTCGCCCGTACCGGCACCGAGCGCGACCACCTCGAAGGCGGTCTGGCCACCACTGGCCAGCTGCTTGACCAGGGAGTTCATCCAGGTACTGGCGTCCCGGCCGACCTTGTTGTCGGTGGCGTCGGGCCCGTCCACCGTGGCCGGGGCGTTCGCCTTCTCCTGCGCCACCGCGAACCCGCCCGCGGCCTGGCTCTGCGCCGCCTCCTCCTTGGCATCGAGGAGACCCTTGCTGACCTGGGCGATGACGACGAAACCCAGGGCGAGGACCACGGCGAGCGAGATCAGCAGGGTGGCCGCGACCACCCGCAGCTGGATGTTGCGGCGCCACAGCCGGACAGCAGGAAGCAGCGGCCGGCGCACGAGGCGCACGCACAGCCGCAGTACGGGGCTGCGCGCCGCTCCGTCCCTCAGCAGCCCGCCGGGACGCAGGTTCCACCGGCGGGGCCCGCGGGGGCCCCTGCCGGCCGTGCCGGACGTGCCGGACTGCACGTCAGCTGGGTCCGGCCTTGTAGCCGACACCGCGCACCGTCACGACGATCTCAGGGCGCTCCGGGTCCTTCTCGACCTTGGAGCGCAGTCGCTGCACATGCACGTTGACCAGGCGGGTGTCCGCCGCATGGCGGTAGCCCCAGACCTGCTCCAGCAGCACCTCACGGGTGAACACCTGCCAGGGCTTGCGCGCGAGGGCGACCAGCAGGTCGAACTCGAGCGGGGTCAGCGCGATGGAGGCACCGTCCCGCTTGACCGAGTGCCCGGCCACGTCGATGACCAGGTCACCGATGGCCAGCTGCTCGGGCGCGGGCTCCTCCGAACGGCGCAGACGGGCCCGGATCCGGGCCACCAGCTCCTTCGGCTTGAACGGCTTGACGATGTAGTCGTCGGCCCCGGACTCCAGACCCACGACGACATCGACCGTGTCGCTCTTGGCGGTGAGCATGACGATCGGCACGCCGGACTCCGCCCGGATCAGGCGGCAGACCTCTATGCCGTCCCTTCCGGGCAGCATGAGGTCGAGCAGCACCAGGTCCGGCTTCGCCTCCCGGAAGGCAGCAAGTGCCTTGTCACCGTCCGCTACGAACGACGGCTCAAAACCTTCTCCACGCAGCACAATGCCGAGCATCTCGGCCAGCGCGGTGTCGTCGTCGACGACAAGGACGCGTCCCTTCATGGTTGACATCATCCCATTAGCTAATCGTTACCCGGCGGTGAGCTGTCCCACAGCCAAAAGGGCTGGAAATCGACCCTCGGACCTGCGTGGACACCAGCTCCACCAGTCTGCCCCTGATCGGGTCGACAATTGAAGGTACGGGCAACCGGGACCCCGCGGCACCGCCCGGGCCCGCCCCACTGATCAGGATCGCCCCGAACCGCCCGCCACCGCACCCGATCCGCACCCGATCCGCCGCCCACCCCCTACTCCGTTCGGGCCCCCCACGTGGCACGATGGCAGCGACCAGCGCCCCGCCGCAGCAGGCGCACGTGAAGGAGTGACGATGAACGACTCTCCGGGCTGGGCTAAGCCCGGATCCTCTCCGTCCGACGACGAGCGGCCGGGAACCCCCGCCGACCGTCCGGGCACCGACGGCGGCGCACAGCAGCCCACCCCGCCCGCACAGCCCGCCGGCGACCCGAAGTGGTCCGCCGAGCAGCCGCCGCCCGGTCAGTGGTCGAACCCGGGCACCGGTCAGGCCCCGCAGCCGCCCGCACCCCCGCAGCCCGGCACGGGCTGGGGCGCGTACCCGCAGCAGCCCGGCCAGGCCCCCCACGGCGGCCAGCAGGCCCCGTACGGAGGCCAGTGGGGTCAGCAGAGCCCCTGGGGCAAGCCCCCGGCCGCCAAGCCCGGCGTGATCCCGCTGCGCCCGCTGGGCCTCGGCGAGATCCTCGACGGCGCGGTCGCCACCCTGCGCACCCACGCGCGCTCCGTGCTGCCCATCAGCTTCACCGTGGCCATCTTCGCGGTCCTGGCGATCACGCTGCTCCAGGGCTTCGCGTTCGACCGGCTGAACGAGCTCGACGGCTCCCTGGACAGCAACACGGCCGACCCCGACGACGTCGTCAGCGCCCTTTCGGGCACGCTGGTGGCCGGCGCCGGCGCCCTCGTGATCACCTTCTTCTGTACCATCGTCGCCACCGCCATGCTCACGATGATCTACAGCCGCGCCGTCCTGGGCCGCCCCTCCTCGGTGGGCGACGCCTGGCGCGAGTCCCGCCCGCAGCTGCTCCGCCTGGCCGGCCTGACCGCACTGGTCGCCCTCGGCGGCATCGTGATCATCGCCGTCGGCTTCGTACCGGCCGTCATCGCGGGCGTCGCCGGCATGGGCGCCGGAGGCGTCCTCGCCCTCGCCATCGTCGGCGGCCTGGCCGGCTTCGCCGTCTGGGTGTGGCTGTACGTACGCGTCAGCCTCTCCCCGTCCGTACTGATGCTCGAGCGCAGCACCGTCCTGCGCAGCCTGTCGCGCTCCGACAAGCTGGTCCGCGGCTCCTGGTGGCGCATCCTCGGCATCACGCTGCTCGCCGGCCTCATCGCGGGCGCCGTCGAATTCGTCATCGGACTCCCGTTCAACGTCGTCGCGCTGATCAGCGAGGGCGTCTCCGGCGGCTTCAGCGCCGACTCCGGCGTGGCCATGAGCTGGACGTACCTGACCATCATCGGCATCGGCTCGGTCGTCGCGATGACCATCACCCTGCCCTTCAAGGCCGGCGTCTCGGTGCTCCTCTACGTCGACCAGCGCATCCGCCGCGAGGCCCTCGACCTGGAGCTGGCCCGCGCCGCGGGCCTCGAGAACTACGGCGGCGCACCCGGCTCCACCCCGGACGCCCCCGGCGCACCCGGCACCACGCCCCCTCCAGCCGGAAGCTGATGCGATGACCAGCCCGGGGGGACTGCCCATCAGCGAGACACCACCGGTGACGACACCGCGCGACGCCGCCCGCGAGGCCGCCGAACGCGAACTGTCCAAGCCGATGTACCACGAGAACGACCCCGGTCTGCTGGAGCGCGCCCTGCGCAGCTTCCTCGACTGGGTGGACGACCTGTTCAGCTCCGCCGCCGGGGCGACCCCCGGCGGCACCCTGGGCATCGTCGTGATCGTCCTGCTGACCGCGGCGGCCGTGGCACTGCTGTGGTGGCGCCTCGGCACCCCCTCCAAGGCCCCCGCCGGCGCCGGCGCCCTGCTGGGCGAGCGGATCCGCAGCGCGGCCGACTACCGCACCGAGGCCGAGGCCCACGCCGCCGCCGGCCGCTGGACCGAAGCCGTCCAGGCCCGGATGCGGGCCCTCGTCCGCTCCCTGGAGGAACGCACCCTGCTGGATCCCCGCCCCGGCCGCACCGCCGACGAGGCCGCCGCCGAGGCAGCGGTCACCCTGCCGGGCCACGCCGCGGACCTCCGTACGGCCGCCCTCGCCTTCGACGACGTCACCTACGGCGGCCGCGCCGGCGACCCGGCCATGTACGCAACGCTGCGCGACCTCGACACCGCCGTCGAACGCACCCGCCCCGCCCTGTCCCGAACGGGGGTCACCGCATGACGGCCCCCCACGGCCCCGCACCCGCGGGCCGCGCCGCCGGCACGACGCGCCCTCAGGAACCGGACGCACCCGGCCCGGACCGAGACCCGACCACCCCGGCGACGACCGCCCCGGCGACGCCCAGCACCTCCACCGCCCTCGGCGCCGCAGCCATCTGGCGCCGCGCCCGCGGCCTCCTCCTCGCCCTCGGCATGCTCATCGCCACCGGCGTCGCGCTGGCCGCCTTCAACTCCGGCGAGAACCTCGGCGCCCTCGACCCCCGGTCCGCCGACCGCAACGGCAGCCGCGCCGTCGCCGAACTCCTGAAGCAACGCGGAGTGACCACCCGGGTGGTGACCCGCACTCAGGACGCCGTCGACGCCGCCGGCCCCGACACCACCCTGCTCGTGGCCAACCCCGAACTCCTGTCACCCCGGCAGCTGTCCGAGCTCAAGGCCGCCATCGACCTCTCCGGCGGACGCACCGTCCTCGTCACACCGGGCCGCACCACCCTGACCGCCCTCGCCCCCGGCGTCCAGGCCCGCCGGGCCGCCCCCGGCGAAGTCCGCGAACCCGCCTGCGCACTGCCCGCAGCCCGCTCCGCCGGATCCGCCGAGACCGGCGGCCGCATCGGCTACCGCACGGACGACCCCAAGGCCACCGCCTGCTACCCGGACGGCGACCACGCCACCGTCCTGCTCCTGCCGGCCCACGCCGACGGCGACACCGTCCTCCTCGGCTCCGGCCGCATCCTGGAGAACGAGCACCTCGCCGCCCAGGGCAACGCCTCCCTGACCCTGCACACCCTCGGCAGCCGCCCCCAGCTCGTCTGGTACCTGCCCTCCCCCGCCGAAGCCATCGAGTCCGGCGGCGCCGAGGGCGAGGACAAGACCCTCTTCGAACTCATCCCGGCCGGCTGGACCTGGGCCGTGCTCCAGCTCTTCGTCGCCGCCGTCCTCGCCGCCCTGTGGCGCGCCAGGCGCCTGGGCCCCCTCGTCACCGAGAAGCTCCCCGTCGCCATCCGCGCCTCCGAGGCCACCGAGGGCCGTGCCCGCCTCTACCGCAAGGCCGACGCCCGCGACCGCGCCGCCACCGTGCTGCGCGCCGCCACCCGCGAACGCCTGGCCGCACTGGTCGGCGTACCGCACACAAGGGCCCACGACCCCGCGTCGCTGGCCCCTGCCGTCTCCGCCCGCCTCACCGGCGAGCCCCGGGACGTGACCGCCCTCCTCTTCGGCTCCACCCCCTCCGACGACGCGGCACTCGTCGCGCTCGCCGACCACCTCGACGCCCTCGAAAGAGAGGTCCGTACGTCATGACGTACCCGGCCACCGAGTCCACGGCTGTGACCGCGGACAGCGCCCGCGCTTCCCTCGAAGCGCTCCGCACCGAGATCGGCAAGGCCGTGGTCGGTCAGGACTCCGCCGTCACCGGCCTCGTCGTCGCACTCCTGTGCCGCGGCCACGTCCTCCTCGAAGGCGTCCCCGGCGTCGCCAAGACCCTCCTGGTGCGTGCCCTGGCCGCGTCCCTGGAACTCGACACCAAGCGAGTCCAGTTCACCCCGGACCTGATGCCGAGCGATGTCACCGGCTCGCTCGTCTACGACGCCCGCACCGCCGAGTTCTCCTTCCAGGACGGCCCGGTCTTCACCAACCTCCTCCTCGCGGACGAGATCAACCGGACCCCTCCCAAGACCCAGTCCTCGCTCCTCGAAGCGATGGAGGAGCGCCAGGTCACGGTCGACGGCACCCCCCGCAAGCTGCCCGACCCCTTCCTCGTCGCCGCCACCATGAACCCGGTCGAGTACGAGGGCACGTACCCCCTCCCGGAAGCCCAGCTGGACCGCTTCCTCCTCAAGCTCACCGTCCCCCTCCCCTCCCGCGAGGACGAGATCGGGGTCCTGACCCGCCACGCCGCCGGCTTCAACCCCCGCGACCTGCACGCCGCGGGCATCCGCCCGGTCGCCGGCCCGGCCCAGCTCGAAGCCGCCCGCCGCGCCGTCGCCGAGGTCTCCGTCTCCCCCGAGATCGCCGGCTACGTCGTCGACATCTGCCGCGCCACCCGCGAATCGCCGTCCCTCACCCTCGGCGTCTCCCCCCGCGGCGCGACCGCCCTGCTGGCCACCGCCCGCGCCTGGGCCTGGCTCACCGGCCGCGACTACGTCACCCCCGACGACGTCAAGGCCCTCTCCCTCCCGACCCTGCGCCACCGCGTCCAGCTGCGCCCGGAAGCGGAGATGGAGGGAGTGACGGCGGACGCCGTCATCACGGCGATCCTCTCCCACGTCCCCGTCCCCCGCTGATGGCCCTCACCGGACGCGCCGCCCTGCTGGCGGCCCTCGGCAGCATCCCGGTCGGCATCCTCGAACCGAGCTGGACCGGGATGCTCGCGGTGAACGGCCCGATCGCCCTGGCCTGCGCGATCGACCACGCCCTGGCAGCGCCCGTACGCAGCCTCGTGCTGGCCCGCTCCGGAGACACCTCGGTCCGCCTCGGCGAGACGGCGGACGTCCACCTCACCGTCACCAACCCGGGCAGCCGCAAGCTGCGGGCCCGGGTCCGCGACGCATGGCCCCCGAGCAGCTGGGTCCCGGGCACGGAGGCAGCGGCCTCCCGCCACGAGGTGGTCGTCCCCGCGGGCGAACGCCGCCGGCTGACCACCCGGCTGCTCCCCACCCGCCGCGGCGACCGCCAGGCCGACCGCGTCACGATCCGCTCCTACGGCCCCCTGGGCCTGTGGGCCCGCCAGGGCTCCCACGTGTCCCCCTGGACGGTCCGGGTCCTGCCGCCCTTCACCAGCCGCAAGCACCTCCCGTCCCGGCTGGCCCGCCTGCGCGAACTGGACGGCCGTACGAGCGTCCTGACCCGCGGCGAGGGCACCGAGTTCGACAGCCTCCGCGACTACGTCCCGGGCGACGACACCCGCTCCATCGACTGGCGCGCCACGGCACGCCAGAACAAGGTGGCCGTCCGCACCTGGCGCCCCGAACGCGACCGGCACATCCTCATCTGCCTGGACACCGGCCGCACCTCGGCGGGCCGCGTCGGCGACGCCCCCCGCCTGGACTCCGCCATGGACGCGGCCCTGCTCCTCGCCGCCCTGGCCACCCGCGCCGGCGACCGCGTCGACCTCCTGGCCCACGACCGCCGCCCCCGTGCCCAGGTCCAGGGCCGCTCGGCCGCCGACACCCTCCCCGCCTTCGTCAACGCGATGGCCCCCCTGGAGCCGGAACTGGTCGAGACGGACTCCCGGACCCTGGTCTCCACCATCCTCCGCAGCGCCCCGCGCCGGTCCCTGGTGGTCCTTCTGACGAGCCTGGACGCGGCCCCGATCGAAGAGGGCCTGCTCCCCCTGCTTCCCCGCCTCACGCAGCGCCACACGGTCCTGCTGGCCTCGGTGGCCGACCCCCATGTCGCGACCATGGCGAGCTCGCGCGGCACGGTGGACGCGGTCTACGAGGCCGCCGCCGGCACCCAGACCCAGTCCCAGCGCCGTCGCACGTCCGACCAGCTCACCCGCCACGGCGTCCACGTGGTCGACGCCACCCCGGACACCCTGGCCCCGTCCCTCGCCGACGCCTACCTGGCTCTGAAGGCGGCCGGCCGCCTGTAGCAACCAGGCTGGATACGCTGACCGGGGCACCCACCAGGAACACCTTGGCCGACCCTCACACCGGGTTGACCAAGGTCCCCGACCTCATGGTCATCGCGGAAGAGGACACGGACGACACGGCGAAGGTCGTCAACTCCCGCGATGTCCTGATGGTGGAAGTCGTGTCCCGCACGAACTCCCTCACCGACATCCGCGGACCGCCGGCCGCTGGACGCTCGACACGCGCAGCCTCAAGAGCTACCCCGTCGACTGGTGAAGCGGCGCACGGCCTGACCCCAGGCAGCGACCGATCGGGCCGTAAACGCAGAAAAGCCCCGCACCATAAGGTGCGGGGCTTTCCCACAATGATTGTTCGGCGGCGTCCTACTCTCCCACAGGGTCCCCCCTGCAGTACCATCGGCGCTGAAAGGCTTAGCTTCCGGGTTCGGAATGTAAACCGGGCGTTTCCCTAACGCTATGACCACCGAAACACTATGAAATTTGAACGCTGGTGTTTTCACAGCTGTTCGTTATTTCAGAACTAACACAGTGGACGCGAGCAACTGAGGACAAGCCCTCGGCCTATTAGTACCAGTCAGCTTCACCCGTTACCGGGCTTCCACATCTGGCCTATCAACCCAGTCGTCTACTGGGAGCCTTACCCTCTCAAGGAGGTGGGAATACTCATCTTGAAGCAGGCTTCCCGCTTAGATGCTTTCAGCGGTTATCCCTCCCGAACGTAGCCAACCAGCCATGCCCTTGGCAGGACAACTGGCACACCAGAGGTTCGTCCGTCCCGGTCCTCTCGTACTAGGGACAGCCCTTCTCAATATTCCTACGCGCACAGCGGATAGGGACCGAACTGTCTCACGACGTTCTAAACCCAGCTCGCGTACCGCTTTAATGGGCGAACAGCCCAACCCTTGGGACCGACTCCAGCCCCAGGATGCGACGAGCCGACATCGAGGTGCCAAACCATCCCGTCGATATGGACTCTTGGGGAAGATCAGCCTGTTATCCCCGGGGTACCTTTTATCCGTTGAGCGACGGCGCTTCCACAAGCCACCGCCGGATCACTAGTCCCGACTTTCGTCCCTGCTCGACCCGTCGGTCTCACAGTCAAGCTCCCTTGTGCACTTACACTCAACACCTGATTGCCAACCAGGCTGAGGGAACCTTTGGGCGCCTCCGTTACCCTTTGGGAGGCAACCGCCCCAGTTAAACTACCCATCAGACACTGTCCCTGATCCGGATCACGGACCGAGGTTAGACATCCAGCACGACCAGAGTGGTATTTCAACGGCGACTCCACAACCACTGGCGTGGCTGCTTCAAAGTCTCCCACCTATCCTACACAAGCCGAACCGAACACCAATATCAAACTGTAGTAAAGGTCCCGGGGTCTTTCCGTCCTGCTGCGCGAAACGAGCATCTTTACTCGTAGTGCAATTTCACCGGGCCTATGGTTGAGACAGTCGAGAAGTCGTTACGCCATTCGTGCAGGTCGGAACTTACCCGACAAGGAATTTCGCTACCTTAGGATGGTTATAGTTACCACCGCCGTTTACTGGCGCTTAAGTTCTCAGCTTCGCAACCCCGAAAGGTCACTAACCGGTCCCCTTAACGTTCCAGCACCGGGCAGGCGTCAGTCCGTATACATCGCCTTACGGCTTCGCACGGACCTGTGTTTTTAGTAAACAGTCGCTTCTCGCTGGTCTCTGCGGCCACCCCCAGCTCACGGAGCAAGTCCGATCACCAGTGATGGCCCCCTTCTCCCGAAGTTACGGGGGCATTTTGCCGAGTTCCTTAACCATAGTTCACCCGAACGCCTCGGTATTCTCTACCTGACCACCTGAGTCGGTTTAGGGTACGGGCCGCCATGAAACTCGCTAGAGGCTTTTCTCGACAGCATAGGATCATCCACTTCACCACAATCGGCTCGGCATCAGGTCTCAGCCTTAATGAGGGACGGATTTGCCTACCCCTCGGCCTACACCCTTACCCCGGGACTACCACCGCCCGGGCTGGACTACCTTCCTGCGTCACCCCATCGCTTACCTACTACCACCTTGGGTCAGCGGCTCCACCACTTTCCTTTCCCCGAAGGGTCCGGAACGGCTTCACGGCTTTAGCATTAGAGGATTCGATATTGGGCGTTTCAAAGCGGGTACCGGAATATCAACCGGTTGTCCATCGACTACGCCTGTCGGCCTCGCCTTAGGTCCCGACTTACCCTGGGCAGATCAGCTTGACCCAGGAACCCTTAGTCAATCGGCGCACACGTTTCTCACGTGTGTATCGCTACTCATGCCTGCATTCTCACTCGTGAACCGTCCACAACTAGCTTCCGCTGCTGCTTCACCCGGCACACGACGCTCCCCTACCCATCACAGCGGGCGTTGGCCCTATTGCTGCAATGACACGACTTCGGCGGTACGCTTGAGCCCCGCTACATTGTCGGCGCGGAATCACTTGACCAGTGAGCTATTACGCACTCTTTCAAGGGTGGCTGCTTCTAAGCCAACCTCCTGGTTGTCTCTGCGACTCCACATCCTTTCCCACTTAGCGTACGCTTAGGGGCCTTAGTCGATGCTCTGGGCTGTTTCCCTCTCGACCATGGAGCTTATCCCCCACAGTCTCACTGCCGTGCTCTCACTTACCGGCATTCGGAGTTTGGCTAAGGTCAGTAACCCGGTAGGGCCCATCGCCTATCCAGTGCTCTACCTCCGGCAAGAAACACACGACGCTGCACCTAAATGCATTTCGGGGAGAACCAGCTATCACGGAGTTTGATTGGCCTTTCACCCCTAACCACAGGTCATCCCCCAGGTTTTCAACCCTGGTGGGTTCGGTCCTCCACGAAGTCTTACCTCCGCTTCAACCTGCCCATGGCTAGATCACTCCGCTTCGGGTCTAGAGCGTGCAACTCAATCGCCCTATTCGGACTCGCTTTCGCTACGGCTTCCCCACACGGGTTAACCTCGCTACACACCGCTAACTCGCAGGCTCATTCTTCAAAAGGCACGCAGTCACGACTGTATGTGCAAGCACATACAGCGACGCTCCCACGGCTTGTAGGCACACGGTTTCAGGTACTATTTCACTCCGCTCCCGCGGTACTTTTCACCATTCCCTCACGGTACTATCCGCTATCGGTCACCAGGGAATATTTAGGCTTAGCGGGTGGTCCCGCCAGATTCACACGGGATTTCTCGGGCCCCGTGCTACTTGGGAGATTCTTAAGCAAGCCGCTGATGTTTCGTCTACGGGGGTCTTACCCTCTACGCCGGACCTTTCGCATGTCCTTCGACTACATCAACGGTTTCTGACTCGCCGACCGGCCGGCAGACCGGTCAAAAGAATTCCCACAACCCCGCATGCGCAACCCCTGCCGGGTATCACACGCATACGGTTTGGCCTCATCCGGTTTCGCTCGCCACTACTCCCGGAATCACGGTTGTTTTCTCTTCCTGCGGGTACTGAGATGTTTCACTTCCCCGCGTTCCCTCCACACTGCCTATGTGTTCAGCAGTGGGTGACAGCCCATGACGACTGCCGGGTTTCCCCATTCGGACACCCCCGGATCAAAGCTCAGTTGGCAGCTCCCCGGGGCCTATCGCGGCCTCTCACGTCCTTCATCGGTTCCTGGTGCCAAGGCATCCACCGTGCGCCCTTAAAAACTTGGCCACAGATGCTCGCGTCCACTGTGTAGTTCTCAAACAACGACCAGCCACCCATCACCCTGATCCCTTACGGACCAAGTTCACTGGGGCCGGCACTGAAGACATGACCTTACGGCCGTACCTTCAGGACCCAACAACGTGCCAAGCATCTCCGTTCGTCCGTCTCCTCTTTCCACGCCGAAGCAGTACTCGAGAACCATCAGACCGAAGATGCCAACTAATCAACGTTCCACCCATGAGCTGACCGTGCAGAACGTTTGTCTGCAATCG
>NZ_CP108292.1:3797500-4395000 GCF_045160505.1 Streptomyces sp. NBC_00029
GGATCAGGCCGAGGAAGACGTCGAGGCGGCCGGCGGAGGCCATCAGGCCGAGGCCCACTCCGAGGTTGGCCATGTTCAGGAAGAGGATCCAGAGCACCGGTATCCCCAGGAACGCGCCCATGACCAGGCAGATCGCGGCCGCCTGGGCGTTGTTCGTCCACACCTGTGCGGCGAAGGAGCCCGCGGGGTGGCTGGAGTAGTACGTCTCGTACTGGCCGCCGGGCTGCGTGAGCGCCTTCAGGTCGTCGGGGGCGGCGATGGCGCCCTGGACTTCCGGGTGCGTGGCGATCCACCAGCCGATGAGCACGCCGAGCGCCGTCGAGAGCAGGGCCGTCGGTATCCACCAGCGGCGGCTGCGGTAGACCGCGGCCGGGAAGCCCACCGTGAAGAAGAGGGCGACGTCGCGCCAGCCGGACCGGCGGGTGCCCGTCACCGTGGCGCGGGCGCGGGCGATCAGCTGGGTCAGCCGACCGGTGAGCATCGGGTCCGGGGCGCTGGACTGGATCTGGGAGAGGTGGGTGGAGGTGCGCTGGTAGAGCGCGACGAGTTCGTCGGCCTCCTCGCCCGTGAGCTTGCGCCCGCGGCCCAGGAGCTGCTCCAGACGGTCCCACTCCGCTCGGTGTGCGGTCACGAAGACATCGAGATCCATCCGGTTGCCGCTCCCCTGTCCCAGGTCCCCTGGCCACTGCCTATTCCTAGTGTGGTCAGCTTGGCAGACTGGATGCCGTTGGGGCGGGGCAGGTCACATGAGAGGTGCTGTGGTGAGCGATCTGGTGACGGGGGACGCTGTCGTCCTGGGATTGAGGCCCGCGCGACTGCCGAGCCGCGGGCTGGCGATCCTCCTGGACATGGCCGTGTACGTCACTGGATACGTGATCATCTCCATCGGGCTGACCATGGCGACCGCCTCGCTGGACGAGGCCGCCCAGGCCGCCGTGGGGGTGGCGGGCTTCCTGCTGTTCCTGGTGGGCATGCCGATCGCGGTGGAGACGCTCTCCCACGGACGTTCGCTCGGCAAGCTCGCCTGCGGGCTGCGGGTCGTGCGGGACGACGGCGGGCCGATCAGGTTCCGGCACGCTCTGGTGCGCGGGGCCCTGGGGTTCGTGGAGCTGCTGCTGACCTTCGGGTCGGTGGCGTGCATCGCCTCGCTGGCTTCGGAGCGGGGCCGGCGGCTCGGGGACCTGTTCGCGGGCACGCTCGTGGTCCGGGAGCGGGTGCCGGGGGCGCGGGTGATGCCGGTGCCCCCGCCGCCGCCGTGGCTGGCCGGGCGGTTCACCGGGCTGGACCTGTCGGCGGTGCCGGACGGGCTGTGGCTGGCGATTCGGCAGTACCTGACGCGGATGGACCAGCTGGATCCGCAAGTGGGTGCCGCGATGGCGGGCCGGCTCGCGGACGATCTGGTGGCGCGTACGGGGGCGCCGCCGCCGGCGGGGGTTCCGGCCGCCGCGTTCCTGATGGCCGTGGTGCACGAACGGCAGTCGCGTGACGCCGCCCGGGCCTTCCGGCCGGTCGCCGCTGCCGGGCCCGGTCCCGCACCCTTTTCCGCGCCCTTTGCCGCGCCCGGTTCGGGGTTCGCTCCCGCGCCGATGCCGACGACGATGCCCGTCGCCGCACCGGGGCCTGTCGTGGCGCAGCCGGTTGCCCGGGTGGCACCCGAGGCGCCCGTGGAGGCTCCGCGCGCCGGCGGGTTCGCGCCGCCCGCCTGAGGGATCACTGCTCCTCGAAGGCCGAGGGCGGCGTCTCCAGGTGTTCGAGTTCGATCCCGGGGGCCGAGAGGACCACGTCTCCGGCGATGTGGATGGTGTGGACCTCGCCGGTGTCCAGCGCGCTGACCCGGTACTCGTCCACCAGGAGCGGGCCGCTGTCCGTGGGGTGTTCCTCGCGGGCCAGCAGGGCCCAGGCCTGGTCGACCGTACGGGGCGCCAGGACCGGGTCGGTGAGGGCGAGGAGCCGGACGCGGGTGGCCGGGGCGCCCGGGGTCAGGCGCAGCAGGCGGGTCGTGGCCACGAGGAAGGCCGGGGAGGTGCCGGTGAAGCCGGGGGCTGCGATGTTGCCCTCGGTGGCCTCGGTGCCGGTGGGGTCGGTACGGACCCAGGTGACGCCGTCGATGGCGGCGCCCCGCACCTGCCAGCTCGCGGCGTTGACCTCCAGCCGGATGGGGCGGCCCAGTTCGTCGATCGCCAGGTCGACGGAGCCTCGGTGGTCGCCGCCCGGGCCGGTGAGCTGGGAGACGTAGCGCCAGCCCGAGGGCCCGGGGGCGCAGTGGAAGTGCTCCTCGCCGAGCGGTGTGTGGTCGTGCGGGTCGTGGAGCGAGTAGCGGCCGCGGGGCATGGTGCGCACTCTTCTTGGGGGTCGGGGGACGTGTCGGGGATACGGGGCAGGCCCCCGGCACGGGTGCCGGGGGCCTGCTTCACGTGCTGCTGCCGCTGATCAGAGGCTGATCAGGGGTTGATCAGTAGCGGTAGTGGTCCGGCTTGTACGGGCCCTCGACCTGGACGCCGATGTAGGCGGCCTGCTCCGGGCGGAGCGTGGTGAGGCGGACGCCCAGGGCGTCCAGGTGCAGACGCGCGACCTTCTCGTCCAGGTGCTTGGGGAGCACGTAGACCTCGGTCGGGTACTCCTCCGGCTTGGTGAAGAGCTCGATCTGGGCCAGGGTCTGGTCCGCGAAGGAGTTCGACATCACGAACGACGGGTGACCGGTCGCGTTGCCCAGGTTCAGCAGACGGCCCTCGGACAGCACGATCAGGACCTTGCCGTCGGGGAACTTCCAGGTGTGGACCTGCGGCTTGACCTCGTCCTTGACGATGCCCTCGATCTTCGCGAGACCGGCCATGTCGATCTCGTTGTCGAAGTGGCCGATGTTGCCCACGATCGCCTGGTGCTTCATCTTGGCCATGTCCGCGGCCATGATGATGTCCTTGTTGCCCGTGGTCGTGATGAAGATGTCGGCCGTCTCCACGACATCGTCGAGGGTGGCGACCTGGTATCCGTCCATCGCGGCCTGCAGCGCGCAGATCGGGTCGATCTCCGTGACGATGACACGCGCACCCTGACCGCGCAGGGACTCCGCGCAGCCCTTGCCGACGTCGCCGTAACCGAAGACGACCGCCACCTTGCCGCCGATGAGGACGTCGGTGGCACGGTTGATGCCGTCGATCAGCGAGTGCCGGCAACCGTACTTGTTGTCGAACTTCGACTTCGTCACGGCGTCGTTCACATTGATCGCCGGGAACAGCAGGCTGCCCTCGGACATCATCTCGTACAGACGGTGCACACCGGTGGTGGTCTCCTCGGTCACACCGCGGATCTCGGACGCGAGCTGCGTCCACTTCTGCGGGGACTCGCCGAGGGTGCGGTTGAGCAGGGTGAGGATGTACGCGTACTCCTCGGAGTCCGCCGTCGACGGGTCCGGGGCCGCGCCGGCCTTCTCGAACTCGACGCCCTTGTGAACGAGGAGGGTGGCGTCACCACCGTCGTCGAGGATCATGTTCGGGCCACCGGTGGGGGTGTTCGGCCAGGTCAGCGCCTGCTCCGTGCACCACCAGTACTCCTCCAGCGTCTCGCCCTTCCAGGCGAAGACGGGTACGCCCTGCGGGTTCTCCGGGGTGCCGTTCGGGCCCACCGCGATGGCGGCGGCCGCGTGGTCCTGGGTGGAGAAGATGTTGCAGGAGGCCCAGCGGACGTCGGCGCCGAGGGCGACGAGGGTCTCGATGAGCACGGCCGTCTGCACGGTCATGTGCAGCGAGCCGGTGATCCGGGCACCGGCCAGCGGCTGCGCCTGGGCGTACTCGGCACGGATCGACATCAGGCCCGGCATCTCGTGCTCGGCCAGGGTGATCTCCTTGCGGCCGAACGCGGCAAGGGACAGGTCTGCGACCTTGAAGTCCATGGGTGCTGCTCCTCATGGTTCGAGAGGTGGGTACGGCTGGGCCGTGCGCCGTCCTGGGGACGGGACACCGAGCACAGTCCGTCGGGGGTCCTCTCTCCCCTCGGCCGGTCGCAAGGACCGCCCGACCCGCCATCAGCAGCGACGTCTGACACTGAGCACGAATCTACACCGATCGGTGGAGTGAGCCCCAGTCAGACGAGGAAGAAGCTGTCAGGTTATGTCAGGTCCTCCCGTCGGCAGGCTCCGGTCCCTGAGGGCTTCTGGCGCACCTCTCGGGTGCGCATGGGTGCCGTCGGCCGCGTCGGTTCTCGGGCGACCCTGCTGGTCAGGGGCCCGGAGGGGTTCCGTACGCTGCCCCGCGCACACGCACGAATCGAAGGGGTGGCTGATGGAACGCAGGCCTGGGCGGAGACTGGGGATCTGGGCGGTGGTGCTGCTCGTCTTCGGGACGGTCGTGCTGGTGGGCACCAGCGTCTACGGAGCCGTCGCGGCGCCGGCGCGGGGCTTCGACATGAGGGTCGCGAGCTCCGACTCGATGCTCCCCACGCTCACGCGGGGCAAGCGGGTGTGGTTCGAGGCCGGTCCGGTCCCGGACGTCCGGCGCGGTGACGTCGTACTGATCACGCTGCCGTGGATCCCCGACGGACCCGCTCTGGAGCGGGTGGTGGCGGTCGGCGGGGACCGGATCTCCTACACGCCGGGCGAGCCGACGCTCCGGCTGGGCGGCGAGCCGCTGGACGAGCCGTACATCAAGGACCGCACGGTGCCGGCGGCGATCGGGTTCGACGTCACCGTTCCCGAGGGTCGTGTCTTCCTCATGGGTGACAACCGGAACAACTCCTTCGACTCCTCCTTCAACATCGACGGGGAGAGCAGGGGAACGGCCCCGGTCTCGGCCGTGCTGGGCAGGAGGATCGAGACGCCCGTCGCGTTCCTGGCGGCCGGAGCCCTCGCGCTGTGCGGGGTCCCGGCCTTCCTCGCCGGTGCGGGGTTCGGGATCGCGGCTCTGGTGGCTCGGCGGAGGAAGCCCGTGCCCGCCGGGCCCGTTTGGGGTGCCGTGCGCGTCGACGAGCCGTAAAGGCCGACGCATGCCGAAGGCCCCCGCGGGCTGCTGCCCGCGGGGGCCTTCGCATGTGTGTGGCCGCCCGGTTACTTGGCAGCCTCGGGGCGGTAGATGTCCGGCTCCAGGTAGATCACCCGGGCGATCGGGACCGCCTCGCGGATGCGGGCCTCGGCGGCGTTGATCGCGTCGGCCACCTCGGTCGCGGTGTCGTTGCCCTCGACCGCGATCTTGGCGGCGACGAGCAGCTCCTCGGGGCCCAGGTGCAGGGTGCGCATGTGGATCACGCGGGTGACGACGTCCCCGTCGACCACTGCGGCCTTGATCTTCTCCACGTCCTCGATCCCGGCGGCCTCACCGAGCAGCAGGGACTTGGTCTCCGCGGCCAGCACGATCGCGATGGCGATGAGCAGGACGCCGATGCACAGGGTGCCGATGCCGTCCCAGATCCCGTCGCCGGTCAGCAGGGCGAGGCCGACACCGCCGAGGGCCAGCACCAGGCCGACGAGCGCGCCGAGGTCCTCCAGGAGGACGACGGGCAGCTCGGGGGCCTTGGCCCGGCGGACGAACTGGGTCCAGGTCTGCTTGCCCCGGATCTCGTTCGACTCCTTGATCGCGGTGCGGAAGGAGAAGGACTCCGCGATGATCGCGAAGACGAGGACGCCGACCGGCCAGTACCAGTTCGTGATCTCGTGCGGGTCGTGGATCTTCTCGTAGCCCTCGTAGATGGCGAACATGCCACCGACGGTGAAGAGCACGATGGAGACGAGGAAGGCGTAGATGTAGCGCTCGCGCCCGTACCCGAAGGGGTGCTGCGGCGTCGCCTCGCGCTGGGCCTTCTTCCCGCCGAGGAGGAGCAGCCCCTGGTTCCCGGAGTCGGCCAGCGAGTGGACGCTTTCCGCGAGCATCGACGAGGAGCCGCTGAAGAGGAATGCCACGAATTTGGCTACAGCGATGGCGAGATTGGCGGCGAGTGCCGCCACGATCGCCTTGGTACCGCCCGACGCGCTCATGGGTGCAGGGTGTCCTTCCTAGCCACTGACTACCGGCCGCACATTGTTGCAGCCGGCGGGAGGGACGCTGCGTCAGACCACCACGGTGGCGCGGAAGACCGTCCCGGTTCCTGACAGTTCGACCTTTTCGCCCGCCGGTACGAAGACCGATTCGCCAGGAGTCAGGGGCAGTTCGCCCGCCTGCGGGGAACCCGCCGTGCAGAGCAGGATCTGCGGGGCCCCGTGCGGGAGCACCCGGGGGGCGCCGCCGGGCGCGAGGAGGAAGCGGGAGAGCCGGAATTCGTCGATGGGGGTCTCGTAGACCTCCTCGCCGTCGCCCTCCGGGCGCAGCAGGGTCGGGTCGCCGGGCTCGAACTTCGCGACCTTCAGCAGCTCGGGCACGTCCACGTGCTTCGGGGTGAGTCCGGCACGCAGCACGTTGTCCGAGTTGGCCAGCAACTCGACGCCGAGGCCGTCGATGTAGGCGTGCGGGACGCCGGCGCCGAGGAACATCGCCTCGCCGGGCTGGAGGCGGACGTGGTTGAGCAGCATGGCCGCGATGACTCCCGGGTCGCCCGGGAAGTGGTGGACCAGGGTCGCGTACGGGATGTAGGTGCCGCCGAGGCGCGTGACGGCCGCGGCGACCTCGCTCACGGTGTGGGCCATCTCGGCGCGGTCGGCGGTCAGAACGGCCGTCAGCATCTCGCGCAGGGCCGCCTCTTCGGGGTGCGCGCGCAGCAGGTCGACGTACGGCTTGAGGCTGTCCACCTGCAGGCCTTCGAGGAGGTCCGCGGCCTCCAGCGGCGGGCGGAAGCCGCACAGCCCGTCGAACGGGGTGAGCGCGCAGATCATTTCGGGCTTGTGGTTGGCGTCCTTGTAGTTGCGGTGGTCCGCGTCGATCGGGACCCCGCGGCGCTCCTCGTCCTCGAAGCCCGCCCTGGCCTGGTCCAGGTCGGGGTGGACCTGGAGGGAGAGCGGCGCGCCGGCGGCGAGGATCTTGAACAGGAAGGGCAGCCGGGGGCCGAACCTGGCGACGGTGGCAGCGCCCAGCTCGCCTTCGGGGTCGGCGGCGATGACCTCCGAGAGCGCCCTCTCGCCCGTTCCGCGGTCGAGGCGGGAGGGTGCGCCGGGGTGGGCTCCCATCCACATCTCGGCCTGGGGCTCACCGGTGGGTGCGACACCGAGGAGCGTGGGGATGGCCGTGGTGGATCCCCAGGCATAGGGGCGGATCGTGTTCGTCAGGCGGTCCATCGTCGTCTTCCTGGATAGAGCTGGGTACGTCTGTGACTCAGCTGTGTCCCCCGGAAGCCAACGCCAGGTAGGCGGTGGCGAAATCCGTGACGGCGAGGAGCTCGGCGAGCTGCTCCAGCTCGACGCCCTCCTCCGGTTCGAGCTCGCTGACGGCCGTGTCGTGGCTGTGGGCGAGCTCGCGGGCGGCGGGGGCGGCGGTCAGACCGCCGGCCGGACGGTCACGCAGCAGAACGATGCGGGCGCGAAGTGCCTGGGGCTCTTCGACCCGGTCACGGAAGAAGTCGTCGGGGTCGGCTCCGGCGGCGAAGGCCCCGGCGAGCAGGATGCCGTGGGCGGGCAGTGCCTCGGGAAGCACGGCGGCCAGTGCGGGGCGACCGGCGAGCTCGGCGAGGGTGGCGGCGAACCGGCGGCCCGCGGGGGCGGCGCCGGTGCCCTCGCTCCAGATGAGCGGGAGGGAGTCGGCCAGCTCGGCGGCGAGGGTCTTGGCCGGGTTGGAGTAGGTGGCGATGGCCGGCCCGCAGCGTTCGGCCGTCCGGTCGAGCCGGTCGGCGACGAGCTGGAGGGTGTCCGGGGCCGCGGTGATCAGGCCGACCCTGTCGAGGAGCAGCAGCAGGGGCGTCAGCAGGGCCCACAGGGCGCCGGGGCCGGCCGCGGCGGACTCGTCGTACTCCTGGTACGGGGCCTTGGCCATCGGTACGAGGAGCCCGTGCGCGCCGTCCACGGCCTCGCTCAGCGGTGAGCGTTCGGGGGCGACGGCGACGACGGTGCAGCCGCGCCGGTAGGCCTGCTCGGAGAGGACCGCGAGTCCGGGCTCGGTGCCGTCGGTGGTGGCGAGGAGCAGCAGGTCCACGGGGCCGGCCCAGCCGGGCAGGGCCCAGCGCAGTGCGCCGGACGCGTGGGCGACGCCGGTGGGCTCCAGCCGGATGACGGGCGCGGAGGCCCCGGCGAGGGCGCCGAGCAGGTCGGCGACGCCGGTGGCGGCGGTGCCGGGTCCGGCGATCAGGACGGAGCGCGGGCGGCCGTCGGGGCGCAGCTCGGCGAGGCCGGCATCGGTCGCGTGCCGGGCGGCGGTACGGACTCTGGCTCCGGCCTCGGCCGCACCGCGGAGCAGGCCCCGGCGGTCGATGCGGGCGAGATCGTCCGGTGCGTCGAGGAGCGACTCGTCGAGCATGGCGGCCTCCGGCGGTGTTGACGGATCCAGGGTGGCGGAATCGGTCTCAGCGTCTGCGTGCGCGGTGCGGGCGCGGCTGGGGGTCAGGCGGGGCGGCGGGCCTCGTCCACGAGGAGCACGGGGATGCCGTCGCGGACCGGGTACGCGAGGCCGCAGTCCTGGCCGGTGCAGATCAGCTCGGGGGCCGTCTCGTCGGCCGACTTGTCCTCGAGGGGCGAGTGGCAGGCGGGGCAGGCGAGGATCTGCAGGAGGCCGGCTTCGAGCGGCATGGGGCGGTTCCCTTCGGGCATGTGGGTGGGGCGAGGTCAGCGTACCGCCGAGTCACCGCCGGTGCGGTGTCGTGGGGGGCCCGGTGGGGCCGAGCCCCCGGGGAAGCCGGCTGCGCCGGGAACCCGGGCTCCGCCCGGAGCCGCGCCTCGATCGCCGGCGGGGCTGGAGTGGGCGGAGCCCGGGCCCTCGGGCCGGGCTCCGGGGCTGGATCGGGTCAGGCGCGGATGAGGGTGAGGACCTCGTCGCGGACCTTGGCCAGGGTGGCCTCGTCCCGCGCCTCCACGTTCAGCCGCAGCAGGGGCTCGGTGTTGGAGGCACGGACGTTGAACCACCAGTCCCCGCCCGTCACCGTCAGGCCGTCGAGCTCGTCGAGGGTGACACCTTCGATATCTCCGTAGGCGTCCTTCACCGCGGCCAGCCGGGCCTTCTGGTCGCCGACCGTCGAGTTGATCTCACCCGAACCCGCATACCGGTCGTAGGAAGCCACCAGCTCCGACAGCGGACCGTCCTGACCACCCAGCGCCGCCAGCACGTGCAACGCGGCCAGCATGCCCGTGTCCGCGTTCCAGAAATCCTTGAAGTAGTAGTGCGCCGAGTGCTCACCACCGAAGATCGCACCCGTCCTCGCCATCTCCTCCTTGATGAAGGAATGACCCACCCGCGTACGCACCGGCGTGCCGCCGTTCTCCCGCACCACCTCCGGCACCGACCAGGAGGTGATCAGGTTGTGGATGACCGTCCCCGAGCCGCCGTTGCGGGCCAGCTCACGCGCCGCGACCAGCGCAGTGATCGCCGACGGAGACACCCCCACACCCCGCTCGTCCACGATGAAACAGCGGTCCGCGTCACCGTCGAACGCGATCCCCAGATCGGCGCCCTCCGCCAGCACACGGGCCTGGAGATCCACAATGTTCTTCGGATCCAGCGGATTCGCCTCGTGGTTCGGGAACGTCCCGTCCAGCTCGAAGTACATCGGCACCACATCCAGCGGCAGCCCCTCGAACACCGTCGGCACCGTGTGACCGCCCATGCCGTTGCCCGCGTCCACCACCACCTTCAGCGGCCGGACCGACGCCAGGTCCACCAGACCCTTCAGATGCGCGGCATACCCGGGAAGGGAATCCAGCTCCGTCACCGCGCCCGGGGCCGTGCCCTCGGCAACCACCGGAGCACCGTCCTGCGACCACTTCTCCACCAGCGACCGGATCTGCGACAGACCCGTGTCCTGACCCACCGGAGCAGCACCCGCACGACACAGCTTGATGCCGTTGTACTGCGCCGGATTGTGCGAAGCCGTGAACATCGCACCCGGCAGACCCAGCGAACCCGACGCGTAATACAGCTGATCCGTCGAACACAGCCCGATCAACGTCACATCCACACCACGCGCCGCCGCACCCCGCGCAAAAGCAGCCGACAGACCCGGCGACGACGGACGCATGTCATGACCGATCACGATCGCCACAGCACCCGTGACCTCCACGAACGCCCCACCGAACAACTCGGCCAGCGACTCGTCCCACTCGTCCGGCACAACGCCACGCACGTCATACGCCTTGACGATGTTCGAAAGATCTGCGGCCACTGCCTGCCCTCCTGAAGGTCCTGTGCGGTTCAGCAAAACCTACCCTGAACCGGGAGCGGCTCTTCAGGCCGTCGGAGCGTCAGGAATCGGGCGATCTCAGGACGCGCAGGTGTCCGCGGCGGGTCTCACCGGTGGACGGGCCACCCTTGCCGGGGCTGCCGGGCTCGGCGGTGCGCCCCGGGGGACGGGCTGCTTCGCGCACGGCGTTGGCGAGGGCTTCGAGGTCGTCGCCACTGGGGCGGGACGGCCCGGAGCCGTCGGACAGGCGCACGACGTCCCAGCCCCGTGGGGCGGTCAGGCGCTCCGAGTGCTCGGCGCACAGGTCGTAGCAGTGGGGTTCGGCGTAGGTGGCGAGCGGGCCGAGAACTGCGGTCGAATCGGCGTAGACGTACGTCAGTGTCGCGACGGCAGGGCGGCCGCACGCAGTGCGCGAACAGCGACGTACAAGGCTCACGACGTTGGACGGTACCGCACTCTTGACCGGGCCGCGACGACTCCACCGCCGCGCACTCCCCCGTGTCGTGCTCGGAGCTACCCTGCGGGGGTGACCGACAGCCCTCTTCCTCCCTGCCCTGCAGAGCCGCCCGCCGGGGCCCGGACCGAGCCGCGCCCGCGTCGGCGGGACCGCCACGGGCGCGGGATGCGCGGTCCGGTGGCGCCCCCTCAGGTGCCGCTGGCGGCAAGCCGGTCCGAGCTGTTCGGGGATCTCGTACGGGATTCCGTGGAGCGGCTGGAGCGGCGCTGGCCGCAGCTGGCCGAGGTGGAGTTCCTGATCGGGGACGTCCCCGGCCCGCCGGGCGGTGCGGACGGCGGCTGGAACGACGAGGCGGTGCCGCTGGGCGCGGTGTCGGAGTCGCGCGAGGGGCGGCCCGCCCGGATCGTGGTCTTCCGGCGGCCGGTGGAGATCCGTACCAAGACGCGGGACGAGAAGGCAATGCTGGTCCACGAGATCGTGGTCGAGCAGGTGGCGGATCTGCTGGGGCTCTCGCCGGAGACGGTGGACCCCCGGTACGGCCAGGACTGACCTGCCGCGTACCGGGGCGCCCGTCATCCCGTCAACGGGTCCGTCAGGTCACCGGGTCAGGACCGAGAGGTCCTGGGCGGCCCTGGGGACCGAGACCGTGGAGTGGTCGTCCGAGAATCCCTGGACGGTGAACATCGCGATGCCGTCGTCCGGCAGGGACAGGGTGCGGGCCGCGTGGACCGGGCCGCCCGAGAGGGTTTCGACGGTGAGGGCGTAGGCGCCCTTGCCGCCCGCCGGGGCCAGGGTCAGCGTCTGCGTGGTGCCCGCCTTGACGGTGACCTCCTTGGAGGCCGGCTCGCCGCCCCCGGTGCCCGGTGAGGCCGTCACCTTGACCTTCGCGTCGGCGCCCGGGGCCGTCAGGGCCAGCAGGGTCGTGTTCTCCTCGGGCCGGTTGTCGGCCACGGTCGCCCGTGTCCCGACCGGCGCGGTGGCGGTGATGAAGCCGAGCTCCTGCTTGGCCCCGCTGCCGCGGACCACCCGTACCGCCGCGACGACCGGGGCGGACTTCTTGGGGTCGGCCGGGGTCAGGACCAGCGAACCGGGCTCGCCGCGGGTCAGGTCCTTCAGGTCCATGACCGCCGTCATACCGGCCTTGACGTGCAGCTGCTCGTTGCCCGCCGGGCTGATCGAGCCGCCCGGTCCGGCGAGGCGCACCTTCAGGTCCGCGTCCTCCTCGCCCGGTGCGAGGACGACCAGGCGTACGGAGGCGGCGTCCGCCGGGATGCCCGGCAGTACCAGTGAGCCCGCCGGATCGGCGGAGGCCGGCAGCCAGTCGGCGCCCACGCCCTCCTCGCCGACCTGCACCGATGCGCCCACCCGGCCGGCGCGCGTGGTCACGTGGGCGGTGGCGTCCGCGAGCTGGGCACCGGGGACGAGGGAGGACAGCAGGACGGTCTTGGTCGACTTGGGGTCGACCCGGATGCTCTCGCTGGCGCCGGCGTCGGGCTTGGCCGGTCCGTCCGGGCCGAAGAGCTTGATGTCGACGATGGCCGCGGCGTCGTCGGGGTTGGTGAGGTGGACGTAGTCCTCGCGGCCCTTGGCCGTGCTGACCGCGGGGAACCAGAAGTCGGTGCCGGGCGCGGTGCAGCCGACACCGAGCACGCCGCGGGCCCGGCCGACGGAGACCTTGGTGGTCAGCTGCGTGGTCCAGCCGGGGGCGAGGACGCCGTCGGCGCTGCCGGTGAGGGCGGGTGCGTCGGCGCCGCTGGCGGTGGCCCCGACGGGCTTGCCGGGCTCCTTGGGCTCCAGCACCGGCTTGGCGTCCTTGGTCGCGCCGAGCAGCCGGGCCGAGCCCTTGCCCGCGGGGGCGCCGGGGGTGAAGGACGTGTACGTGGTCTCGGCGATGTCCGAGGAGCTGGGCCCCGGGCAGACCAACAGGGACCGTTCCACGGGCATCCGGGCGGCGGCCGGCCTGCCGTCGGAGGGCTTGCCGTCGGCGGCGGGTGCGGTGAGGGCGGCGACGCCGGTGAGGGCGGCCAGGGCCGCGGTCACCGCCGCCAGCGTCAGGGGTGCGCGCTGCTTCACTGCTGGGGGCTCCCGTCCGGACGCGGGTCGTGCGGTGCGTGGGGGTGGTGGGGGTCGTACGGCTGGTAGGGCTCGTACGGGTAGGGGTACTGCTGCTGGTCCGGGTCCTGGACCGGCTGCTGCGGGTACGGGGCCGCGTAGCCCTGCTGGCCCTGCTGGCCCTGCTGGCCCTGCTGGTCGTACTGGCCCTGCTGGTCGTACTGCGGGTACGGGTCGTACGCGGGCTGCTGCTGGTCGTACGCGTAGCCGCTCTGGTCGCCGTACGCCTGGTACGCGTAGGTGTCCTCGCCGTACACCGGCTGCGCGGGGATCTGCGCGTACGGGTCGGCGACCGCGGCCGTCTCCACCGGTACGGGGGCCGGCTCGGCCTCGGCGCGCAGGCGGCGGGCGCGGCGGCCCTCGCCGGCCTCGCCCGGGCCGGGCTGGGACGGGAGCAGCGCCTCGTCCTCCGGCAGGTCGTCGTCGAGCTGCGCCCGGCGGCCGGGCAGGGCCATCACCAGGAGGACCAGGGCGAGGAGGCCCTGGGTCCAGTACCAGGCGGTCTGCAGCAGGGAGTCCTCGTGGACGAGGTCGAGGCGGCCGCCGTCGGCGGGCAGTTCGAAGCCCTGGGCCCAGCCGTCCAGGGTCTTCGGCTTGAGGGGCTTGCCGTCGAGGGTGGCCCGCCAGCCGGCGTCGGCCCGGTCGGCGATGCGCAGGACGCGGTCCGCGTCACCGGCGGGGATCTTGCTGTGGGCCTCGACGGGTCCGGCGGCGACGGGGATCGGTGCCTCGCCCTGCTTGCCGGAGACGATGACGGCGCGGGGCAGCCAGGGCTCGACGCCCCACAGGGCGGTGCCGTCCTGCTGGTGGCGACGGCTCAGGCCCGGGGTGGCGTCGAGGACGCGGCGGATCTCGTCGGGGCCGCCGGGGCGGAACATGACGAAGCGGATGGCGTAGGCGCTGAGCTGGCTGGACTGGTCGGCGCCGGAGCCGGCGACGAGGTTGGAGACGACCTTGTCGAGGCGGGCGTCGCCGCCGGTGCGGGCGGTGATCTCCGCGTCGCCGATGCGGCCGCCGGAGCCGCGGACGAGGCTGTAGGAGACGCTGGCGGGCGGGTCCAGGTCGAGGATCAGGGTGCGGGTCTGATTGTCGTCACCGCCCGCGTCGGCGACGAAGGCGGGGACCTGTACCGGGTCGCGGCGCTGCAGCGGGCCGTCGGCGCCCGCGAGCATCCAGGTGGCGGCGGCGAACAGCGGGCCGACGGCGGCGGTCAGGGCGATGAGGGCGGCCAGCGGCTGGCGCCAGCCGAAGCTGCGGGCGGCGACGCGTTCCCTGGCTCCGTCGGCGCCGAGCGCGGCGGCCGCGAGCAGGGCGAGTCCGTACACGAGGGTGGCGGGGCCGGCCCAGCCGGTGCGGTTGACGAGGACGGCCAGGAGCAGCCCGGCGAGGGCGGCGGCCCAGGCGGTGCGGACGGCGAAGGCGCGGTCGGTGCGCAGCAGGGCGGCCAGGGCGGCGAGGACGATGCCGATGAGCAGCAGTCCGGCGCCGGTGCCGGGGCCGCCGGGGCTGATGGCAAGCAGGCCGAGGGCGTCGGCGGAGCCGGCTCCGTAGGGCAGTCCGGCCTCGTCCAGCAGGCGGCCGGGGTGCGTGAGCAGGCCCAGCGACCAGGGGGCGAGCACGATCAGCGGGACGGCGAGGGCGGCGAGCAGCCGCAGGCCGTACGCCTTCCAGTGCGCGCGGCGCAGGACCAGCGCGGCGGTCCCGAGGACGGCGGCGAGCGGCCACACGACGGGGGTGAAGGCTGTGGTGAGGGTGAGCAGCAGCGTGTACGTCCACACCGCGCGCCGGCCGCCCCGCCGGTCGGCGGCTTCCGCGCCGTCGCCGAGGTCGAAGGCTGCGACGGCTGCGCGGGCCATGAGGGGGAGCACGACGGCGAGGACGGCGGTGCCGAGGCGGCCGCCGGCGAGGGCTCCGGTCACGGCGGGGAGGAAGGCGTAGGCGATGGCCGCCCAGGCGCGCAGCAGCCGGGATTCGACGAGCGGCCGGGAGGCGAAGTAGGCGGTGAGGCCGGCGAGCGGGACGGATCCGACGAGCAGCAGGGTCAGTGCGGCCTGGGTGGAGCCGAACAGCAGGGTGGCGACGGTGCCGAGGACGGCCAGGTAGGGCGGGGCGGAGGCGGTGGAGCCGGTGCCGACGGCGTGCCAGCCGTCGGTGTAGGCGCCCCAGAGTTCGGAGCCGCTGCCGGGGGCGGGCAGCAGGGCGCCGCCCATGAGGGAGCCGCCGCCGATCAGGGTGCGGCAGGCCGCGAGGGAGACGGCCAGGAGGAGGCCGAAGAGGAGGGGCGCGGGGTTGCGGGCGAGCCGCTTGAGGCGGGCGAAGCGCTCGGCCTCGGGAAGGTAGTCGCCGTCCTCGCCGGGGGCGTTCAGGATGCTGCCGCCGCCGTGGCGGCCGGCGGGGGCGGCGTCGGTGTCGCGGTCGCCGCCGAAGTAGCCGGCGAGCTGTTCCGCGTTGGCCCGCAGGGAGGCTCCCGGCGGGGGGAAGAGCGGGCGCAGTTCGGCGGCGGGGACGGCGGGGCGTCTGCGGGCCTTGCGGGCGGCGAGGAGCCGGCCGGGGCGGAGCAGGGTGGCGAGGAGTCCGGTGAGCTCGTCGACGGCCTGGCCGGGGGCCTTGCCGATGAGGTAGGCGAGGGTGCGCAGCACGGTGCCGAGCAGGACGCGCAGCAGGACGTAGGGCAGGGCGCGGCCGGAGCTGTTGGCGAGGATCGTGTAGACGGCGCCGGCCTTGTCGACGCGGTGCGGGCTGGCCGTGGTGCGTCCGGCGCAGTCGACGGTGCGGCGTTCGCGGGCGGAGGCCTCGGCGTGCCGCAGGACGGCGTCGGGGGCGACGAGGACGGTGTGGCCGGCGCTCTGGGCGCGCCAGCACAGGTCGACGTCGTCGCGCATCAGGGGCAGGCGCCGGTCGAAGCCGCCGAGGTCCTCGTAGACGTCGCGGCGGACCAGCATGCCGGCGGTGGAGACGGACAGGACGGTACGGACCTGGTCGTGCTGGCCCTGGTCCTGTTCGCGGCGGTCGAGGCCGGTCCAGCGGCGGCCGCTGCGGGCGAGGGTGACGCCGGCTTCGAGGAGCTGCTTCTTGTCGTACCAGCCGCGCAGCTTGGGGCCGATGACGGCGGCGTCGGGGTTCTCCTCGGCGACGCGGAGCAGCTCGGTGAGGGCGTCGGGTTCGGGGGCGCTGTCGTCGTGCAGCAGCCAGAGCCACTGGACGGGTTCGCCGTGGGGCAGGTCGGGGAGGTCGTACGTGTCGTCGCGCCAGGTGCGGCTGACGGGGTCCCAGCCGCTGGGGCGCTTGAGGTACGGGAGGTCCTCGGGGGTCAAGGTGCCTGCGGTGCGGGCGGCTTCGTCGACGGCGGTGCCGAATCCGGTGCGGCGGGCGAGGTGCAGGACGCTTTCGTCGCCGAGGGCCTCGGTGAGGAGGCGCGCGGATTCGTCGGCGCTGCCGGTGTCGGCGGCGATGTGGTTCTGCGCGGGGCGTTCCTGGCCGAGGAGGCCGGCGAGTGTCCGGGGCAGCCAGCGGGCGCCGTCGTGGGCGACGAGGACCGCGGTGACGACGTGCCGGGGAAACTCGGGTGTGGCGGGTGCCTGGTGGGAGCCCGCCGACTGGCTGTGCAGGGACATCGCTGTACGGCCCTCCGGCCTGGGGGTCCCCCGGACGGAGTCTGGGGGAGGGTCCGGGGGTGGTGTGCCCTCGGAGGCTGCTGGACAGCGCCCCACCCTAACGGCTGTCAAGACAGCGGTCCGCCTCCTGCGGGGAAGGTGCAGGAGGCGGACCGTTTGCCGTGCCGTGTGTCGTACTCGTTGTCCCGTTCGGTATGTCGTGCGATGTGCGGTAGGTGCCTGCCCGGTGGTGCGTCGGCCGTTTCAGACCGCTGCCTTTTTCAGGCGGCGGCGCTCGCGCTCGGACAGACCGCCCCAGATGCCGAATCGCTCGTCGTTGGCGAGGGCGTACTCAAGGCATTCGGAGCGGACTTCGCAGGCGAGGCAGACCTTCTTGGCCTCGCGGGTGGAGCCGCCCTTCTCGGGAAAGAAGGACTCGGGGTCGGTCTGGGCGCACAGAGCGCGCTCCTGCCACCCGAGCTCTTCGTCCGCCTCCTCGACCAGCAGTTCCTGAAACAGCTCGGTCATGTGCGCCCCTCGCTCTGTCTGTGCGTCCCCGTGACGATGCCGTCACTGATTGCTACGTAACGACACGAGTGAAATTACAAGTGCGTGGCTCCGGGGCAGTCAAGCCGAGATCTGCTATTGGGCCCCTTATTCACTCTGCGGAACCAAGCCTATGCAGAAAGTGTTCAAATCGCCAAAAATCGTGACACATGCCACCGGCACCACGAGATGCCGTCTTTACCCGTAATCCACGTGCCACCTCCGGGCGGGGTTGCGGTCCGGCCGGAGAAGCGGCGCAGATCACATTCAGGTCACGGATGTCCGGTTCTGGTTTGAGCCTCGACACAGCGCCACATCCCCTGCCCCGCAGTGCACAAACCTTTCTCCGCGCACGGTAACCGGATGAGGTGAAACTTTTACACCAAACCGGACATTGGGTTGACAGTCAGGCCCCCGAGCCGTTCTCCTTGTTCGCATGTCAGCGCCCGCAGTCGCCACCCGGACCCCCATTCGTGGGTTCCTGTGCGCTGCCCAGGTTCGCTGTTGCTGTTGCAGCTGTTGATGCCCGCGGAGCCCCGGCTCCTTCGAGCTCCGGCCCGCCCCTGCAGCAACCGCCAGCACGACTGACATCCGTCGAGGTACCCCCCACGATGAACAGCACGCACAGCGCCACCTCCGCCGCTCCCGCCACCGTCGAGAGCGACCTCCAGATCGCCGGCGACATCCTCGCCGTCCAGCACCTCCTCCAGCCCGCCCGCGAACATCCGGCCACCGTCGCCGAGTTCGTCGGGCTCGCCCGCTCCATCGCCGAGGACCGCGCCGCCTGGGAGCACCTCGTCCAGTACGACGCCACCACCCGCTGGTACCACCGGCTGCGCACCGGCCCCGGCTACGAGGTCTGGCTGCTCAGCTGGGTCCCCGGCCAGGGCAGCGGCCCGCACGACCACGGCGCCTCCTCCGGCGTCATGACCGTGCTGCAGGGCGAGCTCACCGAGCACACCGCCCGCGGCGGGCTCACCCACCGTCCCGGCACCCAGCGCGTCCTCGCCCCCGGCCACGCACACGAGGTCGTCAACGACACCCTCGACGGAGCGGTCAGCCTGCACGTGTACTTCCCCGGCCTGACCGAAATGCCCATGCACAGCTGCTCCCCGGCCGAAACGGCTTCCGTACCCGCCTGACCGGCAGCCTGCCCTGACAGACTGTCCGCATGCGCATTGTTGTTCTGGCCGGCGGTATAGGCGGCGCCCGGTTCCTGTCCGGACTCAAGTCGGCCGTGCCCGACGCGGACATCACGGTCATCGGCAACACCGGTGACGACATTCACCTCTTCGGACTCAAGGTCTGCCCCGACCTGGACACGGTGATGTACACCCTCGGCGGTGGCATCAACGAGGACCAGGGCTGGGGCCGCAGCGACGAGTCCTTCACCGTCAAGGAGGAACTCGCGGCGTACGGGGTCGGACCCACCTGGTTCGGCCTCGGCGACCGCGACTTCGCCACCCACATCGTGCGGACCCAGATGCTCGGCGCCGGATACCCGCTGAGCGCCGTCACCGAGGCCCTGTGCGACCGCTGGCAGCCCGGCGTACGGCTGCTGCCCATGTCCGACGACCGGGTCGAGACCCACGTCGCGATCACCGAGGCCGGCACCGGCGAACGCCGCGTCATCCACTTCCAGGAGTACTGGGTCCGGCTGCGCGCCTCGGTGGACGCGGAGGCCGTCGTACCCGTGGGCGCCGAGCAGGCCAAGCCCGCCCCCGGCGTGCTGGAGGCCATCGCAGCCGCCGACGTGATCATCTTCCCGCCGTCCAACCCCGTGGTCTCGGTCGGCACGATCCTCGCCGTCCCCGGCATCCGGGACGCCGTGGCCTCCGCCGGGGCGCCCGTCGTGGGCCTCTCCCCCATCGTCGGGGGCGCGCCCGTGCGCGGGATGGCCGACAAGGTGCTCGCCGCGGTGGGCGTCGAGTCCACGGCCGCCGCCGTGGCCCTGCACTACGGGACCGGGCTGCTCGACGGCTGGCTCGTGGACACCTCGGACGCGGACGCCGTCGCGGAGGTGGAGGCCGCCGGGATCACCTGCCGCGCGGTGCCGCTGATGATGACCGACCTGGAGGCCACCGCGGAGATGGCCCGGGCCGCACTGGAGCTGGCGGAGGCCTCCCGGTGACGCAGGTGCCCTCGTACGAGGTGCGGGCGCTCGACGGGATACCGGAGGTCGGGCCGGGCGACGACCTGGCGAAGCTGATCACGACGGCCGCCCCCGACCTGCGCGACGGGGACGTCCTGCTGGTCACCTCGAAGATCGTCTCCAAGGCCGAGGGCCGGATCGTCGAGGCGGACTCGCGCGAGGCCGCGATAGACGCCGAGACCGTACGGGTGGTCGCGCGCCGGGGTCCGCTGCGGATCGTCGAGAACCGGCAGGGCCTGGTCATGGCCGCGGCCGGCGTGGACGCCTCCAACACCGCCCCCGGCACGGTGCTGCTGCTGCCCGAGGACCCGGACGCCTCGGCCGCCGCGATCCGCGCCGGGGTGCGCGACGCCCTGTCCGTGGACGTGGGCGTGGTCGTCACGGACACCTTCGGCCGACCGTGGCGCACCGGGCTGACGGACGTGGCGATCGGCTCGGCCGGCGTACGGGTCCTGGACGACCTGCGCGGCGGCACGGACGGGCACGGCAATCCGCTGAGCGCGACGGTGGTGGCGACCGCGGACGAGCTGGCCGCCGCCGGTGACCTGGTCAAGGGAAAGGCCGCCGGCCTGCCGGTGGCCGTCGTCCGCGGGCTGGCCCACGTCCTGGGCGAGGGATCCTCCGCCCGGGACCTGGTGCGCTCCCCGGTCGACGACATGTTCCGGCTGGGGACCTCGGAGGCGGTACGGGAAGCCGTGACGCAGCGCCGTACCGTACGGGCCTTCACGGCGGAGCCGGTGGACCCGGGCGCGGTGCGGCGGGCGGTGGCGGCGGCCGTGACGGCCCCGGCCCCGCACCACACGACGCCGTGGCGGTTCGTGCTGCTGGAGTCCGAGGCCTCCCGGGTCCGGCTGCTGGACGCGATGCGGGACGCGTGGATCGCGGACCTGCGGGCGGACGGCAAGTCCGAGGAGTCCGTCGCGAAGCGGGTCAGGCGCGGGGACGTGCTGCGGGCCGCCCCGTACCTGGTGGTGCCGTGTCTGGTGACGGACGGAGCGCACCACTACGGGCACGCCCGGCGGGACACGGCGGAGCGGGAGATGTTCGTGGTCGCGATGGGCGCGGGCGTGCAGAACCTGCTGGTCGCGCTGGCCGGGGAGCGGCTCGGGTCGGCGTGGGTGTCCTCGACGATGTTCTGCCGGGACGTGGTGCGGGAGGTGCTGGAGCTGCCGCAGGACTGGGACCCGATGGGAACGGTGGCGGTCGGCCACCCGGCGGCGGCCCCGCCGGACCGGCCGGGGCGCTCGGCGGCGGACTTCATCGAGGTGCGGTGACGCCTGCGGCGAGCCCGTGCGACCGGCGGGCCGTCCCTGCCCTGCCGGGCGAGCCCGTGTGACCGAGGGCGACGCGCGAGGCGCGGCGCCGTCCGCCGCGGGCCCGCCCTGATCGGCGAGGACCCGACAGGACCTAAGGCCGTCTCTTTCGGATCTTGTCGGCCGAGCCCGCGTTGTCCGGTGCCGTGCATCGCAAGGCGGAGGAGCTCCCCGCGTACTGGACGTACTCGGGAGCCCCGACAACACAGCGAGGTGCGGTGCCGGGCAACGCGGGCCCGACAAGATCCGAAAGAGACGGCCTAGAGGCGGCCGATGTCGCCGCGCGGCATGCGGGGCGCGCGGCGGGGCGGGGTGCGGCCCGCGAGCAGGATGAGGCGGGCCGCGCGGTGGCGCTGGCCGGCGTACGGGGCGAGGAGCTCCAGCATGGCGGCGTCGTCGGCGTCGCGGTCGCCCGCGAGGGCGTAGCCGATGATGCCCGGCAGGTGGAGGTCGCCGGTGGTGACCGCGTCGGGGTCGCCGTTGCTGCGCTGGAGGGTCTCGGCGGAGGTCCACGGGCCGATGCCCGGGACGGCCTCCAGCCTGCGCACGGCGTCGGGCAGGTCCATCGCGGCGGCCTCCTCCAGGCGGTCCGCCACCCGGGCCGCCCGCACGACGGTGGCGGAGCGCTTGGCGTCGACCCCGGCCTTGTGCCAGTCCCAGGACGGGATCATGGCCCAGGTGCGTGCCTCGGGCAGGACGTACAGCTCGGGGCCGGGGCCCGGCGCGGGCTCGCCGTACTGCCGGACGAGGCGGCGCCAGGCGCGGTAGGCCTCGTCGGCGGTGACCTTCTGTTCCAGGACCGTGGGGATCAGGGATTCCAGGACCAGGCCGGTGCGGGTGAGGCGCAGGCCGGGACGGCGGCGGTGGCTGGCGTGCACCAGACGGTGGCGGGGCACGAAGGCGGCGGGGTCGTCGCCCGCGCCGAGGAGCGCCGGCAGCTGTTCGAGGAACCAGCCGGCGCCGGGGCCCCAGGCCTCGGCGGTGATCTCGTGGCCGGTCCCGACGACGCGCAGGGTGGCGGCGAGGCCCTCGGGGCTGCGGCCGGTACGCCAGACGGAGCCGTCGGGGGTGGTGCGGAAGGTCGGGTCGCCGGGGCCGCGGCGCAGCGGGCCGAGGACCAGCCCGAGGTCGACGGGGCCGTCGGGGGTCCAGCGGCGTTCCTTGGCCCCGGTGGCGGCCCCTGGGACGGCGCCGGTGGCGGCGCGGACGGCGGGTACGTCGGTCCGGCCGCCGCGGACGGCGGCGCGGGTGAGGGGATCGAAGCGGCCGGCCATGCCCCGAGCGTAGCGCTGCCCGGCCGAGTCCCCGGAGCCCTGGATGTTCCCGCCCCGCCTGCGTTCGAGGCGCAGGGGTCCGGGGGGCGGGGGCCGGGAGCCGGGGGGCGGGGGCCCGGGAGCCGGGGGGCGGCACCCCCGGCAACGGCGCCGCGCCCGCCGACCCCCGCCGACCCCGCCGAAGGCTACGGCCGGCCCTGGAGCTTGGCCGAGGCCGTACGGGTCGTGCCCAGCTTGCCGTAGAGCTTCGTGCCGGGGCACTGGGTGGCGAAGCCGTCCCGGTGGCCGGAGATGACGTTCATCGACACGAGCTTCCCCTTGGGGAAGCGGTTCCCTCCGCCCGATGTCAGGGTCGTCTTCGCGCGCGGGTCCCGGCCGAAGAGGCCGAGCTTCCAGGCCGTGAGGCGGGCGACCGCGTCGACCGCCACCGCCGGCGGGGCGCTGGAGGTGAAGGTGCCCAGTACGGCGACGCCCATGCTGTTGGTGTTGAAGCCCATGGTGTGCGCGCCGAGGACCGCCTTGGAGACTCCGCCCGCGCGGCCCTCGTAGACCGTGCCGCACTTGTCCACGGCGAAGTTGTAGCCGAAGTCCCGCCAGCCGCTGCTGATCACGTGGTAGCGGTACAGGCTGCGCAGGACCGCGGGGGCGTCCTTGCAGGCGTAGTTGTTGCCGGAGGCGCTGTGGTGGACGAAGGCCGCCTTGACCGTGCTCGTGTAGACGAAGCCCGACTCGCGCAGGCCCTCGTCGGCGCCCCAGCCCTTGCGGGTGACGATCCGCGGGCGCGGGCCGATGAACGGGGCGGCGGCCGCGGTCAGCCCGCCGTCGCTCGCGAAGATCGCGTCGGCGGTGGAGTCGGCCTTGTCGAGGGCGGTGATCTCGTTCGCGCCGAGCGAGGCGTGCGGGAGGTTCGCGGACGAGGACTCCGCCATCTCCATCGTCATGGCGGGCACCGCGACCTCGCCCTTGCCGTCGCCCTCGGGGCCGGTGTTCTTGCCGTCGGAGCCCGCGGCGGGGGTTTCCTCGCCCGGATCGACCAGCTCGATCCGCATGCCGGTGGGCAGCCGGGAGGGGGCGCGTGTGGTGGGGGCGCCGGGTTCCGCCTGGACGCGGATCTCCACGCCGTCGGACTCGCCCACCCACAGCGGGGCGGTGGCGCCGCGGATCCGGCGGGAGCCGCGTTCCGCCGCGTCGGGGTCGGCGGCGTGCTCGCCGTTGTGGGTCTCGACGTCCTGCCAGTCCG
This sequence comes from Streptomyces sp. NBC_00029, assembly GCF_045160505.1. Classification (NCBI taxonomy): domain Bacteria; kingdom Bacillati; phylum Actinomycetota; class Actinomycetes; order Kitasatosporales; family Streptomycetaceae; genus Streptomyces; species Streptomyces sp. NBC_00029. The sequence goes on from NZ_CP108292.1 coordinate 3,820,424, forward strand.
ACCAGGTGGCGGTCAGGGTGGAGCGTGTCCGTACCTGGACCCGGCCGTGCAGTTCGGTGGTGGCGTCGTCCCAGACCACGCCGACCAGGGAGAACGTCTTGACCTCGCGTGCGGTCAGGCCCTGCGTCTCCGGGCGGGCCGGGGAGGCGCTCATTCCGGGTACTCCGGGCGTGCGCGTCGCCGCGGGTCCCAGGGGGACGAGCGGCAGCGATTGGGTGGACCCGGCGGGGGCTACGGGGGCGGTCTCGGCCAGGGCGGGAGTGGGGAGCGCGAGGGGCAGGGCCAGTACGGCGGCCGTCGCGACGCCGATCGAAGAAGCAAGGAATCCACGCATGAAAAGGATGGTGAGCACGCTCACCGCCCGGCGCCATCCGAGATCTGACGCTCCGTCCGACCCGCCCGGCGTACCCCTCCCCCGTACGGAGGAGCCGGTGGCCCCCGTACGGGGGACGGGCCCGCGTACGCTGGGCCGGGTGAACGCCACTGACCGCACCCCTGCCGACCTGCTGCGATCCGCGCTCGCCGCCGATCCGGGCCGCCCGCTCGTCACCTTCTACGACGACGCCACCGGCGAGCGCGTCGAATTGTCCGTCGCGACCTTCGCCAATTGGGTGGCCAAGACCGCCAATCTGCTCCAGGGGGATCTGGGGGCCGAGCCCGGGGACCGGCTCGCGCTGATGCTGCCGGCGCACTGGCAGAGCGCGGTCTGGCTGCTCGCCTGTGCCTCGGTCGGGGTCGTCGCCGAGGTCGGCGGCGATCCGGCCGGTGCGGATCTCGTCGTCAGCGGGCCGGACACCCTGGAGGAGGCCCTGGCGTGCGGCGGTGAGCGGGTGGCGCTCGCGCTGCGGCCGCTGGGCGGCCGGTTCCCGCAGCCGCCGGCCGGGTTCGCCGACTACGCGGTGGAGGTGCCGGGGCAGGGCGACCGCTTCGCGCCCTTCGTGCCGGTGGATCCCGAGGGCCCGGCGCTGGTCGTCGACGGCGAGGAACTCACGCAGGCGGAGCTTGTGGTCCGCGCCCGCGAGGACGCGGCGAAGCTGGGCCTCGGCGAGGGCTCCCGGGTGCTGACCGGACGGGGCTACGACACCTGGGACGGCCTCTCGGCAGGGCTCTACGCGGCGCTGGCCGCGGGCGGGTCCGTGGTGCTGTGCCGGAACCTGGACCGGCTCCCGGCGGACGGGCTGGAGCGGCGCAGCGAGAGCGAGCGCATCACCCACACCGTCTGATCGCCGTCCGGAAGCCCGTCGCCCACACTGGTGAAGAGCAGGTACGGGCGATTTGTCACCCGCATGGCCCTAGACAAGCCCCTGCCCCCGGGCTGCTCCGGCAGCCCGGGGGCAGCATCGGCAGTGGCCGTGCTCACCCGTACGGCCGACGGCCCAAGTCGTAGCGGCGAGGGGACGGACGCCAGTGAGGGACAGCGCAGGCATACCGGACGACGCCGAAGCGGCCGGGGGCGCGGGGCGCCCCCAGCGCAGCCGCGGGCGCCGGCGCCGGCTGCTGCGCTGGACCGGCCTCGGGGCCGCCTTCCTGGTCCTGGCGGGCACGGCCACCGGCTGGTGGCTCTACAACAAGCTCGACGGGAACATCACCGAGGACACCTCGGCCGCGGCCGAGCTGAGGCGGTACGAGCGGGAACGCCCGGCGCACCTGGCCACCGGGTCCCAGAACATCCTGCTGATCGGCTCCGACTCCCGCTCCGGCAGGAACAACGCCGGGTACGGCCGGGACAAGGGCACCCAGCGCTCGGACACCACGATCCTGCTGCACCTGCCGCAGGACCGCAGGAGCGCGACCGCGGTGTCGATACCCCGGGACCTGATGACGGACATCCCCACCTGCCGCAAGACGGACGGGAGCCGCACCGGCGAGCAGTTCGCGCAGTTCAACTGGGCCTTCCAGTGGGGCGGGGCCGCCTGCACGATCCGTACCGTCGAGAAGCTCACGGGGATCCGGATCGACCACCACATGGTGATCGACTTCGGCGGGTTCAAGAAGATGGTCGACGCCATCGGCGGGGTGGAGGTCTGCCTCAAGGAGCCGGTGAACGACTCCGAGGCCAAGCTGCGGCTGGCCGCCGGGCGCCAGACCCTGCGGGGCGAGCAGGCGCTGGGCTACGTCCGCGCCCGCCACAGCCTGGGCAACGGCAGTGACACCGAACGGATGGACCGGCAGCAGCAGTTCCTCGGTTCGCTCGTCAAGAAGGTGCAGAGCAACGGGGTGCTGCTCAATCCGGCCCGGCTGTACCCGCTGCTGGACGCGGCGACCTCCTCGGTGACCACGGACCCGGGGCTGGCCTCGCTGCGCGGCCTGTACGAACTCGTACGGGGCATGCGGGACATACCAACCGATCAGGTTAAGTTCCTGACGGTACCCCGCAAACCCTATGCACCGAACCCGAACAGGGACGAGCTGGTCGAACCCGATGCTGAACAGCTGTTCCAGCAGCTGCGGATGGACAAGCCGGTCACGGTCGCCCCGCCGGAGCCCACCCCGGCCGCGGACGCGGCCGAGGCCCCCGGGACGGGCACGGAAGCCGGCGCGGACGCCGGTGCGGACGCCGGTGCGGACGCCGGTGCGGACGCAGAGCTCACGGACGAGGGAACCATCACACCCCCGGCTCCCGTCCCCACTTTCACCGGAACCACTGCAGGGAACGCCGACTGCCGGTAAAGCAATCCCAAAAGCCGGTGACCGAACCGAGTGGGATGGGTGTTTCGCCCCGTTATAAGGGGAGTGGAATTTGTCACCAGCATGGTTTGCCGCCGAACAGGGCGGATAGGGTGAGCGATCCGGTGCCCGGCCGGACCAGAGGCGGGCACCAGCAGCCGGATCGTTGACCGTGCGCCCGGGGGAGGCGCGTCGCGAGGCACCGACGGAGGATTCGAGCAACCGTGGATGCGCAAAGCCGTGGGCGGGCCGAGGAGATCGACCCCGCAGACCAGTGGGTACTCAACCCCCGCACCGGCAACTACGAACTGCGACTGGCCGACTCCGCCGCGCAAGCGCGGCCCAAGGTCACCGCACCCCGCAGATCGCCGTCTGCTCCCTCCGCCCCCACCGCCCCCTCACCGGGCGTACCGAAGCCGCGCCGCGGCGACGCCCCGCCCGGGGGCCGGCGCGGCGGCCGCTCCCGCAAGGGCGGGGGCGGCGGAGGACGTCGCAAGAAGGCGCTGATCATCACCGGCGGAACCCTGGCGTTCCTGCTGGTGGGCGGCTCCGTGGCGGCGTACCTCTACTACGACCACCTGAACGGCAACCTCAACGTCACCGACGTGGCGGGCGCGGGCACCGGCGGCTTCAAGAAGGACCAGGCCATCAACATCCTGGTCATCGGTACCGACAAGCGCACCGGCGCCGGCAACGAGGCCTACGGGGACAAGGACAGCGTCGGCCACGCCGACACCACGATCCTGTTCCACGTCTCGAAGGACCGGACGAACGCGACCGCGCTGTCCATCCCGCGTGACCTGATCACCAACATCCCGGCCTGCCCGACGAAGCAGCCGGACGGCTCGACGAAGACGATCGCGCCCTCCAAGGGCACGCGCTTCAACACCAGCCTGGGCCAGGAGGGCCGCGACGCGGGCTGCACCATGCGCACCGTCAAGGAGCTCACCGGCGTCGAGGTCGACCACTTCATGATGGCCGACTTCAACGCCGTCAAGACGCTGAGCACGGCGGTCGGCGGAGTACCGGTGTGCCTGGACAAGGCCGTGAACGACGAGGGCGGTTCGCAGCTCAAACTGGACGCCGGCGAACACCGTCTGTCGGGCGAACAGGCCCTCGCCTTCGTCCGCACCCGGCACGGCTTCGGCAACAACAGCGACCTCGACCGGATCCGGATCCAGCAGCAGTTCCTGGGCTCGATGATGCGTGAGATGAAGTCGAAGGAGACGCTGACCAGCCCCAAGAAGTTCCTCTCCCTCGCCGAGGCCGCCACCAAGTCGCTGAGCGTGGACTCGGGGATCGGGTCCATCGGCAAACTCACCGATCTTGCCGGTGAGTTGAAGAACATCGACATGAAGAACATCACCTTCACCACCCTGCCGGTGGACGACAACCCGGCCGAACCGGTGGGCAAGAAGGCGACCGTCGTCGTCAACAAGGGCCTGGCCGATCCGCTGTTGCAGATGATCCGGGGGGACGTCTCGCTCACGGAGGTCGAGAAGAAGGAGCAGGCCGCCAAGGAGGCGGCCGACGCGGACGCGAAGGCCAAGCAGGACGCGCTGCTCCAGGGCAACCGCGCGGCCGCGGGCGACGTACGGGTGACCGTCTACAACGGCGGCGGGCCCCAGGGCGCCGCCTCCACCACGCTGAACTGGCTGCAGGGCAGCAAGGGCGTGTCCAAGGCGGGCCAGGGCGGCAACGCGCCCGCGAAGGTCGGCGCCACGCAGCTGGAGTACGCGCCCAACCAGGCCGACCAGGCCCGGGCGCTGGCGGACATCATGGGTCTGCCGGCCACCGCACTGAAGATGGGGACGGCGGATGCGTCGGCGAAGACCCCGATGAAGCTGACCCTGGGCCCGGACTTCACGCAGCCGGGGGCCGCGCTGTCGGCCCCGGTGCCGCAGCAGCTGCCCGAGGACGTGCAGCGGTCGCAGGCCGACAAGGCGACCTGCGCCAAGTAACGGGACCCGGCCGGGACACCGGCACACTGTTGACCAAGAAGGATCTTGAGGGGGACGCGTGAGGCAGAGCAGCGTGCGAGGGGAGGGGGCGAACGCCCGGGGCGCCGGGGAAATATCCGACGGCGAGCCGGGCGAGTCCGGCACGGTGCCCCCACCGCGGGGCGGCTCCAGAACGGGCCGCAGGACGGCCGGCAGCCGTCCCAACCGACGGGGCCGACGGCGCGTGCTGCGCTGGACGGCCTCTGTGCTGTCCTTCCTGATACTCGGTACGGCGGCGGCCGGTTACCTGTACTACCGCCACCTGAACGGCAACATCCAGACGGACGCGCTGAACCTCGGCGAGACCAAACTGGGCGGCTCCAAGCCCAACGCCTTCGGGCAGACGCCGCTGAACATCCTCCTGATCGGCTCGGACGCGCGCGACGACGCGGCGAACCAGGCCCTCGGCGGCGGCAGGGACACCTTCGACGGCCCGCCGCTCGCGGACGTGCAGATGCTGCTGCACCTGTCCGCGGACCGCAGCAACATGTCGGTGGTGTCGATGCCGCGCGACACGATGCTGATGATGCCCAAGTGCACCGAGCCGAACGGCAAGGTGCACCCCGCCAGCAAGGGCCTCGTGCAGACCAACGAGTCCCTGCAGCGCGGCGGCCCGGGCTGTACGGTCGCCGCCTGGCAGGAGCTGACCAAGATCCCCATCGATCACTTCATGATGATCGACTTCAAGGGCGTGGTCTCGATGGCGGACGCCATCGGCGGCGTCCCGGTCTGCGTCGAGGAGAACGTCCACTCCCGCACCCGTGACGGCAAGGGCTCCGGCCTGAAGCTGCCGAAGGGCACGAGCGTCATCCAGGGCGAGACGGCCCTGCAGTGGCTGCGCACCCGCTACGGCTTCGAGGACGGCACCGACATCGGCCGCACGCACGCTCAGCACCAGTACATGACGTCGATGGCCCGCGAGTTCCGCAAGAACGCCAAGCTCACCAACCCGGTGAAGCTCAACAGCCTGGCGCAGGCGGCCATCGACGCCATGGTCGTGGACACCGGCCTGAACAAGATCGACAAGCTGTACGACCTGAGCACCGAGCTCAAGAAGGTCCCCCCGGGCCGGATCACCATGACCACCATGCCCTGGGTCTACAGCACCAAGCCCGGCCTGGACGGCCGGGTCGAGCCCATGGCGACGGAGGCCGAGGCCGTCTTCCGGATGGTCCGCGAGGACATCGCGCTCGACGGCAAGGGCAACGGGACCCCGGAGAGCGGCGCCTCTCCCTCGCCGGGCGCCTCCGCGACCCCGACCGCCCCGGTGACGGCGCCCACCACGGCCCCGGCCGCCGCTCCCGCGAAGATCTCGGTCTCCGTCCGCAACGCCACGAGCGGCAAGGACGGCACCGAGACCAGGGTCCGCAACCGGGCCGGCGACGTGGCCGCGCTGCTGGTCGGCAAGGGCTTCACCAAGGCTTTGGCCGACACCCAGACCGGGGCCGAGGACACCACGGTGATCCGCTACGCCACGGACGCGCAGGCGGCCGACGCGGGGGCCCTGGCCACCGCGCTGGACCTGCCCTCCGCTTCGGTGCAGAAGTCGGACCAGGTCCCCGGGATCACCCTGTTCGTCGGCAAGGACTGGCGCAGCGGCAACGCGCCGACCCCGCCGCCGCCCGCCCCGACCGTGGCCCCGACCTCGGCCCACGCGCTCAACGGCGACAACGAGGGTGCCTGCATGGCGATCCAGCCGGGCTTCACCTGGTAGAGCGCGCGCGGAAGGGGCCCGGCGCGGCGGCTGTGACGGTACACAGCCTGCCCGCGCCGGGCCCCTTCCGTATGTCTCAGACCTGCGAGGAGTCCCGGTGCACGGCCGGACGGCGGCTCGCGATGACCTTGTCCGCCAAGGCCTTCGGGCTGGTCAGGAAGCCGAAGCCCCAGCTCAGGTGCATGGTCGCCAGGGCGACCGGGATCTGCGCCCGGGCCTTGATCCCGAGCCCCTTGCCCGCCGGTACGGAGCCCGCGGTGATCGCCGCGAGGTAGCCGGCCGGGACGGCGAAGCCCAGGGGGGTGACCGCCACGCCCACGACCACGCCGGCGGCGATCGCGCAGACCAGGGTCGGCGGGGCCAGGTAGCGCAGGTTGATGGAGCCCGAGTGGTAGCGGGCCACCACGTGGCGCCAGCGCCCGTAGTCCTTGTACTGCTTGGCCAGGGCCCGAACGGAGCGGCGCGGACGGTACTGGACCATCAGCTCCGGCGAGAACCAGATCAGGCCGCCGGCCTCGCGGATGCGGAAGTTCAGCTCCCAGTCCTGGGCCCGGATGAACTCCTCGTTGTAGCCGCCCTGCTGTTCCAGGGCCTCGCGGCGGAAGACACCGAGGTAGACGGTCTCGGCCGGGCCGGCCTGGCCGCCGGTGTGGAAGGGCGCGTTGCCGACGCCGATCCTCGAGGTCATCGCGGCGGCGACGGCCTCTTCCCAGGCGTTCTCGCCCTCGGCGTGCATGATACCGCCGACGTTCTGCGCGCCCGTCTCCTCCAGGAGGCGGACCGCGGTGGCGATGTAGTTCGGGGAGAGCATGCCGTGGCCGTCGACGCGCACCACGATCGGGTGGCGCGAGGCCTTGATGGCGGCGTTGAGCGCCGCCGGGGTCCGGCCCGTGGGATTCGGGACGGTGTGGACTCGGGGATCCTCGGCGACGAGTTCTGCGGCGATCTCGTCGGTGCGGTCCGTGGACGGCCCGAGCGCGATCACCACCTCCATCTCGCCCGCGTACTCCTGTTCGAGGATGTGGCGGACGGAATCGCGGAGGTAGTGCTCCTCATTGAGCACCGGCATGATCACCGAGACTGCGGGCTGCTGGGCGGGCATGTCGTCCTTCAAGGTCGGGTATCGGTGTCACGTTACCGCGTACGGGGGAACCGGGTGCGCGCCGAGCGACCGGTACGGACAGCGGCTGATCGTATGGGCCTACTGTCTGTTGCATCAGCTGAAGCCGGCCAGTGCCCCGACTGGTCTCCCTGCTGCCCCCGCGGAGGTGTCCACCGTGCCCCAGCCGCACCGTCCCGCCCGTCCCGCCGGGCCGCCCCGGCCGCAGCGCGCCCGGCGCGGCGCGGGCGGCCGCGCCCGGCACCGGGACGGACGACCCCGGTGGGGGGTACGGATCGCGGCCGGCCTGTCGTTGGCGGTGCTCGGCTCCGGGGCCGTCGGACACGCCGTGATGACCGGACTGGACACCGGGATCGAGCGGGTGGACCCGTTCAAGGACATGAAGAACCGCCCTCAGGCCGGACACGGCCTCAATTTCCTGCTGGTGGGCACCGACGGACGGGAGAAGATCTCCCCGGAGGAGAAGCGCGAGTACCGCCTGGGCGGAGCGCCCTGCCACTGCACGGACACGATCATGCTCGTGCACCTGTCGGCGGACAAGGAGCGGGCCAGCGTGATCAGCCTGCCCCGCGACTCCTACGCCGAGGTGCCCGCCCACCGGGACCTGGTCTCCGGGAAGACGCACAAGGCCCATCCCGTACGGCTGAACGCGGCGTACGCCGAGGGCGGGCCCAACCTGACCGTGCGGACCGTGGAGAACATGACCCGGGTGAAGATCGACCACTACCTGGAGGTCGACTTCACCAGCTTCATGAAGACGGTCGATGCGATGGGCGGCGTGGAGATCTGCACGGCCAAGACCATGCGCGACCGCAACACCGGCCTCGACCTGCTGCCCGGCAGCCACCGCCTCAGCGGCGGACAGGCCCTGCAGTACGTGCGCTCGCGCCATGTCGACGGGGCCTCCGACCTCGGCCGGATGCAGCGTCAGCAGCGGTTCATCGCCGCCCTGATCAAGCAGGCGACCGGGGGTGGCGTACTGCTGAACCCGGTGAAGTTCAAGGAGGTCAGCGCCACCCTCCTCGGCTCGGTCCGGGCCGACAAGGACTTCGGCTCGGAGCAGATGCTGGCCCTCGGACAGGCGATGCGCGACTTCACCCCGTCCTCCTCGGAATTCGCCTCGGTGCCCATCGGCAGCCCCTCCTTCCCCGTCAAGGGCATCGGATCCACCGTGAAGTGGGACGAGCCGAAGGCGGCCAAGCTGTTCGAGGCGCTGCGCGAGGACCGGCCGCTGGCCCCGGCCCGGCCCGGGCGCACCGGTGGCGGCCCGCCCGCGGCGGTGCCGGTGGACGTGCCCCCGCGCCAGGTCCGGGTCCAGGTGGAGAACGGCACCCGGATCGACGGGCTGGGCGGGCGGGTCGACGCCGCCCTGCGCGCCACCGGCTTCGACACCACACGGGCCCCGGGCAACGGCGCCAGCCGTGAGGTCAGGCGCACGGTGGTCACGTACGACCCGCGCTGGGACCGCTCCGCGCGTTCGGTGGCGACGGCGCTGCCGGGCAGCGAGCTGCGGGCGGTCGCCGGCCAGGGCCGGACGGTGGTGGTGATCGCGGGCGCCGACTACCGCAAGGTGGTGCCGGTGCGCGCGGAGGACCCCTACCAGGGCGCCTTCGGGGTGGTCACCGGCGACCAGGTGGTCTGCGGGAACCGAGGGGCCGCGGAGGCCCCCTGAGCGACGTCAGTCGTCGAAGCCCTGGGCCGCACGCTCCTCGCGCAGCGCCATGATCGCCTGGCGGCGGGCGAGCCGGTGGGTGCGGCGGATCTGCGCCTCCTGGTAGCGCCGCTCGTCGCGCTCCGTCTCCGGGAGGACCGGCGGGACCTGGCGGGGCTTGCCCTCGGCGTCCACCGCCGCGAAGACGAGGTAGGCGCTGCCGACCTGGGTGGCGGGGGTGGACTCGTTCCACCGCTCCGCGAGGACGCGTACGCCGATCTCCATGGAGGAGCGGCCGGTCCAGTTGCACTGGGCCTTCACGTGGACGAGGTCGCCCACGCGCACGGGCGCGAGGAAGGCCATTTCGTCCATGGAGGCGGTGACCGCCGGGCCGCCGGAGTGGCGGCCGGCCACGGCGCCCGCCGCGTCGTCCACCAGCTTCATGATCACGCCACCGTGCACCGTACCGAGGAGGTTGGTGTCGTTGGCGGTCATGATGTGGCTCAGGGTCGTCCGGGAGGCTGCCGTCGGCTTCCCGGGCAGCTCGCCCGGTATCTGTGTCATACGGACACCTTAGTTGGCCCCTGGAGGCATCAGCTCTGCAACAGCAGCGGAACGGAATGCGGACCGGGCTGTCGGACGACGCCGGTGGCCAGGCATCCTAGGGCGCATGAATGACTGGCCAGAAGGTCGTGACGACGCGTACGGACGCGGCAGCGCGCAGCCGCAGCCCGACGGTGTGCAGCGGATGCGGCACATCCAGCGGCAGCCGCAGCCGCAGCAGCCGGCGCGGCCCCCGCAGCCCCCGCGCCCGCAGCGGCCGGCGGGCCCGCCGCCCACCCGCGGCGTACCCCCGCAGCAGGGGGGCAGCCACGACACGTACGGCGGTTACGACAGCGGCTACAACACCGGCCAGGTCTACGGGAACCCCGCGGGCGGCCCTCCCGGCGGGCCGGGAGGGCCCGGCGGGCCGTCCGGACCCGGCCGCCCCGGGCGGGCGCCCGGTCCCGCCCCGGACTGGCGCAGGCGGATCAAGGTCGGCTCGATCGTGCTGGTCTCGGCGCTGCTGGTGACCTCGGTCTCCACCTACTTCTGGGCCGACTCCAAGGTGCGCCGCGAGGTGGACCTCTCCAAGGTCATCGAGCGCCCGAAGGAGGGCGACTGCACGACGTACCTGATCGTGGGCTCCGACAGCCGCGAGGGCATGTCCGCCGAGGAGAAGAAGAAGCTGCACACGGGTTCGGCCGAGGGCAAGCGGACCGACTCGATGATGATCCTGGCGAAGTGCTCCAGCGGGAACACCATGATCTCGCTGCCCCGCGACTCGGACGTGGAGATCCCCTCCTTCGTGGGCTCTCAGTCCGGCAAGACCTTCCCCGCGCAGGGGCGCCGGGTCAAGCTCAACGCGGCATACGCGGAGGACGGCCCCGAGCTGCTGGTGCGGACGGTGGAGCACAACACGGGCCTGCGCATCGACCACTACGCGGAGATCGGCTTCGCCGGCTTCGCGAACATCGTGGACGCGCTGGGCGGTGTGGAGCTGAACATCGAGGAGGGCTTCAAGGACGAGAAGTCGGGCGCCGACTTCAAGGCCGGCAAGCAGACCCTCAACGGCGAGCAGTCGTTGGCCTTCGTACGGACCCGGTACGCCTTCGCCGAGTCCGACCTGCAGCGGACGAAGAACCAGCAGAAGTTCCTGTCGGCGCTGGCCAGTCAGGCCGCGACGCCTTCGACGATCCTCAACCCGTTCGCGCTCTACCCGATGCTGGGCGCGGGCCTGGACACGCTCATCGTGGACAAGGACATGGGCCTGTACGACATGGGCCAGATGTTCTTCGCGATGAAGGGGGTCAACGGCGGTGACGGGGTGTCGATGAACATGCCGATCTCCGGCCAGCGCGGCGGCAACCTCGTCTGGGACAAGGCGAAGGTGCAGCAGCTGGTGAAGCAGATCCAGAACGACGAGAAGGTCACCGTCCGCGGCAACTGACGGCGGCGGGGCGGTGATGACGGCGGCCCGGCGGGCCGCCGTCCCGTCGGTCCGCCCCGTCCTGCGCGCTCCCCGCTCCCCGGATCAGGCGTCCGGGGAGAACCGGATGGCGGCGGCGGGCAGCTGCGCCTCGCACCACACGCGGGCGCCGGTGCGCAGTTCGTTGTCGGCCCCCACGGCGGCGCCGTCGCCGACGACGGTGCCCTCCAGGACGGTCCGCGCGCCGATGGAGGCGCCGGCACCGATCAGGCTGGCGTTCACCTGGGCGTCCGGGCCGATGACGGCGTCGTCGAGGACGATCGAGCCCTGCACGACCGCTCCGGCCTCGATGCGGGCTCGGGCGCCGACGACGGTGCCCCCGGAGAGCTTGGCCCCGGCCGCCACCTGGGCGCCCGGCAGGACCAGGGCCTCGCCGCGGCGTCCGGGGAGGGCCGGGGAGGAGACCACGCCGCGTACGAGGTCGGCGGAGGCCTGGATGATCGACTCGGGCTTGCCGAGGTCCATCCAGTAGGTGTTCTCGGTGACGCCGTGCAGTCTGGCACCGGCGGCGAGCAGGCCGGGGAAGGTCTCGCGCTCGACGGAGACCGGGCGGCCGGCCGGGATGGAGTCGATCACGCTGCGGCGGAAGACGTAGCAGCCGGCGTTGATCTGGTCGGTGATGATTTCTTCGGGGGTCTGCGGCTTCTCGGTGAAGGCCAGCACCCGCCCCTCGGCGTCGGTGGGGACCAGACCGAAGGCGCGCGGGTCCTCGACCCGGACCAGGTGCAGGGAGACGTCGGCGTCGGCCGCCTTGTGGGACTCGACCAGGCCGGCGATGTCCAGGCCGGTGAGGATGTCGCCGTTGAAGACGAGGACGGCGGAGTCCGGGCCGCCGGTCAGGCGCGCTCCGGCGTTGCGGATGGCGCCGCCGGTCCCGAGGGGCTCGTCCTCGACCACGTACTCGAGGCTGAGGCCGAAGTCGGATCCGTCACCGAAGTACGGCTCGAAGACCTCGGCGAGGTAGCAGGTGGCCATCACGATGTGGGTGACACCGGCGGCGGCGGCCCTGGCTATCTGGTGGGCGAGGAACGGGACACCGGCCGTGGGGACCATCGGCTTGGGCGTGTTCACCGTCACGGGGCGCAGGCGCGTCCCTTGTCCGCCGACCAGCAGGATCGCTTCCGTCATTGCGTTCTCCCCAACCGAATTCCGGCGTACGAAGGTCCAAATTTAGCCCATCCGGGGGCGTCCCAAGGCCGGAGCCGGATGGGGGTGACCGGGTGCGCTCCCCGGGGGGCGCGACACCCGGTGTGTCATGAAATGACCGGTGCCGAATGGCCCGTTCGACCGTCAGGCGGTGAACGGATTGGCGTGGCCGGGCAGTTGCTGTCCGGGCTGCAGGAAGCGCTGCCTGCCGGCCGCGTCCCGGACCGGGACGAACCCGGCGTCGGTCAGCCGCTGGGCGATCCGCTGCCGGCGGACCGCGCCCAGCTTGAAGGCGCCTCCCAGGAACGCGGCGAGGGCCGCGCCGCCGGCGAGCGCGCCGACCGGCATGCCGACGAGGAGCAGGACGAGGACCAGGGCTCCGCAGGATCCCCAGGCGATCGTCTTCTGCCGCTTGTCCGCGGCCTGGGCCATGACGTCGAGCGTGATCCGGTCCTTCATCAGTGCCACGGATTCCTGCACCTCGGGGAGCGGCTTGAGCGTCCCGGGCCGCATTCCCGGCACGGTCCCGCCGTTGCCCGCCTGCGGGTGGGCGGCGATCGTCGCCGCTTCACGGGCGCGCGCCCCGGGGCTCGGATCCCGGTACATCCGCACCAGGACGAGCGAGTTGTTGTGCCCCGTCCGGTGCGCCCGGTCGTACGCGTAGCCGTACTGCTCCGCGATGTGGGCCAGGGCGGTCACCCGGTTGACCGTCGGCTCCGGGCCGATCTCGACGACGTCCTGGCGGGCGATCTGCCCGAGCAGCGCCGATATCTGGCGTTCCGTGAACATGCTTGTTACCGCCCCACCTGCGCGCCTACGGCTGACAGCCGCACAGCCTAGCCCTCCGCCCCTGCGCGAACTCCCCCGGCGGGCTGCCGGGGGAGTTCACGTCACTGCAGGTCAGGTCGGGGTTACGGCAGGTTGCGGGCCATGACGATCCGCTGGACCTGGTTGGTGCCCTCGTAGATCTGGGTGATCTTGGCGTCGCGCATCATGCGCTCCACCGGGTAGTCACGGGTGTAGCCGTAACCGCCGAGGAGCTGGACGGCGTCCGTGGTGACCTCCATGGCCACGTCGGAGGCGAAGCACTTGGCCGCGGCGCCGAAGAACGTGAGGTCCTCGTGGGCCCCGCCGGCGGAGACGCGCTCGGAGCGGGCGGCGGCCGAGTAGGTCAGCTGGCGGGCGGCCTCGATCTTCATGGCCATGTCCGCGAGCATGAACTGCACGCCCTGGAAGTCGCCGATCGGCTTGCCGAACTGCTTGCGCTCCTGGACGTAGCCCTTGGCGTAGTCCAGGGCGCCCTGGGCGATGCCGAGCGCCTGGGCCGCGATGGTGATGCGGGTGTGGTCCAGGGTCTTCATCGCGGTGGCGAAACCGGTGCCCTCTGCGCCGATCATGCGGTCGGCGGGGATCCGGACGTTGTCGAGGTAGACCTCGCGCGTCGGGGAGCCCTTGATGCCGAGCTTCTTCTCCGGGGCGCCGAAGGAGACGCCCTCGTCGGACTTCTCGACGACGAAGGCGCTGATGCCCTTGGAGCGCTTCTCGGGGTCGGTGACGGCCATCACCGTGTAGTACTCGGAGACGCCCGCGTTGGTGATCCAGCGCTTGACGCCGTTGAGCACCCAGAAGTCCCCGTCGCGCACGGCGCGGGTCTTCATGCCTGCGGCGTCGGAGCCCGCGTCCGGCTCGGAGAGCGCGTACGAGAACATCGCGTCGCCCTTGGCCAGGGGGCCCAGGTACTTGGCCTTGAGCTCCTCGGAACCGGAGAGGATCACCGGGAGGGAGCCGAGCTTGTTCACGGCCGGGATGAGGGAGGAGGAGGCGCAGACGCGGGCCACCTCTTCGATCACGATCACGGTGGCGAGGGCGTCGGCGCCCGCACCGCCGTAGGTCTCGGGCACGTGCACGGCGTGCAGGTCGCTGGAGACCAGGGCGTCCAGGGCCTCCTGCGGGAAGCGGGACTCCTCGTCGACCGCGGCCGCGAACGGCAGGATCTTCGCCTCGGCGAGCGAGCGGACCGACTCGCGGAGCATGTCGTGCTCCTCGGCCGGGCGGTACAGGTCGAAGTCGGCAGAACCCGCCAAGATCTCTCACTCCCCAGGGTGATGCGTGATGCTAACTACCGTTAAGTAACCCAAGCTTAGTGGTCCGGTCACGGATGGCGATATGGACGGCCCACGTGAGTTGCGTGACAGCGGGGCACTCCTGGGGAACGTCCCCGCTGGTGGGCCCGACTATGCTCAGTGGCCGCAAACGGCCCCGCACCTCTGGAGCACCCATGGCCCCCCTCAGGATCACTGTGATCGGCACCGGCTACCTCGGCGCGACCCACGCCGCGGCGATGGCGGAGCTGGGCTTCGAGGTGCTCGGTCTGGACGTGGTGCCGGAGAAGATCGAGATGCTGGCCTCCGGCCGCGTCCCCATGTACGAGCCCGGGCTGGAGGAACTGCTGGCCCAGCACGTGGCCGGGCTGCCGGGCTCGACCGGACGGCTGCGGTTCACCACCTCCTGGGAGGAGGTCGGCGCCTTCGGCGACGTCCACTTCGTCTGCGTGAACACTCCGCAGAAGCACGGCGAGTACGCCTGCGACATGTCCTACGTCGACTCCGCGATGGCCTCCCTGGCCCCGCACCTGACCCGGCCGGTGCTGGTCGTCGGCAAGTCCACGGTGCCGGTGGGTTCGGCGCAGCGGCTGGCGGAGAAGCTCACGGAGCTGTCCCCGGCGGGCACGGACGTGGAGCTGGCCTGGAACCCTGAGTTCCTGCGCGAGGGCTTCGCCGTGCAGGACACCCTGCACCCCGACCGGATCGTGATCGGCGTCCAGGGCGAGCGCGGCGAGAAGCTGCTGCGCGAGGTGTACGAGACGCCGATGTCCGAGGGCACCCCGCTGGTGGTCACCGACTTCCCGACGGCCGAGCTGGTCAAGACCGCCGCGAACTCCTTCCTCGCCACCAAGATCTCCTTCATCAACGCCATGGCGGAGGTGTGCGAGGCCGCCGGCGGTGACGTGGTCAAGCTGGCCGAGGCCATCGGCTACGACGAGCGGATCGGCGCGAAGTTCCTGCGCGCCGGGATCGGCTTCGGCGGCGGCTGCCTGCCCAAGGACATCCGGGCCTTCATGGCGCGCGCCGGTGAGCTGGGCGCCGACCAGGCGCTCACCTTCCTGCGCGAGGTCGACTCCATCAACATGCGGCGTCGCGGGCACATGGTCGAGCTGGCCCGGGAGGCCGTGGGCGGTTCGTTCCTCGGCAAGCGGGTCGCCGTGCTCGGGGCCACCTTCAAGCCGGACTCGGACGACGTCCGCGACTCCCCCGCGCTGAACGTGGCCGGGCAGATCCACCTCCAGGGCGGTCAGGTCACCGTCTACGACCCCAAGGGCATGGACAACGCCCGCCGCGTCTTCCCGACCCTCGGCTACGCGGACTCCGCGCTGGCGGCGGCCCGGGGCGCGGAGGTCGTCCTCCACCTCACCGAGTGGCGCGAGTTCCGCGACCTCGACCCGGCGGAGCTCGCCGGTGTGGTCACCGACCGGCTCGTGCTGGACGGCCGCAACGCGCTGGACCCCGAGCGGTGGCGTGCGGCGGGCTGGACCTACCGGGCGATGGGCCGCCCGCGGGCGTAGCCCTCGGGCCGGGCGGGGGTGCGGATCCCTGGTGCCGGTGCGGCGCCGTTGCGGGGGCGCTGCCCCCGGACCCCCGCACCTCATTCGCCGGCGGGGCCGGCTAGCGGCGGTGGCCGGCGGCGCGGGCGGTGAATTCCGCGTCGCGCACCACACGCTGGGCGTTGCCCCAGGTCAGCAGGGCCACCTCGGACTCCGGCCAGCCACGCTCCAGCAGCTCCGCGATCAGCCGCGGGTAGCCCGAAGGGTCGGTCAGGCCCGTCGGGCGGGGGTGGCCCGGTCCGGTGCCGAAGGCGGCGCCGAGTCCGACGCCGTGCGGGCCCGCGATCGCCCGTACGTGGTCCAGGTGGTCCGCCACCGCGTGCAGGGAGTCCCCGGTGCGCGCCGTGTCGAAGGTGACCATCGCGAGGCCGTTCGCCTCCCGCAGCTCGGCCAGGACCTCGTCGGTCGCGTTGCCCGGATGCGGGTTCAGCGAGGCCGCCGCCGTGTTCGAGATGATCACCGGGGCCTTGGAGGCCCCCGCGACCTGGCGGGCGACCGCCGGCGGGCAGCCCGTGAGGTCCAGCAGGATCGCCAGCCGGTTCGCCTCTCGGACCACCTCGTGGCCGAAGGCCGTCAGCTCCTCCAGGGCCCAGGGCGCCCCGGCGGGCGCGAGGGTCCGTACGCCCAGCGCGTGGAAGGCGCGCAGCGCCCCCAGGGAGTCGGTCAGCGTGCGGCCGGGCACGGGGCCCAGGAACGAGGCGATCCGGCCCCGGTTGCGGGCGTCGGCCATGTCGGCGGCGCTGAGCGCCAGGCACAGGCCGTCGGGGTAGCGGCGCATCAGGGTCAGCGCCGTGTCGATCTGGTCCAGCGTGTCGGAGAGCACCTGTTCACCGGCGGCGTCCTCGCGTGCCCGGCCGCCCGGCGGCACGAGCAGGGACCAGAACTGGGCCCCCACTCCCCCGGCGCGCAGCCGCGGGATGTCGGTGTCCACACCCGTGTCGGGGGTGTCGATGTCGTGGTACGGGCTCTGGTGCAGGGTCCAGACGAGGGTGTTGCACCCGTCGGCCACGGGATGGACGGCCAGCAGCGCGGCGGCCCGGTCGAGGGCGCCCGCCGCCACCGCCACCGCGGGTACGGGGAGGTCTTCGGCTCCGATGCCCACGGAGTGGGGTTCATCCTGCAGGTCGGCCATGGCGTTCGCTCCGGTCTCGGCGGCAGCAGGGAGAGGTGCTGCCACCGTGACACGGGGGAGGCCCGGGACGCCCGGCGGACGCAGCGTTCGAGTGAGACCGCAGGTCACACCCTGTCACCGCATCCGCCGGACCGGCGCGTCCGCTACCGGATCACCGCGTTCGACGGGCCCCGGGACGCCCCGAGATCGCGGGCCACCGACTCCGCGTCGCGCAGCACCCGTACCGCGTTGGACCAGGTCAGCTTGGCCAGATCGGCCCGGGACCAGCCGCGCACGAGCAGCTCGGCGACGAGGTTCGGGTAGCCCGCCACGTCGTCCAGCCCGGACGGGGTGAAGGCCGTGCCGTCGTAGTCCCCGCCGATGCCGATGTGGTCGATGCCCGCCACCTCGCGCATGTGGTCCAGGTGGTCCGCCACCGTGGCGGCCGTGGCCACCGGGCGCGGGCGCTCCGCCTCGAAGGCGCGGTGCAGGGCCATCGCCTCGGGGGTGGTGTCGAGGTGGTGGAATCCGTGCGCCCGCAGGTTCTCGTCCGCGGCCAGGGTCCATTCGACCGCCGCCGGGAGGATGAACTTCGGGACGAAGGTGGCCATCGCCACGCCGCCGTTGCCCGGCAGCAGGGCCAGCACGTCGTCGGGGATGTTGCGCGGGTGGTCGCAGACCGCCCGCGCCGAGGAGTGCGAAAAGACCACGGGCGCGGCCGAGACGGCGATCGCGTCCCGCATCGTCGTCGCGGCGACGTGCGAGAGGTCCACCAGCATGCCGACGCGGTTCATCTCGCGGACGACCTCGCGGCCGAAGTCGGTCAGACCGCCGTGCCGGGGCTCGTCGGTCGCCGAGTCCGCCCAGTCGATCGTGTCGTTGTGCGTGAGCGTCATGTACCGCACGCCCAGCTGGTGCAGGGCGCGCAGGGTGGCGAGCGAGTTGTTGATGGAGTGGCCGCCCTCGGCGCCCATCAGCGAGGCGATCCGCCCGTCGGCGCGGGCCGCCTCCATGTCGTCCGCCGTCAGCGCCCGCACGAGGTCGCCCGGATAGCGGTCGATCAGCTGGGTGACGACGTCGATCTGCTCCAGGGTGGCGCTGACCGCCTCGTCGCCCGCGTAGTCGGAGCGCACGTAGACGGACCAGAACTGCGCCCCCACGCCCCCGGCGCGCAGCCGGGGGATGTCGGTGTGCAGGTGCGCGGACTGGTCGCCCGCGATGTCGCGTTGCGCCAGGTCGTAGCGCACCTGCTCGCGCAGCGCCCAGGGCAGGTCGTTGTGGCCGTCCACGACGGGGTGCTCGGCCAGCAGCTCGC
The DNA here is from genome assembly GCF_045160505.1 of Streptomyces sp. NBC_00029. NCBI lineage: Bacteria > Bacillati > Actinomycetota > Actinomycetes > Kitasatosporales > Streptomycetaceae > Streptomyces > Streptomyces sp. NBC_00029. The sequence continues at coordinate 3,838,838 of NZ_CP108292.1, forward strand.
GCGCCTCGTCCAGACGCTGCGCGGCGCTCACTTCCCGAACCCGAAGGACTCCGCGTTCGCGACCTTCGTACGCAGCCGCTTGCCCTTCTCGGTGGCCTGGTCGTTCAGCTCCTGCTGGAAGTCGCGCATCCGGGCCTGCAGCTCGGTGTCGTGCGCGGCCAGCATCCGTACGGCCAGCAGGCCCGCGTTGCGCGCCCCGGCGATGGAGACGGTGGCGACGGGAACGCCGGCGGGCATCTGGACGATCGACATCAGCGAGTCCATGCCGTCGAGGTACTTCAGCGGCACCGGCACGCCGATGACCGGCAGCGGGGTGACCGAGGCGAGCATGCCGGGCAGGTGGGCGGCCCCGCCCGCGCCCGCGATGATCGCCTTCAGCCCGCGGTCTGCGGCGCGCTCCCCGTACGCGACCATCTCGCGCGGCATCCGGTGCGCGGACACGACGTCGACCTCGTAGGGGATCTCGAACTCGTCCAGGGCCTGGGCGGCCGCCTCCATGACGGGCCAGTCCGAGTCGGAGCCCATGACGATGCCGATGACGGGCCCTGCGGTGGAGGTGCTCATTCGGTGATCGTTCCTCTGAGATAGCCGGCTGCGTGACGTGCGCGCTCCAGCACATCGTCCAGATCGTCGCCGTAGGTGTTGACGTGGCCGACCTTGCGGCCGTGTTTCACGTCCTTGCCGTACATATGGATCTTCAGCTGGGGGTCGTGGGCCATGCAGTGCAGGTACGCCGCGTACATGTCGGGGTAGTCCCCGCCCAGCACGTTCGCCATGACCGTCCACCGGGCGCGGGGGCGCGGGTCGCCGAGCGGGAGGTCCAGGACCGCGCGCACGTGGTTGGCGAACTGTGAGGTGACGGCGCCGTCCTGGGTCCAGTGGCCGCTGTTGTGCGGGCGCATCGCCAGCTCGTTGACCAGGATCCGGCCGTCGATGGTCTCGAACAGTTCCACGGCCAGGTGGCCGGTCACGCCGAGTTCCTTGGCGATGCGCAGGGCGAGGGCCTGGGCCTCGCCCGCGAGGGCCTCCGAGAGGTTCGGGGCCGGGGCGATCACCGTGTCGCAGACGCCGTCCACCTGGACGGACTCCACGACGGGATAGGCGACCGCCTGTCCGTGCGGGGAGCGGACGATGTTGGCCGCGAGCTCGCGGACGAACTCGACCTTCTCCTCCGCGAGGACCGGGACGCCCGCCTTGAAGGGGGCGTGCGCGTCCTCGGGGGTGCGGACGAACCACACCCCCTTGCCGTCGTAGCCGCCCCGCACGGTCTTGAGGATGACGGGGAACCCGCCCACCTCGGCCGCGAAGGCGCTCACGTCGTCCGGATCGCTCACGATCCGGTGGCGGGGGCTGGGCGCGCCGATCTCGTCGAGCTTGGCACGCATCACCCCCTTGTCCTGGGCGTGTACCAAAGCGTCGGGCCCCGGGCGGACGGGGATGCCGTCCGCTTCCAGGGCCCGCAGGTGCTCCATGGGTACATGCTCGTGGTCGAAGGTGATCACGTCACAACCGCGCGCGAAGGCTCGCAACGTCTCCAGGTCGCGATAGTCGCCGATGACGACATCGCTCACGACCTGGGCCGCCGAGTCCTGCGGGGTGTCACTGAGGAGCTTGAATCTGATGCCGAGGGGGATACCCGCCTCGTGGGTCATGCGGGCGAGCTGACCGCCGCCGACCATGCCGACTACCGGGAACGTCACTCCTCCAGGGTATCCGCCGGTATTCCGCCATCCGGACGGGCCCTGGCCCGATCTGTCCGTGTGCCGTGCGTCGCACGGTGCCGGAAGGCACAGACGCGGCACAGGGGGGACACTTAGCATGAGTGGGTTGACGGAGAACACCGGACGCCCCGTAAGCGGGCGGTGACCGACAGGACTGACCTACTGATGAGCACCCCGGGCGGATCTGTCCTCGAACGTGTACGCGGCCTCGTGCGAGAGGTCGCCAAGTTCGGGGCGGTCGGCGGTCTGGGGGTCCTGGTCAACCTGGGTGTCTTCAACCTGATCCGCAACACGACCGACCTGCAGGTGGTCCGCGCGAGCGTGATAGCCACCGTCGTCGCCATCGCCACGAACTACATCGGCTTCCGCTACTTCGCCTACCGGGACCGCGCCAAGAGCGGCCGGACCCGCGAGCTGACCCTGTTCGCCGTGTTCAGCGGCATCGGCCTGGTCATCGAGAGCGGTGTGCTCTACGCCGCCACCTACGGCTTCGGCTGGGACGGCCCGGTCGCGAGCAACGTCTTCAAGTTCATCGGCATCGGGACCGCCACCGTGTTCCGCTTCTGGTCGTACCGGACCTGGGTCTTCAAGGCCCTGCCCGCACCGGCCGAGCCGACGGAACCGATGCCGGATCCGGCGCCCGTGCCGAAGCCGGAGCGCAGGCCGGAGCCGCTGCCCGAGCCGGAGCCCGCGAACAACTAGCTCCCGCTCCCCCGCTCTAGCGGACCGTGCTCTGCGGTTCGGTGGGTTCCGGCGCCGTGCGGCTGAGGAACAGCGCGAACACCGGCGGCTGCGTCTGCAGCAGCTCCAGTCGGCCGCCGTCCGCCTCCGCGAGGTCCCGGGCCACCGCGAGGCCGATGCCGGTGGAGTTGCGGCCGCTGATCGCCCGCTCGAAGATCCGGTTGCCGAGGTCCGGCGGGACCCCGGGCCCCTCGTCCGTGACCTCCAGCACCGCCTGGTTGCCGATCACCCGGGTGCGCAGCGCGACCGTGCCGCCGCCGTGCATCAGGGCGTTCTCGACCAGGGTGGCCAGTACCTGCGAGACCGCGCCCGGGGTGCCGACGGCGCGTACGCCCTGCTTGCCCGAGCGGACGATGGCCCGTCCGGCGCTGCGGTAGGCCGGGCGCCACTCCTCCTCCTGCTGCTTGACGACCTCGTCCAGGTCGAAGGGGACCGCCGAGCCGGTCCGGGGGTCGCGCGAGTTCGTGAGCAGCCGCTGGACGACGTCCGTGAGCCGTTCCACCTGGGTCAGGGCGATCGTCGCCTCCTCCCGTACGGTCTCCAGGTCGTCGGTCACCGTGATCTCCTCCAGCCGCATGGAGAGCGCGGTGAGGGGGGTGCGCAGCTGGTGGGAGGCGTCCGCGGCGAGCCGCCGTTCGGCCGTCAGCATCCGGCCGATCCGCTCGGCGCTGGAGTCCAGTACGTCCGCGACCCGGTCCAGCTCGGGGACCCCGTACCGCTTGTGCCGGGGCCGCGGGTCGCCCGACCCGAGCCGTTCCGCCGTCTCGGCGAGGTCGGTGAGCGGGGAGGCCAGCCGGTTGGCCTGCCGTACGGCGAGGAGTACGGCCGCCACGACGGCCAGCAGCGCGACCGCGCCGACCACGGCGAGGGTCCGCCCGACCTCGCGGGTGACGGTGGAGCGGGACTCCTCGACGACCACGACCTCGCCCGACTCCCCGCGGGCGGTGCCGCGGATGACGCTCTCGGGGATGGGGGTGCCCACCTCGACGGCCGGCCGGCCGGGGACGGTGATCCGCGCGTAGTGACCGGAGTCCAGCTGTTCGCCGAGGGCCACGGGGTCGATCGGCTTCTTCTCCAGGACGTTCGCCTCGACGATGCCCACGAGCCGCAGCGCCTCGGACTCGATGCGGTCCTGGGCGCTGCTGGTGATGGTGCGGGTCTCCACGATGACGAGGGAGACCCCGAAGACGGCGATCACGACGAGCACCACGGCGAGCGTGGAAGAGATGAGGCGGCGGCGCATGCCCTAGAGCATGCCCCAGCCGGTGCCCTCGAAGTGCCCCCGGAGCGGCCCCGAAGTGTCCTCGGACCGGCTTCGGACCGGCTTCGGGGTGGCGGTCAGCTCTTCTCGAAGCGGAAACCGACGCCGCGCACGGTGGCGATGTAGCGGGGGTTGGCGGCGTCGTCGCCCAGCTTCTTGCGCAGCCAGGAGATGTGCATGTCGAGGGTCTTGGTGGAGGACCACCAGGTCGTGTCCCAGACCTCGCGCATGAGCTGGTCGCGCGTGACGACCCGGCCGGCGTCGCGGACCAGGACCCGCAGGAGGTCGAACTCCTTGGCCGTCAGCTGGAGCTCCTCCTCGCCCATCCAGGCACGGTGCGACTCGACGTCGATCCGCACGCCGTGGGTGGCGGGGGGCTGGGCGGCCTCGTTGGCACCGCGCCGGAGCAGGGCCCGGACCCGGGCGAGCAGCTCGGCCAGGCGGAAGGGCTTGGTCACGTAGTCGTCGGCGCCGGCGTCCAGGCCGACGACCGTGTCGACCTCGTCCGCCCGGGCGGTGAGGACCAGGATCGGGAAGCCGTGGCCCTCGGCGCGCAGCCGGCGGGCGACCTCCAGGCCGTCCATGCCCGGCAGGCCCAGGTCGAGGACGACGAGGTCGACGCCGCCCTGCAGTCCCGCGTCCAGCGCGGTGGGGCCGTCCTCCCGCACCTCTACCTCGTACCCCTCCCGGCGCAGGGCGCGGGCCAGGGGTTCCGAGATGGATGCGTCGTCCTCGGCGAGCAGTACACGCGTCATGTGGGTGATGGTAGTCCGCGGCGGCTGAAACCAGGGGCCCACTGGAAGACCCCTTCCTATCTGGGCTTATGAAGCACTGACCGCCTTCGAATATGGTCGAACGGTTCCCGGCGCGCCTTGTGATCCATCTCTCAAGTCCTTTCAAATGCCGCAGTGTCGTGTCGTATGGTGGCGAGACGCCTGATGCAATACCTCAGGGACCTTTGTGCCGAAAAGCAGTGCAAAGGTCTCTCTTTCTGTCCTGAACCGGACGGACGGTCTTATCAAGGACCGCCCCGGCCGGCCTTGACGACAGTGAATGACCTGTTGGCCGGGCCCTCCGCGTGATGATGCGCGGGAGGGCGTGGATCCCGGTGACGGATGTCCTGCCGCCCCCACCCCCGTGGGGCGGGCCCCGAGGCGTGGGGTGGGAGATCCGTCCGCCGGTGCCGGCCACCCCCCACCGGGCGCGGATGAGCTCACGAAGCCGAAGCGTCCCGAGCAAGCAAGGATCGACCATGGCTTCCAGCCTGACGACGGCCTCACCGAGCCCCGCTCACGAGAAGACCGTCCTCGGCCACCCGATCGGCCTGGCCACGCTGTTCATGACCGAGATGTGGGAGCGCTTCTCCTACTACGGCATGCGTGCGCTTCTCGTTCTGTACCTGGTCTCCGGCGGTGTCGACGCCGCGACCGGCAGCCAGGGTGGTGGCCTCGGCTTCACCGCCGCGACGGCCACGGCGATCTACTCCGTCTACGTGGCCATGGTCTACCTCATGGCCATGCCCGGCGGCTGGTTCGGAGACCGCGTCTGGGGTGCCCGCAAGACGGTCACCATCGCCGGTGTCGTGATCATGGCGGGCCACGTGGCGCTCGCCATGCCCGGCCAGATGTCGTTCTTCATCGGTCTGCTGCTGGTCGCGGTCGGCTCCGGCCTGCTGAAGGCCAACATCTCCACGATGGTCGGCCACCTGTACCGCGGCGTGGACGACCCGCGCCGTGACAGCGGCTTCACGATCTTCTACATCGGCATCAACGTGGGTGCCCTCCTCGCGCCGATCGGCATCGGCATGGTCGGCGAGCTCGTGAACTGGCACCTCGGCTTCGCGCTCGCCGCCGTCGGCATGGGTATCGGCCTCGTGGTCTACCTGCTCGCCGGCCGCACCCTGAGCCCGCAGAGCAGCATCGTCCCGAACCCGCTGTCCGCGCCCGAGCGCAAGGCCGTGATCGTCAAGGCCCTCGCCGTACTGGCCGTCATCGCCGTCTTCTACGGCGCCGTGGTCGCGGCGGACATGTTCACCATCAAGTGGGCGCTGTACCCGATCACCATCGCCGGTCTGCTCATCCCGGTCGCCGTCCTCGTCCGCATCAAGCGGGACAAGGACCTGTCCACCGTCGAGCAGACCCGGATGAGCGCCTACATCTGGTTCTTCGTGGCCGCCGCCGTCTTCTGGATGATCTACGACCAGGGCGGTTCGACGCTCTCGCTCTTCGGTGACAAGAACTCCGAGCGCAGCCTGTTCGGCTGGGAAGTCCCGACCACCATCTTCCAGTCGCTGAACCCGCTCTTCGTGGTGGCCCTGGCCCCGGTCTTCGCCGCCGCGTGGGTGGCCCTGGCCCGCCGCAACCGCGAGCCCAGCACCATCGTGAAGTTCTCGGTGGCCCTGATCATCGTCGGCGCCTCGTTCTTCGTCTTCGCGCTGCCGCTGAACCAGACCGCCGGCAACGACACCAAGGTCACCATGTGGTGGCTGGTGCTCATCTTCCTGATGCACACCCTCGCCGAGCTGTGCCTGTCGCCGGTCGGCCTGTCGGTCACCACGAAGATGGCGCCGCAGAAGTACGGCTCCCAGATGATGGGCGTCTGGTTCCTGGCCGTCACCGCCGGTGACTGCATCACCGGTCTGATGGGTCTGGCCGACGTGCAGCTGAACGGCGTCGGGGTCATCCTCTTCCAGGCGTTCGCCGCCGTGCTCGCCGGCCTCGCGATCTTCATGTACCGCAAGAAGGTCAACCAGCTGATGGACGGCATGGGCTGACCCGTCGGCTCCCCGTCCCACGGAACGGCCCGGCACACCGGAAGGTGTGCCGGGCCGTTCGTCGTACGCGGGTGCTACCGGGTCAGCGGGTGCCGCGCAGGCGGCGCCACGGGGTGAAGGTGAACACCGCCCCGCCGAGCAGGATCACCGTGCCGGCGACCAGGGCCAGCGCCTTGATGCCGCCCTCGTCCTCCGCTCCGGTGTCGGCGAGGCCGCCGCCCGAGGTGGTGCTGCCGCTGGCGGACGAGGAGGAGCCGGAGCCGCCCGGCTGGGCGGTGGTGTCCAGTTCCAGCGAGACGCCGCTGCTCGTCGCCTTGCAGGGGACGTTGATCGGGGTGGATCCGGGGGCCATCGTGACGTCGATGGTCAGCTGGTCCGGGCTCAGCGTCACCTTGCCGCTCTTCCCGGGCTTGTAGGTGCCGGTCATGTCGCTGAGGCTGACCGGGGCCTTGTCCGGGATCGGCTCCGCGTTGGCCGGGCCGGAGACCTTGACCGTGCCGCTGTCCGCGCCGCCGAGCTTCACGTCCATCGAGGGCTTGAGGGCTCCCGCGGGCAGGGCCATGGGCGCCGCCATCGCACCCTTGGCCGTCTTGACCGTCAGGTCGTAGCTGCCGCCGTTCTTCTTCGCGTTGATCGTCACCGGGGTCTTGATGCCCCCCGGGACGACGGGCCCGCAGTCGAAGGCCACCTCGACGGCCTTGCCCGGGAAGTCGGTCTGGCCGCCTCCGCCGCCGGAGGCCGAGCCGCCGGTGGTGGTCGTGGAGCCCCCGGTCGTGGTCGAGCCGCCCGTGGTCGTACCGCCGGTCGTCGTACCGCCCGTGGTCGTACCGCCGGTCGTCGTACCGCCCGTGGAGCCGGCCGACACGTCGATGGTGGCCCCGACGCCCACCGTGCCGGTCGGCGCGCACTTGGTGACGAACGTGCCGAAGGAGAAGGTGACGGCCACGTCGTACTTGCCGGGGGTCAGCGTGATCTTCCCGGCCTTGGTGAGCTTCAGCTTGCCCTTCATCACGGACATCTGCATGGGCGCCTTCTTCGGGATCGGCGGGTTCTTCTTCTCCCCGACGACCTTCAGCTCACCGCCCCCGCCGCCCACGGTGATCCAGCCGGTGGGCTGGACCGCGTCCTGCGGGATGTCCATCAGGTCGGTGTTGTTCGAGGCCGGCTTCACCGTCTCCCAGGACACGTCGACCTCGTCGCCGACCTTCGCCGACGCCGGAGCGGTGACCTTGGCGGTGGTCTCCCCCTCCACCGGGCTGCCGCCCCCGGCCGGGGGCACGCACTTGACGTTGAACTTGGTCTCCGCGGCCTGGGCGGGAGCAGCCCCCAGGGCGATACCGGCGCCGCCGAGCAGCAGCGCGATCACGGCCGCGCTCACCCTCCGTTGGGTCTTCACGAATGTCCCTTCGTCGTCGAACGGTTCTCAGACGGTGCGGACGCCTGTGGTGCTGTGCCCGGCGCGCTGTCCGGGGTGAACCACGGCAGGACCGCCGTGGTGGTCTGGGGGGACTGCTCCGGGCCGTCGGAGCCCGCGGCCGGCCCGGGCGGCCGCCGGGCCGGGATCCTCGGCAGCCGGGCCGTCACCGCGGAGGCCGCGTCGGGGAGCCGTACGCCCCGGTGGCGGCCGACGGCGGCCGTGGCGCGCGGCCGGACGCGGTCGACGACGGCCATGCCGGTACGGAAGACCGCGGCCGGGATCACCAGCAGGAGCAGGCCCCAGAAGAGCAGCACCCCGTACGGGCGGTCGACGCCCCAGGGCTGGGTGGCCACCACGGTCTCGCCGTACTTGAGGGAGATCGTGTAGTCGCCGTGGGCCCCCGCGGCGAGGCTCACGTCGAGGGCGATCTCCGCCTTGCCGCCGGGCGGGATGGTGCCCTTCCAGCGGGCCTCCTCCCACAGCGGGGCGAACACCCCGTGCGCGGTGCCGAGCTGGAAGACCGGGTCCTTGACGGGGACCGGACCGAGGTTGCCGACGGTGACCTTGAACTTCCGGGCGGGCGGGGCGCCGAACCAGGTCAGCACCCCGTCCTCGCCCTCCAGCCGGACCCCGGTGAGCATCGCGAGGCGGGCCGTGCCGGATTCGGCGGGCAGCTCGGCGACCGGGTGGTCGGTGATCTTCAGGGGGGTCGCGACGGTGGACTGGTCGCCGTTGACGGAGGTGACGTTGACGATGCAGGGGCAGGGCTTGGGCGGTGCCACCACGGGCAGCTGGGCGGTGAAGCGGCCGTCGGCGGCGACCGAGACGGCGGCGCCGTCGGCGTTGGCGCAGCTGTTGGTGCCGCCGATCATGTTCTGTCCGCAGACGAGCAGCATCACCAGCGTTTTCGCGGGCCAGCCGGTGCCGGTGACGGTGATCCCGGTGCCCTTGGCGGCCTCCTGGAGCGAGAGCGCCACGGCGGGCTTGCCCTCGGCGGAGGCGGCCGGGCCCGCGGGGAACAGGGCCAGGACGCACACCGCCAGCCCTGCGGCCAGCAGGGCTCCGACTCTTCTCACCTGGCGGCTCCCGTCAGTTCGTGGTGCGGTGCAGGGGTCGTCGGTCCGGCCGCGGGCGGCGCGTGCGGCGCCGGGCCCGGGCCGGGCCTGCGGCCTCGTACGAGGTACAGCGCGGCCGCGGTGGTCACGCCGAGGCCGAGCACCCCGGCCCCGGCCGGGCCGGCCGGGATCCCGGGGACGAACCAGCGCGATGCGGTGGCCACCGCACGGGCGCCGCCGGGGGCGGTCACGGTGAGGGTGATGCCGACCCGGTCGAGGGCCGGGGCGCCGGGCCAGGGCTCGGTGAGCTCCACCCGCTGGCCGGGGAGCAGTTCCACGGGCACGGTTCGGCCCCGCGGCGCGTCGGGCACATCGCCGAAGAGGGCTTCGGCGCGGATCCTGAGCTCGGGGACGAGGGCCACGTTGCCGCGGTTGACGAGGGTGTAGGCGATGACCGTGGCCGGACCCCGGCCGCGTACGGCTACGTCCTCGACCGTGAGGGCGGCCAGGGTCGGGCCGCCGACCCGCAGGTGGACCCGTACGCCGACCTCGTGGCCGCCCTCGGTGGCGATCACGGCGGCGGGGTGGTCGCCGGGCGGGGACGCGGGCGGCACGGTGAGCGTGAAGGGGACCACGGCGCGGGTGCGGGGCGGGACCTTCACGGTGGTGGAGGCCCCGAAGCTGATCCAGGAACCGGCCCCGCCGGTCGCCGGGGCGCCGGTGCCGCCGCTGGCCCCGGGGCCGGCGCCGGTCGCCGGGCGGACCGCGAGGGCGCCGTCGGCCGCGTTGTAGGCGTCGGCTCCGCGCAGGGTGATGGTCCGCTCCTGGTCGGTGGTGTTGGCCAGGGCGAGCCGGTCCTCCAGCACGGTGCCCGGGGCGCCCGCCAGGTAGAAGTACGGGCGGGCGCCGGAGGGCGGGGGGCTGCCGGCCGTTCCGGCGGCGGGCCGGGCGGTCCAGCCCGGCTCGTCGGCGGCCGCGGGGTGGGCGGGGCCCGCGGACAGCACTGCGGCGGCGAGCAGGAGCACGGCACCGGCGCGCCTCAGGGTGTGGAGCACGTGCATGACCGGGGTGCTCCGTTCAGGACCGGGCCCGCTGGCCGCGCCGGGTCAGCCAGAGCACGCCCGCCGCGCCGGTGAGCAGCACGGTGCCGCCCAGGGTGCCGAGGGCGAGGGCGGAGTCGGTGGGCCCGGTCTGCGGGAGGGTGTCGCCGGTGCTGTTCCCGGCGCTGTTCCCGGTGGTGTCGCCGCCGGGCTGCGCGCCGCCCCCGCCGGGCGCCGTGACGTCCAGTTCCAGTGACGGTCCCGGACTGTTGCCGGGGGTGCAGGTCGTGGTGGTGCCCATCGCCTTGATGGTGAGCACGCCGGCGGTGAAGGTGACCTTGCCGCTCTTCCTGGGCGTGTAGGTGCCCGAGAGATCGGTGATCTTGATGGGGGTGTCCGGGGGGATGGCCTCGGGGTTGGGCGGGCCCGAGACCGGTACGGACGCCTTCTCGGCGCCGCCGACGAGGACGACGGCGCTGGGGCTCATCGCGCCCTTGCCCAGCTCGATGGGGCTGGAGGAGACGCCCTTCTGGAAGGACACCGTCAGCTTGTAGCCGTTCCCCTCCTTGACGGCCTTGATGTCGATGGGCGACACGGCCGACTTGTCCCCGATCGGGGTCTTGCAGTCGTAGGCCACGTCGACGACGGCGGCATGGGCCGCGGGGGCGGTGAACAGCACCGCCGAACCGGCCAGCGCGGAGGCCAGCGCGAGCGCGGTGGAACGTTTGCGGTCGGACACCTTCGTCTTCCCCTCGGGCCACAGATAACTGACGGGACATCAGATCGGTGGCTCAAGGTACGCCCGGGGTCTTACGGAGGGAAGACAAAGGACAACCCGGGATTGACTGTTCGTCAGCAGGCGCGGCGGCCCCGCTGCCAGACGGCGGAAACGAGCGGAACGCCCGGCCGGTAGGCGAGGTGGACGTGGCTCGGGGCGTCCAGGAGGGCCAGGTCCGCGCGGGCTCCCGGCGCCAGGAGGCCGATGTCGTCGCGGCGCAGGGCGCGGGCGCCGCCGGCGGTGGCCGACCAGAGGGCCTCGTCGGGGGTCATCCGCATGTCGCGGACGGCGAGGGCGATGCAGAACGGCATGGAGCTGGTGTAGGAGGAGCCCGGGTTGCAGTCCGTGGACAGGGCGACGGTGGCGCCCGCGTCGATCAGGCGGCGGGCGTCGGGCCACTGGGCGCGGGTGGAGAACTCGGCGCCGGGCAGCAGGGTGGCGACGGTGGTGCCGGCGGCCTGGGCGAGCGCGTCGACGTCGGCGTCGGTGAGGTGGGTGCAGTGGTCGGCCGAGGCCGCCTCCAGCTCGACGGCGAGCTGCACGCCGGGCCCGTACGAGAGCTGGTTGGCGTGGACGCGCGGGATCAGTCCGGCGGCGGCGCCGGCGGTGAGGATCGCGCGGGCCTGGTCGCCGTCGAAGGCGCCCTTCTCGCAGAAGACGTCCACCCAGCGGGCGTACGGGGCGCAGGCCGCCAGCATCTCGCCGGTGACGAGGTCGACGTAGCCGGCCGGGTCCTCGGCGAAGTCGGGGGAGACGATGTGCGCGCCGAGGTAGGTGACCTCCTCGGTGTGCGCGGCGGCGATCCGCAGGGCGCGGGCCTCGTCGGCGACGGTGAGGCCGTAGCCGGACTTGGTCTCGAAGGTGGTGGTGCCCTGGCGGCGGGCCTCGTCGAGGTGGCGCACCAGGTTGGCCTCCAGCTCCGCGTCGGTGGCGGCGCGGGTGGCGGCGACGGTGGTGCGGATGCCGCCGGCGGAGTAGGCGCGGCCCGACATCCGGGCGTTGAACTCCTGCGTGCGGTCGCCGGCGAACACGAGGTGGGAGTGGGAGTCGACGAAGCCGGGGATGACGGCCCGGCCGGCCGCGTCGAAGACCTCGTCGGCAGCGGGCGCCTTGGCGGCGGGGCCGACCCAGGCGATCTTGTCGGCCTCGATGAGGACCGTCGCGTCCTGGAGGAGGCCGAGGGGCGAGCCGTCGCCGACGGACGGGTCGTTGGTGACGAGGCTGCCGATGTTGGTGATGGCGGTGGTGGTCATGGGGGTTCCTCTCAGAGGGTTCGTTCCCCCACCCCGCCCTTTCGCCGTTTCCTGGGGCTCCGCCCCAGACCCCGCGCCTCAAACGCCGGCGGGGCTGATTTCAGCCCGTCCGGCGTTTGAGGACCGGGTCCGGGCAGAGCCCGGTTTCGGGAAGGGGCGGGGTGGGGGAAGGGCCCGCCGCAGGCGGCTCGGTCAGGAGCGCAGGGCTGCGATCGATTCGGCAAGGGCGGTCGGGACGTCCCCGACCAGGGTGTGGTGGCCGTCGCGGACGATGTGGCGGCCGCCGACCACCGTGTGGCGGACGTCCGACGCGGAGGCCGCGAAGACCGTCGTCTCGGCGCCCAGCCGCGGCAGGGGGCCCGCCGTGCGTACGGAGTCCAGCGCGATCGTGGTGAAGTCCGCGAGCGCGCCCGCCTCCAGGCGGCCCGCGTCGGCCAGGCCCAGCGCCGCATGGCCGTCGGCAGTGGCGGCGGTGAGGAGCGCGTTCGCCGTCCAGTGGCCCCGGGTGCGGCTGCGCAGGCGCTCGTTGAGCTCCATCGCACGGGCCTCTTCGAGCAGGTCGATCACGGCGTGGCTGTCGCTGCCCAGCGACAGCGGGCTGCCCGCGTGCTGGAGGCGGGTCGCCGGGCCGATGCCGTCCGCGAGGTCGCGTTCGGTGGTGGGGCACATGCAGGTGCCGGTGGTGGTCCCGCCGAGGAGGGCGATGTCCACATCCGTGAGGTGCGTGTTGTGGACGCCGGTGGTGCGCGGGCCGAGCACGCCGTGATCGGCCAGCAGCTGGGTCGGGGTGCGGCCGTGGGCGGCCAGGCAGGCGTCGTTCTCGGCGGTCTGCTCCGAGAGGTGGACGTGCAGGGGCGCCCGGCGCTCCTCGGCCCAGCGGGCGACGGTGGCCAGTTCGGCGGCGGGTACGGCGCGCACCGAGTGGATGGCGGCGCCGATCAGGGCGTGCTCGCGGGGCTTGAGCGCGCTCGCGCGCTCGGCCCAGGCCTCGGCTGTGCCGTCGGAGAAGCGCAGCTGGTGGGCGTTGGGGGCTTCTCCGAAGCCGGAGGACAGGTACGCGGTGTCCAGGAGGGTGATCCGGATGCCGGCCGCGGCGGCGGCCTCGATCAGGGCCTCGCCCATGGCGTTCGGGTCGGCGTAGGCGGTCCCGCCCGGGGCGTGGTGGACGTAGTGGAACTCGCCGACGTTGGTGATGCCGGCCAGCGCCATCTCGGCGTAGACGGCGCGGGCGAGCGCGAAGTAGCTGTCGGGGGTGAGGTTCTGGGCGACCTTGTACATGAGGTCGCGCCAGGTCCAGAAGGTGCCCGAGCCGACCTGGACGGTGCCCCGGAGGGCCCGGTGGAAGGCGTGGCTGTGCGCGTTGGCCAGCCCCGGGATCGTCAGGCCCCGCAGCACCTCGGCGCCCGGCGGCGGGGTCTCCACCCCGGTGCGCAGGGCGCCGATCCGCCCGTCCTCGGTGATCTCGAGGGCCACGCCCGGCTCGACGTGGGTGCCGAGCCAGGCGTGCTCCAGCCAGTACGTCGTCAACGACATGCCAGGCCTTCCAGTACGTCGGCGAGGGCGAGGACGCCTGCCACGCAGTCGTCCTCGGCGGCGAACTCCCGCGGGGAGTGGGAGACGCCGGTCGGGTTCCGTACGAACAGCATGGCGGTCGGGACGGCGGCGGAGAGGATTCCGGCGTCGTGTCCCGCTCCGGTCCCGAGAACGGGGACCGAACCGCCCAGGATCCGGTTCATCTCGTCGCGCAGGGCGTGCTCGAACTCGACGACCGGGGTGAAGGACTCCCGGACGATGCCGAGGTCGATGCCGTCCTGGTCCGCGCGCTCGCGGGCGGCCTTCTCGATGGCGGTGACGACCGTGTCGAGGGTGGCTTGGTCGGCGGCCCGGGAGTCGAGCCAGCCGCGCACGAGCGAGGGGATGGCGTTGACCCCGTTGGGCTCGACCGAGATCTTGCCGAAGGTGGCGACGGCCCCGGCGAGGGCCGCTTCCGTACGGGCGGCCAGCACGGTCGCCGCGTAGGTGAGCATCGGGTCGCGGCGGTCGACCAGCCGGGTGGTGCCGGCGTGGTTGGCCTCGCCGCGGAAGTCGAACCGCCAGCGGCCGTGCGGCCAGATCGCGGAGGCGATGCCGACCCGGTCCCCGGACAGGTCCAGGGCGCGGCCCTGTTCCACGTGCAGCTCGACGAAGGCTCCGATGCGGCCCAGGCGTTCGGGGTCGGCCCCGATGGCCTCGGGGTCGTAGCCGGCGGCCTCCATGGCCTGGGGCAGGGAGATGCCCTCGGCGTCGCGCAGCTCGTACGCCTTCTCCTTGGTCAGCTGTCCGGCGGCGAGCCGGGAGCCGACGCAGGCGAGCCCGAAGCGGGCACCTTCCTCGTCACCGAAGTTGGTGATGGCCAGCGGCCTGGAGAACTCCGCGCCCCTCCTGCGGAGTTCGTCCAGGGCCGCGAAGGAGGAGACCACCCCGAGGGGGCCGTCGAAGGCCCCACCGTCGGGGACGGAGTCCAGGTGCGAGCCGGTGACCACGGCGTCCCCCGCGAGGGGGTCGCCGAGCCAGGCCCACTGGTTGCCGTTGCGGTCGGTCTCGTACGTCAGCCCGCGCGCCTCGGCCTGCTCCTGGAACCAGGTCCGGCAGTCGGCGTCGGCCCCGCTCCAGGCATACCGGCGGTATCCGCCGGTGCCGGCGTCGCGGCCGATGGGCGCGAGCTCCGCCCACATCTCGTGGAAGGTCACGCGTCGTCGCCCTCACGCATGGGGACGCGGACGCCGCGCTCGTCGGCGACCGACTCGGCGATGTCGTAGCCGGCGTCGACGTGGCGGATGACACCCATGCCCGGGTCGTTGGTGAGCACGCGGCGGATCTTCTCGCCGGCGAGCGGGGTGCCGTCGGCGACGGTGACCTGGCCCGCGTGGATGGAGCGGCCCATGCCGACGCCGCCGCCGTGGTGGATGGAGACCCAGGAGGCGCCGGAGGCCACGTTGACCATGGCGTTGAGCAGCGGCCAGTCGGCGATCGCGTCGGAGCCGTCGAGCATGGCCTCGGTCTCGCGGTACGGGGAGGCCACCGAGCCGCAGTCGAGGTGGTCGCGGCCGATCACCAGGGGCGCGGCGAGGGTGCCGTCGGCCACCATCTCGTTGAAGCGCTCGCCGGCCTTGTCGCGCTCGCCGTAGCCGAGCCAGCAGATGCGCGCGGGCAGGCCCTGGAAGTGGACGCGCTCGCCGGCCATCTTGATCCAGCGGTGCAGGGACTCGTTCTCGGGGAAGAGCTCCAGCATGGCCTTGTCGGTCTTGTGGATGTCCGAGGCCTCGCCGGACAGCGCCGCCCAGCGGAAGGGGCCCTTGCCCTCGCAGAACAGCGGGCGGATGTAGGCGGGGACGAAGCCGGGGAAGGCGAAGGCGCGGTCGTAGCCGGCCAGCTGGGCCTCGCCGCGGATGGAGTTGCCGTAGTCGAAGACCTCGGCGCCGGCGTCCATGAAGCCGACCATGGCCTCGACGTGCTTGGCCATCGACTCGCGGGCGCGGGTGGTGAAGCCGGCCGGGTCCTTGGCGGCGTAGGCGGCCATGTCGTCGAAGTCGACGCCGACGGGCAGGTACGCGAGCGGGTCGTGGGCCGAGGTCTGGTCGGTCACGATGTCGATCGGGGCGCCCTCGGCGAGCATCTGCGGGAGCAGCTCGGCGGCGTTGCCGAGGAGGCCGATGGAGAGCGGCTTGCGGGCGTCGCGGGCCTCGACGGCCAGCTGGAGGGCGTGGCGCAGGTTGTCGGCCTTGACGTCCAGGTAGCGGTGCTCGATGCGGCGGTCGATGGCGCGCGGGTCGACGTCGATGCAGATCGCGACGCCGTCGTTCATCGTCACGGCCAGCGGCTGGGCGCCGCCCATGCCGCCGAGGCCGGCGGTGAGGGTGATGGTGCCGGCGAGGGTCCCGTTGAACTTCTTCGCGGCGACGGCGGCGAAGGTCTCGTAGGTGCCCTGGAGGATGCCCTGGGTGCCGATGTAGATCCAGGACCCGGCGGTCATCTGGCCGTACATGGTCAGGCCCAGGTGCTCCAGACGGCGGAACTCCTCCCAGTTGGCCCAGTCGCCGACCAGGTTGGAGTTGGCGAGCAGGACGCGCGGGGCCCACTCGTGCGTCTGCATCACGCCGACCGGGCGGCCGGACTGGACCAGCATCGTCTCGTCCTGCTTGAGGGTCTGCAGGGTGCGGACCATCGCGTCGTACGAGCGCCAGTCGCGGGCGGCCTTGCCGGTGCCGCCGTAGACGACGAGCTTGTCGGGGTGCTCGGCGACCTCGGGGTCGAGGTTGTTCTGGAGCATCCGCAGCGCGGCCTCCTGCTGCCATCCCAGGGTGCTGAGCTCGGTGCCTCGCGCGGCACGTACGGGGCGGGGTCCTGACATGGCGGTGCCTCCTCCGATGTTGGTCAATCTATTCACATCCTCGCTCCCTGAATAGATTCAGTCAACAGCTGCGATCGGCCCCGTCGGGTGATGGGATGGCCGATATGGACACGGAGGGCGCCGCCGCGCGCCGGGACCTGGCCGTACGCGCCGCCGTCGAGCAGGGGCTCGTGGGCGGGGCCGGCACCGCGGAGCCGCTGACCTGCCTGCTGGACACCGCCGGGATCCGGGCCTCGGCCGCGGCCCTGACCGGTGCCTTCGCCGCCGCGCTGCCCCCGGGCACCCCCGTCCTGCACGCCTTCGCCGTCAAGGCCGCCCCGCTCGTCCCGGTCCTGCGGCTGCTCGCCGACGCCGGGCTCGGCTCCGAGGTGGCCAGCCCCGGCGAGCTGGCACTGGCCCGGGCGGCGGGTGTCCCGGCCGGCCGGACCGTCCTGGACTCCCCCGCCAAGACGGTGGCCGAGCTGCGCGAGGCCCTGGAGCTGGGCATCGCCCTCAACGCCGACAACCCGCAGGAGCTGGCGCGCCTCGACGCGCTCGTCGGCCGGGCGCCCGCGTCCACCGCGGCCCCGGTCGGCCTGCGGATCAACCCGCAGACCGGCGCCGGGGCCATCGACGCGCTGTCCACTGCGACCACGACCTCGAAGTTCGGCTTCGCGCTGCGCGACCCCGGCGCGCGCGAGTGGCTCGTACGGGCCTGCCTGGACCGGCCGTGGCTGACCCGCCTGCACATCCACTCGGGCTCCCAGGGCGTTCCGCTCGCCCTGATCGCCGAAGGCGTACGGGAGCTGCACGCACTGGCCGAGGAGATCAACGCGGCCGCCGGGCGGCGCCGGATCGACACCCTCGACATCGGCGGCGGCCTGCCGGTGAACTTCGCCTCCGACGAGGCCACCCCGACGTTCGCGCAGTACGTCGCCGCCCTGCGCGAGGCGGTCCCGGCCCTCTTCGACGGCTCGTACGGCCTGGTCACGGAGTTCGGCCGGTCCCTGCTGGCCAAGCACGGACTGGTGCTGGCCCGGGTCGAGTACACCAAGACCAGCGGCTCCCGGCCGATCGCGCTCACCCACGCCGGGGTGCAGGTGGCGACCCGCACCGCGTACGCCCCGGCGGCCTGGCCGGTGCGGATCCTGCCGTACGACGCGAAGGGCGCCCCGAGGACCGGAGATCCGGTGGCCCAGGACATCGCGGGCCCGGCCTGCTTCGCGGGGGACCTGCTCGCCGTCGCCCGCGAGCTGCCCCGGCTCGCCCCGGGCGACCTGATCGGCGTCCCCGACACCGGCGCGTACTTCTTCACGGCCCACTACGGCTACAACAGCCTGCCCCGGCCGGCGGTCCACGGCTTCACGGTCACGGACGCGGGCGAGGTCCGCTTCCGCCTGGTCCGCCCGGCGCAGGACGTATCGGAGATCGTCTCGGAAGCGGGCGGCGACCTGCGGGACGCGCTGCTGTAAGAACCTGGGCCTCCGCCGCTCCAGCCCCGCCGGCGTCCGAGGCGCGGGGGTTCGGGGGCGGCGCCTCCGACAGCGGCGCGCACTCCGGGCGACGGCCTCAGCCGGAGAGGGTGGCCGCCAGGGCCGGGGCCAGGCCTTGGACCACGCCCTCCGGCGTCAGCGCGACAACGCCCGGCAGTCGCAGCAGGTAACGGCTCAGGGCCAGGCCCAGCAGCTGCGCGGAGACCAGCCCCGCCACCGCCCCGGCCCGCTCCGACCCGACGGCGGCCGCCAGCGCCGGAGCGACCTGGGCCGCGAACACCTCCCGCATCCGCGCCGCGGCCCGCTCGTTCGTCACCGCCGAGCGCAGAAGCACCAGCAGGGCGTCGTCGGCCGGATCACCCTCCCACCGCTCCACGAAGTGGCGCACGAGGGCGGCGGGGAGCTCCTCGGCCGGCACCGCGCCGAGGTCGGGCAGGCGCAGGTCCACCGTGAGGGCGGCGTCGAAGAGCTGCTCCTTGCTGCCGAAGTACCGCATGACCATCGAGGGGTCGATCCCCGCGTCCGCCGCGACGGCCCGGATGGTGGTGCGCTCGTAGCCCTGGGCGGCGAAGCGCTCCCGCGCCGCCCGCAGGATGGCCGTCTTGGTCGTGTCGGAAGTGCGTCGCGCCGTCATGCCAACAACCGTAGGCCAACAGGCGTTGACATGCCAGCGAAGCGGGCGCACTCTTGAGTCAACAACCGTTGGCCAACAAGCGTTGGCCCGCCGGAGGAGGCCCGCATGACCAGCACCGCCGCACTCCCGACCCGTACGGACGTGGCCATCGTCGGCGCCGGGCCCACCGGCCTCGCCGTCGCCGTGACCCTGGCCGGGGCGGGTGTCGACTTCGTGCTCCTCGACCGGCAGGCCGAGGGCGCGAACACCTCCCGCGCCGCCGTCGTGCACGCCCGCACCCTGGAGGTCCTCGACGAGCTCGACCCGTCGGGCGGCCTCTCCTCCGAGCTGATCGGCCGCGGGCTCCTGGTCACCCGGTTCCAGCTCCGCGACGGGGCCCGCCCGCTCGCCGGCATCACCTTCGACCGCCTGCGCACGGCCCATCCGTACGCGCTCATGGTTCCCCAGTACGAGACCGAGGCGGTGCTCCTGCAGCGCCTGCGCGCCCTCGGCCACGACGTGCACCGCCCCCACGAGGTCACCGCCGTCACCCAGGACGCGGACGGGGTCACCCTCACCACCGCCACCGGCGAAACCCTGCGCGCGGCCCACGCCGTCGGCGCCGACGGGATGCACAGCGCGGTCCGCGAGGCCGCCGGGATCGGCTTCACCGGCAGCGCCTACGGGGAGTCCTTCGTCCTCGCCGACGTCGTCATGGACTGGGCCCCGGGCCGCGGGGAGGTCTCGCTCGCCTTCGGCGCGGCCGGGCTCACCGTGGTCGCCCCGCTGCCCGGGGGCCACTTCCGGATCGTGACCACCGTCGAGGAGGCCCCCGCCGAACCGGACCTCGCCTTCGTCCAGCGCCTGCTGGACGAGCGCGTCCCCGGTGAGGCCGTGGTCCGCGAGCTCGTCTGGTCCTCCCGGTTCCGCATCCACCACCGGGTCGCCGACCGCTACCGGGCCGGCCGGCTGCTGCTCGCCGGGGACGCCGCCCACGTCCACAGCCCGGCCGGCGGCCAGGGCATGAACACCGGCATCCAGGACGGCCACGCCCTCGGCCGCGCCCTCGCGACCGGGGACCCGGGCGGCTACGGGGCCCGCCGCCGCCCGGTCGCCCTGCGGGTGGTGGCCCTCACCGACCGGATGACCCGGATCGCGACCACCCGCAACCGCGCGCTGCGCACCGTACGCAACACCCTGCTGCCGGTCCTCCTGCGGATCCCGGCCCTGCACGACCGGCTGGCGAACGAGCTGGCGGAACTCGACTACCGCTGAGGCCGCGCGGCTACTCCACGAACAGGCCCCGCGCCGCCGCACGGGCGTCGAAGGCCTCCAGCCGGGCCTGCGCGTCCGGCAGCGCGTCCGCCATCGACTCCAGCAGCACCCGGCCCAGCAGCATCGGCGCGCACGCCGTGTCGAAGGCCAGCCCGGTGCCGACCTGCGCCGGAATCAGCAGGTCCGAGTGGCGCGCCACCGGGGCGAAGGCCGAGTCGGCGACGGTGACCACCGTCAGGCCGGCCCTCCGCGAGCGTTCCAGCGTGTCCACGACCTCCCGCGGGTGGCGGGGCAGCGCGAAGCACAGCAGCGCCGTCGCGCCCTCGTAGAGCGCCGCGTCGATGCGGTCCTCCAGCATCGTGCCGCCCTCGTCGAGGAGCCGTACGTCCGGGTGAACCTTCGAGGCGAAGTACGCGAACCCGCGCGCCTGGGAGGAAGCCGCCCGCAGCCCGAGCACCAGCAGCGGGGTGGAGGCGGCGAGCAGCCGACCGGCCTCCTGGACCGGCGCGGGGTCGGCGAGCATGGCCGCCAGCTGCCGCAGGTTCTCGATCTCGCCGAGGACGGCCTGCTGGTACTCGTTGTACGAGTCGTCGTGCGCGGCCTCCGGCCGCTCGGCGGGGGCCACTTCGCGCAGGTGGCGGCGGAGCGCGGGATATCCGTCGAAGCCGAGCGCCACGGCGAACCGGGTGACCGAGGGCTGGCTCACCCCGGCCAGTTCGGCGAGCTCGACGCTCGACAGGAAGGGCACCTCCGCCGCCCCGCGCACCATGCAGTGCGCGATCCGCCGCTGGGTCGGCGTCAGCCGGTGCCCCTCGAACAGCTTCTGCAGCCGCGCGGCCGGGCTGTCACTCATCCCGTCCCCTCCGTCCCGGTGAGATATTCAGTCACGGAGCACTCTGCATGCGGTTATGCAGCGGGGCAAGCCGTGCCCGCGATGCGGATACGGGGGATAGCCCCAGTGCAGGGGCCCGCCGGGGGTTCCTACGGTGAGGGCATGGACGCCCACGCCCAAGAGCTGAAGAAGGAATTCGACGCGACGGTGGACGCCCGGCGCGAGCTGGGGCCGGAGTACGAGGCCGCGCTGGTGG
Organism: Streptomyces sp. NBC_00029; assembly: GCF_045160505.1. Lineage (NCBI taxonomy): Bacteria > Bacillati > Actinomycetota > Actinomycetes > Kitasatosporales > Streptomycetaceae > Streptomyces > Streptomyces sp. NBC_00029. The sequence goes on from NZ_CP108292.1 coordinate 3,859,715, forward strand.
ACTCGTTCGTCGAGAAGGTCGACACCCAGGTCCGGCGCCGGCTCGCCGAGGAACGCCTGGCCGCGGCCCGCGGCGACGGCCGCGCGCCCTCCGCCGTGGCGGGGGACGGGAACTTCGGAGAACGTTTCGGCTTCGCGATCATCACGCTGGTGCTGGCGATCCCGCTGTCGGCGATCGCTGCCGCGCACGCCAGGCTGCCGGGGCTGATCGTCGCCTGGGCGGGGATCGTGGGCGTGAACTTCATCCACGCCCATCGCCTCCGGCGCGGTACGCAGGACCCCCGAGACTGATGCAGTACGCCAGTGCGGCGCCGCTGCGGGGGCTCCGAACTCCCGCGCCTCATCCCCCGGCTGCCGCCGGGAGGTGCCCCTGGCGGGGCCGGGGCGGAAAAGGAACGCGCGGGGACCGCCGCACCCCCGGTCGCCCGAGGGGCGGGACGACGGCGGTCCCCGCGAAGGACACGGCCGGGTCAGGGCCGTCCGCGTCCGTGGCGCAGGCGCAGTCCGGGAGCCGCTCCGGAGGTACGCACACGCCGTTCCGTGGTGCCGGCCGGATTCCGGTCTCCCGGACTTCCCTGCCGACAACCACCACTGTGCCCCAGGCGTGTTAAGCGGGTGCTGCCGTCACGTGTCGTGCCCGTACCGTTTGCGCGAAGGCCACGCCACGGGCCGGGCGCCCGGGTGAGGAGGCGGGCCGTGGGCCCGCACCCCTCCCCCGAGCGGGCCGCAGGCTACTTCGCGGACTTGGCCAGGAAGGCCAGCAGGTCCTGACGGCTCACCACACCGGTGGGCTTGCCCTCGACCAGCACGATCGCCGCGTCCGCCTCGCCGAGCACCGCCATCAGCTCGGACACCGGCTCGCCGGAGCCGACCTGCGGCAGCGGGGAGCTCATGTGCTTCTCCAGCGGGTCGGTCAGCGAGGCCCGCTGGGCGAACAGCGCCGCCAGCAGCTCCTTCTCGACCACGGAGCCGATGACCTCGGCGGCCATCACGTCCGGGTGACCGGCGCCCGGCTTGACGATCGGCATCTGCGAGACGCCGTACTCGCGCAGGACCTCGATGGCCTCGCCGACCGTCTCCTCGGGGTGCATGTGGACGAGGGAGGGGATGCCGCCCTCCTTGTCCTTCAGCACGTCACCGATGCGCGCGGCGGGGCCGGCCTCCTCCAGGAAGCCGTGTCCCGCCATCCACTCGTCGCTGAAGATCTTGCTGAGGTAGCCGCGGCCGCTGTCCGGCAGCAGGACGACGACCACGTCGTCCGGGCCGAGGCCCTCGGCGGCCTTGAGCGCGGCGACGACGGCCATGCCGCAGGAGCCGCCGACGAGCAGGCCCTCCTCCTTGGCGAGGCGGCGGGTCATCTGGAAGGAGTCCTTGTCGGACACCGCGATGATCTCGTCGGTCACGTTCGGGTCGTAGGCGGTCGGCCAGAAGTCCTCGCCGACGCCCTCGACCAGGTACGGCCGGCCGGAGCCGCCCGAGTACACCGAGCCCTCGGGGTCGGCGCCGATGACCTTGACCTTCCCGCCGCTGACCTCCTTGAGGTAGTTGCCGGTACCGGAGATCGTGCCGCCGGTGCCGACGCCCGCGACGAAGTGGGTGATCTTCCCGTCCGTCTGGTCCCACAGCTCGGGGCCGGTGGTCTCGTAGTGCGAACGGGGGTTGTTCGGGTTGCTGTACTGGTCGGGCTTCCAGGCGCCGGGCTCGCGCGCGAGGCGGTCGGACACGTTGTAGTACGAGTCCGGGTGCTCGGGGTCGACGGCGGTCGGGCAGACCACGACCTCCGCGCCGTACGCGCGCATCACGTTGATCTTGTCCATGGACACCTTGTCAGGGCAGACGAAGATGCACTTGTAGCCCTTCTGCTGGGCCACGATGGCGAGTCCTACACCCGTGTTGCCGCTGGTCGGCTCCACGATGGTGCCGCCGGGCTTGAGGGCTCCGCTCTGCTCGGCGGCCTCGATCATCCGTACGGCGATCCGGTCCTTCACGGATCCACCGGGATTGAAGTACTCGACCTTCGCAAGGACGGTGGCCTGCAGGCCTTCGGTCACACGGTTGAGCTTCACCAGCGGGGTGTTGCCGACGAGGCTGATCATCGAGTCGTGGAATTGCACCATGTTCTCCAAGGAGGGGACTCCGCGGGTTCTCCGGGAGGTCCGGCCAGAGTATGCGGAAAGGGATTGGCCGACCGTACGTACGGGGCAGGTAGGGATCAATGAGGACCGAGGAGGTGGCCTGAAGGATGTCCAGGGCGAGGACAGCCCGCCGGATCGCGGCGGGGGCGGCGTACGGCGGAGGCGGCCTCGGACTGGTCGGGGCCGCCGCGGTCGGGCTGGTGGTGGCCGAGATGCAGTTCGCCAGGCGGGCGGTGGGCTCCGGGCTGCCGGACCCGCCACGGGCCGACGGGCTGTACGGGAGCGAGTTCGGCGGGCCGGAGCAGAGCCCGGGCCCGCTGCGCCTGGGCATGCTGGGTGATTCCACGGCCGCGGGACTGGGCGTGCGCCGGGCCCGGCAGACTCCGGCGGCCCTACTGGCCTCCGGGCTGGCGGCGGTGGCCGAGCGGCCGGTGGAACTGCGCAACGTGGCCCTCTCGGGAGCGATGTCGGACGACCTCGACCGGCAGGTCGGTCTGCTGCTCGACGGCACCTGGCCGCCCCCGGACGTCTGCGTGATCATGATTGGCGCGAACGACGTGACGCGCCGGATGCCGCCGACCCAGTCGGTGCGGCTGCTGACCTCGGCCGTGCGCAGGCTGCGCATGGCCGGCTCCGAGGTCGTCGTGGGCACCTGCCCGGACCTCGGCACGATCGAGCCGGTGTACCAGCCGTTGCGCTGGCTGGCGCGCCGGGTCTCGCGCCAGCTGGCGGCCGCGCAGACCATAGGAGTGGTCGCGCTGGGCGCCCGTACGGTCTCCATGGGGGACCTGCTGGGCCCCGAGTTCGCAGCGAACCCGCGCGAGATGTTCGGCCCGGACTCCTACCACCCCTCGGCGGAGGGGTACGCGACCGCCGCCATGGCCGTCCTGCCGACCCTGTGCGCGGCGCTGGGCCTGTGGCCGGAGTCGGACCGGCTGGACGTCTCCCGGGACGAGGACATGCTGCCGGTGGCGAAGGCCGCGTCGGCCGCTGCGGGCGAGGCCGGTACGGAGGTCACGGCGGTCCGCGGCCCCTGGGTCCTGCTCAAGCACCGCCGGCGGCGGCGGGTGCCGGCCACCGACCCGGCCCAGCCCGTGGTGCCGTAGACCCCGGCCGGGCGCTCCGCGCCGGGCTCACGGGGCCGGCAGGACGCCGCCCCGGGCCCCGCCCGGACGCCCGCCCGGGTGCCCTGCGCGTCGCCGTCCCGCCCGCGTACGGTCGGACCCCGCGGGCGAGTGCGGCCCGTGTCACACGCCCCGGCCGGTGACCTGGACCGTACGGGGCGGTAACTTCGCTTGCGGTCCCGCTCAGAGCCGCAACACACCCCTTGGAGTCCCGATGCCCGAAGCCGTCATCGTTTCCACCGCCCGCTCCCCCATCGGGCGCGCCTTCAAGGGGTCCCTCAAGGACGTGCGGCCGGACGACCTGACCGCGACGATCATCCAGGCCGCCCTGGCCAAGGTCCCCGGGCTGGACCCGCGCGAGATCGACGACCTGATGCTCGGCTGCGGCCTGCCCGGCGGCGAGCAGGGCAACAACCTGGCCCGCATCGTGGCCGTGCAGATGGGCATGGACTTCCTGCCCGGCACGACCATCACCCGCTACTGCTCCTCCTCGCTGCAGACCTCGCGGATGGCCCTGCACGCCATCAAGGCGGGCGAGGGCGACGTCTTCATCTCGGCCGGCGTCGAGACGGTCTCGCGGTTCGCCAAGGGCAACTCGGACTCCTGGCCCGACACCCACAACCCGCTCTTCGCCGATGCCGAGGCCCGCACGGCGGCCGTCGCGGAGTCGACCGGCTCCGGCTGGCAGGACCCGCGCGAGGACGGCCTGGTCCCGGACGCCTACATCTCGATGGGGCAGACCGCCGAGAACCTGGCCCGCATCAAGGGCGTGACCCGCCAGGACATGGACGAGTTCGGCGTCCGCTCGCAGAACCTCGCGGAAGAGGCCATCAAGAACGGCTTCTGGGCCCGCGAGATCACCCCGGTCACCACCCCGGACGGCACGGTCGTCTCCACGGACGACGGCCCGCGCGCCGGCGTGACCCTGGAGGGCGTGCAGGGCCTCAAGCCCGTCTTCCGCCCCGACGGCCTGGTCACGGCCGCCAACTGCTGCCCGCTCAACGACGGCGCCGCGGCGCTGGTCATCATGAGCGACACCAAGGCCCGTGAGCTGGGCCTGACCCCGCTGGCCCGGATCGTCTCCACCGGTGTCACCGGCCTCTCCCCCGAGATCATGGGCCTGGGCCCGGTCGAGGCGTCGAAGCAGGCCCTGAAGCGGGCCGGCCTCACGGTCGGCGACATCGACCTCTTCGAGATCAACGAGGCCTTCGCGGCCCAGGTCATCCCGTCGTACCGGGACCTGGAGATCCCGCTCGAGAAGCTGAACGTCAACGGTGGAGCCATCGCCGTCGGTCACCCCTTCGGGATGACCGGTGCGCGCATCACCGGCACCCTGATCAACAGCCTGCAGTTCCACGACAAGCAGTTCGGCCTCGAGACGATGTGCGTGGGCGGCGGCCAGGGCATGGCCATGGTCATCGAGCGCCTGAGCTGAGCCGGAGCGGAGGGTAGGGGTCGTCCGAGGCACGAGGGTCGGCACCTGCCCGCAGCGGCGGCGAAGATCAGCGCGACCACCGGATCGAGCGCCCGAGCTGAGTCGATCAAGAGCGCGTCCCGGGCGCCGCAAGGGATCCGGCCGGATCCCTTGCGGCGTACTGACGCCGGATCCAACCCGGTCGCAGCCGACCTGTGACCAAATTTCCCCCAGGATGTGACCTATCTCCTGGGGGATAGATGTTTACGCAGGTCAATGGCGGTACAGAGGGTGCGGGTGTGACCAAAGCCCTGTCCATTTCGTGACGTAATGCACTGCACGCCATTCCCAGGTCGGGACACTCTGATGTAGGAAGTCGGGGGATCGAATACCTCAGGAGTTAGTCAGTGAGCGCCATGTCTCTTGCCCTGCTGCTGACCACGGCCGCTGCCACGGCCGTGGGCGCTGCTGCGCTGCACGCCGTCCATGGTCTGCGCAAGCAGGTCACCGCCCTGCGCACTGAGCTGGCGCTGCCGGTCCACCCTCGCGGTGCGACCGTCCCGCACGCCCGCAGCGCCGTGGAGTCCCCCGCCGCGGAGATACGAGCCGCCGTGGCCGAAGCCCTCGCCGAGGAGCGCGAGCGCGAGCTGGCCGAGGCGCGTGCCTTCTGGGCCGCGCAGGAGGCCCGTGACGCCGCCGACGCTCCCTCGCTGCTGGGCGGCCTGCCCGGCCTCGGCGAGGACAGCCCGGTCTTCCTGCCCCGGCAGGCCGACCTGGTGGGCCTGGAGCCCGTGCTCGGCGAGGAGATCCTCGACGAGCTTCCCGGGTACCCCGAGGATTCGGCCGAGCTGGCCGCCGCGCGCCGGCGCCACCCCTCGCACCCCGACTTCGTACCCGTGCAGGCCTCGCACCCCGGTGCCGACCACGAGCGCACCGTGAACCGCCTGGAGGAGCTCGCGGAGGCCCGTACGGCCCTCGCGGACGTCCGCCCGGGGCCGCTGGGCACGCTCGACGTGTACGTCTTCACGGACGGCACGACGCTGTGCATGACCCCGGGGCACCGGGAGACCGCGGAGCGCCTGGCCGAGGCCCTGCGCTCGGGCACCGCGCCGGTCCTGCTGGGCGGTTCGGGGATCTCCGGCGCCTACGCGCTGACCTTCTCGTGCGGCGACGCCGAGGACCCCGACAGCAACGTCTACATCCTCGCGGACCGCGTCATCGCATCGCTCTGACTTCCGCCTGCTCCACCAGCCGCACGGCCTCGTCCAGCACCTCGGACGGGGCCTTCGCGCTGTCCGGGGCGCCGGCCGTGGCCGCGGCCCGCAGTGCCTCGGCGAGGTCCCGGCCCGTCACCGCCACCTGGTCGCCGACCACGAAGATGCCGGCGTCCGGCACCTCCCTCGGCTCCTGCCCGGGCGTCTCGATCCGCTGGGCCCGTACGGAGAGTTCGCGGGCCAGCTCCAGCGCCGCGGCGGCGGCGCCCTGCTGCAGGCGGCTCTGCGGCGCGGCCCGCAGCCGGTCGGCGAAACGTTCCACGACGGCGGTCAGGGGCGAAGTATCAAGCACGCGGCCGACCCTACGCGCCGTCCGGGCACCATTGCCAACGGGCGAACTCTCCGGCACGGTGGCGTGAAGAGAACAGCCACGGCAAACCTTCCGGAGGCGCCCATGTCCGTAGAGTTCTCCGAACAGACACACCGCAACATGATCGACAGAATCCCCCAGACCACCGGTCGTGAACTCTCCGACTGGCTCCGCACCGTGGACGACGGCCCCTCACTCGTCCGGTTCGAGGAGAAGGTCAGCTGGCTGCGCGGCGCGCACGAGCTGTCGTACGGCCAGGCCAAGGCGATCATCCACGAGTACGACCTGCGCAGAGCCGCACGCCGGTTCGGCTGAGTCCTCTCCCCCGACCCACGTATCCGCGTACCGCCTATCCCTCGTCCGTGTACTCCCTGAATGCGGGAAGGCCCCGCGAGCGGTGTGCTCGCGGGGCCTTCCCCATGCTGTGTGCAGGCCGGTCGTCGGCGTGCGGGTCCTGCTAGTCGTCGCCCGAGAGGATCGAGAAGATGCGCAGCATCTCGACGTAGATCCACACCAGGGTCATGGTGAGGGCGAAGGCCGCCAGCCAGGACTCCTCGCGGGGGGCACCGTAGGTGATGCCGTCCTCGACCTGCTTGAAGTCGAGGGCGAGGAAGCAGGCGCCGAGGATGACGCCGATGGCGCCGAACAGCAGGCCGAGGCCGCCGCTGCGGAAGCCGAGGCCGTCACCGCCGCCGAAGACCGCGAACAGGGAGTTCACGAGCATCAGCAGGATGAAGCCGAGCGTCGCCGCCATCACGAAGCCGTAGAAGCGGCGGGTGACGCGGATCCAGCGCATCTTGTAGGCGAAGAGCACGGCGGCGAAGACGCACATCGTGCCCATCACGGCCTGCATGACGACGCCGGGGCCGAGGTAGGTGCTGACGGCCGCACTGATGACGCCGAGGAAGACACCCTCGAACGCCGCGTACGCCAGGATCAGGGCCGGGACGGGCTTGCTCTTGAAGGACTGGACCATCGCGAGGACGAACGCGACGAGAGCCGCGCCGATGGCGATGCCGTACGACATTCCGAGGCTGTCCGGGTCGACCGGCAGCAGCACCCAGGAAAGGGTCGCCGTCACGATGAGCGTGCCGAGCGTCATGGCCGTACGGCTCACGACGTCGTCCATCGTCATCACATTGGCGCGGGCCGGGGCCTGCGGCATGCCCGTGGTCGGGTCGGTCGCGTACGGGTTCGTCGCGTACGGGTTGGTCCCGGCCTGCTGCGGCTGCGCGTCAAACCCCGCGTAGCCGCCGTTGTCGCGGCTGAACCCCCGTCGCGAGAAGACCGGGTTACTGCTCCTCATCTCACTCCTCCGTGGCCACCGAGCGCGGCCTTGCATCAAGAGTAATGCGCTCGCAAAGAAAGCACCCTACTGCTGGAGGAGGATCTTAGGAGAAGGCGTGGCGAAGCGCAGGGGATAAAGGGGGGAGCCCCGCGGGAGCTGCGGAGTGCCCGGAGCCGGACTTGAACCGGCACGGCCCGAAGGCCAGCGAGGTTTAAGCTCGCCGTGTCTGCATTCCACCATCCGGGCAAGGCGTGGCGGCCCCCGTCAAAAAGCCTTGAACGCTGAGCCGAGCCTATCCGGATCGCTCCCCCTGCCAACCTGCGAACTTTCCGATGTTGTCTGATTTTATTGGCGCTTGAGGGTTCGTCAGGCCCGAGAATGCACGGTCGGCCCGTTCTGGACGTCGATCACCACCTGTACGGGAATGACGGGATTTCGATGGCCCCCGCCATCCCCTCGCCATCCCCCGCGCCACCCGCTCCGCCACCCCGGGCCGTGGCCCGTCGATCAGGCTCCTGTCATACCAGAGGAGGAGACGCACCCGCCCGCCGTCAGACTCCAGTGGGCCGGGAAACAAGCACGGCGGCTGATCCGCGACGGGGATGCCCGCGGCGAGGATGGAAGTGTCCCCGCACCACAGCCCGAGGAGCCGTCCCGTGACCACCATGAACTACGCCCCGCACACCGCTCAGACCGTGGCCGCCCGCGCCACCGAGCTCTCCAAGGTGTACGGCCAGGGCGAGACCCAGGTGGTCGCCCTGAACAAGGTCACCGTGGACTTCGCGCAGGGACAGTTCACCGCGATCATGGGCCCCTCGGGCTCCGGCAAGTCCACGCTGATGCACTGCGTCGCCGGCCTCGACACCTTCTCCGCGGGCTCGGTCCGCATCGGCGACACCGAGCTCGGCAGCCTGAAGGACAAGCAGCTCACCCAGCTCCGCCGGGACAAGATCGGCTTCATCTTCCAGGCCTTCAACCTGCTGCCGACCCTGACGGCCCTGGAGAACATCACGCTCCCCATGGACATCGCCGGCCGCAAGCCCGACAAGCAGTGGCTGGACGCCGTGATCAGCATGGTCGGCCTCTCGGAGCGCCTCTCCCACCGCCCCACGCAGCTCTCGGGCGGCCAGCAGCAGCGCGTGGCCGTGGCCCGCGCCCTGGCCTCCCGCCCGGAGATCATCTTCGGCGACGAGCCCACCGGCAACCTCGACTCCCGCTCGGGCGCCGAGGTCCTCGGCTTCCTGCGCAACTCGGTGCGCGAGCTCGGCCAGACCGTGGTGATGGTCACCCACGACCCGGCCGCCGCGTCCTACGCGGACCGCGTCATCTTCCTCGCCGACGGCGAGATCGTCGACGAGATGCTCAGCCCCACCGCCGACGGCGTGCTGGACCGTATGAAGGCCTTCGACGCCAAGGGCCGCACCAGCTGATCCGGGCCACTCCCGAAGCCCTCCTCCAGACTTCCAGCCCCAGGAATCACATCCCATGTTCCGTACCGCCCTGCGCAACGTCCTCGCGCACAAGGCCCGGCTGCTGATGACGGTGCTCGCCGTCACCCTCGGCGTCGCCTTCGTCTCCGGCACCCTCGTCTTCACCGACACCCTCAAGAAGTCCCTCTCCGGCCAGTCCGCCAAGAGCTACGAAGGCGTGGCCGTCTCCGTCACCTCGTACGGCCAGGGCCGCAACGAGAACGGCGAGAAGGAGGGCGAGCCCGGCATCGGCCAGGCCACCCTCGACAAGGTCAGGGCGCTCCCGGGCGTCGACTCCGTCTCCGGGCGCGTGACCGGCTTCGCCGGTGTGGGCGACGAGAACGGCAAGCTGATCGGCGCCGGCTGGTCCAACCAGGGCGCCAACTACACGCCCGTCAAGGACGGCAAGGACCCGCACTACGCCTTCATCGCGGGCGCCGGCCCGGCCAAGGCCGACGAGGTCGCGCTCGACAAGGCGACAGCGGAGGCGGGCAAGTACAAGGTCGGCGACAAGGTGCGCGTCGCCACCAACGGCCCGGTCAAGGAGTACGCCCTCGCCGGTGTCTTCACCACCGAGGACGGCGCCGTCCAGGCCGGCGGCAGCCTGGTGCTCTTCGAGACCAAGGTCGCCCAGGAGCTCTACCTCAAGCCCGGCTACTTCCTGGAGATGTCGGTCGCGGCCAAGGACGGCACCTCCGCCGACAAGCTGCTCGCCGACATCAAGCCGCTCGTCGACAGCAAGCACACCAAGGCGCAGACGGGCGCCGAGCTCGCCGCGAAGCAGGCCAAGGACATCGAGGAAGGCCTCGGCCAGATGGGCACCATGCTGCTCGTCTTCGCCGGCATCTCCCTCTTCGTCGGCATCTTCCTGATCTACAACACCTTCACCATGCTGGTCACCCAGCGCACCAAGGAGCTGGCCCTGCTGCGCGCCGTCGGCGCCAACCGCGGTCAGGTCATGCGCTCGGTGCTCGCGGAGGCCCTGGTCGTCGGCGCCCTGTCCGCCGTCGTCGGCCTGATCAGCGGTGTCGGCCTGGCCGTCGCCATGCGCTCCCTGATCGGCTCCTTCGGCGCCAAGCTCCCGGGCGGCGAGCTCGTGATCGCCCCGGGCACGATCATCGCGGCCCTGGTCATCGGCATCCTGGTCACGACGGTCGCGGCGCTGCTGCCCGCCTGGCGCACCGGCCGGATCGCCCCGGTCGCCGCCATGGGCAGCGCCCACCTGCCGGCCACCGCGAAGTCGCTGGTCGTACGCAACGTCCTCGGCTCGATCATCAGCGTCCTCGGCATCGGCCTGGTCCTGCTCGGGGTGTCCACCGGCGGCGACAACGGCCGCATGACCATCGGCGCGGGCGCGTTCTTCATGCTCATCGGCATGATCGTGCTGCTCCCGCTGCTGTCCAGGCCGGTCATCGGGGCCATCCGCCCGCTGCTGCAGAAGGTGTTCGGGATCCCCGGCAAGCTGGCCTCCCAGAACGCCGTCCGCAACCCGCGCCGCACCGCCGTCACCGCCGCCTCCCTGGCGATCGGCCTGACCCTGGTCACCACCCTGTCGGTGCTCGGCATCACCGTGGGCAAGGTCGTCGACCGGATGAGCACCGAGAAGCTCAAGGCCGACTACAAGGTCTCCATGGCCGGCGGCATGGGCTACCTCGACAGGTCGGTGACCGAGACCCTGGCCAAGACCCCCGGCATCAAGGCGGTCTCCCCGCAGACGGCCGGCTACTTCATGGTCGGCGAGGACTTCCGGTCCGCCTCCGGCGTCAACCCGGCCGCGATCGCCCAGCTGCTGAACATCGAGACCGTCAGCGGCTCGGTGGACTCCCTCGGCAAGGGCGAGGTCCTGGTCGCCGAGAAGACCGCCACGAAGCAGAACCTCACCGTCGGCTCCACGCTCGACGTGCGGTACGAGGACGGCCAGCAGGGCACCCTCAAGGTCGGCGCGGTCTACAAGGACATGGAGGGCCTGCTCTCCCCGTTCGTCCTCGACGACAAGATCCTCACCCAGCACAGCGAGGAGAGCGCCGTCTCCGAGGTGTACGTCAACGTCGACGGCGGGGCGTCCAAGGCCGGCCAGCAGAAGGTCGTCGACGCGCTGGGCAAGAACCCGGCCATCAACGTCGCCACCCAGCAGGACATGCGCAACGAGATGGGCGGCATGATCAACACCATGCTGAACGTCATGTACGGCCTGCTCGGCATGGCGCTGATCATCTCGGTGCTCGGCGTGGTCAACACCCTGGCGATGTCCGTCTTCGAGCGGACCCAGGAGATCGGCATGCTGCGGGCGATCGGTCTCGACCGGGGCCGGGTCAAGAACATGATCCGCCTGGAGGCCGTGGTCATCTCGCTCTTCGGAGCGGCCCTGGGCGTCGCCATCGGCGTCTTCCTCGCCTGGGCGGTCGGTACCACGATGGCGAAGGCCATGCCGAACTACGAACTGATCCTCCCCTGGGACCGGATCGGCATCTTCCTCCTGCTGGCCGCCGTGGTCGGTGTCCTGGCCGCCATGTGGCCGGCCCGCAGCGCCGCCCGCCTGAACATGCTCACCGCCATCAAGACGGAGTAGCGGCGACACGGACACCGGAAGGGCCCCAGGCGTCGCCTGGGGCCCTTCCGCGTTCCCGTCGCAGTGCTAGACCGTTTCTGCTTCCGCGTCCCACGTACGCAGCCGCAGGGGCAGCCGGGCGTCCCCGGACGCCGTGGGCCGCACCGCGAGCACCTGGTTGACCCCGAGGCGGCCCCGCTCGAAGCCGAGCGCGCAGGCCGCCATGTAGAGCTGCCAGACCCGGGCCCGCCCCGGGGAGGTCAGCCGTACCGCCTCGGTCCAGTGCTCCTCCAGGCGGGACACCCAGGCCCGCAGGGTCAGCCCGTAGTGCTCGCGCAGCGCCTCCACGTCGCGGACCTCGAAGCCGGCTCGCTCCAGTTCGCCGACCGTGGAGCCGAGCGGGGAGAGCTCCCCGTCGGGGAAGACGTAGGCGTCGATGAACTCGTCGATCCGGTAGGCCTCTTCGTCGGGCTCCGGGCGGCGGGCGATCTGGTGGTTCAGCAGCCGTCCGCCGGGGCGCAGCAGGGCGTGCAGGGTGCGGGCGTAGTCCCGGTAGCGGTCGGCCCCGACGTGTTCGGCCATCCCGATGGAGGAAATGGCCTCGTACGGGCCGTCGCTGACGTCCCGGTAGTCCTGGATCCGGATGTCCACCACATCGGTCAGTCCCGCGTCGGCGACCCGTTTACGGGCGTACACGGCCTGCTCCCGGGAGAGCGTGACGCCGGTGACCCGGACGCCGTACTCGCGGGCGGCGTGCAGCGCCATGGACCCCCAGCCGCAGCCGACGTCGAGCAGCCGGTCCCCGGGCCGCAGGGCGAGCTTGCGGCAGACCAGGTCCAGCTTGTCGCGCTGGGCCTGTTCCAGGGTGGAGCCGGGGCTCCAGTAGGCGCAGGAGTACACCATCGAGGGGCCGAGCACCCGCTCGTAGAAGTCGTTGCCGACGTCGTAGTGGTGGCTGACGGCCCGGCGGTCGCGGACCTTGCTGTGGCGCGGCCCGGTCCGCCGGGAAGCCGCCTCCTCGGCGGGGGGCGCGGGCGGCGGGAGGGGTCCGGCGAGGGCGATCAGCTCGCGTGCGGCGGCCCGGTGGGCGGGATCGCGCCACTTCGCCCCCGGCAGCCGGGAGAGCGCGGGCAGACCGGCGCGGCGCACGGCGCCCCCGAGCGCCGCGAACCGTCCGGGCCCGCCCTGCGCCGTGGAGACGGCGGGGCCGACGGGCGGCAGTTCCCGTTCCCGCTCCCACAGCAGGCCCGCCACCCGGTCCAGCAGGTCGAACAGGCTGCCCTCGACGGTCAGCTCCCCCGCCACCCAGGCGCGGGCCAGACCCAGCTCGCCGGGCCTCCAGAGCATCCGCCGCACGGCGCGGCGGTCGTGGATCACGAGCACGGGACCGTCGGGCGGACCCGCCTCACTGCCGTCCCAGGCACGCACGCGCACCGGCAGCGGGGCACCCATCAGAGTCTCGGCAACAACGGCGAGCCGCGGCGCGGCGTCGGTCATGGCGCACCTCCACAAAAGCTCCGACCCCTCCGTCTACCCATCCCGGGCCCCGGGTACGCCGAAGAGGCCGCCCGCACCACGGATGGCGGGCGGCCCCTTCGGGGTCGTGCAGGTCGTACAGGTGAAGCCGTTGGACCCGGTGGAGCTCAGGTCCGGCCGGTCACACCGGTCAGGAGGCCTTGGCCTTCTCGGCCGGGGCAGCGGCGGCGGCTGGGGCCGGCGCCGGCTTGGCGGCCTCGTAGAACTCCTCGCGGGGGGTCTCCAGCGCACCGAGGGAGACGACCTCGCGCTTGAGGAACATGGCGAGGGTCCAGTCGGCGAAGACGCGGATCTTGCGGTTCCAGGTCGGCATGGCCATGCCGTGGTAGCCACGGTGCATGTACCAGGCGAGCCGGCCCTTGAGCTTGATCTTCGTCTTGCCCATGACGATCATCGCAACGCCCTTGTGGAGGCCGAGGCCCGCCACCGCACCCTTGTTGGAGTGCGAGTACTCGGCCTGCGGGAAGCCCCGCATGCCCGAGATGACGTTGTCGCCGAGGACCTTGGCCTGGCGCAGCGCGTGCTGGGCGTTCGGCGGGCACCAGGCGTTCTCGACGCCGGCCTTGCGGGAGGCCATGTCCGGAACCTGGGCGTTGTCGCCGGCGGTCCAGATGTAGTCCGTGCCCGTGACCTGGAGGGTCGGCTGGGCGTCGACGTGGCCGCGCGGGCCCAGCGGCAGGCCGTAGCGGGCCAGCACCGGGTTCGGCTTGACGCCGGCGGTCCACACGATGGTGTTGGAGTCGACCTCGAGGCCGTTCTTCAGCACCACGTGGCCGTCCACGCAGGAGTCCATGGAGGTGCTCAGGTAGATCTCGATGCCGCGGGACTCGAGGTGCTCCTTGCCCCAGGTGCCGAGCTTGGGCCCGACCTCGGGAAGGATCTTGTCGGCCGCGTCGACCAGGATGAAGCGCATGTCCTCGCGCTTGATCGTGGAGTAGTACTTCGCGGCGTCGCGGGCCATGTCCTCGACCTCGCCGATGGTCTCCGCACCGGCGAAGCCGCCGCCGACGAAGACGAAGGTGAGGGCCTTGCGGCGGACGTTCTCGTCCGTCGTGGACTCGGCCTTGTCGAGCTGCTCGAGGACGTGGTTGCGCAGGCCGATGCCCTCTTCGACGCCCTTCATACCGATGCCCTGTTCGGCGAGGCCGGGGATCGGGAAGGTGCGGGAGACGGCGCCGAGCGCGATCACCAGGTAGTCGAAGGGCAGCTCGTACGCCTCGCCGACGAGCGGCGTGACGACGGCGACCTTGCGGTCCTGGTCGATGCTGGTGACCCGGCCGGTGAGGACCTCTGCCTTGGGCAGCACGCGTCGCAGCGGGACGACGACGTGCCGAGGCGAGATGCTGCCTGCGGCCACTTCAGGGAGGAAGGGCTGGTAGGTCATGTACGAGCGCGGGTCGACGACCGTGACGGTCGCCTCGCCGTAGCGCATCTTCTTCATGATGCGCTTGGCTGCGTACAGGCCTACGTACCCACCTCCTACAACGAGGATCCTGGGACGCTCCGTGGTGCTCATGGAACGAGTATCCAGCACCCAAAGGGGTGTCGCTCGTGAGCCCCTTCACAAGGACTGGGAGACCCTCTGCTACACTCCGCCGCCCACGTGACGGAGGTCATGGTGCGCGACGGGAACCACGAGGTGTCCGGAGTCGTTGTTCACCCGTCCTGAACTGGCCTCCAAGGCCGAAAGCGGACTGGACCACAGGGGTTCGTCCATACCTCTGACGCGGAACCCGTCGCCTCCGCGGATCGCACGAACGCGACGGAAAAAGGGCCTGAGGGCCCCCGGAAGGGCCCCAAGGACCCCTCCGCCGACCCAACAGACCCTTTTTCCTTGTGAAGAACTTCACGAACTTTGTTTGGATCACCGCCCCGAGAGCCCCTCACAGGCTGCTTCGAAGGTCGTTCAGGCGATGGACCAAGCGATTCCATCGAGGATGTCGTGCTCCGACACGACAACCTCGGAAGCGCCGATACGTTCCATGATCGCCAACAGCACCAGCGCGCCCGCGCCGATCACGTCCACCCGGCCCGGATGCATCACCGGGATCGCCGCGCGCTCGGCGTGCGTCTGCGTCAGCATCCGCTCACTGATCCCGCGGACCTGCTCGTAGGAGATCCGGGAGTGGTGGATGGCCGACGAGCGGTACTCCGGCAGCCCCAGCGCGATCCCGGCGACCGTGGTCACCGAGCCGGCCAGGCCCACCAGGGTGCGCGCCTCGGACAGCGGGACGCTCTCGGCGGCCAGGTCCAGCGCCGCCTCGATGTCCGCCCGGATCGCGGCGACCTGCTCCGCGGTCGGCGGGTCCGTGACGACCCCGTCCACCACCAGGTGCCGCTCGGTCATCCGGACGCAGCCGATGTCCACGGAACGGGCCGCCCGGACGTGCTCCTCGCCGACCACGAACTCGGTGGAGCCACCGCCGATGTCCACCACCAGGAACGGCCGCTCCAGGTGCTCGTGGGCCGTGAGCTCCTTGGTGGCACCCGTGAAGGAGAACTCCGCCTCCTGGTCACCGGAGATCACCTCGGGCTCGACGCCCAGGATGTCCAGGACGCCCCGGACGAAGTCCGCCCGGTTCTCGGCGTCCCGGGAGGCGGAGGTCGCCACGAAGCGCACGCGCTCCGCGCCGAACTCCTTGATGACCCCCGCGTACTCGCGGCAGGCGGCGAAGGTGCGCTCCAGGGCCTCCGGGGCCAGGCGGCCGGTCCGGTCCACGCCCTGGCCGAGCCGGACGACGGTCATCCGGCGGTCCAGCTCGACCAGCTCGCCGGTGGCCGGGTCGCAGTCCGCCACGAGCAGCCGGATGGAGTTCGTGCCGCAGTCGACGGCGGCGACCCGGGTCACGCCCGCGACTCCCCGTCGTCCGTCTTCTTCTCACCGCACGGCACGACGCAGGCGCCCTTGGCCCACCACTCGGGCAGCATGGCGAGGGCCTCGTCGCCGAACGGGTTCACCCCGGGGCCGGCGGCCAGGGAGTGGCCGACCAGCACGTGCAGGCACTTGACCCGGTCCGGCATGCCGCCGGCGCTCGGGAAGCCCTGGAGCACCTCGATGGCGTCGCGCCGCTCGATGTAGTCCTCGTGCGCGGCCTGGTAGGCGGCGGCCAGTTCCTTGTCCTCGGCGAGCCGGGCCTGCATCTCCTTCATCACGCCGTTGGCCTCCAGCGTGCCGATCGCGGAGGCCGCGCGCGGGCACGTCAGGTAGTACAGCGTCGGGAAGGGGGTGCCGTCGGGGAGCCGCGGGGCGGTCTCCACCACGTCCGGCTGCCCGCAGGGGCAGCGGTGCGCGATGGCGCGCAGTCCGCGCGGCGGGCGGCCGAGCTGCTGCTCGAACGCCTCGATGTCCGCGTCGGTCGGCTCGGTCCGGTCGGTCTGGGGCGGGGGCGTCTGCATGCCTGGAGGAAGTCTCTTCGTTCTCGTGGATGGGTGCTGCGGTACGGCGGTACGGGTCAGTCGCCGGGGCGGTCGGCCTTGTCGACGCCGTCCCAGACGTTGGAGTACCAGGGCCGGTCGGAGCCGGCCTGGCCGGTCCGGTTCGGCTGTGGGGGCTGGGCCCCGGGGTCGCTCATGATGTAGCCGATCTCCCCCGGGCGCAGGAAGTGCAGGTGCTTGCGCGCCTGCTGCTCCGCGTAGGCGTCGTCCTGCCAGCGGGCCTTCTCGTCGCGGAGCCGCTCCAGGCGCTCCCGCGCGGTCGCGGCGGCCCGCTGCTGCTCCGCGATCTCCGAGCGCTGGGACACGTACTGACGCATCGGATACGCGAGGGCGACGACCAGCGTACAGAGGACGAGCACCAGGAGCGCGGCACGGCCGGTGAGCCGGCTGCGGCGGACCTGACGCCGCGACTGCGACCGGTAGACGTGGGCGGCGGTCCGCTCACCGAGCTGCTTGAGCCTGGTCGCGGTGGAGAAGGTGGAGAACCGATCCCGGTTCCCGGCCATTGGTCCGCCTCCCCTAGGTACGCACTACGCAATACGTCCCCGCACACGGTACGGGACCGAGTGCGGGGACGTACGGAGGCCAGCCCCTCAGGGGGGTGATTAGCCCTTGAAGCGCGGGAAGGCGGAGCGGCCCGCGTACACCGCGGCGTCGTCGAGGATCTCCTCGATGCGCAGCAGCTGGTTGTACTTGGCGACGCGGTCCGAGCGGGCCGGGGCGCCGGTCTTGATCTGACCGCAGTTCACGGCGACGGCGAGGTCGGCGATGGTGACGTCCTCGGTCTCACCGGAGCGGTGGGACATCATGCACTTGAAGCCGTTGCGCTGGGCCATCTCGACGGCGTCCAGGGTCTCGGTCAGCGAACCGATCTGGTTCACCTTCACGAGCAGGGCGTTCGCGGAGCCCTCCTCGATACCGCGGGCCAGACGCTCCGGGTTGGTGACGAACAGGTCGTCACCGACGATCTGGACCTTCGCGCCGAGGCGGTCGGTGATGGTCTTCCAGCCGTCCCAGTCGTCCTCGAACAGCGGGTCCTCGATGGAGACGAGCGGGTACGCCTCGACGAGCTCGGCGTAGTAGTCGGTCATCTCGGCGGCCGAGCGGGACTTGCCCTCGAACTCGTACTGGCCGTCCTTGTAGAACTCGGACGCGGCGACGTCGAGCGCGAGCGCGATGTCCGTGCCCGGGGTGTAGCCGGCCTGCTTGATGGCCTCGATGATGAGGTCGAGCGCGGCGCGGTTCGACTCCAGGTTCGGGGCGAAGCCGCCCTCGTCACCCAGGCCGGTGGAGAGGCCCTTGGTGTGCAGGACCTTCTTGAGGGTGTGGTAGACCTCGGCACCCCAACGCAGCGCCTCGGAGAAGGACTCCGCGCCGATGGGGGCGATCATGAACTCCTGGATGTCCACGTTGGAGTCGGCGTGCGACCCACCGTTGAGGATGTTCATCATCGGAACGGGCAGCAGGTGCGCGTTCGGACCGCCGAGGTAGCGGAAGAGCGGAAGGTCCGAGGCCTCGGACGCGGCGTGCGCGACGGCCAGGGACACGCCGAGGATGGCGTTGGCGCCGAGCGAGCCCTTGTTGTCGGTGGCGTCCAGGTCGAACATGGCCTGGTCGATCAGACGCTGCTCGGTGGCGTCGTAGCCGACGAGCTCCGGGCCGATCTGCTCGATGACGGCGAGGACGGCCTTCTCGACACCCTTGCCGAAGTAACGGTCGGGGTCACCGTCACGGAGCTCGATGGCCTCGAATGCACCGGTGGAGGCGCCGGACGGAACTGCAGCACGGCCGGTGCTGCCATCGTCGAGGCCCACCTCGACCTCGACCGTGGGGTTGCCTCGGGAGTCCAGGATTTCCCGGGCTACGACGACGTCGATGGACGGCACGAGCATCTCCTTCTGGGATGTGACGCTGGGTGTGCGGTGGCGTGTCAGGCCGTGGGATGGCCTTGCCGCCTAGAGCCTAACCGGCTCCGGGCACTCGACCGGCCGACCGCCCGGACCCTGGGACGAAAAAGGGACCGAATACCCCTCTTCCGGGACATAGCCCCTTGATCATCGGCCCACGGAGGCCGGGAACAGCACCGCCCGGCGCGTGGAGCATGCGCCGGGCGGTGGGCATCCTGCACACAGTCAGAGGACGTCCTGCACAGGGTTTTGCGGCTTTTGCCGCAATGTTCAGCTGAGCTTGAGCTTCTGACCCGGGAAGATCAGGTCGGCGTCCGAGACGATGTCCTTGTTCAGCTCGAAGAGCTTCTCCCAGCCGCCCTTGACGCCGTTGGTCTCGGCGATGGTGCCCAGGGTGTCGCCCGGCTTGACCTCGTACGAGCCGTTGCCGGTCTTCGGCGCGGCCGGAGCCTCGGTGCGCTCGGAGCGGGTGACCGGAGCCTCGGCGCGCTCGGTCTTCGGCGCGGCCTTGGTCTCGGTCTTCTTCTCGGTCTTCGGCTTCGGCTGCGGCTTCGTCTGCGGCTTGTTCGACGCCGGGGTGCCGGTGCCGCCACCGTTGTTGGCGGCGTTCGACAGGCCCTTGCCGCAGTGCGGCCAGGCGCCCTTGCCCTGGTTCTTGAGGACCTTCTCCGCGACGGCTATCTGCTGCGCCTTGGTGGCCTGGTTGGCCTGCGGGGCGTACGCCTTGCCGCCGTGGCCGGCCCACGTGGAGGACGAGAACTGCAGGCCGCCGTAGTAGCCGTTGCCCGTGTTGATGGCCCAGTTGCCACCGGACTCGCACTGCGCGACCTTGTCCCACTCGGACGTGGTGGCGGCACTGGCGGTGCCCGCGGCCATCAGCGGGGCGGCCACGGCCACACCGGCGACACCGGCGAGCGTGACGATGCGGACGGACCGCTCGATGGCGGTACCGCGACGGTGCTTGCCCTTGCCGGAAAGCAGCATGGAGTTCTCCTCACCGACGCCTACGAGGTGAGCTGTCGGGTTCGGGCGAGTGAGTTGCCCGGCCGTGCGACCTAGCGCACGTCTTAACCCCTAGCCGGTGGCGTGACCGTCTCTCAACGGCCGCTCCCGGCACCTACCTTGGTTCCCCCGCTCCTGCCTTCGGCGCTTGACGCGACGACTGTTCCCCCCGTCCGCCGGCAGGATTCGGCGATGCGGTCGAAGGAGCTCGCGGTGGCGAGCGATTCAGAAGGTAGACAGGTCTCTCCCCGATGTTCAACGAGGAACATCGGGGAGAAACGGCCCCTACTTGCGCTCCCCGCAGAGGTGTTTGCGCAGGTGAGGGCGGTGTTTGCGGAAGCCCCGCGGAGAGACACGCCAGTTGACCGGAAGAGACGCATGTCTCACTTGACGAAAACCGACATTCGACCCTTTCCGGATAACTGAACTGTCCTTATTACGTGGTTAGATCCAGGTTCTGGCCGGGCTTGATCAGGTTGGCGTCCTCACCGATGACCTGCTCGTTGGCCTCGTAGAGACCGTTCCAGCCGCCCTTTACGCCCTTGGCAACCGCGATGGTCGCCAGGCTGTCGCCCGCCTGGACCGTGTACGTGGGGTTCGACGAGACGTCAGAGGGGCCCGCCGACTCGGGTGCAGGCGCACCGCGGTGCTTGCCGTTGCCCACGCCCGGAGTGGCACCCAGGGTCTCGGGCGTCTCCGGAGCCCCGGGAGCCGCAGGGTCCGTCGGGGAGACCGGGGGCAGTCCGGGCGTGACGGGCGGGGTCGTGGGCGCGGTCGGGTCCACCGGCAGCGTCGGGGCCGTCGGGTCGACGGGGGCCGGCGTGGTGCCCGGGAGCGTCGGGTCGACGGGAGGCGTCGTCGGGACGTCCGGCGCGGGCATGACGGGCAGTCCGATGGACGGGGCGTCGGGAATGAGGAACGGGGTGTCGGACGGGCTCGGGGTCGGCGACCCGTAGTCCGTGGACGGCTTGCCGCCCTTGGTGGACGGAACCGCGTCGTCCGGGCGGGCCGGCGCCGGGGCGAGCGGGCCCTTGCCGCCGGGCAGACCGGGGTCCACCTGTGCGGCGGGGCTCTGCCGGTCCAGTCCGGCCGAGGCCGCGCACAGCGGCCAGGCCTGCGGGCCCGTCGAACCCAGCACCCGCTCGGCCACCGCGATCTGCTGCGACCGGCTCGCGAGGTCGGGGCGCTCGGCGAAGTCGAGTCCGCCGGCGCTCTGCCACTCCTCCTGGGTGAACTGGAGTCCGCCGTAGGCGCCGCTGCCGAAGTTGGCGCTCCAGGCGCCACCGCTCTCGCATTCGGCGACCTTGTCCCATGTGGACGTGTCGGCGGCGGTGGCACTGGTTGCCGCTAGCAGCGGCAGAGCCAGCGCGGAGCCAGTGACTCCGGCTGTGACGACCAGCGCGGGGACCTGGCGGGGGCGTCTGTGGCGGCCGTTCCCGGAACGCATGTAGGTGCACCTTTCGCATAACAGCGGGGTAACGGCAGAACCTAGCGGCCTTCGAACGATTGTCACAAGTTCAAGCTGGATCTGACTTTTAATCAGATGTCGCTGAAGTGTTTTGAGCTGTAAACCGAACGGGAAGAGTACGTAGCCCTCGCATGATCAACCCCCCACGCCAGCGCAGGTCTTGGGGCGGAATGGCGAGCTCCAGATCGGGCAGGCGCGTCAGCAAAGTCGCGAGCGCAGTCTGTCCTTCGAGCCGGGCGAGCGGGGCACCCACGCAGTAGTGGATGCCGTGACCGTATCCGAGGTGCTGGTTGTCGCTCCGTGAGAGGTCGAGGGTGTCCGGGTCCGCGAACCGCTCGGGATCCCGGTCGGCGGCGGCGAGGACGACCAGGACCGGGTCGCCGACCTCGACGGACATGCCCCCGAGGGTCAGCGGCTCGGTGGCGAACCGCCATGTGGCCAGCTCCACGGGACCGTCGTAGCGCAGCAGTTCCTCGACCCCGGTGGCCAGCAGTCCGCTCTCGCCGGCCGCGAGGGAGAGCTGGAGGCGCTCGCGCTGCCCGGGGTTCATGAAGAGGGAGTGGACCCCGTTGCCGATGAGGTTCACGGTGGTCTCGAAGCCGGCGAAGAGCAGGATGAAGGCCATGGCGGTGGCCTCGCCCTCCGTCAGATGGTCACCGTGATCGCTCGCCCGGATCAGGTCGGAGATCAAGTCGTCGCCCAGATCATCCCTTTTGCGGTGAATGAGTTCACCGAGATAGGTCCGCATCTGCTTGACCGACCGGGCGACCCCGCCCCGCGGGCCCCCGCCGTGGCGGATCATCATGCCCGCCCAGTCGCGGAAGTCGTCCTGGTCCTCGCGCGGTACGCCGAGCATCTCGCAGATGGCGTAGATGGGGAGCGGGAAGGCGAACTCGTGAATGAGATCCGCCTCTCCCTTCTGCGCGAACCCGTCGATGAGGTGGTCGGTGAGCGCCTGCACCCGCGGGGCGAACTCGGCGACCCGGCGCGGGGTGAACGCCTTCGACACCAGCCGCCGCAGCCGGGTGTGGTCCGGCGGGTCGATGTTGAGAAGGTGCGTCATCAGCTCGGCCTTGCGCTCGCCGGGGATCCCGGTCTTGCCCTTGGCGTGCGCGGGCTCAGCGTGGTGCGCCGGATTCTTGCTGAGCCGCTGGTCGGCGAGGGCCTGGCGGGCGTCGGCGTACCGGGTGACGAGCCAGGCCTCGACCCCGCTGGGCAGCTTCGTGCGGTGCACCGGGGAGTGCTCGCGCAGCCAGGCGTAGGCCGGGTAGGGGTCGGTCGCGAACTCCCAGTCGAAGAGGGTGGGGCCCTCGGCGGAAGGGGTGTCGGCGGGGTTTTCGGAGGTCTGCTCGTGCACCTGATGACCGTATCCCGGCGCCGAGCTCCCATCCGATATGGGTCGTTCGTCGCGGCTGTCCGTAGATCGTCCATCCCTTGACGTGGCCTTCTGTGACATTCCTACTTTCGGTCTTGTGGATGTGAGGATCTTGAAGAGCAGTTTCGCGGTGGTGGAGCGACGGGCCGAGCACGCCGTCAAGTTCTTCTACTCCCACCTGTTCTGGCACAACCCCGGAGTCCGTGCCCTCTTCCCGGACTCCCTCCACGACATGGAGCGCCAGCGGGACCGGCTCTTCGCCGCGCTCACCCACGTGATCACCCACTTCGACGACGAGACGATCGGCCCCTATCTGCGGGACCTGGGACGCGACCACCGCAAGTTCCTGGTCCGCCCCGAGCACTACGCCGCCGTGGGCGCCAGCCTGCTCGCCGCGCTCGCGGAGACCTCCGGCGCCGCCTGGACCCCGTCGGTCGAGAAGGCCTGGGCCGAGGCGTACCAGGTGATGGCCGATGCGATGACGGCCGGCGCCGACGCGAGCGAGGACCCGCCGTGGTGGGACGCGGAGGTCGTGCGCCACCTCACGTACGGGCCGGACATCGGCGTCCTGACACTGAGGCCGCACGCGCCCTTCCCCTATCTCCCGGGCCAGTACACGAGCGTGAGCAGCGAACGCCTCCCGACGGTCTGGCGCACGTACTCCATCGGCAACGCCCCCCGCCCCGACGGCACCGTCGACCTGCACGTCAGCAGGATCGACCACGGGCGGCTGAGCACCGCCCTCGTCCGCGAGACGCTGCCCGGCGACGTGCTGCGGCTCGGCGCCGCCGGCGGGCAGCTGACCTTCCGCCGCGGGGACCGCCCGGCCAGCCTGATCGCCGCCGGCACGGGCTGGGCGCCGATCCGGGCCATGCTGGAGGATCTCGCGGAGCATCCCCCCGATCAGGACGTACGGCTCTTCGTCGTGGCCCGGGACGGCGCGCACCTCTACGACCGCCCGCTCATCGACGCGTACGCCGCCGAATGCGGCTGGCTCGCCGTCACCTACATCGCGCCCGCCCCCGGGCAGCACCGCAACCAGGCCACCGACCGGCTCGCGACCGCGCTGGGCAACCGGGGCCTGTGGCCCGACCAGGACGTCTACCTCAGCGGTCCGCCGCAGTTCATCGACGAGACCGCCCACCTCCTCCGGGAGCTGGGCGCCGTCCCCGGCCACCTCTTCCACGACTCCGTACCGGCCCGGGGCCAGGGACACCCCGAGCGCCCGCTGGGATTCCGCGAATGGTTCCTGGACCCCCCGGCGCCCCACTGGCACAACCCGTCGGCCCGCGCCCCGAGGACGCACTAGGGGGTGTCCTTCCGGGCATCCCGGCGGCTACTGCGCCGGGTCGGCGATGCCCTCCGCGGCCCGGATCGCGTCCCGGTAGGCGCGGGCCGCCGCGCGCAGCGCGGTCTCCGGGTCGGTCCCCTCCGCCTCGGCGCGCGCCGCGAGCGCCAGCAGCTCGTACCCGATGCCCTCGCCGCGGGGCAGCTCCACGGCCACGCCGCCCGTACGGGCCCGGCCCGCGAGTTTCGCCGCGAGCGCCAGGCCGGGCTGGCCCACCGGGATCCCGTCGGTGACCGACTCCCGCCGCTTCTCCACCGCCTTGGTGCGCTGCCAGTGCGCCTTGACGTCCTCCGGGGTCTCGGCCTTCGCGTCGCCGAAGACGTGCGGATGCCGGTGGATCAGCTTCGTGACGAGGGCGCCGGCCACGTCGTCGATGGAGAAGGCCTCGGCCGCGTCCTCGTCGTCCCCGCCGGCCTCCTCGGCGATCCGCGCGTGGAAGACCACCTGCAGCAGCACGTCGCCGAGTTCCTCGCGCAGCTCGTCCCGGTCCCCGTCCTCGATGGCCTCGACCAGCTCGTACGCCTCCTCGATCGCGTACTTGGCCAGGCCCAGGTGGGTCTGCCGGGAGGTCCACGGGCACTCGCGCCGGACCCGGTCCATCACCTGGACCAGGTCGAGCAGGCGCGCGCCCGGCAGATCGTACGAGCCGGGCAGCAGTTCCAGATCGGGCATGGAGACCCGGCCCGAGCCGGCCAGCCGGGCCAGTCCGTCGGTGAGCCGCTGGTCGCCCTCGCCGCCCGGGAGCACCACGACCGTACGGCCGCCCGCGCAGGCCTCGACCAGCGCGTGCGCGTCCGGGCTCTCGAACGCGACCTCGACGCCCGCCTCCGCCAGGTACGGCAGCTGCGGGTGACCGGGGTCGGCGCACAGCACCCGGTCCGCGGCGTGCAGGGTCTGCCACGCCGGCCAGGACAGTACGCCGGGGGCGACCCGGTGGCTGGTGGTCAGCAGGACGATGCGGCCCGTGGGCTCGCCGGCGGCCGCGGTGGTGGGTTCGGAGTGGTCGGTCACCCTCCGAACCTACCTCCGATCCGCCGGCCCACGGCCCGGGGGACCGGCGGACCGGCGGACTTCCGGGTGCTCAGGCTCCGGCAGGGGGCTGTTCGGGCCGGGTCCGCTGGGTGATCCAGGGCGTCTCCCCGCCGCCGAGCCTGATCTCCTTGGCGTCCCAGGCCCCGTAGCGCGGGTTCACCTCGATGTGCAGGGCCTTCACGGCGGCCCGGGCGGGCTCCTCCAGCTTCCCCGCTCCGTACTTGGCGGTGAGCTTGGCGAAGAGCACCTGGTCCCGCAGGAAGCGGTCGACCTGGGCGGGGGCCATGGCGCCCTTGTGCAGGAGGACCGCCTCGAACTGCTCGTTCCCGCCGCTCTCGGCGGCGCGGGTCCTGCGTTCGTCCTCGATGTCCTTCTGGGTGGCCGTGAGCCCGGCGGTGTCGGCCATCTTGTCGATGATCCGGCTCTGGAGGGCCGCGTCGAGCTTCTGGCGTTCCAGGTGGGGGGTGCTCGCGATGAGCTCGGCGGCGGCCTGCCCGGAACGGTTCTGCGCCGCGCGGACGTCGTTCACCTGCGCCTGGAGCGAGGAGGTGGTGATGCGTTCGCCGCCCACGACGGCCGCGGTGCCGGGACGCGGCTCGCCCGAGCAGGCGGACAGCAAGGGCGCCGCCACGAGCAGGGCGGTGGAGACGGAGAGCGCTGTGCGACGGTGCAAAGGAGCCTCCAGGGCCGGGAGATTGTGCGTCGGTGCACAAAGGGCCGTGCGGTGATCGATGTTATGAGGTCACGGTGATCCGGACCACCGGTTCGACCAACGATTCGCGCGCGGACCGAACACGCACCGTTCATAAGCGAGTCGGCCCGCACCGGCGTGCCCGCCGCGCCATCCGTCACCCATCCTGGGGACCCCGCGACCCGGGCGGCGACCGGATCGGCCGTTGGCCACCCCGGGGCAACCCCTTGGTCACCCGGCGCTGCGAAGGTCGGCCCACCATGCCGACAACGCACCGCTCACCGCTCCGCCGGGCTCTGTTCGGCCCGGCGCTCGCCGCCCTCCTCACGGCGGTCGCCCTCTGCGCCGGGGACGCGGCCGCGCGCGTCTTCCCGTACGGACCGCGCCACCGAAGCGTCAACGACCTCGGCAATCAGTTCGTCCCCTTCCACGCGCAGCTGTGGGACCTCCTGCACGGCCGCGCGGAGGGCGGGCTGCTGTTCAACTGGCGCTCCGGCTACGGCATGAGCTTCCTGCCGGACCTGGGCACCTATCTGACCAGCCCCTTCGCGGTCCTCGTCGGCCTCTTCCCGCGCGCCGACATCGACCTCGCCGTGTACGTCGTCACCGTGCTCAAGACGGCCGCCGCCGCGGCGGCGATGTGCCGGCTGCTGCTCGCACAGTGCCGCGGGCCCCGGTGGACGGCCGCGCTGCTCGGGGCCTCGTACGCGCTGTGCGGCTGGTCGGTGATCGAGGCCGCCTACAACCCGATGTGGCTGGACGGGCTGATCGCCTTCCCCCTGCTGTGCCTGACCGGTGAATGGGCCCTGCGCGGCCGGCGCGCGGTGCTCGCCCCGCTGGTCGTCGCGGTCTGCTGGACGGCGAACTTCTACACCGCCTACATGGCGACGCTGGGTGCCGCGCTGGTGCTGCTGGTACGGGTGGTGCTCACCCGGGAGGGTGCCCGGACCCGGCTCGCAGTGATCGCGCGGGCGGCCGGGACGACCGTGCTGGGCATCGTGCTGGCCGCGCCCGTGCTCCTGCCCCTCTTCCTCAGCTCCGGGCAGGCGTACCCGGGGTGGAACAGGGAGTTCCTCCCGGTGTCCTGGGCGGACCTGTTCGCGCGGCTGCTGCCGGGGACCTACTCCTTCTCCTCCCCCGCCGTCTTCGTGGGGACCGGCACCCTGCTCCTGGTGGCCGCGTTGCCCTTCCACCGCGCGGTCCCGCTCCGCACCCGGCTGTGGTGGTCCGGACTGACGGTGGCCGTCGCGCTCTCCCTCCAGTGGGCACCGACGCACCTGGCCTGGCACCTCTTCGCCACCCCGAACGGAAGTCCGTACCGGCAGACCTTCGTCCTGGCCGGGATCGCCGTGATCGCCGCCTGGACCGGGCTGGCGGCGGGCCCGCCGCGGCCGGTGGCGCTGGCGGCGGGGGCGGGCGTACTGGCGGCCGCCGTGCTCCGGGCGGGCGGCAGCCCGCTGGTGACGGCACCGGGGTACGCGCTGTTCGGCGGCGGGCTGGTGCTGGCCGGCGCCGCCTGGTGGGGGCTGCGCCACCGGCGGCTCGCGCGTCCGGCGGCCGGGCTGCTCGCGCTGGTCCTGCTGGCGCAGGCCGCCGCGACCACCGCGTACGGCCACCGGGGCAAGCTGGGCGGCCTGGACGACTACCCGTCCTGGGGGCCGGCGCACACCGCGCACGCCGAGGCCCTGGCCGCGGCCGACGGCTGGCCCGCGTACCGCACCGACCCGGGCCGGCCCGCGCTGTCGGGCAACGACCCGCTGCTGCTCGGCGGGGAGGGCGGCTCGTACTACAGCAGCCACACCCCGGACGTGTTCACGCGCACGATGGCCGCCCTCGGCGCCGGCTGGACCTCGCGCGGACGCAACGTCCAGAGCCTCGACAACCCGGTGACCGACGCCGTCTTCGCGGTCGGCGCACGCCTGCGCAGCGACGGCACGGTCCGCAGGACGCAGGTGCCCCCGCTGGTGACGATCCGCCCGCCCGGCCCGCCCCTCTCCTACGCCGACGACTCCCCCTTCGCCAACCAGGAGGCGCTGCTGGGTGCCCGGGTGTACGAGGCCCCGCTCGCGCCCGGGGTCTGCCGCGCGGGCACGGACGCCTACCTGTGGGCGCCGGAGTACAACGCGACGGCCCGCCTCGCGGACGGCCCGGCCTTCCGCCTGAACGGCAGCGCCCCCCGCAACCGGGCGGCCCTCCAGCCGATGGGCCCCTCGAGCGGGGCCTCCTCGGCGCTGGTCTTCGACGCGGCCGCGCCCCCGCGGTGGACCCTGTCCTGCCTGGACCGGCATCGGCTCGATGCCGCGGTGGCCGCCCTGCGGGCCACGGCGGCGACCTCGGTGCGCGTCGGGCCCTCGGGGATCCGGGCCGGCCTGCCGGAGGGGGCCACGGGCACGGCGGTCCTCTCGGTCCCCGCGATCGCGGGCTGGACCTGCAACGACCGCCCCGCATCGGCCCACCTGGGACTGGTCGCGCTGCCCCTGTCCCCGGGCACCGGGCAGCTCAGCTGCACGTTCCGCCCGCCGGGTCTGCTGCCGGGGCTGGCGGCCCTGGCGGGCGGGCTGGGGGTCCTGCTGGCCGTGGCCCTGCACGGCCGGCACCGGGGCCGGGCCCCGGGTCAGGCGGGCGGGCCGGCGTAGAAGTCCTCGGCGAAGGGTCCGCCGAAGAGGAGCATCAGCGGACCTGGCTCAGCCAGTGCAGGGTGCGGCGGATCTCGGCCGGGAAGGGGTGGGCCGGGCCGTGCAGCCGTTCCGCGTCGAACAGCAGGCGGGCCAGGGTGTCGTGGGCCGCCTGGCGGTCGCCGAGGGAGAGCAGCAAGTGGGCTATCCGGCGGCGGACCTCCAGCGGCAGGCCCGGGTCGGGGTTGGCGTAGTGGTTCTCGAAGAGCGGGAGCAGCGAGCGGTACTCCGCCAGGGCGGCGGCCGGCTCGCCGAGTTGCTCCAGGCACTGGGCCGAGTCGTAGCGGAAGCGCAGCGACTGGGGGTCGCCGGCCGGGAACTCGTCGGCGAGGCGGCGCAGTTCGGGCAGGGCGCGGCGGTACTGGCCGTCGTCCATCAGCGTGGCCGCGTACTGCTTGCGCAGGGAGCGGACCACCGGCGAGTGCTCGCCGTGCTCGGCGGCGGCCGCCGGGAGGATGCCGCCGAGGATGTCCACGGCCTGGGTGAGCTGCCCCTGGTCCAGGAGCTTGCGGGCCTCGTCCACGGCGCCGGGGACGTCGGCCTTGGGCGGCGCGGGCGGGGTGCTCGGCCGCGGGGGGACGGCCGTGGCCCGGTCCGGCCAGGGTGCCTGCGGGCGCAGGAAGGGCCGGGTCGGGTCGAGCGGGCCGGACGGGGTGCGGCTGTCGCGGGCGGGCAGCAGCGGGGCCAGGGCCTCGTAGACCTCCTGGGCGGAGGCGGGCCGGTCCTGCGGGTCCTTGGCGAGGAGGTGGAGCAGGAGCTTCTCCAGCTCCGGCGGGACCTCCGGGCGCAGCTGGCGGACCGGGAGCGGGGGCTCGTACAGGTGGCGGTGGAGGACGCCGAGGGCGGTGGATCCGGCGAAGGGGACGTTGCCGCTGAGGAGTTCGTACAGCAGCACACCGAGGGCGTAGAGGTCGGTGTACGGGCCGACGGCGCCGCCCATGGCCTGCTCGGGCGCCATGTACGCGGGGCTGCCGATGGGCGAGCCGGTGCTGGTGAGGCGGGTGGTGTCCGTGTCCATCACCGAGGCCACGCCGAGGTCCAGGACGAGGACGGTGCCGTCCGGGCGGACCATCACGTTGCGCGGCTTCAGGTCCCGGTGCACGATCGGCACCGCGTGCACGGCCGACAGGACCGAGCACAGCTGCGCGACGACGGCGACCGCCCACTGCCAGGGGTACGGGTCGTGCTCGGCGAGGTGGTCGGCGAGGTCCGCGCCCTCCACGTAGCCCATGACGAGGAACAGTTCGTCGCCGTCGCTGCCCGCGTCGTGCACGGTGACCAGGCCGGGGTGGTCGACCTGCGCGGTGACCCGGCACTCGCGCACGAAGCGGCGGCGCAGTTCCTCGGCGACGGTGCCGGGCCCGGCGACCTTGTCGGGGCGCAGCAGCTTGACGGCGACGCGGCGGTCGAGGCGCCGGTCGTACGCGGTCCAGACCTGGCCCATGCCGCCCTGGCCGAGGATGGTCGCGAGCTGGTAGCGGTCGCCGATGAGCCGGTCGGTCACTGGTGCGGGTCCTGGAACGGGGTCTGGTGGGGATCGTTGCGGGGGCCGCCGGCCGGCGGGGTCTGCTTGCGCAGCAGCTCACTGAGCTCGTCGAGCTCGGCCCGGACCTGCCCGATGCGCGGGGGCGGGGTCGCCTGCGGCGGCACCTGGGGCGGCGCCGGGGTGGGCGTGTGCACCGGGGTCGGCGCCGGGGTGGAGGGCCGGGTGGTGGCCGTGGAGGCGGGCGGGTAGCCGTAGGCGGGCCCGGTCGGCTGCGGGTGGGCGTACGGAGCGGACTGCGCCGGGTACCACTGCGCGGTCGGAGCCGTCCGCAGGGCCTCGTGGTACTTGATGTCGGCGACGAGGAAGTACACGCAGATCGCGAAGCCGGTGAAGATCGAGCCACCGGCCCCCAGGTTGCCCTGCCAGCCGTTGACGTCCGGGGTGGGGTCGATCTGGATGAGCGTCATCCATACGACGGCCAGCACGCCGCTGACCACCATCAGGATCCAGTCACGGGACTTGCGGGTGACCAGGGCGAGCCGCAGCAGTGACCCCCAGGCAAGGAAGCCGCAGCTGAGGACGGGCAGCAGCATGAACACGACGCGCAATGCCACCACACCCCCGGAATTGGACTGGGGGCCGTGCTGCGGCGGAAGGCCGGGGCCGTGCATCGCTGCTCCTGACGGGCCGTGCGGAAGAAGTTTCGGGTCTGAGGGTATACAGCGTTCCCGGCCATGGGTGAGGGGATGCGCGCAACCGTTGCACGCTCGCTGCACGGCTGTTCGCTCCGCCGATCACTCCGGCGTGACCGTGCCGTCGGAGAGGCCGTCGTAGAAACCCTGTACGAGTTGTTCGCCGAGCCGGCCCGCCAGCCGCAGCGCGTCCTCGAAGTCGGCGAGCGCGCGGAAGCGGTCCCCGTAGCCCTGCTGCTGCGCCAGGGGCAGCCGGGGCAGGCGCAGTCGGCGTACGTCGAGCCGGGTGGCGGTGGAGGCGTGGCTGCTGGCGCGGCGGTTGTTGGCGGTGCCGCGCAGGAATCCGGCCAGGAACCACGGGTCGAGGGCGGCCGGGTCGGGGCGCAGCAGGGCCAGGCCGCGGCCCGGTACGGCGCCCGCGGTGGCCTCGTCGACGACCCGGGCGATGGCCGCGCCGCCGACGAGGGGAACGAGTACGTCGCCGGGCGCGGTGACCACGGGCTCGTCCGCGGTGGCGGCCAGCGTGCCGGAGGGTCCGGTTCCGGCGTAGACGTCCTGTTCGGTGAGGACGGGGGCCGAGCCGGTCCCGCCGCCGGTGCCGGTGTGCAGCTCCAGGGCGCCGGCTCGGGCGAGTTCGCCGATGGTGGTCATCGGCGGCCGGGCCGCGGCCGCGGCGGGCGCCGTTGCCGGCGGCGGTGTGAGCGCGGTGGCCCGGCCGAGGGTCTCGCCGAGCCGCTCCCGTACGGCGGTCAATTCGGCCGGACCGCCACCGGCGGCCGGCGGGGGCAGGTGGCGGGCGGGGGTGAGGTCCACGTCGTCGTCCAGCAGCTCGATGACGGGCACGACGCGGCTGACGCCCGGAACCTGCTCCACGGAGCCGGTGCGGTCGTACGCGCCCCAGGCGTCCCGCACCGCGCCGTCCACGGCGGTCCAGGCGGAGCGGAGTTGGCCGTCGGCGGCGAGGGCGGCGGTGTCGATGAGCAGCAGCCCGACCGGGGGCGCCGCCTGGGGGGCGGGCCGGCGCAGCACCCACAGGTGCAGGGGGATCCCGTATGGAGGCGCCGCGCCGGCCGGGAGCGCGACGACGGCCCGCAGCGCGCCGCGGCGCAGCAGGTCGGCGCGGATGCGGCGGCCGGAGCGGCGGGCGGCGACGGCGGGCGGCATGAGCAGGACGGCGGTGCCGCCCTCGCGCAGGTGGGCCAGGGCGTGCTGGACCCAGGCGAGTTCGGATTCGGTGCGGGCCGGGAAGCCGTACTCCCAGCGCGGGTCGTAGGCCAGTTCCTCGTGGCCCCAGCCGCGTTCGTTGAACGGCGGGTGGCAGAGCACGGCGTCGACGGTGTCCTGCGGGAAGGCGTCTGCGCGCAGGCTGTCGGCGGCGGCGGCGCGGACCTGGGCGGGGCCGTTCAGGGCGAGGCGCAGTGCGGCGAGGGCGGCGAGTTCGGGCGAGGAGTCCTGCGCGTGCAGGGCGGTGGCGCCGGGGACGGCCCGCAGCAGGGTGCCGGTGCCGCAGGCGGGGTCGAGGACGGTGCGCGCTGCGGGTCCGGCGAGGGCGGCCATGAGCCCGGCGAGAGAGTCCGGGGTGAGCGTGTACTGGCGCGGGTTGGCGTCGAGGTGGCGTCCGAGGAGGAACTCGAAGGCCTGGCGGGCGCCGAGTTCGGCGGCGAGTTCGGCGGTGGCCCGCAGCAGCGGCATGGCGGCAGGGCGCAGCGGGATCGCGGTGAGGGCATGGCCGGGTCCGAGGCGCGCGCCGAGCACCTGATCGAGGACGGGCCTCAGCAGGGTGGTCATGCGTGCGTCGGAGACGGCGGTCAGCTCCAGCCAGTCGGCGGGCCGGTCGCGTACGACGAGCAGCGCGGCGCCCGCCTTGACGAGTGCGGTGACGGCGCCGCCGGGGTGGCCGGTGATCTGCTGCCAGACGCGTTCGCGCAGGGGGACCTCGGCGAGTTTGCCCTGGGCGCGCAGCCAGTGCTCCACCTCGCCGAGGGAGAAGGAGGGGCTGGTCTCGGTGCCGCCGACGGGCTTGGGGAAGTCGGCGTGGCGGCGCCGCCAGTTGCTCACGGCCGCGCGGCCGACTCCGGCCAGGCGGGCGACCTCGGCCGCGGTGACCTCGGCCGCGCCGGCCTCTGCTGCTGCCGCCTCTGCTGCGGCGGCCTCTACTGCGGCGTTCTCCTCGGGCATGCCGGGGAGCATACCCGCTCACACCCAAGAGACCGATTCACACCGTGAACCTAAACTCTTCCGCAAATCTTGTTGACTCGGTTCACAGCTATCTGGTGTGATCAGCACGTCAAACCAGAGCAGCCGGAGAAATCCAAGAACAGCCGGAGAGGCAGGAGTCACTCATGTCCCACACCTCGCGCACGTCCTGGATCGCCCGCCACAGGACGCTGACCAGCTGCGGGGCGGTCCTCGCCCTCGTGACGCTCGGTGCGTGCACCGCCCCGGAGGAGACCGGCGGGACCGAAGGGGGCGCGGCGCCGAAGCCCGCCGCCTCCTCCCCGGCCGCGAAGGGCGGCGACGCCCCGCAGAAGAAGGCCGCGATACGCGGCAGCGGCACCTTCGAGGTCGGCAAGGACGTCCCGCCGGGCACCTACCGCACCACCGGGAACGGCGGCGCCGGCTGCTACTGGGAGCGGAGCAAGGACTCCTCGGGCGAGCTGGACTCCATCCTCGCCAACGACAACGTGACCGGCACGAGCTACGTGACCATCGCGGCCACCGACAAGATCTTCAAGTCCGGCGACTGCAAGGACTGGGAGGCCGTGGACCCCCAGGCCGCGGGCGGCTCCCCGAAGACCGAGTTCTCCGGCAAGGCCGGAATGCTCAAGGTCGGCACGGACATCGCCCCCGGCACCTACAAGTCCGAGGGCCCCTCCGAGGACGGCGCCGGCTGCTACTGGGAACGCGCCAAGAACGCGGGCCACGACATCGACTCGATCATCGCCAACGAGAACCCGGCCGGTCCGGCCGTCGTGACGATCGGGGCCGACGACGCCTACTTCAAGACGGTCGACTGCGCGGACTGGAAGAAGTCCTGACCCGGTCGATCACTCCCGCCCACCTGAGCGGAATTTAATCTTCCGCTTCTCCTTTAGTCTTCTTACTCCCCGTCTCCCCGTCCCCCCGTCGTAGAGAGTCCCCATGCGTACCGCTCACCGCTTCACCGCCACCGCCGCCCTCGCCTGCGCCGCAGCCCTCGGCCTCACCGCCTGCTCCGCGTCCGGTCCGTTCCCGGACCTGTCCGGCTCCGAGGTGGCGGACAAGTCCGTGGACGCC
Source organism: Streptomyces sp. NBC_00029 (assembly GCF_045160505.1). Lineage (NCBI taxonomy): Bacteria > Bacillati > Actinomycetota > Actinomycetes > Kitasatosporales > Streptomycetaceae > Streptomyces > Streptomyces sp. NBC_00029. The sequence continues at coordinate 3,893,199 of NZ_CP108292.1, forward strand.
CTGCGCGGCGCCTCCTCGCTCACCGTCAGCGGAAAGGTCTGGGACGGGGGCAAGCCGCTGGAGATGAACATGGTCGTCAGCAAGACCGGCGACTGCCGGGGCACGATCGCCGGCCAGGAAGGCTCCTTCGAGCTGATCCGCAACTCCGAGTTCGTCTTCATCAAGGCCGACGAGCCCTTCTACCGCTCCCAGATGAAGGACCTGCCCAAGGACCAGGCGGACGCGGCGGTCAAGCAGCTGGCGGGCCACTGGCTGAAGTCGAAGGCCACGGAGGCGGACTCGAAGGAACTGTCCGCCCTGTGCGACCTGAACGATCTCCTCAAGGAATTCGACGAGAGCAAGGGCGCGAAGAAGGGCGAGGTCACCACGGTCGGCGGCCACAAGGCCCTCACCCTGACCACGAAGACCACCGAGGGCACCGAGACCCTGCTGGTCGCCACCGAGGGCAAGCCGTACCTGCTCAAGGCGAGCACCACCGGCAAGGAGCCGGCCGAGGTCGCCTTCAGCGACTTCGACAAGCCGGTCCAGGCCGAGGCTCCGACCGGCAAGGACGTCATCGACGCGGACGCGATGAACTGACGCACCCCGCGGACACGGCTGCGGCCGGGGACCTGCAAGGTCCCGGGCCGCAGCCTTCTGCGTCGCCGGCCTACGAGCCGAGGATCGTGGTGAGGAACTCCCCGGTCCAGGCCAGCAGCTCCCGCCCGATCACCGGCTTGCCTCCGATCCTGCCCGCCTTCGGGCGCGGGATCAGGATCTGCGAGGTGGCCGGCTTGAGCACGGTGCCCGGGTAGAGCCGCTTGAGGCGCAGCTCCTGCGACTCGCGCAGCTCCACCGGCCCGAAGCGGATGTTGTTGCCCTGGAGGGTGATGTCCCCGACCCCGCAGGCCCGGGCGAGCATCCGCAGCCCGGCCACCAGCAGCAGGTTCTCCACCGGCTCCGGCAGCTTGCCGTAGCGGTCGGTGAGCTCCTCCCGTACGGCCTTGATGTCCGCCTCGGAGCCCGCGGAGGCGATGGACCGGTACGCCTGCAGGCGCAGCCGCTCGCCCGGCGCGTAGTCGTGCGGGACGTGCGCGTCGACCGGCAGCTCGATCTTGACCTCCAGCGGCGGCTCCTCCTCCACCCCGCCCTCGACCGCGGCCCGGTAGTCGGCCACCGCCTCGCCGACCATGCGGATGTACAGGTCGAAGCCGACGCCCGCGATGTGGCCGGACTGCTCGCCGCCGAGCAGATTGCCCGCGCCGCGGATCTCCAGGTCCTTCATCGCCACGTACATGCCCGCGCCCATCTCGGTGTGCTGGGCGATCGTCGCGAGCCGCTCGTGCGCGGTCTCCGTCAGCGGCTTCTCCGGCGGGTACAGGAAGTACGCGTACCCGCGCTCGCGGCCGCGCCCGACGCGGCCGCGCAGCTGGTGCAGCTGCGAGAGGCCGAAGTTGTCGCCGCGCTCCACGATCAGGGTGTTCGCGTTGGAGATGTCGATGCCCGACTCGACGATCGTGGTCGAGACGAGCACGTCGAACTTCTTCTCCCAGAAGTCGACGACGACCTGCTCCAGGGCCTGCTCCGACATCTGGCCGTGGGCCGTCGCGATCCGCGCCTCGGGCACGATCTCGCGCAGCTTGGCCGCCGCCCGGTCGATGGACTCGACCCGGTTGTGGATGTAGAAGCACTGGCCCTCGCGCAGCAGCTCGCGGCGGATGGCCGCGCCGATCTGCTTCTCCTCGTACGGGCCCACGAAGGTCAGCACCGGGTGGCGCTCCTCCGGAGGGGTGGTGATCGTCGACATCTCACGGATGCCGGTCACCGCCATCTCCAGGGTGCGCGGGATCGGGGTCGCGGACATCGTGAGCACGTCGACGTTGGCGCGGAGCTTCTTCAGCTGCTCCTTGTGCTCCACGCCGAACCGCTGCTCCTCGTCGACGATGACCAGGCCCAGGTCCTTGAAGCGGGTCTCCTGCGAGAACAGCCGGTGCGTGCCGATGACCACGTCCACCGAGCCTTCGTGCAGCCCCTCCAGGGTGGCCTTGGACTCGCTCTCGCTCTGGAAGCGCGAGAGCGCCTTCACCTTGACGGGGAACTGGCTGTAGCGCTCGGAGAAGGTGCCGAAGTGCTGCTGCACGAGGAGGGTCGTCGGGACGAGGACGGCGACCTGCTTGCCGTCCTGGACCGCCTTGAACGCGGCGCGCACGGCGATCTCCGTCTTGCCGTAGCCGACATCGCCGCAGATCAGCCGGTCCATCGGAACCGACTTCTCCATGTCCTCCTTGACCTCGGCGATGGTGGTGAGCTGGTCGGGCGTCTCCGCGTACGGGAAGGCGTCCTCCAGCTCGCGCTGCCAGGGGGTGTCCGGTCCGAAGGTGTGGCCGGGGGCCGCCATGCGCGCGCTGTAGAGCTTGATCAGGTCGGCGGCGATCTCCTTGACCGCCTTCTTCGCGCGCGCCTTGGTCTTGGTCCAGTCGGCGCCGCCGAGCCGGTGCAGGGTCGGGGCCTCGCCGCCGACGTACTTGGTGACCTGCTCCAGCTGGTCGGTGGGGATGTAGAGCCGGTCGCCGGGCTGCCCGCGCTTGGCCGGCGCGTACTCCACCAGCAGGTACTCGCGGGTGGCGCCCTGCACCGTCCGCTGGACCATCTCGACGTAGCGGCCCACGCCGTGCTGCTCGTGGACGATGTAGTCGCCGGCCTCCAGGGTCAGCGGGTCGATCGTCTTGCGGCGCCGGGTCGGCATCCGGCCCAGGTCCTTGGTGGCGGTGCGCTGGCCGGTGAGGTCGGTCTCGGTGAGGACGGCCAGGCGCAGCACCGGGTCCACGAAGCCGTTGTCGATCGAGCCGCAGGCCACATGGACCAGGCTCGGCTCCAGCGTGCGCAGCTCCGGCTCCAGCCGGGCCGCGATGCCCTCGCCGCCGAGCACCTCGACCGTACGGGCGGCCGGGCCGTGGCCCTCGGTGAGGTAGACGGTGTGCCAGCCCTCGGAGATCCAGCCCTTGGTGTCGGCGAGCGCCCGCGCGGTGTCGCCGCGGTAGGCCTCCGGGGCGTGCATGCCGAGCTTGAGGGTGTCGCCGCCGCCCGCGCTCTCGTCGGCGGCGAACGGGGACACCGACCACCACATCATGTCCAGCTCGCGGGCCCGGTCGCGGACGTCGGCGATCCCGCGGAGCGAGGCCGCGCCCACGTCGATGGGGGCCTCGCCGCCGCCCGCGGTGGCCGCCCAGGAAGCCATCAGGAACTCCTGGCTCGTGGCCACGAGGTCGGCGGCCCGGGTCCGTACCCGCTCGGGATCGCAGACGACGGCCATCGACCCGGCGGGCAGCACGTCGATCAGCAGTTCCATCTCGTCGACGAGGACCGGGGCGAGGGACTCCATGCCCTCCACGGCGATCCCCTCGGCGATCTTGTGCAGCAGCTCGCCGAGCTCGGGATGGGCCTCGGCGAGGGCCGCGGCCCGCTCCCGTACCTCGTCGGTGAGCAGCAGCTCGCGGCAGGGCGGGGCCCACAGGCCGTGCTCGGCGACCTCCAGGGAGCGCTGGTCGGCGACCTTGAAGTAGCGGATCTCCTCGACCTCGTCGCCCCAGAACTCGATGCGCAGCGGGTGTTCCTCGGTGGGCGGGAACACGTCGAGGATGCCGCCGCGCACGGCGAACTCCCCTCGCTTCTCGACGAGCTCGACCCGTGCGTACGCGGCGGCGGCCAGCGCCTCGGTGATCTCGCCGAGGTCGGCGCCGCCGCCCTGGCGCAGGCTGACCGGCACCAGGTCGCCGAGCCCCTTGACCTGCGGCTGGAGCACGGACCGGATGGGGGCGACGAGGACGCTCACGGGGCCTGCGGCCGGATCGTCCTTGCTCGGGTGCACCAGGCGGCGCAGGACGGCGAGCCGGCGGCCCATGGTGTCGCTGCGCGGGCTGAGCCGCTCGTGCGGGAGCGTCTCCCAGGACGGGTAGTCCACCACCTCGTCGGGGGGCAGCAGGGAGCGCAGCGCGGCGGCGAGGTCCTCGGCCTCGCGCCCGGTGGCGGTGACCGCGAGCACGGTCCGCCCGGTCTGCCGGGCCAGCGCGGCGATCGCGAAGGGCCGCGCGGCGGCGGGGCCGACGAGGTCCACGTGCATGCGCTTGCCGTCCCCGGCCGCGGTGACCGCCTCGGTGAGGGCGGCATCACGGGTGACGGCGTCGAGCAGTCCGTGCAGGCTCATGAAGAGGCTTTCCGTCCGGTGAAGGTCTGAATCCGGTGAAGGTCTGAAGGTGTGCGGTGCGGTGCAGGTGCGGGTGCGGTGCGGTGCCGGTTCGGGTGCGGGGGCAACGCGAAGGGCCCGACACGTCGTACGGGCCGGGGGTTCCCACCCTACGACGACGCCCCTCGCCCCGCTTTACGATGTTCTTGTTCCGAACCGTCCCAGCTCGCCGCGTCACCTTCCGCCGGGGTCCGGCCCGATCCGCCCCACACCCCCCGAGGAGCAGAGTCCGTGACGAGCGATGCGATAGCCCGCCCGGCGCCGGCGACCCCGGCACCCGCGAAGTCCGGGCGCGGCGCGTGGGCACCGCCCTGGCTGGTGGCGGCCGGGCTGTTCCTCGTCTACCTCGCCCTGTCCGTCGGGCGGTTCCGGCGGATGGACTGGGCCTCCTGGGACCTGGGGATCTTCGAGCAGGCGATCCGCGCGTACGCGCACCTGCAGGAGCCCGTCGTCGACCTGAAGGGGCCGGGGGCCAACATCCTCGGGGACCACTTCAGCCCGATCATCGCGCTCGTCGCCCCCGTGTACCGGGTCTTCCCCGGGCCCGTCACCCTGCTGGTCGTGCAGGCCGCGCTGTTCGCGCTGTCCGCCGTGCCCGTCACCCGGGCGGCCGTGCGGATCCTCGGGCGGGCCCGCGGGCTCGCCGTCGGCATCGCGTACGGGCTGTCCTGGGGCATCCAGCGGGCCGTCGAGTTCGACTTCCACGAGATCGCCTTCGCGGTGCCCCTGCTGGCCTTCGCCCTGGAGGCGGTGCTCGCCCGGCGCTGGCGGGCCGCCCTGCTGTGGGGACTGCCGCTGGTCCTGGTGAAGGAGGACCTCGGCTTCACGCTCGCCGCCCTGGCGGTGGTGGTGGCCTGGCGGGCCCGCACGAGCGACCGGCGGATCGCGGTGACCGCGCTCGCCCTCGCCGGCGCGGCCTGCGTCTTCGCCATCCTGGTGTTCACCGTGTTCATACCGGCCTTCGCCACCGGGGGCTACGGCTACTGGGACAAGATCGACGGCGCCGGTCCGCTCGCCGGCATCGGCACCAAGCTCACCACCCTGGCCTGGGTCCTGGTCCCCACCTCCGGGCTGCTCGCGCTGCGCTCGCCGCTGCTCCTGGTCGCCGCGCCCACCCTCGGCTGGCGGTTCCTGTCCGGGGACGACCACTACTGGTCCACCGACTGGCACTACAGCGCCGTGCTGATGCCCGTGGTGGCCCTGGCCCTCGTCGACGCCATCGACACCGTCCGGCGCGGCGAGCGGCCCCGGCTGCGCGCGTACGCCCTCCAGATGCCGACGGCCGTGCTCGCCGCCGCCCTCGCCCTGAGTGCGACGGCGATGCCGACCGCCAAGCTCGCGGAGGCCCGTACGTACGAGAAGCCCGAGCGCGTCCACGCGATCGAGCGGCTCCTGGACCTGATCCCCGACGGGGCGACCGTGGAGGCGGACACCACCCCGCTGACCCGGCTGACCTCCCGCACCCGTGTGCTGTGGATCGGCGGCAGCAAGGGCGTGGTCCCGGACTGGATCACCCTCGACAACTCCTCCAAGTGGGCCGGCGAGGATCCGACCGCCTACGCCCGCCAGCTCCACCCCGGCGAGCAGTTCACCCTGGTGGGTGAGGCGGCCGGGATCGTGCTGATGCAGCGGGACCGGTAGCGGACCCGGCGGGCGACGCCGGAAACGAAGCCGGTCCGGGACCCCGAGGTCCCGGACCGGCATCTCCCCCGGACGATCGCGAGCGGTTACTCGCTCGCGATCGCGTTCAGTACGTTCATCCGCCCTGCCCGGAAGGCCGGGACCAGCGCGGCGAACAGGCCCACGAGGGCCGAGGCGGCGAACACCCCGAGGATCGTCGGCCACGGGATCTCCAGGACCTTCAGGCCCTGGAGCGCCAGCAGCTGCTGGGCGCCGATCCCCCAGCCCATGCCCAGCCCGAGGCCGAGGAGGGCACCGAAGAGGGCGATGACCACCGACTCCAGGCGGATCATGCGGCGCAGCTGGCGGCGGGAGAGGCCGATGGCGCGCATCAGGCCGATCTCGCGGGTCCGCTCGACCACCGAGAGGGCCAGGGTGTTCACGACGCCCAGGACCGCGACGATGATCGCGAGACCGAGGAGGCCGTAGACCATGTTCAGCAGCTGGCCGACCTGGTCCTTGAGCGCCTGCTTGTAGTCGGTCTGGTTGCGCACCTTGTACTGCGGGTACTCGGCCATGGCCGTCTTGACCGACTGGTAGGCGGCGGTGTCCGACTGACCGTCCTGCGCGCTGGCCAGCAGCATGAAGGGGAGCGGCAGCTTGTCGGCGGGGACGTTCGCCCGGGCCGCCTCGGTGCTGATGTACTTCATGCCCTTGTCGAGGTTGCCCTCGTCGCTGGTGATCGCGGCGACCTTCAGCTTGACGGTGTTGCCACCGGTGAAGGCGACCGTCAGCTCGTCGCCGAGCTTGATGCCGTGCTTGGTCGCGTACGCCGAGCCCACCGACATGGAGTCCTTGTCGTACGCCGCCGTGTGCTCGCCGGCCACCATCTTGCGCCGGATGTCCTTGGCGTACGTCGGGTCGGTGGCGCCGAGCCCATCCTCCTCGGAGGTGCCGTCGGGGGCCGTGACCTTGGCCGCGACCTCGCGGTATGCGGTGACGTGGTCGAGGCCCTTCATGGCGCGCAGGGCCTGCTCGGCCTGCGGCAGCACGGGCTGACCGGTCTCGGAGTTGACGATGTAGTCCGCGCCGACCGACTTGTCGAGCTCCTCGGTCGCGGAGGCCACCATCGAGGAGCCGACCACCGACAGGCAGGCGACCAGCGCGAGGCCGATCATCAGCGCGGCGGCGGTGGCGCCGGTGCGGCGCGGGTTGCGCAGGGCGTTGCGCTCGGCGAGCCGGCCCACGGACCCGAAGGGCCGCAGCACCGCTCCGGAGAGCACCCGCACCACGCCCGCGGCGAGCAGCGGACCGATCACGATGAAGCCGATGAGGGAGAAGACGACGCCCAGGCCCAGCCAGGCCGAACCGGGTCCGGCCTTCTCGGCGGCCGTGGCGAGGTAGAGGCCTGCGCCGCCGATGCCGGTGAGGAACAGGCCGAGGCCTGCGCGGACGGCGCCGGCCTTCTTGTCGCCGGGGGTGCCGGACTCGCGCAGCGCGGCCATCGGGGAGACCTTGCCGGCCCGGCGGGCCGGGACGAAGGCGGAGACGACGGTCACGACGACGCCGAGGACGATGCCGACGACCGGGGTGGTCCAGGCGACGGTCAGGTCGTCGGTGGACAGGTGCATGCCCATGGAGCCCATGAGCTCCATCAGGCCGATGGCGAGGCCCACGCCCGCGCCGACACCCAGGACCGAGCCCACGACACCGAGCAGGAAGGCCTCGACGACCACGGACTTGAGGACCTGCCCGCTGTCCGCGCCGATGGCGCGCATCAGGCCGATCTCGCGGGTGCGCTGGGCCACCAGCATCGAGAAGGTGTTGAAGATCAGGAAGATGCCGACGAGGAAGGCGATCCCGGCGAAGCCGAGCATCACGTACTTCATGACGTCGAGGAAGGAGCCGACGTCCTTGCGGTTGGCGTCCGCGGCTTCTTTGGCGGTCTGCAGCTTGTAGGTGTCCGCGCCGACGGCCGTGGCGATGTTCTGCTTGAGCTGCTCGTCGCTCACCCCGTCCTTGGCGGTGACGTTGACGTGCGTGAATGCGCCCGGGGAGCCGAGCAGCGCCGTCTGCGAGGTGGCGGTGTCGAAGTAGACGATCGCCGCGCCCGGGTTGGTGACGGTGAAGGTGGCGATACCGCTGATCTTCGCGCGGATGTCGCCGGTGATGGCGATGGTGCGCAGTTCGTCACCGAGCGCGAGGTGGTGCTTCTCGGCGGTGTCGGCGTCGACCATCACCTCGGTCGGGCCGCGCGGAGCGTGCCCCGAGGTGATCTTCATGGACTTGAGCTCGTTGTCGTTCCAGTTGCCCGCGATGGTCGGGGCGCCGGTGGTCGAGCCCATGTTCTCGTTCTTGGAGTTGACCACCGTGACGGACATCGAGACGACGCCGCCCTCGGCGTTCTTGACGCCCTCGGCCTTGCGGACCTGCTCGACCGCCGAGCCGGACAGCATCTCGGGGCGGCCGCGCTCGGGGTTCTCGTCCCCGTCCTTGCCCTCCTTCGGGCTGACGGTCACATCGGAGCTGGTGACGGCGAACAGCTTGTCGAAGGTGGTGTTCATGGTGTCGGTGAACACCAGGGTTCCGCAGACGAAGGCGACGGAGAGCAGGACCGCGATGGCCGAGAGCGCCATCCGCCCCTTGTGGGCGACGAAGTTGCGCCGCGAGGTCTTCAGGACGGTGTTGCTCATGAGGTCCGCCCGCGGGCGTCGAAGTCCTTCATGCGGTCCAGGACCTGGTCGGCGGTGGGGCCGTACATCTCGTCGACGATCCTGCCGTCGGCCAGGAAGATGACGCGGTCCGCGTAGGAGGCGGCCACCGGGTCGTGCGTGACCATGACGATCGTCTGGCCGAGCTCGTCCACCGAGCGGCGCAGGAAGCCGAGGACCTCGGCGCCCGCCCTGGAGTCCAGGTTTCCGGTCGGCTCGTCGCCGAAGATGATCTGCGGGCGGGCGGCGAGGGCGCGGGCCACCGCCACGCGCTGCTGCTGGCCGCCGGAGAGCTCGGTCGGGCGGTGCTTGAGACGGCCGGCGAGGCCCACGGTCTCCACGACCCGGTTGAGCCACTCCGCGTCGGGCTTGCGGCCCGCGATGTCCATGGGGAGCGTGATGTTCTCCAGGGCGTTGAGCGTGGGCAGCAGGTTGAAGGCCTGGAAGATGAAGCCGATCCGGTCACGGCGCAGCTGCGTGAGCTTCTTGTCCTTCAGCCCGGTGATCTCCGTGTCGTCCAGGTGGATCTGGCCGCTGGTCACCGTGTCGAGCCCGGCGAGGCAGTGCATCAGCGTGGACTTGCCGGAGCCCGAGGGACCCATGATCGCGGTGAACTGGCCGCTCATGATGTCCACGTCCACGTCGTCGAGGGCGACGACGCGCGTCTCCCCGGAGCCGTAGGCCTTGACGACCTTTCGTGCCCGGGCCGCGACGGCTGCATGCCCTCCAGTACCCCCGTGCCTGGTTTCGGTCATAGCCGTTGTCACGGACTTTCTCCTTCTTCGAATGCGTGCGTCTGCGTCGTGCGCGTCATCTGCGTACGGGTGCGTCCGACCGCGCCTGTATGTGCGTCGCCGTCATGAAGTCTCCGCCGGGCGGACGCACGGCGCGCTGGTGCCCATCGCCGTATCCGCCCGGGGGTTAACCCCACCCCCCGGCCCTGCTGCGTAGGTTCCAGTTAAGGAGACGGCGGGCCGCCCCACGTCCTCCGCCGGGAGGAACGACCCCTGGCCCGATGTGCGGAGGGACCCTTAGGGGATCTGCACCCTTCGGCGTACCGGCCCTGGGGGATACCGTCCGGCACGTGGCGGTGAGATGGTGTTCCCCGCAGTTACGTGCAGGGGGAAGGGATTTCGGTGGCATCGGCGGAGGGCACGGGCGCGAGCCCGGACGGCATACCCGCGGAGCGTCCGGACGCCGCGTCCGGGACAGGAGTTCCGGCCGGGATCGCGACCGGCGGCGCCTCCGGGCGGAAGCCCGCCCCGCGGCCTCCCGCCCCCGTCGTCGCCTCGCTGATGCTCGGCATGGCCCTCGTCGCCCTGGACAGCACCATCGTGGCCACCGCCGTCCCGCAGATCGTGGGCGACCTCGGCGGCTTCTCCGTCTTCTCCTGGCTCTTCTCCGGCTACCTGCTCGCGGTGACCGTCACCCTGCCCGTTTACGGCAAGCTGTCCGACACCTTCGGACGCAAGCCCGTCCTGCTCTTCGGCATCGGCCTCTTCCTCATCGGCTCGCTGCTGTGCGCGTCCGCCTGGAACATGGCCGCGCTCATCGCCTTCCGCATCGTCCAGGGCCTGGGCGGCGGCGCCCTCCAGGGCACGATCCAGACCCTGGCCGCCGACCTGTACCCGCTGGCGGAGCGGCCGCGGATCCAGGCCCGGATGTCCAGCGTCTGGGCCACCTCGGCCGTGGCAGGCCCGGCGCTCGGCGGGCTGCTCGCCTCGTACGCGAACTGGCGCTGGATCTTCCTGATCAACCTGCCGCTGGCCGGCCTCGCCCTGTGGATGATCTCCCGGCACCTGACCGAGCCCGTACGGTCGCCCGGTCGCCGCGGACCGGTCGACTGGGCGGGGGCGCTGGCCGTCTTCGCCTGCGGCGGACTGCTGCTCTTCGCGCTCGTCCAGGGCGGGGTCGCCTGGCCCTGGCTGTCCGCGCCCTCCCTGGGTCTGCTGGGTGCGAGCGCGCTCCTGGCCGCGGTCGTGGTCCGGGTGGAGCGCCGCGCCGAGGAACCGATCCTGCCCGGCTGGGTGTGGCGCCGGCGCACCATCGCCGCCGTCAATCTCGCCATGGCCGCGCTCGGCCTGCTGATGGTCGCCCCCATGGTGTTCATGCCGACCTACGCGCAGTCCGTGCTCGGCCTCGGCCCCGTCGGCGCCGGCCTGGTCATGTCGGTGATGACCCTGAGCTGGCCCGTCAGCGCCGCCTGCAGCCAGCACGTCTACCGGCGCATCGGCTTCCGCAACACCGCCGCCGTCGGGATCGGGCTGGCCGCCGTGATCCTGTTCTCCTTCACGCTGCTCCCCCACCCCGCCCGGCCCTGGCAGCCCGCGCTGATCATGCTGCTGCTGGGCGGCGCCCTCGGTCTCTTCCAGCTCCCGCTGATCGTCGGGGTCCAGTCCACCGTCGGCTGGGCGGAGCGCGGGACCACGACCGCCTCGGTGCTGTTCTGCCGTCAGGTCGGCCAGAGCGTGGGCGCCGCGCTGCTCGCCGCCGTCGCCAACGCCACCCTCGCCGCCCGCCTGGCGGACGCCCCCGTGGCGGGCCTCCCCAAGCACCTGGACGACGTGGCGAAGGCGCTGGCCGAGCCCGGACTGCTGCCCGGCGCCGCCGCCGACTACCTGCGCCGGGCCGTGGCCGCCGCGGTGGAGCACATCTTCCTCGGCGCGTCGGCGGCCGCCGTGGCCGCGCTGCTGGTCCTGCTGCTCGTGGCGCCGCGCAGGTTCCCCGTGCTGCCGGAACTGCGCGAGGAGTAGCGGCGGCACGGAGGGGGGCGGCTCGGAGGGGCGGCTTGTCATGGCCGGGCCAGTAAGTGACCCTCGTGGCACGACCGTTCACGGGGGGACCACACCATGGCATCCGCACTCTGCGCACTCGCGTTACTGGCCGCGCTCGCCGGCCCGATCTGTCTGCGGCTCCGCCGTGACCCGGGCTTCATCACCGGACGCGACGGCCGCCTCTCCACCTCGATCGTGCTCGCCCTCGCCTGGACGGTGATCCTGCTCTGGCTGCTGCTCGCGATCCTCGGCTACGGGCTCACCGCCGGCGGCGGGGTCGCGTACTTCCGGGGCGCCGACGGGCCGCTGTCCACCCTGACCACGGTCTACCTGCCGCTGCTCGGCGGCCCGTACGTGGCCCTGATCGCGGCGAAGGCCGTCGTCGGCCTGCGCGTGGAGCACGGCACCATGACCAAGCCCGCCGCCCGCCCGACCGGCTCCGGCCGCAGGCCCCTGCACGAGCTGATCGCGAACGACAGCGGCCGCACCGACCTGGTGGACGTCCAGTACGTCGCGCTCAGCGCGGTGACCATGCTGTACGTGGTGCTGTTCTTCCTGGCGGACGCGGGCGGCGGACTTCCGCGCCTGCCCTCCGAGATATGGGCCCTGACGGGCGCCCCGGCGGGCGCGTACCTGGTCAACAAGATGGCCGTGCGCGCCAACCCGGTGATCACGAACGTCACGCTGAAGGACGGCCGGCTGATGGTCGAGGGCGGCGGCTTCACCCCCGGCCCGGCCGGTCCCCCGCCCCTCCTCACCGTCGACGACACCCCCCTCCCGGCCCTGGCCGACCCCCTCACGGGAGCCCTGACCGCCACGCTCGACCCGCCGAGGGCCGCGCCGTTCACCGTGGTCGTCACGGCCCGCGGCCTGCGCAGCGACCCGTACCGCTACGGGTCCCCCGCGAAGCCCGCCGTCCCCGCGCCCCTGCGGACATAGCTCAGGCCCGCGCGGGCACGCGAGCGGCACGCCGTGATCCCCACGGTCCACGGCACGTACACGCTCTTCCGGGAACCGGGCCCGCGCTGGGCATGGACGCCAGGGCCGAGGCGTGGGAGCGCCGGGAGTTCCTCCAGAGCCCGCCGGCCGCAGCCCGCAGGATGGGGCCCGCAGGGTGAGGCTCTTCAGTCCTTGTCGCCCTTGTGGCGGGCGTAGTACCGGGCCACCCGGGCCCGGTTGCCGCAGACCGATGCCACGCACCAGCGGCGCCGGGGGTGCGCCGGCAGGAAGAGCAGCACGCAGTCGTGCGCCTCGCACGCCCGCACCTGCCCCACCCGGGGGTCCGTGAGGAGTTCCGCGGCCGCCTCGGCCAGCTCGGCCGCCAGCCGCCGGGCCGGGCCGGCGCCGCGGTGCGCAGCGGCGACCGTCCCGCCCTCCTCGGTCCAGGCCAGCACCCGGTGCGCCGGCGCAGCGGCCAGGGCCTCGTTCAGTGCGCGCAGCGCTCCGTCCGGCGGCCGCTCACCGCGCCGCGCGGCTTCGAGCGCCGCCCGCGCGGCCTCCCGTACGGCCTGTACGGCGGCCACCTCGGCCGCGCCCACCGCGTCGAGCGGGGTCAGCCGCCCGGCCTGCCCGGCCAGCCAGTCCGCGAGTGCCGCCGGGTCCGCGACGAGGTCGCCCTCGGCGGTCTCGGTGTTGAGGAGGTCCAGCGCGAGGGGCTCACCGGTGAGCGGGAAGGTCACTGTCACCCGCCTAATGGTACGGCAATCACTTGACCCATTAGCGATCACCGGCAAGACTAATGGAACCAAGGCCACAGGAGGCATGTGATGACCGCTCGCCGCACCCTTCCCGCCGTCCGGCACCGCACCGTCGACGTGGACGGCGTCCGGGTCGCCTACCGCGAGAGCGGCCCGGCCGACGGACCCGTCCTGCTGCTCCTGCACGGCTTCCCCACCGCCTCGCACCAGTTCGCACGGCTGATGGACGCCCTCGGCGACACCCCGTACCGCCTGATCGCCCCCGACTACCCCGGCTCCGGCCGCACCGAGGCCCCGGCCGGGTTCACGTACACCTTCGACCGGCTCGCCGACATCGTGGAGGGCTTCACCGACGCCCTCCGGCTGGACCGCTTCGCCCTGTACGTCTTCGACTTCGGCGCCCCGGTCGGACTGCGGCTCGCCGCGCGCCGCCCGGAGCGGGTCACCGGCCTGATCGTCCAGAACGGAAACGCCTACGAGGAGGGCCTCTCGGACGCGGCCCGCGAGTTCGCCGGGCTCCGGCGCGAGGTCCCCGGCAACGAGGAGCGCGTCCGCGGCCTCTTCGCCCCGGAGGGCATCCGCTTCCAGTACGAGAGCGGCGTTGCCGACGCCGAGCTGCTCTCCCCCGACAGCTGGACCCTCGACCTGCACCACCTCGGCCTGCCGGGCCGCGCCGACGCCCAGGCCGACCTCGCCTTCGACTATGCCTCGAACTTCGCCCACTACCCCGCCTGGCAGGCCTGGCTGCGCGCCGCGCGGATCCCCGTCCTGGTCGTGTGGGGCGCCGGCGACCCCTTCTTCACCCCGGCGGGCGCGAAGGCCTACCTCCGCGACGCCCCGGACGCGGACGTCCACGTCTTCGAGGGCGCGGGCCACTTCGCCCTGGAGACCCATCTCCCGCAGATCGCCCCGCTGATCGAGGACTTCCTCGGCCGGCTGCCGGACGGAACGGTCACCGTCGCGTACTGAGTCCGTAACGGCGGCCCGGCGGCAGGACTTCGGCGTGCCGGATGGGGAATGAACCGGCCGGCCGACCATTCCATTCGGCCGTGCGAAGCCACACGGGAGCCATCATGCGTACTGTCCGCGCCAGTTGGAGAAGCCACGCCCTCGGGGTCGCGGCCGTCGCCGCACTCCTCGCGACCGCGGCCTGCGATTCCGGCGGCGCCGACGACGCCAGGCCTTCCGCCGCCCCGACCGTCCCCTCCACCCCGAGCGCGGCCGCCACACCCACCGCACCCGCCCCCTCGGCCAGCCCGAGCCCGACGGCCACCGCCGCCGGCACCTCCTCGGGTCCGGGCACCGTGGCCTGCAACGACAACGACCTCTCGATCGCCACGTCCGTCTGGCGCCAGGACTCGGGGCAGCACCTCCTCATCACGGCCACCAACTTCACCGACAAGGCCTGCACCCTCTACCACTACCCGTACGTCGGCTTCGGCGCCGCAATCGACGGACCGATCGACGCGATGGGGTCCGCGCCGAAGGCGATCGCCACGATCGGACCGAAGGAGAAGGCCTATGCGGGCCTTTTCCTCTACCGGGGCAGCGAGCGGACGATCGCCGTCGAGGCGGTGTCCATCGGCTACCAGGACCGCGCCCTCAACAGCAACAAGGAGTCGTCGATGCTCGACGTCGCCCTGTCCAAGGAAATCGGATTCCTCAATGTGGGGACCAACGCCCGGGTCACTTATTGGAACCGCGATCTCCGCGCGGTCGAGGACTTGCTCTTCAGGTCTGGAAACAATTGACCTGCATTCTCAGAGCATGACGAGCAGACGCGTCTGCGGCTTGAGCTTCCTGTTCACCGAACGGCTCTGCACGTAGACCTCCAACTCGGGATTGTTTCCGGCCTTCACGGAAACCGTTCCCTGAACTCCCTTGCCGAAAAGCAGAGTACGCGCGGCGTCACCCGTGTAGGCGAGATCGGTCTTCTTCTCGACCACGACGACTTCCTTGTCGGGCTGGACCTGGACCCTGGTGCCCAGCTGGTAGTAGCACGCGCCGCGTTCGTACGTCACGTCCGGCTGCGCGTCGACGAAGGCCCGGATCCCGACCTCCGCGTCGACCGGCAGGAGCCGGTACTTGTCGGCCGGGACCGGCTCCAGCGTCGCCCGCACGTCGTCGACCGAGATGTCCTGGCCGACCGTGAAGAGGTTCTTCGTACCGCGCACGCCCTTCTCGCGGCCCCGCAGGAAGCTGGTGGCGGCGGCGCGCACCGTCCCGATCGCCTCCTCCACGCCCGCCTGGGAATCCGCGTCCCAGATGGCGATGTTGCCGGCCGGGAAGCCGTAGTTCTGGGCGGTTCGCTTCGCCAGGGAGTTCGGGACGAGGATCGCGGAGGTCCAGTGGCCCGGAAGGGCACCCATCTTCGCCGCGATCCTGTCGAGCCAGGGCCCGAGGACGGCCATGTCGCCGTCGTGCCGCCGGTCGCCGCCGGAGGCGTTCTCCTCGCCGTCCGTCACCACGATCTGCAGGAAGCTGTGCTCGCCGTACTCCTCCCAGATGTGGCCCAGGTCGTCCAGCGACTTCAGTGAGGCTTCGATGAGGGCGGTGGCGCCGTTCTTGACCTTGTACAGGCCTCGCATGGACGGCAGATGCTTCACGTCCATGTCCCAGACCAGATTCTCCACCTTGTGATCGAAGGAATAGAGGCTGATCCGGGTCTCATGACCGAGGCTGTCCGATTCGGCCTTCAATCCCGCCACGAACTCGTCGACGACGCGAATGAGCTGACTCTGGTGCGGACGCATGGAACCCGAACAGTCCACGACCAGCGCGACGTGATTGACCTTGTGCTGGATTTTGTTTGTGGACATGTTTCTGCTCCTTCTCCGAAGCTCCCCGAGTGATGTATCCACACTAGGTGGCCCCACTGACAACGGAGCTTGACGGACCATCACCCGCACCGCCGCGACGGGCCGGCCTATCCCTCCGCCGGAGCTCGGCCCGTCAGGGCCGCCAGGCTGGAGCGGACGTGGTTCATGTGGGCCCGCATCTCCTCCGTCGCCTCCGCGTGCTCCCGCAGGATCCCCCGCGTCTCGCGTCCGGTCCGCTCCTCCGTCACCCGCGCCTCCGCGAGCAGTTCCGCGGCCTGCGCCTCCGCGTCCTCCTGGCCGTGCCGCGCCGACTCCTCCGCCTCGGCGAAATCGCGCCGGGCCTCCGCCAGCCGGGATTCGGCGTGCCGCTCCAGTTCCGCGTGGCGCGCGTCCAGTTCCGTCTCCCGCGCCACCCGCTCCCGCTCCGCCGCCTCCCAGCGCTCCGCCTGCTCCTGCTCGCGCCCGGCCCGCTCCGCGTCCGCCCGCCGCCGCGTCTCCGCCAGCGCGGCCGACGCCTGCCCCCGCCACGCCGCCGCGTCCTCCCGTGCCTGCGCCCGCACGTCGTCCGCCTCGCGCTCGGCCCGCAGCAGCCCCTGCCGGGCTCGGACCTCCGTCTGCTCGCGCACCGCCTCCGCGTCGTTCCGCGCGAGCTCGGCCGCCCGGTCGGCGCGCGCCTCGGCCGCGCCGAGCGTCGCGGACGCGTCCACCCGCGCGTCCGTCCGTACGGCGTCGGCCTCTTCCTCCGCCAGCAGCAGGATCCGCCGGGCGCGTTCGCTCAGCTCGTCGTACGCCTGCGGAGCCAGCGCGGAGACCGCCTCCCGCAGCCGCGCCGCCTCCGCCTCCATCTGCTTGGCCAGGACCGTCAGCCGCGCCACCCGCTCCCAGGCCTCGTCCCGGCTCCCGGAGAGCCTGGCGAGGTACCGGTCGACCTCTTCCATGCGGTAGCCGCGACCGCGCACGGTCGCCATGGGTGCACTCATCCTGGATGCGCCTCTCTCGCGGGGATTCCCGTCAAGGATGCGCCATTTGAACCCAGAAGCCCGAATGGCCGGGCCGGGAACCTGTTCGAAGGTCCCGGCCCGGCCACCCAATGGATCATCCGATCAACCGATCAGAGCAATCCGTCCCACATCTGCTCCAGCAGCACCGACCACCAGCTCTCCGGTGAGGCCAGCGCCGCGCTGTCGAGTCCCGCCAGGTTCGCCTGGAAGTCGACCGTCCAGCGGCCCGCCTGTTCCGGCGTCAGATGCTGGCGCAGCCGCCACATGTGACCCAGCATCGCGAGGGACCGTACGAACTGCGGCAGGCTCGAGTTCACGAACTGCGGCGGTACGGGAGCACCCCCCGGGCCGCCTTCCACCGGCACCGCCACGATGTGCGCGGTGCCGTACTGCACGCACAGCGCCTTGCCGAAGTCGCTGCCGACGACCAGGTACGAGCCCGCGTCCGAGGCCGGCTGCACCTGCCGCTGCTGGGCCAGCTCGGCCAGCGTCGGCACCGGCTGGCCGGGCACGGCCTGCGCCCAGAAGAACGGCCCGAAATCGACGGGCAGGCCCGACCACATCAGCGTCTGCGCCACGATCTCCGGCACGCCCTGACGGGACACGGCCCGCTGGTCGAAGCGGAACACGCCCTGCGGACCGAAGGCCGCCGTCAGCTCCTGCGCGATCGCCTCCAGCGGGATCGCCGGCTGCAGCGGAACCTGCGGCAGCGGCGCGCGTACCGGCGCCGGGCGCGCCGGACCGTCCGCCACCTGGTGCAGCTCGCCCTGGTGGGTGAGCAGGTGCCGCATGCCCTGCTGACGGCCCGCGTGGTCCTTGCCGTACGGGGCCACGCTCGTGATCCGCACCTGCGGCCAGGTCTCCCGGATCATCCGGGCACAGTAACCGCCGGGCAGCTCACAGGACTCCAGCTCGGTGTGCAGCTCCAGCACCTGCTGCGGCGGCACGTTCGTGGCGCGCAGCTCGTAGAGGATCTGCCACTCCGGGTGCGGGGTGCCGGGCGCCGAGCGGCGGATGAGCTGCTGCTCGGAACCGTCGGGCGCGCGGTAGCGCAGCACGGCCTGGTAGCCGGGGCCGACGGTGGGCGCGCCGGTCGGGACCGGGGCCTGCGGGCCGGGCCCACCGGGCGCACCCGGCGGCGGGCCGGGCGGACCGGGCGGCTGCGGAACACCCGGGCCGGCCAGCATCGTCGCGGCATGGTCGATCCCGCCACCGGGCGTACCGGGCGCACCCGGCGGACCGGGCGGCTGCGGTACGCCGGGACCCGCGAGCATGGTGGCGGCGTGAGGGGCCCCGCCACCGGGGGCACCGGGCGGACCGGGAGGCGCCGGCGGCTGACCGGTGACGGCCGGACCCGCGAGCATCGTCGCGGCATGGTCGATCCCCCGGCCCTGCGACCCGGGAGCACCCGGCGGACCGGGAGGCGCCGGCGGCTGACCCGCACCCGGAGCACCGGGCGCACCCGGCGGACCCGGAGGCGCCGGCGGCTGACCGGTGACGGCCGGACCCGCGAGCATCGTCGCGGCATGGTCGATCCCCCGGCCCTGCGACCCGGGAGCACCCGGCGGACCGGG
This sequence comes from Streptomyces sp. NBC_00029, assembly GCF_045160505.1. NCBI lineage: Bacteria > Bacillati > Actinomycetota > Actinomycetes > Kitasatosporales > Streptomycetaceae > Streptomyces > Streptomyces sp. NBC_00029. The sequence continues at coordinate 3,911,617 of NZ_CP108292.1, forward strand.
AGGCGCCGGCGGCTGACCCGCACCCGGAGCACCGGGCGCACCCGGCGGACCCGGAGGCTGCGGAACACCGGGACCGGCCAGCATGGTGGCGGCATGGTGCGCCCCGCCACCGGGCACCCCGGGCGGACCCGGGGGCGTCGACGGCGTGGACGGCCGGCCGGCACCGGGGCCGGAGCCGCCGGGCCGGGAGATCTGGGCCTTGCTGGTCGGCGCGTCGGCGATGTCGCTCGCCGACGGACCACCTGACGGACCACCGGCGGAAGCACCCGCCGGACCGGCGTCCGGCGCACCCAGCGCGGGCACGATCGCGGTCCTCGGCAGCTGGCTGCCGCCCGCCATCAGCGTGGTCTTCGCCTCCGGGGCCACCCCGGACGACGGCGCGTCCTCCAGGTCCGACCCGGACAGCGGCGGCGCGAACACGGTCGCGGGCAGCGGTACGGACACGTCGTCCGCACCGGAGTTCACATCGGTGCCCGCCCACGGCGTCGCACCGGCCGGCACCGAGGCCGGCACCCCGTCGTTGGCCGTGGGCTCGTACGGGATCTCGCCCCCGCGCCGCAGCGGCACGGCCTCGACGGACGCCGGTGCCGCAGGAGCCGGCACGGGCTCGGGCGCGGCGTCCGCGGGCGCACTGTCCGCGGGCGCGGCCGGAGCCGGCGCGGGCGTCGACCGCGGCGCGATCCCCGCCCGGTCCGCGGCCTCCTGCAGCCACTCCGGCGGGCTGAGCATGAACGACGTCTGCTCCGAGTCGATCCGCGGCGGCGGGACCGAGGCCTCCGACGCAGCCGCGGCCACGGCCCCGTACTCCTCCTCGTACCGGCGGATCACCTCACCCACCGGCAGTCCCGGCCACAGCGTCACCTCCCCGCTGTCCCGCGCGATGACCAGCCGCTGCCGCCCACCACCGGACACGGGACCGGCCGCGCGGTCCTCCGCCCACACCACGAACCCGAGCCCGAACTCCCGTACGCGCACCTCCCGGTGCTGGTACGCGGGCACGTCGCCGTTGATCCATTCCTCGGCGCGCTCCTGCGCCTGCGCAAACGTCACCATCGCGCGCTCACCCCTCCACCGGTGCCGGACCCGACACCGGAACCGAACGTGCGAATCCGCCGTCCACCATCAGACCGGCCACCGTCTCCAGCTCGGGCGGGTTGCCCGCCAGCCGCTCCAGAAAGGCGTCGAAATCAGCACCGCACGGCAGCAGCAACCGCTCCACGCGCTCCTGGACCGACCAGCCGTCCCGGTCGCGGGCATCGTCGTACGGGGAGAACCACACCGAGCCGATGCCCTCGCCCTTGACCTTCAGCGCGATCAGCCCGCCCTGGGCGAAGGCCACGCACAGGTAGTCCTTCGTCAGGTGGTCGCGCAGACACTTGTTGACGTACACCAGGTCATTGATCGCCGCTTCCTCACGCACCGTGAAGAACGGCTGGTCCACCAGCAGACCCAGGTCCACGTCCAGGCCCGCACCCACCGGGGCGCAGCCGCCCGCGGCCTTGAGGAACGAGCGGTACGCCTCCGGCAGCCGGTAGCCGAGGTCCTCCTCGACGCCCTGGACCTGCTCCTCGGCGACCGACACCACCGACTTCGGCAGCCCCAGGTGCGCCGGACGGACCTCCTGCAACGGCCGCGTACCGCGCTTCTCGTGGTCCACCGGAGCCGTCGTCAGGCCCGCGTGATGCCGCAGCAGCGCCTTCACCTCGACCGGGACCAGCTCCATGCGCCGCGAGCCCGCCACGTGGTGCCAGGTCCAGCCGTGCGGGGTCGCCACCGGCCCGACCGTGTCCCACAGCTCGTGCCGGGCGGCCTTCATCGCCGCGTTCGCGGACACGTAGTCCGTGAGCCGCAGCTCGTCCACCCCGAAGCCCTCCGGCGGCTCGGCGATCTCCACGGCCGCGCGCGCGTACGCGGAGAAGTCCGGATGCCCGTTGCCGTCCATCCGCACTCCGTGGGGATGCCGAGCGGCCCGGACCGGGTCCGGGAAATGCACGACCTGCCCCGAGTAAGCGGCGTTGGGTGGCGCGGCCTGCTGCCCGAGCCGACCTGTCGTCATGGCGGTAGCCCCCTGCTGGATCTGGCTGGTTCACCACAGCCTATGCGCTGGGGCAAGAGCCTCACCCGCACCCGTCCGGCGCACCCGCCCGAGGGCCAGGAACATCCGAATTGATACGAATATTCGACCCCACTTCCACATGACAGCTGACGTTTGGCAGGCTGTCCCCGCAGCACGGGGGCGTGAGCGACAGCGGTCACCACCGCCGCCACGGGAGGGAAAGCACCACCATGCACAACACGGCAACACGCACGGAGTCCGGCGACACCGCGCCGGGTGCACCAGACGCACCGGGCACCACCGGTGCAGCCGGCGAAGCCACCGGGCCCGCCGGCGACCCCCGCCTGCGCTGGAGCAGCACGGACGGCCGCCCCGCCGTGCCCGTCCTGCGGTTCCGCCGGGACGGCATCCTCCCCACCGTCGCCGCGGCCCTGTCCGTACGCGGCGAAACCCTCACCGGTACCGCCGGCAAGGCCGACCAGCCGCCCGCGCTCCATCCGCTCGTCCAGGACTTCCTCGACACCCTCACCAGCGGCCAGCGCGAACGGTTCACGGGCCGGTGTCCGGAGGCGATCCTGCTCTCCCGCCACCTGGCCTCCGTCGAGGGCGCCCGCTCGCGCCGGGCCTCCCGCAAGCCCCTCTCCCCGAGCGAGGCCCGCCGCTCCCTCAAGAACGCGAAGATCACCGCCCGGCGCATCCGGGAGGACGGCGACCCCCTCCACGGCAGTTACGCACCCCCCTGCCGCTCCTGCGACGCACTCCTCGCCCACTTCGGCGTACGTTCCGTCGACCTCACCCCCTCCGAGTAGCCATGACCACCGCCTCAGCCTCCTACGACCGCTCCTCGGCCACCCGCTTCCCGGTCGCCGTGGACTCCGCCCTGCGCACCGCCGGCTGGGAACCCGGCCGCTGGGACATCAAGCAGGCCGAGTACTGGGCCGACGCCCTCCGGGACCACACCACGCCCGCCGGACACCGGCACACCGTGTTCCCCGCAGCCGTCGAGGCGTGGGCCGAATTCGGCGGCCTGACGGTCACCGCGCCCGGCGCCGGCCGGCAGATCGCCCCGACGCCGGTGCGGATCGACCCGCTCACCGGGCTCCACCTCGCGCGCACCTTCGCAGACCTCGGCCGGGCACTGTCCACCGAGCTCTGCCCGCTGGGCGTCGAGGCCGACGGCGGCTCCCACCTCGCGCTCGACCGCGAGGGCCGCGTCTACGGGATCGACCACACCGGCGACTGGTACCTCGGGCCCACCGTCGACGAAGCCCTCACCCTTCTCCTGACGGGTCTCCAGCCAACGCGCCTCACCACGGGCTAGGCCGGCGCTTTCGGATCTTGCCGGGCCCCCGCTGCCCGGCTGACAAGATCCGAAAGAGCCGGCCTAGGCGAGCTCCGGAAGCCGCTCGCCGGCTTCCGGGTAGCGCCCCTCCTCCAGCCGGAACAGGTACGCGCGCAGGTCGGCGGCCAGTCCGCCGGCCAGGTAGGCCTGGAAGTCCCACACCCCGAGCAGCGCGTCGTCCTCGTAGCGGTCGCGGCCGCGGCCGAACTCCACCAGCGCCCCCTCCAGGTGCTCGGCGACCTTGGCGCGCTCCGCCCACCACTGGCGCACGGCCTGCGGGGTCCACCACAGGTCCCCGTCGCACGCGTACTCCTGGAAGGGATCCTCGGTCGCCGCGCCCACCACGTCCCGCACCTGGCGCCGGTCGCGCGGCTGCCGGAACACGTACTCAATGCTGTGGCACTCGGCCGCGTAGAGCACGTTGTCCGGGGCCTGGAGCCGCCCCGTCCAGCAGTTGTCCGTCTCGGCCGTGTAGAACGGCCCGGGCACGTTCAGCCACAGCCGCTTCTCCCAGCGCCCCCCGAAGACCTTGCGGTCCTCGTCCGTCAGCTCCCCCACCGGATCCCAGCCCATCGCTACCCCCGCCCGCTCGGCAGGACCGCCGAGACCTTGAAGCCGCCCGCGTCCGTGGGGCCCGACACGAACACCCCGCCCAGGCCCAGGACGCGCTCGCGCATCCCGACGAGTCCGTTCCCTCCGCTCGGCAGGCCCGGCTCGGGGGCCTTGCCGTCGCAGGGGCCGTTCTCCACCTGCATGGCCACTTCCCCCGCCCGGTGCGCGAGCCGCACCACGACCCGCGCGCCCGGGGCGTGCTTGTGGCAGTTGGTGAGCGCCTCCTGCACCACGCGGAACCCCGTCTGCTCGACCTCCGCCGGGTACGCCGCCCACTCGCCGTGCACCAGCATCTCCACGGTCATCCCGGCCGCCCGCGACTGGCCCACCAGCGCGTCCAGCTCACCGAGCGAGGGCCCGTCCTCCACGCCCCCGGCGAACGCGACCGCGAGGACGGGCACCGCCGGCACGGGGGCCGGCGCCGGCTTGGGGGCCGCCCGGAGCACGCCGAGCATCTCCCGCAGCTCCGTCAACGCCTGCCGTCCCATGTCCCCCACCAGCGCGGCGTTCTTCGCCGCCCGCGCCGGGTCCTTGACCGCCACCGCCTCCAGCGCGGCCGCGTGCACCACCATCAGCGACACCCGGTGGGCGACCACGTCGTGCATCTCCCGCGCGATCCGGGTCCGCTCCTCCGTACGGGCCCACTCGGCCCGCTCCTCCGCCCGGTCCGCCAGCAGCGACAGCTCCCGTTCCAGCGAGTCCGCCCGTTCCTGCAGGCTCTCCATCAGCCGTCGGCGGGCCCCGATGTAGAGCCCGAAGAGCACCGGCGGCACGGTCAGCGCCACCGCGACGAACCCGGACAGCACGACCACGAGCGTCGTATCGGCCTCCACGTCCCCGCGGGTGCGCAGGTACATCACGACGAAGGTCGCGGCCAGCGACATCGAGGCCAGCGTGGCCGTGACCCGCCGGGGCACCTCGGAGGAGGCCAGGGTGTACATCCCGACCACCGCCAGCAGGAACCCCATCGCGGCCGGGGACACGGCGATCCCCACGAGCACCACGGCGATCGGCCACCGCCGCCGCAGCACCAAGGTAGCCCCCACCGCGAACCCGAACACCACGCCGACCGCGGTCGGCAGCCCCGCCTCGGCGGCGAAGGGCACTCCCTCCCACGCACACTCGACGGCGGACACACCGCCGAGCACCACATCCCCCACGGCCTCCCGCCGCCGCGCCCACCACAAAGGCGGCCCAGCGCGGCCTTCCACTTCCCCCGTACTGGTCATGCCGTCCAGCGTACGGGCGGCGTCCGTGGCGCTCCGGGCAAATACCCGCCGCCGAAACGGCGGGGACGGGTACCGTCGCATTGAGGCCAGGCGGTACGGCATAGTAGGGACGGCCAGCTTGATCGGTACGCCGAAATGTCCGGTTAGGCCACGTTCACTATCCCCTGTGGTGTAATTGGCAGCACTGAGGCTTTTGGTGCCTTATGTCCGGGTTCGAGTCCTGGCGGGGGAGCTGCTCACATCCGGGTCCGGACCGTCAAGGTCGGGACCCGCGTTCGTTCCGGGGCAGCGGCACCCCGGTATCCTTCACGGGTCCACCCCCGAAGCCGAAGGGCACACCCGTGAGCGCCAACCGCCCGGCAGCCGTCGTCGTACTCGCAGCGGGTGAAGGCACCCGCATGAAGTCGGCGACTCCCAAGGTTCTGCACGAGATCTGCGGGCGCTCGCTCGTCGGTCACGTCGTCGCCGCCTCCCGCGAGCTGGACCCCGAACACCTCGTCGTGGTCGTCGGGCACGCCCGGGAGCAGGTCACCGCCCACCTGGCCGGCATCGACGCCGAGGTGCGCACCGCCGTCCAGTACGAGCAGAACGGCACCGGGCACGCCGTCCGCATGGCCCTCGAAGAGCTCGGCGGCGGCATCAGCGGCACCGTGATCGTCGTCTGCGGCGACACCCCGCTGCTGACCGGGGAGACCCTGCGCCGGCTCGCGCAGACGCACGAGGCCGACGGCAACGCCGTCACCGTGCTGACCGCCGAGGTGCCGGACTCCACCGGCTACGGGCGGATCGTCCGCGACGCCGGCGGCGCCGTGACGGCCATCGTCGAGCACAAGGACGCCTCCGACGCCCAGCGCGCGATCCGCGAGATCAACTCCGGTGTCTTCGCCTTCGACGGCGCCCTGCTCGCCGACGCCCTCGGCAAGGTCCGCACCGACAACAGCCAGGGCGAGGAGTACCTCACCGACGTCCTCGGCATCCTGCGCGAGGCCGGCCACCGCGTCGGCGCGGCCGTCGGCAGCGACCACCGGCAGATCCTCGGGATCAACAACCGCGTCCAGCTCGCCGAGGCCCGCGCCCTGCTGAACGCGCGCCTGCTGGAGCAGGCCATGCTCGCGGGCGTCACGGTCATCGACCCCGCCGGCACCTTCATCGACGTGACCGTCACCTTCGGTCAGGACGCGATCGTGCACCCCGGCACCCAGCTGCTGGGCGCCACGCACATCGCCGAGGGTGCCGAGGTCGGCCCCAACACCCGGCTCAAGGACACCCACGTGGGCGCGGGCGCCCGGGTGGACAACACGGTCGCCGAGAGCGCGGTCGTGGGCCCGCAGGCCACCGTGGGCCCGTTCGCGTACCTGCGCCCCGGCACGAACCTCGGCGCGAAGGCCAAGGCCGGTACGTACGTCGAGATGAAGAACGCGACGATCGGCGAGGGCACCAAGGTCCCCCACCTGTCCTACGTCGGCGACGCGACGATCGGCGAGTACACGAACATCGGCGCCGCGAGCGTGTTCGTGAACTACGACGGTGAGCACAAGCACCACACCACCGTCGGCTCACACTGCAAGACGGGCTCGGACAACATGTTTGTGGCTCCCGTCACCATCGGGGACGGCGCCTACACGGCGGCCGGCTCGGTGATCACGAAGGACGTACCGCCCGGCGCCCTCGCCGTGGCCCGTGGCCAGCAGCGGAATATCGAGGGCTGGGTGGCCCGCAAGCGTCCGGGCAGTGCCGCTGCCACGGCGGCGCAGTCGGCGGCCCCGGAGGACGCCGTGCGCCCCTGAGGTGAACTGACCGGAAACAGGTACGCCCGTGACGGCGTACCGTGATAGGTGCACGCAATTCGGCTGGCTCACCGTGTGCGGGACGGACGCACATGGGGGCGAGCAGCTTCAACACGTCTGAGGAGACAGTGCTGTGACCGGGATCAAGACGACCGGCGAGAAGAAGCTGATGCTCTTCTCCGGCCGCGCCCACCCCGAGCTGGCCGAGGAGGTCGCGCACCAGCTGGGAGTCGGCCTCGTGCCGACCAAGGCTTTCGACTTCGCGAACGGCGAGATCTACGTCCGCTTCCAGGAGTCGGCTCGCGGCGCGGACTGCTTCCTGATCCAGAGCCACACGGCTCCGATCAATAAGTGGATCATGGAGCAGCTGATCATGATCGACGCGCTGAAGCGCGCGTCGGCACGCTCCATCACCGTGATCGTCCCGTCCTACGGGTACGCCCGCCAGGACAAGAAGCACAAGGGCCGCGAGCCGATCTCGGCCCGCCTGGTCGCCGATCTGCTGAAGACCGCGGGTGCGGACCGCATCCTCACGGTCGATCTGCACACGGACCAGATCCAGGGCTTCTTCGACGGCCCGGTGGACCACCTCTCGGCCCTGAACGTCCTCGCGGACTACGTCGGCGCCAAGGTGGACCGTACGAAGCTCACGATCGTGTCCCCGGACGCCGGCCGTGTGCGCGTGGCCGACCGCTGGTGCGACCGTCTGGACGCGCCGCTGGCGATCGTGCACAAGCGCCGCGACAAGGACGTCGCCAACCAGGTGACCGTCCACGAGGTCGTCGGTGAGGTCAAGGGCCGCGTCTGCGTCCTGGTCGACGACATGATCGACACCGGTGGCACCATCTGCGCCGCGGCCGACGCGCTGTTCGCGCACGGTGCGGAGGACGTCATCGTCACCGCCACGCACGGCATCCTGTCGGGCCCGGCGGCCGACCGCCTGAAGAACTCCAAGGTCAGCGAGTTCGTCTTCACGAACACCCTGCCGGACCCGTCCGACCTGGAGCTCGACAAGATCACGGTGCTGTCGATCGCCCCGATGATCGCGCGCGCGGTGCGCGAGGTCTTCGAGGACGGCTCGGTGACCAGCCTCTTCGAGGAGCAGCAGTAACCACAGCGGCAGCCACCTCTGTGACCGCTGCGCGGTAGATCCTTTTGGTGCGGCCTCCCCCGCCGGGTACACTCCTCGAGTTGCTCGGCGAGGGAGGCCGTACCTGTTTCCGGTACGGATGCTCCGTTATCGACGCGCTCTTCGTAGCAGGCCGTTTCGGCCGGGTGACTTCCGTCCATTTCCGTCACCCCACGAGGAGTGAGCATGTCCGAGGTCAAGCTTTCCGCCAAGATCCGTGACACCTTCGGCAAGGGCTCCGCCCGTCAGGCCCGTCGCGACGCCCTGACCCCCGCGGTCATCTACGGCCACGGCACCGAGCCGAAGCACGTCAACGTCGACGCCCACGCCCTTCAGCTGGCGCTGCGCACCCCGAACGTCCTGCTCTCCCTGGACCTCGGCGACGCCGGCACCGAGCTGGTCATCCCGAAGGCCGTGCAGAAGCACCCGCTGAAGCGCTCGATCTCCCACGTCGACTTCCTGATCGTCAAGAAGGGCGAGAAGGTCACCGTCGACGTCGCGATCGTCACCGAGGGCGAGCTGGCCGCCGGCGGCAACATGCTGGAGACCCTCCAGAACACCATCTCCGTCGAGGCCGAGGCCACGCACATCCCGACCGAGGTCACCGTCTCCATCGCGGGCCTCGAGGCCGGCGCGACCATCCACGCCTCGGACCTGGTCCTCCCGAAGGGCACCACCCTGGCCGTCGACGGCGACATCGCCGTCCTGCAGGTCGTGGCCCCGCAGGCCGAGGAGCCGGCCGCCGAGGCCGAGGGCACCGAGGCCTGAGCCTCGCCCCACCCCCTCAGCAGTTGCTGACCGACCGCCGTCCGGCTCCACTGGAGCGGGACGGCGGTCGTCTTCGTAGAGGAACCGAGGAGCTTTTGATGTCGGACGAAGCGGCGCCCTGGCTGATCGTGGGCCTGGGGAACCCGGGACCGGAGTACGCGGGCAACCGCCACAACATCGGGTTCATGGTGGCCGACCTGCTGGCGGAGCGGATCGGCGGGAAGTTCAAGGCGCACAAGGCCCGCGCCCAGGTGGTCGAGGGCCGCATGGGCCCGCCGGGGCCGGCGAACCGCCGGGTGGTGCTGGCCAAGCCGATGACGTACATGAACCTGTCCGGCGGCCCGGTGACGGCCCTGCGCGACTTCTACAAGGTGCCGCTGGAGCGGATCGTCGCGGTCCACGACGAGCTGGACATCGACTACCCGACGCTGCGCCTGAAGCTGGGCGGCGGGGACAACGGGCACAACGGCCTGAAGTCGATGACCAAGTCGATGGGCCCCGACTACCACCGGGTGCGCTGCGGCATCGGCCGGCCGCCGGGCCGCATGCAGGTCGCGGACTTCGTGCTGAAGGACTTCTCCTCCACGGAGCGCAAGGAGCTGGAGTGGTTCGTGGACCGCGCGGCGGACTCCGTGGAGTGCCTGATCGCCGAGGGTCTGGAGCGCGCCCAGTCGGCGTACAACTCCTGACCGGCAGGACACGAGGAAGCCCCCGCACCGTCCGGTGCGGGGGCTTCGTCGTGCCTGGGCGGCGGTCCGGGCCGTACGGGCCCTGCGGGTGCTCAGCCGGTGTTGCGCAGGCCCGCGGCGACGCCGTTGACCGTGAGCAGCAGGGCCCGGGCGAGCAGCGGGTCGGCCTCCTCGCCCCGGGCGGCGGCGGCGCGCTGGCGGGCCAGCAGGGAGACCTGGAGGTAGGAGATCGGGTCCAGGTAGGCGTCGCGCACGGCGAAGGTCTGCTGGAGCACCGGGTTCGAGCCGAGGAGCTCCTGGGCGCCGGTGATCCGCAGGACCTCGCGCACGGTGAGCTCGTGCTCGGCCTCGATGCGGGCGAAGACGTGCTTGAGGTTCTCGGGCACGAGGGTGTCGACGTAGTGGCGGGCGATCCGCAGGTCGGTCTTGGCCAGCGTCATCTCGACGTTGGACAGGAAGTTGCGGAAGAAGTGCCAGCGTCCGCCCATCTCGGCGAGGACGTCCTCCTGGCCCGCCTCGCGCAGGGCCTTGAGGCCGGAGCCGACTCCGTACCAGCCGGGGACGATCTGGCGGGACTGGGTCCAGCCGAAGACCCACGGGATGGCGCGCAGTCCGTCGAGGCCGGCGCCGGAGTCGGGCCGGCGGGAGGGCCGGGAGCCCAGGTGCAGGTCGGCGAGCTGGTCGACGGGGGTCGCGGCGAAGAAGTACGAGGGCAGGTCGGGGTCCTCGACGAGCTCGCGGTACGCGGCGTGCGCGGCGTCGGAGACGACGTCCATGGCCGCGTCCCAGCGGGTGAGGGCCTCGTCGGACTGGCGGGGCGCGGTGTGCAGGGCGGAGGCCTGCAGGGTGGCCGCGACGGTCAGTTCGAGGTTCTCCCGGGCCAGCGAGGGGACCAGGTACTTGTCGGAGATGACCTCGCCCTGCTCGGTGACCTTGATCTCGCCCTCGAGGGTCCCCCAGGGCTGGGCGAGGATCGCGTCGTGGGAGGGGCCGCCGCCGCGGCCGACGGTGCCGCCACGGCCGTGGAAGAGGCGCAGGCGCACGCCGTAGCGGTGGGCGACGTCGCGCAGCCGGCGCTGGGCGCGGTGGATCTCCCACTGGGAGGTGGTGATGCCGCCGAACTTGGAGGAGTCGGAGTAGCCGAGCATGACCTCCTGGACGTCTCCGCGCAGGGAGACCAGGCGCCGGTAGGAGGGGTCGGCGAGCATCTCGTCGAGGATGACGTCGGCGGCGCGCAGCTCGTCGGTGGTCTCCAGGAGCGGGACGATGCCGATCTTGGCCCAGCCGGTGTGGAGGTCGATGAGGCCGGCCTCGCGGGCGAGGACGGCGGCGGCGAAGACGTCGTCGGCGCCCTGGCACATCGAGATGATGTACGACTCGATGACCTCGGGGCCGAACTTCTCGAAGGCGTCCTTGATGGCACCGAAGACGCCGAGGGTCTTGGCTCCGGCGGCGTCGAGCGGGGCCGGGGTGGGCGCCAGCGGGCGGCGGGAGCGCAGTTCCTTGGCGAGGAGCTTCTGCCGGTACTCGCGCGGCATGTCGGCGTAGCGCCAGGACTCCTCGCCGAGCCGGTCGAAGAGCTGGCCGAGCGCGTGGTGGTGGGCGTCGGCGTGCTCGCGCACGTCCATCGTGGCGAGCTGGAGCCCGAAGGCGGCCAGGGTGCGGATGGTGCGGTCCATGCGGCCGTCGGCGAAGAGCGCGCCGCGGTGTTCGCGCAGCGAGGTCTGGATGAGGGTGAGGTCGGTGAGCAGCTCGGCGGTGCCGAGGTAGTCGCGGCCCTCCTCATGCGGGATGCCCTTGGCGAGGCGCTCGCGGGTGTTGAGGAGCTTCTGCCGGATGCAGGTGGCCTTGAGGCGGTACGGCTCCTCGGCGTTCAGCCGCTTGTAGCGCGGGCTGATCTCGGGGAGGCGCTCCAGGTCGGCCTGGAGGGAGGCGAGGAGTTCCTCGGTGGCTCCGGTGTAGCGGATGGAGTTGGAGAGGAGTCCGCGCAGATAGTCGATGAGTTCCAGCGCGTCGGTGATGCCGTGCTCGTGCTGGAGGATCAGCACGTCGCGGGTGACCTCGGGGGTGACGTTGGGGTTGCCGTCGCGGTCGCCGCCGATCCAGGTGCCGAAGGTGAGGGGGCGGGTGCCGGCGGGGATCTCGACGCCGACGCGCTGGAGCTCGGCGGCGAGGTCCTCCAGTACGTCCCCGACGGCGCCGGCGTGCAGCTCGTCGAGGTAGTAGATGGCGTTGCGGGCCTCGTCGGCGGGCTCGGGGCGCACGACGCGCAGCTCGTCGGTCTGCCAGACGAGGTCGATGTTCTCGGCGAGGCGCAGGTCGTGGCGGCGGCGGTCGCCGGCGCCGGTGACCGGCTCCTCCAGCAGGGTGGCGATGCGGCGCAGCTTGTTGAGGACGCTGCGGCGGGCCGCCTCGGTGGGGTGCGCGGTGAAGACGGGGCGGACGTTGAGGTTCTTGACCGTCGCGCGCAGGTGTTCGGGGTCGGCGTCCTTCAGCATGTCGGCCGTACGGGCGAGGAGCCCGCCCTCGGCGGCACGGTGGGCGCGCAGCTCCTTGCCGCGGTGCACCTGCTCGGTGACGTTGGCGAGGTGGAAGTAGGTGGAGAAGGCGCGTACGAGCTTGGCGGCGGTCTCCAGGTCGGTGTCGCCGAGCAGGGCGGCGGCGGCCTCGCCGTCGGTGCGGGTGAGGGCGCGGACGCGCTCGACGAGGTCGAGGAGGTCCTGGCCCTCCTGGCGTACGAGGGTCTCCCCGAGGAGGTCGCCCAGGCGGCGGATGTCCGCGCGCAGTTCCGCGTTGGCGGTGGCGGCCGGGGTGACGGGGGCCTGGCCCTGGGGGGCCTGGTCAGCACTGCTCACAGGTGCGGCTCCTTGCAGTGTTCGAGCGCTACTGGGCGGTGGGCTCCCGGCGACGTGCGGCGATGCCTTCCCCGGACTCGGTCCGGGGGCGGGATCTCCGCTCCTGATGCGCAGCTCGGGCTGCCCGTGCGGACCGCGCTGTCCGACGGGACCCAGGATAGGTGTCCGACGCGTGTGCCTGGACAAACGTCTCATCAGGCGGCGCGTGAACACCTCGCGCGCGCTCCTCCTCCCGGCGCTGCCCCTCTTGCCAGCTCACCCGGCTTTGCCATACTTACGATGCCGTAGGTTACGGGTCCGTAGGGTTTCGTAACCAGGGAGCCTCCCGCCTTCTCTCACCCCCCAGGGGACACCCATGACCACCAGTCCCGATCTGATCGAGGGTGCCACCGCGCCCTCCGACACGTCCGAGCCGTCCGCGACACTCGGCGGCGAGAACAAGCGGTCCATCGAGCAGATCGCTCTGCTGCTGTTCATCACCGTTCCCTTCGTGGCGCTCCTGGCCGCGGTCCCGCTGGCCTGGGGCTGGGGGGTGAGCTGGCTGGACCTGGGTCTGATGGTCTTCATGTACTTCCTGGCCTGCCACGGGATCACCATCGGTTTCCACCGCTACTTCACGCACGGTTCCTTCAAGGCGAAGCGGCCGCTGCGGATCGCGCTCGCCGTGATGGGGTCGATGGCGGTGGAGGGTCCGCTGGTGCGCTGGGTGGCCGACCACCGCAAGCACCACAAGTTCTCGGACCACGAGGGTGACCCGCATTCGCCGTGGCGGTTCGGGGAGACGCTGCCGGCCCTGATGAAGGGGCTGTGGTGGGCGCACATCGGCTGGCTCTTCGACGAGGAGCAGACCGATCAGCAGAAGTACGCCCCCGACCTGATCAAGGACCCGGCGATCCGCCGGATCTCGCGGGACTTCATCTTCTGGACGATGTTCTCGCTGGCGATCCCGCCGCTGGTGGGCGGTCTGGTGACGATGTCCTGGTGGGGCGCGTTCACGGCGTTCTTCTGGGGCTCCCTGGTGCGGGTCGCGCTGCTGCACCACGTGACGTGGTCGATCAACTCGATCTGCCACGCGGTGGGCAAGCGGCCGTTCAAGTCCCGGGACCGCAGCGGCAACGTGTGGTGGCTGGCGGTGCTCTCGTGCGGGGAGTCCTGGCACAACCTGCACCACGCCGACCCGACCTCGGCGCGGCACGGTGTGCTGCGCGGCCAGGTCGACTCCAGCGCCCGGCTGATCAGGTGGTTCGAGCAGCTCGGCTGGGCGACGGACGTGCGCTGGCCGTCGGCTGCCCGCATCGATGCCCGGCGCAGGGAAAACGAGTCGAACGCGGCATGATGGGGGGCGTGGCGATCGACGGCAGTAATTCCAGCAGCGACAAGCCCAGGCGCGGCCGCCGGGTACGGATGACGGGCGCGGAGCGGCGCCAGCAACTGCTGGACATCGGCCGGACCCTGTTCGCGGAGAAGGGCTTCGAAGGCACCTCGGTGGAGGAGATCGCGGCGAAGGCCGGGGTGTCCAAGCCGGTGGTGTACGAGCACTTCGGCGGCAAGGAGGGCCTGTACGCGGTCGTCGTGGACCGGGAGATGCGCCAGCTGCTGGACGGGGTGACGGGCGCGCTGACGGCCGGGCATCCGCGGGAGCTGCTGGAGCAGGCGGCTTTCGCGCTGCTGGACTACATCGAGTCGTACACGGACGGCTTCCGGATCCTCGTCCGGGACTCGCCGGTCGCCCAGTCGACCGGCACCTTCGCCTCGCTGATCAGCGATATCGCCACGCAGGTCGAGGACATCCTGGGCCTGGAGTTCAAGGCGCGGGGCTTCGACCCCAAGCTGGCCCCGCTGTACGCGCAGGCGCTGGTCGGGATGGTGGCGCTGACCGGGCAGTGGTGGCTGGACGTCCGCAAGCCCAAGAAGGCGGAGGTCGCGGCGCATCTGGTGAATCTCGCCTGGCACGGGCTGGACGGGCTGGAGTCGAAGCCGCAGCTGGTGGGCCGGCGCAAGAACTGACACGCGGTACGCGCAGGCATCACGACGGCGCCCCGTCACCGGAGATCCGGTGGCGGGGCGCCGTCGTGTGGTGCCGGGCGGTACGTCCTATGCGCAAGGTTCCAGAGCCGCGGGTTCCGGGTGGTGCCGCTCCAGGAATTCGAGCCGGTTGCCGACGGGGTCCTCCGAGTAGAAGCGGCGGTGGCCCGGCAGGTCGTCGTCCCAGACGACCTTGGCGCCCCGCTCGCTCAGTCTGCTCGCGTACGCCTCGATGTCGGTGACCCGCAGCCCCGGGTGGGCCTTGCGGGCGGGCCGGAAGTCCTCCTCGACGCCGAGGTGCAGCTGGACCGGGCCGGCGGCGAACCAGCAGCCCCCGCGTGCGGCGAGGACGGGCGGCTTGGGGATCTCGGTCATGCCGAGGACGTCCGTGTAATAGGCGCGGAGCAGGTCCTCCGAGTCCGGCGGCGCGGCGAGTTGCACGTGGTCGACTGCGGTCAGCACAGGTCATGCCTCCTTGCGGGCTACGGCGAAGATGCGGCGGAACGGGAAGACGGTGCCGCGCGGGCCGGTCGGGTAGGCCGCGCGCAGCCGGTCGCGGTATTCGGTGAGGAAGGCGTCCACGGCGTCGCGGTCGTCGCCGAGGGCGGTGAGAACGGGCCGCAGGGCGGTGCCCTTGACCCAGTCGAGTACGGGGTCGGGGCCCTGGAGCAGCTGGTGGTAGGTGGTCTCCCAGACATCGGCGGCGCAGCCGAGTGCGGTGAACCGGGCGAGGTATTCGGCGGGTTCGAGGAGGTGGATGTAGCGGGCGCCGTGTCCGGCGAGCCGGGACCGCCAGCGCGGGGTGTCGCACTGCTCGGCGAGCAGGGCGTGGCTGGGGGCGGTGAAGTTGCCGGGGATCTGGAAGGCGAAGGTGCCGCCGGGGCGCAGGCCGTTGATCCAGGCGCCGAAGGAGCCGGGGTGGCCGGGGACCCACTGGAGGGCGGCGTTGGAGACGATCAGGTCGTAGGGCTCTTCGGGAAGCCAGGTGGCGAGGTCGCCGTGGCGGAAGTCGAGGCTGCCGCCGCCGGGGGTGGGTCCGGCGTACTCCTCGCCGGCGCGGTGGAGCATCTCCGGGGAGAGGTCGAAGCCCGTGATGCGGGCCTCGGGCCATCGGTCGGCGAGGAGGGTGGTGACGTTGCCGGGGCCGCAGCCGAGGTCGGCGATGCGGGCGGGGCGGTGGGGGAGCTCGGGTATGCGGGTGAGCAGGTCGAGGAAGGGCCGTGTGCGGTGGCCCGAGTGCCGGAGGTACTGCTGGGGGTCCCAGGTGGGGGCGGATGGCGCGGTGGACGTGGGGGTCCCGGCGCGCGCGGTATCGGAATACATGTTCGAGCCTCCCTGCTGGCGGGGCGATCGGAAGCGGAATCCGTTCCGGCCCCCTCCATGCCCCATGCTCGCTTCATTTATATCTCGATGTCAAGATACTCGTGATCAAGATACTCGGTATGAAGAGACTTCACATCGACAGACCCCTTACACTGATCGGCATGGAGGACGAGGTCGACCGACTGGTGGCGGCATGGCGGCGGGAGCGCCCTGACCTCGACGTGGAACCGCTCGAGGTACTGAGCCGCGTCAGCAGGCTCGCGCGCCATCTCGACCGCGCCCGCCGGCTGGCCTTCTCCGAGCACGGCCTGGAGCCCTGGGAGTTCGACGTCCTCACCTCGCTCCGGCGGGCCGGCGCGCCCTACCAGCTCTCCCCCGGCCAGCTGTTGACCCAGACCCTGGTCACCTCCGGCACCATGACCAACCGCATCGACCGGCTGGCCAAGAAGGGCCTCGTCGAACGGCTCCCGGACCCCAGCGACCGCCGGGGGGTCCTGGTGCGGCTCACCCCCGAAGGACGGGACCGTGCCGACCAGGCCCTCGCCGGGCTGCTGGCCCAGGAGCGGGCGATCCTGGCCCAGCTCTCGCAGAACCAGCGCGGCGATCTCGCCAGGCTGCTACGCCAGTTGACCGCTCCGTTCGACAACATCCCCGGCTAGGTCCGCCGGTCGTACGCCGGCCCGCCGGGCCAGTGCCACCGCCGCCAGCGTGGAGTGCACCCCGAGCTTGCCCAGCACGTTCTGCATGTGGGTGCGGACCGTGTGCGGAGACAGGAACAGCCGCGCCGCCACGTCCTTGCGGCCCAGCCCCGCCACCATGCAGCGCAGCACCTCGTGCTCGCGCGGGGTCAGCGACTCCACCAGACGCTCGCTGTCCGTACGGTGCTTGCGCGCCGCGGTCAGTTCCCGGAGCACCCCGGTGAGCAGGGCGGGCGGCAGGTGGGTCTCCTCGCGCAGGACCCCGCGGATCACGGCCAGCAGCCGTGAGAGCGAACAGTCCTTCGCGACCCAGCCCGAGGCTCCCGCCTGGAGCGCGAGGGCGGCCCGACGGGGATCGTCGCGCTCGGCGAGCACGACGGTGCGGACCCCGGCATGGGTCACCCGCACCCCTGCGACCAGCGCGATCCCGTCCGAGGCCGGCGGCGGCGCCCCGGAGCCCGGCTCCCGCTGGGCGGGCACGGCCCCCGGGACCGCGCCGAGATCGGCGTCGACCAGCAGGACGTCGAAGCGACGGCCCTCGGCCGCCGCGCGTTCGAGGCAGCGCAGCGCGGCGGGACCGCTGCCGGCCGCGGACACGTCCACGTCCGGCTCGGCCGCGAGCGCGGCTGCGAGCGATTCGGCGAAGATGCGGTGATCGTCGACGACGAGAACCCGGATACGAACCACAAAACCCCCAAGGGTAGGGGAACGGACGACGGCGGGTACGGCGCCCGGACCGGGTGATCCGCAGCTGCCCCGGCCGCCGCCGTGACATCTCTGCACTACCCCGGACCGGACGACGTACCCGACTTGTCTCGACCCCTGAATCAACACCGGCCCCCACCGGTGTTACGCATCAGCGTAGGGCCGGGGGCGCCGGGCGGTTGGCCGAATAGCAGAAGTTTTCCCTCGGATTTTCCGGCGCGGGCGCTGCGAACCGGCTTTGTGGTGGCTTGAAATCGCCTGCCCCGAAGGTCCTGATGGCGGCTTCGGTACCGGCGTGTGCCGCGGGCAGTTGCACGGGGGGCATTTCACCCGGCGTGTGCACGCCGGGCGCCCGCGCACAGCGCCCGTCCGCAGCGCACGGCCCACACGCACACGCCCCCCGCACCGGTCGGGGTGCGGGGGGCGTGCAGGACGGCGGAGGTCCGGACGGCCGGGGGTTCCGGAAGGCTCAGGAGGCGTGCGTGCGCGCGAAGTTCCACGCGTCCGCGATGATCCCGGTGAGGTCCGAGCGGCTCGGGGTCCAGCCGAGGCGCTCGTGGGCCCTGCGCGCGGAGGCGACGAGCATCGCCGGGTCGCCGGCCCGGCGCGGGGCGACGACTTCGGGGATCTCCCGCCCGGTGACCTTGCGGACGGTCTCGACGACCTCGCGGACCGAGAACCCGCTGCCGTTGCCCAGGTTGCAGATCAGGTGCTCCCCGTCGGCGGCGACCCGCAGCGCGGCCAGGTGGGCCTCCGCCAGGTCGGCGACGTGGATGTAGTCGCGGACGCAGGTGCCGTCCGGGGTCGGGTAGTCCTCGCCGAACACCGAGATCGACTCCCGCTCGCCCAGCGCGACCTGGAGGACCAGCGGGATCAGGTGCGTCTCGGGGGTGTGCCGCTCGCCGAACTCGCCGTAGGCGCCGGCCACGTTGAAGTAGCGCAGGGACACCGCGGCCAGGCCGTGGGCCACGCACTCCCCCGCGATCATGTGGTCGACGGCCAGCTTCGTGGCGCCGTACGGGTTGGTCGGCGCGGTGACCGAGGTCTCGGTCAGCAGGCCTTCCGTCGGCTCCCCGTAGGTGGCGGCGGTGGAGGAGAACACCAGCTTGCGCACGCCGGCCTCGCGCATCGCGGCCAGCAGGGCCAGCGTCCCGCCGACGTTGTTCTCCCAGTACTTGCCCGGGTTCACCACGGACTCGCCGACCTGCGAGGACGCCGCGAAGTGCAGCACCGCGTCGTAGGAGGCGTCCAGGTGGCGGGCGGCGTCCTGGATCCGGCCCTCGACGAAGGTGGCGCCCGCCGGGACCCCGACGCGGAAGCCCGTGCTCAGGTCGTCGAGGACGGTGACCTCGTGGCCGGCCTCCAGAAGGTGGGCCGCGACCACGCTGCCGACGTATCCTGCGCCACCGGTTACCAGGTACTTGCTCACTCGCCTACTGCCTCTCGCGGGGGAGCACGCGCGGGTTCGTGCGCGTGCTTGGAGACTGGCTTACCCGATTCCGCGCCCATGGGGAAATCGGCGGCCGGACCCCGCCGGTGCGTCAGCCGCGCGCGGCGGCGGAC
Organism: Streptomyces sp. NBC_00029; assembly: GCF_045160505.1. NCBI lineage: Bacteria > Bacillati > Actinomycetota > Actinomycetes > Kitasatosporales > Streptomycetaceae > Streptomyces > Streptomyces sp. NBC_00029. Next base: position 3,930,398 of record NZ_CP108292.1, read on the forward strand.
GGGGCCGTGGGCAGCGCCCGGTCCAGCAGGCCGGTACGGGCGGCCAGCGCGGCCGCCTCCAGCCTCGACCCCACGCCCAGCTTCATCAGGACCCGCTGCACGTGCGTACGGGCGGTGCTCGGGGCGATCTCCATGCCCGCGGCGATCAGCCGGGTGTCCTCGCCCTCGGCGACCCGGACGAGCACCTCCACCTCGCGCGGGGTGAGCAGCCGCAGCAGCCTGCTGCCCTCGTCGTCGGGCTGGGCGGCGGGATTCAGCAGCTCCGCGAAGGCCCCCTGCAGCAGCTGCGGGGCGATCGCCACCTCCCCCGCCCTGGCCTTGGCCAACGCCCGTTCCACGCCCTCGATGCGCTCGTCCTGGCGTACGTACCCGCAGGCGCCGGCGGCGAAGGCGGCCGCGATCCCGCGCGGGCTGGGCACCGGGCCGAGGACGACCACGGCGGTCTGCGGGCGCTCCCGCTTGATGCGGACGACGGGCTCGAAGACCCCGGGCTCGGCCGGGGTGGCCGTGCCGAACAGGCAGACCTCCGGAGCGCGGCCGATGACCAGCTCGGCGGCGCCCGCCGCCGGGGCAGCGGCGGCCAGTACCCGGTGGCCGCGCAGCTTCAGGGCAGAGGCGAGTGCCTCGGCCAGCAGCCGGTGCTCGTCGACCACCACGACCCGTACGCCCATTGAGGAACCACCCCCCACCCTTCTGACCCGGCAAGCTACACGCTTGTTCGACGGTGCGAGGGGGATACAGCGCAGAAGCCCCCGATCGGTGCGGACCGTTCGGGGGCTTCTGGCGGTGCTGTGCGAGTCAGCTCGCGGTGAAGGAGACGAACAGGAAGTCCTTCTCGGTCTCCGAGAACGGCTTGCTGACGTTCTGCTTGGACATGAAGAGCTTTCCGTTGTGGTAACGGAACTCGGAGGAGAACTCGGGCGAGAAGGACGTCTCGCCGCTCCTGATGGCCTTGTCGGCCGGGTTCTCCATGAGGAGGGTTTCCTTCATCGTCTTGCCGTCGATGCTGACGATCTGGCCGCCCTTGTCGTACGGGGGGGTCTTGTAGGCGATGATGTTCGCCCCGTCCATGCGCAGCGGGTACATGGTGTACCGCTCGCCCGCGTCGGCGCGGTCGGTGGTCTGCTTGCCGGTCTCCAGGTCGAAGGAGACCAGCTCGTTGGTGCGGCCGCTGGGGGACTGGCCCTGGTGCTCGGCGGAGGGCACGTAGACCTTGCCGTTGCCGACGACCATGTTCGAGCACTTCTCGACGTCGGTGGAGGCGCACTTGGCGGCGAAGGAGCCGGCGACGAGGGGGATGCGGGCCTTCAGCTCGCCCTTGGGGTCGATGACGAACAGGTCGCTGACGCCCTTGCCGCCCTTGGCGTTGTCCCCGACGTCGGCCCCGACGACGAACGGCTTGGTGGAGACGATGTGTGCGTACTCGATGCCCTGGGAGAGCTTGTACGAGGCGGTGGGCGCGCCGGTGACCGGGTCGAGGATCTGCGCGTGCAGCGTGTAGTTGGGGTGCTGGCCGCACTTGCGGATGACACCGAGGGCCTCGCCGCCCGCGTAGCCGGTGTCGCGGCAGCTCTCGCCGTCGACCTTGGGCTGCCACAGGTTCTTGCCGTCGGCGAGGTTCCAGGCGGCGCCGCCGCTGGAGACGCCACCCGCAGCGACGGTCTTGCCGCTGATGGTGATCTCGGAGAACTGGACGGGCTTGTCGCCGCCGGTGGCGCTCTTGACGTTGCCGGACCATGCGAGCTTGCCGGCCTCCAGGTCGATGACGCCGACCTCGGTGCACGGCGGGTACTTGTTCTCGGCCGTGGGCTGGGCGGGCCGGAAGAGGATCGCGCTCTTGTTCTCGCTGACGTGGTGGGTGGCGCCGCAGACCTCGCCCGTGAGGGGGATCTCCCACTTCTTGGAGCCGTCGACGAGGTTGTAGCCGACGACCTTCGACACGTCGGACTTGACGTAGGTGTTGTCGGTCAGCCAGGAGCCGTTGACGGAGACCAGGTCGGCGACCGTGGGGGCCGGGTGGTTGTAGAGGGTCTTCGACTTGGGATTGCCGGGGACCTTCTCGGTGCCGGGCGTGGAGACCTGGTTCTTGTCGCCGCCCGGGGAGGCGCTGGGGTCGCTCTGCGCGGTGGTCCCGCCGCCGTCGCCGGAGGTGTACCAGAGGCCGCCGCCGACGATGAGGACGATGGCCAGCAGGGCCGCGCCGACGATCATCAGCTGAGTGCGCTTGTCGTTGCCGCCGCCGGCCGCGGGCCGGGCCGCGGGTTCGGGCGCGCCGGGCGGGCCGGGCACACCGGGCGGGCCGAACGGCGGCGGGGTGCCGGGCTGCTGCGGGTAGCCGTAACCGGGACCGGACTGCGGGTATCCGTAGCCGGGCTGCTGGACGGGCGGGTAGCCGTAACCGGGCTGCTGGGCCGACGGGGCCGGCGGCTGCGGAGCGCCCTCCGGCGCGGGCGGGACCGGCGGGGGCGCGCCGAAGCCTCCCGACGGGGGCTGCTGCGGGGGCGGCGGGGTACTCGGCGTACTCATGCGGGGTTCTACTGCCTCTCGGTGGGCGGCTCGGTGGACTCGTTCACTTGCCGAAGGCCATCAGGAGCTTCTCCTCCTTGTTCTCGCCGATCAGCCGGGGGACGGAGAGGAAGAGCCGCCCGTCCCCGTAGGTGACGCTCTCGGAGGTCAGGAAGGAAGCCTCGAGCCGTGCGGAGGTGCCCGAGGGAAGCTTCAGCAGCGTCTGGGGCTCGCCTCCGCCGCCCGGGAACGAGACGACCTCGCCGGGCTGGTCGGCCACGGAGGCGCGGTAGGCGGTCAGCCGGCCGTCCGCGGCCCTGAGCGGGATGAGGACCTTCTTGTCGCCGGCCTTGGTGCGCCACTTGACCTTGCCCGTGCCGAGGTCGAAGGCGACGATCTCGCTGCCGGTGGACTTGTCCGCGGACTGGAGGTAGAGGGTGTCCGCGTCGACGTTGGAGTCCCCGCAGTGCTGCAGGCCCTCGGTCGTGCTGCTGCCGCCGCAGTTGACCAGGAAGCTGCCTTCACCGGAGAGCGTGCTGCGCTTCTGTCCCTTGTCGTCGAGGACGAGGATCGCGCGCTGCTTGGTGTCGCGGTTGCCGGTGTCGATCACGGTGGGGCTGACCGAGTAGACGGCGTTGACCTGGTAGCCCTTGGGCAGGCGGTAGCTCCAGGTCTTCTTGCCGGTGTTCGGGTCGGCGTCCTGGATCTCGATGGTCCGGTCGTCGTCCATGCAGAGGGCCGTGGCGATCATCTTGTTGTTGTCCGCGGCGTACGTCATGGGCTTGCAGCCATCGGGGCCCGCGTCGGAGAAGAGCTTGCCGCCGGTGCTCAGGCGGTGGGCGCTCTGGCCCCCCATCCAGCCGAGGGCGAAGGTGTCGCCGCTGAGGCTGACCGTGGTGTCGGAGGCGGTCTTGAACGGCCCCTCCATGACGAGCTCCTTCGTCCAGCCCTCCTTGCCGGCCTTGAGGTCGATGAGCTTGATCTGGTTGCAGTTGCCGTCGGCGTTCTTGACGACCATGACGGTCTTGCCGTCTGGGGTGGTCTGACCGGTGATTCCGCAGATCTCCGTGCGGAGATCGATCTTCCACTTCTCCTTGCCGTCGGTCGTCCCGTAGCCGATGACGGACTTGTCGACGGTCTTGACGACGGTGTCGCCGACGACCCACAGGCCCTTGGCCGGGATACCGGCACCCGGGCCCTCCATCTTGACGGTCTTCAGCCAGAGGGCCTTGTCCTCACCCGGCTTGCGGCCCGCGTTGAGGTCGGTCGGGATGTTGCTCCCGTGGCCGATGGGGTCGTCCCTTTCCGTCGAGGCCGAGGGTGCGGGCTTGCCGTCGGCGGGCGCCGGGCTCTGCGCGACGGGCCCCTTCGCGGCGGGCTTCCCGTCGTCACCGAGCAGGAAGTAGCCGCCGGTACCGAGTACGAGGACCCCCGCGACCGCGGCCGCGATCAGGACCACTGCCTTGCGCCGGCCGGGCCGCGGCCCGACGGGGGGCGTGCCGGGCGACGTCGGGAACCCGTGCACGCCGCCGGACACGGGCGGCTGGGTGACGGTCGGGGGCTGCTGGGCGTACGGGTTGGGGCCCTGCGGGGGCAACCCGTATCCCGGTTGCGGAGGACCGGGCAAGTGGCCGTAGCCGGAGGGCGTCGGCGGCTGGGGCGGCTCGGTCATCAGCGCATACCTTCGGCGTCAGGCGGCAAGTCGGGTGTGGAACGACCCTTTCTACCACTCGTGGCCGACATGCGACGGGCCGGTCCGACCCCTGTTCCCAAGGGCGGACCGGCCCGTGACGTGGTCGTTATCCGACCGGGCGGTGCTCAAATCTGTCCGGACTCACGCGTCTTCGGCCAACTCCAGCCAGCGCATCTCCAAATCGTCGCGGTCCGCGAGGAGTTCGCGGAGCTCCGCGTCGAGCTTGGCCACCTTGTCGTAATCGGTGGAGTTCTCGGCGATCTGGGCGTGCAGGTTGCCCTCGCGGTCGGACAGCTTGTTCAGCTGCCGCTCGATCTTCTGGAGCTCCTTCTTCGCGGCGCGCGAGTCCCCCGAGGCGGTGGACTTCGCGGCGGCGGAGGCCTGAGCGGGCGCCGGGGCGGCCGCCTCGATCATCCGCTGCCGGCGCTCCAGGTACTCGTCCAGACCGCGCGGCAGCATCCGCAGGCTCGCGTCGCCGAGCAGCGCCATCACCGTGTCGGTGGTGCGCTCGATGAAGAACCGGTCGTGGGAGATCACGATCATCGAGCCGGGCCAGCCGTCGAGGAGGTCCTCCAGCTGGGTCAGGGTCTCGATGTCGAGGTCGTTGGTGGGCTCGTCGAGGAAGAGGACGTTGGGCTCGTCCATCAGCAGGCGCAGGATCTGCAGGCGGCGCCGCTCACCACCGGAGAGGTCGCCGACGGGCGTCCACTGCTTCTCCTTGGTGAAGCCGAACTGCTCGCAGAGCTGGCCCGCCGTCATCTCGCGGCCCTTGCCGAGGTCGACGCGGTCGCGGACGCGCTGGACGGCCTCCAGGACCCGCAGGGACGGGTCGAGTTCACCGACCTCCTGGGAGAGGTAGGCCAGCTTGACGGTCTTTCCGACGATGACCCGGCCGGCCGCGGGCTGGACCTCGCCCTGGGTACGGGCGGCCTCGGCGAGGGCGCGCAGCAGGGAGGTCTTGCCTGCGCCGTTGACGCCGACGAGGCCGACGCGGTCGCCGGGACCCAGGTGCCAGGTGAGGTGCTTGAGCAGTTCCTTCGGCCCGGCGTGGACGCTGACGTCCTCCAGGTCGAAGACCGTCTTGCCGAGGCGGGCGTTGGCGAACTTCATCAGCTCGGAGGTGTCGCGCGGCGGCGGCACGTCGGCGATCAGCTCATTGGCCGCCTCGATGCGGTAGCGCGGCTTGGAGGTCCGGGCGGGGGCGCCGCGGCGCAGCCAGGCCAGCTCCTTGCGCATCAGGTTCTGCCGCTTGGACTCCTCGGTGGCTGCGATGCGGTCGCGCTCGGCGCGGGCGAAGACGTAGTCGCTGTAGCCGCCCTCGTACTCGTGCACGTCACCGCGCTGCACGTCCCACATGCGGGTGCAGACCTGGTCGAGGAACCAGCGGTCGTGGGTGACGCAGACGAGCGCGGAGCGGCGCTCCTGGAGGTGCTTGGCCAGCCAGGAAATGCCCTCGACGTCGAGGTGGTTGGTGGGCTCGTCGAGGATCAGGAGGTCCTGGTCGGCGATGAGGAGCTTGGCGAGGGCGATCCGGCGGCGCTCGCCGCCGGAGAGCGGGCCGATGACGGTGTCGAGGCCCTGGCCGAAGCCGGGCAGGTCGAGGCCGCCGAAGAGTCCGGTCAGGACGTCACGGATCTTGGCGTTGCCGGCCCACTCGTGGTCGGCCATGTCCCCGATGATCTCGTGGCGGACGGTCGCCCGGGGGTCGAGGGAGTCGTGCTGGGTGAGGACGCCCATCTGCAGGCCGCCGGACTGGGTGACCCGGCCGGTGTCCGGTTCCTCCAGCTTGGCGAGCATCCGGATGAGGGTGGTCTTGCCGTCGCCGTTGCGGCCGACCACGCCGATCCGGTCTCCCTCGGACACGCCGAGGGAGATGCCGTCCAGCAGGGTACGTGTGCCGTACACCTTGCTGACTGCCTCGACATTGACCAGATTGACGGCCATCAGACGCGCTCCAGGGAAAGGGTGTGGATCAGCCCCTCAGCCTAACCCTCCGGGCAGGGGCAGAGCGTTCTACGAGATACCAGCCGCCCAGTGCCATCGCGATCGCGGCCGGAGCGGTGACGGGAAGGGCGATCAGCGTGGCGCTGTGCCCGTCGAGCAGGCCGCCGAGGCCGGTCATGGACAGACCCAGGATCCCGAGCAGGCACAGGGTGATCCCGAGGGCGGCGAGCGGGCCGCCGGTGCGCCGTGCGGGGGCGGGGGCGCTCGGCCGGGGCGCCTCGAAGCGGCGGAACAGCGCGACGAGCACGCCCGTCAGCCCGGCCGCGGCGAGGATCCGTACCGGGACCTGCGCCCACCAGGCGGCCGTCGCGGGCTCCGGCAGGCCGAGGCCGAGCGCGAGCTGGGCCCCGTACACGCCGAGCATGGCGGTGAGGTGCCACAGGAAGGCGGTCATGGCGAGGCCGTTGGCCGCGACGACCCCGCGCCAGACGCGCGGACGGCGCAGCCAGGCGGAGGCGGGCCCGGCCGCCAGCTGGACGGCGCCGACGAGCCACAGGCCGTGGCAGAGCAGGGCCAGGGTGGGCGGGGCCATGTTGGAGACCTTCTCGCCGGGCATCCCGACCATGGACAGCGGGTACGGGCCGTACGCCACCAGCAGGGCGGCCGAGGCGAGTCCGGCGGCGGCGAGCACGGCCGGCCGGCGGATGCGGCCGTCAGCGCGCAGGAAGCCGAGCTGGTGGACGGCAAGCCAGACGAAGGCGAAGTTCAGGAACTCCACGTACGGGACGCCGAGCGCGAAGCGCAGTACGTCGACCAGCGCGGCGGCCCCGGCCAGGGCGGCGAAGGCGGCCCAGCCGTGGCGCTCGTGCAGCTTCAGCAGCGGCGGGGTGAAGGCGACCATGGCCAGGTAGATCCCGATGAACCACAGCGGCTGGGTGACCAGCCGCAGCGCGGCCCCGGTCAGCGCACCGCCGCCCCTGCCGGCGAGCTGCACGGCGAGCGCGAGCACGGCCCACACCAGGACGAAGACGAGGGTGGGGCGCAGCAGCCGCTGGAGCCGGGCCCGCAGGAAGACGGCGTAGACGGGGCCGTCGGTGCGGCGGGCCAGGGAGCGGTAGGACAGGGCGTGCGAGAAGCCGCCGACGAAGAAGAAGACGGGCATGATCTGCAGCCCCCAGGTGAGCACCTGGAGCGCGGGAACGAGGGCGAGCAGGTTCCCTATCCCGTCGGCGCTGACGGCGGCCATCAGCCAGTGTCCGGCGATGACGGTGCCGAGCGAGGCGACGCGCAGCAGGTCGACGTACCGGTCGCGGTCGGCGGGGGTGGCGTCGGCCAGGGCCCGTGCGGTGGCTGTCATGCGGCTACGGTCGCTCCCGCGGGGTGTCTCCCGACAGGGGGCGGATACTCAACTCCGGCCTAGGTATTGCCACTACCGGGGCTCCGCCCCCGTGCCCCGCGCCTCAATCGCCGGCGCGGCTCAAAGACCGGGGCTCCGCCCCGAACCCCGCGCCTCAAACGCCGGCGGGGCTGAAATCCCAGCCCCGCCGGCGTTTGAGGCGGCGCGGGGGAACACATTCAGCCTCGCCGGCGTTTGAGGCGCGGGGGTCCGGGGGCAGCGGACCCGCAGGGTCAGGACGGCAGGACCGTGGCCCCGGGGGCCGGGCTGGACGCCACGCGAGTGGCCCGGCAGGTGCCGGAGGCCTCGAGCGCGGCCGCAACCTTGGCGGCGGTTTCCTCGTCCGCAACGAGGAACGCCGTGGTCGGCCCCGAGCCGGAGACCAGCGCGGCGAGCGCACCGCCGTCGACACCCGCGGCCAAGGTGTCCGACAGCGACGGCCGCAGCGAAAGGGCCGCCGCCTGGAGGTCATTGGCCAGTACGGCCGCCAGCGCGTCCGCGTCGCCCGAGGCCAGGGCCGCCAGCAGCGCCGGCGAGGCCTGCGGCTCGGGGATCCGCTTCCCCGCCGCCTCGGCCAGCCGGTCGAACTCGCGGAACACCGCCGGCGTGGACAGCCCGCCGTCGGCCACCGCGAAGACCCAGTGGAACGCCCCGGCCTCCACCGGCGTCAGCAGCTCACCGCGGCCCGTGCCGAGCGCGGCCCCGCCGACCAGGCTGAAGGGGACGTCGCTGCCGAGCTCCGCGCACATGTCGAGGAGTTCGGCGAGCGGGGTGCCGAGGCCCCACAGGGTGTCGCAGGCCAGCAGGGCCGCGGCGCCGTCCGCGCTGCCGCCCGCCATGCCGCCCGCGACCGGGATGTTCTTCGCGATGTGGAGGTGGACGGCGGGTTCGATCCCGGCCCGGGCCGCGAGGATCTCGGCGGCGCGCGCCGCGAGATTGGTGCGGTCCAGCGGGACCTGGCCGGCGTCGGGACCCTCACAGGTGATGGTCAGGGCATCGGCCGGGGTGGCCGTGACCTCGTCGAAGAGGGAGACGGCGAGGAAGACGTTGGCCAGGTCGTGGAAGCCGTCGGGGCGGGCGGCGCCCACCGCCAGCTGCACGTTGACCTTCGCGGGGACCCGTACGGTCACGGCCGCCCGGCGCGCGCTCACAGTGCGGGCCTCTCCGCCGCGGGCTTGTGCTCGGCGATCGCCGCGAACTCCTCGACCGTCAGGGACTCCCCGCGGGCCTGCGGCGAGACACCGGCGGCGACCAGCGCGGCCTCCGCGCCCGCCGCCGATCCGGCCCAGCCGGCCAGCGCGGCGCGCAGCGTCTTGCGGCGCTGGGCGAAGGCGGCGTCCACGACCGCGAAGACCTCGGCCTTGGTGGCGGTGGTCTTGATCGGCTCGGTGCGGCGCACCAGCGAGACCAGACCGGAGTCGACGTTCGGGGCGGGCCAGAAGACCTTGCGGCCGATGGCGCCGGCGCGCTTGACGTGTGCGTACCAGTTGGCCTTGACGGAGGGCACCCCGTAGACCTTGTTGCCCGGCTCGGCGGCCAGCCGGTCGGCGACCTCGGCCTGCACCATCACGAGCGTCCGCTCGATGGTCGGGAAGCGGTCGAGCATGGTCAGCAGGACGGGCACGGCCACGTTGTACGGCAGGTTCGCGACGAGTGCGGTCGGCGGGGGGCCGGGCAGCTCGGTCACCAGCATCGCGTCGGAGTGGACCAGCGCGAAGCGGTCCTTCTTCGCGGGCATCCGGGCCTCGATGGTGGCGGGCAGCGCGGCGGCCAGGATGTCGTCGATCTCGACGGCGACGACCCGGTCGGCGGCCTCCAGCAGCGCGAGCGTCAGCGAGCCCAGTCCCGGGCCGACCTCGACGACCACGTCGTCCGGGCGCACCTCGGCGGTGCGCACGATCCGGCGCACCGTGTTGGCGTCGATGACGAAGTTCTGCCCCTTCTGCTTCGTCGGGCGTACGCCGAGGGCGGCGGCCAGCTCCCTGATGTCGGCCGGCCCGAGGAGGGCGTCGGGCGCGGCGGGGGAGGTGTTCTCGGTGTTCTCGGGCTGCTGCTCTGCGGTGCTCACCGGTAAAGCCTACGGCCGCAGTGCGGCCACGGGCTCGCCCCCCGTTGCACGTAGAGCTTCTTCGCCCGGTACGTCTGTTCCGTGCCCGAGGCGTCCTGCGGGCGGCCGCTGCCACCGAGGCCCTGCCAGGTACGGACGTCGAACTGGTACAGCCCGCCGTAGGTGCCCGAGGGGTCGGTGGCGGAGGCGCGTCCGCCGGACTCGCACTGGGCGAGGGCCCCCCAGTCGAGGCCGTCGGCGCCGGCGACGGAGCTCGGCAGCGCTCTGGTGCCGACCTTGACGAGCTGGGTGACGGGCTCGCGGACGACCTCGTCGGCGATGGGCCGGGGCTTCTGCCGGACTCCGTTGACGGTGCGCAGGCTGTACGTGACCCTGCGCGCGCCGGGGCGGCCGGCGCGCTCGACGACCTCGGTCCCGGCGAACAGCCCGGGGTCCTTGACCTTCTCGGTCCCGTACGGGATGCGCTCCTCGCGGACCTCGCGGGTGCCGGTGATCCGCAGCACGGTGACGGTCTGGCCGTCGCGCGGGAAGGCGGTGGGGGGTACGGAGGTGGTGTCCTGGCCCTGGAGGGTGATGCCCGCCTGGTCCAGGGCCTCCTGGACGGTGGCGGCGTTGGTGCGGATGGCGCGTTCGCGGCCGTCGGCCATGAAGGTGACGCTGCGTTCGGTGCGGACGCTGAGGGCCAGACCGGCTCGCGGGACGGGGGCCGTGCGGGGGGTGGAGAGGTAGGCGCCCTCGGCGCGGATGCCGAACTGCCGCAGGGCGCCCTCGACGGTGCGGGCCGTGGTCCACACCTGACGCTGCTGCCCGTCGAGGGTCAGGCGCAGGGGGCGGCCGTAGCGGACGACGACCTCCTCGCCGTCGTCGAGGGGTTCGCCGGGGGCGGGTGCGACGAGGTCGTGGGGGCCGACGCCGAGGCCTTCGGAGGCCAGCAGTTCGCCGATGTCGTCGGCGAAGGTGTGGAGGTTGCGCGGGACGCCGTCCACGGTGAGCCGTACGGACTTGTCCGCGGCCACGAAGGCCGTGGTGCCGCCCGCGAGGAAGGCGACGACGAGGGCCTGCGGGACGATCCGCCGCCAGTTCGTGCCGGGGGCCTGGGCGGGGGCGCCGCGGGCGCGCCGGCGGCCGGACCCGGAGCCCGGTACTGCGGGGGCGACCGGTACCGGCGGGGCGACGGGCGCGGGCGGGGCCGCGGGGCTCGCGGCCCGGCGGCGGCCCGGGCCGGGCGCGGCGGGCGCCCCGGCCAGGGTGTCGGCCTCGGACAGCTCGAGCGGCGACATGCCGGTCCGGCGGCGGCGCCCGCCGCGCGGGGCCGGGACCGCGGGCTCCGGGTCCCACGCGGCGGGACCGGGATCGCCCGGACCGGACGGCCGGGCCGGAGGCCCGGCCTCGTACGCCTCGTACGCCTGGGCCTCGTACGCCTCGGGGACGGGACCGCCACGGCGGTGACTGCCCTGCGTATCGCTCACGACGCTCGCTCCACTGGTGATCCGGCACCCTCTGGTGCGGGCACGGCACCCTAGCGGAGGAGTCGTCACGCTCCAAAGTCGCGCAGCTACACAGCGTGTCGGAGTGGGCGCGGGGTCAGTAGCCGAAGGCGCGGGCCGTGTTGGCCGCCAGCGCGGTGGCCATCGCGTCCTCGTCGATGCCGCGGACGGCGGCCATCGCGCGGACGGTCAGCGGAATGAGGTACGGGGCGTTGGGCCGTCCGCGGTACGGCGCCGGGGTGAGGTAGGGCGCGTCCGTCTCGACGAGCACGAGTTCCAGCGGGGCCACGGCGAGGGCCTCGCGCAGCGGCTGGGCGTTCTTGAAGGTGACGGTCCCTGCGAAGGACATGTAGTACCCGGCGGCGGCGCACTCGCGGGCCATGTCGGCGTCCCCGGAGTAGCAGTGGAAGACGGTCCGCTCCGGGGCGCCCTCCTCGCGCAGGACGCGCAGCACGTCCGCGTGGGCGTCCCGGTCGTGGATGACCAGCGCCTTGCCCTGCCGCTTGGCGATCTCGATGTGCGCGCGGAAGGAACGCTCCTGGGCGGCCATGCCCTCCGGCCCGGTGCGGAAATAGTCCAGTCCCGTCTCGCCGACCGCCTTGACGTGGTCGAGCGCGGCCAGCGCCTCGATCTCGGCGAGCGCCTCGTCCAGCGCGGCCTCGCCGCCGCCCGGCCGGGCGCCCTGCCGCGACCATCCGTCGGGATCCCCGAGCACGATCCGCGGGGCTTCGTTCGGGTGGAGGGCGACGGCCGCGTGGACGTTCTCGTACTGCGCCGCGGTCTCGGCGGCCCACCGGGAGCCCTTCACGTCGCAGCCCACCTGGACGACGGTGGTCACGCCCACCGAGGCGGCCTTGGCGAGGCCCTCCTCGACGGTGCCCGACTGCATGTCCAGGTGGGTGTGGGAGTCCGCGACCGCCACCCGGAGGGGTTCGGGCAGCGGCGGCGGTGCGTCCTTGGGCTGCGTCTTCTCCACGCGTGTGCTCATACGGCCGATCTTATGACCGGCGGAAGAGCCCCTTCAGACGGGAGAGCAGGCCCCGGCGTTCGGCGGCCGGGTCGACGGCCACCGGCCCCGGGGCATCGTGCGTCCTGGCCGGCCGGCGGGGCTCGGGCGCCCGGGGGACGTTCACGCCGGCCGGCACCGGTCCGGCGATCCCGGGGGCGATCTGGTGGTGGTAGAGGTGGTCGATCATGCCCATCACCGAGGAGACCTGCCCGGCCCGCATGATCCGTACGACGTGTCCGCCGCAGTTCAGGCAGGTCGGGTTGGACAGCGGGGAGGGCACCCGCTCGCCGTCGACCTTGTACATGATGAACGGCTCGCCCCTGCCGTCGACATGGTGCTCGATCGCGTACGCCTGCTCCCAGCCGTACCCGCACTTCATGCACGCGAAGGAGTAGGCCTCGTGCACGGTGTGCACGTCGGAGGCGGTCACAGCGACAGGGACTGCGGCGGCGGGGACGGGTACCGGGGTGTCTGCGATCTCACTCATGCCAGCTCCTCTTGTTCCACTGGTGCCATTGCCAGTGGACGCCTCAACGGGCGGGAGCGCATCAGGCCCTGTCTACTGTTGGACGGTCCTTGGGCGAGTCATTCCGAAAGTGCCCGGTGCGCGGTCTGAGCTTTGCCTTTCAGGTTAGCTCTTTACCTGTCTACGGCACCTTTTGTGCCGCGTTCTTTGCCGCGACCACCGCGTCGAACACCGCGCGCTTGGGTACGCCCGCCTCGGCCGCGACCGCCGCGATGGCTTCCTTGCGCCGCTCACCGGCCTCCTCGCGCACCCGCACCCTGCGCACGAGCTCCTCGTCGTCCACATCGCCGGGCACGGCCGCCGGGGCGCCCTCAACCACGACGGTGATCTCCCCGCGCACCCCTTCGGCGGCCCAGGCCGCGAGCTCGCCGAGCCCGCCGCGCTTGACCTCCTCATAGGTCTTGGTCAGCTCGCGGCAGACCGCGGCCCGCCGGTCGGCCCCGAAGACCTCGGCCATCGCGGCCAGGGTGTCGTCGAGCCGGTGCGGGGCCTCGAAGTAGACGAGCGTGCGCCGCTCGCCCTCGACCTCGCGCAGCCGGCTCAGGCGCTCCCCCGCCTTGCGCGGCAGGAACCCCTCGAAGCAGAACCGGTCCACCGGCAGCCCGGACATGGCGAGCGCGGTGAGCACCGCGGACGGCCCGGGGACGGCCGTGACCTTGATGTCCTTCTCCACGGCGGCGGCGACGAGCCGGTAGCCGGGGTCGGAGACCGAGGGCATGCCCGCGTCCGTCACCAGCAGCACGCGCGCCCCGCCGGCCAGGGCCTCCACCAGCTCCGGGGTGCGCGCCGACTCGTTTCCCTCGAAGTACGAGAGGACGCGCCCGGTGGTATGCACGCCGAGCCCCTGGGTGAGCCGGCGCAGCCGCCGGGTGTCCTCGGCGGCGATCACATCGGCCCGCTCCAGCTCGGCCGCGAGGCGCGGCGGCGCGTCCGTGAGATCGCCGATGGGGGTGCCGGCGAGCACGAGCGTGCCCATCAGGCCTCCGGCCGTGGCTGCAGTTGTGGTGGGCTCCGTACCGCGGGGCTGGTCAGTTGTCACCCGCCCATCCTCTCAGCCCGGTGCCCCGACGCCCCCCGCCGCTGGTGGCGCACACAGATCTCTTCCCTACGATGTGCCGGTGACCAGTACCGCGACGCCGCCGCCCAGCCCCGCGGGGGCCCCGCCCGCCTCCTGGGCGGGACGCGAAGATGAGCCGCCCACCTGGCTGCGCCGGCTGCGCGGCTTCGGCTACGTGCCGCCCGCCGCCGCGTCCGCGCGCGCGGACGTCCGCACCCGCCTGGTGCCCCCGTACACCCGGCCGTCCAAGCAGCTGTGGATGACCTTCGGGCTGCCGCCCGAGGTGTGGGGGACCTGGCAGCGGATCGTCTCGTGGGTGGGGCCGCTGCTGGTGGCGGCGGTCGCCGGGGTGCTGCGGTTCGTGCACCTGGGCAGCCCGAAGGCGGTGATATTCGACGAGACGTACTACGCCAAGGACGCCTGGGCCACGATCAAGCAGGGCTACGAGGCCAGCTGGCCCAAGGACATCGACAAGTCGATCCTCGCCAACCCGGCCGGGGTCGCCCTCCCGGCGGATCCGGGCTACGTCGTGCACCCCCCCGTCGGCAAATGGGTGATCGGGCTGGGCGAGTGGATGTTCGGCTTCACGCCCTTCGGCTGGCGGTTCATGACCGCCGTGCTCGGCACCCTGTCGGTGCTGATGCTGTGCCGGATCGGCCGCCGCCTCTTCCGCTCGACCTTCCTGGGCTGCCTGGCGGGAGCGCTGCTCGCGGTGGACGGCCTGCACCTGGTGATGAGCCGCACCGCGCTGCTCGACCTGGTGCTGATGTTCTTCGTGCTCGCCGCCTTCGGGGCCCTGCTGATCGACCGTGACCGGGCCCGGGCCCGGCTCGCCGACGCGCTGCCGGTCGATCCGGAGGGCCGGACCGGACCCGACGCGAGGATCGCCGAGACCCTGCGGCTGGGGTGGCGGCCGTACCGGATCCTGGCGGGCGTCTGTCTGGGTCTGGCCGCGGGCACGAAGTGGAACGGCTTCGTCGTCCTCGCCTTCTTCGGCATCCTGACCGTGCTGTGGGACGCCGCCGCGCGCCGCACCGCGGGCGCGGGAGCCCCGTACGCCGCGATGCTGCGGCGCGACGCGCTGCCCGCCTTCGTGTCCACCGTCCCGGTCGCGATCGTGACGTACGTGGCCTCGTGGTCGGGCTGGATCTTCAGCCCGGACAACGGCAAGGGCGGCTACCTGCGCGACTGGGCCGCCAAGCACGACCAGGGCAGTTCGCTCGGGTTCCTGCCGGAGTGGCTGCGCAGCCTGTGGCACTACGAGACCGAGGTCTACAACTTCCACGTCGGCCTGACCTCGGGGCACACCTACGAGTCCAACCCGTGGAGCTGGCTGGTCCTGGGCCGGCCCGTCTCCTACTTCTACGAGTCCCCCGAGCCGGGCACGGACGGCTGCCCGGCGACGCAGGCCGGCAAGTGCGCCCGAGAGGTCCTGGCCCTCGGCACCCCGCTGCTGTGGTGGGCGGGCTGCTTCGCGCTGCTGTACGTGCTGTGGCGGTGGTTCTTCCGCCGCGACTGGCGGGCGGGCGCGATCGCGTGCGGGCTGGCGGCGGGTCTGCTGCCCTGGTTCAACTACCAGGAGCGGACGATCTTCTACTTCTACGCCGTGGTCTTCGTCCCGTACCTGTGCCTGGCGGTGGCGATGATGATCGGCGCCCTGCTGGGCCCGGCCGGATCGAGCGAACGCCGACGGGCGCTGGGCGCGATCGGAGCGGGGGTGCTGGTCCTGCTGATCGCCTGGAACTTCATCTACTTCTGGCCGATCTACACGGGCCAGACCCTGCCGATGGACTCCTGGCGCGGCCGCATGTGGCTGGACACCTGGGTCTAGCAGCCAGAACGAGGGCCCCGATGCCGGACGGCGTCGGGGCCTTCGTCGTCGGGGCTAGCGGGACGCCTCGCATGCCGAGGCCGCTACGTCCTTGCTCGCGCCTGCTTCGGCGAGGCTGGCGCTGCAGCTGGTCTGGTTGCCGATCGCCCCCTGGTAGCACGCCTCGGCCACGCCGCCGGTGACCTTCGCAGCGTGCTTGGCGACGTACTGCTCGCAGGCCTGTACGTCCGCCTGGGCGGACGGGGCGGCGACGACCACGCCGCCGACCGCGAGGGCCAGGCCTGCCAGGATGCTGGGGATTCGAGCCGACGGACGCATGCGGATGCACCTGCTCTCTCGGTCGGTCACGCGGTCCGCCGGCGCGCCGGACCGCGGGCGGGGTCGGCGGCGTGGAGCAGGCACTCCGGGGGCGAGCGGCTCGACGCATCGGCCTTCCCCCGCCCTTCCGACGCTAGAACACGGCACCGGAGCACGCACGTTCGGACCGGGCGGGCCCGCGGGCGCCTCAGGCCGGCGGCTGCCCGAGCGGCAGGCCGAGCGTGACCGGCCCGAAGCCGGCCGGCAGCCGGCGCACGGCCAGGGCCGCGGCCTCGGGCGCCGTGGTGAACTCGCCCAGGTCCGGGGTGATGAAGCCGGTGCCCACCCCGTACGTGCCGTCGTCGCCCGTGGTCAGGCACGGACTGCCGAGCGTCAGGCTCGGGCGGGTGGTGGGCGAGAAGCGCAGCGCCCAGTGGCTCGTGAACGGGTAGAGAGCGCGCAGGGCCGGCTCGGCGTACGCCGCCTCGACCAGGGCCAGGTAATGCTCCTGCCAGGAGTACTCCAGCTCGCGCGCCCCCCGGAGCAAGCCCTGCCACTCCGACTCCACCAGGCGGACGGGATCGAGGTCGGGCACCTCGAAGCGGCCCGTCAGGTGCACGAACGGGGCCGCCCGGCGGATGTCGTCGAGGGACTCGCCGTGGTGCCAGGCCCGGGCCGCCGCGGCGACCTGGGCCAGATCGTCCGTGTCCCCGTCGATGAGGCACGAGCCCTGGAACGGTTCCTCGCCGCGGATCGACCAGCGCCGCCCGTACTCCCATGCGCTGATCCGCAGCGGCTCGCGGTGCGCCGGCGTGCTCGCGACGCTCGCGTGCAGCAGCGGACCGGAGCCGGGCGAGGCCGGGAGAACGAAGTCGAGGCCGCCTTCCGCCGCCGCTCGGAGCGCCGCGGCGAGGCTGCCGCGGGCCGCGACGTCGGGGTACAGGACGGCGGGATCCGGAGGTGTGGACACAGCTCCGAATTATGCCCGGCCCGCGGGCCGGGATCCTCGCCGGATGTCCCGGTCCGGTAACAACGACGTACCGGATCGCTGCTCAGAGTAAAGTCCGCACCAAGGGTTCTTTGAACATGTTCAGGAGCCGTCGTCATGGGGGAAGGACTCAAGTGAACGGGGCAGCGAAGGGTGCCGTCATCGGCGGGGTGTTCCTCGCCCTGGTCGGCGGCGCCGGGTACGGGGTGTACGCGCTGGTCGGCGACGCCGACGGAGACGGAGACGGCAAGGACGGCGAGACCTCCGTCCAGGCCGCGAAGGGCAGCGGGCCGGTCGGCGAGAAGGACGCCGCGAAGACCGCCAAGGCCTTCCTGGCCGCCTGGGCGGCCGGGGACGAGCGGGTGGCCGCCGACCTGACGAACAACGCCGCGGCCGCGCAGGCCGCGATCGGGGACTTCACGGCCAAGTCGTACGTGTCCAAGGCCGTCATCACCCCCGGCACGCCGAACGGCACCGTCGTGCCGTTCAAGGTCGAGGCCGAGATCACGTACGAGGGCACGACCAAGCCTCTGGCCTACGACTCCCAGCTGACCGTGGTGCGTGGGGTGACCAGCGGAAAGCCGCTGGTCGACTGGCAGCCCTCGGTGATCCACCCGCAGCTCCAGAAGGACGAGAAGCTGCGCGCGGGCGCCCCGGCGAACCCGCCGGTCAAGGCGGTCGACCGCAACGGCGAGGAGCTCACCGCGGACAAGTACCCCTCGCTGCGCCAGGTCCTGGACGAGCTGCGCCAGAACTACGGCAGCAAGGCGGGCGGCAGGGCGGGGGCCGAGGTGTGGATCGAACCGGCCGCGAAGGACGCTCCCAAGCGGACCCTGCTGACCCTCGTCGAGGGCGAGCCGAGCACCCTCAAGACCTACCTGGACGCGAAGGTGCAGGCCGCGGCCGAGCAGGCGGTCGCCAAGTTCCCGGAGGCCTCGGTGGTCGCCGTCCAGCCGAGCAACGGGCACATCCTGGCCGTCGCGAACAACCGCAGGGACGGCTTCAACGCGGCGATGCGGGGCACCCGGGCGCCCGGATCCACGATGAAGATCGTGACGGCGGCGATGCTGATGGACCGCGGCCTGGTCGCCGCGGACAAGCCGGCGGAGTGCGCGAAGACGGTGACCTGGGGCCGTGAGTTCCACAACCTGGAAAACTTCTACCTGCCGGCCGGCACCAACTTCGCGACCTCGTTCGCCCGCTCCTGCAACACCGCCTTCATCAAGCAGATCAAGCCCGTCAACGACGACGCCGCGCTGCCGGACGAGGCCAAGGAAGTCTTCGGCATCGGCCTGGACTGGAAGACCGGCATCCAGTCCACCGACGGCAAGGTCCCGCCGGCCACGGGCGCGGCGGCGGCCGCCGAGTACATCGGCCAGGGCCAGATCACCATGAACCCGCTGAACGTCGCGTCCATCACCGCGACGGCACGCACCGGCGTCTTCCGCCAGCCCGTGCTGGTCTCGCCGGAGCTCGACGGCCGCAAGCTCGCCACGGCCGAGCGCCGGATGAAGTCCTCGGTGCAGCAGCAGCTGGTCGCCATGATGAAGCTGACGGCCACCAGCGGCACCGCCCAGACGGCGATGGCCTCGGTCCGCGGCTCGGACAAGGGCGCCAAGACCGGCTCGGCGGAGGTCGGCGGTGCCGGGGAGAGCCCGGACAGCTGGTTCACCGGCTTCAGGGGCGACGTGGCCGCGGCCGCGATGGTGGAGGGCGGCGGCCACGGCGGTGAGGCGGCGGGCCCGGTCGTCGCCCAAGTGCTGAACGCGGGCTGAGGACGGACTGAAGGCGGACTGAAGGCGGGCCGAAGGCGGGCCGACCGGGTGCCGGCGACGCGACCGGCCCTGGCCGACGAGACCGGCCCGGGCCCGAATCGGTCGTGTCGCCGCGCCGGGCGGCGATAGCGTCGCGCCATGACGACGTCCACGCACCCCCTGTTCGCCGAGGCCCTCGCCGGGCTGGGCCTCGACCTCACCGTCCGGAGCTTTCCCGAAGGCACCCGTACGGCCGCCGACGCGGCGGCCGCGATCGGCTGCGAGCTGAGCCAGATCGTCAAGTCGCTGATCTTCGCGGCGGACGGGGTCCCGGTGCTGGTCCTCATGGACGGTGCCTCACGGGTGGACGTGGAGGCCGTACGCCGCGAGCTCGGCGCCGGGAAGGTGACGCGGGCCGATGCCGCCCTGGTCCGGGAGACCACGGGCTACGCGATCGGCGGGGTCCCGCCCTTCGGGCACCGCACGCGCACCCGGGTGCTGGCCGACCGGTCCCTGCTGGCCCACGGGGAGATCTGGGCGGCGGCCGGTACCCCGACCACGGTGTTCCCGATGGCCCCGGACGAACTCATCGCGCACGCGGGAGCCACACTGGCCGACGTACGCGAGCGGGGCGGGCGGGCCGAGGGGGCCGAGCGGGCGTCAGAGGGCTGACAGTGCCGACTTCAGGGCCCGGACCAGGGACTGCGCCCGCGGGTCCGCGGTGACCGACTTGGCCAGGGCGTTGGTGACGTAACCGAAGCCGATGCCCGCCTCCGGATCCGCGAAGCCCAGGGATCCGCCGCGGCCCGGGTGGCCGAAGGAGGCCGGCGAGAGCAGCGGTGAGGCCGGGCCGTGCAGCATGTAGCCGGCGCCGAAGCGGGTGTTCACGACCAGCACCCGGTCCGGCCCGGCGGAGTGCTCCCGGGCGGCGAGCGCGGTGGTGGCCGGGGTGAAGATCCGCGCGCCGTCCTCCACCACGCCGATCGTGGCCCCGTAGAAGCGGGCCAGGGCGCGGGCCGTGCCGATGCCGTTGGAGGCCGGGAGCTCGGCGGCCCGGTAGGCGGGGTCGTTCTCGTCGGGCAGCGGGTCGATGGCGGCGAAGGCCCGGCGGGTGAGGGAGTCCGGGTCGGCGTAGGCCTCGGAGACGTTGCGCCGGGGCCGGGTCCGCAGCATGCCCGCGCTCTCGGGCGGCTCGACCGGAGCCACCCGGCCCACCCGGTGGGCCTCGGTCTCCGGCAGGCCGATCCAGAACTCCAGCCCCAGCGGCTCGGCGATCTCCTCCGCCAGGACGCAGCCCAGCGTGCGGCCGGTGGCCCGCAGCACCAGCTCGGACAGCAGCCAGCTGTAGGTCTGCGCGTGGTATCCGTGCTCGGTGCCCGGCTCCCAGTAGGGCTGCTGCGCGGCGACCGCACGCGCCCCGGACACCCCGTCGGCGGCCTCGGCGGCGGTCAGCCCCCGGTCCAGCGCCGGTATGCCCGCACGGTGCGCGAGCACGTCGCGGACCAGGATCCGCTCCTTGCCGCCCGTCTTGAACTCCGGCCAGTACGAGCCCACGGGCGCGTCCAGGTCCATCAGCCCGCGCTGGTGCAGGAGCAGCGGCACGGCGGCGGCCACGCCCTTGGTCGCGGAGCGGACGATCTGCGCGGTGTCCCCGGTCCAGGGCTCGGTGCCGTCCGCGTCCTTGGTACCGGCCCACAGGTCGACGACCTTGCGGCCGTCGCGGTACACGGCCACGGCCGCGCCCCGGTCCCCGAGCACCTCGAAATTGCGTACGAACGCGTCCCTGACGGGCTCGAAGCCCTCCGCCACCACACCCTGGATGTCCACGTGCGGTCCAACAAACGCGGACCGGTGCTTATGCCACCGATACCGAACGCGGGTCGAAGCCGAAGGGGAGCTCCAGCCGGTGGGCCCGCATCAGCTTCTCGTCGCACAGAAGGTCCTGCGTGCGGCCGTCCGCCGCGATGACCCCCTCGCTGAGGATCACCGAGCGCGGGCACAGTTCGAGCGCGTACGGCAGGTCGTGCGTCACCATCAGCACGGTCACGTCGAGCGAGCGCAGGATGTCCGCGAGCTCGCGGCGCGAGGCCGGGTCCAGATTGGACGAGGGCTCGTCCAGGACCAGGATGTCGGGCCGCATGGCCAGGACCGTCGCCACCGCGACGCGGCGGCGCTGCCCGAAGGACAGGTGGTGCGGCGGCCGGTCGGCGAAGTCCGCCATCCCAACCTGGTCGAGGGCCGCTGCGACCCGCTCCTCAAGCTCCGCGCCCCGCATCCCGGCCGCTGCCGGGCCGAAGGCCACGTCCTCCCGCACGGTCGGCATGAACAGCTGGTCGTCGGGGTCCTGGAAGACGATCCCGACCCGGCGGCGGATCTCGGCGAGGTTGCGCTTCTCCACCGGCAGCCCGGCCACGGTCACCGAGCCGACCCCGCCGGCCAGGATGCCGTTGAGGTGCAGGACCAGCGTGGTCTTGCCGGCTCCGTTGGGTCCGAGCAGGGCGACCCGCTCGCCCTGCCCGACGGTGAGGTCCACGCCGAAGAGGGCCTGGTGGCCGTCCGGGTAGGCGTAGGCGAGGCCGGCGACTTCGAGGGAGGGAGTACTGGTCACAGGGTCCATCCCATCAGACAGACGGCGAGCGCCGTCACCGGGAGGGCGGCCGCGTACGCCCACTGGGCGCGCGTGGCGGCGACCTCGTCGATCACCGGCATCGAGCCGGTGTAGCCGCGGCTGACCATCGCGAGGTAGACCCGCTCGCCGCGCTCGTAGGAGCGGATGAACAGCGCGCCGGCCGTCTTGGCCAGCACTCCCCAGTGCCGGATTCCGCGGGCCTCGAAGCCGCGCGAGCGGCGGGCGATGGACATCCGGCGCAGCTCGCCGCCGATCACATCGCCGTAGCGGATCATGAAGGAGGCGATCTGGACGAGCAGGGGCGGCAGCTTCAGCCGCTGCAGGCCCAGCAGCAGGGCCCGCAGCTCGGTCGTCGAGGCGAGCAGGACGGAGGCGGCCACGCCGAGCGTGCCCTTGGCGAGGACGTTCCAGGCACCCCAGAGGCCCGAGACGCTGAGGGACATGCCGAGCACCTGCACCTGCTCGCCCTCGGCCACGAAGGGCATGAGCACGGCGAAGGCGACGAAGGGGATCTCGATCAGGAGCCGCCGCAGCAGGAAGCCGGCCGGGATCCGGGCGACGGCCGCGACCCCCGCGATGAGGAGGGCGTACAGGCCGAAGGCCCACACCGCCTCGCGCGGTGTGGACACGACGACCACGACGAAGGCCAGCGTCGCGGCGAGCTTGCAGTGCGGGGGGAGGTCGTGGACCGGTGAGTGCCCCGGACGGTAGAGCTTGTGGGCGTGGCCGGCCCCCATGTCAGCCTGCCGAGACGGAGGTGGAGGCGGCGGTCAGGTCTTCGGTACGGCGCCGGCGCACGGCCCAGAAGATCCCGGTACCGGCGACGACGGTCACGCCGACGCCGATGACCCCGGCGAGGCCGCCGGACAGGCGGGCGTCCTCGACGTCCTTGACGCCGTAGTCGGCGAGCGGGGAGTTCGCGGCGGCGTGCTCCTCGACCTTTTCGTCGATGCCCTTGTCCGCGGCGACCTTCTCCAGGCCGTCGGGGTCGGCGGAGGCGTAGAAGGAGACGAACCCGGCGAGCACGAGGGCGGTGACCAGGCCGGTCACCCACACCTTCTTCGTCGATCCGGCGCCGGCGGCGGCGGGCGCGGACGCGGTGGCCGGTGCGTCGACGAGCTCGCCGCCGACGCGCAGCTTCAGGGGCGCGGTCAGCCCGCGGGCCCCGTGCACCAGGTCGGGACGTACGGCGATCACGGCGCCCACGGTCGCCGCGGTGATGGCGGCCTCACCGATGCCGATGAGCACGTGCACGCCGACCATGGCGGTGAGCACCTTGCCGATGGGCACGTCGGTGGTGCCTCCGACGGCGTAGACGGCGGTGAAGGCGGCGGCCGCGGCGGGCACCGAGAGCAGGGCGCCTACGAAGGCGGCCACGGTCACGGAGCGACGGGTGGGCGGCAGGATCGCGAGCAGCCCGCGGAAGACCGCGTAGGCGAGGACGACGGTGACGACACCCATGACGGTGACGTTCACGCCGAGGGCGGTCAGGCCGCCGTCGGCGAAGAGGATGCCCTGCATGAGCAGGACGACGGAGACGCACAGCACGCCGGTGTAGGGGCCGACGAGTATCGCGGCGAGTGCCCCGCCCAGCAGGTGTCCGCTGGTGCCGGCGGCGACGGGGAAGTTCAGCATCTGCACGGCGAAGATGAAGGCGGCGACCAGACCGGCGAGCGGGGCGGTCCGCTCGTCGAGTTCGCGGCGGGCGCCGCGCAGGCTGACGGCCACCGCGGCGGCGGCCACCACTCCGGCGGCCACCGAGACGGGCGCGTTGATGAATCCGTCGGGCACATGCATGGAGTGGCTCCGCTTCCGCTTCTTACGCAGTCTTTAGCTGTTCAACCATAGTGCCCAGTTGCGAATCGTTGGCAAGAGCGGCTGCGTCACAAAAAGAGCCGTGCGGTTTCGTGGGAATGTGCGAGGCTGGACGGGACAAACGGACGCAAATGTTCCGATTTCGAGGAGTCTTGTCGATGTCAGCCACCGCCGAGAATCCACCAGCGACCGCGACCGCCACCGCCGTCGAGGAGCGGGTCCGCGCCCGTGTGATCACGGACGACCCCCTCTACCGGACCATCCCGGTCGCGCTGCGCTTCGCAGCCGCCGAGCCGCTGGCCGTACGGATCGTCTTCCCGGCGGGCCTGTCCCCCGAGGGCACCGACAACGAGTGGGTCTTCCCCCGGGCCCTCCTGGAGGCCGGCCTCCAGGCTCCGACGGGGACCGGGGACGTACGCGTCTGGCCCTGCGGCCGCGTCCAGGCGGTCGTCGAGTTCCACTCCCCCGAGGGCGTCGCCGTCGTCCAGTTCGACATCGCGGCACTGCGCCGGTTCCTCCGCCGCACCTACGCCCCCGCCGCGTCCGCCGCGTCCATCACTCGATAGGCCCAAACGGGCCCGGCCCCGTACCACCCGGTGATCGGGCGGTACGGGGCCGGGCCGTCCTGTCGGCCGGTGCGGAGCCGGCAGGAGGTCGGGCGTCGAGGTCAGGCGTTGACCAGCTCGCGGTCCTTGTCCGGGCCCTCCGGCGACTGCGAGGACTGCTCCAGGTGCTTGCGCAGGCTCTCGCCCTCCACGTCCACGTTCGGCAGCAGCCGGTCCAGCCACTTCGGCAGCCACCAGGCCTTGTGTCCGAGCAGTGCGAGCACCGCCGGGACGATGGCCATGCGGACCACGAACGCGTCGAAGAAGACGGCGACGGCCAGACCGAAGCCGATCATCTTGACCATCTGGTCACTGGCTCCCATGAAGCCCGCGAACACCGCGATCATGATGATGGCGGCGGCCACGACGACCCGCGCGCTGTACTGGAAGCCGGTGACCACGGCCTGGCCCGGGCGCTCGCCGTGGACGTACGCCTCACGCATGCGGGTGACGAGGAAGACCTCGTAGTCCATGGCCAGACCGAAGACGACACCCACCATGAAGATCGGCATCATCGACATGATCGGACCGGTCTGCTCCACTCCGAAGACCGAGCCGAGCCAGCCCCACTGGAAGACCGCGACGACCGCGCCGAGGGCGGCGACCACCGAGAGCAGGAAGCCGAGGGCCGCCTTGAGCGGGACCAGGATCGAGCGGAAGACGAGCATCAGCAGCAGGAAGGCGAGGCCGACGACGAGCGCCAGGTAGGGCAGCAGCGCGTCGTTCATCTTCTGCGAGAAGTCGATGTTCATCGCGGTGGCGCCGGTGACGAGGACGTTGTCCCCGCTGCCGTCGCGGATCTCGTGGACCAGGTCCTCGGTCTGGGTGGAGGACGGGCGGTCCTTCGGGATGACCGTGATCACCGCGGCGTCGCCGGCCTCGTTGAGGGTCGCCGGGGTGACCGCGACGACGCCGTTCAGGCCCTTGATCCGGTCGGCGGTGGAGTCGGCGAGCGCCTTGTCACCGTCGACGACCACCATCAGCGGGCCGTTGAAGCCCGGGCCGAAGCCGTCGGAAAGCAGGTCGTACGCCTGGCGCTGGGTGGTGGAGACCGGCTGGGCGCCGTCGTCCGGCAGGCCCATCTCCAGCTTGCTCGCCGGGATCGCGATGACGCCGAGGCCGATCACACCGGCCAGCAGCACCATGACCGGGCGGCGCAGGACGAAGCGGGCCCAGCGGGTGCCGCCGTTGGCCTTCTTCTCGGTGCCCGCCGGCTTGCCCTTGCCGAACAGCCGGCTCTTCTCGCCCGCCGGCAGGACCTTCTTGCCCGCGAAGGCGAGGATGGCCGGGACCAGGGTCAGCGCGACGAGCACGGCGATGACCACGGTGCCCGCGGCCGCGAAGCCCATCTTGGTCAGCATCGGGATGTTGACGACGGCCAGGCCCACCAGGGCGATGACCACGGTCAGACCGGCGAAGACGACGGCGGAACCGGCGGTGCCGACGGCGCGCCCCGCGGCCTCGTCGCGCTCACGGCCCTCGGCGAGCTCCACGCGGTAGCGGGAGACGATGAAGAGGGCGTAGTCGATGCCGACCGCGAGGCCGATCATCGTCGCGAGGGTGGCGGTGGTGTTGCCGAGGTCGAGCACGTTGGCGAGCGCCGTGATGGACGAGACGCCGATGCCCACGCCGATCAGCGCGGTCAGCAGCGGCAGACCGGCCGCGACCAGCGAACCGAAGGTGATGACGAGGACGATCGCGGCGACCGCGATGCCGATGATCTCGCCGGAGCCGGTCTCGGGGGCCGCCATCAGCGCGTCACCGCCGATCTGGACGTTCAGGCCGGCGGCCTTGGCCCCCTCGCCCGAGTCCTTGAGCGCGTCGCGGGTGGCGTCCTTCAGCTCCATGCCGCTGACGTTGTACTTGGCGCTGATGTAGGCGGTGGAGCCGTCCTGGCTCACGGCCTGGGCCTCGTACGGGTTGGCGACGGAGGAGATCTCGGCCGCGCCCGGTCCGGTCTTCAGTTCGCCGACGATCTTCTCGACCTCGGCCTTGGGGCCGGGGTCGGTGACCTTGGCGCCCTCGGGGGCCTTGATGACGATCCGGGCGGTGGCGCCGTCGGCGGCCATGCCCGGGAAGCGCTTCTCCAGCAGGTCGAAGGCCTTCTGGGCCTCGGTGCCGGGTATCGAGAACGAGCCGGAGGTGGGTGCGCCGGCCGAGGCGGCGCCGAAGCCGGCGGCGAACAGCAGCGCCACCCAGAGGAGGGCGACGAGGCCGCGGCGCCGGAAGGCGCCCCTGCCGAGTCGGTAGAGGAAGGTAGCCACGTCGGTGGTTCTCCCGTTCAGGTCGTGGAATGGATCCGGATCGGATCAGGGCATGGAGAGCCGGCCCGACGACGAGAGCGGCGTGTCAGGAGCAGCAGGAGGCGGTGCAGGGGACGGGAAGGGCGAGGATCAGACGCCGAGGGCGGGGAAGACCACGGCGTCGATGAAGTCACCGAGGAAGGCCCGGTCCACCGGGCGGTCCTCGATCAGCGGGAGCGCGATGAACGCCCCGATGAGCATGTGCGGGACGAAGTCGAGCGCGGGACAGTCCGGGCGGATCTCGCCCCGGTCCACCGCACGCTGCAGCATCGCCTGGAGACCGTTGATCTCCGGGTCGACCAGCAGGTCGCGCAGCGCCTTGTGCAGCTCCGGGCTCTCGTGGACGGCATGGGCCAGACCCCGCATCAGCGCGGTGTCCTTGGCCATCTGCGCGTCGTCGGAGTGCTCGACCATGCGCGCGAAGTCCCCACGCAGGCTGCCCGTGTCGATCTCGCGCAGCGAGACCGGCTGCGTGCACCGCAGGGCCTTGGCGACCAGTTCCGGCTTGCTCCCCCACTGGCGGTAGAGGGTGGCCTTGCTGGACTTCGTACGGGCGGCGACCGCGTCCATGGTCAGCGCCTCGTAGCCAACGTCACGCAGGAGGTCGAGGACCGCCTCGTGCAGTTCGGCCTGCCGCTCGGGAGTGATCCGGCTGCGCCGAGCCGTCGTCGCCTCGGTCATGTCCGTGCCTCCCGTCGAAGCGAAACTGTTCCGTACGCTTAAGACGATACCCCCACCCCAAGCGAAACGAAACCGTTCCGTTTCGCTTGGCCGAGTGGCATGGATCACCTGTACGAGTTGCCAGGGCCCCCCTGCGCGGAAAGCATTGGGGGGTGAGTCACGACGTCGCGTACCTCCGGTTCCCGCACCTGCACGACGACCTTCTCTGCTTCGCCACCGAGGACGATCTCTGGGTCGCCCCGCTGGTCCCCGACGGCCGGACGCCCGGACGGGCCTGGCGCATCACCGTCGACCGGACCCGCGTCGGCCACCCGCGGTTCTCCCCCGACGGCAGGCACATCGCCTTCACCAGCTGGCGCAGTCTCGATCCCGAGATCCATCTCGCCCCCGTCGACGGCGGACCCGCCCGCCGGCTGACCCACTGGGGCGCCCTGGACACCCGCGTCTGCGGCTGGACCCCGCCCGACGAGGACGGCCGCAGCGACATCCTGGCCGTGTCCTCGCACGGCCAGCCCTTCTCCTACTTCGCCTGGGCCTACACCCTGCCCACCGACGGCAGCCCCGGCGGCCGCCTGCCCTGGGGACCCGTCTCCGACATCCAGGTGCACGCCACGGAGGAGGGCGAGCGGCACTCCCTGCTGCTCACCGGCAAGCCCCCGCACGAACCCGCCGCCTGGAAGCGCTACCGCGGCGGGGCCACCGGCCGGCTGTGGCTGCACGGGGAGCGGCTGCTGGAGGACATCGAGGGACACCTCGACTCCCCGATGTTCGTGGACGGCAGGATCGCCTTCCTCTCCGACCACGAGGGCATCGGCAACCTGTACTCCTGCCTGCCCGACGGCACCGGTCTGCGCCGCCACACCGATCACGAGGAGTTCTACGCCCGGCATGCCTCCAGCGACGGCTCACGCGTCGTCTACCAGTGCGCCGGCGACCTCTGGCTCGTCGAGTCCCTGGCCCCCGACGCCCGCCCGCGCAAGCTCGACGTCCGCCTCGGCGGCCCGCGCGCGGGCCGGCGTACGTACCAGGTGCCGGCCGCCAGCCACGTCGACTCGCTCTCCGTGGACGCCACCGGGCGCGCCAGCGCGGTCGTGGTGCGCGGCAGCCTCTACTGGCTGACCCACCGCGACGGCCCGGCCCGCACCATCGCCGACACCCCCGGCGTACGGGTACGGCTGCCCGAGATGCTCGGCAGCGGCGGCCAGGTCGCCTACATCACCGACGCGGAGGGCGAGGACGCGATCGAGATCGCGTACCTGCCGCGGGCCTCCGGGGAACGGGAGCCCCGCCGGCTCGCCTCGGGCGAACTGGGGCGGGTCACCGAGCTGCTCTCGGACCCGGACGGCGAGCGGCTCGCCATCGCCTCCAACGACGGCCGGCTGCTGCTCCTCGACGCCACCGAGGAGTCCAACGGCGAGGTCACCGAGCTGATCCGGTCCATCAACGGCCCCGTCACCGACCTCGCCTTCTCCCCCGACGGGGCCTGGCTGACCTGGTCGCACCCCGGCATCGGGCGTTCGCTGCGGCAGATCAAGATGGCGCGGATCTCCGGCCCCGGCGCACGCGTCATCGTCGACGTCACCAACGGCCGCTTCGAGGACGAGAATCCGGTCTTCACCCGGGACGGGCGCTACCTGGCCTTCCTGTCCTGGCGCGGATTCGACCCGGTCTACGACGTGCACACCGGCGACCTGTCCTTCCCGCTCGGCTGCCGCCCGTACCTGGTGCCGCTCTCCTCCGCGACCCCCTCCCCCTTCGCGCTCTCCGCCGAGGGGCGGCCCGCGGCCGGGGGGCTCGACCTGGCGGAGGGCGACTCGGGCGACGGCGACGGCGCCGTGATCGTGGAGGTGGAGGGCCTGGAGAGCCGGGTCACCCCGTTCCCCGTGACCGCGTCCAAGTACTCGGCCCTCTACCCGGTGCACGGCGGCGGGCTCGTGTGGCTGCGCTGGCCGATCTCGGGCGCGCTCGGCGAGACCTTCGCCAACCCTGCCGACATCAGCGGCAAGCCGACGCTGGAGCACTTCGACCTCACCAAGGCCCGCAAGACCGAACTGGCCTCCGGGCTCGACTGGTTCGCGGTCAGCGGCGACGGCACCCGGCTCGTGATCAATGACGACGGCGACCTGCGCGCGGTCCCGGCGACCGAGTCGGGCGACAGCGACTCGACCGTCTACCTGGACCTGCGGCGCATCCTGCACGAGGTGGACCCGGCGGCCGAGTGGCGCCAGGCCTACGAGGAGGCCGGGCGGATCATCCGCGCGTACTTCTGGGAGCCGAAGATGTGCGGCATCGACTGGGACGGGGTGCTCGCCCAGTACCGCTCCCTGGTCGAACGGGTCGCCTCGCCCGACGAGTTCGCCGACCTGCTGCGCGAGGTCCTCGGCGAACTCGGCACCTCGCACGCCTACGTCTCCCCCGCACGCCGCAACGAAGGCCCCCCGCACTACCAGCGCGCGATCGGCCTGCTCGGCGCCAACCTCTTCCCCCGGGACGGGGAATGGGTGGTCAGCCGGATCCTGCCCGGCGAGTCCTCGGACTCCAAGGCCCGCTCGCCGCTGGCCGGCACCGGCATCCGGGAGGGCGCGGTACTCACCCATGTCGACGGACGGCCGGTGGACCCGGTCGCCGGGCCCTATCCGCTGCTCGCGGCGGCCGGCGGCACCACCGTGGAGCTGACCTTCCAGCCCGCGGCGGGCGAGGGCCGGGCCCGCCGCGTCGCCATCGTGCCGCTGATCGACGAACGGCCGCTGCGCTACCAGGACTGGGTGTCCAAGCGGCGCGAGGCGGTCCGGGAGATCAGCGGCGGCCGGTGCGGCTACCTCCACATCCCCGACATGGGCGGCTCGGGCTGGGCGCAGTTCAACCGCGACCTGCGGATGGAGATGTCCCGGCCCGCGCTGATCGTGGACGTACGCGGCAACGCGGGCGGGCACATCAGCGAGCTGGTGGTGGAGAAGCTGACCCGCTCCATCCTCGGCTGGGACCTGACCCGCAACGCCCAGCCGGTCAGTTACGCCTCCAACGCGCCCCGCGGTCCGATCGTGGCGCTGGCCGACGAGGCGACCTCCTCGGACGGTGACATGATCACCGCGGCCTTCAAACTGCTGGGCCTGGGCCCGGTGGTGGGCCAGCGCACCTGGGGCGGAGTGGTCGGCATGACCGGCCGCCACACCCTCGGCGACGGCACGGTGATCACGGTGCCGATGAACGCCGCCTGGTTCCCCGAGTACGGCTGGTCGGTGGAGAACCACGGCGTGGAGCCGGACCTCTCGATCCTGCGCACCCCGCTCGACTGGGCGGAGGGCCGGCACGCCCAGCTCGACGACGCCGTGCACCTGGCGCTGGAGCTGCTGGAACAGGACCCGGCAGCGGTGCCGCCGGGCTACACGGACGTACCGGACCGGCGCCGTCCGAAGCTGCCGCCGAGGGAGTGAGCGCAGCGCACACGGGAGGGGCGCGATCCCCGGGAACTCCGGGAATCGCGCCCCTCGACGCTGCGTGCGCTGCGTGCGCTGCGTGCGGGCCCGGTGCCGGTCGGGCCGGGGTACCTAGGTCAGGTCGTCGAGCTCGCCCTGGATGCCGTCGAACGACCGCTGCGGCAAGGTCTTCGGCTGCGAAGGCCGCTGGGACCTGTCGCCCTGCGGGCCCTTGCCGGGCTTCTGCGCCTGCCGCGCCTTCTCCTCGAGCTCCTGCGCCTTGTCCTTGAACTGGTCCTTGATACCCATGCTGTTCACTCCATGAGGGGTGTCGGTGGTGGGGGCCCTGGTGGGGCCTCGACCAGACTTGCACGGGCGGACAACGCACGCATTTCGATCAGTGACTCTGCGTGCGCTCCTTCTCGTCGGCGGCTCCGCCGGCCCCGACGAGCCCCTTGGACACCCCGCTCAGACGCGGCTCGAAGCGCTTCATCTCGCGCTGTCCGACGCTCGCGATGATCCCGGGCAGGTACCCGCGCATCCCCTGCATGCCGCGCAGCCACCACTGCGCGTACACGTGCGGCGAGCGCCGCTCGATGCCCGCGACGATCCGGTCGACGGCCGGCCCCAGCGGGTACGTCCGGTTCGACGGCCACGGCAGCCGCTGGCGCAACTCCCGCATCACCTCGTCCTGGTCGGCGCCGCGCACCATGTCCGTGTCGGTCCAGGAGAGGTAGCCGACACCGACCTTGACCCCCTTGTGGCCGACCTCCGCGCGCAGGCAGTGCGCGAAGGCCTCGACCCCGGACTTGGAGGCGCAGTAGGCGGTCATCATCGGCGCCGGGGTGATCGCGGCGAGCGAGGCGATCTGGAGGAAGTAGCCGCGGCTCTCGGTCAGTACGGGCAGGAAGGCGCGGGCGGTGACGGCCCCGCCGATCAGGTTGACCTCGATCACCCGGCGCCAGGCGTCCGGGTCGGAGTCGGCGAACGGACCGCCGGCGGCCACGCCCGCGTTGGCGACGACGATGTCCACCTTGCCGAAGCGCTGCTTGACCTCCTGGGCGACCCGGGCCATGGCCTCGTGGTCGGTGACGTCGGCGTACCAGTGGTCGCTGTCGGTGTGCAGCCGCTCGGAGACCTCTTTGAGGGCCTCCGGCTCCAGACCGACGAGGGCGATCTTCGCACCGCGGGCCGACAGCTTGCGCGCGAGCAGCTCGCCGACACCCCGGGCGGCACCGGTGACGACGGCGACCTGGCCTTCCAGACTCCTGCGTGCGCTCACGGTGTCTTCTCCTTCTCGGTGGTGGCCGGATCGGTGGTACCGGGATCGGTGGTGCCGGGATCGGTGGTGCCGGGATCGGTGGTGCCCAGGTGGAGCTCGGCGAGCTCGCGCAGGGCGGCGGTGACGGCCTCGGGGGCCTCGACCGGGGTCATGTGCCCCATGCCGGTCAGCTCGGTCAGGCCCACGCAGTTCGGCAGCGCGGCGGCGAGCCCGCGGGCGTGCACGATCGGGGTGAGCCGGTCGGCGGTGCCGCCGATGACGGCGGTGGGCACGGCGAGACGGGCGACGTCCGCGTCGAGGTCCAGTCCGGCCAGCACCTGGGACCACGCGTGACGCACCCCGGTGGGGCAGGCATGGACGATACGGGCGCACGCCTCGACCTTGTCCGGCGCGGAGCCGGGACCCATCGTGGCGTACTTCAGGACCTTCTTCCCGACGGGCGTGACCGGCCCGAGAGGAGCGCGGGCCCCGAGCACCGCGCCGGTGATACGGGTCCGTACGCGCCCGGCGCGCACCGGCAGGACCAGCGCCTCCGCGACCAGCCGGGAACTGCCGGTGCTGCACAGCAGCGCGGCCGCGGCCCGCTGGGCGAACTCCGGCCGGCCCGCCGCCGCCATGATCGTCATGCCGCCCATGGAATGCCCGGCGACGACCGCCCGCTCCCCGGGGGCGAGCACCGCCTCCAGGACCGCCACGAGGTCGTCGGCGAGGGCGGTGGTGCTGTGGATCCGGGCGGCGGGGCTGCGCCCGTGCCCGCGCTGGTCGTAGGCGACGACCCGGTGGGTGGCCGCCAGGGCCCGTATCTGCGCGGCCCAGAAGGCGGTGGAACAGGTCCAGCCGTGGGCCAGGACCACGGCCGGCGCGCCCTCGTCCCCGTGGACCTCGACATGCAGGCGGGCCCCGTCGGCCGAGACGGCGACGAGCTCCCGCCGCGCGACGGGCGGGGCGTAGGGACCGGAGGTGACATGCATCAACCGACTCACGCGGCCCCCTCGGCAGCCGCGCCCGACCCAGCCCCGCCGGCGTTTGAGGCGCGGGGGTCCGGGGGCAGGGCCCCCGGCAACGGCGCCGCACCGGCACCGGCAGCCACCGCCGCCGGGACCCGCTCCCGCTCCCCCGCCCGCACGACCTCGTACTCCGCCAGGTCGACGCTCAGCGTCTCCCGGCGGAACTCACCTGTCGTCCCTGGCCAGACGGTGGTGTTGCGGCCCTGCGCGTCCAGGTACCAGCTGGTGCAGCCGCCGGTGTTCCACACCGTCCGCTCCATCCGGGTCTGCACCTGCCGGTTCCACCGGCCCACGGCGGACGGCCGGGCGCCGAGCGCGACCTTGCCGCCCAGGCTGCTTCCCTCGAGGAGGGCGAGCTGCCGCAGGTAGTCCGCCATGTAGTTCAGCTGCGACTCGATCATCAGGATCATCGAGCTGTTCCCGAGCCCGGTGTTCGGACCGATGATCGTCATCCAGTTGGGGAAGCCGGCGGCCGTGGCCCCGCGCAGCGCCTGCATCCCGTCCTTCCAGGCGTCCGCGAGGGTCTGGCCCTCCGCACCCACCACCCGGTCCGCGATCGGCATGTCCGTGACGTGGAAACCGGTGCCGAAGATGATCGCGTCCACCTCGGTCTCGGTCCCGTCGGCGGCGACCAGCACCGAGCCGCGGATCTCCTTCAGCCCGGAGGCGACCAGGTCCACATCGGGCCGCGCCAGGGCCGGGTAGTACTCGCTGGAGAGCAGGATCCGCTTGCAGCCGATCCGGTAGGAGGGCGTCAGCTTCGCGCGCAGCGCCGGGTCCTTGATCGAGCGCGCCATGTTGGCCTTGGCGAGGGACTCGATCAGGCCGAGCTGGTTCGGGCGCTTGGTGAAGGCGCTGACCTGGAGCTCCCGGATCCCCCACAGCAGCCCGCGCCGCGCCGCCCGGGTGAAGGGCAGCTGGCGGTGGAGCCAGCGCTCCCCGGCGGTGATGGCCCGGTCGGTGCGCGGCATCACCCACGGCGGGGTCCGCTGGAAGAGGGTGAGCCGCTCCACCTCGGGGGCGATAGCGGGCACGATCTGGATGGCGGAGGCGCCGGTGCCGATCATGGCGACGCGCTTGCCGCGCAGGTCGTAGTCGTGGTCCCAGCGGGCGGAGTGGAAGACCTTGCCGGGGAACTCGGCGAGCCCGGGGATCTCCGGCATCTTCGGGTCGGACAGCGGCCCGGTCGCGGAGACGACGACGTCGGCGGTCAGTTCCCCGGCCGAGGTCTCGATCTCCCAGCGCAGCTCGTCCGCGTCCCAGCGCATCATCAGCACCTCGGTGTCGAGCCGGATGTGCCGGCGCAGTCCGAAGGTGTCGGCGACGTGCTCCAGGTAGTCCCGGATGGCCGGCTGTCCGGAGAAGGTCCGCGGCCAGTCGGGATTGGGGGCGAACGAGAACGAATAGAGGTGGGACGGGACGTCGCACGCGCAGCCGGGATAGCTGTTGTCGCGCCAGGTGCCGCCGACCGAGCCGGCCCGTTCCAGTACGACGAAATCCGTGATCCCTTCGCGCCGCAGCCGTACGGCCGCGCCGAGCCCGCCGAATCCGGACCCGATCACCGCCACCCGTACGTGCTCGCGCCCGCCCGTGCCGCCGCCCGTGCCGCCGCCCGCGCTGCCGCCCGTGCCCCTTGTGCCACCCATGCCCGCCGCCTTCCGCTCATCCGCAGTCCCAGCCACGCAACGCCGCACCACACCATCGAAACACTGCCAGCAATCACTGGCACAATCGGGAGGGTAGAGCAGCCCCGTACTCATGGGTAGGGGGCGGACCCGGAAAGTTACTGCCGGTACGCCATAAGGTGCGTCTGTGGAGAAGGAAGAGACGCGAGCGAAGACGACGGTGCGCGAGTACCGCACGGAGGAACTGGCCGAAGCGGCCGGCATCCCCGTCCGCACCCTGCG
The DNA here is from genome assembly GCF_045160505.1 of Streptomyces sp. NBC_00029. NCBI lineage: Bacteria > Bacillati > Actinomycetota > Actinomycetes > Kitasatosporales > Streptomycetaceae > Streptomyces > Streptomyces sp. NBC_00029. The sequence continues at coordinate 3,964,598 of NZ_CP108292.1, forward strand.
CTTCTACCGCGAACGCAAACTGCTCCCGCCGCCCCGCCGCGAGGGGCGGATCGCCTGGTACGACGACCACCACCTGGCCCGGCTGCGCACCATCGCAGCCCTGCTGGAACGCGGCCACACCCTCGGCGGCATCGCCGAGCTCACCGCCGCCTTCGAGAGCGGCCGCGACGTCGGCCAGCTCGGCGAGCTGCTCGGCATCGGCTGGTCCGAGGAGACCCCGGTCCGGCTCACTCCGGAGGCACTGGCCGACTACTTCGAGGGCGAGGTCACCCCGGAGAACCTGGCGGCCGCACTGGACCTCGGCTACCTCGCGGTCGACGGCGACGCGATCGTGCACGTCAGCCGCCGCCTGCTGGACGTCTCCTCGGCCCTGGTCCGCGAGGGCGTACCGCTGGCGGCGGTCCTGGAGACCGGCCATCGCGTCCGCGAGCACGCGGACGCGATGGCCCTGCTCTTCACCGAGCTCATATCGAGCCACATCTCGGCGGACGCGCTCACGCGCCTGCGGCCGCTGGCCAAGAGCGTGGTGGACGCCGAGCTGACGATGGCGATGGACCGCCTGCTGGCCCCGGGCGGCGGAGCCGCCCCCGAATCAGGCTCCGGCCCCGGCCCCGAATCAGGAGCCGGTCAGACGCCCAGCTCGTAGACGACGGTCACGGGCGCGTGGTCGGACCAGCGCTCCGGGTGCGTCTCGGCCCGCTCCACGAACGCCTTCACGGCCTTCGCCGCCAGCCCGGGGGTCGCCACCTGGAGGTCGATCCGCCAGCCGGCGTCGTTGTCGAAGGCCCGCCCGCGGTAGGACCACCAGGAGTACGGCCCCTCGGTGTCCGGGTGCAATTCCCGCACCACGTCGACGTAGCCCGCCTCCGAGTAGACCTTGCCGAGCCACTCCCGCTCCTCGGGGAGGAAGCCCGCGTTCTTCCGGTTCGTCTTCCAGTTCTTGAGGTCGGCCTCCTGGTGGCAGATGTTCCAGTCACCGCACACGACGACCTCGCGGCCGTCGGCGGCGGCCCGCACCTTCAGCACCGCCAGGTACTCCAGGAACTCCGCCATGAACCGGTACTTCTCGTCCTGCTTCTCCGTCCCGGCCTCGCCCGAGGGCAGGTAGAGGCTGGCCACGGTCACACCGGGCAGGTCGATCTCCAGGTACCGCCCGCTTCCGTCGAACTCCGCGCTGCCGAATCCGACCTGCACCCGCTCGGGCGCGCGCCGCGTGTAGAGCGCGACCCCGGCCCGCCCCTTGACGGCGGCCGGAGCGAAGACGGTGTGCCAGCCCGCGGGGGTCCGGACATCCTCCGGAATCTGGCCTTCCTCGGCCCGCACCTCCTGCAGGCAGACCACGTCGGCGTCGGATCCCTCCAGCCACGGCCCGAAGCCCTTCTTGGCGGCGGCGCGGATCCCATTCACATTCACGGAGGTCACAGTGAGCATCCCAGCACCATAGCGGGATGGTTCCGTACGATATTCGAATGTCTCACCGGATAGACCTCCGCACCGTGCCGTACGACCACCCGGACGCGGTCAAACTCAACGACCAGGTCCAGCTGGAGTACCAGGAGCGGTACGACGGTGAGGGCGACGCCACATTCCTGGACCCGGCGATGTTCGCCCCGCCGCAGGGCCTCTACCTGCTCGCGTACGACGCCACGGACACCCCGGTGGCGAGCGGCGGCTGGCGCAGCCAGGACGAGAACGACGAGGGCTACTCGGACGGCGACGCGGAACTGAAGCGCATGTACGTCGTCCCCGAGGCGCGCGGCCTGGGCCTGGCCCGCCGCATGCTGGCGACCCTGGAGGACGACGCCCGCGCGGCGGGCCGCCGGCGCATGGTCCTGGAGACGGGCGACCAGCAGCCGGAGGCGATCGCCCTCTACCTCTCCTCGGGCTACGCCCTCTCCGCGAAGTTCGGCCACTACCGCCACCACGACTCCAGCCGCTGCATGACGAAGCCCCTCACCACCTGACCCGCACGCCCCGCCCCCGGCAGCGGGCCGCACCCGCCCTACCGCGGAAGCCACACCGCCGGGTCCGTCCCCCACCGGGACGGGCCCGCCGCCCACTCCCCGAAGGGGCTGGCGGCGTGCCGCACCATCCCGTACCCGGACGCCGTCTCCCGCAGCCACGGCCCGGCCGCATACTCCGCGCCGGCCGGACCGCCGTCGGCCGGGCCGCCGTCGGCCGGAGCGGCACCGGCCGGCCCCCGCACCAGCCACGACCCCGTCCCCGCCAGCGAGAACCGCAGTCCCCGCCCGCCGCCCTCCGCCAGCGCCCTCAGCACACCGGCCGCCACCAGGTATCCCGTCCCGTGGTCCAGCGCCTGCGCCGGCAGCACCCCGGGCACCCCGTCGGGCCCCGCGCACCGCGCAGCGATCCCGTACCCGGCCTGCACCAGCGAATCGAAGCCCCGCCGCCCGGCCCACGGCCCCCGCGCCCGCCACCCCCACGCGCACAGCTCGGCCACCACGAGCCCAGGCCACCGCTCCAGCAGCTCGCGCGCCCCGAACCCGTACCGTTCCAGCGCCCCCGGCCGGTACCCGCTCACCACCACATCGGCCCCGGCCAGCAGCCCCTCGAAGACGGCGCGGTCCGCCGCCCGAGCCAGGTCCAGCAGCGCCGACCGCTTCCCGAAGCCGGTGTCCGCGTACGCGTCGTCCGCCTCCGGCAGCCGCGGCGAGTCGATCCGCAGCACGTCCGCCCCCAGCAGCCCGAGCGTCCGCGTCGCGACGGGCCCGGCGATGACCCTGGTCAGATCCAGTACCCGCACCCCCGTGGCGGGCCGGCCGACCGGGGCGTCGCCGAGGGTCCGCCCCCGCGCCCCTGATTCCCGTACGGGTTCCATCAGCGGCTGCGGCTCCCCGTCATCCCCTGCCACGGCGACGGCGAGTCCGCCCTCCCCGTACACGAGCTCCTGCACCTCGACGGCCGTGCGCCCGGCGAGCGCCGCGCGTACCGCCTCCGGCGTCGCCGACGGCAGTCGCAACGCCCGTACCAGCGCGGCCTCGTGGTGCGCGTAGTTGGCGTGCGTGCGCACCCAGCCGTCCCCCGTCCGCCAGAAGCCGGACAGCGGCGCGAAGGTCACCGGCGTCCGCCCCGCCACCCGCAGGTGCCGTTCGCTGACGAACGCCGTCGCCACCGCGCCTTCGTCCACCACGAGCGGAGCCACGTCCTGCGCCCGGCCGCCGGCCCGCACCGCGGCGAGTTCCGCCGCGGCCAGTCCGCAGACCCCGACGCTCGCGCGCGCCAGCTCGCCCACGGGCAGCGGCCCTTCGCCCAGATCCCCGGCTCCGCGGTAACTCACCCGTCCGGCAAGCTCGGGCGCCCCGCCAAGGGCCGCCCAGGCCTGGACCGTTCTGTCGTCCCGTTCCTCACCGATCGTCATGAACCAATCATTACCGTGGTCACGCGGGTCGGTCAGAAGCCGCCCCCGACCTCGTACGGGCCGCCGCCCACGGCCGTGGCGGCCGTCGACGCGTAGGTGTCGCCGCCCGCGTCCCGGCCGCCCGGGGCGTGGTTGTACTGGGTGGCGAAGACATGCCGGCCGGCCGGGACGGTCCTGCCGGCCTTCAGCTTCCACCGGTAGACCACCGCATCGCCGCTCCCGTCGACGGTGACCTCGAAGTCGTCCCCCGGCAGGGTCTGCCAGGTGCCGGTGGTCGCCACGCCGCCCGTCTGCGCGATACGGACCTCAAGGGTGAGCGCGGCGAGCGGTTCGCGGTTCTGGAGGGTGATGTTGCTCTGGGCCCAGTACGTGTTGCTGTGCGGGTCGACGGAGCCGTCGGACCACAGCGGCCCGCTCTCGGTGCCCGGGGCGCCGGTACCGTCGGGCGCCGTCACCACCTGGCGGCCTCGCCCTCCGTCCTTCTGCGCGGAGGCAACGGTGAAGGCTCCGGCCACGAGGGTGGCACCGACGGCGAGCGTGGCGAGGGTGACGCGGCCCCAGGAGAGCGCCCGAGTCCTCTGCCGGGCGCGGGGGGCATGGGTGATGCGGGGGGCGTCGGAAGCATCCGCGTCGGCGGCGGCCATGCCGCGCCGCACCCGCGCGAGCATCCGCTCCCGGTCGGGCTCGTGCGCCTGTGCCGCTTCCCGCAGCTTTCCTGACACGTCGTTCACCGGCGCCTCCCTCCCGCGAGTTCTCCGACGGCCCGCGGGCCGAGCAGCTTCTGGAGTTCCGCCATGCCCTTGGAGGTCTGGCTCTTCACCGTACCGACCGAAATGCCGAGGGCCAGCGCCGTGTCCTTCTCGGACAGGTCCAGTGCGTGGCGCAGGACCACACAGGCCCGTTTTCGAAACGGCAGCCGGGCCAGGGCGGTTCGTACGTCGAGGGCTGCGGCGACGTCCGGTGCGTCGGCCTCCTCGGAACGGTTCGACCAGAAGAGGACGATGCGCCTGCGCTCGCGCACCGCCGCCCGGATCCGCGTTCGGGCCATGTTGGCGACGATCCCGCGGGCGTAGGCGAGGGGGTGGTCCGCCCGGCGGACCCGGTCCCAGCGGTGCCACACGGCAACGAGGGCGTCCGCGGCCAGGTCGTCGGCGCCGTCCGGCTCCCCGATGAGCATGCAGGCCAGGCGCGCGAGTTCGGCGTGGTGCCGTTCGAAGAAGGCGTGGAACTCGATGGCCGCGTTCCCGTGGATCTCCTGGACGGGGCCCATGCTCGCCCCTCCGTTCGGTGTGCCCATGTCATGCCGTGGGGCGGTGACGGTAGCAGCCATGTCCGGACGGCCTCCCTTCACGGAGCGGGGACGGCGGATCCGGCCGGACCGCCGGAGGCGGTCAGTACGCCGGCACCCGCCGTCCGGCCGAGCGAGCCGGCCAGTGCGGCCGCGGAGGTCTCCAGTCCCGCGGACAGCACCGGCCGCCAGTTGACCGTCGGCCGGATCCGCCTGCCCGGGTTCTCGGCGTTGTACGCGGCGACCAGGTCGGCGTCCCGCCCGTTCACGAGGTTCCCGGTGCCCGCCAGCGCGCCGGTTCCGTCGCCGGTCAGCAGCCGGGAAACCTTCCCGTCTCCGGGAAGCGTCCAGTGGTTGTACTCGGCCACCACCTGGGCCCGCGCCCGGGAGCTGACGGAGTAGCTGAAGGCGTAGCCGTTGCGCGTGGTCGTGTCGAAGAGGTTGTTGTACAGGTGCACCTGTCCGACGCGGGCCAGCGGCGCACGCTGGACGGTCCCCCGGAAGATGTTGTGGTGCAGGGTGACCCGCAGCTTGCTGTCCTTGTCGCTGCTGCCGATGAGCATCGTCTTGTCGTGGTCGGCGAACCGGTTGTACGAGACGGTGACCAGGTCGGAGGCGTTGGTGATGTCGAGCGACCCGTCGTGGACCTGGTACTCGCGCCCGAAATGGGTGGGGTTGCCGCTGTCGAAGCGGGGGGCGTCGGTGAACGTGTTGTGGTCGGCCCAGACATGGGTGGCCCCCCTCAGGGAGACCGCGTCGTAGGCGGAGTTCCAGTTGCCGTCCGAACCGTCCGTGGGATCCCACTGGGGGAAGCAGTCGCGGACGTCGGCGAAGGCGAGGTTGCGGATGATGACGTTGTCCACGTTCTTGACCTGGAGGCTGCCGCCCGTCAGCCCCGCGCCGGTCCCGGGCACGCCGACGATCGTGGTGTTCGCCGGCACCGCGAACACGATCCGCGCCGCCTGCTTCTTCTGCGCGGCGGCCCGGGCCGACTCCTGCGCCCCGGAGGGCACTTGGGAGCGTCCCCGGACGGCCGGGTCGTACGCCTTCAGGTAGGAGGCGAGCGAATAGCCCGTGCCCTTGGCGTAGTCCTCGCAGCGCAGGGAGCGGCCGTCGTCGTCGGTGTTCGCATCGATGAGGCCCTTGACGCGAATGATGCGCGGCTCCGTCCTGGAGCCGCTGCTCAGCGCCTTGGCCAGCTCGGCCCGGGTGGAGACGGTGAACACCCGGGACGCGACGGCCGCCGAGCCGCCGGTGGTGCCCTTGCCGCTCGCCGCCCACCCGTCGCGTGCGGGGAGTACGGCGTGCGCCAGATCGGGGGCCGCGTGCGCACTCATCGTCAGGGGGAGGGCGCTGAGCGCACCCGCGACGGCGACGGAGGCGGCGGCGAGGACTGCCGTACGGCGGGTACGGGGGCGCCGGTGCGAGGGATCGGACATGGTGAGGTCGTTCCTTGCCTGGAGGGAGAGGGGGGAGGGTGCGGGAAGAGGTGCCGGGGGTGCGGCGGCAGGGTCGGTCCACGTTCACCGAGTAGGCGGTGGTGTCCAGCTGCGCCTTGCCGGTGAAGACCTCCGTGCCGGCCTCGACTCCGCTGAGGCAATCGGCCTCGCACGCCCGGCCGGGGAGCCCACGGTGCAGGCGACCGCTGCGGCGGTGGATCGCCGGCGGGTGAGTCGGTGCCGTCCTGGAGCTGTCATGGGGGTGGGCCTTTCCCTCGGTGACCTTGCACCCCTCAGTTGCCGCCCGCGCCCGATGCGTTGCCGTGATCCACACCACTCCCCTCCGGAAGACAAGCAGCCGGACTCCTCGACAATGCATGTGAGTTGACCCATTTCCGGGTGCGGTGGGGCGCCGGGGCGCGGTCGATCGGTTCGCGCAGGCCGGCCGGATGGTCGACGGGGAGATGCCGACGGCCCGGATGCGGGAGCGGCAGAAGGCGCGCCGGACGCCGGATGGGAACGGCCCGGGAAACGCCGAGATCCCGCCCGGTCTTTCGACCGGACGGGATCTCGTGACGTTCACGAGAGCTACTCGCGAACTGTCGTCTGTGGACCTGTGGGGATTTGAACCCCAGACCCCCTCGATGCGAACGAGGTGCGCTACCAGACTGCGCCACAGGCCCTTGCGACGTGTGAAACATTAGCATCCCCGCGCGGGTGCTCCAAAACCGATATCCCGGAGCGTCCGCGCAGGTCACCGATCATTCGTTCGCAGCGCGGGGGCGGTCCTCGCCCTCGTACTGGTCGAACAGCGGCGTGCGGCCCCTGCCCTGGCCGCGCGGGTGCGGGGTGGTGGCCTGGGGCTTCGGGTCCGGCTTGGGCGGGCCGGGCTGGGCGCGCAGGCGGGGTTCCGTCGGCTCGGCCGTGCTGGAGCGGGTCGCGCTCCAGGAGTCCGGGGCCGCGGGGCCCGTGGCGCGGGGGGCCACCGGGGCCGTCACGTACGTGGGCAGCGGGACCGGGACCGGCTCCCAGCTGTCACCGCGGGCGGGGCCGCGTTCGCGCTCGCGCTGCTGGTCCACCCACTCGGCGTGGTCGGTCTGCTCGACCAGCGCGCGCCGTCCGGCTTCCTGCGGGGACACCGGTGGAGCAGGGTCCGGTTCGCCGCCGGACGCGGCCTCGGGCTCACGACGGCTCGGACGGCTCTCCCTCAGCTGCCGCGCGGCCGCCTCGGCGCGCCGCCGGTCCATCGTGAACTCGTAGCGCCGCCGTTCCTGGACCCGCAGGTGCACGATGTACGTGCTCAGCAGGAGGGCGGGGACGGCCGGGGCCCACAGGAAGCGCAGGCCGCCCACCGCGGCGACGACGGCGCCGAGGGTGAAGACCAGGAAGAGGAGTGCGGTGGTGCGCCGGCGGCGCGCGAGGACCTGGAGGCGCTGCTCGCGCCGGGCCCGCTCCGCGCGCTGCTCCCGTTCGACGGTGGCCGGTCTCGGCTCCGCCCTGGTCGGGGGCACGACAAAGGCCCGGGCGTCGGCGTCGACGGAATCAACCGTTTCCGTCGCGGCGTCCGGGTCCGCGTGGGGCTGGGGCTCCGCCTGCTCGTCACCGCGCTCACGCAGCCCCTTGGCGTAACGGCGCTCCATTCCCGCCCGGCCGGAAAGCAGCCGAATGGCAGTGGAGAAGCGTTCCGTCGGACGGGCTTCGTTCAGCTCGTCCTGCCTCCGGAGCCACATGGGCACCAAGTAGGCGGCCCAGGCCCCGACAATGACTGCGTAGATGAGGCCGCTGCTGCTCACACCTCACACCGTAGAGGGGCGCGGCCGAGGGGATCGGCCAATTGAGCCGGTGTGTCGCACGATCTCGCTGATATCACGGACTTTTTTTGTGATTCTTCGGATCAGGTTATGGGCGAATCGGTTACCCGAGGCCATTAATTCGAACAGATATTCGTTTATCGCGGTTCGGCACGGCCCCGGACCGGCGCCCCGCTATTTCGGCGGGGACGGCGAGTGCCGTGCCCGGTGCCAGCGGCGCAGCAGCCCCTCCGGCACCTCCTCCACCGTGACCGCGTAGACGAGGTGGTCGCGCCAGGCCCCGTCGATGTGCAGATAACGCGGCCGCAGTCCCTCCTCGCGCAGACCCAGCTTCTCCACGACCCGCCGGCTCGGGATGTTCTCGGGCCGGATGCACACCTCGATCCGGTGCAGGCCGACCTTTCCGAAGCAGTGGTCCACCGCCAGCGCGACCGCCGTCGGCATCACACCGCGGCCCGCCACCTCGCGGTCCACCCAGTAGCCGATGTGACCCGCGCACATCGAGCCCCAGGTGATCCCGGCGACCGTCAGCTGGCCCACCAGCCGGCCCTGGTACTCGATGACGAAGGGCAGCATCCGTCCCGCGTTCGCCTCCGCCCGCAGATGGCGGACCATCTGGCGGTACGTGGGCCGCTGGATCACCGGCCCCCACGGCGCGGGCGGCGGGATCGTCGCCTCCCACGGCCGGAGCCAGTCGCGGTTGCGCCGGTTGACCTCGCGCCAGGCCTTCTGGTCCCGCAGCTTTATCGGCCGGAGCGTGACATCGCCGTCCGCCAGGACCACCGGCCAGGTCGGGCCGTTCAGCTCGTGCTCCCGGAGGGTGCCGCCGGTCTGGGGTGGTCGCCGCCCCGCATCTGGTCCACCGCGTGCGGCAGGACGCGGGACAGGACGGCGAGACCGTCGCGCACCCCGCCCGTCGAGCCGGGGAGGTTGACGATGAGGGTCCGCCCGGCCACGCCCGCCAGGCCCCGGGACAGGGCCGCGGTGGGCACCTTCGCCAGGCCTTCGGCTCGGATCGCCTGCGGGATGCCGGGGATCTCGTAGTCCAGCACGCGCGCGGTGGCGTCCGGGGTGCGGTCGGTCGGCGAGATGCCGGTGCCGCCGGTGGTCAGGATGACGTCGTACGCGGCGGCCACGCCCTCGCGCAGCGCCTGCTCCACGGGATCGCCGTCCGGGACGACCTGCGGGCCGTCCACCGTGAAGCCGAGCTTCTCCAGCGCCTCGGCCAGCAGCGGGCCGCCCTTGTCCGCGTACACGCCCTGCGAGGCCCGGTTCGAGGCCGTGACGACCAGGGCCCGGCCCAGCGGCTGCACGGAGCCCCCGGTGCCGGCAGGAACGTCGTCGCCATGGCTGTGGCTGTGCACCTCGCCGCCGCGCGGGGCATTCACGAGCGCGCCCAGTCGCCGGACTTGCCGCCGGTCTTCTCCTCCACCCGGACGTCCGTGATGACCGCGCCCTTGTCGACCGCCTTCACCATGTCGATCACGGTGAGGCCGGCGACCGCGACGGCGGTCAGCGCCTCCATCTCGACGCCCGTGCGGTCGGTCGTCTTCACGGTGGCGAGGATCTCGACCGCGTCGTCGGCGACCCGCAGGTCGACCTTGACGCCCGAGACCGCCAGCGGGTGGCACAGCGGGATCAGGTCGGGGGTCTTCTTCGCCCCCATGATCCCGGCGATCCGCGCGGTGGCGAGGGCATCGCCCTTGGGCACGCCCTCGCCGCGCAGCAGCTCGATCACCCGCGGGGCGACGAGCACGCGTCCACTGGCCCGCGCCGTCCGGGTGGTGACGTCCTTCCCGGACACGTCGACCATCCGGGCCGCGCCGGCCTCGTCGATGTGGGTGAGCCTGCTCTCGGTACTCATTGCTGCGCCGCTCCGCTCTGGGCCCCCGAGGAGCCTGTGTGGTGCAACACACGCTACCCGCACCGGCCCGGCTTCAGCTGAGCAGGACCACTTCCAGCTCGGTCCCGGGCTCCACCGAGGTGACGTCCTCCGGTACGACCATCAGGGAGTCCGCGTGCGCCAGCGCGGCGATCAGGTGGGAGCCCGATCCTCCGACCGGGCTGACCGTGCCGCTCTCGGCGTCGTACTTGCCGCGCAGGAACTGGCGGCGGCCGGCCGGGGAGCCGAGCGCCTTGTCCGCCGCAAGCACCGCCCGCACGCTCGGCCGCCGGACCTCGGAGTCCGGCAGCCCCATGAGGGTGCGGATCGCGGGGCGCACGAACAGCTCGAAGGAGACGTACGAGGACACCGGGTTGCCGGGCAGCGCCAGCAGCGGGGTGTGGTCCGGGCCGATCGTGCCGAAGCCCTGCGGCTTGCCGGGCTGCATGGCGAGCTTGCGGAAGTCGATCCCGCCGCCGTCGACGTCCTCGGCATCGGCGTCGCCCGAGCCGACGGACGACAGCGCCTCCTTGACCACGTCGTAGGCGCCGACGCTGACCCCGCCCGTGGTGACCAGCAGGTCGGCCCGGATCAGCTGGTCCTCGATGGTGGAGCGCAGGGTGTCGGCGTCGTCCTCGACGGCGCCGACCCGGTAGGCGATGGCGCCGGCGTCCCGCGCGGCCGCGGCCAGCGCGAAGCTGTTGGAGTCGTAGATGGTGCCCGCGGTGAGCGCCTCGCCGGGCTGGACCAGCTCGCTGCCGGTGGACAGGACCACCACGCGGGGGCGCGGCCGCACCCGTACGGTGCCGCGCCCGATGGCGGCCAGCAGGGCGATCTGCGGCGGCCCGAGGACCGTGCCGGCGGCGAGCGCGAGGTCACCGGCCTGTACGTCGCTGCCGCGCGCGCGGACGTGGGCCCGCGCCTCGGCGGCGCGGTGCACCCGCACCTCGCCGCCCGCGTGCTCCGGGGCGGCGCTCGCCGGGGTCATCCCGGCGGCCGCTCCGCCGCCGGTGCCGCCGTCGGTCCACTCGACCGGTACGACGGCTTCCGCGCCGGGCGGCAGCGGGGCTCCGGTCATGATCCTGGCAGCCTCGCCGGGGCCCACGGTGGGCAGCTCACCGCTGCCCGCCGCGACGTCCCCGACGACGGTGAGCACCGCGGGAAACTCCTCGCTCGCACCCTGGACGTCGGCCGTGCGGACGGCGTAGCCGTCCATGGAGCTGTTGTCGAAGGGCGGGAGGGCGACGGGCACGGTCACGTCCTCGACCAGGACACAGCCCTGGGCATCCAGCAGTTGGAGCTCGATGGGCTCCAACGGCCGGACGGCCGAGAGGACGTCCGCGAGGTGCTCGTCCACGGACCACAGACGGTGGCCGGTGTCCTGCGGTGCGGAACTGCTCAAGGTGCTACATCTCCTCCGTGACGTAACGGTGAAGCCAGGTGCGGAACTCGGGGCCCAGGTCCTCCCGCTCGCACGCGAGGCGGACGATGGCCCGCAGGTAGTCGCCGCGGTCCCCGGTGTCGTAGCGACGGCCCCGGAAGACCACGCCGTGCACCGGACCGCCGATGCTCTCGTCGGCGGCAAGCTTCTGCAGGGCGTCGGTGAGCTGGATCTCCCCACCGCGGCCCGGCTCGGTCTCCCGCAGTATGTCGAAGATCGCGGGGTTGAGGACGTAGCGTCCAATAACCGCGTAATTGCTGGGGGCGTCCTGGGGCTCCGGCTTCTCGACGAGTCCGGTGACGCGGACCACGTCCGCCTCGTCCGTGGCCTCGACGGCGGCGCAGCCGTAGAGGTGGACGCTGGCCGGGTCGACCTCCATCAGCGCGATGACGGTGCCGCCGGTGCGGGCGTAGATGTCGGCCATCTGGCGCAGCAGCGGGTCGCGCGGGTCGATGAGGTCATCGCCGAGGAGGACGGCGAACGGCTCGCGGCCGACGTGCGGCTCGGCGCACAGCACCGCGTGGCCCAGGCCCCGCGGATCGCCCTGGCGGACGTAGTGCATGGTGGCCAGGTCGCTGGACTCCTGGACCTTCTTCAGCCGGTCGTCGTCGCCCTTGGCGATGAGGGCCGACTCCAGCTCGTAGTTCCGGTCGAAGTGGTCTTCCAGGGCACGCTTGTTACGCCCAGTGATCATGAGGACATCGTCGAGTCCGGCGCCGACGGCTTCCTCGACCACGTACTGGATGGCCGGCTTGTCCACAACCGGGAGCATTTCCTTCGGGGTCGCCTTGGTCGCCGGAAGGAACCGAGTACCGAGGCCAGCGGCCGGAATCACGGCCTTCTTGATCACGGGGTGCAACATAGTCATGGCCAGAACGATAGTGGGGTTCTGTCGAACGCCGGACTGGATCGCAGCAGGTAGATACAGATATGACCCGATTCGGAAGGATATTTGATTTCGTCGTGGCAGAGAACCCGCCCACCGCCTCCGCCAAGGCCGGGCTGCGCCGAGAACTGCTCGCCGCACGCCGAGCCTTGTCCCCCGAAACCTGCCGTACGGCGGCCGCCGCACTCGCCGTCAGGGCCTTCGAACTGCCCGAACTGGCCGATGCCCGCACGGTGGCGGCGTACGTCTCGATCGGCACCGAACCGGGCACCCGGGAGCTCCTCAACGCCCTGCGCGCGGCCGGCAAGCAGGTCCTGCTCCCCCAGCTGCTGCCGGACAACGACCTCGACTGGGCCGCGTACGAGGGCCCGGGAAGCCTGGCCGAGGCCGCCCACCCGGGGAAGATGCGGCTGCTGGAGCCGGCCGGCCCCGCGCTCGGGCCGGACGCGGTCACCGGGGCCGACGCCGTGCTGCTGCCCGGGCTCGCGGTGGACGGCCGCGGCATGCGGCTGGGCCGCGGCGGGGGCAGTTACGACCGGGTGCTGGAGCGGCTGGAGCGCGCCGGGGCCCATCCGGCGCTGGTCGTGCTCCTCTACGACGAAGAGGTGGTCGCGCGGGTCCCGGAGGAACCGCACGACCACCCCGTTCAGGCGGTGGCGACCCCGTCAGGGGTGCGCCGCTTCCGTACGTGAAGACCTGATCCCGGCCCCGGGCCCTACGAGCCCGCGGGCTTGAGGGTCAGGGTGTCGACCGTGGCCTTCTCGACGGCGTCCTTGCCGAAGGGCCACTCCAGCAGTTCGCCCTTGGCCCACATCGTCGTCTGGTCCGTGTAGTGCGCGTTGTACGCGTGCCCGGAGGCACCCGTCAGGTTGATCCAGCGCGACTTGTCCAGGTCATTGAGGTTCACGACCATCCGCATCGACGGCACCCAGGTGACCCCGTAGCCGCTGGAGGCGTTCCAGCCGGTCGCGTTGACCGTGGCCTCGCCGCCGCCCACGTCCCACGGGCCGCGGTTGAGGAGCCACTGCATGAAGCCCGGGCCCTCGGTGCCGATCGTCTGGTTCTTCAGCGTCAGCTGGTGCAGCCGGCCCCAGCTCCAGGTGGACTGGTCCTTGCCGAGCTTGGCGGTCAGCTCCCAGCGGGCGTCGGCCATGGCCCGCGCGAACAGCTCGTCGCGGGTGGTGGTGGCCGGCTTGTTCAGGCCCTTGGCGGGCGCGCTCCACCACTGCGACTTCTCGTCCTTGACCAGGCGGCGGACCACCTCGAACCAGCGGTCGCCGCCGTCGGGCTGCGCCGAGTCCGCGTCGCGGGTGCCGCACTCACGGACCGTCTTGGCCAGGTCGTCGGCCGGGCCGGTGCCGTTGCCGAGGACGTTCATGCAGCTGCCCTCGAGCCGCAGTTCCTTGGGCATCTTGTCGCCGAAGGACAGCTTGAGGATGTTGCGCCAGACCGCGTTGAAGTAGGCCGCGGCGGCCGAGTCGGGCTCCTGCGTGTAGTTCCAGCCGTCCAGCAGCTTCTGCGCGGCGCGCACACCCGGGTCCGAGATCTCGATCTTCGCGAGCATCGGGGTCAGCAGCGCGGCGATCTCGCTGCTGTTGTCCATCTGCATGGTGCGCATGTCGTCGGTCGAGATCCGGCCGCCGTCCTTGATCTTCGCCTCGATGAGGTCGTTGATCCGCTGGCTGCGGGCGCCGTAGCCCCAGTCGGTGGTCAGCAGGTACGGGTACTTGCCCGCGCCGGTCCCGCTCTCCACCACGGCCTGGTTGGCGGTGACGATGTAGCCGCGGGACGGGTTGTACTCCCAGGGCATCTCGTTCTGCGGGATGTAGCCGGTGTTGCCGTCCTTGCCGCCCTTCCAGGCGTACTTGGAGTCCCAGCCCGGGGCGGGCATCCGGCCGTCGCCCTGGCCGCGGACCGGGATGCGGCCCGGGGCCTGGTAGCCGATGTTGCCCTTGGTGTCGGCGTAGATCAGGTTCTGCGAGGGGACCTCGAAGTCGGCGGCCGCCTTGCGGAACTCCTCGAAGGACTTGGCCCTGTCGAGCTTGAAGACCGCGTCCATGGACTTGCCCGGGTCCAGCGCCGTCCAGCGCAGTGCCACCGCGTAACCGTCACCGCGGTCGGGGGCGGAGCTGGCGACGGGGGCGCGGGTGCCGACCGTGGCGAGCTCCTCGCTGCGGTCGGAGACGAGCGGGCCGTTGTTGGTGGTGCGGACGGTGATCTTCTTGCTGGCACCGCCCGCGACCTTGATGACCTCTTCACGGGTGGCGAAGGGGAGCACCTTGTTGTCGAAGACGTAGCCCTCGGGCTTGACCTGCTCCAGGTAGAGGTCGGTGACGTCGGCACCGAGGTTGGTCATGCCCCAGGCGATGTCGGCGTTGTGGCCGATGATCACGCCGGGCATGCCGGAGAAGGTGTAGCCGGCCACGTCGTACTGGCACTGGGCCGAGACAGCGCGGCAGTGCAGGCCCATCTGGTACCAGACCGAGGGCAGCTGCGGGGACAGGTGCGGGTCGTTCGCGAGCAGCGGCTTGCCGGTGGTCGTGTACTTGCCGGCGACGACCCAGGAGTTCGAGCCGATGCCGCTGCCGTTGGGGCCGAGTATCGCGGGGATCTTGTCCAGGGAGTCCGCGAGGGCGCTCAGCTGGGTGCGCAGGCCCACGGTCGCGCCCTGGGCGGTGGCGTTGCCGGCCAGGCCGGTGGCGTTGCCGTTGCCGCTGCCCGTGGCGGTCGAGGTCTGGGTGCCGATGGTGTTCGCACCGCCCGAACCGGAACCGCTACCGGTTCCGCTGCCCTGACCGCTGCCCGCGGAGCCGCCCTGCGGGGTGTACTTTCCGCCCTCGACCTTGCCGCCCTCGACGATCGGCTTGTTCCGGTCGAAGGGGTACGGCGGGTAGAGCTCGTCGATCTGCGCCTGCGAGAGCTTGCTCGACATCAGCGCGCGGTCGATCTCGTCCTGCATGTTGCCGCGCAGGTCCCACGCCATCGCCTTGAGCCAGGCCACCGAGTCCACCGGCGACCACTGCTCGGGCCGGTAGTCGTCGCTGAGCTTCAGGGCGGCGTGCTCGACGGAGAGGTCCTTGCCGGACTTCCCCTTCAGGTACGCGTTGACCCCGTCGGCGTAGGCCTGCAGATACTTCTTGGTCTCCGGCGAGAGCTTGGTGTCGTACTCGGCCTGCGCGACCTGGCGCCAGCCGAGCGTGCGCAGGAAGGCGTCGGTCTCGACCTGGCCGGAGCCGAACATCTCCGAGAGCCGGCCGGACGTCATGTGACGCCGTACGTCCATCTCCCAGAACCGGTCCTGCGCGTGCACGAAGCCCTGCGCGCGGAAGAGGTCGTCGTCGTTGTCTGCGTAGAGCTGGGGAATGCCTCGGGCATCGCGCTTGACGTCGACGGCCCCGGTCAGGCCGGGTACGTCGAGGGAGCCGGTCGTCTGGGGGAAGGAGGCGCGCACGCTGTCCACGCTCCAGTACGCCCCGTAGCCGAGGCCCGCGAAGAGCGCCAGGACCAGGACGAGCACGATCAGACGGGCGCGTCGTCCCTTCTTCTTGACGGGAGGAGCGGTTTCGTTGGCGGGCATCGCTGTCCTTAGAGGGGCAGGGTGGTCCTGGGAGTGCTGGGAGCAACCATAGGCGCAGGACCGACTTCGTTGATCCGCCAGGGGTGGAGCTGACGAGGACAGGGGCGAACAGGCGTTTCACAATGTGGTTATCGCGTAAAGGGCGCGTCAAAGATTAGGTAAGGTAACGAACTACTTGCCGAACTTGTCGCCGGGAGGATCGATCCGCCGGGCGCATTGAGGAGGGCCGCCCGCTGACTGTCCACACGCTCAATGAGCTTTTGCTGGTCTGCTCGCTCGTGCTGCTCGTCGCCGTGGCGGCGGTACGCATCTCTTCACGCAGCGGCCTCCCCAGCCTGCTCATCTACCTCGGCATAGGCATCGCGATAGGCCAGGACGGCATCGGCAACGTCGTATTCGACAATGCCGAGCTGACCCAGGTCATCGGCTATGCCGCGCTGGTCGTGATCCTCGCCGAGGGCGGTCTGGGCACGAAGTGGAAAGAGATCAAGCCGGCCCTGCCGGCCGCGGTCGTGCTTTCACTGGTGGGCGTCGCGGTGAGCGTGGGCGTGACGGCGGCGGGGGCGCACTACCTCGTCGGGCTGGAATGGCGCCAGGCCCTGCTGATCGGCGCGGTCGTCTCCTCCACCGACGCCGCGGCGGTCTTCTCCGTGCTGCGCAAGGTTCCGCTGCCTTCCCGGATCACGGGCGTCCTGGAGGCCGAGTCCGGATTCAACGACGCCCCGGTCGTCATCCTCGTCGTGGCCTTCTCGACCGTCGGCCCGGTGGACGAGTGGTACGTCCTGATCGGCAAGATCGCCCTGGAGCTGGCGATCGGCATGGCGATCGGCCTGACCGTGGGCTTCCTGGGCGCCTACGGCCTGCGGCACGTAGCGCTGCCCGCCTCCGGCCTCTACCCGATCGCCGTGATGGCCATCGCCATCGTGGCGTACGCGGCCGGCGCGATCGCGCACGGCTCCGGCTTCCTCGCGGTGTACCTGGCGGCGATGGTGCTCGGGAACGCCCGGCTCCCGCACTGGCCCGCCACGCGCGGATTCGCCGACGGGCTCGGCTGGATCGCGCAGATCGGCATGTTCGTGCTGCTGGGCCTGCTGGTCACCCCGCACGAGCTGGTCCGCGACTTCTGGCCCGCCGTGGTCATCGGGCTGGTGCTGACGATGGTGGCCCGGCCCCTGGAGGTCTTCATCAGCCTGCTGCCCTTCCGGATCACCTGGCAGGAGCAGGTGCTGATGTCGTGGGCGGGTCTGCGCGGAGCCGTGCCCATCATTCTGGCGACGATCCCGATGGTGTCCGGGATCGAGGGCAGCGACCGGGTCTTCAACATCGTCTTCGTTCTGGTCGTCGTCTACACCCTGGTGCAGGGGCCGACGCTGCCCTGGCTCGCGCGCAAGCTGAACCTCGGCAACGGGGACGAGGGCGCCTCCGACCTCGGGATCGAGTCGGCGCCGCTGGAGAAACTGCGCGGACACCTGCTCTCCTTCTCGATCCCGCCGGCCTCGCGGATGCACGGCGTCGAGGTGAGCGAGCTGCGGCTGCCGCCGGGGGCCTCGGTCACGCTGGTGGTCCGGGACGCGAAGAGTTTCGTACCGGCGCCGTCGACGGTGCTGCGGCACGGGGACGAGCTGCTCGTGGTGGCCACGGACCCGGTCCGGGACGCCGCGGAGGCGCGGCTGCGCGCGGTGGCCCGGGGCGGCAAGCTGGCCGGCTGGCTTGGTACGGGCGGATCCGCTCCTCATTAGAGCGGCGTTCTAATTCAGCCAATTTCGCTGAGCTATGTCCGACTTTGCCCGCTTTCCCGGGCTCTTTGCGCGTGAAGCGGCCGTTAATCCCAGGTGAAGGCACCCCTTGTCACCGAATTCACAGGGCGTGGTAGTGCAATTCCCTGTACGATGAAGGCACACCAGATCGAACCAACTCTGCCTGACGCAGAGCTGGCGCGACCGCAAAGCGGCCGTGGCACCACCCGCAGTGGGCGCCCAGGTATCACTCGGTTCTGCGCAAGAGGACAGCTCTCGGGGCTCCCACATGTACGGGTGCGGTCGCTCACAAGGCGAAGCACCGTCCGCAGACGGGGACGCTCTACCAGGCAGCGGAAAGGCAAGGCCGTGACATCCGCGGTCACGACCGACACGTCCGCCCGCCCCGGATACGGGCAGCTCCTGCGCACTCCCGGCGCCCTCGGCTTCGTACTCCCCGGCTTCGCAGCACGACTCCCCTTCGGCATGCTGACGATCAGCATCCTGCTGCTGGTCCAGCACACCACCGGTTCCTACGCCAGCGCCGGCGTCGTCGCCGCCGTCACCGGCATCTCCATGGCGCTGTCCGCGCCGCTGATGGGCATCTTCACCGACCGCTTCGGCCAGACCGCCGTCCTGCTGCCCGTGGTCCTCGCGCACTCCGCCGCCGTCACCGGCCTGGCCGCGCTCGCCCTGGCGGGCTCGCCGGTCTGGCTGCTCGCGCTGGCCGCCGTACCCACCGGCGCCTCGGTGCCGCAGGTCGGTCCGATGGTCCGGGCGCGCTGGGCCGCCAAGCTGGAGGGTTCGCCGCTGCTGCCGACGGCCGCCGCCTTCGAGTCCGTCACCGACGAGTTCACCTTCGTCGTCGGCCCGGTCCTCGCCACCGCGCTGTGCACCGGCGTCCACCCGGCGGCCGGCCTGGTCACCGAAGCCACGCTGACCCTGCTCGGCGGCCTGCTCTTCGCGGCCCAGCGAGCCAGCCAGCCCAAGACGCACGCCCCGTCGCTCACCGGCGAGAAGCGCGCCTTCGCGCTGTCCTTCCCGGGCCTGCGCGTCCTGATCTTCGCCTTCCTCGGGATCGGCGCCGTCTTCGGCGGCATGCAGGTCTCGCTCGCCGCCTTCTCCAACGAGATCGGCAACCCCGGCGCCAACGGCCTGCTCTACGGCGTCTTCGCCGCGGGCAACATGATCGCCGGCATCGCCATGGGCGCCATCGCCTGGAAGATCGGCCCGCGCCGCCGGCTCATCCTCGGCTACATCGGCCTCACCGCCGCCGCGTCCGTCCTGTGGGCTGCGCACTCGATGATCCTGCTGGGCGCGCTCGGCCTGGTCGTCGGCCTGTTCATCGCCCCGGCGCTGATCACCGGCTACACGATGGTCGAGCAGCTGGTCCCCGCCAATGCCCGGACCGAGGCCTTCACCTGGCTGACCGGCTCGATCGCCTTCGGGCAGGCCGTCGCGGTCATCCTGGCCGGCCGCCTGACGGACGCGCACGGATCCTCGTTCGGCTTCCTGGTGCCCATGGGCGCCACCGCGCTCGCGCTGACCGCGCTGCTGGCGCTGCGCGCGAAGCTGGCACCGAAGGCCCCGAGCCGGATCGTGAACGCGTCCGCGCAGGAGGCCGCGCCCGCGGCCCCGGCGAAGACGCAGGCCAAGGCCCCGGCGACGGGGCGGACGACCACTCGCACCACCGCCGCACCGGCCTCCCGTAACCGGGTGAACGAGCGTGGGATGGGTCACCGCGTGCCGGTGACGGTGGACTGATCGCCCGGAATACGTCACCATGGAGCGTCGTTAGCACTCATTGAGTCAGAGTGCCAGGAGGAAATTCGTGCCGACCTACCAGTACCAGTGCACCGAGTGCGGTGAGGGCCTTGAGGCCGTGCAGAAGTTCACCGATGACGCACTGACCGTGTGCCCGAGCTGCGACGGACGCCTGAAGAAGGTGTTCTCCGCGGTCGGCATCGTCTTCAAGGGCTCCGGTTTCTACCGGAACGACAGCCGTGGCGCGTCGTCGAGCAGCACGCCCGCCTCGAAGCCGTCGTCCAGCTCCTCGACGTCGACCGCTGCCGCCGCTCCTGCCGCCTCGTCCTCCTCGACGTCGTCGAGCTCGTCGAGCAGCAGCAGCTCCACGTCGGCCGCCTGATCACTTTTCCCTGAGGCCCCGCCCGCCCCGACCGGGCAGCGGGGCCTTCGGCATGCCCCGTTAGGGTGGGCCGCATGG
This sequence comes from Streptomyces sp. NBC_00029, assembly GCF_045160505.1. Lineage (NCBI taxonomy): Bacteria > Bacillati > Actinomycetota > Actinomycetes > Kitasatosporales > Streptomycetaceae > Streptomyces > Streptomyces sp. NBC_00029. The sequence continues at coordinate 3,984,261 of NZ_CP108292.1, forward strand.
TGAACGCAGAGATCGGTGTCATCGGCGGATCGGGCTTCTACTCCTTCCTGGAGGACGTCTCCGAGATCCAGGTGGAGACCCCGTACGGACCCCCGAGCGACTCCCTGTACATGGGCGAGCTGGGCGGGCGCCAGGTGGCCTTCCTGCCCCGGCACGGGCGCAGTCACACCGTCCCGCCACACAAGATCAATTACCGGGCCAACCTGTGGGCCCTTCGCTCGGTCGGTGTCCGCCAGGTCCTGGGCCCGTGCGCGGTCGGCGGCCTGCGGGCCGAGTACGGGCCGGGCACGCTGCTCGTTCCCGACCAGCTGGTCGACCGTACGAAGTCCCGTGCCCAGACCTTCTTCGACGGCGAGCCGCTGCCGGACGGCAGCGTTCCGAACGTCGTGCACACCACCTTCGCCGACCCGTACTGCCCGGTGGGCCGGTCCGTGGCGCTGGCGGCGGCCCGCGGGCGGGACTGGGAGCCGGTGGACGGCGGCACCATGGTCGTCATCGAGGGGCCGCGGTTCTCGACGCGCGCGGAGTCGCGGTGGCACGCGGCGGCGGGCTGGTCGGTGGTCGGCATGACCGGGCACCCGGAGGCGGTGCTCGCCCGCGAGCTGGGGCTCTGCTACACCTCGATGGCCCTGGTCACGGACCTGGACGCAGGCGCGGAGACCGGTGAGGGCGTCTCCCACACGGAGGTCCTGAAGGTGTTCGGCGAGAACGTCGGCCGGCTGCGCGACGTGCTCTTCGACGCGGTGGCCGCCCTGCCGGCCACGGAGGCCAGGGACTGCCTGTGCACGCACGCGCACGACGGCTGGGACCTGGGCATCGAGCTTCCGTAACCCCTCCCGCAGCCCCATCCGGGTGCGCCCCCGGCGGCATTGTCGGTGACAGCCTTCAGGGGTGTCTTGTCGATCGACAAGACACCCCTGGAAAATCCCCTGGCGGCTGTCACATCCGGCGCGGCTGTCCGGTCCTCCCTCATGAAGGCGGAACACGAAGACCGCCCCTGCCAGGGAGATGACTGTCATGCCGCGTATCTCGCTCACCCCGCCCCGCACCCTCCTCATGCGCATCGGGGCCTGGTACTCGCGCCGCACCTACGGCAAGGTGCTCGACCCCGGGCAGGCCTACGGGCACCACTCGCGCGTGCTCTTCTCCTACGTCCGGCTGGAGCAGAGCGCGGCGAAGTGGCACGCGCTCGACGCCGGGCTGAAGCACCTTGCCGTGATGGCCGCGGCGTCCCGCATCAACTGCTCGTGGTGCATGGACTTCGGCTACTGGGAGGGCCACGAGCTGGGCGTGCCGACGGAGAAGATCGAGTGGGTGCCGCGGTGGCGGGAGGCTCCTGAGGTGTTCACCGAGCTGGAACTGCTGGTCATGGAGTACTCCGAGGCCATGACGGAGACCGAGCCGACGGTCACGGACGAGCTCGCGCGGGAGCTGATCGCACGGCTCGGCGAGGAGGCGTTCGTCGAGCTCACCGCGATGGTCGCGCTGGAGAACTGGCGCTCGCGCGTCAACAGCGCCTTCGGCCTGACCAGTCAGGGCTTCTCGGAGGCCTGCCAGGTCCCCGGCCGGACGGTGGGCTCGACAATGGCGGAGTGAACGCCACCCTCCCCCTCGCCGACCACAGGGTCATCGTCGCCCTCGACTTCGACAACCGCCGGGACGCCGAGGCGCTGGTCGAGCGCCTCGGCGACGCGTGCGGCTCCTACAAGATCGGCCTGGAACTGCTGACCGCCGCAGGCCCCTCACTCGCGCGGGACCTCGTCGGCCGCGGGCACGAGGTCTTCCTCGACCTGAAGCTCTTCGAGATCCCCCACTCCGTCGCCGGCGCCGTCCGGGCCGCAGGCTCCCTGGGCGCCTCCATGGTGACCGTGCACAGCATGGGCGGTACGGGGATCATGGCCGCGGCGGTGGAGGCCGCGCGGGAGTTCCCGCGGCTGCGGGTGCTCGCGCTGACGGTGGTCACCAGCATGACCGGGAGCGACCTCGCGGACATCGGCGTCGCCGCGGACACCGAGGAGCAGGTGCTGCGGCTGGCGCGGCTGGCGGTGGGCGCGGGGTGCGACGGCGTCATCGCCTCGCCGCGGGAGGCCGGGGCGCTGCGCGAACTGCTGGGGCCGGACCGGCTGATCGTCACGCCGGGGGTGACCCTGGGGCCGGACGACGCGGCGGGCGGGCACGCCCGGCCGGGGACGCCGCGGGCCGCCTTCGCGGCCGGGGCCTCGCACGTCGTGGTGGGCCGGTCGATCGCCCGGGCCGCGGACCCGGTGGCCGCGCTGCGGCGGGTACGCGCGGGCGGCTGACCCCTTCGGGTGACAGGGTTTTCCACAAGCTGGGGATTGTCCACAGGCCCCGGCGGGATTCTCCGGGGGGCCGGATCGTGGGAGGTGTCCGGGCGACGGGTCCGGGCACAGCAGCTCACCCGGTCTGGTGGTGTTCGTCATGTCCCGTTGTCCGACGGCCTCTTCGGCGCTCTCTTCGACGCTCTCCTCGGCGCCCTCTTCGACGCCCTCTTCGGCCTTTTCTTCAACGCTCTCTTCGACTTCTTCCGCATGTCCGCCCGCGCGCCCTGTCCCGCCCTTCCCGCCGCTTCGCGTCGGGCGGGGCGGAGACCGGCTGCGCCGGGCCGTGCGCCGCAGGCGGCGGGCCGCCTCGGCCGCGCTGGCCGTCGTGGCGGCGGCCCTGGCGGTGGGCGGGACGGAGGCACAGGCCTCGCGGGGCGGCGCGCCGCCCGCGGCGCGGGCTTCTCAGAGTGCGGCTCCACCGGCCGTGGTGCGGATGGTGTCGGCCCCGGTGCGCATCGCGGACGCGGCGACGGTGCGGCTGCTGCGGCCCGGGGACCGGGTGGACGTGGTCGCGGCGGAACGCAGCGGGCCGCCCCGGGTGGTGGCCGCGGGGGCTCGCGTTGCCGAAGTTCCCGATCCGGAGAAGGGTGTTGCGGACGGCGGGGCGCTGGTGGTGCTGTCCGTGCCGCGGGACACCGCGCGGGTTCTCGTGGGGGTCGGCGCCATGACCCGACTGGCGGTGACGTTGTGTTGATTCGTACGCACGAGCAGTCAAGTCACCTCAAGATGGGGGCCGATTGGACACGCCGCGCCCGGACTGCCGTAGCTTTCGGAACCGTTGGCTCCGTGTTCGGTACATGTGAAGAAAGGCTCAGTGGTGAGCGAGAAGAAGAAGGAGAGCGTGCTGGCGGGCTTCAAGGCCTTCCTGATGCGCGGCAACGTGGTCGACCTGGCGGTGGCCGTGGTCATCGGCGCCGCGTTCACGAACATCGTGAACTCTGTGGTCAAGGGGATCATCGGCCCGGTGGTGGGCGCGGTCGGCACGCAGAGCCTGGACGGCTACAAGTCCTGCCTCAAGGCCCCCTGCGGCATCGGCGCGAACGGCCAGCCGACGGGTGTCGAGATCCTCTGGGGCTCGGTGCTGAACGCGACGCTGACCTTCGTGATCACCGCGGCGGTCGTCTACTTCCTCATGGTGCTGCCGATGGCGAAGTACCTCGCCAAGCAGGAAGCCCGCCGCAAGGCTCGCCAGGGCGTGCAGGAGACGATGGAGATCACCGAGCTGGAGGTCCTCAAGGAGATCCGGGACGCCCTCGTCGCGCAGCGCGGTGGCGGCTCGGCACCCACCGGTTCACGCGACGAGTTCTGACCTCTCCGGCCGCCTCGGCCGGTCAGATGTGGTGCGGGGGCTTCTCGTCGAGGAAGCGGGCCAGGTCGGCCGTGCTTCCGCCGGCGGGCGGCCGCTCGCCCCAGCCTCGGTCGGTGTCGTCCGAGGACTGCTGGTCCAACGGGTCGTCGAAGACCAGCCTGGGCTTCGGCCGGGGCTTGTCGGCCCCGGTGGCGGGCGTCGCGGGCTGCGGGTCGGGGGCGGGGGTGCTGCTCATAGCTCCAGGGTACGGCCGCCCCGGCCCCCGCCCCGGCCCTCGTCCCCGGCCCGGCCCGGCCGGGCTCCTCGGTTCCGCCCGCGCCGCGACGCCCTTGTCCCCGGCCTCCCGTACCTCCGGGCTGCGGAAACCCGTTGTTCGCCCGCGGGGAGGCGGAGCTCGCGTCGCCGATGACCCGGGTCATCGGTCCTTCGGGTCCAGCAGCCACAGTGCGATCACGACGAGGAAGGACAGGACCAGGAATCCCGCTCCCCACCAGGCCGTGCCCGCGTCGCCCTTCATCCACTCGTTGACGGTGACGGTCAGCGCCCAGAGCTGTCCGACGACGACGGTCAGGGCCAGGGTCAGGCGGGCGTTCAGCTTCGAGGACCGCTCCGGCTCCTGCTCGCCGCCGGCTCCCGGGCCGGGGCCCGTGTGCCGGATCCGCGGGTCTCCGTAGCCGCTGGTGGAGCGGATCTGCGGATACCGCTCCCGCACCGGACGGTTCAGCCGGGGCCTGGCACTGCCCGGCCGGTAGTCCGGGCGCGGAGGGATCTGTGCCCCGCTCATGTCCGCCCCCGCTCGGTCCTGGCGCCGCCGTTCGCGCCCGGGCACTCCAGCTGCCGGGTCACCGCGGGGCGGGAGTCGCCGAACTGCCGGCAGAGCGCCTCCCGGGCCGACTCTCCCGACCGGGCGGTGGCGATGGCCCAGACACTGCCGTCGGCCCGCTCGGTCAGGAAGATCCTGGGGAGGGGACGGGGCGGCGGGCCCGCGGTCACCTCTCCGGTGCGGGCGTCGAAGACTCCCTCGTGGCAAGGGCAGTACAGCTCCCCGTCGGCGCCCCGGTCCTCGCGCCACAGCACGGCGCAGGCCAGATGGGTGCAGACGGCGGAGTAGCCGACGAGGGAACCGTCGGTCAGCCGCACGGCGAGGGCCCGGTCCTCGTCGCCGGGGAACCGGAAGGCCGCCGACCGGCCGGGCGCCAGCTGGTCGGTGACCAGCCGGGGCTCGGGCAGTGTCTCGCTGTCGCCGTGCCGGTGCAGGATGCCGGCGGCGACGCCGATGCCGCCGACGGCCAGGCCGCCGGAGACGGTGGCGACGATCCGCAGGTAGTCGCGGCGGGTGGTGAGGGAGTCGGCGCTGATCCGTTCGCGCAGCTGCTCGGCGGCGTCGTCGCCGTCGGCCTGCGGACCGGGTCCGGGAGAGGGAGGGGGGTGTTCGGTGAGGCTCATCGGACGTCGACTCCATTCACCTCTACGACGGGCAGCCCGCCGGGGACGGGCCACTGGACCTTGTCGGCGGGGACGACCATCGCCACCCCGGTCGTGACCATCACGTCGCCGAAGGCGAAGGAGTCGGCCACCTGGACGCCGGGACGCTCGGCCTGGAGCTCTTCGAGGGTTCCGTAGAAGAGCGCGCCGGTGGGGCAGACGGTGGCGCACATGGGGGCGAGGCCGTAGGCGGTGCGGTCGTAGCAGAGGTTGCACTTCATCTGGAGCTTCGCCTGGAGGTCGATCTTGGGAACGCCGAAGGGGCAGGCGTTGACGCAGTTGGCGCAGCCGATGCAGCGGGTGGTGTCGGCCTGCTGGACCACGCCGTCGGCGGTCACCAGGATCGCGTCGGCGGGACAGACCTCGGCGCAGGGGGCGACCGGGTCCTCGCAGTGCATGCAGACGGTCGGAAGGGAGGCGACGGACACGCCCGGTTCGGTGTAGTCCAGGTGGATCATCGACTTGCCTCGGTGGGAGTCGCATTCGCGGCAGGCCGAGACGCAGGCCTGGCAGCCGATGCAGCGGCCCGGGTCGATGAAGATCGTGCGGCCCATCATGGCGGGTCAGCTCCTCTCCGCCGTGCCGCGTCCCTGCGAGGACGTGGGGGGCAGGGGGTCGGCACGGGAGACCTGGGTCTCCGGGTAGGCCTCGTGGCCCGGGGCCGTGGGAGGCGCGGGGACCTCGTCGACGCGGTCGGCGGGCTCGATCCGGGCGGCGCACACCTTGTACTCCGGGATCTTCGAGCGGGGGTCGAGGGCGTCGATGGTCAGGGCGTTCGCGGCCGTCGGTACGGGCCAGTGGTAGGGGATGAAGACCGTGTCCGGGCGGATGGCCTCGGTGACCAGGGCCGGGAAGACCTCGCTGCCGCGCCGGGTGACCACCCGCACCGGGTCGCCGTTGTGGTAGCCGTGCGAGGGGTGGACCTCCACCCAGGGACGCGGGGTCTGTTCGACCAGGGCACCCAGGCGGCGGGTCTGGTTGCCGGAGAGGAAGTGCGCGACGGTGCGGCCGGTGGTGAGGGAGAGCGGGTACTCCTCGGTGTAGGGGTCCACGGGCGCGTGCCACTCGACGACCTGCAGGTGGACCTTGCCGTCGGGGTGGTAGGTCCGGCCGCCCTCGAACAGCCTTGGTGTTCCCGGGTGTTCGAGGGAGGGGCAGGGCCACGCGATTCCGCCGGTCTCCTCCAGCCGTTCGTAGGTGATCCCGAAGTAGTCGTTGACCGTGCCGGCGGAGGCGAGGCGCAGCTCGTCGAACACCTCGCGGGAGCCGGCGAAGGCGAACTTGTCACCGGCTCCGAGCCGGCGTGCGAGCTCGCACATCACCCAGGTGTCGGTTCGCACCCCGGCGGGGGGCTCCTGCGCCTTGTTGTGCTTGACCACGCGGGCCTCGGTGTTCGCCATGACGCCCTCGTCCTCCGCCCACACGGTGACCGGGAAGACCACGTGTGCGTTGGCCGCGGTCTCGGAGAGGAAGAAGTCGAACTGCGCGTGGAATTCGAGGGTGTCGTAGCCCTCCTTGACCGTCCGGTAGTTGGGGAGCGACACGAAGGGGTTGTTGCAGATGCCGATCAGACCGCGGATCTCGCTCCGTTTCATCTGCCAGACCATCTCCATCATGGAGGTGCCGGCTTGCGGGAGGTCCGACTCCTCGATGCCCCAGATCCGGGAGATCTGGCGGCGGTGCTCCTCGTTCAGGATGGACCGGCCGCCGGGAAGGAGGTCCGCCTTCTGGCCGTGCTCGCGGCCGCCCTGACCGTTGCCCTGGCCGGTGATGGTGCCGTAGCCGGCTCCCGGTTTGCCGAGGTTTCCGGTGGCCACGCACAGGTTGATGATGGACAGGCAGTTCTCGACGCCCTGCGAGTGGTGTTCCACCCCGCGGGCGTGGAAGGCCATGGCCTTGGCCGCGCGTCCGAAGGTGCGGGCGACCCGGACGATCTGTTCCTCGGGTACGCCGCAGATCTCGGCCGCGCGGGAGGGCGGGTAGCCCTGGACGGCCTCCCGGACCTCGTCCCAGCCCGTGGTGTGCGCCGCCAGGTAGGGCTCGTCGGTCAGGCCCTCGGCGATGATCACGTTCAGCACGGCGTTGAAGAAGGCCGAGTCGGTGCCGGGCCTGAGGGCGACGTGGATGTCGGCGGTGCGGGCGACGGCCGTCTCGCGCGGGTCGATGACGATCAGCGAGGCGCCCCGGTCGCGGGCTCCCCAGACGTACTGGGTCATCACGGGGAAGCACTCGCCCACGTTCGACCCGGCGATCAGCAGGCAGTCGGTGAGGAGGATGTCGGAGAAGGGGTTGCCGGCCCGGTCGATGCCGAAGGCGAGCTTGTTGGCGCCCGCCGCGCTGACCATGCACAGGCGGCCGTTGTAGTCGACGTGCCGGGTCTTCAGCGCGACCCGGGCGAACTTGCCGACCAGGTAGGTCTTCTCGGAGTACAGGCTGGCGCCGCCGAGCAGCCCGAAGGCGTCGTTGCCGTGGGCCCCCTGGATGCGGCGGATCTCGGCGACGGTGAAGTCGAGGGCCTCGTCCCAGGATGCCTCGCGGAACTCCTCGTCCCGGGAGCGCCGCATGAGCGGCGCGGTCAGCCGGTCGGGGTGGTTGACCTGCTGATAGGCGTTGATGCCCTTGGGGCACAGCCGCATCCGGTTGATGTCGTGGTTGCGGGGCTCCACGCCGAAGACCTTGCCGGCCCGGTCCACGCGCAGGTACATCCCGCACTGCACGCCGCAGAAGCAGCAGTGGGTGGGGACGAGGGTCTCGCCGTTCTGGTCGGCGTGCCACTGGTCGGCGGGGATGCCGCCCGCGTCGCGGAAGGTGCGGGTGCCGGGCGGGGCGATCGAAGGGTCCAGGGGCAGCGGGACGGGGCCGGCGGGTTCCGTCGCGGTCACTTGAAGCCCTTCTTGACCTGGGTCAGGTAGGCGTTGCCCCGCAGTACCCGTTTGCAGCGCGGGCAGTATTCGACGAAGGCGTTGAAGTCGAGCTTCAGGTCCTGCATCGTGCCGCGCAGGTTCTCCACGTACGGGGTGGTGTCGACGGGCTCGCCGCACCGCTTGCAGGCGAAGACCTGCTCGTCCTGCCGCGCCGTGTACTTGAACAGCTGCATGCCGACCGCGGCCGGGCGCTGGACGATGTGGAAGAACTTCCCGAACGGGATGTAGATGAGGGTGAACACCACCGACACCATGTGCAGGACGGCCAGGAACTCGTAGCCGCCGCCGTGCAGGAAGATCGACGAGAAGGTCAGCAGCAGCCCCGTCATGGAGATCACGATCAGGCAGATCAGTGGCAGCAGGTCGTAGGCGAAGCGCTGGCCGGTGATGGCGCCCCGGTCCTTCATCCTGCGCCACAGGAAGTACGAGGCACCGGGGATGACCAGCACGGCGGCGATGTCCAGGCCGTGGAACATCAGCTGGCCCACGATGTCCAGCGAGTCGAAGCCGAGGACCTTGAACCCCCAGATCCGCATCTCGTAGCCGGGGCCGGAGCCGCTGTCGGAGGTGAAGGTGAACCAGCCCCAGGTCAGCGGGAAGGTGATGAGCGCCGCCAGGATGCAGCCCCAGAAGATGAGCTGGTGGGCGGCCCAGCGGCCGCGCGAGCGGGCGCCGAGGAACTTCTGGAGGCCGAGGTAGGTGGCGGTCATCTTCGGCAGGGCGGTGGGCGCCCGGCGGAAGTTGTCGGCCGAGAAGAGGCTGCCGAACCCCTTTCTGAAGAGGCGGCGCGCGCCGGGCGCGGAGACCCAGACCGTGTACCGGTGGGCCACGCCGAAGGCCAGGAAGACGGTGGCGACGGCATACGGCAGCAGCGCGGCGTCGAAGTCGCGCAGCATCCGGCTGCCCAGCACGATCGCGGCGACCAGCAGGAGGGAGACGACGGTGCCGGCCAGGGTGGCCCGGGCGGCGACCGACCGCCGGCTGCCCGGGCCGGGATCCGGCGGCGCCGTGGCCGGCGGGCCCTCAGCGGCCTCGGCGGAGCCGGGGCCCCCGGAGGGAGGGTTCGGCGCGGCGGGGGCTTCTGATGGCTCGGGCACAGCCCCACGCTAGGTGATCTGTGAGTATTCAGCCCGCTATGAGGCATTTCCGATGGGGCCGAACGGGGTCACACCACCGGGCCGCCCGCCTCGGAAATCTCCCCGGCCCCGGCCGCCCGCTCCGCCGTTCTCCCTCGCCTCGGCGAGAACCTCCGACCCTCAAGGGCCCGGGACGAGCCCGGGCCCTTGACCGCGGGAACCCGCTCAGCCGCGCCGGGCGCGCCCGAGCCGGAAGGCCGCGTAGAGGGCGGCGGAGGCCAGGGCCAGCACGATGGAGGTTTCGACGAGCTGCGTCAGCCAGTAGTGCGAGATCGGGTGGAAGTCGGTGTACCAGCCGATGACGTTCAGGTCGACGGGGCAGTCCTGCAGGCTGTGGGTCCGCTGGAAGCAGACGTATCCGGGCAGGCGTTCGCCCGTGGCGGTGAGGTATCCCGAATCCACCAGCATGGCCGACCTGGGAATACGCCCCGCCAGTTTCTCGGACAGGGGCCCGGTAATGGTCTCCACGGAAAGGAGCGACCACCGCAGGGCACCGAGGCACAGCAGCACCAGGCCGGTGAGGAGGCCGGTGACCGCCATGGCGACGAGGGTGCGCCGGATCAGCTGCCCCACGAGGGCTCCGACGGCGACGGCGAGCAGGCAGTAGCCGATGAGCACCGGGCCGCCCGCTTCGTACGGTCCGCGATCGGCCCAGTGGAACTGGTAGGAGCCGTACACCCGGGACCAGCCGAGGCGGTAGACCCCGGCCAGCGCGGCCGAACCGAGCACGGCGACCGCCGCGGCCACGACGACCTTCGCGCCGAGCCAGGCCCTCGCCGTGATCGACTGGGAGAGGGCGAGCCGCCACGTGCCGCTCTCCAGCTCACGGGCGATCATCGGGCCGGCCACGAAGGCCCCCACCAGCAGCGGCAGGAACAGCAGTACCCCGCCCGCCCACTCCATACAGATCCGCAGCAGGCTGTACGCGTGGTTCGGGGTCTGCGTCATCACCCCGTCGGCGTCCGGGTCCACGGCCCACACGCGCAGGGCGACCACCGCGGCGAGGCCCGCGACCGCGGCCGAGGGAAGCACCCACAGCACGCGCCGGTGCTGGCGGACCGTGACCCAGTACGGGCCCTTCAGTGCAGGCAGGCTCATGCCGTCACCCCTGCGGTGCCGATGGAGCCGTCGAGGGACCCGTCGGCGGCGAAGGCCGGCGCGTCGGGCGAACGCAGGTGGGCGAGCAGGAGTTCCTCCAGGAAGGGACGTGTCGTCTGCCAGGTCCCGCTGTCGACGGTTCCCCGCGGCCGTACGAGCGCGGTGAGCAGGCGCCCGGTGACGCGGGTCTCGACGACGGTGTGCGCGGCGAGTTCGGCGGAAGCGGCGGCGGGGCCGGTGAGCAGCAGATGGGCCGCCTGGACCTCGTCGATGGGGCCGGAGAGACGGACCCGGCCGCCGTCGACGAGCAGCAGGTGGTCGCAGGCGCCCTCCAGCTCCGTGAGGATGTGCGAGGACATCACGACGGAGGTGCCGTGCTCGGCGGCGTCGGCCATGAGGGTGCCCATGAGCTGGTGCCGGGCGAGCGGGTCGAGGTCGGCCATCGGCTCGTCCAGCAGGAGCAGGTCGGGGCGCTTGCCGAGGGCCAGGGCCAGGGCGACCCGGGTGCGCTGGCCGCCGGAGAGGGTACGGACCCTGGCGCCCTGGTCGAGCGCCCCACCCTCCACGATCCGCTCCGCCGCCTTCGCGTCCCAGCGGCCGGGGTTGAGCTCGCGTCCCATGCGCAGGGTCTCGGCGACGGTGAGCTGCGGGTAGAGGGGCTTGTCCTGGCCCACGTACGCCACTGCCTCGCGGGGCGCCGTGCGGAGCGCGCCCTCCGTGGGCTGCACGAGCCCGGCCGCGATGCTCAGCAGTGTTGATTTTCCGGCGCCGTTGGGACCCACGAGCGCGCACACCCGGCCCTCGGGGAGCCGGAAGGAGCAGTCGCGCAGCGCCCAGCCTCCCCTGCGTCCGTAGCGCAGGCCGAGGCCCTGCGCCTCTATCACCGGTTCGGTCATGAGTCGCCGTCCCCCTTGAAGTGTTGTTCCAGTACGGATGCGAAGAGCGCGGCCACGTCGTCCCGTTCCATCCCGGCCTCCCGGGCCCGCCCCGCCCAGTCGGCGAGTTCACCGGCCAGCGGAGAGTCGGTCCGGGCGTCGCCCAGGGACTTCCGGATGAAGGTGCCGAGGCCCCGCCTGGCCTCGACGAGCCCTTCGCGCTCCAGCTCGCGGTACGCCTTGAGGACGGTGTTCGGGTTGATGGCGGTGGCTTCCACGACCTCGCGTGCGGTCGGCAGTTTGTCGCCGGGCTCCAGCAGCCCCAGGCGCAGAGCCTGCTTGGTCTGCTGGACGATCTGCAGGTACGTGGCGATGCCGCTGCGACGGTCGATCCGGTATGCGAGCACGACAACACCACCCTTTCACTAGGTAAGTAGTGAAAGGGTGGTGCAGGGCGGCGCCCCTGTCAACCGATCCGGGCGACAAGATCAGGAAGAGCCCCCCACGCCCCCCTGGCGGGGCACGGTGGCGGGCGGGCGGCGTCCCGGGCGGGAGTCCGCCGGGCGGCCGGTGTTCCCGCGCATCCGCCCGGGGCACACGGGCCCCGCGGGCAGCGCGTCCGGCCGGCCGGAGGTCTTCGCCTCTGGTCTCCTGGCCGGTATGGCCTACTCCCCCATGACCGCCCGCAGCCCCGGCGAGCTCCACCGGGCCGCCACCCCGCTGGAGCTGTTCTTCGACCTCTGCTTCGTCGTCGCCATCGCGCAGGCGGGCGCCCGGCTGGTGCACTCGCTCGCGGAGGGCCATCCCGGCGCCGGGGTCGTCGGCTACTTCTTCGTCTTCTTCGGCGTGTGGTGGGCCTGGATGAACTTCACCTGGTTCGCCTCGGCGTACGACGTGGACGACGTCCCGTACCGGATCGCGACGCTCATGCAGATCGCGGGCGTGCTCGTGTACGCGGCCGGGGTGAGCCGGGCCTTCGACGACAACGACTGGGCGGTCGCCGTCACCGGCTACATCATCATGCGCGTCGCCCTGACGGCCCAGTGGCTGCGGGCCGCCTCCGGGGAACAGGGCGAGGCCCGGGCGGCAGCGCTGAAGTACGCGGCCGGGCTGGTGATCTGTCAGCTGGGCTGGATCGGCCTGCTGTTCGTCCCCGACGACCTCAAGCGCTGGACGTTCCTCGTCCTGCTCGTCGCCGAGCTGGCGGTTCCGGTCATCGCCGAGCGCGGGCACCAGACGCCCTGGCACGCGCACCACATCGTGGAGCGGTACGGCCTGTTCACCATCATCGTGCTCGGCGAGACGATCGCCGCGGCCACGGTGGCCGTCAAGTCCGGGATCGACGAACACGAGGCGCTGGACCGGCTGCTGCCCATCGCCGCGGGCGGTCTGCTGATCGTCTTCGCCGCGTGGTGGATCTACTTCGCCGTACCGATGCACGAGCACCTGAGGTCCAACCGCGAGGCCATCCCGTGGGGCTACGGGCACCTGCTGATCTTCGCCTCGGGCGCGGCGATCGGCGCCGGCATCGAGGTCGCCGTCGAGCACGCGGTCGGCAAGGCGCACATCTCCCAGGTCGCCGCGAACGCCTCCGTCATGGTCCCGACCGCGCTGTTCCTGCTGATGGTGTGGCTGCTGCACTCCCGCCACTTCAAGCGCGGCCCCGCCCAGCAGCTGGTCCTGCCGGTGTCGGCCCTCGTGACGCTCGCCTGCACCTGGACGGGCACCCACGCCGTGCTGTGGGCGGGTCTGGTCGGGGTGCTGACGGTGACGGCCGGCCTGCTCCTCTCCACACGGTCCGGGGCCGCCTCCGCCGCCTGACTCCCTCCTCGTTCCTCCCGCGCGCCCGCGCACCGCCCACCCCGCACCGCGCACCGCGCGCACCGCACCCCGAACCCGCCGAACCGTCACTCCCGCGCCCCCGCCGCCGTTCTCCAGCGCAGAACGACGCGCACCGACTGGAGGCCCTGCCATGACACTCCCGGCACAACGCCACGGCACCGACCCCGGCAGGGAGCTGGCCGAGCCAGGCTTCTGGCAGCAGCCCCCCGCCCACCGCCTCGCCGCCTTCGCCCGGCTGCGCGCCGCCGACGGCCCGGTGCTCGTCCCCGAAGGGAGCGGCCCCGGCCACTGGGCCCTCGTACGCCACGCCCAGGTGCAGGAGGCCAGCCGCCTCCCCAAGGTCTTCGCCAGCGCCCCCGGGGTCACCACCCCCGAGCCGGCCCGCTGGGTCAGGGCCCTCTTCGGGGACTCGATGGTCAATCTGGACGGCCCCGACCACGCCCAGCTGCGCAAGATCGTCCAGCGCGCCTTCACGCCCCGCCTTCTGGCGGCCGCCGAGGAGGACATCCACGCCGTGGCCGCCCGCATCGTGGACGACGTACTGGATGAGCAGCCCGACGAGTTCGTCTCCGCCGTGGCCTCCCGGCTGCCCCTGGAGGTCATCTGCAACATGATGGGCATCCCGGAGCACTACCGCGCCGAGATCGCCGACCGCGTCAACCACGCCTCCGAGAACATCGGCGTGGAGCGGGGCCTGGCCTCCCGGCTGCGGATGCCGGGGCGCGGGCTGCGTGCGCTCGCCCGTATGCAGCGGATGGTGGCGGGCATCGGGCGGGAGCGGCGCAAGAACCCCACCGACGACCTGATCTCGGCGCTGGTCTGCGCGAACGTCGACGGCCAGGCCCTCGGGGCCCGCCAGCTCGGCGCCTTCTTCTCGCTGTTGATGGTCGCGGGGGTGGAGACCACCCGCAACGCCATCACCCACGGCCTGACCCTGCTGACCGACCATGCGGACCAGCGGGACCTGCTGCTCTCGGACTTCGAGAAGTACGCGGACGGCGCGGTGGACGAGATGATCCGCCACTCGACGCCGATCATCCAGTTCCGCCGAACGGTGGCCGCCGAACACACGATGGACGGGCACGTGTTCCGGCCGGGCGACAAGGTGGTCCTGTACTACGCCTCCGCCAACCGCGACGAGGCGGTCTTCCCCGACCCCGATGCCTTCGTCATCACCCGATCGCCCAATCCGCACCTGGGGTTCGGCGGCGGCGGCCCGCACTTCTGCCTGGGCGCGCACCTGGCCCGGGTGGAGATGAAGGCCCTCTTCCGCGAACTGCTCACCCGGCCGGTCGGGCTGCGGGCCGTGGGGCTGCCCGACCTGGCGGGGTCGAACTTCGACAACCGGGTCCGCTCGCTGAAGTTCGCCTTCGAGCGGCCCTGACGGCGCGGAGCCGGCCGGGAGACCGGCCACCGGGCAGGCTGGGAGCCCGGCGGCCGGAGCGGGTGGTGGCGCCCGGCCCCCTGGCTACCGCTGCACGCGCCGCACGGCGAGCACGCAGTGGGCGCTGCTGGTGAGCACCGACTCGTCGCCCGCGAAGGCCTGCAGGGTCTCCGGCGCGACCGGCCGGCCCGGGACCGCCTCCGGCCAGGCGCGGGTGGCGAAGAGGAAGTACGCCTGCCCGCTCTCGTCCGCCGCGGCCACCCACTCGTCGGGGGCGGTGCAGCGCGCGTTCATCCCGGGCAGGGTGAGCGCGATCTGGTTGCCCTCCAGCAGGATCTGCACGGGGAAGGTGGCCGCCTTGAGGGTGCCGTCCATGACCACGTCGCCGATGGGCAGGCCGATCTCCTCCAGCAGTCCGCGGGCCGCCGCCTCCCCGGCCTCCCGGCCCTGCGGTCCGTCACCCAGGGTGTAGGCGAGGAGGTAGGGGATGTCGTGCGCCTCTTCGGGGTCTCCGATCCAGGCGAGCACCGAAAGAGTGCCGAGCTGGGACCGGTCGATTTCGGCTTGAGTAGAAGTCATGCGCGCACCCTAGTGGTCCCGCTGCCGGGCCTTTCACGGCCCTTCACCCGGGCGGGCTAGACGGCCCAGAATCCCTCTCCGGAATTCGTCTGCATGTTCGCGTCCTGGTACTCCAGCCGCACAATGCGCGCGCTTTCCGGAATTTCGAACACCACCCACCCCTCGGCCCGCTCACCGACCTCCAGGGAATCAAAAACGATCGGTTTGCCGGTCGTCAGCTCGCCGGTCTTCACCACCGGGTGACGCTGCCCCGCGCTGTCGTGCGCCCACATGCGTCCGAGCGCCCCGTACGAGGCTCCGCCCACGTTGACGAACGACATCGAGGCGGCCACCCAGCGCTTCCCGGCGGGCGGGACGAAGTTCTTCTCCACGCTGACCGCAGGGTCCACGAACGCCCCGAGGTCGACCTGCAGGTGCCGTCCGACCTGCCTGCCGTGCACCCGTACGGGGTCACCCACATGGGCATCCTTCACCCCGGGCCGCCCGGGTTCGGCCCCCGCAGCGCCCGGCGGCGCCCCGTCGTCCACCGGGATCGCGGGCGCTGCGGCGGGAGCGAGCGCGTCTCCCTCGGGAGCGCTCTGGCAGGCGGCGGCACCGAACAGCAGGAGCGGGAGCAGGGCGAGGGCGGGGAGGGCGGGCTGGCGCATGCAAGATCCCTTCGGGGACGTATTGCGGCCAGTTTCACGCCCCCGGACAGGAAATTGGGCACAACGACACGAGCGCACGGAGCAAGTGCGTACGCCCGGCTGCCAGCACAATGCGTTCCGGCGGAATCCCGCCGCCCGCACCATCTGGAGGAAGAATGCGCATCTCCGCCCGCCGAATGACCCTGACGGCCTTCTCCGCCCTGGCCGCCAGCACGCTCTTCACCGCCCCCGCCGGCGCCACCGTTTTCAATCAGGCGATTTCCGTGCACCACGACGCCTACGTCGCCGAGGACGGCTCCGTCACCCTTTCCGGGATGTACCACTGCGAGCAGGCGTCACCCATGGGGGCGATGCAGATCAAGGCGACCCTCGCGCAGGGTGACGGCGGCCGGCTGAGCATCGGCGCGGAGCAGATCGTCTGCGACGGCCAGGAGCGGCGCTGGGTCGCCAACGCGCCGGGCGCCTTCGTGAACGTGCGCCCGGGCCGCGCGGTGGTCACCGCGGAGCTCCAGGAGGTCCGGCTCTCCGGCCTGATGCCCAAGTCGGTCGCCACCGTCGCCCAGGACCGGCAGGACGTCGAGATCCGCAGGCACTGAGCGGTGCGGGAACCCGGCACGCGCCCGTCCGGTGGCCGCCGCTACCGGCAGTCGGGAGCGACGTCCGTCATCGACATGAAGGCCACCGACTGGCACGCGGGGTCCGCGTGCGGCCGCCCCGTCGCCCAGTCGACAACGGCCGGCACCCCGGCCACGAGCAGCAGCACGGCCAGGGCGCCCGTCACGGCGGCCTTGGTCAGCCCGCGCACAACACGATCCGTTCCATGGCTCGCATCATCGCCCCGCCCCCGGCGCCCCACAACCCGGGGTGACCGGCCGGTCACCCCGCGCTCCGGGGGCTGCCGCCGGCGTCGAACTCGCACCACACGGCCTTGCCGTCGCCGCGGGACTCCACGCCCCAGTGCGTGGCAAGCGCGTCCACCAGCAGCAGCCCGCGCCCCGTGGTGGCCGCCTCGCCCGGGG
Source organism: Streptomyces sp. NBC_00029 (assembly GCF_045160505.1). Lineage (NCBI taxonomy): Bacteria > Bacillati > Actinomycetota > Actinomycetes > Kitasatosporales > Streptomycetaceae > Streptomyces > Streptomyces sp. NBC_00029. Next base: position 4,000,901 of record NZ_CP108292.1, read on the forward strand.
AGCGCCGGCGCGGCCACACGCTGGAGCGGTCCTTGACCCACAGCCGGATCCGCCGGACCGGCTCCGGCAGCACCTCCATCGTCAGCACCGCCCCGCCGTCGGTGTGCAGCAGGGCGTTGACCAGCAGTTCCCCGGCTGCCACCTCCACATCGTCGGCGAGTTCCGGCATGCCCCAGTCGCGCAGGGCCTGGCGCAGGGCATAGCGGGCCTCGGACAGGCCCTCCGGGTCGGCCTGGTGGACGTACTGGTGGATGCGCGGCGCCCGGTGGGTGCCCGGGTCGGGGGCCCGGCGCAGCACCAGCAGGGCCACGTCGTCCCCGGATCCCCAGCGCTCCCAGAGCCGGTCCGAGAGGTGGTCGGCGAGCGCCCCGGCGCCCTGGGGGCCGCTGCGCACCGCCTGGGCGAGGGCGTCCATCCCGGCGGTGATGGTGGTGCCCGGCTCCTCCACCAGGCCGTCCGTGCACAGCACCATCGTCTCCCCGGGGACCAGGTCGAGCCGGGTCTCGGGGAACTCCTCGTGCTCGAAGAACGAAGCCAGCCCGAGCGGCAGGCCGCCGCGCACATTGGGCCAGCCCGTACGCCCGTCCGTGTGCCGGATCAACGGCCCGAGGTGGCCCGCGCGGACCGCCCGTACGCCTCCGGTCTCCAGGTCCACCTGTGCGTACATGCAGGTGGCGAAGCGTTCCGTGTCCAGTTCGGCGAGGAAGCGCGAGGCCCGGGCCAGCACGGTGGACGGGGGATGGCCCTCCCCCGCGTACGCCCGCAGCGCGATCCGCAGCTGGCCCATGATGGCGGCCGCGTGCGTGTCGTGGCCCTGGACGTCGCCCACCACGACGCCGACGCGGTCGCGGGGCAGCGCGATCACGTCGTACCAGTCACCGCCGACCTCCCGGCCGCTCCAGGCGGCGTGGTAGCGGACCGCGATCTCCCCGCCGCTGATCTCCGGGATCCGGCGCGGCAGCATGGAGGCCTGCAGCCCGGTCGCGAACTCCCGCTCCTGGTCGAAGAGGAGCGCCCGCTGGAGGGACTGGGCCACGATGCCGGCGAGGCCCAGGCAGAGGTTGCGCTCCTCCGGGCTGAACTCGGTGCGCTGCCGGTAGAAGAGGACCAGCCCGCCGATGGCCTTGGCCTGCGCGATCAGCGGCAGATAGGCCGCCGCGTCGAACCGGATCCGGTGCAGGTAGTCCGCGAGGAGCGGGAACTCGCCGCCGAGCTCGGTGAGCGAGGTGACGAAACGTGCCTGCCGGGTGAGCACCGTGTGCGAGAGCGGCAGCGAACCGTCCAGCCGGGTGAACCGCCGCTCGCTGAGGATCTCCAGCGACTCCCCGCTCAGCGCGATGATCTTGATGGTGCCGCCCTCGACCAGCCCCAGGGCCAGCCCGTCCGCACCCAGCCGCTCCAGCGCGCCCGCCCCGGTCAGCGCGGCCGTGACGTCGTCGACCGTCACCGCCCGCGACAGGGCCTCCGTGGTCCGCTGCACGATCGTCGCCTGCTGGGCGCGCGCCGCCTCCAGCTTGCGCAGCAGCGTCGCGTGGGCCAGCTCCGCCGTCGCGTCCCGGACGATCCCCACGATCCGCTCCGGCTGCCCCTCGCCGTCCCGGAGCACCCGGCCCGAGGTGTGCGTCCACTGGTCGCGCCCGTCGCGGCGCTGCACCATGAAGTACGCGCCGTAGGTGTCCCCGCCGCCCGCCAGGACCCCGTCGATGATCTCGCCGAGCCGGCCCGCGTCCTCGGGCGGGATGCGCAGTCCGAGACCGGACACGGTGCCGTCGAACTCCTCCGGCCCCAGGTCCAGGACCTCCAGGGCGGACTCGTCCAGCACCACCGACCCGGCACCCAGGTCCCATTCGAGGCTGCCCATGCCGTTGAGCGCGAACCGCTCGCCCGGCACGGTCACCGGGGACGGCCGGACCGGCTCGGGTCCGTCGCGTTCCGCCGCTGCCACGTTCCACACCACCTAACGGCCGGGCCAGCACGGCTGGGAGATCAGCCGCTCCCACTCCTCGTCAGGATGCCCCGGAAGGGTGCGCCCGGCCTCCCGCCAGCGCTTGACCAGGGAGAGGTAGATCGTGGGCTGGTCGGCGGGGGAGGCCGTCGCGTAGGGACCTGCGTACGGGCCCGCGTACGGGGGACGGTCGTGCCCGGCGGCCCTGGCCCTGGCGGGCTGTTCCCCACGACTGGCGGGAATGCGCACCCAGCCGCGGCCCTGCGCTCGCTCCTCGCTCATCACGGACCCCTCTCACCGCGGATCTCACCGCAGAAACGTCTTCGGATGCCCTGGGGGTACCCCCGGAAGGGATCCGGGGGAAGCAGCCCGGCCCGGCCGGGCGGCACCGGGGGAACCCGGCCTCGGACCCCGGGCGCCGAGACGCCTCCGGACTCCTCTCACCAGTCTCCCCGCCGTGAAGCCCGCGCCGTGCACGAATCGCATGGAAGGGCCGAATGAGGGAGCCGTCAGCAGCCCCGCGAAGAACAGACCGGGCCACGAGGACTCGAACCCGGGGGTCAGCTCCGGGGCCCCGCTCTGCCCCACGGTCTCCAGCGCGGACCGCAGCCCCGCGTCGAGCAGCCCCAGCCGCGCCAGCTCCGGGACGAAACCGGTGGCCGCGATGACGTGCGAGGCGTCCAGCACCACGGATGTGCCCGCCGGGTCGGTCAGCCCGAGCCGGGTCCGCCCGCCCACAGCCACCGCCCGGTGCAGCCGGTGCCCGAGCAATGCGGGGACGCGCCGCTCGAAGCGGTCCCGCAGCCACCAGGCGCCGGCCGGACCCAGCGCGGTCGCCGCGATCCGCTCGCGGGTGGGCGCGGGCAGCCGGCGCACCGCCCCGGGCAGCTCCGACCACACCCAGCTGCGCCAGCCGGTGCCGAGGCCGCTGTGCGGATCGCGCAGGGCGCGCAGCGGGGGCCGGTCCAGCGGCTGCGGGACGCTGTTCCAGTTCAGCCGGGAGCGCCGGGCGACCAGGCAGGGCCGGGCACCCTGCTCGGCCAGCAGGGCGGCGGTCTCCAGGGCCGCCTGCCCGGCCCCGAGCACCGCGACCTCGTGGCCCTCGAACCGGCTCAGGTCCCGGTGGCCACTGCTGTGCGAGTAGTGGGCGGGCGGCAGCTCCCGCAGCGCCTCGGGGTGGCGGACGAAGGGCATCACCCCGACCGCGAGGGCCACCGTACGCGCGAGCAGGGGCGGTCCCTCGGCGGTGCGGACGAGGAAGCCGTCGCCCTGCGGGGTCACCTCCAGGACGGTCACCTCCTCCACCTCGGGCGCGGCCTGCCGGGCGAACCACATCCCGTACGCGCTGAACGTGCCGATCGGCAGCGGAGTGCCGTGTTCCGCGGTCATTCCGCGGGTGGCGCAGTATTCGGCCAGCGTGTGCCGCCCGTCCGGCGCGGACAGGTTGGACGACCAGGGCTCCGACTTCAGGTACATGCCGTCGGGCATGTGGTCGCGCCACGAGGCCATGGGCCGCCCCAGCAGCCGTACGTCGAGCCCCGCGGCCGCCGCGTGCGCGGCGATCGACAGTCCGTACGGGCCCGCGCCGATCACCACGAGATCGTCCATCCGCGTCAAGGCCGCTCCTCCAGTTCGATGGTCACCGGCCCGTACCGGTCCGCCGCGCCGGGTTCTCTCAACGGGTCACCAGCTCGTCGGGCTCGGCCGGGGCCTCCGGCGGCACGGGACGGGAGGCCGCCGCGGCGGAACCGTCGGCCGACTGGCCACTGCCGCGCTGCCGGGGCGTACGGACGACCGCGCGCGCCGTGCGGCGGCCCTGTTCCGGAACCCCGCGCAGGGCCCGCACCCCCTTCCCCGCTCCGCGCCCCAGCAGGGCGCCGAGCATCGCGAGGAAGGGCAGCAGGTCGTCGGCGGCGAACCAGGCCGTCTCCACCCGCCCCCGCTCGGCGAACCGCTTCGGGGCCGCGCCCCGGCCCTCCCGGTCCGCGCCCGCCCCGGCCGTCCGGGCCGGCCCGGACGACTTGTACGGCTCGGACGGTCCCGGCGCCGCCGGCGACCCCGCCGGATCCGGGGGACCCGCGGGACCCTCGGGACGACCCGCCACCGGGCGGCGCGGCAGCGACCCGCCCCGGACCGTCGCCAGCAGCGCGTAGTTCTCGGCGACGAACACCCGGCCCGGACCGCCCGAGGGGCGCGGGACCTGCTGGCCCGTCAGGTCCAGGTACATCGCCTGTACGACGTCCAGCCCGGCCTCGTCGGCGAACAGCCGGAACTGCGCGCCCGGCCGGGGGTTGAAGTCCACCAGCCGGAAGCAGCCCCGCTCGTCGCGGCGGAAGTCCAGGTCCAGGATCCCCTGGTAACCGAGCCGTTCGGCGAGCCGCAGCCCGGCCTCCTCCACCGCCGGATCCGGCAGCCAGCGGCCCACGGCCGTCAGCCCCGTCCGCACCGGCCAGGACAGCTCCTTGCGGCCCGAGCCCGCGAGCAGCGGACGCCCGCCGCGCGCGAAGGCGCCGTGGAAGAACCAGTCGGTGTCCGGCCCGGCGGGCAGGAACCGCTGGAGCAGCAGCCGGCTCCCCGCCTCGGCGGAGCGCTCGTAGAGCCGGCGCGCCTCGGCGGTGGTGTGCACGAGCATGGTGCTGCGCAGCCCGTCCGCACCGGCGGGCAGCAGCCAGGGCCGGCTCCACTTGGCGACCACCGGCAGGCCGAGCCGCCAGGCCGCCTCGGCGGCCTCGGCCCCGCTCGCCGGGATCACGGTCTCCGGGTGCGGGACGTCCCACCGCGCGCAGAGCCGCGACAGTTCGGCCTTGTCGGCCACCCGGGCGGGCAGGTTGTCGGGCTGGTGGGGGATCCGGAACCGCTCGCGCAGCATCGGCGCGACCCGGGACACGGCGATGGCACTCAGATCGTCCATGGCGATGAGCACGGCCGGACGCCCGATCCGCTCCGACACCCCGTTCAGGCAGTCCAGCAGCGCCTCGGGCGCCTCGGGGTCCAGCCCGCCCGCCGGACCGGGGTGCGCGGCGCGCAGATACCGCGAACGCACCATGGGGCCTCCCCCGGCCTCGACGACGGCATGGACCTCCACGCCCTTGCGGCCAAGAGATCTGACGGCGCCGAGGGTTCCGTGGTGGAACGGATTCCGATCGAGTCTGAGCACAACGGCGGGCACATGGCTGAGATACGCGGGCATGGAAACGGTGTCTTTCACCTAGTCGGACCAAGCGGGGGTGGTGTGCACCTGCTAATGGCCTACGCGGCGGTCACCGGACAGGCCATTCGTCAGATCTGATGCCTAACGTCTTTGGTAAGCACACCGATTCAGGAAAGCTCGGGAGACGCCATGCCCAGACCACGCCGCCGACTGGCGAGCACCTGCATCGGTACGGTCACGGCCGGACTGCTGGCCACGGGGGCCGCACTCGCGGCGCCCGAGGATGACCGGCCCGAGGGCTCCGACATCGCCATGGGCGCCTATCTCGACTACGGGCCGCCCGGGGTGGCCCGGATCCCGTACCTGTCGAGCTGGCTGGGCGGCAAGGAGATCCGGGTCGGCCACACCTATCTCCCCGGGGACAAGTGGGCGGGCATCGAGGGCCGGGTCTCCTTCCTGGAGGACTGGGCCGAGTGGCGCCGGGCCGACGACGACCGGCTGTTCGTCCTCAACGTGCCCATGCAGGAGCGCAACGAGGGCCGGGTGCCGGACTACCAGGTGGCCCAGCTGATCAGGGCGGGCGCGCAGGGCAACTACGACCGGCACTTCCAGCGGCTCGCCGAGCGGCTGGTGTCGCTGGGCGTCCCGGACACGGTGATCGTGCTCGGCTGGGAGATGAACGGCATCACGTACACCCACCGCTGCGCACCGGACCCGGAGAACTGGAAGGCGTACTGGAAGCGCATCGTCCGCACGATGCGCTCCGTGCCCGGGCAGGAGTTCAAGTTCGACTTCGCGCCGAACCGGGGTACGGACGCGATCGGCTGGACGAAGTGCTACCCCGGCGACGACGTGGTCGACATCATCGGAATGGATTCGTACGACCAGGGTCCCGGCCAGACCTTCGACGACCAGATCACCCAGCCGTACGGACTCCAGCACCACGTCGACTTCGCGAAGGCACACGGGAAGTCGATCTCCTACCCGGAGTGGGGCCTGTACCGGCGCGGGGACAACCCGGAGTACATGCGGCGCATGCTGAAGTGGATCCAGCAGCACAAGCCGCTCTACCACACCATCACCGACTACTGCCCGCACGGCGTCTGGCAGTGCAAGGACAACCCGCAGTCCGCGAAGGCCTTCCGTGACGCGCTCACGCCCGAGCGGCCCGGCCCGGTGGTCCCGACCCCGGTGGTTCCCACGCCCGTGGTCCCGACCCCGGTGGTCCCGACCCCCGTCGTGCCCACGCCGGTCGTCCCGACCCCGCAGGTCCCGACACCCGCGGTCCCGACCCCGCAGGTGCCGACACCCGCGGTCCCGACGCCACAGGTCCCGACGCCCGCGGTCCCGACCCCGCAGGTGCCGACGCCCGCGGTCCCGACGCCACAGGTCCCCGAGCCCACACCGGCGGTCCCGACGCCCGTGGTCCCCAAGCCCTCGCCCGTCACCCCGACCCCGGCCGTGCCCACGCCGGTCGCCCCGAGCCCGGTCGCCCCGAGCCCGGAGGTACCGCTGCCGGTCACTCCCAGTCCGCTCGTCCCGGCACCCGAGGTCCCCGAGCCCGAGCCCACACCGGCGGTCCCGACGCCGCAGGTCCCGACGCCCTCCCCCGTGGCCCCGACGCCCGTGGCCCCCAAGCCCTCGCCCGTCACCCCGACCCCGGCCGTGCCGAAGCCCGAGCCCACACCGCCGAAGCCCCTGCCGCAGCCGACGACACCGCCCGTCAACAGCCAGCAGTGGTGCGTGCCGCTCAACTTCGGCGAGTGGCTCTCCAAGCTGGTCGGCACGCAGTCGGTCTGCTTCAAGCTGGACCTCGGCAAGGACTCCGGCTTCTGGCCCTTCTAGACGGGTCATCGCACCCGCAGTTCGTTGAGCCGCGCCCGCCAGTCCCTGGCGGCCGGCAGCGCCTCCCGCAGCGCGTCCACCGCCCGCTCGCGCCCCGTCACCTGCGATTCGTGTACGCGCATCAGGGGCGCGAGCGCCGTCGTGGCCAGCAGGAAACGCTGGTTGACGACCGTCTCGGGCCGCCAGTGGTTCTTGTACGGCTCGTTGCCGCGCAGGAAGCTCACCACCGGGCGGCCCTCGGCGAGCGCCCGCCCTGCCTCGTAGCGCAGCAGCAGCGTCGCCACGTCCACCTTGCGGGTGCGCAGGTCCGGGTCGGCCCCGTACAGGTAGCCGCCGCTGAGCCCGGACGACAGCAGCGTGACGTTGGCCGCCACCACCTTCCCGTCCAGCCGGAACTCCGTCAGCCGGCTCTCCCCGGCCCGCACCATGCGCCGGGTGGCCCGGGTGAGGTGCTCGGCGAAGCGGGGCCGCAGGTGCTCGGGGGTCACCCCGCGGCCGCGCCACTGCTTCTCGTGCAGCCGCAGCAGGGTCCGTACGGCGCGGGGCACTTCCTGCTCGGTGACCTCGTGCTCCTCGATCCCGGCCGCGTCGGTCTTGCGCAGCTTTGCCCGCACCCGCTGGGCGCCGGAGGCCGGCATCCGCTTGACCAGTTCGTCGAACGGCAGCGTGGGCAGCTCCATGCACGTGGAGTCGGCGAGCCGGCTGGAGACCCCCGGCCACTGCCGGTACAGCTCCTCGGCGGCGGCCCCGGGACGCACTTCCCGCAGGTCCACGACGGCCCCGCGGGCGGCCCGGTGCAGCCCGCGGGCCAGCGCCGGAACGACCTGGGCGGCGTGTTCCGCGGCCACGAGCACGTCGAAGTAGTCGGTGATGGGACCGCCGAGCGGCACCAGCAGCGGCATCGGCCGGTGTACGAGCATCAGCGGGGCCACGCCGACCAGCTCGTCGCCGCGCCGGACGAGGACGATCCGGAGCCGGCCGTCCTTGCCGTACGACAGCCACCAGGAGTGCAGCCAGGCGTGACTCTGGAAGGGGGTGGCGGTGGGGCAGCCGCGGAAGAGCCTGTTCCACGACTCCTCCAGCGCGGCGAACTGCCGGGGGTCGCGGCACAGCGTCACCGACAGGGCCCCGGCGGAGCCCGGACTCATCGAACGGACTCCTTCTCCTTGGCCGAGGCCGGCTCGCCCTGGGCGGGCAGCGAGGCGTACTCCTCGACCGGGGACGGGGCTGCGGACTCCACCGGGAAGCCGGGCGCGGAGACGTCCGTGCTCTCGTCGGAGCGCCGCGCGCGGCCGGGCCGGGCGAGCAGCCACAGCCCGCCCAGCAGTCCGCCGGCACACAGGCCGACGGCCCCGCTGATGGCGGCGGACGGGGATGCGGGCTCGGACGGGGCGACGGCCTGGTTGAAGAGGAGCAGCTGGACGCCGGTGTTCTTGGCGGCTTGATTGCTGCTCAGGGACAGGGCGTCGGCGACCGCGTTGGCGATGTCGGCGGCCTCGGCGGGGCTCTTCGAGGTGCCCGTGATGGCGATCATCGGGGACTCGGGCGAGGTCTCGGCCCGTACTTGGGTACGCAGCTTCGCGGCGCCGATGCCCGCGCGGGGCTGGGCGTAGGCGAGGGTGGAACTGCTGGTCGCGATACGGGCGTAGGCCTGCGCGAAGCCGAGGGCGGTGGCCGGCTCGGTGGTGTCGTCGGGCACCGCGACGACATAGCTGGTGGCGGCGTACTCGGGGGCCTTGAGCACCCCGTACGCCCCGCCCGCGGCCAGCCCCAGCAGGGCGCAGGCGGGCAGCGGCCACCACAGCGGCACCGAGAGCCGGCGGCGACGTGTCCTGCGCCCGGAGCGGCGGTCCGGCCTCCGCTCGGACCGGCTCTCGGACCGGCTCTCGGACCGGCTGTCGGACCTGCCCTCGGACCTGCCCTCCGGCCGGCTCTCCGAGCTGCTCTCGGACCTGCCCTCGGGCCTGCTCTCGGCCTTCTTGTCGGACTTCTTGTGGTCGGCGGTATCGGCCATGGACGTGCTCGCTTCCTGGGTGGAGGGGAGTTCATTCGGGTCCCGTCGGGACCCCTTCGGGGAGGGGAGGGATCAGCCGGTGCCGGTCGGCTCCGCCGGTCCGGGCCCGACGGGTTCGCGCCGGGCGCCGATGACGCTCCCGGAGCCGGCACCGGAGCCGGCTCCGGATCCAGCACCGGATCCCGCACCGGTCTCGGGCACCGGGCCGGTGACGGCGCCGCGGCCCCGGGCCGACCCGCCGGCACCCGGCGCGGCCGAGAGCGCGAGGTCGTACACGTCGAGCAGCTGCTGTGCGCTGCGGGCGATGTCGTAGCGGCGGACCACCGGCGGCGGGGGCAGCCGGCGCGCGCCCGCCTCCATGTGGCCGCGCAGCGCCGCGACCAGTTCCTCCGTGCCGGTGCCGATGCGGCGGGCCCCGGGGGCCTGCGCGGCGGGCAGGTCGTCGATGGCGGGGCAGGTCACGTGCAGGACGGGGAGTCCGGCGGCCAGGGCCTCCACGACCGCGAGCCCGAAGGCCTCCTCCCGCGACGGGGAGACGAAGACGTCCATGGCGGCCAGCAGCGCCGGGATCCCGGGAGTACGGCCGTCCGCGCTGTCGCCCAGCGGATCCCGCTCCCCCAGCAGGTGGATCCGGCTCTGCGCGCCGAGCTCGGCGGCCAGCCGGCGCAGCCCGGCCCGCTCCGGCCCGTCCCCGGCCAGCAGCAGGTGGGCCCCCGGCAGCGCGGCGACGGCCCGCACCAGGACGTCGAACCGCTTGCCCGGGACCAGCCGGCCGACCCCGCCGACCACGAAGGCCCGCTCGGGGAGCCCGGTCCGGGCCCGGGTGGCCCGCCGGACGCCCTCGTCGAAGCGGAAACGGACGGCTTCGATCCCGTTGGGTACGACGTGCACCCGCGCGGCCGGCACCCCCCAGCCCTCCAGCCGGGCGGCCACGGTGTCGGACACGGCCACAGTGGCCGCGCCCAGGCGTTCACTGGCCAGGTAGAGCGTGCGCACACCGCCCGACAGCGGCCTGCCCTCGATCTCGCCCTCGCCGAGGGAGTGTTCGGTGGCCACGGTGGCCCCGGTCCCCGCCAGGCGGGCCGCGAGGCGCCCGTACACGCAGGCCCGGTAGAGGTGCGTGTGCACGAGGTCGTACCGGCCGCGCCGGATGAACTTCACCAGCCGGGGCAGCGCCCCCAGGTCCCGGTTGCCCCGCATGCCCAGGTTCACGACCCGGACCCCGTCGGCGCGCAGCCCCTCGGCCACGGGCCCGGGGTTGGTCAGCGTCAGTACGTCGCACTGCATGGGCATGTGCCGCAGCAGGAGGCGCAGTTGCTGCTCGGCCCCGCCGACGCCGAGCCCGGTGATGATGTGCAGTGCCCTGACCGACTGGAGCGTCTTCACCGCTGCACCCCCCGCCGCAGCTCCCGCACCTGGTGGCGGAGCTGCTTGATCCGCAGCCGGGCGCCGCCGTCGGCCTGGCTGATGTGCGTGCGCGGCAGGGCGTGCGGGCCCGCGAGCCGTCCGGGGTCGATGGCGCAGGCGTAGCCGTATCCGGCGGCCCGTGTGGCGTCGACGACCCGGGCGTCGAGGTGCCCGTACGGGTAGCAGAACCCCTCGGGCAGGGTGCCGGTCAGCTCGCGGAGCAGGTCGCGGCTGCCCCGCAGTTCCTGCTGGAGGATGTCGTCGGCGGTCGCGGTGAGGTCCTGGTGGAGCAGTCCGTGCGAGCCGATCTCCTGTCCGGCGTCGGCGACCTCGCGGATGCCCTCGGCCGTGAGCAGGGATTTGCGCGGGCCCAGCGGGTCCCACACGTTGTCCACGCCGAGCCGTCCGGGCAGTACGAAGAGGGTGGAGGTGCAGTCGTGGCGGCGCAGCAGCGGCAGCGCGTGGGTCAGGTAGTCGGTGTAGCCGTCGTCGAAGGTCAGCCCGACCAGTCCGGCTCCGCGTCCGGCCGCGCGGGCCCGCAGCAGTTCGCCGACGGACACCCCGCGCAGCCCGCGGGAGCGCAGCCACCGCAGCTGGGCCTCCAGGGCGAGGGGGGTGACGGTGATCCCGTACGGGTCTTCCGCGGGGTCGGTGAACTCGGCGACCGAGTGGTACATCAGGACCCACGGCGAAGCGGCCCGTCGGGCGGGGACCACCACGGCGGCGGGGGCCGTGTCGGTGTCAGCGGACATTGCGGAACCTCTGCGTGAGCTGGGAGATCTGACCGGGCAGGGCGGTGATTTCGAGCGCGCGTATGGCCGTCCCGGTGGCCCCGAACATGGCCGGGACCAGCAGGCAGCCGAGGGCGGCGCTGAGCATCGGGTCGGGGATCATGGGGCCGGCGATCCAGCCGGTGGCACCGGCGGCGACGGCGGCCACGGCGAGCCGGCCGATGCTGCCGGCGACCCGGCGGACCTGGATCGCGATGATCCGGGAGCCGAGGCCGGTGAGCAGCAGGGCGGCGGTGGTGGAAATGCCGGCGGCGTTGGCGGCGGCGATGCCGTAGATGCCCCACCAGCCGACGGCGAAGGCTCCGGCCACGATGTTGACGAGCAGCCCGGCGCCCATCGCGAGCGCCGGGAACCAGATGGGCCGGGCGGTCGAGAAGAAGGGCCGGGAGAGTGCTCCGACGAGGCAGTGGCCGAGGAGTCCGACGGCGTAGACCCGCATGACGGAGGCGGTGGCGAGGGTGTCCTTGTGGGTGAAGGCGCCGCGTTCGAAGAGGACCTGGATGATCTGGGGCGCGTAACCGACGACGAGTGCGGTGCCCACCAGAACGGCGAGCGCGGCCAGCGCGAGGTCCTGCTCCACCCGCTGCCGGGCCTTCTCCCGTTCTCCCCCGGCCATGGCCTGGGCGACGACGGGGAAGGTGACGGTGCAGATCATCAGCGAGAGCACCATCGGCATCTGCGCGACCTTCTGCGCGTAGTTGAGGTGCGAGATCGCCCCGGAGGGCAGGGATGCGGCCAGGAACCGCTCGACGAGCACCTGCGACTGCCGAAAGACGGCGAAGAGGATCACGGGGGCGATGACACCGAAGGCGATGAGGGTCGGACGGTCCCGGTCGCGCTGGCTGCGCGGGGCCGTCCTCTTCGCGCGGGGCGGGCGGAAGCCCACGTTGCGCACGAAGGCGGGCAGTTGGACCAGGGCCATCAGCAGACCGCCGACGGCGACTCCCGCGGCGGCGGCCCGGACGCCCCACACGGCGTGCAGGGCCAGCATCGTGCCGATGATGCCGACGTTGTACGACACGTAGATCGCGGCGGGCGGCAGGAAGGACCGGTGCGCCCGCAGCGCGGCGCTGAAGTATCCGGCGACGCCGAAGGAGAGCACGGTCAGTGCCGTGAGGCGGGTGCACTCGACGGCCAGCCGGGGATCGGGCAGGCCGGGGGCGAGCACGGCGACGACGGCCGGGGCCGCCACGATGAGCACGGAGGCGACGGCGGCCAGGAGGAGCACGAGGCGCGGCAGGGTCGCCCCCACCAGGAGCCGTACGGGGTCCTGGAGGCGGGCCTCCTGGCGGGTGAGACCGGCCCTGCCGGCGGCACGCCGGGCCAGGGCGTGGCTGAAGGCGGGCACCATCAGCAGCGCCATGGCGTCCTCGATCAGCAGCGTCGAGGCCATCTCGGGCACGGTCCAGGCGATCAGGAAGGCATCGCTGTCGTGCCCGGCCCCGAAGAGGTGCGCGATGGTCTGGTCGCGCACGAGGCCGAACACCGCGCCGACGGCGGTGAGTCCGGCGGTGACGGCGGCGGCCTTGGCCAGGAAGCGTCCGAGCGGCTGGCTCCCGCCTCCGGCGGGTGCGGAGGACTCGCCGGACCCGCCCCCGTCGGGGGCGGCGGACCTCGCCACGGCGCGGCGGCCCTGGCGGAGCCGTCCGCTTCCGCCGGGGGCGGCCGGCGCGGACGGCTCGCCCGCGCGGCGGGCATGGCGCGCCGGGGCGCCGTCCGCGCCGGTGGAGCCGCGTATGGCCCGCGCCGCCACCGGCACGCTGTGCCGGCCCGATGCGCCGCCCGGATACCCGGCGGAGCCGAACACGGGCCCCCGCGCACCCGCTTCACCGCCCGGGAGCCCCCCGGCGACGAACCCGGGATCCGTGGCTCCCGGCGCGCCGGGGTCTGTGCCGGACCGCCCGGAGACGGGGGCGCTCCGCGCGCGGACGGCGAAGCCGGGGTCGGCCGGGACCGGCGCGTCTCCGGCTCCGGCCGGGCGTCCGGCCACGGACACGGTCGCGGTCCGCGGGTAGCGGGCCCCGCCGGGAGCTGCGCTCCGGTTCGGGCCGTCGGCGGGGCGCCCGGCGAAGCCGGGGTCCGTCGGGAACCGCGACGGGCCGGAGTCGGGGGCGCCCGGGACACGGGCGTGGCCCGCCCCGGCCGGGAGGCCGGAGGCGGGCCGCCAGGGCGTGGTGTCCGTCACGGGCGCGCCGCAACCCCGGGGGACCTACCCCGTGAACCCGCACCGCCGACGCCTGCGGACTCGGCGGCCGTCCCGCGCAGGGGACCCGCACCGGCGGCGGCCCCGGGACCTGCAGTCCCGCGGGAGGGCAGCGCCCACCAGGCCGCCAGGCCAATGATCACTCCGGTCAGCACGGTGGACGGCCCCCCGATGTCCGCGTAGAGGAAGTCGGTCAGCTGCCACACGAACAGCCCGATCGCGATCAGCCCGCAGTCCCTGGCTCCGCCGCCGGAGGCGAGCCTGCGCAGCCCCGCGACCAGCAGGGCCGCCCAGCCGCCCACGAGCGCGAGCAGCCCGATCAGGCCCTGCTCGCTCAGGATCAGCAGGTACATGTTGTGCGGGGAGAGCAGGGGCTGGCGCAGGTACGCCTGCCCCGCGCCGGCGGTGTCGCTGCCCGAGGACAGGCCCAGCGAGGCGTGCCCGTCGCGGTGGGCCGGGAAGCCCTTGAGCCCCACCCCCACCGCGGGCCGCTCCCGCCACATCGACTCGGCCGCGGCCCACATCGTGTAGCGGTCGGTCACCGACTGGTCGGGGGCGCTGGAGACCTGGGTGATGGAGGTCAGCCGCTCGGCGACCATCTCCGAGCCGACCCCGAACCCGCCGACCAGGACCACTCCGGCGGCGGCGAGCGCGGCGACCACCTTCAGCGCCCGTTCGATCCCGGCCAGTGCCATCACCAGCACCGCCGCGCCGAAGGTGGCGATCCACGCACCCCGGCTGAAGGACAGCACCAGCGGCAGCACCAGCGCCAGGGCGCACCCGGCGGCGATCCGCCGCAGGCGCCGCGGCAGCCCCGGAGCGAGCCCGGCGGCGGTCGCCACGATCAGCCCGTACGCCACGACGGTGGCCATACCCATGACGTCACCGGGGCCGAAGGTGCCGACGGCGCGGACGTCCTCGCCCTGGTACGAGGCCCCGGTGTGGGTGGCGTACTGAACGACCCCCACCGCGCCCTGCACCAGCGCCAGGACCACGAAGCATCCGGCGGCGAGCCGGAACTCCCCGGCGTCGCGCACCAGCAGCACCACGGCCGCCGGGACGAGGACGAAGACCTGGAGGTAGCGCACGAAGCCCGGCAGGGCGGCGTACGGATCACCCGCGGTCATCGTGGCGACCGCGAGGCCCGCGGCCGGCATCCCCAGGACGAGCACGCCCAGCGGGTTCAGCGGCCGCACCCGGCCGCGCAGCGCCTGCACCGCGCAGGCGAGGACGAGCAGCAGCGAGGCGGCGTCGGCCGGGCCGACCTTCCCGGAGGCGGTCGCGTCCCCGGCCGGGAGCGGGGCGAGGAGGAACAGCACGGTCGCGGCGAGCGGCAGCAGCGGCCAGTGCCGGCGCAGCAGACCCGGCAGGCCGGGCCGGGTCCACGGCCCGGGGAGGGCGAGGCTCATCAGCTGCCCCCCAGCCGGAAGCGGAAGAAGGAGGCCGCGGTGCGGGCGAGGATCCACAGGTCCTGCCACAGCGACCAGGTGTCGATGTAGTGGTTGTCGAAGCGGGCCCGGTCCTCGATGGAGGTGTCCCCGCGCAGGCCGTTGATCTGGGCGAGCCCGGTGATGCCGACGGGCATTCGGTGCCGGGCCTCGTAGCCGGGGTGGACGGTGGAGAACTTGGCGACGAAGAAGGGCCGTTCGGGGCGCGGGCCGACCAGGGCCATGTCACCGCGAACGACGTTCCACAGCTGCGGCAGCTCGTCCAGCGAGGACTTGCGCAGGAAGGAGCCGACCGGGCTCATCCCGCGATCGCCCGCCACCGTCCAGCGGGTGGCGGCCTCGTGCGCGTCGGCGCGCAGGGTACGGAACTTCAGCAGGGTGAAGGGGCGCCCGTACAGGCCGACCCGCTCCTGCCGGAAGATCACTCCCGGCCCGTCCCAGACCCGCACGGCCAGCGCGCACAGGCCCATCACGGGCGCGGCGGCGAGGAGCGCGATCAGGGCGAGCACGGTGTCGATGCCCCGCTTGGCCCAGCGCTCCAGCGGCCGGGCCGGGCGCGGCAGCAGCGGCTGCACGGCGTACCCCCACAGCTGGTCGGCGGGGTGCGCCACCCGCATGCCGGTGACCTTGGCGGTGCCGGCCGGGTCCGCGAGCCACAGCCGGCAGCCGTGGTCGTGGAAGAGCCGGACCAGGGAGGCGGTGCGCTCGTCGGCCTCCGGGGGGCGGGTGAACACGGCGTGCCCGACGGAGTTCTGGATGACCGCGCGCCGGATGTCCTCGTGGGTGGAGAGCAGCGGCAGGGTGCCGTCGCCCTCGGCGGGCGCGTAGCCCACGACGGGATCCGCAAGTCCGACCGGGCGCAGCCCGAACTCGGGGCGGCCGTGCAGGGCGGCGGCGACCGCGCTCGCCCCGGCGCCGGGTCCGACGACGAGGGCGGAGGCGGGCCACCGCAGCGCCGCACGGCGCTGGAGCTGGTTGGCGAGGCCACGGCCCGCGCACGCCAGTACGACCTGGAGGCAGACGGCGGTGAGCAGCGCGCTCCAGCCCATGGCCCGGGCCGGGTCCACGGCGGCCGTGACGGCGGCGACCGAGCACCACAGGACGGCGGACCGTCCGGCCAGCACGGGCAGTTCGTGGAGCGCGGAGGGTGCGAGCCGCGGCCGGTAGAGCCCGGCCTGTGCGTGCAGCGCGGCGAGCAGGAGGGGGGCCGCGGACAGGACGGGCAGCGCCGCTGCGGGCAGGGTCGTCGCGGTGAGTACGGCCGCCAGCGCGTCGGCGGTGAGCAGCGGGAGCACGCGCCCGCGGCGGCGGACCCGCCGCGGGCGCAGGGCGGTGCGGGCCTGGCCGGTCCTGGGCCCGCGCGGGGGGTGGATGGCGGTCGCCGAACGGCGGGCCGCCGCGGGGTGCACGGGCGCGAAGGCGCTGCCACCGGTGGGCCCCGTACCGCCCTGCCCGGTGTGCCGGGCGGGTGCGCTGTCCATCGTCATCGGCTGATGCGCTCCTGGTTCAAGGGCCGGGGCCTGCCCAGCAGTTCGTGGTACAGGCCGGTGACCGCGTCCGTGGTCCGCTGCACGTCGAAGTCGGTCCGGGCGTGCTGCCTGGCCTGCTCACCGAGTTCGGCGAGGAGCCGCGGTTCGGCGAGCAGCCGTCGCAGGGACTCGGCCAGGGCCGTCGGGTCCTCCGGCGGCACCAGGCACAGGCGTCCCTGGCCGGGCGGCAGGCTCTCCCTGGCACCGCTGACGTCGGAGACCAGGACCGGGCGGCCACAGGCCATGGCTTCGAGCGGGGCGAGCGCCATGCCTTCCCACCGCGACGGCAGTACAACGAGATCGGCGGCCCGAAGCCACGGTCGGATGTCGTCGGCGGCGCCGGCGAAGAGCACTCCGGGCGGCGCGGCGCGGCGCAGCCGTTCGGCGTCGGGGCCGTCCCCGACGAGGGCGAGGCGGGCCCCGGGCACGGCGGCCCGCAGCTCCGGCCAGGCCCTGAGCAGGATGTCCTGCCCCTTCTGGGGGCAGATCCGGCCCACGCACACGGCGAGCGGCGTGCCGGCGGGGAGCCCGGCGAGCAGCGGCAGTTCGGCGCGTGCCCGGGCCCGGTCCCGGTCGGGGTCCGGGCCGCCGGGGCGGAAGTGGTCGAGGTCCACACCGTTGCGGATCACCGACCAGCGGGCGGTGATCCCCCCGGTCTCGCCCGCGCGGCGTTCCGCGTCGCTGACGCAGAGCACCCGGTCGGCCCAACGGGCCCCGTAGCGCTCCCAGCGCAGCGCGAGCGCCGCGGTGGCGCCGCCGACCGCGTCGAAGGACCAGGCGTGGGGCTGGAAGACGGTGGGTACGGTGCCCCGGGCGGCGAGCCGTCCGGCCAGTCCGGCCTTGGCGCTGTGGGTGTGCAGGAGGTCGGGCCGCACCTGGCGGATCATCTTCCGGGTGCCGATGATCTCTGCGGGCAGGGCGGGCCCGGGGGCCCGCCCGGCGCGCCAGGTGAGCACCTCGGCCCCGGCCGCCCGCGCGGTGTCGCCGAGCGTGCCGCCGGGCGGACATCCGACGACGGCGCGCAGGCCTTCGGCGGTCTGTGCGCGGACGAGGTCGGTGACGACCCTGGCCACACCGCCGTCGACGGGCTGTACGAGATGGAGGACGGTCGGGGGCTGTGCCGCCCGAGGTTGACTGGGCACGTGGAGTGGTCTCCTGCGTTCAGCGGCGCGCGTCTGTCTGAACGAAGAGCACACCGAGGAAATGACCCTGACTTTCACCCGTGAACCTGAAGCTCAGGCTGCGGGCACCACCGGACAGGGCGGGACTCAGGTCGAACACGTCCGCGTCATATCCGAGATTATTCATATGTTCGGGCTGTCGCACGAACGACTGATCGCCGAATTCCGTGATCGTGGAATTCATAACATCATTAAAAGGATTTTCTCCGTCACTGAGACTCACCCGACGCCCACTGTCGGCCGTCACGGTGAGTGAGTCCCCGAGGGTGCCGCGGTCCCCGTCGTACGCGACGACCCCGGCCCGGCCCGCGGATCCGGCCGGGGCGTCCAGCCCCTCGATCTCGACCGTTCCGTCACCGGCACGGGCGGCGAGCGACTCGAAGCCGTCCCACACCGAGACCCGGCGCAGCGGCTCCTGCGGGTGCTCGTAGGCGACGACCAGCGTCCAGCCGCCCCAGGCCCCCACCTCGGAATGGCCCATGGCGATGTTGAGCTGGGCCACCGTCCACATGCCGGCGCCGCCCTTGCGGACCAGCGGGGTCACATCGGCGGAGGCCTGGTAGGCATCACTGCCCGCGTCCGTGCGGTGGCCCATCACCGTGTCGGCCAGGACCTCCTTGTACGCGCCGCCGGGCTCGGCGACCAGCACCCGGCCGTTGTCCTGCGGCGGCTTCTGCTCGCCCACCCGCAGGTTCCCGCCCCAGTAGAGACGGGCGTACGAGACCTTCGCGCCCTGCGGGACCTTGAGCTCGGCCCGGGTGGAGTTGTAGGTGTCCGGATCCTTGTCGACCTCGCTGTAGAACATCTCGAAGTCGCTGTTGACCCCGGCCGCGCCCTTCTTGACCTCGGCGCACGGCTCGGCCTGCGGGGACTGCTCCTTGCGGCAGCTGATTCCGGAGTTGGAGGCACGCACCAGCCCGCCGTGCTGCACGGCCTGGTAACGCTGGGTGAACGGGACCCGGGGCAGTTCCCTGGGGGCGGGAGCCGCCGCCCATGCCGCCGGGGCGTTCACGGAAAGGGTGAGGCAGGACAGCAGACCGAGCGTGCCGAGGATTCTGCGGGAGGAACCCATGACCCTGTCTCCATTTTCGATCAAGGGGACAAAACAGGAGTGAACTTTGTCAGAACTCGGGCCGGAAATCACGTCGGACTCGCTCGTACGGCCTTTTGGGCGATAACACGCACCCTCGTACTGGGCGGGTCGTTATCGGATGCACCATTGTTCGAACCGAAAGGAAATACGGAGATGAAGAAGGGGCTGGTACGCGGCACCACCGTCGCCGTCGCGGGCGCCGCAGTGCTGATGGGCGGCGCGGGCCTCGCCTCCGCGCACGGCGGGGACGGCGCGACGGCGCACGGCATCACCGCCGGGTCCCCCGGCGTCCTGAGCGGCAACCTGCTCCAGGTGCCCGTCGACGTCCCGGTGAACGCCTGCGGCCTCACCGTGAACGTGATCGCCCTGCTGAACCCCTCGTTCGGCAACACCTGCATCAACGCCTGACGTCAACCGTGCTGCCCGAAACGCCCGCATCCGAGTGAAGCCACGCAACCCGAACCGGGACCGCGGCGTTGATCCGGGTGCTCCACTACCGGGCAATCCTGCAAAAAAGGGACGACAATGATCAAGAAGATGATGGCCTCGGCCGCGGTTGCCGCCTCGGTCGTGGGCATCGGTGCCGCCATGGCGCCGCAGGCGATGGCCATCGGGAACGACAACGGCATCAACACCGCCAACGGCAACAACGCCGCGCAGATCTACGGCAACCAGGCGACCTACGGCAACATGAGCCCGCAGATGGCGCTGATCCAGGGCTCGTTCAACAAGCCCTGCATCGCCCTGCCCGCGAAGGCCAACGTGCAGTCCGTGCTGGCCCTGATCAACGTCGGCGTCCAGGACATCCCGGTCCTGTCCAGCCCGCAGAACCAGCAGTGCACCGAGAACTCCACCCAGGCCAAGGGCGACGAGGCTCTCTCGCACATCCTCAGCAACATCCCGGTCCTCTCCGGCAACGTCTCGAACGGCAGCTGACCGAGGCCCGCGCCAGCGAGGCCGTCGCACCCTCCGGGTCGCGGCGGCCTCGCCGCATGTAAGGCCGGGAAGCTCCCCGGCCACCGGAATTGTCGATATGAATACGTCGGCACCCAGAATTCGGACCGGACTTCGGTACGAGCATCGGGGTGAATTACCGACAGGCCGTCGAAATTACGCGGTTTCTTTTCCCCGGACCGCTCGTTGTTAATTCTGCAGTGGACACGCCTCTGCGGGAAGGAAATAAATCAAATGACGTACAAGAAGGCAGTGGTGCTGGCCGCCGGCGCTCTGATGCTCGCCGGTGCCGCCTCCCCCGCCATGGCCGACGCGGCCGCCGACGGAAAGGCCGTGGGTTCCCCCGGCGTCCTGTCTGGCAACCTGCTCCAGGTTCCGGTCCACGTCCCGGTCAACGTCTGCGGCAACACCGTGAACGTCATCGCGCTCCTCAACCCGGCGTTCGGCAACACCTGCGTCAACGCCTGACGAAGCGCTTGTGCCCGCGAGGGCAAGCCTCCTCGGAGTGGCCTCGGAGTGCACGGCGGTGCACTCCGAGGCCACCTCCGATTCCACACCGGCCCTGGCGCCGGTAGACAGGGAAGGACCCATGCGACAGGTACTGAGCCGACAGGTACTGGGCAAGGGGATGCTCACAGCGGCAGCCGCGTCGAGTCTGCTGTCGATCGCGACCGGCGCGGCCTACGCGCACCCCGGGGCGACGGCCGAAGCCTCGCACTCTCCGGGCGTGCTGGCCGGAAACAGCGTCTCGGTACCGATCACCTTCGCACCGAACGTGTGCGGCAACAGCGTGGACGGTGGTGCGGCGCTCAACCCTGCGATGGGGAATACGTGCGCCACCAGCACCGGCTCGCACACGGACGACGGCCACGACTACGGGCGCTACCTCAGCCCCGAGAACGCCGAGGCCCTGGAGCGCTACCTCGAGGAGCGCGAGGGCCGCCGCGCGGTGCCGGCGCAGCGCCACGAGTCGCCGCGCCACGCGGGCGGGTACGAGCAGCCCCGGCAGGAACAGGCCGGGCACGATCGGCCCCGGCGCGAGGGACCGCGGCACGCGAAGCCCCGCCAGGAGGAGCCGCGCCACGAGGGCGGTTACGGCGGTCCCGGCGAGGAGCGCGGCAAGGAGGAGGAGTGCGACGACCACCCCGGGTCCGCTCCGCCGCCCCCGCCGGCGCACCACGCTCCGCCCGCGCCCGAGCAGCCGCACCCCATGCCGGAACCGGTGGACGAGCACCCGGCCCCGCTGCCCGCCCCGGAACCGGTCCAGGAGGTGGAGGCACCTCCCGCACCTCCTGCTCCGCAGCCCCCGACCGAGGAGGCCCCGGTTCCGCTCCCTGCCCCGGAGCCCGCCCCGGCACCGGCCGAGGAGCCCGCGCACACGCTGCCGGCCCCCGCCCCCGGCCCTGCCCCCGTGATGGAGGAGGGCCCCGCGCCCGGGCCGCCGCACGGGAGCCTGCCCGTGGAGCACCCGGCTCCGGCGCCCGCGCCCGAGGTCGTACAGCCTCCGGCCGACCAGCCGCCCGCCCCTCCCGCGGGTGACACCCCGGTCGAGCTCCCCCCGGCGCCGACCCCCGCCCCGGCCCCGGGGCCCGCTCCCGCGCCGCCGGCGGCCCCCGCTCCGGCGCACGTGACGGGGCCCATGCTGGCCGAGACCGGCGCGGGCCAGCCCGCGGCCGCGGCGGCCCTCGCCACCGCCCTGATCCTGGGTGGCGCCATTCTGTACCGGCGGTCGCGCATCTCCTGACCGGCAATACCGGTAATCAGAAGAAATATCGGCCGGAGAATCCTCGTCGGATTCTCCGGCCGCTGTCATGCCCCCGTCCTTAACCGCGTGCGCGTTCGCGTTTCCGCAGCGGCCGGGAATCGTTACCCAGGGCGAAAGTGGCGCGACGGTCGCCACTGACGCCTCTGTCAACGAAAGAAGAGGATTTCGATTATGAAGCTCACGAAGGTCGCCGCTGTCGTCGTCGGCTCCGTCGCCGCGCTCGGCGCCTCCACCACCGCCTTCGCCGCCGAGCCCACGGCCGCGATGCCCCCCATGAGCCTGACCGGAGGGGTGACCGAGACGCTGAACGCCGTCGGGCCCGTCTCCGAGTCCCTCCCGCAGACCGTGGGCAACGGGCTGGCCGAGCAGGGCGACACCGTCAACAAGGTCGTGGGCACCGCCCAGAAGGTCAACAAGGTCCGCAACGACGTACCGGGCACCGTGCTCGGCCTCGCGAACGGCGCCACCCAGTCGTCCCCCATGCTCGGCGGCGTGAAGCTCAACGGCGGCCAGGGCTGAGCCGTCCCGGCTGACCACCCGCCGACACGACTGTGGGCGCCACCGGCAAGGCCGGGGCGCCCACAGTCGGTTGTTCGGCCGACCTCAGTGGTTGAGGCAGACGTTGCCGAACGCGGGGTTCAGCAGGCCGATCACGTTCACGGTGTTGCCGCAGACGTTGACCGGGATGTGCACCGGCACCTGGGCCAGGTTGCCGGACAGGACGCCGGGGGAACCCACGGCCGCACCCTCGGCCGACGAGTCGGCGACGGCGGAGCCGGCGGCGCCGGCCGCGGCGAGACCAGCGGTGGCCAGGACCAGGGCGGCCTTCTTGGCAGAGTTCATGGGAAGTGCACCTTCTGTTCGATGTTCTGCCCCGAACCGGGGCTCACACCGAGCGAAACGGTCCAGCTTCCCAGACGACACGGCCACGCGCACGATGAGACCTGTTCGGCTCAATTGTCGTAACCATCCGACGGGTTCGAGGCTGCTACTGCCCCTTCGGAAGGCTGGGAATGTCCGGGATACCGGGAATCACGGGGATGTCCGGGATGGCCGGGGTGTTCGGCACCTCGGGCAGGCCGTCCACCGGCGGGACCACCGAGTCGATCGGCGGGAGTTCCACCGGCGGCAGCTGGGGGATGAGCCCGGACAGGTCGGGGAGGTTCAGGTCCGGCAGCTTCGGCAGCTCGATCGGCGGCAGCTTCACCCCGTCGGGCAGCAGGCCACCGAGCGACGCGAGCAGGCCCTCCAGGGTCTTGGTGAGGCCGGCCAGGAGGTCGTCGATGGGACCGGCGGCCGCCGCGCGCTGCTCGATCTTCTCGACCTGCTGCTGAACGGAGGCCACGCGCCCGGTGAGGGCCGCGGAGCCCTCGCCGTCCGCAGCGCCCGCGGGGGCGGCCGCGCCGGACAGTATGACGACGGCGAGAGCCGAGGGGACGAGGAGACGGGCGGCGCGGGACGGCTTCGTGCGGTGCATGGATGTTCCTTCTCGGGTGGGGACATGGAAACGGACCCGAACGATCCGCTTCCTCACCCACCGTGCGAACACCTCGCACGGAGCGCAACCGGAGCCCGCGTGGATGCGGGCTGCGTACGGGCTTCGCGCACGCGTCCGGAGGCCACTCACCCGGGCCGGGGAAAACCTCGACACGCGCAGGCCGTTTGAGTGAAGCAGCGGAACCAACCCCCGGACGGGGCAGTTGACCAGGGCGCTCCATCAGCGGGCACTCGTGCGACAGAAGGATCAAGATGTTCAAGAAGTTCATGACCGCCGCCGCGGTCTCCGCCGTTGCGATCGGCGCGGGCGCTGCCGCCGCGGCCCCGGCCATGGCCATCGGCAACGACAACGGGGTCAACACCGTCAACGGCAACGGTGCCCAGCAGATCTACGGCAACCAGAAGACCGCCGGCGACATGAGCCCGCAGCTCAGCCTGGTCCAGGGGACCCTCAACAAGCCCTGCATCGGCCTGCCGGCGAAGGTCAACGCCCAGTCGCTCATCGCCGCGCTCAACATCGGCGTCCAGGACATCAACGTCCTGTCCAACCCGCAGAACCAGCAGTGCACCGAGAACTCCACCCAGGCCAAGGGCGACGAGCCGCTCTCGCACATCCTGGACAACATCCCGGTCCTCTCGGGCAACCTCTCGGCCGGCAGCTGAGCTCCGGTTCCTGCGCCTTCGGGCGATCGCGGGCCGCTGAGCCTGTGGAGTGAATGACGAGGGCCCCGGCGGCGTCCAGCCGCCGGGGCCCTCTGCGTACCCCGCCCCGCTCGCCGCTCCCGGCGGTCAGCCGGTCCAGAAGTCCCACCAGCGGGTGAGGATCAGCATGCCGATCACTCCGATGTGCAGGGCGGGCGGCGCCCAGCCGAACTCGGCGAAGAAGCCCCGCAGCGGGGCGGGGGCGGGCAGGACCCGGGTACGGACGTTGTGCGCGGTGACCGCCCAGAACATCAGCAGGGTCGCCACCCAGGCCAGGCAGCACCACAGGCAGAGCGCGTTGATCTCGTAGAGCGACTGGACCATCAGCCAGCTGCAGAAGCCGACGCCGAAGAGGGTGCCGGCGTTCAGTCCGAGCCAGAACCAGCCGCGGTAGCGGGCGCCGGCCAGCAGGCCCGCGCCGACGCAGACCACGACGCCGTACGCGACGAGCCCCAGCATCGGGTTGGGGAAGCCGAAGGCCGCCGCCTGATCGCTCGCCATCACGCTGCCGCACGAGACGACCGGGTTGAGACTGCACGCAGGTTTGAAGTCCGGGTCCTCCAGCAGGAGGAACTTGTCGAGGGTGATCACCCAGGAGGCCAGCAGCCCGGCCGCCCCGGTGACGGCCAGCAGCCACGCCAGGCCCTTCGGAGCCGCGTTCTGTTCGCCCTCGGGTCCACTGCGGGGCCGTACCTGCTGGCGCGGGAGGCCCACTGTATTCGTTGCCATGTGGCCCATAGTCCCGCGCTCCCTCCCAGAACGGGCCCAACCATGCTCATCCGTATGCAAGTTGACCTGAAGGTGTGGCGGGAACCTCCGATGCTTCCCGGACGTTTTACCGAACCCCGGACGTGATGTCAGAACCAGGGGTTACGTTGAGCTTCCGCGAAGTAACAAGCTGCGACGGCCTGGAGACCCACCTTGAGCGATCCGTACGAGACAACCGAGGCGCACCTCGAACGACTCCTCGGCCGCGCCCTCAACTCCTTCGACCTGCCGGACAGGCTGGTCGAGCGCCTCGGCACGGCGCTCGCCCACAGCTCTTCGCTCTACACCACCCACCACAGCCCGGAGTCGGGGATCTGGCGCGAGACGCACCGGCACACCTACCTGCTGACCGACGGCGGTTCGGTCTCGTTGTGGGAGCTGACGTACCGGCTGGTGGGCGACCGGGCCGTGCGGCACGAGATCTTCGCGAGCAAGGCGGAGACCTGCCTGGCCGTGACCCGGCTGTTCGGCGAGGCGTCGGCCGGGGCCTCGCCGGATCCGGTGCTGGTGCCGGGTGAGGAGGAGCCGGAGAACGACGTGGCGGTGCTGAGTGCGCTGTACGCGGCCTCGGCGCCGGTGCAGCGGCACCGGGAGTACGTGGTGGAGCAGTCCGCGGACCACGCCCGCCGGGTGCTGCGGCGCGCGGAGAACGCCGACCGGCCGGGCGAGCCGCTGGCGACGCTGCTGAGGTCTGCGTACGCGCACCAGATCACGCAGGCGTTCGGTGCGCGGCAGTGCCTCTCCGACGGGCGGGGCGCCGGATTCAGCCTGTACGAGCACGCCTTCGTGCTGCTGGACGGGACCGAGGTCAGCCTGTGGGAGGTCGAGCACACGGCGACGCCCGACGGACGGCACATGTGCGAGGTGTACGCGAGCGAGGCGGCCGCGCGCGGAGCCATGGAGCTCCGCGCCCGCGTGCGGTGACGGGGCGGGCGGTCAGGGCGTTCCGGGATTCCGGAGCGGGAGGTCCAGGGGCGGGTCCTGGGTGATGCGGACCCGGTCGGGGCGCAGGTCCGAGGGCGTCGGCACGGAGCTGCCCGGCAGTTGGACCGCGGCGGCGCCGTGGGCCAGCGCCGAGGCGAGGGCGCCCGGGCCGGTGCCGCCCGCGATGAGGAAACCGGCCAGCGCGGCGCCCCCCGCTCCTGCGGTGCTGCGCACCACCGGGACCGGAGCGGTGCCGTGGTGGGTGCCCTCGGCCGAGACCAGGAGCCGGCCGTCCCCGCCGAGGGAGACCAGTACGGCTCCGGCGCCCAGGTCCCGGAGCTCATCCGCGGCCTTGACCACGTCGCCCAGGGTGGGCAGCGGGCGGCCCACCGTCGCAGCCAGCCCCGACGCGCCCACCTTGATCACCTCGGGGCGGGCCGCCAGCGCCGCGGACAGGGCGGGGCCCGAGGTGTCCAGGGCGATGCGGGCGCCCGCGGCGTGCGCCCGGGTGACGAGGTCGGCGTACCACTCGGGCCCGAGGCCGCGCGGGAGGCTGCCGCCGGCGGCGATCCAGGCGGCTTCGGCGGCGGCGGAGCGGACGGTGTCCAGGAGGAGGCCGGATTCCTCCCGGGAGAGCTCCGGACCAGGTGAGTTGATCTTCGTGACGGTGCCGTCCGGTTCGGCGAGGGAGATGTGGGAGCGGGTCTGGCCGGCGATCGAAACGGCCGTGACGTCCACGCCCCGGGCGCCGAGGAGTTCGGCGAGCAGGACGCCGGGGGCGCCGCCGAGCGGGAGGACCGCCGTCGTGCGGACGCCCGCGGCAGCCACCGCGCGGGAGACGTTGACGCCCTTGCCCCCGGGGTCGACCCGCTCGCCGTCGGCGCGCAGTACCCGGCCCCGGTCCAGCGCGGGGACCGCGTAGGTCCGGTCGAGGGAGGGATTGGGGGTGACGGTGAGGATCATACGAGCGCAACTTCCGTACCGGCGGCCTCGATCGACGCCTTGTGAGCGGGGGTGAGTCCCGTGTCCGTGATG
The DNA here is from genome assembly GCF_045160505.1 of Streptomyces sp. NBC_00029. Classification (NCBI taxonomy): domain Bacteria; kingdom Bacillati; phylum Actinomycetota; class Actinomycetes; order Kitasatosporales; family Streptomycetaceae; genus Streptomyces; species Streptomyces sp. NBC_00029. Next base: position 4,027,153 of record NZ_CP108292.1, read on the forward strand.
AGCAGGTCGACCTCGGCGAAGGAGCCGAAGCGCGCGAAGTGCTCCTGACCGGCCTTCGCGGAGTCGGCGAGGAGGACGACGCGGCGGGCGGCGGCCACGGCGGCGCGCTTGACGGCCGCCTCGGCGAGGTCGGGGGTGGTCAGACCGCCTTCGGCCGTGAACCCGTTGGTCGCGAGGAAGAGCACGTCGGCGCGGATCTCGGCGTACGCGCGCAGTGCCCACGCGTCGACGGCGGCGCGGGTGCGGTGGCGGACACGGCCTCCGACGAGGTGGAGGTCGATGCCGGTGTGGTCGGCGAGCCGGGCCGCGACCGGGAGCGCGTGGGTGACCACGGTGAGGGCGACGTCGACGGGGATGGCGGCCGCCAGCCGGGCGATGGTGCTGCCGGCGTCCAGGACGATGCTGCCGCCGTCGGGGAGCTCCGCCAGCGCGGCGGCCGCGATGCGGCGCTTCTCGTCGGCGGCGGTGCCCTCGCGCTCGGTGAGGTCGGGCTCGAAGTCGAGGCGGCCGGCCGGGATGGCCCCGCCGTGCGTCCGGCGCAGGAGGCCGGACCGGTCGAGGGCCGTGAGATCGCGGCGTACGGTCTCGGCGGTGACCCGGAACCGGTCGGCCAGGGAGAGCACGTCGACGCTGCCCGCCTCGCGGGCGAGGCGGAGGATCTCCTGGCGGCGCTCCGGTGCGTACATGTGGATTTGCGTCCGTTTCATACACGATTGAATGATTTCGCCCCACCATACGGGTGTTTGCGGAGGGAAACAAAAAAGAACGGACATGGCCGCCCCCAGGGGCGGCCATGTCCGTTCGACGGTGGCGCGGAAGGGCCGGTCAGACGGCCGGGACCTTCTCGGCGGTGCGGCCGGCGTGCTCGGCCGCACCCTCGCGCTCCTCCATCGGGATCGCCCTTCGCGGCAGCACGAACATCAGCGCGAAGATCACGACCAGTACGGCCACGACCCACCACAGGGCACCGCGGAAGGCCTCGACGTAGGACGGGCCGAAGACCATGTCGTTCTCGATCAGACCGAAGAAGACGACGGAGGTCAGGGCGAGACCCAGCGCGTTGCCCATCTGGCCGGTGGTGTTGATCAGCCCCGAGGCGGATCCGGCGTGCTCGCGCGGCACCTCGGAGAGCACGGTGTCGTTCAACGGGGCCACGATCAGGCCCATGCCCACACCCATGACGACCAGCGGGGCCGCCATCTGCCAGGAGGCGATCTCCATGCCGTAGTGCTGCGACTCCCAGATGTAGAGGAGCAGACCGGCGGCCATGACCAGCGCACCGGCCTGGAGCACCTTGCGGCCGAAGCGGGGGACGAGCTTCTCGACCGAGAGGCCCGCGGCGACCGAGACGGCGATGGAGAACGGGATGCCGGTCAGGCCCGCGCGCAGCACGCTCCAGCCGAGGCCCATCTGCATGTACATCGTCCAGACCAGGAAGAAGATGCCGGTGGCGATGCCGAAGGTCAGCTGGACCGCGATACCGCCGGCGAAGCTCTTGACCTTGAAGAGGGAGAGCTCGACGAGCGGGGACCCATCCTTCTTGATCTTGTACTTCTCGTACGCGATGAAGGCGGCGAAGACGAAGGGCGCCGCGCTCATGCAGACGAACCCCCACATCGGCCAGTCGTTCTCGTGGCCGTGGGTCAGCGGGAAGATCAGCAGGACCAGGGCGAGCGTCGCGAGGACGACACCGACGAGGTCCAGGCGCAGCGCCTGCGGGGCCTTGGACTCGGCGATGAACTTGCGGCCCAGGATCACGCCCATGACGCCCACGGGCAGGTTGATCAGGAAGATCGGGCGCCAGCCGAGACCGAAGAGGTCCCACTCGATGAGCAGCGCGCCGAGCAGCGGGCCCGAGACGGCGGCGAGGCCCACGATCGCGCCGAACATGCCGAAGACCTTGCCGCGTTCCTGCGGCGGGAAGGTGACGTGGATGATCGCCAGGACCTGCGGCACCATCAGGGCGGCCATGCCGCCCTGGAGGAGGCGGGCGACGACGAGCACGTCCGGGGTCGAGGCGATGCCGCAGAGCAGCGAGGCCGCGGTGAAGCCGGCGATGCCGATGAGGAAGATGCGCTTGCGGCCGTAGATGTCACCGAGACGGCCGCCGGTGATCAGGCCGGCGGCGAAGGCGAGGGCGTAGCCCGCGGTGATCCACTGGATCGCGCTGGTGGAGGCGCCGAAGTCCTCGCGCATGGTGCGGATGGCTATGTTGACGATCGTGACGTCGACCAGGTCCATGAAGGCCGCGGTCATCACGATGGCGAGCGCCAGCCAGCGGCGGCGGTCGGCGGTCGGGCTGGGTGCGTCGTGGGCTACGTCGTTCCGCTCTTCTTGTGTGGGCCCGTTCTCTCTTTCGGGCGCTGTCTTGGACGTCTCGGTGCTCATGAGGAGAAACTTAGACGGCGTCTAGGTCAGTCTGTGTCCTATTTCGCTGGCAGCCTGGATTCATGACCGACACCCCCGCACGGCTGCTCTCCCTGCTGTCCCTCCTCCAGACCCCGCGCGAATGGCCCGGGAGCGAGCTGGCACAGCGGCTCCGGGTGAGCGCACGGACGATCCGGCGCGACATCGAGCGGCTGCGGGAGCTCGGCTACCCGGTGGAGGCCACGCTCGGCGCCGAGGGCGGGTACCGGCTGGTGGCGGGGGCGGCGATGCCGCCGCTGCTCCTCGACGACGAGGAGGCCGTGGCGATCGCGGTGGGGCTGCGGGCGGGGGCCGGGCACGCGATCGAGGGGGTCGAGGAGGCCTCCGTACGGGCCCTGGCGAAGCTGGAGCAGGTCCTGCCCTCGCGGCTGCGGCACCGGGTGAGCGCGCTGCAGTCGGCCACGATCGCGCTGACGCGGGGGGACGGGGCGAGCGTGGACCCGCGGACGCTGACGGTGATGGCCGGGGCGGTGGCCGGGCCGGAGCGGCTGCGGTTCGCCTACCGGGCGGGGAACGGGGCCGAGACGCGGCGGCTGGTGGAGCCTTACCGGCTGGTGAGCACGGGGAGCCGGTGGTACCTGGTCGCCTACGACCTGGAGCGGGAGGACTGGCGGACCTTCCGGGTGGACCGGGTCGACGAGGCGTTCGCCACGGGAGCCCGGTTCACACGGCGGGAGCTGCCGATGGAGGCGGAGGAGTTCGTGCGGCGGGGGCTGCGGGGCGGGGAGAAGCAGCCCTACCGGGTGGAGGTCGGCTTCGCGGCGGGCCCGGAGGAGCTGCCGGCCTGGCTGCGGGCCGCGGCCCTGCCGGGCGACGGGGAGGAGACCTCGGTGCGCTTCGAGAGCTCGGACGCACCGGAGTGGATGGCGGCGCGGCTCGCCCTGACGGGGCTGCCGTTCACCGTGCGGGAGCCGGCGGAGCTGCGGGCGGCGGCCGGGGCGCTGGCCGCCCGGCTCGCCGGGGCGGTGGCGGGACCTGCCTGACGGGGCACGGACGACCGGGCCATTCCGGTCGGGCGGTCGGGCGTGGTCGGGCGGGGTCGCCCCGGGCCGGGGCAGGAGAGAGCCCCGGCGCCTGGGGGGGGATAGGCACCGGGGCTCGTATGGGGGCGGAGGCTCTCAGGCCACCGCGTCGAAGCCGGTGTCGCGCGCCATCTTCTTCAGCTCCAGCAGCGCGTGCTTCTCGATCTGGCGGATCCGCTCCCGGGTGAGGCCGTGCTGCTTGCCGACCTCCGTCAGGGTCCGCTCCCGGCCGTCGTCGATGCCGTACCGCATCTTGATGATCGACGCGGTGCGCTGGTCGAGCTTGCCCAGCAGGTCCTCCAGCTCCTCGCTGCGCAGCAGCGAGAGCACGGACTGCTCGGGCGAGATCGCAGAGGTGTCCTCCAGGAGGTCACCGAACTGGGTGTCGCCGTCGTCGTCGACCGCCATGTTCAGGCTGACCGGGTCGCGCGCCCAGTCCAGTACGTCTCCCACGCGCTTCTCCGTCGTGTCCAGCTCGGCGGCGATCTCGGCGTGCTCCGGATCGCGGCCGTTCTCCCGGTTGAACTCGCGCTGGACGCGGCGGATCCGGCCGAGCTCCTCGACCAGGTGAACGGGGAGGCGGATAGTGCGGGACTGGTCCGCGATGGACCGGGTGATCGCCTGGCGGATCCACCACGTGGCGTACGTGGAGAACTTGAAGCCCTTGGCGTAGTCGAACTTCTCGACCGCGCGGACCAGGCCCGCGTTGCCCTCCTGGATCAGGTCGAGGAGGGGCAGGCCGCTGCGCGGATAGCGCCGGGCGACGGCCACGACGAGGCGGAGATTGGACCGGATGAAGACTTCCTTGGCGTGCTCGCCCTCGGCGGCCAGCACTTCCAGCTCTTCGCGGGCCGGGGTCTCCCCGTCCCGCTCTATCGCCCCGTCGAGGATCTGCTGGGCATAGACGCCCGCCTCGATGATCTGGGACAGCTCCACTTCCTTGGCGGCATCGAGCAGCGGGGTGCGCGCGATCTCGTCCAGGTACATGCCGACCAGGTCGCGGTCTGCGATCTCCCCGCCCACAGCGCGGGCGCTGCTCGTGGACTGACGACGGGCGACGGCGCGGGTTGCCATGCGTGCTCCCTTGCGAAGTGTTCGGTCGCGGTGCGGCTGGTGGACGCCACGGGGGACGGCTGCCAACCGGTCCGGAACGTCACGGACACTCTCCCGAGTGCCCGCTTCCGAAGGAAACAACGACTGGAATCGGGACAGAATTCCCACGCTGCTCCCTCTTTTTCGAGATCTTGCAGTATCCTGCCCCGCCACGAGAGGGGAGCAAATGCTGCAAGATCTCGAAGAGGTGCAGGTCAGGCCCGGAACGGAGGCCGATCTGGCACCCCTCACGGACCTCTACAACCACTACGTCCGTGAGACCGCCGTCACGTTCGACACGGCCGTCTTCACTCCGGAACAGCGTCGCCCTTGGCTGCACTCCCACCCTGAAGACGGGCCCCACCGGCTTCTGGTTGCTTGGACAGGCGATCGAATGGCCGGATACGCCACGAGTAGCGCATTCCGCCCCAAACCGGCCTACGCCACCTCGGTGGAGGCGAGCGTCTACCTCGCCCCGCACGCGGTCGGCCGGGGCATCGGCACCCTCCTCTACGAGGCGCTCTTCGCGGCCCTGGCCGAGGAGCCCGTGCGCCGCGTGTTCGCCGGGATCGCCCTGCCGAACGAGGCCTCGGTGCGCCTGCACGAGCGCTTCGGCTTCCGCCGGATCGGAGAGTTCACGGAGGCGGGCTGGAAGTTCGACCGGTACTGGGACGTCCGCTGGTACGAGAAGCGGCTGGACCACCACCCGTCCGGGACGTGTTCATCGCTCTGAAGGACGCCGAAGAGCACGCGGCCGAGGACGGCCTCGGGATCGACGCCTCCGGCGTGGAACTGATCGCGGAAGTGGTGTCACCCGGCAAGGACGGCATCGACCGGGACCGCGACCGCAAACGGCGCGCGTACGCCGGGCGGGAGGGCCTGGCCGGCTAGCCGAACTGGAGGGAGCGCTTCGAGAGGCCCATCCAGAAGCCGTCCACCGGGGTGCGGGCCGAGGCCAGGTCGGATTCGGCCGCGCCGAGGGTGACGAACAGCGGGGCGAAGTGTTCCGTGCGGGGGTGGGCCAGGCGGCCCGCCGGGGACTTGTGCTCGAAGTCCAGCAGGGCGTCCACGTCGGACGCGGCCAGGGCCTCACGGCCCCACGCGTCGAACTCCGCCGACCAGCCCGGGACGCCCGGGCCCGTGTGGCGCAGCGCCGCCAGGTTGTGCGTGAAGAAGCCGCTGCCGACGATCAGTACGCCCTCGTCCCGCAGCGGGGCCAGCTTGCGGCCGATGTCCATCAGCCGGGCCGGGTCCAGGGTGGGCAGGGAGATCTGGAGGACCGGGATGTCGGCCTCCGGGTACATCTCCACCAGGGGGACGTACGCCCCGTGGTCCAGGCCGCGGTCCGGGACGTCCTGCACGGGGATGCCCGGGGCCTGCAGCAGCTTGCGGACCGAGGCGGCCAGGTCCGGGGCGCCGGGGGCGTCGTAGCGGACCCCGTAGTAGTGCTCGGGGAAGCCCCAGAAGTCGTACACGAGCGGGACGCGCTCCGTGGCGCCGAGGGCGAGCGGGGCCTCCTCCCAGTGGGCGGAGACCATCAGGATCGCCCGGGGGCGGGGCAGGTCCGCGGACCAGGCGGCGAGCTCGCCGGGCCAGATCGGGTCGTCGGCCAGCGGTGGTGCGCCGTGGCTCAGGTACAGGGCCGGTATGCGGGTCACGACGACGCTCCTCCGCCTAGTTGAAATGCGTACTGAAACAGACTAACCCCGTCTCGTTCAAATTTGAACGAGACGGGGTCATCAGTCATTCCCCGGGGCCCTCGGCCCGGATCAGTGGGCGATCACCGGAACCTTCAGCCCGGCGTCCTCGACGGAGCCGGAGGCCACCGGGCCGCCCGCACCCGGACGGCCGGTGTTGATCAGCGCCAGGGCGATGGCCGAGCTGGCGACCAGGATGCCGACCGCCCACCAGATGGCGGAGGCGTAGCCCTCGACCATGGCCTGCGCCTGGATCAGCTGCCCGGCCGGACCGCCCGCCGCGGCCTCGGCCGCGTGGTCGGTCAGGTAGGCGGTGGTCGCCGAGGCGGCGATGGTGTTCAGCAGCGCGGTGCCGATGGCGCCGCCGACCTGCTGCGAGGTGTTGACCATGGCGGAGGCGACACCGGCGTCGGCCGGGTTCACCCCGTGCGTGGCCAGGGACATCGCCGGCATGAACGCCGTGCCCATGCCGAGGCCGAGCAGCAGCTGCGCCGGCAGGATCAGCGCCGGGTAAGAGGACCCGACCTCCAGCTGGGTCAGCAGCAGCATGCCGAGGGCGGCGACCAGGAAGCCCGGACCCATGAGCAGGCGCGGCGGAACCCGGGTCATCAGACGGGCGCCGATCTGGGTGGAGCCCGTGATCATGCCCGCGATCATCGGCAGGAAGGCGAAGCCGGTCTTGACGGGCGAGAAGCCCTTCACGATCTGCAGGTAGTAGGTGAGGAAGAGGAACAGGCCGAACATCGAGATGACGGCGAGGCCGAGCGAGAGGTAGACACCGCCGCGGTTGCGCTCCAGCAGGACGCGCAGCGGCAGCAGCGGGGACTTCACCCGGGACTCGACGAGGACGAAGGAGGCCAGCAGCAGCGCCGAGGCGACGAACATGGTGACCGTCAGGGCGTCCGACCAGCCGGCCGACTCGGCGCGGGTGAAGCCGTACACGAGGGCGACAAGACCGGTGGTGGACAGGATCACGCCCGGGATGTCGAGCGGCGCGCGGTTGCGGGACCCGGCGTGCTCGCGGATGACCATCCAGGCGCCCACGGCCGCGACGATCGCGAAGGGGATGTTGACGAAGAAGGTCCAGCGCCAGTTGAGGTACTCGGTCAGGAACCCGCCGAGGATCAGGCCGACGGCGCCGCCGCCGCCCGCGATCGCGCCGTAGATGCCGAAGGCCTTGGCGCGCTCCTTGGCGTCGGTGAACATGACCGCGAGCAGCGACAGGGCCGCCGGGGCGAGCAGTGCGCCGAACGCACCCTGGAGGGCGCGGGCGCCGAGCATCATGGCCTCGCCGTTCGCGGCACCGCCGAGCGCGGAGGCCAGGGCGAAGCCGATGAGGCCGACGACGAAGGCGTTCTTACGGCCCCACTTGTCGGCGATGCGGCCGCCGAAGAGGAGCAGTCCGCCGAAGGCCAGCGCGTACGCGGTGATGACCCACTGGCGGTTTCCGTCCGAGATGCCGAGATCGGTCTGGGCGGAGGGGAGGGCGATGTTCACGATGGTCGCGTCGAGGACGACCATCAGCTGGGCCAGGGCTATGAAGACGAGTGCCTTCCAGCGGCTGGGGTCGGCAGCCGGCGCGAGGCTCGCGGCTGTTTTTGGCATGGGGGTACCCACTTCACTGTGCGGAATGACTGAAAGAGGCTAGTTGTAGAGCTTTGTGCGGGTCACATGGTTTTCTGCCGCAGGTCGTCCAGGGTGGCCGCCGAACCCGGGAGCTCGGAGCGGGCCGGGGCCCTCAATCCGTCGAGGAAGAGCTGGAGATGACGGTGGGCGAAGCGGTCGGTGTCGAGGCACGCGGTGCCGGGGAGGGGGCGGCTGAGCTGGGACAGGGCGACCATCAGATCGCCGACGCCGATGTCCGCGCGGACCAGTCCGGCGTCCTGGCCGGTGGCCAGCAGGGTCACGACGGCCGCCTCCAAGGCGGTACCCGCCGCGAGCAGTTCGGGGTGTTCGCCGTCGAAGCCGTCGGAGAGCATCGGGCACAGGGCGCCGATCCGCTCGTCCGCGGCCTCGTGCGTGAACCGGCACAGGGCGGCGAAGGCGTCGGGTTCCTCGGCGAGGGAGGCCTCGGCCGAGGCCGTCACGCGGGCCATCGTGAACAGCACGACGTGGTGGACGAGGGTGGGGCGGTCGGGGAAGTGCCGGTAGAGCGTGGCATTGCCGATGCCGGCCCGGCGGGCGACCTCGTCGAAGGGGGCCGCGGAGCCGAACTCGACGAAGGCCTCGCGGGCCGCCGTCAGGATCCGCTCCCGGTTGCGTACGGCGTCGGCGCGCGGGCGCGGGACGTCGGCCGCGGGCAGTCGGGCCGGCGTCGGCGCCGGTGATGCCTGCACGGGCGCCCGGGCCGGCGCCTGGACCTGCGGCTGCGCCTGAGCCCTGGCCCGTGCCGGGTCCGCGTCCGGCTCGACTGCGGGGCGGGCCGCCGTGGCGGTGCTGGTGGGGCGCTTCATTCCGGGGCCTCCCTGGCGCGGACTCGCGGGCTCGTGGTGCGGACGGCGCGACCGCCCGCCCAAACGGGGAGCCGCTCCCCGCTTAGCGGGACTCACATGCAAACGGGGATCCGGTCCCCGGTTATTTCACTCGCCCGTGTGACCTGAGCCACAAGCCGGTCCACGTTCGGCCTCTCTCGACGCGCGGGCGCGGCGCGCCCGGCGGAGTGTGATCGGACAGAGCGCAGACCGGGTAGGGCCGGCTGCCGCGGACCCGAAGGCGATCTCCATGCCGCAGACCCGCCACCGGATACGCACACCACGCCGCACCAGCGCGTACATCGGCCTGACCGCGCTGGCCCTCGGCGTCACGACGACCGCGAGCACGGGCATATCCGGGCGCGGCAACCCGGCGGCCGGAGCGGTGGCCACGACCGTCGAATCGGCTCTCGCGCCCTGCCGGATCGCGGGCACCATGGGGGTGCAGATGTCCGAGGGCATGCCGACGCCGCCCGGGTACTCCCGCTCGACCGGCGAGATCCGGGCCCTGAACCTGATGATCGATTTCCCCGACGCCAAGGGCGAGGGCACGGCCGCCGACCGGATGGCCGAGTTCTTCCCCCAGACGGCCGACTGGTTCCGCACCAGCTCCTACGGCCGGCTGGCCTACCGGGCCGAGGCACCGATAAGCGGCTGGCTGCGGATGCCGATGCCCTTCGCGGCGTACGGGATCGAGCGCGGGTCCGCGTACGAGCCGGGCTACCGGCAGCTCGTCGAGCACATAGCGAAGGCCGCCGACCCCGAGGTGGACTTCAGCCGGTACGACCTGATCAACATCCTGGTCACGCCGAACGCCGGGCCGTCCGCCCTGGACACCGTCCTGTCGGTGACCTTCTCGGGCAACGGCGAGGCGCCGGTCGCCGACGGGGTGCCGCTGGCCAACACGTCCTTCGTCTACAGCCGTCAGGACGACGGCTCCGGCACCTACCGGGAGACCGGCTACCGGGTGCTCCCCCACGAGAACGGGCACGTCTTCGGACTGCCGGACCTCTACACCTCCGACGGCGGGAGCACGGTCGGGCACTGGGACATCATGAGCGAGGACTGGGGTGCCAACAACGACCTCATGGGCTGGCACAAGTGGAAGCTGGGCTGGCTGGACAGCACGCAGATCAGCTGCGCGTCCAAGCCGGGGACCAGCGACCACACCCTGGCCCCGCTGGGGATACGGGGCGGCACCAAGCTGGCCTTCGTACCGCTGTCGGAGAGCGTCGGGTACGCGGTGGAGGTACGGACCCGGGCCGGGAACGACGAGGCCGTCTGCAAGCCCGGCGTCCTCATCTACAAGGTGGACTCCGACGTGGACACCGGACACGGCCCGATATCCGTGTCGGACAGCGCGACCGCGAGCGGCGGCTGCACCCGGCGGCCCAACGTGCACGCGGAGCTCTCGGACGCGCCGTTCCGGCCGGGCGAGACGTTCACCGACGAGAAGGCGGGCATCAGCGTGTCCGTGGTGGGTGAACTGCGCAACGGCAGTTACCAGGTCCGTATCATCCGGCCGTGAGGGCGGGCCGGGTGGGGACGGGCTCCGGGCCGGAGTCACGCGCGGCGTGGCTCCGGCCCTTTCGTGTGCGCGCCTGCGCCGCCGGGCGCGCGCAGGCGCCCCGGGCGCCCCGCGTCCGGTCAGCTCTCCGCGAGCGCCCGGCGCAGGACGTCCACGACCGTGGGGCGGTGCTCGTCGGCCAGCAGGAAGAAGTGGTCGCCGTCGAAACGGCGCACCGAGCAGCTGCCCGACGTATGAGCGGCCCAGCCGTCGAGCGGCTCGTGCGGGACCAGCGGATCGGCCGTGCCGCCCAGCGCGTGCAGGGGCACGTCGAGCCGTACGTCCTCGAACCCCACGGCGGCCTCCCGGCCGAGCTCGATGTCGGCCCGCAGGACGCGCGTCACGTGGGCCAGCATGTCCGGATCGTGCAGCACCCACTCCGGCGTGCCCCCGCCGTCGCGCAGCAGCTGGACGGCGTCCTCCTCGGTGGTGGTCCCATGGGCCCGGCGCGGGGTCCGGCCGGGTACCTGCCCACTGACGACGGCCGCCCGGCAGTGCGGGCCGAGCAGGCGCGCGGCCCGCACGGCGAGGAGCGCGCCGAGGCTGTGCCCGAAGACCACCGTGGGCAGCGGGGCACGGCCGAGCACCTCGTCGGAGACGGAGTCCAGGACCTGGCCGAGCCGGCAGCCGGGCGGCTCGCCGAAGCGGCGCTCCCGCCCCGGCAGGGACAGCCCGAGCACCTCCACGTGCTCGGGCAGCGACCCGACCACGGGGAACAGGGTGTTGGGGCCGGCCCCGGAATGCGGGAAGACCAGCAGCCGCGCCCGGGGCGCGACCGCCGGCTCCCGCAGCCGGAGCTGCGGCCACCACGGCACGGCGGAGGATGTCGTCGTCATCGGTCCCTGGCCCCCGGTCACGGGCAGTTGATGATCTGGCCGGCGTAGGACAGGCCCCCGCCGAACGCGAAGAGCAGGACGGGCGAGCCCTTGCGGATCTCACCCCGCTCGATGAGCTTGGACAGCGCGAGCGGGATGCTCGCCGCCGAGGTGTTGCCCGAGTCGACGACGTCCTTGGCTATGACGGCGTTGACCGCACCGATCTTGCGCGCGAGGGGCTCGATGATCCGCAGGTTGGCCTGGTGCAGGACGACGCCGCCCAGTTCCTCGGGCTTCACCCCGGCCCGCTCGCAGACCTCGAGCGCCACTTTCGGCAGGGCCGTGGTGGCCCAGCGGTAGACCGACTGCCCCTCCTGGGCGAAGGTGTGGGACGGCGCCTCGATCCGCACGGCCCCGCCCATCCCGGGAACGGACCCCCACACGACCGGGCTGATCTCCGGCTCCTCGGAGGCGGCCACGACGGCCGCGCCCGCACCGTCGCCGATGAGCACGCAGGTGGTGCGGTCGGTCCAGTCGGCGAAGTCGGTGAGCTTCTCCACGCCGATGACCAGGGCCTTCGTGGCGGAACCCGTCCTGATGCTCTGGTCGGCCAGTGCCATGGCGTGCGGGAATCCGGAGCAGGCGGTGTTCACGTCGATGGCGGCGGGAGCCTGCGCCCCGACCGCGGCGGCGACCCGGGCCGCCATGTTGGGCGAACGGTCCTGGGCCGTGCAGGTGGCCACGATGACGAAATCGATGTCCGCCCCGGTGAGCCCGGCGTTGGCCAGAGCGTGCTCGGCGGCCTTCGTGGCCATGTCCGAAACGGACTCGTCCTCGGCCGCCACCCGACGCGTCTTGATCCCGACCCGGCTCTGAATCCACTCGTCGCTGGTCTCGACCATCTGCTCCAGATCGGCGTTGGTCATGACCCTTGACGGCTGATAGTGCCCGAAGGAAAGGACACGCGACCCGACCATCAGTGTTCTCCTCGCTCCATGGACCCCTGTTCGGATCCGGACTGACCCTTGGTCAGCCTATGCAGGGGGCCGCCCGCGCCCGGGCGGCTTTCACAAGTACGCGGCCCCGCCGGGCCCGCCACGCATCAGCCCTCGGCCCGCTGGAGGCCGTCGCGGAGCGGTGACGGCACCGGGTCCGGGTCCGGACCACTGCGCGACGAGTGTTGCTTAGACAACATCTGTTCATTAACCTCCAGGCATGCGAATCGAGATCTGGGCAGACGTGGTCTGCGCCTGGGCCTACATCGGCAAGCGGCGGCTGGAGACGGCCCTGGCGGACTGGGACGGCGAGCCGGTGGAGGTGGTCTGGCGGCCGTTCCGGATCGACCCCATGGCTCCGGCCGAGTCCCTCCCCATGGCCGAGGTCCTCAAGGACCCGGTGGTGGACTCGGCCCTCCAGCAGTGCGCACCCGGAATGTCGCCCACCGAGAACCGGGTGCGCGTCTCGGAGATCGCGGCCGCCGAAGGGCTGGGGCCGCGCTGGGGCGCCGCCTGGCGCGCCAACCCCCATGACGCCCACCGGCTGATCGCCCTCGCCCACGAGAAGGGAGGCTCCGCTCTCCAGGACGCGGTGGTGGAGGAGGTTCTGCGGGCCCACTTCGTCGACGGCCGTGACCTTGCCCTGACGGAGACCCTCGCCGACATCTCCGCACGGGCCGGCTTCCCCGAGGGGCCGGCGCTGCTGGCCTCCGGGGGCGGCGAGACCCCGGTGCGCGAACTGCTGCTGCGCGGAAAGGCGATCGGGGTGAAGACCTCCCCGACCCTGGTCGTGAACGGCGAGGCCCTGGCCGGCGCCCACGCCCCCGAGGTCATCACCGGTCTGCTGCAGGGCGCGTCGGGCGCATCCGTACGTGAACTCCCCGAGGAGGTCGAGCGCTTCCGCCACTGCGAGGCCCTCCTCGACCTCGGTGACCCCCTCGGGTGCCTCACCCTGCTGGGACCCCTGGCGCAGGCGCACGAGAACGACCGGAACGTCCGCCTGCTGGCCGCCCGCGCCTACTTCCACTCGGCCCAGCTGGGCCGCGCCCGCACCGCCCTGGAGTCCCTGGCCGCCGAGACTCCGGACGACTCGTATGTCCGGCTGATGCTGGGACGCGTACTGGAGCGGCAGGGCCTGGGCGCCGAGGCCGCCCCGCACCTGCGCATGGCAGCGGCCATGACCCCCACGTACGAGCCCTGAGCGGACCGGACTCCGCACACAGCAACGACGGGCGCGAGGTCCGGGCCGGGTGACCCGGCCCGGACCTCGCGCCCGTCGTTGCCGCCTCAGAGGCGCTCGATAATGGTGACGTTGGCCTGACCGCCCCCCTCGCACATCGTCTGCAGTCCATAACGGCCGCCGGTGCGCTCCAGGTGGTGGAGCATCGTCGTCATCAGGCGGGCCCCGGTCGCACCGAGGGGATGGCCGAGGGCGATGGCTCCGCCGACCGGATTGACCCGCTGCGGGTCGATGGCGATCTCCCGCTGCCACGCGAGGACGACGGGGGCGAACGCCTCGTTGATCTCCACCGCGTCGATGTCGCCCTCGGTCAGGCCGGCGTCCTTCAGCGCCTTGCGGGTCCCCGGGATGGGGGCGCTGAGCATCATGATCGGGTCGTCGCCCACCACGGTCATCCGGCGTATGCGGGCGCGGGGGGTGAGGCCGTGCTCACGTACGGCCTGCTCCGAGGCGATCAGCAGGGCGGCTGCGCCGTCGGATATCTGTGAGGAGGTCGCGGCCGTCAGCCGGCCGCCGGGAGCCAGCGCCTTCAGCCCGGCCATGGAGGCGAGGGTGGTGTCGCGGCGCGGCCCCTCGTCGACGGCAAGGGCGGTCTCGCCGTCGTCGTACGGTGCGATCTCGCGCTCGAACCATCCGGAGTCGACCGCGCGCGCGGCCCGCTGGTGGCTGCGCAGCGCGAACCCCTCCATCTCCTCCCGGGTGATGTCCCAGTGACGGGCCATCATCTCGGCCGCGTGGAACTGGCTCACCGTCCGGTCGCCGTACCGCTTGCGCCAGCCGCGGGAGCCCGAGTAGGGATCGGCGTGGCCGAACTGGGGGCCCACGAGGGCGGCGGCGGTCAGGGGGATCTGCGACATGTTCTGCACCCCGCCCGCCACCACGAGGCCGGAGAGACCGCTCATCACGGCCTGCGCGGCGAAGTGCACGGCCTGCTGCGAGGAGCCGCACTGGCGGTCGATGGTCACACCGGGGACGGACTCGGGCAGGCCGGCCGCCAGCCAACTCGTGCGCGCTATGTCGCCCGACTGCGAACCCAGTTGGTCCAGGCAGCCGAAGACCACGTCGTCGACGGCGGCGGGATCGATGCCGGTCCGGTCCATCAGGGCGCCCAGCACGTGGGCCCCCAGGTCGGCGGAGTGGACGCCGGCCAGCGAACCGTTCCGGCGGCCGACCGGCGTACGCACCGCTTCGACGATGTACGCCTCGGATGTCGTGCTCATCGTTTCCTCGTTCCTAGTCACTGGGCACCTTGCGGGCCGACTGTACGACATGTGTCGCTTAACTGACAGGTGTTGCTTTACTCGCCCCGGCGATGGAAACTGGCCCCATGCCGAACATCTCGAACACCAGAGGCGCCTCGCGCGACCCTCGCGCCAGACGGACCAGGGCCCTCCTGCGGGCGGCCGTCCTGGAACTCTCGATGGAGAAGGACCTGGACGGCATCACCATGAGTGACATCGCGGAGCGGGCGGAGGTGAACCGGGCAACGGTCTACCTGCACTACAAGGACCGCGAGGACCTGCTGCTCGACGCCACGGAGAGCACCATGGAGGGCATCGTCGACGCGGCGAGCGCCTGCCGCCTGCTGGCCGACGCGCACACCCTGTCCGAGGAGACCCCGGTCCACCTCGTCAAGCTGTTCGCCCACGTCGACCGGCACCGGGCCGTCTACCGCCAGATGCTCGGCGAGGACGGCAGCTCCCGCTTTGCCGGCCGCCTCGAACGGCTCCTCGCCCAGGCGTGGTTCGAGCAGCTGCTCACCGAGGCGGCGCCGGGCAGCTTCGACGAGACGGCCACCCTGGTGCACGCCCACTTCCTCAGCGGCGCGGTCCTCTCGGTCATCGGCCGCTGGACCCGCGGCGAACTCGACACGACGGCACACGACACCACCGCGAAGACGGGGACGAGCGGCATGAGCGCAGAGCGCATCGCCGAACTGACCTGGACCCTCATCCACGGCAAGGTCTGACCATGGGCGAGATACAGGTCCATGTGAGCCAGGCGGGGGCCAACCCCCTCGCCCGGTCCTCCGTACTGGTCGTCCTGGAGAGCGAACTGCTCCGCTGCGGCGTGTTCAACCTGCTCCAGAACATCCCCTCGGTCGGCCCGGTCTGGTCGTGCAGCGGCCCGGTCGCCGCGCGCGGGCTCCTGTCCGAGCACCGACCCGACATCGTCGTCTGCCACGGCAGAGGCGGGTCAACTGCGCCCGGGCTGCACCCCCGAGGTGGTCGCACGGGTGGTCGTGGCCGCCTTCTTCGGCGTCCAGCACATCTCGGACGCCCTGCACCACCGCACCGACATCGTGGAACGCTGGCAGGAGGTCAAGGACACCCTCTTCCCGGCCATCCGCGCCTGACCGCCCCGACACCGACGCGAAGCCCGTCACCCGGCTCGGCACACCCCTCCCTACCGTGCGTGCCCGTCCGGCGGGCGGCCGCGGGCGGCTGAGCTGCTTCCATGCGCCACTGAACGTGGCCGGGCCGGCTCGGCTCGGCTCGGCTCGGGGTGATATGCCTTGCCCGAGCCGCTTGCGTACCGCGGTCTGTCGCGGGCGAGCCGGTGCCGGAAGTTCGACTTCGCGCCTGGCGCTGAAGGCCGATCTGCTCCGCGATCCGCCTACGAGCCGACCTTCAGGTCTGCGTCTCCCCACAGCGGGCCGGCCTCGACACACGCCGGACCTGCGGGCGTCCATGTGCACGTGAGCCCGCCCGATCCGAGCAAGCCCGCACGGACCGCCCGCCTCGGGCAGGATCAAGCTGTGAGAAACGCACCGATCGGGCCGACTACCGTCACCGATGCCGACATGGCCCGCATGCACACGACAGGACTGGCCAGGGAGTTCGACATGCGCGGAAGCAGCTCGGTACAGCAGCACAACCTCTCGGCAGGAGGTTCCTGGCTGGCGCCCGAGGACACCGGGCGGGACGGCACCCGCACGGACATCGGCCGCAACGAGGCGGCCTGATGATCCCCGCGCACCCTCCGGGGCGCTCCCCGGTGCTCGCCGTGGCGGCGATAGTGCTCGCTGCGCTCGCCGCCGGCTGCTCCGGCGGTGGCGGCGGGGAGGGCGGCCGCGCGGCAGCCCCGGGCCCGTCCGACTGGGTCGAGGGGGCCACCACCGAGTCTGTCGCCCGGACCCTGCGCGTGGAGATCCCCTCGACGGCGACCGGTGCCGTCGCGGCGCACCGCAGGGGATTCCAGGACGACGGGCTGATCCTGTCCTTCGTCCTGCCCGCGGAAGCCGTGGACTCCTTCCTCACCCAGCTGAAGCCGGAGCAGCCCCTCAAACTGCGCGAGCAACCCTTCGCCGCCGAGGCAACACCGGCCACGCCGTTCGCACAGCTGGGGCTGCCGGAACCGGATTCGCTTCCCAAGGTCAGGGAGGGGCAGGTGTGCGCACCCTGCAAGGGCGACCTGAACTGGCTCAAGGTCGCGGTGGCGCAGATCGACGAACGGAGCAGCCGCGTCTACCTCAGAGCGACGGCCTGACGCCCGCGAGAAGCCATACGCGACTCTCATCGTGCAGCAGGCCTGTGATGGTGCTGTCGACACGCAGTCAGGCCTGTTCCCACGGTGCGGGATTCGGGCGGCGGTGCCACCACCAGCCGGCCGGGGCCCGCTCTGCAGAGGCTCCCGACAGTTCTCTGCGGAGGCTCCCTGACGGGTCGTCCTCTGTCGCGGCGGCGAACCGTCTGTCCAGCTGCTCCAAGGCCTCGGCGAGCAGCTCGGTGACCTCGCGGGGCAGGCGGTCACCGATCCCGGCCAGCTCGTCGCGGGCCTCCAGCCGCTCCCGGTAGAGGTCTGCCGGATACCACCCCGATGGCGCCCACGCGGATTCCATTTGCGTGATGACCCTCTCCCACACCACCAGGCTGCCCTCCGCGGTCCGGACGGGGCTGCCGGCGGCCTGCCCCATCCTTTCCGCCGATGCCGCGAACGCCCGGGCCACAGGCGTGTCCGGCCTCTGTTCCCGCACGATTTCGGCGAATCCCGTCACGGTCGCCCGCGGCAGCTGCGGTACTGGGGCCTCGACGGCGGTGACCTCGTACAAGGGCGGCTCGTCGTCGGAGAGTTCGAGCCGGGCCCGGGTGAGGAGCCCTTCCGGCGTCACGGCCCAGTAGGCACTCGGCGGTGCCTCCCCGGCGGGAAACAGGACGGTCGTCATCACGGCCTTCGCGAACCCCGAGGCGACGTCGGCCTCGGCCGGCCGGCCGGCGGATCCCTCCTGGGCGTACACGTCCAGCGACCGGGCCACGTCACCGCGGACCGCCCGGTAGGCGCAGGAGACGGGCGCGTCCCAGTTCCGGAGGCCGGGGTCGACGTCGCCGTCGGCATCGGCCACGTCCACGTCACCGACCGCGATGCCGAGGCATCCGGCCAGCGCGAGGGCCATGGCCTCGGGGCTGACGGCGTCGATGGTGAGGAGGTTGTACGTCACGGACACGTCCTGTTGTAGATGACCACGGCTTCTCGACGACGATGCCTGGATTGTTCGTGAAGCCCGGACTCTCGGCCCCTTGCGTTTCCGGGAAACCTGGTCACGGCACTCCCGGAAGCGCGATGCCTTCGCCGCAGGGCTGCCGCTTCGCGAGCTCTGCCGCTATGAACGGCGGCATCCATGGCCGTGTCCCCTCACCCGGGGTGGAACGTTCGGACTTCGCAGCGGAAGAGGACGCGGGAGGCCGTGTCGGTGGTTCTGGCGTGGAGGAGGATGCCGGTGGCCGGGTCCACGGTGAAGTCGCAGACGAGGTCTTCCTCGGGGGCCCAGGCGCTGAGGGGGAAGGTGCGCAGGGGGCGGACGGTGGCGCGGAGGGAGTGGGGGCCGGTCAGGGTGGCGTCGGCCAGGTGGGACACGATGCGGGCCGGCGTGAGGAGTTCGGCGAGCCTGGCGGCGGCCGGGGCCGCTCGGTCGCTGCGGTAGGCGCCGCTGATCTCGACGGTCAGCGTGCCACTGGGGCTGTGCACGGTGACGGTCCAGCGGCGCGGGGAGGGCAGCGCTGCCGTCGGCAGGGGCGGGTCGAGGCCGGGTTCGGCGTGGATCTCGGCGCGCAGCCGTACGGGGTCGAGGAGGCTGGTGGCCATCCGGGCGAGTACGGGGCCGGCGCCCGTACCGTCCGGGGCGGGGGCTGCCGGGTCCGTGTCCGTGTGTGTGTCCGCGGAGGTACGGGCGAGGCGGAGTGTGCCACTGCGGAAGCAGCCGTGGCTGTCGAAGGCCTCGGCGCGCAGGAGCAGGCCGGAACGGACGTCGACGGCGACGGGCAGGCGGGAGGCCCCCGGCGGGAGCCAGGGGTCGGTCGGATCGGCCGATTCGGGGTCGGGGGTGAGCACGAGGTCGACCGCAGGCCGGCCTTCGTGCCACGTGAGCCGTCCGTCGGAGGCAGTGGCCACCGCGCCGACGAGCCTGGCCGGATCGGTGAGCGCGAGGCACGGATCCGTACCGACAGAGACGTCCCGGCGCAGTTCCGCGGTGGAGGCGTCGTCGAGAGTCTCGCGCGCGTCGGGTTCCGGCTCGCCGCTCACGAAGCGGGCTGCGCCGGTTGCTCCGTAGCGCCCGGAGACCTCGTGCGGGACCCGGTGCTGGACGGCTTCGGCCACCGCGGCGAAGCGGGTGTCCTCGGCGGCGGCCGACGCCATCCTGCCCAGGGCCCAGCGGGCCGCCGCACGGGGGTCCGGGGCGATCCCGGTCAGGGGGTGGGGAGCTGCCATGACGCCCACTTCTCCGGCCGCCCCGGTCCGTCGGACGGCCACTGCACGTACAGGACACGGTACGGGTGGCTCTCCGGGGCGGGAGCCGACGTCTCGATGCGCCAGCCGTCGCCGACGCCGCGCGTGATGCGGCAGCCGGGCTCGGTGATGCCGGTACCGCACGCCAGGACCGCCTGGTTCGCCGTGTCCTCCTTCGGGACGCCGGCCTGGTCCAGGGCCTTGTGGACCATGAAGGACGCGTACCAGGGCCGGCCCGGCCCGGTGACCTCGACGCTCAGCGGCTCGTCACGGGACGCGCTCCGATCACGCTGCCACGTGAGCCGTTCCGGCGGAGCGTGCGAGCCGCCCCGCTCCCCCCACGCCCCGGCCACCAGCGGAAGCATGTCGGCGAGGCGGGTGTCCCGTGCGCTCGGCGTCGAGGGGGCGGCAGGTGTACGGGGGACGGCACGAGGTGGGTCTTCCTGCCGGCCGCTGCCGCAATTGCCGACACGACGGACAGGACCCTGCGCCGAGTTGCCATGACACTCCGACTCGATCGAACGAACAGCCATGCAGCCGATGTTGTGGATGCCCATGTATAGCTGCCCCGGAATGCTCAATGGCACCGTAAATCCATGGCTTTGACCCGAACGCCGTAATCCGGCGGCCGGTGAGGGGGTGAGAGCCGTCCGGCTGCGGCACTCCTCCTTGCGGCGGGGCCCCGGCCCGCCCCCGTCCGCCGCGTTCCAGCACCGTGCAGCCAGATCGTCTCCTGATACACGCCTCGACCCGACGACGGCCGCACCCACCCCAGGGTGCGGCCGTCACCGCATTCACACCCCCACCACGCAGCCAGCCTCCGCGCCCACGACCTCAGACGTTCAGAACCCCCAGGTCACGACCATGCCCTCGCCTCAGGCCCGCGCCTGCGGCAACCCGTGCGACCACTCCCAGCACGATCCGCTAGGCTGTCAGCGGTCAGTCGGCTACCAGGCGTGTGCCCGGGAAAGTGTCCGCGAGGGCATCTGCACCTGGGTGTGCTCACGTCATCTGACCAGCATGTTTGTCGAGACAGGTCGGGCGATCCCTCTGGGATTTCCGGCAAGGTTTCCGACAAGCCCCCGCCTTCGTGGGATGTGTCTAGAACACCAAAATCCCAGGTCAGGGTGCCCCTCCCGAGAGATTGAAAACGAGTTTCTCGGATCCCCAATCGCCACGGTTCGCCATTCGCCTCGATCGCGCCTATTGCGAGCGGCGCAGTCCGCCGCCCTGCAGGAAGCATCGGCTGCGCCAGCACTACGCGATTCGCGCGAGCCCCGGACAGCGCCTAGGTGCTGTCCGGGGCGCCGATCATGACGAGCATGAGAGCGACGTGCGTACGAGGGGGCACGTGGTGAGCGGCGCTTGCCCCCCTGCGCCTGGTCCTGCACACCCCAGGAAGGTTGTCTGCCTCACGCTTATGCGGAACGATCTCCGTCCGTGTAAACGCAAGAGGGGGCGCAATGCCGTGGGAAGACGGGAAGACCCGCTTTGTAGGTGAGGGCACGGTGACACTCGCCGATGGACGCGACGTACCGGTCGTCGCCGCCCTGGTGCTCAAGCTCGATCCCAAGACCCTGCCTGGCTTCACCTACGACCGGCACACCACCTGGGCTGGGAGCCTGCACACAGACACCGACGACGACC
Source organism: Streptomyces sp. NBC_00029 (assembly GCF_045160505.1). Classification (NCBI taxonomy): domain Bacteria; kingdom Bacillati; phylum Actinomycetota; class Actinomycetes; order Kitasatosporales; family Streptomycetaceae; genus Streptomyces; species Streptomyces sp. NBC_00029. The sequence continues at coordinate 4,047,850 of NZ_CP108292.1, forward strand.
TCTGGGACGCCTCGCCCGGCCGGTTGACTCTCCCCGATGGCCGAACCGGAACGTTCATGGCTACGAGCGGATCACCCGACCTTGTCGGTATCTCCGGCCTGGGGCCGGCCCCATTCGGTCCGGTCCTTGAGATCGAGACAGCCTGGGAGGGACCCGAGCTCGCCCTCGACGATTCCTCTCTCCCCCCCCAATGGGGTCGAGCCGGATGCCGCCCAGCAGGCTGCCGAGCAGCAGGAACGCGCGCAGCGGCGGGGTATGACTGCTGACGAACTCCAGGCCCGCTACCGCGTCCGATGGATCCCGGACTGATCGAGGAGGCGGCAAGGCGTGAGCAGCAAGTCTTGGGGCTCAGACCGTTCGCACCGGTGCCACCGCCACCGGCGGGCGCGCGCGGTGGGGTTCAAGCCTGATCGCAGGATCGCCCGGGGGGCGGGCCGGGCAGGCTCGCCTGGCCTCGCCAAAGCCGCCCCCGGGCTGTGCGGCCGCGATCTTGGCAGCCACCGTAATCGTCGGCTGGCCCGTTGCCGGCGGTTCCGCCTTAGCGAGGCAGCTCGGTGTCGAAGAGCTTGAGCACCGATGTGACGAGCATCAGAGCGTAGACGGTGTTGATGCGGGAGTACTGGTTCCTGGAGACGCCATGGGCGCTGGGATCCTCGCGTCTCCGTTGGCCGGGTAGTACTTGGCGTGGGCGTACCAGACAGGGGCGAACGTGCAGGCCGTCCTGAACTTGTAGGCGTCCAGCTTGAACTTGTCCCCGTTCTTCTTGAAGTTGTTCCTCGTGAGCTCGACTCTCAGGGCCTGGCTGAGGTCGCGCTGGAGGATGGAGTCGAGCAGGTTGGCCGCCAGGGCCTGGGCTGCGCTGGTGTGGCCATCCCTCAACGCGTTCACGACGTCCAGGGCGAAGCTGCGCGCAGCCTGGAGGTCGGGGTGCTTGACTGCGTCGAGGACGCCTTCGCAGTAGTTGGTGATGCCCTTCCAGCGCTGCCCGATGAGCCGCCTGCGCGCAGCGGCGTCGGCAGCGTCCAGGAAAGCCTGAACCGTGCCCGGACCCGGGACCCACATAAGCGGGATTCCCTCGTCGACGAGGAGCGTCTCCATTTCACCGCGAGTCCGGGCGTCAGCTCTCGCAGGTTCTCCGGATAGATGCCCCGGGCGGCTTCGGCCATCGAGGCGAAGACCCGGTGCCGGCGCGCGGTCTGGAAGGCGCTGGCTGTATACGGTGCGAGGGCCTACGTGATCGCGTCGTTGAAGCCGGTCCGATTTCGGCGGCACCCGGAGCCGTGCCGCAAACCCCAGCACCACCTCTGCTCTTGCACCCGGCGCGTCCTCAGCGGCGCCATCCGCTGGCACGCGTCGCGTACGCCACACCCACCCACTAGCTTGCTGTTTAAATAGCAGGGATGGATGGTGGGGAGGTGACCATCCAGCACATCCCTGACGCCCAGCAGGACCGGCGGGCACTCCTGCTACTCGTCGACGACGACCGGCGACTGCTGCTGTGCGGCAACTGCTACGGCGAATGGACCCTCCCGCCCGTCCACGTCGGGACGGACGGGGATCCCGAACGCCTGGCCCGGACACACCTCGCGCAGACCTTCGGGATCTACACCCCCGCCTCATGGCAGTCCGCGGCATTCACACCACCGCGACAGGCCAGACCTGGCAGCACGAACGGGTCACGGAGACCCACGCCCTGATCTGGCGGATCACCACTCAGGAGGCCCAGTCGGCCTGCAGCCAGGCAGACAGGCACACCCTGTGGATACTGAACGACCTGCGGCGCCACCGAAGACAGGTGAACCCCCAGGGGGCGATCACCCTCCTGGCCGGATTCCTCGAAGGCTGGCTCCCCGACGGCTCTCACACCCTGAACTGACCCGGCCAGGCCCGACCGGGCCGGGGCGAGGCAGGGCCGGCCGTCAGCCGACGCACATGGCCGCCACACCGAGCAACGCCACCGGCGGCCGCTGGAGCTCCCACGCCGCTGGTCGACTGCCCAGGGGTTCAGGAATAGTGGAGTGACTCTCCGCCATTCCGACACCTGGCTGGGGTTCGGCTCCGGTCAGACCTGTTGGCGACGACTGGGCCGCTGGCAACAGGCGGGCGTCTTTGACCAACTTCACCAGCTCCTGTTCGCGAAGCTGAACGTGGCCGGCGAACTCGACTGGTCCCGATCGTGCGTGGACGACTCCCCCATCCGCGCGAAAAGGTGGAGCGGCGACCGGTCCGTCGCCGGTCGGCTGGCGGAAAACGGGCAGCAAGCACCACCTGATCTGCGACGGCAAGGGCACCCCGCTCCACGCCCTCACCACCGCCGCCAACGTAAGCGACATCACCCAGACCCTCGCGCTGGTCGACGGTATCCCACTCGCGGCCGGACGCCCCGGCCATCCCCGCCGACGTCTCGATGCCGTGCTCGGCGACAAGGCGTACGACTCGAAGGCCGTGCCGTGAACTACGCAAACGCCGGATCCCGCCGGCGATCTCCCGCAAAGGCTCCCCGAACATCAAGGGCCTCGGCAAGCTCCGCTACATCGTCGAGCAAACGTTCGCCCCGCTCCACCAGTGCAAACACCTCGCCGTTCACTGCAACGATGCCCCGAACTCCAGGACTCCTTCCTCTCGTTGGTCTGCAGCCTCATCTGTTGGCGACGCCTGAAGAAGGCCCATTCATGATCCTGTTACGAGCTCTTAGGTTCGTGGTGTTCTCACGGGGCGGCCGTGCCGGCGAACGGGTTCAGCTCTTCGTCGACCTCGCCAAGAATGTCGCCCAGCGTCGAGCGGACCTGCGCCGCTCGATCGACCGGCTCGGTGGTGATCGTGATGTGGGCGGCCGCCACAGCGGCAAGCCGCTCGGCGGTCGAAGCGTCCGCGGCATACGCCATGACGTAGCCGCAGCGGTCCTCCGACCAGCGCAGTTCGTGCACGGTGTCGCCGATCTCCAGCGGGACAGAAATCTGGAAAACGCCCTCGGCCGCCCTGGCGTCGTCGACACCGGTCACTGCGGTGACCCGACCGGGTTCGGCGACGAGGAACCGGATGGCTGCCGCACCCTCGGCCGGATAGGTACCCGAAAGCGGCTCGTCCCGCTCGGCCAGCAAGTAGGTGGTCTCCTCCATGTCGATGCCGTGGACGAGTCGCACCAGGTCGTTGATGTTGTCGCCGCCACAGCGGCTGTGCGACTCGATCACCCGGGGACCGTCGGCGGTGAGGATCACCTCGGTGTGGGAGGGGCCGTCCACGAGGCCGACCGCGTCCAGGAGGGACGTCACGAGCTCTCGTACGGACTCCTGCTCTTCCCCGGTGATCGGCGCGGGCACCACGTGGCCGAGCTCCACCACACCCCCGCCGGTGTCCTTGCCGGTGATCGCGACGATCGTGTGACGGCCTCCCACCGAGAAGCTCTCCACGCTCAGCTCCCGGCCGATCAGGAGCTGTTCGACCATGAAGTCACGGACGCCGAACTCCTCGTGCCAGGCCCATGCCCCGTCGACTTCGGCGACCGATTCGATCTTGCGAACGCCGAGGCTGCCCGAACCCATCGTCGGCTTGAGCACGGCCCCACCATGTTCCTTGACGAACCCACGCAGTTCCTCGTGGCCGGGTGCGGTGAGGGTGGGAACCGGTCCGATGCCCTGCGTGTTGAGCAGGGCGCGCAGCGCGGGCTTGTCGTGCAGGAGACGGTTCGTGCGGGCGTTGTTGCCGGGCAGCCCGAGGGTGTCGGTGAGGTGGCCGGCCACCACCTGTGCGGCCTCCGTCTGGGTGAATACGCGGGCGAAGGGACGCTGTTCGTGCAGTGCGCGCACGAGCGCGGTGACGGTCGGCACGTCCTGGTAGTCCACCAACAGGACCTGGGCGCAGTGCGGCACGACCTCCGGGTCGAAGGCGGACGGCTTCTGGACGTGCACCACCTCGTAGCCGAGAGCGGCGGCCTTGCGCACGATGACGGCCTTGCCACCGAGCACGAGAATGCGGATTGCGGTCATGGGGTTCACCTCTGGGTGTTTCGTCGCGAGTGCGGGGGCGGGGATCGCGGCATCGTGCGGTTCCCGCCGGGTGTCGGCAGCGGCTTCCGGGTGCGCCTCTGAAGGCGCAACGACCTCAGCGGAGGAACTCCGGAGGGAGATGGGCAGCCGCATGGGCGCAAGGCGCGCCGGTAGCCCCCGTGGATACCCTCGGCTTGGGACGAGGGGGAAGGACAGAGCTCCTACGGAGCGGGGCAGGCTGGTCCGCTCACGTGCGGAACAGCGTTGCCGGTGGCAGTGGGTTGGTCGGTCTCGCGTGGCTCTCCGCGTCCGGCCCACGCCGGTACGGCGGACAGCGCCGGTGGGACGCCCGGTCGTACGCCGGTCGCCCTCGCTCGTTCCCCACGAGCGAAACGGCCTTAATCCGCGCTGTCAGGGCGACTCGGGTGCGGCGGCGAAGAAGGACTCCGCATGAAGCCGGGCATCCGGGTCGGCCAGGTGGCCGTTGCTGCGAGCCCGGTGCAGGAGGGCGCCTCCCCAGGTCATGTCCAGATAGCGGGCGGTGCGCTGCAGCATGCCCACCAGAGGTTCTGCGTCCTGGGCCCCTCCGCGGGCGAACGTGCTGACCGCCCACAGCGTCTTCCCGCGCATCCGATCCCGGAAGCGGAGATCCGGACGCATCATCCACGTAGCCCAATGGTCGAGGTACAGCTTGGTCTGCGCGGAAACGCTGTACCAGTAGAGCGGGGACACAATCACGATGTCGGAATGCTCCAACGTCGCCTTGAGGCAAGCTTCTTCGTCCCCCTCGGCTCCGGATGCGGACTCTCCCGAAAAGCGAAGCCCGCTCAGCTGGTGCCAACTGCACTCGGCCCCCGCAGGAAGGCCCTCGGCCGCACGGCGCGCCAGCGACTCGGTGACGCCTCCCTCACGCGCGCTGCCGAGCATGAAGGCGAAGCTCCTCGCCCGGTCTTCGCCAAGCGCGGGATCCGCGCCGCTCAGCTCTCTCCTCGCTGGATTCGCTGCCAGAACCGAACTCGGCATCAATCTCTTCCTGTCAATCTGCTGTGGACGTGCACTGGGTGACGGTCACGCCGGCAGTGGATGATTCCCCTGGTGGACGAGAGCTCGACACCGATTCCACCAGGGGCTTCCGCGTGGAGACCACGTCTTGCGGGCTATCCGGCCGGATGTGCGACCACAGGGTGGGTCAATTCCGCGGGCCAGTGGCGACTGTCGGCACCGTGCTTGTGGAGAACCGCCAGCGCGATCCTCTCCAGCCCGAAGGCGACACACGAAGTGTGCGCCTCGCCATCGGCCATCCGGAATTCGAACTCGGCCGAGAAGTGGTCCTTGTGGCAGTTGCACGAGACCACAGCCTGGCTGAGGCCGTCCGCCACCTCCACGACGAGTTCCCATTTCAGCTGCTCTTCGCGCTGCATCGTGCCCATCATGCGCCCCGCGGCGCCGAAGAAGGGATCGTTGGCCGGCACCACGTTGACCGCCAGCCCCAGCGTGCGCAGCCACTCGGCCGCGCGCTCGATCCAGGCGTCACGCCAGCCGAGTACGGACTCGGGCTTGTCGACCCGGATGAGTTCATGCATCCGGAAGGAGCGCATCCTGCCAGCCTCGGACGTGCGCTCGTGGCGATAGCAGTGCCCGGTGAGGTCGAAAACAGCGGGTTCGGTGAACTCCGCCTTGGTCAGCTGCGGATACAGGTGATAGCAAGCGGCCGGGAGCAGAGCGACGTCGCTGAGTTCGTGCCGCCGCGTCCAGGGCTCACCGTTGCGCAGCGCCGCCGCCAGTTCGCGCCACTCCTGATCGTCGCCCTCGTAGGTATGCACGGTGCCCAGCAGGTGCGGGAACGTTTCGACGTAGCCGAGCCGCTGGAGCAGCTCCCTGGAGATCACCGGGGGCACACCGATCCGCGTCGGGGCGTCCCCGGCCGCGAGCCGCGCTATGGATGCCTGCAGGGCGTCGATCAGCGTCTCGAAAACGGCGCCGGACGTCACCAGCCCCGGCAGGCCGGTGTCCGCGAGGACCGTCCCGTTCGAGGGAACGGTCGCAGCTCGTGTCACGAAGTTATCCATAACGCCTCATCAGCATCGCAGTTGCATTGGTTTCTTGCAGTCGGGTGTTGGAGATCATCAACCTGGCCGAGTACAGGTCGCGGAGCATTCGTGCCACGGAGAGCTCTCCGCGTTCCTGGTAACCCGGCATGCCGCAGATTTCGAGCGCGGTCTCGACGATCTCCACCGTCTCGGTCGAGGCGGCCAGCTTCAGGCTGTTCACCTCGATGGCGAAGTCGGTGGCCACGGCGTCCGCGTTCGTTTCGTCCAGGCGCTCGTAACCGCGAATCACGGTCTGCAGCAGACCGTTCAGAGAGTCGAGCCGCTGTCCGATGGAGGTGAGCCGCAGATCGGCGACGGAACCGGACTTCCCCTGCCGGCCGGCGAGGCGAATGCGACGGGTGGCCCGCCGAGTGGCCTCTTCCGCGATTCCGATCCAGGCGGCGCTCCACAGGATATGGGAGAGCGGCACCATCGTGTGTGCCGCCACTTCCGCGAAGGGCGTGTCGAGCACCTGCGAGGAAGGGACGTCCACGAGGATGCGACACCCCGGGCTGCGCGTACCGCGCATGCCCATGACGTCCCATTCGCCGACGTTCTGCAGTTCCACCTGCTCCTTGGACGCCAGCACGAGCACTTGGTCGCCGGGGGCGGCGGCCTCGTTCCGTCGCGCGGTGAGGAGGAAGGCGTCCGCCATCCGCCCGTAGGAGATGGTGGGCGCTTCCTTGGTGAGGGTGACACGGTCCCCCCGGGTGACGCAGGGGACGCGGCTCTCTCGGAGGTTGCCGCCGACCCCGAGCTCCGAGGTGACCGAGGCGATCAGCCCGCCCGCGGCGACCGTCGAGGTGAAGAGTTCCTCCGTGGCGGTCTCGGCGGGGCCGAGGTGCCGTGCGACACAGGCCACCTGCACCTGGTGCATGGTCCAGATCATCGCGGTCGATCCGCAGGAACGACCCAGGGTGCGGGCGATGTCCGCCAGGGTGGCGGTGTCGAGGCCCGGCCCGCCCAGCCGCGCGGGAAGCGCGGCCTCGAGCAGACCGGCACGGGCGAGGGCGGCCACGGACGCCTCGGGGAACACCGCGTTCTTGTCGACCTGGTCGGCGTGCTCGGCGAGGGTACGGGCGGCCGTCGCGGCAGCGGCGAGGGCCTGCTCCCGTGCCGGCCGTTCGGTCATCTGAAGTGTCATCTTCAGGCCTGGCCTTCCGCGAGTTCCGAGGTCTCGGCCAGCAGGCCACCGACTGCGTCCGCCATGGCGGCGACGCTTCCGAAGGAGTTCCGGGACAGCAGCGAAGCGGGGAATTCGATGCCGAACTCGTCCTCGAGGCCGATCATCAGCCGCACGGACTCGAGCGACGTCAGGCCGGCGGCCCACAGGTCATCGCCGGCCGCCAGGCCCTCGGTCGTCACGCTCGTCTGCCGAGCAAGAACGGTGGTGATCCGCTCGATGAGATTCGGTGGCGTCACCACGACGATTTCCTCTCCGGTGGGCTTCGGACCGACTGCCTCCACGGCCTCGGTCATTGCATCGAGCAACTTCACTTCTCGCTCCCTCAAGTCCCGCAAGATCTTGGCCATTCGCTGCGGCGATTGACCGTTTCCGTCCATCCCGACGGTGTGTGCGAAATACCAGCGGCGGGCCAGGGCGTCCACCTTCGTGGCCAGCGGCTCCAGGGTCGGGAGCTCCTTGGCCGCCGCCGCCATCAGGCGATGGGCGTACGTACGCTCCGCGGCCACGTCCGCCACATCGGGTGCGACCCTTCCGGCCTCGACCGCGCGTATGAACTCATCGAGGTCGGCCAGGCCGGCCTCACGGTGGGTGACGGCGTCGGCGTGCAGTGCGGTGAGCGCGTCGACGGCGGAGTAGGGCCGCTCGACCGTCCCGTACGACACGACCATGTCGAAGTCGCGGGCCACCGCGCTCGCCCGGGTGCGCCGGTACGTGTCGAGCGACAACGACGACGGCCCCGGCTCGTTCATCGGGTCCAGCACCGTGACGGAGTCCGGGCCCCACTCCACCACGATCAGCGCGTGCATGAGATGGGTGCGCCCGAGGTAGGGCGAGGCGATGTCGAAGGAATCGACCGCGACCACCACCGGCACACCGGCCTTGAGCGCGGCCTGCTCGGCCTCGAAGGCCGCCGGGGCCGACTCGAACCGCCGGCGACCGAGGTCCAGTCCCGAAAGCCGGGCCACGGCGGGAACCCATCGTTCTCCGGCGCGCAGCCGGTCGTACCCGGGGCCATAGGTGAACCCCCAGCTGACACCGATGAGATCGGCGGCGTCCTTGAGCCCCTGTGCTTCCAGGACGTTGCAGACCGCCTGCTGGACACAACTGCCGAACTGCGTGGTGCCCACGTAGGACAACCCGGTTCGCAGCTCCTTCAGCATGCCGTCGGCGGATGATTCGATCGTGTTCAGCATGCTTCCCCTCCTCGCGTCGCATCCGACCGCGAGACGTCCTCGGTCGTGATTCCCTTTGCATCGGCGACCAGCTCGGCCAGCCCGCCGACGGTCGACTGATCGAACAGCTCGCTCAACGGAATGCGCACTCCGAAGTGTTCGTCGATACGCGAGATCAGCTGGGTGGCGAGCAGGGACTGCCCACCCAGGTCGAAGAAGTCGTCGTCGAGAGCGACCTCGTCCAGGTTGAGCACCTTGGCCCAGATCCCGCACATGACCTGCTGTATCTCCTGCACGCCGCCGGAGGACGGCGTGCCGCCCCCGATCTCCTCGTCGTGGAGCCGGTCACCGGGTGCGCCGTCGGCTTCCCGGCCGCGGGCACCGGCGAGCGGCACGGCGGACAGGGGATGCCCCGGGGCGGCGAGGACGGCGGTGGCCAGGGCCTCGAAGTCCGCCACCATGTTCGCGACGGTGGCGTGCTCGAAGAGGTCGGTGGCGTACGCGACGATGCCGGTGAAGGTGTCGTCGACCTCGCGCAGGTGCCATTCCAGGTCGACGCGGACCGTGGTCCACGCGAACTCGAACTGCCGTGCCGTGACGCCCGGCAGCGAAAGCTCTCCCACACCGGGCCGCCTGCTGTGGAGCTGGAACAGCACCTGTGCGAGCGGATTCCGGCTGGGGTCACGGGTCGGCCTGAGCGCTTCCACCAGGTGCTCGAACGGCAGGTCCTGATGCTCGTACGCGCCCACGGCCACGTCTTTGGTCCGGCGCAGCAGCTCGCCGAAGTCCGCTTCGCCGGACAGGTCGAGCCGGAGGACCAGCGTATTGAAGAAGAGCCCGACCAGGTCCTCCGTCTCCTGACGGGTCCGGTTCGCGACGGGCGTCGCGACAGGAACGTCGTCACCCGCACCGTGCCGCTGCAGGAGCACCCCGAACAGCGTGAGGAGCACCATGAAGGGCGTACAGCCCTGGGCACGGGCGAGATCGCGCAGCCCGGCCGCGACCTCGGGGTCGAGCCTGAACGTCACGGCCGCCCCGCGCTGGCTGAGACGCTTCGGCCGGGGCATGTCCGTCGGCAACGGGAGGGCCGGCGGCGCACCGGCCAGCCGCTTGCGCCAGTAGTCAATCTGCTGGTCACGGACCGAGGTGGTCACCCAGTCCCGATGCCACACGGCGAAGTCGGCGTATTGCAGCGGGACCGCGGCGAGCACGGCGGGTCGACCGGTGGTCAGTTCGGTGTAGAACTCCGAAAGTTCCCGCAGGAGCTGGTTGTTGGACCATTCGTCGTAGGCGATGTGGTGGACGCAGATCCACAGCACGTGCTCCGAGTCCGAGTCCGCCAACTGGACCAGGCCCGCGCGGATGACCGGGCCTTCACCGAGGTCGAACGGGATCCGGATGCGTTCCATGACGATGTCGCGTGCGTGCTCCTCGTCGACGGCGGCCGCCTTGTCCAGCGGCACCGTCACGGACTCGGCCACCGCCTGGTGCGGTTGGCCACCGGGGCTCGGATAGCTCGTACGCAGCACCTCGTGGCGATCGACGATCGTGTCCAAGGCGCCCTGCAGCGCCTCCGCGTCCACGGGGCCGGTCAGACGGAGGGCCTCGACGACGTTGAAGAACGCGTTGTCCGGTACCAGCTGGTCCATGAACCACATGCGCTGCTGGGAGAAGGACAGCGGTGGCCGTGCCGGCCTGGCCGCCACCGGGATGCGATCGGTCTTCCACGCCGCGGTGTCAACGGCCGCGTCCTCGATCGCCCCAGCGAGCCCGGCCACGGTCGGATGATCGAAGAGCCGGCGCAACGACAGGTCCACCCGGAACTCCTTCCGGACGCGGGCCATGATCTGCGTCGCCAGGAGGGAGTGTCCGCCCAGGCGGAAGAAGTCGTCGTCGACACCGATCGTCGGTATCCCCAGCACGTCGGACCAGATCGCGCCCAGCCGCTGCTCCGTCGGTGTCCGCGGTGCGAGCGCTTCGCCGTGGAGCTCGTCGCGCACCGGGGGCACGGGCAGGGCTCGCCGGTCGATCTTCCCGTTCGAGTTCACGGGCAGCGCATCGAGCGCCAGCACGTTCGTGGGCACCATGTACTCGGGCAGCTTGGCCGTCGCCAGGGCGCGCAGCTCCGCGACGAGCTCCTCGGTCTCGGCGTCCGTGCCTCGTCCGGAGGTGACGTAGCCGACCAACCGCTGGTCCCCGGGGCGGTCCTCGCGCAGCACCACGACCGCGTCGGTGACTCGTGGATGCGTCCTCAGGACGTGTTCGATCTCGGACAGCTCGATGCGGAAGCCGCGGAGCTTGACCTGGTCGTCGCTCCGCCCGAGGAATTCGAGCAGGCCCCCGACGGAACGGCGCACGCGGTCCCTCGTCGCGAACATGCGCTCGCCCGGTCCGCCCCAGGGATCGGGCAGGAAAGACGCCTCGGTCCGAGCGGGGTCACCCAGATAGCCACGGGCCACGCCGGGACCGGCGATGTACAGGTCACCGGGCACGTCCGGCGGCACGGGGCGGAGCGAGTCGTCGAGCACGTAGGCACGCACACCGGGCAGCGGCCGGCCGATGGGAACGACGCTGCCGGAAGGCTGGTCGGTCGAGTGCGTTCCGGGCACGGGCGGCTCGTACACGGTGGCCGTGATCGTCGTCTCCGTCGGCCCGTAGGCGTTGAGCCACCTCACGCCGGCGGGCGCGGCGGCCTGCCACGTCGCCAGCTTCCCGGCGTCGACGGCTTCACTGCCGACGACGACGAGGCGGAGGCTCCCGCAGCGGGACGGCGGGTACTCGGACAGCTCGGACACCCACTGATGCCAGTAGGAACCCGGCAGATTGAGTACGGAGACGTCCGCCCGGTCCGCGAGGGTGACGAGTTCACCGATGTCGGGCACGGGGCCGGCGTCCCGGAGGACGACGGTGGCTCCGCTGATGAGGGTCGCGAAGAGTTCCTCGGCCGCGACGTCGAACGTCAGGGCCGAGAACTGCAGGACGCGGTCCTCCGGGACGATCCCGTAGCACTCGGCGACGGCCCGCAGCGAGTGCACGAGCTGGGAGTGTTCGACGCACACGCCCTTGGGGTGGCCGGTCGTACCGGACGTGTACAGGACGTAGGCCGGTGCCGAGGGCGCGACGTGTACGCCGGACGGGGCGACGTCCGCCCCGGTCTCGAAGACGTCCTCGACGGCGACGACGGGCACCTGCCCCGTGGGGGGCGTGCCCTCTTCGCGCGACACGAGGACGAGACCGACCTGCGCGTCTCCGAGCACGTACTCGACGCGTTCCCGCGGATGCCGAACGTCCAGGGGGACGTAGGCCGCTCCGGCCTTCAGGATGCCGAGGAGTGCCGCCGGCCACGCGAGGCTTCGGTCCAACCGGACCGCGACGGTGCTTCCCTGTCCGATCCCGCGCGCCGTGAGGTGGGCGCGAACGACCTCAGACCGTTCGGCCAGTTCGGCGTAGCTGAGGGAACGATCCCCCTGGATCAGTGCGGGGTGATCCGCTCGACGCGCCGCCGCCGCGTCGAAGAGTTCGTGCAGTGTCAGGGCACCCTGCCGCACTCGTTCGTGTGTTGCCTGGATCATTCGAAGGCCTGCCCGATCTGCCTCGCGAGTTCGGAGACGGCGGGTGCGCGCATGATGCTGTGGTGGTCCGCGTCCACGGAGCCGAAGCCGAGGCCGGGGCCGACCACGGAGCTCCAGCCCCAGGTCCGGTCCTCGTCCAGCGGCAGCTCGGCCGGCTCGGCACGGATGAGCGTGACGGGGTAGTCGGGCGTCGGGAGCTCCGACAGCTCACCGAAGTGCGCCTCCGAAGCCGCCATGTTGGCCATGTACACATCGAGCAGCGTGCGGAGTTCGTCCGCGCCCGCGTCCGGCGGCAGATGTCCGTTCTTCTGCATGGCCGTGAGCACGTCGTCGTAGGTGTGCGCCGACGAGGTCTCCTCAGGGAGCTCCAGTTCGTAGTGCCAGGCGAAGCGGCTGATCAGCGTGGCTTCCGTCAGCGGCTCGGCCTCCTGGACCTCTTCTTCGTCCTCCTCCGGGACAGCCGTGGGGACGGAGCTGTCGATCAGGATCAGCTTGCCCACCTCGACGCCGGCACGTCGGAGCGCCTGGGCGGTCTCGAAGGCCATGGCGCCGCCGTAGCACCACCCGATGAGCACGGGCGGTTCCTGAGAGGCCCCGGCGATGGCCGCGGCGTACCCCTCGGCCATCTCGACGAGGCTCTCCTGGGGGGCCTTGCCGTGCAGCCCCCAGGACTCGACACCGATGACCTGTACGTCGGCCGGCAGCAGGCGGGCCATTTCCCAGTAGCTCAGGGTGCTGCCGCCGCCGGGGTGGATACAGAACACCGGCTTGCCGGACTTCGTGTTGCGCAGGGGCACGAGGTTCGAATCGCGCCTGTCGGTGTTGCGGATCAGGGTGGCCATCGACGCGACCGTCCGCGCGCTGAAGATGGACGACATGGGCAGCTTGCAGCCGAAGGCGTTGTTGACGACGGATATCAGCTTGATGGCGCGAAGCGAGTGCCCGCCGTTCTCGAAGAAGTCGTCCTCCGGCGAGAGGCCTTCGACGTCGAGGACGGCGGCCCACAGCGCGAGCAGACGCTGCTCGACGGAGTCGCGTGGACGACCGGCCGTGGTCGATCGCGCTTCGATGGGCGCGAGGGCCTTGCGGTCGACCTTGCCGATGCGCGTGAGCGGCAGCTGGGCCAGGGTCTCCCAGCCGGTCGGCATCATGGCCGCGGGGAGCCTACGGCCCAGGGCGGCCTGGATGCCCGCGATCGAAGGCGCGGCACCGGTCTGGTTCCTGTCTCCGACCACGTAGGCGTCGAGATGCGAGACGAGACCGCTGTCGTCCGTCCGCGGAACCACGGCGCAGGCCGACACGCCCGGCTGCTGGTTCAGGAGGCCTTCGATCTCGCCGAGCTGGACGCGGTAGCCGTGCAGCTTGACCTGGTCGTCGAGTCGGCCGAGGATCTCGATGCCGACGCCGGGCACCAAGCGACCGAGGTCACCGGAATGGTAGTGCCCGGAAGCCCCCCGGTCCCCGAAGCCCGACCCGCCTTCCTTCAGCTCCGACAGGTAGCCCATGCCGACTCCCGGACCGCTGATCAGGACCTCACCCGGGCACCAGGCGGGCAGCGGCTTGTTCTCCTCGTCGACGACGGTGAGAACGTTCTCCCCGAGGCCGAAGCCGACCGGCAGAGAGGCGCACCGCTCGTCGAACAGCATGTCCAGGGAGAGGCACGAAGCACCGATGGTGGTCTCGGTCGGACCGTAGTGGTTGTACACGCGCAGGTCGGGGGCGAGCTCGCGCAGCAGATCGTGGAGGGACTGCGGCAGCTTCTCCCCACCCAGCACGAGAACCTCGCCCGGCAGCAGCGCCAGCGGCTCGGCCGACTCCGCCAGGAGGGCGGAGAGGTGGGACGGTACGAGCTTCATCGCGCTCACGGGGTTCGCCCGGAACCGCTCGGCGAGGGCCTGCGGGCTGGTGGCATCGTCCAGGCCGACCAGCCGGACGCATCCGCCGCTCGCGAGCATCGGGAAGATCGCCGTGTAGGCGAGGTCCGAGGCGGGCGTCGAGACGGCCGCGAACTCGGCATCGTCGCGGAGCCTCAGCTGTTCCAGAATCGCGGAGGTGTAGTGCGCGAGTTGCTCGTGGCCGATGACGACGCCCTTCGGCGTACCGGAGGTACCCGAGGTGAAGATCGTGTAGGCGGCCCCCTCGGCGCTCGGCGCCGCGGAACCCGACGGTGCGGTCGAAGTGGCGGCGACCGCCACCGACACAGTCGGGACCGGCAGGGTGACAGCCGCCTCGGTGTCGGGCACCAGGGCCAACGAGGCACCCGACTCCCGCAGTACGGCCTCGACCCGCTCCGCCGGCCACGCCGGGTCGAAGGGGACGAAGGCGGCCTCCGCCATCCAGGTCCCGAGCATCGCGACGACCGTGTCCTCGGACGCCGAGGCGAGCAGCGCCACGTTGTCGCCGGCGCGGACACCGCGTTCACGGAGCAGGGATCCGACCGCGGCCGACCGCTGCGCCAGCTCTCGATAGGACAGGACCTCGTCCCCACAGCGGACCGCGGGACGCTCAGGGGTCGCTTCGGACCGATCCAGGAAGCGGTGCAGCACCGACGAGTGGCGCCGATGCGGGCGAGGGGTGAGCGGCTGGTCGGCCTGCATGCGCAGCACACCGACCGCCCGCCGGCCGTCTGCCAGCGCATCGCCCAGAAGCTGCTCGAACGCCTCCGCCAGCAGCACCAGTTCGGACTTCGCCACACGTGCGAAGGTGCCGGCGAGGGTGAGGTACAGGCGCTCGGGCTCGCGTGAGCAGTCCAGGTGGAGGATTCCCGGGACATCGGAGCCGGTCAGGGGAGTCCGCCCGGCGGGCGGCTCCTCGCTGGCCTTCCCGTAACGGAAGGAGAGCACGGGCCCCGAGTCGAGATCACCACGGCCCGTCGCGACCTCGCGGCCGGCAACGCCGTGCGCCGCGTCCGTCGTGGCCTGCAGCGCGACCTCCGACGCCCGGACGACCTCGGCGAAGGGAGCACTCAGCGGAGCCGACAGGCGCACCTGCGCCACGGGTGCCGGCCGTCCCGAGACGTCCACCGCCCCGTCTGCGGCGTGGTCCTGCGCCACCACCAGGACGTGGTCGTCGCGGTCCTGCGTGTACCGCGCGTAGAGGGATCGCCATGCGGCCAGCAGAATCGCCTCTTCGCTCACGGCGAGCTCGTCGGCGACCGCCCGCAGGCGCTCGGGCAGCGACCCTTCGAGCGGCACCGACAGGGTCTCGAGCGCTGCGTGCTCGCTCCAGAGGCCGGCGGGCGAGATGAAGGGGACAAAAGTCGAAGGCTTGAGCATGTCTTCCGATTCCTGGTGAAGAGAAACCTGCCGGCTCTCGTTCTGCTTGGTTCCTACGACAGTCATCGCGCTTCTCCCACCGGTTCGGGCTTCTCTTCCGCGGATGCGCCGGGCTTCAGGTCCGCTTCGGAATCCGTTGCCACGGCCTCCGCGTCCTCGAGGCGACGAAGGGAGCGCAGCGGGGAGAAGAACAGGAGCAGCGCGGCCAGGAAGCCACCGCACGCGGATACGAGGACGGTTTCACGGAGGCCCAGCGACGTGCCCAGCACACCGCCGAGGAGAGAACCCAGTGACAGCGCGCTCCAAGCGAAGGTGCGCACCGTCGCGTTGACCCGGCCCAGCAAGTGGTCGGGAGTCACCGCTTGGCGGAAGCTGATGACGGTCACGTTGAACACGGGAAGCCCGATGAGGGCGATGAAGTTCGCGGTTGCCGCGAGTCCGAGGGCCCACGACGAGTCCGCGTCGACCGACCCCAGCAGCAGGCACCCGACTCCCGGGAGCAACATGGCCAAGGTCAGCGCCGGGCCGGCGCCCAGCAGGCGGGTCACCCGTTCGACGAGGAGAGCACCGATGACAGCACCCGCACCACCGAATCCGACGACCAGGCCGATCTCCGTCGATCCGAATCCGATGTCCCGGACGAGGAAGAGGAAGAAGACCGACAACAGGGCGCTCTCGAAGAGGTTCGCGAGCACCGCGGCGGTCGTGCACCAGCGGAGGACGGGGTGGCGCCTGACCACGCTGATGCCTTCTCGAATGGACGCCCAGAACGAGAGGGGCGCTGTGCCCTGGCCCTGGTCCGCCGTAGGCGTCGCATCCGCAGGCAGCTTCAGAACGGCCGCAGCGGAGAGAAGGTAGCTCACGGCGTCGGCGGCAATCACCAAGGGTGCGCCGAGCAGACCGATCAACGCGCCGGCCGCTCCGGGACCGGCGACCTCGGCCATCGATTCCGAAACCTGCATCTTCGAGTTCGCCTGCATCAGCCTTGCCCGCGGGATCAAGGTGGGGAGGTACGACTGATAGGCGAGGTCGAAGAACACGCTCATCGTGCCGACGACGAACGCGACGACGAAGAGCTGCGTGATCGTCAGTATGTCGAGGGCGTAGGCGATGGGGATCCAGGCCAGCGCGAGGGCTCGCACGACATCGGCCCCGATGAGGATGGGGCGGCGCGCCCGCCTGTCCAGCATGGCTCCGACACCCAGGCCGAACAGCAGGAAGGGAAGCGTGGTCAGCGCGCCCAGGATGCCGGACTGCATGGGCGTGGCCTGAAGGATCATGACGGCGGTGAGCGGGATGGCCACGTACGTGAGCTGCGCCCCGAAGACCGACATGCTCTGGCTGGACCACAACAGCAGGAAGTCGCGGTGTCGGAAGAGCGAGGCCGTCTCGCTTGGCGCGGTCATCGGGTCTCCTTGAAGATCTCGGAAATCGGTCGGTCGAGATCGGACGAGGCGGCTTCGAGGCCGTCGGCGAACTCGGCGGCGAACTTCCGCATGGTGCTCTCGTCGAACAGCGAGCTGTCGTATTCGACTTCGAGTTCCAGTTGGTCCTCGAGCTCGGTGATGTAGTACGTGACGTCGAATTTGGTCGCGTCCGTGGTGACGAACACGTCCTCGGCGTCGACTTCCGCCATCTCGAGCGTCGGGTTGTGGAAGTTTTGGAGGGCCAGCCAGGCTTGGATCAGCGTGCTGCGCACCCCCGTCCGCGGAATCGCGCTGTCGGCGACCTGCTGGAAGGGGACGCTCTGGTTCTCGTAGGCACGCAGGGACCACTTGCGGACCCTGAGGAGCAGCTCGCGGAAGCTGGGATCCCCGGAGAGGTCCGTCCTCATCACAACGGTGTTGATGAAACAACCCATGAGCGGCTCGGTCGCCGGATCCTGTCGACCCGCGACCGGAGTTCCGACCACCACGTCCTCCCGGTCCGCGTGCCGCCCGAGAACGACGGAATAGGCGGCCAGGAGCACCATGAACAGCGTCGTTCTGGTCTGCCGCGCCATGTTCAGCGCGGCGGCCTTGGAGAACGTGACCGTCACGGACTTGCCCGGCACCATCACTCGGGACTCCCGGGGACGGTCGGTACGCAGGCCGAGTTCGTGGGGGACCCCGCTCAGTGCCTGCTTCCAGTAGTCCGCCTGACGGGCGAACTCCTCGGTCTGGGAACGCTGCCAGGTCGCGTGGTCACGGTACTGGATGGGGAGTTCGGGAAGATCCGGATCCGTTCCCCGCACGTGGGCGTTGTACGCGACCGACACTTCTTCGATCAGGTTCCCGATGGACCATCCGTCGGTGACGATGTGGTGCACGGTGATGTGCAGGAAGTACTCGTCGTCGCTGACGCGCAGCAGCAGCGGGCGCAGCAACGGACCCGTCGCCAGGTCGAAGGGCTTCTCGGTGGCCCGTACGAGCGTCTCCCGTACGTCTTCGTCCGGGTCCGCGTCCACGACCTCGAAGGTGCATGCCCCTGGCCCGTCGACCACCGCGGTGAGCTCACCGGCGGGAAGGAGCTCGTACCGGGTGCGGAGGATTTCGTGCCGCGCCGTCACCGTCCGCAGGGCCTCGTTCAGCGCGGGAACGTCCAGGCGTCCGGAGAGGCGGAAGGTGATCGGGATGTGGTAGGCGGATGACTGGTCCTCGAAGGTGTACGCCATCCAGAAGCGTTCCTCGGCGGGACTCAGCGAGTTGGACCAGACGGACTTCTGGTCCCGGAGCTGCGTGATCGGGGCCGGGGAACCGTCGGACTCGGTCCGACGGCCGGCGAGTCGCTGGGCGAAGAGTTCGCGCTTCGCCTGGGACAGGGCGTCCAGACGGGGGCGCCCCTGCGGCTCGGCGGCGCCGTCGGCGAGGTGGCCCGGCGTGGTGGGGATGGTCATGGAACGGGCCCCTAGTCCGTCATCGAGACGAGGGTGCGGCGGGTCCCGGTGAAGGGCTGCCTGCCGTGCGCGACCAGCATGTTGTTGACGATCATCACGTCGCCCGTCTCCCACGGGAAGGCGAACGACACCTCGTCGTAGACCTTCCGGACGGCGTCCAGATCGGCCCTTTCGATCGGGGAGCCGTCGCCGTAGTAGGCGTGCCGGGGCAGGTCCTCCTCGGCATAGAGGGAAAGGAGTGCCTCGAGCACGTCGGGCTCCAGGCTCGTGGCGTGGAAGAGGTGGGCCTGGTTGAACCAGACCGTGTCCCCCGTGCGCGGCTCCACCTGCCACGCCGGCCGGTGGTGCGAGGTGCGCAGTCCCTCGTCGGTCCACTCGAAGCTCTGCCCGTGCTCCGTGCAGTACTTCTCCACGGCCGCCGGGTCGTCGGTCTGGAACGCCTCCTGCCAGGACAGTCCGAGCCCCTGGCGGAACGAGCGGGTGTAGACGACTCCCCGGGCGAACCGCTCACGGACATCGGCCGGAAGCGCCCGGTACACCGCACGGCTGTCGGCGACCGGCGTCGCTCCGCCCGACTCCGCGGGCACGGCGCAGAGGAGGAACAGCAGCCTCGGCCAGTTCTCCGAGTAGGAGCTCTCGTTGTGCATCGGGATGGACTGGTCCGGCGGGTATTCCGTGGAGGTGTAGATGGCCCCTTGGACCTCGGACCGCGGGGTGGACCGCTCGGTGTACTCCAGTGGGGACCCGCCCACCAGGCGGGTGATCTCGTCGAAGAGTTCCAGGTCGGCGGGAAGCCCACGGAGCAGAACCGCACCCTGGTCGTGGAGCGCGCTGTCCAGTTCGCCGAGGAGTTCGCGGCACCGGTCCAGGTCCGTCACGTCGTCGAAGACGGCGACGCGCGTGTGCTCATTTCCGATATATCGCATGAATGTTGTTCCTTGTCGCACAGTCGGGTTGGCCCATCAAGGGTGGATTCACCAGTCGGCCGGCCGAGATCGCCGGCGGTGAGCTCCGGTTCGGGCTCAGACAGCTCCCTGACGCAGGAGCTGCTCCGCATCCGCGTCGCTGAGTTCGTCGAGCTCCGCCATGATCAGTCGTTCGATCTCCGCAGCCAGCGCGGCGACCGTCGTGAACGTGAACATTCCTCGAACCGGGATGTCCACGCCGAGCTGCGCACGAATACGGGCAATCGTTCGGATGGCGGTCAGTGAATTGCCACCGCGCTCGAAGAAGTCATCCTCCGTACCCACCTTTTCCACACCGAGCAGGTCGGCGAAGACCTCGGCAACCAGCCGCTCGGCGTCAGTGCGCGGGGCGACATATGCAGGCTCGACCGAGAAGTCCGGCGTCGGAAGCGCAGCGCTGTCCAACTTGCCGTTGGAGGTCAGCGGCAGGGCATCGAGCTTGACGAAGATGCTGGGAAGCATGTATTCCGGCAGCTCGCGAGCGAGCGCGTCACGGTCGGGCTCACCCTGGCCCACGACGTAGGCCACGAGTTGGTCGGCGCGAACCGCGACGGCCGCCTGCTCGACGCCGGGCTGGGCGCGCAGCAGGGACTCGATCTCGCCGGGCTCGATCCGGAAGCCACGCAGCTTGATCTGCTGATCGTTGCGCCCCAGGTACTCCAGGAGCCCGTCTTCCCGACGCCGCACCAAGTCGCCCGTCGCGTACATCCGGTGGCCAGGGTGGAAGGGGCTGCTCGCGTACGCGGCACTGTCACGGCCCAGATACCCACGGCTCACCTGCGGCCCCGCGACGTGCAGGGCCCCAATGCCCCCGTCCGGGACGGGCTGTCCCTGGGCATCCAGAACGTAGGCGGCGTGCCCGGGCACTGGATGCCCGATCACGACTCCCCCGGAAGCGTCGACCGGCGGCTGGGTGCCGGGCTCGATGGTCAGAGCAATGCAGCCGACGGTGACCTCGGTGGGGCCGTACTCGTTGGTGACCCGAGTCCGCGGGTTACGGACCCGCCAAGCCTCGAGAACGTCCGCGGGCAGTGCCTCGCCGCCCACAACGAGATCCTCGCTCGGCGATGCGGCGTCACCGATGGCCTCCAGCAGCGGCAGGTGGCTCGGCGTGACCTTCAGGAACGAAGGACGCTCCGGCACATTGCTGGTCAGCGGTGCCAGGCGCACCGAGCCGCCAACGATGAGCGGGCCGAACAGTCCCGTGACAGTCAGGTCGAAACAGAGCGTGGAATGGACCAGGGACCGTCCAGCCAGCCCGGGGTACACATCTGCCGCCCAGGTCAGGTAGGCAGCGAGCGACCCGTGCTCGACCACCACGCCCTTGGGCCGACCGGTCGACCCTGACGTGTAGATCACATACGCGACATCGCTCGGCGAAGCCGGCACCAGGTCGCGATCGGCGTCTCCGTCAGCCTCGCCACCGACCTCGTCATTGATCAGGAGGACGTCCCCCGGGAACGGCCCTGCCGAGCCGGCCAGTACCAGCCGCGCTCCGGAATCGCCCAGCACGTACGCCACGCGGTCGGCCGGGTGACCAGGATCGACCGGGACCCATGCGCTCCCGGCCTTCCACGCTCCCAACACCGCGGGCAGAAGTTCGAGGCACGGTTCCGCGGAGACCCCCACCACCGCCGGCGCACCGGCAGCACGCAACCGCGCCGCGACGCGAGATGCGGCGACGTCCAGCTCCCGATAGGTGAGCCGCCGATCACCGGCGATCACCGCGACGGCGTCCGGGGTGCGTGCGGCTTGCTCCCCGAACAAGGCGAGCACGCTCGTGTCGGGCTGGGGCGCCGGCTCCCACCCTGTCGGGCACAGGAGGTCTCGTCGCTGAGCCGAGGGCTCTTCTGTCCCCGGCGCTTCGTCAGCCATTCCTCTTCCTTTCCGCCGCTTTCACCGCATCCGATGGCGCACTGTCCGGAAGGCCGTGGCGCCATCGGCCGTACGGCCGGCGAGGGTCTTGATCGATCTGGGCATGCTGAGTCGGCAGACGGCGAGAGCCGATTCCTGCGGACTCCAGATGCAGATCAACGGTGTCTGCGTCGGGACGGCGACCGGCACATCGGACATGTCGCGAATTGATGGCTTCACTGACGTCTCCGCCGTGCCCCCCGGCCAGCCCTTTCGATGCGAAGTCGGTAGTACTTGATCGGCATGGGTCTCACCGTCAACCGATCCGCCTCGGATCTGCGTGATCTCATGGTTGCCGCAGCACCTCCCGACCCGGTCCCGTCTCGTTCCCGGCCGGATCCGGATGCATCCCGGCACACGGCGGAGGCAGCCCGGTCCGTGGCAAGATGACGGGATGCCGATCCGAAAGGCCGATGCCGCGTAGGCGTCCGAAGGGGCTGCGCGCGCAGCGTTGGCAGCCCCGAAGAGGTATCCCGGTTCGCCGGATCGCCGGTGTGACTGCGGCGACTCGCGTGGCGATCCGGAAGGTGGAGGAGGACCCGCTGTGGCCGGGGGTCGTAGTCGCTGCCCTGGCCGAATGTGAGTGGTATCTGAAACAGCCAGGGCACGTGTTGCCGGATCCGGTGATGGGCTGTGAGTGCTGTGGCCCCCTCGCGGCGAGGGACCGCCTGGAGGACGTGTTGTTGTTGTTGCTTCCCCGCGGCGCTCGGGCGGACCTGGGCAAGCTCGATGCCGAGTTCGACCGCCGGACCGTTCCCCTCGGTCCTCACCTCACGCTGGCGAGCCCGTGAGGATGCCGTCGATCATCGGCTTGCAGGGTCCAGCCTTGTCTCCCGCGGCTCCATCTCCTTCCGCGATTTCGGCAACGCCGAAATCAAGGCCCTCCGTACGGCCTCGAAGCCGACACCGTGCTTCCGCATGAGCGCCCGCAACGACATGCCGTCCTTGGCATCACGACGGATCGCCGCGTACAGATCGACCTTGGGCTTCGGCAACACCCGGGCCCCCTCGTCGTGCAGAGCACAACCATGGTCCCGAAGCGAGCGCCGAGGCGTCCTCGAAAACTCAGCGACATCACTCACCCGTGGAACCGGGCGTTCCCGCCACTGAGCATCAGATGTTCTGAAACTCACCAACAAAGCCAGTTTGAGTGCTATGGCGGATGACCTATGATCCTTCTGGCCAAGCCCTCGACCTGGGGTTTTGGCAAGTTACGGGGGCTGGAGAAGCAATGAAGGACATGGACGCGGGGAAGGATGTGGTGCCCCGGTCAGAAGACCTTCGCTTCCGCGTTCTCGGCCCCCTGGAGGTATGGGCCAACGGAGTGCGACTGCGACTCGGGGGGGCAATCCAGGAGCGGGTGCTCGCCACCCTTCTGCTTGAATGCGGGCGAGTGGTAACCGTAACCAAACTGATTGAGGCTGCCTGGGAAGGGAACCCTCCGGCGACTGCAGTTCACCAGGTGCGAAAGGCTGTGGCCGATCTGCGCCGGCGCTTGCCGGACGGCGGGAGCACGATCCTCACCGACGGTCCGGGCTACCGGACGGCGGTGCCACCCGGCGGACTGGATCTCCTGGAGTTCGAGGCACGACTGCAGGCCGCAGCACAAGCTGCGGGGGCGGGGCGACCAGAGGAGGCGTGCACCGACCTCCAGGGGGCGCTCGACCTGTGGCAGGGCACTGTCCTCGCCGATGCCGGCGGCTCGGTGATCGGCCTGGCGGCGGCCGCGCTGGATGAGCGTCGGTTGAATGCCGCAGAGCAGTTGTACGACCTACGGCTGAGGCTCGGCCAGGCCGGAGCACTCATCCCCGAGCTACTGGCACTGATTTCAGCCAATCCCCTGCGCGAGACGTTGCGTGGGCAGCTAATGCTCGCCCTGTACCGCTCGGGACGGCAGGCGGAGGCACTGGAGGAGTACGCGAGAGTACGCGAGCTGCTCGCCGACGAGCTCGGCGTCGACCCCGGACGGCAGCTGGTCCAGCTCCACGAAGGGATCCTGCGCGAGAGTCCCGAGCTAGCTGGATCGCCTGGTGAGACGACTACCGCCTCCGCAGCACCTGTCGCGCCGCGGGGGTCCATATGCACCTTGCCTTACGCTTTGCCTGATTTCACAGGGCGGAACGACGAACTAACCAGTCTCTTGAGCCATGTCCGGTCCGCGGAGCCGCTGGGCACGCCGGGCACCCAGGTCCATGCCATCGACGGAATGGGCGGTTCGGGGAAAACTTCCCTAGCAGTGTGCGCCGCCCATCAGCTATCCGATGAGTTTCCTGACGGGCAGCTCTACGTAAATCTGCACGGCTTCACCCCAGGCAGCCAATCGACGGTATCGGCGTCTGCCGCAATGGACATTCTGCTACGGGCCGTCGGTGTCCCGGGCGACCGCATACCCGAGGACCTGTCGGGGCGTGAAGCCGAGTGGCGAGCGGCGATATCAGGGCGGCGGATGCTGTTGCTCCTCGACAACGCCTCCGACGTGGCCCAGGTTCGTCCCTTGATCTCGGCCTCCCCCAACTGCCTGATACTGATCACCAGCCGGGTGCGGCTGCTTGATCTCGACGGCATCGAGTGGCACTCCCTGGGAACGATGACACCAAAGGACAGCGCCGCACTGGTCACCCGGATGCTCGGCCCGGACCGTGTGGACGCCGAGCCAGACGCCACCGTCGAGCTCGCCACATTGTGCGGTCACCTTCCCCTAGCCCTACGCATCGCGACCACCCGGCTGCGCAACCGTCCGCAATGGACGATTCGGTATCTCGTCGAGCGGCTACGGGACGAAAGCCGCCGGATGGACGAGCTGAGCTCGGGCGAACGCAGCGTCGCTGCCACACTTCAGCTCTCGTATCTGGCCATGGATGAAAGGCATGGAGAGGCCTTCCGGACTCTGGCGCTGCATCCGAGCCCACGCATCGACGGCTACTCCGCGGCCGCGTTGCTGGACACCGATCTCAGGGAAGCCGAGGACATTCTTGAGCTCCTGCTCGACGCACAACTGCTCCAGCAGCCCGAATTGGGCGTCTACACCTTCCACGACCTAGTGCGCAGCTTCGCTGGAAGCCGGCGCGGACCCTCGACTGAGCGCACCGACGCAGCGGCCGTCGAGCGGCTGCTTCGCTACTACCACACGGCCACCGGCACAGCCTGCGACGCGCTGTTCACCGGACGCGCCCACCACTCCACCGCAATCGAGGAGTACGCAGGAGAGCTGCCGGAGCTGACGGACGAGGAGTCGGCACGGCTCTGGTTCGCCCACGAGCACCAGGGCCTGCTTGCAGTGATAGACCTAGCCGACCGGCTCGCTCAGGACCGGCATGTCGGCTGGCTGATCCGTAACGTGGCCTTCCACCTGTACGCGGGCGGATACCTGGAGGAGTTTCATGAGCTCGCGCGCCGCGCGACCCGAGCCGCGCGCAGGCTCGACGACCCGGTCCTGCTGAGCGTCAGTCTGTCCAACCTGGCGGCTGCCTGTTGGAAGCTCGGCCGCTTCGAGGAGGGCATCGACGTCGCCCGCGAGGGTTGTGACATCGCGGTACGCCTGGGAAACCGGGACACCGAGGCGCACTGCGAGTCCACACTCGGGCTCCTCCTGCTCATGCTGGGACGTTATGCAGAAGCGCTCCCGCGAATGAAGCGAGCGATCGAGGTGGCGCGGGAGATTGGTGCCTCACGTGCGGAGGCGGAAACCCAAACGAATCTCAGCTCGCTATACACCCGGTGGGGCCGATATGGGGAGGCGACGGCCGCCGCCCGTCAGGCCCTGGAGCTCACGCGGATCTCCCCCGACCCGGTCAACGAGACCATGGCACTGGCCGATCTCGCGGCGGCTCAGATGGGGATGGGACAGTACGCCGACGCCCATGAGAGCCTGCGCCGAGCCCGGGAGATCTGCGACGAGAGCGGCCCTCCTGGTGACACCGCACAGGTGCTGGCGCTCTCCGCCGTCGTGGCCCATCAAATCGGCGACACCCATGCAGTGCCCTACTGGGCCGAGCGCGCTCTGGCCCTCGCGCGATCCGGTGGTACGCCAGTCCGCCAGGCATACACCGAGAACATCCTCGGCCGACTGCGTACCGCACAGGGCCAGCACACGGCAGCGATGGCCCTGCATTCGCATGCGCTGGAGATTGCCTCGGCGATCCGCTTCCGGTCCGAGGAGGCATCCGCGCATCTCGGTCTGTCGCGGGCGGCAGCGGGGGTCGGCGACATGTTGACGGCTCGGGCGCACCAGGGAGCGGCGACCAAGCTCTTCGACCTCATGGAACTGCCCGACACCGGCCGCGGCCACTGAGCGGAGCTTACGGGGTGGGTGAAGCCGGGCCCTTGTTGTCCGCAAGAACCTGCCGGGTGGCGGCCCCGCCGTCGTCGGAGGTCTTCACGGTCGCTCCCAGCCCAAGCGCCAGGGCAGCGACCGCAAGGATTCCGGCCAGTCGGATCAGCTTCGTGCGCATGTCTCGTTACCTGTCTTGCAGAGATGGATACGGCGCCGTGGCGGGCAGTGCCCGTTTCGACATCTCAGAGACTGGCGCAGGCCGATACCGAACGGTTCCCTTCCCCGTACCTCTCAAGGACTCGCTGATCAGAGGGTCACGTCGATGATCCGGCAACCCTGCGCGGTGAGCTCCACTGCTGTCCGCACCATCCCGTGCCGGTACCCGGCCAGGTCGAGCAGGGCCCGCACCGTGGCCCTAATCCTCGCCTGATCCTTATCGGACTCATCGACGTCGGCTCGTTGAGCGGTGACATCCGTGACGATATGCATCCCGTCGACGCTCAGCGTCCACACATCGAACGTAGGCCACGCCGGTGGCTCGTCGCCGAGGTGAGGCCCTTGGTATCCGCCCTGTTCCAGGAGCCGCTGCAGGACAGCCGTACCGGGCAGTTCACTCACCGCCCATCCCAGCCGCCTGGAGATCTCGCGTACCACCGCTGCGGCCTTCGCCGCCGTGAGAGCGGCCGCCTCGCTGCCCAGCACGGGCTGCAGCATGCTCCGGGTTCCGCACTCGGAATGGATGATCCGATCGATTCCGTAGACGTGCGCGCAGCGCTCCAGCAGCGTCCGCAGGGCATCAGGATCCGCAAGGCTCGCCATGAGCAGGCGGCGTGCCGGGAGTCCGGCTGCGGCCAGCGCGTCCGACGTCCGCACCGCCGGATCGACCACTGCCCACACTCGGAGGTCGGACGCGATCGCTGCACGCACCGCGGAGGCAGGAGGCAGGACCAGCAGGATGCGTGACGTGGGGTGTCCCTCGTTCACCGGACCTCCAACCTGGCTGGAACCCCGGAGGTGAGCTCCGTGGTCCCGTGGTCGACGTACTCGACGGCCGCAGTCGAGATCACCGCGACAGCGGCTGTGTATCCAGGTACTGCCAGCAGATCGGCCAGCTGGATACGGCCGAGGAGGTCCGGCCGACCTGCGAATGAAGTCACAGCGGGCGGAGAATCCGCAGGTGCGACCGCCATCCGCGACATCGGAATACGCAGTCCGTCCCCGGTCGCCTTTAGTACGGCCTCCTTCCGAGTCCAAGTCCGGAAGAAGGACAAGGGGCTCGGCCCTCCCTGAGGTATTGGCTCCAACTCGGAGAAGACTTGTGGAACTAGCTCCTTCAGGGGCATGGACTCGTCGATCCGCTCAACGTCCACTCCCACTGGCCCGCTTGAGGAGAGTGCCACGGCGACCAGTCGTCCGGAGTGGGAGATGGAGGCCTCCCAGACGGTCCCCGGGAGAGTTGGCTTCCCGTGCGGGCGCGAGCAGTCAGGGCATGCTGATCCCACCACCACCTGACGCGGCTCAGTACCGAGTAGATCAGCCGCAAGGGTGCGCAGAAGCGCCCGCCCTGCGACAAAGCGGTCTTGGTCATCAGCCCTCCGAAGAGTGCCGACGCGGTCCAGTTCAGCCGGCGATAGCAGATGGTGACGGCTGCGCGCCGCTCCCGAAACCTCAGCCCACCAGATGTGGCACGTCCCATCTTGTTCACACAGCCTGTCGTACACGCTCGTCCTTGAAAAAGTAGGCCGACCGATGCCGGTATGGAATCCAGCTCTCCCGGGGGCCCGAACTCGGAGAACATGCCGAAGTGCACCAGCGCTCCGTTGTCTTGCAGAGGCAGGCCACGAGTACGTCCAAGTGCCGCTCGGCGGAGCCAAACCTGAATAGTTGCTCGTGCGGGCGACGCAAAGGGGAGGGGTCGACGTCGGAGCTGCGGAAGATGTCACCCCCAGGCCAAGCACTTTCACACACATATGCCATTCTGGCGCCAACCGGGAAGACATTCCCGTTCCTCTTCATACTCCCGCCCCTTCCTCCCAGCATTACTGACCCTGACACCTTCCGGTACTGTTCCGGTCCCTTATTGATCCTGTCGGATTCCCTTCCCCCACTCCGACCGACATTTCTCCTGACGTCCGGTGCACTTCGCGCCACACCGAGCTTCCTTCGCATCAACTCTTCTGTTAATTTTTGCGAGTGAGGCCCGGCGACTCGCGCCCTGTTCAGGTTTGTTGGCCTAGCGGCAGACGTGCCGTCGCCAACCATGGCCGCAATCCGAGCAGACGCGTCTGCGCCGCCGTGCTGTCCTGATGAACTTCAACCTCCCCAACGAGGAGGCGTTCGCCGAGCCTTTGCCGGCGGACAGAACATTACGTACCGCAGCCACCAGGGCAGACCTCGGGCAGCCTCCCCAGCTCACGCAGGAGAGGATCAGAGCCTCTTACTCTCATCAGCTTCACGCCAGGAAGGTTGGATATGAACATGCCGCAGGACCGAAACCGCGGCCTGTGGTTTCGGACGATCAAGGCTTGCAGCACTCCACGTGTCAGGCTGGTGTGCTTTCCCCATGCAGGCGGTGCGGCAAGCTTCTTTCGCGACTGGGCACCATTTGTTCCAGACGGCGTGGAGCTTCTGGCTGTCCGCTACCCCGGGCGAGAAGACCGATTGCACGACTCATTGCCCGACTCCTTGGAAGAGCTGGCGTATTCCACAGCACAGGCATGCCAGCAGTTCATTGACGTCCCTCTCGCCTTCTTCGGCCATAGCATGGGGGCATCCATCGCCTACGAGACGGCAATGCACCTGCGAGAGCAACCCGCCCCTATGCTGGCTGGCTTGTTCCTCTCCTCCCGATCAGGACCTGGCCAGGCGCCCCACCGCGCCTTCCCTGAAGCCACAGACACCGAACTACTGAAACACATTGAATCGTTGGGTGGCACCAACGCACAGGTCCTCCGCGACCCGGAGCTGCTGGAATTGATACTTCCCGCCATCCGTAGCGATTACCATATCGTAAGCCAGTATCAGACCAAAGTCGGCCAACACAAGTTGAATATTCCGGTCATCGCCTATTACGGAAACCAGGACACGAGAGCAGGCGAGGCAGCCGTCGCGAGATGGTCGGCCGTGACGAACAGCAGCTTCACTGTGCGCGGCTTCGCTGGAGGCCACTTCTATCTTATGAGCCACCGCCGTGAACTACTCATTGATATCTCTTCGCGCCTGCGCACTCTTATCGCGCCGCATCACCCTGACATGGCGCAAGAAAACGCCGGTGCCGTCGAGCACATTCCTGCCTGAGGTAAGGAAGGGCAGCTAGGCCGTCGACGTCCTGGCCGCCCTCGCCCCGACTCTCCCCGAGGCGGTCCGGGCGGCGTCGGCGAAGGCGTTCGTCCTGCTGGACGGAACGCTGCTGCCGATCGACCGGATCGCTGCCGACCGCCCTTTCTACTCCGGCAAACACAAGAAACACGGAATGAACGTGCAGGTCCTCGCCGATCCGTTCGGCCGGCTGCTGTGGGCGTCACCCGCTCTGCCCAGGGCCGTCCACGACGTCCGTGCGGCCTGCGAGCACGGTGTCATCGACGCTCTCGCAGGGGCCGGCATCGTCTGCCAGGCCGACAAGCGCTACCAAGGAGCCGGGAGCACGGTCCGTGTCCCCTACCGCGGCAGGTGGGAGACGCTGTCCGCAGGCCAGCAGGCCGTCAACCGGTCCCACGCGAAGATCCGGGCCCTGGTCGAGCAGGCCATCGCCACCCTCAAGTCCTGGCGGCTTCTCCGCAAGCTCCGCTGCTCGACCACCCGCATCACCGCCCTCTTCCAAGCCGTCCTCACCCTGCATCTGGCCAGCTCAGGCTGAAGATGGAAAGGCTCCGTCAGGCAGCCTGCCCGACTAGCCAACGGTGCCCGTCAGAGCGGAGCAAAGCCCCTCTCGACGGGCTCGACGAGAAGTATGTACGTAGTGATCAACAAGGAGTGCTATGACAACCGCGTCGACCTCTGATGCCGACCTCACGCGCCGGCTCAATTCGCTCGCGAAGTACTTCCGTCCCCTCCAGGTGCCGGACCCCGGGGAGCTGCCCCGGGTGCAGGAGCTGTGTGACATCGCCGACCCCTTCCGGGCCGACGAGGCCGCCGACGCCGTGTTCGTCGCCGCCATGCGGGAGATCAACGCCTGGCACGCCGCCCGCAACCCGCTGTACGGGGCCATGTGGAAGGGCGCGGGCGCGCCGGACATCACCGGCGTCGAGCAGGTCGCCGACCTGCCCTACATCCACGTCAACCTGTTCAAACGGCATGCCCTGAGCTCCATTGCGGACGACACCGTGGCGCTCCGGCTGACTTCCTCGGGCACAGGCGGCGAAAAGACCGAAATAGGCTTCGACACCTGGTCCATCGGCGCCGCCCAGCGCATGGATGCCTGGACCATCAAGGCACTGGGGCTCATCGACGTCGAGCGCCCCGCGAACTACCTGGTGCTGGGCTACGAGCCGGATCCGCGGCTCACCATCGGCGCCGCGCACGGTCTCAACGAGCTCTGCGACTTCGCCCCCGTCGCCTCCGCCGTCCACGCGCTGCGGAACACCGGCGAGGGCCACGAGTTCAACCCCATGGGTTCCGTCGACGCCCTCCTCGAGTTCGCCGCCCGCGACGAGCCGGTGCGGATCGTCGGCTTCCCCGCCCTGCTGCACGCCGTACTGGAGCGGATGGAGGCGATGGGCGTGCCCTGCCTGGACCTGCCGGAGGGATCGCTAGTGCTGACCGGTGGCGGCTGGAAGGGCCACGCCGACCGGTCCATCGGCCGGGTCGAGTTCCGCGCCGCGATCGAGCGGCGGCTCGGCATCCCGGAGGAGCGGATCCGCGACTGCTACGGCTCGGTGGAGCACTGTCTCCCGTACATCGAGTGCGCCGCGCACCACTTCCACGTACCCGTCTGGTCCCGCTGTGTGGTGCGGGACGTGCGCACCCTGGAACCGGTGGGCCACGGCACTCCCGGCTATCTCCAGTTCGTCTCACCGTTCATCACGTCGCTGCCCGCTCACACCATCCTCATGGCCGACCTCGGCACCCTGCACCCGCCGGGCGACTGCGGGATCGCCACCCCGTGGTTCGAGGTCCACGGACGGGCGGGCGTACGCCGAAACCGCAACTGCGCCGTCGCCGCGGCGGAACTCCTGGAGGTTCGATGACCACCGTCCCGCACACCACGCCCTACTACTGGCAGGGCGAATGGGTCGACGAGGAGGAGGCCGGCCGCCGCCTCGGCACCCTGGGCGGCATCCTGCCCGCCCTGACCGGGTCGCTCGACGTCCACCACGTCCTGGCCGCGTGCGGCAGGCTGGCCGCCCTCCTCGCCAACCCGGACAGCCCCGAGTACCGCCGGCTGTTCGCCGATCTGACCGATCCCGCCACGACCGCGCTGCCCACCGCAGACGCGAAACTCTCCCTTGCCTCCCTCGCCGAGGCCTTCGCTCCCGAGCTGCTGGCCGCCCAGCTGACCGCCGAGCTCGGCGGCACGGCCCCGCACCATCCAGTCCCGGCGCCCTTCGCGGACGGCGCGGCGGAGCTGTGGCAGCCCATCGGCACCTTGGTCCACATCGCCCCGAAGAACGTGGCAGCGGGCGGCGTGCTGAGCGTCGTCGAGGGCCTGCTCGCCGGAAACGTCAACATCGTCAAGACCAGCGGTACCGAGAGCCTGTTCACCCAGCACGCCCTCGCGGCACTGGCCGACGCCGATCCGTCCGGAGAGCTCCGCAGCCGGCTGGTGGTGCTGCGCTTCTCGTCCCGCAACACCGAGTGGCTGCGTGAATTGTGCCGCCCGGCCGACGCCGTGGCGGTCTGGGGAACCGAAGAGGCCGTCGAGGGCGTTGCCCGGTTCCTTCCGTCCGGCTGCCGGCTCGTCGAGTGGGGGCCCAAGATCTCCCTGGCCTATCTCGACCGCACGGGTGCCCGCCGGGACGGCGAGACGCTGCGGAAGCTGGCCCGGGACATCCTGCGCAACGGTCAGCGCACCTGCACCAGCCCGCAGGTCGTCTACGTCGACACCGCCGACCGAGACGTGCTGTTCGCCGAGGCCCGGGCCGTCGCGGACGCGTTGTCGGCGGAGGCCAGCCACTTCCCCGTACTGCCGAGGGAGACGGCCGAGCAGGCGGAGATCACCAACGTGGTGACCGTCGCGCACCTGGAGGAACACCTGGGCCTGACCCGTACGTTCAGCGCGCCGGATGGCACCTGGCACGTGCTCGCGGACACGCGTCCCGGCCTGGCCGCCTCCCCCCTGTTCGGAACGGTCTGGGTCAAGCCACTGCCGCGGGAGGAGATCGTGCGGGTCCTCCACCCGATGCGCCGTTATCTGCAGACCGTCGGCCTGCACGCCGAGGGGAGCAGCACGGTGCCGCTGGCCGGCGAGTTCTTCCGGGCCGGAGCCCTGCGCGTCGTACCACTGGGGGCGATGCTGGAGAGTTACGCGGGCGAGCCGCACGACGGACAGCTGGCGCTGCAGCGCTACAGCCGCCGGGTCAGCATCGCCACGGGGGAGGATAGGGGAGAGTGGCTGCAAGCCGAGGCGGAAGCAGCCTGAGGGTAACCTGCCGCAGGTAGCGCCAACCCGTCCCACCGAAGCGTCTGGTTGACTTTCACGGCTATCAGAGCCTCCTTCCGGGCACTCCGAACAGGAGACGGTAGACGAGCGGACCGGTGAGATCCGCCGCCATCGTGTGGACGAAGACGCCGGCATCACCATCGAAGGAGGCAGTAACGCCGTCTACGGCAACAAGTTCCTCGCCACCGCCGTCCGCCTGGCAGCCACACCCCACAGCCGCGTGATCCTCGCTCTGGAGTCGATCCGTCACAAGTCACCGGAAGAGGACCCGGAGCGCGAGTCGGAAGGCATCGCGCTGGTCGCGATGGTCAAGCGCATCCTGACGCGAGCCCGCGGCGCGAAGGCCGTCACCTACGACGTCGCCCTGCGCGGCAAGCACCGGGCGCCCCTGATCGCCGAAGGCCTCGTCGTGTTCACCCCGCAACACGAAGGACTCACGCCACAGTCCCTGCTGCGCTACAGGGACAAGGACTGCGACTGCTCCCACGATCTCTACGTAGCCGAGGGCAGGGTGTGCGAGCGTCGCATCACCGACGACGGCAAGACGCACTACACCCCTCTGCCCGTCGAGGAACTCGAGTGCCGCGAGGGAAAGAGCACCCGCTTCTACCACCGGATCGCCATCGACTGCCCCGTCAAGACGCACACGCCCCGGATCCGCGTCGACGAGACCGACGAAGACCGGCAGATCGACCCGAAGACGAAGAAGCGGCGGTTCAACCGCACCGAACACCTCCGGCAGGTTCCTCCCGGCACCACTGCCGCCCGCCGGCTCAAGGGCTTCCGCCAGGACAGCGAGTCCATTCACTCGCGCTTCGACCAGGCTTACCCGCACGAGCGAGTACCCGCGTATGGCGCCCGGGGAGCCCTGCTGATCTACATCGGCTATGCCTGGGTGAACAACTCCATCACCCGAGCACTCAACGCGATCCGCTCCTGACAACCCCAGGTCACCCTGCCCCGGTTTCTCCAGCACACTGCGCAAGATCCCCCAGCGAGCCATATCTCCCCGTACATCGAGCACGCCACCCGCTACACTGGCGGCGGCGATCAGTCCCTCACCGGTCGATCACCGACCTGTCCAAAACATGTCAAGACTGGGCCACGCACGTGGCGTCGTTTTAGACACGTTTTTCGACAGATCCCCGCCTTCGCCTTCGTAGCTCAGGGGATAGAGCACGGCTCTCCTAAAGCCGGTGTCGCAGGTTCGAATCCTGCCGAGGGCACGGACGAGGCCCCTCAGTCGAAATCGGCTGGGGGGCCTCTTCGCGTTGTGGTTTCATGGCACGCGTGTCGCGTGACGCCGCCTACTGAGATGTGGGCCGGGCGGT
Organism: Streptomyces sp. NBC_00029; assembly: GCF_045160505.1. NCBI lineage: Bacteria > Bacillati > Actinomycetota > Actinomycetes > Kitasatosporales > Streptomycetaceae > Streptomyces > Streptomyces sp. NBC_00029. Next base: position 4,081,087 of record NZ_CP108292.1, read on the forward strand.
GGTTGGGCAGGCACCTGTTGTTGAAGGACCGGGTCATGGGCCATTGCGCCACCGGCTACGGGTGATCTCCCTCGGTTGTTTCGCTGCCGTCGCACGCACACACACCGTGAGGACATCCACACCCCATGTCATCGTTAAATCACACCGTCATCGAAGAATTCAGGGCGAACGCCGGCCGCGTCGGCGGGCCCTTCGAGGGATCCGGGCTGATCCTGCTCACCACCACCGGAGCCAGGTCCGGGAAGCCGCACACCACCCCGCTCGGGTTTGCCCGTGAGGGCGGGGGGCTGCTCGTCGTCGGGTCCGCCGGCGGGGCCGACCGGCATCCCGACTGGTACCGCAACCTCCTCGCGCGGCCCCTCGTGCAGGTCGAGACCGGGACCGAGGAGTACGAGGCCGTCGCCGTGCCCGCCGAAGGCGCCCTGCGGGACGAGCTGTTCGCGCGGATCGTCCGTGCGGAGCCCGGGTACGGGGAGTACCAGGCGCACACCCGGCGGGTCATTCCCGTCGTCGCACTCCAGCGCACGCACGAGGCAGCCCCCAAAGAGGGCGGGATCGCCGGGAAGCTGCTCGACGTGCACGGCTGGCTGCGGGCGCAGCTGGCCCTTGTACGGGATCTCGCGCGCAAGGAGCCGCAGGGCGGCGGGGCGGCCTCGCTCGGGCTGCAACTGCGGCAGCACTGCCTGGCGTTCTGCCATTCGCTGGAGTTCCACCACAAGAGCGAGGACGCGGGCCTCTTCCCGTACCTGGAGCAACAGCATCCGCACATGCGGGAGTTCTTCCGGCGGATCGGCGCCGAACACGCCGCCATCGCCCGGCTCCAGGAGGAACTGGTACGGGCACTCGATGCGCCCGGCGCCGGGTTCAGCAAGCGCGTGGAACGGATGAGCCGGGAGCTGGAGGCTCATCTGGACGGCGAGGAGGCGCAGTTGCTCCCGGTGCTGCGGGCCCTGGAAGCGTGACGCGGGCCTCGGCGCCGCCCGCCACCCCGTTGCGGAAGGTGAGGGTGGCGCCGAGGACCCGTGCCTGGCCGGCGGCGATGGTCAGGCCCAGCCCGTGGCCCTTGTTCGTGCCCTCCGTACGGAACCGCTGCGGGCCGCCGGTCAGCAGGTACTCCGGGTAGCCGGGACCCGAGTCCGTCACGGTCAGGGTCCGGCCGTCGACCGTGAGCGTGACCGGGGCAGCCCCGTGACGGTGCGCGTTGGCCACGAGGTTGCCCAGGATCCGCTCCAGGCGCCGGCGGTCGGTGTCCACCCGCAGGGAGCCGCGCACCTCCAGGGCGGTGTCGGTGCCGGAGGCCCGGATCGTGCGCGCCGCCAGGCCGGCCAGGTCGTGCGAGTCCAGTTCCACGCGTTCGCTGCGCGTCTCCAGCCGGGAGATCTCCAGCAGGTCCTCGGTCAGTGAGCGCATCGCCTGCACCCGGTCGCGTACGAGTTCGGCCGGACGGCCGGGCGGCAGGAGCTCGGCGGCCGCGTTCAGGCCGGTCAGCGGGGTGCGCAGCTCGTGGGCGACGTCCGCCGTGAACCGCTGTTCCGCCTCGAGCTTGCCCTGCAGCGACGAGGCCATGGTGTCCAGGGCCCGGGAGACCGCCGCCACCTCGTCCTTGCTGCGGCTGCGGGTCCCGTCGTCGACCCGCGCGTCCAGGTCGCCGGCGCTGATCCGGCGGGCCACCTGCGCGGTCAGGTGGAGCCGCCGGGTGATCCGGGTGACGACGAACGCGCCGACGAGGAGGGTGCCGCCGATGGCGAGGCCGGAGGAGCCGAGGATGGCCCGGTCCAGTTCGGCGATGGTCCGCTCGCTGGCACGGAAGTCCACGGAGACGGCTATCGCGGTGCCCTGGGCGGCGGGCCCGGCCGCCCACATCACGGGGCGGCCCCGGTGCCTGCCGACGGCCGTGCCGCGCTTGCCGCCGACGGCGAGGGCGCGCAGCTCCGGGGGCAGGCCCGCAGGGTCGATGCCCTCGCCGCGCGGCATGCGTGCGCCGGCCTCGTACGCCTCGATGGTCCGTTCCAGCCTGATCAGCGCCTTCTCGCGGGCCGTGCCCACGGTCTGGCGGGTCATGGCGCCGTGCACGAGGCAGCCCAGCAGTGCCGCGAGTCCGCAGCACATGAGGGTGATGAAGACCGTGGCCTTCCAGGTCAGTGTCGAGGTCCAGGCGGGCAGCCGCAGGCGCGGCCGCAGCCGCTCGCCGCGCTGCATGTCGTTCATGGTCAGCTCACGGTAATGCGGCGGCCCCGGCGTGCGACCGGCGGGATCCGGCCGGATCGCACTGGATCAGGCCAGATTGCGTCGTATACGGCATCAGGACGCACGAAGCCCTTCCGGCCGCGCCGGAAGGGCTGTGCCATCACGGTCAGCTCAGGTCAGCTCAGGCCACTGCTGCGTTCGCCGATGCGGTCCCCCTGGGGAGTGCCGGCCCGCTTGAGCGCGGCCTTCGTGTGCAGCCCGCCCTTGACCTTGCTCCGTACCGGACCGTCGAAGCCGTGACCCGCAGAGCGCGGCGGTTGCGCCTGCTCCTGCGCCTTCGCGATGGCCGCCCGGACGTCCCGCTTCTGCTCTTTGTTCATCCCGTCGTCAACTCCTTCGGGAAGCACCCAATCGGACTACTCGGATCGTATGCACATATACGGGCCATCGCACCCGGACCGATGTGCAAAGAATTCCGATCAAGAGCCGATCAAGAACCGGTCAGGAGTCCGGTCACGGAGTCCGGCCGGATCCTGGATCACGGACGCGGCGGAGCCGGACGGTTCGGCTGGCCCAGCGTCTGGTGCACCAGGTCCTCCGGGCAGGGCGTCCCCCGCGGCAGCTGGTACTTCGCCGCCACCCGGTACTCCCCCGGCGCCGGCGCCAGCAGCTCCGTCCACACGTCCCCGGTGTCGTCCGGAGCGGCCTTGAACAGGCATCCCGCCGTGTTCGCGTACTGCTTCCGCAGCGCGCCGCCGTCCCCGCTCCCGCCCCGCGCCTTCGAGGCGAAGGTCTCCTGCGGCGGCGCCACCGGCCTGCCCTCCGCGTCCACCAGCCCCAGCCACGGCGAGTGCGGGATCCGGACCAGCACCCGTCCGGCCCGCTTCACGTCGACGACCAGCCGGTCGGCGCTCGCCCGCACCACCGTCGCCGGCCCGGACACCAGGTCGGTGGGCTCCTGGACCTTGAAGAGCTGCCAGTTCGCGTCGCCCCACACCTGCTGGAGGTACGGGACCCCCTCGCGCACCAGCTTCGCCTCGTCCTCCCCGCCCGAGTCGGGTTTGTCTGCGGGCAGCACCACGTAGTGCACGGCCCAGCGGTCCAGCCAGGCACGGTAGCTGTCGGCGGTGAGGGTGTCGTCGTAGAAGAGCGGGTTGCGCTCCAGGTCGGCCTGCCGGTTCCAGCCGCGCGCGAGGTTCACGTACGAGGGGAAGGCCGAGGACTCCCGGTGGCTGCTGGCGGGGACCACCTCGACCCGGCCGCGGTCGGCGCCCGCCTTCTGCAGCTGGTCGACGAGCGGGGCCAGCTCGCGGCTCCAGGCGGCCATGGGGGTGGTGCGGACGATGTCCGTGATGCTGTTGGTGGTGATCCAGGCGTTCAGCCCGATGAAGGCGATCAGCACCGCGTACCGGCGCCGCGAGCGCGGGAGCTCGTACGGGAGGGCCGCGAGCAGCGCGACCCCGCCGAAGAGCATCACCATCCGGGTGACGTTCGAGCCGACCTGGGAGTCGATCGCCCAGGTGAGGAAGACCCCGAAGGCGTAGACGGCCGAGGCGATCCGGACGGTCTTCCACCGCCTCGGTACGAGGAACAGGATCAGCAGCGCGAACACGAACGGCAGCGCGGCCGAGCCCAGCTTCATCGGCTGCGTCCCGGAGAACGGGAACAGCCAGGCGGACAGCCCCACGACGGCCACGGGAGCCAGCCCCAGCGCGTACGCACCCGGGCGCCGCCGGCTCAGGAACAGCGCGGCCGCGATCACCCCGAGGAAAAGGCCGGCGACCGGGCTGGCGGCGGTCGCGAGGCCGGCCAGCGGGGCCGCCACCGCGGCCTTGGCCCAGCGCCGCTCCGCCCACTTGCGGGGCCAGCAGAAGACGGCGGCGACGGCACCGAGCGCGAACATCACGCCGAGGCCGAAGGTGACGCGGCCCGAGAGGGCGTTGCAGAGCAGCCCGTAGACCCCGGCCAGGGCGGGCCACAGGGGCTCGCGCACGGCACCGCGGCAGCGGGTCAGGATCAGCGCGAGCAGCCCGGCCGAGACGGTCCCGGCGATCATCATCGTGGTCCGGACGCCGAGCATGTGCATGAGGTACGGCGAGACCACGCTGTACGAGACGGGGTGCATGCCCCCGTACCAGGCGAGGTTGTACGCCGAGTCGGGATGGCGGCCGACGAACTCGGCCCAGGCGTCCTGGGCGGCGAGGTCACCGCCGCTGTTGGCGAAGCTGAAGAACCAGACGACGTGCAGCAGCCCGGCGAGGACGGTGGCGACGGCCACGGGGTGGCGGCGGAGCGGGTCGAGGGCGCGGGACGGCCTGGTGCGGCCGGGCCCGGCGGAGGCGGATGCGGAGGACGCGGCGGACGCGGAAGCGGAGGCGGAAGCGGAGGCGGAAGCGGAGGCGGAAGCGGGCACGGAGACGGCGGAGACGGGCACGGCAAGGGTGGTCGCGGACGGCGTCGCAGGCCCCGGAGGTGCGGACACCCCGGAGGCGCCGCCGTTGCCGGAGCCCGGCGGGACGGCTTCCCCGCGTCGGCCCTGCTGCTCAGCGGTGGTCACTGCCGCACTCCCCAACACACATGAGTCCACACTTCCCGCGGGCCAAGACGCGGCCCGGCGCCCCGAGGTTGCCCGGGGCGCCGGATCCACGCTCTCACCGGATGTCAGCCGACGCGCGTCAGCTTGCTGCCGATTCCCGGCGCCGCGAGGTCGTCCTGCAGCGCCACCGGCACCTTGACCTGGCTGGCGCCCTCGCCGACGGTCAGCACGCCGACCTCGGTGCCGGCCGTCGCGGTCTGCGGCACCGTGCCGCCGCCGTTCGAGAGCTTGACGTCGACGGTCAGCGAGGCCCAGCCGACCGCCTGCACGTCGGCGGTGGCGACTACGGGCGTCCGGCCGCCGAGCCCGTCGTCGACGTAGCCCACGACGTCGCCCTTCTTCACGACCGTCGCGCCTTGGAGCGCCTTCTGGGTCCCGAGCATCAGCTGCTTGCTCGCGGCAATGACGGTGTCGATGATCGGCGCCTTGTGCTGTCCGAGGACCGCTCCGACGATCAGCTGATTGGTGTTGCCGACCTTCTTCTGCGCGGCGAAGAGGAGGTTTCCGCCCGCCTTGGTCGTCGTACCGGTCTTGATGCCGAGCGAGTCGTTGTACGGGACCAGGCGGTTCCAGTTCGGCCAGTTCTTGCCCGACGGGTCGACCCAGCTCGGCTTCTTGGTGATGTCCAGCAGCGTCTCGATCTCGACGAGCTTCAGGCCCAGCTTCACCTGGTCCTCGGCGGTGCTGACCGTGGTCGCGTCCAGGCCCGAGGGGTCCGTGTACGTGGTGTTGGTCATGCCGAGTTCCTTGGCGGTGTCGTTCATCTTCTTGACGAACGCCTCCTGCGAACCGGAGTCCCAGCGCGCGAGCAGCCGCGCGATGTTGTTGGCCGACGGGATCATGAGGGCGGCGATCGCGTCGTACTCGGAGATCTTGTCGCCCTCCTTGACCGTGTCGAGGGTGGACTCGTTGTTGACCGAGTCGTTCTTCTTGCCCTCGGTCTCGGCCGTCTTGTCGACGTCGATCATCTGGCCCTGCTCACCCTTCTTGATCGGGTGGTCGCGCAGGATGATGTACGCCGTCATCGACTTGGTGACGCTCGCGATCGGCACCGGCTTCTGCTCGCCGGACTGGCCGAGCGTGCCGAGGCCGGCGGCCGCCATGTACGCCTGGCCCTCGGAGGGCCAGGGCAGCTGGGGCTTGGTGCCGTCGAAGGTGTACGAGGACTTCGCGGTCATCACGAGCGTCGGCTCGGGCAGCGGGCGTACGAGCTGCACGACGGCGAGGATGATCGCCAGGAGCGCGACGAGCGGCGCGTAGATCTTGAACCGCCGGACGGCGGTGCGGATGGGGCTCGGCGGCGGAGGCGGGTTGTTCGTCAGGTCCGCCAGCATGTCGAGCGGCGGCTTGGGCGGCAGCGGCTGCTGCGTGGTCCGCTCGGCCTGGTCGATCCGGTCGAAACGCGAGGCGGGGAGCGGGGGCTTGGGCAGCTGCCCGGCGGCGGGCGTCGGCGCGATGCCCTCCGGGCGCAGCGGCACGAAGGTGCTGCCCTTGGGCGCCTCGGCCGCGGGCCTGGACTCGGCGGGCCTGGACTCGGCGGGCCTGGACTCGGTGGGCTTGGCAGGGGTCGCCGGCTTGGCCGGGGTGGTCGGCGTGAACCTGGCCTCCGCCGGCTTCGCCAGGGACGGCTTCGCGGTGGCGGGCTTGGCCGTGGCCGGCTTGGCGGCGGCCGGCTTCGGGGTCTCCGCCTTGAGCGCATCCACCTTCGGGACACGGAAGACGGCGGTGCGCTCGCTGTCCGCGGGCTTGTCGGCCCCGGCGGCGGGCTTCGCCTCATCGGCCTGAGCGGGAGCCGAAGCGGGCTTCACGGCACGGAAGACGGCGGTGCGCTCGCTGTCCGCGGGCTCGTCGGTCCCGGCAGCGGGCTTGGCCGGGGCCGGGGTGGAAGCGGAGGCGGAACCGGAACCGGAAGCAGGCTTCACGGCACGGAAGACGGCAGTGCGCTCGCTGTCCTCCGACTTCCCGGCCGCGGGCCCGGCTTCGGCGGGCTTCGGCCCCGGCCCCGGGGCGGGGGTCGAAGCGGAATCCAGCTTCACCGCACGGAAGACGGCAGTGCGCTCACTGTCCGCGGGCTCGTCGGCCTTCGGCTTCTCGGCCGCCGGCTTCGCCTCGGCAGGCTTCACTGCACGGAAGACAGCGGTGCGCTCACGGTCCGCGGGCTTCGCGGCCGCAGGCCCGGCTTCGGCGGGGTTCGCTTCGACGACCGGGGCCGGGGCGGCATCGGAACCAGAAGCGGAACCCAAATCGGCAGCGGAATCGGAGGTGGATTCGGAGGTGGATTCGGAGTCCGCCGCTTCGGTGCGGGCATCCGGCGCGCCGGACCCGGAGGCGTCGGCCTCGCCTGCGTCCACCTCGGCGTCCACCGAAGCGGAACCCTCGGCTTCGCCCTGCGTGTCTTCGGCGCCGTCGGCAGAAGCGACCCAAGCCGCCACCGCATCGCGCAGCGCATCCCGCCCGCCGGCCTCGCGCCCGGCTTCAGCGTCAGCCTCAGCCTCGGGCTCGGGCTCGGGCTCGGGCTCAGCCACAGCCGTGGCTTCGGCCGCAGGCTCGACTTCACCCTCGGGCTCGACTGCGACCTCGGGCTCGGCCTCAGCCTCGGCTTCGGCCTTGGCCTCAACGTCGACACCAGCCACAGCACCGGAACCGGCACCCGCACCGGAACCGGCACGAGCGGCTGCCGCGCCGCCCTCGGGATCCCGCGGCCGGAACACCGACAGCCTCGGGTCACGCTCCGCGGACGACTCCGCCGCCCCCGGCGCTCCTTCATCTACCGACTTGTCGGGGGACTCGCCCGCCACCGTGCCTCCTCCATCGCCGCCACGTCCGGCTGTCCGAATGTCTAACAGTGTCCCGTCTAGGGAGCATCGCCCCCGTGCCAGACGAGAACGACATAGCTGCGGGTTCCCCCACAAAGCGGCCACGCGCTCTCGACAGATGAATGTGAGAGGCGTCACCCTGTCACTCATCCACGCGGGGAGGCATGGATGGGCAGGAGCCGCAGAACAATTCCGGAGGAGCTTCTGCTGCTCGCCTTGGACCCGGCCACGGGTACCACGGCGCAGCCGCAGTCGCTCGACCTCGGCCTGGCCGGGGCACAGCTAGTGGAGCTGGCTCTGGCAGGACGGATAGCCCCTGATGGGGATCGTATCGCCGTGGTGATGCCACGGCCGACAGGAGATCCGACTCTGGACTCCGCACTGGAACTGCTGCGCAGGCGCGGCAGCCCGGTTCGGGCCGTCCACTGGATCGGCGGACCCCGGCTGGGGCTCCGCCAGATTTACCTCGCTCATCTGGAGCGCTGCGGCATGGTTCATGCCGTCGCAGGACAGATGTGCGGAGTGTTGCCGACGACTCGCTACCAAGCGACGGACACGGAGATCAGCCGGGAGATCCGAGCCCGGCTCGACAGTGCGATCCGCACCGGCGTACCGCCGGACCCGCGGACCGCGGCGCTTGCCGCACTGGCCCACGCGGTCGGACTCGGCAAGCACCTGTACCCCGGCAACGAGGGGCGGTCGTCCAGGTCCCGGCTGCGGGATCTGATCCGGCACGACCCGATGGGCGGACTCGTGGCGCATGCCGTGATGGACGTCCAGAACGGTGTGGCCGCACAGCCACGCCGTGACCGCGCACCCGCACCGCCGGCCCGGGCCACGGCGAGCAGCGTCCCGCTGCAGCCGCGCCGGACGGGCGCGATGGCCCGCGCGGCCGCGCACTGATCCGTCCCGTTCCAACGGATCGCCCGTTCCACCGGATCACCTGATCCACCGGATCGCCCGGATCACCTGATCCATCGGTCCACCGCTTCATCGCAACGCCACCGCCAGGACCGACGTCCGCGAGGACGCGGTCCGGGAGCCACCAGCGCGCGGGGTGGCGGGGCCGGTTCGCCGGCCCCGCCACCCCGCGCGTCTGTGTTTCCGGGGTTCCCCAGCGGCACCGCCCGCTTCGGTGGCAGTCTGCTCAAGACCAGATACGCAGAGAGACAGCTGCAACGACAGAAGAAGGCGGAGGTGCCGTTCACGTGGCGTCCAATGTCAATCCCACCGTCCGACGCCGCCGACTGGGCATGGAGTTGCGCAAGCTCCGCGAGGACAAGGGCATGACGGCCGAACAGGTCGCCGAGCGCCTCCTCGTCTCCCAGTCGAAGATCAGCCGACTGGAGAACGGCCGCCGCTCCATCAGCCAGCGCGACGTCCGCGACCTGTGCGACGTCTACGAGGTCGAGGACCGCCGCCTCATCGACTCGCTCATGCAGATGGCGAAGGACTCCCGCCAGCAGGGCTGGTGGCACGCCTTCGGCGACATCCCGTACAGCGTCTACATCGGCCTGGAGACGGACGCCGCCAGCCTGCGCACGTACGAGCCCCTGGTCATCCCGGGGCTGCTCCAGACCACGGAGTACGCGCAGTCCCTCGTTCGCGGCGCCTGGCCGGAGACCGCCCCTGCCGACGTGGACAAGCGCGTCCAGGTCCGCATGCACCGCCAGAAGCGTCTCTCCGAGACGGACAACAACAACCCCGATCTGGGACCGCTGCGCCTGTGGGCGGTGATCGACGAGGCCGCGCTGCGCCGCCGGGTGGGCGACGCCCAGCTGATGATCCGGCAGCTCGAGTACTTGATAGAGCAGTCGGAGCAGCCGCACGTCACCGTGCAGGTGATGCCCTTCGACCTGGGCGCGCATCCGGGCGTCAACGGCCAGTACGCGATCCTGGAGTTCCCGGACGCGTCCGACTCGACCGTCGTCTACATCGAGGGCGTGACGAGCGACCTGTACCTGGAGAAGGCCAACGACGTGCAGAAGTACAGCGTGATGTACGAGCACCTGCGTGCGCAGGCCCTCAACGTCGACCAGACCCGCGAGTTCATCTCGGGGATCATCGACCAATATGCCGACAAGACCGCTTAGGCCCGGGATGTGAGCGAGATCCACCGGGCGGGCGACGAGCGGGTCGGTACGGTACACCGTCACTCCCCAGCCACATAAGGCTTGAATGGAATATGCCACCCGGTCGGGTGAATGGTCCCTTCACCTGTCAGGAGCTGCCGGTAGCGTCGATCAGGTCAGCCGGAAAATTGGCCGACAGGACACCGGAACCACCGGAACTACTCGCTCACCGGAGAGAAACATGGCTATTCGCCAGGGCGCCACGGACAACTGGATCAAGTCCTCCTACTCCGCCAACGGCGCCTGCGTCGAGGTCAAGTCGCCCGTCATGGAGGCCATCGCCGTCCGCGACTCGAAGGTGCAGGACGGACCGTCCCTCACCTTCGCGCCCGGCTCCTGGACCTCGTTCGTCGCCGACGTCACCGAGGGCCGGCTGGGACGCCTCGCCTGAAGATCACGGCGCGCCCCAACCGTCCGCCCCTTCGCTACCGTTCGGGCCCCGCAGCCGGCACCACCCCCGGCCGGACCGGCTTCTGCACCACCAGCACCGCCTGCATCACCCGCTTCACCTGCACCACTGACTTGAGCCCTCTCGACCGACCCGCCGTCTTGGCCGAGGGGGCTCGGCCATGCCCGCCGCGCCGTCGGCTCCCTCAGCGCAGCTGATCGACGTACCGGTCGGTCCCCGGCACCGTCGGGACGAACGGCGCCACCAGCTCCACCCGCCCCAGCCCCGCGTCCGCGACCTCCGCGTCCAGCCCCAGGAAACGGTCCCAGCACGTCCGGGGGTCCTCCTGGAGGAACCACAGCAGCGTGAGGCGGGTGTCGACCCCCTCCACCTGCTTGACGTACGTCATCCGGTCACCGGGCAGCGGCGTGGGCCGGAAGACCGTCACCATCGCGGCCGGACCGCCGTGCAGCCGCTTCGGCAGGGCGCGCGAGCGCAGCCACTCCAGCAACTCGGCCCGCTGCTCGGGGCCGTCGGCGTCGATGACCTGGAGGACGAGGCCGGCGTACGGGTGGTCCAGGGCGTGGTAGTCCCGTGGGCCGGCGGCGCCGTCGCGGTAGACGGTGGCCGCGTGGTCCTGGAAGGACGTGAACACGTGGGTGCGGTCCTGGTAGACCCGGCCGTCGCGGTTCAGCCGCTTGTTGATGCCGACGGTCCACTTCATGTGCTCGTCGTAGCGGCCCTCGGTGACCCAGTACGTCGATATGTAGCAGCCGGCGGTGACGGGCTGGGCGACGGCCGACTTCTCGGGGTAGCGCAGCTCCTGCAGTTCGCGGGTGGCCACCCAGCGACGGCCCGCGTACATCCACGGCATGGCCATGGCGCCGGCGTAGTAGTGGTCGTCCTCGTACCAGCGGTTGTACGCGTACTCGTGGCCCGGGTGCGGCTCCACCATGGTGATCAGCGCGTGGCCGGGGCGGACGCCGTAGGGGCCGACGGCCGCCAGCTCGGCGTAGTCGTCGACGCGGGTGCCGGGCTGGTCGTGCTCGCGGTCGCTGCCGCTGCCGCCGCTGTCGCGGTCCTGCTCTCCTGTCGTCATGGGAAACGGTCTAGCTGATGCAGCATCAGATGGGGAGGGGTCGCGGGGGTATCCGCTTCGACCGGGCGCCGGGGTCCACCACTTGATACATACGTGCCGTCTACAACTTTCCCTCGCTACGATGCGCGCACCCGCCTCCTGAAGGAGCTGCCCGTGTCCTCTGCCGTGCCTGCCGCCGCCGCACCGCCGCCCGCGTTCGCCGCCCGCGCCACCTCCGTGGAGGGGTCCCCCGTGCGCGAGATCCTCGCGCTCACCGAACGGCCCGGGATCATCTCCCTCGCCGGGGGCCTCCCCGCCCCCGAGCTCTTCGACACCGAGGGCCTGCGGGCCGCGTACGACGCCGCCTTCGCGGTGTCCGCGCGGCGCGCGCTCCAGTACTCGACCACCGAGGGCGCACCCGAGCTCCGCGAGGCCGTCGCCGCCCGGGCCACGGCGCGCGGGCTGCCGACCGGCCCGGACGACGTACTCATCACCTCGGGCTCCCAGCAGGCCCTCACCCTCATCGCCGCCACCCTGATCGAACCCGGTGACGTCGTCCTGGTCGAGAACCCCACCTACCTCGCGGCGCTGCAGTGCTTCGGGCTGGCGGGAGCGCGGGTGGTGGCCGTGCCCTGCGACGCGGAGGGCATTCTCCCGGACGCGCTGGCGGACGTCGTCGCGCGCGAGCGGCCGAAGCTGCTGTACACCGTCCCCACCTTCCAGAACCCGACCGGACGCACCCTCCCGGCCGCCCGCCGGGCGGCGGTGGCGGACACCGCGGCACGGCTCGGGCTGTGGCTGGTGGAGGACGACCCGTACGGCGAACTCCGCTACGAGGGCTCCGACGTCCCGTGGCTCGCCGCGCACCCGGGGGCGGAGGACCGTACGGCCCTGCTCGGCAGCTTCTCCAAGGTCATGGCCCCCGGGCTGCGCCTGGGCTGGCTCCGCGCGCCGGCGGCGCTGCGGCGGGCCGCGGTGGTCGCGAAGCAGGCGGCCGACCTCCACACCTCGACGGTGGACCAGCTGGCCGCGGCGCACTACCTCCGGGCGGTGGACCTCGACGCGCACATAGCCACGGTCCGCACGGCCTACCGCGAGCGCCGTGACGCCCTGCAGACGGCACTGAGCCGGTCCCTGCCGGCCGACTGCGCGTGGAACCTGCCCGAGGGCGGCATGTTCCTCTGGGCCCGCCTGCCGGAGGGCCACGACGCGACGGCCCTCCTCAAGACGGCGGTCGCGCACGGCGTCGCCTTCGTCCCGGGCGCCCCCTTCTTCGCCGACGCCCCGGACCCCCGCACCCTGCGGCTGTCCTTCACGACGCACACCCCTGCCGAAATCACCGAGGGCGTGGGCCGTCTGCGCGTGGCGCTGAAGGAGTACGCAGGGGGGTTCAGTGCTGGAGCGCGACCTTGAGGAGCACGATGAGCAGCCCGAGGAACAGGTTGATCGCGCCGGCCAGCAGCATCAGGCGGCGTGAGGCGCCGGCACGGCTGGCGGCCACGGTGGCCCAGCCGACCTGTCCGATCAGGGCGACGGCGAGCGCCAGCCAGGCGATCCCCTGGGGCCCGAGGCCGAGCCAGGGGGCGACGGCCGCGGCAACGGCCGGCGGGACGGCCGCCTTGATGATCGGGAACTCTTCCCTGGACGTACGGCGCACCACGCCCCAGCTCAGGTGGTGCACCATGCGGGCCCCGAAGAGGCGGGCGAAGACGTGCGCGGCCCAGAACACCACACCGGTGCCCAGGAGCAGCAGGACGAGCTCCAGCCGCGGGAACTTGCCGAGCGTTCCGGCGCCGACCACGACGGAGGCGGCGAGCAGCGAGCCGTAGACGGCGCCGGTGTAGTCGCCGCGTCCCGCCTCCGGCTCCGGAACCTGCCCGGGAGCCTGCCCCGGCCCCGGCCCCGGGCCGTCCGCGGGCACTGTCACGCGGCCTCGGCCTGCGCGGTGGACCACTTCAGTTCGATCTCCATCTCGATCTCCCCGTCGCCGACCTCGACCTCGATCTCGGTGCGGAGTTCATCGGGGACCCGCAGGCTCATCGTCCCGGGGCCGAGTTCCAGTTCGGCGTTGCCGCCGTGCCGGAGCGCCTCCGCCAGTGCGGAGAGCTGATCGGCGGCCTCGAGGCGGGAAAGGGAACTCTTCTTCTCAAACTTGAGGTCCTTCACGGACGTCTCTCCAATCCGCTGCGAACACCGGGCACGACCGGGACGACGGGTGCGACGCGAACGACGGGACCGCCGCGGCACGACGCGAACGCCGGGTAAGGCTCATTGTGACGCCGCACGGCGGGTCGGGCATCCCGGGCCCCGGACCCCGCCGGGGCTTCAGCCGGACGGTGACGGGCCCGGCCCGGTCCGGTTGAAGGCCAGCGCGAGGACCTCGTTCCACTCCATGGGCGGAGCGGCCGCCGGGGCGCCCGGGCGGAGCCTGGGCACCAGTACGCGCAGCGCACCCGGGCGGACGGTGCAGGTCACGGGCGTGGGCATGGTCAGGGCCTCGCCGTCCACGGCGACCGCGATGCGCTCCGCGTCCGATCGGACGACGACCTGGCGGGAGGCCAGCACGTGGAGGCCCGCCGCCCGCGCCCCGCGGAGCGCGACGTCGGCGGCCTGGGCCGCGTTGTTCACCCGGATCCCGACGACACCCAGCACGCCGAGGTCGAGCCGGGACCTGCGGGCGCCCATCGGTTCGGGGGAGGAGTACGGATTGTTGCTGACCAGCAGTGCCTGCTGGGCCTCCAGACGCGTCTCGTCGGTGACCGCGTCGAGGGTGGTGCCGGCGTATCCGAGCAGGAGGTCGGGCAGCGCGGCCAGCGCCGAGTCCGCCTTGGCGTCCCGGTACTCCGGCCGCTGCACGATCTCGGCGTAGACGCCGAAGGAGGCCGTGTTGACGAAGGCCTGGCCGCCCACGAACCCCAGGTCGACCCTGAGCTCCTCCCCGTCGGCCAGCGCGTCCAGGCACCGGGCCGGGTCCTCACGGTCCAGTCCGAGGTCCATGGCGAAGTGGTTCCTGGTGCCCGCGGAGATGACGAGGAACGGCAGGTCGTGTTCGGCCGCCACCGCGGCCACCCGGGCCTGCGTGCCGTCGCCGCCCGCCACCCCGAGCAGGTCCGCCCCGTCGGCCACCGCCTGCCGGGCGATGGCGGCGACGTCCGTGACGACCTCGGTGTCCAGCAGCACCACGCGGGCGCCGAGCGCTTCGCTCTTCTCGACCAGGCCGAAGCGGCCGACCTTCCCGCCGCCGGACTTCGGATTCATGATCAGCACCGGATGCCGGGGGGCGTCGCGCGCGACCGCCCGCATGCCGTCGGGTCTGCGCACCGCACGCAGCGCGCTCCGCGCACACGCCACGGCGGCTGCCCACAGTGCGATGGCGAGCAGCGCGATGGGCCAGAGGTCCGCCCGGGCGTAGATGAGCAGGATCGCCACCGGCGCGCCCACCATCAGCAGCGTCCCGGCCAGCCGCACCGCACCGCGATGGGACACCACCCACCAGGTCCCCATGGCGGTGAGCGCGGCCCCGGCCACGCCGACGACGAGGACGAGCAGCCCGCCGATGATGCCCTCGGCCACCAGGGTCGCCGCGGCGAGCAGCGCGCACACCACGGCCAGCAGGGCCCACAGCCGCGCGTGCCGGGGCGGGCCGGAAGGGTGCGGGAGTGACATGGCCTCACGTCCTAGGCTCGTGCCGTGAATCCTCACCACGAGGCTGTGGTCATCTCCGATGATCCCCCGAACGACATCGGCCGTCGACGCGGAAGGGTCCGGGGCGGGGACGGGGCCGTGGTCGTGGCCGGGGAGAGGCGTGATTGCCGCTGCAACGCAGCCCGGCTCGACCACACCGGACCGGGCCGGACCAGGCCGGACCAGGCCGATGACCCCGCACCGCGTACTCGCATGGCGGGATGTGCGCGCCACTGAACAGTAGATTCCGCCCGCCCGCCCCGCCATGCGAAGGTGAGCACGTGAAGCGGCAGGTTGCGCTGCGTTCCAGGCCGATCCCTGAAAGCGGCATGCGCTGCAAGTACAGCGTCGTGCAGGGCGGGATCGGCCTCGCCGCCGATGTTTCGGCGCACACGGAAGAGTCCGGGTCCGCGCCGTCGAGAGCCATCCAGAGGGACCAACGTCTGCACTTGCGCCTTCCGGCAGGCCACATCCACCGGAAGGACGCCGCACGGCTTGCGTACGGACTTCCGCTCCACGCCGCAGAGCTTTCGCGCAATGCCGGAGGACACCCCCTCGTCGTCATCGATTCCTTCGCCTATCCCGGTGCCGACCACCAGGCGGAGGTGGCAGCGCCGGCAATCGACGGGTGGGTCCACCAAAATCCGAACACTCCTCCCTGTGGAATCCCGGCAGGCTTCGACCGGTCACGCCGGAAGTCCTGCTTCGACCGGGGGCCCGGGATGGCTCCGTTTCGCGACGACCTTGCGGGCTGAGCCGCCCGATCTCCTCGGCCGCTGCTCGCCGGATCCGGAGAAAGGGCGTGAGCGGGCGCCGCGCGTCATGGCTCTTCACACCGGGGCGCCCGCACCGTAGCCTGACGGGCCGTCAGATGTGTCGCGTCCCGGAGGTCCGTCGTGTTGCTGCAAGGGAAGACCGTCATCGTCTCCGGCGTAGGGGCCGGGCTCGGGCATCAGGTGGCCGCCGCCGTCGTGCGGGACGGGGGGAACGCCGTGCTCGGGGCGCGGACCGAGGCGAATCTCGCCAAGTCCGCCGCCGAGATCGACCCCGAGGGGACCCGCACCGCCCACCTGGCCACCGACATCACCGACGAGGCGCAGTGCGAGGCCCTCGCCTCGCTCGCGCGCGAGCGTTTCGGCCGGATCGACGCCGTCGTGCACGTCGCCGCCTGGGACTCGTACTTCGGGGGTCTGGAGGACGCCGACTTCGGGACCTGGCAGCAGATCATCGACGTCAACCTGCTGGGCACCCTGCGCATGACCCGGGCCTGCCTGCCCGGCCTCAAGGAGCGGGGCGGGGCCGTGGTGATCGTGGGGACGCAGTCCGCGGTCGCCGCGCCGAACGAGGTGCAGCAGGCCGCCTACGCCGCCTCCAAGGGGGCGCTGACCTCCGCCATGTACTCCATGGCCCGCGAGCTCGGTCCGCACCGGATCCGCGTCAACACCGTGCTGCCCGGCTGGATGTGGGGCCCGCCCGTCCAGGCCTTCGTCACCTTCACCGCCCACACCGAGGGCGTCCCGGAGGCCGAGGTGCACGCCCGCCTCACCGAGCGGATGGCGCTGCCGGACCTCGCCACCGACGGGGACGTCGCGGACTCCGCCGTGTTCCTCGCCTCGGACCGGGCCCGGGCGATAACCGGCCAGTCGCTGCTGGTCAACGCGGGTGAGTTGATGAGATGAGCCACTTCACAGCCGCCCCACCGCCGGAACGTCGGATCGTATGCTCGGCCCATGACCACTCCGAGTGACGCTCCGACCGAAAACGCGATGCGCCGCGCGCTCCGGCGGGCCCGCGACGGCGTCGCGCTCGACGCGACCGAGGCGGCCGTACTCCTCCAGGCGCGCGGCGAGGACCTGAGGGACCTCGCCGCCTCCGCCGCACGGGTGAGGGACGCCGGGCTCGCCGCCGCCGGGCGGCCCGGCGTCATCACGTACTCCCGCAAGGTCTTCATCCCCCTCACCCGCCTCTGCCGCGACAGGTGCCACTACTGCACCTTCGTCACCGTCCCCGGAAAGCTGCGCAAGAGCGGCCACGGGATGTACCTCTCCCCCGACGAGGTCCTCGACATCGCCCGCCAGGGCGCCGCGATGGGCTGCAAGGAAGCGCTCTTCACCCTCGGCGACCGCCCCGAGGACCGCTGGCCCGAGGCCCGCGAGTGGCTCGACGCGCACGGCTACGACGACACCCTCGCCTACGTGCGCGCCATGGCGATCCGCGTCCTGGAGGAGACCGGCCTGCTGCCGCACCTCAACCCGGGCGTCATGTCCTGGTCCGACCTCCAGCGCCTCAAGCCGGTCGCGCCGAGCATGGGCATGATGCTGGAGACCACCGCCACCCGCCTGTGGTCCGAGCCCGGTGGCCCCCACCACGGCTCCCCCGACAAGGATCCGGCCGTGCGGCTGCGGGTGCTGGAGGACGCCGGACGTTCCAACGTCCCCTTCACCACCGGTGTCCTCATCGGCATCGGCGAGTCCTACGGGGAGCGGGCCGAGGCCTTCTTCGAGCTGCGCCGGATCCAGCGCAGCTACCACGGCATCCAGGAGGTCATCGTCCAGAACTTCCGCGCCAAGCCGGACACCGCGATGCGCGGCATGCCGGACGCGGAGCTGGAGGAGCTGGCCGCCGCCATCGCCGTCGCCCGGCACATCCTGGGCCCGAGCGCGCGGATCCAGGCCCCGCCGAACCTGGTCGATGCCGAGTACGCACTGCTCATCGGCGCCGGCATCGACGACTGGGGCGGGGTCTCGCCGCTGACCCCCGACCACGTCAATCCCGAGCGTCCCTGGCCGCACATCGAGGAGCTGGCCGAGCGGACCGCTGCCGCCGGCTTCGAGCTGCGCGAACGCCTCACCATCTACCCGGAGTTCCTGCAGCGCGGCGAGCCCTGGCTGGACCCCCGGCTGCTGCCGCACGTACGGGCGCTGGCCGATGCCGGGACCGGGCTGGCCGACGAGGGCGCCGCGGTCGAGGGCCGGCCGTGGCAGGAGCCGGACGAGGGCTTCACGGCGTACGGGCGCACGGACCTGCACGCCACCATCGACACCGAGGGCCGCACCGGTGACCGCCGCGACGACTTCGACGACGTGTACGGCGACTGGGAGGCGCTGCGCGAGGCGGCCGCGCCCGGGATGGTGGCCGAGCGCATCGACACCGACGTACGGGGCGCCCTCGCGCAGGCCGCCGACGACCCGACGAGGCTGACGGACGCGCAGGCCCTCGCCCTGCTGCACGCGGACGGGCCGGCCCTCGACGCCCTGTGCCGGATCGCCGACGACCTGCGCAGGTCGGTGGTCGGCGACGAGGTCACCTACATCGTCACGCGGAACATCAACTTCACCAACGTCTGCTACACCGGCTGCCGCTTCTGCGCCTTCGCGCAGCGCCGCACGGACGCCGACGCCTACACCCTCTCCCTCGACCAGGTCGCCGACCGGGCCGCCCAGGCCTGGGACGTGGGCGCGGTCGAGGTGTGCATGCAGGGCGGCATCCATCCGGACCTGCCCGGGACGGCGTACTTCGACATCGCGCGCGCGGTGAAGCAGCGGGTCCCCGGCATGCACGTGCACGCCTTCTCGCCGATGGAGGTGGTCAACGGGGCCACCCGCACGGGGATGTCCGTACGGGACTGGCTGACCGCGGCCAAGGAAGCGGGACTGGACTCGATCCCGGGCACGGCGGCGGAGATCCTGGACGACGAGGTCCGCTGGGTCCTGACCAAGGGCAAGCTGCCCACGGCGGACTGGATCGATGTGATCACCACTGCGCACGAGCTCGGAATCCGCTCCTCGTCCACGATGATGTACGGGCACGTGGACCAGCCGCGGCACTGGCTCGGCCACTTCCGCACGCTGGCCCGGATCCAGCAGCAGACCGGTGGTTTCACGGAGTTCGTGACCCTGCCGTTCATCCACACCAACGCGCCCGTGTACCTGGCGGGCATCGCGCGGCCGGGTCCGACGGTCCGCGACAACCGGGCGGTGACGGCGATGGCCCGGATCCTGCTGCACCCGCACATTCCCAACATCCAGACCAGTTGGGTGAAGCTGGGCGCGGAGGGCGCCGCCGAGATGCTCCGGTCCGGGGCGAACGACCTGGGCGGGACGCTGATGGAGGAGACCATCTCGCGGATGGCCGGGTCGAGTTACGGCTCGTACAAGTCGGTGCAGGACCTGATCGCCGTCGCGGAGGCGGCCGGGCGTCCCTCGAAGGCCCGTACGACGCTGTACGGGGAGGTGCCGCAGGAGCGGCAGGCCGCGGCCCGCGCCTCCGACGGGCACCTGCCGGAGCTGCTGCCCGTACTGGACTGAACGCGAACGGAGGGGTGCCAACGGCCCGGCTCCCCTCCGTGGCGGCCCCTGCCCGGGATCAGCCGACGAGGAGGTCCACAGGTGGCAAAACGCGCCATCGGCCAGGCCGCGGCCGGAAGTGTTCGCATTCTGGTCGATCTCCGCCCACTTACCGGCCTCTTGGCGAACCAGTTCCGGATTCGATCGAACCTGTCCACTACAGTGCGGATTCGCGTGCGCGGCGGGTACGGGTAGGGACGCCGGGCATCGAGTGGGCTGGTCAGCGGGGGGCGCGGTGCCGGGGATGGACGCAGTGAACGGTACGAACGACACGGGCGGCGGCGCGGGCCCCGCCCCGGCGGCCACCGCCCCGGGCCCCGTTCCGGCGGCCACCGCCCCGGGCCCCGTTCCGGCGGGCAGCACCACGGGACACGCCGCCGCGGGCAGCACCCCTGGCCACGTCACGGGAGGCAGCACCCCGGGCCCCGCCACCGCGGGCAGCGCCCCGGTTCACGCCGCCGGCACCGCGGACGGCACCCCCGCACCCGCCCCCGCCGGGGCGAACCGCACCTCCGGCCGGAGTGTCATCACCGGCCTCTGGGGCCGCATCGAGCAGCAGGACTTCCGCAGCCGCGTCCGCGGCGTCCTCCTCGGCTCCGCCCTCGGCGACGCCCTCGGCGCGCCGCTGGCCGGCCTCTCCCTCGACGCCGTCAGGGCGGCCCACGGCCCCGACGGCCTGAGCGGACCCGCGCCCGCCCACGGGCGCCGCGGCCGCGTCACCGCCGCCACCCAGCTCACCCTGTTCACCGTGGACGGGCTGATACGGGCCCACGTACGCCGGGACACCGGCGCCTGGCACCCGCCCACCGACCTCCACCGCGCGTACCGACGCTGGGCCGCCACCCAGCACGACTGGGGCCCGGACGAGCGCCGCAAGGACAACGGCTGGCTCGCGCAGGAGGAGTGGCTCTACGCCCGCCGCGGCCCGGAGCGCGCCTGCCTGACCGGCTTCGCCGACGAGGTCCTCGGCACGCTCGACGAGCCGAAGAACCCGACCGCCCGCGACGCGGCCGCCGCCTCCCGCTCGGCCCCCTTCGGGCTGCTGGTCGGCTGGGAGCCCTCCCTCGTCCTCCAGTTGTCCGTCGAATGCGCCGCGCAGAGCCACGGCCACCCCAGTGCCTCGCTCTCGGCCGGAGCCGTCGCCGTCATCGTCCACGGGCTGATCCGCGGCGACTCCCTCGACGTGGCCGTCCAGCGCGCCCTGGGCCTGCTGGGCGCCCGTCCCGGCCACCAGCCCGTCACGGACGCCCTCCAGCGCGCCCTGGCCGCCGTCACCCAGGGCCAGCCCGGCGCCGAGGCCGTCGAGGCCCTCGCCCCGGGCGAGGAGGGTGATGCCGAACACGCCCTGGCCGTCGCCGTCTACTGCGCCTTGGTCGCCGAGGACGTCTCGCACGGCCTGCGCCTGGCCGTCAACCACGGTGGCGACTCCGTCGCCGCGGGCGCCGTGTGCGGAGCCCTGCTCGGCGCGCTCCACGGCGAGACCGCCCTGCCGGCCGCCTGGATCGCCGAACTCGAGGGCCGGGCCACGCTGCTGGAGATCTCCGACGACTTCGCCCTGGAGATGACCCAGGGCCCGAGCCTCCACAACGCCACCCATTCCGCCCCCGGCTGGCTCACGAGATATCCCCCGCTTTAACGGCGCCACCACCCAAGAGGGCCAATACCAGCCCTTTTCGAGAACTTACGGACTTCGGGGCGATTGCACGCATGCCGTCTCGCACGCGAGTTCGTGATAAAACGATCGGCATACAAGTGCGTCGATTCGCCGAAACGGGACGGTGAATGCGACCGCTGCATTCCTTGACAGAGAAACGCATGACCGGGCGGAGTTCATGACCACCTCCACACAGCACGTCGCGGCGCCCGGAACCCGACGCGCCGGCAGACTGATGCAGCGTCAGGCCGCCTGGAAGCCCAGTCTGCTCCCGTTCTTCATAACGGGCATAGCCGCCTATGTATTTTCTTCCTGGCTCTATTACGACGAGAACACCCTTATGGGATGGGCCGTCACCATTCTCTGGACCCTCCCCGTCGCCAGCTCCGTCGTCGGCATCGCCGGAGCCGTGCTGACGCGCCGTCGCATCAAGCGCCAGCGCGACTGGGCCCCCGCGGAACCGGTGACCCAGGACCGCCTCATCGTGCTCGTGCCCACCATCGGACGCCACGACACCTATCCCGCCCTGGAACGCTCGGTCCTGTCGTACTGCGAGTTCATGCCCGCCTGGTTCCGCGACCTGCGCATCGAGGTCCTGACGGAGGAGGGCTGCGAGGCCGCCGAGCGCATCGACGCGCTCGCCGCCCAACACCCCCTGATCCGCGTGGTCACCGTCCCGAAGGCGTACAAGACGCCGAACGGCACCCGGTTCAAGGCCCGCGCCAACCACTACTCGCACGAACTGCGCATCGCCGAGGGCGAGGCCCTGGACGACATCTGGGTCCTGCACATGGACGACGACACCGGCGTGGGCCCCGACACCGCCCAGCAGGTCGCCCGGTTCATCAACGCCCAGCGCCGTGCGGGCGACGACGCCAAGCACCTGGCCCAGGGGATGCTCACCTATCCCCGCGAGAACGCCGTCAACCGCCTCACCTGGCTGGCCGACGCCATCCGTCCCGCCGACGACATCGCGCGCTTCGCTGTCCTCACCGGCGGAGGCACCCCGCTCGTCGGCCTCCACGGCGAGCTGCTGCTGATCCGCTCGTCCATCGAGGCGACCATCGGCTGGGACTTCGGCCCGGACTCCATCTGCGAGGACGCCCACCTCGCCCTGGTCTTCTCCAGCCGGTACAAGGGCCGCAGCGACTGGTTCTCCGGGCGCAGCTACGGCGCCTCGCCCTCCAACATGCGGGACTTCCTCAAGCAGCGCGAGCGGTGGTCCTGGGGCCTGGTCGGCCTCGCCTTCAACAAGACGCTGCCGCGCCACTCCCGCGCCCTGCTGATGTACAGCGTGACCACGTGGGTCATCGGCCCCTTCCAGCACGTCGCCGTGATCCTGGCGGCCGGAGCGCTGATGGGCGACATCAACACCTCGCCCGTCAGCCCCTGGATCCTGCCGCTGTGGGCCATCACCATGGGCTACGCCGTGTGGATGTACTGGGAGGGGCTGAAGATCAACGCCTCGGTGTCGGCCAACGGCCGCCGCCTGTGGTGGGAGCCGCCGGTCGTGCTCCTGCTCATGCCCTTCTTCGCCATCTGGGAGGCGTGCGGCTCGTTCAAGGGCCTGCTGCGCTACCTGCGCGGAACCGAGAACCAGTTCGTCGTCATCGCGAAGCCCGCCTGATGAGAGCAGCCATGCGTCCTTCCCCGCACGTCCGGTCCACCTCCCGCGTCGCCGGTCGCGTCGCCGGTCTCGTCACCGTCCTCGTCCTGGCCCTGTCCTCCTGCGGCCTGCTCGACGACCCGGCGGACGGGCCCGGTTCCGGGGACGGGGACTCCCCCCGGGCCTCGGGCTCCGCGTCCGCGCCCGCCTCCGTACCGCAGGTCACGAAGCCGTGGAAGGAGGGCGACCCGGAACTGGGCGTCCAGGTCCTCTGGTACGCGGATCCGGCCGAGAAGGACAGCACGGTACGGACCAAGGCCCGCCGGATCGTCGACTACATCGTCGGCCGGGACATGAACGCGGTCTCGGTCTCCTTCCCCTTCGTCAGCAAGGGCATCACCGCCAGCAAGGTCGAGGCCGGACCGATCACGCCGAGCACCGCCCACCTGGCCATCCTGCTCGACGAGGCCGCGGCCAGCGGCCTGCGCGTGACCCTGCGGCCGCTGCTCGACGAGAAGTCGCTGATGGCGCAGGACCCGCAGGCCTGGCGCGGCAAGATCAAGCCCGCCGACCCGGCCGCGTGGTTCGCCTCGTACCAGCAGTTCCTGGGGCCGTACCTGGAACTGTCGGCCCAGCACAAGGTGAAGACCTTCGTCATCGCGACGGAGCTCTCGTCCATGGAGAACGACGCCCGCTGGAAGGGCCTGCTCACCAGCGCCCGGCAGTCCTTCCCCGGTGAGATCAACTACGCGGTCAACTGGGACATGTTCGTCGAGCGGGACATCACCATGCCGGTGAAGACGGTTGGCGTGGACGCGTACTTCCCGCTCAAGGAACTCAAGGACGACGCGCCCGTCAGCGCGGTCGTCGCCGGCTGGCAGAAGTGGCTCGACAAGAAGGCCACCGGAAAGCTCGACAAGTTCATGCTCTACGAGGTGGGCGCACCGGCCGAGAACGGCGCCTACGGGCACCCCGGCGCCTGGGGAGGAAAGACCTCTCCCCTCAACTTCCAGGTCCAGAAGAACTGGTTCGACGCCGTCTGCCAGGTGGCCCGGGAACGCGGCATGTCCGGCCTGTACTGGTGGAAGCTCGACTTCCACCAGGACCCGGCGGCGGCCGACCCGCAGAACGACTCCCACGACTCCTTCCTGGGCCGTCCCGCCGAGGAATCGGTCACCACCTGCTTCCGGCAGTGGTCGGGCCTCAACTGAGCCGCCGCGCGCCGCGCCTTGCCGCCCCTGTCTGCCCTTCCCCTCTCCCTTTTCGCTCCATA
This sequence comes from Streptomyces sp. NBC_00029, assembly GCF_045160505.1. Taxonomy (NCBI): domain Bacteria; kingdom Bacillati; phylum Actinomycetota; class Actinomycetes; order Kitasatosporales; family Streptomycetaceae; genus Streptomyces; species Streptomyces sp. NBC_00029. The sequence goes on from NZ_CP108292.1 coordinate 4,104,847, forward strand.
GGAACAACTCAGCACATGAACGAAGCGATCCTTCTGGTCGGCGGCAAGGGCACCCGGCTCCAGCCGCTCACCCTGAGCCGGCCGAAGCCGATGGTGTCCGTCGCCGGTGTCCCGTTCCTGGCCCATCTCGTGGCCCGGGCCCGCGCGGCCGGCATCGAGCGCCTCGTCATGGCCACCTCCTACCTCCCCGAGACGTTCGGCGCGTACTTCGGCGACGGTTCCCGCTTCGGCCTGCAGCTCGAATACGTCACCGAGACCGAGCCCCTGGGCACCGGCGGCGCGATCCGCAACGCGGCGCGGCTGCTCACCGGCGGCCCGGACAGCCCGGTGGCGGTGCTCAACGGCGACATCCTGAGCGGCACGGACATCTCCCTGCTCGTCGGGCGGCACCGGGCGGCGGACGCCGACGTGACGCTGCACCTCACCCGTGTGGACGACCCGCGCGCCTACGGTCTGGTCCCGACCGACCCCGACGGCCGGGTCCTGCGCTTCCTGGAGAAGCCCACCACCACGGCCGACATCGTCACCGACCAGATCAACGCCGGCTGCTACGTCTTCCGCCGCTCCGTCATCGACTCCATCCCCGCCGGGCGGCCCGTCTCCGTCGAGCGCGAGACGTTCCCCGGCCTGCTGGCCGCGGACGCCCGGGTCCTCGGGGTCACCGACGACGCGTACTGGCTGGACCTGGGCACGCCCGCGGCCCTCGTACGCGGCTCCGCCGACCTCGTCCTCGGCAAGGTCGCCTCGCCCGCCCTGCCCGGCCCCTGCGGTGAGGCCCTGCTGCTCGAAGGGTGCCGGGTCGCCGCGGACGCAACGGTCTCCGGCGGCAGCACCGTCGGTGCCGGCGCCGTCGTGCACGGCGGCGCGCACGTCAGCGGCAGCGTCCTGCTCGAAGGCGCCGTCGTGGAGGCCGGAGCGGTCGTGCGCGACAGCGTCATCGGAGCCGGAGCCGTCATCGGCGCGGGCACGGTGCTGGACTGCGCGGTCATCGGCGACCGGGCCCGCGTCGGCAGCGGCAACGAGCTGACGACCGGCCTGCGCCTGTGGAACGACGCCGTCCTCGCCCCGGACTCGGTCCGCTTCTCCCCGGACCCCCGGTCCTCGATGCCCGCCCGGAGCGGAGTGCGCCATGCAGCAGCCCTTTGACGGCCGCGCGCCGGACGAAACGTTCCAGCTGCGCGTCGTGCAGCAGCCTCACCGCTACGCCGACAACGAGTGGACCCGCCACGAGGCCCCGCAGCCCCCGGTCGCGGAGTGGTTCGACGACCAGTACGTCGAGCCCGCCGCGGTCCCCGCCGGACAGGCCGTACGTACGGCCCCCGCACCCGCCTCCGCCCCGGCGGCCGTCCCCGCTCCCGGCGCCGTCCCCGCTCCCGGCGCCGCTCCCGCTCCCGCGCGTCGCTTCGCCGCGGTCGACGGACTGCGCGGCATCGCGATCATCTCGATCCTGCTGTACCACACGAGCTGGTTCGCCAACGGGCTCTTCGGCGTCGACGCCTTCTTCGTCCTCTCCGGCTTCCTGGTCACCCTGCTCCTCGTGCGCGAGGTGGAACACTCCGGCCGCATCCGCCTCTTGCGCTTCTACAAGCGGCGCTTCAAGCGGCTGATCCCCGGCCTCCTGGTGGTCCTCACCGCCGTGGTCGCGCTGACCTACCTGCTGGGCACCCTGCGGGAGGCGAAGACCGTCTCCCAGCAGGCGATCACCTCCCTGCTGCAGTACGCCAACTGGGCCCAGCTCGCGAACGGCAGCGCCTACTGGGAGGGCAACGGCACGATCGACCCGCTCGCCGCCATGTGGTCGTTGAGCGTCACCGAACAGTTCTACGTCGTCTGGCCGCTCGTGCTGGCCGCCCTCTTCCTCGTCTGCCGCCGCCGCATCGCGGCCGTGACCGTGCTCGTCGTCCTGCTCTTCGCCGGCTCCGCGGCCGTCGCCCCCCTGCTCTTCACCGGGACGAACACCGACGCGCTGTACCTGAGCACCCACTCCCGGGCCGTCGCCTTCATGGCGGGCGCCGCCGCCGCGTGCATCGTCCACCTCGTCCACCGCAGGGCCGGGCAGCGCAGGAGCGCGGCGGACGCACCCGGTGCTCCCGGCGCCTTTGCCCCGTCCGGCGTGCCCACCGCGCTCCTGACCGCGACCGGCATCCTCGCCCTGGTCGCGATCATCGCCCTGAGCGTCCTGGTCGACAGCTACCACAAGCCCTGGCTGTACCAGGGCGGACTGGCCGTCGTCGCCGCCCTGATCGCCCTGCTCGCGTCCGTGCTCTGCACGGACCGGGGACCCCTGGTCAAGCTGCTCTCCGGGAAGATCATCACCGAGATCGGCCAGCTCTCGTACAGCATCTACCTGCTGCACCTGCCGATCTACTGGCTGCTCCAGAAGGGCCAGCCCGACGTCAAGCCCTGGGCCCTGCTGATCGTGGGCGGCGGCCTGACCTGGTTCCTCTCCCTGCTGCTGCACTACGTCGTCACCGAACGCCTGCGGCTGCGCGACTGGCAGCCGCTGCGCGCCGTCCCCCTCCTCGCCGTCACCTGCCTGGCCGTCACCGCCGGCGCGTACTACCTGCCGGCCGTCACCGAGCAGGGCATGCGCCCCGACGGCAAGCCGCTCGTCATCACGGCCGGCGACTCGCTCGCCAACGACCTCGCCACCGCGCTGAGCCGCAACGGCAAGGGCTTCGCGGTCGTCGACGGCGGTGTCGCGGGCTGCGGCCTCATGGGCGCGGAGCGGGTGAAGGACCGCCAGAACCTCGTCGTCAAGAACTCCGACGAATGCCGCAGGTCCGTCGACACCTGGGCCGGCCTGCTCAGGGAGCACCAGCCGCAGAGCGTGGTCGTCCACGTCGGCTGGGACGCGACCCTGCAGGACATCGAGGGCGACGGCGTCTGGATGTCCCCCTGCGACGCGGGCTTCCGCAGCCGCTACACCGAGCGCCTCAAGGCGGCGGTCGACCAGTGGCGCGAGGCGGGTCCCGACGTCTCGATCCTGTTGATGAACGAGCGCACCGGAACCGGCGCCACCACCCCCGATTGGGCGCGCTGCTTCAACGCCGTGGTGGGCCAGTACGTCGCCCGCGCCAACCTGCCGCAGCTCAAGCTGGTGGACTTCGCCGGATACCTGTGCCCCGAGGGCGCCTGCCGCCAGCAGACGCCGCGCGGCAAGCGGATGTACCCCAAGGGCGACGACGTCCACCTGACGCGCGACGGCATGGCGTACATCACCCCGTGGCTGGAGGAGGAGCTGCGCAAGGCCGCCGGCGGGGAGGCGAAGTCGTCCTGACGCCCCCTCAACATTCGCTGGTCCAGCCCGTACCGTGGCGGGTCCCACGTCTCGGAGGTGCCAGAAACCATGCGGATCGCCACGACCATCTTCCTCACCGACCGCACCATCTCCCCCGTCCGGCTGGCCCACAGTCTCGAGGAGCGCGGCTTCTCCGGCCTCTACCTCCCCGAGCACACCCACATCCCGGTCACCCGTGACACCGCCGCCCCCATGGGCGGCGAACTCCCCGAGATGTACGGGCGCACCCTCGATCCCTTCGTCGCGCTCGGCCAGGCCGCCGCCGTCACCGAGCGGCTCCACCTCGGCACCGGCATCACCCTGGTGGCCCAGCACGACCCGATCGGCCTCGCGAAGCAGGTGGCCACCCTGGACCACCTCTCCCACGGCCGTTTCACCCTGGGCATCGGCTACGGCTGGAACGTCGAGGAGGCCGCCGACCACGGCGTCGAGTGGCGCACCCGCCGCGACCTGGTCCGCGACCGGATGGCGCTGATGCGCGCCCTGTGGTCCCCCGAGCCCACCGCGCACGTGGGCCAGTACTGCTCCGTCCAGGCCAGCACCGCCTACCCCAAGCCGGTCCAGGCCCCGCGCGAACTCGGCCCCGGAGCGCCCCTGCACGGCCCGCGCACCATGATCGGCGGCGCGGCGGGGCCCAAGCTCTTCGCCGCCATCGCCGACCACGCCGACGGCTGGCTCCCCATCGGCGGTGGCGGCCTCACCGAGTCCCTGCCGGTGCTGCGCCAGGTGTGGGAGACCGCCGGGCGCGACCCGAAGTCCCTCCAGGTGGTTCCGTACGCCGTCCAGCCCAGCCCGGGCAAGATGAGCCACTACGCCGACCTCGGCATCGAGGAGGTCGTCCTCCAGCTCCCCTCGGCCCCGAAGCCGGAGGTCCTGCGCACCCTGGACCAGTTCGCCCAGTACCTCTGACCGGGCGTGCGGCTGCACGGCGGGCCGGGCGGGCGAGGCGCGCCCCGCGGCGGGTGCAGCCGAAACGCTGAGTGAACACGCGTGCGCGGGTACGAGTCTGGCCGAAAGATGCGGTCATGGTGCCAACATCCCGCCTGACCTGGGCCGTTCACCACCAAGCGGACCCGCACAAACCCATTGCACGGGTCCACTCCCTGGACAGCGGGAATCACGGTGCGTGAACATTCCTGTCGAGGAGGTGACGACTCCCGACGTGCACCCCGAGTTACAGAGGGTGACCGCCATTGGGGTGAAACACCGTTTCCCGTGAACTCTCCGTGATGTTGAGCCGGTCGCGTGCCGTCCATCAGGCGCGACGATCGAGAATCTTAGGAGAGTGTCATGCGTATTCGCTCTGCCCTGACGGCGTCTGTCCTGGCTGCCGGCATCCTGCTGGGCGGCGCCGGCGCGGCCCTGGCCAACGACGGTGTCGACATCGACTACTTCTCCGGCGGCCACAAGGCCTTCGCGTCGAACTGCTCCTCCTTCGCCGGTGTCCCGGCGAAGATCGGCCCCCTGTACGCCGCGAACTGCGAGACCGAGGGCGAGAAGGAGTGGGCCGAGTACCACCACCTGGGCGCCTGACGACCGGCACTCGCCGGCCGGGACCCTGTCAGAAGGGCCCCGGCCGGCGAGTCGGCCGTCCGGACCACTGCTTGCTCGGGTCAAAGGGGGCAGGGGTCGGGCAGGCGAGGCCGTCTTCGGCGCTCGCGCGGGGCGAGGCGGCCGGGGCCGTTCAGCATGATCGATCCTAGGCAAGGACCTCTTGCCCGCGGAAACCCATTCCGCCCAGGTGAACTGCCAGTTGGCTGATAATCGCCCCCGCCCGAACGATGGGGAGGGCCGTCGGCACCCTCGTCCGTAGGCTGCCGGGCATGATCGATTCACGCATGCACGTCCGCGTCGCCCGCCCCTCCCTCGACCTGGCGGCCGCCGAGCGGTTCTACGTCGACGGACTCGGGCTGGAAGTGCAGTGGCGGAGCGCCGAGAGCGTGCCCGGGCAGCACGACCTGCTGATGGTCGGGCCGGCCGGGGGCGGCTGGCACTTCGAACTCACCCGTGACGCCTCGAACCCGGTCCTGCCCTCGCCCACCGTCGAAGACCTGTTCGTGGTCTACCTCGGCGAGGCCCCCGACGAAGCGCTCGTGCAGCGCCTCGTCGAGCACGGCGGGACCCGGGTCGCCGCCCACAACCCGTACTGGGACCAGTGGGGCGTCACCATCACCGACCCGGACGGCTACCGCCTGGTGCTGTCCTCCCGCACCTGGGGCTGAGACCCGCCCGCCGCGCTGCCGTTGCCGCCGGGGGCCGCGGCCGCGGCCGTTGCCCCCGGGGGCCGCGGAGCCGTCAGCCGGCTGCCCAGAACTGGGCCAGGGCCGCTTCCTTGTACGGCGCCGGCGTCACGCTCAGGTCCCCCGCGAAGGGGCGGTCCAATGCCACCACCAGCAGCAGGCTGAAGCCGATCAGCCCGGCCACCGCCGATACGAAGAGCAGCTGCATCTTCAGGCTGCGCAGCCCGAAGAGGAAGGTGAGCGGGACGATCACGAACGCGCCCCCGTACACCAGCACCTGGAGCAGGATCGGCAGTGAGGTCTCGGCCATCGTGACGCGGGCCCGGCGCTGGGCGGCGACGTCGTTGAGGCGGGTGACCGCCTCGGCGTAGAAGGTCTCGGCGCGCGGGCCCTGAGGCTCGTACGCCTGGAGGGCCTGGTACAGGGCGTGTGTCTGCGGGCCGGTCGCTTCGTAGCTCGGCCGCCCCTCGCGCATCAGCGGCCACTGCACCTCGACCACGGCGTGCGTGTACGCGCCGACCGCTTGGTGCACCCGGGCCCGGTCGGCCGGCGGGAAGGCGTCGGCGCTGCGGACGACGAGGGCCAGGTCGGTGGCCTCGGTGGCGACGATGTTCTGGGTGTTCTCCAGCTGCGTCCACAGGGTGACGACGACGAAGGCGAGGATGATGCCGTAGATCGCGCCGAACATGCCGAGCGCGACCCCGACCATCTCGTTGTGGTCGCCCTGGGCCAGGTGCGGGAACCGGCGGCGGGCGGCCACGCTCCCGGCCACGGCGAGGCCGGTGAGGCCGCCGACCAGGAGGACGGCGATGACGAAAGTGCTGAGGTGGTTGAGCAGCCAGAGGATCATGCGCTGCTCAACGAGCGGCGCCGCCCGAGAGCGTGTCCCCCGGGGCCGTCGCCGGAGTCTTCCCGGCCACGGCCCGCGGGCTCCCCGCCGGTCCCGGTGCCGTTCACCCGCACCGGCGCGACGTCCGGGTCACTCGACCTTGGGGGGCTTCGGGAGGCCCGCGGCCAGGGCCGAACCGGCGCCCTTGAGGGAGGAGTCCGTGGCCTGGGCGGCGGACCCGGCCGCCGAGGCGGTGGCGCCCACCGCGGTCTTGGTGTCCTGCACGGCCTGGCCGGGGTGATCGACGATGTCGACGACGCGGCCGGCGACCGGGGGTGCCTGGGCGGCGGGCTCGTCGGCGTGCGCGGCGACGGGGGTGAGTGCGAGGGCGGCGCCGCCGGAGACGACCAGGGCGGTGAGGGTGCGCTTCAGGGCATTCATGCCCCGCCCAACGACCCCGCCGCACCCCGGGTCACCGCCCGCGCTGCACTTGGGCCGTGAAACGGCCCGGAACGCCCGCGGCCCCGGATCGGGGGAATCGATCCGGGGCCGTGGGCATGACTCAGCGGGTGGGGCGCAGGGGGTGGGTCAGTCCTCGACCACCAGGGCCGGGGTGGACTTCGTCAGGACCTCGCCGCGGAAGAAGGCCGGGCTGCGGCGCTCGGTGACGAACATGATCACCAGGCCGAGGGCCAGCAGGCCGACACCGATGATGAAGACGCTGCCGACGCCGAGGACGGTGGAGCCGGAGCCGTAGGCCGGGTCCCACATGTCGAAGAGGGTCTTGCAGAAGACCGCGGCCAGCAGCAGTCCGCCCAGGACCGGGAAGACGCCCTTGAAGAACAGGTCGCGGGAGGAGCGGCGCAGTTCGCCGCGGAAGTACCAGGCGCAGGCGAAGGCGGTCAGCGAGTAGTAGAAGCAGATCATCAGGCCGAGCGCGAAGATCGTGTCGGTCAGGACGTTCTCACTGACGAGGGTCATCACCGTGTAGAAGACGCCGGTCGCCACGCCCGCCATGACGGTGGCGCGCCCCGGGGTCTTGAAGCGCGGGTGGACCTTGGCGTAGGAGGGCGGCAGGGCCTCGTAGGTCGACATGGCGAGGACCGTGCGGGCCACCGGGATGAAGGTGGTCTGCAGGGAGGCGGCGGCGGAGGCCAGGACGGCCACGAAGAGCAGGATGCCGAGGACCGGGCCCATGACGGGGCCGGCGAGGGCCGCGAAGACGTTGTCGGAGGTCTCCTCGTTGGCGAGGCCGAGGCCTTCGCCGCCGGATCCGACGGCCATCTGGGCGGCGACGCCGGTGGCGAGGTAGGAGCCGACCAGGACGATCATCGCGATGAGCGAGGCGCGGCCGGGGGTCTTCGTGGAGCCGGTGGTCTCCTCGTTCGTGGCCAGGCACGCGTCCCAGCCCCAGTACATGAAGATCGAGAGCGAGAGTCCGGCGGTGAAGGCCGCCATGGACTCGACCGCGAAGGGGTTCATCCAGGACCAGGAGAAGTCCAGGCCGGTGTCGAAGGTGCCGGCGGAGGCCTTCTGGAAGGCCATCGCGACGAAGACGGCGAGCACGACGAGCTGGAGGCCGACCAGGGCGTACTGGACGCCCTTGGTGGCGGTCATGCCGCGGTAGCTGATGGCGGTCGCGACGGCGATCAGGGTGAGGCAGGTGGCGATGTGGACGAGCTTGTTGTCGTCCAGGGCTGCGATCGACGGATTGTTCGTGATCTCGCCGGCCAGCAGCCAGAAGTACGAGGTGGCGACGCCCGCGAGGTTGGAGAGCACGATGATCGTGGCGATCACCAGGCCCCAGCCGCACATCCAGCCGATCCGCGGGCCGAAGGCCTTGACGGTCCAGGTGAAGGAGGTGCCGCAGTCCGGCATGGCCTTGTTGAGCTCGCGGTAGGCGAAGGCGACCAGGAGCATCGGGAGGAAGCCGGCGAGGAAGATCGCGGGCATCTGCATGCCGACCTCACCGGCGGTGGAGCCGAGGGTCGAGGTCAGGCAGTAGACGGGGGCGACGGTGGAGATGCCGATGACGGCGCTTCCGACCAGTCCGACGGACCCCTTGCCGAGGCCCTTGCCGCGAACGTCGCCCTCGGCGACGCCGCTTACCGTGTCTCCGGCCTGAGGCCGAACGTCCAGCTGAGTCATGAGTCAGGACGTTAGATGGTGCGTATTCCACATATGGACGAGTGAAGTCCGGAACGGAGAGCCCGTGAACGCCTTGGAATCGTGCCACCTGGACCGTTCGCGAGCGCTTAATACAAGGTTCACATTGAGACGGGCCCGCACTTCAGCAGGCTCCGCGAAGAGGCTTTCGGTATGCGGAAACCGCAGCCATGTCCGTTTTGCGAGTTTTTAAAGTTTCCTTCGTGACTTTGCGGTGACCTGCGGTAACGGGCGCATTGCCGGGTTTGCCGCGGACATGATCAGCGCTCTAGAGTCGCCGCCGTTCAAGGTCATTTACACGGGGGACGAACACGCACATGCGCACCACCACCTCACTCCTGGCGTCGGCCACGGCCGTCGCCGCCCTGCTCGCCCTCACCGCCTGCGGCGGAGGCGGCGAAGCGCCCGTCGTCGGGATCGGCTCCGGCACCGCCGCCGGCACCGACGGCGGCCCCCACGAGGGCACGCTGGAGAACCCGGCGAAGAACGGCGGCGTCAACGGGAACGCGCCCAAGGACGGGACGGCGTTCCAGAAGCTCCCCAAGGCGGCGACCATGGCCGCGGCCGCCCGCTTCATCGACCCGTTCATCGGCTGCGAACCGATCAAGGTCATCCCCCCGGGCAGCCAAGCGAGTACGGGCCCGGACGAGAAGTTCATCAAGTCCGCCACCGTCATCGAGCGCGGACGCTGCGGCGGAAGCCGCGCCACCATCTTCATGATCAAGGACCCGAAGGCCTTCCAGACGGTCTTCAAGGCCGAGACGGCCGCACAGCAGGGCGGGGACCCCAACGGCGGCATCGTCGTCGGGCAGGACTTCGCCATGGTGTCCGAGAGCTCGGACGAGATGAGCAAGATGCTGACCCCGCAGGCCGGACTCCTGATGCTCAACTGCCACGAGGGCTTCACCCCGCCGAGCGGCTACCGGAAGGAACCGGCCCTGGTGAAGGGCTGCGTCCTCACCGACTACTACGTGGACTGAGCGGGCGGCCCGGCCCGGAGCGCGGCGGCGACCGCCGCGCCCGGGAGCCCACCGGCCCGGCCGGGTCGGCATCGGCATCGGCATCGGCATCGGCAAGACTGTCCCCATGCCCACGGCCGATGAGCTCCTCAGCGCAGAAACCGTCACCACCCTGGCCCGGCTCCTCGCCCGCGCGGGCGGCCGCCGGTCCTCGCCCGCCCTGCGTGCCCGCGCCGACGCCCTCGACGGGCTGAGCTTCAGCGGCCGCGTCGCCGCCGTCCGCGACGCCGTGCTCGCCGACCTCCCCGAGGACTGGGCCGCCTTCGAGGCCGTCGTACGCACCGCCCTCGCCGACCCCGGCTTCGACGGGTGGATGACCTTCCCCGTCAACGAGGCCGTTGGCGTCCGCGGGCTGACGGTGTTCGAACCCGGGCTGGACCTGTTGCACGACCTCACCCCCCGGCTGACCGCCGAGTCCGCCGTACGGCCCTTCCTGCGCGCCGACCCGGCCCGCGCCCTGGCCGTCGTACAGAAGTGGACGGCCGACCCGGACCCGCACGTGCGCCGCCTCGCCAGCGAGGGCACCCGGCCCCGGCTGCCGTGGGCCGCGCAGCTGCCCGCCTTCGTCGCCGACCCGCGGCCGGCCGTACCAGTGCTGGACGCGCTCTACCGCGACCCGTCCGAGTATGTCCGCCGGTCCGTCTCCAACCACCTCAACGACATCAGCCGCGACCACCCCGCCCTCGCCGTCGACACCGCGGCCGGCTGGCTGGCCGCGCCGGAGGCCACGACCGACCGCGTCGTCCGCCACGGGCTGCGCACCCTGGTCAAGGCCGGCCGGCCCGAGGCCCTGACCCTGCTTGGCCACTCCCCCGATGTGCCGGTCGGCGTGAACGGCCCGGTCGTCACCACCCCGCAGGTCACCGTCGGCGAGTACCTCGTCTTCGACTGGGCTGTCACCAACACCGGCCCGCTCCCGGCCGAACTCGTCGTCGACTACGTCGTCCACCACGTGAAGGCGGCCGGCACCCGCACCCCGAAGGTGTTCAAGCTCGTCACCCGCGGCCTCGCCCCCGGCGAAACCCTCTCCGGCACCAAGCGCCACTCCTTCAAGCCGATCACCACCCGGCGCTACCACTCCGGCGAGCACCTGGTGCAGCTCCAGATCAACGGGCGGGTCCGCGGCGAGGCCGCTTTTTCGCTGGACGCCACATGATCACGGCTGGCAGGCTCACCCCATGACCCATGGAATCGAGTCCCACCCCGCCCGTTGAGCGCCCGCGACGAGCGCGCGGCGCTCACTCCCGGAACCTCCCTCCACGACTACGCCCTCTTCCGGCACGGCATCGAGCCGGACGGCCGGATCCCTTTCGACGGCTACCCGCTGCCCGACGGCCACCCGCCGGAGCCCTCCCGCCCTCGCGCGGGGTGGAGCCAGGCACGCCTCGCACTGACCGCGGCACTCATGCCCGCACTGGCCGACCCCGACCCCCTACGGGCTTCCGAGGCCGTCCACCGGGAGACGGCCGCCCTGGCGATGCCCCACCGCACCCTGCGCTCGCACGTGTCACGGCTCGTACCTCCGGACGATGACGCCGCCCGGCGGACCGCCCGGCACCTGGTCCGCACCGGCACCACGACCGCCGCCGTGACCGTCGGCATGGCCCTGCTGATCCGCCTCGGCGAGGCCGAGGACACGGCACACCTGAAGACCCTCGGCATGCTGCGGGGCCTGGCCGCCACGGCGTCGGCGGCCCTCGACCCCCTCGACCGGCAGGCCGCCGCCCTGCTGGAGCTCCGCGGCCGGATCAGCTCCGACCCGGAACGGGCCCTGATCTCGGCGGCCACCACCGGCTCCCACGAGCACACCCGCAACGCGCTGCTCTCGATTCCCGGCCCGGTTCTCGCCGGCCGCCCCCGCCGGCTCGCCGAAGCCGCCGACCTGCCCGGTCTGCTGCGGGCCCACCCCGGGGATCCCGAACTGTCCGCCGTGTCACTCCGGTTGCTCCACGGGATGTGCGGGCAGGCCGACGACCGGACGGACATCCTCGACTACGGCCCTGCCGTGCCGCTGTACGAGCTGCTGCTCGCGCAACCGGACCTTCTGCCCCCGGCCCCTGACCACCACGTACTGCTGCTCTCTACCGCCCTCGACCTGCACAGCGGGCCCGCCGCCCTCCTCGACTGGGCCCCCGGCAGCCGGGAAGCCCTGCTCGGCACACTGGAACGGAGCCTGTCCGGGACGGCGGAGGGCGCCTCCCCGCTCCTCGCGGGCTGGATCCGGCGCCACGCGCGCCTGCCCTTCGCCCGCACGCAGGCCGGGGCGTCCGCCGGCGGCCCCCCGGCCCTGCAGGTGACCGCGGTCCAGCCCGGAGCGGACTCGTCCGCCGTCGAGACCCGCTTCCTGGTCGACGGACTCCCCCTGCTGCCGGCGCTGTTCCGCAGCGGGCGGGGCAACGTCCCCGAATACCTGATCGACTACGCCGGCCTGCGCGCCGGACCCGAGCCGCGTGAGGTGCAGCTCGCCGGGGCGTACTGCGCCGAAAGCTGCTGCGGCGCCCTGTACGTGACGATCCGCCGGGACGGCGACGAGGTGGTGTGGGACGGCTGGCGCGGCATCGACACCGGACGGCTGCCGCCCGACTGCCGCTTCGACGCGGCCGCGTACGACGCCGAGGTCGAGCGCGCCGAGCAGGACCTCTCCTGGTGCTGGCCGGCCCGCCGCACCGCACGCCTGATCGCTGCGGCCCTGCGGGAACGGCCCGACCTGCTGGGCCGGTGGGGCCTGGCGCCCTCCGGGGTCGCGACCGCGCACGACGATCCGAACACCACGGTGATGAGGTTCGTCTTCCCCGCCCCTGACGGCGCCGAGGACCGGCACGGGCAGCCGCTGCGGCTGTACTTCGACTGGCGGCTGCCGGACGACGGCAGCCCGCCCGAGGAACGGGCGGCCGGCGCGCTGGAACGGATCGGGCGATCCGACCCGAAGGGCTTCGCCGACCTCGAGCGGGGCAGCAGCGAGCTCGCCGCGGCCCTCGGCTACAGCTGGGCGGACGGGTCCGACCGGGACACGTAGGAACGCGGCGGCCGGCCGGGGAGCTCCCCGGCCGGCCGCCGGTCAGCCCGGTCCGCCCGGTCAGCCCGTCCAGACGATCGACTGGATCTCGCTGTAGGCGTGCAGCGCGTACGAGCCCACGTCCCGGCCCACCCCGCTGCGCTTGAAACCGCCGAAAGGGGCCTCCATGTTGCGGCCGATGGTGTTCACGCCGACCCCGCCCGCCCGCAGCCGCCGCGCCACGCGGAACGCGCGCGCCGAGTCCCCGGACCACACGTAGCTCAGCAGCCCGAAGTCGCTGTCGTTGGCGAGGCGGACCGCCTCGTCCTCGTCTCCGTCGAAGGGGACGACCACGACCACCGGGCCGAAGATCTCCTCGCGGACCACCCGCATGTCGTTCGTGCAGTCGGTGAGGAGGGTCGGCGCCACGTAGAAGCCTCGGCCGTCACCGACCACCGGGCGCTCGCCGCCGTACGCGATCCGCGCGCCCTCCTTCTTGCCCAGCTCGACGTACGACTCCACGCGGTCGCGGTGCGCCGCCGAGATCACCGGGCCGACCACCGTGCCGGCCGCCGCCGGGTCGCCGACCTTCATGAAGGCCAGATAGCCGCTGAGCTTCTCGATCAGCCGGTCGTGGACCGACCGGTGCACGATCACCCGGGTCGGAGCCGTGCAGATCTGCCCGGAGTAGAAGGAGAAGGTCGTCCCGATCCCCATCACCGCCGCGTCCAGGTCGGCGTCCTCGAAGACGATCGCCGCGCCCTTGCCGCCCAGTTCCATCAGCTGCCGCTTCATGGACCGGCCGCAGACCTCCGCAATGCGCTGCCCGACGGCCGTGGAACCGGTGAAGGACACCATGTCCACGTACGGGGAGTCGACGGCGGCCGCGCCGACCTCCGTCGACAGGCCGCCCACGACGTTCACCACGCCGGCCGGCACTCCGGCCTCGTGCAGGGCGTCCGCCATCCGGAACACCGACAGCGGGTCCTGCGGCGCCGGCTTCACCACCACCGTGTTGCCCATGGCCAGGGCCGGGGCCACCTTGCCCGCCGGGTTCGCCCACGGGTTGTTGTAAGAGGTGATGCAGGTGACCACACCGACCGGCTGGCGCACTTCCAGCGCCCCCAGGATCGACGCCCTTCCCATCGGGCCGGCCTCGGTGACCTGCGGGGGAAGACCCTTCTCGACCGGTTCCAGGGCCCCCTTCGCGTACCGGCGGAAGCGGGCGACACCGACCCCGACCTGCATGCCGCGGGCGATCCCGGTCGGCGCGCCCGTCTCGGCCTGCGCCAGCGCCGTCCACGGCTCGAACTCCCGCTGCATGACGTCCGCGGCCCGGTCGAGGATCGCCGCGCGCTCCTCGGGCTTCGTACGGGACCAGCCCTCGAAGGCTTCGGCCGCGGCGCGCGCCGCCTCCTCGACCTGCGGGCGCGAGGCCTCGGGCGCGAGCCCGACCACCGACTCGTCGGCCGGGTTGATCACCTCGTAGTGGCCGCCGGCGGGCTCGACCCACTCCCCGCCGATGTAAAGCCGCTGCGGCGCCCAGGTCATCGGGTGCTCACCGTCCTCGTGTCCCGGCCGGACCGGAGCACGATGCCCGGCACGGCTCCCGTCACCTCGTCGTCGCGGATGGTCTCCACGCCGTTGACCCGTACCGAGACGATGCCGATGGCCCGCGCGTCCAGCCGCGGGCTGTCCCCGGGCAGGTCGTGGACCAGGGTCGCGGGGCCGGCCTCGATCCGCTCCGGGTCGAAGAGGACCAGGTCGGCGTGGAAGCCCTCGGCGAGGCGGCCGCGCCCGCGCAGCCCGAACAGCTGCGCCGGGTCGTCGGTGAGCATCCGTACCGCCTGCTCCAGCGGCACCAGCCTGCGGCCGCGCAGACAGTCGCCCAGGAACCGGGTCGTGTACGGGGCTCCGCACATCCGGTCCAGGTGCGCGCCGGCGTCGGAGCCGCCGAGCATGACGTCCTCGTGCTGCCAGGTCTCCTGGCGCAGGGCCCAGCTCGCCGGGTCGTTGTCGGTGGGCATCGGCCAGAGCACCGTGCGCAGGTCGTCGTTGGCGCAGATCTCCACCAGGCAGTGGAAGGGGTCCTGGCCGCGCTCGGCGGCGATGTCGTTCACGACCCGGCCGGAGAGGCCCTCGTTCTCCTTGCTGTACGTGTCCCCGATGACGTACCGCCCGAAGTTGGCGAGGCGCCGGAAGACTCCGGCCTCCTTGCTGTCGGCGCGGCGCAGCAGCTCGGCGCGTACGCCGACGTCGCGGAGCTTCTCGATCCGCTCGGGGACGGGCAGGCCGAGGACCTCACCCCAGCCGGGGATGAGGTTGAGCGCGCAGAACGTCCCGAGGGACATGTTCATGGGGGTGAGGATCGGCATGGTCAGCGCGACGATCCGGCCGCCGGCCTTGCGGGCGCGCTCGCTGGGGATCAGCTGGCGCGGGACCCGTTCGGGGACGGAGGCGTCGATGGTGAGGACGTTCCAGTTGAGGGGGCGGCCGGCGGCGGCGCTCATCTCCACGAACAGGTCGATCTCGTCGTCCGAGAACTGGTCGAGGCAGCCGGCGACGATCGCCTCCAGCTGGGTGCCCTCGTGTTCGGCGACGGCCTTCGACAGCGCGAGGAGCTCGGCGGGGCGGGCGTGGCGGGAGGCGACGGGGGCGCCGGAGCCGTCGGAGTGGGTGGAGGACTGGGTGGTGGACAGTCCCCAGGCGCCGGCGTTCATGGCGTCGTGGAAGAGGTCGAGCATCTGCTGCATCTGCTCGGGGGTGGGCTGGCCGCCGACGGCGTCCTCGCCCATCACGTGCCGGCGCAGGGCGCAGTGGCCGACCATGAACCCGGCGTTGACGGCGATCCGGCCCTCCAGGGCGTCGAGGTACTCGCCGAAGGTGGACCAGGTCCAGTCGACGCCCTCCTCCAGGGCCTTGAGGGCCATGCCCTCGACCTTGCTCATCATGCGGCGGGTGTAGTCGGCGTCCTCGGGGCGGGCCGGGTTCAGCGGCGCGAGGGTGAAGCCGCAGTTGCCGCCGGCGACGGTGGTCACGCCGTGGTTCATGGAGGGCGTGGCGTAGGGGTCCCAGAAGAGCTGGGCGTCGTAGTGCGTGTGGGGGTCGATGAACCCGGGGGTGAGGACCAGCCCGGTGGCGTCCTCGGTGGTGCGGGCCTCTTCGGTGACGGTGCCGGGCTCGGCGATGACGGCGATGCGGCCGTCGCGTATGCCGAGGTCCGCGACGCGGGCGGGGGCGCCGGTGCCGTCCACGACGGTCGCGCCCTTGATCAGGTGGTCGAGCATGACGTCCCTTCGCACGTGGGCCTCGCCGGCACCTCGAGCGCGGGCGGGGCTGGATCTTGCAGACTCGCCGGCGCTCGAGGCACGGGGTCCGGGGCGGCGCCCCGGGGAACCCGGCTCCGCCGGGCACCGGGCTCTGCCCGGACCCGCGCCTCGAACGCGGGCGAGGCCGAATGTGGCCCCGGCCGGTGGCCGCCCGGCCGGGGCTGGTTCCGGGGCGGCGGTCCGGGAAGACGCCGTCCCCGTTCGTGCGCCGACAGGCCGCGGCAGGCGGGGCTCCGCCCCACGCACCGCGCCTCGAACGCCGGCGGGGCCGAAATCAGGCGGACTGACGGAAGCGGGTCGTGCGGTGGACCGGGTCCGTGTCGATGTGGGGGATCACATGCTCGCCGATCAGTTTGATCGTCGTCATCGTGTCCTCCGGCGAGACGCCGGTCGGCAGACCGAAGGACAGCTGGTCCGCGCCCGCCTGCTCCCAGCGCTTGCACTGCGCGCGGACCTCCGACGGGTCGCCGCAGATCAGCAGTTCCTCGGCGATCAGCAGCTCGATGATCTCCGCGTTGTACTCCGGCAGGGTCTCGGGCCACTCGGGAATCGCCTCGGGCCGCGGGAAGGTGTCGTGGTAGCGGAAGACCAGCGACTGGAAGCGGTTCATGTTCGCGTTGACGGCGATCTCGACGGCCTTGTCGTGGGTCTCGGCGCAGATCGCGGTGGACGTGACCATGACGTTGTCGTTGACGAAGGCACCGATGGCCTTCGCCTCCCGGATGGCCGTCTTGTACTGGTCGAGGACCCACTCCATGTCGGAGACCTTCTGCACGCTGAAGCCCAGCACACCGAGGCCCTTCTTGGCCGCCATCGCGTACGAGGAGGGCGACCCGGCGGCGTACCACATGGCCGGGTGGGCCTTGCCGTACGGCTTGGGGAAGACCTTGCGCGGCGGGAGGGACCAGTGCTTGCCCTGGAAGCCCTCGTACTCCTCCTGGAGGAACATCTTGGGGAATTCCGCGATGGTCTCCTCCCAGATCTCCTTGGTGCCGTTCATGTCCTCGATGCCCGGCAGGAAGCCGAGGATCTCGTGGCTGCCCGCGCCGCGGCCGGTGCCGAATTCGAAGCGGCCCTTGGAGAGGTGGTCGAGCATGGCGACCTTCTCGGCCACCTTGACCGGGTGGTTCACCGGGGCGAGCGGGTTGAAGATGCCGGAGCCGAGGTGGATTCGCTCGGTGGCGTGGGCGAGGTACCCGAGGAACACCTCGTTCGCCGACAGGTGGGAGTACTCCTCCAGGAAGTGGTGCTCGGAGGCCCAGGCGTATTTGAAGCCGGACTTGTCCGCCTGTATGACGTACTCGGTCTCCTCGATCAGCGCCTTGTGCTCTGCCTCGGGGTCGACCTTGGACCGCGCCTCAGGCACGTATCCCTGCACAAAGAGCCCGAATTCCAAGGGGTTCACCGTCCTTTGGTTTCTGACGTTGCGTCAGATTTGATGTCTCGACTGTTCCATCGCCGGGGCCGGAGCGTCAATAGCTGACGCTCCATCAGATGACTTGCCGTCTAGAGGATGCTGACGCCCGCCATCCAGCCGCCGTCGATCACGAACGGCTGGCCGGTGATGTACGAGGAGTCCTCGCCGGTCAGGAAGAGCGCCAGCTTCGCGATCTCCTCGGGCTGCCCCACCCGCCCCATCGGGACCACCCGCTTGTAGAGCTCCGCCATGGCGTCCCTGGCCTCGTCGGTCATGTTCGCCGGGTCCAGCAGGCCCGGATTGGCCATCGGGGTGTCCACCGCGCCCGGGCACATCGCGTTGACCCGGATGCCCTTGCCCGCCAGCTCCAGCGCGGCCACCCGCGTGAGGCCGAGGATCGCCGCCTTGGTCGCGGCGTAGGTGCCGACGTACGCCATGCCCGTCAGGCCCGTGTACGAAGAGGTGTTGACGATGGTGCCGCCGCCCGCCGCCTCGATCTCGGGGGCCACCGTCTTGATGCCGAGGAAGGCGCCCACCTGGTTGACCTGGACCACCTGCTGGAACTCCTCCAGCGGGGTCGCGGTCAGCTCGTTGAAGCGCAGGATGCCCGCGTTGTTGACCAGGCCGTCGACCGGGCCGAAGGTCTCCTTCGCGACGGCGATCGCGGCCGCCCAGTCCTCCTCGCGGCTCACGTCCATCCGTACGTACCGCGCCCGGTCCTCGCCGATGTCCTTGGCCACCGCCGCGCCCTGCTCGTCCAGTACGTCACCAAGGAGCACCGAGGCCCCCTCGGCCGCGAAGAGCCGGGCCTCCTGCTCGCCCTGACCGCGTGCCGCGCCCGTGATGATGACGACGCGCCCGTCCAGCTTGCCCATGGTCCGTCAGCCCCTAGTCGTTGAGGTGGGGGGCCACCTCGGCCCCGAAAGCGGTGATCTGGTCCACGAGTTCGGCGCGGTCGCGGCTGCGGAAGCGCACCTGGATCTGGTCGACGCCGAGCGCCCCGTACTCCCGGAGGGACTCGGCGAGCGCCTCCGCCTTGCCCGTGAGGGTGCGCCGGCCGGTGTCCCAGCCGGGCTCGCCGACGTACAGCGCCTCGGTGATCGCGCCGAACTCGATGGGGTCGGTGACCCCCGCCGCCTCGCGGAGCTCCTTGATCCGGGCGATCTGCGCCGGGAGCTTCTCGCGCGGGTCGCCCTGCGGCAGCCAGCCGTCCCCGCGGACCGCGGCGCGGCGCACGGCGGCCGGCGAGGAACCGCCGACCCAGACGGGGATCCGTTCCTGTGCGGGCCGCGGCAGCTGGCCGAGGTCCTTGAAGGAGAACAGCTCGCCCTCGAACTCCGGGTACTCCTCGGGCCCCAGCGCCGCCCGCAGCGCGTCCAGGGTCTCGTCCAGGACGGCCCCACGGCGCGCGAAGTCCACGCCGAGGATCTCGAACTCCTCCTGGACGTGCCCGGCGCCCACCCCGAGGATCAGCCGGCCGCCGGAAAGGTGGTCGAGGGTGGCGTACTGCTTGGCGCTGAGCAGCGGGTGGCGCAGGCCCAGGATCGCGACGTGGCTCAGCAGCCGCACGTGCTCGGTGATGCCGGCGAGGAAGGACAGGGTCGCCACCGGGTCGTACCAGACGGTGCTCATGGGGCCGGCGAGCCGCCGCGGGATGGCCACGTGGTCGCAAGTGGCCACGTACCCGAAGCCGGCCCGGTCGGCGGCCCGCGCGATCGCGGCGAGATCGGCGGCGGTGGCCGAGGCCTCCCAGGGCTCGGCGTAGATGGTGCTCTGCGACTGGACCGGGAGCTGCATCCCGTGGACCAGCCGACCTTCGGGAAATACGCGCGCCATGGCGGGCCCGCCTCGCCTTCGTCTGCCGATTCGTCATATCGATGCCGGGCCATCGTCGTAGCTGACGAGTCGTCAGACAAGAGGGCCGACGCGGATCTCGCAGGTCTCGCGCATTTGCGGGTACGGGTGCGTACCCGTACCCTTGAAGGATGGGAAGGAGCGCCACGATGGCCGACGCCAACATCCGCATCCCCGAGGAAGCCAAGGACAGACTCGCCGCCATAGCTGCCGCCGAGGGCCTGTCGCTGCGCGCCTACCTCGCCCGGCTCGCCGAGACGCTGCTCACGCCGGCCGAGCGGGCCGAGCGGGCCGAGCAGGCCCGCACCGCGCTGCACTCGTGGACGGGCTACGCCCCGACCGACTCCGAACATCGGGACCTGGACGCCGAATTGGACCGGCGCCTCGCGGAGTCGTGGGAGCGGTGAGGGAAACACACATTGTGCTGGACGAGACGGCCATGCTGGCAGCGGGCCGGGGCAACGTCCTGGTCTCCCGGCTCATCCACCGCGCGCATGCCGAAGCGGGCTGGTTCCTCTACGCCCCCTCCTGCGCACTGGTGGAAGCGGACCGGGCCCGGCCCGGTACGGCGGAGCACCTCGCAGCGCTGCCGGGCCTCACCATCCTCGACCTGGACCTGCCTGCCGCACTGGCCGTCGCACGCCAGGAGACCTGGGCCGCGGCGCACAGCCGGTACGCGGCCCAGCCCACGCCCGACCGGCCCGACGGAGCCGTCGTCGCCACCACGGACCCCGGGCGGTGGAAGGGCGAGCCGGTCCGCGTCCTGGACCTGGGCACCTGACCGGCCGCGCGCGTCAGAAGCCTTCCGGCCCCATCACGATGACCGGCTTCGCCGCCGGGTCGAGGGTCTCCAGGACCTTCTTCATGGCCTCCTTCGGGATGCCGACGCAGCCCTGCGAGGGGCCGTCGTGGTCCACGTGCAGCCAGATGTTTCCGCCCTTGTCCTCGCCGTCCGGCTTGACCGGGTCCAGCGGGGACCTGCCGGGCCTGCGGTTGAAGTCGATGGCGACGACGTAGTCGAAGGAGCCCGCCAGGGACTCGCCGTTCACCCCGAGGCCGGTGGCGACGAAGCCGCTGTCCCGGTCGTACGGGAGCCGGGTGCCGGGCGGCTTCGGCAGCAGGCCACCCGCGTCGGTGAGCGCGAAGACGCCCTGCGGCGAGGTCAGGTCGCCGTACGTGCGCTCGCCGGACCAGCCGTTGGCCCCGTTGCGGGCCGGCCAGCTGTCGGCCCGGACCCAGTCGGCGCCGGGCGCGGGGCGCGTGTAGAAGGTGGCGGTGGACTCCGAGGAGTCGGCGGCCCGGCCGGTGACCAGGATGAGCTGGAGCGACTCGGCCGGGATCCGGGCCCTGGTCTGCTCGCTGACACCGGTCAGGCCCTGCAGGGCGGCGGCGCGCTGGGCGGCCGCCCGCTGGACGTCACGCGCGGCACGGTCCTCGGCCTGCGGCCGGGCGTCCGCGCGGGCCTGCGGCCGGGCACCGGCGGCCTTGTCCGGGTCCTGGGCCACATACACCCAGCCGACCGTGAAGGCCGCCAGGCCGAGGACGGCGGCCACGGCCACGCGGCGGGTCGCACGGGTCCTGTGGGACGGGCGGGAGCGGGCTCGGGCGTGCTTGCTCATTCGACCGACCGTACATCAGCAGGCCCCCGGAGCCCGGGTGGTCAGGGCGTGCGCGCCTCATCGGGCCCCGGGAAGCGGACGCGGACCGTCAGCCCGCCCTCCGGGCCCGGATTGGCCTCGGCCGTCAGCTCCGCCCCGTGCGCCCGTGCGATCGACGCCACGATCGAGAGCCCCAGCCCCGCGCCCTCACCTGCGGTGTGCTGCCGCTCGGCACGCCGGCGGAACGGCTCCAGCAGCCCCGGCACGTCCTTGGGGGCGATCACCGGGCCGGTGTTCGACACCGTCAGTTCCCCGTCGGCGGAGGTCGCCACGCTGATCCGGCCCCCGGCACGGTTGTGACGTACCGCATTGGCCAGCAGATTCCCCAGCAGGTGCCCCAGCAGGGTCCGGTCCCCCGTCACGGTCAGCGGTGCGAAGGTCCGTTCGACGGTCAGCCCCTGCTGCGGACAGGCCGCCAGCTCGGCCGCCGCGAGCGCCGCCAAGTCCACCGGACCGGTCGATTCCAGCCCCTGCTCCGAGACCGCGAGCAGCAGCAGCGACTCGATGAGGTGCTCGCTGGACTCGGCGACACCGATCAGCTTGGCGCGGATCCGGGCGACCTTCTCCGGCGACGGGTCACCGGCCAGCCCGATCTCCGCCGCCGCCCGCTGCACGGCGAGCGGGGTGCGCAGTTCGTGCGCCGCGTTCGCCGCGAACCGCCGCTGCGCGGAGACCAGCTGCTCCATCCGCCCCAGCATCGCGTCGAAGGTGTCGGCGAGCTGCTTGAGCTCGCCGGGCGGGGCCTCGAGGGAGATCCGCTCGTCCAGGTTCTCCCCGGACAGGCGGCGTGCGGTCTCGGTGATCACGCCGACGGGGCGCAGCACCCGGCCGGCCATCCACCACGCGAGCCAGATCGACAGCACGGCGAAGACGGCCAGCGCGAGGAGGGAGTACATCAGCAGCCGGTGCCGGGTCGCGTCGGTGACGGCGTCCGAGAGGTTCTGGGTGTACGCGTAGGTCTTGAGCTGCTCGGCGGTGGGGGGCCTGCCCGAGGGCAGCGCCTTCGCCGGTTCGCAGGCACAGCCCGGGGCGAGCGTCCGGCCGGGGACGGGCCCGGGCGACGGGACGGCGTAGGCCGGGCCGACGGTACGGACGGCCCCGCTCACGCTCGCGTAGAGGCCCTGGCCGACCAGGACGTAGACCAGCGCCACCAGGCCGCCGCCCGCGAGGAGCAGCAGCGAGCCGTACAGGGCGGTGAGGCGGCCGCGCTCGGTCCGCAGCAGTCTCCCCGGCGCGCGGCCCGTGCCGTGCGTGCCGGCCGTGCTGCCCCTGCTGCCCCGCCCGGTGCGGACCCGCATCCGGCGCCCGCTCACCGGGCGGCGATCCGGTAGCCCACGCCCGGCACGGTCTCGATCAGCGGCGGCTCGCCCAGCTTGGCGCGGAGCTTGCTGAGGGTGACCCGGACGGCATTGGTGGAGTAGCTGGTGTCCTGCTCCCACACCTGCTCGATCAGGTCGTCGTTGCTGACGACGGCGCCCTCGGCGCGCAGCAGCGCCTCCAGCACCGCGAACTCCTTGCGGGACAGCGCGAGCCGGTGCCCGTCGCGGGTGGCGCTGCGCCGGGCGGTGTCGACGGCGACCCCGGCGCGCTCCAGTACGGGCGGCAGTGCGGGGCGGGCCCGCCGGCCGAGGGCCAGGACGCGGGCGAGGAGCTCGTCGTAGGCGAAGGGCTTGGTGAGGTAGTCGTCGGCGCCGAGACCCAGGCCCTCGACGCGGTCCCGTACGGTCCCCGAGGCGGTCAGCATCAGGACGCGGGTCAGCAGCCGCTCACGCACGACCTGACGGCAGACCTCGTCGCCGTGCAGGCCGGGCAGGTCGCGGTCCAGGACGAGGACGTCGTACTCGCCCAGGCGCAGGCGGCGCAGGGCCTCCGGGCCGTCCCTCGCCTCGTCGACGGCGAGCGCGTCGCGGCGCAGCCCCTCGGCGATCATCTCCCGGAGGAATTCCTCGTCCTCCACCACCAGTACGCGCATGGCGTCCTCTTTACCCGAGATCGGCATTTCGCCGTTGTAAGCAGGGTGCGAGAGGGAAGCGAAAGGCCCCTTCACCGCAGGCTCGGGCCCATGAAGCGATCCCTGATCATGACCACGGCCGCGGTCGTCACCGGGCTGACCCTGTTCGCCACCGCCTGCGCCAACGACTCGTCGGCGGGGAAGAAGGACTCCTCCGCCGGCACGGGCGGCGGCAGTGCCGGCGGCAGCGACGGCTCGGTGGCCGACAACGCCGTGAAGATGCGCCAGTGCCTGCGCGAGCACGGCATAGACGTGCCCGACCCCGAGCCCGGCCAGGACCCGCGCGGGATGACGCTGGGCGGGGACGCCGACCCGCAGAAGATGCAGGAGGCCATGAAGTCCTGCGGCATGAGCACCGGCTCGGGCGCCGGCCGGGAGCCCACGCAGGAGGAGAAGGACAAGGAGCTGGAGTGGATCCGGTGCATGCGCGAGAACGGGGTCGCCCTCAAGGACCCTGAGTACCACGAGGGCGGCATGAAGAGCGCCACCGAGATCCCCAAGGGGCAGGAGAAGGCCTTCGAGGAGGCCCAGAAGAAGTGCGACACGGCCCGATGAGGAAGCGGGCCAAGTGGCTGCTGGGCTCGCTGGCGGCCGTACTGGCCGTCTCGGGCGGCGGCTGGGCCGTCGTCGCGCAGCCGCAGCGCGACGCCGCCGGACAGGAACGGCGCGAGGCCGGCGGGCTGCCGCCCGCCACGGCGCCGGTCAAGCGCGGCGACCTCAGCTCGGGCCTCCAGGCGGAGGGCACCCTCGGCTACGCGCAGGAGCGCAAGCTGAACGCGGGCGGGCCCGGCGTGCTGACGTGGGTCGCGGGGCAGGGCTCGGCGGTGGAGCGGGACGGGAAGCTGTACGAGGTCAACGGCCGGGCGGTGCGGCTCATGTACGGGTCGACGCCGATGTACCGGCCGCTGCGGACCGGGGACAAGGGCGAGGACGTCAAGCAGCTCAAGCGCAATCTGCAGGCCCTCGGCCACGGCACCGGGCTCGACCCGCAGGACGGCGTCTTCACGGCGGGTACGGCCACGGCGGTCAAGCGGTGGCAGAAGGCGCACAGGGCGACGGAGACGGGCGAGGTCGGCAAGGAGGACGTCGCCTTCGCCTCGGGTCCGCAGCGGGTGCGCGGCAACGACGCGGCGGTCGGCGACGAGCTCGTGCCGGGCAAGCCGGTGCTGACGGTGACGGGCACCGAGCGGATCGTCCGCTTCCAGCTGGAGCCCGCGAAGGCGGGCACGGCCAAGCCCGGCGACCCGGTGACCGTACGGCTGCCGGGCGGCGCGAGCGCCACCGGGCGGATCGACTCGGTGGGCGGCTCCGCCGGACCCGACGACAAGGGCGACGGCGGCGCGGGTGGCGGCGGCGGTGGCAGCGGCGCGGGTGGCGGCGGCGGTGGCGGCGGCGGCGGCGACAAGAAGGCCAAGGTCGAGGTGGTCGTCACCTTCGACAGCCCCGCCGAGGTCGGCGCACCGGACCAGTCCCCGGTGACCGTCGGCCTGACCGGCGAGACCCGCAAGGGCGTGCTCTCCGTACCGGTCAACGCGCTGCTCGCGCTCACGGGCGGCGGCTTCGGCGTCCAGGTCGTGGAGGACGGCCGGGCCCGCGAGGTCCCGGTCGAGCTGGGCATGTTCGGCAATGGCCGGGTCGAGGTGACCGGCGACGCCCTCAAGGAGGGCATGCAGGTGGGGATCCCGAAGCTGTGACGGCCACGACGCACCCCGAACCGGTCGTGGAACTGACCGGAGTCACCAAGGAGTACCCGGGCGGGGTCACGGCCCTGCGCGGGGTCGACCTGACCGTCACCGCCGGCGAACTGCTCGCCATCGTCGGCCCGTCGGGCTCCGGCAAGTCCACCCTGCTGCACATCGTCGGCACCCTGGACCGCCCGACGGCGGGCGGCGTACGGATCGCCGGGTACGACATCGCAGCCCTCTCGGACCGTTCGCTCTCGGCCCTGCGGTCCCGGCATGTCGGTTTCGTCTTCCAGTCCTTCCACCTGGTGGCGGGCATCAGCGCCCGGGCGAACGTCGCCGAGGGGCTGCTGTACAGCGGCCTCTCGCGGGCCGAGCGCCTGCGCCGGGCGGCCGAGGCACTGGAACGGGTCGGCCTCGGGGACCGGATGGACCACCGGCCGCACGAGCTGTCCGGAGGTCAGAAGCAGCGGGTGGCCATCGCCCGGGCGGTCGCGGGAGCGCCGGACCTGCTGCTGGCCGACGAGCCGACGGGCGCGCTGGACACGGCGTCCGGGGAGTCCGTGATGGAGCTGCTGCGCGAGCTGAACCGGGACGGGGCCACCATCGCCGTGATCACCCACGACCAGGAGATCGCGGCGAGCCTGCCGCGGCAGGTGCGGATCCGCGACGGGGAGATCGTCGCGGACGTGCGCGGACATGCGGGGGTGGCGTCATGAGCCGCACCACCAGCCGCACCACCTCCCGTACGGGAGCGGGTGCGCGGGCCCGCACCCGCGCCCGGCGGCTGAGCCCGCCGAGGCTGTCCCCGCGGGACGTCCTGCACGTCGGGTCGGCGGGCCTGCGCTCCCGCCCGATGCGGGTGTTCCTGTCCGCGCTCGGCATCGCCATCGGCATCGCGACGATGATCGCGGTGGTCGGGATCTCCTCCTCCAGCCAGGCGAAACTGCTGCGGGAGCTCGACAGGCTCGGCACCAACATGCTCGTGGCGAAGCCGGGCGAGGGGATGTTCACCGGCCAGGACACCAAGCTGCCCAAGGACGCCCCCGGCATGATGTCCCGGATCGCGGGGGTCGAGTCGGTCGGCACCACCGGGGATGTGGCCGAGTCCGTACGCCGGTCGGAGAACATCCCGAAGGGGGAGACGGGCGGCATCGTGCTCAAGGCGGCCAAGGACGACCTGCTGGGTACCCTGCGCGCGCGGATGGCGAGCGGCACCTGGCTCAACGCGGCCAACGGCCGCTACCCGTCGGTGGTCCTCGGGGACGTCTCCGCGCGCCGGCTCGGCATCACCGAACCGGGCCAGCAGGTCTTCATCGGCGGCCGGTACTTCACGGTGATCGGGATCCTGGAGCCGATCCCGCTGGCCCCGGAGATCGAGCGCTCCGCGCTCATCGGGTGGGACGCGGCCGAGCAGCTGCTGGGCTTCGGCGGTCACCCGACGGCGGTGTACGAGCGGTCGGCGGACGACCGGGTGGCGGCGGTCCGGAAGCTGATCCCCCCGACGGCCAACCCGCAGACCCCGAGCGCGGTGCAGGTCAGCGACCCTTCGGCGGCGCTCCAGGCGAAGGCGGCCACGGAGGGCGCGTTCAGCACGCTGCTGCTGGGGCTGGGCGGGATCGCCCTGCTGGTGGGCGGGGTCGGAGTGGCCAACACCATGATCATCTCGGTGCTAGAGCGGCGCCACGAGATCGGCCTGCGGCGGTCACTGGGCGGCACGAAGGGCCAGATCCGGATCCAGTTCGTGACGGAGTCCCTGCTGCTGTCCGGCCTCGGCGGCCTGGCGGGCATCGCCCTGGGCGGCGCGGCCACGGCGGTGTACGCCCGCGCCGGCGACCTGCCTTGGGTGGTCCCGCTCTGGGCGGTGACCGGCGGCTTCGCCTCGACGCTGGTGATCGGCACCCTTGCCGGGCTCTACCCGGCGGTGCGCGCGGCCGGACTGTCGCCGACGCTGGCGCTGGCGGCGGCGTAGCGGACCGGGGACCGGGGGCCGGGGGTCGGCGGGTCGGCGGGTCGGCGGGTCGGCGGGTCGGCGGGTCGGAGCTGATGCCCGGCGCCGACGGTGGCACCGGCAGTCGGCACCCGGGCGGTTCCGGGGGACGGGGCGGGCAAACAGCGGTAAAAGCCCAGGTGCAAGCCCATCCCCCGGAACCGATCACCGGCGTACATTGAATCGATGATGCGAACTCCACGTCACGCAGCGCGCGTTGTCATCCTGTCCCCCGCCGGGTCCGTGTTCCTCTTCCGCGAGGACAACGTGGAGGTGGGCATCCACTGGCTGCCGCCCGGCGGCGGCATCGATCCCGGCGAGAGCCCCGAGGACTGCGTGCGGCGGGAGCTGCGCGAGGAGACCGGGTGGACCGACCTGGAGCCCGAGCGGCTGCTCTGCACCTGGGAGCACGACTTCACGCACCAGGGGATCCCCGTCCGCCAGCACGAGCACATCTACGTCACCACGGGCCCCCACCGCGAGCCGGTGCTCGAAGCCCCCGGCATCCACTGGCAGTGGCTCACCCCGCAGCGC
The DNA here is from genome assembly GCF_045160505.1 of Streptomyces sp. NBC_00029. Lineage (NCBI taxonomy): Bacteria > Bacillati > Actinomycetota > Actinomycetes > Kitasatosporales > Streptomycetaceae > Streptomyces > Streptomyces sp. NBC_00029. The sequence goes on from NZ_CP108292.1 coordinate 4,131,872, forward strand.
CTGGCCACCCTGGGCGAACCCCTGTGGCCCCCGCGCCTGCCGGATCTCCTGGCCGACGCCCGGACGGAGCCGGTCCACCTGGGGCTGCTGGCCTAGGGGGCGGCCCCTGTCCTGGGCCGGTCGGCCCCTCTCCGGGGACTCCGCTCGGAGCAAGTGCCGGCGGCGGGGGCGGAGCCCCGCCCGCCTGCGCCCTATTCCAGACCGATCGCGTCGCAAGTGGCCTTGAGGGCCTCGGTGCAGATCTCGTCGACGGTGAAAACGTTGTCAAGGACCAGGGTGCTCCTGATGTTGTCGCGGGTCACGGACACGCCGAGGATGAGGACGGAGGGGACTCGCTTGGTGGTGGGGCTGCTGACCACCTGGTTGATGACTCCGTCGATCCTGTCGCCCTGGGCGAGAAGGACGGCGATCTCGGCCGCGGCCTCGGCCTCGCGGGAGTAGGGCTTGTAGACGCTCATGAACTGCTCGCCCGCCACGATCCGCTGCACGGCGGCGAGCTCGGTGTCCTGACCGGTGACCGGCGGCAGGGGGGAGACACCGGCGGCCTTGAGGGCGGAGATGATTCCGCCGGCCATGCCGTCGTTGGCGGAATAGACGCCAACGATCTTGTCCTTGCCGAGTGCGGAGATCGCCGCCGACATGTTGGCGCTCGCGTTCTCCCGCTTCCACTCGGCGGTGTCGTACTCCTTGCCGATGTTCACCTTGCCCTCGAGGACGGCGCGGGCGCCGTCCTTGTAGCGGGCGGCGTTCGGGTCCGTGAGGGCGCCGTGCATCATGACTATCTTCCCGCTCTTGGCTCTGTCGCCCAGGGAATCCAGCAGGGTCTTGCCCTGGAGGCGGCCGATGTCCTCGTTGTCGAAGGAGACGTACGCATCGACCGGGCCCTCGGCCAGGCGGTCGTAGGCGACGACCGGGATGCCCGCCGCCTTGGCCTTCGCCACCGCGCCGGCGATCGCCTTGGAGTCCACCGCGTCGACGACCAGGACATCGACCTTGCTCTCGATCATCGCGTCGGCCTGGGCGTTCTGCTTGGCCGCGTCCCCCATCGCGTTGGCGTAGACCACCTTGCCCTTGCCGAGGGTCAGCATGGAGACCTTCTTCTCCATCAGCGGCTTGTCGAACTTCTCGTACCGCGCGGTCTCGTTCTCGGGGAGCAGCAGGCCGATCGTGACGCTGTTGCTCCCGCTCGAGCTGACCTCCTCGGTGGTGCCGCAGGCGGTGAGGGTGGCGGCGAGCGCCAGCGCGGTCAGAGCAGTAGGGGTGCGCAGATACGGGTTCATGCGGTGGGACCTCCCTGACGTGGCCGATTTCGTACGGCCGAGGTGGCGCGGAACGCCCTGCCCTTTCCGCTGAGCGGGAGGGTACCGTCCGCCCGCGGGAGCGTGGACGGCGGCCGGGACCGAACTCCACCGAGCACTGTCCCGGGGCGACGGGCCGGCCACTGCCAAGCCCTGGTCACCCTCGCCCGCCTACGACTCCGGCTCCCCACCTGACGTTGAAGACCGAGGACAACGCGGGCTCGGCCGACAGGATCCGGAAGGGACGGCCTAGCCCGCCTGAGCCTTGGTGGTTGCGGTCTTGGCGGTGGCCTTGGTGTACAGCTGGGCCGCGTACTCGCCGAGGACCGTGCTGGTCGACACGTCGTCCGTCTCCCCGCCCGTGAGGATGCCGACGATCTTCCCGTCGCGGGCGATCCACGCGCTGCCGCTGGTGCCGCCCGGGAAGTCGGCGCAGTCGAAGCGCTGCTGGGTCGCGCTCTCGCGGACGGCGACCGACGTGCAGGTGCGGGGGATCTTGCGGTCGGCGGGGTAACCGGTCACGGTCACCTCCTCGCCCGCGCGGCCGCTGGTGTCGAGCACGGCCGCGCCGGTCACGTCCTCGATGGTGCGGCCCTTGTCGTCCGGGGCGAGGCGCGCGAAGGCGAGGTCGTAGTCGTCGTCCGTGCCCTCGGCCCAGCGGTCGTCCTCGAAGACCTGCTCGATCTTCCATGTGCCGTACGGGGCGAAGCCGTTGGCGTAGGCGGGGGCGAAGACGGCGCTGCCGCCGCTCTGGTCCCCCTCGAGCAGGCAGTGCCCGGCAGTGATGATCAGGTTCCGGCCGGGGCTGCTCACCACGGTGGCGGTGCAGAAGTGGTCACTGTCCAGGCCGTCGGTGAACAGGGCCCCGGTGAAGGCTGCGGGCCCGCCGGGCGGCGGGGTGACGGCCGGCGGCAGGGTGGTGCCGGGGAGCGGGGTGAGCTGGGGCTTCGCGGCTTGCGATCGCGACGACGGTCCCGTCGGCGAGGCGGACGGCGCGGCTTTCGCGCGTACGGGCGGGACCCCTTCGGGTGGCGGCGCGAGCTTGGCCACCGCGGCCGACGCCCCCAGAGCCGCCATCGCGCACAGCACCGCCGTCACGACGGTCCGCTTGTCCACCGGCATGATCATCCTTCCGCTTCACCCTGGCGAAGCATGCCCCGGCGGCAGGTGCGGTTGCAAGAACGCGGACGGCTTCCGGCCCCCTCCTCACACGGGTCCGGCCTGCAGATCACATACGAGGCGCAGGCCCGGACGGCCGTCCAGATCGATCTCGCCGACGGGTACGAATCCGGTACGGGCCAGCACTGCGCGCGAAGCGGGGTTGTCGAGCGTGGTGACCGCGCGCAGCCCGGTCAGTCCGTACTGCGCGACCGCGAGGCCCCGGGCCTCGCGGACCGCGGCCGTCGCCAGGCCCCGGCCGGCGGCGCGCTCCGCGATCCGGTACCCGAGCTCGGCCGAACCGTCGGCCGCGTCGACGAGGTTGACCCGGCCCACGATCTCGCCGTCGTCCTCCACCAGCACGTGGAAGAAGCACAGCCCGGCGGCCTGCTCGGTCAGCAGCGAGGCGTGCCGCTCGTCGAAGCGGTCGAAGTACTGATCGCCGCGGTCGGGCACGGAGGCGGCGAAGTAGGCCCGGTTCTCCCGCTCGAACGCGAGCAGGGCCGGGGCGTGGTCGAGGCGGAGCAACTGGATTCGGGGCACGGCCCGATGCTAGGCCGACTCCCGGCCGCGCGCCGGGACGAACCCTCGGGGCTGCCGCCGGCCGCGTGACCCGGCCAGGTGTGCGCGGGCGGGGTGGCGGGTGGACGGCGAGGTCTGCCGCGGGGGCGGCACGGGATCCTCCGGCGGGCTCGGTTCGGTGTGGCGGTCCCGACCTCACCCGCCTGGACCCGGCCTCACCGAACCGGCTCCCTCCCCGGATCCGGCGTCGGCACGATCCCTCCCTCCCCCTGCGGGGGAAGCCTCTCGTCCTACGGGCGCGCGGTCACGCCCCCGGCCCCGCCCACAGGCCGTCCGCCGTGAGGCCGAGCAGGTCGATCGCGTTGCCGCGCACGATGCGGTCCACCACGTCCGGCGCCAGGTGGCCCATCTGGGCCTCGCCGACCTCGCGGGACTTGGGCCAGGTCGAGTCCGAGTGGGGGTAGTCCGTCTCGTACAGGACGTTGGCGACACCGATCGAGTCGAGGTTCTTCAGGCCGAACGCGTCGTCGAAGAAGCAGCCGAAGACGTGCTCGGCGAAGAGCTCCGACGGCGGGCGCAGCACCTTGTCCGCGACCCCGCCCCAGCCCCGGTTCTCCTCCCAGACCACGTTCGCGCGCTCCAGGATGTACGGGATCCAGCCGATCTGGCCCTCCGCGTACATGATCTTCAGGTTGGGGAAGCGCTCGAACTTGCCGCTCATCAGCCAGTCGACCATCGAGAAGCAGCAGTTGGCGAAGGTGATGGTGGAGCCGACCGCGGGCGGGGCGTCCGCGGAGGTGGACGGCATGCGGGAGGAGGAGCCGATGTGCATGGCGATGACCGTGCCGGTCTCGTTGCACGCCTCCAGCAAGGGGTCCCAGTCGTCCGTGTGGATGGAGGGGAGGCCCAGGTGCGGGGGTATCTCGGAGAAGGCGACCGCGCGCACGCCGCGTGCGGCGTTGCGGCGGACCTCGGCGGCGGCCAGACGGGCGTCCCAGAGCGGGATCAGGGTGAGGGGGATCAGACGGCCGCGGGCGTCGGGGCCGCACCACTCCTCCACCATCCAGTCGTTGTAGGCCCGTACGCCGAGGAGCCCCAGCTCGCGGTCCTTGGCCTCGGTGAAGGTCTGGCCGCAGAAGCGGGGGAAGGTCGGGAAGCAGAGGGCGGACTGGACGTGGTTGACGTCCATGTCCGCGAGCCGCTCGGGAACCGAGAAGGACCCCGGGCGCATCTGCTCGTAGGTGATGACTTCCAGCTTGATCTCATCGCGGTCGTACCCGACAGCCGTGTCGAGTCGGGTGAGCGGCCGGTGCAGGTCCTCGTACACCCACCAGTCGCCGATGGGGCCGTCGTCGCCCTTGGCCCCCATGACGGGAGCGAACTTGCCGCCGAGGAAGGTCATTTCCTTCAACGGGGCGCGGACGACTCGGGGCCCGATGTCGCGGTACTTGGACGGGAGCCGGTCCCGCCAGACGTGGGGGGGCTCCACCGTGTGGTCGTCCACCGAGATGATCTTCGGGAAGGTCTCCATGACCCATACGGTAGCGCCGATCTGACGAACCGTCAGCTAGTTGGTCCGTGATCGGTCAACTACGGGCTGACGTGTACGCGCGAGACAGGGCAGACTGACCATGACACCGACGGAAGGCAGGGGGACGACAGATGGACGGCGTACCGGCCATCCCGAGCCCGCGGAAACACCCCGAGGCCCGTACGGCTGCCGCCGCACCCGAAACCGGGGCGCGCCCCGTCGCCCGTCCCGCCGGGACGCGGGGCGAGGCGGGTGACGATGCCGTGGCCAAGTCCGTGTCGCGGAGGGCAACCGCCGCCGCGGGCACCGCTGCAGGCACCTCCGCGGGCACCACCCCGGACGCGAGGACCGCGGCAGGCGCCAGAACCCGTACCGGAACCGATAGCGGAACCGGAAGCGGAACCACCACGCGCTCCGCCCCGGCCTCCACCGCCTCCGCCACGGACGCCGTGGACACCGCGGACGCCGCGGCCGCCGCCGTGGGTGCGGAGGCGGCCCCCGGCGAGTCCCGCTTCGCCGTCCTCGGCCCCGTCCGCGCCTGGCGCGGCGCCGAGGCCCTGCCCTCCGGCACCCCCCAGCAGCGCGCCCTGCTCGCGGTGCTCCTGCTGCGCGACGGCCGCACCGCCACCGCGCCCGAGCTCATCGACGCCATCTGGGGCGAGGACCCGCCGCAGCAGGCCCTCGCCACCATCCGTACGTACGCCTCCCGCCTGCGCAAGGTCGTCGCCCCGGGCCTGCTCGTCACCGAGTCCGGCGGCTACGCCATACGGCTGCGCTCCGCCGCCACCCTCGACCTCGGCGTCGCCCGCAGCCTCGCCGCCGATGCCGAGACGGCCCGCGCCGCGGGCGACCGCTCCCTCGCCCGTACGCTCCTCGCCCGCGCCCTCGACCTCTGGGAGGGCGAGCCCCTCGCCGGGATCCCGGGACCCGCGGCCTCGACCGAGCGCACCCGGCTCGCCGAATGGCGCCTCCAGCTGCTGGAGACCCGTCTCGACCTCGACCTGGAGGTCGGCCACCACGCCGAGGCCGTCTCCGAGCTCACCGCCCTCACCGCCGCCCACCCGCTGCGCGAACGCCTGCGCGAGCTGCTGATGCTCGCCCTCTACCGCAGCGGCCGGCAGGCCGAGGCCCTCGCCGTCTACGCAGACACCCGCCGCCTCCTCGCCGACGAGCTCGGCGTCGACCCGCGCCCCGAGCTGTCCGCGCTCCAGCAGCGCATCCTGAACGCCGATGCCGATCTCGCCCGCGCCGAGGACCCGGCCCCGGCCGCCGCGACCGTTCACGTGAGGCCCGCCCAATTGCCTGCGACCGTCCCCGACTTCACCGGCCGCTCCAGTTTCGTCGCCGAGCTGGGCGCCATCCTCGGCGGCGGCGCCCACGACCAGGTCATGGCCGTCTCCGCGCTGGCCGGCATCGGCGGCGTCGGCAAGACCACCCTCGCCGTGCACGTCGCCCACGCCGCCCGCCCGCACTTCCCCGACGGCCAGCTCTACGTCGACCTCCAGGGCACCGAGGCCCGCCCCGCCGAGCCGGAGGCCGTCCTCGGCTCCTTCCTGCGCGCGCTGGGCACCCCCGACACCGCCATCCCCGACTCCCCCGCCGACCGGGCCGCGCTCTACCGCTCCATCCTCGACGGCCGACGCGTCCTGGTCCTCCTCGACAACGCCCGCGACGCCGCCCAGGTCCGCCCGCTGCTGCCGGGCACCGCAGGCTGCGCCGCCCTCGTCACCAGCCGGGTCCGCATGGCGGGCCTCGCCGGGGCCCATCTCGTCGACCTCGACGTGATGAGCCCCGATGAGGCCCTCCAGCTCTTCACCCGGATCGTCGGCGAGGAGCGCGTGCGCGCCGAACGGCAGGCCGCCCTCAACGTCGTCGGCGCCTGCGGCTTCCTGCCGCTCGCCATCCGCATCGCCGCCTCCCGGCTGGCCGCCCGCCGCACCTGGACGGTCTCCGTCCTCGCCGCCAAGCTCGCCGACGAGCGCCGCCGCCTCGACGAGCTCCAGGCCGGCGACCTCGCCGTCAAGGCCACCTTCGAGCTGGGCTACGGCCAGCTCGAGCCCGCCCAGCAGCGCGCCTTCCGCCTCCTCGGCCTCGCCGACGGCCCCGACATCTCGCTGTCCGCCGCAGCCGCCGTGCTCGACCTGCCCGAGTACGACACCGAGGACCTCCTCGAGGCCTTAGTCGACTGCTCCCTGCTCGAATCCGCCGCTCCCGGCCGCTACCGCTTCCACGACCTCGTACGCCTCTACGCGCGTGCCTGCGCCGAACGCGACGAGCAGCCGCCGAGTGGGCGCGAGGCTGCCCTGGACCGGCTGCTGGACTTCTACCTGGCCACCGCCTCCGGCGTCTACGCCCTGGAGCGCCCCGGCGACCGGCTGCCCGCGCACCTGTCCGACACCCACTACCCGGGGCTGGTCTTCGCCGAACCGCGCACCGCCCTGGACTGGCTGTACGCCGAGGCCGACCCGCTGCTGGCGTGCGTACGGCAGGCCGCCGTACGGGGCGGCGAGACGCTGGTCCTGCGCCGGGCCGTGGACCTGCTGTGGGCGGCGAAGGACCTGGCCGAGTCCGGGGCCAACTCCCGGCAGTACGAGTCCGCCGCCGTCGCCCTGCGCGACGCGGCCCAGGCCGCCAAGGACGCGTACGCCGAGGGCCGCGCCCGCACCACCCTCACCAACGTCCACCTGGTCGCGGGCCGGTTCGCCGAGGCCGACGACGAGGCCGCCCGGGCCACCGTGCTCGCCCGCGAGGCCGGCGACCCGCTGCCCATGTGCTGGGCGCCCAACGACCGCGGGATCATCGCCCTCTACCAGGGCCGGCACACGGACGGCGAGCGCTACCTGCTGGAGGCCATCGAGAACTTCCGCGCCGACGGCAACAACGTCGGCGAGGCCAGCGCCCTGTGCAACCTCTCCCGCATCCACGTGGAACTGGGCCGTCTGCCCAGCGCCATAGACCTCGCCCAGCAGGGCATCGCCATCTACGACCGGATGGGGCTCAGCCTGCGCCTGGCCAACGGCCGCTACGCGCTCGGCATCGCCCTCACCCAGGCGGGCCGGCTGGGCGAGGCCCTCGCGCAGCTCGCCGAGGCACTGTCGCTGTTCCACGACAACCGCCAGCCGCTGTGGGAGGGCGTGACCCACTTCCGGCTCGCCGAGGCCCACCTGGCGGCGCGCCGGCCCACGCTGGCCGCCTCGCACGCCGAGCAGGCGATCGCGCTGCGCGGCATCGGCGGGGAGTGGCGGCGGGCCACGGTCCTGACGGTGCTCGGCAAGGCGCTGCGGCGGCTGGGGCAGACGGACCGGGCGCGGGCGTGCTGGCGGGACGCGGAGAGCGTGTTCACGCAGCTGAGGTCGACCGAACTGGGCGAGGTCCAGGCCCTGCTGGCTTCGGAGATCGCCGCCTGAGCTGCGGGGACGCCGGCTGAACGCGGCGTTCATCGTTCGTTTATCACCGTCGGACACGATAGGTGCATCGACCCGGCGCGTCGGGGGGGCGCCCGGGCCGGTTGGTGGACTACCCGTTCGGCGGTCATCGGGGGAATCGCCGAACGGGCCCGGCCCTAACCATCCATCAGGAGAACCGATGACGACGAACGAGAACCTCAAGCCGCTCGACAACCACGCCTCGGGCGTCGAGATCGAGACTCTGGACAACCACGCTTCGGGCATCGAGATCAAGCCGCTCGAGAAGGACGCGGCTCCGGCCGCCGCCGCGGACGAGGAGATCCAGACGCTGGACAACCACGCGTCCGGTCCGCGCCCGTAGCGCTCGCAGGACATACGGGGGATTTCAACGGGGGAACGGCGGTCGCGGTGGCCCGGAGGGGGAGCCACCGCGACCGCCGTACACGTGCGTGGCGGCATAGGCTGGGGGTGTGTTCTCCTCCCACGGGCCGAGCGTCCGCGAACTGGCAGTGCAGGGCCTCTCCTCGGTCGAGCGGGGCTACGACCTCCTCGCGCCGAAGTTCGACCACACCCCCTTCCGCACCCCGGACCGCATGCTCGACGCCGTCGAGGAGACCCTCGCCCAGTACGAGGGCACCTTCGGCGCGGGCCTGGACGTGTGCTGCGGCACGGGCGCCGGGATCGCCATGCTGCACCGGCTGTGCCGGGGGCGCGTGACGGGCGTCGACCTCAGCGCGGGCATGCTCGCGGAGGCGGAGCGCCGGTACGGCTCGGACAGTGCGCGCGTGGACTTCGTACGGGCCGACGCGCGGGCCCTGCCGCCCGCCCTCGCGGACGGCTACGACCTGGCGGTCAGCTTCGGGGCCTTCGGGCACTTCCTCCCGTCGGAGCGCCCTGCGCTCTTCGCCGGGATCCACTCCGCCCTGCGCGAGGGCGGCCTCTTCGCGTTCCCGATCGGCGCCCCGCTCCCGCTCGGCTCACCGGTGTGGTGGGCGACGACGGGCTTCGACGCGGCGATGCGGGTGCGCAACGCGGTGTGGCGCCCCCCGTTCGTCATGTACTACCGCACCTTCCCGCTCGGCGGGGTCCGCACGGACCTCCGGGCGGCCGGCTTCACGGTCGAGACGGTCCCCCTGGACCACTTCGGCCGCCGCCCGGACGGCACCCCCCACTGGCGGCTCCTCCTGGCCCGCCGCCGGTAGCGCGCGGGCACCGCTCGGGCGGTTTCATCGGCTCGCGAGCACCTCGATCAGCTCTCCCCACTCGACCGCGATGCACGACCAGGCAGTTCAAGGCGAGGCTCGGGTACACCCCGCGGAGCGTGGGCACGTCGGAGGCGGCCCGGAGCAGCGGCAGGAGCAAGGAGCCGAACCAGGTGTCCGCCGGAAGCGGAGGGTCGTAAGCGGCGAGCAGCGCCGCCCACTCTCTTTCCGGTTCCGAGGAGTTCCCCGCCGCTGTCAACACGTCACGCTCCCCGGGAGTTCGACTTCGACCGCGGGACCATTCTTTGCATCCCTCGGGAGAGGGGCATCGCGGTCACCGGCCGGGCCCGCCCGCGCCGCCGTATCCCGGTGCGCGAGGGCGCTGCCGAGTAGGCTGAAGCAGCACCCCCTGGAGGACACCATGGCCGCCGAGCTCCCCGAATGGATGCTCCCGCCCCGCCCGAGCGGCTGGGAAGCGGATGACCTCGATCACCTGCCCCAGGCTCCCCGGCACACCGAGCTCATCGACGGAGCGCTGATCTTCATGATGTCCCCGCAGCGGTCCTGGCACTCCCGGCTCGTGGAGAACCTGACCTTCAGCCTCCGCCACGCCGCGCCGGACGGCGTCGAGATCGAACGGGAGATGACCGTCCGACTCGACAAGAAGAGCCGCCCCGAACCGGACATCCTGGCCGCGACGGTCGCGTACGACCCCGACCGCACCCGGTACCTCCCGGACGAAGTCGCCCTGGTGATCGAAGTCGTGTCGGAGGAGTCGGCGGACCGCGATCGCTCCATCAAGCCCTTCAAGTACGCCCAGGCGGGGATTCCCCACTTCTGGCGTGTCGAGGACGAGGAGAGCGGTCCCGCCGTCCACGTCTACGAGCTGGACACCGTCACCCGGAGCTACGTCGCCACGGGAATTCACCGGGAGTGGCTCAAGGTGGCGGTTCCGTTCCCCGCGACCATCGATCTGGGCGGCCTCGTCCCCTGAATCCGCCTCAGCCGGTGCGCAGTTCGCGCTTGAGGATCTTGCCGCTCGCGTTGCGGGGGAGTTCCGTCACGAACTCGACCGCGCGCGGGACCTTGTAGTTGGCCATCTCGCGGCGGGACCAGGCGATCAGGTCGTCCGCGGTGAGGGTGGAGCCGGAGCGGCGGACCGCGTAGGCCTTGCCGACCTCGCCCAGGCGGGGGTCCGGGATGCCGATCACCGCGACGTCCGCGATGTCGGGGTGCAGTCCGATGAGTTGTTCGATCTCGGCGGGGTAGGCGTTGAAACCGCCGACGATGAACATGTCCTTGATCCGGTCGGTGATGCGCAGGTTCCCGTCCCCGTCCATGAACCCCACGTCGCCGGTGTGCAGCCACCCGTCTGCGGTGATCGCCCTCGCGGTCTCCTCGGGGTCCTCGAAGTAGCCCTGCATGACGTGGTGGCCGCGGACCAGGATCTCGCCCGTGCGCCCGGCCGGCTGCGGCTGCCCGTCCGCGTCCACGATGGCCACCTCGGTGCCCGGGATGGCCCGGCCGGAGGTCGCGGAGATGATCTCCGCGGGGTCTCCGCGGCGGCACATGGTGACGATGCCGCTCGCCTCGGAGAGCCCGTAGGCGGTGAGGACCGTGGCGATGCGCAGCTCGCCGCGCAGCCGCTCGACGAGCCGGAGCGGGACCACGGCCGCGCCGGTGACGACCAGGCGCAGGGCGGAGAGGTCGTGGTGGGCGCGCTGGGGGTGGTCGAGGAGCGACTGGTGGAGGGTGGGCGGCCCGGGGAGTACGGAGATCCGCTCGGCGGCGACGTTCGCGAGGACGGTGTCCACGTTGAAGACGGGCTGCGGGACCATCGTGGCCCCGCGCATCAGGCAGGCGATGATCCCGGCCTTGTAGCCGAAGGTGTGGAAGAAGGGGTTCACGATCAGGTAGCGGTCGCCCTCGCGCAGTCCGGCGAGCTCGCTCCACACGTCGTAGCAGCGCAGCGACTGGGCATGGGTGATGACCGCGCCCTTGGGGCTGCCGGTGGTGCCGGAGGTGAAGATGATGTCGGAGGGGGATTCGGGGCGGATCGCGGCGGCGCGTTCGCGCACCGCCGCGGCCGGCACGCCGTCCCCGCCCGCGAGGAAGTCCTTCCAGGTGCGGAAGGAGTCGGGGGCGTCGTCGGAGAGGACGACGACCTGTTCCAGGTGCGGCAGTCCGGGCAGCGGGCCGGTGCCGGAGCCCTCGGCGGCGGCGCGGCGCAGGGAGGCGACGTAGGAGGTGCCGAGGAAGGTGCCGGTGACGAACAGCAGCCGGGCCCGGCTGCGTTCCAGGACGTACGCGGCCTCCGCGCCCTTGAAACGGGTGTTGAGGGGGACGAGCACGGCGCCCGCCGAGACGGCGCCGAGGGCGGAGACGATCCACTCCAGGGTGTTGGGCGCCCAGACGGCGACCCGGTCGCCGGGCTCGGTCCCGGCGGCGATGCAGGCGGCCGCGGCGCGCTCGACGCGTTCGCCGAGCTGCGTGTAACTGATCCGGGCGCGCCCGTCGACGACGGCCTCGCGGTCGGCGTACTGTGCCGCTGCCGCCCGGACCAGCCCGGCGATGCTGCCCCAGCGCAGGTCTCCGCGTACGTCCTCGCGCCGGTCGCCGTGCCGGAGGTCGTTCCGGTCGTCGCGCCCGTAGTCGCCCATGCGTGCCACCTTCCCGCAGACCCAGTAGCTGACTATCCGTCAGATTAGCTGTAGCCTTCGCGGCTGTCAGTACTGGCGCACCCCGGAGGTGGCGATGGCTGCAACGCTCAAGGACGCGACGGCGATAGTCGGCATCGGCCAGACCGCCTTCGCGAAACAACTGCCCCAGTCCGAGAAGGAACTCGCCTGCCGGGCCATCCTGGCGGCCCTCGCCGACGCCGGCATAGAGCCGTCCGAGGTCGACGCCTTCTCCTCGTACACCATGGAGGAGACCGACGAGGTCGAGGTCGCCAAGGCCATAGGCGCCGGCGACGTGACCTTCTTCTCCAAGATCGGCTACGGCGGCGGCGGTTCCTGCGCCACCGTCGGCCACCTCGCCTCCGCCGTCGCCACCGGCCAGGCCACCGTCGGCGTCGCCTGGCGCTCCCGCAAGCGCGGCTCGGGCCCCCGCCCCTGGAAGAACACCGCCGTCCAGCTGCCCACCCCCGGCCAGTGGACCAGACCCTTCGGCCTGCTGCGCCCCGCCGACGAGATCGGCATGCTGGCCCGCCGCTACATGCACGAGTACGGCGCCACCCGCGACCACCTCTTCAACGTCGCCATGGCCTGCCGCAACCGGGCCAACGCCAACCCGGCCGCGATGATGTACGAACGCCCGCTGACCCGTGAGATGTACATGACCTCCCGCATGATCAGCGACCCGCTCTGCCTCTTCGACAACTGCCTGGAGACCGACGGCGCGCTCGCCTGCGTGATCGTCTCCGCCGAGCGTGCCCGCGACTGCCGCCAGAAGCCCGTCTACGTGCACTCCGTAGCCCAGGGCCTGCCCGCCCAGCACCACGGCATGGTCAACTACTGGAACGACGACCCCCTGTCCGGGCCCGCCTGGACCGCCGCCCGCCACCTGTGGAAGCAGGCCGACTTCGGACCCCAGGACGTGGACGTCGCCCAGATCTACGACGCCTTCACCCCGCTGATCCCGCTCTCGCTGGAGGGCTACGGATTCTGCGGACGCGGCGAGGGGGCAGCCTTCACCGAGGGCGGCGCCCTGGAGATGGGCGGCCGGCTCCCCATCAACACCGGGGGCGGCGGCCTGTCCGAGGCCTACGTGCACGGCTTCAACCTGATCAACGAGGGCGTCAAACAGCTGCGCGGCGTCTCCACCGCCCAGGTGCCCGACGCCGCGACCTGCCTGGTGACGGCGGGCGAGGGAGTCCCGACGTCCGCGATCCTGCTGAGGAGCTGACCCCATGACCACCACCTCCGCCGCGGCGGACGCGCTGCTGCTGCCCGTCCCCGACGAGGACGGCGCCCCCTTCTGGGAGTACGCCGCCCGGGGCGAGCTCCGCGTCCAGGCCTGCACCTCCTGCGGCCGGCTGCGCTTCCCGCCCCGCCCCTGCTGCCCGCACTGCCGGTCCTTCGACAGCGAGTGGCGCCGCATGAGCGGCCGCGGCCGCATCTGGTCGTACGTCCGGCCGCACCCGCCGCTGCTGCCGGCCTACGCCGCCCAGGCCCCGTACAACGTGATCCTCGTGGAGCTCGCCGACGCCCCGCACATCCGGCTCGCCGGGAACCTGGTGACCTCGGCCGACGCCCCGCTCGACTCGGTGGACCCAGGCCGGCTGCGCATCGGCGCCCGCGTCCAGGTGGTCTTCACCGAGACCGGCGGCATGGCCGTGCCCCGCTGGGTCCTGGAGAAGTCGTGACCGTGCGCGTGGAACGGGACAAGGCGACCGGGGTCGCGGTCGTCACCCTCGACCGGGAACACCGTCACAACGCCGTCGACCTGGCCACCGCGGCCGAACTGAGCGCGGTATGGCGGGAATTCCGGTTCGCCGAGGAAGTGCGGGCGGTGGTGCTGACGGGCGCCGGCAGCGCCGCCTTCTGCACCGGCATCGACCGCGGCGTCGACGTTCCGCAGCCCGCCTCGCCCTACTCGGCCGACGACCCGCTGATCGCCATCGGCCCCAAGGCGGGCGACCTGTGGAAGCCGGTCGTCGCCGCCGTCAACGGCATGGCCTGCGGCGGGGCGTTCTACCTGCTGGGCGAGGCGGAGTTCCTGATCGCCTCCGACACCGCCACCTTCTTCGACCCGCACACCGCCTACGGGATGGTCAGCGCCTACGAGGCCGTCTACATGGCGCAGCGCATGCCCTTCGGCGAGGCGGCCCGGATGTCCCTCATGGGCACGGCCGAGCGGCTCTCCGCGCGCCGGGCCCACGAGATCGGGCTCGTCTCGGAACTGACCGCGCCCGACGCGCTGCTCCCGGCGGCCCTGCGGGCGGCGGAAACCCTGGCCGGCTTCCCGACAGAAGCCGTACAGGGCACCGTACGGGCCCTGTGGTCGGCGAAACAGGCCGCGCTCCAGCAGGCCCTGGCGCAGGCCCCGGCGCTGATCGCGCTGGGCAACCTGGCGCCGGAGCGGCAGGCGGAACTGTTCGCCTCGCGAAGGCCCGGTACGGAGCACAGGCTGCGCTGACCCGCCCGGCGGGCCGGGCCTCAGGGCTTGCGCGTGGACTTCGGGCCGGGCTTCTTCGGGGTGGACTTGGGCGTGGCCCTCGGCGTGGGCCCGGAGCCGTCCGACGTGGTCGACGCCGGGCCCGGCGTCCCGGTGCCGGACGATTCGACGGGCCGGTCGAGCCTGCACGTGGTGACCTCGCCCGCGCGCGAGGGCTCCTTGAGCGCCACCTCGACCGTACGGGTCTCACGGGCCTCCAGAGTCGCCCTGACCTCGGTCGACTCGACGACGGCGCCGCCCGCGCCCTCCCGGTACAGGTTCACCACGAAGGTCGCCCTGCGGTCCACGTTCGAGGTGAGCCTGATCGTGGTGACCGGCGGGGTGCCGCCGACGCAGGTGACCACCACGGCCGTGGCCGGGGCACCGCTCGCACTCCGGGAGGGCGACGCGGCGGCCGTGGCCGTGCTGTTGCTGCTGCCGCTCCGCTGGCTCTTCTTCTTGCTCTTGGAGCTGGAGCACCCGCCGCCGCTGCTCTTGCTGCTGCTCTTGCTGCCGCTCTTGCCACCGCTCCCGCTGCTGCTGCTTCCGCCGTGCGAGGAGAAGCCGGTCAGTGCGAACACGACCGCCACCAGCACCGCGGTGAACCTGATACGACGTCCAGCCACCATGGCCCGAACCTCTCCCCCGGGGACAACGGCGCGTCACGCTACCAGGCGCGTCGCACCCCGCATCGGGCGTACGGGGACCCGATCGGCCCCGGGTCCTGGCGTGCGGGCCGCGGGGGCCGGGCGTAGCGTCGGGACCGAGACCCCTATCCCGGAGGGCCGGGCATGCTCCGCAACGTACTCGGCTCCCTGATGGGTCTGATCGGAGCGGCGGCCGCCGTCTGGAGCCCCTTCCGTGCCTGGTACGACGGCCGTCTCGGACGCGACTACCGCGTCCAGGAGCTCTTCACCTCCGCCGGGATCACCGATCACGGCTCCGTCCTGCTGGCCTCGGTCCTGCTCCCGTACCTCTTCGCCGCGGTCCTCACGCTGTGCGCGGTGCTGCTCCGCTCGCGGCTGCTGATGGCGCTGGCGGGGGTGGTCGTGCTCGGCTTCACCATCCTGTGGATGGTCCGCCAGGGCCAGGCCGTCGGCAGCCTCTCGGTGGGCGGCGAAAGCTCGGGCCTCGGTGACGGCCTCGCCAACGCCCTCGGCGCGGGCGCGCTGATCCTCCTGGGCGCAGCCGTCATGCGCGGCCGCCCCGCCCGCACCAACCGCCCGCTCCCCCCGACGACGCCCGTCTGACGGCCGTCCGGGACCCGTTCCCCGGGACTCCGTGCCCGACGGGGACCCGGCCCGGACATGGCGGCGGCCCCGGCCCCCCGGGTGGGGGCGGGGCCGACCGGCCTGACTGGCGGGTGGGGATCAGGCGGCGTCGACGACGCCGGAGGCCGCGATCTCGACCTTGCCCTTGGGGGCACCGGACTGGGAGCCCAGGGCCTCGATCTGGTCCACGAGCTCCTGGCCCGAGACGACCTCGCCGAAGACGACGTGCTTGCCGTCGAGCCACGAGGTGACGACCGTGGTGATGAAGAACTGCGAGCCGTTGGTGTTGCGGCCGGCGTTCGCCATCGACAGCAGGTACGGGCGGTCGTGCTTCAGCTGGAAGTTCTCGTCCTCGAACTTCTCGCCGTAGATGCTCTTGCCACCGGTGCCGTTGTGGTTGGTGAAGTCACCGCCCTGCAGCATGAACTGGGGGATGACGCGGTGGAAGCCCGAGCCGGCGTAGCCGTAGCCGTTCTGGCCGGTGCACAGCTCGCGGAAGTTGCGCGCCGTCTTCGGGACGACCTCGTCGAAGAGGGCGAAGACGATGCGGCCGGCGGGGGCGCCGTTGATGGTGATGTCGAAGTAGACGTTGCTCATGGGGTCCATCCTGTCACTCCCGGTGCAGTGCGCTACCCGGCGGGGCCGCAGCCCCGCCTCCGGGCAGGTCAGCCGCTCGTCCGGGTGCCCGTGCCCTTCGCCGCGTCCAGGGCGTACACGCAGCGGTCCTTGCTGCATGCGTAGACCACTCCGGCGTCCGCCACCGGGGCGCCCGTGATCTCGCCGCCGGTGGCCAGCTTCCAGCGCAGCTGGCCGCCCGCCGCGTCCAGCGTGTACAGGCAGTGGTCGGCCGAACCGAAGTGCACGCGGCCGTCCGCGACCGCCGGGAGGCCGGTGATCTCGCCGCCCGCCGCGAACCGCCACTTCGGAGTGCCGGTGACCGCGTCGAGCGTGTACAGCGCGCTGCCCGCGCCCAGGTGGACGTTGCCGTTCGCGACGACCACCGGGTCCGAGGACTGCCGTGCCTCCGTCGCGATCCGCCAGCGGTCCTGGCCGGTGGCCGCGTCGAGGGCGTAGACGGTGCCCAGGTAGTCGACGAGGTAGACCCCGCCGCCCGTGACGGCCGCGCCCGGCGCGAAGGC
Organism: Streptomyces sp. NBC_00029; assembly: GCF_045160505.1. Classification (NCBI taxonomy): domain Bacteria; kingdom Bacillati; phylum Actinomycetota; class Actinomycetes; order Kitasatosporales; family Streptomycetaceae; genus Streptomyces; species Streptomyces sp. NBC_00029. Next base: position 4,148,557 of record NZ_CP108292.1, read on the forward strand.
CGGGGGCGCCAGGAAGACCGCGGGGGCCTCGAAGTGCCAGCGGACCCGGCCCGAGGCCCGGTCCACCGAGATCACCCGGGTACCGGCGGCCACGTAGACGTTCCCGTCCGCCGCCGGGGTGACCCGGACCGGCACGTTGCCGCAGGAGGCCGCGTCACCGACCGGGTACGACCAGGACTCTCGGCCGGTGCGGGCGTCCAGCGCGCGCAGCCGCGCGTCCTGCCACACGTACACCGTGCCGTCGTGCAGGACGGGGGCCGCCTCCGCGGTCTCGAAGTCGCTCTGCGCGCCGGTCAGCTCCCACAGCTTGTGGCCGTTGGAGGCCTCACGGCCCTGTACGCCGCCCCCGCGCGTGGCGGTGACGACCGTGCCGCGCTCGGCGCGCAGCGCGTACACCCAGGCGTCGGTGGACAGCCGCCAGCGCTCGGAGCCGTCGCCGGCGTCGAGCGCGTACAGGGAGGGGCCGTCGGAGGCGTGGATCCGGTTGTCGGCGACCGCCATCGACCAGGCGACGTCGCGGGTCTTGAACTGGCGGCGGCCGCTCGCCACGTCCAGCGCGTGGACCTCGAAGGAGGTCACGTAGAGCAGGTTCCCGGCGACGGTCGGGGTGCCCCAGACCTCGTTGGACATGCGGAAGCGCCACGGTCGCCAGCGGCCGCTGTCCGGGGACGGCCCGGGGCTCGGTACGGGCTGCACCGCGGAGGGGGTGGCCACCGACCCGCCGGGCGGGCGGATCCAGCCGGTCGCCGAATCCGCGGCGGAGGACGAGGCGTGCGCGGCCGGGGCCGCGGCGGTCGCGCGGGGACCGGGCCCGATCGGCACGGGCGAGCCGCCCAGTCGCACGGGCTCGCCCGAGGGCACCGGGGACATCGGTGGGTGGTGCGGGCGCTGCGGGACGGCCTGGCCGGTCCGCGGGTCCACCCAGGAGTCGACCCCGCGCGGGCGGCGGTGCGTGGCGGCCTCGGAGGCCGCTCCCCGGCCCCCGGAGCCCGGGCCGGGCGCCGGCACCACGGGGGCGGGCGGCGTACGGTGCCCCGCGCGCCGGGCCTCGATCATCGCGACGGCCCGCGCCGGCAGCCACGCGGAGGCGGTCCCGCTGTCGTCACCGCCGTCGAACAGGTGCGGGGCGAGCTGTGCCTGCAGGTCGGCCGGGGTGGGCCGGAGCGTGGCGTCCATCTGCATGCAGGAGTCGATCAGCGGCCGCAGCTCGGCCGGCAGCCCCTCCAGGTTCGGGCCCTCGCGCAGCAGCATGAAGACCGTCTCCACCGGGTTCGCCCCGTGGTACGGCGGGTGCCCGGTGGCGGCGAAGACGAGGGTGGAGCCGAGCGAGAAGACGTCGGACGCGCCCTTGACGCTGCGCGAGTCCTTCGCCTGCTCGGGCGACATGTAGGCGGGGGTGCCGACGGCGACGTTCGTCATGGTCAGGCGGGTGTTGGAGACCCCGCTCGCGATACCGAAGTCGATCACGCGCGGGCCGTCCTCGACGACGAGCACATTGGACGGCTTCAGGTCGCGGTGGACCAGGCCGGCGCCGTGGATGGACTGCAGGGCCTCGGCGATACCGGCCGCGAGCCACCGTACGGCCTGGGCGGGCATGGGCCCGCACTCGTTGACGATCTCCTCCAGGGAGGGCGCCGGGACGTACGCGGTCGCCAGCCACGGCACGGCGGCACGCGGGTCGGCGTCGACCACGGCCGCGGTGTAGAAGCCGGACACGGCGCGGGCGGCCTCCACCTCGCGCGTGAAGCGCACGCGGAAGAGCTGGTCCTCGGCGAGCTCGGTGCGCACCGTCTTGATCGCGACCCGCCGTCCGGAAGCGGACCGCGCGAGATAGACCAGCCCCATGCCGCCGGCGCCGAGCCGTCCCAGCACCTCGAAGGGGCCGATCCGTCTCGGGTCGTGCTGCGTCAGCTGCTCCACCACTCGCCTCCACACCCATCCCCGTACGGGCCACTCACCGGGCCCGCTTCCACCGGCACGGGGCCCTGCCCCGTGCAGCGTCTCACCCCGGGCGCCACCCGGGTCGAGCAACCCCGATTCTGTCAGGCCCGGACCCGGTCCGGCCCCGGCACGTCGAGGAGGGCGGTGTGATCTGCTCGGCGGTCCGTCCGGGACGGCCTACGCGTCAGGCTTCGTCCGGGGTTCCGAGAGCAGTCCGAAGACCGCCCCCTGATTGTCGGCGACGACCGCGATCCGGCCGTAGGGGGTGTCGAAGGGGTCGGCGGTGACCCGGCCGCCGAGCCGCTGCACCGTGGCGACCGACTGATCGCAGTCCGGGACGGCGAAGTAGGCGAGGAAGTGCGCGGGCATGATCTCCGGGAAGGCGTCGGTGATCAGGCTGCGGCCCAGGACGGCGGTCTCCGTGCCGGGCGCGCGGCCGGGCGGGGACCAGATGCGGTACTCCACCCCGGCGTCGTCCTGGTCCTGGGGGACGTAGCCGAAGACCTTGGCGTAGAAGACGTCGACGGCGTCGCGGGCCCGTGTGTAGACCTCGCTCCAGCAGTACGAGTACGGCTCCTGCTGGACGTCGAAGCCGTGGTGGGTGCCGGGCTGCCACAGGCCGAACACGGCGCCGCCGGGGTCGGCTGCCATCGCGGCGGTGCCGTACGGGCCGACCGGCATCGGGTCCATGACCATCTGGCCGCCGGCGGCGCGGATGCGCTGCGCGCAGGCGTACGCGTCGGTGGTGTAGAGGTAGATCCCCCAGACGGTGGGCATGCGGCCGTCGGGCTTGGGGGCGAGGGCGGCGACGTTGCGGCCGCGGCTGTAGGCCTGGGTGTAGTGGCCGTACTCGGCGCCCGCCCCTTCGGTGAAGGTCCACCCGAAGAGCTCGCCGTAGAAGCGCTTGCCCGCCTCGACGTCCGGAAGCGAGGCGTCCACCCAGCAGGGTGCGCCTTCCGCGAATGCGGCCATGGGCCCGTTTCCTTCCGTTGTGCGGGGGTGTGTACCCTCCCACCTCTCCCAGCCATGATCTGCCCGAAAACTTGTCCACAGCCTGTTGATAAGACTATTCGGGGGAAACCTCGCGGAACCGGGCGACACGCCCGGGCCCGTGGCCCGGGGGCGACCGGTGCGGGGCTGCGGCGCGCCGACGACCGGACAGGGGGCGCGCAGGGGGCGCACAGGACCGGTCTCCCGGCCTGAATGCGCCTCCTTGATCGCCCGACTCCGCCTTCCGCCCAGGCCAGGGACCCCGTAACCCCATTTGCAGGCGGCCGAATAGCGCGCCGATCACCCCTCGGTAAGCTGACGGCATGACAGGACAAGTACGCACCGTCGACGGGCGTGTCGCCGGCCGGCGCGGCCAGGCGACGCGGCAGAAGCTGCTCGACTGCCTCAGCGAGATGCTCAGCTCCTCGCCGTACCGCGACGTCAAGGTGATCGACGTCGCCCGCAAGGCCGGTACCTCCCCCGCGACCTTCTACCAGTACTTCCCGGACGTCGAGGGCGCCGTCCTGGAGATCGCCGAACAAATGGCCAGCGAGGGCGCGCAGCTGACGTCGCTCGTCGAGGGCCGGACCTGGGTCGGCAAGTCCGGGTGGGCCGCCGCCGAGGAACTCGTCGAAGGATTCCTCGAGTTCTGGCGCCGCAACGACGCGATCCTGCGGGTCGTCGACCTCGGCGCGGCCGAGGGCGACAAGCGCTTCTACAAGATCCGCATGAAGATCCTGAACTCGGTCACCAACTCCCTCACGGAATCGATGAAGGAGCTCCAGGCCAAGGGCAAGGTCGACAAGGACGTGAGCCCCGCGGCGATGGCCGGTTCGCTGGTCGCGATGCTGGCCGCGGTCGCCTCGCACCAGAAGGGCTTCCAGGCCTGGGGCGTCAAGCAGGCCGAGCTCAGGCCGAACCTGGCGCTGCTCGTCCACCTCGGCATCACGGGCAAGAAGCCGACGAAGTAGCGGCGGACCCCCGGACGCTCTCCAGGGGCCCGCCGACCGTGCCCGACCCGTGCCCGCTCCTCCGCTCCCTGTGCCCGCCCCATGCCCGACCACACAAGACAACGTCCGACTACACCTGACAACGCCTGATCGCGCCTGCGATCAGCGACGCTCCAGGCGGAACAGCCGGATCTCGCGCTCGATGCGCGCCTGGTACGTCGCGTACGGCGGCCAGAACCTCAGCACCGCCTGCCACGCCTCCGCGCGTTCCTCACCCGCCAGCAGCCGGGCCCGGACGGGGATGTCCCGGCCTTGCCAACTCACGTCCGCGTCCGGGTGCTTGAGCAGGTTTCCGGTCCACGCCGGGTGCCCGGGCCGGCCGAAGTTGGAGCCGATCAGGATCCACGTCGTGCCGCCGTCCTCCGGCATGCAGGCGAGCGGGGTCGTGCGCGGTTCCCCGGTCCTGGCACCCTTGGCCGTGAGGATCACGCCCGGCAGCATCTGGGCGCTGAGGATGACCCTGCCGCGGGTCAGCCTGTGCACCGCCTTGTCCATGGCGGGGATGAAGTGCGGCGCGATCTTGGCGAAGAGCATGGTCGAGGAGACCTTCTGCATCAGCTTGACGCCGGGAGCCATCAGACGGCCACCTTCTCTTGTGCGGGCGGGGGTGTGGGGGTGGGCGCAGCGGGACGTTGCGGCTGCGGCGCGGCCGCGGCCGGATCCGCGAACAGGCCCGCACGGTCGGCGGCGTGCGCCCGCAGCCGGTGGACCGGGCCGAACAGCAGCTCGTCGGCCGCCGCCCGCTTGAAGTAGAGGTGCGCGTCGTGCTCCCAGGTGAAGCCGATGCCGCCGTGCAGCTGGATCGCCTCACCCGCGGTCACCCGCAGGGCCTCCAGGGCCTGGGCGAGCGCGAGACCGCCCTGATCCGGGTCCCAGGCGGCGTAGTAGGCCGCCGAGCGGGCCGCCTGCACCTGTACGTACAGGTCCGCGAGCCGGTGCTTGACCGCCTGGAAGGACCCGATCGCCCGGCCGAACTGCTCGCGCTGGCGTACGTACTCGACGGTCCTGGCGAGCGCCCGGCCGGCCGCGCCGACCGCCTCGGCGGCCAGGACGGCGGAGGCGGTACGCCCGGTGGCCGCGAGGGCGCCGAGCACATCGGCCCCTTCGTCGCCGAGCAACTCCGCCGGAACGTCGCGCAGTTCGATCCTGGCCTGCGGGCGCGTCTCGTCGAGCACGGCCTGCCGGGTCCGTACGAGCCCGGGCGCGTCCTCGCGCACGAGGAACAGCAGCGTGCGGCTGCGCGCGAAGCCGCCGGTGTGCGCGGCGACCAGCAACAGCCCGGCACTGTGCCCGTCCAGCACCTGAACGGCCTCGCCGTACAGCCGCCAGCCGCCCCCGGCGGCGTCGGCGCGGGCCTGGACCCCGCCGGCGCGGCCGCCGCCGGACCACTGCCCGGAGGCGTCCTCGCCGGTCAGCGCGAGGGCGGTGGCCAGCGCCGGGCCACTGACGGCGAGGGCGGCGGTCAGCCCGCCCGTCGCCAGCGGCGGGAGCAGCGCGGAGCGCTGGGCGCCCGTACCGAGGGCGGTGACCAGCGGCACGCACAGCGCGGCGGTGGCCAGCAGCGGCGAGGGCAGCAGCGCCCGCCCGGTCTCCTCGCAGGCCAGGGCCAGATCGGCGGGGCCGCAGCCGACGCCTCCGTACTCCTCGGCGACGGCGATGCCCGGCAGCCCGAGCTCCCGGGCAAGCTGCTGCCACAGCTCACGGTCATGCCCGGCGGCGGTACGGACGGCAGCCTTGACCTCGTCGGGGCCGCAGCGTTTGCCCAGGATCTCGCGCAGGGTCCGGCGTATCTCGTCCTGCTCCGCGGTGAAGGCGGCATCCATCGTCTGGCTCCTCCTGGGGGCACCTCCCAGCAACAGCTGGGGGAGTATCTGACGGGCCGTCATGTTAGGCCCGGCAGAAGCAGATGCACAGGGGGCGACGGGGGCGGGTTGCACGGAGAGCCGGGGTGGGCCGCAGGGCGGGGTCTAGCATCTGACGTGCCGTCAGATATACCGTTCCCCCATGCCTGGACTCACACCTGGAGCCACGTCCCAACCCCGCCGGAGGGTCGCGGTGGTCGGCGTCGCCCTCTCGGACTGCGGCCGGGTCGACGGCCCCACCCCCTACGCCCTGCACGCACAGGCCGCCCGGCGCGCCCTCGCCGACTCCGGCCTGGACCGCTCCGTCATCGACGGCTTCGCCTCGGCCGGCCTCGGCACGCTCGCGCCGGTCGAGGTGGCCGAATACCTGGGGCTGCGCCCCACCTGGGTCGACTCCACCTCCGTGGGCGGCTCGACCTGGGAGGTCATGGCCGCCCACGCGGCGGACGCGATCGCCGCCGGGCACGCCAACGCCGTGCTCCTGGTCTACGGATCCACGGCCCGGGCGGACATCAAGGCGCGGCGCCGCACGTCCAACCTCTCCTTCGGAGCGCGGGGACCGCTGCAGTTCGAGGTCCCGTACGGCCACACGCTGATCTCCAAGTACGCCATGGCCGCCCGCCGCCACATGCACGAGTACGGGACGACGCTGGAACAGCTCGCCTCGGTGGCCGTACAGGCCCGCGCGAACGCGGCCACGAACCCGGACGCCATGTTCCGCGACCCCATCACCGTCGAGGACGTGCTCGGCGGCGACATGATCGCCGACCCCTTCACCAAGCTGCACTGCTGCATCCGCTCGGACGGCGGGTGCGCGGTGCTCCTGGCCGCGGAGGACTACGTCCCGGACACCGCCAAGGCCCCCGTCTGGATCCTGGGGGCGGGCACGTCCGTGTCCCACACCACCATGTCGGAGTGGGAGGACTTCACGGTGTCCCCGGCGGCCGTCTCGGGCCGCATCGCCTTCGAGCGGGCCGGCCTCACCCCGGCGGACGTGGACCTCGCGGAGATCTACGACGCCTTCACCTACATGACCCTGGTGACCCTGGAGGACCTCGGCTTCTGCGCGAAGGGCGAGGGCGGGGCGTTCGTGGAGAAGGGCCGCCTGCTGCGCGACGGGGAGCTCCCGGTCAACACCGACGGCGGCGGCCTGTCGGCCTGCCACCCCGGCATGCGCGGCCTGTTCCTCCTCGTGGAGGCGGTCCGCCAGCTCCGCGGCGAGGCGGGCCCGGGCCAGGTCACCAAACCCGGCGGCCGCCTCCCGCAGGTCGCCCTGGCCTCGGGCACGGGCGGCTGGTTCTGCTCGTCGGGAACGATCCTGCTGGGGCGGGGGTGACCGGACCCCGCCCGGGGGGCGGGGTCCGCTACTTCCCCTCGGCGAGGGTGTGGGCCACGAGGGCGTTGGCGTGACCGTGCCCCAGGCCGTGCTCCGTCTTGAGCCAGGAGACGAGCTCCATGTGCTTGGTCAGCGGCGAGGACCGGATGAGCTCCTGCCACTCCCCGATCGGACGTCCGTACTTCTTCTCGATGGACGGGAAGTAGCTGGCGGGGCCCTTGACGGTGTCGGCCATGGCGGGTCTCCTCGGGGTGGGTGCGTGGCGGGTGGCGGGTGGCGGGTGGCGGGTGGTGCGTCGTTCGTGTCGTAGTGATGACTGCTGCGGCGCGGGCAACTCATCGGTGGGGCGGAAGATTTATTCGGCGGGGGGTGGGCGAGCGCGGCGGATGAGGTCGGCTGGTGGGGCGGGGGCTTCGGGGGCGGGAGCCGAGCACTCGGGAGTCAGAGATGCGTATGGGGGTTTCCCGTCAGTCTCATCGTCTCTCCGTGTCGGGCCGGCCCCTCAAGGGCGCTCCTTCGTCGCGTCGCTACGCGATGGCCTGCGGCCACCCTTGACCGACCGTCCCGCCCCGGACATACGAAGACTGTCGGGAAGCCCCCAAAAGAACGAGCCGGTCCGAGCTTCCAAGGACGGGGCGGTCGGAGAAGCCCTGCCCGGTCGGGCGCGAAAGGGCACCTTCCCGAGGCGGGGCCCATCCAGACCACCGGCCGGGTCGGGGGAAGCGCGTCCAATCGCTACGCGCTCCTCATCTCTCGGCGTCCACCGACCGTCTTGGGCCGGACATAGGCCGCCCACGGTCCCGGTTCACCTCACGAACTGCGTCCGACGACCGTCTGGAGCCCGGCATAAGCCGCCTCAGATCGCTACGCGCTTCTCCTGGGACTGCGACCGGCGGCCGGCAGGGCCTGATGCCTCTGCTATTCCGTCGTGGATCCAGGTCAGTGCACAAGTGACACCACAAACCCGCCCCCAAACAGGGGTAATTGGGGCAAACGGTCGGCGATTCGAGCGGTCCGCTCTCGCTGACCCCACTCCACGACGAAATAGCCGTTGTCAGGCGCTTTTCCACCCCGGACAGCCCTCAGGCGCCCTCAATGAGGAGCGCTGGGGCGTCTTGGGCGGCTTATGACCGGCCACAGACGGTCGCCGGACGCACCTTGCCAGAGGAACCGAGGGCGTGGGCGGCCTATGTCCAGCCCCGGACGGTCGTCGGACGCTGAGATATGAGGAGCGCGTAGCGATTGGACGCGCCCACCGACCCGGCCGGTGCGCGGCATGGGCCCCGCCTCGGGAAGGAGCCTCACCCCCGACAGGCAGGGCATCTCCGACCACCCCGTCCCTAAAAGGAATGCCCGGCCCGTTCCTTTGGGGGCTTCCCGGCAGTCTTCGTATGTCCGGGGCGGGACGGTCGGTCAAGGGTGGCCGCAGGCCATCGCGTAGCGACGCGACGAAGGAGCGCCCTTGAGGGGCCGGCCCGACACGGAGAGACGATGAGACTGACGGGAAACCCCCATACGCATCTCTGACCACCGAGTGCTCGGCTCCCGCCCCCGAAGCCCCCGCCCCACCAGCCGACCCCGCCCCCGAAGCCACCGCCGCACCAGCCGACCCCGCCCCCGAAGCCCCCGCCCCGCCACCCGACCCCGCCCCCAATCCACTGGCCCGCCGCCCCGCCCCTGCTGTTCCATGGGCCGCATGACCAGCGAAGCCACCCCTGACGACTTCCGCTCCACCCTGCATTCCCTGCGCGTGTGGGACTCCCCGCTCCCCGGGTTCGACACCGACACCGCGCCCGGGGAGCCCCTGGCCCTCTTCCGGGAGTGGTTCGTGCATGCCGCGCGCGCGGGGCAGCTGGAGCCGCACACCATGAGTCTGGCGACTGTGGACGGCGACGGGCGGCCCGATGTGCGGATCCTGATGCTGCACGACGTCGATGCGCGCGGCTGGCACTTCGCCTCGCACGCCACCAGCGCCAAGGGCGTGCAGCTGGCCGCGCGGCCGGAGGCCGCGCTCGGGTTCTACTGGCCGTCCGTGGGACGCCAGGTCCGCGTCCGGGGCCGGGTCACCGCCTGCGGGCCCGAGGAGAGCCGGGCGGACCTGGCGGTCCGCTCGCGGGGTGCGCTCGCCGCCGCGCTCACGGGGCGGCAGAGCGAGGTGCTCGGCTCCCTCGAGGAGCTGGCGCGGGTCTCGGCGGCCTCCTGGGAGCGGGCCGGAGCCGAGCCCGACGCGCCTGCTCCGACCTGGACGCGGTACGTACTGGAGCCCGTCGAGGTGGAGTTCTTCCAGGGGGACGCCGCGCGCAGGCACGTCCGCCTGCGGTACTTCCGTACCGCCGACGGGTCCTGGGACCGCGAGCTGCTCTGGCCCTGACCGTCGGCGGCGGCCCGCACCTCACCCCGGCGGCGCCGGCCGGAAGACCGCCACCCACACGCCGTCCGCCGCCTCGCGGAAGGTGACCGTCAGCGGCATGCCGATGCGCAGGTCCGCCGCCCCCGAGTCCACCACCTCGGTCATCATCCGCGGGCCCTCGGCCAGGTCGACGACCGCCGCCGTGTACGGGACGCGCGTTCCGAACGGCGGGAGGTCGTTGCGGTGGATCACCGACCAGGTGTAGAGCGTCGCCCGGCCGCTCGCCGCCTCCCAGGTCACACGGTCCTCACCCGCCCAGCAGAACGGGCAGAACTCGCGCGGGTAGTGGTGCGCCCGTCCGCAGTCGGCGCAGCGCCGCAGCAGCAGCCGGCCCTCCGCTGCGGCGTCCCAGTAGTGCCGGGTGAACTCGTCCGCCTCGGGGAGGTCGTACCGCGCGGTGCCGGTCAAAGGAACAGTCCGATCGCCGCGTCGAGGGACCAGGTCTGCCAGGACATGGCGAGGAGCGCGACGAGCGAGATGAGCGCCATCATCGCGTTCTGCCCCTGCTCGGCCCAGTCGTGGATCATCAGCACCAGGTAGAGCAGGTTCAGCAGGAGCCCGCCGACCAGGGCGATCGGGGTCAGGAAGCCGAGTACGAGCCCCAGCCCGAGTGCGAGTTCCGCGTAGACGACGATGTACGCCATCGCTTTCGGCCGCGGTGCGACGACGCGGTCGAAGCCGCCCTTGACGAAGGTCCAGCGGTGTTTGCCGGCGACGTCGGCGGCCCAGGCGATGCCGGTGCCCCGCTCGAACCAGCCCTTCTTGTCCTTGTGCCGCCAGCTCTCCAGCCACCACAGGCCGAGGCCTATCCGGAGCACGGCGAGCCATTCGGCCCCACTGAGCCAGATGGTCTGCATCGGCAGCCCCCACCCCTCTCGCGATCGACGCGCACGCTCTATCTGACGGTACGTCAGTTCAGCGGATCCGGAGCGATCGCGCAAGGGTCCGGCCGCCCGCGGGTGCGCGGCCTGCGCGGGCGGCCCGCACGCCGTGATCGATCCGCAATCGATTCCCCGCCCGACCGAGACCCATCAACCCAGCGTGGCGATACGATCACACCTCATGCCCGGAGACCCGACAGCACCCGACATGACCACCCAGCCCCGCCCCGTGTACGTCATCGGGGCCGGCCCCGGCGGCCTCGCCGCGGCCGCCGCGCTGCGCGCCCGCGGGGTCCGTGCGGTGGTCATCGAGAAGTCCGACGCGGTCGGTTCGTCCTGGCGGGGGCACTACGACCGGCTGCGCCTGCACACCACGCGCCGGCTCTCCGCCCTCCCGGGCCTGGCCATGCCGCGCCGCTTCGGGCGCTGGGTCCGCCGCGACGACGTCGTGCGCTACCTCGAGAAGTACGCCGAGTTCCACGAGCTTGAGCTGGTCACCGGCGTCGAGGTGACCCGGATCGAGCCCGCTCCCGAGGGGGACGGCTGGATCCTGCACGCCACCGGTGGGCGCGAGCTGGCCGCCGCGGCCGTCGTCGTCGCCACCGGCTACAACCACACGCCCGCGCTCCCCGACTGGCCGGGCCGGGACACGTACGAGGGCCGGCTGCTGCACGCCGCCGACTACCGCAACCCGCAGCCGTACGCCGGCCGGGACGTCCTCGTCGTCGGCGTCGGCAACACCGGCGCCGAGATAGCCGTCGACCTCGTCGAGGGCGGCGCGGCGCGCGTGCGGCTCGCCGTGCGCACCGCGCCGCACATCCTGCGCCGCTCCACCGCCGGCTGGCCGGCCCAGCGCAGCGGGATCCTCGTGCGCCGGCTGCCCAAGCGCCTCGTGGACCGGCTGGGCGCGCTCGTCGCACGGGCCTCCGTGCCGGACCTGTCGGCGTACGGGCTTCCGCGCCCCGCGACCGGCCTGTACAGCAGGGTCGAGCAGGGGTCGATACCGGTTCAGGACGTCGGTCTGATCGACGCGGTGCGCAGCGGCAAGGTGGAGCCCGTGGCCGCGGTGGAGTCCTTCGACGGCGCCGAGGTGGTGCTCGCGGACGGCTCGCGGATCGCCCCGGACGCCGTGATCGCGGCGACCGGCTACCGCCGGGCCCTGGAGGGGCTGGTCGGACACCTCGGGGTGCTCGACGAGCGCGGCCGCCCCCGTACGCACGGCGCCCGCAGCCCCGGGCAGGCCCGCGACCTGTACTTCACCGGCTTCAGCAACCCCATCAGCGGGATGCTCCGGGAGATGGCCATGGACGCGGAGAAGATCGCCAAGGCGGTCGCCCGGCGGACGTCCGGCAGCTGAGCCGCCGCCCGCACCGCACCACGGAGGGGCGCCGTCGACGCCCGCCGCACCCGCCGGTGCCCGCCGACGCCCCTCGGCGGGTCACAGCAGGTGGTCCAGGTCGTAGAGGCGCCGGCGCCACCAGGCCCCCCTGCGGTGCGGCTGCCGGTGGGCGAACGGGTCGGGCACGGTCCGGCGCCACAGCTCCTCGTCCAGTCGGGCCAGCAGGGCCTCCAGTTCCCGGCGCGGCCGGGGCGGCAGCCTGTGGACGACCAGTTCGAGGAGGTCCCGGGCCACGGCGATGTCGTTGCGGAGGTCGCAGTGCTCGCAGCCGCAGTAGTCCCGCCGCAGGTACAGCCAGCGGCCCGGAAGGGCGAGGAAGGAGCGGCAGGTCGCGAGGGCCGTTGCCGTCGCCCCGGGCCAGAGCCCTTCGTCGTACGGGCGCCGGCACTCCTCGCGGTGGATCGCGGCGACCGTCCGGGAGGAGAGCCGGTCGATCCGGGTGGGCCACGGTCGGAGCGGCCGGAAGCCCCCGCAGTGACCGGCACCCGTGTACATCGGCTGGGGCAGGGCCGGTTCGGCGCGCAGTGCGCTCGGTCGCCTACGCGGCATGGGCCTTTCGGACAGCAGTCATGCGGTAGATGATCACACTGCCGCGGGCAGACATCCAGGGCCGCGGACGGTGCGCGTGCCGACCCGGGCCGCGGGCGGGTGATCTCGGCCGGAAGTGCACTCTGGACCCGCTCCGCGGGAATCTGTCACCGTTCACCACACCACCTCCACAGCTTTCCTGCGCAGCCCTGTTCCTGACGGCACGTCAGTTCAGTAATCTGACTACACGTCAGTTATTGAGTTCCATCGAGGTTCATCGAGCAGGAGTGGGCGGCAACGATGCTTGGATCTACTCACGGCACCCTCACCACCGACTTCCGCGCACGTGTCGAGGCCTGCGGGGAATCCCCCCGGACCGCCGTCCATTCGTCGGCGGCCCCCTCCCCCGACGACGCGGTTCCCCTGGACGTCAGCGGACGACCGCTGCACGCCGACGTGCCCGACCTGGACCGGTTCTTCCGGCCCGAGTCCGTCGCCGTCATCGGCGCCTCCGACGCCGAGGGCCGGCCCAACACCGGCATCACCCGCCAGCTCATCGCCTGGGCGGAGCGCGTCGGTGCCCGGCTCCACCCGGTACACCCCACCCGCCCCACCGTCTTCGGGCTGACCTGCCACGCCTCCGTGGCCGACCTGCCCGAACAGGTGGACCTCGCCGTCCTCCTCGTCGCCGACCCGCTCCCCGTCATCGAGGAACTGGCCGAGACCAAGGTCAAGTTCGCCGTCGCCTTCGCCTCCGGCTTCGCCGAGACAGGCGACGCGGGCGCCGCCGCCCAGGAGCGGCTCGGCGCCGCCGTCCGGCGCTCGGGCCTGCGCCTGCTGGGCCCCAACACCAACCTCAACGCCTTCGAGGAGTTCCGCGAGGACCTCGACGGCCCGGCGATCGCCCTGATCACCCAGTCCGGCCACCAGGGCCGGCCCGTCTACACCCTCCAGGAGCTGGGCATCCGGCTCTCCCACTGGGCGCCCACCGGCAACGAGGCGGACCTGGAGACCTCCGACTTCATCTCCTACTTCGCCGAGCAGCCCGAGGTCGGGGCCATCGCCTGCTACGTGGAGGGCCTGAAGGACGGCCGGTCCTTCCTGCTCGCCGCCGACCGGGCCGCGCGCAACGGGGTCCCCGTCGTCGCCGTCAAGGTCGGCCGCACCGAGACCGGCGCGCGCATGGCAGCCTCCCACACCGGGAAGCTGACCGGCGCCGACACCGTCGTGGACGCCGCCATGCGCCAGTTCGGCGTCATCCGCGTCGACGGTCTCGACGAGCTCCAGGACACCGCCGCGCTGCTCGCCCGGGCCCGCAGGCCCAAGGCCGAAGGCGTCGTCGTCTACTCCATCTCCGGCGGCACCGGGGCGCACTTCTCCGACCTGGCCACGGAGGCGGGCCTGACCCTGCCCGCCCTCTCGCGGGCCAAGCAGGACGAGCTCCACCAGTGGATCCCGGAGTACCTGAACGTCGCCAACCCCGTCGACAACGGCGGCCACCCGGTCGGCGACTGGCGCGGCCGGAAGATCATCGACGCGATCCTCGCCGACCCCGCGGTCGGCGTCCTGATCTGTCCGATCACCGGCCCCTTCCCGCCCATGAGCGACCGGCTCGCGCAGGACCTGGTGGACGCGGCCGAGCAGAGCGACAAGCTGATCTGCGTGATCTGGGGCTCCCCCGTCGGCACCGAGGAGGCCTACCGCACCACCCTCCTCGGCTCCTCCCGCGTGGCCACCTTCCGTACCTTCGGCAACTGCATCACCGCCGTACGCGCCTACCTCGGCCACCACCGCTTCACCACCGGATACCGCTCCCCCTTCGAGGACGCACCGCGGACGCCCTCGCCCTCGTACCGCAAGGCGCAGGCCCTCATGCGGCCGTCCCAGCAGCTCAGCGAGCACGCGGCAAAGCAGCTCCTGCGCGCCTACGGGATACGGGTCCCCCGCGAACAGCTGGTGACGAGCGCGGCGGCGGCCGTCCGCGCGGCCGGGCTGGTCGGCTACCCGGTGGTGATGAAGGCCTCGGGACCGCAGCTCGGGCACAAGACGGAGCTCGGCCTGGTGAAGATCGGCCTGACCTCGGCGAGCCAGATCCGCGACGCGTACCGGGAGCTGACCGACATCGCACGCTACGAGAACGTGCCGCTCGACGGGATCCTCGTCTGCCAGATGGTGGAGCGGGGCGTGGAGATGGTCGTCGGCGTCACCCAGGACGACCTCTTCGGCCCGACCGTGACGGTGGGACTGGGCGGGGTCCTGGTGGAGGTGCTCCACGACGCGGCGGTCCGTGTCCCGCCGTTCGGCGAGGACCAGGCGCGGGCCATGCTGAGGGAACTGCGCGGGCACGCGCTGCTGGAGGGCGTACGGGGGGCGCCCCCGGCCGATGTGGACGCCCTGGTGGAGGTCGTCCTGCGCATCCAGCGGATGGCCCTCGAACTGGGCGACGAGCTCTCCGAGCTGGACATCAACCCCCTGATGGTCCTCCCCCGGGGCCAGGGGGCGGTGGCCCTGGACGCCCTCGCCATCTGCCGTTGAGCGGCGCCCCCGCACCCCACACGAACGGAAGCCCGCCCATGACCGGCACCCCCGAGGACGAAGTCCTCCACCGCATCGACAACGGCGTCGCCTGGATCACCCTCAACCGCCCCGAGGCGATGAACGCCGTCACCTGGGACCAGCGCGAGCGCGTCATCGCACTGCTTGCCGAGGCCTCCGCCGACCCCGCCGTGCGGGCCGTCGTCATCACCGCCACCGGCAAGGGCTTCTGCGCGGGCGCCGACCTGCGCGGCAGCCCGGGCGGAGCCGCCGCCGGCGAGCGCATCGCCGGTGACGTCGCCCGCATGATCCGCCTCGGCGCGCAGCGCCTGATCACCGCCGTGCTCGACTGCGAGAAGCCGGTCCTCGCCGCCGTCAACGGCACGGCCGCCGGTATCGGCGCCCATCTCGCCCTCGCCTGCGACCTCGTCATCGCCGCCGAACCGGCCCGCTTCATCGAGGTGTTCGTCCGCCGCGGGCTGGTCCCCGACGGCGGGGGCGCGTACCTGTTGCCGCGGCTGGTGGGCCCGCAGAAGGCCAAGGAGCTGATGTTCTTCGGCGACGCCGTCCCGGCCGCCGAGGCCGAGCGCCTGGGCCTGGTCAACCGGGTGGTGCCCGCAGAGGAGCTGGAGGCGACCGTCCGCGCGTGGGCCGAGCGGCTCGCGCAGGGACCCACCCGGGCGCTCGCCATGACCAAGCAGCTGGTCAACGCCTCCCTGGACGGCGACCGGGCGGCCGCGCTGGCCGCCGAGGCCACCGCTCAGGAGATCAACATGACCACGGCCGACGCGAACGAGGGCGTGGCGAGCTTCGTGGAGCGCCGCACGCCCAAGTACCTCGGCCGCTGAATCCGTCCTACATCTGCGGGTCGGGCTTGAGCAGCGCGAACACCGCTCCGGCCGGGTCGGCCAGCCAGGCGATCCGGCCGACGTCCGGGAGGTCGGTGGCCGGCATGACGACCGACCCGCCGTTCGCCCTGGCCACCGCGACGGTGGCGTCGACGTCCGTCACGTGGAAGTACGGCGTCCAGCGCGCCCGGTCGCCCTCGCCGCCCATGTGCGGGGCGATCCCGCCGAAGGAGGCGTCCTCCTGGTCCCCGTCGGCGGTGCTCAGGACCTGGTACGTCATCCCGGGCGCGGGCATCTCGGCACTGCGCCATCCGAACAGGCCGGTGTAGAAGGCCAGGTCGGCGGCGGGGTCCCCGACGTGGAGTTCCGTCCAGACCAGCGAGTTCGGGGCGGACGTCAGCTGGAGTCCGGCGGTCTTCCCGGGCTGCCAGCAGGCGAACTCGGCGCCCTGCGGGTCGGTGTAGTGGGCCAGCCATCCCTCGCCCATGACGTCCCCGGGCTCCATCCGTACCTGCCCGCCGGCGGCACGGACGGCCTCGGTGGTGGCCTGGATGTCGGAGGTCATGAAGTGCTGCATCCAGGCGGACGTCGCCCCCTCCTCGGTGAGCGGTCCGAGCGCGGCGACGGTCTTCCCGTCCACCTGGAAGAAGCCGTAGCCGCCCGCCTCGGGACCGGCGGAGGCGAAGTCCCAGCCGAGGACGGCGCCGTAGAACGCGACCGCCGCCTCGGTGTCGGGGCTCCCCAGGTCGAGCCAGTTGGGTGATCCGGTGGTGAAGTCGGTGCCGAGCATGGGGTCCTCCCGGGACTACGGCGGCGGTACGAGGTCGCTGCCACGATGCCGAGCCTCCACCCCCGCCCGGGCGTACGGACCCACGGAGGCGGGGGGTTTCACCCGCGTGGGGGTACGGGCACCCGGTCCGGTGCGTGCCGGAACTGGTCGTAGAAGGCCGTCTTGAGCCGGAGCGACTGCTCCTCGGCCTCCCTGAAGCAGGCCGCGGCCGCCGCTTCGTCGTCCGCGCCGGTGAGCAGCTCCCGTACCCGGGTGCCCAGGCGGTCGGAGTGGGTGGTGGACAGCAGGGACACGCTCTCCAGGGAACGCTTCTTGGCGTCGTGCACGTGGTGCGGGTAGTAGAAGCGCGAGCGGTTCTCGCCGTCGCCGGTGAGCTGTGGTCCCATGCGCTGCCACAGCCGCCCGTACTCGACGGAGACCAGGATCTCGCCCCAGAACCGCAGGATGGTGAGCAGCTTCAGGTCGGAGCGTTCGTGGCCGCCCGCGTCGGCGATCAGGGCGAAGGTGTCCTCGATGGCGCGCCTCGTCGCCGCGGTCGGCCTGGACCGGACGATGGCGGACCTGGGGATCCCGAGGCTGCCCATGTCGTACGTCATGTCCTCGCGGTGCGAGGGGGTGTGCCCGCGGCCGTCGGGGTACTCCTCGCGGAGGATGACCCGGGCGATCCGCAGCCCGGCCTCGTCCTGCAGCAGGTCGATGGCGAGGTCGTAGGCCGGGGTGAAGGCGAGGGAGAGGAAGCGCCGCTGGAGCAGGACCTCGGCGAATTCCTGGTCCGGGAGCCGCGTGATGTCCGCGAGCACCGGATGCCGCTCGTACTGCTCGATCAGTTCGTCCTCGAACCTGTCCAGGTCGCGCACGGCCGTGTCCCTTCTCTTGTCTCCCGGTCGTTCTGCTGATCAGTGGAGGTCGATCGATCTCATCGGGTCGCGGAGGTCGACCTCGCTGCCGATGCCCCAGAGGGTGTCCAGTTCCTTCTGGACCTGCCGGCCCATCACGGTGTCGGATCCGTCGATCTCGGTCTGGGGGGATTCGATGGCCAGCTGCCCGTGGAGGAACGAGCTGACCAGGTAGTGCTCGTCGGCCTTGTAGACGGCGATCGACGGCAGGGAGTTGTAGACGCGGACGCTGAGCCTGGTCCGGAGCTCCGGTGCGAGGCGGTCGTGGATCGTCTTGAGGATGTCCAGGCTCGCGCCGACGTCCACGGAGCTGCGGGTGGCGCGCAGGGCCTCGTCGCGCAGGTCCGCGACGGCGGACTTCGGGTGCAGCAGCAGGATGCGCACCTGGACGTTCCGCTCGGTGACGGCCCGCTCCAGCTCTCCTTCGAGGCGGCTCAGGTTGGGTATCCAGGTCTGGAGGATGGAGACGTCCTGGCGTGCGGCCCCCAGGAGCCTCTTGAACTCCTCGTCGGAGAAGACCCGGTGGACCCGGGTCACGCCGAGGTAGTGCTGGCGCCGGAGCTCGCCGGTCAGCCCGTCGAGGGTGAGGCCGGATATCTGGGTGTTGATGTTGTCGAGCACCTTCAGGCGGTCGAACTCCATCAGGAGGAAGAGCGTGACCGTGCTCAGGATCAGCAGCGTGATCTTCGGGAGCGTGCCGCCGGGCGCCATCCTGTCCAGCCAGCCGAAGAGGTCGGCAACCAGGACCAGGATGCCCGCCGCCGCCATCGCCCCGAGCGAGATCCGCTCGGCCCGGTACCGAAAGCCGTTGCCACTGCCCATGACCCACCCCAGCCCCGACGCCGTTGTCGTAGGCACCGACCTTACACACGAAGCCGGGCGATCTTGACGGCACCTCATGTTCGGTGTGACACAAGGGAGTTGACCGTTAAACGACCGTCGAGCGGTCGAACCGCCGAGCCGTCGAGTCGTCCAGGTCCCGCAAGCGCCTCCGCCTCCACCCTTCCTATCTGACGCACCGTCAGCTTCAATCATTGCTGTGATGGGACATGCAGGGATGGCGGCCACCGTCGTCCGATACCTCAGGTCAGTCGGCTCCCCCACCTCCGCCTCGGCGCAGCGGGAACCCGAGTCCGTCGACGCCCTGCCGCGTCCCGACCTGCGGGCCGTCGGCGAGGACGAGCGCGCGCCGGTGTCCCCCGCCGAGTTCCGGGCCGTCCTCGGGAACTTCGCCAGCGGGGTCACCGTCATCACCGCGCCGCCCGGTAAGGACGAGGGCGGCCCGGCCGGCTTCGCCTGCCAGTCCTTCGCCTCGCTGTCCCTCGATCCGCCCCTGGTCACCTTCATGGTGGCCCGTACGTCGACCACCTGGCCGCGGATCGCGCGCGCCGGGGTGTTCTGCGTCAACATCCTCGGGGCCGAACAGGGCGAGCTGTGCCGGTCCTTCGCCGTCAGCGGCGCGGACAAGTTCGCCGGGGTGACCCACACCCCCGCCCCCGTCACGGGATCTCCGCAGCTCGACGCCGTACCCGCCTGGATCGACTGCCGGATCCAGGCCGTCCACACCGGCGGGGACCACCTCATCGTGGTGGGCCGGGTCGTGGCCATGGGCGCGGCCGGCGAGGGCGAACCTCTCCTCTTCCACAAGGGCCGCTTCGGCCGCCTGGCCGACTGACCCCGCCCACCTCCCCGGCCCCGTACGCAGAAGGGCGGCCCCGGGCCGTCCGGACCCCGGGGCCGCCCTTCCCGCGGATCAGAAGGTCAGCACCCCGCGCGCCACCCGCCCGTGATGGGCGTCGTCCGCGGCCTTGGCGAAGTCCTCGACCGGATAGACCTCGGTCACCAGCTCGTCCAGCAGCAGCCGGCCCTGCCGGTACAGCTCGGCGTACAGGGCGATGTCGCGCTGCGGGCGCGAGGAACCGTACCGGCAGCCCATGATCGTCTTGTCGAGGTACATGGACGACACGAGGAAGGACGCCTCCTCCCGGAAGCCGGGCACACCGAGCAGGACCGCCTGCCCGTGCCGGTCCAGGAGGTCGATCGCCTGGCGGATCAGCTTGACGCTGCCCACGCACTCGAAGGCGTGGTCGGCGCCGGTCGGCAGGATCTCGCGCACCGCCGCCGACGAGTCGGCCACCGCGGACGCGTCGATGAAGTGCGTGGCCCCGAACTGCCGGGCCACCGCCTCCTTCGCCGGGTTCGCGTCCACCGCCACGATCGTCGTGGCACCCGCGATCCGGGCCCCCTGCAGGACGTTCAGCCCGATGCCGCCGGTGCCGATGACGACCACCGTCTCACCACGGTCCACGCGCGCCCGGTTCAGTACCGCCCCCACCCCGGTGAGGACCCCGCAGCCGATGAGCGCCGCCGAGGTCAGCGGGATGTCGGCCGGTATCTTCACCGCCTGCACGGCGCGGACGATCGTCCGCTCCGCGAAGGAGGAGTTGGAGGCGAACTGGAAGAGCGGCTTCCCGCCCCGCGAGAACGGCTGCCCCGGCATCCCGATCGCCTTGCGGCACATCGTCGGCCGGCCCCGGTCGCAGTCCGCGCAGGCCCCGCAGTTGGCCAGCGTGGACAGCGCCACGTGATCGCCCGGCACCACGTGCGTGACGCCCGGACCCACCGCCTCCACGACGCCCGCGCCCTCGTGCCCCAGCACCACCGGCGGCGGGAACGGAATCGTCCCGTCTATCACCGACAGGTCGCTGTGGCACAGCCCGGCCGCCCCGATCGCCACCAGCACCTCCCCCGGCCCCGGGTCCCGGATCTCCAGGTCGTCGACCACCTGGGCCTGCTTGCCGTCGAACACGACGCCTCTCACCTGGACTCCTTAGGCAGGCCGAGCACACGCTCGGCGATGATGTTCCGCTGGATCTCGTCCGAGCCGCCGTAGATGGTGTCGGCACGGGTGAACAGGAACAGGCGCTGCTCCTCGTCGAGCCCGAGTTCGTACGGCAGCCCGGGCGCCCAGGCCGCCGGCCCGGCGGTGGCCGCAGCTCCTCGGACCTCCACCGCCAGCTCCCCGAGCCGCCGGTGCCAGCCGCCCCACAGCAGCTTGGCCACGCTGGGCGCGCCGGGGTCCCCCGCGGAGGAGGCCAGGGTCCGCAGCGCGTTCCACCGCATCGTGCGCAGCTCGGCCCACTGCCGGACCAGCCGGTCCCGCAGTACGGGGTCCCCGGCGCCGGAGGCGGCCCGCGCCGCGTAGGCGGCCAGGACCCGCTCCAGTTCCGCCGCGAACCCGATCTGCTGGACCAGGGTCGAGACCCCCCGCTCCAGGGCGAGCAGCCCCATGGCCACGGTCCAGCCGTCGCCCTCCGCGCCGACGACCCCGGCCGCGACCGCTCCGTCGAAGAAGACCTCGTTGAACTCGCTCGTCCCCGACATCTGCCGGATCGGCCGGACCTCGACGCGGCCGGGCTGGTCCATCCGTACGAGGAGGAACGACAGGCCCCGGTGGCGGCGCGAGCCGGGCTCGGTGCGGGCCAGGACGAAGCACCAGTCCGCGTCGCGGGCGAGCGAGGTCCAGATCTTCTGGCCCGTCACCCGGTACCGCCCGTCCGCCGCGTCCCGTACCGCGGCCGTACGGATCCCCGCGAGGTCGGACCCGGCGCCCGGCTCGCTGTAGCCCTGGCACCACAGCTCCTCGCCCCGCGCGATGCCGGGCAGGAAGCGGCCCTGCTGCTCGGGGGTCCCGTAGGCGATGAGCGTCGGGGCGAGGAGGTTCTCACCGATGTGGCCGACCCGGCCGGGCGCGCGCAGGGCCGCGTACTCCTCGGCCCACACCACCTGGCCGGTCAGCGACAGCCGGCGGTTGCCCCACCCGTCGGCCTGCCAGCCCTGCCCGATCCAGCCTCCCCGGCCCAGCTCGCGCTCCCACTCGCGCCGGGCTTCGATGCCCTCGTGCTCGCTGCCCGGCCCGCCCAGGCCGAGGACCCCCGCGTACGGGCCCACGAGGTGCTCCGCCAGCCACGCCCGGGCGCGCCCGCGCAGCTCCTCGTCCTCGGCCCCGAAGCTGAATTCCACGCCGCTCCCCCTTTGGTCCGGTCCGGTCCGCGTCTACGCGTTGGGGCGGTCCTTGGCGGCCGCCGCCTTGGCCATGGCCTCCAGCTGCGCGAGCATCGGCATCGGGTCGGTGCCGACCGTGCCGGGGAGGAAGTCGGCGATCTTCTCCGGCGTCCAGGCGCCCTCGGCGTAGCCGGCGCGCAGCTCGCGCGGCTGCGCCCAGACGGCGATCTTCGGGCCGGCGATCGTGTAGACCTGCCCGGTGATGTCCTCGGCCCTGGCCCGGTCGCTGAGCAGGTAGGTGACGAGCGCGGCCACGTCCTCGGGCTCGCCGATCTCCTTGAGCTCCATGGGGACGTTCGCGGACATGCGGGTGCGGGCGACGGGTGCGACGGCGTTGGCGGTGACCCCGTACTTGGCCAGGCCCAGCGCGGCGGAGCGGACGAGCGAGATGATCCCGCCCTTGGCCGCGCTGTAGTTGGCCTGGGCGACGGAGCCCTGGTGGTTGCCGCTGGTGAAGCCGATCAGGGTGCCCGAGCCCTGCCGGCGCATGACGGCGGAGGCGGCGCGGAACACGGTGAAGGTGCCCTTGAGGTGGGTGGCGATGACCGGGTCCCATTCCTCCTCGGCCATGTTGAACAGCATCCGTTCGCGCAGGATGCCGGCCACGCACACGACGCCGTCGATGCGGCCGTACTGCGCGAGTGCGGTGTCGACGAGGCGCTGGCCGCCCGCCATGGTGGAGATGTCGTCGGCGACGGCGACGGCCTCCCCGCCGACGGCCAGGATCTCCTTCACCACGCCGTCGGCGATCTCGCTGCTGGGCTCCGCGCCCTCGATCCCGACCCCGTAGTCGTTGACGACGACCTTGGCGCCCTCGGCGGCCGCGGCGAGTGCCACGGCCCGCCCGATGCCCCGGCCGGCGCCGGTGACGGCGACGACCTTGCCTGCCAAGAAGTTCCCCACGTCCGGCCCCTTCCCGCGATTTCTGACGGACCGTTAGATTCTATGGGTAGTCAGATGTGCGAGCACAAGCCCTCGTTGCCGTCGTAACCGCCACATCCACGCAAGGAGCTGTCGACGCCCATGACCCTGCCCGCCGAGTTCCACGACATCGCCAAGCGCGTCAACAACTGGGGACGATGGGGCGCCGCCGACGAGATCGGCACCCTGAACCTGATCACCGACGAGGTGGTCCGGGGCGCCGCGGCGGAGATCCGTACCGGCCGCCGGATCCCGCTCGCCCTCCCGCTCAAGGAGGACGGGGTCCAGGTCGGCATGATCCCGGGCCGGATCAACCCACTGCACACGATGGTGCAGATCAACCAGGAGCTCTTCGGGCCCGGCACGGTGGCGTGCAGCGACGACGCCGTGAGCATGGGCCTCCAGGCGGGCACCCACTGGGACGCCCTCACCCACGTCTCGCACTCGGGAAAGATCTACAACGGCCGCCCGGCCGGCACCATCACGGCGCACGGCCGCGCCGAGTTCAGCGGCATCGACAAGGCCGGCCACATCGTCTCGCGCGGAGTCCTCCTCGACGTGGCGCGCGCGAAGGGGCTGGACCGGCTGCCGGGCGGCCACGCGGTGACGCCCGGGGACCTCGCGGAGGCCGAGGAGTTCGGCGGGGTGACCGTCCGCCCCGGCGACATCGTCCTGGTCCGCACCGGCCAGATACAGGTCTACCTGGCGGGCGACAAGCACGGCTACGGCTTCCCCTCGCCCGGGCTGTCGGTCCGCACACCCGAGTGGTTCCACGCGCGGGACGTGGCGGCCGTCGCGAACGACACCCTGACCTTCGAGATCTTCCCGCCGGAGATCGAGAACCTGTGGCTGCCCGTGCACGCCCTCGACCTGGTCGAGATGGGCATGCACCAGGGCCAGAACTGGAATCTCGAAAAGTTGTCCACAGCCTGTGCAGAAGAAAACCGCTACGCGTTCCTTCTCTCCGCGATGCCGGAACCGTTCGTCGGCGGTACCGGCACTCCGGTGGCCCCGGTGGCCCTCCTCTGAGTCCGTCGGGGCGGGTGCGGGGCGGGCGGCGGCGGACCGGACGACCCCGGCCACCCGCGTGCCGTGCCCAGTGGAACCATGAGGTGGACATGACGCGTCACCGTACGCGCGTCACACCCCGTCCCCACCCCCTTCCCCGCAGGAGAAGCCCGCATGGCCAACCCGTACCAGGTAACGCCGCCACCTGCCCCCAGGCGCCGCTCGGGCGGCAACGTCGTCGCCGTCATCGTCCTCGCCGTGGTCATCATCGGCGGCTACTTCCTCATGCAGTCGCTCCGCAAGGACGACGGCAAGCCGACGGCGTCCACCTCGGCCTCCCCCTCGGCCAAGCCCACCGCCAAGGACCCCGGCTCCCCCGAGTCCTCCTCCGACACCTCCAGCGCGTGGAAGGTCGGCGACTGCGGCGGCCCCGACCCGGCGAAGGCCCCCGACGGGTTCAAGCGGACGGGCTGCTCCGACTCCGGCGCCACCTTCAAGGCCATCGACATCAAGGACGCCAGCATCCTTCCGGGCTCGATCCAGTGCCCGCCCGGCACCGACCTGATGATCGAAGTCAGCATCTCCTACAACGGCGGCAAGAGCAGCGGCATCCCCACCAACACGGTCTGCGGCCGCAACCTGTCGGGCGACCACCCCGGCGACGCGGGCGCCGGCGGCGGCCAGCTGGTCAAGGGTGACTGCGTGACCTCCCAGGCCAAGGAGGTCGCCTGCAGCGGCTCGGGCGCCCAGAAGGTCCTCGGCCTCGTCAAGTCGAAGTCCGAGTGCCCCTCCGGCACCACCGACCCGATCGAGCTGACCATCGCGATCGGCCGCCCGTACGACGTGATCTGCACCGACGGCTAGACAGCTGCCGAAAGGCCGTCCGCCCGCCGTCCCGGCACGACGCCCGGGACGGCGGGCGGCCGCAGGCGCCGAAAAGCGCGTGCCGCACCCTCCGCGAAGGCGCAGACTCACCCCATGGCGGACATGCGGGCATTGCGGGAAGCGGTCGACGAGTGGGCGGGCGGCGGCACCGGCGAGGCCGCGGGCGAGCTGGCCGCCCACTTGAACGTACGGACGGCGGTCCTGCTGGAGGGCCCCAGCGACCTCGCGGCCGTCGAGGCGCTCGCCGAACGGCGCGGCCGCGACCTCGCCGCCGAGGGCGTGTGCGTCGTGTCGATGGGCGGCGCGATGAGCGTGGCCCGCTACACCGGCCTCCTCGGCCCGCCCGGCCTGGGCCTGCGCCTGACCGGACTGTGCGACGAGAACGAACAGCCCTTCTACGACCGCGCCCTGGAGCGGGCCGGAGCTCCCCGCGAGGGCTTCTTCGTGTGCGTGGCGGACCTGGAGGACGAACTCATCCGCGCCCTGGGCACCCCGCGGATCGAGGACATCCTGCGGGCCGAGGGCGAGCTCCGCTCCTGGCAGACCTTCGTACGCCAGCCCGCCCAGCGCGGCCGGGCCCGGCCGCAGCAGTTGCGGCGCTTCCTGGGCACGACGAAGGGCCGCAAGATCCGCTACGGCCGCCTCCTCGCCGAGGCCCTCGCCCCCGAAGAGGTACCGGCCCCGCTCGACGGTCTCCTCGCGAGCGTGTGACCCGGTCCGGCCCCCTCCCCGGGAGGGGGCGCGGCGGGTTCTGCGGGTGGCGGCGGCGCGCATGCACGCCCCGAGCGCGGCACGGCAGCCGCCACCCCACGACCCGCACTCGTCAAGGCCTGTCCTTGGCGTCCCCTCGCGTCGAATCGCTCCACACCAGGGTGATCAAGATGTGACGAACCGTCAACACCTCGTTAGAGGTACACGCGCGGTTCCCGTACCGGGGAGTGACATTCCGGCGCGCCGTCCGAGTGGTGCTCGGACGCGCAGTCCGAGGCCGATTTCTCCGCACGGTCGATCTCGCACCAGATCTGTTTGCCCGCGCCCTCGCGCGACCAGCCCCAGCGGTCCGCCAGCCCGTCGACCAGCTCCAGGCCGCGCCCGCCCGTGTCCTCGCCGCAGGCCTGCCTGCGGGCCGGTGCCCGGTCGCTCGCGTCGGCCACCTCCACCCGGACCCCGGGCCCCCCGAACAGCATCCTCAGCACGGCCGGACAGCCCGTGTGCACGACCGCGTTCGTGACCAGTTCGGAGATCAGCAGGATCAGCGTCTCGGCGAGCGGCTCGTCATCCCCTATGCCCGACCCGGCCAAACGGGACCGGGCCCACCGGCGGGCCCGGCCGACCTCGGCGGGATCCGCTCCGACCTCCAGCTGAACCTGAAGCACCTGCACCGCTCACACCATCCGAACCGGCGGACACTTCGCCTCGCGACCGACGGGATCACCTGGGGGTACCTCCGGGCGGTAACCCGGGGGGAGTGATCCCCTTGCGGAGCAGCATGGTTGACGTACAGTCACCACAACAAGCGCTTCGGGCATATTCCCGCGCGAAGGAGTGGGCGTGGTGCATACTGTGCGACGCTCGCGCCGCTCAACCGCTCGCATTCGTGGGAGCGTACCGGAGCAGGCCCCTCCTTCCGGGCCGCAATCGGGCGTCGAAGGACACAAACCGATATCAACTCTCTGTAATCGGACATGCGTCCCGCGCCGTCCCTCCCGTGCCTCGACGTCACAGCGAGCGACGACCGCCGAGGCCTCCCGGCCCGCGCGCCGGTGTGCCCCGGGGCCAGCCCCGGGCCCGACCCGGCCGCCGCGCTACCCCGCCGAGCCCAGCAGTTCCTGCGCCAGCAGCTCCTCCGCCTGCGCCGCCGTACGCCACTGCTCCGCCCGCACCCAGGCCCGCTTGAGGTGCAGGTGCACGTCCGCCTCCCAGGTGAAGCCCATCCCGCCGTGCACCTGCAGACAGTCCCGCGCGCCCCGCACGGCCGCCCCGTCCGCGAGGAGCTTGGCCGCCGCCACCTCACCGGGATCCCCCGTCACCGCCGCCGCGTAGACCGCCGTACGGGCCACCTCCGCCCGCACCAGCATCTGCGCGCACAGGTGCTTGACCGCCTGGAACGCCCCGATCGGCTGCCCGAACTGCTCGCGCTCACCCGCGTACCGCACCGCCAGCTCCACCGTGCGCAGTGCGCTCCCGACCTGCAGCGCGGCCGTCAGCAGCGCCCCCGCCTCGCGGTACGGCGAGACGTCGCCCACCGCCACCGCCACCCGGTGCAGCGGCGTCAGCGGGTCCACCGAACGCACCGGCTCGCCGGCCGGCACCCCGGACGCCCCCAGCACCGCGTCCGCGTCCGCGAGGTGGGCCACCAGCGGCCCGTCCAGGTCGAAGGCGCTCACCACGGCCGTCCCGGCCGCCGCGCCCGGCACCACCCCGGCGGCCAGGTGCGTGGCCACCAGCGGCCCCGGCACGAGCGCCCGCCCGGCCTCCTCGAAGACCAGGACCGCCTCCGGCAGCCCCAGACCCACACCGCCCTCCGCCTCCGGCAGGCGCAGCGCGAAGAAGCCCGCCTCGCCCAGCTCCCGCCACAGCGCGCGGTCCACGCCGGCCCCGGTGTCGACCGAAGCCCGCAGTGCCTCGCGCCCGTACCGCCCCGCCAGCAGGTCCCGTACGCCCGCCCGCAGGTCCTTCTGGTCCTCGGTCGGCTGGAAGTCCATGCCCCTCACCGGCCCTTCGGGAGGCCGAGGATCCGCTCGGCGACGATGTTCTGCTGGATCTGCGAGGTGCCCGCGGCGATCGTGTACGAGAGGGACGACAGCCGGTCCAGGACCCACCCCTCCTCCAGGGAGAGGGACGAGGCCCCGAGGACCTCCGCGGCCGTGTCGTACAGCTCCTGGCGCGCGTGCGAGTAGGCGAGCTTGAAGACGGAACCGCCGATGCCCGGGACCCCGCCGGCCGACCGCTCGGCCTCGCTGACGTTCCACTGGGTGAGCCGCCACAGCGCGCCGAACTCCCCGTACAGCCGCCCCAGCCTGCGCCGCAGCACCGGATCGTCCCACCGGCCGTTGGCCTTCGCCGTCCGGGCCAGTTCCCCCAGGGTCCGGCGGCAGGCGACGACCTCGCCGACGAAGGCGGTGCCCCGCTCGAAGGACAGCGTGACCATGGTGACGCGCCAGCCGTCGTTCTCCGCACCGACCCGGTCGGCCACCGGGACCCGCACCTCGTCGAGGAACATCTCCGCGAACTCCGCCGAGCCGGCGAGCGTGCGCAGCGGCCGCACCGTCACCCCCGGCGCGTCCATCGGCATGGCCAGCCAGGAGATCCCCCGGTGCTTGGGGGCCGACGGATCGGTGCGCACCAGCAGCTCGCACCAGTCGGCGACCTCCGCGTGCGAGGTCCAGATCTTCGACCCAGTGATCACGTAGTCGTCGCCGTCGCGCACGGCCCGCGTCCGCAGGGAGGCCAGGTCCGACCCGGCGTCCGGCTCGCTGAATCCCTGGCACCACACCTCGTCGCCGCGCAGCACGGGCGGCAGCCAGCGCGCCCGCTGCTCGGCCGTGCCCTCGGCGGCGATGGTCGGACCGGCGTGCAGCAGCCCGACGAAGTTCGCGCCGACGTACGGTGCGCCGGCGCGCTCGGTCTCCTCCAGGAAGATCAGGTGCTGGGTCGGGGTGGCCCCGCGGCCGCCCGCGTCCAGCGGCCAGTGCAGGCCCGCGTACCCGGCCTCGTACAGCCGGCGCTGCCAGCCGAGATCGTACGCGCGCCGCCCCGGCCAGTCGTCGGGGGACGGCGCGGCCGGCAGCTCGGGGAGCACCTTGGCGAGCCATACGCGCAGCCGGGCGCGGAATTCCTGCTCCTCCTCGGTGTAGGTCAGGTCCATCAGCGGCGGCTCCTGTCCAGGTCGAGTCCGAGCATGCGGATGGCGTTGCCGCGCATGAGCTTGTAGATCGTCTCGTCGTCCAGTCCCTTCACGTGGTCGAGGGCGACCTCCTTGGTGTGCGGGAAGGTCGAGTCCACGTGCGGGTAGTCGGTCTCGAAGGTGGCGTTGTCGCGTCCGACGACGTCGAGGGAGGCGATCCCGTGCTTGTCGCGGAAGAAGCAGCAGAACATCTGCCGGTAGTAGTAGGTGGAGGGCGGTTCGGGGATCAGGTCGCGCACGCCGCCCCAGGCGCGGTGCTCCTCCCAGACGTCGTCGGCGCGTTCCAGGGCGTAGGGGATCCAGCCCATCTGACCTTCGCTGTAGGCGAGCTTCAGCGTCGGGAACTTCACCAGGACGCCGCTGAAGAGGAAGTCCATCATCGAGGCCATCGCGTTGTTGAAGCTGAGCGAGGCCTGGACGGCGGGGGGTGCGTCGGGGGAGGCGGCGGGCATCTGGGAACTGGACCCGATGTGCATGTTGACCACCGTGCCGGTCTCCTGGCAGACGGCGAAGAAGGGGTCCCAGTAGCCGGTGTGGATGGAGGGGAGCCCGAGGTAGGTGGGGATCTCGGAGAAGGTGACGGCCTTCACCCCGCGGGCCGCGTTGCGCCGGATCTCGGCGACGGCGAGGTCGATGTCCCACAGCGGGATGATGCACAGCGGGATCAGCCGGCCGCCGCTGTCGCCGCACCACTCCTCGACCATCCAGTCGTTGTAGGCGCGCACGCAGGCGAGGGCGACCTCCTTGTCGTGGGCCTCGGCGAAGGTCTGCCCGCAGAAGCGCGGGAAGGTCGGGAAGCACAGCGAGGCCTCGACGTGGTTGAGGTCCATGTCGGCGAGGCGGGCCTTGGGGTCCCAGCAGCCGCGGCGCATCTCCTCGCGGGTGATGCCCTCCAGGGTCATGTCGTCGCGGTCGAAGCCGACGGCGGCGATGTTGCGCTTGTACGGGAACTTCAGGTCCTCGTAGATCCACCAGTCGGTCGGCGGGCCGTCGGGGTCCATGGTGATGACGTACTTGCCGCCGGTGTAGGCGAGTTCACCGATGCCTGCGGTGAGCGCCTTGGGGCCGCGGTCGCGGTACTTGGCGGGCAGCCAGACGTCGAACAGGTGCGCGGGCTCGATCACGTGGTCGTCGACGCTGATGATCCGAGGCAGTTCCATGGTCTCCCCAATCCGTGATCTGATGGATCGTCAGAAACAAGCTAGCCCCGCCACCCCTGGACCGACAAGCGTCCGCGCTCTACGCTCTGCGCTTGATCTGACTATCCGTCAGCTATGGGGAGGTCTGGGATGACGGACACCGCGACCGCGACAGAACTGAGCCGGTCCCGCACCCTGTGGGAACTGATCACCAGGCGCGCCGCACTGACCCCGGACACCACCGTCCTCACCGAGGCCGCCGACGATCCCGCACACGACCGCCGGCTGACCTTCGGGGAGCTGCGCAACCGCTCCGAACGCGTCGCCGCCGGCCTGTACGACATGGGGGTACGCCCCGGCACGGTCGTCGCCTGGCAGCTCCCCACCCGCATCGAGACCGTGCTGCTGTCCATCGCGCTCGCCCGGATCGGCGCCGTACAGACCCCCGTCATCCCCTTCTACCGGGACCGCGAGGTCGGCTTCGCCCTCCGCGAGTCCAAGGCCGAGCACTTCGCCGTCCCCGGAACCTGGCGCGGCTTCGACCACACCGCCATGGCCGCCCGCCTCGGCGCGCGCGGCGTCTTCGAGGCCTACGCCTCCCTCCCCGACGGCGACCCCGCGGTCCTGCCCCCGCCGCCCGCGGACGGCACCACCGTCCGCTGGATCTACTGGACCTCCGGCACCACCTCCGACCCCAAAGGCGTCCTGCACACCGACCGCTCCCTGATCGCGGGCGGCTCCTGCCTCGCCCACGCCCTGCACCTGGGCCCGTCCGACGTCGGCTCGATGGCCTTCCCGTACGCGCACATAGGCGGCCCGGACTACCTGATCATGCTGCTCCTGTACGGCTTCCCCGCCGTGCTCTTCGAGAAGTTCGCGATGCCGGACGCGCTGGACGGGTACCGGCGCCACGGGGTCACCGTGGCCGGCGGATCGACGGCCTTCTACTCCATGTTCCTGACCGAGCAGCGCAAGGCCCCGGACGTCCCCCTCATCCCCACGCTCCGCCTCCTCGCGGGCGGCGGCGCCCCCAAACCGCCGGAGATCTACCACGCGGTCGTACGGGAACTGGGCTGCCGGCTCACCCACGGCTACGGCATGACCGAGGTCCCGATGATCACCATGGGCGCCCCGGACGACACCCCCGAGAACCTCGCCACCACCGAGGGCCGCCCGCCCGCGGGCATGTCCATCCGCATCACCGCCCCGGACGGCACCCCGCTGCCCCCCGGCACGGACGGGGAGGTCCGGCTGCGCGGCGAGGCCGTCTGCCAGGGCTACCTGAACCGCGACGCCTCGGCGGAGGTCTTCGACCCCGACGGCTACCTGATCACGGGCGACCTCGGGCACCTGACGCAGGACGGCTACCTGGTCCTCACCGGCCGCAGCAAGGACGTCATCATCCGCAAGGGCGAGAACATCTCGGCGAAGGAGATCGAGGACCTCCTCCACCGCCTCCCGGGCATCGCGGACGTGGCCGTCATCGGCCTCCCGGACCCCACCCGCGGCGAACGCGTCTGCGCGGTGGTCGAACAACCCCCGGGAGCCGCCCCCCTGACCCTCCCCCAGCTGACGTCCTACCTCCGCACGGAGGGCCTGGCCACCCACAAACTCCCGGAACAACTGGAACTCCTGGAGTCCCTCCCCCGCAACGAGGCCCTGCGCAAGGTCCTGAAGTACAAACTGCGGGAGCGGTACGCGTGAGCCCTGCGGGGCGGTCGCAGATGCCCGGCCCGGTCGGGCGCGAAGAGGCACGACCGGGAGGCGGGGCCCAGCCAGACCCGATCCCGAGTCGGGGGAGCGCGTCCAATTGCTACGCGCTCCCCATCTCTCAGCGTCTCCAGCCCGTCCTGGGCCGGACATAGGCCGCCCACGATCCATAGGCGCTTCTCGATGACGCGTCTGCGATCCATCCGGGGTCGTCACTTCCACGACGACGAAGGAAGATCTGCTAGTGGTGCCTGGACCCCCGACGTCCTGCCCCCGTCCTTCGCCGCGGGGCTGAAGACGTCACATCAGATGGCGGCTTTCTCGATCGCCTCGAAGATGTCGGCGTCGGTCTCCTGCTGCCAGGACGGCAGATCGGGCCATTCAGCCACGTAGCCCGGCTTCGGGTCGTCGAAGTGCTTGAACATCTGGGCCGTCCAGCACGTCGCGACGAACCGGCTCTTCTGCTCGCGGGACAGCCTCGACGTGTGGCCGCCGCTGATCTCGATGAACTGCCGGACCTGGTCGTAGACCGACCCTGCTGCCTCGCGCTCCCAATCCGGGGTGTCCTCCCACGGAGTGACGTAGCCGGCCTTCGGCTCTCCGGGGTAGTGCTGGCGCACCCCGGCGATCCAGGTCTCACGGAACAGTCGTGCACCCTCGGTCTGCGACATGCCTACCCCTCTCGTCACGGCGTGCTCAGCTTGGTGATCTCCGCCCCCAGCTCCGCTACGCGGTGGTCGCGGCTCAAGGGACCGAACTCGTCGCACAGGGCTCGGAGTCTACGGGCGACGTACCCAGATGCTGAGGCTCGGGCCAGACTCACGGCCTCCCACCCGTATGCCAAGACCTGGTCGGGGTCACGCCGCTTCGCTCCGATGGCGGCCAGGCTGGTCAGCACCACGCTCCGGCGCCGGTACGACTGCCCCGACGCAAGGGCCGTCTGCGCCAGTGCCGTCTTCAACGTCGCCTCCGCCAGGTCCAGGCGGCCTAGCTGCACGTAGCGAGCTCCCCGCTCCTCGGCCAGGCGGGAGCCGTCGAAGCGGAGCCATCCGCCGTTCGTACTGCCATCGGTAAGGTCCCTGACCTTCTCGGCCTGGTCCAGCGCGCGTTCACACGCTGTGAGGTCCCCAAGTCCGGCGTAGGCCTCTGCTTGGACAGACGCGACCCAATACCGCGTCGAAAGGTCACTGTCCCCCCGCCCGGCCAGCCGCTCGGCCGCACCCAGCATCTGTGCCGCTTGGCAGTAGCGCTGCTCAGACATGTCCACGTAGGCGTGGCGTACGAGGGCACAGGCCCACAAGTCGTACGCACCCGCGTCTTTGCTGACCGAGGCGGCGAGCGAGTACGAGGCTGCAGCGTCGGTGTATCGGTTTCCGTCGAAGGCGACTTCGCCCGCCATCTGGAAGAGGTTGGCCGCTGCGCTCAGGAGGGGGCGGGAACCGCCTCGGCTGGCTGCCAACGCTTCATTCAGAGTCGACAGCTGGTCACGGATGACGGGGTAGACCGAACCTTTCGAGCGCGCAAGTTGGTAGACCTGCCACAAGTGGCTGTTCATCCGCTCGAAGTCGGCGGGAAGCCCCCTCAGCACCCCATCGGTGAAGGCGTCGGCCTCGTCGACCGGCAGGGCTGTCAGGGCTCCGCTGACCGTCAGGATGCGAAGGAATTCGCGGCGAATCATGTCGTCGGGGTCTCCCGCGCTCGGGTGGTTTTTGGACTGCGGCCCCGTGGCCTCCTGCCCTGCGGCTCGTAGCTCTGTCAGGAGGGCGTCAAGCTCTTGGAGGCTGACTTCGAGGGCGATGGCCAAACCTCGCCGCTGGGGTGGCTGCGGTTCGATCCTGCCACTCTCCCAGCGCCCGACCGTCGTACGGTCAACGCCGAGCAGCCCGGCCAATTTCTCCTGACTGTAGCCCAGGGTCTTACGCCGTTCGGCTAATCCCATGACGACCTCTTCCCGCGACCTCGAAGCCTGCGGTACCCGTGCACGGATCTGATCCAAGAATGCGGCATTCATGCCGTGGAGTCCCCCGACTTCCTCCGGTTCCATGGAGGTTGTCGCGAACCGGCAGGGCATGACACAGCGAAGGGTGCCGACATGGCAACGCAGAATGGCACAGAGGGACACGACCACGAATCACACTCGCGTCCTCTCGAACTCGCGGCGGAGCCTCGCCTCCTCATGACGCTTCGCGTGTCTCGCGACTCCGGTCGTACGTGGACCCGGACGACCAATGTCCAGGCGGGCGACTCGTACGTCATCCTCTCGGACCCGGGCCGCTACCCGCCGTGCGAATGCCCGCGCTGTGGTTTCCAGCTGGGATCTGCCCGTGCGCAGAGCCTGCGCTCCAAGGGGTGAAGCCAGCGCATCCTCTTCAGGAGGGCAGGGAGCAGTGCGAAACGATCACGCAAGCAGCAGGCCGGCTTGGGTCGGCGATCTGGTCAAGGACGAGGACGGCCGGGTTGCGATCGTCACCGACGTCGCAGCCGGTGCCGTATGGATCCTTCGCCCCGTTGGCTGCCTCCTCGCAGACCTGTGGACCACCACCGACCCCGACAGCCTCTTCGTCCTCATGACACGAGCACAGCGCGTCGCCTCCCGATGACCTCGGTGCGGCAGAAAACGCCTCCAGAGCCGTCCGATGTCCAGACATGGAGAATGCGAATGTTCAATCACGCCGACCGAGTGCCCGCCGGCGACGCCCTGCCCACGGGGCGTCTCACACCCGTCCCATGGGGTGTCCAACGCATGATCCCGTACCCCGCCGTTGCTCTCGCCTACGGACGCGCCGAGATCGACGCAGACACACAGGCCGCCCGCTACTACGACACCGATGGGCAGCCGATGATGATGCCGGAGCACGGAACCAGCACCGGTACCAACCCTGCCACCAACACAGGAAACCCTTCCGACGGCAGCAGCGGAGGCGGTTCAGGCGGCGGTGACCAGGACACCGGCAACGACAACGACCAGTGAGCCGCTCCGGCCCGGTGCTGGTCGTCACCATGAAAGACGACCCCACGGCCGACCTGGTGATCCGCGAGCTGCACGGTCGGGAAGTCCCGGTCGTACGGCTCGATTCCGGGGACTTCCCAGCCACCTTGGCGTTCGCGGCATACGTCACGCCCGATGGCATCGAAGGGTCCTTGACCACCCCGACCCGAACCGCGGACCTTACTGGGATCCGGTCCCTGTACTACCGTCGACCGTCCGGATTCGCCTTCCCCCACCTGTCCGGGCATGACGCCCGGTTCGCACTCACTCAAGCCCGGTACGGACTCGGTGGCGTCATCGCCTCCTTGCCCGGCTGCCTCTACGTCAACCATCCGCACCGCATCGGTGACGCCGAGTTCAAGCCTTCCGGCCTCGCAGCCGCCGTCACCTCCGGTTTCGACGTCCCCGCCACGCTCGTCACGTCCGACCCCGGTGCCGCCCGCACCTTCATCAAGGATCACTGTGGGCCGGTGATCTACAAACCTCTGTCGACACCGCTCTACCGGATCGGCGGTGTCTCCTGCACCGTCGAAGTGAAGACGGTGACGGCCGACGAGATCGACGACCGAGTCTCCGGTACAGCTCACCTGTTCCAGCACCTCGTACCCAAGTCGGCCGACGTACGAGTGACCGTGATCGGTGACCGAGTCTTCGCGGTCCGCATCGAATCTGCGCTATTGGACTGGCGGACCGACTACGAACAGCTGGTCTACAGCGTCGTACAACCCCCACCCCACATCACCGCATCGCTCTTCCGCTACCTGTCTCTGTTCGGGCTGGTCTTCGGCGCTTTCGACTTCGCCATCGACCATTCCGGAGGATGGTGGTTCCTCGAATGCAACCCCTCCGGACAGTGGGCATGGCTGGAGCCCGAAACCGGCTTGCCCATGGTGGCGGCCATGGCTGATCTCCTGGAAAGGAAATGCGCGTGACCGACGACGCCGAGAAGCTGCGGTTGCGGCTCGCCGGACAGCTCGCCGATGCCGGCCATCTGCGCACGGACCCGTGGCGCCAGGCGGTCGAAGCCGTGCCACGTCACGAGTTCCTGCGGGGCGGGTACTTCGAACGCATCGATGTGCCGGGCCGCCCTACAGCCTGGACACCCGCCATGCCTGAGAACCCGTCATGGCTGGAGGCCTGCTACACGGACGACTCCCTCGTCACGCAGATCGCAGGCACGATCGTGCCTGGTGACCTGCGTGGTGAGATCACGCACCTGCCCACGTCGTCCGGCACCCTGCCGTCCTTGGTCGTGCGGATGCTCGAAGAGCTCCAGATCGATGAAGAACACCGGCTGCTCCTCATCGGCATCGGAACCGGCTACTCCAGCGGCCTGGCCTGTCACCGCCTCGGCGACGCTCACGTAACCGCTGTGGAGATCGATCCAGACGTCGCCGCCCATGCCCGCAGCGCGCTCGGCCGGTGCGGCTACGCACCAACGGTCGCCGTCGGCGATGGTCTGGCCGGGTGGAAAAACGGCAAGCCGCACGACCGGGTCATCGCCTACTGCGGAACGGTCACCATTCCGTACGAGTGGGTGGATCAGACCGCGCCCGGCGGAACCATCGTCACCACCGTCGGCGGATGGATGTACTCCTCCGAGCTCGCCCGCCTCACGGTCGCCGCAGACGGCACCGCGTCAGGCCGGTTCCTCCACGGCCGGAACTCCTTCATGCTGGCCCGCCCGCAGACGCCCCCTCCACTGGGGCTCCTCCCCGACCTCGACCAAGCCGACGAACAGCCCACAGAGCTCGCTGCCCCCATGCTCGACGACTGGGACACGCGGTTCGTCGCCCAGCTCGCCGCTCCGCGGACTCAGCGCATGACCTTGGACCGCGACGGCCGAACTGAGCACGTCCTCCTCGATGTCGAGGCGGGCGCATGGGCCGCGCTGCGGCAGGAGGGAAGTCGATGGCTCGTTCGGCAGGGAGGACCGGATCGCCTCTGGGACCGGATCACAGACCACGTCACCCGCTGGCGCCACGACGGATCGCCCACTCTCGACCGGTTCGACATCACGGTCACGCCTGAAGGGCAAACGATCACATGGCGACGCTGATCGCCCGCTCTGCACCCCAGACGGGGCACGGACGCGGTCCCTGGGCAGCGCGTAGCGATCTGGGGCGGCTTATGTCCGGCCCCTGACGGCTCGCGGACGCGGTCGGGCAGGAGCACGTAGCGATTGGGGGCGCTCCGGGCTCCCGCCCGGGCTCCTCCGGCGCCCCGATGGTCTCTTCACGCCCGGCCCGTTCCTTTGGGGGTTTCCCGGCAGCCTTTCGTTTCTCCGGGGCGGGACGGTCGGTCAAGGGTGGCCGCAGGCCATCGCGCAGCGACGCGACGACGAAGGAGGAGCGCCCTTGAGGGACCGGCCCGCCCCGGAGGGACGATGGGACTGACGGGAAACCCCCATACCCATCCCTGATGCCGCCCGGCCGGCTCCCGCTCCCCGAAGCCCCCGCCCGGCTTCCCGACCCCGGGCGACCGGCCCCGGAGCCGTCCCGCACCCGGGGGTGGGTGGGCAGCCGCCGCCCGGGGTGGCGGGGCCACGGGGGTGGAGGCCCCGCGCGCGCAGGGCCTCGTACTCCCCGGCCCCTTACAGCCTGCTCAGCGACGCCGCCGCGAAGAGGACGTCGCGGATCGCCTCGCGGTCCCCGTGCTGGCCCACCGCCGCCTCTTCCGGCGAGATGTGGCCCGCGGCCAGCTGGCAGAACTCGATGCCGTCCAGGGCGATCTCCGCCACCGTCCGCTCCGGCGACGGTTTCGCGCCGGGCGAGTCCAGTGCGATGTCCCAGCCGCCGCCACCCGCTCCCTCGATCTCCAGGTGCAGCGTCCGGCCCGGCGCGCCCGCCGCGACCAGGCCCCGCGCCGGGGCGGCCAGTCCCGCCCGCCTGCGCTGCGCCAGCGCGCCCGGCAGGAGCCGCGCCGCCAGGTCGATCATCCCGTGCAGGTGCGGCCCCGACGGCGGCTCGTACGGATAGTCCACCGCCTCCGCGATGTCCCACGCGTGCACCCAGCACTCGAAGGCGCGCTCCAGGAACGCGTCGCCGAGCGGCAGCGCGAAGCCGCCGTAGTCCACGGCCAGCTCGGCGACTCCCCGGCCGGCGAAGGAGACCGTACGCACCAGCGTGTGGCCCTGTTCCCGCCACGGGTCGCGGACCTGGCGCGTGATCGGGTTCACCGACGCTCCCCAGAAGTGCTCCGTCCGTACGGTCGGCCCGCCCTTCGGCGCGTCCGGACCCAGCGGGTCGTCCAGCCCCAGCGCCGAGGCGATCAGCCCGTCCACCGTCAGCAGATGGCCGATCACCCCCGCCACCGTGGTCCGCTGCGACCGGCGCTGCTCCTCCTCGAACCACTTGAGCCGCACCGGGGTGTGCCACTCCGAGTCCCCGAAGTCCTGCAGCAGCGCGTCGAGCCGCGCGGTCTCGGTGTCGTACGGACTCGCCCACACCGGCACCGGAATGCGCGCCGGCCGCTTGCCCAGGCAGTCCTCCAAAACGCGCGAGCGCAGCAGCGGCTTCAGGTCGAGGCTCTCCTCGGGGTGCAGCAGCCCGACCGCGTCGCGCAGCCGCAGCGCCTCCTCCGCGCAGGGCGCGCACTCGGTGAGGTGGTCCTCCACCGCCTGGGTCTCCTCGGCCGAGCAGGCCGCCAGCGCCCACGCCCCGAGCAGGGACTTCAGCACCGCGTGCGAGGGCGGCGGAGGTGGATCGGCCGGCGGCGGAGGCGGCGGCGGGAGGGCCGGTGACAGCGGCGGGGGCGGCAGCGGCGGCAGCGACTGCGGCGCGTACCCCGGATCGAGATCGTCGGCGGCCCCGCGCGGACCCGGTATCCGCGCCTGGCCGCCGGGACGCTCGTATCCGTCATCGGGCGACTGGGCAGGGCCGTTCATCGATTGGTTCCATATCCGGACTGGGCGGTTTCCTCCTGCGGGAGGGCGTTGGCCGTCGACAGCAGCTGCAGGCCGAGCCGCAGCCGGCGCCGCGCCTCGTCCTCGCTGATCTGCAGGTCGGCGGCGGCCTGCCGGTAGTCGCGCCGTTTGAAGTACGCGAGTTCCAGCGCGGCGCGCAGGGGCGCGGGCATCGAGGTGACGATGTAGTCCGCGCGGGCCGCCGCGTTGGCGCTGCGCACCTTCTGCTCCAGCTCCTCGCGGGAGCCCCGGCCCAGTTCGGCCTGGCGCAGCCGGGCCACTGCCTGGCCCTGGGTGATCCGGGCGACCCAGGAGCGCATGGAGCCCTGCTTGGGGTCGTAGGCGTCCGGGTTCTCCCAGATGTAGCCGAACACCTCGCGGGTGATCCGGTCCGCCGCCTTCTCGTCGCCCAGCACCCGGTGCGCCAGGCTGTGCACGAGCGAGGCGAAGCGGTCGTACAGCTCTCCGAGCGCGGCGGCTTCGCCACGGGCGAGCCGCTGCTGCATGCGGCGGTCCCAGCGCGGTGGTGCGTCCTTCGGCATGAATGCCCCCAGCCGTGTGTCGACGCATCGAATGTAGTGGGCACATGGCGGATCGCGCCTGTTTTGGAAGAACCTCCCCCTGGAAGTGCGCCCTGCGTGATAGGCGGGTGGCAGGGTGTGAACGGTGGTACGCCCGAGGGCACATGGGGACAGGTGTACGCGCCCCACCGCGCTCCCCGTGCGCGGGTTCGATGCGGCCGCCTCCTTGACCGCTTCGCTTAACGCGCAGGCCACGTAGGCCTTACGCTCCTGCCTTGTCTTGATCTGAACCCCACTGCACAAGTGAAGGCGGAACGCCGAATATGGAAAGCGCAGAATACGAGCGCAAGATCGCCGCCCGATTCGCCACCTTCGACCAGGACGGGTCCGGCTATATCGACCGGGAGGACTTCAGCGCGGCCGCGAAGGCCGTCCTGGCCGAATTCGGCACCACGGCCCGGTCGGACAAGGGCCAGGCCGTCTTCGCGGGCGCCGAGGCCTTCTGGCAGGGCATGGCCGGCATCGCGGACGTCGACGGGGACCAGCGGGTGTCCCGCGAGGAGTTCATCACCGGGGCCGCGAAGCGGCTGCGCGACAACCCGGAGCGCTTCGCGGAGATCGCGCGGCCGTTCCTGCGGGCCGTGATCGCGGTGGCGGACGAGGACGGCGCCGGCGCGACCCCGCCGAACGCGGCCCGGGTGCTGCGCGTCCTCGGCACGGCTCCGGAGCTGGCCACGCAGGTGGCCGCAGCGCTGGACGCCGACGGCGACGGCCGTATCTCGGAGGACGAGATCCTGACGGCCTTCGCGGGCTACTGCGGCGTGGAAGCCCCCGACGCGTAACGCCTGCGGCGCGCTCGGCAGGTGACGGCGGGGCCACGGCCCCGCCCCCGCAGCCGGGCCACGAGCGGCCTGCGGCCGAGCGGCGGAGCCGAACCGCCCGGCGCCGCCCACCGGCCTGCCCTGCGCCGCCCGCCGGCCCGGGCGGCCCGGCCGACCGCCCGGTGCGGGGCGCGCGGTGCGGGGCGCACGGTGCGGGGCGCACGGTGCGGGGCGCACGGTGCAAGGCGCACGGTGCGAGGCGCGGTGACCCAGTGCGGACCGGCATCCCGGGGCGCCGCCCCGGACCCCGCAGCTCAAAGCGCCGACGAGGGGTCTGTTCGCCGCGCGCCGGCGAGGCCGTACCGGCTACGCGAAGACGACCGTGCGGGCACCGTTCAGCAGCACGCGGTGCTCGCTGTGCCACTTCACCGCGCGCGCGAGCGCCTGGCACTCCACGTCGCGGCCGATCGCCACGAGCTGGTCCGGCGTCACTTCGTGGCCCACCCGCTCGACCTCCTGCTCGATGATCGGCCCCTCGTCGAGGTTCGCCGTCACGTAGTGGGCGGTCGCGCCGATCAGCTTCACACCGCGTGCGTGCGCCTGGTGGTAGGGCTTCGCTCCCTTGAAGCTCGGCAGGAACGAGTGGTGGATGTTGATGATCCGCCCGCTCAGTTCCGTGCACAGCTTGTCCGACAGCACCTGCATGTACCGCGCCAGGACCACCAGATCGACGTTCTCGGCGCGCACGAGCTCCAGGAGCTGCGCCTCCGCCTCCGCCTTCGTGTCCTTCGTCACCGGGATGTGCACGAACGGGATGTCGTACGAGCCGACCAGTTCGGCGAAGTCGGTGTGGTTGGAGACCACGGCCGCGATCTCGACGGGCAGGGCGCCGATGCTCGAGCGGAACAGCAGGTCGTTCAGGCAGTGCCCGAACTTGGACACCATGAGGATGATCCGCATGCGCTCCTCGGAGCGGTGGATCTGCCAGTCCATCCTGAACGAGTCGCCGATAGCGGCGAAGCTGGCCCGCAGCTTCTCGACGGTAACCGGCGGCTCGGCCTCGAAGTGCACCCGCATGAAAAAGAGCCCGGTCTCCCGGTCTCCGAACTGCTGGCTGTCCACGATGTTGCATCCGGTCATGAAGAGATAGCTCGACACGGCATGCACGATGCCCTGCTTGTCGGGGCAGGACATGGTCAGGACGTACTGGGGCTGGGGCTGGGCCGGGGCCTCGTTGTGCGGGTCGCTCATGACCGCACAGCCTTTCACACCGCGCGGGTGAGGATCTTCAACACATCGAGCGAGGTCGGCCGTACGTCCGGGTCGTCCCCGTCCGCCTCCGCCAGCCGTACGTGGGCCTCGCGCGCGGCGCGTACCGCCTCGGGCCACGCGTGGTGCTCCAGGTAGGCGGAGACAGGTGCGTCGGGCCCGACCTGGTGGAGGATCCGGAGCACGCGCAGTACGGCGAGGTCGACGAGGGTCGCCTCCTGGGAATCCCGGAAGATCGTGCCGACGTACTTCTCGGCGGACCAGCTGTCGAGCCAGGTGTCCTCGACGAGCCGGTACACGGCGTCGGTGACGTCGCCGTAGGCCTCGTCGCCGGTCAGCCAGGTGTCCTCGTGGAAGGCCGGGTCGGAAAGCATGTGCAGCGCCGAGCGCACGTTGCCGCGCCAGCGCCACCACGGCATGTCATTGAGGGGCATGCCGCCCATGGTGGAGGAGCGGCCGCCACGGCGGGAAGAGTTCTTCGAACCTTGGGCGAATGTCACGCTTTCGATCGTACGTTCCCGTTCGGCGCGATCTTGAGGCGCCCAGGGGGGACGGCGCCCCCGTAATTCACCTGGGCGTCACCCGATGTTGTGTCCATCTCACTCGACAGTTACCGGCGGGGCGGAATGGTGCATGGACATGACCAACTCGCGACGCGCCGCATCCCTCTCCCGCACCGTCGTGGCCACGGCGATGGGTGCATGCCTCCTCGCCGGGTGCGGGACGCTCCCCGGGGGCTCGGGGGGCTCCGGGGACACCCTCACCGTCATGACCTTCGCCCCTGAGGACACCAAAGCGACCAACATGCCCGGAATGACCGGCATGGCCAAGGCCTACGAGCGCTGGGTGAACTCCAGGGGCGGCATCAACGGCCACAAACTGCGCGTTCTGACCTGCAACGAGAAGAACACGCCCAGCGGCGCCGCCGACTGCGCCCGCAAGGCCGTCGCCGAGAACGCGGTCGCCGTCGTCGGCTCCTACAGCCAGCACGGACGCGCCTTCATGGCCCCGCTGGAGGCGGAGGGCATCCCCTTCATCGGTGGCTACGGGGTCTCCTCCGAGGAGTTCCAGTCCCCCCTGTCCTACCCGGTCAACGGCGGCCAGCCCGTCCTCATCGCGGGCGCCGGCCACCAGCTGGGCCGCGCCTGCGACCAGGTCGCACTGGTCCGCCCCGACACCCTCGCCGGCGACACCCTGCCGGTCCTGCTGAACGCCGGGCTGAGGGCGAACAAGATGGCCGACGCCTCCGACATCCGAGCCGCCGAAGACTCCGCCGACTTCGTTCCCCAGGCCCGCGAGGCCCTCGCGCACACCAGCGGCACCGGCAAGGAGAAGGAAAAGGAGAAGGGCTGCGTGACCGCGGTCCTCGGAGAGCGCACCGAGACCTTCTTCGACGCCTTCCGCCGGACCGACGCCCAGCGCAAGAAGCCGCAGATCTCCTCCGTGCTGGGCAGTGTCAGCCAGTCCCTGGTGGACCGAACGGGCGGCAAGGAGAGCCCGTTCGAGGGCGCGTACCTGACCAGCTGGTACCCGGTCGCCGCCGATCCCCTCTGGGAGCCCATGCGCAAGGTGGTCTCCGATTTCGCGTTCGGCGACGACACGGTCGAACCCGACGACAGCGGGGCGCAGACCACCTGGATCGCGTACACCGTGCTCAGCGAGATCCTCAAGCGCTTCACGGCGGACGAGCCCGTCACCGCCCGCACGATCAAGCGGTCGCTGAACGAGGCGCAGCCGGTCAAGACCGGCGGCCTCACCCCGGACCTGAGCTGGCGCTACCAGGACATGCGCGCCGTCGCCGGCTTCCCCCGCATCGTCAACGGCCAGGTCACCTTCCAGATCGTGCAGGGCGGGCGGCTCGTGGCGCAGCCCGGCGAGCAGTCCCTGGACATGACCCCGACCCTGGTGCAGGCCCCGCGCACGGCCTGACGCGGCACGCGGCGTGGCAGCCGCGGCACGGCTGCCACGGCTACGGCACGGCTGCCACGGCCCGGCTGCACCCCCGGCTCAGAGCTGGGACTTGTCCCGCTTGGTGAGGCCGTACTTGCCGGCGATCGCGTTCCACATCGTCGCGGCCGACTCCTTGGCCTTCGTCGCCTCGCCGCTCGCCTTGTTCCCCTCGGCGGCGTTCTTGGTGGCCTTCGCCTTGCCGTCCTTGCACTTGTCGTCGTCCACGTCGTCCGCCCAGGCCGCGTAGCTGTCATCGGCGTCTGCGGAGGACTGCCAGGCCTTGGTGAGGGCCGCGGACAGCTTCGCGTGGTCCGGGAGCTTGTCCATCTTCAGCTCCTGGAGGCGGGTGACGAGCTCCTCGCGCTGGCGGGCCGCGTCGCGCAGGTCGGCGGCCGCCTGATCGAGGTTGGCGCAGCCCTTGATGTCCTCCACGGCCTTGATCACCGAGGCCCTGCTGTCGTTGCTGTCCGCGAGGAGCTTGTCCAGCTGGACGGCCTGCGGGCGGGCCGGGTCGACCGGGGCCTCGCCGCCGGGGGCGGCGGAAGCGCCGCTCGCCGTCGGGGCGGCGGCGACCGCGCCGGGGTCGTTGTTCTGCGGCTTGCCGTCGGCGAGCAGCGAGCCGACGCCGAGACCGATGACGGCCAGGCCGACGACCACCGCGCCGATGATCGCGGGCGAGATCTTGCGCGCGGCCTCCGGGGGCGGCTGCGGCGGGGCGTACTGCTGCTGCGGGTACGGCTGCTGGGGCTGCTGCGGGTGCTGCTGCTGGTATTGGCGCTGCTGCGGCCGGGGCTGCTGGGAGCGCGGCGGCGGCTGCCGCAGCACCGGCTCCTGGACGGGCGGCATGTGCTGGGTGTGCCCGGCTGAGTCGTCGCCGCGGAAGAGCCCGTCGAACCCCTCGACTCCGGGGACCGGCGGTATGTACTGCGTCGCCGCCTCCTCGTGCGCAGCGGCGGCCGGCACGGGCGCGATGTACTGGGTCGCGGCCTCGTCGTGCGAGGAAGCCGCGGGCACGGGCGGTATGTACTGCGTCGCCGCCTCCTCGTGCGCAGCGGCGGCCGGCACGGGCGCGATGTACTGGGTCGCCGCCTCGGGCAGCGGCGGATAGCCGTAGCCGTGCGGATCCCCCGGCCCCTCGTAACCGGGCCCCACCACGTGCCCGGGCCTGTCGGCCTCCGGGGCGGGATAGGCCTGCGGGTAGCCGTACGCGGCCCCGGGATGCGGCGGCTGAGCCTGCGGCTGCTCGGGATACCCCTGCGCCTGCGGCTGCTCCGGGTAGGGCTGCTGCTGCTCCGGGTACGCCGGATATCCGGACGCCGGGTCCGGACCCCACGGGGCACCCGGCTGGGCGCCCCCTTGTCCGCTCTGCGTCACCGGGACTCCTTCTCCGACTCGCCCGACCCTACGGAACCGTCGGCCCACGCTACCCCGTCACGCACCGCCGCAGTGAGCCCGCCCCGAAGCCCGTCCGGCCCCGCCGGCCCGCAGGCGCCCGCCGTGCCGGGCCCGGGGGGTGTCTTGCCGATCAGCCCGGCGTGATCGGCAAGACGCCCCCTACGCCGTCACCTCCAGCCGCGCCGCGAACTCGCGTACCGCCGCCTCCTCCCGGTACGGATCCAGCCTCACCCGGAAGTCCTCCAGGTACTCCACCCCCCGGTTCGAGCGGAGCCCCTCCAGGAGTTCCGCGGCCCTCGTCGCCGTCTGGCAGGCCTGTTCCACCTCCCGCTGCTGGACCTGCGCCGCCGCCAGCAGCAGGAGCCCGATGGCCCGGCGGCGCGCCTTGTCCGCCGGGAGGCCCCGCAGGGCCTCCTCCGCCCGCCGCGCCGCCGCGTCCGCCTGCCCCAGGTCGCGGTGACAGTGCGCCAGCTCGTCCGCGAGGTACGCCGCGTCGAAGTGGCGGATCCACACCGGGTCGTCGCCCGACTCCGGCTCCGCCCGTTCCAGCGCGCTCACCGCCCGCCCGGACAGCACGGCCGTCGCCCGGGTGTCCCCGAGCAGCGCG
Source organism: Streptomyces sp. NBC_00029 (assembly GCF_045160505.1). Lineage (NCBI taxonomy): Bacteria > Bacillati > Actinomycetota > Actinomycetes > Kitasatosporales > Streptomycetaceae > Streptomyces > Streptomyces sp. NBC_00029. Next base: position 4,193,074 of record NZ_CP108292.1, read on the forward strand.
TGCCCGCGCGCCTCGGCCGCGTAGAACATCGCCTCGACCCGCGGGGTGACCTGCCCCCGCGTGCCCTCCTGGGCGGCGCGGGCCAGCTGCGCGATCTCCCGCGGGTTGCCCAGTTCGGCGGCGAGGTGGCTCATGGACGCCGCGAGCACGTAGCCCCCGTACGCCCGGTCGCCCGCGGCCTGGGCGAGGCGCAGCGCCTGGATGTAGTAGCGCTGGGCCAGGCCCGGCTGGCCCGTGTCCACCGCCATGTAGCCGGCGAGCTCGGTCAGCCGGGCCACGGCCGCGAACAGGGCCCGCCCGACGGGTTCCCGGTACGAGCCGCCGATCAGCCCGGACACCACCGAGTTGAGGTAGTGCACGACCACCGGCCGCACGTGCCCGCTGCCGAAGCGGTGGTCGAGGTCCTTGAGGGCCTCGGTGGTCGCGCGGACCGCCTCGACGTCGGGCATGCCGACCCGCGAGCCGCCGCTGCGGGCGACCTGGGTGTCGGCCCCGGTGATCAGCCAGTCCCGGCTCGGCTCCACGAGCGCGGACGCGGCCACGCTGGAGCCCGCCAGGAAGTCGCGGCGGCCCACGTCGCTGCGCCACAGCTCGCAGACCTGCTCGATCGCGCCGATGACGGTCGGGGAGAACTGCAGGCCGACGCCGGAGGCGAGGTTCTTGCCGTTGGCCATGCCGATCTCGTCGATGGTGACGGTCCGGCCGAGCTTGCGCCCGAGCGCCTCGGCGATGATTCCGGGAGCCCGGCCGCGCGGCTGCTGGCCGCGCAGCCACCGCGCCACGGAGGTCTTGTCGTAGCGGAGATCGAGGCCGTGTTCGGCCCCGCACATGTTCACGCGCCGGGCGAGCCCGGCGTTGGAGCACCCGGCTTCCTGGATGAGCGCCTGCAGCCGTTCGTTCGGCTGGCGGGCGACGAGAGGCCTGGCTGCCATGAAAACCCCCTGCTGACCGCGGGTGATCCGTTGGAATGATCACTTCCCGCCTGATGTGCGGAGAATCTTCCGCTCTGCGTCGTGTCGCTACCCAACTCCGGCGCCCCGGCCTCCTACGCGCCCCCACGCGTGCACCAGTGCGCCCCGTATGCAGGATCGATGCTCCGCCCGCCGCATGGTTTACGCCCGTAACCCCGGGTGACCCGGGGAGTTGTGATGGGCGTGGAAGAGACCATCGGAGTCACGGAGACCGCACCCATCCCCAAGCAGCGCGGCGAGCAGCTGCTGGACCATGCCGTGCGGTACGCGGAAGAACGGCACTGGGATGTCTTCGCCGGCACCTGGTTGGAGCCCGGGGACGGCCGCGAGCTGTGCTCCTGCGGGGCGGCGGAGTGCCCGGCGCCCGGCGCGCACCCGGCGGTGAAGGACTGGGCGGCGCAGGCCACCGGCAGCGCGGTGCAGGTCCGCAGGATCTGGGCGAAGCATCCGCAGGCCTCGATCCTGCTGCCGACCGGCCGGACGTTCGACGCGCTGGACGTACCCGAATCGGCCGGATTCCTCGCGCTGGCACGGCTGGAGCGGATGGAGCGCACCCTCGGCCCGGTCACCCTCACCCCCGACCACCGGATGCTGTTCTTCGTCCTGCCGGGAGCCGGTGTCAAGGTGCCCGACCTGGTGCGCAAGCTGGGCTGGCCGGCGGCCACGATCGACCTGGTCGCGCGCGGCGAGGGCGAGTACGTGGCGGCGCCGCCCACCCGCTTCGGCGGCCGGGGCTCGGTCCAGTGGGCGCGGCGGCCCACGCCCGCCAACCGGTGGCTGCCGGACACCGAGGAGCTCATCGACGCGCTCGCGTACGCGTGCGGGAGCGAGGCCGCGGCGGAACGCAAGCGCCGCCAGGGCTGACCGACACCGGAACGCGCCCCCGGAATCCGCCCGCCGGACCTGCGAAATCAGGGCGAAAACTGATGACATAAGTAACTGCTCAAGCCTCTCCCCCTCCTCCTATGGTGAAGAAGGAACGACCAACGGGGACGTAATGAGAGGCAGGCGCATGCCGGACCAGGGCGATGCGACGGGTGGGACGTACGGCACGGGTGGCGCGCGATCCGCGCCGCCCGCCGTGCGGGTGGAAGGTCTGTGGAAGCGGTTCGGCGACCAGGTCGCCGTCGCCGGGATCGATCTGGAGCTGCCCGCGGGCCAGTTCATCGGCCTGGTGGGCCCGAACGGCGCGGGCAAGACGACGACGCTGTCGATGGTGACCGGCCTGCTGCGCCCCGACATGGGGCGCGTCCACGTCGCGGGACACGACGTGTGGGCGGACCCGGCCGAGGTGAAGGCGCGGATCGGCGTACTGCCCGAGGGCCTGCGCCTCTTCGAGCGGCTGTCGGGGCGCGAACTGCTCGGCTACATGGGCCGCCTGCGCGGGCTGCCGGGCGAGGAGACCGACAAGCGGGCGACGCAACTGCTGGAGGTCCTCGACCTCGCGGGCTCGCAGCACAAGCTGGTCGTGGACTACTCGACCGGTATGCGCAAGAAGATCGGCCTGGCCGCCGCCCTGCTGCACAACCCGGAAGTGCTCTTCCTGGACGAGCCGTTCGAGGGCGTCGACCCGGTGTCCGCACAGACCATCCGCGGGGTGCTGGAGCGGTACACGGCCTCCGGTGCCACGGTCATCTTCTCCTCCCACGTGATGGAGCTCGTCGAGTCGCTGTGCGACTGGGTGGCCGTGATGGCCGCCGGGCGGATCCGCGCCGCGGGCCCGCTGACCGAGGTACGGGGCTCCGCGCCCTCCCTGCAGGCCGCCTTCCTCGAACTGGTCGGCGCGCACGGGCGCGACGCGGCCGGGGACTCGCTGGAGTGGCTCGGTGGCGGTGCCGGGGCGGGATCGCGATGACCTCGCCCGCCAGTCCTGCCGCCGGCCCGGCCGTGGTGGCCGCCGTCACCACCGGGTCCACCGGAACCTCCGGGGCCTCTTCCGTCGCATCGGTCCCGCTGACCCCGATCTTCGTCCGGCTCAAGCTGTCGCTGCTGCGCAACGGCCTGAAGGGCTCCTCGAAGCGCAAGGCCGCCTACTTCTCGTCGCTCGCCTTCGCACTGGTCGTCGGCTTCTTCATCACGCTCGGCCTGGCCCTGCTGCACGGGCACGCCCGCGCGGACACGGTCGTCGTCCTGCTGGCCGCGATCCTCGCCCTCGGCTGGGCCTTCGTGCCGCTGTTCTTCTCCGCCGGGGACGAGACGCTCGACCCGAGTCGGCTGGTGATGCTGCCGCTGCGCCCGCGTCCCCTCGTACGGGCGCTCCTCGCCTCCTCGCTGGTCGGCATCGGGCCGCTGTTCACGCTGTGCCTGGCCGTCGGCTCGGTCGTGGCCGTGGCGCGCGGCGCCGCCGGGGCGCTGGCCGCGGTGGTGGCCGCGCCCCTGCTCGTACTCGGCTGCGTGACCCTCGCACGGGCGGTGGCCACGGCCAACATCCAGCTGCTGACCAGCCGCAAGGGGCGCGACCTGGCCCTGCTGAGCGGCCTGGTCATCGCACTGGGCGCGCAGCTGGCCAACTTCGCCAGTCAGCGCCTGTTCGAGGCGGGCGGTCTGGCCACGCTGGAGCCCGCCGAGGCCGTGGTGCGCTGGCTGCCGCCGGCGACCGCCGTCGGCATGGTGGACTCCGTGAGCGACGGCGCGTACGGGGTGGCCGCCGCCCAGCTGGCGCTGACCCTGGCCGCCGTGGCCGCCCTCCTGTGGTCGTGGGAGCGGAGCCTGACGAAGCTGATGGTCGCCCCGGACGGCTCGACGATCGCGGCCTCCCGGCCGGCGAAGGACCGCACCGAGGGCGGGCTCTGGGCCCTGCTGCCCGCGGGCCGGACCGGCGCGGCCATGCAGCGCACGCTGCGCTACGTCGTACGCGACCCGAAGACCAAGGCCGCCTGGGTGAGCGCACTGGCGTTCGGCCTGATCGTGCCCGTCTTCAACGCCCTGCAGGGCACGGGATCGGTCTACCTCGGCTGCTTCGGCGCGGGCATGCTCGGCATCCAGATGTACAACCAGTTCGGGCAGGACACCTCGGCGTTCTGGATGGTCGCGCAGACCATCTCCACCACGCGCGACGCGTACGTGGAACTGCGCGCCCGGGCCGCCGCACTGGCCCTGGTCATGGTCCCGTACACGGTGGTCGTCACGGCGACCACGGCCGCCGTGCTCGGCGACTGGTCCAAGTTCTTCGCGGCCACTGGCCTGGCCCTGGCCCTGCTGGGCGCGATGATCTGCACGGGGGCGCTGGCCTCGGCCCGGTACCCGTACTCCATCCCCTCGGACGGCGCCTTCAAGAGCGTCGCCCCGGGGCAGGGCGGGCTCGCCTGGGCGGGCCTCATGGGCGGACTGCTGGTCTCGGCCGTGATCGCGGCCCCGGTGATCGTCCTCACGATCCTGCTCAACACGGGCGAACACCAGGGCATCTCGTGGATCGTCCTGCCGCTGGGAACGGCCTGGGGCGCCCTGGCCACGTGGGCGGGCCTGCGGCTCTCGGCGCCGACGGTGGCGCGCAAGCTCCCGGAGATCCTGTGGGCGGTCAGCAAGGGCTGACCTCGGACCACGACGGAAGCGGGCCGGCCTCCTCTCCCCTGCGGGAGCGGAGGCCAGCCCGTTCGCGTCGGTCCGCCGCCGGGCGACCCCACCTGCGTCAGCGGGCGGCGAGCAGGGCCAGTACGGCGATCGAGCCCGCGAAGACGATGACGTGGCGGAGGTTCTGCAGACCGGGCATCACCCAGTCGGGGAAGCCGTCCTCGGCGGCGCGGAGCATGGACCTGACGTCGATGCGCTGCAGTTCGGCGTCGCCGGACCGGGCGAAGGCGGCGGTCACGGACGACCGTCGTACGGACCCCCTGTCGCCCCAACTCGGCCTCGACGGCGGCCTGGGCGCGGGCGCCGTAGCGGCTGCGGACGACGGGGATGCGCAGGAAGGCGACGGCGATCAGGAGCTGCAGGGCGGCGACGGCTTTCATCGGGGTCCTCGTTTCTCGGTGCTTGCCTGGCGACGCCGTCACCATGAAGCCGCCCCCTGACAGCGCCCGGACACCCCGCCGACAGATCGCTGACACGGACCCGAGCGCCATGCCGAGCGGGCCCCGGGCCGGGCCCCGGGGCCCGATGCCCGTTGGCCCGGGGCTCGTTGTCCGGGGGGACAACAGGCCCCGGGGCCGGGCTCGTCAGGGGGCTTCGGCCTTGATGCCGTCGAGGAAGGGTTCCACGGCCGCCCGCCAGGCCGTGGGATGGTCGTAGTGGAGGTAGTGACCCGCGTCGGGGATTTCCGCGTACTGGCCGGCGGGGAGGACGCGGACCATCTCCTGGGCCTCGGCGCGGCCCAGTTCACCGTCGAGGCCGCGGACCACCAGGGTCGGGCAGCGGACCTGGGCGAGCTCCTCCCAGTGGGCGTCGTGGACCCAGGTCTCGCGGGCCGTCAGCATCTGGCGGCGGGAGAAGACCGGGCGCCAGCCGTCCGACGCCTCGTGCATGACCTCGGCGAAGAAGGCGCCGCGGCCGGGGTCGGGGCGTTCCACCCGGGGGTCGTCCTCGCCGAACCATCGGCGGGCCGCGTCCTGGGTGGGGAAGGGCAGGGGCCAGTGGTGGAACCACTCCTCCCATTCCTGCTGGGAGGCGGCGCCGAGAGCGGAGGCGCGCATGTCGCAGATGACCAGGGCCTCGACCAGGTCCGGGCGGCGGGCCGCGAGCTGCCAGGCGGTGAGGGCGCCCATGGAGTGGCCGATCAGGGTCACGGGGGCGAGACCGAGCTGCTCCACGACCGCTTCCGCGTCGGCCACGAAGGCCTCGCGGCCCAGGGAGGTGGGGGTGCCGTCGGGGGCGGCGGGCGGGCGGGCGCTCTGGCCGTGTCCGCGCTGGTCCAGGGCCACGACGCGACGGCGCTCGCGGAGCCAGCGGGCAGTTCCGGCCCAGTGGAAGGCGCGGCCCATCAGGCCGTGCAGTAACAGGACCCCGGGGCGGGCATCGGGCTCGGGCTCTGCTTCGCGGAACTCCCAGGCGGCAAGGCGGACGCCTTCGGCTCCTGTCACATCGACGCGCTGTACCACCGCAGATGCACCCCCTTCGCTCCCCGCCAGACTATCGAACCCGTATTCGAAAACGGGTTTCTCGCCCACAACACCGCTCTTTCGAGTGACCTTGCTCAAGGATTGGCCGCCGCTGCCGATGGAGATCCTTTCAACAGGGAGGCGGGCCGCTCGGGGAAGACGGTCCGAGGGGACGACCTTGAGAGCTCGGGGCTCCAGGTCACAAGGGGAGGATCGGTCCCGGCGCCGAAAGGCGCCGGGACCGCCCGCACCACAAACTGATCGTCCGTACGGGTCAGGACCCTTCGGGTCCCGGCCCGAGCGGACGAGTCCACCGGACGGATCCGCGCCGGCACCAAGGCCGGCGCACCGAGCTCAGCGCTTCGCGACGAACACGTGAGAGGCGACCTCCACGTCCAGCTCGGCGGCCTCGCCGCCACTGCCGACGAGTACGCCGCCCGGGGATTCGGTCACGCTCACCACCGAGCCGGGCTGTACGCCCGCCCGCCGGAGCGTATACATCAGCTGGGCGTCCGTCTGGATCGGCTCGCCGATCCGGCGGACGACCACGGTCTTGCCCTCGGTGCCCGGGTCGAGCTCCGACAGGCTGACCATTCCGTCCTCGAGGAACGGGTCCGCCTCGGCCTTCTCACCCAGCTCCTCCAGACCCGGGATCGGGTTCCCGTACGGCGACTCGGTCGGGTGACGCAGGAGCTCCAGCACCCGCCGCTCCACCGCCTCGCTCATCACGTGCTCCCAGCGACAGGCCTCCGCGTGCACCTGCTCCCACTCCAGGCCGATGACATCGACGAGCAGGCACTCCGCGAGCCGGTGCTTGCGCATGACACGCGTGGCCAGTCGGCGCCCCTCCTCCGTCAGCTCGAGGTGCCGGTCGCTGGCGACGGCCACCAGGCCGTCCCGCTCCATGCGCGCCACTGTCTGGCTCACCGTCGGGCCGCTCTGGTCGAGCCGCTCGGCGATACGGGCGCGCATGGGGACCACGCCTTCCTCTTCCAGCTCGAGGATGGTGCGGAGATACATCTCCGTGGTATCGATCAGTCCGGACATTCGTGCCCCTCGGATTGCGTGCGCTGGCCCTGCCCCCAATTCTGACGCATCGGGCCGACAACCGTCCCGTACCGGGGGTCAAGAGCGCTCCCGGACATCTCCCGGACATCCGCGACAAGATCGCCCGGCCTCGCCCGGGCCCGCGACCAGACCTTTCGGACCGGGATTGACGTTCGTATTGACACGCCCTTGGTCCAGACCGCACGGTGAGCGGCGGACACGGACGCTCCCCCACCCCTGGAAGGGCCCTCGGCGTATGAGCGAGAGCAAGCTGGCCGGTCAGTTCTTCGATGCCGCCATCGGTCTGCTGGAGCGGGTACGGGACGAGGAGGCCCCGCACATCGCCGAGGCCGGCACCCTCATCGCCGACGCGGTCGCCACCGGCAACCGGCTCTTCGCCTTCGGCGCCGGCCACTCCTCGCTGCCCGCCCAGGACGTGGTCTACCGGGCCGGCGGCCTCGCCCTGATGAACTTCCTCGCCGTCCCCGGCACCGCCGGCATCGACGTCATGCCGGCGACCCTCGGCAGCGCCCTGGAGCGGGTCGACGGCCTGGCCGGCGCCGTCCTGGACAGCAGCCCCGCCTCCGACGGCGACGTCCTCGTGATCATCTCCCTCTCCGGGCGCAACGCCCTGCCCGTCGAGATGGCGATGAACGCCCGCGCCATCGGCCTCAAGGTCATCGGTGTGACCTCGGTGGCGTACGCGACCGGGACCAAGTCGCGGCACGTCTCCGGCACCTTCCTCAAGGACCACTGCGACGTCGTCCTCGACAGCAAGATCGCGATCGGCGACGCCGAGCTGAGCATCGACGGCATCGACGCGCCCTTCGCTCCCGCCTCCACCGTCGTGACCAGCGCGATCATGCAGGCGGTCATGGCGGCCGCGGCCGGCGAGCTCGCCGGCCGCGGGGTGGAACCCCCGCTGCTGCGCTCGGGCAACGTCGACGGCGGCCACGAGTGGAACGGCCGCGTGATGCAGGAGTACGGCGACCGGATCTTCTTCCGCCACTGAGCCCCCTCCCGCCCCGGCCCGCCCGCCCCGGCCCGCGCCCACTAGTGCTCGTCCGGGCCGGGGTCGTCGCGGCCCGCCGCCAGGTCCAGGTCGGCCGCGACCCGGGCCGCGACCTCCTCCGCGTACGCCGCGTCCGCGCGCTCGAAGGCCACCCGCGAGGGCCCGCGCAGGAACGTCAGCGCCCCCAGGGTCCGCCCCCGGCTCCGCAGCACCGTGCACAGCGCGTGCGCCGAGCCCTCGGGCCATTGCCGGGCCTGCGCCCACTGGGCGTCCGCCTCCCCGCGGGGGGCGCTGCTGCGCACCGAGCCGATCCGGTCCAGCGCCTGCAGCGCCGGATGCCCGGCCACGTACCGCACGGGGATCGACCCGGGGCCCGGCAGCACCGGCGGTGACGCGGCGGACCGTACGAGCCTCTGCCGCTCGGGGTCGGCCGTGGGGTCCAGTACGTCGAGCAGCGCCTGCTCGGCAAAGCCGGCGAGGGCGAAGTCCAGGCGTACGGCAGCGGCCTCGGCCGGGTCCTCGCACTCGGCGGCGGCCCGCCCGGCCCGGTGGAGCTGGTGCGAGCGGAACCTGAGCTGCGCGGTGTCCAGCTGCTCCTGACGGGCCTCGGTGACGTCCTGGAACAGCCAGCCGACGCCCAGGGGTACAGGCTCCTCCGCGAGCGGCGAGGCCAGCCGCAGGAACCCGCACCGCCAGCACCTGCGCCGCACCCCCTCGGGCGTGCGCACCGAGACCCACAGCTCCACCGGCGCGGGCGGGGCGCCCTCGGCGAGCACGTGCTGGAGTGCGCCCTCCAGCTCCTCGACGCCCTGGGTCAGCAGTTCCCCGAGGGGGCGGCCGAGCAGGGCGGTGCGGCCGGTCCCGAAGGCGCGTGCGGCGTGTGCGTTGACCACGGCGGGCCGCAGGTCGACGTCGACCAGGACGACGCCCCACGAGGCGTCCTCCATCAGGGCCTCGCTCAGCGCGATGGAGCGTTCGAGGTCGATCTGCGCGTGCACCTCGCTGAAGGCGCAGTACACGCCGGCGGGTTTGCCGTCCGAGCCCGGCACTCCGGCGGACTGGGTCCGTACGAGGACGCGCCCGCCGTCCTTGGTCAGCAGCGCGAACTCGTGCACCTGCCGGCCGGGCAGATGCTGGGCGGCCATCAGCCGGTCCTGGACGTCGTGCGCGTCGGCGGCCCGCACCGCCCATCCCTCGAAGCCCTTGCGTCCCACGGCCTCGGTGGCGGTCCAGCCCAGGATCCGCTCGGCCTCACGGTTCCAGTGGGTGATCACCCCGTCGGAGTCGAACGCGCACAGGGCGGCGTCCATCCCGTCCAGCAGCGCGGCGAGCAGATCGTCGGCGGTCTCACCACGTCCGTAAGCACTCACCTGGCACCCCCTGCAGGTGTTCGCGTGTGCGGCACGTCAGATCATTCAACTGGAACGTGACCCAGCCCACACCTATTTCCGCGGATTGGGGGCGAGAAAGGTGCGGGGGACGCCCGGATCCCGGCTCCCGGGTCCGCGCCGGGAACATCCCCGCCCGCGCCGGAACGCGAAAATAAAAGGTTGTGGCCCGGGCGGCGTGTGCCTAGGCTCGGCCGTACACGAGAAGGGAGGTGGTTCCCGAAATGTACGGAAACCGGACGCGTGAGGTGGCTGCGGGCTAAGCGCCCGTCGTCGCACGCACCCAGTGCGGTGCCCGGCGGGATCGCCAGGCGCCAAACCACAGCAGTCACCCGACCCGCGGGCTCGCCGGTACGTCCGGCCGGCCTCTCCCACTGCAGGGGAGAGACCCGAGCCCGCGGGTCGCCTGCGTTCGCCGCCACCGCGGCGGGTGAACACGCCCGGGCGGCCGCCGTCCCGCCCGGCGCGGCGCTGCCGGGGGCCCGGCGTGATCGGCAGGACACCCCCTACGGGCAGAGCCGCTCCACGCGCCACTCGTCCCCATCCCGGACGTAGCGCAGACGGTCGTGCAGGCGGTTCTCGTGGCCCTGCCAGAACTCCACCGATTCCGGGACCACGCGCAGGCCGCCCCACTCCGGCGGGACCGGCACCTGCTCGCCCTCCGGGTAGCGGGCCTCCAGCTCGGCGTAGCGGCGGTCCAGCTCCGCACGGGACCCGATCACGCTGGACTGCTCGCTCGCCCAGGCGCCCAGCTGGGAGCCGTGCGGGCGCGAGCGGAAGTACGCGGCCGTCTCGTCGCGGCCGATCCGGGCCGCCGTACCGGTGACGATCACCTGACGGGCGATGGGGTGCCAGGGGAAGAGCAGCCCGACGTGCGGGTTCTCGGCCAGCTCGCGGCCCTTGCGGGAGGCGTAGTTGGTGAAGAAGACGAAGCCCCGGCCGTCGAACTGCTTCAGCAGTACCGTCCGCGAGCTGGGACGTCCGTCGGGAGTGGCCGTCGATACGACCATGGCGTTCGGTTCGAAGAGGTGCGAGTCGGCGGCCTGCTGGAACCAGAGGGCGAACTGGTCCATCGGGTTCTCGGCGAGAGTCCCCTCGTCGACGATCTCCGAGCGGTACTGCTTGCGCATCACGGCGGGGTCAATGTCCTGATCGGTCACGCTGGCCATCCTGCCGCAGCCGGACCTGTGACGGTGTGCCGTATGTCACGCTTCCGCAGTCGGGGTGGAGCGGCCAAAATCTTGGGGCCGGTCCGAAGGTCCCCGAGCGGGTGACCAACGGCCGTGCCGGGCATCAACGGGGATGACCGCGCCGGACCGCGAGTCACGCCGGGAGCCGCGCGTGTTCGCACTATCTGAGGAGCCGCCTGATGTCCGACTTCGTACCCGGGCTCGAAGGGGTCGTCGCGTTCGAGACGGAGATCGCCGAGCCCGACAAGGAAGGCGGATCGCTCCGCTACCGGGGCGTCGACATCGAAGACCTCGTCGGCCACGTCTCCTTCGGGAACGTCTGGGGCCTGCTGGTCGACGGTGCTTTCAACCCCGGCCTGCCGGCCGCCGAGCCCTTCCCCATTCCGGTCCACTCCGGTGACATCCGCGTCGACGTCCAGTCCGCGCTCGCGATGCTCGCCCCCGTGTGGGGTCTGAAACCGCTGCTGGACATCGACGCGCAGACCGCCCGTGACGACCTCGCGCGCGCGGCCGTGATGGCACTGTCGTACGTCGCCCAGTCCGCCCGCGGCCAGGGCCTGCCCATGGTGCCGCAGCGGGAGATCGACAAGGCCGAGTCCGTCGTCGAGCGGTTCATGATCCGCTGGCGGGGCGAGCCGGACCCGCGGCACGTCAAGGCCGTCGACGCCTACTGGACCTCCGCCGCCGAGCACGGCATGAACGCCTCCACCTTCACCGCGCGCGTCATCGCCTCGACCGGCGCGGACGTCGCCGCCGCGCTGTCCGGCGCGGTCGGCGCCATGTCGGGGCCGCTGCACGGCGGGGCGCCCTCCCGCGTGCTCGGCATGATCGAGGAGATCGAGCGCACCGGCGACGCCGTGGCCTACGTGAAGAAGGCCCTGGACAAGGGCGAGCGGCTGATGGGCTTCGGGCACCGCGTCTACCGCGCCGAGGACCCGCGCGCCAGGGTGCTGCGGCGCACGGCCAAGGAGCTGGACGCGCCGCGCTACGAGGTCGCCGCCGCGCTGGAGAAGGCCGCGCTGGAGGAACTGCACGCGCGCCGTCCCGACCGGGTGCTCGCCACCAACGTGGAGTTCTGGGCGGCGATCATGCTGGACTTCGCCGAGGTCCCCGCGCACATGTTCACCTCCATGTTCAGCTGCGCCCGCACCGCCGGCTGGTCGGCGCACATCCTGGAGCAGAAGCGCACCGGCCGCCTGGTGCGGCCGTCGGCCCGCTACACCGGGCCGGGGCGGCGCAACCCGCAGGAGATCGAGGGCTACGCGGACATCGCCGAGACCGCGTAGTACGCAGTAGTGCCGGGCGCCGTACCCCTGTGCCGGGGTACGGCGCCCGTCGCGTTCCCGCCGGTTCAGCCCAGAGACGCGTCGAGGATGCGGGTCCACTGGGCCACCACACGGGACCGGCGGGCCGTGTCGTCGGTCAGGACATTGGCCAGGCCCAGGCCCCGGGCCATGTCCAGCAGGCCCTGCACGGTCTCCCGTACGCCCGGCACCGACTCGTCCGCACCCAGCAGCTCGACGGCGATGCGGTGGGTCTCGCGGCCGACCCGCGCCTCCAGCTCGGTGACCTGCGGACGCAGCTGCTCCTCGTTGGAGGCGGCCACCCACAGCTGGAGCGCGGCCCGGAACAGTGCGCCCGTGTACATGTCCACGAGCGCCTCCACCACGGCCGGGCGGGCGGCCGGACCGGCGTGGAAGAGCTCGCGCAGGGCCGTGGACCGCTCCTCGGCGACGTAGGCGACGGCCGCGGTGAACAGGTCCTCGCGGGTCGGGAAGTGGTGCTGGGCCGCTCCGCGCGAGACCCCTGCCCGTTCGGCGACGACCGCGACGGTGGAACCGGCCCAGCCGTGCTCCGCCAGGCAGGACACGGCCGCCTCCAGGAGGTGGCGGCGGGTGACGCGGCTGCGCGCCTGCTTGGGGCCGGACCCGGTCACAGTGCCCATGACGGGTCCCGGCGCTCGAAGCGGGCCGTGATGCCCTCGCGGGCCTCGGCGGAGGCGAAGAGTCCCGCGGACAGCTCGGTGAGACGGGAGCCGTCGCGGGTGAGTGCCTCCCGTACGGCGGCCGCCGTCAGCGCCTTGGTCGCGGCCAGACCTTGCGGGGAGGCCTTGCGCAGGCCGGCGAGTACGGGCTCCAGCGCGGCGTCCACGTCCTCGGCGTGCAGGGTGAGCAGGCCGATCCGGGCGGCCTCGGCCGCGTCGAAGGCCTCGGCGGTGAGGAAGTAGCGGGCGGCGGCGCGGGGGTCGAGGCGCGGCAGCAGGGGCATGGAGATCACGGCAGGGGCGAGGCCCAGGTGGGTCTCGGTGAAGGCGTACGAGGACTTCGGTCCGGCGGCGGCGATGTCGCAGGCGCCGAGCAGGCCGAGGCCGCCGGCCCGGACATGGCCGGTGACGCGGGCGACGACGGGCTTGGGCAGCTCGGCGGTCTCGCGGAGCAGGGCCACGAAGTCGGCGGGATCGCAGGGCGACTTGAGGTCTGCCCCGGCGCAGAAGGTACTGCCGGTGTGGGTGAGGACGACGGCCCGGACGGCTCCGTCCGCCGCCGCCGCGGCGAGGGCGGCGCGGAGCTCGGTGACGAGGGCGGCGGAGAGGGCGTTGCGGTTGGCCGGGGAGTCCAGGGTGAGCGTGGCAATGCCGGTCGCCTGGGCGGCGTGCACGAGTGGGGCCATGTCTCCTCCGGAGCGGTGTGCGGGTGGGGTTGTCCCCGGCGGCCCTGGTTCGGGTCCTCCGGGGAGAGTACGTGCGCGGTGGTCTGCGGCGTGGGCCACCCCTGCCGGGTGGCCTGCCCGTCCCCTCCCGGGGTGGGCGACCGTGTGCGGCGCGGGCTGTCCCGGCCCGGGGGGGCGCCTCTGCCCTGCGGGCGGGCTCGGCCGTGTGCGGCGCGGCCGCGTGCTGCCTCGGGCCGCGCCTCAAGCGCCGGCGGGGCTCGGTGGTGTGGGGCGGTGCCCCGCACGAGAGTCTCCTCGGCCGGTGCCCTGCGGGCGGGCTCGGCGGTGTGCGGCGCGGCCGCGTCCCGCCTCGGGCCGCGCCTCAAGCGCCGGCGGGGCTGGGTGGTGTGGGGCGGTGCCCCGCACGAGAGTCTCCTCGGCTCGGCGCACGCGGGCCCGTCACGGCCAGGCGGCCGCGGTCGCGCGCTCGTCCTCCGGGGACCCTCCTGCGTGTCCCCACCCCACGGCAGGACTCCGACCGTGCCAGCCGACAAACCCGCACACCCCAGCCCCGCCGGCGATTGAGGCGCGGCCCGAGGCAAGGGCGGCCCGAGCCGCACACCGCCGAGCCGCCCGCAGGGCACTCCGCAGGGGGTCAGTAGGACTTGGGGAGGCCCAGGGTTTGGTGGGAGATGAAGTTGAGGATCATCTCGCGGCTGACGGGGGCGATGCGGGCCACGCGGGAGGCGGTGATCAGGGCGGCCAGGCCGTATTCGCGGGTGAGGCCGTTGCCGCCGAGGGTGTGGACCGACTGGTCCACCGCCCGTACGCACGCCTCCCCCGCCGCGTACTTGGCCATGTTCGCCGCCTCGCCCGCCCCCATGTCGTCGCCCGCGTCGTACAGCTGGGCGGCCCTCTGCATCATCAGGCGGGCCAGTTCCAGTTCGATGTGCGCCTGGGCCAGCGGGTGGGCCACGGCCTGGTGCGCGCCGATGGGCTCCTTCCACACCTGGCGGGTCTTCGCGTAGTCGACGGCCTTGGCGAGGGCGTGGCGGCCCATCCCGATGGCGAAGGCGGCGGTCATGATCCGTTCGGGGTTGAGTCCGGCGAACAGCTGGAGCAGACCCGCGTCCTCGTCGCCCACCAGGGCGGAGGAGGGCAGGCGCACCTCGTCCAGGGTCAGTTCGAACTGCTTCTCCGCCGCCTGGAGTTCCATCTCGATGACGGAGCGGGAGAAGCCGGGGGCGTCGCGGGGGACGATGAACAGGCACGGCTTGAGGCTGCCGGTACGGGCGTCCTCGGTGCGGCCGACGATGAGGGTGGCGTCGGCGATGTCGACGCCGGAGATGAAGACCTTGCGGCCGGTGAGGATCCAGTCGTCGCCGTCGCGGCGGGCCGTGGTGGTGATCCGGTGGGAGTTGGATCCGGCGTCGGGTTCGGTGATGCCGAAGGCCATGGTGCGGCTGCCGTCCGCGAGGCCGGGCAGCCAGGTCTGCTTCTGCTCCTCCGTGCCGAAGCGGGCGATGACCGTGCCGCAGATGGCGGGCGAGACGACCATCATGAGGAGCGGACAGCCGGCGGCGCCCAGTTCTTCGAGGACGATGGAGAGTTCGGCGATGCCGCCGCCTCCGCCGCCGTACTCCTCGGGGAGGTTGACCCCGAGGTAGCCGAGCTTCGCGGCGTCGGCCCACAGCTCGTCGGGGTGGCCGCCCTCGCGGGCGACGCGGGCGAGGTACTCGCGGCCGTAGCGCTTCCCGAGGGCGGCGACGGCGGAGCGCAGGTCCTTGTGCTCTTCGGTGCTGGTGGCGGGGCTCATGACAGCGATTCCTCCTGGACTACGGCGAGCAAGGCGCCGAATTCCACCTGTTGGCCGGTGGCGACGTGGAGCGCGGTGAGCGTGCCGGAGGCGGGAGCGAGGATGCGGTGCTCCATCTTCATGGCCTCCAGCCAGAGCAGGGGCTGGCCTGCGGTGACGGGGCTGCCGGGAGCGAGGCCCTCGGCGACGCGGACGACGGTGCCGGGCATGGGGGCGAGCAGCGAGCCCGGTTCCGTGCGGTCCTGGGGGTCCGGGAAGCGGGGGACGCGGGTGAAGGTGTGGGCGCCGAGGGCGGAGTCCACGTAGATCTCGTTCGATTTGAGTTTCACGTGGAACGCCCGTCGGATGCCCTCGATTTCGAGGGTGACGAGGGCGGGGGTCGCGGCCAGGACCCGGATTCCGGGGTGGTTCACCGGGTGGTACTGGACCTCGTACTCGGTGCCGGCCGTGGTGTAGCGGCGGGTCTGCGGCTGGGAGCGGACGTTGCGCCAGCCGCCGAGGCGGGCGGCGAGGGGGGCGTCCGGGGCGGGGGCGGCTTCGGCGAGGGCGGCGGCGAGGGCGGCCGCGGTGGCGTCCGGGGCGCCGTCGGTGAGGGTGTCGAGGTGGCGTTCGTAGAAGCCGGTGTCGAGCTGCCCGGCGGCGAACTCCGGGTGCCGCAGGGACCGTACGAGGAGCTCGCGGTTGGTGGTGAGCCCGTGGATGCGGGCTCCGGCGAGGGCGTGGGCGAGGGCCCGGACGGCCTCGGCGCGGGTCGGGGCGTGGGCGACGACCTTGGCGAGCATGGGGTCGTAGTGGATGCCGACGGTGTCCCCGTCGGTGAAGCCGGTGTCGACGCGGACCTCGCCGGGGATGGCGAGGGTGTGCAGGGCGCCGGTCTGCGGGCGCCAGTCCTGGGCGGGGTCCTCGGCGTAGAGGCGGGCCTCGACGGCGTGTCCGGTGGGTTCCGGGGGCGACAGGGGCAGGGCGGCGCCTTCGGCGACGCGCAGCTGGAGGGCGACGAGGTCGAGGCCGAAGACGGCTTCGGTGACGGGGTGTTCGACCTGGAGTCGGGTGTTCATCTCCAGGAAGTACGGGCGTCCGTCGGCGGTGACGAGGAACTCGACCGTGCCCGCGCCCCGGTAGGAGACGGCGCGGGCGGCGGCCACGGCGGCGGCGTGGAGGGTCGTGCGCAGGCCCTCGGGGAGGCCCGGTGCGGGGGCTTCCTCGATGACCTTCTGGTGGCGCCGCTGGAGGGAGCAGTCGCGGGTGCCCAGCGCCCAGACGGTGCCGTGGGCGTCGGCGAGGATCTGCACCTCGACGTGGCGGCCGCGCTCCACGTAGGGCTCGGCGAAGACCTCTCCGTCGCCGAAGGCCGAGCGGGCCTCGGCGGAGGCCGCGTCGAGGGCCTCCTTGAGCTGGTCGAGGTCGCGGACCACGCGCATTCCGCGGCCGCCGCCCCCGGCCGCGGCCTTGAGGAGCAGGGGCAGGTCGGCGGGGGTGGCGGTGGCCGGGTCGACGGGGTCGAGGAGCGGCACTCCGGCGGCGCGCATCAGGTCCTTGGCCCGGGTCTTGGATGCCATGGCCTCGATGGCCTCGGGGGGCGGGCCGATCCAGGTCAGGCCGGCGGCGAGGACCTCGCGGGCGAAGCCGGCGTTCTCGGAGAGGAAGCCGTAGCCGGGGTGGACGGCGTCGGCGCCCGCGGCGAGGGCGGCCTTGATGACCAGGTCGCCGCGCAGGTAGGTGTCGGCGGGGGCGGCGCCGGGCAGCCGTACGGCCGCGTCGGCTTCGCGGACGTGCAGGGCGTCGGCGTCCGGGTCGGAGTGGACGGCGACGGTGGCCAGGCCCAGGGCGCGGGCGGTGCGGAAGATCCGGACGGCGATCTCGCCGCGGTTGGCGACGAGGAGGGAGGTCAGGTTCGTCATGTGCGGGCTCACATCCGGAAGACGCCGAAGCCGCCACGGGCGCCCTCGACGGGAGCGTTGTGGACGGCCGAGAGGCACAGGCCGAGGACGGTACGGGTGGCGCGCGGGTCGATGACCCCGTCGTCGTACAGCCGCCCGGACAGGAACATGGGCAGGGACTCGGACTCGATCTGCGCTTCGACGAAGGCGCGCATCCCGGCGTCGGCCTCCTCGTCGTACGGGAGTCCCTTCGCGGCGGCGGACTGGCGGGAGACGATGGAGAGCACGCCGGCCAGTTGCTGGGGTCCCATGACGGCGGACTTGGCACTGGGCCAGGCGAAGAGGAAGCGGGGCTCGTAGGCGCGGCCGCACATGCCGTAGTGGCCGGCGCCGTAGCTCGCGCCGATGAGGACGGAGAGGTGGGGGACGCGGGAGTTGGAGACCGCGTTGATCATCATCGAGCCGTGCTTGATGATGCCGCCCTGCTCGTACTCCTTGCCGACCATGTAGCCGGTGGTGTTGTGGAGGAAGAGGAGGGGGATGTCGCGCTGGTTGGCGAGCTGGATGAACTGGGCGGCCTTCTGGGACTCGGCGCTGAACAGCACGCCCTGCGCGTTGGCGAGGATGCCGACCGGGTAGCCGTGCAGGGTGGCCCAGCCGGTGACGAGGCTGGGGCCGTAGAGGGGCTTGAACTCGTCGAAGTCGGAGGCGTCGACGATCCGGGCGATGACCTCGCGCGGGTCGAAGGGGGTCTTGAGGTCGGGCGGGACGATGCCGAGGAGTTCCTCGGGGTCGTGGAGGGGTTCCTCGGCCTTCGGCGGGTCCTGGTGCGGCTTGCGGTGGTTGAGCCGGGCGACGATGCGGCGGGCCTGGCGGATCGCGTCGTACTCGTCGAGGGCGTAGTGGTCGGCGAGTCCGGAGGTGCGGGCGTGCATGTCGGCGCCGCCGAGGGACTCGTCGTCGCTCTCCTCGCCGGTGGCCATCTTGACCAGGGGCGGGCCGCCGAGGAACACCTTGGAACGGTCCTTGATCATGACGGTGTGGTCGGACATGCCGGGGACGTACGCGCCTCCGGCGGTGGAGTTGCCGAAGACGACCGCGACGGTCGGGATGCCCTCGGCCGAGAGCCGGGTGATGTCGCGGAAGATCGCGCCGCCCGGGATGAAGATCTCCTTCTGGGAGGGCAGGTCGGCGCCGCCGGACTCCACGAGGCTGATGACGGGGAGGCGGTTCCGGCGGGCGATCTCATTGGCCCGCAGTGCCTTCTTCAGCGTCCACGGGTTGGAGGCTCCGCCGCGGACGGTGGGGTCGTTGGCGGTGATCAGGCACTCGACGCCCTCGACCGTGCCGATGCCGGTGACCATGGAGGCGCCGACGGGATAGTCGCTGCCCCAGGCGGCGAGCGGGGACAGCTCCAGGAACGGGGTGTCCGGGTCGAGGAGCAGCTCGACGCGCTCGCGCGCCAGGAGCTTGCCGCGGGCCCGGTGACGGGCCGTGTACTTCTCGCCGCCGCCCTCCAGGGCCTTGGCGTGCTCGGAGTCGAGGGCGGCGAGGCGCTCCAGCGCGGCGGTACGGGCCTGCGCGTGCTCGGGAGCGTGGGGGTCGACGGTGGTGCCGAGGCGGGTCATGGGGTGGCCTCCGGGGCCGGCAGGAGTGCGACGGGAATGTCGAGGTGGCGGGCGCGGAGCCATTCGCCGAGGGCCTTGGCCTGGGGGTCGAAGCGGTGGCCGGAGGCGACGCCGTCGCCGAGGATGCCGGTGACGGTGAAGTTCAGGGCGCGCAGGTGCGGGAGTTCGTGGCGGGTGACGGTGTGCTGCGCGGTCTCGGGGAGCAGTTCCTGGAACACCTCGGCGGTGAGGGTGTGGAGCAGCCAGTCCCAGGCAGGGTCGGTCTCGGCCCAGACCCCGACGTTGGCGTCGCCGCCCTTGTCGCCGCTGCGGGCCCCTGCCAGCGCCCCGAGGGGGGCGCGGACGGTCTCCCGGGGCTCCGCCCCGGACCCGGCGGGGGCTGCGCCCCCGACCCCGTCGAGGGTTCCGCCCCCGGACCCCCGCGCCTCGAACGCCGGCGGGGCTGGATGTGCGGGACGCTCCGCCGGGGGGACTGGGGGTGCGGGGGGCCGGGCCGGCGGGGCTGGATGCGGCTCCGCCGCAGGGGTTGGGGGTGGAGCCGGGACTCGTACGCGGGTGCCGTCCGGGAGGACCGCCACGTGCGGGACCTGGTCCGACGGGATCAGGGTCGAGGTGAAGACGCCGTAGGGCTGGGCCGGTCCGGGCGGGGAGCCGACATGGAAGCCCGGATAGCTGCCGAGGGCCAGTTCGACCGCCGTCGAGGTCAGGGCGCGGCCCACCCGGTCGGGGGACGGGTCACGGACCACGAGCCTCAGCAGGGCGGCGGCCGTCTCCTGGGTGTCGGCGTCCTCGTGGTCGGTGCGCGACAGGGTCCAGGCGGCGTCCGCCACGCCCTCGAGCGCGTCGGCCAGCTGGGACCGGACGAGGTCCGCCTTCGCCTCGATGTCCAGGCCGGTCAGGACGAAGACGACCTCGTTGCGCCAGCCGCCGATCCGTGTGACGCCCACCTTGAGGTCGGCCGGCGGGGCCTCTCCGCGGACGCCGTCGATGCGTACCCGGTCGGCTCCCTCGTCGGTCAGCCGGACGGTGTCCAGGCGGGTGGTCACGTCGGGGCCGAGGTAGCGGACGCCCTGGGTCTCGTAGAGGAGCTGGGCGGTGACGGTGCCCGCGGTGACGGCTCCGCCCGTGCCGGGGTGCTTGGTGATGACCGCGGAGCCGTCCCCGGAGATCTCCGCCAGCGGGAAGCCGGGGCGGCGGACGTCGTGCCGGGCGAAGAAGGAGTAGTTGCCGCCGGTGGCCTGGGTGCCGCACTCCAGGACGTGGCCCGCGGCCACCGCTCCCGCGAGCCGGTCGTAGTCGTCCGGGGCCCAGTCGAACCACCAGGCCGCCGGGCCGCTGACCAGGGCCGCGTCCGTGACCCGGCCGGTCACCACGACGTCCGCGCCGGCGCTCAGGCAGGCCGCGATCCCGGCGCCGCCGAGATAGGCGTTGGCCGTCAGTGCCCCGTCCGTACGCGCGGTGAGGTCGTCGCCCTCGACGTGGGCCACCCGTACCGGTACGCCGGCCTTCGCCGCCAGTTGCCGTACCGCGTCGGCGAGTCCGGCCGGGTTGAGGCCGCCGGCGTTCGTGACGATCCGTACGCCCCGCTCGTGCGCGAGCCCGAGCCCCTCCTCCAGCTGGCGCAGGAAGGTCTTGGCGTAGCCGAGGTCCGGGTTCTTCAGGCGGTCGCGGCCCAGGATCAGCATGGTCAGCTCGGCCAGGTAGTCCCCGGTCACCACGTCCAGCGGGCCGCCGGTCAGCATCTCGCGCAGGGCGTCGAAGCGGTCCCCGTAGAAGCCCGAGGCGTTGCCGATGAGGAGCGGGCGCCGGGTCACCGCGAGGCTCCCGGTTCCCGGCCTGGTCCCGCGGGGCCCGCGAAGGCCTGGGCGATGTCGAGCCAGCGGTCCGCGTCGGGGCCGGTCGCGGTCAGGTCCAGGTCGGCGCGGTGGGCGCGCCGGGTGACCAGCAGGCAGAAGTCGAGCGCCGGGCCGGTGACCCGCTGCGGGGCGTCCGGCGGGCCGTAGGTCCACACCTGCGGACCGTCGGGAGCCGTCAGCTCCACCCGGAACTCCGCGGCGGGCGCGGGCAGTCCGCGGACGGCGTAGGCGTAGTCGCGGGCCCGTACGCCGATCCGCGCCACGTGCCGCAGCCGCGCGGTCGGGGTGCGGCGCACGCCGAGTGCGTCGGCGACGTCCTGGCCGTGCGCCCAGGTCTCCATCAGCCGGGCGCTGGCCATCGAGGCGGCCTTCATCGGCGGCCCGTACCAGGGGAATCGGGTGTCGGGCGAGGCCGCGGCGAGCGCCGTGTCGAGGGCGCCGCGCGTGGCCCGCCAGCGGGCGAGCAGCTCGGCCGGCGCCAGCCCGGCGCCCTCCCGCGCGCCCTCGTCGACGAAGGTGTCGGGGGCCTTGAGGGCCTCCTCGACCATGGCGCCGAAGCCGGTGGCGTCGGTGAGGGAGAGCAGCGAGGCCCGGTCGGTCCAGTGCAGGTGGGCGATCTGGTGGGCGACGGTCCAGCCGGGCGCGGGGGTGGGCCGGGCCCAGTCGGGGGCGGCCAACTCCCCTACCAGAGAGTCCAGTTCACGGCCCTCCTCACGCAGATCTGCGAAGACGGCGACGGCTGCGTCGACGGCGGACGGATCGGGCACGGTGCGCTCCCCTTCTCGGCGTGAGGGGAACACTGGCAGCACCCGGCAAAACAATCAAGCACGCTTGCATGATTTTCTCGTAGGTCGGCGCCTTCCCGCCACGCGCACCAAACCGGTGCGCGGGAAGGGCAGTTGCCCTCGGGCTCGGTCGGCCGCAGGTCGCGCCGCACAGCGGCCCGCGCGGCGGCCCGCGGGACGGCGGGGGCGATTCAGGCCGTAAGCCGGAAACTCGCGATACGTCACCGGATGTCCCGTCGATACTGAACGTCCGCTCCGGGCCCGGGCGAGCGCACACCACGCACGACAACCACGTTCGTGTCACTCGACGAAGACGAAGACGACGAAGACGACGACGAAGAGGATGGACTGACGTGATGACCCCAGCCGCCCGCACCCCCTTCTCCCTGTATCCCGAGCTCGACGCGACCGCCCTCACCGCCTTCGTCTCCGCCCTGGAGAGCGGCGACGTCACCGGCCTCGCCCCCGCCCGCGCCGCCGAGGTCGGCGAGGTCCGCTCCGTCGCCGTGTTCACCCGCGGCAAGGTGACCGGCGCCGACGGGGACCTGCTCGACGCCGCGCTCTGGCGGCACACCGGGACCCAGCCCCGCCCCGCGATCGTCATGCCCTCGCCGTGGTCGAGCCTGGGCTGGCTGCCGTACGCCGTCCAGGCCTCCCTCTTCGCGGCCCGCGGCTACAACGTCCTCGCCTACTCCACCCGCGGCTTCGCCGGCTCCGAGGGCCAGGTCGACGTGGCGGGCCCGCTCGACGTCGCCGACGGCAGCCGGGCCCTGGACCACCTGATCGAGCGCAGCACCGGCCCCGTGACGAAGGCCGGCTTCCTCGGGGACTCGTACGGCTCCGGCATCAGCCAGCTCGTCGCCGCGCACGACACCCGCGTCGACGCCGTGGTGGCGCTCAGCACCTGGGGCGATCTCGGGGAGGTCTTCTACGAGAACTCCACCCGGCACGTCGCGGCCGTACGGGCCCTGCTCGAAGCGGCCGCGAAGGCGCGGCTGAGCCCGCAGACGCAGAGCGTCTTCGACAACGTCCTCGCCGACCGCGACGTCCAGGGCACCCTGCGCTGGGCGGAGACGCGCTCGCCCTTCAGCCACATCAAGGAGCTCAACCGCCGCCAGGTGCCGGTCCTGTTCTCGCACGCCTGGCACGAGACGCTCTTCCCGCCCAACCAGATGCTGAAGATGTTCAACGAGCTGACCGGTCCGAAACGTCTCGCGGTCTCGATCGGCGACCACTCCGGACCGGAGACGGCGGGCATGCTCGGCCTGCCCAACCGGATCTGGACGGATGCCCACCGCTGGTTCGACCGCCACCTGCGGGACATCGACAACGGCATCGACGCCGAGGGGCAGGTGCTCGGCGAGGTGATGTGGAGCAAGACCCTCGAACCCCGGCCCACCTGGCCCTCCCTCACCGAACAGGTGGAACGGCTGCACCTGGCGGACGACGGGGAACTCGGCGGGGAGCCGCAGGCCGGCTGGACGTCGACCGTGCTGTGCGGGATGGACACCCCGGCGACCGTCGCCGACCGGGTCGTCATGTCCGGCTACGCGGAGATCGCCGGCCGCCCGAAGGTCTACCGGACCCAGGACATCGACCGCACCGTCGCCGCCGTGTGGACCGCGGACCCGGCCGGGGAGATCACCCGGCTGCGCGGCATACCGCGGCTGCGCGTCACGTACCGCGCGGCGAACCCCGGTTCCACCTTCGTCGCGTACCTCCTCGACACGGCGCCCGACGGCACGGCCCACCTGATCACGCACGCCCCGTTCACCGACCTCGACTCCCCGCCCGACAGCCTGATCAGCGCCGACATGGACCTGCAGGCGACGGCGTACGACGTGCCGCGCGGCCACCGGCTGATGCTGGTGATCGACGCCCGCGATCCGTTCTACGGCGACGCCAACCTGCCGCGCGCGACGCTGGCCTTCACCTCCCCCGAGGCCACTCCGTCGTACCTGGACCTGCCGCTCGGCTGAGCCCGTGCGCGGGCGCCCGCCCGGCCGGTCCCCGCGCCCGCCCGGCCGGTCTCCCGCGACCGGCCGGGCGGGCCGCCGCGGGGACGGCCCTCACGGCGTGCACGGCGGGCGCAGCGCTCACGGCTCGGTCGGCCCGCTGTCGATGACGTGCCGGAAGGCCTTCACCGCGCGGGCCAGTGCGCGGGCATGGTTCCAGGCGCCCAGGGGAGAGTTCTCCGGGCCGCTGCCGATCAGCGCGCGCCAGTCCTCCAGGGCGGCGGCGGCCGCGTCCGCCCTGCCCAGGCGGACGACCTCCCCGCGCAGCTGCTCGCCGTGCCGGGCCAGGCCGGACCGGAGCACTTCGATCTCCCCGTCGGGCGGCTTGAGGTTGTAGGGAACGAGCGTCTTCGCAACCAGGACCGCCACGGTGTCCACAGGAATCCGGTGCACAGCAGATCACTCCTCGCGAGGGAACGGGAGATGCAGGTCCCCAGGGAACCAGAAGCTCCCTAGGGAGATCAAGCGGAGTGGCGGGCCAGTGAAAGCAGGACAGCGAAAAGGGCCCACCGAAGTGGGCCCCGTCCCTCACACCGGTGCGTCAGCTGCTGAAGTCGTACTGCATCACATACGACCCCGCGTCCAGGAGCATGTGGTTCACCTCGACCGGTCTGCCCTCCGCCGTCATCGCGGTCCGGCAGATCTCGACCACGGGAGTCGCCGGCAGGAGGGCGAGCAGCTCCGTCTCCTCCGGACTGGGCATCCGGGCGCGGAGTTCCTCCGTGAAGCCGACGGGAGCCATGCCGAGGTCCGCCAGCCGGGCGTACACCCCGCCGGGGCCGGGATCGGGCCGGGCGATCGGGGTCCGGCGGACGAGTCCGGCGGCGAGGTACGAGGTCGCCTGCTGCACCGGGGAGCCTTCGACGACGTACCGCCGGCTGCGCACGAGGACGCTCTCGCCGTCGTCCAGACGCAGAGCGCCCGCCACCCAGCCGGGCGGCTCCGTCTCGTAGACCTCGATGTCGACGACCCCCATCGCCCGGTCGCTCACGTCCGCGGCCCAGATCGAGGTGCCGGAGGACCACTGGGACCGGGACAGGCGCCGCGTCGCCACACGGCGGATCGGCTTGAACTCGCGGACGTAGGTGCCGGAGCCGGGCCGCGCGTGGGCCGCCCCCTCCGCGACCAGGAGCTTCAGCGCGTTCGCGGCGGTCATCTTGGCCACCCCGTACTGCTTGACGAGCGCGGGCTCTCCGGGCAGCCGGGCGCCGGGACCGAACTCACCGGAGTCGATGCGCGCCCGCAAGTCGTCGGCGATCTGTCGCGCCGTCTCGGGCATGACCGTCCTCCGTTTCTCCCTAGGGTGGTACCAACTTAGTCAACGGTCGGCGGCCGCGCACGCGGCGGGAGTGCCTCAGCAGACCTGCCCGGGGCCCGCCTTCGCCGTCGCCCGCAGGAGGTCGCGCAGCAGGTCGAAGTCCACCGTGGCGGGGTTGCGGAAGCGGAGGCAGGCCTTGCCCATGTCGTGGGGGGCCAGGCGGTCCGTGAAGGCGTCCCGGACGTCCGTGCGCATCAGATAGAAGGAGATGTACTGCTTCTGGTTCGCCCAGGCGATCTCGCCGACGCTCTCGCCCTCCCGCACGTACGCCGGCATCCCGTACGCGATGGTCTCCTCGAAGCCCGTCAGTTCCGCCACGCACAGCTCCCGCAGGCGGACCAGGGCCTCCCGGCGGGCCTCGGGGACCGTGGTCAGGTAGGTGGCGACGTCCATCAGGCGGCCTGCTTCCGGATCTGCGAGCGGACCGCGCCCATACTGGCCGCGATCACGAGGGCGATGGCCAGGGCGTCCAGCGCGGACATGGCCTGGTTCAGGACGAGGAAGCCTGCGGTCGCGGCGATGGCCGGCTCCAGGCTCATCAGGATCGCGAAGGTCGGGGCCGGCATCCGCCGCAGGGCCAGCAGTTCCAGCGTGTACGGAAGCACGGAGGACAGCACGGCCACGCCCACGCCCAGCGCGATCGTGCTCGGGACCAGCAGGTCCGAGCCGGCTCCGGCGATGCCCAGCGGCAGCGAGATGACCGCGGCCACCGCCATCGCCAGGGCCAGGCCGTCCGCCTGCGGGAAACGACGGCCCGTACGCGCGCTGTACACGATGTACGCAGCCCACATCGCGCCCGCCCCGAGCGCGTAGGCCGCGCCCAGCGGGTCGAGGGAGCCGAAGCCGAGGCCGCCCCCGCCGTGGCCGGACAGCAGGACCACGCCGCCGAGCGCGAGGCCCGCCCACAGGACGTTGACCAGGCGCCGGGAGACGATGACGGAGAGCGCGAGCGGCCCGAGGACCTCCAGGGTGACGGCCGGGCCGAGCGGGATCCGGTCGATGGCCTGGTAGAAGAGGCCGTTCATCCCGGCCATGGCGACGCCGAACGCGAGCACCGTGCCCCAGTCGGAACGGGAGTAGCCGCGCACCTTCGGGCGGCACAGGAGCAACAGCACGATCGCGGCGGCCGCGAGGCGGAGGGTGACCACGCCCGCCGCGCCCGCCCTCGGCATGATCATGACCGCGAGGGCGGCGCCGAACTGCACCGAGACCCCGGCCGAGATGACCAGCGCGACGGGGCCGAGGCCGGACCCGGACGCGGGACCGGAACCGGAACCGGCGCCCGGGGCGGGCGACGGGGCCGACGCGTTGGCCGCCGGCGAGGCCGTCGGGGACGAAGAGGAAGGTGCGGGCATTTATCCAGACTAAGGCTTGGTAAGGAGTGTCGCCGCATGTCCTGCCTTACAGTCCTGCTGCCTTACAGTCCTGCTGCCTCACGGTCCTCCTGCCTCACGGCCCCGCCTCCGGTTCCCTGCCCAGCCCCTCCGCCAGGAGTTCCGCCAGGTGCCGGGCGCGGGCCCCGCCCCCCAGCTGCGCGATCTGCGTACGGCAGGAGAATCCGTCGGCCTGGATCAGGGCGCCCGGCGGGGCCGCCCGCAGGGACGGGAGCAGCTGCTCCTGCGCACAGGCCACCGACACCTCGTGGTGGCCCGGCTCGAAGCCGAAGTTCCCCGCGAGACCGCAGCAGCCGCCGCTGAGCCCGCCGCTCAGCCCGGCCCGCTCGCGCAGCCGCCGGTCGGGGCCGTCGCCGAGGACCGCGTGCTGGTGGCAGTGGGTCTGGCCGACCACCGCCCGATCCAGCCGCGGCGGCCGCCAGGCCGGGGCGTACTCCTCCAGGGTCTCGGCGAAGGTCCGTACGGCCGCCGCGAGGCGGGCCGCGCGGGGGTCGTCGGGGAGCAGGGCGGGCAGGTCGGCGCGCAGGGCCGCGGCGCAGCTCGGCTCCAGGACCACCAGCGGCGCGTCCACGTCCCCCAGCACGTCCAGCGTGCGGCGCAGGACCCTGCGGGCGCGGCCGAGGCGGCCGGTGGACACGTACGTCAGGCCGCAGCACACCGGGCCGGCGGGCAGCCCGACGCCGAGCCCGGCCGCCCGGAGCACCTGCACGGCCGCGCGGCCCGCCGCCGGGTTCAGGTACTCCGTGAACGTGTCGGGCCAGAGGGTGACGGACCGCCCCGGCCCCGCCGGTTCCGGGGACGGCCCGCCCGACGGCCGCCGCCCCCACCACCGGGTGAACGTCTCACGCGCCAGTTCCGGCAGGCGCCCGCCGCGCTCCCGGCCCAGCCCCGGCACGGGGACGCGCCGGGCCAGGGCGTTCGCGGCCCCCGCCGCCCGCAGGCCGGCGATCAGGCGCAGCCATCCCGGCAGGCCGCCCAGCGTGTAGTGGGACAGCGGGCGGATCCTGCCCGCCCAGTGCCGGTCGAGGAACTCCGCCTTGTACGCGGCCATGTCCACGCCCACCGGGCAGTCGCTGCGGCACCCCTTGCAGCCCAGGCACAGGTCCAGCGCCTCGGCGACCTCCGCCGAGCGCCAGCCGTCCCGTACGACGTCCCCGGCGAGCATCTCGTGCAGCAGCCGGGCCCGGCCGCGCGTGGAGTGCCGTTCCTCGCCGGTGACCCGGTAGGAGGGGCACATCACCGACGCACCGCCCGTATCCGTGGAACGGCACTTGGCGACGCCGACGCACCGCGCGATCCCGCCCGCGAAGGAGGTGGCGGGCAGCACCGCGAAGCGGAGGTTCTCGTCCAGCCGGTCGGGCCGGACCAGCATCCCCGGGTTCATCCCGCCCGCCGGGTCCCACACGTCCTTGTACGCGCCGAAGAGCCGGACCACCTCGGGCCCGTACATCTTCGGGAGCAGTTCCGCCCGCGCCTGGCCGTCCCCGTGCTCCCCCGACAGGGATCCGCCGTGGGCGACGACCAGGTCGGCCACTTCCTCCGAGAAGTCCCGGAAGCGGGCCACCCCGGCCGCCGACACCAGGTCGAAGTCGATCCGTACGTGCACGCAGCCCTCGCCGAAGTGGCCGTACGGGGATCCACGCAGCCCGTGCGCCGCCAGCAGGGCCCGGAATTCCCGCAGGTACGCGCCCAGCCGGACCGGCGGCACCGCGCAGTCCTCCCACCCCGGCCAGGCCATGCCCCCTCCCCCGGACCCCGTCCGCGAGGTGCCCCCGGGCATCCGGGTCGCCGTGCCCGCCGCGTCCTCGCGGATCCGCCACAGTGCCCGCTGCGCCGCCGGGTCGGTGACCAGCAGGGAGTCCGCCGCGTCCGGCGCCGCCGCCCGCAGCAGAGCCCGCGCCGCCCCCTCGTCCCGCATCTCCACGAACAGCCAGGCGCCGCCCCGCGGCAGGTCCGCGGCCACGCCCCCCAGCAGGTCCTGCGCCATTCCCTCCACCGTCAGCGGCCCGTGCGGCAGCAGCCCCGCCGCCGCGTCCGCGGCCGCGCTCTCGTCCGCGTACCCGAGCACCGCGAGCACCGGTGCGGGCGGCGTCTCCACCAGGCGCACCACCGCCTCCGTCACCACCCCGAGCGTGCCCTCGCTCCCGCAGAACGCCCGCGCGAGCTGCACCCCGTGCTCGGGCAGCAGCGCGTCGAGGCCCCCGTAGCCGGAGATCCGCCGCGAGAAGCCGGGCGGCATCCCGGTGCGCAGCAGCCCGAGGTGCGCGGTGACCAGCTCGCGCAGCCCTGCGGGGGCCCCGTCCCAGCCGGTGCCGATCCGGTGGGTGGTGCCCGCGTACGCCGCGACCGTCAGCTCGCTCACGTTGTCCGCGGTGGTGCCCCAGGCCACCGAGTGGGCCCCGCACGCGTTGTTGCCGATCATGCCGCCGAGGGTGCAGCGGGAGTGCGTGGACGGGTCGGGGCCGAAGGTCAGCCCGTGGGGGCGCACCGCGTCCCGCAGCCGGTCGAGGACCAGGCCCGGCTGGACCACGGCCGTCCCGGCCGCCCGGTCCACCGACACCAGGGCGTTCATGTGCCGGGTGAGGTCGAGGACCACGCCCGTCCCCGTGGCCTGGCCGGCGATGGAGGTCCCGCCGCCCCGGGGGACGACCGGAACCCCGGCCGCGGCGCACACGGCGAGCGCGGCGGCCACGTCCTCGGCGTCGCGCGGGGCCACCACTCCCACCGGGACGCGGCGGTAGTTGGAGGCGTCCATGGTGGTCAGGGCCCGTGCGGCGGCGCCGAAGTCGACTTCCCCGCGCAGGTTCTCCCGCAATGTCCGTTCGAGTTCACCGGGTGACGTCACGACCCCACCCTCCCACCGGTGTGATGCGTCTCATCGGGTGGACGCGCTCCCGGATCGTGGACCGGGACCCGATACGCTCCGCTCGTGGCTGAGATCCAGATTCCCGCTGACATCAAGCCCGCCGACGGACGCTTCGGCGCGGGCCCCTCCAAGGTGCGGACCGAGGCGCTGGACGCCCTCGCCGCCACCGGTACCTCCCTGCTCGGAACCTCGCACCGCCAGGCCCCGGTCAAGAACCTGGTCGGCTCGGTGCGCCAGGGCCTCCGGGACCTCTTCTCCCTCCCCGAGGGGTACGAGGTGATCCTGGGCAACGGCGGCTCCACCGCCTTCTGGGACATCGCGACCGCCGGTCTGATCGAGCAGAAGTCCCAGCACCTCACCTTCGGCGAGTTCTCCTCGAAGTTCGCCACGGCCGCGAAGCTCGCGCCGTGGCTGGACGCGCCGTCCGTGATCTCCTCGGAGCCGGGCACGCACCCGGAGCCGGTGGCCGAGGCGGGCGTGGACGTGTACGCGTACACCCACAACGAGACCTCGACGGGTGTGGCGGCGCCGATCAAGCGCGTCGCGGGCGCCGACGCCGGGTCCCTCGTTCTGGTGGACGCGACCTCGGGCGCCGGCGGTCTGCCGGTGGACATCACCGAGACGGACGTCTACTACTTCGCCCCGCAGAAGTCCTTCGCCTCGGACGGCGGCCTGTGGCTGGCGGCGTTCTCCCCGGCTGCCCTGGAGCGCGCGGCCCGCGTGCACGCCTCCGGCCGGCACATCCCCGAGTTCTTCTCGCTGCCGACGGCGATCGACAACTCGCTGAAGAACCAGACGTACAACACCCCGGCGCTGTCCACGCTCTTCCTGCTGGACCAGCAGCTGCAGTGGATGAACAGCCAGGGCGGCCTGGAGTTCACCACCGGCCGTACGGCGGCCAGTGCGCGCAACCTGTACGGCTGGGCGGAGGCGTCGAAGTACGCGACCCCCTTCGTCGTGGACGCCGACAAGCGCTCCTCCGTCATCGGCACGATCGACTTCTCGGACGACATCGACGCGGCGGCCGTCGCCAAGGTGCTGCGCGCCAACGGCATCGTGGACACCGAGCCGTACCGCAAGCTCGGCCGCAACCAGCTGCGCATCGCGATGTTCCCGGCGATCGACCCGGCGGACGTGCAGGCGCTGACCGCCTGCATCGACCACGTGATCGAGAAGCTCTGACCACCACCCGTCCGGTATGACCTGAGCCCCCGGTGACCTGCGTTCGCCGGGGGCTCAGGCGTTTTCCGGGCGCCGCCCCGGCCCGACCGGCTCCGGAAGCCGGCGTCGTCGTGTTCGCGCACCTCACGGCCACGGCGTGGGGGGTCTCCCGCACGCGGTACCTTCAGGGTCCGGCGGCGAATCCTGGAGGCAGCGGCGTGAGCGTGCGAGTGACGGCGGCCCAGAGCGGTGTGGACCCCTTCGGCACGGCCCGGTTGCGGCGCGGGGTGCTCGACGCGTGGGGTGCGGGCCCGGCCCGGTTCCGCGAGGACGCCAACGCCGAGGAGGACCTCGCGCTCGGCGGCTACCGCGACCGGCTCGTCGTGGAGCTGGCGCAGAACGCCGCCGACGCCGCGGCCCGTGCCAAGGTGCCCGGCCGGCTGCGCCTGACCCTGCACGGGAGCGAGGGCGGGCACGCACTGCTCGCCGTCGCCAACACCGGTGCCCCGCTGGACGCGACGGGCGTGGAGTCGCTGAGCACCCTGCGCGCCTCCGCCAAGCGCGAGCCCTCCGGGGACAGCGTCGGCCGCTTCGGCGTCGGCTTCGCGGCCGTACTGGCCGTCTCCGACGAACCCGCGGTGCTCGGCCGCCACGGCGGCGTCCGCTGGTCCCTCGCCGAGGCCCGCGAGCTGGCCCGGGACGCCTCCGTCGGCAGCCCCGGCCTCGGCGACGAACTGCGCCGCCGCGACGGGCACGTCCCGCTGCTGCGCCTCCCGCTGCCCGCCGAGGGCACCGCCCCCGAGGGCTACGACACCGTCGTGGTCCTCCCGCTGCGCGACGCCGCCGCCGAGGACCTGGTGGAGCGGCTGCTGGCAGGCATCGACGACGCCCTGCTGCTCACCCTCCCCGGCCTGTGCGAGATCGTCGTCGAGACACCGGCGACCAGTACGTCCGGCGGCACGCGCACACTGCTGCGCCGCGACGAGGGCGCGTACACCGTCATCGAGGACACCACGGGCTCCGGCACGGTCACCCACCGCTGGCGCACCGTCCGCCACGGCGGCCCCATCGAGCGGGCGCTGCTCGCCGACCGGCCCGTCGAGGAGCGGCTGCGGCCCGCCTGGGCGGTGTCCTGGTCCGTGCCTGTCGACGCCGACGGCGCCCCGGTACACCCCGCCACGGCCCCCGTCGTGCACGCGCCGACCCCCACCGACGAGCCGCTGGGCATCCCGGCGCTGCTCATCGCGACCCTGCCGCTGGACACCACCCGCCGGCACCCCGCGCCGGGCCCGCTGACCGACTTCCTCGTGGAGCGCGCGGCCGACGCGTACGCCGAACTGCTCGGCTCCTGGGACCCGGTGAGCACCGCCCTCGTGGACCTGGTGCCCGGCCCGCTCGGCAAGGGCGAGCTGGACGGGGCCCTGCGCGCCGCCGTCCTGCAGCGCCTCCCCCGTACGTCCTTCCTCGCACCGGCCGCGCCGCCCGAGCACGCGGAGGAGCGCAATGCCCTGCGCCCCTTCGAGGCCGAGGTGGTGGAGGGCGCGGGCGCCGACACCGTACGCGTGCTCGCCGAGGTCCTGCCGACCCTGCTGCCGGCGGGCCTGGAGCGCCGCCCCGAGCTGCGCACCCTGGGCGTCGGCCGGCTGCCGCTGGGCGACGCCATCGAGCGGATCGCGGGCATCGAGCGGACCCCCGACTGGTGGCACCGGCTCTACGACAGCCTCGCCGGGGTGGACCCCGACCGGCTGTCCGGGCTGCCCGTGCCGCTCGCCGACGGCCGTACCGCGATCGGCCCCCGGCACATCCTGCTGCCCGGCGCGGACACGCCCGCGGGCCTGGCCCGGCTGGGGCTGAAGGTGGCCCACCCGGACGCGGCGCACCCGCTGCTGGAGAAGCTCGGAGCCCTCCCGGCCACGGCGCGGGCGGTCCTGACGACCCCGCAGGTGCGGGCCGCCGTCGCCGCCTCCCTCGACGCGGGGGAGATCTGGGACGAGGACGCGGACACCCTGGACGCCGACGAGCTGGCCGAGGTGGTCCTGGGGCTGGTCCGGGACGCCGACCTGGCGCCGGGCGACGAACCGTGGCTCGGGGCGCTGGCCCTGCCGGACGAGGACGGGGAACTGGTTCCGGCGGGCGAACTCCTGCTGCCAGGGAGCCCGCTGGCCTCCGTGATCCGCGAGGACGAGGTCCCGTACGTGGACGCGGACCTGGCCGAGCGGTGGGGCGCCGGCCCGCTCACCGCGTGCGGGGTGCTCGCCGCCTTCCAGCTGGTCCGCGCCGCCGACGTGGTCCTGGACCCGGACGAACTGGAGCCGCGCGAGGGGGACTTCGCCGAGCCCGACGACGCGGGGCTGCTGGACGCGGTGGACGTGTGGTGCGAGGACCTCCTGGACCAGCTGCCGGACACCCCGGTCCCGCCGGTGGCGACCGAGCTGATCGCCGTTCGGGACCTCGACCTGGTCGACGACGACTGCTGGCCGCAGGCCCTGGCCATGCTCGCGCAGCCGCCGCTGCGCGACGCGCTGACCCAGCCCGTACGGATCCTGCTGCCGGACGGCACCACGCAGTCCGTGCGCCCGTACACCGCGTGGTGGCTGCGCGACCACCCCGTGCTCGACGGCCGCCGCCCGGCGGGCCTGCGCGCGGCGGGCGGCGACCCGCTGCTGGAGGGCCTGTACACCTCGGCGGACGCCACGGGATTCGAGGACGAGCAGGTCCTGCGGGCACTCGGCGTACGGACCACCGTGGCGGCCCTGCTGGACGAGCCCGGCGGCGCGGCCGAGCTGCTGGCCCGGCTCGCCGACCCGGAGCGCGAGGTCACCGGCCGCCAGCTGTACGGCCTGTACGGCGCGCTGGCCGATCTGGACCCCGAGCAGGTCACCCTGCCGGACGAGCTGCGCGCGGTGGTGGACGGCGAGGTCCTCGTGGTCGACGCGGCCGAAGCGGTGATCGCGGACGCCCCGGACCTGCTGCCCCTCACGGACGGGCTGCCGCTGCTGCCGGTCACCCCGTCGCGCGCGGCGGACCTCGCGGAGCTGCTCCAGGTCCGCCGCCTCTCGGAGACGGTCCCGGCGGAGGTGACCACGCCCGGCGAGGAGCACGAGGTCCCGGAGTCGGTGCTCCTGCTGCTGGGTCCGTCCACCCCGGCGACGTACATCGAGCACGAGGAACTGGTCGCGGGCGGCACGGAGCTCGACTGGCGCCGCACCCCCGACGGCACGCTCCACGCGTCCACCCTGGAGGGCGTGGCGGCCGGCCTGGCCTGGTCGGCGGGCCAGTGGCCCCGCCGCTTCGAGGTGGCCGCCCTCCTGGAGGACCCGTCCCGCACGGCAGAACTGGCCCGGGACCGCTGGTTCGACTAGCGCGACCGCCCGGCCGGTGGCCCCGCGGGGGCCACCGGCCGGGCTACGCCGGGAATTTGCGGTCGACCCACCTGAAGGTGAACTCGATCAGGAACGCGGCGCCCACCGCGACGCCCACCGCAATCCACGGCACCGTCACGCCCACCAGCTTGAGCTGGAAGAAGTCCTGCAGCCAGGGCACGACGAGGACGATCAGGAACGCCCCGCCCATCGCGCCGACGAGAGCCACCCGCCACCACGTGTACGGCCGGGCGATGATCGCCAGTACCCACATGGAGGTCAGGAACAGGGTCAGTGTGGCCGCGCTGGACTCGGCCTCGAGGGCGCCCTGGCCCGTGTAGTGGTGGCGGGCGATCAGGTACGACACGAAGGTGGCGACGGCCGCGATGACGCCGCCGGGGATCGCGTACCTCATGACCCGCTTCACGAAGTGCGGTTTCGCGCGTTCCTTGTTCGGGGCCAGGGCCAGGAAGAACGCCGGGATGCCGATGGTGAGGGTGGACAGCAGCGTCAGGTGGCGCGGCAGGAACGGGTACTCGACCTGGGAGCAGACCACCAGGATGGCCAGCAGCACCGAATAGACCGTCTTGGTGAGGAAGAGCGTGGCCACGCGGGTGATGTTGCCGATGACCCGGCGGCCTTCGGCGACCACCGAGGGCAGCGTCGAGAAGCTGTTGTTGAGGAGGACGATCTGGGCCACCGCCTTCGTCGCCTCCGAGCCGGAGCCCATGCTCACGCCGATGTCCGCGTCCTTGAGGGCGAGCACGTCGTTGACGCCGTCGCCCGTCATGGCGACCGTGTGGCCCTTGGACTGGAGGGCGCCGACCATGTCCCGCTTCTGCTGCGGGCTCACGCGTCCGAAGACGGAGTTCTCGTCGAGGACCTCGGCCATCTCGGCCCGGTCGGTGGGCAGCCCCCGGGCGTCCACGGTGTTCTCGGCGCCCGGCAGCCCCAGCTTGCCGGCGACCGCGCCGACGGAGACCGCGTTGTCGCCGGAGATGACCTTCGCCTTGACGTCCTGGTCCTCGAAGTAGCGCAGGGTGTCGGCGGCGTCGGGGCGCAGCCGCTGCTCCAGGACGACGAGGGCGGTCGGCCGTACGCCGCTGGCGACGGCCGCGTCGTCGAGTTCGCGGGCGGAGCGGGCCAGCAGGAGGACCCGCAGTCCCTGTTCGTTGAGGTCGTTGATCTCGTCGAGGGCCGGGTCCCCGGCGGGGAGCAGCACGTCGGGGGCGCCGAGCAGCCAGGTGTTGTTCTCTCCGTCGCCCTCGCTGAAGCTGGCGCCGCTGTACTTGCGGGCGGAGGAGAACGGCAGGGACTCGGTGCAGCGCCAGGCCGCGCTGTCGGGGTAGGCGTCGATGATCGCCTGGAGGCTGGCGTTGGGCCGGGGGTCGGACTCGCCGAGGGCGCCGAGCACCTTCTTGACGTACGAGGCCTCCGCGCCGCCGAGCGGGCGGAGCTCGGTGACGTCCATGCCGCCCTCGGTGAGGGTGCCGGTCTTGTCGAGGCAGACCACGTCGACGCGGGCGAGGCCTTCGATGGCGGGCAGTTCCTGGACCAGGCACTGCTGGCGGCCGAGCCGGATGACGCCGATCGCGAAGGCCACGGAGGTCAGCAGGACGAGCCCCTCGGGAATCATCGGGACGATGCCGCCGACGGTGCGGGCGATGGAGTCCTTGAGGTTGTTGTCCTTGACGAGCAGCTGGCTGATGATCAGGCCGATCGAGGTCGGGATCATCATCCAGGTGACGTATTTGAGGATGGTGGAGATGCCGGAGCGCAGCTCGGAGTGGACGAGCGTGAAGCGGGAGGCCTCTTCGGCCAGCTGGGCCGCGTAGGCCTCGCGGCCGACCTTGGTGGCGGTGAAGGCGCCGCCGCCGGCGACGACGAAGGACCCGGACATGACCAGGTCGCCGGGCTTCTTCAGGACGGGGTCGGCCTCGCCGGTGAGCAGGGACTCGTCGATCTCCAGGCCGTCGGCCTCGCCGACGGCCCCGTCGACGACGACCTTGTCGCCGGGGCCGAGTTCGATGACGTCTCCGAGGACGATCTCGGAGGTGGAGATCTCGGCGGTGCGGCCGTCGCGGCGGACGCTGGGTTTTGTCTCGCCGATGACGGCGAGGCCGTCGAGGGTCTTCTTGGCGCGCAGCTCCTGGATGATGCCGATGCCGGTGTTCGCGACGATCACGAAGCCGAAGAGGCTGTCCTGGATCGGTGCGACGATCAGCATGATCACCCAGAGCACGCCGATGATCGCGTTGAACCGGGTGAAGACGTTGGCGCGGACGATGTCGGTGGTGGAGCGGCTGCTCCGGACGGGAACGTCATTGACCTCGCCCCGCGCGACACGCTCGGCGACCTCGGCGGTGCTGAGCCCGGCCGGCTTGAAGCGGGGTGCGGGCGGTCGCACCGGGTGTACGGGGTCCAGCTCCGCTCCCGCGTCGATGGCGGGGGCGGCCGTCCCGCCACCCGGCTCCGGTCCGTCGGATTCGGTTCCAGCCCGCTGCGTCATGCCTTCGACGTTAAGCGGGCTCGTGACGCTTCACCCGCCGAGAAGTCCGAAGATCCGACTTCAGGATGACCCGAATCGTCCCTCGGTAGCGCCATGGGACGGGGACATTCAGGGATGTCCCCGCTAGACCTGCGGGCCCGGCCGCCCGGCCTGCCCGTCCTGCCCGGCCTGCCCGGCAGCCTCCGCCTCCGCCTCGGCCTCGGCCGCCCGCTCGGCGGCATGGCGCTTGAGGGCAGCGTCCCGCCCCCGCACGTACCAGATGCCGATCAGGCCGAGGAATCCGCCGGCCGCGCAGGTCCAGACCCACCACAGCTGGCCCCGGTCGGCGAACCACCCGTAGAAGGGCAGCTGGACGAGGAAGAGGGCGAACCAGAGGATCGTGCCACCTGTGACGGTGGCGACGACAGGGCCCTCAAGGGGCTCGGGCGCCTCGTGCTTCGCAGTCCATTTCGCCATGCGGCAAGTCTAGGCGGCGCGAAACGCCATCTACGCGCGGAGATGGACGCCCTTTCGTTCATGTGTTCATACTGAAACGGTGTGGGCGCGGCCCATTTTATTCGTATGAATCACCCAATGAGGACCGTATGAGCACCCCGGCCCCCGCCCCCGCAGCCACCACCCCGGAGCCCTCCCCCAAGGAACCCTCCGGGGGGCTGGACCGCTACTTCAAGATCTCCCAGCGCGGCTCGACCGTCGCCCGCGAGGTCCGCGGCGGGTTCGCGACCTTCTTCGCCATGGCGTACATCATCGTGCTCAACCCGATCATCCTGGGCAGCGCGAAGGACATGTACGGGCACCAGCTCGACGCCGGCCAGCTGGTCACGGCCACCGTGCTGACGGCCGCCTTCACCACCCTCCTCATGGGTGTCATCGGCAATGTCCCGATCGCGCTCGCCGCCGGCCTCGGCGTGAACACGGTCGTCGCGCTCCAGCTCGCCCCGCGCATGAGCTGGCCCGACGCCATGGGCATGGTGGTCCTGGCCGGCTTCGTGGTGATGCTGCTGGTCGCCACCGGCCTGCGCGAGCGGGTCATGAGCGCCGTCCCGCTCGGCCTGCGCAAGGGCATCGCCATCGGCATCGGCCTGTTCATCATGCTGATCGGCCTGGTCGACGCCGGCTTCGTCTCCCGCATCCCGGACGCCGCGCACACCACGGTCCCGCTCCAGCTCGGCACCACCGGTCACCTGGACGGCTGGCCCGTCCTGATCTTCGTGATCGGCGTGCTGCTCACCCTCGCGCTGCTGATCCGCAGGACGCCGGGCGCGATCCTGATCTCCATCGTGGTCATGACCCTGGTCGCCGTCGTCGTCCAGCTGGTCGCGGAGGTCCCCGACTCGGGCTGGGGCCTCACCGTCCCCGAGTGGCCGGGCAACCCGGTGGCCGCGCCCGACTTCGGGCTCGTCGGCGAGGTCAGCCTGTTCGGCGGCTTCGGCAAGGTCGGGATGCTGACCGGCATCCTGTTCGTCTTCACCGTGCTGCTGTCCTGCTTCTTCGACGCCATGGGCACGATCCTCGGCGTCGGCGACGAGGCGAAGCTGATCGACCGGAAGACCGGCGAGTTCCCCGGGATCAACCGGGTCCTGCTGGTCGACGGCCTGGCCGTGGCCTCGGGCGGCGCCACCTCCTCCTCCGCGACCACCTGCTTCGTGGAGTCCACGGCCGGGGTCGGCGAGGGCGCCCGTACGGGTCTGGCGAACGTCGTGACGGGCGGCCTCTTCGCCGTGGCGCTGTTCCTCACCCCGCTCGCCACCATGGTGCCGTCGCAGGCGGCCACCCCGGCGCTCGTGGCGGTCGGCTTCCTGATCCTGGCGGGCTCGGTCAAGGACATCGACTGGAGCGACTTCACGATCGCCGTCCCGGCCTTCCTGGCCATGGTGATGATGCCGTTCACCTACTCGATCACCAACGGCATCGGCATCGGCTTCATCAGCTTCTGCGCGCTGCGCCTGGCGACCGGCCGCGGACGTGGGGTCCCGGTGGCCATGTACGTGGTGTCGGCGGTGTTCGTCTTCTACTACGCGATGCCCGCCCTGGGCCTCGCGCAGTAGCTCAGGTCAGCCCGTAGAACTTCTCTGTCTCGTCGACGGCCGCCTTGAAGCGCTCGTCGAAGTCATCGCGAATGAGCGTCCGGACCACGTAGTCCTGGACGCTCATTCCGCGTTTGGCGGCATGGATCCGGAGCCTGTCGAGGAGCTCCCCGTCTATGCGCATGCTCAGCACATGTGTCCCCATGCCGAAAGAGTCGGGGCACAGGGCGCGTACGCGTGTCGCTTTCAGCCGCCGACTCACCCGTATGAGTGACCCGGGGGGCAGGCGAAAAATGGTGTTCCTTAGCGAGAGTAATGAGTTACTCTAAATACATGCATGACCTTTCCCATGGCGACGATGCTGCCGCCGTGAACGACCTCCGCTCCGCCGTCATGCGGCTGGGGCGACGCCTGAAGCACCAGCGCGTCGACGAGTCGCTGAGCCCGACCGAGATGTCGGTCCTCGGCACCCTCGCCCGCTGCGGCCAGGCCACACCCGGTGAGCTCGCCCGGCGCGAGCACGTCCAGCCGCCGTCGATGACACGCATCGTCGCGTTGCTGGAAGCCAAGGGACTGGTCACGCTGGAACCGCACCCCGACGACCGCCGCCAGAAGGTGGTCCGCCAGACGGAGGAGGCCGAAGCGATGCTCGAAGAGAGCCGCCGCAAGCGCAACGCCTTCCTGGCCGGGCTCGCGGCCGGGCTGACCGAGGACGAATGGGCCAAGCTGCGCGCGGCCGCACCCGTCCTCGAGAAGCTCGCGCACCTGTAGGAACGACGCCAGGAGGCGAACGCTTTTGAGTACGGGAACCGGAGCAGACTCCGCACCCGGCCACATATCCACCCCCACTACCGCCGCGACCGCCCAGGCCGTCGCAGCACCCGCGGGCAAGAGCTCCATGTTCAGCTCGCTGAGGATCCGGAACTACCGGCTCTTCGCAACCGGCCAGGTCGTCTCCAACACGGGCACCTGGATGCAGCGCATCGCCCAGGACTGGCTGGTCCTCTCGCTGACCGGTTCCGCCTCCGCCGTCGGCATCACCATCGCCCTGCAGTTCCTGCCGATGCTGATGTTCGGCCTCTACGGCGGCGTACTCGCCGACCGGCTGCCCAAGCGGCCGCTGCTCCTCGCCACCCAGAGCGCGATGGGCCTGACCGGCATCGCTCTCGCCGCCCTCACCCTGGCCGGACACGTCCAGGTCTGGCACGTCTACCTCGCCGCCTTCGCCCTCGGCCTGGTCACGGTCGTCGACAACCCGGCGCGGCAGACCTTCGTCCCCGAGATGGTCGGCAAGGACCAGGTGGCCAACGCCGTCAGCCTGAACTCCGCCAACTTCCAGTCCGCGCGGCTGGTCGGCCCGGCGATCGCCGGTGTACTGATCACCGCCTTCGGCTCCGGCTGGGCCTTCCTGCTGAACGGACTGTCCTTCGCCGCGCCCGTCGCCGGCCTGCTGATGATGCGCACGCACGAGCTGCACCCGGTCGAACCCAGGCCCCGCGCCAAGGGACAGCTGCGCGAAGGCCTGCGCTACGTCGCCGGCCGCCCGGAGCTGATCTGGCCCATCGCCCTCGTCGGCTTCATCGGCACCTTCGGGTTCAACTTCCCGATCTGGCTCTCCGCCTACGTCAGCGACGTCTTCCACGGGGACGCGGGCACCTACGGGCTCTTCAACACCCTGATCGCGGTCGGCTCCCTGGCGGGCGCCCTGCTCGCCGCCCGGCGCGGACAGTCCCGGCTGCGGGTGCTGGTGGCCGCGGCCGTGCTGTTCTCGGTCCTGCTCCTGGTGACCGCCTTCGCGCCCGGCTTCTGGCTGTTCGCCGCCCTGCTCGTGCCCATCGGGATCTTCGGCCTGACGGTCAACGTCACCGCCAACTCCAGCGTGCAGATGGCGACCGACCCCGAGATGCGGGGCCGGGTCATGGCCCTGTTCATGATGGTCTTCACCGGTGGCACCCCGCTGGGCGCCCCGCTGCTGGGCTGGATCACGGACACCTACGGCGCGCGGATCGGCATGGCCGCGGGCGGTGCGATCTCCCTGGCCGCCTCCGTCGCGATCGCGGTCGTCCTCGCCCGGGTCGGCAACCTCCGGCTGAGCGTGAACCGGCACGGCGTGACCTTCGTCCCCGCCGCGATCGAGCACCGGCGGCCCTCAAAGGACGAGGAGCCGCAGGCGCAGGCCCCGGCCGGCGCACCGCACCCGGCTACGCTCGCCGCATGAGACTGTTCGCAGCCGTCCTCCCGCCGGACGGGGCCGTCACCGAGCTGGCCCGGGCCGTCGACGCGGTGCACGACGACCGGCTGACGTGGACCGGCCGGGCGGGCTGGCACTTCACCCTCGCCTTCATGGGCGAGGTACGGGACGAGGTGCTCCCCGAACTGCACACCCGCCTGGAGCGGGCCGCCCACCGCACGGCCCCCTTCACCCTGCGGCTGCACGGCTGCGGCCACTTCGGGGAACGCGCCCTGTGGGCCGGCGCCGCCGGCGATCTCCCCGCCCTGCGGATGCTCGCCGAACGGGCCGACGCCGCCGCCCGGCGGGCCGGCGTACCGATGGACCAGCACCACCGGTACACCGCACACCTCACCCTGGCGCGCAACCGCAGCACCGCCACCCCGCTGCGCCCCTACCTGGACGCCCTCGCGGACTTCGAGGGCACGCCCTGGCAGGTCGGCACGCTCAGCCTGGTCCGCAGCAACCTCCCCGTCAGCGGGGTGCCGGGCGAGCAGCCCCGCTACGAGACCGTCGGGGCCTGGCCGCTGGGCGGCTGAACCGCGTGCGCGCGTACGCGGTGCGACGCAGCACCGTGAGGCGGCCCGTCCTGCAGGGACGGACCGCCTCACGGTGTTCTCACACCCGCATCCTCCGGGCCGCCGTGGTCGCCTCGGCCGCCCCACGGGCGGCGGGCCCGTGACCCACGCCACGGCCGGCAGCCCACCCGAGCACGGCACAGCCCCTGCGTCCACGATGCAGGGGCTGCCGCGTTAGGCTCGACGGGTGGATCCCAAGACCAGAAACCGTGTGATGGCCGGTGTACTCGTGCTGATGTTCGTCGTCGTGGCCGTGGCGGCTGCCGTCGGCCAGTAGCCCCGGTCGCCTACCAGGCGAAGGCCTCCGGCGACGCCCCGGGACCGGGGAAGATCTCGTCCAGGCCCGTCAGGACCTCCTCCGGGAGCTCCAGCTCCACCGCGCGCAGCGCCGAGTCGAGCTGCTCCTGCGTGCGCGGCCCGACGATGGGACCGGTGACCCCGGGACGCGTCAGCAGCCAGGCCAGTCCGACCTCGCCCGGCTCCAGGCCGTGCTTGTCCAGCAGGTCCTCGTACGCCTGCACCTGCGCCCTCACGGCGGTGTTCGCCAGCGCCTCCGCCGAGCGGCCGGAGGCGCGGCGGCCGCCCTCGACCTCCTTCTTGATGACCCCGCCCAGCAGGCCCCCGTGGAGCGGGGACCACGGGATGACGCCGAGCCCGTACGCCTGGGCGGCCGGGATGACCTCCATCTCGGCGCGGCGCTCGGCGAGGTTGTAGATGCACTGCTCGCTGACCAGGCCGAGCCGGCCGGTGCGGGCCGCGGTCTCGTTGGCCTGGGCGATCTTCCAGCCGGGGAAGTTGGAGGAGCCCGCGTAGAGGATCTTGCCCTGCTGGACCAGGACCTCGACGGCCTGCCAGATCTCCTCGAAGGGGGTCAGCCGGTCCACGTGGTGGAACTGGTAGACGTCGATGTAGTCGGTCTGGAGCCGCTTGAGGCTGGCGTCGACGGCCCGCCGGATGTTCAGCGCCGACAGACGGTCGTAGTTGGGCCAGGTGTCGGCCTCGCGGTACATGGAGCCGTACACCTTGGTGGCGAGGACCGTCTTCTCGCGGCGGTCGCCGCCCTGGGCGAACCAGGTGCCGATGATCTCCTCGGTGCGGCCCTTGTTCTCGCCCCACCCGTACACATTGGCTGTGTCGAAGAAGTTGATGCCCGCGTCGAGGGCGGAGTCCATGATCGAGTGACTTTCGGGCTCCCCGGTCTGGGGGCCGAAGTTCATGGTGCCGAGAACGAGTCGGCTGACCTTGAGGCCGGTGCGTCCGAGCTGCGTGTACTTCATGGTGCACTAGCCAACTGCTTCGAGTGCGCTCGAAGCAAGACCCCGCCGTGAAGGGCGTGTTACGGCCCCGGCTCCCGCCGGTAGGGGCCGCCGATCCCCCACGCCTGGTGCAGGACGGCCGCGAACTCGCCCGCCAGCCGGTGCTCGCCGGAGGCGTTGGGGTGAGTGCCGTCGTAAGTGTCGTGGTGAATGTCGTACGCCTCCGGGCGCGCGGCCAGCAGGATCGGCGAGGCCTCGGTCGTCAGGTCGGCGACGGCCTTCGCGAGGAGCTCGTTGAAGCGGGCCACCTCGGCCGCGAAGGGGGCGTCCTCCTCGGCCCGGCTGTTCGGGATGACCGGCAGCAGGACCATCCGGACACCGGGGCGGGCGGCGCGGGCCTCCGCGACGAACCGGCGGGCGTTGGCGGCGGTCTGCTCGGCGTCGGTGTAGAAGCCGAGGTCGATCAGCCCGAGGGAGACCAGCAGCACGTCGGCACCGGTGGCGGCGAGCGCGGGGCCGATGAGGGGGGCCATGTGCTGCCAGCCCTCGCCCCAGCCGGCCAGGTGGCGGCGGGCGTGCTCCGGGAAGCCCGGGTCGGCGTACGCGTGACTGGTGGGCGCATCGGTGGCGGTGTCGTACAGCTCGCAGCGCGGACCGACGATCCGGTGGGGGCCGTCGAAGGTCGAGCCGAGGTGCTGCCACATCCGGTAGCGCCAGGTGCAGTCGCCGGCGCGTCCGATGGTCATGGAGTCGCCGACGAACATGAAACGCATCCGGTCATCATCGCGGATCGCGCGACAGAAACTCCTGTGACGCCGGACACGCGGCACGTACTGGCAGGCTGGGGGAATGCGCCTGCCCATGCCGCCCGCCGCCGCGTCCGCCGCCGTCGCCGTGACCGCCGCCCTCGCCGCCGCCCTCGCCGTGCTGCCGGGCCCGGCCCTGGCGGCGGAGACCCCCACCGCGTCCTCCTTCACCCTCTCCGACCCGCGGATCAAGGAGTCGAGCGGCCTGGCCGCCAGCCGGATCCACCCCGGTGTGTACTGGACGCACAACGACAGCGACGACGGCCCGTACATCTACGCGGTGGACTCGGCCACGGGCAGGACGGTGGCCAGGGTGACGCTGACGGGCATCGGCAAGCCGCGCGACGTCGAGGCGATCTCGCTCGGTCCGGACGGGCAGCTCTACGTCGGGGACATCGGCGACAACCGCGGCGGCACCTGGGACCACGTGTGGATCTACCGCTTCCCGGAACCGAAGCAACTGGGCGACGCGACCGTCAAGGCCACGCAGTTCACCGTGAAGTACGCGGAGGGGGCGCGCAACGCGGAGGCTCTGATGGTGCATCCGGTGACGGGGCGGGTGTACATCGCGAGCAAGGACGAGAACAAGGGCGGCCTGTACGAGGGCCCGGCCGAGCTGTCGACGGGCGGCACGAACGTGTTCCGGCGGGTCGCCGACGTGCCGTGGGTGACGGACGGGGCGTTCTCCCCGGACGGCACCCGGCTGACCCTGCGGGGCTACTTCACGGCCCGCACCTACCCGTGGAAGGACGGCCTGCCGGTGGGTGAGGGCGAGCGGGTGGACGCGCCGTGGCAGGGCCAGGCGGAGTCGGTGACGTACACGGCGGACGGCTCCACGCTGATGTTCGGCGCGGAGGGCGAGGGCAGCCGGGTCATCGCGGTCCCGGTGGCCGCGGCCGCCGCCCCGTCGGCGTCGCCGCAGCCGGGCTCCCCGTCGGGCGCGTCCCCGGCGACGGAGCCGACGGGTGGCTTCGGCAAGGGCGCGCTCGTCCTGGCGGCCTGCCTGATCCTGGTCTTCGGAGCCAAACGCCTCCTCCGCCGACGCGGCGGCAACTGACCCGACCGCCCGACACACATCCGGCTCCGCCGCCCCATCCGGCCTCGCCGCCCCATCCAGCCTCGCCGGCGTTTGAGGCGCGGGGGTCCGGGGGCGGCGCCCCCGGCGACGGCGCCGCGCCGGAACACGACGGTTCGGCGCCCGCGCCGTTGCCGGGGCTCCGCCCCGGACCCCGCTCCTCAAACGCCGGAGGGGCTGAGATGGGCCCGAGGGTCTGAATCGGCGGCCCGAGAGGGTTACTCCTCGCGGATCGGGATGCGGCCGTTCACCGGCGGGGTGGCCGGGGACGGAGTTCCCGGGGCCGGGGCCTGGCCCATCGAGGCCAGGAGCTGGCGGGCCACGCCCAGCCCCGTGCCGCCCATCGTGAGGGCCTTGGCGAACATCTCCGACATGCCCTCGGCCCCGTTCAGCAGGACCATGTGCTCCACGTTCCCGAAGGCGCCCGCGCCCGCCTCCACGATCGCCGGCCAGTTCTCGGCCAGCTGCTGCGCGACCACCGCCTCCTGGTTCTCCGCCAGCGCGGCGGCCCGCGCCTTGATCGCTTCCGCCTCGGCCAGACCGCGGGCCTTCGCAGACTCCGCCTCCGCCAGGCCCCGCGCCTGCGTGGCCGCGGCCTCCGCCTCGCCCGTCGCCCGCGTGGCCTTCGCCGACGCGATGCCCCGCGCCTCCACGGCCTGCGCGTC
This sequence comes from Streptomyces sp. NBC_00029, assembly GCF_045160505.1. Classification (NCBI taxonomy): domain Bacteria; kingdom Bacillati; phylum Actinomycetota; class Actinomycetes; order Kitasatosporales; family Streptomycetaceae; genus Streptomyces; species Streptomyces sp. NBC_00029. Next base: position 4,237,591 of record NZ_CP108292.1, read on the forward strand.
CGCGGTCGCCGCCGTCGTCACCCGCGTCGCCTCGGCGCCGGCCGCGAGCTCCGTCTCCCGTGCCTTCGCCTGCGCCGCCGAGATCCGGGCGTCGCGCTCGGCCTCGGCCCGGGTGCGGGTCTCGTACGCCGCCGCGTCCGCGGGCTTGCGTACGTCCGCCTGCAGCTGCTGCTCGCGCCGGTGCGCCTCCAGCTCCGCGACCCGGGTCTCCTGGACGACGACCTCCTGGCGGGCGGCCGCCTCGGACAGCGGGCCCGCCTGACGGGCCGTCGCCGCCGCCTTGTCCCGCTCGGCCTGGTAGCCGGCCTGCAGGATCTCGCTGTCGCGCGTCGCCTCGGCCATCCGGGCGAAGGCGGCCTGCTCGGCCTCCGTGGCCAGCCGGTTCGCCTCGGCCTGGGCGATCCGCGCGTCCCGCTGCACGGCCGCCGCGTGCGGCATCGCCAGGTTCTTGATGTAACCGGTCGGGTCCTCGATCTCGTGGATCTGCAGCGAGTCGACGATCAGGCCGAGCTTCTCCATCTCGGTGCCGCAGGCCATCCGGGTCTGACCCGTCAGCTTCTCCCGGTCGCGGATCATGTCCTCGACCGTCAACCCGCCCACGATGGACCGCAGATGGCCCGCGAAGACGATGTGCACGCGCTCCGGCATCATCTTCTGCTGGTCCAGGAAGCGGCGGGCCGCGTTGGCGATCGACACAAGGTCGTCGCCGACCTTGAAGATGACCACGCCCTTCACCCGCAGCGGGATGCCCTGGTGGGTGACGCAGTCCACCGACAGCTGCGTCTCGTTGAGGTCGAGGGACAGTTTCCGTACCGCTTGCACGCCCGGGAGCACGAGCGTCCCCCGCCCGGTGACGATCCGGAACCCCATGCCCTGACCGACACCCTCGGTCTTGTGCGTGGAGCCGGAGATGACGAGTGCCTCGTTCGGTTCGGCCACCCGCCACATGAGCTTGAACAGGCCGATCAGAGCCACGATTGCGGCGAGAACAATTCCCGCCACGACGCCGATAGCCATCGGCAACGCCCCCTTAGCGCGGTGCCGTTCGGCACCGACGAGGGGAGTCTGCGCCCACCGGGGCCGCGCCGGAAGACATGGGCCGCGTCTTGTCGCCATCCTGATACGTACAGGTGGGACGGGGCGTCAGTTGTCGTAGGCCGCCATCACGTACACGGTGCGCGGCGGCAGGTACTCGACCACCGTCACCACCGTCCCGACGGCGATCCGGCCGGTCCCCGCGACCGGGTGGGCGAGGAAGTGCTCCGCCCCGCCCCTGATCCGGACGATGACCTCGCCCACCAGGCCCGGCCCGACCGTCCCGGTCACCCGGCCGGTCATTCCCACCATGTCCGTGTCCGCGTCCCTGTCCCCCATGGGGCGAGGGTACGCCGCAAGGCCCCCGGACGGGGGCCTGCCGGGCGGGCTACGAGTGGCCGAGGTCCGCGGCCGGCAGGTCGGACTCCGAGACCGGGACCGATCCGCTGTCGGGAGCCGGCCGCAGGGTGAACTCGTCAGAGGCCATCGAGTCGAGCACCGGCGGCGCCGGCCGCAGCGGCGCCGGCATGACCGCGGCCTCCGAGTGGCCGCCGCAGCCGTAGGACAGCGACACCAGACGGCCGTCCGCCGGGCTGAACTCGTTCGCGCACACGCCGAAGGCCTGGCCGAGCGAGCCGCCGATGGCCACCAGGAAGCCGCAGGAGACGCAGGAGGCGGGCGCGGCCTGCGCCATCGGGGTCTTGGCGCCGAAGGACTCGTCCCAGCGGTCGGCGGCGGTGTGCAGTCCGTACCGCGACAGCACGCGCGCCCGGCGCATGCCCAGTTCCTCGGCGACCGAGGTGATGGAGCCCCGTACGGGGACCACCGCGCGGTCGGTGACGTCCGCGTCCTCGGCCTCGACCAGTTCGGCCATTTCGGTGGAGACCACGGAGTTCGGCGGCGGGGTGTCCTCACCCGACCAGCCCGGCTCCAGGCGCAGGTCCTCGGCGTCGGTGGGCAGCAGGTCGCCGGGGCCCATGTCGCCGGGGCGCAGCCGCTCGCTCCACGGCACCCATTCGGGGGCCAGCAGTGCGTCGTCGCCCGGAAGCAGCACCGTTTCGTCGAGGGTGACGTTCTTCGCGCGGGAGGCGCGGGTCACGGTGACGGCCCAGCGCCAGCCGCGGTAGCCGGGCTCCTTGGACTCGAAGAAGTGGGTGACGACGCGGTCGCCCTCCGCCACGGCGGAGACGTGGGCGCCCACCACTCCGGGGAAGGCGGCCTCCTCGGCCGCCGCACGGGCGAGTTCTACCGCCTCGACGCACAGGCGGTCGGGGGTACGCGGGGTACGGCTTCGCGTCGTCGCAGCACTCACTGGTCTCGTTCTCTCCTACGCCGTCTCACGTGTGCGCCGTCCGTACTGTCGTCCACAACGACCCGTCGGTGCTGTCCGTACGTGGCACGGGCGGAGCGGACCAGAGGGCCGCGTCGACGTCCGCACCCGATCGGACTCCGGGCGCACCTCACTGCAACCCATTCTGCGGGATCACGAAGAGGCGCGCGGCCAGGAGCAACCGCCGGTGGCGCGCTACGCACGCTACCTCGTCTTAAGCCTCGGGCACACATGCAAGGTCCGATTCGCGGACAAGCCACCGACGTCGCGACGCGCCGGGAGGCGCCCCGGGAGGGCCGGGTGGGGCACTATGTCGAGTGTGGCACCCGTACGGTCGTCCGACGACGGCTCGGGACCGGCCAGGCGGGCCGGCCGGGCTGTCGGGCGTGCGCTGCACCTTCCGGCGCGCGGGATCCGGCGGGCCACTCATGCGCACGGGGCCGGCGAATCGGGCCTCGGCAAGCTGATCGAACTGCACGCCATCAACGGCGCCGGCGACATGATGATCACGGTGGCGCTGGCCTCGACGGTGTTCTTCTCCGTTCCCACGGACGAGGCACGGGGCCGGGTGGCCCTGTACCTCGGCATCACGATGGCCCCCTTCACGGTGCTGGCCCCGGTGATCGGCCCGCTCCTGGACCGGCTGCCGCACGGGCGCCGGGCCTCGATGGCGGCGGCGATGCTGGCCCGCGCGCTGCTGGCGCTGCTGATGTCGGGCGCGGTGGCCACGGGGGGCATCCAGCTGTACCCGGCGGCGCTGGGCGTGCTGGTGGCGTCGAAGTCGTACGGGGTGGTGCGCAGTGCGGTGGTGCCCCGGCTGCTGCCGCCGAAATTCTCACTCGTCAAGGCGAACTCCCGGGTCACGCTGGCCGGTCTGCTGGCCACGGGCGTGGCGGCGCCACTGGGTGCCGCGCTGAATCTCATCGGGCCGCAGTGGCCGCTGTACGGCGCCTGCCTGATCTTCGTGTGGGGCACGGTCGCGGCGTTCACGCTGCCGCACAAGGTGGACGAGGCCAAGGGGGAACGCCGGGCGCGGCTGTCCACGCACGAGGCGCACTCGAAGCGGCCGGGCCTGCGGACGGTCAGCAGGTCTGTGCTGTGCGGGCTGCTGGCGAACGCCTCGATGCGTGCGCTGTCCGGGTTCCTGATCTTCTTCCTGGCGTTCCTGCTGCGCGAGCATCCCCTGGCGGGGCAGAGCGCGGCGGTGTCGCTGGGCATCGTGGGCGTCTCCGCGGGCGTGGGCAACGCCTGCGGCACGGCGGCGGGCGCGTGGCTGCGGGCGCGGGCGCCGGAGGCGATCATCGCGGCGGTGCTGTGCCTGACGCTGGCCGTGGCGGTGCTCGCGGCGGTGTTCTTCAGCGGGCCGTTCATGGCCGTGCTGGCCGCGACGGCGGGCTTCTGCCAGGCGCTGGCGAAGCTGTCGCTGGACGCGATGATCCAGCGGGACGTGCCGGAGTCGGTACGGACCTCCGCGTTCGCCCGTTCGGAGACCTTGCTCCAAGTCGCGTGGGTACTGGGCGGCGCGATCGGCATCGTGCTGCCGCTGAACGGCGTACTGGGGATGTCGGTCGCCGCGGCGATCGTCGCCCTGGGCACGACGATGGCGCTGCGCGGTGTCCTCTCCTCCCCCCGCCACCACGCGGGCACCTCCCGCCCCCGCGTGGCGTGACACCCCAGCCCCCACGGGCCAAGCCGCCCCGCCGGCCAATCCAGCCCCGCCTGCGCTTGAGGCGCGGGGTCTGGGGCGGAGCCCCAGGAAGCCCGGGCGGAGCCCCGGGCGGCGCCGCACCCGGCCGAACCGGCGGAGCCGAACCGCGCCTCGCCGCGCCGCGCCGCAGGCCACCGGTACCCCATGCAGCGGCGCGGCCCAGGGGCCCGATAGCCTTCGGCTCATGACCGCACCGCTTTTCTCGGGTAGGGCCCGCCGCAGCGTCGCAGCCCTCGGAGCCGTGTCCGCCGGGCTCCTCCTCCTCTCCGCCTGCGGCGAGAAGCCGACACCGCTGGCGACCGTGACGGTCGGCACCTCGTCGGTGTCCGCCGAAGCCTCCTGCCACAACGACGGCAAGGAGCTCTCCATGGACCAGGTCCAGGAGTGCCTCACCAACCTCAAGAACCCCAAGACCGTCGAGTACGCCCGGGGCGACACGCTGCGTCTCGGTGTCGAGCCCGAGATCGTCGAGGACGGCAGGCGCTGGTCGGCGGTCCTGGACGGCCAGCCGATCACCGAGCCCTCCTCGAACACCTACCGCAGCTTCCCCGGCGCCGACGTCTTCGCCACCGGCGGCCAGGGCGAGGCCCCCTCCTCGAAGAAGCTGGCGTTCCTGCAGATCGCCGAGGACGGCAAGCCGCTCGCCGTCTGGTCCTTCAACCTCAAGCTCAAGTAACCGGGCGGCACCCGTGCGCGCGCTCGTCGTGACCGCGGTGGCGGCGGAGGCAGACTCCGTCACCACCGGTCTCACCCCTCATCCGGACACTCCCGGTCCTGAGCCGCGCACTCTTCCCGGCGGTTACCTCATCCACCGTCGGGACCTTCCGGGCATCGCCCTCGACGTGCTCGTCGCAGGTGTCGGGCCCGCGGCCGCCGCCGCGGCGGCTGCCACCGCCCTGGCCCTCGCCGACTACTCGCTCGTCGTCTCCGCCGGCATCGGCGGCGGGTTCGCGCCCGCCGCCCCGCTCGGCTCCCTCGTGGTCGCCGACGCCATCGTCGCCGCCGACCTGGGGGCCGAGACCCCCGACGGCTTCCTCGACGTGGCGGAGCTCGGCTTCGGGCACAGCGTGCACCTGCCGCCCGCCGAGCTCGCCGCCCGCGCCGCCGAGGCGACCGGGGCGCTGCTCGCGCCCGTGCTGACCGTCTCCACCGTCACCGGCACCGCCGAACGGGCCGCCGTGCTCGCCGCCCGGCACCCGATGGCCGGGGCCGAGGCCATGGAGGGGTTCGGGGTCGCGGAGGCGGCCGCCGCCCACGGGCTGCCCGTACTGGAGATCCGCGCCGTGTCCAACGCCGTGGGCCCGCGGGACCGCGCCGCCTGGCGGATCGGGGACGCGCTCACCGCGCTCACCGACGGCTTCCGCGTGCTGGGGCCCGTACTCGCGAACTGGGGAGAACGCCATGAGCACGACCACCGGTGAACCGCTGAGGATCGCCTATTCGCCCTGCCCGAACGACACCTTCGTCTTCGACGCGTGGGCGCACGGCAGGGTCCCGGGCGCGCCCGACCTCGACGTCACCTTCGCGGACATCGACATCACCAACGGCATGGCCGAGCGCGGCGAGCTGGACGTGCTGAAGGTGTCGTACGCCGTTCTGCCGTGGGTGCTGGAGGAGTACGCGCTGCTGCCCTGCGGCGGTGCGCTGGGGCGCGGCTGCGGCCCGCTCGTGCTTGTGAAGGATCCCAGCCTGACCCGCGGGCCGGGGCTCGACCTCGCCGGGCGTACGGTCGCCGTGCCGAGCGAGCGTTCCACCGCCTACCTGCTGTTCCGGCTGTGGGCGGCGGACGTGCTGCCGGAGGGTGTCGGCAAGGTGGTCGTCCTGCCGTTCCACGAGATCATGCCGGCGGTCCGCGACGGCCGGGTGGACGCCGGCCTGGTGATCCACGAGGCCCGGTTCACCTATCAGGACTACGGGCTGCACTGCCTGGCCGACATGGGTCAGCACTGGGAGTCCACGACCGGTCTGCCGATCCCGCTCGGCGCGATCATCGCCAAGCGCTCGCTGGGCGCCGAGCGGCTGCGCACGCTGGCCGAGTCGGCGCGTACGTCGGTCCGGATGGCCTGGGACGACCCGGAGGCCTCCCGCCCGTACGTCCGCGCGCACGCCCAGGAGCTGGACCCGGCCGTCGCCGACCAGCACATCGGGCTCTACGTGAACGAGTTCACCGCCGCCCTCGGCGAACCCGGCTACGCGGCGGTGCGCGGGCTGCTGACCCGGGCGGCGGCCGAGGGGCTGGTACCGGCCATCGCGCCCGGCTCGCTGGACTTCCCGCAGGACTGACGGCCGCCGACACGACTGCGCCCCGCCGCTCTTTCGAGTGGCGGGGCGCAGTCGCAACGCGTGACGGGGCGCCGGTCAGACGTCGAGCTGGTCGGCCACCGCGCGCAGCAGGCCGGCGATCTTCGTACCGTGCACCTTGTCGGGGTAGCGGCCGCGCTCGAGCATCGGGGTGATGTTCTCCAGGAGGGTCGTGAGGTCCTGCACGATCGAGGCGAGCTCGTCGGGCTTGCGCCGCTGCGCCGCCGCGACGGAGGGTGCCGGGTCCAGTACTGTCACAGAAAGTGCCTGGTCACCGCGCTGACCCGCGACGACACCGAACTCGACGCGCTGGCCGGGCTTGAGTGCGTCCACCCCGGCGGGGAGCACCGACGAGTGGACGAAGACGTCGCCGCCGTCGTCACGGGAGAGAAAGCCGAAGCCCTTCTCACTGTTGAACCACTTGACCTTGCCGGTAGGCACGTCCGTCCTCTGTCCTTGTGCTCGTCGGGGTCCGAAGTGCCGTGAACGGCTCCGGACAACAGCGCAGCGGGCCATGTGTGACCCGCCATCTCAAGGCTAATGGTCAGGGGCCGGGTGACAAGACGTTCCCCGGTCCTTCGCCGTCGGCTGCCTTCGGCCAGGCAACTACCCTGGTGGGGTGACTGTTACTCCTCATTCCGACGAAGCGCGGCCCGGCGACGGACTCGTCAAGGCCGGCGGCATCGTGTTCATCGCCGGGGCCGTGGCGACGCTGGCGACCATGGCTCCGCTCTTCCTCGACATCGACCCGTTCCCGCCGTACGCGTGGGCGGTGTGCATGCTCATGGGCGTCGGCTTCGCGATCTCCGCGGCGGGCGTGCTCCGCTCGGCCTCGGCGCAGCGCAGGGCGGCCCGGGCCTCACAGGCGTAGCCGGAGCCCCGCTCAGACGGGCTGCGCGGCGACGTACTGCGCGAGCCACTGCGGCAGCGCGGTGAGGTCGGGCAGCACCACGTCCGCCCCCGCTTCGCGCAGCTCCTCCTCGCGGCACGGGCCGGTCGGCACCGCCACGGAGAGCGCGCCGGCCGTACGGGCCCCGCGTACGTCGCCGACGTGGTCGCCGACGTAGACCTGCGCGCCGTACTCGCGCAGCGCACCGGCCTTGGCCTCCGCCCAGAGCCAGCCGATGACCGCGTCGGCCTCGATGCCGAGGTGCGCCAGGTGCAGGCGGGCGTTCGGCTCGTGCTTGGCCGTGACGACGATCGCGCGGCCGCCGAGCGCCTGGACGGCCTCGATCGCCTCGCGGGCACCCGGCATCGCGGGCGTCGGCCCGATGGCGTGGGTGGGGTAGATCTCCCGGTAGCGGTCGGCCATCGCAGGGATCCGGGACTCCGGGAACCAGTGCGCGAGCTCCTCGTCCAGCGGCGGGCCCAGCCGGGTGACCGCGGCGTCGGCGTCGATGAACGTCCCCGTTTCGGCCGACAGGGCCCGGTAGGCGGCCCTGATGCCCGGGCGGGAATCGATGAGGGTCATGTCGAGGTCGAAGCCGACGGTGAGGTTCATACCTGCCATTGTGCCGAGCCGTCCGTACGGGACGCCGACAGCGGGCCTCCCGCAGGTGAACGACCGGCCCGGACGCGGCCCGGCCCCGCTTCTCCCCGCCCGGCCCCGCTTCTCCCCGCCCCTCCCGCATCCGGTGAAATTCGTTCTCAACCTTTTCCCCGTGGCAGCGCTCAGGACAGGGGTGAGAGACACGATGTGAAGGGGAGGGCGGATGCCACCAGGCTCCGAGCACGAATTCGAGGCCTTTGCCCGGGCCAGTCAGCGCAAGCTGTACCGGACCGCTTACCTGCTGTGCGGGAACGCCGACGGCGCACGCGATCTGACCCAGACGACCCTCGCGAAGCTGTTCCAGCACTGGCGGCGGGTGTCCGCCGCCGACCACCCCGACGCGTACGCCAGAACCGTGCTGACCCGCACCTTCCTCGCCGAGCGGCGGCGGCGCCTGCGCGACCTCCTGGCCCACACGCGCGCCGACGCGCCGCCCCGGCCCGAGCACGCCGAGCTCCGCGTCACCCTGCTCGCCGCGCTCGCCGAACTCCCGCCGCGGGCCCGGGCCATGGTCGTCCTGCGCTACTGGGAGGACCTGAGCGTCGAGACCGTCGCCCAGCTGCTGCGCTGCAGCGAGGGCACCGTCAAGAGCCAGTGTTCGCGCGCCTTGGTGAAGCTGCGTGCGCAGCTCGGCGAGGCCCACATGTACGCCACCGAGAGCTGAGGAGACGCCATGGTCACCCATGAGGACCACACGGACGACCGGGCCGCGGCCCTGCTCGTCCGCGATGCGATGGACCGCGCGACCGCGGAACTGCCCGCCATGACGGACCTGGTGGGCCCGGCCCGCGCCCAGGGCCTGCGCCGCAGGGCGCGCGTCCGGGCGGCGATCGGCGGTGCGGTGCTGGCCGTCGCCGGCCTCGGCCTGGCCGGGGCCTTCGTCCTGCCGGGCGACGACGACGAGGGCGCGACCGGAAGTCCCGGGGTGATCGACGTGGCCGCGCCGCCGACGAGCTCCGGACCGCCGCCGCCGATCCACCTCGAACCCAGTCCGGGCGAATCGTCGATGGCCGACCTGCCGCCCGCCGAGCGGGCCCGGCAGGAGAACTTCCAGAACCAGGCCGTCGGTGTGCTCCAGCAGCTGCTGCCCCCGTCGGTCGGCACCGTGCAGCGGATCGACCTGAACGTGCGGCACTACCAGGGCACCAAGGACGGCAAGGCCTTCCACATCCTCTTCTCGGTGCGTCCCTTCGAACCGGGCACCGCGCACCAGGCCTGCCGCGAGATCAAGGGCACGGTCTGCTCGAAGGCCACCCTGCCCGGCGGCATCGAGGCCGACGCGTGGACCTCGCCGATCAACAACGGCAATGTCACCGAGTCCCGGGTCTGGTTCCGCTACGGCACCAGCAGCGTCTCGCTGAGCGTCGGCCCGCACGACGAGTCGAACACCTCGGCGCCCGTCACCGCCCAGCAGCTCCTCGACCTCGCCAAGTCCACCGCCTTCCTCGACCTGGTCAAGGCGGCCGACCGGGACCCGGTGGAAGAGATGCAGCGCACGGTCCCGGCCGGCTGACCCCTCCCCGGCTACCGCCGCCGCGCCCGCCACACCAGGTACAGGACGGACGCCAGCGCCGCCCCCCTCAGCACCCACGGCCACATCCCGTGCAACGCCCCGCTCAGCTGGTCGTCGGCCAGGGTCTCCCCCCACTTGCCGTTCATCCGGCCCCACAGCCACACCACCGCCCCCGCGAGCACCGCACCGGGCGGGCCGAAGACGGCCCACTTGCGCTCGGCCGGCCGCAGCACGCGGGACGCGTACGGCAGGGCCCAGCCGATGATCAGGAGCAGCCAGTACCCGGTGACCGCGCCGACGACGAGGACGGCCGCCGCCAGCAGCAGGAACGCGTTCGGCCGCGGGCGGCCGGCCGCCGCCTCCGGGGCCGCTGCCCCGGGGTCGGCGGCCGCGGCCTCCTTCTTCGCGCGCCGCCGCTCGCGCAGGAACCGTACGAGGCTTCGTGCGCGCCCCTCGTCCTCCCCGGGCGGGGGCGCCGTCTTCCCGGCCTTCCCGGCCTCCGTCCGCCCCGGCTCGCCGTCCTCCGGTCCCTCCTCGAAAAGGTCCGGGATCTCGATGCCGCCCGCGAAGCCCTCGACCTGCGGGCCCTTCCCGTACGCCCCCGGGCCGACCCGCCACCAGTCGGGCTCGGCCCCGCCCGAGGGGCCGAGTTCGTCCAGCCCGGCCAGGTGTGGCGGTACGTTCTCCGGCTCCGCCGGGCGCGCCGGGGGCACGTTCTGGCGGCGCAGCCGGCCCGGCGCGCGCTGGACGGGCACCGACAGGCCCGCGTCGGAGGGCTCGGCGGGGGCGGCGCCTGCGGCCTGCCGGGACCCGAGGGTGTCCAGGACCTCCTCGGGCGTGCCGATCCGCTCCAGGATGCGGCGTACGGCGGCCGGGGTGTCCGGGTCGTACTTGGCGCGCCGACGGTCGATCTCGTCCCGCAGCCCCGACACCAGCCGCATCCGGTCGCCGGAGGACAGCTGCCGTCGTTGCGCCAAGTCCCCGACGCGGCTCAGATATTCGTAGACCAGTTGGTCGCTCTCGATCCCCACGCCCAGGCTCCTCCCTTACCCCCTGCCCCGAAGGTAGCGCGTGCGCCCGTGGAGCTGCTGCGGGCGCAGCGGATACCGTTGACCGGATGGGGACCGGCCGACTGACCGGCCGACGCGACCAGGAGGCGACTGTGCCCGAGGCAAGCACTGCGGCGGGATCCGCCGGCGGGAGCCCGGCGGGAAGCTCCCCGCGCTCACTCGCCGAGGCGCTGCGCGCCCGTGACGACGCGGCGCTCGCGGCCCTGTTGCGCGCCCGCCCGGACCTGCTCGGCCCGGTGCCGGGCGATGTGACCCAGCTGGCCACGCGCGCCGGGACCCGGGCCTCGGTGGTGCGCGCCCTGGACCGGCTGGACCGCTTCGCCCTGCAGACGGCGGAGGCCCTCGCGGTGGCCCCGGACCCGTGCCCGTACCCGGTGCTGGAGGGGCTGCTGACGGGCGGCGAGGACGAACGGGCCCGCGACGCGCTCCCCGGCGCCCTGGCCACCCTGCGCGACCAGGCCCTGGTGTGGGGCGACGAGGACCGGCTGCGGCTGGTGCGCACCGCACGGGAGCTGCTCGCCCCGTCCGCCTCCCGCCCCTCCCCGACCGGCCTGGGCCCGACCGTCGCCGAGGCCACCGCCGGGATGTCGCCGACCCGGGTGCAGGAGATCGTCGCGGCCGTCGGACTGCCCGCCACCCACGACCCGGTGTCCGCGGTGACCGCGCTGACCGGGCTTTTCACCGACCCGGAGCGGATGTCCGCGCTGCTGGACGAGGCTCCCGCGGAGGCCCACCAGGTGCTGGGCCGGCTCGTGTGGGGGCCGCCGTACGGGGAGGTGACGCCGAACCCGACCCCGCCGGTGCGCTGGCTGCGCGACCGGGGGCTGCTGCTGCCCGCGACGGCGCGGACCGTCGTACTGCCCCGCGAGGTGGCGCTGCACCTGCGCGGCGGGCTCGCGCACCGGGACACCGCGCCGCAGGCCCCGCCGGTGCCCGCGCACCGCGAGCACCGTCCACAGCTTGTGGACGCGAACGCCGCCGGGCAGGCGCTGGCCGCGCTGGCCACCGTCGAGGAGCTGGTGAAGTCCTGGGAGCACGCCGGTCCGCCGGTGCTGCGGGCGGGCGGGCTCTCCGTACGGGACCTGAAGCGGACCGCGGCCCTCCTGGACGCGAGCGAGCCGCAGGCGGCCTTCTGGATCGAACTGGCCTACGCGGCCGGTCTGCTGGCCAGCGACGGGGAGGCGGACGAGCGGTACGCGCCCACGCCGGCCTTCGACGACTGGGTGGACCTGCCGCCCGCCGAGCGCTGGTCGCACCTCGCGGCGGCCTGGCTGCCCGCCACCCGCACCGCACCGCTGATCGGCGAGCAGGATGCCAAGGGGCGCACGCTGTCCGCGCTCGGCCCCGAACTCGACCGCTCCGCCGCCCCCGAGGTGCGCCGACGCGTCCTGGAGCTCCTCGGGGCCCTGCCCGAGGGCGGGTCCCCCGACCCGGAGACCCTGCTGGCGCGGCTCGCCTGGGAGCGGCCCGTACGCGGTGCGAGCGACCTGCGGGCCCGTCTCGCGCACTGGGTGCTGGAGGAGGCGGAGGTCCTCGGCGTGACCGGGCGGGGCGCCCTGTCCGGGCCCGGCCGGGCCCTGCTGGAACACCGCGATCCGTCGCCGCTGCTGGCCCCGCTGCTGCCGGAGCCGGTGGACCACATACTGCTGCAGGCCGACCTGACGGCGGTGGCCCCCGGCCCGCTGCGCCGCCCGCTGGGCGACACGCTGGCCGTGCTCGCGGACGTCGAGTCCAAGGGCGGGGCGACGGTGTACCGGTTCACGCCCGGCTCGGTGCGCCGGGCCCTGGACGCCGGCCACGCGGCCGCGGACCTGCACGCCTTCCTCAAGGAGCACAGCCGCACCCCGGTCCCGCAGCCGCTGGCCTACCTGATCGACGACGTGGCCCGGCGGCACGGGCACCTGCGGGTCGGCGCGGCCTCCTCGTACGTGCGCTGCGACGACGACGCGATGCTGGGCGAGATCCTGGCCGACAAGCGCTCGGCCGGGCTGGGGCTGCGCCGCCTCGCACCGACGGTGCTGGCCGCGCAGGCCGAACCGACCGTCCTGCTGGAGGGGTTGCGGACGATGGGCTACGCGCCGGCCGCGGAGTCCCGCACCGGCGACGTGCTGGTGGCGCGGGCCGATGCCCACCGCACCCCGGCCCGCTCGGCGCCCGTACCGGTGCCGGAGGGCCCGCCGGTGCCGGATGCGACGCTGCTGGCGGCTGCCGTACGGGCGATCCGCGCGGGCGACGTGGCGGCGACGGCGGTGCGCAAGGAGCCCGCGACGCCGTCGGCCGCCGCCGTACCGGGCGAACTCCCGCGCACGAGCGCGGCGGAGACCCTGGCGACGGTGCAGGCGGCCGCGCTGACCGGGTCGGCGGTGTGGATCGGCTATGTGAACGCGGAGGGCGCGGCGAGCCAGCGGGTCATCGCGCCGGTCCGGGTGGAGGGCGGCTTCGTCACCGGGTACGACCACACGGCGGACGAGGTACGGACGTACGCGCTGCACCGGATCACCGGTGTCGCGGAGTTGGCGGACGACCAGGTGTAGGAGAAAACCAATGGCCGTCGGGATGGCGGGCCATCATCCTGAGCCCATGTCCGACCACGTACCGAACCGCCAGATCCGCGCTGCGCACAATGCGGCCACGATCACCGTCTACCAGGCCTACTCCCCCGCGCTCGGGGTGCCGGCCGCCCGTGACGGCCGCTTCCCGCCGGCCTGGAAGCGGGAGCGGATGACGTGGATCAAGCCGTCGTTCCTGTGGATGATGTACCGCTGCGGCTGGGGCACCAAGGACGGCCAGGAGACGGTGCTGGCGGTCGAGATCACCCGCGAGGGCTTCGACGGGGCGCTGCGTGACGCCTGCCTGTCGCACTACAGGCCGGGCGTGCACGCGGACCGGGCGGCCTGGAAGGAATCCCTGCGCGGGGCGCCCACCCGGGTCCAGTGGGACCCGGAGCGCGACCTGCGGCTGAACCCGCTGCCGTACCGCTCGCTGCAGCTGGGCCTGTCCGGTCCGGCCTCCCGGGCCTACGCGGACGAGTGGACGGTCGGCATCCGTGACGTGACCGGGCTGGCCCGGGAGATCCGCGGCCTGCTCGGTTCCGGGGACGAGGCGGCCGCGCGGGCGTTGCTGCCGGTTGAGACCCCGTATCCGTCGGGCCCGCTGCCGCACCTGGGCGCGTAGCGGGCCGGTTCGGGACGGTCCGGTGCGGTCCGGTGCGGTCCGGTCCGGTCCCGGATCAGTCCCGGACGAGCACGACGATGAACCCCGCGACGACGCCCACGAGCAGGGCCAGCAGGGAGTAGCGGGGGCGGGATTCGCGCAGCACCGGAAGGTAGTGGTCGGCGGCGAAGCGGCCCGGCCCGGTGAGGGTGAGGGCGACGACCGCGGCGAACAGCACCACTTCCAGTTCCACGCCCTTGGGCGGGAAGTAGGCGCTGAGGCCCCGGACATCGAGGACGTTGATGAAGATGCCGGTCAGGGCCGCTCCGGCGAGCGGGGTGAGCAGACCGAGGGCCAGGGCGAGGCCGCCCAGGGTCTCGGAGAGACCGGCGATGACGGCCATGGCGTCCCCGGCGGGGTAGCCAGCCATGGTGAAGCCCTTGCCGGTCGCGGTGAGGCCCGGGCCGCCGAACCAGCCGAAGAGCTTCATCGTGCCGTGGCCGGCCATGCTGAGGCCGACGACGAGCCGGAGGAGCAGCAGGCCGGTGTCGTGGGTGACGGTGGTGGCAGGGGCCGAGGAGGTGCTGAAGAGCGTGCGGTCCCAGCTTGTTTGCATCATGAGGGTCCGTTCCGAGGTCGCCTGGCAGCGACCGCCACCGTATGACGCCCACCCCCGACGGCCCGCCCGCAACATCGACGGCCGCCCCATCGGCCCCTTCCGTCTACCCGTTCGGCCCTGGAACACCTGCCCTACGTCGCGCCGGGAACGAAGCGGGTATCAGTGCCGGGCCGTGCGGGCCCGTTCCGCCAGGGTCAGGAGCTTCTCCACGGGCCACTGGTCGTCCGCATGCTCCCCGTACCCGGCGGCCAGCACGCGCCCGTCCGGTGCGATGAGGAAGTCCGCGGGGAGCCCGAGGCGTCCGCCCTCCTGGACGAGCGCCGGCGGCTTCGCCCGGCCGCGCACGATGTCGAGGGTGCCCACGGCGATCGCCCGCCAGGCGCGCGCGGCCAGCAGGGCGCGGTGGGACGACTCGACGCCGAACTCCGCGTACAGCCGCTTGCGGGGGTCCGCGATCACCGCGAAGGGCAGCTCGGCCACGTGCTCGCGCAGTTCGTCGGCGCCGGAGTGGAAGACCACGACCTCCCGGATCCCCGCGGCCTCTATCTCGGCGTGCCGCCGCACGATCGAGCGCAGGTGCAGATGGCAGATGGGGCAGCCGGCGAACCGGCGGAACTGGAGGTGCACGAGGTGCTCGGGGTCCGGCACGGTGACGGGTGCACCGTCCGCGACGGCGGTCAGGGTGCGGGTACGGACGACGGAACCGGTGTCGAGCTGCACTGAGGTCTCCTTCGTAAGCGTATGACCTACACCTACAGCGTAAGCGTATGTCGTACGCTGTCAATCACCATGCCGCGCCCACGCTCACTCACACCGGACCAACTGGCCACCGCGGCCCTCGCCGTGATCGACCGCGAGGGTCTGCCCGGACTGTCCATGCGCGCCGTCGCCGTCGAACTCGGCATCAGCACCATGGCCCTGTACCGGTACGTCGCGGACCGCGGGGAACTCGAAGCCCTCGTCGTCGAACTCGTCCTCGGCGCCGTCGACAGCACCCCGCCGCCCCTGACCGCCGGGCCCTGGCGCGCCCGCGTCACGCTCCTCGTCGACCGGATGCGGGACACCGTCGGCGCGCACCCCGCCGTGCTGCCGCTCACCATGAGCCACCGGCACCGCTCCCTGGGCGTGATGCGCTGGGGCGAGACCGTCCTCGGCGTGCTCGGCGAGGCGGGGCTCGGGCCCGAAGAGCGGATCATCGCGCTGCGGGCCCTGCTCGCCTACGCGATCGGCGCGATCCAGCAGGAACACCTGGGCGCCCTCTCGGGCGCCGGCACCGCCGCGATCGCCGAACTCCCGGCGGAGGAGTTCCCGTACATGACCGAGGCCGCCCTCGGCGCCCGCTCGCTCACCCCGGACCGCGAGTTCCACGGCGGCCTCGCCCTGCTCCTGGACGGCCTGGGCCGCTGACCCGCCGAAGCGCCGTGTTCCCAGCCTCCGCGCCGTACGGCACACTGGAGGTTTGACCTGAATGAAACGGGGCGCCGCGCGTGAATGGTCCACTCATCGTCCAGAGCGACAAGACCCTCCTTCTCGAAGTCGACCACGAGCTCGCCGGAGCCGCCCGGCGGGCCATCGCTCCCTTCGCAGAGCTGGAGCGGGCCCCCGAGCACATCCACACCTACCGGATCACCCCGCTCGGCCTGTGGAACGCCCGCGCCGCCGGCCACGACGCCGAGCAGGTCGTCGACGCGCTCGTCGAGTACTCCCGCTACCCCGTCCCGCACGCGCTCCTCGTCGACGTCGCCGAGACCATGGCGCGCTACGGCCGCCTGACCCTCTCCAAGCACCCCGTACACGGACTGGTGCTGACGAGCACCGACCGTCCGGTGCTGGAGGAGATCCTGCGGTCCAAGAAGGTCGCCCCGCTCGTCGGCGCGCGGCTCGACGCCGACACCGTGGCCGTGCACCCCTCCGAACGCGGCCAGATCAAGCAGACCCTGCTCAAGCTGGGCTGGCCGGCCGAGGACCTCGCCGGGTACGTGGACGGCGAGGCCCACCCGATCGAACTGGCCGAGGACGGCTGGGCGCTGCGCCCGTACCAGCAGCAGGCCGTCGAGGGCTTCTGGCACGGCGGCTCCGGTGTGGTCGTACTGCCCTGCGGTGCCGGCAAGACACTGGTCGGTGCCGGGGCCATGGCGATGGCCAAGGCGACGACGCTGATCCTGGTGACGAACACCGTCTCGGCCCGCCAGTGGAAGCACGAGCTGGTCAAGCGGACCTCCCTGACCGAGGACGAGATCGGTGAGTACTCCGGCACCCGCAAGGAGATCCGGCCCGTCACCATCGCCACGTACCAGGTCCTGACGACCAAGCGGAAGGGCGTCTACCCGCACCTGGAGCTCTTCGACTCCCGGGACTGGGGCCTGATCGTCTACGACGAGGTGCACCTGCTGCCCGCGCCGGTCTTCAAGTTCACCGCCGACCTGCAGGCGCGGCGCCGGCTCGGCCTGACCGCGACGCTGGTGCGCGAGGACGGACGGGAGTCGGACGTGTTCTCGCTCATCGGGCCGAAGCGGTTCGACGCCCCGTGGAAGGAGATCGAGGCGCAGGGCTACATCGCGCCCGCCGACTGCGTGGAGGTCCGGGTCAATCTGACCGAGTCGGAGCGGCTCGCCTACGCGACCGCCGAGACCGAGGAGAAGTACCGCTTCTGCGCGACGACGGCGACCAAGCGCAAGGTCACCGAGGCGCTCGTCGCCAAGCACCGCGGCGAGCAGACCCTGGTCATCGGGCAGTACATCGACCAGCTCGACGAGCTGGGCGAGCACCTGGACGCCCCCGTCATCAAGGGCGAGACCTCCAACGCGCAGCGCGAGAAGCTCTTCAACGCCTTCCGCGAGGGCGAGATCAGCGTGCTGGTCGTCTCGAAGGTCGCGAACTTCTCCATCGACCTGCCCGAGGCCACCGTCGCCATCCAGGTGTCGGGCACCTTCGGCTCCCGCCAGGAGGAGGCCCAGCGTCTGGGCCGCGTGCTGCGGCCGAAGGCGGACGGCCACGAGGCGCGCTTCTACTCGGTCGTCGCGCGCGACACGATCGACCAGGACTTCGCGGCGCACCGCCAGCGGTTCCTCGCCGAGCAGGGGTACGCCTACCGGATCATGGACGCCGACGAGCTGCTGGCGAGCGACTGACCGCGGCAGGCCCTGGCCGTCAGGACGGCCAGTAAGGGAGCGCACCAGACCCACAGGGGCGGCCAGTCCAGCACGAGGACCCGGGCCGCCTCGGGCAGGTGCCGGGTCCAGAACTCTGCGGAGGCCTCCGGGAGGACCAGCAGCCCGAGCAGGGCGGTACCGGCCGAGGCCGCCAGCGCCGTGAGCCCGGCGCGGACGCGGCGGGTCAGCAGGAGATAGGCGGCGATGGCCGCCGGGGCGAGGGTGATCCCGGCGGCGATGCCCAGCGCGAAGCCCTTGCCGAGCGCCGAACGGGGCCGGGCGAGGTCCCACAGGACCAGGCAGGCGAGCGCCAGGTTGATCTGGCCGGCGAGCGGCCCCTGGAACAGCGGTTGCAGCCACAGTCCGGCGATGGTCGCGGCCAGCACGGGCCCGGGCCGGGACCGCAGTCCCGCGAGGCGGCAGGACAGCGTGATCAGCAGGGCGAGCAGACCGGCGTTGCCGAGGACGAGGACGGCCTTCAGCGCGCCCGTCGGCAGCCATGCGGCCGGTGTGAACAGGATCGCCGCGAAGGGCGGGTACGTGGCGGTCGGCTCCCACTCGGCGGCGGAGAACCCCTGGACCAGAGCGTCGGCCACCGGGATGCGCAGGGCAATGCAGAGCACGCCCAGCATCAGCAGCGAGCCGGTCAGCAGCGCACCGGCGAGGAACGACGGCGAGCGGCTGGGAACGGGGCTCCGGGTCACCCGCGTGACCCTAGTGGATCAGTGGATGCGCTGTGCGGGCCCGGCGGTTCAGTGACGTATGACGCCGGCGTCCTCGGCGTAGTCACCGAGGACGACGACGCTGACGGCGGTCGCCGCGAAGATTTTGACCGCGCGCAGCATGCCGCTGAGGCCGGGGCGCGGGCGTGAGTCGGAGTCGGCGCCGCTGGGACGGCTGCCCTGGGTCGGGTCGAAGGTTGCGGGGCTCATGAATCCATGGTGCGTTTTCGCGCCGGCCCGCACATCGCTCCCGGGAGGGAACTTCACGGCCTCCCGGGTCCTCCTCCCGTCGCATGACACCCCCTAAGGGCCGTACTGGGGTCTGACGCTCCGCGGTATGACACCCGTCCGGATGC
This sequence comes from Streptomyces sp. NBC_00029, assembly GCF_045160505.1. NCBI lineage: Bacteria > Bacillati > Actinomycetota > Actinomycetes > Kitasatosporales > Streptomycetaceae > Streptomyces > Streptomyces sp. NBC_00029. The sequence continues at coordinate 4,256,099 of NZ_CP108292.1, forward strand.
ATGCGGGCCGAACGGGACCGACGCTGGGAAGGTCCGCGGTACAGGCGACCACGCCGGGGAGTGATCCGCATGACCCACCGTTCCCGGACGCGGCGCCTCGCACTGCTCTGCGCGTCGACAGCCCTGGTCACAGCGGGTCTGCTGCCGTCCGCCGGTGCGTCCGCCGCCCCGGCCCCCGCCTGCGCGGCCGCCAAGCACGGGCTCGCGCTCGCGCCCCCGCCGCCCACGGAACCCGCCGGGAACTGGGTGAAGACCACCGATCCCCCCAGCGGCATCACGGCCGACCTCCCCGGAACGGCCCGGGTCCACAAGTCCTCCGTCCCCGTCGGCGACGAGACGGTCGATTTCCGCGCCTACGGCGTGGAGGTCCCGCAGGACGGCGCCGCCGGCTTCACCGTCCACGACATGCCGGGCGACCGGTTCGCCCTGGAGGACAACCTCAAGGGCTTCCTCATCGCCTACAACCAGCCCGAGGACGACGACGGCACTTTGACCAGCAGCCAGGTCCGCAGGACGACGGCCGACGGCCGCCCGGCCCTCGACGCACGCCTCTCCAGCAGCGGCGGCGGCGCCCCCGAGGCCGGCTTCATCCGCATCGTCTCCGACGACGACCATCTCGTCATGGCGATCACCATCGGTCCCGCGGAGAACCGGAAGACCGTGGAGGAGATGCACGAGCGGCTCGTCTCCTCCCTGCACATCCCGTGATCCGCGCCGCGTAATGCGTTAGCGCGGCTCCGCCCCGGTGGCTAGAATCTCCGCTCTTGCCGCCTCCCACCGTCTCACCGGGGAGAGCCGCCCTCCGGCCGGAAACCGGCGGGCCATCTGTTCCGCACCCAGCAGCTGGAGGCAGTCCCGTGCCCGCGCACGCCCCCGAGACCACGCACGACGACCCGACCGCGCCCGCCGATCCGCTGGGCCGCGAACGCGCCCACCTGACCGCCTCCCGCTCCGCCCTGCGCGCCATGCGCGAGGACGTCGAGGCCCTCGACATCCGCGACGTCACCGCGAACTGGGTCAACGCGATCGTCCTCCAGGCCCAGATCGACGACCGCATCAAGGCTCTCGCCGACCTCGCCCACACCCCGCTCTTCTTCGGCCGTCTGAACTACCTGCACGCACCCGGCGCGGAACTCGCCGAGGGCGCGGAGGGCGAGCAGTTCTACATCGGCCGCCGCCACGTCCACGACGCCGACGGCGACCCGATGGTCATCGACTGGCGCGCGCCCGTCTCCCAGCCGTTCTACCGCGCCTCCAAGACCGACCCGCAGGACATCGCACTGCGCCGCCGCTTCGGCTACACGGGCGGCGAGCTGACGGCGTACGAGGACGAGCACCTGTCCGACCCGGCCGAGGCGGCCGCGGTCAGCAAGCTGCTCCAGCAGGAGATCGAGCGCCCGCGCGTCGGCCCCATGCGGGACATCGTCGCGACGATCCAGCCCGAGCAGGACGAGATCGTGCGTTCCGGCCTGTCCGGTTCCGTCTGCGTGCAGGGCGGCCCCGGCACCGGCAAGACCGCGGTCGGCCTGCACCGCGTCGCGTACCTGCTCTACGCGCACCGCGACCGCCTCGCCCGCACGGGCACGCTCGTCATCGGGCCGAACCGTTCCTTCCTGCACTACATCGAGCAGGTCCTGCCGGCCCTGGGCGAGCTGGAGGTCAAGCAGGCCACCGTCGACGACCTGGTGGCCCAGGACGGCCTGGAGGTATGCGGCACGGATGCCGCCGAAACCGCCGTGGTCAAGGGCGACGCCCGGATGGCGGAGGTACTCGGCCGCGCGGTCCGCTCGCACGTCAGCCGTCCCACGGAGCCGCTGATGGTGGTCCGCGGCTCGCGCCGCTGGCGGGTGCCCGCGTACGAGCTGGAGGAGATGGTCGAGGAACTGCAGAAGCGCGACATCCGCTACGGCGCCGCCCGCGCGGCCCTGCCGCAGCGCATCGCGCACGCGGTGCTCGTACGGATGGAGCAGGCGGGCGAGGCTCCGGACGACCGGGTGCAGGACGCGGTGGCCCGCAACGCGGCGGTGAAGGCGGCGGTCAAGGCGATCTGGCCGGCCGTCGAACCGGCGAAGCTGGTGCTGCGCCTGCTGTCCGACCCCGAGTTCCTCGCGCTGCACGCGGCGGACGTGCTCACCGAGGACGAGCAGAAGCTCCTGCTGTGGCCGAAGCCGTTCCGCAGCGTGAAGTCGGCGAAGTGGTCGGCGGCGGACCTGGTCCTGATCGACGAGGCCACGGACCTGGTGGAGCGGACGCATTCGCTGGGCCACGTGGTCCTCGACGAGGCGCAGGACCTGTCGCCGATGCAGTACCGGGCGGTGGGGCGGCGCTGCACCACCGGCTCGGCGACGGTCCTCGGCGACCTCGCGCAGGGCACCACCCCGTGGGCCACGCGCAGCTGGGACGAGGCCCTCACGCACCTGGGCAAGCCGCAGGCGGTGCTGGAGGAGCTGACGGCGGGCTTCCGCGTGCCGCGCGAGGTGATCGCGTACGCCTCGCGGCTGCTGCCGTCGATCTCCCCGGGCCTGGCGCCGGTCTCCTCGGTCCGCGAGACGCCGGGCTCCCTGCGGATCGCGGAGGCCCGGGCGGACGGCCTGACGGCGGCGGTGGTCGCCGCGTGCCGTGACTCCTTGGCGCACGAGGGATCGATCGGGCTGATCGCGGCGGACGCGCGGATCCCGGTGCTGGCGGATGCCCTGCTGGCAGCCGGGCTGCCGTACCTGTCGCCCGGTGAGGAGACGACCGCGGAGTCCCGGCTGACGCTGGTGCCGGCGTCGCTGGCGAAGGGTCTGGAGTACGACTACGTGGTCCTGGACGAGCCCGCGGCGATCGTGGACGGCGAGCCGGACGAGCGGACGGGCCTGCGCCGCCTCTACGTCTGCCTCACCCGCGCGGTCTCGGGCCTGACGGCCCTCCACTCGGCCCCGCTCCCGACCGCCCTGTCCTGACCTGCGGCCCGCCCTCCTGGGGCTCCGCCCCAGACCCCGCGCCTCAAACGCCGGCGGGGCTGGATTTTCCAGCCCCGCCGGCGTTTGAGGCGCGGGGGTCCGGGGGCGGAGCCCCCGGCAGCGGCGGCGGCGCCGGCCGACAGCCGGACCCCCGTCAGGACAGCGCGGCTCGCCAGTCGGCGACGGCCGCCGCCGAGACCGGTCCGCCCCACCCGGAGGGACGCGCCGCGCCGCCGATGTGGAACGCGTCGATGCCACCGGCGACCAGCACCGGCAGGTGCGACAGCGTCAGCCCGCCGCCCACCAGGATCCGCGCCCCGTACCCCGGCTCACCCCGCCGCGCCGCCTCCGCGAGCAGCACCGGCAGCCCCGCCTCCACCCCGTCCGCCGCGCCCGCCGTCAGGTACGTGTCCAGCCCGGGCAGATCGGCCAGCGCCTTGCGCAGCTGGTCCCGGTCCGCCGCGCGGTCGATCGCCCGGTGGAAGGTCCACCGGCAGCCGTCCAGCTCCGCGACGACCGCCTCGACCGCGGCCAGGTCGGGGGTGCCGTCCGCGTGCAGGAAGCCGAGCACGAACTCCTGCGCGCCCTCCGCCCGCAGCTCCCGCGCCACCCGGACCAGCTCGGACACGTCCCCGGCCGCGAACCCGTCCGTCCTGCGGAGCATCACGCGCAGCGGGATGTCGACCGCCGCCCTGATCGCCGCGAAGGTCTCGCGCGGCGGGGTGAGCCCGTCGGCGGCCATGTCGGTGACCAGCTCGAGTCGGTCCGCCCCACCGGCCTGGGCCGCGACCGCATCCTCCACGTCGAGGGCGATCACCTCCAGGAGCGCACGGTTGCTCATTCGATCCCATCCTTCGAAAACCAGCTCGGGAAAACTGTGGGGAAATAGGTCTAGTCCAATATTCAGAATACGGGGCTCCACCCGCCCTTCACCAGCACAATCACGCCACCCCACAATGTGCCCATGGACACAGGCACCCACCGCAGCGACACCGCCGACCTCCGGGCCCGCTGGCGGGCGACCGTCACCGCCGCCGGCGCCCCCGCCGACCGCGATCCCGCCCCCTACGCCGAGCGCCTCCTCACCGCCTGGGCGGAGCCGCAGCGCCGCTACCACACCACCGCTCACCTGGCCGACGTACTCGCGCGGGTCGACGTACTGGCCCCGCACGCCGCCGATCCCGCCGCCGTGCAGCTCGCCGCCTGGTTCCACGACGCCGTCTACCGCCCCGACCGCTCCGAGAACGAGGAGCGCAGCGCCGCCATGGCCGAGCGCGCCCTCCCCGAGCTCGGCATCGGCCCGGCGCGCACCGCCGAGGTGGCCCGGCTGGTCCGGCTCACCGTCACCCACGACCCCGCCCCCGGTGACACCGACGGCGAGGCGCTCTGCGACGCCGACTTGGCGGTACTGGCCGGGGCCCCCGACGCCTACGCCGCGTACGTCGCCGCCGTCCGCGCCGAGTACGGCTTCGTCCCGGACGACGCCTTCCGCACCGGCCGCGCCGCCGTCCTGCGCCAGCTCCTCGACCTGCCGCGGCTCTTCCGCACCCCCTACGGAGCCGCGCACTGGGAGGCCCCGGCCCGCGCCAACCTGGCCGCCGAGCTCGCCGAGCTCACGCAACACGAATGACACACCCCGGGGAATTTGATCGCGTTCGCGCTGGTTGGTGACAGTCATGCCCGCAGTCGCAGCACGCCCCCGCATGCCCGTCGCCGTCTACGTCCTCGGACTGTCCGTGTTCGCGCTCGGCACCAGCGAATTCATGCTCTCCGGGCTGCTGCCACCCATCGCCGAGGACATGGGCGTCACCATTCCGCAGGCGGGCCTGCTCATATCCGCCTTCGCGATCGGCATGGTCGTCGGAGCCCCGCTGCTGGCCGTAGCCACCTTGCGCCTCCCCCGCCGCACCACCCTCATCTCCCTCATCAGCCTCTTCGGCCTCGGGCAGGTCGCGGGCGCGCTGGCCCCCTCCTACGAGCTCCTCTTCGCCTCCCGCGTGGTCTCCGCACTCGCCTGCGCCGGCTTCTGGGCCGTGGGCGCGGCCGTCGCCATCGCCATGGTCGACAAGGACCAGCGGGCCCGCGCGATGGCCGTCATGATCGGCGGCCTGTCGATCGCGAACGTCCTCGGCGTCCCCGCCGGCGCCTTCCTCGGCGAGCACCTGGGCTGGCGCTCCGCCTTCTGGTCGGTCGGCGCCGCCTCCGCGATCGCGCTCGTCGGCATCCTGGCGCTCATCCCGAAGATCCCGCTGCCCGCCGAGAAGCCCTCGCTCGGGCGCGAGCTGCGCATCTACCGCGACCGCCAGGTATGGCTCGCCATCGGCATCACGGCGCTGGCCGCGGGGGGCGTCTTCTGTGCCTTCAGCTACCTCTCCCCGCTGCTCACGGACGTGGCCGGGCTGGATTCGCAGTGGGTCCCGTGGATCCTCGGCCTCTTCGGCATCGGCGCGCTGGCCGGCACCACCGTCGGCGGCCGGGTCGCCGACGCGCACCTGTTCGGCGTGATGATCTGGGGCGTCACCGCCTCCACCGTCTTCCTCGCCGCGCTCGCCCTGCTGGCCTCCAGCGCCACCGCGGCGGTCGCCCTGGCCTTCCTGCTCGGCTTCTCGGCGTTCTTCACCGCCCCGGCGCTCAACGCCCGCATGTTCAACGTGGCCGGCGCCGCCCCGACCCTGGCCGGTGCCACCACCACGGCCGCGTTCAACCTCGGCAACACCGGTGGTCCCTGGCTCGGCGGCACCGTCATCGACGCGGACCTGGGCTTCGGCGCCACCGCCTGGGCGGGCGCCGCCATGACGGTCACCGCGATCGCCCTCACCGTGATCGCCCTGCGCCTGGACCGCCGTACGCCGCAGCCGGCCACCCGCGTGGTCGCCGCGGGAGGCGCCGCCGCGACCCCCGCCGGGGAACCCGCACGCGCCTGACCCCGGCCCCTGACCCCCGGTCCCGGGCCCCGGTCGCCGCCCCGGACCCGGCTTCCTACGATGGGAACGTCAGCTCGGGGACCGGGGACCGCTCGGGGAAGCGCGTCAGGGGTGATCCTTCATGGGCCGGTACCGGACGCCCACCGTCTTGGCAGCCGCCTCCCTGCTGCTGACCGCGCTGTGCGCGGGCCAGGCCCCCCCGGCCGCCCCGCCGGGCCGGGTCGACATCGACCCGGCGACCGCCGAGCAGCTCGACGACGCGATCACCGCGGCCATGCGCAAGGCCGACATCCCCGGCGTGGGTGTCGGCCTGTGGATCGACGGCGAGGACCCCTACGTGCGCGCCTTCGGCACCGCCGACAAGGCCACCGGCGTCCCCATCAAGACCGACACGCACACCCGCATCGGCAGTGTCACCAAGACCTTCACCGTCACCGCCGTCCTGCAGCTCGTCGACGACGGGAAGGTACGGCTCGACGCGCCGGTCTCGACGTACCTCGACGGCGTGCCCGGCGGCGACAAGATCACCGTCCGGCAGCTCGCCGACATGCGCAGCGGCCTCTACAACTACACCGAGGACCCGCGCCTGCTGGCCACCTACAAGGCCGACCCGCACCGCACCTGGACCCCGCAGGAGCTGCTGGACACCGCTTTCCGGCACCCTGCCAACTTCCCGGCGGGCACGCGCTGGGAGTACTCCAACACCAACACCGTCCTGCTCGGCCTGCTCGTCGAGAAGGTCGGCGGGCAGCCCCTGCACACCTACCTGCAGCAGCACGTCTTCGAACCGGCGGACCTGGGCGCGACCTCGCTGCCGACCGGCGCGGAGATCGCGTCCCCGTACGTGCACGGCTACACGAACTTCACCCCGAACGGCGCGACCGTCGACGCCTCCACCTGGAACCCGTCCTGGGCATGGGCGGCCGGAGCGACGATCTCCACCATGGACGACCTGCACTCCTGGGTCCCGACCCTGGTCACCGGGAAGCTGCCCGACGGCGACCGCCTGCTGGAGCCGGGCACCCAGGCCCAGCGGATGCGCATGCTGCCCACCGGGCACCCCGACATCGGCTACGGGCTCGGCATCGCCGAGCTCGACGGCTGGATCGGCCACAACGGCGAGCTGCCCGGCTACGAGACCATCGCCGTCCGGCTCCCGCAGGAGCGCGCCACGATGGTGATCGTGGTGAACTCCGACGTCGACGGGAAGTTCGGCAGCCTGAGCTCCCTCATCGCCAACACGGTCACCAAGATCGCGACCCCCGAGCACGTCTGGTCGCTCCCGCCTGCGGCCCAGCCCAACGCCGTCCCGGAGTCGTCCGCACCACCGACCCCGGCCCCGAGCCCCGCCCCGAGCTCCTAGGTCCTGTCGTCGAAGTAGCGCCGGTTGTGCCGGGCGCCACGGGCCAAGCGGGACTTTGACGACAGGACCACCTAGGTCGTCTCTTTCGGATCTTGTCGGGCCCGCGCTGCCCGGCACCGCACCTCGCTGCGTTGTCGGGGCTCCCGAGTACGTCCAGTACAAGGGAGCTCCTCCGCCTTGCGATGCACGGCACCGGACAACGCGGGCTCGGCCGACAAGATCCGAAAGAGGCGACCTAGGCCGCCGGCCGGCCCTTGGGGCGGCGCAGGCCCGCCGCGGTGAGGCGGCGGACGAGTTCCTTGCTGCCGATCTCCACAGCCCCCGCGCCGACCGCGTCCGCGTACCGGTACGACGGCACGTCGTAGTGGTCCCGTTCGAAGGCCCTCGGCGGGCAGCCGATGCCCGCCGCGAAGGCGTGCAGCTCCTCGTACGACACGTCGCTGACCAGGTGCGACCACATGCGGCCGTGGCCCGGCCAGGTCGGCGGGTCGATGTATACGGTCACCGGCGGCTCACCGGAGGCCGAAGACGGGACCCAGGCCGCCGATCGCGGCCACCTTCACACCCGCCTCCGAGCACACCCAGTGCGGGTCGGGTCCCAGCTCCGGCTCCACGTCGAGCGCGTGCGGCTCGCCGTGGTTGCAGACCGGGCAGAGCGGCCATCGTCCGTACTTCTCCAGCAGCGCGTCCTTCACGTCCTGGGCGACAAGTCCGGCAAGGTAGTCGACCCCCTCCGGCCACTGCTCCACCCACCACCGGCGGTGCGTGACCGAGTCCTCGACGAGGGAGACGACATCGGCATCGGCGACCTCACCGGCAGCGAGATCGGCGAGAACGAGGGCACGGGCGACGTGCAGCGCCTGTTCCAGGGGGGTCGCGTGGTCCATGCGCCCATTGTGGACCCGCAGGGGCCCGGTGATGAAGGCCCTCTTTCCGGAGGCCCAATGGCGTATTGACCGGAGCCGGCGCTGAAAATAAATTTCAGATGTGAGCCAGAACACGAAGGAAACTTCCAGCCCCGTCAACGGCCCCACCGACGGCCCCGTCAACGGCCCCGCCCCGGCTCCCCCTCCCCACGCCCTCCGGGCCCGGATCCGCAGCCTCGCCCCGTCCCTGCCCCGCTCCGTGCAGGCCGTCGCCGAAGCCGTCGCCGCCGACCCCGCCGCCTGTGCCCGGCTCACCGTCTCCGCCCTCGCCGAGCACACCGGCACCAGCGAGGCCACCGTCGTCCGCACCGCACGCCTCCTCGGCTACCCCGGCTACCGCGACCTGCGCCTCGCGCTCGCCGCCCTCGCCGCCCAGCAGGAATCCGGCACCGCCCCCGCAGTCACCGTCGACATAGCCGTCGACGACCCCCTCGCGGACGTCGTCGCCAAGCTGGCCCACGAGGAGGCGCAGACCCTCACCGACACCGCCGCCGCACTCGACCTCACCCAGCTCGCCGCCGCCGTCACCGCCCTCGCCACCGCCCGCCGCATCGACATCTACGGCGTCGGCGCCTCCGCCCTCGTCGGCCAGGACCTCGCCCAGAAGCTGCTGCGCATCGGCCTCCTCGCCCACGCGCACAGCGACCCGCACCTGGCCGTCACGGGCGCCGTGCAGCTTCGCCCCGGCGATGTCGCCGTCGCGATCACCCACTCCGGCACCACCGGCGACGTGATCGAGCCGCTGCGCGTCGCGTTCGAGCGCGGCGCCACCACCCTCGCCCTCACCGGCCGTCCCACCAGCCCCGTCACCCGCCACGCCGACCTCGTCCTGACCACCTCCGCCGCCCGCGAGACCCACCTGCGCCCGGCCGCCATGTCCAGCAGGACCAGCCAGCTGCTCGTCGTCGACTGCCTCTTCGTCGGCATCGCGCAGCAGACCTACGAGACCGCCGCACCCGCCCTCACCGCCTCCTACGAAGCCCTCGCCCACCGCCGCACGCGCCACCCGCCAGGGAGTCACCGATGACCGCCTACGCAGAACTCCGCGCCCAGCTGGAAACGCTCACCACCGAGGCCTTCCGCCCGGAGCTCGCCGAGATCGACCGGCTGTCCACCCTCGACATCGCCCGCACCATGAACGCCGAGGACGCCACCGTCCCGGCCGCCGTCGCCGGCCGGCTGCCGCAGATCGCCGCCGCCGTCGACGCGATCGCCGAGCGCATGGCCCGCGGCGGCCGGCTCGTCTACGCAGGCGCCGGCACGGCCGGCCGGATGGGCGTCCTGGACGCCAGCGAATGCCCGCCCACCTTCAACACCGACCCGTCCGAGGTCGTCGGCCTGATCGCCGGCGGCCCCTCCGCCATGGTCAAGGCCGTCGAGGGCGCCGAGGACTCCAAGGAGCTGGCCGCCGAGGACCTCACCGCACTGCGGATCGGGCCGGACGACACGGTCGTCGGCATCTCCGCCTCCGGCCGCACCCCGTACGCGATCGGCGCCGTCGAGTCCGCCCGTACCCGCGGCGCGCTCACCGTCGGGCTCTCCTGCAACGCCGGTTCCGCCCTCGCCGCGGCCGCCGACCACGGCATCGAGGTGGTCGTCGGACCCGAACTCCTCACCGGATCCACCCGCCTGAAGGCCGGCACCGCGCAGAAGCTCGTCCTCAACCTCATCTCGACCATCACGATGATCCGCCTCGGGAAGACCTACGGGAACCTCATGGTCGACATGCGCTCCTCGAACGAGAAGCTGCGCGCCCGTGCCCGACGCATCGTGGCGTTGGCCACCGGAGCGCCCGACGAGGAGATCGAGGCGGCCCTCACCGCCACCGGCGGCGAGGTCAAGAACGCCGTCCTCGTCGTCCTCGGCGGAGTCGACGGCCCCACGGCCGCCGAGCTGCTCGCCGCATCGCAGGGCCACCTGCGCGCCGCCCTCGCCCGTACCCGCTGACCCCCGACCCAAGGCGATCCCACATGTCCACTGACAAGAACCGCGCCACCGCCGCCGCGATCCTTCCGCTGGTCGGCGGCCCGGACAACATCATCTCGATCGCGCACTGCATGACCCGCCTGCGCATCTCACTGCGCGACCGCTCGCTGGTCCAGGACGAGGCCCTGCGCGCCCTGCCCGCGGTGCTCGGCGTGGTCGAGGACGACACATACCAGATCGTGCTGGGCCCAGGCGCCGTTGCCCGCGTGACCCCGGAGTTCGAGGCACTCGTCGAGGAGGCCCGTGCCGCCGCACCGGCCGCACCCCCCGCCGGCGGCACCACCGGCCCCACCCCGGCCGGGGCGATCACCGCGGACGGCCTCGCCGCCCACGGCGCGGCGCTGAAGGAGGCTCAGAAGGCGAGGAACGCGACCCCCTTCAAGCTGTTCCTGCGCCGGATCGCGAACATCTTCGTGCCGCTGATCCCGGCACTCATCGGCTGCGGCATCATCGCCGGCCTGAACGGGCTGCTGAACAATCTCGGCTGGGTGCCCGCCGTCGTACCGGCGTTGGCCGCGATCTCGGCGGGCTTCATGTCCCTGATCGCGGTCTTCGTCGGATACAACACGGCCAAGGAGTTCGGCGGCACGCCCATCCTCGGCGGCGCCGTCGCCGCCGTCATCGTCTTCCCCGGCGTCGCGAAGATCGACGCCTTCGGGCTGGAGCTGAAACCCGGCCAGGGCGGCGTCCTCGGCGCGCTCGCCGCCGCCCTCCTCGCCGTGTACGTGGAGAAGTGGTGCCGCACCTGGGTCCCCGAGGCCCTGGACGTCCTCGTCACCCCCACCCTCACCGTGCTGATCTCGGGCCTGGTCACCCTCTTCGGCCTGATGTACCTCGCCGGCGAGGCCTCCACCGCCATCGGCACCTTCGCGAACTGGCTCCTCACCGGCGGCGGCGCCTTTGCCGGCCTGGTCCTCGGCGGCCTCTTCCTCCCCCTCGTGATGCTCGGCCTGCACCAGGCCCTGATCCCCATCCACACCACCCTCATCGAGCAGGACGGCTACACCGTCCTGCTGCCCATCCTCGCCATGGCGGGCGCGGGCCAGGTCGGCGCGGCCATCGCCGTCCACTACCGGCTCCCGCGCAACGGCTCGCTCCGCGCCACCATCAGGTCCGCCCTCCCGGCCGGCTTCCTGGGCATCGGCGAACCGCTGATCTACGGCGTCTCCCTGCCGCTCGGCCGCCCCTTCGTCACCGCCTGCATCGGCGGCGCGGCCGGCGGCGCCTTCGTCGGCCTCTTCCACCAACTGGGCGTCGCCTTCGGCTCCACCGCCATCGGCCCCTCCGGCTGGGCCCTGTTCCCGCTGCTGGACGGCCGGTCGAGCGCCGGTGTCACCCTCGCGATCTACGCGGGCGGCCTGCTGGTCGGCTACCTGGTGGGCTTCGTCGCCACCTACTTCTTCGGCTTCACCCGCCGGATGCTGGCCGACCTCGACACCGACCCGGACACGAACACCGCCCCGGACACCGCGAGCTCTCCCGAAGCGCCCCCGAAGGAACACGTCCCGGCCTAGGACGGCCGCCGCGCGGAGCGCTGGGGTGGGCGGGGCGGCCGCCGCGCGGAGCGCCGGGGTGGGCGGGGCGGCCGCCGCGCGGAGCGCCGGGGTGGGCGGGGCGGCTGCCGGGCCGGTGCCGCCCACCCCCGTGGTCACTGGGCCACGATCTCGTTCACGATCCACTCCCCGAGTTCCACGGTCATGGTGGTGTGGCCCTCGTTGCGGCCGGCGCACAGGAAGGCGTCGAGCGCGCTGTCGTCCGCGGCGATCGGGCGGTACAGCGCCTTCGGGTCGTTGATGTCGCCGGACGCGACGGCGCTGATGGCGGGGATGAAACAGGACGTGGTGATGACGTCCGGGTCGACAGCGTTGCCGAGCAGGGTCATGAGGAGGGCGGCGAGGCCGAAGCTGCCGGTGTCGCCGACCGGGGACTGCATGGTGAACAGACCGCCGGGAGCGCCGTCGATGTCGGGCAGCCCGCTGGTGCGCACCATGGTCGCCTCCTCGCCGGCCTTCTGCAGCCTGGCGACGATCTGGTCACCCTGGGCCTGGATCTTCAGCCAGGTGTCCTTCAGCGTTTCACCGTCGCCCCGCACCGCGATCGCGTCGGCCTCGGCGCCGTTTCCGGCACCGGTGTCCACGCCGTTGGCGACACCGATCTTGCGGACGTTCCGCGGCCACTCCCCGATGTCGTCGAGCTTGCGGAGGAACGCGAGCCGCTCCGATGCCTGCTTCGGCTCGGCGTCGACCTTGCCGATGTGCCACCGGGCCATTTCCTTCGCCGCGGGGCTGTTGAGCAGCCCGGAGAGCTGGCGCAGCACGGGGCCCAGCGTGGGGTTGTCTCCCCACTTGTCCGTCGCGTAGTGGGTGAAGGCCTGGAGGGAGACCGGGAACCACGCTCCCTGGTGGGGGGTGTCGTAGGAGAGGTAGGTGCCGGTCTCGTGGTCCGGGAGGCCGGGGTCGTTCTCCATCCTGGCCAGCGCGTAGCGGGTGATGAGCCCACCCATGCTGAAGCCGCCCACGACCAGCTTCGCGCGACCCACCCGCTCGGCGACGGCCCTGCTGATGCACTCGATCGCGGTCTCGGCGTTGGCCGTGATCGAGGCCGTCCGGTCGTGGTAGCCGAGGATGATCACATCGCGGCCGGTGGCGTGCAGCTCACTGATGAAGCGGTAGTTCCCGTTCTCCTCCAGCCCGTGCCAGAGCTGGTCGATGTTGGTCGATCCACCCGAGAAGCCGTCGGAGAGGATGACGGGCCGAATGAGCTGCCGGCGGTTCAGCGGGCTGTAGTACACCCAGGCCGTGCCGCCCTCCAGGGGCCACTCGTCGTGCGCTTCCGGCGCGGGAGGAAAGGAGGAACGGGCGTGCGGGGAGGCAGGCCCCCAGATGTCAACGACGGTGTTGGACATACTCGGTCGGCTCCTTGCGTAGTCATGGAACCACCGCACGCAGGCACGGTGATCCGGGGCGGGCCGGGAGTTCCTGAGGCCCAGCAGCTCCCTGCCGCCCGGCATCCTCACACCAGGTCACCGACCGCTCCCCGCGCCTCTGACCAGGGAAACCATCCCTCCGAGTGATCATCTTCAGCATTCGGGCGAGGCCCAGAGCACCAAAATCGTTTCGCCATCGGGGAGTTGCCGACCGCCGGAGAGACCCCGAACCCCGGCTGCCATGCTGTGCGGATGCTGCTCCCCGCCGAAGCCGTCGCCGCCACGACCCGCATCGACGTCGTACGCATCACCGCCGGTCCCGAGCACCACGGCGGCCCGATGACCGGGCCCGTCGTGGGGCACTGGGAGGGGCCCGCCGTCGCGGAGATGCTCACGGCCGTACGGAAGATCCCCGCCGCCGACCTCACCCTGTGCGGGTTCGCCCCCGGCTGGGGCCTGCGCGCGTACGCCGACCCGGCCGAGCCGCCCCTGTACGAAGCGGCGTTCTGCTACGGCTGCGACATGGCCTGGCTCTGGGGCCCCCGGGTCCCGGAGCCGCTGCACCGCCAGACCTTCGCCTCGGACTCGCCGTACGCCTTGTTCCTGCGCATGCGCATGCGCGCCGCGGGTCCGCAATGATGCCGACATGATCAACTCCATACCTCCCGTGGTCCCCGCCGGTCGGATGCGCGCCCTGCCGCAGCCCGAGTTCGAGTTGCCGGGCGGCATGCTGCTGCGCCCCTGGGCGGCGTACGACATTCCCGCGCTCGTCGAGTCCTGCCTCGACCCTGACATCCGGCACTGGAACCGGCCCGCCCTCCTCACCCCCGCCGAGGCCGAGGAACGGATCGCCCGCTGGCACGCCCGCTGGCAGGCCGAGGAGGCCGCGATCTGGGCCGTCGCCCCCGCCGCCGGAGGCCCGGCGGTCGGCCTCATCGGCGTCGGCGACCTCGACCTCGCGGGCGGCAGCGGCGAGATCCTCTACTGGCTGCTGCCCGCCGGACGCGGCCGCGGGGTCATGGTGCCGGCCACCGAACGCGTCAGCCGCTGGGCCTTCGAGGACCTGGGCCTGCAGCGCGTACGGATCACCCATTCCGTGGCCAACCCGGCCTCCTGCGCCATCGCGACCAAGGCCGGCTTTCCCCTGGAGGGCACCATGCGCGGAGCCCTCCTGCACGCGGACGGCTGGCACGACGAGCACCTGCACGCCCGCCTGCGCACCGACGCTCCGGCGTAGACCGGTCACTTGGGCGGACTCACGGTCTTCACCGTGGCGCGGGCCTTCTCCAGCAGCTCCTGATAGGGCGTCTGCGCCATGATTCCGCGCACCTGCGAGAGGCCGTACCGCTTGATGGCGTCTTCGTTCGAGAAGGGTTCGTTCGGGTCGAACTCGATCCGCTGCCCGGGTGGTGACACATCCACATTGATGCGCGGCCATTCCTTGTTGGCGACCCTCCACACGGTCACACGCTGCGGACCGCGGGTCGCGTTCAGGATTTCGCTGCTGTTCTCGATCTGCGACCGGTACCGGTACTTCGCACCCGCCGGAGTCCCCTTCTCCGCATCCTTCCTGATCGTCTCGGCTCCCACCCTGGTACGCGCGAAGCCGGCGGACATCGTCATCCTGTCCTTTCTGATCACGTACACCTCGGTCTGGGCCCTGAGCGCCTCGTAGGGACGCTTCTCGGCATTTTCGGGATCCGTGATCTCGACCACGGCGTCCTGCGCCACTTCCTCCCCCGGATTCAGCACTCGGCCGACAGGTGTGACGAACTCTCCGTCGTAGATCAGGTCGAAGGCGGTGGGCTTGATTTCGGGCGGACTGGCCGGCGCACCATGAATCCAGTAGATGCTGCCGAGAACGTAGACGGGCACCTGGCCGGCGTTCTTCACGTACAGATGTACCGTCACGTACATCGGCGCTCCGCTCCTGGCCAGATTCGCCTCCCTGAACTCGGCCCCGCTCTGTATCAGAGGGGTCGTCATATAGGGAACGTAGACTTGCGAATACGCCAGGTTGGAGGCGGCGAGAAGGCTGGAGACGATCACCCCGATCGCGATCGACCTGGGAATGGAGAGGCCCATCCACGCCCGGCACACGTGGAGTTCGGACAGGGCCGCCAAGGACCAGACGCAGAGGGCTATCCCGATCGTGGTGTACCGGTTGAAGTGCTCGCCGATCTGCAGCAGCAGGAGGGAGACGCTGCAGAAGAGGGCGATCAGGACGCCGACCAGAACGGCCACCCCCGAGTAGCACCACCGCCGCTTGCCCCAGTAGTCGACAGCGGCGACGGCGGTACCCAGCTCCACCAACGCCACCGCGACAATGGTGCATCCCGCGATGCGTCCGCCGTAGGTCAGAGCATCGCCGCTGTCCGCGTATCCGATCTTGAAGAGCGGATACGCGGTGGCGAGGAGACCGAGGACCATGAAGAGGCCGGTCGCCCTCCGCAACCCCGCTCGATCCGGCCAGACGGTTCCGTCCTCACCGAGCCAGCGGACGGGATGTCCGTCGGGCACGCCATCACGCCTCAGCACTCTTCGGAGTTCCTTGTCCGACCAGACCTTGCCCGCGAAAATGCCGTCGATCAGAACCTTCCGCAGACCACGGTCATCAGGCGCCCCCACGGTGACCACGGGTGTGTTCGCCATGACACCAGCCTGCCGCTCCTGCGCGGGAAGTGCCTCCGGAGCGCGGACCCGTGAGCACCGCCGCGCCGGGGTGCGCCCCACGCGGCGCAGGGTGAAGCTGGAATCGAGGTGTCGGTGCCCCTCGTCCCCACGGGAGCTTTCATGCGTACACGACTTCTCGGCTTCACCACCGCGGTCGTACTGGCCGTTTTCGGGGCCGCGGTCCCCGCCGCGCAGGCCGCCGTCGTACCGGCGGTCACCGGACCCACTTGCATAAAAGGCCAAGGAACGGTGGAGTACGACTCCACCACGGGCCTGTACACCTGCATAGGCGGCACCTACGACAGCGAGCTCATCACAGCGAAGTGAACACGGGCCGGCCGCGCCTGCGCAGAGGGGATGTCGTCCCCGACCGGGAGCCTCAGGATCCCGCCGACGTGTCCGCCCGGGTCCAGAACTGACGCGGCGCGAACCCGTCGCGCCGCAGCCAGTGCTCGGTATAGACGATCCGCTCGGCCTCGATCACGACGAGCGGCCCCGACTGCGGTTCGTCGAGAGAACGCGACCGCTCGACATGGTCGGACTGCCAGCGGAAGGCCGGCCAGTAGTGCTCGAAATCCGCGTCGCTCTCGGACAGGACGCGAGCCCGGCCGAAGAGCTGGGCGCCTCGGCTGCTGGCCTGCCCGACCAGCGGAGCGAAGATCCCCACCGACACCCTGGGATCCGCGGCAAGGTTCCTCATCTTCGGCGAACCTGCGGCCGTGGAGAACATCACCGCGAAGTCGAGGTGGAAGTACCGCACGGGCGTCGCGAGCGGCCCCTCCGGTCCCGCCGTCGCGAGCACGCACATGTTCTGCGACGACAGCAGGTTGAGTATCCGCTCTTCCAGCCGCTCGCGATCGAGCCGCTGCTTCGGTGACGGGCCGGCCAGCCACGGATTGGTCACAGGCATGATCAATTGTTCCACGCCCTGCTCCGGGGCCCCCGAGCCGGGCGGCCGTGACCGTCGGCAGTGCCGTCGGAACCCGGCGACGAGCACTGCCACGTGAGGTCGGCGAGGTCCCGCCTCCCGCACCGGCTCAGCCGGCGGCGGTCCGCAAGAACCCCTCCAGGTCATCGACGCCGTAGCCGAGCCTCGGCCCCCGCTCGGCGGCCATCAGCAGCAGCTGCCCCACGATCTCGGCGCCCCAGCCGTCGGTACCGTCCTCGGACCACTCCCACAGCTTGTCGATGCCGAGGCCGGTCATGAGCAGGCCGTGTCCGGTACGGATCTCCGCGCACAGCTCCGCCACCGCGTCGAGCAGCTGCCCGCCCGGCCGCTCGCACCGCAGCCCGAAGCACCCGCCGAAGTCCTCGACCGTGCACCCCTGCGGGGGGCTCGCCCGGAGCCCCTCGTACCGCGGATCGTCGAACCCCGGATACCCCTCCAGCGGGCAGTGCACCAGCGTGAACCGCTGCCGCCCGGGCGGTGGAGGAGGCTTCGGATCGCCCGCCTCCGGCCCGCACACCCCGCGCGGCGCGAGTGCCGTCTCCAGGCCCCGCAGCTTCCAGCCGAGCTCGAAGGCGAACTCCGCGGCCGCAACCGACTCGCTCACGCGCCCGCCGCCCGCTCGTGCAGCACGGCGGCGAGCCGGAGCGCGGTGTCCAGGTTGCAGCGGCCGAGGTCGACCAGCGGCAGGCCGTAGGTACCGGCCGCCGAGACCCGCTCCACGTCCAGCGAGGGGAACAGCACCCCGACCCCGGCGAGCGATTCCCGCAGCTGCCGGACGGCCTCCTCGGCCGCCTGCATGCGCTCCTGTGGGGAGAGCACCATGACATGTCACCTTTCCACTCTGAGTACTCGACTTCTCCACACAGAGTGGCGACGCGCTCACTAGCCTTTCAAGTGCGGACCCCGCAACAACCGCACATGTTGCTCAGGGAGTTGCCATGCCACGAAAGAACCTCGACCCCTCCTCGTCACCCCGCGCCCTGTTGGGCGCGGAGCTGCGCGTAGCGCGCGAACGCGTGGGCCTGAGCCAGGCCGAACTCGGCGAACGCCTCTTCGTGAGCGGCTCGTTCATCGGCCAGCTCGAAGCGGGCACCCGACGGATGCACCTCGACTTCGCCCGCCAGATCGACGAGATCCTCGATACGGGAGGCTTCTTCCTCCGCAACTGCGAGGCAGCGGCCGAGTCGAAGTACCCGGACCACTTCGCGGAGGCAGCCGAAGCTGAGGCTCGGGCAAGGGAAATCCGGGAGTACGCCCCGCAGCTGATCCCTGGACTGCTCCAGACGGAGGCTTACGCGCGGGAGGTGTTCCAGGCCGGGCATCCGACTGCAACAGAGGAGAAGATCGACGAACTCGTCACGAACCGACTGGCCCGCGCGGCACTGCTCAACCAGCCAACAACCCCTTTGTTGTGGTGCGTCCTCGACGAGGCGGTGCTGCGCCGCGCCGGGGGCAACCCAGCCGTCCGGGTCGAGGCCCTGCGCCACATCGCAAGTCTGATGCGGGCCCGCCGCATCATCGTTCAGGTATTGCCCTTCAGTGCTGGCTTGCATGCGGCCATGGGGGGCGCCATCAAGTTGATGTCGTTCGACGACGCTCCCCCGCTCTCCTACGTCGAAGGCATGGGAACAGGGCTCCTTTTCGACGATCCGGCGACAGTCGCTCATCACACGCTGACCTACGATCTCCTCACGGCCAACGCGCTTTCCCCGCGGAAGTCCCTGGCCTTGATCGAGTCCGTGGCGGAGGATTACGAACATGACCAGCACGCCTGACTACGACCTGACGACGGCCATCTGGCGCAAATCCAGCTACAGCGACGCAAGCGGCGGCAACTGCCTCGAGGTGGCCGAGGGCCACCCCGACCTCGTGCCCGTCCGGGACTCCAAGCAGCCCGAAGGCCCGCACGTGGTGTTCCACGCGCAGGCCTGGGCCCGGTTCGTCGGGTCGCTCAGAGACCGTTGGTGAACAGCAGCTTGTCGGGGCCGTTGTCGCTGAGGTTCTGGATGACGTCCTCCGTGGCCCCGTTCTTCAGGAAGTCCGCCACCTCGGTCGGGCTCGCCGTGGGGTGCGCGGCCTTGTAGAGGGCCGCCACCCGGCGACGTGCGGCGCGGCCATGGAGGTGCCGCTCAGCGATACGCTGCCGCCGCCCATCCGCGCGGAGATGATGTCCTGGCCGGGGGCGTAGAAGTCGAGGACCTCGCCCCAGTTGGAGAAGTCGGTCTCCTGGTCGAAGCGGTTGGTCGCACCGACCGTCACGACGTTGGAGGTGGACGCCGGCGAGACGCGGCGGGCGTCGATGTTGTCGTTCCCCGCCGCGACGATCGGCAGCACACCCCGGTTGAACAGCGCGTTCGTGGCGGTGTTGACCGGCTCGAACCGGTCGCCGCCGAGCGAGGCGTTCAGGACGGCCGGCTGCCGGGCGTTGTCGGCCACCCACTCCAGACCCGCGATGATCCCCGACCACGGGCCCCGGCCGTCGCAGCCGAGCACCCGGACGCTGACCAGGCTCACCTTGTGCGCCACACCGAAGGTCTCGCCGCCGACCGTACCCGCGACGTGCGTGCCGTGGCCGTTGCAGTCCGCGCCGTTGCGGCCGTCGCCGATCGCGTCGAAGCCGGCACGTGCGCGGCCCCCGAACTCGGTGTGCCTGAAGTCGATGCCGCTGTCGAGGATGTACGCCGTCACGCCCTGGCCGTTGGTGTTGGTGTTGGTGTTGGGGGCTGAACTCGTTGTCGAGCGGCAGGAAGTTCTGGTCGATCCGGTCCAGTCCCCAGGAGTTCGAGGGCGCCTTGGTCGCAACGCCGCTCGCGGGTACCGGCGGGGCGGTCACCAGCACGTCCTGTGCCACGGACTGCACGCCGGCCGTCTGCCGGGCGACCTGCAGCTGCTTCTCGGTGAGCTTCGCGTCGAAGCCGTTCAGCGTCGTCCTGTAGGTGAACTTCGCCTTCACACCGATGGCCGCCGCGACCCTCGCCGGGCTCGCGGTCCTGTCGAGGGTGACGATGCAGCTCTCGGGGATCGCGTTGGAGGACGTGAGCAGCGGCGCCGGGGTCGGTTCCGGGGTGAGGCGAAGGCGGAGGCGGAGGCGAAGGCGGCCGCGACAGGGGTGACGGTGAGGAGAACGCCCGTGGCCGGACGGGCGAGCAGACGCATGGAAGGAGCTCCCTGACGTCCTTCTTGAAAGTCGGCGTGGAGGAGCCGCCCCCGCGACCTGGATTCCTCCGCGGGTGCGGCCCTCCCGTACATCGGATCCGTCCCGGAGAGAACTTGAGCCGCCCGCCCCCGCCTGGCGGACAGTGTGTTGCTTCCGTTGGGGGCGCGTCTCGGACGCTGCAGAAAGGGTCATTCCGTGGTGCCGCCGGGGGTGACGTCCCGAACGGACGACCGCAGGAAGAGCACCCGTACGGGCGGCCCGGGGCCGCCCGTACGGAAGCGGGTCAGAGACCGGCGGTGTAGAGCAGCTTGTTCGGGCTGGCCGGGCTGAGCTTGCTCAGGACGTCCTTGCTGGACTCCTGCTCGATGAACTCGTTGATGTCCTCGGGCGTCGCGGCCGGGTTCTTGGCCTTGTAGAGGACCGCGACACCAGTGACGTGCGGGGCAGCCATCGAGGTGCCGTCGAGGGCCACGCTGCCGCCGCCGAGCTTCGCGGAGACGATGGCGCCGCCGGGCGCGTAGAGGGTCAGGCAACTGCCGTAGTTGGAGAAGTCGCTCTCCTCGTCGTACCGGGTGACCGCCCCGACGGTCAGGACGCGCGAGGCGGACGCCGGCGAGACGTTGCAGGCGTCGCTGGCGGAATTGCCCGCCGCGACGACCGGCAGCACGCCCGCGTCCGTGACCGCGTCGGCGGCGGCGTTCACCGCATCGGACCTTTCACCGCCCAGGGAGGCGTTCAGCACGGCCGGCCGCTTGGCGTTCTTGGCCACCCAGTCCAGCCCCGCGATGATGCCCGACCAGGTGCCCTTGCCGTCACAGCCGAGGACGCGGACGCTGACGAGCTTCGCCTTGCTCGCGACCCCGTACGTCTTGCCCGCCACCGTGCCCGCGACGTGCGTGCCGTGGCCCTGGCAGTCCTGGCCGTTGCGGCCGTCGCCCACGGCGTCGAAGCCGAAGGTGGCACGGCTGGCGTCGGGCCCGCCGAACTCGGTGTGGGCGTAGTCGATGCCCGTGTCGAGGATGTACGCGGTCACCCCGGCGCCATTCCCCTCGGGGGTGAAGTTGTCGTCGAGCGGCAGTTCCTTCTGGTCGATGCGGTCCAGCCCCCACGAGTTCGAGGGTGCACGGGTACCCGGCGCGGTGGCCGGACGCGGCACCGACTGCACCTTCGCGTCCTCCTCGACCGACTTCACCCCCAGGCTGTTGCGGACGATCGTCAGCTGGAGCGGGGTCAGCGGGACGGCGAAGCCGTTGAGCGCCGCGGTGTAGATGAACGTCGCCTTCAGACCCAGCCGCTGGACGACCTTCGCCGCGTCCTGACCCTTCTCCAAGGTCACGATGTACTGACCGGGCACCGCGTTGGCGGCCGTCTTCAGCGGGGCCGGGGTCGGCTCCGGGGCGGCGGCCGAGGCACTACCCGCCGCGAGCGGAGTGACGGTGAGGAGCGCGGCGGCGGCCACACGTGCGAGCAGGCGCATGGAGAGAACTCCCTGACGGGGTGGAGGTTCGGCATGGGGGAGCCGCCCCGCGGCAACGAATGCTCCTGCGGAAGCGGCCCTCACCTCCCATCGGTGCCACCGCTCGGCGGGTTGAATCACCGGCTTCACCTGGATGCCCGTCCGGCAGGCGTCGACGCGCCGTGGCGCGCGCACGGCGCAGAAAGGGTTATCCCGCTGTGCCGTACAGGGCCCGCGCGGCCGGCGGCCCGGTCAGCAAGATCACCCGTACGGTCCGCCCCCGGATCAGGGGGCGCACGGCCGGTGCGCCGCCCGTACCCCCGCCACACCCGCGGGCGTCGTTGACCCGCCCTGCCGCGCGTGATGGCCTCGGGCCATGCGCATCCGTCTGAGCCGAACCCTGACCGTGGCCGTCGCCGTACTGGCCGCCGTCGCCGCCCTGCCGGTGGCCGCGGCCACCGCCGACGTACCGGAACCCGTACCGCACACGGCTCCCGCCGACCACGCCACGTACATCGTCACCGTGCGGGAGGAGGTCGACCCGGCCGAGGTGGCGGACCGGGTCGGTGCCACCCCCGTACACGTCTACCGCATCGTCCTGCACGGCTTCTCCGCCCGGCTGAGCCACGCCCAGGTCAAGGCCCTGCGGGAGATGCAGGACGTCGAGTCCGTGGAGGAGGACGGCCGGGCCATCGGCTTCGGCACCGGCTTCTGAGTCCCCCGCCCTCCTCGCCCGCTTCCCCACCACGGGTCCGTGACCGGGGCCGACCCGAAGGGCGTACTGATGGTCCTGGAGGTGACCTCCCACGACGCGGACACCGACCGGCGGGACCGGGAGGGGAAGCGGGAGGGGTATGCGGCGGCCGGGATCCCGGTCCACCTGCTGATCGACCGGGAGAACTGCACGCTGACGGTCCACAGCGATCCCGACGCCGGCTCGTACCGCCACGGTCCCTCCCTGCCGTACGGGGCCTCCGTGAGCATCCCCGACCCGGTGGACATCACCCTCGACACCGAGCCCCTCAAGGAATTCGCCCGGTGATGGCGCCCGTGAGCAGCGCCGGCCTGCTCACGGAGTCCCGTCAAGCCCCGAATATCCGCGCCGTGACGCGGGCGCCCGCGCGGGGCGCAATGGAGGTCGGCCCCTTCCCCGAAACCGCCAAGGACCGCCCTCATGACCCTCGCCAGGACCCGTCGCATGGCCTTCGTGATCGTCGCCCTGTTCGCCGGTCGACGCGTGGCCGCGTACGCCGACGGCTCGTCGTCAGCCGCCCAGGAACAGGGGGTGTCCGGCTAGGCCGTCTCTTTCGGCTCTTGCCGGGCCTGCGTCGCCCGGCCCGACCGACAAGATCCGAAAGAGACGACCTAGCCCCTGGCCGCCTCGATGAAGGCGCGGATCAGCTCCGGCGACTTCACGCCGCGCTCCCGCTCCACCCCGCTGGACACGTCCACGCCCCAGGCGCCGGTCACCTGGACCGCCTCCCGCACGTTGCCCGGGTTCAGCCCGCCGGCCAGCAGCCAGCGCCCCTCGGGGGCGGTGAAGTCGGCCGATCCCCAGTTCCACGGCTTGCCGGAGCCCGGGTCGGGTGCGTCCAGCAGCAGCAGGTCCTCGCCGTACTCACCGCAGCGCTTCACGTGCTCGGCGGTGGCCCGCAGCAGGGTCCGACCCCCGGCGCGCAGCGCCGCGAAGTCCTCGGGGCCCTCCTCGCCGTGCAGCTGGACGCCCCGCACCCCGCTCTCCTCGGTGAACCGCCGCACCTCGTCGACGGCCTGCCCCCGGAACACCCCGACGGTGAGCACCCCTTCGGGCACCCGCGCGGCCAGCTCACGCGCGGTGGCGGCGTCGACCGTCCGCGGACTCCCGGGCGCGAAGACGAACCCGACGGCATCGGCCCCGGCGGCCACGGCCACGTCGACGTCGTGCGCGGTCTTCAGACCGCAGATCTTGATGAACACGCCAGCCGCATCAGTCATGCGACCAGTCAACCACCCGGGTCACCGTCAATGGCACGGGCTCTTTCATCCCATGGTGTGCAACACGCACCATGCTCGCATTATGTCGTTGACGACATAATGCGGTCCGCCATATGACCGATCTGTACGCCATTGAGGTGGAGCCTGAAGTGCGCACCTGGCTGGAAGGCCTGACCGACAAGCAAAGGTGGAGGAGTACGCGGAACTCCTGGCCAGCTGCGGGACCCGCACTCCCATGCCATTCGCTCGCCCACTCCGCGACGGGGTGTACGAGCTACGGCCCACGCTCGACGGGGTAGCAACACGCATCACCTATTGGTTCGCGCCCGGGCGCCGAATCGTACTGCTCACCGTCCTACAGCCGCGGCAAGGAAGGGAACGCGTCATGAACCACACCCGCTGGAAGCTGGCCCGCGAGAGGACGGCCGCAAAGGGGTACGTCGAGTCGGCCGAGGTGCGGGCCGAGCGGGCGGAGATCCGGCTCGCCATGGCCTTCGCCAGGGCCGTGTACGAGCGGCGCAAGGCCTTGGGGCTGTCCCAGGCACAACTGGCCGAACGGGCCGGGCTCACCCAGGCAAAGATCTCCCGGGTGGAGGGCGCCGACGGGGTGCCGACACTGCCCCTGCTGCGCCGCCTCGCGCACGCACTGGACGCCGGCCTGAGCATCGCCCTCGACGAGGACCACGAAGAGGTCACCTTCGTCGCTCGCCCCGCCGCCTGAGCACGCGCCGCGGAAACGCCCGAGGGCGGCACCCCCGTCGGGGTGCCGCCCTCGTTCGAGAACAGCCGATCAACCAGTGGCCGGAGCCGGGGTCGATCAGAAGTCCATGTCACCACCCGGCATGCCGCCGCCCGCGGGGGCACCGGCCTTCTCGGGCTTGTCGGCGATGACGGCCTCGGTCGTCAGGAACAGCGCGGCGATCGACGCGGCGTTCTGCAGCGCGGAGCGCGTGACCTTCGCCGGGTCGATGATGCCCTCGGCGATCATGTCGACGTACTCGCCGGTCGCGGCGTTGAGGCCGTGACCGATCGGCAGGTTGCGCACCTTCTCGACGACGACGCCACCCTCGAGACCACCGTTGACGGCGATCTGCTTGAGCGGGGCCTCCAGCGCGAGCTTCACGGCGTTGGCGCCGGTCGCCTCGTCACCCTCGAGCTCCAGCTTCTCGAAGACCGCGGAGGCCTGCAGCAGCGCCACGCCACCACCGGCGACGATGCCCTCCTCGACGGCCGCCTTCGCGTTGCGAACGGCGTCCTCGATGCGGTGCTTGCGCTCCTTGAGCTCGACCTCGGTCGCGGCGCCGGCCTTGATGACGGCCACGCCGCCGGCCAGCTTCGCGAGGCGCTCCTGGAGCTTCTCGCGGTCGTAGTCCGAGTCGGAGTTCTCGATCTCGGCGCGGATCTGGTTCACGCGACCGGCGACCTGGTCGCTGTCACCGGCACCGTCGACGATGGTGGTCTCGTCCTTGGTGATGACGACCTTGCGGGCGCGGCCGAGCAGGTCGAGACCGGCGTTCTCCAGCTTGAGGCCGACCTCCTCGGAGATGACCGTGCCGCCCGTGAGGATGGCGATGTCGCCGAGCATGGCCTTGCGGCGGTCACCGAAGCCCGGGGCCTTGACGGCGACGGACTTGAAGGTGCCACGGATCTTGTTGACGACGAGGGTGGAGAGCGCCTCGCCCTCGACGTCCTCGGCGATGATCAGCAGCGGCTTGCCGGACTGCATGACCTTCTCCAGGAGCGGCAGCAGGTCCTTGACCGAGCCGATCTTGGAGTTGACGATCAGGATGTACGGGTCGTCGAGGGACGACTCCATGCGCTCCATGTCGGTGGCGAAGTACGCCGAGATGTAGCCCTTGTCGAAGCGCATGCCCTCGGTGAGCTCGAGCTCCAGACCGAAGGTCTGCGACTCCTCGACGGTGATGACGCCTTCCTTGCCGACCTTGTCCATGGCCTCGGCGATGAGCTCGCCGATCTGGGTGTCGGCGGCGGAGATGGAGGCCGTCGAAGCGATCTGCTCCTTGGTCTCGACATCCTTGGCCTGCGCCAGCAGGGCGGCGGAGACGGCCTCGACGGCCTTCTCGATACCACGCTTGAGGGCCATCGGGTTGGCACCGGCGGCCACGTTGCGCAGGCCCTCGCGGACGAGCGCCTGGGCCAGCACGGTGGCGGTGGTCGTACCGTCGCCGGCGACGTCGTCCGTCTTCTTGGCGACTTCCTTGACCAGCTCGGCGCCGATCTTCTCGTACGGGTCCTCGAGCTCGATCTCCTTGGCGATGGAGACACCATCGTTGGTGATCGTGGGGGCGCCCCACTTCTTCTCAAGGACGACGTTGCGACCCTTGGGGCCAAGGGTGACCTTGACGGCGTCGGCGAGCTGGTTCATCCCACGCTCGAGGCCGCGGCGGGCCTCCTCGTCGAACGCAATGATCTTGGCCATCTGAAGTGGTCCTCCCGGACAGCGGTGGATTGCTCCGGACCGCGCCCGCGCCCGCGACGGACGGCCTGCGTGCCCGGCGGTTCCTTCCCACCGGACCCTGCGGGCCTCACCGACCCGGTCCTCGTTCAGTAGCACTCTCACCGGGAGAGTGCTAACGCCAATGATTAGCACTCGACCCCTCCGAGTGCAAGCGGCTTGGGGCAACGCCCCGCCACTACCGGGCAGACGCACGAGGGGCCCCCATCCCGTGTCCAGGATGTGGGCCCCTCGTGCCGTGCCAGGTCTTCAATGAACTCTGTGCGTCGGTGGTCGATCGCTCCAGGACTAGCCGAGTGCGAGCTTGACCATGTCCGCCTGCGGACCCTTCTGGCCCTGCGAGATCTCGAACTCGACCCGCTGACCCTCTTCAAGGGTGCGGTACCCGTCCATCTGGATGGCGCTGTAGTGGACGAACACATCCGCACCACCGTCGACCGCGATGAAGCCGTAGCCCTTCTCCGCGTTGAACCACTTGACGGTGCCCTGAGCCATGCCTAACTCCCCTATTACTGGCCCTTGCGCAGGAACGCACTTCGCGATCCCGGGTCAGAACTTGCGTCGGAACGCGTCGACCGAGGCTGAATGTATCTGCGCGGATGCTGTCTGCAACAGGTCAATCCGATGAGAATTCTGGACACCGAGAAACATTGAAATAGAG
Organism: Streptomyces sp. NBC_00029; assembly: GCF_045160505.1. Classification (NCBI taxonomy): domain Bacteria; kingdom Bacillati; phylum Actinomycetota; class Actinomycetes; order Kitasatosporales; family Streptomycetaceae; genus Streptomyces; species Streptomyces sp. NBC_00029. The sequence goes on from NZ_CP108292.1 coordinate 4,282,515, forward strand.
TGAAAATTTGCCATACTCCAGGGCAACTCGGGCCTGACATATCTCGCCAAAGCCCCATACCGCACTTGCACATTGGCCCGATGTCGACCCTCACGCGGCCCGTTCATATGCGGCGGGCAAGAACAGCGGAGGGGACTTCCCCAACCCTACCGTGCCCAATCAAGCAGAATTGCCCCCTCCGCTTTTAGCGGAGGGGGCAATTTCGGTTTGCGCGTGTCACCTAGGAGGTGATCCCGGGGATCCGGGGAATCAGCAACCGCCCGCGACGGCCGGGATGATCGAGACACCGGAGCCGTCCGGCGTCGCCGCCTGCAGCCCGCCCTCGAAGCGCACGTCGTCGTCGTTGACGTAGACGTTCACGAAACGGCGCAGCTTGCCCTGGTCGTCCAGGACGCGCGCGGCGATGCCCGGGTGGCTCTTCTCCAGGGACTCGATGACCTCGGCGAGGTTCGCGCCCTCGGCCGGGACCTCGGCGGCGCCGCCGGTGTAGGTGCGCAGGATGGTGGGGATGCGGACGTTGACGCTCATGGCGCTACTGCCTTTCCGGTAGGGCGGAGGAGAGGGTGTCGGACGGACCCGGTCAGACCAGGCCGGCGGCGCGGAACGCGTCCAGACTCGGGCGGATGGTGGCGGTCTGCCCGCTGTCCGCGGCCACCGCCTCCAGGGTCTTGAGGCCGTCACCGGTGTTGAGGACCACGGTGGTCAGCGTCGGGTCGAGCTGCCCGTTCTCGATCAGCTTCTTCGTCACGCCGACGGTCACGCCGCCCGCGGTCTCGGCGAAGATGCCCTCGGTCTGCGCGAGGATCTTGATCGCCTCGACGACCTGCTCGTCGTTGACGTCCTCGACGAAGCCACCGGTGCGGCGCGCGATGTCCAGGACGTACGGGCCGTCCGCCGGGTTGCCGATCGCGAGGGACTTGGCGATGGTGTTCGGCTTCTGCGGGCGGACCACGTCGTGACCGGCCTTGAAGGCGGTGGACACCGGGGAGCAGCCCTCGGCCTGGGCGCCGAAGATCTTGTACGGCTTGTCCTCGACGAGACCGAGCTTGATCAGCTCCTGCAGACCCTTGTCGATCTTCGTCAGCTGCGAGCCGGACGCGATCGGGATCACCAGCTGGTCGGGCAGCTGCCAGCCGAGCTGCTCGCAGATCTCGTACGCCAGGGTCTTGGAACCCTCGCCGTAGTACGGGCGGAGGTTCACGTTGACGAAGCCCCAGCCCTCGCCCAGCGGGTCGCCGATGAGCTCGGAGCAGAAGCGGTTGACGTCGTCGTAGTTGCCCTCGATGCCGACCAGGTCGCCGCCGTACACGCCGGCCATGACGACCTTGCCCTGCTCCAGGTCGTGCGGGATGAACACGCAGGAGCGGAAGCCGGCCCGGGCGGCCGCGGCGCCGACGGCGCCGGCCAGGTTGCCGGTCGAGGAGCAGGAGAGGGTGGTGAAGCCGAAGGCGCGGGCGGCCTCGACGGCGATGGCCACGACGCGGTCCTTGAAGGAGTGCGTCGGGTTGCCGGAGTCGTCCTTGACGTACAGCTTGCCGGTGACGCCCAGCTCCTTGGCCAGGTTCTGGGCGTCCACGAGCTTGGTGAAGCCCGGGTTCAGGCTCGGCTTGGAGGCGACGTCCGCGGGGACGGGAAGCAGCGGCGCGTAGCGCCAGATGTTGTTCGGGCCGGCCTCGATCGCGGCACGCAGGGCATCGGGGTCACCGGTCGGAAGGTCGTAGGCGACTTCCAGCGGTCCGAAGCACTCGGCGCACGCGAAGATGGGGCCGAGCTCGAAGCGGGTACCGCACTCACGACAGGAAAGGCCGGTGGCAGGTCCGAGATCAACAGAGGTGGCGACAGTCTGTGCAGCCATGATGGCGAGGCCCTTTCTCCTCATCTTCCCCATGGCGCACTTCGCCATGAGACGGAATTGGCACCTTCCCTAGCCGGGGACCTCGCTGACGAGCGCTGCTGCGCGATCGCGAGAACCGACTGGAGGGTTGCCGGGGCTTCAACGGGCCGTGTCCCTCTGCCCCTCTGGATGAGCGGTATGGCACCGGGCGGCGCGCTCTTCGGCGCGCCCGGGCGTTTGTCGCGAGGACCCCCGGCATGCGGTGGTCCTTCGCGTTGTTCAAGACTGTAACCGAAGGGCCGGGCGGTTGAGACAGGCGTCCGAACCTCGAGATGGATCACATACCGGCGAATATCGCCGACACGCAGGGAGTGCTGAGGGTGCTGGAAGAGGTGGAGCGATGGCTGGCCGACCGCTCCTGGTCCGCCGCCGACCGACCGCTCGACCAGCTGCTCGACCGGAAACGGGCGGCCGGGACGACGGTCAGCGTCGTGCTGCCCGCGCTCGACGAGGAGGCGACGGTCGGCGCGATCGTCGAGGTGATCCGGCGTGAGCTGATCGAGTCACTGCCCGTCCCCCTGGTGGACGAGCTGGTCGTCATCGACTCGGGGTCCACCGACCGCACCGCGGAGGTCGCGGCGAAGGCCGGGGCCCGGGTGGTGCACCGCGACGAGGTGCTGCCGCGCATCCCGGCGCTGCCCGGCAAGGGCGAGGTCCTGTGGCGCTCGCTGCTGGCCACCGGCGGGGACATCGTCTGCTTCGTCGACGCCGATCTGCGGGACTTCTCCGCCTCCTTCGTCTCCGGGATCGTCGGCCCGCTGCTGACCGACCCGGACGTGCAGTTCGTCAAGGCGATGTACGACCGCCCGCTCGGCGACGCTCCCGGCCAGGGCGGCCGGGTCACCGAGCTCGTCGCCCGCCCGCTCCTGAACCTGCACTGGCCGCAGCTGGCCGGCTTCGTCCAGCCGCTGGGCGGCGAGTACGCCGTACGCCGCTCCCTGCTGGAACGGCTGCCGTTCCCCGTCGGGTACGGCGTCGAGCTGGGCCTGCTGGTCGACGCCCTGCACACGGTCGGTCTGGACGCGCTGGCCCAGGTGGACGTCGGCGTACGGGTCCACCGCCACCAGGACGGGCAGGCGCTGGGCCGGATGGCCGCGGCGATCTACCGCACCGCCCAGGTACGCCTCTCGCGCGGGCATCTCGTACGGCCCGAGCTGACGCAGTTCGAGCGCGGGCCGGAGGGGTTCGTGCCGCGGACGTACCCGGTGGACACCGAGGAACGGCCGCCGATGGCGGGCATCAAGGAGTACGCACTGCGGCGCGTGGCGTGAGGAAACGTACGGTTTGAGCAGGGGTGGGCCGGGCTAGGTTGGCCGCATGGCTTCCCAGGTGCTCGTTGCAGCGAACCGCGGCCCCCTTTCCTACGCCCTGGCCGAGGACGGAGCGCTCAGCGCCCGGCGCGGCGGGGGCGGTCTCGTCTCCGGACTCTCCACGGCCCTCGCGGAGCAGCCGGAGGCATTGTGGATCTGTGCGGCGCTGTCGGACGCGGACCGTGAGGCGGTCCGCCGGGGTGTGGCCGAGCCGGGCGTCCGGATGCTGGACATCGATCCCAGCATGTACGACGACGCGTACAACGGCATCGCCAACTCCGTGCTCTGGTTCACCCACCACCACCTGTACGACGTCCCGCGCGAGCCGGTCTTCGACGCCGAATTCCGCCGCCGGTGGGAGTCGTACGAGCGCTACAACCAGGCCTTCGCCGAAGCCCTGGCCGAGGAGGCCGCGCAGGGCGCGTCGGTCCTGGTCCAGGACTACCACCTGGCCCTGGTGCCCGGACTGCTGCGGGTGCTCCGGCCCGACCTGCGGATCGCGCACTTCACGCACACCCCGTGGGCCTCGCCCGGCTACCTCGCCATGCTGCCTGACCAGGTGCGCGAGACCCTGCTCTGGGGCATGCTCGGCGCGGACGTGCTCGGCTTCCACACCGAGGCCTGGGCGGCCGAGTTCCTGGGATCGGCGCAGCTGGACGACGCGTGGGGCCGGTCCACGGTGCAGGACGGCTCGGTGGTGGAACACCAGCGGTACTCGGTGTGGCCGGCCCGCACCACCCGGGTGTGCGCGTACCCGCTGGGCGTGGACGGCGACGAGCTGCGGGCGCTGGCGAACCGGCCGGAGGTCAACGACAAGCTGGCGGAGCTGCGGGCGGAGGTCGACGGACTGCGGACGATCGTCCGCGTGGACCGCACCGAACTGTCGAAGAACATCCTGCGCGGCCTGCTGGCCTACCGGGAACTGCTGACCGCGCGCCCCCAGTGGCGCGGCCGGGTGGTCCACCTGGCATCGGCCTACCCGTCGCGGCAGGACCTGCGGGTCTACCGGGAGTACACGGCGGCGGTGGCGGAGCTGGCGGCGGAGATCAACGCGGAGTTCGGCACGGAGGACTGGCAGCCGGTGCTGGTGTCGGTGAAGGACGACTTCGCGCGCTCACTGGCGGCGTACCGGCTGGCGGACGTGGCGCTGGTGAATCCGGTGCGGGACGGGATGAACCTGGTGGCGAAGGAGATCCCGGTGGTGTCGGAGGCGGGCTGCGTGCTGGTGCTGTCCACAGGGGCGGGGGCGTACGAGGAACTCCGCCGGGACGCGGTGACGGTGAACCCGTACGACGTGACGCAGACGGCGGAGGCGCTGCACACGGCGCTGTCGATGCCGGTGGCCGAGCGCGCGGAACGCTGCAAGCGCCTCGCGGCGGCGGCGACGTCCCTTCCCCCGGCCCAGTGGTTCACGGCCCAGCTCTCGGCCCTGACCGACTGACCACCCTGCGGCGCCGCTGCCGGGGCTCCGCCCCGGACCCCGCTCCTCAAACGCCGGAGGGGCTGAAACACAGGCGGCGGCGCCCCCACAGCGGACCGTCAGGGGCGGATGGCCGCGGCCAGGGTGGCCAGGAAGGCGGCGACCGGGCCCGGGCCGGGGAGGACCAGGTCGGCCCGCGCGGCGAGCTCGGGGACCTCCGCGGAGCCACTGCACACCAGCAGCCCCGGCAGGCCGTCCGTACGGCCCTTCTCCACCGCCGCGAACGCCGCCAGGTCACCCAGGTCGTCGCCCGCGTACAGCACCGCCTCTGCGTCCCGCTCCGCCAGGAACTCCGTCAGGGCGACGCCCTTGTCCATGCCGGGCGGCCTCAGCTCCAGCACCGCCCGCCCCGGCTCGACCATCAGCCCGTGCCGCGCCGCCAGCTCGGCCAGGGGTTCGCGCAGCGCCGCGAAGGCCGCCGCCGGATCCTCCGCCCGCCGGGTGTGCACGGCCAGGGCCCGGCCCTTCTCCTCGATCCAGGTGCCGCGCCAGGCCCCGATGGAGTCCAGGAACCCCGGCAGCTCGGCCCGGACCGCCGCCACCCCGGGGTGCTCGGCGGGCGCGTGGACGATGCCGCTGACGGCGTCCCAGCGTTCGGCCCCGTAGTGGCCGAGGACGACCAGGTGCTGCAGGCCGGGGACCCCGGCGAAGCCTCCGTAGCGGACGGCGACGCCCGCAGGCCGTCCGGTGATCACTGCCACCGAGTCGACCTCGGGTGCGAGTGCGGACAGGGCCGGGACGGCTCCGGGGTGGGCTCGGGCCTGGTCCGGGTCCGGGACGATGTCGGCGAGAGTGCCGTCGAAGTCCAGGGCGACCACGGACCGGCGGGGTGCGCGGAGCAGGGCTTCGAGTCCCTCGCGTCCGGCTGCGGTGACGGGCATCGGCAAGTCGTGCGGATGGCTCCCCATACGCACGACCCTAACGGCCCAACGGTGGGACGGCTACGGCTATCGCCGGGCCCGCTGCGCCTCGCGGATCCTGCGCAGCCGGTTCACCGTGCCGGGCGCGTGGGCCAGCGCCCGCGGGTCGTCCATCAGCGCGTTGAGCAGCTGGTAGTAGCGGACGGGGGTCATCCCCAGCCCTTCCCGGATGGCCCGTTCCTTGGCTCCGGGCCCGGGCCAGGTGCGTCCCTCGTACCCGAGCACCGCGGCCTCCGTGGCCGTCAGCTGCCCGTCGTCCGTCATACCGCCAGATTAACGCCGGGCTCTGACACCCGGCCCGCCGGCACCGACCGTGCGCCCAGGCCGGACGCACCGGTCAGCAGTCCCGGCCCGCGCGCCCGGCCCGCGCGCCCCGGTCAGCGCGGCTCCGCCGTCCGGGCCGACGTGGCGATCTCCTCCAGCACCTTCGCCGGCTGTCCGCCCGGCTGGACGGTCTTGCCGATGTTCTGCTTGATGTCCTCGCTGACGCCCGCCCAGGACTTCTTGCCGACCGGGTAGAGCCGCGAGCCGGGCAGCGCCGTCAGGAACGGCTTCAGCTGCGGCGCCGAGCCGCCCGTCGCCGCCTGCTTGGCCTGGTAGCCGCTGGTGGTGGCGGGCAGCAGGTCGTACTTCTCGGTGAAGGCCGTCACGTTCTTCGGCTGGTACAGGAAGTCCAGGAACTTGCCGGACTGCGCGCGGTGGCCGGTCTTGAAGGCCATGACCCAGTCCGCGACGCCCATCGCGGGCTGATCGCTGCCGTCGGAGGTCGGCAGCGGCACCATGCCGAACTTCACGCCCTTGGCCTCGGCCTGCTTGAGCAGCGTCGGGTGCCCGTTGAGCATGCCGACCTCGCCCTTGGTGAAGGCGTCGAAGGCGGCCTGCCGGTCCAGCTTGCCGGGCTCCACGGGGCCGGTCAGCCCCTGGCCGACCATCTTGTCCCGCAGGAACTCCAGCGCCTTGACGTTGGGGGCGGAGTCGATCGCGTACGACTCCTCGTTGTCGGTGTAGCCGCCACCGCCCGCGAGCATCCACATCATGGTCTCGGCCTGCGCCTCCTCGCGGCCCAGCGGCACCGCGAAGGGGGTGGGCACGTTCGCGGCCTTGAGCTTCTTGGCGGCGGCTTCCAGGTCCGCCCAGCTCTTCGGCTGCCAGCCCTTGGCGTCCTTGGCGATCACTCCGGCCTCGGCCAGCAGCTTCTCGTTGTAGAAGAGCAGCCGGGTGCTGGCCACGAAGGGCATGCCGTACTGGACCTGCTTGACCTTGCCGGCGTCGGCGAGCGGGCCGAGGAAGTCGGCCTCGGTCTTCACGGAGAGCAGCTCTTCCGCCGAGTACAGCTTTCCGGCGGCCGCGTAGTCGGAGTAGGCGCCGATCTGGGCGATGTCGGGGGCCTTGCCGGCCTTGACCATGTCGCCGACCTTGGCGTCGACCTCGGACCAGGAGTAGACGCTGACCTCGACGTTTATGCCCGGGTGGTCCTTCTCGAAGGCTTCGGCGAGGCCCTTCCAGTAGGCCTGGGAGGAGTTCTGCGGATTGTCCCCGTAGTCGGCCGCCACGACCCGCAGGGTCACCTCGTTGTCTCCGGTGAGTCCGCCGAGGGCTCCGCAGCCGGTCAGCGTCACGGCGGTCAGGCACAGCACGGCACCGGACGCGGCCAGGCTCAGGTAACGGCCCTTCACAGTTCTCCATCCACCCCTTGTTGTACGTACGATCCACGTAAGGTCTACACCACTTTGGCGGCTCGTCCACATCGGGCTCCCCACCTGGGTTCCGAATTTGTATGGCCGGTCAACAATCTCCCTCATTGGACTAGACCTTTCCCCGCCGAACACGCGAGACTGTCTCTGTGAAATCCGTGAAACACGTCATCGCCCTCGATGTGGGCGGCACCGGGATGAAGGCCGCCCTCGTCGCCGACGACGGCACCCTGCTCCACGAAGCGCGCCGGGCCACCGGCCGCGAGCGGGGCCCCGACGCCGTCGTCGAGACGATCCAGGACTTCGCCGCCGAGCTGCTCGACACCGGCCGGGAGCGCTTCGGACGGCCCGCCTCGGCCGCCGGGGTCGCCGTCCCGGGCATCGTCGACGCCGAGAACGGGATCGCCGTCTACGCGGCGAACCTGGGCTGGCGCGACGTACCGATGCGCGACCTGCTCAGCAGACGCCTCGGCGGCATCCCGGTGGCCCTCGGCCACGACGTGCGCACGGGCGGACTCGCCGAGGGCCGCATCGGCGCAGGCCGCGGCGCCGACCGCTTCCTCTTCGTCCCGCTGGGCACCGGCATCGCCGGAGCCATCGGCATCGCCGGCCGCATCGAGGCCGGTGCCCACGGCTACGCGGGCGAGATCGGGCACATCGTGGTGCGCCCGGGCGGCCCCGCCTGCGGCTGCGGCCAGCACGGCTGCCTGGAGACCCTCGCCTCCGCGGCGGCCGTCAGCCGCGCCTGGGCGGAGGCCTCCGGCGACCCCGCGGCCGACGCCGCGGACTGCGCCAAGGCCGTCGAATCCGGTGACGCGCGCGCCCGGGAGGTCTGGCTCGCCGCCGTCGGCGCCCTCGCCGACGGACTGGTCACCGCCATCACCCTGCTGGACCCCCGCACGCTGATCATCGGTGGCGGGCTGGCGGAGGCCGGGGAAACCTTGTTCACACCACTACGGACGGCCGTGGAGGAGCGCGTGACGTTCCAGCGGCTCCCCCACATCGTTCCGGCTGCCCTCGGGGACACCGCCGGATGCCTGGGCGCAGGGCTGCTCGCCTGGGACCTACTCGCCACGGAGGTACCTGCCTGATGTCCGGAAGCGCACACAGCACTGTTCTTTCCGGCGCCAGGGTGGTGCTGCCCACCGGGACGGTGGCGAGCGGCAGGGTCATCGTCGACGGCGACCGCATCGCCGGCAGCGCCGACGCGGGCACGCGCACCGTCGACCTGTCCGGGCACTGGATCGTCCCCGGCTTCGTCGACATCCACAACCACGGCGGCGGCGGCGCCTCGTTCACCTCCGGCACCGCCGAGGACGTCCTCAAGGGCGTCCGCACCCACCGCGAGCACGGCACCACCACCCTCGTCGCCTCCACCGTCACCGGCGACCTGGACGAACTGGCCCGCCGCGCCGCCCTGCTCGCCGAACTGACGCAAGCGGGCGAGATCGCCGGCATCCACTTCGAGGGGCCGTTCATCAACCCCTGCCGCAAGGGCGCGCACAAGGAGGACCTGCTCCGCGACCCCGACCCGGCCGAGGTCCGCAAGCTGATCGACGCCGCGCACGGCGCCGCCCGCATGTTCACCCTGGCCACCGAACTGCCGGGCGGCCTGGACTCCGTACGGCTGCTCGCCGAGCACGGGGTCATCGCGGCGATCGGCCACACGGACGCCACCTACGAGCAGACGCGCGCCGCCATCGACGCGGGCGCGACCGTGGCCACCCACCTCTTCAACGCGATGCCGCCCCTCGCCCACCGCGAGCCCGGCCCGATCGCCGCGCTGCTGGAGGACGAGCGGATCACCGTCGAGCTCATCAACGACGGCACCCACCTGCACCCGGCGGCCCTCGAACTCGCCTTCCACCACGCGGGCGCGCACCGCGTGGCGCTGATCACCGACGCGATGGACGCGGCCGGCTTCGGCGACGGGACCTACCACCTCGGCCCGCTGGAGGTCGAGGTCAGGCACGGCGTGGCACGGCTGGTGGAGGGCGGCTCCATCGCCGGCTCGACCCTCACCCTGGACACCGCCTTCAAGCGCTCGGTGACCCTCGACAAGCTGCCGGTGGAGTCCGTGGTCCAGGCGATCTCGGCCAATCCCGCCAAGCTGATCGGCCTGTACGACGAGATCGGCTCGCTGGAGCCCGGCAAGTACGCGGACCTCGTCGTCCTGGACGCCGCCTTCGACGTCAAGGGCGTCATGCGCCGCGGCGAATGGATCGTCAGCCCGCCCTCCTGACCGCACATCTGACGGCCGACCGGCCGTAAGCAGGGAGAACGGTCGGCCCGAGGGCTGGGCCGACCGGCTTCCGTTTGGCATGATCCCGGCAGCAACAGACCCGGGAGTGCCCATGATCCTTACCGTGACGCTCAACACCGCGCTCGACGTCACGTACCAAGTGCCACGGCTGCTTCCGCACGCCTCGCACCGGGTCTCCACCGTCTCCGAACGCCCCGGCGGCAAGGGCCTCAACGTCGCGCACGTGCTGGCCGCGATCGGCCACGAGGTGACGGCGACGGGCTTCGCGGGCGGCCCGGTCGGCTCCGTCGTACGGGGTCTGCTGGAGCGGTCCCCGGGCGTGGTGGACGCCCTGGTGCCCTGCGCGGGCAACACCCGCCGCACGGTCGCCGTGGCCGACGCGGCCTCCGGCGACACCACGCAGTTCAACGAGCCCGGCCCGCTGATCACGGCCGCGGAGTGGTCGCGGTTCCTCGCCCGGTACGAGGACCTCGTGTACGGCGCCGACGCCGTCGCCCTGTGCGGCAGCCTCCCGCCCGGAGTGCCGGTGGGCGCGTACGCCCTGCTCGTCCGCTCGGCCCGGGCGGCCGGAGTGCCCGTCCTGCTGGACGCCAGTGGCGAGGCCCTGCGCCGCGGGGTCGCCGCCCGCCCCGAGATCATCAAGCCGAACGCCGCCGAACTGGCCGAGCTCACCGGATCCCGCGACCCGCTCCCCGCCACCCGCGACGCCCGCCGCCGGGGCGCCCACGCGGTGGTCACCTCGCTCGGCCCGGCCGGCCTGCTGGCCGCCACCGCCGAGGGCACCTGGCAGGCGTCCCCGCCGCGCGCCCTGTCCGGCAACCCCACCGGAGCCGGGGACTCCGCGGTGGCCGGCCTGCTGTCGGCGGTGGCGGAGGGCCTCGACTGGCCGGCTCGCCTCTCCCGCGCGGTGGCCCTCTCGGCGGCCACGGTCCTCGCCCCGACGGCAGGAGCGTTCGACGCCGGCGTCTACGAGGAGCTGCGGCACGCCGTACGCGTCCGTGCCGGCGGCTGACGACCCGGCAGGTCCGCCCCGCCCTTCCGCACGCTGCCCTGCGCACAAGGGCCGGCAGGCCCTCCGTACGACGACATCAGGCCCTGCCGCGCGTGCGCGGCAGGGCCTGATGTGCGTGGCCGGGACGTGTGTCCCCGGCGTCAGCGCCTGACGTGGCCCGCAGCCAGCTCCAGCTGGTCGAAGACGACGTCGCACTGGTTGCCGGCCTCGCACGAGATCCTCATCGCGTTCGTGCCCTTCTTGAGGTTGATGAACGCGAAGGTGCGCGTCCATCCCTTGTCCCAGGCGCCGTCCGCAGCCTTCGCGAAGTTGTCCAGGTTCAGCGACTGGTTCGGGCTCTGCCCGTTGACCGTGAGGGTCGCCTTGCCGGGCTTGCCGGGAACGCCGTAGTTGACGAACAGCGTGTATTCGCCGGCCTCCGGCACGTCCACCGTCCAGGTGAGCGCCGCACCCTGCTGGTTGAAGCCGGCGACGTACTGGCCGCCCGAGCTCTTCGAACCGGGCACCGTGTTCTCCAGCCGCGCACCACCGGTCAGCACCATGCCCGCACCGGCGGCCTCGCCCTTCGGCAGCGGGGCCTGCGAGGGCTTGGGGCTGCTCGGGGCCGGGCTGGCCGGGTTCTGCGGGGCCGCGGACTGCTGGCCGCCGTTCGCCGAGGGCTCTTCCTTGCCCTTGTCCTTGTCGCCGAACTGCAGGGCCGCGACGATGCCGATCACGACCACGGCCACCACTGCGACCGCCGCGATCAGCAGACCGCGACGGCTGGAGCTGCCGCCGCCGCGACCGCCGTGACCACCGCCGTGACCGCCCGGGTGCGCGACCGTCTGGGTCTGGTGCTGCGGGGAGTGCGCCTGCTGCGCCGGAACGCCGTAGCCGCCCGCCTGGAGGGCTTCCGGGGACTGGTACTGCGGGTACGGGGTCTGCGGGGTGTTCTGCTGGTGCGGGACGGGGCCGCGCGGGCCGCCGTTCCGCCGGTCCCCGACCGTACGCACCTGGTGGTGCGAGGTGCGCGGGACACCGGGCTGGGGACCGTTGTGACCGCCGCCCGACGCGCCCGGGTAGCCGTATCCACCGCCCGACGCGGGCGGTGTGGCTCCGGCCGCCTGGCCATCCTCGTAGAGGTAGCCGAACGGATCGTCGTCCTCGGGCTTGTTCGCCCCACCGTGCGGGACGTTGTTCGCGGGCGTCGTCATCGCAGGTCACTCCTTTCGACCCCCGGGAGCCTACCCCGAACACGTGCACCCACGGGCGGCAGATCGCCTCAGCCCGCCCTGCGATGGGCCTTCGACCGGGACCTCTTCTCGATATACATCCGCTGATCGGCGGAGCGCAGCACCTCGTCGGCGGACATCCCGCAGCTGGCCCATCCGATGCCGAAACTGGCCCCGACCCGCACCGCACGGCCGTCCACCCTGATCGGCGGGATGATCGCGTTGCGGAGCCGGACCGCGAGGTCGGCGGCGTCCGCCGCGCCGAGGCCGTCGGCCAGGACGACGAATTCATCACCACCCAGCCGGGCGACGGTGTCACCGTCCCTGACGCCGGTCGTCAGCCGCCGGGCGACCTCGATCAGGACCGCGTCGCCCGTGTGGTGCCCGAACCGGTCGTTGATCGACTTGAAGCCGTCGAGGTCGCAGAAGAGGACCGCGAGCCCCTTCGTACCGTCGTCGATGTCGGTCGCGGGCGCCACCGTGTGCACGTGGTGGTCGTACGGGCCGTCCGACGGGGCGGGCGGCGCCCCGGGGAACTCGAAGGGGTCCGCCCCGGCGAAACGGTCTGGGCCGTCGGCGTGAAACCCGTGCTCACCGGCACCACCCGCCTCCGCCCCCACCGGGTGCCCGTCATGCCCCGCGTGGCCGCCGTGAGCCGCGTGGCCGCCGTGCGCCGCGTGGCCGTCGTACCCGTCACGCCCCTCGAAGGCCGCGTCCAGCGCCTCGATCGCGGAGGCCCGTACGGACTGTGGCCTGCGGCACAGCCGCGCGCCGAGCCGGGCCCGCAGCTCGGCGCTGTTGGGCAGGCCGGTCAGCGAGTCGTGGCTGGCGCGGTGGGCGAGCTGGAGCTCGTGCCGCTTGCGCTCCTCGATGTCCTCGACGTGCGTGAGCAGGAACCGGGGCCCGTCGGCGGCGTCGGCGACGACGGAATTGCGCAGCGAGACCCATACATACGTGCCGTCGCGGCGGCCCAGGCGCAGCTCGGCGCGGCCGCCCTCGGCGGACGTGCGCAGCAGGGTGCCGATGTCCTCGGGGTGGACCAGGTCGGAGAAGGAGTAGCGGCGCAGGACGGAGGCGGGGCGGCCGAGCAGCCGGCACAGCGCGTCGTTGGTCCGCAGCAGCCGGCCGTGCTGGTCGCCGCCCATCTCGGCGATGGCCATGCCGCTGGGCGCGTACTCGAAGGCCTGGCGGAACGACTCTTCACTGGCCCGCAGCGCCTGCTGCTCGCGCTCCAGCCGGACGAGGGCGCGCTGCATGTTCGCCCGGAGCCTGGCATTGCTGATGGCAATCGCCGCCTGGAAGGCGTACATCTGGAGCGCTTCGCGGCCCCAGGCTCCCGGCCGGCGGCCGTTGCGCGGTCTGTCCACCGAAATGACACCCAGAAGTTCCCCGCCGGACGCATACATGGGCGCATAGAGCCGGTCCTCGGGATGCCACTCGTCCTCGAAGCGCGGATCGGGGCCGTCGGTGTGCCACTGGGGGACGTCGTCCTCCATGAGGACCCAGCCCTCGGTGTGCGGGATGAACCTGAGTCCGTCCCAGTTCTCACCCATCGTCAGGCGGCGTTCCCAGGAGGCGCGGGAGCCGACCCGGCCGGTGATGAGGGCCTCCGCGGCGGGGTCGCCGGCGAAGGCGGCGACGACGAGATCACCGTCCGGGCGAACGAGGTTGACACAGGCGAGTTCGTAGCCGAGGCCCACGACGATGCCGTCCACGACGGTCTGCAGAGTGTCCGCCAGGCTCCGGGCCGTATTGAGCTCGGCCACCACCCGGTGCAGCTGCCGCAGGGTCGCAAGACGGACGTACGGCTCCGACTCGGTCTCCATTGCTCGCTCTCCCCGAGACCTCGACAGCAACTCCAGGTTTGTCATCGGCGTTTCGTTGCGGTGTCCCGTCCACTGAATCACAGTGAGCTGTGCGCCAGGTACACAGGGTCAACAAATCTTGCCCTCTGTGACTCAAGTCACATCAGGTGAATATCGGTGCGCAGTGGGCTCGTGCACGACTGGGAGCGCTCCCTCTCATTCCCGAGAGCAAACGATACGCCCGGGCCTAGGCCAAGGGGCGGGGACGCGACTCGGACCAGGGCCCGATGTGCGGCGCGGAAGGGCGAGATTAGCGTTTCAGCGTGCTGAAGACGACCCCCGTACCCACCCCGCCCCACGGAAACCCCCATGCTGAGGGAGTGAGCAATGACGAGTTCCGGGCCGCGATGTCCCGGCTGGCGGCGGGCGTGTGCCTGATCACCGCGCACGAGCCCCCGCTGTCGGCCGACGGCCCCCGCGGCGAGGACGTCGGCATGACGGCGACGGCCTTCATGTCCGTCTCCCTGGATCCCCCGCTGGTCCTGGTGAGCCTGCGCGAGGGGTCCCGGATGGACGACCTGCTGGCGGAACAGCCGCTGTGGGCGGTCTCGGTGCTCGCCGACCACCAGCTCCAGGTTGCGGGCCGCTTCGCGATGAAGGGCCGCATCAGCGACCGGCTGCTCTTCGCCGATCTGCCGTACGTACGCGGCGAGGCCTCCGGCGCACCCCTGCTGACCGGCGCCCTGGCCACCCTGGAGTGCCGTACGGAGAACCGCGTCGAGGCGGGCGACCACACCCTGGTCGTCGGCCGGGTCCTGGCGGCCGGCCTGCCGTCCCCCGACTCGCCGCCGCTGACGTACTTCCGCGGGCGCTACCGGCACCTGAGCCAGTAGGGGCCCGCCGGGAGCGGCTACCAGTCCCGGGCCGTGCGGCCGCGCTTGGTCTCGCCCCGCGCCTTCTTCTCGCGCAGCCGGCGCTCATTGATCCCGCGCGGGATCTTCGTCGCCCGGCGCTGCTTCGGCGGCGGCGCCGTCGCCTCGGCCAGCAGCGAGGCCAGCCGGACCAGCGCCATCTCCCGGTTGCGCAGCTGCGAGCGGTGCTCGGAGGCCCGTACGGTCACCACGCCGTCCACCAGCTTCGCCGCGAGGCGCTCCAGCGCCCGCTCCTTCCACACCTCCGGCAGCGCCTTGGTGGCCGCCAGGTCGAACAGCAGCTCCGCGCGCGAGTCCGAGGTGTTCACGTGCTGACCGCCCGGTCCGGAGGATCGCGAAAAGCGCCAGGCGAGCTCTCCCTCGGGGAGCACGACCGAACCGCGGATGACATAAGGACCAGGCATGCCCCTATGATCCGCCCCCGCCCGGGCATCCGTCACCCGCATTTACCGCCCCCGCGCCGGGCCCGCGGAAATTCCCCCGTCACGGACAATTCACGACGGGAACCCGACCGGCCTCTCGTCGCGTTATAGGGGGCAGCGGTAGTTTGACCGCCTGTACGTGCATGTTGGATGAGGAAAGGGACATTCCCATGGCTGTCAGCCTGTCCAAGGGCGGCAACGTCTCGCTCACGAAGGAGGCCCCCGGCCTCGCTGCCGTCACGGTCGGCCTCGGCTGGGACGTCCGTACGACGACCGGTGTCGACTTCGACCTCGACGCCTCGGCGATCGCGGTCAACCCGACGGGCAAGGTCGTCTCCGACGGCCACTTCGTCTTCTTCAACAACAAGTCCACCCCGGACCAGACCATCGTCCACACCGGTGACAACCGCACCGGCGAGGGCGCTGGCGACGACGAGGCCATCAACGTCAACCTCGCCGGCCTGCCGGCCGACGTGGACAAGATCGTCTTCCCCGTCTCCATCTACGACGCCGAGGCCCGCAGCCAGAACTTCGGCCAGGTCCGCAACGCGTACATCCGCGTCGTGAACCAGGCCGGCGGCGCCGAGATCGCCCGCTACGACCTCTCCGAGGACGCGGCGACCGAGACCGCCATGGTCTTCGGCGAGCTCTACCGCAACGGCGCCGAGTGGAAGTTCCGCGCGGTCGGCCAGGGTTACGCCTCCGGCCTCACCGGCATCGCGCAGGACTTCGGCGTCAACGTCTGAGCCTGCGTCAACGGCTGCTCAACAGCAGCGTCGACGCCTGAGGCCGCGACTGCGTCCGGCGGATCCGGCACCTGACGGACCCGCCGGACACCAGCGCCGGCGAAGCCCCCTCCCGGCCGTCCGGGGAGGGGGCTTCGCTACCGTTCGGCAGGTGATCCTCCAACCGCTCGTCCCCGTCGACGGCGCCCTGCCGGGCCCGGTCCTCACCGAGATCGCCGCCCTCTACTCGACGAACCACGCGTTCTTCGAACTCAGCGGGGACTTCCCCGACCCGGACCGCATCACGGTCGAACAGGTCGCCGCCGCCCTCGCCGTGGAACTGGCCCACGACAGCGCCGAGGTGCTCCTCGCCCGCTCCGCCGGCCGCCTCGTCGGTCTGGCCGCCACCCTCGCGCAGGCACCCGCCGCCGACGACCCGGACCCGTGGATCGGCCTGCTGCTCATCGACGCCACCGCGCACCGCGAGGGATACGGCCGCGCCGTCGCCACGCTCGTCGAGGACCGTTTCCGGGCCGCCGGACGCGCGGGCGTCCGGATCGCCGTCCTGGACAACAACCCCAAGGCCCTCGCCTTCTGGCAGTCCCAGGGGTACGTCGCCCTGCGCAGTGCCAAGGACCGCGAGATGGGCCGCGACTGCACCGTGCTGCGCAAGCCGCTCGAAGCCCCGTAGACGTTCGGGCCCCGTAGGCGCGTAGGCCCCGTAGGCCCGGGGAGGGCGGGCGGCCGGCCCGGCGGTCGCGAACGGCCTACTTGGGGCGGGCCTTCCCGTACAGCCACACGTCCCAGACCTTCTTCAGGTCGTGCCCGGTGCTCGCCTCGGCGTAGGCGGTGAAATCGGCCGTGCTCGCGTTCCCGTGCCGGTGGTCGGCGGCCCAGCCGCGCACCAGCGCGAAGAACTTCTCGTCGCCCACCTCCTGGCGGATCCGGTGCAGCACCATCGCGCCGCCGTAGTACACCGGGTCCGCCGAGATGTCCCCGGCCCCGGGCGGGGAGGCCGGCGGGAAGGCGTCCCAGGCGACGCCGGCGTCCTTGTCGACGTCCGTGTCACCGGCCTCGAAGGCCTCGAAGTGCTCCTGCGCCGTGGGCCCGCCGTGGTCCTCGGCCCACAGCCACTCGGCGTAGGTCGCGAAGCCCTCGTTGAGCCACATGTCCTTCCACGACTTCGGCGACACCGAGTCGCCGAACCACTGGTGCGCGAGCTCGTGCACGACGAGCTCCTCCTCCGCGGGCGCACCGGGGAAGACGGGCCGGCCCTGGGTCTCCAGCGCGTAGCCGAGGGTCCCGGCGGGCACCACGATCGCGCCCGCGGTGGCGAACGGGTACGGGCCGAACCGGCCGCTGCCCCACTCCACCATCTCCGGCAGCCGCGCGAGCGGACCCGTGTCCGCGGTCCCCTCCCCGGGCGCCACGGCGCTGTAGAGACCGGTCCCCGAGGGCGTCCGCCCGGTCGTCACCTTGTACGGCCCGATCGCGGCGGTCGCCAGATAGCTCGCCATCGGCTCCGGGCTGTGCCACGCGAAGACGGTCCGCCCGTCCGCGTCCTCGGTACGGGAGCGCAGCTCGCCGTTCGACACGGCCTCGTATCCGCGCGGGACCGTGAAGGTGATGTCGTACGAAGCCTTGTCGCTGGGGTGGTGGTTGCCGGGGAACCACGTCATCGAACCGACCGGCTCGCCGACGGCGACCGCGCCGTCCTCGGTGGTGATCCAGCCCTCCTTGGAGCCGTCCGGATCCTCCAGGGGCTTCGGCTTCCCGCTGTAGTCGATCTCCGTACGGAAGACCTCGCCCTTCTTCAGGTCCTCGGCGGGGCGCACGGTCAGCTCGTTGCCGGTCCGGTTGTACCGGGCCCCCTCGCCCTGGACGGTCACGCCCTCGACGTTCATCCCGCTGAAGTCCAGGTTGAAGGAGCTGAGACCCTGCTCGGCGCGGGCGGTGATCACGGCCGTGCCGTGCAGCTGCCCGTCGGCGGGGTCGTAGTCCAGGTCCAGCGCGTAGTGGTCGACCTGGTATCCGCCGTTCCCCGCCCGCGGGAAGTACGGATCGCGCAGCCCCGACGCACCCGGCCGCCCCTGCACCGTGTCCCCCGTACACCCCGTGGTGAGGGCGAGCAGGGCGGCGACGGCGGGGGCGGCGAGGCGGGAAAGAGCACGGTGTTCCACGCACTCGATCCTAGGCGGGGCGGCCGCGCGGACCACTCGCGCGGACTGCGCGTGCGGACTGCTTGTGCGGACTACTTGTGCGGACTACTTGTTCAGCGCGTCCACGCCCGCCTTGGCGAACTTCTCGTCCAGGTCACCGCTCGGGGCGCCGGCCACACCGATGCCCGCGACGGGCGCGCCGTCCACCTGGACCGGGGTACCGCCGCCGAGGAAGAGGGTGCCGGGGATGTCCTTCAGGTTCGGGGCCTGGGCGAGCCGGCCCGCGAGCACCGAGGTGGGGGCGTTCCAGGACACGGCGGTATAGGCCTTGCGCTGGGCCGACTCGTAGGACTGCGGGCCCGCGCCGTCGCCGCGCAGGGTGACGATGGTGTTGCCGTTGCGGTCGACGACGGCGACGGTCACCTTCTGCTTCTCGGACTCCGCGGCCTTCAGCGCGGCCTGGGCGGCGCGGGTCGCGGCGTCGACCGTGAGGTGCGTCGTGGTGGTGAAGTTCTTGTCGCTCTGACCGTCCTTCTTCCCGGCCACGGAGACCTGGGCGGTCTCGGCGGCGGGGGTCGCGCTGGCGCTCACGGCACCGAAGGCTCCGGCGCCCAGGGCGACGGCAAGGGCGGTACCGGTGAGAACGCGGGTGCGGGTCTTCATCTCTGCTCCTGAGAACGGTGCCGCGGTGACGGCTTCGAGTCGGTCGGTCCGGGCCGGTCGGACCGGCTCCTTCACTGCTCCAAGCCTCGGCCCGAAACCCCCCGCACCCCGTCCCCGTACCGGCTCGCCCCGGCCACCGTTCCGGCTGACCCGAGGGTCATCCGATCGGTCGATGCGGAGCGCCTCCGGCACGGTATTTCCTGGTCAGAGCCGCCTCCACCCCGCAGGGGCCGGGGCGCGGGGTCGAGGCGCAGGTGCCCGCGCAGGTGCCCGCGCAGGTGCCCGCGCAGGTGCCGGGGCCCAGTCCCGGCAACGCCGCCGCGGGCGACAATGAACGCACCCCTCGCACACCAGGAGCAACCGGTGAGCCACCCCGCCCCGCCGCGCGACGACACCCGCACGCTGGCCATGGTCGCGCACACCGCGTTCTTCCTGCTCCTCGGCGCCTCCGTGGTCCGCTTCCTGCTGCGCCATCCCGGCGAACCCCGCACCCCGTGGGTCCTCGCCCTCAGCATCACCCTGGCCCTGCTCTACGTACTCGGCCCCGCGCTCGGCGCCGCCCCCACCGCCCGCCGGCTCCTGTGGCTCGGCCTGGTCGTCACCACCTGGGTGGTCCTGGTCGTCCTCGCGCCGAGCTTCGCCTGGTGCGCCGTGCCGCTGTTCTTCACCGCCCTGCGCACCCTGCCGCCACGCGCCGCCGTCGTGCTCGTCGCCCTCCTCACCGGCTTCGTGGTGATCGCCCAGCTCCAGCTGGCCAAGTCCTTCGACCCCAACCTGCTGCTGGCCCCGCCCGCCGTCGCCGCCCTCGCCACCGCCGTCTTCGTCCACATGGAACGCCAGGCCCAGGCCCAGCGCACACTGATCGACGACCTGATCCGCACCCGCCGGGAGCTCGCAGCCACCGAGCGCCGCGAAGGCACCCTCGCCGAACGGCAGCGGCTGTCCATGGAGATCCACGACACCCTCGCCCAGAACCTGTCCAGCCAGCAGATGCTGCTCCAGGCCGCGGACCGCACCTGGGACAGCGACCCGGCCACCGCCCGCGCGCACGTCCGTACCGCCACCGGCATCGCCGCGCACGGCCTCGCCGAGGCCCGCCGGCTCGTCCACGACCTGGCCCCGCCCGAGCTCGCCGACGGCGCCGGCCTCGCCGACGCCCTGCGCTTCCTGGACGCCGGCCCCGGCATCGAGGTCCGCTTCCACCTCGAAGGCACCCCCGCCCCGCTCCCGGACCGGGTCCAGTCCGCCCTGCTGCGCATAGCCCAGGGCGCGCTGGCCAACGTCCGGGAGCACTCCGGCGCCCGTACGGCCGCACTCACCCTCAGCTTCCTGGGCGACCAGGTCGTCCTGGACATCGCCGACGACGGCCACGGCTTCACCGAGCCCCGCACCGGGACCCGTACCGGCGCCGCAGGACGCGGGCACGGCCTCCCGGCCATGCGGGCCCGCGTCCGCCAGCTCGGCGGCACCCTGACGATCGAATCCACGCCGGGCGAGGGCACCGTCCTCTCCGCGGCCATCCCCCTGGAGCCGGCCCCATGACGACGATCCTCCTCTGCGACGACCACGTGGTGGTCCGCGCCGGACTCCTGGCCCTGCTCGGCAGCGAGCCGGACATCGAGGTCCTCGGCGAGGCGGGCAGCGGTGAGGAAGCGGTCGCCCTCGCCGCCAGGCTCCGCCCCGACGTGGTCCTGATGGACCTCCAGCTGGGCGAGGGCATCGACGGCGTCGAGGCCACCCGCCGCATCACCGCGCTCCCCACGCCCCCGCACGTCCTGGTCCTCACCACCTACGACACCGACGCGGACATCACCCGGGCGATCGGCGCGGGCGCCACCGGCTACCTCCTCAAGGCCGAACGCCCCGAGGAGCTCTTCGCCGCCATCCACTCCGCGGCCCAGGGCCGCACCACGCTGTCCGCGCCGGTGGCCAGCCGCGTCATGGCCCACATGCGCGGCACCCGCCCCACCCTGACCGACCGCGAACTGGACATCCTCGGCCAGCTGGCCCGCGGCCTCGGGAACCGCGACATCGCCCGCGCCCTGTTCATCAGCGAAGCCACGGTCAAGACCCACCTGGGCCGCATCTACGACAAACTCGGCGTCGACACCCGCGCGGGCGCGGTCTCGGTGGCCAAGGAACAGCGCCTCCTGCCGTCCTGACACCGGAGGTGAGCGGCGGCCGGTACCCGTGACACCATCGGAACGTGCTCGACATCGGCTACTCCCTCTCCCGGCGCTTCCCGGACCCCCCGCAGACCGACTACCGCTCCGCGGACGTCCACACCCTGCGGCACGACCTGTTCTGCGGGGACGTCTACCTCGCCGACACCAACGCCGACCGGGAAGTGTCCACAGCCTGGGGATGGGTGCCCGTACTGGACTTCGCCTGGGCGCTGTGCGACATCGTCGAACAGCTCGACAAGGACCCCCGCGGCAACCGCTCCGCCAACCGGCAGTTCGCCGAGCTCGACTTCACCGAGTCCACGGACCGGATGCTCTTCGAGCGCCGCTTCGGCTGGGTCGACGTCGAGGCCGACTGGATGCCGGCCGAGGAGGCCCCGCTGACCTTCAGCCACCGCCTGCTGCGCCGCGAGGCCCGCGACTTCCTGCACGACGTCATCGCGGACCTGATCGACATGCACGACGGCCTCGCCGACAACCCCGCGATCTGGACCCTCCAGGCCCGCTTCCCCCGCGTCCCGGCCTGATCCGCGTACGAATAGACTCGCGCTCTTCGGGCCGGAACGGCCCGGAGTCCCCGTGAGGCACCGCCGACCATGACCGAACCCGACCGCCCCGACGCCGCGTCTTCCGCCACCGCCTCCGCCTCCGCGGCACGGGCCCGGCTCGACCGGGCGCTCGACCAGCTGGGCGTCACCTTCCGGGGGATGTCCGCCCGGGCCGACGAGACCCAGTGCGACTGCCACTGGGGCAGCCCGGAAGAGCTCGCCCTGCTGAAGCTCCCCGGAACGGATCTCGACCTCGACCTCCTGCACCGCACCTGGAGCGCGCCCGACTGGAACGACCACGGCGCAGTGCTGCGGCGCGTCCTGCCGCAGTTCGCCCGCGAACTGACCGGAGGCCTCGGCGAATACGCGTGGAACATCGGCAACATCGGCAACTCGTTCCACCGCGCCGCCTGGCAGCAGTGGCCCGCGCAGCAGAGCGCGGTCGTACGGGAATTCCTGCACGCCTGGTGGGCCCACACCCTCCTCACCCAGGACCCCGCCGTCCCCGCGCACGAACTCCTCCCGCTCTGCGCCGAGGCCTCCGGAGCCATCGGCCCCTGGCTGGCGGTCTGGCGGGACCTCCGCCACCCGGTCGCCGACCAGCACCTCACCAGCACGGTCGACGAGTGGGAACGCGACCTCCTGGAGGACTCGCTCCCCTGGCGCTCATGGCTCGTCTGGTCGGACGAGGAAGCCGAGGAGATCCGTACGGAGCTGACCGCCTGGCTCGCGCGCGAGGCCCCCGACCGCCTCCGAGCCGCCGGCGCCCGCGCAGAGCTCCGGCACGCCGTATGCCTGCTCGGCCTCCCCCACGCCACGCGCTGGAAGGACCTGCACGCACCGCACCACCGCTACCCGTACCCCTACCCCCGGCTCGACCGGCGGGACACCCTCCAAGCCGCCCCCGAGGTCACGCCCGACAGAACCTAGGACACCACCCGCACGCCCAGCTGCGCCGCCAGCGCCGGGGCCAGGTCGAACAGCTGCCCCGGGCTGATGACCGCCCCGGCCAGGGCGTCCACCCCGCGCGCGATCTCCAGCACGGACGCCTCCCGCAGGTCCACGTCCGCCATCCGCACCCCGCTGAAGTCCACCCCCCGCAGCGCGCACTCCCGGAACTCCACACGCTCCAGCACCGCGCCCGCGAAGTCCGGCTCCACCAGCACGCACCCCTCGAAGACCACGTCCTTGAGCCGCGCCTTCCGCAGGTTCAGGTAGTCGATCTTGCCCCCGCGGACCACCACCCGCTCCAGCACCGCCCCGTGCAGCTGCACCCCGCCCAGCCGCGCGTCCACCAGCTCCACGTCCCGCAGCGAGGCCCCCGACAGGTCCGTCCCCACGCCCCGGACCCCCTCCAGCACCGAGTCCAGGATCCGCGCCTTCGCCAGCCCCGCCTCGTCCAGCGCACACCGCCGCACCGCGCAGTCCATGAACCGGGACCCGATCCCCTCCTGCCCCGCCAGGTCGAGGTCCGCGAACTCCAGCCCGTCGTAGTCCCCGTCCGGCTCCAGCTCACCCCCCTCCCACACGGTCAGCCCGGGCAGCCGCAGCTCCGGCCGCCGTGCCGCCTTCACCGTCTGCTCCTGCTGCCCTTTGCGCGCCATGCCCCCATCGTGAACCACCCCACTGACAGCGCTGAGAGCGACCGGCCGCTCTTGACCTCAACCGGACTTGAGGTCACAACCTGGGTCCATGACCACCGACACCGGCATGCGAGCCGTCCGCCTCCACGCCTTCGGCCCCGCCGAGAACCTCTCCTACGAGCTCACGGACACCCCCGTCCCGGCCCCCGGCCAGGTGCGCATCGCCGTTGCCGCCGCCGGCGTCCACCTCCTCGACACCAGCCTCCGCCGGGGCGTCCAGGGCCCTCCCGCCCCGCTTCCCGAGCTCCCCACCGTGCCTGGCCGCGAGGTCGCCGGCACCGTCGACGCCCTCGGCCCCGGCACCGACCCCGCCTGGCTCGGCCGCACCGTCGTCGTCCACCTCGGCTTCGCGCCCGGCGGCTACGCCCAGTACGCCGTCGCCGACGCCGACCGCCTGCACCCCGTACCGGACGGCCTCGACCCCGCCGCGGCCGTCGCCATGATCGGCACCGGCCGCACCACCCTCGGGATCCTGCAGTTCGCCGACCTCGGCCCGGACTCCGTCGCCCTGGTACCCGCCGCCGCGGGCGGCATCGGCACCCTCCTCGTCCAGTACGCGGTGAACGTCGGCGCCACCGTCATCGCCCTCGCCGGCGGCCCCGCCAAGACCGCCCTGGCCGCCGCCAACGGCGCCCACCTCGCCCTCGACTACACCGACCCCACCTGGGCCGACGCCGTACGCGCCCACCACCCCGGCGGAGCCACCGTCCTCTTCGACTCCGTCGGAGGCGAAACCGCCCGAACCGCCCTCGGCCTGCTCGCCCCCGGCGCCCGCCACCTCGTCTTCGGCTGGTCCGGGGGCCCCCTCGACCTCACCGAAGCCGAGCGCGCCGACCTCGACGCCCGCGGCATCACCACCCGCGGCGTCCTCGGCCCCACGATGCTCCAGCAGGTCGGCGCCCCCGACCCGCTGCGCGTCCTGGAGACCCGCGCCCTCGCCGAAGCCGCCGCGGGCCGCCTGCGCCCCGCCCTCACCCGCTACCCGCTCGCCGAGGCCGCCACCGCCCACCACGACCTGGAGACCCGAGCCACCACCGGCAAGGTCGTCCTGGAACCCTGAAGCCGGACGACGCGGGCCCGGCCGAGGGCCCCCTAAACCGCCAGCTCCGCGAGCGGCCCGTCCGTGAGCCGGTACACCGACCACTCCTCCTGCGGCCGCGCGCCCAGGGCCTCGTAGAAGGCGATCGTCGGCGCGTTCCAGTTCAGCACCGACCACTCCAGCCGCTCGTAGCCCCGCTCCACGCACGTCCGCGCCAACTCCCGCAGCAGCGCCTTGCCGTGACCGCCGCCGCGCACGCCGGGCCGTACGTACAGGTCCTCCAGGTAGATCCCGTGCACCCCGCGCCACGTCGAGAAGGAGAGGAACCACACCGCGAAACCGACGACCTCCCCGTCATCCGTCTCCGCGACGTGCGCGAACACCGCCGGGCGCGGACCGAACAGCGCCTCCCGCACCTGCTCCTCGGTGGCCCTCGCCTCGTGCGGCACCTTCTCGTACGCGGCGAGCTCGCGGATCATCGTGTGGATGGCGGGGACATCGGTGATTTCAGCGCTACGGATCATGCCCGCAGCCTAGAACGGCCGCGGATCACCCCTTCAGCAGCACCTCGGCGACCGTCAACTGGTCGTCGTCCAGGCGCTCTTCCCCGTCCTCCACGTCCCACAGGCAGTTCTGCAGCACCCGCCCCAGCGTCCAGGCCCGCGCCCGCTCCCGGTCCAGCCCCGCCGCCTCCGTCAGCAGGTCGAACCGCCACCGCACGTCCCCGGCGCGGAAGTTGTTGATGATCGCCGGCATCAGATCGAACCCCGGATCGCCCGCCAGCGGCTTCGGGTCGATCGCCAGCCACGGCTCCCGGGCGCCGGCCAGCACGTTGTCGTAGTGCAGGTCCCAGTGCAGCAGCCGGTCACCCGGCTCGCCCGCCACCTCCGCGACCGCCGCCGCGCAGTCCTTCAGCAGCCGCCGGTCGCGCTCGTCCACCAGCCGCCCCAGCGCCTGCGGCACCTGAGCCAGCATCCCGGCGGCCATGTCGCCGAGCCCGCGCAGCCCGGCCGGGGCCGGCACCGCGCCGAGCCGCGCCAGCAACTCCCCGACCACCGCCACCGCCGCACGCGCGTCCCGCCGCGCGAGCTCCGCGAGGCCGCGGCCCTCGTCCAGCCGCTCCAGCAGCAGGGTGCCCGTGCCCGCGTCGTGCCGCAGCAGCCGTACGCAGCCGCGCCCGTCCCACGCGCGCAGCGCGACCGGCTCCCCCGCGCTCTCCTCGTCCACCGACACCAGCTTCAGCACGGCGGGGCTCCCGTCGGCCTGCACCACCGGCAGCACCAGGGCCGTCACCCCGTGCATCGCCGGCCCGGTACGAAGCAGCCCCCACTCCTCCAGAAACCGCTCCGCCCGCGCGGGCAGAGCGGCGATGAACTCCCGCCCCGCGTCGCCGTTGAACCCGACCTGCGCCTCGACCAGCCCCTCCGGAATCTCAACCATGCGGTGACCGTAGCGCGGTGCCGGGTGCCCTGCGGGCGGCTCGGCGGTGCCCGTCTGCTCGGGCCTGTCCCGGCCCGGGGGGCGCCTCAAACGCCGGCGGGGCTGGGTGGTGTGGGGCGGTGCCCCGCACGAGAGTCTCCTCGGCTCGGCGCACGCGGGCCCGTCACGGACAGGCGGCCGCGGTCGCGCGCTCGTCCTCCGGGGACCCTCCTGCGTGTCCCCACCCCACGGCAGGACTCCGACCGTGCCAGCCGACAAACCCGCACACCCCAACCCCGCCGGCGATCGAGGCACAGCCCGGCCGAGCCGGGAGCCGCCGAGCGGACCGCACACCCCAGCCCCGCCGGCGTTTGAGGCGCGGCCCGAGGCAGGGGCGGCCCGAGCCACGCATCCCCGAGCAGCCCGCAGGGCCGAGGCGCAACCCCGCCGAGCAGCCCGCAGGGCACTCCGCAGGGCAACGGTCTGGACACCCTTCCCGCGCGAGGTGTACCAACTCCGCATGACGATCAACGGCGGCATCTCCTTCTGGTACGCGAGCGACGACCGCACCGACCCGCCCCGTGCCCCCCTCACCACCGACACCACCGCCGACGTCGTCATCGTCGGCGGCGGCTACACCGGCCTGTGGACGGCCTATTACCTCAAGCGCGCCGCCCCCGGCCTCCGCATCACGCTCCTGGAGCAGAAGTTCTGCGGCTACGGCGCCTCCGGGCGCAACGGCGGCTGGCTCTACAACGGCATCGCCGGCCGCGACCGCTACGCCGCCCTCCACGGCCACCCGGCCGCCCGCCGCCTCCAGCAGGCCATGAACGAGACGGTCACCGAGGTCATCGACGTCGCCGCCAAGGAGGGCATCGACGCCGACATCCACCGCGGCGGCGTCCTCGAAGTCGCCCGCACCCCCGCCCAGCTCAGCCGCCTGCGGGCCTTCCACGCCCACGAGGTCGCCTTCGGCGAGACCGACCGCGAGCTCCTCGACGCCGCCGCCACCCGCGCCCGCATCGACATCGCCGACGCCGTCGGCTCCAGCTGGAGCCCGCACGGCGCCCGCATCCACCCCCTGAAGCTGGCCAAGGGCCTGGCCGCCGCCGTCGAGGCGCTCGGCGTGGTGATCCACGAGTCCACGCCCGTCACCGAGATCGCCCCGGGCCGCGCCGTCACCCCGTACGGCACGGTCCGCGCCCCCCACGTGCTGCGCTGCACGGAGGGCTTCACCGCAGCCCTCAAGGGCCAGAAGCGCTCCTGGCTCCCGATGAACTCCTCCATGATCGTGACCGCGCCCCTCCCGCCCTCGGTCTGGGACCGGCTGGGCTGGTCGGACAGCCCGCTCCTCGGCGACATGGCCCACGCGTACATGTACGCCCAGCGCACCGCCGACGACCGCATCGCGATCGGCGGGCGCGGAGTCCCGTACCGCTTCGGATCGCGCACCGACAACGACGGCCGCACCCAGCCGGCCACCGTCGCAAGCCTGACCGCCCTGTTGACCGCCTTCTTCCCGCAGCTCACCGGTACGGAGATCACGCACGCCTGGTCGGGCGTCCTCGGCGTCCCCCGCGACTGGTGCGCCACCGTCACCCTGGACCGCGCCTCGGGCCTGGGCTGGGCGGGCGGCTACGTCGGCTCCGGCGTCGCCACCTCCAACCTCGCCGCCCGCACCCTGCGCGACCTGGTCCTCGGCGAGTCCACCGAGCTGACCGCCCTCCCCTGGGTGAACCACCGCGTCCGCCGCTGGGAGCCGGAGCCGTTGCGCTGGCTCGGCGTCCAGGCCCTCTACGCCGCCTACCGCGAGGCCGACCGCCGCGAGAGCGCCACCCACCGCCCGACGACGACCCCCCTGGCCCGCCTGGCCGACCGCATCTCGGGCCGCGGCTGACCGCGGGAACGCGGAAACCCCGGCTCAGCGGAGTGAGCCGGGGTTCCGGTGGGGCCCCCTGTCGGATTCGAACCGACGACCTACGCATTACAAGTGCGTTGCTCTGGCCGGACTGAGCTAAGGAGGCGCGGCAGTGCGCGTGTACTGCGCGCGAAGCCGCCATCACTCTACACAGCACGCGATTCCCCGGGCCATCGCATTGAAGCCGCCCACGTGAGCACCGACGCACCCCTCAGGTACTGACAGAAGCCGCTTCGACGGGTAGCGTCGTGCGGAGTCCGATTACTGGACTAGACCTTCCACTCGGATCGTCCGGCACGTTCCTGCCGGTAGAAGGGATTCATCACCATGGCTTCTGTCACTTTCGACAAGGCGACCCGTCTGTACCCCGGCGGCGACAAGCCCGCCGTCGACCAGCTCGAGCTGGAGATCCAGGACGGCGAGTTCCTCGTCCTCGTCGGCCCGTCCGGCTGCGGCAAGTCCACCTCGCTGCGCATGCTCGCCGGCCTGGAGGACGTCAACGGCGGCGCCATCCGCATCGGTGACCGCGACGTCACGCACCTGCCGCCCAAGGACCGGGACATCGCGATGGTGTTCCAGAACTACGCGCTCTACCCGCACATGACCGTCGCCGACAACATGGGCTTCGCGCTCAAGATCGCCGGCGAGGACAAGGCCACCATTCGCAAGAAGGTGGAGGACGCGGCGAAGATGCTCGACCTCACCCAGTACCTGGACCGCAAGCCCAAGGCGCTCTCCGGCGGCCAGCGCCAGCGCGTCGCCATGGGCCGCGCCATCGTGCGCAAGCCCCAGGTGTTCCTCATGGACGAGCCGCTGTCGAACCTCGACGCCAAGCTCCGCGTCTCCACCCGCACGCAGATCGCGGCGCTCCAGCGCGACCTCGGCATCACCACCGTCTACGTCACCCACGACCAGGTCGAGGCCATGACGATGGGCGACCGCGTGGCCGTCCTCAAGGACGGGCTGCTCCAGCAGGTCGACACCCCGCGCAACATGTACGACCGCCCCGCGAACCTCTTCGTCGCCGGCTTCATCGGCTCCCCGGCCATGAACCTGGTCGAGGTCCCGATCACCGACGGCGGCGTGAAGTTCGGCGACAGCGTCGTCCCGGTGTCGCGCGAGGCGCTGTCCGCGGCGGCCGACGCGGGCGACCGCACCGTCATGGTCGGTGTCCGTCCGGAGCACTTCGACGTCGCCGAGACCGGCGGTCTGACCATCGTCGTGAACGTCGTCGAGGAACTCGGCGCCGACGGCTACGTCTACGGCTCCACCGCGACCGCCGAGGGCTCCCAGGACCTCGTGGTCCGCGTGGGCGGCCGCCAGGTCCCGGAGAAGGGCTCCAGCCTCCACGTGGTGCCGCGCGCGGACGAGATCCACGTCTTCTCGACCTCCTCCGGCGAGCGGCTGTCCAACTAGCAGCTCCCGCAGGTTTCAGAGTCGTTGGAGGGGCGCCCCGTCAAGGGGCGCCCCTTCGGCGTCCGTTGTCCGGCCGGGATCCCTCCGGACTGCTTCAGGAACCCCGGCAGACCGGGCCATTCGGCCCCAACCGTCAACCCTTAATTCGAAAAACCACGTCGAACCATCCCCCGACAGGGTGACTAAATGTCGCCAAATCTTCACCGAGCGCTACTCTCGCCCTCGTGACCCACACTGCCCGCCGTATCGGCCGTTCCCTCGCCCTGGTCCTGCCCGTCGTCCTGGTCCTGTCCGGGACCCTCGCGGTCACCATGGTCCCGTGGGCGGACACTTCGTCCTCCCAGGTCCTGACCGCCGCCGCCGAGGACGTCTCCGTCCCCGCGAAGCCGCGCGCCGCGCACGAGGTGCTGCGCGATCAGCTCGTCGGCGAGCTGCAGCAGGGCGGTCAGCCCGACGACGTCCTCACCCACCTCCAGCAGGAGGTGAACCGGCGACCCTCGCTCGCCGAGCACTGCGTGGGGATCGCCCGGGCGCTGGGGCGGGCCGCCGTGGACGCGTACGGCCCGACGAAGGCACAGTCCTTCGCCCGTCCCGTCTGCGACACCTCGTACGCCTCCGGCGTCGCCTCCATGGGCTGACGCACGCCACGTCCCTACGCTGGCCGCCATGACCGACGACCACCGATCCGCTCCGCCCGCTCCCTCCGCAGCCGCGTTCCCCGCCGCCCCCACCCAGGCCGTCGTCCTGGCGGGCGGCCAGGGGTCGCGGCTGCGCCCGTACACGGACGACCGTCCGAAGCCGATGGTCGAGATCCCGGGGACGGGGGTGCCGATCATCGGGCACCAGCTGGCCTGGCTGGCCGCCGAGGGGGTCACGGACGCCGTGGTCTCCTGCGGGCACCTCGCCGAGGTGCTCCAGGAGTGGCTGGCCGGGGCCCGGTTGCCGCTGCGCGTCACCACGGTGGTCGAGGAGGAGCCGCTGGGCCGCGGCGGCGGTCTCAAGTACGCCGCCCGCCGGCTCCCGCACCCCGACCGGGCCTGGTACGCGACGAACGGCGATGTCTGGACCCGCTTCTCGCTCCGCGACATGGCGGCCTTCCACGCCGAGCGGGACGCGGTGGCCACGCTCGCGCTGGCCCGGCCGCGGATCCCGTGGGGAGTCGTGGAGACCAACGAGTTCGGGCACGTGCTGGACTTCATCGAGGCCCCGCCGTCGCCCTACCTCGTCAACGCGGGGGTGTACGTCTTCAGCCCCGAATTCGCCGCACTGCTCCCGGACTTGGGGGATCACGAGCGGACGACGTTCCCGCGTCTGGCCCGTGAGCGACGCCTCGCGGGCTTCCCGCTGCCCCAGGGGGCCTACTGGCGGGCCATCGACACCGCGAAGGACCTCACCGAGGCCGCAAGGGAGTTGGCGGCGCAGACGGGCTCCTGAGGCCCTTCCCGGCCCGCACGCACGCCCGCGCTCCCGCCGCACCGCCCGTACCCCGGGCGCCGCACCGCCCGTACGTGGCGCCCGTACGCACCGCCCGCGCGCCCTGCACACACGGAGGGGCCCGGCACGCTCGTGCGTGCCGGGCCCCGCTTTCCCTGTGCCGGTGTCAGCCGATGAGCCCGCCGATCAGGCCCGGCTGCTTCGGGGCCGGAGCCCCGCCGCTCGTGGTCCCGGCAGAGGACGGCTGCCTCGGCGAGGAGGACTGCCGGGGCGTGGCGCGCGGGGTCTGCTGCTTGCCGGTGGTGCCCCGCGTCGCGGTGGGCGACTCGGAGCGCGTCCCCGAGGTCCCCTTGGAGGGGCTGCCGGACGCGGTCTTCCCGGACTTCGTGGCGGGCTCGGTCGCACTCGCCGAGGGCGACGCCGCCTTGCTCGGCGACTGCGAGGGCTGCCGCTGGCCCGGCTGCTGCTTCGCCGGCGCCTGCGGCAGCGGGCGGCCCGGCAGGTAGTTGCTGGGGGCCTCGCCCGGCCCGGGGACGGTGACGACGGTGGAGGAGCGGACGGCGCCGCCGAGGAGCGAGCCGACGAGCAGGGTGAGTCCGCAGACGACGGTGGCCATGACGGCCCCGCGGCGCAGCACGCGCCGCCGCAGCCGCCAGATCTCGGAGCGCGGCCCGAGGGTCCGCCAGGCCTCGCCGGCGAGGCGCCCGTCGAGGGAGTAGACCGGGGCACCCGCGATGATCAGCGGGCTCCAGGCGGCGAGGTAGATGATGTCGGGCGCGTCGTAGGCCGGGACGGTCTTCCAGCTCACGGTCATCAGCAGCGCTGCGGACAGCAGCGCCCCGAAGCAGGCGGCGAACCGCTGCCACAGGCCGAAGACCGTCAGCACGCCCACGATGACCTGGAGGAAGGCCACGCTCAGTCCCGCGCCGACCGGGTGCGCGAGCGCGAAGTCGCGCAGCGGCTCGGCCAGTGCCCACGGGTTCAGCGTGTGCAGCCAGGTGACCATGGAGCCGCGCTCGCCGCCGTCGAAGTAGACGGGGTCGCACAGCTTGCCCATGCCGGCGTAGATGGAGATGAATCCGAGGAAGACGCGCAGCGGGAGCAGCACGACGCCGAGGTTCATCCGGCGGCCGGGGTAGTACGAGGCCTGCCCGCGCGTGTCGGGGCCGGACCGGCGGGAGTCCGCGCCGGGCCCGGAGCCGGGCGGCCCCTGGTACGGCAGGTCCCGTACGGCGGCCAGCGGACGCGTCTCGGCGGGGTCCCCGTAGCTGCGCTGGCCGATGACGGTCGGCGTGGCGAGGGTGTCCTCGGCGAGGTCGTGGACCATGTCCACGCGCGGGATGACCTGGGTGGCGCCGCCGTCGTACTCGTCGTGTCCGCGCCCGGCCTCGCGGACGGCCTGGAGCAGTCCGCCCATGGCCGCGGCGTCGCCGGCGTCGGACTTGCCGCTCCAGACCACGGGGGCCCGGCGGCGGGTGGCCCCGGCGGCCGCCACCACGGCGCCACCCAGGACGGGTGCGCGGCCGGGGGCCTTCGCGGGCTTGGAACGCGCGCTCGGGCTCGGTGCGAGCCGCACGCGGAAGCTGGCGTGGTTGACGATGACCTGTGCGGGGTCGCACGGCACCTTGACCATGCTCAGCGCGGGCTGGTCGTCGAACCCTGACGTTCTGGTGTCCACACTCATCTAACCGAGTGATCAGTGTTTAGGACACTGCCTTGACGACAGGGATGTGTCCGAGACCCGTCAAGATCAAGCCACCCCGCCCGAATCAGGCGGGGTGACACGCTCACGGGTCACATTCCCTGAGCCAAGTGGATCAGTCGCGCGGAGCTCAGACGCGGCCGCGGGTGGCGCGGCGGCGGGCCGCCTCGTAGAGCACGACGCCCGCGGCGACACCGGCGTTGAGCGACTCGGCGCCGCCCGGCATCGGGATGCGCACGAGGTAGTCGCAGTTCTCGCCGACGAGACGGCCCAGCCCCTTGCCCTCGGAGCCGACGACGATGACGACCGGGCCGCCGAGCACCTCGAGGTCCTGGACCTCGTGGGTGCCCTCGGCCGCGAGGCCGACGACGGTGATGCCGGCCTTCTTGTAGTCCTGGAGGGCGCGGGTCAGGTTGGTGACGCGCGAGACCGGGGTACGGGCGGCGGTGCCGGCCGAGGTCTTCC
The DNA here is from genome assembly GCF_045160505.1 of Streptomyces sp. NBC_00029. NCBI lineage: Bacteria > Bacillati > Actinomycetota > Actinomycetes > Kitasatosporales > Streptomycetaceae > Streptomyces > Streptomyces sp. NBC_00029. The sequence continues at coordinate 4,314,772 of NZ_CP108292.1, forward strand.
ACGCACCGGCGGTCATGCCGGCGGCGCGGCGCTCGGGGATGACCACGCCGTGGCCGCCGAAGGCGGAGACGGAACGGACGATCGCGCCGAGGTTGCGCGGGTCGGTGACGCCGTCGAGGGCGACGATCAGCGGGTCGTCGCCGTTGTCGTAGGCGGCCGCGGTGAGGTCCTCGGGGTGCGCGTACTCGTACGGCGGGACCTGGAGGACCAGGCCCTGGTGGTTGAGCCCGTTGGTCATGCGGTCGAGCTCGGGGCGCGGGGCTTCCATCAGGTTGATGTTGCCGCGCTCGCCGGCGAGCTGGAGGGCCTCGCGGACGCGCTCGTCGTTGTCGATGAACTGCTGGACGTAGAGCGTGGTGGCCGGGACCCCGTCGCGCAGCGCCTCGAAGACCGGGTTGCGGCCGACCACCATCTCGCTGGTGCCCTTGGGACCGCCGCGGCGCGGGGCCGGGCGGCGCTTGGCGGCCTGCCGGGCCATGGCGTTGCTGATGCGGTTGGCCTTGTGCTTCTTGCGGTCCTCGGCCTTGGGCGTGGGGCCCCTGCCTTCCAGGCCCTTGCGCCGCTGGCCACCGCTGCCGACCGTCGCGCCCTTCTTGTTGGACGTGCGGCGGTTCCTGCGCTGGCTGTTCCCGGCCATGACTTCTACCTGTTTTCGTTGGTGCTGCGATATGTACGTATGAAGAGTGTGCCGCCCGGAGCGCCGGGCAGCACACCAAGTTCAGCTGCTGGGCTCAGCGGGGGCCGAGCGTCCAGCGCGGACCGGTGGGGCTGTCCTCGATGACCAGCCCGGACTGCTGGAGCTGGTCGCGGATCGCGTCGGCGGTCGCCCAGTCCTTGCGGGCCCGTGCGGACTCGCGCTGCTCCAGCACGAGTCGTACGAGGGTGTCCACGGCGCCGTGGAGCTCCTCGCCGCGGTCGGAGCCGTTCCCGCCGTCCCAGTGGGGGTCGAGCGGGTCCAGGCCGAGGACGCCCAGCATGGCCCGTACCTCGGACAGGCGCGCGATGGCCGCGTCCTTGTCGTCGGCGGCGAGCGCGCTGTTGCCCTGGCGGACGGTGGTGTGGACGATGGCGAGCGCCTGCGGGACGCCCAGGTCGTCGTCCATGGCCTCGGCGAAGGCGGGCGGGACCTCGGCCGCCGGCTCGACGGGACCGCCGGCCTTCTCGATGACGCGCTGGTAGAAGCCCTCGATCCGGGCGAAGGCCGATTCGGCCTCGCGCAGCGCGTCCTCGCTGTACTCGATCATCGACCGGTAGTGCGGGGTGCCGAGGTAGTAGCGCAGGACGATCGGGCGCCAGTTCTTGACCATCTCGGAGACGAGGACCGAGTTGCCCAGCGACTTGGACATCTTCTCGCCGGACATCGTGACCCAGGCGTTGTGGACCCAGTACTTCGCGAACTCGTCGCCGAAGGCCTTGGCCTGGGCGATCTCGTTCTCGTGGTGCGGGAAGATCAGGTCGAGCCCGCCGCCGTGGATGTCGAAGGCCTCGCCGAGGTACTTGTGCGCCATGGCCGAGCACTCCAGGTGCCAGCCGGGACGGCCGCGGCCCCACGGGGTCTCCCAGGAGGGCTCGCCGGGCTTGACGGACTTCCACATGGCGAAGTCGCGTGCGTCGCGCTTGCCCGTCTCGCCGGTGCTCTCCGGCTGGCGGATGTTGTCGAGCTCCTGGCGGGAGAGCGAGAGGTAATCGGCGTACGACTTCACGTCGAAGTAGACGTTGCCCTCGGACTCGTAGGCGTGACCGCGCTCGATGAGGCCGCGCATCATCTCGACCATCTCGGTGACGTGGCCGGTGGCACGCGGTTCGTAGGTGGGCGGGAGGCAGCCGAGCGCGGTGTAGCCGTCGTTGAAGGCGCGCTCGTTCTCGTAACCGATGGACCACCACGGGCGGCGCTGCTCGGCGGCCTTCGCGATGATCTTGTCGTCGATGTCCGTGACGTTGCGGATGAAGGTGACCTCGTAGCCCCGGTACTCGAACCAGCGGCGCATCATGTCGAAGTTGAGGCCCGACCGGATGTGCCCGATGTGCGGGGCGGCCTGCACCGTGGCGCCGCACAGGTAGATCGAGACACAGCCCGCGGTGAGCGGGGCGAAGTCGCGGATCTGCCGGGCGCTGGTGTCGTACAGGCGAATAGTCACGGCATCCAGGGTAGTGGCCCTGTAGCAGTGCCCCGCGACCCTTTCGGGACCCGGGGCACCTTTGTTGCCGAAGATGTGCGGCCGCTACGTGCGTTCAGGCCCGGTTCGTCCGGTACACGAGGGCGGTGGCGATGGCGGCGAGCCCTTCGGCACGACCGGTGAGCCCCAGTCCGTCGGTGGTGGTGCCGGACACGGAGACGGGGGCGCCGGCCGCGGCCGCGAGCGCCTTCTGTGCCTCTTCGCGCCGCTTGCCGATCTTCGGGCGTACGCCGATCACCTGGATGGCGATGTTGCCGATCTCGAAACCCTCGGCGCGGACGATGCGGGCCGCCTCCGCCAGAAGGGTGACGCCGGCGGCGCCGGACCACTCGGGGCGGGAGGTGCCGAAGTGCGCGCCGAGGTCACCGACGCCCGCGGCGGAGAAGAGCGCGTCGCAGGCGGCGTGGGCGGCGACGTCACCGTCGGAGTGGCCGGCCAGGCCGTCCTCGCCCTCCCAGAGCAGGCCGGCGCACCACAGCTCGCGGCCGGTCTCGAAGGCGTGGACGTCGGTGCCGATGCCGACGAGCGGGATCAGCGGCGCGGCGGGGGTGGTGGGCTCAGTAGCCATCGGTGGCCCTCCTGCGGGCGAGTACGGCCTCGGCGAGGACCAGGTCGAGCGGACGGGTGACCTTGAAGGCCTCTTCATGGCCCGGGATCACCACGACGGTGACACCCAGCCGTTCCACCATTCCGGCGTCGTCGGTGGCGCCCTCGCCGGCGACGGCGATCTCGGCGTGCGCGCGCAGGAGGGTGGCGAGGTCGAAGCCCTGCGGGGTCTGCACGGCGCGCAGCCGGGCCCGCTCGGGCGTGCCGAGGACCGGCTCGGGTTCGCCGGGCCTGCCGGGCTCGACCTCCTTGACCGTGTCGGCCAGGGGCAGCGCGGGCACCACGGCGGGCGCCCCGTCGCGCACGGCCTCCACGACCGAGTCCACGGTGTCCACGGGGACGAGCGGGCGGGCCGCGTCGTGGATGAGTACGGAGGTGACGTCCGCCGGCAGCGCGTCCAGGCCGGCGCGCACGGACTCCTGGCGGGTCTCCCCGCCGGGGACGACCAGCAGCTCGGTGCGCTCGGGCAGCGCGTGCTCGCCCAGCAGCAGGCGCACCTCGGCGGCCTCGGCGGGCGGGGCGACGACCACGACGAGGGAGACCGCGCGGGAGCGGGCCATCGCGCGTACGGCGTGGATGAGCATCGGGGTACCGCCGAGGGCCCGCAGGGCCTTGGGGGCGCCCGGACCGAGGCGTACCCCCCGGCCGGCGGCCGGGATCACCGCGGCGGTGCGGTGGGGACGCGTTACGTCAGACATTCAGTAGCTCCGAGCCAGGTTTGTGACTTCGGCCGACATGGGTATGGCCTGAAGGGTGCCGGGTGCGACGCCCTCGCCCCTTCCGTGACGACCGGTCGAGCAGGCTGCCCGGGCCCGGCACGCCATCGCGGTGGCGGCGATGGTGGCAATGATGCAGTGGATGCAACAGGTGCAAGAGGTACGGATACAGACATGCCGCAGCGCCCGGCAACAGGCCTCTCGTGGAGGAGAGACCTTGTCATCGGGCACCGCGGCAAGCTGCGCACCAAACTGTGCACGGGGACTCGCGTCAGGACGCGAGCACCTCGTCGAGGAGGGCCTCGGCCTTGTCCTCGTTCGTGTTCTCAGCGAGCGCGAGCTCGCTCACCAGAATCTGGCGCGCCTTCGCGAGCATGCGCTTCTCGCCCGCGGAAAGCCCGCGCTCACGCTCACGACGCCACAGGTCACGCACCACTTCGGCGACCTTGATGACATCGCCAGAAGCGAGCTTCTCCAGATTTGCCTTGTAGCGCCGGGACCAGTTCGTCGGCTCTTCTGCATACGGTGCACGAAGCACCTCGAAGACCCGGTCCAGCCCGTCCTGGCCGACTACGTCGCGAACGCCGACGAACTCCGCATTGTCCGCAGGCACACGAACCGTCAGGTCGCCCTGGGCGACCTTGAGCACCAAGTAGGTCTTGTCCACGCCTTTGATCTGACGAGTCTCAATGGCCTCGATCAGCGCGGCCCCGTGATGGGGATAGACCACGGTGTCGCCAACCTTGAACGTCATGTGACAGGTACCCCTTCCGTGGCTATCCAGGGTAACACGAGAACTGACTGTTATGAATGGCGTTTTCGCAGGTCAGGGCACATCTCGGGGCTTGACAACAGCGACACGAACGTGCTGCGAAGGGCTTCCGGAAGGGGGTATTCGCAGGTCGGGGGCGCTGCGCGGACCAGGCGAAAGGGCCACGCTACACCTGCCCCGCACCTCCATCCGTGTGACGTACGTCCCGATTTGCCGGGTTCCGAGTCGGGAAACCGAACTACTCCGTTGGACTGGCGGCCGCCCGCACCGAGCGCGTTCCGGCCCAATCCTGAATTGATCACGAAGTGGTGTTCGGGGGAATCCGGAAATTGATCAACGGGGGTCCGGCGCACGATATGCGAGCACCACAAGATCGGCTCGGTGAACGGCACAGCGGAATGCAAGATCGCGGGACGCGCCCAGGGTGGCGGCGGCGCTGCGGAGGGTCGGGTGCGGGGGCGGGGCGGCGGCTCGGTAACCTAAGCGCGCTGACACACCCTTAGAGCGGCTTTACCTCGGCCGTTCCAGGGGGTACCGGTACCTCCCAGCGGTAGCGCTGGGCGGAGCCCACCCTCCCTTCCGATCGTCCAAGGAGTTGCCGCCGCCGTGAGCCGCAGCCTTCGACGCGGCGCCCTCGCCGCCACCGCCGTCATGTTCTCGATCGCTTCGCTGGCCGCCTGTGGTGCGGGCAACGATGCGCAGACTCTCCAGATCAAGCCGGACAACGCCGCCGTCACCAAGGGCGAGATCCAGGTCCAGAACGCGCTGGTGATCACCCAGGGCCAGAAGGGCGAGAAGGGTCCCGCGGTCGTCTCCGCGACGGTCTTCAACAACGGCACCAAGGCTCAGACGCTTGACGGCATCACCCTCCCGGGTGGCAAGGGCAAGGTCGTGCTGAAGCCCGCCGAGGGCGCCGGCAAGGTCACCGTGCCGGCCCTCGGCTACGTCGTGATCGGCGGCAAGGGCAACGCCTCCGCCGTGATCGAGGACGGCGCCGCGACCGTCCGGGACGGCGAGGTCCAGAAGGTCCTCTTCCAGCTGAGCAGCACGGGCGGCGTCGAGCTGGAGGCCTTCGTGGTCCCGGCCACCGGTGCGTTCGCGCCGTTCGGCCCGACCGCGGCCCCGGCCCCTGCCGCCTCCCCGTCCGGCTCCCCCTCGGGCACGCCGTCGGGCTCCCCGTCCGGGTCCCCGTCGGGCTCCCCGTCGGCCGGTGCCTCCGGTTCCGCCTCGGGCTCCCCGTCCGGGTCCCCCGCGGCCGGCGCCACCGGCAAGCCGTCGGGCTCCCCCTCGCACAGCGCGGGCCACTGACGTACGCATACGGGAAGGGCCCCCATCCGCATCAGCGGATGGGGGCCCTTCCCGTACTGCACTACGGCGGCCCGGCCCACGGCTCGAACTTGTAGCCGAGACCTCGCACGGTGACCAGGTAGCGCGGCGCGCCCGGGTCCGGCTCGAACCCCGTCCCGCGTGCGCCCCTCGCACGGCGAGGCCCAGGGGGCCTCACCGGCGTCGGGACGCTGCGCCGGCCTCCGGCCGGCCTCGGAGCGCAGGAGCGTCGTCGGCCTACGGCTCGAACTTGTAGCCGAGACCTCGCACGGTGACCAGGTAGCGCGGCGCGCCCGGGTCCGGCTCGATCTTGGCGCGCAGGCGCTTGACGTGGACGTCGAGGGTCTTGGTGTCGCCGACGTAGTCGGCGCCCCAGACCCGGTCGATGAGCTGCATACGGGTCAGCACGCGGCCCGCGTTGCGCAGCAGCATCTCCAGCAGGTCGAACTCCTTCAGCGGGAGGTCCACCTTGCCGCCGGCGACGGTGACCACGTGGCGGTCGACGTCCATCCGTACGGGGCCCGCCTCCAGGGCCGCCGGAGTGACCTCCTCCGGCTCACCGCGGCGGCGCAGGACCGCGCGGATGCGGGCCACCAGCTCGCGGGAGGAGAAGGGCTTCGTGACGTAGTCGTCCGCTCCTATTTCCAGCCCGACGACCTTGTCGATCTCGCTGTCCTTGGCGGTCACCATGATCACGGGGACGTTGGAGCGGCCGCGCAGCTGCCGGCAGACCTCCGTGCCGGGCAGGCCGGGGAGCATCAGGTCGAGGAGGACGAGGTCGGCGCCGTTGCGCTCGAACTCGTCCAGCCCGTCGGGCCCGGTCGCGGCGATGGCGACCTCGAAGCCCTCCTTGCGGAGCATGTAGGACAGGGCGTCGCTGAAGGATTCCTCATCCTCGACGACGAGCACTCGGGTCACGGAAGGACCTCCGGGGCAGGAATGGCTGGAGCGGTTCTGGGTCAGGCAGGGGTCGGGTGGGTACGGGGGGCCGCCGCCGGGGCCGGCGCGGCTGCTTCAGGGAGTCTCAGAGTGAACGTGGAACCCTGGCCCTCCGAGCTCCATACCGACACCTCCCCGCCGTGCGAGGCCGCCACGTGCTTCACGATCGCAAGGCCGAGGCCGGTTCCTCCCGTGGCGCGGGAGCGGGCCGGGTCCACGCGGTAGAAGCGCTCGAAGATGCGCTCGCGGTCCTTTTCCGGGATGCCGATGCCCTGGTCGGTTACGGCGATCTCGATCAAGTCTCCCCCAGGAGCCGTCACCCTGCGTCCGGCGATACCGACGCGGGTGCGGGCGGGGCTGTAGTTGACGGCGTTCTCGACCAGGTTTCCGAGGGCGGCCGCGAGCTGTCCCCGGTTGCCCCATACGCGCAGGTCGGCGGTGCCGCCCGCGGCCATGGTGATCTGCTTGGAGGACGCCGTGTGGCGGCAGCGGTCGATGGCCTCGGCGACCAGCGTGTCCACGCGTACGGGCTCGGCGTCCTCCAGCGGGTCGTCGTTCTGCACCCGGGAGAGGTCGATGAGCTCCTGCACGAGGTTGATCAGCCGGGTGGACTCGATCTGCATGCGGCCGGCGAAACGGCTGACCGCCTCGGGGTCGTCCGCGGCGTCCATGACGGCCTCGGACAGCAGGGAGATCGCCCCGACCGGGGTTTTCAGCTCGTGCGACACGTTGGCCACGAAGTCGCGGCGTACGGCCTCGATGCGGCGGGCCTCGGTGAGGTCCTCGACCAGGAGGAGCACCAGGCGGGAGCCGAGCGGGGCGACGCGCGCCGAGACCGCGAGGGCCTCTCCCCGGCCGGTACCGCGCCGGGGCAGGTCCAGCTCGACCTGGCGTATCTCCCCGTCGCGGCGGGTGTCGCGGGCCATGTGGAGCATGGGCTCGACGGCGAGCTTGCCGCCGCGGACCAGCCCGAGTGCGTACGCCGCCGAACTGGCCTTGACCACCGCGTCGCCCTCGTCCAGTACGACGGCCGAGGAGCGCAGCACCGAGAGGACGGTGTCCACGCCGGGCGGGAGCACGGCATTGATGTCGGGGCGCATGGAGCTCCGGGTGGGGCGGGCCTGGTCGCGCTCGCTCCAGCGGAACGCCAGCATCGCGATCACACCGGTGCACAGACCGGCGATCGCTGCAGCTGCGGCGACCGCCGCGTTCACGTCCATGGATCCAGGTTAAGCAGGCCGGACGACACTTCCACAGCCGTTCGGGTGGCACCTCGAACAGTCGTCGCCCAGAGTTCACCCTGGCGACGGGGTTGATTCACTTGTGGTGCCGGAGTCGGACGCGTTTGCGGCTCACCGTGTCAACGTGGGGCCGGAAGCCGCCCCAGGCCCGCCCCCGGGCAGTGCTCGCTGCAGTAGGCAGTAGTAGGTCGAGAGAGGGACACGAGACATGCGCGACGCGTACCACGAGGAACTGGACTCGATCGGAGAAGGCCTGGTCGAGATGGCCCGGCTCGTCGGTTCCGCGATCGGGCGGGCCACGACGTCCATGCTCGACGCCGACCTGAAGCTCGCCGAGAGCGTCATCGCCGCCGACCAGAAGGTCGACGACCTCCAGCACGACCTGGAGGCCCGCGCCATCGCCCTGCTGGCCCGCCAGCAGCCGGTCGCCACCGACCTGCGCATCGTGGTGACCTCGCTGCGCATGAGCGCCGACCTGGAGCGCAGCGGCGACCTGGCCCAGCACGTGGCGAAGCTCGCCCGGCTGCGCTTCCCGGACACGGCCGTGCCGCGGGACCTGCACGCCACCATGCTGGAGATGGGGCAGCTGGCGCAGCGCCTGATGGCGAAGGCCGCCGAGGTCATCATCACGAAGGACGTCGACCTGGCGCTCCAGCTGGAGCAGGACGACGACGAGATGGACCAGCTGCACCGCACGCTGTTCCAGCACCTGATGGACGACCGCTGGAAGCACGGCATCGAGACGGCGGTGGACGTGACGCTGCTGGGCCGCTACTACGAGCGCTTCGCCGACCACGCGGTGTCGGTGGCCAAGCGCGTGGTCTACCTGGTGACGGGTGAGCACGCGGACGACCTCCAGCAGCCGACCCAGGTCGACGGCGTCTGACACCGGCCCCTGCGCCGGGGGCGACGCCGAGCCCCAATGCGCCGTTGACGCGCCCGTGGCGCTGGGCATGAATGAGGGCGAGGGCGGTCGTCGTACGAAGTCCCGTATGCCGCGGGGCACCGCCTCTACGAGGAGGAACCATGCCCGATTCCCCCGTCCCCATCACCCCGGAGCAGGAGCAGCTGCCGAGGCCGGAGCCGTTGCGGCTGCCGCTGCTCGCGGCCTGCGGGTGCGGCTCCGGCTGCGGCTGCGGCTGCCAGTCCGGCGCCCCCTGCCAGTGCGGCGGCTGATCGCCTCCGCCGGCTCCACGCGCACGACGGGCCCCGTCCGAGTCCCTCGGCCGGGGCCTTTCGCATGCGCGGGCGGCCGCCTCCGCCGCCGTCGCCCTCGAGACCTGCGACGACCGGGCCGTCCCACGGGCGCCCACCTGCCGGAGGCGCGCCTACCTCAGGAGCCAGTGCTTCGTCAGTTCCATGACCTCCGCGCGCGTGTGCGCGCCGTGGTCGACGGCGATGAAGTGCTCGCCGATCCGCAGCGAGTAGGCGAGCAGGCAGCGGACCTCGACGTCGCCCTCGTCGGTGCAGATGGCGCGGAACAGCGAACGCAGGTAGTCCATGCGCCGGTTGTCGGTACGCCGCAGCCGCCGTGCGACGTCCTCGTCGCGGCGGGCCCAGTCGCGGATGGCGAGCTCGGCCGTCGTGCCCCTGACCGGTCCGTCGGCCGACGAGGCTATCTCGAAGAGCCGCTCCAGCCTGGCGCGCGCGTCTCCCCCGCCGCTCTCGACCTGCTCGATGACGGCCTCGGCGACCTCGTGCTCCCAGGTGTCGAGCATCTCGGTGAGCAGCGCGCCGCGGCTGCCGAAGTACCCGTAGAAGCCGCCCTTGCTGACGCCGAGCGCCTGCGCGAGCGACTCGACGCGGACGGCGTCGGGACCGCCGGCGGCCAGCGCCCGCAGCCCTTCCTCGATCCACTTGACGCGCGGTGTGCGGGTCGCGCCCATGGTGTGCTCCTCCTCACAGGACTCTCCTTCTATACGGTGCCGTATAGATGAGTGCTAGCCTCGATCTATACGGCATCGTATAGATAGGGGCCGATCAGTGAGACTCCCCAAGACCGCGCACACCTCGCTCCCCTGGCGGATCCACGAGATCGCCGGCGACTTCCAGGTGGAGGACGTGTGGGCGCTACCGACCCCGGGCGGGCCCGATGACCTCGCGCGCCTGGTGCACCAGTTCGCGGCCGGCACCGGGGACCCCGTCCCCTCCCCCGTGGCGCGCGTCCTCTTCGCCGTCCGCTGGAAGCTCGGCAAGCTGCTCGGCTGGGACAAGGAGGACGGCGGGCTCGGCGCCCGGGTCCCGACCCTGCGCGACCGCCTGCCGGCCGACCTCCGCGAGGGCGAGCGGGGCCCCGACCTGCGGTCGGCGCCGTTCACCTCCGTCTACCAGACCCACGACGAGTGGGTGGCGGAGACCGCGAACCGGACCATGCACGGGGCGCTGCACATCGGCTGGGTCCCGGACGGCAACGGCGGCTACCACGGCCAGATGACGGTCCTGGTGAAGCCGAACGGCCGCCTGGGCGCCTTCTACATGCTGGGCATCAAGCCCTTCCGCTACCTCGGGGTCTACCCGGCGCTGCTCCGCTCGATCGGCCGCGAATGGCGCGAGAACGCACCCACCGCCGGCCCCTGAGGGGGCGGGCACCGCGACACCCCCGCCTGCGGGGAGAATCGCGGCGCCCACTGGCACGTGCGGGGTCAGTCCTGGAGGAAGTAGCCGCTCACGTCCGCGACGACATCCACGGATCCCTCGTGGTTGTAGATGGTCACCGCGTCGGCCCAGACGTGACCACCGCAGTAGTTCAGCTCGGGAACCTGGCCGGTCACCGCGTTCGCGATGGTCTGCCCGGCGGTGAAGTTGAGGTTGGAGTACTCCGGCCACATGCCCTGGTAGCGGTCGCAGCCCGAGCTGGGGGCGGCCGACAGGTGGCTGCCGGCCGTGCCGTTGGTCGCAGTGACGTTCATGGTCACGCCGGTGACCCCGAACGGGGGGATGCCGTGCTTCCACGAGTTGGGCTGGATGTCCAGCTCCTTGTGCTCGCCGAGCGGCTTGCCCGGGGCCTCACGGGTGTCCAGGACCCGGGTGGGGCCGGTCGGGACGAACTTCGCACCGGTGTCGGAGTAGTAGCCGCTGATGTCGGCGACCAGCCCGACCGTCCCGGAGTGGTTGTAGAACTCGACCTTGCCGTCGGCCCCGACCGGGACGGTGACCTGGTTGGGGACCGTCTGGCCGGCCGTGAAGTTGAGGTTGGAGGCGGTCGGCCGCGCGGCACCGTGCGGGTAGGCGGTGACGAAGCTGCTCGCGGTCGGGTTGGTGGCGGTGACGTTCAGGGTGACCGCCCTGGCGCCGGGGTACTTGCCGGCGACGTCCAGGGTGATGGTCCCGCCCGACCCGACCGGTCCGAACGGCCGCTCCGGGGTGCCCGGGTTCAGCCAGGGGTTGCGGGTGTCCATCAGCCGCTTCGGGCTGACCCCGGTGAAGCGCAGCCCGGAGTCGCCCTCCAGGTAGTAGCCGCTGATGTCGGCGATCAGGTCGACCGTTCCGGAGTGGTTGTAGAGGTCGACCGTGCCGTCGGCCCCGACCGGGACGGTGACCTGGTTGGGGACGGTCCGCCCCGCGGTGAAGTTGAGGTTGGAGGCGGTCGGCCGCGCGGCACCGTGCGGGTGGGCCGTGACGAAGCTGCCCGCGGTCGGGTTGGTGGCCGTCACGTTCAGGACCACCGCGGTGACCCCGGCGGCGGGCACCCCGGCGCGGCCCGCGACCTTGAGGTTCACCGACCGGCCGGAACCGACCTTGGCCGCCGGTGCGCCGACGCCGCTACGGGTGTCCAGCAGCCGGTTGGGCGTCACCGGAACGAAGGTGCCGGGAGTGCCGAAGGTGACCGGCTTGGTGCCGGCGCGCCCGTAGTAGTCGAACGTGATCGGCATCGGGGTGGGGTCGTAGCCGGAGCCAGTGGCCTGCAGCTGGGCCTTCAGCTCGGCGCCGCCCTCCCGGGGCGCGCCGGACAGCTGGAGGAACACGCCCGTGCAGTTGTTGGTGCAGGCCGGGATCCGCACCGTCATCGCACCGTCCCGGTGGACCGTCCAGCGGCGCACGGTCCAGTCCTCGCCGAACTCGGTGGCGGAGAAGTTGGTGCGGACCAGCAGCATCTGGGCGAGCTGCTGCGCGGAGTACCCCGAGGCGGCCACCGTCTCGGCGGGGAGCGCCAGCCGCAGGTCCGTGCCGGTCCAGTTCTTGCCGGAGTCGGGGCTGGTGAAGTTGATCCAGCAGGCTGACCCGGCGTCCTCGCCGCCCGGCACCTTCACGGGTGTCTCCGCCGGGTCGAACAGCGACCCGCCCGAGCCGTTCATGCAGAAGTTCCAGAGCTTGGGCAGCTTGTCGTCGGCCAGTGCGCTCTGGAACGGCAGCAGTCCGGAGAGCAGCAGCGCCCCGGCGGTCGCGGCCAGGGCGCGGTGGGTCGTTCGCATGTGGATTCCCCCCGAAAACGCGACCGGCTCCCCCTGAGCCGATCTTCAGGAAATCCTAAGCGCCCACGGCAGACAAAAGCCCCTGACCGGCACCGTTCGGGCAGGTCAGGGGCTTGGTCGCGCTGCTTGCTTCTGCCTACTTCTTCTTGCCCTGGTTCTTGACTGCCTCGATGGCGGCCGCCGCGGCGTCCGGGTCGAGGTAGGTGCCGCCCGGGTTCAGGGGCTTGAAGTCGGCGTCCAGTTCGTAGACGAGCGGGATGCCGGTCGGGATGTTCAGGCCCGTGATGTCGGCGTCGGAGATGCCGTCGAGGTGCTTGACCAGACCGCGCAGAGAGTTGCCGTGCGCGGCGACCAGGACCGTGCGGCCCGCGAGCAGGTCCGGGACGATGCCGTCGTACCAGTACGGCAGCATGCGCTCGACGACGTCCTTGAGGCACTCGGTGCGCGGGCGCAGCTCGTTCGGGATCGACGCGTAGCGCGGGTCCTCGGACTGCGAGAACTCCGTACCGTCCTCCAGGACCGGCGGCGGGGTGTCGTAGGAGCGGCGCCACAGCATGAACTGCTCCTCGCCGAACTCCGCGAGGGTCTGCGCCTTGTCCTTGCCCTGGAGCGCACCGTAGTGGCGCTCGTTCAGGCGCCAGGAGCGGTGCACCGGGATCCAGTGGCGGTCGGCGGCCTCCAGCGCGAGCTGCGCCGTGCGGATGGCGCGCTTCTGCAGGGAGGTGTGCAGAACGTCGGGCAGCAGGCCGGCGTCCTTGAGCAGCTCACCGCCGCGGACCGCCTCCTTTTCGCCCTTCTCGGTGAGGTTGACGTCCACCCAGCCGGTGAACAGGTTCTTCGCGTTCCAGTCGCTCTCGCCGTGGCGGAGGAGGATCAGCTTGTACGGTGCGTCGGCCATGCGCACGAGCCTAGTGGACGCCCCCTGGAGCTCGCGCGCGGTGCCCGGTCCCGCCGGATTGACGGCACGCGTCAATCGAGTGGCGCCCAGATCCCCGCCACTCGTAATGTGCACCGCGTACGAGTGATGCTTACACCGCCGGGGGGATCCTTCATGTCCGCTGCCCGTTTGGCACAAGCCGCCCGGGAGAGCGTCTCGGGGCTGCCCCGGGCCTTCTGGTGGCTCTGGGCGAGCACCCTGGTGAACCGGCTCGGTGCCTTCGTCGCCACCTTCATGACGCTGTACCTGACCCTGGACCGGGGCTACTCGGCCTCCTTCGCCGGACTCGTGGTCGCCCTCCACGGTCTCGGCGGTGTGATCTCCTCCCTCGTCGCCGGTGTGATGACCGACCGGCTGGGGCGCCGCCCCACGATGCTCGCGGCCCAGGCCTCGACCGCGTTCTCGGTGGCACTGCTCGGCTTCATGGAACACCCGGCGGCGATCGCGGCCGTGGCCCTGCTGGTCGGTATGACCTCGAACGCCTCCCGGCCGGCGGTCGCGGCGATGATGGCGGACATCGTCCGCCCCGAGGACCGCGTACGGGCCTTCGCGCTCAACTACTGGGCCATCAACCTCGGCTTCGCCGTCAGCGCGATGGCGGCGGGCCTGATCGCGGAGTACAGCTACCTGGCCGGCTTCCTGGGTGAGGCGGCGCTGACGCTGGCCTGCGCGGTGCTGGTCTTCGTGAAGGTGCCCGAGTCCCGGCCCGAGGGCGCGCCGGCCGATGCGGGCGAGGGGGCCGCGGCGGAGCCCGCGATCGGGCTCGGGACGGTGCTGCGCGACGGGCGGTTCATGGGCGTCGTCGGGCTGTCGTTCCTGATCTCGCTGATCTTCACACAGGGGTCGGTCGGCCTGCCGGTCGCCATGGGCGCCGCCGGCTTCTCGCCCGGGGACTACGGACTGGTCGTCGCCGTGAACGGACTGCTGATCGTGCTGCTGCAGATCCCGGTCACCCGGTTCATCGAGCACCGCGACCCGCAGAGGCTGCTGGTGATCTCGGCGCTGCTGGCGGGGTACGGGTTCGCGCTGACGGCCTTCGCCGGGCCGCTGTGGGCGTACGCGCTGACGGTGTGCGTGTGGACGCTCGCGGAGATCGTGAACTCGCCCACCCAGATGAGCCTGGTCGTGCGGCTCTCGCCGGTGCACGGCCGCGGGCGCTACCAGGGCGTCTACTCGATGTCCTGGTCGGTGGCCGCGCTGGTGGCGCCGCTGATGGCGGGCGTCCTGATCGACCGGCTCGGGGCCGGCTGGCTGTGGGGGGCGACGGGCGTGCTGGGCACGGTGGCGGCGGCCGGCTACTGGCTGCTGATGCGCAGCCTCCCCGAGAGTGCTGTGGGTGTGGCTGCCGGGGCGCGCGTGCCGACGGACGCGGCCGGGGTGTCCGCCGACGCGGCGGGCGAGGCCGGGGCGGCGGCGAAGCCCTCGGCGGCGGCCGGCGTGGCCTAAGGGCTGTCCCGTAATCCGCGGTGGGTCAGCGCACGGCGTCAGATGCGGTGCATCGCAAGGCGGAGGGTCGTGCTCATACCGGGTGTATTCGGGCGATCCGACAACGCAGCGAGGTGCCGTAGCTGGCGTCGTGCGCCCGCCGGGGATTACGGGACAGCCCTTAGGTCCTGTCGTCAGAGTCCCGCCCGGCCCGCGGCGCCCGGACCCGCCCGGACCCGGACGGGGCTACGACGGCTGCGTCAGGTGCTTGAACGCGTCGAGGTTGAAGGTCGGCTCGCCGCGCGAGACCCGCCATGCGTACTCGCGCCGGATCGCACTCGCGAAGCCCAGCTCCAGCAGGGTGTTGAAGGAGCCGTCCGCCGCCTCCAGGACCGTGCCGAGCAGCCGGTCCAGCTCGTCCGGGTCGACGACGGACAGGGGGAGCCGCGCCGTGAGGTAGATGTCGCCGAGGCGGTCCACCGCGTACGCCATGCCGTACAGCTTGAGATTGCGCTCCAGCAGCCAGCGGTGGACGCCCGCCTCGTTCTCGTCGGGGTGCCGGATCACGAAGGCGTTGACCGACAGCGAATGCCGGCCGATCTTGAGCGAGCAGGTGGTGCTCAGCTTGCGGGTGCCGGGGAGCTGGACGACGTAGGACCCCGGCTCGGGGCTCTCCCAGCTCAGCTCCGCGGCGGTGAGCGCGCTCTCGATGATCTCGGCGGTGTCAGCCATGGTGGGAGCGTACGCGACGACGATGATCATGCATGGCCGCGGTGTAGACGTCGGCCGTGCCGCTCGCAGCGGTGTCCCAGCCGAAGAACTGCGCGTGCCGCGCCGCCTCGGCGCCCATCCGGTCCGCGAGCCCGGGCTCGTCCACGAAGCGCCGCAGCTCCCGCGCGTAGTCCACCGGGTCGTGCCCGGGTACGAGGATCCCCGTGACCCCGTCGTTGACGGCGACGGGCAGTCCGCCGACCTCGGCGGCGAGCACCGGCGTACCGGCGGCCTGGGCCTCTATCGCGACGAGGCCGAAGGACTCGCTGTAGGAGGGCATGACCAGGACGGACGCCGCCCGGAACCAGTCCGCGAGCCCGTCCTGCGCGACCGGCGGGTGGAAGTGCACGAGGTCGGCGATCCCGAGCTTCGCGGCGAGCTTCTGCAGCCCCTCCGGTTTGGCGAGGCCGCTGCCGCTGGGACCGCCGACGACGGGGACGAAGAGGCGGCGGCGCAGCGACGGGTCCCGGTCGACCATGACCGCGGTGGCGCGCAGCAGGATGTCGGGGGCCTTCAGCGGCTGGATCCGCCCGGCGAAGAGGGGGATGACCGCGTCCTGCGGCAGGCCGAGGCGGGCACGGGCGGCGGCCCGCCCGTCGCCGACCGTGAAGCGGTCGAGGTTCACGCCGGGGTGGACGACGGCCACCTTGCCGGGGTCCGCCTCGTAGTGCCGGACGAGCTCGTCGGCCTCCTCGGCGGTGTTCGCGATGAGCCGGTCGGCGGCGGCCACGATCTGGGTCTCGCCTATGACGCGGGCGGCGGGCTCGGGCGTGTCCCCCTCGGCCATCGCCGCGTTCTTGACCTTCGCCATGGTGTGCATGGCGTGCACGAGCGGGACGCCCCAGCGTTCGGCGGCGAGCCAGCCCACGTGGCCGGAGAGCCAGTAGTGGGAGTGGACGAGGTCGTAGTAGCCGGGGCGGTGGCCGGCCCAGGCCTGCATGACGCCGTGGGTGAAGGCGCACAGCTGGGCCGGGAGCTCCTCCTTGGCGAGGCCTTCGTACGGGCCCGCGTCCACGTGCCGTACGAGGACCCCGGGGGCCAGCTCGACCACGGGCGGCAGCCCGCCGGTGGTGGCCCGGGTGAAGATCTCGACCTCGATGTTGATCGCGGCGAGCCGCTTGGCCAGCTCCACGATGTAGACGTTCATTCCGCCGGCGTCGCCGGTGCCGGGCTGGTGCAGCGGTGAGGTGTGCACGCTGAGCATGGCCACGCGGCGCGGCTTGCGGTGGTGGCCGACGGCCGGCAGGCGCAGCCGGGGCGGGTCGTGGCGGGTGGCACGGGCGGCAGCGAGTCGACCACTGAGGCGGGACACGTACTGGCTCAAGGGACCAGTCCTCTCGGCTCGGACGGCGCGCGCACGACGCTCGGACGGCATGCCGGACGGCATGACGGCGGGAGCGCGGAAGGCGCCCTGCAAGGAGTGCAACCCGGATGGCCGTGCCCCGCATTCCGGGGTGTCCGTTTTTCCTGGAGGTTTCCTCCTCTTCAGTGGTGCGTCAGGGGTGCGGCAGTGGTCCGTCGCACGGTTTTCATGGTGTGCGTACCCTCCGCTTACCCTCGGCTCATGGCCTCCCGCAGTACCCCGCCCCCCAGCCGCGCGCCCGGCCGCCCCGTGGGCTCGGTGACCCGCGGAACGACCAATCCGAACCGATTGCGCCGAATGGACCGCTGGATCGCGGCCACCCACGGGGCCGCGCTGCGGCGCGCGGAGGCACCGGTCGCCGTCGATCTCGGCTACGGGGCCGCGCCCTGGACCGCGGTCGAGCTGCTGGCGCGGCTGCGGGACGCGGCTCCGCGGGTACGGGTGGTCGGCATCGAGATCGAGCCGGCGCGGGTGGCGGGGGCGAAGCCGTACGAGCGGGAGGGGCTGAGCTTTCGGCACGGCGGCTTCGAGGTGCCACTGGACGGCGGGGCCCGCCCGGCGCTGATCCGCGCGGCGAACGTTCTGCGCCAGTACGACGAGGAGCAGGTCACGGAGGTCTGGGCGCGGCTGTGCGCACGGCTGGCCCCGGACGGGCTGCTGGTGGAGGGGACCTGCGACGAGATCGGGCGGCGGCACGTGTGGGTGGCACTGGGTCCGGAGGGGGCGCGCACGGTGACCTTCGCGACCCGGCTGGGGTCCCTGGAGCGTCCGTCCGACCTGGCGGAGCGGCTGCCGAAGGCGCTGATCCACCGGAACGTGCCGGGCGAGCCGGTGCACGCGTTCCTGCGCGACTTCGACCGGGCGTGGGCCGCGGCGGCTCCGTACGCCTCGTACGGGGCGCGGCAGCGCTGGATCCGGACGGCACGGGCCCTGGCCGGCGACTGGCCGCTGGTGGACGGGCCGCGGCGGTGGCGGCAGGGGGAACTGACGCTGCCCTGGGAGGCGTTGCGCCCGGTGGGGTGAAGTGGCGTGAATGCGGTGTTCCGGGGAACCGGTGACGGGGGTGGGCCGTTGAGCTGTGCGGGGCTGGGGGCGGGCGTCCGTTGGGGCGGACAAGATCGGAACGCCGTCCACAAGGGTGTTGGATTTCATCGACTCGTGGCACCATCCCGATGGCAGTGAGAAGTTACTGATGAATAGTCAGATCTGATACGGGATCTGGCTCGGGTGCCTGGGGGGACCATGGGAGCCGTAAGGCGACGGCGAGGCGCAAGCTCACTCGTGCTGCTCTGCACGATGGCGATACTGACGGCGCCGGGCCTCGCGACGGGCCTGGCCCACGCGGCACCGGTGGCACCGGCCGCGCCCGCCGCTCCGGCGGCTCCGCTGCCCGAGCCGGGCGCGAAGTCCCTGGAGCAGGTCCGCAAGGAGATCGAGGAGCTGTACCGGCAGGCGGGCACCGCCACGGACGCCTACAACCTCGCCGAGGCCGAGACCAAGGCCCAGTCGGACAAGATCGTCGAGATTGCCAATCTCATCGTCGCCGGCAAGGAGAAGATCTCCACCCTGAAGAACCGGGCCGGCGCCGCCGCTCGCGCCCAGTACCGCTCGGGCGGCTTGCCGCCGGGCGCGCGGCTGGCCCTGAGCGACGACCCGAACGAGTTCCTCGACGGGGCCGGCCGGCTGCGGCAGGGCGAGAAGGCCACCTCGGGCCTGATCTCCGAACTGGACCGCACCCAGCAGGACTTGGTGGACTACGCCCAGGAGGCGAACGAGCGCTGGGCCACCCTGGAGGCCAACCGGGTCAAGCAGGAGGGCGCCAAGAAGCAGATCGAGGAGAAGATCAAGGCTGCGGAGGGGCTGGAGAGCAAGCTGGAGGCCGAGGAGAAGGCCAAGCTGATCCAGCTGGAGCACGAAGCCCAGTACAGGGCGCAGACGGCGTGGCTGTCGACGGGCGCGATGAAGGACGTCAAGGGCTCGGCGACCGACGCGGGCAAGCGGGCCGTGCAGTTCGCCACCGCCCAGATCGGCAAGCCGTACCGCTGGGGCGCGACGGGTCCGGGCTCGTTCGACTGCTCCGGCCTGACCTCCCAGGCCTGGCTGGCGGCCGGCCGGGGCATCCCGCGCACCTCGCAGGAGCAGCTGCGGCTGCTGCCGAAGGTCGCGCTGAAGGACATGCGCCCGGGCGATCTGATCATCTACTTCGACGACGCGACCCACGTCGGCATGTACGTCGGCGACGGCGCGATGGTCCACGCCCCGCGGCCCGGCCGGGACGTGACGATGGCGGGCGCGGGCTCGATGCCGATCAAGGCAGTGGTCCGCCCCGACGCGTAAGCCCCTGCGGGGTTGCCCGGCACACGGGGGCGGGATGCCGGGCCGGTGCGTGCGCGGGCGCGCAGGCGGGCACGCATGCGCAGGCGTGCCCGGGCGCGCCACGGCCCGGCATCCCGCCCCCGTCCCGCCTGCGCCCCCGGCCTTGCCTCCGCCTTCGCCCCCGGTCCGGCCTGCGCCCCGCCGCCGGGGCGCAGCGATCCGCGACCGGTCCGAAGCGGAGGGAACCCGCAGCGGCCGGGACACGTCTCGCTGGACGGGACGAAACGCCGCCCCGCCGTGACCTTTGTCATCCAGTGAGGCCGTTTTTCCCCCGCGATAACCGCATATGACGGAGGCCTTCGCCAAGAACGGCATTCCGTTTGCCGGGCAGGGACCGCTAGGGTCTGCCGGACGAGCGCACCCTCGGGGGGAGGGAAGGAACCGGAGACGATGCCCGTACCCGTACCGCGGCAGAGGGACACCCCGGCCACGGAGAGCGGTCAGGCCGTTCTGCACACCGCCGCCCCGGCCCCGGCCGCCACGGGCGTCGCGCAGGCGACCCCTCACGCCACCGCGCTGACCCTCCTCGTCATCGAGGACGATCCGGCCGGCGGTCTCACCGTCCCCGAGATCCTCGACGCCGACGGCCACCGCATCCGGCTCCGCACCGCCCGCAACCTCACCGAGGCCGAGCGGCTGCTCACGCCCGACGTGAACTGCATCCTGCTGGACCTGTCCCTCCCGGACACCAGCGCCCGTACGCCGGGAGCCGCGGCCAACGGCACGGTCAACGGCACCGCCGGCGGCACGGGCAACGGCACGGCCACCGCCACCGCCGTGGACCGGCTGGTCGCCCTCCGCCAGGTCCTGCGCATCGCCCCGCGCCACGCCGTCCTCGTGCTCACCGACGAGGACGACGCCGAGCGCGCGGCCGAGGCCGTCCGCGTCGGCGCCCAGGACTTCCTCTTCCGGGACGAGCTGGACGGCCGGCTGCTGAGCCGCGCCATCCGCTACGCCGTGGAGAGAAAACGGGCGGACATCGCCCAGTACAAGCTTGCAGAATCGAAACTGCGCGCCCAGGAGAACGCCCGGCTGGAACGCGGTCTGCTCCCGACCCCGCTGCTGGAGGGCTCCGACCTCCGCTTCGCGGCCCGCTACCGCCCCGGCCGCAGCCGGGCCCTGCTCGGCGGTGACTTCTACGACACCGTCCGCACCCCCGACGGCACCGTCCACGCCATGATCGGCGACGTCTGCGGCCACGGCCCCGACGAGGCCGCCCTCGGCGTCGAGCTCCGCATCGCCTGGCGCGCCCTGACCCTGGCCGGCCTCTGCGGCGACGACCTGCTGGCCACCCTCCAGGAGGTCCTGGAGGTGGAGCGGCCGTGCGAGGAGATCTTCGCGACGCTGTGCACGGTCGACATCGCCCCGGACGGACGCCGCGCCGGCCTGTGCCTGGCCGGCCATCCGGCACCCCTGATCTCCCGGCCGGGCCGCCGTGCGCAGCTGCTCCCGTACGAGAACAGCGGCCCGGCCCTCGGGCTGCTGCCGAGGGCCCGCTGGCCGCGCCGCCAGGTGGAGCTCGGCGGCAGCTGGAGCCTGATGCTCTACACCGACGGCCTGATCGAGGGCCACATCGGCGAGGGCAAGGAACGCCTGGGCCAGGACGGGATGGTCGACATGATCAACCGCCACCTGGACCGCGGTCTGAGCGGTGAGGCCCTGCTGGAGGCCTCCGTCACCGAGGCGCGCCGGCTCAACGGCGGCGAGCTCACCGACGACGTGGCCGTGGTCCTGCTCTCCCGCGCCGAGGGCTGAGCCCGGCCGGGGCTCCGGTCACCGGCCGCCGTTGTAGGGCCCGTACGGCCCGTCACTGCTGCTGCCGCCGCGCCGGCCGCCCCCGCCCGAGACCTGCTTGAGGGCAGGGCGCACGTCGACGAAGAACACGATGGTCGCGACGAGGCCGGCGATCTGCAGGAACAGCATTCCCAGGAAGAAGTCCACGGCCACGGTGACGCCGAGGATGACCAGCCAGAAGGTCTTGCTCTGCTTGCCGGCCGCCCGGTACGCGTCCTCCCGCGCCACCAGCGCGAACACGAAGGCCACAACGGCGAGCACCAGCATGGCGAGCCCGAGGAACGGGATCACCCCTCGATCGAACCCTTCCATCAACATCGCTTCGACCGCCTTCTCAGCTTCCGCTTCGCACTTTCGGTGCCACCCGACTCCACGCTACCGGCACGGGCCCTTTCATGAACCACAACGGGCCGGGCACCTGAAGGGTGCCCGGCCCGCCGTCGCTCATGCGGTTGCGCTTCAGCTCGCGTCGTCCGCCGTGACCGCGACCTTCTTGGCCGTGCTCTTGCGCGCGGGGGACTTCTTCGCGACGGGCTTCTCGTCGGCGGCGGCCTCGGCCACCGGCTCCGACGCCGGCTCCGCCCCGGCCTGCGTCCCCGTCTCGGGCTCGACGGCCACGGCGATGTCGACGATCTCCGCGGAGACCTCGCCGCGCCAGCTGCGCACGGCCTGCTCGCCGTGCACGGCGACCTTGTCGTACGTCTCCTTGGCGCGCACCGCGTACTCGGCGGCCACGCCGACACCGCGCAGGGCCAGGTCCTGGGCGGTCTCCCCGAGCTTCTTCGGGTCGATCGCGCCGAGCACCTCGGCGACCTTGGCGGTGACCGCGTCCTGAACGGCCTTCGGGTCCGTGTTCTTCACGGCCTCGATGCGCGCGGGGGCCTCGGCACGCAGCTGCTCGATCAGGTCGGGCACCTTCTTGGCCTGCTGCACGGCCAGGTCGGCGGTGCCTGCGGCGAAGTAGAGGGGAGTGGGGTCGGTGAGGGTCTTCTTCAGGTCATCGGCGATGGCCATGTGCTGGTCCTCCCGGATCAACTTCAGTTCGTCTTCGACGGCATCTCGTCGGCGGGCGCATCGAGCGCGTTCTCCTTGCGGAACGACTCGTAGATCTGGAGCAGCACCTGCTTCTGCCGCTCGTTGATGGACGGGTCGGCGAGTATGACGGCCCGCGTCTCCACCTCGTCCGGGTCCCGTTCGTCCAGGATCCCGGCCTGCACGTACAGCGTCTCCGCGGAGATCCGCAGCGCCTTGGCCAGCTGCTGCAGGATGTCCGCGCTCGGCTTGCGCAGCCCGCGCTCGATCTGGCTCAGGTACGGATTCGACACCCCCGCCTGCTCGGCCAGCTGGCGCAGCGAGAGCTGGGCCTGCCGACGCTGCTCACGGAGGTACTCGCCGAGATTTCCGACGTTGAGCGATGCCATGCTGAGATCCTGCCCGACTCTGCTAACTATTGCAAGCGTGCTGCTTGCAACATCTCCCACCGGCGGGCCGGGTCAGGCCCGGCCGATCACCACCGTCGCGTACAGCTCCTGCGACGTGACCGCCCGGACCGTCAGACCCGCCGAGGCCAGGGCCGAGGCCGTCGACGGGGACTGGCGGGCGCTCGTCTCGATCAGCAGGTGACCCCCCGGAGCCAGCCAGGGCAGGGCGCCCGCCGCCACCCGGCGGTGGACGTCCAGACCGTCGGCCCCGCCGTCCAGCGAGACCAGCGGCTCGTGCTCCCGCGCCTCCGACGGCATCAGGCCGATCTCCTCCGTCGGCACGTACGGGGCGTTGACCACCAGCACGTCCACCCGGCCGCGCAGCGACGACGGGAGCGCGGCGTACAGGTCGCCCTCCCACACCCGGCCGCCGTACGCGGCCACGTTGCGCCGCGCGTACACCAGCGCCGCCGGGTCGATGTCCGCCGCGTGCAGCTCCACGCCGCCCGTCAGCTGCGCGGCCACCGCCGCGCCCAGGGCCCCGACCCCGCAGCACAGGTCCAGCACCACCGGGCCGGGCGGGGCCAGCGCCACCGCCTCCTGCACCAGGAACTCGGTGCGCCGGCGCGGTACGAAGGCCCCCGCGCCGACCTCCATGCGCAGCCCGCAGAACTCCGCCCAGCCGACGACGTGTTCCAGCGGTTCGCCGCCCACCCGGCGGGCCAGCAGCTCCGCCAGGTGGTCCGCGCCGGTGGCGGCCCCGGTCAGGAGCTCGGCCTCCTCCTCCGCGAACACGCAGCCCGCCGCGCGCAGGGATTCCACAAGTGATGTCACAGAGTTCGGTCCTCGGTACTCGGTACTCGGTCTTCGGCCTGAGCCGATGGGTGCGCAGTCGTCCGGGACGGTCAGAAGACGTCCGGGCACCACGGGCGGCGCGCGGTACGGAACACCGCGTCGGCCAGCGCCACCGCGCCCGGCCGCTCCTCGCCCACCCGGCCCAGCGCCGCCAGCCGCGCCGCCGAGGTGTCCCCCAGGTACAGGGAGCCCAGCGCGCCCGCGTCCAGCCGCAGGTCCGCCGCCTCCTCCGTCCGCCCGCAGGTGCCGGCACCCGCGTCCAGCCGGTAGCGGCCCGCCGCCGGCCCCGCCTCGTCCGTGACCTCCAGGACGAGCGCCCCGGGCACCTCGTAGGTCCGCGCGCCCAGCGCCCGTACGACGTCCAGCACCCGCACCCACAGGAAGTCCGCAGCGGAGACGACCCGCGCCGACCGCGGGTCGGGCAGCAGCTGCGGGACGAGGTCGTCGGGGGCCCGGTAGCCGGTGCGGACCTTCTGCACCCAGTCGATGGAACACAGGAACTGCCACAGCGCCCGCTCCGCCTGCGGGGTGACCGCCAGCAGGTCCACGACCTGCACGGTGTTCTGCGGCACCTTCGCGTCCGCCCAGTGGTCGTCGGCGGTGTAGACGGCGAGACCGGTCACTTCCCCCTCCGCCGTCCGGTACACGGCGTGGAACTTTCCCTTGTAGGGGCGGTAGGACCACTCCTCCAGACCGGTCGCCAGGCTCCACCAGCGCTCGTCCCGGTTCACGACCCCGGGTGTGACCGCCCGCAGCCGCTCGTGCAGCCCGGGCCCCACCCGACGCACGTCCTCGACGTCCACCAGCTCGATCCGCCCGCCGTCCACGGGCGCCGACAGCCTCCGGTCCAGCCCGGTGCGCGGTACGTCGATCTCCCACTCCACGAGCGAGGTGGCGGGCCCGAAACCGTACCGCCCGTAGATCGGGTACTCGGCGGCGATCAGCGTCGCCAGGGCATCGCCGCGCGCCGCGGCCGCGGCGAACTCGGCGGCCATCATCCGCGTCAGCAGACCCTGGCGGCGATGGGTGGGCAGCACGCCCACACTGGAGATCGCGGTGGCGGGGACGGCCGCCCCGCCCGGCACGGTCAGCTCCTGCGGGAACGAACGCAGCGCGGCCACGCACCGGCCGCTGTCGGGGTCGAACGCTCCCTGCATGCGGGAGAAGTCGCTGTACTTGGCCCTCTGGGCGATGTCGGAGTCGGTGACCCGGGCCACGGTGAGGAAGCCGGTGTGCACCGCGCGCACCCAATCGGGGAGTTCGGATTCGGCGATCGGCCGGACGTCAGCACTCATAGCCGCCCACGCTAATCTCCCGACCGCCGCCGGTCGCCCGAATTTCTACGCCAGCAGGTCGTCCACCTGCGCCTCGCCCTCGCGGTACCGCCGGGTGATCTCCGCGCTGCAGTCGTCCACCGTGCGCTGGAGCTGCTGGCGGCGGCGCGAGACCTGCTGCTCGTAGCGCACCAGCCGCGCCATCCCGTCGTGCAGTTCGCCGTCCGTACGGGCGCCCAGGTCCGAGAGCTCCACGTCGGACAGCATCTCGGCCGCCAGCAGCCGGTACTCCTCGCTGTGCGGGGTACCGAGCGTGACGTGCCGGGCCGAGGCGCTGCGGCTGGAGGGGGCGTCGGCGAGGATCACCGAGAGCCGGTCCACCACCGGCGTCTCGGGGTCCGTCCGCCGGGCCAGCTCCGCGCGCAGGATGTCGATGCGGCCCTGGAGCAGTCTGCGCACATAGCTCAGATCGGCCTCGTCGCGCTGCGCGTCGCGGCGCAGCGCGCGCAGTTCCGGCAGCCCGAGGGCAGTGGTCGGGGCCTGCGGCCCCTGCGTCTCGGCCGTGCGCTGCGCGGGCGGTCGGACCGCGGCAGCTGCGACGGAGGCGGGTGATGCAGGTACGGAGGTACCAGAAGTGTTCATGCGTTCGGGTCCGTCCCCTCGACCGGTGCGGCGTACCCGCACCGCCTGCGTGCATCGTGCCACTCTCCGTGGTCCCCGTGCAGTCCCACTCCACCCGATCGGCCCCGGACGGGTGCAAGCCTGATACACAGGTGGTATGCGAGCAGTGGTGCAGAGGGTCGACGGCGCGAGCGTCGTCGTGGACGGCGAGACCGTGGGCGAGATCGTCGGCGAGGGGCTGTGCGTGCTGGTGGGGGTGACCCACGACGACACCCCGGAGAAGGCGGCGGTGCTGGCGCGCAAGCTGTGGTCCGTACGGATCCTGGAGGGCGAGAAGTCCTGCAGCGACAACGGCGCCCCGCTGCTGGTCATCTCCCAGTTCACGCTCTACGGCGACGCCCGCAAGGGCCGCCGGCCCACCTGGAACGCGGCCGCTCCCGGCCCGGTGGCCGAACCGCTGGTCGACGAGATCGTGGCGCAGCTGCGCGCGCTCGGCGCGACGGTTGAGACGGGCCGGTTCGGCGCGGACATGAGGGTCTCGCTGACCAATCACGGCCCGTTCACCATCGTCATCGACGTCTAGGACGTCCCGGCTCCGGAGCTAACGGGCTACGGGGCTACGACGATCTCCTGCGCGGCGGCCGTCTTCCCGGCCAGCAGCGGCGCGTCGACCGGCACGTTGCGCTTGACCAGGGCGAGCGCGATCGGGCCCAGCTCGTGGTGGCGGACGGCGGTGGTCACGAAGCCCAGCTGGCGGCCCTCCTCCCCGTCCGCGGCGAGCCGCAGCGGGGTGCCGTGCGCCGGGAGCAGCACCTCCGAGCCGTCCAGGTGCAGGAAGACCAGACGGCGCGGGGGCTTCCCCAGGTTGTGGACGCGGGCCACCGTCTCCTGGCCGCGGTAGCAGCCCTTCTGCAGGTGCACGGCGGTGCCGATCCAGCCCAGCTCGTGCGGAATGGTGCGGTGGTCGGTCTCCAGGCCGAGCCGCGGCCGGTGCGCCTCGACGCGCAGGGCCTCGTACGCGAGGAGTCCGGCGGCGGGGCCGTGCCCGGCCGCGAAGGCCTCCAGTTCGGCGCGGGGCAGGAAGACGTCACGGCCGTGCGCGGTCTCCCGTACGACGTGCTCCTTGGCGACCTCGGCGATGGAGCCGGCCGGCAGGTGCACGACCGCGAACTCCTCGGTGCGGTCCGTGACTTCGACGCGGTAGAAGAACTTCATGGACTCCAGGTAGGCGATCAGGTCGCCCTGGGTGCCCGGCTCCACGTGCGCCCACGTGGTCTCGCCGTCGTCCACGAGGTACAGCGCGTGCTCGATGTGGCCGTTCGCGGAGAGGATCAGCGCCTCGGTGGCCTGCCCGGCGGGCAGCTCGGTGAGGTGCTGGGTGAGCAGCAGGTGCAGCCAGCTCAGGCGCTCCGGCCCGGTGACGGTGACGACTCCGCGGTGCGAGAGGTCGACGAAGCCGCGCCCTTCCGCGAGGGCGCGCTGTTCGCCGTACAGCTCGCCGTAGTGGGCGGCGACGCCCTCGTCACGGCCTTCGGCCGGTACGGCGCCGGGGAGATGGAGCAAGGGGCTGCTGGTCATGGGACCAAGCGTACGACCCTGCTAGGGGGTGTCGGCACGCTGCTTGGCGGCGCACTTGCGGCACAGACCGAAGATCGCGAAGTGCTTCATGTCGGTCTCGAAGCCGAAGGCGGTGCGGAGCTTCGCCGTGAACTCGGCGGCGACGTCCACGTCCGCCTCGATGACCTCGGAGCAGTCCCGGCAGACCAGGTGGATGTGGTGGTGCCGGTCGGCGAGGTGGTAGGTGGGCGCCCCGTGCCCGAGGTGGGCGTGCGAGACCAGCTTCAGCTCCTCCAGGAGCTCCAGCGTGCGGTAGACGGTGGAGATGTTGACCCCGGAGGCGGTCTTGCGCACCTCGACGAGGATCTCGTCCGGGGTGGCGTGCTCCAGGGCGTCGACCGCTTCGAGCACGAGCTGGCGCTGCGGTGTCAGCCGGTATCCGCGCTGCCGCAGGTCGCTCTTCCAGTCAGAGCTTTCGGTGTCCACGCTGCTCCCCACCCGGCCAGTGTATGCGCGCGAAGGGGACCGCGGGCTGTCCCGCGGTCCCCTTTCGCACAGCCTTGCGTACGTGCGTACGGCCTGTGGATCAGCGGAAGAAGGCGATGCCGTCGTCCGGCATGTCCGGGAGGTTGCGCGCCATCTCGGCGACCTCCTCGGGCGTGACGACCTTCTTGAGCTGGGCCGACATGTACGGGCGCAGCTCGACGTCGGGCGTGGCCTTCTCGCCGACCCACATGAGGTCGCTCTTCACGTAGCCGTAGAGCCGCTTGCCGCCGCTGTACGGGCCGGAGGCAGCGGTGCGGGCGACGGCGTCGGTGACCAGGTCGATCTGGGGCTTCTGGTCGGCGAGCTCGCCGTACCAGACCTCGACGACGCCCTGGTCGCGGACCATGACGATCTCGACCTTGCGGTCCTTGTCGATGCGCCAGTAACCCGACTCCGACTCCAGCGGGCGCACCTTGTTGCCCTCGGCGTCGAGGACCCAGGTGTGGGAGGTGTACTCCAGGAAGTCCCGGCCGTCGTGGCTGAAGACGACCTCCTGGCCGAAGTTGCACTTCTCCTCACCGGGGAAGTCGAAGACTCCCGCACCCTCCCAGTTGCCGAGGAGGAAGGCGAGCGGGACGAGGCCCGGGTTCAGGTCGGACGGGATCTGGATCATGAATGGCTGCTCAGGCGATCTGTGGGAGGGGTTCCGGGGCGGTCAGTCGGCTGGGCCGAGGCTCAGCGCTGACCCTGGTACAGCTTCTTGACGGCCAGGCCGGTGAAGGCCATGACGCCGACGCAGACCAGGACCAGCAGGGAGGTGAAGACTGCCTCAAGCACGGGGTGCTCCTCGGAATCGTTTCGGGGCTGTACGGGGCCGGTCCCCAAGCCTACTGGCCCGGGGACCGGCACACGCGGTGAGGTGGGCCGCACCCGTGCGCCCGCCGGTGCCCGGCCGGGGCCGGGCACCGTGGCACGGCCCCGGCGGTCAGCTCAGGAGCTGGCCCTGCAGCAGCACGGTCTGGTGGAAGGGGACGGGGGCCACCTCGCCCTTGCGGGTCTGGACGACCATGCCCAGGATGTCACCCGCCTGGAGGCAGCCGATCTTGGTCTGCTCGTCGCCGAGGACGGGCGGGACCTCCTGGTACACGGTGACCTCGCGCTCGCCGATCACGCCCGACCCCGGGAATCCCATCGGGAGGCTGCTGGCCTGCGTGTTCTTGGCCTTGTTCCAGACGTCGTCCAGGTCCAGGGCCGAGACGCCGTCCAGCGGCGCGTTGAACGTGCAGCCCTTGAAGGCGTCCACGAAGCCCGACGCGTGGAAGCGCAGCAGGTACACGTGGGTACGCGTGCCGTCCGCCATGGTCCAGCCGCGCCCGGTGATCTGGCGCAGCCCGTCCCATTCGAGCTGCTGCTTCAGCTTCTCGCGGGCCTCGGGGGTGTACTCCTCCAGGAAGGCGTCGACCGACACCGCCCCGCCCTTGTCCGCCTTGAACGCGTCGTCGGTCTTCGCGCCCTCGGGCGCGGGCAGGAGCAGGCCGGAGAGCACCGCGTAGTGCGTCTCGTCCTTGTTGTCCGGGCCCTGGGGCACGGGGGCGCCCGCGGGCAGCGCGGGCCTGGAGAGCGCCGGGAACGTCCAGCGGCCGTCGCTCTCGGTGGACAGGCCGGGGATGTCGGTGCGCTCGGTCCGGGTGATCCCGTACGCGACGCCCGCGCCGACGACGGCGAAGACGGCGACGGCGGCGGTCCAGCGCAGTGCGGCGAACAGCCGGCGGCGGTCCTTGGGCAGGGCTTCCGGGGCCGCCCCGGGGCCGGGCGCCGGCGCGTCCTCGACCGCGGCCGCGGCCTCCGGACCCGCGGCCGCGGCCGCGGCCGCGGCCGCGGGGGTCGCGTCGATGGTGTTCTGCTCGCTCACGCGGACTCTCCGGGGGACTTGAGGTGGTTCAGCTGTTCCTTGAACAGGGCCGCTGCGTCATTGGGCAGGAAGTCCCCGGACCCGTACACCCGGAAGCTCACCATCACGTCGCCCTGGACGGCCAGGCAGTCGAGGGCGTCGATCTTCTCGTCCTTCT
Organism: Streptomyces sp. NBC_00029; assembly: GCF_045160505.1. Classification (NCBI taxonomy): domain Bacteria; kingdom Bacillati; phylum Actinomycetota; class Actinomycetes; order Kitasatosporales; family Streptomycetaceae; genus Streptomyces; species Streptomyces sp. NBC_00029. The sequence continues at coordinate 4,343,910 of NZ_CP108292.1, forward strand.
CCCGGATGAGGGGGGTCAGCATGCACTTGGCGTCCGGGAAGCCGTCCACCTTGGGCGCCTTCCCGTCGGCGTCGACGAGCGAGAGGATCTTCTTGCTGAACTCGCCGAACTGGGCGAGCTGCTGGGGATCCGCCTGCATGAGCTGGATCTCGACCACCGACGCGCCGGCGCCGTGGCGCCTGGCGTAGCTGCGTCCGGCCACCCCCTTGAGCTTCAGACCGGAGAGGGCCTTGTCGCGCTCCGCGCGCTCGTCGCCGGAGAGACCCGTGTGGTCCTCCTTGGCGATCTGCAGGGCCCGCTCGCCCGAGATGAAGTAGTTGTTGCCCTCGGCGTCGACGTCGGGGCCGAGCCAGTAGTCCTTGGGGAGCGGCAGCAGCTTGCTCTGGAGCTCGTTGGCCGGTACGGACGGCGCCTCGCCCGCCTCGGCGACGGGTGCGTCCTCGGCCAGCCAGTAGCGGGTGGGCGCGGTCCGGTCGGCATCGCCGAGTGCGGCCGCGGCCCCCAGGCCGGCGCCCACGAGGACGACGGCGCCCACGGCGGCGGCCACCAGCCGGACGGTCCGACGGTTCGCCCTGCGCGCGGGCGCGGGCTCCTGGACGGCCTCAGGGGCGACGACCGGGGCCACGGCGGCCTCGGGCACGACGGGCTCGGGCGCAATCGGCTCCGCCGCCACGGCCTCGGGCACAACGGCCGGGGCCACAGCGGGCTCGGGCACGGCCTGCTCAGCCGCCACGGGCTCGGGAGCGACGGCTTCCGGCGCCGCACCCTCGGGCACGACGGCTTCCGGCGCCACGGCTTCCGGCGCCACGGCTTCGGGCGCCACGGCTTCGGGCGCCACGGCTTCGGGCGCCGCCGCCTCCGGCACGGCCGGCTCTGCGGGCACGGCCGGCTCCGGCGTGCCGGCCTTCACGGCGTCGGTCACGTTCTGCCGCTCGCTCACAGCCGCTCCATCTGTCGCTTGGCCAGCTCGGCGACGGCGTTCGCGTCGACCTTGCCGCGGTTGTTCGTGAACTTGAGGTGCATGACGATGTCGCCGCGGCGGACGATCGCGGTGCCGTGGCGGAGCGGGTGGTAGCCGGGCTTCTCGTCGGCTTCGGAGTCGATCCACAGCTGGCCGAAGTCATCGGGAACGCCCGGAACCTCCCGGCCGTTGTTGCCCGCGAACTTCTTCGTCGGCATGTAGCTGTTCACACCCGCCTGGAATTCTTCGGCCCCCCTGCGGTTCCGGAACTGGAGCAGGGTGATCTCGACGAAGTCCCGGTCGTCCACGGACCAGTGCACGGAGGCGATCCGCCGGACGCCGTCGGCGATGATGCCGCCGACCCCACCGGACGGTTTCGCGAAGTGGTCGATGGAGAACTCGTCCGGGGACTGCGGGCCCGAGAAGACGTTCTGGGCTCCGCCGGGGACCTCCACCAGCTTCTTGACGAGGTCCTCGTCCGCCTTGTGCCAGCGGTTGGCGTTGATCGAGCGCAGGGTCGTCGTGTCGTTGACCGCCAGCGGCTTCGGGCCCTTCACGTCCTGCTGCGCCAGCGGCGCCAGGGGGGTGGGCTCGCGGTGGTACTGGACCGCGTAGCCGGTGACCGTACCGGCGAGCACGCCGAGCACGGCCGCGCCCGCGATCAGGATCGTCGTACGGCCCCGCCCCCGGCGGGGACGCGGGGCCGGAGCGTCGGCCGGCGCATCCGGGGAGTCGGCGGATTCCGGAGCATCCGGAACGTGCGGATCTGCCCCGGCCTCCCCCGTGTTCCGCTGCTCAGGGATGGTCTGTTCGTGTTCCAAAAGGGTCCCCCACAAGCCTGGTGGCGCGGGTTGCTTACCCGCGCGTACCCCATGACCCGTACCGGAGGAGGGCAGTTGTACGAATGTGGATCACATTCTCGTCTCGCGGCGTTTCAGTCCTCGTGGCGCCGCTTCCCGTCCAGCTCGTCCCACCACTCGTCGGACTTCGGATCGCCCGAGGGGTCGTCCCACCAGCGGTCGTCCGGGCCGCGCCGGTTGGCGATCATCGCGGCGACCGGCGGAATGACCATCGCGACCACGCACATGGCCACCGCGGCCTCGACCGACCACAGGCGCACGACGGCCCAGGCGGAGACGAAGAGGACCAGGCATCCGCCCATCAGCAGGAAGTAGGCGCGTCGGCGCCGGGCGTACATGCCTCCAGCGTAGGTCCGCCGCCCCCGGGCGCAAGACGTCCGGACGGGCGCGGACCCGTCCGGACGGCACGAAGGGCCGCACCCCGTTCCAGTGGCGTCCAACCCCCGGGGGTGCGGCCCTTCGGCCGTTCTTTCAGGCGATCACCTGTGCGGTGCTCAGACCGCGATCGCCACGTCCGTCACGCCGCCGGCCTCGGCGACCACCACGGCACGGTCCGCCTGGGCACCCGGGACGAGCGCGCGCAGCGTCCAGGAGCCGGTGGCGGCGTAGAAGCGGAACTGGCCGGTCGCCGAGGTCGGGACCTCGGCCGTGAACTCACCGGTCGAGTCCAGCAGGCGGACGTAGCCGGACACCGGCTCGCCGTCCTTGGTGATCTGACCCTGGATGGCGGTCTCACCGGGCTTCAGCGTCGCGAGGTCGGGCCCGCCGATCTGTGCTCCACACATGTTCTCTGTCCTGTCCTAGAGAGGTCGTACTACGAGGGCGTCGCGTGCCCGGTCGTCTGGTTACTTGTTGGGGCCGAGCTCGATCGGCACGCCCACGAGCGAGCCGTACTCGGTCCACGAACCGTCGTAGTTCTTGACGTTCTCCTGGCCCAGGAGCTCGTGCAGCACGAACCACGTGAGCGCGGAGCGCTCACCGATGCGGCAGTAGGCGATGGTGTCCTTCGCCAGATCGACCTGCTCCGCCTCGTAGAGGGCGGTCAGCTCGTCGTCCGACTTGAAGGTGCCGTCGTCGTTGGCGTTCTTCGACCACGGGATGTTGCGGGCGCTCGGCACGTGGCCGGGGCGCTGCGACTGCTCCTGCGGGAGGTGGGCCGGGGCGAGCAGCTTGCCGGAGAACTCGTCGGGCGAACGGACGTCGACCAGGTTCAGGGAGCCGATCGCGGCCACGACGTCGTCGCGGAAGGCGCGGATGGAGGTGTCCTGGGCCTTGGCCTTGTACTCGGTGGCCGGGCGGTTCGGGACGTCCTTGCCGTCGACCAGGTCGCGGGAGTCGAGCTCCCACTTCTTGCGGCCGCCGTCGAGGAGCTTCACGTCCTGGTGACCGTAGAGCTTGAAGTACCAGTAGGCGTAGGACGCGAACCAGTTGTTGTTGCCGCCGTAGAGGACGACGGTGTCGTCGTTGGAGATGCCCTTGGCGGAGAGGAGCTTCTCGAAGCCCTCCTGGTCCACGAAGTCGCGGCGGACCGGGTCCTGGAGGTCGCTCTTCCAGTCGATCCGGACGGCGTTGGTGATGTGGTTCTTGTCGTACGCGGACGTGTCCTCGTCCACCTCGACGATGACGACATTGGCGTCGTTCAGGTGGGCCTCGACCCAGTCGGCGTCTACGAGGACGTCGCTGCGGCTCATGGTGTTCTCCTCCGGGGCAGTGTGCGGCGGGGCTGTGCGGGTGACGCGGTGCTGCGTGCCTGCGGGTGCGCTCGAGGTCCTGCGCGGGGAGGCGTCAGGGGATCAGGAGGCTTCTGGTGCGGTCACGCGGGAAGGGCCGTGGGGCCGTCGTCCGGTCGATGGAGCGGATGCGCTCACAGGTCACATGGATCGACAGAGCATGGCGGCGACGCGACACAGGTCTACTGCCCGTCGCTTCGTGAGGTCCGCCTGCTGATGCTTCATAGCCATGGATCGTAGGGACGAATCGGCCGCCCTGTCACCGGCGTGTCATATACCGAGACAGGATCGTCCGAATATTGGGATCCGAGTGCCCCGGGCGGCCGCCGCGCCGCCCCCGGGACCCGTTGTGCGGCCCGTCCTTCTGCGGATCGGACCGCACCGTCTCACGATCCGGCCACCACCACGTTCGAGCCGCCCAGCGTGAGGTGCACACCGGCCTCGTCCGAGGTCAGGGACGACAGCTGGAGTCCGGCCGGCATGCCGCTGCCGAGATCGCGGTCGAAGTCGGTCTTCTTGCGGATCGTCTTCTCGACCAGCGGAACGCTCCCGCCGGGCACCTCGTCGGCGCGCACCCGGACGATCTTCCCGCCCTTTCCGCCCGGCGCGTCCTGGAGGGTGATGGTCGCCACCACGCTGTGCGTCAGGGTCTTGCCGAGGAGGTCCACGGACGCGGTGACCTTCACCTTGCCCGGCGCCCCGCCGTAGGCGAGGGTCGCGCCGCTCTGCGAGGCCGCCGTCAGGTCCGCGTACGTGATGAGCGCGCTGCCCTCGGCCCGCTGGGCGGTGCCGCCGCTGTAGTCACCGTCCAGCGTCACGCTGCGGAAGCTCGCGTCCAGCTCGGAGAGCCGGGTCTTGCGGCCCTCGGCGGCGATCTCGACGCCCCGCAGCTTCAGGTCGACCCGGTCCAGCTCGCGGCCGGCCAGCTGGGTGAGGAAGGGGAATCCGTGGATCTCCACCTCCGAGGAGCCGGCCAGGCCCTGCCGCGCCTGTATTCGCTCGGCCAGCTGGTTCTCGGCATAGCCGGACGCCCAGCGGTCCACGCCCACGAACAGGGCTCCCAGCACCACTCCGATGATCACAACGACGCGCAGGAAACGCACGTTCCCTCCCCCTACTAATCGGTACGTGCGCTCTAGTTGACCATGCCCCTCGTCGGGGAGGGATCAGCCCACCACCCTGCCGATCAGGTACACGGCGGGGGCGGCCGCCGCGAGCGGCAGCGCGACACCGGCCGTCATGTGCACGAACTTCGACGGGTAGTCGTACGCCGCCACGCGCAGCCCGACCAGCGCGCACACGCCGGCGACGAGACCGATGAGGGCCCCGCCCACGCCGACCGAGGTCATACCGCCGACCGCGATGCCGGCGCCGGCGGCCGCGGCCAGCGAGACGCCGACCGACGGGGCGGTGGGCAGCGGCAGCGCACGCGTGAAGACGGCGACCGCGACGGCCGCGGCGCCGACCGTGGCGGCGGCGGAATCGGCCGCCAGGTAGCCGGCGCAGATGATGGCGAGCGCGGCCGAGGCCACGGAGGCCATCAGGCCGTACATCCGCTCGTCGGGATCGGCGTGGCTGCGCAGCTGGAGGACGAGCGTGAGCAGCACCCAGGCGCCGAGGGTGCCCACGATCGCGCCGGGTCCGTACGGGGAGTCCACGGCGAGCACGGCCACGTCGGCGACGACGGCTCCGGCGAAGGCGAGGGCGATGCCCTGGCGGGCCGGCCACATGCCGTTGAGGCGGAACCAGCCGGCCGCGGTGAGGCCCTGGAGGGCGATCAGCGGCAGGAGCAGGGCGTACTGCCCGAGGGCGGCGGCCACGGCGAGCAGCAGTCCGAGGACGGCGGTGATTATGGCGGGCTGCGGTCCGGGATCGATGATCGGCGAGCGGCCCTCGGCACGGGCCTGGGCCGGGTCGACGGCGCGCACGGTGTTGCCGGCGAGGGTCGGCTGGGACCAGGAGGCGATCTCCTGCGGCTCGCCGGGGACCTCGGCTGGGTCCGCGCCCGGGGCGGAGGCCGCGGCTTGGGGCGGGAGGTACGCGGTCTGCTCGGCGGCGGACACGTCCGTCACCGGCGGCAGGTACGCGGTCTGCTCGACCGGCGGCTGCTGGTGCTGCTGGTGCTGCGGCGGCTGCTGCTCGTGCTCGGGGCCCGGGTACGGCGGCAGATAGGCCGTCTCGGCGCCCTGCGGCCAGTCCTGGACCGGAGCCGCGGCGGGAGTCAGGGCCTGTCCCTGGGCCTGGGCCTCGTCCCGGAACCAGCCCTCCGGAGCCACCGGCTGCTGGAGCTGCGGCGGCTGCTGCTCGTGCTCGGGGCCCGGGTACGGCGGCAGATAGGCCGTCTCGGCACCCTGCGGCCAGTCCTGGACCGGAGCCGCAGCGGGAGTCAGGGCCTGTCCCTGGGCCTGTCCCTGGGCCTGGCCCTCGTCCCGGAACCAGCCCTCCGGAGCCACCGGCTGGTACGGGTCCGGTGCGGGTGCCTGCGCCTGAGCCTGCGCCTGGGCGTAGCCGTCCGGCCAGGGGCCCGGGGCCGCCGGGGCCTCCTCCCGGTACCAGCTCTCGGGCGCGACCGGCTGCCCGGGCACCGCACCCAGCGGCGGGTGCACCGGCTGGTAGCTGGTGTCCCAGGTGTCGGACTGCCAGGTCTGGGTCCCGTACGGATCCTGCTGCTGTTGCTGTTGCTGCTGCTGCGCGTACTGCTGTCGCTGCTGCTCTTCAGGCGTGCTCATCGGCTCCCGCTCACCCGCCCGCGAACGGCGGAAGCACCTCTACGGTGCCGCCCTCGGTCAGCGGGACGGAATCGTGCGGGCGCTTGCCCACAGGCTCGTCATTCACGAGGAAGGAGCAGCGCAGCAGGACCCGGGTCAGCTCCCCGGGGTGGCGTTCCCGCACGGCGTCGAGCGCCTCGGCCAGTGTGCCCGCCGAGTACGGCTCCTCCGCCGTCTTGGCCGCGGCCTTGGCCGCCGCCCAGTAGCGGATGGTTCCGGTTGCCACTGCAGCTCCTATCGTCGGCTCTCTACCGTCGGCCTCCATGATGGCCCCTCCCACCCCTGACCCCGGCGTGCCCCGACGCGCCGGGTGTGCGCCCGGGGACCGGCGGTACCTCTCGGCGGGCCGCCGATCCGGTGAAACCCGCCCCCAACCAGGGCGGCAGCGTGGGATGAACCACAGAAGCGGAAGAGGAAGAAGCCTCTGCCACGAAAGCGCGGGTGGGCTATTCTGCTTGGCGAGAGGATCCGGGCAATGTTGCCCCCGGGTCCTTTTGTGCTTTCAGAACGTTGAACGAACCGAGAACAGTGGTATCCATGCGGACCCCAGGGCGCGGGGACCGCCGGACACCGGGCAAGCCGTACGAAGCAGTACCGCGCACGTCCTCGACGGGACCGAGGAGGAACCGACGTGATGGACCAGCGAACCGTGCACCACCGTCCGACCCGGGCAGGTGGTCGGTCGTGAGCTCACTCCTGCTGCTCACCAACGCCCTGCAGCCGTCCACCGAGGTGCTCCCCGCACTCGGCCTGCTGCTGCACAACGTCCGGGTGGCCCCGGCCGAGGGCCCCGCCCTGGTGGACACCCCGGGAGCCGATGTCATCCTCGTGGACGGCCGCCGCGACCTGCCGCAGGTGCGGTCGCTGTGCCAGCTGCTCCGCTCCACCGGACCCGGCTGTCCGTTGATCCTCGTCGTCACCGAGGGCGGCCTCGCGGCCGTCACCGCCGACTGGGGCATCGACGACGTCCTGCTGGACACCGCCGGCCCGGCCGAGGTCGAGGCGCGGCTGCGGCTGGCCACCGGCCGCCAGCAGCTGGGCTCGGACGATTCCCCGATGGAGATCCGCAACGGCGACCTGTCGGTGGACGAGGCGACCTACTCCGCCAAGCTCAAGGGGCGGGTGCTCGACCTCACCTTCAAGGAGTTCGAGCTGCTCAAGTACCTCGCCCAGCACCCGGGCCGGGTCTTCACGCGCGCCCAGCTGCTGCAGGAGGTCTGGGGCTACGACTACTTCGGCGGCACCCGGACCGTCGACGTGCACGTACGGCGGCTGCGCGCGAAACTCGGCCCCGAGCACGAGTCCCTGATCGGCACGGTCCGCAACGTCGGCTACCGCTTCGTCACGCCGGAGAAGGTCGAGCGGGCGGCGGCGGAGGCCGCGGCGCAGGCGGCGGCCAAGACGGCCGCGCAGGCCGCGGCGCGGACGACCGCGCAGCAGGACCCGGCCGTCACCCGATCGGCCGAAGATCCTGTGAGCATCCACTCGGCAGGACGCCCTGCCCAGAGGTAGGTCACCCCGCGTAGACTGCCGCGCGTGGCCAAGGTGACGCGGGATGACGTGGCACGACTTGCGGGTACGTCTACCGCCGTCGTGAGCTACGTCATCAACAACGGACCCCGGCCGGTCGCCCCGGCCACGCGCGAGCGTGTCCTCGCCGCGATCAAGGACCTGGGCTACCGCCCGGACCGGGTCGCCCAGGCGATGGCGTCGCGGCGCACGGACCTCATAGGCATGATCGTCCCCGACGCGCGTCAGCCGTTCTTCGCGGAGATGGCGCACGCGGTCGAGCAGGCCGCCGCCGAGCGCGGGAAGATGGTGCTCGTCGGCAATTCCGACTACCGCACCGAGCGCGAGGTCCACTACCTGCGGGCCTTCCTCGGCATGCGGGTCTCCGGCCTGATCCTGGTCAGCCAGGGCATGAGCGAGCAGGCCGCCAGCGAGATCGAGGCCTGGGACGCCCGGGTCGTGCTGCTGCACGAGCGCCCGGAGGCGATCGACGACGTCGCCGTCGTCACGGACGACATCGGCGGCGCCCAGCTCGCCACCCGCCACCTGCTGGAGCACGGGCACGAGTACGTGGCCTGCATCGGCGGCGTCGAGAACACCCCGTCGGTCGGCGACCCGGTCGCCGACCACGTCGAGGGCTGGCGGCGGGCCATGCAGGAGTCCGGCCGCTCGGTGGAGGGCCGGCTCATCGAGGCCCCCTACAACCGCTACGACGCGTACACGGTCGCCCTGGAGGTCCTGGCCCGGCCCGACCGCCCGACCGCCATCTTCTGCGCCACGGACGACCAGGCCATCGGCGTGCTGCGTGCCGCGCGCGAGCTGCGCATCGACGTGCCGGGGGAACTGGCCGTCGCGGGCTTCGACGACGTCAAGGAAGCCGCCCTCACGGACCCGCCGCTGACCACGATCGCCTCGGACCGCCCGGCGATGGCCCGCGCGGCCGTGGACCTGGTGCTGGACGACGGCCTGCGCGTGGCCGGCTCACGTCGGGAACGGCTGAAGCAGTTCCCCTCCGCCCTGGTGATCCGCCGCTCCTGCGGCTGCCGCTGATCCCGCGCGGTCACGCGGTCACGCGTCGAGGGTGCACGGCATCAGCAGGGAGAAGGCGTCCTCGGTGCCCCGGCGCAGGAGCACCAGCGGGGCCTTGGGGCCGACGTACTCCAGCAGCATGTCCTCCCCGGCGGCGAGCGCGTCGAGGAGGAGGGCGGGGTTGACCCCCACCCGGTCGCCGTCGAGGTCCGCGTCGGCGGCGCAGGCGTCGTCGGCGACGGTCACCGTGTCCGTCAGGACCAGGACGCACCTTTCGCCGCCCTGAGCGGCAAGGGCCCGTCGCAGGGCCGGTACGTCCAGGGCGATGCGGCGCCCCTCGGGCAGCTGCATCAGGCGGCGGTAGTCGGGGAACTCCTCGCCGAGGCCCCGCCCGGCCACCCGGCGGCCCTCGGTCTCCAGCTCGACCCCGTCCCCGTCCACGGTCAGGACGGCCGTGGAGCCGTCGCCCAGCAGGGCCCGCATCGCGTCCACGAGCGGGGCGGGCACGGTCAGCTGCACCCGCTCGCCGCCGTGGCCGGTGGTGGACGCGCGGGCCACGGCCATCCGGTAGCGGTCGGTGGCCACGAGGTGCAGGCCCGTCCCCTCCGCGTCGAAGAGGATCCCGCCGAGCACCGGCAGTTCGGGGTCGCCGCCGACGGCGAAGCGTACGGCGTCCAGTGCGGCCGCGAACTCCGCGGCGGGCAGGGTCAGCCGGGCGGTGCGGGTGGTGGTGGTCATGGTGTTCTCCTTGGGTCCCAGTAGCGCGCGTACCGTGGCGAGCGCTCCGCGCGCATCGGCGAGTTCGCGTTCGAGCCGCCGCAGGTGGGCGTCCAGCAGGCGGGGCACCAGGCCGGTGTCGCCGCCGGACCAGCCCGCCAGCACGAGCCGGATGTCCGCGAGCGGCATCCCCGCCTGCCGGAGCCGGGCCAGCAGCCGGGCCTCGTCGAGCTGCTCGGGCGCGTACCAGCGGTATCCCGTCGCCGGGTCCACCCGGGCGGGCACCAGGACGCCCGCGCGGTCGTAGAACCGCAGGGCGCTCACGCCCAGTCCGCTGTCGCGGCCCGTCTCACCAATGCTGTGCATCTCGCTCTCCACACCCGTGACTCTGGGACCTCCACCAGGTCGAGGGTCAAGGCCGGTTCTCATATCGCGCATACGCGGTTCTGTCGGGCTTCTCAGGCCCGGCTCAGGAAGCTCTCATCATCGGCGGGAAGAGTCACTGTCATGACCGACAGCTTCCGCCGCGAAGGCGAGTACCCGCAGGAGAACAGCCCGGCCCGGCACGCGCCGTTCGGCGAGGACTGGCAGCGCGGGCGCGACCGTCTGGCGCACGAGACCGGGGTCGGCACCGGTACGGGAACCGGGGCCGGAACCGGTGCCGGGGCCGCGGCCTACCCGCCGCCGCCCTCCTACCCGCCCGCCGCCCCCGGCTGGCACGAGGCGCACCAGCCGCCGGTCATCCGCGGCGAGACGGTTCCGGCGGCCGCGGGCGGAGCCGGCGTGGGCGGCCGGGGCGAGGACGGCGGCCCGCGCCAGCCCGCCCACGCCGCGCCCCCCGCACCGCGCGCCAAGCGGCCCGTCGCCCTGCTGGCCGCGGTCGCACTCGCCGCAGCCCTGGTCGGCGGCGGCACCGCGGCCGCCGTCCAGCAGCTGATGGACCGGCAGGCCACCGCCGCGGTCGGCGGCGTCAACGGCACCAACGTCGCGCAGTCCGGCAATGGCACCGTCTCCGGAGTCGCCGAGCAGGTCAGCCCCTCGGTCGTCCGTATCGACGTCCGCACCGGCTCCGGCCAGGGCACCGGCTCCGGCGTCGTGATCACCGCCGACGGCGAGATCGTCACCAACAACCACGTGGTGAGCGGCGCCGCCGAAATCCAGGTGACCATGAGCAACGGCAAGAAGTACTCCGCCAAGATCGTCGGCACGGACCCCGACAAGGACCTGGCCCTGATCAAGCTCCAGGGCGCGTCCGGGCTGAAGCCCGCCAGGCTCGGCGACTCCGGCGGCGTCAAGGTCGGCGACCAGGTCGTCGCCATCGGCTCCCCCGACGGCCTCACCGGCACCGTCACCAGCGGCATCGTCTCCGCCCTGAACCGCGAGGTGAAGGTGCCGAAGTCCGAGCAGCAGTCCCCCCGGGGCCGGCAGCAGGACGGGGACAGCTGGCCGTTCTCCTTCGGCGGCCGCCAGTTCAACGGGGACACCGGCTCCGACACCACCTCGTACAAGGCCCTCCAGACGGACGCCTCCCTCAACCCCGGCAACTCCGGCGGCGCCCTGGTCAACATGAACGGCGAGATCGTGGGCATGCCCTCCGCGATCTACTCTCCCGCCTCCGGCAATTCCGCCGCCGGCAGCGTCGGCCTCGGCTTCGCCATCCCGGTGAACACGATCAAGGCCGACCTGGACTCCCTCCGCAAGGGCGGCCCCGGCGGGGCCGGCTCCCCGGACACCGGCACCGGCGGCGGATCCGCCGCCGACGGCTTCGGCACCGTCTTCTAGGCGGACGGGACCCGGCCCGCCCGTGCGAGGCTGGAAGCGCCGTCACCCGCCGCACACCGCGGCCGGCCAACACACCCGGGAGACCCATCCATGAACCCCGCCGAAGGCGAAGCGCGGATCCTCGTCGTCGACGACGAACCGGCCGTACGCGAGGCCCTGCGCCGCAGTCTCGCCTTCGAGGGGTACGCCGTGCAGACCGCCGTCGACGGGCTCGACGCCCTCGACCGGGCGGCCTCGTACGCCCCCGACCTGATCGTCCTGGACATCCAGATGCCCCGGATGGACGGGCTGACGGCGGCCCGCCGGCTGCGGGCCTCCGGCAGCGTCACACCGATCCTGATGCTCACCGCCCGCGACACCGTCGGCGACCGCGTCACCGGCCTCGACGCGGGCGCCGACGACTACCTCGTCAAGCCGTTCGAGCTCGACGAGCTCTTCGCCCGCGTCCGCGCCCTGCTGCGCCGCAGCTCCTACGCGACCTTGCAGGCGGGCACCGAGACCCGGGAGGACGCGCTCACCTTCGGCGACCTGCGCATGGACCTCGCGACCCGCGAGGTCACCCGGGCCGGACGGCCGGTGGAACTGACCCGGACCGAGTTCACGCTGCTGGAGATGTTCCTGGCGCACCCGCGCCAGGTTCTGACCCGCGAGCAGATCCTCAAGACCGTCTGGGGCTTCGACTTCGAACCCAGCTCCAACTCCCTGGACGTGTACGTGATGTACCTGCGCCGCAAGACCGAGGCGGGCGGCGAGCCCCGTCTCGTCCACACCGTGCGCGGGGTCGGCTACGCCCTGCGGGCCGGCGAGAGCGGGCCCGAGTGAGCCCGGCCGCCAGATTCCGCGCGCTGCCGCTGCGCTCGCGGCTCGCGCTGCTGGTCACGGTGGCCGTGGCGCTCGCCGTCGCGGGCGTGGCGGCGGTGTCGTGGGTGATGGTCCGCACCCAGCTGAGCGAACAGCTGGACAGCTCGCTGCGCGCCACCGACGCCGCGGCCCAGGCCAACCAGGTCTACGCCAAGCTGCGCTGCGTCCCCGGCCCGCCCCTGCCGGACCAGGCGGCCAACAACCTCAGCGCGCAGGTGCAGATCGTGCTGCCGGACGGCGGCCACTGCTGGGTCGACGGCAACAACACCCTGAAGGTCACCGCGATCGACCTGGAGGTCGCCCAGCGACGCCGGGGCCCCGTTCTCTACGACGCGACCACCTCCAACGGCATCCCCGTCCGCGTCTACACGCAGCCCGCCCTCGTGGGCAGCCAGCCCGCCGCACTGTCCGTGGCCAAGCCGCTCGCCGACATCGACAAACCCCTGTCCACCCTGGCCTGGGTGCTGCTCCTGGTCTGCGGCATCGGGGTCGTCGGCGCGGGCGCCGCCGGCCTGTGGGTGGCCCGGACCGGGCTCCAGCCGGTCGACGAACTGACCGACGCCGTCGAGCACATCGCCCGTACCGAGGACCTCACCGTCCGGATCCCCGACGAGGGCGACGACGAGATCGCCCGCCTGTCCCGGTCCTTCAACTCGATGACGGCGGCCCTCGCCTCCTCCCAGGACCGGCAGGCCCAGCTGATCGCGGACGCCGGGCACGAGCTGCGCACCCCGCTGACCTCCCTGCGCACCAACATCGAGCTCCTCGCGCGCAGCGAGGAGACCGGCCGGGCCATCCCTCCCGACGACCGGCGCGAGCTGCTCGCCTCGGTCAAGGCGCAGATGACGGAACTGGCCTCGCTCATCGGCGACCTGCAGGAGCTGTCCCGGCCGGACGCGGCCTCCCCCGGCCCGCTCGGCGTGGTCGCCCTGCACGAGATCACCGGCGCCGCGCTGTCCCGGGCCCGGCTGCGCGGTCCTGAGCTCCGCTTCGACTCGGACCTGCGGCCCTGGTACGTCCGGGGCGAGGCGGCGGCGCTGGAGCGGGCGGTGGTCAACGTCCTGGACAACGCGGTGAAGTTCAGCCCGCCCGGCGGCACCGTCGAGGTGACCCTGCGGGCGGGCCGGCTGACCGTACGGGACCACGGTCCGGGCATCCCGGCCGAGGACCTGCCGCACGTCTTCGAACGGTTCTGGCGGTCCCCGTCGGCCCGCGCCCTGCCCGGCAGCGGGCTGGGACTGTCGATCGTGGCCCGTACGGTCGCGCGCGCGGGCGGCAGCGCCGAACTGCGGGCGGCGGCCGACGGCGGCCCGGGCACGGAGGCGGTGCTCCGGATCCCGGGGGCGCCGGCGCCGCCGCCCTCCGATCCGTCAGTTGTGCCGGATCAGTGAGGTGACGAGGCCGGAGCGGGTGTTCGGGAAGTCCATCGGGACAATGCCGAGCCCGGTCCGGCCCGACATCTCCGCGCCGTCGACGAAGCCGTGCACCTGCGGGTTGAGGCGGTCGGAGTTCCAGCGCGGCGGCATGTACGCCGAGGTGCTGACGTAGTTGACGAAGAGCTTGCCGGGCTGCTGGACGGCCCTGCGGAAGTGATTCTCGATCTTGCCGCGCTTGGCGAAGGGCTCGGCGTTCCAGTCGTCCTGAATGTCGAAGACATTGCCGTCTCCGTAGCGCAGCCCCGGCAGGCCGCCGTTGTCGGCGAGCAGGACCACCTTCCCGCGGGCCTGTCCCAGAGAGGGCAGGGAGTCCGCGATCCGGAACAGCGGCCGCCAGCCGCGGTTGTTCAGGTAGTCGTCGAAAACGGCGCGGAAGGTGGCGTCGCTCTCCCCGGAGTACTCCTGCTTGACGCGCATCAGGACGGTCTCGGAGGGGTGCGCGGCGAGGAAGTTCCAGCAGGCGACGAGGACGTCCCCGAACATCAGGTTCTGGTAGAAGGACCCGTGGTGGATCGCGAAGGATCCGCCGGTGACGCGGCAGCGGACGTCCAGGAAGCGGATCCCGGCGTCGAGCTGCTCGGTGATCGAGGTGTTCTGGCAGGCGACGTAGAGCCCGCCGTGGCGGGCGCCGGAGTCGTGGGTGCCGGGGATGGTCATCCGCTGCAGGGCGGTGGAGTCGCCGAGGCCGGCCATCCAGTCCTGGGTGCCGAGGGCCGCCGCGGCGGCCGGTGCGGATGCGACCCCCAGTCCGGCGGCCGCTCCCGCGGCCAGTGCTCCGGCCAGGAAAGCCCGCCGGCCCATGCCCGTGCCGGTACGCGGGCCCGTGACCGTGCCCGGGCCCGTGCCTGTTCTCGTGCTCGTGCCCGTGACCGTGCCTGTGCTCGTGCCCGTGACCATGCCCGCCCCTTCGCCGACCCGGTGATGGCCGGATTATGGCGTGCACACGTCACAGTTACTACCCGTCGGTAGCAGTCAGTCTTCGAGCAACCCGACCATCTCGCGCAGCCCCCGGAGCAGCTCCCGGCCGTCCGGAGCCTGCTCCGGATCGGTCAGGGTCTGCACCATCACCCCGCTCAACAGTGCGATGTGCATCGAGCCGAGTGCGCGTACGTCCTCCTGCGACACCTCCGACTCCGGCACCCCGCGCAGCGCGGCGGCCACCATCCGGCGGTTGCGGCGCTGGCCCTCGGCCAGGATCGCGAGCAGCTCGGGCGAGGACTGCGCGTGCACGAAGGCCTCGACGGAGGCCAGCCACAGCCAGCGCATCTCGCCGAAGTCCCGGATCTTGCGGTCCCAGGTGTCGGCGTAGCGCTCCCCCGCACTCCCCCCCTCCCCTGCGAGCCGGCCGGAGCCCGCGGCCCACTCCTCCATCGCGGCGAACAGCGCCTGGTTGAGCAGCGCCTCGCGCGACCCGAAGTGGTAGCCGATCGCGGCCATGCTCACCTCCGCGGCCGTGGCGATGTCGCGCACGGTCGTGCGCAGGTAACCCTTCTCCTCCAGGCAGCGCCGGGCTCCGGCCAGCAGGTCCTCGCGATTTCCCATGCCGGGATCGTATCCACCGCCCACTTGGGCAAGCGCGCAAGACAAGCGTATTGCGCGCTTGCCCAAATCCTGACAGGGTGGAGCCGTCAGAAAGACCCCACGGCCAACGGGAGGCAGGAACACATGCGCCACGAGCTGAAGACCGAGAACCGGACCCTCTCCTACCTGGACTTCGGCGGCACCGGCCGACCGCTCCTCGCCCTGCACGGCGGCATGTCCGAAGCCCTCGCCTTCACCGGCCTCGCCGCCGCCCTCGGCGAGGACTGGCGGGTCATCGCCCCCGACCAGCGCGGCCACGGGGACTCCGACCGCGCCCCCGACTACCGCCGCGAGGGCTACGTACGCGACGCCGTCGCCCTGCTCGACCACCTGGGCCTGGACGCCCCCGTCGCCGTGCTCGGCCACTCCCTCGGCGGACTCAACGCCTACCACCTGGCCGCCGCTCACCCCCACCGGGTCTCGGCCCTCGTCAATGTCGACACCTCCGTGGAGGTGCACCCCGCCGAGTCCGACTGGTTCGGCTTCCTGCGCGGCCTCCCGTACACCGCGCCCACCCGCGAGGAGCTCATCGCCGCCGCCGGAGCGGCCGAGGAACTCGTCGCCCCGGGACTGCGCCCACTGCCCGGCGGCGCGGGCTGGCGCATGGCGTTCCACCCGCAGGACATGCTCGACTCCATCGAGGAGTGCCGCGGCGACCACTGGGACACCTGGCTCGCGAGCGACTGCCCGGCCCTGCTGATCCACGGCACCCACAGCCATGCCCTCCCGCGGGCGACCGCCGAGGCGATGGCGGCCCGGCGGCCGAAGACCTCGTACACGCCCCTCGACGGCGACCACTTCGTGCCGTTCACGGACCCGGCGGGATTCCACGCGGCCGTCGGAGCGTTCCTCGCCACCCTCTGATCCACGCGCCACGGGGCCCGGGGAAAGGCCGAAGGGGCGGCGGGCCATGGCCCGCCGCCCCTTCAGGGGTACCGCACGAAGTGCTACTTGACGACGGTGATCCGGTTCGCCGCCGGCGGGGCGATCGGGGACTGCGCCGAGGAGTTCTTCGTCAGGTAGGCGTTGAAGCAGTCCAGGTCGGACGCGCCCACCAGCTTGTTCTTGTGCTCCTTCAGGACGGTGAAGCCGTCACCGCCGCCCGCGAGGAACTCGTTCATCGCGACCCGGTAGGTCTTGGCCGGGTCGATCGGAGCACCGTTGAGCCGCACCGAGTCGACGACGATGCGGTCCGCGCCCGCCTTCGTCATGTCCAGGGTGTAGGTGAAGCCCTTCGACACCTGCAGGATCTTCGGGCTCACCCCGTTGACCGGTCCGCTGACCTGCTGCTGGAGCGCGGTGACCAGCTGCGCGCCGGTCAGGTCCACGATGTTCATCATGTTGGTGAACGGCTGGACCGTGAAGGACTCGCCGTACGTCACGACGCCGTCGCCCTCGCCACCCGAGGCCTTGTAGGCGAGGTCCGAACGGATGCCGCCCGGGTTCATGATGGCCAGCTGCGCGCCGCCCTTGTCCGCCGGGGCGAGCGCCTCGAGCTGCGCGTCGGCGATCAGGTCGCCGAGCGGCTTCTCGGGCTCCGCCGAGCCGCGGCCCGGGATGTCCGCCGAGATGAAGCCCTGCGGGCGGTTGGCGATCGGGGCCGCGAGGGTGTTCCAGCGCTGGAGCAGCTCGGTCATGTCCGGGGCCTTGGGCTGGTCCCGGGTGACGACCTTGTTGACCGGCTTGGGCGAGCTGACCGGCGTACGGACGATGTCCTTGGTCTGCCGGTCGTAGGTGAGCGTGGTGTCCGTGAACAGACGGCCGATGGAGGCCGCCGAGGTCACCGCGCGCGGGTTGCCCGCCGGGTCGGGGATGTTGCAGGCGTACGCCTGGTGCGTGTGGCCCGTGACCAGCGCGTCGACCTTGGAGTCGACGTTCTTGGCGATGTCCACGATCGCGCCCGAGATGCCGGCGCCGGCGCCCGGGACGTCACAGTCGTAGTTGTACGCGCCGTTGGCGGGCAGACCGCCCTCGTGGATCAGCGCGACGATCGACTTCACGCCCTGCTTGTTCAGCTCGGCGGCGTACTTGTTGATCGTCTCGATCTCGTCGCCGAACTTGAGGCCCTTGACGCCCTCGGCGGTCACGACGTCCGGAGTGCCCTCCAGGGTGACGCCGATGAAGCCGATCTTCACGTCCCCCTTCTTCCAGACGTAGGTGGGCGACATCAGCGGACGCTTGGTCTTCTCGTCCGTGACGTTGGCGGCGAGGTACTGGAACTCGGCGCCCGTGAAGTCCTTGCCGTACTCGAAGCAGCCCTCGACCGGGTGGCAGCCGCCGTACGCCATGCGGCGCAGCTCGGTCTTGCCCTCGTCGAACTCGTGGTTGCCGACGCTGGAGACGTTCAGGCCCAGCTTGTTCAGCGCCTCGATGCTCGGCTCGTCGTGGAAGAGCCCGGACAGCATCGGGCTGCCGCCGATCATGTCACCGGCCGCGGCCGTGACGGAGTACTCGTGGCCCTTGCGGGCCTCACGCAGGCTGGTCGCGAGGTACTCGACCCCGCCCGCGGGTATGGCCTTGGTGGTGCCGTCGGCCTGACGCTCGGTCACGGTGCCGGAGGAGCCCTGCGGGGGCTCCAGCGTGCCGTGGAAGTCGTTGAACGACAGCATCTGCACATCGACGGTCCGGCTCTTGGCCGCACCGCCACCACTCGCGGCACCGGCCGGAAGTGCGGCCGCGATCATCGCCCCGGCCCCGGCCGTGACGGCGAGTGCGGTGAGGGTCAACCGGCGGGTTCGGCGGTGCCGTTGTGGCGTCGCTGACATTTAGTCCCCTTATGTGACAGCTGTAATGCTCGGGAGGTCCGGCGAAGCCTAAGGTCAACGCGCGTAGCTCTACCAGGGGGTAGCGGTATCGCGTTGGTTACGCGCAGAAGAAGCACCGACCACGCGCCCGCACTCCGCCCCTCCCCACCGCGGTCGTAGGCTCGTGTCATGACTGACGCAGCAGCGGCCCTGGAGCCGGGACGGCAGATTCAGACTCTCGACGAGCTGACGGAGGAACAGGCGAGCGCCGTACTCGACCTCATCGAGGACGCCGCACGTACGGACGGCACCACCGCAGTGTCCGAACAGGGACGGCTCCAGCTGCGCGGCGGGCCGCGCGAGGGGATCCGGCACTTCCTGCTCACCGAGGGCGGCCGGCTCTCCGCCTACGGCCAGCTGGAGGACACCGACCCGGTCGAGGCGCCGGCCGCCGAGCTCGTCGTCCACCCGGCCCTGCGGGGGCGCGGGCACGGGCGGGCCATGGGCACCGCCCTGCTCGCCGCCTCCGGCAAACGGCTGCGGGTATGGGCCCACGGCGGCAAGTCGGCCGCCCGCCACCTCGCGCAGGTGCTCGGCCTCACCCTCTTCCGCGAGCTGCGCCAGCTGCGCCGGCCGCTGGCCGAGGGCAAGCCGCTGCCCGAGCCGGTGCTCCCGTCCGGGGTGACCGTACGGACCTTCGTGCCCGGCACCGACGACACGGCCTGGCTCGCGGCGAACGCGGCCGCCTTCGCCCACCACCCGGAGCAGGGCTCGCTGACCCAGCGCGACCTCGACGACCGGATGGCGCAGCCGTGGTTCGACCCCGAGGGCTTCTTCCTCGCGGAGCGCGACGGGGAGCTCGTCGGCTTCCACTGGACGAAGGTCCACGCTGCGGAAGGCCTCGGCGAGGTCTACGTGGTCGGCGTCCGCCCGGGCGCCCAGGGCGGCGGCCTCGGCAAGGCCCTCACCGCGATCGGCCTGCGCCACCTGGCGGCCCAGGGCCTCCCGACGGCCATGCTCTACGTGGACGCCGACAACCCGGCGGCCCTCGCGGTCTACGAGGGCCTCGGCTTCGCCACCCACGAGGTGGACCTGATGTACCGCACAGAAAGCTGACCCAACCCCGCCGGCCAATCCCAGCCCCACCGCCCAATCCAGCCCCGCCGGCCGATCCCAGCCCCGCCGGCGTGTGAGGCGCGGGTCCGGGCGGCGCCCGGCGGGGGCCCGTGGGCGGAGCCCCGCAGCGGCGCCGCGCCCGGCCCGCAACGGCTCCGCCCCCACCCCCGCCACCCCGCCGGGAGGCAACTCGGCACCGCGCCGGACCCCGGAAGCCACGCGCCATTCACCAAGCATTCAGACGCGCTTGCGACCCTCCCCCAATGCAGCCCCGCCTCCGACTGACGGCCGACTCCTCCGACGTGCCAGTCCTCCCGCGTGCGCGGAAGAATGGAGTCATGAGCCACCAGCCCAGCGCCGGCCCCACCGAGGTCCCCGCCCAGCACCCGTCTCACACCCCCGGCAGCGCCCCCGGCACCACCCCCGGCAGTGCTTCCGGCCGGGCCGTCACCGGAGCCCACGCCCGCATAGGCTCCATCTCCGCGCACCGCCCGCACGTCGATCTCGAACCGGACCTCGACGCCGATCTGGACGCCTACGACGACAAGGACGGCGACGAGCTCCCCCCGGGACGCTTCCTCGACCGGGAGCGCAGCTGGCTGGCCTTCAACGAGCGGGTGCTGGAGCTCGCCGAGGACCCGACGACCCCGCTGCTGGAGCGCGCCAACTTCCTGGCGATCTTCGCGAGCAACCTCGACGAGTTCTTCATGGTCCGCGTGGCCGGCCTCAAGCGGCGCATCGCGACCGGTGTCGCCACCCGTTCGGCCTCGGGCCTGCAGCCCCGCGAGGTGCTGGACCTCATCTGGACCCGCTCGCGCGAGCTCATGGCCCGGCACGCCGCCTGCTTCCAGCAGGACATCTCCCCGGCACTCGCCGAGGAGGGCGTCCACCTGATCCGCTGGCCCGATCTCACCGAGAAGGAGCAGGCGCGCCTCTTCACCCTGTTCCGCAACCAGATCTTCCCGGTGCTGACGCCGCTGGCCGTGGACCCCGCGCACCCGTTCCCGTACATCTCCGGCCTCTCCCTGAACCTGGCCGTGGTCGTGCGCAATCCCGTCAGCGGCCACCGCCACTTCGCCCGGGTCAAGGTCCCGCCGCTCCTCTCCCGTTTCCTGGAGGCCTCCCCGCAGCGCTACGTCCCGCTGGAGGACGTCATCGCCGCGCACCTGGAGGAGCTGTTCCCCGGCATGGAGGTGCTCGCGCACCACATGTTCCGGGTGACCCGCAACGAGGACCTCGAGGTGGAGGAGGACGACGCCGAGAACCTGCTCCAGGCCCTGGAGAAGGAGCTCATGCGGCGCCGCTTCGGCCCGCCCGTGCGCCTGGAGGTCGAGGAGTCCATCGACCCCGGCGTACTGGACCTGCTGGTGCAGGAGCTGAAGGTCAACGCCTCCGAGGTCTACCCGCTGCCCGGCCCGCTGGACCTGACCGCCCTCTTCGGGATCGCCTCGCTGGACATCCCGGAGCTGAAGTACCCCAAGTTCATCGCCGGCACCCACCGGGACCTCGCCGAGGTCGAGTCCGCGTCCGCGCCCGACATCTTCGCCGCCCTGCGCGAGCGGGACGTCCTGCTGCACCACCCGTACGACTCCTTCTCCACCTCGGTGCAGGCCTTCCTGGAGCAGGCCGCCGCCGACCCGGACGTCCTCGCCATCAAGCAGACGCTCTACCGCACCTCCGGCGACTCCCCGATCGTGGACGCCCTGATCGACGCCGCCGACTCCGGCAAGCAGGTCCTCGTACTCGTCGAGATCAAGGCCCGCTTCGACGAGCAGGCCAACATCAAGTGGGCGCGCAAGCTGGAGGAGTCCGGCTGCCACGTCGTCTACGGGCTCGTCGGCCTCAAGACCCACTGCAAGCTGTCGCTCGTCGTCCGCCAGGAGGGCGACCAGCTGCGCCGCTACTCGCACGTGGGCACCGGCAACTACCACCCCAAGACCGCCAGGCTCTACGAGGACCTCGGCCTGCTCACCGCCGACCCGCAGGTCGGCGCGGACCTCTCCGACCTCTTCAACCGGCTGTCCGGCTACTCGCGCCGCGAGACCTACCGCCGGCTGATGGTGGCGCCCCGCTCGCTGCGGGACGGGCTGATCGCGCGGATCGACAAGGAGGCCGCCCACCACCGGGCCGGCCGCCCCGCGTACGTCCGGCTCAAGATGAACTCGATCGTCGACGAGGCCCTCATCGACTCGCTCTACCGGGCCGCCCAGGCGGGCGTGCCCGTCGACATCTGGGTGCGCGGCATCTGCGCGGTGCGCCCCGGAGTCCCCGGGCTCTCGGAGAACATCCGGGTCCGCTCGGTCCTCGGCCGCTTCCTGGAACACTCCCGGGTCTTCGCCTTCGGCAACGGCGGCGAGCCCGAGGTGTGGATCGGCAGCGCCGACATGATGCACCGCAACCTCGACCGCCGCATCGAGGCACTGGTCAGGGTCGCCGACCCGGCCCACCGCGCGGCACTGGACCGGATGCTGGAAACCGGGATGTCCGACGCCACCTCCTCCTGGCACCTGGGCCCGGACGGCGAGTGGACCCGGCACAGCACGGACGCGGACGGCCAGCCGCTGCGGCACGTACAGGAGACGCTCATAGACGCCCGGAGGCGCCGGCGTGGATCAGCAAAACCGTAAACCGTCCACGGCGCAGACGGCGCGGCCGGACGCGGGGGACGTGCTCGGCACGTACCTGCGCGCCCAGGCCACCGCCTTCCTCCGCGCGATGCGGCTGCACGCCGAGAACGCGGGGAGCGGGGCCGCCGCCGACGCCGCCGAAGGAGGTGAGGCGGCGCGCAGCCTGCGGGGGGCTGCGCGCCGCATCGGCGGATCCCTGGCCACCTTCCGGGTGGTGACCGAGTCCTCGTGGGCCGACGCCCTGCGCACCGAACTGGTGTGGCTGTCCTCGACCCTGGCCCACGAGCACGCGTACGCGGCCCGGCTGAGCCGGCTGATGGACGCCCTGCACCGGCTGTCGGGCTCCCCGGAACTGCCCGCGCCGCGCGGCTCGGCCGGCGCGCTGACGGTGGGCTCGGCGCGGGCGGGCGCGCTGCTGGAGCGCCAGTTGACCCTGTCCCGTACGCGGGCCCATTCGGCCACCCTCCAGGCCCTCGGCTCCTCCCGCTTCCACGCGGTGGCCGATGCGGTGGCCGTGCTGGCCTCGGAGGTCCCGCTGGACGCGGTCGCGGCCCGGGGGCGGGTGAGCGAGGTCCTGGCCCCGCTGGCGGCGGTGGCCGAAACCCGCCTGTCGGCGGCGGTCGCGGCGCTGCCGCCGGTCGACGGAGCCCATCCGTACAACGCGGCCCACGACGGGCTCTGGCACGAGGTACGCCGCCTGCTGCGGGTCCACCGCTACGCGCGGGAGGCCATGGGCGAGGACGTGACCCGGCCGGCGGCCGCGGGCGAGGCCCTGGACCGCCACCGCGACGCCGCCGAGGCCGCGAACGCCTCGGCGACGGCGGCCCGCACCCCGCGCATCGCGCCGGCGACCGCTTACGCCCTCGGTGTCCTGCACGCCGACCAGCGCCACGAGGTCGAGGCGGCCCGTCTGGAATTCCGGCACCTCTGGCTCCCCGAGCCGGCGGTCACACCCCGGTAACGCGCGGATAACGGATGATGACGGCTGTGTGCGAGTGGGCGGGAACGCACCGGGTCGTCCGCCACGGTTCACCATCCGTTCACTCGGCCCGGTCGGCTGCTTCACCTGTTCTGCCTAATTTCGGTGGTGCACGGAGCGAGTGGCCCGGAGGTCGAGCAGCTCAGCCGCGCACAACCGACGCAGTCCTCTTCGCACGCCGCCCCGATTCAGAAAGCGGCCGGCGGCTTCTGGAAGGAACACCCGAAAAGTGAAGCTTCAGCGCAAGAACATGCTTCGTGCCTCCGCCCTCGGTGCGCTTGTCGTGTCCGGCGCCCTGGTCCTCACGGCGTGCGGCTCGGACGACAACACCAAGACCGTCGACGGCACGGGGAAGCCCTCCGCGGCCGCCGGCGGCGACATCAAGTGCGACGACGCCAAGGGCAAGCTGCTGGCCTCCGGCTCCTCCGCGCAGAAGAACGCGATCGAGCTGTGGATCAAGAACTACATGGCCGCCTGCTCCGGCGTCGAGGTGAACTACAAGTCCTCCTCCTCCGGTGAGGGCATCGTCGCCTTCAACCAGGGCACGGTCGGTTTCGCCGGCTCCGACTCGGCGCTGAAGCCGGAGCAGGTCGAGGAGTCGAAGAAGATCTGCACCGGCGGCCAGGGCATCGACCTGCCGATGGTCGGCGGCCCCGTCGCCCTCGGCTTCAACGTCGCCGGCGTGGACAAGCTGAACCTCGACGCCGCCACGATCGCCAACATCTTCAACGACAAGATCAAGAAGTGGGACGACGAGGCGATCAAGAAGCTGAACCCCGGCGTCACGCTTCCCTCCACCGCCATCCAGGCCTTCCACCGCTCCGACGACTCGGGCACCACCGAGAACGTCACCAAGTACCTCAAGGCCGCCGCCGCCGACGCCTGGCCGCACGAGCCCGCGAAGAAGTGGGCCGCCCCGGGCGGCCAGGCCGCCTCCGGCTCCGCCGGTGTCGCCGCGCAGGTCAAGCAGGTCGACGGCGCGATCGGCTACTTCGAGCTTTCGTTCGCCAGCGCCCAGGGCATCAAGACGGTGGACCTGAACACGGGCGCCGCCGCCCCGGTCAAGGCCACCGGCGAGAACGCCTCCAAGGCCATCGCCGCCGCCAAGATCTCCGGCACCGGCTCCGACCTGGCCCTGAAGCTCGACTACGCCACCAAGGCCGAGGGCGCGTACCCGCTCGTCCTGGTCACCTACGAGGTCGTCTGCGACAAGGGCAACAAGGCCGAGACGCTCCCGACCGTGAAGTCCTTCCTGAACTACGCCGCCTCGGACGCCGGCCAGAAGGTCCTCCTCGAGAACGGCTACGCGCCGATCCCGGCCGAGATCAACGCCAAGGTCCGCGAAGTCATCACCTCGCTGAACTAGTCCCGACCTCCGAGAGCCGGTCCGCTCCCTCCCCCCGTCCGGGGACAGGGCGGACCGGCCCCGGAACCCCTTCCCCTCCACCCGGGGAAATCCGGTGCACCGCCGCCAGGGGGCCCGCCCCCCACACAGACCGGAAAGACCATGGCTTCCACCACACCCACCCAGACAGACACGGCTCCGCCTGTCATCCGGAGCGGAAGGTCCACCGGCCGCGCCGGTGACAAGATCTTCGCCGGGCTCTCCAAGGGCTCCGGCATCACGCTCCTGGTGATCATGGCGTCGATCGCCGCCTTCCTCACCTACCGCGCCACGATCGCCCTGTCGAAGAACGAGGGGAACTTCCTCACCACCTTCGACTGGAACGCGTCGGCCAACCCGCCCGTCTTCGGCATCGCCGTCCTGCTCTTCGGCACCGTCGTCAGCTCGATCATCGCGATGGCCATCGCGGTTCCGGTCGCTGTCGGCATCGCCCTCTTCATCTCGCACTACGCGCCGCGCAAGCTGGCCGCGCCCCTCGCGTACGTGGTCGACCTGCTGGCCGCCGTGCCGTCGATCATCTACGGCATCTGGGGCGCCCTCTTCCTCGTCCCGCAGCTGAACGGCCTGAACCTCTGGCTCGACGAGTACCTGGGCTGGACGTACGTCTTCGACAAGACCCAGGTCGGCGTGGCCCGTTCGCTCTTCACCGTCGGCATCCTGCTCGCGATCATGATCCTGCCGATCGTGACCAGCGTCAGCCGCGAGGTCTTCCTGCAGGTCCCGCGCATGAACGAGGAGGCCGCCCTGGCCCTCGGCGCGACCCGCTGGGAGGTCGTCCGAATGTCGGTGCTGCCCTTCGGCCGCTCCGGCGTCATCTCCGCCTCCATGCTCGGCCTCGGCCGCGCCCTCGGCGAGACCATGGCCGTCGCGACCGTCCTCTCCCCGAGCTTCCTGATCTCGTTCCACGTCCTGAACCCGGGCGGCGGCACCTTCGCGCAGAACATCGCCGCGAA
The DNA here is from genome assembly GCF_045160505.1 of Streptomyces sp. NBC_00029. NCBI lineage: Bacteria > Bacillati > Actinomycetota > Actinomycetes > Kitasatosporales > Streptomycetaceae > Streptomyces > Streptomyces sp. NBC_00029. Next base: position 4,368,968 of record NZ_CP108292.1, read on the forward strand.
GTTCGACGAGGCCAACGAGTTCGGCCGGGACGCGCTGATCGCCTCCGGTCTGGTCCTCTTCCTGCTCACCCTGCTGGTCAACGGTGCAGCTCGCCTGATCATCGCTCGCCGCAAGGAATTCTCGGGGGCGAACGCCTGATGAGCCACGTACTCCAGGACCAGCGGCCCACCCGGGCCCGCAAGTCCGCAGCCCCCGCGAGCCTCACCCGGGGCGGCCTGCCCCGCTGGGCCCCCGCCGGCATCGCGGCCCTCTCGATCGCCCTCGGCTGCGGCGCCGGCCTCGTCTTCGGCCTCCACAGCAAGATCCAGTGGGGCCTGATCGCGGCCCTGCTCTTCGTCGCCATCACGTACACCGCCAGCTCGGTGATCGAGAACCGCCGCCAGGCCAAGGACCGCGTCGCGACCGCCCTCGTGTGGGTCTGCTTCGTCCTCGCGGTCATCCCGCTGCTCTCGCTGATGTGGACCACGATCAGCCGCGGCCTCGCGCTGCTGAGCGCCAACTTCCTCACGCACTCCATGAACGGCGTGACCAGCTTCGACGAGGGCGGCGGCGTCTATCACGCGCTGCTCGGCACGATCGAGCAGGTGGCCCTCGCCACCCTGATCGCGGCCCCCATCGGCCTGCTGACCGCCGTCTACCTGGTCGAGTACGGCAAGGGCCGCCTGGCCAGGTCCGTCACCTTCTTCGTCGACGTCATGACCGGCATCCCCTCCATCGTCGCGGGCCTGTTCATCCTGACGACCTGGAACCTCATGCTCGGCTTCGGCCCGTCCGGCTTCGCCGGCGCGATGGCCCTGTCGATCCTGATGATGCCCGTGGTGGTCCGCTCCACCGAGGAGATGCTCAAGCTCGTCCCGAACGAGCTGCGCGAGGCCGCCCTGGCCCTCGGTGTGCCGAAGTGGCGCGTGATCCTCAAGGTCGTGCTCCCGACCGCCATCGGCGGCATCTCCACCGGTGTGATGCTGGCCGTCGCCCGCATCGCCGGCGAGACCGCCCCGATCATGCTGCTGGTCTTCGGCTCCCAGCTGATCAACGGCAACCCCTTCGAAGGCGCCCAGTCCTCGCTCCCCCTCTACATCTGGGAGCAGTACAAGGTCGGCAGTGAAGCCTCCTACGACCGGGCATGGGCCGCAGCGCTCGTCCTGATCGCCTTCGTCATGATCCTCAATCTGGTGGCCCGCGGCATCGCCCGCTGGAAGGCCCCGAAGACCGGTCGCTGACGCGACCACATGAAAGCGAAGTGACCCCTCATGGCGAAGCGAATCGACGTCTCCGGACTGTCCGCCTTCTACGGCACCCACAAGGCCATCGATGACATCTCGATGACCGTGGAGCCCCGCTCCGTGACGGCCTTCATCGGCCCCTCCGGCTGCGGCAAGTCCACCTTCCTGCGCACCCTCAACCGCATGCACGAGGTCACCCCCGGCGGCCGCGTCGAGGGCAAGGTGCTGCTGGACGACGAGAACCTGTACGGCACCGGCGTGGACCCCGTCGCGGTCCGCCGCACCGTCGGCATGGTCTTCCAGCGCCCGAACCCCTTCCCCACCATGTCGATCTTCGACAACGTGGCGGCGGGCCTGCGGCTGAACGGCAGCTTCAAGAAGTCCGAGCTCGCGGACGTCGTCGAGAAGTCCCTCCAGGGCGCCAACCTCTGGAACGAGGTCAAGGACCGCCTGAACAAGCCCGGCTCCGGCCTCTCCGGCGGCCAGCAGCAGCGTCTGTGCATCGCCCGCGCCATCGCGGTCGAGCCCCAGGTCCTGCTGATGGACGAGCCCTGCTCGGCCCTCGACCCGATCTCCACGCTGGCGATCGAGGACCTGATCGGCGAGCTCAAGGAGCGCTTCACGATCGTCATCGTGACGCACAACATGCAGCAGGCGGCCCGCGTCTCGGACCGCACCGCCTTCTTCAACCTCTCGGCCGTCGGCCAGCCCGGCAAGCTCATAGAGCTCGACGACACGGACCGGATCTTCTCGAACCCGTCCGTGCAGGCGACCGAGGACTACATCTCGGGTCGCTTCGGCTGATCCGGGACAGCACGTCCTGCGGTGCTGCATGGCGGTGCCACCGCAAGGCGAAAGAAAGAAAAGGGCCGGCTCCCCCTGGGTGGGGGGAGCCGGCCCGCTTTCGTATCCGTTCGACGGCCTAGCCGAAGGCCAGGTTCACGATCCAGAAGCTGATCGCGGCGACCAGGGCCGCGGCCGGCATCGTGATGAACCAGCCCAGGACGATGTTCTTGGCGACGCCCCAGCGGACCGCGTTCACACGCTTCGTCGCGCCCACGCCCATGATCGCCGAGGTGATCACGTGGGTGGTGGAGATCGGCGCGTGGAAGATGAACGCCGAGCCGAACATGATCGACGCACCGGTGGTCTCCGCGGCGAAGCCCTGCGGCGGGTCCAGCTCGATGATCTTTCGGCCGAGCGTACGCATGATGCGCCAGCCACCCGCGTACGTACCCAGCGACAGCATCACGGCACACGCGATCTTGACCCAGATCGGGATCGGCGCGTCGGCCGTCTGCACGTCGGCGATGACCAGGGCCATCACGACGATGCCCATCGTCTTCTGCGCGTCCTGGAGGCCGTGACCGAGCGCCATGGCGGCCGCCGACACCGTCTGCGCGATGCGGAAGCCGTGCTTGGCCTTGTGCGGGTTCGACCGGCGGAACATCCACAGGATGGCGACCATCACCAGGTAACCCGCGACCAGACCCACGACCGGCGAGACGAACATGGGGATGACGACCTTGTCGACCACACCGCCCCACAGCACCTCGGTGCCGCCGGCCAGCGCCGCGCCCACCATGCCGCCGAAGAGGGCGTGCGAGGAGGACGAGGGCAGGCCGAAGTACCAGGTGATCAGGTTCCACACGATCGCGCCGACCAGCGCCGCGAACAGGATCCACATGCCCGTGCTGCCGTGGGGCGTCTCGATCAGGCCCTGGCTGACCGTCTTGGCCACGCCGCTGCCCAGGAAGGCACCGGCGAGGTTCATCACGGCGGCCATCGCCAGCGCCGCGCGCGGCGTCAGCGCCCGCGTCGAGACGGACGTCGCGATCGCGTTCGCCGAGTCGTGAAAGCCGTTCGTATACGTAAAGCCGAGCGCGACACCGATGGTGACGATCAGCGCAAAGGTGTCCACGTGGTTCAGGACTCCTTGACCGCGATGGTCTCCACCGTGTTCGCAACGTGCTCGAACGCGTCGGCCGCCTCTTCGAGCACGTCGACGATCTGCTTGAGCTTCAGCACCTCGATGGCGTCGTACTTGCCGTTGAAGAGCTGGGCGAGCAGCTTGCGGTGGATCTGGTCGGCCTGGTTCTCGAGGCGGTTGACCTCGATCCAGTACTCGGTCAGGTTGTCCATCGTCCGCAGGTGGGGCATGGCCTCGGCGGTCAGCTCGGCCGCGCGCGCCAGCACCTCGATCTGCTGCTCGACACCCTTGGGGAGCTCCTCCACGTTGTAGAGGACGACGAGGTCGACGGCCTCCTCCATGAAGTCCATGATGTCGTCGAGCGACGAGGCCAGGTTGTAGATGTCCTCGCGGTCGAACGGCGTGATGAAGGAGGAGTTCAGCTGGTGGAAGATCGCGTGAGTGGCGTCGTCCCCCGCGTGCTCCGCTGCCCGCATCCGCTCCGCGATCTCGACCCGGGCGGAGGAGTCCGCTCCGAGCAGTTCCATCAGGAGCTTGGAGCCCGTGACGATGTTGTCCGCGGATGCGGCGAACATGTCGTAGAAGCTCGTCTCCCTGGGGGTCAGACGAAATCGCACGTGAGGTCCTCGGGGTGCATTGGATTCGGTCAGGCTGATGCTAGGCGCATCCCCCGGCCACGGCTAACCGGCCGTTCACCAGTGTCCTCCATCGGGCAGAGTGAGGACCACGGACCCCTGCCGCGGGCGGCGAGGCCCAGTACCCTATACCCATGAGGGGTATGCGCCATGCATGCACCCCCTCGTTCCGGACCACGGGAGGAACCTATGACCACCATCGAGGCGGAGGGCTCCGGAGCCGAGTCCGGCACGGCCGCTCCCGCAGCCGTCCACGGCTATCACCACCAGAAGGACGAGCACCTCAAGCGGCTGCGCCGGATCGAGGGCCAGATCCGCGGCCTCCAGCGGCTCGTCGACGAGGACGTCTACTGCATCGACATACTCACCCAGGTCTCCGCGAGCACCAAGGCGCTGCAGTCCTTCGCGCTCCAGCTGCTGGAGGAGCACCTGCGCCACTGCGTGGCCGACGCGGCGGTCAAGGGCGGCACGGAGATCGACGCCAAGGTCGAAGAGGCCACCAAGGCCATCGCCCGCCTCCTGCGCACCTGACGGCGCCCGCGGTGCGCCGACCCGGCCCCGCCGGCGCTCCGGGCGCGGGGTCCGGGGCCGAGTCCGGGGGCGGGGTCCGGGGGCGGAGCCCCGCATCGGCCGCCGCTCGGGCAGTCGGCAGTCGGGGGACTAGTGCCCGAGCAGGACCTCGTCGATACGGTCCAGGCTCAGCCGGTCCTCCACCGCCGCCGAGGCCGCGATGATCAGCTCGCCGCACAGCTCGATCTCGGCGAGCGCCACGTGGTCCTGCACCGTCGTACCGCCTGCGGGAGTCACGCGTGTCACCTCAATCTGCCACCGGCCACCGGCCGTCATCGGTCATGCCGCACCATTCGCCGGCGCCCGGCTTCTCAGCGTAGGGAGGCCGCGCCTCCCCCCGCATGACACGGATGGACCATTTCCGGATACCGGGTCATGGCCCGATCGCGCCGCCCGTTCCCCGCCCGGCTCACTGATCGGCGATCTTCCCGGCGTAAATGTCCCCATTCGCCGGCAATACGACGGTCACCGGCGTCCCGAATCCGTACAGCAGCGTGGTCGACGACACATCGATCACGCCATTGTTGACGTACGTGAAGCGGTGCCTGACCTTCCGCAACCGCCCCTCCTCGTCGAGGTAGGCGTCGAACGGCACCGTGTCCGTGCTGAACCCTTTCGCCGCCGCCTCCAGCGCCCCCCGCACCTCCGGCGACGCCATCCCCGCGGCCCGCCCGATGTCGGTGGTTCCCCGGTAGTGCCGCACCTTGGTGCCCGCCACGTCGGTCTCCCCCACGTACGTCACCCCCTGCGCGCCCCGCAGCAGCTCGGCCGCGACCACCGGATCGGTGGCCCCGCCCGTGACGAGGTTCCCGTCGCCCAGGGCCGTCGTGTCGACACGGACCCACTTGTCGTCCGGAACGCCCGCTCCGCGGTTCTTCATGTACAGCGCGCCGGGCACGAGCAGCTCGGTGATGGGCCGGTGCTCGGCCTTGCCCTTCACATCGGCCGGGAGCATCACCAGGAGCTGGCCCATCCGGTTCCTGAAGTCGACCCCGCCCTCGCCGCGGATCGTCACCCGGGTCCCGCCGGTGGCCATCTCCATGGCCGTACGGGCCCGGGCGCTGCCGGCCCTCACCAGCGCGTCGGCGGCCCCGCGGACCACTGCCGCCGGGTCCGCCGGAGGCCGGCCGTCGTTACCGTCGCCCGCGCACCCGCTCATCGCCGTCACCGCCAGCGTGACGCCGGCGGCGAGCACCGCCTCACCCGCACGCCCGCGCCGCCGCCTGTGCTGGTGATCCACCATCGCCTGCCAACCCCCAACGCATGACCGCTGCTTGCCCGAGGCCCCCACCCGCTCCGTTTAACGAGGTCCGGGGTTTCCCGTCACGGGGGCGCACCCTCCCCGCGCGCCGCCCGTCCCGGTACCGTGGTGGGTGTGGAACCGCACACCGAAGCGACCCTGGTCCCTCCGCTTGACTCCCTGCCGCTCCAGCGGCCGCACGCGCAGCCGGAGCCGCCGGCCGGCCACACCACATCCACCGCCGACCGCGGATCGTTCTGCCTGGCCGTCTGCACCTGCGGCTGGCGCGGCCCGGCCCGCCGCTCCCGCGACCTGGCCCGCAGGGACGCCACCGACCACACCGCCGCCTAGGTCCTGTCGGCAAAGTCCCCCCTGGCCCGTGGCGCCCGGCACCGCGGGCCCGACCGGCGCTCCTTCGACGACAGGACCTAGCCCGTTCGGACGGCCCGGCTGGCCCGGGCGCACGACAGCGGATGCCCTTGACTCATGTCAGGATCCGCAGTCCGCCTCGCGGCCCTCCTCTGGGCCCTGCTCTTCGCGTTCGCCCCGGCCGCCGCGGCCTGGGCCAGACCCGTGGGCTCGGCGGACAGCCCGGCGGACGTGGCCCTGGCCATCGGGCTCACCTGCACCGCGGCCGCGGTCACCTGCTGGTGGCTGCGCTCGAAGTACCGTCGTGACGCCGACGGCGGTGATCCGTGACGCCCCGGACCCGAAGCCGGACAGGGCCCCGGGCGCGGCCCCGGACCCGGCCGACGGCGGTGCGGATGTGCTTTGGGGCTGCGGGACTGTGCCTGCTGACGGCCGCACTGCTCGCCGTCTGGCACGCGTACGGCCGGACCTGAGAGCCCGTACCGCCCGTGTCAGGCGGCGAGGTCGCTCTCGTGCGGACGCTGCCCCGCGGGCGGGGTCTGCGCCTGCGGGAGCCCGACCGGCCGGGGCAGCCCGCGCCCCTTGGCCCGTACGAGCCGGCCGAAGCGGCGGGAGCGGGCCACCGCCCGCACCAGCGGGGTGAGCGCGGCCATCGCGAGCGGCGCGAGCAGGAGCACCACTGCGGTGCCGAGCGCGAGGCCGCCGATGACGTCGGTCGGGTAGTGGATGCCCATGTAGACGCGGGAGAAGCCCTCGGCGAAGGCCAGCCCGATCCCCAGGACGCCGAGCCGCCGGTTCGCCACGAACAGGCCCACGCCCAGGGCCATCGCGAGGGTGGTGTGGCCGCTGACGAAGGAGAACTCGGTGCGCCCGAGACCGGAGCCGAAGCCGGGATCGAGCACCTGGAGGCCCTCGTGCTGCATGAACGGCCGCGGCCGGCCGACGAATTCGCGCAGCGGCACATTCACGAGCAGGGCCAGAACGGCTGCCAGCGGGGCCCACACGAGCGCGGCGAAGGACTCGGCGGCGGCGGGCTCGTCCTGCCGGCGCGCTCCGCGCCAGCACCACAGGACCAGGAGCACCAGGGCCAGCAGGATTCCGTATTCACCGGCCAGGCTCACGACCCGGTCGATCCACGCCGGAGCGTGCCGTGCCGCTCCGTTGATCTCGTACAGCAGGCTGACATCCACGTTCGGCCCACCTGTTGTGAGTCCAGCCATGGTGATGCGGCCCCTTGCCCTTGCCGTGGTTCCCCTGCGGGACGCACCCGTGTGTGCGCCCCTCCGCCCCCACTTGATCAACCCCCGCTTTCATGGAACGCCCGTTCTGGCTCCTACGTTCCATTCTCCACGGAATGATCACTCCAACGTTATCGAAGAGTGACTCATCGTCGCAGCTCAGGGCCTTTGCTTCACGGAGAGTTGCTACGACGCCCGACCAGCGGCGGGACGCTCCGGAAGGGCCTCCGCACCATCCTTGGTCACACGCGTCGCACCGAAGTAGTCGGGCGTGTCGATCTTGTCGAACCGGATCACCGCGCCGGTGTACGGGGCGTTGATCATGTATCCGCCCCCGACGTACAGCCCGACGTGCCGGATCTCCCGAGAGTTCGTCAGATCGTCGGAGAAGAAGACGAGATCACCGGGCAGGAGTTGATCCCGCGAGGGATGCGGCCCGGCGTTGTACTGGTCGTTCGCCACCCGCGGCAACTGGATCCCCACGGTCTCGTACGCGGCCTTGGTCAGCCCGGAACAGTCGAACCGCCCGTCCTGATCGGGCGTCCCGTTGCCACCCCACAGATACGGCGTCCCGAGCTGCTTCTGCGCGAAGTAGATCGCCCCGGCGGCCTGTTGCGAGGGCGCCACCCGCCCGACGGGCCGCTCGAAGCTCTTCGCCAGCGTGGTGATGGCCTTCACGTACCCCTGGGTCTCCTTGTACGGCGGCACCCCGCCGTACTTGATGACCGCGTACGCCCCCGCGTTGTACGCCGCGAGCATGTTCGACGCGTCGTCCCCGGGCACGCTCGCCACGTCCTTGGCCAGCTGGCAGTCGTACGAGGCCGCCGAGGGAATCGCGTCGTTCGGGTCCCAGATGTCCCGGTCCCCGTCACCGTCACCGTCGATGCCGTGGCCCGCCCAAGTGCCCGGAATGAACTGTGCGATACCGCGCGCGTCCGCCGGACTCACGGCACTCGGGTTCCAGCCGCTCTCGGAGTACAGCTGAGCCGCGAGCAGGGCCGGGTTGATGGCCGGGCAGAGATTGCCCCACTTCTCCACCAGCGCCTGGTACTTCGCAGGCACGGCGCCCTTGGCCAGCCCCACGGCGCGGCCGCCCGCACCGGACCCCACGAGGCCCGCCGCCGCCGAGTACGTCCCCACGACGAGGAGCGCCACGAACGTCAGACACAGCCCGATCCCGATCCCGCCGGCCATCCAGAATCTGCGCACCCGTCAACCCTCCCCCATACCCGTCACTTCAACGTGCGATTCGGCCGTGTCGCATGTCCGGCTACCCCACTCGGAAGCCGGAGCAGGCGATGCTCGCGTACTTCGTAGGGTCATCCTCGACGTGGTAGAAGACCACCGTCCAGTCCCCGGGGTCGGCGGACAGGGGCACGGCGGGCCACGTTTTGCCCGCGGCGTGCATCGTGAAGTCGTCCGGATACGTGAGCGTCACGTCGCCACCCGACTTGTAGTGCGTGTAGATGTCGGCGGGCCTGCTCGTGTAGCCCACGGCCCGGTTGTCCATCGGGAAGGGCTTGCCCGTGGACGGCTCGATGTCGTGGGGGGACTTGACCGCCACGGACACGTAGTACGGCGCGGGCGCGGACTGCTCCATCTCCGCGTACTTGATCCGCATCTTGATGGACGCCGACCTGCCCGGCTTCCCGTCCACGCTGGTGGTCGAGACGGCCGACTGGAAGCCTGCGCCCGGGGACTTCTCCTCGGCGGGCTGGTTGCACTGGCCGACCCCCTGGACGGCCAGGTCGCGGTCGGGGGAGCCCGTCCACACATACCGCGAGATCTGGTTGTTGTCGATGTACTCGGCCGCAGGCTTGGAAGCACCCTTGGATCCAGTGGCCGCGGGCGTCTGCCCGCCCTGCGCCGGCGGCGGCCCAGTCGTGGCACCGCCCTTGTCGGCTCCGTCCCGCACCGCGCCGCCGCTGCCGCCGCCGTCGAAAGGAACCAGCTTCCAGACGGCCACGACCCCCACGACGGCCAGCGCGACCCCGGCGGCCACCCATGCACCCGTCCGCCCCCGCCTCGGCGCATCCACCGCCGTACCCTGCGTCGGGGTGTAGCCGGGCATCATCCCGGGCCCCTGCGTCCGCATCTCGTGCACCGGTACGGCCTCGCCCAGCGCCCCGAGCCCGAGGTACACCGGATCGTCGACCAGCGCGTCCCGGACCCCGCACCGGGCGATGACCTCCCGCGGGGCGGGCCGCTCGGCCGGGTCCTTCGCCACGCACGCCTCGATCAGCGCCGCCAGCCCCGGCTCCACCCCGGCCACGTCGACCGGCTCGTGCACCGCCCGGTAGCTCACCGTCGTCGCCACGCCCGTACCGAACGGCGGCCGCCCCGTCGCCGCGTACGCGAGGGTCGCGCCCAGCGCGAAGACGTCCGCCGCGGCCCCGGCCTCCGCCCCCAGCAGCACCTCGGGTGCGGTGTACCCCGGCGTCCCCGGCGCCTGCCCGTCCTGGGTGAGAGCCGTCTCGCCCACGCCCCGCGCGATCCCGAAGTCGATGAGCTGCGGCCCCTGCGCACCCAGGATGACGTTCTGCGGCTTGAGGTCCCGGTGCGTCACCCCGTACGCGTGGACACTCGCCAGCCCCTCCGCGAGCGCCGCGAACAGCCGCCGGCAGGTGTCCGCGGGCAGACCACCGCGCTCCGCCACCGCGTGACCGAGCGTCGGGCCCGCCACGTACTCGGTCGCCAGCCAGTACGGCGCCCCCGCCAGCGAGGCGTCGATCAGGTTCGCCGTGTACGCCGACCGCACCGCACGCACCGTCTCGGCCTCACGCCGGAACCGCGCCAGCGCCTCCGGATGCCCGGTGATCTCGTCCCGGATGACCTTCACGGCGACCAGGCGCCCACCCGGCGACCGCCCGAGGTACACCTGCCCCATCCCCCCGGCACCGAGCCGGGCCAGCAGCGCATGCGTCCCGATCCGGGCCGGGTCGACGTCTCTCAGGGGCTCCATTGGCACGAGCCTGCCATACCGACTCCCGCCCGGCAGAGGCGGGTTGACGCCGCGGACCGGCCGGATCCGAAGGAGACGGCCTAGGAGCGTGGCGCCACGAACAGGCTCTGCGCGCTCCGCCCGATGGGCCCCTTCTCGTCGTGCAGCAGCGCGTCCGCGAGACCGATCCCGGCGGCGTCCACACTCGTACGCGCCTCCACGCACGCCCACTCGCCCACCGGATGGCGGTGCAGATGGACGGTCAGGTCACCGTTGATGAAGACGTACCGGCCGAAGTCCATCACCGAGCTGATCCCGTTGCCCGAGTCGGCGGCGATCAGCACCCGGTCCAGCGGCCTGGTCTCCTCCCCGGAGATCAGCGGCACCTTCATCCGCATCCAGCAGGTCCCCGGGCCCAGTTCGACGAAGGCGCCCTCGGTGAACCGGGTCTCCATGGCCGAGTGGTAGCCGGTCTCCCACGGCACCGGGAAGAACGGAGTCACCTCCACCTCCCCGGGCGGCGGCAGCTGCGGCCCCGGGACCACGGCCGGCACGGCCTCCCCGGCGACCCGGATCCGCAGCGCCCGCGCCAGCATCACGGGCGCGGCGCCCGCCGGGGCGAGCGCCGCCTCGACGACCTCGGTGCCGCGCCCGGCCCGCAGCACGCTGGTGGTGACCTCGAGCTCGCCGATCGGCACCGGGCGCAGGATCTCGTAGGTGATCCGGGCGATCCTCATGTCCGTACGCGCACCGGGCCGCTCCTCGACGGCCCGCCCGAGCAGGGCGGCCGGCGGCCCGGCATGCTGCGAGCCCGGGTCCCACGGACCGCGCGTGTACTCGGTGGCCAGGAACCGCCCGGCGTCGACCCGCTCGAAGAATCCCTCGTACCCGTCGGCAGCACCCATGCCGCCCACGCTACCGACAGGTAACCCGGGCCACCACCCCCTGCCGCTCACTCAGCGGGCGAAGCCCAGCCCCACCCCCAGCCCCACCAGTACCGACCCGATGGCCCGGTTCAGCGTCTTCTGCGCCTTCAGCATCCGGTCGCGCAGCCGCGAGACGGAGAAGAACAGCGCCACCGCACCGAACCAGCCCAGGTGCGCCGCCGACATGAACAGCCCGTAGCCCGCCTGCTGCCAGAGCGGCGTCTCCGGGTTCACCACCTGCGTAAAGGTCGACACCACGAACAGCGTCGTCTTCGGGTTGAGCACATTGGTCAGGAACCCGGACCTCATCGCCCCCAGCCGGGTCAGCTGCGGCTTCGACTCCAGGTCCACGGTCACCTCGGCGCGCGCCCGGAAGGTGCGGATACCGATCCACACCAGATAGGCCGCGCCCGCCAGCTTGATCACGGTGAACAGCGTGGTGGAGGAGGCGATCAGCAGACCGACCCCGAGCATCGTGTAGGAGACGTGGACCAGGACGCCGGCCGCGACCCCCGCGGCGGCGAACAGCCCGGTGGGGCGCCCGTAGAGATAGCTGTTGCGGACCACCATGGCGAAATCGGCGCCGGGACTGATCACGGCGAGAAGGGTGATGACGGCGACTGCGATCACTTCTGTCATACGGGGATGCTCACCGCCGCCGCCCCGTTGATCAAGCCCCGAACGCCCCCGCACGCTCCACGCACGCACCGGCTGCACACCGGGTACGCACCGGGTACGCGAGGACGCGGGCCCGACAGGAGACAATGGAGGACGTGCCGAGTACCCCCACCGCCCCCGACGCTCCCGACGCTCTCCCCGGGCTTCCCGGGCTTCCCGTCCTGCAGGCCGACTGCGCGAACTGCTTCGCGCTCTGCTGCGTCGCCCTCCCCTTCGCCAAGTCCAGCGACTTCGCCGTGAACAAGCCCGCCGGAACCCCCTGCAAGAACCTCCAGCAGGACTTCCGCTGTGGCATCCACACCCGGCTGCGCGACAAGGGCTTCCAGGGCTGCACCGTCTTCGACTGCTTCGGCGCGGGTCAACAGGTCTCCCAGGTCACCTTCGGCGGCCGCGACTGGCGCACCCACCCCGGCACCGCCCGCCTGATGTACGAGGTCTTCCCGGTCCTGCGACAGCTCCACGAGCTGCTCTTCTACGTCAGCGAGGCCCTGACCCTCCCGGCCGCCGCCCCGGTCCACCCCGAGCTGCGCCGGGCCCTGACGGAGACCGAGGCATGGACCAGGGCCGACGCAGAGGCTCTGGCGGACCTGGACGTCGGTGCGATCCGGCAGCAGATCAACACCCTGCTCCTGACGACCAGCGAACTCGTACGGGCGAAGGCGCCGGGCCGCAAGAAGAACCACCGCGGGGCCGACCTGATGGGCGCCCGCCTCGCGGGAGCCGACCTCCGCGGCGCGAACCTCCGCGGTGCCTACCTGATCGCCGCCGACCTCACCGGCGCCGACCTCCGCACGGCGGACCTGATCGGCGCGGACCTGCGCGACACCAACCTCCGCGGCGCGGACCTGCGCGGCGCCGTCTTCCTCACCCAACCCCAGCTGAACGCGGCCCAGGGCGACGCCACCACCCGGATTCCCCCTACCCTCACCCGCCCCACCCACTGGACCTGACCCCACGGGCCTCGCGGGCCTCGCGGGCCCTGTCGGTTCCGCGGGGCACGTCGGCCCTGCCGGCCCCACGGGCCCCGCCGACGCTCGAGGCGCCCACCCAGCCCGCGGGCATTGCGGCGCGGGGCCCGGGGCGAGCGAGCCCCGGAAACAACCGCGCCGCACCCGTACCTCGCGCGGCCTCACACCCGCGCCAGGAACCCCCGCACGGCAGCGACGTACCCCTGCGGGTCCCCCACCCGCACCGCATGCCCCGCTGGCAACTCGACCAGCCGCACCCCCGCCCTGCGCACCGTCATCTCCCGCGCGTGCTCCGCCGACAGCACCCCGCTCCGGTCCCCCCGCACCAGCAGCGTCGGCTTGCGCACCTCCAGCCAGTCCCCCCAGTGGTCCCCGTTCAGCCCCCGCTGGGACGCCACCATGTCCTCCACCTCGAACACGGTCCCCCAACCGTCCGGGTACTCCTGCAGCGACCCCTCCAGATGCGGCGCCGCGCTCCCCACCCCCGCCAGGAACGCGGCCCGGGTCCCGGCCCGCCTCGGCCACTCCCGCGCGAACGACAGGTCGCCCTCGACCACCGCCCCGATGTCCTCGACCACCACCGCCCGCACCAGGTCCGGCCGTCGCGCCGCGAGCTGGTACGCATTGACCCCGCCCAGCGAATGCCCCAGCACCACCGCGGGCCCCAGCCCCAGCTGCTCCAGCAGGGCCGCCGCATCGGCCACGTACCCGTCCCGGGTGTACTCCCCCGCGCGGTCCGAGCGCCCGTGCCCCCGCTGGTCCAGGGCGATCACCCGCCACGCCGGACCCAGCTCCTGGGCCAGACGCCCGAAGCCCGCCCCGTCCTGGAAATGCCCGTGCAGGGCCAGCAGCGGCGCCCCCGGCCCCCCGAAGTCCGTGTACACGAGCCGCCGCCCGTCCGGCGTCACCATCGCCCCCGGCAACGGCCCCAGCTTGTCGATGACCCGCTGCCGCAGCAGCTGGTACTCCTCCCACCGCCTCCGCAACCGCCCGCCCGGCCGCTTCACGACCCGTCCCGGCGTGACCGCCTCCCCGCGCCGGAACTGTTCCCGCGTCAGGTCGATGCGGATGCCCCCGGGCAGCAGGTTCCACCAGTGGTAGCCCTCCTGCCGACCGTCGTGGAACACCTCGCCCATCATCAGGTCCCCGCCCACGAGGTCCTGCACCACGAGGGCGGTGATGTCACAGTGCCCCCAGGCCGGATTCTCCGGAGTCCAGGGGATCTTCGTGATGTCGGAGGGCTCGCAGGTCTCGGCCGACCATCCCGCCCGGATGGCCGCCTCGAGGTCCGCGAGAGTCCATGGAGTCGTCATGCTCCCCAGCCTGACGCACCCCACTGACAACGCCCCCGCGCACGGATGAAACGACTGAAGGACCATCGGACGCATGTCCGCGGATCGGCCCAGTGACACGCGACACCACTGCTCCGAACGGCGGCCCCTCACCCCACCCCCCGTACGCCGAGACGACAATCATTGCCCGGCGTCACCCCCCGTGATACACAGAGTGACCGCATGTTCTCGCGCGTACACACCGCCCCTGCCCAGGTCAGAGCGCGGAAGCGGAGCGCGACCCGCGAGATCGGGTAAAGAGAGCCGTCAAGTCGACGACGGCGGCGGTTTCATCAGCGAAGATAGTGCGTAACCCCTGCCGTCGGGCAAGGGTCTTCCGGAACTACCCATACAGGGGCGGTGAGTTACATGATCCTGGCAGCCGAAAAGGGCGACATCACCACCATCATCGGCGGAATCGCCCCGAACTGGGGGCCTTTCGGCAGTCTCGGCAACGAAGCGAAGGTCATGATCGAGGTGGTCATGGCCGTCGCGATCCTGCTCTGCCTGGGCATCGCCATCTGGGGGGCGGCCAAACAGCGCATCGGTGCGACCGCCCTGCGCGACACGTTCAGCGCGGAACAGGGCAAGGGCCTGATCGTGGCCGGGCTGACCGGAGTCTTCATCATCGGCTCCCTCGGGACGCTGTTCACGATCGTCTACGGGATGGCCGTCTAGCCGGGTCGCGCGCCTGGCCCCGTAGCTGATGACGCATCACCACACCACATCCACGCGGGAACCAGCGCTACCGTCGTACGACGCGGAGGGGGCGGACAGGGAATGAGCAACGACGACCAGTACGGCGGCGGCTACGGCGAGGTCGGCGGCACCGGCCAGACCCGCACCCGCCTTCCGGACTCCCCGGCCGACCCGTACGGCCCCACCCGCCGCACCCCACGCACCTCGCGCAGCCTGATCACCGTGGTCGGCGTGGTGGTCCTCCTGATCGCCGCCATCGCCTTCGCCAACTCGGGCCCGGACACCCCGTCGGACCCCGCCTCGGACAAACCCCCGACGGACTCCTCCACGGCAGCCACGGGCACGAACCCGGTGACGGGCAAATCGGCCGGCATCCCCAAGGGCTTCGCCCACGACGAACAGGGCGCCCAGTCGGCGGCCGCCAACTTCGCGGTGGCGCTCGGTTCCGACGGCATGTTCAATCCTGCGCGCAGACGCGCCATCGTGGACGCCGTCGCCGACGACAGCACCCGGGCGAAGCTGCAGGCCGGGTTCGACGCCGACTATTCCGCCGGGCTGCTCTCCCAGATCGGTCTGACCAAGGACGGTCTCGCCCCGGCGGGCTCCACCTTCGTCAACCGGACCGTTCCCGCCGGGACCAAGGTCAAGAGCTTCGCCGGAGAATCCGCCGCTGTCGACGTGTGGTGCATCGGCATGTTCGGCCTCACCGGCGAAAAGTCCACCCGCCCGGTGACCAGTGGCTGGTTCACCATCTCCGTCACGCTGAAGTGGAACGGCTCCGACTGGAAGGTCGTCGAGACCGCTCAGAAGGACGGCCCCACCCCGGTCACCGGTGACAACGCCGTGTCCGGATCCGGAGAGATCAGCAGCGCGGTCACCGAATTCGGAGGGTTCACCTATGCCCGGTAGGCCCAGGCCCTCGGCTCTCGGCATCGGCGCTGCGGCGGCAGCCGTCCAGACCGCGGTCATCGTGTTCGCAACGCGCGCAGCGGCGGCTCCGGACCCGACGCCAACCACAACCAACGACCCCTGTGCGCTGATCGCGGGGCCCGCCAGGGAATACTGCGAGCGCGGCAACGGCGGAACCGGCGGAGCCCCCGGCCTGGCGCCCAGCGACCCGGCCGACGCCCTCAACCCCCTCGCCTCCCTCGCCCGCGGCTGCGCCGACGCCGCCTCCTGGATCGTCACCAAGCTCAGCGAAGCGGTAAAGGGCTCGGCCGAGGTCGACTTCACCAACCCCGCCTTCCTCAAGCAGTACGCCGTCGTCTTCGCCGCCTCCACCATCCTCACGCTCGTCCTCTGGCTCTTCGCCGTCGCCAAGCGAGCCGTCCGCGGAGTCCCCCTCACCACCGCCATGTCCGAAGCCATCGGCTTCCTCTGGCTCACCGTCCTCGCCTCCGCCTTCACCCCCCTGATCCTCTACACCGTCGTCTCCGCCACCGACGGCGTCACCGAGGTCATCGCCTCCGCCGCCGGCGGCCAGACCGACGTCTTCTTCGGCTCCTTCTCCGAAGCCCTCAAGAAGGGCGACGACATCGGCGGCGGCCCGATCATGCTGATCGTCGTCTCGCTCGTCACCGTCCTCGCCGCAGGCGTGCTCTACCTGGAGCTCTTCATCCGGGCCGCCCTCCTCTACGTCGGCGCCCTCCTCGGCGTCGTCGTCTACTCCGGGCTCGTCGACCGCAACCTCTGGGGCCACGTCCGCCGCTGGGCCGGCATCATGATCGCCGTCATCCTCGTCAAGCCGGTCATCGTCATCGTCCTCGGCCTCGCCGGAGCCCTGACCGGCGAAAAGGGCCCCAACGCCTTCTCCGCCGTCGTCACCGGCCTCGCCATCATCCTCCTGGCGATCTTCGCCTCCGCGATGATCTACCGCTTCGTCCCCGGCTTCGGCGACGAGATCGCCTCCGCCCGCTCCAACCGCAGCAAGGCCACCGACGGCGCCCAGGCAGCCGCCGTCATCAGCTCCCCGGCCTCCCTCGTCTCGCAGGGCATCAAGACCCACAGCAGCCGCGGCGCCCACCGCGACGGCGACGGCGGCGGCAACAGCGCGCCCCGCCCCGCCAACCCCATCTCCGGAGGCGTCGCCGCCCACAGCAGCCGACCCGCCTCCGGCGGCGGAGCCGGCGGCGGATCTGTCCCCTCCGCCGCACCCCCTCCCCGCACGAGCTCGAGCACGAGGAACACAGGAGGTGACGGGCGTTGACGACCCAGTCCCACCAGATGCACCCGGTCGCGCCCCGCCGCACGTATCTCATCGGCCGGGCCCGGCCGAACGCGATCGTCGGCAAGAACCGCGAGACCGGCGAGATCGCCCTGATCATCGCCGGGGCGTTCTTCGGCATGATGAGCGGACTGCTCGTCCCCGACCTCACCCTGCGCATCGTCAGCCTCGCCGGCTTCCCCATGATCGCGCTCGCCGCCGTGTACGTCCCGTACAAGGGCCGCACCTTCTACCGCTGGTTCGAGATCAGCCGCAGCTACAAGCGCACCCTGCGCCGCGGCACGACGTACCGCTCGGGCGCCATGGAAGCCGGCATCCGCGGCTCCGACGGCCGCGAGGTCGAAGTCGGCCCGCCCCCCGGCATCGGCCGGATCAACTGGCTCGCCGCACCCTTCGGCCCCGACGAGATCGCCGTCCTCCTGCACGCGGACCGCCGCACCGTCACGGCCGCCATCGAGATCGAGGGCCCCGGCGTCGGCCTGCGCGACAGCGAGGACCAGGAAGCCCTCGTCGACCGCTTCGGCACCCTCCTCAAGCACGTGGCCAACGGCGACGGCTTCGTCACCCGCCTCCAGATGCTCGCCCGCACCCTCCCCGCCGACCCCGACGCACACGCCAAGGACGTGGCCCAGCGCGGCGACACCCAGGCCCCCGGCTGGCTGCGCGAGTCCTACGACCAGCTCCAGTCGATGGTGTCCACCTCCTCCGAGCAGCACCGCGCGTACCTCGTCGCCTGCATGCACTACACCCGCGAACTCGCCGCCGAGGCCAACGCCATCGCCCGCGCCGGCACCCCCCACAAGGGCCGCAAGCTCGACCGCGACTCAGGCCTCGCCATCGTCATGGCCCGCGAGCTCACCGACATCTGCGCCCGCCTCGCCGAGGCCGACATCCGCGTACGCCAGCCCCTCGGCCAGGGCCGCCTCTCCTCCCTCGTGCACTCCATGTACGACCCGGACCACCCCATCGACCACATCCAGGCCATGACCAAGCGCAACGCCTGGCCCGCCGAGCTCGACGCGGTGGAACCCACCTTCCTCCAGGCCAAGACCCGCGAGTCCTCCACCCGCGCCCCCTGGTGCCACGCCACCGCCTGGGTCAAGGAGTGGCCGATGACGCCCGTCGGCGTCAACTTCCTCGCCCCGCTGCTCGTCCACACCCCCGACGTGATCCGTACCGTCGCCGTCACCATGGACCTGGAGCCCACCGAGGTGGCCATCGAGCGCATGCTCACCGAGAAGACCAACGACGAGGCCGACGCCTCCCGCGCCGCCAAGATGAACCGGACCGTCGACCCCCGCGACATCGCCGCCCACGGCCGGCTCGACCAAAGAGGTGAAGATCTCGCCAGCGGTGCGGCGGGAGTCAACCTCGTCGGGTACATCACGGTGTCCTCGCGTTCGCCGGAGGCCCTCGCCCGCGACAAGCGGACGATCCGCGCCTCCGCCGGAAAGTCCTACCTGAAGCTCGAATGGTGCGACCGCGAGCACCACCGCGCCTTCGTCAACACCCTGCCGTTCGCCACCGGCATCCGACGCTAGCTGGAGGGAAGTGCCGCCCATGCGAGATCCCATGACAGCGCTGACGGACGCCTTCACCAGCTTCCTCTTCGGCAAAGTCGAAACCACGCGCCTGCCCGTCCGCACCTCCACCGGGCAGGCGCAAGCCGTCTACCTGCCCACCGCGGCCCCCGGACTCGGCGACTCCGGCGTCATCATCGGCCGCGAGGTCTACAGCGGCAAGGGCTACATCTACGACCCCTTCCAGCTCTACGGACAGCAGCTCCCGGCCCCCCACTGGCTGGTCCTCGGCGAATCCGGAAACGGCAAGTCCGCCCTGGAGAAGACCTACGTACTGCGCCAGCTCCGCTTCAAGGACCGCCAGGTCGTCGTCCTCGACGCCCAGGGCGAGGACGGCGTCGGCGAGTGGAACCTGATCGCCCAGCAGCTGGGGATAACCCCCATCCGCCTGGACCCCATCGCCGCCAACGACGACGGGATCCGCCTCAACCCCCTCGACCCGGCCATCACCGCGACCGGGCAGCTCGCGCTGCTCCGGACCATCATCGAGGTGGCCATGGGCCACGGCCTCGACGAGCGCGCCGGCTTCGCCCTCAAGGTCGCGCACGCCTACGTGGTGGACACCATCACCACCCGCCAGCCGGTCCTGACCGACATCGTCGAACAACTGCGCCACCCCGAGCCCGAATCGGCCCTCGCGATGAACGTCGACATAGACGATGTCCGGGCCTGGGGCCTCGACGTCGCGCTCGTCATCGACCGCCTCGTCGACGGTGACCTGCGCGGCATGTTCGACGGCCCCACCACGGTCGGCATCGACCTCGACGCCCCGCTGATCGTCTTCGACCTCTCCCACATCGACCGCAACTCCATCGCGATGCCGATCCTGATGGCGATCGTCGGCGTCTGGCTGGAGCACACCTGGATCCGCCCCGACCGGAAGAAGCGCATCTTCCTGGTCGAGGAGGCCTGGCACATCATCAACAGCCCCTTCGTCGCCCAGCTGTTCCAGCGCCTGCTGAAGTTCGGCCGACGCCTCGGCCTGTCCTTCGTCGCCGTCGTCCACCACCTCTCCGACGTCGTCGACGGCGCGGCGGCACGTGAGGCGGCAGCCATCCTCAAAATGGCCTCGACCCGAACGATCTACGCCCAGAAGGCGGACGAAGCCAGAGCGACGGGCCGGGTCCTGGGCCTCCCGCGCTGGGCGGTCGAAATCATCCCGACCCTCACCCCCGGCATCGCCGTCTGGGACGTCAACGGCAACGTCCAAGTGGTCAAACACCTGATCACCGAGGCCGAACGGCCCCTCGTCTTCACGGACCGCGCCATGACCGAGTCCTCCGCCCCCACCCGCCTGCCCGCCGACATGCTCGCCGCCGAACTCGAGGCGGAGGAAAGGGCCCTGTCCATCGAACGCAGCCGCGGCGGCGGCCCTGGTTCCGCGACCACGGTGGCCTGACCATGCCCGACGCACGACGCGGCGGCGGCGTCCCGGACAGCCTGCTGGTCGGCCTCCTGGCCTTCCTCCTGGGCCTCGCCGTCCTGGTCTGGTCGGCCACCGGCCTGGCGGCCGTCCTGGCCAAGGGCGCCTGGCCCGACACCGTCACCTTCACCCGGACCCCGGAGGCCGTCCGCGCCCTGATAGCGCAGCCGCACGACATCCCGGCCGCCTGGCCCGACACCGACCCGGCGGCCCTGTCGGGCTGGGGCCTGTTCTGGGGCCTGTTCGTCAGCCAGCTCCTGGTGATGTTCGTACTCACCGTCTTCGCCATCGGCGTGATCGCCCGCACCAAGTCCCGCCGCGCCCTGTCCAGACAACCCCCAGCAGAACCCCCGACGCCGTTCGAGCCACGCGCACCCGAAGCCACCCCAGCCCCACCGCCCTTCCAGTCACGGGAGTCCGGGGCCAATCCAGCCCCACCGGCGTTCCAGTCACGGGGGTCCGGGGCCAATCCAGCCCCGCCGGCGTTTGAGGCGCGGGGGTCTGGGGGCAGCGCCCCCAGCGGCTCCGCCGCACCGGTCGACGAGGCCTACCGCTACGGCTTCGGCTACGCCCCCCGCCCGACGGCGCCCACCGCCACCGCGACGGCCACGCCGGCGCCCAGCACCCCACCCGCCCTCACCTACGCCGGCCCGAACGACCGCTTCCACGCAGCCGCACACCGCATCGCCGAGACCGAGGGGGCGGCGCTCGTCGTCACCTCCTCCCCCACCCTCTGGGCCGAGACCAAGGACGCCCGCGCCAAGCTCGGCCCGGTCCTCCTCTACGACCCCTCCCACCTCTGCGACACCCCGGCCCGCATGCACTGGAACCCCGCCGAGGGCTGCGCCGACCGCGACACCGCCGCCGCCCGCGCGATCGCCCTGCTGGCCCCCGTACGACCCCAGGCCCGCATGGACGCCGCAGTGGCCGACACCGCGGAAACCCTCCTGCGCAGCTGGCTCCAGGCCGCCGCCCTGGACGACCGCCCGTTCAAGCTGCTGCACCGCTGGACCCAGGGCAACAGCGCCCAGGACCCGGTCCGCATCCTGCGCACCCACCCCCAGGCCGCCCCCGGCGCAGCCGGCGAACTGGAGAGCGCCCTCACCGCCCACCCCGAACGCCGCGAGCTCGCCCAGAACCTGACGGCCCGGGCCCTTTCGTGCCTGACCTCGATCCACATCCGCGAGGCCTGCAACCCGAACCGAACAGATGCCCTCACCCTGGCATCATTCGTCACCGAAGGGGGCACCCTCTACCTGGTGGGTGAACCTCTGGAGGATCCCCGCACCCACCCGGGTGCGATGCCCCTGCTCACCGCACTCGCCTCGCACGTGGTCGAGCACGGCCGCCGCATGGCCGCACGGTCATCCCACGGTCGGCTCGACCCACCACTGTCCCTGGTGCTGGACGACGTGGCCGCCGTGGCCCCGATCCCCCAGCTCCCGGAACTCCTCACCGAGGGCACCCTGCCCCTGCTCGCCCTGTGCCGCAGCCGCGAACAGGCCCGCTCCCGCTGGCCGCAGGCCGACTTCTAGACCGCAGCCGGCCGCCGGTACACGTACTCCAGCTCCTTGGCGCCCGTACCCCCGGGCACCGGCACGACCGTGCCGCTCGGCTCGAACCCGTACCGCCGGTAGAAGGCCCCGGCCCGTGCGTTCTCCTCGTGCACGAAGAGCCGTACGTGCTCCAGCACCGGCTCCTCCAGCCCCCAGGCCCATTCCAGCGCGGCCTCGAACAGCGCCTCGGTCAGTCCGGTCCCCCGCTGCCCGCTCCGCACGAACACCCCGACGACGTGCCCCTGCGTCTGCTCGACGGCCTGATCGAAGAAGTCGGTGGTCCCACCCTCCTCGACGAGCACGGTCACCGACCCGTTCCAGGTCCCGTCGGGCGCCTCGGCCACGAACTGCCGGGCCGCGCGCCCATGGGACGCGCCCTCGGCACGCCCCTGCCAGAACTCGTCGGACCTCTCCTGCGCCTGCTCCACGGTCTCGAGGAAGGCCACCGGCGCCGCCGGATCCCGCAGGGCGGCGATCCGCAGCTCCTTGACCTTCGCCCACTCATCACCACGTACCGCACGTATCACGTGCCGGATCTCGCTCATGCCTCGAAATCCTAGCCACGGATCACCGATGCTTCACCTATGAATTCCCACGTCAAGGCCCTGCGCCACGTCGCCGCGCGCGCTCTCGGCCCGCCCCTGGACCCGACCCTCGCGGTGACCCTGAACTTCCACCCCGACCGCCGGTCCGGCGACCGCCCGATCCTCGCCGCACTGGCCGAAGCCGGCGTGTACCGCTCCCAGTTCGTCACCGGAACCAGCAACGGCGGTCTCACCGCCCACCCGGGCGGAGCGCGCTGGCAGTGGGAGAGCCGCATATTCGGCGGCGCGTACGACGACGCCCCACCCGAATCCCGCCCGGTCTACGGCGCCCTGAACTTCCGCCACCACCCGGCCGGCGCCGCTCCCCGCTTCGGCTCCGCCCACTTCCGCCTCACAGCGCAGGCCCTCTCCCGGACCACCTTCTGCTACCCGGACAGCTACCTCGAACCCGAATCCTTCGGCGTGGCGGAGCGCATGTCCCTGATCGCCCTGGCCGAGGCCGACGACCAGGACGCCCTCGACGACTACATCGAGGCCCAGGTCCACACCCCGGTGCTGCTCGCACACGACGTGGCCGCTCTCGTACTGGACCCCAGCTACCGGAACACGGAGGTCGAGGCAGCGGCCGCCGAGCTCCCCTGCCCGACGGAATGGCACCCGGGCTTCCACCTGACGGTCGAAGAACTCCGCCGTCACCCCGACTACCGCGGCCAGGAGTACGTGGACCTCGGCGCGGAAATCGCCGTCGAGGGCCGGCTCACCCCATACATCCTCGGCGAAGCGGCCCGCACCGGCCGGTACGACGAACAGGCCCTCAAGCGGGTCTGGCACTGTCTGGCCCGCTTCGGAGACCGACGGAACAGCCGATAAAAAGCGTCCAGAACGCAGAAAAGCCCCGCACCATAAGGTGCGGGGCTTTCCCACAATGATTGTTCGGCGGCGTCCTACTCTCCCACAGGGTCCCCCCTGCAGTACCATCGGCGCTGAAAGGCTTAGCTTCCGGGTTCGGAATGTAAACCGGGCGTTTCCCTAACGCTATGACCACCGAAACACTATGAAATTTGAACGCTGGTGTTTTCACAGCTGTTCGTTATTTCAGAACTAACACAGTGGACGCGAGCAACTGAGGACAAGCCCTCGGCCTATTAGTACCAGTCAGCTTCACCCGTTACCGGGCTTCCACATCTGGCCTATCAACCCAGTCGTCTACTGGGAGCCTTACCCTCTCAAGGAGGTGGGAATACTCATCTTGAAGCAGGCTTCCCGCTTAGATGCTTTCAGCGGTTATCCCTCCCGAACGTAGCCAACCAGCCATGCCCTTGGCAGGACAACTGGCACACCAGAGGTTCGTCCGTCCCGGTCCTCTCGTACTAGGGACAGCCCTTCTCAATATTCCTACGCGCACAGCGGATAGGGACCGAACTGTCTCACGACGTTCTAAACCCAGCTCGCGTACCGCTTTAATGGGCGAACAGCCCAACCCTTGGGACCGACTCCAGCCCCAGGATGCGACGAGCCGACATCGAGGTGCCAAACCATCCCGTCGATATGGACTCTTGGGGAAGATCAGCCTGTTATCCCCGGGGTACCTTTTATCCGTTGAGCGACGGCGCTTCCACAAGCCACCGCCGGATCACTAGTCCCGACTTTCGTCCCTGCTCGACCCGTCGGTCTCACAGTCAAGCTCCCTTGTGCACTTACACTCAACACCTGATTGCCAACCAGGCTGAGGGAACCTTTGGGCGCCTCCGTTACCCTTTGGGAGGCAACCGCCCCAGTTAAACTACCCATCAGACACTGTCCCTGATCCGGATCACGGACCGAGGTTAGACATCCAGCACGACCAGAGTGGTATTTCAACGGCGACTCCACAACCACTGGCGTGGCTGCTTCAAAGTCTCCCACCTATCCTACACAAGCCGAACCGAACACCAATATCAAACTGTAGTAAAGGTCCCGGGGTCTTTCCGTCCTGCTGCGCGAAACGAGCATCTTTACTCGTAGTGCAATTTCACCGGGCCTATGGTTGAGACAGTCGAGAAGTCGTTACGCCATTCGTGCAGGTCGGAACTTACCCGACAAGGAATTTCGCTACCTTAGGATGGTTATAGTTACCACCGCCGTTTACTGGCGCTTAAGTTCTCAGCTTCGCAACCCCGAAAGGTCACTAACCGGTCCCCTTAACGTTCCAGCACCGGGCAGGCGTCAGTCCGTATACATCGCCTTACGGCTTCGCACGGACCTGTGTTTTTAGTAAACAGTCGCTTCTCGCTGGTCTCTGCGGCCACCCCCAGCTCACGGAGCAAGTCCGATCACCAGTGATGGCCCCCTTCTCCCGAAGTTACGGGGGCATTTTGCCGAGTTCCTTAACCATAGTTCACCCGAACGCCTCGGTATTCTCTACCTGACCACCTGAGTCGGTTTAGGGTACGGGCCGCCATGAAACTCGCTAGAGGCTTTTCTCGACAGCATAGGATCATCCACTTCACCACAATCGGCTCGGCATCAGGTCTCAGCCTTAATGAGGGACGGATTTGCCTACCCCTCGGCCTACACCCTTACCCCGGGACTACCACCGCCCGGGCTGGACTACCTTCCTGCGTCACCCCATCGCTTACCTACTACCACCTTGGGTCAGCGGCTCCACCACTTTCCTTTCCCCGAAGGGTCCGGAACGGCTTCACGGCTTTAGCATTAGAGGATTCGATATTGGGCGTTTCAAAGCGGGTACCGGAATATCAACCGGTTGTCCATCGACTACGCCTGTCGGCCTCGCCTTAGGTCCCGACTTACCCTGGGCAGATCAGCTTGACCCAGGAACCCTTAGTCAATCGGCGCACACGTTTCTCACGTGTGTATCGCTACTCATGCCTGCATTCTCACTCGTGAACCGTCCACAACTAGCTTCCGCTGCTGCTTCACCCGGCACACGACGCTCCCCTACCCATCACAGCGGGCGTTGGCCCTATTGCTGCAATGACACGACTTCGGCGGTACGCTTGAGCCCCGCTACATTGTCGGCGCGGAATCACTTGACCAGTGAGCTATTACGCACTCTTTCAAGGGTGGCTGCTTCTAAGCCAACCTCCTGGTTGTCTCTGCGACTCCACATCCTTTCCCACTTAGCGTACGCTTAGGGGCCTTAGTCGATGCTCTGGGCTGTTTCCCTCTCGACCATGGAGCTTATCCCCCACAGTCTCACTGCCGTGCTCTCACTTACCGGCATTCGGAGTTTGGCTAAGGTCAGTAACCCGGTAGGGCCCATCGCCTATCCAGTGCTCTACCTCCGGCAAGAAACACACGACGCTGCACCTAAATGCATTTCGGGGAGAACCAGCTATCACGGAGTTTGATTGGCCTTTCACCCCTAACCACAGGTCATCCCCCAGGTTTTCAACCCTGGTGGGTTCGGTCCTCCACGAAGTCTTACCTCCGCTTCAACCTGCCCATGGCTAGATCACTCCGCTTCGGGTCTAGAGCGTGCAACTCAATCGCCCTATTCGGACTCGCTTTCGCTACGGCTTCCCCACACGGGTTAACCTCGCTACACACCGCTAACTCGCAGGCTCATTCTTCAAAAGGCACGCAGTCACGACCCATTGGGTAAACCCAATGAGCGACGCTCCCACGGCTTGTAGGCACACGGTTTCAGGTACTATTTCACTCCGCTCCCGCGGTACTTTTCACCATTCCCTCACGGTACTATCCGCTATCGGTCACCAGGGAATATTTAGGCTTAGCGGGTGGTCCCGCCAGATTCACACGGGATTTCTCGGGCCCCGTGCTACTTGGGAGATTCTTAAGCAAGCCGCTGATGTTTCGTCTACGGGGGTCTTACCCTCTACGCCGGACCTTTCGCATGTCCTTCGACTACATCAACGGTTTCTGACTCGCCGACCGGCCGGCAGACCGGTCAAAAGAATTCCCACAACCCCGCATGCGCAACCCCTGCCGGG
>NZ_CP108292.1:4397500-4405000 GCF_045160505.1 Streptomyces sp. NBC_00029
TCCTCGAGAATCGAGTGCACCCCACATGGAATTGCGCTCCGTGGGAGGTGGGGCTGCCGAACTTGTCCAGTTCGAGGCAACCGTTTGACTCTACAACTCGGCCTGGGGGGTGTCAAAACGGCCGGGGCAGCGGCTGCGGGGGACCGGTGTGGGTGCCACGACCACACGATGCCTGCCCGTGCTGGGCGCCCACCGACCCGGTCACCGCGACGGCCCAAGACCTCCCGCCTCGCCACGTTGTCGGCGACGAGCGGTGCCACCGGAGCAGCACTGCCGGCGCCTGCCCTGCGGCGGCACCAGGAGCTCACGCTGGCGACCCGCTCGCCCTCGAGGGTCCAACCCGGCATCCGTGTCGCCGCGTACGTTGGCCGGCATCGCGCTGTCGCCCAAGTCCTGGTCTTCGACCACATCGATCCGGGCCGGGCTGCAGGCACATCGATCTGTGCTGGACCACCGGACCGGGCGAGAGCCAGTGATCAGCCCCTGGACTCTCCGCTTCGCCAGAACCGGCGTCGGCAACGACAAGTCGTGGAGGCTCAGCACCGCTGCTCGGGCCCGATGACCGAGAGTCCCATCTGCTCTGCGAGCCAGTGCACGTACGGCTCCCGCCTCTGGCGGCCGTTGACGATGGCGCTGCGGACGTGGACGAGGACGGTGTGGTCGTCGGCCGGTTCGTCGAATTCGCGCGTGCTCAGGTTGAGAAGGAGCGACACCCCGGCGTGCTTGAACTCCCCGTAGAGCCCCACATCGGGCGCATCCGGCCAGGACAGGTTCTCCCAGCGGATCCGGCCCATGTTCGAGCCGATCGCCGCCGTGAAGGCGTCCTCGATGCTGCCGACCGGCACGTCCCACATCTCCCACTCCACCGGCAGTCGGCCTTCGTACGCGGCCAGGTCGGCCGGCAGCCCAGGCCCCTGGACGCCGACGACCAGTGGGGGCTGGTCCTCATACGGCACCCCGTCGAATTCGCCGTACTCCTCGCGCCCCCGGCACCACCCCTCGGGCAGCTGCTTCGCCATCCGCTGCACCTCGGCGACGGAAGGGAGCTCTGCGTCCGCGGAGACCTCTGAGTACTCGCAGCGGCCGAACTCCATGAGCCGGCGCGCCGTACTCAGGGCGAGTACAGGGTCGGGGGTGCGAAAGACGGGATAGGCGATGTCGTTGGACATGCGGTGACTGTGCCATGGCTCGTCATCGCAGGTCATCGCATTTGCGGCCCGGTCGTACGCGCCCGTCGGGCCGTTCTTGAACACTTCCGGGCATGGGGCGCCTCCACCCAGGTGCGGCCGAGCGGATACTGCTACGGCAAGACCTTCGACGCGGGCCGAGGCCGAGGCTGATCATCTTGAGCGAATACAACATCCACGCCGGCCACCGGGGGCCGCAGGTCCCCGGGCTGACCCTCGCGGAGACCCTGTGGACCGACCTCGAAGCAGCCTTCGGCCTGAGCTTCTCCGGCAACGCCGGTGGGCAGTCCCCATCCTTCGTCTGGAGGGACTACCAGCGCTGGCTGAGCGTCTGGGTCGCGGTGCCGCCGGACCTGGACGAACCGGACCGCTCCCACCCGGCGCGGGTCACTGCCAATCAGCCGGACTCGGACGCCTGGGCCCACCGGGTCTTCGACGCCCTGGACGCAACGGGCCGGTACTCCCTGTTCATGATTGAGGATCACTGGGCCCTGGTCCGGACGAACTCGGAGCTGGCCCGCGCCCAATGGGAAGACCGCTGATCCCCCGACCCGCAGTCGAATGACCGGTGCTGCGACGTGAATGCGCGCACGTGGTCCCCAGAACTTTGTCCGGCTGATCATGGTCCGGGCTGCTCAGACATGGCGGGGGCTTCGGCTCGTCGAGGGCACGGTCGTCCCACGATGTCGTGTGCCAGGGTGGCGGTATGGATTGGCAGTCCGAGAGCCCGGAACTCTGGGCGTTCCTGGAGTCCCTGCAGCGCGGCGACATCCTGTCCGGGACCGTCGCGGCGATCGAGCGGTTCGGGGTCTTCGTGGCCTTGGACGACGGGCCTGCCCATCCGCTGTTCCCCGGTGTCGGGTTCATTGTCATCCCCGAACTGTCCTGGCGGCACATCGACGCTCCCACCGACGTCGTTCAGGTGGGCCGGCGTGTGTCGTGCGAGTTCCTCCAGTTCGACACCTACAACGCGGAGGCCAGACTGTCCTTGAAGGCACTGGAGCCCGACCCACTCCAGGCTTTCGCCGACCGCACAGTGGTGGGCCAGGAACTCCGCGGCACGGTTGTGAAGGTGCTTCCCTTCGGCACCTTCGTCGACCTCGGGGACGGGATTGCCGGGCTGGTCCCCTTCCGAGAAGTCCACGGCCGCCCTGCGGTGAGTCCGGTGGAAGACTTCGAGGTCGGAGAGAAGATCGCCGTCATCGTCACGGAGATCGACCCGCCAACTCGCCGGGTTCTCCTCTCCAGGCCAGAGGGTGGCCGGCCCGAAGGTGTCGTGCCGACCGGGTGATGCCGAGTGGAAACGGCTCCGGCTGTTCCTGCCGGTCAGCAGCGGGCGTTGTGGCAGGTGGCGGGATCACCGCCAGGTGATCGACGGGGTTCTGCACCCGGTGCGAACCGGGGTTCAGTGGCGCGACCTCCCCGAACGTTTCGGACCGTGGAAGACCATCGACGAACACCACCACCTGTGGTCGGCCGAGGGCACCGGGGAACGGCCGCTCCAGCAGGTGCAGGCGACGGCCGACGCGGCCGGTGAGACCGACTGGGACATCTCGGTGGACTCCACCAGACCCGGCACCGACGTCCGCTTCGAAAGGGGCTTGATGGGCAGAACACCAGACCCGATCGTCACCGCAGGCCAGCGAGACGACTGCACACACTTCCCACCGGTGTTGGAGAAGATGCGCATCCCCCGGATCGGGCCGGGAAGACCCCGCAAGAAGCCCGACAGCCGGCGGCAGACAAGGCTTACGGCTACGGCCCCAGCCGCGAATATCTGCGGCGACTAGCGCCCGCCGGGGCAGACCCTGGAGC
Organism: Streptomyces sp. NBC_00029; assembly: GCF_045160505.1. Lineage (NCBI taxonomy): Bacteria > Bacillati > Actinomycetota > Actinomycetes > Kitasatosporales > Streptomycetaceae > Streptomyces > Streptomyces sp. NBC_00029. The sequence continues at coordinate 4,400,503 of NZ_CP108292.1, forward strand.
CTGCCGCTGGCAGACAGGACACTGCTGGTCACGACGTACTGGCGCACGAACATGACGATGCGCCAACTTGCTCTGCTTTCGACATCTCCAAGCCGGCCGGCGGTCGGATCACCGACCACCTCGGTCCACTTCTGGCACTGCAGCCCCGGCCTCGCGTCGCAAGGGTGCCGTGCTCATCGTGGGCCCCTCGCTCCCACCCGCGATCACTCGGTGGCCGAGCAGTCGAAGAACCATCGGTACTCAACCCACCACCAGTTCGTCATCGACGCCGACACCCGCCTCGTCGTGGCCGTCGGCCGACCGGTGTCCGGCAGCAGGAACGACTACAAGGCGTGGGCCGAATCCGGCCCGAAAGGCCTGCCGCTGGACAACCGAGTGCTGCTGGCCACCTCGTACGTTGCATCGCCTTGCCTCTGCATCGGTTCGCCCGTGCTTCTCCCCCACAGCCGGCGCCTCAGGCGGGCGCGGACGGCAACCGTGCAGGCGCGACCAGCCTTCCGCCTCCGGGCCCGGCGCAATCGCCCCGGCCCAGCAGCACTCAACGAAACCCAGCACAATGGGAGTTCGGATGCACGGGTCGACCATGGCTCCTCGAAGCTCCGTACGCCGCCCGTGCATCGCAACCGCGCATGATGGGCGCATGGATGAAGTGACGATCACCGAGGAAGACCGTCGGCTGCTCGGGCTCTGGGCCGCCGATTGCGTCCAGCGCGCCCTCCCTCTCTTCGAGGCGAAGGCTCCCTCCGACACCCGGCCCCGTGAAGCGATCGAGGGCATCCGGGCGTACGTGGACGAGGGGAAGCGGACGGCGAAATTGCGTTCCCTCGCCTGGGCGGCCCAAGCAGCCGCACGCGACGTCGACGACCAGGCGGCCACGGCTGCTGCCCGCGCCGCGTGCCATGCAGCAGCGACCCCGTACATCCACCCGCTGGCCACCCCGCACCAGTCGAAGCACGTACTGGGGCCCGCCGTGTACGAAGCACTCGCCCATGAACTCGCCGCCGGCGGTGACACCGACGTCGGGGACGAGGAGATCCGCTGGGCGATCGAACACGCCCCGCCGGCCGTTCGTGAACTGCTGCGCCGGATGCCGGCCCGAAGTCCTGGCCGCAGCCGCCTGGACACCCTCTACTACGCCCTCGACACGGGCCTGCGCCGGTAATCACTGGCAGCTGGCGCCGGCTCGGCTGTTGGATGGCGTGATGAGTGACTACTGGTCGACTGCTCATCAGGCTGTGGAACACCAGGACGCCGAGACCTTGGCCCGGCTGCTGGCCGAAGGGGCCGATCCCGATGAGGTCTTCGGCAACATGACGTTGCTGACGCACGCGATCGACACCGAAGGCGATGGCGCCCTGCAGACCGGCGAACCCCTGACCGTCCACACCACCGCGGTCCTGCTGGCTTTCGGTGCCGACCCTCGGCTCGAGGCTCCGAACGGTCGCACGCCCATGGAGCAGGCGACCGTCTACGGTCACCACCTCGCGGTGAACCTGCTGCGCGCCCACATCAGCAGAAACTGCCCCTGAACGCAGAAAAGCCCCGCACCATAAGGTGCGGGGCTTTCCCACAATGATTGTTCGGCGGCGTCCTACTCTCCCACAGGGTCCCCCCTGCAGTACCATCGGCGCTGAAAGGCTTAGCTTCCGGGTTCGGAATGTAAACCGGGCGTTTCCCTAACGCTATGACCACCGAAACACTATGAAATTTGAACGCTGGTGTTTTCACAGCTGTTCGTTATTTCAGAACTAACACAGTGGACGCGAGCAACTGAGGACAAGCCCTCGGCCTATTAGTACCAGTCAGCTTCACCCGTTACCGGGCTTCCACATCTGGCCTATCAACCCAGTCGTCTACTGGGAGCCTTACCCTCTCAAGGAGGTGGGAATACTCATCTTGAAGCAGGCTTCCCGCTTAGATGCTTTCAGCGGTTATCCCTCCCGAACGTAGCCAACCAGCCATGCCCTTGGCAGGACAACTGGCACACCAGAGGTTCGTCCGTCCCGGTCCTCTCGTACTAGGGACAGCCCTTCTCAATATTCCTACGCGCACAGCGGATAGGGACCGAACTGTCTCACGACGTTCTAAACCCAGCTCGCGTACCGCTTTAATGGGCGAACAGCCCAACCCTTGGGACCGACTCCAGCCCCAGGATGCGACGAGCCGACATCGAGGTGCCAAACCATCCCGTCGATATGGACTCTTGGGGAAGATCAGCCTGTTATCCCCGGGGTACCTTTTATCCGTTGAGCGACGGCGCTTCCACAAGCCACCGCCGGATCACTAGTCCCGACTTTCGTCCCTGCTCGACCCGTCGGTCTCACAGTCAAGCTCCCTTGTGCACTTACACTCAACACCTGATTGCCAACCAGGCTGAGGGAACCTTTGGGCGCCTCCGTTACCCTTTGGGAGGCAACCGCCCCAGTTAAACTACCCATCAGACACTGTCCCTGATCCGGATCACGGACCGAGGTTAGACATCCAGCACGACCAGAGTGGTATTTCAACGGCGACTCCACAACCACTGGCGTGGCTGCTTCAAAGTCTCCCACCTATCCTACACAAGCCGAACCGAACACCAATATCAAACTGTAGTAAAGGTCCCGGGGTCTTTCCGTCCTGCTGCGCGAAACGAGCATCTTTACTCGTAGTGCAATTTCACCGGGCCTATGGTTGAGACAGTCGAGAAGTCGTTACGCCATTCGTGCAGGTCGGAACTTACCCGACAAGGAATTTCGCTACCTTAGGATGGTTATAGTTACCACCGCCGTTTACTGGCGCTTAAGTTCTCAGCTTCGCAACCCCGAAAGGTCACTAACCGGTCCCCTTAACGTTCCAGCACCGGGCAGGCGTCAGTCCGTATACATCGCCTTACGGCTTCGCACGGACCTGTGTTTTTAGTAAACAGTCGCTTCTCGCTGGTCTCTGCGGCCACCCCCAGCTCACGGAGCAAGTCCGATCACCAGTGATGGCCCCCTTCTCCCGAAGTTACGGGGGCATTTTGCCGAGTTCCTTAACCATAGTTCACCCGAACGCCTCGGTATTCTCTACCTGACCACCTGAGTCGGTTTAGGGTACGGGCCGCCATGAAACTCGCTAGAGGCTTTTCTCGACAGCATAGGATCATCCACTTCACCACAATCGGCTCGGCATCAGGTCTCAGCCTTAATGAGGGACGGATTTGCCTACCCCTCGGCCTACACCCTTACCCCGGGACTACCACCGCCCGGGCTGGACTACCTTCCTGCGTCACCCCATCGCTTACCTACTACCACCTTGGGTCAGCGGCTCCACCACTTTCCTTTCCCCGAAGGGTCCGGAACGGCTTCACGGCTTTAGCATTAGAGGATTCGATATTGGGCGTTTCAAAGCGGGTACCGGAATATCAACCGGTTGTCCATCGACTACGCCTGTCGGCCTCGCCTTAGGTCCCGACTTACCCTGGGCAGATCAGCTTGACCCAGGAACCCTTAGTCAATCGGCGCACACGTTTCTCACGTGTGTATCGCTACTCATGCCTGCATTCTCACTCGTGAACCGTCCACAACTAGCTTCCGCTGCTGCTTCACCCGGCACACGACGCTCCCCTACCCATCACAGCGGGCGTTGGCCCTATTGCTGCAATGACACGACTTCGGCGGTACGCTTGAGCCCCGCTACATTGTCGGCGCGGAATCACTTGACCAGTGAGCTATTACGCACTCTTTCAAGGGTGGCTGCTTCTAAGCCAACCTCCTGGTTGTCTCTGCGACTCCACATCCTTTCCCACTTAGCGTACGCTTAGGGGCCTTAGTCGATGCTCTGGGCTGTTTCCCTCTCGACCATGGAGCTTATCCCCCACAGTCTCACTGCCGTGCTCTCACTTACCGGCATTCGGAGTTTGGCTAAGGTCAGTAACCCGGTAGGGCCCATCGCCTATCCAGTGCTCTACCTCCGGCAAGAAACACACGACGCTGCACCTAAATGCATTTCGGGGAGAACCAGCTATCACGGAGTTTGATTGGCCTTTCACCCCTAACCACAGGTCATCCCCCAGGTTTTCAACCCTGGTGGGTTCGGTCCTCCACGAAGTCTTACCTCCGCTTCAACCTGCCCATGGCTAGATCACTCCGCTTCGGGTCTAGAGCGTGCAACTCAATCGCCCTATTCGGACTCGCTTTCGCTACGGCTTCCCCACACGGGTTAACCTCGCTACACACCGCTAACTCGCAGGCTCATTCTTCAAAAGGCACGCAGTCACGACCCATTGGGTAAACCCAATGAGCGACGCTCCCACGGCTTGTAGGCACACGGTTTCAGGTACTATTTCACTCCGCTCCCGCGGTACTTTTCACCATTCCCTCACGGTACTATCCGCTATCGGTCACCAGGGAATATTTAGGCTTAGCGGGTGGTCCCGCCAGATTCACACGGGATTTCTCGGGCCCCGTGCTACTTGGGAGATTCTTAAGCAAGCCGCTGATGTTTCGTCTACGGGGGTCTTACCCTCTACGCCGGA